>NZ_CP033073.1:0-4800000 GCF_003675325.1 Streptomyces dangxiongensis
GTGGCTCTCGTCGGTGGCGTCGGCGTAGACGCCGATGGAGCGTTTCCAGCGGATCACGGCCAGGACGGCGTTGAGTGCGTTCAAGTCGGCGGTCTGGATGTTGCGTGCGTAGGCGTCGCCTTCGGGCGCCGGCTGGGGGATGCGGTGACGGGCTGTGTCTCGGCGGCCCGGGAGGCTGGTGGTGACGCGCAGGAGTCCGCTCAGGCGGCCGTCGATCTCTTCGATGCCCATGCCGACGTCGATGAACGGTACTTCGTGGGCTTCGAGCCAGTCGATGATCACCGGTTTGCTTGCGGCGTCGTCGGAGGCGAGGAACACGAATGTCGCGCTTTCGAGGAGGTCGAGGTTGTCCTCGTCGAGGTACTGCGCACACGCGGATACCCCTCGGTGCATGTTGGAGTAGACCAAGGCAAAGTGGGCGGCCTTGTTGGGGCGTTCGCGCAGGGTGTCGAGAGTGGGGGCGCCGGGGGCGCGGAAGGCGTTGTGGTTGTCGAAGGTGTCGCCGTCGATGAGGAGGATCGAGTCGACCTCGGTCTTGGCGATCTGGTCGAGGATGTAGGTTCCGCTGCCGCCGAGGCCGACGATCACAATGCGGTGGCCTCGGAAGCGGCGGTTGACGGCCGCGATACCGGCGCGGGAGGTGGCGGTGTCACGGTAGGCGAAGGGACTGTCGTCGACGATCTCCTGCCACGCCGCGCCGGGGGTGGGAGTGGCCGTGAAGTCGAGGGCTTGCGCCTGGGCGGCGATGATCCTGGCGTACGCGGTGATCTTCGTGTACTCGTCGGGGTAGCCATCGGGACCGGGTTTGGCCGAGAGCATGAAGTTCGCCTGCATGCCCTCGGCGATTACCCGGGTCTCCGGATTGACGAGGGTTAGACGGCGGCCGTGCTCATCGCAGGGAGTGGAGCCGCCGAACCAGATGCGGTGATCAGTGCCGGAGACCAGGTGGTCTCCGCTGACGGTCATGGGGTAGGCGAGGAAACCGTGGTCGACGGTGCGGTTCTCGGTGGCATAGGGGATGTGCCGGACGATGATGTGGCCGGCGTGGAGGACGACGTCGTAGCCATCGTCGAGGAGGCGGGACAGGTCCGGGTCACGAGCGAGAAGTACGGTAGACATCGAAGATCATCCCCTCCTTCACCCGGACGCTGTGGCCGGCCGTGAGGCTGCCCGATCCGTGTCCGTCGCGGCCGCGGCTGTACTGAACTGTGTAGGTGTCCTGCTCGTTCGGCTGCTGGCCGGGGTAGGCCAGGGCGACGGCCTGCTCGTAGGTGATCTCCTTGGTCTCCCAGGTGTGGGAGCGGGTGTTGACGATGATCGTGACGGGCTTGGGCCCGCGGTCCTGCGTCATGGCGTTCCTCCTGTCGCGCACACGGTGACGCGAAAGTGCATCACTGCTCGAAATGTCGAGCAGTTACACTGTACCAGGGGTGATCGAAAAGTCGAGCAGTGACGAAAATCGGGGACAGGCATGAGTGAGAGTCCGACCGTGGACGTGCAGGCCCTGCATGGGGCGCTGGATGCGGCACGCATCGAAAAGGGGCTGTCATGGCGACAGCTCGCCAAGGACCTCGGGGTGAGCGCCTCGACCATCTCCCGTATGGCCAACGGGCTGAAGCCGGACGTCACCGCATTCGCAGCCATGACGACGTGGCTGCGCATGCCAGCGGAGACCTTCTACGTAACAACCCGTGACGGATCCGTCCGGGAAGAGCCTGAGCTGGTGGCGTCACTCGTTCCCCTACTGCGGGCGCGCAGCGATCTCAGCGGCGACGACGTTGCGTACCTCGAAGAGGTGATCAGCGCCGCGGCCCGGCGGTTCCGCGCCGAGCGTGAATCCCGGAGCCACTGAGTTGCGCTGGACGCAGGCGCTGATGCGTGAGGTCGCGCAGGAGGAACGCGCCGGGCTGAGTTTGGGTCCCCTCGACCCCCTCGATCCCTACGCCCTCGCCGAGGAGCACGGAATCAAGGTGTACACCCTCGAGGGTCTGCTGAGGTTCGAGTTGCGAGACGAGGCTCTCAGCCACTTCACCGTGCAGAGCTCCTCGTCCTGGTCTGCCGCTCTGGTGCCTCTCGGCAGTGCGCGAGTGATAGTGGAGAACGAGTCCCACAAGCTCGTCAGGCGTCGCTCCAACATCGCCCACGAGCTCGGGCACCACCTGCTGGAGCACTCCTTCGACGGTGTGGTGCTCGGCGAGGACCACAATCGCCAGTTCGACCCCGTGCAAGAGAAGCAGGCCACCTTCATGGCCGGCGAACTACTGGTTCCGCTCATCGCAGCACAGCGCATGGCCTACCGCGGCTGGGACAACGAGCGTGTGGCCAACACCTACGGAGTCAGCGAGCAGTTCGCTCAAATGCAGATGAAGGGACCGCGGGTTCGGGCCGAGCGGGCCGCCAGGAAGTATGGGTTCGCCTAACCTCTTCAGACCTCGACGGGGCAGAGGCTCACTCCATGCCGCGACCTCGGTTCGAAACCGAGGTCACGGGACGGCGTCCGAGGGCCGCCCGGCTGAAGTGGTGCCCGTCGCCGTTGTAGTGGGCAACGCTGGCCGGCGCCTGTTGCGGCGGCCGCGGCCCGGCCTCAGGCCCCACTCCGTGGGATTTTGCCGCCCGACCGTGTCCTCCTTGAGACCGATGGCCCGTTCGCCCGTCACAACAGGCACCCCGCTCGACCGGCAGACCTCCGACGTCGTCGCCCGCCTCGCCACCTGCTGGGCGCTGACACCCGAACAAGCCGCCCGGCACATCTGCGGCAACCAACAGCGTTTCCTCGGCGCCACTGGACTTCCCCAATGACCGCAGCGTCAAGCGCCTCCTACGCCCCGTTCCTCACGGTCGCGGCTGGGCGCTGAGCAACCACAGCGTGGGAATCCGAGCGGACCAGTAAGCGCGAAGGTCACTGGTGCGGGCCTCGGGTGGCGCCGCACCGATCGCCCTTGGGCGGTGGGTCGCCTCAGTGGCTGTCTATCTCACCTGGTGGTCGCCCGGAGGGAGGATGAAAGGGTGCAGTCATGCCTCTCATGCAGCCTTTCGCTTCCGATTGGGACCGCCCGGCCTCGCAGGACTCCGAACAGTGGAACTGGCTCGCGGTCGAAATAGCCGAGATCCGGCGATGTGCCGAGGCAGGCGACCAAGCACACGATCGCCTTGCCCTCCTCCTGGACCATCTAGTCGAGGTGATCATCGGCCGTGAGGTCAACGCCCAACTGGCCTTCCAAATCCCCGACAGCACCATCGAAGAGATGTGGAAGTTCCGTGACAGCGGCGGGCAGCTCGACGGACAGCTGAGTCAGCTGATCGACCAGCATGTAGGCCCGGACCGACGGGCAAAGATGGACAACCATCTGGACCAGAAGACCAAGTTCCTGAGGCAGCGGGGCGTGCTGACGGACCACGAACGCGACGTACTCGACCGGCTGCACGAATACCGCAACGCGGCCTACCACCGCGACACCCTGGAACCCGACCTGATCGCAGACCTCGTACTGGCCTACCGGGTGTTGGCGGACGAACTCCTCAGCCGACACAAACCGATCGCCTGGGTCATGGCTTCATCGGACCCCGCCCCCATCGTGACGCCACACCAGCTTCGGGGCCGCCTGGCCGAAGGCGTCGACATCGATCTCACATCGATGGCCCGCCGGTTCCACGACCACGCTGCGAAGCGAGTCCAGGCTGTCTCCACAGCCGTCGCTACCGCCCAACAACTCCTCGGCTCCAAAAGCTCCGGTGAAACGGCCGTGGCCCCGCGGATGACGACATGGCGCGTATGCTGACCGGCCTCAGCGACACAGCCAAACACCTGGCCTCCTGGACGAGGCAGGCAGAGGGGTTGAAGTCCAAGACCTCGTCACTCACCGGCCTGATGGTGCCGTTCCTCAACCTGGACCGAGCCCTGAGCCGTATCGAACCGTCCGTCAAGCGCCTCGACATGATCCAAGACTGGTGGGAACAGCGTCGGATCGATGACCTCAGGGGCAAGTAGCGCCATACCCAAATGCACACACGGGCCGGCCTGCGGCGGACTCGCCACGATGGTGCTGCCTGCCGTGCCGATCGATAAGGAACGGGCATCCGATGTCCCGGCCGACCACGCCCTGAACCGCCGCACAGCACACCGCTCGCAGCCACGTCTCCCCCAACACGGCCGCTGCCCCTACACACACCGCATAGCTCGACAAACACGCCCAGCCCTCACCATCAAGCGGGCCCTCACCGTGATCGTCAGTTGATGGAGTACGCCCTGACCCCACCCCTGGAAACGCGCGTCCTAACAAGCGAAGTCGTCTGGGGAAGTGCCGCAAATCTGTTCTGGCTGGTGCCACTATCTGCCAGCAACTGGTGCCACTAGACGCCAGTAGGCCGAACTAGGATCTCACCAGGTCAGGGCACATGGTCAAGGAATCCGGTGGTGGCAGAGAAGCGACGTGCGGCCCCTGGCACCAAGAAGACACTTCACACTCGGCATCCCCGTCACCACCCGCATGACCACCGCACAGATCACAGGCGCTGTCTGCCACACCTACACCGCGGCCAGGGTCAAGCTCGTGCTGATCGACGAAATCCACCGCCTCAACCCGCGCACCTCCACCGGCGCCGAGGCCGCCGACTGGCTCAAAGACCTCACCGAACGCGTCCCCGCGACGTTCGTTTACGCCGGCATCGACGTCACCGCCAGCGCCGTATTCTCCGGGGTGCGCGGGGCACAACTGGCCGGGCGGGCCTCCCTGATCGACTGCGGGGCGCTGCCCGCCCGCGCCGGCGAACGCGAACCGTTCCGCGAACTGATCGCCGCCCTGGAAGCTGCCCTCGACCTCACCTCGCACCGGCCGGGCACCCTGCCCAGGCTGGCGCCCTACCTGCACGAACGGACCGCCGGACGGATCGGCAGCCTGGCCCGCCTGATCCGCCAGGCCGCCATCGAAGCCATCCTGGACGGCCAAGAACGCATCACCAAACCACTGCTGGGCACCATCGCACTCGACCACCTCGCCGAAGAGCACTACCGGCCCCGCACCCCCAAACGCCGCGCCCGGCCCGCCGACCGGTGACCGCCCCACCGCGCCCCGCTCTACCAGTCGGCAGCATGTGGCCCACCCCGCCCGGCGCCCTGCACGTGAGGCCGCTGCCCCGCGAGGCCACCGCCTCCTACCTCACCCGCCTCGCAGCCGCCTACCACCTCAGTGCCACCCAACTCCTGGACGGCCTGCACATCACCGCCACCGGCACCCCAACGGGCCCGCCCGCCACCGACATCCACCTCAGCAACGAAGCCGCCCGCCGCCTGTCCGACTTCACCCGCATCCCGCCCGCACACCTCGCCCGCGCACTGCCCCGCCGGCCCCCGCCCGCCGCCATCGGCACAGCCGGCACGGCAATCGCCCGCTGGCAGCCTGTCCAGCCCGCGGTGCAGCCGCTGCCTGCGTGCACCGCCTGCACCGCTCACCGCGCCCCGCATCAAGCCGTCGCCGCATGGATCCACCCGGCACCCGACCTGCCCCGGGCTCTCATCTGCACCCGCCACCAGCAAGCCTCAAGCGACCCCAGACAGCGCACCCCCCTCGACATCCGCTCACTGCCCGAACTCACCCATGCCCGCCGTACCACCCGCCGCTCACCGACAGCGGCCTCCCTGAGCTGGGCATCGACGATCACCACCCGCTGGTACGACCACCACCAACACCTCCACCAGCGCTGGCACACCCGCCTCCACCGGCTCCGCACCGCCAACCCCCACCTCGCCTCAGGCCCGGCCTCCCCCGCCCTGACCTGCCGCAGCCTGATCACCTACCCCGAGACCCTCACCCTCGCCACAGCCCTCGACCGCCTGCCCCCGCACCCCCTGACCCGCACCCAGCAGACCGCCTTCCTCCACGACCTCGCCGACCGCCTCCACCTGCCCCGCCTCGCACCCGCCGACCACGACCTGCTCTGGCAACGCCTGGCAACCCGCTGAACCAACCCACAAACCCGTACCGCCCTGACCTCAGCAGACCGGCCGACACGTCCTCGTACCTATAGGCGCGCCAACCACCCTGCGCAAAAACCGCCGCCGCACCCAGCTCACTGCGCAACACCGAACAACCAGCTCAACCCACCAATCCACCGGCCCCGGACACCCGACCCCGCGTAGACCTCACCCACAGAGCAGACCCACCGCCCAGCACAACTGAGCAACACCAAGCCACAACCAAGATCATTAAGTAACCACGACAGCTACGCCACAGCCACCATGCGCTCGCCGCGTCCAGCGCGGCGCGGACGGCCAGGGCGCGGGCGGCGTCGTCCTGGCCCGGGTAGTGCGGTACCTGAGTAGCACGCTGGCCACGCACCGGGCCGGCGCGAGCGGCGAGCAGCAAGGGGCAGGACCACGAGCCAGCCGCGGGCCGGGGAGCCGATCACCGGACAGCGGCCCGGCAGCCGGACGGCAGACGCCGGACAAGCCGTCGAGCCCTCAGATCGGAAGCCGAGCGCCAGCCTTGGTCGAGGGCACGTGGCACCGCGCCCGGGCGGTGCCCGCAGCTGAGGCAGGTGCCGTCACACCGGGACTGTGACGGCCAAGCCGGGGCGTCCGTACCGGGGGGAGACTCACGACCCCGCGCCGAACCCTGGACATTGGCGGGCGCGCCGGAGAGGAACGGCCCTAACACCGGCCCGGCCACGGGATCTAGACGGGCGTCTAATAGCCCAGGCTCTAGACCCGGGGGTACGATGCGGAGGACTCACCGCAACACAAGTGGCCAATGGGCACGCCGTCCCGGAGAAGGCCACGAGGGGCCCGACGCCGGGGGCAACCGGCAACGGACCCCTCGCGGGGAGTACTGCAGTCACCGGGCCCGGCCGTCCAACTCGCGGCCGGGCTCACTGCTGAGCACGACCTTGCGGCGGGGTTATCCGGCTTTCTGGTCATGACCAGAAAGACCGCAGTACGTCGATGGCAACGACGATCACAGGTGCCCAGTCCACGAACGCCTGGCGCAAGGCCAGGACATGTTCGTAACAGATGCAGTGCTCGTGCTGGCCCATCGGTGCCTCACCCCACATAGCCCCAAAAAAGCCCTTGGGGAAGGGCCCTTGTCCCTGAGCGGACAAGGCGCTTCGGGGGGCCCGTGTGGTGAAGCAGCACTAAGCATAGGGCAGTTGGGAGTTGTTTCAGGGGGAGGGCTCACAACTTGTGGGCTGGTGTAGCCATCCAACCACTAGATGTGGGGATTGCCTCATGGACCGAGGCAGATACGCGTGTCGCAGCGGCTGAGTGGCCGGCGACTGCTGGAGATGCCAGGTAAGACAGCTGTCTTCCCCCGTCAGTCGAAGCGAGGAGACGCCCTGTGGGAGACGTTGAACGCCTCCCACAGGGGGGCAGTGCCTACGGTCCCACCACTACATGTGGTGTTTGCGAGTGACGAAGATGTACGTCTTTCCGCTCGTCTTCCGCCCACCGCCGGACGTCGAACCCGATCGGGGCGACCCGGCCATCGCGCTATCGGCGGGACAAGGCGAGGGCAAGCGTCACGACCAGGGTCACGCCTGCGAGCGCCGTTCCCAGGGGAGCGCCCAAGGACGGGTGCCGCCAGGTCAGGTAGGCGAGCCCGACGAAGACGAGCAGGATGACGAGCGCCAAGATCAGAATCAGCAGGGACCAGACCGCGCGGTTCGGCGCCGGGGGGCCCTGAGAATGCGGCTCCCGGGGGGGTCTGTCAAACGAGCGGTGTAACTGGGTTGTTGGAGTTACTGGCGGGCTGCAGAGAGGCGGCCGTCGAAGGTGATGTCGAAGGCATTGAGTGCGGTCTTCCAGCGCATGGTCCAGCGGGCTTGTCCCTTGCCGGTGGGGTCCAGGGACATGATGGCCATGTAGACGCACTTCAACGCGGCCTGCTCGTTGGGGAAGTGCCCGCGGGCCTTGACTGCCCGCCGGATCCTGGCGTTGACGGACTCGATCGCATTCGTGGTGCAGACGATGCGGCGGATCTCGGTGTCGAAGCGGAGGAACGGCGTGAACTCCTCCCATGCGTTCTCCCAGAGCCGCACGATCGCCGGGTATTTCTTGCCCCAGGCGTCGGCGAACTCGGCGAACCGATCAAGTGCGGCCTCCTCGGTTGCCGCGGTGTAGACGGGCTTGAGGACACGCGCGATCTTGTCCCAGTCCTGGCGGGCGGCATAACGAAAGGAGTTCCGCAGCAGGTGGACCACGCAGGTCTGGACCGTGGTGCGGGGCCAGACGGTCTCGACCGCGTCGGGCAGGCCCTTGAGTCCGTCGCAGACCAGCATCAGGACGTCGTTGACACCGCGGTTCTTGATCTCGGTGAGGATGTGCATCCAGTGCTTGGCGCCCTCGCCGCCGTCGCCGGCCCACAGCCCAGGATGTCCCGCCGGCCCTCGACAGTGACCGCCAGGGCCACGTGAATGGGCCTGTTGGCTACCGCGCCGTCACGGATCTTCACGTGGATGGCGTCAATGAAGATCACGGGATAGACGGCGTCGAGGGGCCGGTTCTGCCATTCGGCCATGCCGTCGAGGACCTTGTCGGTGATCGTGGAGATCGTCTGGCGGGACACCTCGGCTCCATAGACCTCGGCCAGGTGGGCCTGGACCTCGCCGGTCGTCAGGCCCTTCGCCGCGAGCGAGATGACCATCTCGTCCACGCCGGACAGACGCTTCTGCCGCTTCTTGACGATCCTCGGCTCGAAGCTGCCTTCCCGGTCGCGGGGCACGGCTATCCCGACAGGGCCGACGTCGGTAAGGACGGTCTTGGCGCGGGTGCCGTTACGCGAGTTGCCGCCGTTCTTCCCGGCCGGATCGTGCTTGTCATAGCCGAGGTGGTCGGTGATCTCACCCTCCAGAGCGGACTCCAGGAGCCGCTTGGTCAGCTGCTGCAGCAGCCCGCCCTCGCCGGTCAGCTGGAGGCCTTCGGCCTGAGCCCGGCCCACCAACTCGTCAATCAGCCGATCGTCCACAGACTTCGCCGGCACCGCCTCAGACGGCGCGACGGGTTCAGCCTCGGTCATGTTGTTGCTGGTCATCGATGCATCTTCCATGATCGGGAGTTACACCGAACGTTTTACAGTCCCGATCCTGGACATGAACGCGCTGCGGGAGGTGGGCGTTGACCGGGTGCAGGAGCCCGGGGTGCCTCTTTCACGAGTCGCCATCGCGGGAAGAGGCAGTCCGCCCGCGGGATCCCGCCGAGGCCGGCGTCCGGCGCCCCCCGGAGGGGCGAGCTGCGGACCATCGGACGTGCGGGCCGTCGTGAGCGCCGGCGCTGCCGGATCCGGTCCGGCGTGCTCGCGTGGGTGTTGTTGCATGACTTCGGTCAGGCGGCACAGGCAGCGAGCTGCACGACATCCTGGGCACCATCGCGGGTGAGGACACCCTGATGCTGATCAGCCGGAACCCGGACGGCGGGCAGGCGCCGGCGGACCATCTGCTGCGGCTGGCGCAGAACGGGCGCTGACCCGCGTGCGGGCCCGGAGCATGCGGCGGACAATGGGAATGTGATCTTCCGCCGCCGGCGAGCAATCTCCGGGCGGCGGCCGGCCGTATACAGAGGTGTGTCGGGTTTCCGGTTCCCCGTGGGCCGCCTCCCGGACGAGGCTTTGTTGTCCGGGCTGGCCACCGGCGACCCGGAACTCGCCGTCGCCTTCGTACGGAGGTTCCAGCACAGGGTTTTCGGCGTCGCCATGACGGTCATCGGCGACCGGCAGATCGCCGAGGACATCGCACAGCAGACATTCGAACGCGCATGGCGTCATGCGCAGATCTACGACTCGCGCCGCGGCTCGGTCACGACCTGGCTGACGACCATCGCGCACAACCTCGCCGTCGACGCCGTCCGCGCGCGGCGGACGGAGCCGGTGGCACCCGAAGATCTCGACGCGCTGGTCGGCGCCGTCACCGAGACCCCCGAGCGGTGGGCGCTGGCCGACGAGGCCTCCTCCCAGCTGCGGGCCGCCGTGGCACGGCTGCCACGGGGGCAGGCCCGTGCCCTGGTGATGGCGGGCATCTACGGAATGACGGCCCAGCAGATCGCCGACCTGGAGCAGATCCCGCTGGGCACCGCCAAGACACGGATCCGGGCGGCGATGGCAAAGCTGCGGACCACACTCGGGTCTCCGAACCGAGGCGACCATGTCCAGTGACGCGAATTGCGAGAAGCTGCGGGAACACGGCGCAGAGCTGGCCCTGGGCGTGCTCTCCGGCCGCGAGCGGGCCGAGGCGTTCGCCCATCTGGACCGGTGCGCGGACTGCCGGGAGTACGTCGAGCACCTGACATTGGTCGGCGACGGGCTGATCGGGCTGCTGCCGGACCGCGAGCCGCCCCTGGGCTTCGAGACCCGGGTGGGGCGCGCGCTGATCCGGGACGCCGCGGCACAGGAGCCGCGCCCGCCCGCGCGCGCGTCCGGCCGCCTGCCCACCGGCCGGCGCGGCCGCGGCCACCGGGCCCGGCTGCGGCTCGCGTCGATCGGGGCCGCCGCGGCGGTCGCCTGCGGGCTCGCCGGCTGGGGGATCAGCACCGCCGTGCAGGAGGTCACCGCATCGCCCCCCGCCGCCTCCGTGAGCGAGCCGATGCTGGTCGGAGACCTGACCTCGGCCGCGGACCGCGGGCAGCCCGTCGGCGAGGTGTACGCCCATCCCGGTACCTCCGGCTGGCTGTTCGTCTCCGTCGATCTCGACGGCCGGGGCACCCGGTACAGCGGCAGGGTCATCTGTCTCCTGGAGCACGCGGACGGCACGACCGTCCGGGTCGGTGACTTCGCCGTGCGGGACGGTCGCGGCGACTGGGGTGCGTCGGCCGCCGTCGACACCGCGGCGGTCTCCGGTGCCCGCCTGACCTCCTCCGACGGCACCGTCATCGCCACGTCCCGGCTGCAGGTCGGCCGCGTCGTGACGCCGGTGGACTAAAAGGCCCGGCGCCGCCCCGCCACGGCCTCAGCAGGCCTCAGCAGGGCGGGGCGGGCAGTGCCGAGCGCAGAGCGGCGGCCAGTTCGTCGACGGCGGGCCGGGACGAGGGATCGGCCCGCAGGCAGGCGTCGACGGCGCCGGCGACAGCGGACGGCAGGCGCCGCCGGGAGCCGATCGGCGGGGCGCTCCGCTCCAGCTGCGGATACCACTCGCCGGTGCTGCCGGTGCTCTCGCAGGCCCCCTCACGCCGCTCACGCCGCTCGTGCCCCGTACCCGGCCCGTCGCCGTTCTCGCCGTTCTCGGCGCTCGCGGCCCTCGCGTGGTCGTCGTCGCGGGCGAACGGCACGTCACCGCACGCGACCTCGAACAAGGTGATGCCGATGCCCCACACGTCGGCCGCGGCCGTCAGCGGCCCTCCCCGGGCCTGCTCCGGAGCGAGGTAGCCCCGCGTGCCCACCCCGGCGGGCGCGGGCCCGGGGGGCCGCGCGACACTCAGGTCCAGCACCTTCGCGTGAGCGCAGTCCACCACCACGTTGGACGGCTTGACGTCCAGGTGCAGCAGGCCCCGGCCGTGCAGGTAGTGGATCGCGGAGCACAGCTGCACCCCGAGCAGCGCCACGTCGGCGGCGCCCGGCCGGCGCCGCAACCGGTGCACGAGGTGGGACAGGGTCTCACCGGTCAGCGTCTCCAGCACGACGAGCGGTTCGGGCGACTCGAAGGTCTCGTAGGCCCGGGTCAGATGCGGATGGGTGAACTCCCGCAACCACCCGCCCTCCCGCAGCAGCCGCTCGCGCAGCCGCTTGTCGTCCCGGCGGTCGGGCCGCACGGTCTTGATCACGCACCGGCAGGCCCGTTCCTCGCTCCAGGCGTCGTAGACGTCCAGCCAGCCCGTGCGCGTCAGATGCGCCAGCACCTCGTAGCCCGGAGCCGGTTCCGCGCCCGGTGCGAGGGCGGCGGGCCGCCGCGGGGCGCAGGCGCTCACGACGGCACCGGCCGCATGGCCGCGGACCCGCTCGCGGCGTTCAGCCGGTGGAGCCGGGCGTACGACCCGCCCTGCCGCAGCAGGTCGTCGTGGGTGCCGTACTCGACGACCCGGCCGCGGTCGAGCACCGCGATGTGCGTGGCGTCGCGGACGGTCAGCAGGTTGTGGGAGATCACGATGGTCGTCCGCCCGGCCATGAGCCGCCGCAGCGGGTCCATGATCCGCCGCCCCGACCGGACGTCCAGCCCGCTGGTCGGTTCGTCCAGGAGGAGCACCGGCGCGTCCCTGTTCATCGCGCGGGCGATCGCCAGGCGCTGGCACTGTCCGCCGGAGAGCGTCCGGCCCCGCTGGCCGACCATCGTGTCGTAGCCCTGGGGCAGATGTTCGATGAAGTCGTGCGCGTCCGCCGCGCGCGCCGCCGCGACGATCTGCGCCTGCGTCGCCTCCGGCCGGCCGTAGGCGATGTTGTCCCCTACGGTGCCCTGGAAGACGAGCGTCTCCTGCAGGACCACCGCGACGTTCTCCCGCACGTCGGACAGACGCAGGTCGCGCAGGTCGGTCCCGTCGAGGCGGACCGCTCCCCGGTCGGGGTCGTAGAAGCGCAACTGCAGCTTGGCCACCGTCGACTTGCCCGCGCCGCTCGCCCCGACCAGCGCCAGCGTCTGCCCGGCCGCGACCTGCAAGGACACATCGGACAGGGCCCAGGACGAGGTGCCGGGATAGCGGAAGCCGACGCCGTCGAACTCCACGTCGCCCCGCGCGCGGCCGACCGGCCGGGCGCCCGCGGCCTCGACGACCTGCGGCCGCTGGTCCAGCAGTTCGATGATCCGTTCGGCGGAAGCGGAGGCGGCGTAGAAGACGGTGCCGAGGCGCGAGAGGCCCCGGACCGGGCTGTAGAGCTTGCCGATCAGCGCGAGGAAGACCAGCAGCCCGCCCAGTGTGAGCTGCCCCTGGGCGAGCTTCCAGGTGCCCAGGCCCATGACCGCCAGGCCGCCCGACACCTCGATCATCTCCACGACGGGTCGGTAGACGGCGTGGATCCGCGCCGAGGCCATCACCGCGTGGAACCGGCCGAGGTTCTGCGCACCGAACCGGCGCTGCTCCCATTCCTGCCGGTTGTACGCCTGCACCAGGGCCACGTTGCCCAGCGTCTCCTCGGCGATCGCGCTGATCGAACCGCTGCGCCGCCTGCGTTCCCGGGACGCCTTCTTGATCAGCCGCGAGAAGTGCCGGGCCGCACCCCAGAACATCGGCACGATGGCCAGGGCCAGGAGGGTCAGGTCCCACTGCAGGTAGAACAGCAGGCCGAGGAAGACGCCCAGCTGGATCACGTAGTAGAGGGCGTCCGCCACGCCCGAGAGCAGGAACGTCTCGACCGAGTCGACGTCGCCCGTCACCCGGGAGAGCACGTCCCCCAGCCGCCGGCGTTCGAAGAATCCGAGCGACAGCCCCTGGACGTGCCCGAAGACGGCGGAGCGGAGGGTGAGCAGGAAGCGTTCGCTGACCCAGGTGGACGTCACGTCGTCGGCGAAGCCGAGAACGCCGGAGCCGACGACGAGGCCCAGGTAGGCCGGAGCGAGCCACAGCAGTGGCCCGAGGTCACGGGGGACGAGCACGTCGTCCACCACGATCTTGAAAAGCCATATCTCCCCGGCGTCGATGGCGGGGCCGATCAGGCTGAAGAGGACCACGGGAACGAACCAGCCGCGGCCCCCGCGGGTGTACGGCCAAAACCGCCGGAACACCTCGCGCGGCGCCACCGGCGGCGGGGCCGCGACCACGGCGTCCGACGCCTCACCCACCGTCAGCAGACGCCGAAGGCCGTACGCCATGGCAGTGTTCCTCGTGGATCGACATGGATCGACGGCGAAGCGGGCCGGGTTCTTGGTTCTCCGGTCCGCTCAGCCTTCGTGCGGGGTCAGTACCGGTTGTTGTCGTGGTGGTCACCGTGCCCGTGACGGCCGCCGTGGTCGCCGCGGCCCTCACGGTCACCATGTCCGTGACGCCCGCCGTTGCCGCTGCGGTCGTCGTTGTTGGACGTGTCGTTCCCGTGGTCGCGGTGCCTGGCGGGCATGAGGTTGCTGAAGATTGCCATGGCTTTCCTCCTGAAACTTGCAGCACTTGGGATACGCCTCAGAACAGAATTTGGATTGCCCTCCGGGACAAAAGTGAAAAAAATAGGCGACGTCGGTTCTGTCGTCTCAGCCGGGCCGCGCCGCCAGCCCCCGGTGCACCGCACCTCGTCGCCCCCCCCGGGATCAGCAGCGCCTCCACGCCGGGCAGTGACTCCAGCCCCGCCGGCCAGGCCCGCGATCCCATCGCGAACGCCGCGCTCCCCCAGCAGTCCACCCAGGCCAGCAGGGGCCCACCACCCTCACCGAGACCAGGCCGGTCACCGCCGGCCTGCCCGTACGCGGATCCACGATGTGCGCGCCCCGCTCCGCCGTACCGGACGTAGCCACCGACCGCCGCCCTCGCCTGCGTCCCCTCCATGCAGTCCCTGCCCGCCCACGCCACCGCCGCCACCGTCAGCGGCGGGTACGTGCGGTGGCTGTACCACAAGGTCAGGACCCACGATCTGCGCCGCACGCTCACCAGGCTGGACGGAGCAGGAGCAGAACGAGGTCGCCGCGCTGCGCGAGCGGGAACGCGACCTCACCACCGCGATCACCACACACGCCTCCTGGAACGACGTCGCAGGACCCGAACGGCTCGATGCCCACTCCCAGCTCAAGCACGCCCTCGCACGCAAGGACCCCGAGGGCCAGGAAGCGGCGTAGCCGTGGCCGACACGCCACCCGGGCCCGGAGCCACCACCCATCACCGTGGCCCTCCCCGACGGGGCAGGAATTCCCCAGGGATCGGAGAGTGGCACGCCGGCCGAGAATCACAAAAACGCAACACAACAGCACTACCAGCAGCCTAACTGGCACCACACGTGCCGCACCACCACCTAAGCGGACGACAGACGTGCCCGCGTGCGAGCGTGAACTCCCGACGGGCGTGGTCTCCCAAGTCCCCCGGTAGTCCATGATTCCCCTCCGTGTCCGGTCGGCGTCCCCGCGGCTAGGGTCACCGGAAGATCACCAAGGGCGCCCTCCGCCGTCGCCCTCTTCCCCCTCTTCCGACGACCACGAAAACGAGGAGCCCCATGCGTCGACTCGTCGGCCGCACCGCCGTCATCACTGGTGCCGGCAGCGGCATCGGCCTCGCCACCGCCCGCCGCCTCGCCGCCGAGGGCGCCCACGTCGTCTGCGGCGACATCGACGAGCGGGCCGGGGAGGCGGCCGCCGAGGCCGTCGGCGGCACCTTCGTCAAGGTCGACGTCACCGACCCGGAAGAGGTCGAGGCGCTCTTCCGCACCGGCTTCGAGACCTACGGCTCCGTCGACATAGCCTTCAACAACGCGGGCATCTCGCCGCCCGAGGACGACTCCATCCTCACCACCGGCCTGGAGGCGTGGAAGCGGGTCCAGGAGGTCAACCTCACCTCCGTCTACCTGTGCTGCAAGGCCGCCCTGCCCTACATGCGGCGCCAGGGCAGGGGCTCCATCATCAATACCGCCTCGTTCGTGGCCCGCATGGGCGCGGCGACCAGCCAGATCTCGTACACCGCCTCCAAGGGCGGCGTCCTCGCGATGTCCCGCGAGCTCGGCGTCCAGTTCGCCCGCGAGGGCATCCGCGTCAACGCCCTCTGCCCCGGCCCCGTCAACACCCCGCTGCTCAAGGAGCTGTTCGCCAAGGACCCGGAGCGGGCCGCGCGGCGGCTCGTCCACATCCCGGTGGGCCGCTTCGCCGAGGCGGACGAGATCGCGGCGGCCGTCGCCTTCCTCGCGAGCGACGACTCCTCGTTCGTCAACGCCACCGACTTCCTGGTCGACGGCGGCATCTCGGGCGCGTACGTGACTCCGCTGTAGGCAGACGCGGGCAGAACCCCGGGACGGAGAACAATCACCATGGTCAGAACCGGGGAGTCGCTCCCGGCAGCGCCCCTGCCCGGCGCGCGGTCCGGCCCCCGGGCCGCCCAGGACCGCGCCCGGCGCATCCGCCGCCGTCTGGAGCGTCTCCTCGGCGCCCCCATGACGGACCACAACCAGATCCTCCCCCTGCGCAACGGGGACGAGATCTTCCCGGCCATGCTCGGGGCCATCCGCGCCGCCCGCCGGACCATCGATCTCGTGACGTTCGTGTACTGGCGCGGGCACATCGCCCGGGACTTCGCGGAGGCCCTCGCCGAACGGGCCGCCGCGGGCGTCAGGGTCAGGCTGCTGCTCGACGGCTTCGGCAGCCGGCTCATCGAGCGGGCCTGCCTCGCCCGGATGACCGCCGCCGGGGTGGACGTGGCCTGGTTCCGGGCGCCGCTGCGGCTGTCCCCCTTCAAACAGAACCACCGCTGCCACCGCAAGGTCCTCGTCGTCGACGAGACCACCGCCTTCACCGGCGGCGTCGGCATCGCCCAGGAATGGACCGGCGACGCCCGGCACACGGGGGAGTGGCGCGAGACCCACTTCCGGGTACGGGGACCCGCCGTGGACGGCCTCGCCGCCGCCTTCTCCCAGAACTGGGCCGAATGCCACGACCGGCTCTTCGACGAGCGTGACCGGTTCATGGACCAGTCGTCCGCCGGCCGCTCGGCGGTGCAGGTGGTGCGGGGCTCGGCCGGCATCGGCTGGCAGGACATACGGACCCTGCTGCGGGTGGTGCTCGAATCCGCCGAGGAACGCGTCAGGCTCACCACCGCCTACTTCGCGCCCAACGACGAATTCGCCGGACTGCTCGGGGCCACCGCGCGCCGAGGCGTCGAGGTGGAGCTCCTGGTACCGGGCCGGCACACCGACAAGGCGGTGTGCCGGCAGGCAGGCCGGCGCCTTTACGCGGGCCTGCTCGACGCCGGCGTACACATCTGGGAATACGGGCCGACGATGATGCACGCCAAGGTGCTCACCATGGACGGCACGCTGTCGGTGATCGGCTCCGGCAACCTCAACCGGCGCTCCCTCGACCACGACGAGGAGGTCATGCTCGCCGTCCTCGACGAGGAGCTGGTCGCCGTCCTCGACGCACACTTCGACCAGGACCGGGCGGTGAGCGAGAGCATCGCCCCGGGGACCTGGGCCGCCCGTCCCTGGTCGCACCGGCTCAAGGAGCGCTCGGTGGTGCCCGTACGCCGGTTCCTCTGAGGAAGCCGTGCGTCCCGTCCCCAGAACCGGGGACGGGACCGGGGCCTGGCTGGTGGCGTGTCACGCAGCCTCGGCCGGGTGACAAGCCCCTAGTACTGCAACGGTCTATGCCGTGACTGTCGGCCAGGTCGTTCGTTGATGTGGTTATGGGTGGGGACCTTGCTGATGTCAGGCTGTGGGCGGGTGAGTTGGACCGGTTGCAGGAGCGGTTCGTGCATCGGTTCAACAGGACTGAGCCGCGGGAGACGGCGCTTGCCTACATGCGAGGGCTGATCGCTCCGCTGGAACGGAAGAACGGCTGGGTGCGCCACGAGGCGCTATGTGACCGAGTGGAGGTGTGAGACCTCTACCGCCGGGCCGTCGCAACGGCCGGGTAGAAGCTGAGGGCAGTCCGGGCCGGGGAACGCCGGTGAGGATGGGAAGCAGTTCTGACAACGCCAGGACGGCGCGGAACTGCTAGAGCGTGTCTCTTTGATGGATTGGTCAGTTGATCGGATGTGTCTGTCCGATTAGTGATCACCGATGCGATGTGGGACCGGATCGAGCCGCTGATGCCGGCCGATCCGGTCCGCGGGCGGCGTTGGGCCGATCACCGCCGAACGCTCGAGGCCATCGCGTGGAAGTACCGCACCAACTCGCCCTGGCGAGACCTTCCCGACGAGCTCGGCTCATTCCAGACCGCTCACAAACGGCTGATCAGATGGGCCGTCGACGGCACCTGGGAGATGATCCTCGCCGCTGTCCTGGCGGCAGCGGACGCCGATGACGACCTCGACTGGACGGTGTCGGTGGACTCCACGGTCGTGCGGGCCCACCAGCACGCTGCCGGAGCACGCAAAAGGGGGCGACGCGCCCGGGAGAGCCCGCCGATCACGGGCTGGGACGCTCGCGCGGCGGGCTGAGCACCAAGGTCCACCTGGCCGCAGACGGCCACGCACGACCCCTGGCCTTCACACCGCAGGCCAAGCAGGTGACGCACCCGCCTTCGAGACGTGATGTCCCGCATCCGCGTACCTCGTCCCGGCCCGGGAAGGCCCAGGACCCGGCCCCTGGCCGTCCTGGCCGACCGCGCGTACTCCTCACGCGCCATCCGCGCCCACCTGCGGCGCCGGGGCATCCGTGCTGTCATCCCGCAGCCGTCCGACCAAGTCGGCCACCGTCTACGGCGAGGCCGACTCGGTGGCCGTCCGCCCGGCTTCGACAGCGAGGCATACAAGCAGCGCAACAGTGTCGAGCGGTGCATCAACCGCCTCAAGCAGTGGCGCGGCCTGGCCACACGAACCGACAAGCTCGCGATCGCCTACCAGGCCGCACTCCACCTCGCGGGCATCCTCATCTGGAGCCGACGCTGACCAAAGAGACAGGCCCTAGACGCCTCGGGTCCGGCAAGCAAGGCCAGAAGGCGTACGAAAAGGAATCCGTGTAAAGCCCCGTAAGTCTTGTCACCGGGCTCCAATTGGCGGAAATGGGCCCGGGGTGCAGTGCGTGACCGTTCGCTTCGGCAGGGGCGGTCAATTCCGAAGCCGGTCTCCAACTGCCGGTGGGGAGGCCACGCTGAAGGTCTGCGGCGTAGGCGTGGTGATGCTGCCGGGGTAGTAGCGGGACGCCGGCCTGGCCGATCTGCACATGGTGAACGTGGGAACCGCCTGCGGTCGCCCTTCCCCTCCGGACAGCCGGTCCGGCGAGGAGGGCTGGCCCGTTGCCGGCTGAGGGCCGCAGGGGGGACGGAGGCCCCGCAGTAGTCCGAGCGAGGAAAGCTCCGTGCACGGCGAAGGGGGCCAGCAAGTCGGCAGGGAGGATGCTGCAATGCCGGGAGGCCGCCGGTGAATACCGACGCGCTGGAGTTCGCGCTGCCCAAGGCCGAGCGCCGGGTACTGGAGATGCAGACCAAACTGCACTGTTGGGCGACCGACGATCGTGATCGGCGGTTCGATGACCTGTTCGATCTCGCTGCCGATCCCGCGTTCCTGCTGGTCGCGTGGGATCGGGTGAGGAGGAACAGGGGCGCTCGCTCGGCCGGAGTGTGGCTGCCCCGTCGCAGACGGTGGCCGGTCTGGTCCGAAGGCTGCGGGATGACCGCGCGGATCTGTCGGCGGCGCAGGTGGCCGTGGATCGCGCGGGATGAGTAGGCGCGGTCGGCCAGGACCGTGATGGGGCGGGTCCGGGGCCGGCCGGGGCCGGTTCTCGGCACCCGGATGCGGGCCATGACCGTCTCGAAGGCGGGCGCGTCGCCGGCCTGGCCGGCTGTGACGGCCAGAGCCAAGGGCGCCGCGCGTGGCTGTCCGCGGCGAGGCGGATCTTGGTGCTCAGCCCGCCGCGGGAGCACCCGAGTGCGTGGTCGGCCGGCTCGTCGCGGCCTTCGGACCCTTTTTGAGTGCTGGCGGCGTGCTGGTGGGCCCGGACGGCGGTGGAGTCCACCGACACGGTCCAGCCGATGTCGTCGACGGCGTCCGCTGCCGCGAGGACGGCGGTGAGGATCTTCTCCCAGGTGCCGTCGACGGCCCACCTGATCAGCCGCTTGTGGGCGGTCTGGAACGAGCCCAGCTCGTCGGGCAGGTCCCGCCAGGGGGAGTTGGTGCGGTACTTCCACGCGATGGCCCCGAGCGTGCGGCGGTGGTCGGCCCACCCCCGTCCGCGAACCGGATCGGCCGGCATCAGCGGCTCGATCCGGTCCCACATCACATCAGTGATCACTGATCGGACAGGCACATCCGATCAACTGATGAGCCCACCAAAGAGACACGCCCTAGCGGTCCAGGGCGTTGCCCAGGATGCGGTCCGCGATGCCGTTCCGCAGGGAGGCCACGGGCGAACTGTCCGGCTTGTGCAGGGCCTGCTCGCGGAAGCAGTCGAGGAACTCCCCCGCGATCCCGAGCCGCGGCCAGCGCTTCAGCACCTCCGCCTTGAACTCCGTCGGGAAGTCGTCCGTGTGCCGCCCGGATATGTCCATGCTGGTCGACCGCTCGAGAAGGAAGCCCTCCGGGTCGGCGGCCACGTCGACCTCGTCCAGCATGTGCGCGACGACCGCCTCCACCAGGCGCTCGCGCCGCGGCACCGGCCAGCCGGCCCCGGCGCCGTACACCCACGCCACGTGCCCGCTCGCGTGGTCGAAGCCCACCGTGCGGTTGTCGAACTCGCTCACCAGGCCGATGTCGTGGAACATCGCGGCCACCCACATCAGTTCGGGGTCGAAGCCGATGCCGTGCTCGGAGCCGTAGGCCGCGGCCCAGACGTAGGCGCGGACCGAGTGGTTCAGCAGCGCCGGGGAGCAATACGCGCGGGCGACCTCCAGAGCCCCCGCGCAGGCGGGGGTGTCCGGGATCTTCGGGATGTCATGAGTCATGGGCCGAGTATCACCCGGGTCCGCGGCCCCGGCCGGTGCCGCTGGCATTCACCTGACGTGGCCGGGACGGCTGTCAGGAGGATTCCCGACACCACAGGAGCACCGCGGTTGACCACATTGGACGGGTGGACCGCCGAGGGTCCCGCCCACCCGCCGCCCCCACCGCCGAGGAGTGCTCAGCGTGGCCCCTCCTGTGACCGTCTCCGAGCGCCGGGAGATCGCGCGCCTTCTCTTCGAGTCCGCCCGCGACCTGGGCCGGGCCGGCGTCGTCGCCGATGACTTCCTGAAGCCCATGCGGCCCCACGTCCCCGAGGACGTGCTCGCCGCGCTGCGCCCGCACCTCCGGCAGCCCGACCGCCGCACCGGGGTCAGCACCATCCCCGGTCTCCTCGCGGAGTTCGACGGCATGGAGCCGACGCCGGTCCGCTGGGGCCTGCCGCAGACCGAGCGGACCCGCACGCTCGATCTCGCCCTGACCGTCGTCGCCTTCGCGCTCGGTGAGCCGTTCGCGTGGGCCGGACAGCAGGAGGGCCGGCTCGTGCACGACATCGTGCCGACGCCCGGATCCGAGGACAAGCAGGTCGGGGCGAGCAGCCTCACCACCCTGGAGTGGCACACGGAGGACTCCTTCCACCCGGAGCGGGCGCAGGCGCTGATGCTGTACTGCGTCCGCAACCCCGACGGGGTGGGCAGCCGGGTCTCCTCGATCCGTGACACCGGCCTGTCCGAGGAGCGGCTGGACATCCTACGCCGCCCCGAGGTCGTAATCCTGCCGGACGACTCCTACCCCGCCACCTGGAAGGGGCGGGACTGCGGGACCGGGCAGGGCGGGGTGCGCACCGTGTGGGACGCGGAGGACGGACCGTGCGTCCGCTACGACCCCGCGTACTCGCGCTTCCTCACCGACGACCCGGACTTCCACGAGGCGTACAGGGCGCTCGGCGAGGCCCTGGAGAAGAGCAGTGTCACCGTCGGGATCGAACCCGGCGACATCCTGCTGATCGACAACGACCTCGCCGTCCACGGGCGGGCCCCGTTCCGCCCGAGCTACGACGGCACGGACCGCTGGTTGAAGCGGCTCCAGCTGCGGTTGCCCCGCCCCCGGCCCGCAACCGAGGCGGCGGAGACGGGCTACGGCCAGCGGCCCCTGAACGTCGGCGCCCCCGGCACCGTCGCAGCCCCCGGTACCACCGGCACCGTGTGAGCTCGTCAGGGGAAGTCCCGACAATACAGCCGCCGCCGCAGCGGACAGGTTGGACCGGTCGTCACAACCTGCTGGAGGTCCACACCGTGCTTGCTGATCCGGGGTCGGAGACGACCCATCTCGTGGTCATCAACGAAGAGTTGCAGTACTCGATCTGGCGTGCCGACGCCGGACTCCCGCCCGGTTGGACCGCCGAGGGCACCTCGGGCACGCGCGAGGCGTGCCTGGCGCACATCGACGCCGTCTGGACCGACATGCGGCCCCTGAGCGTGCGCCGGGCCATGGAACCGACTCCTTCCGCCTGACCGTTCACGATCGAGGAGAGACCTTCGATGCAGTTCTCGCTCTCGGCCGAGCAGCGTCGGCTCCTGGACCAGATGCTCGACGACTCCGGTGTCGGGCAGGCCGCCGACCGCATCGGGCCGCGCACCGGCGCCCCGGACCGCGCCCCCCTTTCCTTCGGCCAGGAACGCCTGTTCCTGGTGGACCGGCTGCAGCCCGGTTCGCCGATGTACGTCGGCACGGGCGCCCTGCGCCTGCGGGGCAGCCTCGACCCCGATATCCTGGAGCACTGCTTCGCCCTGCTCGTGGAGCGCCACGAGGTGCTGCGTACGGCGATCGGGGAGTCGCCCGAGACCGGCGAGCCGGAGCAGCGGATCCTCGGCTCCGACGAGGTCGCCGTGCGCGTACCGGTTCGCGAGGTGACCCATGACGAGCTGCACCGGACGGTGACCGAACTCGCCTCCGAGGGCTTCGACCTGTCCCGGCCGCCGCTGCTGCGCGCGGTGCTGCTGAAGGTCTCCGACGCCCCGGAGCCCGAGTGGACGCTGGTGCTGTCGGTCCACCACATCGTCGTCGACGGCTGGTCCATGGGCCTGCTGATGGCGGAGCTGGGGGAGGCCTACGCCGCACTGTCCCAGGGCCGTACGGCCGGCCTGCCCCCGCTGGCGCTGCAGTACGCGGACTTCGCCGCCTGGCAGCGCGGCACCCTGGAGCAGGGCCTGCTCGACAAGCAGCTCCAGTACTGGCGGGAGACGCTGGACGGTGTCCCCATGGTCGACGTGGCGGCCGACCGGCCGCGGCCCGCGCAGCGCAGCTACGCCGGTGGCACCGTGCCGCTGCGGCTTCCCGCGTCCGTCGTGAAGGGGCTGCGCGCCCTCACCGACGAGGCGCAGGCGACCCTCTTCATGGCACTCGTCGCCGGCTGGTCGGTCGTCCTCGGCCGCTGGTCGGGTGAGAACGACGTGGTTGTCGGCACCCCGGTCGCCGGCCGCCGCCGAGCCGAACTCGAGTCCACCGTCGGCTTCTTCGTCAACACCCTGCCGCTGAGGGTGGGCCTGAAGCCCGATGACGACTTCCGGGCGCTGCTGCGGCGCACCCGGGACGTGTGCGTGGACGCGTACGCGCACCAGGACGTGTCCTTCGAGCGGATCGTGGCTGAAGTACCCGCCGAGCGGGACGTGTCCGGCCAGACCACCCTCGCCCGGCACTGGCTGGTCCTGCACAACACACCGCCACTGGCGTTCTCCGTGCCCGGCCTGGAGGCCGAGCTGCTGCCGTCGCTGGTCGGCACCGTCCGCTGCGACCTCTCCGTCCAGCTCGCGCCCGAGGAGGACGGCGGGCTCGACGGCCGGCTGGAGTACTCCACCGAGCTCTTCGACCGGGACACGGCCGACCGGCTGGCCGCCGCCCTCACCTCTGTCCTGACCGCGGCGGCCGAGACCCCCGGCGGGATGGTGCGGGAACTGCCTGTGATGCCCCGGGAGGAGTACGAGCAGGCCGTGAGCACGCTCGCCTCGGAGCGCGCCGTGGAGACGGAACACGCCGACGTCGTGGCCTGGTTCGAGGCGCAGACCGACCGTACTCCCGACGCCACCGCCGTGATTGCGGACGGGGGCGGGGACGCGGCCGGGGCCGTCGCCGGGGAGACCCTCACATACGCGGAGCTCGACGGCCGGGCCAACCCGGGTGGCGCACCTCCTCGCCGGACTGGGCGTCGGACCCGAGGACCGGGTGGGCGTCTGCCTGGAGCGGGGCGCCGATCTCGTCGCCGCCGTGCTCGGCGTCCTGAAGGCCGGTGCCGTACACCTGCCGCTCGACCCCGAGTACCCGGCCGCGCGCCTGGAGCAGCTCGTCGGCGACGGCGCGCCGCGGACCGTGCTGACCGGGCCGGGGCTCGACAAGCTCTTCCCGGCCCGGGAGACGGTCGCGGTCCCCGCGGGCGGGGTCACCGGGCAGCCGGACCACCGCCTCGAGAACGGGCCCTTCGCGTCCAGGCGGGCCGCCGCCCTGCTGTTCACCTCCGGCTCGACCGGGCGCCCGAAGGGCGTCGTGCTCACCCACGGCGGTCTGCTGAACCGTCTCGCCGGGATGCGGGAGGCGTACGGGATCGGCGCCGCCGACCGCGTGGCGCAGAAGGCGCCGATCGGCTTCGACGTCTCGCTGTGGGAGCTGCTGCTGCCCGTCGTGTGCGGTGCGGCCGTGGTGCAGGCCCGCCCCGGCGGCCACCGTGACGCGGACTACCTCCACGAGCTGATCGACCGGCACGGGGTCACGGTCTGCCACTTCGTTCCGTCGATGCTGCGCGAGTTCATCGCCTCGGCGGACGCGGCCGGAGCCGGGACCGGCACCCATCCGGGTGTACGGCTCTTCCTCAGCGGTGGCGAGAAACTGTCCGCGGAGCTGGCCGGGCGGTTCCTCGACCGCTATCCGGCGGCGCGGCTGTTCAACCAGTACGGGCCGACCGAGGCCGTCATCGACGTGACCGCCGGGCAGGTTCGGCGGCCCGTGCCCGCCGACGTCCCCATCGGGCGTCCGGTGCCCGGCACCGAGCTGCTCGTGCTCGACGCCGACGGGCGGCCGCAGCCCCCCGGAGTGCCCGGCGAGTTGTTCATCGGCGGCGTGCAGCTGGCCCGCGGCTACCTCGGGTCGCCCGCGCTGACCGCCGAGCGGTTCGTCCCGCACCCCTTCGCCCCGGGCGAGCGGCTGTACGCGACGGGCGACCGGGTACGGTGCCTGACCGACGGCTCCCTGGAGTTCCTGGGACGCGGCGACACCCAGGTGAAGGTCCGCGGCCATCGTGTCGAGGCCGGCGAGGTGGAGAGCGCGCTGCGCCGCCACCCCGCCGTCACCGACGCCCTCGTCCGCGTCCGCGTCGACGACACCGGGCAGGCACAGCTCATCGGGTATGTGACCACAGGCACCGAGGAGGCGCCCGAGGGTCTCGACCCGGAGCTGCGCGAGCTGCTCGGCGGGCTGCTGCCGGAGGCGATGATCCCCGCGCATCTGCCGGTCCTGGCCCGGTGGCCGCTGAACGCTCACGGCAAGGTGGACACGGCGGCCCTGCCGGAGCCGGAGGGGCGCGACAGCGGCACCCCGTACGAGGCGCCGCGGACGCCGCTGGAGGAGCGACTCGCCGAGCTGTGCGCCGAGCTCCTCGGCGTGGAGCGGCTCGGCCGTCACGACTCGTTCTTCGCGCTCGGCGGGCACTCGCTGCTCGCGCTGCGGGCCATCTCCCGCATCCGCGCCGAGTTCGGGGTACGGGTGCAGATCGGCCAGTTCTTCAACGCGCCGGATCTGGCGTCGCTTGCGGAGCTCGTGGCCGCGAAGCAGGTGCAGGCGGGGGCCGCGCCGTCCGAGGCGGCCCCGATCCCGAGGATCGACCGCCGCCGTGACTGACGTCTCCCGGCGCACCTTCCTGCGCGACGCCTCACGCGTCCCCCCGGGTGGCGCCTCGCACCGGGCCGCCACCGGCACGCCGACGCCGTCCGGCCCCGCCGAGCCGTGGCTGCGGCGGTTCCGGCCCGGCGGGCCGGTCGCCGTCCGGCTGATCTGCCTGCCGCACGCCGGCGGCTGGCCGGGCTACTTCCGTCCCTGGTCCACGCTGCTGCCCGCCTACGTCGACCATGTGGCCGTGCACTACCCGGGGCGGGAGAGCCGCGACGACGAGCCCTGTGTGACCGCCATGGACGCGCTGGCCGACGCCGTCACCGAGGCCGTCGAACCGCTGCGGGACCTGCCGCTGGTGCTGTTCGGCCACAGCATGGGCGCCTCGGTCGCCCACGAGGTGGCGCTGCGCCTCCAGCGGACGGGGGCGCCCCCGGCCCACCTCGTCGTGTCGGGGCGCCAGTCCCCCACCCTGCCGCGGGTCACCTCTTACCACCTCGCCGACGACACCACCTTCCTCGCGCACATCCGCCGGCTCGGCGGCATCCCGGATAAGGTGCTCGACCATGCCGAGCTGCGGGACCTGATCCTCGGCCCGCTGCGCAGCGACTACCGGCTCATCGAACGGTACGAACCGAGTTCGCTCGAACCGGTCGAGGCGCCGCTCACGGTGATGTGGGGCACGGAGGATCCGCACTGCTCGGAGGAGGGTGCCTTCGCCTGGCGGGACGTCGCGGGGCGCGGCTTCTTCCCGCTCCCCTTCCCCGGCGGCCACTTCTACCTCTCGGACGACCACGCGGGACCGGTCGCGCACCTCGTGCGGCTGGTCTCCGCCGTGGCCTCCTCCTCACCGCGGCACACCGTCTTCCAGGAAGAAACATCGATGAACGACGCAGCGGCACCGACCGGCACAGCAGTACCCACCGACCCGCCCCCGGCGGCCGACGCGGCCGTCGAGATCCGCACAGACTGGCGGGCCGGCAGCCTGCCGGCCCTGGTCCGGGCCGGGGCCCCCGGCACCGATCTCGCCGCCTGGCTGGCCGGCCACCGGGAAACCGTGGACCGGCTCGCCCACGAGGCCGGCGCCGTGCTCTTCCGGGGGTTCGACGTCACCGATGACAAGGGCTTCCGCGGAATGCTGGACGCCGTCTCCTCCCGGGTCCTGGACTACGGGGAGCGGTCCTCGCCGCGCAGTGAGGTCTCCGAGGGCGTGTACACGTCGACGGAATACCCGGCGGACCAGCACATCCTGCTCCACAACGAGCAGTCGTACACGGAAAACTGGCCGCTGCGGATCGTCTTCTTCTGCGAGCGCGCGGCCACGAAGGGCGGCCGCACGCCGCTCGCCGACTCGCGCCGGGTGCTGGCCGGGCTGCGGCCGGAGACGGTCGAAAAGTTCGAGCGGCTCGGGGTGCGGTACGTCCGCAACTACCTGCCGGGCATCAGCCTGTCGTGGCAGGAGGCGTTCCAGACCGAGGACCCGGCGGAGGTGGAGGCGTACTGCGCCCGCGCCGGGATCACCGCCGAGTGGGTGGACGAGGAGCAGCTGCGCACCCACCAGGTGCGCCCGGCCGTGCACCGGCACCCGGTGACCGGGGAACGCACCTGGTTCAACCACGCGCACTTCTTCCACGTCTCCTCGCTGCCGGAGGAGGTCAGCGAGGGGCTGCTGGCGGCGGTGGAGCCGGAGGACCTGCCGTACAACACGTACTACGGGGACGGCACGCCGATCGAGCCGGAGACGCTCGACGAGATCCGGTCCGTCCTCGACGCCGCGACGACCGGTTTTCGACTGGGAGTCCGGTGACGTCCTCCTGGTCGAGAACATGATCACCGCACATGCCCGTGAGCCCTTCGAGGGGCCGCGCCGAATCCTCGCCGCGATGGCGGACCCGGTCGGCGACCTCGCGGGACGGACGGCGGAGGGGGAGAAGTGACGACCAGCGAACTGACGGACTTCCCGGGGGCGCGCACCGAGCCGCTCGACGACGAGCCGTTTCTGCTCAAGCTGACGGCGGCGGAGCCGGGGACCCCGCTCGGCCCCTGGATCGACGCTCACCGGGAGCTGCTGCTCACCGCCCTCGACCGCTGCGGAGTGCTGCTCTTCCGCGGCTTCGACGTGCCGGACCCGGACGCCTTCGGGCGGGCGGCGAGGGCCTTCTCCCCCGAGCTGCTGGGCTATCTGGAGCGGGCGGCGCCGCGCAACGAGGTCGCCGACAAGGTCTTCACCTCCACGGAGCTCAGCGAGGAGCAGTGGATCCCCTCTTCCACCACGAGATGAGCTACGCGCACAACTGGCCGAGCCGCCTGTACTTCTACGGCGACCGGCCCTCCGCCACGGGTGGTGCGACCCCGGTGGCCAGTGAGCGCCGCGTCTTCCCGAAGATCCCCGCCGAGGTCCGGGAGCGGTTCCAGCGGCACGGCGTGCGATACATCCGCAATTACGGGCCCGACCTGGACATCCCGTGGCAGGAGGTCTTCCAGACCGGTGACCGGGCCGTGGTAGAGGCGTACTGCGAGCAGTCCCGCACCGCCTTCGAGTGGACCGGGAACGACGGTCTGCGGACCGTGTCGCGACGGCAGGCGCTCGCCGAGCACCCGCGCACCGGCGAGACCGTCTGGTTCAACCACGCCCACCTCTTCCACACCTCCAATCTGCCCGCCGAGGTCGCCGAGGTCCTCATCGGCGAGTACGGCCTGGAGGGCCTGCCGCGCAATGCCTACTACGGCGACGGCGAGGAGATCGAGGACGAGGTGATGGTCCTGATCCGCGGACTGTACGAGGAGGCTGCCGTGAGCTTCCCGTGGCAGCGCGACGACGTGATGGTCGTCGACAATTTCCTGGCGACGCACGCCCGGGAGCCGTTCCGCGGCGACCGGCGCATCCTCGTCGCCATGTCCGATCTGTACGTGGCCCCCGGCCACCACTGAACGACCTACCGCTGGAGGCAGCATGCGTATCCGGACGGTCGCGGAGGCCGAGGCCGGCACGGTCGCCGGTTTCCTCGTGGACGAGCCGGTCAGCTGGATCACGGGCGAGCGGTTCCGCCAGGAGTACTCCGAGCGGCACTTCCGCCCGGAGTGGACCTGGATCGCCGAGAACGATGAGGGGCGGATCGTCGCGCGCGCCCTGTGGTGGGGCAAGTCCGACAGCGAGCACCCGGTCGCTCTGGACTGCCTGCACGTCCTCGGCTCCGTCGAGGACCGGGCCGGGCTCGCCGCGGAGCTGCTCGCCGCCGGGCACACGGCGTTCGAGCGGGCCGGCGCCAAGGGACGCCCGCAGTACAACATCTCGCTGGAGAACGGCTGGCGCGAGCGGCCCGAGGTGGCGGCGGCGGTGGCCTGGCGGAGCGAGGCGGCCCGTCGCGCCGGGCTGACCGAGGAGGTCGAGCGGCTGCGGTACGAGTGGACCCCCGGGGCGGGCCTCCCGGCACCCGCCACCCGGCTCGAATTCCGCCCCGACAGCGACGACGAGGCGTTCCTCGAGGCCTTCAAGCAGATCGCCGTCGGCAGCCTCGACATCGCGACCCTGCGCGAACTGCCGGTGCTCGGCGCGGACCGGCAGGCCCGCGAGGACCTGGAGTTCTACCTGAGCTGCCCCGGCAAGCGGGAGTGGTGGCGTCTGGCGTACACGCCGGAGGGCGAGCTGGCCGGCATGGCCATCCCGTCGGCGACGCCGTACAACCGCAACGTCGGCTACCTCGGCGTGGTGCCCGCGATGCGCGGGCGCGGCTACATCGACGAGGTGCTCGGCGAGATCACCCGGCTGCACGCCGCTGACGGGGCGGAGCTGATCACGGCGACGACGGACACCACGAACACGCCGATGGCCGCGGCCTTCGAGCGGGCCGGATACGCCAACACCGAGATCAGGCTGGTCTTCGAGGCCCCGGCGAGCTGACGGGTGGCCCCGCGGGGGAGCGACGAGAAGGGCGGCCCCGTCCTCCTGGCGGGGATGCCGATGGCGCATTCGGGGCCTGGCGTGATGTCGGCCTTCCGGACCCGGTTGTGGTCCGGAAGGCCGACGTCGTCGTTCTGGGAGGGCACAGGTGCCGATGCGTCCGCGGGAGGCGGGGCGAAGTGACCCGGACCCCGGATCGACCAACGGCATCACACCGGCTGGGACGGGACCGACCGCCCTTCGGCGTTCCTTCGCGTTCCCCCGGCGGCGTCAGGCGCGGTGGCCGGTGCGGGCGGCGGCCCGCTGGTCGACGGCCTTCTGCAGGAGCTGCCGGTCGAGCTTGCCCGAGGGGGTGAGCGGCAGGCCGCCGACGACCTCGAAGCGGTGCGGAACCATGTACGTGGTGAGCCGGGTGGCGGCGTGCGCGCGCAGCCCGGCCGGGTCGAGCCTGGTACCGGGGCGGGCGGGGACGAGCAGCGCGAGGAGCCGGCGGGTGTCGGTGTCGGTGCCCTCCACCACGACGGCCGCCTCCCGGACCTCGGGGTGGGCGCGCAGCACGCTCTCGATCTCGCCGAGCTCGATCCGGAAGCCGCGCAGCTTCACCTGCTGATCGTTGCGACCCAGATACTCCATCTCGCCGTCCGGCAGCAGCCGGGCCAGGTCGCCCGAGCGGTAGCCGGTCTCCTCCGCCGGGTCTCCGGCGGCGGCGGTGAAGCGGGCGGCGGTCAGCTCGGGACGGTTCAGATAGCCGTGTGCCACCCCTGCCCCGTACACCCAGATCTCGCCCGGCTCGCCCTCGGGGACCAGCTTGCCGTCGTCGTCACGCAGGTCGATGCGGAGGTGGGGCAGGGCGGTGCCGATCGTGGCCGGCCCCGTGCCCGCGAGTTCCTCCGGGGTGAACTCCTTGAAGGTGGCGTGCACGGTGGTCTCGGTGATCCCGTACATGTTGACCATCCGGGGCGGCGCCCCGAGTCCGCGGACGAAGGCGCGGACGACGTCGATCTGTGCTGCCTCGCCGCCGAAGACGACGTACAGCAGGGGCAGTTCGGGGGCGCCCGCGTCGGCGTGGGCGTGCACCAGGTGCTGGAAGACGGAGGGCACCATGTTGAGGACGGTGACGGCCTCGTCCTGGAGGAACCTGAGGAGGCGGGCGGGCTCCTGGGCGGCCTCCTGGTCCACGATGACCACGGTCGCGGCACCGGCCCACGCCCCCCACATCTCCCACACGGACAGGTCGAAGCTGGTGGAGTGGAAGAGGGACCAGCGGTCGTCCGGGCCGAATGCGAACAGCGGCAGGGCGCCCCTGATCAGGGACAGGACGTTGCCGTGGGTGACGACGCAGCCCTTCGGCAGGCCGGTGGAGCCGGAGGTGTAGATGACGTACGCGGCGTCCTCCGGCCCGGGGGCCGCCTCGTCCTCGTCGGCGGGGGCGCGTTCGCCGAGGCCGACCGCGGTCAGGTCCCGGGCCACCTGCTCGGGCAGCGCGGACGCGTCGCCGACGACCAGACCGACCGCGGCGTCCCGCACCATGTGCAGCAGCCGCTCCGTCGGATAGGCGGGGTCGAGCGGCACATAGGTGCCGCCGGCCTTGAGGACGGCGAGGACGCCGACCGGGAAGGCGGCGGTCCGCTCGTTGACGATGCCGACCAGATCGCCGGGGGCGACGCCCCGCTGCCGCAGGACCCGGGCCAGCCCGTCCGACTCACGGTCCAGCTCGGCGTAGGTCAGCCGGCGCTCGCCCTGCGCGACGGCGGTCCGGCCGGGGTGGAGCCGGGCCACCTCCCGGAAGAGTCCGGGCAGCGAGGAGGGCGCCGATATCGGGACGGACACGATGGTGCTCCTTACAGGTGCGTGGCAGCGGTACGGGACGAGCGGGGGCGGTATGAGCGGGGTGCCGCCCCCGCCGCTCAGCGCAGCAGGTCGGCGATCTCTTCGTCGGAGAGCTGCTCCAGCTCGTCGAGTGCGGTCTCCAGGAAGGCGTCCTCGTCGGTGGCCGTGTCGGTGTCCACGCCGGCCTCCGCACCGGCGTCCTCGCGCAGCCGGGCGGCGAGCTTCTCGACCGTCAGCCCGGTCCGCAGCAGCTCGCCGAGAGGTACCTCCGTGCCGAACGCGGACTGGATGCGGACCGCGATCCGGGCGGCCTGCAGGGAGTGGCCGCCCAGCTCGAAGAAGTCGTCGGTGACGGACACCTCGGGCAGGCCCATGACCTCGCACCACAGGGCGGCGAGGCGGCGTTCCGTCTCGTCGCGCGGGGCGACGAACTCCCGGTCCTCGCCGAAGGCGTCGAGGACCTCCAGGACGAAGCCCTCCCCCGCGCCGTCCGGGACCGTCCCGGCGGCGGCCCCGGTCCGGGCGTCGGACCAGTCGAGGACGGCAGGGAGGGACCGCTCGGGCAACCATGCCGAGAGGAAGGCACGCAGCTCACCAGGGTCGGGCCGGTCCCCGCCCGCGGGTTCGAGGAGGGCGGTCAGCCGCGGGCCGCCGTCGGTCAGGATCTCGACGGAGGCCGAGGCGACCGCCGGATGGGCCGCCAGAAGGGCGGCGACATGGCCGGGAAGGACCCGGTGGCCGCCGATCTCGGTCGCTTCCCCGGTCGGCCCCAGCTCCGTGACCGAGCCGTCGGCGGTGCGCCGCGCGAGCGTCCCCGTGGGGTGGGCGTCGGGGCCGGCCGTCCACAGCTCGCCGGGGACTCCGGCGGGCACGGGGCGACCGGAGGCGTCGGCGACGAACCGCCCGTGCTCCGCGCCTGCCGCACGGGCCCGTTCCTCGGCGGCGGGGGACAGCAGCGGCAGCCGGGACAGGGGCGTGTCGGGCGCGTCCGGTACGGCGTCGACGAGGGCCGCGAAGGCGTCGAGGAGGTCCCGTACGGTCCGCTCGGCGAACAGGTCGGCGGCGTACAGGGCATGTCCGGCGAGGCTGCCGTCCGGCCGCTCGGTGAGGTGGAGGCTCAGCTCGAACTGGGCACCCGGGGAAGGCAGTTCGAAAGGTTCTGCGCTGACTCCATGGGCTTCCCAGGGCTCCAGCGGCAGGTTCTGGAGCGCGAGGCACACCCGGACGAGGGGGGCGCGCGGACCGGCCGGGGCGGTGTCGCCGGCCAGTTCCACGATCCGCTCCAGGGGCACGTCCTGGTGCGGGTGGGCGGCGAGGCAGGCGGCGCGGGCACGGGCGATGAGCTCCGCGAAACCGGGGTCGCCGGCCGCGTCGACGCGCAGCGGCAGGGTGTTGACGAAGAGCCCCACCCGGTCGGCGGTGCCGGGCCTGTGGCGGCGGGCCGCGGGAGTGCCGATGACGAGGTCCCGTTGGTCGGTCCACCGGGCGAGCACGGCGGTCAGGCCCGCGAGCAGCACCATGTAGGGCGTGGCCCGGTGCGCGGCGGCCAGGTTCCGCAGCCGCGCCACGGCGGCGGGGGCGAGGGCGAAGGGCAGCGCGGCGCCGTTCCACAGGTGCCTGGGGAGCGGCAGATCGGCGGGGAGCGTGACGGCGCCCGCACCGGCCAGCTCCCGTGCCCAGTACGCCTCGGCGGCCGGGTCCGGATCCGGCCCGGCGGGCAGCGGGCCGGCCGTCGCCGGTCCGGGGGTGTCCGGGTCGAGGTACAGCTCGCCCAGTTCGCGCTGGAGGACGCCGAGCGACCAGCCGTCCACGGCGATGTGGTGGACGGCCATGCCGAGGTACCAGTCATCCGGTCCCGCGTGGACGAGGACCGCGCGCAGCAGAGGCCCTTCGGCCAGGTCGAAGGGTTCCCGGCCGAGCTCCTCGACGGCCCGCACGGCGCGGCGTCCACGCTCTTCGAAACCGGAGGCGTCGGTGACGTCGAGGAGCGGGAGCGGCAACGCCGCCGGAGGCCGTACGGTGGCGCGCGGTACGCCGTCGGGGCCGGGCGCGAAACCGGTGCGGAGCGCCTCGTGGCGGTCGGCGAGCGCGGTCAGGGCGGACCTCAGACGGTCCGGGTCGACCGGTCCGCTCATCCGTACCCCGCCGACGATGTGGTAGGCGCCGCCCGCTCCCATACGGTCGAGGAGCCACATCCACTCCTGGCCGCGGGTGACGGCCGCCGGGCCGTCGGCGGACCGTGCCCCGGAGGAGTCCGCGGCCGGGGTCGGCGCAGGGGGCGGTGTCGGTGCCGGGGTGGCCTCGGTGGTGCCGGGCCCTCCCGCGGCCAGGGCGGCGGTCGTCCTGGGGGTGGCCTCGTCCAGCAGGTCGGTGAGCGGCACCGTGACGCCGTGAGCGGTGTGAAGCGTCTCTGCGAGCCGGACCGCGCGCAACGAGTCCAGGCCGAGCGCGACCAGCGGGACGTCAGGGGACAGCCGGCCGGCCGGGAGGTCGAGTGCGGCGGCGATCGAGGCCACGGCGGCGGGATCGCCCCACTCCTCCTCGGCGGCGGGGGCGGCCGGTCCGGTGCTCCGGCCGCCGCGGGCGACCGGAGCCAGGGCGTCGGTGAGCCAGAGCTCGCGGGTGGCGCCGCGCCGGATCTTGCCACTGGTGGTGCGGGGGACGGCGCCGGGGCGGACGAGGACGACCTCGTGCGGGGTCACGCCGTGGGCGGTGCCGACGGCGAGGGCCACGGCCGCCAGGACCTCCTGGGTCCGGTCGGCGTCGAAGCCCCGGACGACCTCGTGGACCAGGACGACGTGCTCCTCACCGGCGCGCTCCACGGAGAAGGCGGCGGACCGGGTCGGCCGGATCAGCGGGTGAGCGGCCTCGGCTGTGGCCTCCAGGTCCTGCGGATAGTGGTTGCGGCCCCGGACGATCATCAGGTCCTTGACCCGGCCGGTGACGAAGAGCTCACCGTCGTGGAGGAAGCCGAGGTCGCCGGTGCGCAGGAACTCCCGGCCGGGGTGGGTGTCGAGGCGGGCCCGGAAGGTCTGCTCGGTCTGCTCGGGCTGCCGCCAGTACCCGGCGGTGACGGTGGGGCCGGAGACCCAGAGCTCGCCCACCCGGCCGGGCGGGCAGGGCGCGCCGACGGCGGTGTCGACCACGACCACGAGGTCCTCGCTCTGCGGGGTCCCGCAGCCGGTGAGCCGGACGGTGGAACGCGCGACCGTGGAGCCCCCGAAGTCTCCGGGGGTCTCCCGTGCCTCACCCGATTGAAGGGCGTCGCGGTCGAGTTCGAGGACGCGGGGCGTTCCGCGGGAGGGCGTTCCGCCGGTGACGAAGAGGGTGGTCTCCGCCATGCCGTAGCAGGGGTGGAAGGCGGAGGGCCGAAAGCCGCTCGGGGCGAATGCCCCGGCGAAGGTCTCCAGGGTGGCGGGCCGCACCGGCTCCGCGCCGGACAGGGCGTGCTGCCAGGCCGAGAGGTCAAGGAGGGCCCGTTCCTCCTCGGTGCTGCGCCGCACGCATTCGAGGTAGGCGAAGTCGGGAGCGGCGGAGACGGTGGCGCGGTGCCGGCTCATCGCCTCCAGCCAGCGCAGCGGCCGGCGCAGAAAAGCCATGGGGGCCATGAGGGTGCAGGGGAAGCCCGCGTACAGCGGCTGGAGGATGCCGCCGATCAGGCCCATGTCATGGTAGGGCGGCAGCCAGCTGACGCCCTCGGATCCCTCGTGGGTGCCCAGGGCGCGACTGATGGCCGCGGAGTTGTGCACGAGGTTGTCGTGCCGGACCATCACGCCTTTGGGGGTGCCGGTCGAGCCGGAGGTGTACTGGAGGAAGGCCAGGTCCTCGGGGGCTGGACCGTCCCAGTCGGCCTCGGCGGGGGCCCGCGGGGCCTCCTCGACGGCGAGCCAGTCGAGGGAGCCGTCGGCGAAGGCGGGGTACTGGGCGCGCAGCGAGGCGAGCCCGGCCCCGTCACCGAGGACGAGCGTGGCGCCCGCGTCCCGGGCGGTCGTCAGGACGCCGTCCGCGCCATGCTTCCCGGCGGGCAGGTACTGCGGGACGGCGACGGCCCCCGCGTACAGGCAGCCGAGGAAGCCGGTCACATAGTCGGCGCCGGGCGGGAAGAGGAGCAGAACGCGTTCCCCGCGCATGCCCCGGTCGAGCAGGGCGGTGGCCACCGCCCGGGCGCGCCGGTCGAGCTCGGCGTAGTCGACGGAGCTTTCCTCCTCGCCGTCCTCCAGGAACCTCAGCGCGGTGCGGTGCGGAGTGCTCCGCGCACGGTCCCGGAGGACGTCGACGAGGGTCCGGCCGGTGGGGTCGGTCTGTGTCTGCACGGTCTCACTTCCAAAGGGGCCGGTCCGGGGCCGGGCACCGACGGGGCGGGAAACTTCGAGCCGGGCGGGTGGACCCGGAGGGGCCGGCGGGTGCCGCCGGGGCGGGGTACGGCCGCCTCGGCGAACGGCTCGGGGGACACCTCCGCGAACAGCGGAAGCTCGGGCAGCGGGCACAACAGCTCCTGTCCCGGGTGGGACGTCCACCCTGACTCGCCCTGTTGCATGGCGCGGTCGGGGAGCGCCCGGGTGCCCGCGGAGCCGGAGCCGGAGGCGGGCCCGGGGTGGTCATCCGAGGGTTCCGACGGTCCGGAGCGGGTCCGCGCCCGGGGCCGTAACGGCGGCGGGCCGGGCGCAGGCCGCGACGAAGGCGGCGAAGAGCTCGTCGTCGCCCGAGACCTCGGGGTGCCACTGCACGCCGAGGACGAACCGCTTGGCGGGGTCCTCGGCGGCCTCGACGACGCCGTCGTCGCTGCGGCCGGTGACGGTCAGCAGGCCCGGGTCGGCGACGGCCTGGTGGTGATGGGAGTTGGTGACGGCCCGCGGTCCGTACACGGCGGCGGCCCGGCTGCGCTCGGTGAAGCGGACCTCGTGGCGTCCGAACTCGCCCTCGCGCGGGCAGTGACCGGTGTGCCCGACGACATCGGGCAGGTGCTGATGGAGCGTGCCCCCGTGGACGAGGGCGAGGAGCTGCAGGCCGCGGCAGACGCCGAGGACCGGCAGGTCCAGGTCGAGCGCGGTGCGCAGCAGCAGGAGTTCACCGTGGTCCCGGTCGGGGCGGGGGGTGTCGGAGGCGGGGTGCGGTTCCTGCCCGTAGTGGGCGGGGTCGATGTCCGCGCCGCCGGTCAGGAGCAGTCCGTCGAGGCGGTGCAGGACGTCGGCGTCGAGGTCGTCCGGCGGCAGGACCACCGGGCGGCCACCGTTGTCGGCGATCCCGCGCACATAGGACTGCTGGACGACGGTGGCGTCGGTGTCCCAGATGTTCCAGCGGGCCCGGTCCCGGTAGGCGGCGATGCCGATGACGGGGCGGCTCATGGGGGTGCTCCCAGGGGTCGTCGTGGGTGGGTCAGGACGCGTGGGCGCCCAGGGCGCGACCGGCCAGGGCGAGGGAACGATCGAGGAGGGCCGCGGCCTCGGGCAGCGCGGCACCGAGCGGGGTGCGGGCCCCCCGCAGGGCGGCGACCCGGTCGGCGAGGCCGGCGGCGGGCCGTTCGTCGCGGACGGCGGCGGCGAAGACGTCGGCGAGCTCCGGCAGGTCCTCCTCGGTGAGGCCCTGGTACGCGGCTTCATTGAGGCCGATGCGCATGCCCTGGCCGGTGAAGCCGGGCAGCCCGGCCATGAAGTTGACCTTGAGTCCGGCGGCGTAGAGCCGATCGCTGGCGAGGCCGGGGGCGATGCCGTCCCGCTCGGTGTCGAGCCAGAGCTGGTGTCCGGCGGTGTAGCCGCGGTCGGCGGCGCAGACGGTGAGGCCGCGCCCGGCGAGGAGTCCGGCGAAGGAACGGGTGTGCCCGACGACGGCCCGCGCGTAGGCGGGGCCGAACTCCTGGAACTCCAGGAGGGCCATGCCGAGGCTGAGGGTGGCGCCGAAGTGGTGGCTGCTGACCAGGTAGTCCTGGGTCTCCCGGATGCGCTTTTCGATGTCGGCGTCGCGGGTGAGGATCAGCGCCTTCTGCGGGCCGGGGAAGGTTTTGTGGGTGGAGCCGCCGAAACTGTCGGCGCCCGCGTCCAGGGGGTTGGGGAAGACTCCGGCGAGGACGAGGCCCATCCAGTGGCTGGCGTCGACGTGTACGAGGGTCTCGGGGGACGCCTCGCGGACGACGCGGACCAGGGCGGCCACGTCGATGGGGAAGAGGCAGTGGGACTGGTCGACGTAGACGAGTGCGGGCCGCACCCGGCGTAGCAGCTCGGCGGCGTGGTCGAGGTCGAGCGAGTGCGGGTCGGGGCCGCGGAGGAACTCGACCCGCTGGCCGAGCCGCTGGGCGACGCTGGGGGTGGCGTAGTGGCCGCCGTTACCGGGGCCGACGGTGACGACGGTGGAGCCGGGGTCGCCGCCGAGGGTGGCCAGGGCGAGGGTCATCGCGTTGAGGCCGCTGAGCGGGCGCACGGACACGTAGTCGGCCCTGCCGAGGCGTTCCAGGAGCGGGATGGCGACGTCGGTCTCGATGTCGCGCAGGCTCTGGGCGCCGCGGAAGTGCCAGCGGTCGGGGTCGTCGGTCTCGTTGAAGAAGTAGCGGTGGTACGGGTCCAGGAGCATGGGCAGCTTGGCCAGTCCGGACATGGCGTTCTCGGACGGCACGAGGCTCAGCGTCCGTGCGGCCGTCTCCTCGTGCTCCGCGAGTAGCTGGACAACGTCGCTGAGGGTGATCTTAGCTGGGGCCATCGGCGTTCCTTTCATCGTTCGTGCGCGGCGGGCTGCGCGGGTACCGTCCCGGAGGACCGGCCGGAGCGGGCGGCCGCGACCATCACCTGGCCCAGGGCGATGCCGCCGTCGTTGGTGGGGACCAGGCGGTGGGCGTGTGCGGACAGGCCGGCGGCGCGCAGTTCGAGCAGCGAGTTGACGAGCAGGAACTCGTTGAGGAAGACGCCCCCGGAGAGGACGACCCGGTCGGTGCCGGCGGCCCGGCACTCCTCGGTGCCCCGGTCGCGGACGAGTCCGACGACGGCCGAGTGGAAGCGGCGGCTGATCTCGGCGGTGCCGAGCCCAGCGGTGAGGTCGGCGGCGATCGCCCGGATCACCGGCCGGAAGTTGATCTCGGTGGTGTGCTCGCCGGGGGCGGAGTCGGCGGCGGGTGCGAAGGCGAAGGCGTACGGCTCCGCGAGAGCGAGGTCGCGGCCGAGGAGTCCTTCGAGTTCGATGGGGCCCTGGGCCTCGTACTCCGCGCGTGAGCAGACGCCGAGGAGGGCGGCGACGCCGTCGAAGAGGCGGCCCATGCTGGAAGCCGGGGGCGCGTTCACGCCGCGGCGGGCCATCGTGGCGTACACGTGCCGTTCCTGCTCGGTGAGTTCACCGAGGACGGGGAAGGCGGCGAGGACCGCGTCCGCCTCGTGTCCGAAGGCGTCGAGGGCCAGGGCGTAGGCCGTGCGGATCGGTTCGTGGACGGCCTTGTCGCCGCCGAGCAGCGGGATGTGGCGCAGCCGGGCGGTGCGGCGGACCTCGGTGTAGTCGCCGAGCAGGAACTCGCCGCCCCAGATGGTGCCGTCGGTGCCGTAGCCGGCGCCGTCGAAGACGACGCCGAGGGTGGTGCCCTCGATCCGGTTCTCCGCCATGCAGGAGGCCATGTGGGCGTGGTGGTGCTGCACCGCGACCACCTCGGCACCCTCCTCCGCCTCGGCGAGGATGTGCGAGCGGAAGGAGGGGTGCAGGTCGCAGGCGATGAAGCGGGGTTTCAAGCCGTACAGTTCGGCGAGGTGGACGGCGGTCTGCCGGTGCGAGGCGAAGGTCTCGTCGTTCTTCAGGTCACCGATGTGCTGGCTGACGTACACCTCGTCGCCGGAGCCGAGGGCGATCGTCGTCTTCAGCTCGGCGCCGTAGGCCAGAACCGGCTCGGGGAGCGTGTCGACCGTCACCGGGTACGGGGCGTAGCCGCGCGAGCGGCGCAGGAAACTGATGACGGGCTCGTCGAAGCCCGGGTGGTCGGTGCAGCGGACCACGGAGTCGTCCACCCGTATGTGGATGTCCCGGTCGTGGTGGAGAACCAGGTCGGCCACCTCGAAGAGCTGGGCGAGCGCGTCCTCGTTGCGGTGGACGATCGGATAGCCGGAGACGTTGCCGCTGGTCATCACGAGGACGTCGAGTGCGGGGTGGTCGAGCAGCAGGTGGTGCAGCGGCGCCGAGGGCAGCATGACGCCGATGTTCGGGTTGCGCGGGGCGACGGCCTCGGGCAGGGCGCCGGGCGCCTTGCGCAGCAGGACGATCGGCCGGGCCGGGGACTGGAGCAGTTCGGCTTCGGCCGGGCCGTGGGCGGCGATCCGGCCGACCGTGCCGAGATCCTCGGCCATCACCGCGAAGGGCTTGGAGTCGCGCTTCTTGCGGCGCCGCAGCCGGGCCACGGCCCCGGCGTCGCGGGCGTCGACGGCCAGGTGAAAACCGCCGACGCTCTTGACGGCGACGATCCGGCCGGCGGCGAGCGCCTCGACGGCCGCGGTCATGGCCGCGTCCGCCTCGGCGAGGACCCCGTCCGGAGGACCGGACAGGGTGACCTGGGGCCCGCAGGCCGGACAGGCGTTGGGCTGCGCGTGGTACCGGCGGTCGCCCAGGTCCTCGTACTCACGCCGGCACTCCTCGCACATGACGAAGGAGGTCATGGTGGTCTGCGCCCGGTCGTATGGCAGGTCCCGGATGATCGAGTACCGGGGACCGCAGTGGGTGCAGTTGGCGAACGGGTAGCGGTGGCGGCGGTCGCCCGGGGCGCGCACCTCGGCCAGGCAGTCCGGGCAGACGTGCGAGTCCGGGGGGACGATCGTCCGGGCGTCGCCGCCCCGGACGCTCTCCCGGATGGTGAAGTCCGCGGGCGCGTCGGCGCCCGCGGACGTCTCCTCGACCCGTACCTCGTTCACCCGGGCGAGCAGGGGCGCCCGGTCCCGCAGGGCACGGGCGAAGGCGGTCAGAGGCTCGGGGGTCCCGTACACCTCGGTGAGGACACCGAGGGAGTCGTTGAGCACCCATCCGGTGAGTCCCAGCTCGTGGGCGAGCGTGTGGACGAAGGGGCGGTAGCCGACCCCCTGCACGACGCCCTCGACCCTGATGAGCCACCGCTCGGACGGGCCCGGCCCCGTGCCGCCGGCGACGCGGGTGTCACCGATCGCTCCGGTCCCGACGGGCCCGCCGATCTCCCTGGCGGAGTTCTCCGACCGCATCCCTGCTCCCCGTCCTCTCAGCAAAGGCGCGGGAGTTCCGCGCCCTTGAGTTCCTCGATCTCGCTGATCCGGCCGTCCGTGCCGACCATCTCGACGGCCTTCTCGGCCCGCTCGGTGATCTCGCCGATCAGCACGGCCCGGCGCCCGTACTCGTGCGCGTGCAAGGTCTCCAGCACGGCGTCGACGGCGTCCGGGGCCACGAACAGCGCGAGGCAGCCCTCGTTGGCGGCGTTGATGGGGTCGATGCCGAGCATGTCGGCGGCCATCCGCGTCTCGTGGTCGATGGGCAGCGCGCTCTCCTCGATACGCACCGCCCGCCCGAGCGCCGACGAGTACTCGTGGAGGACGGCGGAGAGGCCGCCGCGGGTCACGTCCCGCATGGAGCGGACCGCACCGGCCGGGACCTTGTCGCGGAGGCTGTCGATCATGCCGTTGAGCGGGGCGCAGTCGCTGACCACGCGCTGCTCGAAGCCGAGACCCTCGCGGACCGAGAGCAGGTGGATGGTGTGGTTGCCGATCGGGCCACTCAGGATGATCCGGTCGCCGACCTCCACGTCGGTCATCCGCTTCGGCTCCTCGTGGAAGACGCCGATGCCGGTGGTGTTGAGGAAGATGCCGTCGGCCTCGCCCTCACCGACGACCTTGGTGTCGCCGGCGACGATCTTCACGCCGGCCTCGCGGGCGGTGTCGCGGATCGAGACCAGGGCGCGGTGGAGCTGTGCGATGGGCAGCCCGGTCTCCAGGATCATGGCCAGGGTCAGGTAGAGCGGCTGGGCACCGACGACCGCGAGGTCGTTGACGGTGCCGCAGACCGCGATCTTGCCGATGTCGCCGTTGCCGAAGAACGGCGGGTCGACGACAAAGGAGTCAGTGGTCATGGCGATCCTGCCGACCGAGATCGGCAGCACCGCGCTGTCCTCCATCTCGCCGATGTAGACGTCGCCCAGGACGCCCACGACGAACTCGACGAGTTCCCGGCTGAGCCGGGCCCCGGTCCCATGGTCGAGGACGATGTGCTGATCCAGAAGGGATTCCGTGCCGGTGCTCAACCAAGCTCCCAAAATCGGTGCGTACGTACGGTGCGGGGCTGCCGTGCGGCAGCGCGGCCGAGGCCGCGGGGCCGTCAGGGGACGAGGAACTCCTTGCGCGGCAGGTCCTTGTCGGAGTCGAGGAGGGCGATGATCTCCTCGGAGGTGGCGATGGTGGCGCAGTAGCCGTCCATCCACTCCAGGGCACGGGTCTTGTCCTGCTCGCGGGCGGAGACGACGCAGTCGCTCGGCACCCAGACCTTGTAGCCGCGGAAGAAGGCGTCGGCGGCGGTGGTCTGGACGCAGATCTGGCTCTGCATGCCCGTGATGATCACGGTCTCCACGCCGAGGGCCTGGAGGCGCTCGTGCAGGTCGGTCTCGTAGAAGCCGCTGTCCTTGTTCTTCTCCAGGACGATGTCGCCCTCGTCGAGGAAGGCCGGGACGATCGCGGCGCCCTCGGTGCCCTGCTGCACCGGAAGCCAGCCGTCGTAGCGCTCGGCGATCGGGTCGTCCGGCAGGTTGATCAGCTGCAGGTGGACGACGTGGTGGCCGCGCTCGCGCATCGCCTTCAGGAACCCCGAGAAGGCCGGCGTCGCCGCGTCGACGGCGTCGATGCGCTCCTGGTTCTTGTTGATCAGGTCGGCCTGGAGGTCGTTGGTGAGGACGGCGATCTTACTCATGGGTCTCCTCGGAGGGCGGTGGACGATACGAGGGCTTGTACGCGCCTCACGGTCGGAACGAAGGTCCCGCCGGCACAGCGTCCGGCAACAGTCGGGGGAACCACTGACGGGTGGGGGTGCCGGGCGGTTCAGCGGAGGGCTGGGGCGGTGGGGTCCGCGGCCATCGCCGCGATCACCTCGTGGAACTCGGCGGCGAGTTCCTCGATCCGATCGGGCGAGAACAGGTCGTCGCGGCAGATCCACACGGTGTGTGGGCGGGTGCCGCCGTGCCGCAGCCGGACGCTCAGCGGCCGGTAGGCGTACGGGAAGGGCGGAGTGAGGGGCTCCACGCGCAGCCCGCCGCCCTCGAGCCCGGCGCGCACCTCCTCCTCGGTCGTGAACTGCACCCGGAAGAGGCGCCCGAGCAGCTCCGGGTCCGGGAGGTGGGGCTCCAGGAGGTGGGGCGGCAGCTCGTGCCGGGCGAAGCCCTCACGGGTGGCCTCCTCGACCCGGTCCAGGACTCCGGCATAGGTGGGATCCCCCGACAGGTCGACGCGGATGACGACGTCGTTGGAGAAGTCGGCCACGAGGTCCTGGACGTCGGTGGTGTCGCGGTACGAGACGGGGGTGCGCAGACAGATGTCGCGCTGGCCGGACCGGCGGGCGAGGAGCAGCTGGAAGGCGGCGAGACCCACGGTGTTGAGGGTGGTGCGGCGCCGGGCCGTCAGCCGGGACAGAGCTTCGAAGACCGGCTCGGGCATGGCGATGTCCACGGCCCGGCCGAGCTGCCGGGGGGCGTCTGCCGGGACGCGGTCGGAGGGCAGGACGACGGGTTCGGCCCCGGCCAGCCGGTCGGTCCAGTACGCGGTGAGCTCATCGCCCCGCGGCCCGGCGACCAGCTCGCGGTGGCGCCGGGCGAACTCGGCGAATCGGGTGGGGAGTCCGGGCAGCCTGTCGCCCTCGCCGAGGTAGAGCGCCCACAGGTCGCGAACGAGGATCTCCAGGGTGCGCCCGTCGCCGACCATGTGGTGGAGGACGACGAGGACCGCGTGGTCGTCGGGGCCGAAGCGCAGCAGCCGCATCCGTACGGGCGGAGCCGACGCCAGGTCGAAGGGGCGGTCGACCTCCGCGCGGACGATGTCCGGGTACGCGTGGGGTTCGGCGTCCGCGGTGTCCAGGGGCAGGCGTACGGAGGGGGCGACGATCTGGGTGAGGTGTCCGTCCTCGATCCGGTAGGTGCTGCGGAGGGTCTCGTGCCGGTCCGCGAGCGCGTCCCACGCGGCGCGCAGCCGTTCGGTGTCGAGCGGTCCGTACAGCCGGACACCGGCGGTGAGCAGGGGGGCGGTCCGCTCGGGGGAGAGCGAGTCCCACAGGCCCTCCTGCGCGAGGGAGGCCCGGAACCGCAGCTCCCCTCCTTCCGGCGCGGAGGAGGCCCCGGCGGCCTCTGCGGCCCCGGCGGTCTCTGCGGCTCCGGCCATCCCGGCGAGGAGGTTCTCCTCGTGGCGGACACGTCCGGGGGACGGGGCGGTGCCCGGCGGCTCCTCGGGGGTGCCGGGGCCGGCGAGCCGCCGGTAGACGGTGGCGGAGACGGCGGCCACCGTGAAGTCGCGGTACAGATCGTCCCGTACCGAGATCTCCACGGGGAAGGCGTCCCGCAGCCGCGCCGCGAGCCGGACCGCGGTGAGGGACTGACCGCCCAGGTCGAAGAAGTTGTCGTGGACACCGACCTCCTCGCTCCCGTCGAGCAGCTCGGCCCAGATCCGGGCCACCTCCCGCTCGATCGGGGTGCGGGGCGGGACGAACGGCGCGGGAAGCTCGTCCTCCGGCGGGGCGGCGCCCGCCTCGGGGAGGACCGGGGTCTCGGGGAACGCGGGAAGCTCGTCCTCCGGTGCGACGGCCGCCAGCAGCTCCGGCAACGGCAGCTCCGGCAGCCGCGCCGCCCGGGCGTACAGCTCGCCGAGGTGGCGGGCGAAACGCTCGGCGGCGGCCTGGCCGAACAGCGCGGTGTCGTACTCCAGGACCGCCTCGTACCCGCCGCCCACCGGCCGGACGTCGAGCACCAGACCGGCCTTCGCGGTCGTCACCGGCGACGGCAGCAGCTCCATGGTGAGCCCCGCGACCCGCCAGCTCGCCGGACGGGGCGACTGGAGCACGAACATCGCGCCGGACGCGAGGCGTTCGGCGCCCGCCCCGCCGTGCCGCCGCAGCTCCTCCACGGCCCGCTCGAACGGCAACTCCCGCCGGTCGAAGTCGTCCAGGCAGCCCGCCCGGACCCGGTCGAGGAGCGCGGAGAAGCCGGGGGCGCCGGACAGGTCGGTGCGCAGCAGCAACGGATTGACGAAGTAGCCGACGAGCCTTTCCAGTTCGGGCCGGTCACGGCCCTCGGTGGGAGAGACGACGGTGATGTCGTCCTGCCGGAACCAGCGGGAGAGCAGCGCCTGGTACCCCGCGAGGAGCACCATGAAGGCGGTCGCTCCTCGATGGTACGCCAGCTTCTCCAGAGCGCGGGCAGTGACGGCAGGCAGCGTGAAGTGGTGTGCGGCGCCCCGAGGTCCGCCGTCCGGGACTTGTCCCGTCGCGGGCGTGAACGGCAGCGGGACCACGCCCGCGAGCCGCTTTGCCCAGTAGCCGGTCAGGGACTCCAGGTGGTCGCCGCTGAGCCGGTCGCGCTGCCAGACGGCGAAGTCGGCGTACTGGATGGGGAGTTCGTCGTACTCCGGCTCGACTCCGGCGACCCTGGCCGCGTAGCCGAAGGTGAGTTCCTCCAGGAGGACGGCCGAGGAGGTGGCGTCGGTGACGATGTGGTGGACAGCGAGGACCGCGAGGTGCTCCTGGGGCGCGAGGCGCAGCAGGTGGAAGCGGAGCAGCGGCCCCTCGGCGAGGTCGAACGGACGGTGGAGCAGTTCGTGGACGGCGTCCGGTATAGCCTCCACGGCGAGTTCACGCACGGGAACGTCGAGGGTCAGCCGGGGCAGCACGACCTGTGTCAGGGTGTCGCCCCTCAGCTCGAAGACGGTCCGCAGGGACTCGTGCCGGTCGACGACCGCGTCGAGGGCCCCGGTCAGGGCGGGCACGTCGAGCGCGCCGGTGAGCCGGAAGACCGCAGTGACGTGCTGGGCCGAGTCCTCACGGGCCAGCCGGCTCCGCAGCCACAGACTGTGCTGCCCCAGTGACGCGGGCCCCGCCCACGGTTCGTCAGCCATCGGTCAGTCCTCCTGGGGAGAGCGGTGTACGCGGGATGCACGGCCACGCGTACGCGGCCGCCGCCGGTGACCGGCCGGTTCCGGCTCACTGCCGGTCCTGGTCACCGCCGGTCCTGATGCCGGTCCCGGTCACCGCCGGTCCCGAAAAGCGCCGCCCGCGGGCCCGCGTCATCGTGTCAGGGCCCACCGGGCCGCAGCTATCGGGAGTTCTCCCGACTCACCGCCCCCTGGCCCCCTTGGTCAGCATCAGGTGTCCGGAGGGCCGGCCTCACATCTCAGCGAGGGGATATGCACACCATGTCGGAGAAGACCGCAGCGCCCGATCCGTCGGCGGCCACCGCGTCGGCGGAGCTGGCGGGGCAGGGCTGGCACCTGCAGAGCGCGGACACCGTGTCGCGGCTGCTGGGCGTCGGCGACGCCGAATGGGCGGCATACGCGGACCACTGGGACGACCTCGTCCTCGACACGTACATGAAAGACGGCGGCACCTACCGCAACCGGCGCTACGGGCACTTCCGGCTCGATGCCGACGGGCTGACCCGGCTGGCGCACGGCCCCTACCGCCAGGAGTCGGCGGTCAACCCGCTCAACGGCGGGATCGACCGGCACTTCGAGCCGCTGACCGACGGCTTCCTCGCCAACCCCATCACCGACGGTGTCGTGCGGATGCTCGGCGAGATCTTCTCCGCCGCCGAGGGCATCGGCGCCTGGGACGTGAAGCTGCACCCCTTCCGCATCGTCACCAGTGCCGCCCAGGTCGGCAAGCCCGCCCCGCAGGGCCGGCACCGGGACGGCTCCACCTTCGTGACCTCGCTGCTCGTGCGCCGGAACAACGTGGAAGGCGGCGAGAGCTCTCTGTACAGCGACGACGACGAGTTGCTGTTGCGCTCGACGCTCTCCCGCCCCGGCGACCAGCTACTCGTGGACGACCGGCGGCTGCTGCACGACGTCACCGCGCTGCGGGCCGTCGACCCCGCTCTGCCGGCGTACCGGGACGTGCTGATCGTCGACTTCGACCGCCTGCCCGCCTGACCGGCGCCCCACCGGCCCCGCAAGCCCGGCACAGCCCACCGGCCTCGGCACCCCCCGGGCCTTCCGCCCGACTGCGCCACCCACGACCGATGACGGAGGCTCCATGAATCGCCGGGACGAACTGCGGCGTGTCCTCGACGACATGACGCCTGCCCAGCGGGCGAAACTCGCCCGCCACCTCGCGCAGCGCCGGGAACAGCGGGGCGAGACCGCCCTTCCGATACTGCCCCGCACCGACGGCGCCGGACGCTTCCCGGCCTCCCCCGGCCAGGAACGCATCTACTTCCTCCACGAACTCGACCCGGACGCCCGGGCCTACATCATGCCGGTCGTCGTCCGGCTGCGCGGCCGGCTCGACGAGACGGCCCTGGCCGAGGCGCTGCGGGCGGTGGTGCGCCGCCATGAGGCGCTGCGCACCGGCTTCGAGGCCGACCCGGCCCTCGGCATGGTCGCACAGGTCGTCCGGCCCGCCGACGGGGCCGCGATCGAGCTCCTGACGGGGACGGCACGGGAGGACGAACTCCCCCGGCTCATGGAGGAGCTGGTCCGGCCCCGCTTCGGCCTGGCGAAGGACCTGCTGCTGCGGGCCGCGCTGTGGCGGACGGAGGGCACCCCCGGCGAGACTCCGGATGGGGCCTGGACCCTCGGGCTCGTCCTGCACCACATCGTCGCCGACGGCTGGTCCCTCGGTGTGCTCGTGAAAGACCTCGCCGCCGCCTACACGGCCCTGGTCACGGACGGAACCGGCGCGGCGCTGCCGTCCGGACCCGGCGCGCAGTACGCGGACTTCGCCGCCTGGCAGCGGGAGTGGCTCGCCGGTGACGGGCCCGCGCCCCAGCGCGCGTACTGGCGCAAGGCGCTCCGGGGCGCGCCCGTGCTGAGTGTCCCGGGCGACCGGGTCCCCCCGGCGCAGCGGACCTTCGACGGCTCCTCGGTTCCGCTGCCCCTGCCCGCACCGCTGGAAGCCGCGCTGACCCGGGTCGGCCGCGAGGAACAGGCCACGCTCTTCATGGTGCTGCTCGCCGCGTACGCGTACGTGCTGCACCGATGGTCCGGCGAGGACGACGTCGTCGTCGGCACCCCGGTCGCCGGTCGCGGACTGCCGGAGACCGAGACCATGTTCGGCTTCTTCGTGAACACACTCGCCCTGCGGGTGGACCTCGCCGGGGCCGGCACCTTCCGGGAGCTGGTGCGCCGGGTCCGCGACGTGTGCCTCGAGGGCTTCGCCCACCAGGACCTGCCCTTCGAGCAGGTCGTCCAGGAACTCGACGGCGACCGGAAGGGCGGCCGCTCGAACCTGGTCAACGCCCTGCTCACGCTGACGAACGTGCCACTCGGACCGCTGCGGCTGCCCGGAGTGGAGGTCGTCGTCCCCGAGCAGCCTCGCTCCGGCACCGATCTCGATCTGAGCCTGGAGTTCACCCCCGTCGACGGCGGCGGCCTGGAGGGCTGGCTGATCTACTCGACCGACCTGTTCGAGCGGTCCACCGCCGAGCGGATCGCCGGGGCCGTCCGCCAGGTGCTCGACACCGTCGCCGAGGCCCCCGCCGGGCTTCCCCTGCACGCGGTCCCCGTGATGACCGACGCCACCCGCGAAGAGCTGCTCCACCGCACCAGCGGCCGCGCCACCGCCCCGTACCCGGGCCGGCCACTCGCCGACTGGTTCAGCGACCGCGTCGACGAGGCCCCGGACCGCACCGCCCTGGTGGTGGACGCCGCGGGCGCCGACCCCGCCGCCTGCGAGACTCTCGGCTACGCGGAGCTGGACGCCCGCGCCAACCGACTCGCCCACTGGCTGCGGCGTAGCGGCCTCGCCACGGAGGACCGGATCGGCATCTACCTGGACCGGGGAACGGAGCTGGTCACCGCGATCCTCGGCGTCCTCAAGGCCGGCGGCGTGTGTGTCCCGCTCGACCCCGACCACCCCGAGGACCGGCTCGCGGGCCTGGTCGACGACTGCCGGCCCCGGTTCGTCCTCACCGATACCGAACGTGCCGGGCGTTTCCACGCCCTGCCCGGCAACGGCGGCCCCGACGTCGTCGCCCTGAACGCGCTCGGCACCGCCCTGGACGCCGAGCCCGCGACCCGGCCCGAGGTGCCGATCGCACCCATGGGCGCCGCGTACATGCTCTACACCTCCGGCTCCACGGGCCGCCCCAAGGGCGTCGTCCTCACCCACCACGGCCTCGGCAACCGGTTGCGCGGCATGTGCGACGCGCTCGCCTTCACCCCCGACGACACCGTCCTGCACAAGAGCACCATCAACTCCGACCCCGCCCTGTGGGAGCTGCTCGTCCCCCTGTTCTCCGGGGCCCGGGTCGTGCTCGCCCTGCCGGGCCGCAACACCGAACCGGCCTATGTGCACGATGTCCTGGCCCGCCACCGGGTCACCGCCTGCGACTTCGTCCCCTCGCTGCTGCACCCCGTGCTCGCCCGGCCCGGCTTCGCCGAGGCCGCCGCCGACCTGCGCGTCCTGCTGTCCGGCGGCGAGGAACTTCCCCCGGACCTGGCCACGAGAATCCTCACACTGGTTCCCGGGGTCGAACTGTACAACTGCTACGGGCCGACCGAGGCCAGCCTCGACGTCGCCGTGCAGCGGGTCACGCTCCCCGTGACCGGCCCGGTGCCGATCGGCGCCCCCGTCACCGGCGCGGAGCTGTACGTCCTGGACGAACGCGGCCGTCTCCAGCCACCCGGCGTCCCCGGCGAACTCCTGATCGGTGGCGTCCAGATCAGCCGCGGCTACCTCGGGATGCCCGGCCGGACAGCCGCCAGCCACGTGCCGCACCCGTTCCGCGCCGGCGAGCGGCTCTACCGCACCGGCGACCTCGCCCGCTGGCGGAGTGACGGCGCCCTCGACTACCTGGGCCGGATCGACCGTCAGGTCAAGATCCGCGGCTATCGGGTCGAACCGGGCGAGGTCGAGACCGCGCTCCGCGCCCACCCTGCCGTCGACCAAGCCGCCGTCGCGGCCCGGCCGCGCCCCGAGGGCGGACACGTACTCGCCGCCTACCTCACCCTCGTCCCCGGTACGGCGGACGCCCCGGCGCCCGAGGCGCTGCGCCGCCACCTCGCCGGCCGGCTGCCGACGCCGATGCTGCCGTCCTCTTTCACGGTCCTGGACGACCTCCCGCGCAACGCCAACGGCAAGACCGATCTGCTCAGGCTCCCCGCCCCCGCCGAGGCTGCCTCACGCCGGGCCGACCGGGTCTCGCCGAGCGGCCCGCTGGAGACGGTGCTCGCCGGCATCTGGGCGCAGACTCTCGGGCAGGCCGAACTCGGTGTCGAGGACGACTTCTTCGACCTCGGCGGACACTCCCTGATGGCCACGCTCGTGGTCTCCCAGGTCCGCGAGCTGTTCCGCGTCGAGTTGCCCCTGCACTTCTTCATCCAGGCGCCCACGATCGCCGCGCTCGCGCGGATGGTGCGCGCCCAGGGCATCGAGGCGGGGGTCGACACCGACCGCGTCGCCGAACTCGTGCTCCAGGTCCAGCGGATGTCCTCCGGCGAGGTCACCGCCCAGTTGCGGGACTGAGATGACTTCCGGACGATTCGCACCCGGCTTCCGCCGCCTGTGGGCGGCGACCTTCGTCTCGGGGCTCGGCGACGGCTCCCGGCTGGCCGCGCTCGCTGTCCTCGCGGCGACCCTCACAGACGATCCGCTGGAGGTCGCCCTCGTCACCGTCGCCGCCCGTGTGCCCTGGGTCCTCGTCGGGCCTTTCTCGGGGGCCCTCTCCGATCTGCTGCCACTGTGGCGCACGATGTGGCTGTGCGACGTGGCACGGGCGGCGGTGATGGCTCTCCTCGTCGGGCTGCTGCTCACCGGACACGCCTCCATCCCGGTCCTGGTGGGCGTGTCCTTCGTCCTCAGCTCGATCGAGACGCTCGCCGAGAACCTGGCGCAGGCCGCCGTCCCCGAGGTGACCGGCACGGCCCCGCTGGAGACCGCCAACAGCCGGATCATGGGCGGCCAGCTCGTCGCCACCGAGTTTCTCGGCGCCCCGCTCGGCACTGCCCTGTTCGTGCTGACGGCGGCGCTTCCCTTCGCCGTCGACGCCGTCACCTTCGCGCTCGCCGCCGTGCTCGTGATGACCGTACGGCCCGCCCACGCCTCCGCCCGGGAGCGACCGGAGGCGGCCCGGCCCGGCGAGGTGTGGCGGGGCGCGGCCGAGGGCGCGCGCTGGCTGTGGCGCCACCGCACCCTGCGCACGATGTGCTTGCTGGTCGGCGTGCTGAACTTCTGCATCGTCGCGGTCATGGGCATCGCCGTGCTGTACGCGGTGAAGATCCTGCACATCACGCCCGGGGCGTACGGGACGGCGCTCGTGGTCATCGGCGCGGGCGGTCTCGCGGGGGTGCTGCTCGCGCCCCGGTGTGTCGCGGCACTCGGCCGTGGCGGCACGCTCAAGCTGGCCTTCGGGCTGTGTCCGGTCCCCTTCCTGATCGCCGGTCTCGCCTCCCACCCCCTGCTGGCGGGCGGCGGACTGCCCCTGGTCGGCGCGAGTGTGTCGTTGGCGACGGTGGTCACCACCTCGGTACGCCAGGAGGTCATCCCGCCGCTGCTGTTCGGCCGGGTCAACGGCGCGTACCGGCTCATCGTGAACGGTCTCTCCCCGGTCGGCGGATTCGTCGGCGGCGTCGTCGCCGGCGCCTTCGGGCTGCGTGCCCCGTTCCTGCTTTCCGGAGCCGCCCTGACCGTGGCCGCGGTGGTCGCCCTACGGGGCCGCTTCGCGACCGGGACCGGGCCCCCCACCGGTGCCGCCCGAAAGAAGCCCGCCGCGACACGGCAGAACGGGAGAAAAGCATGACCCCCGACCACACCGAGCCCTCCCCGTCCGCCACGGCCGAGCCGGAGTCCGGTGGACCGGGCGGCGGCGGGGCGGGCCGGACAGCGCCGGGCCCGGTACGACGGCGGCCCCCGTGGCGGGCCCGGTGGGCGTCCTTCCTCGTCGCCGGCCTCGCCGTGCTCGTCGCCGTGGCCGGCCTCGCCGGGGTCCTCACCGTGCCCGCTCCCGCCCCGGCCGACGCCCCCGCGGGGGCGTTCTCCGCCGGGCGGGCCGCCGCCACCGTCGAGGAGATCTCCGCCGCCCCGCACCCCGTCGGCAGCACGGAGCACGACCGGGTACGGGACCACCTCGTCGCGGAGCTGAGCGCGCTGGGACTGCGCCCGGAGGTCCGGTCCACGGTCTCCGCCGACACCGGCAACGGGGCCGCCATGGTGGCCCGCGTGGAGAACGTGTACGCCTCCCTGCCGGGCACCGCGCCGACCGGCCGGGTCCTGATCGTGGCCCACTACGACTCCGCCGAGGTCAGCCCCGGCGCGTCCGATGACGGCATCGGCGTCGCCACGATCGTCGAGGTGGCGCGGGCCCTCACCACGGGAAGGGCCCCCCGCAACGACATCGGCTTCCTCCTCACCGACGCGGAGGAGCCCGGCCTCATGGGCGCCCGCGGCTTCACCGCCGCGGGCGGCGGACTCGGCGACCCGGCCGGGACCGTCGTCCTCAACCTAGAGGCCCGGGGCACCTCGGGCCCGGTGGCGATGTTCGAGACGGGCAAGCACGCGGGCGCGCTGCTGCCCGCCCTGACGGACCGCGTCCCCGTGGCGACCTCACTCGCCACCGCCGTCTACGAGATCCTGCCGCAGGACAGCGACTTCACCGTGCTCCGCGACGCCGGCGCCACCGGTCTCAACTTCGCGGTCCTGGACGGCTCCGCCTCCTACCACACCCCGCTGGACTCGGCCGACCGCGCGGACCGGGGCAGCCTCCAGGACATGGGGTCGGTCGTCCTCGCCGCCACGAGAAAGCTCGCGGCGGCCGACCTGCGACAGGTCCGCGAGAGCTCCGACGCCACCTGGTTCACCCTGCCGGGCCTCCTCGTCCGCTATCCGGCCGCGCTCGTGCTGCCGCTCGCGCTGCTCGCCGCCGCCGGGCTGACCGCCCTGCTCGCGTTCGCCCGGCGCCGCGGCACCGTACGGCTCCGGACCGTGGCGGCGGTCACGGCTGGCGTGCCGGGGCCGCTGCTGCTCGCGGCGGGCACCGGCTACGCCGCCTGGGAGGCGATGCTCCTGGTCCGGCCACACTACGCGGGCTTCAGCCTGGGCGCCCCGTACCGGGGCGGGCCCGCCGCCGCTGGTCTCGCCCTGTTCGCCGCCTGTCTGGTGCCGCTGTGGGCCCTGCGGGGCCGGCGCCGCGCCCGCGGGGCGGTGGAGACGGCGCTCGGGGTGCTCGTCTGGTTCACGCTGCTCGCCCTGGTCACCGCCGTCGCCGTGCCCGGCGCTTCGTACCTCTTCGTGTGGCCCGCCCTGACGGGCCTGGCGGGGGTGGCGGCGGCGCTGCGGCTGCCCGGGGACAGCCCGGGGGCGCCCGCGCTGTGCGCGCTGCCGCTCATCCCGGCGGCGGCGCTGATGCTGCCGGTCGCCGCGCTGCTGTTCTCCGCCGTGGGCCTCGCGCTCGCCTCGGTCCCGCTGGTCGTCGTGGTCCTCGCACTGCTCCCGGCCGCACCGCTGCTGCCCGGCGGGCGACGGCTTTCGAAGGAGCCGCCGGCCGCGGAAGGACGGACGGACGGACAGCCGACGCGAACCGGCGGGGCCCCTCGGCGCCGGCGTCTCCTCATGCCCTGCGCGGGGCTGCTCCTCGGCGTCGTGCTCATCGTGGGCGGCCTCGCGGCGGACGGCGTCGACGCCCGCCGCCCCAGTCAGGTGAGCCTGCTCTACGTACTGGACGCGGACACCGGCCGGGCCCTCTGGGCGAGCACGGGCCTGGGCACCCACCCCTGGGCCGACCGGCTGGTCGACGAGCACCACGCGCACCTCGAGGACGGTTTCCCGAACCTGGTCCGGCCCGAGTGGAGGACCGGCACCGCCCCGGCCGCGCGCGTGTCCCGGCCCACGGCACGGGTCCTGTCGACGGAACGCGCGGGTGACACCCGTACCGTACGCCTGCGGCTCGGCACCGAGGACGGCGCCGCCTCACGTCTGATGCTGTACGCGGACACCACGGGCACGACGGTGACCGAGGCCCGGGTGGAGGGCGTACATGTGCCGGGCGGCACCAACCGACCGACCGCCACGGGCCCGTGGAAGTGGGGCCTGATCCAGGTCGCCCCTCCGGCGGACGGCGTCGAGGTCACCCTCACGGTTCGGGGCACCGCCCCGCTGAGGCTCCGTCTGGTCGCGGAGACCCCGGGGCTGCCGGCCGCCGCGCTGGGCGAGAAGCCCGCCACCGTCAGCTGGTCGGCCGACTGGTCGGCGCTCACCCTGGCGGCACGGGCGTTCACGATCTGACGCCCGCGTCCCAGGGGTGGTCCGCCGATGACGGCGCCGGGCCCCGGGCGCTCACAACCGCTCGAAGCCTCGGCGCAGCTCCCAGTCGGTCACGGCGGCGTCGAAGGCGGCCACCTCGGTCCGGGCCATGTGTGCGTAGTGCCGCACCACCGGCTCGCCGAAAGCCGCCACGGGCAGCTCCGCCGACTCCCACAGGGCGAGCGCCTCCCGCAGCGCGCCCGGCACCCGGGGCGCGTCGGACGCGTAGGCGTTGCCCTGGAAGGGCTCGTCCAGGGAGAGCCCGCGGTCGATCCCGTCAAGCCCTGCCGCGATGAGCCCAGCGACGGCGAGGTACGGATTGACGTCGCCGCCCGGGACACGGTGCTCGATCCGCAGCGAGGAGCCGTGCCCGGCGAGCCGCAGGGCACAGGTCCGGTTGTCGACGCCCCAGGTCACGGCGGTGGGGGCGAAACTGCCGGGCTGGTAGCGCTTGTAGGCGTTGACGGTGGGCGCGAAGAGGAGGGTGAGGTCGCGAACGGCGGCGAGCTGCCCCGCGAGGAACATCTCGCCGATCCGCGAAAGCCCGTACGGTCGGTCACCCGCGAACACGGGTTCGCCGTCCTCGCCGCGCAGCGAGATATGGATGTGGCACGAGTTGCCCTCGCGCTCGTCGGGCTTGGCCATGAAGGTGATGCTGTGCCCCTCCTGCGCGGCGATCTCCTTGGCGCCCGTCTTGTAGAGCGTGTGGTTGTCACAGGTGGTCAGGGCGTCGGCGTACCGGAAGGTCACCTCGTGCTGGCCGAGGTTGCACTCGCCCTTGGACGCCTCCACGTACATGCCCGCCCCGGCCATCTCGGTACGGACGCGGCGCAGCAGCGGCTCGGTCCTGGACGTGCCGAGGACGGAGTAGTCGACGTTGTAGCCGGTGGCCGGGCGCAGCCCCCGGTACCCGCGCTGCCACGCCTCGTCGTACGAGTCCTGGTACAGCACGAACTCCAGCTCGGTGCCGACCATCGCCCGCAGCCCCCGCACGGCGAGACGGTCGGTCTGCGCCTTCAGGATCTGGCGGGGCGAGACGGCGACGGGCGGGCCGTCGGGCAGGGCGAGATCGGCGAGCGCGAGGGCGGTGCCGGGCTGCCAGGGGATCAGCCGCAGGGTGGAGAGGTCGGGCAGCAGCCGGAAGTCCCCGTACCCCTGCTCCCAGGAGGAGTTCGCGTAGCCCTCGACGGTCCGCATCTCGACATCGACGGCGAGCAGGTAGTCGCAGCCCTCGGCCCCGTGGGCGAGCACGTCGTCGAGGAAGAACTCGGCGGAGAACCGCTTCCCCTGGAGTCGGCCCTGCATGTCGGTGAAGGCCAGGACGACGGTGTCGATCTCGCCCGCGGCCACGCGGGCCTTGAGTTCGGCCGGGGTCAGCATGCCGCGTCGGCGTGCCATGGGGGTCTCCTTGGGGTCGGGCGGGGAGGGGAAGGGAGGGCGCGGGGTCCTCGATCGTGGCAAAAGGCCCTCGGTGCCAGGAGTCGGGGGAATCCCTCGCCCGCCCGGACAGGGGTGGTACCAGTCGGGGAGTCTCCCGACTTCAGGGGGCCGCCGGACCGGCGGATCATGCAGGAATGCCGGCAGAGGGCCGACAGGCCGGCCCGACCGCCCGAACCACCACCGGGAATCACCGTCCGGGAAGCACTGCCCCGGAACCAGCGCCCGGAACCACCGCCCCGAACCCCGCCCGGAACTGGAGAGACATGCCGAGCACCACCATCCTGTGCTTCCCGCCCGCCGGCGCGGGGCCGAGCTTCTTCAGGCCGTGGACCGCGCACGGGACGGACCTCCGGATCGAGCCGGTGGAGATCCCGGGCCGGGAGAAGCGCTTCGGCGAGCCCGAGCACACCGACATGGACGCCCTGCTCAAGGTCATCGTCCCCGAACTCCTCGCCACCGTCGCCGGATCGGAGCGGGTCGTGCTCTTCGGCCACAGCTTCGGCGCGGTGCTCGCGTACGAGGCGGCCCGGACCATGCTGGAGCGGGAGCCCGGCCTCGGTCTGACCCTCGTCGCCAGCGGCTCCACCCGCCCGGGCGTGGCACGCGGCGGCCGGATCACCGGGCTGCCCGACGACGAGTTCGTCGAGGGCGTCCAGCAGATCGCCGGCTACCGCCATCCGGCTCTGGACGAACCCGAGTTGCGCGAGCTGCTGCTGCCGCCGCTGCGGGCGGACGTGGCGATGCACGAGGGCCATGTGCACGACGAAAGCACCCCACCGCTGTCCGTTCCCGTCGTCGCGGTGCGCGGCGCCGACGACGAGATGGTCTCCGCCGAACAGGCCGGTGCGTGGCGGGAGATCACCACGGGCCGGTTCCGGATGACGGAGATCGAGGGCGGGCACATGTACCTGGTCGACGCCTGGCGACCGCTGCTCGACCTGATCGCCGGGCTGCCGGACGCCCCGGAACCTTCGGCATGAGCGGGCGCCTGGAGGGCAGGAAGGTCCTCGTGACCGGCGCGGCCCGGGGTGTCGGCCGGGCCTGTGCCACGGCCTTCGCGGCCGAGGGGGCCGATCTGGCCCTGGTCGACATCGCGGCCGACATCCCCGGGGTGCCGTACCCGCTCGCCTCGCCCAGCCAGCTCGACCACACGGCGGCGCTCTGCCGCGCGGCGGGCGCCTCCGTCCTCGTCCTGACCGCGGACGTCCGCGAACCGGCCGACGTGGACCGGGTGGTGGCCGAGACCACCGGGCGGTTCGGCGACATCGACGTCCTCGTCAACAACGCAGGGATCGTCGGCCCGTCGGGCCGGATCGTCCACGAGGTCACGGAAGAGGACTGGGCCGTGATGCTGGCGGTCAACCTCACCGCGCCCTGGCGGCTGACCAAGGCGGTGGGTGCGGCCATGGTCCGCAACCGCGGCGGCAGCATCGTGAACATCGCCTCCACGGCCGGGCTCGTCGGCTACCGCAACTTCGCGGGGTACGTGGCCTCCAAGCACGGTCTGGTCGGACTGACCAAGGCCGCCGCGCTCGACTACGCGCCCTACCGGGTCCGGGTCAACGCGGTGTGTCCCGGCTCCATCCGGGACGGTGGGCCGAACGAGGGCGTGATGCTCGCCGAGATCGGGCGCAGCCTGGGCATCACTCCCTCCGAGCAGGAGGACGCGTTCCTCACCCAGCAGCCCACGAACGCGCTGGTGGAGGCGGAGAGCGTGGCCGCAGCCGCGCTATGGCTTGCCTCCGACGAGGCGCGGCACGCCACGGGCAGCGTCATCACGGTCGACGGCGGCTACAGCATCCGCTGACCCCGAGCCGTCGCCGGACCACTGCCCCAGGCCCCCGCACCACCGCCCCGCCCGCACCGCCGGAGGCATCCGGCACCCGAACCACCCGTGCCGTCTGGAGTCACCCTGTGTCCGTAGCCCCGGTCCCCCTCCCCGAGTCCTCCACGCCGCCCTGCCATGCGGTGGTGCACCGGCTGCCCGCCGGCCTGACCGTGGCGGACTGCCGTGCCCGGCTGCGCGAGTCCGCGGCGGACGGTGCCACGGCCGGACCGGCGGCCGAGGAGCCCCCGCGGGTATGGGCCGAGCCGGTCCCGGGACCGTCCGACGGCCCGCTCGCCGCGCGGCGCCGACAGCGCGAGACCCGCACCGGGATCAGCCCCTCCGCCGCCTCCCCGCTCCGGTTGACCGTGCTGGAGTACGCGGACGGGGTACGGGACCTGGTCGTGGCCGCCCGCGCCGACCACGTCGGGCGCCGGGAGCTCGACCGGACAGCCGGAACGGTCCTGCGGGGCATGCCCCCGTACTCCGGGGGCGAGGAACACGGCTTCGTCCCCAAGGGGGCGGTACGGGCCGATGCCGACGGCCTCGTCGCGCTCGCCCCGATGACGCTGCCGGCCCCGCGGGGAACCGGACGGGAGGCGACCGGACCCGACCCGGCCCGGCTGCTGACGGCAGCGCTCGCCCTCGTACTCGCGCGGACGCTGGGCGACCGGGATCCGGTCCTGGACGTCAGCTCCCCCTCGGGCGCCTTCGCCGTACCCGTCTCCGCCCTGGACGAGGACGCCCAGGTCACGGCTTTCCTCGCGGCCGCGCACACGGACACGGACACGGACACGGACGGTGACAGCATCCGCGTCCGTCTGCAGCTCGACGCCGCCCCCGCCGCAGAGGGTCTCCTCCTCTACGCCCCGCCGCTCTGCGCCCCACACGCTCTCACGCTCCACGCCGCCCCGGACGCCGACGGCTGTCTCGTCCTGCGCGGCTGGTACCGGCCCGAGGAATTCCCCGCCGCACTCGCCGCACAGTGGGGCGCGCTCCTCGCCACGGCCGCCGACGGCCTGGCCGGAGCCGCCCCGGACGCCACAGCGGCCGGGGTGGAGCTGCTCGGCCCGGCGCGGCGGCGCGAGGTCCTGGAGCTCGGCGGCCTCGGCCGCAAGGGCCCGGCGCCCCGGCTGACCATCCCCGAACTGGTCCGTTCCCGCGCCGCCGAGACCCCGGACGCGATCGCGCTGACCGACGGCGACACCCACCTCAGCTACCAGGAGCTGCTCGCCCGGGCCGAACTGACGGCCCGGGCGTTGCGCGGGATCGGGGTCCTCCCCGGCGACCGGGTCGGCGTCTGCCTGGAGCGCACGGCGGACCTGGTGGTGTCACTGCTCGCCGTGCTCGTCACGGGCGCCGCCTATGTCACGCTCGACCCCGCATATCCGGCCGACCGGCTCGCCTACACCGCCGAGGACGCCGGACTGGGCGTCGTCCTGGTGGACGACGAGGCGGCCGCGCAGGACGGCCCGTTCGCCTCGCGGGTCACCGTGTCGCCCCAGACGCTCCTGGAGCGGGCCGCCACCGCCCCAAAGGCCCCGGCCCGGTCGGCGGACCCCGATGCTCCGGCGTACGTCATCTACACCTCGGGCTCCACGGGACGCCCCAAGGGCGTGGTCGTGCCGCACCGCAATGTGGCGGCCCTGATCGCCACGACCGGTGAGGACTTCGCATGCGGCGCCGAGGACACGTGGGCCTGGTTCCACTCGGCCGCCTTCGACTTCTCGGTGTGGGAGATCTGGGGCGGACTGGCCACCGGCGGCCGGGTCGTGGTGGTTCCGTACTGGACCTGCCGCTCCCCCCGCGACTTCCGCGAGCTGCTAGTACGCGAGCGGGTCACCGTGCTGAACCAGACGCCCTCCGCCTTCGCCCGCCTCATCGACCTGGAACGCGAGGAGGCGGTGCTCGGCTCCGTGCGCCTGGTGATCCTGGGCGGCGAACCGCTCGACCCGGCCCGGCTCCTCCCCTGGTTCGACGCCCACCCCGAGTCCGCGTGCCGAGTGGTGAACATGTTCGGCATCACCGAGACCACCGTGCACGTCACGGCCCGAACCATGACCCGCGAGGACGCGCTGACCGGGAACCGTTCAGTGGGCCGAGCCATCCCGGGCTGGTCGGTGCGGATCCTCGACGGGAGCCGCAGGCCCCTGCCGCCGGGCGTACTCGGAGAGATCGCGGTGGCGGGCGACGGCCTCGCCCAGGGCTACCTGGAGCGGCCCGAGCTGACGGCCCAGCGCTTCGTCACGGCCCCCGTGGACAGCACGCGCCTGTACCTCAGCGGAGACCTGGGGATGCTGCGTCCCGACGGGGAGCTGGAGCACCACGGGCGCATCGACTCCCAGGTGCAGCTGCGCGGCCACCGCGTCGAGCCGGACGAGATCCGGCACGTGCTGCTCGGCCACGAGGCGGTGCGGGACGCCGCCGTGGTGGTGGCGCGGAAGGAGGGCGACGAGGACGCCGCCCGGCTCGACGGCTATGTCGTGCTGAGGGGCGGGGACGCACGTGAGATCCGGCGGCACGCGGCCCGCACCCTGCCGGAGTACATGGTGCCGAGCGTGGTCGCGGTGCCGGAGATCCCGCTCACGGTCAACGGGAAGACGGACGTGGTCCGTCTCGCGGCACTGGCCGCCGAGGCCGTGCCGCAGCCCCCGGCGGTGCCTCCCGTACCGGAGACACGGGAGGCACCGGCGGCCGGCGCGGAGGCCCCCGAGAAGGACCTCGACGCGCTTGTGCTGGCCGCGTGGCGGACGGTCCTGGGGACCGACGCCACCGCCGAGGAGGATTTCTTCGACCTCGGCGGCAACTCCCTGCTGGCGCTACGGGTGTGCCACGCGCTGCGGGAGGCCGGCCTCGCGGCCGGGGTCAGGGACATCTACCAGTTTCACACGGCGGCGGGCCTGGCCGCGGAACTCCGCCGGCGTGCCCGGCCCGAGGCCGGGGGCGGCGGGTCGTGACCGTCCTGGGGCGTGACCGCCCACCCCGCTCTCAGGAGACGGCCCGGGAGCTGAGGCCCGTCCGGGCGTCCACGCCGGTACGGGAGAGCGGATCGCGGTGGTCGTAGGAACGGCCGACGCAGGCGGCGACCTCGGCGCGGGAAGCGACCGCCAGCTTCTTGAAGATCCGGCCGAGGTGCGTCTCCACCGTCTTCTGGCTGACGACGAGCGCACGGGCGATCTGGCTGTTGGTCCGCCCATTGCTCACCAGGACGGCGATCTGGAGCTCCCGCTTGCTCAGTACGTCGAGCGCGTCGGCCGCCGCCACCTCGCCCCCGAGCACGGTGAAGCGCCCGATGCCGCTCCGGCCGGGGCCGGAGGCGAGCGCCGCGTGGATGCCCTCGGACCGTTCCCGCAGGTACGGGCTGTCGGTACGGCGGGCCGCCGCGACCGCGACGGAGGCGTGCCGTACCGCGCCGTGCGGGTCCCCGACGCCCGACTCGACCCGGGCGAGCGCCCCCGCGAAGAGCGGGACCACGCTGTGGAAGCGCCGGCCCTCGGCCATGCTGAGGCCGCGTTCCAGATGCCCGATCGCCACCTCGGGCCGCTTCAGCTCCGCCTCGGCCCGGGCCAGCCAGATCAGCCCGTCCAGGTGCTCGACGAGGTCGTCGTCCCGCAGCGGGGCGAGCAGCCGGGCTGCGGCCTCCGTCTGGGCCCGCGCCCTGGCCACCGTGCCGCCGCTCTCGCGAAGCCCTGCCATCGCACTGAGCGCGTGGACCCGCACCTGCTCACCGGTCGGCAGGGCCTCGACCAGGCCGAGAAGTTCCGCCACCGGCTCGGCAGGCACCGGCCTGTCCAGGTGGAGGGTGCAGGACACCCAGTCGGCAAGCAGCTCGGCCCGCTCCACGGGGCCGAGGCCGGGCGCCGAGCGCACGGCCGTGGCCAGTTCACGCTCGGCCACATCCGCCTCGCCGAGCATCCGCCGTGCCCAGGCCGTCCACAGCAGCGCCTCCACGGCATGGGCGTGGGAGGCGGCGCTCCCGCCCACGCGCTGGAGCACTTCCAGGCTGCGGCCGAGCTGGCCGGAGAGGGCGAGTGCGCTGCCCAGGACGGTCGTGGCCCAGGCCTCGTCGCCGCCCGAGTCGCCGATGGTCAGCGCGGTCTCGGCCCAGGCGCAGGCGTCCATGGCGTCCGTCCACCGGTGCCCGGCGGCCGCGTCGAGCAGGAGGCGGCTGGTGCGGCTGTCCTCGCCCGCGATCTGGAACTGCAGGTGTTCCGCGAGCCGGACGTCGTCGGTTCGCTGCCGGGCGAGCAAGCGCGCGGCGCGGGCGTGTGCGCCGAGCAGCCAGCCGGGGCCGGCCGACTGGTGGGCGGCGGCCCGGAGCAGGGAGTTGCTGAACCTGAGGTGCCGGGCATTCGCGTCGGCCTCGAAGATGTCCTGTCCGGCGAGTTCGTCGATCGCCGTGTGCAGTTCCTCGTCGTCGACCTGGGAGACGGCTTGCAGGACGTTGAGGCTGAACGGTTCGTCCAGGATCGCGGCGGCGCGGGCCACCCGCCAGCCCAGCGGTGACAGGGCGTGGAAGTCTCGGAGCACTTCGGCCAGGGCCTCCACGGGCAGGTTGGTCCTGGAGGGCCACTGGGGATGCAGCGGAAGCCGCATCGCGGCGAAGGCCTTGAGGAGCCCGGGGTTGTGATCCGATTCCTCCAGGAGCAGCGAGCTCTGCACCCGGCTGATGTCCTCCGGCAGCAGGGCTCCGGCTTCTTCGGCGGAGAGCCGGGGCGGTGCGACCCGGCGGGCCTGGCCGTCCCGTACGACCTCGTTGAGCACGGTGTGCAGTTGGAGGCTGCTCTGGCGCGGCCGATGTGCCAGAGCAAGCAGCACGGTTCCGCGCGGGGGATGGCGCACGAGGTGTTCCAGGAGCTCCAACGAGCCCTCGTCGGCCCAGTGCACGTCGTCCAGGACCAAGAGCAGACCGCGCGAGGACGCGGCCTCCTCGAGAAGCCCGCGTACGGTGCGGAAGTTCTGGTACCGGAGGACCGGGTCGTCCCGCAGCTCGGCCGTCCCCTCACCAAGCCCCAGCAGTCCGTCGAACGCGCGCCTGGCCCACTCCTCCTGCCCTTCCTCCCGCGTCTCGACACCACCCCTGGTCAGGAGGTCGTCCATCACGCCGAGGAACAGTCCGAAGGGGGGCCGGGCCGACGAGGGCTGCACGGCCGCGCGTCCGACGGCGACCCGCCAGCCGCGTTCCTCCGCCTCGTCGGCCAGCCGGGCAAGCAGGGTGCTCTTCCCGGTCCACCGGCCACCGGTCACCTCGAGGACGTGGACCGAGGGCGCCGGATCCAGCAGCAAATCAGTCACATCGACAGGCAATCCCGATATTTCAGACATAAGCGTTCCCCCACGCATGCAAGAATTCCGCCAATGGGTGGTAGGCGGCTTGGAGTTGACGGTACAACGGATGTGTTCTCGATGATCACAGAGGGGCAGGGGTGTTGAAAAGCCCTGACGATCTCGCAAATGTGCTGGTCAGGCGATGCTCAGAAGGTCGAGTGGGCGAGCGAAGGACTCGCAGGACGTACGGCGGAGGCCGACGGCGATGGTGCGGGGCCCGGCGGTGCGGAGGCCGTTGATCGCCAGGTCCCGCGAGGTCGCTGTGTTCTCCGGGCCGTGACCTGTGCGGACCCGGGAGGCGTCCTCGGTGAAGGTGGTGCCGCGGACGGGTGTCCTGACCTGGGGGTTCTGGCCTGGGTGTCCTCGTCTGGGTGTCCTGGTCTGGGGGTCTCTGCCGGAACCGCGCAGAGGCCCTGCTGTCCCCCACCCCGGGGAACGGACCGGAACCCGGGAAGGGGGTTCTGGTACAGATCTTGAGAGGTCCTTTTAATCGGCGAAGTCTTCCTGCTCTCAACTCGTTCCGGTGTCGAGGTGTGACATGCGAGGCCTTGGTGCACCAACGTGGCCGGTGGGAGTCGGCGCGAGCCCGCATTGCCGGTCCTATCCAATGAGGCCTGTTTCGCTCCACGAGGTACCCATACCGGCGATTATTCTCACCGTGCCGCGCACGAACCCGATACACGCGAGGCGCGAGTGCGGCACCGAGGTGCGTGAAGCGGTGCAAACCAGATGAAAACGACCTCTGACTGTCGTGTCACGTCGAAGAGGGCGTCGCGTCCACACACCGAGGGGATCGGCAGCAAAAAGCCGCGGCGATGCCCCATACAGGGCGGGTAGCAATTGACGATGTCGACTGAAGCCCTTGACCCAATCGAACGTCTCTTGGCCGAGCGAGCTTGCGAGCGTCTGATCGTCGAGTTCGTGCGCCGCCTTGACCTGGGAGATCCGGGCAGCGTCGCGGACCTCTTCACGCCTGACGGGGTGTGGGAGTGGCCTCACGGCGACCGCAGGGTGGAGGGGCGTGAGGCGCTCCGCCGCTACTTCGGTTCGCGACCCAAGGACCGGCTGTCACGGCGCATGTCGACGAACATCTTGGTCACGGTGAATTCTGCGTGGGCGGCCACCGCCACCTCTTACTTCGCCACTTACCGGGTCGACGGCTATACCGACGGCATGGTGCCCCCGACGCTCCCCGCGAACGTGGGCCACTACGAGGACACGTTCCGGAAGGTCGAGGACACCTGGTTCCTAGCCAACCGGGTCACGCTCCTGCCATTCGGCGGAGAGACGGTGCGTCTCAGCCACCCCGACCAATCATGACTGTGGGGCCCAACCCGGCTATGTCCGTCCGGCGCCATCGCGCTGGCCCGGCGACTTCACCGCGAACCCACGGATCCGACGTTGCGAGGCACGGCGACAGCCCCTCGCGTACCTCGTGCGGGTGAACGGATAGTCGTACTGCTGCGGCGGTTGAGGACGGGCTTGGACGATCGGCCACCGTGGCACGGGCGCCGATGGACCTTGATGAGTCGGTTGAGCACTGGACGCTGCTGAAGGACGAGCAGACGCTCGTGGCGGGCAAGCGAGGTGCGACGAGACTGGGCTTCGCCGTACTGCTGAAGTTCTACACGCAGTACGGTCGGTTTTCCCCGGGGCCGGTTCGAGCTGCCGGGCGAGGCCGTGGCGTTCGTCGCGCGGCAGGTGCAGGTGCCTGCGTCCGAGAGGGGGGCGTACGAGTGGACCGGCCGGAGGATCGAGTACCACCGTGCGCAGATCCGCGGGCACCTGGGCTTCCGTGAGTGCACTGTTGCGGAGGCGGACAAGCTGATGGCCTGGCTGGCCGAGCACGTCGCGTGCAAGGAACGGCGGCCGGAGCAGGTGCGGGTGGATCTGTTGGCCCGCTGTCGTACGCGGTGCATCGAGCCGCCCGCCCCGGGGCGGTGCGACCCAGCGGTAACCCGCCCTGAACGGGCGGCCGGCTGTACCGGGCCGAGCGCCCTGTGTCGACGACGCAGGCATGAGCCACGACGTCCTTGGCGAGCGGGGCTTCCTGGCCCGCACAGAACCGATTCCACGCGGGTCAGGAAGCGGGTCAGAGAGTCACCCCTTTACCGCCCGCCGCCCTTCCTCTTTACAGATGCCCGGTGGCGCCATGGCCGTGTGACTCGCACCAGCCACCATCCCATTACGAGGGTGGCTGCACTTGCCAGGGGCACACCGATGACGATCGGGGTGGGAGCACCCGCCCAGTGCAACAGCAGGCTGAACAGCCCCGCCAGCAGGACAACCGGCAGCAGGGCGGCGAGACCGTCAAAGGGTTGCGGTGCCGGGAGCCCCTGCCCAGCTCGGCGGTACCCCGACCATTTGCGTACGAGCTTCTTCTTAGCTCTGTCTACATGTGCTCCCACGGTGCCTTCCTTGATGCCGAGATGCTCGCCGATCTCATGCTGCGTGTCGCCGCGCACCCACGTCATATAGAAGGCATGACCCTGATTTTTCGTCAGGTCGTTGCTTTCCTTTCCTCCTGTGCCCTGCGTTGGCCGCCTCCGTGGGTGCCCGCTGAGCATGTCGTCCACCATCAGGCGGACAAACACCACACGTTCAAGGTCGGTGTGCCTGGCGTGGAGGGGCAAACGGTGGGGTGTGGCCGCGGCGTCGAGCCCTGTCAGATCTGCTGGCGCATCGCGCCGGTACTGCTTGCAAGCCTCACCGAGCTTGCGCTCAGCCACCTTCCGCAGATACGCCTTGGGGTGCTGGATCTCGGTCCATTTTGCACACAGAGACAGGTAGGCTTCCTCGAGGGCATCCTGGACCGCGTCCTCGCCGGCTTGTTGAGGAAGGCCCGCTTCCTTGGCCTCGTGGCAAAGGTGCTTCAGCAGCGGCGCGAGATTCACCTCAAGGAACTGCTTGACCTCTTCCGCGTGCGCTGGGGTCTCAGGCGTTCCGGCGCTGGGGTCGGGTTCGATGGTCATGCGCGCTCGTGCCTCTCCGTCTGTGCGCGGAGGACGGGGGCGGGGGTGGCCTCAGGGTGGGCGCCCTGCCTGGCGCGTGCCAGATCAGCACGGGCCCGCAGGATCAAGACTTGGGCAAGCGCATCGGTACAGCACCCGACGATTCGCAGGAGAGCGATCGTCAGGACCAGCCTGTCAGGATCGAGCATCATCAGGAAGCCTCCTACCGGAGGCGGTGCCGATCCGGGTCTGGATCGCCACTTACCGCCTCACTTATCCTGTGGCGATTCGAGGCGCCTTCATTTACCTGCAGCCGCGACTTCTTCGGACTACTGGCGAGCGCGGTCCCGGCGTTGCCTGCCGCCTCGCTCTTGGGCGCGTTGCGCCAGCATCAGCCCGACCGTGAACAGAATCGCGGGAATGACCAGGTCAGTTGCCATGAGGCGCGACTGGTGATCGCTGCGGCCCGCCGCTGCGCCAACGCTCAGGATCACCCAGAACCTCCTGCGATCTTCCAGGCGTTCCCTGCTCTCTTGCGTCACCGCCCTCGCCGCCGCACAGTCCCGAGGACGACGAGTACGGCCCCGACGGCCGCAAACAACCACAGGGACCATTTGATCCGGTCCCCAGAGATCGTTTTGATCACGGCGGTGATGAGCATGGTGAGCAGCAGAAGCGCGCCTGCGGCGATGAAGTTTGTCCCCCGGCTGCGCCGAGCTCTTCGGCGAGGCATGGCGACTGAGCCTGTTGCCGAGCCGACCTGCTGGATGACACTGGCCACTTTCCGCAGCTCGGCGCGGGCACGGTGGCTGTCGCCCTCGGTTTGGCCGGCCACATACTGCCCAGCTTTGATGGTCTCCTGCACCTTCACGGTCGTCCCGTCATGGCAGGTGAAGCAGATGTTCGCGCGTGTGTGGTGCAGCACGGTCGCTGCGCGGATGTCTTCGTAGGCCAGGCTGACATCTGAAACCCTCTGCTCTCCCGAGCGGAGTTCATCCACCAAGGCGGCCATCCGCGCCTTGCTGAAATCCCGTCTGTTGCCCGGGAGGAACACAAGACCACGGGAGCAGATCAGAACGTCGTAGAGGCGTCCAAAGAGGTTTCCGTTCACTCGCGCGTTTGCCATCGCGCCGATCACGTCTGCGTCGACGGACGCGGCAGAGGGTATGGGGTGGCCAGCATCCTCCCTCACACGAGCCTCGGCCAGTGACTGCTTAACACCTGGGACGGACTTTGGCTCGCTCACTGCATCGTTGGCCCACGACCACACGTCCATGGGTGTGCCGTCGCTAGCCAGGAGATCAATCTGCCAAGGCCATGACTGGTGCCAGTGGGCGGCCTCGCAGCTTACGGCGGTGACAGCCAAGGCGCTCGCAAGTCCGCTTGTGAGCAGGTAGGTGGGGTTGATGTCCAATGATTCGTCGGTATCGTCCCATCTGGCTTGGGTCGGTCGGGCCCGTGTGAGCGCGGCTGCGAGCGGCGCCGCCGCCCCGTCGGCGAGCACCTTCAGCACGTCAGTGAGGCCTGCGTCCGCCTGCTTGGCGAAACGGGCAGTGACGCGGTAAAGCACATCAGCGGCATCACTGTGCTTCGCTTGGCACACGGAGCGAACGTGCTCTGTCAGCGGGCGTGGCTCCGGGCGTTGCAGAGCAGGGAACAGCAGCATGTCGAGTCTCGTGCCGAAGGTGTCCAGCCCCTCCTTACCGTTAAGGTCGGGGCCGGGCACAATAGTGTCAAAAGCGGGGAGCAAGTCACTGGCGGGTCGTTCATCGGCTGGCGACGGCGACCAGTCCGCAGTGTCCATCTCGCGCATAGCGCCGATTCGTAGGGAGACTGGCGGGTGCGTGTCCCACCGAGAGGACTCTGAGGGCTTCGGTAGAGGCCCAGCGCCAACTGGAATGGGCACTGCGGTAAGAAACCCGCGGAAGTTCTCATGGATGCCAGCCAGCACATAGTCCCGCGCCTTGTCTACATGGCATGCGTCCAGGTACTTCGCCCAGTACTGGTCAGTGTCCACGTGTTTGCGCAGCGCGCTGATCGCGGGAGCCTTGCCTGCCAGGGCGACCGCCGCACGGTCGGCCGCGAGCTCCTGCCGTTGCTGGATCGGCCGTGCCACTGTGTGGAAGATCCACGAATACCCGAGAAGGAAGGGACGTACCAGCCAGATGAGCTGAACATCGCTGGCGAAGGGGTCCATCCGGGCGATCGCCCTTTGGAGCGCAACGCTTCCCTGGAAGACCACCGGGTCAAACCGTGTATCCCGGCGGGCGTAGTGACTCAGCTCATGCACGAGCACCGTCTTAAGCTCGCCCACACTCAGGCACATGAGTCCCGCGACGCCGAGACGAAGCTGACGACGCCCAGGCAGCAGCCCCAGCCATTCCGCTTCCTCGGCCACGTGCACATCTGTGCCGGCCATGAGGACGATCTCGTCCGGCGGTCGCACCTCAAGGCGTGCCGCCAGGTCGCCGACAAGCTCCCACAGTTCGGGAATGCAGGCTGTGTCCAAACTGACACCCTCGGGCGACGGCGCCTTGGCGGCGGCACGCCAGGCGGTGACTGTTATCGCGATGACCGCCACTGTCAGCATGGCAAATCTGAGGGTATTGCCACTGAGCCCGTAACCTTTACTGCTATCGATCAGCACGTACCACGCGGTGACGGCTACCAGTCCCACCGCAACTGCCAGCAGGAGGATGACAAGCCCTGCGAGCAGCATCACCGCGGCCACTGCTCGCATCCAGATGGTGGGAGGGGCGTCTGGCAGACGCCGATGGCCGAGGTCACTCATTGGCGAAACCCCATCCAGCCAGCAGCCTTCTGGGCCACAGCCCGAATGGGGGCCGTTCGCAGGACTCAGCTTCGTGTCGGATGCGGCGATTCAGGACCTGGAAGGCGGCCTCCGGCTCGTGATCTTCACGATCGGTGCTCTGCAGAATGCCCCGCGGCGAGGGCGCAGCGCCGACTGATAACACGATTGGGTGATCCATATCCCCCCCAAGCACCGGAAAACCACGGTAGTGCGTGGGTTTGCCGATGTGTATCGAACGCGCTGTTCGAAAGTGCGGGAGACAACTTGCCCTCAGGGAGTGTCCCGTCTCCAAGGAGCTGGTCCCGTGCGACGCCCCTCACCTGCGACGACCAGATCGGTTGAGACACACAGCCGAGCCGAATCCTGATTGATATTGAGCTGGTCCGCGCAGATATTTCGCCAGCACGCCGAACAGGCGTCCACGGTGTCTGATCTGGGCATCTCAAGCGACCTGGTTCGCCACGAGCAAGTCGGACCAGGTCGCTTGAGACGGGGACCAGTTCGCCGGAGACGGGACAGCGAGTCTTGCTTCGTTAACCGGCTCACGACTTCTTGGACTGTCGGTAAACGATGGCGAGCTCAAGCGGTCAGCGCATCACCGCTGTTCAGAAGGTCAGCGTAGATCTCTGTCGGAGTGCGGTAGCCGTGGGTCTTGCGCGGACGGTGGTTGAGTTCGTGGGCGATGGCGTCCAGGTCAGCCTGGCTGAACGTGCGGAGGTCCGCACCCTTGGGGAGGTACTGCCGAAGCAGCCGGTTGGTGTTCTCGTTGGTGCCTCGCTGCCACGGACTCCGCGGCTTGCAATGGTAGATCGGCATCCTGGTCTCGGTGGTGATGGCCTGGTGCTCGGCGATCTCCCGGCCGCGGTCCCAGGTGAGCGTCCGCCGCAGTTGGGGCGGGATGCCGAGCAGACTCCTGGTGCGCGAAGTGACCTGCTCGGCCCTGATGCCGTCCGGCAGCGCGACGATGGCCGTGTGGCGGCTGGTGCGCTCGACGAGCGTGGCGACCGCCGAAGGCCGGGTGCCCATCACGAGGTCGCCCTCCCAACGACCAGGGACCTTGCCGTCCTCGACCTCGGCGGGGCGGGCGGTGATGGACACCATGCCGCGAATGATGCCCCGCCCGGTGGGGCCGACGGGCGATCTTCGGGCGGCGCATGGGCCGGGCTGACCGCAGGCGCTGAGTGAGGCTGCGGTCGATCGCCTACCGCCGACGAGGGTTGCTTGGCCTGCTTGGCCCGGCGCCCCGTCTCCGGTCTTTATGGGAGTCCCCACTTTCGGAGAGTTTACCGGCCGTGCCATCGATGTCGAGGAAGCGCTTCCGTAGTTCCAGGGGGAGGTCCTACCTTCTCGCATCCGGCTGCAGCCAGCGCACTCAGCCCCATCAACAGCCGGGCAGACCACACACGCCTCGCCGAAGGACCTGTGGAGTCCAAATTTGCAATATCTGTTCTTCTACGTGCCCTGAATGTGGGTTCAGCGTGCAGCAGGCGCTGAGGCAAGACATTTTTAGGCGGCGGCGCCGCCGTCGACGACGAGGTCGCTGCCGACCACGGAGGCGGCGTCCGGCGAGGCCAGATACAGCACCGCTGCTGCGATCTCGGCGGTGGATGAGACACGCCCCAGCGGGGAGACTCTCTTCATCCGGTCGGCGCGGTCGGCGTCGGTCTCACCGGGGCGCAGTGACATGGGTGTGGCGGACGGGCCGGGACTTACAGCGTTGATGCGGATCCCCTCGGCTATGTGGTCCAGAGCAGCTGCCCGGGTCAACGCGGAGACGGCCGCTTTGCTGGCGATGTAGCCGGCCAAGCCCGGAGTGCGGCGGTGGGCGCCGAGGTTGGCGGCGATGTTGACGATCGCGCCGCCGGTGGGCTGGTTACGCATCTGGGCGATTTCGGCCTGGAGACTGAACAGGACGCCGGTGACGTTGATGTCGAGCAGGCTGCGCCAGTCCTCCTCCGGGAGGTCGGCTACGGGTGCGCCGCCCCGGAAGACTCCAGCATTGTTGACGGCGACATCGAGGCTGCCGAAGTGTTCGACGGTGCGGCCGACCAGAGCTTTGACGTCCTCGGAGCGGGTTACGTCGGCGGTGACCGCGGCCGCTGTGCCTCCCTCCTTCTCGATCAGGGCGACTGTCTCGTCGAGCGATGGCGCGGTACGTCCGGCCGCGACCACCGAGGCCCCTTCGGCGGCGAAAGCGAGAGCGATGGCCCGGCCGATGCCGGAGCCTGCTCCCGTGACGAGGACGGTCTTGCCGGTGAAACGTGCGGTCATGGTGATGACTTTCTTGGTCGATACTCGGTTTATTTGGTGCGGGCATTGAGGAAAGCAGCAGCGGTGAAGGCAACCGTCATCGCGGCGAGTGAGGTGGCGTCGGAGCCCAGAGTGAGAGCGGCAGCGAAGATGACGGTGGGGCCCAGTTCCATCGCGGTGTTCATGACGCCGCCCGCGAGTCCGGTCTGCTGCGGCTCCACCCCGTCTGTCGCGAGGACAGCAGCCCCCGCGAAGCTGGCGGCTCCGCCCGCCGGCAGCGTGAGCAGGCCAGGGAGGAGTCCGTACACATACGGGGTGTGCGGTGCCAGACCGGTGAGTGCGAGCAGCGCGAGACCCGTCGCGGAGAGAGTGAGCCCGGAGGTGGTAACGGCTGATGCTCCGTATCTGGCAATGAGCCGGCCTGTGATACGGCCCGTTACGAGCAGTGCCACCGCGAAGGGAACGAAGGCGGCGGAAGTCTGCAGCGCCGACCAGCCGCGGTCCTGCTGGAGATGGAGCGAGAGCAGGACGAACGTCGTGGCGGTCCCGGCAGCGGTCAGGCCGATGGCGGCCAGCGCGAGGGCTCGGCGGTGGTCGCGGAGGAATTCGAGGGGGAGCAGAGGGTCGTGGGCGCGGCGCTCAGTGGTCAAGAACCCTACGAGGAGGGTAGCTCCGGCGAGCAGGGGGGCAAGGACGGCCGACGATCCCCAAGGATGAACATCGGTGACGACGAGGCCGTAGCTGACCAGGGTGATTCCGGCGGTGGCGAGAAGCGCACCCAGCGGATCCAGGGAGCGGTTTCGCTCGCCCGGGGTTGGGGGAAGCAGCCGCGGTGCGAGGACGAGGGCGAGAGCGCCCACTGCGACCGGGACGGCGAAGGCCAGCCGCCAGGACGTGAGCGCCGAGATGACCCCGGAGAGCAGGTTCCCTGCGGTCGCGCCCACGACCGAGAGACCACCCCAGGTGACCATCGCCCTCGCGTATGCAGCGGGTTGGGGGAAGACCGCGCGTAGCACGGCCATGGCGGCGGGCGCGGTCAGCGCCGCACCGACCCCTTGCCCGAAGCGCGCGGTGAGCAGCGTTTCCGGACCCGGGACGAGCAGCGTGGCAAGGGACGCCGCAGTGAACACAAGCAGCCCGGCGGAGAGGCCGCGTCGCCCACCGAACCGGTCGGCGACGCGGCCGCCGAAGAGGAGCAGTCCGGAGAAGGCCAACCCGTAAGCGGCGCTGAGGAGAATTAAGTCGTCCCGGTCGAGGGAGAACTCGCGGCCGATACGGGGTAGCGGCACGGTGAGCGAAGTGAGCGTGAAAATGAGCGACATCTGTACGGTGCCGAGCAGCGCGAAGGCTGCGCCGGACGCAGCCGCGGTCGAGGTGCCTGCGGGCGTGGCGTTCCACCACCGCGTCACGGCCACTTCTCCCCCATCTATTTGACTGACCATTCCATAATTAGCCGATGAGGCATCCGCACCAGGTGGTGCGCTGTTCAGTCCAGCAGCCTCAGTGCCTGCTCGGCCGCGTCCCGCACCCGGCCCGGGTCATTCGACGCCTTGCCGACCACCCGCAGGCCTTGCATCAGCACCAGCAGCATCCGTGCGAGCGTCCGCGGATCGCGATCCGCGGATAGTTCGCCCTGTGCGTGGGCCCGCTCCAGCGCTGAGTGCAGCAGGGTCTCGATGTGCGCCCAGCTTGCCTCGACCCGGCGGGCCGCCGCCGGGTCTTGCGCACCCAGCTCGGCGGCAGTGTTGGTGACGAAGCACCCTTTGCCACGCTGATCGTTGGAGCTCGCCTCGGCCGCGAAACGCCGTACCACCGTCCGCACGACAGGCAGTGCAGGGCCCGGCTGGGACAGTTCGCACAGAAGACCCGCATCCCGGCTCTCGTTGTACCGGTCCAGCGCCTTCAGATACAGCTCGTGCTTGTTGCCGAAGGTCGCGTAGATGCTGGCGCGCCCGATGCCGAGGCGTTCGACGAGGTCCGCCATCGAGGTCGCCTCGTAGCCACGCTGCCAGAACAGCTCCAGGGCTGACTGCAGTGCGGCGTCCGGGTCGAATTCCTTGGTTCTGGCCACGCTCGAAACCCTAGAAGATATTGAAACGATCGGTCAAGTATTTTCTGAAGCTAACGGCGTCACCAGGGATGCTGCCCGCATGCTCATCTCAGGCATGCCTGGCGCATCACCATTACTCGTCGTTCAGAGAAGCCCTGTACGACGTGGACGCGGCCGGGCTGCGTGTTGCCCTGCGGGGCGGTGTCGATGTGCGGGGCCAGCCGGTCCCAGGTGTGGGTGGTGACCCGCCCGAGGACCAGGGTGGAGAAGTTCTCGCGCGCCTCCGGGCCGAGGGGGCGGTTGAGGTGGCCGGCGAGGAGGACGCGCATGCGGGCCTGGCGGCCGGCGAAGAGGAGTTCCTTGAGCGCGGCGATGGCGGGGGACGTCTTCGGGTCGCCCTCCCCCCGGACCGTGTCCCAGTGGCGGGCGAGGTGGCGCAGGGTGGCGTCGGCGGCCTCGAACACCACGGTCAGGCGCGGCAGGTCGTCGGCGTCGCCGTGCTGGTCGATGTGGTCGATACAGCGCCCCAGTTCGGCCTGGAGACCGACCAGGGCGTCGTGGATGTCGGCGATGTCGCGGCAGTAGGGCTGGACCATCGAACGCACCATGGCCTGGCTCGCCGGCTGCCGACGCCTCCACCGCCGCTACGAACGCAAAGCCACCCACTTCCTGGCCTTCACCAGCATCGCCTGCACACTCATCTGCTACCGCCGACTCACCGAATAAGATGACTTGTTAATCCCCCGGCCTGTGCACGCCGGGGAATACTGCAGCTCGCGCATACGACCGCGTTACCAGTGAACCTGGGCCGATCAGACAACTCACGCCATCCACGAGTCCCAGACCCTGCGTATCGCACGCGTCCACGAAGCCCCTGCCTACGAGACCGCGTGGACCGTGGCCGCCTACGAAAACGCCCGTCTCCGAGCGCATGTGGGTCCTCACCGCGACCAGCGCCAGCCCCGCCCCGGTCCTGGTGAGTGCGTCCGGTGTACCTCGCCCCCGCACACCGGCCGACGCCGCCGACCGATCGAGCACGGAGATGCGATGAAGGACTTCCAGGACCTCACCGACCCCGGGATCAACAAAGCCGCATTGCGGGCGCTCGACCTGACGCGCGCCTACGCCGCACGCGACCGCGCCGCGATCATCGAGCACCTGGAGCCGGACCATCTGGCGCACACCGGGGCATCCGTGCACGTGATCGGGCAGTCGACCCCGTTCGACCTTGACACGGTGACAAGGTCTTGACTGCTTCCCGAGGAGGTGGTCCCGATCACCATGACGAGAGGGGACACGGATGCGGTACGAGCGCTCCAGGGGCTGGAGGACAGTCGTTCGTCCGTGCGACTGCGGGCTGCTCTGGCGGTCGGTACGGCGCCTGACCCGTGCTTCGTCGACAAGCTCATCGAACGATGCGCGATCGAGCCCGAGTTCTTCGTCCGCGATACGCTGACCTGGGCGCTTACCCGCCACCCGGTGTCCCTGACGCTCCCCAAGCTGCTCCGCGAAGTCCACTCGGAGCGTGCGCAGGCACGCAGCCAGGTGCTGCACACGCTGTCCAAGATCGGGGACCGGCAGGCGCGGCCGGCGATCACACGGGCGCTGTTGCCCGACGCCGACCACGAGGTGGCGCGGAGCGCCTGGCGGGCCGCGGTCGTGCTCGTGCTCGTGCCGGAAGGCGAGGAGTCCGCCCTGGCCACGGTCCTGGCGACGCAGCTCGGGCGCGGTGAGCAGGAGACGTAGCTGAGTCTCAGCCAGGCGTTGGTCGCACTGGGTAAAGTGATCGTGCCGGTCCTGCATGCCGCGACGACGGCTGATGACCCGCGCGTGCGCACGCACTCGCAACGCAACGGCTGCTGCGCGACCCGGACGCCGGATTCGAGCTGGCGATCAAGGAGGCCAAGCGCGTCGTGGCCCTCGAAGGGGCCCCTCAGGACGGACGACAGAGCCGTGAACTCGCCTTCGCCGTCCTGCTGGCCGCCGGGGCCGGCGGTCTGGTCCTGGCCCTCGGACTCGCCGAACGCCGCCGCACTTTCGCCATCGCCACAGTCCTCGGTGCCAAGAGCGGCCAGTTGCGCGGCATGGTCCTCACCGAGGCCCTGCTGCTGGCCGCCGACGGTCTGGCCGGGGGCGCGCTCATCGGGTGGGCGCTGTCCGAGATGCTCGTGAAGGTCCTGACGGGCGTCTTCGTTCCGCCGCCCGCGAGCCTGTCGGTGCCCGGCGGCTACCTGGCCCTGACCGCGGGCGCGGCCGTCGTCGCCGTACTGGCCGCCGCGCTGAACGGCATCCGCAGCGCCGGCCGGCCCGCCGTGGAGGAACTGCGCGACCTGTGAGCGGCCGGGAGCGGGCGGGCAGAGCGCCCCGCCCGCTCCTACGCTGTCCAGCATGCGCACGCACGCGACCGCCGCTCCCAGCCGCCACCGCGTCCTCGTCGTAGAGGACGACGACACCATCGGCCGCCATCTGGAAACCGGCCTGCGCGGCAACGGCTACACACCGACCTGGAGCCGGACGGGTTCCGCAGCCCTGGCCGAGACCGCGCACACCCCGTACGACGTGCTGCTGCTCGACCTGGGGCTGCCCGACATCGACGGTCTGGACGTCGCGCGCGCCGTGCGCGCCCGGCACCCAGACCTCCTGATCGTCATCCTGACGGCCCGCACGGACGACATCGACGTCATCGCCGGGCTGGACGCGGGGGCCGATGACTACCTCGTCAAGCCGTTCAGCCTGACCGTGCTGCTCGCCCGGCTCCGCGCCCATCTGCGCCACCGGGTCGTCGCCACGCCGCCGCAGCAACCCCTCCGGCTGGCCGACCTCGACCTCGACGTCGTGGCCCGCCGCTGCCGTCAAATTCGGATCCGTGGAAGAGGTCGTGCTCCGGCTGAAGGAGCTTTTGTTCCCGTCGATCGCGAACGTCGCGGTGCTGTCGGTGGACGTGAACATCGCGATAGTGCGTGTTGACGTGCAGTGCACCACGGCTGGCGCTGCCTGCCCCGAGTGTGGGGCCTGGTCGACCCGCGTTCACAGTTCCTACCTGCGGCTTCCCGCCGACGTGCCGAGCGCCGGGCGAAGGGTTGTGCTGCAACTTCGCGTCCGGCGGTTCCGGTGCCCGACGACGTTGTGTCCGCGCCGGACCTTGGTGGAGCAGATATCCGGCCTCACCCGAAGGCACGGTCAGCGCACGGAACGACTGCGTTCGACCCTGGCCGCCCTCGGTCTCGCCCTGGCCGGCCGGGCCGGCGCCCGGCTGGCCGCCGTCCTCGGCGTGTCCGTGAGCCGGAGCACGGTCTTGCGCCTGGTCAACGCGCTTCCCGAGCCGGAAGTACCGGCGCCGAGGGTGGTCGGCGTCGACGAGTACGCCATCCGCAAGGGCCGCCACTACGGCACTGCCCTGGTGGACGTCGAAACCCGCCGTCCGATCGATCTCCTCCCGGACCGCAAGGCATCCAGTCTGGCAGCCTGGCTCGCTCGGCGGCCAGACGTCGAGGTGGTCTGCCGGGACCGAGCACCGTTCTTTGCCGAGGGCGCCGCCGCCGGAGCGCGGTCCAGGCCGCGGACAGGTGGCATCTCTGGCACAACCTGAGCGAAGCCGCCGAGCGAAGTGTTGCCCAACATCGCCGCTGTCCGGATGTCCTGACATCCGCGTCACCTGAGCCCCAGCCCGCGACGGTCCCGGCCGTGGACCCGGCCACTTCGCCATGGCCACGCGGACGCCGGTTTCGCCGACCGGACCCGGTCCCGGCAACGCAGCCGTGCACGCCCTGCTGAAGGCAGGGAACAGCCAACGCTCGATCCAGGGACAGCCCGGGATGACCTGGCGGACCGTCAAACAGTTCGCCGACGCTGCGAAGCCGGAGGACCTGTTCACCGGCCAATGGCAGCACCGGCCCTCCGTCCCCGACGACTACAAGCCCTACCTGGACGACCGTTGGAACGAAGGCTGCACCAACGCCTGGAAGCTGTGGGAAGAGATCGTGCCGCTCGGCTACGAAGGCTGCTACCAGCGCGTTCGCGCCTACCTGCACGACAAACGCACCTCACCACGGCCGGTGACCGCACGGCCGCCCCCGCCCCGAACGGTCGCCGGATGGATCCTCCGGCACCCCGACAACCTGACCGAGTCCGAGCAGATCCAACCCAAGTCCGTCCGGACGCACTGCCCCGAACTCGACGCTCTGACCAGCCACGTCCGGTACTTCGCGACCATGCTCACCGAGCGCCAGGGCCAACGCCTGCCGGACTGGCTCGAGGCCGTCCGGCAGGACGACCTGCCCAGCCTCCACGCCCTCGCCGCCGGCATCGACCGAGATCGCGATGCCGTCATCGCCGGCCTGACCCTGCCCTGGAACTCCGGCGTCGTCAAAGGCCATGTCAACCGGATCGAGCTGAGCCAGAACCTTTCTTGGGACAGCGTTTGTCGACCGGCTCCGGAGTCATTGGGCGATCAGTAGGCTCATGCCTGTCAAGGGGAAACGACGGCATTGTCGTGGCTGCGAACGTGGGGCAGCCAGCCGCCCGTTAGGGCGGCGGTCAGGTCGCATTCCCCCGTCCGGTCAGCTATGACATCACGCTGTGTGAGACATACCTGAGGCGTAGCGAGTGCTCACCCGATAGGCGGATGGAGCTCGTTCTAGCAGTGGATGTCGCGCTGCTGCGGTCGATGCGATGGTCAGTGCATGGTCGGTGCGACAGGGACGACGAGGGCGCCTCGGCGCACGTGGTGGCGGCGCTGGGTGGGCCGGGCAACGATGGTGTGGGCGGTGGTGTATGCCGGCTTCGGCCTGGCATGCGCGCTGAGCGGGACGCCGCTGCTCTACCTGGGCAGCGACCCGGGGCCCTCGGCGCTGGGCTGGGGGGTGGCGGGGGTGGGGGCGCTGGCGGCCCTGGCCTGTGGCGCGGTGGCGCGGTACGGACTGCAGTCGGCGTTGCGGGTGCTGCTGTGGGTGGTCTGCGCGCTGGCCGGGATGGCCGCGTTCGGCTTGCTGATGGACATCATCACACTGGCATTCGGTCAGGGGGTGGACAGTGGTGTGGCCGCGGCGAACCATGCGCTGGCGGCGGCCGGAGTCCTGCTGCTCGCGGCCACCGCCCGGTCCGTCCGCCGCACGCCCGCCGCCGCCGCCGTGCGGGCCCCTTCCGCCGCCTCCGGGCCGGTCCAGTTCGCCGCCTGCGCCGGAACGGCGGCTTTTCTTCCCTACGCGGCGATGAAGCTCATCTGGGCGTTGGGCGGCACCTTCGCCGGGATGACCGGCGAGGAAATGCTCGCCATATCCAAGCGCAATGGTGCGTCAGGAATCTGGCTCACCCTGGAGTCCTGGGGCCTGGACGGCACCGCGCTGCTGGCTGCGCTCGGCGCCTTCCTGCTGTGGGGCCTGGTCCGTCCGTGGGGCCAGGTCTTCCCGCGCTGGGCGCTGTGGCTGCGCGGCCGCCGCGTCCCCCGCTGGCTCCCCCTGGCCCCGGCCTTGATCGGCGCCGCCACCCTGGCTCCGTACGGGGTGTTCGGTGTTGGCTACGTGGCGCTGGCCACGGCCGGCATGGTGACGATGCGGCGAGGCGACTTCCACTCCTCGAGCGATGCACTGCTGGTCGCCTGGATCGGCATGACCGCGTTCGCGGTCTATGGAGTCGCACTGATTGTCGCTGCCCGCTCGTACTGGCTCCGGACCCATTCCACCCACCAGACGCGCGTCAACGCAGAGTGACCGCTCGCGGCCAGTTAACTTCCCACCAACTGGCGGCCCATGGGGGCTCGACTTCGTCGGCATACTCGCGTAGCTGGGGCCGGCGGTGTCGCCGGGGATCGGGGCCCGGGACCTCTCCGGGCGAGACCCGTCGCGCGGCTACGTTCCGTACTGCTCACAAGCGCGCGGAGGTCAACGCTGAGATATCACGTCCGCCCCCGAAATACGGCCTGGAGGCCCCTACAGGCTTCGAGAAACGGGACAACTACGTACACAGTTGAAGCGGGTGACACCTTTCCAGGGGAGGGTGGCAGCCGGTGTCACGCTCACGCCCTGTCAACGTGACACCGTTCGGGAGTGTCCGGTGCCACTGAGTCCTGACCGTTTGCCATCGATGTTTGACCACTGAGGCACCGGGATTTTCGGCAGGGGCGCCGGAGGTGGTTGTGGTGTTCAGCCGGTGTGGTGGGCGAGGGCGGCGTGGGGGTTGCCGCCGTGGGTGGTGTGGTCGGTGTGGACGGTGGCTGCGGTCAGCCGGGGAATGGCGTGGATGAGGGCGTGTTCGGCGTTCACGGCCAGGGCGTGGGCGTGGACGACGGTGTGGTGAGGGTGGACAACAATGTCGGCTTCCGCGCGCAGGGTGTGGCCGATCCACCGCATCCGGACCTGTCCGACGTCCAGGACGCCGTCGACCTCGCGCAGCGCGGTTTCGGCGGTGGTGATCAGTTCGGGGTCGACGGAGTCCATCAGCCGGCGGTAGACCTCGCGGGCTGCGTCCTTGAGCACGGCGAGGATCGCGATGGTGATCAGCAGGCCCACGACCGGGTCCGCCCAGCGCCGGCCGATCGCGGCGCCGCCGGCACCGAGCAGGACGGCGAGTGAGGTGAAGCCGTCGGTGCGGGCGTGCAGACCGTCGGCGACCAGGGCTGCGGAGCCGATGCGGCGGCCGGTGCGGATGCGGTAGCGGGCCACCCACTCGTTGCCGGCGAACCCGGCAACTGCGGCAATGGCGACCGCCCACAGGTGAGTGACGTCGCGGGGGTTGAGGAGGCGGTCGACGGCTTCGTAGGCGGCCAGAGCGGATGATGCGGCGATGGTCAGCACGATCGCGATGCCGGCCAGGTCCTCGGCGCGGCCGTAGCCGTAGGTGTAGCGGCGGTTGGCCTCACGCCGTCCCAGCACGAACGCGATTCCCAGCGGGACAGCGGTCAGCGCGTCGGCCGCGTTGTGGATCGTGTCCCCCAGCAGCGCCACCGACCCCGACACCGCCACGATCACGGCCTGTACCACCGTGGTCGCCCCCAGGATGCCCAGCGACAGCCACAAGGTCCGCATGCCCTCGCGGGAGGTCTCCATCGAGGAATCGACCTTGTCCCCTGCCTCATGGCTGTGCGGGGCGAGCATGTGCCCGAGCTGGTGGCGAAGCCGGGACCACCGCGAATCACCGTGTCCGTGTTCTTCGTGATGCTGCCCGTGGCCGTGGTCGTGAGGGTGCCCACCGTTGTCCATGGCGCCCACCGTGCCAGATTCACCCGATTGCGGCCATCACCGTAATACGTGCTCTGACCGGGTGCGATGCCCTCGCAACTACCCATCAGACGCCACAGGCGCGTTTAGTCGATCTCCGCTGGGTGTTCCGGTCGTCGTTTGCCGGCTTCCCGCCGGATAGCGGGCAGTTCCGGTGGTGAATCTTCAGTGGCAAACGGTCCGGTTTCTGTGTCAGAGGACAGGGAGGGTGCGGACCCACCGGAGCGGCTCGTGCGAATGCTGCGCTACGAGCGGGCGCGGGCGAGGAACGCGGCGAGGTAACCGGCGGCTTCGGGTTCGGTGGTGGCGATCCGGGCCGCGAACGCCAGCTGGTCGACGTCAGCATCGGGGACCAGGCGGGCGAGTTCGGCGAGCAGCGCGGCGTGCGCGAGGACCGGTGGCGACAGAAGACCGGCGGCGGCCTCGCGGGCGGCCGGGTCGCGGTGGTGCCCGAGGTGCGCGGCCAGGGAGTGGGCGAGCCAGGCGTCGACGTATGTAGCCACCGGTGCGGCGGGTGAGTTCGTCGCGTACGGCTTCGTCGCCGTCGCGGGGCTCGGTGTGCTCCAGCGTGCCCAGCTCGCGCAGCGCCTGGAGCTCATCGGCGCGGGCCGCGATCCGGGCGGCTTCGCGCAGCTCGGCTTCCCGGGCGGTGGCGGCCGCGGCGTCGGCGGCGAGCTCGGCCTGGACGACTTCGTCGGCGTCCGGGTCGTAGTCGGTGCGCGGTGCCGCTGCGGCGAGCAGCGGGCGAGGCGCTCCCACTCCGCGAGTTCCGCCCGGCCACGGACGTCGTCGGCCAGGTCCTCGTGTCGGGAGTCCTCCCGGGGTGGCGTCGAACCGCGCTTCCTCGAGGGCCGCCGCGACGGCGCCGGCGTCCATCCCCTTCGCTCGGCGCCGGACGACGCGGGCGGGATCGACCGGCTCGCGGGGCGCGGCGACGCGCGGGGCGAGAAGTCGGTGCGCGGTGCGCCGGGGCGGCCAGGGCGTGGTCATCTTCGGCCTCGCACTCGTGATGAGGAATCAGGGCGGGCCGCCACCAGAGCGCTGTACGGCGGCCCGTGAATATGTGAGCCGAAGCACTATAGGTGTCACCATCAGCCTCCACTGACCTGCGGCTTCGGTGAGGTCGAAGCACGATAGGTGTCACCAGATGGGCGCGCTATCTGTCACGGGTGGCGTGCGAAGCAGGGGCAGTGTCACCTGCGCCGGTGCTCCGCTGTTCGCCTGGGCTGCCCAGCGGGTCCGGCGGAGAGCCCGGCGCCACTTGTCCGGAGATCTTGGTGACGACTGTCGCCCTTTGGCTCACCTGGTCGACAACGCTCTCCGAAGGGCCCGGCTGAAAGGACTCAATGTCAGGCCGGGTTGCCCGTCGTTTCCGTCCGGTCGGGACGGAAGATTTCCTCGATGGTCAGGCCGAAGACGTCGGCGATGGTGAACGCCAGAGGCAGGCTGGGATCGTGCCGCTCGGTTTCGATGGCGTTGATGGCCTGCCGGGAGACCCGGCACCGGTCGGCCAGGTCGGCCTGGCTCCACCGGCGAGCTGCACGCAGTTCGCGTAGTCGGTTCTTCAAAGTGCGCCGTCACCGGTTCAGGCGGGTACGAAGGTCGGCGATCGTCATCCAGATGGCCACGCCGCCAAGGAGGATCAACTGTACGAGCTGATGTAGCTGGATGATGCCTGCGGCATCGAGCAGGGTAGCCACTTGCAGCCCCACGAGGACTGCGGCGAAAGCGATGGCCATGCTCTCCAACTGGATCCTGCGCAGGTATTCGTCCGCGCGCCGGAATGCCCGCAGCAGCACCCAGACGATCGCGAGGGTGAAGACGGCGGTGGTCGCGATCCACCAGGCCTTCTGGGTGGTGCCCGGATTGGGGCTGCTGCCCAGTGCCAGGGCTATCACGCCCAAAGTAGACACGGGTATGCCGTCGATGAGCACAGCGCGGCGGGCCGCGCGCGTCACCTGGTCCTGCTGTACCTGCTTTACCATGCAATGAATGTAAGGTCTCCTTTCCATCAAGTCAAGCATCCTTGACTCGATGGAAGGAGAACCTTACATTTTTGCCATGTTGAACGAGAGACAGCTCCTGACCCGCCGAGCACTGCTCGGTACCGCCGTGGCGTCAGCCATCGCTTCCGTCCCGATGGCCACCGCGGCGTCCGCCCAGTCGCGACCCGCCGCGGACTCGCCGGTCGCCGCCGACCCCACGCCGACTCCGGTGCGGCTTACCCTGCCCGCACCAACCGGTCCGCATCCCCTGGGCACGGTCACCGCGCACCTCGTCGACCGGTCGCGCGTCGATCCCTGGCAGGGTTCCCGCCAGGCTCGGGAACTCATGATCCAGCTCTGGTACCCGGCACGCGCCGCCCGTGACCACCGGCCCGCGCCTTGGATGTCACCCGGCGCCGTCACCTTCTTCGAGCGGGAACAGGGCATCCCGTCCGGCACGCTGCTGCTGCCGACCACGCACGCCCATCTGGCCGCACCGGTGGACCGCGGCCGGTGCGGGAGGCCGGTCGTCCTGTACTCACCGGGCCTGCGCAGCGACCGCAGCCTCGGCACAGTCCTGATCGAGGAACTAGCCAGCCACGGCTACCTGGTCGTCGCCATCGACCACACCTACGACGCCGACCAAGTCGAGTTTCCCGACGGCCGGGTGGAAACCTTCGCCATTACCGGTGACATCGACGATGCGCTGATCGCCAAGGCCCTCGCTGTCCGCACCGCGGACACCCGGTTCGTGCTGGACCAGCTCACCGCACTCAACGTCGGACACAACACCGACGCCGGACGTCGCCCCCTGCCACCCACCCTCGCCGGCGCGTTCGACCTGTCCCGCGTCGGCATGCTCGGCCACTCCCTCGGTGGTGCCACAGCCGCCGCAGCCATCCGCGCCGACCGGCGCCTGCGGGCCGGCGTCAACCTGGACGGCAGCCTCCTGCTACCCGTCACCGCCGGCACCGACCGGCCATTCCTTCTCTTCGGCAGCGACCCCGGCCCAGGCCCGGAGGATCCAAGCTGGGATCAGTTCTGGACCAGCCAGTACGGCTGGAAACGCGAACTGGCCCTCACCGGCTCCACACACACCTCGTTCACCGACCTGGAAACACTGCTACCCCAGGCCGCGCCCGCCCTCGGGCTGACGTCCAGCCAGGTGACGCAAGCAATCGGCCCCCTCGACCCGCACCGCGCCATCCAGACACAACGCGACTACACACGAGCATTCTTCGACCTTCATCTACGCCACCTCGACAACCACCTGCTCCAGCACCCCTCACCCCGCTACCCGCAAATCCGGTTCCTCCGATGAGGCACCCGCCATACCCGCACCACGGTCACCCCCCTCCATGCCCGCGGTGATCCCGCACGGGGGCACTCTCGCAGCCGCGACGTTCCTTCCCCCCGAGATACCCCGGCTCGCAAGGTCACCCGCCGTCTCGCACAGCAGCCCGCTACCCGACGCCAGGCCGGTGACAAAAAGCCTGCCTTTGTGACAAGTTTCGCGCCTCGGCTCAATACGGGGAGTGTTCGCCCATCTCAACGGCCTACTCAGGTAGCTGCTGCGGAAGAAGGAAGGTCGGAATGCCGAGCCATCGGCTTGTGTGATCGACGCCCAGAGCGTCATGACCTCCAGCAGCGGCCGAACTTTCTTCTCAGGTGCCCGCCACGCGGGAAGCGGCCCCGGGCCGGAAGCGAATGTCATCGCTCTCCGGCAGCCCGGCAGCCCTCACAACACGACCCGGACGACACCGACAAGCACCACTGAGCACCACCGAGTGCCAAGGAACGCACCACCGTGCCCGCCTTCGAGACCCTCCCCCGCTTCACCGCCGACCTCCAGCACCTCACCCCCGCCCGGCGTCGGCGCTTCCGCCGGGTCGTCCCGGACGCCTTCGTGCCCGACCTGCGTCCCGGCCGCCAGTTCCGCCCCGGGTCACGGGAAGCGCGTGGGTTCGCCAATTCCCGCGCTCAGTGGCCGCCGAACCTGTCCGGGTCCTCATCTATGGGCCGCAGAAGCGGCCTGGTTCCCCGGTACCGGAGTGCGGCAGTCCTCGGAGGCTGAGCAGCGGGGTGGGGTCAGCTGGACCCTTGCGGGGAAGATACGTCGGCTTCGTGGGGGGCAGCCCAGGAGGCGAGTAGGCGTAGGCCTTCGTCGGAGGGTGAGGCGGGTTCGGCGGTGTAGATGGTGAGGGTGAGGCCGGGTTCGGCGGCCATCTCCAGGCCCTCGTAGGCGAGGGTGAGGTCCCCTACCGCGTGGTGGTGGTAGCGCTTGGTGCCGGTGCCGTGGTGGCGGACGTTGTGGGCGCCCCAGCGGGTGCGGAAGGCGTCGCTGCGGGTGGAGAGCTCGCCGACGAGGTCGTGGAGGTCTCTGTCGTGGGGGTTGCGGCCGGCTTCGGTGCGCAGGATGGCGACGGCGATGTCGGCGGCCTGGTCCCAGTCGGGGTAGAAGCGGCGGGAGGCGGGGTCGAGGAACTGGAAGCGGGCGAGGTTTTCCTGGTTGTGGGGGTTGGCGTAGACGTCGGCGTAGAAGGCGCGTGCGAGCTGGTTGGCGGCGAGGAGGTCCATGCGGCCGTTGCGGACGAAGGCGGGCCCGGCGGTGACGGCGTCGAGGGTCCACTGCAGGCTGCGGTGGGCTTTCCACTGCCGGGTGGTGCGGCGACGGGGGCGGGTGAGGGCGTCGGAGCCGTCGGCGGCCTGGGCCAGATGGAGGAGGTGGGCACGTTCGGCGTCGTCGAGCTGGAGGGCGCGGGCGACGGCTTCGAGGACGGCCGGAGAGACGCCGGCGAGGTTGCCGCGCTCCAGCTTGGCGTAGTACTCGACGCTGACGTCGGCGAGGGCGGCGACCTCGCTGCGGCGCAGGCCGGGAACGCGGCGCCGGGTGCCGGCGGGGAGCCCGGCCTGCTCGGGGGTGATCCTGGCTCGCCGCGAGGTGAGGAACTCGCTGGCCTCTCGCTGGTTGTCCACCCCTCGACGGTACGTGCCGCACGCCACGGGAGGGATGCACTGCCGGTACACCCTTTGTCAGTGACTCGCTGTCCGTGCGAAGTGTGGGTTACCTGGGTGAGGCGGCGCTTTCCCCGCCGGACAGATGGCAGGGAAGGACGGCACGCGGGCCGCCGCAGACGGCCCGGTCCCCTCGTACCTAGGAACCCCTGATGCACGGAGCAATGATCTACGCCCCCGGCGATGTCCGCTTCGAATCCCTCGACGACCCGAAGATCCTCCAGCCGACCGACGCGATCATCCGTACGGCCGTGACCTGTGTGTGCGGCTCAGACCTGTGGCCCTACCGCGGCGCGGAGCCGGTCGGCGCCCCGCATCCGATGGGCCACGAGTACGTCGGCTTCGTGGAGGAGGTCGGCAGCGCCGTCACCTCGGTCACGCCCGGCCAGTTCGTCGTCGGGTCCTTCGCCACCAGCGACAACACCTGCGTGAACTGCCAGAACGGCTTCCAGTCCGGCTGTCTGCACCGCGAGTTCATGTCCACCTGCCAGGCCGACTACGTCCGTATCCCCAACGCCCAGGGCACTCTGGTCGCCACCGACGAGGTGCCGGGCGAGGAGCTGTGGCCCGGGCTGCTGGCCGTCTCGGACGTGATGGGCACCGGCTGGTGGGCCGCCGACGCCGCCGAGGTGAAGCCCGGCTCGACCGCCGTGGTCGTCGGCGACGGCGCGGTCGGCCTGTGCGGGGTGATCGCGGCACGGGAGATGGGCGCGGAGCGGATCATCGCCATGACCCGCCACGAGTCCCGGCAGAAGCTCGCGCGGGAGTTCGGTGCCACCGACATCGTCACCGAACGCGGCGACGAGGGCGTCGAGAGGATCAAGGAGATGACCGGCGGGATCGGCGCCGACAGCGTAATGGAGTGCGTCGGCACTTCCGAGGCCATGCGGCAGGCCCTGCAGTCGGCCCGGCCCGGTGGCGACGTCGGCTTCGTCGGCGTCCCCCACGAGGTCGCCGTCGACGGCGAGGAGCTGTTCTTCTCCCCCGTCGGCCTGCGCGGCGGCCCCGCCCCCGTACGGCGCTACCTCCCCGACCTCATCGACCGCGTGCTCTCGCGCCGGATCGACCCCGGCAAGGTCTTCGACCTCACCCTGCCGCTGGAGCAGGTCGCCGAGGGCTACAAGGCCATGGACGAGCGCCGCGCCGTCAAGACCCTCCTCACCCCCTGACCTGCTCCGCTTTCCCCCGCACGGGCCCCTCCCGCCCGTCTCCGCGTCTTCGAGGAGAACCGCACCGTGACCACCTTCGCCCTCATCGGCGCCGGCCCCGGCCTGGGCCTCGCCACCGCCCGGCGCTTCGGCGCCGGGCGGTGCACACCGTCGCCCTGATCTCCCGGAGTGCCGCACACCTCGACGGTCTCGTGGCCGAGCTAGATGGTGATGGGATCCAGGCCCGCCGTTACACCGCCGATGTCCTCGACCCCGGCTCCCTCACCACGGCCCTGCGCAGCGCCGCGGAAGAGCTGGGACCGGTGGAGATCCTGCAGTTCAGTCCGGTGCCCCGCGGCGACTTCATGAAGCCGGTCTTGGACACCACCGCCGGCGACCTGGACGATCCGCTGGCTTTCTCCGTCAAGGGGCCGGTGACCTGTGTGAACGCCGTCCTGCCCGGAATGCGGGCCCTTGGCCGGGGCACGCTGCTGTTCGTCAACGGCGGCAGCGCCGTGCGCCCGAACCCCGGAGTGGCCGGCACCTCGATCGCGTTCGCCGCCGAGAGCGCCTACACGGCGATGCTCCACGACGCCCTCGCCCCTGAGAACATCCACGTCGCCCAATTGATCGTCCCCGGGGCGATCCGCTCGGATGCCGAGCATTCCAGCCCTGAAGCCTTGGCCGAGCGCCTGTACGCCATCCACACCAAGCGCAGCAGGTTCCGGCACTACGCCGAGCCCATGCCCGCATGACGACCCCGGGATATTCCCTCATGCACTCCGCGGTCCACCGCGGTCTGGTCCGCTTCGCTGCGGCAGCCGCCCTGCTTCCGGCCGTGACCGCCTGCTCCAGCGACGCGCAAGAGGCCACGCCGCCCTCCGCGTCTTCCGCCTCCCCGGGGCCGCAGGAGACAGCAGCCCCCACCCCGCCGTCCACCTCCGAGAGGAGCACTCCCATGGACATCCGGGTCACCCTCGACGGCCGCCGACCCGTCGACGCCGCCTTGAACGACAGCCCCGCCGCCCGCGACTTCGCCGCGCTGCTCCCGCTCACCTTGGACCTGGAGGACTTCCACGACACGGAGCGGGTGGCCGACCTGCCGCGCAAGCTGGACACCTCCGGCGCCCCCGAACCGACCGCGGCCAAGGTCGGCGACATCGCCTACTACGCCCCCTGGGGCAACCTGGCCCTCTTCTACCAGGACGGGCCCGCCGCCTCCGCCGACCTGCTCGTCCTCGGCCACCTCGACGTCAGCGCCGCCCAGCTCGGCCAGGCCAAGCGCATCACCATCGAACCCACCTCCTGACCCCGGCGACTCCCTGAACCCCCCTAGAGGAAGAGAAGTACCTGTATGCCTTCCGCAGCCAGCACCCCCACGGGCAAGCTGCCCTTCGTCGTGTGGGTGCTCGCCGCCGGCACGTTCCTGATGGGCACCACCGAGTTCGTCATCGCCGGACTCCTCCCGGAGATCGCCGGTGACCTCGGCGTCGGCGTCTCCCGCGCCGGTCTGCTGATCACCGCCTTCGCGATCGGCATGATCGTCGGCGGGCCGACCATGGCCCTGGCCACACTGCGCCTGCCCCAGCGCCTGACCCTCGTCCTGGCCCTGACCGTCTTCGCCCTCGGGCACGTCGTCGCCGCGCTCAGCACCTCCTTCACCGTCGTCCTGGCCGCCCGAGTGGTGACCGCGCTGGCCACCGGCGCGTTCTGGGCCGTCGGCTTCGTCATCGCCACCGCCGCCGCAGGCCCGGCCCGCGCCACCCGGGCCATCGGCGTCATGATGGGCGGCCTGACCCTGGCCAACGTCGTCGGCGTGCCGATCGGCTCCTTCGTCGGCCAGTACACCGGCTGGCGCGGCCCCTTCTGGGCCCTGGCCGTCCTCGCGGGTCTCGCCGCCGTGTTCGTCGGCCGTTTCATCCCCCGGACGGAACAGCGGGCCAAGATCTCGGTACGGGCCGAGGTCCGCGCCCTGCGCCAGGGCCGACTGTGGCTCGCCCTGGCCGCGGCCGTACTGATCATGGGCGGCGTCCTGGCCACCTACACCTACATCACCCCTCTGCTGACCGACCGCGCCGGCATCCCGGCCGGGGCCGTCCCGCTGGTCCTGATCGTCTTCGGGCTCGGTGCCCTGGGCGGCACCGCCATCGGCGGCCGGCCCCGTCACCGCCGTCGCCCTGGTCTTCCTCATGGCCCTGGCCGGGTTCACCGTCAACCCTGTCGTCACCTCCGTCGCCCTCCGTGCCGCCGGCGACGCCCCCACCCTCACCTCGGCGCTGACCACCTCCGCCTACAACACCGGCATCGCCGCCGGCTCCGCCCTCGCAGGCCAAGCCCTGAACACCTCCCTCGGCCTGACCGGACCGGCCCTGGTCGGCGCCCTCTTCGCCACCCTCACCCTCCTGCCGCTCATCGCCCTCGCCCTCAGCGGCACCCGACGACAAGCCCGGATCGTGGCCCAGCGCACCGCCCCGGCCCCCGTAGACGACGACATCACCGCACCGGGGCCTTCACGGCACTGACCCATCTCCGGGCCCGTCGTCCACGGCCCGCCTCTCGATGGGAGAACCCGCGTGAACATCACCTACGACTTCCACGACAAGACCGCCTTCGTCACCGGCGCCGCCGGCGGCATCGGCCGTGCCACCGCCCTCACCTTCGCCCGCGCGGGGGCACGCCTCGCCCTCGCCGACATGTCCGCCGACGGCCTGCAAGAGACCGCCCGCCTGATCGCCGCCACCGGTGGCGGCGAAGCCCTCACCCTCATCTGTGATGTCACCGGCGAGGAAGACGTCCAGGCCGCGGTCGACCGGACCGTCGAATGCTTCGGAAGCCTGGACGCGCCTTCAACAACGCCGGCGTCGAACAGCCCGTCCAGCCGGCCTCCGACACCGCCAAGGACGACTGGGACCGCATCCTCGGAGTCAGCCTCACCGGAGCGTTCCTGTGCACCGGCGCCCAGATCCGGCAGATGCTCCAGCAGGACGGCGGCGGCGGCGCCATCGTCAACGTCTCTTCCGGCGCCGGGGTCAAGGGTTTCCAGGGCCAGGCCGCCTGCGCCGCCGCCAAGCACGGGATCATCGGTTCACCCGCTCCACCGCTCTTGATCACGCCGCGCAGGGCATTCGCATCAACGCCTGTCTGCCCCGGGATCATCGACACCGAGATGATCCGCCGCTTCGGCGACACCCGCCCCGGCGGACGCGAAGGGCTCATCGCCGACGAACCCGTCGGCCGCCTCGGCAAGCCCGAGGAGATCGCCTCCGCCGTGCTCTGGCTGTGCTCCGACGGCGCCGCCTTCACCATCGGCACCGCCCTCGTCGTCGACGGCGGCCAGACCACCTGAGCCGCCAGCATCCCCACCACACCCCGGCGTCGAAATCCCACGTGAGGAGTCACCCCCCATGAACCCCACCTACGACTTCACCGGCCAGGTCGCCTTCGTCACCGGCGCCTCCTCGGGCATGGGCCTGGCCGCCGCCCGCGCGTTCGCCGAAGCGGGCGCCGCCGTCACCCTCGCCGACATCGACGAGACGGCCGTGAACCAGGCGGCGAAGGAGCTCACCGACGCGGGCCGCCGGGCCCTCGCCCTGGTCTGTGACGTCACCGACGAGGACCAGGTCGGCGTCGCCGTCGACCGCACGGTGGAGACCTTCGGCCGCCTCGACATGGCCTACAACAACGCCGGCATCATGCCCCCGCCCACCGACGCCGCCGACGAGAGCGCCGAGCAGTTCGACCGCGTCCAGGGCATCAACCTGCGCGGCATCTGGGCGAGCATGAAACACGAACTGCGCCACATGCGCGACCAGGGCAGCGGCGCCATCGTCAACTGCTCCTCTCTCGGCGGCCTCGTCGGCAACCCCGGACGTGCCGCCTACCACGCCTCCAAGCACGGCGTAATCGGTCTGACCAGGAGCGCCGCCCTCGAATACGGCCCGCGCGGTGTGCGCGTCAACGCCGTCTGCCCCGGCACCATCAGCACCCCCATGGTCGACGCCATGGTCGAAGGCGGAGAACTCGACCGCGACCAGGCCGAAACGGGCCAGGCCATCCACCGGCTCGGCACCGCCGAGGAGATCGCCCAGGCCGTCCTGTGGCTATGCAGCCCCGGCGCCAGCTACGTCACCGGCATCGCCCTGCCCGTCGACGGCGGCTACACCGCCCAGTAGGGCCCGAGCCAGTCAGCCACTCCGCTCCATCAGCACGAAGGATTGCTACGGAATTCGTTCAGCAGCAGCCCACCAGCAAGGCCCCGGCCGACTGGTTCACCGGCGACGCTGGTGGGCGTGATCGTCGCCGGCCAGGAACCGTCCCGGATACGCGCCAACCTCGTGCGCTTCTCATCCGGCGCCGTCGGCACGAACTGACGGCAGGCGCGCAGCTTCTCCTCCACGGCCTGGGCGTTCTGCGAAGTCCCCTGGATGATCGCGTGCAGACCGTGGCCGCGGACGTACTGCTCTGCCTGCGCCATCCGGCCCGGCCGCCGGCGCGGGTGTAGGCGGCCATCAGCGTGTCGTCCCGGTCCATCAACTCCGCGTAGCGGGGTGGTAGGGCTTGTACAGGTCGCTGTCGATGTCCGCGAAGCCGCCGTGCTGGTTGAGCTGGGCGGCCACCATCTCGGTGACCCGGCTCTTGCCCGCGCCGGGCTGTCCGCTGGTTCTCGGCCTAGTACTCCAGTCAGAAATCGTTGCCTGAGCTGGTTCTTCTTCGGTAGTGGCAGCGGCGGGCTGTGGCTTGGTGTCGTCTGCGCCAGAGGGACCAGTTCAGGGCATGTGCAACGGGTCCGAGGCGGGGTGTGGGGCGGGGGCAGCAGAGCGTCCAGGAGTCGGCGGACTTCTGCCACGGTGAAGTGGATGGTGCTGGTGGGCTCGTTTCTGCGGCCCCCCTTTCGGTGGTCTGGGCTGCGACGGCGGCCAGGAACGCGTGGGCGAGCATGGCAAGTGTGATGTGCCGGTACCAGCCCGGGTAGCGGCGAACTTCGTACTGGTCGAGGCCGCATTCGTTCTTCGCTGCCTGGAAGGCTTCCTCGATCGCCCAGCGCGATCCGGCGATGCGGACCAGGTCGGTGACGCTGGTGCCGTTGGGTGCGTAGGCGAGGTAGTAGGCGATCTCCTCCGGTCGGGCCGGGCTGCGGCGGGCCAGCACCCACCGCTGATGGGTGGGCCGGTCACCGTCGAAGACTTCGATCACCGGCAGACGGGCGGCTGCCCAGTCGTAGAGGCGCGCGGGCCTTTGGCGCCGTCGCCGCAGGAGCGTCGTTCCCACGCCTGATCGGGAACGTCGGCGATGGCCTGGTCGATACGGCCGAAGGGAGCGTGCAGTTGCTGGGACTTCGGCACGGCCAGGACATAGCCGATACCGGCTTCCTCCAGGGTGCGGCGCATGCGCCATTCCTGTCCATAGGCGCAGTCGCCCGTCACCCAGGCGATCGGGAGGGGGGAGGCAAGAGCCCGCAGGATCATCGCGCGGGCCAGTTCTCCCTTGGTCGCGAAGCCACGGCTGTCAGGGACTCTCGCCGCCCGGCACCGGTCTGCATCCGAGGTCCAGGACTTGGGCAGGTAAAGCTCCCGGTCCACCAAAGCCCTTCCTTTGGAGGAGGCATACGCGGCGAAGACCCCGATCTGGCAGTTCTCGGTACGGCCGGCGGTGCCCGAGTACTGCCGCTGCACGCCGGCAGAGGTGGTGCCCTTCTTCAGGAAGCCGGTGTCGTCGACGATCAGAACCCCGTCCGGGGTGCCGAGCCGCTCGGCGACGTACTGCTGCAGGTCGTCCCGGACCGCGTCAGCGTCCCAGGAGGCACCGTTCAGCAGGTGCTGGAAGCCGGCCGGTCCGCGGTGACCTGCGTACTCGGCCAGCTGCCAGCCGTTCTTCCGCTCCACCGGAGCCAGCAGACCACGCACGTAGTCCCGCATCCGCCACCGCAGATCCACCCGCGAGAAGCGGCCCGCCACACGGGCGAACACCGACTCCAACTCCCCAGCCCACAGGTCAGCTTCGCCCATCCCCACCATGCCTGGAACAACGAGGCCGACCAGCTCAGGCAACGATTTCTGACTGGAGTACTAGGAGTTGTCGTCAAAGTGTTCACGCCCACATCAGGAGCGATGCGAGGGTGACGGCTGCTTGGTAGGACTGGGCGGTCTTGTCGTACCTGGTGGCGATGCCGCGCCATTGCTTGAGGCGGTTGAAGCAGCGTTCGACGACGTTGCGGTGCTTGTAGAGCTGCTTGTCGAAGGCCGGCGGGCGCCCGCCCCGGCTGCCGCGCCGGAGCCGGTTGCGGACCTGGTCGGCCCGCTCCGGGATGGTGTGGCCGATGCCTCGCCGTCGCAGCCAGGTGCGGATGGCCCGGGAGCTGTAACCCTTGTCGCCCAGGACGTGGGCGGGCCGCACGCGGGGACGTCCCGGGCCGATGCGGGGCACTCGTATCGCTTCCATCACAGCGGTGAACTGGGTGCAGTCGTTGGTGTTGCCGCCGGTGAGGGTAAAAGCGAGCGGGCGGCCGACACCGTCGCAGGCGAGGTGAATTTTGCTGGTCAGGCCGCCACGGGAACGTCCGAGGCCGGGACTGCGGGCCCCCCTTTTCGGGCCCCGGCGGCGTGCTGGTGAGCACGGACGATGGTGGAGTCGACCGACACCAGCCAGTCGATGTCCCCCGCCGAGTCGGCGTGTGCCTGGGCGGCCTGGAGCATCCGGTCGAAGGTGCCGTCCAGCGCCCACCGGCGAAAGCGGGTGTGCAGAGTGGCCCATGGACCGTACCGCTCGGGCACGTCCCGCCAGGCCGTCCCGGTACGGAACTTCCACACGATCCCGTTGAGCACCGTGCGGTCGTCCAACCGCTTCCTGCCCCGCAACGACTCGGGCAGCAACGGCCGGACGAACTCCCACTCGGCATCAGACAGTTCATGGCGACGTATCACCCGACCATGATCCACCACTCAAGATCATTTGAAGACACGACCTAGGGCAGCCGGTACCGCTCGATCTCTGCCTGTCTATCAGGCGATCCGCTCCCGCACCTCGCGGGCGAGCTGCGCGTAGCCGGCACGGGCCTGGGCGATCTGCTCGCGGTCGGTGGAGCGCAGGTCTTCACGCTCGCGGGCGAGCCGGGACTGCCCGCGCGGGCCTCGGTGATGACCGCCTGGTCCGGCTCGGGCTTGGCCTTCTCGGAGGCGATGAGCGCACTGTAGGCGCCGACCGCCCCGTTCACCGCCTCGATCGCCGCCTCGTACGCGGCCGTCTCCTCGTTCGACCACTCGTACGAGCCCAGATGGTCGGTGATGCTGAACGGCTCCTTCTGGTCCGCCTCCTCGGCGACCAGGCGCTCCAGGTAGTCGCGGACGGCGGGCGGCCGCTCGTGGAACGTCTGGGGATGGTCGCGGTCGGGGTGGTCCAGGACCGCGAAGGACAGCGCCGTGACAAGCGTGCCGGGACCGGTGCCGTCGTAGCCCCACGTGACGTCGTTGAGGGCGCGGGGCCGCTCCGCCACGAGCGCGCCGGTGTCCGGGTTGTGCAGGACCAGCCGGCCGAAGGGGTCGTATCCGGTGCGCGCGGCCTGCTGGTCCTTCTCCCACAGACGGCCGCGCAGCCGCGCCGCCCGGTGGACGTCCCCGGCCGCCGAGCCTCATGTGGCACCCGCGCGCGGACCCCGCAAGTCTCGCGCGGCGGTAGCCCGCGCACGCTCTCTCCCCGGACCGGTGGGCGCGGTCGGGACCGGGTCTGCCGGATCACCGCAGTGCAGCCGGCGGACCGACGGTCAGCGTCCTGGGCCGCACTTGCGTCGTGCCCGGCGCCACCGCACTCCCCTCGTTGTTCATGAATGTCGTCGCCGTGTCCCGGAACGCCTGGGCCACCGGGGCTCATCCACCTGCCTGCAGGCGGCGCAGGGCGTCCTCGGAGCCCCGGTCGTCGGGCAGGTAGGCCAGAAAGCGGTGACCGGGCTCGTCGACGGCGGCCAGCTTCACGTACCGCAGGCGCAGTTCGCCCACGGCCGGGTGCCGAAAACGGCGGACGGAGGGCTGGAATGCGGCTGTTTCCCGGCGCTCGCACCAGCGGGCCGCGTCGCCGTCGGACAGCAGCTCGCCGATGAGTTCGGCGAACCGCGGATCGTTCGGCCGGCGAGCCGCCCGGAATCGGAATTGGCCGAGCAGGGCGCGGGCTTCGTGTTCCCAGTCGGGGAGCAGGGTGCGGGCCGGCGGCCAGCGGAACACCAACCAGAGGAGGTTGCGCTGCTTGGAGTGCAGCCGTGCCGGATCGGTCAGTAGCGCGGCGTACCCGGTGTTCCACGCCAGCAGGTCCCAGTGCGGGTGGAGCACCACGGCGGGGTGTGGTGTCATGGCCTGCACCAGAGTGAGCAGGTTGGGTGACACCCAGGTGGGGGCGTCGGTGGGCGGCCTGCTCTCCTCCACGAACGACAGGACGTGCGCGGTTTCCGCGGCGTCCAGTCGCAGCACCCGCGACACCGCGCGCAGCACCTGCTCCGAGGTGCGCACCCGGCCCTGTTCCAGCCACGTGTACCAGGAGATGCTGATGCCGGCGAGTTCGGCGACCTCGGCCCGCCGCAGCCCCGGTGTCCGGCGGCCCGAGGCGTCCGGCAGGCCCACGTCCTTCGGCGTCAGCCGTTCACGGCGGGACCGCAGAAAGGCCCCCAGTTCATGGCGGGGGTACTCGCCCGGCGGTGTGGGTACGGTGCTCACCGGCCACCGCGCCGGCGGCCGGCCGTGACCGGCGAGGAACCGTGGTCCGCAGTGGGCGGTGCGCCCATGCTGGTGCTTATCGGCCCCCGGCTCGGGACCCCGCTCCCCACCGTGGTGCTGGCCGCGAGCGGTTACTACCTCACCTACGGGCTGATGCAGCCGGTGTGGGGGGTGGCCAGCGACCGATGGGGCCGTGTGCGGGTGATGCGGGTGTCGCTCACCGGCGCGGCAGTGGCCGCCCTGGCCCCGGCCCTCGCCCCCGACGTTCCCCTACTGATCGGGGCGCGCGCCCTGGCCGGCGCGTTCTTCGCCGCCTCCATCGCTGCCTCCTTGACGTACGTGGGCGACATGGTGCCCGCCGTCATACGGCAGGGCCCCCTCAGTGAGCTGATGACCGCGTCCGCGCTGGGCACCGCCGTGGCAACGGTCGTCGCCGGAGCGCTGGCGCACTACCTCACGTGGCGGCTGGTGTTCGCGCTACCCGGCGTCCTCGCCGCCTACCTGACGGTGGCCCTGCGCCGTCTGCCCGAGCCCGAGCGGGCTCCCTCCGGATCACTGCTGGCGCCCTTCCGCGTGGTCCTGTCCTCACGGTGGCAGTGGTACGTCATGGCGGTGGCGATGCTGGAGGGGGCGGTGCTGCTCGGTTTCCTGACCTACCTGGCCCCGGCCCTGGAGGCGCGTGGAGTTCCCACCACCCTGGCCGGCGTGGTCGCGGCCCTGTACGGGGTCGGTTCCATAGCCGCGGCGCAGGTGGTCGAACGGCTCGTCGGACAGTGGTCCCCGGCGGGCCTGATCGTGGCCGGTGGGGTGCAGATGGCTCTGGCGTACCTGCTCGCCGGCTACAACCAGTCCACCGGGGCGCTCGTCGTGGTCGCCCTGCTCCTCGGGGGCGGCTGGTCCTTCATGCACTCCACGATCCAGTCGTGGGCGACGGCCCTGTCCCCGGCGGCCCGTGCAACGGGCGTGACCACGTTCGGTGTTGCCCTGTACGTGGGCAGCGCCGTGGCCAGCGGGCTGGCGGCCTCCACCGCTCAGGCGCATGACTACCGGCCCCTGTTCTGGCTGGCGGCGCTCCTGACCGTGCCCCTGACGATGGCCGCGGCGGTGGGCCGAGCACGCTGGAAGCAGAGGGCTGACGGGTCAAGGCCCGGGCGGGCATAGTGCTGAGGTTCTCCAGCTCCTATACCCCGGGAGGAGCAGCCGTGAGCCGACCGTCCAGCGAGCTCGTCCGCGCGCATGCCGCACGGTACCGCGAACGCGTCGCGGACTCCTGCGCCACAGCGCTGACCAGCGATCCCAGCGACCTGGTCGTTGACGGCATTCAGCCAGGTCACGTCCACCGGCAGTTGTTGGTCCCGAACATCACTGCCTGATCGCTTGTGGGTTGGCGGGGGCCGACGACCGGGTCACGCGTCGGCCTTGGACGAGGTGCGCGCGAGGCTGCGGCGGACGGCGTACCAACCCGCCACGAGCGCGGCGACGATCAGCGGCAGGCACAGCACGGTGGTGCGTCCGGCGCCGCCGTCGGCGTACATGAGGGCCAGGACCGAGACGAGGAAGACCAGCGTCACCAGTTCGGTCCAGGGGGAGCCCGGGAGTCGGTAGCCCGGACGGGTCAGCTCGCCCTTCTGGGTCTTCCGCCAGAAGAGGAGGTGACAGACCATGATCATGCCCCAGGTGGAGAGGATGCCGATCGCCGCGAAGTTCAGGACGATCTCGAAGGCGTCCGCCGGGACGACGAAGTTCAGGGCGACGCCGAGGACACAGATACCGCTGGTGAGCAGGATTCCGCCGTACGGGACCTGGCTGCGGCTCATCACCGAGGTGAACTTCGGGGCCGAGCCGGACATCGCCATGGAGCGCAGGATGCGGCCGGTGGAGTACAGGCCGGAGTTGAGCGAGGACATGGCCGCCGTGAGGACGACGAGGTTCATGACCCAGCCCGCCGCCGGGATGCCGACGTTGGACAGGACCGTCACGAAGGGGCTCTCGCCGGACGTGTACTTGTTCCACGGCAGCAGCATCGACAGCAGGACCACCGAGCCGACGTAGAACAGGCCCACGCGCCACATGATCGAGTTGATCGCCCTGGGCATGATCTTCTCGGGGTTCTCGGTCTCGCCGGCGGCGACGCCGACCAGCTCGACGGAGGCGTAGGCGAAGACGACGCCCTGGATGATCAGCAGCATGGGCAGCAGACCGTTGGGGAAGACGCCGCCGTTGTCGGTGATCAGGGACGGGCCGGGAGTGGAGCCGTCCACCGGGTGCCGGGTGACCAGCAGGAAAATCCCGATGCACATGAAGATCACCAGTGCGCTGACCTTGACGATGGCGAACCAGAACTCCAGTTCGCCGAAGATCTTCACCGAGATGAGGTTCACGGTGAGGACCACGGCCAGGGCGATCAGGGCGATCACCCACTGCGGGATGTCGGAGAACATGCCCCAGTAGTGGGTGTACGTGGCCACCGCCGTGATGTCGGCGATGCCGGTGGTGGCCCAGTTCAGGAAGTACATCCAGCCGGCCGTGTACGCGCCCTTCTCGCCCATGAACTCTCGGGCGTAGGACACGAAGGCGCCGGAGGACGGACGGTAGAGGACGAGCTCGCCGAGGGCGCGCACGACCAGGAAGGCGAAGATCCCGCAGACCGCGTAGGCGATGAAGAGGGAGGGGCCGGCGTCGGCGAGCCGGCCGCCCGCGCCGAGGAAGAGGCCGGTGCCGATGGCGCCGCCGATGGCGATCATGTTGACGTGCCGGGACTTCAGCGACTTGCTGTAGCCGGCGTCTCCGGCGTCGACGTGACGGGGCGAGGGGCGCGTCTCGTCTTTGAGGTGCTGTTCGCTCACGCCTCGGGTCCGCCTTCCAGGGGAGAGTTCGCGCGCGGGGCGCGCACGATATCGGTGAGGGTCGTCTCGACGCGGTCGAGGTGGTGGCTCATGGCCTCCACCGCGTCGGACTCGGAACCGTCGATCAGGGCCTCGACGATGGCCCGGTGCTCGCGGTTGGACCGCTCGCGCCGTCCGCCCAGCTCGTCGAGGAAGGCCGACTGACGCGCCAGTGCGTCCCGGATCTCCTCGATGACCCGGCAGAAGACCGGGTTTTGGGCGGCTTCGCGACGGCCAGGTGGAAGAGGGTGTCCATCGCGACCCAGGCGGTGGTGTCCGTCTCCCCATCCATGCGGTCCAGCAGGTGGGCGAGATGGTCCAGGTTCTCCGGGGTGCGGCGAAGGGCGGCGTACCCGGCGACCGGGATCTCGACGTGGCGGCGCACATCGAGCAGGTCGCTGGCCGCGTACTCGCCGAAGGTGGGGTCTTCGACGATGTTCGCGATCACGAAGGTGCCCTTGCCCGTCTCGGCGCCGGTCAGTCTCATGGTCTGCAGCGCCCGCAGGGCCTCCCGCAGGACGGGCCGGGGCACCTCTAGGGTGCGGCAGAGCTCCGCATCGGAGGGGAGCTTGTCGCCGATGGGGTACTCGCCGCGCTCGATGGCGCCGCGGAGGTGGGTGAGGACCGCTTCCATGGCGCCGACGCGCCGCGGGGCCCGACCACCTGTCTGGCTGTCTGACAGGTTCACGGGAGTGATACTCCGCGTGGCCCGAGGTCGCTGTCAAGACGCCCGGGTGGTTGTCCTCTTTGGCCATGGGCTTCACGGAGAAGTTGAACTTACGTGCCTCGGGGTCATAGTCGTGTTCGGCCGCGCCCTCGTACGTCCTGCCCAACCGTTGGGCCGGCTCCGCGAGCCTCACCCCCGAGCAGACCGCACTCCTCGCCCCCGCGCCGCCGCCGAGCGACGACTCACCGGTGGACCTGGGTGACGGCGACCAGTCCCTGCTCAGCGCCCTGGCCCGGGACGGGCGGACGAGCCGCCCGGAACTCGCCGCCACCACCAACTGGTCGGACTCCGCCGTCCGGCACCCTATCGCCACCCTGCGCCGCACCGGGGCCCTGAACTGCCTCGTGGACGTCCCCTCGGCCGCCCTGCGCTTCCGCGCCGAGGCCCGGATCTGGATGACCGTCCAGCCTTCCCAGGCGCCATGGTGGCAGCGGCGTTGCCGAAGCACCCCGAAGCCTCACTGGTGGTCATGACCACCGGGCCGACCAATCTCCTTGCCGCGGTCAACTGTAGTGACACACAAGGCCCTTCCCGCTATCTCACCGAGCGGATCGCCTCCCTCGACGCCATCCGCGGCATGGAGACGGCGCCGGTCATCCGCACTGTCGAACGGGCTGGCACTCTGTCCCTTCCCCCTCGGGCCCAATTGGGTGAGCACCTGGCGTCAGTGCCCTGCGGCCAGGTGTCGTCATCGAGCGAGTTCGTGGGACAAGGCGGCGTAGATGTATTCACTGCCCCAGCCCGTTGCGTCGAGGTCGTTCTCGACCAGGTGTGCTTCCCGGCGCATTCCCAGCCGTTCACACAGCCGGACGGAGGCGCCGTTACGCGTGTCCAGGCGGGCGAAGAGGCGATGCGCGCGCAGTGGGCCGAAGGCTGCCACCGCCGCTGCCCGGGCCGCCTCGGTGGCGTAGCCCCGGCCGCTGTGGGCGGGGTGGAAGACCCAGCCGATCTCCACTTGACGGGCCCGGGCGTCAGCGAGTTTAAGGAGGATCTCGCCGATGACGTGCCGGGAGTCGTTGCGGCAGACGGCCAGGGTGAGGGTGTCGCCGTCGTGCGCCCAGGCGGTGGCCGTCGAGACCCTGGCGATGGCATCCGCGCAGTCCTGGCGAGTGCGCGGTGGGCGGTACAGGTAACGCGCAACCTCGGAGAGGCTTTGGTAGGCGTACATGGCTTCGATGTCGTCGGGGGTGAACAGTCTCAGGTGGAGGCGATCAGTGCGGAGGGGCCAGAAGGCGTCCACGGCTCGCTCCGGCCAGGTGGGGGACCGCCCCAGGAGGGCAAGGATCTCCTCCAGGGGAGTCCGGCAGGGATACGAGACGCGGGGGGCGAAGGCGGCGCCGGGAGCAGTGCGGGCGGAGCCGTCAGGGACGGCCTTCGCTATGGCGAGAGCGGCGTCGAGCAACTGGGGACTGAAGTTCACTGTGGCGTCCAGGCTCCGGGCCACGTCCCAGCCGTGCACTACGTAGTCGACGAGGTGGAAGCCGACGGCGCGGGCCGCGGGGAAGGGCCGCTCGACGTCGATCTCCGGCAGGTGGAAGGACCGGCCAAGGACGTCGGCCTCGGCGAAGGCCTCCAGGACACGCTCGGCCGAACGCCGGTAGGCGCCGACGGGGTCATGCTCGCCGGTCTGCGGCTGCCATGGCCCAAGGTCGCTGTCTCCTCGTGCTGCGGCCGCGAAGCCGTTGTGCTGGGCGGTCATATGGGCCAGTAGTTCGCGCAACGTCCATGCGGTGCAGGGGGTCGCACGGTCGAGATCAGCCGCGCTCACCAGCGACACCACCTCCGTGCTGGTGCGCACGGCGTCGGCGTCGAGTGCGAGGAGTTCCTTTCCCGTCAGCGGCGACGAAGGACCGCGCGACGCGGACTTCGCAGACTGGGCTTCCTCATTCATAGGCATGCGCCTACGATCTCTTCATGCTTATGGTCTGTCAACGAGTATTATGTCGCCATGGCCGTCGACCACAGGAGTCGCGATGTCGCCGCGATGCTCCAGCCGCTGCTCAGTTCCCTGGTCGATGCGGAACTGCCGGTACTCGCCGCTCACGACCTGTCCATGTGGGGATACGCCGTGCTCGGCGCCCTGAGCGACGGCCCGGTACGCACACAGGCGGCACTGTGTGAAGCCATCGGTGCGGACAAGACGCGCATCATCACCACCCTCGACAAGCTCCAGGCGGCCGGGCTCATCTCCCGGTTGCCGGACCCGGCCGATCGCCGTGTCCGCCTCCTGGCGATCACCAAGGAAGGGCGCGAAGTCCACCACTCGGTGCGCGCCGCCATCCGTGCAGGCGAGGACCGCGTCCTCGCCACACTCACGCCAGCCGACCGCCGCGCCTTCCTGAGCGCGCTGAACGCCTTGGCCGACTCGATAGACGCCCAACGCCGTGGATGAGGTGTGCGGGGGCTGGGTTTTCCGTCGAAACGCTCGACCCGGGCGGCACGGCTGGGCGAGGCGGAGGTGTCGGACGGACCGCCGTTCGTGCTGTCGCCGCGATGGGAGTACGACGTGGTGCTGAACGTGGCCAGGCGGTGGGTGACGGCGTTCTCCACGCAGTGAATGCGAGGCCAAGGCAAGAGGGCGTGGGAAGCGGTGAGCGAGACCAGGGAAGTGGTCTTCGACCGTGAGGGCTGCGGCGGGGAGACGCGTCTGGGGAATCGTCCGCCAATCACGGGGTTGACCTGGCGATCAGTAAGAGATCTCGAAGGAGCTGGCATGACCGACGAACCCGCTGTGCGTGAACTCCGCTTGGTGGTCACGGCGGCAGACTATGATGCGGCGCTGCACTTCTACCGTGACGTCCTTGGCCTGCCGGAGCGCGGCGCGTTCGCCTCTCCAGACGGCCGGGTCACCATTCTTGACGCCGGCCGAGCCACCTTGGAACTGACAGATCCAAACCACGCTGCCTTCATCGACGACGTCGAGGTCGGTCGGCGGGTAGCCGGCCACATTCGCGTTGCCTTCCAGGTCGACGACTCCGTCGCCACAACGTCGAAACTGGCCGCGGCCGGAGCCCAGGTGGTCGCCGAGCCGACACGCACCCCCTGGAACTCGCTCAACTCGCGGCTTGAGGCACCGGGCGCTCTTCAGCTGACTCTCTTCACCGAGCTCGACGATTAGCCGTTGGTCAATCGGGCCGGCCCGCAGCCACTCGGCGATGGTCGCGACGAGGACGGTCGACTCGTGACGACCGCGAACTCGTCGGTGGCGTGGCCACGGTCGCCGCGCCGTCGCGGGTAGGTGCGGTTCCGGCGGGAGGCATACGCTTCATCGGCGCGGGCTCCCCGCGGCCGGGTGCCCGCGTCCGGCCCCGGGCCGGACGCGCAACCCCGGTGTGCCCCGAGACGGCTTGGAATGGGCGAGTCCCCGCGATGCCGGGCCGTGATCAGGACCGACAGGGGGTTCGGCTTCCCTTCGAAGGTGAGGGCGTCGGCGCTGAGGTGCTCGCCGAGCGGATCGCTCCGATCAGCAAGATCCGTGACGCGGTGCTGGCAGTGCTGGAGGGATCGCAGGATGTTGCGGCCGTCCCTTGGCCGGCCGGCACACCTGCCACCGAGGACACCGTTTCCACCGCCAGCGCGTTGGCCGGTGGCGCACCGGTCGGCAGCCATCACCTGCTGGAGGCGATGCTGCGGACGGAGAACAGCATGGCGGGCCAGGGTGCTGCGGGAACTCGGGGTCCACCCGGACGCGGTCGCCGCCAAGATCGACGCACTGGATCCGGAGACGACCACGGACGCGAACCCGGAGGAAGCCGCCGCGCGCCAGATGGAGATCCGGCTGGTCGACGATGAGGTGCACCTGATCCTTCGGGACCCGACGACGGTCACGACCGCCAAGAAGGTCATCGAGCTGTCCGACGGCGCGATCCAGGGCGTCGGGCCGGTCGCCGGCATGTTCGTCCCGCTCTGGCGGTCGACCAGCCAACTGCTGTCGCAGATCCAGCGCATGCTCGAACCGGAAACCGAAGAAGAGGACGGGTCCGCCGCGAGCAAGGTGGCCAAGGCCGTGCGCACGGTGCTGGTGTCCCGGCTCCGCCGGTGAACGGCTGATCCGCGTGCCGGAAGTTATCGGTGGGCACGCGAGGACGGGGGCGGGATGAGCACCTTCCTTCCACGGGCAGCCGGTCAAGATAGTGCCGCTGGCGAACCGCGCCAACGGCGGCCACCCCTTCGCCACGGCGGCACTGATACGGCTTCGTGACCAGCAAGGGGATCAACGGGAGGCGGCACATTGGCGTGCGCGCCTCCCCCGGGGGGAGAACCCGACTGGCGCCTGACAGCCGGCCCTGCGGCCCGGCGCGCACTCCGAGACCTCCGAAACGACGCACCTCCTTGATCAGCGCAGCGCAGCCTTCGCTTCGCCCGGCCGGAGAGCAGACGCCGGAAATCGTGCACTCGGAGGGCGTACGAGCGGCGGCGTGCCGCGCTTGGCGCTGTTCGCGGACTACGGGCTGGAGTCCCCGCTGGACGGGCCCTGGCGCCCGACGCGGTCGTGACCCACGTACAGGGTGCGGGTCCACCCGGGCCGTCACCGGCTCCCCCGCCGACCCCCGGACGGTACTGCCGGGCCGCTACGACACCGCTCAGAGCGCTTGGCGGATCGCGTGCGACAAGTCGGCCGCGGTAGTGGGAGCGATACGGGGCTCATCGATGAGAGCGGTGTCGATGACCGCGGCGATTCGGCGTGGCAGCGTGGGTAGCCGGTCGCGTATGGGCACGGCCGGCTCGCGCAGAACGACGGCGAACCGGATCGGCGTCGGCCGGGAAGTCGCGCGGGGGTGAACCGGTGAGCATCCAGTACAGACAGGCCGTCATAGCCCACGGATCGACTCCGGGCAGTGCGTACTTGAAGTCGATGACCTGGCTGCGCGGCATGAAGGCCAGGCTGCCGCCCATCGCGCCGGTGAGGGTGTGGCCGGACAGGCCTGCACTGTCGAACGCCTTGGACAGGCCGACGTCGGCGACTTTGATGGTCGCGTGGTCGCTGGCCCCGGTGAGCAGGAGGTTTTGCGGTTTGATGTCGCGGTGCACCTGTCCCCGGTGCACGGCCCGGGCGGGCCGACCGGGCACGGTGCGGCGGCGGCCGGGGCCTGGTCGACCCGGGCCGACGCCGCAGGGCCCGGGGGTGGATGCCGTCGGTTCACGGCGGCGCCCGCCTTGACCGCGGTCAGGCCGGCGGCGGGCGCGGCGGCGAGCAGGAGGGGTGGGTCCTGGGTGCAGTGAGCGAGGCAGGGCCAAGATGGTCGGCGATGCACGGATCTCGGCCCGGCGCTACGCACCGGTCATGCCGCCGCCGGCCGGATGGCGGCCGGTGTCCTGTCGTGCTGATGGCGAGTGCGCCTACCCGTTAACGATGCTCTGCCGTTGCGCGGCCCGGTTTTTCTGCGAGTTGACGGAGTGGGGCGTCTGGTGCTCCGTTTCACCCACCGTGCACCATCGTTGGTGGAGCTTCTCGGCGGCGTTCGTCAGGCAGACGTCGACGTGCTGAGCCAAGACTCGGCTGTCCTGGCGGATTCCACCTCAGGCGCAGAGCGCGCGCGACGTGCGCCACGCCGTCCCGCCAGGCGACACCCCAGGCAATCAGCGTGCCCGGCCTTCGCGCTGGTGTCCCGGACACGCCAGTCCCACTGCTCGATCGGACGCGGCCCACTCGACTTACCCCAGCCGGCCAGATGAAGCACCCACGTGACCAGGATGGCCAGGGCGAGAACGCCGATGCCGACACACACGAGCGGTCCCGAGACCACGATCACGCCGATGCCGCACAGCCCGGCACCCAGCGTCGCCACGGCCACTCCGGTCCAGCCGGCGACCGTATGCCCCAGGTCATACGGGTCGTCTCCGTGTATGAACATGATGGCACTCCTTCAAGAGCTGCGGACGGGAGCGTGAACGGTCGCGAGAGCACGTCACAGGTAGAATGCCTCACGACCTAAGTTACTTAGATACTAAGGGGAATCTGTGGGGCACCGCAAGGCGCGCCCGGCCGCAACGGGCGACCAGGCTCTGTACGCCATGGACCGAATGATCGCGACAGCACAGTTCGGCCAACAGGACATCGCACGCCGCCTCGGCCTGAACGTCACCGACCTCACCTGCCTGGGCTTCCTCACCGAGGCATCCATGGCCGGTGAGTCCTTGGTCGCCGGCGACCTGGCGGAGCGGGCGAGGCTGACCACGGGAGCGGTGACGGGTGTACTGAACCGGTTGGAGAAGGCCGCTTACATCCGTCGCACCCCGGACCCGGGCGACCGCCGACGTGTGGTCGTAGTGATGGACGAAACGGCGCAAGAGCGCATTCTGGCGGTGTACGGCCCCGTGTACCAACGCCTGGCCGCACTCTTCGCCGACTACGAGGCCGAGGAGGTCGCAGTACTGGCCGACTGGTTCACCAGGGCCCGGGGCCTGTTCGAGGAGGCATTGCAGGAGATCCGAGAGGAGCCGCCGGGTTCCCGGTGACGGAACGGTTCCGCAAGGCTGCACCTGCGCTTTCCCTTGGCAAGCGAGGCGTTGGCGACACCGGCAGGCCGACCCGTTCCCTCAACGCGGGCCCCCACGGCGGACCCGAGCGTGCGGCGCGGGCCCGGCCCAGCCCGACACGGCGACCGGACACGGGCGGCCGGGCGGCGAGGCAACGCCCGGCAGGCGCGGGGCCGGCACGGGGCCGGACCCCACGCCCCTGGAGAGCCGGCGCCGGGCGGCGGACGACGGACGGGCGGACGACGGACGCGGGCCCCCCTGGCGGCACGGAGCACGCGGCGGCTGGAAGCCGGGGCGTACCTGGCCCGCCCTCGCCCGGCCGACCTGGCGCAAAAGCGGACGGCTCGACCAAGCCGCCGATACCGACGATCACACGTACCGTGCGCAGCACAGAGAACACGGCCTGATCACCACGGTGAGCTACCTGACCAACCCGCACATCACAGCCCCAGCCCAGGGCCAGCACCCACGCCCGCCACGACCCACCAGGACGGCGGGACGGCGTCCTCGGCCGGCCCCCGAACGCCTTCTGTACGGTGGGGGTAAGGTTGCAGCGCCTGCGTATGACGTCGCCCGGGAGCAGCCCGACTTGGGCAGATTTGTCCTACGCTGCCCGCTCGGACAGGAAAGCCTCCCAGGTTCGCTGTCCCGTACTGGCGTCCTCGGCGGCGAGGTTCTCACCGGCGCGGCAAGCACGACCGACGGGGCCGGGGATGCGGACCGGCAGCAACGGGCGCCGCCTTCCTGTTGTCTCGAGGTAGCTGCGCAGAAGGTCCCCCAGGCCGTACGTCCGGGGACCCGCGAGGTCGGGGGTCCGGCCGGCGGGTGCTGTCAGCGCCAGTTCGACAAGGCGCTCCGCCATGTCCCGGGCGTCCACGGGCTGCCAGCGCATGCCGCCCGGTGAAGGGATGAGTGGCAGTTTGCTCATCTTCTGCGCCACGGTCAGTGCCAGGTCGTGGAACTGGGCCGCGCGCAGGGTCCCCTGGGGCCGCCGGCGAGGTGCAGTACCGTCTCGACGCCGTCCAGCGCACTACTCAGCCCGCCCCCTTGGAGCAGGTCGCAGGTGTGGTACTCGATGCCGTCGCCCGGTCCGCGGCCGTGACGCGTCAGGATGCGCACCTCGTGGCCGGCTTGCCGCAGAAGCGGCACCACGAGGCTGCCCAACGTTCCGGTGCCACCGGTGAACACCAGGTGTTGCACCCTGGCCGATTGCGCGGCCCTCACCAAGTTCCTGGTTGCTTCGTCGTCGCCTGTGACACACGGGCTTCGGCCGTGACCATTCCGCGCAGTCACTCCGGTCCACTTTGTGGTTCGGTGCCACGTCGTTGACCGCTGTCGCGTGGGAGGCGCCGCTGCGGCCCGCGCCACGGGCCGGGCCGCCCATCTCCCCCACGGGCCGACCCAGCTCGTAGGAGGCGGCCGTCAGCCCCATGGGCGCGAGGTTGCGCAGGGTGTCCCCGCTTGAGGTCCTCCCGCTGTTCTCCACCAGGCCGTGCTTACGCACATCGGAGAGTGCCCCGAGGTGCGAGGCGGTGCGGGCCTGCTTCCGCTGGGGCTTGTCCTTGTTGTGACCTGCGGGTTTTCCATTCTGCTCGGTGCCGGGCACCGAAGTGGGTTCCAAAGGGGCAACCCAAGTGCGCACCGCAGGAGGCCGGGACGGCTTGCCCGGTGCTGGTCGGGCCTGTGTTCGGGGCGGGCGTGCCGGGCGCCGGCTGGTGGTCGGTGTGCCGTCATCGTCATGACTCTGTGCATGTGCGGGTGGGCTGCAGTAGGCACAGGCGTGACCGTGGGCGTCAATCCGCTTGGAGGAAGGGGTAGTCGGTGTAGCCTTCCGCGCTCGGCGCGTAGAAGAGTTCCGGCCGGGGCTCGTTCTCGGGGTGTCCGTTCCGCCAGCGTTCGACCAGGTCGGGGTTGGCGATCAGGGCTCGGCCGACGACCACGGCGTCGGCGTGGTCGGCCTCGATCCGCCGCATCGCGTCCTCGCGGGTGGTCTGCCCCCCGAGGAAGCCGCTGTTGACGATCAGCTTGCCGTCCAAGCGCTGCCGCAGCTCCTGCACCAGCGCTCCGCCCGGCTCGCTGTGCAGCACGGAAAGGTAGGCCAGGCCCAGCGGGCGCAGTTGGTCCACCAGGGTGCCGTAGGTGGCCAGGACGTCATCCCGGTCGGTCTCGAAGACGTCCCCGATGCTGATCTCCGGCGAGATCCGCAGTCCGACCCGCTCGGCACCGACGGCCTTCGCGACCTCCGTGACCACATCGATGACGAAGCGGGCCCGGTTCTGCGGCGAGCCGCCGTATTCGTCGGTGCGCTGGTTGGCCGCCGGGGAGAGGAACTGGTGGAGCAGGTAGCCGTTGGCGCCGTGGATCTCCACGCCGTCCGCTCCCGCCTCGATGGCCCTGCGAGCCGCGGCGACGAAGTTCTCCAGGGCTGTCCGGGCGTCTGCGGTGGTCATCGCTTCCGGCACGGGGAAGGGCTGTTCGCCCTTCTCCGTGAACACCTTGCCGTCGATGGCGATCGCGCTGGGGGCGAGGACGCGCCGGCCGCCGTTGATGTCGGGGTGGGCGGCGCGGCCGGCGTGCATGATCTGCATGACGATGCGGCCGCCCTGGGCGTGCACCGCCTCGGTCACCCGTCGCCAGCCGGCCGCTTGCTCGTCGGTGGCGATGCCCGGCTCGCCGACCCATCCCTGCGATGCATGGTCGGGGTAGGTGCCCTCGGTGATGATCAGTCCGACGCTCGCCCGCTGCCGGTAGTACTCGACCATCAGGTCCCCGGGGATGCCGGTGGAACCGGCCCGGACCCGGGTCAGCGGTGCCATGACGATGCGGTTGGCGAGCTCGATCTTCCCGAGGGCGACAGGGGAGAAAAGCGACGGAACAGGCGAGAATTCCGAAATGGTGACGGACATGGGCGTCCTTGTGCAGAGAGGTGAATAACGGTATGAAGGTCATTCCGTTTCTTCACTGGAGCCCATGTACGCGCAAACGCGAACATGAGGCCGTGGCGTTACCCTTCCCTCATGGCCAGCCGCACCTCGTCCCCGCTCGTCCACCCCGACGTGGAAGACCTCGACCTTTTCAAGATCATGAGCGCGCTGACCGACGAGCTCCGGCTCACCATCGTCGTCACTCTTGCTGCCTCACCTGGTCTGGCCTGCAGCGGCTTCAACCGGGATGTCACCGCGTCCGTGCTGACCCGCCACTTTCGAGTCCTGCGCGAAGCCGGTGTCATCAGGCAGCGCGACGTCGGCACCCGCCGCATCAACACTTTGCGCAAGGAAGAACTGGACCAGCGGTTCCCCGGGCTGATCGACCTCGTCCTCAAGGAGAGCGTCGGCCGCGTGGAGCCCTACACCGACTGCGACAGCGCCTGAGCCTTCGGAGCGCCCGGCTGCGGACGCGACGAACCGGACCCGTCGCAGCGGCATGACGCACTCGTACGGCCTGACCGGCCCTGGATCCGGGCGAAGAACGCGACCGCCTCGCACCACGGCGTCAGACACTTGAACCGGCGCACGGCCACCTCGATCACCACCGAGGGCCGGGCGCGCCGCCACGGTCATGGGCGAGCCCGGCGACGTCGGCCTCCCACCCGGCGCGCGTCCACCGGGGAGCCACGGGGCGGCTCAGCGCAGTTGCTCGGCCAGTCCGACGATGATGCCCTCCGGGCCGCGGAGGTAGCAGAGCAGATAGCTGTCCTCGAACCGGGCGATCTGGCCGACGAGTTCGGCGCCGTGAGGGCGCAGGCGGGCAACGGTGTCCTTGATGTCGTCGACGGCGAACATGACGCGGTGCGTGCCCAGAATGTTGTGCGGCCGGTTGCGCGGCCCGGCGCTGATCACCGCGGGGCTGCGGTACTTCGCCAGCTCGAGCCGGCTGTGACCGTCCGGGGTCCGGATCATCGCGATGTCACAGCGGACGCCGTCGAGTCCGGTGCACTGGTCGGCGAAGAGGCCCTCGACCTCCGCCCTGCCCTCCAGCTCCATACCGAGTTCCACGAAGAACGCGATGGCGGCATCCATGTCCTCGACGACGATGCCGACGTTGTCCATCCGCTGAATCGCCATGCTGTTTTCTCCTTCTTCCTCGTGCGGCTGGTGGTGGCCGCTGATGTCCCTGGGACGGAGCCGGTGGCACGTTCTCGACATCCTCGGACCGCCCAACTCCGAAAAATCTGGATCGCGCCGCACCGCTACAGCAGACCCGCGAGCCAGGCGCCGCCACCGAGAGTGAGTGCGGCGCAGGTGACCGCTCCCCTGAAGACGATCAGCCGCAGCGTGCCGTCCCCGCTTTTCACTAAGTCGGTGCGCAGGTCCGCAAGGTCGACCGCCTGGCGGTCTTGCGCCAGGGCCGGCTGCTCCTGGTCGAAGAGGAGGAGCTGCTCGGGCATCACTGCCGGCTGGTGCGCGGGCGGGCGGTACCGGAGTGGCCGCCCGAGACGTTCGTCCGGGAGCCGACGAAGATGGCAGAGCCGTCGCCTGCCCCGTTTGAGCGATTCGCCGGGAGCCGGTGCCGTTGCGAGTGGTGAGCGCTGGGTCGGCGCGTGATGATCGAACGATGTGTGTGCCTGTGGGGCGAGAAGGCCGTCGCCGACTCATGAAGGTGACCGGCGATGGGCCGGTCAGGCCGATTGGGGACAGCCGTGGCCGAGGGTGAGTCGAAGCGTGACAAAGCCAGGATGGACCGGTCGGAGGGATTCGGAGAGCGGTTGCTGGGGGTGCTGCTGGACCGGGCACACGAGATGCCGCCGCAGTTGATCGCTCCGTTGATCGCGGAGGGTGTGGCCCAGGTCGGTGGACGCGAGGTCTCGATCCTCCTGCAGGACTATGGGCAGGAGTTCCTGGTGCCGCTACCGGGGAGGGGACTACTGGTCGGTGAGCCAGAAGCGATCGGTGACTCCGCGGCGGGCACGGCTTTCCTCCGGATGACCCCGGTCGAGGTCGCGCGGACCGACGGCGTTCGGGTGTACTTGCCGTTGCTGGACGGCAGCGACGAGGTGGGGGTGATGGCTCTTACCCTGGGCAGCGTCGATGACGACGACCGGCGGCTGCTACGCAGGCTGGCGGGTCTGGTCGCCGACATGCTGGTCACCAAGCACGCCTACACGGACCGGTTCTTCCAGGCCCGGCGCCGCCAGCCGATGAGCTTGGCCGCGGAGATGCAGTGGTCCTTGCTGCCGCCGCTGTCGATGTCCGTGCCGCAGGTCGAGGTGGCCGGCATCCTGGAGCCCGCCTACGATATCGCCGGCGACAGTATCGACTACGCCCTCAACGACGACATCCTGCATGCGTCCGTGATCGATGCGATGGGCCATGGCCTGGACGCGGCCACGATGGCGACCGTCGCGGTCGGCGCCTACCGGCACGCCAGACGCGCCGGCATCAGCCTCGCTGAGAAGTACGCGTTCATGGACCAGGCCATCGCCGAACAGTTCGGACCCGACCACTTCGTCACCGCGCAGATGATGGACTTGAACATCGTCACCGGCCGCCTGAAATGGGTCAACGCGGGCCACCCCGCACCCCTGCTGATCCGCAACCACGAGGTCGCCCGCCAACTGGGAGGCCCCGCCACCCTGCCCGTCGGCTTGGGCGGCCCACCGCCGAAGGTCAGTGAATACACGCTCCGGCGTGGCGACCGGGTGCTGTGCTACACCGACGGTCTGATCGAAGAGCGCGGCAGGGGCGGGGAGCAGTTCGGCGAGGAACGACTCATCGCGTGCGTCAACCGCATCGAACTCACCGGGGAAGGACTACGGGCAACAGCTCTCCTGCTTTCCCACACCCTGAAATGGGAACGCGGGGCAACAAGTGATGACGCGACCCTCTTCCTCATCGAGTGGCGCGGCGGCACGGCCGACCACCTCGCCGTCCTGGAATGAACCACGCTCACGAACCAGCACGCGCATGCCGCACCGCTTGCGTGATCCCTGCGGCGTGGCCCTTGAACGTCGGTTCACTTGGTGAGTCGCCGGTGGTTGATGAGGCTGGTGGCGATGGCGGTGAAGGCCAGGAAGTGCTCTGGCTTGCGTTCGTAGCGCCGGTGGAGCCGACGGCATCCGCCGAGCCGGGACATGGTGCGCTCGACCACCCAGCGGTGTCGGCCCAGTTCTTGTGAGTTCTCGACGCCGCGCCGGGCGATGCGAGGAGTGATGTTCCGTTCGCGGAGCCAGTCGTTCCGGACGACCGCACGCCAGCCGACCGTTACGCCCCCGACGTGCTGGCCGACCGCGGCATCCGCGCCGTCGCCCGCGAACCCGGCCCCCTGCTGGGGGACGGGCTTGTCCGTATCGGATCTTGAAGTGGGAGCTTCGTATCACGGAAGGTTTTCACGCGACAACGTAGATCAGGGAGGTTCGTGCATTCCGTTGAACCAGCGCCTGGATTCGCCACAGGTCTTCCTGATGGGCCGGATGGAATGACCTCGGGCCGGCCGGGGTCCCGCGGCGATCGTGGCTTGCGCACCGCGCTTCCCGCGCGGCACGACTTCGGCCTCGCTCCCGCCGGGCCTGGACGAGGAGTATCCTCGTCGATACCGAGGGCATGTCGTGCACCGGCTTCCACGCTGACGTCGCTCTCGGCGAGTCACGACAACCGGGCCGGCCGAGCCGGCCCGGGGTTGGGTCCGCGTCATGGCCGCTACTTCTGCGATGCGCGCGGTCGAAGACCCGGTTTCATCTTCGTCGCGGCTCCGACTCGTGCTGGCACCTGCCGGCACGTCACCGGCATTGATCGACGGTGCTTGGTGGCCCCGCTCCCGCGACCTGACGACGGAGCTTCCGGCGCTCATCGAGGTGCTCGACCCGCTGTGGGGGCGGATCACCCGAGTGACAGTTAACCCCACATCGTGGCCGGTCATTCCGCGGAAGGTGCCCGTCCGAGGGCACGTGGTGCACGTCGGCTGGTTCGAGGCCGAGCAGGACCCGCACGAGCTGTTGCTGCTCTCCTGCACAATCGGCCGCTGGGACCTGCTGGTGATCCCGCCGGAAACGGACCCGGCCACCGCGGCCCGGTTGATGACCAAGGCCAGCGACCCGTCGCGGAGCCTCACGGCGAGCGCCCTGGTCCGGGATTCCGCGGGCTTCCGGTCCTCACAGGAGGAAGCGTCCGCCTCGGACTCCGTCCTGGAGGCAGTCTGGGACTCCGAAGGCGGCCACGACGGGCGATAGCCGGCTCATGGCCGTGTCCTCGAAGAGGAACAGGTCGGGCGGGACCGGACAGAGACAGGCGGCAAGGGGCTGGTCGTAATGACCGTGGCAACACAACAGGGCGGCGGAGGAGGTTCCAGTGGCCTCTATGACGTCCTTGAGCTCATTCTCGACCGCGGGCTGGTGATCGACGCTTTCGTGCGGGTCTCCGTCGTCGGTATCGAGATACTCAAGATCGATATTCGGATCGTGGTCGCCAGCGTCGACACCTACCTGCGCTTCGCGGAGGCGTGCAACCGCCTCGATCTGGAGGCGGGGCCGAGCAAGCCGGCCGGGCTCAAAGAGCTCACAGGGCAGGTCACGGAGTCCGGCGCCCGCGGCAAGACGAAGGGAGCTTTGTCCGGCGCCGCGGAGACGGTTTCCGACGCCTTCCAGCAGGCACGCGGTGAAGGCCGGGAGCGTCAGGCCGAACGGCCCGCCCCGGGCAGGCGAGGGGAATGACAGGTGAGTAGTCGCGTCTACGGTTATCCGTGCCTCGCACTCGCCACTCCCCCAGGACATCGACTGCGGAAGGCGGCGCCGCGGAGGTATCCGGACCCGCAGCGACCCGGCCGCCGAACGGATGAGAACCCGCGTAGCCCCGTTGCGGAGGGATCCGGTCGTGCACAAGCTGATCGGCACGAGTGCGGCTTGGGGCCAAGCCTCCCTCTCCCTGATATCGACCGGAACGCGCTTCGACGTGGGCCAAGGGGGGTCCGCGTAAGTCGGTGAGTTCCGCAGGGGCGGGGCACACAGGCCCTATGACGCCGTCCAGCCGCGCGCCCCAGTCGTGGTCGTCGACCGCGCAACAGGGCTGTCCGTATGGAGCGGCGGCGCGGGCCGGCGGGAGAGAGGGTGCCGTCGACGATGTAGACGGTGTCCTTGCGCGGCCTGCGGGCCGGTGAGATGGCCAGCAGCGGTGCGAGGTGATCGAGGATGCGGTCGGCCGCGGACCTCGAAGCCCGAACAGCGGCGCTACCTGCCGCAACGTGAGGTTCGTGCGCCAGTACGTGGCCACCAGCAGTACCCGGTACTCCAGCGGCAGTCGCCAGGGACGGCCACCTCGGATGTCGCCGCCACGACGCCGCACCAACGCCCACCAGCCTGGCGAACTGCACCTCGGTCAACCCGGAGAACGGCTCGATCCACTTCTCCCGACTCCGGTGCGGCATGACGGGCTTCGCCGATGCTCGTAGACTCATGACGTGGCATTCGAGCACCCCGCACTGCTGCTTCCTGTGACCGGAAGGCGCTGAGGGCGATGCCGGACGGCGTCGCCCGCCATGGCTACGCCAGCCTGCTGACGGGCACCCGCGCCACCAGCGGCGACGACGCAGCCATGGTCCTGGCCCGGAGCCGGTTCCCGTCCACCGGCACCTACGCGCCCATCCGCGAAGTCGGGGCCCGCCTGGCGGCCGACACCGCGCCTGAGCAGGCCACGGTTGTGGACATGGGATGCGGCACGGGCTACTACCTGGCCGGCGTACTCGACCGGATGCCCGGCGCCCGTGGTCTGGGTCTGGACACGTCGGTGCGCGCGCTGCGCTCGGCGGCCCGTGCCCACGACCGAGGCGCCGCGGTGGCCTGGGACGTCTTCCGTCCCTTCCCGCTGGCCGACGGGGTGGCCGATGCGACAACCAGGACGGCGTCGCCGGCCGCGTCGGTGAAGTGCACTCCCGGCCCGGGGGTGCGGCGACCGTGTTGATCGAGGCGGTGGCCGCGTACGCGTTCGGGGGCATCGGTGACCGGCAGCGCCGACAGGTCGTCAAGGCCCGCGTGGCAGACGGTGGTCGGGGCCGGGCACCGTATGGTGCACGAGGTTGGGCATGGTGGCCGCGGTGCGGACCGCGAACGCGAGGTCGTCGTCACGCAGGCGTTCGTCGGCGAACGTCACCGCGGCCACCGGCCCCCGCTGGGCGGCCAGGCACGCGAGCGTGGTGAAGTCCAGCCCGGCCAGGCCGGCGCTGACCGGCCGGTCCACGACCCGGGCGGCGACGGCCTCGGCGAGCGCGGCCCGCACCACCGGGGCCTGCCGGCGCAGGCCGATGCGCGGGGAGGCGACCGGCTCGTAACGCTCAGCCCGAAGTGCAACTGCAAGGCCGGGAAGCATGAGTCGGCGCGTCACTGCTCATCGAGCGATGCCTGGCGGGCAAGGAACTCCTCGAACGCCGCCTTCTGCTTCGGATCCATGAAGCTTTGACGGACATTGCGGGCCTGCTCCTGGAGCCAGTGCGCCTCGTCGGGGACCAGTAGCTCGGCGACCACCACGCCTCCACGAGCGACCGCCGTGCGGCCTCCCACGCGACGACGAAAGAGCGTGAACGCGCCGAATTCCGCCGGGTGGGCCAGCTCCGGCTTTTCCGCTTCAGCCGGCTCCTCGTCCTCAACACCACTCGCCGGGTAGGCGGTGGGGGCCCAATGCTCCCAGAGCGCCAACGTGGCCGCGGGCACTAGCACCGCGCGCTCCGCCTCATCGCGCCCCTCCCACATGAACGTGACCGTGACGGGCTCGCCGACCGCCTCGGCCAACCCGAGCACCCTCTCCACCTCATCGTTGATCGGGTATCCCACCACTGCCTCTATCTGAATCCCCATGGCGCCTGAGGCTACTGGCTGCTTCCGACATCCCGGACCATAGCTCCTGCGCCTCTGGGACCATGGCCCACCAGGCGGACCGCCCGAAACTGGTGATTTCACCGACTGGGCGCTTGTCCGACCGGCGGGGGCCGGCAGGGGCCGCGGGCGCCGCGGGGGTGGAGGGTGGGGGTAATGGGTGGGGGCCTGAGGCGCGGGCCGGACGGGCGCGGGCCGGACGGGCGCAGGCCGGACGGGCGCAGGCCGGTGAGCACGCATCCTGCGCGAGCAGGCGGGCGGCGGCCCTGGTGGACGGCCTGCCTGATCCAACGCTGCCCCGGCCCCAGCACATCGGCCGACACCCCGGCGTACCTACAGGCGTGCCAAAGCCGCCTTCACCGGCAAGGTGAATCTTGCAGGTCAGGCCGCCCCTGGACCGGGTGAGCGCCTCGTCGGGGCGGTGTGCCGGGGCGTCGTCCCATTTTTCGGGACCCGCGTCCGGGCCTTGCGGGCGCCGGCCGCGTGTTGGTGAGCCCGGCAGGACGTCGGTTCGACGCCGACCATCGACCAGTCGACCCCGTCGGCGAGGTCGGCGAGGTCGGCGGCGGCCTGGACCGCCTACAGGATCCGGTTCGGGTGCCGTCCGCCGACCAGCGGCGATGTCGCTCATAGACGGACTTCCACGTCTCGTAGCGTTCCGGCAGGTCACGCCACGGGACACCGGTGCGGATCCGGAACAGGATCCCGTTGACCACCGTGCGGTGGTCGTGCGGTGGTCGTTCCACCGACCGCCCCGACCGCCGGACGGCGGCAGGTTCGGCTCCAGAGGCGACCACTCGCGATTCGTCAGATCCCCCGCCCCATAACCGCTACAACAAGCCACGGCATCGCAACTCCTCCCCTCACGGAGCACGAGCCGACCAGGTTGCGACTGGCGAAGACGTTTACTCGGGCGCGCTCGGTGCAGACGATGAGCTAACACAGCCTTTAAATGACGACGAAACGGAGACGCACCATGGGCATCATCGCGTGGATCATCATCGGCCTGCTCGCCGGCGCCATCGCCAAAGCCCTGATGCCGGGCAAGGACCCCGGCGGCATCATCGTCACCATGCTCATCGGTATCGCCGGCGGTCTCCTCGGCGGGTGGCTGGGCAAGGTGATCTTCGGCGTCGACTCCGTCGACGGGTTCTTCAACCTCTCCACCTGGATCGCCGCGATCGTCGGCTCTCTCATCCTGCTGCTCCTCTACCGCCTCGTCATCGGTAACCGGCACTCGCACCGCCACGCATGACCCACTGAAGGCACACGCCTCCGACGCACCTGAACGGCTCCCTCCTGCTCGCAGGACGGGAGCCGTCGGCGTGTACGCCGGCCCCGCTTCGGACGGGCTGAGCGCAGCCACATCTGAGCATCGCCGGCCTGCTGGCATCGGGGTGGGCGGCGGTGAAGGCGGGGCGCGGCGGTGCGGAACCAGCAGCCGCACGCCGATCGCGCCGGCGACGGACTCGTCGCCGGGGCGGGCGGTCAGGACGTCGGCGAGCAGGGAAAAGACGTCACCAAGCATCTCGCCGCCCGCGGGGGGCCCGGCCGGCGGCGTACTCGAAACAGACAGCCCAACGCGCGCACCGCCGGGTGTGAGCCCAGCAGGTCACCGGCCAACTCACCTTCCCCGCCGGCACCGTCGCCGGCGAGGCCGGCGTCTGCGGAGGCCGGGGCGGCCTCGTCCCGGCCGTGCGCGGGCGGTGGCAGGCCGACGGGGCGAGCGAGGGGCTCGGCGAGGTCGCGCAGGTGAGCAAGGACGGCCGGCAGATCCGCGGCGAGGCCGGCGCGGGGAGCACCACTCGTTCGTGGTCTTGCCGAAGGTGCGCCGGGCACCCTCCCCGAGGGCGCGGGGAGCACCGGTGCGGGAGGCGTGTCCGCATTCCGGAGGGAGGACCATACCCGAACGTGGCCGAGCCGGGCATGGTGAGACGGCAGGCGCGCGCGTGGCGGTTACGGCAGCGAGGTGAGCTGAGGGAGGTGGCCGACCAGGGGGAAGGTGGGCAGGGGCACGGTGCCGATCTCCGGGTGGTGCTGGTGGACGATGTGGGAGTGGATGGGGTCCATGCCGGGTGGGCTGAGCACGGGGGCGGTGGAGCGGTCGCCGCACAGCAGGTCGGGTGCGAACCGGTGGTGCAGGAGTTCGGTGCGCCAGTGGTCGGCGTCGTCGTACTCGTCGCTGTGGGCGTGTTCGACGAAGAGACAGACGCTGTACCCTGCCGCGTCCGGAGCCGCGAATGTCAGGGGCGTCGCAGTAGGAGGATCGACATTGACCACCTGGTGCCGCTCACCGAAGTTCTGCAGACGCACCAGGAGCAGCTCAATGCACTAGGCGTAGCAGTTTCTTCACGTCGAGAAGGGGTGGCATTGCGCCTGGCCGGGAGCGCGACGACGATGCGGGCCCGGCCGTCGGGGCAACGGCCGGACTCCGCGCCGGAGGAGCTGCGTCACGTCCTGCTCTGTCAGTCCTCGTCCGGGTCGAGCACGCGGCCCTTGAGCTTGACGGCTTTGGCCTTGCCCACGCGGATCTGGCCGTCGGTGTACCGGCCGGGTTCGGCGTCGTCGGTGGCGCCGACGCCGAGGATGTAGACGAGGGCGTCCTGGTCGTGGTCGTCGGTGTAGACGTGGGGGTTGTGGGTGAAGGTCAGTTTCCTGCCGTCGGCGGTGACCTTCGCATTGATCTCGGCCATGCTGCCGCGGACCTTCTGGTCGGCGCTGTAGTAGGCGTAGGCGGTCCAGCCGTTCCACACGAAGCCGGAGGGGGATGTCAGGGTGTGGGTGACCTCGCCCGGGTTGGTGGGGTGCTTGCCCTCGCGGGTGAGGCCGATGGACATGATGGTCATCACGCCGCCGGGGGCGTCCTCGATGATGCCCTGCTGCCAGATCAGCAGGTCTTTCTCAGATCCCGCCTGTACGGGGAGCTGGGTCTCGGTGGCCATGGGGATTCCTTCCGTCCGGGTCGGTCGCTGCGCGGTTGGTTCGTTCTGCGGGGCGGCCGTCAGTCCTCGTCGGGGTCGATGACGGAGGCCTTGAGTCTGGCCGGGGGCGCGGCGCCGATGCGGGCCTCGCCGTCGGTGTACCGGCCGGGTGTCGCGCCGGGGACGGCTTCGAGACCGCAGGCGTAGGTGATCACATCCCGGTCCTGGTCGGTGGTGTAGACGTGGGGGTTGTAGGTGAACGTCAGCGTCCTGCCGTCGGCGCTCACGGTGGGTTCGACCGGCGGCAGATCGCCGCGGACGCTCATGTCGGCCGCGGTGTAGTTGGGGGCCACGAACCCGTTCCACCGGAAGCCGGTCGGCGCGGTGAACACGTGGGTGATCGGTCCCGGGTCGATGGTCTTGCCGAACTCGCGGCTCGTCGCACAGACCGTGAGCTGCGTCCCCCCGCCGCCGGGCGCGTCATCGACGCCACCCTCCTGCCACACCCTCATGCCCGTCTCGGGGGGCGGGACGAGGATGGCCGTGGTGGCCTGGCCGCTCTGCCGCGCCGAGGTGTTCGCCCGGCCGGGAGAGGTGATCCTCGCGGTGGTGGTGAGCTGTCCGGTGTACTTCGGGTCCACCGTGCCGCATACCGTGATCGTCGCCGAACCGCCCCGGGGCAGGTTCACCGGCTGGCGGAGCGTGCCGGCGGCCGTCCCTTTCCCGGCCTGCGCTCCCCCTTGGGTCTCCACCTTCAGCGTCACTTTCGACAGTTGCGCGGGGAGCGCCCCCTCCACGACCGCGTCCGAAGCGTCGTTCGGTCCGTCGTTGCGGACGGTGATCGGGTAGCAGACCTTGGTCCCCGCATACGCCTGCGCGGGTCCGGTGACGCCCAAGGGCATGTCCGCCGGAAGGGCGACCTTCAGATCGCGGATGCGATGGGCGGCGGTGGCCGCGCCCGTGCCCGCCGACAGGCCGAGTTTGAAGGTGGCGGGCCTGGGCGCCTGGCCGTTCGTCGGGAGGGGGAAACCGTCGATGACGGTGGTTCCGTTGGGATCCGCGTTGCTCGACAGCCGTACGGTGATCCTGTCGTTCGCGATGACGATCTGGACGTGCGCCCCGTCCGTCCAGCGGGCCGCGAGCGGGCGGGTGAGCTTGGCACCGGTGAGCCAGCCGAAGCCGTCGTGCAGGTTGCCGGAACCTCGGATGCCCACCATGTCGGGCGTGAAGCCGGGGCCGCCCGAGCCGGCCTGTCCGGTGGCGTAGTTCCCGAAGTGGTCGAAACCGATGCCGACGTATCCCCTGGTGACGCCCGGCTGGTGACCGGGGATCCGTGAGTAGCCGAGCGCGCCTCCGACGGCTCCTGGCTGGGTGGTGGCCGCGCCGTCGATGAGGTAGACGCTGAACCCGTCACCGGGACTGGCGCCGCGTTCGATCTCGTAGTCGAAGTCGATGGCGACGCCGAGGGCGGAGGGGAACGCCTGGTCGAAGAGGGCGGTCCCGGCCGTGGTGGAGGCGTTCGGGGTGAGTTGAAGACAGCCGTTCAGGACGGCGGAGCCGAGGATCCGCCAGCCGGGGTTGTCCGGGCTGCTGTTCCTGAACGACTCGGTGACGGGGAAGGGCGACGTGCCCGTGAGGGTTGCGGGACTGGTTTGAGTGGCCATGGGGTCTCCGGTCTCGGACGGTGTTCCGTCGGGGGCGTGGAACGGGGGGCGGATCAGCCGGCGGGCCGTCGCGGCGGCCAGGGCTCGGGGCACGGGGCACGGGAAGAAGCGGGGCCGAGGGTGGTGAAAGCACCCGGACCGTTGACACCCGCCTCGCGCACGGCTTCGGCACGGCAGTCTCTACGCCGCGACACCAGCCTTCGAGCCAACAGGTGTCCTCTGTTCTTCATCGTCATCGACTGACCGCGTCAGACCTTGATTTTGGTGCTCCACATGGGGGACGCTCCCGCCGCTACGGCCTTGGCCGGAGCGAGGAGAAGCGCACCCTGTACTCCGCGCGCGGACTCGGCTAGGGCAGGTTCTGGACGCCATCGTGGATCCGGGCGTGCGCACCAGGAATCGGTGAGGGACTGCGTCCGGTCTCCACCTGGTGAATCCAATCGCCGCCTCCAGTTGTACGGTGAGGAGCCGTCCGCCCGTGGCCTTCTCCGTGCCGTCGAGGTAGAAGGCCCGCAAGACCGGCCAGGAGTCCGTGGAGCACCTCCCGACGGTCGCGAAGGCAGACGAGCGGGGCACGCGCTGAAGATATCCGCGGGCTGGGACGACATGGCGTCCCGATGTTCATAGCCCATCGGGCAGAGTCAGGAAGCAGGACGTAGCCCGCGGGCATGGCCGTGTAGACCCGGTGGCTCAGCCGAGCACCGACGTCCAAGGTCTTCCTGCCCGCCCGGATCCGGGGCCTTCGGGCCCCGCCCTCGCCGCGCGCTGAGCTGGCAGGGGCCGGCAGACGGTCAGACATCTTGAGGGCCACGAGCCAGGCGTTGCCCTTCGGCCCGCTTGCTCCTTGAGCCTTGCTCCTTGCTCCAGTCCGACAGTGTTCAGTGGCCCCCGCGCGTCGGTCGGCGGCATGCCGACCGACGCGTCACTTCGTCGTCCCGCTATCCGAGAACCGAAGACGAGTCACAGCCCAGACTGGCGCGACTGGCAACGGTGAAGGAGATGCTTGCGGTGTTCTCCCAGAGGTTGTTGATGTTGGCGAACAGCCACCTCGTGGTGAGGCTGTGGTGAGCCGAGGACAGGGTGGCCGTCCGTCCCTCCGTCCCCGGCCTGATCCGGAACGTCACCACGGTGTCCCCCAGCTTCTGCGGCGGCGTCTCCTGAGCGCTCAGTGTCGTCCCGGCGAGACTGCCCGGCCCCGTCACCGACTGCACGTCGGCCACCGCCATGATCGATGCCAGATTCACCCGCTGGGTGTGGTACTGCGCCCCCACCGGGTTGCGTGTGGTGTCCGGACGCCACCAGAACGAGAACGTCGACCCCGGCGCGATCCGCCCACCGAACGGGTTCGGCGCCGACGATTCGTGGATCACGCCCTCACCCAGCCGGGTACCGATCACGTTCCGCCAGTAGAACCGGGGGTTGAGCGCCGCGTTCCCCTGCTGGATGCACTCCGGTGCGTGCGCTGCCGTGGCCCGCGCCGCCGCGGCGGGCTGTCCCTGCGCTGCGGCAGCGCTTCCCGGCAGCGACGCCCCCAGCAGCATCGCCGCGACAACTACCCCCAGCCCGCTTGCTCCTCGTGCCCCTCGCCGCATCCGCGGCACCGGCATCATGGCGCCGCGCTTGCGGCCCGTCGATGTGTCTCCTGCTTCGTACATGCTTCAGCCTTTCTCTGCTGCGTATCCCGTCGGAGTTCCGGACCGAGGTGCGGAATTGGGGCCCAGGACTCCGCCCTTGCCCTTGGTCGGGTTGACGGCGCCCACCTGAGCCGGTCGCCGGAGTCGACCGACTCCACGAGCCGGCTGGTAGGTGCGTCGCCGACCAGGAGCGGCCGAGGACGGTGAAGGCGCCCAGGGTGACGTCCTCGTAGTGGTAGTACCGCCGCGCCCGCTGCAGGCCACGCCCGCAGACGAGGATTCACAAGAACGAGGACACTGATGCGGTCGGCCCAGACTTCGACACCCGATGCGGAAGATCTCGACGCCGGTCAAGGTCGTGCCTTGGGTGGACAGCAGGCCGAACCGGCGATCCTGCGTTGAGACCATACGCGGCCCTGTGACCACTGGGTTCGAGACGTTCCAAGACGGCGTCGGCCCCCGACTGCTTGTCTGCGGCACCCTTCAGCGGGCTGGCCGATCGGGGGGGAAGAATCCTGTCACCAGCAGCAAACGGCAAGTGATCTGGCGCGGGCGTCACCCAGGTGGGTGTGCCCCCAGGAATGTCACGACACGGCCAAGGCTCGAACCTAGCCACCTTCACCGCCAGGACTCCGGTGACATCGCTGCCCTGTCACCCGGCCGAGCGACTCTCCTGGCACCGGAGAGCTCCCTTTCCAGCGGCAGGGACCACCTGAACGCCGAGGCGCGGTTCGTGACGCGCTGCTCCCCATGTGCGAGCCAGCCGCCGCAGCTCGGTGTGCGCCGCCGGCACCGAGCGGGCGGTGTCCCAGTACGGGTGCCACCACAGGCGTACGGACAGCGGCAGACGGCTGTCATCTTGGACACGCCTCCGCCCGTCCGGCCCGGCGTGCTCGGGGTCCGTGGTCGCCCCGATCATGGCCGTCCGGCCGGTGCTCCGCAGCGGCACCGCCCGTGTGTGGTCAGCCGCGGCGGCGGAACAGGCCGCGGAGGGCTTTGCCCGGCTCCTGGTCGTGGTCGTCCTCCGGCTTGGGCGGTGCGGTGCCCTGGAGGCGGGCGGCTCGGGCGGCGGCTTCCCTGCCGGCGAGGTAGTCGGCGTAGCAGTTGTGGCACATGAACGGGTTGCCGGCCTCCCAGGCGTACCCGGGTGTGGTGGTCTCCTCCCAGCGCTGGTCGGTGAACTCTTCCCCGCACCGCGTGCACACCGGCCGCCGCGCCTCCCGCTCAGCCGCCCGGCGATGCTCCTCTTCCGCGTCGGCGCGGGTGGCCCGGCTGCGGTAGAGGTCCTCGCCGTCGGGGTTGTCGGGTGCGGCCGTCAGCGTCTGCTCGCCTGTCCGTCCCCGCCGCCGCCACACCGCCTCGCCCGCGCCGTCGTCCTTCAGCTTCTCCGGGGTGGTGACGAGGGCGGGCACGGCCTGGCCGTAGTCCCGGGCCGTGATGCCCCGGTGGTAAGTGTCGTACCGGCGCGGTGCCCAGGAGCGGCGGCCCGCGCTCTCCAGCACGGCGACCGTGTTGTCGACCTTCGCGTCCGTGGTGTCCGCGAACATGAACGCAAGCGGCGGCGCAGGTCCTCCCGGCCGCTCGGCGGGTAGAGGCGGTGCCACAGCCGCTTCTCGTGGTCGAAGCTCTCGATCGCGTCCGGCCGGGACCGGGCCAGACGCACCGTCCTGTCGGCATCCGGTGGCGGCAGCGGGAAGCAGTCGGCGTACCGGCACAGCTCGTGCACGAGTTCGCAGCAGCCCGCCCCGGCACATGCCGGGGGGCTACTTCTCGGCGGAGCAGGGGTCGCAGCAGGAGGGGGCCGGTTCGACGCAGACGGTGACGGTGTCCGTGTTGTTGGTGGTGTCGGGATCCCTTTCGTTGCCGGTGGCGGTGGCGGTGTTGCCGATCAGACCGGCCTTGGTGGCTTTGGCCCGCAGCACGAGCGTGGCGGTGGCGCCGTCGGCGAGGTCGCCCACGGCCCACTGTCCGGTGGCCGGGTCGTGGATTCCGGGTGTGCCGTCGGCGGACAGGAAGGTGAGGCTGTCGGGGAGCCGGTCGGTGACGGTGACGCCGGTGGCATCGTTCGGGCCGGTGTTGTGAACGGTGATGCGGTAGGTCACCGTCTGGCCGACGGTGACGGTGGTCTCGTCGGCTGCCTTCGCCACGGTCAGGTCGGCAGCCGGTTTGACCTGCGTGACCTGCTCGTTGGAGGTGGACGTCAGCGGCTCCGGCCTCGAGCCGAGCCGGTTGTCGTAGGAGGCGGTGGCGATGTTGCTGAGCTGTTTGCCGCCGCTGGCCCGGTCGATGGTGACCCGGTACTCCACCGTGGTCCCCGCGGGCTGGGTCTCGGTGCTGGGCAGGCTGCCTCCTGCCGCGCCGGACGCGCCGTTGCCGAGGTGGAACACGACCTGGTTCGCCGCGGCGTCGTAGTACGCCTGGTCATCACCTTTCACGTCACTCTTCGCTCCGGCGTTCGGGCCGTCGACGATGCGCAGGGAACCGGGCAGATACGTGGTGCCCTGCGGGACGGTGTCGGTCAGGACGAGGTTCTCGGCTCCGCCACCGCCCTCGTTCTTGGCGGTGACGCGGTAGGTGACGACGTCGCCCACCTCCAGCGGCCCCGCCGGAATCGCGGTCTTGGCGAGCAGCACATGGGGAGCGGTGCCGAAGAAGATGCCGTCCAGGAAGTTGCCGGTGCCGCGGTTGCCGCCGGCGGCGGAGATGGAACGGAAGGCGAAGCGCGTCAGCGTCTGGCCCGCCGGGACGGTGTAGGCGCCGGTGTAGTAACCCCAGGCGGTGTTGCCGTCGGTGAAGCGCCTCTGTTCGGCCAGGGAGCCCGGCGCGCCGATGTCCAGCGCCATGGTGTCCTCGCCCTGGCGGCCACGGTGATACAGCCGCCAGTACAGCTTCGTACCGGGCGTGGTCGGCAGGTCCTGGTAGAGCGTGGAGACCTGGTTCGCGTTGAGCTCGGCGAACTGGGCGCCCTCGGCCGCCGGGACCCCGCTGAAGCCCGACCGCCACAGCTCGATCATGTGGTCGGAGGCTGTGGTGAGCCAGCCCGGAACCCGCTTGGACGCCTGCGTCTGTGAGGAGTCCGGCAGGATCTCGTAGTTGGTGACGGCGGGCTCTTCGAAGCTGCCGTTGACCAGGGAAACCCGGAGCGGGACAGCGGGAGGCGTGGTCATGGTTCGTCCCCTTGCGTCGACACTGCTGGCAGGCAACCGCTGACCGCCGCATCGATGTGAGGCCGGGGCGGAGCCGAAACAGTCAGTAGCGGATCGCGTAACGCACAAACACGTAAAGTGACAGGTGGTTGAGGTCAGCCAACCTGGTACAACAGGTTTGCGAAAGCCACGCCTGGAACGCCGTCGCCCACGCCGGATCGGCGGACCACTCCTGCAACAGACGCCTCCGCACTCGCTCCCACCCCACACGTCATGACCGGATGCCCTCGCTGCACCTCGTGCGCTCACGCTCTCCCAGGGTGAATCGGCTACCAGCGAGGTTGACGCTCCCGGCACGGTGCCCGCGCCATGCGGCTCCGGGCCCACCCGGGTCAACCAGGAAGGCCGGCAGCGCCGGCTCGTTCCGTGGCCCCCCGCGCGTCGGTCGGCGTGCCGCCGACCGACGCGTCACTTCGTCGTCCCGCTGCCCGAGGACCGAAGGCGCTTCACAACCGAGACTGGCGCGGCCGACGGCGGTGAAGGAGATGCTTCCGGTGTTCTCCCAGCCACGCCGACACGTCCCGCACGCACGACACCGACCCGCCGGCGCCGCGCGTCCAACTGGGCTGTTCCGGTTCGGCTCGCGCTCCGGTGCCTCCGCCACAGACCGCGGCCACACGATCAACGAGGGTCCTGGCCTTGGAGGTCTGGGAGGGACCGAACCCCTCGGCGCCGGAGCCGTCCACCCTTCGCCACACGCCGGCGCGGGTGTGGGCGGGGTCGGGAACCATCCCGGGTCTTCGATCTTGAGCGGTGCGCCTGCTCAGGGCCTCTGACGTTTCGTTACGCTCAGCGATGGCGGTTGGTGGCTGCTGCCGGGGCCGCAGGCGCGCCGGGAGTCCACGGCAGTACACGGCCACGGTCCCTCTCCGTGACTACGGGTGCAGCTTCTCGCCCTTCGCCAGCATCGCTACGTACTCCTCGATCCGGCGCGCCCGGGTCTCGGCCTTCTTGGCGTCTTCGATCCGGTACAGGATCGCGTAGCGGTTCTGCCGGTCCAGTGTCTCGAAGAACTCCGCCGCGGCCGGGTCGGCGGTCAGGGCCACCGTGAGGTCGTCCGGCACCGTGGCGGTCTTCGCGCCGTCGTAGGCCGCTTCCCAGCGGCCGTCTGCCTTGGCGCGGTCGACCTCGGCCTGTCCCGGCGGATGCATCCGGCCCTGTTCGATCAGGGCGGCCACCTTGTCCCGGTTGACCTTGGACCACTTGCTGCGCGGCTTGCGCGGGGTGAACCGCTGGAGCCACCACTGGTCGTCGAACTTTGCCTTCTGGCCGTCGATCCAGCCGTAGCAGAGTGCCACGTCCAGCGCCTGGGTGTAGTCCAGCCCGGCGATTCCGGGGCCCTTCTTGCGAAGCTTGAGCCAGATGCCGGGTGAGACGGCGTGGTTCTCGCCGAGCCATGCCTGGAATGCCTCGGCGGATTCGAATGCGACGATCTCCAAGTCCTGAGTCACCCCAGCAGCGAACCACACTCGGCCGATTGTCATGAGGCATTCGGCACGGCCCCGGATGCGGGATGCCCGTGGGCCTGCGTGATCATCTCTGTTCTCGACGCAGAACGATCATGCAGGAGCCACGGGCTTGGTCAACGATTCGACCTTGCTGCTCGACGTCGACGGGGTGTCCGTCGCGCGGGTTGAGCGGCCGGCCGACGGAAGGCGCCGAGTTCTCCTGATCACGGCCGACGAGACAGCCAGAGTCTGCCCGGCCTGCGGGGTGTTCGCCACCCGGGTCAAGGGCTCGGCGGTGACCCGGCCACGCGATCTTCCTTACGGCGAGAGCGGATCGGAGTTCCGCTGGCACAAGCGCCGCTGGTGGTGCCGCGAGGCCGGCTGCCCTCGCCGGTCCTTCACCGAGCAGATCCCGCAGATCCCGGCCGGTGCCAGGCTGACCGCCCGGCTGCGGGATACGGCCGGGCGCCGCATACGGGATGCCGGCTCCACGGTCATCCAGGCCGCACGGGATCTGCATCTGTCCTGGCCGACCGTGATGGAAGCCTTCCACACGCAGGCCCGCGACGTCACCGAGGCACCTCTGCCGCAGGTCACAATCCTGGGCATCGACGAGACCCGCCGCGGACGGCCGAGCCGGGAACAGGACGCGGAGACCGGCAAGTGGCGCCTGACCCGGGACCGGTGGCACGCCGGCTTCGTCGACGCCCTCGGCCACGGCGGGCTGCTCGGACAAGTCGAGGGCCGCACCGTCGCCGATGTCCTGGCCTGGCTCGCCATCACCAGCGCTCCTGGGCGAGGGGAAGATCGGGCAGACGCTGCTGACGGCCTGGATAGCCAAGGAGAACCTGCGCGCCCTCCTCGCCCTGGCCCGCACCGGAGCCGACCGCCACCAAGTCGGCAACCTCCGCTGGAAGTTCCAAGAGCGAAAGGATCAACCGCGTGATCAAGCTCATCGCCCGCAACGCGTTCGGCTTCCGCAACCCCGCCAACCAACGCCTACGCACACGCTGCGGCACCACCCGCCGAGCCCGCGGACACCTCCGCACCGCTCAACTGTGAAGACCCACCATCCCTGCGGGCGCGGGGAGCACTTTCTTCCGGCTGAGCGGCCAGGAGCCGGCCGCACGGCTGCTCCGGCAGTCCGGTCAGGCCGTAGTCCTCGCTGTCGTCTTCAGGTGGCCCTTCACTTTCATGGGGATCACCACGACGTCGTTGCCGGCGTTCGTCACCGTCACGCCGTCCGGGTGGTACGCCCTGCCTGGTGAGGAGTAGGAGTCCCACTTGCCCTCGACGGGCCGGTACTGCCCACCGTCAGCAGGCCCTCCGCACCGACCCGGCAACAGGCCACTGGACGCCCGGCCAGCCACCGACCGCACCCTCTGCCGTGTCTCCTCGAGGCGAGCGAATCCGCTTGCCACCGCTTGTGGTCTGTCAGCGGGCCAGCAGGATCGCGGCGGCCGACATCACGAGCACCGATGCGCCACAGAACGCGAGATGTGAGCGCGGGTAGTCGTACCGCTCGCGTGTCACTCCCCTGTTGATCTCCCGCGCCCACTCCGCGAACAGCTTGCGAGTCGGGTACATGCCGATCGTCAGTCCGATGAGCGCGAACGAGCACACGACGAGCATGTCTTCCACGGCGAAGCCGCGCCATACGCCGTACGCCACCCCTCCGGTGCCGCACACCACCCAGATGAAGGGGTACACCGTCCAGAACCTCTGGACCGGTATCCATTTCGCCATGGCGGAGCAGTGGAGCACGAGGGCTGTGACGGCCAGCAGCCACAGCCACTGCGTGGCAACCGACGTGAGCACGGGCTTCCCCCTGAGTCGTACGAAACCCGCAGAGAATAACAGCGAGAGGAGAGACAGCGTCGAGGAAGCCCACTTCACTCTCGCCGAACTCATAGCCGACACCCACGCCGGTGACCTTCCCGACACGGTGGGCGGTTAGGTCAGCTTCCTTGGCCGGCTGGGAGTGGGGCATCGCCTCAAAAGGCCTCCAGTCAGTGGGCGGAGCGCACCGCAGGGGGCCAACCGCAGCACGGTGCCCCACCCCTCGGTCGGTCTCGCCCTGGCGGGCCGGGCCGGCGCTCGCCCGAGCTCCGTGCTCGGGGTCTCCGTCAGCCGGAGCACCGTCCTGCGCCGGTCGGCGCCCTTCCCGAGCCGGAAGTGGCCGCCCCAAGCGTGGTCGGCGTCGACGAGTACGCCACCCGCAAGGGCCGCCACTACGGCACCGTTCTCGTCGGCGTTGAAACCCGCCGTCCTGTCGACCCGCTGCCCGACCGGGAGGCATCGAGCCTGGCGGCCTGGCTCGCCGATCGGCCCGGCGTCGAGGTCGTGTGCCGGGACCGGGCGCCGTTCTTCGCCGAGGGCGCCACCGCCGGTGCACCGCGGGCCGTCCAGGTCGCGGACCGGTGACACCTCTGGCACGACTTGAGCGAGGCCGCCGAACGGAGCGTCGCCCAGCACCGTCACCGCCTCCGTGCTCTGGCCCCCACGGCCCCTGGACCCGGACCTGCACCCGAGGCTGTTCCGGCCGCAGCCGGGTCACGTTCGATGCCCACCACTTCAGGCTGCACGTGCCGCCCTCGCGGGAGGATCGCTGTCGTGGTCGACCGAATTCCGCAGCCGTCCGCGTGAGTTGCGGGTGGGTGTGGGGATGGTGAGGACGGCGAGGCAGGCGATGACGAGGGCGGTGCCCATCCAGCCGGTCGCGGGAAGGCGTTCGCCGACGCTCAGGACGGCGAGAGCGGCCGTGACGGCCGGTTCGAGCAGGGACAGGGTGGTGGCGGTGCTGGCCGGGCACGTAGGCAAGGCCCCGGCCGAAGAGGACGTAGCCGGCGAACATGGCATCACCGTATGACGTGGTCCTTGCCCGAGCCGATGCCGACCGTGGCCGTGGACAGCCCTGCACTGCCCAGCGGGTGGGCAGCAGAGCCGAAATGGGACGGCTACCGCGCCCGGTTCGCCGTGTACGCGGGCGGGCGGGTGCCGCCGCGCTCCCGGCCAGGGACGGACATGACCGGTTTCCTTTCTCGACTCTGTTCTGTTGCGTGCAGAGGGGCCCGTGCCGGAGAACGCTCAGGCAGTAACCGTTGCCGAACTGACCGGGCTTGCAACATGACGGAAGCCCTCCGCCGTGCTCCACGCGGTCAAGCGCCGCGGCCGACGACCGATCGGCGGTTTCGTGGAAGTCGGTCGCGATGTCGAGAACGATCTCAACTGGACGGCGTGACCGGGGACCTCACGCCCATCCACTGTTCGGCACCCCACTCCTCGAACCGTTGCACCTCGGTGAACCCCAGCTTCGCCGCGAGGCGCATCGAGCGGTCGTTGGCGGTCTGGGTGCAGAGCACCACAGGCTCCCCGGGAAGCGCGTCGGCGAACCAGTCGAGCGCCGCCGCGCACGCCTCGGCGGCGTATCCGCGTCCCCATGCCTCGGGCAGGAACAGGTAGCCGAGCTCGGCCTCCCCCGCATCCGGGCGGACATGACTCCGATGCTCCGCGTCGCGCCGGTTGAGTTCGACGGTGCCGATCATCGCTCCGTCGAGCTCGACCACGAAAAGGCCGGGGCGCTTCTCGGGAGTCTCAGGCAACACGCGCTCAAGCTCATCACGCGGTCGAGGACCACCGATGTAGGCGCCCACCTCCGGCGAGGCGAGCAGCTCGATGATCGCCGCGCGGTCTCGGGCCGCGGGCTCCCGGAGCACGAGCCGCGCGGTCCGTATCGGGGCAGGTGGCCAGGTGACGGCCCCGCGTTCAGTCATGGCGGGCAATGTAGCGCACGTCCGCCGGCCGTACGTGCCTCATCACCCACTGTGCAACGGCCAAGGCAGCAACAAGTCACTCGATACAGAACCGGGGCGTTCCCGGAAGTCGGGGCCGGGTGCGCACGGCTGCCGGACGCCACCGCGCTGGACGGGGTTGTGTGATCTGTCGGTGCGTCTCAGCCAGTTGGTGTCTCACGGTGCCCGCGGGGGGGGCTCAGAGTGGCCAGTTACGGAGGGCGGCGTCGGCCAGCTCCTGTAGCTCATCCCGGCCGACACCACTCGCAGCTTGTACCGCGATGCCGTAGGCGAAGGTGGTGCCGTAGCGGGCCAGTAGCGCCGGATCGGTCTGCGCAGGCAGGTCACCGTCGTCGACGGCTCGCTGGAAGAAGCACTACGCACATCGGGCCGAAGTGCGACGCGGGACCGCTGGAGGACGGGCACTAAGCGACCGCCGCAGGCGTTGTGCCGGTACCGGGATGCGCCCGGGGGCCTCGGGGGGAGTCCGGAAGGGGAGCGATGGACAGGCAACGGCTGGTCGATCTGGGGGAGTCCGGGGACGATCTCCGCCGCGACCCCCATGCGGTGTACGCCCGCCTGCGTGAGCGGGGCCCCGTGCACCGCGTCCGGTTGCCGGGAGCGGGCGAGGACTACGAAACCTGGCTGATCGTGGGGTATGAAGAGGCGCGCGCCGCCCTCGCCGACCCCCGGCTGGCCAAGGACGGCGCCAAGATCGGCGCGACCTTCCTTGACGAGGAGATGATCGGCAAGCACCTGCTGGCAACCGACCCCCCTCAGCACACCCGTCTGCGCGGCCTCGTCACCCGCGCGTTCACGATGCGCCGGGTGGAGCAGCTCCGCCCGCGGATCCAGCAGATCACCGATGACCTGCTGGACGAGATGCTGCCGCGCGGGTACGGCGACCTCATCGACTCCCTCGCCTTCCCGCTGCCCATCACTGTCATCTGCGAACTGCTCGGCGTCCCGGACATGGACCGCGCGGAGTTCCGGAAGATGTCCACCGAGGTGGTCGCACCGACCAACGGGACCACCGAGTATGACGCGATCGTCCGCCTCGCCGAGTACCTCACCGGACTGATCGAGGACAAGCGGTCCGCCGGACCGACCGACGACCTGCTGAGCGACCTGATCCGCGCCACCGCCGAGGGCGGCGACCGGCTCTCCGCGCAGGAACTGCGCGGCATGGCCTACCTGCTGCTCATCGCCGGTCATGAAACCACCGTCAACCTCATCGGCAACGGCGTCCTCGCCCTCCTCACCCACCCCGGGCAACTCGCTGCCCTCAGGGCTGACATGAGCCTCCTCGACGGCGCCGTCGAGGAGATGCTGCGCTACGAGGGCCCGGTGCAGAGCGCCACGTTCCGCTACGCCCGCGAGCCCCTGGAGATCGCCGGCACGCCCATCGAGCAGGGCGAGCAGGTGGTGGTCGGCCTCACTGCCGCCCAGCGCGACGGCGACCGCTACAGCGACCCGCACCGTTTCGACATCCGCCGTGACACCCGCGGCCACCTGACCTTCGGCCACGGCATCCACTACTGCCTGGGCGCACCCCTGGCCCGCTTGGAGGGCCGTATCGCCGTCGGCACACTCCTGGAGCGCGCCTCCGGCCTCGCGCTCGACGGTTCGCCGGGCGAGTGGCTGCCGGGCCTGCTGATGAGAGGGATGCGCAGCCTTCCGGTGCGCTGGTGAGGAAGCGGGGCGCGACCTCTCACATCGGTGAGACGGCGAACCGCACCTGCGTCAGGTCGCTCGCTGGGGCGGCCAGCTCTGGCAGAGCGACCACTCCTCAACGCAAGCCCTCCCGCCGCTGACTCCCCGGGGCCGCTCCTCCTTAGGTCCGGCACCGCGCATCCGGTCCACCTGCCCTGGGCCGACCGGATACGGCCGCGTATGGTGGCCGCTGCGCTGAACCGCGCATGGCTCTCCGAGCCGATCCCGCCCACCGGCTACGTGCCCCGCTTCCTCACCCCGGCCCCCGCCGGGCCGGCCCCCGCCCCGGCGGCAGAGCCGGACGCGATCCGGGCCTCGGCCGCCGACCGGGTACGCCACAACCTCGATCGGAACGGCACCCCCTGGCCGGTGACTTCGTCCGCTTCGCTCTCGCGGACGAGGTTTGGCTGCCCCTGGCCCGGAGCGCTGGCCGGCGTCGGCCTCTTCGCCCGCACGGACCTCGCCGAAGGCGTGTGGCTGCCGCTGGCCCGCGCCAGCGCCGAGCCCGCTTGAAGGCGATCTGCAAGAAGCTCACGGCCTGAATCCGCCACCGGGCGCCGGGGGCTCATGCGGTCCGGCTCAACGGCGGGGCGGTGGCAGCCGAAGGGCGCCGTCAGGTGGCGGTCCGGCTGAGAAGTTCGGTGAGGAGCGCGGCGACCTGCTTCACCTCGATGAGGAAGCCGTCGTGGCCGTACGGGGATTCGATCACCCGGAGGCGGCCTGCGGTGGGGATGCCGGCCGCCAACTCGGTTTGCTGGGAAGGTGGATAGAGGCGGTCCGTGTCCACTGCGGCGACGAGCGTTCTGGCCGTCACCCGGCTCAGGGCGGCGCGCACACCGCCGCGCCCCCGGCCGATGTCGTGGCTGTTCATGGCCTCGGTGAGAGTGACGTAGCTGCCCGCGTCGAAGCGGCGCACCAGCTTGGCGGCGTGGTGGTCGAGATACGACTCGACCTGATAGCGACCGCCGTTCCAAGGGTCCTCCGTGGCCTGCGGCGTGCGGCCGAAGCGGCTCTGCAGCTCCGGTTCGCTGCGGTAGGTGACGTGGGCGAGACGGCGGGCCAGGCCGAGCCCGGCGTGCGGGCCGCGTCCGGGGTCCGCACCGTGGTAGTCGCCGCCGCGCCAATTCGGGTCACCGCGCACGGCGTGTAGCTGTATGTTCGCCCAAGCGATCTGCTCCGCGCTCGCCGCGGCCGCCGTGGCGAGCAGCAGCAGCGCCCCCGTCCGCTCCGGATAGGACACGGCCCACTCGAGCGCCCGCATCCCGCCCATCGATCCGCCGACGACCAGCGCCCACCGGTCGATGCCGAGCGCCTCCGCCAACTCCGCCTCTACCAGCACCTGGTCACGCTGGGTCAGGAACGGGAAACGGCTGCCCCAGCGGCGTCCGCCAGGGGCGAGCGAGGACGGCCCGGTGCTGCCCTGACAACCGCCGAGCACGTTCGGGGCGACGACGAACCAGTGGTCCGTGTCGAGCGCCCGTCCGGTGCCGACGATCCCGTCCCACCAGCCGGGACCGGGGTGACCGGGACCGGCGGCGCCCGCGACATGGCTGTCGCCGGTCAGGGCGTGCAGTACCAGCACCGCGTTGGAGCGGTCGGGCGCCAGCCGCCCCCATGTCTCGAACGCCATGCGCACACCCGGGACCTCGCCGCCCGCCTCCAGCGCAAGCGGTGCGTCGCGTTCGTACCACTGGCGACGCCCGGGCGGGTCCCCCTCTCGCCAGGCCCCGGAGGCCGGCGGGAGGGGGACCTCGGAAGGCGGCAAGACGGTGTTCAGGACGCGCCCTTCGCCGCGCGGAACCCCGCCTCCAGGTCGGCCTTCAGATCGGCGAGGTTCTCCAGTCCGACCGACAGGCGCACCAGGCCCGGGGAGGCGCCGGTGGCCGCCAGTTGCTCCTCGTCGAGCTGGCTGTGCGTCGTGGAGGCCGGGTGGATGATCAGGCTGCGCACGTCGCCGATGTTGGCGAGGTGGCTGAACAGCTCGACCGCGTCCACGAACCGCTTGCCGGCCTCGACGCCGTCACGCAGCTCGAAGGAGACCAGCGCGCCCGCACCCCGCGGCAGGTATGTGCGCCCCGCCTCGTACCACTTGCTGGATTCGAGACCCGGGTAGTGCACGGCGGCCACCTCGTCCCGCTGCTCCAGCCACTGGGCCAGCGCCAACGCGTTGGCGGAGTGCCGCTCGATGCGCAGGCTCAGGGTCTCCACGCCCTGCAGCAGCAGGAAAGCGGAGTGCGGGGAGAGGGCCGGGCCGAGGTCACGCAGCAACTGCACGCGCAGCTTGACGGCGAAGGCGCCCGGGCCGAGCGCGGGCCAGTACCGCAGGCCGTGGTAGCTGGGGTCGGGCTCGTTGAAGTCCGCGAACCGCTTGGCGTGCGCCCCGAAGTCGAAGGTCCCGCCGTCCACGACCACGCCCGCGATCGCTGTGCCGTGCCCGCCCAGGAACTTGGTCGCCGAGTGCACGACGACGTCCGCACCGTGCTCGACGGGACGCAGCAGATACGGCGTCGGCAGGGTGTTGTCCACGATCAGCGGCAGCCCGGCCGCGTGCGCCACGTCCGCGACCGCCTCCACGTCGAGCACGTCACCGCGCGGATTGCCCAACGTCTCGGCGAACAGTGCCTTGGTGTTCGGCCGGATCGCCGCCCGCCAGGCCTCGAAGTCGCCCGGGTCGTCCACGAACGACACCTGGACGCCCAGCTTCGGCAGCGTGTGCCGGAACAGGTTGTAGGTGCCGCCGTACAGCGAACTGCTGGAGACGACGTGGTCGCCGGCGCTGGCCACCGTCAGGATCGCCAGGGTCTCCGCCGCCTGCCCGGAGGAGAGCGCGACGGCCGCGACCCCGCCCTCCAGGGCGGCGACGCGCTGCTCGAAGACGTCCTGGGTGGGGTTGTGGATGCGGGTGTAGATGTTGCCGGGCTCGGCCAGCGAGAACAGGTCGGCGACGTGCTGCGTGTCCCGGAACACGAATGACGTCGTCTGGTAGATGGGGGTCGCCCGGGCACCGGTCGTCGGGTCGGGCGCGGGTCCCGCGTGGATCTGCTTGGTCTCGAACGACCAGGCGGAGGTGTCGGGGCCGGGGGGATGTTCCTCAAGGGTGTGGCCGGCGGTGACGGCATCGATGGGCTGGCTCATGTCGTGCTCCCTGGTGCGGAGGGCGGGAACGCCTGCGGTACGGGGGCGCCCGGGGTACGGGGACGCCCGCGGTACGGGGGCGAAGAAAGCGCGGCGAAACCTCATACTGCGAACCGGGCCCGGGGAAAGGCGCGTTGTGGCGATGCGGTGCCGTGCTGTGGGGAAGAGCACTGCTCGAAAGGCCGGAGCGGACTCAGCTCACGGCGGGACAACCCGTGGTGGTGACACGCACGTAATCGACGTGGCGGCGGGTCACGAGCACGGTCATGGAGCCAGATAGCCACATGGAAGCGGCGACGCACCAGCACATCTCGATCGGCTCACCCCTGCGGGGTGAGCATCGTCAACCGGTTGCTGCTGCCTCCCGACATCGTCCTGGGTGGTCGACGGGCACAGCGCCCACGGCGGCCTGGCGGCGGGCCTCCTCGCGGATACGGGCTGCGAGCGGGCGCCTACGGCGTCGGCCAGGCGCTGAGCGAGATCAGGTCGGGGCGTAGATCTGGCCTAGCGCTCCACGGTGTGCTGGGAGACGCCGGGCACGTCGGCGACCGCAGGTGCCCTTGAACTGGCGCACCAGGTAACGCATCTGCGCGCCTGCGGATTTCGTGATGGGGCGGGTGCACGCACGCTGCACGGCGGGGTCCAAGCGGTCGGCGGCCAGACCCATAGGAGGTTCCCTTCTGGATCGGCTGTAAGGGGTTGTGAGGGCTGATCACCCGGCCTGACGGGGGAGATTCAGCCGTCGGGGCGGGGGATCGGCCGCGAGAGGGGCGTTCGGGGCGCGTGCGGAGGTGTTGGTTCCCGGGACTGCCACGTTGTGTCTCAGCTCGGCGCGGAACCGAAGCGCCGGGCTTGGCGCAACTGCCTGTGGCGCCTGACGGATACGGGTTGGCGGATGTACTTCCACCAGGGGCACGCCGACCGCCTGAGCCCGGGACGCGGCCCGCCCCCGCCGCCGGCTACCTGCGGCTGGTTCCCTCCGGTGTGGGGTACGCCGGGATCTGCTCCCGCGGCGGTGCCGAGCGGTCCGGGCCGGGCCGGGCAGTCGTACGGGTGCCGGGGGTGGCCGTGGGGCTCGGGGGCGCGCCGGCGCCGGTGCTCTTGCGGGGGCTCGGGGTGGCGGAGTCCGAGGCCGGTGCGGTCGGTCCCGGCGGGGGTGTGGGGCCCGGCGCGGTCGCGGGGGGCGGCGGAGCGAGCGGAACCGTCGGCATCGCGGGGCCGGACGGGCCGGACAGGTGCAGCGGCAGCGCGACGAGGGCCGCCGCACACGTCAGGGCCGCCCCGACGGCGGCGCGCAGCAGTCTGCGGCGGCCCGCCGTGCGGCGGATCGCCTCGTAGCGGCCGGGTGGCGGGCCGAGGTAGTCGGCGGGCGGCCGGAGGATCACCGTGAGCGGGTCGTCGGGCGCGGACTCCGGGTCGTTGTCAAAGCGAGTGGTCAAGGTTTCTCCTCAGGTGAACGCGGAGCAGTTCCCGGGCCGCGTGCAGGTCGGCCTTGACGGTTCCTTCCTTGCGTCCGGTCAGTGCGGACACCTCCCGGATCGGCATGTCAGCGTAGTAGTGGAGGAGGATCGGGACGCGCAGTCGTTCCGGCAGGGACTGCACGAGCAGGCGCACCGAGGGATCGCTCTGCTCGGTGTGGGGGCTGAGCGAGGCCTCGGTGGTGGCGCGGCGTACGGCCCGGCGTTCGCGCTCGAGCTTGCGCCAGTGGTCGCGGATGATGTTGGCCGCGGTGACGTAGAGGAAGCCGCGGGGCTCCTCCACGGACGTCCAGCGGGCCCAGAGCCGGGTGAACGCCTCGGAGGCGATTTCGTGAGCCGTCTCGTCGTCGTCGACGAGGCGGCGGCACCAGCCGGCGAGGCGCGGGTACAGGGCGGCGAACAGTTCGGACGCTGCCTTGTCGCGGGACCGTTTCAACGCTCTCCAGGGTCGGGGTGCCGGGTCGGGCACGGGTGGGGGCTACGGGCGGGCCGACGCCCCGCGGGGGGGATGAGAACGGGTCGGCGGCGTCGCGTTCGCCGGCCCGGCCGCCGCCGCGGGGCGCCGGTTCGTCACGGACCGGTGGAGCTGACGGTGGCGAAGACGATCACGTTGTCACGGTAGCCGTGGCCGTCGCGCAGGCCGCCGCAGGTGATGAGCCGCAGTTCTGGGCGGTCCACGTTCCCGTAGACGTCTTCGGTCGGGAAGTGCGCCTTGGCCACCGTGCGGGTGGTGGTGACGGCGAACTCCGCCTGCGTGCCGTTCTCCAGGCGGGCCACGATCCTCTCGCCGGTCCGCAGCCGGTCCAGGTGGCGGAAGACTCCGTTGCCGTAGGAGCCGACCGTGACGTGGCCGAGGATCACCGACGGTCCGCGCTGTCCCGGCGTCGGCGAATGTCGGTACCAGCCCGCCCGGTCGTGTGCGGTGACCGGGGGGACCTGCACGGTGCCGTCCGGTGCCAGGCCGAGGCTGAGCAGTGGGGTGTCGACCCCGATGGCCGGGATGCGGAGCCGGACCGGTACCGAACGGCGCAGCGGGCGCGGGGCGTCGCCGGTGCCCGACGGGCTTGCCTGCGGGGTGCCTTCGGCGCCCGGGGTGCCGTGGTGGGTGCCCTCCGGGTGGACGGGTGCGGGCCGGTCGGTCCCGACGCCGCCGCAACCGGCCAGCAGCGCGGTCAGTGCCGCGCCGCCGAACGCGCGCCTGGAGAGCGGTGTCATGCCCCGGTCGCCCGGCGGCGGACGACGAAGGCGGCTCCGCCGGCCAGCACCAGCGCCGCACCGGCGGCGCCGCCGATCAGCCCGTTCTGGGAGTGGGAGTCCGCGGCGGGGGTGATGACGCCGGTGTCGGGTGCCCCCGCGGGCACCTTGTCGACCTGGTCGCGGGCCGGGGCCTGAGTGGGTTCGGTGCCCGGCGTGCGGCTGTCCTTGGTGCTGCCCTGGGCGGGGGCACTGGGGACGGAGGTGGCCACCTTGGAAGGGGCCGGGGCAGGGGCATGAGTGGGCTTGGTCCCGTCGGCGAAGGCGGGCACGATGGCCGCCAGCACGGTGGTGCACGCGAGTGCCGTGGCACTGAGGACGGTTCGGCGCATCGGATGGCTCTCTCTCGTCGGCCGCCCGCACGGTTCGGCGGGCGGTTGCAAATTCCGAGCGGAGAGACGAGGCGGGGCGAGACCAGGTTGTAAAGAGAAGGCAAAGGCGCGGAAGGGAGGGGCAGCTCGCGCGCCTGCCCGGCGCCCGACCGGGTCGCGCGAAACCCCGCCCGCCGGTGCGCCGGGGTCGTCGGAGCCGCCGGGATCGTACGGAGCCCGATCCGCTCGGTGGCCCGGGCGCCTGCTGCGGGTACCGGCCGCGTCCGGGGGGCCACAGCGGCGCCGTGTCCCACCGATCACTGACCCTACTGCTCGTCCTCTGCCTCGGTGCGGCGGGCTGTACGACGGTCACGGCCGCCACTGGCGAGCGAGGCCGGCCACCCTCTTCTTGGAGTCACATGCGCATCAGGGCATCGCGCTCACTGAGCTGCGCAGGCTGCGGCGGCCTTGTCCGCCACCGGCTTAGGGGCCGTCTCCGGTTGCGGCAGCCAGAAGGATGCCGGCGGCGACATGGAGGTGCTGGCGCACCTTGCCCGCGTGGTTGTCAGCGCCTGGGAAGGGTCGACCGCTTTCGCCGCATGGCGAGTTGGCTACCACCCCAGGGGTGAGGTGGTCGAGCTGCCGCGCGGCGGCCTGCGGAGCCAGGCCGACAAGCGGGCCTGTCAAGATCACAACTTCGTTCGGCGGGGCACGTTGCCCGAAACGCAACCGAAGGCCGGCCAGGTGACTTGGGCCGGGGGCGGATCGCTCACACGTCCGCCGGCAGGAGCGGTTGAGTCGTACAGACCCTGGCGCACCGCCGCACCTGCATCCTGTCCGCCCCCACTGCCGGTAGCGGTGGGCCCAGCGGGCGGTGGTGGGGTGGCTGGCCTGGAAGCGTTCCGCGGCCGCCGCAACGGCCAGCCGTCGTCAACGACACACCAGGCCAGGCTCAGCCTGCCGGTCGGCGTCAGCGGGGCACTACGTGGTACACGAGGGCCTTCCAGTTCGGTGCGGATTGCGACGTCTGCACCGACAGAAGGGCCCTCGTGTACCACCGTGATGCACCACTGACCGAGATCATGGGAACTACGGCAACTGTCGGCATCCGCCGCAGGCGGCCGGTCCTCGAGGTGGTCGATCAGCCGGTGACCGTGTCGCGCGGCTCGCCGCCGTCGGCCAGGGCCTCGGCGGCCCGTTCTCGGTAGGCGCGGAAGCGGCGCAGGTACGACCGTGCCATGGGGCCCGGCGGGACGCCCCGGGCGAAGGCTCGCATGTTGCGTTCGCCCGTGTTGTAGCCGAGGGCGAGGAGTTCGTCGCGGGTGTAACGGCGTACGTGCCGCCTCGCAAGGCTGCGGTCGAGGTCCTTCAGGTGCAGGGCAGCCGTGCGGACGGCGAAGGCGGAGTCGTCGCGCAGGTCCTGCCATCGCCCCGGCAGGCCGTGCGTCCGCTGGACCCGCTCGAACGTCGCCCGGTGCATGTTGGCCAGGCCGAAGGACGCCCCGGGCTTCCACCACTGCCACAACCGCTCCAGCAGCGGATGGTGCGGCTTGTACGCCTCGTTGTGGAGCACCGTCATCACGAGCAGGGGCGAGACCCCGGCCTCCCGGGCACTGCGCACCACCACTGCCGCGTAATCGGCCGGCTCGTAGCCGCCGGGTCGCAACGGCGGCGTCCGGGCGTCCTCACGGTCCGCTGTCCGGGCTCCTTGCTTCGCTGCCGCCGTCGATCGTTCGGCCATTGTCGATCACCCTTCCACCGTCCTGAGGTGCACGTGCCCCCGTGGCCCTGCCCCAATCCAGGGGAGGTAGTGACCTGCTCGCTGCCAAAATAAGATCGCTGGACAGGCGAACCCGCATCGTCCTCAAAGGCCACCACGACCGGGTGAGCCGGCCGCGTGCTCCGCGCCGCTGCCTCCGGGTCGTGCACGCCGCCGGCTGTCCGGTGCCGCCCCGTGCCGGCCGCCCGGCTGCCGTGCCACCGTCTCCGGCCCGCCCCCGGGCCCCGGGCCCCGGCTTCCTGACTGTCTGGCTCCGCCTTCGCCTGTCGCCGCGCGGGTGTTCGTCCCGACGGACGGGCAGGCCCGGGCTGCGGCCTGGTGTCGGCCTGCACCGCTTGGTGGTCGGGCCGGCTCGCCGTGTCGGTGTCAGGTCAGCAGTTCCCGTAGCCACGACCGTTCCGCGCGGCTGGTGGTGCGGGCGATGGCGAGCATGCCGCGGCGGTAGGGATCGTCGGTGTCCTCGGCGCCCAGGAGGCGGTCGCCATCGTGGAAAAAGCTCGCGGGCTGTTCCAGGAAGTCCAGTCGCCGACGCAGTACCGCGTGCTGGTCGGCGCGGTCGGGAAGCTGGGAGAGAAAAGCCAGGACCGTGAAGAATCGGGTGCTGTCGCTGATGTCCAGGCCGTCGGCTTCCCGCAACCGGCGCAGCAGCTCGGTGCGGCCGGCAGCGGTCAGGCTCAGGGTGTGCCTCTGGACGGCCGAGGCGCCCGGCTCGGCTCTGCGGTCGAGCAGCTCAGCCTTGACCAGGCGGTTGATCGCCGGATAGAGGCTGCCGTCGCTGACCGGGCGGGCATGGCCGGACAAGTGCGCTATCCGGCGGCGCAGTTGGTAACCGTGCAGCGGCCCCGCGGCCAGGAATCCCAGGATCGCAAGTTCCAGCATGCTGTTACTCTCGCACATCGAAACGAGGTACCTCGAATCGACATAGGGGGCAAGGGTGGCGTATACCGAGGATTGGGTGGTCACGCGAGCGCGCGACGCGTACGAGCACGGCCGGGCATCGTTCGACGTACGGCCCGAGCGCACGGCGCTGCTGGTCATCGACATGCAGGACGAATTCGTCCGCCCCGGGGGGAGCCCCTACTGGGTGCCCGCGGCCACCCGGATGGCACCCCGGCTGCGGCAGCTGGTCGAAGACTGCCGGTCCGCCTCGATCCCGGTGATCTGGACCATCTTCGACGACACCCATCTCGGACTGGACCGGCCGCACGCCCTGCGCTTCCTCCCGCATGCCGACACCGACTGGCGCCGCCCGGGCCCCGCCGAGGTGTGGGCTCCGATGGGCCGCCGCCCCGATGAGGCCCTGATCCGCAAGCCCTCCTACGGCGCGTTCTACGACACCCCGCTCGACACGATGCTGCGCAACCTCGGCCGCGACACGGTCATTGTCACGGGCACCCTCACCAACTACTGCTGCGGCACCACGGCCCGGCAGGCATACGAACGCGGCTACAAGGTTGTCTTCGGATCCGACACCACGGCCACCGACGACGAGTCCCGCCAGGAACCGGAACTCGCCGTCCTCCGCAAAGGTTTCGCACTCGTGCTGACCGCCGAGGAGATCACGAACCGATTGATCGCAACCACCCCGGCATCGGAAGACGGGGACAGGGCGAACGTTGCCTGATGCGACACCACGTCCTTCCCGGAGTGAGAGGGTGACGCTCATGGCGAGGGCGGACGCAGAGCAGGGAGGCGCCGGGCAGCAGGAATTCGTTGTGGATATCGGGCTGAGCTGGTTGGCCATGACGTCCGGCTATCCGGTGTGGCTGTCCGCCGAGGACCACGACAGGTTCATTCCGAGCAGCGGGCCGGTGGACGTCCAGCTTCGTCTGGTGGAGGACGCCGGCGCCGAGGTCAGCCGCACCATCGTCCTGCAGATCGGTGAGGACGTGCGGAGGCTGCTGGCCTGCAATCTGCCGGACGAGGTCCTCCGCACCGTATGGCTCGGAGCGACGAAGCGCTACTTCGACCCCGCACAGCACGGCCTGACAGGGCGGGACTGGCTGCGCCGCATCGAAGCGGCGTGGACCACCGGCATGCAGCGGTCCGACGCGACATTCCGCCCGTCGCCGCCGCAGGCCGTGACAGACGCCAGGCTGCGCAGTGCGGTCCTGGAACAGATCGGTGCCGTCGCCGACGCCCTGGAAGAAGCAGCCGTCGGCGGGTCGGTACCCGGCCTGGTCCCGGCACTGGAGCAGGTGGTCGACGAAGCCTGTGCGGACGTCGGCTTCCGGCTGTTCCTGAGGTCCATGAAGGCGTATTTCGTGGCGATCGACGAGGGCCGCTGCGACGCGTTCACCGCCCTCGGAGAGCGTTTCGGCTATCCGGAGTTCCTCGTGGACGACAACCTCAACGTCGGCTAGGTGGAGTGCGGCCTGGTAGGCGATGGCGAGTTTGTCGCATCGTGTGGCCAGGCCGCGCCGTTGTTTGAGGCGGTTGATGCACCGCTCGACGGTGTTGCGCTGCTTGTAGGCGTCCGCGTCGAAGCCGGGCGGGCGCCCGCCTTGGCGGGCGCGCCGCAGACGGTGGCCGGTCTGGTCCGAAGGCTGCGGGATGACCGCGCGGATCTGTCGGCGGCGCAGGTGGCCGTGGATCGCGCGGGATGAGTAGGCGCGGTCGGCCAGGACCGTGATGGGGCGGGTCCGGGGCCGGCCGGGGCCGGTTCTCGGCACCCGGATGCGGGCCATGACCGTCTCGAAGGCGGGCGCGTCGCCGGCCTGGCCGGCTGTGACGGCCAGAGCCAGGGGCCGCGCGTGGCTGTCCGCGGCGAGGCGGATCTTGGTGCGCAGCCCGCCGCGGGAGCGTCCGAGTGCGTGGTCGGCCGGCTCGTCGCGGCCTTCGGCCCCCTTTTGAGTGCTCCGGCGGCGTGCTGGTGGGCCCGGACGACGGTGGAGTCCACCGACACGGTCCAGCCGATGTCGTCGACGGCGTCCGCTGCCGCGAGGACGGCGGTGAGGATCTTCTCCCAGGTGCCGTCGACGGCCCACCTGATCAGCCGCTTGTGGGCGGTCTGGAACGAGCCCAGCTCGTCGGGCAGGTCCCGCCAGGGGGAGTTGGTGCGGTACTTCCACGCGATGGCCCCGAGCGTGCGGCGGTGGTCGGCCCACCCCCGTCCGCGAACCGGATCGGCCGGCATCAGCGGCTCGATCCGGTCCCACATCGCATCAGTGATCACTGATCGGACAGGCACATCCGATCAACTGATGAGCCCACCAAAGAGACACGCTCTAGCCGGACACCAGGTTCAGGAGAGCGGCCCGGACGCTGACGCCGCCCAGGGGGTGGGGTGAAGCGGAGGCGGAGGCCAGCAGGGCACTGGGACGACGGGCGCGGGCCGATGCCGCAGGCGCGGCTGGCCGGCCTCCTTGCCCAGCAGGCGCCGCACGGTGGCCGGGGCGGCGGCGAGCAGGCCCATGCAGTGATTGCCTTGGTCACGCAGCACGGCTGCCTGGCGGGAGCCGATACCGTGCACGGCTATGAACCCGGCCGCGAAGGCAGCACACCCAGCCGCAGCGCTGCGGTCGGCACACGGTGGGTGGCGAGCCACGCGTGGACCGCCAGCCCCTCCGGCCAGGCGAGCGGCCCCACCATGGCAGCTCGCACCGGGCGTCCCGGCCGGATCGCCAACGAGAAGGACGGAAACGTCATCGGCCATGAACGATTCAGCGACTCCCGGTCACGAGTTCGAATCGACCGGGCACCGGCCCGTCACCCCGGTCCGCATCCACACCACCAAGCGCGCTGATCGATCGCCGGATGCCGGCACTCCCCCGGGCCCATCCCCGATTCCCAGTATGAACACAGGAGGCATACGTGCGATCAGGGAACCCGGTGGATGTGAGTAGAACTGCACTGCTGGTCGTCGACATGATCAACACCTACGACCACAAGGACGCCGACCTGCTGCTTTCCTCGGCTCGGACGGTGGTTCCGGTCGTGGCGGACGTCTTGCGACGCGCGCGAGGTCTCTCGGTACCGGTGATCTATGTGAACGACAACTTCGGTGAGTGGCGATCGCACCACGGCGAGTTGCTGGACCAGGCTCTGAGCGGACCGCACGGCTGCCTGGTGGAGCCTTTGAAGCCCGACGGAGGTTCCCTCTTCGTACTGAAGGCCCGCCACTCCGCCTTCTTCGAGACCCCCCTGGAGTACCTCCTGCGGCAACAGAACATCGACCAACTGGTGCTCACCGGGCAGGCGACCGAGCAGTGCGTGCTCTACTCGGCTCTCGACGCCCACATCCGTCACTTCGAGGTGACCGTTCCCATGGATGCCGTAGCGCACATTCACGAGGACCTCGCCCGGGCCGCACTGCAGATGATGGAGCGGAACATGGGCGCACGCGTGTGCACGAGTCGGGACCTGTGGAGGTGACCGGCTCCGTGACCGCTCCCAACCGTCGGAGAGCGGCTGCAGGCGGCCCTGCGGATCATCGCTGAACCTGGTACATACTCTGCCGCGCTCACGCCAGGGAACGGACACGACCGCTCGATACCCGACATCCGGGCTGCGGCCCTCGCGCGCCCTGGCCACGCTGGTGCGGCTCGGGAGCCAGCCGGAGCCGGCCCGCCGACCGGCCCAGCCGGCATCGTCGTCCGGCGATTCCGGACGACGATGCCGCATCCGCCGGGGTGGGTACCACGGAAGAGCGGGTAAGGGTTCGGGACGATGCGCCCGTTCGAGCGGTCGCCATGAGGGACACGGGAGGCGGCCCGCTCCCGGGCCCTCCGACGCGGCGGCGCCGGTGGGCCCGGTCCGACTCTCACCATGGCCTCGGAGCCGGAGACCCTGACCGCAGAGATGTCCTCGCCGGAACCCGCCCCGAGTCGGCCGTCGGGCGGTCCGTGTCGCGAGGCCGCACAGGTTTCGGGGCCTCACATGAGCGTCTCCAGGAAAGCCGTGCGGGCGCGGCAGGTGGCCGCGGCCGACTCGGCGCCGGGACGGCCGTCGAGGGTCCGGGCGCGTTCCAGGCAGGCCGAGTGGCACCGGTCCACCCGGATCCGGATGGCGTCCTCGTGCTGCCGGTTCTCCTTGCACAGGATGCGGTTACCACCACGAGCTGCCCATGTGGCTGTGCGTCTCTAGCGACCCGTTCCGGTGTTGCCATCGTCACCCGGAGGGTCCCGCCGCTTCCTCTCGCCCGGGTCCGATGCGTCCCCCTCCCCGTCCAACAGCTCCAGGAGCGCAGCGTCTGCCCTCTTCTGGTCCTCCTTCGTCAGTTCGAGAGGCGTGTTGTTGTAGACGGTGTACCGATCGGGATCAAGGATGTTGGCGGCCCGCAAGGTGAACATCAGCAGGGGGCGCCATCCCTTGCGGTGGCCAACCCTCACTTGTATCTGGGCCTTGTAGTCACGGGCCTCCGGGAGAAATCCCGAAAACGGTGCCTCGAACTCGATGAAGAGCTGTCGCGCTTCTCTGCCGGCCACAACGAAACCGGCCGGCAGCTTCGCTTCCCCGTCCGGCCCCGGCTGGAGACGAGACGGCGAGGACACCCACAGGAGTGGCAGATGGGAGGCGGGCTCATGGGGGAAAGTCAGGATGAGGTCCTGGACGACTATCGGCTTGGGACCGGTGTTGTGAAGGACGAGCGGGAGCCGCAGGCGAGCCGTGGAACAGCGGACGATCGCTGCGAAGGAATGAGGCTCCCACGCCTTCAGGCGTCCCTGCCGGGCGTTGAGCCACCAGAACGACGCGACGGTGAAGACCAGTGCGCAAGCCGACACAACACTGGCGCCTGTAAGTGATGAGGACGCAATCTGACCCGCCGCGACCATCAGCGGAACCACAGAACCAGTGTGACAGCCCCACCGCGGGCTCGCTAACAGGACCGAGTGGCGCGTGGGCGGCAGCAAGGGCGGATCCTGCTGCCGCAAGTGTCCGCCGACAACCCAACGTGCGTCATCACGGCGACCGCTGTGCGGAGGCCCGGCCGGCATCGGGCTGCTGATGCCGCTTGCCGGTCATGAGGCGCCCTCGGGGGTGTGCGGGTGGCGGAGCTGCCGGCGTTCGGCGCCCAGGTCGGCGAAGTAGGCGATCAGGTCCGGGTTGTCGACCGCCGAGGGATCGAGGACCTGCTCGGCGGGGGCGCCCTGGAGGAGGCGCTTGACGGGGACCTCGAGTTTCTTGCCGGTCTTCGTGTGCGGGATGGCCGGTACGGCGAGGATCTCGTCAGGGACGTGGCGGGGTGAGGCGAAGGCGCGGATCGCCTCCCGGATCCGGTCTCGCAGGGTGTCGTCCACGGTCACACCGGGCGCGGGGACGACGAACAGGGGCATCCAGTAGCCGCCGTCGGGTTCCTCCGCGCCGATGACGAGGGCTTCGGTGATCTCCGGGAGGCGTTCGACGATGTCGTGGATGTCGACGCTGCCCAGGCGCACACCGTTGCGGTTGAGGGTGGCGTCGGAGCGGCCGTGGACGATCACCGAGCCGTGGGGGGTGAGGGTGATCCGGTCGCCGTGCCGCCACACGCCCGGGTAGGCGCCGAAGTAGGCGTCGCGGTAACGGCTGCCATCGGGGTCGTTCCAGAAGTACAGCGGCATGGAGGGCATGGGCCGGGTGACGACCAGTTCGCCGACCTGGTCGACGACCGGTTGTCCCGCGCCGTCGTAGGCCGCGAGCGCCACGCCGAGATGGGGGGCGGACAGCTCGCCCGCCCAGACAGGGGTCGTGGGGGCGCTGCCGGCGAAGGCGGAGACGACGTCGGTGCCGCCGCTGGTGGAGGCTGTCTGGATGCCTGTGCCCACGTGGTCGCGGACCCAGGGGTAGGCGGAGGCGGGCAGGGCGGAGCCGGTGCTGCCGATGGCGCGGATGGCCGACAGGTCGTGCGCGGAGGGTTCGATGCCGAGTTTGGCCATGGCCAGCAGGTACTGGGGGCTGGTGCCGAAGACGGTGACCTTGTGGCGGGCGGCCAGTTCCCACAGGATGTCCGGACGTGCCACCGGTGCGGGGCTGCCGTCGTAGGTGCAGGTGGCGGCACCGGTCAGCAGGGTGGAGACGACCAGGTTCCACATCATCCAGTGGGTGGTGGTGTACCACAGCAGGCGGTCCCCGGCGCCCAGGTCGCAGTGCAGGCCAAGGATCTTGAGGTGCTCCAGCAGGACGCCCCCGTGCCCGTGGACGATGCCTTTGGGCAGGCCGGTGGTGCCGGAGGAGAAGACGATCCACAGCGGGTGGTCGAACGGCACCGGGGCGATGGTGAGGTACTCGGTGCGGGTGGCCGCGTCCTCCCAGGGAACCGTCGGACTCGCGGTCCGGGCCTCGGGCCAGCCAAGGTCCAGGTGATCCACGAGCACCGTGGCCTTCAGCGTGGGCAGGGCGGCGGCCAGGTCGAGCGAGGCGGCGCGGCGGTCGTGCGTGGTGGCGTTGAAGAGGTAGCCGTCCGCCGTGATGAGCACCGTGGGTTCGAGCTGGGCGAAGCGGTCGGCGGCGGCCTTGGGCGCGTAGTCCTGGCCGCACACCGACCACACCGCGCCCAGGCTGGCGGTGGCGAGGAAGGCGATGACGGCGTGAGGGGTGTTCGGCAGGTAACCGACCACCCGGTCGCCGATCCCCACGCCCAGGTCGCGCAGGGTGGCCGCGACGGAGGCGACCCGGGCGCGCAGCTCCCGGCCCGTGATCTCGTAGCCGGCTCCCCGTCTCGTCCAGTGCGGTGATCGCGGGAGCGTCCGGGTGCAGGTTGCGCAGCGCGTGGTGCGCATAGTTCAGGGTGGCGCCTGGAAACCAGCGGGCGCCGGGCATGGTCCCCTCCGCAAGCACCCGCTCGTACGCAGTGGTCGCGTCGACCTCGAAGTATTCCCACGCCGCGGCCCAGAACCCTTCCAGATCGGTGACCGACCAGCGGTGCAGGGCCTGGTAGTCGGTGGGGTCCTGGACTCCCTTCGGCGCCGCGGTGTCGGGCGGCCCAGCGAGCGAAGTCCGCGATGCGGCTGCCGGCGGCCTCCTTCGGGTCGGGCGCCAGGAAAGGCTCCGGGTACGGGGTGGTCATGGTGCGAGGCTCCTCGTCAGGGGGCGGGCCGGGCTTCGGCGGGGCGGCGGGCCGTGTGCAGCAGCGGGGCCCAGGCGGCGGTGTCGGTGAAGGCGCCGGTGCCTACGGGGACCGAGTCCAGTACGACGCGGTCGGGGCGCAGCAGGACGGCGTCCGCCCGGCCGCGTGCCAGCCAGGCGGCCAGGGTGCCGTCGTCGCCCAGGTCGTCGACGTGGGTGGTGGATGCGCCCAGTGCCGTGGCCGCGGCCGTCATCTGCGCGGTGGGCGGCACAGCGGTCAGAACGGCGAAGGACTCCCCGAGGACGTCGTCGAGGCGCACTCGCCGGCCGTCGTGCAGCACCCAGGGTTGCGGGCAGAAGGTTCCGGCCAGTGCCCGGCCGGTCAGCCCGGGGCGGCGCCGTACGAGTGGACCGGCGGTCAGGGCGGGACTGAGGTCGCGGCTCACCGTCGTGGTCACGCCGGGGATGCGGCAGACCGCGCTCACGACGGTCCGGCGGAGCGCCGCGCCGCGGTCCTGTCCGCCGGTCATGGCCCAGCCGACGGCGACCGCGAGGCGGATCATGTGGCGGGCGTGCCGCTTGCGCTCCTGCTCGTAGGTGTCCAGCAGCCGGTCGTCCGCGCCCTGCCGAAGGACGCGGGCGAGTTTCCAGGTGAGGTTTCGGGCGTCGCGCAGGCCGGCACACAGACCCTGCCCGATGAAGGGCGGGGTGAGGTGGGCGGCGTCGCCGAGCAGGAAGACGCGTCCCCGGCGCCAGCGGTCGGCGAGGCGGGCGCGGAAGGTGTACCGCGCCTGCCGGATCACCTCGAAGTCCTCGCCCCACGAGGCGACGGGCGGCAAGTCCACCCAGGGGGCGACCAGCTCGCGCAGGCGCTCCAGCCCTTCCGGGCCGTCCAGGTCCTCTTCGTCGGCGAGCCGGAACTCCCAGCGGTAGCGGTCCTCGCCGAGGCGCATGAAGGTGGCGGGCTGGGTGGGGCAGCAGATCTGGTCGACGCCTTCCCAGGTGCGCACAGGGCGGCTGGTGCGTACGTCGATGACCCGCCAGCTCTCCTCGAAGTGCAGGTCCTCCCACACCGCGCCGATGGCGTCGCGGGTGAGGCCGCCCGCGCCGTCGCAGCCCAGGACGGCATCCGCCCACAGGTGCTCCTCCTCGTCGCTGCCGTCGCGGCGGAAGGTGACCCGCACCGGAGCCGCACCGTCGGCGGGCAGGCTGACGGACACGACTTCCACCCCGCCCCACAGCTCGCACTCCGGGCGGCGCGCCAGGGCGTCACGCAGCAGGCGTTCCAGGTCGGGCTGGTCGAACATGCTGGTCTGCGGGAAGCCGTGACGCCCGGTCCGGGTGCGCGTGAACTCGGCGATCACGCGATGCCGGGCATTCAGCAGCCGCAGCCCGCGTGCGGGACGGGTGAGGGCGGCGAACTGTTCGTGGATACCGACGCTCTGCAGGATCCGGCGGACCTCGTCGTCCACGACGACGGCACGTGGCAGCGGGTAGAGGTCCCGATGGCGTTCCAGGAGCAGGCTGGGCACTCCGTGCCGGGCGAGCAGGAGCGCGGCCGTGACCCCGACGGGCCCCGCACCGATGATCACCACCGGTGTCCGGGTTACGGCGCTCACCTCGCGTCCGTCACAAGGTTCCGCTGCTCGCCAAGGTCGATCCGCCCGTTCGGAGTGGCGATCGTGGCGGTGACGACGTCACCCGCATGCAGGTACAGAGGGTTCTTGGCCTGCGCCTTGAAGAATGCCTTCCACCTCACCGCGGGCGGCAGCAGCGCACTGATCTTCGCGATCGGCTTGGGCGGGGCCTTGAGAGCGGTGCCGCCCGGAGTGCCGGTCAGCAGCAGGTCACCGGGGTCGAGGGTCTGGAAGCGGGCTAGCAGGGTGAGCGCCTGCGCGGGGTGCACGATCATGTCGGCGAGCGTGCGGTCCTGGCGCGGTACGGCGTTGACCGACAGCCTCAGCCGCAGGTTCAGCAGATGGGCGAAGTCCTCGGGCTCCAGCAGGGCCAGGTACGGCCCGGTCGGGGTGAAGGTCGGGTAGGACTTGCTCTCGTAGAACTGGGTTTTGGTCAGCTGGACGTCGCGGGCGCTGACGTCGTTGGTCAGGACCAGCCCGGCGACGTACGACGGCAGGTCCCGCTCCGCGACGACGGTGCCCACCGGCAAGGGGGCTCCCATGACGAGACCGAGCTCCACCTCGTAGTCGAGGAACTTCACATGTGCGGGCCGGACGATCGTCTCGTGCGGGCCACTGACCGAGCCGGACGCCTTGCGGAAGAAGGTCGGCGGGATGTCGCCGGAAAAGCCCGAATCACGGGCGTGGCTACGATAGTTGACCATCTGGGCGACCACCCGGCAGGGAGTGGTGACCGGAGGCAGCGCCACGAGGTCGGCCACGGGCGTGCCGCTTCCGTCGCAGGCGGCGGCCTCGCGGACCGCGTCGCGGTCGGCGAGCAGCTCTGCGGTGGTGACCGCCTCGGTCTCGACGCGGACGGCGCGCTCGTCCCGGACGACCCACCAGCCGTCAGTGGTGCGCAGAACGTTGGTGCTCATGAGCTCATCGCCTTCATCAGACCCAGCAGACGCGCGGGGTCGAGTTCGTTGTCGCCGCGCAGGGCCGTCATGACCTCGCGCAGCCTGGAGGGGGACGGGTTGGCACCCAGGAAGTCACGGGTGACCGGCGGGCCCCACTGGGCCAGACCGCTCGCCGACATCGGCGCCCACCCGGGTTCGAGGTCGCAGGAGAACAGGTCGCCGTCGGCGAAGTGCTCCAGCATGAAGCGGTCGGGATCACGCCAGTAGTCGAAGAGCTGGCTGCCCTGGATGTGCCGGCCGATCCCCCAACTGCGCCGGTAGCCGCGCTCGGCCAGGTACTCGCCGCCGGCGGCGATCGCGTCGAGGTCGGTGACCTGGTAGGCGGAGTGGACGTAGCCGGTGCCGGGCCCCAGGTGCAGGGCCAGCGTGTGATGATCTACGGCCAGGCTTCCCTGGTCGCAGCGGATGAATGCCATGGTCGGCCCGCGCCCGCGCTGCCCGTCCAGGAACAGGAAGTCGCTGACGATCATTCCGAGGGTGTCCAGGTACCAGTCGAGGGCCCGCATGAACACCCGCGTCTCCAGCACCACGTGCCCGAGCCGCTGGATACGCGACGGCTCACGGGGCGGCCGCTGGGTGGCGTTCGTACGACGGCGCCCGACGCCGGTATTGAGGACCAGCGGCTGTTGCTCGGACAGAGCCGGCAGTTGCTGGGCGCAGTGCACCACCCGGACCGGGAAGCCCGAGGGATCGAGCAGGGCGACCGACTGTCCGCCGCCGGGTACATCGATGTCACGGACGTCACTGCCGGTCGCGCGGGCAAGCCGGTCCAGATCGGCGCGCTCCGCCGCGTGGAACGCCGTCCCGATGAAGCGGGACGTCTGCCCCCGCCGGATGACCACGCACGGCGAGCCCGCGAACGTGCCGCGCAGCCACAGTTCGCGCTCCGTGCGGGCGGCGATCGCGAATCCGAAGTCACGCGCGAACACCTCGGCCCGGTCCGGATCCGGCTTCTCGAACTCCAGCCAGGCAAGGTCCGCCACCTTGATGACGGGGTTCCGGGACCGGCCGGGATGCTCACCGCGCAGGGCGCCCGACTCATTGTGAAGATCGCGATGGGGCGTCAGGAGATCGGCCCTGTCAACGGGGGTGTGGGACATGGTGCCCTCCAAGCAACACTGCCGTAATGATGAAATCATCAACTCTGCCGTTGCTCATCGTCAATAGAGCAGGCCCTAAGAGTTGAGAGAATCATCAGTCATGGGGGGACCATCGCTACGGTTGTTACACTCAGTCGTATGCCGACGTCAGCCCCGCCCAGGAACCGATTCGAACGGCGCCGCGCCGAGACCCGTCAGGCACTCGTCCGCGCGGCCCGGCAGATCCTCGCGGAGACCGGGGACACCAGCGCCAGCATCCAGGCCATCGCCGAGCGCGCGGACGTCGGTTTCGGCTCCTTCTACAACCACTTCGAGTCCAAGACGGAACTGTTCGACGCCGCGGTGACGGACGCTCTGGAGGAGTTCGGCCAGGTCATCGACGAGCGTGTGGAGGGGATCGAGGACCCCGCCGAGCTCGTCGCGGCAGGTTTCCGGCTCACCGCCCGGATGGCCGACTCCCACCCCGAACTCCTGCGGATCCTGCGCGATCGCGGCCTGGCCCACATCCACTCCGCGCGCGGCCTGTCCCCGCGAGCACTTCGTGATCTGGAGCGCGGCATCGCCTCGGGCCGCTTCACCGGCACCGACCCGACCACGGCCCTGTCCGCTCTGGGCGGGACCCTGCTGTCGCTGGTGGCGCTGAGGCTGGCCCGCCCCGACCTCGACGGCGACGAGGCCGCCTCCGATCTGGCCGAGATGGTCCTGCGCATGCTGGGCCTTTCCCGGGACGACGCCCACGAGGTCACCCGGCGCCCACTGCCCGATCTCGACTGACGTCAACGCCCCTCCGACTCACGCAAGACGTCCCGAACCCGGAGCACAGCGACCTGGGGTGCTACGCCGGCGGCGACGAGGAACGCGGTCGCCGCAGCCTCACCCGTGGGGTCCGCCCAGGTGGACGCGGTGTTCTCCTGGGCAAGGGCCAGCATCAGTGCTTCCGGCGCCTGGGCGCGGACAGGTGCGGGGACATGTGTCATGAAACGCCTGCACGCTGGCCACGTCGTATGGCCGCGACGGCCTCTTGGCGGGCTGGTGCCAAAGTGGCGCGGATCGCCTCCTCTCCAAGCTGGCGGCGCGCCAAGGAGATGAGCATGCGGTACTGGTCGTCCACCGCCCATGCCGCCAGGGCCATCCGCGCCATGGCCTCCAGCGGGCCAGCTCCGGGGTCGCGGGCTGCGGGCTGCGGGCTGCGGGCTGCGGGCTGCGGGCTGCGGGCTGCGGGCTGCGGGCTGCGGGCTGCGGGCTGCGGGCTGCGGGCTGCGGGCTGCGGGCTGCGGGCTGCGGGCTGCGGGCTGCGGGCTGCGGGCTGCGGGCTGCGGGCTGCGGGCTGCGGGCTGCGGGCTGCGGCGAACGCCTGTTGAACCGCTTGGTTTCTGGCGAGCGGTCGCGTGAATGCGGCGACGGTTCGTGCGAGCGTCGCTGCGCGGTGCGGCCCACGGCTTCGGGCGTCTCCATGGCTCCATCTCCACGAATGCCGGCTGCCGGAAAACCGTGGGCGCCGGTGCTGACTCGAACACCGGCGCCCGCTCACCCCTGCCCGAGGTGGCTCGATGTCCTGCTGACGGGCGTCAGGGGACGAGGATGAGACGGATCGGGTCCCCGATCTTGTTCTCCAGACGGTGGACCGCGTCGGCCGCGTCGACGAGCGGGATGTGGTCCGTGATGGAGGGGGCCAGGTCGAGGCGGCCGGCTGCGCTCAGCCGCACCAGCTCGGAGACGGACTCGGGGAAGCCGCCGTAGTGACCGCGCACCTGCTTGCACAGGTAGTTGAAGGTCAGCCCCTCGGTGATGGTGAGCGGCTCGGGTGTGATGCCCACCAGGATCAGCGAGCCGCCCAGACCGAGCACGGAGGCGGCCTGCTCGCGGACGGCGGGTACTCCGGCGCAGTCGAAGGCGAAGTCCAGGCCCCGTCCCTCGGTGGCCGCACGTACCTGGTCGGCGAAGTCCGGGGCGCCCGGGTCCAGGGCGTGGTCCGCGCCGAAGGCCAGGGCGCGCTCCCGGGCGCTGGGCAGCGGGTCGACGGCGATGATCGGCGCGGCGCCGGCCAGGCGGGCGATGCGCACGTTGTGCGCGCCGACTCCGCCCACTCCCCAGACGCCGACGGACTGGGCGGGCCGGACGCCCGCGGTGGCCACAACGGCGGCGTAGGGGGTGGAGACCGCGTCGGGGATGATCGCGGCCTGGTCGAAGGGAAGGCTGTCGGGGATCGGGACGAGGGTGTCCTCGCGGGTGATCACGTACTCGGCCCAGCCGCCGTCGTAGTCGATGCCGGCGGTGAGCATCCGGGTGCAGGGGCGGTGGCGCAGGCAGCCGGCGCACCGGCCGCAGGTCTTGCCGGCCTCAAGGGTGACGCGGGTGCCGACGGGCAGGCCGCGCTCGAGGCCGGATCCGAGCGTGTGGATCACACCGGAGACCTCGTGGCCGACGGTGACCGTGTCGGAGGTGGCGAACAGCGGGACGAGGGAGCCGTCGAGGAGGTGGACGTCCGACAGGCAGACGCCGGCGGCCTTGACCTCGATGAGGACCTCGCCCTGGCCGGGCACGGGGATGGGGACCTCTTCCACGGCGAACTTCTTGCTGTCCAGGTGGAAGCGTCCGGCGAGCATGGTGTCCATGGTGGTCTGCTTTCCGTGAGCGGCACCGTCCGGCGGTTCGGGCCGGTGGGTGCCGTGTGGTGGCCGGGAGACGTGCGGGGCGGCAGGACGGGCCGCACGTCTCCCGGCGTCTGGGGGGATCAGGCGAAGACGTCCTGCTGGTAGCGCTCGTCGGCCTCGAGCTGGGCGAGCCACCGCTGGGCGGTCTCGTCGTCGCTGCCGGTCCGCCGGCGGTGGATCGCCGCGAGGGCCTCGCGCACAGCGGGTGCCATGCGGCGGCCGTCACCGCAGACGTAGATGTACGCGCCGTCCTCGACGGCCTGCCACACCGTGTCGGCGGCATTGGTGATGGCGTTCTGCACGAACCGGGCTGGATGGCCGGTCACCGCGGAGAAGGCGGTGTGGACCTGGGCGATCCCGGCCTGCTCCCAGTCCTGCAGCTCCTGCCGGTAGAAGTAGTCGTGCTCCGGGTGGCGGCACCCGACGAAGACCTGGGACAGGCCGACCTGGGTGCCGTTCTGGTGCTGCCAGGCGCGCTCCTCCAGGAAGCCGCGCAGCGGCGCGATGCCGGTGCCGGGGCCGATCAGGATCAGCGGCGTGGCGGGGTCGGCCGGCGGGGCGAACGTCGGGGAGGGCACACGGACGTAGCCATAGACGACGTCACCCGGCTCCAGGCTTGCCATGTAGGAGGAGCAGGTGCCGCGATACTGACCGTCGCCGGACAGAGCCGGCCCCTCCAGCAGGCCGACGGTCAGGCGCACATGGCGCGGGTTGGCCGACGGGGCGGAGGAGATGGAGTAGAAGCGGGGACGGATCGGGCCCGTCATCTCCAGGAACACCGCCAGCGGCAGCTCGACCGCGGGGAAGCGCTCCAGCAGGCCCAGCACCGAGAGCCGCTTGCCGAGGACCTCCTTCCGGTAGCGCTCCTCGGCCTCCTCGGTGTCGGCCGTGTAGGCCTGGAGCTGCGGCCGGGTCCATGGGCACTCGGTGTGCTCGGCAAGCGTCTGGATCTGGGAGCGGGTCGCCACGTCCTGCAGCTCCAGGAACTCGGTGAGCAGCAGGCCGGCGGTGACCGGGGCGCCCACCGGCAGGTGGGTGCGGCCACCGGCCGGCTGGTCCAGGCGCAGGGCCTGGTCGCGGTCGACACCGAGGCGGGCGAGGGCGCGGTTGACGAGGGCCGGTTCGTTCTTGGCGAAGACGGCCAGGTGGTTGCCGGTGTCGTAGGTGACGCCCCCGGGGAGCTCGATCGTGATGGACTTCGCGGACGGGCGCGGCGGCTCGATCTGGAAGTCCCACAGGCCGGTCGCGTCGGCAACGAGTTCCTCGTTGGCCACCACCGTGAGGGGGTACGCCTGCTCGGAGACGATGGCGGGGCGCACGTCCGCCTCGGTGAGTAGCTGGACCTGGTAGCGCGGGCCGCTCGCCTCGGAGGTGTCGGCGGCGTACTGCTCGGCCAGGGTGGCCCACAGGGTGTTCATCCAGCGGGTGGCCATGCCGTCGAAGTCACCGGCTGCGTCGGCGGTGCCACGCTCGACGATCGGGGTCGCGCCGGCGGCCAGCAGGCCTTCCTCGATCCGCTTGGGGAAGGCCTGGTAAGTGGCCACCCACTGCGTGTTACCGGCGCCCAGCAGGGCGAACCGCACGTTCGACAGTGAGCCCTCGGGCAGTCCGGCGGCGAGCAGGTCGTCGAAGCGCTGGGCGTTGTCGGGGGCCTTGCCGTTGTAGCTTGCGGCGACGACGGTGAGCAGGCCCTCGGTGGGCAGGTTGTCCCCCAGCTCGTCCAGGCTGATGAGGGTGGTGCCGAAGCCGGAACGCTCGCCGCGGTCGGCGATGGTGCGCGCCAGGTCCTCGCACGAGCCGAGGCTGGAGCCGTAGGCGACGGTGAGGTTCACGCCGAGGCCGCTGACCGCTGCCTGCGCCTGCGTGTCGTCGGTCTGCGGGTCGACGGCGCCGAAGACGGTCCGCTGGTGCTCCTGACGACGGCGGACGACCAGTTGGAAGTCGCCGGGCTTGCGCGTCAGCGCCTCCCGCACGTCCATCTTGTAGTCGTCGGTGTCGGCGAACCGGAACTTCTGCAGCACCAGCGCCAGGGCCAGGCGGGCCTCGGTGAGCGCGAACTGCCGGCCGATGCAGGCGCGTACGCCGTTGCCGAACGGCTTGTACGCGTGCGGGTGCTGCTCGGCACGGTTCTCCGGCAGCCACCGGTCGATGTCGAACTCCTCCGGCCGCTCCCACGCCTTGGGGTGGGAGTGCAGCGCGCCCATGAGGAGGTTGGCCCTGGTTCCCTTCTTCAGCTCGTACCGGCCGCCGATGACGGTGTCGTCGATCGGTGCCTTGGCGATCATCGGGATGGGAGCCCACAGGCGCAGGGTCTCCTCCAGGATCCGCGGGATCACGTCGAGCTGCATGATCGTGTCGTAGTCCGGGACGGTGTCGCCGGGCAGCAGGCGGTCCACCTCGGCGTACGCCTGGGCCAGGACGTGCGGGTTACGCATCAGCGAGTACGTGGCGAACGACAGCAGGCCACTGGTGGTCTCGTGACCGGCGATCAGGAAGGTCACCACCTGGTCGCGGACGTTGTCGTCCGCCAGCAGCCTGCCGGTCTCCGGGTCGGTGGCCTCCAGCATCAGACCCAGCAGGTCCTCCTCACCGGTGCCCTTCCCCTCACGGCGCTCCTTGATCACACTCTCGACCAGGTCCTGCATCTGCTGGATGTTGGCGCGGTACTTCTTGTCGTCCGCCTTGCGGAGCCTGGTCATCATCGGCAGCTCCTGGGAGCGCCGCATCGACTCGATCAGCGACTCCAGCAGTGCGTTGAGGAAGGGGTGCAGTTCTTCCTTTCCGAAGGACTGGAACCGGTAGCCGAACCCCGACAGAGCGATGGTGTCCAGGGTGAGCCGGGTGTAGTCGTCGGTGATCTGGACCGGCTGCCCCTCCCGGTGCTCCCACTTGCCGACCAGGTTCTGGGCGATCTCCAGCATCTGACCGAAGTAGGCCTTCATGGCGCGCTGGCTGAAGGCCGGCAGGAGGATCCGGTGCGCCATGGCCCATTCCTCCTCGTGCTGGTGGGCCGTGAACAGGCCCGCCCCGGTGTAGTCCCGCACATGGCTCAGCGGTGTCTTGTCGATCTGCTTGAAGAACCGCGTCTCGTCGCAGACCTCGGCCACCAGGTCCGGGTCATAGACGAAGACCTGCTCGATGCCGGCGATGTCCATGCCGTAGAGGCCCTCGGGGAACTGCTTGGACAGCTCGTTGAAGTACTCGACGGGGTTGGTGTCAGGGATCTGCGGCGTGTGGCCGAGGAGGGGGATCCCGCGCGGGGAACGGATGGGGCGAAGGTCGTTCGCGGAGTGCATGGTCATGACTTGCTCCCTTTGGGCGGAGTGGGGAGGGGCAGGGCGCCGGTCGATGCCGCGGTACACGACCGAACCATACGTCGTATGGAATTGCTACCATACGTCGTACGGAAAGTGGTACGCAACCGCGCCGGCGTGAGCGAGCGCCGCGGCGAAGTCATCTCCGTACCATGTACGGAACTGCTACCGTACGAGGTATGGAAAAGCCCAGGCGTGCCCCGCGGGGAACAAGGAAGAGAGACGTGCCTCTGACCGAGGCCGGGATCTATGCCGCGGCCCTGCGGCTCATCGACCAGGACGGGGCCGAGGCGCTCACCATGCGCAAACTCGCGACCGCGCTCGACGCGAACCCGATGTCGCTGTACCACCACGTGTCGAACAAGGAAGCCGTGCTGCGCGGCGTGACGAGAACGGTCGGAGCCCAGTTCCGCACCGTGGCGCTGGAGAACGCCCCCTGGCAGGAGCGCATCCGTCTGCTCGCCGCGGACTTCCGGACGCTGGCGCACCGTCACCCCGGACTGATGGCCTACTCGTTCAGCCACCAGCCGGACTTCATCCAGCCCGACGACCCGTTCTGGACTGCGCTCACCGCGATCGTGGCGGCTGCCGGGGTGCCGCAGCCAGAGGTCCCGGAGATCGCCGCGTTGATCGTCGCCGTCGTCATCGGTGCGCTCACCGCCGAACTCAACGGCTCGCTCCACCAGTGGGCGAACCTGAAGCCCCCCGGCCCCGACAGCGGCGAGGAGCGGCCCACGGATGCAGCGCCTCGCCCCACGGGCGCAGGCCCTGAAGGCCCTGACCAGGACCACATGTTCCGCCTCGTGATGAACACACTGATCGCGGGCCTGGAAAGCCGGCTCACCGCCGATGATGACGGCCGGGACGTCGGCCGCCGTTGAGTCCTCCATGGTCCTGAAGCGCTGGCGCCCGGGACGCGCCCCCAGCCGGGCGAGCCCGGGCCGCGACGCACGGACGGCCGCCCGGCGTGGTGGTTCCACCGCCGTCCCAGCGACAGCCCCGTTCGATCAGGTGGCCGACGCCGCGGTCCCGACGGTGGTCGGCGGCGTCGACACGGACGGCCGACCGCCGGACGTGCGCGGGTGCGGCAGTCGCGGCCGAAGCGGTGCCCCCGGCGAAGCGCCTGACGTTGCCCGTTCAAGCTCTTCCTTACGCTGCATGGTGCCGGCCGCCTCCGGTACCGACACGAATCAGCGACGCTGATGAGCAACTGGATGGTCCTTCTCGGGTGTTCACCGATCTCGGGCCCGCATTGCAGCCCTCGATCCCGTGGCATGCAGATGCCCGGATCTGGCCCCATGCTGGAGATGAGGGGGGTGTGACAACGGAGGAAGAAGTGATGGAGATGCGGACCGTTGTCGACCTCACACGCTGCCAGGGCTATGCACAGTGCGTGTTCCTCGCGCCGGAGGTGTTCGAGCTGCACGGGGAGGAGGGGCTGCTGTACGCCACGGCCGTCCCCGACGACCAGGCGGAGCGTGTACGCCAGGCCGCGGCGGCGTGCCCGGTGCAGGCGATCCTCCTCGGGGAAGAGGTGAGCACTGGTGCCCGCTGACCGCAAGGACGGCCGTATCGTGATCGTCGGCGCGTCGCTGGCCGGGCTGAGGGCCGCGGAGGCACTGCGCGAAGAGGGCTTCACCGGCTCACTGACCGTCGTCGGGGACGAACCCCATCCGCCCTACGACCGGCCGCCGCTGTCCAAGCAGGTGCTGCTGGGCCAGGCGACGGCGGACACTCTGGAGCTGCCGATGCGCTGGGACCCGGACGCCGAGTGGCGGCTGGGCGTACGCGCCACCGGCGTCGATCTGCTGGCGAAGCGCGTGATGCTCGACGACGGAGAGTCCCTGCCGTACGACCGGCTGCTGATCACCACCGGAACACGCGCCCGGTCCTGGCCCAACCCGGAGGAAGGCACTCTGGACGGGGTGTTCACCCTGCGTACGCGTGAGGACGGTGCGGGACTGGCCGAGCGGCTGACCGCGAGGCCGGAGCGGGTGCTGGTGATCGGCGGCGGCTTCACCGGCTCGGAGATCGCCTCGGCCTGCCGGGAACTGGGGCTCGAGGTGACCGTCGCCGAACGCGGCCCCGCACCCCTGGTGGGTGCGCTCGGCGGCACCCTGTCCAAACTCGCCGCCGTCATGCAGCGCAACCACGGCGTGGACCTGCGCACCGGGGTGACGGTCACCGCCCTGAACGGCAATGGAAGCTTCACCGGCGCGCAGTTGTCCGACGGCAGCCGCGTCGAGGCGGACGTGTGCGTCGTGGCCCTGGGCGCCGTCCGCAACGTCGAGTGGCTGGCGGACTCCGGGCTGGCGGCGGGCCCGCGCGGCATCGCCTGCGACGCCGGCTGCCGGGCCTTCAACATGTACGGGATCGTCACCGACGATGTCTTCGTGGCCGGCGACGTCTCCCGCTTCCCCCACCCGCTGTTCGGTTACCAGATGCTCTCCCTGGAGCACTGGGGCAACGCGGTCGAGCAGGCCGAGGTCGCGGCCCACAACATGGTCAGCCCCGGGCCCCTGCAGCGCCCGCATCTGGCCATCCCGGTGTTCTGGTCGACCCAGTTCGGGCTCAACATCAAGTCGGTCGGCGTGCCCACCTACTCCGACCACGTGGTCATCGCCCAGGGGTCCCTGGAGGCGCGCCGGCTGGCGATGGTCTACGGCTACCGAGGCCGGGTCACCGCCGCGGTCACCGTCGACATGGCCAAGTCGCTCGACTACTACCGGCACCTGATCGAGACGGCCGCTCCGTTCCCACCGCCGCCGGGTGCGCTGGACCGTGCGATCGCGGCCGACATTCCGATCCCCTCCGCCGTGCCGGATCCCTCCGTGCTGTCCCACGGCCCGACCGTCGCGCTCACCGGTCACCTTCCCGACCGCCGACTGACAGTGGTGTAGCCCACGTCCGCCCACCACGAGGAGCCACCATGGACTCCACGACCTTGCTGGCACGGATCACCGCCTACGCCAGCCGTCCCGACCCCTACCCGCTGTACGCGGAACTCCGCGAGGCCGGTCCCGTGGTCCAGCAGACCGACGGCAGCTACCTGATCGGCACCTACCACCAGATCGCCGCCCTGCTCCACGACCCACGGATGAGCGCCGACCCGCGCACCCGTGGCGAAGTGACCCGCAAGCCGCCGTTCCTGCGGCTCGACGACCCCGAGCACCACAGGCTGCGCACCCTGGCCACGCGACCGTTCGGTCCCCCGCACAGCCCGGGCCGGGTCGACGGCATGCGCGACGAGATCGACCGGATCGCCGAGGAGCTGCTGGAGCCTTTCGAGGTGGGCCGCCAGGTCGACATCGTCGACGACTTCGCCTACCCGCTGCCCGTCACCGTGATCTGCCGGCTGCTCGGCGTGCCGCGCGAGGACGAACCGCTGTTCCGGGCCTGGTCCGACGTCCTGGTCGCGGCCGCCGACGTCAGGCCCGACGACGAATCGGCCGAGACGGACAAGGCCGGCGACCAGGCGCGGATGGAGATGGGCGGGTACCTGTTGAACCTGGCCGAGCAGCGCCGCGGCGAGCCGGGCGACGACCTGCTCTCCGCCTTCGTGAACGAGGCGGACCCGGCCCTGCGGCTCACTCAGGAGGAACTCGCGGAAACCGCCGTACTGCTCCTCATCGCCGGACACGAGACCACGGTCAATCTGATCACCAACGGGACGCTCACGCTGCTGCGCCAGCCCGAACATCTGGACCGGTTGCGCCGCGAGCCGGAGCTGTTGCCGCGAGCGGTGGAGGAACTGCTGCGCTATGAACCCCCGGTCCATATGCGCGAGCGCATCCCGCACGCCGACATGGACGTCGCCGGTATCCCCGTCCCCCAGGGCGCCTCCGTCATCCTGGCCCTGGCCTCGGGCAACCGCGACCCGCAGCGGTTCCGCGATCCCGACCGGTTCGACCCCGCCCGCCCGGACAACCAACACCTCGGCTTCGGCAGCGGAATCCATATCTGCTACGGGGGACCTTTGGCCCGCGTCGAGGCCTACGCCGCGCTCGGCGCGTTGCTTCCCCACCTCGGGACGGCGAGCCTGGTTCAGGACCCGCCCCCCTACCGGCAGAACGCGATGCTTCGCGGACCCCGCCACCTGCCCATCCACCTGTGAAGCCGAGGGGGCGCGGCGCCCTCGCAGGTCCAGCGCCGGAACTCGTCCCGCGCTGCCTCCTCACGGCGGCCGGGGCTGGTCGTGCGAGGCGGAGCCGGTGGCCGTGAAGCTCGGCGCGAGGATCTCCAACCCCCACGCACGGTGTGGAGGGCTGGCCGAGGACCTGCGGGACACGCTCGCCGGCTTCGGCGTCCACCGGCCGTCGAGCCGAACCGCGCGTGGCCCCGGGATCCCGGGGCCACGCGTCCGGCTGTGCCTTTCAGCCGTTGCGCGCGGTGGCTGTGGGCTCCTGGCCGTTCTGAGCCTGCTGCGCCCGCTCCGCCATCATTCTCCCCAGGATCTTGAGCCAGGTGCCGTTGAACGGCCGCCCTTCGACGTCCTCACCACTGACGAGCATCAGGACCGTACCCACACGCAATGACAGGGTGGAGCCGGATCCCTCTCCGTTCCCGGCGGGGTACGAGGTGATGTAGTTCTCGTCCCCGACACGGGGCAGTGACACAGGGGATCTGCCGACTTCCTTGGTGTAGCTGTCCTCGGTCTGCAGATGGAAGGCGTGGGCCTTCTCCGCGCTGGCGAAGGTGGCTACCCGTACGTGGAGGTCGGCGTCGGGATCGCCCATCAGGAAGCCGACGGACGCGAAGTAGGTGAGGCCCGCGCTCTTCGGCACATGCGCTCCCCCGATGTCGGGCGCTTCGGGCTGTGTCCAGCCCGCCGGCAGACTGGCGAGGTCGGGGAGCACCTGGGAGGCGGCGGCATCGCTCAGCGGGGTCACGGCCTTCTCCTGTCCCGGGTCGTCAGCGGTGATGAGCCGGGTCCCGCCGTACAGGCCCAGCGCCACCAGGGCGACGAACACTATCGCCGCGGCGAGCAGGGAGAAGTGGGCGTTGCGCGTGTGGTTGAAGGTCACGGGTCCCAGGGAGATGGTGTTACGGCCCCTGACCGTGGAGCCGTCGAGGGTGATGCTGCCGGACACCGGCTGCGGGGGCCCGGCGGCCATAGCTGCGGCTATCTCCCGGGCGAAGTCCGGATCGGCGTCCACCTCTGCCTGGAGGAGGGCCCGGAGTCCGGCCGCGGCCCCCGGATCCGCGGGCTGGGCTTCGACAGCACGTATCGCCGAGCGGCCCGTCTCACTTCGGGCAAGCCGCTCACGCACCAGGTCCGACACCGGCTGCCCCGCCCCGGTGCCCACTGCGGTCACCGTCCCCCCAGCAGCCTGAGCGAACATCTGAACCACTGTCTCAATCACACGAACCCCCTCAACAACCAGAGCGCCGGGCATGCCGCCGCACGGCCGAGCGTCAGCCGCCGTTCGGGTGAATCGTCGGGTACGCGGAGTCGCGCGGAAACCAAGGGGCGCGGCACTCGTCGGGGTTTTTCCGGCGTGCGTGGGGGCCGATGTTGAGTGGCAGCCCGGTGCACGCCTGCCCAGACTGAAACCGGCGGTCGCTGATCACTCGTCATCCGGTCGCCATCGGCCATCCGTACGTTCTCAGGAGATCGAATGGTGGAGCAGCCCTCCGAGGTCCCCATAGCCGGGCCGGACGAGCCTGCCGTCACCACGAGCGACACCGGGCCGGCGCAGGCGGAGAACGAGACGGAGACCGAGCGGAGACTCGCCGCGGTACTGGCCGAGGTCACCGGCGCCGAACGGGTCGCGGCAGACCGTCACTTCTTCGCCGATCTCGGCGCCAATTCCCTGGTGATGGCCCAGTTCTGCGCGCGCCTCAGGAAGAACCCGGAGCTGCCGTCCCCCTCGATGCGGGACATCTACCGGCATCCCACGATCCGGAGCCTGACGGCCGCGCTCGCACAGGCCGCGCCGGATGGCGGCGGCAGGCCTGCCGCCGCGTCCGCACCGGCGGAGCCTCCGGCGCCACCGGCTCCGGCGGCGCGCCGGAACCGGTTCGCCCATCCGTTGTGCGGGGCGTTCCAACTGCTGGTCTTCCTGGGGTACTCGCTCGTCTCCGGGTTCGTCACCGCCGGTGGATACGAGTGGATCGCCGCCGGTTCGGGATTGACCGGTATCTATCTGCGCTCGCTGCTGTTCGGAGGCATCGGGTTCGTCGTGCTCTGCGCCTTCCCGGTCGTCGCCAAATGGCTCCTCGTCGGCCGCTGGAAGGAAGGCGAGTTCCCCGTCTGGGGGCCGGCGTACGTGCGCTTCTGGCTCGTCAAGGTGCTGCTGCACGCGAACCCGATGGTGTTCCTCGTCGGAACTCCGCTGTACGTGCTGTATCTGCGGGTGCTGGGCGCGCGGATCGGTAAGGGCGTCACGATCCTGTCCCGTTCAGTCCCGGTCTGCACCGATCTGCTGACGATCGGCGCCGGGACGGTCATCCGCAAGGAGGCGTTCTTCCTCGGCTACCGGGGCCACGCGGGCCGTATCCAGACCGGCCGGGTCACACTCGGCCGGGACGTGTTCGTCGGCGAGAAGACGGTGCTGGACATCGACACCGCGATGGGCGACGGCGCGCAGTTGGGCCACACCTCCGCGCTGCACCGTGGCCAGGCGGTCCCGGACGGCGAGCGCTGGCACGGATCGCCGGCCGAACCCACGGCGGTCGACTACGTGCGGGTCACGCCGACCGGGTGCGGTACCGCGCGGCGGGCCTGGTTCGGGTGCGTGACGTTGCTGCAGGTGCTCTTCCTGTACGTCCCGCTCGCCGTCGGCGGGGTGTACATGCTGTTCACCGAGGTGCCGGCGATCGGCAAGCGGCTCGATCCGCAGACGGCCGCGCTGAGCCGGCCGGAACTGGTCTCCGACGCGCTGGCCGTCTCGCTCGTGCTGTTCTCCGGCTTCGTCGTCGTGGGCCTCGTCGCCCTGTACACCGTTCCCCGGCTGCTGCGCCTGTTCGTCCGGCCCGGCCGGGTCTATCCCCTCTACGGATTCCACTACACGGTGCACCGGGCGACGACCCGCATGACGAACATCAAGTTCTTCGCCTGGCTCTTCGGGGACAGCTCGTACATCGTGCACTACCTGCGCGGCCTCGGGTACGACCTCTCGCGCGTCGAGCAGACCGGGTCGAACTTCGGTACCGAGATGCAGCACGAGACGCCCTTCCTGGTCTCCGTAGGCAGCGGCACGATGGTGGCCGACGGGCTGTCCGTGCTCAACGCCGAGTATTCCGCGACGTCGTTCCGGCTGTCCCGGGTGTCGATCGGGCCGCGCAACTTCCTCGGCAACAACATCGCCTATCCCGTGGGCGGCAGGACCGGCGAGAACTGCCTCCTCGCCTCCAAGGTGATGATCCCCCTCGACGGCGAGATCCGGGCGGACGTGGGACTTCTCGGTTCGCCGTGCTTTGAGATCCCCCGCTCGGTGGACCGGGACGCGCGGTTCGACCATCTCCGGTCGGGCGACACGCTGCGCCGCCGTCTCGCCGCGAAGAACCGCTACAACCTGCGCTCGATGGCGATGATGCTGTGCGTGCGCTGGTTCCACGTCTTCGCGCTCACCCTGCTCGCTCTCGCCTCCGTGGACCTGTACGGCGTACTCGGGCACGTGGTGATCGCCGCGTACCTGGCGCTGACGCTCGCGTTCTCCACCGCTTACTACGTGCTCGTGGAGCGCTGCCTCATGTCGTTCCGCAGGCTGCGCCCCGCCTTGTGCTCGATCTACGACCGGGGTTTCTGGCTGCACGAGCGGATGTGGAAGGTCCCGGACCACTACCTCAACGTCTTCAACGGCACCCCGTACAAGAGCCTCGTCTGGCGCATGCTGGGCGTTCGCATCGGCAGCAGGGTGTTCGACGACGGCTGCTCCCTGACCGAACGCACGCTCACGACCATCGGTGACGACTGCGTCCTGAACGCCGGCAGCAAGATCCAGTGCCACTCGCAGGAGGACGGCACGTTCAAGTCCGACGGCACCACGCTCGGCGCCGGCTGCACGCTGGGCGTCGGCGCTCATGTGCACTACGGCGTGACCATGGGCGACGGCGCGGTGCTGGCGGCCGACTCCTTCCTGATGAAGGGCGAGGAAGTCCCGCCGGACGCGCGGTGGGGTGGCAATCCGGCCGTGGACATGCCCGAGGCCGGCAGCCGGCCGCGCGGGCCGGGCGGGGCCGGGGAAGCGACCGACGTCCCTGCGTCCGCCCTGAGTTGAGGAAGGCCATTCGATGGACACGCGCGTGGAATCGGACCGGGAGTTCTGGCACCGGATGCTGACCGCCGGCGGCGTCACCGCCGTGCCGCGGTGGGCCCTGGAGCCGGCCCCGGGGGCGCGGGAGCAGCAGATGGCGGTCCCGGACGACGTGGCGGCCTCGGTGCGCGGGTTGGCGCGGCGGTCCGGACTGCCGCTGAGCGCGCTGCTGTTGGCCGCGCACGCCAAGGTGCTGGCCGCGCTGTCGGGCGAGCAGGAGGTGGTGACGGGGTACACCGCGGGAGTGCGCGGTGAGCCGTTGCCGTGCCGTCTGGCCGTGCCCGCGGGGTCCTGGCGTGCGCTGGTGTCGGCCGCCGGGCGCGCCGAGGCGGAGGTGCTGGCGCACCGGGGGTTCCCGGTGGCCGGGCTGCGGCGCGAACTGGGGCTGACCGATCCGTCGTACGAGGTGGTGTTCGGCCCGCCGGGCGCCGAGGAGGCGCCGGACGACGACGCCGTACTGCACGTGCGCTGGTGCGACCGGGGCGGACGGCTGCTGCTGCGCCTGCGGTACCGCACGGACGCGCTGGACGCCGGGAGCGCGGCCCGGATCGGCGGCTACCACCTGAAGGCGCTCGCGCTGCTGGCGGCCGGCCCGGACGCCGACCACGCGCAGCAGGGGGTGCTGTCGGCCGGCGAGGTGCGCGAGCAACTGGAAGGGCTGGCGGGGCCCCGCCGGCCGCTGCCGGATGCCCGCGCGCACGAACTGTTCGAGCAGCGGGTACGGGCGCATCCGCGGGCGGTGGCCGCCGTGCAGGGCGAACGGCAGTGGACGTACGGCGAACTCAATGCGCGCGCGAACCGGCTGGCGCGGGCGCTGCTGGCCCGCGGGCTGGGCCGGGAGGACGTCGTCGCCGTCGTCATGGAACGCGACCTCGACTGGCTGGCGGCGACGCTCGCGGTGTTCAAGGCGGGCGGCGTCTACCTGCCGGTCGAGCCGCACTTCCCGGCCGGCCGTATCGCGGCGACGCTGTCCCGCGCGGGCTGCCGGCTGGTGCTCACCGAGCCGGGCTGCACCGACACCCTCGACGAGGCACTGGCGGCCGTGCCGGGAGCCGCGAAGCTGCCGGTCGGGACGGCGTACGCGGAGCCGCACGACGACAGCGACCCCCGGGTGCCGGTCGGACCCGGCCAGCTCGCCTACATCTACTTCACCTCCGGCTCCACCGGGGAGCCGAAGGGGGCGATGTGCGAGCACGCGGGCCTCCTCAACCACCTGTACGCCAAGATCGACGACCTGGGTGTCGGCGAGGGGTCCGTGGTGGCGCAGACGGCCCCGCAGTGCTTCGACATCTCGCTCTGGCAACTGGTGTCCGCCCTGCTGGTCGGCGGGCGGACGCTGCTGGTCGGCCAGGACGAGATCGTGGACGTGGAGCGGTTCCTGGACACGGTGGTGCGCGGCCGGGTCACCGTGACCCAGCTGGTGCCCTCCTACCTGGAGGTCGTGGTCTCGTACCTGGAGCGGCACCCCCGCGCCCTGCCCGACCTGCGGTGGGTGTCGGTGACCGGGGAGGCGCTGAAACGGGAGCTGGTCCAGCGCTGGTTCGCCGTCCAGCCGGGGATCAGGCTGCTCAACGCCTACGGGCTGACGGAGACGTCGGACGACACCAACCACGAGGTTCTCGACTCGGTGCCGGACCGCGTGCTGCTGGGCCGTGCGGTCGGCAACGTGCGCGTCTACGTCGTGGACGAGCGGCTGTCGCTGCTGCCGCTGGGCGCACCGGGACTGATCGCGTTCTCGGGCGTGTGCGTGGGCCGGGGGTACGTCAACGATCCCGAACGGACCCGTGAGGCTTACCGGACGGACCCCTACCGGCCCGGGGAGCGGCTCTATCTGGGCGGTGACTGGGGCCGCTGGCACCCCGGCGGCAAGCTGGAGTTCCTCGGCCGCCGGGACGGCCAGGTCAAGATCCGCGGCTTCCGCATCGAGATCGGGGAGATCGAGAACGCCCTCCTGCGGGTGGACGGGGTGCGCGACGGTGCGGTGGTCGTCGTCGAGCGGGCCGGCGGGAACAAGCAACTGGTCGCCTTCCACACCGGCACACGCCACGAGCCCGAGACGCTCCGCGAGGCGCTCGCGGCGGAGCTGCCCGCCTACATGCTGCCCGCGGCCTTCCACTGGCGGGACGGCCTGCCGCTGACCGCCAACGGCAAGACCGACCGCAAGGCCCTGACCGCGCAGGCCGGACGGTCGGAGCCGGCCGCGGGACCGGTCGCGGCGGCCGGGGACGCCCTCAGCCCCGCCGAGCGGAGGGTGGCGGCGGCCTGGGCCGGGCTGCTGGGGGTGCCCGAGGAGCGGATCTGCCGGACGGACCACTTCTTCGACTCCGGGGGCACCTCCCTGACGGCAGTCAAGCTGAGCATCGCGCTCGACCGCGCGGTGTCGCTGAAGGACATCACCCGGCATCCTGTCCTCGCCGACCTGGCCACCCTCCTCGACGACGCCGGCCGGCGGCACGCGGAGCTGCTGCAGCCCCTGTCGGAAGCGGGCGGTGCGCCCGAGTGCGCGCTGGTGTGCTTCCCGTCCGCAGGGGGCAACGCGGTCAACTACCGTCCGCTGGCGGCGGCGCTGTCGGGCAGCGGCCTGGCGGTTCTCGCGGTGGACCCGCCCGGTCACGATCTGGCGGCCCGCCGTGAGCCGTTCATGTCGATCACGGACGTGGCCGGCCGGGTCGCCGCAGAGGTCGCGGCGCGCGGCCTGACCAGGGTCATGCTGTGGGGCCACTCGTCGGGCACCGCCCCGGCGTTGGAGACGGCCACTGCCCTCGCGGAGCGCGGTGTGCGGGTGACGCGGGTGTTTCTCGGCGCGCACCTGCTCGGCACCGTGGCGGACCGGCGTGCCGCCGTCGCCGAGCTGACCGGCCGCGGTGACGCGGAGATCGCCGCGGAACTGGCCGCGGACGGCGGTCATCCGGAACTCGCCGAGCTGAACGCGCCGCACGCCGAGCACATCGCCGCGGCGTACCGGCACGACTGCGTGGCCGCGCACCGCTACTTCCAGGCGGCCCTGGAGACCCCGCCGACGGCGCGGCTGTCCACGCCGGTCTCGGTGGTCGTCGCCGCCGACGACCCGCACACGGCCGGCTACGCCGAGCGGCACCGCGACTGGCTGCTCCTGGCCGAGCACGTCGAACTGCGCGAACTGGCCGACGGCGGCCACCACTTCGTGCGCACCCGGCCGGCCGAGGCGGCGCGGGCCGTCCTGAGCGCGGCCGTCCCGCTGGCCCCGACCTGAGGCCGGCGCGCCTCCCTACCCTCCCTCCGACGGGCGACCGAAAGGAAACCGAGATGACGTCCTCATCCCTGGCAGCACCGCTCGACGTGGAGCTGCGGCCGGACAGACCTGCGATGCTGCGCGTCGACCCGCCCGACGACGCCGCGCGCTGGGCGGCCGAGCACCGGGAGGCGCTGCGGGCGCGGGTCGCCGAGCACGGGGCGCTGCTCGTCCGCGGCCTCGGCCTGCGGGACACGGACCAAGCCGGTGCCGTCTTCACTCGGCTGGCCGGCCGGCTGCTGCCCGAGCGGGAGGCGTTCGCCCCGCGGGAGGCCCACGGTCCGGCGCTGTACTCATCCACGCCCTGGCCGGCCAACCAGCCGATGTGCATGCACCACGAGCTGAGTTACCCGCTGGAGGTGCCCGGCCTGCTGCTGTTCGCGTGTCTGACCGCGCCCGAGCAGGGCGGGGCGACGGCGGTCGCCGACGCCGCGCAGGTCCTCGACGCCCTGCCCGGCGAGCTGACGGAACGGTTCGAGCACGAGGGCTGGCTGCTGACGCGCACCTACAACGACGAGATAGGGGCGTCCCTGGCGGAGTCGTTCGGCACCGACGACCGGGACGAGATCGAGCGCTACTGCCAGGCCAACGCCATCGACCTCACCTGGGGCGCCGACGGCTCGCTGCGCACCGAGCAGCGTCGCAGCGCCGTCGTACGGCACCCGCTCACGGGCCGGCGCTGCTGGTTCAACCAGATCGCCTTCCTCAACGAGTGGACGCTCGCCCCCGAGGTGCGCGAGTACCTGCTGGACGAGTACGGCGCGGACGGCCTGCCGTTCAACACCCGCTACGGGGACGGCACCCCGATCGACGAGTACGTCGTGCGGCTCCTCAACGACACGTACGAGGAGCCCACCCGGCGCGCACCCTGGCAGGCCGGCGACCTGATGCTGGTCGACAACATCGGCACCGCGCACAGCCGAGAGGCCTTCACCGGCGACCGCCAGGTGGTCGTCGGCCTGGCCGATCCGCACCGCCTGGCCGACCACTGCCCGACCCCGGAGGCGAGCCGACGATGACCGATCTGTTGCCGACGCCCGCCCAGTCGGCCCCGCCCGGCCCGGCTGCGGCGCCCACCTTCGCGGTGATCTCCGGCGAGCAGGTGCACCAGGCGCTCGACGGGCGCGAGAAGGAACTCGTCGACCTGGTGGAGGCCACCTACCGGCTGCACGGTGCCGGGGACTCGGTCAACCCGCCGTCGTACTTCCTGCGCTTCCCCGACCGCCCCGCGTCACGGATCATCGCGCTGCCCGCGTCCCTCGGCGGCCCGGTGCGGGTGGACGGCATGAAGTGGATCTCCAGTTTCCCCGACAACGTACGGTCCGGGCTGCCGCGGGCCTCCGCGGTGCTGATCCTCAACGACCACGACACCGGTTACCCGTTCGCCTGTCTGGAGAGCTCCGTCATCAGCGCGGCCAGGACCGCGGCGTCCGCCGCGCTGGCGGCCGACCGGCTCAGCGGCACCCGGCCCCGGCCCCGACGTGTCGGCTTCTTCGGCACGGGGCTGATCGCCCGGTACATCCACACCTTCCTGGCCGGCACCGGCTGGACCTTCGACGCGATCGGCGTGCACGACCTGTCCGCCGACAGCGCCGCCGGCTTCTCCGGCTACCTGCGCCAGGCCGGCGCCGGCGAGCAGGTCACCGTCCACGACAGCGCCGAGGACCTCGTGCGCTCCAGCGACCTCGTGGTCTTCGCCACCGTCGCCGGCCGGCCCCACGTCACGACGCCCGGCTGGTTCCGCCACAACCCCCTGGTGCTGCACGTGTCGCTGCGCGACCTCGCTCCCGAGGTACTGCTCGCCTCGGCGAACTACGTCGACGACGTCGAGCACTGCCTGAAGGCGGACACCTCTGCGCACCTGGCCGAGCGGCTGACCGGCAACCGTGACTTCCTCGACGGCACGCTGAACGACGTACTGCTCGGCCGGGCCGTCCCGCCCCGCGACCGGCCGGTGGTCTTCTCCCCGTTCGGCCTGGGCGTCCTCGACCTGGCCGTCGGCAAGTACGTCTACGACCAGGTGGCCCGGGCGGGCGAACTCCGCCTCATCGACGACTTCTTCCACGATCTGCGCCGGTACGGCTGAGGCCGTTGCCCTCAGCCCTGGGACCAGGAGGCCTGCCGTGCCCGTCATCTCCGCTCCCCACGCCTTCAACGAGGGAAACCTCTTCATCGACCTGGAGTCGAGCTTCGGATGCCGCCTCTACCTCAAGTGCGAGGGCTTCAACTTCGCCGGCTCCATCAAGCTGAAGGCCGCGAACGAGATGGTGGAGGGCGCCGAGCGGGACGGAACCCTGACCCCGGATTCCATCCTCGTCGAGTCCTCGTCCGGGAACCTGGGCGTCGCCCTGAGCATGATCGCCGCGAGCAAGGGCTACCGGTTCCTGTGTGTGACGGACTCCCGTTGCAACCTCTCGACCCGGCTGCTGATGGAGGCCCTGGGCAGCGAGGTGCACGTCGTGGCCGACCTGGACACGAACGGCGGGTTCCTGGGCACACGGCTCGACTACGTCCGCGGGCTGTGCGCGTCCGACGACCGGTACGTGTGGCTCAGCCAGTACACCAACGCGCAGAACTGGCGGGCGCACTTCCGTACGACGGCACCGGAGATCGCCGAGCACTTCCCGCGTCTGGACGCGCTGTTCATCGGGACGGGCACCGCGGGGACCCTGATGGGCTGCGCACGCTACTTCCGCGAGTGGCACCGCCCGGTGCGGATCGTCGCCGTGGACAGCGTGGGCTCGGTGGCCTTCGGCGGCGAGCCCGGCCGCCGCATGATCCCCGGCCTGGGCATGAGCATGCGTCCCCCGCTCCTCGACGAGACGTACGTGGACGAGGTGATCCGGGTGGAGGAGGCCGACACCATCCGCACCTGCCACCGCCTGGCCCGACGGGGCTTCCTGTTCGGCGGCTCCACCGGGACGGTGGTCAGCGCGGCGACGGCCTGGCTGGCCCGGCACGGCACCCCTGACCTCACCGCGGTGGCCATCGCCCCCGACCTCGGCGAGCGCTACCTCGACACCATCTACCAGACCAACTGGCTGGAGGACCTGTACGGCGACGGCATGCTCGACTCCGCCCAGGTGAACCCCTCGTAGCCGGGGCCGGGTCTCCGCTGCCACACCGCACTCGGCGGCCAGCCACCCATCACCCGCGTGGACAACCCTGCGGGTCAATACACCTATGGCCTGTCTGAATCATGCATCGCGGTGACGTCGACGGCCCCCAGGGCGATGTCGACCACGGCGGCGCCCCGGCCCCGTCTCACCCGCCCGGCTCGGGGCTCCGCTTGACTTCGAGAGCGCTCGAATTCGTAGCATTCCGGGCATGAGCACTGCACAGCACAAGATCAGTTCCGGTTTCGGCGCCACCAGTACCGCCGACGACGTCCTGCGCGGCATCGATCTGACCGGGAAGCTCGCCCTCGTCACCGGCGGCTATTCGGGCATCGGCCTGGAGACCACCCGAGCGCTCGTGAAGGCCGGCGCCCAGGTCGTCGTGCCCGCCCGCCGCCCAGCAACCGCCGAGCAGGCGCTGGCCGGCCTCAACGGCGTCGAGTGCGACGAACTGGACCTCGGCGACCTGGAGAGCGTACGCGGCTTCTCCGAGCGGTTCCTCGCCTCCGGCCGGACCATCGACATCGTGATCGGCAGCGCCGGGATCATGGCGTGCCCGGAGACCCGGGTGGGGTCCGGCTGGGAGGCCCAGTTCGCCACCAACCACCTCGGTCACTTCGCCCTCGTCAATCGGCTGTGGCCCGCGATCGTGCCGGGCGGCGCCCGAGTCGTCTCCGTCTCCTCGCGCGGCCACCACTTCTCCGGCATCCGCTGGGACGACGTCCACTGGCGGCAGGGCTACGACAAGTGGGAAGCGTACGGCCAGGCCAAGACCGCCAACGTCCTGTTCGCCGTCCACCTCGACCGGCTCGGCCGGAACTTCGGGGTCCGCGCCTTCGCCCTGCACCCCGGCGGCATCATGACCCCGCTGCAACGGCACCTGCCCAAGGAAGAGATGGTCGAGCGCGGCTGGATCGACGAGGACGGCAACGTGCTCAACCCCGAGGGCTTCAAGACCCCGCCGCAGGGCGCGGCCACCCAGGTGTGGGCGGCGACCTCACCCAAGCTGGACGGTCTGGGCGGCGTCTACCTGGAGGACTGCGACATCGCGGAGCCCGCGACCGAGGGCGAGGAGCGCACCGGCGTCAAGGCGTGGGCGACCGACCCGGAGCAGGCGGCACGGCTGTGGGAACTGTCGGCGGAGCTGACGGGCGTCGACGCGTTCGCCGCCTAGCGCCCGCAGGCGCCCGAAGTCACCGGTGCCGGCGACGGGCCGCACGTGGTTCCTGCCTGCGCCTGCTCCCACACCGACCCGGCTGGGACTCACGCAACCGGCGGGCGCGTACCCGAAGGTCCCCGGGCACACGAGCCGGCTCCGCCCTCAGGGGCAGGCAACGCCCTCGCCGTCGGCGTCCAGGTCTCCGACCTCCCCGCGACTAAAGGCCTGCTGCCAGTCGGGACACGTGTTTGACCGCACGGGTGGCGGTCACACGGACTGGGCAGCCTTCGTCGCGGTCGTGCGCAGCGTCGGCGGGATCATGCAGGACTGATGACTAGGGGTTGGTCGTGATGACCGTGGCGACGCGGGGTGGCGGCGGCGGTGGTTCCAGTGGCCTTTACGACGTGCTGGAGCTCATTCTCGACCGTGGGCTGGTGATCGACGCGTTCATACGGGTATCCCTCGTCGGTATCGAGATACTCAAGATCGACATTCGGATCGTGGTCGCCAGTGTCGACACCTACCTGCGCTTCGCCGAGGCGTGCAACCGTCTGGACCTGGAATCGGGACCCCGGAAGCCGGCCGGGCTCACCGAGCTTCCCGGGCAGCTCAAGGAGTCCGGCGCCCGCGGCATGAGCAAGGGTGTCCTGTCCGGCGCCGCGGAGGCGATGTCGGACGCCTTCCAGAAGGCGAGGGACTGAGGCCGAGCCTGCAGGAGACCGTCCGGCAACCGGTGCCGCTCCCGGCGTGGACGTCGGGGAACCGGCACAGGCATCTGATCGTCTTCTCGGACATGCCCTCAGTTCTCATCCTTGGAGTAGACCCGACCACGTTGCCCGGCATGGACGGGGACGCCATCCGTGCGGCGCTCGACCAGGAACTGGCACGTTTTGGTGACCATGCCATCGAAGCATCCATGGCGCTGATCGCGCTGGATGAGTCAGCAGAGCCCACGATGATCGCGGCCCTGTCCGAACGCGCTTGGGACGTCGTCGTCATCGGTGGCGGGATCCGCAAGCCGGAACCCCTCCTGCCGCTCTTCGAGCGCGCCGTGAACCTGGTCCGACGACATGCGCCGAAGGCCGCGGTCGCGTTCAACACCAGCGGTGGCGACAGCGTCGAAGCAGCCAAGCGGTGGTTGTGAGTCCAGACTGGTCCGGTTAGCCGTGCCCACCCAGGAGCCGGCCACGAGCGGCTGACTCAGCGCGCGAAGATCATGAACCGCATGGCGGTCGCTACCGCGCTGATGAGAAGGGAACCCAGACAGCCGATCCGGTCGCTGAAGAAGAACATGGGGCCCGTCTACCCAGAAACACGCTGTGGCCGCATCGACTCGACCTCATGCAGGGCCGTTCAGCGGCAGGGATCGCCGCTGAGGGATCACTTCGCATGCCGTTCGAGTGATGGCGGCCGCGTGGCCGGCTCGGGCCGACTGCGCCGCGGACGGTTCCCCGGGCTACTCGCCCGGGCTGATCCTCGCCGACACGGCATGTTGCGGCGGCCTGCCGCCGAGGGGTGAACGTGCCGGCCGGCCCGGGGTGAGGCGGGTCGGGATCGCGGTCTAGCAGGCTCCCAGGTCTTCCCACACACCCCACTGGCCGGTGGTGCCGGGCTTGTCGCCCGTCACCCACCACTTGGCGCGCCAGGTGTGGCCGCCGTAGCTGACGGTGTCGCCGCCGTTGTAGACGCGTGCGGGGTCCCAGGCCCACACGGTGCAGATGTCCCCACCACCACCGCCGGTGCCGCCGCCTGTGCCGCCGCCGATGTTGACGTCGACGCAGGAGTAGAAGGCGTTGGCGGTGTCCGCGATGTTCCAGACGGCGAGCACCTTCTGACGGCCGGTGAAGTTGCCGAAGTTCACCTGCTGGCTGACGTCCGCGGCCGGCTGCTGGTTGCGTCCGTCGAACTCGGCGATCTTTCGACCGCCGATGAAATACTGCCAGTTGACGGTGGAGTGCCGGGCCGTGTTGTGCCACGTGAACGTCGCCGTCGTGCCGACCGGCGTGACCTTCCAGCCCTTGCTGTCGTTGTCCAGCTCGGCGTACTCCGCGTGTCCGCCACTGCAGCTCTGCAGGCCCTTCGGCCCCTCGACGCTCTGCGGCTCGTACTTGATCTGACCGCAGTCGACGATGCCCTCGGCACACTGTTGCTGCCGGCTCGTGGGCAACGTCACCCAGCCGTGGGCGCCGGCCGTGCTCGCCGGGAGGCTGACGGCGAGCACCGGAGCGACCAGTGCGCCGATCGTGAGAGCCGCTCGTCTTTTCGTGTTCTTGCCGTGCCACTTCCTTCGGTGTGTGTCAAAACCGTCGCTTTTGAGGTCCGGCCTCGCCGATCGTGCGCACGAGGCACCGTCCGCACCGGCGCGCATCCCGCCGGGCCCGGCGAGGCAGGCGGGGACGGTGACGACGCGGCGCATGTCGCACCGCGCCGCAGCTTGGGCGAGGGCGGAGGCCGACGCAGGTCTGGACCTGACGCCCACTAGTCCCGCACCCGCACCATCCACCGGAGCGCCGCCCCGAGTGCAACGCACCGACACCGTCCGGGCCGGCGCCCCCGCAAGCGCAACCCAGCTCGCACAGCCCCCACCGCGGCGCAGCGCCCCCGAGGCCGCAGCCATCCACTGGTCGGCGGGGCACTGGTTCTGAGCGGTCTCTGGACTCGCGTCGCGGCCGTGCTGTGTCCGGGGTCCATGGCGTACGCCTACTTCGACGTGCACCAGGCGCACGGGCTCCTCCCCATCCAGAACGGCGGCGAACCGGCGGCCATGTTCTGCTGGTCCTTCCTCCTCATCGCGGCCCTCGGACCGGGGCGTTGGGCACTGGCATCCCTGCTTCCCTCCCGACGACGGTCGGGCACCGGGGGGCCGACCGGGACGTGGTCCAGGAACACGCCGACAGCCGCGTGAGCGGGCGGCCGGAGTCACCGTCGACAGTTGCGCGTCGGGCAACCGCTCCGACGCCGGAACCTGCGTAACCGCCGTAACCCGGCAGGCCGTCCCCGCGAGCCGACCCGGGCCGGCGTCCGTACCGCCCGCGCCGTGTCGTCGGCGACGCGCCCTGGCAGAACATTCGCGAGTGGTCCAGTCCACCGCCGGGCGTCCTGTACAGGCACTGGGCACACAGGCTCGGCAAATTGGTCTAGTCCCTTCTTGGTCCAGACCATTGACCCGCCCGTCTGGCGGGCGTTATTCCAGTAGTCGGCAACACCTGCCCCGCGCAGGGACATTGGCCACCCCACCACACACCGGGACTGACATGAGACTCGTGCTTCCCTTCCGCGCGGCCCTCGCCGCAGCCGCCACCACGGCGGCCGCAATGGGCCTCGCCCTCACGGGAACCGGCACCGCCCAGGCCGCGACACCACTGCCGAACCACGTCTTCGCCCCCTACTTCGAGGCCTGGACCGGCGAGAGCCCCGCCGCCCTGTCCGCCCAGTCGGGCGCCAAGCACCTGACGATGGCGTTCTTGCAGACCGCCTCCAAGGGCTCCTGCACGCCGTACTGGAACGGCGACACGAGCATGCCGGTCGCCGCCTCGACCTTCGGCGCCGACATCAAGACGATCCAGGGCAACGGCGGCGACGTCATCCCCTCGTTCGGGGGCTACACGGCCGACACCACCGGCACCGAGATCGCCGACAGCTGCACCGACGTCCAGCAGATCGCTGCGGCCTACGAGAAGGTCATCACCACCTACGACATCTCGCGACTCGACATGGACATCGAGGTCGACTCGCTCGACAACACCGCCGCCATCGACCGCCGCAACAAGGCCATCAAGCTGGTCCAGGACTGGGCGGCGGCCAACGGGCGCAAGGTGGAGATCTCCTACACCCTGCCGACCACCACCCACGGCCTCGCGGACAACGGTGAGGCACTGCTGCGCAACGCGGTGAGCAACGGCGCCCGGGTCGACGTCGTGAACCTCATGACGTTCGACTACTACGACAACCAGGCCCACGACATGGCGAAGGACACCCAGACCGCCGCCCAGGGCCTGTACGACCTGCTCGCCCAACTGTACCCGGGCAAGACCCCGGCCGAGCTGTGGAACATGGTCGGCGTCACCGAGATGCCGGGCGTCGACGACTTCGGCAAGGCGGAGACCTTCACCCTGGCCAACGCCCGTACCGTGTACGACTGGGCGGTCGCCAAGGGCATCAACACCCTGTCCTTCTGGGCGCTGCAGCGGGACAACGGTAGCTGCGCGGGCGGGGCCGCCGCGGACAACTGCTCGGGCATCGAGCAGAACACGTGGGACTTCACGCACATCTTCGCGCCGTTCACCGGTGGCGGCACCACCACCCCGTCCAACGACTTCTCCGTCACGCTCAGCCCCGCCTCCGGGTCCGTGACGGCCGGCCAGTCCGCCACGGCCACCGTGAAGACGGCCGTGACGAAGGGTGCCGCCCAGAGCGTGAAGCTCAGCGTCAGCGGGGCCCCGGCGGGCGTCACCGCCTCTCTCAGTCCGACGTCGGTCACCGCGGGCGGCTCCTCCACGCTCACCCTGGCCACCACCTCGGCCTCGCCCTCGGGCACCTACACCGTCACCGTGACCGGCGCGGGCGCCGCGGGAAGCCACTCGACGACCTACTCCCTGACCATCACCGGCGGCTCCGGCAACCAGTGCACGGCCACCCCGTGGGCCAAGGACGCCGTCTACACCGGCGGTCAGCAGGTCTCGTACAAGAGCCACACCTGGAAGGCCAAGTGGTGGACGACGGGCGAGGAGCCCGGCACCACGGGCCAATGGGGCGTCTGGCAGGACCTCGGCGCCTGCTGAACCGCCTCGTCACCGCCCGGACGGTACGACGCCACAGGTGCCCATCGTGGTCAGCGGTATCCAGCAGCTCCAGGAGCGCGACCCTGCCGGGGTGATCTTCCGACGCATCACCCGCCCTCGGAGCCGGACGCTGTTGAGGCGTAAGGCGAGCAGCGGCCGGCAGCCGCCGGGCCCGCGGCCCGGCCGGCACAACCCGTGCGGTCGTCGTCGTGCCGGGGAAGTACCAGCGCCGGCTGCCGGCCGAGGCGGCGGCGACCTTGGCGTCGAGCAGCCCGGACGTACCCGTCGTACCGTCTTGACGGTGCGGTAGCGGGCGGCTGCGGCTGCCTCGAACTGGAACTGCGCGTTCTGCCCGGTGAACCCGTAGTACGTCAGGTCTTCCCAGTGAGCCCGGGTCAGCTTGCCGGAGACGGTCGGCTCGGAGCCCTTGGTGACGGGCGCTGCGCCTGCTGGGCCGACCGGGACGGTGGCGGGCCGGAGTGCGGCCGGGTGTGCGGGGGCCCCGCGGAAGGGGAGCCGGGCCAGGGTGGTCCGGCTCCCCCTCGACTCACGGGTGCGGTCAGCCGGTCGTCAGGGTGGCGTCGTCGACGACGAAGCTGGTCTGGAGGCCGGAGTCCTCCGTGGCCGTGAGGGTCAGCGTGACCTGCTGGCCGACGTACTGGCTCAGGTCCAGGGTGCGCTCGGTGTACCCGGTGGCCGCGTCGACGTTGGAGTAGGTCTGCTTCGCGGTTGCGTTGACCTTGACCTGGAAGGTGTCGTACACCGTCGTGCCCGACTCGGCGGTGTCGATGTGCAGCCAGTACCTCAGGGTCGCCTTCGTGCAGCCCGCCGGGACGACCACCGTCTGGCCGACGCTGTCGGTGGCCGCGTAGCCGTACCCCGCCAGCCAGGCGTACCGGGACCCGGAGTGTGCGGACTGGCCGCTGAACGTGCCGATTGCACCGGTGTCACCCGTCCACGGTGCCGTACCGCTCTCGAAGCCGCCGTTGGAGATCACCTGGGACGGCGTGCAGCCGCCGGCGCCCTTGACGGTCAGCGTGTACGACACGCTGTGCGTGCCGGTGCCGGTGCCGGTGATGGTGAGCGGGTAGGTGCCCGGCGGTACGGAGGAGCCGACGGAGACCGTGATCGTGGACGAGGCGCCGGAGGTCACCGAGGCCGGGCTGAAGGAGGCCGTGACGCCCGCCGGGGCGCCCGTGGCGGACAGGTTCACCGTCTGCGCCGAGCCACTGGTGGTGGCCGTGGAGACCGTGGCGGTCAGCGTGGTGCCCGGGTCGGCGCTGCCGGTGGCGGGGTTCACCGAGACCGAGAAGTCATTCGCCGGGACGGTGTCCGAGACGGCCTGCTTCCACAGCGTGTAGGCGACGCCGTCCGCGCTGCGGTTCAGGCCGGCGGCGTTGATGTTGCTGGTGGTGTCGCAGGAGGAGTGGTAGCACCTGTCGTACGCGGCGCCCGCCGTACCGCCCCACTTGGCCGCCTGCGCCGAGGTCTTGACGGCGCTCGCGCCCATGGCGTAGCCGGAGGTCGGGATGCCGTAGTTCTCGAAGGAGTAGTCGTCGGAGCGGCCCGCGCCCTCGGTGTTCTCCTCGGGCTGGAGGTTCAGCGAGTCCCAGTACGCCTTCATCGGCGCGGCGGCGGAGGAAGTGATGTGGTTGATGAAGTAGCCGCCGTTGGGTGAGGCGACCATGTCGAAGTTGTAGTACGCCTTGATCGCCGAGCGCTGGGCGGAGGTGAGCGAACGGACGTAGAAGTCCGATCCGTTCAGGCCCTGCTCCTCGTCCGTCCACCAGCCGAAGCGGACGCGTGCCGCCATCGACGGATCGTTCTGGGCCAGTTTCAGCGCGACCTCCAGGAGGGTGGCGCTGCCGGAGCCGTTGTCGTTGATGCCGGGGCCGGCGGAGACACTGTCCAGGTGTGAGCCGAACATGTACACCTTCGACGTGTCACCGTGGGGCCACTCGGCGATGAGGTTGGGTCCGGCGCCGCTGGCGCAGCCGGAGGTGCAGGCCTGCTCGGTGACCGTATAACCGGCCGCCTGCAGCTTGCCCTTCACGTAGGCGACCGAGTCGCGGTAACCCTGCCCGGTCGACCTGCGGTTGCCGCCGTTGCGGCTGGCTATGGCGTTCAGCTCGGTGAGGTGCGCCTGCACCTTGGTGACGTCGATGTCGGGCGCGGTGGCGGCCGGGGCGGGAGCGTGGGCCGCCGTGGGGAGGTGGCTCACCGGGGCCGCCTCGGCGCTCGCGGGCAGCAGGGTGAGGCCCGCGGCGGCCGTGGCCAGCGCCAGGCCCGCCAGGGACAGTCTTCGTGGTCGTAACACCATGTCTCCTTGTGGGGTGGAGGAAACGGCAGATGCGCGGCGGACTCCGGGTGGAACCGCACCACGACACCCAACTAAGCATGCGCATGCCAAGCCCTCGTCAAGCATGGATGCGCGGAACCGGCTGGATCAGCGGCTCCGGTGGTGTCACGGCGGTGGGGCGCGGCGAGCGCGGCGCAGGTGGCGTTCCTGGTCGGCTCGCGTCTGCACCAGGTCATCGGGGGAGTTGACGGCTTCCGTACCCCTGCACGCCTAGCGCCGAGTCCGGCAGACCGGGCTCGGCCGCCGGGCGGCTGTCGCCTGCCCGGCGGCACGGGCGCTGCCCGCGTACGTCCTCAGACGCCGAGCGTCTGCTTCAGCGCGGTCAGCCCCTCGGTGTAGATGCCGTGGAAGAGGGCGGTCGCCTCGTCGTCGCCGACCCCCGCGGGGGTGAAGGTGCCGGACCACTCCACTCGGGACCCCCCGGAGCCGGGCACCCCGTGCACGGTCAACGTCGAGCGGTAGCCGGTGACGGGGAAGGGCGCCTGGAGGATGGAGTAGCTGTAGGTGCGCGCCTCGTTGTCGAACGCTTCGAGACGTTCGACGATGACGCCGCCCTCCTCGTTGGTGAGGGTGCGGACGCGACCGCCCTCACCGAGCCTGCTCTGCGGGATGTACGGCAGCCAGTCCGGCAGCGAGCCGAAGCCGCCGACGAGCTGCCAGACCCGGTCGGGAGCGGCGGGGATGCCGAGGGACGCGGTGGTGTGGGCCATGGTCGCCTCCTGGGAGAACGGAAGGGGTCAGACAGTGGGTACGGGGGCGTCCTCGGCGATCAGCCCTTCCCAGCGCAGCGCCGTCCAGAAGGCCGCCGGAACGGTCTCAGCGAGCGCGCCCCCGCCGGGAGACGACCCCGACCTGCTGGCCGCGCCCTTGCTGGAGGACCCCCTGCTGCTCGCCCTGCCGGTCGGCCATCCTCTGGCCGACCGGGCGGAGCTGAGCCCGCAGGACCTCGACGGCCGGCCGTGGATCGCCGTCGAGAACCCCCAGGACCCGAGCTGGCGCGGCACCTTCGTCGCTTCGTGCGCCGCGTCCGGGTTCACTCCGGACATCCGCATGGAAGCCGCGGAGCCACTGACCGCGCTCGGTCTGGTCGCCTCCGGGCTCGGACTCGCGCTCGTGCAGCAGAGCATGGTCCGCGGCATGTCGGAATCGGTCGCAGTACGCGAACTCCCCTGGCACCGCAGGTGCGTCCAGTTGTGGGCGACATGGCACCGAGTCGATCTGCGCCCCGTGGTCGCGTCGTTCCGCGCGACCGTGCTCCGGTCCGGCCGCACAGGACGGTGAGCACCCTGTCGTGTACGTCCGGGCGGCTCACCCAGGTCGCAACGGTCACCGGCTGACCCGGGTCGTCCGAGCGCGCGTTGGCGTCGTAGGCCGACCGGGCCTGTCATCGCGTGCTGCCTGTGGTGGTGCGGCACAGCGAGCCTCTTGCGGAGCCTTGCGGAGCCGTCAGCCGCTGACCGTGCATACCACCGCGATACTGCTCGCGTTCGGAGCGGATCCTGAGCTGCGCCACCCCTGTGGGGACACTCCCATGGACGTGGCAGAGCGCTATGACCACCAGCCTGCGATCAAGCTGCTTCAGGAACTCATCCCAGCGGCGAGTCGCCGGTAGCGGATGAAGGCCGCAGCGACGCCGACAAAGGCGACGTAGCGCTCGTGGCGGCGGTGAAGGCCGCGACCACCGGAGAGCCAGGACAGGGTGCGTTCGACGACCCGGCGGTGCCGGCCAAGGCGACCGGGGGCCTCCGTGCCCCGGCTGGCGATGCGCGGCACGGTCCGCCGACGCCGCTACCGGTTCCGCAAGGCGTGGAAGCCCCGACCGCGTCCGCGTGGCGCTCGGCCGGCCGGCGGCGCCGGGGGCTTCGGCGGCAGCGGATCGGCGCGACGCCCGGCTGCGGTGTCCGGAGGTTGGACCCTCTAGGGGCGCGGCCACGGAAGGCACCCCGATGCCCGAGCCGGTGCCGGCAGGTGGAGGCGGCCGTCGTGGACTTCGACGGTCTGGTCTGCGGCGGTGAGGTGGGTGCGGTCGTGGGTGACGAGGACGGTGGCGGTGGCCTGTCGGTGGGTGAGGCGGGTGAGCAGGTCGATGACGGCGGCGCCGCGTTCGTGGTCGAGGGCGCTGGTGGGTTCGTCGACCAGGAGGACCGTGGGGTCGTTCATCAGTGCACGGGCGAGGTTGACGCGCTGGCGCTGGCCGCCGGAGAGCTGGTGGGGGCGGCGGCCGGCCTGGTCGGCCAGGCCGACCGAGTCGAGGAGTTCCAGGGCGCGGTTCCGGGCGGTGCGGGGTTCGCGGCCGTCGATCTGGGCCATGACCTGGAGTTGTTCGGCGGCGGTGAGGGAGGGCAGCAGGTTGGGCTGCTGGAAGACGACGCCGATCTTGTGCCGGCGCAGTTCGGTCAGCTCGCCGCGGGTCAGGCCGTCGGTGCAGGTGCCGTCGATGGTGACGGTGCCGGCGTCGGGGGTGATCAGGGTGGCGGCGACGGCCAGCAGGCTGGACTTGCCGGAGCCGGAGGGACCGACCACGGCGGTCAGGCTGCCCCTGGGAACCTCCAGGCTCACCTGGTCGAGCGCGGTCAGGGTGGTGCCGCCGTCGGGGTAGGTGAGGGTGATGTCGGTCAGGCACAGGCTCATCGGATGCTCCCCAGGGCGGTCAGCGGGTCGACGGAGGTGATGCGGCGGACGGACAGTGCGGCTCCGGCGGCGCCGAGGAGGACCATCACGGCGGCCGGGAGCAGGACAGTGGCGGGTGTGAGGAGGAACGGCACGGCCGAGCCGGCCACGAGGGCGCCCAGGGCGGCGGCGATGCCGCTGCCGATCAGGGTGCCGCCGGCGAGCAGGACGACGGCCTGGCCGAGGGCGTCCTTGAGAAGGCCGGCGGTGGAGGCGCCGAGTGCTTTCAGGACGGCGACGTCGCCGCTGCGCTGGATGGTCCACACGGTGAAGAAGGCCCCGATGACGAGCGCGGAGATGGCGAACAGGAAACCGCGCATCAGTTGGAGGGAGCCGTTCTCGGAGGTGTAGGAGCCGATCGCGGACAGTGAGTCCTCGATGGAGAGCGTCCTGGTGCCGGCCTGCTGGTCGGCGGCCGCCACATCGGCCGCGGCAGTGGTGTTCAGGACGATGACGGTGCCGATGGGGCCGTCGCCGGTGGCGGAGGGCGGCGCGGTCCTCCGCCACACGCCGAGGCTGGTCCAGACGACCGGGGTGTGGCTGAAGTAGGCGTCACCCCGCACGGCGGCCACCTTCAGTCGCTGACCGGCCAGGGTGAGGGAGTCGCCGGTCTTCACGCCGAGGCCGTCGGCGGCGGCGGCGGACAGCACCACCGCGCTCCCATTGATCTTGCTGCCGTCCGGGGCGAGTCGGGAGCCGGGCCGGACGCCGAAGGCCGAGACCCCGGCGCTTCTGTCACCGGCGGTGGCCTTGGTCGTGGTGATGCCCAGGGGTTCGGCGCTTTCGACGCCGGCCGTCCCGGACCACTGCTGCCACTGCTGCCGGGTGACGGTGGAGGTGGAGTACGACGGGTCCTGACTGCCGCCGGAAGCCTGGAAGGCGACCTTGTCGGCGGGCAGCCCCGCGATCGCGGAGATGTTCTGCCGGCCCAGTCCGGCCGTCAGCCCGGACAACAGCCCGACCAGCAGGGTGATCAGCACGATGACGGTCCCCATCAGGGCGAAGCGCCCCTTGGCGAACTTCAGGTCTCTCCAGGCGACGAACACGGCCTCGGTCTGTCCTTTCCGACGGGGAAGCGGTACGACTCCACCGTCGCGGCCACCCTCCCGTGTGCGCGTCCGGCGCAGGACAGCACTTGGCGGGCCGAAGGGCGGCACACGGGTTCTCACTTTCGATGGAGGCCCCCGGGTGGCGGCCTCCGTAACCTGGGACGCACTGTGAACACCGCTGCCCCTGCCCTGACCCCGACCACCCGGGCCCTGGCCTGGTGCCTGCACCTGCTGGTCATCGGCCTGCTCGCTCTGGCCGCCCGGCCGGGCCGTGGCCGCCGGCCGGCCCCACGCCGGACTGGTCGTCGCCACGGCGGCGGTGTGCGGCCTGGTGTACGCCGCCGGGCCGCTCCTGCCCCACATCCGTCTCTCCCAGCGCGCCGCCACCTGGTGGCTGACCGCCGTGGGCGCCGTGTGGCTGGTGCTGCTGGTCCTCTCCCCCGATGCGGTATGGGTGGCCTTCCCGCTGTACTTCCTCCAGCTCCACCTGCTGCCGCGCCGGGCCGGGCTCGCCGCCGTGGCCGCCACCGCGGCGGCGGCCGTCGCCGGCTTCGCCGCCCACCGGCACTCCTTCGGCCCGGCCATGGCGATCGGGCCCGCGCTCGGGGCCGCTGTCGCCGTCGCGGTGGTGTGGGGGTACCAGGCCCTGTACCGGGAGAGCGAACAGCGCAGGCAGTTGATCGAAGAACTCACCGCCACCCGGGCCGACCTGGCCGAAGCCCAGCACACCGCCGGGGTACTCGCCGAACGCGAGCGTCTGGCCCGTGAGATCCACGACACCCTCGCCCAGGGCCTCTCCAGCATCCAGCTACTGCTGCGCGCCGCCGAACGAGCCCTGCCCGGCCGACCCGACACCGCCGCCCTCCACGTCGACGCGGCCCGCCAGGCCGCCGTGGACAACCTCGCCGAGGCCCGCCGCTTCGTCGCCGCCCTCACCCCGCCCACCCTGCAGGACACCACCCTGGCCGACGCCCTGGAACGCCTGTGCACCACCACCGGCACCCGCCACCGCCTCACCGCACGCTTCCACCTCACCGGTGACCCCACCCCGCTGCCGACCGCCCACGAGGTCGCCCTCCTGCGCGTCACCCAATCCGCCCTGGCGAACACGGTCCGCCACGCCCAGGCCACCGCCACGGAGATCACCCTCAGCTACCTCGGTGACCGCATCGCCCTCGACATCGTCGACAACGGGCACGGCTTCGACCCCGGACAACTCCCCGCCCCCGACCCCGAGAACGGCGGTTTCGGTCTGGCGGCCATGCGCGCCCGCATGAGCGCCCTCGGCGGCACCCTGACCATCGAATCCGCGCCCGGCCACGGCACCGCCCTGGCCGCCCGGCTCCCCCTCCCCCCGCCCACCGAGACCGAGTCCGAGGACCGCCCGTGACCGACGACGCGCCTATCCGCCTCCTCCTGGCCGACGACCATCCCGTCGTACGCGCCGGGCTGCGCGCCGTGCTGGAAACCGAACGCGGCCTCGTCATCGTGGCCGAAGCAGCCACCGCCGAGGACGCCGTCACCCGCGCCGCCGAGGGTGACATCGACGTCGTGTTGATGGATCTGCAGTTCGGCAAGGGCATGGGCGGTGCCGAAGCCACCGCCCGGATCACCGCTCGTCCGGGCGCACCCCGCGTGCTGATCGTCACCACCTACGACTCCGACGCCGACACTCTGCCCGCCATCGAGGCCGGCGCCACCGGCTACCTGCTCAAGGACGCCCCACCCGAGGACCTGGCCGCCGCCGTCCGCACCGCCGCCGCCGGACGCAGCACGTTGGCGCCCGCCGTCGCGGATCGGCTGATGCACCGGCTGCGCACACCGGGCACTGCCCTGACCCGGCGCGAGACCGAAGTCCTCGCCCTGGTCGCCGACGGTCTGTCCAACCAGGCCGTCGGCGGCCGGCTCCACCTGACCGAGGGGACCGTCAAGTCCCACCTGGCCCGCATCTACGTCAAGCTCGGCGTCGACTCGCGCACCGCCGCCGTCGCCACCGCCACCGACCTCGGGCTCATCCGCCGCTGACCCGAGCACGTGCGGACTCCCGACCGGAGTCGAGGACCGCCTCTCCCCCGTCCGCGGTCCGGCCCGGCATGTCAGGGGTGATCTTCGCGCGCCGCCTCAAGGGTCCGGGGCACCGGGGCATGGCGTGGCGGCAGCGCAGTCGTACTCCGTGCTGTCGACCGGGTGGCTCCCTGGCCCGACCGGAGCTGGGCTTCGACCTCCTGAAGCCGGCGGTGCAGTACCGGCACACCTACCGGCTGCCCGAATCGGAACTGGCGCAGCTCGCCTACCTCTTCGTGGCGCCCCCGCGCGGCATCGACGAGGTGCTCGGGGAACGGCTCGGCACGGCGGTGAACGCGTGGGTCGCGAACCACCCGTACAGCTCACTCACCCAGGAGGACCACGGGGACCGGATCGTGCTGGTGAACACCAGGCCCGGATACTCCTGGCGGGTGCTCGAGTTGCGCGAGCCGGGTGAGCTGGCACTGTTCCGGGCCCTGGCCCGGCCGCGGAATCCGGCCACGCTCGGCGCCCGGGTGCCCGGCGGACAGCACGAAGCCGAAGTGCTGCTCGACCGCTGGACCGTACTCGGGCTGCTGTTCCACGACGACGGGCACGTGGTGCATGTGGCCGTGGACGCGGACAACCCGCTGTTCATGCGGGCCCGGCAGCGCGAGGCACGCCGCGACGACTGGTGGACGGCCGGCGAATTCGACGCGCCGGCGCCTTCGGATACCACGGGAGTCGCCTGTGCCGCGGGTTCGGCGCCGAGTCCGGCCTTCGCCGGTGACGCCCTCGATCGATGACGGGACTCTCCATGACTGAGCCGACGACCACGATCGTGCCAGCGGCCGAGGCGGACATCGCCTCCGAAGTCCGCCCGGCTGCGACCGCCGCAGCACCTGAGACCGCCACCACCGCGATGCCGGACATCACTGTCGAGGCATGGCGGGATCACGGCAGCCGGCTGCTGCCCGGCTCCTCGCTCGGCCCGGTGGTGCTCTCCGCGCCGCTGAGCGTGAGTGTGCCCGCGTTGTACGAGTCCGGCGGACGGTGTGTGCGCCTGTGCGATCCGGTCCGGCTCTGCACGGACGCCGACGCGCGCGATGTCCGGGCTCTGATGGTCGTGCGCGAGCTCACCGGTCTGGGCGCCGCGGTGCGGTGGACCGCGTCCTGCGATGACGGCTGCGCCGGCACCCGCACGCTGTTCCACCTGTTCCCGCCGGCGGCGATCGCGGGAGCCCCGCCGCAAGTCACGCGGCGGTGGCAGGAACAGTATCTGCCGTGCAAGTGCGTCTACCGGCGCGGTCCGGGCTTCGTCGAGATCCGCGACCGACGGCAGGGCTCGCTTGGCGGTCGACGAGTTCCTGCGGTACGAGGCACCGGTGTGCATGGCCACCGTCCGGTTCACCGACCAGCCGGTCGACATCGGCGGTGTGGAGATCCCGGCCGGTGAACTGGTCATGCTCTCGCTGGGCGCCGCCAACCGGGACCCGCGGCGGTTCTCCGACCCCGACCGGCTGCTGTTGCGTCGCAACGACCCGGGCCACCTGGCGTTCGGCCACGGCATCCACCGCTGTCTCGGTGCGTTCCTCGGCCGCATGGAGGCCCAGATCGCGCTCGGTGGCGTGATAAGCCGGTTCCCGCAGATGGCACTGGCGGTCGACCAGGCGGACCTGCCGTGGCGGAACACGACCATGCTGCGCGGACTCGAATCGCTCCCGGTGACGCTCCGTGGCTAGGACGGCGAGCAGCGCGGCCGGACGGCCCGGAAACCGCGGGAAAGGCGCGGGCCTCAGGGGAGCGGGATCACCGACCCCGGCCCGCCATTGGCCCTGCGCGGGAAGACGGGCAGCACGTATGCCGGTCCGCGCGCCGTCTGCCGTTCCGAGGGTTCCCGGCCCTGCTCGTCTGCCTCGGCTTCGCCGCTGAACACGACGCATCGCGGGACGGGCCGACTGTGCCCGTCTGCCACCGGCTGTCAGGGGCCGGGCTGTTGAGGATGGCTTCCGCGTCTCATAGAGGGGCGCTACGCGCCGCGTCCGCGGCTCGGCCCGGTGTGTGACCGAAAGCGCGGCGGAAGACATCGATGAACGCGCTCGCCGAGGACCACCCGCACCGGTGCGCCACCACCGTCACCGGCGTGTCCTGGGCCAGCAGCACCAGCGCGTGGGAGAGCCGCAGTTGCGTGCGCCACTGCGGGAACGTCATTCCGAGGTCGGTCCTGAACAGCCGGGACAGTGTGCGGTCGCTGGCGCCGACCTGTCTGCCCAGGGCCCCCAGGGTGCGGTTGTCAGCCGGGTCGGCGTGCAGGATCTCGCACAGGGCCTTCAGTTGCGGCGTGGTCGGAGCCGGCACGTGCAGCGGTTGCCGGGGAGCGATTCGTAGCTGGTCGCACAGGACGGCGCGCAGGCGCCGGTGTTCCGGGCTGTCGTCCGCCGGGTCGCGGGTGCAGGCGAAGATCAGTTCCCGCAGCAGCGGGCTGACGAGGAGCACCGTGGGCTTGTCCGTGCCGAGCGGGTGGGTGTCCGCGGGGAGGCCGATCAGGTGCAGCTCCAGCTCGCCGTGCGCCTGGTGGGAGTGCACGGTGCCGCCCGGTATCCAGATCGCCCGGGTGGCTGGGGCGGTCCATGAGCCGGCGCCGGTGGTGACGACGAGCACGCCCCGGCCCGCGTAGACGAGCTGGTGGTCGTCGTGCCGGTGGGCGTCGATCCCCGTCCCCGCTGCCAGCCGGCGGGCGCTGGTCGGTGCCACCGGCTCGTGGCGGACTTGCGTCATCGGTTGGCAGATTATCGGAAGTGCGACAGGGCGGCCACGGGCAACCATGGCGCCATGCCGAAGAACAAGTCGATCGTTCTGTTGGCCGCCGGACATGCCTGTGTGGACGTCTACCAGGGCGCCGTGGCGGCCCTCGTTCCGTTCTTCGTCGCCGAGCGTGCCTACACGTACGCCGCGGCCTCGGGCCTCGTCCTGGCCGCCAGCCTGTTGTCCTCGGTGGCGCAGCCCTTGTTCGGCGTGCTCACCGACCGCTACGCCGTCCCCTGGCTGCTGCCGGTGAGCACAGTCCTCGGCGGGCTCGGCATGGCTCTGAGCGGGGTCAGCGGCTCGTACCCGCTCACGTTGCTGTTCGTGGCGCTGTCCGGAGTCGGGGTCGCCGCGTACCACCCGGAGTCCGCGCGGGTCGCGCGGGTCGTCGGTCGGGGCAGCCACAGGTCCATGGGGTGGTTCTCCCTGGGCGGCAACGTCGGCTTCGCGGCGGCTCCCCTCCTGGTCAGTGTCGTGATCGCCACGGGTGGACTCCGGTTCTCACCCCTGCTCATCCTGCCCGCGCTGATCGGCAGCGTGCTGACGCTGCCGGTGCTGCGGGCGCTGGACGAGGCGCCGTCCCCCGCCGGTGACAAGCGGGCCGCGAAGGGACGGGACGACTGGGCGTCCTTCGTGCGGCTGTCGCTCGCGGTGGTGTGCAGGTCGGTCGTCTTCGTCGGGATGAGCACGTTCGTCGCCTTCCACGTCCGGGCACGGACGGGCGGCGGTACGGCGGCGGGGACGGTCGCGCTGTTCGTCCTCTATCTCGGCGGTGCCGTCGGCACGGTCGTCGGCAGCCGGCTGGCCCACCGCTGGGACCGGGTCGCGGTGGTGAGGACGTCCTACCTGAGCACGGTCGCGGCCGTCGCCGGCGTCGTTTTCGTGCCCGGCCCGGCGATCTACCCGTGCGTGGCACTGACCTCGGTCGGCCTGTACGTCCCCTTCTCGTTGCAGGTCACCCTCGCCCAGGACTATCTGCCCACGCGCGTCGGAACGGCCGGCGGCATCACCCTGGGCCTCACGGTCAGCGTCGGCGGCCTGACCAGTCCCGTCATCGGCCGCTTCGCCGACGCCACCTCGCTGCGCACAGCTCTGATGCCCCTGATCGCGATGCCCGCCATTAGCTGGCTGCTGTTCCGCACCCTGCCCGAACCGGCCGTCCCGGAGCTGCCGGGAGACGGCGCGGAGGCCGCGCGGGAGGCCGGGAGCGACGCCCCCGAGCGCAGCGGCCTCTGACCGGCCCGGTCGCTGACCGTGACAGCGGAGTCTCCCTCGCTCCCGGAAGCGAGGTGGCCTGATCGCGCGGACAGGCGGCTTCGCGCCGAGGACCACGTCCGAAGGGGGGTCCGGCGGACGGGCGGGCGGAGCCGAGGTGCGGCGGCGCCCGACAGGCACCCCGGTGCCCAGCGTGCGGGGACGATGAACAGGGACGACGACTCGGCGGCTGGGTGTGTCGTGCGTGCCAGTAGGGTGAGAGGTCCGAGGGAAGGAGCGGTGAGAGCGGCGCGCACTTTGGCGAGACTCGACGAGGTCGGCACTGGTGACCACGTCTGCCAGCTACTGGGTCCAGCGGACGATGTCATGGACCGCAGCCGGGCCTTCGTCGCGAACGGAGCCCCAGCAAGGCCTTCGCGCACAGCCCCGCCTGGTGGCTGCTGTGCCCCTACAACACCGGCGGCGAGAGGGCCGCGCTGGAGAGCATGACCCGCTGCCACCCCGAGATCCGCGCGGACGGTCGCACAAGCGCGTGCGCGGACTACAGCCCGCATGCCTCCTTCGACTTCGCCGCGCTGACCGACCCCTGCGACCCGTACGACGAGTTGTCCTACGCCCGCGGCAGCCTTCCCGCGCTGCGGGAGAAGATCACGGCCTGTGCCGAACGCCACGGGCTGGGCGGCCGGCGGCTGCACGAACTCCACCTCGCCGCTACCGACGTCGCCACCAACAGCATCCGGCACGGCGGAGGCGAGGGCGTGCTGCGCACCTGGAGCGAGGAGCGCCGGCTGATCTGCGAGTTCCGCGACGCCGGGTACATCGAGGATCCCCTCGCGGGACGCTCCAGGCCCACCCGCACCCAGCTCGGCGGACGCGGCCTGTGGCTCGTGCACTAGCTGTGCGACCTCGTCGAGATACGGTCCACCCCACAGACCGGTACCACCGTCCGCCTCCACACGGAACTGCCCGACTGACCACCACCATCGGCCCGCATGCATCGATGTGCATGCCGTCCCTGATGGGGAACTCGGCCCTCAGAGACGAAGGGGAGCCCGAGATGGCTGACGACGACTTCTACACACGTGACCGCCCGGACGATCCGCAGTACGTGGAGGACCGCCCGAGAGGAGGGGGACCGGAAGACACCCACCGGAGGAACCGCCGGGGTGGCAAGTCAGTGTGGATGGTGATCCTCCTGATAGTCGTGGTGGTTGTACTCCTCGCCCTTTTCATGCCCTGAGCCGTCAGCGGATCCGTCCCGGGACGCCACCCTGCCGCAGGGCAGGACCGCCTCGGGGCGCTTCGCGCGCTAGCCTGCCTGACCATGACGCGAGCCTGGTTCTTACCGATAGTGGTTCTCCTGTGCGGGTCAGTCGTTGTGACGGGGCTGGTGTTCAAAGGCAGCCTCGGCGAGGCCGGATCGGTCCTGCTGGTGTTCGTGCTCCTCGCAGGCCTGAATTCATCTCTGGTCTTCCCGAGATCGATAGGGGCGCTGGAGGCACGACGCCGCAGCGCGGACGACGGCCGGCCGGTCGTCTACTGGCGGCCGGGGTGCCCGTACTGCCTGCGGCTGCGCTTGCGGTTGGGCCGCGGCGCCCGCCAGTTGCATTGGGTCGACATCTGGCGGGACCCGGCGGGCGCGGCAGCGGTGAGAGCGGTCAACAACGGCGATGAGACCGTGCCGACCGTCATCGTGGCGGGCCGGCCGCATGTCAACCCCGATCCCGCATGGGTACGCGAACAACTGCCCTCATAGGGTGATCGGTGAGCGGTGCCGTGCCGGAGAGGGACGGCAGGGGTGCGGCGTCGATCCGCCGGCGTACGAGTTCGCCGTGGCACAGCAGCAGCGTGGGCACGCCCCTCAGATCGCGTACGGCCAGACGGTGAGCATGTAGGCGCCGTACCAGCAGCCGAACAGCGCGCCGCCGGTCACGGCGATCGCGGCCGTGGTGGTGCGTGCCCGGGCCAGTGCACGGGCGAGAGGGATGAGGAAGAGCACGGCGGGGATCATGAGGCGCAGCTTGGAGTGGTAGAAGCTGGTCTGCCCGAGCGTCAGGACCAGGATGCCGGAGCCGTAGACCAGCAGGGGTGGCCAGGTGTCCCGGCGCCAGGTGACGGCCGTGGCGTCGACGAGGGCCAGCAGGAGGACCGCGGTGCTGACGGGCACCCATCCGTCACCGTGCGCCAGCGTCTCGCCGAGGAAGCGCACGAAGGACCTGCCGCTGTCCCAACGGGTGCCCCACCCGGCCTGCTCGATGCTGAACCAGGCATCCGGCCGCCCGGCCCGGCGACCCACCCACCAGAGGTAGCCGGGCGTGCCCGCGCAGGCGAGAGCGACCGCCACGAGGGGGCGCCAGGCGGGTCTGCGGGTCCTCGCCAAGGACAGGGCGACGGCGACGGCGAGAGCCGCCACCACCGCCACGCCGGCCGGCCGCGTCAGGCCGGCCAGCATGGCCGAGACGCCCGCGGTGAGCCACGCCCGCCGATGGACGGCCAGCAGGGTGCCGGCGGACAGGGCGAGGAACAGTGACTCGCTGTAGGCCATGACGAAGACGAGCGCCATGGGTTGTGCGGCGGCGAGCAGTACGACCGCGATGAGGGCCGTACGCCGTCCGTGGAGGCGGGTCAGCAGCAGGTCGACGGTGATCAGCGCGGCGGCGAAGGCCAGGTTGGCGGTGACGATCGCGGCGTTGCCGTAGTCGAGGCGGGTCACGGTGTGGACGGCGCGGATCAGTAAGGGGAACAGCGGGAAGAACGCGAGATTGTTACCGGTGAGCAAGCCCGTGGACGAGTAGGTGAAACCGTCGGGATAGCCATGTGCGGCGATCTGTGTGTACAGCCGGCCGTCCCAGGCGAGCAGGCGGTCGCGGAGGCCGGGCCCGTCCGGCGGGTTCATGACAGCCAGGACGACGAGGTGCAGGAGCGTGGCCGCGCCGTAGACGGTGAGCGCCGGCCATATCTCGCGCACGGACCGAGGACGACGCACACCGACGCGCTCCTTCTGCCGCGGCTCGTCGAACCACTGCGCCGCGCTCCGGAACGAGCGACGTCTCACCTCACTTCTCACCGCCTCGGGCCGAGGGACGGGCGTGGTCCGATATTGCGCCTGATCTGCGCCTGCGGCGACTTCGATCACCGGCCCGGTGGTCCGGTCGGGGCGGCGGGCGAGGCGTCGGGCCTCATCGGTCGTGCCGGCTCAGCGGGTGTCCGGCCGGTCTGGAGTTGGCGTCCGACCGCGGCGGTACGACCCTGGAAGCATGAACCTCGCCCGAAAGGCGGCCCGATGATGAGCTGGCTGGGGCAGTTGAACCCTCAGGTGGCGCACGTGATCGCGGCTTTCGTGGGCATCGGCCTGATGTGCCTCTACGCGCTGCTGGTGGTGCTGGTCCGCAAGCTCCAGGGGAGGCCCGTCAGCGGACTGCCACCGAGAGACGACCAGCGCGTCGTGGCTGGGTCCACCCGTCCCCCCAATTCGGCCGGTGAGTGATCACCACTGACGGCACCCAGTGCCGGTCAGCGGTGGCGCACGCCGTACCCCCGCGAAGTAATCGGGTGCCCCGGCAGACGGGACGCGTTATCTTCACTGTCATGAACGTCACAGGCCGAAGCATCACCGCGACCGCGCGAGCGACCAGCTCGCCGGTTGCCGCCGTCTGACGTACTTCCCCGTTCCACCGGCGACCGGACACGGTCTGCCGGTGGTTCCTCGGCGTTCTCCGCCCCGGTTCCGACGCCCGTGCGGACGTGTTGTCCGGTGCCTCCCCCGCTGCACACGCGAAGGAGCCACCCCATGAACACCGACCAGATCGTACGCACGTTCCTCGAGTACTTCGAGGACCGCGGCCACCGCCGGATCACCGGTTCGACTCTGCTGCCTCCGCCGGGAGACTCCGTGCTGTTCACCACCTCGGGCATGCACCCGCTCACCCCCTACCTGGAGGGGCGCCCGCATCCCCTCGGCAGGAGGCTGACCAACGTACAGCGGTGTCTGCGCACCACAGACCTCGACGAGGTCGGCGACCGGACCCATCTGACCGTCTTCGAGATGCTCGGAACCTGGTCCCTCGGGGACTACGGAGGCCCGTCGAGCCTCGACTGGGGCTACGGTCTGCTCACCGAGGGCCTCGGAATCGATCCGGGTCTGCTGCATGTCACGGTCTTCGGTGGCGACGACCTGACCGGGCCGGACACCGCCTCCCTGGAGGTGTGGCAGGGACGCGGGGTGCCGGTGGAACTCACCGTCGAGGACAACTGGTGGTCCAACGGACCGACCGGCCCGTGCGGCCCCGACTCGGAGATCTTCCTGTGGACCGGCGACACCCCGCCGGAGTCGACACCCACAGGTGACGAACGCTGGGTCGAGGTATGGAACCACGTGATGATGCGCTACCGACGGCTCGCCGACGGTTCACTCGTGCCACTCCCCCAGCACAACGTCGACACCGGACTCGGCGTGGAACGACTGGCCTCGCTCTTGCAGGGCCGGACGTCGGTGTTCGAGTGCGACGTCTTCGACCCCTGGCGTCGCCTCCTGCCGGCCCTGTGGCAGCTCGACGAAGTGTCGCTGCGGTTGGTCTGTGACCACGTGCGCTCAGCCATTGTGGTGATCGGCGACGGGGTCCGCCCGGCCAGCACCGGCCGCGGCTACGTGCTGCGCCGCCTGCTGCGGCGGGTGCTCACCGTGCTGCGGCGGGACGATCCGTCGCGCGGCCTGGGAGATCTGCCGGACGAGCTGGTGCGGCACACCCTGGACCGCTTCCGCCAGGACGAGGATCCGGACGTCGTGCGCCGGGTGCTGCTGGACGAGGAGCACCGTTTCGGCCGGCTCCTGGAACGTGGCCGGCAGGTACTGGCCCGACCGCGGTTCCGGGGCCCGCTGAGCGAGGAGGACCTCCACCACCTCCACGACACCTACGGCCTGCCGCGTGACCTCGTCCTGAACCTTCGGCCGCAGTGACGGCCCGGCCCCGGCCTCGTCGTCGTCGCCTGAGCCGTCGGCTCCGGGGCATGCAGTGAGCCGACCGGGTCGGCGTCGTACCCGACGGCCTCGACGCCGCCGGCCGGCCGCGGGGTGACGGCCGGCCGGGGTGACACTCGCGCAGCGTGACGCGCGCCGGCGGCCGTGCGTGGCGACGGTGTTCCCCCCAGAGACGAGGAGGTTCCCGGAGACGATGAGTTTTCCCGGACCGGAGAGTCCCTTCACCGTCATCGCCATCGAAGGAGGAACTCGTGCCTCAGCTGCTGAGAGTCCAGAATTTCAATGTGTCGAGCGACGGCATCGGTGCCGGCGCGGACCAGAGCATCGAGCGTCCGTTCGGCCACGTCGATCCCGCAAGGCTGTTCGCCTGGGCCGGCGCCACGGCGAGCTGGCCCATGCGCACCGATCCCGGGGGCAGCCGGGGCCTCGACGACTACTTCACCCGAGACTACGCACGCAACATCGGTGCCGAGATCATGGGGCGCAACAAGTTCGGGCCCCAGCGCGGGCCCTGGCGCGACGACGAGTGGCGTGGCTGGTGGGGGGACGAACCCCCCTTCCACACCCCGGTGTTCGTCATGACCCACCACGAGCGCCCTTCGCTCACGCTCTCCGACACCACGTTCCACTTCGTCGCCGGCGACCCGGCCGCGGTCCTCCAGCGGGCGCGGGAGGCGGCACAGGGCAAGGACGTCCGGCTGGGCGGCGGGGTCACCACCATCCGGCAGTTCCTCGACGCCGGCCTCGTCGACACCATGCACGTGGCGGTCTCACCGATGAAACTCGGCTCCGGACTACGACTGTGGGAGTCACCTGATGAACTGCTCGACCGGTTCCACCTGGACGTCGTTCCCAGCCCGAGCGGCGTGACGCACCACCTGTTCTGGAGGAAGTGACCAGGCGTCAGATCGGCCCGGACGCTCCGACGAGGCGGACGGAAAGGGGCTGCGGGCCGCGGGCCGACTGTGCAACGATCCCGGCAGGAACCGGGAGAACCGAGTGATCTGGTGGGCGGATGGGCACGATGCACGCGGACGAGGTGGAGACCGACGCCGGTCTGGTCCGGAGGCTGCTGCGTGCTCAGTTCCCCCGGTGGGCCGACCTGCCGGTCTCCCGGCTCGCCTCGGGAGGCACGGTCAACGCGATCTACCGGCTCGGCGAGGACCTGACCGTCCGGCTGCCGTTGCGTCCCGGTGGCGCCGAGGCCATCGTGCTGGAGGCACGTCTGCTCCCTCGGCTGGCCCCGCTGCTGCCGCTGCCGATCCCGGAGGTGGTGGCGACCGGCGCCCCGGGTGAGGGGTATCCCCTGGCCTGGGCGGTGCACCGGTGGATCGAGGGGCGCACCCCGGTCGAGGGCGACCTGGCCGAGCCCGGACTCGTCGCCCGTGACCTCGCGGAGTTCGCGGTCGCCCTCCGCAAGATCGGTCTTCCCGGCGGTCCGCCCGCGCACCGGGGCGAGCCGCTGACCACCGAGGATCGGGAGACGCGGGCGTCGATCGAGGCGCTGCGCGGCACCGACGAACCGTTTGACGCGGACGAGATGACCGCGGCCTGGGAGGAGGCACTCGCGGCACCACGGTGGACGGGCCCCGCCTGCTGGACACACTCCGACCTGATGCCGAGCAATCTGCTGCTCACCGGCGACCGCGTCTCGGCGGTCATCGACTTCGGCGCCGTGGGCATGGGCGAACCGGCCACCGACCTCATCCCCGCGTGGAACCTGCTGCCCGCCCCGGCGCGGCGGGCGTACCGCCAGGCGGTGGATGTGGACGACGCGACCTGGGCGCGCGGCCGGGGCTGGGCGCTGTCCATGGCGGTCACCCAGTTGTCGTACTACCGGACGACCAATCCGATCATCTCCGCCAACGCCCGGTACGTCATCAGGGAGATCCTCCGCAGCTCCGGGTAGGACAGCACCGCACCGGCGCCGGTGGTCAGCAGCTCCCCGGCGAGGAAGGTGCCGCGGGACGCGACGGCCACCGTCCCGCCGTAACCGGTGATCAGCAGACCCACCGCCGGCACTGACACGCGCAGGCTCTCGGAGATCGGCTCCAGGAGGCCGACCGGCAGATTCTCGGCGGTGTTGAAGGTGAAGGCGGCCAGCATCAGGGCCACGAACACCGCCGCCCTGCGCCACGGAGCCGGTCGCGTCATGTCCGCGCGGACACGTCCCGTCCGCGCCTGCCGAACCTGCTCCGTCGCACCGCCCACAAAAACACCTCACCGGGCCCACCGGCCCCACCGCAACCGAATTCGGGTGGCGCGGCAGTGCCACCGGCGGCGACTGGGCCATCTGGCGCCCCGTTCGGACTCGATCGTGGTCCCGCCCTCGCCGGCCTGGCCGGACGGAGTGGCCAGGCCGGTGCGGGTCCGGTGCCGGGCGGCCGACTCGCGAGGGGTCGGTTGGGCCCTGAGGATGGAGCGACGCGACCATCTATTCCTTGGACGGCAGCATGTCGGTGAGACGACTCAGAGGTTCTGGAGGGGGCCGGCGCCGGATGGCCATGGGGAGTGCCCTCGGCATCCTTCTGCTCGTGGGTGGGCTCGTGGGCTGTGGCGGCGGGAGCGGTCAGGACAGCGGTTCCTCGGCTCAGGCGAGTACTCCCCTCACGCCGAATGCCTCGTCGTTCTCCGGAACACCGCCGTCGGCATTGGCGTCTGCCGCCTCTTCGGCGATCAGCTCTGCCCGTGCCGCCGCCTCTGCCGCGGCGTCGTCGGCCTCGGCTCGGGCCTCCGAGTTCGAGGCATCCGTGGACGCCGAGACCCAGCGCAGGAGCACGACAGCGCAAAAGGCGCTGAAAGATGTCCAGGGCCGAGGAAACGCGCTGTCCGACGTCGCCATGACGGGGATGCCGAAAGCGCAGACCGGCGGAGTACTCGCCGTCCTGGTCAAAATCACCAATACGACGGACAGCGAAGCCTCGTATGCCGTGCAGATCGACTTCAAGAACGCATCCGGCAAGGTGGTCGAGACGCGGTACGTGGGTGCGGAACACCTGAAGCCCGGGGAGAAGAAGCAGCCCATCGCGTTCAGTCATCAGCCACCGGAGCCGAAGCTCACGCCCGTTCTCGCCAAGGCGCAGCGCTACTGACCTCGACCGCACGGGACGGCGGGACGGCGGGGCGGCGGGGCGGCGGGGCGGCGGGGCGGCGGGGCGGCGGGGCGGCGGGGCGGCGGGGCAGGCTGACGCGGTGCGGTGCGCCCGGGCGGGGCGTGGTGAGGCCCGCCCGGCCTACCGCTGGCCGGGCCAGGTGGCCAGCACGTCGCCGGTCTCCTCGTCCGTGAGGGTGACGCGTGCGTCGGGCATGGCACCGTACTCGCCGACCCAGCGCCGGAATTTGTCCCGCGCGGTCTCCTCACGGCCCCACCAGCCGTGCTGCACCGGTCTGCCGGCGGCGAAGAGCCGCAGGTGGTAGCGGCCGGGGTCGGTCATGTGGGGTGGCCCTATGTCCGTTGGCACCATGTCCAGTGGTCCCATGTGCGGGAGCCCCGTGTGCGGCAGCCCCATGTGCAGCGGCCCCACGTCCGGTGGTCCCATGTGCGCGAGCCCCATGTGCGGTGGCGTCCTCGTCGTCGGCCCGACTCGGGGACGCTCGTGCGGTCATGCACTTCTCGGCCGGCGTCCGGTCGTCTTCTTGGCCGTAGCCTTTTTGGCCGCGGTCTTCTTGGCCGCAGGCTGCTTCTTCGCGGCCGCCTTCTTCTTCGGCGTGGGAAGCTCGTGCACGTCGGCCGGCCCCGCCTCCCCGGTGCGGGACGCCTTGGCCTTCTGTACCGACTCCTGCAACGCCGCCATCAGGTCGAGTACCTGGGCCGGCTGCTCCGGCGCCGGTGCTTCCGGCAGCGGTTTCTCCTCGCGCTTGGCCTCGATGATCCGCGCGACGGCCTCGGTGTACCGGTCCTGGAACTCCTCCCCTTCGAGTTTGTCGACGGTCATGGTGTCCATGAGGGCGAGCGCGCCCTCGATCTCGGCCTCGGACACCTCCACCGGCGGCGGCAGCAGCTCGCTGGGCTCGCGGATCTCGTCGGGCCAGCGCATGGCGTGCAGGACCAGGACGTCGTCGCGTACCCGCAGCAGTCCGAGCCGTTCCCTGCCGGACCAGGCGTACTTCGCCACGGCCACCTTGGCCGAACGGCTGAGCGCCTTCACGAGCAGTTTGTACGGCTTGGCCGCGACCTGGCCGGCCGGCTGGAGGTAGTAGCCCTCAGCGATCCGGATCGGATCCACCGAGTCCAGCGGCACGAACGCGTCGATCTCGATCGCCTTCGCGGTCGGCAGCGGCAGATTGCTCAGGTCCTCGTCCGTGATGGGGATGACCATGGTCTTGGTCAGCTCGTACCCCTTGCCGATCTCCTCCTGGGCGACCTCGCGGTCCTCCAGTTCGCACACCTTGCGGTAGTGGACCCGGCCCTGGTCGGGCAGGTGGTACTGGTGGAACCGGATGCTGTGGTCCTCGGTGGCGCTGACCACGTTGATGGGCACCGTGACCAGACCGAAGGAGATCGCGCCGGACCAGATCGTTCGGGGCATGGCTGTCCTTTCGCGGGCACCCCGAGCACCACCAGGCTATGGACGCCGCGGACGGTTCGCATGCGCAGACAGCGCGGCTCTCCCCCCGGTCACCCACCTGGCCGCCAGCCCACATGACCCCCAGCCCACATGGCCGCCGGACAGTGCCGCCGGACAGCGGACCGGTCGCGGCCACGACTCGTTTCCGGCCGGGGGCTCCCCCGAGCCGGGTACATCGGGGATCATGCGGCATGCGCCCGGATGACTGGCACCTCACCGATGACGTCGACGACTTCCACGCCCGCGCCGGCATCTTCCTGCGCTCGCGCCCCGCACTGCACACCATGCCGCTGACGGTCACCGAGAAGCTGCGCACGAACGGGGCGAGTGGGCACGGCGCCGGGGCCCCGGTGTTCGGCCGGCTGGAGGAGCCAGGGGCGTCGACGCCGTCGGGGAGGTTCCCGCCGTGGACGCCGACTCCTGGGCCGGCTCGCGCTTCGCCGACAGGCGCTTCACGTTCTGGGAGACTCCGGAGGGCACTCCCGTCTCCATGGCTGCCGCGACATCGATGGTGGCCGGCATGGTCCGGGTGGACCCCTGTACACCCCGGCCCACCTCCGGGGCCGCGGCTATGCGGGCGCCGTGACCGCCGAGGTGAGCAGGGCCGCGCTGGCCGCGGGCGCGACGGACGTCGTGCTCTTCGCGGACCCGGCCAACCCCACCAGCAACGCCCTGTACCAGCGCATCGGTTACGTCCCGCTTGCCGGCTGGGCCGTCTACGACTTCTCCTCCGACGCACCAGGGGCCGGTTAGGGAGCCGGCCGGCACAGAACGCGGCACAGGCTCGGCGGGCGGTGCCGGAGCGCAGCTCGCCGAGGTCGAGAAAGGCGGGCGACTCGCCCACCATCCCCATGTACCGCTCGACATCCTCGCCCACCTGGCCGCCACCGTCAGGATCGGACCGGCCCTGCTGCCGCGCCTCGCTGCCGCCACTCCGGCCGAGGTCGAGGAGCTGTCCACGTCGTCCGAACCGGCGGTGCGGATGCTCCTGGCCGCACGGCGCGATCTGCCGGCCGACACCGACCCTGCCCCACAGAGTGACCTCGAGGAAGTCCCCGTAGCCGACGGTTGCCGCCGTTTCGATCGACGACCGCAGCGCCCTCGGGTACGACGTCGAGTTGGCACCCCGCGCCGCCTCCTCAGCGGCCGGGGCGGCCCAGGAGGCGCAGAGCATCACCAGGATTCAGGGCGAGGGCCGGGAGCGAGTGCTTGTCGATCACGCCAGGCGAACGAAGCCGTCACGCTGGCGTCGGCCGACGGCACCCGGGCGTGCCGTCCCACCCCGGTGCGGGGCCCGCGACCGGCGTTAGAGTCGTGGCTGGGCATTGTCACCGAGGAGGGGGCCCCGAGGATGAACGGGACAGTGACGGCGGTCAGCAGCAACGGCGAGTACTCGTTCACCAAGCCGAACCGGGACAGCATCACGCTGCTCGCCGGGCTCGGGGTGGAGGGCGACGTACATGCCGGCGTGACGGTCAAGCACCGTTCCCGGGTCGCCCAGGACCCCACCCAGCCGAACCTTCGTCAGGTCCACCTCATCCATGAGGAGTTGTTCGCCGAGGTCGGTGCGGAGGGATTCCGGGTGGCACCCGGTGACCTCGGCGAGAACATCACCACCAGCGGCATCGATCTGCTCAGCCTGCCGGTCGGCACGCTGCTGCGCGTCGGCGACGAGGCGGTGCTGGAGGTGACCGGCCTGCGCAACCCGTGCCGGCAGATCGACCGCTTCCAGGACGGACTGCTGAAGCGGGTCGTCGGCCGTGACGAAACCGGGCACGTCGTGCTCAAGGCCGGGATCATGAGCGTCGTGAGGCACGGTGGTGCGGTGCGTCCGGGCGACGCTATCCGCGTGCAGCTTCCCAGCCAGCCGCACCGACGCCTGAAGCGGGTCTGACGCCCCTCCCCCGGCGGGCCGGACACGTGGCCGTCTCCTTGGCGTTGTCCCGCGTCCGACATCGCACGGGTACGCGGGCCGGGGGCGTAACGGGTCCGGTATCGGGCATGATCTTGGTGTTTGACAATAATGGTCCTCAGGCAACAATGGGACCGTGTCGGACCGATACTGCGGAAGGGCGGGGCGTGGCCCCGTCGGACGGACAGGGCTCCGCGTGCCGCCGGCGGGCGGGGACCGCGGTGAGGCCGCCACGGGCGGTTCAGGCGGTCCGGCTGCCGGAGTCCGGGGCGCCGTGGCCCAGTACCTGCGTCGCCGCGGTGGCGCAGAACGCCTCCAGCCCCTCCAGCAGCGCGGTCCGCTTGGCCGCGGGCATGTCCGCCAGCACCTTGCGCAACTCCCTCTCCCTGCGGCCGCGCAGGTCGTCGAGGAACGCGCGGCCCCGGCCGCTGAGATGAAGCCGCACCTCACGCCTGTCCTGTGCACTCACCGCCCGCTCGACGAACCCGGCGGCCACCAGCCGGTCGCACAGGCGGCTGGTGGACGGCGGGGTGGACGCGAGGGACTCGGCGAGGGTGCGCAGGTTGATGCCGTCGTGGTGTTCGAGGATGTGCAGCACGCGGAGCTGGGACGCGGACGTGGGCGCGGTGGAGGCGCGGCCCCACACGACTTCCAGCAGCTCGACGGCCGTTGTGGTCACACGCGCGACCTCTTCGGGCTCTGGACGGCGGCGGAAGGCAGTCACGGTCACACTCTCGCAGGCACTGGGGCGCCTGTCAGCGTACTAGGCACATGCGCTGGCTACAGATGTTCCAGGGCGACCGGCGCAGTCCCTTCACAAAGCTTGGACCGGTCCTCCGCGGCCCGGCTGTGGAGGCTGCGGTACGGCGTCGTCGAACACGTCGGTTCCGAGGGCCAGTTGCCGCTGGATATGGTCGAGGGGACCGACTACGTGGTGCGGGAGGTCGAGCCCGGGGACCGGCCGCTGGACGATGCCGTGACCGTCTGCCCGGACCGGCACGGGAGGCCGGCCGGCAGGTGACCGGTGTGACCGGTGTGACCGCGCGGTTGCGCCGATCGCGTGTTGTTCCCCTCCTGGCCTCGCGCTAATGTTTGCCATAAAGCAATAATTGTCTGATGGCTCGTCGTTCGGCCGGCCGCAGAAGCCCACAGCAGGGAGACGATGCAGGTGGCGGAGCACGACGCGGCCTCCGAGGTGCCGCAGCGGCTGGGCGGCTTCCTGGAACGGCGCCGCGAGCAGATCGCCCAGCGGTGGGCGGACGCCACCCTGTTCCGTACCGTCTTCATCGTCTCCCGGGGCGAGGCGGTCGAGGCGTGCGAGGCTGTGGTCGACGCCCTGGCCGAGGTGGCCCGGACCGGACGGCTGGAGGACATCGAGGCCACCGGCTTCGCCGCGGTGCGCGAGCAGCTCGGCCGGATGTCCGCCTCCCGGGCCCGGGCCGGGTCCAGCCCGTCGCAGATCGCGGGTGAGGTCGCCGGCCTGCGCGAGCCGGTGATCGCCTTGCTGGACGCCGAGTTCGCGGACCCCGGCGACGAGCAGGCGCACGCGTGCAGGCTCGCGCTGACGGTCCTGATGGGCACGCTCCGCCTGGTGGTCATGGAGACGGCGGTGAGCGCGGGCGAGGAACTGATCGCCCGGCAGCGCCATCAACTGCTGGAGGTGGCCACTCCGGTCATCCGGCTGTGGGACGGCGTCGTCGCCGTACCGCTGATCGGCACCCTGGACAGCGCCCGCAGTCAGACCGTGATGGAGAGCCTGCTGGAGGCGATCGTGGACCAGCGGGCCCGGTTCGCCATCCTCGACATCACCGGGGTGCCGACCGTCGACTCGCTCGTGGCCCAGCACCTGATGAAGACCGTCGCCGCGGCCCGTCTGATGGGCGCGGAGTGCATCGTCTCGGGTATACGTCCCGCCATCGCGCAGACCATCGTCCAGCTCGGCATCGACCTCGGGTCGATCATCACGCGGGCCGGCCTCGCCGACGCGCTGGCGTACGCGCTGGGCCGGCAGGGCATCGTCGTCTCTCCGGCCCCGGCCGCGGGAGCGATCCCGCGGTGACCCGCTCGCCCGCCACCCGTCCGGTGCCGGTACTGGCGCTGGGAGATGTCCTGCTGGTCACGCTGCAAGGAGAGCTGCGCGACGAGGCGGCCGAACAACTGCGGTACGACATCGTCCGTCGCATCGGGGCCGGCCCGTCGCCGGTGGGCGGTGTCGTGATCGACGTCTCCGGTGTGGAGACGGTCGACTCCTTCCTCGGCCGCGTCCTGGCCGAGATCGCCGGGAGCGCGCGCCTGCTGGCCACGCGGACCGTCCTGTCCGGCATGCGCCCGGCCGTGGCCATCACCCTGGTCGAGCTGGGGCTCATGCTGCCCGGCCTGGTCACGGCCCTGGACGTGGAAAGTGCCCTGTCGCTGCTGAAGGACACGCCCTCGCAGACGCTCCCCGGTCATCCGGCTCACCCGGCTTTTACGGAAGAGGGTGCGTGATGCATGATCCCCTCTCCCCGACCACGCGCCTGCCCATCGATTCGGACGCGGATCTCTCGCGGGTGCGCCAGCGGGTGCGCCAGGCCGCTGCCGACCTCGGTTTCCGGCTGGTTCCGCAGACGAAGCTGGTGACCGCGGCCAGCGAACTGGCCCGGAACACCCTCGTCCACGGGGGTGGCGGACACATGGAGATGACGTTGCTCGGGGACGGTGCCCGTCGCGGGCTGCGGTTGTCCTTCGTCGACACCGGCCCCGGGATCCCGGACGTCGAACGGGCCATGACCGACGGCTACTCCACCGGTGGCGGCCTGGGTCTCGGCCTGGGCGGGGCCCGGCGGCTCGTCCGGGAGTTCGCCCTCGACACCCGCCCCGGCCGGGGCACCACCGTCACCATCACCGACTGGGCCACCGGCCTGCCCTCGCCCCGCACGGGTGCGTCATGAGCGGGGTCCGGCACATTCCGGTCCGGGGCGGCACCAGGGTGCGGGACGTCCGCGTCGCCCCGGAGCACGCCTGCGCCCGCACCGGGCGGGACGCGCGTTCCAGGGCGGCCGCGGTGCCGGTCGCCACCGGGCCGGCGTCCGGCCTCGTCGAGCACGCGAGCGGCGGTCACCTCGTCATCCGCACGGCCGGCCGGTCCGGCATCCTCGCGGAGAACGCCCCGTGCGTGGGGATCGCCCCGCCCGACCGTGGCATGGACGCGCCGGTGGCACTACGCGTCCCGCGGGACGCCGGCAGCGCCGTGCACCCATACGACGACGCCAGCAGTGTGGCCGTACTGACCCCTGACCCACCGGACGGACGTCCATGACCGCAACCCCCGATGTCTGGAAGATCGCGTCCGTCGGTGATGCGGCCCGGGCTCGCGCAGCCGTCGACCGCGTCGCCACGGCCGGCGGCGCGCCGGCGCTGGACCGCGCCCGCTTGCTGACGTCCCTGACGGCACGGCTGCGCCGCTGCCTCGACCAGGGCGGCACGTGGGAACTCCGGCTCCACGCCCGGCCGACCGCGGCCGCCGGGGAAGGCCGGCTCGAGGTCTCCCTGCGGCCGGCCGACTCACCGGTGCCGGACCCGGACGTCGAATCCGCCCTCGCCTGCGCCCTGCCGCACCGGCCCGCCCCGGACGGCCCGGCCGTCGACAGGACGCTGCCCGAGGCCCTGCTGCGCGCCGACGAGAACACCGCGGCCGTACTGGAGGTCCTGGACGAACAGGAACGCCTCGTCCGGCTGCACCTGGAGGAGTTGCACCAGACCAACCAGGGCGTCCTGGCGCTGCACTCCGACCTGGAGGCCGCGGTACTGGCCCAGCGCGAACTCCTCGAAGCCGAGCGGACCGCGCGCGCCGAGGCGGAGCGGGCCCGGCGGTTGCTGACGTTCCTCGGGGACGCCAGCGCCGCCATCACGGCGTCGCTCAGCCATACGGCCATCCTCCGGCGCCTGTCCGGCATGCTGGTCCCGGAGTACGCGGAACACCTCGACGTGTGGCTCTTCGACGAGGAGGACGCGGAGCAGCAGGAGTACGGAGCGGACGCGCAGCACCTTCGGGAGCGGCCGGCCGTCGCGGTGGCCGCCGCCCGCACCGGCCGTCCCCAGCACGCCGCCGCCCACGCCGGGAAGCTGCCCGGCACCGACGACCTCCCGTCCTCCGCGCCGCCCCCGCGGCGCCCGGTACTGGCCATCCCCCTGGTGGCGCACCGTCAACTGGGCGTCCTCACCCTCACCGCGCCCGGGCCGCGCTTCGACGCGGACACCACCGTGATGCTGGTCGAACTCGCCCGCCGGGTCGGTGTCGCCCTGGACAACGCCCGCCGCTACGAGCAGTACCGCGACACCGCCGAGACCCTGCAGCACGCCCAGCTCACCGATCTGCCCACCGTGCCCGGTCTGCTCCTGGCCGCGCGTTACCTCCCCGCCACCCGGGGCCTGAACATCGGCGGCGACTGGTACGACGCCTTCCTCCAGCCCGACGGCAGTCTGCTGGCCGTCATCGGCGACGTCACCGGGCACGGTCTGCACGCCGCCGTGGTCATGGGCCAGCTGCGTACCGCGCTGCGCGCGTACGCCGTCGAGAACGACAGCCCGGGCGACATCCTCACGCACCTGCACCGCATGCTGCGGCACCTGCAACCGGAGCTGTACGCCACCGCCATGATCGCCCGTTTCCGGCCGGGCGAGCCGGGGGTGGTCTGGGCTTCGGCCGGTCACCCGCCCGCCGTGGTGCGCGACGCCGACGGCACCGTACGCGTGCTGAACGCGAAGCCCGGTGTGATGCTGGGCATCCCCGTGCCCTACGCGTACGCGGACCAACGGGCGGACCTGCCCGCCGGTTCGTCCCTGGTGCTGTACACCGACGGTCTGGTCGAGCGCCGGGCGCAGGGCATCGACCCGGGCATCGAGCGTCTGGGCCGGGCACTGGGCACGCTGACCACCGCGGAACTGGGACAGCACCTGGACGCCGCGGCCGACGCCCTGCTCAAGCCCCTGCTGCACGACTCCGAACGCGACGACGACGTCTGCGTGCTGATGTGCCACACCATGACGCCGGCCGGAGGGGAACCGCGGTGGGAGGGGGACGGGGGCCCGTCTCCCACCCGGCGTCCTGGAGGTGGGTCTCCTCGGGGTAGCGTGGAGGACACGAGGCGAGAGGGTGGATGCCGTGAAAGCTTCTGAACCGCTCCCGTCGGCGGAGGCGCTTCTGCGCGCGGCCGCGCCCCACGCGCTGGTCGCCACCTCCCGCCGCATCCTCGCCGAGGGTGTCGGAGCGCAGGAGGTCACCCTCCTTCTCGCCGACTACGGCCTGACGGTTCTGCAGCCGGTGTCCCACCTGCCGCACACCGGTACCCCGGTATCGGCCCACGACGGCCCCGCGGGCAGCGCCTTCCTCACCCAGAACCCGGTGATCGAGGTCCTCCAGGAGCCGGCCGGCCATCTGGTGCATCTGCCCATCACGGTGCGCGGCGACCGTCTGGGCGTGTTGTCCGTACGCCTGCCGGCGGGGGCCGCGGGCCCGGACACGGTGCTCCAGCTCGGTCGCTTCGCCACGGCGCTGGGCCATGAGGTCACCACCGCCGGCCGCGACACGGACCTCTACCTCCAGGCCCGCCGCACCCGCCGTCTCACCCTCGCCGCGGAGATGCAGTGGCAGCTTCTGCCCGGCCGCGGCTGTGCCCGCGACGAGTACGTCATCGGCGCCCACCTGGAACCCGCCTACACGATCGGCGGGGACAACTTCGACTGGTCCACCGACGCCGACCACCTCGTCCTCACCGTCACCGACGGCATGGGGCAGGGTATCGACGCCTCCTTGCTCACCAGCCTCACCGTGGGCGCCCTGCGCAACGCCCGCCGCGCCGGCATCGGCCTGGCCGACCAGGCGTCCCTCGCCGACCAGGCGGTCTACGCCCAGTACGGCGGCAAGATGTACGCCTCCACCCTGCTGCTGAGGTTCGACCTGACCACCGGCGCGGCGCGCGCGGTGGACGCGGGCTCGCCCCAGCTGTTCCGCGAGCGCGACGGCCACACCGAGCGGATCGAGCTGGAGGCCCAGATGCCGCTGGGGATGTTCGAGGAGACGGTCTACGAGGAGCAGGCCTTCCAGGTCGAGCCCGGCGACCGGCTGCTCGTGGTCAGCAGCGGTGTGCACAGCACCCGTTCCGCGGGCGGTGACCTCTTCGGCGAACAGGCCCTGCGTCTGATCCTCGGCGCCACCCGCTCCGCACCGCCGCACGAGACGGCCCGGGCTGTCGTCGCCGGACTGATCGAGCACCACGGGAGCAGCGAGCTGATGTCGGACGCCGCCGTGGTCTGTCTCGACTGGCACGGCCCCCCGAGCTGACACCGAGGAGCACCGGGGCGGGCGCGGCGCGTTTCAGGGCTCGGGGCCGTCGGGCACCCGGCCGGGGTCGGCCTGAGCGGCCAGGAATGCCCGCATCCCCCGGCTCAGCGCGTCCCGCTCGCCGGGCGCCATGGCCGCGAGGATCGCGGCGAGCGCCTGCGCCCTGCGCGCGGCCACCTCGCTGAGGACATTGCGGCCGTGGCCGGTGAGGACCAGCCGCACCTCTCGCCGCTTGTGCGGATGCAGCAGCCGTTCGAGCAGACCGGCCGCCTCCAGCCGGTCGCACAGCCGGCTGGCGGTCGGTGGCCCTATCTCCATTCCCATGGCCAGAGCGGTGAGATTGAGCCCCGGCTGTGACTCCAGGATCCTGAGGGCCCGTAGCTGGTGGGGCGACAGCCGCAGGCTCGCCCCCTGGGCGGCCACCGACCACAGGGTCGCCAGACCGTCCGCGGCATCGGCGATCTCCAGCGCGAGGGACAGAGGGTCGTCGTCCCCCGGTCCGCCCGGCCGGTCGTCCCCCGAGCCACTGAGACGAGTCACGAACACTTCGCTTTCAGTAATAGCCTGCCCATACGGATACCACCCTCATTCAAACGCGGTTACCCGACGAGCCGCCGGGCAAGCACCGCCGGCCGGGCCATCGTAGGAGCCGAGGTGACCGAAAGAGCCCGTTACGGTCCGACAACTATTGTCTGAGGGAAATTTCTTCGTACCCGCCCGCCCGTGCCCGGGCAAGAGGCAGGGCCGATCCCGTCCGGGGGCCTCGATACGGACGGGGACGCGGCCGGGGGGTCACAGGAACCGTCGGACCGGGGTGACGGCGGCCTCCTTGGCGCGCTGGAGGACCGCGCGCCGTCTCCAGCGGGCGAGGTCGATGGCCACGCTGTGCCGCAGGTCCTCGTCGTAGTCACGGTCGAGTTCGGCGGTGAACGTCTCGTCCAGGACGGCGAGCATGACCTCTTCGTCGTGGTCCATGGACCGGCGGTTGAAGTTGGTGGAACCGATCAGGGCGGCGACCGAGTCCACCGTGATGATCTTGGCGTGCATCATGGTCGGCTGGTACTGCCGGATATGCACGCCCGCCTCGAGCAGGCGGGTGTAGTGGTGCTGGCCGGCGAGCTGGCAGGCACGCTGGTCGGTGTGGGGGCCGGGGAGCAGGATCTCCACGCGCACACCGCGCCGGGCGGTCCCGCACAGCAGGTCGATGAAGTACGTGTCGGGGGCGAAGTAGGCGGTGGCGAGGCGGAAGCGCTCCTCGGCGGAGGTGAGCATGACCCGGATGAGGGTCTGCATGTCCTGCCAGCCGATGCTCGCCGAACCGCGCACGACCTGCACGACGGACGAGCCGGCCTGACGGTGCTCGGTGAAGCGGTCGCGGTCGTCGAAGAGTTCGTCGTGGCACTCGGCCCAGTTCTGCGCGAACGCGGCCGCGATGCCGTCCACGGCCGGACCGCGCACCTGGACGTGGGTGTCGCGCCACTCGCCGGGATCGCGGGCGTCGCCGCACCACTCCTCCGCGATGCCGACCCCGCCGGTGAACGCGGTGTGCTCGTCGACGATCAGGGCCTTGCGGTGGCAGCGGTGGTTCTGCTTGAACGGCGACAGCCAGACGGGCCTGCGGAACCAGGCCACCTGCACACCCGCCGTGTGCATGAGGTCGAGCAGGTCCCGCTCGATCTCCTTGGCACCGAAACCGTCCAGCAGCAGGCGCACCCGGATCCCCTCACGGGCGCGGTCGGCGAGGGCGGCGGCGAAGTCACGGGCGATCTGCCCCCGCCAGTACACGAACGTCATCATGTCGATCGTGTGCCGGGCCGAACGGATCGCGCCGAGCATCGCGGGGAAGATCTTGTCGCCGTTGCGCAGGGGGAGCAGTTCGTTGCCCTCGGTGGCGGCGATGCCGATCAGCCGCTCCAGGCGGCGGCGCAGGCGCTGCTTGCGGCCAGCCGCGTCGGGCGCGGGGCCACGGGTGGGAGCTGCCGGTATGCCGTCGAGGATCACGCAGGTACTCCGTAGGGCCGGGGAGACGGATGGGTACGGGCCGCGCCGGACGAGCCCGCAGAAGCACATGCCCGGCGGGCCGTGTCTCACTCCCCCGCCCGGACCGCACCGGCCGGCCACCGGGAGCGACCGCAGGTCCACCCGATCGGGCGACACGTCCGACGGTCGGCGCGTCCCGTGCGCCGATTAGGATACGTCCCCGTGGCAGACGTCCCCGATGAGCTGATCAGGCTGGAACGAAGCGCGCAGGAAGAACGGGCCGCGCTCGCCGGCCTCACCGGTGACGAGTACGAGGCGCAGTGGCGCCGCTGGCGGGCGGCGTCCGAGGCGGCGCGGGCGGCCGTCACCCGGCGCGCCGAGACCACCGGGGCCGATGAGCACGAGCTGGAACAGGCCGTGCAGAAGGCTGTCCGGCAGGGCCAGGAGGACCCGGCCGTCGAGTAGGTGCCGACGGCCGGGCCGGACCTGCATGAACGATTCTCCGATGGTTACACCGGACTCAGTGGATGGGCCGCCGTGGCGGACCGGGGCGGCCAGGCCTGGGGGGAGAGGATGCCGAGCACGTAGGCGCGGGCGACCAGGGCCGGGCGGGTGGCGGCGCCCAGCAGGTCGCGCAGCCGGCTCAGGTGGTAGTCGACCGTCTGCCGTGACAGGTGCAGCGTTCCCGCGATGTCCGCGTTGCTGTGCCCGGCGGCCAGCAGGGCGAGGATGCGTACCTGGCTGGCCGTCAGGGGCGGTTGCGCCTCGTGGCGCGGGCCGACGTGGGTGATGACGGCCCACACACCGGGCACGCGGTCAGCGGCGTGGCACACGGCGCTCAGATGGACCCGTACGCGGCGCTGCCGGCTGTCCCCGTCGACGAGCACCGCCGTGGTCCGGGCGCTTCTGCGCCGGCCGCCGACGAGGTCGTGCCAGATCCGGTGCACAGCGGTGCGTTCGGGTGTCCTCGCCAGCAGGGCGTCGGCCGACAGCCCGATCAGGTCGGAGAGGCGGACGCGCAGGAGTTCGGCGACCGCGGTGCCGGCCTCCCCCACCAGTCCGTCGGTGGACAGGCGGACGCAGAGGAGGCCGCTGTGGTCGCGCAGGGTCCTCAGCTCCTCCTCGGCCCGGCGTCGCTGGTCCAGCGCCCGGGTGTGGTCGGTGACGTCGACGTAGATGCCGGCCACGCAGCGGCGCCCGCTCCAGCGGACGGGGAAGCGGTACCCCGCGGCCTGCCCGGAGGTTCCGTCGGGGCGCCGGTAGGTGAGGGTGTGCCGTACGGGCCTGCCCTCGGCCAGGACGGCCCGGTCCAGAGCGAGGAACCGGGTGACGTCGCCCGGTTCGTCGACGTCGGCGAGGTGGCGGCCGATCACGGCGTCGCGCGTGGTGCCGTACAGGTGGGCGTAGGCGTGGTTGGCCCACAGGTAGCGGCCGGTGACGTCGCGCACGAAGGCCGCGGCCGGGGTGAGGTCGGCGAACGCGGCGTACGGGTTGTCCTCCGGCCGGCCGCTCACCTCGACCGCCACCCCCCTGCTGCCGTCGCGGTCGGCGCCGTCGTGGCGAGCCGGCCAGTTGACGTGGAAGGTACGGCCCTCGAAGCACGCCCGGTAGGGCGCGTCGGGGGTGCCGGACGGCCCGTCGCGGTCGGCGCGGAGGGCTTCGAGGAAGCGGCGTGCGGTCCGGTCGTCGTCGAACGCGCCGCCCCCGCTGTCGACCACTTCCAGCCCGCCGTCGGCTTCCCACCAGGACACCGGAAGGGGGGCGAGCAGCGTCTTGAAATCGGCCTCGTCCACGACCCAACTCCTTCAATGGTCCACCACATTACGTTGAGTGACACAGCATGCGTATCCCGTGGCGGAGCAGACATGCGGAGCGGGCGGATGCCGTGCGCGTGCGCACCGACCGGGCACTAGCGCATCACGCGGTCTCCACATGTCGCCAACTGGTCGCGGTAGTCCGGCATTTGCCTGAACGGAGCGCCTAGCAGCGTGTGTCGGGGGGCAGTTGGGGCTGGTTCGCTTGAAGGAGACGGCGGGTCGACTGGCTTCACACCGGCGGAAGTGTCCGCCGGCCGCCGTTTCCCGTCCGGGCGCGGCCCGCGTCCGGGCCTTCGGGACGACCAAGGGAGTTGGGTATCGGTGAGCAAGGTGCTGTACGTGCATGCCAAGGGCGGCCCCCCGGTGGGACATGCCCTCGCGCGGGTGGCCGCGAGGTCCGCGGTGCACCTGCTGGCACTCAGCGAACTGCCCGCCACGGTGGCGGAACGGGCCGCCGGCCTGTGCGACTCGGTGGTCACGCACGCCGCCTCTGAGGGGCGCGACCTGGTGGACGCCATCACGGCCCGGGCCCGGGAGGTGGGCGCGGAGGCGGTCGTCACCTTCTCCGAGTACGCGGTGGTGGCGGTCGCCGAGGCGTCCCGGCGGTCAGGACTGCGCGGTGCCGGGCCCGCCGCCGCGCTCGCCCGGGACAAGCGGCTGATGCGCGCGGCGTGGGAGCGCCGGGGAATACCACAGCCCCGGTTCCGCGCGGTCACGACCGCGGCCGAACTGGAGCGCGCCGCGGCGGAGTTGTCGTTCCCGCTGCTGTTGAAGGCCGCGTGGAGCGCCGGATCGACCGCCCACCAGATCATCGAGACGCCCGGGGACGTGCAGAACGCCTGGCAGCGGTCGCGCGCGGTGATGGCGGAGTCGGCGCTGCTCGGGTTAGCGGAGCTGCATGTCGCCGGGGCCGGCGAGGACTTCATCGTCGAGGAGATCGTCAGCGGATGCGCCGAGGAGTGGTTCGACGGTTCCGGCTGGGGTGACTACGTCAGCGTGGAGGGCGTGGTCGTCGGCGGTGTGTTCCGCCCGGTCTGCGTGAGCGGCCGGATGCCGACGGTGGCGCCGTTCACCGAACGCGCCGGTATCACCCCGGCGGCGCTCGGGAGCGAGGCCCAGGACAGGATCGTGGAACTGGCCCGGCGCGCCGTGGACGCCCTGGGCCTGGAGGACTGCGGCACGCACACGGAGATCAAGCTGGGCTCGGACGGCCGTATGTGGGTGATCGAGACGGCGGCGCGGTTCGGCGGCGCGATGACGGTGCCGCAGATCGAGCAGGTCTTCGGACTGGACCTGGCCGGCATGTTCACCGATCACCTGCTCGGCGGCTCACCCGCCTGGCCGGACCGGGCGTTGGCGCCTCAGGACGCCGTCGGCGCGGCCGGGTCCCTGGTGGTGCTGGCCGTGAACGGTGACGGTTCGCCCTGGACCCGTCGCCATCTGTGGGACTCCGCGACGGTCGTCCGTTCGGCTCCCCTCGGGGCGGGCAGCACGCTGTCCGTCGTGGCCGAGAGCGCCCTGCCCGACGGTGCGCCCGTGCCGGTCTACGACCCTGCCGCCGGCGCCAACACCATGGCGGCCGTGTGCCTGCTGTCGGCCGACCGGCCGCAGACCGTCGTCCGCGACTTCGCCGCCGTGGTGGACGCCCTGCCGCGGATCCTGCCCACGGATGTCACCGAGGAGGCCCGCGCATGACGCACGCACCGGCCGGGGCGGTCGTGCCCGACGCCACCGGCGACCGTACCGTCGTCGGCGCGAACCTGTCGCTGCCGCTGTTCCGCTCGCTGTCCGGGGTACTGGCCGGACACCCTTACCTCAAGGTCGTCGTGGATCGTGCCGAGAAGACCTGGCATCTGCTCGACACCCGGGTGCATCCCTTCCACGTCGACTACATCGCGACCCGCGTCCTCGGCATGACGCTGGACGAACTCGACGCGGACCTCGACGCGTTCAACGCGTCGGTGTACATGGACCCCGGACGCCGGTTCCTCCTCGGGGTGGTGTCCCTGCACACCGAGGAGGAGGCCGACGGCTCCGAGCGGCCCTTCCTCGTGCTGGAGACGACCGAGGCGGACACCATGCCGGGGCCCTTGCTCGAGGAGTTCTACCACTACGTGCGCGGACGGGTGGACGGCCGTCTGCCGCTGCTGCTCAAACCCGCCAACCACGGTCAGGAGCACGAGCTGGCCGCGATCGGCGAGGCGCGTGTGCCGCGCGTCCTCAGCCACGAGCTGTTCGGCAACCGCACCCGCACCTGCCTCAACCCGGGCGAGGCCGAGGGGCGGCTGCGCTACTTCCGCACCACGGCGGAGTACGAGAGCGCGGCCGGGGAGCTGGGCTGGTCGGACATCGTGGCGATGCCCCGGCTGCCCGACGACGTGCCCCGGACCGCCGGCCTCGTCAACACGGTCCCCACGACACCGCTTTCGCACACCAACGTCCTCGCGGCGGGCTGGGGGATCCCGAACGCGATCGTCCGCGACCTGGACGCCCTCGTCCGGCAGGACGGCCTCGACGGCGCGTGGGTGCGCTACCGAGTGCGTGAGGACGCCGTCACCCTGGAGCGGCTGCCCCACGCACCGGCTCTGGAACGGCCCGCCTGGCACCAGCAGCGCATCCGCATCGAGACACCGCTGCTGGAGGAGGCCCCGATCCTGGAGCTGCACCGGCTGCGGTGCGCCGACCGGGACAGTTACGGCACCAAGGCGGCCAACCTCGGGGAGCTGCACCACGTCCTGGACAGCCGCACGGCGGACCTGACGGCGTTCTACGCGCGCCCGCGTCCGCCGCGGCCCGATCTGCTCGGCCACCTCGCCGCCCGGCTGGGCGAGTCGGGAGCGTCACCTCGGCGGCTGCGCGCCGCGGCGGCCGAACGCGTGGCGCGGACGGTCCGCGCCCCGCGGGGCGTGGCGTTGCCGTTCCGGCTGCACCATCTGTTCCTCACCTCCTCCCCCGCCCTCCAACAGGGCATCGGCAAGCTGAAGATGGCGCTCGAACTCGACGCCCTCGACGTGATCGACCCGCTGTCCCTGCACCTTCAGCACCTGACGTGCAGCACGCCGATGCCCGAGGAGGTGACGCGGGCGATCACCGCCTCCGTGGCGGCGCTCATGGCCGACGGACGCCGTCTGGTCGTGCGCTCCTCCTCCAATGCCGAGGACCTGCCCGGCTTCTCGGCCGCCGGGATCTACGACTCGGTGACCACCGTGCGCGGCACGGACCAGCTCATGGACGCCGTACGACAGGTGTGGGCGTCACTGTTGTCGCCGCGCAGCGTGCGCCTGCGGCACCAGGTCGGCATCCCCCTGGACGACACCTACATGGGCGTGATCGTCCAGGAGTACGTGCCCGCCGGTCTGGGGGGCGTGCTCGTGACCTGCGATCCCACCCGCCCCGAGGACTTCCGCAACGTGTACCTGAACTGCACGCCCGGCTCGCCCGAGCAGGTGGTCGACGGCACGGTGCTACCGCAGCAGTACCTCTACAACACCGTGGAGGGCGGCGGGCGTACGGTCGGCATCGGCTCGTCGGGACAGGACCTCCCGGCGGCGACACGCGCCTCGCTGGCCGAACTCGCCCTCGTCGGACGTCTGCTGCAGTCCCACTTCAGCGAGGACGATCCCGACGGCGCCCTGGACATCGAGTGGCTCATGACCGCGGAGGGGGCCTTCCACCTGGTCCAGGTCCGCCCCTACGCCCGGTGAGGCGCCGTATGTCCCTCCTGCGGTCCTCGCCCCCCGTACCGGCGCCGCCCCCGGCCGCGCGCCACGTCATCCGCCTCAACAACGGGTTCCAGTTGCTGTTCAACCTGCTGTGGTGGATGCCCGTGTTCTACGCCTACCAGCGTGACGCGGGTCTGTCCGACGGGCAGATCTTCGGCATCCAGAGCATCTACTACATCGCCTTCTGCCTGTTCGAGATACCGACCGGAGCCATCGCCGACCGCATCGGCGCCCGCAACTGCCTGCGCGCGGGAGCGGTGGTCATGACGGCGGCGAACCTGGCGCCGGTGCTGGCCCCGACGTACACCGGTTTCCTCGCGCACTTCCTCGCCATCGCGGCCGGGCGTTCCCTGGCGTCGGGCGCGGCGAGCGCCTATCTGTACGACGGGCTGCGCGCCGAGCGGGCGGAGGCCCACTATCTCAAGGCGGAGGGCACGGCGCGCGCCCTCGGGCTCGCCGCCAAGGTCGTGTGCTGGCCGCTCGTCGGGCCGCTGATGACCCTGGCCCCGCAGACACCGTACGTACTCAGCGCGGCGTGCGCGGCCGGTTCCCTCGGCTGCGCCCTCGCCCTGCCGCGGCTCGCCACGGGCGGCACGGACACCCGCCGCCGTGACCCGGCGCGGCGCGGCGGCGGCGTCCTGCACGACACGGGCGCCGCCCTGCGCGCCCTGTGGTCGTCGCCGTGGCTGGCGCTGCTCATGGTCCAGGGCGTCGCCGTGTTCACGCTGTCGCGGATCTGCCAGGTCAACCTGTTCCAGCCGGTGCTGCTGGAGCACGGCATCAAGGAGAGCGCGCACGGCAGTGTGCTCGCGGCGATGACGGTCGCCGAGGCCGTGGCGTCGGCCCGTCCCCAGTGGCTGAGCCGCCGGCTGCCGCCCGCCGGCTGGGTGTCGCTGCTGAGCGTGGCCCTGGCCGCCGTTCTGGCGGGCACCGTAGTAGGCGGCCCGTGGACCGTGGTCGCGCTGCTGTGCGCGTTCGCCGCGATCACCGGGTTCGTCTATCCGGTGCAGCGCAAGCTCATCAACGACGCCATCCCGGTGCACGCGCCGCGGGCCACGCTGCTGTCGGTGGAGAGCATCGTGGACCGCGGCGTGTGCGCGGCGGCCGCGGTGGCCGCGGGTGCCTGTCTGGCGGCGGGGCGACTGGACGCGCTGCTCTGGTACAGCGCCGCGATCACCGGCGTCGTGATGCCGGCGCTCCACCTGGCCCTGCGCCGGACCGGCCGGCGCGATACCCCGGCCGGGAAGGCCCGCGCCACGGCCGCTCCCCGCGCGGGCGCCCCGGCGCCGGACGAGCCCGTCTCCCTGCCCGTCGACGAGGGAGCGGCACCGCGCGCCTGACCGGCGCGCCCCGCCGGGCGACCCGGTCGGGCGCGAGAGAGGTCCTTCTCGGACACCGGGAAGGGCCTCCCGCCCACAGGGCCCCGGCCCGGCGGACTCTCCGCCGGACCGGTGGTGCCCTTCCGTCGGTGGCCGCGGGTGTTCCGGTGCGCGGGTGCGGCACCATGGACGCATGCGGACGCAACCTGTACTGGTCTACGACGGTGACTGCGGCTTCTGCACGGCCTCCCTGGCGCTCGCCCGGAAGTGGATCGAGCCTCGCTGCGAGGTGGTGGCCCAGCAGCACGCACCGCTGGACGAACTGGGCGTCACCACGCGGCGAGCCGCGTACGAGGCGCTGTGGGTCACCCCGGACGGGACCGTGTACGGGGGTGCCCAGGCGGTCGCCCGGCTGCTGTCCAGCCGGGGCGGCGGCTGGGGCGTTCTCGGCGCACTGCTGCGGCTCCCCCCGATGCGCTGGATCGCCCACGGCGTCTACCGCCTCGTCGCCCGCAACCGGCACCGGCTGCCGGGCGGTACGGCGGCCTGCGCCCTGCCGGTCGGGGCCGGCCCCGACCGCCGGTAGCCGGACGCCGGACCCCCGAAACCGGTGGCCGGCGGCCGGCGGCCGGCGGCCGGCGGCCGGAACGAACCCGCCGGGCCGACACCCGGTGCCGGTGCAGATGCCGGTGCCCATACCCGTGCCGGTGTTGCCCGCGGCGGGGTGGCCCGCCTGCCGTCGGTGCCGGCGGTGGTCTCCCCGGGCCGGCCGGTCACCGCAGCGGGACCGTGACCTCACCCGTGCCGTCGGTGTGCGCGCCGCCGGCGACCCGCACGGTGAAGGGCCGGTCGAAACCGTCCGCGGTGACGCGCAGGAGGCCGCCCTCGCGCCGGACGCGGAACCGCGCGGCCGGCGAGCCGGTCAGGTCGGGGACGCTGACCTCGTGGGTGTACTCGGCGGTGGCCGACGGGTGGACGAGCAGGGTGGGGTTGTCCAGCCAGTCGCCGTCGGGCCGCTGGTCGTCGGTGGCCAGCGGCAGGACGGCGCCCTCACGTACGTAGAGCGGAAGACTGTCGTAGCCGTGCCGTTCGGTGCGCCACACCGGGCCGGTGACCTGCTCGCCGCTGAGCAGGTGGGTCCAGGTGCCCTCGGGGAGATAGACCTCCACCTGGCCGTCGTCACCGAACACGGGGGCGACCAACAGGTCCGGGCCGAGCATGTACTGCCGGTCGAGCGGGCGGCATGCGGGGTCGCGCGGGAACTCCAGGACCATGGGGCGCATCACGGGGACGCCGGTGTGGTGGGCCTCGGACGCGGCGCCGTACAGATAGGGCATGAGGCGGTGCTTGAGCAGGGTGAACCGCCGGGCGACGTCGACGGCCTCGGCACCGAACTCCCACGGCACGCGGTACGACGACGAGCCGTGCAGGCGGCTGTGGGAGGACAGCAGACCGAAGGCCAGCCAGCGCTTGAAGACCGCCGGGTCGGGGGTGCCCTCGAAGCCTCCGATGTCGTGGCTCCAGAAACCGAAGCCGCTCAGGGACAGGGACAGACCGCCCCTGAGCGACTCGGCCATGGCCTCGAAGGACGCCCAGCAGTCGCCGCCCCAGTGCACGGGGTACTGCTGGCCGCCGGCGGTCGCGGAGCGGGCGAAGAGCACGGCCTCGCCCGCTCCGCGCTCCTCCTCGAGGAGTTCGAACACGGTCCGGTTGTACAGGTGGGTGTAGTAGTTGTGCATCCGCTGCGGATCGGAGCCGTCGTGCCAGACGACGTCGGTCGGGACGCGCTCGCCGAAGTCGGTCTTGAAGCAGTCCACGCCCTGCTCCAGCAGGGGCTTCAGCTTGGACCGGAACCAGGCGCGGGCGTCGGGGCTGGTGAAGTCGACCAGTCCCATGCCGGCCTGCCACAGGTCCCACTGCCACACGTCGCCGTCGGGCCGGCGCACGAGGTGGCCGAGCGCGGCCGCCTCGTCGAACAGCGGGGACTTCTGCGCGATGTACGGGTTGATCCAGGCGCTGACCCGCAGCCCCCTGGCCTTCAGCCGGGCGAGCATGCCCTCCGGGTCGGGGAAGACCTCGGGGTCCCACGCGAAGTCGCACCACTGGTACTCGCGCATCCAGAAGCAGTCGAAGTGGAACACCGACAGCGGGATGCCGCGCTCGGCCATGCCGTCGACGAACGACATCACCGTCGGCTCGTCGTAGTCGGTGGTGAAGGAGGTGGTCAGCCACAGGCCGAAGGACCAGGCGGGCGGCAGGGCCGGGCGGCCCGTGAGGGCGGTGTAGCGGGTGAGGACGTCCTTAGGGGAGGGCCCGGCGACGATGTGGTACTCCACCGTCTGGTCCTCGACGCTGAACTGCACCTGCCCCACGGATTCGGAGCCGACCTCGAAGGAGACCCTGCCCGGGTGGTTGACGAAGACGCCGTAGCCGCGTGAGGACAGGTAGAACGGGATGTTCTTGTAGGCCTGTTCGCTGCTGGTGCCGCCGTCGGCCTGCCAGACATCGACGGTCTGGCCGTTCTTGACGAACGGTGTGAAGCGCTCGCCGAGGCCGTAGACCTGCTCACCGACGCCGAGCGCAAGCTGGGCGAGGACGTGGTGGGCACCGTCGTCGGTGGTGGCGAACGCGGTGCCCTTGCGGCCGGCCCGGGTCAGCTCCCGTCCGTCCGCGTCGTGGAAGGTCAGGGCCCAGGGAGCGGCCCGGTCCAGGCGCAGGGTCAGCGGGCCGCTGGTCAGCTCGGTGACGGTGCCGTCCCGCCGGATCTCGCCCGTACCCGCGCCGCCGGGCCCGGCCGCCAGGTCGAACTCCGGGCCCGGCCGCGTCCTGCCGGCGTGGTGGGTGACGCGCACACCGATGACACCCTCGGCGGGCGAGAAGCAGTCGACGGTGAGGAGCGGCGCGTTGAGCGTGTCCCCTCTGCGCGTCACCTTCTGTGTGGCGGCATAGGCGGTGAAGCGCTTCGATTCGATGCGCACGTCGCGCACCTCGGCGGCGTAGGCGATGTGAACGCCATCGCGGACGCGCCAGAACCCGTTGGTGAACTTCATGGTCTTCCTCGGGGGAGCAGGGCTGTTCGGCGGGGACTGCGGAGGCTGTCGTCCCGGCGTGGGGATCGTACACACGGCGGGCGGGGGCCGTCGGCACCCGATGCCGGAAAAACCCGGTGGGAGCTGGGCTTATTCGGATATGGACAACAGGGGTGAGGGCGGAGGGCGGGAGAACGGATTCGTGCACGGGACTAGCGGGACGGCTGGGTTCTGACGTATTAGTCATCGCAGCGAACAAAAGCACCGGTGAGGATGCCGACGACACGACAGCAAGGGCCGCAGCATGTCGAAGCGCTTCAACGAAATGCGTCACCGCCTTCGCGGCGCCCACTGACGCCCGTCCCTCCCCCTCCCACGCAAGGGCACCCACGTGACAGCACCCACTCCTGCTGCCGCGCGCCGCGCACGCTCCCGCAGGGCCGTGACGCCGCTCGCCGCCGTCTGCGTCCTGGTCGCCGGGGCGGCCCTGACCGGATGCGGCTCGCAGCGCGACAGCGACGTCTACACCGTGATGAACTCCTCGACCGACGAGTCCTACCATCGCTGGGACGCCCGGGCGATGGCCCGCTGCGGCCGGCGGCTGGGCGTCACCGTCGAGCAGCGAAGCGTCCCGGCCGCGCAGGTGATGACGAAGGCGCTGCGCATGGCGTCCTCCGAGTCGCTGCCCGACATCGTCCAGTTCGACGCCTCCGAGATGCCGACGTTCGCCGGGGCCGGCGGGCTGATCGACCTCAGGACCCTGGGCCTGCGCACCGACGGCATCCCCCGGGGCATCGTCGACTTCGGTTCCTACAAGGGGACGTACTACGGCGCGGCCCGCTCGGTGAACACGCTCGCGCTGTTCTACGACAAGGACGCCCTCGCCGGGGCGGGGCTCGGGGTCCCGCGCACCTGGGCCGAGTTGCGCGCGGCGGCGAAGAAGCTGACCCACGGCAAGCGGTACGGTCTGGCGCTCAGCGCGGGCGGCGCCGAGGACGGCGTCTTCCAGTTCACCCCGTTCATGTGGTCCAACGGCGGCGACGAGAGGCATCTCGACGGGCCGCGGGTCGTCGAGGCGCTGGACTTCTGGAAGTCCCTGCTGGACGACGGTTCGCTGTCGAGGTCGACGGTCGGCTGGACGCAGGCGGACGTCAACGACCGGTTCATGGCGGGCAACGCGGCTATGATGATCAACGGGCCGTGGCAGGTGGAGACGCTGAACACCCACAAGTCGCTGCACTGGGGCATCGCACGGATTCCGGTGCCGAAGGCCGGGGACAGGTCGGTGGGTCCCCTCGGCGGTGCGGTTCTCACGGTCCCGAACACCGGGGACAGGCCGCGGGAGAGGATGGCCGGGCGGATCGTCGCATGTCTGTCCGGTGCGAAGGAGCAGCTGACGTACGCGCTCAATAGCTGGATGGTGCCGGCTGCCGAGAAGGCCGCCGCGGTGTGGCGCGAGCGGGTGCCCGAGCTGGACGCCCTCGCCGACCAGGTGGCCACGGCCCGCTCCCGCACGGCCGAGCTGGGCGCCGGCTGGCCGGGCGTGTCGCTCGCCCTCCAGAGCGCCTTCCAGTCCGCGCTGACCGGCGAGTCCAGCAAGGCCGCCCTGACACGGGCCCAGCAGCGGGCCACGAGCGGGAACTGAGGTACGCGCACATGACCACGTCCACCGTCACCGTCCCGGCGCGCGGGGCGGCCGGCGCCCCGGGTCCGGGACGGCTGCGCCTGCGGCGCCGCCTGGCACAGTGGGGGTTCGTCGCCCCCGCGGTCGTCTTCATGCTGCTGTTCTTCGGCTACCCGCTCGTCCGCAATGTCGTGATGAGCTTCCAGCACTACACACCGGAGACGTTCTTCACCGGCAGGGCCCCCTTCAACGGCGTCGACAACTGGTCGCACGTCCTGCGGGACGCCCTGTTCGGCAGGGCGCTGTGGCACACGCTCGTGTTCACCGCCGGATCGCTGCTCGGGCAGTTCTGCGCCGGTCTCGCGCTCGCGGTGTTCTTCAGCCGCAGGTTCCCGCTCAACGGCGTCCTGCGGTCGCTGATCCTGCTGCCCTGGCTGGTGCCCATGGTGGTGTCGGGCATCGTGTGGCGGCGGATCCTGGACCAGGACACGGGCGTGCTGAACTCGTTCCTGGACACGCTCGGCCTCGGCGGCCACACCCCGTGGCTGACCAGTCCCCACCTGGCCCTGCTGTCGGTCATCCTGGTCAACATCTGGATCGGTGTCCCGTTCAACATGGTCATCCTCTACGGCGGTCTCCAGGAGATCCCCGCGGAGCTGTACGAGGCCGCCTCGCTGGACGGTGCCTCGGCCTGGCGGACGTTCCGCTCCGTGACCCTGCCGATGCTCAGGCCGGTGATCACCGTCGTCCTGGTCCTCGGCTTCATGTCGACGGTGAAGATCCTCGACCTGATCCTCGCGCTCACCGACGGCGGCCCGGCCGACGCCACCCAGACCCTGGGCACGCTGACCTACCAGAACTCGTTCGTGCAACTGGACTTCGGGGCGGGCGCGGTCGTCGGCAACGTCCTGATTCTCGTCTCCGCGGTGTTCGCGGTCATCTACCTGCGGGCCGGCCGCAGCGAGGGGAAGTGACGTCCATGGCCTCCCGTACGCCCACGACTTCCGGTCGCCGCTGGGGTTCCACCCTCGCCGGTGTGCTCATCCTGTGCGTGATGCTCTTCCCGCTGTACTGGATGCTCGACACCGCTCTCCAGCCCGCGTCGGGACTGCTCCAGGTCGATCCGGTGCCGAGCCGCCCGGACCTGTCCGGCTTCTCCAAGGCCCTCGGTGACCAGGGCGGGCACCTGCTGACCTCCCTGGCCGTCTCGCTCGGCGCGGTCGTCCTCTGCCTGGCGGTCTCCGCGCCGGCGGCGTACGGACTGGCCCGGTTCGGGCTGCGGGGCACCCGGACGATCGTGTTCGGCACCCTGATCACCCAGATGGTCCCGGGCATCGTCATCGCCAACGCGCTGTACGACTCGTACGTCGAACTGGGCTTGGTCAACTCCTACTTCGGGCTGATGCTGGCGGACTCCTCGCTCGGCATCCCGTTCTCCATCGTGCTGATGCGGTCCTTCATGCTGTCGATCCCGGGGGAGGTCGTCGAGGCGGCGCAGATGGACGGTGCCGGGCCGGTGCGGACGTTCGTGCGGGTGGTGCTGCCGATGAGCCGCAACGCGCTCATCACCTCGGGCCTGTTCGCGTTCCTGTTCTCGTGGAGCGACTTCATGTTCGCCCTGACCCTGAACACCACCGACGACGTCAAGCCGGTCACGCTGGGCATCTACCAGTACATCGGCGCGCACGTCGGCGACTGGGGCTCGGTGATGGCCGCGTCCGTCCTGTCCGCGGTGCCGGCGGCGATCCTGCTCGTCCTCGCCCAGAAGTACATCGCCGCCGGCATCACCGGCGGTTCCGTCAAGTGACCCGCACCTCCTTCGGGACGGGCCCCTCTCATGAGTGACTTCCCCATGTTCCCGCCCGGCTTCGTCCTCGGCGCCGCGACCGCCTCGTACCAGATCGAGGGAGCGGTGCGGGAGGACGGCCGCGGCCCGTCGATCCGGGACACCTACCGCCACACCCCCGCAGGCGGTTCGGGATCGTCCGGGTCGACTATGACACCCAGGAACGCACCCCCAAGGACAGCTACCGCTGGTACCGGGCGATGATCCCCGCACAGCCCCGCCGACCGGGTCCGCCGCCCCTGGGTGTCCGCGAGGGCTGAACGCGGTGTCCGTCAGGTGGGCGAGACCTTCGTCTCGCTCAGGGCGTAGAAGTGGACGGGCGAGTTCGGCCGGAAGCCGATACGGGGGTACACGGGAGCCCCGGCCGCGGTCGCGTGCAGGGTGGCGCGGGTCAGGCCGGTGGCGCGGGCGCCCTCGTACAGGGCCTTGCGCGTCACCGCCTCTGCGTAGCCCCTGCGCTCCCACCCCGGGGCGGTGGCGACGAGGACGACGAAGAGCCGGCCCTCCGCCTCGACCGTTCCCGCGCACGTCACCGGGACACCGTCCCGTACCCCCAGGTAGGCGTGCACCTGGCTCTTCCACGCCGCGGACCCGAGCAGCCCGTCGCGGCCGGCCTCCAGCGGGAACCCGTAGGCGCGTGAGTTCAGGTCCGCGTACGCCCGGAGGTGTTCGTCCGTGGTCACGCGGACGAACGTCAGCTCGGGGTGGGACGGTTCGGGGACGGGGAGGAGGTCTCCGGCCATGCCGGTGCCGGAGAAGGCGTACACGAGGCCCGCCCGCTCGGCCGCCGTCCGCACGTGCCCGAGTGCCCCGTCACCGAGGAGGTCCTCGAAGAGCCACAGGAATCCGGGGTGTGTCTTGGCGCGCATGATGTCCGCGGCCCGGCTCAGTCGTCGCCCGGCGAGCGCGGCGTCCGCGCCGACGTCCGTCAGGGTGACGCAGTTCCAGAAGGGGAACCGGCAGTCGGCCCAGCGGACGGCGATGCCCGGAAGGTCCCGCACATCGGCGCCCGCGTCGCGGTCGAGCACCAGCGCCCGCCAGACGACGGTGAGTTGTTCCATCGATTCGACCGCTTCCGTACGATCCCTCATCGTTCTCCCGGGTGGTGGAGTTGCCGCTGTCCGCTTCCCGGCCACGCTACGTCAACGGGCGGACGCGCAGGGTCGTTCCGGTGCGCCGGGACACGTTCCGGGACACCGCCGGCGAAGACGTCGTACAGCGGGAGCGTCTCCAGGTGGACGTAGCCGATGTGACAGTCGCGCACCGCCAGGGGGCAGGGGCACGGTCGCAGGGCCGCGCGGTAGGAGCCGTCGTAGAGGTTGCCGAGGCCGGCGCGCACGAAGTGGCAGCGGCGGACGGTGCCGTCGTCGTCGACCGAGATCACCGACTCGCCGGTGCGTCAGGGCAGTGCAGCGCAGGTGTGCGGGTGCCGGCCGTAGGGGAAGGGAGGGTCCAGCCGGGTCCGCGCGGCGGCGTCCGCGTCGTCGTACGTGTGGCCCCCGGCGGCGTTCACCCACACAACGCGGACTGCCGGGACGGTCCCGCAGGCGATGCCGGTGGCCGGCCCCGCTGCCGCTGCCTTGCAGGCGGTGGCGCGCGCCCTGGGAACGGACCGGCAGGCGGGACACCGGTTCGGTGTCCGTTCGGCGCCGGTGGTCGGCCGGGAACGGGACCGGACGGTTCCTACCGCTGTGGGCCGGGGCGCGGGTGCGCGGCGGAGAACGCGTCCCAGTCGGCGTGCCCTCCGGCGCCCAGCACTTCCACGTCGTCCGCCAGTCCCGCCCCGGAACGTGCCCGGAGTTCGCGCCGGGCGAGCCGGGCGACCAGGGCGGGGAAGAGCGGCCTCAAGGGCTGGCACCAGCGCAGCCACGGCGGGGCGTAGACGTGGTGGGCGCGGTGCAGGACGCCGGTGGTGAGCCAGTCGGCCACCTGCGCGGGCGTGTGGACCCGGCGTGCGAACCAGGGCTGGTTCTGGCGCAGGGCCCGCAGGACGGGATGGTCGTCGATGCCGCTGATCATGTCCGTGCCGGTCCAGTGGAGGTAGGCGATGCCGACGGCGACGCCGTCGGGTTCGACCTCGCCGCGCAGCGCCTGGGCGAAGGATTCCACGCCCGCCTTGGAGGCGCAGTAGGCGCTCATCATGGGGGCGGAGCCGAAGGCCGCGGTGGAGGCGATCTGGAGGAAGTAGCCCCGTGTGCGGGTGAGTTGCGGCAGGAAGGCCCTGGCGGTGTTGGCGGCGCCGACCAGGTTGACGTCGATGACCCGTTGCCACAGGCCGGCTTCCGTGCGGCTGAACGGGCCGCCGACGGCGATGCCCGCGTTGGCCACGAGCACGCTGGCCGGGCCGAGCTGTTCGGCGACCTGCCGGGCTGCACGGTCGAGCGCGGCACGGTCGGTGACGTCCGCTTCGACGCAGAGGCTCGGCGAGGGCAGGGCCGCGGCCGCCTGCCGCAGGGTCTCCGCTTCACGGCCGAGCAGCGCCACCTTCATCCCGGCGCCGGACAGGCGCCGGGCGAGCGCCTCACCGACTCCCCGGGCCGCTCCGGTGACGACGGCGACGCGTCCCTGCAAAGGTGTGCCATGACCGGGGGCCTGCCCGCCGGTGCCCGCGATGTCGCGCATCCGATCCTCGTGTTCGTCGGCCACCCGCGGTGGCGTTCTCTACGGCACTACCCGGAACGGACGGATCTGGCTCTCCGCCATGCGGAGTGACCGGGCTGAGCCAGGTCGGGGACGGCGTGACCGTAGAGCCGGCGGGCGTCACCCGTCTGCGTTCGCGCTCGGCCATCGCGATCCGCGTCATGGGCGTTGGCGACCCGCGTCACTGGCGTTCGCGGCTCGCCACGAAGGGCGCGAGCCCGCCTTCGCCGGCCTCGACGCCGACGCCCCTGGCCCCGGCACGCCGGCCCCCACCCCGCACCCTGGACACCCGGCCGACCGATGCCGTCAGTGGGCCGGCCGCCCGGCGACGGCGGTTTTCGCGCGCCCTGACCCCTTTGTGCCGCTCGGGCGTTGCACGGTGTGCGTCGGCCGGTCACAGAGTGGTTGAGACCTCTTGTGGGCGTGTTCATGATGTCTCTAGCCTCCTTGGTGTTGTGCAGAGCGAAACCGTCATTGCACATACTGCAATACACCTCGGAGGAGTACTCGATGAAGCTGTCCGTCCGTCTTGCCGGATTCACCGCGCTCGCCGTCACCCTGGCCACCGCCTGCGCGCCCCAGACCTCCGGCAACTCCTCCTCGGGCAAGGACGAGAAGACCGGCACTCTGCGCGTCTGGCTCTTCCAGGAGGTCGACAACCGGCCCAAGCAGCGTGTCGTCGACGCGGTCCTCGCCGGCTTCGAGAAGGCGCACAAGGGCGCCGAGGTCACCGTCGAGTACATCCCGGTGGAGACCCGCGCCCAGCGCATCAAGGCCGCCTTCAACGACCCGAAGTCCGCGCCCGACGTGATCGAGTACGGCAACACCGACACCGCCGGCTACGTACGGGACGGCGGACTCGCGGACGGCACCCGGGACTTCAACGCCTGGAGCGAGGCCGAGGACACCGATCCGACCGCCCGGCAGTCGGTCACCGTGGACGGCAAGGTCTACGGGGCGCCGTACTTCGTCGGTGTCCGGGCGCTGTACTACCGGACCGACATACTCGGCGAACTCGGCCTCGGCGTACCGAGGTCACAGGCCGAGCTGGTCTCCACCGCGCAGCGGATCCGGGCCGCCAGACCTGACCTGTACGGTCTCGCCGTCGGCGGCGCCTACACGTACGGCGCGATGCCGTTCATCTGGGCCCACGGCGGTGAACTGGCCACCGGCAAGAGCGGTTCGTACGCCTCCGTCATCGACAGCCCTGCCGCCCGGAAGGGCATCGAGGCGTACACCTCCCTCTTCGGCGACGACAACTGTCCCGCCGCCAAGTGCGCGGGCATGGGCGGCAACGACACGGTGACCGCCTTCGCCTCCGGCAAGGCGGCCATGGCGATCGGTGGCGACTTCAGCCATGCCGCGGTGGAAGCCGGGAAGGTCGGGGGGAAGTACGCGGTGGTGCCGCTGCCGGGGGTGAAGCCCGGCTCGATCGCGCCGGCGTTCGCGGGCGGCAACAACATCGGCGTCCTGAAGAGCACGTCGCACCGCACCCTCGCCGTGGAGCTGATGAAGCGGCTGGCCTCGAAGCGGACGCAGGGCCGCCTCTTCGACGCCATGGGCTTTCTCCCGACGTTCGCGGACGTACGGCAGCAGGCCGCGGCCAAGAAGCCGTACGTGAAGCCGTTCGTGCGGACCCTCGCCGCCGGCACCAAGTTCGTGCCGGCCTCGCCCGCGTGGGCACAGATCGACTCCTCACTGGTGCTGCCGACCATGTTCCAGGAGATCGTCAGCGGCAAGAAGGACGTGACCGCCGCCTCCGCCGACGCGGCGAAGAAGATGAACGACGCGTTCGGATCCGTGGGATGACGCGGCTGACCGACGCCGCTCCCCCGCCGGAGCGGGGCGGCCCGACGACCACCGCCGGACGGCCGAGGGTCACGCGGCCGGGCCGGACGACGGCGTCCGTCCCCGCCTCGGGCAAGTCGGCGCGGCCGTACGCTCCGGCTCCCGAGCGGCCCCGCCGGTGGCCACGCCCGCGCGGGGGCTGGACCCCCTGGCTCTACCTCGCCCCCGCCCTCCTCGTCCTCGGCGGACTGCTGGTCTACCCCGTCTACCAGCTCGGGCTGATGTCCGTGCTCCACTACACCCAGGCCCAGGTCAGCGGCGGCGAACCGACCAGCTTCCGGGGCCTGGCCAACTACACCGAGCTGTTCGCCGACGACCAGTTCTGGCAGGTGCTGCTGGCGACGGTCGGCTTCGCGGCGGCCTGCGTGCTGTCCACGCTGGCGGTGGGCTGCGCGCTCGCCGTCCTGCTCACCCGCGTCCGCGCCGTCCCGCGACTCGCGCTGATGCTGGCCGCGCTGGGGGCGTGGGCGACGCCGACGGTCACCGGTTCCACGGTCTGGCTGTTCCTCTTCGACCCCGACTTCGGCCCGGTCGACCGTCTCCTCGGGCTCGGCGACTTCTCCTGGACCTACGGCCGTTACAGCGCCTTTCTCCTGGTCCTGCTCGAAGTGGTGTGGTGCTCCTTCCCCTTCGTGATGGTCACCGTCTACGCCGGCATCCGCGCCGTGCCGGGCGAGGTACTGGAGGCCGCCGCCCTGGACGGCGCCTCACAGTGGCGGATCTGGCGCTCGGTGCTGGCCCCGGCCCTCGGGCCGATCCTGGTCATCGTCACCGTCCAGTCCGTGATCTGGGACTTCAAGGTCTTCACCCAGATCTACGTGATGACCGACGGCGGCGGCATCGCCGGCCAGAACCTGGTCCTGAACGTCTACGCCTACCAGAAGGCGTTCGCGTCCTCGCAGTACAGCCTGGGCTCGGCGATCGGCGTGGTGACGCTGCTGATCCTGCTCGCCGTCACGCTCGGCTATCTGCGGCTGCTGCGCCGCCAAGGGGAGGAACTGTGAGCAGGGGAGGAGCCTCGGGCGGGGTGACCCCGCGTCCTGTACGTGGTCCTGTGCGGCGCCCGTGGCGGCTGGCGGCCGAGGCGACCGCGCTGCTGACCGCCGCGGTCGTCGCCTTCCCCCTCTACTGGATGGTGCTCAGCGCGTTCCGGCCGGCCGAGGAGATCGAGTCCACCCGGCCGAGACCCTGGACCTCTTCCCCGTCGCTGGACTCCTTCCGGCGCGTTCTCCGACAGCACGAGTTCGGCCGGTACTTCGTCAACAGCCTCGTCGTCGCGGTGAGTGTCGTGGTCGCCTCCGCGCTGATCGCCTTCCTAGCCGCGACCGCCGTGACCCGCTTCCGGTTCCGCTTCCGCACCACCCTGCTGATCATGTTCCTGGTGGCGCAGATGGTGCCGGTGGAGGCGCTCACCATCCCCTTGTTCTTCCTCATGCGCGACTTCGGCCAGCTCAACACGCTGGGTGCACTGATCCTGCCGCACATCGCCTTCTCGCTGCCGTTCGCGATCTGGATGCTGCGGGGGTTCGTGAAGGCCGTGCCGGAGTCGCTGGAGGAGGCGGCCTACCTGGACGGGGCGAGCCGCGCGCGCTTCCTGTGGCAGATCCTTCTTCCGCTCGTCCTGCCGGGCCTGGTGGCCACGAGCGTGTTCTCCTTCATCTCCGCCTGGAACGACTTCCTGTTCGCCAAGTCCTTCATCATCAGCGACACTTCGCAGTCGACCCTGCCGATGGCGCTGCTCGTCTTCTACAAGCCCGACGAGCCGGACTGGGGCGGGGTCATGGCGGCGTCCACGGTGATGACGGTGCCGGTGCTGGTGTTCTTCGTACTCGTACAGCGACGCCTGGTCTCCGGGCTGGGCGGAGCCGTGAAGGACTGACGGGCGAACGCGTCCGGACCGGGAGGCCACCGGGAGTTCTTCCTCTCACCGCCCAGGCGCCGGCCCGGTCAGGGGCCTCGGCCGGACCGGTTCAGCGGACGGCGACCAGGGCGTCGTACATGGGCGATGTGCCCTCGCTGACGAAGGCACGGATGGCGGAGAGGTACTCGTCACGGTCGACGCGCCCGTCGCCGTCGGCGTCCAGCGCGTCGAACGCCTCCCCCGCGTTGCCGGCGCTGTTGCCCAGGACCTCCCGCAGCCGGGTGAACTCCTCGCGGTCCAGCATGCCGTCGCCGTCGGTGTCGGCGAGGTCGAACAGGGAGCCCAGGGCCTGCCGGCAGACGTCGTCGAAGGTGTGGGCTCCCGCCCAGGCCGCGTACTCCTGGAAGGTCACCCTGCCGTCTCCGTCCGCGTCCATCGAGTCGTAGACGCGTTCGTGCCGGCTACGGGCGACGGCGACGAGCGGGTCGTTGACACCGCGGCCCAGCCTCGCCGCCGCCCGGTCCGGGCGGGTCAGGTACTCGTCGCGGGTGATCACACCGTCGTTGTCCGCATCCAGCGTGCGGAAGACGCGGTCCCTCGCGGCCATGACGTCCATAAGGCTCCCTCACCCGGACTTCGGAGACGATCCAGAAAGTCACTATAAGCACGGAATCGAGCGCGGAACGTGATGACAGTCCGCCGCGCACCAAGAACGCCCCGGCGGCGGGATCGCCGGTGACCGCTCCCGGACACTGCCTCAGATCAGGGAGCGACCATGCGCTAAACCGGTTTTGTAAAGTCGGACAACACGGGCAGGCTCCCAAGTCAATTTCACCACCGTCAACTGAACTCGAACTAAACTTAACCGGTTTGGTTCGAATGGTTGTCCCCGCGACAGTCTCGTTCTAGCCTCTCTCCCAGCCGTCGACGAAGGGGATTTCGAGCCACCCATCTCCTGGCGAGGTCTCGTGGGTGTCCCTCTTCGGCGATCAGCCGTCCCGCTGCCCGGTGCGAGCCGCGAACCAACGCCCGGGCAGCGGGATCTCAACCGGGCTCGCTCCTTGCCATTCCGGACCGTCGGCGCCCCGCCGGGACCGGACGGACGAGCCGGACGCACAGCCATGCAGTGAACGGCCGTGCCGTGCGCGCCGGAGACGTCCTCGTGTCCGGCGCGCACGCGCCACCATCCTGGGAGCAGTCATGAGAAAGACACTGGCCACCGCGGCGGGAGCGCTGCTGGCCCTCGCCGCCTCGCTACTGGCCGCGCCGTCCCCCGCGCAGGCGGACACACAGGCCGCGCCGGGCTTCCACGTCGCCGACGGGCGGCTGTTGGACGCGACCGGCAAGGACTTCGTCCTGCGGGGCGTGAACCACGCCCACGCCTGGTATCCCACGAGGACGGCGCAGGCCCTGAAGGACGTCAAGGCGCTGGGCGCCAACTCGGTGCGCGTGGTGCTCGCCACCGGTGACCGCTGGACGAAGAACGACACCGCCGATGTCGCGTCCGTCGTCGCGCAGTGCAAGGAGAACCGGCTCGTCTGCGTCCTGGAGGCCCACGACACCACCGGTTACGGCGAGCAGGACGGCGCCGTGTCCCTCTCCCGCGCCGTCGCCTACTGGACCAGCGTCAAGGCCGCGGTGCAGGGCCAGGAGAAGTACGTCGTCCTGAACATCGGGAACGAGCCCTACGGCAACACCGGGTACGCGGCGTGGACGTCCGACACCGCCGACGCCGTGGCCCGTATGCGCGCCGCCGGATTCCGTCACACCCTCATGGTCGACGCCCCCAACTGGGGTCAGGACTGGTCGTTCACGATGCGCGACCACGCCGCGGAGGTGTTCGCCGCGGACCCCGACCGCAACACGGTGTTCTCGATCCACATGTACGGCGTGTTCAACACCGCCGACAAGGTCAAGAGTTACCTGGAGCGGTTCACCTCCCAGCATCTCCCCATAGTCGTCGGTGAGTTCGGCAACATGCACTCGGACGGCGACCCGGACGAGGACGCCATCATGGCCACCGCGCAGCAGCTCGGCGTGGGCTACCTCGGCTGGTCCTGGAGCGGCAACGGCGGTGGCGTGGAGTACCTGGACATGGCCACCGGGTTCGACGCCTCCCGGCTCACCGCCTGGGGACAGCGGATCTTCTCCGGCACCAACGGCATCAAGCAGACCGCCAAGGAAGCCGGCGTGTTCAGCGACGCCGGTCCGGCCACCGGAAGCTGCGCGGTCAGCTACAACCTCAGCGACTGGGGCAACTGGTTCAACGCGGACGTCACCATCCGCAACACCGGTACGACGGCCGTCAAGGGCTGGCAGCTCGCCTTCGCCTTCCCCGGCGCCCAGAAGCTGAACTCGGTGTGGAACGCCAAGGCCGTCCAGCAGGGCAATGAGGTCCGGGCGGGCAACGAGTCCTGGACGGAGACGATCCCGGCCGGCTCCTCCGTGAGTTTCGGTTTCAACGGCTCCTCCACCGGCACCAACGGCGTCCCGGCCGCCTTCACCCTCAACGGGAACACCTGCACCAAGAGCTGACACCACTCCCCCGGTGTGCCGGAGGGCCGCGTCCGCACCGGACGCGGCCCTCCGGCATCACTACGCGTCCGTTCCCGGCGCCGGCGCGGTGGAGCCGCGCGGGGTCAGGGACGGCGTCGGCACCTGATGGCCGCCGGTGTGCGTGCCGTTGACCACGTCGAAGAGCACGCGCGCCACCTCGGCACCGAAGTGGTGCACGTCGTGGCTCATCGCGGTCATCGCCGGGTGGGTGATCCGGCAGAGCTGGGAGTCGTCCCACGCCAGCAGCGACAGATCGTCGGGGACGGTGAACCCCATCTCCGCCGCGACGCCCGCTCCCGCGACCGCCATGATGTCGTTGTCGTAGACGATCGCGGTGGGCCGGTCGGCCGCGAGCAGCAGGGTGCGGGTGGCGCGGGCGCCCTCCTTCTCGTCGAAGCCGGTGGCGATCTGCCGCGCCTCCTCCAGGCCCAGTTCCCGGGTCGTGGCGGCGAAGGCGCGGGCCCGGATGGCGCTGTGCCCGAGGTCGGCCGGGCCGCCGACGCGGGCGATGCGCCGGTGGCCGAGGGCCGCCAGATAGCGGACCGCCTCGGCGACCGCGGACGCGTCGTCCGTCCACACCGCCGGGAAGGTGCCCGTGAGGGAGGGGTGGCCGACCGCGACCGCGGGCAGGCCGAGGCCCTGGAGAGAGGGCACCCGGGGGTCGTCCTCGCGGAAGTCCACGAGGATCGCGCCGGCGATCATCCGGCCGCGCCACCATTCGCGGTAGACCGCGATCTCCTCGTCGAGGTCGCGCACCAGGCGCAGCAGCAGCGAGCAGGACCGTTCCGCCAGGACGCTCTCGATACCCGAGATGAAGTCCATGTAGAACGGTTCCAGGCCGAGCAGCCGGGCGGGCCGGCACAGGGCCAGCCCGACGATGTCGACCCGCTGGCTGGACAGGCTGCGGGCGGTGGCGCTGGGGGCCCAGCCCAGTTCCTGGGCCGCCGCGAAGATCCGCTCGCGCGTGGCCTGGGAGACGCCGGGCTTGTGGTTGAAGGCGAGCGACACCGCCCCCTTGGACACCCCGGCCCGAGCCGCGACGTCCTTGATGGTGACGCGCTGGGGGGAGCCGCTCACACCACGTCCACGCAGAACAGGGCGGCCCTGACGGCGTCAGGGGTGACGGGGCCGCAGCCCTGGACCCGGATGCGCGTCCGCTCGCCGGGCAGCAGGGTCTGCCGGCCCCGGTCACAGACGGCGGCCGGGCCGAGCCGGTCGGGCTGGAGCAGGAGGTCTCTGACGAGAGTACGGGCGCTCACCACGACGTCGACTCTATCTCCCTGGCCGGGAACGGGCTCCAGCGTGACGTCGTAGCGCGGCCGGGGGTAGGCGAAGTCCTTGTCGGGAACCGGGAAGTGCAGGGCGCGCAGTCCCTCCCCGCCCTCGGCCCCTTTCCCACGCTCGACTTCTCCCCCACGCTCGACTTCTCCCCCACGCTCGACTTCTCCCCCACGCTCGACTTCGCTCGCGCGGGGGGACCCCCATGCGCGGGAGGACCCCCATGCGCGGGAGGACCCCCATGCGCGGGAGGACTCCGACGCGTCGGCGACCAGGAACTCCTTGGCGGACCGCTCGTCCGGTACGAGCGCTTCGGGCACCGCGGTCCGGGTGACGGAACGGGGGTCGGCGGTGATGTCGAGGAGGGTCTCGGCGACCACGGTGCCGTCCGCCTCCACCCGCCGCAGCGTCACCGTCGTACGCCAGGTTTCGGCGGACTGGTTGACCGCGGCGAGGACGAGGCCGTCGGCGTCCGGCTGGAGGGTGAGGAGCCGGTCGGCGTAGACGCGGCGCAGCTCGTGGTAGAGCGGCTTGGGGCGCCCGTCGCCGTCGATGGCGGCCCAGGACGTGACCGGCCAGCAGTCGTTGAGCTGCCAGACGATCGTTCCCGCGCACACCGGCCAGTGGGCGCGCCAGTGCTCGATGCCCGCGGCGACGGCGCGGGCCTGGACGAGCTGGGTCAGGTAGTGCCACCGGTCGAAGTCGTCCTCGGGCAGCGGGAAGTGGCGGGCGACGCCGCGATCGAGCTTGCCGTTGCCGTCCTCGGCCTTCTGGTGGTGGAGCATGCCCGGGGAGTCGGGGGCGAGTTCCTCGCCGGGCAGGGCGCGGCGCAGGGTGGCCAGCGCGGGCGGCGCCTGCCAGCCGAACTCCGCGACGAAGCGGGGCACGTTCGCCCGGTACTCGGCGTAGTCCTGGCGGTTCCACACCTCCCACGAGTGGTGGGTGCCGTGGGCCGGGTCGTTGGGATGGTGGTCCCAGGAGCCGGACCAGGGGCTGCCGGCGGTGTAGGGGCGGGTGGGGTCGAGTTCGGCGACGATGCGGGGCAGCAGACCGAGGTAGTAGCCCTCGCCCCAGGAGTCGCCGGCGAGCGGTTCCTCCCAGTCCCAGTCGCGGAAGCCCCAGAGGTTCTCGTTGTTGCCGTTCCACAGCACCAGCGAGGGGTGCGGCATGAGCCGGACAACGTTGTCGCGGGCCTCGGCCTCGATCTCCCCGCGCAGCGGCTGCTCCTCCGGATAGGCGGAGCAGGCGAAGAGGAAGTCCTGCCAGACCATGAGGCCCAGTTCGTCACAGGTGTCGTAGAAGGCGTCGTCCTCGTAGATGCCGCCGCCCCACACGCGCACCAGGTCGATGTTGGCGTCGGCGGCCTGGGTGAGGCGGGTGCGGTAGCGCTCGGGGGTGATCCGGGAGGGGAAGGCGTCGTCGGGGATCCAGTTGACGCCGCGGGCGAAGATCCGGACCCCGTTGACGAGGAGGGTGAAGCCGGTGCCGTGTCCGTCGGCCGACCGGTCGAGTTCGACGGTGCGGAAGCCGATCCGGCGGTGCCAGGTGTCGAGCGGGCCCGCCTCGTCGCCGAGGGTGATGTCGAGGTCGTACAGGGGCTGTTCGCCGTAACCGCGGGGCCACCACAGGCGCGGGTGGGGGACGTCGAGGCGCAGCACCGCCGTGTCGCCGGTGACGGTGGCCTCGGCGCGGACGCCGGCCACCCGGGCCTCGGCGCGCAGGGTGCGTCCCCGCCCCTGCGCGGTGCGCTCCACTTCCAGTCGCACCTCGACCCGGCCGGTGCCGCCGTCGACGGTGACCAGGGGCCGCACCCGGGCGATGCGCGCGGTGGACCAGTGCTCCAGCCGGGCCGGCCGCCAGATGCCCGCGGTCACCAGGGTCGGCCCCCAGTCCCAGCCGAAGTTGCACGCCATCTTGCGGATGTACTGCGAGGGCTCGGGATAGACGTTGGGCCGCTCCCCCGTGACCGCGCGGACGGCCGCCGCCTCGTCGTAGGCGGAGGCGAAGCGGACCTCCAGCTCACCGGCGCGTCCGGTGACGTCGAACCGGTAGCCGCGGTGCATGTTGCGCGTCGTGCCGACGGGGCGCCCGTCCAGGGTGACGTACGCGGCCGTGTCGAGGCCCTCGAAGACGAGATCGGTGCGCTCGTGGACGCTGTCGTGACCGAGGTGGCGGACGTAGGTCCAGGCGCGGCGCCCCACCCAGGCGACGTCGGCCTCGTTGCGGTCGAGGAAGGGATCGGGGATGACCCGGGCCGCCAGCAGGTCGGTGTGGACGCAGCCGGGCACCCTGGCCTCCAGCAGGTCCTCCCCGTGGCGCAGGCTCCAGCCCCCGGTGAGCGGGGTGACGTCCTTCATGGTGCGGCTCCAATCGCCTGACTCAGGCCGTTCGAGGGACAACGGCGGACAACCTAACGCGCTGATCTGCACACTGTCTATAAACCGGTCTAGTGACCCCAGTCGGGCGACTCTCCGGCGAGAGTGCCACGTCGCAGGGGGCGAGAGCCATCGGACGGTAACAATTACGCATCGCGCTCGAAATTTTAGCTTTACCGGTTAACCGAGGGCTGACATAGTGCCGACATCCCACTCGCAGAGCTGAGCCGCCAACCTGAAGGAGCTGGGCACATGGGGAAGACGAAGACACTGACCGGAGCGCTTCTGACGACCGCGATACTGACCGTCGCGGGCTGCGGGGGCGGGGGCACGGCCTCCACCGAGACCGCGAAGGCACCCGCCGACCCGGCCGACGCGTCGGGCACGATCAAGGTGCTGACGGCCCGCACCGACCTCGTCCAGAACGGCACGATGGCCAGGTACGCCGACGAGTTCAACAAGACCTACCCCAAGGTCAAGGTGAAGTTCGAGGCCCTCACCGACTACGAGGGCGAGGTCAAGATCCGGATGAACACCGAGGACTACGGTGACGTCCTCATGATCCCGGCCGCCGTCGCCAAGAACGACTACCCGAAGTTCTTCGCCCCGCTGGGCACCGATGCGGACCTGAGCGCCACGTACCGGTTCAGCGACAAGACCGACGTCGGGGGCAAGGTCTACGGCATCGCCCAGTTCGGCACGGCCAACGGCTTCCTCTACAACAAGGCCGTCTGGAAGAAGGCCGGCATCACCAGGTGGCCGGCCACCCCGCAGGAGTTCCTCACCGACCTGAAGGCCGTCAAGGCGAAGACGGACGCCCTGCCGTACTACACGAACTTCAAGGACGGCTGGCCGCTGACCGCCTGGACCAACAACATCGGCTCCGCCACCTGCGACGCCAAGGCGAACGACAAGCTCGCCGGCGCCGTCTCCCCGTGGAAGCGGGGCGGTGAACTGAACACGATCGACACCCTGCTCTACGACATCGTCAAGGGCGGCCTGTCCGAGAAGGACCCCAGCACGACCAACTGGGAGGCGTCCAAGGGACTGATCGCCCAGGGCAAGGTCGCCACCATGCAGCTCGGCTCGTGGGCCGTCACGCAGATGCAGGACGCCGCCGAGAAGGCCGGCACCGACCCCGGCGACATCGGCTTCATGCCCTTCCCCGTACAGAAGGGCGGCAAGTACTGCGCCGTCCTCGCCAGCGACTACCAGCAGGCGGTCAACATCCACTCCTCGCACAAGGCGGCCGCCCGGGCCTGGATCGACTGGTTCACCCAGAAGTCGGGCTACTCGGCGAAGGAGGGCGCCGTGCCGGTCCTGAAGTCCGCTCCCATGCCCAGCACCCTGAAGGACTTCGTTGACAACGATGTCACCTTCATGGAGCGTTCCGAGGCGAAGACCGGCGAGGTCAACACGATCGACAACGCCGCCGAGATCGGCCTGAACAAACCGGACTACCGCCAGAAGCTGGTCGACCTCGCCCGCGGCGCGCAGCACGGCAGTCTCGACGACTACCTCGCGGACCTCGACAAGCGGTGGAACGAGGCGGCCCGGACCGCCGGTTCCTGAGCGGCGCCGGTGCTCCCGGCCCGGCCGGACGCCGGTACCGGCCCCGTCCGCACCCCGGACGGGGCCACCGCCCGTCGCTCACCCGCGAAGACGAAAGGCCCGATATGACCGAGACGACCCGCACGGCACCCGCGAAGGTGCCGGGCACCGCCCCGCCGCCCTCCAGGACGCCCGCCGGGGGCGAGGGCCGCCGGGGCGTACGCGTCCTGCGCCGGCTCACCCCGTGGTTCTTCCTGGCCGTCCCCCTCCTCCTGCTGGTCACGTTCACCTACGTGCCCGTGGGCAACATGATCTACTACAGCTTCACCGACTGGGACGGCGTCAGCCCCGACCGCCGTTTCACCGGCGTCGACAACTACGAGCAGATCTTCACCCGTCCCGAGTTGTTCCGGGTGTTCTTCGTCAGCTTCTACTACCTGGCCGCGTCGGCCGTGCAGATCGTGATCGCCCTGTACTTCGCGACCGTGCTCAGCTTCGACCTGCGCTGCCGCAACCTGTTCAAGGGGATCCTGTTCTTCCCCTACCTCATCAACGGCGTGGCCATCGGTTTCGTCTTCCTGTACTTCTTCCAGGACGGCGGCACGCTCGACTCGGTGCTGTCCTGGTTCGGCGCCGGCTCCGGCCACGCCTGGCTCGGTGACCCGTCCTCGGCGAACACCTCGCTGGCGGGAGTGTCCGTCTGGCGCTTCACCGGGCTGAACTTCGTCCTGTTCCTCGGCGCGATCCAGTCGATCCCCGCCGAGCTGTACGAGGCGGCCCAACTGGACGGGGCCACGCGCTGGCAGCAGTTCCGGCACATCATCGCTCCGGGCATCCGGCCGGTTGTCAGCCTGAGCGTCATCCTGGCGGTCTCCGGATCCCTGTCCGTGTTCGAGATCCCGTACATCATGACCGGCGGCGCGACCGGCACGACGACGTTCGTCATCCAGACGGTCAAACTCGCCTTCCAGTTCAACAAGACCGGCCTGGCCTCGGCGGCCGCCGTCGTCCTGCTCCTGATCATCCTGCTGATCACCTGGATCCAGCGCCGCCTCGTGCCCGACGAGAAGGTGGACCTCGTATGACCACGCCCCTGCCCGCCCGCCGCCGGATCGCACCCGCACTGACCTACCTGTCGCTGATCGCGGCCTCCCTGGTCGTGCTGATCCCGCTCGTCGTCGTCTTCCTCACCTCCCTCAAGACCTCCGAAGAGGTCTCGGACGGCGGTGCGCTGTCACTGCCGGGCGACTGGCTGAACTTCGACAACTACGCGACGGCGTTCAGCGACGGCAAGATGCTGTCCGCCTTCGCCAACACGACCTTCATCCTGCTGTTCTCCATCACCGGCACGGTGATCATCGGCTCGATGACCGCGTACGCCATCGACCGCTTCGACTTCCGGGCGAAGAAGTTGATCATGGGGCTGTTCCTGGTCGCCACCCTGGTACCCGGCGTCACCACACAGGTCGCGACCTTCCAGGTGGTCAACAGCTTCGGGCTGTTCAACAGCATCTGGGCGCCGATCCTGCTCTACATGGGCACGGACATCGTCTCGATCTACATCTTCCTCCAGTTCATCCGGGGCATCCCGGTCTCCCTCGACGAGGCCGCGCGCCTGGACGGGGCGAACACCTTCACCATCTACTGGAGGATCATCCTGCCGCTGCTCAAACCGGCGATCGCCACGGTCGTCATCATCAAGGGCATCACCGTCTACAACGACTTCTACATACCGTTCCTCTACATGCCGTCCGAGGACCTGGGCACCATCTCCACCGCGCTCTTCCGCTTCAAGGGGCCGTTCGGAGCGCACTGGGAGGACATCTCCGCCGGCACGATCCTGGTGATCCTGCCGACCCTCCTCGTCTTCCTCTTCCTGCAGCGGTACATCTACAACGGCTTCGCCCAGGGCGCGACCAAGTGACCTCCGCGCTCCGGCGGCCGACCTCCCCGCCGGCCGGGGGCCCTGGCGTGCCCGCCGGGGCCCCGGCGGGCCGTGGTGGGGCTGCCGTCAGGAGGTGAGCCGCCCGCAGATCTCGGCGGCCAGGTCGTCCGCCGCGTCCAACGCGGCGCGCAGGGTGTCCGGGGTGGTGCCGAGCGCGGCGAACAGCCCGTGAGCCCGCGCGACGAAAGCGGGGACAGCGGCAGGGAGGTCTCCCGTGGCCCGGACCGCGCCCTTCTCGTTCAGCACCCAGGAGCGCGCGTGGGCGTGCAGGGCGTGCACGAGGAGACCCACCGCGCGAAAGAGGCAGCCGGCGACGTAGAAGGTGTCACCACGTGCCGCTCCCTTGCGGGCGGCCGCCAGGATGAACGGGGTCTCCCACCGCGCGTCGGCGATGAGTGCTTCGCGCAGCGGTTCCGGGTATCGGCGTGCCCGCTCCTTCAGGGCCTGAAGCTCGCCGCCGGGGTCGGCGAGGACGCGCCCGACGGCCACCTCGCCGACGTACGTGTGGGAGTAGACCCCCAGCGGATGGCCGGGCTGAGCGCCCACTTCGAAGCGTCCGTCCTGGCAGTCCGCCCAGATCCGGCGCACCCGGTCCAGGTCACGGTAGATCCAGTCGACGCGGTGGCCGTCCACGGTGAGCCAGGCTCCGCCGTCCACCCACGGCCCCCAGCCGCCGGGCTCTGTCACCTCGACCGGCACGCCGGTCAGTTCGGCCGCGAGGTGCCGCAGGGCGTCGGTGTCCAGGGGCGGCCGGTAGTACAGGCCGAGGTCGTGGTCGGAGTCGGGGTGGGGCGTCCCCGTCGCCCGGCTGCCACCGAGGGCCACCGCGACGACACCCCTGACCTGGGCCAGCCGATCGGCGATCTCTGTCAGACGGTCCACACCCCGGAGTGTGCCGGACCGTGCCACCGTCCGCGACCGGTTTTCGGGCGGCTCGGCCGGCGGGGGTGATCTCCCTCGCTCAGCCGGCCGTGTCGGGCGAGCGGAGCACCTTCCGGAACGTGGTCCTCGGTGCACCCGGGCGGCGTCGGCCGCTTGGCCGACTTGTGTGCCCCGGCATCGTGACCACCGGGGTCACACTGATGGCCATGGAGAGTGAGACGTGGACATCCACCGGCACGCGGCCCGTGCCGGCGAGCGGCAGCGGCACGTCACAGAGCCTCGGCGGCGAGCCCGCGCTCACGGTCGGTGTGGAGGAGGAGTACCTGCTGGTGGATCCGGTCTCCCGGGAGCTGAGCACCCGGGCGGACAAGGTCGTGGCGCAGGCCGCGGAGCGGCTCGGTGACCGGGTCACCACCGAACTGACCCGGTTCCAGGTCGAGGTGCGCACCGATCCGCACGGCAGCCTGGCCGGCCTGGGCGCGGAGTTGAGCGGGACGCGCCAGGCCGTGGCAGACGCCGCCGCCCGTCTCGGACTGCGCATCGTCTCCAGCGGCACACCGGTCCTCGGCCGGCACAGTCCCCCACCGCTGACCGCCGGGGCCCGCTACGCCCAGAGCCTGGCGACCTTCCGCGCCCTGGACAACGAGCAGAGCGTCTGCGCATGCCACGTCCACGTCGGCATCCCCGACCTGGCCACCGCGCTGGAGGTCGCCAACCATCTGCGGCCCTGGCTGCCGGCGTTGATCGCGCTGAGTGCGAACTCGCCGTACTGGGACGCGCAGGACACCGGCTACGACGGCTGGCGCACGCTCACCTGGGGGCGGTGGCCGGTGGCCGGCGCCCCGCCGTACTTCGAGTCCGTCTCCCACTTCGAGGACCTCGTCGGCCGGCTCATCGCGAGCGGGACCCTCCTCGACCGCGGGGGGCTGTACTGGGACATCCGTCCCTCCCATCACGTGCCCACCCTGGAGATCCGGGTCGCCGACGCCGCGCCCACGGTCGATGACACACTGCTCCTCGCCGCGGCCGTCAAGGGTCTGGCCGGCGCCGCCCTGTCCGCCGTACGGGACGGGCGGCCCGCCCCGCGCCCGCAGCCCGAGTTGCTGCGGGCCGCGTACTGGCGCGCCGCCCGCGACGGCATCCGGGGCCGGGCCCTCGACCAGCGGACCGGCCGGCTTGAACCGGCGGCCGTGCACCTCGACCGGCTCTGGCGCACCGCCCTGCCGGCCCTCGCTCCGGCGGAGCGCCGCCTGGTCCGTGCGGCGCGGGAACGCCTCGGCACCGCGGGCAACGGTGCCGACCGCCAACGCCGGGCGTACCGCCGCCGGCACAGCCTCTCCGACGTGGTCGACCACCTCATCCAGCAGACCACCGCCGGCCGCGCGACGCCCGCCCCGCCGCCCCGCCCGGCCTGACCGACGGCGCCCCGGGGCGACGGCCGGGGCGGAGCCGGGGCGGTCCAGCCCGAAGATCGTGAGCCCGTACGTTGTCACCATGGTGCAGGGGGCGAAGACCACGGCGCGGACCGCGTCATCGGGACAGCGAGCACGGGGGCGGCATGCCGCCCGGCGGGACCGGACGGCGACGGGAGAACCGGCCCGCTCCTCGCTGCCGATGGTGGTGGGCACGGTCGCCTCCCGGACAACGGGACTCGTCCGGCAGGTACTTCAGGCCACCGCGCTGGGCACGGGGCTCCTGGCCAGTACCCACAACACGGTGCCGACCAGCCTGTACACGCTCCTGATCGGCGGTGCACTCAACGCCGGGGCCCTCGCCCTCGCCGCGGGAACGCTGACGCTGACCGTGGCCTACCTCGGCTCGCCCGCCTGATGAGGATCGGTGAGCTGCGGCGTCTGCCCGGGACGCGGTGAGGGGTGTCCCACGGTGCGCCGGACACGGGCGGGCCCTTCGTGGACCGGGAGGAGGGGCCGCCCGCCCGTCGGCAGCGCGGCACGGCGTCCTCGGGCGCGGGCCTTCCCCGCGTGGGCGCGGGGGGGCTCCGCGTCAGGCCGGGCCGAGGACGCAGAACTCGTTGCCCTCCGGGTCGGTCAGGACCTGCCACGGGAAGTCGCCCCGGCCCGCGTCGGCGGACGTCGCGCCGAGGGCTCCGAGCCGGGCCACCTCCGCCGCTTGACGTCGACCGTCGAAGGGGTGGGGCGCCAGGTCGAGATGGAGGCGGTGCCGCACGTCCGTCAGGTGGGGCGTGCGGAGGAACTCCAGATACGGGCCGACACCCTTGGCGGAGCGCAGCAGCGCACGATCGTCGGTCACGTCGTGGACGGTCCAGTCCATCGCCTCGCCCCAGAACCGGGCCATGGCCCGCGGGTCCGCGCAGTCGACGACCACCGCGGCGATCGGTCCGGTGTCCCGGTGGGTCTCCCGGGGCTCCAGGACGCAGAACACGTTGCCCTCCGGGTCGGCCAGGACCGTCCGCGCGAGGTCGCCGTGGCCCTCATCGGCGGGTGTCGCGCCCAGTTCCTCAAGGCGCGCCACCGACTCCGCGTGATGGGCCGCGGAGTCGGTCGCGAGTTCGATGTGCGCGCGGTACTTCACTGTTTCGGGGTCCGGGACGGCGATGACATCGATGCGGACGGCGGCGGGGTCCGGCCAGACGGGACCCACGGGCTTGACGCTGGTCGCACCGGGCTCCGCGCTGGAAACGTCCCAGCCGAGCGCCTCCGCCCAGAACCGGCCCAGCGCCGAGTCGTCCCGGGCTTTGACATTCAGTTCGAAGAGGTGCAGCGCCATGCCGCCACCCTATATCCAGGTGCTGAACTTCCAGTGGGGACAAATGAGTTCGGACGGGTGGCCGGAAGTCGATCACCCGGGCACGAGACATGTCCGGTCGGGAGCGTCTCGTCGTGCTCAGGAAGTTCTCCGGCCTCTACCTCGGGACAACCGGTCGGACCACCGGGCGGATCGGACCACCGGTTCTCTGCCGTAGTGCGGCTTCCAGCCGGTCGCGGGCCTCGGTCTGGGCGGCTATCCGCTCGTCGAGGACCGCCAACCGTTCCGACGCGACGCGCAGACCTCTCTCCGACGGCGGTGCGGCAGCCACGTCGCCGTCCAGGCACGGCAGGAACACGCGCACGTCGTCCAGGGTGAGTCCGGCGGCCAGCAGGTAGCGGATGTTGCGCACCCGCACGACCGCCCCCTCGTCGTAGACGCGGTAGCCGTTGGGCGCCCGCTCGGAGGAGATCAACCCCGCCTGCTCGTAGTGCCGCAGCGCACGGGCGGTCGTCGCAGCGGCCTTGGCCAGCTCACCGATCCGCACCCGTCCCACCTCCCGGATCACTCCTATCACGCCACGACCGCTCCGCCGTCGACCGGGAGGACCACTCCGGTCACGAACGACGCCGCCGGTGCGGCAAGTCGGGTGATCGCCCAGGCCACCTCCTCGGGCCGGCCGACCCGGCCCCATGGGGTGTGCGCCAACTGCCATTCCCGCACCGCGGTCATTCGCTCCGGCGTCAGGCCCTGATGTTCGCCGATGGGGGTGTCGATCGCGCCGGGGGCGACGGCCACGACCCGGATCCCGCGGGGTGCCAGCTCGATCGCCCAGCTCCGGGTCAGCAGTTCCAGGGCGGTCTTGGTCGCGGCGTAGACCGAGTTGCCCGGCCAGGCCCGCTGGCCCACCGACGTACTGACGTTGACGATCACCCCGCGCGCCGTCTCCAGGTGCGGTAGCGCGGCTTGGGCCAGCAGGACGGGGGCAACGAGGTTGGTGGCGAGCTGAGGCGCGATGATCTCCGGCGTCAGCGTCCCGAGGGCGCCGCTGCGCACGATGCCGGCGTTGTTGACCAACACGTCCAGTCGGCCGTGTGTGTCCAGTACGGCTCGGACGATGCGCTCGGGTTCGCCCTCGGCGGTGATGTCGGCGGCCAGCGGTGTGATCCGGTCGTGCCCGGCGGCGGTCTCCGCGAGCGGTTCGGTGCGCCGTCCGATCGCGACGACGTGGGCGCCCTCGGCGGCGAAGGCGCGGGCGGTGGCCCGGCCGATCCCGGTGCCGCCTCCGGTGACGGCGACGACCCTGCTGCTCCGTGGTGCGGTGTTGTTCATGCCGGTCATCGTCCGACCCTGCCGCCGACGTCAAGGTCAAGCAGCCTCCTTCGTACGACCGGCGGTCCACGGTTCACCGGAGAGCGAGCGTCCGGACCTCGGTGTGGAGGCGGACCACGCCTCCCTCCGGCCCCTGGCCGTACACGACAGGCGGCCGGTGTGCGCCGCGGACGTCACCGCGGCGCACACCGGCCTCGCCACCCTCACCCGGTTCAGCCCTGGCGGGCCTTGAAGCGGGGTTCCTTCTTGTTGAGCACGTAGGTCACTCCCCGCCGGCGCACCACCTGGGCGCCGGGCCGGGACTTCAGCGCGCGCAGGGACTTACGCACCTTCATCCGTGTCCCCTCCCCTCGTCACGAGTGCCGGCTGCGGGCCGGCGCGGTACGGCCGTAGCGACGCCGGAAGCGTTCGACGCGGCCCTCGGTGTCCAGCACGCGGGACGTGCCGGTGTGGAACGGGTGGCTCGCCGAGGAGATCTCGACGTCGATCACCGGGTAGGTGACGCCGTCCTCCCACTCGACCGTCCGGTCCGAGCCGGCGGTGGAGCGGGTCAGGAACGCCACGTCCGCGGCACGGTCGCGGAAGACGACCGGGCGGGATACGGGATGGATTCCGGGCCTCATGGGGTTGTCCTTCCTCTCAGCGGTCCTGGGGCCGACGCGGGCCCGGGTCAGCGCGCCTCACGGAAGAGGACGTGCCGCCCGGCCACCGGGTCGTACTTGCGCAGGACCAGCCGGTCGGGGTCGTTGAGTCGGTTCTTGCGCGTCACATAGGTGACGCCCGTTCCGGCCGCCGACGTGAGCCGGACGACGGGACGCACGGTGCTGCGTGCCATGGGACCCTCCTTTCGAAGACCGACACCACGTTGCCGACCGGATCATCTTCTTGGTCCGTGCATGTCAGTCACATGGGTGTCAACGGGTCCGGGCGCCCGGACATTCCCGCCCGTACATCCCCGCCGGGGCAGGACTTCCCGGGCCCGCCGAGGCGGGATCTCCTGCCGGGGGCGGACACGTACGGGCATGCGGAATGATCACTCGTTGGTGAGTTCCGCGGGTCTCCCGCCGGCCGCGCGGGCCGCGCTGGCGGCGGTGGCGCGCAAACCGGCGCCGTCCCGTGCTCGGGCGAGGGGAGAAGACGTGGCTGGGGATGCCGGACGCCGAGGGGGTCCGGACGAGCAGTCCGTGCTGCTCGCGGCGGGGCTTGACACGGCCGGCCCACCGTCCATCTCGCGCTGCGGTCCGCCGTGGCCCACCGGCCCGGGGCCGCGCAGGCGGCGCACATGACCGTCGAGGGCGCGGAGGCCTACTACTACGCCTGGCGGGTGGTCGGCGCGATGCTCGGCGTCGACCAGGACGCCGTACCGAAGACCCTGGAGGACGCGCGGGCCTTCCTCGACCTGTACATGATCCGGCACATGGGCCCCTCCGAGGAGGGTGCGGAGCTGACCCGGCAGCTCATCGACCTCTACGAGGAGGTCGTGCCCGGCACCTTCTTCGACCCGATCGTCTCCGTGCTCATCCGCCATCTCGTCGGCGACACGTGCGCCGACTGGCTGCGGGTGCCCCGTACCCGCTGGGACGTCCAGGTCGAGGCCGTTCCCCGGCTGCTGGGCGTGCTGGAGACCATCGAGGACCGCTCGCCCCTCGGTGGCTGGGCCCTGGACCGGCTCGGCCATCTGACCACGGTCCTCGACCTGTCCTCCCTCACCCGCGGGCGGGTCATGCACCACGCCATCCCCGAACATCTGCGGAAGGAGTACGGCGTCGACGGCATGGTGCCCCGCACCCACCGGTGGATGCCGCCCCGCGCCACCGTCTCCCCGTGACCGGTCCGGCGGGCCGGCGAGGTCTTACGGAGCGGTGACGTGCCGGGCCGGTCACCCGTCCCGGCGCGGTCCCCGACCTAGCGTGGCCGTATGCGTGTACTGGTCACCGGCGGTGCCGGGTTCATCGGGTCCCACGTCGTCGAGGCGCTGCGGGAGCGCGGGCACGAGCCGGTGGTGTACGACGTCCGGGACGATCCCGCCGCCGACGTACGCGATGCGGCGGCGGTGGCCCGCGCGCTGGCCGGTGTCGACGCCGTGTGCCATCAGGCGGCCATGGTGGGTCTCGGTACCGGGTTCGCCGACGCGACGGAGTACGTCTCGCGCAACGACCTGGGCACCGCCGTCCTGCTGGGCGCGATGGCCGAGGCGGGCGTGGGGCGGCTGGTGCTGGCCGGCTCGATGGTGGTGTACGGGGAGGGCCGGTACGAGTGCCGTGCGCACGGGGTGGTGCGGCCGGGGCCGCGAGCCGTGGCCGACCTGGACGCGGGCCGGTTCGAGCCGCTCTGCCCGGTGTGCGGGCAGGACCTCTCCCCCGGGCTGGTCGGCGAGGACGCACCGGCCGATCCGCGCAACGTGTACGCCACGACCAAGCTGGCGCAGGAGCATCTGTCCGCCGCCTGGGCCCGCGTGACGGCCGGGTCGGCGGTGTCGCTGCGCTACCACAACGTGTACGGGCCGCGGATGCCCCGCGACACCCCGTACGCGGGGGTCGCCTCCTTCTTCCGTTCGGCGCTCGCCCGGGGCGAGGCCCCGCGCGTCTTCGAGGACGGGCGGCAGCGGCGGGACTTCGTGCACGTCCGGGACGTGGCGGCGGCCAACGTGGCCGCGCTGGAGGCGGACACGGCCGAGGGAGTGCTGCGGGTGTACAACACCGGCAGCGGTGAGCCGCACTCGGTCGGCGAGATGGCACGGGCGCTGGCCGCGGCACACGGCGGACCCCGGCCCGTGGTCACCGGCGAGTACCGGCTGGGCGACGTCCGGCACATCACCGCGGACCCCGCACGGCTGCGGGCGGAACTGGGGTGGCGGCCCGCGGTGGGCTTCGCTGAGGGCATGCGGGAGTTCGCAGCGGCTCCGGACGGGCGGTGAACGCCCCTACGACGGCAGCGGCAGCGTCACCTCGAAGCGGCAGCCGCCGGGGATGTTGCGTACGGCGGTCCGCCCCCGGTGCGCCTCCACGATCCCCCGGACGATGGCCAGGCCCAGGCCCGCGCCGGCCGGGGGCGTGCGGGCGTCGGTGCCGCGCCAGCCGGTGTCGAAGACGCGGGGCAGGTCCTCCTCGGGGATGCCGCCGCAGCCGTCCGACACCGACACGACCACGCCGTCGGGTCCGCGCTCGGCGGCGACGGCCACCGTGCCGTCGGCGGGTGTCCGGCGGATCGCGTTGACCAGCAGGTTGCCCAGGACCCTGCTCATCTCCCGGCCGTCGATCTCCACCGGCACCGGCTCGACGTGGGCGCCGACCAGTCGCACCCCGTGCTCGCGGGCGAGGGGGTCGGCGCCCGCCAGGGCGTCGCCGACCAGGTCGTACAGGGACATGCGGGAGAGGGACAGCGAAAGCGTGCCGGCGTGGATGCGGGAGAGTTCGAAGAGGTCGCCGACCATCGCGTCGAGGCGCTCGACCTCGGTGCGGATCTGCTTCAGGTAGCGGCCGGGGTCGGCGGCGACCCCGTCCTCCAGGGCCTCGGCCATGGCACGCAGTCCGGCGAGCGGGGTGCGCAGGTCGTGGGAGATCCAGGCGACGAGTTCACGGCGGGAGGTCTCCGACGCCCTCTCGCGTTGCCGGGACTCGGCCAGGCGGGCGCTGGTGGCCGCCAGTTCCCGGCTCAGCGCGTCGAGTTCGGCGGTGGCGGGTCCGGTGGGGGCCCGGAAGGCGCCGGCGTCGCCGAACGAGCGGGCGGCGGCGGCGAGTTCGTGGCTGCGGGCCACCACCCAGCGGCCCAGCAGCAGGGCGGTGGCCAGGGAGACCACGGCCGCCATGGCGACCACGGTCGTGACGACGGTCAGATCGTGCGGGGAGAGGAACATCGCCCAGGCGACGGCGAGGGTGCCCGCCAGCATCGCCAGCACGCCGACCGCCGCGACCACGGCGAGCGAGGCGGTGAGCGAGCGGCGTCGGATGAGCCGCAGCACGCCCGCTCCGGCGAGACCGGTCGCCGCGGCGCCGGCGAAGGCGCACAGGGCGATGAGGAGGGTGTCGCGCATGGTCAGCTCGTCTCCCCGGCGCCGGTCCCGAAGCGGTAGCCCACGCCCCACACGGTCTGGATCAGGCGCGGCCGGGCCGGGTCGTCCTCGACCTTGCCGCGCAGCCGGCGGACGTGGACGGTGACGGTGGACAGGTCGCCGAAGTCCCAGCCCCACACCTCGCGCATCAGGTCCTCGCGGCCGAACGCCCGTCCGGGATGGCGCAGGAAGAAGGAGAGCAGGTCGAACTCGCGGAGCGTGAGCGCGAGTTCGGCGCCGTGCTTGGTGGCCCGCCGGGCGGCGGGGTCGACGGTCAGTCCGGCCGCGCCGATCGGCGGGGCCGGCGAGGCGGCCTGCGGGCGGGTGCGGCGCAGCACGGACTCCACGCGCAGGACCAGTTCGCGGGGGCTGAAGGGTTTGGTGACGTAGTCGTCGGCGCCGACCTCCAGGCCGAGGATCCGGTCCTCCTCGTCGCCGCGGGCGGTGAGCATGACGACGGGCACCGGGCCGCGGGCGCGCAGCCGGCGGCACACCTCCAGGCCGTCCATGCCGGGCAGCATCAGGTCGAGCACCACCAGGTCGGGCCGGTGCGCGTCGGCGCGGGTGAGGGCCGTGGGGCCGTCGTCGGCGCGGTCGACGAGGTGGCCGGCGCGGTCCAGGTAGCCGGCGACGACCTCCGCGACGGTCGGGTCGTCGTCCACGACCAGGATCCGGGTGGGCCGGCCGGCTGTTCGGGCCTCGACGGGCTCGTACTGCTGCTGCATGCCCCCAGCCTGGCACCGCCTCCCGCCCGGCGTCGCCCCGGACCGCCCCGGGCGGCTCTCACGTCCTCGTTCCGTAAGGAGCGGAGGTCCGGAATGTGTGGTTCGCGTCCGTAGGGTGAAGGCCGTGACCATCTCACCGCCACCGCGCGACGTCGACGTCGTCCTGCCCTGTCTGAACGAGGCCGAGGCCCTGCCCTGGGTGCTCGCCCGCATCCCGGCCGGCTGGCGTGCCCTCGTCGTGGACAACGGGTCGTCCGACGGCTCCGCCGAGGTCGCCCGGGCGCTCGGCGCCACCGTGGTGCACGAGCCGCGCCGGGGTTTCGGCGCCCGCCTGCCACGCCGGTCTGGGCGCCGCCGACGCCGACATCGTCTGCTTCTGCGACTGCGACGCCTCGCTGGACCCGTCGCTGCTGATGCCGTTCGTACGCGACGTGCGGGACGGCGTCGCCGACCTGGTGCTGGGCCGGCGCCGTCCGCAGGGCCGGGGCACCTGGCCCGTACACGCCCGCGCCGGGAATCTCGCGGTGACGCGGATGCTGCGCCGGCGTACCGGTCTGCACCTGCACGATCTGGGCCCGCTGCGCGCCGCCCGCCGTGAGGCGCTGCTCTCCCTGAGCCCTGACCGACCGCCGCAGCGGCTACCCGCTCCAGATGGTCGTGCGGGCCGCCGACGCCGGCTGGCACGTCACGGAGCACGACGTGCCGTACCGGCCCCGTACGGGCACGTCCAAGGTGACCGGGACGTGGCGCGGGACCTGGCAGGCGGTCCGGGACATGAGCCGGGTCCTGGCCGAGCGGCCGGCCGGGGCGCCGGGCGGGCGGAGGGCCGTACGGTGACCACGCTCCTCGTCATCGCCAAGGAACCGCGACCGGGACGGGTCAAGACCCGCCTCACCCCGCCGTACACGCCCCACGAAGCGGCCGCGCTGGCCGAGGCGTGCCTCGCGGACACCCTCGACGTGGTGGCGGCCACCCCGGCCGTCCGCCGTGTCCTCGTCCTGGAGGGCGCTCCCGGCCCCTGGCTGCCGCCCGGTTTCGAGGTCGTCCCGCAGTGCGCGGGCGGTCTCGACGCGCGGCTGGCGGACGCCTTCGCCGGCTGTACGGGCCCGGCGCTCCTCATCGGCATGGACACCCCGCAGGTGACACCCGGGCTGCTGACCGTTGACTTCGCCGGCTGCGACGCCTGCTTCGGGCCGTCGGCCGACGGTGGCTTCTGGGCGCTGGGGCTGGCGGAGCCCGACCCCGCTCTGCTGCGCGGTGTGCCTATGTCGACCCCGGTGACGGGTGAGGTGCAGCGCGAACGGCTCGTGGACGCCGGGCTGCGGGTGCGTGACCTGCCCCTGCTGCGGGACGTCGACACGGCGGCCGACGCCCGTGCCGTCGCCGCCCTGGTCCCGCACGGCCGGTTCGCCGCGCGGCTGGCCCGGTACGCGACGGGGGCGGGCCGATGAGCACCGCCGTGCCCGCGTGGGCCGCCGCCGACTCCTACACGGCCGCCCTGCGGGCCGGACGCGGGCCGCTGTTCCTGCGCCGGGAGGACGGCTGGCTGCTGCCGCTGGAGGTGGAACGCTGGTGCGCCCGGGCCGACGCGGCCGACCTGGACGTCCTGGACCGGTGCGAGGGCACCGTGCTGGACGTGGGGTGCGGGCCCGGGCGGCTGGTGGCGGAACTCGCCAGGCGGGGCCGGGCGGCCCTCGGCATCGACGTCAGCGAGGCCGCCGTCGGCCACGCCGTACGGCTCGGCGGCCAGGCCCTGCGGCGCTCGGTGTTCGAGCCGCTGCCCGGCGAGGGCCGCTGGGGCACCGTGCTGCTCATGGACGGCAACGTGGGCATCGGCGGTGACCCCCGCAGGCTCCTGGACCGGGTGACCCGACTGCTGCGTCCCGGCGGCCTGCTGATCGCCGAGACCGCCCCGGTGGACGTCGACGAACGCGCTCACGTGCGCGTCGTGGACGCCCCGGGCACCCGCGCGGCCGGCGCCCCCTTCCCGTGGGCGCGGGTCGGGACGCCGGCGCTGCTGCGTCACGCGCGGGGCTGGGAGCCGGCCGGCCGGTGGGCGGCCGACGGCCGGTCCTTCGTCGCCCTGCGCGGCCGCAGCGCCAGCAGCAGGGCGGAACCACCGAAGAGTACGGCGGTGATCAGCAGCCAGCGGGCGGGGAAGCCGTCCGGCGACAGTCCGGTGGCGAGCCGGTAACGCCGGTCCGCCATCCCGCTGATCAGTGGGAACCAGACGAGGAGGAGCAGCGCGGACAGGGCTGCCGGGACGCGTACGTACATCGTCCACTCCCGGCGGCCGGCCGCGCCGAGCCCCCGTACGACGGCCCGGTCCGCGACCGCGTACAGGGGCAGCAGGACGAGGTCGTGCAGGAGGGCCCCACCCACCCACCACAGGGCCACGCCGGGCCGGTCGTCCCCGAGCAGCCGCACCCCCGCGTAGGCGGCGAGCGCGAACGAGCAGACCAGCACGAGCAGGTGGAAGGGGCTGCCCAGCGGCGGCAGGCGCCTCATCGCAGGTCTCCGAACGTCAGCCGGGCCACCCACTTGGTGTTCAGCACGCCGGGCGCGGCGGGGACGATGACGCGCGCCGGGTGGCCGTGGTCGGGGGACAACTCCTCGCCGTTGACGTACAGCGCTAGCAGCGAGCGCGGGTCGGCCACCTGATTGGCGCGCAGGGCCGCCTTGCGGAAGGCGCCGTGCCGCTGGAGGGACTCGACGAGGAGGTCCGGCGGATCGCCGTCGTACCCGGCGAGTACCGCCAGGTCACGCAGCCGCACCCCGCGCCACCACTGGTCCGAGGTGGACCAGCCCTCCACGCAGGCGATGGGCAGGGCGGCGCTGTGCAGGGGGAGCCGCAGCAGGTCGGGCCGGCCGAGGCGGACGGTGCCGGCCCGGCCCGTGACGACGAGCCGCCACGCGTCCTCGTGCGTGTCCGCCGTCCGGATCCCGGCGTAGACCGCCGTCTTGTTGATCTGGAAGCCGTTCGGGCCGGTGCCGGGGTCGGCGCCGCCGTGCGGCGCCAGCAGGGCGGTGCGCCGCAGCCCGTCGAAGTTCTGTCCCACCGTCGTGGCGAACAGCAGCAGCGAGCCGCCGCCGGCGAACCGGAGCGCGCCGCGCCGGGAGACGGTGGGCGGGTCCGGCAGCGGGGAGGCCAGGTCGCCGTCCGGTTCGCCCCGTCGGCGCAGGGTGCGGACGGCCGCCGGTGTCTTGAGCACGGCGTGGGCGACGAACGCGGCGAAGAACACCCACGCGCCGTAGAAGTGCAGCGGGTAGAAGGAGCCCGGGAAGACGTAGTCGAGCTGGACGTTGAGCACACCGGTCCCGAACTCGAACAGCGCGCCGCCCACGAGGAGCAGCAGGGAGATCCGCTCCAGGGCGTGGGTGAGCGAGCGGGCCGGCGGCAGCGCGAACAGCCTGGGCACCACCGACCACAGCTTGGCGAGCAGGATCGGGATCAGGGTGATGCCGAGGGTGACGTGGACGCCCTGGTCGAGGCGGTACAGCCAGTGCGGGTCCGTCGGCCAGGAGAAGAGGTAGAAGCCGAGGACGCCCTTGTCCGGGGTCTGGTCGTTCACCGGCGACAGGTCGGGATTGTAGGCGGCGTACGACGCCAGGCCCGTCACGAACAGGACGGTGATGCCGGCGAGGAGGACGACGCCGAGCACCGAGGTGAGCCAGGTGCCGCGCAGCGGGCTGCGCCAGAAGGCGGGTGAGGTGGGTGGGAGAGGGTGCCGCATGCCTCGACCGTAGGCCCGCGGATCCGCGGTGCGGGGGGTGCCGCTGATGACGAAACGCTGACGTCGGGACCGGACGGCGGTACGGAACCGGCCGCGCGGCCTAGCGTTCCGTTGTGATCCGCCTCCGCCCTCGTGGCCGCACCGCCGACCTGTACGCGGACCTGTACGCCGCCCTGGCCGCCGTCCTGCTCGTGCTGACGGCCGTGCTCGTCGGCCGCCGTGTCCAGGACGCCCACCGCTCCCTCTTCGTACACTGGCCGCCGCTGTTCGCCGACTGGGATCCGCACACGGGGCCGGGGACGCCGGCCGCCGTGCTGGTGGCGTTCGCCGCGGTCCTGTACGGACCGGCCCTCGCGCTGCGGCTGCCGTGGCGCGGACTGCTCGCCGTGTCCTGGGCCGTGGCCCTGGCCTGGACGTGGTCGCTGGCCCTGGTCGACGGGTGGCAGCGGGGCGTGGCCGGGCGGCTCACCACGCGCAACGAGTATCTGACGGTCATCGGCCGCTTCGACGACATCCCGGCCGCCCTGCGGGAGTTCACCCGGCACATCGTCGCGGGCCCGCCCGGCGCCTGGCCGGCCCACATCGCCGGTCATCCCCCGGCCGCCACGCTCACCTTCGTCCTGCTGGACCGGGCCGGTCTGCGGGGCGGCGGCTGGGCGGGCGCCTGGTGCATCACCGTGGGCGCGACGGCGTGCGTGGCCGCGCTGGTGACGGTCCGGGCGCTGGCCGACGAGCGGCTCGCCCGGCGGGCGGCGCCCTTCCTGGTGCTGGCCCCGGCCGCCGTCTGGGTGGGCGCCTCCGCCGACGGCTACTTCATGGCGGTCGCCGCGTGGTCCGTGGCCCTGCTGGCGCTCGCGGTGACCGGACGGTCCGTGGGGTGGGCGGCCCTGTCCGGGCTGCTGTTCGGCCTGACCTGCTATCTCTCGTACGGTCTGACGCTGTTCGCGCTGATCGGCGCGGCGGTGCTGGTGCCGGGGCGCCATCGGGTCCGCGAACGCCCGCTGATCGCCGTGCTGCCGGCCGCCGGGGCCGCGGTCGTGCCCGTGCTGTTCACGCTCGCCGGGTTCGACTGGTGGGAGGCGTACCGGCTGCTGGTCACCCGCTACAACCAGGGTGTCGGCGGAATCCGGCCGTACGGCTACTGGGTGTGGGCCAACCTGGCCTGCACGGTGCTGATCACCGGTGTGGCGACGGCGGCGGGCCTGCGCCGGACCGGTGCGCTGCTCGTCCGGCGCCGCCACGACGTCCTGTCCCTCCCCGGGCGTCCCGGGGCGGCGGCCCGGCTCGCGCTCCTCGTGTCCGCCGCGCTGCTCGCGCTGCTGTGCGCGGACCTGTCCGGCATGAGCAAGGCGGAGACGGAACGCATCTGGCTGCCCTTCGCGCTGTGGCTCCTGCCCTCCGGCGCTCTCCTCAGCCACCCCCGCGCCTGGCTCACCGCCCAGGCGGTCCTGGCCCTGCTTCTCAACCACCTGCTGCTCACGGGGTGGTGAGCCGCGCCTCTCCCTCGGCACCGGCGCCCGCGTGGATCGGGCGGGTGGCCCCGTCCGCCCGCGCACGGCACACTGACCGGCATGATCGGACGCCTGTTCTCCCTCGTCATCGACTGCCCCGCCCCCTCGGAACTCGCCGGTTTCTACGAGAGCCTGCTGTCGCTGGCCCGGGTGGAGGACACGGCCGACTACGTGGTGCTCCGCGGCCCGTCGGGCACGGAGACGGTGACGTTCCAGCGTGTCGACGGTTTCCGGCCGCCCCGGTGGACCGACCGCGATCGTCCGGGCCTGATGCATGTCGATGTGATGGTGGACGACCTGGATGTGGCCGAGGCGAAGGTGCTCGCCCTGGGGGCCACGCTGCTCGAGGGGTCCGACAAGCCCATCGGGTACCGCGTGTACGCCGATCCGGTCGGGCACCCCTTCTGTCTCGTCACCCGGGAAGGGGTGACGGCCGGCGTGTGACGGGGGTACGGCCCGCTGCCCGCGTTCCGTCGGGAGGGGGCCGTACCCCCGGTCGTCACCGGCGGGCGCGCAGCTTTTCGAAGAGCCGTTGGGCCTGGGCGCGGCGGCGCGGGTCGGCCGCGGCGCGGCGTGCCTGTTCGATCGTGCGCCGGCCCTGGGGGCTGCGCGCGAACTGCTTGATCCGTTCGACGACTCCGGACACGACTCTCCTTCCGCCGGGGTAGCGGGGTACCCCGCTCTCTTCGGGTCCTGTGCCGTTCCGCCTACCCGGTGACCGACGATCCAGCCCTTGCGGCCGGCCCCGCGACCGTCTCGCCGTCTGCTGCCGCCCTGACGCCTGCTCAGGACGCAGCAGTTCAGGCCCTGTTCAGCGTCTGCCGGGGGTCTTGTCGTCGACCGCGGGCGCGGGGGCGGTGTGTGCGATCCGTGCCAGGTCGGTCATGAGGGAGGCCAGCCAGGACGCGGTCGCGTAGTACCGCCGGGGAGCGCCGGGCGGCTCGGCCCGGAAGGGCGCCAGAGCCGCCGCACCGGGAGAGATCACCGGTACGGATGCCGGGGTGTCGCCCCCCGGGTCCAGTGCCGCGGACACCAGCAGCATCCGCCCCGCCACCCGCTCCCCCAGCGCGCCGGCCGACGTGGCCGCCGCCGGGTTCAGCGCGGTGAGCGGCGGTTCCAGCAGCCGGTCCGAGCCCCACAGGGTGTGATGGCCGGTCATCAGCGTGGCCTGCCAGTCCATGTCGGGCAGCTCCGCCCTGCGCCTGCTGAGCTGGAGCGGCGTCGGCTCGCTCAGGAACTGCGCGTAGGCCGACTCCGCCAGGATGACGGCGCGTTGCAGCGACCGGTGACCGGGCACGCCCGACTGGACGGCCGCCGCCGTGCCGTCGGGTCCGGCCACCGAGGCGCTGGTCGCCACGACGATCTCCGCCGCCCTGCGCAGCAGTTCGGCCGCCGCGTACCGCAGCTCGTCGTGCGCGCCGCGGGGCCAGGCCAGCACGCCGAAGACGGCACCGATGGCGCTGCCGATCAGCACATCCAGCAGCCGGACCTCCGCCAGCCGCCACGTCGGCGGCGCGAGCTGGGCGAAGACCAGGGCCACGAGGACGGTGAACAGGCCCTGCGCCCAGCCGACCCCCTTGACCGGCCCGACCGTGAAGCCGAACAGCATCCACACCGGCAGCACGGCGGCGTAGACGGCGGTGTCGGAACCCACCGCGAGCAGGATCGCGGCGGTCAGCAGGGCCCCGGCCAGGGTGCCCGCCAGCGCCAGCCGGACGGTGCTCCAGGTCTGGTTCACGGTGGTACGGGTGATGGTGAGCGTCGCCAGCATGGCCCAGAAGCCGTGGGGCAGCGTGTCCACCCCGGCGACGAGCCGGACCGCCGTGAGCGCCAGGGCGAGGCGCACCGCGTTCTGGAAGAACACCGACCGGCGCCCGGCGTGGCCGCGCAGCCGGTGCCACCACAGGACCGGGGCCCGCTGGGAGGCGTACCAGAAACGCCCGAGCGGCACCTCCACCACGGCGTGCCGGCCGCGCACCGCCAGGTCGGCCGCCGTGCCCATCGCCAGCGCCGCGTCGGCGATCTCCAGCAGGGCGGCGTGGTGGCGCAGTACGGCGGGCGGGAAGTCCGGCGCGGGCGCGGCCCGGTCGGGCGGGTGACAGCCGCGGGCCGTGCCGGGAGGAGGGCCCGCGGACAGGGCGGACAGGTGGGCGCGTGCCGCGACCAGCCGCGCCGACTCCGCCGTGGGCGGCGGACCCGACCGCAGGCAGGCCGCGGTCGCCGTCGCCAGCCCGGCCACCGCGCGCAGTACGGCGCTCACATCCGGCCCCGGGTCCCGGCCGGGCCCTGACCGCAACTGGGCCAGCCTGGTGAGCAGGGCACGGGTGGCCAGACCGGTGTGGGTGAGCGCGCGGTCCCGCACCCCCGGCCCCGCCGGACGCTGCGCCTCCGGCACGGTGACGGCCCGCAGCGCCTGACCGGCCCGCTGGGCGGCGTCGGTCTCCGTACCGGTCAGGGCGTAGGGGGGTGCGGCGAGCAGCGTGGCGCAGCGCCCGGCGGTCAGGGCGCCCCGGGCCGCGAGCTCCCGGTACGTCGTCGGGCCGGGCTCGGCGCACAGGAGCGCCTCGGCGACGGCCAGCACGACCACACCGGTGGTCGTTCCGGCCAGCCGGTCGCCGAGCGAAGCGGGATCGTAGGGCGGGAACGACGGCAGGATGTAGAGGAGCTGGAGTCCGGGCGCGGCCCCCGCCGGACGCGGGCCGCCCACGGCGGCGAAGGCCAGCGCGAAGCCGACCACCAGCATGCCGGCCACCGCGCTCCACGTGCGCACCGACAGACAGGTGCCGATGGTCACGAGGATCCAGCACACCGGGAGCAGCCGCACAACCGTCACGGCGCGCCCGCGCCCGGTGCCGGGGATCCTGGACAGTCCGCCCAGTGCCACGGCGGCGAACAGTGCGTAGGTCGCCGCCACGGGCCGGCCCAGGCCGTAGCGGAAGAGGTAGAAGCCGGCCGCGGGCCAGCGTCACGGTCAGCGCATGGCGGGCGGAGACGGCGTAGGCCGTCGGCAGTCGACCGACCAGGGCACCCCACACCCCTACAGGATCACCCACGGCCCCGGTCCCGGCACCTCGCACGGCCGCCGCCGCGCACCACACCTCCCGCGCCTCACGAGGTGCGGGAGACCCACGGGTCTGACAGCGTCGGACGGGGGCACCTGTGCTCAGGCAGGGACTTCACCCATCGACACAGAGGTGAGCTATGACCACTCAGCCCAACGACCTGACCCCCAAAGTACACCGTTCCGGGCATCGAGCGGGAGGCGGCCGGCCGGCTGATCGGTCTGCTGCGGCTGCGCCTGCACGCGCTCAACGACCTTCACCTGACGTTGAAGCACGTGCACTGGAACGTGATCGGGCCGCACTTCATCGCCGTTCACGAGATGATCGACCCCCAGGTCGACCAGGTGCGCGAGATGGCCGACGACGTCGCGGAGCGCATCGCCGCGCTGGGCGGGATCGCCCAGGGCACGCCGGGCGCGCTGGTGAAGGAGCGCACCTGGGACGACTACTCCATCGGCCGGGCCGACGCCATCGCGCACCTCGGCGCGCTCGACCTCGTCTACACCGGGTTGATCGAGGGTGTCCGGGCCGCGGTCAAGGAGGCGGGCGAGATCGACCCCGCCACCGAGGATCTCCTGATCGGCCAGCTACGCGATCTGGAGCAGTTCCAGTGGTTCGTGCGGGCCCACCTGGAGAGCTCGCGCGGCACCCTCGCCACCGGCGACGCACACTCCGAGGAGGAGGCGGCGGCCAAGGGGGCCGAACTGAGCTGAACCCGCCGGGGGCGGTGAGCCCGCTCCCACGGCACCGGCGCGCCGCCGTCCCCCGGGGACGGCGGCGCGCGGCCGGTTCCAGGACCCGGCCGGACGGTCAGCCCTGTCAGCCGGTCAGGTGGCGTTCGAGCCAGTCGGCGGCGGAGCGGCGGAAGAGGCGCCGGTTGTCGGCGCGCAGGAAATCGTGTCCCTCGTCGCGCAGCGTGAGCAGCTCGGCGGTGAGACCGCGTTCGCGTGCGGCCCGTACGAACTGCTCGGACTCCCCCGGCGGCACATTGGTGTCGTGCTCCCCGTGCACGGCGAGCACCGGTGCGCGCAGCGCGTCGATACGGCTCATCGGCGAGAGGGAGCGCAGCAGTTCGCGGTCGTGTTCGGGGTGGCCGTACTTGTGGGCCGCCGACTGGGCGATCCAGGGTTCCGTGCCCTCGAAGAACGTCGCGAAGTCCGACATGCCGCACACCGCCACCCCGGTACGGAAGAGGTCCGGGTGCCAGACCAGCGAGGCGAACGTGAGGTAGCCGCCGTACGAGCGGCCCATGACGGCCAGCCGTGACGGATCGGCGGGACCGGCCAGCACCGCGTGGGCGGCGCAGTCGGCGACGTCGTCCAGCGCGGCGAACCGGCCCCTGCCCAGGTCCGCGTCGACGAACGACCGGCCGTACCCGGAGGACCCGCGCACGTCGGGCGCGAAGATGTCCAGTCCCCGCCCCAGGATCTCGTGGTAGAGCGGGTTGAGGACGGGCCGCTCCTGTTCCTCCGGGCCACCGTGCAGATGGATGACGCAGGGTGCCGGTTCCGCCGAGCCGCGCCCCGGCGCGCGGTAGTACCAGCCGTTCAGCGGCAGCCCGTCCCGCGCGGTCAGCCGGAGCTGGACCGGTCGTACGGGCGGACGGCCCGGCGGAACGGCGTCCTCGTCCCGGGACGACCACGGGGTGCGGAGCAGGGTCACGCCCTCCGGGAGCCACCACACGCCGGGCCGTCGCTGGGACCCGGACAGGGCCAGCACCAGCCGCCGCGTGCCGGCGCCCACGACGCGGGTCACCACTTGGTGGGGCAGGGGCACGGGCCGGGGCGGACCGGTGGCGGCCCCGGCCGTGGCGGAGGGGTACAGGTCGAGGATCTCCACCTCGCTCGCGCCCCGGACGTTCCAGGCCGCCACCGCGGTCCCACCGTCGCGGGCGATCTGGAGCAGCTCCAGGTCGGTGTCCTCGCGCGCCGCGGCGACGGACCACCCGCGCGGCTGTCCTCCCGGGTCGAGGTCGGCGGCGAGCAGGACCGCGAACTCCCGGTGGGCGTTGCTGCGCAGCCAGAGGGTGTCCGCTCGGGGCGAGAACCTGCCGATCCACGGGTCGCCGTCGGCCACCGGCACCACGCAGGTCGTCGCGCGGTCGGTGGTGCGCAGCACGACCGCCTCGCGCCGTCCGCGTGGTCCCCGGCGCAGCAGCGCCAGTGTGCCGTCGCGGCTGAGGTCGCACACGCGGAGCGTCGCCGCGTCCTTCTCGCCGGCGAGCAGGACGGGGGCGGCCACGCCGTCGGGGTCGATCAGATAGGCCGACAGCCCGTCGCCGAAGCCCGCCGTCGGGGCGGTGTGCCGCTCGTGCGGGTTCCCGGAGGCCATGGCGGCGCCGGTCAGGGCGGGCAGGAGCAGCCCGCGTACCGTCCCGGTGTGGGGCGGCGCGCCGAGGAGCACGGCATCGCCGTCCCGGCCGGGCCAGCCGGCCGGCGGGTGGCCGGCGGGCGGTCCCGGGTCGGTCGCGGCGGGCTCCGCCGCGGTGTCGTGGGGCGCCGGCGGCCCGGTGGGGACGGCGACGGTGACGGCGACGGCCGATCCGTCGTGGGCCCAGCATCCCAGGTGGGCGGAGCTGCCCGGCTCGGCTCCGGCCAGGATGTGGCGGTCGCTGCCGTCCGGGCGTACGCAGAGCACCCGTGAGTGTTCACCGCCGCCGGGGGACGTGGTGTAGGCGATCCAGCGGCCGTCCGGCGACCAGGACACCTCGCGGACGGGGTCCGGTTCGGAGTCCAGCAGCCGCAGGTCGTCGCCGTCGACGGGGCCCGCCCATAGCTGGGGCACGCCGCCGCGGTCGCAGATGAAGGCCACCTGTGTTCCGGCGGGGTCGGCCGAGGGGTACCAGCAGCCGTGCGCGACGAGCCGGGTCGTGGCGTCGCGCGGTCCGGAGGCGTCCGGCAGCGGGACGCGGGCGGGGGCGGCGAAGGCCGGGGCCCGCCCGTCGGGGGTGCGGTCGTCGCGGGCCCGCCCGTCGAGGGTACGGCCGTCGGGAGCCGGCGGAGCCGGGCTCGCGCCCCGCGCCCGGTGGGCGACGGTGGGCTGCCCGGCTGCGGCGGCGACCGTGCCGGCCGTACCGTCCGCGGCGCGCCGCTCGGTCAGATTCCGTGCGTCTGAAGCCATATCTCCAGCAAAGCCACTTGCCACAGCGCGTTCGCTCCGCGCTTGGTGCGGTGTCGGTCGGGGGCCGCCAGGAGTTCGGCGAGGTAGTCGTCCTTGAACAGGCCGCGCCGCTTGGCCTCGGGGGCGCTGAGCGCCTCGCGCACCCGGTCCAGGACCGGCCCGGCCATGTGGGTGATCGCCGGGACCGGGAAGTAGCCCTTGGGGCGGTCCACCACCTCGTGGGGCAGCAGCTTGCGGCCGGCCTCCTTCAGGACGCCCTTGCCGCCGTCGGCCAGCTTCAGCTCCGGCGGGCAGGCGGCGGCCAGCTCCACCAGCTCGTGGTCCAGGAAGGGCACGCGGGCCTCCAGGCCCCAGTCCATGGTCATGTTGTCGACCCGCTTGACCGGGTCGTCCACGAGCATGACATGGGTGTCCAGGCGCAGGGCCGCGTCGAGCGCGGTCTCGGCGCCCGGCACCGCCATGTGTTCGTGCACGAACCGTCCGGAGACGTCCTCCCGGGGCAGCATGTGCGGCTGCAGCATCGCGGCGAGGTCGGCGTGCGTGCGGTCGAAGTACGTCTCGGCGTACCTGTCCGGTTCCTGCTCGCGGGCCACGGAGGCCAGTTCCGGGTACCAGTGGTAGCCGGCGAAGACCTCGTCCGCGCCCTGCCCGCTCTGGACGACCTTCACCTCCTTGGCGACCTGCTCGGAGAGCAGGTGGAAGGCGACCACGTCGTGGCTCATCATCGGCTCGCTCATCGCGGCGATGGCCCCGTCAAGGGCGGACGACACCCGCTCCGAGGGCACCACAAGCTGGTGGTGATCGGTGGCGAACTCCCGGGCGACGAGGTCGGAGTAGGCGAACTCGTCCCCCTCGTCGCCGCCTTCCGACTCGAAGCCCACGCTGAACGTGGCCAGGTCGCGCTGTCCCTCGTCGGCCAGGAGTGCCACGATCAGGCTGGAGTCCAGGCCGCCCGAGAGCAGGACGCCGACGGGTACGTCCGCGACCATCCGCCGGCGTACGGCGGTGCGCAGGGCGTCGAGGACCGCGTCCCGCCATTCGCTCGCGCTCATGCCCGCGTGCTCGGGGCGGCGCGTGTACGACGGCTGCCAGTAGCGGTGGTCCTGGTGGGTGCCGTCCGGTTCGACGACGCGCACGGTGGCCGGTGGCAGCTTGCGCACCCCGTTCAGGATGGTGCGGGGTGCGGCCACGGTGGCGTGCCAGCTGAGGTACTGGTGGACGGCGGCCGGGTCCAGCGAGGTGTCGATGTCGCCGCCCGCGAGGAGCGCCGGGAGCGACGAGGCGAAGCGCAGCCGTCCGGCGGTCCGCGCCAGGTAGAGGGGCTTGATGCCGAGCCGGTCGCGTCCCAGGACGAGGCGGCCGGTGCGGTGCTCGACGAGGGCGAAGGCGAACATGCCGTGGAAGCGGTCGACGCAGGCGGTGCCCCACTGCTGGTACGCCTTCAGGACGACCTCGGTGTCGGAGGTCGAACGGAACCGGTGGCCGAGGTCCCGAAGCTGGGTGCGCAGCTCCTCGTAGTTGTAGATGCAGCCGTTGAAGACGCCGGTGATCTCCTGGTCGGCGTCGGTCATCGGCTGGGCCCCGAGATCAGACAGGTCGATGATCTTCAGTCGCCGGTGTCCCAGCGCCACGGCGCCCCGTGACCAGATCCCGTGGCCGTCGGGGCCCCGGGCGGCGAGCCGGTCGCTCATGCGCTGTACGGCCGCGACGTCGGGCCGGCCGCCGTCGAAGCGCATCTCTCCGCTCAGCCCGCACATCAGGCATCCCCTCCCCGGTGCGCGTCCGGGTCACGCGGTGGTGAGGTGTGCGCGGACCCGCCCGTCGGTATCTGGTCGGGGCTGGTTGACATGGTGGTGCATCTCCTTCGGAACGGGGGTGCGTACGGAGTGGTCGGCCGCGGCGGCAGGTCTCGGCCTCGTCAGCCGCCGGCGATCGGTGCCGGGTGGGAGCCGGGCACCTCGTCCTCGGCGGGCAGACCGAGGCGGGGAACGGGCCGGGCCGCGCCGGTGACGGTCCGGCGGCGCAGGCCGGCGGCGCCGCGGGTCTCCGCGATCGCCAGGTCGGTGCAGGCCAGCAGGTCCTGGTCCGCGGCCGTGCGGCGCATGCGGTACGCGGCGCTGCCGTCCGCGAGCGCCCGCTCGGCCAGTTCCCGGACCGTCTCCCGGTCGCCGGCGGCCTCGAGAGCCGGGCGGACCCGGCGCAGCAGGCTCCGGACCACCTCGGCCGCGGGAGCCTCCTGCCGGGTGCGGGGGTCGACGAGGACGCCTTCGAGGCCCGAGCGCGCGGACCGCCAGGCGGCGGCGCGCAGCCACTCGTGGCGGCCCTGGCAGGGAGGGACCCCGGTCCGCTCCAGCCGCTCACGGGCCTCGGTCACGAGGGCCCGGAACAGGCCGGCGATCAGCACGACCGTCTCGGCGCGCGGGCAGGCGTCGCAGATGCGCAGCTCGATGGTCCTCTGGTGCGCGGAGGGCCGGATGTCGTGGTAGATCATCTTCGCGTCGCTGATGACGCCCGAGCCGATCAGCTCCTGGACGGCCGCGTCGTACTCGGCCGCGTCGGCATAGCATCCGGCCGGTCCCGCGGTGGGCCAGCGCTGCCACAGCATGGTCCGCCAGCTCGCGTAGCCGGTGTCGGCGCCCAGCCAGAAGGGGGAGCTGGCGGACAGGGCCAGCAGGACGTGCAGCCACGGCGCGACCTCGCACATGATGCGTACGGTCAGGTCGCGGTCGGGGGCGTCGACGTGGACGTGGGCTCCGCAAATTAGCTGCTCGTCGGCGACCATCCGGTACTCGTCGACCATGTGGCGGTAGCGGTAGCCGGCGGTGGGGTGGATGTCCGCCGTGCGGGCCAGCGGCACGGTACCCGCGGCCACCACGGCCAGGCCGTGGGAGGTCGCGGCGGCGTCGAGCCGGCGCCGGGTGCTGATGACATCGCCGTACAGGTCGTTCAGGGACGTGTGCACGCCGCTGTTCGACTCCACGGTCGCCTGCTGCAACTCGGTCGTGAAGATCTCTGCGGGGAGGTCCTCCAGCACCGTGTCGGCCCGTGGAACGAGCAGGCCCGTCTCCACCTCGACGATGTGGAATTCCTCTTCCACTCCGATGCGAACGGTCACGGTACTCCTTGAGGTGACGGGCGGGCGCTTGGCCGCTCCGCCCCGAAACCGACCCCGCCTGGCCGGCTGTGCGGGCGGCGGGCTGTGCACCTCCGACTTCCCAGCTGGCTCGGCAATAAGCAACCGATGCTCCGCGGAGACGGCCGCAACGCAGATGAGCAGCCTGATCGCGGCCTGATCGCGGTGCTGCGCGGCAGGTGTCCGGTGGGGAACGCGGGCCTCCGGCGGGCGAGGAAGGACGGCCTCCGCCCGGCGGGAAGCGGCGTCGCACGCGGCTCCGTCCTGCCCGGCGGCGACACGGCCTCGCTCGCCGCGGCCGCCGGTGTTCTGCACGTGCGGAGGGCGGCTCCCGCCCGCAAGGTGGTACTGCGAGACAGCGGACCCCTCACGGCGGGAGTACGACCATGGCCAAGGCGAAGGACCCTTCCGGGAAGAACGAGCCGTCCAAGGGCGACAAGGTCGCCTGGCGCAGTCACGGCAGCGAGACCTCGGGCACCGTGGAGAAGAAGATCACCGAGCGGACCGAGGCGGCGGGCCGCACCGTGGACGCCTCACCGGACGACCCGCAGTACGAGGTGCGCAGCGACAAGTCCGGCCGCAAGGCCGTGCACAAGCCGTCGGCCCTCAAGAAGAAGAAGTAGCTCCGGCGTGGCGGGCGACGACGGGCACCGCGAGACCCAGGACTCCTTCCGCGAGCTGGTGAACATGTCACCCGCCGCCCTGGAGCAGTGGCTGGCGACCGAGGACTCCCGGGCGGCCGGACAGCACAAAGGACGGGGGTGAGTCCACCGGGCACGCCTCCGGCCGCGCCATCGTGGACATCCTCCGCAAGAAGAAGAGCGACCTCTCGGACGCGGACTACGCGCACATGCGCAAGGTGACCGGTTACATCCGCCGCCACCTCGCGCAGCGCCCCTCCGGGGACGTGCGGGACACGCGCTGGCGCCACTCGCTGATGAACTGGGGCCACGATCCCCTGGACGACGACTGAGACCGGCCCGGCCGCGTACGCGCAGGCCGGAGCCGTCGACGCCGGGGAACGCGGCGCACGGCCGGGGCGTCCGCCGTACGTCCGGGGGATGCCTACAGTGGAGTGAGGCCGCCACCCCCGACACCCCGAGCGGAGCGCACATGAGACACCCCTCCGCACCGGACGACGGCTCCGACGCCCTGTTCGGTCTCGACGCGCTGGACGGCCCGGCGTCGCCGCGCGGGCACGACACGGCCGGGCACGGCGGCTCCGGTCCTGGGGGCGGGCCGCAGGACGGCCCCCTGTTCCGCGACTCCGCCGAGGCGCGCCGCCTCCTGCCCGTGCGGGCCGTGTACGCGGAGCCGGCCGCCGCCGCCTCCGCGCGCGGCCGTCAGATCCTCGCCCGCTTCCCGGCCGCCGAGGTGATCGAGGTGGCGTCGCACTGGCGCATCCCGGGTCTGCACGGCAACGAGGGCAACGTCGAGCGCTGGGTGCGGGTGAAGGGCGAGACGCTGGTCCTGGGCGAGCGGAAGACGCTGACCACGCGGCCCAACGGCCGGTCGGCCGACTGGATCGCCCCCGGCCCCTCCAACGGGTGCGCGCTGGCCTGCGCGTACTGCTACGTGCCGCGCCGCAAGGGGTACGCCAACCCCATCACCGTCTTCACCAACATCGACGGCATCATCGCCCACCTGGCACGGCACATCGCCCGCCAGGGCCGCAAACCGGAACCCAACCAGTGCGACGAGACGGCCTGGGTCTACGACATCGGGGAGAACGGCGACTGTTCGGTGGACGCGCTCATCTGCGACAACACCGCGGATCTCGTGCGGTCCTTCCGGCAGTGGCCCACGGCGAAGGCGTCGTTCGCCACCAAGTTCGTCAACCCCGACCTGCTGACGCTGGACCCGCGCGGCCGGACCCGGATCCGTTTCTCGCTGATGCCCGCGGCGGACTCGCGGCTGCTGGACCTGCGGACCTCGCCGGTGGCCGACCGGATCGCCGCCGCGGCGGACTTCCTCGACGCGGGCTACGAGGTGCACTTCAACCTCTCCCCGGTGGTCCTGCGCCCCGGCTGGCAGGGCGCCTGGACCGAGTTGCTCCGGCAGTTGGACGACGTCCTGCCGGACCGGGTGAAACGGCAGGCAGCCGCCGAAGTGATCATGCTGACGCACAACCGGGACCTGCACGAGGTCAACCTCGGCTGGCATCCCCGCGCCGAGGAGGTGCTCTGGCAGCCCGCCCTGCAACAAGGCAAACGCTCGGAGAACGGCGCGTCGAACGTCCGCTACGCCAACCACGTCAAGGCGGACGCCGTGCACACCCTGCGCGGTCTCGTGGCCGCCCACGCCCCCTGGCTGCGCATCCGGTACGCCTTCTGATCACCGCAATGGGCCGCGGCCGATGGCGGCGACGACATCACGGGCGTCATCGCGGGTACCCCCGCAGAGGAGGTTTTTCGATGTTCGAGGCATCCGATATCAGGGAATGGCGCGGCCACGACGTGGTCGACCCGGACGGCCACAAGATCGGTGTACTGGAGTCCGTCTACGTGGACACCGGCACCGACCAGCCGTTCTTCGCCACCGTGACCGTGGGCCTGCCCACCCGGCGCCGACTGGCGTTCGTGCCCCTCACCGGTGCGACGGTCGGCCCGGGATACCTGAAGGTCGCCCACAGCAAGGACACTGTGAGGAAGGCCCCGGCGATCGACACCGACGGTGAGCTGACCGCCACCGAGGAACCCGGTGTCTTCGCCCACTACGAACTGCCCTACGCACCGGGCGCCGGCGGCGAGCGCCGCCTGGCCCGCCGCTGACGCATCGAGCCGCCGGGAGACCCGATGAGCGTGTTCCTGTTCCTGATCCTCGTGGCCGTGGTCCTGGGCATCATCGGAGTCGCCGCGCACGGCCTGTTCTACCTTCTGATCATCGGCGTGGTCGTCCTCGTCGTCGATCTCGTCTATGTGGCGATCCGCTTCCGCCGGGGCGGCTCGAAGCGCCGCATCCGCCGCTGAGGCGGGCGGGGACGGCGGGCCCGGGCGTGCCGGATCAGTCCGTGCGCGAGCGCGGCGGCGCCATGGCCCACCGGATGGTCCGGGTCAGGACGTGGCCCGTGGGGCGTACGGCGATGTCCTCCACCACGGGGAGCCTGGGCAGCCGCAGCAGGTTCCGGGCCCATGGCGGGAGCAGCGCGACGCCGTTGGCGGCCAGTCCCGCGTAGAACGGCCGGGCCGCCAGGGGCAGCGGGGGCCGCAGCAGCAGGAAGCGGGCGGCGGCGCGGGCCTCGGAGGAGGCCCGCAGCTCGGGCCGGTAGGCGGCCAGGCGCTCGGCCAGGGCGCGGCGGTCCCGGGGCGGGTCGGTCACGCCCAGTGCCTCGGCGACCCGGGCTGTGTCGGCGACGTAGGCGTCGTACCCGGCGGCGTCGAGCGGGTGGGCCCCGTAGCGCGCGTGGGCGCGCAGGAACATGTCCGTCTCGGCGGCGTGCACCCAGCCCAGCAGGTGGGGGTCGCCGGCGTGGTAGGCGAGGCCGCCGGACGTCGTGCCGCTGATCCGCTCGTGGATCGCGCGGACGTGGTCGACCGCGCTCTGGGCGTCCACGGCGGTGCCGTACGTCGTCACGGCCAGGAAGGCACTGGTGCGTTGCAGCCGGCCCCAGGGGTCGCCGCGATAACCGGAGTGGGCGGCGACGGCCGCCATGGCGCGCGGGTGCAGGGACTGGAGCAGCAGGGCGCTGATCCCGCCGATGAACATCGAGGCGTCGCCGTGCACGGTCCGGATCGGGCGGTCGGGGCCGAACCAGCGGGGGCCCGGCGTCTGGTGGATCCGGGCGCGGGTGACCGGCCCGTCGGGACCCGCGACCCGCTGGAACAGGGCCCTGCCCAGCCGCACACGCACGTCCACCGGCATCCGCCACCTCCCGTGTCCTTCTTCAGTGTCCGGCACGGCCACGCACGGCTGTGCCGGTCGGTCGTGAGGTGCCGGGAGCGGGGTCCGCGTGCGGGTGCCCTCAGCGGGGGGCGCCGGTCTTGTCGGTGTCGCCGGTGCCCCCCTCGCGGGGCGGATCAGCCCGGCCGGTGTCCGGGCGGGCCGCGGGGGACGGCGACGTCGGCCCGGCCTCCGGCGGGCCGGCATGCCGTCGTCGCCGTCACGGGCTCAGCCCTTGCGGCGGCGGCAGACCAGACCGGCCACGACGACCGCCCCGACGGCTGCCACCAGCCAGGTCCGGTTCTCACGGGCCATCCGGGCGCCCTGCGCCGCCTTCGCACGCACCGGCTCCGGCGCCTTCTCCTGCCACAGCCGGCCCGCCTCGGCGGCCTTCGCGCGAGCCTGCTCGGCGGCCGAGGAGGCCTTGTCCTTGACCGGCTCGGGGAGCTTGTCCTGCACCCGGGCAGCCGCCTCGGCGGCCCGCGCCTTGACCTCCCCGGCCTTCACCGCGGCCTGCTGCTTCAGCTCGCCGGCCTTCGCCACGGCCTGCTCCTTGACCTCCGCGGTCTTCTCCTGGGCGCGGGCCTTGACGTCGGCCTTGGCCGCCAGCGCCTCCACGGTCTCCCCCAATTCCTGACGGGTGTGCTCGACCTGCTCCCTCAGCTCCTCCTGGCTGGAAGCGGTCGGCTCGTCATGCGGCGGCTGGGTCATCGGTGCGCACTCTCCTTGATCTCGGCCACGTCGGCCTTCACGTTCTCGATCGTCTGCTGGGGGGCGGGCGGGGCGGCCTGGGCGACTTCCTTCTTCCCCTTCAGCGCCATCACCCCGGCGATCACGCCGAGGACCGCGGTGACGATGAGGGCCGCGGCCCACACCGGAAGGGGTACCGCCAACGCGGCGATCACCGTGGCCACGAGGGCCTGGAGCATGAGGAACCCGACCAGTCCGGCGCCGCCGAACAGTCCCGCCGCCCTTGCCGTACCGCTTGCCCTTGTCCTTCATCTCCGCCTGTGCCAGGCGAAGTTCACCCCGCACCAGCTCCGTCAGCTGCTGCGAGGCACGCTGCACCAGTTCGCCCACCGGCTCCGAAGCCGGCGCCTGTCGGCCTGTTTCCTGGTGAAAATGTGCATCCGACATGACGATCACCTCCCGTCGATCGTTGTTCCCGAGAGCCGAGGGCGCCGTCGGCGCCCGGCCCCGGAGAGCGTGCGAGTACCCCGAACAGAGCGGTGCAGGGCGGCTGGCCCGGCTTCATCCGGCCGACGGTGGTGAAGCGGTGCACTCGGTGCTCTCGGTGTGGTCATTCGGGCGGCAGCGCGGGCAGCGCGTCCGCCTTCTCGGCTGTCAGGTCCAGCGGCTGCAACCGGCTCCAGTACCGGTGCAGCACCTCTTCCGGTGCGTCGGACGGCGGGACCGAGGGGTCCTCGAAGGCCAGGTGCAGCTCTTCCACCCGGTCCTCGCCCGGCCGGTGCGGGTAGGGCCGCGGCCGGCGACGGTTCCACCAGCGGACGGCCGCCGACGGCCGTCCCCGCTCCTGCCATCGCCGCGAAGCTGATCGCGAACGCCTCGTGCCGCGTGACCGCCATGGCCCTGTCCCCTCCTCGTCGCGCGGTTGCCCGCCGTTGCCACCGCGTGTTGCCCGGCCGGCCGGGGTTATGCCCGTGGGACGACCGGACCCGAGGACGGTGCCCGCGTCCGCCGTGCGGCAGGGCGCGGGTAGCGGCCCTCACGTGCGTGGCTCAGACCTCGCCGCGCCAGGCACCGGTCTCGTCGCCGCGGGCCTCGATGAACTTCTTGAACCGCGCCAGATCGCCGGTGACCTGCCGCTTGACGACGCCGAGCTTGTCGCCGACGGTCTCGGCCAGGCCGTGGGGTTCGTAGTCCAACTGCAGCATGACCTTGGTGCGGGTGGCGTCCAGACGGTGGAAGGTGACGACCCCCGCCTGCTCGGCCTCGCCGCTCACGGTGGTCCAGGCGACGCGCTCGTCGGGGGTCTGCTCGGTGATCTCGGCGTCGAACTCGCGGGTGGCACCGTCGATCTTCGTCACCCAGTGCGTGAGGGTCGGCGTGCGCTGCTCGATGCGCTCGACGCCCTCCATGAACTGGGGGAAGGTCTCGAACTGGGTCCACTGGTCGTAGGCGGTGCGGACCGGGACGTCGACCTCGATGGACTCTTCCACCTGCGACATGTGTGTTCTCCGTCTCTCGGGTTGTCTCGGGCTTCTTCGCCCGACGGCCGACCGGCCGGTGTCGACGGTCGCGTGAAGGCACCCCGCCACCGCGCGTCGGGGCAGCGGCGGGCGGGGTGTGTGACGCGGGTATCCCGAAGCCGAGGCCCTACACCAAGATCGTTCGGTGGGACGCTCGGTACCCTGACTTCGTCACCGGTTTCCGGACGGAGCCGGGACCGGTTCCCGGACGGAGCCGGGCAAAAAGAAAAGGCAAGGAGGTCACCCACTCCTTGCCACTCTCAACATATAGCCGATCGGGGGCCTTGCGGCAAGGTCCCGGTCGTACCGCAGAATGACCGGCCTGAACCGGCTTCTCGCGGCACCGGGTGTCGTCATGGCCGCAAGCGATCTCATATCGGAGCTGATGCGTGAACCCCCTGGCCCTCGGCGCGTTCGACCTTCCCGACCGCCTGTCCTCCAAGGCCGACCCGGCTCTGATCAGCGGCGACGAGGAGCACTTCGCGGCCATCGCGGAGTGCCTCGAACAGTCGGTCGCCGAACTGTCCGACCGTCTGGAGGCCGAGCGGAAGGCGCCCGGCGGCAAGGGCCGGCAGGCGATGGACCGGGACGCGGAGATCCACCGGCTGACCGCCCGCCTGCGCACCCTGCGCCGCTTCGGCCTGGACCTGTGCCTCGGGCACATGGTGAGCACCGACCACCCCGAGCCCGTGTACGTCGGACGGCTCGGCCTCACCGACAGCTCGGGACGCCGGCTGCTGGTCGACTGGCGTTCCCCGGCGGCGGAGCCGTTCTTCGGGGCCACCCATGCCAACCCGATGGGACTGGCGAGCCGCCGCCGCTACCGCTGGACCCGCGGCCGGATCAGCGACTACTGGGACGAGGTGTTCGCCGCGGACGGGCTGGAGGGACACGCCGCGCTCGACGACCAGTCCGCCTTCATCGCCAGCCTCGAAGGCAACCGGTCGGCCCGGATGCGGGACGTGCTCGCCACCATCCAGGCCGACCAGGACGCCATCATCCGCGCGGGGTCCCGCGGCGCTCTTGTCGTGGACGGCGGGCCGGGCACGGGGAAGACCGTCGTCGCGCTGCACCGCTCCGCCTACCTCCTGTACACCGACCCCCGGCTGGGTCACCGCCGGGGCGGCGTGCTGTTCGTCGGTCCGCACCGGCCCTATCTGGACTATGTCGCCGATGTCCTGCCCAGTCTGGGCGAGGAGGGTGTGCAGACCTGCATCCTGCGGGACCTCGTCGCCGAGGGAGCGGCGGCGACGGTCGAGGCCGACCCGCAGGTGGCCCGGCTGAAGTCGTCCGCGGACATGGTGCGGGCGATCGAGAAGGCCGTCCGCTTCTACGAGGAACCGCCCGCCGAGGGGATGACGGTCATCACCCCCTGGTCGGAGATCCGGCTGACCGCCGACGACTGGGCCGTGGCGTTCGATGCGGCGGAGCCCGGTACGCCGCACAACGACGCGCGTCACCAGGTCTGGGAAGAGCTGCTGACGATGCTGGTGGACAAGCACCCCGGCGACGTGTCGGAGACGCTGCTGCGCAGGGCGCTGCGGCAGAACAGGGAGCTGCTCACGGCGTTCGGCCGCGCGTGGCCGCTGCTGGAGGCGGCCGACCTCGTCGGTGACCTGTGGTCGGTGCCCGCCTACCTGCGGATGTGCGCTCCCTGGCTGGACCGGGACGACGTACAGCGGCTCCAGCGCGCGGACGCCCAGGCGTGGACGGTGTCCGACCTGCCCCTCCTGGACGCGGCCCGGCAGCGGCTCGGTGACCCGGAGGCGTCGCGGCGCAGGCGCCGGCACGAGGCCGCGGTGGCCGCCGAACACGAGCGCATGTCCACCGTCATCGAGGGCCTGCTCAGGGCGGACGACGACGGTGAGGGCGCGGTGATGATGCTGCACGGCCAGGACCTGCAGGACAGCCTCGTCGACCGGAGCGCCCTGCCCACCGTCGACCCTGACCTGCTCGCCGGCCCGTTCGCGCACGTCGTCGTGGACGAGGCGCAGGAACTGACCGACGCGGAATGGCAGATGCTGCTGCTGCGGTGTCCGTCCCGGAGCTTCACCGTCGTCGGGGACCGCGCCCAGGCCCGGCACGGGTTCACGGAGTCGTGGCAGGAACGGCTGGCACGTGTCGGGCTCGGCCGGGTCACCGTGGCTCCCCTGAGCATCAACTACCGGACGCCGGAGGAGATCATGACGGAGGCCGAGCCCGTCATCCGGGCCGTGCTCCCCGATGCCAACGTGCCGGTGTCCATCCGCGGCGGCGGCACACCCGTCGTCCACGGATCGACCGCCGACCTGGAGTCGATCCTCGACGACTGGCTCGCCGCGCATGCCGAGGGGATCGCCTGCGTCATCGGTGACCCCACGTTCCGGGCGACGCCCCGTGTCCGGTCCCTGACCCCGGAACTGTCGAAGGGACTCGAGTTCGACCTGGTCGTCCTGGTCGACCCGGAGAAGTTCGGCGAGGGCGTCGAGGGAGCGGTGGACCGCTACGTGGCGATGACCCGGGCGACCCGGCACCTCGTCGTCCTCACGAGCGGCTGACGCCGCCGGGCGGGAACTGCGCGACGAACAGCCGGCGAACGCGCGCCCGCTCCGGCCGGTCCCCTCGGTTCAGCGGCTGCCGGCCGGCTCGCCGCCGAGCGTCCCGCGCATGCGCGCACCGGCCTCGTCCTGACCGATGATCGCGACGGTCCTGCCGCGCTGGGCGTACTCCGTCCAACGCCGGCGGCCGTGCGGGCGGGGGCCTCCATCGGCCGGGCGGCCGTGCGGGGGTCTCCGGCTGCGTCGTCAGGTGAGCGTCGGGCGGCGGAGGGCATCCTCCGAAGAGCCTGCTCATCGCCGTCCGAACGCCGCCTTCACGTTCCGGACACTCCAACTGCCTTGCGCCGACGGCCCGTTCAGGCCTTGACGATTGTGGTGCAGACCTTTTACGTTCCGATGCCGGGCGGACCTTCATCCGGCACACGCAGCCCGGTGCGGCACGCCCTGCCATCCGTCGACCGCGAAAGGCTGTGATCTCCTCCGTGGCCGTACAACCCCCCACGCGTTCCGCGCTGTTACAGGCCGCGCTCGCCTTCGCCCTCGCCGCGCCGGCCGGCCTGCTCATCACTTCCCCCGCCCAGGCCGCCGCCGAGCGGTGCTGGGCGACGCACTACGGCCCCCAGCCGCCCGGCGCGCTGACCGCCGGCGGCGAGGTCTTCGACAACAACGCCTACACGGCCGCCACTTCTCTCACCCGTCGGCCCCAGCTTCCGTTCGGGACCCGGGTCCAGGTGACGAACGTCGCCAACGGCAGGTCACTGGTGGTCCGGATCAACGACCGGGGCACGTTCGCGCAGACCCCGCAGGAACCCAAGTGCCTCGATCTCACCGACGGCGCGTTCGGCCGGCTGGGCGGCAGCCTGAACCCCGACGCCGGACACATCGTGGTCACGCAGAAGGTTCTCGACTGACCTCCGTCGCCCCCCTTGACCCGTATCGCAGCCGCCCCGTGAACTGGAGCGTTCTCTCCATGTCTCTCCCGTGCATCAGACGGTCGTCCTCCCCGCGCATACGCCCCGGACGGCTCGTGGCCGGCCTCATGGCCGCGTCCTTCGCCGTCCTGTTCGCCGTCACGCCCGCGCAGGCCGCAGACGGGCAGATCACCGGCCTCGCCGGCAAGTGTGCCGACGTGGCGGGCGCCGCGAGCACCAACGGCACCGCCGTACAGCTCTACGACTGCAACGGAACCGCCGCGCAGCGCTGGGCCAACCCGGGTGACGGCACCCTGCGGGCGCTCGGCAAGTGTCTGGACGTCGTGGACCGCGGCACCGCCGACGGCGCCGCCGTGCAGCTTTGGGACTGTTCCGGCGGAACCAACCAGCAGTGGGTGGTCACCGCCACGCACGACATCGTCAACCCGGCCGCGAACAAGTGCCTGGACGTGCGCGACAACAACTCGGCCAACGCCACCCGTCTCCAGATCTGGAGCTGCTCCGGCGGCGCGAACCAGAAGTGGAACGCTCCGGCAGGCGGGGGCGGCAGCACGCCGTCCGGATTCGCGGTCTCCGAGGCGCAGTTCAACCAGATGTTCCCGAACCGGAACTCCTTCTACACCTACAGCGGCCTCACCGCCGCGCTCAGCGCCTACCCGGCCTTCGCGCACACCGGCAGCGACACAGTGCAGAAGCAGGAAGCCGCGGCGTTCCTGGCCAACGTCAGCCACGAGACCGGTGGACTCGTCCACGTCGTGGAGCAGAACACCGCCGACTACCCGCACTACTGCGACTGGGGGCAGCCCTACGGGTGCCCGGCCGGCCAGGCCGCCTACTACGGGCGCGGCCCCATCCAGCTCTCCTGGAACTTCAACTACAAGGCGGCCGGGGACGCGCTCGGCATCGACCTGCTCAACAACCCCTGGCTGGTCCAGAACGACGCGGCCGTGGCCTGGAAGACGGGCCTGTGGTACTGGAACACCCAGTCCGGGCCGGGCACCATGACCCCGCACAACGCGATGGTCAACGGTGCCGGTTTCGGTCAGACCATCCGCTCCATCAACGGTTCCCTGGAGTGCGACGGCAAGAACCCCGCCCAGGTGCAGAGCCGCGTCGACGCCTACCAGAGGTTCACCCAGATCCTCGGCGTGAGCCCGGGCGGCAACCTGTCCTGCTGACAACTCCCACCGTGTGAGGAGGCGCGAGCAGCCGCCCTCGCAGCAGCATCGCCCCCCCCCGGAACGGGGAGTTCCCGCACCGTCCGGGGCCGGCCGTGCTCCGGTCGCCCGCCGCTGCCGGCCCCGGCCGGGCGGTGCCGCCGGCCCGTCGCCCCGCTCCCCCACGCCTCCGACCTCAAGGCAGCCCCTCATGCCGATGCCATCAGCCGTGCCGCGCCTCGCCGTCACCGCCGCGGGTCTCCTGCTCACCGCGGCCACCACCCTCACCGCCACCCCCCTGGCCACGCCGGCCTCCGCCGCCGTACCGCGGCACGCCACGGCCGTGCGGGCCCCCGCCGACGCGGCGGACCCCGTCGCCTGGGCAGCACCCCTGTCGACCCGGGGCCGGTACATCGTCGACGCGCACGGCGACCGCTTCCGGCTGAAGGGCGCCAACTGGGACGGCGCACAGGGCTCCTGGACCGGCAGCGGCAGTGCCGCCGACCCCGCCGGCCATCACGCCGGGCAGGACTCGCACGACATCCCCCTCGGCCTGGACCGCGCACCGCTGGCCCAACTCCTCGCCGACTTCCACCAGGCGGGGATCAACACGATCCGGCTGCCGTTCTCCAACGAGATGATCCACCGTACGACTGCCGTCCCGGACAGCGCCGTCGCGGCCAATCCCCGGCTGCGGGGCATGACACCGCTGCAGGTCTACGACGCCGTGGTGGACGCGCTCAGCCGGAGCGGCTTCGCGGTCGTCCTCAACAACCACACCAACACCTCCCGCTGGTGCTGCGGCATCGACGGCAACGAGCGGTGGAACAGCGGGCAGTCCACCGGGCAGTGGGCGGACGACTGGGTCTTCATGGCCCGCCGCTACGCCTCCGTCCCCCACGTGGTCGGCGCCGATCTGTACAACGAGGTCCGGCGCGACGTGCTGGACGACCCCAACTGGGGCCTGGGCGACGGCCACGACTGGTACGCCGCGGCCAAGCTGGCCGCCGACCGCATCCTCACCGAGGGCGACCCCCGCCTCCTCATCGTGATCGAGGGGATCAACTGGACCGGGGTGCCCGTGGACGGGCTCCCGCACGGCCGGCCGGTGCTCGCTCCCGCCCGCACGCTGTCGCACACGCTCGTGGACGCCCGCAAACTCGTCTACTCCGCCCACTTCTACGGCTACACCGGCCCGCACCACAGCGGTGCCACCGGCATCGGCGAGACCCACGACGCCCGCTACCAGGACCTGTCCCGCGCCGAGCTGGCCACGGTCCTGGACGACGAGGCGTTCGTCGTGGAGGAGAGCGGCCGGCACTACACCGCGCCGGTGTGGGTGAGCGAGTTCGGCATCGGGTCGGCCGAGACGAACCCGGCGGCCCGGACCTGGTTCGGCAACATCACCGGCTATCTCGCCGAGCACGACGCCGACTTCGCGTTCTGGCCGCTGGTCGGCTTCGCGGGCCACGACGACTGGGCGCTGCTGCGCTACGACGACACCGGGCGCCGCTCCGGCATCCTCGACCCCGGCGACTGGCGCGGCACGGCGTGGCAGCGCCTGATGACCGCGCCGGGCACGACCGGTCCGGTGGCTCCGGCTCCCGTCTGGCGCATGCTCAGCACCGATCACGGTGACGCGGTGGCGTCACTGCGGGTGCGCGCCGCGGGAGACTGGGACCCGGGAGCGTACAAGGCCGCCTGCCCCGACGGCACCAGGCTCATCGGGCTGAGCCACACCGGCGGGCGCGGCCTGTGCACCGACACGGGCACGGCGGACCTGCGTGCCGCGGACGCGCGCCAGACGGTGGTCACCGACGAGCGCCAGGTGCCGGCCGGCGGGGACTGGGCGTCCGGCTACACCAAGTACCAGTGCCCGGACGGGGAGTTCCTCATCGGTTACGGGCTGCGCGGTGAGCGCGTGTCGGCGGCGCTGTGCGTCCCGGCACGGAGTGCCCCGGCGGGTGCCGGGCGGACGGTGTGGTTCGACCGGTCCGACGGCCGTCCCGCCGACGCGCCCGGCGGGGACTTCGCGTACGGCAGCTCCAAGGGACAGTGCGCGGTGACCGAGTACGCCGCGGGAATCGCCTTCACCACCCGAGTCGGCAGCCGCCCCGGCCCCGCGGCCCTGCTGTGCCGCACCCTGCCCTGACGGCTTCCGTGGGAAGAGGTCCCTGCTGACCGACTACTACCGGTCGGACAGGCACCGCGCGCGGAAGACCGATCTCCCCCGGGGCCTGCGACTCGACCTGCCCGGCCATGGCCGTCTCCGTCGCCGTACCGGCCACGATGACACGTCACCGGGGGGCGGACGAGCCGTCCGCCAGGGGCGGTGGCGCTTCGGTCAGCGGGTCCGCGCGGCGGCCGGCGTGCCGGATCCCGGGGCCTGGCGGGGCCCGGTGGGCCGGGACGCGCGGGCCACGAGGAGCAGGAGGAGTCCGCAGCCGGCGACCAGCAGCCAGCCCGGGCGGGAGGCATGGGCGAGTTCCTCGGGGCCGGTGCCCGCGACCAGGCCGCCGGCGACGGCGATGCCGACGGCGGAGCCGAGCTGCCGTGCGGTGGACGTGACGGCGCCCGCCACGCCGGCCCGGGCGGGCGGCAGTCCGCTCACCGCGGTGTTGGTGATCGGCGCGTTGGCGAAGCCGAACCCGATGCCGATGAGCAGGTAGGCGAAGAGCAGCAGGTACACACTGGTGTGCCGGTCGAGCCCGGTCAGGCACAACCCGCCCGCGGTGAGGAAGCCGCCCGCGACGAGCAGCGGCAGTCGTGGGCCGGTGCGGCCGACCAGGCGGCCGGACCACGGCGCGCAGACGGTGGCGCCGAACGCCATGGGCAGGGTCGCCGTACCGGCGGCCAGCGGGGTGAAGCCCCGGGCGTGCTGGAGGTAGAGGGTGTTGAGCAGCAGTGTCACGTTCAGCGCGGCGAACACCGCCACGGCGCCCAGGACCGCGCCGCTGAACGCGGGCCCGCGGAACAGGCCGGGGTCCACCAGCGGTTCGGCCCGGCGGGACTCCGCCCACACGAATCCCGCCGTGGCCGCGACGGCGAGGGCGTAGGCGGCCAGCGCCGCGGGTGACGTCCAGCCGATGCGCGGCCCCTCGATGAGGATGCCGACCCAGAGTCCGATCACCACGGTCAGCAGGAGCTGGCCCGGAACGTCGAGCCGCCGGGGCTTCGCCGCCCGGGACTCGGGCACGAACACGGCGCTGAGCACGAGGGCGGCCACGATGACCGGAGCGTTGATCCAGAACAGCGACCGCCAGCCGAGTCCCGCGACGAGGGCGCCGCCGGTGACCGGGCCCGCGGCCATGCTGAGCCCGAACACGGAGGCCCACACGCCGATCGCCCGCGCCCGCTCCCGCGGGTCGGGCATCGCGTTGACCACGATGGCGAGTGCCACGGGGCTGAGCATGGAGGCACCGATCCCCTGCACCGCGCGCGCCGCGATCAGCGCGCCCACCGACGGGGCCACCGCGCAGGCCAGCGAGGCCACGCCGAACACCGTCAGCCCCCACTGGAACACCCGCCGGCGTCCGAACCGGTCCGCCAGCGCGCCGGAGGAGATCAGCAGACCGGCCAGGACGACGGTGTACGCGTCCACGGTCCATTCGAGGCTGCGGGTCCCCACGCCCAGGCCGTGGCCGATGGCGGGCAGGCCCACGTTGACGATGGTGGTGTCCAGGCCGACCAGGAACATGCTCAGACAGCAGACGGCCAGCACCGTCCAGCGTCTGCGGCTGCTCGGCACGAGGGGTTGGGGCGGGGCGGTCGTCGTCGCGGTCACGGTCTGCCTTCCGGGGACGGGAGCGGTACCCGGTCAGACTCGGTCAGGGCGACGGCCACCGGCCAGCGTCTTTGCCGGGACGGCAAACGACCGGCCGGTCCGGGGGGTGGAATCGCGCCCCTGCGGAGGTACGCCGTCGCCCGGTCCACGCCGCGGCCGTGCGGGAGCGTCTCGCCGCCCCGGGGCGCACGGCGGCGGAATCACCGATCCGGCGCGCTGAGACCCTCTCCGTTCGCGCCATCGCCGTGCAGGAGGCCGGTGACCTGCGGGCGGATCACGTCCCATGCGACGGCCGGCAGCTCGCCCAGGGCCGTGCCGCGCAGCGCGTCGAGGGCGTCCTCGGCGCCGGTGTCACCGGCGGTGTCCCCGCTGAGCACGTCGTAGCCGTCGCGTACGGCGACGCGCAGGCACCGGCCTCCGCCGTCACCGGCGTGCAGGGCCGAGGCCACGACGAGAGGGGGCGGCCCGCCCGCCTGGCCGGTCAGTTTGCGGTAGGCGGAGGCGATCGGCGCGCGCCAGCGCAGGCTGAGCAGGACGGGCCGTTCGGCGACGACCTCGGTCAGGTCCGCCTCGCGGACCCCGTCGGTTTCGAGGACCGTCGCGCGGGTGTCCAGGACCAGGGCGGCGGGGAGCAGGCAGCGCAGCGCACTGCCGACAAGGTTGCCCCCGACCGTCGCGGTCCGCCGCACGGCGCCGGTGCCGATCGTGGCGGCGGCCAGCCGCAGGACGTCCGGCTGCTGGGCGTCGATCCGGTGCAGGACCACGGCGCCGCCGACGCTCTCGCGTCCCATGACGTTGGCCTCCGGTACCTCACGCAGGGACATGGCGAGGCCGGGGAAACCGTCCCGTTGCCACGTCGCCCACACGAGCGTAGCCCCGCCGATCGGCACGGCTCCCTCGGCCAGGCACTCCTGGGCTTCCGTCACGGACGTGGGCAGACACAACAGCATGGCGCCGACCTGCCTTTCTGGTCACTTGGACGGCCGGCGGCCGGCATCGCTGCCGACTGCCCGCCGACAGCGCAGTGTTGTCGGGCGAGCGGGGGCGCGTACAGGGCTCACACGAGCGTGCGGTGCGCACTGGCCGCCCACGGCCACGGTGTCCGCGGCCCCCGGCGCGGGCCGCCCGCGCACGGCCGTGTCCGGTGCGGGCGCAGGCGTCCGCGTCAGCGCCCGGGGGCGCCGGGCGGCTTGCCCGTCGAACACGAAAAAGTCCTGCCGGGCCGTGCGGCCCGGCAGGACTTTCCTGGGTGACGCGGCTAGCCGCGGCGGCCCGCCGGGTCGTGGGTGGCGTCCCGGTCCTCGTCGCCGTGGACCGGTCCGAGGCCGTCGGTCCCGGCGGTCGGGCCGGCGGCCGGCGTCGCCACCCGGTCCCCGTGGCCGGGCCACCAGGCCGCGTGGCCGATGAGCGCCGTGAGGCTCGGGGTGAAGAACATCGCCATGATGAACGCGGCGACCGCGATACCGAAGGAGACGGCGAAGCCCATCTCCATGAGCAGCGAGTTGCCCGCCAGCATCATCGTGGCGAAGGTCGCCGCCAGGATGAAGCCCGCCGCGGCCACGGTCGGTCCGGCGTGGCGCAGTGCCATGCCCGCCGCCTCGCGGGGGTCACGGCCCTCGCGGGCCTCCTCGCGCAGTCGGGCGATCATGAGGATGTTGTAGTCGGTGCCGATCGCGACCACGAACAGGTACATGATCACCGGGAGCATGAACATCAGCCCCGAGTGCCCCTGCCCGTCCTGGAAGATCCACACGGTGGCGCCGAGGGTCGCACCGAAGCCGAGACCCACCGAGGCCATCAGGTACCAGGGTGCGACCACGCTGCGCAGCAGCAGCCCCAGGATGATCATGATGAGGAGGGCGGCGACGGGAAACACCGTGCGGTAGTCGTGGTTCACCGCGGCGTCGATGTCCTTGTAGATCGAGGACATGCCGCCGACGAGCGCCTCGGTGCCGCCGGGCGCCGCGGAGTGCGCGACGTCGCGGACCCGGCCCACGGCGTCGATGGCCTTGTCCGTGGACGCCTCGTACTTGAGCGTGACGGTGAAGTCGGCGGTGGTGCCCTGCTTGTTCACCTGGGTCATGCGGGCGTCGGCGACACCGTCCACGGCGCCGAGCTTGCGCGCGTACGCGTCGAAGGCGGACCTGTCCAGCGGCTTGCCGTCGGTGGTGGAGAGGTAGACGTCGGTGGGTGCCGCGGCGCCCGCCGAGTACGCCTTCTGCATCTCGTCCTGGACGACCATGGACTCCTTGGTCTTGGGCATGGAGCCCGAGGCCAGGTCGAAGGTGGCCTTGTAGCCGAGCGTGCCGAGCGACAGGGCCAGCAGGATGAGACCGGACGCGACGGCGGTCAGCGCCGGGCGGCGCCGCACGCCGCGGCCGAGGGCGGCGAAGCGGGCGTTCTCCGGCTCCTTCTGCCAGGACTTGGAGGGCCAGAACACCTTGGGCCCGATGAGCGAGACCACGGCCGGGATCAGGGTCAGGCCCGCGACCAGGGTGGCAGCGACCGCGATGGCCAGCGCCGGGCCCATCTGCTTGAGGAAGCCCAGCGTGGACAGCACGAGGGCGAGGAAGGCGATGATGACCGCACCGGCCGCCGAGGCGATGGCCTCGCCGACCCGGGCGACCGCGTTGATCATGGCCTGCTTGGGCTCGTCACCCGCGCGCAGCCTTTCGCGGTACCGGAATATCAGGAACAGGAAGTAGTCCGTACCGACGCCGAAGAGTACGACGATCAGGATGGACGAGATCGAGCTGTTGGCCTGGAGGTCGAACAGCTTGGTGGCGTAGGCGATCAGGCCGTTGGCGATGGCGGACACGAGGCCGATCAGCAGCAGTGGCAGGACGGCCAGGATCGGCGCCCGGAAGATGATCAGCAGCGTCACCAGGATGATCACGAAGGTGCCGATACCGATCAACGCCTGGCCGCGCTTGGACGAGTCCTCCTGGTCGAGCGCCTGGGCGGCGGAGCCACCGAGTTTGACGTCGAGATGCGTGCCCTTGGTCAGTTTCCTGACCTCCGCGCGCAAGTCCCTGGCGGCGTCGACCTGTTTGGGCTGGCCGGCGTTCTTGCTGTCCATCTGCACCAGGGTCAGGTCATACCTGCCGTCCTTGGACGGCTGGCCGGGGACGACCTTCTGCACCTGGTCGATGTGCTTCTTGCCCAGATCCGAGGTGATCCGGGCGACGTCCTTCTGGTCGGCGGCGGTCAGCTTGCCGCCGTCGGTGCGCTGGTAGAGCGCGATCGCGGACGGGGTGAAGGCGCTGGGGAACGCCCTCTCCTGGAGTTGTGCCGCTTTGATGGATTCGTAACTCTTCGGCAGGAAACTGCTCTCATCGCTGTTGGAGGGCAGACTCGGAGCGGTGGCCACAATGGCCACCGCGGCAATCAGCCACGCCACGATCGTCCAAACGGGATGACGGACGACGGCGTTGCCTATACGTCGGAACATGCGGAGGGTCCTCCTGAGAAGGAAGATCACCGCAGCCCGGGGAGCGGTCCCTGGCATCGGCGACCCCGACCGGCACGCAGGTCACGGGCCGGTCGCATGGTTGTCTTGGTGTCACATCCTAGTGACCGCGCGCACGGATTTTCACATCGGACGCGCTGCGCCCGGCCGACACCGTTCAGAGGTGAACGGTTCGCCAACGGCATTCGTCGCGGCCGGGGTTGGTGAGTGATCCGAGCGGCGGGGGGCGGTCCCGTCACAGGTCCGACCGGGTACGTGGCGCAGGCCTTTCGGACGTGGGCGACCGTCACGCCGTGCGGACCGCCGTCCCGGAAGTACGGCTCCCCCCAGCCGCTGCACCGCGGTTGCCGGCACCGTCTGGGCGCGTCCGGGGAAACCGGCGCAGCGGTTTGGTACCGGTCCGCGCGTGCGCCCGTTCGGGCGGCCTGGACAAGGCCGCTGCGGTGCGGCACGGCGGAGGGAGAGGTCGCGGCGCGGGGCCGGGTCAGGCGGGGGCTCCGGCGAGGGCCGTCGACTTCTCCTGGACCTCGGCGATCACGCGGGCGCCGCGGTCCGGTGCGGTGTCCAGCCGGACCAGGACGGCCGGGGCCGCGATCGCGGGGAGGAGGTGGTCGTACAGCGCCGCCATACGGTTGTCGAGGTCCGCCCAGCCGGCCACCGCCTGCGAGACGAACTGCACGCCGATCCACGCGCCGAGGAAGACCTGGGCGGTCTCCTCGGGTGCCACGTGCGGGAGGACCTCACCGCGCTGCTTGGCCTCGGTCAGGACGCACGAGGTCAGCCTGGCCCAGGCCGGCCAGGTGCTGCCGAGGACGTCGTGGCCCTGGAGGTCGGCGGAGAGCCGGACACCGGCGAGCAGCATGGGTTCCTGGGGCAGGCGCTTGGCCAGGGTCATGCCCGCGTCCACCCATTCCTGGAGCTTCAGCTCCCGGGGCAGGTGGTACTCGGTCCGCATCTGCTCCTGGAGCACACCCCGGGCGAGGGCGGCCTTGGAGTCGAAGTGGAAGTACAGGGCGCCCTTGGTCACGCCGGCCCGGTGGAGGATCTCGGCGATGGTGGCGGCCGCGTATCCGCGCTCCGCGAAGACGCCGGCGGCGGCCTCGAGAACAGCACGCCGGGTCCGTACAGCTCGCTCCTGCTGAGCCATGGACCCTCCCCCGGCTGAAAATCAAACCAAACAGGTCGTACCCTACCGCACGCCGTTCAACAAGGGGGCGAGCCAGGGGCGTTGAGCGGCGACGTACCGAACGGGCGCGGACCGGGCCCGACTTGTCCGCCGATGGACGGGACGGAAGACGAGAAGACCCCCGCCGGTGGGGGTCTGTGGCCTGCCGTACGGGTACGTGCGCCGGAACCGGCCGGGGACGCGGAAGGGCGGTGGACCCGGCGGAGAGGCGGTGGACCCGGCGGGCGGGCGGTGGACCCGGCGGGCCATGGCGTCGTCGCACGTGCGCCCCGCACGGGCGTCGGCTTCCCGGCGGGCGGGCCGGGAACGCTCGGTCCCCGCACGCGGTGGCGCGGGCGACCCGGACGACCGTGCGGGGCGACAGTGCCGGCGCCCCTGTGGTCAGGGGCGCCGGATGAGGCCGTGGCCGTCAGCTAGTGGTCAGCATTCCCTCGCGCAGGCGCTTGAGGGTGCGCGACAGCAGCCGCGAGACATGCATCTGGGAGACACCGAGACGCTCACCGATCTGCGCCTGGGTCAACTCCTCCACGAACCGCAGATGCAGGATCACCCGATCCCGCTCCTCCAGCTCCGCGATCATCGGAGCCAGCGCATGGAAGTCCTCCACCAGCCCCAGCGCCGCGTCCTCCGTCCCGATGAAGTCCTGCAGCGCACTCTCACCGTCCTCACTGCCACCGATCGCCGCATCCAGCGAAGCCGAGTTGTAGCCGTTGGCCGCCAGCCGCGCCTCAACGACCTCCTCCTCCGACAGACACATCAACTCCGACAGCTCACGCACCGTCGGCGTCCGCCCCAGCCGGCTCCGCAACTCCTCCGTCGCCCGCGCCAACGCCACCCGCGCCTCCTGAAGACGCCGCGGCACATGCACCGCCCACGACGTGTCCCGGAAGAACCGCTTGATCTCCCCCACGATGTACGGCACCGCGAACGACGTGAACTCCACCTCACGCGTCAACTCGAACCGGTCGATCGCCTTGATCAGACCGATCATCCCCACCTGAACGATGTCCTCCATCTCCTCCGGCCCCCGACTGCGGAACCGCGCCGCAGCGAACCGGACCAAGGACATGTTCATCTCGATCAACGTGTTCCGCGCGTACTGGAACTCCGCCGTACCCTCCTCCAGCACCGCCAGCTCATCGAAGAACACCTTCGACAGCTCCCGCGCATCCCGAGGAGCCACAGCCGTGGGATCCGCGACCTCCGGCAGCCCGACCGCCGTCTTCGTGTCCTGGGCCACGGTGAGCGTCGTCATGGTGTTCCCCTCCCGAATCGTTCCGTTGGTGCTGGTCACCGGTCGACGAAGCCGCGTCTACCCCGCCGCTCGGCATGCACACCTGTTTTTTTCGCGGGATGTCCACGGACCGTCAGCCGCGCGCGCCGCGTGCGGAGTCGCGCCGGGCGGGGGACCATGGCCGTGGCCGTCCGGCCATGGATCTCCGAGGCGAGAGCCGGGACGAACCCCGAGGCGAGACCGAGACGAAGGAGGGCGCCGTGTGCCGCCTTTTCGGGCTGAGCAGCTCCCCCGCGCGCACGACCGCCACGTTCTGGCTGCTGGACGCGCCCGACAGCCTCGACGCGCAGAGCCACCGGGAACCCGACGGGACCGGGCTCGGCTACTTCACCCGCCAGGGCACGCCCGAGGTCCACAAGGCGCCGATCGCCGCCTACGAGGACCGGGTCTTCGCCCGGGAGGCCCGGCAGGTCGAGTCGGCCACCTTCCTCGCCCACATCCGTTTCGCCTCGACCGGGGGCCTGGACGTGCGCAACACCCACCCCTTCGCACAGGACGGGCGGCTGTTCGCGCACAACGGCGTGATCGAGGGTCTCGACGAGCTGGACCGGCACCTGGGCGGGGACATCTCGCTGGTGCACGGCGACACCGACTCCGAGCGCTTCTTCGCGCTGGTGACCCGGGAGACCGCGGCGCACGGCGGTGACGTGTCCGCCGGCATCCTCGCCGCGGCGCGCTGGACGGCCGCGCACCTCCCCCTGTACGCCCTCAACGTCATCGTCGTCACCGCCGACGAACTGTGGGCCCTGCGCTATCCGGCCACGCACGAGCTGTACGTCCTTCCGCGTCCCGCCGGCGGCCGGCACGGTGCGCGGCATCTCGACCACTCCGGCCGTCACGGCCGGCTGCGCGTGCACTCGGCGGCCCTGAGCGACCGTCCCGCCGTGGTCGTGGCGAGCGAGCCCATGGACGAGAACCCGCACTGGCGGCTCATGGACCCCGGTGAACTGCTGCACGTCGACGGGCAGGGGCACATCACGTCCCGGACCGCACTGTCCGACCCTCCGGCCCGTCCCCTCACTCTCGCCGACCTGCGTCCCGCCGCCGCGGCCTCGCAGCGGTCGAAGTAGCGCCGGCCCCCGCGACCGGCGGCCGTCGGGCAGGTGTCGCACCGGGACGCGGGGGCATCGGCCATGTATGGGGACACAGTCATGGACAGTGAATGGACGGCTCGGGGCCCGGCGCGCGGCCGACAGCAAGGCGATGACCGCCGCCGGCCGGGCGGGCTTCGCCGCCCGTGGGCTGATCTACGTTCTGGTGGGCGTCATCGCGCTGCAGATCGCCTTCGGCGGTGAGGACGGCGGGAAACAGGCCGACCGCGGCGGCGCCCTCACGGAGCTGGCGGACAAGCCGCTCGGCTCGGCGATGCTGTGGATCGTGGGGATCGCGCTCGCCGGCATGGCCCTGTGGCGGCTGTCGGAGGCGGTGGTCGGCGCGGCGGGCCCGGACGGCACCAAGCTGTCCAAGCGTGCGTCGTCCGCGGGCCGGTTCGTGTTCTACGCCTTCGTGTCCTACTCCGTGCTGTCCTACGCGGCCGGCGACAAGGGCAGCGGCAGCGGCTCCTCCGACCAGCACACCGACGACGTCACCGCGATGGTGCTGAAGTGGCCGGCCGGTGAGTGGCTCGTCGGGATCGCGGGTGCCGGCGTGGTGATCGCCGGCCTGTGGATCGCGGTCCGGGCGGTGCAGAAGAAGTTCCGCAAGCATCTGCGGACCGGGGAGATGTCGCCGCGGACCGAGCGGGTGACCGACGTGCTGGGGGTCACGGGCGGCGCGGCGCGCGGCATCGTCTTCGGCGTCGCCGGGGTGTTCGCCATCGTCGCGGCCGTCCAGCACCAGCCGGGCAAGGCCAAGGGTATGGACGACACCCTGCGCTCGTTCCGGGATCTGCCGGCCGGGCCCTGGCTCCTCGCCCTGATCGCGCTCGGCCTGGCCGCCTTCGGCGTCTTCTCCTGGTTCATGGCCCGCTGGCGCAGGATCTGACCCGCCGGGCCGTGCCCGGCCCGGCGGTTCCCCCGGCCCGGAACGAACCCTCCACGACCGCGACGCGTCCGCGCGTGCCGCTCAGCCGTCGGAGTCGGGTTTGTTCCGGGCCGCCGCGTACGCCTGGGACGGTGTCATGGAGACGCCGTGCAGGGTGACCGTCTTGTAGGGGCTCACCTTGGCGCAGGTCTTGGCCTGGTCGGCGGTGGAGGCGTGGGCGTGGGAGACGGCGGTGCCGGTGTCGGTGGGCGCGGAGGAGCCGCCGGGGTAGTCGTCGCCGCTGGTCCAGTCGCCGCCCACCACCAGGGTCAGACCGCTGCCGGTGCCCTGCCTGAGGTGGGAGGCGGGCAGGCCGAGTGCCTTGGCGACGGTCTGCGCGGCGGCCTTCCGGCCGGTGCCGTAGGCGAGGGTGGTGGTCGTGGCGGGGCTCGGGGCGTTGCCCGTGGTCGTACCGGAGCCGAAGCCCTGCCCGGCGAGGGCGTCCGCCACGGCGGAGGCGCGGCCGGTGACGCGGGTGCCGTTCTCCACCGTCACGGCGATCTCGGACGCGGGTACGGCGGAGGGGCCGGCCTTGGCGGTCGCGGAGGCCACCGCTGACTTACCACCGGAGCCGGTGCTGAGGGGCCGGTCGTGGGCGATGGTGGAGAACAGCGTCTTCGCGCCCGGCCCGACCACCACACGGTTGTCGTCGCCCGGGTCGGGTGCCGTCTGCATCGTGGCGAAGGTGATCCGCTTGGCCGGGACCTTGTTGACGTCGCCCGCGAGCGCGATCAGCTTCTTCATGGAGCCCAGGCCGTCGTCCACGGTCAGCGCCTTGGTGGCGGCGTCGGCGAGCCCGTACACCGCGCCGGGGTCGGTGAGCGTGCCCGCGCTCTTGAACTTGCGGATCATCGAGCTGAGGAAGATGTGCTGGGAGATCGTACGGCCGAGGTCGCTGCCGTCCCCGAAGCCGTGCCGGGAGCGGACGAACTCCAGGGCCGCGACGCCCTTGAGGGTGTGGGTGCCCTCGGAGAGTTTCAGGTGCGAGTACGTGTCGTAGACGTCGGCGTTGACGCACACGGAGACACCGCCGACCGCGTCGGACATCTTCACCACGCCGGAGAAGTCGAGCTTGACGAAGTGGTCGACGGGGATGCCGGTGAGCCGGTGGACGGTGGCCACCTGGCAGGCGGGGCCGTACTGGAGCGCGCTGTTGACCTGTCCGTAGTACCCGGCGGTGGACTTGCCGGTCTCGCTGTTCTTGCAGGCCGGGACCCTGGTCATGGTGTCCCGGGGGATGCTCATCACGGTGGCGTTGGATCGGTCGGCCGATATGTGCAGCACCATCTGCACGTCGGCGTTGCTGCCGGTCTGCACTCCGGTCTTCGAGCAGCCGCCGCCCAGTGAGCAGTCGGTCGCGCTGGTGCGGCCGTCGGAGCCCATGACGAGGATGTTGATCGGGGTGCGGCCGAAGGCGTCGGCCTGCTCCGCGCCGCCCTTGCCGTCCAGCGCGATGCTGTGGATGTTGCCGTTCAGGTGCTGGTAGAACCACCAGCCGGCGCCGGCGGTGATCAGGATGAGGGTGGACAGGCAGACCCCGAGGATCTTCAGCACCCGTCGGCCGCGGCGCACCGGGCGGGCGCGGCGGGAGCTCTCGCGCGTGCCGGGGGCCGGTCGAGCGGCGGCCCGGCCGCCCGGCAGTCGCGCCGCGTCGGGTATGGCCGTGCGCTGCCCGGGCACCCTGTCGCCACGGCGGCGCGTGGCCTGGCCGGCCGGCCCGTCCCACGGGTCGCTCATTTTCCACTCCCCTGAACGGTCGGGCCCGCCGGGCCGGGCCGTCGCAGGGACGGCCGGCGGGTGCGGCGGTGTACGGGCAGGCGAGAGGCGCTGTGCCCTCTCGGTCGCGTAGTTGCGCAATCTAACAAAGCCGCGGCCGGAACCGCACAGATCCACACGCGATTCACAGGTGAGGCATCTCATGACACCGCCGCCCGCCGCGGCGGGCGGGATGGTCGGCCGTGTCGGCGGCCGGGGCGCGCTCGGCCCCCGGCGCCCCGCGGCCGACAACTGCCCGCACCCACCCCGGCGCAGCGCGACCAACGGCACGTTCGACTCCCTGAGGGGCGGCGGGAACCGCGCGCCGAGCCCACGACGGCACGAGCCCGGCGGCTCACCGTCCCGGCACACGACGCCCCGCCCGGTCCGGAGGCGGTTGGCGCCGGGGTGCCGGTCCGCCACCACCGGAGACCGCCGGACCGCCGCACACCCGCCCCCCCTTTCCGTTGTGCGGTAGCCATATTCCGCCATGCGGTACCGGTTGTCGAGATCGCATGCCGGGTGCGGGGAGCGGCCCTACGCGCGCTCGACGGAGGTGCGCGGCCGTGTCACTTGGTGTTCCGGCGGCGTACGGCCACCAGTACCAGGCCGCCGAGGGCCGTCGCGCCCACCGCTGCGGCGGCCAGCAGCGGCATGCCGTCGCTGCCCGTCGCCGCCAGGGTGCCGCCGGTCCCGGTGCCCGTACCGGAGGTCGTCGACGCCGATCCGTAGGTGCCCGAGCTGCCGGACGTGCCGGTGGTGCCGGTGGTGCCGGTCGACTGGCCGTGCGGGTCGTTGCCCCGGCCCTCCGTGCCGGCACCGCCGCTGCCCGTGTCCCCGCCGGACGTGGTGCCGCCGGTCGTGGTGGCACCGGTGGTGGTGCCGCCGGTCGTGGTGCCGCCCGAGGTGTTCGTGCCCGGCCCGCCGCCGCCGGGCACGTCGACGGAGAGGAGGGCGGTGTCGTTCGCGGGGTTCTTGTCGAACGCCGGGTGGATGCCGTACACCGAGGTGGCCGTCACCTCTCCCTGGGTGTCCTGTGCCGTCTTCCCGATCTCCAGGACGAAGGTGTAACGGAGGGACTGGCCGACGACGAGGGTGTGGTCGACGGGCCAGCAGACGTACTTGGGACGGCCCGGCTCCGAGGGTCCGGTCGGGCCGTCGATCCCGAACGGCGCGCAGTCCTCGGGTACTTCCCGGGCCACGGTGCCCGGCGGGATCCGCACCATCAGGGCCGGCTGGTCATCGCTCTCCTGGTTCAGGATCCAGCCGGGGCCGTTGTTGCGCAGGGTGGCGGTGACGGTGACCCGGCTGCCGGGAGCGCCCTCCGCCTCGTCTCCCTCCGCCACCAGGTCGGCCGTGCTGTCCGCGGTCAGGGCCAGCCGGTGGTAACTGTCGTCGAAGCCCTCACCCGGAGCCGCGCCGGTGGGGCTGGTGCCGTACTCGACGGACTCCATCAGGGCCTCGGGCAGGGCCTTGAACCGCACGGGCGTGGTGAGGGTGGCGCCGGGCCGGACGACGGTGTCCAGCTCGCACAGCGCCTGCCGGACGTGGTCGGCGACGGTCGAGTAGGTGCAGCCGTCGGCGTGCTGCGGGAAGTCGAGTCCGCGGGTCAGCCGGACCCGGAAGGTGACGCCGTCCGCCGGGGCCGTGCCCCTGTTGGTGATGGTGACACTCTGGTCGTAGACGTCACCGGGCTTGGGAGAGGCGGCCGGCAGCGCGGAGACCACCAGGTCGGGGGCGAGGTCGTCGGCGTGCGCCAGGGGGACGGCGAGGGCGGGGACGCCGATGCCGATCGCGGCGGCCATCGCCGCTGCCGCGGGGCGGAGGGGTGAGCGCACGGTGAGACTCCTCGTCGGGGCGGAAAGAGGCGGTGACCGGGCCAGGCCGGCCCGGTCGTCGTGTACTGGACACACCAGGGACGCCGGAGGTTGTAGGGGACCCGGTACATCCGTGCCGGACGGTCGGGGGTCCGCCTGCATCCTCTGCCCGATCCGGGGCAGCCTCCCGGGGAGAAAGCTCTGGGCAAGGATCGGCGAGCGTGGACGAAGAACACGTGGCACACACGAACGAAGAGACGGAAGCGGGCCCGCTGTCGGTCGATCGGGCCACCGTCGACGGTGTCACCGTGGTCACGGTGAGCGGCGAGGTCGACCATCACACCTCAGGCACGCTCCGCCAGGCCCTGACCCCCGACGACCTCGCCGACAAGGCGCGTACCGTCGCGGACCTCAGCGGCGTGGCGTTCATGGACTCCAGCGGTATCAACGTCCTCATAGCCGCGCACCAGGCCCATGGACCGGTCGGCTGGCTGCGCCTGGCCTGCGTCCGTCGAACCGTCCTGCGCACCCTGGAGATCGTGGGCCTGACCACCCTCATCCCCTGCTACCCGAGCGTCAGCGACGCCCTGCGGGACTGAGCGGCTTCGCACCCGGTCGCCGGGGGAACCGCACGCGCCGGCCGCGCCGCCCGCCCGGGCTCCGTTCGTTACGGTGGCGGCTCGGACCCGGGCCCCGGACCGGCGGTGCGAGCGGTCAGTACAGCACCCGCAGGTCGGCGGGGCGGACCCGCACTGTCACCGGGAGGGTGGCCTCGACCTCGCCGTCGGCGCCGTAGGGGACGGGCCGGTCGGCCTCGATGCGCAGTTCCCGGCCGCGCACGACGCGCACTTCGGGGCGGTTCACGTGGGCGCCGGACCTGAGTTCGTTCATGAGCGTGAAGAAGAGCCGGCGCGGCGCGTCTCGGATCATCACGATGTCGAGCAGACCGTCGTCGACCCGTGCGTCCGGCGCGATGAGCCGGCCGGAACCGTAGTAGGCGGAGTTGGCGGCGACGACGGTGTACCCGCTGTGGACGTGCTCGGTGCCGTCGACGGTGACGCGGAACCCGGCCGGCCGCCAGGTGGTGACGGCACGCAGGCCCCCGGCGTAGTAGGAGGCGGCGCCGCGCAGCAGCCGGGCGTTGTTCGCGTGCCGGTTGGCTTCGGCGTCGACCCCGGCGTACACGCTGCCCAGCACGACGGTGCGCGGGTGGACGGCCGACTCCACCTCGATGGTGTCGACGGGCCGGGGTTCGGCGTGCAGCAGGACGCCGGCGAGTGCGGCCGGGTCGGCGGGCAGGTGCAGCGCGCGGGCGAAGTCGTTGCCGCGTCCGGCGGGGACGAGTCCCAGTACGGTGCCGGTGCCGCTGAGCGCGCCGCCGATGCCGCCGGCGATGCCGTCGCCGCCGACCGCGAGGACGACGCGGCCCCGCTCGCCGGCGGTGCGGGCGATGTCCTGGGCGTGGGCGAGGCTGTGGCTGTACTGGGTCTCCAGCCCGGCGCCGGCCTCGCGGAGCAGCCGGGCGAGCTGGAGCAGGGTCGCCGCCCCGGTGGAGCCGCCGGCGGTGGGATTGACGACGGCGGTGAACTGTCGCATCGGTGTGCCTTTCGAGGCAGGCGGTCGGATCGGTGGGGTCAGTCGGTGGGCAGCAGGACACCCGGGTTGAGGAGCCCGTCGGGGTCGAGGCGGTGTTTGACGGCGCGCAGGGCGGAGACGCCGAGCGGGCCGGCCTCGCGGACGTACCAGTCGCGGTGGTCGGTGCCGACCCCGTGGTGGTGGGAGATGGTGCCCCCGGCGGCCAGGACGGCCTCGTTGGCGGCGTGCTTGGCGGGCGTCCAGTGCGCCACCGGGTCCTCGCCCTGGGCGCTGACGACGGTGAAGTACAGCGAGGCGCCGTTCTCGTACACGTGGGAGATGTGGCACATCACCAGGGGCGGGGTGCCCGCCAGGGTGAGGGTGTCGGTGAGGGCGGTGCGGACGGCCGTGTACAGGCGGGGGATGCGGGACCAGAACGCCGCGGTCTCCAGCGTCTCGGCGAAGGCGCCGGCGTCGAGCAGGGCGTCACGCAGGTAGGGCGCGGAGTAGCGGCCGTGTGCCCAGCGTTCGCCGGGTTCGGTGCCGGCGGGGGTGCCGCCGCAGTCCGTCAGGACGGCCGCCGCCCGCTCCCGGCGCCGCGCGGTCTCCTCGGCCGTCCCCTCGTACCCGGCGATCGCGAGGCATCCGGCGTCGCTCTGCCCCGCCCCCGCGCCGATCGCGTCGGGCTGGGCGAGGCCGATGAGCGTCTCGGTCTCGTCGGACAGGCGCAGCACGGTCGGGCGGGGCCCGTCCTGGGCGAGCCGGCGCAGCGCCGTGGCGCCCTCCTCGAACGAGCGGAACCGCCAGCCCTCGTACACCCGGGTCCGCGGCAGCGGGCGGATCCGTACGACGACGGAGGTGATGACGCCGAAGGCGCCCTCGGAGCCGAGGATGAGCTGGCGCAGGTCGGGCCCGGCGGCGGAGCGGGGGGCGCGGCCGGTCTCGAGGGTGCCCTCGGGGGTGGCCAGGGTCAGGCCGAGGACCATCTCGTCGAAGCGGCCGTAGCCGGCGGAGGCCTGACCGCTGGAGCGGGCGGCGGCGAACCCGCCGATGGTGGCCCATTCGAAGGACTGCGGGAAGTGGCCGAGGGTGAAGCCCTGTTCGGCGAGCAGCGCCTCGGCCTCGGGGCCGCGCAGGCCGGGCTGGAGGACGGCGGTGCGCGAGACGGGGTCCAGGTCGAGCAGGCGGTTCAGGCGGCGCAGGTCCAGGGCGACGAACGCGCTGCGCTGGGGGGCGAGTCCGCCGACGACCGAGGTGCCGCCGCCGAAGGGGACGACGGCCAGGCCGTGTGCGGTGCAGGCGCGCAGCACGGCGAGGACCTCGTCGTGGCTGCCCGGCAGGACGACGGCCTGCGGGACGTCGGAGAAGTCGCCGGCGCGGATGCGCAGCAGGTCGGGGGTGGACTTGCCGCGGGTGTGGCGGACGCGGGTCTCGGCGTCGGTGCGCACGTGCTCCTCACCGCCGGCGGCCTCGGCGAGTGCCCGCAGCGCGGCGGGGCGGGCCGTCGGGGCGGGCGGGCGGACGTCCGTGAGGGCGGGCGCGGGTGCCGTGCGGGGCGTGACGCCGAGCAGGTCGCGCAGCAGGCCGGTCACCGTCTCGGGCAGTGGTGCCGCCTTGGCCGGGTCGCCCCAGCCGTTCCACAGCATGTCCATTGAACGGTCGTCCTCACAGGTCGGTGTGCGCGGTGGTGTGCGCGGTGCGCGGGCTGGGCTGCCGTCCCGGGGGCGCGGGCCGCTTCCGTCCGGCCCCCAGGGCGTTACACTGTGACACATGACGCCTATTCGTCACAACGGTTCCGACAGCGACCACGTCCTCGACGCCGTGCGCGACTGTGTGCTGGCCGTCGGGGTACGGCGCACCACCCTCGCCGACGTCGCCCGGCGCGCCGGTGTCTCCCGGATGACCCTCTACCGACGCTGGCCCGACCTGCGGACCCTGGTGGGCGACCTGATGACCCGCGAGTGGGTCGACGTGGCCGGCCGGGCCATACCGGAGCCCTCTCCCGGCACCGCCACCCGCGCCCGGATCGTGGACGGACTGGTGAGCGGCGTCGAGGCGTTCCGGGCGCACCCCCTGTTCCGCAAGATCATCGACGTCGACCCCGAACTGCTCCTCCCCTACGTGCTCGACCGGCGCGGCGCCAGCCAGGAGGCCCTGCTCGCGCTGCTGACCGACGCCCTGCGCGAGGGGCACGCGGACGGGTCCGTCCGGCCCGGCCACACCGAACGGCAGGCCCGCGCCCTGCTGCTGACCGTGCAGTCCTTCACCCTGTCCCTGCGCACGATGACCGACGAGGACGACCCGGAGCTGGACTCCGGCGCGTTCCTCGACGAGTTGCGCACCCTCCTGGAGAGGACCCTGACGCCATGAGCCACACCGAGGCCGCGCCCGGCTCGTCCCTGAGCGCACACCGGCGCGGCCGGGAACTGGCCGAGGCCGCGGACGGCCGGACGGCCGACGTCCTGGTCGTCGGGCTCGGCGCCACCGGGGCCGGAGCCGCCCTGGACGCGGCGGCCCGCGGACTGGACGTCGTCGCGGTGGACGCCCACGACCTGGCGTTCGGCACGTCCCGCTGGAGTTCCAAGCTCATCCACGGCGGGCTGCGCTATCTCGCCTCCGCCCAGTTCGACGTCGCTCACGAGAGCGCGGTCGAACGCGGCATCCTGATGACCCGTACCGCCCCGCACCTGGTGGCCGCCCAGCCGTTCGTACTGCCGCTCACCCCGCTGGTGTCCCGGGCCCAGGCCTCGCTGGCGTGGGCCGGGTTCCGGGCCGGGGACGTGCTGCGGCTGGCCGCCCGGACCCCACGGCGGGTGCTGCCCGCGCCCCGCCGGCTGTCGGCGACGGAGGCCCGGCACCTGGCGCCCTCGGTCCGAGCGGCCGGGCTGCGCGGCGGGCTGCTGTCCTGGGACGGCAGGGTGACCGACGACGCCCGCCTGGTGACCGCCCTGGCCCGCACGGCCGCCGCACACGGCGCCCGGGTGCTGACCCGGGTGCGGGCCCTGGAGCTGACCGGGACGGGTGCCCGGATCCGGGACGAACTCACCGGCGAGGAGGGCGAGATCAGGGCCCGCGCCGTGATCAACGCCACCGGGGTGTGGGCGGGCGCCCTCGCCGACGGCATCCGCATTCGGCCCTCCCGCGGCACCCACCTGGTCCTGCGCTCGGAACGGCTCGGTGCCCTGCCGGCCGGCCTGCACGTCCCGATCCCCGGGGAGACCAACCGCTTCGTGCTGGTCCTGCCCCAGGGGGACGGCCGGGTCTACGTCGGCCTCACCGACGAGCCGGTCGAGGGCGGCATCCCGGACGTGCCGGAGGTCCCCGAGACCGACATCGGCTTCCTCCTGGACGTGCTCGGCTCCGTCCTGGACACCCCGGTGGCCCGGGACGAGGTCGTCGGCGCGTTCGCCGGACTGCGCCCGCTGCTGGACACCTCCGGAATCGACGGCCGGGACGGCGCACCGGCCCGCACCTCCGACATCTCGCGCCGGCACGCCGTACTGACCTCGCCGGACGGTGTCACCACGGTGGTCGGCGGCAAGCTCACCACCTACCGGCGGATGGCGCAGGACGCGGTGGACGCCGCGGCCGGCGCGCGCGGGCTGCGCACGGGCCCCTCCCCCACCGCCGCGCTGCCGCTGGTCGGCGCCGCCTCCCCCGGCCGGTTGCGTGCCCTGTCCGCGCCCCCGCACCTGGTCCGCCGCTACGGCACCGAGGCCGCGGCCGTCCACGCCCTCGCCGCCGGGGACCCCGCCCTGGCCGAGCCGGCCCTGCCCGGCCACCCCGTGACCCGGGCGGAACTGCGCTGGGCGGTCGAGCACGAGGGCGCCCTCGACGAGTCCGACCTGCTGGACCGCCGCACCCGCATCGGCCTGGTCCCCGCGGACCGCGCCGCCGTGCTCCCCGTCGCACGGGAGGTCCTGGACCGGACGGCGGCCACGCGCCCCTGACCCGGCAGGCGCCACCGGCCGGACGGCGGTACCGCCGCCGTCCGCGCCGCACGCGGACCTGGTACGACGTGCTGTCAGAGCAGGCGCCGGATGTCGCCCCGGACCCGGTAGAAGCCACCCGCCGCGGGGTGCAGGGCGTCGACGACGTACCGCGCGCCGGGTTCCCGTATCGCGCGGGGGAACTGGACGTTCCAGGAGGCGTCGTAGCCGTCGGAGAGCACGTGCACCCGGACCCGGCCGGCCTCCCGCACGCACTCGACCACCACCGCTCCGGCCGGCGCCTGGGCGACCGTGGCCACCGCCGTCACGGCCGTGGCCGGCGCGTACGTCGGCAGGGCGGCGGCCAGCTTGACGTCCCGCACCACCGGCACCGTGCCCCGCTGGGCCGCGGAGACCGCCGCCTCGCTCGCGTCCACGCAGACCAGCGATCCGTCCGTGGTCACCAGGTACAGGCGCTCGTCGTGGTACTGCATCGACAGCGCCGAACCGCTGCCCGTGCCGAGCTTCCACAGGCACCTGCCGTCCTGGTCGAAGCAGTACACGGACGACGCGGCGTCACCGGCGAAGACGAACCGGCCGCCGGGTGAGGTGGCGCACGAGTACACACTGCTGTCGCACGCGTACGTCGCCTCGATGGCACCGCTCTCCTTGGACAGCCGCTGCACCACCCGGTGCGCGGTGCCCGCGTACACGGCGTGCTCCTCCTGCCAGCCGAAGAGCACGCCGCCCCGGGTGGGGGTGTGCCACAGTTCGCCGCCGCCGTCGGGCGCGTAGGCGGTGACGCCCCGGTGGTGGCCGTGGTAGACGGCCCGGTCGTCGGCCCTCACCATCCACGCGTGCTCGCCCTGGCTGCGCCGGGACCACTGGTGTTCGTCCTCGTGGTCGATGACGGTCAGCCGGCCCGCGCGGTCCGAGACGTCCAGGACGCCCTCGTGGATGTCCAGCCAGAAGATGTCCACATCGGCGGCGATGTCGTAGGCGGCGAAGGGCAGTTTCGAGGACAGGTCGTACACCTTGCCGTCGTCGCAGCCCGCGTAGATCCAGAAGTCGTCGGCGACCAGGCACTTGACGCCGTCCGGCAGGCCGAACCGGGCCAGGACGGCGCCCTCGTGGTCCAGGGTGTAGACGTCACCCGACTGGTTGCCCACCCAGCAGCGCTCGTCGTCGACATGGATGCCGAACGCCGCGGAACCGGTGCGGAAGCGCCACAGCACCGGTGCCACCGCCCGCGCCGTGGACGGGGCCGAACTGACCTGACGGCGGGTCACCGCGCGCGGGGCGCGCTGTCCCGGGACGGCCGGGGCGTACCCCTTGCGGACCTTCTCCCCCACCTTCCTCGCGGCGGCGGCCCGCGCCTTCTCCGCCGTCGTGAACGTCGTCGTCTGCGTCTGCCCGGCAGCGCCTATCCGGCCGTACCGCACGGTCACCACCAGGCCGTCGACGGTCACCTCGTAGAACTTGTGGGCACCTTGGCCCTCCTGCGACAGCTCCAGATACGTCGTCGACACCGTGCACGCCGTGGACATGGCAGCCCCCTCCCCCAGGACGGACCGGCGGCCGTTCCCGCAGGTCCTCACTGCTCCACACCGTAGAGGGACCCACTGACAATCACCCCGGCCCGCGCTCAGGGGTGGGAGCTTGCGCCTGCCGGCGGGGTCACGTGTCACTCGGCGTCGATACGTCCGTACCGGCGTCCCTATCAGCCGCAGCAGGGACGGCATCGTCACCGGAGCGCGCGGGCCCGCGCCGGCCAGAGCCAGGCGGCCCGGCGCGGCGGGGAACGGCCCGAGCGCATGGATGCACCGTTCCCCGCCTCGGACCGGCCGCCCAACGACCCGACCGGCCTGGTTCAGACCCTGCGCCGCCGGGCGTCCGCGGGCCATCCGGAGGGGTCCGGCCGGGTGAGACGGAACCCGGCGGAGCGGCGCGTCGCCGCCGGTGCGGGGCCCTCCGGGGCGGGCGGCCCGGGGTGACGGCCGTGTGCGCGGCGGCGACCCGCTTGGTGCGGGTCGCGCGGTGGTGCGACGCTGGGTGGAGAGGTGTCCGTCGAGGGGACCCTGGAGGGTCGATGGGGCGTGACGTCCCGGCGCTCGTGTTCACCCGCGAGGACCGCCGCCGGTACCGGATCAAGATGCACGCCTGCCTGGACGCGCTCGCGCTGATGCTCCGCGAGGCGCGGTTCGAGTCGGAGCGGCCACAGGTCGGACTGGAGATCGAGCTGAACCTGGTGGACGACGGCGCCGAGCCGGTGATGCGCAACAGCGACGTGCTGGATGCCATCTCCGACCCCGCCTGGTCCACCGAGCTGGGCCGGTTCAATCTGGAGATCAACGTCCCGCCGCGGCGGCTGACCGCGGGCGGCCCCGACGCCTGGGAGTCGGAGATCAGGGCGGCGCTGAACCACGCCGACGAGCGGGCCCGGTCGGTGGGCGCCCGTCTGATCACCGTGGGGATCCTGCCCACGCTGCGCCAGGAGGACATCGGTGAGGGGGCACTGTCGGAGAACCCCCGCTACCGGCTCCTCAACGACCAGGTCTTCGCCGCCCGCGGCGAGGACCTGCGCATCGAGATCGACGGGGTCGACCGGCTGCGCACGTACGCGGACACCATCACCCCGGAGGCGGCCTGCACCAGCACGCAGTTCCATCTCCAGGTCTCCCCGGAGGAGTTCGCCCCCTACTGGAACGCCGCCCAGGCGATCGCCGGGGTCCAGGTCGCGCTGGCCGCGAACTCCCCGTTCCTGTTCGGCAAGGAGCTGTGGCACGAGACCCGTGTCCCGCTGTTCGAGCAGGCCACCGACACCCGGCCGGAGGAGATCAGGGTGCAGGGGGTGCGGCCCCGGGTGTGGTTCGGGGAACGGTGGATCAACAGCGTCTTCGACCTGTTCGAGGAGAACCTGCGCTACTTCCCGGCCCTCCTGCCGCTGTGCGACGAGCAGGACCCGGCGGAGACGCTGGACCGCGGTGACACCCCCGAGCTGGGCGAACTCACGCTGCACAACGGCACCATCTACCGCTGGAACCGCCCGGTCTACGCCGTCACCCACGGCGTACCGCACATCCGGGTGGAGAACCGGGTGCTGCCGGCCGGACCGACCGTCGCCGACACCCTGGCCAACGGCGCCTTCTACTACGGGCTCACCCGGGCCCTGGTGGAGGAGGACCGGCCGGTGTGGTCACGGATGTCCTTCTCGGCCGCCGAGGACAATCTGCACGCCGCCGCCCGGCACGGCATCGAGGCCCTGCTGTACTGGCCCGGGATGGGCGAGGTGCCGGTGCCGGAGCTGGTCCTGCGGCGGCTGCTGCCGCTCGCGCACCGCGGGCTGGAGCGCTCCGGCATGGACGACGCGTGGCGGGAGCCGCTGCTCGGGATCATCGAGCAGCGCTGTGTGACGGCACGGAACGGGGCGGTCTGGCAGAAGGAGATGTTCCACCGCCTCGACACCGCCACGCGCGCCGGCCGGCACGAGGCGCTGCGGCGGATGGCCCAGCTCTACATGGACTACATGCATCTGAACGCGCCGGTGCACACCTGGCCGGTCGACTGAGGGTCAGGGCCTGCCCGCCCGATCCTGCCGCGAGGCGCGGTCTGCGGGAGCCGGCCTGATCCGGACGAGGAACCCGGGCCCTAGATCCGTGTCCGGGACGGCGGTTCCAGGCTGGTCTCCGGGCACGCCGACGCCTCCGGCAGGTGGACCTTGGCCCACTCCGCCAGCTCGCGGAGCGCGGGTTCCAGGGCCGCGCCGGCCGTCGTCAGCCGGTAGGAAACCCGCAGCGGCGGGCCCTCGTCGACCTCGCGCAGGACCAGTCCGGCCGCGCCGAGTTCGGCGAGCCGGTCGGACAGCATGCGTTCGCTGATGCCGGGGACGGCCCGCCGGAGGTCGCTGAAGTACGCGGGCTGTTCCACCAGAACGGCCACGATCGGGCCGCTCCAGCGCTTGCCGAGCAACTGGAAGACGCGGGTGATGCCGTCGTCCACCCGCTTGCAGGCCGCACTGTCGTGGTTCTCGTCCGCCATGACCTCAGGGTACTACTTCTCCGTAGGGGGATGAGAAAAAGTAAGTCCCTGTGTTAGAAATAGTCCAGTACGAAAGGTCAGCCGCGGCGCTGCATGTCGGGTTGCCCTGCCTCGTTCCACTGCCGCCTCGCTTCGCTCACTGGAGACATCCATGGCCACTCTGCTGCACATCGACTCCTCCGTCTTCCCGACCCAGGCGTCGGCCTCCCGCGTCGTGACGGAGGCCTTCCGCAAGCACTGGGAGGAGGAGCACCCGCAGGGCACGGTCATCTACCGCGACCTGGCGGCGCAGCCCGTCGCGCACATCACCGCCGAGGCGCACCTCGCCGGCTTCACGGACCCGGCCACGCACACGCCGGAGCAGGCCGCCGTCTTCGCCGAGCGCGTCAAGCTGATCGAGGAGCTGGAGCAGGCCGACGCCATACTGATCGGCGCTCCCATGTACAACTACACGATTCCCTCGACCCTCAAGGCGTGGCTCGACAACGTCATCCTGATGGGCCGCACCGGGGGCCCGAACCCGTCCGCCAAGGGCACCCCGGTGACCGTCGTCGCCAGCCGGGGCGGCTCCTACGCGCCGGGCACCCCGCGCGAGTCGTACGAGTTCGTGCAGAACTACCTCAAGGCCGTCCTCGCCGACGCCCTCGGCCTGGACCTCGAGTTCATCGTGCCGGAGCTGACCATGGCGTCGCAGAACCCGGCGATGGCCGAGCTGGTCCCGCTGTACGAGGCCTCCCGTGACCAGGCCCTCGCGGCCGCCGCCACCAGGGCCAAGCAGCTCGCGGAGCGCCTCGCGGCCTGATCGCCCGACGGCCCGGCCAGCGGGCGGCACCGGACGAGCGGCCCCGGACCGGCGTACGACGGTCCGGGGTCACTCCGTGCGCGGACCGTGGGCCCGGTGGGTGCGGAGCGGGCGCGGACGGGACGCGGGTGGGGTCCGGGGTCCCCGGGCGGGTGTGACCGGTGCACCCGGGCGCACCGCACACACTGTGTGTACGCGATGTGCGGGGGTGGCGGTGCGGCCCGCGTGGGTGACCGCTTAGCGTGCTGTCATGCGTGTCGACTACTCACCGGATGCCATGGATCCCGGATCCTTCTACCGTCTCCTCACGGCCGTCGTCGTGCCCCGGCCGATCGCGTGGGTCTCGACGCTGACGCCGGACGGCGCGACGGCGAACCTGGCTCCGCACTCGTTCTTCACCGTCGCCTGCACCGACCCGCCCATCGTCCAGTTCACCTCGGTGGGCCGCAAGGACTCCCTGCGCAACGCGGAGGCGACGGGCGAGTTCGTCGTCAACTTCGCGCCCGAGCCGCTCTTCGCCGAGATCAACGCGACGGCGACCGACTTCCCCCGGGACCGGAGCGAGTTCGATGCCGTGGGCATCGAGCGGGAGCCCTCGCTGCGAGTACGGCCGCCGCGCGTGGCCGCCTCCCCGGTCGCCCTGGAGTGCACGCTGCACTCGACGCTGCGGCTGGGGGATTCGACGGTCGTGTTCGGCCGGGTCGTGCACGCCGCCGTCCACGAGGACGCGCTGGTGGCCGGCCGCCCCGACATCGAGCTGCTGCGCCCGCTGTCCCGGCTGGGCGGCAACGAGTGGGGCACGGTCGGCGAGGTCCACGAGCTGGCCCGGGCGCCGTACCGGGACACGGCTCGCGACTGACCGGCCCCCGACGCCCGGGGTTTCGCGCACCGGCCCGGCGTTCGTCCCGCGCGCGGCGTACGAAGCCGTCTCGGCGGTGGTCGCGGGCCTCGGCGACGAGGAGTCCTGGCTGCCGACCGGCTGCACGGGCCGGGCGGTGCGCGACCTCGTCTTCCAGTGCCTCCAGGACGCCCAGCGCGCTCTCGTGGCCCTGCACACACCCTCCCCCTCGACTCCGGCCAGCTACGCGGCCGGTACCTGGAGACGCCGGCGGCGGACCGGTTCCCGCTGTTCGGGTGAGACACCGCCGGCGCACCGGCCGCACACCCAACACGGGGAGACACGCGCGCGACCCCTGCGCGGTGCGGGCGCGCGGGTCGCGTTGATGGAAACCTGCGCCTCATGAACAACCCTCCCACGATCAACAGTTACGTCGACCGGGTCACGGCCGGTCCCGGCGGAGCGATGACCGACGAGGTCGGCGTCATCACCGGCGACCTCACCGTCGCGACCATCCTCCGCTCCGACGGCCACAGTGTGCGCGTCGCCGTCCAGCAGTCCGGCAGCGACATCTGGTACACCCTCGCCGGCAGCCCCGCACCGGTGCCGGGCGGCCGGATCGCGGCCTACCACCGGGATCTGCTGGGCCGTATCCGCCGGGGCGGCGGCACCCGCGCCACCTGAACGCCGGCGGGCGGATCGGAGCGCCGGGCGGGCACCGGGCAGCCGGATCGGCCATGGCCGAGCGCCGGGCGGGCGGCACGGACTGAGCCCGTGCGGCCCGCACCCCGCGAACGCATGCGATCCGGCCACCCGTGCGCTGTCGCCCCGTCAGGAGCGCGCCCGGACGACGGACCGCTGCGTGAGGCGGCCACTCGCGGGTAACCGGCGATGTCATGAACGCGTTGAAGAAACGGCCGCAGAAGCCGGTGCACCGACAGGAGTCCGCGCCCCTCGTCACCGGCCCGGGGAGGCAGCCGTGCTCTTCCTGATCGCCGCCCTGCTCCTGTTGGGCATCGTCGTGGGGTCGGCGGCCTATCTCCCCTGGCCCGTCACCCTGGCGGTCGGTTCGCTCATCGCCCTCTGGCTCGTCGTCTTCGCGGGACGCGAGCGGCGGCGCCGCAACCGGACGAGGAGGGCGTGACGATGCGACTGACCGCGCCCCCCTCACCCCGGACGGGCCGGCGGGACACCGAGGGCATGGCCGTGGCCTCCTTCGTCCTCGGGCTCGTCGGACTGCTCGTCCTCAACCTCGTCCTCGGCCCCGTCGCCATCGTGCTGGCCGTCATGGCCCTGCGCCGGGACACCCCACGCCGGTTCCGGGCGCTCCTGGGCCTGGGGCTGGGCATCGCGGACCTCGTCGTGCTCGCCGTCCTCGTCACCGCGCACGGCACGGCCTCCTGGTCGGTCTGGGGCGGCTGAGCACGCCGGTCCCGCCGGTGTTTCACCGGGTGGGGCCGGCCGCGCTGATGACCCCCAGCGTGGACTCGGGGTCGTACTCCACGGCCACATCGCCCAGACCGACGATCCCGACCACGCGCCCGTCCTCCACGACCGGCAGCCGGCGCAACGCCTTGCCCCGCATCAGCCGTACGGCCCGGTCCACGTCGTCGTCCGGTGCCACGGTGACCAACTCGCTGCTGCAGGCCTCGGCGACCGTCCGCCCGGTGACGTCCCCGCCCTCGGCGAGGATCCGCACCGTCAGGTCCCGGTCCGTGACCAGGCCGCGCAGCCGGTGGCCGGCGCAGACCAGGACCGCGCCGATGTCCTCGTCCCGCATCCGGGCCGCGACCTCGCACACCGGGGTGTCCGGTGCCACCGCGACCGGATTGCTGGTCATGATCTCGCGGACCGCCTGCGTCATGCACTCCTCCAGCGCCACCCGACCGGTTCTGCCCGGCAGATACCCCGGAAACGGGCGTATAGCCCGTCCGGGCGAGAACGGCGCCTGCCGCCCGCGGTCACACCCGGCGCTCGGACCCCAAAGTCCATAGGCTGGAAAGGCCCGGTCCTCCCTCCGGAGGTCTGCCGCGGGCAGGAGACGGTCGTGATCGAACTGGCCGCGGCGTGCGCCGTCGCGGGAGCGGCATGGCGGGCGTGATCTGCGCCGCGCTGTTCCAGAGCCTGGCCCTGATCAACGGCCCGCTCGCGCTGGTCCAGCCGCTGTTCATCCTGGAACTGCCCTTCGCGCTGCTCGTCGCCGCCCCGCTGATGCACCGGCGGCTGCCCCCGTGGGGCTGGTGGGGCGTCGGCGGCTGTGTGGCCGGCCTCGCCGTACTAGAGCCGTACGGCGCCCTGGGTGATGTAGTAGACGAGACCGCATAGGTGCACCGGGGCCGCTCCTTCATCCCGCCGGAGCCGGGAAAGCCCGGCTTCGTCGAGAAGGGCCTGGGCGACCGGTACCGGCGACACGCGCAGGGCCCGGCCGTCGTACCGGCCGGGCCCTGCGCGGGGTGCGTGCGTGCGGATCAGATCACCATCGGTACCAACGGCCTCGACCACCGCCGGAGTTGGTGGAGCGCATGACGAAACCGAGGAGCCAGAGCACCAGGACGGCGATGGCGATCCACCAGAGAATCTTGATGGCGAAACCGGCACCGAAGAGGATCAGGGCGAGAAGCAGAACGAGCAGCAGGGGAACCATATTTATCAACCTCCTGACCTCCGGATGCCCTGCGGACTTCCCTTCATTCTTCACCGGTCCCCTGTTTGTGAAGGGAAAGCCGGGGCACGAGGGGGTTACCGCGACAGCGGCACACAAGCTACGAGGAGGCACTGTTCCATGACTGCCGACGAGAAGGCCAAGGCGAAGACCGAGCAGGCCAAGGGCAAGACCAAGGAAGCCGTAGGCAGCGCCGTCGGGAATGACCGCATGGCCGCCGAGGGGCAGGCGGAAAAGAGCAAGGGGGACGCCCGCGAGGCCAAGGAGAAGACCAAGGACGCTTTCAAGCACTGAAGCGCTTCTCCGCGTCATACGAAAAGGGCCTTCCCGGATCGACTCCGGGAAGGCCCTTTTCGATATCCACCTGACACCTCACAGAGGTGAGCGGCTGCGCGGCACCCGGGCCAGCGGACTCACCAGGCCGTAAAGCTGGTTGAAGGCGTCCCGCAATACCGGGCGGTCCTGCGGCGCGGCCGTCACCAGGACCTGTTCCAGGAGCTGTCGGCGGCGTTGCCGCGTCGCTTCCAGTACGCACTTGCCGGCGCCGGTGAGACAGAACTCCCCCGGCGGGACCCGGCGCACCAGCGTGCGCCGCTCCAGCCGGTCCAGCAGGTGCCGCACCGAGGCGAGGCTGACGCCGAGGTCCCTGGCGATCCTCTCCGGGCCGGCCTGCTCACCCTCCAGGGCGAGCAGACCGCGCATCTGCTCCTCGGCGACCGTCGGGGCCACGTCCTCATGAGCCCGCTGCCACAACTGGATCATCGATGCGGCGACGTGTTCCGCCGCCAGTTCCGCTCCGGCAGGTTCGGGTTCCACTGACATGGCTTGCCCCTTCCTTGATGCCGTCGAGAACAGGCGCTTACCCGTCTGATGGCGCATCAGGCCCGCCCACGCGTTCGAAAAGGTGCTGAACTGGGGCGGCGGGCCGAGGAAATGCGGCACGGGTCGGCCATCGGAGTGACGGAGGCCGGAACGAGGTCAGCCGTCGGCGGCCGCCGCCGCCTCCTGGGCGGAGTCGTAGATGTCGATGATCTCGTCGACGCCGGTGATTCTCAGTAGCTGTCGCAGTTGCTCGGGCAGCGCGGCCAGCACCAGCTCGGCACCGATCTCCTTCGCATGCCGATGGGCCGCCAGCAGCGCGTTCAGTCCCGCGGAATCGCAGAACGGCACCCCCGCGACGTCCAGTACGACGAACCGGTCGCCGGAATCGAGCAGGCTCAGGAACTCCGTGCGGAACATGGGCCCGGTCAGGTAATCCATCTCCCCGTGGAACACGGCCACCAGAGCGTGGCCCGCACGGGTCTTCACCACCGTAGGAACGTTGGACACCAGCCCTCCCCATACCGCCCGGACCGCAGACCGCGTCCCGGCAAAACGCCTGCCCCCGATGCAGCCGCCCAACCAGTGTCAGGGACGCGGGGACAGGTCATGGCCCTCCCGGTCGGACGACGGCCACACATAGGGCAGATCGCCGGGGACTCCGGGAAAGGCAGGTGCGTACGTCTCCGGGTCCTTGCGGACGAGCGCGGACCGGTGGCTGAGATGGAAGGCCTCGTCCCCGAGCCACGGCGGCAGTTCCCCCGCTTCGGCGAGGGCGGCCTGGTCACGCACAGGCGCGCCCGGACGGTGCGCGGCGTATCCGGCGACCAGGGAGGCGGCACAGCCGTCCTGGTGTCCGTGCTCCCGCCAGACCCGGCACACCTCGAGGCCGTAGCGGACCAGTGCCTCGTCGTACCCGCTCCACATGCGCACGGCCGGGTGCCGGCGCCAGCCGTATCCGGGGACGGTCAGGCCGCGCAGCACCTGGAGCGCCTCGACCCGCTGTTTGCCCAGGCGGCGGCGGTCGAGGAGCAGGGCGGAGCAGCGGAAGTCGGGATCGGGGAGAAACGTCTGCATGGACGCCGTCCTGAGGTGGGTGGGGGCGGGGTGCCGGCTCGGTCCGTGTGCCGCGCAGGTGCTTCCCGGCGGTTCACGGGGCGTGTCCGCTCGCCGCTCGGTCGGCGTCCCCTCCGGCGCCGAGGAGTCCCGTCGGCTCCAGGGGATCCTCGGCTTCCAGGCGGGACAGGCCGAGGCGGGCCGCGCGCAGGACCAGCGGGGGCAGGACGGCACGCACCGGCTGCACGAGCCGGAGCCAGGGCGGTGCGTACACGGCGGTACGGCGGCGCTCCAGACCGTGGACGATCCGGCCGGCGACCTCCGTGACGTCGTACACCCGCCGGGCGGGTCCCGGCATGTGGCCGCGCAGCTCGCGCAGCACCGTGTACCGGTCGGCGTCGCGCACCATGTCGGTGTCGGTCCAGTTCAGGTAGGCGATGCCCACGGCGACGCCGTGGGCGGCGACCTCGGCGCGCAGGGCGTGCGCGAAGGCCTCCACCCCCGCCTTGGACGCGCAGTAGGCGCTCATCAGCGGGGCGGCGCCGAGCGACGCCAGGGAGGCGATCTGCAGGTAGTAGCCGGCCGTGGCCCGGAGGTCGGGAAGGAAGACGCGGGCGGTCTGGGCGCTCCCGGTGAGGTTGACGTCGATCACCCGCCGCCACTCGGCCGGGTCCGTGGTGGTGAACAGGCCGCCCGCCGCGATGCCGGCGTTGGCGATCACGACGGACGGGGTGCCGAGGCGCCGGCGTACCTCGTGCGCGGCCCGTCGCAGGGCCGGGAGGTCGGTCACGTCCGCCTCGATCGCGAGCGCCCGGGTCGGCATGCGCCCGGCCAGGTCGTCCAGCAGGTCCTTCTCGTGTCCGAGGAGGACGGGCCGGGCGCCCCGCCGGGCGACCTCGTGGGCGAGCGCGGCGCCCAGTCCCCGTGCGGCGCCCGTCACCACGACAGTCCGGTCCCTCAGGGGACTGTTTCCCACGGGCTTCGCCTTTCTCTCTGGCCGGGGCGCCGTGCGGCGCTCCGGCCGGGATGCGGGTCAGGCCCCGGCGGCCGGGGGGCGCGCCGTGTGGTCGGGGTGCCCGCTGGTGCGGCGGTCCTCCTTCATCTCCGCCTCGCAGAGGTGGTCCCGGCCCTGGGCGAGTTCGCTCACCGCACTGCGTTCCAACTGCTGGAACGGGCGGTAGTACGTGTCGTTGTAGGCCTCGACGATCTGGAACGTCCAGTGGCCCGGGATGACGTTGCGGCCCAGGATCTCGGCCTCGACCTTGTCCGCCCACTCGGGGTGCCCCGCCTCGCGCAGCAACCGCACCGCCCGGTCCAGTTCCAGGTCGGCCCCGCCGGTGAGCTGGTGGAAGCCGTACAGATGGCCGCGGGCGCGTTCGGTGGTCTCCAGGGCCTTCGACAGCGCTCCGAGGGCCTCGACGGTCTTGTCGTCGACGCCCTCGGGACGCCGGTGCCGGCGGTCGGGTCCGTCCTGGTGGTCGTGCATGGTGCTCCCCTGGGATGCGATGGCGTGTCCGGGTCTCTTCCCGTTTCCCCGGGTGACCGGATGTGCCGTCCACCGATCGGCCGTCAGCGTTTGCGTCCGGTGCGGTCACGGCGGGTGAGGACGCGCTGGACGCCGGCCAGGCCGGGTGCCCGCCGGGAGCGCAGCGCCGCACGGGCCGCGTTGGCTCCGGGAGCGCCGTGCACGCCGCCGCCCGGATGGGCGCCCGCGGAGGCGAGGTACAGGCCCGGCACGGGGGTCTCCGGCCGTCCCGTTCCGGGGACGGGGCGGAAGACGAGCTGCTGGTGGAGGGCGGTCGTGCCGCCGTTGATGGCACCGTCTTGCAGGTTGGCGTCCAGTGCCTCCAGGGTGGGCGGCGCGAGGACGCGCCGGGCGCGGATGCGGGAGCGGAAGCCGGGGGCGAAGCGCTCGACCTGGCGTTCCACCCGGTCGGCCATGCGCTCCTGGTCGGTCCTGTCCCAGGCGCCGGTGATGCCCTCGTCGCCGGCGTCCGCCTTGACCTCGTGCGGGACGTGGGTGTAGGCCCAGGCGGACTCGGTGCCCTCGGGGGAACGGGAGGAGTCCGCGGTGGTCATCTGTCCGAACAGAGCGAAGGGGCGGTCGGGAACCTGGCGCAGCGCGATCTGCGCGGCGAAGCGGGTCAGCTCGTCCAGGCCGTCGGCCAGGTGGACGGTCCCGGCCCGGGTGGCCTGCTCGGCCCGCCACGGCACCGGGCCGTCGAGCGCCCAGTCCACCTTGAAGGTGGCGAAGTCCCACTGGAAGCGCAGCAGGTCCGCCATCAACTGTGCGGGCAGGTGCTCGGCGCCGACGAGTTCCCGGTAGAGGGCGGGCACGGCCACGTCGGCGAGTACGGCTCTGCGCGCGGGCACCGCCGCACCGGCGCTGGTGCGCACTCCCACGGCCCGGCCACCGCGGATGACGATGTTCTGCACCCGTTCCCCGCAGCGGATCTCTCCGCCCTGCCGGCGCAGCCGCCGCACGAGCGCCTCGGTGAGCGCGCCGGAGCCGCCGGCCGGCACGGGGAAGCCGTACGACTGCGCGAGCATGGACATCAGCCAGCCGAAGCCGCCGCTGCCCGTCGACTCGGGGGCGAGGTCGGCGTGCAGGGCGTTGCCGGCCAGCAGCAGCCGGCCGCCCTCGCCGCGGAACTCCTCCTCCCCCATCCGGCGCACCGGCAGGGCGAGGGTCCGGGCCGTGCGCAGACCGCCGGCCGCACGCAGCGTCCACAGCAGCCGGGCCGAGGACCTGACGGGCGGGAACGGGGTGAACAGGGCGTCCAGCAGGTCCGGACGCAGGGTGTCCCACAGCACGCACAGGCGCCGCCAGGCCGCTCCGTCGCCGGGTGCGAAGGCCTCGGCGGCCGCGGCCGTCGTCTCGATGTCCCGGTCCAGGACGGCGCAGCGGCCGTCGCTCAGCGGGTGGGCGAGCACGCTCGGCGCGTGGCTCCAGCGCAGCCCGTGCTCCTCCAGGTGCAGCGCGGACAGGACGGGGGACGCGGCGGCCAGCGGGTAGAAGGAGCTGAAGAGGTCGTTGACGAAGTCGGGATGGACGCCCCGGTCGTGGCGGACCGCGCCACCCGGCTCCGGCTGTTCCTCGATCACCAGGACGCTCCACCCGGCGTCCGCCAGCACGTTGGCGGCTACGAGCCCGTTGGGGCCCGCTCCGATCACCACGGCGTCAGGCATGACCGGGTGCCTCCCCGGTGCGGGCCTGCCGGGCGGAGGCCGCGGGGCGCCGCTGGGCGACGTCCTCGCAGAGCCGGGCGAGCCGGGCGAGCATGGAGCGGTGGCGCATCTGGATCAGCGCCTCGACGCCGACGTTGTGCAGAACGGCTCCGGCCCCCTGCAGGGGGTGCTCGTCCGCGATGACCAGGCAGTACTCGCCCCACTCCCGCAGCTCGATCGAGAAACGGGCGGTGCCGAGGTATCCCGCCATGATCTCCAGTTCCAGGCGGGTGCCCTCCTCGCAGTGCCGTACGATCGTCCGGTTGGTGAGCCGCATCGGGCCCAGCCGGATCTCGTACTCGATGGACGCGCCGAGTTGCGGCCACTGTCCCTCTCTCGGCCAGGAGTCGCCGGTGCCCACCACCCAGTCGGCGTATCGGTTGCCGTCGGCGAGGACTTCCCACACCGCGGCCGGGTCGGCCTTGATCAGACGATGACGAACTGCCATTGGTGCCTCCGGATAGCGGACTGCCGACGGCCGTCACCGGGTGCCCTCGGCAGGGGCGGCCCAACCGTCTGATCGGCCGGCGTGCCGTGTGCTCCCGCGCGGGCAGCCGTGCCCCCGGGAGGGCCGTGGCCCCGGAAAGGCGTGTGCCCGGTGGGCCGTGGGAGCGCGTCCCCCGTCCGGGCAGGCGTGTGCGGTCCCCCTGCGGGCAAGCGGGAGCACAGGGGAACCCCGGTACGACGAGGGACACGGTCCCTGAGGAGGTCGGCGATGGTGTGGTGGGCCTGGGTGGTCCTGGTGATCGTGGCGATCGGACTGATCGCCGCGGCGACGCTGGCGGTGCAGGCCAGACGCCGTTCGGGAACGGTGATCGCGGTGCGCGGAGGCCGTCGGGCGGGTCGAGGAGGTCCGCGGTGAACACGCTGATGCTCGCTCGCGAGCTGACCGGGCGGGAGGTGGTGACCCTGGGCGGCGACGCGGTCGCGCGGATCAAGGACACCGTCTTCGACGCCGGGGCGGGCCGGATCATCGGCTTCACCCTCAGTGGCCGGGGACTGCTGGCCGGACCGCTGAAGCGGAGTCTGCCCTTCTCCGCGGTGCACGCCGTGGGGCCCGCGGCGGTGATGATCCCGAGCGAGGCCGTTCTCGCGGACCGGGACGCGGTCGTCGGGTCCCATGCGGCCGGAAGCGGCCAGGTGATCGGGGCGCCGGTGCTCACCGACCAGGGCACCGCGATCGGCACCGTGCGCGACGTGGTGGTCGAGGGCGGTACCGGCGGGCGCGTCGTCGGCTTCGAGATCGCCGCGAACGACCACTTCGACAGCCACCGGCGTCACGTCTTCATCCCCCGTGGGGAGACCCTGGCCGTCTCGGGTGAGGCCATGGTCGTACCGGCGCGGGCGAGCCACTTCGCCGCGGCCGACCTGCCCAGCTTCAGCGGCCAGGTGGAGGCCTTCCGGGCGGGCGCGCGGCTGCCGCACGCGGACACCCCCGCACACTCCGAAGCCGAAGGAGGCCCGGCATGACACTCTTCACGCAGGCCAAGGGTCTTTCGGTGGTCACCGCCGAGGAGGCGGTGACCCTGGGCACGGTGAGCGGCCTGACCATCGACGCCCGGACCCGGAGCGTCGCCTGCCTGCGCCTGTCCGGGGCGTCGAAGGGCTCCGAGGTCATCGACTGGAGGGCGGTGGAGGCCGTCGGGCGCGACGCCGTGATCGTACGCTCGCGCGTCACCGCGCAGTCCGGGCCGGACGACGCACCCGAGCACCGCGAGGCCGTCGGCAGCCGGGTCCTGACCGAGCACGGCACCGAACACGGCACCGTCAGAGACGTCGCCTTCGATCCGGTGACCGGTGAGATCCTCACGCTGTACACGGCGCTCGGCGACATCCCCGGAGAGCGCCTGATCGGCCTCGGCTCGCATGCCGTGGTCGTGCACGCGGACCGCGTCTGACACCGACGGGACCCGACGCGGTCCCGCTCGTACGCGGACCACCCGGACGGCTCCATGTGCGGGAGCCCTCACCGGGCAGACGGCCCGGAGCCCGGCACCTGTGCCGTGCTCCGGGCCGCGGCGTGCCGCCCCCGAGCACGGGTGCCCGGCGGGAGGAGCCACCCGCGTCCCGGACCGGAGCGGACCGGCGCCGGTTGCCCTGCGGATGGGCGGGTACAGCGTGTGCGTGAGGTAGGTATCCGTCCGGTACAGGGGTTCCTGAGAGTGATGTGTTCGTGACTCGTCTCGGTGATGCCGGAGACGGCCAGGCACGCGCGGAGGGGGACAGCGCCCGAGTCACCGCGTCGCAGATCGCCGATGCCGTGGAGCGCCTGTCCCAGCTCTGGTCGGACGCCGCGCAGCGGGCGAGCCTGCGGTTGTCGGCGCACCAGTTGCGAGGCCTGCGGATACTCGAGGCCACGCCGGGGCTGAACCTGACGGGGCTCGCGGAGCGCATGGACATCGGGCTTCCCACGGCCAGCCGGCTGTGCGACCGTCTGGAGGCGGCCGGCCTGCTGGAGCGCGTGCTGCATCCCCACAGCCGGCGCGAAGTGCAGCTCAACCTCACGGGCCACGGCCGGCGCCTGCTCACCGAGGTGGCCGCGGAGCGCGCACGGGCGCTCGCCACCACCCTCGACGCGATGCGGACCGCCGAGCGCGCCGCGCTGGTCCAGGGCATGCGGGCGTTCCTGCGGGCACAGCGGCACGGGCCCACGCGGGGCGACGATCCCGGCACGCACGAACCATGACGGGCGGCGAGGCCCGGGCTGCCGCACCTCACGGATGACCCCGCCGGCCCCGCACGACGTCCAGGCTGGCCTCATCGGCGGGCGGGCAAGCGGCCCGGAGCCGGTCCGGGCCGCCGAGGACGCGCGGACCGCCCCGGCGGCCAGGCTGTCACGCTCACCCGTCGGCCGGCCTCCCACGCCAGTCCAGGCAGACCACCAGCGCGTCGTCGTCCGGCATCGCCTCGCCCCGGTGGCCGGTCAGCTCACGCAGGAGCGCGCGCGGCACCTCGGCCGCGGGCAGCAGCCGGGTGGACTGGATCGCCCGGGCGAGAGCGGCCTCTCCGTAGGCCTCCCCCTTGGGCGAGGCCACCGCGTGCACACCGTCACTGACGAACAGCAGCCGGTCCCCGGGCTCGACCGTGAACTCCTGCGCCACGTAGTCGGTCTCCTCGAACATGCCCAGCGGAAGCTGCGCGTCGAAGGCGACACGCTCCACGACACCGCGTCGCAGGCGCAGCAACTGCGGGGAACCGGCGTCCACCACCCGCACCCGACCGGTCGTCAGGTCGAAGTCGAAGAGCAGAACGGACAGGTAGCAACGTCCGCGGTAGTGGGCGTAGACGGCCTGGTCGGCGAGGGCGGCCTGGTCGGCGAGGGGGATGCCGGCGCGCCGGGCGTTGCGCAGGGCGTTGATGGCGAGGTTCGTCAGCAGCGACGCCTCTATGCCCTCGCCCATGCCGTTGGTGACGTACAGCATCAGGTGGTCGGCGGTGGCCGACCAGTCGAAGTTGTCACCGAAGATGGCGTAGGCGGGCTCGAGCTGCGCGGCCAGGTCGTACTCGGAACGCGAGCAGGAACGGCCGGGCAGGAGCTGCCACTGCATCTCGGCGGCCAGGGTCAGCCGGTCCTTGCGCCGCGCCTGGAGGTACAGGTCGGTGTCACGTTCGGCGACGAGCACCTCGCGCCCCAGCACCTCGGCGATCTCGCAGAGTTCGGCCTCATGGGTATGCGCGTGGTCGGCGTCGGCCAGGGTCACGGACAGCACGCCGATCCGGTCGCCGCGTACGCTGACCGGCAGGTGCAGACGCGCGCGTCCGTCCCTGAGGTTCTCGCTGTAGCACTGCTGGGAGCCGAACGCGCGTCCCGCCGGGCTGTTGTGCACCGACAGCGGTTCCAGGGTGTGCGGCAGCACGGACACCGGTTGCAGCACGGTCAGGCTGTAGTCGGCCATGAACAGTTCGACGGCATCGGCCGCGTACTGTTCGACCAGTACGCGGCGGGCGGCGTCGGGCAACTCATGGGGGGCCGCTGTCCGCAGTGCGCGTACAGCGGCGACGAATCTCTTCACGATGAGGAGTGAACCAATCTTTCGCCGGACAAAGTGTGAGCCTCCCGCGGAGGCGAAGTTCTCCCGAACCGTGGGCCGGTCGCGCCGGACATCTGCCGCCGGCACCCGCGCCTAGTACGCTGGCGGGCACCCCAGTGCCTGCGAGAGTGTGAATGTGACTTCCTTCCACCGCCGACCGGAGCCCGACGAGATCGCACGCGTGACCTCAACGGCCGCGGAGCTGCTGGAAGTCCTGTGGGGCCGGGCGTCGACCGCGCCGGCCTCCGCGTCCCAGCTACGCCTGCTGCATATCCTCGAGCACCAGGACGGCATCAATATGCGCACGCTCGCCGAGGCGCTGGCCTCGACACCGCCGTCCACCAGCCGGCTGTTCGACAGGTTGCAGGCCGTCGGCTTCGTGGAGCGTGAGAACAGCCCGGCCGACCGGCGCGAGGTGCGACTGCGCCTGAGCGGCCGGGGCCGCGCCTTCCTCGCCGATCTGCGGTCCCGCCGGGAGGCGGAACTCGGGGCGGTCCTCGGCCTCATGCCGGTCTCCGAGCGGACCGCGCTCGCGGAGGGGCTGGAAGCGTTCTGTGCCGTGGCCGCCGGGCAGATACACGACGACACGCAGGGGCACGGGAGCCGGACCGCCTGAACCGGCCGGCGGGCCGGCACTGCTCGTCCTGGACGGTGGCGCGCACACGGAGCGGCCTCCGATGACCGGAGCATCCCAGATCCTTCCCCGTGTACATACGACACGGCTACTTTCTTGCCTCCTAGCTATAGTTGTCAAACGGCAACTATATGGACCGGACAGCCCCTCGGCGGATGTACAGGAGTCGTCCTGTCATCCGTGTACCCCGAGCCCCGGACGATCTGCGGTGCCTGTGGCGCACTTCTCGGCCGGGACGGCCCGAGTGCGCCCGACAACCGGGGCTCGAGCAGCGGAAACGCCGCGGAGGGGGCGCCGGAAATTTCTCAGGGCGGGGGCGGCCAGGACCGTCCGGCGTCGGCCGCGGGGCCCGTCGCGGCGCCGGGAGGAAGGGGTCCGTTCAGGGGAGGCCGGCCCGGGTCGCGCTGGGCCGCGGGCGACCCCGGAGATGTCCGGCCACCGCGTCCACCAGGTCGTCACTGGTGTCGTACTCCAGCTCGCGCGCGATGTGCACGCTCCACACGGCCGGCTCGCCGGTGATCTCCAGGCTGAATCCGGTGGGTGGCGGGCCCGGTCATACGCGCGTGTCGGATCCGGGAGCGGGGTCGGTGGAGGGGGTGCGTAGCGCGAGGCTCCCCTCGCGCAGCAGCCCCAGGGTGCGGGGGAAGTCGCGCAGCCGCCCGGCCAGGACGTCCAGCCCCGCCGGCAGGGAGTGCGCGGGCACCCCGCGTGCCCGCAGGATGTCGGCGGTCCACGTCAGGAACGCGGTGAACACCTCGGGGTCGTCCACGTAGAGGGCGGTGGCCAGGAAGTCCACGACGTGGGCGACGTCCTCCGCCGTCCGCTCCCGCTGCACGTCGGTGTAGGCGCGCACCGCGGGGAAACGGTCCTCCAGGTCGATGAGGGGTCTGTTTCACCAGCCGGCCGCGGGAGCGGACGACCATCGTGTACTCCTGGTCGGCCAGGTGGGGCAGGTCGTCGACCGCCTGCCGCACCGCCGTCGGGGCGGGCCGGGGCAGGCCGCCCGCCAGTACGTCCGCCGCGCCGCGGGCGTCCACCGCCCACCGGTCGGCTCCCAGCGCCCTGGCGTATCTGCCGTCGGGGCCGAAGGCGCGGCCTCCGGCGATGACCGGGACGCCGACGGCCTGGCAGGCGGTGATGGCCGTGTGGGCGGTGGGCAGGTGGGTGGGCAGCGAGCCGGACAGCAGCACGGCCTGCGGATCGGTGTGGTGCAGATGGGCGATGAGGTGGGGGGTGGGCGTCTGGGCGCCGAGGTAGTCCACCTGCCAGCCGCGCAGGCGCAACACCTCCGTCACCAGCCGGGCCGGGAAGGCGTGCCACTCGCCGTCCACGCAGCCGACGGTCACCCGGCCCCGCGAGGTCCGGCCGGTCCGCCCGGTCCGCGGCGGGTGGGCCAGGACGGCGACCACCCGTTCGTTGACGGCGGTCGCGGCGTGCTCCTGCGCGACGGTGAGGCGGTCGGCGGCCCATTCGGTGCCGACCTTCGCCTGCACCGGGGCGATCACGTCCAACAGCAGCGCCTCTTCGCCGAGTCCGTCGGCCAGAGCCTCCCGGACGACGTCCACGGCGTCGTACTCGTCGCCGGCCGTGACGGCTTCCCACAGCCGGTCGCGGCACTCGTCCGCCCCTGCGGGGTGGATCACCTGCTCCTCCTGGGACGCGGATGCCGGGCCGTGCCGTCGACCAACGACAGGGGGCCGGTCCTGGGCGCGCTGATGGCGAGGACGGCCATGTCGTCGTGCCGGCCGGTGCCGAGCCACTGGGTGGCGAGCATCTGGACGCGTTCCACGACGGCTTCCGCCGGCATGCCCGCGCACTCCCCCAGCGCCCGCCTGAGCCGGTGCTCCCCGAAGAACTCGTCGCCCACCGGTCCGCCGCGGGCCTCGGTGATGCCGTCGGTGTAGAGCAGGCAGGTCTCCCCCGGCGCGAGCGTCGTCTCGACGGTGCGGGCCGTCACCGTGGGCAGCGCGCCGACGAGGGTGCCGTGGGTGCGGACCTCCTCCACCTGGCCGTTGTTGCGGACGACGAACGGCGGAAGATGTCCGGCGCCGGTCAGCCGCAGCTCTGTCCGGCCGCCCCGACGGCACACCGAGCCCAGCACGAGCGTGACGAACCGGGTGTGGTGCGAGGTCAGTAAGGCACCGTTGAGCAGGCTCAGCACCCGGTGGTGGTCGGCCGCGAGGGGCAGCAGCGCGTGCAGGGTGTTGCGGATCTTGCCCGTCAGCACGGCCGCGTCCAGGCCCTTGCCCGCGACGTCGCCGAGGACGACGAGGCTCTCCTGGGAGGAGTCGGCGCCGGGGTGGAAGTCGTAGAAGTCCCCGCCGACCCGTTCGTGGTCCTTGGCCGGGCGGTAGGCGGCGGCGTACTCCACCCCGTGGACCCGGCCCAGGGCGGGCGGGAGCAGTTCCTGCATCAACGTGGCCGTGATGGCGGCCTGCTCGGTGTACAGCCGGGCCGCGGACAGGGCGGCGCCCGCCCGGGCGGCGAACAGCCGGGCGAAGACCTCCTCCCCGTCGGAGAAGGACTTCTCGGTGCCGGAACGCAGCAGGATCAGCGCTCCGGCGGGTACCCCGTGGCCGGGCAGGGGGGCGACGATGACGGAGCCGACCGCTCCCGGGAAGCCCTCGGGCACCAGCCAGTCCGGGATGTCGTCGGGGTTGATCCAGCGCGCCGGAACGGGCGGGAAGCCCTGGAGCGCCTCGCTGAGACCGGGTACGCCGTGCGCATCGACGGTCCGGGTCATCCGGGTGACGGGCCCGCCGCGCCGTGCGTACGTCAGGTGGTGGCGCCGTCCCTGCGGCGGGGCGACGAGCACGGCGGCCTCGGCGAGGTACTCGGCGGCCGTGTCGGCGACCACCTCCATGCAGCGCGGCACGTTCAGGGTGGACAGGAGCCTGCTCGACACCTCCGCCAGGACGGTGGACCGTTCCCGGGCGCTGCGCAGGGCCTGTTCCGCCAGGCGGCGCTCGGTGTCGTCGACCAGCCACCACACCACGTCCCCGTCGGCGGCGGGCGAGGGATGCGCCTCGAAGACGCGTCCGTCGATGGCACCGCTCACGGGGCCGCGGGGGCGATCGGGCTGCCCGCCGGCGATGTGCCGGTGGGCGTCGGACAGCCAGACCGGCACGATGTCATGGAGCCGGTCACCGTCGCAGGCGTCCGGCAGCAGCGACCGGGCGGCCCGGTTGAGCTGCACGAGGCCGCCGTGCCGGTCGACGACCAGGACGGGGCAGGGGGCGTCGCCCCACGTCGCACCGACACTGGCGGCGGCGTCGCGCGGGGCGGCTGAGAAGCCGCGGAAAGCGCACACAAGCAGGGGCACGCAGCGTGCGCGCCCCACCACCTTCCTGCCATGGGAAATAGATGCCTTACGGCAACAGTTCCCCATCCTGGTGTCAGGCGCAAGCCGCTTCACGCGGTCTCAGGCGGCGCTCCGGGGCGGGAGCCCTGCTGGGAGCGGCCGTACGGCGGGGAGAAAAGAGTGCGCGACTTCCTGTCCGGAACCACAGCAGAGGCGGATTCCGCACGCCGAGCGGAGACCGGCCGCCTCCGGGTACGGGTCGGGGCCGCGTGCCCGCACCGGCCACGCGGCCCCCGCCGAGGAGACTCGGCCTAGCCCTACCTGGCCGCGTGTCCGGCCGGCCCGCCGTCCGTGAGGGCGAGACGGACGGTGATCCTCTTGCCCACCGGCTCGCGCTGCGCCTCGAAGGCCTCGGCGACGGCCAGGACGATCTCCAGGCCGTGCTGGCCGACCCGGCCGGGCTCGGCCGCACGGGCCACCGGCAGCACGTGGTCGGAGTCCCACACGGACACCTCGACCAGGGCGCCGGTGATGCGCAGGTCCATCAGGATCGGTCCCTGCGCGTACTTGCAGGAGTTGGTGACCAGTTCGCTGACGACCAACTGGGTCAGGTCGAACGCGCGGGCGGAGACCGGGACGCCGCGGTCCCGCTGCGCGTGCGTAAGGAACGCGGCGGCCCGGCGCCGCGCCTCGGCGATGCAGCCGACACCTCCGTCGAGCGCCGCGCCGGCCTGTATCGACTCGGGGGCCATGTCCCGTGCACGGTCGGCGCGGAGACCGCACACCGTGGAAGCCGCCTTCACTACCTTCACTTGGCCGCCTATACCCGTCTTGTCGGGCTCCATGCCCCTGACTATGACGAAGGGAACTCAGCGGGTCGTGAGCATTCCCTCGCGCAGGCGCTTGAGGGTGCGCGACAGCAGCCGCGAGACATGCATCTGGGAGACACCGAGACGCTCACCGATCTGCGCCTGGGTCAACTCCTCCACGAACCGCAGATGCAGGATCACCCGATCCCGCTCCTCCAGCTCCGCGATCATCGGAGCCAGCGCATGGAAGTCCTCCACCAGCCCCAGCGCCGCGTCCTCCGTCCCGATGAAGTCCTGCAGCGCACTCTCACCGTCCTCACTGCCACCGATCGCCGCATCCAGCGAAGCCGAGTTGTAGCCGTTGGCCGCCAGCCGCGCCTCAACGACCTCCTCCTCCGACAGACACATCAACTCCGACAGCTCACGCACCGTCGGCGTCCGCCCCAGCCGGCTCCGCAACTCCTCCGTCGCCCGCGCCAACCACCCGCGCCTCCTGAAGACGCCGCGGCACATGCACCGCCCACGACGTGTCCCGGAAGAACCGCTTGATCTCCCCCACGATGTACGGCACCGCGAACGACGTGAACTCCACCTCACGCGTCAACTCGAACCGGTCGATCGCCTTGATCAGACCGATCATCCCCACCTGAACGATGTCCTCCATCTCCTCCGGCCCCCGACTGCGGAACCGCGCCGCAGCGAACCGGACCAAGGACATGTTCATCTCGATCAACGTGTTCCGCGCGTACTGGAACTCCGCCGTACCCTCCTCCAGCACCGCCAGCTCATCGAAGAACACCTTCGACAGCTCCCGCGCATCCCGAGGAGCCACAGCCGTGGGATCCGCGACCTCCGGCAGCCCGACCGCATGGGCCGTCGCACGCCTGTCCGTCTTCGCCACGCTCACTGCCGTCAAGGTGTTCCCCTCCCGGGTACCTGTGCCGCCCGGTCCGGGCGACGTGTTGATGGGGCCCGGCTACCCGGTCGTAGGCCACTCATGCGTCTTCGGCGGTGATCAGGTTCCAGGAGGCGGACCTGACGGGCCGTCAGCCGTCCGTGGTGCGCAGTGCCGCCTCACGGGAGTCGGTGACGGTGAAGTGCTCGCGGGTGCCGCTGATGGTGAGCAGGCGGTCGACGCCGGCCTGGAGCGGGCCCAGGAGGACGAACGCGCGGCCGTCCGCCTGGTGGCGCTGGTGCGCGTCGAGGAGGGAGCGGAGCAACTGGCTGTCGCCGAAGGTCAGACCGGTGAGATCCACCACAGTGGCCGGCAGGCCGCAGTCGTCGGCCTCGTCCCAGGCGGCGCCGAGCAGGTCGCACTCGTCGTAGTCCATCTCTCCGCGCACCGTGACCTCGAAGACACGACGGTGGCGGGTGACCCGCACGACCGCCCCTGACTCCCACTGCATCCCGTCATCCTGTCACTCTCCGGCCGGGTGGGGCGAGCCCGCTCCCGGCCGGAGGTCGCGTTTGTGACGTGCGCTGTTCCCGGCCCACCCGGCCAGGCTCCGCAGCACGGCACTCCGGCCGCGATCCGGCACCGTCCACAGCGTCTGGCCCCGCACGCCCCACCGTTCCAGCAGCGCGTTCGCGGCCAGGAAGCCGGTCGTCGCGGCGCGTTCCATGAGCGCCACGGGCAGGTCGGTGCGGACCAGGTCGCCCGCCACCATCAGACGTGGGTCCGGGGTGCGGACGGTCGGACGGTCGTGGTAGCCGCCCACCGGGAACAGCGGGCAGTCCTCGCGCCACTCGTGGCGCACGTCGACGATCGTGGCCGCACGCGTCTCGGGGTGGACGCGGTGCATCTGCTCGATGAGGCGCTTCTCCTCCACGTCCCGGGACGCCTGCGGCGGGACCGCGTAGGCGTGCAGTTCCACCACGGATCCCCCGGTGCGCGCGGCCCAGCGGGCGGCCTCGTCCTCCCACCGCTCCAGCACACTGATGTTGTCCAGGGTCGCGAAGCCGCTCGTGCCCAGGAATCCCGGGCGGCCGGGTGCCACGGGCCGGTCCAGCCACAGCCGGGTGACCAGGAACGGCGGGGCGTTGCGCAGCCGTGCGATCCGCTCGCGCCAATGCGCGTCGCCCAGCCGGTCCGACCGGGCCACGAGGGCGCGCAGGCCCGCGCTGTCCAGGGCCAGGACGGCGCTGTCGTGGTACCGGTCGTCGCGGTCGGTGGTGACCAGGAAGCCGCCGTCCCGCCCCGGTGCGAGGTGTTCGACGGCCGAGCCGGTACGCACCTCGGCGCCGTGCCCCTCCAGGTAGCGGGCCAGCGGGTGCCACAGGGCGGCGGGGAAGGGCGCGCGGGGCACGTCGAACAGCAGGCCCTCGGCGGAGCCGAGGAAGTAGATGTGGAACATCAGCGCCATCTCGGCCGCCGAGAGCTGCCGGGGGTCGGCGAAGAAGCTCCGCGAGAACACCTCGAACGCCAGGTGCCGGGCCTTCTCGGGGAAGCGCACGGCGTGCAGGAAGTCGTGGGCGCTGGTGCGGTCTAGTTGGCCGTAGATGCCGGGGACGCGCACATCGAGCAGCGGCAGGGCCGCGACCGGGTCCATGGCGCCCAGGTCCCGCAGGCCGAAGGAGGGGCTGAGCGCGACGAAACCGAGCGCGCTCCACGGCGGGGTGCGCGGGACATGGCGGAAGCTGTCCCGCAGCCCGCCGGCGTGCAGCAGCGGGTAGTCCGGCAGACCGGTCAGCCGCCGCAGGCCAGGATCGGTACGGCGGAGCAACCCGCGCAGGTTGTAGTACTGGCGGAAGAAGGCGTGGAAGCCCCGGCTCATGGTCACCGGCGTGCGGTCCCGGAGCGTGGTGGGCCACCCGCCGACCCGCCCGCCGAGGTAGGGCCGGCTCTCGTAGAGCGTCACGCCGACGCCGCGCTCGGCGAGTGCCGTGGCTGCGGCGAGACCTGCGATGCCGCCGCCGATGACGGCCGTGGTGGGCCGGGCGCCGTCCACGCGCCGCGTCCCGGGGGCCGCCGGGAGCATCCGGGCCCGCCGGTCCCGGCCGCGGCGGGCGCCGTCCGGGTTCCTGGCTCCGGTCATCGCGCGGTCTGCGCTCATTGCGTACTCTCCGGTGATCGCATGGTCTCGCGTCATCGCGTGGTCTTGCGTCATCGCGTGGTCTTGCGTCATCGCGTGGTCTTCGGATGGCGGGCGGTCTGCGGAGCGCGGGCGCTCTCCGGGCCTTGCGCGGCCTCCGGACGGCGAGCGGACTCCGGACCTTGCACGGACCCCGGACGGCGGGCGGACTCCGGGCCCTGCGCGGACTCCGGGCGGCGGGCGACGAAGGTGTGGGTGATGCCCGTCTGCCAGCCCGGCAGGGGCAGGGCCCGGACGTGCTCGAAGCCGGCCGCGCGGACGCGGCCCGCGAAGCGCTCGGCGGTGTCGAACTCCACGACGCTGCGCCACAGATGACGGTACAACTCGCCGTCGCCGAGAGCGGACGCCGTGGGCTGGACGAGGCCGCGGCACACCAGCGTCCACACGGCGCGGTCGGCGCGGCGGCCGCTCAGCGTGTACTCGTGCACGCCGAGCCGGCCGCCGGGCGCGAGCAGGTCGCGGGCGGTGGCGAGGACGGCGTCGGGGTCGGACACGTTGCGGAAGAGGTAGGCGGCGAAGACCGCGTCGAAGGGGCCGCTCACCCCGGCCGAGGCCAGGCCTTCCGCCGGAGCCTGCACGAAGGTCACCTCGTCGGCCCAGGGCTTGGCGGCGGCCCGGCCCAGCATGCCGGCGGAGGCGTCGACGGCGGTGATGTGCGCGGCCGGCAGGACGGAGCGGAGAGCGGCCGTCGAGGCGCCGGTGCCGCAGCCGAGGTCCAGCAGGCGCAGGCCCGCGCCGTGCCCGGGCAGGCCCAGACGGCGTACCGAGCGCCTCAGGTGGGCGTGGTAGCCGGGGTTGGCGGCCACCAGCGTGTCGTAGCTGCGGGCGGCGTGGTCGAACGCGGCGGCGAGGTCCGCGTCACGCAGCAGGGTCATGCGGTCTCCAGGGGCGGCGGGGTCGGTCGGGCAGGGCGGCTGGACGGGCGGGTCGGTCCGAGGGGCGGCGGAACGAGCGGGCCGGGTGGAGGGGGGCGGGGTGGGTGGTCAGTCGAAGGGGCGGCGGGGCAGGCCCCGGCAGTTCGCACGCCGAGCGCAGCATCGGACCGATCGGGGTGCGCAGGCCGATGGCCAGGTCCTCGCGCAGGTGGGTGCGCCCGTCGAGGAACCGCAGGAGCGTGGGCATGGGCACGTGGCGGAACAGCCCGCAGAACAGGGCGGGTCCGTCGACCCGGCCGCTGGCCAGGGCGCGCAGCAGTACGGCGTCCATGGCGCGCGAGCGGGCGGAGTGGGCCGGGGGCGGCACCGGCCGGCGTCCGCGGCGCAGAGCCGCGGCGACAGCCCGCGTCTGGCGTTGCAGGCCGGAGAAGGTGTAGCCGGTGGCCGGGCGGGTGGCGCCGCCGGCGGCGCCGATACGGAAGACCGAGGCGCCGACCTGACGTGGCATCGGGGCATCCGTCATCGGGATGACCCCGGTCTCGGTGGCGAGGACCTGTAGGTCGCCGAGCCGCAGTACGTCGTGCGTGTACTGCCGTACCGCCGCCTCGTACCCGCTGTCGGTGAGGAGCCGCGGTGAGAACTCGGTGTACTCCACTAGGGCTTCGTGCGGTCCGGTGGGCAGTACGTAGCCGAACGACAGGCCGTCGGCGGGCTGAGGGGTGCGGAAGTCCATCAGGTCCGCGGTGGCGGCGTCGAAGACCGGGGCGGCGGTGCGGACGAACCAGCCGTGGAAGTGCTGGAGCAGGGTGGTGCGGGCGGCGGGCAGGCTGCCGAGCGGCCGGGAGTCGAACACCCAGCGGGCGTCGAGGACCTGTGGTGTGCCGTCGGTGTTCCGGAGCCGGACGCGGGCCCCGGCGGGCACGTCCTCCACCGTCTCGACGGCTGCCTCCAGCCGTCGTACGCGGGGGCTGCGCGCCAGGTCCCTGCCGACCAGTTCCTCGAAGTCGTCGGAGCGGATCATCTTGTACCGCAGCGGCCCGAGGTCCCCTTCGAGCGGGCGTCCCGCCGGCGGCCGTACCCGCAGGTGCTGCCAGGACGCCGTCACCGCCGCGTCGAAACGGCCACGGCCCGCCCCCCAGAAGCACCAGGTGCGGCGGGGTGGGCGCAGCGGGCCGGGCGGCGCGTCGACCAGGACGACGGACGGCGTGCGCGGTCCCGGCGCGTGTCCGGCCAGCCGGTGGGCCAGGGACAGGCCCGCGGCTCCCGCCCCGACGACGGCCACCTCCGCCTCCACCACGACGGCTCCTTCCGTGCTGCGGGTCCGGGTACGCGTCGCGCACCCTGCCCCTGTTCCCGCCCAGGTGCCCGAACGGATGCGGGTCACTCGTATGCGACACGCGTCGGCCACGGTGCGTGAGGGATGTGGAAGGCATCGTCACAAGCGGTCCGTCACGCCTCGGCCCGTACCGCATCCGCGTCCGGCCCCCACGCCGAAGACGTGGTGACGAACTGCTCTGTGATCAGGACGAGAGGAACCGGGATGCGCCCCACACAGGCGAAGGAACACCATGCGGTCGCACCGCCACCCGTCCCGCGCCCGGTGCCGCTGTCGGGTTCCCCCGTCCGGGTGCGCCCGGACGGCGCAACCGGCGAGGCCCGTGGCTCGATCCCGCCGGACCCGGGGGACGCGCGCGTCGTCGACGCGGACGTGCCCGCCGCCGTGGGCCGGGTACTGGACCTCTTCCTGGCCGACCGGGTCGCCCGCGCCCGCGCCATGGACGTCCTGTTCGCCGAGGAACTGGCCGGGAGGGTCGTACGGTTCACCCGGACCGGGGGCAAACGGGCCCGCTCCCAGTTGCTGTGGTGGTCGCTGCGTGCCTGCGGCGGCGCCGGGGAGCCGCTGGTGGGAGCGGCCCTGCGGATCGGCGCCGCGCTCGAACTCCTGCAGACCTGCGCCCTGGTGCACGACGACGTGATGGACGGCTCGGCCCGTCGCCGCGGCCGGCCGGCGCTGCACGCCGAGCTGAGCGCCCAGTACACCGGGGCGGCCTCCCCCCGGCGCGTCAGCCGCTTCGGGGAGGCGGCCGGGCTGCTGGCCGGCGATCTGGCGCTCGCCTGGTCGGACGACCTGGTGGCCGAGACACCGCTCGACCCGGTGCGGGCGTCCGCCGTGCGCCGCCTGTGGAGCGACATGCGCACGGAGATGGTGGCCGGTCAGTATCTCGACGTACAGGGGCAGATCACGGGCGCGTACTCCCTGTCCCGGGCCCTGCGGGCGGCCTGTCTCAAGAGCGCCCGGTACTCCGTCGAACGGCCCTTGGCCCTGGGCGCCGCGCTGGCGGACGCGGACGACGCCACGACGCGCGCGCTGCGCTCGGCCGGCCGCTGTGCCGGCATGGCGTTCCAGCTACGGGACGACCTGGACGACGTCTTCGGTGACCCCCGGCGGACCGGGAAACCCTGTGGCGGTGACATCCGCGAGGGCAAACCGACGTATCTGGTCGCTCTGGCCCGGGTGCGCGCCGAGACCACCGGCGACCACTCCTCCCTGAGCGTCCTGCGCCGCTCGCTGGGCGACGCGGGCCTGGCGGGGCCTGATCTGGACCGGGTACGGGAGGTGCTCACCGGCACGGGCGCCCGGGCGACGGTCGAGGCGAGGATCGGCCGGCTGATCGCCCAGGGCCTGCACCACCTCGACGATGCCCGCCTCGAACACGAGCCCGGCACCCGGCTCCGCCACCTGCTCGCCACCGCGGCCGACAGCCCGAGACCGACGGGCGGCGGGCCACCGCCGCCGGGTGCGGACGGCGGGTCGGCTTCCGGGGACGGCGGGCCGGTATCGGCGGACGGCGGGCCGGTATCGGCGGACGGCGGGCCGGTATCGGCGGACGGCGGGCCACCGCGGCCGTCCGCGGGCGACGGACCGGTATGCGCGGGCGGCGGGCCGGAGCCCGTGCGGCCCGGTGGTTGCGGTCCGCGACCCGGGGACGGTGCGGGCGTGTCCGTGTCGGCGTTGCTGGCCGGCTCGGGTGCGAAGGAGTGCGGACGATGACGCGTACGCTGCCCGGGCCCAGCGATCACGTCGTGGTCGTGGGAGCCGGCCTGGCCGGGCTGTCGGCCGCGCTGCACCTGCTGGGCGCCGGACGCCGCGTCACCGTCGTCGAGCGGGACCCGCTGCCCGGCGGCCGGGCCGGACGTCTCGACCTGGGCGGCTACCGGATGGACACCGGCCCGACCGTGCTGACCATGCCCGACCTGGCCGACGAGGCCTTCGCGGCCGTCGGTGACAGCCTGTACCGGCGGGTCGACCTGGTGCCCCTGCACCCCGCCTACCGGGCCCGCTTCGCGGACGGCGCCACCCTCGACGTGCACACCGGCGCCGACGCGATGGCGGCGGAGGTGGAACGGTTCGCCGGGGCCCGCGAGGCGGCGGGCTACCGACGGCTGCGCGACTGGCTGGAGAAGCTGTACCGGGCGCAGATGCGCCGGTTCATCGACGCCAACTTCGACTCCCCGCTCAACCTGCTGACCCCCGACCTGGCCCGGCTGGCCGCACTCGGCGGCTTCGGCCGGCTGGATGCCCGGATCGGGCGTTTCCTCACCGACGAGCGGCTGCGCCGGGTGTTCTCCTTCCAGGCCCTGTACGCGGGGGTGCCGCCCGCCCGCGCCCTGGCCGCGTACGCCGTCATCGCCTACATGGACACCGTCGCCGGCGTGTACTTCCCCCGGGGCGGCATGCACGCCCTGCCGCGGGCCATGGCGGACGCCGCCGCCGACGCGGGCGCCGACCTGCGGTACGGGCAGGAGGTGCTCCGGCTGGAACGCTCGGGGGCGCGCGTCACCGCCGTCGTCACCGGCCAGGAGCGCATCCCCTGCGACAGCGTGGTCCTCACCCCGGACCTCCCGGTCGCCTACCGGCTCCTCGGCCGCCGCCCCCGCCGCCCGGTGCGCCTGCGCCACTCGCCGTCCGCCGTGGTGCTCCACCTGGGAACGGACCGCACCTGGCCACAACTGGCCCACCACACCATCTCCTTCGGCGCGGCCTGGCGCACCACGTTCGACGAACTCACCCGCACCGGGCGGCTGATGAGCGATCCCTCCCTGCTCATCACCCGGCCCACCGCCACCGATCCCGGACTCGCTCCCCCGGGCCGGCACCTGCACTACGTCCTCGCGCCCTGCCCCAACACCGACATCGGGCCGGACGCCGTCGCGTGGGGCGAACTCGGCCCCCGCTACCGGCAGACGCTGCTGCGGGAGCTGGAACGGCGCGGCCTGGACGGCATCGGGGCCGCCGTCCAGGAGGAGTGCCTCGTCACCCCGGCCACCTGGCGAGCCGCGGGCCACGCCGCCGGGACGCCCTTCTCGGCCGCCCACACCTTCGCCCAGACGGGACCGTTCCGCCCGCGCAACCTGGTGCGGGGCACCGAGAACGCCGTCCTCGCCGGCTGCGGCACGACACCGGGCGTCGGCGTGCCGACCGTACTGGTGTCCGGGAAGCTCGCCGCCGCGCGGATCACCGGCCTGCCGCGCCCCGCGCCCACCCGGCCACGCACCCCGCCCCAGCCCCTGGAGGAAAGCACCGTATGACGGACCGTGAACTGGACGCGGCGGGGATCGGCGATCCGGCGCTGCGCGCGGCCTACCACCACTGCCGCGCGCTCAACGCCCGGCACGGCAAGACCTACTTCCTCGCCACCCGGCTGCTGCCGGTCGAGCGCCGGCCCGCCGTGCACGCCCTGTACGGCTTCGCCCGCTGGGCCGACGACATCGTCGACTCCCTCGACCCCGGTGTGGACACCGAGCGGCGCGGCCAGGTGCTGGGGGAGCTGCGGCGGAGCCTGGACCGGGGGCTGCGCGACGGACACGGCCGCGAGCCGGTGGTCCTGGCGCTCGCCGACACCGCACGCCGCTACGGCATCGAGCACGCCCATTTCCGGGACTTCATGTCGGCGATGAGCGCGGACCTGGTGGTGACCGACTACGCCACCTATGCCGACCTGCGCGGTTACACGCACGGCTCGGCCGCGGTGATCGGGTTGCAGATGCTGCCGGTGCTGGGGACGGTCGTTGCGCGCGAGGAGGCCGCGCCGTACGCCGCCGCCCTGGGCGTCGCCTTCCAACTGAGCAACTTCCTCCGCGACGTGGGAGAGGACCTGGACCGGGGGCGCGTCTATCTGCCCGCCGATCTGCTCGCCGGTCACGGAGTCGACCGGGATCTGCTGCGGTGGAGCCGGGACACCGGGCGGCACGACCGCCGCATCACGGGCGCGCTGCGTGAGTTCGAGGCGCTGACCCGCGGCGTCTACCGGGAGGCGGCGCCCGGCCTGGCGATGCTGGATCCGGTGTCCCGCCCGTGCATCCGTACCGCGTTCGTCCTGTACGGCGGCATCCTGGACGCGGTCGCCCGGGACGGGTACGCGGTGCTGCACCGCCGTGCGGCGGTCGGGCAGCGGCGCCGGGCCGCGGTCGCCGCCGACGGGCTGGTCCGGGTGTTCGCCGCCCGGCTGGCGGCGCGGCGCCGGCCGGGGCGTCCCGCGGCGCCGAGCCCGCTCAGCCCCGCCGTGCGCGGCACCTCGTGCCCGCCGGTCGCGAAGGGGGTCGCGTGAACCCCGTTCCGCCCGGCCGGCGCGGCCGGCTGCCGTTGTCGCTGCGGCGGCGCCCGGTGCCGTGGGAGCGTCCGCGGCCCACCTGGCGGGAGGCCAGGCCCGCGGTGATCGCACAGGCCCTGAAGCGGGCCCTGGCCCGTCCGTCCGGCAACTGGTACGTGGTCGGTGCCTCCCGCGCCCTGCGCGCCGACCGGCCGCTCGCGCGGACCGTGGCGGGGCAGGAGGTGGTCGTCTGGCGCGGCGCCGACGGCCGTCCCGTGGGCGGTCCCGGCATCTGCCCCCATCTCGGCGCACCGTTGCGGGACAGTCCCGTGCGCTGCGGCACCCTGGTCTGCCACTGGCACGGGCTCGCCCTGGACGGGGGCCCGTCCGCGGGCTGGTCCCCCCTGCCGGTGCACGACGACGGCGTCCTGGTGTGGGTGCGGCTGGACGAGGCCGGCGGTGAGGCGCCGCTGGACGCGCCGGTCGTCGCGCCGAGGCCCGAGCGGGCGCGTGCGCTGACGGCCGTCTACACCGGGCTGGGTGTGTGCGAGACCGAGGATGTCATGGCCAACCGGCTGGACCCGTGGCACGGCGCTTGGTTCCACCCGTACTCGTTCGTGGATCTGACGGTGGTCGGATCGCCCGACGGCGCGGGCGCCGACGACGCCTTCACCGTCGACGTCTCCTTCAAGGTGGCGGGACGCCTGGTCGTACCGGTGCGGGCGGTGTTCACGGCCCCCGAACCGCGTACGGTCGTCATGCACATCACCGAGGGTGAGGGGCGGGGGTCCGTGGTCGAGACCCATGCCACGCCGCTCGGGCCCGACGAGCGGGGCCGGCCGCGCACGGCGGTCGTCGAGGCCGTGATGGCCGCCTCGGACCGGCCGGGCTTCGCCGTCGCCCGCCGTGCGGCCCCCCTCCTTCGTCCGCTGGTGCGGGCGGCGGCGGGGCGGCTGTGGCGGGACGACCTCGCCTACGCCGAGCGCCGCTGGCGGCTGCGCTCCACGGGGCGCTTCCCCGGCTGAGGGCCGGCCGGGTGACGTACGGGCGCGGACGGATGTCCGGCGTCGCGGCCGTCACCGGGCCGACAGGGGCTGGGCGCGGGCGATGAGGAGGGCGACGTCGTCATGGCCGGCGGGGTGGCGCAACTGCCGCAGGAGCCGGTCGCAGGTGACCTCCGTGGAGCGGTCACGCGGTGCCAGGAGACGCAGGAGGTCCTCCAGCCGTTCGTCGATGGGGTCGTCGCGGGTCTCGACCAGCCCGTCGGTGTAGAGGACGAGCTGGTCGCCGGGTTCCAGGCCGAGCGTGGTCGTCTCGAAGGGGACGCCGCCTACTCCCAGCGGGATGCCGGTGGGCAGGTCGAGGAGTTCGGGCGGTCTGCCGGCGCGCATCAGCACGGGGGGCAGGTGGCCGGCGGAGGCCACGTGCAGCAGGGCCCGGTGGGGGTCGTAGACCGCGTACACGCAGGTGGCGATGTACGGGTCCAGACCGTGGGTGATCTTGTCGAGGTGGGTGAGGATCCGGGCCGGGTCCAGGTCGAGGTCGGCGAGGGTGGAGGTGGCGGTGCGCAGGCGGCCCATGGCGGTGGCCGCCGGGATGCCGCTGCCCATGACGTCGCCCACCGCGAGCGCGGTGCGGTCGCCGTCGAGGGGGATCACGTCGTACCAGTCGCCGCCGACCTCGCTGAAGGCCTGCGCCGGCCGGTACCGGGCGGCGACGTCCAGACCGGGATGGCGGGGCGAGAGCCTGGGCAGCAGGCTGCGCTGGAGGGTCTCGGCGGCGCTGCGGATGTGCTGGTGCAGGACGGCGTTGTCGATGCTCAGCGCGGCGGAGGAGGCCAGCTCGCAGGCGAGGGCCAGATCGTCGTCGTCGAACGGCTGCGGGTTGCGGGCGCGGGCCAGGCCCATCACCCCGATGACCTCTCCGCGGGCGATGAGCGGGACCGCCATGTCGGAGTGGACACCGGCCCGGGCCAGCAGGTGGGCGGCCTCGGGGTCGGAGGCGATACGGGCGTGATCCTCCAGATGGGTGATCAGGTGCGGGCGGCGGGTGCGGATGCAGTGGGCCGCCGGGTGGTCGGCGTGGTACGTGGTGAGGCGGCCGGGCGGGACGATGGCGTCGGCGGCGGCGGTGGGGTAGGCCGTCTTCACCGCCAGGGCGCGGAACAGCGCCGGGCCCTCCCCGACGTCCGGACGGCCCGTCTGCAGGACGGAGTCCAGGAGGTCCACCGCGACCATGTCGGCCAGGTCCGGCACGACGACGTCGGCCAGTTCCCGCGCGGTCCGCTCCACCTCCAGGGTGGTGCCGATCCGGGACGAGCCGTTGGCCACGAGACGCAGGCGCTGCTGGGCCTGGTCGGCCTTGCGGGCCGCCTCGTAGCGGTCGGTGACGTCGACGACCATGATGGCGATGCCCAGTACGTGCCCGTGGTGGTCCTCCAGCCGGTAGACCGACACCGCCCAGGCGTGATCGCGCTCCGGGTCGGCGGCGGTACGGCCCACCACCTGCCGGTCCACCACGGGGGCGCCGGAGGCGAGGACCTGCCGCATCACGGCCTCCGCGTCCAGGAAGGGTGCGCCGGACAGGACCTCGCGGAAGTCACGGCCCATGTGGCCGGCCTCGGAAACGCCGTGCATGGCCGCCAGGGCCGGGTTGACGGCCAGATACCGCAGGTCGTTGTCCAGCACGGCCAGCCCGATCGGGGCCTGGGTGACCAGCCGGGTGGACAGGGCCAGGTTGCGCTCCACCTGCCGCAGGGTGGTGCGGTCCGTGGCCAGTCCCAGGGCGTAGTGGTCGCCGAGGTTGTCCGTCAGCCGCATGTTGCGGAACTCGACCATCCGGGAGCTGCCGTCCTTGTGGCGGACGGGGAACGCCCCCGCCCAGCCCCGGCCCGTCGCCATCACGTCGGCGAACAGGGTGACCGCCGCGTCCTGGTTCTCGGGATGGAGGAGCAGCAGCGCCGCGTACTGCCCGACCGCCTCGCTGCGGGTGTAGCCGAACAGTTCCTCCGCCTGCGGGCTCCACATGTCGATCCTGCCGTCGGCCTCCAGCAGCACCGCGGCGACGCCCAGCAGATCCATCAGCCCGCTCGGGTCCACCGCGCCGCCCTCCGGACGGTCCGCCCGCTGTGGGCGCCGCCGCGCTCCTGTCATCGCACTCGCTCCTTCCGCCCGCCGGCCTCACCGGTGTGCCCGCCGCACCGCGCAGTCGGGTGACACGGACTTCCCGCAGGTCAGCAGCCGCACCCACGATGCGGTACGGGACCTAGGGCGGCCGGGGGGACGCGCCGGGAAGGGTCCCGCGACCTACCCCGGCCCCCATGTCCCGGACACCGGACACACGACCCATGGAGCGCTCACCTCACCGTTCCGGCCGACACTCCACTTCTACCCCTCCCCAGCACCGGGTGTCCCGCGGGAAGGGGAGGGCAGGGAAGACGGGCACGGCGTGCCGAGAGGCGGTCGCGGCCGCGGCTCGGCAGCGGGACGCCGGTAGCCATGCCTCGGCAGCGGGACGCCGATGATGGCGGCTCGACAGCACGGCGCCGGAGATGGCAGCTCGGCAACAGGGCGCCGAGGGTGGCGGCTCGGCAACAGGGCGCCGACGACGGCCGCTCGGCAGCCCGGCGCCGGTGGTGGCAGGCCCCCGCCTGTCGGCGTGTCCCCGCCACCCGGCCGGCGGACGTTCCGGCGCCCGGGACTCGCGCCGCTTACGCGGACGCGCCCTGCCCCACCTCGCTACCGCCGGCCGACCCGCGGCAGCTTCCGGACGCCGGGGCCCGTAGGCGCTCCCTCCCGGGCCTCCTCCGCCACCCACCGGTCCGTGGGGTTCTCCGAGGAGCGGGGAGCGTGGGTGTGGGCCCCGCCCACCTCGTCCGGCGTCGGGGTGTCCAGGCCGTACAGGGTCCGCAGCAGGACGTGGGGTACGGCCATGTCGAGCAGTGTCGCCCCGGCCGGGCCGGCCGGCTCCGCGTCCGAGGGCAGCAGGAGTCGGCGGGCGCTCAGGTGGGTCGCGAGCAGGCGGGCCGCCGTCACCACGTCGGCGGGGTGGGGTCCGTGCTCACCGTGTGCGACGGCGGCGACCACGGGGACGCGCCCGTCGTCGAGCAGCGTGCGCAGGACGCCGGGGTCGGCCACGAGGTCGCCCGAGGCCGTGCGGGTGAGCGTGTGGCCGTCCTCGCCCGTGATGCCGACGGCCAGCGGGCCGTGGGCGTTGACGAGGCCGACGAGGCGACGCTGCACCAGGCCCGCGGCCACCGTGCGCAGGGCGGTGCCCTCGTCCTCGCCGGGGGCCCGCCGGACCGGCTCGGCGCCGGCGTCGTGGACGACGACCGGCCGGGCGCCGCTGTACCGAAGGAACGCGAGGTCCTGGGCGAACGCCTCGCCGAGCGCGCCGGGGGTGAGCACGGCGCGCCCGGCGACGACGACCACGGCACCGCCGTACAGGGAGCTGATCCCCGGCAGGACGCCGACGAGGGCCCCCACGGTGCGCAGCGCCTCGCGTTCCGCACCCCCGGCCGCCGTGCCGGCCACGGACGGGTGCCGGATCAGGCGCCCCTGCGGTGGTGGAGCACCCCGTCGCTCCAGATCCTGTCCACCCTGCCCCAGGCCATGGCGGAGGCGACGTCCGGGAAGAAGCCGTGTCCGTTGAGGTTGGCGCTGGTGTTGCACAGGACGGGGACGCCGCTGAGCCGGTGGTAGGCGGTCAGCACCTCCGCCAGGAAGGGGTCGTCGTCCCGGGAGACGGTCTGGAGCCGTGCCGTGCCGTCGAGATGGACGATCGCCGGGACCCGGTCGAGCCATTCGGGACGCACTTCGTGCTCGAACAGCATGTACGGGTCGGGGGTGCCGGGGGCGAAGACGGCCGGGGCCTCCTCGACGAGGCAGATCGGGGCGACCGGGCGGTAGGGTTCGCGGTCCTTGACCCGGTTCAGTTCGTCCTTCATCTCCGCCCGGGTGGGCGCGGCCAGGATGCTGCGGCCCCCGAGGGCCCGTGGTCCCAGCTCGGCGCGCCCCTGGAGGACGACCACGGGCCGGCCCGACTCGTGGATCTCCCGTGCGAGTTCGGCGGGGGTGCACGGCGTCGCGGTCCAGCCGTCGGGTGCCTGCGGGCTGGGCTGGAGGGCCGGGCCCAGCCGTACGTGCCAGTCGACGTGGCGCAGGCCCTCGTGCCGGGCCCGGCCGAGCACGGCGGCGCCGATCGCCGAGCCGGAGTCGTTGGGGAACGGCGGTACCCAGACGTCGGCGAACTCCGGGAGGGCGCGCAGCGCGTTGTTCCACTTGATGTTCAGGGCGCAGCCGCCGGCGAAGCACAGGTTCCACGGCCCGGTGCCGCGCGCCGCGCGGACCTTCTGGGCGATGCGTTCCAGGAGGAGTTCCTGGAAGAAGGTGTGGACGCTGGCGAGGACGTCCTCGTCGGCGATGCCCTGGGGCTCCACCCGGTCGCGTACGGCCTGGAAGAACGTGTGGACGGGAGGCACCGACGGTTCGAAGAGGCTGCCGTAGCCGCCGACCGCCCGGCGGTACTCCACGGACTCCGGCAGGTCGCTCTCGAAGACCCGGTGGAACTCCTCGCGCAGCGCGGTCAGTACGTCCTCGTGCGACTGTCCGAGCGCGATGTACGCCATCAGTTTGCCGGCCACCGAGAGGTCGTCCACCGTCGGTGACTGGACCTCGCGGCGGAACGGGCCGAAGTGGTGGCCGGCGATGGCGTAGGCGTGGCCGAGCAGCGGGAAGAGTTCGCCGAGGTTCTCCACGCCGGTGTCGGGGTCGACCCAGTACAGGCGCGGGAAGAGTCCGCCGTCCCAGACGAGCACGAACGACGGCTCGCCCCGCCGGGCGAAGGGGCTGGAGCAGTAGGCGCTCGCCAGGTGACCGGCGGCGTGCGCGTAGCTCGTGTACGGGTAGGAGCGGCCGTCCATCGGGAACTCACCGGATGCCCCCGGCGCGGCCAGGTCGGGGCAGGCCGCCGATTCCCGGTAGGGTCCGACGGCCAGTTCCACCGGGACGGAGGAACTCAGCAGGGAGACCACGCCCGAGACGTCGCCGTCCCAGCCGTCGACGACCCATTCATCGACGTCCCGTGGCTTGTAGCCGAAATCGGCGAGAATTCCGGGGATCTGACTGAGGTCGGAGACGGTGCTGTAGCGCAGACCGTTTCCTATCTTTTCCATCTCGACGCTGAAAACGAGGCGATCGTCGTCGATCAGGGCCACCGCTCCGTCGTGCGTGAGCTTGAGTCCGCAGATAATCAATTTTCCACTCCCTGATCATCCTGAAGCAATGGCCCCAGTGTTACCGGTCATCGAGTCGCAGACAATAGAGAGACGACTTGCGGCCGGAGGGGGACAGGCGCCGCCATTCTTCTGGGGCGGAGTCCGGGTCGATCTCCTGAAAGCCATGCCGCGTGAACCAGGCGCCCCCGTGTTTCGAGGCCGCGAGAATGCGGGCACGTCCGCTGTCGGCCGCCCGCCGGGCGGCGTGACGCAGCAGGGCCCGGCCGATTCCTCTGCCCTGGAACTCCGGCGAGACGCAGAGGTTGTATATGACCAGGCAGTGCGGCACCGGAAGCAGTCCCATGCAGCCTGCGAGGGTGGTCCTGTGCGCCACCGTTTCATGGGCCGCCGTTTCGCGGAGCGCCTTTTCGTGATCCGTCTTTTCGTGGACCGCCACAAGGAATTCGTCGATGTGCCGCGCGAAGGTGTCCGGCGAGCGTCTGAGCAGCCGGTCCGCGGCCGCGAAAGGCGCGGAGATCCGGGCCAGCTCCACGGCGTCCCCGGGATGCGCCCGCCGTACCGAGACCTCCTGGCCGGCCGGCCGGGGCCGGGCGTCGACCCCGGTTCCGCCGGGGCCGGGCCGGTCACCGGCCTGCGGATCACGAAGCATCGGGTTCGCCGCAGGCGCCCGGGCCGCCGTTCCGGTTTCCCGCGAAGCCCAGTCCGAAGGGCTGGTCGACGGGCATCAGCTCGATCATGTTGACGTTGACGTGCGGCGGCCGGTCCAGGCACCAGGCGATGCCCTGGGCCACGTCGTCGGCCGTGAGAGGGGTGACGCCGGCGTAGAGGGCCGCCGCGCGCGTCTCGTCCCCCTCGTAGCGGACCTGGGCGAACTCCGTCCTCGCCATGCCGGGCGCGACGCAACTGACCCGCACCCCGGTGCCCTGGAGGTCGACGCGCATGTTGAGGGAGAGCTGGTGGACGAACGCCTTCGTGGCGGCGTAGACGTTGCCGCCCAGGTAGGGGTACTCGGCGGCGATCGATCCGACGTTGACCACGTGTCCGTCGCCACGCGCGACGAGCCGGGGCAGCACGATTTCGGTCAGATTCAGCACACCTGTGACGTTTGTGTCGATCATTTCACGCCACTCCGGCGAGCCGCCCTCTTGGAGCGGGCCGAAGCCCTTCGACAGGCCCGCGTTGTTCACAAGCACCGAAATGTCGCGGTATTCGACCGGTAGCTCCGCGAGGGCTCTGGCCAGGGAGTCCGGGTCCCGCACGTCGGCGACCACAGGGAGAATGGCTCGATATGGATCCTCTTCGGCAAGCGTTTTGAGCCGTTCGGCGCGGCGGGCGAGGGCAATGACTGCGTATCCTCTCGCAGACAACACCTGCGCGATGCGCGCACCGAATCCGGACGAGGCGCCAGAAACCAACGCAGTGCCACGACGCTCCGTACCGTCCGACATATCCCTCTCGTTCCCCCTGCAACAGGTCGCAGAGTTTCACGTAGGCCTGCACCCCGTGTCAAGGTGCACTTCATGACCGGTCATGCAGCGGGTTCCCCGCGCGCCGGCCTCAAGAAGAGGATTTCGGGTCACGCGCTCTCCAGGAAAGGAAGTAGTGAAGAGAGCTTCACCGCATGACCACCCGTAACTTCTTGCCAGTCAATCACGCACACACACGACGTCGCCATGTGACGCACGTCACATGAGCAATCGGTGGCAGGCCCTTGAGGATCATGACTACAGTCGAAAGCTAAGCCTCAGCACTACAGCACGAAATCCTGCGGCGATAAAGGGCGGAAATCCAGCCTCGAACGCCCGGATCGAGAGCCTCGCGGGGGAACGGGGGAGTATGCCGGCCCATTTGTTCGGTGGCGCGGTACGAATCTCTCGTCCCAGGCCTGTGCCGCCCATTCACCACGGGGCCGGATCCGGATTTCGAAGACACCACAAGAGCCGACCCCCGTTGACCACCGGCCTCGACTCGCAAGGGAACGCAGCGTGCCCGTCATCCAGAAACGCCATCTTCGTGCCTCCGTCGTCGCGCAGCCGTTGCTGCACCGCTGGTACGCCTGGCCCTACCTCCTGGCACCGCACACCGGAGCACTGAACCTGCGCGAGAGGCTGCTTCCCATCCTCCGCAACTACGTCATGTCCCCGGCGCTGCACCGCAACGCCCTGGCGGACCCGGCCCGTTACGGCGGACCGTTCCTCAACCCGGGCAGCGCGGGCACCGCCGACGTGCAGGCACTGCTCGACGCCACCCTGCGGGACGCGCAGGCGCGACTCACCCTCGCGGACGACATCGACCGCCTGCGGGCCCTGCTGGCCGAACGGGCCACCGGCGGCCCCCTGGAGTCCCTGTACCCCGAGGTCCCCGAATCGCTGCGCGGCTGCGTGGAGTTGGTGTACGACACGGCCAACCACCCCTCCTTCCGCTTCTTCGAGTCGCTGCTGTACCGCTCCCCCGCGTTCGAGGAGCACGGCCAGACCCTGTCGCTGACCGCTGCCCCGCCGCGCGACCAGCCCTTCGTGTACGGCAGCCCCGTGCTGCCCTCGCCCGAGCGCCTCGACATCGGCGTACCGTTCTCCGCCGCCGTGTGGGACGACGTGTTCGCCGCCCGTCTCCAGCCCGTGGACACCCGGGAACTGGCCGAGCGGCTGGGCCTGGACGCCGCCGCGACGGCCGGCTTCGACGCGCTCTTCCACGACGAGACCCCCCGCACCCCGGACCCGGTCCCCGACGGCCAGGTCCGCATGCGCTACTTCGGGCACGCGACGGTCCTGGTGGAGACCTCGGCGGGCTGCGTCCTGCTCGACCCGCTGGTCGGCTACTCCGACGACGGGCACGAGCACTTCGCCCTCGCGGACCTGCCCCACCACATCGACGCCGTGGTGATCAGCCACTTCCACTCGGACCACTTCTCGCTGGAGACGCTCCTCCAACTGCGCACCCGCATCGGCACGATCGTGGTCCCGCGCGCCTCCGGCGGCACGCTCCAGGACCCCAGCCTGAAGGTGATGCTGGAGGCCCTGGGCTTCCGCCGGGTGGTGGAGCTGGGCGAGCTGGACATCCACCGGGCCGCCGAGGGACTGGACGTCATGGGCCTGCCCTTCATCGGGGAGCACGCCGACCTCGACATCCGCACCAAGATGGTGCCGCTGGTCCGCGCGCTCGGCCGTTCCTTCATGTTCGCCACCGACATCACGCCGATCGAGCCCGCCCTCTACGACCGGGTGCGCGACATCGTCGGCGAGGTCGACGCGCTGTTCGTCGGGCTCGAGTGCGTCGGCGCCTCCCTGAGCTGGCTCTACGGCCCGCTGATGGAGGCCAAGCTGACGCGCGAACAGAACCAGTCGCGGCGGCTGAAGGGCTCGGACGCCGCCATGGCGGACCGGCTGGCCCAGCAGGTGGGCGCCCGGCACGTGTACGCGTACGCCATGGGCCTCGAACCCTGGCTGAAGCACCTCACCGGCTCCGAGTTCGACGCCGACTCCGAACCGGTGCGCCAGAGCGGCCTGCTGGAGGAACTGTGCCGACGGCGCTCGGTCGGCTCGGAGCTGCTGTACCGGCAGGCCGAACGCATGTGGCCGGCCGCTGAGCCGCGCTCCTGAGCCCGCCGGGAACGCGCCGCGATGATGCCCTCTCCCCCCACCGCACGCCCGCTGCCCGCGCGGGAACTGGTGCGCCCCCGGCCACGGCCCGAGGCACCCGCCGTCCTGTACTGCTTCCCGCACGCCGGCGGCGCGGCCTCGGCCTACCGGCCCTGGCCCGCGGCCCTGCCGGACGGGATCGAGGTGGTGGCCGTCCAGCTCCCGGGGCGCGAGCACCGCATCACCGAACCGCCGTGCGTGGACCCCGCCCTGATCGCCGACGCCATCGGCGCCGATGTCGCGGCGCACGGCTCGCGGCCCTACGCCCTGTTCGGGCACAGCATGGGCGCCCTCCTCGCCTTCGAGGTGGCACGCACGCTGTCCGCCGGTGACCGGCTGCCGGGCCCCGCGCTGCTGGCCGTGTCGGGGATGGAGCACCCCGCCTCCGGGCGGCCCCGGCCCGCGCTGTCCGGGCTGCCCGAGGCGGAGCTGCTCGCCTGGGTGTCGGGCCTGGGCGGATCACCGGCCCAGGCGCTCGCCGACCCGCAGCTCCTGGAGATCCTGCTCCCCGTACTGCGGGCCGACCTCGCCTGGCTGGAGGGATACGTCCCGCGGCCTGCGCCCCGGCTGGCGTGTCCCCTCTCCGTCTTCGCGGGTGAGCGGGACGACCGGGTCGCGCTGGCGGGGCTCAGGGCCTGGGCCGGCGAGACGCGGGAGACCGCCACCGTACGCCGCTACCCCAGCGGCCACTTCTACGCGGCGGAACAACTGCGGCTGGTCTGCCGGGACCTGGCGGACGACCTCACCGACGCCCTGGACGGGCGCGGGGCGGTCCGGTGAGCGCGGGCGACCGGCGCGGGCTCGTCGAGTGGCAGCCGCCGGCCACGGCCCGGCTGCTCCTGGTGTGCCTGCCGCACGCGGGTTCTGGGGCCTTCCAGTTCCGTCAGTGGCAGGAGCTGGCCGGCCCCGGGATCGCCGTGGTCGCCGTACAGCTACCCGGGCGGGAGAACCGGTGGCGCGAGGAGCCGGCGACGCGTACCGAGGAGGTCGTCCGGGAACTGGTCCCGGTACTGGCCGCCCGGCTCGACCTGCCCTATCTCGTGTTCGGGCACAGCATGGGCGCCCTGCTCGGCTACGAGCTGGCGCGTGCCCTCGGTACCGGGTACGGGTCGTGGCCCGTCGGGCTCGTGGCCTCCGCCTGCCGTGCGCCGGACGCCCAGGGGGCGCCGACCGGGGCGGCGGCGATGAGCGACGGCGAGCTGGTGGCCGAGCTGGCCGAACACGGTGCCGTACCGGACTACGTGGCCGCCAGCGAGAAGCTGGTCCCCATCGTCGCCCGCCCCCTGCGCGCCGACCTCACCCTGTGCGACCACTACCGCCCGCCGGCCGCGGACGCCGTGCTGCCCTGCCCGGTCCACGCCTGGCGGGGCAGGGACGACCTCGGCGTCACGGACGAGCACGCCGGGCAGTGGCGCGCCTGGTCGGCCGCGCCGGCCGGCGTGCGCCGCTTCGACGGCGGGCACCTCTACCACCTCGACCGTCCCGACGAGGTCGTGGACGCGCTCCGCCGCCTCGGTGAGAGGGCCCTCGCGGGCGTGAGCGAGTAGCCCCGCGGCCCGTCTCCCGCCGGCCACCCGGCCGGCTCGCGCCCTGGTCCCCGAATCCACCGAGACACGTCAGAAGGAAGTGCGTTGCCGAGGAACGATCCACTGCCCGACACCGGAGAACCCGATCTCCGGTCGCCCCGGAGCTATCTGCTCTGGCTGCTGCGCCGGCAGGCCGGTACGGCGACGCTCGGGGTGTTCTGGGGCTGCCTGTGGATGGCCGGCATGGGACTCACCCCGCTGGCCGTCGGCGGGGCCGTCGACGCGATCAGCGACAAGGACACCGGGGGCCTCCTCGCCTGGACCGGGGTGGTCCTCGGGCTCGCTCTGCTGACCACCGCGGGCAGCGTGCTGCGGCACCGGTGCGACACCGTCGGGCGGCTGAAGGCGAACTACCTGACGGTCCGTCTCGTGGTACGGCAGGCGGTCACCCTGGGCGGCAGGCTGCGCGACCGCGTCGCCGACGGCGACATGGTGACCGTCGGCACCGCCGACATCACGCGGATCGGGGCGCTGCCCGGCGCGGTGGCCCGCGGCGCCGGCAGCGCGGTCACGATCGTCGTGGTGGCCGTCGTCCTGCTGTCCACCTCGCTGCCCCTGGGGCGGCTGGTGCTGCTCGGGGTGCCCGTCCTCCTGGCCGGCACGGGCCCGCTGCTGCGCCCCCTGCACCGGCGCGTCGGGCGGTACCGCGAGCTGGAGGGCGAACTGACCCGGCGGGCCTCGGACATCGTGACGGGCCTGCGGGTACTGCGCGGCATCGGCGGCGAACAGGCCTTCCGGGGGCGCTACCGCACGGACTCCCAGCGGCTGCGGCAGGCCGGCGTCGAGGTCGCCGAGGTGGAGTCGGTGCTCCCGGCCGCCGAGGTCCTGCTGCCCGGCGTGCTGGTGGTGGCCGTGGTCTGGGCCGGCGCCCGGCTCGCCCTCGCCGGTGACATCTCCCCCGGCGACCTGGTGGCCGCCTACGGCTACGCGGCGTTCCTGGTGCTGCCCATGCGGACCGTGACCTCGGCCGTGCAGGTGATCGTCGGCGCGAACGTGGCCGCCGGGCGCGTGGTCCGGGTGCTCGCCGTCGAACCCGACCCCACCGCGGGCACCGCACCGGCCGGCCTGCCGGACGCGCCCGACCTCCTCGACACCGCCACCGGGCTGACGGCGCGCCACGGCAGGCTCACCGCCGTCGTGTCCGCCACCCCGGAGCAGAACGCCGAGATCGCGGAGCGGCTCGGCCGCTACCGCGAGGGCGTGGTGACGTACGGCGGGGTGCCGCTGGACACCCTGCCGGTGGAACAGGTGCGCCGGCACATCCTGGTGGTGCGCAACAGCGACACGCTCTTCTCGGGAGTGCTCCGTGACGAGCTCGCCGCGGGCCGCACGGACGAGGAACTGGCCGCCGCGCTGCACACCGCCGGCGCCGAGGACGTCGTGGACGCGCTGCCCGACGGCCTCGGCAGCGTCCTCACGGAGCAGGGGAGCACCCTCTCGGGCGGACAGCGGCAACGGCTGCGGCTGGCCCGGGCCGTCGCGTCCGAGGCGCCCGTGCTGATCCTGGTCGACCCGACCAGCGCGGTGGACGCGCTCACCGAGGCGGGCGTCGCCCGGCGGCTTCGGCAGGCCCGCGCCGGGCGGACCACCGTGGTGATGAGTTCCAGCCCGCTGCTCCTGGACCAGGCCGACGAGGTGGCGTTCGTCGTCGACGGCAAGGTGGTCGGCACCGGCGCGCACCGCGACCTCGTGGCCCGCAACCCCCAGTACGCCGCCACCGTCCTGCGGGACGGCACATGACCGGCCGCGCCCCGCGCCGCTCGTCCGGCTTCCCGCGAAGGAGTGCGCAGTGAGTCTTCCGGTCGCCGACGCCCCGGCGGTACGCCGTCACGTCCGAGAACTGGTCAGGGGCCGCGCCGGCCTGCTCGGCCGGACGGTGACCTGGTTCGTCCTCGCCACCGCGTGCGGGCTGGTCGTCCCCGCGCTGCTCGGCCGTCTCGTGGAACAGGTGCAGCGGGACGTCTCCACCACCCGGGTGGACGTCATCGTCGCGGTGATCGCCGGACTGCTGCTGCTCCAGGGCGTGTTCACGAGGACGGCCCGGCTGCTCGGCGCCCGGCTCGGCGAGCAGGTGCTGGCGGACATCCGCGAGGGCTTCGTCCAGCGGGTGCTGGCGCTGCCCCTGTCCGCCGTGGAGAAGGCGGGCACCGGTGACCTGCTCACCCGCGGCACCCGGGACGTGGACTCGCTGTCCAGAGCCGTGCGCATGGGCGCCCCGTCGATCCTCGTCGCGGGCCTGTCCGTGCTGCTCACCTTCGTGGCGCTGCTGGTGACCAGCCCGCTCATGGCGCTGCCGTGCCTGGTGGCCGTGCCCCTGATCGCGGGATCGACGCGCTGGTACCTGAGGCGTGCGCGGGCGGCGTATCTGGCGGAGGCGGCCGGCTACTCGGACCTGACGCAGGGGCTGGCCGAGACCGTGGCGGGTGCCCGCACGGTGGAGGCGCTGGGCCTCGCCGAGCGGCGGATCCGCCGTACGGACGAGGACGTCCTGCGCTCCGAAGCCGCCGAGCACCGCACGCTCTTCCTGCGCAGCGTGTGGTTCCCGCTGATGGACTTCGGTTACGTCCTGCCGGTGGCGGCCACCCTGCTGTGCGGCGGTCTCTTCCACATCCACGGATGGGTGAGTCTCGGGGAGGTCACCGCGGCGACGCTGTACACCCGCGCGGTGATCGATCCGCTGGACGAACTGCTCGGCTGGCTGGACGAGCTGCAAGTGGGCGACGCCTCGCTGGCCCGCCTCGTCGGGGTGGGCACCACCGCGACCGGGGACACCGGCACCGGCCGCCGTCCGCAGGGCCGTCACCTGGCGGCGCACGAGGTCAGTTACGCCTACCGCGAGGGCCACGACGTCGTACGCGACGTGACCCTGCGGGTGCGGCCCGGTGAGCGGGTCGCCGTCGTCGGCCCCTCCGGGGCGGGCAAGTCGACACTCGGCCGTATCCTCGCGGGCATCCACCCGCCGCGCGGCGGGACGGTCACCATCGGCGACGTGCCGGTGACCGAACTCCCCCTGGAGGAGCTGCGGCGGCATGTCGCGCTGGTCACCCAGGAGCACCACGTGTTCCTCGGGACGGTCCGCGACAACGTCACGCTGCCGGTGCCGGACGCCACGGACGAGCAGGTGACGGCCGCGCTGGACGCGGTCGACGCCGGCGACTGGGTGCGCGGGCTGCCCGAGGGGCTCGACACCGGGATCGGCCCCGGCGGCCATGAGATCTCCCCCGCCCAGGCCCAGCAGCTCGCACTCGCCCGGCTGGTCCTCGCCGATCCGCACACGCTGGTGCTGGACGAGGCCACCTCGCTGCTCGATCCGCGCGCGGCCAGACACCTGGAACGTTCCCTGGCGGCCGTGCTGCGCGGCCGTACCGTCATCGCCATCGCCCACCGGCTGCACACCGCGCACGACGCCGACACCGTCCTCGTCATGGAGGACGGCCGCGTCACGGAGCGGGGCGCCCACGACGAACTGGTCGCCGCCGGCGGGGCCTACGCGGCCCTGTGGGACTCCTGGCACGGCCGAACCCCCGACACCCCCCGTACCTGAGCGCACCCGGACCCTCCGGCAGCGGAACACGAACCGGATCAGGAGAGTGACGTGAAACCGGACACCACCCACATCGTCGATGCCCCGGCGGTCGCCACGGTCGTCAGCGAGGTCGGCCTCGGCCGGCTGTACGACCTGGCGATCGAACGGCTGACCGAGGTACTCACCTCGAGCGGTCCCGCTCGCGCGGAAATGAAGACGCGCGACGGATTCCTGCTCACCACCCCCAGGCTGGGGTTGCTCGAATGGATGCCGGCGGTCCGCCACGGCACGACCGTCTCCATGAAGATGGTGGGCTACAACCCGCACAACCCCGTCAAGAACCAGCTCCCCACCATCCTCTCCACCCTGCTCGCCTTCGACGTCGAGTCCGGGCACCTGCGCGCGATCGTGGACGGCACCTTCGCGACGGCGATACGGACGGGGGCCGCGTCCGCGCTGGCCTCCCGGGCGCTGGCCCGGCCCGACAGCAGCGTGCTGGGGCTCATCGGCTGCGGCGCCCAGGCGGTGACGCAACTGCACGCCCTCGCCCGGGCCTTCCCGCTCACCGAGGTCCTGGTCTGCGACACCGACATCCGGGCGGAGAACACCTTCGCGGCCCGGGCGCGGATGCCCGACGGGCTGGTCCGGGTGGCCGAGCCGGCGGAGGTGGAGGAGCGCGCCGACATCCTGTGCACGGCCACCTCCGTCGCCCCCGACCAGGGGCCGGTGCTCCAGGGCACGTCCCTGCGGCCCTGGGTGCACATCAACGCGGTCGGCTCGGACATGCCGGGCAAGACCGAACTGCCCCTGGAACTGCTGCGCGACGCCGTCGTCGTCCCCGACCACCGGGAGCAGGCGATGGCGGAGGGCGAGTGCCAGCGGCTGCGCCCGGAGGAGATCGGCCCCTCGCTCACGGATCTGCTGACGGACCCCTCCCGGCAGGCGGAACTCCGCGACCGGCGCACCGTCTACGACTCGACCGGGCTGGCGCTCCAGGATCTCGTGATGGTGGAGCTGCTGGAGGAACTGGCCCGGGAAGCGGGGGCGGGACACCGGCTCGTGATCGAGGCGACCGCGCACGACCCGCAGGACCCCTACTCGTTCCTGCCCGAATCGGTCTCGCGGGCCCCGTGGCCCGCGCAGGAGGTGTGACCCCGTGCCCCAGCCCACCGACCGCCGGGACCCGCCCGGCGGCAACCGGCACCCGGAGCACCGCGGGCCGGTCGTGAACATCGGCGCCCGGACGGTCCTGGACCTCGTCGACCGGGAGACGGCGGCGCGTCCGGACGCCTGGGCGGTGTGCGAACAGGGCCGGGCCCCGGTGTCGTACGCGGAACTGGACCGGCTCGCGGACACCGTGGCCGCCCACCTGACCGGCACGTTCGGGGTCGGCCACGGGGACACCGTGCTGATCGCCGCGCGGGCGGGCGTGGACTTCACCGCGGTGGTGCTCGGAACCCTGCGGGCGGGCGCGGCCTATCTGCCCGTGGACATGACCTATCCGCGCGAGCGGATCGAGCAGATCCTGCGCTCCAGCAGCGCCCGGCTCACGGTCCTGGACGAGGGGGCGCCCGGTGCGGCCGTGGAGCACCCGGACACGGCGGCGACCACGCTGACCCGGCTGCTCGCGGAGTACCCGGGCCCGCCGCCGGCCCGCCCCCGCATCGCTTCCGAGGACGCCGCCTACGTCATCTTCAGCTCCGGCTCGACAGGCGCACCGAAGGGCATCGTGCAGACGCACCGGTGCCTGGCCAACCTGGCGGCCTGGCAGGCGAACGGGTCCGGTCTCGGCCGGGAGCGCAGGGTGTTGCAGTGCGCGCCGCTCACCTTCGACGTGTCGGTCCAGGAGATCTTCTACACCCTCGCCTGCGGCGGGTGCCTGTACGTCCCGCACCCGGACGTACGGCGTGACCCGCGCGACCTGGTCGAGTACGTCATCGGCGAGCGGATCGAGGTGGTCGACTTCCCGCAGTCCCTCATCGACATCCTCATGTCGCTGCCCACCACCCTCGAACACGCTCCGGCGCTGCGGCACATCATCAGCGCCGGCGAGACGGTACGGGTCACGCCGGAGCTGGAGGGGCTGCTCACCAGGCGTCCCGAGGTCACCCTGCACAACCACTACGGGCCCGCCGAGAACCACATGGTGACGAGCCATTCGATGAGCGCGGAGCGGGGGAACCTGGAACCCCGCCCACCGGTCGGCTCACTGGTGTGGAACACCTACATCCGCATCCTGGACGAGGAGCGGGCACCGGTGCCCGACGGGGAGGTCGGCGAGGTGTACATCGGCGGGGTGGGGGTGGCCCGCGGTTACACGGACCCGGAACTCACCCGGGCCGTCTTCGTGGAGGACCCCTTCCTCCCCGGGGCCCGGCTGTACCGCACGCGGGACCGGGGCGTCTGGCGGGCCGACGGCACGCTCGGGCTCCTCGGGCGGATCGACGACCTGATCAAGATCCGCGGCAACGCGGTGGAGCCCCGGGAGCCGGAGTCCCGGCTCACCGCGCTGCCGGGGGTCAAGGACGCGGCGGTGTTCGGGGTGGCGCGGGCCGACGGCGGCACGGAGCTGCACGCGGCGCTCACCGGCGATCCGCCGCCGGCGCAGGAGCTGCGTCGCGCGCTGCTCGCCGTGCTGCCGGACTACATGGTGCCGGTGCGCTGGTGGGTGACGGACGAGCTGCCGTACTCGGCCAACGGCAAGCTGGACCGCAGGGCCCTGCCCGGGCCGGGGGCCGTGCGGCTCGCCGTGGTCCCTCACCAGGCGAACGTCTCCCGGTAGCCGCGCTTGTCGACGCAGTACGTGCGGAACGCCTCCGCCTTGGCGACCATGACGTCGTCGCCGGTGCGCCGTGCTGCCTCGGCGTACCAGTCGAAGGCCGCGGTCGCGTGGGCCCGCCGCTCGAAGTGGAGCGCGGCGAACCGGCGGAAGGAGGCGCGCATGGTCTCCCGGGTCAGCCGCGGGCCGGAGCCGATGAGTTCCTCGATGTCGGCGTCGGTCACCTCGGGGAGGTCGAGGATGCGCACCGGCTGCGCCGCCGGGACGTCGCCCCGGATCTCGACCGGCTCGGCGGCGCCGGCGAAGTCGAGACAGAGGGAGAGCCGGGCGGGTCCCGCGCTGCTGCGTGCCGAATGCGGGTCGGTGGTGTGTATCTTCCAGACCTCACCGCGGCGGAGGTGGTAGACGAGGTCGTTCTCGGAATGCAGGGACTCTTCACCGGTACGCAGCGGAATCTGCACCCGGGTGCCGGGTTCGGTGAATTCCAGGAAGTCCACGTGCGGGGCGAGAATTCCGTCCGCGAGGCTGAAGATGCGCACCCACTGGAGCCGGTCCAGCGGGAAGTGCTCGGTCACCAGGGACATGATTCCGGGCAGTTTCCTGCCCAGTTCGGTGAGGGTCAGACGGTCGCCGTGCGGGCGGAACGCGGTGTCGGACTCGGCGCCGCTGCCGTTGGCCAGCACATGGGCCGACCACGAACCGAAGGTGAAGGCGTCGTACTCGCCTCCGGCGTCGTGCTGGTCCACGAGGGCCAGTTCCGTTTCCAGGTCGTAGGAGTCGATGGGCAATACCGCGAGTCGCTGGGACTTGAGCAAGGCAATCCCCCTTCACCATTGGTGACATGACGCGCTGAACATATGCCGGCGCCTTCCGCTCGCCACCATAACCCGACAGAGATACGAGGGCAATGACAGCAATCTCCGCCAGGCGGAAGGTTATTGACAAGATCTGGAGTGTTTGTGCAGGGTTTTTTTCCGCAGAGTTCTGCCGTCACGGAGTGGAATCATGACTGACCTCACCCAGGATCTGTGCCGGCTGTTCGCGCGGGCACTCGAGCTGGAGTACGTGACCGACGACACGGACTTCTACCTCGCCGGCGGACACAGTCTGTCGGCGCTGGCCCTCGCCGTGTCCGTCGAGGAGGCCGTCGGGCTTCCGGTCCGCGTGCGCGACATCCTCGAGTGCGCCACCCCGGAGCTGCTGGCCGCCCGGCTGGCCGAGGCACGCGGCGGGACGGCCGGCCCCGGCCCGCGGACCGGCACGGAAGGTGCTCCGCGGACCGCGCCGGAGCCTGCGCGGGCACCGGACGACGACGTGCCGGAGTCCGTGCGCTGGCTGTGGCTGGCGCGCCAGAACGAGCACGGCGGCGCCGGCGCCTACACCGTGCCGTGTCTGCTGCGGGGCGAGGGGGAGCTGGACGTCGACCTTCTCGCCTCGGCCGTCGCCGGCCTGCCCGTCCGCCACCCGGCGCTGCGGACCGTCTTCGTGGAGCGGCAGGGCGCCGTCCGGGCGGTCGTCACGGACCGGACGGTTCCGCTGGACGTGGTGGACCTGCGCGACGGTTCCCTCACCGAGGAGGAGTTCGAGGCGCTCGTCCACGACCGCGTCGAGGTCCCCTTCGACCTCGCTGAGGGGCCGCTCTTCCGCTCGACGCTGTTCATGCGGCCGGACGGCGCCTGGTCGCTGCTGCTCACGGCCGATCACCTGGTGTGCGACGGCCGGTCCCTGACCGTCCTGGCGGCCGAACTGGTGGCCGCCTACCGGCAGGACGGCGCCCCGCCCGCGGCACCGGTCCCCGGGCCGCGCCCCGCCCCGCGTCCGCGGGAGGAGTCGCTCGCCCACTGGCGGGATCTGCTCACTCCCCCGCCGGCCCCGCTGCTCCTGCCCGTGGACCGTCCCCGGCACGGGCCGGCCGGCGCGGTGACGGACACGGTCCGGCTGGACATCGAACCCCGGGTCACGGCCCGCCTCCGGGCGCTGGCCGCGACCGCGCACGCCGGTCTCTTCGCGCCGCTCGCCGCGGCCGTGGCGAGCGGGCTGGGCGGGCTGACCCGGACCGACGACGTCTGTCTGGGCACCCCCGTGGACCGCCGCTCCCCGCTCGGCCTGGACGGCGCCGTGGGTTTCCACGTCGCGACGGTCCCGCTGCGGCTCGACCTGGCCGGCCGGGACGACCCGGCCGGCCTGGTGCGTCATGTGGCGGCGCGGACGGCGGACGCCCTCGACCACAGCGAGGTCGCCTTCGACGAGCTGGTGGCGACCCTGGACCCGCCCCGGCCGGCGGGGCGCGGCCCCTTCTTCGACGTGTGGGTCGCCCTGTTCCCGCGCATCGACACCGGCCCCGCCGGGCCACGGGGCATCGCGCTGCGCGGCGGCCCCTTCCTGCAACGGCGGGGCATGTTCGAGCTGTCGTTCCAGTTCGTCGAGGAGGAGCACGGGCTGCGGCTGTGCCTCCAGTACGACACCGGGCGCTACGGCCGGGACACGGCCGAGCAGATCGCCGGCCGGGTCCTCGCCGAACTCGGCCGTCTCGCCGGGGAGCCAGGGGCGCACGGCGCGCCGGCGCAGCCGCCGAGCGGTCCGCCCGCCCAGGCCTTCCAGGGGTTCCACTTCGACACGTGAGCCGCCCCCGACCTCATCCCAGTGAACAGGAGACACCCATGACCACGACGCCCACACCGACGCCCGCGTCGACGTCCGTGCCGGAGCCGGCCGGGCCGACCGAACTGCGGCTGACGCCCGACGAGGCCGCCGAGACCGACCGGCTGGCCCTGGAACTGGCCGCGGAGCACCCCTCGGCGGACAGCGAGAGCCTGCTCCAGGACCTGCCGTTGCTGGCCGCCCGGCTGCCGGAGCGGGTGCGCAGGTTCCTGCGCGCCTTCCAGCTGGACCGGGCGGACGGATACTGCGCCGTCAGCGGGCACCTGGTGGACGACGACAGGATCGGCCCCACCCCGGCGCACTGGCGCGACGAACAGCGCGTCCACCGCGAACTGCCCGAGGAGATCCTGCTGCTGCTGTACGCCTCGTTGCTCGGCGAGCCGTTCGGCTGGTCGACCCAGCAGGACGGCCACCTGGTCAACGACGTCTTCCCCATCAAGGAGTACGAGACCCTGCTGCTCGGCACGGGCAGCAGGACGGCGCTCACCCTGCACACGGAGGACGCCTTCCACCCCTACCGCGCGGACTACATCATCCTGGCCGCCCTGCGCAATCCGGAGCGGATACCCGTGGTGGTGGCGGAGGCCGACTTCACCACGCTGCCGGCGGACGTGCTCGACGTCCTCTTCGACAGCCGTTTCCAGATCATCTCCGACGACTCGCACCTGCCGCACAACAACACGGTCCGCACCCCGGAGGATCAGCGGATCTTCGACAACATCTCACGGCTGATCAACGGTCTCGGCCGGGTCCCGGTGCTCTTCGGTTCCCGGACCGATCCCCTGCTGTGCTTCGACGCCACGCACATGTCGGCGCCCGAGGACGATCCCGAGGCGGTGCGGGCGTTCGCCGCCGCCCACGAGCTGCTGACCCGCGGCACCCGTCCCCGCGCGCTGGACGCCGGCACGTTCGTCTTCCTCAACAACCACCGCGTCGTGCACGGCCGCAGTTCCTTCACCGCGCGCTACGACGGCACGGACCGCTGGCTCAAGCGCGTCAACGTCACCCACGACCTGCGCAAGTCGCGCAGTCTGCGGCGTTCCGTCGGTGCCCGGCTCATCGGCTGAGACGGGGGGCCGGGCGCCGGTGCGCCCGGCCCCGGCGTCACTCCCGGGGCGCCGTGGCGGCGCGGCACACACCGGCCACCGTGGGCTCGTCGAAGAAGTCGTCCAGCTCCACCTGCACGCCGAGCCGGTTCTCCAGCTCGATGACGAGGAGCGCGGCGGCGAGGCTGTGCCCGCCCAGCTCGAAGAAGTCGTCCTCCGGGCCCACCGCGGACACGCCGAGCACCTCGGCGAAGAGGTCCGTGACCCGGGCGGTGAGGCCGGCGTCGGCGTGCTCCTCGGGCGCCGGGACGGGGGACGCCTGCGTGTGGTGCGCGGCGGTGGCCCGCAGCAGTTCCCCGGCCCGGTCCGCCAGGGCTGCCCGGTCCACCTTGCCGTTGCGGGTGAGCGGCATGTCCTCGAGCCGCTCGACCCGGCTGGGCACCATGTGGCCGGGCAGGACGCGGCGCGCCTCGGCGCGTACGCCGTCCGGGTCGGCGTCGCCGGTCAGGAAGGCGACGAGCACCAGCGAGCCGTCGGCGCCGGGGGCGGCCAGGGCGACGGCGGAGGCGACGCCCGGCACCGAGCAGAGCCCCGCTTCCACGTCGCCGAGTTCGACGCGGTTGCCGCGGATCTTGACCTGGCTGTCGCCACGGCCGAGGAACTCCACCCCGGCGGGCGTCCACCAGCCCCGGTCCCCGGTGCGGTAGCGCCGCCCGCCGGGCACCTCGGCCGCCTCGGTGAAGAGCCGCTTGGTGAGGTCGGGGTCGTTCACGTAACCGTCGGCCAGACCCGGCCCGGCGAGATGGATCTCTCCGGGGAAGCCGGGCGGCAGCCGGCGGCCCCGCTCGTCGAGCACCTCCAGGACGGTGGTGTCGATGGGCCGGCCCACGGGGAACCCGTGCCGGGACTCCTCGGTGCAGTCGTAGGCGGTCGCGCCGACCGAGTTCTCCGTCGGGCCGTACTCGTTGACCAGCCGGACGCCGGGCAGCCGCTGGAAGTGGCGGGCGACGAGTTCGGCGGGGCACGCCTCGCCGGCCACGGTGACCAGGCGCAGCGAGCCCGGTGCGGCCAGGGCGTCGAGCAGGACGCGGTACAGCGACGGCACCAGGGTGATGTGCGTGGCGCGGTGACCGCTCACCAGCTCCCCCACGCGCTGCGGCACCAGCCGGTCGGACTCCGGCAGGAGCAGCAGGGTGCCGCCGGCGCCGAGGACGGAGAACAGGTCGGAGACAGAGCTGTCGAAGGAGAACGAGGGCACCTGGACGAGCCGGGTCTCGGCGTCGAGTTCGTGGTAGCGCCGCTTCCAGGACAGGTATCCGGCGATGGCGGAGTGCCGGACCGCGACGCCCTTGGGAGTGCCCGTGGAGCCGGAGGTGTAGATGACGTAGGCGGGGTCGTCCGGGCCCGGGAGGGCGGGCAGGGCCGGTCCCTGTATGCCGGTCTCCGCAGTCCCGGCGAGGGCGTCGGCCGTCAGCACGGGCACCGGACTCCCGGCGAGCGGGTCGGGGTCGTCTGTCACCACGGCCGCGCAGGCCGCGTCGTCGAGGACGAACCGGAGGCGTTCGGCGGGGAGTGCGGGGTCCAGTGGTACGTAGGCGGCTGCGGCGCGCAGGACGCCGAGGACGACGGCCACGGCGTCGGTGCTCTTGGGCAGCGCGGTCGCCACCCGGTCACCGGGCCGCACTCCGGCCGCGGCGAGCCGGCGGGCCACCGTCTCGGCCCGCGCGGCGAGTTCGGCGTAGGTGACGCGCTGATCGCGGTCCACCACGGCGACGGCGTCCGGTGTCGCGCGCACCCGTTCCGTGAAGGGCCCCAGCAGGGTGCCCGGCGTGGGCTCCGGCGCGAAGCCGGCGCGCTCCCAGCGGGCCACCTCGGCCCCGTCCTCGGGCGCCGTCGGGTCGACGGCGGCGCAGGCGGTGGCGGGCTCGGCGAAGGCGGCCAGCACGGTCACCAGGGAGCGGAGCACCACCGCGGCCCACCAGGCGTCCAGTCGCCCGGTGTCGAAGCCGGCGTGCAGCGTGCGACCGCCGTCCGGTGCCTCGCGCAGGCTCACCACGAGGGCGGTGCCGGCGTGCGGCGCGGGCGGCAGCCGGTCGGACCGCACGAGGAGCGAGAAGGGCAGGCCGGGGTCGTCGGCGGGCACGGGGTCCGCCCCGCGCAGCGCGGTGTCGACGGCGATGACGAGGTCCCGCAGGGACGCGTCCTCGGGGGTGGTGACGGCGCAGACGGTCGTGCCCCGGGGCCCGGCGACGGTGAGCACGGGTTCGGGCGCGTCCTCCGCCGCGCGCAGGACCAGCGCGGCGGCGGCGGTGAGGACGACGAGTTCCTCCAGAGGGCGTTCTCCGGCCACCCGGCGCAGGCCCTCGCGCGCGGCGGGCGTCAGCTCCTCGGTGAGTTCGCCGCGTCCGCTGTGCCCGGCTCCGGTGAGCCTGGCCCGCAGGGGAGTCGGAGTCGGTGCCGCGGTGGGGCGGGGTGCGTTTTCGAAGCTCATGACGGGTCCTCAAGGGGATCGGGGCCGGGCCCCGCACGGCGCGGATTTCGCCTCGCAGGCCCACGTGGCCGCGGCTTTCTCCGCGGCTCGGAACGGTCTTGTGCCTGGCATACGGAATCGGACAGAGTGTTCATGTGCCGGAGAATCCGGCGGGAGGAACGGGGGCCGCGGGGTGAGGTGCGTCGCGCCGGAAGTGCGCCGTTTCACCGGCCGGGCGGCGTGGCCCGTCGCGCCCGGGGCACCGAAAGGGCGACCGCGGGACAGTTCCCGGAGAAGGCCGTGGAGAAAGCGGCTATCCACCCGCACACGGAGACAGGCTCCGCGTTTCTCATTTCTTCACAGGATTCCCACCGCGGAGTTCTGCGGGAGTTCGCATGCAGCCGCCGGGAATCACGCCAGGAAAGGCGAACAGGAGCTGACCTATTACCTTCCGGACGGTCCGAGAACGGCTTTCCCTTTTTGCCGACCCATGCTTCACGAGTCCGGAAGAAACCGCTGTCCTCGCAGGTCAACTGCCCCGAGACCGGTAAATCGGGCATACGATCGGTCTGCGTCTCGGTCATCACCACAGCTCCGGTATTACACTTGCGACTGCTGGCGAACTCGACATACCGCACCGCCCCCGCATGTCGGACTTTCCGCGTTCGTCCCCTCCTGTATGACCAGGCGTTCGGACGACGAGCATAGCAGCGGAACGGATCTTGACACAGCCCCTCTTCCGCCCCCGCGACCGCTCTTCAGATTTTCCCGGAAAACGCTTGGCTGACACTCGTCACTATGGCACGCTCGGACGGAGAAGGTCACGAGCTTCGCCCCACGACGGGCAGGGAGCGCGGAATCCCGGGCTCTCGCCTTCGTTTCCTCGTCCCGCGCGGGCCGACCACCCGCAGGAATGACGAAAGGACCGCACGTCCATGACGCCCGCAATCGAGGCATTCCCTCCACTCGGCCGGGACGACGGCTTCACCGGGAGCCGGACACCCGCCTCCGAAGGCCTCGACGCACGGTGGCCGGCGGGGCCCGCCGCACCCGCCCGGCCGGGGCGGACCGTGGCGTCCGTGTCCTGTCGCCGCACCGGTCCGCGGACACCCGGCGGCACGCCGGGCGCGAGACCGTGCCCGCCGGCCCGGTGAGCGCCTTCCCCGCAAGGGCCTCCCGCCCGGACGTACGGTCCCGCTCGTCGGCGCCCGCGGCGCCGGCGGGTCTTCGCTGACACCGCATCCGTACGCCCCCGTACGCACAGCACCGCAGGCCCCGCGGCGGGCGCCGCCAGGCGTGCGGCTCCCGCGTGAGCCGCACCGGCCGGGGCCGCGGTGGTACGGCCGGGTCCACGCCGAGGAGCACCGGCGCGTCCGCCGGCGTGCGCTGAACCGCCGTCACCGTCGCCGGACCCACGCCACCGTCCGGACAGCCGCCGGCCCCGGACCCCCGGCCCGCTCCCGACCCACCCGGACCCACGGCCCGCTCCCGGCCGGCCGCGCCGTCCCCCGTCCTGACGCCCGTCCGAGTGACCGTCCTGGTGGCCCGCAGGCGCGGACCGCCGTGCCGGCCGCCCCCGCTGCCACCGGCAGTGCCGCAATCGGCGTACCCCGTCCGCGTTCCCGGCCGAGGCGCCCCTGGCAGAGGAGATCCTGATGACCGTTGCCGATGGCCGAGCACGGGTGACCGTCGCGCTCGACGACGAGACCAGTGCCGCGCTGCGCGCCCTGTGCGCCTCGGCGGGCGCGGAGGTGCCGACGGCGGTCCCCGCGCTCCTGCGTGTCCTGCTGCACCGGCTGACCCCCGGCACGGCCGTCCCCGTCCGGGCCGTACTGCCCGGCGGAGAGGTGGAACTGGGCGCGCCCCTCGACCCGGACGCCGGTTTCCGGGCCTGTCTGCGTGCCGAGCAGCGGGCCGTCGGGGCCGCCGTCGGCCGTGCGCCCCTGTCCGGCACCGCGTTCACGGCGGACGGACTCGGCGGGCACGCCGGCCTCACCGGTATGCCGGACCCGGACGCGGGGCCCGTCGCGGTGACCGTGCGCAGCGACACGGCGGACGCCCGCGACGCCCGCCGGACAGCGGGCCGGCTCGGCGCACTGGCCGCGGAGGTGTGCGCCGCGCCGGACACCCCGGTCGGTCTCCTCCCCGTACTGCCGGCAGCCCGGCGGGACGACCTGCTCGCACTCGGCACCGGCCCGCACCAGGGACTCCCGGCCAAGCGCACCGTCCTCGACCTGTTCGCCGAGCAGGTCTCCGCGCGGCCCGACGCCACCGCAGTCGTCTGCGGTGACCGCGCCTACGGTTACGCCGAACTGGACGGCATGGCCGACCGGCTGGCCGCGCGGCTGGCCGCGGCGGCGCCGACCGGGCCCGAGCGGGTCGTCGCCCTGCTGTGCGCGCGCACCGAGTGGATGCTGGTGTCCCTGCTGGCCATCCTCAAGACCGGCTCCGCCTTCCTGCCGCTGGACCCGGAACAGCCCGAGCTGCGGGTGCGCGAACTCCTGACCGACAGCGGGGCCACGGCGGTGCTCGCCGACGCCACCCGGGCCGAGTCGCTGTCCGGCGCACCGCAGCCGGTCGTGGTCCTCGGCCGGGACACCGGCGCCGCGCCCACCGAGTCGCGGTTCCGTGCGGCGGGCCCCGAGGACCTGGCGTACGTCGTCTACACCTCCGGCTCCACCGGCTCCCCCAAGGGCGTCATGGTCGAGCACCTGGGCATCCTCAACACGGTCCGGTACCGCATCGACTACTACGGCCTCGGCCCGCACTCCCGTGTGCTCCAGGTCGACCCGGTGCACGCCGACGCCGGCATCTCCGACGTGCTGTCCGCCCTCTGCTCCGGCGCACCCCTGGTGGTCCTGGAGCGGGAGCAGCTCATCGACCCCGACGAGGTCGCGGCCGTCATCCGGCGCGAGAACGTGACCCATGTGCAGACCGTGCCCAGCCTGTACCAGTTGATCCTGGACTACGCCGGGGACCGGCTGCCCTCCCTGCGCCAGGTCGTCCTGGGCGGCGAGCGGCTCACCGCGGCCCTGGCGGACCGGCACCACCAGCTACTGCCGGAAGCCGAGCTGTTCAACGAGTACGGCCCGTCCGAGGACAGTGTCGCCACCACCCTCGTCCAGGTGCGGGCCGGCGGCGGGGAGCCGCCCGTGGGCAGGCCGTTCCCCAACAAGACGGTGGACCTGCTCGACGAGCAGGGCGCGCTGGTGCCGTTCGGCGCCCCGGGGGAGATCTGCGTCGGTGGCATCGGGCTGGCCCGCGGCTACCTCGGCGACGAGCGTCGGACGGGGGAACGGTTCGTGGCGAACCCGGTGCGCGGCGGGCAGCGGATGTACCGCACCGGCGACCTGGGACGGTGGCTGCCCGACGGAAGCCTTCTGTGCCTGGGCCGCATCGACGACCAGGTGCAGATCCGCGGCCACCGGGTGGAGCCCGGGGAGGTCACCGAGACGCTGGCCGGGGCGCCCGGAGTGCGCGGCGCGGCCGTCGTGGCGGTGCCGGGTACCGCCGGGGACGGCTCCCACCGTCTCGTCGCCTATGTCGTGGGCGACGGCGAGCCCGCCCGGCTGCGGGCGTACCTCGCCGACCGGCTGCCCGCCCACATGGTTCCCGACGCCTACGTCACGGTACCGGCGCTGCCGGTCACCTCCATCGGCAAGCTGGACCGCTCCGCGCTGCCCGCCCCGCCCGAACCCGGGGCGAGTGTCGGCGGGGTCGCGGAGACGGAGCTGACCGCGGCGCAGCTCCGCGTGGCCGGCGTGTGGTCGGCGGTGCTGGGCCACCCCGTGCACCAGCCGGACGCCGACCTGTTCGCGCTGGGCGGCCACAGCCTCACCGCGGCACGCATCGCCAAGGAGCTGGGCGTGGCGGTCAGTACGGTGTTCGCCCGCCCGACGGTGCGCCGGCTCGCGGAGGTCCTCCCGGACGGCGGGCCGGAGCCGACGGCGCCCCCCGGCCCGGCACCGGCCTCCGTCTCGGTCCCGGCCGGTGAGGGTGTCTTCCCGCTGTCCCGGGCCCAGCGCAGGGTCTGGCTGACCTCGCGCCGTACCCACGCGGACCGGTTCATCATCGCGGACCTCGTCCGCACGGGCCGCTCGCTCTCCCCCGACACCCTGCGCACGGCGCTCGCGGCCGTCGTCGAGCGCCAGGAGCTGCTGCGGGCGCAGGTGCTGCCCTCCGGGGCGACCGCCGGACTGACCGTGCTGGACCGGCTCCCCGGGGGCGTGCCGCTGCGCGTGACCGAGCTGCCGGAGGCCGATCCCGACGGTCCGGCCGTCCGCGAGGCCCTGCGCCGGGCCCGTGCCGTGACCTTCGACCTGGAGCGGGCACCGCTGTTCGAGGTGTGCCTCATCAAGGGCCCGGCCGGCGGTGACCTGCTCACGGTCGGCGCCCACCATCTGATCTACGACGGCGCCAGCGTGAACGTGCTGCTCGACGACCTGTTCGCCGCGTACGACGCGGTGGAGCGGCACGGCAGTGCCCGGCGGCCCGTGCCTGACTACCAGTACCGTGACTGGGCCGCCGAGGAAGAGGCCTGGCTCGGCTCGCAGGAGGCCGCGCGGCAGGAGGCGTTCTGGAGGGAGCGGCTGGCGGGGGTGCGGCCCGCCCCCGACCTGGTGGACGCCACACGCCGGGGCCGGCGCCGGGGACTCGCCGGACTCGCCCGTCGCACGCTCCCGGCCGCATCGGTCCAGGGCTCCCCGGGGACGCCGTACGCCGTCGTGGTGACCGCGTTCACCGCTCTGCTCCACCGGGCGACCGGGGCGACGGACCTGGTGCTGGGCTTCCCCGCGAGTCTGCGGCACAGCCCGGCCGCCGACGCGCTGGTCGGCTACTTCGCCAACGCGGTGCCGCTGCGCCTGGAGTTCGGGCCGCAGGACGGGCTGGGCGAGCTGCTGGAGCATGTGGGCACGCGGGTCGTGGAGGCGTACGAGCACGCCCGGCTGCCCTTCGACGCCCTGGTCGAGCGCCTCGGCATCGGTGCGCGGCCCGGTCGCAGCGTCCTGCTGGACCTGGGCGTCAGCTGGGAGAACGCGACCGTCAGCGGTCCGTCCTGGCAGGTCGAGGACGTCCTGGCCGACGAACTGCCCGCCGACAGCGACCTGTGGCTGTACGCGAGTGTCCGCGGCGACCTGCTGCACCTGGACCTCACCTACGACCGGGAGCTGGTGACGGAGGAGGAGGCGGCCGGCTTCGCGGACGATCTGGTGCGGCTGGTGTCCGCCGTGGTGAGCGAACCGCGGACGCCGGTGGGCGCGGCCCGCGGCCTGCCGGAAGAGGAGGAGGACGTATGGGGCGCGACGTCCTACGACTTCTGAGCTTTTGGCCCTTCCGGCCCGCCCGGGCGGCCGTGGGCCCGGCCGCCCGGTACGGGTGGCGGCCCGCCGAGGCGGGCCGCCGGCGTGACGGCCGGTCAGACCAGGGCCCGGCGGTGCGGCGCGAAGCGCCGTCCGCCGGCCCGGCGCAGGTCGGCGAGCACGTTGATGCGCCGCAGCCACCGGTCGGTGCCGTCGTAGCGCGCGGCGAACGGCCGCCGCCCGTGGACGGCCCGCTTGTTGTCCACGATGAGCAGCTCACCGGGGCCGACCACGACGTCCCGCAGCGCGGCGTCGATGGCCGCGGTCACCGCGTCGAGCGCCTCCAGCGCCTCACTGTCCAGGGACCGTGGCATGAAGGCCGGATCGATGCGGATGTAGGGAGCCTCGCGGTCGCCGGAGAGGACCGCCGTCCGGCGCGGCGCCGTCTGCTGGTCGGCGATGTCACGGAACGCCTCGGCGACCCAGCTCTCCTCGTCCAGGCCGGTGGTCCTGCTGTTGAAGGCGGCGGTGTGCGACTCGTCCGGCAGGATGACGAAGCGTTCCTGGAAGAGCACCTCCCGCACCCGGTCCTCCAGTTCGATGTCCTGGGCGGTGGCGAAGGTGGTCGGCACCCGGTCGTGGTTGCGGATTCCCGCCAGCAGGATCCAGTCGGCGCGCAGCGGGTGGAAGGCGTCCTCGTTGTGCCACTCCAGGGTGGTGGTGGAGCTGGAGCCGAGCTGTTCCGCCTCATGTCCCTTGATCGGGAACAGGTCGAGCACCAGACGGCCCCGCTGCTGGGTCACGAAGGAGACCGGGTCGCCGAGGAGCGAGCCGATCAGGAGCAGCAGGGCGGTGGCCCGTTCGGCCTCTTCGCTGACCGGTTCGTGGACGTAGTCGGTGGGGGTCGGCCCGGCCAGGGCCTCGGACACGGGCAGGTTGGCGAGGACGAGACCGCCGTAAGGACGGCCGGTGAGCCGGAAGTCGACGAGGTGGGACCGGATGCGCAGGGGTATCTCGTGTGCGAGGAGGGCGAGTTCGTCGAGTCGCCGGTCGAGCGGCTGTTCGTGACTGCCGTCCAGGGCCGCCTCCGCCAGGTCCCGCAGGGCGGTGTGCTCCGCGTCCGTCAGTTCCAGGCAGGGCATGCGGTCGTCGGCTCGCAGCGGGAGTTCCGCGACGGGAAATGCTCCTCTGATGTTCATGAGGTGTGCTTTCCTTTTCTGTGCTCAGGCTTTATTCGGGACAGACGGACCCTCATGAGAGATATCGGACACATAACGGTCCGGACGGGGGTAAACCTTTTCCGGCCTAAAATGCGGGGAAATTCGGGGTGCTCTGGATATCCTCGATCGACGTTCCGAGAACGCCACGGAGAGCCCCCTTCCCCCGATTCCGTCCACCGACTCCCAATCCCCGCGTCGCCGGAAAAGACTGGGTCGAAGCCTAGTCTCACCAGACACTTCGACCCAGCAACCCGCAATGTGAGCCGCGTCACTTCGCACCTCGTGCATTCCCCGCGACTCTGCGGATAACCAAACCACCGAAGCATCCCCGGGCATTCTCGCGCCCTGCGGGGTTACCGGTTCGATTTCCTGACGCGCATCTTCTCCCGTTCTTTCCAAGCCGAGGAGCCCCCGTTGTCGAAAGGCCCTGACCCTACCCCTGGACCGACGCACTCCTCACCCGGAACCACTGTTTCCGGCCACGCGGCGGAAAGAGACTCCGCGGCAGTGCGGGCGCACTGGCTCGCGATGCTCCAGGGCATCCGGCGGGAGCCCCTGCTGGAGCCGGGCGGCGCGACCGCGCCGGTACCGGAGGCGGCGTTCGTGCCGGCCGGTCCGGCCGCGGCGCTACGGCGCGTCGCGGGTGACGATCCGGTCGGCCTGCACCTGCTCCTGCTCGCCGCCACACGGCTGTGCCTGACCGCGTTCGGAGCGGCCGGGGACCTGGCCGTGCTCTGCCCCTCACCGGCCGATCCGGAGGCCGAACTCGCCCTGCGGACACCGCTGGGGCCGACGACGCCGATGACCGAGTTCCTCACCTCGGCCCACGCCGACCTGCTCGCGGCCACCCCGTTCGCCTGGCGGCACCGTGCCGCGCTGGCCGCCCAACTCCAGGCGGCGGGCGCGGCGGAGAGCGACGCCCTGTCCCAACTGGCCGTACGGTGGCAGGCGTCCGGGGAGCCCGCCGGGCCCGCGCGCGCCGGGGTCGAGGTGCGCGGGCGGCTGGAGGAGGACGGCACCCTGCGGGTGGAGGTGGTGTCCGCGCACGGGCGGGTGCCGGTGGCCGTGTCGGGCCTGCCCCGGTGCGTCGCCGCCGCGCTGACCGATCTGGGCCGCGATCCGCGGCGTCCCGCCGGGCAGTTGGACGTGCTCGGCCCCGACCAGCGCGCCGAGCTGGAGCGCTGGAGCGGACTGCCGCTGCCGGCCGCCTGTCCCGCCCTGTCGCTCCTCGACCTGGTCGACGCGACGGCCGCCCGGAACGGGGACCGGACCGCGGTCGTCGACGGCGCCACCCGCCTGTCGTACGACGAACTGCTGCGGCGGGCGGCGCTCCTTGCCGGTGAGCTGCGCACCGAGCACGGGATCGGCCCCGGCGACCGGGTCGCCGTACTGCTGCCGCGCGGCGCGAGCCTCGTCGTGGCCGTGCTGGCCGTCCTGCGGGCGGGCGCCGCCTATGTTCCCGTCGATCCCGGCCATCCGGAACAGCGCATCAGCCATCTCCTCCGGCTGAGCGAGGCCAAGCTCCTGATCGGCGACCGGCCTCCCGCCGGCTGCGCCCTGCCGGCCGTGCCCTCGGTCCGGGTCCTCGGCGACCGGCCGGGCACCGAGGCCGGCGGGACACCCGCACCGCGGGTACGGCCCCAGGACGAGGCCGTCGTGTTCTTCACCTCGGGGTCCACCGGGCTGCCGCGCCCGGTGAGCATCCGGCACGACCAACTGCGCCACAAGGTGGTCAGTTCGGCGGAGCAGCTCGGTATCGACGCCGGCGTCCGGACCGCCCTGCTGTCCGCGCTCACCTCGGACGCGACGGCGTACCAGATCTTCGTGACGCTCGGCGTCGGCGGCACCCTGGTCGCGATGGGGGCCCCCGACGAACTGGACCCCGTCACCTTCTGGGACCGCATCCGGGCGGAACGGGTCAGCCTCGTCAACTGCGTCCCGGGCCTGCTGTCGGCCATGCTCGAGGCCCTCCCGCCGACGGCCGGGCTGCCCCTCTCCCATCTGATCCTCGGCGGCGACGCCGTGCCGCGCGGCCTGATGGCCCGCACCCGGGGCCGGCTGCGCATCGGCACGCTGGTCAACCTCTACGGCCCGTGCGAGGCGACCGTGGAGTGCGCGTCGTACGTGTGCCCCGGCGACCGGGCCGCCGAGCTGATGTCGGTGCCCATCGGCTCCCCCTCCCCCGGTTTCGGCGTGCTGCTGGTGACCCGGTGGGGCATCCCGGCGCCCGTAGGCGTCCCCGGGGAGATCTATGTCGCCGGCCCCGGTGTGGCGGCCGGCTACCTCAACGCGCCGGAGGCCACGGCGGAGCGCTTCGTCCCGTGTCCGGTGGGCGACGCCGGTCACAGCTTCCGCACGGGTGACCTCGCCCGCTGGAACGCCGACGGCACGCTCGACTTCCTGGGCCGGATCGACAGCCAGGTCCAGCTCCACGGCCAGCGGGTGGAGCCGGGCGAGGTGGAACAGGCGCTGGTGCGGCTGGCCGGGGTGCGCGAGGCGGTGGTGCTGCCCCGGCCGGCCGGGGCGGACTCGGTGACGCTGGCCGCCTGGTACACGGCCGACACCGCCGTCGAACCTGCCGTCGTCCGCTCCCGGCTGGCGGAGGGGCTGCCCGCGCACATGGTCCCCCGCCTCCTCACCCAACTGCCCGCACTCCCCCGGACACCGCACGGGAAGATCGACCGGACCGCGCTCGCGGCCTCGCCCGATCCCCGGGCCACGGAGGTCTGGGCGACGTACGACGACGCCTCGCGGACGGTCGCCGACGCCTGGGAGGCGGTGTTCGGGCAGCCGCCCCGCTCCGCCGACGAGGACTTCTTCGAGGCCGGCGGCCACAGCCTCACCGCCGCCCAGTTGGTCAGCGCCCTGTGCGCCGCGGAACCGGAGTGCGGGGTGGCCGTACGGCAGATCTTCACCGCGCGGACCCCCGGGGCACTGGCCGAAGCCGTACGGCAGGGGCTGCGCGACGCACGGCCGTCCCCCGCCGCGCCCGCCACCGCTCCGGTGCCGCGGGCGTCCGGGGAGCCGCTGCCGGCCACGATCGAGGCGAGCAACGCGCAGCGGCGCATGTGGCTGCTGGAGGCGCTGGACGAGGGCGAGTCGCGTGCCCACAACATGGTGGAGGCGTACGAGCTGGACCGTCCGCTGTCCGAAGGGGCGCTGCGCGCCGGGGTGCACGCGGTGGTGGTCCGGCACGAGTCGCTGCGCACCACCTTCGACCTGCCCTCGGCCGGCTCGGGCGCGGAACTGCGGCAGGTCGTGCACGACGCCGGTGACCTGGACCTCGCGCCGCTCATCCAGCCGGTCGCGCCCCAGGACTTCGAGGCCGTGCTCGCCCGGGCGCGGGACGAGGAGACCAGGTGGCGCTTCGACCTGGCCACGGGCCCGCTGTTCCGGCTGCGGTACCTGAGCGCCGAGGGCCACCGGCCCGTGCTGCTGTTCAACGTCCACCACTGCGTGAACGACGGCTGGTCGTACACCGTCCTGCTGCGCGACCTGCTCACGGCGGCCGGCGCCTTGGAGTCGGGGCGGCCCGCCGTGCTGCCTCCGCTGCCGGGCTACCGTACGCACACCCGGGCGCTGGCGGACCGGCTGGCCGCACGGAACGGGGCGGCGCACTCGTCGTACTGGCGGCAGACGCTCGGCGATCTGCCCCCGCTCCCCCCGCTGCCCGCCGACCACACGGCGGGCGCCGTGCGCGACAGCGCGGGCGGACAGGCCCGCGTGCCCCTGGACGAGGAGCTGACGGGCCGGCTGCGGGCGGTGGCCGTGCGGGCCTCGGCCACGCCGTTCATGGTGTGCGTGGCGGCGGCCCGCGTGCTGCTGCACCGGCTGACGGGCCTCACCGACCTGCCACTGGGCACGGTGGTGGCCGGCCGCTCGGCGCCCGGACTGGCGGAGGAGGTCGGCCTGTTCGCCAACACGGTCGTCCTGCGCACCGCGCTGGATCCGGCGGACTCCTTCGCCGGCCTGCTGGAGCGGGTCCGCCGGACCGCCCTCGACGTCCAGGAGCACGAGGAGTATCCGTTCGACCGGATCGTGGAGGACCTGGCGCTGCCGCGGACGGCGGGCCGCAACCCGCTGTTCGACGTGCTGGTGGAGACGGTGATGTCACCGGCCGTCACGGCCGGCGAGGGCGACGGCCGGCGCACGGCCCGGCATCTGGACGAGCCGCCGCACGTCGGTGACTTCGACCTCTCCTTCGGTTTCCAGCTTCCGGAGCCGGGCACCGCCCGGCCCGCTGAGATCCGTGTCGGCCACCGCCTCGACCGGTTCACGGCGCACAGCGCCGCGCGCATCGGCGAGCAGCTCCGGGAGGTCCTGCGGGCCGCACTGGACGACCCGGACGCGCCGCTGGCCGCACTGCCCGCCCCGGCGGCCGACGCAGGCGGCGGACCGGCGCGCACCACGACCGACCTTCCCCTGTCCGAGAGCGCCGTACGGGCTCTGGCCCGCATCAGTGGCGGACGGGCGGCCGAGGAACTCGTGGTGCTGACCTCCGCGGTGGCGCTGCTGACCGCCGGCTGCCACGGCCCGGGCGAGCTGCAGGTGCAGCGGGCGTCGGCGCGCGTGCGCTGCCCGGTGGACGTGGCCGGCGCGACCACCCCGGCCGACCTGGTCGTGGCGGTGGACCGGGCCGTCCGGACGGCGGTCCCGGCCCGTGGCCTGCCCACGGTGCTGGTCGCCTCGGAGGCCGTCGCCCCGCCGGCCGGCCCCGTGCCGCTGAGCGTGACCCTGCTCGCCACGGCCCCGACCGGCCGGCGGACGCTGCGCCTGGAGACGGACCCGCAGAGTGCCGGGCAGCGCACGGCACAGGCGCTGCGCCAGGGCCTCGACCAGGCACTGAGCTGCTTCGCCCAGCCCCGGGAACCGTTCCCGGACGGCATCACCGCGCCTGCCGCACCCGTGCTGCACGGCGCCGACAACGGGGGAAACCTGTGAGTCCTGACCTGGCCGTCACCCATCTCGTCGGAGCGTCGGCGGTGATTTTGCTGGCCGCCCACGTGGGCGGGTGGGTGTCCCGCAGACTCGGCCAGCCCACCATCGTGGGCCAGCTCATCGCCGGCATCGCCCTCGGCCCCAGCCTGCTGTCCCAGCTCCCGGACTCCGTCGGGGACACGCTGTTTCCCCAGGCGATAGCCCCGATGCTGACAGGACTGAGCCAGGTGTCCCTGGTGCTGTTCCTGTACGTCGTCGGGTACGAGCTCGACCTGAGCCTGCTGCGCGGCAGGTCGCGGACCACGCTGACGGTCGCCGCCGCGGCGTTCGCCGTGCCGATGGCGGTGGGCGCGGGCGCCACGCTGCTGTTCCACGGCACGCTGGAGAAGCTGGGCGTTCCGCACCACATGCCGGTGAGTTCGGTCCTCTTCCTGGCCGTCGCGTTGTCGATCACGGCCGTACCGGTGCTGGTCGTCGTCGTGCGGGAGGGCGGGCTGGCCGGGACGGTTCCCGGCGTCATCGCCGTCTCGGCCGCCGGCCTGATCGACATCGTCGGGTGGGCGGTCCTGCTCGGCACCCTCATGCAGGGCAAGGGCGGCGAGTCCGGGATGTCACTGCCGGTACGCCTGCTCCTGCTGGTGGTCTTCGTCGCCGTGATGGTGTGGCCCGCGCGGCTGCTGCTGAAGCGGTTCCATCGTTTCCCCGGCGTCTCCGCGCAGCCTCGGCTGGCCCTGCTGATCGGGTTCGCCTTCACGGCCGCGTGGGCGACCAGCGCACTCGGCCTGCACGTCATCTTCGGTGCGCTGCTCGCCGGGGTGGTCACACCGCGGGAGCCCGACGGCACCATGGACCCGGAGCTGGTGCGTTCGCTGGACAGCGTGGGGTCGCTGCTGCTGCCGTTCTTCTTCGTGGTGTCGGGCCGCAGTGTCGCCATCGGCGCGCTGGGCGGCACCGCGGTGGCCGTGCTGACGGTGGTCACGGTGCTCGCCGTCGTCGCCAAGGTGGGGTCCGGGGCGCTGGCGGCGCGTGTCTGCGGGCTGGACAACCGTACGTCGCTGACGATCGGGGTGCTGCTCAGCACCCGGGGGCTCACCGAGCTGATCGCTCTCAACGCCGGCCTGGCCGCCGGGCTGTTGAGCGGACCGCTCTACACCGTGTTCGTGCTGATGGCGATCGCGACCACGCTGCTGACGCAGCCGCTGCTGCTGCTGTGCCGCCGCGTGCGGGCGGCGGACGCCGACCCGATGTCCTCGGCCGGCCCGGTGTCCGCGGCGGCGCCGGGCGGCCGCTGACGGGCCCCGGCGGGTACGGGTGCCGTGTCCCTGGGCCGCGGGCGATGTGCCTGCCGCGGCGCCGCACGGGAACAGCGGGTTCACCTCCGGGGAGGTGAACCCGCTGTGCGGGGCGCGGTGGCCTACTGCTGGACGGGCGTCGAGACCCGGTACAGCGGGCGCAGTTCCTCCTCGAGCTTCTTGACCTCGTCCAGCCGGGGCCGGCTCTTCGGTGCGAACAGGCCGTCCTTCTCCCAGCGGTCCGGGTCCAGGCTCAGCGCCGACACGTTCAGCCAGCCGCGGGAGCGGACCGCGTCGAGGTGCTCGGGCAGCGCGTCCTCCAGGGCCAGGTAGAACAGGACGTGCGCCAGTTCCTCGATGCGGTCGATGCCGTCGCGGATGCTCACCAGCACCGATCCGAAGTCCGGCGTCTCGGTGTCGTCGGCGGGCAGGTTCTGCACGAAGAGGCGGGCGAGGGTCGGCAGGTCGTCGAAGTAGTCGATGTAGTCGAACTCGAAGACGCCCCGGTAGCTGCCCGACCATGCCTTGAGCAGGTTCATGACGGCGCCCTGGGTCGCCACCACGGGGGCGCCGAGCGCGCTGAGCGTCGTGCTCGCGGACTCGTCCAGGTACGTCTTGCCGTAGAACTGCGGGTCGGAGAACGCCCACCCGACGTAGTAGTCCCAGATGGTCTTCAGGGACATGATCACCGGGTTGTCGTGGAAGGCGTACGACCCCTGGATGTTCTGGGTGAGTCCCTCGGCCAGGGACAGGAACCACCGGTTGGCGTAGCGGACGAACTCCGCCTGGAAGGATCCCGCCCGGTCGCGGCCGATCATCTCGGTCACGAATCCGTTGGCGTAGCCGATCAGGTTCGAGCCCACCGAGTAGTAGGGGTCCGCGAAGACCGCGGCGTCGCCGACGCACGCCCACCGGTCGTGGGAGAACACCTGGTGGGAGGAGTGGCTGTAGTTCTTCAGGACCCGGAAGTCGAGGACCGGGAGTTCGCGGATGGCGGGGTCGAAGCCGGGGACGCGGTCGACCACGAAGTCGATGGCCTTCTCGATCCGGTTGTAGCCGGTGACCGGATGGAGTTCGTCGCTCACGACGATGCCGACGCTGGTGTGGTTCGGGGCCAGCGGGATGGCCCAGACCCAGCCGCCCTCGAACATGAAGTGGTTGGTGGAATGCCACCGGGGCTCGTCCGCGCGGTCGTGCCAGGCCGTCTCGTCCGGCGCCACCAGCTCGTCGGTGTCCAGGCGTCCTTCGAGCCGGAACCAGACGGAGTTGTGCGGCTTCGGGTACCGCTTGGTGAGCCCCAGCTTGCGCTGGAGGAGCCGGTGCCGGCCGGTGGCGTCGACGACCCAGCGGCAGGTGACGGTGGTCGTCTGCGGGTTGTCCTCGTCGTCGCTCTGGTACGTCACCCGGTGCGGTGCGTCCTGCTCGCCCAGCTCGATGTCCAGGACGCGTACGCCCTGGGTGAGTTCGGCCCCGGCGCCGGCCGCGACCACCCGCAGGTGCTCCTCCAGGGAGCCCCGGTTGAGCTGGTAGGACTTCGCCGGCAGGAACCGCTTGACGCCGAACTCGGACTCCTGGTGGAAGTCGGGGCGGTCGCCGTAGAAGTAGCGCAGACCGAGCTTCTCGAGCTGGTGTTCCTCGAGGTAGTCCCGTATGCCGACGACCGCGGCGAAGTAGTGCGCGCCCACCTCGACCGTCGATTCGCCCACCTTGAACGCGGACACGGGAATGGGCGAGCGCTCGCGCTCGCACACGAGGACGCTGAGCGAGGGATAGGCGTCCCTGAGCTGCTTGGCGAGGCAGAGCCCGGCCAGGCCACCGCCCGCGATGACCACGTCGTGGTCGACGCCCGAGAACTCCGTGACCATGGAATCAGTACCGCCCTGTCCACTCAAGGTTTACCCACCTCGCTGTTCTGCCGGTTCTCGATGACGAGAGCCAGGCTTCGAATGGTTCTGCCCGTGTAGGGATCCGAGTTGTCCAGTTGGACCCCCAGGCTCTCCTCCACGTCGGCGACGAGGTCCATCACGCTGAGGGAATCGCCGCCGAGTTCGAAGAAGTCGTCGTCCAGGCCCACTCCGAGGGGCGCGAAGATCTTCTGCCAGATCGTGAGGAGCGCGGATTCGACGGGTGACGCCGGCTCGGGCGCCGGGCCCGCCGGTGAGGTCGCGTCGGAGTACAGCGCGGCGAGGGCCGCTTCGTCCACCTTGCCGTGCGCGGTGACGGGCACGGCGTCGACCGGGATGATCGCCGACGGGACCATGTAGTCCGGCAGGCTCTCCTGCGCCGTGGCGCGCAGCCGTTCGACGTCGCTCGCCGTGGGGCCGACGACGAAGGCGACCAGGCGGGGCGTCGCCGAGGTGATGTCGCGGCGCAGCAGCACGACGTGGTCGACCGAGTCGTCCTTCGTCAGGGCCTCGGCCACGTCACCCAGCTCGACGCGCCGGCCCCGGATCTTCACCTGTTGGTCCCGGCGCTCCACGAATTGGAGATTGCCGTCCTCGTGCACCCGGACGATGTCACCGGTCCGGTAGACCCGATTTCCGCCGAAACGTGGGGACGAGGGCACGAAGAAGCTTCCCTCGGTCAATTCCGGATCACCCAGGTAGCCCCGGGCCAGGCGGGCTCCGGCAAGATACAGCTCGCCCGTGCCGCCGGGTTCCACCGGCTCTCCCTCCTCATCCACCACGAAAACTTCGGTGTGGTCGATGGGCTTTCCGATGAGCACGTGCGGATCCGAGGCGTCGAGCGAGTGGACCGTGGAGCACACGGAATTCTCGGAGGGGCCGTACTCATTGAGGAGTTTCACGTCGGGAAGCCGGGAGAAATGCTCACGGACGAGGCTGGAGGTGAACCATTCCCCGGCGATCGTGATACTTCGCAGCGCTTTGGTCGATTGTGCGCTCATGCCGGCGAGGAGCCGGCTGTAGAGCGCCGGGGTGATGAGGAAGTGCGAGACCTCCCGCCGCTCCATCAGGCCGATGAGATAGCGCCGGTCCGTGATGCGGTCCCGGGCGGGCAGGAGGAGGCGCGCTCCGGAGGTGAGGGCGCAGAAGGTGTCGGCCACCGAACTGTCGAACGAGGGCCGGGGCATGGCGAGCGTCGTGTCGTCCGGACCGAACCCGTAGTAGGCGTTGCGCCAGGTCAGCGTCTTGACGATCGAGTGGTGCTCGACCGCTGTCGCCTTCGGTGTCCCGGTCGTGCCCGAGGTGTGGATCACATAGGCGAGATCCGTGGGCGTCGACAGTGGTGCCGGGTCGGTGTCCGGCGTGTCGAGGGTGGCGCTCATGACGTCGGTCACGAAGAGCGCGCCGCTGAAGAACGCGGCGCCCGCCGCGGCGGACGACTCGACGAGCAGTGCCCGGGGCGACGTGTTCTCGATGATGCGGTGCGTCACGGCCGGCGGGTTGTCCGGATCGAGGGCGACATAGGCACCGCCGGCCTTGAGCGCGGCGAGCATGCCGATGACCACGCTCGGCGGATGCCGTACGAGAATGGCCACCCGGTCGTCCGGGACGACTCCGGCGGTGTCGCGTAGGTAGTGCGCCAGCTTGTTGGCTCTGCGGTTCAGTTCGCCGTAGCTGATGCATTCGCCCTCGTACTCCAGGGCGATACTATCGGGAGCTTTTCGGACGCTTTCCTCGAAAAACTGGTGCAGGGTCCCCGGTTTGTCGGGTGCTATCGCCACATGTTCCCCCTGTGCGAATACCGTGAATCCTCGACCTCGGCAGCTTATCCGTCGTCAATCGAACACTCAAGGGGGACTTCTCTGCATTCCGCGGCGGCCTGGACGGATAAACCGGGCCATTCCCCGGACGACCGAACTAGACATCGAGCGCGCGGGCGAGCGCGCCGATGGTCGCGGGCGTCGAGTTCTGCGGGAAGAAGTGCCCGCCCGGCACCGCCTCCAGCCGGAAGGGGCCGGCGCACAGCGGGCGCCAGGTGGCCGCCACGTCGGCCGTCACGTCGAGGTCCTCGTCCCCGTACAGCGCGGTGACGGGTGTCGTCAGGCGCGGTCCGTCGAGCGGCGGGCGGAAGGAGGCGTGCGCGGTGAGGTCCGCGCGCAGCACGGGGAAGAACCGTTCCCGGAACGCGGGGCGGTCGAGTCCCGCGGGGTTCGCGCCGAGACGTTTCCAGAGCAGCTCGATCTCGTGGTCGTCCCCGGGCGCCCGGGGTGTCGCCGGTCCGGGTGCTCCGGCCGCGAGCACGGCGAGGTGGGCCGGCGGGCGCCCCAGTCGGGTCAGTTGCTGCGCCACCGCGTAGGCCAGGCATGCCCCGAAGCTGTGCCCGACCAGGATCAGCGGCTGCGGAAGCGCGAGGACGGCCGGCATGACGTCTGCCACGAGGTCGGGCACGGAGTGCAGCAGGGCCTCGCGTCCGCGCGCCTCCCGCCCGGGCGGGACATGGGCGTAGAGGTCGATCCGGTCGGGTAGTACGCGCCGCCAGGAGGCGTAGGCCGTCGCCCCTCCCCCGGCGTGCGGGAAGCAGACGAGGCCGGCTCCGCGAGCCTGGTCCCCCGCCTGGTCCGACGGTCCGAAGCGGTGCAGGGACACGCTGCTGGGACCGGAATTGTTCTGCATGTGCACACCACCCAAGGGGATCCACGACGAGGTACTGCGTGAGGGGCGTCCGGTTGCGTGACGAGGCGCGTGCCGGCCGGCGGGGTGCCGGCGTGGCGGCCTGCGGGTCACGGCCTCCGGGGTGGCGCCTGGCGGCGTCTGGTGCCAGCAGCCATGACCTCACGTACCCGTGGTGCGGCAGTGGGCGTCTGGTGTGCTGGCACGGCGCTCCCTTGAGTGGTGGACGGGGCTGGCGTGGTGCCCGGGTTCGCGGCTCGTCCGGTCCCGGCCGGGCCGGGAGGACGGTGACGTGGGGGTCGTCGCGGTATGCGGCCCGGTCCCGGGGACTGTGTGCACTGACGTGCGGTGGCGGCGTACCGCCTGTGTGTCGTGTGTCTGAGTGAGCCCCGCCCTGTGGCCTCCATGTCTATCACAGTCCACCGATCATGGACCTGACTATTTTGCGCCACGGTGGCGCGGGATCGTCGCCGGTGGGACGGCCCGCACGAGCGGCGCGTGCACGGCGTGTGCGCGTCGTGAGAGCGGGGTGAAGGACCCGCGTACCGGGCGGCGTTGCCGGTGGGAGGGGGCCGGACGGTGCGTGGCGGCCCGGGCCGGCCGGGGCTCCCGGTCCGGCCCGGGCGGACGGCGGCGGGCCCCGGCGGTGTGACACCGCCGGGGCCCGCTGCACGGGGGCGCGCAACCGGTGACCGGTCAGTCCGCGCCGGACTCCATCGCGGCGCGGTCCAGCATCTCGTCACCGGCGGCGGCCTCGCCGCGGGAGGCGATGACCTCGGCGCCGCCCTCCGGCATGCTGCCGATCAGCCCGGTCGCGGCCGCCTGGGCGGCGCCGATGGCGGGATGCCCGGTGCCGATCAGGCCGAGTCCCGCGTACTGCTCCAGGCGCGCGCGGGAGTCGGCGATGTCGAGGTTGCGCATGGTGAGCTGGCCGATGCGGTCGGAGGGGCCGAACGCGGAGTCCTCGGTGCGCTCCATGGACAGCTTGTCCGGGTGGTAGCTGAACGCGGGGCCGGTCGTGTCGAGGAGCGAGTAGTCCTCGCCGCGCCGTAGCCGCAGGGTCACCTCGCCGGTGACGGCGGCGCCGACCCAGCGTTGCAGCGACTCACGGACCATCAGCGCCTGCGGGTCCAGCCAGCGGCCCTCGTAGAGCAGCCGGCCGAGGCGGCGGCCCTCGTTGTGGTACTGGGCGACGGTGTCCTCGTTGTGGATCGCGTTGACCAGGCGCTCGTAGGCGATGTGCAGCAGGGCCATGCCGGGGGCCTCGTAGATGCCCCGGCTCTTGGCCTCGATGATCCGGTTCTCGATCTGGTCCGACATGCCGAGGCCGTGGCGGCCCCCGATGGCGTTCACCTCCATGACCAGTTCGACCGGGGAGGCGAACTCCTTGCCGTTGACGGTCACCGGGCGGCCCTGGTCGAAGCCGATGGTCACGTCCTCGGGGGCGATGTCGACCTCGGGGTCCCAGTGCCGGACGCCCATGATCGGCTCGACGGTCTCGATGCCGGTGTCCAGGTGCTCCAGGGTCTTGGCCTCGTGGGTGGCGCCCCAGATGTTGGCGTCGGTGGAGTACGCCTTCTCCGTGCTGTCGCGGTAGGGCAGCCCGTGCGCGAGCAGCCACTCGGACATCTCCTTGCGGCCCCCCAGCTCGGTCACGAAGCCGGAGTCCAGCCAGGGCTTGTAGATCCGCAGGTGCGGGTTGGCGAGCAGCCCGTAGCGGTAGAACCGCTCGATGTCGTTGCCCTTGAAGGTGGAGCCGTCACCCCAGATCTGCACGTCGTCCTCGAGCATGGCCCGCACCAGCAGGGTGCCGGTGACGGCGCGGCCGAGGGGCGTGGTGTTGAAGTAGACGCGCCCGCCCGAGCGGATGTGGAACGCGCCGCAGGCCAGAGCGGCCAGTCCCTCCTCGACGAGGGCCGCCCGGCAGTCGACCAGACGCGCCACCTCGGCGCCGTAGCTGGTCGCACGGCCGGGCACCGAGGCGATGTCGGGCTCGTCGTACTGGCCGATGTCGGCGGTGTAGGTGCACGGGATGGCGCCCTTGTCGCGCATCCATGCGACGGCGACCGACGTGTCGAGGCCGCCGGAGAAGGCAATGCCGACGCGCTCGCCGACCGGAAGGGAAGTGAGGACCTTGGACATAGGAAGAGTATGCAGGATTCCACATCTTCATGCAGACCCCCGGGGGGTGATACTCGGCGCACCGCGCCCACTGGGCACGGACAAGCAGGGAATCGTCGCGGCCAGCTATCGTACGGTGACCGTCCGTACCGGTTCGTGCCGGTCCGTGCGGCCGGTGACCGCTAGAGCGTGGGCCTCAGGTCGAGGAAGTCCAGTACCCGGCGCCACGTCAGCTCGGTCGTGGCGGGGTCGTGGTCGGGAAGTGCGGGCTCGGTGTGGAAGTGGCCGACGCCCGGGTAGCGGAAGACCTCCAGGTCGACGCCCCTCTTCCGGGCCGTCCGGTGCAGCGCGGCGACGCGCTCGGGCGGTGCGAAGTCGTCCGGTTTGCGGCGTGCGGCTGCACCCGGAGTCCCGGCCGGGCGGACCCGGGAAGGCCGGCGGTGGCGTGCGGGAGAAGGACGCCGGCGGCGGCCGGGCGTTGGGGCCAGACCTCGGCGACCACGCCCGCGCCCGTCGGGACACCGGCGAGCACCGTGTCGTCCGGCATGCCGCTGAGGGCCTGCCGGGCGCGACGGGCCACCGCCGCCCAGCCGACCCGGTCGAGCAGCCGGAAGCCCTGGTCCAGGGGGGCCGCGGTCTCGCCCCCGAAGAGGTCGGGCGTGACGACCTCGTGACCGGCGCGACGCAGTCGCTCGGCGGCGAGCAGCTCGACCGGGCGCAGAACGAGAACCGAGTGGAACAGCGCGACGCGCACCATGGTGCCATCGTGCCGCACCTCGGCTCCCGCCCGCCGGTCGGTGCGGTGCGGGCGGACGCGTCTCCTGGACGGCTCGCGCGGGGTCGCGAGGGTGCGCGGCGTGCTTGGCGGCGTGCCGCACAGCGGCTGGAGGTCCGCCGGGGTCAGCGACGCGTCCTGCGCCCCCGAACCGCGCCCTGAGCACCGCCAGCCGCTCCGGGTGAGGCCGACCGCCGGGGCGGCGTCGGCTCCAGCTCGGCGACGAGGCCCCGTCCGGGGCGCCCGGCGGGCGGGGCGCGCGCACGGGCCGTCCGCCGGACGGTGTGCGCGCGGGGGCAACTGTTCGTGCGCCGGCGGGCGCAGCCGTCCGCCCGGTCCCCTCCACGCTCGCAACGGCTGCCCGGGCCGACGGGCACGAGGAGAGGAACGGAAGTGGGCGCACGGGCCGGCGGGATCGTCCTCGGTGTCATGAGCCGCCGCCGCACGGGGCGTTCACCGGGCGGTGCGGCGGGGTGGTCGCGTCCCGGAGGGGCCATGCGGGGGCGGGACCCCGGTGAGCCGCACCGGACCGCCACGTCTCTGGAGCTCCTCTTCGGCCTGTGCTTCGTCATCGCCGTGGCGGAGGCCTCCCGGGGCCTGAGCGCCGCGGTGGCCGGCGGACACGCCGCCTCCGGCGCCCTGCGTTTCGCGCTGGTCTTCTTCACGGTCTGGTGGGCGTGGATGAACCTGACCTGGTTCGCCTCCGCCTACGACCCGGACGACGTGCCGTACCGGCTGACGGTGCTCGCGCAGATCACCGGGTCACTCGTGCTGGCCGCCGGGGTCGCCCGGGCCTTCGAGGACGGTGACCTGCGCGTCATCACCCTGGGGTACGCGGTCCTGCGGACGACCCTGGCCGCCCTGTGGCTGCGGGCCGCGCGGTCGGATCCGGCCCGGCGCCGGACCGCGCTGCGCTTCGCCGCCGGGGTGACACTCTGCCAACTGGGGTGGACGGCGTTGCTGTTCGTCCCGGCGCAGGTGCGGTTGCCGGCGATCCTGGTGATGATCGCCGGCGAGCTGACGGTCCCCGTGTGGGCGCAGTCTGCGGGGATGACCCCGTGGCATCCCCGTCACATCGCCGAGCGCTACGAGTCGTTCGTCCTCATCGTGCTCGGCGAGTCCGTGGCCGCCGCCGCCGCCGCGGTCCGTGACGCGGCCGGCCGGCACCGCGACTCCGGCGCGCTGTACCTGCTGGCGGTCGGGGGTCTGCTCATGGTCTTCGCCATGTGGTGGCTGTACTTCGCGCGGCCCGCGCACACGATCCTCGCCACGACGCACCGAGCGGCGCGCAGGAGGTTCGTCTGGGCGTACGGCCACTTCCCGGTCTTCGCCTCGGCCGCGGCCGAGGGCGCCGGCCTGGCCGCTTACGCCGTGCTGACGCAGCGCCACGGTGACGCGGTGCCCCTGGCCGCGCGTGCCGCGGTCACCGTGCCGGTGGCGGTGTTCCTGATCACGGTGTGGGCCGTGCACGTACGCCCTCACCGGCGCCGCGGCACCGAGCGGTTCGCGTTCCCCGCCGTCGCCGTCGCGGTGCCGGCCGCCGCCTTCGCACCGGCACCCGCGCTCGTCGCCGGGCTGCTGTGCGCGGCCCTCGTCGTCGTGGTCACCAGGGCCGACCGGGCGTCGTGCACGGGCGGACCAGTCGGGGTGCACGCACAGGAAGGCCGCCGCGCCGGAGGTGCCTAGCGTGAGGGCGGGGCAGACGCGACCGCGCCGATGTGCGGGAACACGACGCGTCGGCCGGTCCGTGCCATGACGTGCTGCGACGCGCACATGTCGCTTGAGAAGGGGGGTTCCAGGGTGCCGACGATGCCGGTCGGGCTGGTCCCGCAGGCCACCGACGATGCCGCGGACCTGGTCGTCCGCAACGCGAAGGTCCACACCGGCGACCGTGGCCGGCCGCGGGCCGGGGCGATCGCCGTGCGGGACGGTGTCATCACGGTCGTCGGGGACGACCACGACGTCGCCCCGCACGTCGGCGCGGCCACGCGGGTGGTCGACGCGCTCGGCCGGCGGGTGGTCCCGGGGCTCAACGACGCTCATCTGCACGTGATCCGCGGCGGTCTGAACTACGTCCTTGAGCTGCGCTGGGACGGCGTTCCGACGTTGCGCGAGGGTCTGCGGATGCTGCGGGAACAGGCGGCGCGCACACCCAAGGGGCAGTGGGTGCGGGTGGTGGGCGGCTGGTCGGCCGAGCAGTTCGCCGAGCGCCGGCTGCCGACCGTGGCAGAGCTGAACGCGGCGGCTCCGGACACCCCCGTGTTCGTCCTGCACCTGTACCAGTCGGCCGTACTGAACCGGGCGGCGCTCAAGGCCGCCGGGTACGGCAGGGACACGCCCGATCCCCGGGGCGGCCAGATCGTGCGCGGCCGGGACGGCGAGCCCACCGGCATGCTGCTGGCCGCGCCGAGCGCCCTGGTGCTGTACTCGACCCTGGCGAAGGCGCCCGTGCTCGCGGACGCGGACCGCAAGACCTCCACCCGGCACTTCCTGCGGGAACTGAACCGGTTCGGACTGACGTCGGCCATCGACGCGGCCGGCGGTTTCCAGAGCTTCCCCGAGAACTACGCCACCGTGGTCGAACTGGCCGAGGCCGGTCAGTTGTCGCTGCGGATCGCCTACCACCTCTTCCCGCAGACGGCCGGGCAGGAACTGGCCGACCTGACCCGCTGGACCGAGTCGGCCCGCCCCGGGGACGGTGACGCGTGGCTGCGGCTGAACGGCGCCGGGGAGAACCTGACCTGGGCGGCGGCCGACTTCGAGAACTTCGCCCAGCCGCGCCCGGAACTCGCCTCCGGCTACGAGACGGAGTTCGAGAAGGCGGTGCGCCTTCTCCTGGAGCACGGGTGGGGTTTCCGGCTGCACGCCACGTACGACGAGACGATCCGCCGCGATCTCGCCGTCTTCGAGAAGCTCGCCGCCGAGGGACTCTTCCCGGGCGGCAACCGGTGGCTGTTCGACCACGCGGAGACCGTGTCCCCGGCGAGCCTGGACCGGATCGCCGCCCTGGGCGGGGCGGTGTCCGTGCAGAACAGGCTGTCCTTCCAGGGCGAGGCGTTCCTGCGCCGCTACGGCCCCGGGGCCGCGGCCGACGCCCCGCCGGTCCGGGCCATGCTGGAGCGCGGGCTGACGGTGGCCGCCGGCACGGACGCCACCCGGGTCTCCACCTACAACCCCTGGGTCGCCCTGCACTGGCTGGTCAGCGGGCGCAACGTCGCCGGCCTGCCGCTGCGCCCGCCGGCGAACCGGGTCGACCGCACGACCGCGCTGGAGATGTTCACCCGCGCCGGGGCCGCGCTGACCGGCGAGGAGGAGGTCAAGGGCGTGCTGCGTCCGGGCTGTTACGCCGACCTCGCGGTGCTGTCCGAGGACTACTTCACCGTGCCCGAGCCGGACATCCCGCACATCGAGTCGCTCCTCACCATCACCGGTGGCCGGATCGTGTACGCCACCGCCGAGTACGAGGGGCTGGACGAGGAGCTGCCGCCCGTCAGCCCCGGCTGGAGCCCGGTCGCCCACTACGGCGGTTACCAGGCCTCCCGGCCCGGCGCCGCCGGCGCCCGCCAGGCCCAACTGCTGGGCGAGGCCGTCACCGCGTCCGAGGAACACCGGGCGTGGCGCGTCACGCGCGGCCTGGTCGCGGACGCCCCGGACATCTCCTCCGATCCCTGCTTCGTCCTCTGAACCCCCGGAAGGGGCCGGGCCCCCGAGCCGTCCCTTCCGGGTTCCCACCCGCCGGCACCGTCCACCGGACGGCGCCCTCCCGCGGCACGGACAGCGGTCCGCGCCGCTCCCTGCCCAGAAAGGCCCACCCTCATGGTCGACATCGCCGATGTCACGCCCGCTCCCAGCCCCGACCTGCTCACGCCGGACAACTGCGCCGTGCTGTTCGTGGACCACCAGCCGCAGATGTTCTTCGGCACCGGCAGCGGTGACCGCACCGCCATCATCAACGCCACCCTCGGCCTGGCCAGGGCCGCCCGGGCCTTCGACGTCCCGGTCGTGCTGAGCACCGTGGCCGCCGAGTCCTTCTCCGGCCCGATCCTGCCCCAGCTCGCGGACGTCTTCCCCGACCAGAAGATCATCGACCGCACCAGCATGAACGCCTGGGAGGACGCCGCCTTCGTCGAGGCCGTCAGGGCCACCGGCCGGCCCAAGCTCGTCATCGCCGGTCTGTGGACCGAGGTCTGCGTGGTGCTGCCCACCCTGTCCGCGCTCGCCCAGGGCTATGAGGTGTACGTCGTCACCGACGCCTCCGGCGGCGTCAGCCCCCAGGCCCACGAGCACGCCGTGCAGCGCATGATCCAGGCCGGCGCCGTCCCCGTCACCTGGGTACAGGTGCTGCTGGAACTCCAGCGCGACTGGGCCCGCACGGAGACCTACACCGCCGTGACGGACGTCGTGAAGGAGCACGGCGGCGCCTACGGCCTCGGCATCGTCTACGCCCAGGCCCTCACCGGCGCCCACGCGGCCGGCTGACCCGCACCACCGGACACGTCAGGAACAGGCAGGAGAAGATGAACACGGGACTGCTGGTGCTCCGGCTGGTGGTGGGGCTGCTCATCGCCGGGCACGGGGTACAGAAAGTGAGTTTCCACCTCGGGGGCCATGGTCTGGCGGGCGGCACCGAGGAGTTCCGCCACGACGGATTCCGTGGCGGCCGGCTCACCGCCGTCGTCGCGGGGGCCAGTCAGATCGGGGCCGGTCTGTTCCTGACCGCCGGGCTGCTCACGCCCCTGGCGGCGATGGCCGCCATGGGTGTGATGACGGTCGCCGGCACCGTCAAACGCGTCCACGGCCTGTGGGTGCAGAACGACGGCTACGAGTACCCGCTCGTCCTCGTCGCCGCCTGCGCCGCGCTCGCCCTCACCGGGCCCGGCCGCTGGTCCCTCGACCACGCGTCCGGGCTCACTCCCTGGCCGGTGTGGATCGTCCTCCCGGCGCTGGTGATCGGCCCGACCAGCGGCCTGCTCACCCGGGCGGTCCTGCACCGCGCCCCGGCCCCCTCCCGAGGAGTCCCGCATGCGCAAGCTGCTGACTGACGCCGCGCGTACGCTAGTACCGCCCGCCGGGGACCGGCAGGGGCCGCTGCCCCCGCTGCTGCTCACCCTGACGCTGGTCACCGGCCTGGTCGACGCCGTCAGCTACCTGGCACTCGACCACGTCTTCGTGGCCAACATGACCGGCAACGTCGTCTTCCTGGGCTTCGCCCTCGGCGGTGCGGCGAACCTGTCGGCGCTCGCCTCCCTCACCGCCATCGCCTCCTTCCTGCTCGGTGCGCTCACCGGAGGCGGACTCGGCACCCGGTTCGCGACGCACCGCGGGCATCTGCTGCGGGCGGCCACCGGGGCCCAGACGGTGCTGGTGGCGGTGGCCGTGGCCGTCGCCGCGTATGCGGACGGCCGGGTCACGACCGGCGTCCAGTACACGCTCATCGTGTTCCTGGGACTGGCGATGGGCCTGCAGAACGCCGTGGCCCGGCGGCTGGGCGTCCCGGACCTGACCACCACCGTGCTGACCCTGACGCTGACCGGACTGGCCGCGGACTCCACGCCGGCCGGCGGTGAGGCCCCCCGGCCCGGCCGCCGGATCCTGTCCGTCCTCGCCATGTTCACCGGGGCCCTGGCCGGGGCCCTGCTGCTGCGCCACGGCCACCTGGTCCTGACCCTGGGGCTGGGGCTGGCGCTGCTGGCGGCCACGTCCGTCACGACCCACCGGCTCTCCGCCGCGGACGCCGGCTGGATCCGCCCCTGACCCGCCCTACCGGGCCTCCCGGTGCCCTCAGCGCGCGGTGGCGATGCGCTGCCCCTGCCGGAGCGCCTGCCGTGGTGTCTCCTCGCCGGTCAGCGCGGACTGGATCGCGGTGTACATCCCGGTCGCCGCCCGGGGCCACCGGGCGCCGAGCCGGCCGGTACGGGAGCGGGCGGTCCGGGCGCTCCGCACGAACGCGGCCATCGACGGCACCTGCGCGGCGTACCGGTCGGCCACCCGGGTCCGGGCGGGCACGGTGAAGTTCTGCCGGGCCAGGGCGAGCATGTGCGCATCGTCGGTCAGACAGGCGAGCACCCGGGCGGCCTTCTCCTGCCGGGCCGGGGAACCGCTGCGCGGCACCGTCCACATCTCTCCGCCGAGCGGTGTCGCCAGGGTCTGCCCCGCCGTGCGGACCGGGAGGGGGGCGACTCCCCAGTGCAGTTTCTCCGTCCGGTTCATGGCGGCGATCCGCCAGGGGCCGTTGACCATCATGGCGGCCCGGCCGGCGACGAACTGGTCGTGGACGTCGGCCTGCGTCCAGTTGAGCACCGATCTCGACATGGATCCGCTCCGGAGGAGGTCGACCCAGAGCCGGAGCGCCTGCGCGGCCTGCGGGGAGTCCAGCCGCCGCTCGTCGGCGCCGTTGGACCACAGGAACGGCAGCAACTGCCAGCTACCCTCCGCGGTGGCATTGGCGGAGACCGCCATGCCGTACCGGCCGGGGCGGGTCAGCCTGGCCGCCGCCGCCTTCAGCTCGTCCCAGGTCCTCGGTACGGCGACACGGGCCTCGCGGAGCATGTCCTTGTTGTAGAAGAGGGCGGTCGTGTTGACGGTGGGCGCCAGTCCGTACACCGTGCCCCGGTAGCTGCCGGCCGCCGAGATGCCCGGGAAGAAGCCGCTGGAGTCGATGCCGTACCGGTCCAGCGGCGTCAGCGCGCCGGTCGCGGCGATCTGCTGCACGTCGGGGTTGTCGAGCATCAGCAGGTCGGGCAGGGTTCGTGCCGCCCCCTGCCGGAGGACCGTGGGGACCACCGCGGGCACCGGGACGCTGCTGTGCCTCACGGTGACGCCCGCCGTCCTGCCGCAGTCAGCGAGCCGCCGGCTCCACTGGGCGTGTTCGGTGGCGTCGGTGTAGTAGTCGAGCGCGGTGATCGAGGTGACGGTGGCGGACCGGTCCGCGGTCCCGCCGGCGCATCCGCCGGCGGCCAGGACGAGCACGGCGGCGCCCAACAGCCGCGACATGCGCCGGATCAGCGGACCGGTCGGTGAGATCATGGTGGTTCGTTTCCCGGGGTACAGGTGCGGGCACGGTATGTCGGTCGCGGGAGGTTCCTGCGGCGTACGCCGGCCCGCCCCGGCGACCGGATCATGGTAGGCCACGGGCGGCTCACGCGGCCGGGGCGGGGCCGTGGCCGTCGTCGCGGGCCATGCCCTGGACGACGGCCTCCCGGATCATCGCCGCCACGGCCTCCGGCCGGGACAGCACGACGGCGTGCGAGGCGTCCAGCACGTGTTCGGTCGCCGTCATACGCTGGGCCATGAACCGCTGGGCGGAGGGGTTGAGCATCCTGTCGGCGGTGGCGACGGCGTACCAGGACGGGGTCCAGGCCCACCCCGGCCGCCCGGACCGTTCGGTCAACGCCTCCGCCTTGATGGGCCGTTGGGCGGTGGCCAGCAGGTGTGCGGTGCGGGGCGGGAGGTCGGCGGCGTACACCTGCGCGAACCGCTCCGCCCGGATGCGCAGTCCGCCCCGGTCCACGGCGGTGACGGTGGCGTCCGCCATCGGCGTGGGGGCGAAGCGGCACAGGACGTCCTGGACGCACTCCCCGGCGTCGAGCCCGAACGCCGCGACGTAGCACAGCGCCAGCACGCCGTCGCACGCGGCGGCCTGGGTGATCACCGCGCCGCCGTAGCCGTGGCCGACGAGGACGACCGGGCCGGCCGCCCGGTCCAGGAGGGCCTGGAGGCAGGCGGCGTCGTGCGCCAGCCCGCGCAGCGGGTTCGCGGGGGCGACCACGGCCAGGCCGGCGGCCCGCAGGTGACCGATGACCGCGCTCCAGCAGGAGGCGTCGGCGAACGCCCCGTGCACGAGCACGACGGTCGGCGGTAGGGCGGTGGGTCCGTGCATGGCGGTGGCCTCCGGCTGGATTCGATGGGCCAGCCAAGCACCGTCGGCCGCGCCGCGCCTCGCGCGAACGTACCAACCCCGGCCGTCAGTTCTCGCGCAGGGCCGCCACCGTGTTGGCTAGCTGCACCCGGGAGTTGACCTCCAGCTTGCGGAAGACGGACGTCAGATGGGTGTTGACCGTGTGCGGGGAGACCACGAGTGTCTCGGCGGCCGACCTGTTGGTGTGGCCCTCCGCGATGAGACGCGCGACCTTCTTCTCCGAGGCGGTGAGCGCCTCCCAGCCGTGCACGGGGTGCGGGGCGGCCTGCGCCCGGCGGCTGCCGGCCCCCGCGCGTTCCAGCACCCGCAGCACGGCCGCTGCCGGGGCCTGGGCGCCCGACCCGGCGTACAGGCCGTGGGCCTCGGTCAGGACGGTCACGGCCTCGGCCTTGCGGCCCGCCGCCAGCAGGGCCGGCCCGAGGTCGGCGCACGCGGCGGCCCGGACGAGCGGGCGGGGGCTCGCCCGGAGCAGCGTCACCGCGTGTTCCAGCAGGCCGAGGTCGTCGCGGACCAGGCCCATGGCGTGCGCCGCGACACCGGTGGCGGTGGGCACCGCCGGGTTCCGCGCGGCGTGCGCCTGCGCCTGCGCGGCCAGGTCCTCGGCGAGCGCGTGTTCCGCGCCGCGCAGCGCCATGCGTACCGCCGCGGCGGCCCAGTCGCGCAGCAGCCGCCAGCGCATGAACGGGCCCGTCCGCTGCACCCGCCGGATCGCCTCGACGGCCCGTGCGACGTCCCCGTCGGCGTCGGCGTGCACCGCCTCGAGGAAGTGGACCACGGCGGTGTTGCCGGGGTTCGGTTTCCTCGCCCGCCTCTCCCGCGCGGCGGCCAGGTGGTGGCGAGCGGTGTCCCGGTCGCCGCGCAGCAGGGCGATCCGGGAGCGGACCACGCGCGCGTTGACCTGCTGGACGAGGGCCTGTACGTCGTCCTCCAGGCGTTCCATCGTCACGAAGGCGGTCTCCGCGTCGTCGAGCCGGCCCAGCCCCAGGTGGTACTGGGCCTGGGCCCACTGGAGCATCGCCTGCCGGGGCGAGCCCGCGTCGTCCGCCGCCCGCAGCAACAGCCGTTCACCGCAGGCGAAGTCGTCCAGGTGCAGGTGCGCGACGATCTCCTCGGGCAGGTAGGCACCGTCGACGGCGCTCAGCGCGGCGAACCGCTGCAGCGCGAGGGCGCTCTCCCCGGCGTTCTGCGCGATCTCGCCGAGCGCGGACAGGGCCAGCACATGGGCCTCCCGGTCCTGGGTCGAGATGGCGTCACGCAGGGCGTCCTCCCCGGCCGTGCGCGCCGCGGCCAGGTCCTCCCCCCGGGACAGGGCCAGCGCCCGCAGCGCCGCCAGCCGTGCCGCGACCTCGGGGGCGGCCCCGCCGACGGCCAGTGCGGCCTCGGTACGGCGGCGCAGCTCGTCGGCGAGGTCCAGGCTCCACAGGGCTCCGCCGAGGGCCGCCTGGACCCGGCCGAAGGCGTCGAGGGGCGGCCGGCAGGCCAGCAGCCGGTCGGCGGCGGCCAGCGCCTCCCGGTCCCGGCCCGCGCGGGTCAGACAGACGATCGCCCGCTCCCCCGTCACGAAGCCCGACGGACGTGGCGGCGGCACCAGGTCCAGCGCCCGCGTCATCAGGTCGGCCGCCAGCCCCGGGGTGACGGGCAGGACGTCGTCGGCGGCCCGGCGCAACAGCGCGGCCGCTTCCTCGTCGCCGGGCAGGGCGCTTCTGAGGATGTGCGAGACGGCGTCGATCGGCTGGTGGCCGGCGGCGACGAGATGTCCGGCCGCCTCCCGGTGCAGCGCCTTGCGGGCCGACGGCGGGATGTCGACGTAGACCGCCTGGCGCAGCAGGTCGTGCCGGAACACCAGTTGGTCGCCCTCGTCGTCCAGGAGCCCGGCGCGCACCGCCTCCTGGAGCGCCTCCAGCAACGCGGCGGGCGGCCGGCCGCACAGGGCGGCGGCGGCCTGGAAGGTGAAGCCACGGCCCAGCACCGACCCCATCTGGAGGAAGCGCAGCGTGCCGGGCCGCAGGGAGGCGAGTCTGCCGCGCACGCCCACGACGAGGCCCTCGGGCACGGGCTCGCCCGACGGGCCGGCGGCGCGCAGGCCGGCGAGCATCTCGACGGCGAGGAACGGGTTGCCGCCGGCGCCTTCGAGTAGCTGCCGCAGCCGGTCGTCGACGGCCGCGCCCAGGACGTCTCCGGCGAGCTGCCCGATGGCCGTGCCGGACAGCGGGCCCAGGGCGACCGTGACCGTGGTGAGTGCCTCGTGCGCGGCCGTGGCGATCTCCTCCGCCGGCCCGCCGGGCCCCTGGCGCCTGGTCAGCACCCACAGGACGGGCGAGGTCCGCAGGCGGGCCGGCAGGTGTCTCAGGGCGAAGCGGCTCAGCGGGTCGGCCCACTGGATGTCGTCCAGGGCGATCAGCACCGGGCCGCCGCGGGCTTTGGACTCGATGGCCTCCGCGAGGCGTTCCACGAGCCAGATCCGCTGGTCGTGGCTGCCGGCGAGGTCGGCGAAGGCGTCGCCGGGCAGCAGCGGCCGGTCACCGTGGAGCAGGCTCGCCGCCAGCGACGACAGGGGCGCGATGTGGTGGAGTTCGTCGGCCTTTCCGACGCCGGCGGCGAATCCGGCGGCGCGGGCCAGGGTGACGGTCTCGGCGAGCAGCGCGGTCTTCCCGATGCCCGCCTCGCCCTCGATCAGGGCCAGCGCGCCGCTTCCGGTCCGGGCCACCGCCGCGATCAGGGACCGCACCCTCTCCTGCTCGGCCTCCCGGCCGCGCAACCCGTCCCGGGACAGCGATCCGTCTGCCGCCGCCACTTCCGCCCCTCCGCGTTCCGCGCCCGCCGGCCGAAGCCGGGGCGCCCCACGAGCGGTGACCCCGCTCCACCGCGCCGGCTCCCGCCACCGGAGCACGGCCCCGGCCTCGCCGGACGACGCGCCGGGGACACTATGACAAGGAACGACGGGTTTGCGCACGTCCGGAGGGGGTGCGCGGGGGTGAGGGGGTACGGCGGGGCGGTCCGCGGGGCCCGGGAGAGACGGGTCGGGGACGGCCGGCGTGCACGGCGAGGGTGTACGGCGGGCAGCTCTACGGGGACGGGGTCGGCCTGCGCGCGCGGTGAGGGTGTGGCGGGCAGTTCCACGCGGGCCCGAGCCGGCGGCTGGACGGCCGGCCTGCGCGGCGAGGGGATACGGCGGGCTGCCCTACGGGGACGGGACCGGCCTGCGTCCGCGGTGAGGGAGTACGGCGGGCAGCTCTACGGTGCCCGGGTCGACCGGGGGCGGGCCGTGATCGTGGGGCGCGGTGTGGCCGGTGGGCAGCGCCGCGGAAACCCGGCGGGGGCGGGGTGCGGCCGGTGGCGGGCGGTGCGGTGCGGGCGCCGCCGGGTGGCTCAGGCCGCCGTGCGGTCCGTCTCCCCGGTGAGGACGGGGCGCGGGCCCGGGGGCGGAAGGATGTGCCGGTACGGCGGGGTCGGCGCCTGCGGCAGGGCACCCGGGGCCGTCCGGGGCGTGTGTGCCGCCGCGTCGCGCCACTCGGCGGGGGACATCCCGTAGGCGGCGCGGAAGACGCGGCTGAAGTGGGCAGCGCTGGTGAAGCCCCAGCGGTGGGCCACGGCCGCGATGGTGTGGCCGGCGGCCTCGCGGCGGGCCAGTTCGCGCCGGCACCGCTGGAGCCGGCGGCGCTGGATCCAGCGGCTGACGGTGACGTCCTCGGCCTGGAACAGCCGGTGCAGATAGCGGACGGAGATGTGGTGGGCCCGGGCGATGACGTCCGGGGCCAGGTCCGGGTCGGCGAGCTGGTCGTCGATGAAGATCCGGATGCGGGGCAGCAGCACCCGGGCGGCGTCGGGCGTGCCGGAGGGTTCCTGGCCGAGCCGGTCCGCGGCCAGCACCCCGAGCAGGTCGAGGACGTGGCGGGCCTGGGCGTCCCCCAGGGCCCGGGGGTAGGTCTCCGCCGTGTCCACGAGCGTGGTGAGCAGCGGGAGCAGCAGGGTGCCGAGCGGTGTCCCGGGGTGGACGGGCCGCGCGGTGAGCCGGCGCAGTCCGGCTTCGCCCAGGTCCGGCAGCCGGCGCGGGAACACCAGGGACTTGGTCTGGAAGGGGGTGGCGAAGTCCGCCCGCAGGGGGCGTGCCATGTCGCAGATGACGATGTCCCCGGGGCGCAGTTCGGCCGCGCGCCCGTCCTGCTCGACACTCGCGGTGCCGCGTACCAGGAGCTTGACGACGAGGTGCTCGTCCGAGGCCGGTGCGGTCGGCGCCGGGGTCCGCCGTACCCGCAGGGGGCCGCTGTCCACCGTGGCGACGCGGACGTGGCCCAGCCGGGAGGTGCGCAGGGTTCCCGCGCACCGGTCGTCGGGGACGGTGATGTCGAGTTCGGCGAACGTGCGGGACAGGGCCTCGCGCCAGTAGGTCCGTCTGAGGTGGAGGGGTATGGCGTCCGTGGCGTAGAGCGTGCCCGGGAGACGGTCCCCCGGTGCCGGTGCCGGTGCCAGTGAGTGCGGCGACATGATGTCCGCCCTTCGGTGTGTGTGCTGTCCGCACACCGTGCCAAGGGACGCCGGACGACCGCATCGCGTGAATCCGCTAGATCCACGAAACGCTGCCCGGACCACGCACCGCGTCCCCGTGCACCGGCCGGCCGCGTCCCCATGCCGCGCCCCGCGCGCCTCGCTGGTCCGCCCGCCTCCCCGCCGGGATGCCGTGACGGCCGGCAGGCCCCGGGCGCCGTGGGGTGGCCGGGGCGGGGGCGCGGTCGGCCGGTGGGCCGTCGCCCGTGTCCCGGGTGCTCAGTGCCCGGAGCGGACCTCGTGCACGGCGCGCAGGACGAGGTCCGTGACGGGGCCGGGGTCGCTCACGGAGACGGCGTGCGGCGCGCGGACGGTGACGGTGTGGGCGTCCGCGCGGCTGGCCATCCACCGCTCGGCGGCCGGCGGGATGTTGCGGTCCTCGGTGGCGACCAGGTACCAGCTCGGGATGTCCCGCCACGCCGCCGCCGTGGCCTCCTCCTGGAGGGCGGCCACGGCGATCGGGCGCTGCCCCACCGCCATCACCTGTGCGGTGGTTTCGGGGACGCCGTCGGCGAACTGCTGCCGGAACACGTCCTGGCGGATGACGAGTTCCTCGCCCTGGCCGCCTCCGGGCAGCGGGTAGGACTGCGCGGTGGTGGCCTCGGCGAGGGTGCTGCCGGGGAACTTGCCGGTGAGACCGAGCGTGCTCTCCCCGATGTCGGGGACGAACGCCGCGATGTACACCAGTGCCTTGACGCGCGGCGCACCGGTGGCGGCGTGGCTGATGACCGCCCCGCCGTAGGAGTGGCCGACGAGGACGATCGGCCCCTCGACGCCGTCGAGGACGCCGCGGATGTAGGCGGCGTCGCTCGCCAGGCCGCGCAGCGGCAGGGCCGGTACCAGCACGCGGTGCCCGTGCCGCTGGAGCCGTTCGACGACGGCGCTCCAGCTCGAGCCGTCGGCGAAGGCGCCGTGGACCAGGACGACGGTCGGCTTGTCGGTGGTGGACACGGGAGACTCCCTGTCGGTGGATGGGGTTCGGCTCCTGACCGGGGACCGGGCCGCCGCGACCGGTGAAGGGCCCCTGGGGGGACGCGGGTCACGGGCGGCGGCGCCGGAGAGCGGGTCGTGCGGCCGGTTCAGGCGGGAACGCTACGGAGGGGACGCGGTCGCGCTTGCCTCTGGACGCTCCGGCCGTGTCCTGTCCGTGCCCGTCGGGGGGCGCGTGAGACGCGTGTCGCGGGTGGGGCGTCGCGCCCGCCGTGCCCGAGGGGCCGCCGCGTCCGACACCGCCCGACTGCGGCTTCCGGCGCGGGAGGCGTCCCGAGCGATGCGCCGGTGGGCATCGGGGCATGCGCGCACGGGCAAGCCGTCCACGTGTCCGTGCCTAGCGTCGTCGCCGTACGCACAGCACGCACCGCAGGGAGCACATCATGACGAGCGACACCCACCACGCGAGCGGCAGCCAGCCGTGGCTGCATCAGAAGGGCGAGGTGATCCAGGAGTTCGGGACCGTCAAGCAGTTCCCGCTCGGTCTGTCCTACGAGGCGCGGATGTACTCCTGCCAGCGCCTGAACCGGGTCCTGGCCGACACCCAGATCCTCTACGGCCTCTACAAGAAGCACCACTGGCTGATGCGCGGCGCGACCTTCTACCAACTGCACCTGGTGCTGGACAAGCATGCCGGGGAGCAGCTCGAACTGGTCGACACCCTGGCGGAGCGGGTGCAGACGCTGGGCGGTGTCGCCGTGGGCGACACCCGGCACGTCGCCGAGATCACGACCATCCCCCGGCCGCCGGACGGCGTCGAGGAGGTGCCGGCGATGCTGTCCCGGCTCCTGGAGGCCCACGAGTCCATCCTCGTGGACGCGCACGACGCCGCGGCGCGCGCCGCCGAACTGGGCGACGACGGCACCAACGACCTGCTCGTCTCGCAGGTCGTCCGGACCGGCGAACTCCAGGCGTGGTTCCTGGCCGAGCATCTGGTCGACACGCCGCTGGTCCGCTCCTGAGCGGCGCGGGGGCGGCGGCGGACCGCCCGGCCGGCACCGCGGTCACCGCCGTAGCGCCCCCGCCGGGCGTCAGGACGCCCGGCGCCGCCGCCTGATCGGTTCCCCCACCCGGTGCAGATGGGTGAGGGCCTCGCGGTAGGACCGGATCAGCCCGGTCTCGTGGTACGGCACCCCTGCCTCCGCGCAGTACGCGCGGACGAGGACCCGGGCCCGCCGCAGATGGGGCGTGGGCATACTCGGGAACAGGTGGTGCTCTATCTGGTGGTTGAGCCCGCCGAGCAGTACGTCGGTGAGCCGGCCGCCGCGCACGTTGCGGGAGGTGAGGACCTGGCGGCGCAGGAAGTCCGGCTGTTCGTCGCCGGTGAAGGTGGGCATGCCCTTGTGGTTGGGGGCGAAGGTGCAGCCCAGGTAGACACCGAAGAGGGCCTGGTGCACGGCGAGGAACGCCACCGCCTTGCCGGGGCTGAGCACCAGGAACAGCGCGGTCAGGTAGCCCGCGATGTGCAGGAGGAGCAGCGTCCCCTCCAGCAGGCGGTTCTTCATGGCCGGCGAGCGCAGCGCCCGCACGCTCGCGACGTGCAGGTTGAGGCCCTCCAGGGTGAGCAGCGGGAAGAACAGCAGCGCCTGGTGTCCGCCGATGAGGCGGGCCACGCCGCGGCTGGAGCGGGCCTGCCCGGTGGACCACACGAGGATGTCAGGGGCGACGTCGGGGTCGAGCTCCTCGTGGTTGGGGTGGGCGTGGTGGCGGGTGTGCTTGTTCATCCACCAGCCGTAGCTCATCCCGATCCCGAGGTTCGCGAAGAGCCGGCCCCAGGTCTCGCTCGGCCGGCGCCGCCGGAAGACCTGGCGGTGGGCCAGGTCGTGGGCCGCGAGGGCGACCTGTCCGAACACGAGGGCCAGGAAGGCGGCCACGGTTAGCTGCCACCAGCGGTCGCCGAGCGCGAGGAAGGCCGCCCAGCCGGCCGCCAGCAGCGCGATCACCGTACCGAGCCGTGCCGTGTAGTAGCCGGGGCGCCGCTCGAACAGGCCCGCCTCGGCGATACGTCGGGACAGCCGGGCGTAGTCGCTGCCGGCCGCGGAGCCGGGTGTACGGGATCGGGCGGCGGACGCCGCTGGCCCCGGGGAGGCGTCGGTGGAAATCGTCATGCGGTCGAGTCTGCGCACGGCCGCCCGGCCGGAACAGCCTGCCAGTCACCGTGCCGGACGGGGGGCTGCCACCACCGTCGACCTGGAGTTCCCCCCCACCCCCGCCCACCGTCGTGCCGTCCGTGCTCAGTACTCCCCGGGCAGAAGGTGCGCCCCGACGACATCGCGGACCTCGGCGATGAGGACGCCGGGGTCGGGTGTCCGGCGGTCCGGTGGTCGGGCGGTCGGGCGTGGGTGCGGTCAGGCGCACCTGCCGTGCGGGCGGGCCCGGGTCACCACGTCGCCGTGGCCGGTGGTCGCGTCCAGCCAGACGACCCGGGTACCGCCGGCCGCGGCGGCGGAGAGCTGCTCGCCCCGGTTGCAGGAGACCCGGGCGCGGTGCGTGCCCCGCCCCTCGTGGTGCGGTGCGAACTGCCAGAGCTTGGCCAGTGCCGCGTTGCCGGTCCCGGACGAGGGCGTCCGGGCGACCACCGTCACCGCTCGCGCGGAGGCCGTCAGGTCGGCGATGTTCAGGGCGTGGGGGCCGGTCTCCGGGCTGAGGTCGGTGACGTCCGACCCGTCGAGGCCGGCGCGGCGCAGGGTGGTGGCGCCGTTCTGGTCGACCGCGTCGAGGAGCCAGTAGACGTGGTCGCCGGTGAGGGCCGTCGGACCGAGGCTGGTCTCCGGACCGGCCTGCTGGACCACCGTCTGTTCGCCGGTGGCCACGTCGATCAGCCGGGTGGTGGCCTCGTACACCGCGCTGACGCGCTGCCGGTCCTGGTAGACGATCCTGCCGCCGCTCACCGACGGGAAGGTCGCCCGGTGGTAGGTGCCGCCGCCGATGGTGACCACGTCGGACGGGTCCTTCAGGCTCAGGTAGGCCACGCCCGCCCTGCCTCCGTAGTTGTTGTAGGCGAAGGTCACGATGTCGCCGTCGACGCCGAGCGTGGTGCCGACGCTGCGGCCGTGCCACAGGGTGCGCACCGGTCCGCCCGCGAGGGACCGGGCCAGGATGTCCACGCCGTCGGCCCCGTGCGCCTGCCACACCACCGTGGTGCCGTCGGTGGCCGGGTTCACGTGGTAGCGGCCGTCATCGGGGCTGATCAGCCTGGGCCGCTTCCGGCCGTCGGTGCGGCCGGCCCACACCGAGTACGGCTGGGAGCCGGACGCGTCCGAGTCCGAGGCGACCCACCAGCCGCCGCCCGCGCCGAGGTGGGTGTCGTAGGTCTCGACGCGGGAGAGCAGCACCTCGGAGTCGATGCCTAGGGCCTTCTCCCAGTGCGGGACGATGCCGTGCGCGGTGAAGGCGCGCCGGACGGCGGCGAGGTTCTTCCCGCCCACGCGTAGCTGCCGGGCGGCGGCGAGGACCGTGTCGCGGCCCTGGGTGAAGCCGTCGAGCGGGGTGAGGTACTCGGTGAGCGCCTTGTACACGACCGCGTCGGCGAGGCGGGGGCCGAGGTCCTGGCGGATGTCCCAGAGCGCGCCGCCGAAGATGGTGGAGTTCAGGTGCACCCCGCCGTTGTCGGTGCCGAATCCGACGCCGAGGAAGGAACCGGCGGTGGTGCGAGCGTCGTTCAGGTCGCGGACCGCGCAGGTACGCGGGTCCTTGGTGCGGCACAGGGTCTCGCCGAGGAGCCCGGAGTCCGGGTCGTCCATCGGCAGGTGGCGGGCGTCGGACTCGATGGCGTTGCCGAAGTAGTCGGCGAGGGCCTCGTTCATGGCGCCGGACTGGCCCGCGTAGACCAGGTCGGCGGAGTGCTCGATGACCGCGTGGGTCATCTCGTGGCCGACCACGTCGAGTGCGGCGGACAGCGGCCGGTACTCGGCGTCGCCGGTGCCGTACACCATCTTCCGGCCGTCCCAGAAGGCGTTGACGTACGGCTGTCCGTAATCGGTCGCGCCGACGAGGGAGTTGACGGTCATGCCGTGTCCGTCCAGGCTGTCGCGGCCGAACGCGGTGCGGTAGTAGTCGTAGACCTGTCCGGCCGCCCAGTGGGCGTCCACCGCACCCGACGCGGTGGCCTCGGCGCCGAACTCCGGTGTGGGTGAGGCGACTTGCTCAAGGCCGTCGGGCCAGGCGCCGGACAGGTCGCTCGCCCATCGGCCGCTCGCGTCCCAGGTGGCCAGGACGTTGCCGGGGGTGCTCCGGATGCGGGTGCCGTCGCGCAGTACGTAGGTGTCGCGGGTGTCGTCGTGGGTGATGCCCAGCGGGACGGTGGTGCCGTCCAGCCGGACGCCTGAGCCGGTGGTACCGGGGGCGGGTTCGCCGGCCGGGGGGCGGACCGCGCCGCCCCGGGCGGTCGTGGTGCCGGGGGCGGGCGTGGTGGCCCGGACGGGCCTGGTGCCCGGGGCGGCGAAGGTGCGTACGGCGCTGTACCGCAGAACCGGGTAGCCGGCCCGGGCGTCGATGTACACCTCGCGCAGCACCGGTTCGCCGTGCGCCGGGTCCGTGCCGCGGACGGTGATGTGGCGGGTGAGGACGCCGGTTCCGGTGGGCAGTACGGCCAGGCCGTGGGAGGTGCCGGTGAGCGGTGTGTTCCCGTCGTCGGTGCGGGCGCCGAACGCGCGGGCGGTGAGGTCCTGCCGGACGGCGTCGACGGCGCGCTCGACGGCCAGGTCGTCGCCGATGCCGGCGGTGGTGCCGGTGTGCAGTCCGGTGAAGTACCGGCCGGAGGTGCCGGTGACGGTCCGCCGGCCGTCCTCGCGTTCCATGCGGACGATGTACTGGCCGCCCAGGACCGGCACTCCGTGGTACGTCTGCTGGAGCCGCACGGTCTCCCGGCCGCCGGAGGTGAGCGTACCGGCGGGCCTCAGGTCCCGGGCCGGGTCGGCGATCCGGTAGCGGTCCGTGCGCCGGGCGAGGTACGCGCGTGCGGCGTCCGCCGCCGTACGGGCCGCCGGGGCCGGTTCCCGGATCCCGTCCACCAGGGCCGGTGTCGCCGTCCCCTCCCCCGCCGCGGCCACTCCGGGCGCCGCCGGTACGGCGCGGGCGGGCGCCGCCGGCACGACGAGTGCGACGGCGCCCAGGAGCGCCGCCGCACCGAACAAGGGTTTCCGCCGTGTCCTCTTCGCTGCCCCCGGATGACCGGAGCCCGTTCCGGAATGACGCACCGTTTCCCCAACCCCCCACCGCCGCGCGGCTGTTCCGGCGGCGGGACCGCCACCGGGCAGGCCCATTGGAAGTGGTGGTACGCCGGTGCACAACAGCCCGGACGAGCCGACCGGCGATTTCCGGCCCCGCCCCATGAGCGACTGTCGCCAAAGCGCCCCGGAATTGTCCGTGATCCGTAACAGAGGGATCCCGTGATCGTCCGCGGCCGTCCTGCCAGGTGCACGGAACCCGTCGGCGTGGCGACGGGAGTCATCGACACGGCAGGGGGCGGACGGACATGGCGCGGCATGGCGGGCGGGGATGGTACGGCCGGATGGTCGCGGCGGCGCTCGGGGTGACGGCGGTGGCCGCCGCCACCTCGGTGTGGACCGCGCAGGCCGGCCAGACCGGTGGCGGCTCGGCCGGCCCGGGTGCCTCGGCCCGGCCCGCCGCGCCCAAGGCGGCGCCCGTGTCCGCCGTCATCGCCCATGCCTCGGACCGCGGCGAGCACGCCGTCAACATCACCATCGACGACGGCCCGGACCCGGTCTGGACCCCGCGGGTGCTCCAGGTGCTGCGCGACAACGGCGTGAAGGCGACGTTCTGCATGGTCGGCACCCAGGCCGAGGCCCACCCGGATCTCGTCCGGCAGGTGGTGGCCGCCGGGCACCGGCTGTGCGACCACACGGTGTCGCACGACACCACGATGGACACCAAGCCCCCGGCCTACCAGTCACAGCAGATCGTGGACGCCGAGCGGCAGATCACCAAGGCGTCCGGTGGGGTGCGCCCGATGTACTACCGGGCTCCGGGCGGCGCCTTCACCCCGTACAGCCGGAAACTGGCGGCCTCGCACGGGATGCGTCCGCTCGGCTGGAACGTCGACTCCAAGGACTTCGAGCGGCCGGGCACGGACGCCGTCGTGGCCACCGTCAAGGGCGAGCTGGCGAACGGCCCCACGATCCTCTTCCACGACGCGGGCGGCGACCGCTCCCAGACGGTGGCCGCGCTGCACACCCTGCTGCCGTGGCTGACGGAGCAGGGCTACGCCTTCGGCTTCCCGGTGCGCTGAACCGGGCGGACCCCGGTAGGAGCCCCGGGGGTCGGTCGGAGCTTCGGGCACCGCGCCGGCCCTGCCCGCCCCCGGGCGCCGGTGTACGGCAAAACCGCTGGCCGGGCCGTCGGCGGTGGTGATGGGATGGGACGATGCGCGAGGACACCACGACCACCGTCGACCGCGGGCAGCACCAGGACGCGGTGACCCCCTGGGAGCAGGAGGCCTGGCGTGCCGCGGCCCTCGGCTGGGTGACCGAGGGGCTCGCCGCGCACGGACTGCGGGCCGCCGGCGGCCTTCAGGTGCGGCTGCGACCGTGGTCCGTGCTGATCCGGGTGCCCGTCGCGGGGCGGCCGGCGGTCTGGTTCAAGGCGAGCCCGCCGGCCGGCGCGTTCGAGGGGCCGCTGACCGCCGCCCTGGCCCGCTGGGTGCCGGCGCACGTGCTGCGGCCCCTGGCCGTCGACGCCGGGCGCGGCTGGTCGCTGCTGCCCGACGGAGGCGACCTGTTCCGGACCGTGCTCGCCCGGGAGGCCGTCGGACCGCGCGCCTGGGAGGACCTGCTGGGCCAGTACGCCAGCATGCAGCACGCCCTGGTTCCGCACGCGCACGCCCTCGAGCGGCTGGGCGTGCCGGCCGCCCGGACACCCGGTCTGCCGGAGGTGTTCGACGACCTGCTCGCCGGGGACCGCGTGCTGGGCCCGGAGGAACGTGCCCGGCTGGAGGGGCTCCGGCCGCGCCTCGTGGACTGGTGTGCCGAACTCGCCTCGCTCGGCGTCGCGGACAGCCTCGACCACGCTGACCTGCACGACGGGCAGGTGTTCCGGCCGGCCCCGGGCCGCTACACCTTCTTCGACTGGGGCGACGCCGCCGTCTCCCACCCGTTCTGCAGTCTGCGCGTCACCGCCGAGCGGGCCTGCGACCGCTACGGCCCGCAGGTGCTGCCCCGGCTGCTCGACGCGTATCTGGAGCCCTGGACGGGTCACGGCCGTACGGCGGCGGGGCTGCGGCGGGCGGCGGCGCTGGCCTGGCGGCTGAGTGTGCTGAGCCGGGCGGCGGCCTGGGGCCGGATGTTCCCCGGCGCGTCCGGGGCCGGTCCGGGAGCGGCGCAGAGCGCCAGGTGGCTGCTGGAACTCCTGGCCGAGCCGCCCTTCCGGGCCGGCTGACCGCTCCCGGCGGCAGCGGATGGGCGGGGTCAGGGCAGCGGGGTGCCGCCCGTCGCGTTCAGGACCTCCGCGGTGATGTAGCTCGCCTGGGGCGAGGCCAGGTACACGTAGGCGGGGGCCAGTTCGGCGGGCTGGGCGGGGCGGCCGAGCGGGCTCTGCTTCCCGAACTCCGCCGTGTCCGGCAGGGTGGCGGGGATGAGCGGCGTCCACACCGGTCCCGGCGCGACCGCGTTGACCCGGATGCCGCGCTCGGCGAGCATCTGCGCCAGTCCGTGGGTGAAGGTGACGATCGCGCCCTTGGTCATCGCGTAGTCGAGCAGGTGCGGGCTGGGCTGGTACGCCTGCACGGACGTGGTGTTGATGACACAGCCGCCGGCCGGGATGTGCGGCAGGGCGAACTTGGTGAGCCAGAACATCCCGTACAGGTTGGTCCGCATCACCCGGTCGAACTGCTCGGTGCTGATCGCCTCGATGCCGTCCGGCTGGCCCATCTGGTAGGCGGCGTTGTTCACGAGGACGTCGATACGGCCGAACTCGCCGACCGCCCGCTCGATCAGTGAGCGGCAGTTGTCCTCCTCGCGGATGTCGCAGGACACGGCGACCGCCTTGCGTCCCGCGTCCTCCACCAGTTGGGACGTCTCGCGGGCGTCCTCCTCCTCCACGTCGAGATGCGTGAACAGCACGTCGGCGCCCTCGCGGGCGAAGGCGAGCGCCACCGCGCGTCCGATGCCGGAGTCCCCGCCCGTGATCACGGTCCTGAGGCCCTCGAGACGGCCGGTGCCGCGGTAGGAGTCCTCGCCGTGGTCGGGCGGCGGGTCCATGGGGCCGGTCCAGCCGGGGTGCGGCTGGTCCTGGTCGGGGAAGTCGGGGCGCGGGTGCTGCGTGACCGGATCGGGCCGGTCACCGGGCTGGTCCGTCACAGTGGCCTCCTGCGTCTTAGGCGGACGGGACAGGCGACCGGGTTCCCTCGTTGCGGCGGGTGAAAAGCGCTTCCTGCCGGTCAGGCCGTCGGGGTGTGCTGCCCGGTGGCGCGCAGCCGGTCCCGGCGGGCGAGGTTGTAGAGCCGCAGGAGGTGCTTCGCCACGGCGCAGAGAGCGGCGTCGGCGTGGCACTGGCGGCACGTCTGCAGGTGCTGCTCGTAGGTGAGGCGCGCGTTTTCCAACGCGTCGTTGGCAGTAGACATCGACATCTCCGGGCAGGGGCGCGGTCCGCGGACGGCGCGAAGTTGACTGACTGGTACACCCGGAACAAGGTGATCATGTTACTGGCGGTACTGGGAAACCCGGCTTCCCTCCGCCGGAACCGGAGCCGCGTTCCGGCTTCCTGGGACGGCCGGCCCCGCTCGGGGCACCCCCCTCCCACGTACTGCGGGCGTCGGCCGCGCGGGTCCGCGACGGCGGCCGGCCGTACGAGGTGACCGTCACGGTGCGTGACAACCGCGCGCGGCGAGCCTGGCTCATAACCCCGTTGGGCCGCCGAGGGCAGGCCCTTAGGATCGCCGTACGGCATCGCGTGCCGGTCACCGGCCGGGTGAGGCATGGAGGTGCCCGTGAGATTGCCTTGCGGAGGCATTCCACCCATGTCAGTCGAGTTGAACCACACCATCGTCCACGCCCGGGACAAGCGGGAGTCGGCCGCGTTCCTGGCCCGCATCCTGGGCCTGGAGGCCGGGGCCGAGTGGGGCCCGTTCGTTCCCGTGTCCACGAGCAACGGGGTCACCCTGGACTTCGCCACCGTCCCGGCGGAGTCGATCGTCATGCAGCACTACGCCTTCCTCCTTTCCGACGAGGAGTTCGACGCGGCCTTCGCCCGTATCCGGCAGGCCGGGATCACCTACTACGCCGACCCGCACGGGAAGCAGCCGGGCGAGATCAACCACCACCACGGCGGCCGGGGCCTGTACTTCCACGATCCGGCCGGACACGGCATGGAGATCATCACCCGCCCCTACGGCAGCGACGAGCCGTCGGCGGAGTCCTGAGGGACGGGGCAGGCCGGGGCGCCCGCCCCGGCCTGCCCCGGCCTGCCCCCTCCGGGCGCGGCCACGGCACACTGTGCGGGTGTACGACTTCCGCCCGGTCCACCGGGAACCCGCCCCGGACGTGTACGGACGCCTGCGCGTACGGACCGACGACCTCTCCCCCGCCGACTGGCTCGGCGAACGCGGGTCCGTTCAGGGCGCCTTCGGCACGGTGGCGGCCGTCGCCGCACCGGGTTTCGCCGCCTACGCGCGCATCCTGCACCCGGCCGGTCTCGACGGACGGCCGGTGCGCTGGTCGACGGTGGCCGCCGCCCATGGGACCCGGGTGGCGCCGCGCACCCGCTGGCACGAGGTCATCGGAATGGACGAGGAGTACGTCAACGCCTCCGAATACGGCATGCCCGGCGTGTGGGACGAACACCCCGAGGAGGGGCCGACCCCGCCGGACGTCGCCCGGGCACTGCTGCCCGTCCTGGCCCGGCACACCGGGACCACGGAGCGGTGCTGGTTCGGGCTGTGGGAGGGGTACGGCCACTGGGACTTCGACCGGTTCCCGAAATTCGAGACCCCGGGCCGCGCGGAGGTCCTGCTGGCAGGCCCGCTGGCCGACGTCGTCTCCCCGTCGTCCCTGGACGTGTTCGCCTGTCTTCCGGACCTGTGGTGGCCGCAGGACCGCGCCTGGTGTCTGGGCGGTGACGTGGACCTGGTCAGCACCTATGTCGGCGGTTCGCCCGCACTGATCGCCGACCTGCTGGCCGCGCCGGAGCTGGAGGCGCATCCGGTGACCGCGGACGATCCCCTCGGCTGAGCGCGCCTCCCCGGGGACGGGGAACGGGACGCCGCCCGGGGCGGCGTCCCGCGTGTCATCGTCCGCCGTGCACCGGCTACGGCGTCACGACGCCGCCGCCGAACGTCACCACGAGATGACCGTCCGAGGCGAAGGACCAGCCGAGCGCGCCCGCGTACGCGGAGCAGCGGGAACCGTTGGTGCCGGTCCAGAACTGGTTGGAGCTGTCGGCGTCACCGACGGTCTTGTCGTTGGAGCCGCTGCCGGCGAAGCGGCACGACGTGTCCGTACGGAACACCGAAGTGCCCTTGTCGAACGAGAAGTTGCGCTCGGCGTTGTCGATGCCGACGTTGTCGGACACCGCCATCGTGCCGGGGTTGCTGTTGTAGGTGAATCCGTGGTGGCCGTTCCTGTAGGCGATGTTGTGCCGGACCACGTGGTTCACCGCGATGTCGTCGCCGCCCAGCTTGTAGCCGTTGCGGTCGCCGTTGGAGTTGACCGTGCCGTCGCTCAGGGTGCCGTTGCCGTAGGACAGGCTGTACTCGATGGTCACCGGGCCGATGGCGCCGGTGTCCGTCTTGGTGTACAGGTCCCAGCCGTCGTCGATGTTGTTGTGCGAGACGTCGTAACGGAAGACGTTCCCGGTGCCGGTGGTCAGCTTCGCGGCGAAACCGTCGGCGTCCTCGCCGTCGGAGTCCGCGTTGTCGTGCGACTCGGAACTGACGATCAGGTTGTTCGACGGCCACTGGGAGTTGGGGGTGGTGGAGGACATACGGCCCAGTTGCAGGCCGGTGTCGCGGTTGTAGGCGGTCACCACGTGCTCGACGACGTTGTTGCTGCCGCCGACGAAGATTCCGTTGTCCCCGGCGTGCTCGACGGTCAGGCCGTACAGGCGCCAGTAGGAGGCGTTCAGCTGGATTCCCCGGTTGGCCGGACTCTCGCTCTGCGCCGAGAAGTTCAGTACGGGCTTCTCGCCCGGGTAGGCCGACAGGGTGGTGCGGGCACCGGAGGTGCCGTCGGCGCCGGCCGGGATGGTGACCGTGGCGGACGGGGTGTACGTCCCTCCGCGCAGGTAGATCGTGCCGCCGGGCGTGATGCGGCTGATGGCGGAGGTGAGCGTGGTCGGGGCCGATTCCGTGCCGGCCGCGCCGTCGCTGCCGCTCGGCGACACGTAGAGCACGGTGCCGGCCGGCGTCGCGGACACGGCGGCGTCGAGGTAGTCGAGGTTGGGCAGACCGTCGGCGGCGGTGGGGCTGAGGCGGATGGTGTTGGCGCCGGCCTTGACCGGCACGGTGAGCGTCTTGGTCGCCCAGGTGCTCCAGGCGCCGGTGGTCTCGAACGGCACCGTGGTGGCCGCCGTCCCGTTGACCGCGACCGTCGCGGACCGGGCGGCGGCCGTCCCGTTGGCGAACCGGACACCGAGGGTCGCGGTGCCGGCACTGGTGGCGTTCACCGTGAACTGGGCGTACGCGCCCGAGGCGTTGGTGCCGTTGCAGAAGCCGGCGCCGGAGAATCCGGCCCAGTTGGAGTCCACGGTGCCGGTGCACACCGCGGGGGAACTCTCGGCTTCGTAACGGGTGGTGGCGGCCTGGGCGGTGGTGCCGGACAGCGCGACGAGCGTGCCGGCGAGCAGACCTGCGCACGCCAGGGCGGATCTGAGTTGCATCGGCTTGTCTCCTAGCGGTTCGGGCTCGGCGGTGCGGATGCGGGTGTCCAGGGGGGTGAACCCGACGGCCGGTCATGGCATGGTGAAGGCCACCGGAAAGCGCTTTCCCTCTGGGACTTCCCGACGCTAGGGAGGAGTCGACGCACGCGTCAATAGCCGCGTACGTGATCCTTATTCATACATGTGAATAGACGAGGGACTCGCGGTCAGTTGCCGAGTCCGGCCGACGCCGCGGAGTACTCCTCGTCGGTGACCGGTTCCCGCCAGGTGGTCTCCTCGCCGCCGTCGCCCTTGCCCTCCCACAGCGCGATGTGTTCCATGAAGCGGTCGGGGGTGGCGCCGTGCCAGTGCTCCTCGTCCGGGGGGCAGGTGACCGTCTGGCCGGGGTGCGCTGCGAAGACGGTCCCGTCGCGGGTGCCGATCAGCGCGATGCCGGAGACGATGTGCAGGGTCTGGCCCAGCGCGTGGGAGTGCCAGTTCGTGCGGGCGCCCGGGGAGAAGCGGACCATGTTGGCACGCATCCGGGACGGTTCCTGGCCGGCGTGGATCACGTCGAACCAGACGTCGCCGGTGAACCAGTCGGCGGGAGCCTTGACCGTGGCCTGCTGCTTGACGAATTCCATGGTGTCTCTCTTCGGGAGTGGGGGGGTGGTGGAACGGGTCAGACGGTGGTGCGCTCGTCGGCGATCTGCTTGAGCCGGGTGATCGCGGTCATGGCGTTGGGCCAGCCCGCGTAGAAAGCCAGGTGGGTGATGGCCTCGGACAACTCCTCGACGCTCAGCCCGTTGTCCAGCGCGACACCGAGGTGGTAACCGAGCTGCTCGCCGCGGTAGAGGGCGGCCAGCACGCTGACCGTGACGAGACTGCGGTCCCGCGGCGAGAGACCGGGACGCTCCCAGACGTCAGCGAACAGCACGTCGTCGGTGATCTCGACGAGCTTGGGCGCGATCTCCGCGAGTTCCTGGGGCGCGGACTGCTTCGGCATGGCACAACTCCTCGGACGGACGGCGGGTGGCCCCTTGTGCCACTGTGTGGCCGGGCCGGTGGTCCGGCACCTACGGGAGGCGGGAACCGCCGGGTCCCCGGTCGCCCCCAGCAGGCGCCGGGATCGAGGAAACCGCAGGACAGAGAAGCGAAGAAGGGTCTGCCGTTACAGGTACTGACAGGGCCCCCCACCGGTGCGCCGTCCGACTTAGCCCGGAAGCGTGCGTACCGAGAGTGACGTCCGCGAGTTCCTGGCCTCCCGCCGCGCCAAGATCACCCGCGGCAGGCGGGGCTGCCCGCCTGCCGCGGCAACCGGCGCGTGCCCGGCCTGCGCCGCGAGGAAGTCGCCCTGCTCACCGGCGTCAGCATCGACTACTACGTACGCCTGGAGCGCGGCCGGCTGGCCGGAGCGTCCGAGGAGGTCCTCGACGCCGTCGCCGGCACCCTTCGACTGGACGACGCCGAACGCGCCCACCTCCACGACCTGGCCCGCGCCGCCGCCGAACGCCCCCACCGCCGCACCAGGCGTCCCCGCGGGCCGCTGCCCGACAGCGTGCTGCGCGTACGGAACTCCATGAGCGACTGCCCGGCCTTCATCCGCAACGGCCGCCTGGACGTCCTCGCCACCAACCCCCTCGGCCGCGCCCTGTACAGTCCGCTGCACGCCGGCGCGGTCCGAGAGCCGGTCAACATGGCCCGTTTCCAGTTCCTCGACCCGGCCGGGCGCGAGTTCTTCCCCCGCTGGGAGGAGGCCGTGAACACCACCGTGTCCCTGCTGCGCACCGAAGCGGGCCGCGCCCCCGGTGACAGCGACCTGACCGGCCTGATCGGTGAACTGGTCACCCGTAGCGACGAATTCCGCACCGCCTGGGCCAAACACGACGTCCGGCTGCACCACACCGGCCGCAAGGCCTTCCGCCATCCCGCCGTCGGCGAGATCACCCTCGACTTCGACGCCATGGAACTGCCCGCCCAGCCCGGTCTGACCCTCACCGCCTACAGCGCCCCGCCCCACACGCCCGACCACGACAGGATCCAGCTCCTCGCGGCCTGGGCCGCCGCCGAGGGGACGCCCCCGCCCACCGCCGGCCCCGCGCCCACCGACCGGCGGAAGTGACGACCGCGGCGCCGTTGTCCGGGACGCGCCCGTTCCCGGGACCGACCGGTTGCGGGAGTTCCATCAGAGCGCCTGAACCGATCCCCCCGGACGACCGTACGCGCGGGCGGTGCGGCGGTGCTCGGCCGCCGGCGGCCCGGCGGCGGGAACCGGACTTGACCGCCCGGAAGCGGAAAAACGTCCGGGCCCGCCCCGTGGGGCGGACCCGGACGCGTCGGCCGGCGGGCCAGAGGATCCGGGGGTCAGACGAGGTCGAACCGGTCCGCGTTCATGACCTTGTCCCAGGCGGCGACGAAGTCCTTGACGAACTTCTCCTTCGCGTCGTCGCTCGCGTAGACCTCGGCGAGGGCGCGCAGTTCGGAGTTGGAGCCGAAGACGAGGTCGGCGCGGCTGCCGGCCCACCTCAGCTCGCCCGTGCCCGCGTCACGGCCCTCGAACGTGGTCTGGTCCTCGGAGGTCGCCTTCCACGTCGTCCCCAGGTCGAGCAGGTTGACGAAGAAGTCGTTGGTGAGGACGCCGGGCGTGTGGGTGAGGACGCCGAGCTGCGACTGCTGGTGGTTGGCGCCGAGGACGCGCAGGCCGCCGACGAGGACGGTCAGCTCGGGGGCGCTGAGGTCGAGCAGGTTCGCCTTGTCGAGCAGGAGGAACTCGGCCGGCAGCCGGTTGCCCTTGCCGAGGTAGTTGCGGAAGCCGTCCGCGGTCGGCTCCAGCGCCTCGAAGGACTCGGCGTCGGTGTGCTCCTCGGTGGCGTCCACGCGGCCCGGGGTGAAGGGCACCTGGACCTGGAAGCCGCCTTCCTCGGCGGCCTTCTCCACGGCGGCGACACCGCCGAGGACGATGAGGTCGGCCAGGGACACCTTGCGGGCCCCGGAGGAGGCGTTGAACTCCTGCTGGATGCCCTCGAGGGCGCGCAGCACCTGGGCGAGCTGGTCGGGGTCGTTGACCTCCCAGCCGCGCTGCGGGGCCAGCCGGATGCGGGCGCCGTTGGCGCCACCGCGCTTGTCGCTGCCGCGGAAGGTCGACGCGGACGCCCACGCGGTGGTGACCAGCCGGGAGACGCTGAGACCCGAGTCGAGCAGCTTGGTCTTCAGGGCCGCGATGTCCGCGTCGTCGATCAACTCGCCCTCGCGCTCGGGCAGCGGGTCCTGCCACAGCAGGGTCTCCTGTGGGACCTCCGGGCCGAGGTACAGCGACTTCGGGCCCAGGTCACGGTGCGTGAGCTTGTACCAGGCGCGGGCGAAGGCGTCCGCGAACTCCTGCGGGTTCTCGTGGAAGCGGCGGGAGATGGGCTCGTACACCGGGTCGAGGCGCAGCGCGAGGTCGGTGGTGAGCATCGCCGGGGCGATCCTCTTCGACGGGTCGTGGGCGTCCGGGACCGTGCCCTCGCCCGCGCCGTCCTTGGGCCGCCACTGCTTGGCGCCGGCCGGGGACTCGGTCAGCTCCCACTCGTAGCCGAAGAGGTTGTCGAAGAAGCCGTTGCTCCACCGGGTCGGCGTGGCGGTCCAGGTGACCTCCAGACCGGAGGTGATGGTGTCGGCGCCCTTGCCGGTGCCGTAGCTGTTCCGCCAGCCCAGGCCCTGCTCCTCGAAACCGGCGGCCTCGACGTCGGCACCGACGTGGTCGGCGGGGCCGGCGCCGTGGGTCTTGCCGAAGGTGTGGCCGCCGGCTATCAGGGCGACGGTCTCCTCGTCGTTCATCGCCATCCGGGCGAACGTCTCGCGGATGTCGCGGGCCGCGGCGAGCGGGTCCGGATTGCCGTTCGGGCCCTCGGGGTTGACGTAGATGAGGCCCATCTGGACGGCGCCGAGCGGGTTCTCCAGCTCACGGTCGCCGGTGTAGCGCTTGTCGTCCAGCCAGGTGGCCTCCGGACCCCAGTAGACGTCCTCCTCCGGCTCCCACACGTCCTCACGGCCGCCGCCGAAGCCGAAGGTCTCGAAGCCCATGGACTCCAGGGCCACATTGCCGGCGAGGATCAACAGGTCGGCCCACGAGATCCGCTGACCGTACTTCTTCTTCACCGGCCACAGCAGGCGGCGGGCCTTCTTGTCAAGGTTGACGTTGTCGGGCCAGCTGTTCAGCGGGGCGAAGCGCTGCTGGCCGGCGCCGGCACCGCCGCGGCCGTCGCTGATGCGGTAGGTGCCCGCGCTGTGCCACGCCATACGGACCATCAGGGGGCCGTAGTGACCGAAGTCGGCCGGCCACCAGTCCTGGGAGGTGGTGAGCACCTCCTCGATGTCCCGCTTCACGGCCGGGAGGTCCAGAGCACGGAACGCCTCGGCGTAATCGAAATCCTCACCGAGCGGGTTCGCCACGGCCGGGTTCTTGGCAAGTATCTTCAGGTTGAGCCGCTCCGGCCACCACTGACGGTTGCCTCCGCCCTGGGTCGGGTGCAGGGCACGGTCATGGGCGACGGGGCAACCGCCGCCCGCCCCGTCCGCCTTCGCGTCTGTGACGATCGCGTCGTGGTTCTCAGTCATGGCAATCCTTCCGAACTGTGCGGAACGTGGTGCTCAGGAACTGCGGCCGGTGGAACAGTCGGGGCAGGTGCCCCAGTACACGACCTCGGCCTCGTCGATGGCGAAGCCGCGGTCGTCCGAGGCGGTCAGGCAGGGCGCGTCGCCGACGGCGCAGTCGACGTCGGCGACGGCGCCGCACGACCGGCACACGATGTGGTGGTGGTTGTCACCCACGCGCCCTTCGAACCGGGCCGGATGGCCGGCCGGCTCGATCCGGCGCACGAGACCCGCGGCCGTCAGCGCGTGCAGAGCCTCGTAGACGGCTTGCAGAGAGATGTGGCCAACGCGCTCGCGGACTCCGGAGGCGATCGCCTCGACGCCGAGGTGGTCGCCGTCCCGGACGGTCTCCAGCAGCGCGACGCGGGCCGCCGTCACGCGCAGGCCAGCACCGCGGAGTTGTCCGGCGGTGGTCGGGGCCGGGGAGGCGGTCATGGCACTGAACCTACCGGCATAAACACGAGAGATTCAAGAAAACGAACGATGCAATTCTGGCCGTGTACCGGCACCGGAACGTCGCCTCCCGGCCACGGTCCTCCGAACGGGTGAGCCGGCGCCCTCGCGCGGGACGTCCGAGAACCCGGCCTGCGCGTGACGGCGGCCCGCGTCGCGCTGCCTGGGCGGCGGGCCGGCTGGTCAGATCGCTCAGCGCGACGGCCGGTTTCCCTGCGGCCGGCCGCCGCGCGGGGGGACCGACTGCGCGGCGGCTGACGCGGGTGGACCGACTGCGCGGCAGCTTTCACGGAAGCGCGGGAAGCCAAAGTCCGGCGACGCCCGCGACCGCGGCGAGCACCCGGCCTCTCGGCGAGCGCCCGCCACGACGGCGAACGCCCGACAGCGCAATGGGCGTCCGCCACCGCAGTGAGCGCCCGAGCCCACGGCCGGCCCGGGCCCACGCTCAGCGCCCGAGCCCACGGCCGGCCCGACACCCCGGTGAGCGCCTGACACCCCGACAGGCGCCCGACACCGCGATGGGTGTTCTCCCTCCCGTGGGTGCGGCCGGTCCCGCCGGCCCTGGCCCGCACGGTGGCCGGTCGTTCGGCAGCCGTGTGAAGTTCGGCATGCGGCGTGATGGGCGGGGGGTGGACGGGCAAAGGTCCCTTTCATGCCCCACGCGAATTCCCTGCGGCAGGTGATGCGATGACCACGGCGACGACCCGGACGCCACCCGCCAGTAGCGGCGCCCCGACCGTCCGGCTCTCCTCACCGGCCGTGCAGCCCTCCCTGCCCTCGCTCACCGGCCTGCGCTGGATGGCGGCGCTGCTGGTGTTCGGACTGCATGTGCACAATTTCGGCTACTTCGGCGGTACCGGTGGCCGCCTGGTGTCCTGGGGGTTCGGCGCCGGCGCCTCCGGAGTGTCGTTCTTCTTCCTGCTGTCCGGATTCGTACTGACCTGGTCGGCCCGGCCCCGCGACCGCGCCCTCGCCTTCTGGCGGCGGCGTATCGCCCGTGTCTACCCGGTGCACCTGGTCACCCTCGCCGTCGCGTTGGTCATGGCCCACACGCTGACGCACCAGGCAAGGCCGACCGCGCACCAGACCCTCGCGAACGCGCTGCTGCTGCACTCCTGGTGGCGCCCGTGGTGGCAGACCCTGAACCCGGTCAGCTGGTCCCTGGCCTGCGAGGCGTTCTTCTACGCCGCCTTCCCGGCGCTGATCTCGCTGCTGCGCCGGCTCGGCGCACGCGGCTCGACCGCGCTGGGCGGACTGTCGGTGGCCGCGGTCATGGTGCTGGCCTGGGCGGAGGCCCACCACTGGTGGGACCGGTCGGTCTACTCGTTGCCCGCCGCGCGGCTGCCCGAGTTCGTGCTCGGCGCGGTCACCGCGCGGCTGGTGCTGCTCGGCCGCTGGCGCGGGCCGGGGCTGGAGGCGTCGCTCGCCCTCGCGGTCATCGGCTACTTCCTCGTCCCGCAGGTGACACCCGGCTACTCCGCCACCGTGTGCACCATCGCCGGGTTCGCCCTGCTGATCCCCGCGGCGGCCGTCGCGGACCTGCACGGGCTGCCGTCCCTGTGGCGCCACCGGCGGATGGTGCGGCTCGGGGAGCTGTCGTTCGCCTTCTACATGATCCATCTGCTGGTGCTGCGGGCCGCCACGAGCGTGCTGGGTACGAAGCCGCGCTTCGGCGTCCTGACCGGTACGGCCGTCACCACGGCCGCGTTCGCCGTGGCGCTGGCCCTTTCCTGGACGCTGTACGAGGGGGTGGAGCGCCCGGCGAGACGGCTGCTGCTGCGCCGCCGGCCGGCCCGGCGCCCGCAGACGATCCCGTCGCCGGAGCCGGAAGCGGTGCCGGCAGGACAGCCGGAGGCGGTGTTCCCTGTCCGGACCGCGTCCGGAGACGGTACCGGTCTGCCGGGAGGCGGCGGTGCCGGGGCGTGACTGACGGCGTCGCCGGCCGGGGTCGGCATTCGGGGCCGGTGCTCGGCGAGTCGTCCTGTTCCTCCGCGCTGGTCCCCTGCGGGCGGCCGGGAGCCGGTCGCACGCGTGGGTGACGTCGGCAACAGCGAGGAGAGCCCGGCGGGTTCCGGGGTAGGCGGCACCCGACATCGGCCCGGCGGTACACACCGACGCGCCGGTACCGCTCGATCACACGGAAGGAGCCGTGTCGACGTGCGCGGGAAACACACCGGGGTGAGCCGGGGGCCGGACGCCGGCTCGTCCGCCGCCGCCTCCGCCCACCGCCGGTTTGTGCCGTCGCGTGCCGGGGCGCGCCCCGGTCACCGCTCCCGTTCCCGGCCGGTGACGGGGGCGGGGGAACGATCGCCGGCGCCCTGAGCGACGGCGTGACGGCGGCCGGAACGACGTCCCGGTACCGCCGCTTCCGGTGCGGAGGGGAACGTGGTCCTGTGGCCGCCCGAGGGTTTGGCCAGGTCGGACACCGAGGGCTACGGTGGGCGGTCGGCGATGAGCGGCTCAGGGGAGCCGGCCGACCGGCGTCGGCACCTGACTGTGCGAGAGGAGAGCATGAGAGTGCCGGAGCAGGACGTGGCCGGATCGGCGCCGCAGGTGGTGAGCGCCTTCCTGGAACGGCGCAGGGAGCGGATCGCCCAGCGCTGGGCCGACGCCCCTTTGTTCCGCTCGGTCTTCACCGTCTCCCGCGACGAGGCGGTCGAGGCGTGCAGGGCCGTGGTGGACGCGCTGTCCGAGGTGGCCGTCAGCGGTCGGCTGGAGGACATCGAGGCGCCCGGGTGCGCGGCGGTGCGCGACCAGTTGGGCCGGATGACGCACACCCGGACGCGTACCGGATCGACCCCGGCGCAGATCGCCGACGAGGTCGCCGCGCTGCGCGCACCCGCGGTCGAGCTGCTGCGCGAGGAGTTCACCGACCCCGCCGCCCCGCACGTCCAGGAGAGTGTGCTGGCGCTGACCCTGCTGATGGGGACGCTGCGCCTGGTGGTGCTGGAGACGGCGCTGGACGCGAACGCGGAGCTGATCGAGCGGCAGCGGCAGCAGTTGCTCGAAGTGGCCACCCCGGTCATCAAACTGTGGGAGGGCACGGTCGCCGTACCGCTGATCGGGACGCTGGACAGTGCGCGCAGCCAGGTGGTGATGGAGTCGCTGCTGGAGGCCATCGTCGACCAGCGCGCCCGGTACGCCATCCTCGACATCACCGGGGTGCCGACCGTCGACTCGCTCGTCGCGCAGCACCTGATGAAGACGGTCGCCGCGGCACGCCTGATGGGTGCCGAATGCATCGTCTCCGGGATCCGCCCGGCCATCGCGCAGACCATCGTGCAGCTCGGCATCGACCTCGGCTCGGTACTCACCCGGGCCTCGCTGTCCGACGCGCTCGCGTACGCGCTGGGCCGGCAGGGCATAGAGGTGTCCCGTGCGGACGCGGGTGCGAGCGCCCGGTGAGCCAGCCCACTCCCCTTCACTCCCCCCAGGTCCCGGTGCTCGCTCTGGGCGACGTCCTGCTCGTCTCCCTGCAGGGCGAGCTGCACGACGGCATGGCCGAACAGCTCCAGCACGAGATCACCAGCCGCATCGCCACGAGCCGGGTGACCGGCGTGGTGCTCGACATCTCCGGTGTGGACATCGTCGACTCGTTCCTGGGGCGGGTGCTCGCGGAGATCGCCTCCACGGCCCGGCTGCTGGCGGCCCGTACGGTGCTCGCCGGCATGCGGCCCGCCGTGGCGATCACCCTGGTCGAGCTGGGGCTCGCGCTGCCCGGACTGGTCACCGCCCTGGACGTCGACCGTGCCATGGAACTGCTGTCCCAGGGGAGGAGCTGATGCAGGTGTCCGGCCAGGCGCCCGCGACGAGTCTGCCCATCGGCTCGGACGCGGATCTGGCCTGGGTCCGTCAGGAGGTGCGGCAGTGCGCGGCGCAGCTCGGTTTCGGTCTGGTGCAGCAGACCAAGCTGGTCACTGCGGCGAGCGAGCTGGCCCGCAACACGCTGGTGCACGGTGGTGGCGGACGGGTGGAGATCACGCCCCTGGACAACGGCCGGAGCCGCGGGCTGCGGATGCGTTTCATCGACAGCGGTCCCGGCATCCGCGACCTGGAACTGGCCATGACCGACGGCTACACCTCCGGCGGCGGTCTGGGACTCGGACTGAGCGGAGCGAAGCGGCTCGTGCAGGAGTTCAGCGTCGACACCGAACCCGGCCGGGGCACGACCGTCACGGCCGTCGCCTGGGTGGCCCAGGTTCCCGCGTCACGTCCGGTGCTGGGATGAGCCGGGTGTGGGAGGTCCCGGTGCACGACTCCACGCGGGTCCGGGACGCCCGGACCGCGGCTCAGGAGGCGTGCGCGGAGGCGGGCCTCGACCCGGCGCGCACCGCCGCCTCGGAGCTGGTCGCCACCGAGCTGGCCACCAACCTGCTCAGGCACGCGGGCGGCGGGCAGATGGTGGTGAACCTCGTGGCGTCGCCGGCCGGCGCGGGCACGTCGGTCCAGGTGTTCTCGCTCGACCACGGGCCGGGCTTCGCGGACGCCGAGACAGTCCTGCGGGACGGCTGCTCCACCGCCGCCGGCTCGCTCGGCGCGGGCCTGGGGAGCTGTCTGCGCAGCGCGAACGCGTTCCATCTGTACAGCCTGCCGGGCCGTGGGACGGTGGCGACGGCCCGGATCGACCCGGAGCCCGGCACCGGCGGGACCGCGGTCCCGCCGGTGCCGGCGGGCGGGATCACGACCGCGCTCTCCCAGGCGGACGTGTGCGGTGACGCCTGGGGCTGGGTGCGCTCCGGCGGCCTGGTGACCCTGTTGCTCGCCGACGGTCTCGGGCACGGTCCGAAGGCCGCCCACGCGTCCACGGCGGCGAAGGCGGAACTACGCCGCGCCGCGCACCTGCCGCCGGCGGAGATCCTGCGCCGGCTGCACGTGGCGCTGCGGCCGACCCGGGGCCCGGCGGTCACGGTGGCACAGGTGGACACGGACCGTGCGGAACTGTCCCTCGCCGGCGTCGGGAACGTCGCCGCCCGGGTGCGTACCGGGGACGGCTGGGCGTCGCACGTCGCCCAGCCGGGGATCGTCGGGGCGTACTTCCCGGCGCACGTCCCCGTGCGCCGGCTGCCGTGGCGCCGGGACAGTCTGCTCGTGGTGCACAGTGACGGGCTGCCCAGCCGCTGGACGCCGCCGGAGGATCCCCGGCTGCTCGCCCACGACCCGTCGGTGGTGGCGGCGGCGATCCTGCGGGAAGCGGGCAGTCCCGCCCGCCCCGCACGCGACGACACCAGTGTGGCCGTACTGGCCCCCGACCGCCGGAACGACCCTCATGACAGCCGACTCTGACGCCTGGACCATCGCCTCCGCCGCCGACGCGGCCCGCGTCCGTGCCCTGCTCGCACGGCTCACCGCCGACGCGGGCGTGCCCGCGCTCGACCGCGCGCGGTTCCTGGCCGCGCTCGGCACCCGGCTGCGCGGCGGCCTCGGTGTGGGGCCCGCGGAGCTGACGGTGAGTGACCGCCGAGCCGTCCGGGGCTGCCGGGACGGGCGGGACGCTGCGGTTCGTGCTCGACGGGCCGGAGCCCTGGCAGCACACCCTCGCCTGCCCCGAGTCCGTGGCCGGGCCGCTGCCCGGGCCGGGTGACATCGTGCTCGCCGAGGCACTGCTGGACGCCGACGAGGCCGCCGCCGGTCTGCTGGCGCACCTGGACGAGGCGGAGGGACTGGTCCGCTTCCACCGGGAGGAGCTGCACCAGACCAACCAGGGCGTCCTGGCGCTGCACGCCGAGCTGGAGGCCGCGGCGCTGGCGCAGCGTGAGTACCTGGAGGCCGAGCGGGCGGCACGCGCGGAGGCGGAGAACGCCCGTCGGCTGCTGACCTTCCTGGCCGATGCCAGCGCGGCCCTCAACGCCTCCCTGGACCACGAGGACATCCTGCGCCGGCTGCCCGGACTGCTGGTCCCGGAGTACGCCCGGCACGTCGACACCTGGTTCGTGGACGACGAGGAGGCCCCGCCGGGCGAGCGGGCGGCGGCCACGGTGACCGCGGCCCGTACCGGCCGCCCGCAGCACGCCGGCGCCCACCCCGGCGGGCTGCCGGGCGTGGACGACCTGCCGGCCTCGCCGCTGTCCCCGGACCGGCCGCTGCTGTGCCTGCCGCTCGGCGCGCGCACCGTGCGGGGCGTGCTGACACTGTCCGCGCCGGGCGACCGCTTCGACGCGGACACCACCGTCATGCTGCTGGAACTGGCCCGGCGCGCGGGTATCGCCCTGGACAACGCCCGGGCCTACGAGCAGCACCGGGACGTCGCCGAGGCCCTCCAGCGGGCCCAGCTCACCGAGCTGCCCGACACCGCGGGTCTCGCGCTGGCCGCCCGCTACCTGCCGGCGACGTACGGGCTGAACATCGGCGGTGACTGGTACGACGCGTTCCCGCAGCCCGACGGCAGTGTGCTGACGGTGATAGGCGACGTCACGGGTCACGGGCTGCGCGCGGCGGTCATCATGGGCCAACTGCGCACCGCGCTGCGCGCCTACGCCGTCGAGGGCAACGGACCGGCTCGGATCCTGACCCTGCTGCACCGGATGCTGCGCCATCAGGAGCCGGAGCTGTACGCGACGTGTGCGATCGCCCGGTTCACCCCCGGCGAGCCCGGGGTGGTCTGGGCGGCGGCCGGGCATCCGCCCGCGCTCGCGCGCGGCCCCGGGGGCGAGGTACGGGTGCTGGACGCCAGACCCGGGATCATGCTGGGGGTGCCGATGCCGTACGAGTACGAGGAGTACACCGTCGAGTTGCCGGCGGGTTCCACTCTCGCGCTGTACACGGACGGTCTGGTGGAGCGGCGGTCCGCGGGGATCGACGCGGGCATCGACCGGCTGGCCCAGGCGATGGGCGCGCTCGGCGAGCTGGAGCTGGAGGATCTGGACGCGGCGGCCGACTCGGTGCTGAAGCCGATGCTGCACGACTCCGAACACGACGACGACATCTGCCTGTTGCTGTGCCGCACCACCCAGGACATCGGGCAGGACATAGCGCAAGACGTTCAGGAGTGACCGGTCCTCGGGCCGGCGCTGTCGCGGCCCCCGGCGATGCCGGGGTGTCGTCGCGTACGGCCCCTCGGTGACCCGCGGGCGGACCCGTGGTCACCGAGGGGCCGTCGGCGCGTCAGGCGGCGGACGGGAAGCGTTCCCAGACCCGGTGGCCGCCGAGCAGTCCGGTGAGCTGCTGGAGCACGGCACTCGCCGTGTCGCCGGTGACGACGCCGGGCGCGTCGAGCGGGATACCGACCGCTTCCAGCGCGCTCTGCCCGCCGCTGGTGGCGCCGATGGCCTTGCCGTGCCGGTACGCCTCCGCCAGCAGCAGTCCGACCCGCGGGTCGGGGGTGGCCTGCTGCACGGTTGGCCGGCCCGCCTTGGCGTCGCGGGCTCCGTAGGCGTCGGCGCCCACGCCGGGCGTGCCGGCCACCAGGAGGGCGTCGAACTCCACGGAACGGGCGGTGGCATAGGTCCGCTGGACGGTCAGGGCGTCGTCGCCGTCGCCGAGGGTGCCGCCGGCCGGTGCGACCACGAGCGGGACCATGCCGCCGGCCAGCACCTCCTGGCGCACGGCGCGGACGCCGTCGAGGTCGCCGTCGGGGCCGGTGATGATGCCGATGATCCGGCCGTCGGCGGGCCAGATCCGGCCCACCTGGGAGAGGGCGGGGCTGGGCTCGACGTCGGCCAGGGGCTCGGTGGGCTCGGGGGCGGGCAGTCCGAGGCCGGCGGCGACGCCCGCGCACAGCTCCGGGTCGATGTTCGCCAGGGTCTGCAACGCCCTCTCCTTGATGGCCTGTTCGTAGCACTTGGCGAGTTCGAAGGTGTAGGCGCCGATGATGTGCTCGCGCTCGACGGGGCTCATGCTGAGCCAGAACCGACGGGGCTGGCTGTAGTGGTCGCCGAACGACTCGGGGGCCTCACGGACCTTGGCCGCCTCCGGGACCCGTACGGGCGTCTCGATGTAGGCGCCCATGTCCGCGCCCGCGGTGAACGGGCAGCCGCCGTCGAGGGAGTTGGGCCGGTAGGGGGCGACTCCCCGGTGCACGGCCGTCTGGTGGAAGCCGTCGCGGAGCATGTCGTTGACGGGGGCTTGCGGCCGGTTGATCGGGATCTGCGGGAAGTTGGGGCCGCCCAGCCGGGTGATCTGGGTGTCGAGGTAGGAGAAGAGACGGCCGGCGAGCAGCGGGTCGTCGGTGATGTCGATGCCGGGGACGAGGTGGCCGACGTGGAAGGCGACCTGTTCGGTCTCGGCGAAGAAGTTCGTCGGGTTGCGGTTGAGCGTGAGCAGTCCGATGGGCTGAACGGGGGCGAGTTCCTCGGGCACGATGTTGGTCGGGTCCAGCAGGTCGATGCCCTCGAACGTCTGGTCGGGGGTGTCGGGGAAGGTCTGGATGCCGAACTCCCACTCGGGGTGGGCGCCCGCTTCGATGGCGTCGTAGAGGTCGCGGCGGTGGAAGTCGGGGTCGACGCCGCCCGCGATCTGCGCCTCCTCCCACACCAGGGAGTGCACGCCCAGCCTGGGCTTCCAGTGGAACTTCACCAGGGTCGTCTCGCCGGCGGCGTTGACCAGGCGGAAGGTGTGGACGCCGAAGCCCTCCATCGTGCGGTACGAGCGGGGGATGCCCCGGTCGGACATGTTCCACAGGGTGTGGTGGGTGGCCTCGGTGTGCAGGGTGACGAAGTCCCAGAAGGTGTCGTGGGCGCTCTGGGCCTGCGGGATCTCCCGGTCGGGGTGCGGTTTGCCGGCATGGATGACGTCCGGGAACTTGATCGCGTCCTGGATGAAGAACACCGGGATGTTGTTGCCGACGAGGTCGAAGACGCCCTCGCTGGTGTAGAACTTCGTCGCGAAGCCGCGGGTGTCACGGACGGTGTCCGCGGAGCCCCGGGAGCCGAGCACGGTGGAGAAGCGGACGAACACCGGTGTCTCGACGTCCTCGGCGAGGAAGGCCGCCTTGGTCACGTTGGCCGCGGTGCCGTAGCTGCGGAACACGCCGTGCGCGCCGGCGCCGCGGGCGTGGACCACGCGCTCGGGGATGCGCTCGTGGTCGAAGTGCATGACCTTCTCCCGCAGGTGGTGGTCCTGGAGGAGCACCGGGCCGCGGGGGCCCGCCTTGAGCGAGTGGTCGGTGTCGTACCGCCGGACGCCCTGGGCGTCGGTCAGGTAGCTGCCGCTCTGGGCCGTCCGCGCCTGGTCGGCGCCGGTCGGCTGCCCCGTCGGCGAGACGGTGGCCGGGCCGCCCTGGTCGGGCTTGGGGGGCAGCGGCTCACGGGGTTCGGTCGGCTCGGCGACCGACGGCGACTCGGCCCCCGGCTTGCCGGGGATGCCGTCCTCCGGGCCCGTGGGCCCGCTCTGGAGCGCGTCGGCCACCTTGTCCGCCGCTCGCTTCAGGGGGTTCGTCTCGCTCATCAACACCAATTCCTTCACTGGTCACGGACGGTCCCGCCACTACCCGGGGCGGGCGGGTGTCCGATGCGCGGTGGTCGTGGCCCGGACCTGCGGCCGGCGGCAGGCACCGGCGGGGGAAAAGCCCGGGAAAGGGGGCGTAGGGGCCTGCGGACAGGGGTCCCCGGGCCGGGGCGTCCGAAACCGGCGATCGCGAAGATCTCCGGTCGGGGTGAAGCCGGGCCGTCTCTTGTCGAGTTGCCGGGACGGCGGGCCCGCCGGACGCGCTGGTCCGGACCCGGGGACCATCAGCGGGGCCACGTGCCTGCCCGCCGACGATGAGTCCGCCGGCAGGGCGGGGTCCCTGGCCCCGAACGGGCGCGCACCGCTCCGCCCGCGTACGCCACCCTAGGCGCCGTGGGCGGTTCGCGCAGTCCGGGACGGGCCGGTGCGGGCCCGGGGGCCGACGGGTCACGGGCGTGCCGTGACCCGCACGGTCTCCGGGGTCGGGTCCGCCGCGTAGGAGATCAGGAAGCCGTGGGCAAGGCCGCTGCGCAGACGATCGAGGACCTCCGGGGTGATCACCTCGCCCGGCGCCTCGACGGGCACGCCCGGCGGGCAGGGGCTGATCGTCCCGGCGGCGATCCGGCCCACGGCCTTTTCGGCGGGCACCTGTTCGGCCGGGCCGAAGAAGGCGTCGCGGGGCAGCACCGCCTGTTCCGGCGCACCTTGGGACCGGCGGCGGTCGTCCAGGCCGTTGAGGCCGAGCATGTCGGAGCGGAAGACGTCGATGCCGAGGATCTCGGCCACGCGGGGATCGGCCCCGCCGCCCTGTGTGTGCCCGGGTGGCCCGAACCCCACGTCCCCGCGTCGCAGGAACTCCCGCGGAGCTTCCAGGACGGGTACACGTGGGTGATCCATGGCTGTCCTCCTGAGCTGGTCGGTGCCGCGTACACCGTGTTGCACCCACTGCCGTGCCCAAACCCGGCCGGGCCGGTGCAGCCGTTCGGTGGAACCCGGCTCCGGCACACGGCCCACACGCCGCCGAACCGCAGGAGGACTTGTGCCGCTGTAGCACCGGGTCCGGGAGGAGGTCGCGCGGCGCGCGGACGCGCTGTGGGCCGTGGCGTCGGCCCCGCACGCCGACCCGGACCGCGTTCGCCGAGCACCGGGCGGCGGCGCTGCTCACGGGCGAGCCGGAACGCGCGGGGTTCGAGGTACGACGGGAGACCGCGGGCCTGCCGACCACGTGCACGGCGCGCTCGGGCCGGGGCGGGCCGGTGGTGGCGTTCCCCTGGAGTACGACGCCCTGCCCGGGCCGGGAGGACGCCGGTGGGCACACCGGAGTTCGCCCGGGCGGCGGCGTCGGAGCGGGCCCGCCGTGCCCTGCCGGCGGTGCTGGAGGCGCCGGCCTGCACGGCCGTGGACGTGCTGCGGGACGCGAACGTGCGCGGGCGCGCGTGGGAGGGCCTGCGCCGGGCTGCGGGCTGCCCGTATACACCCGCGCGGCCCGGCGGCGGGCCGCGGTGGGGCCCGCTCAGCCCGGCGCGGTGCGCCGTACTTCGCGTTCCTCGCCCGGTCCGTCGGCGGCGGCACGCACCTGCCGCAGGGCGGCGGGCAGCGCCCGGCGGATCGCGTCCGGCAGCCGGCCGGAGGAGGGCCACTCCACCAGGCAGCGTGCCACCTCCCGCATCTTGGTATTGGTGTGCTGCGACACGTGCTTCAGCACGTCCCAGCCCTGTTGCGGGCGCAGACCGGCCGCGGCGATGACCACACCGATCGCCTGGTCGACCAGCGCGTGCGAGACGAGGGCCTGACGTAGCTGGCCGACCTCCTCCCGCAGCGCGTCGGTCCGGTCCGCCTGCTCGTCACATCCGATCATGCGATCACCCTGTGCAGCGGGCCCCGTCCCAAACAGCCGCCGGGCGAACAACATTGCGGGACGGTGTACCGAAAACGAAAAATCGCTGGTCAGACGGCACATGAACAGGCGATTAAGGGGCAAGTGGGCGGGTATGGAATCCCTCACTTTCGACAGCGACGACCTGGAGGTGACGGAGGACTTCCTCAGCCGGGCCTACGCCAGGATGCGCATCGCCAGCGCCACTCCCGGCTCCGGCCACGTCAGCGTCCACCGCGCCGGGCTGTCCTCGGTGAGCGTCGACGAACTCGCCCTCGACTTCGAGATGAGCTACTCCGTGTCCCCGCTGGGCCGGATCTGCCTGGGCGTGGTGCACGAGGGCACCGTGCGGGACCATGGCTTCTGGGGGGTCGAGGACACCTTCGGACCGGGTGACGTGGTGCTGTTCGCGCCGCCGGACCTGCCGTACACGGGGCGGATCTGCCACGCCCGCTACAACGTCACCATGCTGGACCCGGCGCTGCTCGCCCAGGTGGCCGCGGGCCCGGCCGGCTCGCCGCCGGTACGGCTGACCGGTCACCGGCCGCGCTCGGCCGCGGCGGCCCGCCAACTGAGCGGTACGATCGCCCATCTGCGCGACCATGTGCTGTCCGACCCCCAGATCGCGGACCAGCCGCTGATCGCCGCCACGGCCGCCCAGCACCTCGCGGCGAGCGTCCTGGCCGCGTTCCCCAACACGGCTCTGGACGAGCCGACCGGAGCCGACCGGCACGACGCGCACCCGGCGATGCTGCGCCGCGCGCTCGCCTACATCGACGACCACGCCGACCAGCCCGTCACGGTCGCCGACATCGCCGCCGCGGCCCATGTGACGGTGCGCGCGCTCCAGTACGCCTTCCGCCGGCATCTGGGCACGACACCGCTCGCCCATCTGCGCCGGGTGCGGCTCGCGCACGCTCATCAGGACCTGGTGAACGCCGATCCCGGCACCGGGACGACGGTCGCCTCGATCGCGGCCCGCTGGGGTTTCCACCATCCGGGCCGTTTCGCCTCCCTCTACCGGCAGACCTTCCGGCGGACTCCGCACGAGTCGCTCTCCGACGGCTGACGGGCGTCCCGGGCGGGGACTCCACCCGGGACGCGGGACGGTCTACGGGAAGGACGTCACCTTGGACGGGACGGTACCGGTCCCCGAGGTGGGTGCGCCGGTGCTGTTGACGACGTGGGCGTACTGGCCCTGGCCGCCGAGGGAGATCACCAGCAGGTCGTGCATCCGGATGCCGGAGGTGGTGGGCACCTGGAAGCCGTGGGCCTGCACGATGGACGGGTCGGCCGTGTAGTTGCAGTAGCTGCCCAGTCCCCAGGCCTCGTGGGTGGTGACGGTGTCGGCGACCTTGTAGGCCGCGTAGCCGGTGATGCCGTCGTGGGTGACGGCGGCGGCGTTCGGGGCGTCGTACGCCTTCTCGTTCTGGAAGAAGATGGTCCGGCCGCGTTCTCCGGACCAGTAGACGTCGTACTTGTTGAAGTGCTCGACGAACAGGCCGGTGGCGAGGACGTCGTTGCCGTTGACCCGCAGGCCGTAGTCGGCGCGGTCGGTGTTCCAGCCGACGCCGCTGCCGTGGTCGGCGCGCCAGAGCCAGGTGTGGTCGATGATGACGTTGTTGCTGTTCACCACGACCGAGTTGGTGGCGAGGCCGGGTCCGGCGCCGCCGATCCGGACGAACACGTCCTGCATGGTGGTGGGGTCGGCGGAGTGGTCGGCGGTGGAGCCGGGCGTGCCGATCCGCAGGAGCGTGTCGGAGTTGACCGAGCCCGCGTCGATCAGGAAGCCCGCGAGCCTGACGCCGTCGACATCGGCGACGTGCATCGCGTCGACGCCGTTGTCCGGGACCAGGGTGGCGAGACCGAGTCCGAGGACGACCGTGTCGGCGCGGGTGACGTCGAGGGTCTGGTCGAGGTGGTAGACGCCGGGCGTGAACAGCAGGTTGAGGCCCTGGGCGAGGGCCGCGTTGATGGTGGCGGCCGTGGCGCCCGGCTTGACGACGTAGAACTGGTCGAGCGGGAGGGCCGTGCCGGCGTCGGCCGGCCAGGAGACGCCCCGGGCGCCGGTGCGCTTGGCCGGCACGAACACCTTGTAGGCGCCACCGTCGAGGTAGAGGAAGGGCTTCTCCCGGGAGACGGGGGTGGTGTCCAGCGTGGTGTACGGGCCGTTGTCGAAGTTGGTCGCCGGGGCGCCCTGGACCCCGGAGAACGTCATGTTCCACACGCCGTTGCTCCAGCCGCCGACCGAGCTGTCGCGGGTGTACCACTGCTGCTGGGAGTACGGGCCCACCGTGCCGTCGACCTTCGAGTCCGCGATGTAGCCGCCGGAGGCCCAGCCGTAGCCGTTCGGGGCGAGGTTGAGGCCGCCCTGGACGTGGACGCGGCGGAACGGCGCGGCCTGGGCGACGGCCCAGCGGTCGGTGCCGTTCGACGGCTTGATGGCGAGGTTCTCCGCCGAACGCCAGAAGTTCTGGGTGGCGTTGCCGTTGAACCAGCCCGCGTCCACGGTGACATCGCCGTTGATCCGGGTGTCGTCGGGGTTCAGCCCCAGTCCGGAGATCGAGGTGTAGAAGCCGATCTGGGCGTTGATCCCGTTGTACGTGCCGGGCTTGAGCAGGAACTGGTAGCGGCCGCTGCCGAACTGGGCCGACTCCTGCTTGGCGAAGACGTCGTCGAACTTCTGCTGGAGGTTGGGGGTGGAGGGGTCGACGACGATGACGTTGGGGCCGAGGTCGCCGCCGCCCTGGACCGGCGGGACACCGGTGGTGCCGGTGTGCACGGCGACCTCCCACAGCGAGTAGCCGTAGCCTGTGCCGCGAGCGGTGCCGAGCATCCGGACGTACCGCCCCGAGCCGCTGACGTCGTACGACGCCGTGCCGCCGGTGGCGCCGGTGACGGTCTTGAGGGTGCTCCAGCTCTGCCCGTCGGCGGAGGCCTGGAGCTGGAAATCCTTGCCGTAGGCGGCTTCCCAGTTCAGGTCGACCTTGCACAGGTCCTGGACGGAGCCGAGGTCGACCTGGAGCCACTGCGGGTCGGCGGCCTGGCTGGACCAGCGGGTCGTGGTGCTGCCGTCGAAGGCGGCGGAGGCGGGCGTGCCGGCGTTCTCGGTGGAGGAGGCGGTGGCGGTCCTGCCCTGGGCGGCGTTCGCGGTGCCGCAGCCGGACCCGCTGCCGCTCGTGCTGCCGAACACCTGGAACTCCCAGAGGGAGTAGCCGTACGAGGTGGCCCGGTGCACGCCGAGCATCCGTACGTAGCGGCCCTGCCCGGACACGTCGAGCGTGTCGAGGCCGCCGTCGGAGCCGGTGACGGACTTCAGGTCGGTCCAGGTGCTCCCGTTGCCGGATATCTGGACGTTGTAGTCCTTGCCGTAGGCGGCCTCCCAGTTCAGGACCACCCGGGTGACGGTGGCGGTGCCGCCCAGGTCGACCTGGAACCACTGGTCGTCGCCGGCGGCCGAGGACCAGCGGGTCCCGGTGTCGCCGTCGACGCCCAGGGCGGCGGTGGTGCCGTTGTTCTCCTCGGACGACGCGGTGGCCGTCCTCCCCTGCGACAAGGGGGTTTCGGCCGCGGCGGCCGAGGGATGTGTGGCGGGGAGGGCGATCAGCGCTGCCATGGCGGACAGCGCGACGCCCAGGGATCTCAGTCTCATGCGGCGGCTCCAGACGGCTCGGGGGTCAAGCGGCTGACCCCGCGGCTTAGTTCATGTTTTGATTTAAGTGATGAGTCAAGCCGCCCACAAGCCTTCCGACACCACATCATTCAACTACCGTGCCGCGATCACCACGTCGGACGCCGGTGCGCCCCGCGCTCGCGGCCCGGATCGGACGGCCGCGCGAGCCGTGCCCGACGCACGCGTCGCGGTCCCCGTGCACCGGCACGCCCCCCGTGGCACGGATGACCGGCGGTTGAACGGGTACTCCTCGGCCATGCGGGTGAGCGTGGTGGATGCGGGGTCGAACACGGTGCGGTTGGTGATCGCAGACGTGGAGGGCGGTGTTCCGCTGCCCGTACACACCGTCAAGTGGAAGCTGCGCCTGTGCGAGCACGCCGGCACGGACGGCACCATCGCCGACGAGGCCGTGGACCAGTTGGTGAAGGCGGTGGCCGCGGCGGGCGCCACGGCTCGCAGGTGGCGTGCGGCGGGCCCGCTGGCCTTCGCGACCACGGTGGTGCGCAACGCCCCGAACCGGGCGGACGTCCTGCGACGGGTGGCGTCCGGGACCGGGATCCGCATGTGCACGATGCCGGGTGAGACCGAGGCCGAGCTGACCTTTCTGGCGGCCCGCCGCTGGCTGGGCTGGAAGGCGGGTCCGCTCGCACTGCTCGACATCGGCGGCGGCTCGCTGGAGGTGGCGTTCGGGCGGGGTCGGCTGCCCGACTTCGCCGCGTCCCTGCCGCTCGGCGCGAGCCGGCTGACCCGGGAGCACCTGGTCCAGGATCCGCCGGGACCGGGCGAGCTGAAGGAGCTGCGCCGCCGGATCCGCCACGAACTGCGGGACGTCGCCTCGCGGATCCGCTGGGAGCGGCCACGCACCGCTGCCGTCACCTCCCGTACGTTCCAGCAGCTAGCCCGGTTGTGCGGGGCCGCGCCCGGGCGGTACGGCCCGTTCGTCGAGCGTGAGCTGGCGTGCCGGGATCTGCGCGAGGCGGTGCACGCGCTCGCCTCGCTGCCCGCCGCCGAGCGGGCCCAGCTACCCGGCATCTCCGCGCCGCGCGCCGCGCAGAGCCTGGCCGGGGCGGTCGTCGGGCACACGGCGCTGAAGCTGATGGGCCTGCCCCGGGCCGTCGTCTGCCCCTGGGCGATCCGCGAGGGTGTCCTGCTGCGCTACGTCGAGGACGGCGCGGACTGGTGGACGGACATCACCGACACCACCGACACGACGACCCCGCCCCCGACGACGACCCTGCGCATCGCGACACCGTCCGCGTGACGGTGCGCCGAACGCTTCGGCGCGGCGCGTTCGCATCAACTGACGGGGTGGCGGGCACCCCGCGCGTCACGGGTCCGCCCTCGTGACGCGGTGCCGACGGGCGGTCCCTGCCTCATGTCCGGCCGGTTCCCCTGACCGGTCGGTGGCCGGCGGGCGGCCCGTTCCTCGGTGGTCCGCTCAGCCCTGCCAGGAGTCCCCGTTCCCGGGACGTGCACGGCCGTAGTGGTAATTCAGCGGGTGTGGGTGCGCAATGCGCCGGCCGTTCTCAGCAGGCGGTCGGCCGGTTCGCGGAGCCCGGGGTGGGCCAGTACCGTGTTGCGCAGGCCGCGTACCGGGCGTCGCCACAGGCGCCGGGCCAGTGCGACGGGGTGGGGGCGGGCCGCGAAGCCCTCGCCGACCCGGAGTTCGCGGGTCTTGAGCCAGTCCTTGTACTCCTTGTCGCCGCGCCCCAGGTCCACCAGGGCCACTCCGTGCCGGGCGGCGGCCTCGGCGGTCCGCAGATGCATCATCAGGCCGGGCGAGTACGAGGGGAGTGCGGGGTCGTAGGCGGTGAACCAGGCGGCCAGCACGGTGCCCGACCGGGGTCCGAAGTGGGCCGCGACCGGCCGGTCGCCCGCGTAGAGCACGGACAGCACCCCCGTGAAGTGCTCCTCGCGGACGCGGAACAGGTGGTCCACCAGGCCGACGATCCACGGCCGGGAGAACCGGTCCATGCGGCCGGTCCTCCGGTACTGCGCGGACTTCCACCGCATGAGGGTGCGCAGCGCCTCCGGGTCGCGTTCGTCGAAGACGAACCGGACGTCGCCGACGTCCCGGCCGAGCCGGCGTTCCTTCTTCAGCGTCGTCCTGGCCAGCCCGGGGTACGTCGCGCGCAGCCACTGCGCGTAGGTGCCGTCGCCGGGCTTCACATCGATCACCGGTGAGGCGAAGGTGCCGGTGACATGGGGCTCGAACGGCGTCTGCTCCCGGACGAGATGGTCGAACTCGAAGATGCTGAGCCCGCAGGCCCGCAGCAACTGCCGCACGTTCCAGGTGACTCCGGGCCGGTGCACGAGGGCCTGGCAGTCGGACAGGCCGAGCCCCACGGCCCGGCCGGTGCCCAACGGCCCCCGCTCATAGGGGAAGAAGCCGGCCGGCTCCCCGCTCTCCCGCAGGACCGCCACCCGTACCCCGGGCCGGAACCGGCCGACCCCGGCGGCGAACTCCGGTGCCAGGAAGGGGTTGGCGTACTCGGGTGACTCGTCCATCGCCCGGTGCCAGGCCTCGCGCAGGCCGGGTGTCAGTTCACCGGGTCTGTGGACGGTGATGTCCGCGTCGGTGAGCGCCACGTCAGTTCGCCCGCCCCTCGGCCGGCTCGCCGAGCGGCGTACCGGAGGCGGCACGGGCCGGTGAGGCGTGTGGATGGTGGCTCATGGACCGCATGCGACCCCTCCCCCCGTGACGCGCCGGGCGCGTCCTGCCAGTGTTGCCGGGACCGCGCTCCCCCGCCGCGCGTGCCCCTTCCCCGGCCGGATTCCGAACCGTGGGACATGGCTCGAACCTGGCGAAACAGTACGCAGTCTGTCAAGGGTGCCTCAGGCGACCGAGGTCCGCCACGGAACGCGGCGCGGCACCGCGGTATTGACATGAACCTGGAGCAACGCCGACGCTGCGTGCGTGAAACTGCTCGATCGATGGCATTTCCGAGCGTCTTCGAGCAGCGCCGCGTACGAACTGTCCAGTCCGTGAAGGTGCGAGGGGAGCTGTTCCGCCGTGCGAAGACTCCGACACCGTGTGCCGTGGCCGGCCTGGATACCGCTGGGGCTGGCGACCGCCCTGGCCGGGACCGCGCTGGCCGTTCCGGCCCCCGCCCACGCCACCCCCACCGTGTCCGGCGCGGTGCTCGACGCGGCCCACAGCAGCGTCACCTGGCGAAGCCCGGTCTACGCCAAGGGCACCGGCGCCGGGCCCGAGAACTGCCCCGGCGTCGCCGACGACCCCGACGACAGGGTCTGCGACCGCTTCGACCTGACCGTCTCGGTGCCGGACGGCTACTGGGACGACAACCCCGAGGGCGGTGTCCCGCTGTCGGTCGGCTGGGAGCACCCCTCGGACGACTTCGACCTGTACGTCTACGACGACCACGGCAGGCAGGTGGCGTCCGGCGCGGGCACCGCCGACCCCGAGGCCGCGGTGATCCCGCGGGCGTCGGGGACGTACCAGGTCGTGGTGGTGCCGTACGACGTGCACGACAACTCCTTCACGGGGACCGCCTATCTGCCGGCCACGGCGGACGCCGGTGACCTCACCTCCTTCTCGGGCGGCGACGGCCGCTACACCATCGGGGCCGGGCGGCTCACGGCCCGCGCCGACTTCCTGACGGGCGGCCAACTGCGGCTCCAGGCCGATCCGTCGGGCTCGCTGAGCGATCCGGCCGGCACCGCCATCGTGCGCGGGCAGCCGGCCCGGCAGCGGCACACCTCGTCCTTCGACGCGGGCGACTACTACGGCATCCGGTCCCCGGAGGCGGTGCTGCGCGTGTACAAGAAGCCGCTGCGGTTCGGGCTGTACGAGCCCGACGACCGCACCCGGATCTGGCAGGAGGACAAGCCGCTGCGCTGGTCGACCGGCGGGATGCGGCAGAGCCTGGTCCGCGGCGCGGACGAGCAGTTCTTCGGCGGCGGCGAGCAGAACGGCGGCTTCTCGCACCGCGGGCGGACCATCCACGTCGCGAACGGCTTCGACTGGAACGAGGGCGGCTACAACAACTCCCAGCCGTTCTACCTCTCCAGTGCGGGCTACGGCGTCTTCCGCAACACCTTCGCACCGGGCGTGTACACCTTCGGCTCGCCGGTCACCACGGGCCACCAGGAACGGCGCCTGGACGCCTACTACTTCCTCGGCGACGCCCGGCACGTCATCGGCGAGTACACGTCGTTGGTGGGCAAGCCCTTCATGCCGCCCGTGTACGGCCTGGAACCGGGCGACTCGGACTGCTACCTGCACAACGCCAACCGGGGCGAGCGGCACACCCTGGACGCGCTGAAGACCGCCGACGGGTACACCGCGAACGGGATGCCGCTCGGCTGGATGCTGGTCAACGACGGGTACGGCTGCGGGTACGAGAACCTGGAGCAGACCGGGAAGGGCCTCGGGGACCACCACGCCCAGCTCGGCCTGTGGACCCAGGACGGCATCGGGGCACTCGCCGACCAGGTCAGGGCCGGCCAGCGGGTGGCCAAGCTGGACGTGGCCTGGGTGGGCAACGGTTACCGGTTCGCGCTGGACGCCTGCGACGCCGCGAAGCGGGGGATCGAGGACAACAGCGACGCCCGTGGCTTCGTGTGGCTGCCGGTGTCCTGGGCGGGAGCCCAGCGCTGCGGGGTGCTGTGGAGCGGCGACCAGAAGCTGTCCTGGGACTACATCCGCTGGCAGATCCCGACGTACGCCGGGGCGACCCTGTCCGGCATCGCCTACAACACCGGTGACGTGGGCAGCATCTACCGCCATGACGCCACCATGTACACCCGCGACCTCCAGTGGAAGGCGTTCCTGCCGGCCGTCATGACGATGGACGGCTGGGCCACCGACATCACCACCGGCAAGCCCGCCGATCAGCAGCCCTGGCGCGACGGTGAGCCGTACACCTCCGTCAACCGCAGCTACCTCCAGCTCAAGGAGCGCCTGCTGCCGTACATGTACACGCTGTCCGCCCAGGCGGCGCGGTCGGGTGTGGGCGCGGTGCGCCCGCTGTGGCTGGAGTACCCGGACGACCCCGCCACGCTCGGCGCGCGGGCGGCGTACGAGTTCCTGTCCGGCCCGGACTTCCTCGTCGCGCCGGTCTACGAGAACGCCGACACCCGCGACGGGATCTACCTGCCGAAGGGCACGTGGACGGACTACTGGACCGGCCGCACCTACCGGGGCCCCACCACGGTCGACGGCTACCACGCGCCGCTGGCCACCCTCCCGCTGTTCGTCCGCGAGGGTGCGATCGTGCCCATGTGGCCGAAGGGGACCACGAGTTGGCAGACCCGCGACCGACACGAACTGGACTGGGACCTCTACCCGGCCGCACACGGCACCAGCCACTACACGCTGTACGAGGACGACGGCGTCACCCGTGACTTCGCCGAGGGCGCCGCGGCCACCCAGCGGGTGTCGCTGCGCGAGGGCGCCCGGGGCACCACCGTGACGGTCGGCGCGAGCAGGGGTCAGTACGCGGGCAAGGTGGCCGCCCGGTCGTACCGGTTCACCGTGCACGGCGGCACGGCACCCGCGCGGATCCTGCTGGACGGGCACCGGCTGCCGCGCGGGGCCTGGTCGTACGACGCCGGCAGTCATGTCACGACCGTCACCACGGCGAGGCTGCCGCTCGGCCGCGGGTTCACGGTGCGCCTGGTCGACAACAGGTAAAGAAATCGTATGGTCTAGTCCAAAGAGCAAGTTGGTCTAGTCCAACTTATTGACGTGGCCGCGACCACTCCCAGAGGGTGGGGCTCCCCGTTCCCGGGTCCCCACCCTCTGGAGGCACGCATGAGACGTCTTCGGGCATGTCTGGGCGCGGCGGCAGCCGTCACGCTCGCCGCCGCCGGCAGCACCGCGCTGGTCGCCGGCAGCGCCTCGGGCGCGACGGCCGCACTCAGCAACCGCTGGTACGCCGCCGCCCCCTACCTGATGCCGCTGGACAACGACCCGCCGGACCCGGCCGGCATCATGGACGCCACCGGCCTGAAGGCCTTCCAGCTTGCCTTCATTCTCGCCCCGAACGGCGGTGGTTGCACTCCCACTTGGGGCGGCACGTCGTCCGTCTCCTCGGACACGGCCGTACAGTCGGTGATCAACACCATCCGCGCCAAGGGCGGTGACGTCTCCGTCTCCATCGGCGGGTACGGCGGCACCAAGCTCGGCCAGGCATGCGCGGACGCGGCCTCCACGGCGGCGGCCTACCAGCAGGTCATCACCAAGTACGGCCTGCACGCCATCGACTTCGACCTGGAGGAGCCGGAGTACGAGAACACCGCGGCGATCAAGAACGAGATCGGCGCCGCCAAGATCCTCCAGCAGAACAACCCTGGGCTGTACGTCTCCGTGACCACGGCCGGCACCGCGGACGGCACCGGCTGGTTCGGCAAGCAGATGCTCCTGGAGGCCAAGTCCCAGGGCTTCACCCCGAACAACTTCTCCATCATGCCGTTCGACGGCGGCTTCAACGGGGCGGCGAGCCAGACCGGCGCGCTCACCAACTTCAACTCCATTCTCCAGTCCACCTTCGGCTGGAACCAGGCGACCGCCGCCTACGCCCACGAGGGCTTCTCGGGCATGAACGGCCGCAGCGACACCGGCGAGTACTTCACCCAGGCCGACTTCCAGACCGTGCTGGACTACGCCACGAGCCACAACATGGACCGGTTCACGTTCTGGTCGCTGAACCGCGACCGGCAGTGCTCCCCGGCCGACAACGGTGGCCGTACGTCCGGGACCTGCTCCAGCGTGGCCCAGAACTCCTGGGACTTCGCCAAGTACTCGGTGAAGTTCGCCGGCGCCACCCCGCCGAGCACCACCCCCACCCCGACCCCGACGCCCACACCCACCCCGACCCCCACCCCGACCTCCTGCAAGACCGCCTGGAGCGCGGCGGCGGTCTACACGGCCGGGAACGAGGTCTCGTACAACAAGCACAACTGGAAGGCCAAGTGGTGGACCCAGAACGAGGTGCCCGGCGCCTCGGAGTGGGGCGCCTGGCAGGACGAGGGCGCCTGCTGAGGGCCTGACGTGCCGGACCTCGGGGCGGGGCGTCGGAACGCCACCGGTACCCGCCCCCACCTGCGGGACTGGTGCAAACGGCGGGACGGTCGTAGCGTCTAGTGCACGCCGGTCGGACACAGCACGACGGGTGGGAGCGGCCATGCGCGGATCAGTGATGGGAACGACGGTCACCCTGGCGGCAGGCGTACTGCTGACAGCGGCCGTGACGACGGCCTCGGCGAGTGCGCCGCCCGCGGTCCACCGGTCGGCCGCGCACCCCAAGCCCGTCCTCGTCGACTGCCTGTGGCACCGCACCGTCCGCCCCACCGACTTCATCCTGGCCTGCGGCGACGGCAACAGCCGCCTCACCGGACTGCGCTGGTCGCGATGGAGCGGTCAGGCGGCGACCGCGGCGGGCGTGAACCTGCTCAACGACTGCAAGCCCTACTGCGCCGCCGGCACGTTCCGGCGCTACGCGGTGACCGTGCGGCTGGAGGACCCCCAGCCCTGGAAGAAGGACCCCGGTGTCCGGCACTACACCCGGATGAGCCTGACCTACACCGGCGCCCTCCCGGAGGGCTTCCAGCGGGTCATGACGTACCCGCTCTGGGACTGACACGGCCGGCCGTCACCCGGGCGCGCCGCGTCCGGTGCCGGGAGGTGGGCCGCGTGGGCGACGTCCCGGCCCCGGCTCCCCTCCCCGGCCGCCCGCACCCCCTCATGGTGGTGTGACCCCGCACGCCGGCGCCCCGCGCGCCGACCGAAAAGAGGTCACATGCCCCCGCTCCCCCGCCTGGCCGGTACCGCCACGGCCGTGCTCGCGCTCGGCCTGGTCACCGCGGCGCCCGCACCCGGCACCGACCCGGTCGTCACCGCCGCGCGCGTCGTCGCCCACTTCGACCCGGCCGCCCGGCAGACACCCGAGAACATCGCCCTGGAACCCGACGGCTCCGCCGACCTGACCTTCGCCCTCGCCCGGCAGATCGCCCATGTCACCCCCGACGGGCAGACCCGGATCCTCGCGACCCTGCCCGCCGTGGCGAACCCCGCGACGCCGCTCATGCACAGCGCCGTCGTCACCGGCATCGCGCGCGCCCACGACGGCACGCTGTACGTCAACTACGCCACCGGCACCAGCGCCACCGGCATCTGGCGCCTCTCCCCCACCGGCGGCGCGCCGCAGCGGATCGCGGCGCTGCCGGCGGACGGGCTGCCCAACGGGCTGGCCCTCGACGAGCGCCTGGGCGTGCTGTACGCGGCCGACTCGGTGCGCGGCACGGTCTGGAGCGTCCCGCAGGCCGGCGGAACGGCCACGGAGTGGACGACGGACACGGCGCTCGCCCCGCTCCCCGCGCCGCCCGCCTCGGGCTTCGGCGCCAACGGCATCAAGGTGCAGCGCGGTGCCGTCTGGGTGTCCAACAGCGACCGGGGCACGCTGCTGCGCGTCCCCGTCGGCCCGGACGGCTCCGCCGGCCCGGTCGAGATCCGCGCCACCGGGCTCCAAGACATCGACGACTTCGCCTTCCCCGGGCAGGGCAGGAGCGTGCTCGCCGCGCTGAACGCCGGCAGCAGGGTGCTCCTGGTCCGCCCGGACGGTACCGCGACGACCGTGCTCACCGCACAGGACGGGCTGTCCAACCCGACCGCCGTGGCCGTGCGCGGCCGGACCGTGTATGTGCCGAGCGGCGCGTACGTCACCCGGCGGGACCCCAACCTGCTCCTGGCCCGCCTGCGTCACCTCGTCGACCACCGGTAGCCGACGAGCGGCACACGCCGGTGCCGCTCCGGTGCCGAGCCCGCGGCGCACGGCCGGCCACCGGGCCGGTACGGAGCGGGCCCGGTACCCGGCCGGATACGGAATCCGGCCGGATACCGGGTTCGGTCGGGACGGTACCCGGTCGGACTCGGGGGTACCTGGTCGGACTCGGTACCCGGTCGGACTCGGTGCCCGACGGCGGCCGGGGCCCGGCTGGGCCGTGCGGCGGCGGGGCCGGGCGGTGACCGGCCGGGGCAGCGGGGCGGTGCGGTCAGGTCAGTTCGGCGAGGAGGTCGCCGCCCTCGACCTGCTGGATGCGGTTGATGGCCAGGCGGGACACCCGGCCGGCCTTCGGGGCGGTGATCGTGGCCTCCATCTTCATCGCCTCGATGGTGGCGATCGTGGCACCGGCCGCCACCTCGTCGCCCTCGGTGACCGCGAGGGTCACCACGCCGGCGAAGGGCGCCGCGACATGGCCGGGGTCACCGCGGTCGGCCTTCTCCGTCACCGGGATGTCGGAGGCGGCGGCCCGGTCGCGGACCTGGATGGGCCGGAGCTGGCCGTTGAGCGTGGACATCACGGTCCGCAGACCGCGCTCGTCGGCCTCGCCGACCGCCTGCAGCTCGATCAGCAGCCGGACGCCGGGCTCCAGGTCGACGGCGTACTCCTTGCCCGGGCGCAGGCCGTAGAAGAACGCCTTGCTGTCCAGCACGCTGGTGTCGCCGAAGGTCTGGCGGTGCGTGTCGAACTCACGGGTCGGGCCGGGGAACAGCAGCCGGTTGAGGGTGGCCCGGCGGTCCTTGGCCAGCCCGTCGCGGTCCTCGGCGGACAGCTCGGGGACGGGCTTGGACGCGGCCCGGCCCTGGAGCGCCTTGGTGCGGAACGGCTCCGGCCAGCCGCCGGGCGGGGTGCCCAGCTCGCCGCGGAGGAAGCCGATCACCGAGTCGGGGATGTCGAACCGGTCGGGGGTCGCCTCGAAGGCATCCGGGGAGACGCCGGCGCCGACCAGGTGCAGGGCCAGGTCGCCGACCACCTTGGAGGACGGGGTGACCTTGACCAGCCGGCCGAGGATGCGGTCGGCGGCGGCGTACATCGCCTCGATGTCCTCGAAGCGGTCGCCGAGGCCGAGGGCGACGGCCTGGGTGCGCAGGTTGGAGAGCTGGCCGCCGGGGATCTCGTGGTGGTAGACACGGCCGGTCGGCGAGGCCAGACCCGCCTCGAAGGGGGCGTAGATCTTGCGGACGCCCTCCCAGTACGGCTCCAGGTCGCCGACGGCCTGGAGGTCCAGGCCGGTGGGCCGCTCGGAGTGGTCGGTGGCGGCGACGATCGCGGACAGCGACGGCTGCGAGGTCGTACCGGCCATGGAGGCCACCGCCCCGTCCACCGCGTCGGCGCCCGCCTGGATCGCGGCGAGGTAGGTGGCGAGCTGGCCGCCCGCGGTGTCGTGGGTGTGCAGGTGCACCGGCAGGTCGAACTCCCGGCGCAGCGCCGAGACCAGCTTGGCGGCGGCGGGGGCGCGCAGCAGGCCGGCCATGTCCTTGACGGCGAGGATGTGCGCGCCGGCGTCGACGATCTGCTCGGCGAGGCGCAGGTAGTAGTCGAGGGTGTAGAGCCGCTCGGCCGGGTCGTTGAGGTCCGCGGTGTAGCAGAGGGCGACCTCGGCGATCGCCGTGCCCGTCTCCCGTACGGCCTCGATGGCGGGACGCATCTGGCCGACGTCGTTGAGGGCGTCGAAGATGCGGAAGATGTCGATGCCGGTGGCGGCGGCCTCCTGTACGAAGGCGTCGGTCACCTCGGTCGGGTACGGGGTGTAGCCGACGGTGTTGCGCCCGCGCAGCAGCATCTGGAGGCAGATGTTGGGGACGGCCTCGCGCAGGGCGGCCAGCCGCTCCCAGGGGTCCTCGGCGAGGAAGCGCAGCGCGACGTCGTAGGTGGCGCCGCCCCAGCACTCCAGGGAGAGCAGCTCGGGCAGGGTGCGGGCGACGGCCGGGGCGACGGCGAGGAGGTCCTTCGTTCGCACCCGGGTGGCGAGCAGGGACTGGTGGGCGTCGCGGAAGGTGGTGTCGGTGACGCCGATCGTCGGCGACTGCCGCAGGTGCCGGGCGAAGCCCTCGGGGCCGAGTTCCACCAGGCGCTGCCGCGATCCGGCGGGCGGCTCGCCCGCGGGCAGCGCCGGCAGCTTGGTCAGCGGGTCGAGCACGTCGGGCCGGGCGCCGTGCGGCTTGTTGACGGTGACGTCGGCGAGGTAGGTGAGCAGCTTGGTGCCGCGGTCGGCGGAGGAGCGGGACGTCAGGAGGTGCGGGCGCTCCTCGATGAAGGAGGTGGTGACCCGGCCCGCCCGGAAGTCGGGGTCGTCCAGGACGGCCTGGAGGAAGGGGATGTTGGTGGCCACGCCCCGGATGCGGAACTCGGCGACCGCGCGCCGGGCCCGGCCGATCGCGGCCTGGAAGTCCCGGCCCCGGCAGGTGAGCTTGACCAGCATCGAGTCGAAGTGCGCGCTGATCTCCGTACCGGCGTGGGTGGTGCCGCCGTCGAGCCGGATGCCGGAGCCGCCCGGCGAGCGGTAGGCGCTGATCCGGCCGGTGTCGGGGCGGAAGCCGTTGGCGGGGTCCTCGGTGGTGATGCGGCACTGGAGGGCGGCGCCGCGCAGGGTGACGGTGTCCTGGGCGAGGCCGAGGTCGGCGAGGGTCTCGCCGGCGGCGATCCGGAGCTGGGCCTGGACCAGGTCGACGTCGGTGACCTCCTCGGTCACGGTGTGCTCGACCTGGATGCGCGGGTTCATCTCGATGAAGACGTGGTTGCCGTCGCGGTCGAGGAGGAACTCCACGGTGCCGGCGTTGCGGTAGCCGATCTCGCGGGCGAAGCGTACGGCGTCGGCGCAGATCCGGTCGCGCAGGCCCGGGTCCAGGTTGGGCGCGGGGGCCAGCTCGATGACCTTCTGGTGGCGACGCTGCACCGAGCAGTCCCGCTCGTACAGGTGGATGACCTCGCCCTCGCCGTCGGCGAGGATCTGCACCTCGATGTGGCGCGGGTCGACGACGGCCTTCTCCAGGAACACCGTCGGGTCGCCGAACGCGGAGGCGGCCTCGCGGGAGGCGGCCTCGATGGACTCGCGCAGTTGGGCCGGCTCCGCGACGCGGCGCATGCCGCGTCCGCCGCCGCCCGCGACCGCCTTGACGAAGACGGGGAAGCCGACCTCATCGGCGGCGCGCACCAGTTCGTCCACGTCGGTGGAGGGTGCGGAGGAGCCGAGTACGGGCACTCCGGCGGCGCGGGCGGCGGCGACCGCGCGGGCCTTGTTGCCGGTCAGCTCCAGCGTGGCCGCGTCCGGGCCGACGAACGTGATGCCCGCCTCCTCGCAGGCGCGGGCCAGTTCGGGGTTCTCGGACAGGAAGCCGTATCCCGGGTAGACGGCGTCGGCGCCGGCCCGGCGGGCGGCGGCCACGATCTCCTCCACGGAGAGGTAGGCCCGTACGGGGTGCCCGGGCTCGCCGATCTCGTACGCCTCGTCGGCCTTCAGCCGGTGCAGTGAGTTGCGGTCCTCGTGCGGGAAGACGGCGACGGTGCGCGCGCCCAGTTCGTAGCCCGCCCGGAACGCGCGGATCGCGATCTCTCCACGGTTGGCGACCAGCACCTTGCGGAACATCCTGGATTCCCTTCAGCTGCCTGCCGGCGACGAACACCCTGGTGTCGGCCACGCCTGCCGTATCTCGCGGCCACCCTAGGGGGTGTCCGCGCGGGTCGAGGTGCGAAAACCGTCACATCGACGGGGTGGGCGACGCCACACGGGCGCGCCGCCTCGCCCCGCCGGGGGCGGTCACCACATCACCAGTACAGCAGCCTGCGGCCCGGTACAGCAGCCGCGGGCCCTAGCGATCGAGGAACGGCGCGTGAACCTTCGGCCGGGCGGCTCCGGGGCGGTCGGCGGTGGCGGGCGGGGATACGGGGGCCGGCACGGGGCGGGTCGGCGCGGGGCCGGGTGCGGTATCCGGGCTGGGGCTCGGCGCGGGGACGGAGCCGGGGCGCGGCGCGGGGACGGGGGCCGGGGTGGCGGTGCGGCCGGGAGTCGGGGCGGCGGTGCGGGCGAGAAAGGGGGCGGGGGCCGTCGGGGGCCGGGTGGGCGGGTGAGCGGTTCGCCACGCGGGCGGCCAGGACCGTACGGCGGCGCGCAGCCGCTCGCCGCGGCCGTGCAGGAGCCCCAGGACGATCGCCCCGCCCACCGCGACCAGGTGCTCCCGGCCGGCCAGGTTGGGTACGGCGATGGACTCCCACACCATCGAGCCGCCGGTCATCGTGAACACCACCGGCGCGCGCCGGATCACCGCGAGATAGGTGAACAGGCCCACGACGGCCGCGGACGGCCCGGTGTCGAGGACGTGCCCGGCCTCGGGCGGCAGTCCGAACCCCCACCAGCCCGGCCCCAGCGCGATCATCAGGCGGGCGGTGAGCGTGCCGGCCAGGGTGGTGGCGTAGGCGATCGCGAGGGTCCGGGCCCGGCCGAGGGTCAGTTCGGCCCAGGCGAAGGCGAGGAAGAGCTGGGTGATGCCCGCCCACACCGGCAGATCGAGGGCGGGGACGTACAGCGACACGGGAGTGCGTGCCAGGGACAGCCACAGCGGCAGGTCGGCCTCGACGCCGCCGAGCCACCGCACCCACATCGCCCCGGTGGGGTGCTGGGCGATGTCGTGGAAGAAGACGACACCGAACGCGGCGACGAACGCCAGCAGCAGCCCGGACAGTCCGCGCCGCACGAGCTGCCGCACGGGATCGACGACGATGGCCCGCCACTCGCCCCGCAGCGTGCGCCCGGTGAACCGGGCGAGCCGCACGAGCGGCCGGTGGGGCCGCCCGGCGTGCGGTTCAGTGGTCATGAGGCACGGCAGCCCATCGCCTTCGCTTCCCCCGTCATCTCCATCGCCCCTTTCACCTCGCTCCCGGTGGTCCGGCGGGGCGAGGCGTTTGTCCGTCCTGCGTCCGTTTCAGGCGTCATCGTAAAGGTGTACGGATCTCCCCCGGCCGACCCGCCCCTCCCGTGTACCCCCGTAGCCCCGGGGGTCGGCCTATGACAGTTCAGTGGCGGGGCGGGCGTCAAGAACCGCCGCGGGCGCGACCCGGGCGGGCGGCCGGAACGCATCCGAGTCGTCCCGTTCCCGCTGAACACACGTCTATGACCGTCCAGTTCCCGGAACAGACAAGGAACCTTTCTGTTTCGATCACGAATTCTCGTATAGTGACCGCCAGTTCACCACCGGTGTCACCACGCACCAGCCGCACGCCTCCCGACCGCACGTCTCCCAGCCCCACTGCCCGCATCTGCCGCGAGGACCAGACCGGACCGATGACCGCGCCCAGCCATCCCGGCGAACGACCTTCCCTCCGCACGTTCGTGTCCGCCCTCGCCCTGACGGGAGTGCTGTCGGCGCTCGTGGTCTGCACGGCCGTGGCGGTGGCTCCCGGCTCGGTGCGCACCCCGCTCGCCTGGGGCGCCGGCACGGCGGCGGTCCTGCTCAGCGCGGCGGTGGCCACGGCCGCGCACGCCCTGCGGACCGCGCGGAACGCCCGGCGCAGGCTGGAGAACGCCACCCAGGACATCGGTCGACTGCTCCAGCAGCAGGCCCGCACGACCGAGGAGGCGCGCCAGGAACAGCAGCGCCTCATCGACGAACTCGGCCGGCAGCGGACCGAATTCACGGAGTCGTTCGCGGCCGAACGCGCACGCCGGGAGGAGGAGGCCGCGCGCGAGCTGGACCGGCTCGGGCAGGACAACGCCCGGCTGTCGAAGGAGCTGGACCGGGCCCGCCGGGAGCGGGCCGCCGCGGTCTCCGCGACCTCCAACGCCGCCGCGCGGATGCAGGCGCTCGCCACGGCCACGCTCGCCGACCTGCGGGCGATGGAGGAACGGCACACCGGCGAGGACGTACTCGCCGACCTGCTCCAGCTCGATCACCGTACCGCGCAGGCCGGCCGGCTCGCCGACTCCATCGCCGTCCTCACCGGGGCCCGGTCGGGCCGGCGGTGGGCGCGGCCGATCGGGATGGAGTCCATCCTGCGCGGCGCGATGGGCCGGATCGCCGGGTACCGGCGGGTGCGGGTGCACTCGACCAGCGAGGCCGCCGTCGCCGGGCACGCCGCCGAGGGCGTGATGCACGCCCTCGCCGAACTGCTCGACAACGCTGCGAACTTCTCGCCGCCCAACGCGGAGGTCCATGTCTACGTGGAGGAGGTGCCGGCCGGCGCCATCGTCTCCGTGGAGGACAGCGGGCTGGTGATGGGCGAGGTGCAGCTACGCCGCGCCGAGCGGGCGGTCTCCGGTGACGTCTCGGAGCTGGGCGGTCTGACCGGTACACGGCTGGGGCTTGCCGTGGTCGGCCGGCTGGCCCGCAAACACGGCCTGAAAGTGTCGTTCCGGCCGTCGGCGCGGGGCGGCACGGGCGTGCTGCTGCTCATCCCGCAGGACATCCTCACCGGCCCCGCCCCGGCCGGACCGGCCACACCGGCCGCCCCCGCCGCTCCGACCCCGCGCCCGCAGAACGGCCCGCCTGTGCGGGCACAGGCGCCGGCCGCCGTGGACGCCTCCCCGGTCCACGAGCCCGCCGTACCGCCGCAGGAGGGCCCGGCCGGGCTGCCCAGACGGCGCCGGGGACGTACGCTCGCCGAGGCGGAACGCGCCCGGTCCGCGCACGGCGCCGCCGGAGCCCGCAGCGCACCGGGCGCCGAGGAGGGCAGGACCCGTGCCGCCCGCTTCAGCAGCTTCCGCCAGGCGGTACGGCCGTCCGCACCCGGCACCCACCGTCCCGGCCCCGCCCCGGCCGCCCCCGCGCCCACACCCGCGGACCGGGCCCCCGCACGGGACGGGGGCACCGAGGACCCGCCCCAGGACCACCACACCCCCACCCCCGCACCGGACGACCACACCACCGCGCCGGCCGGCCACGTCCCGTCCCAGGCCCAGGGCCACCACACCGCCGCCCCCGCGCCGGCCGACCCCGCCGCACTCCCGGTCCAGGACCACCACGCCTCCGGCTCCGCGCAGGGCACCGCCGGTCCGGGCTCCCCCACCACCTCCTCCCATCAGCACCAGCACCAGCACCCGGAAGGCGACTCCACCTCATGACCGGCCCGACCACCCGCCGACGACAAGCTCACCTGGCTCCTGGAAGGCCTGCTGGAGAGGACCCCGGGTGCCCGGCACGCGCTCGTGCTGTCCCGGGACGGGCTGAAGCTGTGCCGTACGCCGGAGCTGAGTGTCGACCAGGCCGACCAGCTCGCCGCGATCGCGGCCGGCATCCAGTCGCTGTCGCACGGCGCGTCCGTGGAGTTCGGCGACGGAAGCGGGGGCGTGCGCTCCGCGATGGCGGAGTTCTACGGCGGGGTGCTGTTCATCGTGGAGGCGGGTGCGGGCGCCCATCTGGCCGTGATCTCCGCGGAGGACGCGGACGCCGGGGTCGTCGGCCACAACATGAGCGAACTGGTCGAGCAGCTCGGCGCCTACCTGACCGCTCCGCCCCGTACCTCATGAGCCGTCCGGGCATGAACCGGCCGGGCCGGGACGACGCCCCCGACCGGTTGTACACCCTCACCCAGGGACGCAGCGGAACCGGCTCCGACACCCCCTTCGACCTGGTCACCCTCGTGGTCGCCGAGTCGGAGCCGGTGGCCGGCATGCAGTCGGAGCACGTGGCGATCCTGAAGCTGACCCGGTCCCCCACCTCGGTGGTGGAGATCGCCGCCGAGCTGCGGCTGCCCGTGAGCATCACCCGGGTGCTGTTGTGCGACCTGCTCGCGGCGGGCCGCGTCAGCGCACGTCATCCGCAACGGCCGGCCATAACCGACCCCGACATCCTGGAGCAGGTGCTCGTTGGACTCCGCAACCTCTGACGCCCGCACCCCGTTGGGTGCCTCCGCCGACCAGGGTTTCAAGATCGTGGTCGTGGGCGGTTTCGGCGTCGGCAAGACCACGCTGGTCCGCTCGGTCAGCGAGATCCGTCCCCTCACCACGGAGGAGACGATGACCCAGGCCGGTGAGGCGGTGGACGACATCCGCCAGGTGCGCGGCAAGTCCGCCACCACGGTCGCCTTCGACTTCGGCCGGATCACCCTGGACGCGCGCAACGTGCTGTACCTGTTCGGCGCGCCGGGCCAGGAGCGGTTCTGGTTCCTGTGGGACCGGTTGTTCTCCGGCACACTCGGTGCGGTCGTGCTGGTGGACACCCGCCGCATCGACGACTCCTGGTACGCGATCGACCGGCTGGAGCAGCACGGCACGCCGTTCATCGTGGCCTGCAACGACTTCGGCGGCCCGGTCCACGCCGGCGACGACGTCCGCGAGGCCCTCGACCTGGACCCACGCGTGCCGCTGGTCGACTGCGACGCCCGTTCCCGGGAGTCGGGCAAGCAGGTGCTGATCACCCTGGTGCAGCACGTGAAGAACCGGTACGCCGACCCGTCCGCGTGGACGGGCCTGCCCCGACAGGAGTTCGTGTGACCACCCCCGATGCCGTCCCGCTCAGCGGACCCCGGTTCCAGACCGAACCCGCCCGTCTGTACCGGGAGATGCGGCGCGACCACGGCGCCGTCGTACCGGTGCTGCTCGACGGCGACATACCGGCCTGGCTCGTCCTCGGATACCGGGAACTGCACCAGGTCACCGGTGATCCGGCGCTGTTCAGCCGGGACTCGGACCTGTGGAACCAGTGGGACAACATCCCCGCGGACTGGCCGCTGCTGCCGATGATCGGCCGCAGACAGCCGTCGATCCTCTACACCGTCGGCGAACGGCACCGGCAGCGCGCGGCGATGGTCGGCAACGCCTTGGAGGCGGTCGACCCGTCCGAACTGCGGCAGCACGCCGAGCGGTTCGCGGATGAGCTGATCGACGCGCTGTGCGCCGAGGGCGAGGCCGATCTGGTCGCGCAGTACGCGATGCTGCTGCCGGTGCGGGTCCTGGCCCGGCTGTACGGCTTCCCCGACGAGGACGGCCCCGGGCTGGTCACCGCCCTGAACGACATGATCGACGGGCGGGAGCGGGCCCTGGCGGGGCAGGCCCATCTGGCCTCCTCCATGGGCCGGTTGCTCGCGGACCGCGCGAAGGAGCCCGCCGACGACGTGGTCTCCCGGATGCTCGCCGACGACAGCGGGTTCAGCGGCGACGAGATCATGCAGGACCTGATGGTGATGATGGCGGCCGGCCACCAGCCGACCGCCGACTGGATCGGCAACTCGCTGCGGCTGATGCTCACCGACGACCGGTTCGCCGCCTCGCTGTTCGGCGGGCGGCACAGCGTCGCCGAGGCGATGAACGAGGTGCTGTGGGAGGACACGCCCACACAGAACGTGGCGGGCCGCTGGGCCGCCCGGGACACACACCTCGGCGGCCTGCGGATCCGGGCCGGTGATCTGCTGCTGCTCGGCCTCCAGGGCGCCAACTCCGATCCGCAGGTGCGGACCGACGCCTCCGCGCTGACCGGCGGCAACAACGCGCACTTCTCCTTCGGCCACGGCGAGCACCGCTGCCCGTTCCCCGCGCAGGAGATCGCCGAGGTGATCGCGCGGACCGGCATCGAGGTGGTCCTGGACCGGCTGCCGGACATCGACCTGGCGGTGCCCGCCGAGTCCCTCACCCGTCGGCCCTCGCCCTGGCTGGGAGGCCTGACCAGGCTGCCCGTCCGGTTCACCCCCGTACCCGCCCTGTGATCCTGCGCCGTACCCGCCCTGTGATCCCGCGCCGCCTCGGCCGGCCCGCTGTTCCACGGGGGGTCCGGGGCTCGCCCCGGGGACCGGCGCAGTACCCCGACCCCGCCCTGGGAGGCACGTCACGATGACGACCGGTACCGAAGCATCCCGTATCGCCCTCGACCCCTTCGTCACCGACCTGGACGCCGAGAGCGCGGCGCTGCGCGCGGCCGGCCCGCTCGCCGCCGTCGAACTGCCCGGCGGCGTCCCGGTGTGGGCCGTCACCCGCCACGCCGAGGCGAAGGCGCTGCTCACCGATCCGCGGCTGGTGAAGGACATCAATGTGTGGGGGGCCTGGCAGCGGGGCGAGATCCCCGCGGACTGGCCGCTGATCGGCCTGGCCAACCCGGGCCGTTCCATGCTCACGGTGGACGGCGCCGACCACCGCCGGCTGCGCACGCTGGTCGCGCAGGCGCTCACCCCGCGCCGGGTGGAGCGGATGCGCGGGCGGATCGAGAAGCTGACCCAGGACCTGCTGGACGCGCTGCCCACGGACGGCTCGACCGTCGACCTGAAGGCGGCGTTCGCCTACCCGCTGCCCATGTACGTCATCGCCGACCTCATGGGCATCGAGGAGGCGCGGCTGCCCCGGCTGAAAGTGCTGTTCGAGAGGTTCTTCTCCACGCAGACCCCGCCGCACGAGGTCGTGGCGACCCTCACCGAGCTGGCGGGAATCATGACGGAGGCGGTGGCGGCGAAGCGGGCCGAGCCGGGCGACGACCTGACCAGCGCGCTGATCCTCGCCTCTCAGGACGGCGACCGCCTCACCGACGAGGAGATCGTCTCCACGCTGCAGTTGATGGTGGCGGCGGGCCACGAGACGACCATCTCGCTGATCGTCAACGCCGTCGTCGGCCTGTCCACCCACCCCGACCAGCGGGACCTGGTGCTGTCCGGCCGGGCCGACTGGCCGGCGGTGATCGAGGAGACCCTGCGCCACGCGACCCCGACCTCCCACGTCCTGATCCGGTTCGCCACCGAGGACGTCCCGGTCGGCGACCGGGTGATCCCGGCCGGGGACGCGCTCATCGTGTCGTACGGCGCGATCGGCCGCGACGAGCAGGCCCACGGCCCGACCGCCGGGGAGTTCGACATCACCCGCGAGCCGTCGACCCGTCACATCTCCTTCGGGCACGGTCCGCACGTGTGCCCGGGCGCCGCGCTGTCCCGCCTGGAGGCGGGGGTCGCCCTGCCCGCCCTGTACGCCCGCTTCCCCGGCCTGGACCTGGCGGTGCCCGCCACTGAACTGCGCAACAAGCCGGTCGTCACGCAGAACGACCTGTTCGAGCTGCCCGTGCGGCTCCGTCCGCAGCCCGGCGCGGAGCGGGCTTGACTTCGAGCGCGCTCCAGCTCGTAACGTCGCGGACACCCGGTACGGGAGAGCAGCTCACCCGGCGTCCCGTACGGGATGCCGGGTGCCGTAATCCGTCGCTAGATGGAGGAAGGCCCTCGTGCCGTGCGGAAACGACCATCGAGTGTGCAGGAAGGGATCTCCCATGCAGAGGCGCAGGCTAGGGGACCTCCAGGTATCGGCCATCGGGATGAAATACAAAACACCACTAGAACTGGGATGACAGCTCACGTCGGCCCGCCGAACGCGCGAAAGCCCCGCCGCGCGGGAAGGCTTCCGGACCTGCGCGCGCGGCGGGGCTGGTGGAACAGTAGCAGTTTGCTACCGGAACCCAGGATTCGGAAGGGTGTGGCTGGCATATTCACCGGCCGCGCCGAACACACCCCGGGTGAACCGTCCCGGCGGGGGCGCATCGCCCATCCTGTGCCCGCCCCGCCATGGCCTTCCGGGACCACCGCGGGGCGGACAACAGAGCCACCCGGCCTCTCTGACGAACCGTCAGTAAAAGCATCTGGGCTGACGCTGACATATGACCATGAGCAGCGCCGCGAGCTGGGCGAACGCATCGGCGACCGACGAGCCGCCGCCCACCACACGCAGGAATCCCTCTGTGAAGCCACCGGCCTGAGCCGCAGCCACCTCCAGCGCATCGAGTCGGGTGAAACCGACGCCCGATACAGCGACCTGCTGAAGATCGCCGCGACTCTCGGCACGCCGGTCTCCGATCTCACGCGCTGACCTGAGCAACAGAAGGCCCCGCCCATCCGCCACGAGGGGAGCAGACGAGCGGGGCCGCTCTGGCGCTGCCCGGCTCTTTACCGGGCAGCAATGCACCGCAGCGCGGGTAACCTGGCTGCGACTACGATCGGCGTCATGTTCCCCTCCTTTCCATGGGTCGGGAGCCCGGCGTCTCGACCACTTGACCTTCGCGAGAGTGAGAGTGGTCGGGGCGTCAGTCCGCGTAGTGGGGATAGGCGGTCGGCTTCGGCGCGATCTGTTCGTCGGTGAGCACCGGCACAGCGAAGTTCCCGGTCACCAGCACGTTCTGGTTGCACCAGGTGCCGATGTCCACCTGCCAGCCTCCGGCCTCCATCTCCCAGTCGGCTTCGGGGAGCTTCACGACGACGTCGCTGCCGCAGATGAACGAGCGGTTGGCCTGCGTGACGATCCACCGAGCCTTCTCCGCCTCGGTGTCCCTTTCGCGGCAGCACCGGTCGGCGATCTGCCCACAGCCTGCGCCACGAGACGCCCGGCGTGAGCGGGCCGACGAAGGCGAGCTGCTGGCCGTCTACGAGCCTGCTCGCGTAGGCGAAGACGGGCCCGAACATGCTGAAGACGGTCACCCGGCCGCGGCCCTTGGCAGCTTCAGCGGTCGCCATGAAAACTCCCAATTTGTACTTACAAGCCCGGATCGTGGGGCCGGACTCTAGCGGCTGCCACTGACAGTGGCCGGCATCAGCAGCAGGGACCGTCGCCGCAGCAGGTCGGCGGGTTGCACTCGGCTGCGGTCCCCCACAGCCGGTCGTCGACCTCGAACCCCTGCGCGCGGATCTTGTCGACCGTGTTGGTCATCAGGCCGCGGGTGCGCGTCTTGCTGTTGGGCCGGTGGTGCAGGAAGTAGCCGAACTGCTCCATGCACCAGGTGGCGTACTCCTCGGTGTGGAGCATGAAGGTGTGCCAGCCGGGGTCGACCGCCGCCGACGGCGCCATGGTGTCGCCGGACCGGGTGACGCCCATCGTGTAGCACATGGCGATGGCCTGGTCCTGGATGCGTGCGGCGACGCCGCGCTCCAGTCCGTACTCCTGCGCGCAGAAGTCGGTCAGCCGCTCGAACAGCGCAGGCGTCACGAGGTCCTGGCCGCACCGCAGAGCGACCGGCCTCTCAGGAGCCACTGTCATTCCGAAGTTCCTCTCTGTCCTTGGGTGTTTCTCTTAGGGCCCGGCCCCTCGTCTCTGGACGGATCAGGGGCCGGAGTTCTTGGGGCACGCCATCGGCTACAGCAGCCTGGCAACGCCTTTCGGCAGAAACAGGTCGCGGGCCCGGTGTTCCGCCCAGGCATCCGCGTCGTCCTGGCGACGGGCGTAGCTGGGGCACTGGTCGCAGCCGCGGGTATGCGGCGGGGGGGACATCGTCCGGGTGGGCTTCGACGATGTGCCTGGCCACCATGAGCTGTGCGTCAACGAAGCCCGCGTCCCGCTTGATCTGCTTGGCAAGGCTGACCAGCAGTGCCGTGCACTCGCCGCACCCGAACATGAAGGGTGGCGGGACGGGCAGTGCCCTGTCGTCGGTAGCGTCCATCGTCCTGTTCTCCTTGAGGTGCCCGCCCCGCCGGGGGCTTCCGGACCCTGCGACGGGGCGGGCGTCACCCGCCGTGCCGCGGCTTCCGATTCCGCGATACGACGGGGGCTTGTGCGGTGCGGCCCTGACCCGGAGCGGCCGCCATGGGGGTGCGTCAGCGCGGGGCGTCCTTGCGAGCACCAAGGCGAGGATCGGGTCCATGGCCGGCGTGTCGGCCCGCCGGGCACGGGAGTTAGCTGACCTCGTCCTGAAAGTCGAGGCCGGTGCCTCCACGGCCGTGAGTGGCGGTCAGTGGCTGCGCTGGAATCCGGTCCTTGGACCAGGCGGTGATGAACGGGACGGGGGTGCCATCCCAGTACTGCACGGGGCGGATGCCGGTGCCGGTCACCGGGCGGCCCACCGGCCGCTCGCGCACCCAGCATGGGCGTACCCCAGGTACAGCCGGGCGTCACCCTCCCACCGCACAGGGACCACCAGGTCGACGGCCGACGGCGCCTTGACGCAGACGATGCAGACCGGGGCATCCCTGTCGGCCGGGCCGATGGTCAGCTCGTGCAGGACGCGCCGGCCGTGTCCGACGTAGCAGACCTGCCGCTGCTGGCAGGCGGTGCACGTCTGGACGTGCAGGTGCCAGTCGTACCAGCTGACGTACCAGGCGAGCCGGGCGGTGTAGCAGCCCGCGCATCCCCGCCGTGGGATCTCGGTCGGCTCCAGCTGCACGTCCGTGCTGCCGACCGGCGTCGAGCACCAGACGCAGGCCTCGCCGGTGAGGGCCGTCGCCGGCAGCTGCTGCGGCACGTCGTACCAGCTCATGAGCCGGTGCAGGCGTGCCAGTTCCTCGGCGATCTGCACGGTCATCGGCGTAGCTCCAGCAGGAGGTCATGCAGGGCATGGCGTGTCTCACACAGCGCGGTGCCGTCCACGCACTGCTCGCATTGACCGGGATGGGAGTTACGCGCGGCCCGTACGGCGCTGCGCGTGCAGCGCAGGCAGGCGCGGGGGAACCAGTGGGCGTCGTTGGTCACGCGCTCGCCGAGGTCGATGGCCGTTGCGGTGGTGAGCGGCTCTCCGCCCCAGATGCACTGCGCGCCGCGCGCCCGGGCGTCGGACAGCAGGTCCAGGGGCGGCAGGGGGATGTGCGCCAGGAGGGCCACGGTGTCGTGCCTAGTCGCGATGGCGACCGGGGTCGTGTCGCTGCTCGGCCTCAGCGAGGCGTTCACGGGCGCACCGCCTGTCCGGACCGGTGCCGCGGGCACGAGCACGGCGGGTACGCGGTGCTCAGGGGCAGCGGCTGGTTCCCGGGCGTCACGGTGACCGTGCCACGGTCCTGGGTGATCGTTCCGTAGCGGTCCACGGCGTAGACGCGCATCGTCATGTTCTGGCCCCGTGTGCGGGCCTGGGGTCGGGCGGTACCGTTCATCATGTCGGCGCTCCCTCGCTGGTTCGAGCGTTGGCCATGCCCGGGGCCGTTCGCGCGGTCGCCGGGTCCTCTTTGGCAGTTCCCGAGGGCGGGCGCCTCTGCGTCGTCACGGGTCGGCAGCCGCATGAGCGGACCTGCCAGACGCGGTTGGCGCCGAGGACAACTACTTCACCCGCCGCGCGCAGGGGCCGGTTCACAGCTCCGCAGTCGAAGCACGCCTCGCCGTGAAGGCGAACGACGCTCACCCGGTGGTCGACGACCGCGGGAGTGAGCGAACGTGCTTCCTGCATCCCGTTCCCATCTGTGGGTTCTGCGCGTGTCACAGATGGTGGGGGTGAGGGAGCGCCACAAGTACCCCGGCTAGGGGTACTTGGGAACGCGTGCTACTCAGGTGGCAGAGCACCACTCAGCGAAGGACGTGAGAGTTTCAGAGTCGGCGCGGCGCAGTCGCCGCAACCTGGAGGCATCTTCCCGGACCCACGGGTGGTCACGGGTGTGCTGGGGTGCGATCTTCCGGGCGACCTTCAGCGACTCGAACGCGCCGTCGGGCATGCCCGCCCAGAGCTGGGCGCGGGCCAGCTCGATGTAGAAACCGGACCGACGCTCAGCTGGCAGGCTCGCCGGCGGCTTCCACTCGTGAGACACGTCCAGCGCCGTGCCGACGTAATCACCCCCAAGGCTGACGGCCACGGACACCTGGTGGATCCGGACGGAGTCGGGGCCGAACGCGGTGCCGTTGTAGACGTCCTCCTTGACGGCTCTGGCGAGTTGCTCAGCTTCCCCGAGGTGCTCGGTGGCCGCGTCGGCGTCCTTGGCTCGGCCAGCGATGACAGCGGCCCTCATGTGAAGCGAACCGCGAGCTGCGCGCGCTGCTGCCGTCGACGGTGCGGGCGCAGCGTCGATGGCCTGTCGGAGAGCACGCAGGCCAGCAGCGTGGGCGCGCGCCGCGAAGAAGGTTTCGGTACGTACGTAGGCCACCGATGCCACCAGCAGTGGCTCGGCCGCCTCGGCCGCCGCCCACCGCATCAGCTCAACCAGCCGGGCGGACAGGTCGTGTGCACCAAGCTTGTAGGCAGCCGCATCCGCGGAGCGGTAGGCGCTCACCAGGAGTTGCGCCAGCTCAGCACGCTCGGCCTCCGGCGCAGTGTGGAAGGCACGGGTTAACTCGGCGAGCATGTTCGGGAGGTCACGGACGATGCGCGTGTACTGGGAGCCGAGCCTCCACTGCACAGCTGTGTCGACTGCGGAACGTAGATCGACGATCGGCCGCACCGGCCCGTCTTCGGGGCAGTCGTAGGCGGCGATGGCCGCCGAGAGGGCCGGGAGGGCGTCCCGCGCCTGCGAGTGAGCGGGGCCTCGGTCGTGGCGCAGTCGGGCCGGATCAACTCCGAGAGCATCGGCGATCGCTTGAAGGGTGTCGTCCGTGACACCCCTCTCGCCCCGTTCGATCTTGCGAATCGTGCCCAGGGCGACGCAGGCGGCATTGGCCAGTTCCTGCTGTGTCATCTTGGGACGGACGACGCTTCGGTAGTAGGCGATCCGCCGGCCTACTCCCCCGTCGGTAATTGCGGGCATACTGTCTCCGTTCGGGCATCCACTCCGAACGGTACCCGCGTCAGACGCCGCGCGTACGCGAAGCGTCCCCGCCAACACGGCGGGGACGCTTCGCTGTTGTCAACCACCCACGATGTCCACCAGCTCCATGAGGCTGCTGATGCGCCAGTCGGCCGTCGCGATGGTCTCCGGGTCGTCAGCCCACAGATGTCCCCACGGGCCGCGCCGCAGATGGGCCGTCCGCAGGCCGGCTGCCCGCGCCGGGTGAACGTCGTTGGCAGGATGGTCACCCACGTACACGATTCGCTCCGCTGAGGCCTGCGCGACCTCGATGACCCGCCGGAAGAACTCCGGCTGCGGCTTGGCAACTCCCCACTCCGCCGACGTGGCGATGACGTCTGCGGGCAGGTCGAGCCCACGCAGCAACTGCCCCACGCGAACCGTCTGGTTACCCGCGATGACAACCCGGACGCCGCCCTGGCGGAGCGCGGCGAGGGCCGGTCGTACGTCCTCATAGAGATCCGCCTCGTCGAGGTGCTCGCCCTGGCCGGCTGACTCCCGGGCCCGGTACTCCGCCTCGATATCGATCCCGGGCCGCACAAGCCGGAGCGCCTCCGCATTGTCCAGGCCGCGCGCCACGACCGCGCCCACGAGCGCTGACAGGGTGTGGCGGGGGACCTCAAGCCAGCTAGCCCAAGATCCCCAGTACCGGTCGTCGCGAGCGATCGTCTCTCCGACGTCGAAAACGATGGTCTCAATCACGCGGCGAAGCCTACGGACACCGCGGCGCCGGCGTGGCACCCGCCTATTGAGGGGGCGGCGGGCGCCACGCATCGGTCCTCCGCCTGGGAGCAAGGGGCGGCACGCCACCGCCCCCGGGAGGGCCGGATGGGGAGGACTCCGGTGAGGCGGTGGGTGACCACAATGCGCCAACCTGGCCGGAATATACAAGACTCCGGACATGCGAAAGATCCCGCCGCCCGAAGGCGACGGGAGGTCTTGTAACTGTTCAGGCGTACTGGCGGCCTTGCGGGTCGAGTCCGAGGGCCTGCGGGGCCGTCGGTGAGCCGCTGTCGCTGGGCTGCGGTGTGTCATCCTTCCGGCAGACCAGGGCATCCGGGTCGTCCGGTGGCGTCTGGAGGCTGTACCCGTCGGGGCAGGACTGCCCGTCCCGGCCGTCCTTGCCGTCCGTCCCGTCTTTCCCTGCCGGCCCTGCGGGTCCCGGTGGCCCTGACGGCCCGGGTGGTCCAGGCGGCCCGGTGGGCCGGCAGCACCGGCGGCGCCCGTCACGGAGGCGCCGGGCGCTCCAGGCGCGCCGTCCTTGCCGTCGCTGCCGTTCTTGCCGTCCCGGCCGTGCGGCCCGTCCTTGCCGTCCTCCCCTGGCGAGCCTGACGATCCCGGTGGTCCGGGCGGGCCGCTGGGACCGACGACGCTCTTGCCGGGCTCGCCGCGGCTGCCCGGCGGCCCTGCCACAGGGGATGCTCCGAGCCGCTCGACCTGCGCCGCCAGCGCGTCCCGGGCGTGGTTCGCAGTCCTCAGCTCCTGGTGCAGCCCGATGAACTGGATGACCAGCAGGGCCAGGCCTGCGAACAGGACGACGGCCATCCCGGCGATGACGGCCTCGGCCCGCGGCAGCGACAGCCGCCGCGACGGCTTGGGACGGTGCTTGGGGTCGCTCACTTGGCCACCACCGCCCAGACAGCGATGACGCTGGAGATGAGGCAGACGGCCACCGGCACGATCAGCTGGTAGAGGCGCGTCTGCCGCTCCGCGTCTCGGCGCTTGGCCTCCTCCCGCTGGTACGCCTCGAAGTCGTCCTCCAGCTTGGCGATGGCGTCCATACTCCGCTGGTTCTCCGTTTGAAGCTGGGCAAGCCTCTGCTCGACGTGCGTCGTCTGGATCGTGTAGACGTCCAGCGACACCATCTTGTCCAGGCGGCTGTTCAACTCGGCGAACCGGTTGTCCAGCGTCGATTGCAGCGCACCGATGAGCCGCCCGAGTTCACCGTTGGACGGCTCACCGGTCAGGGGAGGCATGCGTCAGCGGGCCTGCGGCGGCTCAGCGGCAGGCGGCGCCGCGGGGGCCTGCGGCCGGTTGGGCACCGCCCAGGTGAAGCCGAGGCCGCCCAGCACGGACAGGACGACGGTGACGGTCTCGGCCGCGGTGACCGTGCCGTCCTGCACGGCGGCCGCCGCGGCTCCCGCGCCGGCGACGACCGCCTTCCAGTACCGGGACACCTTCATCGCTCAGGCCTCCGCCCGCTGCCGGTGACGTCCACGCTGACCTTGACCACGGCGTCCGCGACAGCCTCCTGTACGGCGCTGACGATCGTGGCGGTGTCCACGCCGGAGCCGATCAGGCTGGCCAGCCTGATGATGGCCGCGGTCTGGGAGGCCTCCGATCGTGAGCAGCCGGACGGTGTTCTCGAAGGTGCCCTTGAGGTAGGTCTGCCGCTGCCAGCTCTTGTTGCCGGCGTTCGCCTCGCTGGACCCGGCGGCGATGTCGTCGATGTCCCACACCGCGTTGTACATGTCCTGCTTCGTCCGGGCACGGTCCGCGGCCTGGACCTGGCGGTGCCCGCCACTGAACTGCGCAACAAGCCGGTCGTCACGCAGAACGACCTGTTCGAGCTGCCCGTGCGGCTCCGTCCGCAGCCCGGCGCGGAGCGGGCTTGACTTCGAGCGCGCTCCAGCTCGTAACGTCGCGGACACCCGGTACGGGAGAGCAGCTCACCCGGCGTCCCGTACGGGATGCCGGGTGCCGTAATCCGTCGCTAGATGGAGGAAGGCCCTCGTGCCGTGCGGAAACGACCATCGAGTGTGCAGGAAGGGATCTCCCATGCAGCAGCGCAGGCTAGGGGACCTCCAGGTATCGGCCATCGGGCTCGGGTGCATGGGGATGTCCGCCTTCTACGGCTCCACCGACCGGGAAGAGGGCATCGCGACCATCCGGCGCGCCCTCGACCTCGGCGTCGACTTCCTCGACACCGCGCAGATGTACGGGCCGCTCACCAACGAGTCGCTCGTCGGCGAGGCGGTCAGGGGGAATCGCGACGCGTACGTGATCGCCACGAAGTTCAACTACCGGATGGACGACGCCGTCCCCGGCGACATGAGTACGGTCGGCCGGCAGGACGGCTCGGCCGAGCACGTCCGCAGCTCGGTCCACGGCTCGCTCCAGCGGCTCGGCACCGACCACATCGACCTGTACTACCAGCACCGGGTCGACCCGAACGTGCCCATCGAGGAGACGGCCGGCGCGCTGGGCGAGCTGGTCGCCGAGGGCAAGGTGCGGTACATCGGGCTGAGCGAGGCGAGCGCGGAGACCATCCGGCGCGCCCACGCCGTGCACCCGGTCACCGCGGTGCAGAGCGAGTACTCGCTGTGGTCGCGGGACGTCGAGGCCGAGGTGCTGCCGGCCTGCCGCGAGCTGGGCATCGGCTTCGTGCCGTACTCGCCGCTGGGGCGCGGCTTCCTCGCGGGCCGCTTCTCCTCGCCGGAGGAGCTGGACGAGAACGACTTCCGCCGCACCAACCCACGCTTCACGGACACCAATCTGGAGGCGAACCTGCGGCTGGCGGCGAAGGTGAAGGAGATCGCCGCGGAGAAGGACGTCACCCCGGCCCAGCTTGCCATCGCCTGGGTGCTGGCCCAGGGCGAGGACCTGGTGCCGATCCCGGGCACCAAGCGGCGCGCCTATCTGGAGCAGAACGCCGCCGCGGCCGGCATCGGGCTGACGAAGGACGACCTGTCCCGCATCGACGCCGAACTGCCGGAGGCGGCGGGCGAGCGGTACGACGAGGCGGGAATGCGGACGGTCAACCGCTGACCCGACGGCTGCGGGACGCCGCAGTGCGGGGCGGCAGGGGCACTGGGGGCCGTGGGTGCGGCGCGCTGGGAGCGCGGGCCGTGACTGCGGGGCATCGGGAGCGCAGGTGGCCGTGGGCGCTGGGAGCGCGGGGGGCTGTAGGTGCGGGGTGCGGGGACCGGGCCCCGCACCCCGTGACCGCGGTCCGGCCCGCCGTGGGCTTCACTCGCCGCGGTGCTCGGCGCGCGGCTGCGCAGGCCGTCCGTGCGGACCGTGGGCCTGCTCGCGATGGCGGGTGCGCTGCTCCAGGCGGTGGCTGGGCTGTCGCCGTCGCTGGCCGTGCTGCTGCTGGTGCTGGTGCTGCCGATGGCGGTCGTTGAGTCCCTCTCGGACACCGCCGGTACGGCCGTGCTCCAGACCGATCCGCCGCCGCGTCTGCGGGGCCGGGTGCTCGGCGTGTGGAGCAGCGTCGGCACGTGGAGCCTCGGCGGGCCCCCGCTGCTGGGCCTGCTGATGGAGTGGCCGGGGCTCGCGGCGCCCGGTCGCGGGCGGGCTGATCGTCGCCGGGTCGATCGGCGCGGGCCTGCTGGTCGCCGTCGCGGCGAGCCGGTGCCGGTGCCGGGGACGCTGACGCTGACGGCGCGGGACAGCGACGTGACCGGCCGCGCGTTGCCGAGCACGGCCGCTGAGCGACCACGCCCCGCCTCACGCCGGCCGGCCGTACGGGTGCGAGTCCCGGGTCACGGCTCCCGGCCCGGCAGGTGGTACACGTGGAAAGCCTGACCGATCACCGGCTGGGCGACATTGCGGACGCGGACTCCGCCGCTGGTCATCCCGTGCTCGGTGCCGGCGTGGGCGTGGCCGTGCACGGCGAGGTCGGCGCCGCCGGTGTCGATGGCCTCCGCGAGCAGGTAGCTGCCGAGGAACGGATAGATCTCCAGGGGCTCCCCGGCGAGGGTGTCCGGCACGGGTGAGAAGTGGGTCAGCGCGATGCGCACGTCGCAGTCCTGCTGCTCCAGGTCCTTCAGCGCGCCGTGCAGACCGTCGGCGCACCGGCGGGTGTAGCGCACGAACTCCTTCATCAGCGGTTCGCCGAACTCCCCGGCGCAGCGGCCGACGAAGCCGCCGCCGAAGCCCTTGGTCCCGGCGACCCCGATCCGCGCGCCGTCGGCACCCACGACGGTGGCCTGCCCCTCCAGGACGTGCGCGCCCGCGTCCCGCAGGATCGCGGAGACCTCCTCGGGGCGCTCGTCGTGGTGGTCGTGGTTGCCGAGTACGGCGACGACCGGCACCCCGAGGTCCTTGATCTCCCGGGCGACGACGGCGGCCTCCTCCGGTGTGCCGTGCCGGGTGAGGTCGCCGGCGAGCAGCAGGACGTCGGCGCACTCGGGCAGCGTCTCGAAGGAGGGGCGCAGGGTGCCCTGGCTCTCGGGGCCCATGTGGATGTCCCCGACGGCCGCGACGCGGATCATGTCAGGTCCTCTCCGTGGTCGGGCGAGGCGGTGCCGGCGACGAGCAGGTCGCAGTGGACCGGGTGACCCGCCAGTTCCGCACGGGCCAGCCGAAGGATCTCGTCCCGGCACTGGGTGGACGGCACGGTGCCGGTCAGCAGGACGGCCTCGCCGCGCATCTCGAGCCGGACGCCGAGTTCCCCGAGGTTTCCGGAGGCCAGGTGTTCGGCGAGGTGGGCGACGCGGTAGTCCAGGTTCCCCGCCGTCGGCGGGGGCGGGCTGGTCTCGGTCATGGCTGCCCCTCCTGGGCGTCGATGACGTTCAGCCGTTCGAGGAGGAAGAGGAAGGCGGCCGCCATGGGCTGGTCGCCGCAGACCGCGCGGACCTCCTCCCAGTCGACCTTCTCGCGGACGGCGCGGGCCACCGGCAGGACCGACCCGAAGTCGCAGTAGTGCTCCGAGAAGGCGCTGATCAGACTGCGGATCAGGTCGGTCGGGGACAGCACGGGCATGAGCACCGAGTCGACCGGCAGCACATGGGCCCGGTCCAGCATCTCCCGGGTGACGGGCTGGTGGGCCAGTGAGAAGATGATGTCGACGTTCTGCCCGTGGCAGGTGGTCTTCAGGAGCCAGTCCTCCGGCGGGGTGAGCACGGCTAGGCCGGCCTCCCGGATGGTGGCGGCCACCGCGTCGGCGTCGTCGGGCAGTACGCAGAAGTCGGCGTCGTGCTGGAGATAGCGGCTGCCGCCGTGGGCGTAGACGGCGACGCTCCCGGCCAGTGCGAAGGGGTGGCCCGCCCGTTTGAGGAGGGCGCCGATCTGCTTGGCGGCCTCCAGGATCGCCTGGCTGCGGTCGTGCGGCAGGTCCGCGGGCTCCCGAGCGGGCCCGGCCTGCTGGTCCGGCCTGTCCATGGCCAGGCGGAGCCCGGAGGCCTCCGGGCTCCGGACGGGCACGGCTTCCTCCCCGTTGTGCGTCATGATCTCTCCATTCGGCACCTTCCGCCCCGGGCCGGCCTGATCGGGCTCCAGGGGTCGTACGGGTACCCGGCGTGCCGCCACCGACACGGCACCACCGCAAGGTTCAGCCCTCCCCCGCGGGCGCCGGGGTCCCGGCGGCGGGGACGCGCCCGGGAACGAGGATCCGCTCCCCCGGTGAGGGATGTCGGCCCGGTCCGCTCCCCCGGTGCGAGTGGCCGCTCGACCGGGCCGGGAGCACGCTGGTAGGCATGGCATTCCGGCTCGGGCGCGCGGGTCCGCGGCGACCGTGGCAGTCGGTCCACGCGCTGCTGCTGTTGCCGGTCGCGCTCATCGTGGTGATCACCGTGACGGACATGCGGACCCCGTACGACGTCCACCTGGGGCCGGCGCTGGTGATCGCGCCCGCGCTCACCCCTTCGTTCGCCGGGCCCCGGACCACCGCCGGCATCGGGGCGCTCGCGGTGGCCGCGCAGATCGTGATCGGCATCACCCACGGCGGGCTCGGCACCACGAACCACATCGTGCAGATCATCACCCTTACGGTCCTGGTGGTGCTCACCGTTCTGTACAGCGCCCTGCGCGAGCGCCGGCAGGCCCAGTTGGCCCAGGTCCGTACGGTCGCCGAGGCCGCTCAGCACGTCCTGATGTGGCCGCTGCCCGAGCAGAGCGGCCCGCTGCGGATCGCGTCGCTGTACCTGGCCGCGGAGGACGAGGCACAGATCGGCGGAGACCTGTACGCGGTGACCCGGTCCGGCGGCGCGGTCCGCGTCCTGATCGGTGACGTCCGCGGCAAGGGCCTGTCCGCCATCGGGGAGGCGGCCCTGCTGCTCGGCGCCTTCCGGGAGAGCGCCCACCGGCACATCGCGCTGGCCGAGCTGGCCGGCTCCCTGGACCAGAGCGTCACACGCTACGCCGCCGAGCTGGACCCGCCGGACGAGGCCGGCGAACGGTTCGCCACCGCGCTGCTCGTGGAGATCCCGGACCGGGACCCGGTGACCCGGATGACCAGCTGCGGCCATCCGCCGCCGCTGCTGCTGAGCCCCGGTCACGTCGTCACGGTCCCGAGCCTGCACCCGTCGCCGCCGCTCGGGGTGCACGCCGGTGACGAGCACACGCTGGACGTCTTCTCCTTCGAGCCGGGCGACACCCTGCTGCTGTACACCGACGGGGTCGTGGAGGCGCGGGACGACCGTGGCCGGTTCTATCCCCTCGCCGACCGGGTCGCACGCTGGACCGACGAGAGCCCCGAGGCACTGATGCACCATCTGCGGCGCGATCTGCTGGCCCATGCCGGCGGGCGCCTCGGTGACGACGCCGCGCTCATCGCCCTGCACCGCACCCCCGCCGAACGCCATCGTCACCACGGCCACGGCGGCGACGCGGTCCGGCACGGCTGAGGGCCCGCGTTCAACCCCCCTTGCGCCAACGTTCGCCCCGGAGGGTGGCCCGCCCCGCCGCGGCGTTGCGAGAATCTGCGGCGCGCCTTCCGGCCCCCGTGTCCGACGGTGGACACCGTGGATGCGCCCCCACCGGAGTGAGGTTCCCGATGCCCTTACGACGCCTGCCCGTACGACGCTCGTCCGGACGGCAGCTGCTCGCCGGTCTGGCGCTGGTGCCGGCGCTGCTGTCGCCGGTGGCCGCGCGGGCCGTGCCGGGCGGCCCTCCGGCGGCGCGCTTCGACCTCCAGGCGCATCGCGGTGGCCTCGGCCTGACGACCGAGGAGTCCCTGGAGGGCTTCGGCAAGGCGATGCGGCTCGGGGTGTCCACGCTGGAACTGGACACCCAGGTGACCCGGGACCTGAGGGTCGTGGTCAATCACGACCGGCAGATCAGCGGCGTCAAGTGCCGGGACACCGGCCCGGTCACGCCGGGCGACCCGGCGTACCCGTACGTCGGCAAGTACATCAAGTACCTGACACTCGCTCAGATTCGCACGCTCGACTGCGGTTACCGGCAGTTGCCCGGCTTTCCCGGGCAGGAGGTCGTCAAGGGCTTCCGGATGGTGGAACTGAGGGACGTCCTGGACCTGGTGAAGCACTATCACGCGCGGCAGGTCACGCTGAACATCGAGACCAAGGTGGAGGCGGGCGCGCCCGAACAGACAGCGCCGCGCGAGGTGTTCGTCCGCCGCGTGTACGAGGAGATCCACCGCTCGGGCATCGGGCGCCAGGTCACCGTCCAGTCCTTCGACTGGGGCGCGCTGAGGGTGATGCACCGGCTGGCACCGAAGTGGCCGCTGGTGGCGCTGACAAACCACGATTTCCTGGAGGTCGGTCGGCCGGGCGCGTCCCCGTGGCTGGGCGGGATCGACGCGGACGACTACGGCGGGGACTTCGTCCGGGCGGCGGCGACGCTTCCCGGCGTCACGGCCCTCTCCCCCAACTACGGCTTCCCGCAAAGCGGAAAGGTCGGCGACCCCGGGTTCCGGTTCTACTCCGACGCGGCGATGGTCACGGAGGCGCACGCCCGCGGGCTGAAGGTGGTGCCGTGGACCTGTGACGACCCGGCGACGGTGGAGGCGCTGATGGACCTGGGCGTCGACGGGATCATCACCGACTACCCGGACCGGGTGCGGCGGATCATGGCCGCTCGCGGCATGCGGCTGCCGCGGCCCGCCTTTCCGCACGGCCGCGGCTGACCGGTGCGGGGGCGTGGGGCCCGCCCCGAATGGGGCGGGGCGGGGCCGCACGCCCGGTGCCGCCGGTCAGCCGACCGGCTTCAGGCCGGTGATCTTCAGGGTCTTCAGGTCCGACCGGACGTCGATCCGGCTGACCGTGGGGTGCGCCCCGTCGCTCCAGGTGAGCGTGACCCGGCTGGTGGCATGGCCGGCGCCGGAACCGGTGTAGGCCACCTTCCACTTCACCGGCACGTTCTGCGCGAAGAGAATGCCGTCGGCGTGTTCCTTCTTCTCGTAGGCGGCGACCGCCTTCTTGGCGGCGGCGGAGAGGTGGAAACCGCGCAGGGCCTTCGCGCTCGCGGCGGCCGTGGGGTCGTCGGTGGCCCAGACGGCGTCGATGTAGGCGCCGTAGAAGTCGGCCACGTGCTGGGTGGCGTTGCGCGGGTCGCCCTGGGCGGACGACACGGCGGCGGCGCGAGTGGTGTGGCTCGCGCCCATCCCCGCGAGAGCGGGCGTCACGGCGGCCAGGCTGAGGCCCGCGGTGAGCGCCGCGGCGGTGAGGAGGGTCTTACGGCTGCGGACGGACATGTTTCTCATTCCCCCGGTTTCTTCGCGACCGGACCGATCCCGGCCGCCGACGGACCGTAAGACCTCTTTTGCTCCGGCCTGGTTCCGCTGCCCGCGCGCCGGTTTCGGCCATCTCTCGTGGGCCGAGCCGGCACGGCGGCTCACCGGCCGGCCGGACCGCCGGACCGCGACCGCAGCGGGGACGGCCGGCGCGGCGGCGGTGCGGGGACGGCCGGCGCGGCGGCGGTGCCTGCACGTGCCGGGTCACCCGGGTGGTCGCGGAGAGGGCTCACGGGGTCGGCCGGGCGCCCGCCCGGCCCGTCGTACGGGCGGGGCGGGGCCGGGGTCCGGGAGGTGGGTCGGACCCCGGCCCCGGGTCTGTCACGGCTTGCGGGCGACCGCGCCGTACATAGCGATGTCCTCGTCCCGGATGCCCTTCTCGCCGGTGCCGTCGGGGTGCCACTTGTGCACCTGGACGATGCCCGGCTCGACCAGTTCCAGGCCCTCGAAGAACGCGTGCGCCTCGTCGAGCGTGCGCAGCCGCATCGGCATGTTGCGGGCCGCGTACTCGCGGGCGACGCGGCCCACCTCCTCGGGCGCGAACTCGGCGGTGCCGATGGACATCGCCAGATAGCTGCCGGACGGCAGCGGCTCCAGCAGCCGGCGGACGACACCGACCGCGTCGTCCTCGTCCAGCATGAAGTGGACGATCGCGATGACGGTGAGCGCGACGGGCCGGCTCAGGTCCAGGGTCTCGCGCAGCTCGGGGGCGTCCAGGATGGCGGACGGGTCACGGAAGTCGGCCTCGATGTACGAGGTCCGGCCCTCCGGGGCGCTCGCGAGCAGGCCCTGGGAGAGGGTGAGGACGATCGGGTCGTTGTCGGCGTACACGACCCGGGACCCGGGGGCCACGGCCTGGGCGATCTCGTGCAGGTTGGGCGAGGTCGGGATGCCGGTGCCGATGTCCAGGAACTGGCGCACGCCCGCCTCCTCGGCGAGCCAGCGCACGGCACGGTTCATGAAGTCGCGGTTGGCGCGCATGTGCACCGGGAGCGCGGGCCACTCCCGGGACATCGCGTCACCGGCCTCCCGGTCGGCGGGGTAATAGTCCTTGCCACCGAGTATGTAGTCGTAGATCCGGGCCGAGTGGGCGTTCTCGGTGTCGATCCGGTCGGCCGGCCATCCGTCGTCGGGCAACGCCGTGTCTCCCATTCGGTCGGTGGGTCTGCGGGGGGCGGGGAATCGCGTCACGGGATCGGATCACAACTCCTTGCGCAGTGCGCCGAGCAGAGCCTCGGTCTTCCGCGCGGGCGCTGCCTGCGCGCCCAGGCGGTCCAGGGCCTCCCGGTACACCACCACGTCCTCGGCCTTGTCGAGGTAGACCGCCCCGACGAGTCCGCTCAGGCAGGCGATGTCGGGCAGTTCGCGGGCCCGGAAGCGGAACAGGTGGAAGGCGCCGGCCCGCAGGGCGGGATGGGGTCCGTTGCGGAACGGCATGAGCTGCACGGTGACCTGGGGCAGCCGGTTGACCTCGACGAGGTGGTCGATCTGCGCGCGCATCACCTCGGGGCCTCCGACGGGCCAGCGCAGCACGGTCTCGTCCATCACCACCCACAGCCGCGGCGGTGCCGGCCGGGCCAGCAGCTCCTGGCGGCGCATGCGCAGCGCGACCCGGCGTTCGGTGGCCTCGGCGGACGTGTGCGGGTTGGCCGCGGTGAGCAGGGCGCGCGCGTAGTCCTCGGTCTGCAGCAGGCCGTGCACGAACTGGTTCTCGTACACGCGGATCTGGTTCGCCGCCTGTTCCAGGCTCAGGTAGGCGGCGAACCAGTCGGGCATGACGTCGCGGTAGGTGTGCCACCAGCCGCGCTTGTTGGCCTCGCGCACGGACTGGAGGAACGTGTCGAGTTCCTCCTGGTCGGTGACGCCATAGACCCGGAGGAGTTTCTCGGCGTCCGCCAGCCGCAGCCGGGCCACCTTCGCGGCCTCCATGCGGCGGATCGTGGAGTGGCTGACCCCGATCGCCGCCCCCGCCTCGGCATAACCGAGTCCGGCCCGGGTGCGCAGTTCCTCGAGCTGTCTGCCGAGGATCATGCGCAGCACGGAGGGGGCGCCGCCCCAGTCGGTCTCCGCGGTCACGCCCACCCCCTCGTCCGGTGCCCGGATCACTTTCGTCCGCGATCGGTCTGCCTGCCCATTCGATCACGTTCTGACGAATGCAGCATGCACTTGGCTACTTGCAAATTTCAACTTGCTGGTTGCGAGGTGTTGTTGGCAGGTGCCAGAGTGGGCCCACCGCTCCGGTCGACCAAGGAGCGGGCGATGCGGCCGGCTTGGGGGAGACGGGCCGCACCACGGCCTCCAGGGAGGCGGTGTGCCGCCCGCTGCTCCGCGGCCGGACCGACGGTGACACCCCTCCCCGACAAGCGAGGCCACGAAAGGCGCACGGCGATGGCTCCGCCCTCCCTCCCCCGACCGCCCGACGACCGGAGACCGGACCGACTTCCCTGGGAGCAGGCGCCGTTGCTCCTGTCCGCGGCCCCGCCCGAGCACCGGGCGGCGGACACCGCGACACCCCCCTGCCGGGTACCGGACGGCGGGCAGTCCCTGTGCCGACTGCCCGCCCCGGCCCGCATCCCCGGCCCCGGAGGCGAGCGCCCCGGTCGACTCCCCGGGCCGAACGGCCCCGACCGGCTCGCCTCCGGGGCCGCCCTCCCCACCACCGCCGCCTTCGACCCGCCGCCCCCGGACCAGCGCGGCACCGCCGCCTCCGGTCCACAGGCCCCGGACCACTGCGGAACCGCCGCCTTCGACCCGGCGGCCCCGGACCACTGTGGTACCGCCGCCTTCGATCTGCCGGCTCTGCCGACGGCCGTGGGCACAGCCCGCCATGTCGTACGGGACCTGCTGACCGCCTGGGGCATGCCGGAGGACGCCCGGGACGACGTGGTCCTGGTGGTCTCCGAGCTGGTCACGAACGCCCTCGTGCACGCGGCCGGCTGGATCGGCTGCCGCCTGCTCGGTACGGCGGACCGGGTGCGGATCGAGGTCGAGGACCAGGCCGGCGGCGCGGCCCTGCCGGCGGTCCGCCGTCCCGGCCCCGACGACCCGCACGGGCGCGGCCTCCTCCTGGTCGGCACGCTGAGCCACGACTGGGGTGTGGCGGCCGTCCCCGGCCGGCGCGCCCGCGTCGTCTGGGCGGAACTGCCGTCCGGCCGCGCCTGACCCCCACACCCCGCGGACACGCCCAAGGACCGTCCCCCACTCGTCCGAAGGACCCCCATGCCCCACACCGCACCCACCCCCACCCCCACCTCGGCCGCCGACCCGTCCTGGACCCGCGCCCGCCCGAGGCCCGGATCCCAGGAACAGCCCACCTGAGCCACATCCCGCTCCGCGCGGACCCGGCCCCGCCACCGCCGCCACCGCCAGCGCCACCCGGTCCGCAAAACACCGGACCACCACGGCATCCGTCCCCCACCCGCTAGATTCACCGCCGGTGCGGATCGTCCGCACCGGCGGCGGCGCGTGGCCCCTGCGGGGCCCTGGACCGCCGTGTGCCGTCACCGGGGGTTCCATGGTCTGGTCGCTGTTCCGCCGGGGCCCGGCCACCCGCGGACTGCCCGTGCCGGGGCGGTGCGCGCCCGGCCGGCACGTTCTGGCCACCGAGCGCCTGCTGCTCTTCACGCCCCGGACCCGGCTCGACGTGGTGGCGGCGCTCGCCGCGAGCGCGGACGCCGAGGCGCAGCGGTGGCTCGGCACCCAGGCGGACGAGGTGGTGCCCGACCCCGACATCCGCCGGGAGCTGCTGGCGTGGCGGCCGGCCGGGGACGACGGCCGCCGGATCCCCCACGGCCTGGCCGAGCCGTACGCGCCCGGACCGGACGACCCCCTGCTGCTGGTGTGCGTGCGCAGGTCCGACCTCAGTTACGCCGGTGCCCTCGAACTGGAGCAACGTGCGGGCGAGATGGGCGGCTGGCTGGCGCCGGGCTGCCGCGGCCAGGGGCTGGGGGCGGAGCTGTTCCGCGCGGGCGCCGAACTGGCCCACACCCATGTCGGCCTGGCCACGGTCCGGGCCGGGGCGGAGACCGGGAACACCGCGAGCCGCCGCGCCCTGGCCCGCGCCGGCTTCGTCCCGGACGAGGGCCCGCTCCGGCACGCTCTCCCGAACGGCCGAGTGATCACCAGCGTCTGGCACCGACACGACACCCCCGCGGCCTCCCGCTGCCGCTGACCACGGACCGACCCGGGGTGCCGCGCGAAGCCGCCGGCCCGGGCGGACGGCCCCGACGCCGTCCGCGTGCCACTGACCACAGGCCGACCCGGGGGCCGCGCGGTGCGGCCGGAACGGACGGGCGGCCCCGGTGCCGGGGCGGGTCGGCCGTAGCCGTCGTGCCCGGGCGTCGAAGCAGACCTATGCTGCGAAATGCCGCCCCAAGGAGTGCTGTGCGCTGCCGGCCGCGGCCGGCGCGGGCCGGAGCGGGGACGCCTCCGCGCCGCGTCGGCATCTCACTCGCGCGGCGGCCGAGCGGGTCCGCTGAGCCGTGCGCCGTGCGCCGGTGGCGACCTTTCTCGGCCGGAGGCGGCGGGCTAGTCGACGGCGGTGAAGGCGAGGACGGCGTTCTGGCCGCCGAAGCCGAAGGAATTGCTGACGGCGGCTCGTATGCGGTGCCGCCGGGGTGCCTTGGCGACGACGTCCAGGTCCATCGACGGGTCGAGGGTGTCCAGGTTGGCGGTGGGCGGGATCAGTTGGTGGCGCAGGGTGAGGACGGTGCAGGCCGCCTCGATGGCCCCGGCCCCGCCGATGGCGTGCCCAATGGTGCCCTTGAGGGCGGTGACGGGCGGGGGCCGGTGGAAGACCCGGTGCAGCGCGTTGTGCTCGGCGGCGTCGCCCTGCGGGGTGGCGGTGCCGTGCGCGTTGACGTGGTCGATGTCCTCGGGGCCCAGTCCGGCGTCGGCGAGGGCGCCGCTCACGGCGCGGGCGGCGCCGTCGCCGTCAGGGTGCGGGGCGGTGAAGTGGTGGGCGTCGCAGGAGGATCCGAACCCGGCGAGCAGCGCCGTGGGCCGTACGCCCCGGGCGCGGGCGTCCTCGGTGCGCTCCAGGACGAGGACGCCCGCGCCCTCGCCGAGGACGAAGCCGTCACGGTCGCGGTCGAAGGGGCGGGAGGCGGCGTCCGGGGCGGCGGAACGGCGGGAGAGGGCGCGCATCTGGGCGAAGCAGGCGGCGGTCATCCGCAGCCGGGCGGATTCGCTGCCGCCGGCGAGAACGAGGTCGCACTGGCCGGACAGCAGCCAGTCCCGGGCGAGACCGATCGCGCTGGTGCCGGAGGCGCAGGCGGTGCTGACGACCATGTTGGGGCCGAGCGCGCCGAGGTCCAGGGCGATCTCGGCGGCGGCCATGTTGGGCACGCTGCGGGGCAGCGCGAGCGGGGAGACGCGCTGGGGGGTGCGGTCGGCGAGCCGGTCGAACTCGGCCTGCCAGCCCTGCATGGACCCGGTGCCGACTCCCATCACCACGCCGACGCGGGCCCCGTCCCAGCCGTGCGGGGCGAGCCGGGCGTCGGCGACGGCCTCGCGGGCGGCGAGCAGCGCGAAGGTCGTGAACCGGTCGAGCCGGCGGGCCAGCCGGTGCCCGAGCAGGCCGGCCGCGTCCAGGCCGGGCACCTGGCAGGAGAAGGCCACGGGCAGCCCGTCCAGTGCGGGGTCGGCCGCGGCGGTGGACTGCCCGGCGCACAGGCCCGTCCAGGCCGCGTCCTGGCCGATGCCCGCCGGGGTGACGAGGCCCAGCCCGGTGACGGCGACCGGAGCCCGTCGTACGCCTGCTCTCACCTGCTGCATGAGGCGTGATTATCCGTGCCGCGAGGGGCTGTTACGGGCCACGGCAACTCGTTCGGCCCAGGACGGGGGCCGCTACCACCCGGATGCGCGAATCGGGCCGGGCCCGCCGGTCCCGCCGGTCCCGGCGCGGGGCGCCGGAGGTCAGTGCCGCCCGGCGGCCGGACGCCCGTCCCCGTCGTGCTTGACGGGGCTGGCGGCGGCGCGCACGCCGCGCTGCCCCGAATGCCTGTCCGGGGTGCGAGGGCCGTCGGCCGGTGGCTGAATGGCCGTCATGGACTTTCTCGCCGCGTACGACGCGATCGCGGAGGACGACGTCCCGCAGCGGGTGGCCCTGCTGCGGGAGGCCATGGCGACCGGCAGGGCGGACCTCTTCGCCGAGCTGCGCGCGCACCGGCCGGTGTTCGGCACACCCGTCGGTGTGTTCGTCACCCGGCACCCCGACGTCCTGGAGGTGCTGTCGGCGCCCGGGACGTTCACCGTGGGGGTGTTCGGGCCCGTGCTGGAGGACGTGCTCGGGGCGCCGTTCATCCTCGCCCGGGACGGCGCCGGCGTGCACTGGCGCGAGCGCGGGTACGGGCAACTGATGCTCGCCGCCGAGGACGCGCCACGGGTGCGGGAGCTGACCGCGCGGATCGCCGACGCGGTGCTGGACGAGGTGACCGCCGGTGGCGCGGACACCTTTGACCTCGTCCAGGACTACGCCCGCGTGGCCGCCGCCCGGGTCGCCGCCGCCTATCTGGGCTTCGCCGGCATCGACGAGGAGACGTTGCACTCCTGCACCCGCCGGATGCAGTGGGCGTTCGCCGTGAACCCCGGCCGCGACCCGGAGGTCCACGCGGCCGGGGTGGCCGCCGGCCGCGAACTGCACGACCACGTCGCCGAGTTGATCGCACGCCGCCGGACCGAGGACCCCGTGGACAGCCCCGATGACGTCCTCGGCCGGATGCTGCGCACCCGGCTGCCCGACGAGTACGGCTTCGACGACGAGCGGGTCAACGCCAACCTGGTCGGTTATCTGGCGGGTTATCAGCAGAACGCCACCCAGTGCACGGCCACCGCGCTGAAGGAACTGACCGTGCGCCCCGACGTGCTGGCCGACGCCGAGCGGGCGGCGGGCGCCGGCGACCCGGCCCGCTTCGACGCCTATGTGTGGGAGGCGCTGCGCTTCCACCCGTTCGTGCCGGTCACACCCCGGTTGTGCGTGCGCGACCATGTGCTGGCCGCGGGCACGCCGAGGCAGACGGTGATCCCGGCCAAGAGCGTGGTGCTGGCCTGCTTCGCGTCGGCGATGTTCGACGAGGAAGTCGTGGACGCGCCCGCCGAGTTCCGGCCCGGGCGCCCGCCCGCGCACAACCTGGTCCTCGGTTACGGCGCCCACGACTGCGTCGGCCGGTACGCGGCGCGGGTGATCGTGCCGGAACTGGTGCGGCGCGTGCTGCTGCGTCCCGGTGTCCGCCCGCCGCCCGGCGGCGAACGCGCCCTGGACTACGCGGGCACCCCGTTCCCGCAGCACTACCGGGTGCGTTCCGGGCGCACCGCGGTGCCCACGACCTGACACGGGGACGCGAGACCACGAGCCGGCACCAGGATCCGCACACGGGCATGCGACCCGCGACCGACCGGAGGACGACCCATGACCGTCACGTCTCGCTCAGCCCGGGCCCGGTCCGTGCCGCGAACCGGGGCCAGGGACAGGTCCCGGGACGGCGTGCGCAACCGCTTCGAGACGCACCTGCTGACCCATTTCGCCCCGGCCTGGCAGGCCTCCCGGCACAGCAGGTGGCTGCACCGCAGGCTCAACTCCACCCTTGTCGACCTGGCCGTGCGGAAGGCGCCGCCGCGTCCCAACCCGCTGAGCACCAAGGCCCCGTACACCTCCTGGGACTCCCTGACCGACCGCTCCTGGGTGGGCCGGCACCTGCCGCCCGTGACCGCGGTGCCGAAGGGCCTGCCGGCGCCCGAGAGGGTCGCCGAGCTGTTCCGGCGGGAGGGTGAGGGCCGCTGCTGCGCCCGGTCGACCGCGCTGCTGCCGGCGTTCGCGCAGTGGTTCACCGACGGCTTCCTGCGCGGCCACGCCGCCACCGGCGACCCGCGCCGCACCGACTCGCCGCACACCCTGGACATGTCCCAGTTGTACGGCGACCGCGAGGAGGTCACCGCCTGTCTGCGCACCTTCGAGGGCGGCCGGATGAAGAGCCGGATCATCGGCGGGGCCGAGTTCCCGCCCGCCCTGTGCGAGGGCGGCCGGATCACGGAGGAGTTCCGGGCGATCAGACCGGTCCGGTTCGAGGAGGTGCCCGAGTCGTACGTGGACGCGCTGTTCGCGTGGGGCGGGGAGCGCGCGCACGCCCACATCGGGCCGATGGCGATGAACGTCCTCTTCCTGCGCGAGCACAACCGGGTCGCCGGTATCCTCGCCGACGCGCATCCGGACTGGGACGACGAACGTGTCTTCCAGACCACCCGCAACACCCTGATCGTGATGATGATCCGGGTGATGCTGGAGGAGTACATCAACCACATCACGCCGTACCACTTCGCGTTCGTCCTCGATCCCGTCCGCACCGACCGCGGGGCGTGGCACCGCGAGAACTGGGCGACGATCGAGTTCAGCCTCGTCTACCGCTGGCACAGCCTCGTCCCGTCCACGTACGACCTCGGGGGCCGTGCGGTGCCGCTGGAGCGGACCGTCGCCAACGGGCAACTGGTCCTGGACCGGGGCCTCGGCCCGCTGTTCGAGGACCTGTCCCGTCAACCCGCGGGCCGGGTCGGCCTGTTCAACACCGACGAGTTGCTGCTGCCGCTGGAGGCGCACAGCGTCGCCGTGGGCCGCGACCTGCTGCTGGCCTCGTACAACGACTACCGCGCCTACTACGGCTTCCCCCGGGTCACCGACCCGCGGCAGATCTCCGGCGACCCGCGGATCCAGGAGGCGCTGCTCGACGTGTACGGCGACGTCGACGCGATCGACCTGTACGTCGGGCTGTTCGCCGAGGAGCCGGAGCCCGGCGCCGTCTTCGGGCGGCTGCTCGAACGCGTCATCTCCGTCGACGCGTTCTCCGAGGCGCTGAACAACCCGCTGTTGGCGCCCCGCCTGTTCACACCCGACACCTTCTCCCCCGAAGGCCTGCGGATCGTCCGCGAGACCCGCGGCCTCTCCGACCTGCTGCATCGCAACCTGCCGGAGGACAGGACGCGTTACTTCGTGTCGCTGGGCCGGAGCGCGGCGGACACCCGGTCCCCGGCCCGCTGAACCGGCCGGGGGTGGGGCCCGCGTAGGACTTCACACGTGGCTCACTGGATCAGGGAGGGTGGGGCGGCGAGGGCTTGGTCCTCGTACGGGGCCCAGCCGCCGTCGCCGGCGTCCCATTCGTTCGAGGCGATGGTCAGCAGCGGGCCCATCTCGGCACCGCAGAGTCAGGGAAGTAGCCAGCCGCCGTAGGCGCGCACCCACCTGCTCGGCAGGTGTGCGGTACGGCAGTGGATCAAGGGGTTGCTGCCGGCGCCTTGCCCGTCACGGTGGTCTTGTGGGTGCCGGCCGGCGGTGCCTTGCGGAGCGGGGTCTCGATGACGCACAGCGCCGCGATGAACGCGGCCGCGCACAGGATCGCCCCGCCGAGGAAAATCTGGTGGGTGCCGCTGGTGACCGCGTTCAGGTAGGCGTCCTTGGCCCCGGCGGGCAGATGATCCAGGGTGTGTGCGTCGGTCACGGTACCGCCGCCGGTGCCGGGCAGGTGGGACTGGACGGCGCGGGTGAACAGGGAGCCGAAGACCGCGACGCCGAGGGATCCGCCCAGGGTGCGGAAGAGGGTGACCGCGCCCATGGCGGCGCCCATGTCGCGCATGTCGACGCTGTTTTGCGCGATGGTGCCGGCCAGCTGCTGGGTGAGGCCGAGCCCGATACCGACAAGGGCCATGTACGTGCAGGTCAGAATGCGGGACGTGCCGGTCCCCATGGTCGCGAGCAGTGTGAGGCCGACGGTGAGGAAGCCGGTGCCCACGACCGGGAAAATCTTGTACGTGCCTGTGGCGGACATGATCTTGCCCGCGATGGTGGAGACGATCACGACGGGGATCATCAGGGGCAGCAGCAACAGGCCGGAGTCGGCGGCCGAGGCGCCCTGGACGGTCTGCTGGAACAGCGGCAGGTAGAGGCCCGCACCGAACACGACCACGCCGGCGGCCAGGAGCAGGACGGTGGCCAGCGGGAAATTGCGGTGGCCCGTGAAGATTGTCAGCGGCAGCACGGGTTCCACGGCCCGCCGCTCCGCGAGAACGAACAGGGCGAGCCCGAGCACGGCGACGGCGCCCAGCGGCAGGATCTGCCAGGAGGCCCACGCGTAGGTGGTGCCCGCCCAGGTCGCGGCCAGCACGGTCGCGCTGATCGTGACGGTCAGCAGGGCGATGCCCGGCAGGTCGATCCTCGCGGTGATGCGCCGGGCGGGTACGTGCAGCATTCGCCACAGCCACACCAGGGCGAGCAGGCCGAGCGGCAGGTTGACGTAGAAGGCCCAGCGCCAGCCCCAGTGTCCGGTGATGAAGCCGCCGAGCAGCGGGCCGCCGATGGTGCCGATCGCCATGACGGAAGCGGTCATGCCCTGGTACCGGCCGCGTTCGCGCGGCGGTACCAGAGCGGCGATGAGGGCGAAGGCGCCCGCGCCGATGCCGCCTGCGCCGATGCCCTGCAGCGCGCGGAAGACGATCAGTTCGGGCATGGACCGGGCGGCGCCGCAGAGCGCGGAGCCGGCGATGAACACGGCGATCGAGGCCAGGTACATGGGTTTGCGGCCGAACAGGTCGCCGAACTTGCCCCAGATCGGGGTGGTGACGGCGGTGACCAGGGTGTAGGCGGTCACCACCCAGGAGATGTGCTCCAGACCGCCGAGATCGCCGACGATCGTGGGCATCGCGGTGCCCACGACCATGTTGTCGAGCATCGACAGCAGCATCGCGAGCATGACGCCGAGCAGCACCCAGCGGACGTTCCTGGGAATACCGGCAGCGGCTGTCGGGTGGGCGGCGGGGGATGCAGGAGATGTGGACATGGCGAATCACTCCCTCAGGGATGTGCGGTGGAAGAGAAGCGGAAAGGCCGGTGGCCGGCAGGAGCACACGCAGCGACCGCTCCACGGAACCACAACAGTTCCAAAAGTGCAACAGCTCTACTTTTTGAGGTGACTCGCATTCCGGGATAAGGTGCAGACATGGGAGCCCCACAGATCCGGGAACCGCAGACTCCGGGACGCCGTGAGCGCAAGAAGGCGGCGACCCGCAAGGCCATCGCCGACGCGGCACTGCGCCTGTTTCTGGAGCGCGGCTACGACAACGTGGGAATCCGCGAGATCGCAGACGCCGCCGACGTCTCGACCGCCACGCTCTTCAAACACTTCCCCAGCAAGGAGGCGCTCGTCTTCGACATGGACACCGACCGGGAGGCCAGCCTGCTCGACGCCGTCCACCAACGACCCGAGGAACAGTCGATCCTGGCCGCGCTCCGGGACTACGTGCTGGCCAGGGCGAACATCTCCCAGGACGCCGAAATGGCGCAGTTCCTCGAACTCATCCGCTCCACCCCGGCGTTGAGCGAGTACGCCCACCGCATGTGGATGCGGCACGAGAGCGCGCTCACCCAGGCCATCACCGAGGCAAGCGGCGCCCCACAGGGGAACCCCACCTGTGCGGCACTTGCCCACTTCGCGCTGGAGACCGCCACCCTCGCCCGCGCGAGCGACGATCCCCGCACAGCCGTCGAGAGCGCCTTCAACCTCCTGGAACACGGCTGGGAGACCGCCGGGCCAGGCGTCTGAAAGCAACAGCGCACCCACCGCACGCCGCTGCAACGAGGACGGCTTGATCAACCCCGCAACGAACTCCCGCGGGGCAGCACCAGCGGGGTCGCCGAGCGGGTTCAGCCCGCGGCTCGGGCGTGCGCGTGCAACGCCTCGGCAGCCGTGCGTAGTTGCTCCGCCGCCGTGGTGCAGGCGGCGGCCTGCTGCTCCAGCGTGGTCAGGCTCCACTCCGGTGCCGCCGGGCAGTCGCCGAGCGTGGCGGCGGTGGCGCGCAGCCGCCGCGCGTACTTCTCCATCAGCTCGGCGTCCGTCCGCAGCGTGCCCGCGCGGTCGAGGAGTTCGGTGTCGTACGACGTCACTCCGGGGGACTCGGTCACCATGGCGTACTCCCGGTCGGCGGGGTGTGCGGGGGTCTCAGCGCGGCAGGAGGGCGCCGGCGCTGCGGTGCAGCATGAACTGGGGGCAGGTCAGGACGAACAGGGGCCGGGCCGTGTCGATGCCGAGCCGGCGCAGTTGCCCGGCGAAGGGCTCGGCCGCCGCGGTGTCCAGCCGCAGTCCGATTCCGCCGCCGCGGTGCAGACGGAGCCTGCCGTGGGCCCGGACCAGGGTACGGACCGTGCTCCCGCCCCGGCGGCCGTAGAGGATCCAGTCGGCCTCGGGGCAGGGCACGCCCCGGCCGAGGCGGCCGTCGACGGTGATGCCGAGGTCCGGGGAGCCGGCACGGATCTGCCGGCCCATCAGGTCGGCTTCGGCGGTCACCCGCAGCGCGGGCTGGCCCCAGATCTCCTGGGCGACGACGCGGGCCTCCTCGCTGGTCACGGCGAGGGAGAGGACGTAGCGGCCGGTGCGGCGCAGGTCGACGCGGCGCAGCAGGTCCAGGGCGGCGTCGTAGGGGCCGGGCCGCCACAGGTCGTCGACCAGCACGGAGAGGACGATCTCGGTGTAGGGGCCGATCGTGGTGCAGCGGTGCTCGTACATCGAGAGCACCGCCATGGCCCGCCGGCCCAGCCGGCTCGGGGTCAGCCAGGTGACGTCGGGCAGCAGGCCGCGGGCCGTATCCGCGTCGACGGGGAAGCACAGGTGGGCGGCGGAGGAGTCGTAGTAGCGCACGGGTACGTCCACCGGGCCGGCCGTGGTGGGCACGGAGGCGGTGGGCAGGGTGAGGAAGGGGTAGCCCTCGGGCGGGTTGGCGCGGTCCTTGAGCTGGTAGGCCTGGGTGCGCACGACGGGGCCCCGGTAGGGGGCGAGCGCGTCGTCGATGCGCTCCCGGGCCTCGGGGATCACGGTCCTGAGGTGCTCGATGTATTCGTGGATCATGTGGCAGAGCGGGAACTCGTGACTCGGCCCGATGTAGTCGACCTCGTACCAGCCGGGGTGCGGGTCGAACGCGGAGCCCGCGCCACGGCCGTCGAGGACGGGCACGATGTCGTGCTGGTTGGTGATGCTGGCGACCCGGGTGCGCGGGTCGGCGGGTCGCTTGCTGTCGACCGGGGAGCCGACGGCGACGACGTGGGTGACCCGGTAGGCGCGGCAGAACTCCTCGTCCTGGGCGAGGTTCATCAGGGCGATCCCGCCCTCGCTGTGCCCGATCAGCGCGAGGTCGGCGCCGCGCGGGATGCCGTAGTCGTCCAGGGCGAGGAGGATCGAGCGGGTGTACGGCGAGTCCGTCAGGAACAGGTTGCGCCAGGCGCCGACGAAGTCCTGCGGGGAGTCGTTGCGCGGGCGGCCCGGTGCCATGCCGGGCGCCTGGACGACGTAACGGACGACCCCGTCCGGACCGCGTACGTTCTGCACGAGGATCCGCCCGTCGGTGGAGAGCATCTCGATGTTGCGCAGAAAACCGAGGAAGGAGCCTTCCGGCGCGATGACCTGCCTCTCCTGGTCGGTCAGCTCGACGGCCTCGGCGGCGCCCTCGCCCTTGTCCAGGTTCGCGAGCCGGGCGGCGCTGACGCCGTGCAGCGGGTCGGCCGACAGCGTACGGCCGGTGGCCAGCGCCCAGCCGGTCTCGTCGTTCTGCGGGTCCTCGTCCAGCAGGGCGCGGATGGCGAGGAGTTCGGCCATCAGCGGGGCCAGCCCGGACAGCGCGCGCTGGGCCCCCTGGTCCCGGAACAGCGCGCGCAGGGCCCGCACCGACTCCAGGTCCCGGTCGGCGGTGACGGCCTCCGTCAGCCGGCGCATGCCCGGATCGCGCTCGAACTCGGGGTGGTCGATGAGCACGGCGGCGATCCTCAGCCGCAGCGAGCCGACAGCCACCAGCGCGGCCAGGCTCTCCCGGCCCAGCACCTCCCCGGCCGCGCCCAGCACATGGCCCACGCCCTTCGGGGCCGTGATGGCCGAGCCGCCCAGCCCCTGCTTGTTGGTGAGGGCGCGCAGCAGTGCCCAGCGGGCGGCGAGGCCGGTGCGGGGGCGCCGGCGCGCGGAGGCGGCCAGGTCCGGGGAGAACAGGGCGGTACTGGTCCGTGCGGACACCCCGCGGATGCCCTCGGCGACGTCCACCACCTCCCGCGCGCACCGGCGCAGCAGTTCCTGGACGTCCTGACCGTCCGGCGCGGGCCGTCCGGGTGCGGTGCCGTCCGCTCGCATCCGACGCTCCCTCGGCTCGACGACGTGGGGACAGGTGCGGGGCCGCGTCGGCGGGCGCGGCCTCGCCCCCATCGTCGGCCAGGGCGAGCGGGCCCGCACCTTCATCCATCCAGGTAGAGGATGCGCACGGGTGCCGTACGGCCCGCCGAGCCTGGGCCGTGACCTCGTACGGCTGCCGCATAATCGCCGCACATGACCCCCTGCACTCCCCCGACGGCACCGGTCCCCCAACTGGTGGAGCGCGCGTCGTGACCACGTCCGCCGAACGCCCCGAGGGCCTGCGGCCCCCGCTCCCCGACACCGTCCCGGTCGGCCGGCCGCTGCGCACCGGTTACCTGCTCACCCTCGTGGTCGGCCCGCTCACCGTCCTGGCGCTGGCGCTGCCGGCCGCCCTGGCCGGCGGCTGGGGGCCACGCTGGTACGACGCGGTCCTCGGCGCCGGGATGTACGCGCTGTCCATCATGGGCATCACCGCCGGCTACCACCGGCACTTCACCCATCTGTCGTTCCGGGCGAAACGGCCGCTGCGGATCGCCCTCGGTGTCGCGGGCGGCCTCGCCCTGGAGGGCCCGGTGACCATGTGGGTGGCCGAACACCGCCGCCACCACCAGTACGCCGACCAGGAGGGCGACCCGCACTCGCCATGGGCGTACGGCACCACCCGGCGAGCGCTGGCCAAGGGGCTGTGGCACGCCCAGGTCGGCTGGTTCTCCTCCCCCGTCCGCTCGCACCATCCGCGCTACGCGCCCGATCTGCTCGCCGACCCGGACGTGCGCCGCCTGGACCGCTGCTATCCGTTGACCGCGGTCGTCTCCCTCGGCCTGCCGCCCGCTGTGGTCCTGGCGGTCTCCCACGACTGGCACTGCGCGCTGGTCACGTTCTTCTGGGCGAGCCTCGTGCGGTACGCCGTCGTCCACCATGTCACCTGGTCGGTCAATTCCGTCGCGCACGCCTTCGGTGCCCGGCACTACCGCACCCGCGACCAGTCCCGGGACGTGCCGTGGGTGGCGCTGCTGACCTTCGGCGAGGGCTGGCACAACCTGCACCACGCCGACCCCGGCAGTGCCCGGCACGGCGGCCTGACGGGCCAGCCCGACCTCACGGCCTGGCTCATCGCCCGGTTCGAGCGGTGGGGCTGGGCGTACGACGTGCGCTGGCCGGACGGACGGCGGACCGCCGCCCGGCTGACCACGGAGGCGGCGGGACGACGAGCACCGCGCAGGCACGGCCGGATGGCGGGCTGACGGTCATACGGGCTGACGAACTTACGGGCTTACGGGCTTACGGGCGGGCTGGTGGTCAGGTGGCGGGGAAGTAGCGGGAGAAGGGGGTGGAGTCGACGGCGAACACGCCGTTGAAAGGGTGGTTGAGCTGGTAGACCAGCAGCACGGTGAAGGTGATGAGGACCCGTCAGGCCCATCACCATCACCACATGGGTGGCGCTCCGGCGCACCCCGAACATGAACATGAAGGCGACCGTGAGCACACCGCCGACGATCAGCCCGAACCACAGCACCGGCGACAGACTGTTGCCCACGTCGGCCTCCCGGCCGCGCCGGGCGTCGTCCAGGGTGCTGAGCTGAGCCAAGGACTCCTGGAGCGTGGCCTGCTGGGCGGGGGTGGCTTCGACGGGCACCTGGCTCGCGGCCCGGAGGTCGTTCAGCAGGTCCCAGCCGCGCCGGCCCGGCGGCTGTCCTCTCGTCATGGCGGGCCACTCGGCGGACACGACGGTGTGCACGTACATGTCGACGGCACCGCGCGTCTGTTCGGCCTGCGCGGCGGGGAGTCCGGCGGCCAGCAGGCGGATCTGGTGGGCGGCGCTCGCCTCCGCCTGCACATGACCCTCGGCGCCCGACCGGGACTCCCACACGGACACCATCGACAGGCCCAGCACCAGCGCGTAGAGCACGCCGACCATCATGGAGATGTACTCGGCGACGTCCTCTCGGGGTTCCGCGTCCGGGGCGGGGGGCCAGTAATGGTGCCGGATCACCACGATGCCTGCGGCGACCACGGCGATCCCCAGCACGACGGCGAAGATCTCGATCATCGACTCGGTCTCCTGTCGGTGTTCTGCGGGGCGGGGGGTGAGGGGTGGAGGGTCAGGGGCGGCGGGGTGTGTACTGGGCGTCGGGGGGGTGGGCAACGGGCGGTCACGGGCCGACGCGCCGGGAGCCCAGCAGGGGCGGCGGCGAGGGCGGCGGGGATCAGCATCAGGAACAGCACGGCGAGCAGGCCGAGCCCGGTCGGACCGCCGCCGGGCCGGATGAAGCGGGCCATGATGGACGGGTTGCGCGATCGCCGGGGAGGCGTCCGGGCGTTCCGCCCCGGGGGCCGGCCCGGCACGGTCGCTTCGCCGGTGGTTCCCTGACCGGTCGTTCCCTGACCGGTGCTCGCCTGACCGGTAATCCCCTGGCCAGTGGTCGCCTGACCGCCGGTGGACTGGCCCCCTGTCCACTGACCGCCCGTCGACCGGCCGCCGGCTGCTTCGCCTCCCGTTGCTTCGCCACCGGTGGCCCCGCCGCCGGCGCCCTCACCACCGGTGGCTCCGCCCTCGCCGGCCGTGGCGCCCGTTCCTGTCCCGGCGGCAGCACCCGTGCCGCCTGCGGCGGCTGTTCCTGCCCCGGCGGCTGCGCCCGTTCCCGTGCCGGCGGCCGCTGCCGCTCCCCCTGCGGCTGCCGTACCCGCACCGGCGCCCGCACCCGCGGCAGCGCCGGCCGTCCCCGCGCCGCCTGCGGCACCCGCACCAACGGCCCCACCGGCTCCCGCTCCGGCGCCCGTGCCCGCTGCAACACCGCCTGCTCCGGCCCCGGCTGCGGCACCGGCCCCGGCTGCGGCACCGGCACCGGCACCCGCTGCGCCACCTGCTCCGGCCGCGGCACCGGCTGCGGTAGCCGCTCCGGCACCTCCCGCTGCGGCACCCGCTCCGGCACCGGCGGCCGTTCCAGCCCCAGCGGCCCCAGCCCCAGCAGCCGTACCCACTCCCGTTCCCGGTCCCGCACCTGCCCCTGCCCCTGCCCCAGCGCCGGCGGCCGTACCCGCACCGGCCCCTCCACCCGCCGCCGCTCCCCCGGCCCCCGCTCCAGCACCGGCCACGACTCCGGCTCCCCCGGCCCCAGCGGCAGCCCCGGCACCGGAACCGGCACCCGGCACGGCGCCCGCAGCGCCCCCCGCTGTTCCGGCGGCCGTGCCCGGTGCCGTGCCGGGTGTGAGGACGCCGGGTACGGGTGCGGGCCCGCCGGGGGGTGGCAGGGGTGGGGGGTGGGGGAAAGGTGACGCCGGGGGGTACGGGCAGGACCGGGGGCGCCGGGGGTGAAGCCGGCACGGGGGGTGGTGCGGGGGCGGGGGGTGGAGGCGGAGCCGGTGGGGCGGGAGGGGGGACCGCGGGGGGTGGGGACGGGGCCGGGGCGGGGGGCGCTGGTACCGGGACGGGTGGCGGCGGGGCCGGGTACAGCGTGAACGAGCCGGACGCGTCGGCCTTCAGCGGCGGCGGCCGCTTCGGGCACCCGTCGGGCCGGAGCGTGCTGATCCGGTCGGTCCCGGTCACGTGCCCCTCGCTGAAGTACTGGCCCGCAGGCCGCTCCACGGTCGCCCGGCAGCGCACGGAGTCCCCGGGGTCGAGGCTCGGGACGGTGTCACCGCCCGCCGCCGGGCAGACGATGCCGGGCGGCTGGAGCACGGGATCGGTGAGGTGGAGGTCGAACACCGTACGGTTGCCGGTGTTGGACACGTCGTAGAGGACGGTGACCGGGCCGGGGGCGACGGGCTGGCCGGGTACCCCCACCTCGGTCTCGACCGTCTCGGACAGCGCCGGCCGGCCGCCGACGCCGGCGTATCCGGAACGGGCGGCGGCCCACGATTCCTGGCCGAGGGAGGGGATGCGGCCGACGGCCGTGACGTCGGCGATCCAGACCCCCTCGCGCGCGCTGGCCCACGCGGTGCAGGTGGCCGAGTCCAGGCCGCGGAGCATGGGGAGGCGGTCGTCGCCGCCGGGGCAGCGGATCCTGGCGCCCGGCAGCCCCGGGTCGTTCACCCGTACGTCGTACAGGTCGGCTCCGGTGCGGTTGGACAGCCGGTACGTCCTCAGCAGCGGGTGGCCGACGCGGATGCCGGGATGGGTCGCCCCGGTACCCGGCCGGGTGTCGGTGTCGACCTCCAGGGCGAGCCCGTGGCTACCCGCGCCGTCGGCGACGGCGCGGTCCACCGGTCCGCCGGACACGGCCGCGAGCAGCGGCAGGACCACGGCGAGACGTGCCCCGAGGGCCACGCCAGCACCTCCCTGGTAGTCCTATGACCACATGATCAGGACTAACAGAGCGGCCTGGCCGCGTGCTTCGGCCCACGCCGGTCACGGGGCACAACCGCACGAGGATCACTCCGGTGGCCGCGCGGCCGGCGCCGGGCCGCCTCAGCGGTCCGGCACGTCCGGCATCAGACCCGCCGCGAGTGTGGCTCCCAGCTCCCAGCACGCCTGGGTGTCATCCTTGCCCGGCTCGCCGGTGACGGTCACCGCGTCGGCCGCCCGGCGCCAGGCGAGACCGGTGGTGACGGCCTCGACGGCGCGGACGGCTCCGGTGACGTCGTTGCCGCCGTGGACGTAGTAGCCGAACGGGCGGCCCCGGGTCTCGTCGAGGCACGGGTAGTAGATCTGGTCGAAGAAGTGTTTGAGGGCGCCGGACATGTAGCCCAGGTTCGCGGGCGTGCCGAGCAGGTAGCCGTCGGCTTCGAGCACGTCTGAGGCGGTGGCGGACAGGGCCGCCCGGCGCACGACGCGGACGCCCTCGATCTCGGGTGTCGTCGCGCCCGACACCACTGCTTCGAGCAGCGCCTGACAGTTCGGTGAGGGCGTGTGATGGACGATCAGCAAGGTAGGCACGCACCGCACCCTGCCGTGCGCCTGCCGCTGCTCGCAAACGCCGGGTGCCGGCAGGCGTCACCGGCACCCGCCCGGGGTAGGACGCTGTCCGGCAGCCCGTACGCGGCGACGGAAGGGGACGGAGTGGCGGAGGATGATCGCCGGGCACCGGCCGCCGAGGTGTTCGACGCGCTGGGAGTCGCCTACGAGGAGGCGTTCGCCGGGTCCGAGCCGCACCGGGCGTCGCTGCGGTGGCTGCTGGAGCGGCTGCCGCCGGGCGGCAGGGTGCTGGACGTGGGCAGCGGGACGGGGCGGCCGACCGCGCAGACCCTCACCGAGGCCGGGCACCGGGTGCTGGGCGTGGATGTCTCACGGGTGATGACGGAGCTGGCCGCCCGGCAGGTGCCCGCGGCGGACTTCCGCCTCGCCGACATCCGCGAACTGCCGCTGGAGGAGGCCTCGTTCGACGCCGTGTGCGCGTACTTCCCGCTCCTCCAGATGTCCCGCGCCGAGCAGGCCGCCGTCGTGGCGAAGCTGGCCCGCGCCGTGCGGCCCGGCGGGCCGGCCGCACTGGCCACCGTGCCCCTCGACGGGGAGGACGTCGAGGGGCACTTCATGGGGCAGCCGGTGCGGGTGACGAGCTTCGCCGCCGGCGCCTTCAGGGAATTGGTGGCCGGGGCGGGCCTGACGGTGCTGGCCGAGGACCACGCCGTGTTCACGCCGGCCCACCCGGACGCCGTACCGGAACCGCAGCTGTTCCTGCACGCCCGGCGCGAGGGGCCGTGACGCCGGTCAGGGCTGGAGGGGCAGCAGCCGGCAGGTGGAACCGGCGGCCCGGCCCGCGAGCCGGTCGGTGAGCCAGTCGACGGCGTCGCCCTGGTCGGCGAGCAGCGGCGCGAAGTGGTTGAGCAGGGCCCGGCCCAACTGAGGCGCGACGACCGGCACATAGGTGACGTCGGTGCCCTTGCGGCACCAGTCGACGGCCAGCCGTCGGGCCTGCGCGTGCGGGACGAGGTCGTCGTTGATCCCCGTCGCCACCCGCACCGGACCGGCGGGCCTGCCCGTGCCGATGCGCTGCCGGTCGAGGAAGTCCCGCAGGGCGGGCTCGGCCGCGACGACGTCGGCGAGGGAGGACCCGTCGGTCGTCCAGGCGGTGCTGAGCGCGGAGTTGTACGAGAGGATCGCGTCGCCGACGCACATCGTGGACAGGTCGGCCAGCGCGGCCTTGCCCGCCGCGTTCAGGTGCCTGTCGGCGATCGGCCTGAGCGCGGGGTCGGACTCCAGGAAGCCGTTGACGGCCCAGCCGAGGGCACCGGCCAGGTCGCTGCCGTCGATCGCCTCGGTCACCTTGGCGAGATCGGCGGGCGGCGCCCCGGAGTAGGTGCCGGCCAGGGTGACGTCGGGGGCGTAGGAGGGCTGGAGTTCGGCTGCGGCGGCGGTCGCGCCGCCTCCCTGGCTGTAGCCGTACAGCCCGACGGGCGAAACCTCCGTGACCGAGGCGCCCGCCAGGTTCCGGGCCGCGCGGACCGCGTCCAGCACGGCATGGGCGCCGTCGAGCCGGTTGACGTAGGTGTGCAGTCTGTCGGTCGCGCCGAGTCCGGCGTAGTCGGTGACGACGACGGCCACCCCCTCGGCGAGCAGGCGGTAGATGGCCAGGTCTTCATAACCGACGGACACCGTACGGCCGTTGAGGGTCAGCGGGTGTTCGAGGCCGAGTGAGGCGGCGCACTGGTCGCCCTGGCCCATGGTGCCGGGCGCCACCGCGACCAGCGGGCGTGGTCCGCCCCGCTTCCATGCGGCGGCCGGCTCCAGGTAGGCGCCGGTCACCGCGACCGGCTGCCCGGCGGAGTCGGTCGACTTGTACATCAGCCGGGTGGCACGGCCGGGCAGAGGTCCGTCGAGGCCCGGCAGGCTCAGCGCGAGCGGCAGCCGCTCGCTGCGGACGAGGGTGCCGTCGGCGGCGGGCAGCGCGGTGGGCGGGGTGTAGAAGGCCGGGATGGTGACGCCGCGGGACACGACGGTGTCCGTGGCGGTGGCGGGGAGTGCGGCGGCGGTCTGGGCGCCGAGGCAGGCGGCGACGGCGATCGCGAGGGCGGCGGGCACACGGGTGCGCACGGACATGACGGACCTCCTGGGCGGCGGGGTGGGGCAGGGGGCTCCGGAGCGGCTGGCAGGGACCTTACTTTCGAGTAAGTTACCGGCGGTAGCCCCACGGAGGTCACGGTTGGGTAATGTTGACTTGTTGTCAGCAACGGCTGCGCCACCTGACCGGCGGGCCGGTGTCGGCCCGCTCGGCTACAGTGACCCGCCGGACATCGGGAACGCGAAGGCGCAGGTCAAAATGGGGATCAGGGGCGGCGCGGGAATCGTGCGGAATACAGCGGTGGGCATGGCGGTGGGGACGGCCGTAGGGACGGCCCTGCTGGCGACGGCGCTCAGCGGATGCGCCGGATCGGGCGGCACGGACGGCAAGGGCCGACCGGGCGCGTCCGGCACGCCGGCATCGGCATCGGCATCGGCATCGGCCAAGGCGAGTCCGAGCGGTGGCACGATCGGCGCCGTCGGCTCCGCCTGCGAACTGCCCGTCAGCTTCGGCGTCGCCCGGCACTGGAAGGCCAAGTCGATCGACGCCGCGAAAGAGCTGTCCGAGGCGTCGGGGAAGCCCGACGACGACCTCGGCGGGGCGCTCGCCGACAGCCTTCTGCGGCAGGGTCCGGTCACCGCGGCCTGCGAGATCGACGCCAAGCCCGCCGGGAACATCGGCTTCCTGCGCGTGTGGACCGGCAGGACGGGCGATGCCGACGCCGGCGGCGTGCTGCGCGCGTTCGTCGCCGCCGAGGACAATGTCAGCAAGGCGAAGTACCACTCCTTCACGACCGGCGGTGGCGTCCCCGCCGTGGAGGTGGAGTACCTCTACACGAGCAAGATTTTGGAGGAGACCAAGAAGGAGAGCGCCTTCGCGGTCAGCACGCCGGACGGGCCGGTCGTCCTGCATCTCGGCGGCATGGACACCGAGGAGCACGAGGCGATGCGGCCCGCCTACGACCTCGCCAAGCGGACCCTCGGACTCGCCTGAGGGCCACGCCGTCCCACAGCGCGCTCAGCGCACGGTCGTCTCCCGGCCCAGGTAGGTGAGGGAACCGGCGTCCGCGACCGGGATCACGTGGAAGCCGAGCCGGTCGTAGAACGCGCGGGCGGCTGTGTTGGCGGTGACCATACCGAGATGCACCGCCCGCACACCTTGCCCGGACAGGGCGGCCAGGAAGGTGTGCAGCAACCCGCGGCCGTACCCCCGACGTTGCCAGTCCGGCAGCAGGTCGATGTGCAGATGGGCGGGAAAGCCGGCGAGTTCGGGTACGAGCATCCGCTCCGGCTGGTGCAGAAGGTGGATCATCTCCTCGGTGGGCGTGCGGGGCGGCGCGGTGGGTTTCGGGTAGCGGCCGGCCAGCCGGGGGATCCAGCTCCGCCGGAGGTCCCTGACGAAGCGCTCGGTGTCCGCGGTTCCGACGACGTACCCCACCGCCCGGCCCGTGCCGTCGTCCAGCACGAAGGCGAGGTCCGGGTCGAAGCGGCAGTACGGCTCCGCGAACAGCGCCGGCATGAGCCGCGGGTCGGGGTATATCGCCCGGGAGTCACCTCCGTTGTGCGCGGTGCGGACACAGACGTCGGCCACGGCTTCGCGGTCGGCGGGGCGGTAGGGGCGGATCGCGGGCGCGGGATGCGGACGAAGAGAGGGCATACCGGCATCCTGAACGTAGTGGGAGCGCTCCCACAAGCGAATTGATCGGCGTGTGCCGCGGCGGCCCGCCTCGGTGGAGGTGGGCCGCCGCAGGGGCCGCCGGAACGGTGTCGTCAGGTGCTGGGGGTCATGGGCTGGTGGGTCGCCGTCGGTCAGTAGGGCAGGCGGCGGGCGCGGATCAGCATGAACAGGCCCGAGAGGGCGAGCAGCGTGCCGATGGCCGCGGGCCACAGGTGGGCCCCGGTCTCGGCCAGGCCGCCCCCGGTCGTCTGCGGTGGGGCCTGCGCGGCCACGGGCGGGACGTATCCGGCGGCGGTGGCCTGGTCCGACGCCGAGGGCGCGGGTGCGGGTGCGGACGGGGACGCGGACGGGGCCGGCCGGGCCGACGTGGCACGGGAAGGGGCGGAACCCCCCGGAGCGGCCTTGCCCGCCCGGTCGTCTCCGCCCGGCGCGCCCGCCCCGTCCCGCTTGGTGGTGCGGGCCGGCGAGGTCGTCACCTCGGTCCTGGGCGCCTCACCGGGGCGGGAGGCCGGCGCCCTCGGCGCCGAGGTGGCACCCGCGCCGGGCTCTGTGGCGGTGTCCTGGCCGGGCTCCGTGGAAGTGTCTCCGCCGGCCTTCGTGGCGGTGTTCCCGCCGGGTTCCGCCGTGGTCCCGCCACCGGGGGCGGCGGTCGCCGGGGACCCGGAGGTCGCCGTGGGCGTCACGGTCGTACCGCTACCGCTACCGCCACCGCCGCTGCCGCTGCCGCCTTCGTTGCCATTGCCGTTGCCGTTGCCGTTGCCGTTGCCGTTGCCGGTGCCCGTGCCGTCGGACGGGCCGCACGTGCGGCCGGAGTTGATGCAGTCGACCATCTCGCGCATCAGGTCCTCGTCGAAGACGTTGATGAAGTCGCCATGGTCGGTGACGGGCTTGTGCAGTTGCTCGGGGAAGGAGTCCACCGCGAACAGGGGAACCGTACGGCCGCCGTCCGTGAGGCTCGGTGCGGCGACGCCGTAGACGATGCGCTGCACCAGTTGCGGTATCGGCCGGAAGCCGGCCGGGCAGGAGCCGTCGACGGTGGCGAAGGCGACGTGGGTGCGGTGGTTGGCGCTGTCGATGTTGCGGCCGTCCCAGCAGCTCTGGAACCGGAAGGTGCGCACGACGTCGCTGCCCTGCGGGCACAGCGGATACTTGTCCTTCAACTGCCGGTCCTCGTGGCCGGTGCAGCTCCAGGACGCGTTGGCGTTGCCGGGGCCGTTGACGAAGGCCTTGGCATCGCCGGTGATGATACGCAGCAGGCGTGGCATGGCGGTGACCTTGCCGCGCGGGTTGCCGACGAACGTCAGCGTCACCGCCTTGGGGGTGACGATCTGGCCGGCGTTGCCCTCCGTACCGCCGCCCGGGGCGCCCGCGTCGCGTTCCTGCTTGCCGTTCTGGAGGCGCAGCACCGGCCAGTAGTACGTGGACCTGTCGCCCTGATCGACACAGCTCGTGGCGGCTTTCGCCAGGTCGTCGTCGCCGGCGAAGGCGTTGTTGCCCTGGTTGCCGATGTAGTCGTGGAAGTGGTGGGCGCCGTTGGAGACGCCGGGGGCGACGATGACGTTGTCCGAGTTGAACAGGCCGTTCGCGTTGACGCCGCAGTCGGAGGTGAAGGTGCCGCGCGAGGCGTCGGAGCCCGGGGACGGGGCCGGCGCGTCGGGTTGTACGGCGGTGATGTCCGCGTAGTCGGAGACGACGGGCCCGTTGCCGGCCTGGCCCGCCCCGTTCTGGGCCTGGCCGGTACCGTCCTGCCCCTGGCCGGTGCCGCTCGGGGTGGCCGTGGGCCGGCCGGTGTCGCCGGGGCGCAGGGTGCAGGCGGCCAGGTCGTCCAGGCCCTGCGGATGCTCCCCCGCCCGGTCCAGGGTGTCGGTGATGCGCCCGATGGCGGCGGACCGTTTCCCCTTCAGCGGGTTCATGATCGTGTCGGCGTTGGGTCCGGTGCCCTGACCACCGCTCTGTCCATACTGGTGGAGTTGCCGGTACGCCGCCGCGGTCTGCTGGTCGAGCAGGGCGAGTTCACGGTCGACGTCCGGGCGGGCCGTGTCCGGCACCGCCGTCAGCCGGCTGCCGACGTCGGGGCAGTCGATCGTCGCCATGCCCGTGGACAGCACGCGTCCGGTGGAGTCCGTGCCGGAGCCGTCGCCCCAGCCCTCGCTGGCCGACGCGTAGACGTTCGCCGCGGCCAGGCCGGCCCCGCCCAGCATCAGGGCGACCGCCGCGAGGGTCGCGCGTCGTGCGCCGGTCGGACGTCTGCGCCTGTTGCGTACCAAGGTCGTCCCCTGTGTGTGCTCGCCGGTCGGGCATGGTGTTCCCCGGCTTCATACGGAGGGCGGGGCCGTCGTGTTCAACGGAAGCGCGAATTCACCGGAGTCTCACAGGAAACCACGAGACCCGCCTCTTCCCACTCGAACGTCGTCGCGAACATCACGAATACGTATCGGACATTTCACACCTCAACCTTCACACGAGGTACACACGTTGGCTAGGTTGACGCTCGGCCCGGCCGGCTCAGTCCCGGCGAGCGGCCCAACTGCCCTGCGGGGCGAGGAAGGAGCACGTCTTCCATGGCGCCGGAGAGCCGCGACGAGGTTCGCCAACGGGTCGAGTCCCTCTATGACCAGGCCGAGAACGCGACCGGGAACTTCAACGCGACCCGGGCCATGGCCGCCCAGCGGCGTTCGCGGGGCGTCCCGTTGGCCAAGCGGACGGGGCGGCGCCCGGAACCGGCACTGGACACGATGGCCCGGCAGTGGTTCGACGCGGCCCGCGCCAAACTCGGCCCGACCGTCCCCGCCGTACTGCCCCCCGACCGCCGGCCCGACCGCCCGGTCATTCCGACGCGCCTCCCGGGGCGCGACGGGGAAGGTGACCTGACAGGCGGCGCTCGGGATGCCTTGCCCCCGGGGCCGTCGGCACGCACGCCCCTGGCGTTGGAGCGGGGCGCGGGAGGCGCGATCGGTGAGTTGCCGACCGGGAGTACGGGGGGCCGGCCGGGCGGCGGACAGGTGCTGGGCGAGCTGACGAGCGGCGGACAGGCGCTTGGCGAGCTGACGAGCGGGCCCGCCGGCAACCCGTGGGCGGCCGGGGGTACCGGCATTCAGCCGGGCGGCGGCCACGCGACGGGCGAGCTGATGGGCGAGCTGATGGGCGGTCCGGTGGCAGCGGGTGCGGTGACAGGGGGTGCGGTGGGTTGGCCGGCGGCGATGCCGGCGGTCGGACGGGCGGCACCGCCCGATACGGCGCTGCCTCAACCCGTCACGGGATACCCGGAGTTGATCACCGTCGAATCGACGGGCCGGAGTACACCCGAACCGGCGACGACAGGCGGCTCGTTGAGCCTGCCGGGCTTCGCGGAGCAGGCCTCGGCCGGTGTCGGCGCCGCCGAGACGGCCCTGCTCCCGGCCGTCGCGCCGCCCACCGCGCAGGCGAACCGGGTCCAGACGCCCAGAACACTGCCCGGTGCCGCGCCGGGCCGCCCCTCCCCCACTGTGACCAAGGGCGACAGCCTGCGCAAGCTCACCTCGGCCCGCGAACTGCTCACCCGGTACACCTCCCCGCTCGCGTCGGCCGCCGGTACCGTTCAGCCCGCGCCTGCGCGGACCACGTGGAACACCGGCACCCAGCCGGGTCCCGGGACCACGCCAACGGCGGCACCCAGGGTCCCGGTGATGCCTGAGGCACCGTCAACGGCCTTCGGTCACCTGGGCTCTCTTGTGCCACCGACCCCCGCCTCCACCCTCGCCCCCGCCCCCCTCCCCGGCACCGACTCCCGGGTCCTGCGGGCCGCCAAGGCGATCGCGTTCGCTCGGGCGCAGGTCGGGAGGCCGTGCGTGTGGGGCGCGACCGGGCCGGGTTCGTACGACTGCTCCAGCCTGGTCCAGGCCGCGTGGAGAGCCGCCGGGGTCACGCTGCCGCGCGCCGCGCACCAGCAGGCGCTGGCGGGCACGCCGGTCACGTTGGCCGTCGCCGAACCCGGTGACCTCGTCCTCTTCTTCGACGACGACCGGCACGTGGGTCTCTACGTGGGCGACGGGATGATGGTGCACGCTCCGGGACCGGGGTCGACCATCCGCGAGGAGTCGGTCTACGGGGCCGGGGAGGCGGCGATCCACCGCGTCGTCCGGCCCGCGTGACCCGCGTGAAGCGTGTGCGACGAGTGGGCCCGGGTGCGTCGTATGGGCGGCAGCCGGGCCATAAGCCAGCTCTCGACAACCCATAAGATCGCCTTATGGGGTCATAGACCCGACCCCTGTAACTACTTAGGTCTGCCTTAGTTTAGGCTTCCTGTTCGAGTCGCCGTTCACGCTCGAAGGGAACCTGATCATGCCGCGCCCCCTGCGGGTAGCCATCGTCGGAGCCGGCCCCGCCGGGATCTACGCCGCCGACGCCCTGCTCAAGTCCGAGGTGGCCGCCGACCCCGGTGTGTCCATCGACCTCTTCGAGCGGATGCCCGCCCCGTTCGGCCTGATCCGGTACGGCGTCGCGCCCGACCACCCGCGCATCAAGGGCATCATCACCGCCCTGCACCAGGTGCTCGACAAGCCGCAGATCCGTCTGTTCGGCAACGTCGACTACCCGACCGACATCAGCCTGGACGACCTGCGAGCCTTCTACGACGCGGTGATCTTCTCGACCGGCGCGATGGCCGACCGTGACCTGTCGATACCCGGCGTCGAGCTGGACGGCTCCTACGGCGCCGCCGACTTCGTCTCCTGGTACGACGGCCACCCGGACGTCCCGCGCTCCTGGCCGCTGGAGGCCGAGAAGGTCGCCGTGCTGGGTGTCGGCAACGTCGCCCTCGACGTCGCCCGCATCCTGGCCAAGACCGCCGACGAACTGCTGCCGACCGAGATCCCGCCGAACGTCTACGACGGCCTCAAGACCAACAAGGCCGTGGAGATCCACGTGTTCGGCCGCCGTGGCCCGGCGCAGGCCAAGTTCAGCCCCATGGAGCTGCGCGAGCTGGACCACTCCCCGAACATCGAGGTCATCGTCGACCCCGAGGACATCGACTACGACGCGGGCTCGATCGGGACCCGCCGTGGCAACAAGCAGGCCGACATGGTCGCCAAGACCCTGGAGAAGTGGGCGATCCGGGACGTCGGCAACCGCCCGCACAAGCTGTTCCTGCACTTCTTCGAGTCACCGGCGGAGATTCTCGGTGAGGACGGCAAGGTCGTCGGCCTGCGCACCGAGCGCACCGCCTTGGACGGCACCGGCAACGTCAAGGGCACCGGCGAGTTCAAGGACTGGGACGTCACGGCGGTCTACCGCGCGGTCGGCTACCTCTCCGAGAAGCTGCCCAAACTGCCCTGGGACATCGACTCCGGCACCGTCCCGGACAAGGGCGGCCGGGTGATCGAGGAGGGCGGCACCCCGCTGCGGTCCGCCTACGTCACCGGCTGGATCCGGCGTGGTCCCATCGGCCTGATCGGCCACACCAAGGGTGACGCGAACGAGACCGTGGCCAACCTCCTGGACGACTACGCGAACGGCCGCCTGGACACCCCGGCCACGCCCGAGCCGGAGGCCGTGGACGCCTTCCTCGCCGGGCGCGACGTCCGCTTCACCACCTGGGAGGGCTGGTACCGGCTGGACGCCGCCGAGCGCGCCCTGGGCGAGCCGCAGAGCCGCGAGCGGGTGAAGATCGTCGAGCGCGAGGACATGCTGCGGGCCAGCGGGGCGTGAGGACCGCACCCGGTCGGGTGTGTCAGGGGCCGGTGCCGGTGCGCCGGCCCCCGCACCGTTCGGCCCCGCGCCGCTCGGTCCCTGGCCGTCCGCGCGGAGGGCGTCTGCTGCGGCACCGGTGGCAGGCGCCGGGCGAAGGAGCCGCGCGGGTCCTTGCCCGTACCGGTTCCACCGCTGCCGCGAGGGTGAAAGAGGCCTGCTCCTGAGCGGATGGACGGGCGGGCCCCGTTCACCGGTCCATTGTGGACGCCGTACGCGGCGGCCCGGCACGGGGTGCGCCACGGTCGTGTGACGCGTACCGCGCGCATGCCGGGCGCACGGCGCGCACCCCGTGCGCGGGCGCACACCCATCCGTGGCGCGCGGCGCCGGGCCCCGGCCGACATGTCGCCCCGGCGAGCGGTGATACTGGGAGCGCACCCGCCCCCATCAGCAGATTGGCTCATGTCGAACTCCGCCGGCGACCGCGCCACCATCCCGCAATCCGTCTGGGCGGCCCGGGGCCGCCACACCGGCCCCGACCCCGAGGACGTCGTCCGTCGCATCCTGCACCGGCGCGAGGAGAGCGGGGACATCGACGACTTCGCCGAGCCGCCCGCCGGCGAGGATCCGGCCGGCCGGATCTTCGAGGCGCGCTGGCGGGCCGCCGGCACGGTGACCGTACGGGCCCGGCTCACCCTCGTACCGCATCCGAGCCGGCCGCAGGAGCACGAGTGGCGTCTCGTCGCGGAGGCGGAACGCCCATGGGACGACACGTGGCCCTCGCCCGCCACGCTGTTCTGGCCCGGGGGCGGCGTGGACGAGACCGGCGACGGCTCCTGGGACCATCACGCCACCGTCCCCGGCCTGCCCCTCCGGCAGGCCAACGCGCTGCCTCCGGACGACAAGGAGATGCGGCGCCGGCTGCGGGACGCGGCCCGTGAGTCCTGGTGCGTCAACGTGGTCGTGCACGAGGCGATGACCCCGGACGAGCGGGGCCGGCTGCCCCTGACCCGGCTGCTGCCGCCCGGCCTGCGACACCGCGTGGTGGAGCACCGGGCCGCGCCGCAGCAGCTACGCGCCGTCAACTGGGCGCTGAAGGACCTCGGCGTCGAGGTGCCGCGCGGCGGCGCGGTGCTGCTGCCCCCCGACCCGGCGCCCAAGGACTACGACGGCCGGGAGCACAGCGTGCGCAACGTCTTCCTTGACGGGTCGGAACCGGCCGAACTCGTCGCGGCGCTGCGGCACTTCACCGCCCAGTCCCGGCCCATGCCACAGGGCGCCGAGGAGGCGCTGACCGACCTGCGCGAGAACTGGACCCTGAGGACCCTCAAGGAGGAGCTGGAGCGCGAGCGGCGGCTCGTCGCCATGTACGCCGAGGCGCTGGAGGCGATGACCAAGTCCCGGGATCTGTACAAGCAGGCCGCCGAGCAGGCGCTGGAGGCGCTGTCCGCCTACCGTGACGTCCCCGCGCCCACCCTGCCGCAGCAGCAGCGGCCCACCGTGCGGACGCCGGTCGCGCTGCACCAGCTCACACGGACGTTCGAGCGGCTGAAGCTCACGGCCAAGGGCCGGCAACGGCCCGAATCCGCCGCGAGCGCCTCACTGGACGGGACACCGGCCGACGGCGCGGCGGTGGACGGCAGGGCGGTGGACGGCAAGGTCGAGGACGAGTAGGGCGACGGACGGCACGACGGCGGGCGGCACCGGTGCCGGCAGCGGCGCCTCCCGCGGTTGCTACGGCTTCGCCGGTCCCCGTGGCTCGGTCGGTCGGTCGGTCGGCGTAGCTCGGCAGTGGCAGGGCAGAAGGGGGCGGGGGAGGCGGAAGGAGAGCACATGGACACGTCCGGCACCCTGCTGCTGGTGATCGCGGTCGTCGCCGCGGCGGCGCTGCTCGCCCTCGCCGTCGGTCTGCTCGTCCGGCTGGTACGGACCCGGCGGACGCTGCGGCAGGCCGGGCTGCCGACGGGACCGCGCTGGGTGTTCTGGGGGGCGGTCGCGTATCTCGTGCTCCCGACCGACCTGCTGCCCGACCCCGTCTACCTGGACGACATCGGCGTCCTCCTCCTCGCGCTGCGCAGCCTGCGCGCCGCCCGGCCGCTGCCGCCCGGCCCGTACGAACCCTGACCGGTCACCGGGGCGGCCGAACATCTCGCCGAGGGCGTGCGGCGCAACCTGACGCGAGGCTGACCACCGAGGCGGGGATGGTGGGGCGGGGCGGCCCGCTCCGAGGCCGCCGTTGCGGCAGGCACGCAACGGCCGAACCGAAGCCGACGCAGCGACCCAAGCCCCCCTGACGACAGGCGCGGAACCGCCGAACCGAAGCCGACGCAGCCGACGTCGCGGCCGGCTCCTCGTTGCGGTTCGCCGGACCGGTGAGCGGGGCTCACGGCGTGGTCGGCCGTGCGGGAGGGGGCGGCTCATCGGCCTCCGTCCGCCGGGCGGGTGGTGCCGGCGGTCAGGGTGGTCAGCACGATCGTCAGCGCGGCGAGTGCGGCGACCGCGGCCGTCATGCCGGCGACCCAGGGCGGCGCCAGCGTCGCCGCCCCCAGCCGGGCCGGGCCGGGCATGCCGAAGCGTCCGCCGAGCAGCTCTCCCGTGGCGAGCACCGCCGTGACACCGGCCGCGGCCGTCGCCGCGACGAGCCGGGCCGGTGCCGCCCGCGCGGTCATGGCCAGCGCCAGCAGTCCGCACAGCGCCGAGGCGAGCAGCGTGGCCCCGAGCACGCCTTGGGGCAGTCCGGCCCAGTAGCGTGGGGCGTGAGCCGCCCCGCACAGCAGCACCAGCGGCGCGGCACCGCGCGCGGCCCACGCCTGGGACCCCGGCCCCCGGCCGTCCCCGGCACGGTTCCCGTCCTGCCGCTCCCCCTGCCTCCGTCCCCCGGGCCGCCGCTCCCCGGCCGTCCGCTTCCCTGCCGGATTCTTCTGTTCCCCGGCCGCCGGCTTCCCGACCGGTTCCCTTTTCGACGGCCGTTGGTCCGCGGCCCGCTCCTCGGTCGGCCTGTCTCCGGCGGGCCGGCCGTCTCCCCCGGGCGCGGGTCCCGGTGCCCGGGTGCCGGGCGTGGGCCGTGGGTCGGCGGCCCCGGGAGGCGCCGGCTCGGGCAGCGGACGCTCACGGCTGCGGCGGTCCGCGGCCAGCCGGCCGATCAGCTCGGCCAGCTCCTCGACGGGCCGGTGCTCGGCCACCGCCCGCACGACCGCCTCCCCGCAGTGCGGTTCCACCGGGTTGCGGTGCAGCAACTGCATCAGCCGGGACACGTCCTCCAGAGGGCGGTGCTCGGCGGCGGCCCGGATCGCCTCGTCGGCGCTGTCGCTCCCCCGGGGCGGCTTGGTCAGCAGCGCCACCAGCCGGGTGACGTCCTCAACGGACCGGTCCACCCCGACCGCGTGCAGCGCGTCGGCCGTGGTCCGGGCGTGCTCGGGTGACTCCTCCAGCAGGGTGATGAGCCGGACGACGTCCTCCAGCGGCCGGTCGGCGACGGCCGCGTGCACCAGGTCGCGCAGGGGGTCGCCGTACACGGAGACGTTCGCGGCGTCGTACACGGAGACGTTCGCGGCGTCGTTCGCGCTGGGTGGCGCGGGCGGTTCTCCGGGAGGCCGTGGAGGCCGTGTCACGAGATGGGGAGCGGGCGTGGGTACGCCTGTGGTGGCCGGTGCCGGAGGTATCAGCGAGTCGTCGGGACGGTAGGACGAAGAGCGGGTGGTCATCTCGGCTCCAGGAGAAGGGCGCGACCGCGCACCTGGCCCCGTGTGCGGTCTCGGCGTCAAGGAGTCCATTACTAGAAGCGGCTCACCGGCGCCGCCACTCGGGCGGGGCACAGGTGTGAGATCACGGGCGGGCCCGGCGGCGGAACGTGGAGCGGCTCCCCGCCGAAGCGGTCCGCTCCGGTCCCCCGCGCCCTCCCCGCCCAGGTGCGTTCCGCGTGTGTCGTGGCGCATTCTTGCTGTGTCATCCATGTCATCCATCCGGAGGCGCACGGGACGAGGTGGACCGATGACCGGGAGCGGCGAGCGGGCGGTCCGTACGCGGGCCCGGCTGGCCGCGCTGCTGGCCGACGCCTCGACCTGCGCGGTCGGCGCGGCCGACGGCCGGGTGGCGGGCGTGTATCTGCGGTCCGGCACGCCGGGCACGCTGCGCCTCGCGGTGCTCGTGGGGCTGCCCGGCGCGCTGTTCAGGCCCTGGTGGCGACTGCACGTCGGCCGTCCCTTCCCCGTCGCCGACGCCTACCGGCTCGGCGTGCCGGTGGTCCTGCCGAACGCCACGGAGACCATGCGCCGGTATCCACAGTTCGCGGCCGGTCTGCCGTTCCCGTTCGGGTCGGTGCACGTGCCGGTGCCGGGTGGGACCGAGCCGCTGGGCGTCCTCACGGTGCTGCGCCCGTCGGTGGCGGACACCCTCGACGACCTCCTCGACCGGGACCAGCTCGCCCAGCTCGCCGAGGGCCTCGGCGCCGGCCTGCGGGCCCTGGCCGACGGCGACGAGAGCACGGTGTCCTGGGACGGGGAGCCGCTCGGTGTCCGGCCGCCCGCGAGCCAGGCCGCACGCGCCGCCGTGGGACGCTTCACCTGGGACCCGGCGACCTCCGAGGTGCTCGCGGACGACCGGCTGCACGCGCTGCTCGGCCTGCGCCCCGGCGAGTTCACGGGGACGGAGGCGGCGCTCGCGGACGCCGTGGCCCCGGCCGACGCGCACCGCATCCTGGCCGCGCTGCGCGACGCCGCCGCCGGGACGCCGCCGGGTACCCCGCTGGACCTGCGGTCCCGGGACGGCACACCGCGGTTGCTCGATCTGTGGCCGGCGTCCGGCGGCGCCAGCGGGACGGCGGGGCGCGATGCGGTCCGCGGGCTGGTCCGGGGGGTGGTCTTCGACCCCGGCCCGGGGGCCTCCGCGGACGGCGCGGCCGACCTGCTGCCGCAGGGCGTGTTCTGCCTGGACCGGCTGGGGCTGATCGTGTACGCCAATCCGGCCGCGGCCCGGTTCGCGGGCCGGGAGCGGGAGTGGTTGCTCGGGCGCGCGCTGTGGGAGGCGATGCCGTGGCTGTCCGGGCCGCCGTACGACGATCACCTGCGGGGCGCGCTGCTCGCCCCGGACCCGGTGCACTTCCACGCGCGGCGGCCGGCCGGTGACCGGGGCGAGCCCGGTGAGGGCGAGTGGCTGGCCGTGTCGATACACCCCGGCCCGGACCTGCTGACCTGCACACTCGTCCCGGCCAGCCGTATGGAGACCGCGCTGGGGGAGGTCCCCGAGGCGCACGTCCCGGAGGACACGGTGGCGTCCGGTCACTCGCTGGCGCCGCTGTACCGGCCCATCGCTCTCGCCATCGCGCTGACCGACGCGGTGACCGCCCGGCAGGTGTCGGCGGTCGTCATGCAGGAGCTGCTGCCCGCGTTCGGCGGCCGGCGCCTGGCCATCTACCTGCTCCAGGAACGCCACCTGTACCTGGCCTGGGAGACCGGCTTCCCGCAGGGCTTCCTCGCCTCGTTCGAGGGGGTCGGCCTGGACGCGCACCTGCCGGGCGTGGAGACCCTGACCACCGGCCGGCCGCTGTTCTTCGAGTCGATGCAGCAGCTTACCGCCGCCTACCCGGGCATCGCGCTCGACGCCGACGAGGGCGCCCGGGCCTTCCTGCCGCTGATCGCCTCCGGCCGGCCGGTCGGCTCCTGCATCCTCGGCTTCGAGGGCTCACGCGGCTTCAGCACGGAGGAACGTACGGTCCTCACCGCGCTCGCCGGGCTGATCGCGCACGCGATGGAGCGGGCACAGCGCTACGACAGCGAGGCGGCGCTGGCGCGCGGTCTCCAGCAGGCGCTGCTGCCCCGGCGGCTGTCGGTGCACCCGCGGGTGGAGACCGCGGGCCGGTATCTGCCCGGTACGCAGGGCATGGACGTGGGCGGTGACTGGTATGACGTGGTCGGTGCCGGGGACGGGCTCGCGCTGGTCATCGGCGATGTGCAGGGGCACGGGGTGCAGGCCGCGGCCACCATGGGGCAGCTACGCAGTGCCGTCCGCGCGTTCGCGCTGGGCGACCGGCCGCCGGACGAGGTGCTGAGCGGCACCAACCTCCTGTTGATCGACCTGGACCCGGGCCAGTTCGCCAGCTGCTGCTATCTGCGCCTCGACCCCGTCACCGGCCGGACCAGGATCGCCCGGGCCGGCCATCCGCCGCCGCTGTTGCGCGCTCCCGACGGCAGCACCCGCGTGCTGGACATCCCGGGCGGTGTCGTCCTCGGGGTGGATCCGGCCGCCCGGTACCCGGTCACCGAGGTGCTGCTGGAGCCGGACGCCATCCTCGCCCTGTACACGGACGGGCTCGTGGAGCGGCCGGGCGCCGACATCGACGACGGCATCACCGCGCTCCGGCTGGCGCTCGCCCAGGCCGGTGCGAACGCCGGCCGGCCCGGCAGGCGGTCGCTGACCGGGGTCGCCGACCAGCTCACGGCCAACGCCCGGCACGCCACCGACCGCCCCGACGACGTGGCTCTCCTGCTCGCCGCCCGTCGCCCGGCCCCCGCACCGCACGACCGGCCGCCCGCCTCCACCCCGCCACCCCCACCGCACGGCTGACCCCGCCTTCCCCGCCGTCTCCCCGTTCTCGCTCCCGGCGGCCCTCTTCCCGGCCAGCGGTGGGCAGCCCGGGTGACGGTCTCGCCTGAGGGCGCCGGGCAGTGTAGACATGGGCACATGGTGCGACTGCCCAGCCGGCCCGCGACTCGGCCGTCCCGTTCTTTCGGGCACCCGCGCGCACCGCAGGGGCCGCCGCGGAACGGGGACGACGCGGACGGCAGCCGGCCGGGGGTGCTGCGGTCGGCGGTGTCGGGGCGCAGCGTGGCGGGGCAGGTGTTCCTGCTCCAGGTGGTGATCGTGCTCCTGCTGGTCGTCTCGGCCGTCGTGGCACAGGTCCTCCAGGTGCGGCACGACAGCGACCTCGAGGCGACCAACCGCTCCCTCGCCGTGGCCGAGACGTTCGCGAACGCGCCCGGCACGGCCGCCGCCCTGCGCTCCCCCGACCCCACGGCCGTGCTCCAGCCGCGCGCCGAGGCCACCCGCAAGGCCACCGGCGTGGACTTCGTCGTCGTGATGAACACCGACGGCGTCCGCTACACCCATCCCAGGACCGACCGCATCGGCAGGAGGTTCGTCGGCACGATCGCCCCGGCCCTCGCCGGCGGCACGGTCACCGAGCACATCACCGGCACCATCGGCCCGCTGGTGCAGGTCGTGGTCCCGGTCAGGGACCGGGCCGGCAAGGTGGCCGGCCTGGTGTCCGCGGGGATCACCACCGCGCACGTGGGCGGGGCCGCCGACCAGCAGCTCCCGTTGCTGCTCGCGGCGGCGGCAGCGGCGCTCGCGCTGGCCACCGCGGGCACGGCCCTGGTCAGCCGGCGGTTGCTGCGCCAGACGCGCGGTCTCGGGCCGTACGAGATGACCCGCATGTACGAGCACCACGACGCGGTGCTGCACGCCGTCCGGGAAGGGGTGCTGATCGTCGGCGGCGACGGGCGGCTGCTGCTGGCCAATGACGAGGCGCACCGCTTGCTGGACCTGCCCGAGGACGCCGAGCGCCGGCATGTGCTGGAGCTGGGCCTGGACGACGAGACGGCCGGTCTGCTGGCCTCCGGGCGGATCGCCACGGACGAGGTGCACCTGGTCAAGGACCGTCTGCTGGCGGTCAACCAGCGGCCCACCGACCTGCGCGGCGGCCCGGCCGGGAGCGTGACGACGCTGCGCGACTCCACCGAGCTGCGCGCCGTGTCCGGCCGCGCGGAGGTGGCCCGGGAGCGGCTGAACATGCTGTACGACGCCGGGGTGGGCATCGGCACCAGCCTGGACGTGACCCGTACCGCGGAGGAGCTGGCGCAGCTTGCGGTGCCCCGGTTCGCGGACTTCGCGACGGTGGACCTGTTCGACGCGGTGCTCAGCGGGGAGGAGCCGCGGCCGGGGACGGCGCTGCGCCGTGCGGCCTGTGCCGGCATCCGCAAGGACGCCCCGCTGTACCCGGCCGGCGACCGGATCCGGTTCGTGCCCACCTCACCGCAGGCCCGCAGCCTGGTCACCGGCCAGTCGCTGGTCGAGCCCCGGCTCCGCACGTCGCCCGGCTGGCGCGCGCAGGACCTGGAACGCAGCGACCAGGTCCTGGCGTACGGCATCCACTCGCTGATCGCGGTGCCGCTGCGGGCGGGCAGTCTGGTGCTGGGGGTGGCGACCTTCTGGCGGTCGGAGAAGCCGCAGCCGTTCGACACGGAGGAACTGGCCCTCGCCGAGGAGTTGGTGGCACGGGCGGCGGTGTCGATCGACAACGCCCGCCGGTACACCCGAGAGCACAGCATGGCGGTGACCCTCCAGCGCAGCCTGCTGCCGCGGACCCTGCCCGAGCAGGGCGCGCTGGACATCGCCTACCGCTATCTGCCGGCCCAGGCCGGGGTGGGCGGCGACTGGTTCGACGTGCTGCCGCTGTCCGGCGCGCGGGTCGCGCTCGTCGTCGGCGATGTCGTGGGGCACGGGCTGCACGCGGCGGCGACCATGGGCCGGCTGCGTACGGCCGTGCACAATTTCTCCTCGCTCGATCTGCCGCCCGACGAACTGCTCGCTCTGCTGGACGAGCTGGTCGGGCGGATCGACCAGGACGAGACCCCGGCGACGGGCGCGGCCGTGGTCACGGGCGCGACCTGCCTGTACGCGATCTACGATCCGGTGTCCCGGCGGTGCTCGATGGCGCGGGCCGGTCATCCGCCGCCCGCACTGGCGCGCCCGGACGGCAGCGTGGAGTTCCTCGACCTGCCGGCGGGTCCGCCGCTGGGCCTGGGCGGGCTGCCGTTCGAGACGGCGGAGCTGGAACTGCCGGAGGACAGCCGGCTGGTGCTGTACACCGACGGGCTGGTGGAGGACCGGGAGCGGGACATCGACGAGGGGCTCGGCCTGCTCCGCGACGCCCTGCTCCGTACGCCGGGCGCGTCACCGGAGGACACCTGCCGTACGGTGCTGGACCGGCTGCCGGCCCGGCCGAGCGACGACGTGGCGCTGATCGTGGCCCGCACCCGGGTGCTGGGCGGGGACCGGGTCGCGCAGTGGCAGGTGCCGTCCGAACCGGCGGCCGTGTCCGAGGTACGGGCCTCGGTGACCCGGGAGCTGTCCGGCTGGGGCCTGGAAGACCTGGCGTTCACGACCGAGCTGATCCTCAGCGAGCTGGTGACCAACGCCATCCGCTACGGTCGCGGCCCCATCGGGGTGCGGCTGCTGCGCGACCGCACGCTGATCTGCGAGGTCTCCGACCGCAGCACGACGTCCCCGCATCTGCGGTACGCGGGGAGCACCGACGAGGGCGGCCGCGGTCTGTTCCTGGTCGCCCAGCTCGCCGAGCGCTGGGGCACCCGCTACACCCCGCAGGGCAAGGTCATCTGGGCGGAACAGCCGCTTCCGTGAACGGGCCGGGCGCGGCGGACACCCGGTGGGCGCGTGCCGTGGGGGGGGCGCCGAGGGCGGTACCGCCGAGTGCGGGGGCGCCGTAGGAGGGTTCAGCCGAGGGCACGGTCCAGGTTGAAGGCGGCGCTGATCAGGGACAGATGGGTGAAGGCCTGCGGGAAGTTGCCCTGTTGGCGGCCGGTGCGGCCGATCTCCTCGGCGTACAGGCCGAGATGGTTGGCGTAGGTGAGCATCTTCTCGAAGGCGAGGCGGGCCTCGTCGAGGCGGCCGGCCCGGACGAGCGCCTCGACGTACCAGAAGGAGCAGATGGAGAACGTGCCCTCGTCGCCGCGGAGTCCGTCGGGGCTGGCCTGCGGGTCGTAGCGGTAGACGAGGGAGTCGGAGACCAGGTCGTCGGTGAGGGCGTCCAGGGTGGACAGCCACTTGGGGTCGGTGGGGGCGATGAATTTGGCGAGCGGCATCATCAGCAGGGAGGCGTCCAGGACGTCGCCGCCCTCGTACTGCACGAAGGCGCCCCGGCGCTCGGACCAGCCGCGGTCCATGATCCGGCGGTAGACGGTGTCGCGGGACCGACGCCAGCGGGTCAGGTCGGCGGGCAGGCCGCGCCGGTTGGCGAGGCGGATGGCCCGCTCGATCGCGACCCAGCACATCAGCCGCGAGTAGAGGAAGTTCTTGCGCCCGCCGCGGGTCTCCCACACGCCCTCGTCGGGCTGGTCCCAGTGGTCGCACACCCAGTCGACCAACTGGCACACGTCGTCCCACTGACCGCTGGAGATGGGCTGGGCCCACGTGTCGTAGAGGTAGATGGAGTCGATCAGCGCGCCGTAGATGTCGAGCTGGAGCTGACCGGCGGCGGCGTTGCCGACCCGGACCGGTGCGGAGCCCTGATGCCCCTCCAGGTGCGGCAGCTCGCGTTCGGGCAGGTCGGCGCGGCCGTCGATGCCGTACATGATCTGCAGGGGTCCGGTGCCGTCGCCGCAGCCGGGGCTGATGTGTGTGGTCACGAACCGCATGAAGGCCTCCGCCTCGCCGCTGAAGCCGAGCCGCAGCAGCGCGTACACGCAGAACGCGGCGTCCCGCACCCACACGTACCGGTAGTCCCAGTTGCGTTCGCCGCCGAGCTGTTCGGGCAGGCTGGTGGTGGGGGCGGCGATGATCGCGCCGGTGGGGGCGTAGGTGAGCAGCTTGAGGGTGAGTGCGGAGCGGTGCACCATCTCTCGCCAGCGGCCCCGGTAGCGGGACTGGTGGAGCCAGCGCCGCCAGTAGGCGACGGTGGCGGTGAACTCGTGCTCGGCCTCGGCGTGGGCACAGCCGCGCGGGGCGATCCGGGCGCCGGCCTGGTCCAGGGCGAACACCGTGGAGTCGCCCTCGTCGAGTTTGAAGTCGGCCCACGCGTCCCGGTCGTCGTACTCCAGGGCCGTGGTGGAGGTGAGTGTCAGGGACAGGTCGGGCGACTCGAACAGAACCATGCCGTCCAGGGCGCGCAGGGTGTGCGGGGCGGCGCCGTAGTCGAAGCGGGGGGCGACCAGCGCCCGGAAGGGCACGGTGCCGCGGACGCAGACCACGCGCCGGATGAGCCGGTGCCGGCCGGTCTCGGAGCCCTCCGTCCCGACGGGCATGAAGTCCTGCACCTCGCCGACGCCGTCCTCGGTGAAGAACCGGGTGATCAGCACGTTGGTGTCGGGGAAGTAGAACTGTTTGGTCCGGGCCGGCACGGTGGCGGCCAGCTCGAACCGGCCGCCGCGTTCGGCGTCCAGGATCGCCGCGAAGACGCTGGGGGCGTCGAAGGACGGGCAGCAGTACCAGTCGATGGTGCCGTCGGTGCCGACCAGGGCCACACTGCGCAGGTCGCCGATGAGTCCGTGGTCGGCGATGGGGAGGTAGCGGCGGCCGGGGGCCGCGTCCTCGGGGAACGGCGTCTCGGCCATCGGCGGCCTCCCGGTTCGGTACGGGCGTTGTCCCACGATGCGGGTGTCCCCCCGCTCACGGGCGTTTCCCGTTCACGGGTGTTATCCAGCTTAGAAGCGAATGGGCTCGTGTGGCGTGGGCAGGCGCTTCCTCGCCGCCCCCGGCGCTTTCCGGATGCAGGGTGCGCCGAGGCGGGCAATGGTGAGAGGGTGCCCCGTTCGAAAGGCACCGGCACGGATGCGGTCATCCGGACCGAGGAGGAGGCATCATGTCGACATCCACACCCGAAGAGTCCCGGTCGTCGTCGGACGACGTCTGCACCCCGGACGCCCTGCTCCACTCCGCTCCCCCGAGGGACGTCACCCCCGAGGATCTGGTGATGGCGGCGGGCAGGGACGTCACGCCGAAGAACCTCGACTGGGCGCGGCAGAAGCTGGAGTCCGAGGGCTCCGCGGCCGTCGAGAAGCTGCTGCCCTAGGGCGGTCCGGGGAACCGAGGGAGACGGACGACGCTACCGGCCGGGCGAGGGAACGCCCAGCCGGTACCGTCGTCTCGCGCGTGAGGCGAGCGGGCGCCGGCGGTCACTCCGGCAGGACGGTGTCGTCCGGGATCACGTGCACGGCCGCTTCTTCGGCGCCCGCCGCTCCGCCGTCGATGCCCACGTCCTCGGCGATCTCTTCCTTGACCGTGTCGGCGTGGGCGCCCTCGTCCGGGGCGACCAGGCGCCCCGCGCGGGTCTCGCCGGCCTCGGAGTCGACCGGCTCGCCCGCGCCGCCCGGCAGATCGCCGATCTCGTCGCCGGCCGGCGGGGTCACGTCGGGGACCTCCTGGCCGAGCCGCTCGTCCAGGGTCTCCCCCTCGTGCTGCTCGGCGGCGGTGATGCCGTGCTTGGTGACGCCCAGCGGGCGTTCGGGCGGGGAGTAGCCCTCATCGAGGATGTCGTCATAGGTGCGTTCGCCCACCGCGTCCTGAAGGTCCAGGGGTGCGGCGTCCTCCTGTTCCTCGTTGGTTCCGGTGGGCTGGTAGGCATCGTCGGCCATGGGGGTCTGCTCGGACCGGTCGCTCATGGTCGCCTCCTTCGCGGTTCACGGGCGGTCCTGCACCGCGTAACCCGCAAGAGGATCATTAACCCCACCGTCGCCCGGGCTGTGCCGAACCGCCCCTGATCCGCTCCTGCCGCGTCAGGAGCCATGGACGCGGTGCCGGGCCGAGGACTGGGTCTCGGCGGGGCGGGGAGGGGCGGAGCGGAACCAGAGGCGGTCACCACCCAGCCTTGGGCCATGCCTGCCGCATATGCAACCCATGTGCGGTAAAACGCGCCACGGTCCTTCTCCGCACCCCGCCCTGCCGGGGAGAGCGGTCGGGCGGACGTCAGCGGCGGGGTCCGGGGACGACGTAGTAGAGCCGTCCGCCGCCCCATGGCACGGACGTCCAGGCGCGGGCATACCGGGGCGGTGAGGCCTCCGCCGGCACCAGCGCGGCGACCGGCACGCGCCGGGCGGTGCGGGTGATGCCGTCGTCGGTGGCGTTCGCGTTGGGGCCGGCCGTGGCGGCGGAGGAGCAGCCGGCCCGGTAGGCGACCGGGAGGGCGTCGTCGCCGGTGACCAGACAGGGCGGGCGGATGCCCCGACGGTGCAGCTCGGCCGCGGTGCGGGACCAGGACCGGTGGGCGGCGGCGGTGTTGCCGGCCGTGTGCCCGAGGATCGCCAGTTGTACGGCGAGGTGGGCGGCGAGCCCGGCGCAGACCAGCGTCACGACGGCCGGGCGCCGGGAGGGACGGGGAACCGTCGTCAGGTGGACCAGCGCGTCGGCGACCGGGACGGCGACCAGGGCGTAGGCGGGCAGCAGGAAGCGGGGTGCCGCGTAGCCGATCAGGAACAGGTAGGGGAAGGCGGCCGTCGCCGCGCAGGCGAGCGGCAACGCCGTGGCCGCCGGGCGCCGGGCGCGGACGGCGACGACCAGTCCGAGCGCGGCGAGCAGCGGCAGCACGAACCACCAGGCGGTGAGGGCGGGGTGGGGCGGGCCACCGGTGCACGGCCGGCACAGGGTCCGGCCGCCGAGGCTGCGCAACTGGTCGACGACGGCGAGGTGCCAGCCGAGGCCGCCCTGGATCGCCGAGCCGTCGGCCAGCCGCCGGACGAGGCCGCCGTAGCGCACGTACGCCTCGATCACCCACTCGGCGGCGCCCGCGGCCAGGCCGGTCAGCAGCACGGGCAACGCCCGCCGGTGGCGTCGGGCCGCACCGAGGGCGAGCAGTGGCAGGGCCGCCCAGACGGCGTCCGTCGGCCGCATCCACGCCATGAGCGCCGCGCTCGCGGCCAGCCCGGCCAGGGCGGCCCGGTCCGTCCCGGCGCCGGCGGCCCCGGCACGCAGGAAGCAGGCGACGGCGGTGAGCGCGCCCACGGCGACCCAGTAGTTGGGCATCGCCTGCGGCCCGTAGAACAGGGTCACCCACAGGGAGGCGAAGAGGGCGCCGGCGAGAGCCAGGACGCGGACCGGGAACAGGTCCCGCCAGGCTCGCAGCGCCAGGTACAGGGCGAGGCCGGAGAGGACCGCGAGGTAGATCCGCAGCAGGACGGTGGAGGACGACCAGGCGGCGACCGGTGCGACGAGCAGGGAGACGCCCCGGGCGCGCGGTGCGCTGAAGAACGAGGCCGGGGCGTGCGCGCCGACCTGGCTGACGTACACCGTCTCGTCCCAGCCGAGGCCGGTGCCGGGGCCGACGAGGAGCAGTTGGACGAGGGTGAAGACGGCGGCGACGGCCGCGAGCGGGGCGGTGGCGCGGGCCCGGGTGCGGCCACCGGCGGTCACGGGGGGTACGGCGCGGCGCGCGCCGGCGTGCTGGGCGTCCGTGCTGCCGGTCATGGATCACCGCTTCTCGCCTACAGCTTCCTCACGGCCGCTCCCCCGCGCGCACCTGCCCGTAACGGCGGGCCCGGAGCCGGGAAGCCATCGCCAAGCTAGCCCGGCCGGGCCGCCCGCGCGGGGTGGGTACGGCCATCCGGCCGACGGCCCTACGCGCTGTAAGGTTGGGGCATGGCTGGCACAGGGGCCCGCGGCGGGGCGGGGCGGCGCAGGGCCGGGGCGCTGGAGAGCGAGGTGCTGGCCGCCCTCTGGGCCGGCGAACGGCCCCTGACCCCGGCGGAGGTCCAGGCCGGGATAGGCGGCGGACTCGCGTACAACACGGTGCACACCATCCTCAAACGGCTCCACGACAAGGGGCTGGTGGTACGGGACGCCGACGGGCGGCGCGGCGCGTACCGTCCGGCGATGAACGCGGCGGAGCTGACCGCCCAGGCGATGCACGAGGCCCTGGACCGGGGCCCGGACCCGATCGCCGCCCTCCGCCACTTCGTGACCGGCCTCAGCCCCGAACACGAACGCGCCCTGCGCGAGCTGCTCACACCCGACGACGACTGAGACCCGCCCCCGACCGACCAACGAGGCCAGAGCCAGACACCCCAAGGGGCGCGAGGGACCGCGCGACCGGCCACCGCCCACCCGCACCCGGCGACGACCCGCCCCGCCCCGGCCAGCCGACCGCAGGTCAGCCGTCGCCGTTCGGTGCCCGGTGGGCCGGCTGCTCCGGGGCGGCGCGGCGGACCATCGGCGGTATGGCCCGGACGGCCGGCTCGTCGGTGCTGATCGTCAGCGACTCACCGTGGTGACGGATCGTCAGCGGCGGCCCGTCCAGCAACGCGTACGTCGCCTTGTCCGCGCCGATCTCCACACGCAGCCGGCGCCCGCGGAACTGGACGTGGAAGGCGAGGCGGCTCAGCCGCTCGGGCAGGCGCGGCGCGAACCGGGGCCGGTCGCCGTCACGGCGCATGCCGCCGAAACCCGCGACCAGCGCCATCCACGTGCCCGCGAGGGAGGCGATGTGCAGCCCGTCCCGGGTGTTGTGCTCCAGGTCGTGCAGGTCCATCAGCGCGGCCTCGGTGGTGTAGGCGTGGGCGAGGTCCAGATGACCGGTCCGGGCGGCGATGACGGCCTGGCAGCAGGCGGACAGCGAGGAGTCGCGCACGGTGAGCGGCTCGTAGTAGGCGAAGTTCCGGGCGATCTGCTCCTCGTCGTACTCCTGCTCGAAGTAGTCCGCGCACGTGTACATGGCCAGCACGAGGTCGGCCTGCTTGACGACCTGCTTGCGGTACAGATCGAAATAGGGGAAGTGGAGCAGCAGCGGGTACTGGTCGGCACGCGTGCCGGCGAAGTCCCAGCGCTGGTAGCGGGTGAACCCGGCGTGCTGTTCGTGGACGGCGAGTTCCTCGTTGTAGGGGAGGTGCATGGCGTCGGCGGCGTCCCGCCAGACCGCGCTCTCCTCCTCGTCCACGCCGAGCCGCCGGGCCTCGCGCGGATGGCGTTCGACGGCGTCGGCGGCGGCACGCAGGTTCTGCCGGGCCATGAGGTTGGTGTACGTGTTGTCGTCGGCGACCGCGCTGTACTCGTCGGGGCCGGTGACGCCGTCGAGGTGGAAGACGCCGTGCCGGTCGTGGTGGCCCAGCGACCGCCACAGCCGGGCCGTCTCCACCAGCAGTTCCACGCCGGTCTCCCGCTCGAAGGCGGTGTCGCCGGTGGCCTCGACGTAGCGGACGACGGCGTCGGCGACGTCGGCGTTCACGTGGAAGGCGGCGGTGCCGGCCGGCCAGTACGCGGAGCCCTCGGGGCCGGCGATGGTCCGCCAGGGGAACGCGGCCCCGGCGAGTCCGAGCTGGGCAGCGCGTTCGCGGGCCTCGTCCAGGGTGTTGTACCGCCAGCGCAGCGCCTCGGCGACGGCGGCCGGCGCGGTGTGGGTGAGCACCGGCAGCACGAACATCTCGGTGTCCCAGAAGGCGTGCCCGTCGTACCCGGAGCCGGTGAGCCCCTTAGCGGGGATCGCGCGCTGTTCGGCGCGGGCCCCGGCCTGGAGGACATGGAAGAGGGCGAAGCGGACGGCCTGCTGGATCTCCTCGTCGCCCTCCACCTCGACGTCGGCGCGGGCCCAGAAGTCGTCCAGGCAGGCCCGCTGGTCGCTCAGCAGGCCCTGCCAGCCGTCGTGCCCGGCCGCGGCGAGCGCGGCGTCGACCTGGTCGGCCATCGCGGGCAGCGAGCGGGCGCCGGACCAGCCGTGAGCGACCAGCTTCTCCACCCGCAGGGTCTGTCCGGGCTCCAGCACGGAGGTCACGGTCAGCCGGGCGACGTCGATGCCGCTCTCGCTGCGGGTGGTGGTGCGGTCGGGGCCGGTGACGACGTGGTCGGCGGCGACGGCGACCCGCAGGCCGCTGCGCCGGGTGCGGTGCACCAGCCGCAGCCGGTTGCCGGCGGCGAAGCCGTCCTCCTGCTCCAGCGGCGACTTCAGCGCCCGCGCGGCGCGCGGGTCGCCGTCGGACTGCGGCAGGCTCTCGTTGGCCACCAGTTCCGACTGGATCACCACGCGGCTGCGGCTGCCGACGGCCTCCACCTCGTACGCGACCGCGGCCACCGCACGCTGGGTCAGCGACACCAGCCGGGTGGAGCGCACCCGGACGGTGGAGCCGGCGGGCGAGGTCCACTCGCAGGTCCGCTCCAGCACGCCGCGGCGCAGGTCCAGTACGCGCTCGTGGGCGACGAGACGGCCGTAGCGCAGGTCGAACGGCTCGTCGTCCACCAGCAGCCGCAGGACCTTGCCATTGGTGACGTTGATGACGGTCTGCCCGGACTCGGGGTAGCCGTAGCCGGCCTCCGCGTAGGGCAGCGGGTGCACCTCGTGGACGCCGTTGAGGTAGCTGCCGGGCAGGCCGTGCGGTTCCCCCTCGTCGAGGTTGCCGCGCCAGCCGACGTGCCCGTTGGACAGGGCGAACACCGATTCGCTCTGGGCGAGGACGTCCAGGTCGAGGGTGGTCTCCCGGACGGTCCACGGTTCGACGGCGTACGACCGCTCGGTGATCACCGCCGGCCTCCCAGCTCGGCGAGGTCCCGCACGACGGTGTCGGCTCCGTGCTTGTACAGCGCGTCGGTCTGGCCGACCCGGTCGACGCCCACGACGTATCCGAAGCCGCCCGCGCGGCCCGCGTCCATGCCGGCCAGGGCGTCCTCGAAGACGGCGGCGCGGGACGCCTCGACGCCGAGGTCGCGGGCGGCGGCGAGGAACGTGTCGGGGTTCGGCTTGCCCGGCAGGCTCCGCTCGGCGGCGACCACACCGTCGATGCGTGTGTCGAAGAGGTGCTCGGCCCCGACGGCGCGCAGTACGTCCTGGCAGTTGGCGCTGGAGGAGACGATCGCGGTGCGCAGCCCCTGGGCGCGGACCGCCTCCAGATAGCGCAGGGTGCCCTCGTAGGCCTCGACGCCGCCGGTGCGGATCCTCTCCAGCAGCAGCTCGTTCTTGCGGTTGCCGACGCCGTGGACGGTGCGGGCGTCGGGAGGGTCGTCGGGACCGCCCTCGGGCAGGTGGATGCCGCGCGAGTCGAGGAAGGCGCGGACGCCGTCGGCGCGGGGACGGCCGTCGACGTACTCGTCGTAGTCGGCGTCCTCGAACGGCCTTCCCTGCTCGCCGTCGTAGGCGCGCAGCAACGCGTCGAACGTCTCCTTCCAGGCCGCCGCGTGCACGACGGCCGTCTTGGTGACGACCCCGTCGAGGTCGAAGAGACAGGCCTGGATGGTGTCGGGCAGACCGAGCTGAGTCATACCCAGGACTCTTCCCCGTCGGGAGCACTCCAGTGGGTGGCGCACGCCACATGTTCGGCGAACGGGCGATGCCACACTTGCCCGGTGTGTCCCTGACCTTCGACGACCTCCTCCTCCGTGCCCGCGCCCTGTCCCGGAGCGGCCGGCGTGCCCTGCTCGGCATCACGGGCAGTCCCGGCGCGGGCAAGACGACGCTCGCCGCCCGCCTCGTGGACGCCCTGAACGGCGACGATCCGCAGTGGGCGGTGCACGTGCCCATGGACGGCTTCCATCTCGCCGACGCCGAGCTGGACCGGCTGGGCCGCCGGGACCGCAAGGGCGCGCCGGACACCTTCGACGCGGCCGGATACGCGGCGCTGCTGCGGCGGCTGCGCGAGGAGAGCGGCGAGGTGGTGTACGCGCCGGCGTTCGAGCGGGTGCTGGAGCAGCCGGTCGCGGGCGCGATCCCGGTGCCGCCCGCCCGGCTGGTGGTGACCGAGGGCAACTACCTGCTGCTGCGGGAGGGGGCGTGGGGGCGGGTGCGGCGGTGCCTGGACGAGGTGTGGTTCTGCGAGACGGACGAGGACGAGCGGGTGCGCCGGCTGGTCGCCCGGCACGAGGAGTTCGGCAAGGACCACGGCGGCTGCCGTGGCCTGGGTGCGGGGCACGGACCAGCGCAACGCCGACCTGGTGGCGGCGACGCGGGAACGGGCGGACCTGCTGCTGCCGGCCACCGCCCTGCCCGCCCCGCGGCCCCCGGCGACCTGAGACCCGGCCGGGTCCCGGCCGTACGGCCGGTTCGTGCCGGGCGGGCTGAACCACGACGGGCCGCGGACCGTATCCGTGGGCACGGCGGAGAGTCTGCCGGTACGACTCGTGCAGCGGTGGCGGGAGCGGTGCGCCGGCAGGACCGTGACCGGGCCCGCGGGCACCGGTCCGTCGCGCGGACCGGTGCCACCCTGGGACGGACGATGACGCGCGAACAGCACCTGGTCCTCACTCCCGGGCTTCCGGCCGCTGAGCCGGTACGGCGGGCTCCGGTCGGCCGGTACGCCCGGCTGCGCAGGCACGGGCGCCGGCTGACGCCGCTCCTCGTCGTGCTGCTGCTGGCGCAGATGGCCGCGGCGATGGTCACCACGGCGGTGCGGCAGACCCCCACCATCGACGAACCCGTGTACGTGGCGACGGCCACCGACTACCTGCACACGCACCGGGTGCGCTACAACCCCGAGCATCCGCCGCTCGGGAAACTCCTGATCGCGGCCGGGGTGGCGGTGGCGGACCCGCACTACGACCCTGCGTACACCGCCGACCAGGGGAAAGCGGGCCGGCATCTGCTGTACGAGTCGGGCAATGACCCCTGGCGGGTGATGCTGTGGGCGCGGCTGCCGGTGATCGCGCTGACCCTGCTGTGCGGGCTGGTCGCCTTCGCGTTCGCCCGGGAGGTGGCGGGCCCGGCGGGTGGAACCGTGGCGCTCGCCCTGTACGCCTTCTCGCCCGACCTGATCGCCCATGGCTCACTTGCCACCCTGGACGTGCCGGCGGCCGGGTTCGTGCTGACGTCGGCCTGGCTGGTGTGGCGGGCGCGGCGACGGCCCGTCCCGTACCTGCCGGCGGCCGGGGCCGCGCTGGGAGCGGCCGTGGCGACGAAGATGAGCGCGCTGCCGGCGGTGCCGGTACTGACGGTGCTGGCGGCGCTGTCCATGGTGTCCGCCCACCGATCCGCTCAGGCCACGAGGCCCGACCCGGTCCGGCGCCGGTTTCTCCCGGCCTTCCGCCCGACCGTATCGACCCGGCCGGCCCCGCCGGACCGACCGACCCCGGCGGGCCGGCCGGAGCGGCAGGCTCTTGCATGGTCCGGGATGCGGCTGCCGACGGTCGGGGCGGCGCTGCTGGGTGCCGCCGTCGTGGCATTCGTTGCGCTCGCCGTCGTCTGGGCCGCGTATCTGGCCGTCGATCCCTGGCTGCGGTTCACGCCCGCCGAGCCCGTCCCGGCCGTCCACGGGCTGCGCGGGCGTCTGGTGGACCTGCTGCCGGTGCCCGAGGCGTACCGGGCGGGGATGCGGATGCAGTTCGGGCTGGAGGACTATCCCTGGCAGGGCTATCTGTTCGGGCACGTGTACACCGGTTCGCTCTGGTACTACCTGCCGGCCGCCCTGCTGGTGAAGACGCCGCTCGGGCTGGCGGCGCTGGGCGCGGCCGGCGCGGTGGCGGTCGTGGCGGTGCGGCGGCTGCGGCCCGCGGCGCCGTACCTGCTGCTGCCGCCCCTCGTCCTGCTGGCGGTGGCGATGACCGGGGCGCGGGACTTCGGCACCCGGTACGCCCTGTTCGTGCCGATGTTCCTCGCGGTGGCGGCGGGCTGCCTGCCCGTGCCGCACCGGAACCGGGGCGCGGGCAGGCGCTGGGGCGGGTTCCTGACCGGCGCGCTCGTGCTGTACGTGGCGGTGAGTTCGCTGCGGACGTTCCCGTACTACCTGCCGTACGCGAACGAGGCCTTCGGCGGCCCGGCGCACACGCACCGTCTGCTGCACGACTCCAACGTCGACTGGGGACAGGACCTGGGCCGGCTCGCCGACCGGCTCCGGCAGCGGTACCCGGGCGAGCGGGTGTGGCTGGTGTACAAGGGCAGCGGAGTGCCGTCGTACTACGGCATCCACGCCGCCGATCCGCGCCGGGTGCCGCCGGAGCGTGTGCGCGGACTGCTGGTGGTGTCCGACTCCGCGGTCGCCAAGGCGCGCGGCAGGCTCGCCGAGCTGATCGCCGGCAGCCGGCCGGCCGGCGAAGTAGGTCATTCCATCAGCCTCTTTCGGCGGTGAGCCCGCTGGCTCAACCCCCTGGTCACGGGGTCGGTGAGCTATGTTGAGTGCTCGGGCAGACAAAGGAGGCCGACCGGTGCCCTCGCCGCAGCAGGCACGCGCACAGGCATCAGCGATCACGTCGGGCAAGACCGTGCCCGAGGCCGAGGCCTCCCCGACCTCCCGGCTCCGGGAACTGTTCGACGGGCCCCGTCTGTCGCCGGGACAGCGGCGCATCGCCCAGTACCTGATCGAGCACATCACCGAAGCCGCGTTCCTGCCGATCACCGAGCTGGCGGACCGGGTCGGGGTCAGCCAGCCCTCCGTCACCCGCTTCGCCGCCGCCGTCGGCTTCAGCGGCTACCCCGCGCTGCGGGAGAGGCTCCAGTCGATCGCGCTGAGCGGCCTGGCCGGCGGGCCCGGCGAGGAGAACCGGGCCAACGAGCTCCAGGCGGCCGTCGACGCCGAGATCCAGAACCTGGAGAACCTGCGGCGCGACTTCGCCGACCCCGACCGGGTGATCCGCGCCGGCCGCGAGCTGTCCCGGTCCACCCCGCTGACCGTGCTGGGCCTGCGCATCTCGGTGTCGCTCGCCGAGTACTTCGGTTACGCCGCCCGCCGTATCCACCCCGACGTGCGGCTGGTGACGCGGGGCGGCAGCGTGGCCTACGACGCGCTGCTCCAGGCCCGCGAGGCCGGCGGGAGCTGGGTGCTGGCCTTCGCCATGCCCCGGCACTCGCAGGAGACGCTCAACGCCCTGAAGGTGGCACGCGGTGCCGGTCTGCGGGTCGCCCTGGTGACCGACCTGGCGCTCGGACCGCTGGCCGACGAGGCCGACATCGCCTTCGCCACCGGCACCGGTTCACGGCTGGTGTTCGACTCGTACTCCGCCCCCGGGGTGCTGGCCGCCGCGCTGCTCCAGGCCATGACCGACGCCGATCCGGAGCGCACCCAGGCCCGGCTGGAGAAGTACGAGCAGCTCTCGGACCACCACCAGTTCTTCCTCCGGGACTGAACCGGTCCTCCCGCAGGCGCGGCGCTGGTACGGCGACCGATCCTTCCGCGCGGGCCGCACATAAGTGAAGATCTTGCGGTCTCCCACCCCGCGAACGGGGATGATTCGCCACAGACCGCGCATGAATTTTTTCATACGTCTTGCAAACTGGACCGCATATATAAATACTGCTCACGGATCGCACCCGGCCGACTCCGGGCACGGTCAGCACCCGACGCCCGGGGCCCCCGCACGGACACCCCCAGCCGCCGTCCCCTACCCACGTCGGCGCCCGGGGCGTTCCGGGGCGCGTCGCCTGCGCGAGGCGCCCGTGGCGGCCCCGGCCATCCCCTGGGCCGGGGCCGCCACGAACCCGTCGACCACCTCCCGACGCCGCACACCGGAAGCGATGATCATGCCCCTGACCAGCACGCGCATCAGTCCCGACTGGCCCTGTCAGGTCAAGACTCCGGGCTCGTACGACTGGGAACGCTCGGCGGCCAAGTGGCTGCGCGAACTGATCCCCGCGCGCTACTCCAGCTATCCGGCGCTCATCCGGCACCCCGTCCTGCTCGCCCGGCACGCGCAGATCCAGGTACAGCAGGAGATCCGGGTCGCACGGACCGCCCTCCAGACCGCGCGGGCGGAACTGCCGGTGCTCGGGCTGCCGGAATCGGTGATCGAACACACGATCAAGATGTACGCCGCCGAGGTCCTCCAGCTCCAGCACATCGCCCGCAGCGTGCGCGTGGTGAGCGAGGCACTGGCCGCCCGCGGCACGAGCCGCTGACCCCTCCGCCCGCTCCGCGAGCCCGTCCGCGCAGCTCGCGCCAGTGGCTCAGGAGTGTCCCACCCCCCGCTCCTCGCCTCGCCAGTCCGCCCGTCGCCATCGGCCTGCGCACCTCCCTCCGCCCCTGCTCCGACCCTGTTCGCCCCCATTCGCTCGACCCGCCCCCGCGGTCAGAAATCTTGTGCGACGGTCACATGAACCTGCACCTGGCAGACGAGTGATCGAACGGCCCCTGATGTGCAATGCTCGTCGCGTGACGAGCGAGCCCGTACCCCCGGTGGCCCCCGGCACCAGCACCGATGTGGCGGCGCTGGCCAAGGTCGTGGCCCGGCAGCGTGCCGAGATGGAGCGGCTGCGGGACCGGGCGGCGACCTCCGCCGTGCTGGAGCGGGCCAAGGGCGTGCTGATGGCCCTCACCGGGTGCACGCCGGACGCCGCGCAGACGGAGCTGACGCGGCGGGCCGAGGACGGCAACCGCACCCTCCTCGAACAGTGCTGGATCACCCTGGGCGGCCTGCCGCGCCCCGGCCGGCCCGCCGCCACGGAACCGGCCTCACCGGCTCCGGCCCCACCCGGCACCATGGCACCCGCCTCACCGGCCGGTGCCGGATCCTGGGCGACCCCGCCCGCCGGCACGATGGACCTCGCGGAGGTGCTCGGGCACGCCGGCCGGGACCTGGTCCGGGTCGGCTCGCCGCAAGAACTGGCCGAATGCCTCCTGGAACACCTCGCACCCGAGCTGGGCGCAGACGCGGTGATGCTCTACGAGCGGCTGCCCGAGGGCGGCCTCGGGCTGATCGGGCACGCCGGCGTCGACACCACCGTCGCCGCCCAGTGGCGTCACGTGCCGCCGGTGACCGGGGTCGCCGCGCTGGACGTCCTGCGGTCCGGGGAGCCGCGCTGGCTGGAGGACCCCGCCGCGGACGGCGAGCGGTACCAGATCATCGGCAGCCCCCCGGAGCGCTGGCTCTCCCGCGCCTGGCTGCCCGTGCCGGCCGGGGACGCGGCGTCCGTAGCCCTCGGTGTGCTGCGTCGGCGCCGCGGGCCGTTCACCGCGCGCGAGCGGGAGCTGCTGCGGGCCATGGCCCGGCTGAGCGCGGGCCGGCTGCGGGCCTTCGACGGCCCGCGGCAGCGTGCGGCCGAGGGCGTCTCCCGGACCGTGCAGGCGGTGTTCGACGCGCTGCCGGGCGCGGTCACCCTGCTGACCCCGCTGCGGGACTCCTCCGGCGAGGTGGCGGACTACCGCATCGACGCCGCCACCCCGGGGGCGGTCGACGTGTTCGGCCGGACCGGCCGCGACATGGTCGGCAGCCACCTCCTGGAGAGCTATCCGTCGGTCGCCGGGGAACCGCTGTGGCAGGGCTGCCTCCAGGCGCTCGGGACCGGCGTGCCGTTCGAGGGCGAGCCCTTCGCCCACCGGGACGTCATCGACGGCGTGCCGGTCACCGCCACCTACTCGGTACGGGCGGCCCCGCTGGGCGACGGCCTGGTGGTGACCTGGCTGCGGCACGACGGGGTGGACCGGCAGGAGCAGCGCCTGGCCGACGTGCAGCGTCTCGGCAACCTCGGCTGGGCCAACTGGAACCTGATCACCCAGGAGATCTCCTGGGCCGTGCAGACGTACACCGTGCTGGGCCGGGCTCCCGGGCGGCGGCCGGTCCGGCTGGAGAAGCTGCCCAGCCTGGCCGTACCGGAGGACGCGGGCCCGCTGGCCCACGCGATCGCCGGACTCGTACGCCACGCGCGCCCCTTCGACGTGCCGTTCCGCGTCGAGACGTCCGCGGGCGTCAGGCATCTGCGGATGGTCGCGGAGGCCGTCACGGCACCCGACGGCACCCCCGTCGAGGTGCACGGCTTCGTGCAGGACCTCACCGCGCAGCGCAGCGCGGAGCTGGCGCTGGTGGAGAGCGAGCGCGCGATGCTGCTCCAGCGCGGCATCCTTCAGGCCGAACGGGCGCTGGCGGCGCGGCTCCAGCACGCCCTGCTGCCGCTGCCCAGCAAGCCGGTGCAGTTGGCCGGGCTGCGCGTCGAGGTCGCCTACCTGCCCGCGCAGGCCGGGGTCCACGTCGGCGGTGACTGGTTCAGCGCCATCGAGCTTCCCGACTCCGACGCGCTGTTCGTGGTCGGTGACGTGGCGGGCCACGGCATCGGCGCCGTGGCCACCATGGCTCAGCTCCGGTTCACCGCGAAGGGCATGGTCAGCACCGGCTCCTCGCTGACCGGGGCGCTGGCACGGCTCAACCGGCTGCTGCTGCACTCCCGCGACGGCCAGACCACCGCCACCATGGTCCTGGCCCGCTACGACCCCGGGGAACACGTCCTGGCCTGGGCCCAGGCCGGGCACCCGCCGCCGCTGCTGGTGCGCCGGGGCGAGGTGCGCTACCTCGACCGGCCCGGCGGCATGCTGCTCGGCGCGACCGGCTCATCCGTCTACGATTCGGCGGAGCTGCGTCTGGAACCCGGTGACCGGCTGCTGCTGTACACCGACGGTCTGGTGGAGCGTCCCGGTGAGGGGCTCGACGCGGGCTTCGACCGGCTGGCCGCGGCGGTGCGCGCCCACGGCCGCGACGAGTCCGGCTCGCTGGAGGCGCTGCTCGCCACGATGCTGGCGGACGAGCGGCGGGACGACGTGTGTGTGCTCGACATCCGCATGCCGGCGCAGGACGCGCAGGACACGCCGGGGACCGCGGGCGGCTAGCGGTACCGCCCCTGCCGCCGGGGCGTCAGTCCGCGGGATGGCCGGCCTCGATGGTGACGGCATCGGAGAGCCGCAGCAGCGGTCCTTCCCGTCCCGTGCCCCACTGGACCGGGTCGAGCACGAAGCCGACGTGGTCGCCGCCGTCGGTGCGGTGGAGCACGGTGCCGACGAGCCAGGCCGCGGCGTCCGCCAGGACGGCGGTGCCGCCGGGCCCCTCCCGCCAGGCCAGCCCCGCGAACTTGTCGGTCTCGTCGCCCGTCTCGCCGCCGAACAGCTCCGCGAGGTCCCGTCGGTCGCGGGTGAGCAGATGGACTGTGAGGTGCTGCGCGGCCCGGGCCACCCGGTAGGTGCGGTTGGCCTTGGACAGCCACACGGCGAACCGGGGCGGCTTCAGGGAACACTGCGAGGCGAAACCCACCAGGCAGCCGGCCCGCTCGCCGTCCGCGACCGCCGTCACCACGCACATGTCGGGATCCAGCCGCGCGAAGAAGTCCTCCACGTCCCCCTGGCGCTCCGCGTCTCCCTGACCGCCCATGCCCTCCTGGCCGTTGCCGTCCGTCTGCCCGTTGCCGTCCACGCCGGCACCCTCGTCCGCCCGGTCCATCCCGGCACCTCCGTCCGCCATACCGTTCCGCTGCCGTCCCGCCCCACCGTCCTGCGCTGCCGCCCCCATTGCCCGGTCCCGGTCCCCCGGCCCGCGGTGGACGCGGTGGACAAGGGTGCGGCCGTCGCTGCTTGTTCCCGGTGTGCCGCTCATGACTCCTCGCCGGCGCCGGTCCGTGACTCCAGTGCGCGGCGGGTGTCGTCGCCGTAGACGCCCTTCTCGTCGCCGCTGATGCCGTACCAGAGCTGGAAGCGGGCCACGGCCTCGGTGAGGATGGCGTCGTAGGTGCCGCTGGTGGTGCCGTCGCGGTAGACGTCCGGGACGCGCAGCAGGCGCCGCTGCAGTTCCGTGACCGGGGGTCCGGTGTCGCCCTGGCGGAGGGTGCCGGGGCCGTCGGGATCGGGCGCGGTGGCGGCGGGCGGCGGGACGGACGCGGTGGCGGGTGGGGCGGCCGTGGTGGGCGCGGAGGCCGTGCTCGGCGGGGCGGCCGGCGGAGCCGCGGCGGCCTGTTGTCGGCCGGGGAGGAGCAGGGCGCAGCCGAAACCGGCGAGGGCGGCCGCCGCGACGGCACCACCAGCGGCACCTACGACGGCCCGGCGAAGGTGTGCACGTCCGGTGCGAAGGTGTTCCGGAGGTCCCGAGCCGGGACCGGACGCGCCCCGGGTGGGGGCCTTCGCAGGACGGGCCGGGCGGGGGCCGGACACGTCCGGGGTTGGGGCCTTCGGGGCACGGGCCGAGGGCACGGGCGGGAGTTCCCGGGTGTCCTCCTCGGCGGGAGGCGGGTGCGGGCCGGGTGCCGTGCCGGAGGGCTCCCACGTCACCGGGTCCGGCCGGAACTCCCGCATCAGCTCGGCGAGGGCGTCGAAGCGGCGGAGCCGTAGCACATGGATGGGTTCCGACTCCGTTGCCGGCGGCGGCTGTTCGGGGTGGGGCGGTGTCGGCACCTGGCTCTCCTTCCGTCCCCCGGGTACGGGGCTCGCGCGGTTCCCGCACGGGGATACGGGGCCCGCGGCGGACCCGTTCAGGCTCGCTCCTCCCCCGCCGCGCGTCCGTCCGGCGAACGGCACGGACGTCCGATCACCCCAGGACCGGGCTCGGCACTGCCTGCACGAACCGGTTCAGGGACGCCGTGAACGCGGTGACGAAGGCGTCCCGGGCCTCCTCCGGCAGCGCGTCCAGGGACAGGTAGGGGTTGAGGTCCTCCAGTTCGACCAGCAGCAGGCCGCCGTCGTCCGTACGGCAGGCGTCGACGCGCTGGATACCGTGTCCGAGGTCGTTCCAGTCGATGAAGCGCCGGGCGAACTCCAGGTCGGCGGCGGTGGCCGCGTAGGGCCGCAGCTCCCAGCGGCGCCGGGGGTCGGGGGCGTACAGGGCGTACTGGAAGTCGTCGTCGACGAAGTAGAACGACACCTCGTGGACGAAGTCGACGCGCGGCTGGATCAGTACGTCGCTCGCGGTGAGGGAGGCGATCCGGCTCCCGGGGACGGTCCGCAGGCCGAGGGAGTCCGCGCCGAGCCTGGGCTTGACCACGTACCGCGTGGCGGGCGGCAGCCGGTGCAGGCCCTCGACGCTGTCGACGGTCGGGATGACGGGGAAGCCGGCGGCGGTCAGATCGAGGAGGTACTGCTTGCCGGCCATGTCCGCCTTGCCGGTGAGCGGGTTGTACACCCGGGCACCGGTGGCCAGCGCCCGGGCGCGGAAGGCCTCGTACTCACGCGGGTAGCCGAGGACGGGGCCGCTGTTGCGGACGACGACGGCGTCGTGGTCCGCCATCAGGGCCGCCGCGTCCAGCGGGTGGCACAGGGCCAGGTCGAAGTGGGCGCGCAGCCGGGAGGTGAGGTGGATGTCCTCGTCGCAGTAGCGGCGCCCGCGGGCCCGGTACGCCAGGTCGGTGACGTAGAGCAGGCGGGGGCGGGCGGCGGGCATGGGAGATCTCCTCGGGGCGTGCGCGGCCGGTGCCAGCGGGGTGGAGAAAGGCTACGCCGCAGGCCACGGGCGTTCGAGGCCGCCCCCGTCAGCCGCCCCGAGCGCGGTGCGTCACGGGCCGGCCGTCCACCGCGAAAGCACTCAGTTCCCCCAGTAGACCCCCGATGCTGCACTGAGTGTCACAGCAGCGTTCCGGGTGCTACGTTCCCGTTCATGAGCTCCAGCAGCGCGGCGCCGGCCGCGAAGCCGCCCATGCGGGACGCCCTGGTGGCGGCGGCCTTCCGGCTCTTCGTGGAACGCGGGTACGAGCAGACCACCGTGGACGACATCGTGGCCCTGGCCGGCGTCGGCCGGCGATCGTTCTTCCGCTACTTCCCCTCCAAGGAGGACGTGGTCTTCCCCGACCACGAGCGCTGCCTGGCCGACATGACCGCCTTCCTCGGCACGGGCGGCCCGGAGCACGAGCCGGTGCGGCGGGTGTGCGACGCGGCCCGGCTGGTGCTGCGGATGTACGCCGAGAACCCGGCCTTCTCCGTGCAGCGCTACCGCCTCACCCGGCAGGTACCGGGCCTGCGCGCCTACGAGCTGTCGGTGGTGTGGCGCTACGAGCGCGCCCTCGCCGACTATCTGCGCGGCCGGTTCGCCGGGCGGCCCGACGGGACCCTGCGGGCCGACGTGATCGCGGCCGCCGTGGTCGCCGCGCACAACAACGCCCTGCGTTCCTGGCTGCGGTCGGACGGCGCGGGCGATCCGGGCACGGCGGTGGACCACGCGCTGGGCTATGTGCACAGGACGTACGGCCGGCCGGCGGACACCGCGGTGGCGGCCGCCCGGTCCGGTCCGGCGGGGTCGGATGAGCGGGCGGGACGGTCCGACGAGGTGGTGGTGCTGGTCTCCCGCCGGGACGCCCCGCTGTGGCGGGTGGTCCAGGAACTGGAGACGGCGCTCGGCCGCGGCTGACCCAGGCGTGCCCGCCGCTCACCATTCTGGGTACGGAGTGCCTTTACGAGTGACACTGAGTGCCATACTCTGTCGGCGTGCGCGGTGGCACGGCAACCGCGCACCCACGTGCGCGGTCCGCCCCGTGCACCCGGATTCCGGCCGAGCGCAGGGAGTTGACAGCGTGTACCACCACTCAGCAAGCACCGCGCATCCGGTGGCCGGTTCCGCGACGGGTGTTCTCGACCCCGTCTCCGCGGACTCCCAGGACGCCATCCTCTTCCAGCGCTGCACCTGGTGCGGCACGGCGACGTACCACCGGCTGCTGTGTCCGGTGTGCCAGGGCAGCGAACTGCGCACGGAGCGCAGCGAGGGCGTCGGCACGGTCCGCCACTCCACCGTGGTGCACCGCAACACGCCCGCGGCGCGCAACGTGTCGCTGATCGAGATGGCCGAGGGATTCGTCGTGCGGGGCCGGGTCATGGGACCGCCGGTCGGGATCCACAGCGGGGACCGGGTCCGGCTGTCCACGGCGAAGGACCCCGTGCGCGGTGAACCGGTCTTCCAACTGTTGGACGAGCCCTACCGGGCCTGGACCTGACGGCCCCTGGACCCGGCGGCACCGGGCACACGCACCCGGCACCCGCGGTTGACCGCCCCCGCACTCGGACCTGACGGCCGCACACCGCCACCGCCCCTCCCAGGCCCCCTGCCGGTGACACGCACCGGCACCGGAAGCCGTCGTAGCCGCCTCCGGACCCCGCCGCACCCACACCTCGGCACCCCCGCCGCACACACCCGCGCGCCCCGCCGTCCCTGATGTGATCCATCACCTCCCGCGCACAGGCAACCCGCAGCCTCCGCCGTTCATCCTCCCGGGGCGAGGGGCGTCCCGGCGGGCCCGGGCGCCCGAGGTCGGGGTCCGAGGAGGAACAGTGGTCCGTGCCCGGCACATATGGGTGGCCGCCGCCGCGTTACTCGCGGTGGCGGGAGCATCTCCGGGGGTGGCGGTCGCGCAGCCCCAACGAGGTCTGCCGGAGGGGATGTCGGCGGTCGCGGACGACGGGCCGCTCCCGCCGGGATGGCGGCTGGCCGGCCGGGGTCCGGCGCCGCAACTGGTGTGGCGGTCGGACCGGCCGGTGCCGATGGGTGACGCGCGGGTCGAATTCCGCTCCGGCGGACGCCTGTTGGGCGTGCCGCGGCCGGGCACGGACGGGCGGACCTTCCGGCTGCCGCTCGACGGACGGCGGCCATCGGGGCTTAGCGGGCTGGAAGTCTGGTCCGGCGGACGGCGGTTGGACGCGCGGGACAGCGCCGGGACCGCGTCGGCGGCACGGCTGCCGGCCCCGCTCCCCGCGAACGGCGTGGACCCGGGCAAGCCCGGCTCGTACCGCACCAGGACGGGCGAGTACACGCTGAAGTCCGTGCGCCTGCCGGGCTTCCCGAAGCCGGTGGAGATGCGCGCGGTGGTCGTCGCGCCGGTCGGCGCCTCCGGGAAGCGCCCGCTCGCGCTGTTCCTGCACGGCCGCCACTCCGTCTGCTACAAGGGCCGCGACGACACCACCGGGGACTGGCCGTGCCCGGCCGGCACCGAGCCGGTGCCCAGTCACCGCGGTTACCTGCGGGACCAGCGACTCCTCGCCTCCCAGGGCTACATGACCGTGTCGGTCGCCGCCAACGGCATCAACGGGCAGGACTACGCCGCCGAGGACGGTGGCGCGCAGGCCCGGTCCTCGCTGGTGCGGCTGCACCTGGCCCGCTGGGCCGACTGGACCGAACACCCCGCGACGGCACCGGCCGTGGTGCGCGAGGCACCCCGCGCCGATCTGTCCCGGGTGCTGCTGGTCGGCCACTCGCGGGGCGGCGAGGGCGTCAACCGGGCTGCCCTGGACAGCATCACGCCGCCGCCCGCCGACCAGGACGGCTACCGCGGGCCGGTGCGCTGGAAGGTCCGCGGCACCGTCCTCATCGGTCCGACCGTCTTCGGGCAGAACCCGGTGCCCGACGTGCCGTCGGTGACGATCCTGCCGGGCTGCGACGGTGACGTCTCCGACCTCCAGGGCGAGGTGTACGTCGACGGCACGCGCACGGTCGGCAACGGCACCGCCCTGCACAGCGCCGTGTACGTGATCGGCGCCAACCACAACTTCTTCAACTCCGAGTGGACGCCCGGCCAGGCCGCGGCGCCCGCCGAGGACGACTTCTCCGACGACCCCGGGCAGCGCGACCCGGTGTGCGCCAAGCGGGCCGCGACCCGGCTGACCGCCGACCAGCAGCACCGGGCCGGTTCGACATACATCGCCGCCGCCGCGCGGCTGTTCCTCGCCGGGGACGACCGGGTGCGTCCGCTGCTGGACGGCTCGGGGAAACGGGCGCCGTCGGCGGACCCGGCGCGGGTGCTGAGCCACGCGGTGGGTGCCCGCCGGGGCGGCGGTCTCCTGCCGGACGCAGGCGTGTCGGTGACCGGTGGCCGGCTGTGCGACGCGGTGTCGCCCACCGCGGCCGAGGCCTGCCTCGGCCAGGGCGCGCACGGGCAGTCACCGCACTTCGCGCAGTGGGCGACCGACCGGGAGGCCGGCCGGCACGCGGTCGCGCTGCACTGGACGCGTGCCGGTGCCCCGGTCCGGGTGACCGCGGCGAAGCCGGTGTCCCTGTCGGGGTCCAAGGCGCTGGCGCTGCGGCTGTTCGTGCCCCCGAACTCCCGGGGTACGGAGCTGGACGTGTCGCTCACCGACGCCTCCGGCCGGAAGGCGAAGATCGGCCGGGTCCACGTGGACGGGCTGCCCGGCAGTGAACGGACCGCCTCCTACTGGGCGCGGGAGATCCGGGTGCCGCTGACGGCGGCGACCCGTGCCGGACTCGCTCTGGGTTCGGTCAAGTCCATGGAGCTGACGCCGCGTTCGGCGTCCGGTCGGGCCTGGCTGATGGACGCCTGGGGCTGGCGGCCCGGGACACCCGCTGTGCGCACCGACGCGCTGCCGCGCGTGGACGTCGGCCGGACGACCGTGGACGAGGGTGACACGGGCGTGCGCACCTACCGGGTGCCCGTCCAGGTCACGGGCACGGGTGGCAGCGGTCAGGTGCGGGTGTACGTCGTCGACCCCGCCACCGGCAGGGCCAAGGACCGCCTGGTGACGGTCCGTCCGGGCGGTCAGGGCGTCGACGTACCGGTCCAGGTGAAGGGCAACACGCGGTACGGCACCGACGTGTCGTACGACGTGCTGGTGAAGGCGGTGCGGGGGGCGGTCGTCGGCTCCTACCGGGGCGGGATCACCGTCCACGACGACGATCCGGCGCCCACGATGACCGTGACGCCCGTCGCCGGCAAGGTGACCGAGGGACAGACGCTGAAGTGGCGGGTGTCCCTGTCGGAGGCGGTCGACGTGGACATGAGCGCGTTCTTCGGGGTCGTACGGGCGACCGCGCCGGAGCTGTCCACCAAGGACGTCCCGGCGCGCTGGCTGCGGGACACGGCCGGGGCGTCGCCCGATCCGGCGCGTCCGCTGTCCGAGGTGGACGGCCTGTACCTGTGGGCGGAGATCGCGCCCGGGCACACCAGCGCCGACATCACCGTGCCGACGGTGAAGGACCGGGTCCGTGAGCAGGCGGAGTCCGTGCGGTTCGGGCAGATCGACCCGCAGACCGGGAAGCCGCGGTCCGGCGGTCTTGAGCTGTCGGGGTCGGTGCTCAACGCGTCGTAGGACGCCGGTCGCGGGTGGCCCTCACCGGGCGGGGGTCACCCGGATGCCGACCGTGCCGTCCCTGCCGCGCCGCAGCCGGCTGCCCAGCAGGGTGAGCCGGCCGAGGATGCCGTACTTGCGGGCGATGAGGGCGCGGTAGCGGTCGGTGGTCTCCGGGCCGGTGATCTCGGCGGTGGCCGGCAGTTGGTCGCCGGTTGGGTTGCCGCGTACGTCACAGGGTCCGGCGAGGATGTCGGGGCGGCGCCGGATCCGCTTGACCTTCCAACTGTCGGCGGCCGTCCACACGCCGAGCGTGTCGCCGTCCCGGACCACCCACACCGGGGTGGCGACCGGGGTGCCGTTCTTGCGGTAGCTGGTCACCAGCAGGTACTTGCCGGAGCCGAGCCGGTCGAGCCGCGTGTCGTCCATGCCCGGCAGTCTAGGAGTCCGTCCGCCGCCCGGGGAGGCCCCGGGACGGCGGGCCGGCGGGGCGCGCCCGCTCAGCGCAGGGACGCCGCCATCCGCCGCACCCCCTCGGTGAGGATCGCGGGCGAGGTCGCCAGGTTCAGGCGTGCGTGCCCGGCGCCGCCGGCACCGAAGGGAGGACCGGGGCTGAGGGCGACCCGGCCGCGGTCGAGGAAGACCTGGGCGGGGTCGTCGCCGAGGCCGAGGGCCCGGCAGTCGAGCCAGGCGAGACAGGTGGCCTCGGCGGGGTACGCGCGGATCGCCGGCAGGTGCTCGGCGAGCAGGCCGGTGAGCAGGCGCCGGTTGTCGCGGAGCTGGGCCAGCAGGGCGTCCAGCCAGGCGGTTCCGTCGCGCAGGGCGGCGGTGTGCGCGATGACGCCGAGGTGGCTGGGACCGTGGCTCACCTCCTCGGGCAGCCGCGCGAGGTCGGCCGCGGCCTCCGGTCCGGCGACGGCGAGCGCGGCCTTGAGACCGGCCAGGTTCCACCCCTTGGACGCCGACAACAGGGACAGGCCGCGGGCGGCGCCGGGCACGGCGAGGTACGGCACGAAGGTGACGCCGGGGGCGACGAGGGGGGCGTGGATCTCGTCCGCGACGACCCGGACGCCGTACCGCTCGGCGAGGGAGGCGACGGCCGTCAGCTCGGCCGCGGTGTGCACGGTCCCGGTGGGGTTGTGCGGGCTGCACAGCAGGTACGCGGCACGTCCGGGCCCGGTGGCCGCCTCCTGGAACGCCTCCTCCAGACCGGCCAGGTCGATGCGCAGACCGGCGTCGAGCGGGGCCTGCACCACCCGGCGGTCCATGCGCTCGGCGAACTGGAAGAACGGCGGATACACCGGCGGGTTGACGACGACCGGATCACCGGGCCCGGTGACCAGCTTGAGCATCTCGACCACGCCGAGCATCACGTCCGGCACGATCGCGGTGCGCTCGACGGCGAGCCCGTCCCAGTTCCACCGCTCGGCGGCGAAGACGGCGAGGGCCTCCGCGTAAGCGGTGCCGGCCGGATACCCGGTGTCGCCGAGGGCGAGCGCGTCGGTGACGGCGCGGACGACGGGCTCGGCGAGCGGCACGTCCATCTCGGCCACCCACAGCGGCAGCACGTCGTCGGGGTAGGTGCGCCACTTCATGCTCGTACGGCGTCGCAGCCGCTCCAGGCCGAGCGTGCGCAGCGGACCCGGCTCGCCGGGGGTGCCGTGCGGGATGCTGGTCATGAGGCTCAAGATAGGGGCTCGGCGCGTGAGCGGAAACGGGTCCGCCGGGACGGACGGGCGGCCGGGGGGCGGAGTCGGTGCCGGCGCGGAGTCCATGGCGGCGCGGAGTGCATGCCGGCGCCGGAGCACATGATCGTGGCCGGAGCACATGGTCGTGGCCGGCGGGGTGGAGCACGGGCGCCGGCCGGGCGGGGAGTTCGTCGGTGGGGGTGAACGCCGTGGCTCCGGGGGCCGTATGGAGGGGCGGGCCCCCGACGACCTGGGTGCCCCGCGCTGCCGGTAGGGGTGGCGTGCGTTCGGGTTCGGCTTCGGGAGCCATGCATGCGGCACGCACGACGACGGGTCGTCCGGCGACTGACACGGCTGACGGCCGTCGGCGGACTCCTCCTGGGAGGCGCGATGGTCACCCAGGCGGCCATGGCGAGCGAGACACCGCCCGGCTCCGCCAGAGTGCTCCGCGCCGGCGGCGGCACCACGGACACCGGGTCCGCCCTGGTGGCGCGGCTCGGCACCGCCCGTACGGCGGGTGACTGGGTCGGCGCCGACGGGCGGCCGGTCGTGGCGGTGACCGACGACGCGGCAGCGCGGGCGGTGCGGCGGGCCGGGGCCGAGGCGAAGGTCGTGCCCCACAGCATGGACGAGCTGAAGTCGGCCACCGCGTCGCTGGGTTCGGCGCCACGGGTGCCGGGCACGGCGTGGGCGGTGGACTACCGGACCAACCGGGTCGTGGTGCGGGCGGACCGCACGGTGTCCGCCGGTGACTGGTCCCGGCTGACCCGGGTGGCCGCGGGGATCGGGAGCTTCGTGCACATGGAGCGCATGAAGGGCGCGTTCACCACGCGGCTGAACGGCGCCCTGCCGATCCTGTCGACCGGCGGTCGCTGCTCGGCGGGGTTCAACGTCACGAACGGGCGGTCCGACTTCATCCTCACGGCCGGCCACTGCGGGCCCGCCGGATCCACCTGGTTCGCCGACAGCCAGGGTGACCGGCAACTGGGCAACACCGTGAACAGTGTCTTCCCCGGCAGTGACTTCTCGCTCGTGCAGTACGCCTCCGGCAAGGCCGGCGCAGGTGCCGGGGTCGTCGCGACCGGCGGCGGGAAGGGCGTGCGGATCACCGGGGTGGCCGATCCGACGGTGGGGCAGCGGGTGTTCCGCAGCGGCAGCACCAGCGGTCTGCACGACGGCCGGGTCACCGCGCTGAACGCGACCGTCAACTATCCGGAGGGCACGGTCACCGGGCTCGTCGAGACCACGGTGTGCGCCGAGCCGGGTGACAGCGGCGGCCCGCTGTTCTCGGAGGGCATCGCGCTCGGGGTCACCTCGGGCGGCAACGGGGACTGCACGGCGGGCGGGACGACGTTCTTCCAGCCGGTGACCAAGGCGCTGACGGCACTCGGTGTGCGGCTGCTCGTGTCGGCGCAGGACGCGGGCGGTGCGGGTGGCGGTGCGAGTTCGGCGCCCTCGCCCGCGCCGTCGGCCTCCGCGGCGCAGGGCGCGATGGCTCCGAACGCGGCCTCGCCGGGCACCTCGGCGCCGGTCACCGGAACGTCCGAGGGCAGCACCCTGCTGGCGCGGCTGACGGACACCCGGAACATCGGGCCCGGGTTGCTGGTCATCGCGGGCAGCCTGATCGCACTGGTCGCGACCCGGTTCATCCGGTCCGAACAGGACCGCAAGGCGTACCGGCGGTACTACTCGGCGACGTGGGGCTGACGGGCGCCGGCCGGGCCCCGGCGCGACGCCGGGGCGGAAAGGGCCCGGTGCGATGCCGGAGGTGCTGCGAGAAGGGCACCCGTGCGCTCACGGGTGCCCCGGGGCGGTACGGCGCGGTGCGCGCGGGGTCGGTCAGGCCGCCCGGTGCGACCGCGGGGCCGCGGCGGCCCACTCCAACACGAGGCGCTGGTACTCGGCGCGCTGCTCGGTGTTCAGTGTCCCGCCCGACCGGCGCCACAGGGCCCGGATCTCCTCGTTGACCTCCGCGGCCGATCGCTCGGAGGCGGTTGCAACAGTGGTGGACATGCTGTGAAGCATATGCCGACTGACGTGAAGGCGCCGTGAGTAAGCACCTCGAATACGGACATTTCGGACCGTGTTGCTCATCACGTCAAGGTGTCGACGGGGAGGGGTACTTCGTATCGGATCAGATACCGGAGCCCGGCTCACACGACTGGGCGCGCCCGCCGGAGTCCGGGGACGCGCCCAGTGCCTGCGCCGTCGGCCTCGGCTCAGGTGCCCGGCTTGCGGCCGTAGACGAAGACGTCGTCGCCGTTCTTCAGCAGCGACCAGTACGCCTTGGCCTCCGTCGGTGTCATGTTCACACAGCCGTGCGAGCCCGGCGGGTTCCACATGCTCAGGCCGACCGAGTGGAAGGCCTGACCGCCGTTGAAGAACTGGCTGTACGGCATCGGCACGTCGTAGAGGTTGGAGACGTGGTCGATGTCGCGCCAGTAGATCTTCTTCAGGCCGGTACGGGTCTCGAAGCCGTCGCGGCCGGTGCGCACCGGCACCGGGCCGTGGACGAGCTTCGCGCCGTCCTGGATCCAGCTTAGCTGGAGCGTGAGGTTCACGCAGGCGATGCGGCCCTTGTCCACTGGGCACTTGCCGTCCTTGTTCGGCTTGTTCCCGACGGCCTTCTGCTTGTTCATGAGGTCCATCACATCCCAGGTGACGGACCCGGCGTAGCCGATGTTCGGCGTGATGCCGTGCTTGGTCTGGAAGGCCTGTACGGCCTTGCAGTCGGCGGCGGACTGCTTGCCGTCCACCGGCCGGCCCAGGAACCTCTCCACCTGCTTCTGGTACGGCCCCGTCTGCGAGGTGCAGCTCGCGGCCTGGGCCGGTGCCGCGGTGAGCGCGAGCGCGAGCGGCGCCACCAGTCCGGTGACGCCCAGCGCGACGACGCCTCGTCTGCGTATGTCCCCCATGACGGCCTACCCTTCTCCCCTTGATCGCCCGAGGTCTGCACCAGGTGTTTCCCAGCGCGATTCCCACGGTCTCGCATCAGTAGACCTGGGCGGGCGGGCGAGGGTTGTGTTTCCGGCCACCCTGTGACGAAATGGTGAACTTCGTCACCGCGCGGCCGTACAGGAGCGCGGGGCGGTGGGCCGAGGCCGGTCAGGGCTGGTGGACGGCCGCGTGGAAGCCGGTGTTGACGGCGGTGAGGCCGCCGTCGACCACGAGGGTGGTGCCGGTGATCCAGGCGGCGTCGCGGGAGGCCAGGAAGGCGACCGCGGCGGCGATGTCCGCCGGCTCCCCGACCCGGCCGAGCGGGTACAGGCCGCGTGCGGCGTCGAGTTCGTCGTCGCGCCCCTCCCACGCCGAGGTGCGGACCGTGCCCGGTGCCACGAGGTTGACCCGCACGCCCCGGGCTGCGGCGTGCCCGGCGAGGGTCCGGGTGAGGGAACCGAGGCCGGCCTTGGCGGCGCTGTAGGCGTGGTTGCCGAAGTCCTGGAGGCCGTTGACGGAGCCGACGCTCACGATCGCCCCGCGGCCGGAGGCGGCGAGGTGCGGCAGGGCGGCGCGACAGCAGCGGTAGGCACCGGTGAGCGTGATGTCGAGGTCACGCGTCCACGCCTCGTCGGGGTCGTCCTCGAACAGCGGGACGTCCGCGGTGCAGTGCGCGGCGCTGTTGACCAGGACGTCGAGGGAGCCGAACACGGTGACGGCGCGGGCGACGGCCGCCTCGACGGCGGCGCGGTCGGCCACGTCACAGGCGAACGCCTCGGCGGCCAGGCCCTGTCGGCGCAGTGCGGTCGCGGTCCGCTCGGCCTCGGCCGGTTCCCGGTCGGTCACCAGGACCCGGCCGCCCTCCTCGGCGAGCCGCCGGGCCACGGCGGCGCCGATGCCGCGGGCGGCGCCCGTGACGAGAACTCCGTGTCCTGCGAAGCGGGTCGGGTCAGTCATGAGCCGACAGTACGGCTCCGGCGGCGGCCTTTCACCGGTACGGCGACCCCTGACCGTCCGGCCGCTCTCACCGGTATCCGGTGACGTCCGCCGGCTCGCCCTCGTCCTGCACCTCGGGCAGGTACCGCCAGGCGTCCGGCCGGGTGCCGTCGAGGTCGGTGACGCCGTACACCCGGGCCAGGCCGCCGCTGGAGAGTGACTGTCCGTTGAAACCGCGCCACTTCGGGGTCGGTGGCCAGGGCGGCGACGGCGCGGCCGGTGAAGCGCGGGGTCTCGGAGATGGCGAAGTGGGGTTCGCGCGCCAGTGCGTCGCGCCGTGGCGCTCACCCCGGGCTGGCTGCGCTCGGAACACATGCTCGACCTCTTCGGTGTCCGTGAGGACAACTGTTTTCATCCGCGCAGTCGGGCGTCGAGTTCCACGGTGTCCGCGAGGAACCATAGCTGCCGGCCCTGGTTGCACTCGTGGACGAAGTCACGCAGGGCCGTGCTCCCGGCGACGTGTCCGGAGATGTCGCCGAGGACGGCGAGACGCAGCCGGTAGGTCGCGAACTTCTGGACGACCGCCCCGGCGACGCCGGAGCGCAGCCGGAAGAAGTCGTCGGCGATCCGCTCCACGGGCACCGCGACCAGCTCTGCCTCGTGCCCGAACGCGTCACCGATCAGGTCGAGCGCCGCGCTCTCGCCGTCGAGGAGCGGGCCGTCGGGAGCGCACTGCAGGACCCGTACGCCGTGGAGGGTGTCGATCGTCTGTGTGGTCATGGGCGCGATTCTAAAGTCGCGCCCGCGTGCCACCTGGTATTTGTGCGGTGCCCGTCAGTGTCCGCGCGCGATCCACTCCTCCAGGTGGGAGGCCTCGGCGCCGATGGTCGTGGCGTCCCCGTGGCCGGTGAGGACCTTCGTCTCCGGCGGGAGGGTGAGGAGCCGGTCCCGGATGGAGCCGATGATCGTCGGGAAGTGGGAGTAGGAGCGCCCGGTGGCGCCCGGGCCGCCCTGGAACAGGGTGTCGCCGGTGAACACGGTGCCGAGCCCGGGGTCGTACAGGCAGACCGCGCCCGGGGCGTGCCCGGGGGTGTGCAGGACGGTCAGGTCGGCGCCGGCGGCCTCGATGACCTGACCGTCGGTGAGGTGCCGGTCGGGCTCGCGGTCGGGGTGGGTGAGCTGCCACAGCGGCAGGTCGTCGGGGTGCAGCCAGATGACGGCGCCGGTGCGGTCGGCCAGTTCGGGCGCCGCGTCGATGTGGTCGTTGTGGGCGTGGGTGCACACGATCGCGGTGAGCCGGCGGTCGCCGACGGCGCGGGCGACGGCCTCGGCGTCGTGGGCGGCGTCGATGACGATCACCTCGTGGTCGTCGCCGACGAGCCACACGTTGTTCTCGACGTCCCAGGTGCCGCCGTCCAGGGTGAACTGGCCGGAGGTGACGACGCGTTCGATGCGGGCGGCCATCACAGCACCACCACCGAGCGCAGCACGTCGCCGTGGTGCATCCGTTCGAACGCCTTCTCCACCTCGTCGAGTCGGACGGTCTCCGTGACGAACGCGTCGAGCGGGAGCCGGCCCTGGAGGTGGAGGTCGATCAGCATGGGGAAGTCGCGGGAGGGCAGGCAGTCGCCGTACCAGGAGGACTTCAGGGCGCCGCCGCGGCCGAAGACGTCGAGCAGGGGCAGTTCGAGCTTCATCTCGGGGGTGGGGACGCCGACGAGGACGACGGTGCCGGCGAGGTCGCGGGCGTAGAAGGCCTGCCGGTAGGTCTCGGGGCGGCCGACGGCCTCGATGACGACGTCGGCGCCGAAGCCGCCGGTCAGTTCGCGGATCGCCTCGACCGGGTCGGTGTCCTCGGAGTTGACGGTGTGGGTGGCGCCGAGCGTGCGGGCCTTGTCCAGCTTGCGGTCGTCGATGTCCACGGCGATGACCTTCGCCGCACCGGCCAGGTCCGCACCGGCGATCGCCGCCCCGCCGACGCCGCCGCAGCCGATGACGGCGACCGAGTCGCCCCGGCCGACGCCTCCGGTGTTGATGGCGGCGCCGATGCCGGCCATCACCCCGCAGCCCAGCAGCCCGGCGACCGCCGGGGAGACGGACGGGTCGACCTTGGTGCACTGGCCGGCCGCCACGAGCGTCTTCTCGGCGAACGCGCCGATGCCGAGGGCCGGGGAGAGTTCCTGCCCGGTCGCGGCGAGGGTCATCCGCTGCCGCGCGTTGTGGGTGTCGAAGCAGTACCAGGGCCGGCCGCGCAGGCAGGCCCGGCACTGCCCGCACACCGCACGCCAGTTGAGGATGACGAAGTCACCGGGGGCGACGTCGGTGACCCCGGCGCCGACCGACTCCACGACGCCGGCGGCCTCGTGGCCGAGCAGGAAGGGGAAGTCGTCCGAGATGCCGCCCTGTTTGTAGTGCAGATCGGTGTGACAGACCCCGCAGGCCTGGATGCGCACGACGGCCTCGCCCGGCCCCGGATCCGGGATCACGATCGTCTCGAGCCGTACGGGCTCGTCCTTCCCCGGTGCGATCACGCCGCGGACTTCCTGCGCCATGGCCTGTCCCCTTCCTGTATTCCTTCGAATTCCTTCGAATGCCGTCGCTGCCGACCCTACGCGCCATGGATCGGCAGCGGGACGGTCCACGAGGACGGCCGTGGATCTCTCCGGACCGGTGCACGGGCGGGACGCGGCGGCGCGGAGGGCCGTCCCGGCCGGGACGGCCCTCGGGCCCGGGGGCGGGAGCGGGCTCAGTGGACGGCGGAGTCCCCGCCGAGCAGGGGCGCGGCGGGGGCGAGGACCTGCGCCACCTGGTTCAGCTCCTTGAGGTCGTCCAGCGCCTGCAACTGGTCGGTGACCCTCGGCACCCGGTCCTGCTCCGATGCGGGGATGCCGGCGCCGGCGAGCGAGTCCAGCGTGGTCAGCGCGCCGAACTTCCCGACGGACGGTGTGCCGGCGTCGGCCGCGTTCGCCGACGGTACGGCGAGAGCGGCGATCCCGGCGGCCAGACCGACGGCGGCGGCGATGCGTCGTGTTGAGATCATGCCCTCAGCAACGGCGGCGGGCCCCGGCCGGACACGGGCGTCGGCCCGCGCTCACCCGTGAGGCGGATCCGGCCGCTGCGCTTGCCGTGACCGTCGGGGCGGAGGAGTCTCGGAGGTGGGGTCCGTGCGGCCCGCCCCCGTCGGGCCGCGGGCGCCTGAAGGAGGTCACCATGGGCACCGCGACGGGGTCCTCGTTCGACTCCGACACACTGCGCCGGGCCATAGAGGGGAACACCGGGAACACCCTTCTGTCGCTCTACACGGACGACGCGGAGATCCGCATCGTCGACCACAACAACCAGCCCAGCAGCCCCACGGTCCTGCACGGCCGGGGCCAGATCGCCGAGTTGCTGGACGACGTCTACAGCCGGGACATGACGCACAGGCTGGAACGGTGCGTCGTGGAGGGCGAACACGCCGCCTACAGCGAGGCCTGCGAGTACGCGGACGGCACCCGCGTCCTGGCCGAGTCGATGCTCACCCTTCGGGATGGCAAGATCGCCGACCAGCTCATCATCCAGGCCTGGGACGAGTAGGACGCGGCCGGGTACGGCAGGCGTCCCGAGGAGGCCGCGCGGGTCCGGGCCGCCCCCGGCCGGACCGGACCCGTGAGCGGTCCGGAGGCCGTACGCGCGCTCGGTTACCCTGTAGGCGGGCCGTGACTGGCGCTGAGGTGGAGTACCACCGGGGAGCGGTCCGTGGTGGTTGCCGCGCGCCTGGGCGAGAGAGCCGATCCCAGCCCAGGAGTGTGAGCATGACCCAGGCCCGTCTCATGGACGGCACCGCGCCCGCCCGCCGCATCGTCGGGGACGCCGCGAAGAAGGCCGCCGGACTCGCCGAACGCACCGGCACCGCGCCGTGCCTCGCGACCGTGCTGGTCGGCGCGGACCCGGCGTCCGTGACGTATGTCCGTATGAAGCAGAACCGCTGCCGCGAGGCCGGCGTGGAGTCCCGGCACGTCGCGCTGCCCGCGGCCACGACCACCGCCGAACTCGTGGCGAAGCTGGAGGAGTTGTCGGCAGACGCGAGCGTGCACGGGATCCTGCTCCAGCACCCGGTGGGCGACCGGGTCGACGAGCGGGCCGCGTTCGAGGCGATCGCCCCGGAGAAGGACGTCGACGGCGTCACCTTCGCGTCGTTCGCCACGATGAGCTTCGGACTGCCGGGCTTCGTCTCCTGCACACCGGGCGGCATCCTGCGACTGCTGGACGAGTACGGCGTCGACCCGGCCGGGAAGCGGGCCGTGGTCGTGGGCCGCAGCGCGATCCTCGGCAAGCCGGTGGGCATGCTGCTGCTGGCCCGGGACGCGACCGTGACGTACTGTCATTCGCGCACCCGGGACCTGTCCGCGGCGGTCCGCGAGGCCGACATCGTCGTCGCCGCCGTCGGCCGCCCGCGGCTGATCCGCGGGCAGGACATCAAGCCCGGCGCGGTCGTGATCGACGCGGGCTACAACCCGGGGGACGTCGGTGACGTCGACTTCGACTCCGCCGTGGAGCGGGCCTCGCTGATCACGCCGGTGCCGGGCGGGGTCGGTCCGATGACGATCGCCACGCTGCTGGAGCAGACCGTGGACGCAGCCGCCCGGCAACTCGGCGCGTAAGAGCAGGGGCCGGTACGAGGGGCGTGCGGGGGGGGCGGGTCCGGTGGATCGGCGCATCCAGGACCGGTAGTCCATCACGTCCCCGGGCCTTCACCCCGTACTCGCGGGCGTCCTGGGGGAAGGTGGTCTCCAGGCGAGGACGGCGCCGGTGCGCGGGCCGGGATCAGCATCCGCCGGCCACCCGCGCCCGCGTCCCCGCACCCGTACGCCTGCCCCGGCCGGCCCCGGGGTGCGCCGTCGGCCATGTGCGGGTCGTCGCCCTCGTCCGTGAGGAAGGGCGGCCCGGACGGCGCGCCCCCGCGGTCAGCGCGTGGTCAGGACCATCCGGAACCGGGCGGCGCCGGAGAGCATGCGGTCGTAGGCCTCCCCGGCCCGCTCCAGCGGCACCGTCTCGGTCATCGGGCGGATGCCGTGCAGGACGCTGAACGCCATGGTGTCCTCGACGTCCTGCGCGGTGCCGGAGGGGTGGCCGCGGATGACACGGCCGGCTCCGATGAGCTGCACCGGGCTGATGCCGAGCGGCTCGGGGGTGGCGCCGATGACCACCAGCTCGCCGCGCGGCGCCAGTCCGTCCACGGTGGCCGAGATGGCCTCGGAGTTGCCGGCGGTGGCCAGGACGACCTGCGCCCCGCCGAGGGACCCGAGCGCCTCGGCCACCGGGGTCCCGGCGGTGCTGTCGACGTAGTGGTGGGCGCCAAGCTGCTTGACGAAGCCGGCCTTCTCCGCGCCGCGGGCGATGGCCACGGTCTCGAAGCCCATCGCGACCGCGTACCGCACGCCGAGGTGGCCGAGGCCGCCGACGCCGAGGACGGCGACCAGGTCCCCCGGCCGGGCCGAACTGCGCCGCAGCCCGTTGTACGTGGTGACGCCCGCGCAGGCCATGGGCCCGGCGTCGCTCGCCGCGAGCGCGTCGGGGATCCGGGCCAGGGCGTCGACGGGTACGACGACCTGCTCGGCGAAGCCGCCGTCGTAGGCCCAGCCCGGGACCGCCAGCTCGGCGCAGAGGAGGAAGTCACCTCGGCGGCAGGCCCGGCAGTGGCCGCAACTGCCGCCGAACCAGCCGACCGCGACCCGGTCACCGGCCTGCCATCCCCGGTCCCGCGCTCCCTCGCCGAGCGCCTCGATCCGCCCGGCGATCTCGTGCCCCGGAACCTCGGGGAACGTGATGCCCGGCACCCCGGCGGTCACGAAGAAGGCGTCGCTGTGGCAGATGCCGCACGCCTCGACTGCGATGCGCACCCGGCCGGGGCCCGGCTGCGGAACCTCCCGCTCGGTCAGCTCGAACGCGCCGCCCTCGGTGGTCACCTGCGCGACTCGGTAGGTACTCATGGGTCCCTCCGGAGAACGTGCGACGGCCCCCGCTCCAGCACATCAGCTCCGGACCGATCCCGCGCGCCGAACCGGACGGAGCCTGGCGCCGAGCCGGCCGCGGCATCGCTCAGGCGCCCGGCCGGAGCCCGCGCAGGCCCGGCGGCTCGGGGGCCGGTGGGTCACGTGTCGCGCGGCCGCCAGCCCTCCGGACGGAGCATGCCCAGCAGCAGGCGGACCAGTTCCTCCACCACCTCGTCCAGGGTGGCGTCCACCCAGCCGGCGGTCCAGTCGTGCAGCAGGCCGTTGACGCTGCCGATGAAGGCCGTGGCCGCGAGGCGGTAGTCGCGGGGTGCCGCCTCCCCGCGGGCCACGGCCGCGTCCGCCTCGGCGCGGATGAGGCCGATCCAGCGGGCCCGGCGGGCCAGCCGCTGCTCCTCCATGCGGGGGCTGACGCCGACGATCTCCACGAAGGTGATGCGGATGCGGTGCGGGTCGCAGGTGACGCCGCGGGCGTAGGCCCGGAAGAGCGCGGTGGCGCGCTCGGCCAGCGGCAGGCCCTCGGCGGTGGCGAGGGCGTCCAGGACGGCCTGTTCGGCCCAGCCGTTGACCTGGAGGTGGAGGGCGGCGAGGACGTCCTCCAGGGTGCGGAACTCCTCGTAGAACTGGCGCGTGGACAGGCCGGCGGCCTGGCTCAGCGCGGCGACCGTCGTCCCCCGGTAGCCGGGGGTGCCGCCGAACAGCCGCAGCGCCGCGTCCAGGAAGCGGCGGCGGCGCTCGGCCTGCCGCTCCTCGGCGGACCGGCCGCCGTAGCGTCCCGTCGGCGTCCTGAGCCTGCCCTCCACGAGTCCCCCTCCGTCATACCGCTGCTCACCCAATCTTGTCGTGCACACATCTTGTCGAGAAGGCGGGCCCTTCCTTACTTTTCAGTAAGTTCACTGTGAAAGCGCGCGTGTTCAGATTCCCCCACCGAGGAAAGAGAGCCGTCATGCCTGCTTCGAGAACCAGGCACCTGTGCTCCATGGCCGTCGCCCTCGTCCTGGCCGCGGCCGGTCCCGCGACCGCGGCCTCCGCGGCGTCCGCCGCTCCCGACGACCTGCGCGAGGTGCTGTTCGTCGGCAACAACTGGGACGGCACCGCCGACGTCATCAGGTCCACCGGCGACTTCACAAGGGTCGGCCGCATCGACGTCATCCCCGACAAGGATGCGCGGATGAAGGAGATCAACGCGGACCCGATCAAGTGGATCTACTTCCAGGCGATCCGCAACAGCGTCGGCGAGGGCCACGACCAGTACGCCGACGACATGTACTCCACCCCGGACGGCAGGTCGGTCGTGGTGTCCCGGCCCAGCTTCGCGGACGTCGTCTCGATCGACCTGGCCACCGGAAGGGTCAACTGGCGTTTCCCCGTGTCGGGTTACCGCGCCGACCACATGGCGGTCTCCCCCGACGGCACCCGGGTGGCCGTCTCCGCCTCGACCGCGAACACCGTGCACGTACTGGACATCACCACCGGCAGGCAGCTCGGGTCCTTCGCCACCGGCGACAAGCCGCACGAGAACATCTTCACCAGGGACGGCAAGTACATCTGGAACATGGCCATCGGTGACGTCAACACGGCACTGGACGACCCCGGCTGGGACTGGACGAAGGGCGACCGGCACATCACGGTCGTGGACGCGACGACGTACAAGCAGGTCAAGGTCGTCGACATGCGGCAGCGGCTGGACGCGTTCGGGCTGAAGGACTTCTCCGACGCGGTGCGCCCGGCGGTCTTCTCCCCCGACGGGTCCAAGCTGTACTTCCAGGTGTCGTTCTTCAACGGCTTCCTGGAGTACGACATCGCCACCGACAGAATCACCCGGATGAAGACCCTGCCGAAGAACCCGGCGACCAGCGAGGACCGCACGACCTGGGTGAACGACTCGCGCCACCACGGCATCTCCATGAACCCGGAGGGCACCAAGCTGTGCGTCGCGGGCACCATGGACGACTACGCGACCGTCGTCGACCGCGCCGGCCTCCAGGAGGGCCCGCTGGTGGCGGCGTCCAAGCCGTACTGGGCGACCGTCAGCGGTGACGGCAAGGACTGCATCATCTCCGAGAGCGGCGCGGACCAGGTGACGGCGATCGACTTCGCCACCGGCCGCAAGGTGGCGTCGGTCCCGGTCGGCGACCACCCGCAGCGTGTCCGCCTGGGCCACGTCCGGACCGACTGGACCGGACCCGCCGGCAGTTGACCGGCCATCGGCCCGACGCTCGGGCGACGGCCCTCGGGCGGTGGTCTCCGGGATGCCCCACTCACCCGGAGGCCACCTCGCCGTGCGTCAGAACCGCGCCGCCGCCCACGCGGCCAGCTCGGACCGTGCCGCGCTCAGCTCGCCGGCCGGGGGTGCCGTGGCCCCGTCGGTGACCAGCGCGTAGTGGAGCACCCCGGAGTCCGTGTCGCCGAGCAGCAGCCGGCGGCTGCCGGTGCCGCCGGGCTCCGGGGCCACGGCGACCGGGGTGCCGGGGGTGTAGGCGGGCGGGGCGTACACCGCGCCGAGGTCGGAGACGACCGTGGTGGAGCCGGTGGGGAAGGACGCCGGCAGATGCAGCTCGGTGGGGGCGGTGCCGCTGCCGGAGCGCCACACCAGCACACCGTACCGGCCCGAGCCGACCAGCTTCGCGACGCCGGGCAGGGAGCCCGGCACCGGGTTCCAGGTCAGCGTGGTGGAGCCGTCGCGGGAGCGGTCCTCGTAGGTGAACGCGAGGGCGGTGCCGGCGGTGGCGCTCGGGTAGAGGCGGTCCAGCAGGCGGGCGTCCTGGCGCAGGACGGCGTTCCCGGAGTCGTCCAGGCGCACCGCGGACAGGTCCTCGTCGTTCCAGGCGTCACCGGCGGTGAGCACCTTGGCGGGGTCGCCGTTCATCGGCTCGTGGTGCCGGCCGCTGTAGAGGTCCCACTGCCACTGGGTGCCGGACAGCACCGGCCCGGAGGCGGCCGGGCCGGCCCACCAGCTCTTGCCGGGCAGGCGGGAGTCGAGGCCCTGGTACATGGCCTTCAGGACGGTCGGCGCCTTGTCGGACACCGTGCCGGACAGGGGGTGGCCGAACTCGCTGACCACGGCCGCGGTGCCGGCGGCCGAGGCACGGTCACGGACGGCCGCGAAGTCGTCGGCGTACTGCCCGTCGGCCGCCTTGCCCCACATCAGGATGCCGGAGATCGCCTTCTGGTCGTAGAAGTGGGTGTTGAGGACGTACCCGGGGCCGAGCGTGCCGGCGTCCAGCAGGCCGCCCTCCTGCTGCTGGGTGGGGATGCCGGCGTTCCAGAAGAGGTTCGGCTCGACGAGGGCGGCTTTGTCCTGCCAGCCGGTCGCGTCCATGCCGGCGCGGAACTTCGCGTAGAACGGCCAGAGGAGGTCGCGTTCCCAGGTGCGGGAGGTCTGTCCGGCGTCGTAGCGGCCCGCGTACGGCTCGTTGTACGGGTCGAAGCCGGCGATCCCCGTGAACTCGGCGGCATCCAGGTGCTGGTGCAGATAGGTCAGGGTGGTCCGGGCGGTGGCGAGGAAGGCGTCCTGGATGCCGTGGGCGTTGTGCCAGAAGTCGTACTGCGCCTGCTGCACGGCCGCGTTCTGGGTGATGTTCTGGCCCCAGAACAGGCAGATGCCGCAATTCTCCGCCGGGTAGTTCCCGGCGGCGACGGCCCACCCGGGCGCCCCGTCGCCGGTGTACCAGCTTCCTGTGTGGAACAGGTACCGGGAGTACAGGTCCTGGTGGAAGTCGGGCTGGACCCGGATGCCCGCGTCGAGGAACGCGCGCATCTGCTCGGTGACGGCGGCCAGGTAGGCGGTGTCGACCTGGCCGCGTACGGGTTCGGCGTGCGCCCAGGAGAGCAGGAAGCGGACCGCGTTGCCGCCGCCGAGGGCGCGCAGCGCGGTCGCGGACCTGCGGGCGTCGGCGACGGAGGCGAAGGGCAGGCCGGTGTTCTCCGCCAGCTTGGTCTCGCCGGAGACGTTGTAGCCGCGCAGGACGATCTCGCGGCCCTGGGCGTCGGCGAACCGGCCGTCCCGCACGGTCAGGGGCGCACCGTCGAACCAGAGGGGGTCGGAGGGGGTGGCGGCGGTGGCGGGCGGCACGCCCGCCACCGTGAGGGATCCGCAGAGGACGACCAGAACGGCCAGCAGACGCACCCGGATATTCGGCATGCCCCCACGGTCCGGGGCTGCCCGGGTCACGTCAATGCTTCTGACTCATAGGTAAGATGACGGTCGATCAGTTCGTCTTCCGTGGATCTGCGGGGCGGGGCGGGGCGGGGGCGGTCAAGGGGAGCCGGCGCGCCTGGTGTCACGGACGGGTTGCCCGGGGACCGTACCGGCGCACCGGTCCGGGTCGCCGGCCACGCGCGCGTGCAGGTGCTGGTCGTGCCAGCCGTCGGCGTGCAGCAGGGCGCTGCGCTGGGTGCCCTCGTAGGTGAAGCCGGCCGTGTGGGCCACCCGGCAGGACGCGGGGTTGGCCGGGGAGTGGCACAGCCGCAGCCGGTGCAGGCCCAGGTCGTCCAGGGCCCACCGGGCGAGCCGGCGGGCGGCCCGCACGGCGACTCCGGCGCCGCGGGCCTCGGGCAGCAGCCAGTAGACGATCTCGGCGGCGCCGCCCGCGAGATCGACGTCGTTCAGGCCGACGAGACCGGTGGCCGGGCCGTCGGGCCGGGCGACGGCCCACACGGCGCCGGTCTCGGCCCGCCACCGCTCGTGCATACGGGCGATCCGGGTGCGGGCGTCCGCGGGGTCGGCGACGGTGAACAGGTTCCACCGCCGGATCGCCGGATCGCGCGCGGCGCCGAGCAGCTCGCCGGCGTCGTCCGCCCGCCAGGGGCGCAGCTCCAGCCCGGCGGACAGGCCGAGCACGGGCTGGTCGCGGCCGGCCATGCGGCCCGCGGGGACGACGTCGGAGATACCGGCGCTGTTGATCATGCCGGCATCCTCGCACGGGCGTTCGGCGCCCTCACCGGCCGACGGGGCGGGCGGTGGCGGCCTCGGTCATCGCCGGGGGAGCCGGTGCAGGGTGACCTCGGTCAGGGTTCCGTCGGTGACCGTCGCCGTGAGGTAGGTGCAGTGGGGCTGGCGGCGGCGGTCGGTCGGGGAGCCGGGGTTGAGCAGGCGCGGGCCGCCGGGCGCGGTGGTGTCCCAGGGGATGTGGCTGTGTCCGAAGACCAGGACGTCCACGCCGGGGAAGCGGGCGGCGCAGCGGGCCTCGCGACCGTGGGCGGGACCGGTCTCGTGCACGACGGCGAAGCGCAGGCCGCCCAGCTCGGCATGGGCCACCTCGGGGAGCCGGGCGCGCAGGTCGGGGCCGTCGTTGTTGCCGTACACGCCGATCAGCCGGCGGCTGCGGCTCTCCAGCAGGTCGAGGGTGGCGGTGTCGACCCAGTCGCCGGCGTGCAGGACGACGTCCGCGTGCGGGAGTTCGGCGAGCAGTTGCTCCGGGAGCCGCTTGGCCCGCTTGGGCAGGTGCGTGTCGGACATGATCAGGAGTCGCACGGCGTCGGCCTAGGCGGATCGCGAGGTGAGGCGGCGGATGCCGCGCACGGTGCCGAGCAGGACGGCGCCCGCGCCGAGGGCGGTGGTGGCCGGGTGCCGGACCAGGGTCTCCTGCCACGAGCGGGCGTGGGAGGCGTCGTCGAAGGCGCCGTGGGCGCCCTGGTCGTCGGCGCGCTCCCGGTCCACCGGCTCGAAGAGGTTGTCCAGGCCGGTGGGCGGGATGCGGTCGGTCTGCTGGGAGTCGAAGCCGGTGCGGGCGAGGTAGCGGTCGAGCAGGGCCGGGGCGAGGCGGTTGGCCCAGATGGTGGCGCCGGTGGAGGCACCGACGTAGTACTGCTTGCGGCGCGGGTGCTCGGCCGCGTACAGCACGCCGCGCGCGGCGACCTCGGGCTGGTAGATCGGCGCGACCGGCGTGGGGTGCCGGGGCAGGCGGGAGCGGACCCACTGGAACTGTGGCGTGTTGACGGCGGGTAGCTGGGCGACGGTGACGTGCACGTCGCTGCCGCGGTGCAGCAGTTCCGTGCGCAGGGCGGACGTGAAGCCGTTGATGGCGTGCTTGGCGCCGCAGTACGCCGACTGCAGCGGGATCGACCGCTCCCCGAGCGCTGATCCGACCTGCACGATCGTGCCCCGGTCGCGGGGCAGCATGCGCTTCAGGGCCGTGCGGGTGCCGTTGACGAAGCCGAGGTAGGTCACGTCGGTGACCCGCTGGAACTCTTCGGCGGTGATCTCCTCGAACGGCGCCACGTCGGCCACCTGCGCCAGAGGCCGTCCGCCGAGCGCGGCGACCTCGTCGGCCGCCTCCTTCAGGCCGCCCTCGCCGCGCGCGACCAGGACGACGTCGGCGCCGCGCCGGGCGTACAGGCGGGCGGTGGCGCGGCCGATGCCGGCGCTGGCACCTGTGATGACGACGGTGGGGGGCATGGTCCTCTCCTCTTTCGACGCGGTGTCTGCCCGGCAGGGGTTCCCCGGCGGGGTGTCCGTCACTCCACCCGGCGGGGTGCCGCCCGCTCCTGGACGAGGGTCCACCGTGCGAGCCGGTGGGCGCCGCGGCTGCCCGGGTCGAAGCGGACTCCGCCGTCCGCCTCGACCGATGCATAGACAGGTAAGACTGAACAGTCCAGGCTGGACAGTTGATCCTGTCGGTTCTAGCCTGGCGTCATGGCCGACATCTCCGACTCCGCCGCACGGGCCGCGCGCGACCTGCGCGTGGTCTTCAGCAGGCTGCGGCGCCGCATCCGCGAGGTGGCGCGCGACGCCGACCTCAGCCCCTCCCAGGAGTCGGCGCTCACCCTGACCGGCAAGCATGGCGCGGCCACGGCCAGCGCGCTCGCCGCCGCCGAGGGGGTGCGCCCGCAGTCCATGGCCACCACACTGGCCGCCCTGGAGAAGCACGGACTGGTCCGCCGCGCCCCCGACCCCGACGACGGACGCCGCCAGTTGGTCACCCTGACCGACACCGGCCGGGCCCGCGTCGAGGGCAACAGGCAGGTGCGGGAGGAGTGGCTCGCCCGCGCCTTCCAGGACCGCTACACCGAGGAGGAGCGGCAGACGGTCCTCGCCGCGCTGGAGTTGCTGGAACGGCTGTCGCGGGCGTGACACCGCGGCTCAGGGCCCGCGCCCGGACCACCGGCCCCTCCCCCGCCGGATTCGACCGCCGGCTGATCGCGCCGATGGACCTCGGCTCGGTGCCGAACCCCGTCGACTTCTCGATGATCGCCGCTACGGGCCCCCGACCCCTTCATCTTCATCGACCTGCGGGTCCGCCAGTTCCTCGGCTGCACCATCGGCTACGCCTTGGTGTACGGCTGCACGCAGTGGCTGGAACAGGGCCGCGGACCGAGCGCGTCGACGGCCGGTCCGGCACCGCTGCCGCTGTCGGTGGCCGCGCTCACCGTCTCCGCCCTCACCGGGCGCCGCGAGGCGGTGCGGGCCGAGCTGCTCACCGGCTCGCTCCTGCGGATCGCCGGCCGCGCCGCCCTGCTCCTGGTCGGCACGGACAGGCCGCCGTGGCTGCCGCTCGCGGTCGGTGCGCTGCTCGGCGCCCCGCAGGGCCTGATCGGCCTCGCCACGCGGCGCGCGCGGCGCGTCCGCCGCCACCCCGGCGTTCCACCCGCACCGCGCCGACACGGCCGGGCTGCACGGCCCGGCCCTGTTCATGCTCGCCGGCCCGGCACTGCCGCCGGCGACGGCCCTGCCCGACCGTTCCCTCGGCCGGCTGATCTCCCCCACCCCGAAAGGCCTGACCGACCCATGTCGCTCACCACGCTCGACCCCCGTACCGCCCTCGTCGCGATCGACCTCCAGAACGGCATCGTGGCCATGCCCACCCAGCCGTACCCGGGCGCCGAGGTGGTCTCCCGCACGGCCGCACTCGCCGACGCCTTCCGCGCCCATGGGCTGCCCGTCGTCCTGGTGCGGGTATCCTTCGCGGCCGACTGGGCGGACGCCGTCCCCGGCCGCACCGAGCACCAGCCGCGCGGCCTCGCCTTCCCGGAGGGCTGGGACATCGTCGTCGACGAGCTGTCCGGGCACCCCGGGGACATCCACGTCACCAAGCACAACTGGAGCGCCTTCCACGGCACCGACCTGGACGTGCAGCTACGCCGCCGGGGCATCACGCAGATCGTCCTGGCCGGCATCGCCACCAGCATCGGTGTGGAGTCCACCGCCCGGGACGCCTACGCCCACGGTTACCACGTCACCCTCGCCACGGACGCCATGGCGGACGCCGACCCGGGCGCGCACGAGAACAGCGTCCGGCGGATCTTCCCGCGGCTCGGCGAGAGCGGCACCAGCGCCGAGATCCTCGAACTGCTCGGCAAGACCCACGCCTGACCCGCAGTCCCGGTCCCGCCGCGCGAGCCGCACGTCCGCGCGCGGGGCCCGGGGGTGAGCGTGGCGCGGGGAGTTCAGTCCTCGCCGCGCACGATGTTGTCCTCGGTGCCCGCGCCCGGCAGCGGGGCGGAGGTCCGGTCCAGGACGGCGGGGAGGCAGGTGCGCACCCCCCGCTCCCGTCGGCGGCGGGCCGTGGCCCGGCCCGTCTCCGCGTCGGGTACGGCCGATTTGTCACTCGAATGCGCGGTCACGGCGTTCATCTTCTTCCTGGGTCCCGCCGCTTGCGGGACCGGTCCGCCGGACCCGTCCGGGCCCGGGTGCGTCACGATGCCCGACCGGGTCCCCGGACCGCGCGGTCCGCAAACACGTGCGGAGCCGGTGCCGGTTCAGGTCCGGCCGCCGCCCCCGCCGCCGAACGACCCGCTGGAACCGGACGACCAGCGCGAGCGGCTCTGGTCGTCGGCGCGCCGGGTGCCGGAGTTGCCGAGCTGGTGCGGGGTGAGGCGTTCGCCGTCCTCCGCGCGGGGCACCTCGTCGGGCTCGCGGACCTCATGGGTCTCGTGCACCGGACCGGACGGCGGCATCTTCGGCTGCTCGTCGGGGCGCGGCGGCGCCGGCTCGCGGTCGCGCACCTTGGAGCCCATCCGGAAGGCCCAGATGATGCCCGCGACCACGGCCACACCGGCGACGAGGATGAGGATGTAACCGAAGACCCGGGGGCCCGAGGCTGCTTCGTACATGGCAGTGTTCATGGTCGGCGGGTACCCGGCAAGGCGCGTGGGATGCGCGCAGCGGCGCCGGTCAGCCGGTCGGCGCCACGCACCGCGCGCCGTCCGGGGGGTCAGGTACTCTCCGCCGCCGCCCGCTCGACCTCGGCCTCGATCTCTCGGCGCGGCCGGCCCGTCTCCTTGGCGTACTCGCTGACCGCGGTCTGCACGTCGCGGGCCAGATCCCGCCAGGCGCGCAGGGCGGTCTCGTAGGTGCCCGACTGGACGCCCGTCATCCCCCGCTCGGCCGGCGGGCCGTAGGCGTCCCGCAGGTCCTCGACCATGGCGCGGGCCGCGTCGGCCGCGCGCTGTTTCTGCACCAGTTCTTCCAAGGTGTGTGCCACACCAACCGACCCTAGGCACGGGTCGCGCGGCGCGCCTCCCCAACCTGTCCGAACGGCTCCCCGGCGCCGCTGTCCGGCCGACGGTTCAGCCGTCGGCGACCAGGTCCGCCCAGACCTGTTTGCCGCCGCTGACGGGGATCGTGCCCCAGGCCGCGGACACGGCCTCCACCAGCAGGATGCCCCGGCCGCCGGTCGCCTCCCAGCCGATGCTGGCCGGTTTGACGGGGCTGCGCGGTGAGGAGTCGGCCACGGCGAGGCGCAGCCGGTGGTTGACCAGGCCGAGGTCGAGCCGGACGGGGCCGCCGGTGTGCACCAGGGCGTTCGTGACCAGCTCGGAGACGACCAGCAGGGCGGCGTCGACCGTGTCCCGGGGCACGTTCCAGGTGCGCAGGGTCCGCCGGGTGAAGCGGCGGGCGTGCCGCACCGCCTCCGGCACCCGCCACACCGTCCAGCTCTCCCGCAGCGGCCGTACGGCCATGCCGTCGTAGCGCATCAGCAGCAGGGCCACGTCGTCCCCGCGGTGCGCACCGGTGAGCAGGGCGTCGGCGACCAGGCCGAGGTGGGCGGGGTCGGCGGCGGCCAGTTCGCGGGCGAGACGGTCCATGCCGGCGTCGAGGTCGGTCTCGGCGGACTCCACCAGCCCGTCGGTGGTCAGCGCGATCACCGTGCCGGGTTGCAGCCGGAGCGGGGTCATCGGGAACTCGGCCTGCCCGAGCACGCCGAGCGGGGGACCGCCCTCGGCCTGCACGATCTCGGTGGTGCCGTCCGGGTGGCGCAGCACGGGCTGCACGTGCCCGGCCCGTACGCACCAGGCGGTGCCCTCCTCGACATCGACGTCGACATAGGCGCAGGTGGCGAAAAGGTCGGTCTCCATGTCCAGCAGCAGCCGGTTGGCGTGGGCGACGACGACGTCCGGGGTGTGGCCCTCGACGGCGTAGGCGCGCAGCGCGGTGCGCATCTGGCCCATCAGGGTGGCGGCGCCCGCGTTGTGGCCCTGGACGTCCCCGATGACCAGGGCGACGTGGTTGTCGGCGAGCGGGATCACGTCGTACCAGTCGCCGCCGACCTCCAGGCCCGCCGTGGTCGGCAGGTAGCGGGCGACGGCGACCGCGCCGGGCAGCCGGGGCAGGCGGCGCGGCAGCAGGCTGCGCTGGAGCATGCCGACCAGTTCGTGTTCCGCGTCGAAGGCGTGGGCGCGCAGCAGGGCCTGGCCGGTCAGGGCGGCGCAGGCGGTGAGCAGGGCGCGTTCGTCGGGGGCGAAGTCGTGCGGGCGGTCCCAGCCGATCAGACAGGCGCCGGCCATGCGACCACCGGCCGGCAGGGGCAGTACGGCGAGGCCGCCGCGGCCGACGTCGGCCAGGGCGGGTTCCAGCGCCGGGCCGGCCGACCAGATCCGGATGCGGCCCTCGCGCAGCGCGGTTGCCAGGGTGGGCATGGCCCGCACCGGCGCGTCGGGCCACTCGGTGCGCCACTCGCTGCGCCACACGTCGGGCCAGGCCTCGGGCTGCGGCGGGTCGAGGACGGTGACCACCAGCCGGTCGTTCTCCAGTTCGGCGAGCGCGATCCGGTCGGCCTGGAGCGGCTTGCGCAGCGCGGCGACGACGGCCCGGCCGACGTCCTTGACGGTGCCGGCGGTGGCCAGCGCGGCGGCCAGACGCTGCACACGGGCCACGTCGGTGACGCCGGACCGCTCCGTGGAGGCGTCGGTGACGGTGCCGACGAGCCGGGCGGAGCGGCCCCTCCCGCCGGGCAGGAGCCGGCCGCGCAGCCGCAGCCACCTGGGCGGCCCGGCGGGCTGGAGGATGCGGAACTCCAGTTCGCGCTCGCCGATGGACATGTGGTCGGCCTCGACCACGGACATCATCGCGGGCAGGTCCTCGGGCACCGTACGGCCGAGCAGGGACTCCACCCGGCCGTCGAAGTCCTCCCGGTCGATCCCGAACAGCCGCAGGATCGCGTCGCCGACCTCCACCCGGCCGGTGTCCATGGCCAGGCTGAAGGCGTTCTCGGGCAGCTCGCCGGTGTCGCGCGCGGCGTCCGGTACGGGTGCGGCGACCGTGTGGGCGATCAGCTCCAGGCAGGCCCGCTCGTCGCCGCCGAAGCCGCCGGGACGTTCGCCGACGGCCAGCAGGCAGCCGCCGCCGGCCGGGCCGAGCGGCAGGGCGGCCAGGGAGAAGTCCGAGGACGGGGTGCGGCGCGCGTCGGGGCAGCCGGCCAGTTCGGCGGGGCCGAGCCACTGCGGCCGGCCGGTGCGGTGGGCCTGGGCGACCGGGGACGCGCCGGTGGCCGCGTAGCCGTCCCGGAGGCCGTACAGGGTGCGGGGCAGACCGGCCGACTCGGCGAGAAGGAGCTGTGCGGGGTCGTCGCCGGGCGTGTACACCCCGGCGAAGGAGGCCCCAGCGAACACGAGGGCCTGTTCGAGGACCCGACGGAGCCGGTCGGCGGTGGGCGGTGACGCCAACAGCGAGGCGAGGGCGGCTCCGGCACGCTCCGGCACCGTTCTGGTTCCGCTGATCGCAGCGCCCTCACTCACCACTTCGCCATTACAGCGCGTATCGGCCGCCCGCGCAGCCCCGGTGACGCGGCTCAGACGGCTGCCGTCCGGATGCCCCTGCTGAAGGTGGCCGTCAGCGCGGCGACGGCCACCAGTACCGGGAAGACCAGCAGGGCCGTCTCCGGCGCCCACCGTGCCAGCAGGGCCCCGGCGAGGGCGGGGGCGAGGGCGCTGGCCGAGCCGGCGGCGAGCAGCAGCCCGCCGACGACGCGGCCCTGGAGATGGTCGGGGGTGACGGCGGCCTGGTGTCCGAAGAGGGCGGCGTTCGCGGTGGGCCCGAGGAACACCGCGGCGGCCAGCGGTACGGCGGCCCAGACGGTGGTGGCCAGGAGGGTACCGACCGTCATGAGCGCGGCGGTCACCCAGCACAGCAGCGTGATCAGGACGGGCAGGCGCAGCCGCCGCTGGAGCGCCGGGGCGGCGAAGGCGCCGAGGAACCCGCCCAGGGCGAAGATCGTGCCGGCGAGGCCGACGAGGAACGGTGACAGGCCGGCGCGTCTGAGCGAGAGGGTCATCGCGAAGATCATGCCGGTGAAGGCCATGTTGAGCGGGGCGGCGATCAGCAGCAGGGCCCGCAGGAACGGATGGCTCAGCAGGAACCGCACACCCTCCGTGGCCGACGCGACGGCGGCCGGGGGCGCCTCCTGCCGGGCCTGCTGGAGGGGCCGGCGGATGAACAGGACGGCCGCCAGGGACAGCAGGAAGCTCAGCGCGTTGCCGAGGAAGGGCAGCGCCCGGCCGAGCCCGAACAGCAGGCCGCCCAGCGGTGGGCCGGCCAGCGAGACGCCGTAGGTCCGCGCCTCGTTGCGGGCCACGGCGGTGGTCAGTTGGTCGGTGCGGACGAGGTTGCGGACCGCGGCGTGCTCGGCGGTGCTGAAGACGGCGGTGGCGGCGGCGCCCGCCACCACCGCCGCGAGGATCAGCGGGAGCGAGGCCCTGTCCGTGACGACCGCGCAGCCGAGCAGGGCGTACACGGCGATCCGCAGGACGTCGCAGACGATCATCAGTCGGCGGCGGTCGAAGCGGTCGGCGAGGACACCGGCCGGCAGCCGGCACGCCATCGTGGTGACGAGGCCCGCCGTGCCGACGAGTCCGGCCCGCACCGGGGACCCGGTCCACTGGAGGACCAGCAGGGGCAGGGCCAGGTCCACCATGGCGCCGCCCAGGTCGGACAGGCACTGACCGGTCCACAGCAGGTTGAAGTCGCGGTTGCGCCACAGGCTCGGCGGCCGGCCGGTGTCCGCGCGCCCGGCGGCATCCTCGGTGAGCGGCGGCCGGGTCACACGGGGTCCTTCGCGTCCGAGGGCTCCGCGGAAGCCGTGCGGGGTGGGGCCGGAGCGGGTGGCGCCGTGAGCGGGGGCACCGGGGCGGCCACGGGCTCCGGGACGGCCGGGGGCAGCGCGGTGCCTGTGGGAGAGTCCGGGGTGACCGCGCCGGCCGGGACGCTGGTCATGGCCGGGGTGCCGGCCCCGGTCCGCGTGCCCGTCCCCTTGCCCGTGCCCGGTGTGGCCGGGTCGGCCGTGGTCGGGATGACGAGCAGCTTGGTGACGGCACCGTCGTCGTCGACGACGTCCCGGACGTGCCGGAAGCCCAGGCGGCGGCACATGGCGAGGCTGGCGGTGTTCCCGGCGCCCACCATGCCGTACGCCTCGGTGAGTCCCAGGTTCTCGGCGGCGTGCCGGAGCAGGCCGCGCACCACCTCGCCGCCCAGTCCGCGCCCCCAGTAGCCGGGGGCGAGCGCGGTGACGAGTTCGTGGCCGTCAACGTTGCCGGTCGGCTTCACCTCGGCGTGACCGACGTACGTGCCGGACAGCCACAGTCCCCACACGTCGAAGCGGCGGTTCGGGTAGACCTCGGTGAGGATGGCGCGGAACACCTCGCGGATTGCCGGTTCGGGTACGCGCTCCTGGCCCATCCAGCGGCACACCTCCTCGTCGCGCAGCAGGCTGACGAAGACGTCCTCGTGCTCGGGCCGGTACGGCAGGAACTCCAGGCGTTCGGTGCGCAGGACGGGGGTCATGGCGGGCTCCTCGGGAGTGATGCGGTGCGTTGAGGTGAGGGCCGAGGGCGGTGGGGCGCCGGGCAGCAGGCGGAATGGGGCGCGGGGGGGGAGGTGCCGGGCCGGCCCGGTGGGGCCGGCCCGGCGTGCCGGTGTCGGGGCCGGGTCAGGCCCCGGCGTTCTCCATGCGTTCGCGCAGGCTCTTCGGACGCATGTCGGTCCAGACCTCGTCGACGTGGGCGGAGCACTCGGCCTCGGTGCCCTCCTTGCCGACGGGCTGCCAGCCGGCGGGGACCTCGATGTCGACGGGCCAGAGGGAGTACTGCTCCTCGTCGTTGCGCAGCACCTGGTAGCGGGTGTTCTCGTCCATGTCGGGTTCCTTCGTCCTGTGGTTCGGGCGGTCGGCTGGGGAGGGTGGTGCGGGAACAGGGGGGCGGGTCGGGGCGCGGGGTGAGCGGGGGCCGTGCCGGACGGCTCGCCGGCGCGGCGCCCCGCGGGGGCGGAGGTTCGTCACCGGCCTCCCCTGGCGTGCCGGGCGAGGTGGCGCAGGGCCTCGGCGAACTCCTCGGCCACACGGCGCACGGTCGCCGTGTCGTGGACGCCGGGCCGATGGTGCCAGGTGAAGGCGAGGCGGCCGTGCTGTACCGCGCCCACCACCTCCACCAGGTGGGAGCCGGGGTCCCGGGGGTCGTGGTCCTGGCCGAAGGAGCCGTGTTCGGCGCGGACCAGGCCGCCGTCAGCGGTGTCGGGGCGGGCGTCCCACTGGCCGAGGTAGTTGAACACGACCTGGCTGTGCGCGCTGCCGCCGAGGCGCTCGCGGACCTCGGTCGGTCCGAAGGTGCGCAGGGCGCCGAAGCCGATGCCGTTGCCGGGCACGGCCCGTAGCTGGCGGCGCACCGACTTCACCAGGGACCGCCAGTCGCGGTCCGGGCCCAGGTCGCCGGGCTCGGACACCTGGAGCGCGACCGGGTACACGGTGGTGAACCAGCCGACCGTGCGGGAGAGGTCGACGCCGTCGAGCAGATCCTCGCGGCCGTGGCCCTCCAGGTCCAGGCGGATCCGGTCGTGTCCGGTCCAGCGGGCCAGCGCCAGGGCGAGGGCGGCGAGCAGGACGTCGTTGACCCGGGTGCGGTAGGCGGTGGGCGCGGAGCGCAGCAGGGCCTCGGTGTCCTCCTCGCCGAGTTCCACGTTCACCACGGCGGCCGGTCCCGGCCGGGCCGCCGGGGCGGGGTCCGCCGGGGCGGGTTCGGCGTGCACCGCCTGTTCCCAGTAGGGGAGTTCGTGGTCGAGGCCGCCGTCGGCGACGTACGCGGCGAGCCCCCGCGACCAGGCGCGGAAGCTGGTGCCGCGCTCCCCCAGCGTGACCCGGTCGCCCTGGAGCGCCTGCTGGTAGGCGGTCTCCAGGTCGTCGCGGAGGATGCGCCAGGAGACGGCGTCCACGACCAGGTGGTGGGCGACGAGGAGGAGGAAGACGGGCCGGTCCGGCTCGCCGGTGAACAGCGCCGCGCGCAACTGCGGGCCCCGGGCCAGGTCGAAGCTCGCGTGCAGCTCGTCGGCGGCCTTCGCCATGGCCGCGTCGGCGTCCTCGGCGGACAGCCCGGTGAGGTCGTGGCGGGTGAGGACGTCGTGGCCGCCGGCGGGCGGCGGGTTGAACTGCCGCCAGCCGTCCGCCTCCCGGGTGAACCGCATGCGCAGGGCGTCGTGGTGCTCCAGCAGCGCGTCGAGGGCGGCCCGCAGTGCCCGCGGGTCGGGAGCGCCGTCGAGTTCCAGCAGCGCCGACTGGTTGAAGTGGTGGTGGGCGGCGCGCGGGCCGGTCAGGAACCAGTGCTGGATCGGGGTGAGCGGCACCTCGCCGCTCACCGGGCCCTCCCCGGTCCGCTGGGGCGCGCTGCGGACGACGGTGGCGAGTTCGGCGACGGTCTGGTGGGTGAACAGGTCCCGGGTGGCGATGTGCAGGCCGTCGCGGCGCAGCCGGGAGACGACCTGCATGCTCAGGACGGAGTCGCCGCCGAGCGCGAAGAAGTTGTCGTCGGCGCCGACCTCGTCGATACCCAGCACGTCGGCCCAGATCCGGGCGATACGGCGTTCGGTCTCGGTGCGCGGAGCGGTCCGCGGCCCGTCGCCGGCGCGGACGGGACCGGGTGCGGGCAGGGCCCGCCGGTCGGTCTTGCCGTTCGGGGTGAGCGGCAGCCGGTCGAGCGGCACGAAGACCGACGGCACCATGTGCGGCGGGAGGAGCCCGCCCAGGTGCAGCCGCAGCTCGCCGACGGGCGGCGCGGCGGACGGCTCGGTCTGGACGACGTAGGCCACGAGCCGGGCGGGGGCGCCGGGGGTGTCCGCCTCGCGCACGGTCACGACCGCGTCGCGCACCAGGGGGCTGCGGCGCAGCGCGCTCTCGATCTCGCCGGGTTCGATGCGGAAGCCGCGCAGTTTGACCTGGTCGTCGGCGCGTCCGGCGAAACGGAGCAGGCCGTCGGCGGTCCAGCGGACCAGGTCCCCGGTGCGGTACATCCGCTCCCCCGGCGCGCCGAACGGGTCGGCGACGAAGCGCTGGGCGGTCAGTGAGGGCCGGCCCGGGTAGCCGCGGGCGAGTCCGGGCCCCGCGATGTACAGCTCGCCGGTCACGCCGGGCGGGACGGGTCGCAGAGCGGCGTCGAGGACGTGCACGCGGGTGCTGCCGGCGGGGCGGCCGATGGGCGGGGCGCCGGTGCCGGGGGTCAACGGGCCGGTCCAGGTGGCGACGACCGTGGCCTCGGTGGGCCCGTAGGAGTTGATCATCCGGCGGCCGGGCGCCCAGGTCTCCACCAGGTCGGCGGGGCAGGCCTCGGCGCCCACGATCAGCGTGCGCAGGGCGGGCAGGGCGGCGGCGGTCTCCGGCGCCACGGTGGCCAGCGCGGCCGGCGGGATCAGGGTGTGGGTGATGCGCCGCTCGGCGAGCACCTCCGCCAGCCGTTCCCCGACCAGTGGCCCCTCCTCGCCGGTGACCAGGGCGGCCCCGCTGAGCAGGGAGACACACAGTTCCAGGACGGAGGCGTCGAAGCTGGGCGAGGCGAACTGGAGCACCCGGTCGCCAGGGGCCGCCGCGTACTGTTCGGCGGCGGACGCGGCGAAGGCGGCCAGGCCCCGGTGGGTCACCGCCACGCCCTTGGGGGTGCCGGTGGAGCCCGAGGTGTAGATGACATAGGCGGGGTGCGCGGGGGTGAGCGCGGTGGGGCGGTCTGCGTCCGTGGGCGCGGTCTGCGGCCCGTCCGCGGTCCACACCTCGGCGGGGTCGCCGAGGACCAGGTGGGCGCCCGCGTCCCGGATCATGAACTCGCGTCGCTGGGGCGGGTAGTCGGGGTCCACGGGCAGGAACGCGCCGCCGGCCTTGGCGACGGCGAGCTGCGCCACCACCATGGCCGCCGAGCGGGGCAGGGCCAGGGCCACCACCCGCTCCGGTCCGACGCCGTCCCGCAGCAGCCGGTGGGCCAGCCGGTTGGCAGCCCGGTCGACGTCGGCGTAGGTCAGCTCCCGGTCGCCGTCCACGAGTGCCACCGCGTCCGGGGTGCGGACCGCCTGCCGTTCGAACAGCTCCGGCAGGGTCGCCTCGGGCACGGGCCGGAAGGTGCCGCGGCCCTGGTCAAGCAGGGTCCTCAGCTCGTCGTCGGAGGTCAGCGGCAGGGCGCCGAGCGGGCGGTCCGGATTCTCGGCGACGGCGTCCAGCAGGGTGCCGAGCTGGCCGGCCATCCGCTCGGCGGTGGCCGCGTCGAACAGGTCGGTGTTGTAGGTGAGCAGGCCGTGCAGGGCTCCCGAGTCGGTCTCGGCGAACTCCAGGGTGAGGTCGAACGCGGCCTGCTCCGACTCCGGTTCGACGTCGGTGACGTCCAGTCCCGGCAGGTCGAGGTCGGCTGCCGGGGTGTTCTGCAGGACGACCATGACCTGGAAGAGCGGGCTGCGGCTGGTGTCGCGGACCGGCTGCACCTCGTCCACGACCCGTTCGAAGGGCACGTCCTGGTGGGCGAAGGCGTCGAGGACGGTCTGCCGCACCGCGCCCAGGAAGGCGGTGAACGGCTGCTCGGCGTCGGCCCGGGACCGTAGCACCAGGGTGTTGACGAAGAACCCGACCAGGGCCTGGGTCTCGGCCCGGTCGCGGCCGGAGGTGACGGTGCCGACGGCGATGTCGTCGGTGCCGGAGAGCCGGGCCAGATAGGCCTGGGCGGCGGCGACGAGCGTGGTGAACAGGGTGGTGCCCCGGTCCCGGGCGAGCCCGCTCAGCCGTCGGGCAGTCCGGGCGGGGACGACCAGGCGGGTGGTGGCGCCGGCGCTGGTGCGCACCGGCGGCCGGGGCCGGTCGGTGGGCAGGTCCAGCGGTGCGGTGCCGGCCAGGTGCTGCTTCCAGTAGGCGAGCTGCCCGTCCGCGCCGGCGGCGCCGGCCGTGCGCTGCCAGTGCGCGTAGTCGGCGTACTGCACCGGCAGCGGCGGCAACTCGTGCCGTGCGAAGCCCAGTTCACTTCGGTAGAGGTGGGCGAGGTCGCCGAGCAGGACGGAGGTGGACCAGCCGTCGGTGACGATGTGGTGCAGGGTGAGGGTGAGTACGTGGTCGTGGCCGGTGAGCCGGACCAGCCCGGCACGCAGCAGTGGTCCTTCACGCAGGTCGAAGGGGCGGGAGCGTTCTTCGGCGAGCAGGGCCCGCAGCGCGGGTTCCCGTTCGCCGTCGGTGAGGTGGGACAGGTCGCGCACGGGGAGCGGTACGCCCTGGGGCGGGCGGACGCGCTGTACGCCGTGTCCGTCGACGCTGTCGAAGGTGGTGCGCAGCGACTCGTGCCGGGCCACCAGGGCGCCGAGGGCCGCGTGGAGGGCGCCGGTGTCCAGGGTGCCGTCCAGGCGCAGGGCGAGCGCGGTCACGTACTCGGCGCCGCCGGGGGCGAACTCCTCCAGGAACCACAGGCGTTGCTGGGCGTACGACATCGGCGCCGCGCCCTCGCGGGCGACCGGGACGATCTCCGGCCGGCCGCTGCCCTGCCGGGTGCCGAGCAGCCGGGCCAGGCCGGCGGGCGTGGGATGGCTGAACACCGCGCGGGGGGTGAGGTCGGTGTCGAAGTCCTCGGCGAGGCGGGAGGCGAGCCGGATGGAGAGGATCGAGTCGCCGCCGAGCCGGAAGAAGTCGTCCTCGACGCCGGGTGGTTCGATGCCCAGCACCTCGCCGAAGACGTCCGCCGTGCGGCGCTCGGTGTCGGTGCGCGGCTCCACCCTCCCGGCCTGGGCCGCGGCCCGCGGGGCGGGCAGGGCCGCCCGGTCCACCTTGCCGTTGCCGCTCAGCGGGAGGGCGTCGAGCGGGACGAAGGCGCCGGGGACGAGGTACTCGGGCAGCGCGCGGGCGGCGAAGGCCCGCAGCTCCTCGGTGTCCCGGCCGGCCGGGCCCACGACGTAGGCCACGAGCCGCCTGGCGCCCGGCCGGTCCTCGCGGGCCAGCACTGCCACGTCCACGACGCCGGGGTGGGCGGCGAGCGCCGCCTCGACCTCGCCGGGCTCCACCCGGAAGCCGCGGATCTTGACCTGGTCGTCGGCGCGGCCCAGGAACTCGACGGTGCCGTCCGGCCGCCGCCGGGCCAGGTCGCCCGTGCGGTACATCCGGGCTCCGGGCGGGCCGCAGGGGTCGGCGAGGAAGCGGGCCGCGGTGTCGCCGGGGCGGCCGAGGTAGCCACGGGCGACGCCTTCCCCGGCCACGTACAGCTCACCCGCGCAGCCCGGCGGCACGGGCCGCATCCGGGCGTCGAGGACGTGGACCCGCATGTCGTCCAGGGGGTGGCCGACGGGGACGGTGCCGGGCACCGCCGCCGGGTCCGTGAGCGCGTACGAGGTCGCGAAGGTGGTGGTCTCGGTGGGCCCGTAGCCGTCCACGACGGTCAGTCCGGGGCAGGCCGCCAGGACGCGGCGCACGGCCTGGGCGGGGACGACGTCGCCGCCGGTCCAGACCTGGCCGAGACCGCGGAAGCAGTCCGGCGCGTCCTGGGCGAGCAGCCGGAACAGGCCGGCGGTCAGCCACAGCGCGCTCAGCCCGTCACCGGCGGTCAGCCGGCGGATCAGTGCCGCGTCCACCCCGTCGCCGGGGGCCACGACGACACAGCCGCCGTTGAGGAGGGGCGCCCACACCTCGAAGGTGGCCGCGTCGAAGGCCACCGGCGAGTGCAGCAGCACCCGGGCGGACACCCCGCCGGTGAACCGGCTGTCGGTGGCGAGCGCCGCGACGTCACGGTGGCGTACGGCGACCGCCTTGGGCCGGCCGGTGGAGCCGGAGGTGAACATCACGTACGCCAGCCGGTCGGGATCGGCGGCCGGCGCCTGCTCCCCCGCGCCGGTGCCGTGCGCATGCCGGGCGGGACCGGCGGCCGGTGTTCCCTCGTCCGGGGGCCCGGGGCGGGCGGCGGCCACCTCGGCGGCGGTGAGCCGGACGGTCACGCCCGCCTGGGCGAGGAGGGTGCGGCGGCGCTCCTCGGGGGCCCGGGTGTCGACGGGCACGTAGGCGCCGCCCGCCCCGAGGACCGCGAGCTGGGCGACGACGAGTTCGGCGGAGCGCTCCATCAGCAGCGCCACCCGGTCCTCGGGGGCCAGCCCGTCGGCGAGCAGCCGGGCGGACAGGGCGCCGGACCACTCGGCCAGTTCCCGGTAGGTCACCGCACGGTCGCCGTCGGACACCGCTGTGGCGTCCGGGGCGCGACGGGCCTGCTCGGCGAACAGGTCCACCGGGCTGCGCGGGGCGGCGGGGCGGGCGGTGGCGTTCCAGGCGGCCAGCAGGCCGCGGTCGGCCGGGGTGAGCAGGTCCAGGTCCTCGATGCGCAGGTCCGGGTCGGCGAGGCCGGTGCCGGACCCGTCGGCGAGGACGGTGAGCAGGGCGGCGAACCGGTCCGCGGCGCGCTCGGCGGTGGCGGCGTCGAACAGGGCGGGGTCGTAGGAGAGGTCGAAGCCGAGCCGTTCGGCCAGGTGGGCGCGCAGGCACCAGGGGAAGGTGGTGGCGTCGTCGGCGCGCACCTCCTCCACGCGGACGCCCGTGCGGGCGGTGGCGGCCTCGTCCACGGGGTAGTTCTCGAACACCACCATGCTGTCGAACAGCGGTTCCCCGGCGGGGATCCCGGTGGCGGCCTGGATGCGGGGCAGGGCGAGGAAGTCGAAGCGGCGGGCGTCGCTCTGCCGCTCCTGGAGGCCACGCAGCCACGGCAGGACGGGTCCGGACGGGACGCGGACACGGGTCGGCACCGTGTTGATGAACATGCCGATCATGCCTTCGACGCCGGGCAGTTCGGCCGGGCGGCCGGAGACGGTGGTGCCGAACACCACGTCGTCCCGGCCGCTGTACCGGGCCAGCAGCAGCGCCCAGGCGCCCTCCAGCACGGTGTTGACGGTGAGCCCGGCGCGGGCGGCGGTCTCCCGCAGCCGCTGCGAGACGCCGGCGTCCAGCTCGTGGTGGACGGCCGCGGCGGACCGGGCCCGGTGGGCCTCGGCCGGCGTGCGGTCGTAGGGCAGCGGGGTACGGGCGGTGAACCCGGCCAGGGCGTCGGCCCAGTGCCGTCCGGCCGCCGTCTCGTCCTGCTCGCGCAGCCAGTGCAGGAAGTCCGCGAAGGGCCGCCGTACCGGGGGTGGCGTGTGCGGGCCGCCGGTCAGCTCGGCGTAGCGGGCGCAGACCTCGGTGAGCAACTGTCCGGTGCTCCAGCCGTCGAGGACGATGTGGTGGGTGGACCACAGCAGCAGCACCTCGTCGCCGGGCAGGGCGGCCAGGGTGAGGCGGGTCAGCGGTGCGGCGGTGAGGTCCATGCCCGCCGCGCGGTCCTCGGTGAGCAGCCGTTCGGTCGCCTCGGCGCGCCGGCCGGGGGTGAGGGTGCGCCAGTCGAGGTGGGTGACGGGCAGCTCGGCGTGCCGGTGGACGATCTGGACGGGGTGGGGCAGGCCCTGCCAGTGGACGCTCGTGCGCAGGGCCGGGGTGCGGTCGGCGACCTGCTGCCAGGCCGCGGCGAAGGCGTCCGGGTCGGCCACGCCGGACAGCCGTACGGCCGTGCGGTCGAAGTAGGCGTGCTCGGTGTCGACGAGGCCGTGGAAGAGCATGCCGGACTGGAGCGGGGTGAGCGGCAGGACGTCCTCGACGTGGCGGCCGTCGCCGACGAGCCGGTCCAGCCGGTCCTGGCTGAGGCCGGCGAGGGGGAAGTCGGAGGGGGTGCGGCCGCCCGCGCCGGGGCGGGCGCAGTGCGCCACGAGGTCGCGCAGGGCCGTGGTGGTCTCCTCGGCGAGCCGGTCGACGGTGGCCCGGTCGTAGATCTCCGCCGGGTAGGTCCAGCCGAGTTCGAGGCGGCCCTGCTGGACCACGCCGGTGATGTCCAGGAGGTAGGGGCGCTCTTCAGCGGGGTCGGTGTCCCGGCCGGCCGGGGGCAGGGAGCCGCGGATCAGGCCGTCGGCGGCGGTGCCGCCGGCGTCCCACTGGCCGTGGTAGTTGAAGCCGACCTGCGGGGCCGGGGCGGAGGTGAGCGGGCTGTCGGGCCGGAGGTGACGCAGGGCGCCGTGGCTCAGGCCGTGCAGCGGTACGGCGCGGAGCTGCTCCTTGACCGAGCGTAGGGTGTCGTGCCAGCCGGCGTCGGGGTCGACGCGCAGGGCGAGGGGGAACTCGGCGGTGAACCAGCCCACGGTCCGCGACAGGTCGACGTCCTCGAACAGGTCCTCCCGGCCGTGGCCCTCCACGCCGAGCAGCACGGTGTCGCGCCCGCACCAGCGGGCCAGGGTGCGGCCGAGGGCGCTGAGGAGGACGTCGTTGACCTGGGTGCGGTAGACCTCGGGGACCTGACGGAGCAGGGCGTCGGTGGTCTCGGCGTCCAGGGTGACGGTGACGGTGGCGGCGGTGCCGTGGGTGTTGGCGCCGGGGCGTCCGGCGGCGGGCAGCCCGGCCGGGGCGGCGGTGGCGCGTGTCCAGTGGGGCAGGTCCGCGTCCAGGCCGCCGGAGCGGGTGTGCCGGTCGAGGCGGGCGGCCCAGTGGCCGTAGGACGTGCCCGGGGCGGGCAGCGCGGCGGGCTGCCCGGCCGCGGCGGCCCGGTGGGCGCTCTCCAGGTCCGCCAGCAGGATGCGCCAGGAGACGCCGTCGATCACCAGGTGGTGGGCGGTGATGACGAGTTGCCCCGTCCGCCGCGGGCCGAGGTCGAGGAACAGGACGCGGACGACCCGGCCCTCGGCGGGGTCGAGGGCGGCCTGTGCCTCGTCGGTGAGCCGCTGCGCGTGCGCCTCCGCCGCCGCGTCGTCCAGCCCGGCCAGGTCGTGCCGGGTGAAGACGCCGTCCGGTGCCTCGTCCAGCACCTGCTGGCGCCAGCCGTCGGCGGTGCGGCGGAACCGCGTCCGCAGGGCCGCGTGGTGGCGTACGAGGGCGTCGGTGGCCTGCCGCAGTGCCAGGGGGTCGGTGTCCGGGGCGAGTGCGAGGCGCTGGGTCATGGTGAAGCGCGGTTTCTGCCCGGGGTCGCGCCCGTCCAGGTACCAGTGCTGGATGGGGGTGAGCGGCGCCTCGGCCGGGGTGTCCTCGCCGGTTGCCGTGCGGGGCGCCGACTCGCTGGTGTGCAGGGCGAGTTCGGCGACCGTCTGGTGGCGGAAGACGTCCTTGGTGGTGAGCGCGAGGCCGGCCTGCCGGGCCCGGGAGACGATCTGGATGCTGAGGATGGAGTCGCCGCCGAGCGCGAAGAAGTTGTCCCGGGTGCCGACCCGTTCCACGCCGAGGACCTCGGCCCAGATCGCGGCGAGGCGTTCCTCGGTGCCGGTCCGGGGGGCGGTGTACGGGGTGGCGCTGTCGGGCTGCGCGGGCGGGGCGGGCAGGGCACGCCGGTCGGTCTTGCCGCTGGTGGTGCGCGGAATGCCGGCGAGCGTGACGAACGCGGCGGGCACCATGTGGTCGGGCAGGGTACGGCGCAGGGCGACGCGGAGGCCGTCGGCGGAGAGGGTCCGGCCGGCGGCGGGCACCACGTAGGCGACGAGCATGAGGCGGCCGGCGTGTTCGCGCGCGGTCACCGCCGCGTCGGTGACGTCGGGGTGGCCGAGGAGGGCGGCCTCCACCTCGCCGGGCTCGATGCGGAACCCGCGGATCTTGACCTGTTCGTCGGTGCGTCCGAGGAACTCCAGCAGCCCGTCCCGGTCCCAGCGGGCCCGGTCCCCGGTGCGGTACATGCGCTCGCCCGGCGCGCCGAACGGGTCGGCGAGGAAGCGGGCGGCGGTCAGTGAGGGCCGGTTCAGGTAACCGCGGGCCACCTGCGCCCCGGCCAGGTACAGCTCGCCGGGTGTGCCGGGCGGGACCGGGCGCAGCGCGGCGTCGAGGACGTGGGCGCGCAGGTTGCCGCCGGGTCGGCCGAGAACCGGCCGGCCGGGCCGGTCGGCGCAGCGGCCGTACACGGCGTCGACGGTGCACTCGGTGGGCCCGTACATGTTGTACACGGCCACGCCGAGTTCGCGTTCGGCGCGCACGAGGTCCTGCCAGGTGGCCGGGGTGACGGCCTCGCCGCCGACGAGCAGCAGCCGCGGATGGTGGCGGCCGGGGGCGAGCAGGCCGGCGGAGGTGAGTTCGCGCAGGAAGGAGGGGGTGACGTTCACCAGGTCGAGGCGGTGTGCGGCGACCTGGGCGCAGAAGGCCTCCGGGTCAAGGCGTACGTCCTCGTCGACGAGGTGGACCTCGTGGCCGAGGGCGAGGAGCAGCGGTCCTTCCCAGGAGGTGTCGAAGGAGAAGGAGGCGCTGAGCGCGGCCCGCAGCCGCCGCCCGTCGGCGGTGTGCGGGGCGAGCAGGTTCTCGCGGTGGTCGCGGCAGAGGTTGACGAGCTGCCGGTGTTCGACGGCGACGCCCTTGGGGCGGCCGGTGGAGCCGGAGGTGTGGATGACGTAGGCGGTGTGTTCGGGCAGCAGCGGCCGTACGCGGTCCGCGTCGGCCGGGTCGTGGGCGGGCAGCCGGTCCCAGGGCACCGCGTCGAGGCCGGTGAGCAGGGTGTGCGGCCGGACGTCGTCGAGGAGGAACGCGACGCGGTCCTCCGGCAGTGCGGGGTCGAGGCAGACCAGGGTGGCGCCCGCCTTGAGGACGGCGAGCACCGCCACCACCAGGTCGGAGGTGCGCGGGAGCCGAACCGCGACGACGTCCTCGGGGCCGGCGCCGCCGGCGATGAGGTGGTGGGCGAGCCGGTTGGCCCGCTGGTTCAGGGTGGCGAGGTCGAGGGTGGCGTCCCGGGCCACCAGGGCGGTGTGGTGCGGGGTGCGGGCGGCCTGGGCCTCGAACAGGGCGGGGAAGGTGGTGTCCGGCTCGGACAGGCGGACGCCCGTGCCGTACCGGAGCACCTGCTGCCGCTCGTCGTCGGTCATCAGCGGCAGGGCGCCCACGGCCCGCTCCGGGTCCTCGGCGGCGGCCTCCAGCAGGATCCGCAGCCGGCCGGCGAGCCGCTCGGCGGTGCCGGCGTCGAAGAGCCCGGTGTTGTACTCCAGGTAGCCGGTGAGGCCGCCGTCGCTCTCCACGAAGTCGAAGGCGAGGTCGAAGGTGGCGTTGCGGACCGGCGGGGTCACCGGTTCCACCGTGAGGCCGGGCAGCCGGGGCGTCTCGCCGCCCAGGTTGTGCAGCGCGACCATCACCTGGAACAGCGGGGTGCGGCTGGTGTCGCGTTCGGGCTGGAGGGCGTCCACGACACGTTCGAAGGGGACGTCCTGGTGGGCGAACGCCTCCAGCACGGTGGCGCGCACCTCGGTGAGCAGCTCCCGGAAGGGCAGGTCGGGGCGGACGCGGGCGCGGAGCACGAGGGTGTTGACGAACATGCCGACCACGTCGTGCAGTTCGGACCGCTCACGGCCGGCGGTGACCGTGCCGACGGTGATGTCCTCCTGGCCGGCCCAGCGGGCGAGCAGCACCTGGCAGGCCGTCACCAGGGTCATGTAGAGGGTGGCGTCGGCCTCCCGGCCGCGCTCGCGCAGCCGCCCGGTCAGCGCGGCGGGCAGGGTGAAGGTCACCAGGGCGCCGTCGCGGGTGCGGACGGCCGGACGGGGCCGGTCGGTGGGCAGTTCCAGCGGGGTCACGCCGTCCAGGGCCCGGCGCCAGTGCGCGAGGTCGGCCTCGGCGTGGCCGGTGCGTCCGCGCTGCCAGGCGGCGTAGTCGGTGTAGCGGACCGGCAGGGCGGGCAGGGCGGGGCGGCGGCCGTCCAGGGCCGCCGCGTACAGCTCGCCCAGGTCCCGGCCGAGGACGCCGACGGACCAGCCGTCGGTGGCTATGTGGTGCACGGCGAGGACGAGGACGTGCTCGTCGGCGGCGAGCCTGGCCAGGCGGGCGCGCAGCAGCGGTCCGGCGGCCAGGTCGAACGGGGTGGCGGCCTCGTGCTCGACGAGGGCGTCCACGGCGGCCGGGTCCGCGAGGTCCTCCACGGGGAGGTCGACGGGCCGCGGCGGGTGGACGATCTGATGGGCCCGGCCGTCGTGGTCGGCGAAGGTGGTGCGCAGCGTCCCGTGCCGGGCGACCAGGCCGTCCAGGGCGGTGCGCAGCGCGCCGGTGTCCAGCGGGCCGCGCAGGCGCAGCACCGACAGGGTGGTGTACTCGGTGCTGCCCGGCTCGAACCGGTCGAGGAACCACAGCCGTTGCTGGGCGTACGACAGCGGGGCCGGGGTGTCCGTGCCGGCGGCCGGGATGACGTCGTCGGTGCTCCCCGTCCCGGGGTCGCCCAGCGCCGCCGCGAGGGCGGACAGCGTGGGGTGGGTGAACAGCAGCCGGGGCGAGACGTCCGTGCCGAAGGCGGCCCGCAGCCGGGAGGTGACCCGGACGGCGAGGATGGAGTCGCCGCCGAGGGCGAAGAAGTCGTCGTCGGCGCCCACCTCGCCGGTGTCCAGGACGTCGGTCCACGCGGCGGCCACGAGCCGTTCGGCGGGGGTGCGCGGCGCGGTCCGCGCGGCGTCGGCGGCGAAACCGTCCGGGCCGGGGGCGGGCAGGGCGCGCCGGTCGAGCTTGCCGTTGACGGTGAGCGGCAGGGCGGCCATCGGCACGTAGGCCGCGGGCACCATGTGCGCGGGCAGCAGCCGCTCCAGGTGGGCGCGGAGTTCCGCGGCGGAGGGGGGCGGCACGGTGCGGTCCCCGGTGCCGGTGCCGACGACGTGGGCCACCAGCCGGCGGGTCCCGGCGGTGTCCTCGTACACGCCGACGGCCGCCGCGCCCACGCCCGGATGGGTGTGCAGGGCGGCCTCGATCTCGCCGGGTTCGATGCGGTAGCCGCGGATCTTGACCTGCTGGTCGGCGCGGCCCAGGTACTCCAGGGTGCCGTCGGCCCGGCGGCGGGCCCGGTCCCCGGTGCGGTACATGCGGGTGCCGGGCCGCCCGAACGGGTCGGCGGGGAAGCGGGCCGCGGTGAGGCCCGGCCGGTTCAGGTAGCCGCGCGCCAGGCCTTCGCCGGCGACGAACAACTCCCCCACCGCGCCGGGCGGTACGGGATTCAGAGTGTCGTCGAGGACGTGGACCCGCAGGTCGGGGATGCCGGTGCCGATGGGGCTGGCGGTGCCGCCGCGGGCGGCGTCGCGGTCCAGGGGCGCGTAGGTGACGTGCACGGTGGTCTCGGTGATGCCGTACATGTTGACCAGCCGGGGCGCGGTGTCCGGGTGGCGGGCGTACCAGTCGGCGAGGCGGGTCACGTCCAGCGCCTCGCCGCCGAAGATCACGGTGCGCAGCGCCAGCCGGTCGCCGGTGGCGGGGAGTTCGGCGTCCGCGCGGATCAGCGGGTAGAACGCGGAGGGGGTCTGGTTGAGGACGGTGACCTGTTCGTCGGCGAGCAGCCGCAGGAAGTCCTCCGGGGAGCGTGCGGTGTCCTCGGGGACGACGACGAGCCGGCCGCCGTGCAGCAGCGGGCCCCACAGCTCCCACACCGAGAAGTCGAAGGCGTAGGAGTGGAACAGGGTCCACACGTCGTCGGGTCCGAAGCCGAACCACTGCCGGGTGCGGGTGAACAGCCGGATCACGTTGGCGTGCGGGACGACGACGCCCTTGGGGCGGCCGGTGGAGCCGGAGGTGTAGATGGCGTAGGCGGGGCTGTCGGGCGTCGGGCGGCGGGCCGGGTCCGCCGGGCCGGTGGCCGGACGCCTGGCCAGGTCCTCCCGTACGGCGGGGTCGTCGAGCAGCAGGACGGGCACGCTGGTGCCGGCCTCGGTCCGGGTGGTGGTGACCAGGGCCACCGGCCGGGCGTCGGTGAGGATGCTCCGGACGCGTTCGGCGGGCAGCGCGGGGTCGACGGGCAGATAGGCGGCGCCGGCCTTCAGCACGGCGAGGACGGCCACGACCAGGTCGGTGGAGCGGGGCAGCGCGAGGGCCACGAACGTCTCGGGTCCGGCGCCGAGTTCGGCGAGGCGGTGGGCGAGGCGGTTCGCCCGCGCGTCCAGGGTGGCGTAGTCGAGGCGGTCGTCGCCGCAGCTTACGGCCTCGGCGTGGGGGGTACGGGCGGCCTGTGCCGCGAACAGGCCGGGCAGCGTCCCGTCGGGCCGGCCCTCGGCGGTGCCGTTCCACTCGGTGAGCAGCCGGTGCCGTTCCTCGGCGGTGGTCCAGGCGAGGGCGCGCAGCGGGCGGTCGGGGTCGTCGGCCAGCTCGGTGAGGAGCAGGCACAGCCGGCCGGCGAGCGCCCGGACGGTCGTCGCGTCGAACAGCCCGGGGTCGTAGGCGAGGTCGAAGCCGAACCTTTCGCCCTGGTAGGCCCGCAGGACGAGGGGGTAGTTGGTGGCGTCCCGGGAGGAGACGTCCGTCAGGCGTATCCCGGAGCCGGCCGCACCCGCCTCGTCGAAGGGGTAGTTCTCGAAGGCGACCATGCTGTCGAACAGCGGGCTGCCGGCGGGCACGTCGCTCAGGCCGGTCAGCTCGGCGAGGGACACCGCGGCGAACCGGCGGGCCTCGGCCTGCGCCTCCTGGAGTTCCCTGAGCCAGGCGGTGGCGGTACGGCCGCCGTCCACCCGGACGCGGGTGGGCAGGGTGTTGATGAACATGCCGACCATCGACTCGACGCCGGGCAGGTCGTCGGGGCGGCCGGAGACGGTGGTGCCGAACAGCACGTCCGGTTCGGCGCTGTAGCGGGACAGCAGCAGCGCCCAGGCGCCCTGCACCACGGTGCCGAGGGTGAGGCCGGCCGACCGGGCGGTGCGGGCCAGATGTGCGGAGACCTCCTCGGACAGTCCGGCCGTGTGCACGTCGGCGGAGCGGGTCTCGTGTCCGGGACGGCGGACGCGGTCGGCGGGCAGCGGGGTGGGGGTGGCGAAGCCGTCGAGGACGGTCCGCCAGTGCGCGCGGGCGGCGTCGGTGTCCTGGCCGGCCAGCCAGCGCACGTAGTCGCCGAACGGCCGCCGTACCGGGGGCCGCGGCTCGGTGCCGGCGGTGAGCGCCGCGTACTCCGCGAACACCTCGGTGAGCACCTGGGCGAGGCTCCAGCCGTCCAGGATCAGATGGTGGGAGGTCCACAGCAGGTGCAGCCGGGCGTCGGGCAGCCGGACGAACGTCAGCCGCATCAGGGGCGCCGTGTCGAGGTCGATGCCGCGTGCGAGGTCGTCGGCGCGCAGCCGGGCGAGCCGGTCGGCCCGCTCGGCCGCGTCCAGTTCCCGCCAGTCGAACCGCTCCACCGGCACGGTGACGCCGCGGTGCACGACCTGGAGCGGTACCGGCACGTCCTCCCACACCACACGGGTGCGCAGGGCGGGGGTGCGGTCGGTGACGCGCTGCCAGGCGACGGCCAGGGCGTCGGGGTCGCCGACGCCCTCCAGCAGCAGCGCGGCCTGGTCGACGTACACGTCGTCCGGTCCGCCGACGAGCCGGTGGAAGAGCATGCCCTCCTGGAGCGGGGTGAGCGGCAGCAGGTCCTCCACGTCCCGGCCGTCGCCGGCGAGCCGGTCCACGCCGGCCTGGTCCAGGCGGGCGAGGGGGAAGTCCGAGGGGGTCCGGCCGCCCGCGCCGGGGCGGGCGCAGTGCTCGGCGATGGCGGCGAGGGCGCCCACCATGCCGTCGGCCAGCCGCCGGACGGTGTCGGCCCGGTGCACCTGGTCGCTGTAGTGCCAGGTGATCTCCAGCTCGCCGTCGGAGACCACGGCGGAGACGTCCAGCAGGTGGTCCAGGGGCCGGGTGGGGTCCACGTCGCGGCCGGGTACGTCGGCGGTGGGCGCGAAGTCCCCTCCGGGGGCGGCCTCCCACTGGCCGTGGTAGGTGAAGCAGACCGGGGGCAGCGGGAGCGCGCCGAGGGCGCGGGCCTCCGGCCGGGGTGAGCCGAGGTGGCCGAGCGCCTGGTAGGTCAGCCCGCGGCGGGGTACGGCCCGCAGCCGCTCCTTGACGGCCTTGAGGGTGGCGCCCCAGTCGGCCGGGTCCGCCGGGGTGAGGGTCACCGGGTACTGGGTGGTGAACCAGCCGACGGTGCGGGACAGGTCGGCACCCTCGGCCAGGTCCTCCTCGCGTCCGTGGCCCTCCAGGGCGACGGTCACCCGGTCGGTGCCCGTCCAGTCCGCGAGGACCCGGCCCAGCGCGCTCAGCAGCACGTCGTTGACCTGGGTGCGGTACACACCCGGCACGCGGCGCAGCAGCGCGTCGGTGGTCGCGCGGTCCACGCGGGTGCGTACGGTGCGCACGGACCCGGCGAGCGGGGTGCCGGGCAGGTCCACGGGCAGCGGGGTGCGGGGCTGGGCGGCCTCCTCGGTCCAGTACGGCAGGTCGTCGTCCAGGTCACCGGCCCGGACCCGGTCGGCGAGCCGGCGCGCCCAGTCGGTGAACGGGGTGTGCTCGGGTTCCAGCCGGCATTCCCCGCCCGCCGCGGCCTGCCGGTAGGCCAGTTCGAGGTCGGCGAGCAGCACCCGCCAGGAGACGCTGTCGACCGCCAGGTGGTGGGCGGTGAGGAACAGCCGGGGCCGTTCGCCGCCGGACAGCAGGGCCGCGCGCAGCAGGGCGCCGGTGGCCGGGTCCAGCGCGGCGCGGGCGGCGTCGGCGGCCTCGGCGGGCGGGGTCGCGGGGTCGTGGCGGGTCAGCAGTGCGGTGGCCGGGCCGGTGCCGGGGTCATGCCGCCAGGTCCGCTCCGTGCGGGTGAAACGGGCGCGCAGCGACGGGTGGTGGGCCACGACGGCTTCCAGCGCGCGTTCCAGGGCGTGCGGGTCGAGGTCGTGGGGGAGGTCGAGCAGCATCGACATGCTGAAGTGCCGCACTGGGCCGTGGGTGGCGAGGAACCACTCCTGGACCGGGGTGAGCGGGGCGGGCCCGTCCTCGTGCGGGCGCCGGGGCGCGGGCAGGGGTGCGCTGCGGTGGGACGCGGCGGCGGCCAGGTCGGCGACGGTCTGGTGGCGGAAGACGTCCTGGGAGCCGATGCGCAGGCCCGCGGCGCGGGCGCGGGCGACGGCCTGGATGCTGAGGATGGAGTCGCCGCCCAGCTCGAAGAAGTTGTCCGTGACGCCGACCCGGGGCACGCCGAGCACCTCGGCCCAGATGCCGGCCAGCGTCTCCTCGTCCGGGGTGCGGGGGGCGGCGAACTCGCGCTGCCCCTCGGTGGGCGCGGGGGCGGGCAGCGCACGGCGGTCCAGTTTCCCGCTGGTGGTCAGCGGCAGCGCGTCGAGCGGGGTGAAGGAGGACGGGACCAGAGGGTCCGGCAGGGTGCGGCGCAGGGCCGCCCGCAGGTCGGCCGGGGCGGGGCGGGGCGCGCCGGGCGCGGGGACGACGTAGGCGGCGAGGCGGGTGTGGCCGTGCGCGTCGGGCGCGGCGACGACCGCGGCGGCGCCGATCCCGGGCAGCGCGAGCAGCGCGGCCTCGATCTCCCCGGGCTCGATGCGGTGGCCGCGGACCTTGACCTGGTCGTCGGCGCGGCCCAGGTAGTCCAGGCGGCCGTCGGCGGTCCAGCGGGCCAGGTCGCCGGTGCGGTACATGCGGGTGCCGGGCGGGCCGTAGGGGTCGGCGGGGAAGCGTGCCGCGGTCAGGCCGGGGCGGCCGGTGTAGCCGCGGGCCAGTTGGTCGCCGGCGAGGTACAGCTCGCCGCCGACGCCGGGCGGCACGGGCTGGAGCCGGTCGTCGAGGACGTAGGCGCGGACGCCGGGCAGGGGACGGCCCACGAGCGGGCGGTCGCCGCCGTCGATACGGCAGGACAGCGCGTCGACCGTGCACTCGGTGGGGCCGTAGAAGTTGTGGGCGGTCACGTCCGGGTGGGCGGCCAGCTCGCGCCACAGGGCGGGGCCGACGGCCTCGCCGCCGAGCATGAGGACCCGAGGGTGGTGCCGGGGGTCGGTGAGCAGTCCGGCGGGCAGCAGTTGCCGTAGGTAGGACGGGGTGACGTCGAGGAAGTCGACGCGGTGTTCGACCACGTACTCGACCAGGGCGGCCGGGTCCATCCGGGTCATCTCGTCGACCAGGTGCAGCGGGTGGCCGTCGGCCATCAGCAGCACGCCCTCCAGGGATGTGTCGAAGGAGAACGACGCGGTGAGGGCCACCCGCAGCGGGCCGCCGCCCGCGTCGGCGACGAAGCCCTCTCGGTGGGCGGCCAGCAGGCGCACGGCCGAGCGGTGGGCCACGGCGACACCCTTGGGGCGGCCGGTGGAGCCGGAGGTGTAGATGACGTAGGCGGTGTTCTGCGGGTGCAGCGGGGCGCGCCGGTCGGCGTCGGTGGGGTCGGTGTCCGGGGCGGTCGCGGGCACCGCGCGCAGGGTGGCCTCGTCCAGGACCAGGGCGGGGCGGGCGTCGTCGAGGAGGTAGCGGACGCGTTCCTCGGGCAGGGCCGGATCCAGGGGCAGGTAGCCGGCGCCGGACTTCCAGGTCGCGAGGATCGCCACGATCATGTCGGCGGTGCGGGGCAGCCGCAGCGCGACCAGTTGTTCGGGGCCCGCGCCCAGGGCGATGAGGTGGTGGGCGAGCCGGTTGGCGCGGGCGTTGAGGGCGGCGTAGTCGAGCCGTTCGCCACCGGCGACGAGGGCGGGGGCGCCGGGTGTGCGGGCGGCCCGCCGCTCGAAGAGGGCGGGGTAGGTGGTGTCGTCCACCGGCCGCGCCGCGGGGTTCCAGTCGTGGACGACCTGCCGGGTCTCCGCCTCGGACAGCAGGGGCAGGCTGCCCAGGGCCCGGTCGGGTGCGCCGGCGGCGCCCTCCAGGAGGCGCAGCAACTGTCCGGTCATCCGCTCGGCGGTGGCCGGGTCGAACAGGTCGGTGCGGTACTCCAGCAGGCCGGTCAGGTCCTCGCCGTCCGGGACGAACTCCACGCTCAGGTCGAAGGTGGCCGCCTGCCGGGGCACGGTGACCGGCGCGGTGCCGAGTCCGTGCGGGGCGGTCGCGGTGGGCGGGTCGGGGTGCAGCAGGACGAGCACGTCGAACAGCGGGTTGCGGCCCGCCTCGCGGGGTGCGCCCACCGCTTCCACGATCCGCTCGAACGGCGTGTCGCCGTGGGCGAAGGCGCCGTTGACCGTGTCGGCCGCCTCCGCGAGCAGGTCGCGGAAGGTGGCGGAGGGGTCCACGGTGGTGCGCAGCACGACCGTGTTCACGAAGAAGCCGACGGTCCGTTCCAGGTCGGTGCGGGACCGGCCGGGGGTGAGGGAGCCGACGGTGATGTCGTCCTGGCCGGACCAGCGGGCCAGCAGGGCCTGGGTGGCGGCGACCAGGGTGGTGTGCAGGGTGGTGCGGTGGTCCCTGGCGAGGTCGCGCAGCCGGGCCGTGAGGCGGGCGGGGACGGTGAAGGTGTGGACGGCGCCCGCACCGGCCTCCTCGCCGCGCCGCGGCCGGTCCAGGGGCAGTTCCGGGGCCACCGCGCCGGTCAGCCGGTCCTTCCAGTAGGCGAGGTGCTTCTCGAGCCGGGCCCCGGAGAGCTGCTCGCGCTGCCACACCGCGAAGTCCGGGTACTGCGTGGCCACCGGGGGCAGCTCCGGTGCGGCGCCCCGGGCGAGGGCGTCGTAGGCGGTGCACAGTTCGTCCAGGACCAGGCCCATCGACCAGCCGTCGGTGACGATGTGATGAGCGGTCAGGAGCAGGACGTGCGAGGTGGCGGACTCGCGCAGCAGCAGCGCCCGCAGCAGGGGGCCCTGCCGCAGGTCGAAGGGGCGGGAGTACTCCGCCCGCAGGTCCGCGTCCAGGTCGCCGGTGTCGCGGACCGGCAGCGGCACCGGGCCCGCGGGGTGCACGCTCTGCACGGGCCGGCCGTCGGTCTCCGTGAACGTGGTCCGCAGCGCCTCGTGCCGGGCCACCACGGCGGTCAGGGCCGCGCGCAGCGCCTCGTGGTCGGGGGTGCCGGTGAGGCGGACCGCGACCGCGCTGTTGTAGCGCGCGTCGCCCGGCCGCAGGCGGTCCAGGAACCACAGGCGCTGCTGGGCGAAGGACAGGGGCAGCGGGTGGTCCCGGCCGGCGCGCGGGATGCCCTGCCGGGTGCCCGGTGCGGCGGCCCCGGCCCGTCCGGCGAGGCGCCGGCGCAGTGCTTCCTTCAGGTCGGCGGGGAGGGCCGCGGCGCGGTCGTGCCGGGCGGACGCCGGGGTGCCGGGGCGGTGGTCGGGGTTCGACGGGGTCGAAGACGTCATGGTCGTCGGTTCCTCACCGTTCGTCGTGGTCGGGGCCGCCGTACGCGGCGTCTTCGTCGTCAGGGGCGGGGTGGCCGTACCCCGCGGGCGGGCCGTCCTGGCCGTCGTGCGTGCCGTCCTCGCCGTCGTGGCCGTACGCGGCGGCTTCCAGTTCGGTCAGCACCTGGTCCTCCACGAGTTCCGCCAGGGCGGCGACGGTGCGGGAGACGAGGATGTCGCGGGGGGTGAGGGTGACGCCGAACGCGTCGTTGGCGCGGGAGGCGATGAGCAGGGCGCGCATGGAGTCACCGCCCAGCAGGTAGTAGTCGTCCTCGGCGCCCACGGTCGTCGCGAGGGTCTCCTCCCAGATGGCCGCCACGGCCTCCTCGGTGGGCGTGCGCGGTGCGACGTACCCGGCCCGTTCCTGCTCCTCGGCCGGTGCCGGGGCGGGCAGGGCGTCGCGGTCGGTCTTGCCGTTCTCGGTGAGCGGGAAGCGGTCGAGCACCACGAACGCCGTGGGGACCATGTGGCCGGGCAGGAAGCGGGCGCCCAGTGTCCGCAGCGCGGCGGTGGTGGGCGGTTCGGCGCCCGGTGCCGTGAGCAGGTGGGCGACCAGGCGCGGCAGGCCCGGTTCGTCCTCGCGTACGGTCACCACGGCGTCCAGCACGCCCGGATCCCGGACCAGGACGGCCTCGACCTCACCCGCCTCGATGCGGTGGCCGCGCAGCTTGAGCTGGTGGTCGGTGCGGCCCAGGTAGTGCAGTTCGCCGTGGGCGTCGCGGCGCACCAGGTCGCCGGTGCGGTACATGCGGGTGCCGGGCGGCCCGAACGGGTCGGCGGTGAACCGGGCGGCGGTCAGGCCGGGGCGGCCGAGGTAGCCGCGGGCCAGCGCGGGGCCGGACAGCCACAGTTCGCCGGTGACGCCGTCGGGGACCGGGCGCAGCCGGGCGTCGAGGACGTAGGCGCCGGTGGCGGGCAGCGGGCGGCCGATGGGCGGGGCGGCGCCGTCCGGTCGCAGGGGTGCGGACCAGGTGGCCACGACGGTGGCCTCGGTGGGGCCGTAGGAGTTGACCATGCGGTGGTGCGGGGCCCAGCGGCCGACGAGTTCGGCGCTGCACGCGTCGGCGCCGACGGTCAGCGTATTCAGGTCCGGGAGGGTGCCGGGGGTGTCGGGCGGCAGGGTGGCGAGCGCGGCCGGCGGCAGCAGGGTGTGCGTGATGCGTTCGGTGCGCAGCACGTCGGCGAGCTGGGCGCCGAGCAGCGGGCCGGGCGGGGGGACGACCAGGCGGGCGCCGTGCGGCAGGGACATGCACAGCTCCAGCACGGAGGCGTCGAAGCTGGGCGTGGCGAAGGCCAGTACCCGGTCGCCGGGGGCCACCTGGTAGTGGGCGGCCTCGGCGGCGGAGAACGCGGCGAGCCCGCGGTGGGTGACGACGACCCCCTTGGGGGTGCCGGTGGAGCCCGAGGTGTAGATGACGTAGGCCGGGTCGTCCAGGTCGAGCGGGCGGGTCCGGTCGGCGTCGGTGGGGCGGTGTCCGGGCGTGTCGTGCGCCGGTGCGGCGAGCAGGCCGGCGATCTCCTTGGCGTCGAGGGTGAGGGCGGGGGCCGCGTCGCGCAGCATGAGGACGATCCGCTCCTCGGGGTAGGCGGGGTCGACGGGCAGGAACGCGGCGCCCGCCTTCGCCACCGCCAGTTGGGCCAGCACCATGTCCGCCGAGCGCGGCAGCAGCAGGGCGACGAGGTCCCCGGGGCCGGCGCCGCGGGCGATGAGTGTGTGTGCCAGCCGGTTCGCCTCCGTCTCGGCCTGCGCGAACGTGAGCAGCGTGCCGGGTCCCGCGAGGGCGGGGGCGGTCGGCCACCTGTCGACGGCGGCCTCCACGAGGGCGGGCAGCGTGGCGGCGGGTACCGGCGTGCGCGCGGGCCGGGCCGGCGGACGCAGCAGCCGGTCCCGTTCGGCGGGCGGGAGCACGTCGATGTCGTCGAGGCGGGTGGTGCCGTCGGTGGCGGCCAGGGCGTGCAGGGTGTGCAGTAGCTGGCCGGCGAGGGAGTCGGCGGTGGCCGGGTCGAAGCAGCGGGGGTCGTAGCCGAGTTCGACGGCGAGCCGGTCGCCGGGCGAGACGACCACGGTGAGCGGGTAGTTGGTGGCCTCCCGGGCGTCCAGGTCCCGCAGGGTCAGGCCGTGGGCGCCGGCCGTCGCGTCGCCGACGGGGTAGTTCTCGAAGACGACGAGGCTGTCGAACAGCTCGCTGCCGGGCGGCAGTCCGGTGAGTCCGTGCAACTCGTTGAGGGGCATGTGGTCGTGGCGGCGGTCCTCGGCGCGGGCCTCCTGCACGGCGCGCAGCCAGGCGGCGCAGGGCGCGCCGCCGTCGACGGCGGTCCGGGCGGGCAGGGTGGTGATGAACAGGCCGGTGATGGTGTCGGCGCCGGGCAGGTCGGCGGGCCGGCCGGAGACGGTGGTGCCGAAGCACACCTCCCGCTCCCCGCTCCACCGCGCCAGCAGCAGCGCCCAGGCGCCCTGTACCAGGGTGTTGAGGGTGAGGCGGTGGCGGCGGGCGAACTCCTGGAGCCGGCTCGTCCCCTCGGTGCCGAGCCGCTGGGACAGCCAGGTGCCGGAGCGGGCGGTGGTGCCCGGCGCGGGCCTGCGGTCGTACGGCAGCGGGGTCGGGCCGCTCAGACCGGCGAGGACGCCGCGCCAGTGCTCCGCCGCCCGGCCGGTGTCGCGGGCGGCCAGCCAGCCGGCGTAGTCCGCGAACGGCCTGCGTTCGGGCAGCCGGGGCCGCTCGCCGCGGACCAGGGCGGCGTGCGCGGCCATGACGTCGGACAGGACGTGGAAGACGCTCCAGCCGTCCAGCAGGACGTGGTGGAAGGTCCACACCACCCGCACGGCGTCCGGGCCGAGCCGGACCAGGGCGAGCCGCAGCAGCGGGGCCCGGTCCAGGGCGAGGCCCGCGGCCCGTTCGGCGGCGAGCAGCCGTTCCAGTTCGGTGTCCTGCCGGTCCGCCGGCACACCGCTCCAGTCGTGCTCGGTGACCGGCAGGGTCACGTCGCGGTGGACGATCTGGAGGGGCACGGGTACGCCGTGCAGGGCGACGGAGGTGCGCAGCACGGGGGTGCGGTCGACGACGTGCTGCCAGGCGGCGGCCAGTTGTCCGGGGTCCCGGGCGCCGTCCGCCACGAAGGTGATCTGCTCGACGTACAGGCCGTGTCCGGCCTCGTCCAGGCCGTGCACCACCATGCCGGTCTGGGTGGGCGTGAGCGGATACACGTCCACGACGTCCGCGCCGGTGCCCACGAGCCGGTCCACGGCGGCCTGGTCGAGCGGGGCCAGCGGGAAGTCGGACGGGGTACGGCCGCCGGCGTCGGGCTCGGCGCAGTGCCGCACGATCTCCCGCAGTTCGGCGGTCAGTTCGGCCGCCAGCCGGGCGACGGTCTCCTGCCGGTGCAGCTCGCGGGAGTAGGACCAGGTGAACTCCAGCCGGCCGTCGGTCACCCGGCCCAGCACGTCGAGGAGGTGCGGGCGTTCGGCGGAGGTGTCCATGCCGCCGCCGAGCGCGCCGTGGGGTGCGTGCAGCAGGCCGCCCGGGGCGGGCGTCCAGTCCTGCTGGCCCAGGTAGTTGAAGCAGACCTGGGGCAGGCCGGGCAGGCCGGGGCCGGCCGTGGGGTGCAGGTGGCGCAGCGCGCCGTAGCCCAGTCCGCCGTGCGGGACGGCGCGCAGGTTCTCCTTGACGGCCTTGAGGACGGTGCCGGTGTCCGCGTGGCGGGGCACGTCGAGGGCGACCGGGTACATCGCGGTGAACCAGCCGGCGGTGCGGGCGAGGTCGGTGTCGTCGAACAGCTCCTCGCGGCCGTGTCCTTCGAGGGTCACCGCGACCCGGTCCCGGCCGGTCCAGCGGGCCAGGACCCGGCCCAGCGCGCACAGCAGGACGTCGTTGACGCGGGTGCGGTACGCCTCCGGTACGTCCTGGAGCAGCCGGCGGGTGTCCTCGGCACCGAGGGCGGTGGTCACGCTCTCCTCGACGGCGGCGGTGTTCGCGCCGCCGGTGTGGTCGGTGGGCAGGGCGGTACCGGCGTCCAGGTCGCGCCAGTGGGCGAGTTCGCCGTCGAAGCCGCCCGCCGCGGTGTGGGCGGCGAGCCGCCGGGCCCAGGCCGCGAACGAGGTGCTCTTGGCTCCGAGGGCGGGCCGCTCGCCGTCCCGCAGGGCGCGGTAGGCGGTGTCCAGGTCCTCCAGGACCAGCCGCCAGGACACGGCGTCCACGACGAGGTGGTGCGCGGCGAGCAGCAGCACCGGCCGGCCGCCGTCCCCGGGACGGCACAGCGCGGCCCGCAGCAGCGGCCCGGCGGCCAGGTCGAAGCCGGCGGCGAGGGCGGCGGCCACCTCGGGCACGGCCGCGCGGTGGTGCACCTCCAGGTGCGGGGCGTCGTCGCCGGGCGGGGTGCCGTACTGCCGCCACCGCCCCTCGCCGGCCGGCTCGAAGCGCATCCGGAGCGCGTCGTGGTGCTCCAGTACGGCGGCCAGCGCGGCGCGCAGCAGCGGCTCGCCGGGGTCCTCGGCCAGCTCGAAGGAGACCGTCTGGCTGAAGTGGGCGGGGTCACCGGTCAGGGTGTCGAACAGCCAGTGCTGCACGGGGGTGAGCGGGGCGTCGCCGACGACGGGTCCCTGCTCGGCGGTGACGGCGGGTCCGTGGAACTGCGTGGCCGCCGCCGCGAGTTCGGCGAGGGTCTGGTGGGTGAACAGGTGCCGGGGGGTCAGGGCGAGACCGGCGCGGCGGGCGGCCGAGACGATCTGGATGCCGAGGATGGAGTCGCCGCCGAGCGTGAAGTAGTTGTCGTCGGCGCCGACTTCGGGCACACCGAGCACCTCGCACCAGATCGCCGCGAGGGTCCGCTCCGCCTCGGTGCGCGGCGGCCGGGCGGTCCCCGCGGTGGCCGGGGCGTCCCACCGGGGTGCGGGCAGCGCCCGCCGGTCCAGCTTGCCGGTGGCGCCGAGCGGCAGCCGGTCCAGCGGCACGACGAGGGCCGGGACCAGGTGGTCGGGGAGGCTGCGGGCGAGGAAGGCGCGCAGCTCGGCGGGGTCCGGCAGGGCGGCCCCGCGGGGCACCGCGTAGCCGACCAGCCGGCGGTGGCCGGCGTGCTCGACCACCCGGGCCGCGGCGGCGGCGACGGCGGGGTGCCGGGTCAGCGCGGCCTCCAGCTCGCCGAGTTCGATGCGGAAGCCGCGCACCTTGACCTGGTCGTCGCCGCGGCCGAGGTAGCGCAGGTCGCCGTCGGACGTCCAGCGGACCAGGTCGCCGGTGCGGTACATGCGGGCGCCGGGCGGGCCGAACGGGTCGGGCAGGAAGCGCGTCGCGGTCAGGCCGGGCCGGCCCAGGTAGCCGCGGGCGACGCCGGTGCCGGCGAGGAACAGTTCGCCGGGCGCGCCGGCGGGCACCGGGCGCATGTGGGCGTCCAGGACGTAGGCGCGGGCGCCGCCCACGGGGCGGCCGATCGGCGGGTCGCGGTCGGGGTCGGCCGGGTCGCAGGTGAAGGCGGTGGCGTAGACGGTGGCCTCGGTGGGGCCGTAGATGTTCATGACCCGGCAGCCGGGGACGGCCTCGCGGACCCGGCGTACGGTGCGGGCGGGCAGCCCCTCCCCCGCGAGGACGACCGTGTCCGCGGTGACCTGTACGGCGTCCTCGGCGAGCAGCCGGTCCAGGGCGGAGGGAACCGCGCTGAGCAGTCCGGCCCGCCAGGGTCCGGGGCGTTCGGCCAGCGCCAGCAGGTCGCGGACGATCTCGACGCAGCCGCCGGACAGCAGCGGGGAGAAGATCTCGAAGACCGACACGTCGAAGTTGAGCGAGGTGGACGCCACCACGTGGGCCAGTCCGCGGTCGGTGAACTCGGCCGCGGCCCAGTCGGTCAGGGCCAGCACCGACGCGTGGGTGACGACGACGCCCTTGGGGCGGCCGGTCGAGCCGGAGGTGTGGATGACGTAGGCCGGGTGGCCGGGCAGCAGGGGGCCGTGCCGCTCGCCGTCGCCGACGGGCGGGTCGGGGACGGCGGCGCCCGGGACCTGCTTCTGGTCCCGGTCCCGGTCCCGGTCCAGCAGGATGCGGGTGAACGGGCCCTCGGGCAGCCGGCCGGCGGTCTCCGCGCTGGTGATCACCGCGTCGGGCCGTACGTCCTCGAAGAGGAACGCGACGCGCTCGGCGGGGTACTGCGGGTCGACCGGCAGATAGGCGGCGCCGCTCTTGAGCACGGCCAGGAGCGCCACGACCAGGTCCTCGGTGCGCGGCAGGCAGAGGGCGACGAAGCGTTCGGGGCCCGCGCCGGCGGCGATGAGCCGCCGGGCCAGCCCGCTGGAACGGGCGTCGAGTTCGCGGTAGGTCAGGCACGCGTCGCCGTGGCGGACGGCCGGGGCGTGCGGGGTGCGCTCGGCCTGCCGCCGGAACGCCTCGGGCAGGGTGTCCCGCGGTGCCTGACGCACCGGTCCGCCGAAGCGGCCGACGAGGTCCCGGCCGCCGGCCGGTTCCAGGAGGGGCAGGTCGGCGAGGCGGCGGTCGGGGTCGGTGGCCATTCCGGTCAGCAGGGTGCGCAGGCTCTCACCGAGCGCCTCGACCGTCGCGGGCTCGAAGGCGTCCGGGTCGTAGTCGAGGTTCACGGCCAGGCTGTCGCCGGGCGCGATGACCACGCTGAGCGGGTAGTTCGTCGGCTCCAGGTCCCGTTCCTGCTCCATGGCCAGGCCGTGCCGGGCGAGCGAGCCCTCGTCGAACGGGTAGTTCTCGAACACCACGATGGAGTCGAACAGGCTGGTGCCGCCGGGCACCTCGCTCCAGGACTGCACCTGGGCCAGCGAGACGAAGTCGTGGCGCCGGGCCTCCGACTGGGCGGCCTGCAGCTCGCTCAGCCACTCGGGCAGCAGGCGCCGTCCGTCCACGCGGGCCCGGGTGGGCAGGGTGTTGATGAACAGACCGACCATCGAGGTGACGCCCGGCAGGCCGGCGGGCCGGCCGGAGACGGTGGTGCCGAACACCACGTCGTCACCGCCGCCGTAGCGGGCGAGCAGCAGCGCCCAGGCGCCCTGGACGACGGTGTTGAGGGTCAGCCCCGCGCGCTGGGCGGTCTCCCGCAGCCGCGCCGAGACGTCCCGGCCCAGACTCACCCGCACGGTCCCGGAGGAGGCGTCGCGGTGGGCCTGGGCGGGCCGGCGGTCGCGGGGCAGCTCGGTGGGGGCCTGGAAACCGGCGAGGGTCTCGCGCCAGTACCGTTCGGCCCGGCCGGTGTCCTGCCCGGCCAGCCACCGCAGATAGTCGGCGAAGGGCCTGCGCTCGGGCAGCTCCGGGCGGCGCCCGGAGGTCAGGGCCGCGTACCGCTCGCAGACCTCGTCGAAGACCTGGGCCGCGCTCCAGCCGTCGAGCAGGACGTGGTGGAAGGTCCACACCAGGCGGACCCGGTCCGGTGCCAGCCGGATCAGCATCAGCCGCATCAGGGGTGCCGTGCCCAGGTCGATGCCCGCCTGCCGGTCCTCGGCCAGCAGCCGGTCCAGGTCGCGCGCGCCCTGGTCGGCGGGCCGTCCGGACCAGTCGTGGTGGGTGACGGGCACGGTGGCCCGGTGCCGGACGACCTGGAGCGGCTCGGGTGTCTCCTGCCAGACGAGGCCGGTGCGCAGGACCGGGTTGGCGTCCGCGGTGTGCTGCCAGGCCGTGGCGAGGGCCTGCGGGTCGGTGACGCCGGACAGCACGAGCTGCACCTGGTTGACGTAGGTGCGGCCGTCGGGGTCCAGCAGGCTGTGGAAGAGCATGCCCGCCTGCATCGGCGTCAGCGGGTACACGTCCGCGACCTCGCGTCCGTCGCCGGCGATCCGGTCCACGGCCGCCTGGTCCAGCCGGGCCAGCGGGAAGTCCGAGGGGGTACGGCCGCCCGCGCCGGGGCGGGCGCAGTGCGCGACGAGGTCCTCCAGCGCCCGCAGCATGCCCTCGGCGAGCGCGGTGACGGTGTCCTCGCGGTGCCGTCCGGGGCTGTAGTGCCAGGTGATCTCCAGCTCGTCGTCCTCGACGCGGGCGATCACGTCCAGCAGGTGCGGCCGTTCGGTGCCGGGCGCCTCCGCGCCGCCGAGTCCGCCGGGCACCGCGCCGATCAGGGTGCCGCCGCCGGCGGACCAGTCGAAGCGGCCGAGGTAGTTGAAGCTGATGCCGGGCATCGGGGTGCCGGCGAGAGCGGCGTCGCCGGCGAGGTGGCGCAGGACGCCGTAGCCGAGGCCCCGGTCGGGTACGGCCCGGAGCTGCTCCTTGACCGACTTCAGGGCGGCTCCCCAGTCGCCCTCCGGGACGGTGAGGGCGACCGGGTACAGGGAGGTGAACCAGCCGACCGTGCGGGACAGGTCGACGTCCTCGAAAAGCTGGTCCTCACGGCCGTGGCCCTCCAGGCCGACGGCGACGGTGGCGCGTCCGGCCCAGTCGGCGAGGACCCGGCCCAGCGCGGTGAGCAGGACGTCGTCGATGCGGGTGCGGTAGGCGCCGGGGACGCGGCGCAGCAGGTCGTCGGTGCGCCCGCGGTCCAGGCGCACGCTGACCTCGCGGACACCGGCCATGGTGGCGTCGCCGTCACCGTCGACGGGCAGCGGGGTGGCGCAGTGGCGGGCGGTCTCCTCCCAGTGGTCGCGCCGGGCGGCGAAGGCGGTCCCGGCGCGCTCGCGCAGCCGGTGCGCCCACTCGCGCACGGAGGTGGTGCGGGCGGGCAGCCGTACGGGTTCGCCCGCCGCGGCCTGCCGGTAGGCGGTCTCCAGATCCTCCAGCAGGATCCGCCAGGAGACGCCGTCGACGACCAGGTGGTGGACGACGAGCAGCAGCCGGGCGGGCCGGGTGCCGTCGGCGGTGAACAGGCGGGCGGCGCACAGGGGTCCGGTGTCGAGGCTCAGGCCGGCGTGGGCCGCCGCCGTGACCCGTTCCTCGGCCTCCGGGGCGTGGACCCGCAGCAGTTCGGGCACCGGGCCGTCGGCGGCGGGTATGTGCTGGCGCCAGGTGCCGTCGCCGTCGAGCTGGAACCGGGCGCGCAGGGCGTCGTGGTGGGTCCACAGGGCGGTGAGGGCGCGGCGCAGGGCGTCCTCGTCGACCGGGCCGGCGGCCTGGATGACGACGGACTGGTTGAAGAACCCGGCGTGGGCCGGCCGCGGGTCGAGGAACCAGTGCTGGATCGGGGTGAGGTCGGCCTCGCCGCTGACCGGGCCGGTGCCGGCGACGGCGGGCGCGGCGGCCCCGGTCGCGGCCAGCCCGGCCACCGTGGGGCGCCGGAACAGGTCGCGCGGGGTGAGGGTGAGGCCCGCGGCGCGGGCGCGGGAGACGACCTGGATGCTGAGGATGGAGTCGCCGCCCAGCATGAAGAAGTTGTCGTCCACACCGACGCGTTCGACGCCGAGCAGGTCGGCCCAGATCCCGGCGAGAAGCCGCTCGGCCTCGGTGCGCGGGGCCCGGTAGGCGTCCTCGGCGCCCGCCGACCAGTCGGGGGCGGGCAGCCGTCGCCGGTCGACCTTGCCGTTGGCGGTCAGCGGCAGCGCGGACACGGTGACGAACGCGGCGGGCAGCATGTAGTCGGGCAGCCCGGCCGCCAGGTGGTCGCGCAGGGCGGCGGCGGAGGGCACCGCCGCGCCCTCGGCCGGCACGAGGTGGGCGGCGAGCCGCTTGCGGCCCGCGTCCTCGTACAGGGAGACGACGGCCTCGGCGACGGCGGGGTGGGCGGTCAGCCGGGCCTCGATCTCGGCGGGTTCGACGCGGAATCCGCGGATCTTGATCTGGTCGTCGGCGCGGCCGACGAAGTGCAGTTCGCCGTCGGCGCTCCAGCGCACGATGTCGCCCGTGCGGTACATCCGCGCGCCGGCCGGTCCGAAGGGGTCGGCGAGGTAGCGGGCGGCGGTCGCGCCGGGCCGGCCGGCGTAGCCGCGGGCGAGTCCGGCGCCGGCGATGTACAGCTCGCCGGGGACGCCCGGCGGCTGGGGCTGGAGGGCGCCGTCCAGGACGTACACGCGGGTGTTGTCCAGTGGGCGTCCGATGGGCAGCACGGCGGGCAGCGGGTCACCGGCGCGGAAGACGCGACGGGTGGCGAACGTGGTGGTCTCGGTGGGGCCGTAGCCGTCCACGACGGTCAGGCCGGGGCAGGCGTCGAGCACCCGGCGCACGACCGCGCCCGGCACGGCCTCGCCGCCCGTCCACACCTCCCGGGCACCGCGCAGGCAGCCCGGATCCTCCTGGGCGAGGAGGCGGAACAGCCCGGCGGTGAGCCACAGGCAGCCGACGCCCTGCTCGGTGACGGCACGGCGGACCGCGGCGGCGTCCAGGTCGGCCGGCGGAGCGAGGACGGCCGTGCCGCCGCGCAGCAGCGGCACCCACACCTCGTAGGTGGCGGCGTCGAAGGCGTGCGGGGAGTGCACGAGGACCCGGTCGTGCCCGGCGAACGCCCGGTCCAGGGCGAGGGCGACGACGTCCCGCTGGCGCACCGCGACCCCCTTGGGGACGCCGGTGGAGCCCGAGGTGAACATCAGGTACTGGACGTTGTCGGGGTGGACGGCGTGGGCGGGCGCGGGGTGGTCCGCCCCGGCCGGGCCGTCGACCCGCAGGACGCGGTCGCCCGGCAGCAGGTCCCGGGCGGTCCCCTCCCACGCGGCGTCGGTGAGCAGCAGGTCCGCTCCGGCCTCGGCCAGCATCCGGCGCAGCCGCTCGCGGGGTGCCCGGCCGTCCAGCGGGACGTACACCCCGCCGGTGCGGACGAGGGCGAGCTGGGCGACGACCAGCTCCACGGAGCGGTCCACGAGCACGCCGACCGGGCGTTCCGGCCGTACGCCGAGCGCGGCCAGCCGGGCCGCCCAGCGCGCCGACCGCGCGTCGAGTTCGCGGTAGGTGACGCGTTCGGCTCCGGCCTCCAGGGCGATCGCGTCGGGGGTGCGGCGCGCCTGTGCGGCGAAGAGGCCGGCGACGGTGGTGTCGGGCAGGTCGGTGGCGGTGTCGTTCCAGGTGTGCAGCACCTGTGTGCGGCGGTCCGGGCCGAGCAGCGGCAGCCGGGCCGGCGGGCGCGGGGACGCGCCGGGCATGCCCGTGAGCAGCACGGTCAGGTACTCGGCCAGCCGCTCGGCGGTGCCGGGGTCGAACAGCTCCGGGTCGTAGCCGAGGCGCAGGGTCAGCTCCGGGCCCGGGTAGGCGGTCAGGCTCAGCGGGTAGTTGGTGGTCTCGATGCCCTCCAGGCCGCTCAGGCGCAGTCCGTGGGCGGCGGCGAGACCGTCGTCCACCGGGTAGTTCTCGAAGACGACGATGCTGTCGAACAGGCCGACCCGCTCCGGGAGTTGGGTGAAGGTCCTGATCCGGGTGAGCGGGACGTGGTCGAAGCGCCGGTCCTCGCTCTGGTCGCGCTGGAGTGCGCGCAGCCAGTCCACGAGGGTGCCGTGGGCCGGGACGGTGACCCGGGTGGGCAGGGTGGTGATGAACAGGCCGGTCATGGCGTCGGAGCCGGGCAGCTCGGGCGGCCGGCCGGACACGGTGGTGCCGAACACCACCTCGTCGCGGCCCGCCTGGCGGCCCAGCAGCAGCGCCCAGGCGCCCTGTACGAGGGTGTTGAGGGTCAGGCCCGAGGTCCGTGCCAGCTCCTCCAGTGCCCGGGTCGCGGCGGCGGGCACCGTGGCCCGGACCTCGTGCGTGGACTCGGCGCGGTGGCTCTCGCGCGGCTCGCGGTCGTACGGCAGCGGGGTGGCCTCGGTCAGGCCGGACAGCCGGTGCCGCCAGTGCCGTTCGGCCTCGCCCGTGTCGCGTCCGCGCAGCCAGGCCAGGTAGTCCCGGTACGGCGGGCGGTCCCGGCCGGTCACCGGGTCGGTCCCGGCGTGCCGGGCGAAGACGTCCGTGAGGACCTGGAACAGGCTCCAGCCGTCGAGGAGCAGGTGGTGGAAGGACCACACCACGCGTACGGCGGTGTCGGACACCCGGGCGAGGAACAGGCGCTGGAGCGGGGCCCGGGTCAGGTCGATGCCGTCCGCGCGGTCGCGGGCCAGCACGTCGTCCAGCCGTGCGCGGCGCTCGTCCTCGGTCAGGTCGCGCCAGTCCAGGTGGGTGACCGGCAGGGCGGCGTGGCGCTGCACCACCAGCAGCGGCTCGGGTATGTCCTGCCAGACGACCCGGCCGCGCAGCACCTCGGTGCGGTCGGTCACGTGCTGCCAGGCGGCGGCGAGGGCCGCCGGGTCGGGGACGCCGTCCAGGACGAAGGTCAGCTGCTGGAAGTAGACGCCGCGGTCGTCCTGGGAGAGCCCGTGGAAGAGCATGCCCGCCTGGGTCGGCGTGAGGGGCAGGACGTCCGCCACGGCGGCCGGGTCCGTGCCGGTGACGCGGTCGACGGCGGCCTGGTCGAGCCGGACCAGCGGGAAGTCGGACGGGGTGCGTCCGGCGGTGCCCGGCGACGCGGCGTACCGGGCGAGGTCCGTCAGCGCGTCCGTGAAGCGTTCCGCCAGGGCCGTGACCGTGTCCTGCCGGTGCAGCCGGTCGGAGTAGAACCAGGTGAATTCCAGCCGGTCGCCGTCGAGCAGGCCGACGACCTCCAGGGCGTGCGGGCGCTCGGCGGCCGGGTCGGCGTCCAGCTCCAGCGGCCGGACGGTGCCCCGGTACAGGCCGTCCCCGCCGTCCGGCAGCCCCATCCGGCCCAGGTAGTTGAAGCTGATCTGCGCGTGCGGGGTGCCGGGCGCGGAGCCGGGAGCGGCCAGGTGGCGCAGCGCGTCGTGGCCGAGGCCGTGCCGGGGTACGGCACGGAGCTGCTCCTTGACCCGCTTCAGCACGGTGTCCCAGCCGGCGTCCTCGCGGACGGCCAGGGCGACGGGGTACCGGGTGGTGAACCAGCCGACCGTGCGGCTGAGGTCCAGGGCGGGGAAGAGTTCCTCGCGGCCGTGGCCCTCGACGTCGACCACCACCCGCTCCCGTCCGGTCCCGGCGCACAGGGCGCGGCCGAGGGCGCTGAGCAGTACGTCGTTGACCCGGGTGCGGTAGGTCTCGGGCAGGGTGCGCAGCAGGACCGCGGTGTCCTCGGGGCTCAGGCGGACGGTGACCGCGCGCTGGGAGGCGTACGTGTTGACGCCGGCCGCCTGCTCGGGCACGGCGGGAGCGGTGTCCGGGACGGCCCGGGCCCAGTACTCCCGCTCGTCGTCGAAGCCGCCGTCCGCCGCGTGCGCGTGCAGCCGGCGCGCCCACTGCCGTACCGGGGTGGACTTCGCGGGCAGGGCCGCCGCGCCGTCCTCGCCCGCGCGGCGGGCCCGGTAGGCGCGGTCCAGGTCGTCCAGCAGGATCCGCCAGGACACACCGTCGACCACCAGGTGGTGCACGGCGAGGTGCAGGACCCGCGGCAGCCCGGGGCCGCGGTCGTGCAGCACGGCCCGCAGCAGCGGCTCCCCGGCGAGGTCGAAGGGCCCGAAGTGGGGGGTGTCCGCGTCCGGGCCGGTGTGCCGGGCCAGGACGATCCGGGGTGCCCGGTCCGCGACGGACCAGCTCACCCGCGGATCGCCGTCGCCGGCGGTGAAGCGGGAGCGCAGGGCGTCGTGGTGGGCGGCCAGGTCGTTCAGCGCGTCCTCCAGTGCCGCCGCGTCCAGGTCGTCGGGCACCTGGACGGACAGCGCCTGCGCGAAGTGACCGGCCCGTTCGGCGGCCGTGCCGAACAGCCAGTGCTGGATCGGTGTCAGGGGGGCCGCTCCGGTGGCGGCCTCCGGTGCCGGGGCCGACGCGCCCGGGCTTTGGGCGGCGTCCGCGCAGCGGGCGAGGGCGGCGACCGTCTGGTGCTGGTAGAGGTCCCGGGAGGTCAGCATCAGGCCCTCCTGCCGGGCCCGGGCCACCACCTGGATGCTGAGGATGGAGTCGCCGCCGAGTTCGAAGAAGTTGTCGTCGACGCCGATCCGGTCCACGTGCAGCACGTCCGCCCAGATCGCGGCGAGGGCGTGTTCGGTGGGGGTGCGGGGGGCGACGTGCCGTACGGTCCGCACGGCGGGGCCCGGGTCGGGGAGGCGTCCGCGGTCGATCTTGCCGTTCGGGTTGAGCGGCAGGCCGTCCAGCACGACGACGGTGGCCGGGACCATGTAGTCGGGCAGCGTACGGCCGAGTTCGCGGCGTACGCCCTCGGGGTCGACCCGCGCTCCGGGGGCCGGGACGACGTAGCCGACGAGGCGCCGGTGGCCGTCGGTGGCGGCCGCGGTGGCCGCCGCCTCGGCCACGCCGGCGCAGCGGCGCAGCGCCTCCTCCACCTCGCCCAGTTCGATCCGGAAGCCGCGCACCTTGACCTGCTGGTCGATCCGGCCGAGGTACTCCAGCCGGCCGTCGGCCCGCCGGCGCACCAGATCGCCGGTGCGGTACATGCGCTCGCCCGGCGCGCCGAACGGATCGGCGACGAAGCGGGCGGCGGACAGTCCCGGACGGTTCAGGTAGCCGCGCGCCAGGCCGCCGCCCCCGAGGTACAGCTCGCCCGTGACACCGGGCGGCTGGGGCCGCAGGGCGTCGTCCAGGACGTAGGCCCGGGTGACGGCCACGGGCTCGCCGATGGGCGGGGCCTGCTCCGGCAGCCGGCCGTCGGCGAACCAGGCGGTGGCGTACACGGTGGCCTCGGTGGGGCCGTAGATGTTGGCGATCCGGGCCGCGGGCATGGCGGCGCGCACGTCGTGCACCGTCTGCGCGGGCAGGGCCTCACCGGCCAGGACGACGGTGTCCGCCGTCACGGGCGCCGAGCCGCCCGCGACCAGGCGGGAGACGACGGAGGGTACGCCGCTGAGCAGCCCCGCGCTGCGCGGGGCCGGCGCGTCGGCGAGGGCCGGCAGGTCGGCGACCACCTCCACGGAGCCGCCGGCCAGCAGCGGGCACAGCAGCTCGAAGACCGAGACGTCGAAGTTGAGGGAGGTGGAGGCGATCACATGGGCGAGCCCGTCCGGTCCGAACCGCTCCCCCGCCCAGGCGGCCAGCGCGGCGACGCTGCGGTGGGTGACGACGACCCCCTTGGGGCGGCCGGTGGAGCCCGACGTGTAGATGACATAGGCGGGATGGTCCGGCAGCAGCGGCCTGATCCGGTCGGCGTCGGCCAGGTCGGCGTCGGCCACGTCCGGGCCGGGCAGGTCCGGGCCCGCGCAGTCCTCCAGGAGCAGCGGGACGCAGTCCTCGGGCAGGGCGGACGCGGTGTCCCGGGTGGCCAGGACGAGGGCGGGCCGGGCGTCGTCGAGCATGAAGCGGATCCGCTCGGCGGGATAGGCGGGGTCCAGGGGCAGGTAACCCGCGCCCGACTTCAGCACCGCCCACAGCACGGGCACCAGGTCGGTGGAGCGCGGCAGACACAGCGCGACCAGGGTCTCCGGACCGGCGCCGCGCGCGACGAGCAGCCGTGCCAGCCGGTTGGCGCGCCGGTCGGTCTCGGCGTAGTCGAGCCGGTCGGGGCCGCAGACGACGGCGGTCCGGCCGGGGGTGCGGTCCACCTGGGCGCGGAACAGCCCGGGCAGCGTGACGTCCCCGGTGTCCCGGCTCCGGCGGGCGGGCGGGTTCCACGCCTCCACCAGAGCGTGCTGCTCGGCGGCCGACAGCATCGGCAGCTCGGCCAGCGTGCGGCCGGGGCCGTCCGCCATGCCCTCCAGCAGGCGGTGCAGATGACCGGTCAGGCGGCCCACGGTCGCGGCCTCGAACAGGTCCGTGTTGTACTCCACGGTCAGCGCGCAGCCGCCGTCGGTGTCCGGGGTGAACTCCAGGACCAGGTCGAAGCGGGCGGCCGGGCGGGGCAGCGGATGCTCCTCCAGGCGCAGGCCGGCCGCGAGGGGCGGCACGCCGAGCGGGGTCTGCTGGACGACGAGCGCCTGCACCAGCGGGGTGCGGCTGGGGTCCCGGGTGGGCGCCAGCTCCTCCACCACCCGGTCGAACGGCACGCCGTCGTGGGCGAAGGCGTCCAGGACCGTGGTCCGCATGCTCTCCACGAACGTGTCGACGGTCGCCAGCTCGTCCACGTCCGTGCGCAGCACCACCGTGTTGGCGAAGAAGCCCGGCACCTCCTCCAGCTCCCGGCGGCCCCGGCCGTTGGTGACGGTGCCGAACGCCACGTCCCGCTGCCCGGAGTGACGGGCGAACAGCAGGGCCGCGGCCCCCGCGAACAGGGTGAACACCGTCGTGCCGCGGCCCGTGGCCAGGTGCCGCAGACGGGCCGTCAGCTCCGCGGGGAGGCGGTGGTGGTGCGCCGCTCCGGCGGTGGTGCGCACCGCGGGACGCGGCCGGTCGGTGGGCAGCTCCAGGTGCTGGATGTCGGAGAGGTGCCGTCTCCAGTAGGCCAGGTCGGCGGTGTCCATGCTCCCGGCGTTCCCGGCCTCCCCGGCCCGCTGCCGCTGCTCCCACACGGCGAAGTCCGGGTACTGCACGGCGGGCCGGGGCAGCCCGTCGGGCTCGCCGGTGGCCTCGGCGCGGTACAGGGCGGCGAGCTCCCGGGTGAGGACGCCCACCGACCAGCCGTCGGTGACGATGTGGTGCTGGGCCAGCAGAAGCAGGTGGTCGTCCTCGGCGAGCCGGACCAGCAGCGCGCGGGTCAGCGGGCCGGCCGCCAGGTCGAAGGGGCGGCACAGCTCCCCGGTCAGCAGTTCCTCGGCCGCCTCGGCCCGGCGCGCTCCGGGTACGTCGGTGAGGTCGGCCGTGCGCAGGGGCAGGGCGGGGTCGGCGGCGACGCGCTGGGCGCCCTGTCCGTCGACGGTGGTGAACGTGGTGCGCAGCGAGGCGTGCCGGGCGGCGAGGCGGTGCAGGGACCGGCGCAGTGCGTCCGCGTCCAGCGCGCCGCGCAGCCGCAGGGACACGCCGGTGTTGTACTCGGTGCCGCCGTCGGTCAGGTCGTCCAGGAACCACAGCCGGCGCTGCGCGCTGGACAGCGGCAGGACGCCCTCGCCGGGGGCCGGCGGGATCGGCTCCGGCGGGGCGGCGGCGGACGGGTCGCCGAGCAGGGGTGCCAGGGCGGCGACCGTACGGGCGGTGAAGACGTCCCGTACGGTCAGGCGCACTCCCAGCTCGTCGCGGATGCGGGACAGGGCGCGCGCGGCGAGGACGGAGTCGCCGCCCAGGTCCAGGAAGTCGTCCGTCACGCCGATCTCGTCGACGCCCAGGACGTCTGCCCAGATGGCGGCGAGGGAGTACTCACGGGGCGAACGGGGCGGTACGCGGCCCGCGGTGGAGACGCGCTCCGGAGCGGGCAGGGCCCGTCGGTCGATCTTGTGCTGCGGGGTGAGCGGCATCCGTTCCAGCACCACGACGGCGGCCGGCACCATGTGCCCGGGCAACACACCGGCGAGCGCGGCCCGCAACGCGGCCGGGTCGAGGGCTCGGGCGGGCCCGGGGAGCCCGCTCCCAGAAGCCTCCCCGACGACACCGGCGGAGGCAGCCGCCGCGTCCCCCGTCCCGGAAGCCGCAACACCGCCGGCCCCGGCAGCAGCCGCTTCCTCGATCCCGGAAGCCACCGCACCCCCGGAGGGAACCGCAGCACCGTCGGTCCCAGCCGTCCCCCGCCGGTCGGCCGGGGTGACGTAGGCGATCAGGCGGCGGTGGCCCGGTTCGTCCTCGCGGACCACGACCACGGCCTCGCCGACGGCGCCCCCGGCCAGCCGGCGCAGGGCCGCCTCGATCTCGCCCGGTTCGATCCGGAAGCCGCGGATCTTCACCTGCCGGTCCAGCCGGCCCAGGTACTCCAGCTCCCCGTCGGCGGTCCGGCGCACCCGGTCGCCGGTGCGGTACAGGCGGGCCCCGGGCGGGCCGAAGGGGTCGGCGAGGAAGCGGGCGGCGGTCAGGCCCGGCCGGCCCAGGTATCCGCGGGCGACCGCGTCGCCGCCCACGAACAACTCGCCGTCCGCGCCGGGCGCCACGGGCCGCATCGAGGTGTCGAGGACGTACACCCGGGTGTGCGGCAGCGCGTCGCCGATCGTCGGGGTCCCCCGGCCGGCGGTGAGCGGCCCGGTCCAGGTGGCGACGATGGTGGCCTCGGTCGGGCCATAGGAGTTGATCATGCGGCGGCCGGGCGCCCAACGGTCGACGAGCCCGGCCGGGCAGGCCTCGGCACCCACGATCAGGGTGCGCAGCGATCTCGCGGTGCCCTCTCCCGGGTCGGGAAGGGTGGCCAGCGCGGCCGGCGGGATGAGGGCGTGGGTGATGCGGTGCTCGTCCAGGACGGCGGCGAGTTCGTCGCCGAGCCAGGGCCCGTGCGGCGGTACGACGAGCGTGGCACCGGACAGGACGGACGCGCACAGCTCCAGGACCGAGGCGTCGAAGCTGGGTGAGGAGAACTGGAGCACGCGGTCGCCGGGACCGACGGCGTACTGCTCGGCGGCGGCGGCCGTGAACCCGCCGATGCCGCGGTGGGTGACCGTCACACCCTTGGGGGTGCCGGTGGATCCGGAGGTGTAGATGACGTAGGCGGCGTGATCGGCGCCGACCCTGGCGGCGTCTGCCCCGTCCGCGTGCCCCGTGCCCTCCGCGTGCCCCGTGCCGTGCGCGGTGTCTGCGCCGTCCGCGGAGTCCAGCAGCTCGGCGGCCCGTCGCGGGTCGTCGAGGACGACCGCGGGCGCCGCGTCGGTGAGCATCAGCGCCCGGCGGTCCGCGGGGTAGGCCGGGTCCACGGGCAGGAAGGCCGCGCCGGCCCGGGCGACGGCCAGCTCGGCCGCTATCAGCTCCATGGAGCGCGGCAGCACGAGCGCCACCACCCGGTCGGGTCCCGCGCCTCGCCGCGTCAGGTACCCGGCCAGCCGGTCGGCACGGTCGGCCAGTTCGCGGTAGGTCCAGGTCCGCCGGCCGTCGGTGAGGGCCGGTGCGTCCGGGGTGCGGGTCACCCACGCGGCGAACAGCTCGCCGAGCGTCGGGTACGCCGTGGCCGCGGCGCTCTCCGGCGGCCCGGCGGTGTCGCCGGCCCGCGGCAGGGAGGACGCCGGCGCGGGCTTGTCGTGCAGGTCCGTCATGGGTGAAGTCCTTAGGAGGGCGGGACGGTACGGCGCGGGCGGAGGCGGACGCGGGCAGCGCCGCGCCCCACCGTGGGGCGGGTGCGGTGGCTCACGGCGGCACGGCGGGCGTGCGCGACGGTGCGGAACCGCGGGCCGGGGCGGTGATCCGGCATCCGTGTGTGCGGTGCGGCGGGTGTGCGGCGACGGAGCGTGCCGGCCGCCGGGGGTGCCGCCGGGCCGGTCGGCGCGGGGGCCGGAGCCGGTGGCCGGGCCGCACGGTCCGGGGGCGTGGGTCACCTGTCCGGTGACCGGCCGCCGGGTCCGGCGGTGCGCGTGACTCAGCCGTCGTCGGTACGGCGTGCCGTGCGCCCGGATATCTGGACCCGGTCTATTCGGCCGGTGGCCGGATCGCGGTGGAAGCGTCCGCCGGGTTCGAGGCGCCCGGTGGCCGGGTCGACCAGGTCGCACGAGAGGTCGGCGTAGCAGACCAGCGGGAGGGCGAGGTCGCCGTCGACGGACAGGGCGGGCGTGCCGTCCGGCCCGGGTGCGACGCGGTACGTCGTGGTGCCGTTGCGGTAGGTGCCCAGGCACTCGGGCAGGTCCACGCGCCGGCCCGGGTCCGTGTCCTGGGCTGCGGCGGGCACCCGGACGCCGGTGAGCAGGGCCAGCTCTCCGGTGAGGTCGCGCCACAGGGCGGTGGCGCTCGCGGAGTTGCCCGTGAAGGCGACCACGATCCCGCTCTCCGGGTCGGCCCGCAGGTGGCAGGAGGTGCCCTGGGCGTTGCCGTCGTGGCCGCACCACACGCGGTCGTCCTGCCGGTACAGGGCGAGGCCGGGGCCCCAGCCGTCGGCCAGCGCGCCGGGGCGGGCGGCGGTCTCGGGGCGGCGCATCTCCTTGGTGACGGCGGGCGGCAGGACGTCGGAGCGTCCGATCAGCGCGTTGCCGAACGCGGCCAGGTCCAGGGCGCTCGCCAGCAGGGCGCCGGCCGGGGCCTCCAGCGGTGCCAGGGTCTGGCGGGCCGGACGGGCCCGGCCGGTCGCGGTGTTGAGGGCGTGTCCGGCGGCGACGGGGCGACGGGGCGCGTGGTCGCCGATGAACGCGGGTGCCGTGCCGAGCGGTTCGAGGAGCAGCGCGCTCACCGCCTCGTGCCACGGCATACCGGTGACGGTCTCGGCGAGCCGGCCGGCGGCGACGTAGCCGGCGTTGGAGTAGGAGAAGTCGGTGCCCGGCGGGAACAGCAGGTCGCGGGCGGTGCAGACGGCCGCGAGGCAGCGGGCGGCGGTGGTCTCGGCGGCGGTGTCGGAGTCGGGCCCGGTGGGCAGGCCGCCGGTGTGGCTGAGCAGGTGGCGGATCGTCACCCCGGGCGTGTCTCTCAGTTCCGGGAGCTGCCCGGCGGCGGACTCGTCGAGGTCGAGGTCGCCGTCGTCGGCCAGCAGCATGACGAGGGCGGCGGTGTAGGGCTTGGTGAGCGACCCCAGGGGGACGGCCGTGTCGGCGGTGAGGGGCGTGCCGGTCGCCGCGTCGGCGACGCCGGTGTGCACGGCGATGAGGTCGCTACCGGTGTCCAGGACGAGCTGGGCGCCGGGTACCCGGTGGGCCGTGGCGAGGGTGTCGAGGCGGTCCTGCAGCTCCGCCCGTAACCGGGAGGGCGTCCAGGATGCGGTCGGAGCGGTGGGGATGCTGTACGGCATGAGAAGGGGACTCCCGTTGGGTGGGTCTCATGTGCGGGTGTGCCGGTGCGGCCCTGGAGAGCGGAGCGGGGGCCGGCCGGGGAGGCGTGTGCGCTCGGGTTACGGCCTGCGGACCTCGACGGGCAGATGCCGTACGCCGATGATGACGGCCGGGTTCTGGAAGGCGATGTCCTCGTAGGAGGGGACCGTCAGGATGCGGAATCGTTTATGCAACATGTGGAGAGCGATCCGCGCTTCCAGCCGGGCCAGCGGCGCGCCGAAACAGAAGTGGATGCCGTGCCCGAAGGTCAGATGCGGGTTGGGGTCCCGGCTCGGATCGAGGACGTCGGGGTTGTCGAAGCGGGCGGGGTCCCGGTTCGCGGCGCCCAGGTGCGTCATCAGCATGGCGTCCGCCGGGATCTCGTGACCGCCGAGGACGACCGGGCGGGTGACCCGGCGGCCCAGCTCCGGGAAGGGGGGCAGCCAGCGCAGCACCTCCTCGACGGCGGCCGGGATCCGCGCGGGATCGGCGCGCAGCGCGGCGTCGGTGCCGGGGTGCAGGTCGAAGGTGACGACGGCGTTGCCGAGCAGCGCGGTGGTGGTGATGTGTCCGGCGACCAGCAGGAGGGCCACGAATCCGACCATCTCCTGGTCGGTGAGGCGGACGCCGTCGACCTCGGCGGCGATGAGCCTGCTGGTGAGGTCGTCCCCGGGGGCGGCGCGGCGGGCGCGGATGTGGTCCAGCATGTAGCCGTTCATCTCGCGCACCGTGGGGGCGATGGCCTCCAGGGCCCGTTCCAGGTCGGCCATGTCGGGGGCTTCGCCGAGCTGGTCGCCGCCGAACAGCACGCTCGCCCACTCCTGGAAGAGCCGGTGTTCCTCCGCCGGGACGCCGAGCAGTTCGGCGATCACGATGATGGGGAGCGGATAGGCCAGCGCGTCGACCAGGTCGAAGCGGTCCTGGTCCGCGACGGCGTCCAGCAGCCGCGCGCAGACGGCCTCGATGCGGGGTCCGAGCCCCTGCACGACCCGCGGGGTGAACGCCTGGCTCACCAGGGTGCGCAGCTTGCGGTGTTCCCGGGGGGTCCATGCCGACGAAGTTGCCCTGCCGGAAGGTCTCGAAGTCGGCCTGGGTGGGGGCGAGGGCGGAGAGGTCCGAGGAGTACGTCGCCGAATCGGCGAGCACGGTGGCGACGCTCGCGTGGTCGAGGACCTGCCACACTCCCTGGGCCTCGTCGTAGCGCACCGGCCCTGTCTCGCGTAAGCCCCGCCAGCGGTCGGGTAGCACCTCCAACAGGAGCTTCTCGCGCGTCGGTTGCTTACTTATCACCATGTCTCCTTGGTAGCGGCGTGCGCGGCACGGAGGAGTCGCGCGGACAGGGGGTGGTGCGGGAGGCCGGCGGACACGGGAGGCGGGGCGGCCCGGGCACGGCTCGGCCACCACCACTGGAACGTGTTCCGGGCGGAGGGAGCGCGTGAGACCCGCGTGTCTTCCTCGTGCGCGGCCCGGCGGTCAGCCGCCGCCAGCCGGGTGCCGGGACGGCCTCAGGCCGTCAGCAGGTCCGGTGCAGGACACGACGGCCTCGCGGCCGGCCACGGCCCCACGGCCCCGCGGCGAATACCGGCGTGCGGCAGACCAACCCGACATGACTCATCCCCCTCGGCGATACCTCCCGCGCGCCAGGCGCACGGGCCCTCCCGGCTCGTGAACGGACAGCGGAGCACCCGACTCCGACTGCCCGAAACGCGGTGTGAGAATACGCAGCCTCCGCCCATGCCGCCCCACGATTGGCATGATGCGTACTCCGCATCACCTTCGTTTCGATGGAACTCGGCCACAGTCTTCACGGTGAGTCACTTGTAAGCAACCCCCTGAAGTTGAACGGAGAGTACTCATGGGGTGCATTCGCGTCACCGATCGGCAACTTCGGCGGGACCGTTCCGCAGTACGCACTGCGGCCGGATCGCCGCTGGCGCGTGTGCCCACGCATCTTTCCCACAAACCCCACACGCCGGAAAAAGATGCCGCTGGACGCTCACCCGGGCTGCCGAAGTCCTGCACCGTCGCCGCACATGAACTCCACCTCACCGCCCGGCGGTTGGCCTGACCTTGCCCCTGATCTGGGACGACGATCCGGCCAGCGGCCGGGACACGGGCCGGCGCCCGGGACGGGACCGCAACACGCCTCCGGCGGCTCACGCCGGCCACCGGCGCGATCCGGCCGCCCCGGCGCGTCCCCGCCGCCCGGCACCGGCCGGGCCCCGGCGCGCGGGGGCCGGCTCCGGCCTCGTCGAACAGAATCAGCCATTGAGGCGCGGCAGGGGCGCATACAGAGAACACGTACACCACCTCGTGCCCCCGCCGCGGCGGGCCGCGCCCCCGGCCGGCACCCCGGGCATCGGGGGAAGGGAACACGCGTCGCCGCGTGCCGGACCAGGGTGCCGGTCCCCGGTGCCGCCCGTGCGTCCACCGCCGCACGGTCCCTCCGGGCGCCTGGGGACCACCCGGCGCGCCGCCGCCGCGGGGGCGGCCGTTTTACGCCGCCGGCCCGTCCGTGATGCTCGCCCGCACATCCCCCGGGCGCGGGAAGGCATGGAAAGCGGGCTCTCGGGGTAGGCGGAGCCATCCGCCGCAGGGGGAGCGCGTCCGGGGTACGCCGGAGCGCTCGCCGTGCGCGCGGCGCCGCCGCGAGGGAGTCTGGTCCCCAAGATGCGACGCGCGGCCGGTACGAGGAGGTGGTCGGCGTGTCCGACGGGCCGGAGCCGGGACGGGCGCCGGCGGCCGGCGGGGCACCGGTCGGCCGGCCGGTGCTGTCGCTCGCGCTGGCCGCGATGCTGGAGGAGGTGCAGGCGCACTCCGGCGCGGTGTATCTGCTCCGGCCCGACGAGCCGGTCCTGGAGATGGCCGTGATGGCCGGCATGCCGCGGGCGTTCGCGGCGCCCTGGGAGCGGGTCGGGCTGAGCGCGCCGATCCCGGTCGCGGACGCGGTGCGCGAGCGGCGGCTGGTGTGGGTGGGCGGCGAGGATCAGATGGCCCGCCGCTATCCACGGATCTCGGTGGTGCTGCCGTACCCGTTCGCGCTGGCCGCGGCGCCCCTGGCGACTGGGCGCAAGGCGTACGGCGCGGTGTTCGTGACCTGGCCGGGCGCGCATCCGCCGGAGCTGTCGGACTGGGAGCGGGACCGGCTGACGGCGGCCTGCGACCGGCTGGCGCTGCGGCTGGAGGGGGCCGCGGAGGAGAAGAGGCCGCTGGGCCACGAGCCGGACGTGCTCGCGGCACCGTTCTCGGTGGTGGCGGGCACGCTGGGCTCGGTGGAGGCGGCGCGGATGGTGTCCCGGCTGCCGTACGGGCTGGTGTCGCTGGATCTGCACGGCCGGATCGGGTTCGTGAACACGGCCGCCGCCGAGCTGCTCGGCAGACCGGCCGGGGAACTGCTCGGCACGCTGCCCTGGGTGGCGGTGCCCTGGCTGAAGGACCCGGTGTACGAGGACCGGTACCGGGCGGCGCTGCTCAGCCAGCAGGTGACGTCGTTCGTGGCGCTGCGCCCGCCGGGAGAGTGGCTGTCGTTCCGGCTCTATCCGAGCACGACCGGGCTCAGTGTGCGCATCAGCCGGGCCCGGGCGGTGGCGGAGCTGGCGCGCGCCGTTCCGCAGGCGGACCCGGGCCCGTCCCGGCTGGTGACGATCTCCCAGCTACTGAGCCTGGCGGGCGCGCTGACCGAGGCGGTCGGGGTGCGGGACGTGGTGCAACTGGTCTGGGACGAGGTGGCCCCGGCCGTCGGCAGCCGGGGCCTGGCGCTCCTGCGGGCACAGGGCGGCCGGCTGCACGTGCTGGGGCACCGCGGCTACCCGGACCCGCGCGTCGCCGAGCGGTGCGGCAGGCTGCCCCTCTCCGAGCACACCCCGCAGACGCAGGCTCTGAACAGCGGGGTGCCGGCGTTCTTCGAGTCCCGGGAGGAGCTGGAGCGGCTGTATCCCGACCGCCGGGGGACCCCGGACGGCTTCGCGGCCTGGGCGTACCTGCCGCTGATCGCGTCCGGCCGGCCCGTCGGCACCTGTCTGCTGGCCTTCGCCGAACCGCACACCTTCCCGGCCGACGAGCGGGCGGTGCTGACATCACTCGGCGGGCTGATCGCGCAGGCCCTGGAGCGGGCCCTGCTCTACGATGCCAAGCTCGGGCTGGCGCACGGCCTCCAGCAGGCCCTGTTGCCCAGCTCGCTGACGCCACCGCCGGGCATCGAGGCGGCGGCGCGCTACCTTCCGGCCACGCACGGCATGGACATCGGCGGCGACTTCTACGACCTGGTGCCGACCCGGCCGCTGGCGGCGGCGGTGATCGGGGACGTCCAGGGGCACAACGTGACCGCGGCCGGCCTGATGGGGCAGGTCCGTACGGGGGTCCGGGCGTACACCACGGTGGGGCAGGCGCCGCACGAGGTGATGAGCAGCACCAACCGGCTGCTGATCGACCTCGGGACGGAACTGTTCGCCAGTTGTCTGTACCTGCGGCTTGATCCGGCGCGAGGACGGGCCGTCATGGCGCGGGCGGGTCATCCGCCGCCGCTGCTGAGACGGCCGGACGGGCGGGTGCGGGTGCTCGACCTGGCCGGCGGGCCGCTGCTCGGGATCGACGCGTCGGCGGTGTACCCGACGACCGAGGTGTCCCTGGCTCCCGGCTCGGTCCTCGTCCTGTACACCGACGGTCTGGTGGAGGCACCGGGTATCGACATCGAGGACTCGCTGGTCGGTCTGGGCGGACTGCTCGCCGAGGCCGGCGGCCGGCCGCTGGAGGACCTCGCGGACGAGGTGGTCCGGCACAGTGCGGCGGCACGCGAGCGGGTGGACGACGTGGCGGTGCTGTTGCTGCGGGCACGGGACGACGGCTGACGCGTACGACCGTGGTCCGGCCCTCCCGCCGGAGGGCCGGACCGCTCCCCCGCCGACGGGAACCGTGGGTGGAGCCGGCCGGGGAGTCATCGCACGTCCGGTTCGCTCAGCGCGTGCCGGTCAGGGACGTCGCCCCGTGGCCGGCCGTGCCGGCACCGGACGCGTCACCCGCGCCTGCCTGGTCACCGGCGCCGGAGCCGTCGCCCGCGCCGGACTGGTCACCGGCACCCGCACCCGACTGGTCATCGGCACCCGCGCCGTTACCCGCACCGGACTGGTCACCCGCACCGGCACCGGACTGGTCACCGGCACCGGACTGGTCGCCCGCACCCGCGCCCGCCTGGTCACCCGCACCGGCACCGGACTGGTCACCGGCTCCCGCCTGGTCACCCGCACCGGCACCGGACTGGTCGCCCGCACCCGCGCCCGCCTGGTCACCGGCTCCCGCCGGGTCACCCGCTCCGTTGCCGGCGTTGCCGCCGTTGCCGCCGTTGCCGAGGGTCGCGCCGGTGGCCTGGAGGGCGGTGGTGACGGGCTGGAAGAAGGTCTCGCCGCCGTTGGTGCAGTCGCCGCTGCCGCCGGAGGTGAGACCGAGGGCGCTGCCGTCCTGGGTGAACAGGGAGCCGCCGCTGTCGCCCGCTTCGGCGCAGACGTCCGTCTGGATGAGGCCGTTGACGGTGTCGACGCCGTTCGGGTCGGTCTCACTCTGGAAGTTGACGGTGGCGTCCAGGCCGGTGACCTTGCCGTCGTGCAGTCCGGTGGTGGAGCCCATCCGGAACACGGTCTCGCCGACGGTGGCGTCGGCGGCCTGGTTGATCTGCACCGTCTGACCGTTGCCGGTGTTGACCTCGCTGGGCGCCTGTGTGGTGGCGTCGTTGTACTTGACCAAGGAGAAGTCGTTGCCCGGGAAGGTGGCCTGGTCGACGGTGGCGAGGGGCTGGCCGGTCTGGGAGTCGGACCAGTCCTTGGCGGCGACGCCGCAGTGACCCGCCGTCAGGAAGGCGGGGCTGCCGTCGGAGGCGGTGACGTTGAAGCCGAGGGAGCAGCGGACGTTGCCGCCCTGCACCTGGGAGAAGATGGCGTCGCCGCCGGAGAGGAACGTCTTGAAGGTGCCGGACGACCTCTTCACGGTCGCCATGCCGGGGCCGAGGTCGCGCACGGTGGACCGCAGCCGGTTCCACTGGGCGCCGGTGACGCTGCGGTCGGCGGTGACGAGGACCTTGTCGGTGCGCGGGTCGACGGCCCAGGAGGTACCGGGAATGGTCGCCTTGGCCTTCAGCGTCCTCGCGGCGGCCTTGAGGTCGGCGGTGCTGTTCTTCACCTCGCGGACGACCGCGCCCGCCTTCTTCGCCTGGACGACCATGTTGTCGTCGGCGCCGCCGCCACTGACGACGTTCACGACGAGCTGCTGCTTCGCGCTGTCGAAGTACGAACCGGCGAAGGCGTCTCCGAGGATCTTCCGCACCTGGGCACTGAGGTCCGAGGCGTCCGAGGCCTTCAGGGTCTTCGCGGTGCCGGCTGCGCTTGACGCCTGGTCCTTGTCCTGGGAGGCGTTGGCGTTGGGCAGCAGGAGGGCCGCCGCTCCGAGTGCCGCGACACCGCCCACCGCTATCGCGGCCTTGCGCTTGGGCATTCGCTTGTGACTCAACCTTCTCGACCTCCTGGGGACGGGGGTCTGCCACTGACGGGCAGGTGGTTTTTTGGGGGGGTACCGAGGCGCCTCGATGGTCGTAGGTACGCACCGGCCGCTCGGTGTGTTCAATTCCGTTTCCCAACGGCCTTGCCTGCGCGGCGATTCGGACAGGCTCCACGTGCGCATGGCCAGGAGTGGACGCCGGACCACGGATCGGCACAGTCTGTGACCGGTCCGTGACGGTCAGCGTCGAACGGGAAGCGGAATCCCTCCTTCAGGGAATCTGCACAGCGAATGCCCAGGCACGTCACGGGTGCCGGGGGATCTGCACATCCCCGCGCCCCGCGGCACACCTTTGGCGCGGAGTGCCGGTTTCGCGCCGCGGCGGGCGGGGCGCCCGGTGCGGCGATGCCGTGCGGCATGTGAAGGAGTCGCCGACAAGCCGTGCGCACGCCTGCACGGTTACGCCCCTCGATGGGCCAAGTGCGCAGGTGAGAGCCCTGATTGATTGGAAGCGCATCCACCGTGCGTGCTTTGATCCAACGCACCGCGGGGGTCCGGCGGGCCCCCGGAGACGGGTGCCCGGCGCCCGCGGACGCGGCCGTCCGTCTGTCCCCAGAGGGGGCCGCTCTCCCCCTTGTGAAATACCCATACGAAGGGAAGTTCCACCATGAACTCCACCCCCCAGGTCCAGACCGTCGAGATCTCGGACGCCGAGCTGGACAACGTCTCCGGCGGCCTGTCCGTGAACGCCCTGAACACCGTGACCGGTGCCGTCAACGGCATCGCCCCGGTCTCCGGCCTGGTCGACACGGTCGTCGGCACCGTCGAGGGTGTCACCGGCCTGAACACCCAGCCGGTCACCAACCTGGTTGCCGGTCTCTGACCGCACCCCGGTGTCACCGACGTCCCGGAGCCGTCCCTCGGCTCCGGGACTCTCGGGTGCCCCGGCACACCGCCGTTCCGATGTCCCCCCCCGGGTGAGGGAAGTCCCGTGCAGTTCCGCCAACAGGCCCTCGCCAAGCTCCAGTCGCCGGAGGAGCTGGATCTTCCGGTGCGGCTCGCCCGCCCGCAGGGCTGGCTCGCGCTCGGCGTCACCGTCGTCGTCCTGGCGGCGGCCTCCGTCTGGGCGGTGACCGGGTCGGTCGCCTCCACCGTGCGCGCGCCCGCCATCCTCACGCACGGGCAGGGCAGTTACCTGCTCCAGAGCCCGATCGCCGGACAGGTGACGGCCGTTCTCGCCCGGCAGGGCCAGCGGCTGCCCGCCGGCGCGCCCGTCGTGAAGGTCCGTACGGACCGGGGCGACGCGGTGGTCCGCACCGTCGCCGCCGGCCGCGTCACCACGCTCGCCGCCACCATCGGCCAGATCATCCGGACCGGTACCGGTGTCGCCGCGGTCGAGAGGACCGCCCACGCCTCCGACCCCCTGTACGCGACCGTGTACGTGCCCGCGGAGAACGCCGCCGCCATCCCGGCGCACGCCTCGGTCGACCTGACCGTGTCCTCCGTACCGGCACAGCGGTACGGGGTGCTGCGCGGCGAGGTGAGGTCGGTGGACCGCGGCGCGCAGTCCGCCCAGTCCGTCTCCGCGTTCCTCGGCGACAGCCAGCTCGGCGAGCAGTTCACCCGCGCCGGCCGCCCGGTGGCCGTCCTGGTCGAGTTGGACACCTCCCGGTCCACGAAGAGCGGTTACCGGTGGTCCACCGCCGAGGGCCCGCCCTTCCGGCTGGACTCCATGACCCTCGCCGACGCCTCCGTCCGGCTCGCCGACCAGCACCCCGTCGATTGGCTGCTCCCGTGACCACCGCCCAGGAAACCCGCGACCGCAGACGGGCGGCTCCCGCGAAGCGTCCGGCCCCCTCCTCCCGTACCCGCACGGTCCGCACCCCCACCGTGCTCCAGATGGAAGCCGTCGAATGCGGCGCCGCCTCCCTCGCCATGGTCCTCGGCCACTACGGGCGGCACGTCCCGCTGGAGGAACTGCGCATCGCCTGCGGTGTCTCCCGCGACGGTTCGCGCGCCTCCAACCTGCTGAAGGCGGCCCGCGGTTACGGCCTGACGGCCAAGGGCATGCAGATGGACCTGACCGCCCTCGCCGAGGTGCGGGCACCGGCCATCCTCTTCTGGGAGTTCAACCACTACGTCGTCTACGACGGCATGGGCCGCCGCTTCGGCCGCCGCGGCGTCCACATCAACGACCCCGCCAAGGGCCGCCGTTTCGTGCCCATGGAGGAGTTCGACAGCGGCTTCACCGGTGTGGTGCTGGTGCTGGAGCCGGGCGACGGCTTCACCCGGGGCGGGCGCCGGCCGGGCGTGCTCGGCGCGATGCCGGCCCGGCTGCGCGGCACCGCGGGCACCCTGCCCGCCGCGGTACTGGCCAGCCTCCTGCTGGTCGCCGTCGGCGCCGCCGTCCCCGCGCTCGGCCGCACCTACATCGACTCCTTCCTCATCGGTGGTCAGACCTCGCTGCTGGGCGTGCTGTTCACCTCGATGGCGGCGTGCGTCCTGCTCACCGTGGTGCTGACCTGGCTCCAGCAGGCCAATCTGCTGCACGGCCGGATCATCTCCTCCACGCTCTCCAGCGCCCGCTTCCTGCGCCATCTGCTGCGCCTGCCGGTGACGTTCTTCGCCCAGCGCTCCCCCGCCGACCTGGTGCAGCGCCTCCAGTCCAACGACCAGGTCGCCGAGACCCTGGCCCGCGATCTCGCGGCGGCGGGCGTGGACGCGGTCGTGGTCGTGCTGTACGCGGTGCTCCTGTACACCTACGACCCGCAACTGACGTGCGTCGGCATCGGCGTGGCCCTGCTGAACGTGGTCGCCATGCGGCTGGTCGTACGGCTGCGCGCCACCCGTACGGCGAAGCTGCGCGCGGACAGCGCCCGGCTCACCAACACCGCCTACACCGGTCTCCAGTTGATCGAGACGATGAAGGCGACCGGCGGCGAGGACGGGTACTTCCGCAAGTGGGCGGGACAGCACGCCACCACGCTGGAGGAGCAGCAGCGGCTCGGCGTGCCGAGCGCCTGGCTGGGCGTGGTCGCGCCCACGCTCGCCACCGTCAACAGCGCGCTGATCCTGTGGATCGGCGGCCTGCGCGCGGTCGAGGGGCACCTCTCGATCGGCCTGCTGGTCGCCTTCCAGGCGCTGGTCACCCGCTTCACCGCGCCGCTGACCCGGCTCAACGGCGTGGCAGGACGCATCCAGGACTTCGCGGCCGACGTGGCGCGGCTCAAGGACGTGGAGAACTTCCAGGCCGACCCGCTGTACGCCCGTCCCGGCGGCGTCGGCTCCACCCGCCGACTGCACGGGCACGTCGAGCTGGAGAACATCACCTTCGGCTACAGCCCGCTGGACAAGCCGCTGCTGACCGGCTTCGACCTGACGGTCGGCCCGGGGCGGCAGGTGGCGCTGGTCGGCGGCTCCGGCAGCGGCAAGTCCACGGTCTCCCGGCTGATCTCGGGCCTCTACACACCGTGGGACGGGGTCATCCGCATCGACGGCCGCCGGCTGGAGGACATCCCGCGCGGGACGCTCGCCGCCTCCGTCTCCTTCGTCGACCAGGACGTGTTCCTCTTCGAGGGCTCGGTGCGCGACAACGTGGCCCTGTGGGATCCGTCGATCCCCGACGAGGCCGTGGTGGAGGCACTGAAGGACGCGGCCCTGTACGACGTGGTGAGGCGCCGGCCCGGCGGCATCCACAGCCGGGTCGAGCAGGACGGCCGGAACTTCTCCGGCGGTCAGCGCCAGCGCCTGGAGATCGCGCGGGCGCTGGTGCGCCGGCCGAGCATCCTCGTGCTGGACGAGGTGACCAGTGCGCTGGACGCGGAGACCGAGCTGGTCGTGATGGACAACATGCGGCGGCGCGGCTGCGCCTGCGTGGTGATCGCGCACCGGCTCAGCACGGTCCGCGACAGCGACGAGATCGTCGTGCTCCAGCACGGCACGGTGGTGGAACGCGGGCGGCACGAGGAACTGGTGGCGCGTGGCGGCGCGTACGCGGCACTGGTCAGGGAGCGGTGAGATGACGTCCGTACACGAAGACGATCTCGTCCTCGGGGCGCTCGGCGCGCTGGGCACGCGGCTGGACTGCGCCGGCCTCGGCCGCCTGGACCTGGCGGACCCGCAGGTGCTGTGGCTGGTCGCGTCCGGCGCCCTGGACCTGTTCGCGGTGGACGCCGCCCAGCAGGGCCACTGGCACCACCTCGGCCGGCTGGAGGCGGGCACGCTGCTGCTCGGCCCGGTCACCGGGCCCCAGCACACCCTGGTGGCCCGCCCGGTCCGCGACTGTGTGATGCACCGCGTCGGCCTGCGCGAGCTGTACCAGCCCGCGCACACGCAGACCTGGTCCTACGACGCGGACGGCAACCCGCAGTACGTCCCGCCGGCGTCGAGCCCGCTGGAGTACGCGGTCGCCCTCGGCGTCGGCCGGGGCCTGTCGGTCCTGTTCCAGGCGCCGATGGCCGAGGAGCGGGCCGCGGCGCCGGCGGACGACGACGTCTTCTGGATGCAGGTGCCGCCGGGCAGCGTGCAGTACGGCTCCCTGTACGGCGCGGAGGCCGCCGCCGACCTGTTGATGGACCCGGCGCTGTGGCAGAGCATGGTCGACCAGCAGTACCGGCTGCTGACCGCGCTCGACCGGTGGATCGAACAGCTCGAGCGCACCCACGAGACCCGCACCGCGGCCGGGATCAAGGCCGGTGAGGCCGTGCGCGCCCAGGCCGACCGGACGCTGCTTGCCTCCATCGGCGGGCACCCCTCCCGCCGTACGACCACCGCCGACACCGACGCCACCCACGCGGCGTGCCGGCTGGTCGCCGAGGCGGCCGGGATCAGTCTCGCCGAGCCCGCGCAGAGCGGGGCCGACAGCGAGCGGCTGGACCCGGTGGAACGCATCGCGCTGGCGTCCCGGGTGCGCACCCGGGCGGTCCGCCTGGACGGGCGCTGGTGGCGGGAGGACGTCGGTCCGCTGGTCGGCCACCGGGCGCTGTCCGGGGCGCCGGTCGCCCTGCTGTGGCGGCGCGGCGGCTATGTGGCCGTCCATCCCGGGACGGGACGCGAGACGCCGGTGGAGAAGGCGAACGCGGCGGAGTTCGAACCGCGCGCGGTGATGTTCTACCGGCCGTTGCCCGACCGGCGGCTCGGCCCGCTCGGGCTGCTGCGGTTCGCCCTGCGCGGCACCCGGAGCGACCTGCTCCGGCTGCTCCTCGCCGGGCTGGTGACGGTCGCGATCGGGGCGCTGGTGCCGATCGCGACCGGCAAGGTGCTCGGCGAGTACGTGCCGCAGGCCCGGACGGGGCTGATCGTGCAGGTGTCCCTGGCGGTGATGGTCAGCGGCGTCGTCGCGGCGGCGTTCACACTGCTGGAGAACCTCTCCATCCTGCGGCTGGAGGGCCGGATCGAGGCGGCGCTCCAGCCGGCCGTCTGGGACCGGCTGCTGCGGCTGCCCACCCGCTTCTTCACCCAGCGCTCCACGGGTGAACTGGCCAGCGCGGCCATGGGCATCAGCGCGGTCCGGCGCATGCTCGCGGGCGTCGGCCCGGTGGTCGCCCAGTCGGTGACCGTCGGTGCGATGAACCTCGGCCTGCTGCTCTGGTACAGCGTGCCGATGGCGATGGCCGCGCTCGGCATGCTCGTCGTCATCGCGGCGGTGTTCCTGGGCCTCGGGCTGTGGCAGGTGCGCTGGCAGCGGCGGCTCGTGGTGCTCGGCAACAAGCTGAACAACCAGGCGTTCCAGACTCTGCGCGGCCTGCCCAAGCTGCGTGTGGCGGCGGCCGAGAACTACGCGTACGCGGCCTGGGCGCGGGAGTTCGCGCGCAGCCGGGAACTCCAGCAGCGGGCCGGCCGGATCAAGAACCTCACCACGGTCCTCGGCGCCGTGTACCTGCCGGTCTGCACGCTGCTGATGTTCATGCTGCTGGCGGGCCCGGCGAAGGGCGCCATGTCGGCGGCGGACTTCCTGGCCTTCAACACCTCGGTCACCATGCTGCTGACCTCGGTCACCCAGCTGACCGGCGCGTTCGTCTCGGCGGTGGCGGCGCTGCCGCTGTTCGAGGAGATCAGGCCGGTGCTCCGGGCCACGCCCGAGGTCCGCACGGCGAGCACCCGCCCGGGCCCGCTGTCGGGCGCGCTGGAGGCCCGCAGGCTGTCGTTCCGGTACGCCGACGACGGCCCGCTCGTCCTGGACGACGTGTCGTTCGCCGTACGGCCGGGCGAGTTCGTCGCCGTCGTCGGGCCGAGCGGCTGCGGCAAGTCCACGCTGCTGCGCCTGCTCATCGGCTTCGACCGGCCGGTCTCCGGCAGCGTCCTGTACGACGGCCAGGATCTCGCGGCCCTCGACCAGTCCGCGGTGCGCCGCCAGTGCGGGGTGGTCCTCCAGCACGCGCAGCCGTTCACCGGTTCCATCCTGGACGTCATCTGCGGCACCGGACCGTACACGCCGGAGGAGGCTATGGCGGCGGCCGAGCTGGCGGGGCTCGCGGAGGACATCCAGCGGATGCCGATGGGGCTGCACACGATCGTCGCGGGCAACGGCGCGATCTCCGGCGGGCAGCGGCAGCGTCTGATGATCGCGCAGGCCCTCGTCCGGCGCCCGCGGATCCTCTTCTTCGACGAGGCGACCAGTGCCCTGGACAACGACACCCAGCGCATCGTCATCGACAGCACCCGCAAGCTGAACGCCACCCGGATCGTCATCGCCCACCGCCTGTCGACCGTCCTGGACGCCGACCGGGTGATCGTGATGGAGGACGGCAAGGTCGTCCAGCAGGGCGCCCCGGCCGACCTCCTCGCCGACACCACGGGCCGCCTGCACGAACTGGTACGCCGGCAGCGGGCCTAGCCGGTCCTCTGGGGAGACCGTGTCTAGCCGCGCTCCCCCGGGGTCCCCGGCGGGCCGTCCGAGGAGCCCGGCAGCTCGCCGAGCGCGCCCGGCAGACGGTCCAGCGGTTCCGGCCCGTCGTCGTCGCCGTACTCCGGCCCGTCGTAGTGGGACGGCATCCAGTGGTGCCGGCAGAACCAGCGGCCGAACAGGGCGCCGCCGTAGATGACGAACCCCACGCCGATGAGCCACGACTCGACCACGAGCACGGTGCCGACGGCGCCGTAGCTGAGCGCGTTGGTCACGATGAGCGGGGTGAAGACGAGCGAGGAGAACGCCCGCAGGCCGACCAGGCCGATCACCGTCGCCAGCGCCCCCGGCAGCAGGGCGCGCCAGCGGATCTGCCCGCCCAGCAGGAATCGCTGTCCCCACCAGAAGAACAGCACGGCGCTGACCGTGGAGAGCACGATCCGCTGGCTGCCGTGCAGCGCCGCCTTCGTCGTCACCTCCTGGTAGAGGTACGCCGTCAGCACCACCAGCCAGGTCGCCTGCCGCCAGACCCGGTGCCAGGGGCCCGCCGCCAGCCGCCAGATCCGCTCGTAGGCGTTCTGCACGCTGCCGCCGAAGGACACGCCGAAGACGGCGAGCAGGACCGCGCTCCAGACGCTGGTGGTGCCGATGACCTTGCGCGGGGGGCTGATCACGTCGGTGAGCACCCGCGCGGAACGCCCGGACAGCCCCATGCCGTCGGTGAGCCACGAGGCGAACCCGCCCCGCACCAGGGGATCCGCGGCGGCCACCACGATCAGCAGCGGCGCCAGCGTCACCAGGGCCAGCGTGGCGAACCCCATGGCCCGGTGCATCAGCTCCAGCTCGCGGCCGTGCGCGAACAGCGCCCGGACGCCGAGCCACTTCCACGCGCGGTGCAGGCCGCGCCGCCACCGCCTCACGGCTCCTCCCGTGCTCGCCGCCCACACGTCTCCCTGTGCCGATTCATCCACCCCGGCCCGCACCGGGCAACTCGCGGCCGGGTCACGCACCGCCGCACGGCGCCACGGCGACACGGCCGGGACGTCCGCCGTTTCCGCACCGCGCCACCGGAGAATCGGAAGCCGTGCGGACCACGGACCATCATGCGCCGGGCGCCCGGCGGCGGACGCTGATCGTGAGCGCGAGCATGGGCGCCGGCCACGACACCGTGGCCGCCGAACTCGCGCGGCGGACCACCGCGGCCGGGCACGAGGCGTACGTCGTGGACGTCCTGCGGCTGCTGCCGTACGGGCTCGGCACGGGCCTGCGCCGCGGCTACCAGGCGTCGGTACGGCACCTGCCCTGGGTGTACGCCGGTCTCTACGGCGCGTTCCTGCGCGAGGGGCCCGGCCGGCGGCCGAGCGGGGGTCCCGCTGGCGCGGCTGGCCGGGGACCGGCTGACGGACCTCGCGGACCGCACGGGCGCCGACGTGGTGGTGTCCGTGTTCCATCTGGCCGCGCAGCTCACCGGCCATCTGCGGGCCCGGGGCCGGCTGCGGGTGCCCAGCGCCGTCTTCCTGCTGGACTTCGCGGTGCACCGGCAGTGGCTGCATCCGGGCAACGACCGGTACCTGTGTCTGACGGACGCGGCGGCGGCCGACGTGCGCCGCTCCCTCGCCGTACCCGTGATCACCACCGGGCCGGTGGTCGCGCCGGCCTTCCGCGCGCCGGCCCCCGGGGCGGCGTGCTGGCGGGAGCGTTCCGCCGGCCGTGCGCCCGGCCGGCCACCGGTGCTGCTGTCCGCGGGTGCCTGGGGCGCGGCGTCCCACCCCGCCGCGACCACCACGCTGCTGGCGGCGGCCGGCTACCTCCCGGTGGTGCTGTGCGGCCGCAACGACCGGCTCCGCGCCCGGGTCTCCCGCGAGCCCGCGGCGCTGGCCCTGGACTGGGTCGACGACATGCCCGGCCTGCTGGCCGCGTCCCACGCCCTGGTGGACAACGCCGCCGGCCAGACCGCCGTGCAGGCCCTCGCCGCGGGGCTGCCCGTGATCGGCTACCGCCCCCTGCCCGGCCACGGCGCGGACGGGGTGCGCCGCATGGCCGGCCTCGGCCTGTCCGACCTCGCCCCGGACGGCCCCGCCCTGCTGGCGGCCCTCGCCCGGCTCACTGACGACGCCCGCGAACGCGCCGAACGGGTGACCCGCGGCCACGCCCTCTTCCGACACGACCCCCTGGACCACCTGACCGACCTGTGACCCCGGGCCGCCCCGCACGGGAGCCGGGACCGCCCCGCACGACAGGGCGGGCCCCGCCACGTGCCCGGTCACGTCGTGAGGGTGCCGGACGGTGCTGTCGGCCGGGGCGGGGGTGGGATGTGTTCGTGGAGGGGGCCGACCGAGAGGCCCGCTTCGTGACAGTCCTGGACGAGGGCCGGCAGCGCGCCCAGGGCCGCGTGCCAGCAGCCGGGGGCCGAGTGCCGGTCGGAGTCGTGCAACAGGACGGTGCCGCCGCCGCGCAGGTCCGCGGCGATCCGGGCCCGCACGGACGCCGGCGTGGCGTCGGCCGTCCAGTCCCTGCCCCACGCCGACCACAGCACCGTGCGCAGCCCGGCCCGCCGGGCGGCCCGCCAGCGGCTCGTGGTGAGGATGCCGTACGGGGGGCGGTACCAGCGCGGGCGGCACCCGGTGATGTCGTACACCGCGCGGACGCTCCGGTCGAGTTCCTCCGCGGTGCGGGTGAGCGCGGGGCGCCACGGGCGGTCGTGGGTCCAGCCGTGCACCCCGAGTTCGTGTCCGCGCCGTACCGTCTCCCGGGCCAGCGCGGGATGGTCCACCACATGCTCGCCGAGGACGAAGAACGTCGCCCGGATCCCGAGCCCGTCCAGCGCGTCGAGGAAACGCGGGGTCGAGTCCGGGTCCGGTCCGTCGTCGAACGTGAGCGCGACGTGCCGGCGGTGTCCGGTGCCGGAGAGCCCGGGGAAGAGCGGCAGTCGTACGCCGGGGAGCCACGTGGCCGCCGGGCCGATGTGCGCCGCGACGGCACCGGCGGGCAGCAGGACCGCCGCCGCCCGCCACGCGCGGCCGGACCCGAGGAACATCGGTGACCGCCTCCTTCGGCGTGGCGGGTCGGTAGCGGGTCAGTGTCCGCGTGGCGCGGGCGCCCGGGGCCCGTCCCGTTCCGGCGGGCGGTCCGGCGCTGCCGTGTCCCACTGCCCGCCGACGCTCTGGGCGTGTGCCAGGCCGATGCTGCCCGCGCCGATCAGGGCGATGCCGAGCGCCTCCGGGATCAGGTTCAGGCCCAGGTGGATCGTCTCGGCGAACAGGACCCAGCCCAGGACCACGCTGGTGAGCGCGTCGCCGAGGGTGAGGGCCGGCTGCGAGGCCGTCAGCGAACCGGCGCCGAGCGCACCCTGCAACAGCAGGAAGGCGACGAGTCCGGCGACCCCTGTGGCGTACAGCGACCAGTGCCCGAACATCGCCGCGGGTCCGTCCCCGAGCCGCCCCACGGCCTCCTTGAGCAGCGCGGCGGTGGCCGCGAAGGACACGGCGGAGGCGAGGCCGAGCAGCGCCGCCCGGGACGCGCCCTTCGCCGGGAGGGCGGCGACGGCGAGCAGGGCGACGGCACCGAGCACCCCGCCCCCGCCCAGCAGCCAGGCCCGGGGCGGCGCGTCGGTCCGGCCGGCCGTCGGCGCCGCCGCGAGCAGGAACAGGGCCAGCCCCACGGCGAGCGCGGCGAACGCCAGCCAGGTCCGGCCGTCCGGCCGGCGCCGGAAGACGACACTGCCCACAGCCAGTGTGAACAGCAGCTCGGCGGCGAGCAGCGGCTGGACGAGGGACAGGCTGCCGACGGCCAGCGCACCGGCCTGGAGCAGGCCGGACAGTGCCAGCAGTGCGACGCCCGCCAGCCAGGAGCGGCGCCGCAGCACACGGGTGAACCGGCGTACGACGGACCCCGCCCCGCCGCCGTCGTCCGGCTCCTGCACGGCGGCCCGGCGCTGAAGCACCGATGCGGACGCGTTGGACAGGGCCGCGAGCAGGGCGAGCAGCACCGTGACGGCGGTCATGGCCGTTCACCCGAAGCGGCCGGCGAGCCGCCGGTAGAGTCCGGGCGCGGCGCCGCGTACCCGGGCGGGCAGCCGCAGCCAGCCGGGGACGTACACCTCGTCCCGGTCGTGGACGATGGCGGACCACACCGCGTCCGCCAAGCGTTCGGCGGGTACCGGCCGCGGCCACGACCGCGCGTACGGGGTGCCCCGCCGGTCGAAGAACGGCGTGTCGACCACGCCGGGGATGACGTGGCTGACGCCCACCCCGGTGCCGCGCAGCTCGTAGCGCAGGGCGTCGGCGAAGGTGGCGAGGGCGGCCTTCGCCGCGGAGTAGACGGCCTCGCCGCGTACGCCCACGCTGCCGGCGAAGGAGCCGACGAGGACGACGCGTCCCGAGCCGGCCGCGACCATGTGGGGCAGCAGGGCGCGTACGAGGTGGACGGTGGCCAGCAGGTCGACGCCGACGATCTCGTCGATGCGCGCGGCGGGCATGCCGGCGAAGTCCCCGGCCCAGCCCACGCCGGCGCCCGCCACCAGCAGGTCGACGCGGCCGAGGTGGTCCAGGGCGAGGTCGGTGAGCCGACGGTGGGCGCCGGGCCGGGTCAGATCGGCGGGCAGGGCCGCCGCACCGGTCCGGGCGGCCACCTGCTCCAGTCGGGTGATGTCACGCCCGTTCAGCGCGAGGCGCCAGCCTCCCTCGGCGGCCAGCCGGCGGGCCACGGCGGCACCGATGCCCGAGGAGGCGCCCGTCACCAGGGCGGTACCGCCACGGCCGGCCGGGGAGCGCGCGGGACGCGGGGCGGAGCCCGTCTCTGCGGCGAGGTCCCGCACCGGCAGAGCGGGGTCCGACGGTCCTGCGGGGGGCGGGGCGTGGGACATGGTGACGACCTCACTGCGACGGTGTGCACGGGCGCGCGGGCTCCGGTACCGAGTCCTCGCGGTGTATCCAGGGCGCCACACCCTGAAACACCGCGCACGGCGGAGTCCCGCGCGCCGGGCATCCGTGACTTCCCGAGGGCGCTCGTCCAGGGCTTCCTGATCACCGACGACCGACACGGCACCGCACCCTGTCCCGCGCGAGCACCGGCCCCCGCCCCGCCCCGGCGTGACGCTTGAGACGGCGTCGGCGGGTAACTCGCAGGGGAGATCGGCAGGACGGCGGAAGGAGACACGATGTCCGGCGGCGACAACCGCGAGGAGAAGCCCGAGACGGCGGTGGAGGAGGTGCTCCGCGAGGTCGAGGAGGCCGAGAAGCGCCAGGGGGACGAGGGTGCCTCGGGCGAGGCCGGGGACGCCATCACCCCGAACACCGGGGCGCAGGAGCAGGCGCACGGCGAGTAGCGCGGCCGGGCGGGGCGGCCTGCCCGGCCCGTGGTCGTGCTTGGCCGCCGGGAGGGCTGCCCGGCCCGTGGTCGTGCTTCACGGTGGGCCGGGTACCCGTGTCCCATGAACCAGCACCTGCGAGGACCCCAGCTTCCCCCGCCCCGGGGCCCCCTCTCCGCCGCGGTCGGTGCGTACCTGCGCGGCACGGGCCCCCTCCCCCGCCCTGAGAACGCCTCGGCGGCGGACCCGTACGACGACGACCCGCAGCTCGCCCTGTACCTCTGTTACGAGCTGCACTACCGCGGTTTCGCCGGCGTCCCCCCGGAAGCCGAGTGGGACCCGGACCTGCTGCGGGTCCGCGCGGCGCTGGAGCAGCGCTTCCTGTCCGCGCTGCGTGCCGACACGCCCGCCCACGACAGCCTGGACGATGCGCTGGGCGCGCTGCTGGTCGAGCCGGCCGAGGGCACCGGGGTCAGCCACTTCCTGTGCGACGAGGGCGAGCTGTGGCAGGTGCGCGAGTACGCGGCCCAGCGCTCCCTGTACCACCTGAAGGAGGCCGACCCGCACGCCTGGGTGCTGCCGCGGCTGTGGGGCCGGGCGAAGGCGGGGATGGCCGCCGTGGAGTTCGACGAGTTCGGCGGCGGCCGGGCCGACCGGGTGCACGCGCGCCTGTTCGCCGACCTGATGACGGACCTCGGCCTGGACACCGCGTACGGCCGCTATCTGGACGCGGCCCCCGCCGAGATGCTGGCCGTGGTCAACCTGATGTCCCTGTTCGGTCTGCACCGCCGGCTGCGCGGCGCGCTGGTGGGCCACTTCGCCGAGGTGGAGATCACCTCCTCGCCCGCCTCCCGCCGGCTCGCGGACGCGATGCGCCGCACCGGTGCCGGCCCGGCCGCCGAGTTCTTCTACGACGAGCACGTGGAGGCGGACGCGGTGCACGAGCAGGTCGTCCGGCAGGAGGTCATCGGGGGTCTGCTGGAGGAGGAGCCGGAGCTGGCGCCGGACGTGACCTTCGGCATCGACGCGACCGAGTTCCTGGAGGACCGGCTGGGCCGGCGGCTGCTCGCCGACTGGCGGGCGGGGCGGTCGTCCCTGCGTACCCCCCTGGACGAGAACCCGCGACCGTCCGAGGAACAGGACCGGCGGGCACCCCTGGAACAGGAGATGTCTCATACATCCTGATCCTCTGGGTACCCGGGCGGTGTGATCGCTTTGGTACTTCCGGGTGTGTACGCCCCGCAGGACGACACGGAGCTGTTGGCCGAGGTGCTCCGCGAGGAGAATCCCCCGCCCGGCGCCCAGGTACTGGACGTGGGCACCGGCAGCGGTGCGCTGGCTCTGGAGGCGGCCCGGCGGGGCGCCCGGGTGACCGCGGTGGACGTGTCCCGGCGGGCGGTGTGGACGGCACGGCTCAACGCCTGGCGGACGCGGCTGCCGGTGCACATCCGGCGCGGCAACCTCTTCACGCCGGTCCGCGGCCGGACGTACGACGTCATCCTGGCCAACCCGCCCTACGTGCCGGCGCCCGACGCCGGGTCCGGGCCGCGCGGGCGGGCCCGGGCCTGGGACGCGGGGCTCGACGGGCGGCTGCTGCTGGACCGGATCTGCCGGGACGCGCCGCCGCTGCTGCGCCCCGGCGGGGTGCTGCTGCTGGTGCACTCCGCGCTGAGCGGTCCGGAACGGACCCTGGAGCTGCTGCGGGCGGCGGGCCTGAAGGCCACGGTCGTCCGGCGCCGCTGGATCGCCTTCGGTCCGGTGCTGCGCTCCCGGGAGGAATGGCTGCGCCGGCGCGGGTTGCTCGCGCCGGCCGAAGACAGGGAAGAGCTGGTGGTCATCCGTGCCGAACGACCCTGCTGACGAAGCCCGCAGGATCACCATGCGGCGGCGCGGGCCGCTGTTGGTGGAGGGGCCTGTGGAGATCGAGCTGGAGGACGGGACCACGGTCTCCTCGGACCGCTTCCGCGTCGCTCTGTGTACCTGCCGGCGCAGTCGCCGCTACCCGTGGTGCGACACGAGTCACCGGCGCAAGGCCTGAGCCTCGGGTTGAAACCGGTAATTTTTCGCCGCTCCCCGGACGGCCCCCCACGGGCCGGCCGGGGAGCGGCTGTGTGCCCGGTGCAGGCGGGCGGCCCCACTCCGCCCGCCTGCCCCGGTACGAGATCGCGGGTTCCCCGCTCCAGAGGCCGCACTCCCCAGTTGCGAACCTGATCCGGCGTCCACGGGGACTCACGATCCCGGTCTCAGAAGGCGAAGAGGCTGCCGCCGACGGCGTCCTTCACGCACATGTTGCCGAAGGTCCGCTCGTACGCGACGCGCTTGCCCTGCCAGACGCCCTGGACGGTCACGACCACCGGGTCGTAGACCTTGGTGCACATGACGTCGTCCGCCGGCTTCAGGGCATCGAAGTCACCGCCGACGCCCCGCAGCTCGGCGCAGGCCTGGGCCGCGGCCGGGTGGGTGCCCGACGCCGAGGGGGCGCAGTTCAGGGTGACGGCGCGCTCCGGAGTGGCCGTGGCCGCGTCGTTGCCGTGGCCCGTGGTGAGCACCAGGGCCGAGGGGGCGTAGAGCGACGACGGGGCGGCGCCCGGTGCAGCGACGGCGGCCCCGGTCAGGGGTCCGCAGACGGCGGCGGCCGTGAGGCCGAGGGCCGCTGCCCAGCGCGCGGTGTTCCGCATTGTGTGCATCCTTCCGCTGAGATGACAGGGAGCCGGCTCCGGTTCCGGTCGGGTACCGGAGCGGCGAGCGCCACTCTGCCGAGTCCGCCAGCGAAATACACATCGCACCCATGGGTTTCAGTAACCTTTCGTGTTGAATCAGTGGCGCGAAGTCACGGAATCCGACCGGCATGCCCCCGGAACTGAGCGGTTCCCCGGCTGCGGAAGCGGTCAGATGGCCGAAAAACAGCCGTTCGTTAATCGTCCTGAAACATTCCGGCCCGGCCCTCCGCGCGCCTCTTCATGACTCCTCGTGTTCATGTAGTGATCACCAGGAGCCGCTGCCTCCGCCATTCCGCGCCGCCGGCACCCGCGCGGCACCGACTTACCGGTCGGTATGGTCGGGTGCGGCAGGCGGCCGACGGCGCGGGAGGGACGATGGCGAAGCACTGGGCGGACTTCCAGTACGAGATATAGCTGAACGGGATGACCGGCGTGGTGTCCCGGCTTCCCACCGACCTCACCCGGTTGGAGGACCTGGCCGAACACCGGCTCGATCCGGGCCCGGTGGGCTATGTGGCGGGCAGCGCGGGGGACGGCGGCACGGCCCGCGCCAACCGGGCGGGCCTCGACCGGCGCCGCATCGTGCCGCGCATGCTGCGGGACGTGCACGAGCGGGACCTGACCACCGAGGTGCTGGGGCGGACCCTGCCCGCGCCGCTCGCCCTGGCGCCCGTCGGGGTGCTGTCGATCATGCATCCGGACGCCGAGACCGCGGCCGCCCGGGCCGCCGCCGCGCAGGGCGTGCCGTACGTCCTGTCGTCGGCGTCCAGCACGCCGCTGGAACAGGTGGCGGAGGCGATGGGGGACGCCGAGCGGTGGTTCCAGTTGTACTGGGGCCGGGACCGCGAGGTGACCCGGAGTTTCCTCGACCGGGCCAGGACGGCCGGGTTCTCGGTGCTGGTCGTCACGCTGGACACGCCGCTGCTGGCATGGCGCCCCCGCGATCTGGACCAGGCGTACCTGCCGTTCCTGCACGGCGTGGGCACCGCCAACTACTTCACCGACCCTGCGTTCCTGGCGGGGCTGGCCAAGCCGGTGCACGAGGACCCGAACGCGGCGGTGCTGCACTTCCTCGGCCTGTTCGGGGACCCCGGCCACACCTGGCCGGACCTGGCCTTCCTGCGCGAGCACTGGGCAGGGCCGATCATCCTGAAGGGCGTCCTGCACCCGGACGACGCACGGCTGGCCGCGGACGCCGGAACGGACGGTGTGGTGGTCTCCAACCACGGCGGCCGGCAGGTGGCCGGCTCGGTCGCCGCGGCCGACGCGCTGCCCCGGGTCGTGGACGCGGTCGGCGACCGGCTGGCGGTGCTGTTCGACAGCGGGGTGCGTACCGGAGCCGACGTCTTCAAGGCGCTCGCCCTGGGCGCGCGGGCGGTGCTCCTGGGGCGTCCGTACGTCTACGGGCTGGGCCTGGACGGCCAGGCGGGTGTGGAGCACGTCATCCGCTGCGTGCTGGCGGGGTTCGACCTCACCCTCGCCCTCTGCGGACACGCCGGCCCGGCGACGGTGACGACGGCCGACCTGACCGAAGCCCCCGCCTGAGACACCGGTGCCGCGCTCCGGGGAGCTGCGTCGCCGAGGCGGGCGCCGGGTGCGTCGCTGGGCGCGGCGTGGTGCCGGTGGCCGGGCGGGCGGGCCGGGGTAGCGGCGTGAGCGGCGGCTACGCGGGGTTCGCCGTCGGCGTGTCGGTCCGCCAGCGCTGGCCGGCGGAGCCGTCCCGGACCTTGACGACGAGATCGGCGCCGGGCCGGTCGCCGGCCGCGACGAGGGCGAGCGTCCGGTCCCAGCGGGGCAGCAACTCGCCCCGGGCGGTGCGGTCGTAGCGCACGTCGCCGCCCCGCCGCGAGCCGCCGCCGGCGCAGCTCCCGAGGATCACCACTCCGGCGTCGGCGTGGGAGTCCAGGCACAGGCCCGGTCCCGCCGCGCTGCGCAGCAGCCCGTCGGAGTCGTACGTCCACCGCTGCGTGGCCGCGCCGGAGCAGACGGCGAGGACGGCGCTCGCCCCCGTTTCGGGCCTGCCCCTGATGTCCAGGCACCGGCCGGTTCCGTCGCGCAAGCGGGCCGGACGGCCGGCGGCGGACGGGCCCGAGCTGCCGGGGGTGGTGGCGGAGGCCGACGGGGACGGGACGTCGGGGGCCGCGCTGGTGGAGGCGACGGGACCCGTGCCCTCGTCGCCGTCCGGCCACAGGGTGATCGCCAGGACCGTCGCGAGCAGCCCGGCCGAGGCCGCACCGACTCCGATCAGCAGCGCCCTGGACGACCAGGCGTGCGCCGCGGACGCACGCCGCGAGGCCCCGCCATCTCCGGCCGACCGAGCACCCGGGCGGTGTCCGGCCCGGATCGCCCGGCTCGACCCGCCACCGGCCAGGCCGGGTCCGCCACCGCCGGCGCGAAGCCACTGACTCGGCCCATCAGGCAGGCTGGGTCCGCCGTCATCGGCGGGGAGCGCGGGGTCGGGTTCACCGGACCGCCCGGGGCCGTCGTCCTCGGCGGTGCGGCGGCGTCCGGCGGGTGTGGTGGTCCGGGGCAGGAACCCCGGGCGTCCGCCGCCGCGCCGGCGCCCGCCCGAGCGTCGGGTGCCGTCACGGGGGCCGGCGGCGTCCTGGCGGCGGCCGGGGCGCGTGTCGAGGTAGCGGCGGGCGCCCCAGCCGAGCACGGCCTCGGCGAGCAGCACGCCCAGGGCCGCGTCGGCCTGGCCCAGTTGTCCGGCCGCGTGCCGGCAGTGGGCGCAGCCGGCCAGGTGTTCCTGGACGTCGGGCAGCAGCGCGCCGCCCCGGCGGATCGGGATGTCGAGCAGGCGGTTGTGGTGACGGCACTCGTCGTCGGGCGCGAGTTCCCGGTGGGCGCGCACGAGACCTTCCCGGAACCTCTCCCGCGCCCCTTCCAGGGCGGCCGTCGCGTTCTCGGTGTCCAGGCCGAGCAGCCCCGCGGGCACGCGCACCGGCTCGGCCTCGACCTCGGTGTGCCACAACAGGGTCTGTTCGAGCCGGGGAAGGCCGTGGAACGACAGGTCGGAAAGGACGCGGTTCTCCGGTGTCAGCGCCGGAGCGGCGCGCATACCGCGGCCACCGGCGGGTCGGGTGAGGCCGGACAGTACGGCGGTGATCCGGTCGGTGCCGGACCAGTTGACGACGGTGTCCCGGACAGCCACCAGCAGGCGTGGCCGCAGCGCCTCGGCGGGCTCGCCGAGTGCCAGCCGGCCGAGGACCTGGTGGAAGGCGGTGGCGGTGACCATGTGGGCCAACGGCCCGGGGGCCGCCAGGCAGATGACCGCGTACTCCTGGGCGGGCTGCCAGTGCCGGGCCATCAGGAGGGCGGCGGACCGGGCGGCCTCCGCGTCGGAGCCGGCCCGCAGTGGGCCGGCGAGCGACTCGTCGGACTCCCCGGGACCGCCGCCGGGCGGCGGACAGGCAGGCCGAGGGGGGTGGGGGGTGTGCACGGAGCGGATTCCTTCGGTGCGTGGTGCGTCGGTGCGTGGCTTGCGCGCTCACGGGCGCGGAAGGAGCGGGAGATGCACCGCGCTCCGAACCCTTGCACAACTGCCACAGGGGCAACAAGGCGCGCGTACGACATCGACGGGTGTCCGGGAAGGCCGGAAACAAGCCGTCGGCGACGTGCGGGAGCGCCCGGCGGATTCCTGGTGCGGGCACTCCGTGCGAGGAGCGCGCGCACCGGCTCCCCGCAGCCGCACGCCGGCTGCCCGGGGCGGGACCGGGCGGCCCTGGCACGGACCGGGCGGTCGTGGTGGGCGGCGGAGGTCAGATCTGCCAGGAGCGCAGGCGGTCGGCGGCGCCGTACACGTCGGTCTTGCCGGAGATCAGGTCGCGGGCGAGGTCGACGAGGGCGCCGTAGGGCGGGTCGATGCCGACGCCGCTGACGAACATGTAGGCCACGGCGGTGGCGCAGGCGAAGCGGGCGTTGGCCGCGGGCAGCGGCTTGAGCACGGCGAGGGTGTGCAGCAGCGCGGCGGCGCGCCAGGCGGCGTCGGAGTCCACGCCGAGGCGGGGCGGGTCCACCCGGTGCCGGGCGACGGCGGCGACCAGCGCGGAGAAGTCGTCCACGGCGGGCTGGTCGGGCAGGACCTCCTCGTGTCGCTGGAGCAGCCAGGGGACGTCGACATGGATGAGGGAGGGCATCGGTCAGGCGGCCTCGCCCCGGACGGGGAGTTCGTCCTCCGGGAAGGCGGCCGCGAACTCCTCGGCGTGGCCGGCGAAGAAGCGGCGGAAGGCCTCCGCGCCCTCCCGCAGCGCCCGGTGGCGGGCGATGTCGGCGGCGGCGGCCTCGCGCACGAGGGCCTTCATCGACGTACCGCGCTCCTTGGCGATCTGCCGCAGGTCCTCGAGTTCCCGTTCGCTGAACTCCACGTTGAGAGCTGGCATGCCCTCACGGTACCGCCCGGGTACTCACGCGTAAATATCCGCAGGTGGAAGCCCCTGTGCCGAGGTACCGGCGGGGTCGAGAGCCATGTCCGATTCCCGCCGGTCGCACGGCGCGCGGTACGACAGACTGGGCAGCAGGCAACGACCCGGAGGAGTCCCATGACCACGCACACCGCCCGCCCGGTCCACACCGTCCACCCGAGCCCCGTGGGCGACCTGCTGCTGACGGGGACGGTCACACCGGCCGGCCTCACCCTCACCTCCCTCTCCCTGCCGGGGCAGCGCGGCGCCCCGGTCGTCCGTCCGGAGGACCGGGACGACCGGCCGTTCGCCGAGGCGCTGCGCCAGCTCGACGCGTACTTCGCAGGCCGGCTGACCCGCTTCGACCTGTCCTTCTCCCCCGTCGGCAACGCGTTCCGGCACGCGGTGTGGCAGGCCCTGGACGAGGTCCCGTACGGCAGGACGACCACGTACGGCGAGCTGACCGCCCGCCTCGGTCTGTCCCGTGCCGAGGTCCGCTCGGTGGGCCAGGCCCTCGGCGCCAACCCGCTGCTGCTGGTCCGTCCCTGTCACCGGGTGATCGGCGCGGACGGTTCGCTGCGCGGTTACGCGGGCGGGCTGGAGAAGAAGCGGTGGCTGCTGACGCACGAGGGCGCGCTCCAGCCGACGCTGCTGTGACCGGCCGGGGCGTTCGGGCCCGCGGAGTCGGCGTCGCGCCGGTCAGCAGTCGAGGCGGCTGATCCGCACGGCTCCCTCCGGCCGGCCCGGGTGGGCGCTGGTGAGCGTCAGCCGCAGCCGTGAGCCGCGTACCGCGTCGAAGGTGATGACCGTCGGGCTGTCGGACCCGGTGGCCCACCGGGTCCGCGCGCCGGTCACCGGCAGGTAGGCGTGGCCGTCCCACACCGCCACCTCCGCCCGCGCGGGCAGCGTGTGGGCGGCGTCGGTCGTGAAGGAGACCGCGAGGTGGTCGAAGGTCCGGCGGCGGCCGAAGTCGACCGAGACCCAGTCCTCGGCGCGGGCACCGCCGAACGCGGGCAGCAGCGCGGTGGCCGGCTTGGTGAAGGCGTTGGACCAGCCGGTTGCCGGGTCGCCGTCCAGCATCGCGGCGGGCAGGGTGTCCCGGCGTCCGGAGTAGCCGGCATCCGCCCGGGGGTGGTCCGGGGGCGCCGGGTGGTCGGGCCGGAAGGGGGCGGGCGCGGTGGTGACCGCCCGGCGGGCCGGGGTCGTGTGCAGCCGTGCCGTGTCCGGGCGCAGGCCGTCCACGCGGGCGGTGACCTTCAGTGTGCCGGGCTCCGTGCCGGAGCGGACGATGGCGAGCGCCTTGCCGTGGAAGGCGGTGCGGGTACTGGCCTGGTAGCGCTCGGCGCTCTCCTGGCGGCCGTTGTCGACGCCGGCCAGCCGGCCGCCGGTGACGTCGAAGGAGATGAGGTGCAGCGCGCCGGGCACGGTCACGCCGTGCGCGTCGACGATGTCGGCGGTGACGAAGGCGAGCGAGCGGCCGTCGGCGGCGAGTGAGTCGCGGTCGGCGGTGAGGCGTACGGCGTGCGGGGAGCCGGCGGTGCGCAGCACGTCGGTGGCGACGGCCTCGCCGTTCTGCCGGGCCACCGCCCTCAGTTCACCGGGCCGGTAGGGCACGTGCCACGTCAGGTGCAGTTTGCCCGCGCTGCCGTTGGGGCTGGTGTAGCTGCCCGGGTAGGGGCCGTCGGTGAATGTCCGGTCGTCGCCGGTGGCCTCGGTGGTCTCCAGGTAGGCGCGGCCGTCGGTGGTCTTCTTGGCGTCGAACTCCCGGTTCCAGGTCATCGGCAGCAGGTGGACCATGGGCTCGTCCGTCCACTGGCTGCGGAACAGGTGGTACATGTCCTTGGGGAAGCCGGCCGTGTCGACCGCGCCGAAGAAGGATGCCTTCACCGGGAAGACGTCACGAGGAGGGGGACACCGTCGAGGTCTGGGCGTACGCCAACGTGCCCTCCGTCGAACTGTTCCTGAACGGACAGTCCCTCGGCGTACTCGCCGCTCATCGTCCAGGAGGCGAGGTTGTTGTCATAGGAGGAGGTCTCCCGCCTGCCGGGGTTGTAGTTCAGCCCGAGGCCGTCGAGCTTGGCGAGCATGCGGTCGGCCGGGGAGCCCGGGGCGGGCACGGCGCGGTACTTGTCCGAGCCGATGACGACCGGGCGGGTGTCGTCGGCGGCCCTGACCGCGCCGATGATCCGGTCCGCCATGGCGAGCCCCGCGGTGGAGGTGGAGTCGGGGATCTCGTTGCCGATGGACCAGAGCACCACGGCCGGCGAGTTGCGGGCGGCCCGGACCATCTCGGTGGCGTCCGTCTCGCACCACTCGTCGAAGAACCGGCCGTAGTCGTACGTCGTCTTTCCCGTGCGCCAGCAGTCGAAGGCCTCCACCATCATCACGATGCCCAGCTCCTCGCAGACCTGGATCAACTGCGGTGCGGGCGGGTTGTGCGAGGTGCGCAGGGCGTTGACGCCCATCGACTTCATGATCCGTAGCTGTCGGCGGACGGCGTCGATGCTGACGGCCGCGCCGAGGGCGCCCTGGTCGTGGTGGAGGTCGACGCCCTTGATCTTGGTGTACGTGCCGTTGAGGGAGAAGCCCTCGTCGGGGTCGAAGCGGAAGCTGCGGATGCCGAAGGGCGTGCGGAAGGTGTCGACGGTACGGCCGGCGACGCGCAGCTCGGTGTGGAGCGTGTAGCGGTGCCCGGGCGTCGCGAAGTCCCACAGCAGGGGCTCGGGGACGGTCAGTTCGTGGGTCTCGGTGGCCTCGTCGGCGACGGTGGGCGTGGTGGCGGTGCGGGCGGCCGTGCGCCCGTCGGGGCCGGTGATCCGGGAGATCACCTGCACGGGGGTGGCGGTGCCGGAGTCGTTGTGGACGGTGGTGCGCACCCGGACCAGCGCCCGGTCGGCGGTGATCTCCGGCGTGGTGACACGGGTGCCCCAGCGGGCCACGTGCACCGGCTCGGTGATCACCAGGCGGGCCTCGCGGTAGATGCCGCTGCCGGAGTACCAGCGGCTGCTCGGCAACTGGTTGCGCACCCTGACCGCCAGCACGTCGGGCGTGGTGCCGTCGGTGTGCACCAGGTCGGTCAGGTCGAGCGCGAACCCGGTGTAGCCGTAGGGGTGGCGGCCGGCCTCGGTGCCGTTGCAGTAGACGTGCGCGTCCATGTAGACGCCGTCGAACTCCACGGGGGGGTCTGTTCGATGCTCCAGTCGTGCGGGACGGCGACCTCGCGCCAGTCCGTGTCGTCGTAGCCGGGCTCGGCGGCCCGCACCCGGGCGCCGTCCGGGTCGGTGCCGCCGTCCAGGGAGGCCTGCGCGAAGCGCCAGCCGTCCCGCAGCGGCACGGTCCGGCGTCCCCCTGCGCCGGACGCGCCGGCGGCGAGGGCGGCCGGGGCCGCGGAGATGCTCAGCAGCGATCCGGCCGCGGGCGCTGCCGTGGCGGCCAGAACCGATCTGCGCGTGACCGTCATGGGCGGCTCTCCCTCATCAGGTCCCAGAAGTACTCACAACTGATCGCGAACAAACAGATTCTGACGGCCGGCCACGCACGATCGTCAAGGGCGCGGCACCCCGCGACCGCCTCCGGCGGCATTTCGGCCGGAAATCCTCCTTGACCACACCCCACCACGTTCGGCCGGTCGGCCAGGTGGGCGCGACCGGCGTCCACGGGCGCGCCGGAAGCACTACGCTGGAGCACAAGTGATGCCACCTGTTCACTGTGAGTGTGCGCTTGGGAGCGGCGACGATGAGCCGGGTCTATCCGTTCGACGACGCGGCGACGGCCCGGGCTGTCATCGATGACGACGGAACACTGGTGGAGTGGAACGAGGGCGCTCGGCGTCTGCTCGGCCACCCCGCCGGCGCCGTCGTGGGCCGCCCCGCGGCCCGGCTGCTGGCCGCCCCCGGCCCCCGGGCGGCGCCCACGGGCCCGCGCTGGGAGGGCACCGTCGGACTGCGCCACCGGGACGGCCGTACCGTCTCGGTGTGGCTGCTCGCCCACCGCCGCCCGCCGGAGGACGGCCGGCCGGGCGACTGGCTCGTGGTCACCCCGCTCACCGGCCCGGAACCGCCCGCCGCGGACGACCCGCTCGTCGAGGCGGCCCTGATCCAGGCGCCGTGCCCCGTCGCCCTGTACGACGACGCACTGCGGCTGCGCCTCATGAACGCGGCGATGGCCGACATCATCGGGCTGCCCGAGGAACGGGTACGGGGACTCCGGCTCCCGGAGATCGGGGGCAAGCCGCAGAGCGACGAGCTGGAACAGGGCATGCTCCAGGTGCTCACCTCGGGCAGCCGGCTGGACGTGCGGACCTTCCTGCGCACCGGCGGCGAGGACCGCGCGCACGCCTGGCTCGCCCGCATGGCACCGGTACGGGACGCCGGGGGCCGGGTGCGGGGCGTGTGCCTGGCCGCGCACGACGTCACCGACAACCAGCGGGCCCGGCAGCGGCTCCAGCTCGTCAACGAGGCGAGTGTGCGCATCGGGACCACCCTCGACGTCACCCGCACGGCGCAGGAACTGGCGGACATGTGCGTGCCCGCGCTCGCCGACTTCGTCACCATCGACCTGCTGGACCTGCGCGAGCACGGCAGCGAGCCGTCGGCCCGCATCACCGCGCCGGTCCTCCTGCGCCGCACCGCCCACCAGTCGGTGCTGGCGGGCGTGCCGGAGGCGGTGATCGAGCCCGGGCAGGCGGACGCCTACCCGGACTTCTCCCCGCAGGCCGACGCGCTGACCGCCGGCCGCACGATCACCACCTCGGTGGCCACCGGTGACCTGGACCGGTGGCACTCCTGGCACCGGGCGCGCGGCGAGCGGGTGCACGCGTTCGGCATCCACTCCTCGATGTCGGTACCGGTCCAGGCCCGCGGGCTGACCCTCGGGGTGGCGGTGCTCACCCGGCACCGGCGGCCGGACGCGTTCACCCCGGACGATGTGCTGCTGGCCGAGGAGATCACCGCCCGGGCCGCCGTCTGCATCGACAACGCCCGCCGCTACTCGCGGGAGCGGGAGACCGCGCTCGCCCTCCAGCGCAGCCTGCTGCCCCGTTCGCTGCCGCGCACCGCCGCGCTGGACGCCTCCTCCCGCTATCTGCCGGCCGCGCGGGCCGGAGTGGGCGGGGACTGGTTCGACGTGATCCCGCTCTCCGGGCTGCGGGTCGCGATGGTCGTCGGGGACGTCGTCGGGCACGGCATCCAGGCGTCGGCCACGATGGGCCGGCTGCGCACCGCCGTCCGCACCCTGGCCGACATCGACCTGGCCCCGGACGAGCTGCTCACGCACCTGGACGACCTGGTGCTGCGGCTGTCGGAGGAGTCCGGCGTCGAGGGCAGCACGGGCGAGGTCGGCGCGACCTGCCTGTACGCCGTCTACGACCCGGTGTCCCGCCGCTGCACGCTGGCCCGCGCCGGGCATCCGCCGCCCGTGCTGCTCAGGCCCGGCGGCCGGCCCGCGCTGCTCGACCTGCCCGCCGGCCCCCCGCTGGGCCTGGGCGGGCTGCCCTTCGAGTCCGCCGAGGTGGAACTGCCCGAGGGCACCGTCCTCGCGCTGTACACGGACGGCCTGGTGCAGTCCCGGGAGCGGGACGTGGACGCCAGCCGTGAGCTGCTGCTGGAAGCGCTCGGACAGGACGCGGACCCGCTGGAGGGAACCTGCGACCGTGTCCTGCACGCCCTGCTGCCGGCCGGCGGCGCCGCCGACGACGTGGCGCTGCTCCTCGCCCGCACCCGGGGCCTGCCCGCCTCGCAGGTGGCGACCTGGGACATCCCCGCCGACCCGGCGCTGGTCGCGCCGGTCCGCAAGCAGGTCGTGGAGCAGTTGGCCGCCTGGTCGCTGAGCGAGGCGTCGTTCACGGCCGAACTGGTGGTCAGCGAGCTGGTCACCAACGCCATCCGGTACGGCTCCCACCCGATCCGGCTGCGGCTCATCCACGACGCGACCACGCTGATCTGCGAGGTCTCCGACACCAGTCACACCGCCCCGCACCTGCGCCGGGCCAAGATCCTCGACGAGGGCGGCCGGGGTCTGATGCTGGTCGCCCAGCTCACCCAGCGCTGGGGCAGCCGGCACACCACGGACGGCAAGACCATCTGGGCGGAACTGCCCCTGTTCGAGGTGGACCGGTAGGGTCTTCGTTCGGATCAGGCCGGATCAGGGAAGCGGGTCCCGCGAGCCCGGCCTGATCCGAACGAGAGGCCCTGGCGTTCAGGACGCCGACAGCCAGGGCCGTACGTGCTTGCGGGCCTCGTGCAGCCGGGACTTCAGGGTGCCGAGCGGGATGCCGACGCGCTCGGCGGCCTCGGCGTACTCGAGCTGGCAGATGTCCCGGTAGACCAGCGGCGCGACCAGATGCGGGTGCTCGCGTTCCAGGCGGTCCAGGGCCTCCAGCAGGTCGACGCGGGAACCGGCGATGACGCTGGTCGTGCGCGGGTCGACGACGTGCGCGGGTTCGATCGCGGCGGGCTGTTCGACGGCCCGCCGCTTCAGCTCGCGGTACTTCTGCCGGCAGCAGTTGGCGACCACCGTGTACAGCCAGGTGCCGAAGCGGCTGCGGCCCTCGAACGCGGAGATGTGCCGGGCCACCTGGAGCAGCACGTCCTGGGCGGCCTCCTCGGCGTCCTCCCGGCAGGGCAGGAAGCGCGCGCAGCGGCGCACCACCTCGGGCCGGATCTCCGTCAGCAGCCGGTCCAGGGCCGCTTCGTCGCCGGCGGCGGCGCGCCGGGCGGACTCCTCCATCGGCGCCTGGTCCTGCACGAAGGCCTCCCCCTGGAAGTCGATCTCAGGGCAGGCATGATAGTCGCATGCACCCCCTGGAGCGGATCGGCCGTCACCGCCTCGAACGGCCGCTGGGCAGTGGCGCTTTCGCCACGGTGTGGCTCGCCCACGACCCGGAGCTGCACGCCCCGGTGGCGGTGAAGGTCCTCGCCGAGAACTGGGCGCACCGGCTCGACATCAGGGAGCGTTTCCTGTCCGAGGCGCGGCTGCTGCGGCAGGCCGGCTCCAGCCGGGTGGTGCAGGTCTACGACATCGGTGAACTCCCCGACGGCAGGCCGTACTTCGTGATGGAGTACGCCGACGGCGGCACCCTCGCCGACCTGCTGGCGGGCGGTGCGCTGCCGGTGCGGGACGCGCTGGCGCTGACGGCGGAGGCCGCGCGCGGTGCCGCCGCGCTGCACGAGGCGGGCATCGTGCACCGCGACATCAAGCCGACCAACGTGCTGCTGCACACCGCCCCGGACGGCACCCGGCGGGTACTGCTGGCCGACCTGGGGCTCGCCAAGAGCCTCGCGCAGGCCTCCGTGCTGACCCTGGCCGCGGGCTCGGCGGGTTACCAGCCGCCGGAACAGGCCGAGCCCGGCGAGGGCATCGACGAGCGGGCCGACGTCTACAGCCTCGGCGCGGTCGGCTACGAACTGCTCACCGGGACCGTGCCGGGCCCCCCGGGGAAGGTCGTGCCGCCGGGCCGGTCGCGGCCGGAGCTGGGTGCGGACGTGGCACGGGCGGTGCTGCGGGCGCTGGAGCCGGACCGGACCCGGCGCTGGCCGGGCGCCCTGGCCTTCGCCGACGAGCTGGACCGGCTGGCGGCCGGCCCGCCGGCGCGGCCCGCGCGGCGCCTGGACCGGGTCCGCGGCCGGCTCGGCGCGCTGACCCTGGCCCTGGCGGCGGCCCTCGCCGCCACGGCCGCCGCGGTCACGGTGACCGCGGTCCTCCACCACCGTGGCGGCCCGGCGGACGACGAGGTGCGCGTCGCGGACGTCACCGGCCGGGTGACCCTGCGGGTGCCCGCCGGCTGGGGCCGCGAACTGCGCGACTCCGGCTGGGATCCGCACACGCTCGGGCTGACGGCCGGACATGAGCCGGGGCTGGTGGTGGCCGACGACCTGGCCCGCTGGCCCGACCTCAGGGACGCCGTGGACGGGGTCTTCGTCGGGGTCAGCGCGCACGGCGACGTCACCGCCGGGGTGCGGGCGCTGACGCACTCCGGCTGCCGCTACACCGGCGCCCGCGCGTTCACCGGCGGCGCGTGGCACGGCGTGGTCCGGGTCTGGAGCGGCTGCCCGGACGGCGGTTCGGTCACCGAGTCCGCGCTGGTCCCGGCGGGCGGCTCCGCTCGGCCGCAGGTGTACGTTCAGGTGCGCCAGCACGGGGCGGGTGACGCGACGGACGGCATACTGCGTTCCCTGCGGGTGGCCTGAAAGCACCGGCCACGGTCAAGACGGGGAAAAGATGCCGGTGTGCCCCGAACTTTTCCGGCGACCCGTGCATCGGAGTGTGAAGACGGCGCACCCGGCGCCGACGGCGCGTCCCGCGCGTGCCGGGACGATCCTGGAGTGGTGAGCGACATGGTGAACACCCCCCGGTCCGCGCGGCACGGCGCCCTGCTCCTGGGCACGGTCGCCGTGCTGGGCCTCCTGACCTCCTGCGGCGACGGCACCGACGTACACAGCGACCCGCCGGTCAGCGCCCCCGGTACGGCCGCGCCCGCGCGGGAGACCACGAAGAGCCCGCCGCCCGCCGCGGCCTCCTCCGGGACCGCCGCGCCGGCCCCGTCGAGGGCGACCGCGTCCCCGGGCGGCGCCGCGACGACGGCCCCCCCGGGCACGGCCACGGCGGCCTCGCGCGCCGGCACCCCGGCCGCGCCGGGCAAGCGCTGCCACACCGGCGAGCTGCGCGCCTCCGTGGGCCGCGGTGATCCGGGTGCCGGCCAGGAGAACTTCCCGGTGGTGCTCACCAACACGTCCGCCCGGACCTGCACCCTGCACGGCTATCCGGGCGCCGCCTTCGTCAGCTCCTCCGGCGCCCAGCTCGGCCCCGACCCCCGGCGGGCTCCGGGCTCCCCGACGACCGTCACGCTCCGGCCCGGGCAGAGCGCCTGGGCCGGGCTGTCCTTCTCCAACCCGGGGATCAGTGAGGCCAAGACGGCCACACCGGCCGCGCTGCTGGTCACCCCGCCCGACGAGCACGACCCGCTGAGGGCTGCCTGGACGGGCGGGCAGGTGCCGGTCTCCGGGAACTCCTCGACCGTCCGTCTGACCGTGCTCAGCCCCGGCACCGGCCCCTGACCGCCCCCCTCCCCCGCCCCGCTGTCGCCCCCGAGGCAGCGGGGTTCGTCATGACCGCGCCACAACTGTCACAGGACGGCAACAGCCGCCGCCCGCCGCGATCTTTCCTCACCCTCTCGTCATCGAACCCGGTCGACCACACGGCGAGCGGGCCCTCCAGGGGCCCTGACCAGGGAATCGGGGACGACGATGAGCGGAATCCCACGCAGGCGGGTACTGACGGCGGGGCGCGGCGGCGGGCGCCCTCGGGACATTGGCCGCCTGTTCCTCCGGCACCGGCCTCCGGGTCGGCGGACCGGAGTCTGCGGACGGCCGGGGCACCGCGCGGGCCCGGCCCGTGCGGCCGATCGGCGACGGCTCCACCGCCGACACCGGCGCCCAGCCGCACCAGCCGGCGCCGGTGCGGCTGCGGCCGGGCGTGCGGCCCCCGCAGTTCGTGGTGTTCTCCTGGGACGGCGCGGGCGAGCTGAGCAACCGGCTGTTCTCCCGGTTCCGCAGGGTGGCCGCCGACCACGGCGCCCACATGACCTTCTTCCTGAGCGGCATCTACACGCTGCCCGAGTCCAGGAAGCACCTCTACCGGCCGCCGCAGCACCCGGTCGGCGCCTCCGCCATCGGCTACCTCGCCGACCGGCACATCCACGCCACCCTCCAGCAGATCCGCGCGGCCTGGCTGGAGGGGCACGAGATCGGCACCCACTTCAACGGGCACTTCTGCGGCGCCACCGGCGTGCGCCGCTGGTCCCCGGCCGAGTGGCGCAGCGAGATAGAACAGGCGGTCGACTTCGTGACCACCTGGCGGACCAACACCGGTTTCACCGAGCTGGACCCGCTGCCCTTCGACTACCGCAAGGAGCTGACCGGCGGTCGCACACCCTGCCTGGAGGGCCAGGCGGCCCTGCTGCCCACCGCCGCCGCGCTCGGCTGGACGTACGACGCCAGCTCCCCCGGCGGGCTGCAGAGCTGGCCCGGCAAGGTCCAGGGCGGCCGGGTCTGGGACTTCCCGCTCCAGTCCATACCCTTCGCCGGCCACTCCTTCCAGGTCCTTTCGATGGACTACAACCTGATGTTCAACCAGTCCGGCGGCAACCCGCTCGGCGACCGCGCGCGGTACCGACTGTGGCGCGCCCAGGCCCGCGACACCTATCTGGCCGGTTTCCGGCGGGCGTACGAGAGCAACCGCGCGCCCCTGTTCATCGGCAACCACTTCGAACGCTGGAACGGCGGCGTCTACATGGACGCCGTCGAGGAGGCGATCGGGACGATGGCCGCGTACGACGACGTACGGTTCGTGTCGTTCAAGCAGCTCGTGGCCTGGCTGGAGGCGCAGGACCCGGCGGTGCTGCGCCTCCTGCGCACGCTGCCGCCCGGGCAGGCACCGGCGGGCGGCTGGGCGGAGTTCCTGGGCGCGGCGGGCACCCGGTCGTGAAAGCCGGTCGGAGCGGTCTGTTTTGATGGGTGGGCACCCCGTGATCCGTTCCGGAAGGACCCGCCCTGAACACCGTGCTCGCCGAGGCCCTGTCCGTCGTCCTCCTGGTCGCCGTGCTCGCCTGGGCGGTCGTACGGCCGTTCGGCCGCACGGAGGCGGTCATGGCCGTCCCCGCCGCCGGGATCGCGATCGCGACCGGTGCGATCTCCCTGGACCACGCCCGGGCCGAGGCCGAGCGGCTCGGGCCCGTGGTCGGGTTCCTGGCGGCGGTGCTGGTCCTCGCCCACTTCTGTGACGTGGAGGGGCTGTTCCAGGCGTGCGGGGCGTGGACGGCCCGGTGGGCGGCGGGCCGCCCGGTGCGGCTGCTGACGGCGGTGTTCGCGCTGGCGTCCGCCATCACGGCCGTCCTCAGCCTGGACGCGACCGTCGTACTGCTGACCCCGGTGGTGTTCGCGACGGCCGCGCGCACCGGCGTACGGCCCAAACCCCACGTCTACGCCTGCACCCACCTGTCCAACACGGCGTCGCTGCTGCTGCCGGTGTCCAACCTGACGAACCTGCTCGCGTTCGCGGCGAGCGGGCTCGCCTTCACCCGGTTCGCGGCGCTGATGGCGCTGCCGTGGCTGGCGGCTATCGGCGTCGAGTACCTGGTGTTCCGGCGGTTCTTCGCCCGGGACCTCGCGGCGGCGGCCCCGGCCGGCCGCGATTGCGGCGAGGCGCCGGTTCTGCCGCTGTTCGCGCTCGTGACCGTGGGCGGCACGCTCGCCGGCTTCGTCGTGGCGTCGGCGTTCGGCGTGGAACCGGCCTGGGTGGCCGGGGCGGGCGCGCTGGTGCTGGCCGGGCGGTCGCTCCTGCGCCGCCGGGCGACCGTGCCCGATGTCGTGCGGGCGGCGGCCCCGTCCTTCCTCGTGTTCGTCCTGGCGCTCGGCGTCGTGGTGCGGGCGGTCGTCGACAACGGGCTCGCCGACGTGCTCGGCCACGTGGTGCCGGACGGCACCGGGCTGCCGGCGCTGCTCGGCACCGCGGCGCTGGCCGCCGTACTGGCGAACGTGATCAACAACCTGCCCGCGGTGCTGGTCCTGCTGCCGCTGGCGGCGCCCGCCGGGCCGGGCGCGGTTCTCGCCGTACTGCTCGGCGTCAACATCGGCCCGAACCTCACCTACGCCGGATCGCTGGCCACGCTGCTGTGGCGGCGGATCGTCCACCAGCACGAGCACGACGTGGACCTGGGGGAGTTCACCCGGCTCGGCCTGCTCGCCGTGCCGTCCTCCCTCGCCGTCGCGGTGGTGGCACTGTGGGGGTCGCTCCGGATTTTCTGAGGGGCGCGGACCGAGCCGAGGGAGGCCGACCGGATGCGTGTGATCGCCTGGCTCGTCGAGGGAACCTGGCCCGCCTGCGTGGACGCCGTCCGCGCGCATGCGCCGGACGGTTGCGAGGTGGTGCTGCTCCACGTCAGCGGACCCGATGTGCCGGCGGTGGCGCACGGGGCCTTCGCCGGGCTGCTCGGGCGCGGCGGGCGGCGGGGGCACCGCCCGGCCGGGGGCTGGGAGAGTGATCCCGGTGACCGGCTGGAGGCACTCGGCGGCACGTCGGCGGCGGAGCTTCTGGACGCGGCGGCCGAACGGCTCGGGCGGCCGTGTACGCGGGCGGAGCGCTCGGGCCGCGTCGAGCGGGAGGTGGTGGCCGCCGCCGAGGGAGCCGGTCTGCTGGTGGTGGCCCGGGACGGGGACCGGTCCCGGCTCGGGCCGGGCAGCCTCGGCCCGGCCGTCCGGTTCGCCGTCGATCACGCGCCCTGCCCGGTCCTGCTGGTGTGGCCGGAACCGGCTCCGGAGCTGGGGACGATCCCGCCCCCGCCGTCCGGGCCGTAGGCGCTCAGGGCGTCGGACCGGGCGTGGCCGCGGGCACGGCGGGCGGCACCGGGACGGTGTCGCCCGCCCAGCTGACGTTCTCCATCCGGAGATCGGGTCGGGCGGTGTCGACCGTCCAGCGCTGGCCGGCGCCCGCGGCGGCGCGGGTCTTGAGCACGAGGGCGCCGGAGCCGTCGGTGGCGGCCGGGGTGAGGGCCAGCTCCTGGTCCGAGCGGGGCACCAGGGCGCCCTGGAGGGTGAAGTCGTAGCGGATGGTGCGGGCGGCCCGGCCGGTGGCCGCGCAGGGGGCGAGGCGGACGGAGTAGCCGAGGCGGGAGTCCAGGCACAGGTCGGGGGCGGCGGCGTTGCGCAGCAGCCCGTCGGTCTCGTACGTCCACTGCTGGGCCGGAGCCGCGGAGCAGGCGGTGAGTTCCGTCTCGGCGCCCCGTACGGCCTTCTTGCCGACGATTCCGACGCACAGCCCGGAGGCGAGGTTGTGCAGCCTGCCGTGCAGCGCGCCCTGTCCGGTACCGCTCCCACCGGCCCACGTCGCGCCCGGCGAGGGAGACTTCCCGCCCGGCGTCCGTGACGGCGTGCCCGCGGCACGGGGACCCGGGGCGCCACCGGAACCGTGGACCGCCCACAGCACCAGGGGAAGCGCGACCAGCCCGCCGACGGCCAGTACGGCCACCCCGAGCTGCCGCCGCCGCGCACGCCGCACGGCCCGGTGGAGCGAACGGGGGGAGCCGGGGGGCACGGGGGCGGCCGGGTCGGCGGGCTTGTGGGGGCCGGTGCGACTGGTGGGTCCGGCGGGGGCGGCGTGTCCGGCGGGGCCGGCGCTGTCACCGCGCCCTCCGGTCTCCCCGGGCCCGCCGGTGTCGGCGGATCCGGGAGGAACGGTGGAGGCGCGGAACCCGGCCGCTCGCCTGAGGGCGCCCGGGATCCGGCGGCCGGCGGACCCGGCGCGCTCGGCCGCCCGGCCGGGACCGGTCGCCGTACCCGACGCGGCCGGGTCGGCCGGCCCGGCGGGTGCTGCGTGCCCCGCCGGGCCCGCGGGTCCCGGGCCGGTGAAGGATTCGCCGGCCCGCGGGGTGGCGGCGTCCCCGGCGTGGGACGGGAAGGCGTCCCCGGCGCCGTACGGGGACGCGTTCCCGGTGCCGGGCGGGAAGGCGGGCTCGTCCGCCAGGGGCACGGTGGCGGCCGGAGGCGGCGCGGTGGGCGCCTCGGCGCGGCTCGTCCTGGACTCCAGGTAGCCGTGGGCGCCCCAGCCGAGGACGGCTTCGGCCAGCGCGGCACCCAACCCCGCGTTGAACCGGTCAAGCTGGTCGGCGGTGCGGGTGCAGTGGGGGCAGCGGGCCAGGTGCCGGCCCAGGTCGGGGTCGATGTCCGTGCCGCCGCGCCGGAAGGTCACGTCGAGCATGCGCAGATAGCGCCGGCACTCGTCCTCGGGGGCGAGTTCGCGGTGCGCCTGGAGGCATTCGTCGCGGAGCCGTTCGCGGGCCCGGCGGAGTTCGACGCCGGTGTTCTCCTCGTCCAGACCGAGCAGGGCGGCGGGCGCGGACAGGGGTTCGGCCTCGACCTCGGTGTGCCACAGCACGGCACGGGAGGTCTCGGGCACCCGCTGGAACGCGCGGGACAGCAGCCGCCGGCCGGGCGGCGGGAGCAGCCGGGCCGCGACGCGCTCGCCGGTGCCGTCGTCGGGGCGCAGGGCGGGGTGGAGGAGTTCCCGGCGCTCGTCGGTGTCCCACTCGGCCGCGATCCGACGGACCACGACCAGCAGGTGGGGCCGCCAGGCGGCGGTCGGCCCGGCCTGGCGGAGGGAGGCGCCGAAGAGCCGGGTGAACGCGGCGGTGGTGAGCATCCCGGCGGCGCGCGGACCGTCCGTGCACAGCCGGGCGTAGGCGAAGGCGGCCGTCCAGTGCCGGTCGAGGAGTTCGCCGACCGGATGCAGCGCGGGTGACGTTCCCGTCCATTTCCTCAGTGCGGCACCGAGCTGCTCGTCCGACGGGCCTGCCTCATGCACGGCTGCATTCCTCCAGAAACGAAACGGGAATTAGTCCATACCAATGAGTACGGGGAGAGGTCGGGGCAGCTCGAAATACACGGGGAATGTGTGTGCCCGCGCGCCGACAGCCCACACTTTTACACGACCGAACACACTCGAACAAGAGATCTTCTGGTTCGCCGGCAATTGCTTTTCGGTATTTCCTTGTTGACGCGCCGTCGAAGAAAGCGTTCTTCCTGCCTTTGCCGCCGCGTCCGTGCGACGCGGAACGCGCGTCGCACGGACCGCCGGAACGGTCAGTGACCGCTGACCGCGCGAGCGGTGTAGGGCCGCTCCAGTTCCTCGGCCTCCTCGTCGCCGAGTTCGAGATCGACGGCCGCGACCGCGTCCTCGATGTGCCGCGCCTCGGCGGCGCCCACGATGGGGGCCGTCACCGTGTCCCGGCGCAGCAGCCAGGCCAGGGCCACCTGCGCGCGCGGCACGCCGCGGTCGGCCGCGATGCGGGTGACGGCCTCGACGATCGCGCGGTCGCTCTCCAGGTACAGCCGGCTGCCGAAGTCGTCGGTGGCGCTGCGTCCGGTGACCGTGCCCCAGTCGCGGGTGAGCCGGCCGCGGGCGAGCGGGCTCCACGGCAGCACGCCGACGCCCTGGTCCGCGCACAGGGGCAGCATCTCCCGCTCCTCCTCGCGGTAGAGGAGGTTGTAGTGGTTCTGCATGGACACGAACTTCGTCCAGCCGTGCCGTTCGGCGGTGTGCTGCGCCTTGGAGAACTCCCACGCGTACATCGAACTGGCGCCGATGTAGCGCACCTTGCCCGCCTTGACCAGGTCGTGCAGCGCCTCCATCGTCTCCTCGATCGGAGTGGAGTGGTCGTAGCGGTGGATCTGGTAGAGGTCGACGTAGTCGGTGCCGAGGCGGCGCAGGCTGTGGTCGATCTCGCTCATGACGGCCTTGCGGGACAGCCCGGCCCCGTTGGGGCCCGGCCGCATCCGGCCGTTGAGCTTGGTGGCCAGCACGATCTCGTCACGGTCGGCGAAGTCGCGCAGGGCCTTGCCGACGATCTCCTCGCTGGTGCCGTCGGAGTAGACGTTGGCGGTGTCGAAGAAGTTGACGCCCGCCTCCAGCGCCTGCCGGATGAGCGGGCGGGACGCCTCCTCGTCGAGGGTCCACTCGTGCGTGCCGCGGTCCGGCAGCCCGTAGGTCATGCAGCCCAGACAGATCCGCGAGACGTCCAGGCCCGTCGAACCGAGCTTCACGTACTGCATCGTTGCTGCTCCTGCCGTCGGAACGATCGTCACGGCAGAGCCTACGACGGGGCCCGGGGCCGACTTGACGGCGCCGGTGTGCGGGCGATTTGATCCTGACCGTGCCGCGCCGCCCGGCGTGGGCAGGATGGAGCGGACTTGCCCACGGGTGTTCTCCGCGCCGCAGGGCCCCTGCCGGCCCTGGGCGCCGTGTCAGCGGCCCTGATCGTCGCGGTGACGGCGCTGACCGGCTGCGCCCCCGGCCACCGGGGCGAGCACGGTGCGGCGAGGCCGGCCGCGCTGCGGCTGCCCCCGCGCGGCGCCGGGTTCGACTACCAGATCGGCGGCGCCTATCCCCCGCCGAAGGGCGTGCGGATCGTCAGCCGCGACCGGTCCGACTCCCCCGCGCCGGGCCTGTACAACATCTGTTACGTCAACGCCTTCCAGGCCCAGCCCGCCGAGCGCTCCTCTTGGCCGGCCGACCTGCTGCTGCGCGACGCGCACGGCGCGGTCGTCATCGACGAGGACTGGAACGAGCCGCTGCTCGACCTCCGCACCCCCGCCCGGCGGAAGCGGGTGGCACGGCGGGTGAACACGTGGATCGACGACTGCGCACAAAAGGGCTTCGACGCCGTCGAGCCCGACAACTACGACAGCTACACCCGCTCCCACCGGCTGCTCACCGCGGCCGACGCGACCGCGTTCATGACCCTCCTCTCCCGCCACGCGCACACCCGGCACCTGGCCATCGCGCAGAAGAACACCGCGGAACTGGCCGGGCAGCGCCGACGGGTCGGGCTGGACTTCGCGGTGTCGGAGGAGTGCGGGCAGTACGACGAGTGCGAGGTGTACGCGAAGGCGTTCGACGACCGGGTGGTGGACATCGAGTACACCGGCGCGGGGCTGCGCACGGCCCGTGCCCGGTGGGGCGGCCGGCTGAGCATCGTCCGCCGTGACCGGGACGTGTCCACCCCGGGCAGCGCCGCGTACGTCCGCAGGGTGCGCTAGGTGTGCCGCGCCGGGCAGCCGGGGCCGTACGGCGGCCGGTGACCCCTGACGGGGCGTCAGGGGCCGCGGCGTTCGCGGGGTGTCAGGGGGTCAGGGTGATCGCGCTCACCGGGCAGGCGCGGGCCGCCTCCCGGACCATCGGGTCGCCCGAGCCGTCCTCGCGGCCCGGGACGAGGGTGCTGTAGCCGTCGTCGTCCTGGGTGAAGACTCCCGGTGCTGCCAGCGCGCACTGTCCGGCGCCGATGCAGGCGTCCTTGTCGATGTCGATGTGCATGAGGAGAGCCTCTTACCAGGTCACGGGGAGTTCCAGCATCCCCTGGATCGTGTCGCCGGGTTTGAAGGGGATCTCCTCGGCGGGGGCGGCCAGTCGCAGGCCGGGCAGCCGCGCGAACAGGCTGCCGAGGGCGATCTCCAGTTCCGCGCGGGCCAGGTTCTGGCCCAGGCACTGGTGGATGCCGAAGCCGAACGCCATGTGGTGGCGGGAGGGGCGGTGGAGGTCCAGGGCGTCGGGGTCGTCGTACACGGCCGGGTCCCGGTTGATCACCGAGGTGGCGAAGAGCACCGCCTCGCCGGCCCGGATCGTGGCGCCGGCGACCTCGATGTCCTCGACCGCCACCCGCTGCAGTCCCTCGGCGATGGACAGCATCCGCAGCAGTTCCTCCACGGCGGCGGGCAGCAGCGCGGGGTCGGCGCCCAGCTCGGCGGCCCGGCCGGGTTGCCTGAGCAGCGTGTAGGTGCCCAGGGAGATCATGTTGGCGGTCGTCTCGTGGCCGGCGACCAGCAGGATGATGGCCAGCGAGACGGCCTCGGTGCGCTCCAGCTCCCCGGTGCGCAGCCGCTGGTGTACCAGTTCGTCGAGGATGCCGTCGCCGGGCTCGGTTTCCTTGGCCTTGGCGTCGATCAGGCCGCCGAGGTACTCCTCCAGCCGACGGCGGGCCTGTTCGGTGTCCTCGCCGGTCGGGCCGCGCAGCAGTCTGCGGGACTGCTCCTCGAAGAACTCGTGGTCGGCGTAGGGCACGCCGAGCAGGCCGCAGATCACCATCGACGGTACGGGCAGCGCGAAGGCGGAGACCAGTTCGGCGGGCGGCCCCTGCTCGATCATCGCGCCGAGCAGCTCGTCCACGATCCGCTGGATCCCGGGGCGCAGTTCCATCGCGCGTCGGACGGTGAACGACGGGATCATCATGCGCCGCTGCCGCTGGTGCTCGGGGTCGTCCTCGCCGAGCAGGGCCACCCTGCGGTTGCGGGCGGCCTCGAAGCGGGCGGTGACCGCGGGGAAGCCGGGGCGGCGGCGGTCGGCGGACAGGCGGGGGTCGGCGAGCAGGGTGCGGGCGGTGGCGTGCGCGGTGACCGCCCACACCTCGCGTCCGTCGTAGAGGGTGACGCGGGACAGGGGACGCCCGTCGCGCAGCGGGTCGTATCCGGTGGGCGGGTGGTAGGGGCAGGTGCGGTCCTGGGGGAAGGCGACGGGTTCGGCCGGGGAAGCCGGGCCGGTGGTGTCCGTCAGTTCCGTCATGGAAGAGACCTCGCAGACGAAGGGGTGCGTCGTGCCGATCTTCATTAGATGCCCAGGGCATCTATAGGTCGACGCCAAGTTCGGCCAGTTGGGCGTGGTGCGCGATCTGGCCGGATGCGAGGGGCCGGGGGGGCGGAAACCGGCCGCGGTTCACGCCCCCGGGGGTGCGCTCCGCCGGTGGCTCAGGGCAGCCGCGCGGCACCCGCTTGCGGGGCGAAGGCACGGGCGACGGCGAGGCTGTCCTCGTACACGTGGTGCCGTACGACCAGGCCGTCCCGGACGGTGAGATGCAGGGCGAAGCGGGCGCTGTAGGGGCGGCCGGTCGGGGCGGCGGTCTGCCGGATGACGCCCAGCACGACCGCGTCCTCGCCGTCGGCCAGGATGTGCCCGACGGTGGTGCCGGCCTCCTCGGGGACGTGGTGGGCGGCCAGTTCCCGGTAGTGCGCGGCTGCGTCGGCGCGGCTGGAACGGTGCCGGATCCACGGCGTGTCGGCGCGGCCGTGCTCCTCCTCCGGCCAGTCCAGCCGCCAGTCGCAGTCCTCGGCGTACAGGTCGGCGATCGACTGCGGATCGCCCTCGCCGATCCTGCGCAGGAGTTCGTGGACGACGGAGCGGGTCGCGGCGGTGCGGTCGGCGGACATGGGCGGCTGCCTCCCCGGGCGGGTGGTGATCGGGACGGGGACCACTGTGCCGCGGGGGGCGCGGCGGCGCGATGACCTCCGAGGTAATCACCGCGTCGGCGGACGCGGCGCGCGGTAGGGATGAATCGTGCGACCACCGGTGTTACGCCGGTGACAGAGATCCGTTGGACCGACGAAGGGACCGGACATCCATGCCGCTTGAGGGTGAGTACGAGCCCAGCCCGACGCAGTGGGTGCGCGAGCAGGTCGAGCTGTACGAGAGTTCCGGCGGGACGAAGGGCACGACCCTGCTCGACACCGGGCTGCCGGTGATCCTGCTGACCACCCGGGGTGCGAAGAGCGGGAAGCTCCGCAAGACGCCGCTGATGCGGGTGGAGCACGAGGGCCGGTACGCGGCGGTCGCCTCGCTCGGCGGCGCGCCGCAGCACCCGGTCTGGTACTTCAACGTGACGTCGGACCCGCACGTCGAGCTTCAGGACGGTCCGGTCAAGCGGGACATGCGGGCCCGTGAGGTCACCGGGGCCGAGAAGGCCGAGTGGTGGGAGCGGGCGGTGGCCGCGTTCCCGCAGTACGCCGAGTACCAGCAGAAGACGTCGCGAGAGATCCCGCTCTTCGTGCTGGAGCCGGTCGACGGTAGCTGACGCGAGGTCGCCGGCGGGGTTCGGGTTCCGGCCGGGAGGCGGCCCGATTCAGAAAAATCTGTTCCGGGAAGGTGTGGACCCGTTTCCCGCCGGGCAGTCGCTCGTCAGGCCCCGCCGCGCTCCCCCGTCGCGGCGGGGCTTTCGTGTGCCCGGTCCGCCGGCCGGTCGGTGACGTCGAGGAAGATCTGGTCGGCGTCCGGGAACGTGTGGGTGAGGGAGCGCTTGATGCGTACGGAGACTTCCTCGACGCGCTCGCTGTCCAGGCCCGGCACCAGGTCGATACGGGCGGCGACCAGCGTGGAGTCGAGGCCCATCTGCATGGTGAACAGCCCTTCCACGCTGTCGATCTCCGGCTGGGCCCGCAGCAGCGCCCGGATCCTGCCGCTCAGTTCCGGGTCGGCGGCCTCGCCGATGAGCTGGTCGCGGGCGTCGCGGCCGAGCCGGAAGGCGACGTAGACCAGCAGTACGCCGATCGCCAGCGAGGCGGACGCCTCCCAGACGACCTGCCCGGTCACCATGTGCAGGGCCATCCCGACCAGCGCGAGGGTGACGCCGAGGACCGCCGTGGCGTCCTCGGCCACCACCGTGCGCAGCGCGGGGTCGCGCAGCCCGGCCAGGCCGCCGCCCTGCCCGCGCACCTGGTGCAGCGCGCGCAGCAGGGACACGCCCTCGGCGACCAGGGCCACGCCCAGTACGGCGAGGCCGACCACATAGCCGCTGAACGACTCCTCGGCGCCGTTGCGCAGGGCCTCGACGCCCTGGAAGACGGAGAAGCAGCCGCCCATGACGAAGATGCCGACGGCGGCGAGCAGCGACCAGAAGAACCGTTCCTTGCCGTAGCCGAAGGGGTGCCGCGTGTCGGCGGGGCGGCGGCTGCGGCGCAGCGCGGCCAGCAGGAAGACCTCGTTGAGGCTGTCGGCGACGGAGTGCGCGGCCTCCGACAGCAGCGCGGGCGAGCCCGCGAGGACACCGCCGACCGCCTTGGCGACGGCGATGACCAGGTTGGCGGCGAGCGCCACGAGGACGGTGACCTTGGTGTGATGGTCGGCCCGGGACTCGCCGCCGCCGTCCGCCTCGTCGGCCCGGGACTCGCCGCTGTTGTCCGCCCGGCCGGCCCGGGACTCGCCGCTGTCGTCCGCGCGGTCGTCCGGCGGACTGCCGGACCGGCTGCCCGAGCCGCCGTCGGGTCGGCCGGCGTCCTGGCCGCGTCCGGGCGGCGCGGCACCGTCCGCTCCGTTCACCGTTGGCGTTTCGCTGTCCACGGCCGTACGTTCGGCCGTCTCCCGTTCCGATGATGTCCCACTCACCTATCGCCGACTGCCCCCGACCCGACGGCTCACACCGTGCGGGACCGGCGGAACGGGGAACGCGGTCGCCCGGAGGATCCCGGCGGCGAGGAGGAGACATGGGCGGCGACGGCCACCGCGCGTACGGCCACAGCACGTTCCACCGGTCCAGGAGCCACTTCGCGAACCGGATCACCGCCGACGGCCGGGACGGCTGGCCGGTGGAGGCGGGCCGCCACCGGCTGGTGGTCTCCCGGGCCTGCCCGTGGGCGAGCCGGGCGGTGATCGCCCGCCGGCCGCTGGGGCCGGAGGACGCCCTGTCGATGGCGGTCGCCGGCCCCCTGTAGGACGACCGCAGCCGGCGGTTCACCCTCGACGTGGCCACCGAGTGGACGGCCCTGCATCGCGACGGTGCGCCCGGCCTGTACCCGGCCACCCTGCGCCCGGAGATCGACGAGGTGATGGCCGGCCGTGTTCCGGCGGCTGGAACTGCTCGGTGAGCGGCTGTCCGGACGACGGTATCCGGTCGGTGACACCCTCACGGAAGCGGACATCCGGCTGTTCACCACGCTGGTCCGGTTCGACGCCGTCCACCACGGCCACTTCAAGTGCAACCGCTGGAAGCCGGCGGAGCACCCGGTGCTGTGGGCGTACGCACGGGACCTGTTCCAGACGCCCGGCTTCGGCGACACGGTCGACTTCGGCCACATCGAGCGCCATTACTACCAGGTGCACTCCGGCATCAACCCCACCGGCATCGTGCCGCTCGGCCCGGACTCCGGGGGCTGGCTCGGCCCCCAACACCGCGCGGAGCTCGGCGGCCGGCCGTTCGGGGACGGTACGCCGCCGGGGCCGGTGCCCGCGGGCGAACGGGTGGCCCGGCGAGGACGGCCCGCATGAGGACCGCTTCACGAGGAAGGAGTCATCCATGGCCAAGAACAAGAAGAAGAAGCTCCCTCTCGCATATCAGCCGGTCGGATTCGTGCTCAGCTGGGCAGGCGGCGCCCTGGCCGGCATGGCCTTCCGCAAGGCGTGGATGGCGATCCGGCACGAGGACGACGCGCCCGACGCCCTGGACCCCGACCGCGGCTGGGGTGAGATCCTGCTCGCCGCGGCGGTCCAGGGCGCCATCTTCGCGGTGGTGCGCAGTGCCGTCGACCGCACGGGCGCGAAGGCCATCGAGCGGTCGACGGGCGTGTGGCCGGCGACCGACAAGGGCGGCCGGGACTGAGCCGGCCGGTCAGCCCTGCTTCGGGGCCGTCGAGGGCTGCAGACGCAGGGTGAAGGAGTGCCCGGCGGGGTCGGAGTACCCGCGTTCCTCGTACGGCCCCGCCGCGTCCCTCGTCTCGATCGGCCGCCCGCCGAGCCCGACCACCCGGCGCTCGGCCTCGTCCAGGTCCTCGACGAGGAAGTCGAGATGGGCCTGGAGGGAGTTCTCCGGGCGCGGCCAACTGGGCGGCGTCGCGTTGACGTCCCGGCGGAAGGCCAGCCGGATCCCGTCGGCGCCCCGGATCTCCACGAGGTTGGCGGACTCCGCGGTCCGTTCCCCTTCCAGCAACTCCCGGTAGAATTCGGCGAGTTTCTCGGGCTCGGCGCAGTCGAGCACCACGACGCCCGCTTTGAACAGTGCCATGTTTCCTCCCGGCGGTTTCCCTGCGGCTGTCAACGTCCCCCTGCGGATATCCCGGGCCGCTCGAATCAGTCGGCGGGCGCGGCGTGTCGGTCCAGGCGCAAGTCGCGTTCCGGGTAGGGCGGTTGCCGGTCGTCCGCCGCGCGGCCGACCGGCTGTCAGTCGCAGCCGGTGCGCTCCTTCGCGCGCGGCCAGGCCTCCACGCCGTGGGAGGTGCGGACATAGGCCGTGTTCCGGTCGTCCGTGAGCCACAGCCGCCGGCCCGGGTAGTGGTATCCGGTGTCGTGGGCGGCGGCGGGCATGCGTACGTCCCCGCGGTACGGCGCCCGGAGCAGACCGTCCCGGCCGAGGACGCCGTCGGGGTCACGGACGTACGTCCGGCCGTCGAGCCGGAGGAAGTGGGCCGACTGCCAGCCGCAGTGCGCGGAGCCGGCGGAGCCGCTGATCCGGGTGACGGGCAGCCGCCTGCCGTGTCCGTCGGTCCACACCTCCCAGCCCCAGGCGGCGGCGTACCGGGCGGGCAGTTCGGCCGGGTCGCAGGAGGCGTTCGTCTCCGGGCCCCAGCCGGGCCGGTCCTTCTGGTCCCTGGCCACGACGACCGCCACCTTCGTACGCCCGGCCACGTCGTAGGAGTACAGGACCCGGTCCGCGGACCGGCGCTCCACGCGGTAGCCGCTGTCGGGGTCCTGCGGCTCGGCCATGTCGAAGTAGCGGGCCAGCCCCTCCTCGGGGGTGTCCCCGCCGTCGGCGGCGCTCCACGCGTCCGGGCCGGAGCCGTCGAAGATCTCTCCGTCGCACTCCAGCGCCCGGCCGGCCGCGCCGGAGGCCAGCCGCAGGGCGCGCGGCCCGGTGCCCTCGGTGTTCCTGGTGGGCACGTGCAGCGGGCCGCTGTACGGGGACGCCGGGGGCGTGCCCTTCACCACCAGGCCCGGCGGGGGCCCGGTGTCGCACCCCGCCGCCGACACGGCCGTCAGCACCGCCACCGCCACGATCCCTCTGCGCATGCCCAACCCTTGTTCCCGTGGTTCCCGTGCTCCATGTGCTCCTCCGACGCCGGGGCGGACCGGAACGTTCAGCGGGTTCCCCGGCTCCGGAGCGGGTGGTCGCCGGGCTTGGCAGGATCCTGTCGAAAGGTGGCCGTCGTGCCATGTTCCGGACGGGCGGACTCCGGCAGGCTGGGTCACCATGAGCGATGTGAACACGATGCGAGCCATGAGCCAGGACGTCCTCGGCGGTCCCGAGGTCCTGAAGTACGTGCAGGTCGAGCGGCCGAAGCCGGGCCCGAACCAGGTGCTGGTCCGCGTGCGGGCGGCCGGGGTGAACCCCACCGACTGGAAGCACCGGGCCACCGGCGGGTTCCTGGGCGAGCCCCCGTTCGTCCTCGGCTGGGACGTGTCCGGCGAGGTCGTCGAGAACGGGATCGGCGCCGCCGCCTTCGAGCCCGGGGACGAGGTCTTCGGCATGCTGCCCTACCCCTTCGGCCACGGCTCGCACGCCGAGTACGTGATCGCCCCGGTCCGCGCCCTGACCCACAAGCCGGCCTCGATCGACCATGTCCGGGCGGGCGCGCTGCCGCTGGTCTCCCTGACCGCCTGGCAGGCGCTGACCGAGCACGCGGACGTGCGGCCCGGGCAGCGGGTGCTGATCCACGCGGCGGCCGGCGGGGTCGGGCACGTGGCCGTGCAGATCGCCAAGGCGCGCGGCGCGCACGTGATCGGGACGGCGAGCGCGGGCAAGCACGACTTCCTGCGGGAGATCGGCGTTGACGAGCCCGTCGACTACCACTCCACCGACGTCACGGAGGCGGTGCGGGACGTGGACGTCGTCCTGGACACGCTCGGTGGGGAGACGGCCGTACGGTCCCTGCGGACGCTGCGGCCGGGCGGTGTCGTGGTGTCGATCCTGCCGGGAGGCTCCCAGGAGTTCTACGACGAGGCCGAGCGGCTCGGCGTGCGCGGGGTGCGGATGCTGGTCGACGCCGACCGCGCCGGGATGCGGGCGGTCGCGGAGCTGGCCGAGTCCGGGAAGCTGACGGCGGCGATCGCCGGCACGTTCCCGCTGTCCGACGCCGCGAAGGCGCACGAGCTGGGCGACACCGGGCGGACCACGGGCAAGCTGGTGCTGCTGGCGGACTGAGCGGCCCCGGCGGCCGGCACGGGCCGGCCCCGCCGGCCCGTGCCCCGACCGCCCCGATTCTCGGGCACGCGCCAAACTCGAAGACATATGTCAATCGAACATGCTCAAATTCCTCCCATCGAGGGTAACTTGACGATCGGGAACCGACGTCCGGGCGCGGGTGGGAGGTGGTGCCGAGGTGCGACACGAGCCCGAACCCCTCACCCGGCAACTGGGCATGTACGCCTGCCGTGGGCACACGGTGCTGGAGTTCCGGGGCGAGATCGACATCGTCGCGGCGACGGAGATCGGTCCGTTCCTCGACCGCGTGACCGGCCGGCCGGGTGTGCGGGTCGTGATCGACCTCAGGCCGGTGGAGTTCTTCGACTGCTCGGGTCTGCGGCTGCTCTACCGGGCGCGTCTGCGGGTGCTGGAGCGCGGCGGACAGCTACACCTGGTGTGCACGCACCCGCTGACCCTGCGCGTCCTTCGGGTCACCGGTCTGGCCCGGCTGCTGCCCGCGCACCCGGACCTGGCGGCGGCCCTGGCCCGCTCGGAGGCCGCCTCCGGCTCGCTGTGAGGGGCAACGCGCCTGTCTGATCCGGCCCTTGGCGGGAATCCGGTCAGCAGGAAGGAGGCCCTTCGCGATGACGACTTCCGTCAGACGCCTGCCCGGTTGGGCCAAGGCCGTGGCCGCGCTCGTCCTGGTGCTCGCCGTGCTGTTCGCCGGGATCCGGCTGGCCGTGCTGCCGGGCATCAAGGACCTGTTCGGCACCGAGACCCACGACCGTTCCGGACCCGCACTCCTGAAGTCCGTGCGGGACATGAGCCGTTACGACGCCGCGTCCGGCAGCTTCCAGGTCGTCGTGGACCTGGAGAAGGACGCCAGGTTCCTGCCGGACGCGATACGCGGCACCCGCACCCTCTATGTCGGCGCGGGCACCGTGGACGCCTATGTCGACCTCGGCCGGCTCGGTGAGAAGGACGTCACGGTCAACGGCGACCGTACGTCCGCCGCGCTCCGGCTGCCGCACGCACGGCTCGGCACCCCAGCCCTCGACCCCCGCCACTCCTACGCCGTGTCCAAGCAACGCGGACTGCTGGACCGGCTGGGCGACCTGTTCTCGGACAATCCCAACAGCGAGCAGGCCGTGCAGAAACTCGCCGTCCGGCACATCGGCGACGCGGCCAGGAGCAGCGGGCTGACCGCCCGCGCCGAGCACAACACCACCGCCATGCTCCAGGGTCTGCTGCGCTCCCTCGGCTTCAAGGAGGTGCGCATCTCCTACGGCTCCTGACCGGCGCGGCGGCATCGCGGGGCGCGGCGCGGGTATGCGGCTTACGGAACGCGGAGGTTGACGACTGGAGGACCCGATGGCCCGTACCGCCCTGCGCCTGCCCGCGGTGCTGCGTACCACGAGGAAGCGGCCCGTGACCGAGGAGCCCCGGCCGCAGCAGCCCGCGCGGCGGCACGCGCTGCCGCTGCCCGTCCGGCTGCTGGCGGTCCTGGCCGCGTTCGCGTTCATGGTGGCGTTCGCCGTCGTGCTGGCCCGGATCACGCTCCAGCCGTCCCCCGCGTCGGTGTCCCTGACGCACAGCAACCTGCACCCGGGCAGCTCGCTGAGGGCCTATCTGGAGCACGCGCCGATACGGGACGCGCTCCGCCAGGTCGGTGGGAACGTGCTGCTCGGAGTGCCGTTCGGGGTTCTGGTGCCGGTCCTCGCGCCGCGCGCCCGGGGGATGCTCCACGTCCTGGTGCTGACGGCGCTGGTGATGCTGATGGTGGAGCTGGTCCAGGGGGCACTGATCACCGGACGGGCCTTCGACATCGATGACGTCATCCTCAACACGACCGGGGCGCTGCTGGGTTGGCTGCTGCTCGGGCGGCGGCTCGGGCGCGGGGTGCACCGGCGTGTGCCCGAGTCCCCGGCCGAGTAATGGCGGCAACAGGTCCGTACCAGAGTATTGACGGCCCCTTAACTCAACTCTTAAATCAAGAGGCATCACATTCGCTCCCCCCACATCGAACGGAGAGCCATGGCCTCCCCGCGTGTGCTCCGCAGATGTCTCCTCGCCGCTCTGTCCGCCGCTCTGATCGGCTCCGCCGCCGTCGGCCCCGCGCGGGCGCAGACCGCCGCCCCCGCGGCAGCGGCCGCCGCCACCTTCTCGGACACCTTCGACGGGCCCGCGGGCGCCGCGGTCGACTCCTCGAAGTGGACCCTGGAGATCGGTGACAACGTCAACAACCACGAACGGCAGTACTACACGTCCGGCACGAAGAACGCGGCCCTGGACGGCCAGGGCCATCTGGTGATCACGGCCCGGAAGGAGAACCCGGCCGGCTACCAGTGCTGGTACGGAAGCTGCCAGTACACCTCGGCCCGGCTGAACACGGCCGGCAAGTTCCAGGCCACCTACGGCCATGTGGAAGCCCGGATGAAGATCCCGCGCGGGCAGGGCATGTGGCCCGCGTTCTGGATGCTCGGCACGCCGGTCAACTGGCCGGACTCGGGTGAGATCGACGTGATGGAGAACGTCGGCTTCGAGCCCTCGACCGTGCACGGCACCATCCACGGCCCCGGCTACTCCGGCTCGGGCGGCATAGGCGCCGGCTACACCCTGCCGGGCGGGCAGGCCTTCGCGGACGCCTTTCACACCTTCGCCGTCGACTGGGCGCCCGGCTCGATCACCTGGTCGGTGGACGGCACCGTCTACGAGCGGCGCACCCCTGCCGACCTCGGCGGGAAGACGTGGGTGTACGACAACAAGCCGTTCTTCCTGATCCTGAACCTCGCGGTAGGCGGCTACTGGCCCGGCGACCCGGACGGCTCCACCCGGTTCCCCCAGGAGCTGGTGGTGGACTCGGTGTCCGTGACGACCGCCGGCAGCCCCTCCGGTGTGCCGGTCCGGGGCCTCGCCGGCAAGTGCGCCGACATCGCCGGCGCGAACAGCGCCAACGGCACGCCGGTCCAGCTCTACGACTGCAACGGCACCCCCGCGCAGCAGTGGACCGTCGGCTCGGACGGCACGCTCCGCGCGCTCGGCAAGTGCCTGGACGCGACGGGCAACGGCACGGCCGACGGCACGACCGTCCAGTTGTGGGACTGCACCGGCGGACCCAACCAGAAGTGGACCGTCACGGCGGCGCACGACATCGTCAACCCGCAGGCGAACAAGTGCCTCGACGTCACCGGGAACAACTCGGCCAACGGCACCCGGCTGCAGCTCTGGACGTGCTCGGGCGGCGCCAACCAGAAGTGGACGGTCGGCTGAGCCGTCCGCTCAGTGCAGCCTCCAGGTGTACTTGTCGCCGCCCACGAAGCGGACCACGTCCGGGTCGTCCAGATCGTGGATGGGCAGGCCGTGGGCGGCGGCGGCCTCCAGCACGTCGGTGACGGTCCGCGCCTCGCCGATCACCTCACCGTCGATCTCCATGATCCTGAACGGCGGCTCGCCCGGCCTGCCCGGGCACACACCGAGGACCAGGATCCGCGGTCGGGACATGTGGGGAACTGCTTGTTCGGTCATGCCATCGAGGGTAGAACGCAACCCGCCCGGGCGGGCCGTCCACCGGAGCCGTCCGGGAGACCGAGAACCGCCGCCTCGACGGGCCCCTGCGTGGCCGGACACGGCGACGTCGGTGCCGGTCAGCACGCGCAGCGCCTCGTCGAGGTCGTCGCCGTGCAGGTCGTGCCAGGCCCCGCGCTCGTGGAGGCGGGGAAGCGGTCGCCGCCTCGCGCCCGCAGCGGATGCGCCGGTAGCCGGGGCCGTCGCGGGAACTGGTGCGCAGTCTCATCGGCCTCTCAGGGCCGGCGCCAGTCGTCGCTGGTCAGATGCGAGCCGGCCTGCGGGGCCCATGCGGAGCATGCCGCCGTCCACGCTCCAGGAGGCGCCGGTGACGTAGGAGGCGTCCGGGCTCGCCAGGAAGGCGATGACGGCGGCGACCTCACGGGCGTCACCGGGCCGGCCGAGCGGCACTCCGGGACGGCTCACGGTGTGCACGTCGGTGTCCTCCTGGCCGGTCATCGGGGTGGCGATCTCGCCCGGCGCGACCGCGTTCACGGTGATGCCGTACTCGGCCAGCTCCAGGGCCATCACCTGGGTGAGCAGGCCGAGCCCGCCCTTGGCCGCGCAGTACGGGGCCGCGCCGACCCGGGGCTGGTGCTCGTGGACGGAGGTGACGTTGACGATCCGGCCGCCGTCACACCCTGCCGGATCATGCGCCGGGCGGCCCGCTGCCCGAGCAGGAACGGGCCGACGAGGTCGACGTCCAGGACCCGACGCACCTCAGCCGGGTCCAGGTCGAGGAATGGCGTCATCGTGCCCGTACCGGCGTTGTTGACCAGCACGTCGACGCGGCCCAGCTCCTCGCAGAGACCGTCCACGACGTCGGCGGCCTCGGGCGGCCGGGTGAGATCGAGCTGCGCGACGACGGCCCGGCGGCCGTGCGCGCGGATCTCCTTCGCGGTCTCCTCGGCGCCCTGCTCGTCGGAGTGCCAGGTGAATCCGACGTCCAGGCCCGCCTCGGCCAGCCGTACGGCGGTGGCGCGGCCGATACCGCTGTCCGCGCCGGTGACGACCGCCGTGCGGCGCGGTGCGGCTGGGCTGGGCATGACAGCCTCCTCACGTCCGGGTGATCACCGCAGTACCCGAGGGCGGGGCGGGCGAAACCGGTTCCCCGGGGCGTGTGGGGCGGCGTACGGGGCGTGTCGTTGCGGTTCGCCGCGCCCCCACGGGGCGCCTGGTGTGAACCTGGTGTGCATGGAACCCGTCACCGCCCTGGACCGGATCGCCTTCCTGCTGGAGCGGGCCCTCGCCCCCACCTACCGGGTACGGGCCTTCCGCACCGCCGCCCGGGTGCTCGCCGCGCTGCCCGGCGAGGAGGTGGCCCGGCGGGCCGAGGCCGGGACGCTGGAGACGCTGAAGGGCGTCGGGCCGAAGACCGCCCAGGTGGTGCGGGAAGCGCTGGCCGGCGAGGTGCCCGGCTATCTGCGCACGCTGGAGGAGGAGGCCGGTGCGCCGGCCCCGGCGGACGGCCCCGGCGCCGCGCTGCGGGCACTGATCCGCGGGGACTGCCACACCCACTCGGACTGGTCCGACGGGGGCAGCCCGATCGAGGAGATGGGGCGGGCGGCGGCCTGTCTCGGGCACGAGTGGACCGTGCTCACCGACCACTCGCCGCGGCTGACGGTGGCCCGCGGGCTGTCGCCGGACCGGCTGCGCGAGCAGCTTGAGGTGGTGGCGGGACTGAACGCGCGCTGGGCGCCGTTCCGGCTGCTCACCGGCATCGAGTGCGACATCCTGGAGGACGGCTCGCTGGACCAGGAGCCGGAGCTGCTGGAGCGGCTGGACGTCGTCGTGGTGTCGGTCCACTCCAAGCTTCGGATGGACGCCCGGTCGATGACGCGCCGGATGGTGGCCGCCGTCCGCAGTCCGCACGCCGACGTCCTCGGGCACTGCACCGGACGTCTGGTGACGGGCCGGGGGCGGCCGGAGTCGGAGTTCGACGCGGCGGAGGTGTTCGCCGCGTGCGCCGAGTCGGGCACGGCCGTGGAGATCAACAGCCGTCCGGAGCGCCTGGACCCGCCCCGGCGGCTGCTGCGCGCGGCGGTCGAGGCGGGGGTGTTGTTCGCGGTCGACACCGACGCCCACGCACCCGGCCAGCTCGATTGGCAGATCCTCGGCTGCGCCCGGGCCGAGGAGTGCGGGGTGCCGCCCGAACGGGTGGTGACGACCTGGTCGGCCGGGGAGCTGCTGGGCTGGACGCGCGAAGGCAGGCTGCCGGCACGCGTGGCCGGGTCCGGGCGTGGTACCCGGTCGGGGAGCTGAGGACGAAAGGACCCCGTATGGACCGCGCCGCCGTGTTCGACGTCGACGGAACCCTCGTCGACACCAATCACCTGCACGTCGTGACCTGGTGGGAGGCGTTCCGGCAGGCGGGTCACGACGTGCCCATGCACGCCGTGCACCGGGCCGTCGGGCTGGGCTCCGATGACCTGGTCGCCCATCTGTTCGGCGACGACCGGGACAAGGAGCAGGACGCCGCGCTGAGCGACGCGCACAAGGCGCTGTACGGCCAGTACTTCGACCGGCTGCCCGCCCTGCCGGGTGCGGCGGAGCTGCTGCGGCGGCTGCGCGCGGACGGCTGGACGGTGGTCCTCGCCACCTCGGCGAGCGGTGCCGAGCTGGGCGCGCTGCGCCGGGCGATCGGCGCGGACGACGCCATCACGGACACGGCGAGCGCCGACGACGTGCGGGAGGGCAAGCCGGCCCCGGAGCCCGTGGAACACGCGCTGGAGCTGGCCGGGGCCCCGGCCTCCCGGGCGGTGTTCGTCGGGGACACCGTCTGGGACATGCAGGCGGGCAGCACGGCCGGCGTCCGCTGTGTGGGGGTGCTGTGCGGCGGGATCCCCCGGGCCGACCTGGAGGAGGCGGGTGCCGAGACCGTGTACGCCGACCCGGCCGACCTGCTGGACCGTCTGGCGGAGAGCCCGTTCGGCGGGGAGTGACGCAGGTCATGCGGGCGGGTGGAACACCCCAGGGTTGTTGCCCGTTGAACCAACTGTGGGTGTGGACGGGACAGTGTCCCCGGGCCTCACCTTCTGCCCACAGGGACGATCGTCCGGCTGAAGCCCTGTGGAGCGTCTCGCCGCGAGGCGACCGCCGTCCGCACCCACCTTCGACCGCCCCGGCCGTGATTCCCCCGTCACGGCCGGGGCTCTTCCGTGCCCGGCGGCCCGTTCACCTGCCGGTGCGCTCCGCCCCGGCAGGTACGGCCGCCCGCCCGGTCCCGGGACCGAGGAATTCCCGCAGGTCCGCCGTGAGCAGCTCCGCGTGTGTGGTGAACAGGCCGTGACCGCCGTTCTCGTAGACCTTCAGGGTGCCGTCGGGCACCAGGCGTGCCGCCCGCTCACCGGTCAGCCCCACCGGCGCCGAGGTGTCGTGGGTGCCGTGCACGACCAGCACCGGGACGCCGACCGTGGGCAGCTCGGCGGTGAGGTCCAGGCCGGCGACCACGGCCCGGACACCGTTCGAGGCGCGCGGCGTGGCGGTGAGGCAGCGGTCGATCAGATGGCGGACGTACTCCGGTGAGACCTCGTTGCCGGGCCGGTGCACGGCGAAGAAGTCGTCCGCCGAGGCGGCGAAGTACGCCGCCCGGTCACGCCGGAACACCTCGTCGTCGGCCTGGACGACCGCCGGGTCCACCCCCGCCGGCAGGCCCGGCGAGCGGACCAGGCCCGGGGAGACCCCGGCGACCAGGGCGGCCCGGGCCACGCGCGCGCTGCCGTGCCGGGTCAGACAGCGGACCACCTCGGCCGTGCCGACCGAGTGCCCGACCAGGGTGACCTCGCGCAGGTCCAGATGGTCGAGCAGGCCGTGCAGGTCGTCGGCGAGGGTGTCCAGGTCGTAGCCCGTCCAGGTGTCCTCGGACCGGCCGTGGCCCCGCCGGTCCAGGCCGACACAGCGGTAACCGGCCTCCGCGAGCGGCAGCATCTGGTGCTCACACATGTCGTGGCCGAGATAGGCACTGGCGGCGAAGACGGCGACGGGCCCGGTGGCGGGGCCGTGGTCGGCGTAGTGCAGACGGGCGCCGTCGACGGGACTGGCGAAGTACGGCATGGGGGCCTCCTCGGGTCGCGGTGCGGGCCGACGGCGGGACGGGACGTCCGCCGTGCTCGGTGATCCGATGGTTCCGCGAGGAGGGCCGCGCGGTCGATTACCCGTCACGTCATGCCGACGTGTGCGGGCACGGTGCCCGGGTACCCGGCCGCTCGTCCCAGCCTCCGCCGTGACGACGAGAGGGGCCGAAGGTGAGCAGTTCAGTGGGCAGCAGGGTCGTCGTGACCGGCGCCACCGGCAATGTCGGGACGAGCGTCGTGCGTCTGCTCTCGGAGGATCCCGCCGTCAAGTCGGTGCGGGGACTGGCCCGGCGGACACCCGAGTGGTCGCCGGCGAAGACCGAGTGGTCGGCCGTCGACCTGGCCTCGGACCGGGCGAACCTCGCGGAGCGCTTCGAGGGCGCCGACGCCGTGATCCATCTGGCCTGGGCGTTCCAGCCGACCCACGACCCGGCCACCACCTGGCGGACCAACGTGCTCGGCAGCATCCGGGTGTTCGAGGCGGTCGCCGCGGCCCGGGTGCCGGTGCTGGTGCACGCCTCCTCCGTCGGGGCGTACTCGCCGGGACCGAAGCACCGCGCCGTGGACGAGACCTGGCCGACGCACGGCTGGCCGGACGCCGCCTACTGCCGGGAGAAGGCCTACCTGGAGCGCACCCTGGACGTGTTCGAGCGCGACCACCCCGAGGTGCGGGTGGTCCGCATGCGCCCCGCGTTCCTGTTCAAGTGGCAGTCGGCGAGCGAGCAGCGGCGGATCTTCGGCGGGCGGTTCCTGCCCGGTCCGCTGGCCCGGCCGGAGCTGCTGCCGTTCCTGCCGGACGTCCCCGGCCTGCGGGTGCAGGCGCTGCACACGGACGACGCCGCCGAGGCCTACCGGCTCGCGGTGCACACGGACACCGCACGCGGCCCCTTCAACCTGGCCGCCGATCCCCCGCTCGACGCGGGCGTGCTCGCCGAGCTGCTCGGCTCGCGGCCGGTGCGGCTGCCGCGTACGGCGGTCCGGTCCGCGATCGCCGCCGCGTGGGGGCTGCACCTGCTGCCCGCCTCACCGCACCTGTTCGACGCCGTGCTGCGGCTGCCGATGATGGACAGCGGCCGGGCCCGCACCGAGCTGGGCTGGCAGCCGCGCCACACGGCGACCGAGGTCCTCCAGGAGTTCCTGGACGGCTTCCAGAAGGGCGGCGGCATGGAGACCGAGCCGTTGCGGGGACGCAAGGTCGGCTGAGCACATCACCCTGACCCACAGTTCGAGTTGTCGAGTCGAAGAGGAGTGGAGAACGCCATGGCGGTGCAGGAACCCGGTGGCACGTCCGGAGCCGAGGAGCGGCCGATACCCAGGGACATGCCCGATCAGCAGGCAGGTCCCGACGAGGACCCGTTGGACGTCGTACCGGGGCACGCGCCCGGCGAGGCGCCGGACGGGAACGCCGTGCCGGACGAGGGCTCCGTGCCGGACACCGACGAGGCCGGCAGCGGCCCCCGGGGCGCCCCGCGGCAGGGCACGGTGCATCCGGAGCATCCCGGGGCGCAGGAACCGTCGGACTGAGCTCTGCGCCCCGAGGTCCGTACGGTCCTCCGTGCGGACCTCCGTGCGGCCTGCGCTTGGCCTTCGTACGGAGACCTCTGCGCGGGCGCCGGATCAGCGCGGGGCGCGTTCCTGGAGTGCGGTGCGCCAGGCCGGCAGCCGAGCCTCACCGGCCGGTTCGGGGCGCCGGCCGCCGCTGGCGAAGAAACCGGCCAGCGGCAGGATCGCGGCGCCGACGGTCACCGCGTCGGGCCCCAGCCGGCCGAGGTCGATGGTCACCTTGTCGGCCGGGTGCCGCAGGGCGTACGTCGCCGCGTGCCGGCGTACGGCGGGCAGGAAACGGGTGCCGAGCTGGAGTCCGGCCCAGCCGCCGATGAGGATGCGCTCGGGCTGGAAGAGATTGATCAGGTCGGAGAGGCCGGCACCGAGGTACTCGGCGGTCTCCTCCAGGACGGCCAGCGCGACCGGGTCGGCCGGGTCGCCCTCGGCCGGGTAGGCGGCGGCGAGCATCGCGGTGAGCGCGGTCTCCTCGTCGGTGTCCACCGGCGGCCGGCCCCCCTCCTCGCGCCAGCGGGCGAGCAGCGACTCCGCGCCCGCGTACGCCTCCAGGCAGCCGGGTGCGCCGCAGCGGCACCGGCGCCCGCGCACCCGTACCGTCAGATGACCCCACTCCAGGGCCCGCCCGTGCTCCGCCTCGGGGGTGACCAGGCAGGCGCCGACACCGGAACCGAACAGCACGACCACGGCGTTGCGGGCCCCGCGACCGGCACCGAACCACATCTCTGCCTGACCGAGGGTCTTGGCGCCGTTGTCGATGAAGTACGGCACTTCCTCGGGGAGCGGGGAGGCCGAGCGGAGCAGCCGCTCCAGCGGGACCGCGTCCCAGCCGATGGTCTGCCCGTGGACCACGGCGCCCCGGTCCGGGGTGTGCTCGACGATGCCGGGGACGCCTACGCCGACGCCGAGCAGCCGGTCGGGGTCGGCCTGCCGGGCGGTGAGGACCTCGGCGACACCGTCGCGGATATGACCGGCGATGACGTCGACGTCGTAGCCCTGTGGGGTCAAGGGCCTTTCGGTGCGCGCGAGTTCGGTGAGGGCAAGGTCGAACAGCTCCACCCGGACGCGGGTCTCGCCGACGTCGACGCCGATCATCTGGCCGCTGGACGGTGCGACGCGCAGCAGGGTGCGGGGCCGGCCGCCGTCGGAGTCGACGCTGCCGGCCTCCTCGACCAGGCCGTCGGCGACCAGGTCCGCGACCACGTTGCTGACCGAGCCGGAACTCAGCCCGGTGGCGGGACCCAGTTCGAAGCGGCTGAGCGGGCCGTCGAAGTACAGCCGTTGCAGCACCGCCGTGCGGTTGCCGCGCCGGAGATCGCGTACCGTGCGTCCGTTCCGCCCCGTCATGTGGTTCCTTCCCATCCCCTGCCCGACCTGCAACATACCTCCCGGGCAGGACCGGACGCGACTTCACGCCAACCCTTATTTCAAACTGTGAGTGAAGCGGGCGCGGGGGGCTGACCGCCCGGAGGAGTGAGCGGCCCGTGGGTGGTCCGGACCAGCGGGGTCGTGAGTCGCGCGGGCTCGCACGGGCTCGGCGGAATCACGGCTCAGCGGCGTCGCGGTCGCGGCGAGGCGGCAGGAACGGCCGGAGCGGGGGTTCGGCGGGTGCACGGGCTCGACGAATTCGGCGGAAACAGCCGGACCGGGGGGAGGCCGGGGCGGGGGGCGCGCTCGACTCGCTGGTTGAGTCCGCCGGGGGCGCCGCTCCGGACGGTTCGGCGGCGCCTCCTCCCCCACGGCTCAGCCAACCGCTTGCGCGTCCACCACGGCTCAGCCGGCCGCGTACACGTCCTCCACGTAACGCCCGTCCGCCATCAGGGTGTCGAGCCACCGCCCGGCCGCCGTCGCGTCGGCGTCGGGGGTGCGTTCCCGGTACAGGGTCCGGAAGGCCTCGCGGACGCCGGGTGCCATCCGGGAGCCGCCGCCGCAGACGTACACCCGGGCACCCGCGCTCAGCAGTGCCCAGACCTCGTCGGCTTCGGCGGCGACGCGGTGCTGGACGAAGGCCGCGCCGTTCTCGGGTGCGGCGCTGAAGGCGGGGCGCAGCGAGACGGCGCCGGCGGCCTCGGCGGCCCGCAGCTCACCGGCGTGCAGGAAGTCGGCGTCGGGGGCGTCGCAGCCGAAGTAGAGCAGGGCCGGGGGCAGTCCGGTGCCGGCGCGGTGCGCTGCCAGGCGGTCGGCGACGGCGCCGCGGAACGGGGCGAGTCCGGTGCCCGCGGCGATCAGCACGGCCGGCGCCGAGCCGTCGACGCGGAACGCCTCGCGGCAGGGCTGGACGCGGGCGTACAGGGTGTCGCCGGGCCGCAGGGAGGCGAGATGGTGGGAGCAGATGCCCCGGTAGCGGCCCCTGCCGGTACGGGTCTCCCCGTCCGGGCGTGGGCGGGAGCGGCCGCGGGCGGGAGCGTCCAGCACGGAGACCATGAGGTCCGCGTGGCGCGGGTCGGTCGCGGGGGCGGAGGAGATGGAGTAGGTGCGGGGGCGCAGCGGGGTCAGCAGGTCGAGCAGGAGCGGCCAGTCGACGGCGCCGCCCAGGGCGGGGTGGTCCTCGGCCAGTTGCACCAGGGTCCGCGGGTCGTCGCCGGGCAGAGCGGCGAGGACGGCCCGCTCGGGCGGGCAGGGGTTCGCTCCGGCGAGCAGGGCCCGCTGGGCGGCCGTCGGCCGCGTCTGCAACTCCACGTGGTGCGTGAGCAGTCGCCGTACGGTCAGTGGCCGGGAACGGGGGCGGCAGCGGAAATCCATTGGCCCGTGGCCCCCCGGGACTGCCTACGCTGGCGATGAACCTAGACCCCTTAGGTTCAGGGCACACCGAACCCGGAGGACTCCCCCATGGAACCCGTCACCGAGCAGGACATCCGCGACTCGTTCATCAACTGCTCCAAGGGCGAGGCCAAACGGCTGGCGGTGCCGCGTGATCTCGGTGAACGCCCTTGGGAAGACCTCGACTTCCTCGGCTGGCGCGATCCCGGGGCCCCCGACCGCAGCTTTCTGGTGACCGGGCGGGACGGCCGGCTCGTCGGCGTCACCCTGCGCTACCCCGCCTCGCAGCGCGGCCTCCCTGCACCGCAGCATGTGCTCGCTCTGCCTGACCACGCATCCCGGCGGCGGGGTGTCCCTGATGACCGCGCGCAAGGCGGGGGCGGCGGGCCGCGAGGGCAACTCGGTCGGGCTGTACATGTGCACGGACCTGGCGTGTCCGCTGTACGTGCGCGGCAAGAAGGTCCCGGATTCCGGCGCCCGGTTCGAGGAGAGCCTCACCCTGGAGGAACAGATCGCCCGCATGACGGGCAACCTGTCGGCGTTCCTCGACAAGCTCTACGCCTGACCGGCGCCCGGCCCGCTCCGGGCACGAGCCGCGGTCGAGGGCCGGACCCACGCTCACAGGGTGCGGGGTGCGGGACCGGGGTGCCGGCGTTGCGGGCGCGCATCCGCTCCACGAGCCGCAGGCGGCCGGAGGTGTCCCCGCACAGGTGGTCCGGCCGGACTCCTGCGCGAAGGTCCGCCGCGGGTCGCCCGTGCCGTGCACCACGTAGCCGTCCGGGCGCCGCCGGCCGACCGGCGCGCCTCCAGGGCTCAGGTGCCGAAGCCCTTCCTCCTCGCCCAGGTGACGCAACCCCGGCCAGGGCGGTGAGCAGGGTGTGGAGTGAACCCGTCCGGTGCCGTGTCACGGCTCGGGGCTGCTCGGCCCGCCCCGCGCGCGGCCAGGGGGCCAGCCGCCGTCGTGGAGGTCGGGCGGGCCCCCGGCGGGAGCGTCCCGCACGGACGGCGCGAGCCCATGAGCACACCCGAGACTTCGCGGACAGGAACGGTCGATGAAACGATCATGTTCGATGCGCCCGTTGAACGGGAACAGGCCAAGGGATGCTCGACGTACGGAAGTGGATCACAGGACTGCTGCGACTGGTGCGACGTCACCGGGAGCCGGTGGTCGTCCAGACGCTGCGGTCGGCGACGGCCGCGACGATCGCCTACGTCATCGCGCTCCGGCTGAGTCCCGAGCCGGCCCCGCTCACCGCGCCGCTGACCGCCCTGCTGGTCGTCCAGGTGACCTTCTACGCCACCCTCACCAACGGCATCCGCCGGGTGAACGCGGTGGTCGCGGGCGTGCTGGTGGCCATCGCCTTCAGCGTGCTGGTCGGCCTGACCTGGTGGAGCCTGGCGCTGCTGATCGTGGCCGCGCTGGGCGTGGGGCACCTGGTGCGCGTCGACGAGTACGTGGCCGAGGTGGCGATCAGCGCCATGCTGGTGCTGGGGGTCACCACGGTCGGCTTCACCGCGTGGGCGCGGATCGTGGAGACGCTGATCGGCGCGGTCGTCGGCACGGCCTGCAACCTGCTGTTGCCGCCCCCCGTCTGGGTGGACGAGGCCGGCCGGTCGATCGAGGACCTGGCGCGGCGGGTGCGGCAGCTCATGCTGCGGATGGGTGAGGAGGCCGCGAGCCGGACACCCTGGCAGCAGGCGGCCGAGCGGCTGCACGAGGCCCGCCGGCTCGACCACGACATCGTGCAGGTCGACGCGGCGCTGCGGCAGGCGGAGGACAGTCTGCGGCTCAATCCGCGCGTCAAAGAGGGGCTGCTGCACCGGGTGGTGCTGCGTACCGGTCTCGACACGCTGGAGATCTGCACGGTCGTGCTGCGGGTGCTGGCCCGTTCGTTCACGGACCTGGCCAAGGCCCGCGCGTCCGAGGAGCTGTTCCCGCCGCGGGTGGGGGCCACCGTGGAGCAACTGCTGTCGGAGATCGCCGATGCGGTGGTCAGCTTCGCCGTGCTCGTGACCACCCATCTCAGCGAGAACGCCGAGTCGGCGGAGGCCCGGCTGACGGCCGAGCTGCACACCGCGGCCGGCACCCGCGACCGGCTGGCCGAGCTGCTCCAGGAGGAGGTCCGCAAGGACTGGGAGCACTGGCAGCTCCTGGGAGCCGTACTGACCGAGACCACCCGGATCATCGACGAGCTGGACACCGAGCACCGCACCCGCCGGCTGCTGGAGGAGCTGGACCGGGTCTCCCGGGAGCAGCGGACCAGGCTGCCCCGGATGTCCCGGCTGCGCGAGCGGCTCGGGGTCCAGGAGAAGCTGTGGCGGAACCGTGCGGGGTTCGACGAACGTTCTGGGTGAGAGGGCGCCGGGTGGGCCGGCGCGAGAGGCGAGGGGCGGGCGCATGACCGGTTCAGGGGTCAGGATCGACGGGAACACCGTGCGGCTGCCGGGCGGGGTGGCGGTGCGGTTCGTGCGCACGCTGCGACTGCCGGAGACGGGCACGCATCCGCTGCCGCCGGGACTGGGCGAGTTCCCCGTCCGTCGGGTGGCCGACTACGCCGACCGGGTGCCTGAGGAGTGGCGAGCACGCGGGGGCGTGATGCTGCCGGTGTATCTGCGCGAGGCGATGTGGCTCAGTTTCGCCGGTACGACGGAGCCGGCCGCCCTCCAGGTCGGTGCGGGCAAGGTGTGCGCGGTGTCCGGGAAGCGGTGGAGCGACCGGCTGGCCCGGCGTCCGCAGAACTACGTGGTGCTGCCCCGCCAGCCCTGGCTGGACGGCATCAACTCCGGCAAGGGCACCGTCCGTCAGTTCGTGGCCGTGCCCCTCGGGCTGGGTGCGACCGTCGAGGGCCAGGTCACCGGCGAGGAGGTGTGGGGCGGGATCCAGCTCCAGTCGTTCCCGCTCCGGGAGGACGTCCTCGCGCAGTGGCGCCGGGAGCAGGAGCGGCTGGAGCAGGAGCGGGAGCGGACGCTCGGCGCGGCCGGCGGGTTCGGCGGCTTCGGTGTGACCGGTGGGTACGGCGCGGCCCCGCCGCCCATGGTGGGGGGAGCGCCCGGGGCGGCGGGGCCGATGATGGCGCCCGCTCCGGGCGGTGCCGTACCGCCGGCCTCGGGCGGTGCCGCCCCGAGGCGCGCCGCGGCCATGGGGCTGGGCGTCGGCGGTTCGATGCGGCAGGAGGTCTACCAGGACGACCGGCCGCTCACGGACTGGTCCGAGGAGCCGGCCGGTCGGGTGTTCGTGCACCTGGTGACGCCCCCGGAGTGGCGCCGGATCACCGGTGAGGCGCCGCCGCCGTCGCCGGTGGACCGCGCGGCGTACACCCGGGCGGGCCTGCCCTGGTACGACTACTACGACGAGCACGCCGAGGATCTCGACCCGACGGACACCCTGGAGTCGGTCAAGCCGGTCGGAGACTGGCTCGGCACCGACCTGGACCCCTGGCAACCCCCGTCCCCCGGCCAGATCACCCCCCTGAAGGACCCCCAGGGCAAGACCGTGGAGGACGGCGAGTGGTGAGCGCCGCGAGCGTCGCGCCGTAGCTGACGCGGACGGGACCGGAGCGGGCCCGGCGGTGCCGGCTGCCGGTGCCGCGGCAGGGGGCGCGCGTTGCGAGTCCCCGCCGGCGCCTTGGAGCGCCCGTCGCGGAGGAGCGGCCAGGTCCGGCCCCCCGCCCGGGAGCAGCGGTCCGCCACGGACGACTTCCCAGACCACGTCACCGTCGCCTGACGGACCGGGCGCCCGCCGCAATGAGATCAACGAGGGCAGCCCCCGCACACCCGCTCACGATGCACTGTGCGCAACACCCGTTGCCGGTCTTGCCCTTGAGGGTGGGCGCGGGTCAAGGTGGCTGTCACGAGCGGGGCAACCGACGACCTGAGGTGCGGCATGGACACGGAGGCACGGCCGGCACGACGGGGATCCCCCCTGGCCCGGGAGAGCCGGGAGCACGGTGGCGGCTGGAGCAGACGCCGGTTCGTCGGGGCCGTGGCGGGCACGGCGGCAGTCGTGGCGGTCCCCTCCCCGGCGGCCCCGCCGGCGGACGGCCGCGCCGCCGCGCCCGAGCGGGCCGCCGCCACGGCGCCCCGCGAACCGTCCGGGCCCCGCCCGCTGTACGTGGGCACGTACACCTCCGCCGAGGGCGGCGGCCCCGGCATCGCGCTCGCCTCGTACGACCCGGAGTCGGGCCGTATCTCCGGCTCGGGCACGCTCACCGGGGTCCCCGACCCGTCGTACCTCGCCGTGCACCCGGACGGCCGCACGCTGTACGCCGTGGACGAGCGGCAGGACGGCGGGGTCACGGCCGTGCGCCTCCGGGACCGGAGGGTGCTCGGCACACAGAGCACGGGCGGCGCTGGCCCCTGCCACCTGTCGGTGCATCCCACCGGCCGCTGGCTGCTCAGCGCCAACTACGGTTCCGGGAGTGTGGCCGTGCACCCGGTCGACGCCACGGGCGCCCTGGGCGGGCGTACCGCCCTGGTCACGCACTCCTCCCCGCGGCCCGGCCCCGGCCAGACGGGCCCGCACGCCCACCAGTTCCTCACGAGCCCGGACGGCGAGCACGTCCTCGCCGTCGACCTGGGCACCGACACCGTCTACACCTACCGCCTCGACCGGGCGAGGGGCACGCTCACGGAGGTGGCGCGGGCGCACACCCGGCCCGGCGCGGGACCGCGCCACCTGACCTTCCACCCCGGCGGCCGGTACGCCTACCTGGCCAACGAGGTGGACGACACGGTCGCCGTCTGTGCCTACGACCCGGGGACGGGCCGGCTGAGCGTCGGCGAGCCGCAGCCGACGGGCGCCGAGGGCGACACCAATTACCCGGCGCAGATCCTGGTGACGGCTGACGGCCGGTACGCCTTCCTCGCGAACCGGGGCCACAACAGCCTCGCCCGGTACGCCGTCGAGGACGACGGGGCCCGGCTGCGGCTGCTCGGCACGGTGCCGGTGGGCGGCGACTTCCCACGGCAGATCGCGTTCTCCCCGGACGGCCGGCTGCTGTTCGCGGCGAACCAGCGCTCCGGCACGGTCACCGTCCTCCACGTCGACGCGGACGGCGGGCTGCGCTCCGCCGGCGCGCCGTTCGCCTCACCCGTCGCCGTCTGCGCGCTGCCGCTGTAGGGCGCGAGGGCAGGCGGCTGCACTCGCCCGCGCGAGCAGCACGTGCATGCGTTCGGCGAGCTGGGCGACATCGTCGGCGGGCGCGTGGAAGGGCAGCCGTACGTCACCGTGGGCGCGGCTGCGCTCGATGCGCAGGGTCAGTCCGTACCGGTCGACGGCGAGGGGCGCCACCCGGGTCGCGGCGTGCAGGCTCTCGGGCCGCACCAGGCGGGTGAGGCGCTCGACGGCGTCCGGGTGGGTGTCGGCGAGGTGGATGAGCAGCCGGGGTTCGGCCTCGGTGAGGGGGTCGGGCCGGGCGGCGGCGAACTCGTCCGGGCCGACGACCACGGGCCCGGAGGCCTGCCGGAGCACCACCCGGGTGGACCGGAAGAGCCGGGTGCCCGCGCAAGGGGCGAACCGACCGGAGAGACAGAGCCGGGCGCGGATGCGGTCGCGCACCGGGACGGGGGCCACGTCGGCGAACTCCAGCAGGGCGAAGGGCTCCTGGCGGGGGGCGCACGGGGCCGCCGCGAACAGGGCGCTGTCGTCGGGTACCGCCAGCCGCACCGCGCTGTCGTCGGTCACGGTGTGCGCGCCGACGTGCTCCTCGCGGACACCGTTCGCGGTCACGGCGCACGACCACGCGGCAACGGGCACGGAACGAGCCCGTTCCGCGGTGCCCGGTACGGCCGTCCAGTCCTGCGTGTCACCCATCCGCGAATCTCATCTTAGGTAAGCCTCCTCATCGGAGATCGAGACGCACGCCAACCACGCCGCACCCGCGGCTGCACCCGCACCCGCTCCGCGACAGGGGTTACGCGAGGACCCCCAGCAGGGCGCGGGCGCACAGGTCGCGCACCTGCTCCCGGGTCGGCTCCCCCTCGCCGCGCAGCCATTCGAGACAGACGGCGGTGGTGAAGGCGAGCCAGCCGCGCACGGCCAGACGCACCTGCGGCCCCGCCTCGAACACGGGCCCGAACTCGGGGTCGGCGGCGAGCGCGGCCAGGATCTGTCTCTCCTGCGCGGCCAGCGCCTGCCGGTAGACGCGGCGTACGGCCTGGTCGCCGGCCGCGTCGGCACGGTGGAACGCGCGGAAGCCGTGGGCGTGGGCCTCCACATAACCGAGGTAGGTGTCGAGGCCGGCGGCGAGCTGCTCGCGCACCGGCACGCCGGACACGGCCGCCGTCATCCGCAGCATGCGCCCGCTCTCCCGCTCCACGACCGCGGCGAAGAAGTCCCGCTTGTTCGGGAAATAGTGATACAGCAGCCCGCGGGAGACCCCGGCGATCTCGGCGACCCGCTCGATCCGCACCTCGTCGTAGGGGCTCTCCGAGAACAGCCTCGCGCCGACCGACAGAAGCTGCTCACGGCGCTCCTCGGTGCGGAGTCTGCGCCGGACGCGTTCCCCCGGGTTCGCGGGCATGGCGTCACTCTACTTGACGCCGGTTCAACAAGGGGACCAGACTGGAACCACTATTGAACCCACGTACAACACGCGCGCGGCACAGCTTCAACCATCCGCTGGATCAAGGGAGATCGCGTCATGGCGGAGACGACGGGAACCGGGCTGCCGAAAGGTTTCCGGGGCGCCGAGCAGGGTTGGCCCGAGCTGCACCGCATACCGCACCCACCGCGCCGGCTGCCGCTGCTCGGCGACGTGCTCGGCGCCGACCGACGCCGGCCGCTCCAGGACTCGATGCGCTTCGCGCGCGAGCTGGGTCCTGTCTTCCGGCGGCGGGCCTTCGGCAAGGAGTTCGTGTTCGTGTGGGGGGCGCGGTACGTCGCCGACCTCGCCGACGAGACCCGGTTCGCCAAGCATGTCGGCCTCGGGGTCGCCAATCTGCGGCCGGTGGCCGGTGACGGCCTGTTCACCGCCTACAACCACGAGCCCAACTGGCAGCTCGCGCACGACGTCCTCGCGCCCGGCTTCGGCCGGGAGGCCATGGAGGGCTACCACGGCATGATGCTGGCCGTCGCCGAGCGGCTCACCGACCACTGGGACCGGCAGCTCGCGGCCGGTCGCACGGTGGACGCGCCCGGCGACATGACCCGGCTGACCCTGGAGACGATCGCGCGGACCGGCTTCGGGCACGACTTCGGCTCCTTCGAGCGGGACCGGCCGCACCCCTTCGTCACGGCGATGGTCGGCACGCTCAGCCATGCTCAGCGGCTGAACAGTGTGCCCGGACCGCTGGCCCCGCTGCTGCTGCGCGCCGCCATCCGGCGCAACGCGGCCGACATGGCCTACCTCGACCGCACGGTCGACGCCCTGGTCGCCGCCCGCCGCCGGACCGGGGGCGGCGAGGGGGACCTGCTGGACCGCATGCTCGCGACCGCGCACCCGGTGACCGGGGAGAGGCTGTCCGCCGAGAACGTCCGCCGACAGGTGATCACCTTCCTGGTCGCGGGCCACGAGACCACCTCGGGCGCGCTCTCCTTCGCCCTGTACTACCTCGCCCGGCACCCGGAGGTCGCCGCCCGGGCCCGCGCCGAGGTGGACCGCGTCTGGGGCGACACCGCCCGGCCCCGCTACGACGAGGTGGCCAAGCTGCGCCACGTCCGCCGGGTGCTGGACGAGTCGCTGCGGCTGTGGCCGACCGCGCCGGCCTTCGCCCGGGAGGCCCGCCAGGACACGGTCCTCGCCGGCGAGCACCCCATGCGCCGGGGCGCGTGGGCGCTGGTGCTGACGCCGATGCTGCACCGGGAGCCGGAGGTGTGGGGCGAGGACGCCGAACGGTTCGACCCCGACCGCTTCGAGGCCGCCGCCGTACGGGCCCGGCCGCCGCACACCTTCAAGCCGTTCGGCACCGGGGCGCGTGCCTGCATCGGGCGCCAGTTCGCCCTGCACGAGGCGACCCTGGTCCTCGGCCTGCTGCTGCGCCGCTACGACCTGCGCATCGACCCCGCCTACCGGCTGTCCGTCGCCGAGCGCCTGACGCTGATGCCGGAGGGGCTGCGGCTGCGGCTGGAACGGCGGCGCCCGGCGGCCGGGCCCGCCGGAGCCGCGCCCGGAGCCGCGCGCGACGAGGCCCGGGCGTCAGAGGCCCGGCCCGCGCCGGGCAGCGCCCCGACGCCCGGGCGCGGGGCCGCGGAGGGTTCAGCACCGCCGCCCGGGGACTCCCCCGGAACGGACGCCCGCTGCCCGGCAGCCGGTACCCAGGTGCCGGTCACGGCTCCCGACGGCTCCGGATCAGGTGGCCGGTGTCCAGTGCGCCGGGCGGGTGACTGACGCCGGCAGACGGGTGCCGGCGCTGCCCCGGGCCGCGTTGACCTGCGGCTGGGTGAGGAAGAAGGCGCCGGTGAGGTCCGCGTCGGTCAGGTCGGCGTCACGCAGATCGGCACCGATCATGTCGGCGGCGCGCAGGTCGGCGCCGGTGAGGTCGGCGGCGATGAGGCAGGCGCCGCGCAGGCTCGCCCCGCGCAGGTCGGCGCCCCTGAGCCGGGCGCCGATGAGGTCCGCGCCCCGCCGGTCCCTGCCCTTGCCCTTGCCCCTGCCCTTGGTGCCGGTCCCGGCGCCGGCCCGTACCAGCTCGCTCGTGCGCAGCAGGAGGGCGTTGACCTCCTGCCGGTGGGCGGCCACGTCCAGCGCGGCCAGCTCCTCGGGGGTCTGCCGGGTGAGCCGCTCGGTCTTCTCCAGGGCCCGCCGCAGCCCGGGGTGGACGGGGGCCGCGGCGGGCAGGCCGAGTGCCTCCGTCAGGTACCACAGCAGTTCGTGCAGTTGCCGTACGACCGGGAACGCGTCGAACATCCGGCGGGCATGCTCCGGGGAGCCGCTCCGCCAGTCCTGCCCGCCGAAGGTGACCTGCGAGACCTTCTGCCCGGCACCGAAGCAGTCGTAGACCGTGCAGCCGGTGAACCCCCGCGGGCGCAGCTCGGCGTGGACACCGCAGCGGTGGTCCCCGCCGAGGTTCGGGCAGGCTTTGCCCGCCGGTTTGTCCAGCGCGAAGTCGGCGGAGCGGGCGAAGGGCAGGGCGACACAGCACAGCCCGAAACAGCGTGCGCAGTCTCCGCGCAGCTCCGGCAGACCGGCTATCTGATCAGACATGGCGACCAGCCTACTGACCTGCGGAGCCGTCCTGTCCGCCCCCGCCCCCGCTCTCGCTCAGCGCGGCGGCGAGCCGTCCGGCGCCGGGGGGCGCACAGCGAGAGCGAGCCGGAGGCGTGGGCCGGTCTACCGGAGGCGCCGGGCGAGTGCCTTGACGACGTCGACCCTCGCGACCCGGAGGGCGAAGCACGTCGGGGAGCCGGCCGGCCGGGCGTACCAGGGCAGGGCCCGGCGTCGCCACTTGGCGGGCGGCAGGTCCGCGGGGAGCGCCGGCAACGGAACCGCCCACGGGCCCAGCCGGAGTTCGCCCGTCCAGACGCCGGCCGGGAGCGCGCCGACAGGCACGGTGGCGTGGAAGGCCCCGGGTCCGGAGGTCCGCCGGACCGGGAATTCGGCGGTCGCGCCGCTGTCGTTCCTCAACGCCAGCACGAGGGCTTCCGGCGGGTGCCCGGTCAGCTCGCAGCGTCCGCCGAACCGCAGCGCGGGGGGCGTCCCGTCGCTCCACCGGATGTCGTCGTCGACGCGGAGAAGAGGCGGCACCCGGTGTTTGGTCTCGCCGAGGTCGAGCGTGAAGTTACCGTGGGGCCTGGTGGTGTAGAGGGTGACGGCGCGCAGCCCCTCCGGGGTGGCGAGCACCCGCGTGGTGGTCGCGCCGGAGACACCGTCGGCGCGCTTGCTGCCGATCCGGACCTCCTTGGTGAGCCCCTGGGCACCGACCGCCAGGGAGATGTCCCACAGCCCGTCGGCGAGCGGCGCGCCGTCGGCGGCGGTGGCGAGGTCGACGGTGGCCTCGAACCCGGCGAGGTCGTAGCCGTAGCGGCCCTCGTCGTCCCGGGCGCCGAGCCCGGGGGTGGCCGTGTGCGTGACGGGCAGCCGGTACTCGGTGCCGCTGTCGCGCTCGCGCAGGACCAGCGCGGTGGTGACGTCCCGGGTCTCCACGCGGTGGACGTAGCCGTGTCCGGCCAGGTGGAGCGTGTCGCCGTCCAGCTCGGCACGGGTGACGCGGTGGCGGATCCCGAGCTGAGGGGTGACGTCGTAGCAGAGGTCGGGGATCGCCCGGGCGGGGTCGCGCAGGAACGGGTAGCGGGCGAGGGCCCGGCCGCCGTCGACGAGGACGGGGGTGGCGGTCCGGGAACGGGCGAGCCCCTTCTCGAATGCCACGAGTTCCAGCAGTTCGTCGAGCATGCGGTGGCGTACGAGGTGCAACCGCAGCCGGGCCATCGCCGAGAGCCTTTCGTTCAGCCCCTCGTGCCACAGCGGCTCGATGGTCCCGGCGAGCTGGTCCAGCATCTTCTCCTGGGTCTCGCGGGGCTCGAAGACAAGCTGGTCGGCGACCATCTGCTGGACTTCCACGGTCAGATGCCGGTGTGCCAGGTGATCGCGGCCGGGGCCGGGCGGCACGTTGTCCAGGATCAGGTCGACCATGCGGGGCAGGAACTGGAGCCGGAGTCCGGAGCCCTTGAGCCGGCGGGTGATGTTGCCCTCGTCCTCGCGCAGCACCCAGTACAGGCAGTCGTAGTCGGCGACCACGGAGATTCCGGAGGCGTGCAGATAGGCGGCGCCGACGAACAGCTGGTCCTCGCCGATCGCCAGATCGGTGGGGAAACGCAGTCCGAGCCGCTCCAGCAGGTCGCGCCGGAACAGTTTCATCGGGTTCAGCGTCCAGTACACGCGGGAGGAGAAGACGTCCGTGTGCGGCTGGTTGCGCCGGAACATCGATGTGGGCGCCCCGCGTCCGCCGACGCCCACCATCTTGCCGAGCACGATGTCGGTGCCGTTCTCCTCGGCCATGGCCACCATGCGTTCGAGTGCCTCGGGGCCGAGATGGTCGTCGGCGTCAAGGAAGAACACGAACGTGCCGGTGGCGTGGTCGAGTCCGGTGTTCCGCGGCGCGGACGGACCACCCGAGTTCGCCTGGTGGATGACGCGCAGCAGGCCTGGGTGGAGGGCGTCCAGACGGTCCAGTTCCGCGGCGGTGCCGTCCGTCGAGCCGTCGTCGACGACGATGACCTCGAGCCGGTCACGGCCGATGCTCTGCTCGGCGACCGAGGTGACGCAACGCGTCAGATACGGCATCGCGTTGTACGCGGCGATGATGACCGAGACGGTGACGCCGGACATGGGAACGCGCTCCAAATTCACTACTCGGCAAAAGATTTCGGATTTCCGTGAACATACCATGGACCGAATTGGGCGCCAATTAGTTGCATTATGAATTAACTAATGGGAGACGGTCCGGAGGGATACCCCTACCCGATTCCGCGCGCGCGATTCACCCGGGGGCGCCCGGCGGACGGTGTTCCGCGTCACGCCTCGTCGCGGGCGAGCGCCAGCAGCCGGTCCAGGACGTGCGGGGCACCCGCGCGAAGACCGTCGTGCTCGTACTCGTTGGTGACCCAGGGGCGCAGGCCGCGGATCGCGGCGGCCGTCTCCAGCGAGTGCGCCGTGTCGACGTACATGTCGTCGTGGTAGACCGCTGCGGCGGCCGGGACCTCGTTGGCGGCGAGGCGGGCGGGGTCGTACAGCGGACCCCAGTCGGTGCGGGCGGCGAGCAGCTCGGCGGTCTCGCGCAGGGGGCGCAGCGCCGGGTCGGTGTCGAACATCCAGGGGTGGACCGTCTCCCCCGTGAAGAGGACGGGCGCGTCCCCGGCGAGCGCCTTGGCGGCGTCGAACTGCGGGAACTCCGCGCGCACGCGTTCGGCGGCCCAGGCGGTGGGTCGGGCGTCCTGGCCGTAGATCGACTCGTGCACGAGGGCGTACAGCGGGTGGCCGGCGTACGACAGCAGGACCCGCGCCTGCTCCTGGAAGGCGTCGGACAGTTCCAGGCCCGCCGTGGTGCGCACGAAGGCGTCCTCCAGGAGGTGGTGCAGCCGGTGGCTGCCGTCGCTCGCGCCGAGCATCAGGCCGAGGGACTGGAAGGCCTCCACGGTGAGGCGGTAACCACCCGGCAGGACCACGTCGTGGCCGAGGAGGTGGTCGGCGATCCGGCGGGCCCGCTCGACGTCCTGCGGGTAGCAGGCGTAGTGCGCGGCGACCTTGCGCTCGACGCGCGGGTAGGCGGCCCGGTAGACGTCGTCGGCGTGGGCGTGCAGGGAGGGCAGGCCGCCGGTGACGATCGCGGTGTCGATGCCCTCGGGGGCCAGCGAGAGGTACGTCACCGTGCAGAAACCGCCGAAGCTCTGGCCGAGCACGGTCCAGGGGGCGCCGCCGGTGACCTGGGTGCGGATGGCCTCGCAGTCGCGGACGATCGAGTCGGCGCGGAAGCGGGCGAGGTGATCGGCCTGCTCGGCGGGGCCGCCGCGCAGCGGCAGGGTCTGCCGGGTGGCGGGCGTGGAGCGGCCGGTGCCGCGCTGGTCGAGCAGGAGGACGCGGTACTCCTCCAGCGCCCGGCCGAGCCAGGCCTGACGTCCGACGAAACGATTCGCCCCGAAGCCGGGGCCGCCCTGGAGGTAGAGCATCCAGGGCAGCTCCTGCCCGGCCTTGTCACTCGCCACCACCTCGCGGGCGTACAGCTCGATGGTCTCGCCGTCCGGGTCGGCGTGGTCGAGGGGCACGGTGAAGTGACGGTCGGTGAGGACGACACCGGGCTGGCGGTAGCTGAGGCTCAACGAGTCTCCCGGGACGGATGGGACGGACGGGTCCCAGTTCAGCACATGACCGCGCCGGAGCCGACCCCCGGGATCATGGTCCGTCACTGGCCGAAGGCGCGGCTCGCCACCCGGTGAGCCGCGCCCGAGCCCTGGCCGGCGCACTACCCTGCATGCGTCCGACGACCGTCCCCGAGGAGCCGCGATGCGTGTGGCCCTGTTCCTGACCTGTGTCAACGACACGCTGTATCCGGACACCGGCCGGGCCGTGGTGAGGCTGCTGTCCAGGCTCGGTGTCGAGGTCGACTTCCCGAGCGGCCAGACGTGCTGCGGACAGGCGCACTACAACACCGGCTACCGGCACCAGGCCGAGCCGCTGGCCCGGCACTTCGCCGAGGTGTTCGGCGGGTACGAGGCGATCGTGACCCCGTCCGGGTCCTGCGGGGCGATGGTGCGGGAGCTGTATCCGCGGCTGGGCGAGCGGGCGTCGGCCGAGGGGCGCGGGGACACGCTGGCGCGGACGCTGTCGCCGGTGGTGCCGCGGACGTACGAGCTGACCGAGTTCCTGGTGGACGTGCTCGGGGTGACGGACGTCGGGGCGTACTACCCGCACAAGGTCACCTACCACCCCACCTGCCACGGCCTGCGCGGCCTCGGGCTCGGCGACCGGCCCAGGCGGCTGCTCGCGGCCGTGCGGGGGCTGGAGCTGGCCGAGCTGCCCGGTGCCGAGGAGTGCTGCGGCTTCGGCGGCACGTTCGCGCTGAAGAACGCCGAGGTGTCGGCGGCGATGGGCGCGGACAAGGTACGCAACGCCGAGTCGACGGGCGCGGAGGTGCTGTGCGCGGCCGACAACTCCTGCCTGATGCACATCGGCGGCATGATGAGCCGGCTGCGCACGGAGCTGCGGCCGGTGCACATCGCGGAGATCCTGGCGAGCACGGAGGAGGAACCGGCGGCATGAGCGGAACGTTCGTCGGCATGCCCGCGTTCCCGGAGGCCGCGCACCGGGCGGTGCGCGATCCCGTCCTGCGCGCGAACCTGCGGCACGCCACGCACACCATCCGGGCCAAACGCGCCACGGCGGTCGGTGAGTTGTCCGACTGGGTCGAGCTGCGGGAGGCGGGCCGACGGATCAAGGACCACACCCTGCGCCATCTCGACCGCTACCTGCTGCGGTTGGAGGAGTCGGTCACCGCCGCCGGGGGCACGGTCCACTGGGCCGCCGACGCGGCGGAGGCCAACCGGATCGTGACCCGACTGGTCAAGGAGACCGGCGAGTCGGAGGTCGTCAAGGTCAAGTCGATGGCCACGCAGGAGATCGGGCTCAACGAAGCCCTGGAGGCCGAGGGCATCCGTGCCTATGAGACCGATCTCGCCGAGCTGATCGTGCAGTTGGGCAGGGACCGTCCCTCGCACATCCTGGTGCCGGCCATCCACCGCAACCGGGGTGAGATCCGGGACGTCTTCGTCCGCGAGATGGGCGCGTGGGGCCGGCCGGCCCCGGCGGGCCTGACCGACACGCCCGCCGAACTCGCCGAGGCCGCCCGGCTGCACCTGCGGGAGAAGTTCCTGCGCGCGAAGGTCGGCGTCTCCGGCGCCAACTTCATGGTCGCCGAGACCGGCACCCTCGTCGTGGTGGAGTCCGAGGGCAACGGCCGGATGTGCCTGACCCTGCCGGAGACGCTGATCTCCGTCGTCGGCATCGAGAAGGTCGTGCCGACCTGGCGGGACCTGGAGGTCTTCCTCCAGACGCTCCCCCGCTCCTCCACCGCCGAGCGGATGAACCCGTACACCAGCATGTGGACCGGCACCACCGACGGGGACGGGCCGCGCACCTTCCACCTGGTGCTCCTCGACAACGGCCGCACCGACACCCTCGCCGACCGGGTCGGCCGTCAGGCGCTGGCCTGCATCCGCTGCTCGGCCTGTCTGAACGTCTGCCCGGTGTACGAGCGGGCGGGCGGGCACGCGTACGGCTCGGTCTACCCGGGACCCATCGGCGCCATCCTCAGCCCCCAACTGCGGGGCACGGCCGACGAGATCGACGCCTCGCTGCCCTTCGCGTCGAGTCTGTGCGGCGCCTGCTACGAGGTGTGCCCGGTCGCCATCGACATCCCCGAGGTGCTGGTGCACCTGCGGGAACGGGTCGTGGAGGGCGGTCCGGCGGTACGGCAGGGCAACAGGGTCGTCCTCAAACCCGCCCGGGGACACGCGGCCGAGCGGGCGGCCATGCGGGCCGCGCGCTGGGCCTTCGCCCGCCCCGGCACCCTGCGCACCGGCCAGCGGCTCGCCGCCCGCACCCGCCGGCTGCATCCCCGTACGCTGCCGGGCCCGGGGAGGGCGTGGAGCGGCACCCGGGACCTGCCGGCCGTACCGGCCGAGCCCTTCCGGGACTGGTGGCAGCGCACCCGCGGTGGAAAGGACGGCGCCGAGTGAACAGCAGGGAACGGATCCTGGGCCGGGTGCGGCGGGCCCTCGCCGACGTGACACCGGACGAGCGGCCGTACGAGGAGGCCGTCGGCCGCCGCTACCTGCGTGAACACGGGCGGCGGCCCGTCGAGCGGACGGTGGAGCTGCTCGCGGAGAACCTGGCGGACTACCGGGCGATCGTGCACCGCTGCGACGCCGGGGAGCTGCCGCACCTCGTGTCACGGCTGCTGGACGAGCGCGGCGCGCGGGAGGTGCTGGTGCCACCCGGGCTGCCACCGCAGTGGCTGCCGGCCGCCGGTCCCGAGCGGATCCACGAGCGGGCGGCGCACACCCCGCACCGGCTGGACCGGGTGGACAGCGTGGTGACGGGGTGCGCTCTGGCGATCGCCGAGACCGGCACGATCGTCCTCGACGGCTCCCCGGACCAGGGCCGGCGCCGCGCCTCACTCATCCCCGACCACCACATCTGTGTCGTCCGCGTCCCCGGCCAGGTCGTCTCCTCCGTCCCGCAGGCCCTCGAACGCCTGGACCCCACCCGCCCGTCGACCTGGATCTCCGGCCCGTCGGCCACCAGCGACATCGAACTGGACCGGGTGGAGGGCGTGCACGGACCGCGGACGCTGGAAGTGGTGCTGCTGAGCTGACCCGGCACGGCGCCGGCCGGCCCCGGTCCCCGGCCGTCGGCCGTCGGCCGTCGGCCGGTCGGAGCACGGTGGGGCGAGGTGTCCGGCGCCCTGCCGTAGCGTGAGGGAATGATCCGGTTCGAGCAGGTCACCAAGCGGTATCCGGACGGTACGACGGCCGTGGACGACCTCTCCTTCGAGGTGTCCGAGGGGGAACTCGTCACCCTGGTCGGCCCCTCCGGGTGCGGCAAGACGACGACCATGATGATGGTGAACCGGCTGATCGAGCCGACCTCCGGCCGGATCTTCGTGGACGGCGACGACATCGCGACCGTCGACCCGGTGCTGCTGCGCCGCCGCATCGGCTACGTCATCCAGCAGGTCGGCCTCTTCCCGCACCGCACGGTCCTGGACAACACGGCGACCGTGCCCGCGCTGCTCGGCTGGAAGCGGGCGAAGGCGCGGGCACGGGCGGCCGAACTGCTGGATCTGGTGGGCCTCGACCCGCGGACGTACGGGTCCCGCTACCCGGAGCAGCTCTCCGGCGGTCAGCGGCAGCGGGTGGGCGTGGCGCGGGCCCTGGCCGCGGATCCGCCGGTGCTGCTGATGGACGAGCCGTTCGGCGCGGTCGACCCGGTGGTGCGCGAGCAGTTGCAGGACGAGTTCCTGCGGATGCAGGCCGCCGCGCGCAGGACGGTGCTGCTGGTCACCCATGACATCGAGGAGGCCATCCGGCTCGGCGACCGGGTCGCCGTGTACGGGCAGGGCCGTATCGAGCAGTTCGACACCCCGGGCGCGGTGCTCGGCGCACCCGCGTCGCCGTACGTCGCCGGGTTCGTGGGCGCGGACCGCGGGCTGAAGCGGCTGTCGGTCACCGCCATCGAGCCGGAGGACCTGGAGCAGCCGCCCGTGGCCCGCCCGGACGAGCCCGCCGGCCGGGCGCTGGACCGGCTGCGCGCCGAGGGCGCGCGCTGGGCGGTGGTCCTGGACGCGGGCGGTGACCTGCACGGCTGGGTCGGCATCGGGGAGCTGGCGGCGGGCGGCACGGTCGCGGCCCTGGCCCACCGGATGACCGCCTGGGTGCCGGTCGGCGCGCCGCTGAAGCAGGCGTTCGGGGTGATGCTCCAGTACGACGCCGGGTGGGTGGCCGTGCTGGACGGGGCGCGGTTCCTCGGCGTGCTGACCCCGGCGCGGCTGCACGAGGCGCTGCGCCGCTCGGTGGACGCCGACGCCCGCGGGGTGACGCGCGGGCAGGTGCCGTTCGACTCGGTGGCGGATGCCTGAGCCGGGCTGCCTCAGCAGCCCTTCGTCCGTCAGGTAGGCGCGGGCCACGTCGGCCGGCAGCCGGCGCCAGTTGTCGACCTGCCGGTTCAGGCCGGCCAGATCACCGGTGGTCAGGACGCCGTTCAGGGCGCCGAGGGCCTTCGTCACGCCGGCGCCGCCCGCGCGGGAGCGGTTGACGACGGGGACGATCACGTCGGCGTTCTGAAGGTGTCTGTCGTCGGCGAGCAGGACCAGGCCGAAGGGGTCCAGGGTGGCGTCGGTGGTGGTGGTCAGCACCATCTGGTCCCGGCCGTCCTGCACGGCCCGCTTGGCCTGGGTGGTGCCGACCCCTTTGGGATCGATGCCGGTGAGGTGGATGCCGTACACCTTTCTCAGGCCGGGCGCGCAGTACGGCCGCTGGACGCACTCGTCCCCGGCGGCGAGCCGCACGCCCAGCCGCGAGGCGCCCAGGTCGCTGAGGGTGCGCAGGCCGTACCGGCGGGCGTAGGAGGTGCTCACGGCGAAGGCGTTCTGGTCGACGGCCCGGCCGGGCGGGAGCACGGTGAGGCCGCGGGGGGCGGCGAGGGCGCGCAGGGCCCGCAGGGTGGAGGCGGGGTCGGGTGACCCGGCCGGGGGCGCGCCGGCGCCGTGGGTCCGGGCGTTGAGCCAGTCGGCGAAGGTGGCCGCGTACTCGGGCACCACGTCGATCCGGCCGGACTCCAGGGCGGGTTCGTACAGCTCGCGGTTGGCGACGGTGAGCAGGGACGTGCGGTAACCGGCCTGGTTCAGCAGTTGGGCGTACATCTGGGCGAGGAGGTCGCTCTCGGTGAAGCCCGCCGACCCGATGACCAGGTGATGGCGGTCGCCGGGCGGCGCGGTGACCTGGCCGCGTCTCTCCAGGGACGGGCCGGTGGAGCAGGCGCTCAGGAGGAGCAGCAGGGTGAGGGCGGCGAGTGCCGTGCGGGCTGTCACCGGCCGCCCCGGACCCACGTTGGTGCCAGCCGTCCGGCGACCTCGAAGACGCCCTCGACGAGGAGGGCGACCACCGCCACGAGCAGGGCGCCGGCGACGACCTGGGGTGTGCTGGCGAGGTTGAAGCCCGCCGTGATGATCCGGCCGAGACCGCCGCCGCCCGCGAGCGCGGCGATCGTGGCGGTGGCGACGAGCTGGACCGCGGCGATCCGCACCCCGTTCACGATCATGGGCAGCGCCAGGGGCAGTTCCACGCGGAACAGCACCTGCCGGCCGGTCATCCCCATGCCGCGGGCGGCCCGCACCACGCTCCGGTCGACCTCGCGCATGCCGACATAGGCGTTGGTGAGCAGCGGCGGCGCGGCGAACAGGACGAGGGCGACCACCGTGGGGCCCTCGCCCCACCGGCCGACCGGGGTCAGGAGCAGCAGGACCAGGACGGCGAAGGTGGGCACGGCCCGCCCGGCGTTGGAGATGTTGACGGCGAGCGCGCCTCCCTTGCCGAGGTGGCCGAGGACGAGGGCGACGGGCAGGGCGATCAGACAACTGACGAGCAGGCAGACGAGGGTGAGCAGCAGGTGCTGCAGCAGCCGGTGCCGGATGCCGTCGTCGCCCGACCAGTGCGCGGGATCGGTGAGCCAGCCCCAGGTGGCGTTGAGGGTGCTCATGCGCGGGCCGCCCGCGTCCCGGCCGGGCTCATGCGCGGCCGGCCCGGGTCCAGGGGGTGATCAGCCACTGCACGCCGAGCAGGAGCAGGTCGGCGGCGACGGCGAGCAGAACGCACAGGACGGACGCGGTGAGCACCTGGGCCTTGAAGTAGGTGTTCATGCCCGCGTAGAGGAGGTTGCCGAGGCCGCCGAAGCCCACGATCGCGCCGACCGTGACCAGGGAGACCGCCGAGACGGTGGCGATGCGCAGGCCGGCCATCGCGGCGGGCAGGGCGAGGGGCAGTTCGACGGTGAGGAGCAGGCGGAGGGGGCCGTAGCCGAGGCCGCGCGCGGCCTGCCGGGTCTCCTCCGGGACCGCGCGCAGGCCCGCGAGGATGTTCCGTACGAGCAGCGTGAGCGAGTACAGCACGAGCCCGGCGACGACGAGGGCGGCCGACAGGCCGTAGAGGGGCAGGAGCAGGGAGAACATGGCCAGCGAGGGGATCGTGTAGAGCACCGTCGTGACGGCGAGGACCGGGCCGGCTGCCCAGCCAAGGCGGCGGGCCAGGAGCGCGAGCGGCAGGGCGACGGCCACGGCGATGAGGACGGACAGCGTGGTCAGCCTCAAGTGTTGGAGGACCGCGTCGAGGAGGATCTGGCGGCGGGTGGTCAGATAGAGGCCGCAGATCCACTCGTTGCGTGTGAGGCAGTCGTCCGGGGGCGCGGTCACGGGTCCATTGGACCGGGCGGAGCGGGGGGCGTGCGCGTTGTGGTGGCCCGTACGGGGACCGGGTGGGCCGCTTCGGAGGGGCGGGCGGTTCAGGCAGGCGTCGGTACCCGGCCACCCGCGTCGGTGCCCGCGCCCGGGTCCGCGCCCGCATCGGACGGAACCACGTGACAGAACCGCTGAACAAGCGCTTAGATAGCCGCCGAAGGACGCACCGCTCACCGACCCGCCGGAGGCCCCGTTGTTCACTTCCGTCGACGACGTCTCCGCCCGCCTGGCCGAGACCGGCTACCTGGCCTCCCCCGCCGTCGCCACCACCGTCTTCCTGGCGGACCGGCTGGGCAAGCCGCTGCTGGTCGAGGGCCCCGCCGGGGTGGGCAAGACCGAACTGGCCAAGGCCGTCGCCCAGGTGGCCGGGGCCCGGCTGGTACGGCTCCAGTGCTACGAGGGCGTGGACGAGTCCCGCGCCCTGTACGAGTGGAACCACGCCAAGCAGTTGCTGCGGATCAGCGCGGCCCGCGACGAGAGCTGGGACGAGACCCGCACCGACATCTTCAGCGAGGAGTTCCTCCTCCCCCGCCCCCTGCTGAGCGCCATCCGCGGCGACGAACCGACCGTGCTGCTGATCGACGAGACCGACAAGGCCGACGTCGAGATGGAGGGGCTGCTGCTGGAGGTGCTCAGCGACTTCCAGATCACCGTCCCCGAGCTGGGCACGGTCACCGCGACCCGCCGCCCCTTCGTCGTCCTCACCTCCAACGCCGCCCGGGAACTGTCCGAGGCGCTGCGCCGCCGCTGCCTGTTCCTGCACATCGGCTTCCCCGAGGAGGAGCTGGAGCGGCGGATCGTACGGCTGAAGGTGCCGGGCCTCGGCGAGGCGCTGACCGAGTCGGTGGTCCGGGTGGTCGGGGCGCTGCGCGCGATGGACCTGCGCAAGGTGCCCTCCGTGGCCGAGACCATCGACTGGGCGCGCACCCTGCTGGCCCTGGGCGCCCGCACCCTGGACGAGACGGTCGTCCAGGACACCCTCGGGGTGATCCTCAAGCACGAGGACGACATCCGGAAGGCGGCGGCCAAGCTCGACCTGGACGCGCTGTGAGCGCCGTCGCCGGCCGGATCACCGGCCTGGTCGGGGCGCTGCGCGCGCACGGGGTGCGGATCGGCACCGGGGAGACCGTGGACGCGGCCCGCGCGGTGGAGGCGCTGGGGCTGGCGGACCGGGAGCTGCTGCGCGAGGGGCTGGCCGCCACCCTGCTGCACGGCCCGGACCAGCGGCACCTGTTCGACTCCGTCTTCGACCTGTACTTCCCGCGCGGCGTCGGCGGACCCGACGGCACCCCGCAGGACCGCGAGGCGCTGCGCGACCGGCTCGCGCGGGCACTGGCCGACGACGACCGGGCACTGCTGGCCCGGCTGGCGGCGGAGGCGGTCGACGCCCTGGGCACGTACGGGGGTCCGGAGGGGTCCGACGGCTGGTCGGCGTACCAGACCCTGGACCGGCTGCGCCCCCAGACCCTGCTGGCGCGGGTACGGGCCGACGTGCGGGGTCGGGACGGCGGCGGCACGGGCTTCGCGGACCGGCTGCTCGACGACGGGATCCGGCGCCGCATCGAGGAGTTCCGGCGGATGGTCGGCGCGGAGGCGCGGCGCCGGGTGGCCGAACGGCGCGGACGGGACGAGATCGCACGGCGCGCTGTCCGCCCGACCGCCGACCGGGTGGACTTCCTGTTCGCGAACCGGGACCAGCTCGCCGAACTGCGCCGGGTCGTACGGCCGCTCGCCCGCAAGCTGGCCACGCGGCTCGCCGCCCGCCGCCGCCGGGCCGCGCGGGGCACGATCGATCTGCGCCGCACGCTCCGTTCCTCGCTGACCACGGGCGGGGTGCCGATCCGGCCGGTGCTGCGCAGGCGCCGTCCGGTCCGGCCCGAACTGGTGCTGCTCTGCGACGTCTCCGGCTCGGTGTCCGGCTTCTCCGACTTCACCATGCTGCTGGTGCAGGCGCTGCACGACCAGTTCAGCAAGGTCCGGGTGTTCGCGTTCGTCAACCGGCTCGACGAGGTGACCGGCCTGCTCGACCACGGCCGGGCCGACCCGGACGGGCTCGGCTCCCGCATCCGCGCCGAGGCCACGCTCACCGGCTGGCACGGCAGCAGCGACTACGGCGTGGCGCTGGGCGAGTTCACCGAGCGGTACGGCGGCGCGGCCGGCTTGCGTACCACGGTGTTCGTCCTCGGAGACGCCCGGACGAACATGAGCGACCCCAACCTCCCCGCCGTCCGCGACCTGGCCCGGCGGGCCCGCCGTGTCTACTGGCTGAACCCCGAGCCACGCGACCGGTGGGGCACCGGCGACTCGGCCGCGCCCGCCTACGCGGAGCTGGTGGAGATGCACGAGTGCCGCACGGCCCGGCAGCTCGGCGCACTGATCGCCCGCCTGCTGCCGGTGTGACGCCGCGCGGCCCGGAGCATTCGCGTCGGACGGAGGGGCTGCTGCCTGAGGCGCTCAGCGGCCGTGATCGACTGGCCGCCACCCCGACCACTCATCCGAGGACACCGCCATGAGCCACCCTCCCGTGCCGCTCGGCACCTTCCCCACCCCCGTCGAGTCGGCACCCCGGCTGGCCACCGCGCTCGGGCTCGGACCCGGCGACCTGTGGGTGAAACGCGACGACCTGACGGGCCTCGGCGCCGGCGGGAACAAGATCCGCAAACTGGAGTGGACGGCGGGCGCCGCCCTGGCCGAGGGCGCGGACACCCTCGTGACCACGGGCGCCCCGCAGAGCAACCACGCCCGGCTCACCGCCGCCGCGGGCGCCCGGCTCGGCCTGGACGTCGTCCTCGTACTGCGCGGCTCACCCGGCGTCTCACGGTCCGGGAACCTCGCCCTGGACGGCCTGTTCGGGGCACGGCTCGCCTGGGCCGGCGAGGTGGACCGGGCCGGGCTGGACGCGGCGGCGGCCGAGGTGTGCGAGCGGCTGCGGGCGGCCGGCGCCCGTCCGGCCCTCATCCCGTTCGGTGGCTCCGGCACGCTGGGGCGCGCGGGGCTACGTCCGTTGCGGCGAGGAGCTGCGCGAGCAGGTGCCGGACCTGCGGACGGCCGTGGTCGCCCTGGGCTCGGGCGGCACCATGGCCGGGCTGGTCGCTGCCCTGGGCACCGGGTCGGTACTCGGCGTAGACGTCGGTGCGCTGCCCGACCCGGCCGCGGAGGTAGCGGGGTTCGCGGCACCGCTCACGGCGGAGACGGTCACGGCGGAGGGGCTGCGGGTCCGCCGGGACCAGGTGGGCGACGGGTACGCGGTGCTGACCGGCCCGGTGCGCGAAGCACTCCGGCTGGCCGCCCGCACGGAGGGACTGGTCCTGGACCCGACGTACACGGGCCGCGCCCTGGCCGGCCTGCACGCGGCCGTCCGGGACGGCACCGTCCGGCCGGGCGAGAGGACCGTCTTCATCCACACCGGCGGCCTGCCGGGCCTGTTCGGCCACGCGGACGCGATCGCGTACGCGGAGGGCGGGACGGAGCCGTTCGGGGACTGACGGGCTGGGGGCAGGAGGCTGGGGCAGGGGACCGAGGGCCGGGGGGTGCCGTTCGGTCAGCTCTTCGCGTACTCGTTCGCCATGGTCCCGGCGAAGTCGTAGACGATGACCGGCTCGTCACCGACGACCCAGGCGTCGTGGCCGGGCGCGCACACGAAGACGTCACCCGGACCGACCTCGGCCTCGCCGCCGTCGTCGTCCATGCGGAGGCGCATCCGCCCCTGCACCACGTATCCGTTGTGGGGGACCATGCAGCTCCCGGTGCCCGCGATCGGCGCCACGGACTCCGACCAGCGCCAGCCCGGTTCGAACGTACCCACCGCGAAGTCGAGCCCGGTCAGATGGAGCGCTTCGAGGTGGCCGCGGGGGAAGTCGCGCCGCTCGTCCGGCTTCTCGACGGTCTTCACTTCCAGCATGACGGTGTCCTCCTTCCGGCCGCGGACCGCGGCCGGGGCCGGCCTCCGTCCCCCGGCGCCTCGGACGGCACCGGCTCTGCGGCGGCGGCCGTACCCCATGGCTCCATCGTCGGCCTCGCAACTCGCCCGCGCCATCTCAAGGGGTGGGGGACATCGATGTCGTCGGTCGGGGGGGTGTTCCGGCGGGCTCGGGGACGGCCCTGCGGCAGGCCGGGGCGATCCGGCTACCAGCCGCGCGCCGCCGTCAGCAGCAGGTCGCGGACGCGGGCCACGTCCGGATTGTCGGAGGCGGCGCCGGGACGCTGCACGAGGAAGCTGGTGTTGATCGGCGGATCCTCCGGTTCCAGCAGCGCCACCAGGGCGCCGGAGGCCAGCAGGTCCTGGCACAGATAGCGGGGCAGCACGCTGAACCCGGCGCCACCGGCCACGGCCGCGAGAACACCGCGCAGGTCGGGCACGGTCACGGCGGCGGTACGGGACAGCCGCCGGCCGAAGACGTGCCGCCAGTACCTGCGGGCGATCGGCAGATCCTCGGCGTACGTGACGAGCGGGACACCGTGCAGGACGGCGGGGTCCAGGGGGACGGAGGAGCCCTGCTGTTCCGGCAGCCGGTCGGCCCAGGCCGGGGCGGCGACCAGGACGAACTCCTCGTCCGCGAGGGGCACGGCGTGCAGCGTACGGCCGCGCGGGCGGGTCGTCGCGATCACCAGGTCGTGACGGCCGGCGCGCAGTTCCTCCAGCAGCGGATCGGTCAGCCCCGCCGACACCCGCAGCCGCAGCCCCTCGGCGACCAGCGGGGCGAGAGCCGGCAGCACGGTGGTGCAGAGGAACTCCGCGGGGCCGGCCAGGTGGACGGGCTCGGCGCGGGCACCGGCAGGCGGGGTGGGGCCGGCGACGACGGCCAGGTCGTCGAGGGGCGCGGCGATCCGGGCCGCCAGCTCGTCGGCCACCGGAGTGGGCGTGACCCCGCGCGGCAGCCGTTCGAACAGCTCACGGCCGGTCTGCCGTTCCAGCGCGCGCATCTGCGTCGTCACCGTCGGCTGCGACAGTCCGAGCAGGCGGGCGGCGCCGGTGAAGGAGCCGGAGCGGTAGACCGCGAGGAAGGTGCGCAGCAGGTTGAGGTCGGGTGAGGGGGTCTCCACGGTCCGAGTATCGCCGCAGGCTGTTCCCCTGAGCCATAGGAGATCCAATGCCTCTCATTCGTTACCGCATTGGATGTCTATGGGCCTGATCGCCTACGTTCTCTTTCACAGGCCCAAGCCCCTCGAAGACGGAACCCAGGAGACCCCTCATGTCGAAAATCTTGTTCGTGATGACCGGCGCCGATCACTGGACGCTTGCCGACGGCACCGCGCACCCGACCGGCTTCTGGGCCGAGGAGGCCGTCGTCCCCTACCGTGCCCTCAGGGCCGCCGGTCACGAGGTCGTCGTCGCCACTCCGGGCGGTGTGGTCCCTCCGGTCGACCGGGCGAGCCTGGCCGCCGAGGTCAACGGCGGTCAGGAGAAGGCCGACGAGATCGCCCGAGCGGTGGAGGACATGGCCGAGCTGCGGACGCCCGTGAAGCTCGCCGAGGTGGACCTCGCCGACTTCGCCGCCGTGTTCTACCCGGGCGGGCACGGCCCCATGGAGGACCTGGCCGTGGACGCCGACTCCGGCAGGCTGCTGACGGCGACCCTGGATTCCGGCAAGCCGCTGGCCGTGGTCTGCCACGGCCCGGCCGCCCTGCTCGCCGCGGTCCGGGCGGACGGCACCAACGCCTTCGCCGGCTACCGCGTGGCAGCCTTCACCAACGAGGAGGAGACCCAGGGCGGTCTCGCCGGGCAGGCCAGGTGGCTGCTCGAGGACCGGCTGACCGAGGCGGGCGTCGAGGTGCGGACGGGCGAGCCGTGGGCGCCGCACGTGGTGGTCGACCGCACCCTGGTCACCGGCCAGAACCCGGCCTCCTCCGCTCCGGTCGCCGAGGAGCTGCTGAAGCGGCTGGGCTGACGTGGCGGGGGTGCGGGGTCCGAGTCGACAGGGGCCGAGCTGACACGGCTGAGCTGAGGGGTGAGGAGCCGGGGTGGGGCGGCCGCCCGCGACGCGCCACGGGCGCGACGCGGGCACGGTACGGGCGGCGCGGCTGGCCCGGCTGGCGGAGAAACTCGTCGGCCGGGACCCGCAACCTCGCTCGACCCCGAGCGACCGAAGGAACCCATGTCCCCACACCGCGCCCCGCACCCGAACCGCGCTCACAGGCTGCGCACCGTCCTGGGGGTCTCCGCCGTCGGCGCGGCCCTGGCCGTCGCCGAGCGCCCGGCCGCAAGGAGGCTGTGGGTCCGCCGTACCCCCCGGGGTACGGGCACTGCCGGAAGCGGGCCGCCCGTGCCGTGGCGGCGGAACACCGGACGGGCTGCCGGGGCACATGGAGCGAAATCCCGGAGACCGCGCACACCGTCCGGCCCGCGCACCGCTAAGTTGGGCGGCATGAGCAACCTTGACCGCGCACCCGTGCCCAGCGTCTGCGGTGGCCGCGGCTTCGTCGTCGCCGAACCCGTGCGCGAGCTGCTGAGCCCCCGGCATGTGAAGCTGGGCGAGTCGACCGAGGTACGCCGGCTCCTGCCGAACCTCGGACGGCGCATGATCGGCGCGTGGGCGTTCGTCGACCACTACGGCCCCGACGACATCGCCGACCAGCCGGGCATGCAGGTGCCGCCCCACCCGCACATCGGGCTCCAGACGGTCAGCTGGCTGCACCAGGGCGAGGTGCTGCACCGGGACTCCACGGGCAGCCGGCAGACGATCGGGCCCCGGCAGCTTGGCCTGATGACCTCGGGCCGCGCGATCAGCCACTCCGAGGAGACCCCGCGTCAGCACGCCCGCTTCCTGCACGGGGCCCAACTGTGGGTCGCCCTGCCCGACGAACACCGGCACACCGACCCGCGGTTCGAGTACCACCCCGAGCTGCCCGAGGTCACCGCGCCCGGACTGACCGCCACGGTGATCCTGGGCGAGCTGGACGGCTCCCGGTCGCCCGGTACGACGTTCACCCCGATCGTCGGCGCCGACCTCGCCCTCAGCGGGGGCACCGACGTACGCCTGCCGCTGGAACCGGACTTCGAGTACGGCGTACTGGCGATGTCCGGCGAGGTCCGCGTGGACGGGGTGCCGGTGCTGCCCGGCTCGATGCTCTACCTGGGCTGCGGACGGTCCGAACTCCCGCTGCGCGCCGAGTCGGACGCCGAGGTCATGCTCCTGGGCGGTGAGCCGTTCGCCGAGGAACTCCTCATGTGGTGGAACTTCGTCGCCCGCACCCAGGAGGAGATCGAACAGGCCCGCGCGGACTGGATGGAAGGATCCCGTTTCGGCGAGGTGAAGGGGTACGACGGCAACCCGCTGCCCGCCCCCGCGCTGCCACCGGTGCCGCTCAAACCACGCGGAAGGACCCGCTGACCGGCCAGAACGCCGCCCACGCCACTCTCCGTCCCTGACCGCGCCTCCACCTGCCCAGCCGCGGCGACCGCCCGTTGTCCGGGACCACCGGACCGTCCAGTCACCGTGGCATCGGCCGGTGGGCGGCGAGGTGCTCGGGGGCCTTGGTGTAGGTGTCCGTGCCGATCTCTCCCGAGGCGCGGCGCCACGAGGCGGTCGGTCCGGCTCCCGGACGCCATGCCACCGCTTGCGCCGCGCCGCGTCTCATTCAGGTGCCGGCACCGACGCCGCGCGAGCCCAGCACCAGCATCTCGGTGAAGGCCGCCGACTCGCACAGGACATCGGCCACGGTCCCGGTCAGTTGCTCACCGACCACCTCGACACCGGGATGACGGAGGAGAATGCCTTCCGTGCGCTCGCGCACCATCTTGCGTCGCCCGGTGTTCGTACGGCTTGGCTGCCTGCAGCGGGCGCCGGGGTAAGGCTTCGCGGCACCGGTCCCAGGTGGCGCGATCCGATGCCGGCCACATGGGTCCGAGGGCCCCGGTCAGGTCCTGGCGGCCCGTGGCGTCGGACGCCGGACGAGCCCACGCTGGAAGCACCAGCACTCCATGGAGTGGATCAGTCGGCGCCTCCGGTCTGCACGCTGCGCGGCATCGTCACCGACCGCGACCTCGCTCTGCGCGGCCTGTGCGGGGGCCTGGAACGCCGGACACGGGTGGAAAAGGTGTTGCCGACGCGGGTGGTCACCGTCGACGCGGACGGCGATCTCCAGGTGGCCTACCGCCGCCGCACGGGGGTGCGCCGTCGTCCCCTGCGGCGCGAGGGTGAGGCGGTGGGTGTGCTGACGATCGACGATCTGTTTCTCGATGCCTTCCGCCGCCCGGCCGACCTGCTGGGACCGGTCGCTGGAGTGTGCTTCAGGAGCCGCCCGGCCTCCCCTCTCCGGCGGAACTCTGCGGATCCCGGGGTGCGGTTGCTGCCCGGTGACGAACTCGCGCTCGTGTCGCACCGGGCGACGCAGGAGATCCACGCGGCCTCCCAGTGGCCGGGGCCCGGCACCGATGTCGGCCCCCGGCGGCATCACTTCTCCGCTGAGCGCACGATCACGACCGGGCAGCCCGCGTGCTGCGACACGTGCTGGCTGACAGAGCCCAGCAGGGCCCGCGCGAATCCGCCCCTGCCCCGGCTGCCCACGACCAAGGCCTCGGCTCCTTGCGCGGCCCGAAGCAGCACGTCGGCGGGGTTGCCGTGCACCACATGGGCCCGCACCGAGCCGGCCGCGTCCGCGCCGAGCACCTCGGTCAGCTCCTTCCGCATCTGTTGCCGAGTCTCGTCCTCGTCGACGTCCATGTCCACGGCCGGCCCCGACCAGCCGTACAGACCGGGCAGCTCCCACACGGCGACCGCGTCCACGGTGCCGCCGATCACGCCGGCGTAACGCACGGCCCACCGCAGCGCCTCGTAGGAGCACTGCGAGCCGTCGACGCCGACCACCACTTTCCGGGAGACCTCCTCGTCCATACGTCCCACCTCTCCTTCGACGTGTGCGCACACCTGGCCACCGCGGCGGCCACCTCTGTTCCCTACCTACGCTGCGGGACACATCGCCACCCCGCCAGAGCAGGACACGGCGGCGGCATGACGCGGGATGCTGCCGTCAGCGGCGGTAGCGCATCGCCCAGCCGGGGCCCACGCGTGCCCACTCACGGTCCCACCGGGAGAGGCGGCGGCGGTCCATGAACCAGCCGACGGCCCGCCACACGCCGTGTGCGGTGGCCACGCCGCCGAAGGCCGCCGCGAAAGCCACCGCCATACCTGCGGACCGCTATGAAGCCAGGCCCGCACCGGCGCGACACCCGTGTGGCTGCCCGACCGGTCGTACTGACGGCGACGGCCGTCAGGAAGACACGGAGTCTGCGCTCCAGCCGGTCCAAGGGCCGTTCGAGGAGGTTCGGGACCCCATCCGGCCCCTGCGGGGTCCGCTTGCCTCGCGGGCCGGAGACAGGCCGTTCGCCGGGAAGACGCGGTATCGACATGCACGGCCTCCGGTGCGGAGTCGAGGGTTCCGTGTGTGCCTCCACCGTCCCGCTCCGCGCACCCGCCGGGGTAGGGGCCCCACGGCCCTCCTGGATGCCGTTCGGCCCCGACGAACAGGACGCCAGCGGAGCGCCGACGGTGCGCGGGTGCCGTCACATCATCGTGACGACGACCTTCCCGGCCTTCGGGCGCCCTTTCTCGACGTACTCCAGAGCCTCCGGGATCGATGCGAAAGGGAAGACGCGGTCGACGACGGGCCGGATGTGTCCGGCGTCGACGAGCGCGGCCAGCTCGCGCAGTTGGTGCCCGCTCGCCCTCATGAACAGGAACTCGTACGTCGCATGACGGCGCCGGGCCCTGCGTCGGGTGCGGAAGCTCAGCGCGGCCATGGCCGTCCGCAGGATCGGATTCGCACCCAGCTCCCTGGCGAAGGCGGCGTCGGGAGGGCCGGCGATGCTGATGACCTTCCCGCCGGGCTTGAGCACGCGCAGGGACTTCTCGACGTTCTCGCCGCCGAGTGGGTCGAGGACGATGTCGTAGTCGTGCAGAACCGTTTCGAACGCCTGCTTCTTGTAGTCGACGACGACGTCCGCACCCAGGCTCTTCACCAGGTCGACGTTGGCCGTACCGGTGGTCGTGGCCACACGCGCACCCAGATGTCTCGCCAACTGGACGGCGATGGTGCCCACGCCGCCGGAGCCCGCGTGGACGAGGACCTTCTGGCCCGGCCGCACACGTGCCCGTTCGACGAGGGCCTGCCACGAGGTCAGGGCGACCAGCGGGAGGGACGCGGCCTCCTCCATCGTCAGCGTGACCGGTTTGACGGCCACGTCGTCCTGGTGGACGGCGATCAGCTCGGCGAACGTGCCGATCCGGTCCTTGTCGGGACGCGCGTACACCTCGTCGCCCACCGAGAACCGCGTCACCGCCGTACCCACCTCGACCACCGTCCCGGCCAGGTCGTTGCCCAGGACGAACGGGACCCGGTACGGCAGGATCGCCTTGAACTCCCCGTCCCGGATCTTGAGGTCGAGCGGGTTGACGCTCGCGGCGTGGATCCGGACCAGGACGTCGTCCGCGCCCACCTGCGGCCGCGGCACGTCATCGGCACGCACGCCGGCCTTGTCGCCGTAGCGCTCGACCCTGAAGGCCTTCATCATCGTCTCCGTCCCGTGGGTGCGTGCTCAGGCCGCGGTCGGCGCCGTGGCCAGGCCCTTCTTGACGAGGCGGGTGATGTCGTCGGCGAGGATCTCGGGCAGGCCCTGCTCGATGCCGTTCAGGGCCTGGGTGGCGACGTCGGCGGGGTCGGCCTTCTGATCGGCCGGGACGACAGTGGCCATGTCGGTGTCCATGTATCCGACGTGCAGTGCCGAGACGGTGATGCCGCGGGGCGCCAGCTCCTCGCGGGCGGCGTCGGTCAGCGCCCAGGCCGCGGCCTTGGCTGCCGCGTAGGCCCCGAGGTCGGCGGGGTGCAGCCACGACAGGACGGACAGGACGTTGAGCACGGCCCCGCCGCCGTTGCCCTCGATGACCGGGGCGAACGTCCGGGTGACGGCGAGCGGCCCGTAGAAGTTGGTGTCCATCTCCAGGCGCACCATGTCCGGGTCGCCGGCGAGCAGCGGGGTGGCAGTGGAGATCCCCGCGTTGTTCACCAGCAGCGTCACGTCGGAGGCGATGCGCGCCGCGGCCCGGATCGACTCCTCGTCGGTCACGTCCAGGCGGAGCGGGGTGACGCCGGGCAGGTCCACGCTCTCGGGGCGGCGGGCCGCCGCGTAGACCTTGGCTCCGCGCTCCATTAGCTGGGTGGCCAGGTGGCGTCCCAGGCCCCGGTTGGCGCCTGTGACCACGGCGACGGCGTTCTTCAGTTCCATGTCTGCTCCCTGCGGGCTGCAGCCTAGATTCGGGCCGCGTGAAATTAGATGATGGATGAAATCTAAACTCATCATAGAATAGATGGCGTCCGACATCAATGGGAGGTGGCCGATGGGTCGCGTGTCACAGGCTCAGGCGCAGGAGAACCGGCAGCGGGTCGTGGAGACCGCCTCCCGGCTGTTCCGCGAACAAGGCACCCACGTCAGCGTCGCCGACCTCATGAAGGCCGCCGGCCTGACTCACGGCGGCTTCTACAAGCAGTTCGCCTCCAAGGACGCCCTCGTCGACGAGGCCACCGCGCACGCCTTCGACGAACTCGCCCGGCTCCACACGGCCGGGATCGAGCGGCATGCCGGACAACACGACGCCGCCCAGCGGGAGGTGATCGACACCTACCTCTCCGTCGAGCACCGCGACAACGCGGCGGACGGCTGCCCCGTCGCCGGGCTCGCCGCCGACATGGCGCGCGCGGACGGCAACGACGAGGCCCACCGCGTCTACGCCGAGGGTGTGCGCGCCTTCGCCGAGGCGCTCGCCACCGAGGACCAGGACGGCATCACCCGGCTGTGCACCATGCTCGGAGCCCTCGTCCTGGCCCGCGCCACCAAGGACTCCCCGCTCTCGGAGGAGATCCTCACCACCGCGCGCGCGGCCTTGACGGAATCCGGCTGAACCGGAGCGGTCTTCCCTCCCGGGCCCGCCCGGCAACCACTGCTTCCCGGGGCACGCCGGCCGGTACGCCGTGCCTCCAGGATTCGGGGGAACGCGGTGCGGCCGGCGCCTCCGATCCGGCAGGTGGCTTGTCATTCCGGGCGCTTGAAGCGGTGGGCGGCCCAGAGGAGGGCCATCGTGCCACCGGCGAGGAGGAGGGCGGCTTCGAGGGTGAGGGGAGGTTGCCAGCCGGCCCATTCGATGCCTGCGACGGCTCTCTGGTCCGGTGCCCGCAGGGCGATGCAGCCGCGGAGCAGGTCCACTCCGTAGGCGAGCGGATTGGCATCGGCCAGTGCGCGGGCCCAGTCGGGCATCGCCCGCAGCGGGAAGAAGGCACCGGAGAGGAACAGCAGCGGCATCATCACCAGGCCGAGCATCAGGTGGAACGTCTCGGCTCTGCGGAGGCTCACGGCCAGGGCCAGGGCCAGGGCGGTGATGGTGAAGGAGGCCAGAATCATGCCGGCGAGGAGGAGCACCAGGAGCTGCGGGTCGTAGGGCAGGCCGACGACCCCGGCCAGGCCGAGGAGTACGGCGCCCTGCGCTGTGGCGGCCAGCGTGCCGCCGATGCAGCTTCCCAGGAGCAGGGTGGAGCGGCTGACCGGGGCCATCAGGAGTTCTCGCAGGTAACCCCTCTCCCGGTCGGTGATCAGCCGGACGCCGACGGTGATGGCGGGCATCTGTACCGTCATCATCAGCATCCCGGGGAACAGGTACGTCTGGTAGCCGACGCCCAGTGAGGCGCTGGGGATGAGAGCGGCCAGTCCGCCTCCCAGGATGAGGAGGTAGAGCACGGGCTGCACCAACATGAGCGCCGTGTGGGTGCGTTGCCCGGCCAGGCGGAGCAGATCGCGGTGGACCAGGGCGTGGACCGCGCGCAGTTCGTGCCGTAGGCGGGCCGGCCGTTCACTGCCGGAGGCGTCCGAGGTCTGGAGCGCGAGTGTGGTCATCGGCCGCCCTCGGCTTCCGACGTGGTGGCGCGCGGGACGGTGGTGGTCGGAGTCCGGGCGGGTTGTGTGGCGTGAAGGCTGCGGCCGGTGTGGTGGAAGAAGACATCGTCGAGCGTGGGCGCGGTCGCGGAAGCAGCGTGCACGGCGACACCGTGTCCTTCCAGAGCCGCGCACAGGCGGGGAATCCAGGCGCTGCCGTCGGGCGCCCGCAGGCAGACTCCGTCGCTGTCCACGGTGATGTCGCGGTTCGACGGCGCCATCCGGCGCACGACCCGTTGTGCGGTCACGTCGTCGCTGGTGCTGAGCACCACCCGGTCATCTCCGATGTCGGTCTTGAGCGCGACGGGCGTGCCTTGTGCCACCAGACGGCCTCGGTCGATGATGGCGATGCGGTCGCAGTTCTCCGCCTCCTCCAGATAGTGGGTGGTGACGAAGAGCGTGCTGCCATGCCGGTCGCGCAGTGCCCGCAGGTGTTCCCATACCTGGGCGCGGGCGTAGGGGTCGAGTCCGGTGGTCGGCTCGTCCAGGAACAGCACCCGGGGTGCGTGCAGGAGTCCGCGGGCGATGTCCAGCCGGCGCCGCATACCGCCGGACAGGGTGCGTACCGGGGAGCACCGCCGGTCGGTCAGGCCGACCAGCTCAAGCACTTCGGTGGCGCGCCGGCGGGCGTGGCGGCGGCTCAGCCCGTACAGGCGTGCGTGGATGTACAGGTTCTGGTCGGCCGTCAGATCCGGGTCCATGGCACTGTGCTGGAAGAGCATGCCGACCTGTCGCCGTACCTCGTGGGGTCGAGCGAGCACGTCGGCGCCGGCCACCGTGGCGTGACCGGCGGTGGGACGGGCCAGGGCGCAGAGCAAGGCGATGGTGGTGGACTTCCCGGCGCCGTTGGGGCCCAGAAAGGCGAAGGTTTCGCCTTGTGGCACGTCCAGGTCCAGGCCGTCCACGGCGTGGGTGAGGGTGCCCTCCGGCCCCGGGTAGCTCTTGCTCAGACCACGCGTACGGATGGCGTACGCGGACTCGGGGATGTGAGGCGTGGCGTGCGGACCGGTGAGGGAGGCGGTCATGAGGGCCGCTTGGGTGGCCGCGGGTTCACCGGCATGCGGCTGCCTGCGGTGTGGTCCTCACCCGCCGGTACGCACCAGGTGGGCCATGCCCCGGGCGTGGGCGGTAGCAGGGTGACCACTCCCTCGGCGGTCGGAGCGGTACGGATGTACGGGCGCAGGGCCAGGGGGCTCATGTCGTCTCGTCGGCCTTACAGGTCGTGGGACCGGCGACGTCGCGGTCGCGGAGGCGGGGTCAGCCACGTGCGGCTCTCCGGCGCTTCTCGCCCGGTCACGGGGAACAGCAGGGGCTGCTGTCGGTGGGATGGCTGCGTCTGGAATCCGGCCGTCACTCCGGCCGGCGGCTGTCCGCGGGCTGTCCGGGGCAGCCGCCGGCCGAGTGGTGCCGCTGGCCTAGGCGCAACTGACGCCGATACAGATGGTGTTGAGGGCGGTCAGCAGGCCGATGCAGTCACACGTAGCGTGGAACGGCGTCCCGTCGATGCTGACGGGGTCGGTCTCGGGAAGGGCGTGAAGCCGGGCCAACAGTTCGAGGTCCTGGTTCTCCATCAGGTTTCTCCTTCTTCTGTGGGGGTGGCGGCAGACTTTCCTGCCGCTCAAGCCGGCGGCTGGACCATCCAGTGCCGGGGGTCGGCGTGGCGGACCCGGAGGAGGAAGGCCAGAATTCCGGCGATCCCGTCGCTCCAACTGGTGGAGACGTCTCCGTACTCGTTGGGGAAGACCACGTGGTCGTGGCGGTTGGCCCGTTCGGCGACGACGAGGTGGGCCAGCTCCGCGGCCATGACGCGGTAGGCGGGGTCACCTGTGGCGTCGGCCATGTCGAGGAGGAAGTCACCGTTGCCCGCCAGTCCGTGGCACTGGGTGAGAGCGGCGCGAGAGGCACGTTCCGCGACGGCGTGCGTGGCGCGGCGGGCGAGCTCCCCGAACCTGCCATCGCCGGTGACCTGCCACAGCCGGACGAGGAAGGTGCCGACACCCGCGGCGCCGTGGCACCAGTACGGGGCCGTGGGCACGTCCGCGGCCTGGGCGGGCCAGTGCGCCACCGGGCCGGTGAGTACGGCGTTGGCCACCAGGAGTTCGCCGGCCTCCACGGCCAGTTCCATGTGCTCAGGGCGTTGCGAGACGGCCGCGGCGGCGAGGAGGAAGAAGCCGATGCCGGCCGTTCCGTGGGCGAAGCCCAGATACCGCTTGCCGGCCTCCTGGGCAACGGCTTCCGCGGGAACCGCCCAGCTCGCTCCGGACTGCTCACGGTCCGCGGCGGCGACCAACCGGTCGGCGGCGTCGCCGGCCAGTTCGGCGAAGCGCGGATCGCCGGTGCGGTGCCACAGGTGCAGGGCGGCGAGTCCGCTGCCCGCGGCGCCGTGGGTGATGTCGTGGCTGGGCGTGGACTGTTGCGGTGCCAGGGCCAGGGTCAGTGCCTGATCGGTGAGTCGGCGGTCGTCGATGGCGCGTCCGGCGTCGTACAGGGCCCAGGCGGTCCCACGGCCGCCGAAGTGCAGGCCGGCTCGGGTGGAACCGGTGTCCACGCGACGGGCGATCCAGTGGCCCGCGGTGGAGATCAGCTCCGGCAGGCGGGGATCGCCGGTGAGTTCCCAGTACCGCGTCAGTACTGCCAGGACGCCGGCCGCGCCCTGCTGCACGGTGCAGGGATCGGTCTCCCCGGCTGTCGTGGACACGGGCCACAGCCGCCGGTCGTCGGCAGGGGTCATCGAGTCGATGAGGTGGTTGACGAGCCCGGCCACCGTACCGTCGAGGTCGTCGTCCCGTGCCGGGCGGGCGGCGGCGTCGCCCGCCGGTCGCGCCGTCGGGGTCGCCTTCCGGAGGGCCTCGCGGGCTCGCGACGGCTTCCAGCGCTCGTCAGGATCGTCCTTCATCAGGCCGAGGACCATGTCCGCCAGGCCGTCCGGCAGGCGCAGCGGCCCGGTGCACGCGGCCAGCCATGCGGCGAGCCGCTGTTCCGCGGCCCTGGTGGCAGGCTCCTCGGGCAGCAGGTTCGGCACCTTCCCGGCCAGGACGAAGCACGCGGTGGCACCCAGGCTGTAGTAGTCGGCCGTCGGGGAGACGGGTGCGTCGGTGAGCCGTTCGGGTGCGCTGAACCCTGGGGTTCCCAGTCGTGTCGGCCGGGCCGAGTCGTCCTCCAGGACCGCGAGTTCCAGGTCGATCAGGCGCGGTTCGCCGTCCGGGCGGACCATGACGTTGCCGGGCGTGAAGTCCCGCAGGACGCAGCCGTGGGCGTGGGCCGCGACGACCAGGTCCACCAGGCGTGCGACCAGGGCCAGGGCGTCGGCGCGGTAGCGCTCGCCTCCGACGTCGCGGAAGTGTTCGGCGACCCAGGTGCGCAGGGCCACCCCCGGGACCTGCTCCTGGGCCAGGAACAGGTGCCCGCCGTGTTCGAACAGCGCCAGTGGCTCCGGAGCCAGCCCCAGGCCCTGGAGCTTCTCCAGCGTCCGGGCCTCGGCGCGCAGCCAGTCACGGACGTCGCGGCCGACTCCGTCGGCATCCACGTGCGGCCGGGCCTCCTTGATCACCACGGCCGCGCCCGTACGGACGTCGGTGCCCCGGTAGACGCCACCCTTGTTCGTGTGCCGGATCGCCTCCCGCACCTCGAAACGACCGCCGAGCAACACCGGGCCGCTCGCCGCGTCCGCCGGGCGCGGCGGGACGGGCACCGCGGCGGGAAACGGGCAGACCGCCCAGGGCGGTGGCGAATACTGGCCGGTGCGTTTGTCCTCCACGGGGTTGCCGTCGGGGTCCTCGATGAACCACACCAACAGGCCGTTGTCCGCCAGCCACCGCCGGCCGACGAAGGAGCCGTAGCGGTAATGCACCAGGCTGTGTGCGGCGTAAGGCTGGTCGGACAGGATCCGGGGGCCGGCCAGCCCCGCCGTAACCCGGTGCAGCTTCTCGGCGAGCCGGGCCGCGTCGGCGTCCGAGCGCGGGTAGACGGTGATGAACTTGCCCGAGTTACCCCGGGGGGTCGCGCGGGAGTTGAGCGCGCTCACCTTTTCGAGCGACCGGGCGAACTTGAACGCCGACTCCTCCAGAAGCAGAACGTCCAAGGCCTTGGCCAGAACCGTCGGCGCGGAAGCGGCCGTCGCCGACAGATGCAGCTTCCAGCCTTGCTCGCGTCGCGCCCCGGACCGGGGCGCGACGCGGCACCACACCTCGTCCGTGTCGGCGGTCCAGCGCGCGCCTGTGGCTGTGGCGTGCAGCGCTTGGTCGAGAAGACCCTGCAGGTCGACCTCAGTGGCGTGGCTCGTCATGGGTGTCCCTCCGAACGGCGAGAACCGTTGGTGGAGACGTGCCCGATGGCACAGACACACCCACGCACACCCGGCCGAATTCATCCCATCCGGTAAGCGTGTGGGGGTGTTTCCTCACCCGGGAGCGCGCCTGGCGCAGGTAGAATCGCGCGGGCCTATGAGCCGAATGGCAGCGTTTCCGCGGTGGCCGTCAACCGTTCCGTATGTCACGGCGTGCCGGTCGACAGTCTGCCTGGTCCCTTCAGCGGCGCCGGCGAACGCCACCGCCGCACCCCCGCGTCGAGGGCCCCCGTCCGCACTCACCGCCGCACGGGTGACGCGTCGGCAACCTTTTCCTTCCGGGCGGCCACTGGACAGTGCACCATCGGCTCGATCTTCCGAACGGACAGGTAATGAAGACAGCGAGGCAGGCCGCACGGCAGCGCAGGCGCCGACGAAGGATGATGCCTCAGGTGCGGTTCCACTTCTGGTCGGCCCGGCCGTCGCAGGTCCACAGGACCAGCGGGGTCCCGTCGGCGGTGCCGGCCCGGTCGGTGTCGAGGCACAGCCCGGCGTGGACGTTGCGGACCGATCCGTCCGAACCGAGCGTCCACCTCTGGTTGTCCTGGCCGTTGCAGGGCCAGGTCACGACCCGGGTGCCGTTGGTGGTGCCCTGGTCCCGGGCGTCCAGGCACTTGTCACCGAAGACGCGGATCTCACCGCCGGCCCATGTGGTCCAGAGCTGGTTGGCGGCCGTATGGCAGTCCCAGATCAGCACCGTGGCCCCGGCGGCGGTGGAGGCGTTGTCCACGTCCGCGCAGCGGCCGGACGCGTTGCCCCGCAGACGCGAGGTGGTGGCGGCCAGGGGGCTGCCGCCGGCCACCCGGAACACGGCGACGCCGTGCGCGGGGACGCTCGCGGAGATCTGCCCGGACGTGCTCGACGTGCCGCCGGACCACAGGTCCGTGAGGGTGAAGGGCCCGCCGGCCAGGCCGACCTGCGCGGCCGTGGTGGTGACGGTCGCGGTGGCACCTCCCCGGTTGAACAGGCCCACCGCGACCGAGCCGTCGGACAGGGGCTTGGCGAACACCTCCGTGCCACCGTCGTCACGTACCCTGCGCCCGCCCGCTCCCAGCGGGTCCTGGTCCACCGCCAGCAGCCGCGGGTTGCGCAGGACGGCACTCACGTCGGCGGACATGGTGCGGATGTCGTTGCCGGCCATGAGCGGAGCGCCCAGCAGCGCCCACAGGGCGAAGTGCGACCGGGATTCGGCCGTGGTCAGGCCGGGACGGCCGACGACCAGCATGTCAGGGTCGTTCCAGTGCCCCGGGCCCGCTTGCGCCGCCAGCGGCGCGGTGACGTCCAGGACGTTGCCGACACCCATCGGGTAGCTGTTGGTGTTGCCGTTCTGCCAGATGTCGAGCAGGTCCTCGGTCGTGCGCCACAGGTCGGCGACCTCGCCCCAGTTGTACGTGGCGCCGGTGATGGCGTGCAGGCTGTTGGGGTTGATGCTGTAGACGATCGGCCGGCCGGTGGCGCGCAGGGAGTCGCGCATGAGCGAGAACCGTGCGACCTGTTCGTCACGGGTGCCGCTGGAGGAGCACCAGTCGTACTTGAGGTAGTCGACGCCCCACGAGGCGAACGAGGCGGCGTCCTGTGCCTCGTGCCCCCTGCTGCCCGTGGACCCCGGGTAGCTGCCCACGGACTGCGCGCAGGTGCGCTCGCCCGGTGCCTCGTAGATGCCGAACTTCAGGCCCTTGCCGTGGATGTAGTCGCCGAGCGCTTTCATGCCGCTCGGGAACTTGGCCGGATCGGCCCGCAGGTTGCCCGCCGCGTCCCGCTGCGGGTCGAACCAGCAGTCGTCGACCACCACGTAGCGGTAGCCGGCGTCCCGCATACCCGAGGACACCATCGCATCGGCGGCCTGGCGGACCTGGGCCTCGGTGACCCCGCACCCGAAGCTGTTCCAGCTGTTCCAGCCCAGGGGTGGAGTGAGTGCCGGGCTGCCGGGCGCGGCCGAAGCGGTGGACTGGACAGAGGCCGCGACGGACGCGGTGACCGTCAACGCTAGGGCCGCGAGGGCCGCGAGGACGTGCGGAAGTCGTCTGCCTGGACGTCTGAGCACGGGGGCTCCTTCCCCTGGAACGGCGCCCGCGGAGCTGCTCCGAGAAACGGGCACCTGCTTTGAGCGGCACCCGACAGCGAAAGATTCGTTCGTGATTCCGAACGCCGTCCGGCTGTCAGGCTTAGGGATGGTCAGGGAGGGGCGTGAGGATGTCAACATCTCCCGCCGATGCAATCGCGTGCCAGGGAACGGCTTGCCTAAGTCGCAGCAACCGGCTTCGAAAGATTCGAAGCCAACAACGAATCCTGCGAGAAGCCTTGACGGGGCCCTCAGGCTCCTTACTATCCAAGATGCCCGACCAGCCGATCGTCGTCCGAAATCACGAACCCGCATGGGCGTGTCAGCCGGGATGTACGAAGAGGAGCACACGTGGATATGTCATGTCCTGACCAATCATGGGATCGCCGCCGGGTACTGGCCTCCGCCACCGGCCTGGTCACCGGCTCCCTCCTCCCGCTCGCCGGAGCGTCCCGGGCCGCCGCCGCCTCCGGAACTGCCGTCGGGGCCGCGGCGCAGTACACGAACCCGGTGATCTGGCAGGACTTCGCGGACATCGACGTCATCCGCGTCGGGGACACCTACTACGCCTCGGCCTCCACGATGCACTACTCGCCGGGCGCACCGGTCCTGCGCTCCTACGACCTGGTGAACTGGGAGATCGCCGGCCATTCGGTGCCCGTCCTCGACTTCGGCGCCAAGTACGACCTGAACGGTGCCCGTGGCTACGTCCGGGGCGTCTGGGCGTCGTCGCTGGCCTACCGTCCGAGCAACCGGACCTTCTACTGGCTCGGCCAGATCGACTTCGCCAGGACGTACGTCCACACCGCCACCGCCGTCGAGGGCCCGTGGAGCAGGCTCACGACGATCAGCACGCCCTATTACGACGCGGGGCTGCTCGTCGACAGCGACGACACCCTGTACGTGGCCTACGGGAACACCACCATCAACGTGGCCCAGCTCTCGCCCGACGGCCGCACCCAGGTCCGCACGCAGCAGGTGTTCACGGCACCGTCCAGTGTCGGCACCCTCGAGGGCTCGCGCTTCTACAAGATCAACGGGCAGTACTACATCTTCGTGACCCGCCCCGCGAACGGGCAGTACATCCTGAAGTCGTCGAGCGGCCCCTTCGGTCCGTACACGATGCGACAGGTCCTCCTCGACCTGCGCGGACCGGTCCCCGGCGGAGGCGTCCCGCACCAGGGCGGGCTGGTGCGGACACAGACCGGTGCCTGGTACTACCTGGCCTTCGTGGACGCATACCCCGGCGGCCGAGTGCCGGCCCTGGCGCCGGTCACCTGGACCCCGGACGGCTGGCCCGTCGTACAGCTCGTGAACGGCGCGTGGGGCACGTCCTATCCCGCCCCGGCCGTCCCCGCTCCGACCCGCCAGGTCACCCCCATGACCGGCGTCGACACCTTCGACGGCACGACCCTCAAGCCGAGGTGGGAGTGGAACCACAACCCGGACGACACCAAGTGGTCGGTCGGCGGCGGACTGACCCTGCGGACCGCGACCGTCACCGGCGACCTGTACTGGGCCCGCAACACCCTCACCCACCGCATCCAGGGCCCCACCTCCACCGCCACGGTCCAGCTCGACCACTCGGCGATGCGGGACGGCGACCGGGCCGGACTCGCGCTGCTGCGTGACTCCTCCGCGTGGATCGGTCTCAAGCGCGACGGCGGCGTGACACGGGTGGTGATGGTCAGCGGGCTGACCATGGACGGCAACTGGAACACCACCGGCACGGGCACCGAACTCGCGAGCGCGCCCGCATCCGGCGGCCGGCTCTGGCTGCGCGCGAGCGCGGACATCCGTCCCGGCGCGGCACGCCCCGGAACCTTCTCCTACAGCACCGACGGCATCAACTTCGTCCGCCTCGGGCCCGACTTCTCCATGGGCAACGACTGGCGGTTCTTCACGGGCTACCGATTCGCCCTCTTCAACCATGCCACGCAGGCACTCGGCGGCGCGGTCCACATCGCGCGGTTCGAGCTGTCCACCCCCTGACCGAACGGAGGATCGCACCACCCGACCCCCCACCGACCACCGTACGAGGAGAACCATGAACCCGCTGAAACGGCTCGGCCGTCGCCGAGCCTCGGTGTTGTCCCTGCTGGCCGTGGCCGCCCTGGTGACGCCGGGGACCGCGGCCGGCGCGTCCGGAACCGTCCGAGCCTCCACCCTGGGCGCCCAAGCGGCCCAGTCCGGCAGGTACTTCGGAACCGCCGTGGCCGCCGGCAAGCTCGGCGACGGCGCGTACGCCCCGATCCTGGACCGCGAGTTCAACGCCATCACACCCGAGAACGAGATGAAGTGGGACACGACCGAGCCGTCCCGCGGCTCGTTCAACTTCGGTCCCGCGGACCAGATCGTGGGCCACGCGGCGGCCCACGGTCAGCGCATGCGCGGCCACACCCTGGTCTGGCACTCCCAACTGCCGGGCTGGGTCAGCTCCATCGGCGACGCGAACACGCTGCGCAACGTGATGCGCAACCACATCACCACCGAGATGAACCACTTCAAGGGCAAGATCTACGCCTGGGACGTGGTCAACGAGGCCTTCGCCGACGGCGGCAGCGGCCAGCACCGGTCCTCGGTGTTCCAGAACCTGCTCGGCGACGGCTTCATCGAGGACGCCTTCCGCACCGCTCGCTCGGCCGACCCCGCGGCCAAGCTCTGCTACAACGACTACAACATCGAGAACTGGTCGGACGCCAAGACCCAGGGCGTCTACCGCATGGTGCGCGACTTCAAGGCACGTGGCGTGCCCATCGACTGCGTCGGCTTCCAGTCCCACTTCGGCACCGGCGGTCCGCCCGCCAGTTTCCAGACGACGCTGTCGAACTTCGCCGCCCTGGGCGTGGATGTCCAGATCACCGAACTGGACATCGCACAGGCGCCGTCGACGGCGTACGCGAACACGGTCCGGGCCTGTCTGAACGTCTCGCGCTGCACCGGCATCACCACCTGGGGCATCCGGGACAGCGACTCCTGGCGCAGTGGTGACAATCCGTTGCTCTTCGACCGCAACGGCAACAAGAAGCCGGCCTACCAGGCGGTGCTGTCGGCGCTGGGCGGCACGGCCGCGGCACGACGGACCGACGCCCCCTCGCCCCGGTCCACCGCGGCCCTCCCCTCCAGCTTCTCCTGGAACTCGAGCGGCGCGCTGATCGCCCCGAAGCCGGACGCCACCCACAGCATCGCCGGGATCAAGGATCCGACGGTCGTCCACTACAACGGCAAATACCACGTGTTCGCGAGCACCGCCAGCTCGTCCGGCTACAACCTGGTGTACCTCAGCTTCACCGACTGGTCCCAGGCCGGCTCCGCCACGCACCACTATCTCGACCGCACCGCCATCGGCACCGGCTACCGGGCCGCACCCCAGGTGTTCTACTACGCGCCGCAGAAGCTCTGGTACCTCGTCTACCAGACCGGCAACGCCTCGTACTCCACCAACCCCGACATCAGCAACCCCAACGGCTGGAGCGCACCGCGCAACTTCTACGCGTCGATGCCCGACGTCGTCCGGCAGAACATCGGCAACGGCTACTGGGTCGACATGTGGGTGATCTGCGACAGCGCCAACTGCTACCTGTTCTCCTCCGACGACAACGGGCACCTCTACCGCTCGCAGACGACCGTCGGGCAGTTCCCCAACGGGTTCACCAACACGGTCATAGCGGCGCAGGACTCCAACAGGTACGCCCTGTTCGAGGCAAGCAACGTCTACAAGGTGCAGGGCGCCAACCAGTACCTCCTGCTCGTCGAGGCGATCGGCTCGGACGGCCGGCGCTACTTCCGCTCCTGGACGACGAGCAGCCTCGCCGGCTCCTGGACGCCCCTGGCCGCGTCCGAGAACAACCCTTTCGCACGGGCGAGCAACGTCGCCTTCCCCTCCGGGGGCTGGACCAGGGACATCAGTCACGGCGAGATGATCCGTGCCGGCTACGACCAGACACTGACCATTCCCGCCTGCCGGCTCCAGTACCTGTACCAGGGCAAGGACCCCAACGCGAGCGGCAACTACGACAACCTGCCGTGGCGGCTCGGCCTCCTCACCCAGACCAACTCCACCTGCTGATCCGACCGCAGGCCCCCGGCACACCACCGGGGGCCTGCCCCCGTCGGCCGACCCCGGTCGACCGAAACAAATGTCGAAGCGCATCGACGCTTCCAGCGCCCTGATGGACTGTCAATCTCCCTGGTCAAAGAAACCTACTTTGCGTTCAGGCCCTTGTCCTCCTCGAAAGGTGGCATTACCTTCGCCTGTCAAGTGAAGCGCTTCGACAGCTTCGAAGGGGAAGGGCCGGCTCCATGAGTCATGAGTTGCACCGCAGAAGGTTCGTCAGTGCAGCGGCCTCGGCCGCCGGTGCGGCCGCACTGACACCGCTGTCGTCCGCCTGCGGCGGTGGCGGACGACAGCGCACGGGCGCGAACACGAAAGCGGCCCTGCCGGCCTATGTGCCGAGAACACCGCACATCGCCCGCGGTTCGCAGGGCGCCCTCTTCTTCCAGTGGCGGCGGTCCCGGGCCGGCGCCGGGACCTGGCACTCGGCGATGGTCCCGCACGCGGGTCCCGACAGCCGGTTCTTCCCCGAGGTCACGCAGACCGGCGGGCGGTCGCCCGGCTCGGCGAGCTGGCGGGTTCGACGGTCACCGCGTCGGTGGCCGTGCTGGACGACCCGGGCGAGCGGACACGTCGACGGCCGCATGCACGCCCGGCTCTGCGGTTGTCCCGCCGGGCCGCCGCGCGAGGCGCTGGGCATCCGTGTCGAGGAGTACCGGCCGCACCGGACCCCGGGGATGACCTGCTGACCGGTGCACTCGCGCGCGAACTGCCGCCCGGCGGCCGCGCGGTGCTGCGCAGGCCGTGACGTTCCGGACCGCCGTCCGGCGGTTCACCTGACGAAAGGACAGAAGGGGTGCCCCTTCACGACCGGACCGCGCGCGCGGCCAACCCCGTGATCCCCGGCTTCCACCCGGATCCCAGCGTCTGCCGCGTCGGCGACGACTACTACCTCGCGTGCTCCAGTTTCGAGTACTTCCCCGGCGTGCCCCTCTTCCACAGCCGCGACCTGATGCACTGGACACAGATCGGCAACGCCCTGGACCGGCCGGACCAACTGCGTCTGCCCGCCGGCATGCCGTCCTCCGGCGGGATCTACGCCCCCAACCTGCGCCACCACGACGGACGCTTCTGGCTGATCGTCACCAACGTGAGCGAGGACGGCGGCAACCTGATCGTCACGGCGACCGACCCCGCCGGACCGTGGTCGGATCCCGTACGGGTCACGGGGGTGACCGGCATCGATCCCGACCTGGCCTGGGACGAGGACGGCACCTGCTGGTGCACGTTCGCCGGCGTCGCGCAGGTCCGTATCGACCCGTACACCGGGCAGACGTACGGAACACCGCACAAGCTGTGGTCCGGCACGCCGGGTGCCAAGGCCCCTGAGGCACCGCATCTCTACCGGATCGGTGACTACTGGTACCTGCTCATCGCCGAGGGCGGCACCGAACGCGGCCACGGCGTGTCGATCGCCCGCGGCCGTACACCCAGCGGCCCGTTCGAGCCGTGCCCGGCCAATCCCGTCCTCACCCACCGCAGCACCGACCACCCCGTCCAGAACACCGGCCACGCGGACCTGGTGCAGGCGGCCGACGGCTCCTGGTGGACGATCCTGCTCGGCGTCCGGCCGCGCGGCGGCACCCCCGGCTGGCACGTACTCGGCCGGGAGACCTTCCTGGCCCCGGTGACCTGGGAGGACGGCTGGCCGGTGGTCGGCGACGTCGCCCTGGAACCGGCCGCACCGCCGTGGCCGCTCGTCCCCGGGCCCGTCGAGGAGCGGCGGGACGACTTCGACCTCAGCGAGCTGCGGCCGACCTGGATCTCCGTGCGGGACCGGCCCGCCGAGCACTGCACCACCAAGGAGCGCCCCGGATGGCTGACGCTCCGCGCGCGGGGCGCGTCCCTGGACGAGCCCGACGTGGTGTTCACCGGCCGGCGTCAGCAGCACCTGTCTTGCCGGGCGCGCACCCTGGTCGATCCCTCCGAGGGGCGCGGCGGCCTCGCCGTCCGGCTGGACGAGCGGCACCACTACGTCATCGAGGCATCCGGCACGGAGGTGCGGGTGGTCGCGCGCGTCGGGTCCCTGCGCACGGTCGTGGCCGCACGGCCCGTACCCGCCGGGACCGTGGTCCTGGGCGTCACGGTCGGCGACCCACCGCTTCCGCACGGGGCGTGCACCGGACCGGACATCGTCTCCCTCGGTCTCCAGGAACCCGACGGCACCTTCACCGTGCTCGCGGCGCTGGACGGCCGCTACCTGTCGTCCGAGGTCGCCGGCGGTTTCACCGGCCGCGTCATCGGCATGTACGCCGCGGCGGGCATCGTCCACTTCGACTGGTTCGACTACGAGCCCCTCGACGGCTGAACGCCCCTCCCCCGCCGACGAGGAGGCAGGTGGCTCATCCACGGCCCCACGGGAGACGACATCCGGCCTCGCCCTGCACAGCGTCGACGGCAGGCACGTGAGCCGTCGACCGAAGGGACCTCACCGGCAGGCGTGGCCGGCAGCGGCGGCTCGTCGCCGCGTGACCACGGTTCGGATCATCCGCACCCTCGACCGAAAGGACGACACGGTGAAGGTCATCGGGAACATACGACAACGCGCGCACCGGCGCGCTCAGGGCCCCGGGCGGCTGGCGGCACTGCTGCTGGGGCTCCTCGTCGTCCTGGGGCTGCCGGGCGGAACCGCGTTCGCCGCGGCCGGCGGGGCGCACCCGGCACGGCCGGCGGTCCGGGTGCCGGCCGCCGCCATGGACGCCGTCGCCGCCAGCCGTCCCCACGCAGTTCCGCGGTGACCGGCTGGCGACCATGGAGGCCGAGTACGCCGACGGCGGCAACGCCGGCCAGGCCGACTGGACTCCGTACCAGGAGTTCAACCGGGCCTTCTCGCCGGACTACGAGGGCGGCAGGATCACCCTCACCCCCGACTTCCTGAACGCGCCGCTCGACGGCGCACCGGTGACACTGACCTTCCACTTCTGGAGCGGAGCCACGGTCACGTACCACGTCACGAAATCCGGAAGCTCGGTCACCGGCACGACGTCCTGACCGACCGGACCCTTCCCCTGGCCACCCGCACCGCGGACGGCCAGGGCACACCCGTGCCGTCGCCCGTCCTCACTCCTCCTGCGGCGGAGCCGTGCTCGCGGTCGGCGCGCTCCACGACAGTGGCTTCGGGTACGGCAGCTCGAAGCCGGAGATGTGGGGCGTGGGGCGCGCCAAGGTCGGGGCGTGGAAGGCCGAGAGCGGGTACGTCCTCCGCGGAGGCGACTACCCGCGCCGGCACTTCATCCCAAGGCCCCGCTCGGCCCCGGCTCGGCGTCGGCCGGCTCAGGAGTCGAGTGCGAGTTCGGCCCAGACCGTCTTACCGGGATGGTGTGGGGTGACGCCCCAGCGTTGGGCGAGCCGTTCCAGGAGCTGGAGGCCGAAGCCGCCGGGTTCGGTGGACCCGGTGGGACGCGTCCGGGGCCGGCGGTCGCTGTGGTCGCTGACGGCGATGCGCAGCAGCCGGCCGTTCCAGGTGACCCGGATCAGGGGCGAGCCGGCGCCGTGACGGATGGCGTTGGTGATCAGTTCCGAGACGAGCAGTTCGGCTGTCTGGACCACCCGGTGCCGGCACAGCGGTTCACCGAAACCCTGCACACAGTCACGCGTCCAGTGCCGGGCAACGGCAATGCTCGCCGTGACCGCGGGGAAACTGGCCTCGCAGGCCGGGATGGTCGGTTCGCCGTGCACGAGAATCCTCCAGCGGGGGCGGTGCCGTGCTCCTGTGCCATGCCGGTCGGCGTGCTGCGCGGCCGGCACTCATCTGCCGGGTACCCAGGCCTGACCGGTGAATCATCCGTATCCGCCAGGTGAGCGGCGAATACCGTGACCGGTCGTCCACCGCACCATGGTCACGGCCGGTGGGCGGGCGGGGCCCCGTCCCCGTCGTCAGTCGCGGCCCGGTGCCGGCTCGCCGGCGGTGATGACCAGAGCGGCCTGGTCGTCCTCCACGTTGCCGCCGTCCACGAAGCCGCGGACGTCTTCGGCCACGGTCCGTACGATATCGGTCGCGGTCGGCCGGCGCGGGGCGGAGGCGAGTGCCTCGGCCAGCCGGGTGTCGCCGTACTGTTCGGTGCCGGTGGTCCGGCACTCGGTGATGCCGTCGGTGTACAGCAGGAGGCTCTCACCGGGGCGGAGCGTGAGACGGCGGGCGGTGAGCCTGGGCGGGATGCCGATGCCGAGCAGTCCGCCGGACGTCTCGACCGTGTCGACCCTGTGGTCGGTGTCCAGCAGCAGGGGCAGCGTGTGGCCGGCCCGGACCAGACTCATGGTGAGTCCGTCGGGGGCCGGTGCGAGGTGGCCGTAGACGAGGGTCACGAATCCGTTGTTCTGGTGGACGTGGCGGTCGTTCAGCGCCTTGTCGACCGCCTTGACGACGTCGACCGGGTCGTCGAACAGCGGGGCGACGGCGCGGGCGGTGTGGCGGACCAGGGCGGTCGTGGTGGCGGCCACGGCGCCACGTCCGCAGACGTCGCCGAGGATGAAGCCCCAGCTACCGTCGCCGCGGGCGAAGACGTCGTAGAAGTCCCCGCCGATCTCCAGCCCTTCACCGGCCGGGTGGTAGAAGGCGGCGAGCTGGGCGCCGGGGACGTCCGGCAGGTCGGGCAGCAGCAGGCCGGTCTGGAGGTCGCGGGCGAGTGCGGCGCGCTGCGTGTACTGGCGGGCGTTGCGGGCGGCCGAGGCGGCACGGCGGGCGAGTTCCTCCGCCAGCGCGACCCGGTGGCCGTCGAAGGGGGTCTCGCCCGTGGACAGCAGGGTCAGCGCGCCGAAGGGCCGCCCGCGGTCCACGAGCGGCACGCAGATGTAGCCGGTGACGCCCAGATCGCGCCAGGGGCCGGGCCCGGTCGGGGTACGGCGTGCCACTTCGGTCACGCCGGAGGCCAGGACGCGGGCGACGGGGTCGTCCTCGGCGTCGTGGGCCGGTGTGTGGGCGGCGACCGCTTCGCGGGCGTCCTCGGTCGGGGCCGCGGTCGCCACCCGCTGCACGCGTCCGGCCTCCATGACGTCGACCGCCGCCAGGGGGGCCAGGGCCGGGCTGGCCAGGGTGGCCAGGCGTTTCAGGGTCTGCGTCTCGTCCAGTCGGCCGGCCAGGGACGTGCTGGCGGCCAGCAGGAAGGCGAGGTCGTCGCGGGCGGCCTTCTCCCGTGCGTCCGCCGCCCGCCGTGCCTGTTCGGCCTGGTGCCGTTCGATGGCCAGGGCGGCGGTGTCGGCGAAGACGCGGGCCAGGGCCAGGTCGGTGTCCTGGGGGGCTCTCGGGGTGCGGTGGTACATGGCGAAGGTGCCGAGCAGCCGGCCGTCACGGGCGAGGATCGGCGTCGACCAGCAGGCGGCCAGTCCCGCCTGGCCGGCCAGGTCTCGGAAGTCGTCCCACAGGGGGTCGCCGGTGATGTCGCTGACGATCACGTTCTGACGTCGGTGGGCGGCGGTGCCGCAGGAGCCCACGCCTTCGCCGGTGGCGATGCCGTCGATGGCCTGGTTGTAGAAGTCGGGCAGGCTCGGGGCCGCGCCGTGGCGCAGGTGACGGCCGTCCGCGTCGGCCAGGAGCACCGAGACGAGCACCTCGGGACAGAGTTCCTCGATCGTCCGGCACATGCCGTCCAGCACGTCCGGCAGCGGCGCCTGGCGGGCGATCTGCTCCAGCAGCGCACGCTGCTCGGCCGCCAGCCGCCGGGCGTGCTTGACCTGGGTCGTCTCCACGCCGATCATCCGCACGCCGATGACGTTGCCACCGGTGTCGCGGCGGGCCTCGTAGGTGAAGTCGAAGTACGCCTCGCGGGCGTCCTCCCCGACACCGAGGACGACCCGGACGTCGCGCCCGACGTGCCGCTCCCCCGACCGGTACACCTGGTCCAGGAGTCTGATGAAGCCCTGGGTGGTCAGCTCCGGCATGAGCTCCCCCAACGGCACACCGGTGCGTTCCCTCCCTCCGCCGCCGATCGCCGCGAAGAAGGCCGGGTTCGCCGCCTCCAGTACGTGCGCGGGGCCCGCCATGGACGCGAACAGCGCGGTCGACGTGCCGAACAGCAGCGACAGGTCCTCGTCCGTGTCGCGCACCGCTCCGCTTCCTCGCACTTCGCTCGTCAGCCGCCGCTCACGCTCAGCCGTCATCTCGCCCCCCCTCGCCGGCCGTCCGTCCCGAACGCCGGGCAGGACATCATCGCGCACGGCATCGGTCAATGCCTCACGCAAGGTCGTATGCACCGGATGGCCTGGTCCACACCTCTGGGAGGGTGGCCGGGACACCACACTCCCAGCCGCTCCACCGCTCGCGGACGCGGATGCGCCGTTCATCGAACTGCTCCTTCCTGGCCGGCACCACCGCATGCGTGGTGCCGGCGGGGGCGTCAGCCGGACGTCCCGCATTTCCCATCCGGGCTGCCGGACGCGCCGCCCGCGTCCTGACCGGCCAGCGCGTCGGCAACCGTCACGTGGACCGGCAGCAACTGGGAGATGCCGGTCATGGTGATCATGCGCATGAGGCGGTCGGGGACGGCGGCCAGGCAGAGCGAACCGCCCGCCTCGCGAGTCGAGTGCAGGAGGCCGATGAGGGTGCTGAGGCCGGTGGAGTCGACGAAGTCGACCTGTGCCAGGTCCAGGACCAGATGCGGGGCACCCTGTCCCACGGCGGCCAGGGCACGCCCGCGCAGAATGGACGCCGTATGGAGGTCCACATCCCCGGCGACGGCGACGACGGCACTGCGCTCGCCGGTGTACTGGACGGTCACGTGGAGGGTGTCGGTCACGTTGGTCATCACTCCTGGCCGGAATCTGGGCACTGCGATGGTATGCACGGTGACGGGTGCCGCCGTCGGCGGGGCGGGCACCTGAGGGCCGGTGGGCCGATGTCGTCGCCGGCTCCGTCAGGCGGGCGGCCGGTGAGGCGTCGCCCCCGCCGACCGGGTCCGGGACGGTGAGGGGCAGCGGGCCTCGGCCGTCGGTGCCGTCGTGGCGGCCACGGGACCGGACCGGCCCGCTGCCGCACCGGTCACCGCGGTGGCGCTTCGTCGGGACCGCGGACGGTGGTCAGACCCGCCAGGCCCGAGACCGTGAGGACCGGCTCCAGCAGCGGAGGGGCGATGAGTTCCAGCCGGTCGGCATGGGCGAAGAGCACGCTCAGCCCGGCGCTGTCGAGGTAGCCCACCGCGGTCAGGTCCAGCACCAGGGGACCCGAACCGGCGTCGAGGGCGTCGGCCAGCGAGTCGACGTTGCTCATGTCGATCTCGCCGCTCACCGCGAGCCGTGGAGTTCCGTCCGGACGCCGGCCGGGGGTGAGAGTGAGGGGGGTGGTCATCAGGCGATCCTCATCTGCATGTCGACGGTGGTGCCGGACGGGCCGGGAGTGATGGTGACCTGTTGCATCATGGCGCGCATGAGGGCCACTCCCCGGCCGCGGTGGGCGTTTAGCTCGGGCTGCGGAACCTTCCACCGGCCGCTGTCGGCGACCGTCAGGCGCAGGTTGTCGACGAGGGCTTCGGCGCGCAGCCGCACGGCTTCACCCGGGGCGTGCCGGTGACCGTGCTCGATGGCGTTGGCACACGCCTCCCCGGCGGCGACGAGGACGTTCTGCACGGTGCTCGGGGGCAGCTCGCACTGGGCGAGCCAGCTCCGCAACGCGTTACGGACCGGTGCGAGCTGGGACGACTCCGCCGGGAAGGACATCTCCAACGGCGCCGGGTGGCGGTACAGCAGCAGGGCCACGTCGTCGTCGTAGCCACCGACGGGCGCGAGCCGCGTCATCACCTCGGTCGCGAGATCGTCGACCGGGACGTCGCGGCCGTCCTGCACGGCTTCGCCCGCCTGGTCGATCCCGGCGCTCAGCGGGCGCCGGCGGCGTTCGACGAGCCCGTCGGTGTACAGCAGCAGTGTGGCCCGCGCCGGCAGGATGCACGCACTCTGCGGGCGCTGCCTGCCCGGCCGTACGGCCAGGGGCACGGAACGCCCCTCGTCCAGCAGCCGGGTGGTGCCGTCCGCGTGCGCCAGGATGCCCGGCGGGTGTCCGGCGCTCGAGTAGGTCAGCTCCCCCGTGGCGGGATCGAGGACGCCGCAGAAAACGGTGGTGCACAGGGCGCCGGGGACACTCGCGGCGAACTGGTCGAGAGCCATCAGCGCCCGTGAGGGGTTCGGGTCCTGCAACATCAGCGCACGGCAGGCGCTGCGAAGCTGCCCCATCACGCTGGCCGCCTCCAGGCCCCGTCCGACGCAGTCGCCGACGACGATGCCGATCCGCCCATCCGGCAGGGCGACGGTGTCGTACCAGTCGCCGCCCACCTCCAGCGGGCGGGTGGCGGGCTCGTACCGCACGGCGAAGCCGTCCGGGAGCCGGGCCGGACCCAGGATGGCGCGTTGCAGCGCGATAGCGGTCTCCCGCTGCTGGTCGATCTGGTGCGCCCGCACCAGGCCCTGCACGAGGTGCCCGGCGAGCAGCGACAGCAGAAGCTGGTCCTCGTCGGTGAAGGGCCGCCGCTCGTCCAGATCGACCCACAGGGCCAGCGGGCCGTCGGGGTGTTCGAGCAGGACACCGGCGCCGTTGTGCTCGGCCACCGGTGTGAGCGGTGACCGGCGGCGCAGTCCGGCGAGCGCCTCCCGGCGCTCCGCGGGCAGTTCCTCCCACCGCAGGTCCGCGTCCGTGGCCGTCAGGGCCGGTACGTCACCCGGCCCGAAGACGGCGGCCACCACGCTCCGCGCGCGCCACAGGCCCTTCAGTTCGGCCAGGGCGCCGGACAGCGCCTCGGGGAGACTGGCGGCCCTGGACAGGGAGGTACTCAGCGCGGCCAGCGCCGTTTCGCGCTGGACGGCGTAGTGCTCCGCCGTGACATCACGGAACGTTCCGACGGTGACCTGGCGGCCGGTGTCGGGGTCCTCGGCCTTGTTGTAGGTGACGGTCACCCACAGTTGATGGCCGTCACGGTGGATGACGGGGACCGTGTAGGAGCCCTGCTCGCGTTCCAGCAGGCCGGCGAAGGCGTCGCCGACCTGCCGGTGCGCCTCGGGTGCGACGGCGACGTCCGGCCACCACGGGTGGATCGGGGCGTACGGAAGGTCCTCGGGGCCGTAGCCGAGGATGTCGGTGAAGGCGGTGTTGATCTCCACCACGGCGCCGGACACGTCGCAGACGAAGAACGCCTCCTGGAGGGAGTCGATGAGCGCGGTCCGCCACCGGAGGTGGTGGCTGCGCAGCCGCGCCAGTTCGACGTTCGCGCGCACGCGGGCCAGGAGTTCGGCGGCGGCGAACGGCTTGACCAGGTAGTCGTCGGCGCCCGCCTGCAGGCCCTCGATCGATGCCTCCTGCCCGGCGCGGGCCGACAGCAGCAGCACGGGCACCGAGGCCGTACGCGCTTCACCGCGCAGCCTCGACACCAGCTCCAGCCCGTCGAGGCGCGGCATCATCACGTCGCTGACGACGAGGTCGGGGGTGTCGCGGCGGACGGCGTGGAGGGCTTCGAGCCCGTCGGTGACGGCGGTGACCTCGTACCCGGCTCCGGCCAGGATGCGTGTGAGGTACTCACGCATGTCGGCGTTGTCGTCCGCCACCAGCACCCGGGCGCTGACCGCGTGTCCGGGGCCGAGCGGGGTGCCGTTCACCTCGGTCCCCGCCACCGTGTCGTCGGCCGCCCTGCCGCTGTCGCGTCCGGGCAGCCACCGCATGGCCTCCTCGACGTAGGGGTCGGCGGAGGTGGACGCCACGGCGCCGCCCGCTTCCGTCGCCACGTACTCGGCGGGCAGATGGGCGGTGCCGAACGGCACCCGGACGGTGAAGACGGTGCCCTCGCCCGCCGTGCTCTCGGCCGTGATCGTGCCGCCGTGCAGACCGACGAGTTCCCGTACCAGGGCCAGTCCGATACCGCTGCCCTCGTTCGAGCGGGACCGGGCGTTCTCGATGCGGTGGAACCGCTCGAACAACCGGGGCATCTCCGCCTCCGGCACACCGATGCCACTGTCGGCGACGGTGACCACGGCATGCGTGTCCCCGGCCCGCACGCCCACCCGGACGGCGCCGTCGAAGGTGAACTTCAGCGCGTTGCTGAGCAGGTTGAGGACCACCTTCTCCCACATGCCGCGGTCGATGTACACCGGCTCGTCCAGGGGCGGGCAGTCCACGTCGAAGGCGAGCCCTGCCTTCTCCACGGCCGAACGGAAGACGCTGGCCAGCTCGGCGGTCACCGCGGCCAGGTCGACCGGCTCGTAGCGGGCCTGCATGCGCCCGGCCTCGATGCGGGAGAAGTCCAGCAGTGTGTTGACCAGCTTTCCCAGGCGCAGGCCGTTGCGGTGGATGAGGTCGAGTTCCTGCCGTACGTCCTCGTCGGCATCGGCGAACCGGCTGCGCAGCTCCTCGACGGGGCCCATGATCAGCGTCAGCGGAGTGCGGAACTCGTGGCTGATGTTCGAGAAGAAGGTGGTCTTGGCGCGGTCCAGCTCGGCCAGCTCCTCGGCACGCTTCTGCTGTGCCTGGTAGCTGCGGGCACTGCCGATGCCGGACGCGATGTGTCCCGCGGTCAGCTCGATGAAGCCCCGGTAGCCCTGGTCCAGGACGCGGTACCGGTTGAGGGCCGCCACGAGGAAGCCGTACGGCTCGCTGCCCCGCTGGAGGAGGGGGACCACGAGCGCCTCGACGGGCGGTTCGGACCAGTCACCGCACGGCAGGTCGGCGAAGGGGTCACCGTCGAGCGGCACGACGGTCGCGTCGCCGCCGGCGAGAAGCCGGGTCGGCCACACACCGTCCGGGGCGTCGGCCGCGAGCACGGCGGGTGCGGCCGGGTGACCGGCGGCGATACCGGTCGCACCGGTGAGCCGGGCGGTCCCGTCGTCGAACAGGTACGTCAGGGAGAACGGCACATCCTGTTGGTTGCGGGTCAACTGACGGTCGGCGAAGGCCAGCACCTCCCGCTCGGTGCGGATCACACTCGGATCCGATCCCAGGTCACGCAGCGTGGCCATGCGGCGCTCGCCGATCACCCGCTCGGTGTCCTCGCTGACCACGCAGAGCATCCCCACCACGTCACCGGTGTCGTTGCGCAGCGGGCTGTAGGAGAACGTGTGGTAGGTCTCCTCGCTGTAGCCGGAGCGCTCCAGGAACAGCAGGAGCCCCTCGTCCCAGGTGGCCTCGCCGGTACTGAGCACGGTCTCGATGCGCGGGCCGATGTCGTCCCAGATCTCCGCCCACACCTCGTTGGCGGGTCGTCCCAGGGCCCACGGGTACTTACGGCCGAGCGTGTCGCGCCGGTAAGCGCCATTGCAGAAGAACGTCAGGTGCTCGCCCCAGGCCATCCACATGGGGAACCGGGAGGACAGCAGAATGCTGACAGCCGTTTGCAGGCTCTGCGGCCACTCCTGCGGCGGACCGAGGGGCGTGGCCGCCCAGTCCACCTCGGCGAGATCCCTGCCGACCTCGCGGTCGGCGGCGAACACGGCGCCGGCGGCTGCCGTCGTCGGCCTGCGTTCGACGTCGTACGGACGACTCACGCGACACCCATCCCCTCAGGCCGGTCCACTTCCGTGACCGCCGCGTTCCTGTACGTCTGCCCCTGGAACCCGCCGTCCTGCGCCGACGAACACCCCGCCCGCCCCGGAGCGGAAGTCTCTCGGGCACCGCGAACACGGTCCGTGCCCGGGAGCCCGTCTCGCCCATGAGGGCAGGTGCGACGCCACAGGATAGTCCAGCGCGAGTCAGGCGATCTGTCCGGGTACGAGTGACAACGGGTGGCGGTGCGGAACCGGCCGCAGCGAGCAGACGGGTCACTGTCAGTGGCGGGTGGCAGCATCGGGCGCATGACGGACACCACGGCATTCGACTGGCGATCCTTCCTGCTCACATGGAGCGGGGAGTGGGCGGACTCCCTGCCTGACGGCGAGGCGCAGGGCGAGGACGACGAGGCCGCGCGGCGGGCACGGTGGCTGGGGTTCCCGCCCGCTTCCGAGGAGCGGATCGCAGCCCTGGAGGAGCGTCTCGGCCGCCGGATGCCCCCCTCGTACCGGAGGTTCCTCCAGGTCAGCGATGGGTGGCGGCACGCGGGCGGGTTCGTGTGGCTGCTGGCGGGGACCGCGGACGCCCGCTGGCACGACAACGAGTCGGGACTCGCGGACATGTTCGAGGAGTACCTGGACGAGGACGCCGAGCCCGCGGAGCGGCAGGAGGCCGACCTCTGGCGGCGCGGGTTGCAGCTCGACGTCGAGTCCGACGTCACCCACGTCCTCATGGATCCCGAGGACGTGGACGAGGACGGTGAGTGGGCCGTGTACACGTGGGCGAGCTGGCGGGCCGCGCCGCCCGAGCGGCACGCGAACTTCCTGGAGTTCATGCGGGAGATGTACCGGGAGTTCCACGGCCTGCGGGCGCGCCCGGGCGACGGGGAGCCGGTGTTCGTCAATGACACGACGCGAAAGCTGGACTCCCAGGTGGCGGAGGCCCGGCTGGAGGCGCTGCGCGGTGGCTGGGAGCGGGCCGGGAGGGCGCTGGACGAGGCCAGGGAGTACGGCAGGCCGCGGGCCGCCGGGCTGGGTGACCAGATACGCCGCCTGCTCGGACAGACCTACATGGTGTACTTCGAGGACGTGGTGACGGATCCGCGGTACGCGCCCGATCTGCTGCCGCCGTTGGTCGCCGAGCACGCGGCGCACTCGTACCGTGACGACTCCACGCTGACGTTCCATCTGCGGGGCGCCGACGAGGACCTGGTCTCGCTGGCCTACGCGACGCTGGAGCAGGTGCGGAGCGGCACGTACCGGTACACGGCGGCCGGGCCGTTCGGGGAGGCGGTCGAGCGGGCGCGGGAGCTGGCGCGGTGGGGGGACACCGGCGGGGCGTGGCGGACACTGATGAATGCACTTCCCCTGTGGGAGCCGCTGGGACCGGACCACCTGGCACCGCTGGGGTGGGTGGCCGACCCCTTGCTCGGACCGTTGCTGAGCCCGGAGCGGGGCCGGGAGCTGCTGTCCACGCCGAGGGGTGGGCAGGCGGGTGAGGCACCGGGTCCGGCGGCCGGACCGGACCCGGGCGGCCTGGCGTGGCTCGCGGAGCCGGACCCGGGCAACAACCGCACGTCCTACCGGTTCGTCCTGGTGGAGGGGGTGGAGCCGGAGGAGTTGCCCGGACGTCTCGCGGACGGGGACGGCACCGAGCTGAACGAACCCATGTCCTTCTGGGAGGCGCGCCACAGGTCGCACGACCGGAGGGAGTTCTCCTCCTACGACGACAGGGCCCTCATGGCGGTCGGCCGGGCCGGCACCGGCTGGAGCTTCGCCTTCGACGGCGATCCCGCCCCGTTCCACCGGCAGCGGTTCGTCTCCCCGGCCGCCGCCGCCGGTGCGGACACCCGCGCGGTGGTCGTGTGGAGCGGCCTGCGGAGCCGGCACGGGGAACCCTTCTTCCACCTCTCGGTGGCGCGAGACGGTGCCGAGCAGTACGCGTTCACTTACGCAGACGGAGAGATCCGGCGGAGCGGGGAGATACCGCGGGCGCTGGATCCGAGCCGGTTCCTCGGCGCCGCGGAGGACGGGGCCGAGGTGGAACGGTCGCTGCTGGAAGCGGTGGCCGGGGAGTTCGGGGTGTCTTTGCCACGTCATGCCCTCGTGCACGGGCGGCTGCACACGTTCACCACCCGTTCCTGGACGCGTCCGCCGAGGAACGGCGAGACGTACATGGTGATCCGGATGGAACGGGGAGACGCGGGCCCGGCGGACAGCGAGCGGACGGGCGAGGACGGGCCGGGAAGCAGATAGGGGCCGGCCGGGCTGAGTGGCGGCTCTTGCGGCTCGCATAGGTTGGCCGTCTTATCCGACGCACCGCGACGAGGGTCAGCCCATGCGCAGCAGCACCAGGATCCGCCTGATCGAGCCCACCGACGCCGCCCCGATCGCCGCGCATCGGGTGCGGGACTTCGAGGCCTTCCGGCCGTGGGAACCGGCACATCCGTCCGGCTTCTTCACCCCAGAGGGCCAGGCGGAGCGGATCGAGAGGCTGCTGGCCGGGCACCGAGCCGGTACGGCCTGGCCGGGCGTGGTGCTCGCAGACGACGAGGTGATCGGGCAGGTCACCGTCGGAGGCATCCTGCCGCAGCCGCACCTGCGCCGCGGCTCCGTCGGATACTGGATCGCAAGCGTCGCCCAGAACCAGGGGCACGCCGGGCGCGCCGTAGGGCTTGTGCTCCAGGTGATGACGGACCAACTCGGGTTGCACCGCGCCGAGGCATCCACCGATCTGGAGAATCTGCCGTCCCAGCGGGTGCTGCGCCGCAACGGGTTCAGCCCGTACGGTGTCGCGCACTCCTCGATCTTCCTCGACGGGAGCTGGCGGGACGGGCTGCTGCGGGAGCGGCTCCTCGGCGACTGACTGATCGTTCACACGCCTGCCTCCGCAATACGGCGGGGCCCGCGACAGCGATCCGCGTCCCACGGGCGGCAGCGTTCTCAGGACACGGTCCGGCGCGCCACGCGGTAGCGGAGACAGACGACTCTTGAGCTGAAGGTGCGGGTCTCGACGAGTTCGAGATCCACCCGGCGCTCGCGCCGGGGAAAGAACGGCGTGCCACCGCCCACCAGCACCGGGTGGACCCTGGCCCGGTACTCGTCGATCAGACCCAGCGCGGCCGCCTCGGCGGCGAGAGTCGCGCCGCCGATCGCGATGTCGCCCTCCCCCGGCTCGGCCCGCAACCGCTCGATCTCCTCCGCCAGGCCGCCGGAAGCCAGGCGGGCATTGCCCTGCACCGCCGACAGCGTGGTGGAGAACACGACCTTCGGCAGCGGCTTCCAGAGCGCGGCCCACTCGAGCTCCGAGTCGTCGAGCGATGGATCCTGGTCGGCGGTCTCCCAGTACAGCATCGTCTCGTACAGCCGTCGCCCCATCAGGTGGACGCCGACGTCTCGGATCTCGTCGGTGACGAAGCGGAAGACCTCCTCGTCGGGCGCCGTCCAGTCGAAGTCGCCGTCCGGCCCGACGATGTAGCCGTCGAGCGATACGCCCATCGAATAGGTCACGCTGCGCATCAGAAGTCCTCCTCGGTACCGGGTTCGACGGTACGACCCCCGAACGCCGCAGGACTCATCGCGGCTCGCGAGATCGCCTCGTCGCAGCACGGCAGGGCCCGATCGGACGGAGTCTCACCCTGCTCGCGGGTGCGCCGCGTCCCCGGCTCGGATACGCCGGCCGGGGAAGGGGCCGCACGATCCAGCGCCTCGTCCGCCTCGCCGCCGCACAGGCCTTCTCCAGGTGGGCGCGGTGCCGCAGGGTGGCGCCCGTCGGCCGGGAGCGGGGGCGCGGCCCGCATCGCTGTGCCACCGTGGCCGGGAGCGGACGACGGGCGCGCCGCGAACACGGGAGGCGACATGGGCATGGGTCCTGCCCCGCGAGGAGGGGCGGAACACGGGACGGCAGGCGTACGGCGGCTGGGGCGCAGGCGTTTCCTCGGAGCGTGTGCCGGCCTCGGGCTCACCTCGGTGGCGGCCACCGCCTGCGGCGCGACCGCTCCCCCGCGCGGGCCCCGCCCGGCGGACGTCTCCCACCGGCCCGAAGCGGAACGGGACCGGACGGGGACACCCGACTGGCGTATCACTTCCCGGGGCCCCGCCCCGGCCGTCGCCGGCTACGCGGACCGGGTGAGCGTGACGCCGGGCGAGGAGTGCGGCCTGTACGTCTCGACGACCGCGTCGTCCTTCCGGGTCTCGGCCTTCCGCGTCGGCTGGTACGGCGGGGCCCAGGCCCGGCTCGTCTGGCGGTCGGAGCGCATACCCGGTCGTGTCCGGCCGGAGCCCCGCTTCGTGCCGGACACCCGCACCGTGCGCGCGGACTGGCCGCGCACGCTCACGTTCGGCACGGCCGGCTGGCCGGAGGGCGCGTATCTGCTGCGGCTGGAGGCGGACAGCGGCCACCAGCGCTACGTCCCGCTGATCGTGCGCTCCACGCGGGGTACGGGCCGAACCGTCCTGATACACGCCCCGGCCACCTGGCAGGCCTACAACCGGTGGGGCGGCTACAGCCTCTACGCCGGTGCCTCCGGCGCGTACGCCACCCGATCCCTGGCCGTCAGCTTCGACCGGCCCTACGACGCCGACGGTGCGGAGAAGTTCAGGGTGTACGAACGGGCGGCGGTGGTCCTGGCGGAACGGCTCGGCATACCCCTCGCCTACACCACCGGGGCGGACGTGCACCGCGACCCGGAGGTCCTGCGGGGCGCGGCGGCCGTCGTCTGTCTGGGGCACGACGAGTACTGGACCTCGGAGCAGCGCCGGCATGTCACGGCGGCCCGCGACGCCGGCACCAACGTGGTCTTCCTCGGTGCCAACACCTGTTTCCGCCGGGTCCGCCTCGAGCAGGGGGAGGCGCGGCCGGACCGCACGGTGGTCTGCTACAAGTCCGCCGTCCGGGCCGACCCCTGTTACGCCACCCGGCCCGCCCTGGTGACCACCGACTTCCGCCGGGCCCCGGCGCCGGATCCCGAGTCGTCGCTCACGGGAGTGCTCTACGAGGGCAACCCGACGGACGCGCCGTACGTCGTCCACGCGGCGGACCACTGGCTGTACGAGGGAACGGGCGTACGGCCGGGCGACGCGTTCGGCCATCTGGTCGGCGTCGAGTACGACCGGGTCACACCCGGCGCGCCCGTCCCCGAGCCGCTGGAGATAACGGCCCACTCCCCCCTGGTGTGCGGTGGCCTCCGCAGCCACAGCGACTCGGCCTACTACACGGCCCCGAGCGGCGCGGGCGTGTTCGCCACCGGCACCATGCGCTGGGTGGAGGCCCTCATGGCCGGCACCCCCGACGGGGGCCGCGACCACGGGATGGACGCCCGTACCCGCGCCTTCGTGACCCGTACGACGGAGAACGTCCTGCGAGCCTTCGCGGAGGGGTCCGCCACCCGCCACCGCCCCGCGGCGCGTCCGAACGTCAGCGAGGTGTACCGGAGCGGGGTGTGAGGCGGCGGTCGCCCACCCGGGACGCATTGCGAGGGCCTCGGTCGGCGGCGGGACTCCGGCGCGCCGCAGGTCTCAGTCGGCGGCGGGCTGCGGCGTGTCGGCAGGGGCGTCGCGGACCCCGAGCCGCAGGTGCTCCACGTGGTAGAGGGCCTGGTCGAGGAGTTCGGCGACGTGGTCGTCGTAGAGGGCGTAGACGATCGAGCGCCCGTGGCGTTCGCCGGTGACCAGTCCGAGGTTGCGCAGGAGGCGCAACTGGTGGGAGCAGGCGGAGGCTTCCATCCCGACCGCGTCGGCGAGGTCGCCGACCGAGCAGGGCCCCTCATGGAGCCGGGCCAGGATGTACAGCCGCGAGGGAGTGGCCAGGGCCTGGAGGGTGGCGGCGACGTCGGCGGTGCCGACGGCGTCGAGGCGCTCGCGGGTGGTGGCGCTGCTGGCGGTGTCGGTTCCGTGGCCCATGCGGTCATCATACCCATGACACATGAAGACCTATTCAGGCATTCCTGTATGGTGGAGGCGTTGCCCCGTCCGCCGGTGAAGGGTTGTTCCGCCGTGCCTTCTGTCCTGGAGCAGCGGCTCGCGCCTGCCGCCGCCGGACCACGACCGGCGCCCGCACCGAGGCGTACGCGGGTGCTGGCACTGCCGGAGGCCCGGTGGGCGCTGGCCGCGCTGGTCCTGTTTCTGACCGCCCTCCCGCTGGATCTCCTCGGCGCCCCGGCCTGGTCGTGGGCGCCGCTGTACGCCGCCGTCTACGTCACCGGCGGCTGGGAGCCGGGCCGGGAGGGCCTGAAAGCTCTCGGGGACAGGGTTTTGGACGTGGATCTGCTGATGGTCGTCGCCGCGCTCGGCGCAGCCGCCATCGGCCAGACCCTCGACGGGGCGCTCCTGATCGTCATCTTCGCGACCTCCGGCGCCCTGGAGGCCGTCGCGACCGCCCGCACCGCGGACTCCGTGCGCGGCCTGCTCGATCTGGCCCCGTCCACCGCGACCCGGCTCCTGCCCGACGGCGGCGAGGAGACGGTCCCGGCCGAAGCCCTGAAGGCCGGCGACACGATCCTGGTGCGGCCCGGTGAGCGGGTCGCCGCCGATGGCCAGGTCCTCGACGGGGCGAGCGAGGTCGACCAGGCCACCATCACCGGGGAGCCGCTGCCGGTGGCCAGGCAGTGCGGCGACGAGGTGTTCGCCGGCACCGTCAACGGCACCGGTGCCCTGCGCGTCCGGGTCGAGCGCGACCCGTCGGATTCGGTGATCGCGCGGATCGTGAAGATGGTCGAGGAAGCCTCCGGGACCAAGGCGCCCACCCAGCTCTTCATCGAGAAGGTCGAACAGCGGTACTCGATCGGCATGGTCATCGCCACCCTCGCCGTCTTCGCGGTCCCGCTCGCCTTCGGTTCCGACCTCCGGCCCGCCCTGCTCCGGGCGATGACCTTCATGATCGTCGCCTCTCCGTGCGCGGTGGTGCTCTCCACGATGCCGCCGCTGCTGTCCGCGATCGCCAACGCCGGCCGCCACGGCGTCCTCGCGAAGTCCGCCGTCGTGATGGAACGCCTCGGTCAGGTGGACGCCGCCGTCCTGGACAAGACCGGCACCTTGACGGAAGGCACTCCACGCGTCACCGACGCCCGCCCCCTGCCGGGCGCCGGCCTGACCGACGACACGCTGCTGGCGCTGGCCGCGGCGGCGGAGCACGCCAGCGAGCATCCGCTCGCCCGCGCGGTCGTCGACGCCGCCCGCGTCCGCCGCCTGCCGTTGCCGAGAGCGCTGGACTTCGCCTCGGTGCCCGGCCAGGGCGTGAGTGCCACCATCGGCGGCCACGCCGTCCGGGTCGGCTCCCCCGCCCGCCTCCTGCCCGAGCCCGGCGCGGGCGTGCGCGACCTCGTGGAGGAACTGGAGGGCGCCGGGCGGACCGCGGTCCTGGTCCTGCGCGACGGGCTTCCGGCCGGGGTGATCGGCATCGCCGACCGGCTCCGCCCGGATGCCGCCGCCACGGTCACCGCCCTCACGGAGCTGACCGGCCGCACGCCGGCCCTGCTGACCGGCGACAACGAACGCGCCGCGCGGCACCTGGCCGACCAGGTCGGCATCACCGACGTCCGCGCCGGACTCCTGCCCCAGGACAAGGTCGCCGCGGTCAGGGAGTGGGAGGCCGAGGGCCGCCGAGTGCTCGTCGTGGGCGACGGAGTCAACGACGCCCCCGCGCTCGCCGCCGCGCACACGGGCATCGCCATGGGCAAGGCGGGTTCCGATCTCGCCCTGGAGACAGCCGACGCCGTCGTCGTCCGCGACGAACTCGCCACCATTCCCAAGGTCGTGGCCCTCTCCCGGGCCGCACGGCGCCTGGTCGTCCAGAACCTCGTCATCGCTTCCGTGTTCATCACCGCCCTGGTGGCCTGGGACCTCCTCGCCTCCCTGCCCCTGCCGCTCGGCGTCGCCGGCCATGAGGGCTCGACCGTCATCGTCGGCCTGAACGGCCTGCGCCTGCTGCGCGAAACAGCCTGGAACAACCCCGTCCGAGGAGACGCCGCGTGAGCAAACGCTCCCGCCGTGCCGCTCCCGCCCCGGCCGCCGGGGCGGGAGCGGCACGGCCCACGGTCACCGTCTGCCGCGGTTGCTGCTGCGGCACGCCCAAGGTGCCCGGCCTCGACCACACCGCCCAACTCCGCGGACTGCGCGAGGCGCTGGACGGGACGGCGACCGTACGGGTCACCGACTGCCTCGACGCGTGCGAGCGCGCCAATGTGATCGTGGTCCAGCCGTCCCCGGCCGGCCGCAGGGCCGGCGGGCGCCCGGTCTGGCTCGGCCTGGTCAACGACCCCGACGCCACCGCCGACATCGCCACCTGGATCGAGGGCGGTGGCCCCGGCCTGACCGAACCGCCCGGCATCCTCGATCTCTACGCCTTCAGCCCGTCGCGCCGCGTGCGCGCCGAACTGGACGAGTAGACCCTCGGCTCCCGGCCACCCGGACCGCGGTGGGCGGGGCCGGTAGGGGTCGGCCGGTGCGGCGGTCGTCCGCGTTCCCCTCGCCCCCGCGATTGCCCGGGCGGCACGCCGAGGCGAGCCGGGCCGGGCCGGGCCATTGGGACGGATGAGGGACGCATGTAGGTGCGGACCTGTTCCGGCCGGCCAACCACCCGGCGTCGGGCGCACCGTGTGGACGCCGGGCTCACCGGCCCTCCAGATCGTCGTTGTCCCGCAGCCTGCGCCAGAGGTGGGTACGGTGCAGGACGTAGAGCGCGATGAACAGGACGCCGATCTGGAGCCCGACGGCGAGCGCCCAGAAGACGGCTCTGCTCTCCATCTCGTCCGTGAGAAAACTGAAGTTCATGCCGAAGTAGCCGGTGAGGAACGTCAGCGGCAGGAAGATCGTCGACACGATCGCCAACCGGTTGATCACGCCGTTCTGCTCGCCGGCCGCCAGGGACGAGTAACTGGCGAAGGCCCGCCGGGTGGCGTCCTGGAGGGCCTCGACATCCGTGAGCACCAGTCTGGCGGCGTGCTGGAACTCCCGGGCGAGCCGTTGGCGCTGTTCGGGAAAACCGCGGTTCAGCATCCTTCGGGTGAAGGTCTCGTCCGTCACCTGGAGGTACGGCAGGAGCGTGTGGTGCAGGAGCGCGGCGCGCCGTCGCAGTTGCGCCAGCCGGTAGATCTGCTCCGGGCGTCGCTTCTCGAACATCTCGTCCTCGATGTCCTCCACCACCAGGAGGGACGCGACGGCGGCCCGGCGGAACGTCTCCAGAGCCTCTTGGAGCAGCAGGAAGAGCATGGCCACGGTGTCGGGCGGCGCCTCCCGTCGCAGCGGTGCGATGAGGTTCTCCAGCGGCGTGGCCGGCCCCCGGTGGAACGCGACCAGGTGCCGCTCGGTCACGAGGACGTGGATGTGGACGACCGTGTCGTCGACGAACGCCGGTACGGCGAACCCCGCCCTGTCCCCGAGGAAGTCGGCCCTCGCGGGTCCGCCGAGCCTGCCGAACCAGTGCGGGGCCTCCGCTTCCAGGCCGAGCTGCTCGATGACCGGTTGTTCGTCGGTCGCCGGGTCCTCGGGCAGGTGGACGTCGACGAACAGGAAGTCGGACGCGGCGAGGCGTCCCCGGGCCTCCGCCAGGCCAGTACGAGTGACGATCCCTGCCGGCATCGACACCACCGTTACGATCATCTGCCCTCACCGTCGTCACGGTCCCTGCGTCTCACCGTGCATACGATCCGGCGTCCCCGCACGCGGGCGCAGGCATGCGCCTCGCCGGCTGCCCCCTACGAGTGACAGCAGGACGCGGGGCCTCCTCGACAGCTCGGTGTGGGACGGCGGCAGCCGGAAGCCGCTCGCGGAACGGGACCGGCCCACCCGCGGGGCCGCCCCCACCGACGGACCGGAGCGGCGACAGCCTCTTGACCTGTGATGCCGGTCAGCCGAGCGTGTCGAGGGCGGCGATGATGTCGGCGGGTTCGGCGTGCTTGGTGTGGTCGGTGTCGACGAAGGCCCAGTGGATGGTGCCGGTGCCGTCGATGACGTAGGTGGCGGGCAGCGGCAGGGTGCGCGGGTGGCCGTCGTTGACGCGCTGGAGGTCGAAGCCGAGCTTGTCGTAGACGGCGGCGAGGTCGTCGGGGAGGTCGAAGGCGAGGTCGTGCTTCTCGACCTGACTGGCCCTGCACGTGACCCATCGCGTGTCCACCCGGCAGCGCACCGACGCGCCCGTACTCTTCGCCAACTTGCGCGGCTTCGCACCGAACGGTCCGGCCGCCGACCCCGCAGCGGTGCTGGAGACCTTTCTGCGCCTGCTGGGGGTCACCGGGGACCGCATCCCGCACGGCGCCGACGCCCGAGCCGCCCTGAATCGCCAGCTCCTCGCGGGAACAGGTGCGTCGGTCGTCCTCGACGACGAGCCGGACGAGGCGCACGTGCGGGCGCTGCTTCCCGAGGACCCCACCTGCCGCACACTGATCACCAGCCGCCGTACGCTGCGCGCCCTACCCGGCGCCACCCGCCTCTGTCTCTCCCCCCCCCCGCTGGCACCGGCCGACTCGGTGGAACCCCTGCGCCGGACAGCGGGAGCCGACCGCCTCGCCACGGACGCCACCGCCCTGCGCCGGACAGCCGACGACCTCGGACACCTTCCTCTGGCGCTGACGGTCATCGGCCGCCACATGCGGGCACACCCCGGACGGACGCTGGACGACTACGACCGCGAGCCCGTGATCACCCTCGCCCTGGAGGACGGGGTCCGCGGCGCGCTGGCCGCCTCCGACGTGCGGCTGGCCGCCGGTGCGCGGAAGTTGCTGCGCCTCTGGTGGAGACGGAACCCGGCTGGTTCCGTCTGCACGCACTGGTCCGCGCCTATGCGGAGGAACGTGTCTGCATCGACGTGCCGGGAACGTCGATCCGCCAGGCCCTCGGCCGTGTGCTGGCGCACTGCAGAGGCACGCACACGCGCGACAGGGCGCACGCACCGGGCGAACTCCCCGTGCTCAGACGCCTCAACGGGGCCGAGGCGTGAGCCGAGGGCGTACTGCCGCGCGAGGGAAGCGGGGCACGCGCCCTCGCCGCCTGACACCTGTCCGACCGGACCGACCGGACCGACGAGCGAGGAATGGCCCACTTCTGGTTAGTCACGCGGTGGTCACGGCTCGGAACCGGCCACGACGCGCTGAGCCACGCGCCCGCCTGGGGCGGCGAGATGCCGTGCCTCCCTCAGCCGCCCGGCTCGCGTCGGGGGCAGCGGCGGTGCCCTGAGATCGTCGTCCGGCCCGGCCCGTGACGCCGGCCACGGCCGGACCCTGTCCGGCCGTGGCAGCGGCCGCTTCACCAGTAGTGGCGCCGGCCTCCGACGGCGTGCCCCATGGCTCCCAGGATCCAGAGGATCGCGCCGATGACCAGGACGATGATTCCGATCGTCCACAGAATCGAGAGGTGGAAGAGGAATCCGATGATGAGTAGCACTACGCCGAGAGCGATCATGATGTCCCTCCAACGTGAATGAGCCAGCGGCCCTAAGAGGCGTATGCCCCGCCGGTGAGCCCGCACGCCTGTCGGCACGCTGTATCCGTGTCCCCCATTTCCACGGCATCACCCGGCTGAGGCCGATCGGGGTGAGACGCACGCCGTCACCACGCCGCCGTCGGGGCGTTCTCCCCGGTGGTTGCGGGGCTCGGTGCCCGGTGGGGTCCCGGTCGCGGCCGGTCGGGCGCGGGCCTGGCCGGTGCTCGGCGGAGAGATCATCGACGTCCCGGACGGCTGCTTCGAAGGAAGACATGCCCCCATGACGCCGTTCTCGCGGCCAGGGGGGTGGACCGGGCGCTGGTGGTGGGCTGGTCCTACGGAGCGTGCGTCGCGGCGCACTGGGCGGACCGGAATCCGGAGCGTGCCCTGGGCGCGGTACTGGTCGACGGCGCGTTCCCCCACGACTGGCTCGACGAGGCCATGGAGCAGCGGATCCGGAAGCTGTTCCGGCGGATGAGCTGGTTCCTGCCGCTGCTGCGCCCGACGGGCCTGGCCCCGCGGATGACCGCCGAACAGCAGGCGAACAGCAACATCGAACTCGGCAGGCTCTCCCGCGAGCGCGAGCTGGGCCCCGTGCTGGACCACATCACCGTCCCGGTGCGTTACGTGGTCGCCTCGGGGACGTCCCTCGGGAGCAAGGGGGACGAACAAGAACGGATACGCACCAGCCTCGATGCGGTGACCGCCCGCAACCCGAGCATCCGCATCACTGCGAAGGTCGCCAGCAATCACGGTGCGATCCTCAGGAAGGACTCCCCGGCCGTCGCGGAGGCGGTACGCGAAACGGCCGCCCTCGACCGACCGTAGCCAGGACCGACAACCAGCCGGCGGCCCTTCCGCGCACCCCGGCGGCACGACCGAGGAACCCCTGAGATGGCCCGAAGCGGCCACGCCCCCTGATGCAGGTGGGCGTGGCCGATTCGGTGTGTGCGGACGAGCCGGGTCCGGCCGGTCGGCCCCCGGTGAACCGGCCGGACCCTCTCGCCGCGTTCTCGGTCATCCCTCCCGGCTGGACACCTTCGAGCGGGAGCGGCGGTACAGCACCGTTCCGCCCATCAGCGAGGCCAGGCTCGCGGCGGCCAGCCCCCAGGTGCTGTCCGTTCCGGTGTGAGCGAGAGTGCCGCTCGCCCGCTCCCGTACGACCGGGGCCGGCCTCGGCGTCGAGCGGACCGGAGGCGTGCCGTGCGGCCGGCTCGGGGGCTCGGAGCGTACCGGCGGTTCGTGGCGGGGCGGTGTGCTCCGCTGCGGCTCGTCGGGCCGATCGGCCGGGCCGTTCACCGACTTGTTGCCGAAGGCGGGGTTGCCGATGCCCACCACGTTCACGCTGTTGCCGCTGACGTTCACGGGCAGATCGACCGGGAGCTGGATGTCGTTACCGCTCACCACGCCCGGCGAGTTATGCGCGACACCGTGAGCCGCGGCCTCGGCGTGCGACGCCGGCCGTTCCTTCCCGGCCGTGCCGCCGCCCTCGTTGGCGCAGCCGTTGCCCATCGCGGGGTTGAGCAGCCCGACCACGTTCAGGGTGTTTCCGCACACGTTCACCGGGACGTGTACCGGCAACTGGATGCCGTTGCCGGAGATCAGCCCGGGCGAGTCGCTCGCGGCCCCGTTCGCGGTGGAGTCGGCGTGCACCGGCCCCGCCACTGCCATCGCACCGGATACGGCGGCGAAGGCGATCACACTGTTTCGGGTAGCCCGTTTCATCGATTCCCAGCCCTTCAGACACGGTTGCGGGCACTCACCCGCACCCGTTGAAACGCGGGGGAACCGGACAGGTAATGGCCGCTCAGCCTTTTGCCCGGCACGAGGGACACCACAGGGTGGCAGAACACGGCCCCGGAGGGGTGCGCGGAGAGGGTTCGGGGCTCTCCGGGCCGGCGGGGCGTTCGCTCAGCGGAGGGCCGCCGCCCGGACCACAGCCGGGTCCTCACCGGTGAGTTCGGCGATGCGGTGGGGCGCGACACCCGCGGCCACCGCGCGGGCGAGCAGTTCGTCGCGGCCGTGCGCGCAGTCGCGGTAGGCGAGCAGGTCGGTCTCGACCTCGGCCAGGGTCTCGGGAGCCGTGCGGTGGCGCAGCCGGCTCAGTTCCTCGTCGCTCAGCGGGACCGGCAGCCGCTCCGCCTCCGCGGGGATGGCCGCGGTGTCTTCCGGTGGCACCACCCGCAGCCGCGGCGACGTCGCCGACACGCCCTGGGCGTCGAGCCACGCGCGCACCGCCGATGTGTCCATGCAGGAGAGCGGTTCCGTCGCGGCCGGCGGCACGCCGAGCGTGCCGGCAGGGTCGTCCGCGAGAAACAGGTAGGCGTCGTCGGTCATGGTTCGCTCCTCGTCACGTACTCGTCGGCCGATCGCCGTCCCCTTACCCCGTTCGCGTCCGCATAGCGCGCCGGATCCGCCATCCAGGGGAGGACCGCGGGCCGGCGAACCGGCGGACCCGCGAACCCGCGAACCGGCAGACCTCTCAGGCCGGCGGACCGGCGTCCGGCTGCCGACAGCCGGCAGTCGAGGCAGAAGCCAAGGCCGTTCGGAACGGCCGTTCGGGACGGCCGTTCAGACGCAGCCATTCGGACGCGGCCGTTCAGCCGAGGTCGAGGGCGTTCAGGACGCGCTCCGCCATCCGCTGCTCGCCGAGGGCGTTGGGGTGCACCGGCACGATGTTGGTGCCGAAGAGGAGCGGCTCGATCCACCGCGTGCCGACGGCTGCGCACGCGTCGTGGCCCTCGGACGCCCGGGCGAGATCGATGTAGGTCGTCCCGGTCTCCTCGGCGGCGCGCCGGACGGCGGCGTTGAGGTGGGTCTGGAGGGAACGCAGGTAGGGCACGTCGCCGGAGGCGATCGGCAGTTTCAGGAAGCAGGACGGGTCGGCGGTGGCGGGGGTGATCCACGGGTAGCCGAGGACGGCGACGCGGGCACCGGGTGCCTTGGCCCGTACGGCGCGCAGGGCGGTCTTCAGCGCCGGGTAGGTGTTCGCGTCGATCGCTTCCTCGAAGGAGGAGCCGTACTTGTCCTTGCAGGGGCTGCCCGCGCCCCCGCTGAACACGCCCGCGGTGCCGCAGGCGGTCACGGCGTTGATGAAGGTGCCGTTGTCGTTGCCGCCGATCGTGAGCGTGACGAGGTCGGTGTCGGGGGTGACGGCGTCGGCCTGCGGGGCGACCCCGGGGTACTGGGCCTCGGTGAAGTCCTTGGTCTGGGCGGCCCCGCACGTGACGTCCGTCAGCCGGGCTCCGGTACGCGCGGCGACGACGTGCGGGTAGTTGGCGGTGGAGCGCAGACAGAGCAGGTTGGCGGGGTCGACGGGCAGGACGCCGGAGGCTGCGCTGTAACTGTCGCCGAGCGCCGCATACTTGAGGGGTGCCGTGGCCTGGGCGGAGGTGGGGGCGGCGGTGAGACCGAGGGCCAGCGCGCCGGTGACTGCGAGGGCCGCGGTGGGGACGCGGCGCAGAGCGGGGCGCAGGGCAGGCAGGGGCATGTGCTCTCTCTTCTCGTGGCGGGGAACACGGGGCATGCGGGCTGGGGTGCCCGCACGCGTGCTGGTGCGCGAGAATACGGCGGCTCGAGCCGGGAGGAGCGCCGACCGTCGGGGCCTGACCGGGCAGGCGTGCGTACGACGACGGCCGTGAGGTATCGATCGCGGGATTACCGCGGGTACTACCGATAGGTAATGTGCGGGCGCCGGTACGCCGAGTCAACGGCGCTGACCGAACTTCTTGAAACGCTGACCTATCGCCGCGGGTAGGCCGCCGTGCACGGGAGCCGTACGGGGGGCCGGCACGGGCCCGACCGCGCGCCTACGGGCACTCGGACCCCGGCCACGGTGACGCTTGTCGCACCGCCTCCCCGTACCAAGGAGCCCCGAAATGACGGACGCAGCGAAGACGGGTCCCGCCCCCGGAGACGACCGCGGGCCCCTGACCAACCGGCAGGGCCATCCCGTCCACGACAACCAGAGCCAGCGCACCGTCGGCGCCCGCGGGCCGGCGACACTGGAGAACTACCAGTTCCTGGAGAAGATCAGCCACTTCGACCGGGAGCGCATCCCGGAGCGGGTGGTGCACGCGCGCGGCGTCACGGCGTACGGCTTCTTCGAGGCGTACGGTGCCTGGGGGGACGAACCGGTCGGCCGCTACACGCGGGCGAAGCTGTTCCAGGAGCGCGGCAGGCGCACGGACGTCGCCGTCCGTTTCTCCACCGTGATCGGCGGCCGTGACTCCTCCGAGGCCGCCCGAGACCCCCGGGGCTTCGCCGTCAAGTTCTACACCGAGGACGGCAACTGGGATCTGGTCGGCAACAACCTGGGCGTCTTCTTCATCCGGGACGCCATCAAGTTCCCCGACGTGATCCACGCCCTGAAGCCGGACCCGGTGGACTTCGAGCAGAAGCCGAACCGGATCTTCGACTTCATGTCGCAGACGCCCGAGGCCATGCACATGCTGGTCAACCTGTTCAGCCCGCGCGGTATCCCCGCCGACTACCGCCATATGCAGGGCTTCGGCGTGAACACGTACAAGTGGGTGAACGCCGAGGGCAGCACCGTCCTCGTCAAGTACCACTGGATGCCGAAGCAGGGCGTGCGCTCGATGACCGAGGCCGACGCCGCCCATGTGCAGGCCGACGGCCTCGGACATGCCACGAAGGACCTGTACGAGGCCATCGGGCGGAGCGAGCACCCCGAGTGGGAGCTGCTCGTGCAGATCATGGAGGACGGGGAGCACCCCGAACTGGACTTCGATCCGCTGGACGACACCAAGACGTGGCCGGAGCGGGAGTTCCCGCCGAAGCCGGTGGGCCGGATGGTGCTGGACCGGATGCCGGAGAACTTCTTCGCGGACAACGAGCAGATCTCCTTCGGCACGGGTGTCCTCGTCGACGGACTCGACTTCTCCGACGACAAGATGCTCGTCGGCCGCACCTTCTCCTACAGCGACACCCAGCGCTACCGGGTCGGCCCGAACTACCTCCAACTGCCCGTCAACCACGCGAAGAACGCCCAGGTGCGCACCAACCAGCGCGACGGGCAGATGACTTACCACGTCGACGGCGGCGGCGAGAACCCCACCGTCAACTACGAGCCGTCGATCCGCGGCGGGCTGCGCGAGGCGGAGTGTCCGGCGCACGACGAGCAGGGCCCGGAGATCCGCGGCCGGCTCACCCGCAAGCGGATCCCCCGCACCAACGACTACCTCCAGGCAGGCCAGCGGTATCTGCTCATGGAGCAGTGGGAGCGCGACGACCTGGTGCGCAACCTGGTGGGCCAGCTCTCGCGGTGCGACCGCCCCGTGCAGGAGCGGATGGTGTGGCACTTCCTGCTGGTGGAGAACGACCTCGGGCTCCGGATCGGCGAGGGCCTCGGCATCCGCCCGGAGGACGTCGCGGACCTGGAGCCACTGGCCGGCCAGGACCTCACCGAGGACGACAAGGAGCGGCTGGCGAACCTCGGCAAGAACCCGCCGCGGGACGTGGAGGGCCTGACCATGACGCACTGCGTGCCCGACGAGCGCCATGCCGTGACCCGCTGAGCCCACGCCGACAAGTGCCGTCGGGTCCCGCTCGGCTTCGGCCACTGACCCTCGCCGGACCGACGGCCCTCCCGAGCCGTCCCGCGCCCTCCCGTCCGGGACCGCTTCCGGGCGGGAACGGTCCGGGGCCGCCGGTCAGGTGGCGACGGGGGCCGCTCCGTGCTCGGCGGAGAGGCGGGCACGGCCGCCGTGCGGGCAGTGGACGATGCGGTCGCCGAGGCCGAGCCGGCCGGCCTCGGCCAGGAAGACGGACAGCGGTGAGCGCATCACCGTGTAGTCCTCGTAGTGCACGGGCAGGACGGCCCGGGGGTCCAGGCGCCGGGCCAGCTCCGCGCCCTGCGCGCCGTCCATGGTGACCACGAACCCGCCGGGGAGGCGGGTGCCGCCCAGGTGCAGGACGGCCAGGTCGGCGGCCGGGAAGCGGCGGGTGATCTCGTCCAGGCCGTCGTAGGGCAGCGTGTCGCCGGAAACGTACAGCCGTAGCCTCGTCGGCCCGCCCACGGGTCCGAACTCGATCATGCTGCCCATCACCGGTGGCAGCAGCCCCCGCAGCACCGGATGCCCGGCGTGCCGTGCGGGCAGTGCCGTGATCGTGGCCCGCGCCCGGCCCTGCCGGAGGGTGAATCTCTGCCAGGTCCGCAGTCCCGCCGTCCGCTCGAATCCGTGCAGCACTTTCAGCCGGCGTGCGGCATGCGGCGTGCTGATCACCGGAACCCCGTGGTCCAGGTGCCGGCGGGCGCGACGGTCCCAGTGGTCCCCGTGCAGGTGCGACAGCACGATCCCGTCGAGGCGGGGCAGGTCCCACGGCTGCACGGCGGGCTCGGTCAGGCGCCGGCTCAGCAGCCCGTAGCCGAGGTAGGCGTACTGGCCGCGGTGCAGGAAGTTCGGGTCGGTGAGCAGGGTCAGCGGGCCGTAGCGCAGCAGCACGGTCGCGTTGCCGACGAAGTGGAGGTCGACCGTGTCGTCGGAGAGGCCTTCCGTGGTTCCGGGCATGTGATCAGCCGCCTTCCGTCCGAGCCGGGGCACGTCCGCGCGGTATCGCGGACGCGCCGGGTTCTTCCGTCGGCGGGCGGGTACCCCTGGCGGGCGGTACCGCTCCGGCCGACCGGTCGGAGCGGTGGCGCGAGGTGTCGGCGAGGAGAGCGGAGGGGTGGTCCGTGTTCGAGGATTTCGAGGTCCGCACGGTACGGACGGACGGCGCGTCGGCGTTCGTACGCCACGGCGGCGAGGGTCCGCCGGTGGTGCTGCTGCACGGTCATCCGCGCACGTCCGCGACCTGGCACCGGGTCGCCCCGATGCTGGTCCGCAGCGGTTTCACCGTGGTCTGTCCCGACCTGCGCGGCTACGGCCGCTCGCGTGGCCCGGCGCCCACGGAGGACCACGCCGGGTACTCCAAGCGGGCCGTCGCCGGCGACGTGGTCGAGGTGATGCGCACGCTCGGCCACGACCGGTTCGCGGTCGCCGGGCACGACCGCGGGGGCGCCGTGGCGCTGCGGCTGACACTCGACCACCCCGACGCCGTCTCCCGCGTGGCCCTGCTGGACTGCCTCCCGATCAGCGAGCACCTGTCGCCGCTGACGACCGAGTTCGCCACGCAGTGGTGGCACTGGTTCTTCCTCGCCCAGCCGGACATCCCGGAGCGGGTCATCAACGCCGATCCGGACGGCTGGTACCGCGGCGACCCGCGGATCATGGGGCAGGAGAACCACGACGAGTGGCGGGAGGCCACCAGGAACCCCGAGGTGGTGCGGGCGATGCTGGAGGACTACCGGGCGGGGTTGACCGTCGACCTGCGGCACGAGGAGGCCGACCGTGCCGCCGGAAACCTGATCCGGTGCCCGGCGCTGGTGCTGTGGTCCCTCAGGGACGACCTGGAGGACCTCCACGGGGATCCGTTGCGGATCTGGCGGCGGTGGGCGGTGGACGTGCGCGGCCACGGCATCGACTCGGGGCACCATATGGCCGAACAGGCGCCCGAGGCGCTCGCGTCCGCGCTGGGCGACTTCTTCTCCGGACGGACGGCCTGACAGACCGCACCACGGCCGGACCGGCGCAACCGCCCGGTCCGGCCACCGCGGGTGGCCGCCGCCCACAGATGGCCGAGCGGGCCGCAGCGGTGGAGCCGGGGAACTGATAGCTGTCGGTAGGGCAGCCGATACGGGGAACCGACCCCCGGGGAACCGGACCCGGAAACCGACCGAGACGAGGAGCGATGGCGACCACCGTGCGCGAGAGCAGAACCGAGACCGCGCCGCCCGGTCTTCAACTGCCGGGAACACTGCTGGGGGTGGGGCTCGGCGGATTCGTCGACGGCATTCTGCTGCACCAGCTCCTGCAATGGCACCACATGCTCACCAGCACCGATCACGATCACATCGGAGTCAGGTACTACGACCCCGACACCGTCTCCGGGCTGCGGATGAACACGGTGTGGGACGGCGTCTTCCACACCGTGTGCTGGCTCGCCGTCCTCAGCGGTCTCGCGGTCCTGTACGCCCGGGTGACCACCGGCCGGCGCCAGGTGTGGGCCTCACGGGTGCTGTGGGGCTGGATCCTGGCCGGCTGGGGCCTGTTCAACCTGGTCGAGGGCATCCTGGATCACCAGATCCTGGGAATCCACCACGTCCACGGCGGCCCGTACCAGGTCTGGTGGGACGTCGGCTTCCTGGTCCTCGGCGCGCTGCTGCTGGCCGGCGGCTGGCTGCTGCGACGCGGTGGACGGCCCGTCGATCCGGCGGCCCCCCACGCCGGCCGAGCGGACCGCCCCGTCTGATGGACCACGGCACCCTCCACGCGCACCACGGCATCCTCCACCCGCATCACCATGAGGGCGGTGGCCCGCTGGAGTCCGTCCTGCCCGCGCTGGCCCTGCTGGTGTGCGCAGGCGGATATCTGCTGCTGGCGCACCGGGTACGCCGCCGCAACCCGGTGCGGGGCTGGAGTCCCTGGCGTACCGCCGCTTTCGGCACCGGTCTGGTACTGGTGGCGGCGGCGCTGCTGCCGCCCGTCGCCGGCCTCGCCCACCGTGACTTCCGCGGCCACATGGCCCAGCACATGCTCATCGGCATGTACGCGCCGCTCGCCCTGGTGCTCGGCGCGCCGGTCACGCTCCTGCTGCGCGCCCTGCCGGCACCGCGCGCCCGCCGTCTCACCGCGTTCCTGCACAGCGGGCCGGCCCGCCTGCTCGCCCATCCGGCGACCGGTCTGCTGCTGTCCACGGGCAGCCTCGTGGTCCTGTACTTCACCCCGCTCTACGGCACCGCCTCGGCCCACCCGGCCGGACACTGGCTGCTGCACGCCCACTTCCTGCTGTCGGGGTGCCTGTTCGCGTACGCCGTCGCCGGCCCCGACCCGGCACCGGCCCGCCCCGGTGTGCGCACCCGGCTGGTGTACCTGGGGTGCGCCATCGCGGTGCACGCGGTCGTGGCGCAGTTGATGTACGGCGGTTTCTGGGTGGACGTCCGCGCTCCCGTCCCCCAGGTCCAGGGTGGCGCGATGATCATGTACTACGGCGGTGACATCGCCGAACTGCTCCTGGCGGCGGCCCTCATCGCCACCTGGCGCCCCGAGCGCCGCGTGATGCCACGGCCGCGTTCCGGCCACCCCGTCGAAGTAGTGGAATATTAAACGACTGCGCTCCGTTATCGCCGCGACGAGGAGGTCAGAAGTGGAGACGCAAGTGGAGACCACGTACTACGACCACGGCACCGCCGCCGACCGCTGGGAGCGCGCGGCTGTTCTTCGCCGCCAGGGACTACGCGGGCGCGGCGCGGGTGCTGGCCGGGCTGGTCGAGGAGGCGCCGGAGCAGACCGGGCCCCGGCTGCTGCTGGCCCGCGCCTACTACCACTCGGCCCAGCTACGGCGTGCGGAGGAGGAGTTGCGGGCCGTCGTGGAGCGGGACCCGGTGGAGCACTACGCCCGGCTGATGCTCGGCCGCACGCTGCAGCGGCAGGGCCGGCACGAGGAGGCGGACCGGCACCTGCGGCTCGCCTCGGCGCTCGCGGGCGACTTCCCGCAGCGGTGAGCCGACCGGCCCCGGACGACCGGAGACGGAGCCCGGCCAGCCCGATCCGGCAGGGACCGCCGACCGGTGACCGAGCCCGGCCAGCCCGATCCGGCAGGGACCGGGCCCCCGGGCAACCGGAGGCGGAACCCAGCAGCCCGGTCCGGAAGGAGGCGGGCCGGCCGGGTCGGGCGGTGGCGTGTGCCGCGGGGAGCGGTGCACGGGCATGGCATCCTGACGCGATGGCAGCTCCCCGTGAACACGCGCCCCTCGCCGAGCGGGTCGAAGAACTCCTCGCCGCCGGCGGCCCCCTGCCCATCGTCGCGGCCGGACAGCCGGTGCTGCGCCGCGGCACCGAGCCGTACGACGGCCAGCTCGGTCCCGCCCTGCTGGCCCGGTTCGTCGAGGCCCTGCGCGCCACCATGCACGCGGCGCCCGGTGTGGGACTGGCCGCGCCGCAGGTCGGCGTACCGCTGCGGATCGCGGTGATCGAGGATCCGGCGCCGGTGACCGAGGAGGTCGCCGTGGTCCGGGGCCGGGTGCCGCAGCCGTTCCGGGTCCTGGTCAACCCGGTGTACGAGCCGGCCGGCCCCGCGCGGGCCGCCTTCTTCGAGGGCTGCCTGAGCGTGCCGGGCTGGCAGGCGGTGGTCGCCCGGCACACCGAGGTCCGGCTGCGCGGCGAGGACGAGCGGGGCCGCGCCTTGGACGAGGTGTTCACCGGCTGGCCCGCCCGGATCGTCCAGCACGAGACGGACCATCTCGACGGCACGCTGTACCTGGACCGCGCCGAACCACGGTCCCTGTCGACCGATGAGGCGGTGGCGGCCCGGTGGGCACAGCCGTCGCCCTCGGCCGCCGCCGCGGCCCTCGGCTTCCGGCTGCCGTAGCCGTCGCCGGGGCCTCGGCCTCCGGCTGCCCCAGCCCGCCGCTCAGTTGTCCCGGTACGCCTCGAGCAGCCGCAGCCACACCTCGCTGAGCGTCGGGTAGGACGGGACCGCGTGCCACAGCCGGCCGAGCGGGACGCGGCCCGCGACCGCGACGGTGGCCGAGTGGATGAGTTCACCGACGCCGGGGCCGACGAAGGTGACTCCCGCGCAGGATCTCGTCCTCCAGGTCCACGACCATGCGGGCGCGGCCCTTGTAACCCTCGCCGTACAGGCCCGCCCCGGCGACGGAGGAGAACGCGACGTCGACGGCGCGGACGCGGTGGCCGGCCTGTTCCGCCTCGGCGAGGGAGAGGCCGACCGCGGCGGCCTCGGGGTCGGTGAAGACGACCTGGGGTACGGCGTCGTGGTCGGCGGTGGCCGCGTGCGCCCCCCCAGGGCTCGTCCAGGAGGGGGCTGCCGGCGGCGCGGGCGGCGATGGCGGCGCCCGCGACCCGCGCCTGGTACTTGCCCTGGTGGGTGAGGAGGGCGCGGTGGTTGACGTCACCGACCGCGTACAGCCAGTCGGTGCCGGTGACCCGCAGGCTGTCGTCGACGTCCAGCCAGGAGCCGGGTTCCAGGCCGACGCTGTCCAGGCCGAGGTCGTCGGTCCCCGGGACGCGGCCGGTGGCGAAGAGGATCTCGTCGGCCTCGACGCGGTCGCCCTCGGAGGTGACGGCGACGACGGTGCCGTTCTCGCGGGTGACGGACTCGACGCTGGTACCGGTGCGGATGTCGACGCCCGCCTCGGCGAGCGCGTCGGCGACCAGCTCACCGGCGAAGGGCTCCATCCGGGGCAGCAGGCCCTTGCCCCGGACCAGCAGGGTGACCCGCGAGCCGAGGGCCTGCCAGGCGGTGGCCATCTCGGTGGCGACGACACCGCCGCCGACGACGATCAGCCGGCCGGGTGCCGCCTCGGCGCTGGTGGCCTCGCGGCTGGTCCACGGCTCGACCTCGGCGAGTCCCGGCAGGTCGGGCAGCCGGGCGCGGGTCCCGGTGCACACGGCGACGGCGTGCCGGGCGGTGAGGGTGGTGACCGTGCCGTCGGGTCCGGTGACGGTGACGGTACGGGCTCCGGCCAGGCGGCCGTGGCCGCGGTACAGGTCGGCGCCCGTGCCCTCCAGCCAGGCGACCTGGCCGTCGTCCTTCCAGTGGGAGGTGTACTCGTCCCGGCGGGCCAGCACGGCCGGAGTGTCGAGCGGGCCCCGCACGGCCTGGCCGAGCCCGGGCAGGCGGCGGGCGTCGGCCTGGGCGATGACCGGCCTGAGCAGGGCCTTGCTGGGCATGCACGCCCAGTAGGAGCACTCGCCGCCGAGCAGTTCGCTCTCCACGACCGCGGTGCTGAGCCCGGCCGCGCGGGTGCGGTCGGCGACGTTCTCGCCCACGGGGCCGCCGCCCAGCACCACGACGTCGTAAGCGATGGATTCCGTTTCCGTCATGGGGCCAGTGTGGTGGGTGGGGTGCGCCGCGGCCACAGGGGTACGCGCGCGGAACACAGGCGTGCACGCGTGGAATAGGCGGACCGGCGGCCGTGTTTCCGCCGTCGGCACACCCCTACACCCGGAAGAGGGAATCACGCCATGAGCAGCACCGTGGAGCTCACCAAGGAGAACTTCGACCAGACGATGAGCGAGAACGCGTTCGTTCTCATCGACTTCTGGGCGCCCTGGTGCCCCCCGTGCCGGCAGTTCGCGCCCGTCTACGAGAAGGCGGCGGCGGAGAATCCCGATCTGGTGTTCGGCAAGGTGGACACCGAGGCGCAGCCCGAGCTGGCCGCGGCCTTCGACATCCAGTCGATCCCGACGCTGATGATCGTCCGCGACCAGGTGGCGGTCTTCTCCCAGCCGGGCGCCCTGCCCGCACCGGTCCTCACGGACCTCATCGGGCAGGCCCGCGGCCTCGACATGGACGAGGTCCGCAAGAGCATCGCCGCCCAGCAGGGCGAGACGCAGAAGTAGCCCGTGCTGGGGGCCTCGGTACCGGGTCAGCTCGACTCGCGCCGCACCACCGAGGCCCCCAGCACGGTGTGCACGTCGGGCTCGCCGCCGGGATCGCGCACGGCGCGGTCGACCAGCTCGGCGAGGTCGCGGCCCGAGGGCAGCTCGATGTGGACCGTGCTGAGGCGCGGTCGCAGCAGCCGGCCCAGCATCAGGTCGTCGGCGCCGATCACGGCCACGTCCTCCGGGATGCGGATGCCCTCGTCCTGCAACGCGCGCATCAGGAGCATCGCGTACTCGTCGTTGTAGGCGAACACCGCGTCCAGGCCCGACCCGGTCCAGCGTGCGGCGAGTTCGGCGGCGGCCTCCTCGGTGTGGGCGAGCGGCAGCTCGGTCACGGTGGCGGCCGTGCCGCGCAGTGCCTGGCGGGCCCCCGCGAGCCGGGGCCGCGAGTACGCCTGAAGCCCGGACTCCTCGGGTACGACCACGCCGATCCGGCGCCGGCCGCGGGCGTAGAGGTGGGTCGCGGCGCAGTGGCCGACGGCGTCGTGGTCCATGAGCAGGGCGTGCGCGCCGTCGACGCGCGTGGGGCCGAGGGTGACGACGGCACGGGCTCCGGACCGTTTGAGGACGGCGACGCCCTGCGGGCCGAGGCCGGTACCGGGCACCAGGACGGCGACCGGCCGCAGCTCCGCCCAGGCGCGGGCTGCTTCGTCGCCCTGGAGGCCGACGCTGCCGTACTGCACGACGGTGTAGTCCAGGCGGCCGAGCGCCCACTGGAGTTCGTTGAGGAACGCGCTGTAGAGGGGCCCGGCCGGGATGGCCGGGGCGGGCATGAGGACCATGCGGCTGTGGCCGGCGCGCAGGCTGCGGGCGGCGGCGTGCGGTACGTATCCCAGTTCGCGGGCGGCCTCGCGCACGCGGAGGCGCGTCGGCTCGCTGATGCGTACCGCGCCGGTGTTGTTGAGGACGTAGGAGACGGTCGCGCGGGAGACGCCTGCCAGGCGGGCCACATCGGCACTCGTGGGCGTGTTCGGTATCTGCACCATGACGACGGCATCCTGGCAGAGCGCCGGACGCCCGGGTCAGCCGGGTCGAGGTGGTTCACCGTTCGACGAATTCGGCGCCGGTACGGCGTGGTTCGCACCGGACGCGGACGGACGTCCGCCGCGACGCCGGGCCTCTCCCCCGCACCCGCCACCTCCTTCGGGGTGGCTCCCTTCGGTGGTGCGGCCTAGCGTTACGGCCCGGTGCGGGTCACCCGGGCGACCAGGTCGGTCCAGCCTGCCTCCAGGCGTTCCATCGGCATGCCGCACTGCCGGGTCAGGTGGTGGATCAGCGCCGGGTCCAGTGAGGCCATCAGCGTCTGGGCGAGCAGGTCGCAGTCGCCGTCCGGCACGATCTGCCGGAGCAGCATCGTGACGTGGACGCGCAGTGCCTCGACCGCGGGGTGGGCGAACCGGCGGGCCGGCTCGGCCTGGGCGGCCAGGTGCAGGTCCAACTGCTCGGCCGAGCGGTACAGCACCGCCACGCCGAACGCCCGCAGCCGCTCCAGGGGCGGGGCGCCGGGTCCGAGCGGCGGCGGGCCGCCCACGAAGTCGGCCTGCAGCCGCCTGGCGGAGTGGTCGAGCAGGGCCATGAGCAGTCCGGTGCGGTCGCCGAAGCGCCGGAAGACGGTGCCCTTGCCGACCTGGGCCGCGGTGGCGACGGCCTCCATCGTGACCCCGGCGACGCCGTGCTCGGCGATCAGCCGGGCGGCGGCCTCCAGCAGCCGGGCCCGGTTGCGGGCGGCGTCGGCGCGCAGGCACGGCTCGTCGGGAGCCGTGCCGACCTCCAGCAGCCTGGGTTCGCCGAGGGGCTCCTGGGGGTTCGGGAAGGGCGGCAGCGCGCGGGACATGAAGACAGCGTAAAGCATCGGGAAGAAAACTGGACCGCGGTCCGCTTAGGGTGATAGAAACATAACCGGACCTTGGTCCGGATCGTGACAGCGACGTTTCAGCCTCTTGGAGTTCTCATGTCCGTTCGCATCCTCGCACTCGTCGGCAGCCTGCGCGCCGGTTCGCACAACCGCCAGCTCGCCGAGGCGGCCGCCAAGCTCGCGCCCGAGGGCGCGGAGGTCGAGCTGTACGAGGGCCTGGCCGACGTCCCCTTCTACAACGAGGACATCGACGTCGAGGGCGACGTCCCGGCCGCCGCCGCGAAGCTCCGCGAGGCCGCTCAGGCCGCCGACGCCTTCCTGTTCTTCTCCCCCGAGTACAACGGCACCATTCCGGCCGTCCTGAAGAACGCCATCGACTGGCTGTCCCGCCCCTACGGCGCCGGCGCCTTCGGCGGCAAGCCCGTCGCCGTGATCGGCACCGCCTTCGGCCAGTACGGCGGTGTGTGGGCGCAGGACGACACCCGCAAGGCCGTGGGCATCGCCGGCGGCAAGGTGATCGAGGACATCAAGCTCTCCATCCCGGGCTCCGTGACCCGCTTCGCCGCGACCCACCCGGCCGACGACGCCGAGGTCGCCGCCCAGTTGACCGAGGTCGTGGCCCGTCTGCACAGCAACGTGGGCGAGGCCGCCGCGGCCTGACCGTACGACCCGCGAGAGGGCCGGAGCCGGCACACGGCTCCGGCCCTTCGCCGTCCCCGCCCGGCACGGTGGGGGGCCTGTGACGCAAGTGACCCGGCCACGGCGGGGTAGGCGGGTCGTGACCGCGTACGCCGGCCGGCCCACCGCACCCCGCGCCAGGGGTGCCGGGAGCCGGCGTACGACCGCACACGCGTCGCCGCACCGGACCACCGGACGCCGGACGTCTCACGGGAGGAAAAGGCATGCCCCTGGTTCCGCCGCCGTTCGACCCGGAACTCGCCGCCGTGCTGGAGCGGTACGGGGACGTGCTGTCGCCCGGTTTCACCCTGGACGACCTCGACGGCGCCCGGCAGAGCGCGGCCGTCGAGCTGGTCGACCCCACCCTGGACGGCGCCTTCGAGACGGAGGACCGTACGGTGCCCGGCCCCGCGGGCGCCCCCGACATCTCCCTCCTCGTGTGCCGTCCCGCGTCCTCCCCCGCCACGGCGGCCCTGCCGGTGGTCTACCACGTGCACGGCGGCGGCCTGGTGGCCGGCTCCAACCGGGCCGGTGTGACCGAAGCCCTGGCGTGGGCGGACGAACTCGGCGCGGTGGTCGTGTCGGTGGAGTACCGGCTCGCGCCCGAACACCCGCACCCCGCGCCGGTCGAGGACGTGTACGCCGGGCTGCTGTGGATCGCGCGGCACGCGAAGGAGATCGGCGGTGACCCGGACCGGATCGTCGTGGCGGGCGCCAGCGCGGGCGGCGGCCTGACCGCGGCGCTCGCCCTGCTCACCCGGGACCGGCAGGGTCCGCGCCCGCTCGGCCAGCTACTGATGGGCCCGATGCTGGACGACCGCAACGACAGCGGGTCCGGCCGTCAGATGGCCGGCCTGGGCGTCTGGGACCGTAGCGCCAACGACACCGCCTGGACGGCGCTGCTGGGCGACCGGCGCGGTGGCCCGGACGTCTCCCCGTACGCCGCCCCGGCCCGCGCCGCCGACCTCTCCGGGCTCCCGCCGGCCTTTCTCGACGTGGGCTCGGCGGAGACCTTCCGGGACGAGGTGGTCGCCTACGCGTCCCGGATCTGGCAGGCCGGCGGCGTGGCCGAACTCCACGTCTGGCCGGGCGGCTGCCACGGCTTCGACGCCCTGGCCCCCGAGGCCGCCCTGTCCCGGGCGGCCCGCGCGGCCCGGATCGGATGGCTGCGGCGCCTGCTGGCGGCCTGAGCCGACGATTCGCGCCCGCGGGCCGTCGACCGCCCTGGAGAGTCGCCCGCCGGGCCGGTGCTCAGCCGGACGCCACCGCCTCCAGGCACGGGAAACTGTAGCGTTCAAGTATCGCCGTGACCGCCCCGAGCCGGAAATTCGGGCCGCCCGGGGTGGTGGGCGCGGGCCGCGGGGCATTCGTGGTGCGACTCGGCGCGAAATCCGTACGCCCGTCCCCGATTCGACGTTACCGTGCGGTAGACATCGTGCCCGGAGCCTCCCGGAGGTGTGCCCCCATGACGCCCGACCGCGCCGCGGGTCTCGCGGACACCCGACGCGCCCTCGCCGCCGGGGAGGTGTCCTCCCGCGCGCTGGTGGAGCGGACCCTGGCCCGGATCGAGGCCGCCCAGCCGTCGCTGAACGCCTTCCGGATCGTGCGCGCCGAGGCCGCCCTCGCCGAGGCGGACGCCGCCGACCGGGAGCTGGCGGCCGGAGCGCGGCGTCCGCTGCTCGGTGTGCCGGTGGCGGTGAAGGACGACATGGACGTGGCCGGCGAGCCGACCGCGTTCGGCTGTCGCGGCGATTTCCCGCCGGCGGCGGCGGACGCAGAGGCGGTACGACGACTACGCGCGGCCGGCGCTGTGATCGTCGGCAAGACAAACACGTGTGAGCTGGGGCAATGGCCGTTCACCGAGGGCCCGGCGTTCGGCGACACCCGCAACCCCTGGCACCCCGGGCACACGCCCGGCGGGTCCTCCGGCGGTTCGGCCGCCGCGGTGGCCGCGGGGCTGGTCCCGGCCGCGCTGGGCTCCGACGGCGCGGGCTCGGTGCGGATCCCGGCCTCCTGGACCCACCTGATCGGCATCAAGCCGCAGCGCGGCCGTATCTCGACCTGGCCGCGCGGTGAGTCCTTCCACGGCATCACGGTGAACGGCACCCTCGCCCGGACGGTCGCCGACGCGGCCCTGCTGCTGGACGCGGCGAGCGGCAACCACGACCGGGACCCGCACCGGCCACCCGCGCTGACCGTGGCGGACGCGGCCGGCCGGGACCCCGGCCGGCTGCGCATCGCCCTCTCCCTGAAGCCGCCGTTCACCGCCGTACCGGCCCGGCTGCACCCGCAGATCCGCGCCCCGGGTCCTGGAACTGGCCGAGGAACTCGCGGACTTGGGACACGACGTCGAGGAGGCCGACCCGCCGTACGGGCAGATCGGACTGACGTTCCTGCCGCGGGCCACCGCCGGGATCGCCGAGCGGGTCCGCGAGGCCCCCGACCCCGCGCTGCTCGACCCGCGCACCCGGGGCACGGCCCGGCTCGGGCGGCTGCTCGCCGGGGCGCCGCTCCGAGTGGCCCGGCGCGCCGAGGGGGTACTGCACCGGCGGATCGGCGGGTTCTTCCGGTCGTACGACGTGATCCTCACGCCGACGACGGCCGCTCCCCCGCCCCCGGATCGGCGCCCTGGCCGGGCTCGGCGGGCTGGCCACCGACCGCGCGATGATCGCCGCCTGCCCCTACGCCTGGCCGTGGAACGTGCTGGGCTGGCCGGGCGTGAACGTGCCCGCCGGCCTCGCGGGACCCGGACTTCCGGTGGGCGCGCAACTGCTCGGCCCGGCACACAGCGAACCCCTTCTGATCGCGCTGGCCGCCCAGTTGGAGGCGGAGCTGCGCTGGCACGAGCGGTGGCCGCCGCAGCGGGCGGACGCGGACCGGCCGGCCGTGTGACCGCGCCGCCGTCCGTACGCTGGGGCCATGGGTGACGCGTCGATGGTCGGGCTGATGGGTCGGGTGACGGGGACGGTCGGGCCCGGTCTGGTCGGTGAGGTGATCGTGCGGGTGCGTGGCGGCGCGGAGCACTTCCTCGCCCACCCGGCCGACGGCACGAGCCGGCTCGCGCCGGGCACGGTGGTGATGGTGGTGGAGCACCTGCCGCCGAGAACGGTCTACGTCACGGCCGCGTACGGCGGTTGAGCCTGCTCAGCCCCCGGCCGGCGGGTCGGGCATCAAGATTGTGACAAGGTTTCGCCGGCGTCTTCTCCGGGGCCCCGCGCGGGCGCACACTCCCTTCGACCGGTGCCGGACGGGCACCATGCAAAGGGGGCGTATGCCGATGATGATCGGCGTCGTTGCGGGGGCGGTCGTGGGTGCCGTCCTCGTCCTGATCGGTCTGTTCAAGATGATGTGGCGGGTCGCCGAACCCAACGAGGCACTCGTCATCTCCGGGTCGACGCACCGCACCGAGGGGCTCGAGGAGGGCATGGGCTTCCGCATCGTCACCGGGCGCGGCACGATGGTGGTGCCCGGGGTGCAGGCCGTGCGCAAGCTCTCGCTGGACCTGAACGAGACCGAGCTGCACGTGGACTGCGTGACCCACCAGGGCATCCCGCTGAAGGTGCGGGGTGTGGTCATCTTCAAGGTGGGCGACGACTTCGTGTCGATCGCGAACGCGGCCCGCCGCTTCCTGGACCAGCAGAAGCTGATGGCGGAGCGGGTGCACAACGTCTTCGCCGGCCATCTGCGTTCCATCGTGGGCGGGTTGACGGTCGAGGACATGATCCGCGACCGGGAGAAGCTGACCGGGCAGACCCGGGCGGCCTGCGGTACGGAGATGGAGAAGCTGGGTCTGATCGTGGACTCGTTGCAGATCCACGAGATCGAGGATCCGACCGGTTACATCCAGAACCTGGCGATGCCGCACGCGGCGGCCGTGCAGCGGGACGCGCGCATCGCGCAGGCCGAGGCGAACCGGCTCGCCACCGAGGCCGAGCAGCAGTCGATGGCGCGGATGGCGGAGGCGACCCGCGACAGCGAGATCCTCCAGGCCGGCTACCAGGCCGAACGGGACAAGGCCGCGGCGAAGGCCCAGCAGGCGGGCCCGCTCGCCGCGGCGGCGGCCCGGCAGGAGGTCGTCGTCCAGGAGACGCGGGTCGCTGAACTGGAGGCGAACCGGCGGGAACAGCAGCTCCAGGCGGACGTCCGCAAGCCGGCGGACGCCACGGCGTACGAGAAGCGGACCCTGGCCGAGGCCGACCGCGACGCGCGCATCTCGGCGGCGCAGGCCAAGGCGAAGGAGACCGAGCTGGCGGCGGCGGCCGAGGCCGAGTCCACCAAGACCCGAGGTGCGGCGAGCGCCGCCACCACCCGGGCCACCGGTGAGGCGGAGGCCGCCGCCGCGCAGGCGAAGGGTCTGGCGGACGCTGAGGCGATCCGGGCCCAGGGGCTGGCGGAGGCGGAGGCCATCAAGGCTCGGGCGGCGGCACTCGCGGAGAACCAGGAGGCGGTCGTCGCGCAGCAACTCGCCGAGAAGTGGCCGGAGATCGTCCAGGCGGGCGCCTCCGCGTTCGGCAACGTCGACAACATGGTGCTGCTCAACGGCGCCGACGGCATGGGCGAGTTGTTCGCCAAGGCCCTCACCATGGGCGGCACGGGCCTGGGCCTCGCCCGTAAGCTGCTCGCCTCGACGGGAGACAACGGGCAGCCGGTGAACGGGGTTTCACCCTCGCACAACGGGGTGGCGCCGCCGGCCTCGCAGAAGGTGCCCGTGGAGCAGGAGGGCTGATACGGCGGTGGTCCGTGCGGCCGGGTCCCTCACCGGGCACCCCGGCCGCGGGATCCACGAGGCACCCCGGCCGCGTCCCGACAGGGCTCCCGCGGCCGGGGGCCCGTCGGCTGTCCCACCGCGGGGCCGCGCCAGGTGTTCCTGCCGCGAGGGCCACCGGGGTCACCGACTCTCCCGCCGGTCCTCCCCACCGCGGGTCCCACCGCGGGTTCCACCCGGACCCGGCCGCCGCGTCGGGTGTCGCGGTCCCACGGTCACACCGTGAGCAGGGCGACTCCCAGGACGGCCAGGGTCGCGGCCTTGAGGACCTCCAGGGCCACGTACCACAGGTGGCTGCGTGAGCGGGGCAGTTCCTCCCCGGCGAGGACCCGGTCGGACCTGCGGTTCAGGCGGGGCCGGACGACGGCCACCTGGCCGAGGAGCAGCACCGCCACCGCCACGGCCGGCACGACGACCCCGGTGGGACCGTCTCCCACGGCGACCGAGGCGAGGACGACGACCGCGAGGACCGCCTCGACGGCGTTCAGCGCGCGGAACACCAGCCGGCCTATGCCGAGGCCGACGGGGATCGTCACACCCGGGGCACGGAACTTCAGCGGTGCTTCCAGGAAGGAGATCGCCAGCACCATCCCGAGCCACACGAAGGTGACCGCGCTCGCGGTGCCGGCGGACGTGGCGTTCATCGGTGAGGGGCCTTTCTCCGCCCGGACCGCCGGGACCGCGGGTTCGGACGGGTGAGGAGGGGTGACCTTGCGGGACCTCGCGGACGCCGGCCGGGCCGGGTGCCTGGATGAGGGCGGTCGGTTCAGACCGGGGCTGTCGGGGTCAGATGGGCCAGGCAGGACTCAGGTTCGGCGAACGGCTCCAGCGCGGTGGCCGTCAGCGGTGCGCCCAGCCTCGTCAACGCGCCCTGCATCAGGCCCAGATGCAGCGGACACACCAAGTCGCTCCGCTCTTCGGCGAGTTCGAGGAAGGGGCAGTGCCGCAGGCGGATCCGCCGGGCCGGCCGGCCGGGTTCGCCGCCCCCTTCCACCCGGGGCGCGAACCCCAGGCCGTCCAGCAGGGCGACCAACCGGGCCACCGAACGCTCGGCCGTCGGCGGCTCGTGCGGCGGCAGCGGGTCCACCAGGGAGCGGCCCCAGGCGCGGCCCGTCTCCATGGCCTCCGCCCGCGCCTCGGCCGGGTCGGCGGCGGCCCACCGGCTGAGCAGCATGCGGGCGAGGAGCCGGTAGTCGCGGGGGCCGCCGCGGTCCATGCCGGGGCGTGCGGTGTAGACGGTGCGGGGCCGGCCCGGCCCCACCGGTGCCTCCGTACGGCGTTCGACGAGGCCGTCGGCCACCAGACCGTCAAGATGGAAGCGGACGGTGTTGGGATGCAGGCCCATCCGCTCGGCCGTCTCCGCGACGCCGAGCGGCGAGGGGGCGGCGCGCAGCACGTCCAGTGCCTCCCGGCGCCGTGGGCTTTCCCGCGTGCTCACGCCCGGACACCTCTTCCCGTCTGCCGCCCCTTTTTCACGAACCCTACTTGTATTAATTGTAGGCTGGGAGGGGCCCCCAGCGGGCAGAGGAGAACGCGAGACCCTAGGGGAACTCCATGACGTCGCCGTCCGCGAGGGACACCGCACCGGCCGGCCGCACGGCGGCGGACCCGCATGTCCTGTGCGACACCCGTGCGCTGGCCGAGGCACCGCCGGTGCCGGCCGGCGCGTTGTGGAAGCTGGCCGAGAGCGGACGCCAGCTCGACGCCAACGTGGTCCGGCTCGCTCCGGGCGGGCGGATCACCCTTCACACCGAGGCGCAGCTCGACGTACTGCTCCTGGTCGTCGCCGGCGACGGCGTGCTCGGCAAGGGCCCCGCGGCCGAGGAGGAGCCGCTCGGCGAGGGCGCCCTCGTCTGGCTGCCGCACGGCGCGCCGCGCGCCGTCGCCGCGGGTGCGGACGGCCTGACGTATCTGACCGTGCACCGCCGGCGCCCCGGCATGTCGATCGGCGGCGCACCTGCTGCGGGCACGGACGCCGCACCGCGGTGACGCGGCTGACGCGGCAGGCGACGGGCGCCTGCCGCGGAGCGGACCACCGAGGTGCGCGCGGGAGAGCCGCGGAGCGGACCACTAAGGTGCCCGCGTGAGTACGTCCACCGAAGAGAACGTCCCCGGCCGGCAAGGCCCCCATGCCACCACCGAGGCGGACCCGTGCGAGGTCGGCCGGGTGCGCACCGAGTACTCCCCGGCCCCCGACGGCGACCCGGACCCCGGTGAGATCGTGTGGACCTGGGTGCCGTACGAGGAGAACGACGGCCGGGGCAAGGACCGCCCGGTACTGGTCGTGGCACGGGAGGCGGCGGGCACCGTCCTCGCCGTACGGCTGTCCAGCAAGCGGCACGACGGTGACCGGGAGTGGGTGCCGATCGGCGGCGGACCGTGGGACCGGTCGGGCCGGGACTCGTGGGTGGCCGTGGACCGAGTGCTGCGGCTGCACGAGGAGGGCATGCGCCGGGAGGCGTGCGCCCTGGACCGGACGCGGTTCGACCTCGTCCGGCGACGGCTGCACGAGCGCTACGGCTGGACCTGACCGCCCCGCTCCCCCACGTCGGCGGGGGCGGCTGACGCACGGCGGCACAGCCGTCGGTCACGCCCGTGGGGCGGGCGGCCGTCAGGAGCCGCTTCCGGCGGGCCCCGGCGCCCCGCACGCACGGTCCGTCGCGCGCGTCCGCGTGGCGAGCCCGCGCAGGCGCGCGCGACCGGCACCACCCCCGTGGATGCCGCGACCGCGCGCCTGCGGGGTCTCCCCCGTCGTGCTCACGGACGCATCCTGGGTGATGCTGGTGAGCGGTGCAACGGAGTTTCCCGCCCGGGGAACGGTCCGGGACCGCCACAGGAAACGGAAGTGACCGATCCGGAACGTCCTGCCGGGCGCCCTTGTGCGAATCGGCTCGAGGGTCTTGGGTTGGGACGAGTGCCGGCCCCGCCCCACGGCAGACCGAGGCCGGTGACATGGTGGAATCTCAGGAGGATCCCGACATGTCCGAAGCGAAGAACGACGGTGGTGACTGTACGGAGCACCGCACCGCCGTCACCGAAGCCGAGGTGGAGGCCCTGGTCAGGGGCATCTGCTTCAAGACCGGACCGCCCCGCGCGCTCGGCGTCGAGCTGGAGTGGCTCGTCCACGAGCGGGAGCGACCACAGTTCCCCGTCACATCCGAACGGCTCGAAGCGGCCTACGCCGCCCTGCGGGCCGTACCCCTGGGGTCGGCGCTCACCGTCGAACCCGGCGGCCAGCTCGAACTGAGTTCGCCGCCCGCCGCCTCCCTGATGGAGTGCATCGACACCGTCGCCGCCGACCTGGACGCCGTCCGGGCCGTGCTGGCCGAGGACGGTCTCGCTCTCGCCGGCATCGGCCACGACCCCTGGCACCCACCCCGCAGGTTCCTGCGTGAGGCGCGTTACGACGCCATGGAGGCGTGCCTGGACCGCACCGGTCCGGCCGGCCGGCACATGATGTGCGCCTCGGCGTCCGTCCAGGTCTGCGTGGACGCCGGCCACGAGGAGCCCGGCCCGCTGGGACACATACGGCGCTGGTGGCTGGCGCACCAGTTGGGCCCGGTGCTGGTCGCCGCGTTCGCCAACTCCCCGCTGGCCGGGCAACGGCCCACGGGCTGGATGTCCACCCGGCAGCGGTGGTGGACCGACATCGGTGCCGGCCGGGCCGGCGCTCCCCCGCTGAACGCCGAGCCCAGGGCGGCCTGGGCCCGGCACGTGCTGGACTCCCCGGTGATGTGCGTCCGCCGGGACAGCGGGCCGTGGGAGGTTCCCGAGGGGCTCACCTTCCGGGAGTGGATCCGCTCCCGGTCGCCCCGGCCGCCCACCAGGGCGGACCTCGACTACCACCTGACGACGCTGTTCCCGCCGGTCCGGCCGCGCGGCCACCTGGAGCTGCGGATGATCGACGCGCAGCCCGGGGAGAACGGCTGGACCGTGCCGCTCGCGGTGACGGCGGCGTTGTTCGACGATCCGCAGGCCGCCGAGACCGCCTACCGGGCCGTGAAGCCGCTCGCCGAACGGACCCTGAACCGGCCGGCCCCGCACAACCCGCTGTGGGTCGACGCGGCCCGGCGGGGGCTCGCCGACCCGGAGCTGCGCGACGCCGCCGCCACCTGCTTCGAGGCGGCCCTGGAGGCGCTGCCCCGACTCGGGGCCACCGCCCGGGTCAGCGACGCCGTGGCCGCGTACCGGGACCGCTATGTCGCCCGCGGCCGCTGTCCGGCCGACGACCTGCTGGACCGGCTGCCCGCCGGCCCGCCCCGGTCCGGGGCGGCCCCGGCCGGAGGCACGCCCACCGCGCACGGGAGGAAGGACATCCGCGCATGACCGCCCCGCAGACCGACATCACGACCACCGAGACGGACAGCGAGGCCCTGCGGCAGCGGGCGCTGGCCTCCCTCACCACCGCCCGTGACCGCACCACCCTCCTGACGACGTGCGTCGACGAACCGGACCTCACCGCCCAGCACTCCCCGCTGATGTCGCCCCTGGTGTGGGATCTGGCGCACATCGGCAACCAGGAGGAGCTGTGGCTGCTGCGGGCGGTCGGCGGCCGGGAGGCGATGCGGCCCGACATCGACAACCTGTACGACGCCTTCGAGCATCCACGTGCGGAGCGTCCCTCGCTGCCGCTGCTGCCGCCCGCCGAGGCCCGCCGGTACGCGGCCGACGTGCGCGGCCGGGCGCTGGACCTGCTGGACGGGGCGGACTTCCACGGCTCCCGGCTGACCGAGGCCGGTTTCGCCTTCGGGATGGTCGCCCAGCACGAACAGCAGCACGACGAGACCATGCTGATCACCCATCAGCTCCGGCGGGGCCCCCGGGCCCTGACCGCCCCGGACCCGGAACCGGCCCCACCGTTCACCGGTCCGGCCGAAGTCCTGGTGCCCGGCGGCCCGTTCACCATGGGCACCTCGGCCGAGCCATGGGCCCTCGACAACGAACGCCCGGCGCATCCGCGTCAGGTGGCGCCGTTCTGGATCGACACGACACCGGTGACCAACGCGGCGTACCGGGCGTTCGTCGAGGACGGCGGCTACGACACCGAACGCTGGTGGTCGCCGGAGGGCTGGGCGCACATCCGGGGGCACGGCATCACCGCCCCGCTGTTCTGGCGGCGGGACGGCGGCCAGTGGCTGCGGCGCCGGTTCGGGGTCACCGAAGTGGTGCCGCCGGACGAGCCGGTGCTGCACGTGTGCTGGTACGAGGCCGACGCCTACGCCCGCTGGGCCGGGCGGCGGCTGCCCACCGAGACGGAGTGGGAGAAGGCGGCCCGCTTCGACCCGGCCACGGGCCGCTCGATGCGCTACCCCTGGGGCGACGCCGACCCCGCGCCCGAACACGCCAACCTCGGCCAGCGGCATCTGGGGCCCGCCCCCGCCGGCAGCTACCCGGCCGGCGAGTCACCGTTCGGCGTACGGCAGTTGATCGGTGACGTGTGGGAGTGGACGGCGAGCGACTTCCTGCCGTACCCGGGCTTCGGGGCCTTCCCGTACGAGGAGTACTCGCAGGTGTTCTTCGGCTCCGACCACAAGGTGCTGCGCGGCGGTTCGTTCGCCGTGGACCCGGTGGCCTGCCGCGGTACGTTCCGCAACTGGGACCACCCCGTCCGGCGGCAGATCTTCTCCGGGTTCCGCACCGCGCGCTCGGAGACCGGCTGATGTGCCGTCACCTCGCCTACCTGGGAGCCGAGGAGCCCCTGGGCCGGCTTCTGGTCGAGCCCGCGCACAGCCTGCTGCGCCAGTCCTGGGCGCCGCGGCGGCAGCGGTACGGGACGGTCAACGCCGACGGGTTCGGGGTGGGCTGGTACGCCCCCGGGGACCCCGTGCCGGCGCGCTACCGGCGGGCCGGACCCGTCTGGGCGGACCTGTCCTTCGCCGACCTGGCCCGGGTGGTGCGCTCCGGTGCCGTCCTCGCGGCCGTCCGGGACGCCACCCTCGCGGGCGCGGACGCCGAGGCCGCGGCGGCACCGTTCGCGGCCGACCGGTGGCTGTTCAGCCACAACGGCGCCATCGCCGGCTGGCCGGACGCGGCGGCGCCGCTGGCGTCCGCCCTGCCCCCGGTCGACCTGCTGTCCCTCCAGGCCCGTACCGACTCGGCGTTCGTCTGGGCGCTGGTGCTGCACCGGCTGCGGACCGGCGACGAACCCGACCGGGCCCTCGGCGAGACCGTTCGCGCCCTCGCCGAGGCGGCCCCCGCCTCCCGGCTGAACCTGCTGCTCACGGACGGCGCCACGATCTCCGCCACCACCTGGGGCGACTCGCTCTGGTACCGCACCGACCCCGGCCGGAGCACGGTCGTCGCGTCCGAACCGTACGACGACGACCCGCTCTGGCAGGAGGTTCCCGACCGGACCGTGCTCACCGCGAGCCGCGCCGGCGTGCTGCTCACCCCGCTGGAGGATCCGGCGTCCGCATCACCGAAGGAGCCCTGCCGTTGAGTCCCCTGCACATCACCCGCACCCTCCCCGAGGACACGACGGGCGCCGCGCTGCGCGCCGACGTCCTGCACGGTCTCACCTCCACCCCCAAGCGGCTGCCGCCCAAATGGTTCTACGACGCCCGTGGCAGCGAGCTGTTCGAGCAGATCACCGAACTGCCCGAGTACTACCCCACCCGCGCCGAACGGGAGATCCTCGTAGCCCGGTCGGGCGAGATCGCCGCGGCGAGCGGCGCCCGCACGCTGATCGAACTGGGCTCGGGCTCCTCCACGAAGACCCGCTATCTGATCGACGCGCTCCCGCTGTCGGCGTACGTACCGGTGGACGTCAGCGAGAGCGCCCTCACCCAGGCGGGGCAGGCCCTCGTCGAGGAACGCCCGGACCTCGACGTCCACGCGCTGATCGCCGACTTCACCGCCCCGCTCGCCCTGCCGGCCACGCCCGGGCCCCGGCTGGTGGCCTTCCTCGGCGGCACGGTCGGCAACCTGCTGCCGGCCGAGCGCGCCGCCTTCCTGGCCTCCGTGCGGGCGCTGCTCGACCCGGGCGACGGGCTGCTGCTCGGCACCGACCTGGTCAAGGACGAACGGGTGCTGGTCCGGGCGTACGACGACGCGGCGGGGGTGACGGCCGCGTTCAACAAGAACGTGCTGGCCGTCATCGACCGGGAGCTGGGCGCCGACTTCGATCCGGACACCTTCGACCATGTGGCCCTGTGGGACGCCGGGCGGCAGTGGATCGAGATGCGGCTGCGCTCCCGTACCGCGCAGACGGTGAAGGTGCCCGCGCTGGGCCTCGCCGTGGACTTCGCGGCGGGTGAGGAGTTGCGCACGGAGGTGTCGGCGAAGTTCCGCAAGGACGGGGTGACGACCGAACTGGCCGCCGCCGGGCTGGAGCTGACCCACTGGTGGACGGACGCGCCGGGCCGGTTCGCGCTGTCGCTGAGCGTGGCGCGGTGAGTCAGCCGACGTCCGGGGCGAGTTTCCCGGTGATCGCGCGGGAGGCCTTGCGGGCCTCGGGCGCCGGGTCGGCCCCGTTGAGCACCCGGGTCATGTACTCCTTGATCGGGTTGTCGGCCTCGACGTCGGCCCACTGAGGGGTGTTGGGGGTCGCCCGGCCGTGCGCCGCGCCCGCGGCCATGGCGGCGACCCCCTCCTCACCGGCGACCGCACCGGCCAGCGAGGTCTTGTTGGGCACGTAGTTCATGGTGCGGGCGAGTTCGGTGTCCCACTTGGCGCCGGTGAGCGCCCCGACGACGGTGGTGGCGGCGAACTGGTCGCCGGTGTTCTGCGGGACGACGAGGTCGGAGCCGCCGGTGAAGACGGTGCCGGGCCGGCCGGCGGTCCGGCCGGGCACCGGGAAGAAGCCGAGCTTGTCTTTCAGGCCCGGGTTCTGCCGCACGACGGACTGGGCGAGGCCGGGTACGGCGACGATCTGCGCGACCTTGCCGCCGGCGAACACCCCGGCCTGGGGCGGGTGTTCCTCGTCGGCGTCCACGGGTCCCTCGCCCAGCGCCTGGAGGCGCCGGTAGAAGTCCATGCCGCGCAGCGCGGCGGTTGTGTCCAGGGTGCCCTGCCACTCGTAGTCCTTCTCCCGGGCGAGTTCGCCGCCCTCGTCCCAGATGAAGCCGGACAGGGTGTACCAGTCCTGCCCGGCCAGGTAGATGCCCTGCGTGCCGTCGGAGTCGAGCTTTGCGGTGTCGGCGAGCCATTCGTCGCGGGTCTTCGGCGGGCGGGTGATGCCGGCGCGCTCGAACGCGTCCTTGCGGTAGATGACGACCCGGTTGGCCGCGTACCAGGGGATGCCGTACTGCTTGTTGCCGTCCCTGCCGGGCTGGGCGAGGCCGGGCAGCCACTTCTCCTTGCCCCAGTCCCGCATCGACTCCAGCGTGAGGTCCACGAGCCGGCCGTCGTCCGCGTACAGCGGCACCTGGGTGTTGCCCACCTCGATGACGTCCGGTCCGTCGTCCGCGCCCGGTCTCAGCGCGGCGCGGACCTTCTCCACGATGCCGGTCCACTCCTGGATGCGGATGTCCAACCGCAGGTCGCCGTGGGTGCGTTCGAAGTCCGCCGTGAACCGGCGCAGGAACTCCTTGGACGCGCTGTCCTTCATCAGCCACACCGTGACGGTCTTCCGGTCGTGTCCGCCGGGGAGCATCCCGCAACCGCTGACGAGGGATCCGGTGACACAGAGGAGGGCGATCAGACGACGTCTCACGAGGGGTCCTGTTCTGTCTGGCACGGCACTGCGGACAGGGGTGGGGGCCCGACGTGGGGGGACGAGCGACGGCGCTCGTACGGGTGTGCTGGATTTTGGTATGGACCAATGCGGAGGTCAAGGGCTACCGGGCGGTACGCCCGTGACGCGCGTGCGAGCCGGGCGCGGATACGGCACGGTGGAGTACGCGTGAGACGAGAGGAGCACCCGCATGTCGAACCACACCTACCGGGTCACCGAGATCGTCGGCACCTCGCACGAGGGCGTCGACCAGGCCATCCGCAACGGCATCGCCCGCGCCGACCAGACGCTGCGCAACCTGGACTGGTTCGAGGTGACCCAGGTCCGCGGCCAGATCGAGAACGGCCGCATCGAGCACTACCAGGTGGGCATGAAGGTCGGCTTCCGCATCGAGGACGAGGGCGGCTCCTGAGCCACCCCGGCGCGCACCACGCCCCTCCCGGCGCCCGGCGCAATCCGGCCGGTGCCGGGTGCGGCCGTCCCGGCGTCGCTTGCGGCCGTAGCCGCGTCCGGCACGGCCGCCCCGCCGTCAGGTGCGGCCGTCCCGCTCCTGCGCCTCCTCCAGCGCGGCCGACTTCGCGGCCCAGCGGGCCCGGACGACGGTGAACCCGGCGCGCTCGGCGTCGTCGCACACCAGCTCGTCGTCGTCCACCAGGAAACGCACCTCGCGGTCCCGGGCCAGCCGGCGCAGGACCCGCAGCTTGGTGAAGCGGGCGGGCCTGCGGTCGGCGTCGCTCCGCATGTGCACGCGCCCCTCGGGCAGTCCGTGGGCCGCGAGCCACTCCAGGGTGTCCCGGCGGCACCGCTCGGGACGGCCGGTGAGGTACACGACCTCACAGTCCCGGGCGCTCTCCACGGCCAGCGCCACCCCCTCGGCGAGCGGCGGGTCCTGGGGGGCGGCGTCGAAGAACGCGTCCCAGTCGCGCGGGCGGCCGGACAGGAAGTGCTGCCGGTGAGCGGTGTCGGTGAGCGTGTTGTCGAGGTCGAACACGGCGAGCGGGCGACGGCTGCTGTCGGTCACACCGGCCACCCTAGCCAGCCGCCCGACCCCGGCAACCCCGCCGACCCGCGCACCGTCCACCGCCGCTCGCCGTGGTCCGCGCCGAGACCGCTGACCGCGCCTACCGCGCCGACCCCACCGACCGACTGCCCCCGCCGACCCCACTGCCCCCGGGAATCCCGGGGTCGCCGGGGCGTTGAACCCTGCGTGAGCAGCTCACTGATCGCCCGGACCCGGTTCTCCCTCCTCGACCGCTCCCGCACCCGCGAGGGGCACCCGCCCGCCGAGGCGCTGCGGGACACCGTCGCGCTGGCGCGGGAGGCGGAGGCGCTCGGCTTCCACCGGTTCTGGGTGTCCGAGCACCACGGCGTGCCGGGTGTCGCCGGTTCCGCCCCGACCGTGCTGGCCGCCGCGGTCGCCGCGGCCACCCGTACGATCCGGGTCGGCACCGGCGGCGTCATGCTGCCCAACCACCGGCCGCTGGTCGTCGCCGAACAGTTCGGGGTGCTGGAGTCGCTGTTCCCCGGGCGGATCGACATGGGGCTGGGCCGTTCCGTGGGCTTCACGGACGGGGTACGCCGGGCCCTCGGCCGGGACAAGGGGGACGCCGAGGACTTCGGGGCGCAACTCGGCGAGCTGCTGGACTGGTTCACGGTAGGTTCACCCGCCGGGGTGCACGCCCGCCCGGCGGAGGGACTGTCGGTGCCGCCGTTCGTGCTGGCGATGGGCGACGGCGCCCGGATCGCGGCCGACGCGGGGCTGCCGATGGTGATCGGGGACCTGCGCGACCGCGAGAGGATGCTCCGGGGCATCGACCGGTACCGCTCCCTGTTCCGCCCCTCCCCCTGGGCGGCCGAGCCGTACGTGGTGATCTCCGGCACGGTCGCCGTCGCCGGTACCGAGGCGGAGGCGCGCCGGCTGCTGGTCCCGGAGGCGTGGTCGACGGCGTACTCCCGCACCCACGGCACCTTCCCGCCGCTCGCCCCCGCCGAGTCCGTCGAGGCCCGCCCGATGACCGTCAGGGAACGGGACGTCTACGAGTCCGCTCTCGCCGGGCACATCGCCGGCACCGCGCAGCAGGTCGCCCACGAGCTGGAGGCGGTCCTGAAGGAGACGGAGGCGCAGGAGGTCCTGGTCACCACCAGCACCTACGACCGGGCGGCCCTGCTGGACTCCCACCGGAGGCTCGCCGCGCTCCTCGCGCCGCGCCGGTGAGGTGCCCGAGATGCGAACCGGGCCGGGTCCGGTGACCCTGGGAGGGCACATCCCGAACGACGAGGAGGCTTGTCAATGTCCTTCATGGACAAGATCAAGGGCATGCTCAAGGGCCACGAGGACATGGCCGGCAAGGGCATCGACAAGGGCGGCGACCAGATCGACCAGCGGACCGGTAACAAGTACCGGTCGCAGGTCGACACCGGGCAGGACAAGCTGAGGGACGAGTTCGGCACCCCCCGCGACCCGGGCAACCCGCCCCAGGCGTGACTCGCGGGGGTGGATAGAGTTTCCCCCTGATGCACAGCCCCCATGACCCGTACGTCCGCGTCCGCGGCGCCCGCGAGCACAACCTCAAGGGCGTCGACGTGGACATCCCCCGGGACGTGCTGGCGGTGTTCACCGGTGTCTCCGGCTCGGGGAAGTCGTCCCTGGCGTTCGGCACCATCTACGCCGAGGCCCAGCGGCGCTACTTCGAGTCGGTCGCACCGTACGCGCGCAGGCTGATCCACCAGATCGGGGCGCCGGCGGTCGGCGAGATCAGCGGGCTGCCGCCCGCGGTCTCGCTGCAACAGCGCCGCGCGGCCCCCACCTCACGGTCCTCGGTGGGCACGGTCACCAATCTCTCCAACTCGCTGCGCATGCTGTTCTCCCGCGCCGGGACGTACCCGCCCGGTGCCGGCCGGCTCGACTCGGACGCGTTCTCGCCGAACACCGCGGCCGGCGCCTGCCCCGGGTGCCACGGCCTCGGCCGGGTGCACGAGACGACGGAGGAGCTGCTGGTCCCGGACCCGTCGCTGTCCGTCCGCGAGGGTGCCGTCGCGGCCTGGCCGGGCGCCTGGCAGGGCAAGAACCTGCGGGACATCCTCGACACGCTCGGGTACGACGTGGACCGGCCCTGGCGCGACCTGCCCGCCGCACAGCGCGAGTGGATCCTGTTCACGGACGAGCAGCCGGTCGTCACCGTCCACCCCGTCCGGGACGCCGACCGCATCCAACGGCCCTACCAGGGCACGTACATGAGCGCCCGCCGGTATGTGCTGAAGACGTTCTCCGACACCCGCTCAGCCACCCTGCGGGCCAAGGCGGAGCGGTTTTTGACCAGTGCGCCCTGCCCCGACTGCGGGGGCGGCCGGCTGCGGCCCGAGGCGCTCGCGGTGACCTTCGCCGGGCGGACCATCGCCGAACTGGCCGCGCTGCCGCTGACCGACCTCGCCGGACTCCTCGAAGGGGACACGGAGACCGCCCGGGTCCTCACCGGGGACCTGAAGTCCCGGATCGAGCCGGTGACCGAACTGGGGCTCGGCTATCTCAGCCTGGACCGGGCCACCCCCACGCTCTCGGCCGGCGAGCTGCAACGGCTGCGCCTCGCGACCCAGTTGCGCTCCGGACTGTTCGGCGTGGTGTACGTGCTGGACGAGCCGTCCGCCGGACTCCACCCCGCCGACACCGAGGCGCTGATCACCGTGCTGGACCGGCTGAAGGCCGCGGGCAACTCGGTGTTCGTGGTGGAGCATCACCTGGAGGTGGTGCGCGGCGCCGACTGGCTGGTGGACGTGGGTCCGGGCGCCGGCGAGCACGGCGGGCGGGTGCTGTACAGCGGGCCCGTGGCCGAGCTGGCCTCCGTCGAGGAGTCGGCCACCGCCGCGTACCTCTTCGACGAGTCCCCCGGAGCCGTGCGCGAGGTGCGCCGGCCGCGCGGCTGGCTGACCGTGGGCCCGGTGACCCGGCACAACCTGCGTGCGGTGACCGCCGAGTTCCCGCTCGGCGCGTTCACCGCGGTCACGGGTGTCTCCGGCTCGGGGAAGTCCACGCTCGTCGGCGAGCTGGCGGAGCGGCCCGCGGGTGTCGAGCGGCTGGTCCGGGTCGACCAGAAGCCCATCGGGCGCACCCCGCGCTCCAACCTGGCCACCTACACGGGCCTGTTCGACGTCGTACGCAAGGTGTTCGCCGGCACGGAGGAGGCGCGGGCGCGCGGCTACGGGGTCGGGCGGTTCTCCTTCAACGTGGCTGGGGGTGCCCCCTCCGGGGGAGGGCGCTGCGAGACCTGTCAGGGCGAGGGGTTCGTCAGCGTCGAGCTGCTGTTCCTGCCGAGCACGTACGCGCCCTGCCCCGACTGCGGCGGGGCCCGCTACAACCCCGGGACACTGCGGGTGACGTACCGGGGACGGAACATCGCCGAGGTGCTCGATCTGACGGTGGAGTCGGCGGCGGAGTTCTTCGCGGACCTGCCGGCCGCCGCGCGCAGTCTGGGCACGCTGCTCGACGTGGGCCTCGGCTATCTGCGGCTGGGCCAGCCCGCGACCGAGCTGTCCGGCGGGGAGGCGCAGCGGATCAAGCTGGCGAGCGAACTCCAGCGCGGGCGCCGCGGCCACACCCTGTACCTGCTGGACGAGCCGACGACCGGACTGCATCCGGCCGATGTGGAGGTGCTCACGGACCGGCTGCACGGGCTGGTGGACGCGGGGCACACGGTGGTGGTCGTCGAGCACGACATGACGGTCGTCGCGGGCGCCGACTGGGTGATCGACCTCGGTCCGGGCGGCGGCGACCGGGGCGGCCGGATCGTGGCGGCCGGCCCGCCGGAGCGGGTGGCCCGGGCGCGGGGCAGCGCGACAGCACCGTACCTGGCGCGGGTCATGCCCTGAGCCGCGGGCGGTCCGCCGACGTCCGGGGCACCGGGGTGGTGACCGGGCCGGCACCGGCGTACGGCCCGTGCAGGACGCCGGCGACCAGGGTCGCGTGCGTCCAGGCGGGCTCGGGCGCGGCCGGCTGGGCGGCGTGCGCGAGGGCCCGCCGGTCGGGGTGGGCGCCCGGTGGGATCACCGGGCGGACCTCCACCTCGGCGACCAGGCCCCGGGTGCGGGCCACCCGCCACAGCGAGGCGAGGAACGTGTCCTCGCCGACGAAGGCCGCCGCGGTGCCGGGTGTGCCGTCCCGCTGCCGGTAGCGCAGGCGGACCGGCTGGACGGGCACGCCCGCGTCGAGCGCGGCCTGGAAGACGGCGCGGTGGAAACGGCCGTGGGCGCGCCCGCACCAGGTGCTGCCCTCGGGGAAGGCGGTGACGGCCGCGCCCGTCCGGAGGGCACCGGAGATCCGGTCCACGGTCGCCGGCAGGGCGCGCAGCAGGTCCCGTTCGATGAACAGGGTCCCGCCGCGTCCGGCCAGGGCGCCCGCCACGGGCCACCGCCGGATCTCGCTCTTGGCGAGCAGCCGGGCGGGGCGTACCGCGGTGAGCAGCGGGATGTCCAGCCAGGAGACGTGGTTGGCGACCAGCAGCAGCCCGCCGGCCGGCGGGGCGGCGCCGGTGATGCCGACGCGCACTCCGGCGGCCCGCACGATCGCCCGGCACCACCGTCTGGTCCATTCGGCGGGGATCCTGCCCCGCCGGCCGGGGCTGCCCCAGCCGAGCGGGGACAGCACGACCCCGGCCAGCACCAGGGCCGTGAGCGCGGCGAGCCGCAGCAGCGCACGGGGTACGGCCACGACGGTCCCGGCCCGCTCCACGCAGGCGCCCGGCGTGCAGGGGGCGCCGGGCTGCCAGCCGCCCATCAGGCCGGCACGAGGGAGAGGAAGTGCCGCAGGTAGCGCGGGTTGATCCGGCGCATCGACAGCAGGACGTACAGGTCGGCGACGCCGAAGCCGGGGTCGTGCGCGGGTTCGCCGCAGACCCAGGCGCCGAGGCGGAGGTAGCCGCGCAGCAGAGCGGGGAGTTCGGCGCGGGTGACCGGGAGGCCGGCGTCGGGGACCCACGGCAGCAGGGGCCGGACCCGGAACTCGTCGGGGGCGAGGTGCCGGGCGCGGACCCGGTCCCAGGTGGCGGAGGCGAGGGCGCCGCCGTCGGCGAGCGGCACGGAGCAGCAGCCGGCCAGCCATTCGTGGCCGCGGTCGGTCATGTAGCGGGCTATGCCGGCCCAGATCAGGCCGATGACCGCGCCGTCGCGGTGGTCGGGGTGCACGCAGGAGCGGCCGACCTCGACCAGGCCGGGCCGGATCGCGTCGAGCGCGCCGAGGTCGAACTCGCCCTCGGAGTAGAGCCGGCCGGCGACCGCGGCCCGCTCCGGCGGCAGCAGCCGGTAGGTGCCGACCACCTGCCCGGTCACGGTGTCGTGGACGAGCAGGTGGTCGCAGTAGGCGTCGAAGGCGTCGACGTCGTGGCCGGGCTCCGGGCTGGTCAGCAGGGCCCCCAGCTCGCCGGCGAAGACGTCGTGCCGCAGGCGCTGCGCGGCGCGCACGCCGGCCTCGTCGCGGGCGAGGGTGACGGTGTAGCGGGCGGGTGCCGCGGGCTGCGGGGGACGGTCGAGGGTGGACACGCCGGTCATGGCACTCTCCTGGTCACGGGCCGGGTCGGCGACAGCGGAGGCGGACCCGGATGCGTACGGCCCGCCCTTCCCTGTTCTTCCGATGCCGGTTGGCGTGCGCGTGACGGGTGCCGGGAGCGCGGATGTGGGGATGCTGAACGGCGGGATCGGCCGTCCTCGCGGGCCCGTCCGGCGGCCCGGGTGTGCGGCCGGGAAAACCAGACGGGGCCGGGTGAGCACCTACCCGGCCCCGCCCGCCCGCCCGTGTGTGGGCGAACGTTCACCGAAGCGTCCCCGGGGGCGCGGGTCGCCGTGGACGGCCCGTGTCCGCCGGCCGCCCGCTGGAGACCGCCGGCCACGCCGGACAGCTCCACGGGGGGCGTCGCCGACGATCGCGGCTCCCCCCCTCCCCCTGGGGCGCTACCGCCTGACCTTCCGGGTGGCCCGCAGCCACTCCTTGTTCATGCGCGTGATGGAGACGAGCGGGATGCCCTTGGGGCAGGCGGTCGCGCACTCCCCGGCCAGCGTGCACCCGCCGAAGCCCTCCGCGTCCATCTGCGTCACCATGTCCAGCACCCGCGTCTCCCGTTCGGGCGCGCCCTGCGGCAGGACGTTGAGGTGGTTGACCTTGGCCGAGGTGAACAGCATCGCCGCCCCGTTGGGACACGCGGCCACACACGCGCCGCAGCCGATGCACTCCGCGTGTTCGAACGCGAGGTCGGCGTCGGCCTTCGGCACCGGGGTGGCGTGCGCTTCCGGCGCGGAGCCGGTGGGCGCAGTGACGTATCCGCCGGCCTGGATGATGCGGTCGAACGCCGACCGGTCCACGACCAGGTCCTTGATCACCGGGAAGGCGGACGCCCGCCAGGGCTCGACGTCGATCGTGTCGCCGTCCCGGAAGGACCGCATGTGAAGCTGGCAGGTGGTGGTGCGTTCGGGCCCGTGTGCGTCACCGTTGATCACGAGGGAGCAGGCGCCGCAGATGCCCTCGCGGCAGTCGTGGTCGAAGGCGACCGGCTCCTCGCCGGAGAGGATGAGCCGTTCGTTGAGGACGTCCAGCATCTCCAGGAAGGACATGTCGGGCGAGATGCCGTCCACCTCGTAGGTGGACATGGCGCCTTCGGCGTCGGCGTTCTTCTGCCGCCAGACGCGCAGGGTGAGCTTCATGCGTAGCTCCGCTGGGTGGGGTGGACGTACTCGAAGACCAGGTCCTCCTTGTGCAGGACGGGTGCCTGGCCGGTGCCGGTGAACTCCCAGGCGGCGGCGTACGAGAACGCGTCGTCCTTGCGGGCCGCCTCGCCGTCCGGGGTCTGGGACTCCTCGCGGAAGTGGCCGCCGCAGGACTCGGTGCGGTGCAGCGCGTCGAGGCACATCAGCTCGGCGAGTTCCAGGTAGTCGACGACGCGGTTGGCCTTCTCCAGCGACTGGTTGAACTCCGCGCCGGTGCCGGGCACCCTGATGCGCCGCCAGAACTCCCCGCGGATCTGGGGGATGCGCTCCAGGGCCTTGCGCAGTCCGCTGTCCGTACGGGCCATGCCGCAGAACTCCCAGAGCAGCTCGCCGAGTTCGCGGTGGAAGGAGTCCGGGGTGCGGTCGCCGTCCACGGCCAGCAGCAGGTTCAGCCGGTCCTCGGTCTCGGCCAGCACCTCCTGGACGACGGGGTGTGCGGTGGTGACCGGCTCCTGGTGCGGGGTGCGGGCCAGGTAGTCGTTGATGGTGGCCGGGAGCACGAAGTAGCCGTCGGCCAGGCCCTGCATCAGCGCGGAGGCACCGAGCCGGTTGGCGCCGTGGTCGGAGAAGTTGGCCTCGCCGACGGCGAACAGGCCGGGGACGGTGGTCCGGAGGTCGTAGTCGACCCACAGTCCGCCCATCGTGTAGTGCACGGCCGGGTAGATCCGCATCGGCACCTCGTACGGATCCTCGTCGGTGATCCGCTGGTACATGTCGAAGAGGTTGCCGTACCTGGCCTCGACGGCCTTGCGGCCCATCCGCTCGATGGCGTCGGCGAAGTCCAGGTAGACGCCCTGGCCGCCGGGGCCCACTCCCCTGCCCTCGTCGCACACGTTCTTCGCGGCGCGGGAGGCGATGTCCCGGGGCACGAGGTTGCCGAAGGAGGGGTAGATGCGCTCCAGGTAGTAGTCGCGCTCGTCCTCGGGGATCTCGTTCGGCGGGCGGGTGTCGCCCTTCGCCCTGGGCACCCAGATCCGTCCGTCGTTGCGCAGCGACTCGCTCATCAGCGTCAGCTTGGACTGGTGGTCGCCGGTGCGCGGGATGCAGGTCGGGTGGATCTGCGTGAAGCAGGGGTTGGCGAAGTACGCGCCGCGCCGGTGCGCCCGCCAGACGGCGGTCGCGTTGGAGTTCATGGCGTTGGTCGACAGGTGGAAGACGTTGCCGTAGCCGCCGCTGGCCAGGACGACGGCGTCGGCGAAGTACGTGTCGATCCTGCCGGTGACGAGGTCGCGCGCCACGATCCCGCGGGCCCGCCCGTCGACGACGATCAGGTCGAGCATCTCGGTGCGCGGGTGCATCTCCACGTTCCCGGCGGCGATCTGCCGGGAGAGCGCCTGGTAGGCGCCCAGCAGGAGTTGCTGGCCCGTCTGGCCGCGGGCGTAGAAGGTGCGGGAGACCTGGACGCCGCCGAAGGAGCGGGTGTCGAGCAGGCCGCCGTACTCGCGGGCGAAGGGCACGCCCTGTGCCACGCACTGGTCGATGATCGCGACGGAGATCTGGGCGAGCCGGTTGGACGTTGGACTCCCGGGCGCGGAAGTCGCCGCCCTTGACGGTGTCGTAGAACAGCCGGTGGACGGAGTCGCCGTCGTTGCGGTAGTTCTTCGCCGCGTTGATACCGCCCTGCGCGGCGATGGAGTGGGCGCGGCGCGGGGAGTCCTGGTAGCAGAACTGGACGACGTGGTAGCCCTGTTCGGCCAGGGTGGCACCCGCGGAGCCGCCGGCGAGACCCGTGCCGACCACGATGACCGTGTGCTTGCGCCGGTTGGCGGGGTTGACGAGCTTCGCCTCGAAGCGGCGCGTGTCCCAGCGTTCGTGGACCGGCCCGGCGGGGGCCTTGGTGTCGGCGACCGGTGCACCGGTCGTGTAGTCGGCGTAGGTTGTCATGTCAGCTCACCACTCCGGTCATGACGCCCACGGGTACGGCGATGAAGCCGGCCGTGAGCAGCAGCGCGAGAACGTCGGCGATGGTCTTGAGGGCGCGGTCGCGGGCGCGGCTGCCGACGCCGAGCGTCTGCGCGGCGCTCCAGAAGCCGTGCCGGATGTGCAGTCCGAGCGCAAGCATCGCGACGATGTAGATCACGTCGCCGTACCAGGTGGAGAAGGTGTCCACGACGTTCTGGTACGGGTGGCCCTGCTGGAAGCCGCCGGAGTGCACGGTGCCGGTGGTCAGGTCGAGGAGGTGCCAGACGATGAACAGGCCCAGGATGATCCCGCCCCAGCGCATGGTGCGGGTGGCGTAGCTCGCCCGGGGCCTTTTGTGCACGTACTTGCTGGGCCGTGCGTCGATGTCACGGCGGCTGAGCTGGTAGGCGGACGTGGTGTGCGCGACGACGGCCGCGACCAGGACGACCCGGATGAGCCAGAGCGTCCACTCGTAGTGCATGAAGGGTTCGCCGACGGTGCGCAGCCAGTGCGCGTAGTGGTTGAACTCGCCCGCACCGAAGTAGATCTTCAGGTTGCCGATCATGTGCGCGACCAGGTACAGCAGCATGATCACGCCGCTGACCGCCATCACCGTCTTCTTGCCGACGGTGGAGTCCCACAGCGTGCGTGCCATGGACGGTCGTCGGTCCGTCCGCGTTGCCAGTGCCATGGAACAGCACGCTAGGCCCGGAGGAGGTGATCGGTCCAAGACATGGTCCGGCTCGTTTCGATAGGCACGGGCTATGCTCGCCGTATGCAGTTCCAGCAGCTCCAGTACTTCGTGGCCGTCGCCGAGACCCGGCACTTCACCCGCGCCGCCGAACTGGTCCATGTGGCCCAGCCGTCGCTGTCCCAGCAGATCAAGGCGCTGGAGCGGGAGCTGGGCGCGGATCTCTTCCTGCGCGCCCGGGGCAACATCACGCTCACCGACGCCGGTACGGCGCTGCTGCCGCTGGCCCGGCGCATCCTGGCCGACGCGGACACCGCCCGGCACGAGGTGCAGGAACTGGCGCAGTTGCGGCGCGGGCGGGTGCGGCTCGGGGCGACACCGAGTCTGTGCACGGGCCTGCTGCCGGACGTACTGCGCGCGTTCCACGACCGCTATCCGGGCATCCGCCTGCTGATCGAGGAGGGCGGCTCGCACGACCTGGTGCGGGAGCTGGCGCGCGGCGCGCTCGACCTGGCGCTCGTGGTGCTGCCGCTGCCGACGCCGGCGCCCGCGCTGACCACCGTGGAACTGCTGCGGGAGGACCTGGTGGTGGTGTCCTCACCGGAGGCGCCGGTGCCCGGCCGGGGCGGACGGGTCCTGGAGATCGCCGAGCTGGAGGGAGAGCGGCTGGTGATGTTCCGGCACGGGTACGACCTGCGGGAGCTGACCGTCGCCGCGTGCCGCTCCGCCGGGTTCGAACCGGACTTCGCCGTGGAGGGGGGCGAGATGGACGCGGTGCTGGGCTTCGTGCGGGCGGGGCTGGGGATCGCCGTGGTGCCGCGGATGGTGGCCACCCGGGCGGGGCGGGGGCTGCGGGTCACTCCGCTGGCCCGGCCAGGGCTGCACCGGACCATCGCGCTGGCTCACCGCAGCGACGTGGCACCGCCCCGGGCCGCTCGGGAGCTCCAGCGGATGCTGTCGAACGCTGACCCCGGCGGGGGCCGGGCCGTACGGCCGCCGTGATGTGCCGCCCGGCGCCCCCGCACCCCCGTCGAGCGGTCAGCCGGTCGTGTCCACCAGGGCCAGGTCGTGCAGACGCTCGGGCGGACCGGGGCGGGCGTAGTACCAGCCCTGGGCCGTGTCGCAGCCCAGGATCCGGAGCTGCTCGGCCTGCGCGCCGGTCTCCACGCCCTCGACCGTGACCGCGAGGTCCAGGCTGTGGGCGAGGGAGACGATGCCCTCCACGATCTTCAGGTCGACGGGATCGGCGGGGAACTGCTGCATGCCCTGGGTGAAGGAGCGGTCCAGTTTGAGGATGCTCACCGGGAGGCGGCGCAGGTTGGCCAGGTTGGAGTAGCCGGTGCCGAAGTCGTCCAGGGCGATGTCGACGCCCATCTCGGCGAGCCGGCGCAACGGTTTGAGCAGGTCGTCGTCGGCGCCGATCAGGGCGGACTCGGTGACCTCCAGGCACAGCGCGTCCGGGGTGACGCCCGCGCGTTCCAGGATGTCGACGGTGTCCTGGACCAGACCGGGATGGGTGAGCTGGCAGGGCGAGAGGTTGACGTTGATCCGCAGCGGGCCGGCGGCCTGGCCGGCGTGGCGTTCGCGCCAGGCGCGGGCCTGGCGGATCGACTCCTCCAGCACCCAGCGGCCCAGCGGCACGATCAGGCCCGTGTGCTCGGCGAGCGGGATGAACCGGTCGGGGCCGAGGACGCCGTGCTGCGGATGCAGCCAGCGCACCAGCGCCTCGGCGCCGCGCACGCTGCCGTCGCCGAGGTGGACCAGCGGCTGGTACTCGATGAAGAACTCGCCGCGTTCCAGGGCCGTCGGCAGGGCCGTGGTCAGGCCGTGCCGGGTGATGGCGCGGGCGTCGGCCTCGGGGTCGGCGAGTTCCGAGCGGTTGCCGCCCGCCGACTTGGCCCGGTACATGGTGATGTCGGCGCTGCGCAGAACCTCCGCCGCGGTGCGTTCGCCCGCCGGGCCCTCGACGATGCCGAGGCTGCCGCGGACCAGCAGGTCGCGGCCGTCGATGCTGACCGGGGTGACCAGCGCGTTCATGATGCGCTCGGCGAGTTCGTCGACCTCGTGGGCGGTGCCGGGGCCCGTGGTCAGGGCCACGAACTCGTCGCCGCCGAGCCGGGCGACCATCTCTCCGGGCGCGGTGGCGCAGGACTGCAGCCGGTCGGCGACCTCCACCAGCAGCCGGTCGCCGGCCGCGTGGCCGAGGCTGTCGTTGATGGTCTTGAAGCCGTCCAGGTCGAGGTAGCACAGGCCGAAGCGCTGGCCCTCGCCCGCGTTCAGGGCCTTCTCCAGCCGCTCGAAGAACAGGGTGCGGTTGGGCAGGCCGGTGAGGGCGTCGTGCGTGGCCTCGTAGCGCAGCCGGAGGTTGAGCAGCCGGCGCTCGGTGGTGTCCTCCATCAGGGCGAGCTGGTACTGCGGGTTGCCGTCGGCGTCGCGCAGCAAGGAGACCGTCAGGTTGGTCCACAGGACCGTGCCGTCGGGGCGGTTGAACGCCTTCTCCATGTGGTAGTGCTCGCGCTCGCCGCGCACGAGTTCTTCGTAGAGCCGCCAGGTCTGCGGGGCGTCCTCGGGGTGCACCCAGTCCTGGACGCGCCGGCCCCGCAGAGACTGCGGGGAGGCCCCGAACATGCGCAGCAGCGCCTCGTTGACCTGGAGGACGGTGCCGTCGAGGGCGGCGATGCCGATCCCTATGGCCGCGCCCTCGAAGACCGCGCGGAAGCGGGCCTCACTGGCGTGCAGGGCCTGCGCGACCACGCCCTGGGCCTGCAACGCGGCCTGGGCGATGGCCTCCTGCTCGGCGAGGGTGCGTTCCCGCAGCGCCTGGGCGTAACCGGCGGCCATCGCGTGCTGCAACCGTGAGGAGCGGATGCGCAGTTCGTCCTGGACGCCGTCCTCACCGCAGTACAGGACCAGGTAGGCGTCGACGCACTCCAGGGTGCGGGTGAGCGCCTCGGGGTCGGTGCAGTGCGCCCCGACCAGGGCCGCGCCGACGGCCTTCGCCGCGTCCGCGTCGAAGCTGCGGGCCCGCAGCAGTCCGCTCAACCGGCGGGCCAGCGGCAGGAGTCTGTCCTCGAACTCGGGGCGGGTCAGCGAGGTGGAGGTGACGGGGAAGACCGCCCGGCTCCAGATCGTCGTCAGCCGGCGGAGTCTGTCCTCCGGCCCGTCCGGCTCCGCGGTCACGCCGTACGCCCCACGCCGGCGAATCCGGAGAAGGCATACGGGTCCTCGTCCTCGGGAGCCGAGTCCGGGCGCCAGTGCGGCATCGGCACCAGTCCGGGTTCCACCATGTCGTACCCCTCGAAGAACCGCGCGATCTCCTCGCGCGAGCGCATGATCAGCGGATTGCGAATGTCCTTGTACACGTCCACGGCGCCCTCGGCCCGCTCGGCGGGCAGCGGGATCCCCTCGTACGAGGCGTGCGTGAGGATCAGCAGGCTGCCGGGCGCGAGTGCCTCGCGCAACTCGGCCACCGCAGCGTACGGGTCGTCCGCGTCTTCCACGAAGTGCAGTATGGCAACGAGGAGGAGGGCCACTGGCCGATTCAGGTCGATCAGCCGCTCCACCCGGGGGTGCGAGATGATCTCCCGCGGCTTGCGCAGGTCGGCGGCGACCACGTCGGCGTCCTCGTGGCCCGCCAGGACCGCCTCGCTGTGGGCGACGGCGACCGGGTCGTGGTCGACGTAGACCACGCGGGCGCCCGGTACGGCGGCTCCGGCCACCTCGTGGACGCTGCCGAACGTCGGGATGCCGGAGCCGATGTCGAGGAACTGGGTGATGCCCTCCCCGGCCGCGAACCGCACGGCCCGGCGCATGAACGCCCGGTTGGCCTGCATGATCTTCGGCAGGCCCGGCATGAACTCCATGGCCTTGCGTGCCGCTTCCCGGTCTACCTCGAAGTTGTGCGAACCGCCCAGGTAGTAGTCGTACATCCGTGAGACGCTCGGCACCGAGATGTCGATGCTCCGTGGGGCCCAGGCGGGACGCTCCATGTATGTCTCCAAAGCGTGGACAAGTGTAGGCGATCCGGTGTTCGAGCTGAGGCTACTGATCGCCCGCCAAAGGAGCGACCTGAAACGGAAATTGACCATCCGTTCCCGGTCACTGCCTGCGGCAAGTGCCCAAGTGGTCCCGCTGTGTCACGGCTTGCGGCAGGCGCCGTCACGGCCGTCGCCGTTGCCGCAACGCACACAAGGGCCCGCCCCCTCCGTACGGTGCGGAGGGGGCGGACCTTCGGTCGTGGCGCCGGGCCGGGCGGGACTATCGACCCTGGGGAGGTGATCTACTTGCCCGGCGCGCCGACCGGCTTGCCGTCGGGCGAGACGGCGTACCAGGTGCCGCCTACACCCTGACCGTTCGTGTCACCCGGGGCCTTGTCCCCGGAAAAGGTGTAGATCGGCCAGCAGTTGACCGACATCTGCCGGACGCCGTCGGGGCGGGTGAAGGGCATCAGGCCCTTCTTCTTCACGCCCTCCGTGTCGTCCGCGTTCACCGGACCGACGGCCGGCCACTTCTCCAGGCAGGCGCCCGTGCAGTTGGAGACGGACTTCGGCCAGGCCTGGTCCTTCAGGAAGCGGTAGACCGTCATACCGTTCTTGTCCACGACGACCTCACCGAGCTTGGGGTCCTCGCGGACGGACAGGCCCGGCAGGTCGGACACCTTGGCCTTCTTGCCCGTGGGGGCCAGCGCGAACCACTTGCCGCCCACGCCCTGGCCGTTGACGTCACCGGAGTTGACGTCCTTGGCATAGCGGTAGGCGGGCCAGCCGCCGACCGTGAGCTGCTTGGTGCCGTCGGCACGGGTGACCTCGCCGAGCAGCGCCTTGTCGATGCCGGCGCCGGCACTGGCGTCGTCGGCGGGGACCGGCGGCCAGGTGGTGGCGCAGCTCCCGGCGCAGTTCGAGCTGGGCGGGTTGGCCGTGTCCTTGTCGAACCGGTAGAGGGTGAGACCGGAGCCGTCGGTCAGCACGCTGCCCAGGTCGGGGTTGCTCGCCACGGTCAGCTTGCCCGCGGGTGCCGCCACGGTCGGGGAGCTGGAGGCCTGGCTGCCGTCGGCGCCGTAGCCGTTGCCCGCGGCGGTCGCGGTCCCGGCGCCCGGGCTGCTGTAGTCACCGGCCGCGGCCGTGGCCCCGACGTTCTGGGCCGCCGCCGCCGGTGCGGCGCTGTTGTCCTGACCGCACGCCGTCGTCAGCGCCAGCACCGAGGCTGCCGTGGCCACCAGTGAGGCGGTCCGCCAGGAGGTCTTCATCCGTAACTCCCCAATATCGTCTGGATATTCGCGGCGCCTGCCGCGCCACCACACGACCATGGGTACGCGGCACGGGGGCCGCAGCGTTCAACGGCGGCCGGAAATTCTTTCCGGGCGCCGCGACGCGCCCGGCCCGCCGAAGACTCGTACAGGTGTGCGCATCTCGGCAGCCGGACCCCTTCCGCCGTCAAACCATTGATCACACCATGTCCCCCTTTCGGAGCATTGTGGGCGCACAACGGCGCACGACGGCTCCTCACACCCCATGATCTTGATCGTGCATGGACCCGAAGCGACCCGATGCGCACCCACCACGAGGGTGTGGGCCCTGTTGACGCTGACCTGGACCCTGGTGGGCTGTCCGGGCCGGCAGCGCGTCGGCCGATGCCTGCGCGTCCGCCTCGACCGGACCGGGCGGCACGGTGGTGGTCGCCCACGCCGGCGGCCACCACTGGCCGGACCCGCCCTGCCCCACGCCGCCCCCGCCACCGTGCCCGCCCACACCCACACCCACGCCGACGCCGACTCCCCCACCGCCCCCGCCGCCTGAGCCGACGCCCACGCCCCCACCCCCACCGAAGCCGACGCCCCGGCCGCGCCCGACGCCCACCCCCACGCCGATGCCGACGCCGCCCAGGCCGCGACCGCCCGCCCGGCACGTTCCGGCTCGCCCGGCTCCTCCGGCTCCCCCACCGGCACCGACGCCCGCCCCGCCACCGCCGCCGAAGCCGAAGCCCGCACCCGAGCCGGCACCCACTCCCACGCCACGGCCCACGGTGACGCCGGTGAGCTACCCGGCGTACCACCCGCACCCCGTCAGCCATCACGCGCGCGGCCACACCACGCCCGTCACCTACGTCCTGCTCATCACCGTCCCCGCGATCGTCGCCGTCGCGGCACTGCGCCCGCGCTGACGCGCCGGCCCCGCTCACCCTGTGGAGGCACCAGTTGTCGGATTGGCTTGTTCTCGTCCTCGCGATGCTGGGGGCCTGCGCCGTGGTGGTCGTCATCACGCTGCTACGGCACCGGACCGCGGCCGAGGACGAGGACCCCAGCGAGACCCCGGACGTCATCGAGTACATGACGATGTGGATCGGCGTCATCTACGCCATCGTCCTGGGCCTGGCCATCGCGGGCGTGTGGGAGGCCCGCAGCGCCGCCCAGGACTACGTGCAGTCCGAGGCCCAGGCACTGCACGAGATCTCGGAGCGGGTCCGGGTCTACCCGCCGGACGTCCGTGACCGCGTCCGGGGTGACATCGACGCCTACATCGGCTACGTCGTGCACACCGAGTGGGCGGCGATGGCCGACGACGAACAGGTCACGGACCGCGGCGCGACCCTGCTGCACAAGGTCCGCGAGGACGTCACCGACTACCGGCCGCAGAACGACTTCGAGGCCCAGACCTACCAGCCGCTGCTGGACCAGCTCGCCGCGGCCGACCAGGCGCGCAACGCGCGTGCCGACTCCACCGGCGCCACCATGCCGTCGGTCGTGTGGTGGGGGCTGATCGCCGGGGGCCTGATCACCATCGGCATGGTGTTCGCGCTCCAGATCCGCCGGACCGGGCGCGAGCTGGTCCTCGCGGGGCTGTTCTCGGCCACCATCGCGTTCATGCTGTTCCTCATCTGGGACCTCGACGCCCCGTACAGCCGGGGCATCGCGGTGACCGCGGAACCGTTCCTCAACCTCTTCCCGCACATCACCGGATAGCCCGCCGGCCGCGCGCACGGTCCCTGTCCGGCCGCCGTCGCCGGGGACGGCCCCGGCGCGGCACGACAGGCCTTCGCCCCCGCTCCCGTGGGGGACCGGGGCGGAGGCCTGTCGACGTGCGCTGTGCCCGGCAGCCGGGACCGACCCGTGGGTCGGCGGGCCGGGGGCTCAGACGTGCTTCTCGTGCCGGCGGCGCAGCCAGAAGGCGCCGCCGCCGATCACCGCCGTGGCCACCAGGCCGCCGCCGATGGCCATGTCGGTGGGTGTCGCGCCGCTGGACCTGCCGCCGCCGAGACCGCCCTGCACGCCGCCGATCACGGTGAAGGCCGCCGGGCGGGTCAGGGTGCGGCCGTCGCAGCGGACGGTGATGTCGTACCGGCCGGGACGGGCGTCGCGGTCGATGGTGGCGACCCCGCGCGCGGTGTCGTCGCGGAACGAGGTCAGCGGGGCGGTGCCGAAGGCCCGGGAGGTCATGGTGCCGCCCCGGCAGCCGTTCACGGTGACGGTGAGGCGGCCCCCGGCGGCGATGACGCCGGGTGTGGCGACGATGTTGCGCGGGCCACCGAAGTCGTCCCCACGGCCGTTTCCGTTGCCGAAGCCACCGTTTCCGTTGCCGAAGCCACCGTTGCCGTTTCCGTGCCCGAAACCGCCGTTCCCGTTCCCGAAACCGCCGTTCCCGCGGCCGTTCCCGTTCCCGTTGCCGTTGCCGTTGCCGTTCCCGAAACCGCCGTCCCCGCGGCCGTTCCCGTTCCCGAAGCCACCGTTCCCGTTCCCGTTCCCGAAACCGCCGTCCCCGCGGCCATTCCCGTTCCCGTTCCCGAAGCCACCGTTCCCGTTCCCGTTCCCGAAACCGCCGTCCCCGCGGCCATTCCCGTTCCCGTTCCCGAAGCCACCGTTCCCGTTCCCGTTCCCGAAGCCACCGTTCCCGTTCCCGAAGCCACCGTTCCCGTTCCCGTTGCCGTTCCAATTGCCGTTGCCGTTGCCGTTCACGGTGCCGGTTCCCGGGACGATGACGGTGGTGTCGGTGCTGCTCGGCCCGCCCCCATTGCCCATGCCGTCCGCGACGGCCACGGGGGCGGCGAGCCCGAGCGCGGCGACCGCGGCGCACGCCGCCGCGAGGGCACGTTGGTTTCGCATGTGATCCTCCGCGGAAGGCGCCCCGGGTCCCGTTCCCGGTGGATCGGCGAGAAAGCACCTCCCGGACCGACCCTCCGACGTGCGGAACACGCCCGCACGTCGAGAATGGTCCGTCCTGGTGAGCCGACACGCCGACCGATATCCACACAATCTGATATTGACGCAGGTCACAGGCCATCAGAAAAATCCTCGGAACGGCAACTCGGATGGCGCACCGGAAAGCCCGCGGGCCACCCGTTCGCCTCTCGCCCCGTCGCCCGTCGCGCACGCGGGACTTAGCGTTTTGCCATGTGCGAGGGACGTGGTGCCGACAGCGTGGAGAGGGGTTGGCGAATGTCTGCGTCCAGGCTGTCCGAACTGGCCGAGGAGGAGGAACGGCGCAGGAAGCGTGCCCCCTGGGGGGTGATAGCGCTGGTTCTGCTGACCGGCCTGGCGCTCATGCGCAACGGTTCCGGCGAGTTCGACGTAGGGCCTCCGCAGCCCGCGTCCGCGGCGGCCCCGGACACCAGCGCCGCTTTGGAGACCTTCGCCGCCGCGCCCGTCACGCTGCCGTTCTCCGCCGTCGACCGGGTCCGGATCCCCGCCATCCAGGTGGACGCGCCGGTCGTGCCGGTCGGTCTCGACGCGGACGGCTGGGTCGCCGCGCCGCCGCCGGAGAACCCGGGCACGGCCGGCTGGTTCACCGGTGCGGTCTCCCCCGGCGAGAAGGGCACCGCCGTCGTCGTCGGCCACGTCGACAACAAGCAGGGCCCCGCCGTGTTCTACGGTCTCGGGGCCCTGAAGAAGGGGAACCGGGTGGAGGTCGTGCGACAGGACGGTAGGACCGCGGTCTTCGAGGTCTACGGGGTCGAGGTCTTCGAGAAGAACAACTTCCCCGGCGACCGCGTGTACGGCTCCAAAGGGACGCCGGAACTGCGGGTCATCACCTGCGGCGGCGGTTTCTCCAAGCAGAACGGCTACGACGGCAACGTGGTCGTCTTCGCCCGCCTGGCCTCGGTCGGCTGAGCCACCGCGGCCCGGCGGGCGGACGGCCGGAGTCCCGGCGTCGCCGGGCGTCCGTCACATGCGCCGGGGGGGCACCGTGAGGTGATATCCGGAGTCCAGCAGGTACGGCAGGTACTCGCGGATCGCGCGCACGCTCTGCGAACGGTCGCCGCCGGCGTCGTGGGAGAGCACCACGACACCGGGGGCGGCACCCTGCACCACCTGCTCGACGATGGTGTCCGTGCCGGGTACCGTCCAGTCCGTCGTGTCCACGGTCCAGGCCATCGGCTCCATGCCCATCTGCGCGCCCAGCTCGAAGGCGGCCCGGTTCCAGGCGCCGTAGGGCGCGCGGAACCACTGGGGGCGCTCGCCGTAGGTGTCCTCGATGACGTCGCTGGTGCGTTCCATCTCGGAGCGGATCTCCCTGCGGCCGAGGGTGGTCAGCAGCGGGTGGGTCCAGGTGTGGTTGCCGACGACGTGGCCCTCGTCGGCCATCCGGGCCAGCAGCTCCCTGTTCTCGACGACGCACTCGCCGCACACGAAGAACATCGCCCGGACGTGGTACTTGGCCAGGGTGTCCAGGATGTGCGGGGTGTAGTTCGGGTTGGGGCCGTCGTCGAAGGTCAGCATCATGCGCCGGCCGTGTCCGGAGATCCGCACGAAGGGCTCCTTGCGCACCTTGAGCTTGCGGGGCGCGGCGCGCGGCGGACCGTATCCGGTGAGCGGCTGGAGCCGGAAGGCGGAGGGCTTGAGCGCCTGGCGGGCCTGCGGGCCGGCGACGGGGTCCGCGGTGGTCCGGGCCGCCTCCCCGACGCCTCCCGCCAGCAGGGCGCCGGCGGCACCCGCGGCTCCCGCGGCTCCCAGAGCGGCGGCGCCTGCCAACAGCATCCGGCGCCGTGTGGGCAACTGATCCTTCTGCATGACTCATCAGTCGCCCCGCCGGGCTCCGGCGCACCACGACGCCACCGGTGCGGCGGCCGGATTGCACCCGGACAGCCGAGCGGGCGGTGCGCTCAGCGATGCCGGACGAGCGGGAAGGGCAGCGTCTCGCGGATGGTCAGGCCGGTGAGGAACATGACGAGCCGGTCGACGCCGATGCCGAGGCCGCCGGTCGGGGGCATCGCGTACTCCAGGGCCTGGAGGAAGTCCTCGTCGAGTTCCATGGCCTCCGGGTCACCGCCGGCGGCCAGCAGGGACTGCTCGGTGAGCCGGCGACGCTGTTCGACGGGGTCGGTCAGCTCCGAGTAGGCGGTGCCGAGTTCGGTGCCGAACGCGACGAGGTCCCAGCGTTCGGCGAGCCTCGGGTCGGTGCGGTGCTGCCGGGTCAGCGGGGAGACGTCGGTCGGGAAGTCCTTGTAGAAGGTGGGCTGCTCGGTCCGGTTTTCGACCAGCCGCTCGTACATCTCCAGGACGATGTCGCCGGGTCCGTCGTCGGGCGTGTACGGCACCCCGGCGCGGTCGCACAGCCGGTGCAGCCGCAGGAGTTCGGCACCGGGGCCGATGTCCTCCCCGAGTGCCTCGGAGAGCGCCCCGAACACCGTCTTCACGGGCCACGTCCCGGAGATGTCGTACTCCCTGCCGTCCCTGCGGGCGACCGGGGACCCAAAGGCGGCGGTCGCGGCGCCCTGGATCAGCTCGCGGGTGAGGTCGAGCATGACGTCGTAGTCGGCGTGGGCCTGGTAGGCCTCCAGCATCGTGAACTCGGGGTTGTGCTTGTGGGAGACGCCCTCGTTGCGGAAGGTGCGGCCCAGCTCGAAGACCCTCTCCAGGCCGCCGACGCACAGCCGCTTCAGGTACAGCTCGGGGGCGATGCGCAGATACAGGTCGAGGTCGTAGGCGTTGATGTGGGTGGTGAAGGGACGGGCGTTGGCGCCGCCGTGGATCTGCTGGAGCATCGGGGTCTCGACCTCCAGGTAGCCGCGCTCCAGCAGGCCCTGCCGGAGGGCCTGGACGGCGGTGGAGCGGGCGCGCACGACGGCGCGGGCATCGGGGCTGGTGAGGAGGTCGAGGTGGCGGCGGCGGACCTTGGCCTCGGGGTCGGTGAGGCCGCGCCGTTTGTCGGGCAGCGGGCGCAGGCATTTGCCGGTGAGCTGCCAGGTGGTGACGAAGACGGTGGGTTCGCCGCGGTCGCTGGGCCGGGCCTGGCCGGTGGCGGTGATGTGGTCGCCGAGGTCGGTGTCGGCGGTGAAGCGGTCGAGGTCGGGGCCGGAGCCGTCGCGGGTGAGGGCGATCTGGTGGTCGCCGGACCAGTCGCGCAGCACGGCGAAGACGATGCCGCCGAAGTCCCGGACCAGCATGACGCGTCCGGCGACGGTGACGTCCGTGCCGGGCGGTACGTCGGCGAGGGCGTGGGAGGGGGCGGTGGTGGCGACCGGGTAGGGGTCGGTGCCGGTGGCGCGCAGCCGGTCGAGTGTGTGGTGCCGGACGCGGACCTGGTCGGGCAGGCCCGCGTCCGGGGCCGCGGGCCCGGCCCGGTCCCCTCGGTGCGGGCCGAGCGCCGTCAACGACGGCAGCGCCCCGGTGGTGGCGGGCCGCTGCCCGGCCCTCGGGTGCCCCTTTCCCCAGAGTTTGCGCAGGGACGGTACGGACACGAAACCCTCGGCGATGCCGGAGGCCAGGCCGATGCGGGCGAGGGAGGCGGTGTCGGCGTAGCAGATGAAGCGCGGGTACCACTCGGGGTGGTACTTGGCGTTGGAGCGGTACAGCGCCTCCAGTTGCCACCAGCGGGAGAAGAACAGCAGCAAGCGGCGCCAGAGCCGGAGGACGGGTCCGGCGCCGATGCGGGCGCCCTCCTCGAAGACGGACCGGAAGACGGCGAAGTTCAGGGAGATCCGGCGTACGCCCAGTTTCGGGGCGGCGGCACACAGTTCGGCGACCATGAACTCCATCACCCCGTTGGGGGCGGTCCGGTCACGGCGCATCAGGTCCAGGGAGACGCCGTCCCGGCCCCAGGGGACGAAGGAGAGCAGGGCGAGGAGCCGGCCGTCGTCACCGAGTGCCTCCACGAGCAGGCAGTCGCCGTCGGCCGGGTCGCCGAGCCGGTCCAGGGCCATGGAGAAGCCGCGTTCGGTCTCGGTGTCGCGCCAGGCGTCGGCCTTGCGGACGATCTCCTCCATCTCCGCCGGGGTGAGGGCGGCGTGGCGGCGGACCCGGCAGGTGGCGCCGGTGCGGCGCACCCGGTGCACGGCCTGGCGGGTGACCCGCATGTCGCGGCCGTCGAGGTCGAAGCCCGGGATGCGCAGGATCGCCTCGTCGCCCAGTTGGAGGGCGCCGAGTCCGGCACGGGCGTAGGCGCGGGCGCCGTCCTCGGAGGCGCCCATCACGGCGGGCGCCCAGGCGTACCGGCGGGCCAGGTCCAGCCAGGCCGTGATGGCCGGCGGCCAGGCCTCCGGGTCGCCGACGGGGTCGCCGCTGGCCAGGCAGACGCCGGTCTCGACGCGGTAGGTGACGGCGGCCTTTGAGCTGGGCGAGAGGACGACGGCCTTGTCGCGCCGGGTGGCGAAGTAGCCGAGGGAGTCCCGGTCGCCGTACGCGGTGAGCAGGGCGCGGATGCGGGCCTCCTCGTCGCCGTGCAGGGCGGCTTCCAGGCGCTGGGAGCGGAACAGCGTGGCCGCCGCGTTGAGCAGGGCGAGGGCGCCGAACAGGCCGAGCGCGAAGGTGACCCGGTGCGGCGGCCGGCCGTCGAAGGAGCTGTCGGAGACCAGTCCGCCGCACACCCGGTCGGCCGCCCAGGCGAGGTGCTGGCCCGCCGGGAGGGTGCCCGGGAACAGCACCACCAGCCCCCAGCCGAGCAGGATCGCCACGGCCAGCCCGGCCAGCAGCACGGCGAGCGCCCGGCGCACGGCTCCGCGGCGGGAGGCGGCGTAGAACTCCCGGCGGGCCGCCAGCAGCAGGAGCAGCAGCAGCGCGCACAGCACGAGGGACGGCAGTGACTCGGCGTACAGGCCGACGGCCGCGCCGAGCGCGTCGGTGAGGACGAGCAGCCCGAGGTAGACGACGACCAGCCACCAGGCGACCTTCTTGCGGGCGGCGGTGGCGCCGGCCAGCAGGAACAGGAAGACGGCGTAGGCCAGGTTGGCGCTGATGGGGACGAGGAGCAGGTCGAGGGTGCGGACGACCGGGCGGAGCAGGCGGCGCACGGGCGCTATGAAAGCGAGCAGGGCGCACAGCAGGCCGAGGGCGGCGAAGAGGGTCCCGAAGGCCTCCGGGACCCAGCCGAGGCGCCCGCCGGCGGGCAGGCTGGCCGGGGCACCGCTGCGTGCGGCGGGCCCTGCGGTGGCAGTCATGGTTCCGACTGTAGGAAGGGGCGGCACGGCCCGCGCGTCGAGCGGGCCGGCGCCGCACGGTGGTGCGGGCCGGGCGCGGAGCCCCGCGTCTCGGCGGGAGGGGGCGGTTCCGATAGCCTCACGGCCGTGACGGAACAGCACGAAGAGCGCTCGTACCAGTTCGAGCGGGGCACGGACGGGCCGAAGGTCGTCCTGGTCGGGGTGGACGGCTCGGAGTCCTCGATGCGCGCCGCCGCGTACGCGGGGGGACTGGCCCGGCGCCAGCACGCGCTGCTCGCGGTGGTGTACGTGCAACCGGTGCTCGCGGCCGGCGCGGCGCTCGGGGCGCCGGTGGCGGAGACCACCGACGAGATCGCCGACGAGCTGGTGGCGCAGATCCGGGAGGCCGCCGAGCGGGTCAAGGGGATATTCGAGGTGCGCTGGGAGTTCCACACCTTCCGCGGCGACCCGTACACCGGTCTGGTCACGGCGGCCGACGAGCTGAAGGCGGACGCGGTGGTGGTGGGCGCCTCGGAGCAGGCCGGGCACCGGCTCATCGGTTCGGTGGCGGTCCGGCTGGTGAAGGCGGGACGCTGGCCGGTGACGGTCGTACCGTAGCGGCGGGGTGCCGGCCGTCGACGGGCAGACGTTCCCGTCGCCCGCCCGCGAGCTGCCGCCGGCCACCGAACGGGCCGCGGCCCCGGCACGGTGTGACCGGCCCGCCGACCCGGGCGTGGGCTCTGTCCCGGGTCGTTCGGGGACTCCGTCCCGGGTCGTGCGTGGCGCCTTCCCTGGGGGGCGCCCCTGAGCCATCATGATCCGCCGTCAGCCGTTGCCGTCGGCGAAGAGGTGAGGCGCATGGACAGGCTCCGCGCGGGTGAGGGCATTCTCCGCCGCAAACCCATCGAACACATCGAGGACACCGAGGTCACCGAGGGCCCCCGGCTGGAGCGGACGCTCGGGCTGTGGCAGCTCACCGCGATCGGGGTCGGTGGCATCATCGGCGCGGGCATCTTCACCCTCGCCGGCACGGTGGCCAACGGCACGGCGGGGCCCGCGGTGGTGATCTCCTTCCTGATCGCCGGTCTCGCGAGCGCCTGCGCGGCCCTGTCGTACGCCGAGTTCGCCGGGATGATCCCCAAGGCCGGTTCGGCGTACACGTACGGCTACGCGGTGCTGGGTGAGTTCGCGGGCTGGTTCATCGGCTGGGACCTGCTGCTGGAGTACACCGCGATCGTGGCGGTGGTGGCGATCGGCATCTCCGGTTACTTCGGTTTCCTGGTGACGGACATGGGCGCGCAGCTCCCGGCCTGGATGCTGGGCGCGCCCGGCACCGGGAACGGGCACCGCGTCGACCTGTTCGCGGTGGTGCTGTGCCTGCTCATCGCCTGGCTGCTGAACCTGGGCATGCGCAGCGCGGCCCGCTTCGAGACCTTCGTGGTGGCCCTGAAGGTGCTGGTGGTGCTGCTGGTGATCGGCGTGGGCGTGTTCCACATCGACAGCGGGAACTACCACCCGTTCTTCCCGTACGGCCTCGGCGGCGCGTTCGACGGCGCGGCGCTCGTGTTCTTCGCGGTGTTCGGCTACGACGCGATGTCCACGGCGGCCGAGGAGTCGAAGGACGCGCAGCGGCACATGCCGAGGGCGATCATCTACTCGCTGGCGATCTCGATGGTGCTGTACGTGGCCGCCTGCCTGGTGCTGACGGGCATGCAGAACTACCAGGACATCGACAAGGAGAGCGGTTTCTCCACGGCGTTCAAGTCGGTCGGGCTCGGCGCGCTCGCGGACGTGATCGCGGTGGGCGCGATCATCGGCATCCTCACCGTGATGTTCACGTTCATGCTGGGCGTGACCCGGGTCTGGTTCTCCATGTCCCGGGACGGGCTGCTGCCGCGCTGGTTCGCCAAGACGCACCCCACGCGGCACGTGCCGACCCGGGTCACCTGGATCGTCGGGGCGGCCTCGGCCGCCATCGCCGGGTTCCTCCCGATCAGCGAGGTGGCCGAACTGACCAACATCGGCATCCTGCTGGCGTTCGTGGTGGTGTGCGCGGCGGTGATCGTGCTGCGCTACCGGCGCCCGGAGCTGCCGCGCGCCTTCCGCACCCCGTGGATGCCGTTCCTGCCCGCCCTGGGCATCCTGTTCTCCATCTGGCTGGTCACACGCCTCCAGTGGCAGACCTGGGTCCGGTTCGCGGTGTGGTTCGTGATCGGCTGCGTGATCTACTTCGGCTACTCCTACCGGCATTCGGCGCTCGCCGAGCGGCGGACCGCCCAGTGATCACTCGGCCATGACCAGGCCGTCCTGGCCGGCCCCGCGGCTGAGCACCACGTCCCGGATCCGGTCGCGCACCCCTTCGAGGTCGGCGCCCTGGGCGACGGCCCGGTCGAGGTCGACGACCCGGCCGGCGTCGAGGTCGTAGAGCTGCGGGACGAACTCGGCCTTGGTGACCCGCCAGGCCGCGCCCGGCCGGTCGGGCGGGGCGAAGGTGAAGCGGCCGAGCGTGGACTCGTTGCCGCGCGGGTCCTGGGCACCCTCGCGGTTGTACATCTCACCGGCGATCTGGTCACCCATGCCGTAGATCACCCAGGTGCCGTTGACCTTCTCGTACGCCTGCGGGACGTGGGCGTGGGTGCCCAGGATCAGGTCGATGTCGGGGCGGCCGGCGGTGGCCGAGGCGGTGAGCCGCTGGGCGAGGGTGAGCTGGAGCCGGTCGGGTTCGTCCTGCCACTCGGTGCCCCAGTTCACGGAGAGGACGACCACGTCGGCGCCGGCCCGCCGGGCGGTGCGGGCGTCGGCGACGATCCGGTCGGCGTCGATCATGTTGACGGCCCAGGGCTCGCCGTGCGGCAGCGGCTTGCCGTTGCTGCCGAAGGTGTACGACAGGTGGGCGACCTCGGCCGCACCCGCCCGCAGGAGTGTCACCGAGCGGGCCTCGGCCTCGCTGCGGGCCGTCCCGGCGTGCCGCAGGCCGGCCGCGTCCAGGGCGTCCAGGGTGCGCCGGATGCCGGCGGTGCCGTCGTCCAGGGCGTGGTTGGAGGCGGTGGAGCAGCCGTCGTACCCGGTGGCGGCGAGGCCCTTGGCGATCTCCGGCGGTGACTTGAAGGCCGGGTAGCCGGTGTAGGCGCCCTCGACGCCGTAGACGGTCTCCATGTGACACAGTGCCAGGTCGGCGTGGGACACGAGGGGTTCGACGCCGGAGAGCATCGGGCGGAAGTCGTGGCCGTGGCCGCCGGCGTCGTAGGAGGCCCGCTCGATCACGGAGGTGTGCGGCAGGACGTCTCCGGAGGCGACGAGGGTGAACCCGCGGGCCGCGGAGGGTGCCGGGCGCCCCTGCTGCGCACCGGAGTCCTGCCGGTTGTGGTTCTGGCAGGCGGCCGCCACCGTGAGAACGGCGGTCAGGGCCAGGGCCACCTGCTGTCTGCGTCCGATCATCAACTCACCCCAGGTTGTCGTATATACAGACAAGGCCGTGACGGCATATGGGTATGAAGCTGATGTGCCGGATAAACAGTCCGGGGCCTCTGATTAGCCCGTCCGGTGCCGCGGGGACCGCTCGTCCGACCGTTCGCCGACGCGATCGACCGTCCGTCGCACAGCCGGGCCCACCCCCTGTCGGCCGGCCGGGCCCTGCGCTGCCATACGGCCATGACGGCCGGAACCTCACTCACCCACGGGACGACGACCGCCGGGCACGAGCTGGCCGCGCTCCAGCGCGAGCACGGCGGCCCCCTGTTCGCCCTGTTGCTCAGGCTCTGCGACGGAGACCGGCAGCGCGCCGAGGACCTGGTCCAGGAGACCCTGGTACGGGCCTGGCAGCATCCCGAGGCGCTGCACGCCGACGGCTTCGACTCGGTACGGCCCTGGCTGCTGACCGTCGCCCGGCGGCTCGCCATCGACGCGCGCCGGGCCCGGCGGGCCCGGCCCCGGGAGGTCGGCGACGCGGTCCCCGAGGACGCGCGGGTGACCGCCGACCACGCCGAGCGGGCCGCCGCGATGCTCGACGTCCGGGAGGCTGTGAAGACACTCACGCCGGAACACCGTGACGTCCTGGTACTCGTGTACTTCCTCGGGGCCAGCGTGGCCGAAGCGGCGCAGACCCTGGGGATCCCACCCGGTACCGTGAAGTCCCGCGCGTTCTACGCGCTGCGCGCCCTGCGCCGGGTCCTCCCCGGTTACACGGCCGACCTGCGGTGAAACCGGAAGCCGGGTCAAGGCTCGGCAAATCGCCTTGCTGCCGGACCCCCTTCGGGCATGGGCTGTCCTCATCCGCGTTCCGCGCGGGGGCCGGGCCGGGGAGGCCGGGTCCCGGCGTCGGGCGGCGCGCACGCACCGGAGGAAGGGCAGGAAAGGATGCGGCACAGAGGTCACGAGAGCAGGGGCGGTACCGACGACGGTGAACTGACCGTCCCGATGGCCTGGTTGTACGCCGAGTACATCGCCGACGAGCTGTTGCGCACCGGCGATCTGATGCCACCGACGTCCTTCGAGTTCCGGGCCGGCCGGGACGCGCTGGCGCTGACCGTGTTCCTGTCCGACACCGACGGCGAACTCTCCGGCATCCGGGTGATCTCACAACTGGAGAACTGGCTGTCGCTGACCGCCTATGACCAGCCGTGGCAGGACTGGGTGCGGGACCGCATGGCCGAGCTGGCCGAGCGGGCGGCCGGCTCCGGCCTCCCCTCCCCCGACCTGGCACTGGCTGCGGACGCCTGGCGCTGGCTGGAGGAGACCGAACTGCTCGCGCCCGACCTGGACGCGGTGCCGGGCGGCGGCGCGGTGTCCGGCGAGGACGACGGGCCGAAGGTGTGGACCCCGGCCTGGCGGCTCGGACTGCCCCTGGGGCACCTGGCGATCCACCTCTTCTGAACCGAGCGGAATTCACACCAATCCGCGGGCCGGACCGCTCCGAATCCCCTGTCCGCGATTCTGTGCGCGGCTTGAGTGATTCGGCGGTGCGCTGCGTACGGGTGGGAGCAAGGAGTAACCCCACCCGCACCCATAGGCACGAGGATTCGGCATGAGGTCCCTGGAAAGGCATCGCGACGTCGGCGCGTACGCGCTCGGCGTGCTGGACGAGGCGGAGGCCTTCCGCTTCGAGGACCACCTCATGGAGTGCCCCCAGTGCGCGGCACACGTGACCGGGTTCGGGCCCACGACCCGGCAGCTGAGGCTGTACCGGCGGGCCACACCGCGCTTCGTGCACCCCATGACGCGGCCCGGCCCCCGGCTGCTGGAGCGGCTGCTGGGCGAGCTGGCGCAGCGGCAGCGGGCGCGGCGGCGCCGGCTGCTGTACGGCCTGGCCGCGTCGGTGGCGCTCGCCGTGGCCGGCCCCGGGATCGTGGCCTTCGCCGGCCACGCGGCGCCGGCCCGGCACGTCATGGCGGCGACCGATCCGGACACCGGGGTGTGGGCGCGGGTCACCTCGGCGGACGCGGACTGGGGCAGTGATCTGCGGCTGGAGATCAAGGACGGCTCCGGGCGGCACACCTGCCGGCTGGTCGCGGTCGGCCACGACGGCACCGAGCAGGTCGTGGCCGGCTGGACCAGCCCCGGCGAGGGCACCCGGCCCACGACCGCGATGGGGGCCGCCGCGCTGCACCCCGGCCAGATCGCCCGGTACGAGGTGCGTACGGACGACGGCAAGCGGCTGGTCACGGTCGACGCGCCGTGACGACACGGGGCCGGCGGGGCGCGGGGCGAGCGGGGCGGCCTCGGTTCGGCAGCCGACCCTGGCTCACTTCAGCAGTCGGGACAGCCGGCGGTCGGCGAGGGGCTTGCCGCCCGTCTGGCAGGTGGGACAGTACTGGAGCGAGGAGTCGCTGAAGGACACCTCACGGATGGTGTCACCGCACACCGGGCAGGGCTCGCCGGTCCGGCCGTGCACGCGCAGACCGCTCCTCTTCTCCGACTTCAGGCGCCCGGCGGCCACACCGCGGGAGCGTTCGACCGCCTCGGTGAGCGTGCCGCGCAGGGCCTCGTACAGCCGGTGGGTCTCCGCCGGGGTGAGGGACGCGGCGAGCTTGAACGGGGACATCCGCGCGGCGTGCAGGACCTCGTCGCTGTAGGCGTTGCCGACGCCCGCGATCAGCGACTGGTCGCGCAGAGCGCCCTTCAGCCGCCGCCGTTCGTCCGTCAGCAGCGCCGCGAAGCGGTCCTCGTCGAAGTCGTCGGCGAGCGGGTCCGGGCCGAGGCGGGCGATGCCCTCCACCTCCCGCGGATCGCGGACGACGTACACGGCGAGGCGTTTCTGGGTGCCGGCCTCGGTGAGGTCGAAGCCCCCACCCGTCTCCAGCGCCACGCGCAGCGCGAGCGGGCCCTTGCCGGGCTTCGGCGGGCCGTCCGGCAGCCGGTCCCTCCAGTGCAGCCAGCCGGCGCGGGCCAGATGGGTGACCAGGTGCAGCCCGGCGTCCGTCCCGATGTCCAGGAACTTGCCGTGCCGGCGCACGGCCGTCACCTCGGCGCCCTCGACGGCGGTGACCGGAGGGTCGTACGTCTTCAGGACGCTGACGGCGACCGGCAGCACCCGCACCATCCGCAGGCCGACCAGGTGCTCGGTGAGGAAGTCCGTCAGCGCTTCTACCTCGGGCAGTTCCGGCATAGGTCCAGAGTGCCATCCCGTACCGACAACGCCCCGCGCTGCGCCGGGCCGGCCGCTACGGCATCCGGAACTCGCACCACACCGCCTTGCCGCCGCCACGTGCCTCCACGCCCCACACGTCGGCGAGCCGGTCCACCAGGAGCAGACCGCGCCCGGAGACGCCCTGCTCCCCCGCCTCGCGGCGGCGCGGCAGGGCGCTGGAGGAGTCCTCGACCTCGATGCGCAGCCTGCGGTCACTGCCGTCCAGGGCGCGAAGGGTGACGATCGCGGAGCCGTCGGTGTGCATCAGCGCGTTGGTGATCAGCTCGTCGGCGACCAGCTCGATCTCGTCGGCGCGGTCGCGGGCGCCCCAGGCGCGGACCGCGGCCCGGATCATGTGCCGGGCCTGGCTGAGGCCCTTCGCGTCACCGGGCGCGACGTGCTGCCGGAGCCGGCCGCAGGCCCGCGCGGCCTCGGGGGCGCGGCGGCGCAGCAGGAGCAGGGCCACGTCGTCGTCGCCGCCCTGCTCCTCGGCCAGCCGGATCAGCCGGTCGGCGAGGTCGCGCACCTCGTCCGGGCCGTTCCCGATGAGCGTGGCCAGACCGCGCAGACTCTCGTCGAGATCGGTGCCCGGCTGCTCGACGAGCCCGTCGGTGCACAGCAGCAGGGTGTGCCCGGGGTCCAGTTCGAGGGTGGAGACGGGATACTCCAGCCGCCCGAACTCGGCGGACAGGCCGAGCGGCAGCCCGCCCTCGACGGGGACCCGGTCACAGGTGCCGTCGTTGCGCCGGACCAGCGGGTCGATGTGTCCGGCGCGGACCATCTGGACGACACCGGTGGCCAGGTCGGCCTGGGCGTACAGGCAGGTGGCGAAGCGGTCGGTGTCGAGTTCGTGGAGGAAGACGGAGGCGCGGGCCATCACGGTGGCCGGGGTGTGGCCCTCGGCGGCATAGGCGCGCAGCACGATCCGTAGCTGGCCCATGACGGCCGCGGCGTGCGTGTCGTGGCCCTGGACGTCACCGATGACCGCGCCGACCCGGCCTCCGGGCAGCGGGATGACGTCGTACCAGTCGCCGCCGATGTCCCGGCCGAGGGCGGCCGAGCGGTAGCGGACGGCGATGTCGGCGCCGCGGACACGGGGGATGGTGCGGGGCAGCATGGCCTGCTGGAGGCCCTGGGCGAGGTCCTTCTCCTGTTCGTACAGCCTGGCCCGCATAAGGCTCTGCGCGATGCTGCTGCCGAGCGCGACGAGGACGGCGCGCTCCTCGGCGGAGAAGCCCCGCCGGTCGTCGTAGAGCAGTCCCATCGCGCCGATCGGCCGCGCCTGGGCGATCAGGGGCAGGTAGGCGGCCGAGGTGATGTGCAGGTCGTGCAGGTGTGGCCAGAGGATCGGGTAGCCCTCGGCGAACTCCTCCGGCGACTCGATGAACCGGGGGCTGAGCGTGCGGACGACCTCGCTCATCGGATACGGCTCGTCGATCCGGGTGACACGGGTGCCGGGGACGAAGCTGCCCACGGGGCCCTCGGCGACCAGCCGGATGCGGCCTGCCTCGACGAGGCCCATCACCAGGCTGGCCGCGCCGAGGTGACGGACGCCGTGGGTGTCCTTGAGGACATCGATGACGTCCTGGATGGTGCGGGCATGGGCGAGGGCGGCGGAGATGACCTGGACGACGCCGGTCTGCTGCCGGAAGGCCTCGGTCTGGGCGGCCCGGTGGCTGCGTGCCTCGCTGTCGGCGAGTTCCTCGGTGGCGTCCCGGACGATGCCGACGACCCGGCGGGGACGGCCCGAGTCGTCACGCCGGATGTAGCCCTGGGTGTGCGTCCAGCGCGAGGTGCCGTCGCGGCAGCGGATGCGGAAGTAGGCGCCGTAGTTCTCGCTGCCGTCCTTGATGGCCCGGGAGACCACCGCGTCGAGCCGTGCGGCCTCCGGCGGCGGCACCCGGACGGCCAGGGTCTCCGGGCGGCCGTCGTACTCCTCGGGCAGCAGGTCGAACACCTCGAAGGCCTGGGCGTCCATGTGGAACAGGCCGGCGTCCAGGTCCCAGTCGAAGCTGCCCATGCGGTTGAGCGCCAGGATCGGGTCCGGATGGGCGGGCCAGTCCTGCGGCAGTGACAGGGCGCTCGCTCCCCGATCAGCCATGGGCCCACCTTGCCAGCATTTGCCCGATTCTTCGACTGCGGCCCAGGCCCGGGTGCGGCCGCCGGGCACCCCGGCCGCACCGCTGCCGACGCCGCGCCCCGCGCCGGGGCCGTGCCGGCCGGGGGACGCGTACGGTCCACCGCCCGGGCTCAGGCGCCGTCGCCGGGCCGGGCGGGCGGGGGGCGGAGTTTCCGGGGCCGGTGCGGTCGGAGACGGCATCGGCGGGGCCGGTGCGGTGGGGGCTGCGGTTCCCGGGGTCAGGGGCCCCCGGGGGCCGGGGCCCCTGGGTCGTCGCGGTCGGGGTCGGGTCCGGTCGGACTGACGGGGACCGGTGGGGGCGGGGCCACGATCCGGTCCCGGCCGACGTCCTGGCCGGTCCGGCGTTCGATCCAGACGCGGGCATCGACGTCGACGATCGTGATGCTGGTGACGGCCCGGCGCGCCGGGGTCACCGCGATCACCTGGCTGGGCCGGTAGCCGGGCCAGGCGGCACCACGGGCGTCCACGCCGTCGTGGGCCGCCGAGGGCGCCTTCAGCGGGTTGCCGCAGGCGCAGCGCACCCGGGGCACACCGCGGTCGTCGACCAGGACGGCGGTGCCCGCCTGGAGCACGGCCTGGTATCCCACCGCCCGCCGGTCGCGGTAGCCGTGACTGGTGACCCGCGTGTCCCGGCGCAGCGCGACCGGGGTAAGGCCGCGCAGATAGCCGGGGAGGGTGGAGACGGGGACGCCCACCGCGTGGGCGAAGGCGCCCGCCTTGCCGCGGTCCGCCGTGAGGGAGCCGATCTGCCGTTCGACGGCGCAGCCGGCGACGTGCGGGGTGCCCCGGTACAGGCCGGGGGTCGCCCCGGAGAGGGTGTGCGCCGAGGGCAGCGGGGCCAGGGCTCGCCCACCGGTCGGCACGGCGGACGGGGCCGGTGTGAACGGGGGCGGTGCGGACGAGTCCGGTGCGAACGTGGGCGGCATGGTGGCGCCGGCCCGGTCGGGCGCCGGGCCGGTGGTGACAGTGCCGGCGGCGGCCGGGGAGTCGGTGTGGGGGGCTGGACCGGATGCGGTGGTCTTCGGCTCGGACCCGGCCCCGGACTCGGTGAAGGGCTCGGGGCCGCGCTCGGTGGCGGCCTGGAGGAACACCGCCTCGCCCACCCGGTCCTCCTTGACGCCGGTGCCCGCGCAGCCCGCGGCGAGGAGCGCGACCGGGAGCACGCAGGCCGTGACGATGGATCGGGGAGGTATCCGCACCGCACACTCCGCATCACTCCGGGTAATTCCTCCCTATTGTTGGCATCGCCCGCGTTCGGCTGGCAACTCGGGGAACGTCGCCGTGAGAGCGGCACCGGTGTCGCCGCACGGAGGGCGCGCACAGCGTGGACTGGTTCACCGCACCCGGCTACTGGCTGAGCCAACTGGTCTTCCAGCGGGCTCTGGCCGCCGTGTATCTGGTCGCGTTCCTGTCGGCGGCCCTCCAGTTCCGCGCCCTGCTGGGCGAGCGCGGCATGCTGCCGATCCCCCGTTTCACGGCCCGGGTCCGGTTCCGGCGCGCCCCGAGTCTGTTCAAGCTGCACTACTCCGACCGGTTCTTCGCGGCCTGCGCGTGGACGGGGTGCGCGGTGTCGGTGGCCCTGCTCGCCGGCGCGGACTCCGCGCTGCCGCTGTGGGCGGGGATCCTGCTGTGGCTAGTGCCGTGGGCGCTGTATCTCTCGATCGTCAACGTGGGCCAGACGTGGTACGCGTTCGGCTGGGAGTCGCTGCTGCTGGAGACGGGTTTCCTGGCCGCGTTCCTCGGCAACGACGAGGTGGCGCCGCCCGTCGTCGTGCTGTTCCTGCTGCGCTGGATCCTGTTCCGCGTGGAGTTCGGCGCCGGGCTGATCAAGCTGCGCGGCGACGCCTGCTGGCGGAAGCTGACCTGCCTGTACTACCACCACGAGACGCAGCCGATGCCGGGCCCGCTGAGCTGGTTCTTCCACCATCTGCCGGGGCCCCTGCACCGGGCGGAGGCGGCCGCCAACCACGTCACCCAACTGGTCGTACCGTTCCTGCTCTTCACCCCGCAGCCGGTGGCCTCGGCCGCGGCGGCCCTGATGATCGTCACCCAGCTGTGGCTGGTCCTGTCCGGCAACTTCTCCTGGCTGAACTGGATCACCATCGTGCTGGCCCTGTCCGCGCTGCGGCTTCCGGTATCCGCGCCGTCGGTGCGTCCGGCACCGCTGTGGTACGAGGTGCTGGTGCTCGCGGTCGCCGCGCTGCTGCTGTTCCTGAGCTACCGCCCGGTGGTGAACATGATCTCCCGCCGCCAGGTCATGAACCGCTCGTTCGACCCGCTGCACCTGGTGAACACGTACGGGGCGTTCGGCAGCGTCAGCCGGGTCCGCTACGAGGTGGTGGTCGAGGGCACGCTCGACGGCAGCCCGCGCGAGGACTCGGACTGGCGGGAGTACGCGTTCCGCGGCAAGCCCGGCGATCCCCGGCACTGGCCGCGCCAGTTCGCCCCCTACCATCTGCGCCTGGATTGGCTGATGTGGTTCGCGGCGCTGTCGCCCGGCTACGCCGGGGAGTGGTTCGGCGGCCTGGTGGAACGCCTGCTGGAGAACGACCGTGACACGCTCAGGCTGCTCCGCCGCTCCCCCTTCCCGCCGGACACCCCGCCCCGCTACGTCCGGGCCCGGCTGTTCCGGTACCGCTACACGAGCCCGCGGGAGTGGCGGGAGACGGGAGCGTGCTGGGAGCGGACGTACGTGCGGGAGTATCTGCCGCCCACGCGGCTGGCCGGGGCGGTTCAGAGGCCGTAGACGCGCCACGCGGTGCCCTCGAAGAGCGCCGTGCGCTCCGCCTCCCCCAGCTCCGCGGTCAACTCCTGGGCGAGGTGGTGCACTTCGCCGTACGACATCACCGGCGTGCGCACCGGCCAGTCCGAGCCGGACATCAGCCGGCCGGGACCGAAGGCGTCCAGGGCCGTGTCGGTGTACGGGCGCAACGCGGCCGGGGTCCGGGCGGCCGGGCCGGCCACGGTGACCAGGCCGGAGAGTTTGGCCACCGTGTCGGGCAGGGCGGCGGGGGCACGCAGGTCCACCGCCCACCTCTCATGGTCCCCGGAGGCGATGGGCGGCTCGCCCAGGTGGTCGAGGACGAAGGAGCCGGGGAAGGGCCGCTGCCGCCCGGGCGCAGGCCGGGAGCCGGTGGGGCAGGACCACGAGGTCGTACACGAGGCCGGCGCCGGCCACGGCGGCCAGGCCGCGCCGGACGTCGGGGCGCAGCAGCCACCGGGGGTCGGGCTCGTTCTGGAAGTGGGTGAAGATCCGGGTGCCGTCGATGCCCTCCCACCAGAAGGTGTGATGGGGGAAGCTGTTCGTCCGCGACCAGGAGATCTTCCGCGTCAGCAGCCACCGGGAGCCGGCCGCCCTGATGATCCGCGGCGGGGCCGGGGCCGCGCGGACTACCGGGGGGCGTGACGGCGCGGGGGCCGACGAGGTGTACAGCTCCCCTACGGCGCGCACCTCGAACCGTGCCGCCCGTTCGTGCCGGTCGGTCGCCCCGGGCTCTCGACGTACGGCACCCCGAGCGGGCAGAGTTCTCCCTGCCCGTCTTCCGTACCGATCAGTAACGAGGAGCGCCCGTGAGCAGTTGGGCCGGCCGGACCGCTGTCGAGATCGCCGCCGCAGTCCGCGAGAAGCGGGTCACGCCCCGCGAGGTGGTGGCCGACCACCTCGCCCGGATCGACCGGCTCGACGGGCGGGTCGGAGCGTTCCGGAAGGTCCGGGCGGAGGCGGCGCTCGCCGAGGCCGACGAGGTGGCCTCCCGCGGCGGCCTGGACGAACTGCCGCTGGCGGGCGTGCCGTTGGCGGTCAAGGACAACCTGTCGGTGCGCGGCGAGTCGCACCGCGACGGCTCCGCCGCCACCCCGGACACCCCGGCCACCGAGGACCACGTCACGGTGGCCCGGCTGCGGGCGGCCGGCGCGGTGGTGGTGGGCCTGACGAACGTGCCCGAGCTGTGCGTGTTCGGCACCACCGAGGGCCCGTTCGGCACCGCCCGCAATCCGTGGGACCTCTCCCGTACGGCGGGCGGCTCCTCCGGCGGCAGCGCGGCGGCGGTCGCCGCGGGGCTGGTGCCGCTGGCGCTCGGCAACGACGGGATGGGCTCGCTGCGCATCCCGGCGGCGAACTGCGGACTGGTCACCCTGAAGCCGGGGCACGGCGTGGTCCCGGCGGGGATCGGCAACGGCGACTGGTTCGGCATGTCGGAGAACGGCCCGCTGGCCACGACGGTCGGGGATCTACGGCTGATGCTGGCGGTCCTCGCGGACGCGGGGTTCGAGCGCCGGGAGGAGCGGACGCCCCGGCGGATCGCCGCCGCCGTGCGCAGTCCGCTCCCCGGGGTGAGTGTGAGCCGGCCGTACACGACCGCCGTCCGGGAGGCCGCCGGTGTGCTGGCGCGGGCCGGGCACCAGGTGCGGCGCGCCGAACCGCCGTACCCGCTGTCCCTGGGGGTGACCTCGCTCCAGCACTGGACCGCCGGGACGGCGGTGGACGCCGAGGGCCTGGACCGGGGGCGGCTGGCCCGCCGGACCCGGGTGCACGCGACCGTGGGCCGCCGCTTCGTCGGCACGGTCCGCACCGGCGACGCCCGGGAGCGGCTGCGCGCCCGGCTGACCCCCTTCTTCACCGCGTACGACGTGCTGCTCACCCCGGCGCTGGCCCGCCGCTCGCCGCAGGCCGGCCCGTGGCACGAACGCGGCTGGCTGCGCAACCTCCTCGCCAACACCGCCTGTTCGCCGTTCACGCCGCCGTGGAACCTGACCGGCTGGCCCGCGATGTCCGTGCCGTTCGGCACCCTGCCCTCCGGTGCCCCGTGTGCCGTCCAGCTCGTGGGCCGCCCGGGCACGGAGGGCGTCCTGCTGGAGCTGGCGCAGGAACTGGAGGAGCTGAGCCCGTGGCAGCGGACGGCCCCCGTGCCGGACCGCTCGTAGCGGAGGGCGGCACGCGCCGCGGCGGCGGCCACGGGGTCGGTCGCGGGCGTCAAGGGTCGGTGAGGGGGTGGTGGTGGCGGGCGCAGGGCACGGCGGGTGACCAGGGGACCCGGGAGAGGGCCTCGCGCCGGCCCGGCCGCCCGAAGGCCCCGTCCTGGAGCACCTCGGCCACGGGTTCGACCGAGAAGGCCTCGTGCTCACGGGGTACCCACGCCGCCATGTGGGGCTCATGTCGGCCGGCAGGTCGTGCAGTTGTGTCTCGGACGGGTCGTCCCAGCTCGTCCCGTCCGCCTCGATCGCCCGAAGTACCGGTGCCGCCATGCGGGTGACTCCAGTGACCGGTCACGCTCTCGACGTCGTCGGGTTCCGTTTCCGGGATCCACCCGGCGGACGCGAGGTCAGCCCGCGGGTCGGTCCAGCGCCCGGTACATGATGTGCAGGCCGACGCGGCCGTGCCGGGGGTGTTCGTACGCCTCCGGGACGGTGCCGAGGACGGTGAAGCCGAGGGAGGTCCAGAGCCCGAGGGCGGGGTTCGTCTCGACCACGGCGTTGAAGACCATCGCACGGTAGCCGTGGGCCCTGGCCTCGGCCAGGACGTGCTCGGCGAGGGCGCGGCCGATGCCCCGGCCGGTGTGGTCCGGGTCGACCATGAAGCCGGCGTTGGCCACGCGGGAGGCGGGGCCGCCGTAGTTGGGGGTGAGGTAGGCGGAGCCGACGACGGTGCCGGCCGGGTCCTCGGCGACGTAGACCCGCTTGGCCGGGTTCATCCACAGGGCGCGGGCGGCTTCCTCGGTGGTGTCCGGGTCCCAGGTGTAGGTCTCGGCGCCGGCGACGATCCGGTGCCAGAAAGGCCAGATACTCGGCCAGTCCGCGGCCACGGCTTCTCTGATCGGCATGGGCGTGAGTCTGTCACGCCCATGCGTGCGGCGATCGCGACGGGTCCGGCCCGAGGGTCAGTCCACGCTCGGCAGGATGTGGGGCTCGGCGAGGTCGTCCTCGTAACCCGCGAGGCGGATCGGGGCGGACCGGGCCCACACGTCCAGGCTGCCGAGTTCTCCGGGCCGGCGGCCCGCGCGCTCCGTGCGTTCCTTGGGGCGCTGTTCGCGATTCGTCTTCTCCGGTGTCACCGCGCACTCCTTATGTGTCGGTCACCCTCGGGGCGTACCGGACGGTCTGCGCTCCGGCGTTCGACGCCCGTTCGGGTCTGGATGGAAGGCCAGTTCGGACGCGGTGGCGCCAATATCTCAAGACAGAGCAGGCCGTTGTCGACCGGCTCACCCCAGGACGGACGATGGGTGTGGGTGGGACCCCGTACTGCTGTCCGTCCACCCCAGGTTAACCAAATGAGCAGGCATCCGCTCGATAGGGAATGCAAACAAGGTGTAACCAATACGCTTCGTCCGGCTTCCAATACCTCCCAATGTGTGGGTTCTTATGACAATGCGCATCACTCGTGCGACGCGGCGGATCACCCACTCGGCCTACGTCCGCGCACGCGCCCCCGGATCGGCCCGCGCCCGCCCGTCCGGACCCGGCGCAGTTCAGGCGCCGTTGGCCGGGCGGCAAGCTCGTCATGCTCTGCTGGCGCGGCAACGGCTGACTCGCGAGAGGACTGACGCATGGAGCTGCGCAGTGTCGAGGAGCTGATGGACCTGCTGTACGCCGCCCCGCACCGGCACGCGCTGCGGACCGCGGCGCTGCTGCGGCGCGGCCGGCCCGCCGACAAGGAGCTTCAGGTGGCGGCCCTGGTGCACGGCGTCGGGCCGTTGCTGGGCCCGGGCGACGAGGCCGCGCGGGTCGGCAGGGCGGCGGAGGCGGTGCGCGCCCTGCTCGGGGAGCGGGTGTACCGGCTGGTGCGCGGGGACGCGTCCCCCGCCGACGAGGACGTGCCGCGGCTGCGTCAGGCGGCCGAGGAGGCCCGGACGGCGGGCTTCGACGCGGGCGTGCTGGAGGACTGGCGCACGGTGCTGGAACTGGTGGCGGCCCGGAACGCGCGGCTCGGCGCGGTGGACTGACGGCCACCCGTGCGACGGCCGTCCGGGTGACAGCCGTACGCGTGACCGCCGTCCGCGTGACAGCCGTACGCGTGACCGCCGTCCGCGTGACGACCGTCCGGACGACGGCCGCCGGAGTGACAACCGTCGCGGCGACGGCTGCCGGGGTGGTGTCGCGGTGAAGGCCGTCCGGGTGACGTGGCCGGTGCGGGCTGGACCGGGCCGCCGGACGGCTGGAGGCGCTGCGCCGGCTCAAACGCTGGCGCGGCCCCCGCGCCGTCCGTGCCCTGCACGCCCGGCGGGGCACGTCACCCGTGCCGGTCACCACTTGCCGGGCGCGTAGTCCTTCATGAAGACGCCGTACAGGTCCTCGCCCGCCTCGCCGCGCACGATCGGGTCGTAGACGCGGGCGGCACCGTCGACCAGGTCGAGGGGGGCGTGGAAGCCGGCCTCGGCCAGGCGCACCTTGTCCGGGTGCGGGCGCTCGTCCGTGATCCAGCCGGTGTCCACGGCCGTCATCAGGATGCCGTCCTTCTCGAACATCTCCTGGGCGCTGGTGCGCGTGAGCATGTTCAGGGCGGCCTTGGCCATGTTGGTGTGCGGGTGGCCGGCGCCCTTGTAACCGCGCTCGAAGACACCCTCCATGGCGGAGACGTTCACGATGTAGGTCCGGGGGGACTTCGCCGCCGCCATCGCCGGGCGCAGACGGCTGATGAGGATGAACGGGGCCGTGGAGTTGCAGAGCTGGACCTCCAGCAGCTCGACCGGGGTCACCTCCTCCACCGTCTGCACCCAGCTATTGGTGTCGTGCAGGTCGGGCACCAGACCGCCGGCGTCGATCGCCGTACCGGCGGCGATCCGCTCCAGCGACGCCGAGCCGGAGACCAGCGCGAGACCGGTGACGTCCTGGGCGGTCAGCGCGCCGCCGCCGGCGACCGGTAGCTGGGCGACCGCGCCGGAGCCGAAGGTGCCGATCACCTCGGCGGCCGGCAGTTCACCGGCGGGCAGCGGGGCGGACTCGGCGGCGAGCAGTTCGCTGTACGCCTGCGGGGAGCGCCGTACCGTCTGGGCCGCGTTGTTGATCAGGATGTCGAGCGGGCCCTCGGCGGTGACGGAGTCGGCGAGGGCGACGACCTGGGCGGGGTCGCGCAGGTCGATGCCGACGATCTTCAGCCGGTGGATCCACTCGTCGCTGTCGGGCTGGGCCTTGAAACGGCGGACGGCGTCGTTCGGGAAGCGCGTGGTGATCGTGGTGTGCGCGCCGTCGCGCAGCAGGCGCAGCGCGATGTACATGCCGATCTTGGCCCGGCCGCCGGTGAGCAGGGCGCGCTTGCCGGTGAGGTCGGCGCGGGCGTCCCGCCTGGCGCGGTTCTCGTCCGCGCACCTCTGGCAGAGCTGGTGGTAGAAGTAGTCGACCTCGACGTAGCGCTGCTTGCAGATGTAGCAGGAGCGGGGGCGCCGGAGTATGCCCGCGATCCGCCCCTCGTCGACCTTGGAGGAGGGCAGGACGCCCTCGGTCTCGTCGTCGATCCGCTCGGCGGAGCCGGTGGCGGTGGCCTCGGTGACGGCGCGGTCGTGCGCGGTCTTGGCGGCCCGGCGCTCCTGGCGGCGGCGCTGCTTGACCGTGCGGTAGATGTGCGAGGTGGCCCGGCGCACCTGGATCGCGTCGGGGTGGTCGACGTCGAGCCGGTCCAGCTCCTCGAGCACGCTCAGGCAGACGGCCAGCCGCTCGGGGTCGATACCGGGCCCGAAGACCACCTCGTCCATGGAGGCGTCCGTGGGGACGTCCATGGGGACCTCCATGGACGCAGACCCGTCCTCTGTCACCGTCATCGCGCTGCCGTTTCCCTGATCACCCGCGCAGCGCTCCGACTCGCGCCCGCTTTCGAACGGGGAATTTTACGGAGCGCACGGCCCCAGCACCAAATGGCCCGCCCACGGCCACCGGCCGCGGGCCCGGGCTCAGTGCCCGCAGACGCTCAGCAGGGTCTCCAGCTCGGCCGACACCGCGTGGGCGAACCGGTCCAGGTCGGGCACGGCCTCGGCGTCGGCGACCAGCCCGTAGTGCACCCGCCCGCGGTACGTCGAGATCGCCACCGCCAGCGCCTGTCCGGGCGCGAGCGGAGCCAGCGGGTACACCTCGGCCAGCTCGTGACCGCCGAGCCGCAGCCCGAGCCCGGGCAACGGCACGCTGGTGACGAGGATGTCGAACCACAGCCGGGCCGCCTGGCCGACCAGTGGCCCACCGAGCCGGTGCCCGAGCGCGGGAACGTGGTCGGCGAGCAGCGCCACCGCGCCGGCACCCCGGTCGGGCCCCGCGTCCTTGTTGCGGACCATCGCGCGGCGCACGGCGTCGAGACGGCCGAGCGGATCGGACTCGTGGACCGGAAGCGGTATCAAGTACCCGGAGAGCCGGTTGCCCTGTGGCTGCGTGGCGTGCGGGCGGCGCCGGGAGACGGGGATCAGCGCGCGGGGCGCCACCCCCTTGCTGCCGTCGCCGCGCTCGTCCAGCCAGCGGCGCAGGGCCCCGGCGACGACGGCGATGAGGACGTCGTTCACGGTGCCGCCGGCGTTCTTGCGCACCCGGTGCACGTCGTCGATGTCGACGACGACCCCGGCGGTGCGGCGGGTGCCGCTGGGCGCGCAGGTCAGCGCGGAGGTCGGCCGCATGCCGAAGGTGGAGCGGGCCAGCGAGGCGCCGATGTCCAGGGCCCGTCCCACGTCGGACAGGGCGCCTTTGACCAGCTCGGGGACGAGTCCGGGCAGCCTGCGCAGGTCGGACAGCGGGCCGCGTGGCGGCTCGATGGCGCGGGGCGCGCGCTCGGGCAGCTCCACGGGGTCCAGGATGCCGGCGGCGAGCTTCAGCGCGCGCAGCCCGTCGGCGAGGGCGTGGTGGAACTTGAACAGCACCGCGAAGGACACCCCGTCCTCACCGGGCAGGACGTGCGCCTCCCAGGGCGGCCGGCCGCGCTCCAGCGGTCGTTCCATGAGCCGGCCGGCGGCGGCGTGGAAGTCGGCGGTCGGGGCGTGCAGCCGCACGTGGTCGAGCGGGTCGAAGTCCGGGACGGTCTCGCGGGTGGCGCCGCCGAAGGCGAGCGGCTGCCAGACGTCGCGGATGCGCATGCGCAGGCCGGGTACGGCGGCGGCGCGGGCGGCGAGCAGGTCGGCGGCGTGGGCGCCGGCGGTGGGCGAGTGTGCGGTGAAGAGGCCGAGCGCGCCGAGGTGCATGGGGTTCCGGTCGGACTCCATGTTCCAGAAAGCCAGGTCGAGGGGGGCGAGCAGGTCGGAAGTCACGGGCGGTCCTCACGCGTCGGCGACGGGTGACCAGAAGTCAAACCCCGGCGGACGATTAACGTCAAACACCATCACAGCACTCAAAACGACCGTCGGGTGGCGGCCCGCTCCACCGGAAGGGACGGGCCGCAGGACACACGGGGGTCACCGCAGGACGGGCGGCGCCGCTCCGGGTGACGTACCCCACTCCGACGGGCGCGGGCCGACCGTGAACGTGAGGGCACGCAGCGAGCGCAGCGCCCCGGTCGTCAGATAGGTCCGGCGCTGGGGCGTGCCGTCGGCGCGGACGGCCTGGACGTAGCGGTCGGTGGCCGAGGTGCCGGGCGCGCGCACGGTCAGCCGGCCGCCCGGCCAGTAGGAGCGGTCCAGGGTCAGGTCGACGCGGTCGAAGACCGGGGTGGTCAGGCCCCAGGTGTCGTAGCCGGGCTGGACCGGGAAGAGCCCGATGGACGACAGGACGTTCCAGGCGGACATCGTGCCGAGGTCGTCGTTGCCGGTGATGCCGGTGGGGCTGTCGGTGAACAGGGTCAGCGCCGCATGGACCACGTCCGTGGTCTTCCAGGGCTGCCCGGTGGACAGGTAGGTGTACGGAGCGATCAGGTCCGGTTCGTTCTGCGGGTTGTAGGTGGCCGCGTTGTAGTAGGCGTACGGGTCGCCGTGCACCCACACCTCGCGGGCGGTCCGCTCCGGGTCCGCGAGCAGTTGGTCGTAGGCGAAGAAGGCGTCCAGGCGCTCGTTGGCCGCGCGGGTGCCGCCGATCAGGCCGGTCATGCCGGGCAGGTCCTGCGGGACGAGCCACTGGTACTGCCAGGCGGTGCCCTCGTGGAAGCCGGTGCCGCGGGCGGGGTCGGGGGGGCCGGTGAAGGCACCGGAGGCGTCGCGGGCGCGGAAGAAGCCGGTGGCCGGGTCGAAGATGGTGCGGTAGTTCCGCGAGCGGGCCGCGTAGCGGGCGGCGTCGTCCTCGTGGCCGAGACCGCGGGCCATCTGGGCGAGCATGGCGTCGGCGAGGGCGTACTCCAGGGTGACGGAGGCGCCCTGGTGGTAGTCGGAGTCGCCCATCTTGGCGTACGGGCGGCCCTTGACGTAGGGCGCGAAGCCATGGGCGAGGTACTCGGCGTTGGCCTCCCGGCCGACGCCCGGGTACGCGGCGGGCGGCACTCCGTCGGCGTTCTTCCTCAGGGCGCGGTAGGCCCGCTCCTCGAAGCCCCTCAGCAGCCCCATGTGGTAGGCGGTGGTCAGGAACGGGGTGACCGGGTCACCGGTCATGATGTTCGTCTCGACCGGGCCGTACCCCCACTTGGGCAGCCAGCCGCCGTCCTCGTCGATCGCGACCACCGACCGGGCCATGTCGCGGGCCTCGCGCGGGGCGAGCAGGGCGAGGAGCTGCGCCTGGGTGCGGTAGGTGTCCCACAGCGACCAGTTCTGGTAGTACGTGAAGCCCCGGGCGCGGTGGGTCCGGCGGTCCCAGCCGAAGTAGCGGCCGTCGGCGTCGCCGCCCACGTTCGGCGCGAGGTACGACCGGTACAGCGAGGAGTAGAAGGTCCGGCGGAGCGTGGGCGTGCCGCCCCGCACGCGGACGGCCGCGAGCCGGCCCTCCCACTCCTCGCGGGCCCGGAGGCGTACGGCGTCGAAGGGCCGGCCGCCCTCGGCCCGCAGGTTGCCGGCGGCACCGCGCGCGTCGACGTACGACAGGGCGGTGGTCGCCTCGACGGTACGGTTCCCGGTGGTGTCGAAGCGGACGTAGGCGCCGCCGTGGCCGGTGCGGGCGCCCGGGGTGACGGCCTGGCCGTCCCAGGTGCCGTAGGCGGTGAAGGGCCGGCTGAACCGGGTGACCGTGTAGACGGTGTACGGGCCGGTGTCCCGGCAGAAGCCGTGGCCGGTGATCTCCGTGCGTACCGTGTGGTCGTCGAGGATCTCCACCTCTGCGGCGACGGGCTTGTGCAGCGACTGGGCGGCGTTCAGCAGGACGTTGGCCCTGCGGGTGGCCGGGAAGGTGTAGCGCTGCACCCCGGTGCGGGCGGTCGCGGTCAGTTCGGCGCGGATGCCGGAGGCGAGACCCACCCGGTAGTAGCCGGGGCTCGCCTCCTCGTCGTCGTGGGAGAAGGCCGCCGCGTACCGGGCGTAGTCCGTCTCGGTGACGTCGCCGGTGGTCGGCAGCACGGGCAGGTCGCCGCCGATGCGGCAGCCGACACCCGACAGGTGGACCAGGGAGAAGCCGCGGACGCGGTGGTGCGCGTAGTCGTAGCCGGTGCTGTGCCCGGTGTCCGGCGAGAGCTGCACCATGCCGAAGGGCACGGCCGCGCCGGGGAAGGTGTTGCCCTCGTTCTGGGTCCCGATGAAGGGGTTCACCAGGTCGGTGAGGTGGCCGTCGGTCCGCTCGGCGGCCCGTGCGGCGGGGGTGGCGATCAGCGCGGACGCCGCCATCACCCCGGCCAGACACAGCCGCGTGCGCCGGGTCCCTCTCATGTCGGATGACCTCCGAAGGTTCGACATCGTTGCCTGCATCGTGAAGGGCGAACGGTGCGAACCCGGGCATTGCCGTCAGGACGGCGCGGAACGCGTCGCGGGAACGGCGGCCTGACGGGGCGTTCGTCAGGGAACCCGCTGCCCCTTGCCCAGCGCGATCACGCCCCCCTTGGAGACGGTGTACAACTCGGCGTCCCGCTCCGGGTTGACGCCGATCGTCGCGCCCGGCGGGACCTCCACGTTCTTGTCGAGCACCGCGCCGCGGACCACCGCACCCCGGCCGACATGCACGTTGTCGTGCAGCACCGAGCCCTGCACGACCGCGCCCGGGTCGATCCGTACACCGGGCGAGAGCACCGAACGGCTGACCTGGCCGCGGATCAGGCAGCCCGCGCTGATGATGGACTCGCTCGCGATGCCGCCCGCGTTGAACCGGGCCGGGGGGAGCTGGTACGAGTGGGTGTAGATGGGCCACTGGCGGTTGTACAGGTTGAAGGCGGGGCGTTCGGCGATCAGATCCATGTGCGCCTCGTAGTAGGCGTCCAGGGTGCCCACGTCCCGCCAGTAGCCCTGGTCCCGGGTGGTCTCGCCGGGCACGTGGTTGTCGCTGAAGTCGTATAGCTGGGCCTCGCCGCGCGCCGTGAGCTGGGGCAGGATCGAGCCGCCCATGTCGTGCACGGACTGCGTGTCCTCCGCGTCCCGGTGCAGCGCTTCGATCAGGGCCTTGGTGGTGAAGATGTAGTTGCCCATCGAGGCGAACACACAGTCGGGGGCGTCCGGCAGTCCCGGCGGATCGGCGGGCTTCTCCAGGAAGCGTTCCACCGTGACGCCGTCCGAGCCCGGCGTGATCACCCCGAACGACGAGGACTCCCCGCGCGGCACCCGGATGCCGGCCACGGTCACGCCCGCGCCGCCCTCGATGTGCTGGGCGAGCATCTGCCGCGGGTCCATGCGGTAGACGTGGTCGGCCCCGAACACGGCCACGTACTCGGGCTGTTCGTCGTGGATCAGGTTCAGGGACTGCAGGAGCGCGTCGGCGCTGCCCAGGTACCAGCGCGGGCCCAGCCGCTGCTGGGCCGGGACCGGGGTGACGTAGTTGCCGAGCAGGCTCGACATCCGCCAGGTGGTGGTGATGTGCCGGTCCAGCGAGTGCGACTTGTACTGGGTCAGCACACAGATGCGCAGCACGTCGGCGTTGACCAGGTTGGACAGGACGAAGTCGACCAGGCGGTACGTACCGCCGAAGGTGACCGCCGGTTTGGCGCGGTCCGCGGTGAGCGGCATCAGGCGCTTGCCCTCGCCGCCCGCCAGCACGATCCCGAGCACGGAAGGCCCTCCACGACGCATGCCCGCTCCCCTCACCCCTGGTTGAACCATGGTTGCCCCGAGCGGGCCGGACTAAGCCTCCTTGAGGACCCGCTCGTACAGCCCGGCCGTACGGCGGGCCACCGCGTCCCAGCCGAACTCGCCCACCGCGCGCGCCCGTCCGGCCTCCCCCATCCGCCGGGCCGCCGCCGGATCACCGAGCACGGCGTCCAGCGCCCGGGCGAACCCGGACTCGAAACCGTCGTCCACGTCGACCAGGAGACCGGTGCGGCCGTCGTCCACGACCTCGGGGATGCCGCCCACCCGGGACGCGACGACCGGCGTGCCACAGGCCATCGCCTCCAGGTTGACGATGCCGAGCGGCTCGTACACCGAGGGGCAGGCGAACACGGCCGCCCGTGTGAGGAGTTGGATCACCTCCGGGCGCGGCAGCATCTGCGGGATCCAGAACACGCCCGACCGGACCCGGCGCAGCTCCTCGAACAGCTCACGGAACTCCCGGTCGATCTCCGGGGTGTCGGGCGCGCCGGCGCACAGCACCACCTGGACGCCCGGGTCGATGTCCCGTACGGCGCGCAGCAGACGGGGCACGCCCTTCTGCCGGGTGATCCGGCCGACGAACAGGACGTAGGGACGCGCGGGGTCGATGCCGTGCCGGGTGAGGGCGTCGGTGCCGTGGTCGGGGCGGTAGAGCTGGGTGTCGATGCCGTTGTGCACGACGTGGACCCGGGCCGGGTCCAGCGCCGGGTAGCAGGACAGGATGTCCTCCCGCATGGCACCCGAGACGGCGATCACCGCGTCGGCGGCCTCGATCGCGGTGCGCTCGGCCCAGCCCGACAGGGCGTACCCGCCGCCGAGTTGCTCGGCCTTCCAGGGGCGCAACGGCTCCAGCGAGTGGGCGGTGACGACGTGCGGGACGCCGTACAGCAGTTTGGCGACATGGCCGGCCAGATTGGCGTACCAGGTGTGCGAGTGGACGAGTTCGCGGCCTTCGAGGGCGGCGGCGATGGCGAGGTCCACGGAGAAGGTGCGCAGCGCGTCGTTGGAGCCGTCGAGGGCGGACCAGGGACGGTGGCGTACGACACCGGCGCCGCGCCCCTCACCCCAGCAGTGCACCTCCAGGTCCACCAGCGAGGCCAGCTCGCGGGCGAGGAACTCCACATGGACACCGGCGCCGCCGTACACGTCCGGGGGGTACTCCCGGCTCAGCAGTCCCACTCGCAACCGACAACCCCCTGGTCTCGCTGGCACGTTCTCCCCCATGGTCACCCAGATGCGGCGCGCGGGGAAGAGCGCGGGAGGCGGGTGAGGCAGCAGTCACCGCACAGTCCGCCGCCGGGGACGCGGTAGTACAGGCAGCAGCTTCGGCGGCGGAAGGCCGGGCCGGCGCGGTCGCCGGTGGCGCGCAGCAGGGGGTGGGCGAACAGTTCGTCCGTGAGCGCGCTGGCCCGTTCCACGACGTCGGTACGGTCGTGGGCGCGGGCCCAGCGGCCCAGTTCGCGGGCCGTCGCGGCGAGCGCGGAACCGGCGTTGCCTCGCAGCAGGCCCGCGGCGACGCCGTAGCGGGCCCGCAGGACGGCGCCCAGAGGCTCCAGGTGGGCGTCGAGGACGGCGGCGGCGACGGCGGCGCCGTCGCCGGGCAGCGAGCGCACCCCGGTGAGCCACAGGTCGTCGGGGGCGGAGGCGAGGGCGTCCCAGCGCAGCAGCCGCGGGTCCAGGCCGGGCAGCCGGCCGTACAGCACGGCGCAGCCCAACGCGGCCGACCACAGCCGGGCGGCCAGCCCCTGCTGGGCCAGGGACGCGGCGACCCGCGGCTCCGCGGTCCGCAACCGGGCCCCGACGGTGGCCACCCGCAGCGCCAGCGCGTCACCGCGAACGTCGGACGCCGCGCCCTCGTAGGCCTCCGCGAGAGTCGGGAACCGGTGCGGACCGGTGCCGCCGGCGGCCGGGGACGAGGGCGGCAGGGTGCGCAGGACGAAGAAGCCGCCGAGGGAACGGAGCGCGGCGAGATCGGGGTCGAGGTCCACGACAGGCACTACTACCAGGCGCGTTCCCGGGCCGGCCGCGCGGGGCCGGATCCTGCCTCACCCTGCCAGAGGATGACCCGCCGAGTGCCTACTCCATCGGGAGTAGGACGCATTGAGGCCTCAGGTACGACGACGGGGCGTTCGCCGCCCGGCAGAGTGTTCGTCATGGAAGCCGACCGTCCCTCACGCCGGGTCCGCAACTCCCGCCGCGGGCAGGGGAGACGCCGATGAGTGCCCTGGCGCTGTCCGTGCTCCTGTCACTCGTCTCCGCCGTCGCCTACGCGGCCGGGGCCATCGTGCAGGAGCAGATCGCGGTCTCCGCCCCGCACGAGGCGTATCTGCCGCTGCGCCGCCCGGGCTGGTGGGGCGCGCTGGCGCTCAACGGTCTCGGCGGCCTGCTCCACGTCGTGGCACTGGCCTGCGGGCCGCTCAGCCTCGTCCAGCCGCTGGGGGCGCTGACCATCGTCTTCGCGCTGCCCCTGGCGGCGCTGTGCGTCGGCCGCAGGGCCGGCGCCACGGCCTGGCGTGGTGCCCTCATGGCCACGGTGGGCCTCGCCGGGCTGCTGTCCCTGGTCGGCACCTCCGGCACCCACTCGCTCACCCCGGCCCAGCGGGTGGTGACCGCCCTCGTCACCGGCGGCGCGGTGGTGGCACTGATGGGCGCGGGCCTCGCCGCGCACCGGCATCCGGCGGTGCGCAGCGTCCTGCTCGCCACCGCGTCCGGCATCGCGTTCGGCATGTCGTCGGTGTTCACCAAGACCGTCGCCGTGGACTGGACCCTGGGCGTCGGCCTGGCCGACCTGGCCTCGCTCGCGGTGATCTGCCTGTTCGCGGTCGCCGGCGTGCTGCTGTCCCAGGCGTCCTACCGCGGTGGCGGACTCACCGCCCCGCTGGCCACGCTGACGGTCGTCAACCCGGTGCTGGCCGCCGTGGTGGGCGTCCTGATGTTCGGCGAGACGCTCCGCCACGGCAGCACGGGCACGGTGCTCGCGCTGGCCTGCGCGGTGGTGGCGGCGGGCGGCCTGGTCATGCTGACGACGGAACGGATGGAGCGCACGTCGGGACAGGACGGAACGACTGCGGCTGAGGCGGCTCGGGGTACGGGTGTTCCCGGTGCGGTGACTCCTGGTGCGGCGGCTCCTGGTGCGGTGGCTCGGGGTGCCGGGTCGGCGTCCGCTGCGGGAGCGCCGGCGCGGGACACGGCGGAGGGGCTGGTCGTCGTACCGCGGCAGCGCACGGCGGAGCCCGGTGCCGGGCCGGCCGGACCGGCAACGCGTGAGCTGCTCGGACCGGGCGTGGGGGGCGGCGGGGCGGACACCGGCGGTGCGCTCCCCGCGTCGTACACCCCGCTGCCCGCGGGCGTGCACGTGCCGCTGCCGGACCGGCACCGCACGCGCGTCGGTTCCTGACGTGCGTGCGGTGGGTGCGTCAGACCACCGGTGCCGCGCGGGCGGTGTGGCGGATCGGCACAGCGGCGCCGCGCGCACGGTGGGTCAGATTCTTACTCCTCCGGCCCGGAGGTAGGCGAGCGGGTCGATGTCCGAGCCGAAGCCCGGCCCCGTCCGCACCTCGAAGTGCAGGTGCGGGCCCGTGACGTTGCCGGTGGCGCCGGAGCGGCCGAGCGGCTGGCCCGCGGTGACGCTCCGGCCGGCCCGCACCGAGATCGCCGACAGGTGGGCGTACTGCGTGTAGCGGCCGTCGGCGTGCCGGAGCACGACCTGGTAGCCGTACGAGCCGCCCCAGCCCGCGGACACCACGTGTCCGGCCGCCGCCGCCCTCACGGAGGTGCCGGTCGGCACGAGGAAGTCCACGCCGGTGTGGTAGCCCTTCGACCAGTGGGAGCCGGCCACGCGGTACCCGGTGCCGACGGACGCGGTCACCGGGGCGACGAGCGCGTGCCGGGTCGGGGGCGGGCCGGGGTGCGTGGTGCGGTGCGGCGCAGGCGTCTTCTTCCCCGGGGCCTCGGGCGGCGCCGTTCTGGTGCGGGTGCCGCTCAGGCTGAGCCGCTGGCCCGGCACGATGAGGTCGGGGTCGGCGCCGATCGTCGTGCGGTTGCCCGCGTACAGCGTGCGCCAGCCGCCCCGCACCTGGTGGTCGCCGGCGATGCCGGAGAGCGTGTCCCCGTGCACCACCGTGTACATCTCGGCGCGGCCCGCTCGGGACTGCGGAGTGGTCTGCGGCCGTACGTCCCGCACGGAGCCGGACGCGGCGGGGCGGGCCTGGGCGGGGTGGGTGGAGGCGGTCTCCGTGCGCACATCGGGGCTGCCGTCGCCCCGGGTGAGCCCGGCGGAACCGGAACACACCGGCCAGGCGCCCGGACCCTGTCCGTCCAGGACCTTCTCGGCGACGGCGATCTGCTGATCCCGGGTGGCCAGGTCGGCGCGCGGCGCGTACCGGGCGCCGCCGTACGCATCCCAGGTGGACCGGGTGAACTGGAGGCCGCCGTAGAAGCCGTTGCCCGTGTTGATGCTCCAGTTGCCACTGGACTCGCACGCGGCGACCTTGTTCCAGGTGGCCACGTCGGCGGCGCTCGCGGTGCCGGCGGCGACCAGCGGGAGCGCGAGGCCGGCACCGCCCGCCGTGACGGTGAGTGATGCGCGGTTGATCCTGTTCGGCTGGTACCGGCGGTGCCGGCCGCGTACGGCCATTTCCGAATTCCCCTCGGCGTGCGTCAGGAGGGGCAAAAGTAAGCGCGGCTAACTGGCCATGACAAGAAGGAGTTTCGGCCGCCCGGTCCCGGAGGGTGGCCGGTTACGTCCCCTGCCCGGGTGGACGGGCGGGCCGGTGGATGAGGCGGAAGGCGCCGTCGCCGCGTACACATGCGTGGCGGGTCGCAAGTGCGCTCGCCGTAGCGGCACGTCAGGATGGGCGAGGGCACGTACTGACGGAGCCGTAGACACGAGGCAACCAGGGAGCAGGCGGTATGAGCACTTCAGCGCAGATCGGTGTCACGGGCCTGGCGGTCATGGGCCGCAATCTCGCCCGGAACTTCGCGCGCAACGGCTACTCGGTCGCCGTGCACAACCGTACGGTGTCGCGCACCCGGGCGCTGGTGGAGGAGTTCGGGCACGAGGGCGCCTTCGTCGCGGCCGAGACCGCCAAGGACTTCGTGGCGGCCCTGGAGCGCCCGCGCCGCCTGGTCGTCATGGTCAAGGCGGGTGAGCCGACGGACGCCGTCATCGAGGAGTTCGCTCCGCTCCTGGAGCCCGGCGACATGATCATCGACGGTGGCAACGCGCACTTCGCCGACACCCGCCGCCGGGAGCGGGAGCTGCGCGAGCACGGCATCCACTTCGTCGGCACGGGCATCTCCGGCGGCGAGGAGGGTGCGCTGCACGGGCCGAGCATCATGCCCGGCGGGTCGGTGGAGTCGTACGGGTCGCTGGGCCCGATGCTGGAGAAGATCTCCGCGAAGGCCGCCGACGGGGCGCCGTGCGTGACCCACGTGGGACCGGACGGCGCCGGGCACTTCGTGAAGATGGTGCACAACGGCATCGAGTACGCCGACATGCAGTTGATCGGTGAGGCGTACCAGCTACTGCGCGACGTCGCCGGGTACTCCCCCGCGCAGATCGCCGACATCTTCCGCACCTGGAACACCGGCCGGCTCGACTCCTACCTGATCGAGATCACCGCCGAGGTGCTGTCCCACGTGGACGCCGGCGGCAAGCCGTTCGTGGACGTCGTCGTCGACCAGGCCGAACAGAAGGGCACCGGCCGCTGGACCGTGCAGATCGCCCTGGACCTGGGTGTGCCGGTGTCGGGCATCGCGGAAGCGGTGTTCGCCCGGTCCCTGTCGGGCCACGCGGCGCTCCGGGAGGCCTCGCGGGGGCTGGCCGGTCCGAAGCCGACACCCCTCGCCGAATCGGAGGCGGCGGCCTTCGCCGACCGGGTCGAGCAGGCGCTGTACGCGTCCAAGATCGTGTCGTACACGCAGGGCTTCCACGAGATCGCCGCGGGCAGCGAGGAGTACGGCTGGGACATCGACCTCGGCGAGGTCGCCTCCATCTGGCGCGGCGGCTGCATCATCCGGGCGGCCTTCCTTGACCGCATCCGCACCGCGTACGACGCCCGGTCCGACCTGCCGAGCCTGCTGTCGGACGAGACGTTCGCACGGGAGATCGCCGCCGCGCAGGACGACTGGCGCGAGGTGCTCGTCGCGGCGACACGGCAGGGGGTGCCGACGCCGGGGTTCGCGGCGGCGCTGGCCTACTACGACGCCCTGCGCGCCGAACGCCTGCCGGCCGCCCTGACCCAGGGCCAGCGCGACTTCTTCGGCGCCCACACGTACCGCCGGGTGGACCGGGAGGGCGCGTTCCACACGCTGTGGGGCGGGGACCGGTCCGAGGTGCCGGCCTAGGGGGCCTAGAGGGGCGGCCCAGGGGGCCGGCCCCGGGGAGCGCGTCTACGGGGGCCCGGCGCCCACCTTGCCTGGGTGGTGAACCAGGGGGCGCGTCTGCGGGGTCCGGGTTCGCCTCGCCAGGGCCGTGAACCCGGGGGCGCGGCAGCGGGGGTCCGGCGCCCACCTCGCCTGGGTGGTGAACCAGGCGGCTCGCCTTGCGGCGGGCCGCTCGGCTCCTCGCGCCCCTGGGGGCGCCCGCGTGTGCTCGTGTCGTCAGGTGAGGGGTGGGCCGGGTTCGGGGTTCGGTACCGGTTCCGGACCCGGCGGGATGGGGGACGGGGCCGGCTCCGGCGGACCCGGCGGTCCCGGGTGCGGCGGAACCGGCGGCGGGGTCGGGTCGGGGCCCGGCGCGGGCGGTGTCGGTTCCGGACCGGGCCCCGGCGGCACGGGCTGCGGGCTCGGTTCCGGATGCGGGACCGGGCTGGGATACGGATCCGGCGGGGTCGGGCCCGGTGTCGGGCCGGGCGGAACCGGGTCGGGGTACGGGTTCGTCATGGGTACTGTCCTCCGGCAGTCACGAAGCGTCGCCTCTGGACTCCTCCCCCGCCTACCCGACGACCGCCCCGGCACTCACCCGGCGGCAGCACCGAACGGGGCCGGGTGGGTGGCCGGAGCCACACAGACCGGGCCCGCTCAGAACCGTCCCGGGTGCGCGCGCAGCCAGTCCTTCGCGGCCGACAGCAGTTCCGGGTCGGCCGGCGGGGCGACGTCGGGGTGACGTTCGGCCCACTTGACGACGTAGGGGCACAGCGGGGCCACCGGGACGCCCTCGCGCTCGGCGAGGGCGTACAGCTCGCGGGCGAGTGATCCGGCGATGCCCTTGCCCTCGTGGGCGGGCTCGACGATGGTGTGGACGGGGACCAGGGCGCGCGCGGGCGACTCCAGGACGAAGTACTCGATGTGGCCGACGACTTCACCGCCGCCGAGGGCCTCCAGGCGGCCGGCCGCCCGGTCGTCGCGAATCTCGGTGTCACCCATGGGCACGCTCCTGGTCCTGGTCCTCGCGGCCGGTCAGGCCGGGACGGCCTGGGGGCTGCGCTGCTGGTCGGAGCCGGGTACCGGCTCCGACGGGTCGGCGCCGAGGGACACGATCCGGTTGCCGGCGTCGACGTGCACGACCCGGGGCCGCAGCTCGCGTGCTTCGGCGTCGGTGACCTGAGCGTAGCTGATGATGATCACCAGGTCGCCGGGATGGACGAGGTGGGCCGCCGCCCCGTTGATCCCGATGACCCCGGAACCGCGTTCGCCTTCGATGACGTACGTCTCCAGCCGCGCACCGTTGGCGATGTCGACGATGTGCACCAGCTCACCGGGCAGCAGGTCCGCGGCGTCGAGGAGATCGGCGTCGATGGTCACCGATCCCACGTAGTGCAGGTCGGCCTGGGTGACGGTGGCGCGGTGGATCTTGGACTTGAACATTGTACGCAACATCGGGGCACTCCCACAAGTAGGCTCCCTGCCTGCGTTTTTGCAGGTCAAGGGCTGTTTCGACACCCTACAACGAGTCGCATGTTCGGGCAGCTTGCCCTAGATTTTTCAGGACTCATGCTGACCACTTGCTGACTTTTCTGACGCGACATCAGGCGACTGCAGGAGGGCTTCGCCTGCTCTCCTATACCCCACCGCGACGACGGCACAAGCCTACGCAGAGCTACCGAAGGGCGGCCGTGATCGCCGTCACTCAGGCGTTCTGCCCGGCATTCAGGAGCGAAGGCCGTCGACCGGGAGTCGGGCCACACACCGCCATGGGTTAGCTGGTCCAGGCCCCACTACTCAGCCCCAAAGGAGGAGGCACCATGGGTCATCAAGGAATCTGAGTGGCCGAAGCGGCGCGGCAACATAGCAGCGGATCGCCGTTAGCCAAACCGGCGATTCTCACGACCATGGCTATAGCTCGTCCGGTGGCTCTTGCCGGTGGCACAGGGCGAGTGTCAACGGCGTTCGGAATGTAGCCAGAGCAGAGTGCGAGCCGATGCCGCGACCAAGCTCAGGCCAGCTTCAAGGAGCCATCTTGCCCGTGGACCCGCAGTCGCACCCCGACGAGACCCGCACCGATATCACGTCGCACCGTAGCGTCGAGCCCGTCCTTATGGACACATCTGAGGTCGCTGCGATGCTCAACATGTCCACGAGCTGGGTCTACAGGGAGGCATCGAAACTGGGCTTGAAGGGGTACAAACCCGGCCGAGGCAGGAACGCCAAGGTCCTCTACAAGAGGGCCGAGATCTTCAAATGGCTGGAGCAGCAGAAGATCCACTAGGGTCTGTGCCGAGTTGAGATCACGGGTTTGGCTGTTTCGCCGTCCCGGTCGGGTCGGGACGGTAGACAGGCGGGATGGCCCGAGGCGATCTTACGGACGACGAGTGGACTGTGTTCGAACCGCTGCTGCCGCTGGGCGAGCGCGGTCCCATTCTGACCTGCGCAGGCTCGTCAACGGCGTGATATGGCGGTTCCGTACGGGCGGTCCGTGTCGGGACATGCCCGAGCGGTAGGTGCGGTTCCAGCTTTGGGCCGGGCCCGGGATCTTCCAGACGCTGATGGAAGCGGTGATTGCCGAGGCCGCCGCGCGCGGTCAGGCAGACCTCGATCTGGTGAGTCCGGACTCCACCGTGGCCCGGGCCCACCACCACGCCGCCGCCGCCGGGATGAGGGTCGATGCGGAGCTGCTCGAGGCCCTGGAGAAGGCCGTCGCCGAGGAAGGGGCTTCGTCAAAGGGGCATAACGCGCCGGTAGCCGAGCCGGATGAGCAGGCGGATGCCGCCCGCGAGGAGCGAAGGCGTCTGCGCCGACGTCGCGAGGCCCGGCTCCGCGCCGCCGAACTGGGGCGTTCACTCGGCGGGTTGTCCGGCAAGGTGCACCTGTCGGCGGACCGCCGTTGCCGCCCGCTGTCCTTCGTCCTCACCGCCGGCCAGTCGGCCGACAGCCCCCGCTTCACCGCTGTCCTGGAACGCATCAGGGTCCCGAGCCCGGTCGATCGGCCCCGCACCGTGCTTCCGCCGTGGCCGCGGACAAGGCGTACTCCTCCCGACGTTTCGTCTTGGCTGCTGGTTACGGGGCTGGTGGTGTGGGCGGTGGCTGTGGGCTCTTTGCATGTCAGCGCGTTGATCGTTTCGGGGTTATCGTCCGTCACCGCTGTACTTCGCTGCTCGTCAGGACGAGCAGGGCCCGCAGGAGGGCGGTCACGTGGCAAGGATGACCCAGCCGCATCGTGATGAGGATCCCCTCACGGACGCTGCTCATGAGGTGCTCGGCATCCTGGGCAATGCTGACTACTCCTTACGGTCGATCTCCTTCAGGTTGGCCTCGTAGACCTCCTCTCCGGCCAGGTCCCCGCGCTGTCGGCACTCGTGCAGGGCCTTGCGGGTCCATGCCCGGGCCTCGTCGCGGTCGCCCAGGTGGACGTGGTTTAAGCCCATCAGGCCGCAAAGTTTGCCGAGGAAGCGGCGCGCGGACGATTCCTCGGGGTATGCGTCCAGCTCGTCGAGGAGCCGCAGCAGTGCCCGGTTGCTCTCCGCGAACAGGGCGCGGTCGCTTAGCTGCTGGGCGTGCGTCAGGGCCTCACGGCAGGCACCCAGCCGGCGTCCGGCTGGCGTGCCGCGCCGCAGTTCGCGGGCCGTGAGTAGGTCGTCGAGGAAATCAGCGGCTTCTGCCGTGCCGGGCTTCCGCCTACGGCGTGTCAGTTCGTCCACACGGCGGGCGTGCTCGATGGCCGTGTCGAGGTCGTTCCGTATGGCCGCGTGTATGGCCAGGCGGGAGTGGATGGTCGCCACCCAGACGTCGTCGGCATGCCCCTCGCCGAGTTCTTCGCGGAGCAGTGCGTCGGCGGCCTCGAACTCCCCGTCCTCGGCGAGGATCTCCGCCTCGTGGAGCTTCTCCATCGGGTTGCCCGGCTTGTCGGCTCCCGATAGCTGGCGCAGCGCGGCGGGACGGCCCAACCCGTCCAGCTCGCGCGCAATCCGCTGAGCCGTCAGCATGAAGGGCCGCATGCCGTCCATGTTGATGCGGAAGCTCTCCCGCAGTTCCCGGGGCACGCTCAGCCATGCGTCCCGGTCGGCGTCGAGTTCGGCGGCGTGCTGTCGGCACAGTGCGCGGAAACCGGCGTGGTCCCCGTCCCGGTCGGCCACGCTGAGGGCGCACAGCACCCGTCCCAGCTCCCCTTCGACGTACTCCCCCAGATGCGGAACCTTCACCGGACCGAAGCCCCCCACTGCAGCAGATGGCCATACAAGTGCATGTACAGCAGCCCGGACGGGTGCTCATAGCCGTCACCCCACCCGGACAGCAGGCCGCTGTGCGGTGCGCCGGGCGCCACGTCGCCGACGACCTGTTCCACGTTCTCCTCGGTGTGGTCCAGGGACACGGTGATGGCCGGGAGGCGTGCCTCGTACACCACGCGGCACAAGGCCTGGCCCACGTCGTTCGCAACCAGCCCGGACTTTCCCACTACCACCCACACGTCGGCCCGGACGGGCTGCGCCCGCAGCCGCCCGTGCGGCAGATGCCCCACGGGGACGGGGTCCACCGCGGTCCAGCTCCCCGAGACGACCGTGAGCCGCAGCTGCTTCTCCAGCTCCGCCCGATGCCGTCGTACCCATGACGAGATGAGCACGGCTTCCCCCTCGCACTCGGCGACGACCGCGACATGGCACGTCTGCCTGGTGCCGGTGGCGTTCAGGTCGGTCAAGCGCCAGTACGGCGTCGCGTCGGGGGACCCTGCGGCCTGTTGCTCCTCGATGTAGCCCCGGAGGTTCAGGCCGCCCCACCCGTCGAGGGTGCCGATCACACGGACCGGCCGCCCGCCGTCGACCGGTTGTGACCCCGAGTAGTCCGGCATCGGGATCAGGATCTTGCCCTCCCCCGTTTCCGGCAGCGGGACCACCCCCGTGACCAGGGCCTGCCTGCTCATCCGGCCGTTCGGCACCGCGAAGGAGAGCATGCGGTCGTAGAGGTAGGGAAGGTCGCCCGGCTCCGCCATGGACAGTCCGAGCCGGCGCACGCACTCCTCGCGCGACTGCAGCCGGAACACTTCGGTGTCCAGCAGTCCGCGCCAGATGACGAGCTGGCGGTCGTTCACCAGGCTGCGCAGCGACTCCGCGTCCGTCGCGGGGCCCGACGGCCGCGCCGGTCCACCGGTGTGCAGGATGTCCGGGCGCCCGCCCGCCGTGGCCGCCAGCGCGGTCGCTGCCTCCAGGCTGCACCAGGCCCGGCCCAGGTAGTCGGCCACGTCGTCCAGCAGCACGAGGGTGCGCCCGGCGAACTGCAGCAGGAACAGCGATTTGAGGGTCTTGCGGAACAGCTCCTGTTCCTCGGGGGTGCGGGGAGCCTGTGGCACGCAGGTGTAGTCGTACCAGATATGGATGTGCTCCAGCAGCGGCCGCAGTGCGGGCAGGGCGTCGAGCAGAGCGCCCAAGCGCTCCAGGCCGATGTCCTCGGACGCCTTGGATGCGCCGAGTTCGACCGCGTCCACGCCGACCCGCTCCACATCCTGGGCCACCGGCACCAGTGATGTCTCGTCCAGCACTTCCCGCAGGACCCCGACCAGCAGGCACTCCGCCAGGTCCGATCCGGCCACTCCGACCGGCATGTGCATCGCCGCGGGAGCCACTTGGCGAGGGGTGTGCAGTCCACGCCGGTGGGCGACCCGGACTGCCTCGCACATCGAGGCGACCAGATGCCACGCGACTAGGCGCGCCTGTGTGCCGTCCGGGTCGGGCTGTTCGGCGTTCAGCCAGCGGTGTGAGACGAACACATGGTGCCGGTCGGGGAAGACACCGTGCACCAGCCGGGACGCCGCCTCGCGCATCCGGGGAAAGCGGGCGTACCCGATGAGTTCGTCCAGTGGCAGCCAACGCGACTCGGTCAGGTGCGTCCAGACCGACATGGTGGGCTGGGGACGGACGTCCTGCGGCTTGGTGAGCCCGTCCAGCGCGCGGTGGCGGACTGCCAGGGGAATCCTGCCGACGATCTCGCCCCCCGGTTCGGCCATGGCGTACAGCAGCCCCCGCTCGATGCCGACCCGAAACTGCCCGTCCGGGAAGGCGAGGCGCCGGTGGACCAGGAAGTCGCGCTGCCCGGCGAGCCGGGCCAGGTCGGCGGGCAGTCCCGCCCGCTGCCGCCGCCGATCTCGCTCCGCGCGGCCCGCCAGGGTCTCGACGCCGACAAATGGAACCTGTGGGCAGGCGCACAGATAGCGGTACGCGAGCTCGTCGTACGTCCGCTTGCCCCCGCCTCCGCCTCCGCCCCGGGAATAGGCCAGCGCCTTGGCCGCTGCCTCGCTCGCGCGCCGGGCGTACAGCAGCCGGGGGTGCCTGCGTAGCTTCTGCGGCGGGATCGACAACATGGCCTTGATGTCGTCACCTGACGGTTCACTCCGGGACAATCAACTCACCTTCTTACAAGGGGTCTTATGCCGACCATGCGATCAAAGCACGTATCTTTTCAGCACGGTTGGCGAGCGTGACGACTACGGGGAGACACTGCCATGGCCGAAATCAGTGACTCACTATGGAACGACGGAGTCGGCGCGGAGGACTATCGAGACGCGAGGGCCACGTATCACGCCGCGATCTTCGAGCAGTACAGGCTGTGCGTGGAGATGGCCGACCGGGTCAGCGCCCGGCGCAACCTCGCCAACACCTTCTTTCTGACCCTCCACACCGCCCTGCTCGCCTTCCTCGGCACCTGGCTGTCCCAGGATCACCACCGCGATTTGCCGGTCGTCCTCGCCCTCGCGGCCGTGCTGGTCCTGCTGGGCATGTGTGTCACCTGGTGGTTCACTATCCGCTCCTACCACCAGTTGAACCGGGGCAAGTTCGAGGTGATCGGTGCGCTGGAGGAGCGGCTGCCAGCCCGCACCTTCGTGGCCGCCGAGTGGCATGCTCTCGGCGAGGGCCGGGACTGGCGCGTCTATCTGCCGCTGAACCGGGTTGAGCGGTGGATCCCCCTTCTCTTCGCCGGTGCCTACATCCTGGGATTCGCCGCCGCCATGGCTCTGTGAAGCCTGCAGATGGTCCGTACCGCTCGATCGACTCGACCGGTGACCGCCACCGGATAGAGTGACGGCCACATCACCCGGGCCGGAAGGGGATTGCCGCGTGGTCACGGTCGCCGTCACCGGTCACATGGACCTGGCCGACGAGGTAGCCGAGGCGGTGCGCACGGCCCTGCATGAACTGCTGGCCGGCCTGCGGGGCGACGCACTCGTGGGGCGTTCCTGCCTGGCCCGCGGCGCTGACACCCTTTTCGCCGAGGAAATCCTGGCCCTCGGCGGTCGGCTGTCGGCGATCATCCCGTCCAGGGACTACCGGGACGCGGTAGTGGCCCCGGCAGACCTCATCAGGTTCGACGCGCTGTGCGAGGCCGCCGACGAGGTGGTGATCATGCCGTACGAGCACGCGGGGCGCGCGGCCTACGAAGCGGCCAACTTCCGCCTTCTCCAAGGCGCGGACTGGCTGCTGGCCGTCTGGGACGGCAGCGCGCCCACCGGCCGTGGTGGCGGCACGGCTGACACCGTGGCCGCCGCCCGCTCGGCCGGGCTGACCGTCGACGTTGTATGGCCTCCTGGTGCGCGCAGGTCCGGCGCCTAAGAACTCCTAACGAAATGATCTTCGAGGTGGTTGGATCACTCCGAGACCGTTGATCCGGGGGTGTGGGGTGGCTCGGCCGAAGCCGTGGCGGCTCACTCCGCGGCAGGTCGACCGGTACTTCGCCGGGCCGGGCAAGCACGGCCGTTCCACGGTCCGACAGAAGATGAACCAGATCGACCACTACTTCGCGTTCCTCGAACAGCGCTATGCCGGCGAGATCGCCCGCCGGTTCGGGGCGGCCGTTGAGTCGCCCGTCGCCCCGTTCAACCGCCACAAGCACCGTGGGGACTCGGGCTGCGGGTGCCGCCGTCGCAGCGGGCCGCCCGGGAGTTCTTCGCCCGGTGGCGCAACTCGCTGGAGGACGCGCGCAAGCCCGTCATCGCCCGTCGCGACTACGTGATGGGCAAGCTCACCTGCATATCCGGCGTGCGGGCCGCCGAGTTGTGCGGCGTATGCATCGGGGACGTGCACTGGGAGTCCGGACAGTGGGGCCGCTTCCTCGTCAACGGGACCCCACCGACCGGCTCCGCGGTCCGATCGACCGAGCCGACACCCCGATGGCGAAGCTCGTCGTCGCGCTCGTCGCCATCCACGGCCTCGGCCGACGCGAGACCCGCTGCCTCCTCCTGGCCGATCTCGACCTCGCTCGCGGCCGTCTGACGGTCCGGCGGGACCTACGGCACACCGTCTACCTCGACGAACTCATTCACATCCTCGCCAGCGACTGGCTGCGCGACCGCCACCAGCGGTGGCCCCTGACCGCCAACCCCTACCTGCTGGTCAGCCAGCAGACCGTGGCCGACGAGCGGCTCCCGCCCGTCTCCACCATGGTCACGAACGCCATCTTCCGGCCGCTCGGCCTGAGCCTGTCCAAACTCCGCCAGGACCGCATCCTCGACGAGGCCCGTCAGACCGCCGACCCCGTCCACCTCATGCGCGTCTTCGGCATCGCCGCCGAGACCGCGCTGAAGTACATCTACGCCGCCCACCCCGAACGCCGGTCCAACCTCAGGCGATAGCTATCCGGGCCCCGAAAATCACTACCGCCCCGTCTGCGAGCCCCCGAAATGGAGGCGCTGCCAGGCCAGCCGTGGCACCCTGCTGCCGCATGCCGTGAGACTATAGAAATCCGTCTGTAGCAGATGCATCGCGATCATTCCGAATAGAGCTCGTCACCGCGCCGTTTACCGGAACAGCTCCGCTCCGAAGGGGCGACCGTCATGCCGAACGACATGGATCCCGAAGCCACGATTCGTGCCCTCGACGGCGTAGGGGTGGATTTCAGTATTCCGAAGTCCGCTCTCACCGACTTCCTGGGCAACGCCGAGTTCACGCCGTACCCGGCACTCTCCGCAGGACTGCTCTCATTGCTCGACGAGCGCATGCTGCAACGCCCTGTCTTCCTCGACGTCATCGTGTTCAACTACGAGCATTCGCCGGGCGATCCATCGCCCCGTCGGCTTGAGGACGTGGATTTCGAGGTCCTCAAGGAAGCGATACTCGAAGGGTTCAACAATCGTTACGCGACGGAGCATACCGATTTCGCGTCACGGCTGAAGCCACAGGACGTACCGCAATCGCCGCCCGTGCAGACGCTCTCACTCGTCGTCGAAGGCACCGTGAACATTCACAACGGGATCACCTTCCGTCGACACGGACAACCCCCGGGTCGAGTCCCCGACCAAGCTGATCACAGTGCGCTCGGAGTCGGCGAACGCCATGGTGCCGCAGGAACTCATCCGGAAGGAGAAGACCTGGCACTTCACCAACGGAGACGTCCGGCTCTCCGTCGCCAACGGCGAAGCGGACGCGGGATCGATCCCGCGCCCCGTCCGGGCCGGATCCTTGAGCGACAGCGCATACGCCTGGCCCGCCACCTCGGGAACGTTCAGTGGCGACGCCGGTTCCGAAGTCAAGCTGCTGTCCCGCATCCGCGTCGGCTACCACCCGGTCGACATCAAGCTCCTGGTCGAGGCCCCCAAGGGTTTCGCCGCCAACCCGGTCGAGCAGGCACGCATCGTGCTCGACCCGGAAGTGCTTCTCGTCCCCGTCGAAGTCGCGCGCTTCTTCTCCGACAGCGTCCCGGTCTCGGAGATCACGGCGGCCGGCCAGATGGCGCTGTGGGACCAGATCCCCGTTATCAGTCCGACTGTCAACGCCCGAAGCGTGGACGGCGCCTCCGGGGAACTGAGGTTCGCGGAACGCGCATGGGACCTCTGGCCCGAGCCCGACGCCGCGGGCCTCTACACCCATCTCGGCTGGGTCTCACCGGACAGTATCTGGGGCAAGGCGAAAATCAGGTTCCGACTGGTCAATTACATCGACATCAAGACGGACAACCAGCACACCGCCCCGGTGACGGGACAGGGCGCGAACGACAGACCGCTTCGGGAGAACAACGACACTTTGTCCAGCCACCCGCAGCACATCTCGGACAAGAGTGTGCTCAAAGTCATCTTCATGCATCGCATAGAACATCAGGAATCAGCGCACATCGGCCGCGCCCTCATCGGCAGCCAGTGCGTGGGCATATCCGCTGGCGCGTCGGACAGGTTCGCGACCATCGCCCATGAGATCGGCCACCTGATCACGGATTCCCAGGCGCACAGCACGGAGCAGGACAACGTCCTGAACGACCCGGGACCGGGGATCCACATCACGAACGAGCAGATCACGAAAGCAAGGGCCTGGGCGCAGAACTTCGCCGACTTCTGGCAGCACTAGCAATACAGCATCTGCTGCCGGCCACCGGGCCCGGCAGACGCTGTCAGGTCCCGGAGCGGACCTCGGGTATCCGCTCCAGCTCGATGCCGAAATCCGGCACCACGAGCACGACCAGACCGACCTCCCCACAGACGCCGCGATCGACTATCTCTTCGTGCGGCTCGCCTCCCTCATCTCCCTCGTCCTGGGTAGCACCGGCCGCATGACCACGTAACCGTGCCACGTACGCGATGAACCCGGCTGACACCGGCGGCTAAGGCTTGTCCCGCAAACTGCCTGCTCAGGGCCTGATGGCATGATCGAAGCGTGATCAGTGAACCCGGCCGTCCTGGTGCGTTGAGGTTTGTCCTGTTTGATGTTGATGGCACGTTCATCGACGCCGTGGACAATCAGCGCCTGGTTTGGCGAACGTGGGCAGAGCGATACGGCCTGGACCCCGATGAGGTCTACCGAGTGGCGCTGCGGACGAGGCCGATGGAGACCTTCGCGCAGGTTGCTCCGGACCAGGACCCCGGGGAGTGCCTTGCTGCACTGCACGAGCTGGAGGACGAGGACGTCCGCTCCGGCGCCTATACGGCCTTCGGCGGCGCCTCGGAGCTGCTGAGTGCCCTGCAGCCCGGGTCCTGGGCACTGGTGACTTCAAACTACGAGCACCGGGTACGTGGACGCTTCGCACGGACGGGCTTGCCGGTCCCGGAGGTCCTCGTGGATGCGGCCGCCGTGGAGGAAGGCAAGCCGTCGCCTGTGCCGTATCTGCAGGCAGCCGCGCGACTTGGTGCCAAACCCGAGGACTGTCTGGTCATCGAGGACGCCCCTTCCGGGGTGGAGTCCGGGCTGCGTGCCGGGATGACGGTATGGGGTGTCAACGCCCCTACGGCGGTGGACGGCGTGCATCGTCACTTCGGCAGCCTCCGCGAAGCGGTCCGCGACGTCCTTGCCTTCGTGTCCGGACCCCGCCCTCACGGGCTGGAGGGATCAGCCGCGATGGAATGATCTTGATGTGGCTGGTGTGATCACGGCATCGGAGCCGTCTTGGACAGTCCCGTTCACCGGGCTGAGCCCGCGCACCTTCGGGAAGCTGGTGACCGTGCTGCGGCGCAAGGGTGCGGCCGCGGTCCGCAGGGGCAGGCCCTGGAGCCTTCCGCTGGAGGACCGGGCTCTGCTGGTCGCGGCGTACTGGCGCACGAACTTGTCCACTGGGTTCCGTGTCCGGAGTCTCTCCGAGGCCAGGTGAAGCTGCCGGCCTGGAAGATGATCAACGGGCATCTGCGGGACCGAGGTGTTCGAGCACTGACCCGGACGTCGGCCCCGGACATGCGGCACACCTGCGGCGGGTGGATCCGGCTGGCACGCTGGCTGGACCAGCGCGGCATCACCGACCTCGCCGAATGCACCGAGGAAATGTGGCGGCAGTATCCGGCCGAACGCTGGAGAGAGGGTGTCGGCCGGGACCGCGCGGAGAAGGTCCTGGGATCGCTGACGGATCTGTGGGCGTTCGACCAGCTCTGCGCCCAGCCCGCCGGCATCGCGCGGCCTCCCTGGGACGTCGAGGGCATCGACGACTTCCTTCCAGCCGCGGAGGGAACAACGGGCCGGGAGAACGCGACGGAGCCGCTGGACCCGCAGGTTCTCGGTCCGCTGCTGGTCTGGGCCATCCGGTTCGTCGATGACTTCGCCGACGACATCCTCGCTGCCTGGGCCGAGCACCGTCGTCTCACCGACGTGGCTGCCGCCAACCCCAGCACGCCTGCGGGCACCGCCGCGCTTGCCGCCCTCATAGCCGGGGACGCCGATGTCCCGCGGCGGTCGAGATCAACGGGAACATCAAGATGGCCCGCACCTTCATCGCCGCCACCACCGGTGCGAGCCTGCGCCAGGTCGACTACGCGAACCGACTGCACGAACTGGCCGACCGGGCAGCCCGGCAGCCGGCACCGTGTCCGATGGACGTGCCAGTCACCGGCCGGATCGACGGCAAGCCCTGGCGCGAACACATGGACTTCACCGAGGCCCTGCCCCTGATGCGGCATCTGGGCACCGCCGCCATGATCATCATTCTTTATCTCACGGGCATGCGCCCCCAGGAGGCCCAGTGCCTGCGATCCGGGTGCTGCCCCGACCCGGAAACCGATGCGGACGACAGCCCGGGACGGCATCTGATACGCAGCCACCACTACAAGAACGTCACCGACGACGACGGCCACCACGTGTCGGCCGGCGCGGAACGTGAGGTCCCGTGGGTCGCCATCACGCCGGTCGTCCATGCCATCCGGGTCTTGGAAAGGTTCGTCCCCGAGGGAGAGTTCCTGTTCAGCGCGGCCCGACACGACTTCCTCTACCGACGCGATCTTCCCGGCGTGCTGAACGGTGGCACGCTGAACGAGCGAATCGAGGACTTCGTGGACTGGGTGAACCACAAGGCCGTGGTACAGGGACGCCCGAACAGACAGTCCCCCAGGACCCGCATTGCGCGATCGGGGTCTCACGCTTCAGACGGACCCTCGCCTGGCACATCGCCCGCCGGCCCGGCGGGCTGATCGCGCTGGCCATCCAATACGGGCACATGCGCACCGTCCTGGACGCCCGCACCTCAAGCGGCTATGCCTCACGGAGTCGCCACGGCGTCCACGGCGTCCTCATCGCCACCGGAGAGAAGATCTCGGGCCCCGCAGCCAGCAGGGCACTGGCCGCCGCGGCCACAACCCCGCGCTTCGAGGGCCGCATCGTCCCCAGAACATTCGCGAAGAAGGCCGCCAAGTTCCTCGCCCGGGACGGCGTCGTGCTCTATGACACCCCGGATGCGTTCCTGATCTGCGCGTTCAAGTACGACAACGCACTCTGCGAACCCGATCCAGGCGCGACGTCAGAGCAGCTTCTGCGGTGCCTGGTACTGGTCGACGGGTGCGATGTTGCACGCGGTGTTGGGCCCGCCGAGTCCATGCCCCCCGATGCCCTCACCCTCCGGTAGCGGCACCAGGCAGCGGCCGTCGATGTTGATCAGCGGAGCGCCATAGGTGTTGAGGATGCCGCCTGCGTCGCCCGTGACGGCGGTGTTGCTGTTGCGGGTTCCGAAGTCCGTGGCGCCGTTGCCGGCTCCGAAGTCCGTCGCCGATGCGGGTACAGCGACGGCCGTCGTTGCGGCAATCGCGAAAGCTGCGACGGCCAGAACCTTCAAGATCACTGTGATGCTCCCTTTAGATGAGACGGTCATCTTCTTCGTACTCCGTCCAACGCCACGCTGTGGTTGCAGTTACTGACTTCGGCTCGTCAGGGTGACGTTGGGGCGTCGAGGGTCAAGCCGGTGCCGGCTATGAAGCCGTCGAGGGTGTCGGGCCGGTATTGCAGGCGCTTGGGCCGATTGCGGACGAGGGCTTCGAGCCGGTCGAGGGCAACGACGGCGAGGTTGGCCAGGCTGCGTTTGACGTGGGCCCAGACCCACTCGACGGGGTTGAGGTCGGGCGAGTAGGCGGGCAGCAGGAACACCGTGAGCCATTCACGCTCGGTGATCAGCTCGCGTATCGCGTGGGATACGTGGGTGTTCAGGCGGTCCCAGACCAGCACGATCGGCGCCTTGACGAGCTGGTGGATGCCGTCGATCAGTGCGATGAAGTCGCGTGCGCCCATGCTGCGGCGTTTGCCCTTGCCCGCGGGGTGGGTGCGCAGGCGGTGGCACAGCCTGGTGCGGGAGCCGGGCCGCATGGCGATCAGTCCGGCCACCGACAGGCGTCCCGAGCGTCGCCCGCTCACCGTCACCTGCGGAGTCACTCCGCGTCGGCCCCAGGTACGTCCCTTGGGCGGCCGCCGGATGAAGCCTGCCTCGTCCTCGAAGCAGATGTAGCCCCCGCAGGCCGCCCGGGTTCTTCTACCTCGTCCCAGATCACCTCCTTTCACGTGGTGACGGCCTGCTCGTCGCGCTCGGCGACCCGCCGTGCGGGGACCTGCGGGCTGAAGCCGAGCCGGTGCATCAGCCTTGTCGCCCCGGAGACGCTGTAGGAGACGTGGAACTTCCTGCCGATCAGCGTGGCCACCCTCGCCGCCGTCCACACCTGGTCCTCCACCCAGCCGTGCGCGGCCGGGCCCTGCTCCAAATACGCCGCTTCTATGGATAACGGACTGCCCCAGCTACCCTCCAACGGCCCGCGATCTGGCAGCAAGGCCGGCTTCAGCGACCTGCCAAAACCTGACTCCCCGCTCCCTCCGCCGGACGATGCGCTGACAGGAAGCGGCAGGAAATCGGCGGGCGGTCAACCTCCTCCGGGCGCGGGAAGGTCCCGTACTTGCGGACAGGGAGGACCGCGCCGGGGCGAGGGAACGCTCAGGCGTCCGGGCGGCAGCGGCGGCGGTAGTAGCCGTAGGTCAAAGCCAGCATCAGGGGGCCCCACAGGGTCAGCAGGCCGCTGACCGTCATCGCCAGGGTGTCCCAGCCCGGGGCGTACGGGAAACCAGGCGAACCGTCGATGCGGAAGGCCGTGAAGATCCAGTTGACCATCAGCCCCAGGAGGAGGAGCCCGCCGATTGTGGCGGGAACGATCGCCGCGAAGGGTGGGATGCGGCGGCCACCCAGTTTCGGGACCCAGTTGGGCACCACCTCTCCCCATCGGCGCACCAGCCCGAACCCGAGCAGCGCGAACGCCTCCGTCAGGAGACTGAGTCCGAAGACGTACGGGATGTGCCACCACGCCGACGGAGTGTTGTCCCCACCCATCGCGTAACCGAAGCCGATGGGCAGCCGCCAGAGACACACCGGCAGCCCCACCAGCGGAATGAGGTGGGCGACTCTCTCCGCCCACAGCGGGACGGGGCGCTCCGTCCCCCTACTCCCAACTACCGTATGGACCATGTTGGTTGGCATACTCTCAGTGTTCCTGGTCTTCCCCTGCCGGGGATCAACCTGCAGGTTGACGTGACTACCCCGCTCGGTTGACGACATTTGCAGTCAGCTAAACGCAGGTGTTCCGGCCAGAACACCTGGACTTAGGTTCAACCAACTTGCCTAATGTGTCTCAGTGGCGAACGTGATGTCGTCGGGGTCGGCGTCAGCCCAGACGGGGTGGAACAGGGGGATGGCCTCGAGGACTTCGCTGGGGGTGAGGCGGGTGAAGTGCTGCCAGATGAAGATGCGGGAGGACAGCATCGGGTCGCGGCGCAGCACGGTGTGACAGCCCTCCCCGCCGACGAAGATGATCGCGAGCTGGGTTGAGGGTTCGTCCCACAGGTAACGGAAGTATTCGAACGCCTCCCCGTTGAGCGACTGGGCCTCATCGACGAGGAAGGTGCGGGGGCGTTCGGCCAGGGCGGCTTTGAGCAGGCGGTCGAACTCGCTGGGGTGGCGCGGTGGTTCGCCGGCCAGGTCGAGCACGGTGAACAACTCGTAGCGCACGGCGCGGGCCGTAGGACGTGCACGGAAGGTGATCTTGCGGACGTCCTCGTGCGGTTCGAGGCCTCGCAGGCAGATGTTGACGGCGAGGGTCTTGCCGAAGCCGGTGCCGCCGTGGATGCACATCATCGCGCGTGCGGCGACCGTGTCGGTGATGTTGTCCCGGGCGGTGAGCAGGGCCCGGGTGGTGACCACCGACGCATCGGGCAGGTCGGCGTACTGGGGTGGCGGTCCTCGCCGTCGACCCCTCCTCCACCCGCACGGACGGCTCCATCCTGGGCGACAAGACCCGGATGTCAACGGACGCAAGCGGCACCTGCTCACCGACACGCTCGGCCTGCTGCCGGCCGTGCTGGTCACACCGGCCTCGACCACCGACCGGGACGCCGCCCGCATCCTGCCGCCGAGGGCCAGGAGTCGTTTCGGGCGGCTGACACGGGTCTGGGCCGATGGCGGTTACACCGGCCACCTCGTCGACTGGAGCGCGGCACAGCTCGGAGTCGTCCTCGACATCGTCCGCCGCAGCGACGACACCCGCGGCTTTGAGGTGCTGCCCCGCCGCTGGGTCGTGGACCGGTCTTTCGCCTGGTGCCTGTGCAGCCGGCGCCTGGTTCGTGACTACGAGCGGCGCACCGACACCAGTGAAGGCGTCGTCCTGTGGTCGATGACCATGCTCATGAGCCGCCGCCTGGCCGCCCGGCACCAGCAGCGTCTTGCCCCGAGGGCGGGGGAGGCAGCGTGAACCTGCCCGGTTTCCGCTCCACCAGCCAGCCTCGTTCCACCAGCCGCTTCAGCCGTGCCCTCGCGCCTTCGACGCGGGAGGCGGACGCACTGTCCCAGCCCAGCACCACCGCCGCCCGCCGGGCACCGAGCCCGTCGCCTCCCGCATCGACCGCGGCGGTCATCAACGCCTGATAGTCCGGCGACAGCTTTTTCACCTCGGTCGCGTGTTGCCGGTGAGGCACCGCCCGGCGCGGTCCGACCGGCTTCCTCCGCGACACCTCACCAGCCACGCCGGCGGGTGCGTCCTCCTCGGCCAGCGCCTCCACGTACTGCTCAAGGCCGATCACCCGGCGCCGGTGCACCTCCTCGGCGTCCGCCAGGGCCGCCCGCACCCGTTCCAACTCAGCTTCGAGTTGCTTCACCTGCACAGCGGCGGCCTTCTGCCGCGCTTACAGAACCGCCCGCATCGACGGCATCCGCCACCCCCACGACATCTCGCCCGGCAACGAGCCGAGGCTCCCGCGGCAGCAGCTACTTCATGCCTGACCAGCGAAGATGCCACACCAGATTCGGAAAGAGAACGGTCTCTGAGAACGCTAGCCGCGTACGGTGCGTGGGGGACGGGTCAGCGGGTGCGTTCGTAGTGGCGACGTGCTTTTTCGCGGTTGCCGCAGACGGCCATCGAGCACCAGCGGGCACGGTTGGCGCGGCTGCGGTCGAGCAGGAACAGCCGGCACTCGTCGTTGGCGCAGGGGCGTAGCCGGCCGGGTAGTTGCTTCTCGGTAGCGGCCCAGGCGAGAACCGCCTCGACGGCCAGCCTGGCGTGCTGGGGAGTCTTGACTGCCCACTGAAGACCATCCGAAGTGATCTCCGGGATCTGGTGGACCCCTTCGAGCAGCGGGCTCAACGCGGCGGGCGAGCCTTCTCCGCGCACTATGTCCCGCAGGATGTCCCGCGTCTCGCGCAGCAGCGCCAGTTCCGCGAGGCTGCCTTCGCCGCCGTGCTCCCGCGCCCAGCGCCTGCCTCCGGCCGGGTCGCCGAGCGCGTCCCGTTCCTCGCCGTTGACCAGTGGCCTGCTGTTGAGCAGGTCCAGCAGCGTGTCCATCGGTTACCGCTCCCCCTCTAACCAGATCAACTTATTTGACAGGTTAGTTCATCTCGTGCTTGCCTGACGAGGAACTAACCGGATCAAACGTTCGAAGGGGTTAGAAATGAGCTCGGTGCATCACCGGACCGCCACCGTCGACGGCCATGAGATCTTCTACCGCGAAGCCGGCCCGGCCGACGCCCCCGTAATCGTCCTGCTGCACGGCTACCCAACCAGCTCGTTCATGTTCCGCGAACTCATCCCGCTGCTGGCCGACGACTACCACGTCATCGCGCCGGACCACCTCGGCTTCGGCCACTCCGACGCCCCCCTCGTAGGGGAGTTCACCTACACCTTCGACGCCCTCGCCGAACTCACCTCCGCACTGCTCGACCAACTGGGTCAGGACCGCTACGCCCTCTACGTCCAGGACTACGGCGCCCCCATCGGATGGCGCCTCGCGCTCAAGCACCCCGAACGCATCTCCGCCCTCGTGACCCAGAACGGCAACGGCTACGAGGACGGATTCGTCGAGTCGTTCTGGACCGACGTCTGGGCCTACGGGGCGAACCCCGGCCGCGACACCGAACCCGCCGTCCGCGCCGCGCTAAGCGTCGACGCCATCCGCTGGCAGTACGTGCACGGCGTGCCCGACCCGAGCCTGGTCAGCCCGGACACCTGGCGGCACGACTTCGCCCTAGTCTCCCGCGAGGGCAACGACGAGGTCCAGCTCGCGCTGTTCCGCGACTACCAGAACAACCGCCCGCTCTACCCGCTGCTACACGAATTCCTACGCACCAGCGAGGTCCCGGTGCTCGCCATCTGGGGCCGCAACGACGAAATCTTCGGCCCGGCCGGCGCGCGGGCCTTCGCCCGCGACGCCAAGGACGCGGAGGTGCACCTGGTCGACGGCGGTCACTTCCTGCTGGAGAGCCACCTGGACGTCGTCGCGGGATACCTGCGCGGCTTCCTCGGGCGGGTGCCGGGACAAGCAGGGTCGGGGGCCGGAAACGGAGCCTTCGCAGGCCACCGCGCCAGTCACCGACCCTGCTAAGAACTCCTAACGAAATGATCTTCGAGGTGGTTGGATCACTCCGAGACCGTTGATCCGGGGGTGTGGGGTGGCTCGGCCGAAGCCGTGGGAAGCCGATGACGAGTTGTGGGCGGTGGTCGAGCCGCTGTTGCCCAAGGTTGAGCGTCGGACCCGGCATCCGGGACGCAGGCGGCATCCGGACCGGCTGGTGTTCCAGGGCATCCTGTTCGTGCTGCACACCGGGATCTCCTGGGAACACCTGCCGCAGGAACTCGGCTTCGGGTCGGGTATGACCTGCTGGCGCCGTCTGGCCGAGTGGACCGAGGCAGGAGTGTGGCCCCGGCTGCATGAAGTCCTCCTTGCCGGGCTCCGCTGCGCGAACGCCCTGGACTTCTCCCGTGCCACGGTCGACGGCTCCCACATCCGGGCGTTGAAGGGGGAGCCAAGACGGGACGAAGTCCCGTCGACCGGGGCAGGACGGGCAGCAAGCATCACCTGATCACGGACGCCACGGGCATCCCGCTCGCCGCAACCTTGACCGGCGGCAACCGCAACGATGTCACCCAGCTGATCCCACTCCTCCAAGCCGTGCCGCCCGTGCGGGGCAAGCTCGGCCGGCCCCGGCCCCGGCCCCGGCCCCCGGCGCCGCCCCGACGCGGTGCTGGGTGACCGCGGCTACGACCACGACAAGTACCGCCGACTCGTATGGGACCTCGGCGTGAAGCCTCTGATCGCCTGCCGCGGCACCGAGCACGGCTCCGGCCTGGGCACCCAACGCTGGGTCGTGGAACGCGCCTTCGCCCACCTGCACTGGTTCCGCCGCCTGCGAATCCGCTGGGAGATACGCGACGACACCCACGAAGCGTTCCTCAGCCTCGGATGCGCACCGATCTGCCGGCGGCGCCTGAAGTCATTGCGTCAGGAGTTCTAAGACCGTGTCCTACGTGGTGAGGCGGACGAGTCGTTTGTAGCAACACAGGGCGGCTGCCAGTCCGAGAAAGGCCAGGTAGTTGCGGGGATCGCGCTCATAGCGAGGGCTCAGACGTCGGTAGGCGGACAGCCAGGACATCGTCCGCTCGATGACCCAGCGGCGGCCCAAATCCCTGGCCCTGGCCAGGATCCTCGACAGCGTCAGGCGCTAATGGGCCGGTCTGCGAGTGAGCACCAGCCGGACGAACCCATAGGCCGACGCGGCCCCAGGATCAATCGTGCGGCAGCCCGTCAGGCGGGGGGCCAGGTGTGGAGGGCGGCGTCTGCGACCTGTTGGAGTTCGTCGCGGGTGGCGCCCATGGCCGCCTGGACCGCGATGCCGTTCGCCATGGTCATGAGGTAGCGGGCAAGGGTGTCCGGGTTTGTGCCGGCGGGCAGGTCGCCCTCGTCGATGGCTCGTCGGAAGCGGTCGTGAAGGTGTGCCCGGTTGTCGTTGCGCCACGCGACAAGCGCGTCGCTGGCGCTCCGTCCGAGGCGGCCCGCGGCCAGGAAACCCTGGACCCCGAGGCATCCGGCCGGACAGCCGGCCCGGGTGGAGGCATGGACGGAGCCGGTGAGGTAGGCGGTGGCCACCTTCCGGGCGGTGGGCTCCCGCAGTGCGAGGGCGCTGTAGGAGGCAGGGCCCTCGGCATAACGTTCCAGGGCCTTTCGGAAGAGGTCCTCCTTGTTGCCGAAGGCCGCGTACATGCTGGTCTTGGTGATCCCCATGGCGCGGGTCAGGTCGGTGAGGCTGACGGCGTCATAGCCGTGTTCCCAGAAGACGACCATGGCCCGTTGCAGGGCCTCGTCGGTGTCGAACCCTCGAGGCCGGCCGATCGGTGTCCTCTTCGTAGCTTCCATGCTCCAGACCATACCCTTTCTGTCCCGACCGGACCAGAAGTGCTACAGTCTATTTCTGTCCCAGTCGGAATAGAAATAGACAGAGGTCACATCATGGGAACACTCGATGGCAAGACGGCTGTCGTCACGGGCGGCGGGACGCGAGGCATCGGCCGAGCCACCGCTGCGCGGCTGGCGGCCGAGGGAGCGCATGTGTTCATCACCGGCCGGCGTTAGGCCGAACTGAAGGAGGCGGTCGAGTCCGTCGGCTCCTCGGTCACCGCGGTGCCGGGCGACATCACGGACCCGGCCGATCTGGACCCGCTGTACGACGTGGTGCGCGAGCGGGGGCGGGGCCTGGACGCGCTGTTCGCCAACGCGGCCACCGCCTCGTTCGCCACCCTGGAGCAGATCACCGGCGAGGACTTCGACCGCATCTTCGAGGTCAACGTCAAGGGCACGCTCCTGACTGTGCAGAAGGCGCTGCCGCTCTTGAATGACGGCGCCTCGGTCATCCTGATCGCCTCCACGGCCGCCGACCACGGCACACCGGCGTTCGGCGCGTACGCGGCGTCCAAGGCCGCTGTCCGGTCTTTCGCACGGACCTGGGCCAACGAACTCAACAGCCGGGGCGTTCGTGTCAACGCGATCTCGCCCGGGCCGATCGACACCTCCGGCATCACTGACCTCGTCGGCGAGGAAAGCGCAGCCGCTTTCAAGGCGAAGCTCGGCACCGAAGTCGCGATCGGCCGGATCGGACGCCCGGAGGAGGCCGCCGCCACCGTGGCCTTCCTCGCTTCCGCGGACAGCAGCTACATAATGGGCGCCAACCTGTACGTCGACGGTGGCGAGAACCAGATCTGAAACCGTCGCACGGCCCGATGATCGCCAGGATCGTCGCACCGCAGCCCGGACAGGCATCACCGATGACGTGCACCGGCGGGCAGCGCCCCAGCATGTGGTTACCCGATGCGGCCCGGGCTCGCGGTCGGCACCTCCAGAACAAGCCCTCCTCAGCGGAGGACTACGCATGGACCGATCCCGCTCCCCCCGGCCATGGCACGGCTGACCCGTGCGGCACTGCGCTCCCACCCGCGACAGCCCACACCACCCGTGGGACCCGTCGCGTGATCCACCTGGTCATGACACCCACACCTCACCGGCCACATCTCCGTTCAGCGCCCAGATCATGGGCAAAAAGAACATTCGACAGGAAACTCATGAGCTTCCCCCAGCCCGACACCGTCCTGGTCACCGGCGCTTCCGGCTTCGTCGCCGGGCACTGCATCGAGGAACTGCTCCGGCATGGATACGCCGTCCGCGGCACGGTCCGCGACCCCGCACGGACCGAAAAGGTCACCCACTTGACCGCTCTGGCAGCCGATCTCGGCCGGCGTGTCGACTTCGTCGCCGCCCACCTGGACACTGACGAGGGCTGGGCCGAAGCGGTCGACGGATGCACCTTCGTACTGCACGTGGCCTCACCGAACCCACCCTCGGTCCCGCGCACCGAGGACCAGGTCGTCCGCCCCGCGGTCGACGGCACCTTGCGCGTACTGCGCGCCGCGGCCGCGAGCGACACCGTCCGCCGCGTGGTCCTGACATCGTCATCCCTGGCGGTCAACGCTGGCCGCGCCGAACCCGAGGACGGCCACCACACCGAGGACGACTGGTCGCGCATCGAGAACTGCTCGCCCTACGAGAAGAGCAAGACCCTCGCCGAGCGCGCCGCCTGGAAGTTCTACGACGACCTGCCCGACAAGAGCCGCCTCGACCTGGTAACGCTGCTCCCCGCACTCGTCCTTGGCCCTCTGCAGCGCGCCGAAGTGAACACCTCCAACGCGGTCGTCCAACGACTGCTCGACCGATCCATGCCGGCAGTCCCCGACCTCGGCTTCAGCCTCGTCGACGTCCGGGACATCGCTACCGCGCACCGACTGGCCATGGAGAACCCGCGAGCCCCCGGCAACCGCTACCTCTGCGGCGGTACGTACACCTCGATGCTCGACATGGCCCGCGTCCTCGCCACCGAGTTCGGTCCCGCGGGCTTCCGCGTCCCCACCCGGCGCCTCCCCTACTGGGCAATGTGGCTCGCCGCCCGCTTCGACCCCGCCCTGCGCCTGGCCCTCGGCTACGTCGGCCGCCCCGAGCGGCTGTCCAGCCAGAAGGCGATCGACGAGCTGGGCTGGACAGCACGCCCTGCCGCGCGGACCCTTCGGGAAACCGGACAGAGCCTGCGCGACCACCACATCATCCACTCGCGCCGCTGACCGTCAGACGCGGGCTAGTCTAGGGCCCGTCGTCAAACGGATCTTGTTCAAAGCAGGAATGACGCCAGACTGACCGCTGCCTCGTATGAGGTGGCGGTCTTGTTGTATCTCGTTGTCGGCGATGACCTGGTCGGGTCTGTGGCGTGGCCGGCCGGGGCCGGTGCGCGGGACGTGGATGCGTTCAGGGAGGGGGCCTGCGCCGATGCTGTCGTGGCGTTGGCCGGGAGTCAGCAGGATCGCGAGGGGCCGGCCGCGGCCGTCGCAGGCGAGGTGGAGTTTGGTGGTCACTCCTCCTCGGGATCGGCCGAGGGCGTGATCGTCCGGATCGTCCGGGCACTGCCGGCCCCTTTTCGGCCGGTGGCGGCAGCGTGCTGGTGGGCGCGGACGCCGGCGATGCCCTGCTCACCGGCCCGCTGATACAGCTCCGTCTTACTCAACTGCTGCAACTCACGCTTGCCGACAGAAGGTGGCGGGCTGGTCGGTGTGGCCAGTCGGAGAATCTCGCGGACTCCCACAGGTACGTGCCGCCGGTCGTAGAGGAGCAGCGTGCGGAGTGGGTCCTCGTGCGCCAACGGAACGAAGGCCACCTCGGCGGGTGCATACCGGGACATGCTTGATGGCAGCACTCCCACGCTCAGGCCGGTCGCGATCATCGCGAGTTGCAGGGTGACGTCGTGGACCTCGGCGAACTTGAGTGCCTGGAATCCGGTCCGTTGACACAGGCCGTGGATCCCGAAGGGTTGCCCTCGCACGGCGTCCCGGGTGATCACGCTGAAACGCTCGTCCGCGAGGTCCGCCAAGTGCAGTACCGCGCGCCCGACGAGAGGGTGGTCGCGGTGCAGCGCGACGGCAAGGGTTTCTTCCGCAAGCTGTATCGCCTCGATCTGCGGGGGACGCGATGGTGCGGCGAATCCGCTCGCCAGCGCGAGTTGGATCGTCCCTTGCGCCAGTTGGGCAAGAGTGTCTTCGAGACGGGTCTCCCGGATCTGGAGTCGGATGCGGGGCCGGTCGGTGGCGAACCGTCGCAGCAGATCGGCCAGGTGCGCAGGTGGAACCGCGGGGGCCAGTCCGATCGTGAGCATGCCCCCCTGCCCCCGGGTTGCCGCTTTCCCCGCTTGGACTGCCAGTTGACTGGACTCCAGGGCGTCACGCGCGTGCGAGAGGAAGGCCGCTCCGGCCTCGGTGAGCAGAACTGTGCGGCCATCCCGGTGCACGAGCTTCATGTCCAGCGCCGCCTCGAGCCGCTGCAGTTGCTGGGTCACCGCGGGCTGCGCGATCCCCAGCCGTTCGGCCGCATGGCCGAAATGCCTTTCCTCGGCGACCGCGACAAAGCAGCGTAGCCCTTTCATCGAGATATCCATAACAAAATATTATCACGGCAATGTCAGAACATGATTGGACAACGGGGAGAGGGCTCGCTCATAGTTTTCTCTCTGGGCCCGACGACGTCGGAAGCCGATATGAGGCGTGGAAATTAAAAGGAGATGTGCTGTGGGTCTGGATCAAAGCGTGGCGCTCGTCACGGCTTCTTCGCGGGGAATCGGCCGGGCCATTGCGTCGCGTCTGGGGCGGGACGGCGCAAATGTAGTGGTCAATTACCACTCGAATGAGGCCGCCGCGCGGGATGTCGTCAGGGAGATCGAGGAATGGGGCAGTAAGGCCGTGGCTGTGCAGGCCGACCTCGCCGTGCCGGGCGATGTCACCCGCCTGTTCGAGGAATCGGTCGCCGCGTTCGGTGGTCTCGATATCGTCGTCAACAACGCTGGCATGCGGGCCTTCGGTTCCATATCCACCTTCTCTGTCGAGGACCTCGACCGGCTGTTGGCCGTCAATGTCAAGGGGACCTTCCTGGCGCTGCAGCAGGCGGCGAACCTCGTTCGCGACGGGGGTCGTATCGTCAACATCTCCACGGGGCACACCAAGGAACCGAGCCAACGCGTCGCCGCGTATGGCGGCAGCAAAGCCGCGATGGAGTATTTCGGCCACGTGCTGGCTAAGGAACTGGGGAACAGGAAGATCACGGTCAACGTCGTGCTTCCGGGCTTGACCGACACCGACGGCCTGTCACCGGAATTCCGGGCGAACGCCGACGCGTTCATCGCCCGGACCCCTCTCGGACGGCTCGGGCGCCCAGAAGACATCGCCGATGTCGTCGCCTTCCTCGCGAGTGACGACGCGCGCTGGGTCACCGGTCAGACGATCGCGGCCGCCGGCGGCCTCATCTGAGAGGGCGGGTCGTGAGGTCACCGCGGGTGACGGCCGTAGGCGGACGTCGTCTGCCTACGGTCGGCTGTGATGGCGGCTGAGACGTCCGTGGTCACAGCGAAGGGGGACGCCCTGTCGGACGGGGCGTCCCCCTTTAAGAACTCCTGACGCAATGACTTCAGGCGCCGCCGGCAGATCAGTGCGCATCCGAGGCTGAGGAACGCTTCGTGGGTGTCGTCGCGTATCTCCCAGCGGATTCGCAGGCGGCGGAACCAGTGCAGGTGGGCGAAGGCGCGTTCCACGACCCAGCGTTGGGTGCCCAGGCCGGAGCCGTGCTCGGTGCCGTGGCAGGCGATCAGAGGCTTCACGCCGAGGTCCCATACGATTCGGCGTACTTGTCGTGGTCGTAGCCGCGGTCACCCAGCACCGCGTCGGGGCGGCGCCGGGGCCGGGGCCGGGGCCGGGGCCGGGGCCGGCCGAGCTTGCCCCGCACGGGCGGCACGGCTTGGAGGAGTGGGATCAGCTGGGTGACATCGTTGCGGTTGCCGCCGGTCGCGGTTGCGGCGAGCGGGATGCCCGTGGCGTCCGTGATCAGGTGATGCTTGCTGCCCGTCCTGCCCCGGCCGACGGGACTTCGTCCCGTCTTGGCTCCCCCTTCAACGCCCGGATGTGGGAGCCGTCGACCGTGGCACGGGAGAAGTCCAGGGCGTTCGCGCAGCGGAGCCCGGCAAGGAGGACTTCATGCAGCCGGGGCCACACTCCTGCCTCGGTCCACTCGGCCAGACGGCGCCAGCAGGTCATACCCGACCCGAAGCCGAGTTCCTGCGGCAGGTGTTCCCAGGAGATCCCGGTGTGCAGCACGAACAGGATGCCCTGGAACACCAGCCGGTCCGGATGCCGCCTGCGTCCCGGATGCCGGGTCCGACGCTCAACCTTGGGCAACAGCGGCTCGACCACCGCCCACAACTCGTCATCGGCTTCCCACGGCTTCGGCCGAGCCACCCCACACCCCCGGATCAACGGTCTCGGAGTGATCCAACCACCTCGAAGATCATTTCGTTAGGAGTTCTAAGCGTCTGCCTGGGCTTCCCGTACGACTCCGCGAGTTCGACGAGGACGCGCGCCAGCCGGACCGGGACGGGGTATGCGCCCAGCTCCAGCCGTAGGCGGTCGGCTCGGCGCAATCTGCCGCAGAGAGCATGCGGTTGAGGGCCAGCGACGCCTCGGGGTGAGCAAGGAAGAGGTGCTCCAGGTCATTGCGCGGGACGACGGTGGCGGCCACATCGCCGCAGGCGGTGACCGTGGCCGATCGCGGTCCGACACCCATCGCCGCCACCTCGCCCACGATGTCCCCGGCGATCCTGATGTCCCTCAGCAACACCCGGTCACGGTCCAGCCGGGCGGTCACCTTGACCAAACCCTCGTAGAGGACCACCAACTCCTGTGCGTGATCGCCCTCGAGGTCGCCGAGGTCGTCTCCGGGATGGCGGTGCGAGAAGTGGCGGTCTTGGACAGGGCCACCCCGTCCGAACCGGATAAGCGGTCAGGCTCATGACGGCCAGGAGGACCGGCAGGAACCGGACGCAGAACTCCTCCGGTGCGCCCACAGCGGCGACGGTCACCGTCTTGAGTGCCGTGTAGTCCCGGATCAGCAGTACCGCCACCCTGCCTTGGTCGTCGAGCTGGAGGGCGTCCGGGCGTTCCGCCAGCAGCGCTCCCAGCAACTCGACCACCCAAAGGGGTTCTTCGGCCGCCAGATCGCCCGCCGGGTCCCAAAGGGCGTGTTCGAGGCCGGCGAAGAGGCCCGCGCGCACGCCGCCGAGCAGCAGGTCGAAAAGTGGGCGGCTGCCGGCGAGGCGGGCGCGGGGAACGATCCGGAGCAGCCACGCACCGTACCCGGAGTCAGTGGTGTGCGGTTCCAGAAGGCGGGCCACCCGGTCGGGCAGGGCATCGGCGACCGCTACCAACAGCCGTACCGCCCATTCCTGTTCCCTCGTGTCGGCGCTGTCGAGCCAGTCCTCGAAGACTCCCTCGTCGTCCCCGCGACGGAACCAGGCGGGCGTGCCGAGCATGTCGACGAGGCGGTCGCGGAAGGGCGGGCGCGTGTCCAGCACACGGGCGACGGCGCCCCACTCGGCAGCGGTGGGAGCGTCCAGGCCGCGCAGCACATCCATGGTCAGGTGCTTGAGGTGGTAGCGGATGTCCGGACTGGTCAGCAGTGCCTCGACCTCCTCGGCGAACCGTTCCGGGTGGAGATCCCGCAGGTGATCGAGTACTTGCCGGAGCTGCCCGCGGCGGAACAACTCCTGCTCCCCGCCGGTGAGGAAGGCGACGAGGCTCTCTTCCCGCCGGAGCCATTCGCGGGCGAAGGCGTAGTCAAAGAAGCTCTCGTGAAGGAAGGCCAGTTGACGGCCGTCGCGCACAAAGACGTGTTCGGACTCCAGTACCTTCCGGCTGGCGGCGAGGTCGTCCGTGTCGAGCACGCTGTGCGGCACGGACAGCCGCCGGCGCGCACTCATGGCGGCGACGACGGCCGAGACCGCGTCGTGGAGGCGCACGGACGGACGCCGGGCGCACGCCTCCTGCTTGGTGTCCCAGAAGGCATCGAAAAGCTGGCGGGTGGTGTGGAAGAGGAGGGCCTCCTCCTGGTCCGCTACCTGGGCGAGGAGGACCAGATGCAGCGGTGAGCGCAGCAACGCCCTTTGCGGCGGAGCCAGTCGGGAGACGTCCAGGTTCAGGCTGGTGACGGCGGTATCGACCTGGGCGTCGGAGAGCGCCCCGACCGTGACGCGTGTGCAGTGGTCCGGGGCGGTGAGTCTGCGGATGCGGGCGTCGGCCTCGGCGTCGAAAGCGCGGCAGGCCAGGACCACCCGCATGCCGGGATACGCCGCAGCCTCGTCCACCAGGTCGGCCACCGCTTCGAAGGTTTCCGGGATGCGTCCCGACGCCATGCTCACGGCGTCGAGCTGGTCAACGACGAGGACGCAGGACCGCCCGGCCGCCACGGCGCCGAGAGCACCGACCGGGGACATGGGCAGGCCGACACGCTGCCCCAGTTCATGGGTCGAGCCGAAGGGTTCCAGACGGTCGAGACGGAAAGCGAGCACCGGAGTGGCCGCCTCGTCGAGGACGGTGAAGGTCTGGTGCAGCACGGCGCTCTTCCCGCCGCCCGCGGTCCCGGTCAGCAGGACGATCCGCCGGGTGCCTTCCCTGACCTCTGCCACGAGACAGGCGGTCTCCTCCCGGGGGATTGTGGGCCGGAGCAACGTACGTTCGACGCTCGCTGCCCACCGGCGCGTCACCGTTCTCACAGCGTCGGACACCGCGACAGCATCGGCCCGCACGACGCCCCGCAGTCCGTACGGTGCCATCCGGGTGGTGAGGGCCGCGGCGTCGAGTGTGGTTCCCAGGTTGTCGAGCAGGACTTGGCCGAGGGCGAGCGCCGCCAGGCGGCCCGGTGCTCCTACCAAGGCCTGTTCGGCCAGGACCGCGTTGGTGTGCACGAGATCCCGTTCGTCGTGCCACTCCACCCGAAGCCCTCGCAACATCCTCCAGGCCGTCGCGGTCGAGCCGTAGATGCCCCTCGAGGCGAGGGCGTTGAAGGGGCCCCGGAGTTCGTCCGTCAGTCACTCGGTCTCGAAGGAGACGAGATCGTCGGAGCGACGGGCGCGGTCGGCGAGTTCGTCGAGCGCACGGGCGGGGAGTACTGAGACATAGTGGAACGCCCGGCCAGCCTCAACGTGCGAACGCAGGCTCTCCCATACTCCCTTGTCGCGAAGAGAGGCCACATAACTGTTCGCGTTGCGGTTCTGCCGCTTGACCTGGTGGACCTCCGTCCCGTGGTCGTGCCGGTAGACGAACTCCACCCCGTCACCCAGCGGCCCACCCGGTTCGACGCAGAGCGACGTGCCCGAGCCCAGGAGGACGTACAGGGCATGTCTGATCGTCCAGGCTCCCTCATAGCGGTTGCCGAACTTGTCCGTCTCGCCACCCAGCCGCGGTGCCACCGTGTCCCCTGCCCCCCTTGGGCCCTGTTAGACGGGCCGTGCGCGCCCGGACGCTACCGCATGCATGTGTGAGCGCTGTTCGACGAAGCCGCGGTCGGCAAGGGCGGTCACCCGGAGGACAGGTCGGCGGACGGCGGGTACCCGTCCGCCGGTACCGGCCTGCGGGGTGGTCACTTCTCCCAGCCGACCGTCTCCGGGAGCGGGTTGTAGAAGATGGTCGCGCCGACATTGGCGAGACCCTTCTTCGCGCCGTAGGTCGAGGGGCCGCTGAACAGGGGAAGGAAGGCGTACTCCTGGAGTGCCTTGCGCTCGACCTGGTTGGCCGCCGCGGCCTGCTTGCCGAGGTCGGCGATCGTGGTGGTGGCACGGATCTCCCTGTCCAGCGCGGGCGAACCCGCACCGGTGATGTTGGAGTCCCGGTCGGAGCAGTAGAAGTCGCACAGGTAGCGGGCGCCGAACGGGTCCATCGAGCGGTTCCCCGACAGGAACAGATCGAACGTGCGGTCGCTGAGGATCTTGGAGAAGTCCGCCTCGTCGGCCTTCCTGATGTCGAGGCGGACGCCCACGGATTTCAGCATCGCCGCGAAGGCTCCGGCGGTCGCCTTGTCCAGCGGGTCGTCACCCAGGAGCGTGTAGCCGACTTCGAGCTTCTTGCCGTTCTTGACCCGTACACCGTCGGCCCCGGGCTTCCAGCCCGCTGCGTCGAGTGCCTTGCGCGCCTCGTCCGGCGCGTACTTCAGCACGGCCGAGACGTTGTCCTCGTAGCCCTTCTGGAAGCTGTACAGGATGGCGGAGCCCGGCAGCGGCTCGCGGTAGTCGAGGCCCTGGAACTGGATCTTCGCGATCTGGGTGCGGTCGATGCTCTCCTCGATGGCCTTGCGCACCGCCTTGTCGGCGAGGACGGAGGACTTGGTGTTGAAGTAGAGCGAGTACTCGAAGGGGCTTCCGCCACTGCGGATCTCCGTGCCCCGGAGCCCCTTGATCTGCTTGAGGCTCTCGGCGTCGACCGCGGATACGTAGTCCAGTTGCCCGTTCCTGAAGGCGTTGACCGCCGCCGTCGATTCCAGGTTGACGTAGACGCGCTTGTCGAGCTTGCCCTTCCTGCCCCACCACTTCGGGTTGCGGACGAACGTGATGCCGCCCGAGTGGGTGTCCCACGTGCCGACGGTGTACGGCCCCGCGCCCCACTCCGGGTGCGCCTTCTTGACGTAGGCGTTGTTGAAGTTCTGGACCGTCGCGGCCTTGGGATGCAGGAAGGTGGTGAACAGGCTCGACCAGGAAGGGTTCACTCCCCTGAAGGTGATCACGGCCTGCTTGGCGTTGCTGCCCTTCTCGACCGAGGTGATCTGGTCGTAGCCGTCCGTGGAGGAGGCGGCGTAGGCCTTGTCGGAACCGTTGTTGGCCTTCCACGTGGCCTTGATCGCGGTCCAGTCGATGGGTGTGCCGTCATTGAAGACGGCCTTGGGGTTGATGGTGAGCGTGACCTTCTGCTTCCCGCCTGCCACGGAGACCTTCACGTCGCTGAGGTAGTCCGGGTTGTACTGCACCTCGCCGGTCGGCGAGTAGGTGATCGCGTCCGCGTTGTACCAGGCCCAGACACGGGAAGCGGTCAGCGTGGCATTGACGTTGAACGGATTGCCCTGGTCGTCGAAGGTTCCGACCGTGGTGTACGTGCCCCCCTCCTTGATCCGGCCGTACGGCGTGGGGTTGTAGTCGGCGACGGACGATGCGGCCGAGGGAGCGTTCTTCGCGTCCGGCTGCGCGGAGTCCTTCCCCGACGTGGACTGGCACGCGGTGGCGGTGACGGAGGCGGCGGCGATCAGAGCGACGGGCAGGGCCAGTCTCGTGCGCATGGTGGGGGTTCCTTAAAAGGGCGGGTGGGGGACAACATCGCCGGGCCGGTGTTCAGACGCCGTGGCAGGCGTACTGATGGCCGGGGAGTCCGGCTGCCGAGGTCGGCACGGGGGCCTGGGTGCGACAGCGGTGCCGCAGTTCCTCGTCGGCAAGGCGGTACAGCGGGCAGCGGTCGGCGAAGACACACCCCGCGGGCATGCGCGCGGCGTTCGGCTGCTCTCCCTCCAGCACGACGCGTTCGCGGGTTCGTTCCCGCTCGGGGTCGGGTATCGGGATCGCCGACAGCAGCGCACGGGTGTAGGGGTGCTTCGGATCGGAGAAGATCGCCTCGGTGTCCCCGGTCTCGACGATGTGCCCCAGGTACATCACCGCGATGCGGTCGGAGATGTACCGGACCACGGCCAGATCGTGGGCGACCACGAGGTAGGCGAGGCCGAGTTCACGCTTGAGCCGCGCCAGCAGGTTGATCACCCCGGCCTGTACCGAGACGTCCAGGGCGGAGAGCGGCTCGTCGAGCCCCAGCAGCTTCGGCTCCGTCGCCAGGGCACGGGCGATACCGACCCGTTGGCGCTGGCCTCCGGAGAGTGCGGCCGGGAAGCGGTCGGACACCGAGTCGTCAAGACCGACCAGGGTCAGCAGTTCGTGGACCCGTGCCCGTATCGCCTCGCGATCACGCCCGATCGCCCGCAGAGGTTCGGCCAGTGAATGGAACACGGGCATCCGAGGGTCCAGAGCCCCCAGGGGGTCCTGCATGACGATCTGCACGTCCTGCCGCAGCTCCCGTGGGCGCGCGCCGGACGCGACCGTGCCGACGTCGATGCCGGCGACCTCGATCCGGCCGCCTTCGGGCCGTCCGAGCCGAAGGATCTCCATCAGGGTCGTGGTCTTGCCGCTGCCGGACTCACCGACCAGGGCGAGCGTCTCGCCGGCGCGCAGCTCGAAGCTGACCCGGTTGACGGCGTGCAGCGTGCCGACCCGGCGCTTGAGGAGGGCGCCCTTGGTGACCGGGAAGGTCTTGACGAGGTCCTCGACACGGAGCACCACCTCGCCGGCCTCCGCACGACGCGAGGCCGCCGGTCGGGCGACGGGCGCGGCATCGCCCGCCGGGTCCAGGGATCCGTCGGCGATCTCGGCGGCGCGGAGGCAGGCTACGTGTCCGTGCCCGGTGACGTGACGCAGTTCCGGTTCGTCGGAGCGGCACGCGTCGAGGGCGACGGCGCAGCGGGGTGCGAAGGGGCAGCCGTCGGGGAGGTTCACCAGGGCGGGTGGCTCTCCGCCGATGGGGACCAAGGGGCGGCGGGACCCGCCGTCCACGGTCGGCACGGCGGCCAGCAGCCGCGCGGTGTACGGCATCGTCGGCCGGCGGAAGAGTTCCCCGACGCCCGCCTGTTCCACGAACCGGCCGGCGTACATGACGGCGACGTCGTCCGCGTGGCCCGCGACGACTCCCAGGTCGTGCGTGATCAGGACGAGACCGGCGCCTGTCTCCTGCTGTGCCAGCCGCAGCACGTCGAGGATCTGGGCCTGCACGGTGACGTCGAGTGCGGTGGTGGGTTCGTCGGCCACGAGCACGGACGGCCTGTTGGCGATGGCCATGGCGATGACCACGCGCTGGCGCATGCCGCCGGAGAACTGGTGCGGGAAGGCGGCGGCCCGGCCGCGCGGGTCGGGGATGCCCACCAGATCGAGCAGTTGCACGGCTTGTTCCCAGGCCGCTCGCTTCGACAGGTCCTGGTGGACCCGCAGGGCGTCGGAGAGCAGCCTGCCCACCGAGAAAATCGGTGTGAGGGCGGACAAGGGGTCCTGGAAGACCATGCCGATGGAGTTGCCACGGATCTTCGACAGCACTCGGTCGTCGAGGCCGACGAGGTTTCTTCCACCGAGCAGCACCTGGCCACGCAGGTCGGCGGTGGGCGGCAGCAGGCCCATGACGCCCATGGCGGTGGCCGACTTGCCCGAGCCGGATTCGCCGACGATGCAGAGGGTCCGGCCGGGCAGCAGGTCGAAGCTCACGCCGCGCACCGCCTCGACGGTGCCGGCCTCGGAGGGGAAGGAGATCCGCAGATCCCGCACGGACAGGACGGGTACCGCGTCGGTGGGTGGTGCCGGGGTGGGCAGCGGGCTCGCGAGGGTCATCGTCGGCCTCCTGCCGAGCCGGTCACCGACGTGGGGTCGAGGGCGTCGCGCAGGCCGTCGCCGATGAAGGTCATCGACACGGTGAGCAGAACGACCAGCCCGGCGGGGAAGGCGAAGAGCCAGGGGGCGCTCGTGACGGTGCTCGCGCCGTCCGCGAGCATCGTGCCGAGGGAGACGTCCGGGGTCTGGACGCCGAACCCGAGGAAAGAGAGGGCGGTTTCGCTGAGCACGGTCGCCACGACTCCGAGCGTCAGGTTGACGATCAGCAGGGAGCCGAGGTTGGGAATGATGTGGCGGAAGATGATCCGCAGCGGACCGACTCCCATGAACTCGGCCGCCCTGACGTAGTCCCGCTCGCGCAGTGAGGTGGAGACGGACCAGATCACCCGCGCGGTGGACATCCAGCCGAACACGGTCAGCACGACGATGAGGGCGCGCCAGTCGCCGGCCAGCCGGTGGGAGACCAGAGCGAGGATGAGGAACGAGGGGACGATCAGGAGGAAGTGGATGACGGCAAGGGTCACCCGCTCCACCCGGCCCCCGAAGTAGGCGGCGCCGGAGCCGATGATCGCGGCCAGGACGATCGTCAGGACCGACACGCTCACGGCGATCACCAGGGAGCGCTGGAGCCCGTGCACGGCACAGGCGTAGATGTCGTTGCCGCCCTGGTTGGTGCCGAACCAGTGGAGGTCGCTCGGCGGCTGGGTGAGTGCGGTGAAGTCGGCGTCGGTGTAGGCGTAGGAGGTGAAGCGGCCGCCGACGGCAGCGAACAGCACCAGCAGCACGAAGATCACCACTCCGACGACGGCGAGGCGGTTGCGCAGGAAACGCCGCAGATAGAGCCGGCCGAGGCCGAGGTTCGTGTGCTTGCGCGCGATGGTCGCCGTCTCCGGAGTCTGCTCCGCGGTCGGACCCGGAGGCGCGTGGGTCGTCGCGTCGGTGGTCACGTCACCTCACCCGCACTCTCGGGTCGAGGAGGACCGTGGCGATGTCCGCGAGGATCGCTCCGATCGCGGTCAGGGCCGCGGCGAAGGCGGCCGTCGCGACCGCGCCGTGTACGTCGTTCTTGCTGATGGTCTGGATGAAGTAGCGGCCCATGCCGTTCCAGCCGAAGATCGTCTCCGTGATGACGGCACCGGTGAAGACGGCCGGAACGCTGAACGCCACGGAAGCCGCCGTCGGGATTAGCGCGGCCCTCAGGGCGTGCCTGCGGATGGCCTGGCTGCGGGTGAGCCCGGTGGCCTGGGCGGTTCGCACGAAGTCGGCGTGGAGCGTGTCGAGCAGCAGTGAACGCTGCGTCAGGTGGTAGCCGACGTAGCCCATCAGCGTGAGCGTCAGGGTGGGCAGGATCAGGTGCAGGAGGCGGTCACCGATCGTGGGGAGCAGTCCTTCGGCGCCCGGTGAGTTCTCCCCGGCGACGTAGAGGAAGTGCAGCCCGGCGTGCTGGTTCAGCCAGATGGCGACGAAGACCACGGCGAGGGCGGCGACGGACGTGGGGACGTTGAACACCACGATGGACACGGCCTGCGACACCCGGTCGGCCCAGCCGTACTGCCGTGCGGCGGTGTAGACGCCGAGCGCGACGCCGAGCGCGACGGACAGCACGGTCGCGACGACGACCAACTCCGCGCTGACCAGCGCCCGGTAGCCCACTTCGCCGTTGACGGAGACGCCGGTGGGGGACTTTCCCCAGTCGAAGTGGAGGGTCACCGACGTCAGCCAGTCCCACCAGCGATGCACCAGGGAAACCCTGGGGTCCAGGTTGTACGGCGCGAGGGCCCGGCCGATCTGTGCCTCGGTGCGGACGGGCCGCAGCTCCTTGTAGTTCGACCTCGGGTCCAGGAACCAACCGGCCAGAAAGTAGGTCGCGTTCGTCGCGATCACGATCATCAGGAGCCAGCCGACCGCCTTGCGCATCACATAGCGCGCCACGCGCGGCACCTCCTCGCCACACACGGGATGTGTGCTGCTGAAGCACCGGGGAGACAGGTCACATGCATGCGCGGTGAAGCTTTCTGCGGGTACGGAAGGAAGGCGTGGGGATGTACACGTCAGCCTGGTCCGTACTTCGGCGCGGCACCAGGTTTTGCCTGGCGGCGCCATGAGGTCGACATGTTGCTGTTGCACACAGTCCGGCATACGGAGCGATTCCGGATGCATCTCCCGCGATCGCCGCGCCCGATGGATCCACCTCCGTCGCCCCGGGGACGAGCAGCGCCAGTGGTGCTTCGCCACCCCAGGACGCGGCGGGAACAGCGCGCGGGTCAGGTGTGGAACTGGTTCGCCGGTACGGGGAGCCCGTAGTGCTCGCGCAGGGTCGTGCCCTCGTACTCCTCGCGGAACAGCCCCTTGCCGCGCAGGATGGGGAGCACCTGCTCGACGAAGGCCGCGAGGCCCGACGGCAGGGCGGGCGCCATGATGTTGAACCCGTCCGCGGCGCCGCCCTCGAACCAGGTGATGATCGTGTCCGCGACCTGCTCAGGTGCGCCGACGAACTCGAAGTGACCGCGTCCGCCCCCGAGCCGGGAGATGATCTGCCGCACCGTGAGCTTCTCGCGCACCGCGAGCTCCAGGATCAGCTCGGAACGGCTCTGCGATCCCTCCAGCTTCGGCCGCGCCAGGATGAAGTCCGGCAGAGCCGCGTCGAGCTCGAAGACCGACGGTTCCGTCTCGAAGACCGCGGCCGGCGCAGCCCGTACTCCGGGATGCGCAGGTCGTCGAACCGCTTCGCCAGCGCACGGGCTTCGGCCTCGGTCGACCCGATGTACGGGACGATCCCCGGCAGGACGATCACGGCGTCCGGGTCGCGCCCCGCGGCCCTGGTCCGTGCCTTGATGTCCGCGTAGAAGGCGGCCGCACGCTCGTACGTCGTGTGGGCGGTGAAGACGGCCTCGGCGTGACGGGCCGCGAAGTCCTTGCCGTCCTCGGAGGAACCGGCCTGGACGAGCAGGGGGTGGCCCTGCGGCGGACGCTCGACGTTGAGCGGCCCGGCCACCTTGAAGTACCGGCCACGGTGGCCCAGTCCGTGCAGCCGCGCCGGATCGGCGTAACGCCCGGTGATCTTGTCCGCGGCGACGGCCTCGGACTCCCCGCTGTCCCACAGCGCCTTGGCGACCTTCAGGAACTCGTCGGCCCGGGCGTAGCGTTCGGCGTGGCCGGGACGGTCGTCGAGGCCGAAGTTGGCCGCCTCGTCGGCCCCTGCCGAGGTGACGATGTTCCAGCCGGCGCGGCCCCCGCTGACGTGGTCCACGGACGCCAGCCGACGGGCCAGGTTGTACGGCTCGTCGTACGTCGACGACACGGTCGCGATGAGGCCGATCCTGCTGGTCGCCTGGGACAGCGCGGTCAGCAGCGTCAGCGGTTCTGGCTGGCCCGGCGGCCGGAACTCGCCGGTTCCGGTGAGGGCGGGGCCGTCCGCGAGGAACAGCGAGTCGAACTTGGCGCTCTCGGCGAGCCGGGCCGGTTCGATCCAGTGCTGCAGGTCGAAGCCGGCCCGCGGGTTGCTGTCGGGGAGCCTCCATGCCGCTTCATGGTGACCCGCCTCCATGAGGAAGGCATTGAGGTGCAGTCGCCGCTGTCTCGCGCTCACGCGCGCTCTCCTTTCCTGGTGAGGAGTTCGTCTTCCTGGAGGGGGAGCCGACTCAGCCGAAGGTCAGCTTCGAGCTGTCGTAGCCGGCCGGGAGGAGGTTGTCGGTGATCGACGGGACGTCGACCTTCCTGGTGAGCTGGCCCGCCTCCAGGAAGGCGTCGGCGAGCTTCTGCTCCGCGGCGATGTCCGACTTCCTGATCGGCGTCACCCGGGTCTCGAATGTCTCCAGGGACGCTTTGGCGTCGGCCAACGGGATGCCCTCCTCCTCGGAGACGGCCCGGGCGTAGGTGTCCTCGTGTTTGATCGCGTAGGCGAACTCGCGTGCCAGCCGCTGCAGTACGTCCGTCAGGGCCGCCCGCTTCGTGGCGTCACCGAGCGACTTCGCACTGGCGACGTAGTAACTGCCCGTCTGGTCGATCGGCGGGAGGCCCTTGGCCAGGATCCGTGCCCCGTTCTTGACCGCGATCGCCGACTGCGGGTTCCAGATCGACCAGGCGTCCACCTTGCCGGTGTTGAACGCCGTGGCGCCGGCCGCCGGGTCGAGGAAGACCAGGTGCACGTCCTTGGGGCTGAGGCCGACGCTCTTCAGCGCGTTGAGCGCCAGACCGTGCGCCGAACTGCCCTGCGGCACGGCGATCTTCTTGCCCTTGAGGCCGGCGAGCGTTTTCAGCTTCGACCCCTTCGGCACGATGATGTTCTCGTTGGACTGACTGGGCGTGAGCGAGCGGTTGACGGCCACGATCTTGAAGCCGTACTCCTTCGCCGCGCCGGTGATCGGCGGCACGTCGCCGACGGAGCCCAGGTCGATGTCGCCCGAGGCGGCGGCCTGCACCAGCGGCGGGCCGTAGGTGAACCGGGCGAACTTCACCTTGTACGGCGCGTCGTCGAACGCACCGGTGATCTTCGCCAGGGCCTGGCTGCCGTCACCACCGTTGTCTCCGATGGTGAAGGTGTACTTCCTCCACTCGGGGTGCGCGGACGCACTGCCGCTCGACTTTCCCAGCGGCGCCGCCTGCGACGACGAGCCGCACGCGGCAAGGGTGCCCGTGAGGGTGAGCAGGCCGGCGGCGCCGAGGAGGCGGGTGGTTCTTCTGTACATGGCTTGTTTCCGGCTTTCTGTGCAGTGGTGGAGGACGTCAGTGGTGACCGGCGATGCCGAGGTCGTTCAGGAGCGCGGAGCGCAGTTCCTCGCGGGCGACGCTCGCCTCACGGTCCGCTGCGGAGAGCTGGACGGGATGCGTGGCGCCGATGCGCCCGTCGCACATCACGAGGATGCGGTCCGCCAGGGCGATCGCCTCGTCCACGTCGTGGGTGACCAGCAGCATGGCCGCGTGGTGCTTGCTGCGCAGCGCCCGCACGAGGTCGTGCATGCGCAGCCGGGTGATCGCGTCGAGCGCCGCGAACGGCTCGTCCAGCAGGACGAGTTCGGGCTCGGAGACCAGTGCCCGCGCGAGCGAAACCCGCTGGGCCTCGCCGCCGGAGAGCTCCTTGGGCCATGCCCTCTCCCGTCCCGCGAGTCCCACCTCGGCGAGCACGTCGCGGGCTCGCTGCTCCGCGTCGGGCCCGTACAGTCCGAGCGTGATGTTGCGCAGCACCCGCTGCCAGGGCAGCAGCCGGTCGGCCTGGAACACGATCGCTCGCCTCGCCGGGACCTCCACCCGCCCGCCGTCGGGCCGGTCCAGTCCGGCGAGCAGTCGCAGAAGGGTGCTCTTGCCGCAGCCGGAGGGGCCGAGCAGGATCACCAACTCCTCGTCGGTGATGGTGAGGTCGAGGTGGTCGAGCACCACGCGGTCGCCGAACCGGCGCACGACCTGCTCGACGACGACTCCGGTGCGCCGACGGGTCTGTGTTCCGATCGTGCTGCTCATGACGCCTCATATCCGGGGCGCCACCGCAGCAGCACCCGCTCGAGTATCCGGACGAGCTGGTCGGCGAGCAGGCCGAGGAGCGAGTAGATCACCAGGCCCACGAAGACCTGGTTGGTCTGCAGATAGGTCTGCCCTTGAGTGATGAGGAAGCCGAGTCCCTTGTCGGCGTTGACCGTCTCGGCGGCGACGAGGCCCAGAACGCTGTATGCGAGGGAGAACCGGAGTCCGACCAGGAACCCGGGCAGGGCTCCGGGCACCAGCACCCGCGTCACGATGCGCCACGTGCCCGCGCCCGTCGTGCGCGCCATCTCGATCAGGCGCTGGTCGACGCCCCTGATCGCGGCGAACAGGTTGAGATACATCGGGACGCCGGCCCCGAACGAGATCAGCAGCACCTTCGTGAGCTCGTCGATGCCGAACCACACGATCATCAGCGGCAGCACCGCCAGCAGCGGGATCGTGTTGAGGACCTGCACCAGGCCGTTGAACAGGTACTCACCGCTGCGCAGCAGTCCGCCGAGCACCCCGGTGACGATGCCCGCGGTCAGTCCGATCAGGAGTCCGATGCCGGCCCGCTGCAGCGAGATGGCCACGTCCGGCCCGAGCACGCCCTGCTGCCACAGGTCGGCGGCGGCTTTCACGACGGAGGTCGGCGCCGGAGCATATGTTTTCGCCAGCACGCCGGCCCTGGCGAGAGCCTCCCAGGCGAGCAGGATCACGACCGGAGTCGTATAGATCCCGAGCGGCCAGCGCAGGCGCTCGCGGAGTGTGCTGAGCGGTGTCCGGCGGCGGGCGTCGCGCGGCAGGAAGACCTCGCGTTCCCGCGCGCTTGTCGGCTCGGCGTCGGCGGCCTTGCTGACGGCCGGCGCCGCGATGCGGATGTCGGTCATGCGGCCGTCTCCAGGACGCCGGTGTAGTGCGAGGCGTCGCCGACGAGTTGCTCGCTGCGGCGGCCGTCGACACCGACCGGCACGTCTCCGGCCACGGTCACCCGGTTGAGGAGGCGCGGGCGGTCGTCGTAGTTGTCCACGCCGTAGTGCTGGGTGATCCGGTTGTCGAAGATCAGTACCTGGCCGGGCGACCAGGTCCAGCGCAGGACGTTCTCCGGACGTGTCACGTACGACTGCAGGACGCGCAGCAGACCGGCCGAGTCGCTGCTCGTCAGGCCGACGATCCGCTTGGCGAACCCGCCGATGAACAGGCCGCGTTCGCCCGTCAGCGGATGCACCCGCACGAGCGGGTGCTCGGCCTCGTAGGGGGTAGAGACGAACACCCGGTCGTATTCCTGGCGCACCGCTGTCGTGGCGGAAGGGCGGGCGTAGTCGTACTGGTTGGTGTGCACGACGCGCAAGGAGTCCGCGAGGACGCGCAAGGGTTGGGGCAGGTCCCGGTAGGCGGCGGCCGCGTTCGCGATGAGCGTCTCGCCTCCGTATGGCGGAACCGTGAGGGACCGGAGGGTGGTGAGCTGCGGCGGGTTGACCACGAAGGTGACGTCCGTGTGCCACTCGTTGGCCTTGGACGTCTCGCTGTCGACGGCGAGCACGTTCCTCGTACCGTCGGCGGCCGGCACGTTCGGGTGCGCCGTGGTGAGTTCGCCGAACCACGCGGCCACCCGCTCCTGGCCGGCGTTGTCGAGGTTCACCCGGTCGAACACGATGGCCTTGTGTTCGTTGAGGGCTTGCCGGAGCGCCGTGACCGTCGAGGGGTCGGCCGGTGCCGCGAGGTCGACGCCGTCGACGACCGCGCCGATACGGCCGGTCAGCTTGCGGATGGACGGAGGCATGCGGAGGTCCTTCTCGAGGAGGCGGGCGCACCACAGGGGTGCGCGGTGGCGAAGAGCGGAGTGAGGGGGCGACCCGGAAGGGGCGGCCCACCAGGCACGCGGTGGTCGTCAGTACGCGACGCGGCAGGGAGGGAACGACGACGCCGAGGGCATCTGACGCAGGTCCGGCGACCGGTGGGCAGGCACCGCCGCGGCTGGTCCACCGGCACGGCCGTTCATGGCTCCGAAGCCCGGCCGACCGCTCATCCGGTCGTCAACGAGGGCCTCGGGCCGCCCTCTCCAGCGAGGAGGGACGCGGGGAAGAGCCCGAGACGGAGACCTTCAGAAGGCAGAAGGTGAGGACGAGGGTCTCGCGGAGCACCGTATGGCGACGTGCCGGCTCAACGACAACAGAACGCGCTGGAGACGTGCGCCGGGTCGATGTGGCGCCGCCGAGTGAGGTCCACGCGCGGGTTCATGGGACCGGAGTTCAGCAGAGGTCCGTCGTGCTGGTCAAGGACTTCCCGGAGGGGTCTTGCATGGCGGACACGGACAACGCTGCCGGGCCGGAGGCGTCCGGATACAGTGCGCGGGACGGCAGCCCGGTCAGGGAGGGGAAGCGTGACCGACACCAGCAACACCCGGCCCGCCGAGGGTGAGGCGCAAGTGCCGCGGCCGAGCCGGCTGCACCACCTGATGCGTTACATCCCCCTGATCGCCCCTGTCCTGCTGTGGGCCGTGCCCTGCTGGGTGCTCCTGCACACCGGCCAGCACTGGTCGCTCCCCGTCAGGCTGGCCGGCACCGCCCTGTTCGCCCTCGGCCTCGTAGGCATGCCGCTCGCGATGATGCGCGGTCACGGCCGGCGCCAGCAGGACCGGGCGGCGATCATCGGTGACACCCTGCTGGGCGCCGGCTGGATCCTGTTCACCTGGTCCGTTCTGCTCGGCGTCCTCCTGCGGCTCGCCCTGACCGTGGCCGGCGTCGGCGGGAGTCAGGACCGTGCCCGGATCGTCACCTGGGCCGTCCTGGGCACAACCGCCGTACTCCTCGCCTGGGGGTACGCCGAGGCGCGCCGCGTGCCACGCGTGCGGCGGCTCGACGTGCGACTCCCGCGACTGGGTGCCGGGCTGGACGGCACCCGCGTCGTCCTCATCACCGACACCCACTACGGCCCGCTCGACCGCGCCCGCTGGTCGGCACGGGTGTGCGAGACGGTGAACACCCTGGAAGCCGACCTGGTCTGCCACACCGGCGACATCGCGGACGGCACGGCCGAACGCCGCCGCGCCCAGGCCGCCCCCCTCGGTACCGTGCGGGCCACCCGGGCCCGGGTGTACGTCACCGGCAACCACGAGTACTACAGCGAGGCCCAGGGCTGGGTCGACCTGATGGACGAGCTGGGCTGGGAGCCGCTGCGCAACCGCCATGTGCTGCTCGAACGCGGAGGCGACACCCTTGTGGTGGCCGGCGTGGACGACGTCACTGCCGAGTCCTCCGGCCTGGCAGGCCACCGCGCCCACCTCGCCGGAGCCCTGGACGGCGCCGACCCCGGCCTGCCCGTCCTGCTCCTGGCCCACCAGCCCAAGTTCATCGACCGCGCGGCAGCCCACGGCATCGACCTCCAACTCTCCGGCCACACCCACGGTGGCCAGATCTGGCCCTTCCACCACCTGGTCCGCATCGACCAGCCAGCCCTCGCCGGCCTCAGCCACCACGGCACCCGCACGCTGCTCTACACCAGCCGCGGCACCGGCTTCTGGGGCCCGCCCTTCCGCGTCTTCGCCCCCAGCGAGATCACCCTGCTCGTCCTCCGCTCCCCTCACCTGCACACCGCGCCGTAGCACTGGGCGGGCCAACACATCCACTTGGAGCAGTGCACGAGCCGAGGGATGCGGCGTCGACAGATGACCAGGCCTGTCTCGCCAAGGACAATATCCGGGCCATTCCCGGGCCGACGGCGCCAACGAGCCATACGTGGCCAGATCGTCCGCCATGGCTCCCTTGCCATAGGCGTCCCGCAAGATCGCCTTCAGAGTGCGGAAGATGTTCACCTGGTTCAAGCTTTCTTGATCCGAGACGGGGAGTGATGTGCACGTTGATGGAGCTGTCGACGTGCCAGCCCGTGGAGTACTCCGTCATCCTCCGCTGCCGCGGCCACCACTGCTTCGCCAATCCGCGACCGTCTGCCTTCCGAGTTCCGCGGGCCGCGGCAACGGACGGCGCCGTCTTCTCTTTCTCCGCGTAGATCTGCGTAAGGCGCGGGTGCAGGTCAGCAAGCCGGGGCACCGTCCAGCCTCATGCTGACCATTTACTGACCCGGACGCGGCGTTCATGGATCTGACCTGCGCAAACGCCCGAACACTAGATCTTGGAACATGGTGCGCAGCATGCAGTGCTCGTCGCATGTCCGGGCAGCTTTCCTCAGGTTTTCCAGGATTCGGGCCGACCACTTGGCGACCTTCCTGACGCATCGTCAGGCGAATACCGGAGGGCTTCACCCGCTCTCCCGGACCCCACCACGACGACGGTCCGGGCCTGCGCAGCACCTTCCGAACGGCGTCCGTGATCACCGTCACTCGGGCGTTCTGGACCGTACTCCCGGCGGGGCTTCACGGTTCCCCCGACGCACCGGCCGGGTCACTGGCAAGCGGTACGACCCGGACGGAGCATATGTGCGGCGCCTGGTGGCGGAACCGGCGGATGTAAGGGTGCCGTCGTGCACGTGCCGTGGAAACGTCCGACACAGGAGCGCGCGACCACCGGTGGTGTCACTGGCGGGGGGCTGGACCCCTTCGAGGGAGCCCGGGCGCTCCTGAGGTCCGGCGGGAGGACATCCGCCGGGCCGCCGCCCCACACGCGACAACTCGTACGTGTACGCCATTCCCGCATCGCACGGAAGGTGCCCCGTCCATGACCACCCCTCATTGGATCTTCGGCGACCAGCTCGGCCCGCACTTCCTCACGCCGGCCGGCAAGGACGGGCCCGACCGTGGGGCGCCCGTGGTGATGATCGAAGCCAGGTCGGTCTTCCGGCGGCGCCGCTACCACCGTGCCAAGGCACACCTGGTGCTGTCCGCGATGCGGCACCGTGCGGCGGAACTGGGCGGACGGGTGACGTACGTCCGGGCCGAGACCTACCGCGAGGGGCTGCGCCGCGCGGTGGGCGGCACGTCGGTCACGGTGTGCCATCCCACCTCCCACGCGGCGCTCCGGCTCGTGCGATCGCTGCCCCGGGTACAGGTGCTCCCCGCCCGGGGCTTCCTGGTATCGGGCGAGGAGTTCGCCGGCTGGGCCGAGGGGCGCGGTGGGCGACGGCTGCTCCAGGAGGACTTCTACCGCTGGGTGCGCCAGGAGCACGACCTGCTGATGGAGGGCGGCCACCCGGCCGGCGGCCGGTTCAACCACGACCACGCCAACCGCGAGCCCCCGCCGAGCGGCACCCGGGAGCTGGACGTGCCAAGCCCGTACGTGCCGCGGGAGGACGACATCGATGCCGGGGTGCGCGACGACCTCGACCGGTGGGAACGCGAGGACGGGGTGCGGTTCGTCGGCCGGGACGGGCCCCGCCGCTTCCCCGCCACGCGACGGGAGGCGCTGTCGGCCCTGCGCCGTTTCGTGGACCGCCGGCTGGCGTCCTTCGGGCCGTACGAGGACGCGATGCTCACCGGTGATCCGGTGATGAGCCACAGTCTGCTGTCGTCCTCGCTGAACCTCGGGCTGCTGCACCCGGCGGAGTGCGTGGAGCGAGCCGAGCGGGCCTGGCGGAAGGGCGCCGTCCCGGTGAACAGCGCAGAGGGCTTCGTCCGGCAGGTCGCGGGCTGGCGGGAGTACGTCTGGCAGCTCTACTGGCACTTCGGCGAGGACTACCGGCACGGCAACGCGCTCGGGCACACGGAAGAGCTGCCGGAGTACTTCACCGAACTGGACGCGGACGCGGTCACCGCGAACTGCCTGGCCACCGTGCTCGCCCAGGTGCGCGACACCGGGTGGACGCATCACATTCCCCGGCTGATGGTGCTGGGCAGCCACGCCCTGCAGCGCGCCTGGGATCCGGCCGCGGTGACCGACTGGTTCCACCGCTGCTTCGTCGACGGCTACGACTGGGTGATGGTGCCGAACGTGGTGGGCATGTCCCAGTACGCGGACGGCGGCCGGATGACCACCAAGCCGTACACGTCGGGCGGCGCGTACATCCACCGCATGAGCGACCTGTGCGACGGCTGCGCCTACCGGCCCACCGACCGCACCGGTCCGCACGCGTGCCCCTACGCTGCCGGGTACTGGGCCTTCCTGCACCGGCACCGGCGGCTGCTGTCCGGCAACGCCCGCATGCGGCGCGCGGTACAGGGCCTGGATCGGCTCCGTGACCTCGACGAGGTGCTCCGGCAGGAGCTGCGGCGCGCGTCGGAGGTGCCGTGAGGAGCGGCTGCCGGCGGTACGGGTGACGTGGGTACTTGGATCGGCCACTCGGATCACGTACTGCGGCCCCGCGCCCGGGTCAGCTGCTTCAGTTCGATGATGGTCGCGACGGCGCGCAGCCAGGTGGCCGCGGTGTCGTCGGCGGCGATTCCGCCCACGAGTTCGGTGCCGGCCCGCAGCCACTCCCGTACGAGGACGGACGCCTCCCGGCGGGGCAGGGGCTCGGGCAGCTCCGCGGCGCGGGCGAGTCCGCCGGCGCGCACGGTGTCAGCGAGGAAGGCGACCGAGCGCGGCTCGGTGCCGAGGCGGTCGAGGAGGACGGCTGCGGCCGCGGCGCCGTCGCCGAACAGGGCGGTGCGCCGGGTGCCGGGCTCGGCGGTGAGGCCGTAACGCAGCAGGACGGTGATGTCGAGCCGGGCCAGCTCGTCGTCCGTGCGGTCCGGCGGGTACGTGGCGTCGTCGTTCATGGCGGGGCCTCAGGTGTCTCGTCTCATCCGACCGGTCCGCTGCGGCTCAGTCGACGGTGACGGTGTAGGTGATGCGCTCGGGGGCCTGGGAGGGGGTGGTCGGGGTGGCGGAGGGGCCGGTCGTCTCGGGGGGCAGGGTGGAGGTGTTGCCCTGACAGGTGGTGAAGGTGCAGTGCAGCAGCGTGAACCGGGTGGTTCCCTTGGCCTTGGCCTCGAAGGTGAAGGTGAGCCGGCCGCCGGCACCGTCCACCGGCTCGTCGCCGGAGTCCGATGCGTAGGCGTGGCCGCGGCTGACCAGCACCGAGCTGTCGGGCTCGGGGTCGACCAGGTACCAGTACTCGCGGGTGGAGGCGTTCTGGTCGACGGTGAGCGTGAAGCGCTCGCCCGGCTCGGCAGCGATGCTGGTGTCCTTCACCGGGTGGCTCGTCGTGCGACTCGCGGTGCTCGTGGAGCCGCCGGCCGGTTCGTCGGTGCCCGAGCCGCAGCCCGTGGCGAGAGCGAGGAGCGCGGTCACCGCGATCACGGCACCGCCCCTGCTACCGCGGAAGATAGACACTGTACGCGTTGGGGAGATCACTGGTGGAAGCCTTGCCCATGTGGCCGTTGATGAAGTCGTCCTCGCTGACCCAGGTGGTCGAGCCCCAGGGGTTGTACACCTGAAGCATGTCACCCTCCTGGGCGATGATGGTCATGGCGTGGGCGCCCTCCTCGCCCGAGACGTCGACCGGCACCGGCCGCCCCTGCGCCACCGACTTCTCGACGTCGGTGAGGACCGCCCTGCGGTCGGCAGCGCTGTTCAGGTCCTGGCGCTCGTAGTCACTGCCGGTGGCACTGCCGACGGCGGCGTCGTTGATCCGTTCCTGCCCCTCGGGCCCCATACCGCCCCAGTTCTCGCCGCCGTCGCCTTCGGTGTGCAGCCGGTGCTGTTCGGCCACCAGGCGCTGCTTGAAGGCGTCGGGGTCGTCCTGCTGCCCGTCGGGGCCGCCGGTGAGGTCGAGCGCGTAGAGGGGGTCGACCATGGCGCGGGACGTGACGGTGGACGAGGCCACGCAGGTGCCCTCGTGGCCGTCGCCGCCCTGGATCCACCGCTGGCCGTCGAACGTGACGTAGTCCTTGTTGTTGTTCGAGCCGTCCGGCGCCAGGCCCTCGTCGTTCATGCTGTCCGCGGCGGTGACCACCGGAGTGAGGTGCCGGCGCAGCCAGTCGGGGTCCTTGCCGTGGATCTTGTCCTGGAACTTCCCGATCTCGGCGACGCTGTGGCCGGCGGCGAGGGCCTTCATCAGGTAGGCCCGCTCCTGCGGGCCGTCCGACTTGGCCAGCATCCGCTCCATGGCCATCTCGTCGTCGAAGCTCAGCAGGTCCATACGCGTCGACGCGCGCGCCAGGTCGCCGGCCGTGAGGATCTCGTTCAGCTCGGTGTCGGCGCCCGCGACGCCGGTGTCGGCGAGCATCAGCTTGTCGACGGCGGTGAGTTCGCTGGTCTCCATCGTCCCGGCCCGCGCCTCGGCGGCCCACTTGTTCAGGTCCCGGGCCGCGACGCGGGTGGCCTCCTGCGCGTCGGAGACGGCGGCGTGCATCAGGTCGACCGCGTAGGAGCCGAAGTGGGCGGCGTTCTTGCGGTCCCACTCCTCCTCGTCGTTCTCGTGCAGGTCGTCGAAGAAGCCGTCCTTGCCGCCGAGCGTCTTCTTCTGCTCCAGCAGTTGTCCGCGGCCCTGTTCGTCCTTGCGCTGCGCGGCACCGATCGCGTCCGCCAGCGTCACCAGCACCGTCGCGCAGCCCTGGAACGCCTCGCTCATCTGGGTCACGGACCGCCCGGCGGCGTTCACCACGTCGGAGGCGAGGACGCTCGTGTCGCCGACCCACACCTGCGGAAGACCCTTGCGGCCCACCCGGTCGACCTGGTCAAAGACGCTGCCGACCTGGCCGACCTGGCCGCGGTAGAGACTTGCCACGCTCTCCAGCACGCCCTGGTCGCCGCCCGGTTCGGGTACCGAGAGGGCGTCGTCGATCAGGTCGAGGAGCTCGTTCTTGCTCCCGGCGCCGAGTATCTTCTCGGACAGCCCGGCGAGCCACGCGAGGCGGAGGGAGGGGGAGTCGAGGGGAGAGGAGAAGAACGACACCGGCCCGTTCCTCAGTAGCTCGACAGGGCCGAGGTGCGGCCGCCCTGCGCCGCTGCGTCGGTGAGGCTGCTTGTGCCACCGGCGGGAACGCTGTCCGCGTGCGTCTTCACCAGGCCGTCGGTGCCGTGGTAGGTCCTCTTGGCCAACTGCACCTTGCCACCGAGCTCGTGCAACGCAGACGCCAGCGTCTTGGCCTCCGCCTCCCAGGCCTTGACGAACGCGTTCAGCGCCGACGCGGCGTCATCGCCGCCGACGTCGCCGTACGAGTAACTCGTGCGGGACTTGACGGCGGAGCTGACGCCGTCCATGTCCGTGCCGGCGTCCTCGAGTTGCTGGGCCTGGCCGGTCATACCTGCCTTGACCTGGTAGCCATCCGAGCCCACCATGTGCCTCCCCCGCATACATTCGATCATGACCGCGCGCAGGCTAACACGCAGTGTATATACGGACGATCACACGTCGTCCGCTACACACACCTCCTCCACATCACTCGCCCCACGGCACGCTTGGACGCTCATAAGGTCACGACGCCGTGATCACACCAGTCACCGCATGATCATTCCACTGGGGATGACGGCAAGGCGTAGTGGAACCCGCTTTTCCTGGTGGGGCCAGACGCCCGGAAGGGCTACTTGAATGACGACGGATCTTCTGGCGGAGACGGGGGCCGGCGTAGTTGTGTGCGGCTCCTGGACGGAGCCGCACACATCGTTCAGTGCTCTGGGAGATCAGCGTCCGTGACCGCCACCACCGTGACCGCCACCGCCGTGGTCACCGCCACCGCCGTGGTCACCGCCACCACCGTGGTCACCGCCACCACCGTGATCACCGCCATAGCCGCCGTGGTCACCGCCGTAGCCGCCGTGGTCACCGCCGTAGCCGTTGTGGTCACCGCCGTAGCCGTTGTGGTCGCCGCCGTAGCCGTTGTCGCAGTTGTCGCCCCACCAGTTGTCGTCACAGTCTCTGCTGTAACTGCTGTGGTTGCCCTGGTGGTCGGATGCCGAGGCGGTGCCGGCCGCGCCGACCGCCGCCCCGCCGGCCATCAGCAGACCGGCAGCCGACATGGCGAGGACACGCCTCGCCCGTTGTGGTCGCATGGGAAAAACCTTCCGTTCCATCGTCCCTCACGACCCCTGGTCGGAGACGCGAGGCGAATGGCCGCCGCCGCAGAAAGGACGAACCGTGCGGGGCGGTCTTCAGGTGTCACCGCACCATGTGCGCCACGGCGGGACCGCCGACGCCTGCAGGCCACCCGTACGTGATCTCGCGGGCGGCTGCTGCGGCTGAGGTTCCCGAGGCTCCAGAACCTCGTCGGCCGGGCGTGCCGTGCGCTGCAGCTTTCACTCGTAGAGCCTAGTCCCGCGGGCGGCACACGTCATGTCGAGCGGCGACCCGCCGACAGACTTGGAGGTCGGGCGCGTGGGACGGTCGGGTACCCAGGCGCCGGCGGCGGAATCGTGCCGGGACGGAAGCGATACCGATCTTCTTTCTGGTTCCGTATTACACGCGTCGACCTGGACGATCTCGTCATTCTGACGACGGCGTTCCTGCCCCGACCAGGGGCCCTCCATTGGGCGCGATGCCGACAAGCGGAGCGGACAGGAGCCGACCGACGAGGGCAGGGCGGTCTCGGCACCGCTCACCGCATTCGGTGAAACCGCGGAGGAGTCGGATTCGTGGTGCGTATTCTGTGGAGGTGATCGGACCAGAGCGTTTGACTGTGTTCCTGACCGTTGTGACCGTGCTGATCGCTGTGCCGGGGCCGAGTGTCCTGTTCGTGGTGAGCCGTGGGGTGGCGCTGGGCCGTAAAGCCGCTGTGTCGACGGCGGTGGGGAACGAAGCGGGGCTGCTCGTCCAGGTGGTGCTGGTGGCGTTCGGGCTGGGGGAAGTTCTTGCCCGCTCCCTCCTTGTCTTCTCGATCTTGAAGTTCGCCGGTGCGCTCTATCTCGTCTATCTCGGTGTTCAGGCCTGGCGGCAACGCAAGCTGCTGATGGTGAAGGATCAGACCGCTTCGGCGTCGGACCGTCCGGGGCGGATCTTCCGGGAGGGCTTCATCGTCGGGGTGAGCAATCCCAAGGGACTGCTGATCTTCGGTGCGGTGCTGCCGCAGTTCGTCGACGCGTCGGCGGGTAACGCACAGGTGCAACTGCTGCTGCTCGGCCTGATCTGCGTCCTGATCGCATTGGTCTCCGACGCGGCATGGGGCCTCCTCGCTGGAACTGCCCGCAACTGGCTTGCCGGTTCACCACGGCGGCTGTCCTGGATCGGCGGGACGTCGGGCATCGTGATGGTCGGCCTGGGGGTCCGGCTGGCGTTCAGCGGCCGGGAATGAATCGGGCACGGGACAGGAATCAGCCTGTCCCGCCTCTGCGGGTCGGGCGCCCAGGATGCCGCCGGTCAGACAGCTTATGGCGTTGCGGTTTCGCCGGGGTGCAGGCGGTGAGCGAGGCGCTGGTCGACGCCGGCGGGATGCGGGCCGGCGCGGTCGTCCGGATCAACTGGCCCACTCCGCCCGGGTGAGGCCCAACTCGTACGCGACCGCGACCGCGCTGGCCCGGTTCCGCAGGCCGAGCTTCACCAGCAGGTTCTGTACGTGTGTCTTGACCGTACTCTCGCTGACCACGAGTTCTCCGGCGATCTCGGCGTTCTTCAGGCCGCGCGCCAGGAGTTTGAGCACCTGCCGCTCGCGGAGCGTGAGCAGGTCGAGCGCCGTATGGCGGACGGAGTACCTGCGGGACGGTGAGCGGTCGGGCTCCCCCTGCTCGGGTACGCCGATGCGGTATCCCCCGGAGACGAGCCGGATGGCGGATACCAGGAATGTCGGCTCCTCCCACGCCAGCACCACTCCCCCGGCCCCGAGTTCGTCCGCTTCGGTGTTGATGGGGTTGTTCGCGTCGTTGCTCAGCAGCAGCATGCGCGAGACACCGGCACCGGCATAGTGGACGGCCCGGTGCATCAGGTGCACGACGTCGATGGACCGGCAGGCGGTGTTGACCACGACCACGTCCAACGACGAGTCGAGAGTGGCTTCGAACGCCGTCGCACTGTCCCGGGCGCTGCCGATGAGGGTGAGGTCGGGGTATGCCCGCAGGACATCTACGAGCCCCGCGTGCACAAGGCTGGAGTCGTCGATGAGGAAGATCCGCAGCGGTTCCCGCTTCTCGGCGCCGTCCAGGCCGTCCGATGTTGGATTCTGGTCGGATCGAGCGTCACCCACGAGGCCCTCCTGTGCCGCGAGCCACGGCATTGGACCGAATCGAACAAGGCGTCATCTTTCCCCAAAGCCTCAGCTCGGAGTGCGTGTTTTTTCGCCATATCCGATTAGCAAGTGCATGAAGGCGGAAATTGGCTACTTCGACACTTCGGCCTAGTCCGTTCGACGCGAGGTCCTGCCGCGATCCGTCCGATCTGCCGAAGACGCCGCCGGGCGATCACGCCTAGGGTCACCCGACATGACACAGAGCGTGGTGATTCTGGGTGGTGGAACGGCTGGGTGGATGACCGCCTCCTACTTACGGGCGGCCTTCGCGGACAGCGTCGACGTCACCGTGGTGGAGTCCGGGCGGATCGGGACCATCGGGGTGGGGGAGGCCACCTTCAGCACGGTCCGCCACTTCTTCGACTCTCTCGGTCTCAGCGAGGCCGACTGGATGCCGGAGTGCAACGGCACTTACAAGTTGGCGGTACGGCTGGAGAACTGGCGGGCACCCGGCACGTACTTCTACCATCCGTTCGAACGGATGCGGGTCGTCGACGGGGTGCCCCTCACCGACTGGTGGCAGAAGGTCGGCGAGACGGACCACTTCGACCGGGACTGCTTCCTCATCCCCTGGCTCTGCGACGCGAAGGCGTCCCCCAGGTACCTGGACCACCGGCTCTTCGAGCAGGACTTCGACGAGGACCCCGACCGCCCCCTCTACCGGACCACCCTCGCCGAGCAGAACACCCAGTTCCCCTATGCCTACCACTTCGACGCCTCCCTCCTCGCCGGATTCCTGAGCCGCTACGCCGTCGAGCGAGGTGTCCGCCGGGTCATCGACGACGTCGTGGACGTAAGGCTCGACGAGCAGGGCTGGATCGAACACCTCGTCACCCGCGAGCACGGCGACTTGACCGCCGATCTCTACGTCGACTGCTCCGGCTTCCGCAGCAGGCTGCTCGGCGACGCCCTGGAGGAGCCGTTCATCTCGTTCCAGGACTCCCTCCCCAACGACCGCGCGGTGGCCCTGCGGGTCCCCGTCGACACCGCCGTACAGGGCATCAGGCCGTGCACCACGGCCACCGCCCAGGAGGCGGGATGGATCTGGACCATCCCCCTGTTCGACAGGATCGGCACCGGGTACGTCTACGCGGCCGACTACTGCGGACCCGAGGAGGCCGAGCGGGTCCTGCGCGACTTCGTCGGACCCGCGGCCGCGGACCTGGAGGCCAACCACATCCGCATGCGGATCGGCCGCTCCAACCGGGCCTGGGTCAACAACTGCGTGGGTATCGGGCTGTCAGCCGGGTTCGTCGAACCGCTGCAGTCGACCGGGATCTTCCTCATCCAGCACGCGATCGAACAACTCGTCCGGTACTTCCCCGGCACGAACCGCGACCCGGTGCTGCGCGACACCTACAACCTCAGCACGGCCAGGGCCATCGAGGGCGTCCGTGAGTTCCTGATCCTGCACTACCGGGGCGCCGCCCGCGTGGACAACGACTACTGGCGCGACGCGAAGAAGCGCCGACTGCCCGACGACATGGCGATACGCCTGGAACAGTGGCAGAGCAAACTCCCCGACAACGACACCACCTACCCCTACTACCACGCCTTCGAGCCCTACAGCTACGTCTGCATGGCCCTCGGTCTCGGCGGCATCCCGCTGCGCCACCCGCCCGCGCTGGACCTGGTCGACACCCGTGCGGCACGGCACGAACTGACCCGGGTACGGCAACAGGCGCGCAAGCTCGTGGAGACGCTGCCCAGCCAGGTGGAGTACCTCTCAAGGCTGCGCTGATGGTGCTCGCCCTCCGGGCCCCGGCGCTCGCCGTCACCCGGGACCGCGAGCAGCGTCCGCGCACGGCCCGCGGACCGGTGCCGGCTGCTGCTCGTCCCGGCGTCCCTCGTGACGGCCGGCCTCCAGGTGTCCGCCGGCGGGCTGGACGGAATCTCCGTGACCACGGTCGTCACCGGACCGCTGCTGTCGCTCGTGGAGCACCGCCACGCCCCGCGTCCCAGGAGCTGTCCCATGGCGAGGTCTGACACGGCCACTCAGGATGCGACCGCGGGTGAAGGGGGCTTCAGGGACCTGATGTCCCTGTTCCCCACCGGCGTCGCGGTGATCGGGGCCCTCGACAGGGCCGGCCGGCCCTGGGGCATGACCTGTTCGTCCCTGTGCAGCGTCTCCCTCAGCCCGCCCACACTGCTGGTGTGCGTGCGCAGTGCCAGCCCCACGCTGGACGCGCTGGAGAGCACCGGGGCGTTCAGCGTCAACCTGCTGCACGACTCCGCCCGGGACGTCGCGGAACTGTTCGGCTCCGGCGCCCCGGACCGCTTCCGGCGGACCGCCTGGCATCTGCCCGACGCGGCGGCCGGCCCCCACCTGCGGGACGCCGCGCACGCCGTGGGCGACTGCCGGGTCGACAGCGTGCGGCGGGTCGGGGACCACACCGTCGTCTTCGGCCGCGTGACCCGGGTCAGCGTCGGCACCGGACCCGAACGGACCCCACTGCTCTACGGTTTGCGCCGGTACGCCGCATGGCCGTCGACCAGTAGCGTGGCGGAGCCCGGCCGGCCCCGGCCGGTCCCAGCCGACGAGGAGTGAGATGTCGCAGCCCGTGGAGCCCACCGGTGTCCTGTCGCCCGAGGAGGTGCTCCGCGCATCCGGGGTGCCGTTCACGGTCCTCGACCACGTCCCCATCGTGGGACAGCAGGACGCCGAGACCAAACTCGGCCTCGCCACCGAGCAATTACTGAAGACCATGGTCTTCAGGACCGCCGACGGCGGCTTCGTGCTCGCCGCCCTGCCCGTCACCGGCCGCGTCAACTACGGCCGGCTGGCCCGGGCGGCGGGCGTGTCCCGCTCCAAGCTCCGGCAGGCCGAGCCCGGGGAGCTGAGCCTGCTGGGCATGGAACCGGGCGGCGCGAGCCCGGTGTGCGACGTGCCGGACGCCGTGGTCGTCTTCGACGCGTCGGTGACGCGCATGGACATCGTGTACTGCGGCAGCGGACGTGCCGACCGGACCGTACGGATCGAGGCCGGGCGGCTGATCGAGCTGGTGGCTCCGAGGATCGAGGAACTCTCCTCGTGAACCGGGAAGGCGGTGTGTGCCGGGACAGCCGGACCACACCGCCTTCCGCCTCCCCGTGTGTCGGGTCAGTCGTGCCGGTCCCCCCGCGCGTCGAACCGCTCCGGGACGAACGGCTCGGCGCCCGCCGGACAGCGCCCGGCCACCAGGTACTCCGTCAGCAGCCTGGCCGTCCCGGGCGCCAACGGCATGCCGTCGATACCGAAGCCGGTGAGCAGCCACAGCCCCGGAGCCCCCGGCGCCGGGCCGACGACGGGCAGACCGTCGGGGGACATCGGGCGCACACCCGACCACGCCGCGCGCACCGGTGTCTTGGCCAGCACCGGGGCGTGCCGGGCCGCCGCCGCCGCGATCATCGCGACCGCCTCCTCACCGTCCCGTACGTCGTCGAGCTGGAGCGCCGGGCCGCTGCTGGAGCCGAGCACCACCTCCCCGCTCGGCAACGGCTGCAGCGAGAAGACGACCTGGGCGCCTCCCGCCGGCGCGGGAGCGGCGACGTCGGCCAGCAGCGGAGGCCCATTGCGCTTCAGTCCGACCGGGCCGTGCCAGGTGGACTGCATGAGTGTGTGGCGGAACACCGCACCCGTGACCGGCGCGGTGCGCAGCAGCCAGCCACGCGCCCCGAAGACCGGCACATCGGTGCCCGCCTGCTGGGCCAGGCTTCGCGACCACGGCCCGGCCGCGAGCACCACCGCGCCCGCGGCCAGCGGGCCGCCGTCCGTGACCACCCCGGTGACTCGCTCACTGTCCGTCAGCAGCCCCCGCACCATCGTGTGCGTGCGGATCTCGGCGCCCGCACGGGCGGCCCGGACAGCCAGGGCCGCGGCCGTCAGTACCGGGTGGAGGGCGTGCGCGCCCTCGACCACCACCGCGCCTGCCAGGTCGGGGGCGAGGCCGGGCTCCAGCTCGCGCAGTTCACCCGGGCCGATCTGATGGGCCGGGAACCCGTTCTCGGCCAGGGCGTGGCCGTGGCCGCGCGCCCGGTCCATGCCGTCTTCGTCGGCCGCGACCAGCAGATATCCGTGCGGACGGAACCGGAAGGGCACCTCGCTCTCCCGGTCGGCCTGTGCGTAGTAGGCGACCGCCTCGGCGAACAGGCCGCCACAGGCGGGCAACGGGCTCGGCAGCAGACCGCCCTGGTTGCGGCCGGTCGCACCGCCGGCCAGGGCGCCGCGCTCCAGGAGCAGCACGCTCAGCCCCCGCTCGGCCAGCCGCTCGGCGGCGGCACAGCCCGCTATGCCACCACCGACCACGATCACGTCATGCGCCATGGGATCCGCTTCCTTCCATCGAGGGCTCGAAAGTGCGGGTGGGGGGAGACGGGGAGGCGGGTTCGGCAGAGGAATGCCGTACGAAGTCGCGGGCGATGTTCCCGAGGAGCTGCGGGACGGCACGCTCGATCTCCTCGACCTGTGGCGTCCGCAACGCCTCCGGTTTCTCGGCTCGGCTGGAGGCGGACGCCGGGTACAGGCCGTTGACCGCGAGATCGTCCCGCACCGCCCTCATCCGGCGCAGGAGTTGTGCGGCGCCTTCCTCTGGGGCGCAGGGCGCGCGAAGGGTGATGAAGTAGGTGTCGAACAGGGCCGCCCGGACGTCGCGTGGCAGGGGACGGCAGGTGCCCGTCGCCGATTGGAGCAGTGAGGGGGCGTCCGGCACCAGCTTCGCGGCGATGCCCTCGTGCACTCTCTCGTTGAGCGCGCATTCCTCGACGAGGGCGTCGGCCCGGCCGTCCCAGGCGGCGGGGAGCCGGCCCCGCAACAGTGCCCGCACGGGCCCGTAGTCCCGGGCCCAGGCGCCGCTGAAGGCGGGGTGGTGCAGCGCCATGCTCGGCCTGATGATCCGCAGGTAGACGTCCCGCGTGCAGGAGGCCGTGTACAGCAGCATGGCGGAGTAGCCGCGCACCAGGCGCCCGACAGCGGCCACTTCGTCCGGCGGGGCCGGGCCGGCTGCCTCGGCGGCCCGCCGTCCCAGTTCCTGCCAGAGCATGAAGGTGAGTTGGTGGCCGGTGATCCACCGGAACCAGAACAACTGCTCCGCGGAGCCGGCGGCGGCCGGGGCGCCCGAGGGCTCCGCACCCGGGTCCGGCCCCTGGCCGAGGAGCTCCGCGTACCGTCGGGTCAGCTCATCGTCGGCGTTGCAGTGCACCGGGTCGGGAGGCAGCATCAGGGGCTCGATCCCGTAGGCCCGGCCGCCGTACTCGGGGACGACGGCTTCCAGCAGGCCGGTGGCCGAGCCTGCGTCCAGCGCGCTCACCGGCCCTCGGCTTCCGCCGGTATGTGGGTGAACTCGTACTCCAGCCCGTTGACGTCGTAGGCGTAGAAGCTGCTCACGCCGTCGTCGTCCACGACGATCTCCGTCGGGGGTTCGGGGCGGGCGAAGACGTAGTTGCCGGAGGCGAAGAGCTGTTGCCAGCGGTCCCGCCACTCCGTCAGTTCCGAGGCGGACCCGGCGGTCATGCACACGTGCTGGAACTGGAGGGTGTCCGGGTGCGGAGGAGCGTAGGCGGCGGAACGGGTGAACACATGGAACCGGGTACCGGCGGCTGTCACCTCGGTCAGCCGGGTGATTCCGGGCAGCCGGCCGCGGGTCAGGTCGGAGAAGATGTCGAGGGTCCAGGCGGCGGTGCCGCCGAAGAAATCGGTGTACCACGCGACGCAGTTGTCGAGGTCGGCCGTTTCGACCGCCAGGTGGTGCAGTCCGGCCCGTGGGACGCGGCCGGGCGGTTTGGGTTCGTCCGCAGGGAGGGACACGGGTGTGGATCCTTTCCAGGGTGGTTCATCGAGCGATCGCGTACGCCTGCTCGCCGCGCGGCGAAGCGGCGGCGAGCAGCAGGCCGTCGCCCGGTTCGACGCCCACGGCGCACACCTTGCCCAGCGACCAGTCCGGAACGGACACGAGAGTGTGCCCGCGGCGGGTCAGGTCCGAGGCGACCTCGTCCGGGCGACGGCTCTCGATCCGGACGGTGAGCGGCCGGTGCGTGCGGGGCGTGAACGAGGACGGGACGTGCTCGGAGTGGAAGGCGAGGGTCTCGACGGCACGTTGCGGATCGAGTCCGAAGTCGACGTGCGCCAGGAAGAAGCCCAGCGTCCACTGGTCCTGCTGGTCTCCGCCCGGTGTGCCGAACGCCAGGCGCGCGCGGCCCTCCTGGACGACGAGAGTGGGACTCAGCGTCGTACGGGGCCGCTTCCCCGGTGCCAGGGAGTTGGGGTGCCCCTCCTCCAGCCAGGCCATCTGACCCCTCGTACCCAGCGGGAAGCCGAGACCGGGGACCACGGGGGAACTCTTCAGCCAGCCGCCGCTGGGAGTGGCGGCCACCATGTTGCCGTGCCGGTCGGTGACCGTCAGACAACAGGTGTCGCCGCGTGCCTCGGTCGCCGCCACGACAGGGGGGACCACCGTGGGCAGCCCGTCGTACAACTGCCCCTGCCAGTACGGTCCGACGGGTGGATCCGCCCGGTCCGGCGGCAGGATGCGCGGTGGCCGGCCCGCCGGAGCGCCGGGGCGCAGGGTAGCGGAGGCCAGGTCTCCGACGAGCCGGCGGCGGTCGTCGGTGTAGTCGTCGGCCAGGAGCGCGGCCAGGGGTACGTCGGTGAAGTCCGGGTCGCCGTACCAGGCTTCGCGATCTGCGTAGGCCAGCTTGGCGCACTCGATCACGGTGTGCAGATGGTCGGCGCTGTCCAGGCCCATCGCCCCGAGGTCGAACCCCTCCAGCAGGGCGAGCTGCTGGAGGAAGACCGGGCCCTGCGACCACGGGCCCGGCTTGTGCACCTCCAGACCTCGGTAGTGGCGGCTCACCGTGGCCTCCGTACGCGGCTCCCAGCGGGCCATGTCGTCGCCGGTGAGCAGTCCGCGGTGACGCCGTCCGGTCGCGTCCAGTACGTCGGTGCCACGCAGATGGGCGTCGATGCTCTCGGCGACGAAGCCGCCGTAGAACGCCTGGTGGGCGGCGCGTATCTGCTGTTCGCGGCCGGGTCCGGCGGCCTCGGCCTCCTTGAGGATCCGCCGGTAGGTCGCGGCCAGCGCCGGGTTGCGCAGCCGGGAACGCGGGCGGGGCGGGGCGCCGTCCACCAGGTAGGTGCGGCCGGACTCCGCCCACTCGCCACGGAACAGTTCCGCCAGGACCGCGATGGCCTCGGCGGCCTTCGGCAGCACCGGGTAGCCGTCCGCCGCATAGCCGATGGCGTGGTGGAGAACCTGACCGAGGCGCATCGTGCCGTGCTCCTCCAACAGCCTCAGCCAGGCCCCGAACGCCCCGGGGACGGTGGCCGGAAGCAGCCCCGAGCCGGGGATCCGGGACAGGCCGAGCGCCCGGAACGCCGCAGGCGTGGCCGCCTGCGGCATCGGGCCCTGTCCGCAGATCACCTGGGCGCGGCCCGAGGCGGCGTCGAAGAGGAGAATCGGCACATCGCCGCCGGGCCCGTTCAGATGGGGTTCGACCACCTGCAGGACGAAGCCGGCGGCGACGGCGGCGTCGAAGGCGTTCCCGCCGGCCTCCAGCGTGGCCATGCCCGCCGCCGAGGCCAGCCAGTGGGTCGAGGACACCGCGCCGAAGGTGCCCCGCAACTCGGGACGGGTCGTCACCACCACGGCCTCCTCAGACCGAGGAGGCAGGCGACGGGAGGACGCTCAGACTCTCCGCGATCTGCTCGTTCGTGACCGTCGGGTTCTCCATCGTCCCGGCCAGGTAGGAGTCGAAGGCGGCCAGGTCGAAGTTGCCGTGCCCGGAGATGTTGAACAGCACTACCCGCTCCTGTCCGGCCGCACGAGCGGCCAGAGCCTCCACGATCGCCGCCTTCAACCCGTGCGACGACTCGGGAGCTATGACGAAGCCCTCGCTCCGCGCGAAGGTCACCGCCGCGTCGAAGACATCCGTCTGCGGGAACGCCCGGGCCTCCACCAGACCGTGCTCCTTGAGCAGGCACAGGCTGGGCGCGTCACCGTGGTAACGCAGGCCGCCGGCGTGGATGGAGCCGGGGATGAAGTCGTGTCCGAGGGTGTGCATGTACAGCGGCGGGGTCAGGCCCGCGGTGTCCGGGTAGTCGTAGGCCAGCTTGCCCCGGGTGAGGGTGGGGCAGGCATCGGGCTCGGCGGCGACGAACCGGGTCCGCGGGCGCTCGCCGCTGAGCCGGTCCTGCATGAACGGGTAGGCGAGCCCGGCGTAGTTGGAGCCGCCGCCGACGCATCCGATCACGACGTCGGGGTACTCCCCCATGATCTCCATCTGCTTCTTCGCCTCCAGACCGATCACGGTCTGGTGCAGCAGCACGTTGTTCATGATGGAGCCCAGCGCGAACTTGGTGTCGTCCCGGCTCATCGCGTCGGCCACGGCCTCACTGATGGCGATGCCGATGCTGCCGGGCGAGTCCGGGTCCTTGGCCAGGATCCGGCGCCCGGCTTCGGTCCGCTCCGTGGGCGAGGAGTAGACCTCGGCGCCCCAGCTCCGCATCAGCGACTTGCGGTAGGGCTTCTGCTCGAAGGACGCCCGGACCATGTAGACGTTCACCTCGAGCCCGAACAGCGCACCGGCGAACGACAGCGCGGAGCCCCACTGGCCTGCCCCGGTCTCCGTCGTCAGCCGGCGGACACCCTCCTCGGCGGCGTAGTACGCCTGGACGACGGCGGTGTTCGGCTTGTGGGAGCCCGACGGGGACACGCCCTCGAACTTGAAGTAGATGTGCGCCGGAGTGTCGAGCGCGCGTTCCAGACGCTCCGCCCGGACCAGCGGGGAGGGCCGCCAGATCTTGTACACGTCCCGCACCCGCTCCGGGATCTCCACCCAGCGCTCCTGCGTGAACTCGTGCTCGATGACTTTCCGCGGAAGCAGATCGGCCAGGTCACCCGGCTGCAGCGGGGCCATGGTCAGCGGGTTGAGCGGACCGGGGAGCGGAGCCGGCAGATCGGGATGGATGTTGTACCAACGGTCGGGCAGATCGGTCTCGGAAAGGAGAACTCGCTTCAGCACCGGGGCTTCCCTTCGAGTGACAGGACATTCCTGCCACGGAATCCTAGGAGGGAGAAAGTCGGACAGCGTCGCCTTTTCTGCTTGTCCGGCGGGACGACGGTCAGCAGATAGGACTAGGCCGAAATACGCAGGACGGGCAGCCGGATGGACGGGCAGACTGACACGGCGACGACGCCGGGGCCCGAGGTGAGGAGAACCGTGACCGCAACCGACGCGGACGTCATCTGCGAGCTGGAGAAGCGCCGTTTCGAAACCATCGTGGAACGCGACTTCCACGGCTTCGCCGACCTCGCTCATCCCGAACTCGCCTACACGCACTCGAGCGGCACCCTCGATACGCTCGATTCATTCATCGAGAAATGCGAGAGCACCTATTACGCGTACCACCGGATCGATCACCTCGTTGAGAGTGTGACGGTGGTCGGTGACACCGCCGTGGTGATCGGAGAAATGCGCGTCGACATGACCGCCGGCGGAACACGAAGGGAATTGGTGAACCGCTCGTTAGGAGTGTGGGCCCGGGTCGACGGCACGTGGAGGTTCCTCGCCCACCAGGCCACCGCGAAGCGGTAGGGGAAGGGCATCGCAGCCGCGGCGCGCGACCCCGCTCCCTCCCTCTCTCCGGTCCGCCGTGGCCCCAGGTGTGTCAGCCGACGACGTCGACGACGCCGAGGCCGTCGGTACATCCGACGACCAGATTCGACCCGACCCCGGCCAGGGCCTTGATCGGTCGCTCAAGGAGACGGGAGCCCGCCCATCGGCAGGTCAGCGGATCCCACAGCGCGACCGCGCCCCGCCTGGCGACGGCCAGCAGGGGATGCCCATCCGACGGGACGACAGCGGCCATCGGTCCGCCGGTGAGTTCGCCCACGAGTTGGCCATGGGCGGTGGCCAGCAACGGGACGCAGCCCGCGGCCGGTGATGGGCCCGCCACCGATCTGTTCGCCGGTCACCGGGTCCCACAGCCGCACCACGTCGGCTTCTTCGTCGTCGCCTGACGCGGCCAGCAGGACGCGGTTCTCCCCCACGGGCACGACGACCGCCACACCCAAACCGTCCCCGAACCCACGCGACGTCGCCGAAGGCCGCACCCGGCCCGGCGGCCTTTCCCACACCAGGGCCAGTTCTCGTGGGCCGTGATCCCGAGGAGCATCAGACATGACCGGTACGGTAACCGGCTCCACTGACACCGCCCCGGCTCCCCGCCCGTCCGGGCGAAACCGGCATCGGCGCCTGGTCCGGCAGGTGAACTCATCGCCTTCCGGCCTCGCCGCTGACGTACAGCACGGCCGGCCGACCATGGACGCCGGCCACCGGGCCGGCCGGCAACCGGCGTGGAGAATACGTCCGTCCGGCGGCGAACCGGTCGCCCTGCGCTGGGACTCCCTGCGCCTCCAGCAGGAGATCATCCAACTGGTCATCAACGGCCGCCCCGCGCCGACCAAATGCGTCTACTCGGCAAGCGCTCAAGGCCAGGGGGCCGTGCGAATCACGGAGTTCTACGAGAAGCCCGACGTCTGGGGCCCCTGGATGCAGGACGCGGTGGTGCGCGCGCAGCGAGCGACTGTGCTGGAGACGCTCCGCGAGGGCGGCACGGTCCCGTTCGGAGGGCTCTCGCTGTCCCGCACGGCCACTGATCGGACAGGCGCATCTGATCAACTGACGAGCCCACCAAAGAGACAGGGTCGGGTCGGTTCTCTCACAGCGGACCCCGCTACATCATCTGGCGGCCCGCCGCGCCTCCGTCCGGATCGTCGGCCAGTACGACCGTCGCCGTGACGCGTTTGCCCATCGGCTCGCGGCGGACGGCGAAGCTCTGGCTGACCGCCATCACGATCTCCAGGCCGTGCTGCCCGATGCGGTCCGGGTCGGGGGCCAGGACCGCCGGGAGCGTCGGGGCGCTGTCCCACACGCTCACCTGGACCGCGCCGTCCTCGACCGTCAGTGTCAGCAGGCAGGGGCCGGGGGCGTACTTGCGGGCGTTGGTCACCAGCTCGCTCACCACCAGTTGCACCATGCTCATCGCGCGGCCGGACACCGGCAACCCGTGCACGGCCTGCACATCGGACAGGAAGGAACGGGCCAGGTCACGTGCCGCTGCGATGCCCTCGCTCCCCTCGAAGGCAGCGGACACCGAGCCGACGGCATCCTGCCGTGACCGCCGGCCTTCACCGTCCTCAGACAGGTGCATACAGTCGCCTCACTTCCGAAGCGTCTTTCATCATCCAGCCGCTTACCCGGAAAACGTCAACCCGTCCCCCGACCTCTCACGCGATCTGACACGTGGCTGGTTGCACCGACCGTATCGGTACCTGCGTCCGAGCGGTCACTCACCCCTCGCCCGTGCCGGACCTCTGGGTACTCGTGGCAGCGGACTCCGAGCGAGGAGGACCACCGTGCCGCAGCCGGACGAAGAGCCGTTCGAAGAGCTGCTCGCCTTCGACACCCGTGGCCTCGAGGACTGGGACGAGGGGCGTGCGCTGGCCGCCCTCGGCGGGAGACACGGCGCCCTGTACCGCAACCATCTGCTCATCGCCCTGCGGCTGGACGCGTGGGTGGAGGCCGAGAGCCGGCGCACGGACACCGACGCGCGCTACAGAGCCGGGTACACCCAGGCGCTCCAGGACATGGCCGCCTTCCTGAGGCAGACCTACTACCTTCCCGAAGGCCCTGACTGACCGCCGGCCCGCGAGGGCCTAAACGGACGGTCCGCCGTCCTCGGCGTCCTGGTCCCTCTCGGGGTGATCCTCGGCCTCGACACCCTCCAGGGGCTTGCCCGCCGTCGTGCCGCGTTCCGTCTGGTAGCCCTCCTTCGCGCTGGCCGTGCCCGGTATGACCCGCTCCTGCGCCTGGCTCTCCGAGCCCGAGTGTGCTCCGGGTTCCTCCGGGCTGCGCGCCCGGTCGAAGCGGTCCTCACGGTGATCGTCCTGGTCGGTCATGTTCCTCACTCCCCTCGGCGTCGGGTTGCCGCCGGGTTCCCTGGCGCGGCCACCGGAAACGGTCGTGCGTCAGCCCGCGGAGCGGTCCTCACCCGGCCTGCGCACCACCGTGAGCAGGTCGTCGCGCCCGGCCACCGCCTCCAGGGCCAGCGTGCGGTATCCGGCCTGGTCGAACAGGACGGTGATGCGGTCCTGGTCCTCGCTGAGCACCGTGCCCTCGCCCCACTGCCCGTGCCGTACCTCCGTCCCGACGGGGTAGGACGCCGCCACGGGGTGGGCGGGCCGCTCCTGCTCCTGCTCCGCGTCCTCCTCCTCGCAGATGTCCCAGTTCCCGCACGGCGCCGCGTAGTCCTCACCGAAGTAGCCGAGCAGGAAGTCCCGTCTGCAACCGGTCGTCTCGGCGTACGCCCGGGCCATCTCGACCCGCGTCCGGTCGGTCAGGCGATGCGCCTGCGCGGTCTGCGCGGCCCGCTCGGCCGCCTCAGCGGGAGACAGCTCGGGGGCCGGGAGGACCTCGCCCTCCTCCCCCGTGGTGACGGCGTCGGCCTCCTCCAGCAGGTTCACCGCCGCGGTGACCCGGTTCCGGGACAGGCCGGTCTCCCTGCGCAGCTCGTCCAGGTCGGCGGGGTCGTCCCCGTGGTCGTGGACGGCGTCGGCCACCTCGGACAGGACGTCGTGGCTCGGGGCGCGGCCGGCGAAGTAGGTCTGCATGCCCGTGTCCTCCGGCCGGTAGTGCAGTACGGCGAGAGACGGGCGGCCGTCCCTGCCGCCGCGGCCGATCTCCTGGTAGTAGGCGTCCAGGGACCCCGGGAGCGAGGCGTGGAGGACGAACCGCACGTCCTCCTTGTCGATCCCCATGCCGAACGCCGAGGTCGCCACGACGACGTCCGCCGTGCCGGAGAGGAAGGCGTCGTGGATGCGGGCGCGTTCGGGGGCCGCAGGCCGGCGTGGTAGGCCTCGGCGGCCAGGCCCAGGGAGGCGAGTTCCGCGGCGTAGTACTCGCTGTCCTTACGGGTCGCGGCGTAGACGATGCCCGGCTTGGGCTCGGCGGCTGCCCGCTCCACCACGACCCGGCGCCGGTCGTCGTCGTCGAGGAAGCGGCGGACCTCCAGCCGGATGTTCGGCCGGTCGAAGCCGGTCACCAGACGCCGTGGCCGGCGCATGCCGAGCCGCTCGGCGATCTCCTTGCGCACGGGCAGCGCGGCGGTGGCGGTCAGCGCGAGCAGAGGCGGCCTGCCCACCCGGCGTACCGCCTGGTCCAGGCGCAGGTAGTCAGGGCGGAAGTCGTGGCCCCAAGACGACACGCACTGGGCCTCGTCGACCACGAACAGGGCCGGTCGCGCCTCTGCCAGTCGCTCCGCCACCTCCTCCTTGGCCAGTTGCGCCGGCGACAGGTACAGCAGGCGCGCCTCGCCCCGGCGCACGGCCTCCCAGACGGCCTCCGTCCGGACCGGACGTATACCGGACGGAACGGGTGCGTGCATACCGGCCGCCCTGGCGCCTACCGGCCACCCGGATTCATGCCGACCGCCGGATGTGTGCCGGCGGGGCCGGACCCCGGGGCCGGGAATGCGGGGATACTGGGAGACGCAAGGCCGTAACTTCCGTTCCTCCGAGGCGGGCCGGCCGGTTGCGCCGGAGGTGTCGCCTCGGGGTGGATCCCCGTGGTCCCGGCGGCGCACACGATGCCGACCCTCGGGCACGGGTCCGGAAGGACACAGCATCATGACCGAACAGCCGCCTCTACCTCCCGACGTCGCCTCCCTCCTCCTGAGCACCGACTCCGTGGAACGTTTCCTCGAGGTGCTCGCGGACCGGGCGCAGGTCCTGGCGCCCGCCGCCCAGGGGGCCGGGATCACCCTGGAGCGGCAGGGGCGACACCTGACCGTGGCCGGCTCCGGCGCCGGCGCCTCGGACCTGGACGAGGCCCAGTACGGGCAGGACGACGGGCCCTGTCTCCAGGCGCTGCGCACCGGCGAGGAGATCCTCGTGACGGACATGCTGGACGAGGACCGCTGGGGTCCGTATCCGGCCTACGCAGCCGCCTGCGGGATCCGCTCGTCGCTCTCGCTGCCGATCGCCACCCACATCCACACGGCCGGCGCGCTCAACCTGTACTCGCAGAAGGTGCCCGGCTTCGCCGACGCCGATCTCACCGGTCTGCGCGCGCTCGCCGCGCAGGCCACCGGAGCCATCGCCCTCGCGCAGCGCCTCGCCGACGCGCGGCAGTACGCCGACGAAGTGCACACCGCGACGGAGTCCCGCGCAGTCATCGACCAGGCGATCGACGTGATCATGGGCAGGCAGCACTGCCGGGCCGACGAGGCGTTCGCCAGCGGTGAGGGGGCGCACATATCAGGACCCGGTGGGACGTAGGGAGGTGTGCCGTGACAGAGCGAGACCGAGCGGTGCGGTGCATGCTGGCGGGGCTGCTGGCCGAGAGTCATGTGCTCTCGTTCGAACGCCTGCCGTCACGGGTCGCCGAGCACGCCGCGACGGCCGGCTTCTCCCACGTGCTCATCTACCTGGGCGACCTGCGGCGCGACGCCCTGCGGCTGCTCACCGGCAGAGGTCTGGACGCCCACGCGGGCGCGCCCGAGGGCAAGGCGGTGCTGTCCGTGGAGGGGACGGTCGCCGGACGTGCCTTCCAGTACGGGCGCGTCGTGCCCGCCGCCGACACCGGGGACGGGGTCCCGGGATGGTGGCTGCCGCTCCTGGACGGCACCGAACGCCTCGGCGTGCTGCATCTGGCCTCCGCCGAGGACGGGGAGGACGTCCGCCAGGACATGCTGGCGCTGGCCTCCCTGGTCGCCATGCTGGTGGCCGGCAGCCGGGACACCAGTGACTCCTACGCCCGGCTGACCCGTATCCGGCCCATGAACATCGCCGCGGAGATGCAGTGGACGCTGATGCCGCCCCGCACCTACGCCGACAGCCGGGTGGTCATCGGTGCCGTGATGGAGCCCGCGTACGAGGTGAGCGGGGACGCCTACGACTACGCCACCGCCGCCGACGTCGTCCATCTGTCGATCTTCGACGCCATGGGACACGACACCTCGGCCGGTCTCACCGCCGCCCTCGCCATGGGCGCCTGCCGCAACCACCGCAGGCAGGGAACGGGCCTGGGCGATCTCGGTGACGCCATCGAGCGGGTGCTGATCGAACAGTTCGGCCGGAGCCGCTTCGTCACCGGCGTCCTCGCCGACCTCGACACCTCAACCGGCATGCTGACCTGGGTCAACCGCGGCCACCATCCGCCTGTCGTGATCCGGGACGGGCGCTGGTCCACCCTGCTGCGGTGTCCGCCGGCGCATCCCCTGGGAACCGATCTGCGGCTGCCGAGCACGCTCTGCCGCGAGCAGCTCCAGCCCGGTGACCGCCTCGTCCTGTACACCGACGGCATCACCGAGGCCCGGGTCCCCGGCGGTGAGGAGTTCGGGCTCGCCCGCTTCGTCGACTTCCTGGTCCGCCATCACATCGACGGCCTGTCCGTCCCGGAGACCCTGCGCCGGCTCATCCAGGCGCATCTGCACCACAGCCGGCTGCGGGACGACGCCACGATCCTGTTGTGCGAATGGCTCGGCCCCCGAGTCGATGCCACGACCGACAGCGCGGCGCTGGCAGGGGTGCCCGACGCCATGACCGCCGACTGGCCCGGCGTCGCGGGGCAGGAGAACCGGTGAGCGCGGCGGCCCGGCGCGCCGGCTTCACGGCGACGTGCCGGCAGCCCCGCTCGTCCCGCCCCACCCCGTCCCGCGCAGCAGGTCGAGGGTGATACGGGCGAGTGCCTCCGGTGCCGAGAAGTTCATGGCGTGCCCGGCTCCCGGTACGGAGACCAGACGGCCCTGGGGAAGCAGTGCGGTGAGCTCCCTGGCCCATGCCTCCGGCACGATGGGGTCCCTCGTCCCGCGGGCCACCACCGCGGGCGTGCGCAGCCGGTGCAGCTTGTCCTCCACGGGGTCGCGCAGCGCGTACAGGCATGTGTGCAGGGCGCGGCGCGCGCCGCATTCGGCGTAGCTCGTGATCAGCGGTGGTGCGAGGGACGGTCGCTCCCACGGGACGTCCCGCAGCAGTCGGGCCGCCTGGGTCAGCAGCGAGCGGGCGCCCCGGTCGAAGGTCGGCCCGTTGAGCACCACGGGCCCCACCAGTTCGGGTGCGTGGACGGCGAGGTCGACGACGATCTGACAGCCGATCGAGTTGGCCACGAGCGCCGTCGGTCCACGGCCGGTGGCGCGGAGCCAGTCGGCCAGTGCGAGGGAGAGCTGCCGCACGTCGAGGGCCTGGTCCGGCCCGGGGGTACGGCCGAAGCCGGGCAGGTCCACTGCGACGGTCCTGGTCCGCGGCGCGAGCGCCCGGGCGAACGGCAGCCAGTAGCGGTAGGAGCAGCCGAGGCCGTGGACGCACACCACCTCGGGGGCGTCGTACGGCCCGAGCGCGGCGGCGTGGACGCGGGTGCCGGCGGCGGCCGTGAACTCGTGGCTGTCCCAGCGGCTCAACGGGTCCGGGCCCGGCGCGCGACACCCCCCGCCGCGCCGGCCCGCGGGGTGACGGTGCTCGGCCGGCGGGCCGCGGTGCGGCGATGTCCGCCCCACCCGCCGTGGGCGACGCCCTCACCGGGGACCGGTACGCACGGGCTGCCGTGGCCGGCCGGGGCGGGCTCCTCGGCGCCCGACCCGTCGCTGTGGGCCGGGACGAAGCAGGCGGTGGCGTACGGGCCGGGATGGTGGAAGAGCGGTCGCGGGGAGGACAGATGCACGCTTTCCCCTCCGTCGGCGCTTACTTCTCCTCGAAGTCGTCGGGGCTGATCCCCGCCTCCTCCAGTGCCTCCTCGACCGTCCGGCCCGTCGCGCCCGCGGCGGGCCGGTTGGTGGCGTCCGTGTCCCGCAGGACCTCATCGGTCGACCCGGTCTTCGGCCGGTTCTCCTCGGGAACGGTCATGACGACTCCTTTTCCGTACGACGAATCCTGTACGACGACACGGGACCGACTTGCCTCCATCGCGCCCTGTAAACACCTGTTTGCGCAGACCTGCGGGGGCCTCGGCCGCGCTGTCCCCGGGTGCGGGAGCGCGCACGGCGCAGGCAGGCGAGGAGAGTTCAGCACTGTACGGCGACCGCCGCCGCATGGAATCCGGGCCGGCCCACGTGACTCGGCACGCCTCCCTCCGGGCTCGGGCACGATCAACGCCCCCTGTGCCGGCCGGGTCCCCTGCGGGCCCTGGGGCAAACGGCCGGTCGGCCGGGCCGTCCGCCGATGTGGACGCGACGGCAGTCGATGGACGGCATACGGTGGCGGTCCCGGACCGGTGCTCGCCGGCTTGATGGGCCGGAACGGTACCGGGCCGAGCGCCACCGGGCCGTGGCCACGAGATGCGACAGGCTCACCGTCCGCCACGAGGCGAGCGTGCTGGTCGCAGTCCCCAACGAGTGGCTGTGACCAGCATTTCTCCAGCAGACCCTAGCCCAGGTTCTCGATCTGCTCGATGATCCAGCCACCGAGCTCCGTGGTCATCAGCGTATGCGGCTGGTTCTGCGAGGCGAGCCTGAAGTCGTCGAGGTCGCTCGTCTCCGGTTCGAGGCCGTCGATTTCGACGTACAGGTCGGCGTCGGTCATCACGTCGCGGACGGCGACGGCACTGACGGAAGGCACGAACGAGTGGTGCCGGATATGGGCCTCGGTCCTGAGCCCGAGGATGGGCGGCTGCTCGTTGAGCCTGTCGGCCAGGATGCCGAAGCCCTCCAGAGTGCCGCCGGGGGCCCCGTCGATCTCGGGCAGGTCGTCGGTCCGTACTTCCTTGGCCGGCGGCAGGGTCACCAGCCGCAGGTTCGCGACGAGCTGGTTGTCGCCGCCGCGCTGGGCGTAGAGGTCGGTGCCCAGGATCGCCAGGCCCTTGCCGTCGACCGCGTGTTCGCCGGGCTTGATGCCGTTGCCCTGACCGGTTCCGACACCGTTGGCGACGCCGATCTTCAAGGGGATCGCGGGCCAGTCGCCCATCCGGTCCAGCTCGGCGAGGAGCTGTTCGCGCAGTTCGTCCACGCGGGGCTTGCCGTCCCACGCATCGAGGTGCCGGGCCAGCAACTGCCGGGCGGCCGGGCTGTTGATCTGGCGGGAGAAGCCGTCATTGAGGTCCCGCGAGTAGTGCGCGAAGGCCTGAAGGCCGAGGGGGATCCAGGCGCCGCGGTGCGGGGTGTCGTACGACCAGTAGAGGCCGGTCTGGTGGTCGATCCGCTGGGACTCCATCTTGGTGAGGGCGTAGCGGGTGACGAGGCCGCCCATGCTGAAGCCGCCGACGGCGAGCCGGTGGTCACCCTGGCGCATGGCGCCGGCGCGCGTGATCGCTTCGATCGCGGCATCCGCGTTCCGCTGGATCGCGGCGCTGCGCTCGTGGAAGCCGAGGACGACGACGTCATGCCCGCGGCGGCGCAGCTCGCTGAAGAAGGCGTACTCCCCCCAGTCCAGGCCCTGCCACAGCATGTCGATGCTGCTCGGCCCCATGTTGAACCCGTCAGCGGCGATCACGGGCTTGGTCAGCCGGTCGCCGCCCTCGGCGTAGTAGACCCAGGCGGTGCCGCCCGGGAGGTCCCACACATCGCTCGGGACCGGCGGAGTCCGGGTGGGCTGCTCCTTGGGGCCGGGGGCCAGGATGATGGGCGCGGCGGCGAGGGCTTCGCGGATCTGCTGCTCGGTGGCCTGCGGCTCGCTCATGGACGGACCCCTTCGAAATAGTGACGTTGCGTAATTAGATAAGCACGGAACGTGCACAATAATCCAGTGCCGTGATCTCGGAGGGTGGGAGCGGAAATGGCGGCGGAGCCCGCGACAGCCACGCAGCCGTCGACACTGTCACCCGTCCGGAGGGTCCCGAGAGCACAGCCGCCTGTCGGACGACGGGAACCGCCGGGCCCCTGTGACCAGCACTTTCACCACCCGGCCTGACCGGCCCGGTCGGCGACGGGGGTCCGCAGTGCCTCCAGGAGGCGGTCGGCGCCGTCTCCGACGACGCCCGCGCGGAACTCGGCGGCGATCTGGCCCGCGGTCACCCGCCCGGCGGTCAGGCACCACTGCCACCAGCGTTCGAGCCGGGGTTCGTCCAGCCGTTCCGCGGGCAGCAGGGCCGGCCAGTCGCAGGCCCGTGCCTGCGCGGTGACCTTCGCCCCGCCCTCGACCGGGTCGACGGCCAGTGCCGGTACGCCCGCGCGCAGCGCGAGGACCAGTCCGTGCAGGCGGTCCGTGACGACGAGGTCCAGCCGTGTGAGGACGGCCTCCAACTGGGCGGGCGTCGCACACAGACGCCAGTCGCGGATGTCGAGGCGGGTGTCGATCTCCAGCCGGGCGCAGTCCTTGGCCGCGAGCCAGTGGGTGACCTGCTCGGCGACCTGGCCGTGCCGCCGCTGCCGCCCGTACTCGTGCTGGCCGTGGGTGAGCACCACGCCGACGACCGGCCGCGGCGGGAGCGCGGGGGCACGGGCGGCCAGATCCCGGCCGGGCTCGGCGTTGCCGGCGTCCCGGGCCAGTACCCGGTGGAAGCCGGTCACGGCGGGGCCGTCCGGGGCGATCACGGAGGTTCCGACGGCGATCCGTACGCAGTGCGCGAACCTCCGGTGGAGTTCCTCGATCTGCCGGCCGTGCAGAGGGCCGCAGACGAAGACGAGGTGGGAGTAGTCCTCCGGGCGCACGTCCTCCAGATGGAGGGCCCCGGGACGGAAGCCGGGACTCCAGGCGACGTCGTGAGCGACGCCCGCGCGCCCCAGCACGTCCCGGACCCGGTCCAGGGCCAGCACGTCCCCGGCGGTCACCTCGCCGTGCAGGAAGCTGAACCATCCGGTCAGCAACAGTCTTCGGCGTGTGTCCGGGGGTGTTCCCGGCAGTTGTCCGCGCACAGTGCGGGCGGGTTCCCGGTGGGGCGCAGGGCAACCGCCGGGGCCGGCGGGACCACCCGTCCGGCCGGACGGCCGCGCGGACTACTCGTTGTCGAACACGGCCTTCTGGACGTCGTTGGGACCGTCGAACTCGTCCGTCGGGGCGTCGGACAGTTTCTCGACGAGGGTGTCGTCCGCGCCGTTGCCCTTGGCCAGCGTGACGAGGTCGTCCCGGCTGGCCGGGTAGTTGGCGCCCTTCAGGGCCTTCTGGAGGTCGATCGGGCTGATGCTCGCCATGGCGGTCTCCTTGCCGTCCTGAGGGCTTCGGCCTCGGCACCCGTCGTGCCGGGCCGGCCGACAGGTGCATCGTGCGCACAGGGGGTCGGCCTCCGCACGTCGGCCCGGGACGGGGCCGTCCGGTTCGTCAACACGCGCGTCGGCGCTTTGCGGTGGCGGCGGACGGGACTCGGGTGTAGCGTCGGAATCCAGCAGTCGTGGTTCCGAAGTCCCGTTCGCCCGTGATCGCAAACCACGGGCGTTCTTGCTGTTCAGCGTCTTTCCGAACCAGGGCGGCTCCTGCCGGGGCCCGAGAACGCGGGCCCGGTTCGCTCGAAGGAGACAGTGATGGCCAGCGGTACGGTCAAGTGGTTCAACAGCGAGAAGGGCTTCGGCTTCATCGAGCAGGACGGCGGTGGCCCCGACGTCTTCGCCCACTACTCGAACATCGCCACCCAGGGTTACCGTGAGCTCCAGGAGGGCCAGAAGGTGGAGTTCGACGTCACCCAGGGCCAGAAGGGTCCCCAGGCGGAGAACATCCGTCCGGTCTGATCCGGTCGGCTGGGCACGGCACTGCCGGCCCACCCCTCTCGCATGACGGTGACGCCCCCTGAGCGGGGCACGAGACCGGTCGGGCGGCCCGCCGCCCGACCGGTCTCGCATGCCCGACACCGTCCTGCCGGTGCGCGTCGACGACGGCCTCAGCACCGGGCTCCGCGCCGTGCGCGATCCTGAGAAGCTGTCACGGGTCGAGCGGGAGACCGCCGTGAGCCGCTGAGCCCGAAGGGCGTCAGTCTGATCAGCCCGAAGTCCGTAACGCGCTCGGGCGTCACGGGGGTTGATGAACCGGCGGATCGCGGGCACACGTGCTTGGTGATCTTCGTATCCAGCCGGGAGAGAGGGGCGTCACCACCGTGACCATGCCCGTACGCCGCATGAGCCGTCCCACCGGTTGGACTCGCCGGCCGTTCGATCTGCGCGTGACCGCCCTGTTCTTCGCGGTCCTCGCCCTCGCCCTGTGCGTCCTGGGATTCGCCGCCCGGACAGCGGCCTCGGCCGCCGAGCGGCGCCCTGTCTGGGTGGCCGTCCTGTGTCTGCTGGCGGTGTCCGCCGGGCTGGCGCTGCGACGCCGGCGGCGCCGCCTGTCCCCGGCGCGGACCGCTCAGCGGGCCGCCGTGGCGCTGGAGGAGGCGGCACACACGGCGCTGGAGGAGCTGCGGGCGCCCGCGCCCGAGGTCCCGGCCGCGTTCGTGCCCCGGCAGGCCGAGGCGGACCGCGATCTCCCCTCCCCCGCCCTCCTCCCCGCCCCTGACACCGTCGACTACGGCGCCCTCGACGCCGACGAGTTCGAGCAGGCCGTGGCCGCGCTGTGTGAACGGGACGGCTGTACGGCCGTGGAAGTCGTGGGCGGCGCGGGCGACTTGGGCGCCGACGTGCTGGCCATGGCACCGGACGGGCGGCGGATGGTCGTCCAGTGCAAACGGTACGGCGATGCGAACCGCGTCGGCTCGCAGGACCTCCAGCGCTTCGGCGGTACCTGCTACACCGTGCACGAGGCCGATGTCGCGGTCCTCGTCACCACCAGCGACTTCACGGCGCCGGCCGTCGAGTACGCCGAGCAGTGCGGGATACTGTGCCTGAACCGCGCGGCCCTGGACGCCTGGAGCGACGGCACCGGCCCGGCGCCGTGGCTGCTCGTGGACGTCAGCGGTCCCTGCTGACCGAGGTCGTGGCCCTGCGCAGGCCGCGGTGACGGTCGGGATTCACCGCGGCGGTCAGGCCGTTGAGCTGGAGCCGGGTGCCGCCGCGCAGATGGGCGAGGTCCTGGGTGCCGTCGCCGGTGGGGACGAGCCAGGTGAACTGCTCGGTCCAGGTCAGGCGGGATCCGATGGGGTCGTCGGCCAGTTCGACGGTGACCAGGGAGACCCAGCGGCGCCTGCCGTCGACCTCCGCCTCGTAGACGTACAGGATGCGGGAGTCCGGCACGATGTCCACGAACCGCGAGCGGTAGGCGAGGTGTTCCTCGGTGTCGCCGTTGACGAAGACGTTCCGGGCGCTCTCGCCACCGCCGACCCGGAAGTCCAGCTCGTGCTCGGCGGTGGAGGAACTGCCGGGGAGGCGGAACCAGCGCCGCCGCACGGACGGGTCGGCGAAGCCCCGGAAGACCTCGGCCCGCGCCACCGTGAAGTCCAGGTCGAGCGAGAACGAGCCGTGTAACGCGGGTGGTGGTGCGTCACCGGTGGAGGGAGAACCCGTTTCCGCCCGTGTGACCTGACCGGCAGCGTCCATTGGATCAACGTAACACAGGCCGTCAGAGCCAGCCTTCCAACGACTTGAGGAAGCCGTCGACGTCGTCCCGGTGGATGCAGTGACCCGTGTCCGGCACGTACACCACCTCGAAACCGCGCTCGCGCAGCCGCTCCGCCAGCTCGTCCGGTACGAGGTGGTGGTCGCCGGCGCCCTGGACGAGTGAGGGCACCTCGGCGCGGGCGGGGATGAGGTCCCTGTCGCTCTGGAGCCACTCGATGGCCCGGACGTCCCAGCGGGCGTATCCGGCGAGTTCGGCCTCGATGTCCTCGGGGAGCCAGCGCGGGCAGAGCTGGCGGATGCTCTCGGCGGTGGCCGACTTGGTGGCCTGCGCGAACTCCCGCACCTCGTCGACCGATCGGGCGCCGAGCCGCCACGCGGGGTCGCTGTAGACGACGCGGGCCGGGCGCAGGCCGGGCACCGCGAGAGCGAGCACGGGCGCACCGAAGGAGTGGGCGACGGCGAGGTCGACGCCGGCCGGGACGGACTCGACCAGGTCGGCGGCGAGCAGCTCGGGCGTGTACTCGTCGGCGTGCGGGCTGTCGCCGTGGCCGCGCAGGTCGGGCATGATCACTCGGTAACCGCGGGCGGTGAGCAGCGGGGCCACCCGGCGCCAGGTGTCCGCCGACGACATCACGCCGTGGACGAGCAGCGCCGACCGGTCTCCGTCGCCGGCCTCGTGCAGTGCGAGCTTCATGAGCGGGGTCCTTTCGACACGCGGTGGCGGTCAGGTGCGGGCGCGGCCGGGGGCCGGCCCGGCGGTCGTCAGCGCTCTCCCCCGGCCAGCTCCAGCAGGGCGGCCGCGGCCAGCCGGTAGCCCATCGGGCCGAGGCCGGCCACGACGCCGGAGGCCAGCGGGGCGATCACGGACTCGTGCCGGAACCGCTCGCGCGCCCACACGTTGCTGAGGTGGACCTCGATCCAGGGCCGCGGGTAGGCGGCGAGCGCGTCGCGCAGGCTCCAGCCGGCGATCATCAGCGCACCCGGGTTGACGATGGCGCCGACGGTGTCGGAGTGGTGCCGGTGGATGTCGCGGACCAGGTCGCCCTCCGAGTCGTGCTGGAGGGAGAGCACCTCCCAGCCCGCGTCGCTCACCTCCGCGGCGACGGCCTTCTCGATGTCGGCGAGGGTGTCGGTGCCGTAGATCTCGGGTTCGCGCCGGCCCAGGATGCCCAGGTTCGGTCCGTTCAGCAGGAGCAGGGTGTTCATGGGGTCACCTCACTGTTGGGCGCGTCGCTGTGCGGCGCGCCGGGCCGGCCGGAGCCGTGCGGCGGCCGGGGGCCGTCCGCGTCCCGGTCCGCGAGGACGAGTCCGGCCTCGGCGAGCTTCTCGGCGCGGTCCATGGCGACCCGGAGGATGGGCGGTGCCATCACCGAGGTCACGATCGCGACGAGGACGATGATGGTGTACGAGTCGGTGTCCAGGACGCCCAGGCGCAGGCCGGTCATCGCCACGACGACCTCGACCACGCCGCGGGCGTTCATGCCGGCGCCGAGGGCGAGCGCCTCCCAGCGGTTGAGGCGGCTGAGCCGGGCGCCGAGGAAGGCACCGGCGAACTTGCCGAGGACGGCGACGGCCAGTACGGCGCAGGCGGCGGCGAGGACGTCCGGGTGGCGCAGGCCGGTGAGGTCCATCCGCAGCCCGGCGGTGGCGAAGAACAGCGGGGCGAGGAAGGCCAGCACAGTGGTCTTCAGCGGTTCCAGCTTCTCCCGGTCCAGGTCCTTGCTGGTGCCGACCAGCACACCGCAGACGAAGGCGCCGAAGATCGCCTCGAGCTTCATGGCCTGGGTGGCCGCGGCACCGAGGACGACCAGGATCACGACCGTCATGACGGTGGGCCCGGGGCCCTGGGCGCGCCCCGCCCGGCGCAGCACGGCACCCACCAGCGGGCGGCCGATCAGCACGGCGAACAGCACGACGCCGACCGGGTAGAGCACGGAGGTCGTCACGACTCCCGCGGTCAGTCCGGCGGTGGCCATCGCGGAGACCACGGAGAGCAGGAACCAGCCGACGATGTCGTCCACGACGCCGGCGGACAGGATCAACTGGCCGATGTCGCGGTGCAGCAGCTTCATGTCGAACAGCGTCTTGGCGATCACCGGGATGGCGGTGACGCACATCGCCACGCCGAGGAAGAGCGCGAAGACCGGGGAGTCGACGCCGGCCGGCATGAGGACACCGCGCAGCGCGAAGCCGGTGGCGATGCCGAGTCCGAGCGGCAGCAGGAGTCCGGCGACGCTGACCCGGACGGCGGTGGCCCCCCGCTTGCGGACCAGGCCGAAGTTCAGCTCGGCGCCGGTGACTCCGACGAGGAGGAGCACGCCGAGCTGCCCGGTCGCGTCCAGCAGGTGCATCGGCTCGGGCTGGCGGGGCAGCAGCCAGTCGGAGAAGGCGGGCAGCAGATGGTGCAGCACGGACGGGCCGAGGAGCATGCCGGCGCACAGCTCACCCACGACCGCGGGCATGCGCAGCCGTTCGGCGAGCCGGCCCAGGACGAACGCGAACAGCAGCAGGAAGGCGAGTTGGAGGAGGAAGACCAGGAGTGCGTGCGGGGCCATGGTGGGCACCGGGTTGGCGAGCGTCACGGGCGTTTTCCCTCGTCGGCAGGGGCGGTGGGGATCAGTGAGCGGTGTCGGCACCCCGTCCGCTCAGGTTGCGGGTCAGGAGCGTGAGAACCTCGGCGCTCCGCTCGACGTGGAAGAAGTGGCCGCCGGAGAAGACATGCAGGTCGGTCGGGCCGGTGGTGTGCTCCTCCCAGGCGCGTGCCTCGTCGAGCGTCGTCCTGGGGTCGCTGTCGCCGGTGAGGACGGTCACCGGGCAGTCGAGCAGCCGGCCCGGTTCGTGCCGGTAGCGTTCGATGGCGGTGTAGTCGCTGCGGATCGCCGGGAGGAACATCGCCAGCACCTCGGGGTCGGCCAGGATCGCCTGGTTCGGGCCGCTGAGGGCGCGCAGTTCCGCCAGCACCTCCTCGTCGCCGGCCATGTGCACGTGCTCGTCGCGGTAGCGGGAGGGGGCGCGCCGGCCGGAGGCGAACAACCGTACCGGGGAGGGCAGTCGGGCGTCCCGCATGCGCAGCGCGACCTCGTAGGCGAGCACCGCGCCCATGCTGTGCCCGAACAGGGCGAGCGGCCGGTCGTCCAGGTGGCGCAGCGCCGCGAAGATCTGGTCGGCGTACTCGGGGATGTTGTCGATGCCGGGTTCCTGCCGACGCGTCTGCCGGCCCGGGTACTGGACGGCCAGGACCTCCACCGCGGGGGCGAGGGCCGTGGCGACGGGGAAGAAGAAGCTCGCCGAGCCGCCGGCGTGCGGCAGGCAGACGAGGCGTACCGCGCTGTCCGGCGAGGGGCGGAAGACGCTGATCCACTTCTCGAACTGCACGGTTGCTCCAGGCATGCCGAAGGGCTCGCTTTCACGTCGGGGACCAGCGTCCGGGCGGGACGTGCGGCAGCGTAGGCCGGGGCGGGCCGGGGCCGGTATCCCTCAACCTGATAGCCCGAGGCGGATTCCGGCCGGTGCCGGCCGCCCGGACCGTACGCTCGCCACGAGTCACCCGAGCAGGCCCGTCAGCCAGGCAGCACCGAGGGGGTTTCCATGTCCGATGCGTCACCGTCCGGGGCGTCACCGCACGAGGCGTCACCGCGCGACGCGTCACGGCCCGTCGTGTCACCGAACGACGCCGCGGCGGTCGGTGGTTCACCGGGGGGCGGGCCGGGGACGGACGTGGTGGTCGTCGGGTACGGGCCCGTCGGCTCGGTGCTGTCCCTGCTGCTGGCGCGGCGCGGCTGGCGGGTGACGGTCCTCGAACGCCGGCGCCGGCCGTACACGCTGCCCCGGGCGACGAGCTTCGACGGCGAGACCGCACGGCTGCTGGCCGGCACCGGCATCGGCGGTGAACTGGGCCGGATCACCGAGCCGGGCACCGGGTACCAGTGGCGCACGGCGGACGGGAAGCCGCTGCTGGACATCGAGTTCAGCACGCGAGGCCCGTACGGCTGGCCGGACGCCAACACCATGCACCAGCCCGCCCTGGAGGAACTGCTCACCGCCCGCGCCGGACAACTGCCGGGCATCACGGTGCTGCGCGGCCGGCAGGTGGTGGACATCGCCGACTCCCCGGCGGGGGTGACGGTGACCGCCGAGGACGAGGACGGGACGGCCGAGACGTTCCCCGCGGGGTGGGTGGTCGGCTGCGACGGCGCCAACAGCTTCGTCCGCGACCGGATGGGCGTGTCCGTCACCGACCTCGGCTTCTCCTACGAGTGGCTGCTGTGCGATGTGGAACTGCGTGAGCCACGGGAGTTCGTGCCGACCAACGTGCAGATCTGCGATCCGGCCCGGCCCACCACACTGGTCGGGAGCGGGCCGGGGCACCGGCGCTGGGAGTTCATGCGGCTGCCGGGCGAGCGGGCGGCCGACCTGAACCGGGAGGAGACCGCGTGGCGGCTGCTGGCGCCGTTCGGGGTCACTCCGCGGACCGCGCGGCTGCTGCGCAGCACCACGTACATCTTCCAGGCGCGGTGGGCCGACACCTGGCGGAAGGGGCATGTGCTGCTGGCCGGGGACGCGGCGCATCTGATGCCGCCGTTCGCGGGGCAGGGCATGTGCTCGGGGGTACGGGACGTGGTCAACCTGGCCTGGCGGCTGGACCTGGTGCTGCGCGGGACCTCCCCGGAGTCCCTCCTCGACACCTACACCGAGGAACGCCGGACGCAGGTCCGCGAGTCCATCCTGGCGTCGGTGCAGCTAGGGCGGCTGATCTGTGTGACGGACACGGCTGCCGCGGCGGAGCGCGACGCGACGGTGCTGGCGAACCGGCGCGGGCGGGGGCCGGGCCGGCCGGATCCGGCGCGGCCGATCACCTGCGGTCTGCTGCACCGCCCGGCGGGCGCCGGCGCGGAGAGCCGCGTGCCCCCGGCGGGCGAGGTCCTGCCGGACGGCCGGCTGCACCGGCCGGCCGGCGGCGAGCCGCTGGACGGTGTCGTGGGCGGCGGTTTCGTCCTGCTCACCCGCGCCGGGACGGAGCCGGGCCTCGACCCGGACCGGCTGTCCTTCCTGCGGGACCTCGGCGCCCCGGTCGTACGGCTGTGGCCGGCGACAGGCCCGTACGACGGAACGGTGAACGGCACGGCCGGTGTCGTGGACGCGGTGGACACCGACGGTGTGCTGCGCGCCTGGCTCGAACGGTACGGCGCGACCGCGCTGCTGGTCCGCCCCGACTACCACGTCTTCGGCGCGGCGGGCGACCCCGCGGCGGTGACCGCCCTCGTGGACGACCTGCGCGCCGCCCTGACCACCCCGGCCCGGGCCGTCACGGCGGGGGTGAACTGACCGGGACGGGCCGGCGGGGCGTCGGCACGACGCCCCGCCCTCGGGGCGGGGCGAGCCGGCGTCGCGCGACGAGGGCGCGGGACGGCCGGCGGGTCATAGCTGACGGGCGAGGAGCAGTGCGCCGCGCAGAGAGGACAGGCCGCCCAGGCGGGCCGGGGTGAGGGGTGGCGTGGGGTGGCCGGGGCGGTCCAAGGCCGTCAGGTGGGTGGCGACCGTGTCGAGCAGGGCGGGGATGCCCGCGGCGAAGCCGCCGCCCAGCAGGGCGCGTTCGGGGTGGACGAGTTCGCCGACGCCGGCGATGGCCGTGGCGAGGGCGCGGGCCGTCCGGTCCAGGGCGGCCTCGGCCCAGGGCAGGTGGTCGCGCAGGCCGTCCCGCAGGGCGTCGAAGGTGACGGGCGCGCCGCGCAGCCGGGCGGCGTGGGCGAGGGTGGCCGGTCCGGAGGCGGTTGCCTGGAGGCAGCCCCGGCGTCCGCAGACGCACCCGGGGCCGTCCTGGTCGACGACGAGGTGGCCGATCTCGAAGGAGCCCCGGCCGGGCCCGGGGCACAGGGTGCCGTTGAGCACGAGTCCGCCGCCGACGCCGGTGCCGACGCCGACGTAGAGCAGGTGGGGGCAGCCGGCGGCATCCGCTTCGGCGAGGGCGCCGAGGTCGCCGTCGTCCGCCCAGGCGACGGCCGCCCCGGGGAACAGCTTCCGCAGCGCCGGGCCCAGGGCGAGGCCGGTCCAAGCCGGGCGGCTGGGCCAGGCGGTGATCCGTTCGCCGGGGCCGACGGTGGCCGGCACGGCCACGCCGACGACCCGTACGTCCGTGAGGGCGGGCAACCCCTCTATGTGTGCGGCGAGTTCGGCCAGGTCCCGGTCGGCGTCGCGGTGCGGCCCCCAGGTAAAGGTGGACTCCTCGACGCGTCCGTCATCGGTCTCGGCCCGGAAGGCGACCTTGGTGCCGCCGATGTCGACGCCGAGCCGGCCCGGCGCCGGCCCGGCGCCGGGCCGCTGATCCGCAGGAGCGCGCACGGTCATTCGCCCGGCACGGCGGGGCACAGGGCGAGCAGGTCCAGGGGGCGGCGCAGGACCGCGTCGGGTCCGGCGGCGAGCAGTTCCGCCTCGTCGGGGCCGACCCACAGGGCGGCGGCGGAGGCGACACCGGCGTCGCGGGCGCTGGCCAGGTCGGTGGGCGCGTCACCGACCATGATGGCCTGCTCGGGCGGCACGTCCAGCAGTTCCAGGGCGCGTCGCACGATGTCCGGTGCCGGCTTGGGCCGGGCCACCTCGTCGGAGCCGATGACGTGCGCGAAGAACGGCAGCAGGCCGAGGCCGTCGAGGAGGGAGCGGGCACGGTCGCCGCTCTTGCCGGTGGCCACGGCCAGCCGCAGGCCGCGTACCCGCAGCGTGAGCAGGAGTTCGACGACGCCGTCGAAGACCTCGACGCGGTGGGCGAGCCGGTAGCTCTCGCGGACGAAGGGCTCCTCCATCTCGGGGAGGCAGCCCCATGATCCGCATGATGTCGGGGAAATAGCGCCCCTGGTGGCGCACATACTCCTCGAACGGGGCCGGGCCGTCGCCGACGGCCTCCGCGTAGGCGACCGCGAACGCCTCCCGCATGACCGGGAAGCTGTCCACGATCACCCCGTCGAGGTCGAAGACGACCGCCGTCCGGAGTGCCGTGAGGAGGCCGGCCGTGGCGATGGGCCGGTCGGTCGAGGGGACTGTCATGGGGTCCTCATCTGCTCGTGGTCTGCTGGTACGCGGGCTCGCTCGGCCCGTCGCGGCCGGCCCGCGCGGAGGCGTAGAGACGCTCCACGAGCCGTACGGTGGTCCGTGCCTCGGCGACGGCCCGGCCCCGGCCGGCCGGGTCGGCGAGGAGGGCCGGGACGCCGTCAAGCTGCCGCGTGTACTCGGCGCCGACGGGTTCGGCGGGCACCGGCAGCCGGCGGGTGGTGCCCTCGCGGGTGAGGGTCAGGACGGACTCGGGCTGCCGGTTGGGGCTGAAACCGAAGGTGCAGCGCAGTTCGGCGGTGCCGGCGCTGCCCTCGACGCGGACGAGGGTGAGGTCCCGCGCCTCGTGCGAGGCCCAACTGGCGTGCAGCGATACGGAGATGCCGTCCTCGCGGAGCAGGAGTCCGCGGGCGGTGTCCTCGACGTCGCCGCTGGGGGCGGTGACGGGCTGTTCCCGGCGCCAGGCGGCGGAGAACTCACCGGTGTCGAGGAAGTCGTCCGAGGTGGCGCCGACGGCCTGGCGGACCGGGGACGGGCCGAGCAGGGCGGTCAGGGTGTCCACGAGATGCCAGCCGAGGTCGACGAGGGCGCCCCCGCCGGCCTCGCTGCGCCGGGTGAACCAGCCGCCCGCGCGCGGTACGCCACGGGCCCGTACCCAGGCCAGGTCGACATGCCGGATCCGCCCCAGTCCGGGCAGCAGTGCGCCCAGTTCGCGTACGTCGGCGCGGTGCCGGGCGGCGCTGCCAGCCAGCAGGGTGCCGCCGTCGCGCTCGGCCTCGGCCAGGACGTCGGCCTCGGCGCTGGACAGGCACACCGGCTTCTCCAGGAAGACGGACACGCCCCGGCGGAGCAGCCCGGCGGCGACCGTGGTGTGCAGGTGGTTGGGTACGGCGACGACGGCGAGGTCGACGGACCGGGCGTCGAGCGCGTCCGGGCCGGCGTGGGCGGGCGTGCCCGTCGCCGCGCCGACGGCCGCCCGCGCGGCGGGGTCGGGATCGGCCACGGCGACCAGCTCGAAGTCCGGGTGGGACCGCAGCCGGGGCAGCCACAGCTCACGCCCCGCCCAGCCGAGCCCCACCACGGCGGCCCGCACGCTCATACGGCAGCCACGGCGTCCGCGACGATCTCGGCCGTGAGCTCCAGGTCGGGTTCGTCGGCGAGGAGCACCCGGTGGTGCAGCCAGACGCAGTCACTGCTGATGGCCTCGGTGTGCGGGCAGCGCTCGGCGATCTGCTCGACGCTCTCGTCGGGGGCGCCGGTCTCCCAGAAGGCGTCGGTGCGGTAGATGGCGCGGAACGCGGCGAAGGCGGGCAGCCCGGCGTCCACCAGCCGGTCGACGAGGGCGTTGCGGTCCTCCTCGGAGATGCCGGGGACCCGGAACATCGCCATGTAGTGCGTGTTCTGGTCGGCGCGGACATCGCTGCCCTGCGGTACGACGCCGTCGACCGCGCCGAGCAGCCGGGACAGCAGCGCCCAGCGCTTGTCACGCAGTGCGGTCTGGGCGGGCAGGCGGCGTAGCTGGGCGCGGAGCACGGAGGCGGAGAACTCGTTGAGCCGCATGTTGGTGCCGGCGACCTGGTGCATGTAACGGCGGTCGGTGCGCGGCCGGCCGCAGCTATGCCGCAGGAACGCCGCCTCGTACAGGTCGCTCTCGGGGAACAGGACGGCGCCGCCCTCACCGGCGGTCATCAGCTTGCCGTTCTGGAAGGAGAACGCGGCGACCGAGCCGAGTTCGCCGACGCGCTTGCCCTGCCAGCGCGCGCCCTGGGCGTGGGCCGCGTCCTGGAGGATCGGTACGCCGGTGTCGGCGGAGAGCTTGCCGAGGGCGTCCATGTCGGCCACCAGGCCGGCCATGTGCACGGGCATGATCGCCCGGGTGCGCGGGGTGATCGCGGCGGCCACCGCGGCGACGTCGATGTTGTACGTGTCCGGGTCGACGTCGACGGGCACGGCGACCGCGCCGATGCGCTGGGCTGCCTGCGAGGAGGAGATGAAGGTGAAGGCCGGCACGACGACCTCGGTGCCGGGGCCGACGCCCAGACACTGCAGGGCCAGTTCGAGGGCGTGGGTGCCGTTGGTGACGGCGAGGGCGTGCGGGGAGCCGTGGAATTCGGCGAACTCGCGCTCGAAGGACTCGACTTCCTGTCCGCCCATGCGCCACCACTGGCCCTGTTCCAGGGCGCGGATCAGTCCGGTCCGCTCGTCGTCGTACTGGGGCCACTCGGGGAACCGGGGTGCCGGTCGCGCGTTCATGGTTCTCCAAATCTCCGTCGGGAACGGGCTGCTGGAAGGTGAGCGGGCGAGGCGAGGGGGCGGGGAGCCGGTCCGGACGGTTCGCGCGGTGCTGGCCGTGCTCAGCCTAGGCCCCGGTGTGGGGGCCTTTCCATCCCTCGGTCTGGTAGTCGGCCGGTGGGGGGACGGTCAGGGTGCCTCGTGCAGTGCGAAGAAGGCGCGGTAGGAGTCGACCTGGCCGGTGAGCATATGGCTCCCGTGGTGCACGGGGAGTCCGCGTGCGGCGGCCTCGCGCAGCAGCCGGGTGTCGCGGGGTTTCATGACGATGTCCGCGACGACGGTGCCGGGCCGCAGTCCGTGGGGGTCGAAGGGCAGCGGGTCGTCGGGGCGCAGGCCGAGCGGGGTGGCGTTGACGGCGATGTCGGTGTCTTCCAGGGGCGGCCGGCCGGTGGCATGGACCCGGCCCGGCCAGTGGGCGGCCAGCCGGTCGACGAGCGCGGTCAGCTTCGGGGTGTCGGGGTCGGTGACCGTCAGCCGGTCCACGCCCGCGTCGAGCAGGGCCGCCGCGATGGCGCTGCCCGCTCCGCCGGCGCCGACGAGGGCCACTCGGGCGCCCTTCGGCGGGTGGCCCGCCCGGAGCAGGCCCGTGACGAACCCGGAGCCGTCGAAGTTTTCGGCGAGCCAGGCGCCGTCGCTCTCGCGCCGCAGCGCGTTGGCGCTGCCGGTGATCTCGACGGTGCGGCTGCGCCGGTCGGCCAGCCGGGCCGCGGTCGTCTTGTGCGGGACGGTGACGAACAGGCCGTCGAGGTTGCCGACGCGTTGCAGTCCCCGGACGACGCTCTCCAGGTCGCCGGGGCGGACGTGCACGGGGACCAGCACGGCGTCGATGCCGAGCCGGGCGAAGAGCGGGTTGAGCAGCCCGGGCGACTGGACCTGCCCGACCGGGTCACCGAGGACGGCGTAGAGCCGGGTGCTCCCGCTGACCAGGGTCTGCCGGGAGCCGGCCGTGCCGGTGCCCGTGCCCGTGCCGGTACTGGTGCCGGTGGCGTCGGCGGGGGTGCTGCCGTTCGGGGTGTCGGTCTCGGTCGGTCGCGGGGTGTCCGTCATCGTGGTGTCTCCGGGCTGGGGGTCGTGCCGGCCGCGAACAGCTCCGCCACCGCGAAGGCGAGTTCCATGCCCTGTTCGGCGTTGAGGCGGGGGTCGCAGGCGGTGCGGTAGCGGGTGGGCAGGTCGGCCTCGGCCAGCCCGCGGGCGCCGCCGACGCACTCGGTGACATTCTCGCCGGTCGCCTCCAGGTGCAGGCCGCCGGGGTGGGTGCCCAGGGCCCGGTGCACCTCGAGGAAGCCGGTGATCTCGTCGAGGATGCGGTCGTAGTGCCGTGTCTTGTAACCGTTCGCGGCGGTGCGCGAGTTGCCGTGCATGGGGTCGCACTGCCAGACCACTTGGCGGCCGGAGGCGGTGACCTTCTCCACGATCGGCGGGAGCACCTGGCGGATCCGGTCGTGGCCCATCCGGCTGATCAGGGTGACCCGGCCGGGGACGCCGTGCGGGTCGAGCCGGCGGACGTACTCCACGGCCTGTTCCGGTGTGGTGCCGGGGCCGATCTTCACGCCGACGGGGTTGGCCAGCAGCTCGGCGAAGGCGAGGTGCGCGCCGTCGGGCTGCCGGGTACGTTCCCCGATCCACAGGAAGTGGGCCAGTCCGCTGGAAAGTTGGGGTTCGGTCCCCTCGGCGTCGATCCAGAGCAGGGTGCGTTCGTGGTCCAGCAGCAGCGCCTCGTGGCTGGTCCAGATCTCGCCGAGCCGAGGGGCGGGGGCGCCGATGCCGGTCATGAAGCTCAGACCGCGGCCGATCGCCGCGGACCGGGCGGCGTACCGGCGGCCTCCCGGCGCGGTGTCGACGAAACGCCGGTTCTCCTCGTGCAGGGCGTGCGCGTCGGCGAGTTCACCGCGGGCGAGCCGGCGGACGACGGTCATCGCCTCGCGGGCGTGGGCGTGGGCCCATGCCATGCGTTCGGGGTCGGGGGCGCGGGCGGCGTGGGTCGCCTCGGCGGAGTTGACGATGTCGCCGCGGTACACCGGGAGTCCGTGGGCGTCGACGGGGGCGGAGCGGGGCTTGGCGTACTGGCCGGCGGCGCGGGCCACCGTGACCACGGGCAGGCCGGCGCCGTGGGTGAGGACGAGCGCCATCCGCCGGAGCAGTCCGAGGTTGCCCCGCAGGTGAGCCTCGGTGCTGTCGGCGAAGGTCTCCGCGCAGTCGCCGCTCTGGAGCAGGAGTGCCTCGCCGCGGGCGACGGCCCCGAGCCGGTCGAGGAGCCGCCGGGTCTCGGCGGGGGCGACGAGGGGTTCGCCGGCGGTCAGCCGGCGGACCACGGCCCGGACCCGGTCCGGGTCGGGCCAGCCGGGCTGCTGTGCGGCGGGCCTGGCCAGGGCCGCGTCGAGCCGGTCGGCGAGGGCGCGTTCGACGGCCCGCCGCCGGATCCGCGCCGGGGTGTCCGGCGGCCACCGTGGCGTGTACGTCATGTCACCGCCGTCTCCGTTCCCGCGCCGTAGGCCGGGGCGACGGCGAGGAGCCGGTCGAGGGGGGCGCGTTCCATCCGGGCGAGGGCCTCGGCGACGGCCGGCTCGGGCACGTCGGCGACGAGTTCGGCGCCGGCCGGGCCGTCGAGGACGAAGGTCAGGCCGGCGCGGGCCTTCTTGTCCCGGCGCATCAATCCGATCAGTGTGCCGGGGTCGGTCGTGTCCGGCAGTGCGGTGGGCAGGCCGTACGCGGCGACCACCTCCTGGTGTTCCCGGACCCGGTCGGAGGTGATCCGGCCGAGGACGCCGGCGAGCCGGCCGGCGAAGACGGTGCCGACGGCGACGGCCTCGCCGTGCCGCAGGGCGAAACCGGTGGCCACTTCCAGGGCGTGGCCGAGGGTGTGGCCGTAGTTGAGCAGGTGCCGCGGCCCGGTGTCGCGTTCGTCGGCGGAGACGATGCCGGCCTTCAGGGTCACACTGGCCGCTATCTGCTCGGCGAGCGGCAGTCCGTGCAGGTCCGGGGCCCCGATGAAGTGGCAGCGGGCGATCTCACCCAGCCCGTTGCGCAGTTCGCGGGCCGGCAGGGTGGTCAGGTAGTCGGTGTCGCACAGGACGGCGGCGGGCTGCCAGTAGGCGCCGACCAGGTTCTTTCCCTCGGGCAGGTTGACGGCGGTCTTGCCGCCGACGCTGGCGTCGACCTGGGCGAGCAGGCTGGTCGGCAGGTGGACGACCGGTATGCCCCGGTGGTAGAGCGCGGCGGCCAGGCCGACGACGTCGGTGGTGGTGCCGCCGCCGACGGAGACGACGGCGTCGGAGCGGGTCAGCCCGAACCGGACGAACGCGGCGCACAGGGCCTCGACGGTGGCGAGGGTCTTGTCCGGTTCACCGTCCCGGGCGGGCAGCAGCAGGGTTTCCACGCCGGTGTCGGGCACCCATGCGGCGGGCCGCGCCGAGACCACCGCCACGCGCCGGGCGGCCAGCTTCTCGATGACCGCGGGCAGCGCGGAGCGCACCCCGGGGCCGATGTGCACCTCGTAGGACCGGTCGCCGAAACGCACCGGGACTTGTTCTGTCACTTCCGCTTCACCTTGTTCGATCGCACGGGGACTTCGGGTCGGTCGCCCGGAGCCCGGCCGGCGGCGGTACCGCGGCCGGGACTCCGTGGCGGGGCGGGCGTCGGCGGGTTACTGGCCGGCGGTCACCCGGCGGATGCGGGACTCGGCGCGCTCCTTGCGGTCCTGCTCGTCCAGGTGCGGGTAGGACGGGCAGCCGAAGACCCGCTGGAACGGCGTGAAGGTGTCCCATTCGGTCCGCCGGCGCATCTCCTGGGCGACCGCGTTGTGCTCGCTCCAGAAGTCGCCGCCGATGAGCCGGATCAGATAGCGCTCCAGTGTCTCCCGGTCGGTGGTGCGGCCGGCATCGGCGGCGACCGCGACGAGTTCACCGTCGTAGAAGGCGTGGATGAGCCGGATGTAGGTGTCGTAGCCGGTCTTGAAGAAGTTGGCGTACTCGTCGATCAGCCGGTCGGCGTCCTGCGGGTTGCGCAGGGCCTCGCCGAGGGTCTCGGCGGCGCGGACGGCGGTGGCCGAGGCGACGAGGACACCGCCGGAGAACATGGGGTCGCCGAAGCAGCCGGCGTCGCCGACCATCAGCCAGCCGGGGCCGTTGACGGTGTCGGCGTGGTAGCAGTAGTCGGTCTCGACCTGCAGGTCCATGACCGGGCGGGTGCCGGTCAGCCGGGCGGTGATGCGCGGGACCCGGGCGAGGTGCTCCTCGAACACCTTCTGCGGGGTCGAGGCGCGGAAGACGTCGCGGGGCATGACGGTGCCGACGCTGATGACGTCCTTCGACAGCGGTATGGCCCACACCCAGCCGTCGCCGTGCGCGCCGACCTGGATGTCTCCCTCGACGCCGAGGTTGTGCTGCTCGTCGAGGCCCTCGTAGTGCCGGAACACCGCGACCATGCGGAGTTTCTCCAGCGTCTTGCGCAGCCCGAACTTGTGGGCGATGCGGCCGGCGCGTCCGCTGGCGTCGATGACGTACCGGGAGCGGACCTCGTGATCCTCGCCGTTCTTGGTGTAGCGGACGCCGGTCATGCGGTCGCCGTCCATCAGCAGTTCGCCGACGGTGGCGCCGAGGCGGACCTCGGCGCCGGCCTTGCCGGCCTCCTGGACCAGCATGCTGTCGAAACGGGCCCGTTGGACCTGGTACGCCTGGTCGTAGCGGCCGTCGCCCTGCAGGCCGAAGTCGGCGCGGAACACGCCGGAGAAGAACTTCTTCTCGGTCGGGTCGATGAACTCACCGCCGAACTTGGGGACGTAGCCGCCGGCCTCGACGGCTTCCCGGATGCCGATCCGGTCGAACAGGCCCATCATGTACGGCAGTAGCGATTCGCCGATGTGGAAGCGCGGGGACTCCTCGCGCTCCAGGAGCACGACGGAGTGTCCCTGCTTGGCCAGCACGTAGGCGCTGATCGCGCCGGCCGGTCCGCCGCCGATGACGACCACGTCGGCCGAGTTGTTCCCCATGAGTTGTCCTTCCGTCTTCTGGCTGGTGCCGATGGTTCGGTTCGTCCTTCCCCGGGTCATGCGAGGTCGCCGGGGTCGAGGTCGCCGGTGAGCAGGGCGGTGACGAGCCTGCGGTGTTCGGTGTCGTCGACGACGGTGCGGACGCGTTCGCGTCCGTCCCGGACGACGAGGTAGCGGCGGCCCTTGAGCACGGCCTGGCCGTTGTGGAACGTCCGGCCGCACAGGATGCCCTGGCCGTCGTCCTGGGAGGCGGTGGCGTGGTGGGCGCGGGCCCGGTCCTCCAGCTCCTTCCAGTCGTGCCACTGGCGGGCCCGCGGCCGGAACGTGTAGACGGTGCCCCACCGGGTCACGCGTCCGCGCCGCTGCACGGCGATGGCGCCGTCGTCGGCGCCGACGAGCCGGTACTGGCAGCCGTACTGGGTCTGCACCTGGTCGCTGACGCGCAGCGGTTCGAGGTACGACGGTCCGGGGTAGCCGACGTCGACGAGCCACTCCTGGCCCTCGACGACGGCCCGGATGAACATGTGCTCGATCTCGGTGCCGAAGTTCTCCCGGCCCTCGGCGGTGCTCGCGGCCAGCAGGGTGACCTCGTAGCCCAGTTCGGACAGGAGCCGGAAGAAGAGCCGGTTGAGCTGGAAGCAGGTGCCGCCCAGGCCCTCCAGGACACCGGTGCGGAACACCTCGTCCTCGTCCACGTCCACGAGGTGCACGCCGTCGGCGAAGCCCTGTCCGGCGACGTTGTACGGCAGGGTCATCAGGTGCTGTTTGTGCAGGGTGCGCAGGGTGTCGAGGTCCGGCCTCGGGCGCTGTCCGGGCCGGCCGAGGCGGCGGAGGTAGGCATCCACGTCGAACATGCGGTGATCTGCTCCCTTCGGTGCGGGGTGGTGGGTGGACGCCTCAGACGGAGAGGGCCACGGGCCCGGGTGCGTCGTCGCCGTACAGGCGCTCGGCCAGCTGGGCGACGATCATCGCGGGGGTCGGATGGTCGAAGACGAGGCCCGCGCCGAGCTTGGTCCCGGTCAGCTCGCCTAGCCGGTTGCGCAGTTCGAGGGCGGTGAGCGAGTCGAAGCCGATCTCGAACAGACCCTGGTCGGCGTCGACCTGGTGGGTGGCGGCGTAGCCGAGGACGACGGCCACCTGGGTGCGCACCAGCTCCAGCAGCGTCCCGGTCCGCTCCTCAGCCGGCAGTCCGGCGAGGCGTTCGGCGAGCCGGCGCCGCTCGTCCCCGCTGACGGCGGCCCGCGCCGCCTGCCGGCCGGCGCGGACGAGCCCGCGCAGCAGGGGCGGTACGGCCGTGCCGGCGGTGGCGTCGGCGCGCAGGCCCCGTAGGTCCAGCCTGGCCGGCACGAGCAGGGTCCGGTCGCTGCCCAGCGCCGCGTCGAACAGCTCCATGCCCTCCTCGGGGGCGAGGGCGAGGACGCCGCCGCGGCGGCTGAGCCGGCCTCGGGTGAGTTCGTCGGTGCGGGCGGCCATGCCGGTGGTCTGCTCCCACAGGCCCCAGGCCAGCGACCGCGCCGGGAACCCGGCCGCCCGGCGTACCGACATGAGCCCGTCCATGGCGGCGTTGGCCGCCGCGTAACCGCCGGTGCCGGCGCCGAGGAACACGGCGGACACGGAGGAGTAGGTGACGAACGCGTCGAGGTCGGGGGCGAGTTCGCGGGTCAGCTCGTCCAGGTGGCGCACGGCGGTCACCTTCGGCGCGAACACCCGGGCCAGCCGCTCGGGTTCGATCTCACCGACCACGCCCGCGTCGTACAGGCCGGCCGCGTGGACGACGGCGGTCAGCCGGGGCCCGGTCAGCCCCGGAGAGCAGGGCCGCCACCGCGTCCCGGTCGGTCACGTCACAGGCGGGCACCGACACCGACTCCGCGCCCAGCGCCTCCAGCTCCGCCACCAGCTCCCGTGCCCCGGAAGCCTCCAGGCCACTTCGGCTCACCAGCACGAGATGGCGGATCCCGTGCCGGGTCACCAGGTGCCGGGCCAGGAGGCCGGCCAGGGACCCGGTGCCACCGGTGACGAGCACCGTGCCCTCCGGGTCCAGCACCGTCTCCGCGGCGGGGGCCGGGACCGCCCTGGTCAGCCGCGGCACGTGCAACGCCGCGTCGCGTACGGCGAGTTGCGGCTCCCCCGTGGCGAGGACCGCGCCGAGCAGCGACCCGAGACCGTCCGCGTCCGGGCCGATGCCCGTACCGGTGTCCGTGCCGGTCCCTGGGCCGCCGTCCGGGCCTGTCCCCGTGTCGCCGTCCGTGTCGAGCAGCACGATCTGGTCGGGGTTCTCCGCCTGCGCGGCACGGACCAGGCCCCAGACGGCCGCGCCGCCCGGGTCCGTGACCGCCGCGTCGCCGCCCGCGGGCACCGCACCCCGGGTGAGCACGACCAGCCGGGTGTCCTCCAGGCCGCCGCCGGCCAGCCAGGTCTGGACGACCTCCAGGACGCGGTCCGTCACGGCGAGCGGGGTGTCGTCCGGGCCGGCGGTCGCGGCCTCCAGGACGACGGCGCGGGGCAGCTCGGTGCCGCCCGTGGCGTCCTCGGCGAGGGTCGCCACCTCCTCCGCGGTGGACAGCCGGAGCCAGGACGGGGTCTGCGCCTCCTCCGGCCGGGGCAGCGGGACCCAGTCGACGCCGAAGAGCATGTCGCCGCCGCCGGTGGTGCGCAGTTGCTCGGGGGCGACCGGGCGGAACACCAGCGAGGCGGCGCTGAGGACAGGACTGCCGGTGTCGTCGGCGGCCTCCAGGGACAGCGCGTCCGGCGCGGGCCGGGCGACCCGGATCCGCAGGGAGGTCGCCCCGGAGGCGTGCAGGGTGAGCCCGTTCCAGGCGAAGGGCAGCATCGTGCGGTGCTCGCCGCCGCTGAGGAAGGCCTTGGTGTGCAGGGCGGCGTCGAGGAGCGCCGGATGGATGCCGTACTCCGTGGCGGCCTTGTGCTCCTGCTCGGGCAGGGCGATCTCGGCGAAGAGTTCCTCGCCGCGCCGCCACGCCGCGCGCAGGCCGCGGAAGACGGGCCCGTAGTGGTAGTCGTGGTCGCGCAGTCCGGCGTAGAAGTCCTGCGGGGTCACCTCGACGCGTTCGGCGCCGGACGGCGGCCAGGTGGTGAGGTCGGGGTGGGCGGGGGTGCGGGCGGGCGGGGCCGGGGCGAGGACGCCGGTGGCGTGCCGGGTCCAGCCGTCGGCGCCGGTCGCGCCGTCGGGCGTGGAGTGGACGGTGACCGTACGGGTGCCGTGTTCGCCGGGGCCGCCGACGCTCACCTGCACGCGCACGCCGCCCTGTGGCGGGAGGATCAGCGGGGCCTCGATGACGAGTTCTTCCAGGGTGGCGCAGCCGGCCTCGTCACCGGCGCGGACGGCGAGTTCGACCAGGCCGGTGCCGGGCAGCAGGACGACGTCGCCGACGGCGTGGTCGGCCAGCCACGGGTGGGTGCGCAGGGACAGCCGGGAGGTGCACAGGACGCCGCCGGTGTCCGGGACCTCGACCACCGCGCCGATGAGCGGGTGGTCGGCGCCGGCCAGCCCGAGCGAGGCGGCGTCGCCCGCGGCGGCGGGTGCGGGGAGCCAGTAGTGCTGGTGGTCGAAGGCGTACGTGGGCAGGTCGACGGGGTGGGCGGCGGCCGGCAGGATTCCCGTCCAGTCCAACGGCACACCTCTGACGAACAGTTCGGCCATGGAGGCCAGCAGCCGCCGGGGGCCGCCGTCGTCGCGGCGCAGCGAGCCGGTGACGAGCACGTCGGCGCCGTCTGCGGTCTCGCTGATGGCCGGGGCGAGCACCGGGTGGGCGCTGACCTCCACGAACACGGTGTGCCCGGTCTCCAGCAGGGCGGTGACGGCGGGGGCGAAGCGGACCGGCCGGCGCACGTTGTGGTACCAGTAGTCGCCGTCCAGCGTGCCGGCCTCGCCGACGCGCTCGCCGGTGACGGTGGAGTGGAAGGGGATGACGGGGGCCTGGCTGCGGACGTCGGCGAACGCCTTGGTGAGGAGCTCGCGCACCGTCTCCACGTGCGGGGTGTGCGAGGCGAAGTCGGCCGCGATCCGCCGGGCCCGGACGCCCTCGGCCGACAGCGTCTCGACGACCTCGTCCAGCAGGCCGGCGTCTCCGGCCACCACCACCGAGGACGGGGAGTTGACCGCGGCGACGTGCACGCGGCCCGCCCAGCGTGCGACGGCGGCGGTCGCCTCGTCCTCGGGCAGGGCCACGGCGGCCATGCCGCCGAGCCCGGACAGCCGCTCGGCGATCACCTGGGCGCGCAGTGCCACGAGCCGCGCCGCGTCCCGCAGTGACAGCGCTCCGGCGACGCAGGCGGCGGCGATCTCGCCCTGCGAGTGACCGGTCACCGCGTCCGGTACGACACCCACCGAGGCCCAGACGGCCGCCAGGCCGATCATCACGGCGAAGCTCGCCGGCTGGACCACGTCGGTGCGTCGCAGCAGCTCGTCCGGTGCCTCGCCGCGCAGCACGTCCTCCAGCGTCCAGTCCACCCAGGGTTCCAGCGCCCGGGCGCACTCCGCGATCCGCTCGGCGAACACCGGTGAGGTGTCGAGCAGTTCACGGCCCATGCCGGCCCACTGGCCGCCCTGGCCGGGGAAGACGAAGACGACCTTCCCGGTGCCGGCCGTGGCGGCGGGGCTGCCGGTCACGACGGCGGGGCCGCTCTCGCCGCGGGCCAGCGCGCCCAGCCCCGCCACGGCCTCCTCCCGGGTGCCGGCCACCACCACGGCCCGCTCGGGCAGGACGGCCCGCCGGGTCACCAGGGCCGCCGCGACGTCGGCCGGCGAGGCGTCGGTGCCGTCGAGGAACGCGGCGAGGCGAGCGGCCTGACCGGCGAGCGCGCCGGTACCGCGGGCCGACACCGCCAGCGGCACCACACCGGCCGGGACCGGCTCGGCCGTGGGCGGCTGCTCCGGCTCCTCGGGGACCTCCTCCAGGATCACGTGCGCGTTGGTGCCGCTGAGCCCGAACGAGGACACCGCGGCCCGGCGGGGCCGTCCCGGGTCGGCCCACTCACGGGCCTCGGTGAGCAGTTCCACCGCGCCGGCCGACCAGTCGACCTGGGAGGACGGTACGTCGACGTGCAGGGTGGCGGGCATCACTCGATGCCGCAGCGCCTGTACCGCCTTGATGACACCGGCGACTCCGGCGGCGGCCTGGGCGTGCCCGATGTTCGACTTCAACGAGCCCAGCCACAACGGCTCTTCGCGCGCCTTGCCGTACGTGGCGAGCAGCGCCTGTGCCTCGATCGGGTCGCCGAGGACGGTACCCGTGCCGTGGCCCTCCACCAGGTCCACGTCCGCCGGGGTGAGCCCCGCGTTCGCGAGCGCCTTACGGATCACGCGCTGCTGCGACGGGCCGTTGGGTGCGGTCAGACCGTTCGACGCGCCGTCCTGGTTCACGGCGCTGCCGCGCACGACCGCCAGCACCCGGTGACCCTTGCGCCGCGCCTCCGACAGCCGCTCCAGTACGACGACACCCGCGCCCTCGGCCCAGCCCGTGCCGTCGGCGGCGTCGGCGTACGACTTGCAGCGCCCGTCCGTGGCCAGCGCCCGCTGCCGCGAGAACTCCATGAACATCCCAGGCCCGGCCATCACGGTCGAACCGCCGGCCAGGGCCAGGGAGCACTCACCGTTGCGCAGCGCCTGCGCGGCCAGGTGCAGGGCGACCAGGGACGAGGAACAGGCGGTGTCCACGGTGACCGCCGGACCCTCGAAGCCGAAGACGTACGACACCCGGCCCGAGGCCACGCTCGCCCCGGCACCGGTCAGCGCGAAGCCGCCCACCTCCTCCGGGACGTCACCGCCGGAGTAGTAGTCGACGCCCATGATGCCACTGAACACCCCGACGTCCGTGCCCTTGAGCCCGGTCGGATCGATACCGGCTCGCTCCAGCGCCTCCCACGAGGTCTCCAGGAGCAGCCGCTGCTGCGGGTCCATCGCCACCGCCTCACGCGGCGAGATACCGAAGAACACCGGGTCGAACAGCGGTGCCTCGTGCAGGAAGCCGCCCTGACCGACGTACGACGTCCCGGTGTGCTCGGGATCGTCGTCGAGGACCCGGTCGAGGTCCCAGCCACGGTCCGTCGGGAACCCGGTGACACCGTCGCGGCCCTCGCTGACCAGGCGCCACAGGTCCTCGGGACTGCCGACGCCGCCCGGCAGCCGGCAGGCCATGCCCACGACGGCGATCGGCTCCTGCGGGTCGTGCGGCGCGGTCACCGGCGCGGGCGTGGCCGGTGCCACGCCCCGGAACTCCTCGTGCAGGTGCCGGGCGAGGGTGAGCGGGGTCGGGTAGTCGAAGACAGCGGTGGCGGGCAGGCTCAGGCCGGTGGCCTCGCGCAGCCGGTTGCGCAGTTCCACGGAGGTGAGGGAGTCGAACCCGGCGTCCTTGAAGGCGGTCTCGGCCCTCACCCGGTCCGGTCCGGCATGCCCGAGGACGTTCGCGACATGGGTGCGGACCAGGTCCAGCAGCAGCGCCTCCTGCTCGGCCGTAGCCAGCCCGGCCAGCCGCCCGGCCAGGCCGTCCCGGCCCTCCCGTCCGGCACCGCGCGCGGCACGCCGGCCCACACGGACCAGGCCGCGCAGCAGTGGCGGCACGGTGGCCCCGGCGGTCGCGTCGGCACGCAGACCCCGCAGGTCCAGCCTGGCGGGCACGAGCAGCGTCTGATCGCTGCCCAGTGCCGCGTCGAACAGCTCCATGCCCTCCTCGGCCCCGAGGGCCAGCACGCCACCACGGCGGTTCATGCGGCTGCGCGACAGCTCGTCGAGGTCGGCTCCCATGCCGGTGGTCTGCTCCCACAGGCCCCAGGCCAGCGACCGCGCCGGGTACCCGGCCGCCCGGCGTACCGACATGAGCGCGTCCATGCAGGCGTTGGCGGCGCCGTAACCGCCGGTACCGGCGCCGAGGAAGACACCGGAGACGGAGGAGTAGGTGACGAACGCGTCCAGGCCGGGGGCGAGTTCGCGGGTCAGCTCGTCCAGGTGCCGCACCGCGGTCACCTTCGGCGCGAACACCCCGGCCAGCCGCTCGGGTCGGATATCCCCCACGACCCCGGCGTCGAAGACACCGGCCGCGTGGACGACGGCGGTCAGCCGGGGCCCGGTCAGCCCGGAGAGCAGGGCCGCCACCGCGTCCCGGTCGGTCACGTCACAGGCGGGCACCGACACCGACTCCGCGCCCAGCGCCTCCAGCTCCGCCACCAGCTCCCGTGCCCCGGAAGCCTCCAGGCCACTTCGGCTCACCAGCACCAGATGGCGGATGCCGTGCCGGGTCACGAGATGCCGGGCCAGGAGAGCGGCCAGAGATCCGGTGCCACCGGTGATCAGGACCGTGCCTTCCGGGTCGAGCACCGGCACCGCGGCGGGGGCGGGGACCGCTCGGGCGAGGCGGGGCACGTACATGGACGTGCCCCGTAGGGCGAGTTGGGGTTCGCCGGTGGCGAGGGCCGGACCGAGATCGGCTGCGGTGATGCCGAATGTCTCCGCCCGGGTCTGGGCCTGGGCCTGGGACTCGGTGTCGATGAGGACGATCCGGTCGGGGTTCTCGGCCTGCGCGGCACGGACCAGGCCCCAGACGGCCGCGCCACCCGGATCGGTCACCTCCGCGTCACCACACGCCGGCACCGCACCCCGCGTGACCACCACCAGCCGACCGTCCTCTCCCGCCTCCTCCGCCAGCCACGCCTGCACCCCCCTCAGCACCCGACCCACCAGCACCACCGGCGCCCCACCGTCCCCACCGTCCCCACGGGTACGGGCATCGACCACCGTCACCGACGGCACCTCACCGACACCCGACACAGGCGGCAGCTCACTCCACTCCACCCGGAACAGCGCGTCCGAACCGGCAGTGCCGGCCGCCGCGTCGAGCTGCTCGGCGGAGACCGCCCGCGAGACCAGTGAGTCCAGGGTCAGCACGAGGTCGCCGGAGTCGTCGACGGCTTCCAGGGACAGCGTGTCCGGGTCGGGCCGCAGGAGCCGTACCCGGATCGACGCGGCGCCGCAGGCGTGCAGCGTCAGCCCGTTCCAGGCGAACGGCAGCCGTACCACCGGCTCCTCCTCGACCACGGCTCCGTCGGCCACCTCGGCAGCCGCGTCCAGGATGCTGGCGTGCAGGGCCGCGTCGAGCAGCGCCGGGTGGATGCCGAACCCGGCGGCGTTCTCGCGCTGCTCCGGGGGGACGACGACCTCGGCGAACAGCTCGCTGTCGCGTCGCCAGACCTTGCGCACGCACCGGAACGCCGGGCCGTACGCGTATCCCGCGCGCGTCAGCTTCTCGTAGCCGTCGGAGATGTCGACCTGCCGGGCGCCGGGCGGGGGCCATGCGGTGAAGTCGTGGGTCCCGGTGGGGGCGGTAGCGGTGCTCAGGGTGCCGCTGGCGTGCCGGGTCCAGGCGTCCGGCCCGCTCTCCGCACCGACGTCCTGGCGGGTGGAGTACACCTCGACGCTGCGCGCCCCGGTCCGGTCCGGCCCGCCGACGGCGACCTGGACCCGTACGGCGCCCTGCTCGGGAACGACCAGCGGTGCCTCGATGACCAGCTCGTCCAGCACCCCGCAGCCGACCTCGTCACCGGCCCGCACGGCCAGCTCGACCAGCCCGGTGCCGGGCACCAGAACCACTCCGCCGATGGCGTGGTCGGCGAGCCAGGGGTGGGTGCGCAGGGACAGCCGGGAGGTGAGGACCAGCCCGTCGGACTGCGGTAGTTGCACCATCGCACCCAGCAGCGGGTGGTCGGCGCCGGCCAGCCCCAGCGCCGCCGCGTCGACCACGGACTCCGCCATCCGCAGCCAGTAGTGCTGGTGGTCGAAGGCGTACGTCGGCAGGTCCACATGGACTCCGGTGGCACCCTCGGGCAGCACCGCCGCCCAGTCCACCTTCGTACCGCGCACGAACAACTCCGCGACGGACAGCAGAAGCGTCCGCTCCTCGCCCCGGTCATCCCGCAGGGCCGGAACGCTCACCGCGTCCTCGGCCGCACACTCACCGATCGCACCGGTGAGAGCGCCACCGGGGCCGAGTTCCAGGAACACCGACCCGCCCGACGCGGCGATACCGTCGGCGAAACGCACCGGACGACGAACGTGATCCACCCAGTAAGCAGGGTCGGACAACTGACCCGGCTCGGCCAGCTCTCCGGTCACGTTCGACACCACCGGGACGGCAGGCTCGTTCCAGGCCAGCCCCGACAGCACCTCGCCGAACTCGGCCAGCATCGGCTCCATCAACGCCGAATGGAACGCATGCGAGACGGTCAGCCGTTTCACCCGGCGGCCCTGCTCGCGCAGCCGGTCCGCCACCGCCACGACGGCATCCTCGTCACCCGACAGGACAACAGACGCGGGCCCGTTCACCGCCGCCAGGTCGATGCCGGCAGTGAGGTGTTCAGTAACCTCCGCCTCACTCGCCGCCACCGCCACCATCGCCCCACCCGACGGCAGGGCCTGCATCAACCGACCCCGAGCAGCCACCAGCACCGCCGCATCCGTCAGCGACAACACCCCGGCGACATGCGCGGCCACAACCTCGCCGATCGAATGCCCGGCCACCACATCCGGCCGCACACCCCACGACTCCACGAGCCGGAACAACGCCGACTCCACCGCGAACAGACCCGCCTGCGTGAATACCGTCCGATCCAGCAGGCCCTCACCCGCCCCGAAGACCACATCCCGCACCGAATGCCCCACCGCACCCGCGAGCTGCGCGTCCAACGCCGCACACGCCTCGTCCAACGCCCGCGCGAACACCGGGAACCGCTCATACAACTCCGCGCCCATACCCACCCGCTGGGAACCCTGACCCGGGAACACGAACACCGTCTTCCCACCGGCACCCGACCCCGTGATCACCGAAGGGACCGTTTGCCCGTCGGCCAGTGCGCGCAGCCCGGTGAGGGCCTCTTCCCGGGATGCGGCGAGGACCACGGCTCGTTCAGGCAGGACCGCCCGCCGGGAGACGAGCGCACCGGCGACGGTCGGCAGGCCGGTGTCGGTGTCACCGGCGAACTCGGCGAGCCGCCCCGCCTGTCCGGCCAGGGCCCCGGCGCTGCGCGCGGAGACGACCACCGGGATCACGCCGTCAGCCGGGGCCGCCGGCTCGGTGACATCCTCCTCCGGTGCCTGCTCCAGGATGACGTGCGCGTTCGTACCGCTCACGCCGAACCCGGACACACCGGCCCGGCGCGGCCGGCTCACCTCCGGCCACGCGCGGGCCTCCGTCAGCAGCCGTACGGCGCCCGACTCCCAGTCGACGCGAGGGGAGGGTTCCGCGACGTGCAGGGTGGCCGGGAGCACGCCGTGGCGCATCGCCTGGATCATTTTGATGACGCCGGCGACACCGGCGGCGGCCTGGGTGTGGCCGACGTTGGACTTCAACGAGCCCAGCCACAACGGCTCTTCACGGTCCTGGCCGTAGGTGGCGAGCAGGGCCTGAGCCTCGATCGGGTCCCCGAGGGCCGTGCCCGTGCCATGGCCTTCCACGGCGTCCACGTCCGCCGGGGTCAGCCCGGCAGCGGCCAGCGCCTTGCGGATGACCCGCTGCTGCGAGGGGCCGTTGGGGGCGGTGAGGCCGTTGGAGGCGCCGTCCTGGTTGACGGCCGTGCCGCGCACCACCGCCAGCACCCGGTGACCCTTGCGCCGCGCCTCCGACAGCCGCTCCAGTACGACGACACCCGCGCCCTCGGCCCAGCCCGTGCCGTCCGCGGTCGACGAGTAAGCCTTGCAGCGGCCGTCCGCCGCGAGGCCCCGTTGCCGGGAGAAGTCGATGAACAGGCCGGGCGTGGCCATGACCGTGGCGCCCCCCGCCAGGGCCATCGTGCACTCTCCCCTGCGCAGTGCCTGCACGGCGAGATGGATGGCGACCAGGGAGGACGAGCAGGCGGTGTCGAGGGTGACCGCGGGGCCCTCGAAACCGAAGACGTAGGAGATGCGGCCGGACGCCACGCTGGAGGCGGCGCCGGTGCCGGTGAAGCCCTCCAGTTCGGGCGGGACGCTTCCGCCGGCGAAGTAGTCGACGCCCATGATGCCGTTGAAGACGCCGACGTCGGTGCCCTTGAGGGTCGCCGGATCGACACCGGCCCGCTCCAGCGCCTCCCAGGACGTCTCCAGGAGCAGCCGCTGCTGCGGGTCCATCGCCAGCGCCTCACGCGGCGAGATGCCGAAGAACTCGGCGTCGAACCGGCCGGCGCCCCGCAGGAAGCCGCCCTGGTCGACGTACGAGGTGCCGGTCTTCTCCGGATCGGCGTCCAGCAGGGCGTCCAGGTCCCAGCCGCGGTCGTCCGGGAAGCCCGACACTCCGTCGCGGCCCTCGGCGACCAGCTCCCAGAGGTCCTCGGGGGTGTCGACGCCGCTGGGCAGCCGGCAGGCCATGCCGACGATCGCGACCGGCTCACGCGACGCGCTCAGAAGCTGCTGGTTCCGCTTCTTCAGCGTGCCGACCTCTTCCAGTGACTTCCGCAGCGCCTCGACAAGCTTCTCGTAGGAAGCACTCACTTTCCCTGCCCCAATCAGTCGTGTGCCGCGTCAGCCTTCGAGGGATTCGCCGTCACCGAGCGCAAGTTGTACGAGGTCGTCGACGTCCAGATCGGCCAGTGCGCCCTGGGCGGTGTCCGGTTCGCCGGGCGCGGGCGCGCCGGGTTCGTGGGCGGCCAGTTCGACCAGCGCGTCCAGCAGCCCGGCCTCCCGGAAGCGTTCGAGTGGGAGGGCGAGCAGGGCGTGGCGCAGCAGTTCCTCGTCCGCCTCCGCCGCCGGCCGGTGTCCGGGCCTCTCCGGGGCCAGTTCGGCGTGCAGATGGCGGGCGAGCGCGAGTGGCGTGGGGTAGTCGAAGACCACGGTCGCGGACAGGTTGACGCCGGTCGCGCCGCGCAGCCGGTTGCGCAGCTCCACAGAGGTGAGGGAGTCGAACCCGGCGTCCTTGAACGCCGTCTCGGCGCTGACGCCGTCCGCCCCGGCGTGTCCGAGCACACCGGCCACATGGTCGCGGACGACGTCCAGCAGCAGGGCCTCCTGCCGGTCGCGGTCCAGCCCGGCGAGGCGGCGCAGCAGGCCGTCCCCGCCGTCCCCCGCGGTGGCTCGCGCCGACTGCCGCCCTGCGCGGACCAGTTGGCGGAGCAGGGGCGGTACGCCGGTGCCGGTGGCCGCTTCGGCGCGTACGGCCCTGAGATCCAGCTTGACCGGGACGAGCAGTGTGTCGTCGCCGGCCAGGGCGGCGTCGAGGAGGGCCATGCCCTCCTGCGGGGTGAGCGGCAGGACACCACCGCGCCGGTTGCCGCGGGTACGGGCCGCGGCTTCGGTGCCGGTGGTCATTCCGGTGGTCTGCTCCCAGGGCCCCCAGGCCAGCGAACGCGCCGGAAGGCCGGCCGCCCGGCGGCGGGCCATCGCGGCGTCGAGCCAGGCGTTGGCCGCGGCGTAGTTGCCCTGGCCGGCCGAGCCGAACAGTCCGGCGGCGGAGGAGAACACCGCGAACTCGGCGAGCCGCGGGGCGCGTTCCCGGGTCAGCTCGTCCAGATGCCGTACGGCCACGACCTTCGGAGCGAAGACGTGGGCCAGGCGTTCCCGGTCCAGGGTGCCGATGACGCCGTCGTCCAGGACGCCCGCGGTGTGCAGGACCGCGGTCAGCGGGCGGTCGTCCGGCACGGAGTCCAGCAGGGCCGCCACCGCCTCCCGGTCGGCGATGTCGCAGGCGGCCACGCGTACGGTGGCGGCGCCGAGCGCTGTCAGGTCGGCCACCAGCTCCCGGGCGCCCGCCGCGTCCGGACCGCGTCGGCTGGCCAGCAGCAGGTGTCGTACGCCGCGCCGCTCGACCAGGTGCCGGGCCAGCAGGGCGCCGAGCGAGCCGGTGCCGCCGGTGACGAGGACGGTGCCCTGCGGGTCCCAGGGCGCGCCGTCCGCGCCGGCGCCCACGGGCGCGGCCCGGACCAGCCGCGGCGCGCGGACGGCCGTACCGCGCAGCGCGACCTGCGGTTCGCCGGCCGCCAAGGCGGTGGCGAGAAGCACGGCGAGGGACTCGTCGGCTTCCGGCTGGGTGGTGTCGTGGACGGTCTCCCGGCTGGCGGTGCTGTCGGTGGCCGGAGAGATGCCGGTGTGGGCGGTGTCGTCGGTGTCGATGAGGACGATGCGGTCGGGGTTCTCCGCCTGGGCGGCACGGACGAGGCCCCACACGGCCGCCCCCGCCGGGTCGGTCACCGTCTCCTCACCGTCGGCGGGCACCGCGCCCCGGGTGACGACGACGAGCCGCGACTCCGCGAGCCGCTCGTCGGCCAGCCAGGCCCGCAGGACGTCCAGCACGTGGGAGGTGCGGTCCAGGGCGTCGCCGGGTCCGTCGGCCGGCACGACCAGGACCTCCGGTACGGCGTCCGTGACGGCCGGTCCTGCGAGGTCGGCGGCGTTGGCCACCCGCGCCCACGACGGTGCCGGTGTGCCCGCGCGGGCGGGCGCGGGCAGGTCGGTCCACTCCACGCGGAACAGGGCGTCGGCGCCGGGTGCACCGGCGGCGGCCTGTAGCTGTTCCGCGCTCACCGCGCGGAACACCAGCGACTCCGTCGTCAGCACCGGGTCGCCGGTCTCGTCGGCGGCCTGCACCGACACCGCGTCGGGTCCGGAGGGTGCCACGCGCACGCGCAGCGCCGAGGCCCCGGAGGCGTGCAGCGCCAGCCGTCTCCAGGCGAACGGCAGCACCGTGCGCGGCCCGTCGCCCGGAGCGGGCGCGTCGGCCGGGGCGACGAAGCCGTTGGCGTGCAGGGCGGCGTCCAGCAGTGCGGGATGGATACCGAACCGCGCGGCCTCCTCGCGCTGCCCGTCCGGCAGAGCGACCTCGGCGTACACCTCGTCGCCGCGCCGCCACACCGCCCGCAGCCCCTGGAACACCGGGCCGTACGTGTAGCCCTGCTCGATGAGGCCGGAGTAGAAGGCGTCGACGTCCACCTCGACCTGCTCGGCGCCGAGCGGCGGCCAGGCGGTGAAGTCGAACATGCCGGTGCCGGTGGTGGTGAGCGTGGTGATGAGGGTGCCGGTGGCGTGCCGGGTCCAGACGTCGGAGCCGATCTCGCCGACCGTGTCTTCACGCGCCGAGTAGACCGACACGGTCCGCAGTCCGCTGTCGTCGGGGCCGCCGACGGCGACCTGGACACGGACACCGCCGTGTTCCGGGACGACCAGCGGTGCTTCGATGACGAGTTCGTCCAGCACTCCGCTGCCGACCTCGTCACCGGCCCGCACGGCCAGCTCGACCAGCCCGGTGCCGGGCACCAGGACCACACCGCCCACGGCGTGGTCGGCGAGCCAGGGGTGGGTGCGCAGGGACAGCCGGGAGGTGAACAGCACCCCGCCGGTCTCCGGGACCTCCACCACCGCACCCAGCAACGGGTGGTCCGCCGTGCCCTGGCCCAGGGCGGTGGCGTCGGTGACGGGAGCCGCCGGAAGCCAGAAGTGGCGGTGGTCGAAGGCGTACGTCGGCAGGTCCACGCGGGCCTCTGTGGCACCCTTCGGGAGGGTGGCCGCCCAGTTCACCCCGGCACCCCGTACGAAGAGGTGGGCCACGGCCACGAGCAGGGTCTGCGCCTCGTCGCGGTCGTCGCGCAGGGCCGGAACGCTCACCGCATCCTCGGCCGCACACTCACCGATCGCACCGGCCAGGGCGCCGCCGGGACCGAGTTCCAGGAACACCGACCCGCCCGACGCGGCGATACCGTCGGCGAAACGCACCGGACGACGAACGTGATCCACCCAGTAAGCAGGGTCGGACAACTGACCCGGCTCGGCCAGCTCTCCGGTCACGTTCGACACCACCGGGACGGCAGGCTCGTTCCAGGTCAGCCCCGACAGCACCTCGCCGAACTCGGCCAGCATCGGCTCCATCAACGCCGAATGGAACGCATGCGAGACGGTCAGCCGTTTCACCCGGCGGCCCTGCTCGCGCAGCCGGTCCGCCACCGCCACGACGGCATCCTCGTCACCCGACAGGACAACCGACGCGGGCCCGTTCACCGCCGCAAGATCCACACCTGCGCCCAGGTGTTCACCGACCTCCGCCTCGCTCGCCGCCACCGCCACCATCGCCCCACCCGACGGCAGGGCCTGCATCAACCGACCCCGAGCAGCCACCAGCACCGCCGCGTCCGTCAGCGACAACACCCCGGCGACATGCGCGGCCACAACCTCGCCGATCGAATGCCCGGCCACCACATCCGGCCGCACACCCCACGACTCCACGAGCCGGAACAACGCCGACTCCACCGCGAACAGACCCGCCTGCGTGAACACCGTCCGATCCAGCAGGCCCTCACCCGCCCCGAAGACCACATCCCGCACCGAATGCCCCACCGCACCCGCGAGCTGCGCGTCCAACGCCGCACACGCCTCGTCCAACGCCCGCGCGAACACCGGATACCGCTCATACAACTCCGCGCCCATACCCACCCGCTGGGAACCCTGGCCCGGGAACACGAACACTGACCTGCCGCCGGTGTCCGTGCCCGTCACCACGAGGGGCGAGGTTCCGCCCACGGCCAGCGTCTCCAGTCCGGCCACCGCTTCCTCCGGTGTCCCGGCGACCACCACGGCGCGCTCGGACAGCGTCGCCCGCCGGGACACCAACGCCCCCGCGACGGCGGTCAGCGGCGCGCCGGTACGGCGGACGAACTCCGCCAGCCGGCCCGCCTGCCCGGTGAGAGCACCCGCACCGCGCGCGGAGACGACCACCGGGATCATGCCGTCGACCGGAGCGACCACCGGCTCGGTGACATCCTCCTGCGGCGCCTGCTCCAGGATGACGTGCGCGTTCGTACCGCTCACGCCGAACCCGGACACGCCCGCCCGGCGCGGCCGGCTCACCTCCGGCCACGCGCGGGCCTCCGTCAGCAGCTCGACTGCGCCGTCCGCCCAGTCGACCTGGGACGTCGGGGTGTCGACGTGCAGCGTGGCCGGGAGCACGCCGTGTTGCATGGCCTGCACCATCTTGATCACGCCGGCCACGCCCGCGGCCATCTGGGTGTGCCCGATGTTCGACTTCAAGGAGCCGAGCCACAGCGGCTGTTCGCGGTCCTGGCCGTAGGTGGCGAGGAGGGCCTGTGCCTCGATCGGGTCGCCGAGGACGGTGCCGGTGCCGTGGCCCTCGACCGCGTCCACGTCCGCCGGGGTCAGTCCCGCGTTCGCGAGCGCCCTGCGGATGACCCGCTGCTGGGAGGGGCCGTTGGGGGCCGTGAGCCCGTTGGAGGCGCCGTCCTGGTTGACCGCGCTGCCGCGGACGACCGCCAGCACCCGGTGACCCTTGCGCCGTGCCTCCGACAGCCGCTCCAGTACGACCACACCCGCGCCCTCGGCCCAGCCCGTGCCGTCGGCGGCGTCCGCGTACGACTTACAGCGCCCGTCCGAGGCCAGGCCCCGCTGCCGCGAGAACTCGACGAAGGTACCCGGGGTCGCCATGACGGTCGCGCCGCCGGCGAGGGCCATCGAGCACTCGCCGTTGCGCAGGGCCTGGGCCGCGAGGTGGATGGCGACGAGGGACGAGGAGCACGCCGTGTCCACGGTCACCGCGGGCCCCTCGAAGCCGAACACGTAGGCGACGCGGCCTGAGGCCACGCTGCCCATGCCTCCCGTGCCGGTGAAGCCCTCCAGCTCGGGCGGCACCGGCCCCGACGTGCCGTAGCCCTGGCCCATCAGGCCGGAGAACACGCCGACGTCGGTGCCCTTGAGGGAGGTCGGGTCGAGGCCGGCCCGCTCCAGCGCCTCCCACGATGTTTCCAGGAGCAGCCGCTGCTGCGGGTCCATCGCCAGCGCCTCACGCGGCGAGATGCCGAAGAAGGCGGCGTCGAACAGGGCGGCGTCGTAGAGGAATCCCCCCTGGCTCACATAGGAGGTGCCGGTCCGGTCCGGGTCGTCGCTGAAGAAGCCGCTCAGGTCCCAGCCGCGGTCGTCGGGGAAGCCGGACATCGCGTCCCGGCCCTCGGTCACCAGCCGCCAGAGTGCGTCGGGGGTGTCGACACCGCCGGGCAGCCGGCACGCCATGCCGACGATCGCGATCGGCTCATCCGGGTCGGCGGGCGCGCTGAGCGTCACGGTGGGCGGCACCGACACCGTCTCCCCCAGCTCGCCGTGCAGGTGGCGGGCGAGGGAGAGCGGGTTCGGGTGGTCGAAGACGACCGTGGCGGCCAGTTTGAGGCCGGTGGCGTCGCGGAGCCGGTTGCGCAACTCGACCGAGGTGAGCGAGTCGAACCCGGAGTCGCGGAACGCGGTGTCCTGCTTGATGCCCTCCGGACCGGCGTGCCCGAGGACGGTCGCCGCGTGCGTGCGCACCAGGTCCAGCAGCAACGCCTCCTGCTCCACCGCACCCAACCCGGCCAGCCGGTCCGCCAGGCCTCCGCCGCTTTCCCCGGCCGCGGCCCGCACAGTCTGCCGTCCGGTGCGCACCAGGCCGCGCAGGAGCGTGGGAATGGCGCGGCCGGCACCGGCGTCGGTGCGTAGCTGCCGCAGGTCCAGTCTGGCCGGGACGAGCAGGGCCTCACCGGTGCCCAGGGCGGCGTCGAAGAGGTTCATGCCCTCCTCCGGCGACATGGGGAGCACGCCGCCTCGCCGGTTCATCCGGCTGCGGGTGAGGTCGTCCATGCCGGCCGCCATACCGCCGGTGGCCTGATCCCACAGGCCCCAGGCGAGGGAGGTGGCGGGGAAGCCCGCCGCCTGGCGCTGGTGGGCCACGGCGTCCAGGAAGGCGTTGGCCGCCGCGTAGCTGCCGGTGCCCGCGCCGAGGAAGACGGACGAGACGGAGGAGAAGACGACGAACGCCGCCAGTTCCGGTACGAGTTCGCGGGTCAGTTCGTCCAGGTGCCGTACCGCGGTCACCTTCGGCGCGAACACCTGCGCCACCTGCTCGGGACGGATGGTCCCGATCACGCCGGCGTCGGCGATGCCCGCCGTGTGCACGACCCCGGTCAGCGGGCGGCCGGCCCGGCGCGTCTCGGCGAGCAGTGCGGCGACCGCGTCGCGGTCGGTGACGTCACACGAGGCGACCCTGACGTCGGCGGCGCCGAGCCCGGTCAGCTCGGCCACCAACTCGGCGGCTCCTCCGGCTGCCCGGCCCCGCCTGCTGGCCAGCACCAGATGGCGTACGCCGTGCCGGGCGACCAGGTGCCGGGCCAGCAGCCCGCCGAGCGAGCCCGTGCCGCCGGTGATCAGGACAGTACCCTCCGGGTCCAACTCCACGGGCGTCTTGGCCGCCGGTGCGGACCGGTGGGGCGCCGCCGCGGTGGCGCGGGTGAGCCGGGGGATGTACAACGTCTCGCCGCGCAAGGCCAGTTCGGGCTCCGTGTCGGACAGCAGCCGGCGCAGAACACGGTCGAGGGTGCCGTCGGCGGCCAGGCCGGGGGTGGTGCCGGGCCGCAGGCCCGGGTCGAGGTCGAGCAGCACGATCCGGTCGGGGTTCTCGGACTGGGCGGCCCGGATGAGGCCCCAGACCGCGCCGCCCGCCGGGTCGCTCACCGCGCCGTCGGCACCGGCCGGAACCGCGCCCCGCGTGGCCACGACGAGCCGGGTCGGCTCCAGGTCGGGGGTTGCCAGCCAGGCCTGCACGGCCGCCAGCACCCGGTTCGTCAGGGCCAGCGCCGGATCGCCCACGCCGTCGCCATGGCCCTGGTCCTGGGCCTGGACCCGGACCTGCGCCTGGGCCTGGGCCTGGGCCTGTGCCCGTTCCTGGTCCTGTAGTGCCTGGTCCTGTGCCTGGTCCTGTGCCTGGTCCACCATGGCGTCCAGCACGATCAGCGCGGGAAGCTCCTCCGCCGCCGTGCTCGCGCTGTCCGCCAGGGCGGTGACATCGTCGGCGGACCACACCCCGGCCCAGGACAGCGGCTCGTCGGACACCGTGTCGGCCATGGCCGATTCGGTCCAGTCGACGCGGAACAGCGAGTCGTCGCTCGCCGTGCCCACGGCGGCCTCAAGCTGGTCGGCGGACAGCGGCCGAAGTTCCGCCGACTCCGCCCGCAGCACCAGCCCGCCGGCCTGGTCGACCGCTTCCAGGGCCAGGGCGTCCCGGCCGTGCGGCGTGATCCGCACGCGCAGGGCCGTGGCCCCGACGGCGTGCAGCCCGAGCCCGCGCCAGGTCAGGTACTGCCACACCCGCGGACCGCCGTCGGCCAGGGCCGCGTCCAGCAGCGCCGGGTGCAGAGCGGCGTCCAACAGCGCCGGGTGGAGCCCGAACCGGCCGGCCTCCTCACGCTCTTCCTCATGCACGGCGACCTCGGCGAGGATCTCCTCACCGTGCCGCCAGAGCGCCCGTACGGCCTGGAAGAGGGACCCATGCTCGTAACCGCGCCGGACCAGACCGCCGTACAGCGCCTTCACGTCGACGCGCTGGGCGCCGGGCGGCGGCCAGGCGCCGAAGTCGCCCCGCGGGGTCTCCCCGGGCTTGGGCGTCGCCGTCAGTACGCCGGTGGCGTGCCGGACCCAGGCCTCCGCGCCGCCGACCTCGCCGGCGTCCTCCCGTGTCGAGTACACGGTGACCGCACGGCAGCCGTCCTCGTCCACACCACCGACGGCGACCTGGAGGCGCGCCGCGCCCTGCTCCGGCAGCACCAGCGGTGCCACGACGTCGAGTTCGTCCACGGTCCCGCAGCCGACCTCGTCACCGGCCCGTACGGCAAGCTCCACAAGCGCCGCCGCGGGGACGAGGGTCACTCCGCCGACGGTGTGGTCCGCCAGCCAGGGGTGCGTGCGCAGAGACAGTCGTGAGGTGCACAACACGCCCCCCGTCTCGGGTACTTCCACGACCGCGCCGAGCAGGGGGTGGTCGGCCCGGGCCTGCCCGAGGGAGGCGGCGTCCGCCACCGGAGCGGGCTTGAGCCAGTAGTGCCGGTGCTCGAAGGCGTACGTCGGCAACTCCACGTCCGCCGCCCCGGCACCCTCGGGCAGCACACCCGTCCAGTCGACCGCCACACCCTTGACGAACACCTCGGCCAGCGACATCAACAACCGCCGCAGCCCACCCTCATCACGACGCAGGGAACCCACGACGACAACAGCCTCGGACCCCGATTCGTCCACCACCTCGTTCACCGGCTGCACCAGCACGGGATGCGCACTGGACTCCACGAACACCGAATGCCCCTCAGCCAGCAAGGAGGCGATCGCCGGCCCGAAACGCACCTGACCACGCAGGTTGCGGTACCAGTAACCACCGTCCAGGACACCCGCCTCACGCACCCACCCACCGGTCACCGTCGAGAAGAACGGCACCACCGGCGCCTGACCGCGAATCTCCGCGAACGCCTCCCCCAACGCCCCCTCGATCGCCTCCACATGACGGGTATGCGACGCATAGTCCACCGCGACGCGCCGGACGCGCACGCCCTCGGCCTCCAGCACGGCCAACGCCTCGTCCAGAGCCTCGGCGTCACCGGCGATCACCACCGACGACGGACCGTTGACGGCAGCGACCTCGACCCGCCCCTCCCACGCGGCGATCCGGGCAGCGGCATCCGCCTCGGACAGCGCCACGGAAGCCATGCCGCCCCGGCCCGCCAGCTCCCCCGCGATCACCTGACTACGCACCGCGACGATCCGCGCCGCATCCTCCAACGACAACGCACCCGCCACACAGGCGGCCGCGATCTCACCCTGCGAATGCCCGACCACCGCATCCGGAACAACACCCACGGACGCCCACACAGCCGCCAGCCCCACCATCACCGCGAAACTCGCCGGCTGCACGACATCGACGCGGGCGACGAGACCGGCGTCGGCCTCACCCCGCAGCACGGCCAGCAGATCCCAGTCCACCCACGGCTCCAACGCCCGGGCACACTCCCCGACCCGCTCGGCGAACACCGCCGAGGATTCAAGCAGCTCCCGCCCCATACCCAGCCACTGCGAACCCTGACCGGGGAAGACCAGCACCGTCCGCCCGGCGGCAGCCACCGCACCCGTCACCACCGCGGGACTGTTCTCCCCGTTCGCCAGCGCACCCAGGCCGGTCGTCGCCTCGTCACGGGAACCCGCGACGATCACGGCCCGCTCGGTCAACAGGGTCCGCTGGGTGACGAGCGCGCCCGCGATGTCGGCGAGGGGCGTGTCCGTCTGGGCGACGAGCGCCGCCAGGCGCCCGGCCTGGCCCGCCACCGCGCCCTCGGTGGCCGCGGACACCACCAGCGGAACCGCCGACGGAACGACGGACGGAACCACCCGGTCGGCCGGTGCCGTCAGCTCCCCGGCCGGTTCCTCCGGGGCTTCCTCCAGGATCAGGTGGGCGTTGGTGCCGCTGACGCCGAAGGAGGACACGCCGGCCCGGCGGGGGCGGCCGGTCCGGGGCCAGTCGCGTTCCTCGGTCAGCAGCTCGACGGTCCCGGCCGACCAGTCGACCTGGGAGGAGGGGGTGTCGACGTGCAGCGTGGCCGGCAGCACGCCGTACCGCATCGCCTGCACCATTTTGATGACACCGGCGACTCCGGCGGCGGCCTGCGTGTGTCCGATGTTGGACTTCAGGGAGCCCAGCCAGAGGGGCTGTTCGCGGTCCTGGCCGTAGGTGGCGAGCAGGGCCTGCGCCTCGATCGGGTCGCCGAGGACGGTGCCCGTGCCGTGGCCCTCGACCGCGTCGACGTCGGCGGAGGTCAGGCCCGCGTCGGCCAGCGCCTTGCGGATGACGCGCTGCTGCGAGGGGCCGTTCGGGGCGGTCAGGCCGTTGGACGCGCCGTCCTGGTTCACGGCGGACGCACGGACGACGGCGAGGACCCGGTGGCCGTTGCGACGGGCGTCGGACAGGCGCTCCAGGACGACGACACCGGCGCCCTCCGCCCACCCGGTGCCGTCGGCGGCGTCCGCGTACGACTTGCAGCGCCCGTCCGAGGCCAGCGCCCGCTGCCGCGAGAACTGCATGAACATGCCGGGGCCGGCCATGACGGTCGCGCCGCCGGCCAGGGCCATGGAGCACTCACCGCGCCGCAGCGCCTGGGCGGCCAGATGCATGGCGACCAGGGACGAGGAGCAGGCGGTGTCCACGGTCACCGCCGGGCCCTCGAGACCGAAGACGTACGAGATGCGACCCGAGGCCACGCTCCCGGTGGTGCCGGTCCCGGTGAAGCCCTCCAGCTCCGGCGGGACCGGGCCGCCGGTCGCGTACCCCTCGTTGATGACGCCCACGAAGACACCGACGTCGGAGCCCTTGAGGGTGGCCGCGTTCAGTCCCGCCCGTTCCAGTGCCTCCCACGACATCTCCAGCAACAGCCGCTGCTGCGGGTCCATCGCCAACGCCTCACGCGGGGAGATCCCGAAGAGGCCCGCGTCGAAGAGGGCCGCGTCGTGCAGGAACCCGCCCTGGTCGACGTAGGACTTGCCCGTCTTGTCGGGGTCGGCGTCGAACAGTTCCTCCAGGTCCCAGCCCCGGTCGGTGGGGAACCCCGAGACGCCGTCCCCACCTTCCCGGACCAGTCGCCACAGGTCGTCGGGGCCGGTCACCCCGCCGGGCAGCCGGCATGCCATGCCCACGATCGCGATCGGCTCCGCCTTCTCGGCCTCGAGTTCACGGACGCGTTGCTGGGAGCGGCGCGCGTCGGCGAGAACGCGCTTGAGGTAGTCGCGAAGCTTGCTTTCATCCGCCATTGCGGGTCAGCTCCTAGTGGGGCTAAGGCGTCAGTAACTGCGGGGCTGGCGTGGACATGGGCTACGGGCGGTGCCGGGCGGCCGGCCGCCGGCTAATGGCCGAACTCCGTGTCGATGAGGTCGAAGAGTTCGTCGTCCGACGCGAAGTCCAGGCCCTGCTCGGCTTGCTGGTCCGTGCCGCTCGCCGTGGACCAGGTGGTCAGCAGGCCCTGGAGCCGGGTGGCGACCTGGGCGCGGGTGGCGTCGTCGGAAGCAGTGTCGGCCAACAGCGCTTCCAATTTGCTGAGTTCGGCGAGCAGCGGGTGCGTCGCCGGTGCGGCGTCGGCGCCCGGGGCCAGCCGGTCGTGCAGATAGCGGGCGAGGGCCAGCGGGGTCGGGTAGTCGAACACGGCGGTCGCGGGCAGTTTGAGGCCGGTGGCCTCGCGCAGCCGGTTGCGCAGCTCGACGGAGGTGAGGGAGTCGAACCCGGCTTCCTTGAAAGCCGTTTCGGCCCTCACCTGGTCCGGGCCGGTGTGCCCGAGGACGGTCGCCACCTGTCCCTGCACCAGCCCCAGCAGCAAGGTCTCCTGCTCGGCCGGGGACAACGCGGCCAGCCGGCGCGCGAGTCCGCCCGAGTCACCGGCGCCGGCCCGTGCGGTCCTACGGCCGGTCCGCACCAACCCCCGCAACAGGGCCGGGATTCCGCCGCCCAGGGCGGCATCGGCGCGCACCGCCCGTAGGTCCAGCCGGACCGGGAGCACCAGCGTCTCACCGGTCCGGAGCGCCGCGTCGAGGAGTTCCATGCCCTCGGGAGGCGTGAGGGGCACGACACCTCCACGGCGGCCGGACCGGTTCCGGGCGGCCTCGCCGGTGGCGGCGTCCTGGCCACCCGTCCGCTCCCACGGTCCCCAGGCCAGCGAGACAGCCGGCAGACCGGCCGCCCGGCGCCGGTGGGCCACCGCGTCGAGGTAGGCGTTCGCCGCCGCGTAGCCGCCGGTGCCGGCGCCCAGGAAGACCGAGGAGGCGGAGGACACCAGGACGAACGCGGAGAGTCGCGGTGCCAGTTCGCGGGTCAGCTCGTCAAGGTGCCGTACCCCGGTCACCTTCGGGGCGAAGACCCGGGCCATGCGATCCTGGTCCACCTCGCCGATCACTCCGGCGTCGAAGACGCGTGCCGCGTGGACGACTGCGGTCAGCGGATGCGCGTCCGGTACGGCGGTCAGGAGCGCGGCGACCGCGTCCCGGTCGGTGACATCACACGCGGCCACCGAAACGGCGGCGCCCAGCTCTTCGAGTTCGGCGACGAGCGCGGTCGCTCCCTCGGCGTCGGCACCGCGCCGCCCGGCCAGCACGAGGTGGCGTACGCCGTGCCGCCCGACCAGATGCCGGGCGATCTCGGCGCCCAGCGCCCCGGTGCCACCGGTGATCAGGACCGTGCCTTCCGGGTCGAGCACCGGCTCCGCGGCGGGGGCGGGGACCGCTCGGGCGAGGCGGGGCACGTACATGGACGTGCCCCGTAGGGCGAGTTGGGGTTCGCCGGTGGCGAGGGCCGGACCGAGATCGGCTGCGGCGATGGCGAATGTCTCCGCCTGGGTCTCGGCCTGGGCCTGGGCCTGGGACTCGGTGTCGATGAGGACGATCCGGTCGGGGTTCTCGGCCTGCGCGGCACGGACCAGGCCCCCAGACGGCCGCGCCACCCGGATCGGTCACCTCCGCGTCACCACACGCCGGCACCGCACCCCGCGTGACCACCACCAGCCGACCGTCCTCTCCCGCCTCCTCCGCCAGCCACGCCTGCACCTCCCTCAGCACCCGACCCACCAGCACCACCGGCGCCCCACCGTCCCCACCGTCCCCACGGGTACGGGCATCGACCACCGTCACCGACGGCACCTCACCGACACCCGACACAGGCGGCAGCTCACTCCACTCCACCCGGAACAGCGCGTCCGAACCGGCCGTTGTGGTCAACTGCTCGGCGGTGAGCGGTCGCAGTGTGACCGTTTCGGCGGTCACGACCGATTCGCCGGTCTCGTCGGCGGTCTGGACCGCCAGCACGCCGGGAGCGGTCCGGAGGAGCCGCACGCGCAGCGTCGTGGCGCCCTCGGCGTGCAACGCCAGCCCGTGCCACTCCAGCGGCTGCCACACCTGCTCGTCGTCGGTCGCCGTGATCTCCAGCAGCGCCGGGTGCAGTGCGGCTTCCAGCAGTGCCGGGTGGATGCCGAACCGGGCCGCCGCGTCCCGCTGCCCGTCCGGCAGCGCGACCTCGGCGAACAGTTCGTCACCGCGCCGCCACACCGCCCGCAGGCCCTGGAGGATGGGACCGTACTCGTAACCGTGCCGGAGCAGCCGCTCCTCCGCGCCCGAAAGGTCCTCGGGCTGGGAGCCGGGCGGGGGCCAGGCGATGAAGTCGAAGGTCTCCGTCGAAGCGGGTGCCGTACTCAGGGCACCGGTGGCGTGCCGGGTCCAGGCGTCGGCACCGACGTCACCGACGCTGTCCTCCCTCACGGAGTGGATCGCCAACGGTCGGCGGCCTTCCGCGTCGGGCGCCTCGACGGTGACCTGGACCCGGACACCGCCCTGCTCGGGAACGACCAGCGGTGCCTCGATGACCAGTTGCTCCACCGCGCCGCAGCCGACCTCGTCACCGGCCCGCACGGCCAGCTCGACCAACCCGGCACTGGGCACGAGGACGGCACCGCCGATGGCGTGGTCGGCGAGCCAGGGGTGGGTGCGCAGGGACAGTCGCGAGGTGAAGACCAGCCCGTCCGAGTGCGGCAACTGGACCACCGCACCCAGCAGCGGATGGTCCGCCGTGCTCTGGCCGAGCGCGACCGCGTCCGTGGCGGGACCCATCCGCAGCCAGTAGTGCTGGTGGTCGAAGGCGTACGTGGGCAGCTCCACGTGGGCCTCGGTGGCACCCTCGGGCAGCACCGCCGCCCAGTCCACCTTCGTACCGCGCACGAACAGCTCCGCGACGGACAGCAGAAGCGTCCGCTCCTCGCCCCGGTCATCCCGCAGGGCCGGAACGCTCACCGCGTCCTCGGCCGCACACTCACCGATCGCACCGGCCAGGGCGCCGCCGGGACCGAGTTCCAGGAACACCGACCCACCCGACGCGGCGATACCGTCGGCGAAACGCACCGGACGACGAACGTGGTCCACCCAGTAAGCAGGGTCGGACAACTGACCCGGCTCGGCCAGCTCTCCGGTCACGTTCGACACCACCGGGACGGCAGGCTCGTTCCAGGCCAGCCCCGACAACACCTCGCCGAACTCGGCCAGCATCGGCTCCATCAACGCCGAATGGAACGCATGCGAGACGGTCAGCCGTTTCACCCGGCGGCCCTGCTCGCGCAGCCGGTCCGCCACCGCCACGACGGCATCCTCGTCACCCGACAGGACAACCGACGCGGGCCCGTTCACCGCCGCCAGGTCGATGCCGGCAGTGAGGTGTTCAGTAACCTCCGCCTCACTCGCCGCCACCGCCACCATCGCCCCACCCGACGGCAGGGCCTGCATCAACCGACCCCGAGCAGCCACCAGCACCGCCGCATCCGTCAGCGACAACACCCCGGCGACATGCGCGGCCACAACCTCGCCGATCGAATGCCCGGCCACCACATCCGGCCGCACACCCCACGACTCCACGAGCCGGAACAACGCCGACTCCACCGCGAACAGACCCGCCTGCGTGAACACCGTCCGATCCAGCAGGCCCTCACCCGCCCCGAAGACCACATCCCGCACCGAATGCCCCACCGCACCCGCGAGCTGCGCGTCCAACGCCGCACACGCCTCGTCCAACGCCCGCGCGAACACCGGGAACCGCTCATACAACTCCCGCCCCATACCCACCCGCTGGGAACCCTGGCCCGGGAACACGAACACCGTCTTCCCACCGGCACCCGACCCCGTCACCACGACCGGAGACGACTCCCCCGCAGCCAACGCACCCAACCCCGCCACCGCCTCCGCACGCGAACCGGCGACGACCACCGCCCGCTCGGGCAGGACCGCCCGCCGGGAGACGAGCGCACCGGCGACGGACGCCGGCGGTGCGTCGGTCCGGCGGACGAACTCCGCCAGGCGGCCCGCCTGTCCGGCCAGGGCCCCGGCGGTGCGCGCGGAGACGACCACCGGGATCACGCCGTCAGCCGGGGCCGCCGGCTCGGTGACATCCTCCTCCGGTGCCTGCTCCAGGATGACGTGCGCGTTCGTACCGCTCAGCCCGAACGAGGAGACTCCGACCCGGCGCGGGCGCCCGGTGTCGGGCCAGTCGCGTGCTTCCGTGAGGAGTTCCACCGCTCCGGCGGTCCAGTCGACCTGGGATGACGGCGCGTCCACGTGCAGGGTCGGCGGGAGGACACCGTGCTGCATGGCCTCCACCATCTTGATCACACCGGCCACACCGGAGGCGGCCTGGGTGTGGCCGATGTTGGACTTCAACGAGCCCAGCCACAGCGGTGCTTCACGGCCTTGGCCGTAGGTGGCGAGGAGGGCCTGTGCCTCGATCGGGTCGCCGAGGACGGTACCCGTGCCGTGGCCCTCGACCGCGTCCACGTCCGCCGGGGTGAGCCCCGCGTTCGCGAGCGCCTTACGGATCACGCGCTGCTGCGAGGGGCCGTTGGGTGCGGTCAGACCGTTCGACGCGCCGTCCTGGTTCACGGCGCTGCCGCGGACGACCGCCAGCACCCGGTGACCCTTGCGCCGCGCCTCCGACAGCCGCTCCAGTACGACCACACCCGCGCCCTCGGCCCAGCCCGTGCCGTCGGCGGCGTCGGCGTACGACTTGCAGCGCCCGTCCGAAGCCAGGCCCCGCTGCCGCGAGAACTGGACGAAGGCGCCGGGGCTGGACATGACGGCCGCGCCGCTGGCCAGGGCGAGGGAACACTCGCCGCCGCGCAGGGCCTGGGCGGCCAGGTGCATGGCGACGAGGGAGGAGGAGCACGCCGTGTCCACGGTGACCGCCGGGCCCTCGAAGCCGAAGACGTACGACACCCGGCCCGAGGCCACGCTGCTGCCGGCTCCGGTGGTGACGAATCCTTCCAGCTCCGCGGGCACGTCGCCGCCGGAGCCGTAGCCCTGGCCCATCAGGCCGGAGAACACGCCGACATCGGTGCCCTTGAGGGAGGTCGGGTCGAGGCCGGCCCGCTCCAGCGCCTCCCACGATGTTTCCAGCAGCAGTCGCTGCTGCGGGTCCATCGCCAGCGCCTCACGCGGCGAGATGCCGAAGAAGGCGGCGTCGAACAGGCCCGCCTCGTGCAGGAACCCGCCCTGGTCGACGTACGACGTGCCGGCCTTGTCGGGGTCGGAGTCGAACAGGCCCTCCAGGTCCCAGCCGCGGTCGTCCGGGAAGCCGGACATGGCATCACGGCCCTCGGACACCAGCCGCCACAGCGCCTCGGGGCTGTTGACGCCGCCGGGCAGTCGGCAGGCCATGCCGACGATCGCGATGGGCTCGTCGGGGTCGGCCAGTGCGATGACCGGTTCGGTGGTCACCTCCGACACCGTCTCCCCCAGCTCGCCGTGCAGATGACGGACCAGGGCGAGCGGGGTGGGATGGTCGAAGACGACGGTCGCCGGCAGTTTGAGGCCGGTGGCGTCGCGGAGCCGGTTGCGCAACTCGACCGAGGTGAGCGAGTCGAACCCGGAGTCGCGGAACGCGGTGTCCTGCTTGATGCCCTCCGGACCGGCGTGCCCGAGGACGGTCGCCGCGTGCGTGCGCACCAGGTCCAGCAGCAACGCCTCCTGCTCCACCGCACCCAACCCGGCCAGCCGGCGTGCGAGGTGCCCGGTGTCGTCACCGGCGGTGGCCGCTGCTCGGGCGGCCTGCCGCGGCTCCTTGACCAAGCCCCGTAGCAGGGGTTGCACGCCGCGCCCGGCGGCGGCGTCGGCGCGCATCGCCCGCAGGTCCAGCTTGATCGGGACCAGCAGGGTCTCGCCGGTGCGCAGGGCGGCGTCGAACAGGTCCAGGCCCTCGTCGGACGCGAGAGTCTGGCTACGGCTGCGGCCCATCCGGGCCTGGTCGGCGGTGTCGAGGTGGGCGGTCATTCCGGTGGCCTGCTCCCACAGGCCCCACGCCAGCGACACACCGGACAGGCCCGCGGACCGGCGCCGCTGCACCACCGCGTCCAGATAGGCGTTCGCCGCCGCGTAGTTACCCTGACCCGCCGAACCGAACACACCCGCCGCCGACGAAAACACGATGAACGTGCCCAGTGCGGGAACGAGTTCACGCGTCAACTCGTCCAGGTGCGCGACCGCGCTCACCTTGGGTGCGAACACACCTGCCAGGCGTTCAGGGGTCAGGGCACCGATCACCCCGTCGTCCAGCACACCAGCCGTGTGCACCACACCCGAGAGCGGACGCTCCGCCGCCACCCCACCCAGCAACTGCGCCACCTGCCCACGGTCCGACACGTCGGCCGCCACCACCGACACCGACTCCGCACCCAGACCGGACAGCTCCGCCACCAGCTCCGCGGCACCCGCCGCATCCGATCCCCGCCGACTGGCCAGCACCAGATGCCGCACCCCATGCCGCACCACCAGATGCCGCGCCACCAGCGCACCCAGCACACCGGTGCCCCCCGTGACCAGCACCGACCCATCCGCATCGAAACCCGCGTCAGCGACCGTGGGGGCGGTCGCGCGGGCGAGTCTCGGCGCGAACAGGCGGGCGCCGCGCACGGCCACCTGGGGTTCCGCGGTGGCCAGTACGGCGGCAAGCACCGGCTCGACATCAACGCCTGCGGGGGTGTCCGTGTCGAGCAGGACGATCCGGTCGGGGTTCTCCGCCTGAGCCACCCGGACCAGGCCCCATACGGCGGCCCCGGCCGGGTCGGTCACCGTCCGCTCACCGTCGGCGGGCACCGCACCCCGGGTGACGACGACCAACTGGGCCGCCTCCAGTTTGGGGCTGGCCAGCCACGCCTGGACGATCTCCAGCACGCGGCCCGTCAGGGCCAGCGCCGCGTCGTCGTCCGTACCGTCCGCCATGTCGGCGCGCCCTGCTTCGAGGACGACGACCGGGGGCACGCCCGAGCCGTCGGTCAGCGCGGCCACGTGTGCCGGCTCGGTGATCGGCACCCAGGCGGGCGGCAGATCGATGCCGGGTTCCGTCGTCGCGGGCAGCTCCGTCCACTCCACGCGGAACAGGGAGTGCCGGCTGTCGTCGGTCGCCGCACCCAGTTGGTCGGCGGACACGGTCCGCGAGACCAGCGACCGCAGCGTGAGCACCGGCGCGCCCGTCTCGTCCGCCGCTTCGAGGGCCAGGGCGTCGGGCGCGGACCGGTTCAGGCGCACCCGCAGCGCCGTGGCACCGGCCGCGTGCAGGTGCAGGCCGTTCCAGCCGAAGGGGAGGTGGACACCGTCTTCGCTGCGGTTCTCGCCCTCGGGATCGGACAGCGCCACGTCCAGCATCGCGGGGTGCAGCGCGGCGTCGAGCAGCGCCGGGTGAATGCCGAACCGGGCGGCGCCGGCCCGCTGGTCCTCGGGAAGGGCGACCTCGGCGAACAGCTCGTCGCCGCGCCGCCACAGGGCTCGTACGCCCTGGAAGACCGGCCCGTAACCGTAGCCGGCCTGGGCCAGCAGCTCGTAACCGCCGGAGATGTCCACCTGGCGGGCACCGGTCGGCGGCCACACGGTGAGGCCGGTGGCCGACTCGGCCACGTCGGAGGTCACCAGGGCGGTGAGGGTGCCGGTGGCGTGCCGGGTCCAGGTGTCGGCGTCTCCGGTGATGTCGTCGGGCGCCGAGTAGACGGCGACCGTCCGGGTGCCCGTCTCCTCCGGGCCACCCACGGTGACCTGCACGCGCACTCCACCCTGCTCCGGCAGGACCAGCGGTGCCTCGACGACCAGCTCTTCGAGAACTCCGCAGCCCACCTCGTCACCGGCCCGCACGGCCAGCTCGACCAGTCCGGTACCGGGGACGAGCACCGCCCCGCCGACGGTGTGGTCCGCCAGCCAGGGGTGCGTGCGCAGAGACAGTCGTGAGGTGCACAACACGCCCCCCGTCTCGGGTACTTCCACGACCGCGCCGAGCAGGGGGTGGTCGGCCCGGGCCTGCCCGAGGGAGGCGGCGTCCGCCACCGGAGCGGGCTTGAGCCAGTAGTGCCGGTGCTCGAAGGCGTACGTCGGCAACTCCACGTCCGCCGCCCCGGCACCCTCGGGCAGCACACCCGTCCAGTCGACCGCCACACCCTTGACGAACACCTCGGCCAGCGACATCAACAACCGCCGCGGCCCACCCTCATCACGACGCAGGGAACCCACGACGACAACAGCCTCGGACCCCGATTCGTCCACCACCTCGTTCACCGGCTGCACCAGCACGGGATGCGCACTGGACTCCACGAACACCGAATGCCCCTCAGCCAGCAAGGAGGCGATCGCCGGCCCGAAACGCACCTGACCACGCAGGTTGCGGTACCAGTAACCACCGTCCAGGACACCCGCCTCACGCACCCACCCACCGGTCACCGTCGAGAAGAACGGCACCACCGGCGCCTGACCGCGAATCTCCGCGAACGCCTCCCCCAACGCCCCCTCGATCGCCTCCACATGACGGGTATGCGACGCATAGTCCACCGCGACCCGGCGCACCCGCACGCCCTCGGCCTCCAGCACGGCCAACGCCTCGTCCAGAGCCTCGGCGTCACCGGCGATCACCACCGACGACGGGCCGTTGACGGCAGCGACCTCGACCCGCCCCTCCCACGCGGCGATCCGGGCAGCGGCATCCGCCTCGGACAGCGCCACGGAAGCCATGCCGCCCCGGCCCGCCAGCTCCCCCGCGATCACCTGACTACGCACCGCGACGATCCGCGCCGCATCCTCCAACGACAACGCACCCGCCACACAGGCGGCCGCGATCTCACCCTGCGAATGCCCGACCACCGCATCCGGAACAACACCCACGGACGCCCACACAGCCGCCAGCCCCACCATCACCGCGAAACTCGCCGGCTGCACGACATCGACGCGGGCGACGAGACCGGCGTCGGCCTCACCCCGCAACACGGCCAGCAGATCCCAGTCCACCCACGGCTCCAACGCCCGGGCACACTCCCCGACCCGCTCGGCGAACACCGCCGAGGATTCAAGCAGCTCCCGCCCCATACCCAGCCACTGCGAACCCTGACCGGGGAAGACCAGCACCGTCCGCCCGGCGGCAGCCACACCACCGCTCACCACCCCGGCAGCCGACTCCCCTCCAGCCAGCGCACCCAGCCCCGCCAACGCCTCCGCACGCGAACCGGCAACCACCACCGCCCGCTCCGAGAGCACCGCACGCCGGGCCGCCAGCACACCCGCGACCTCCACCAACGACGCATCCGTGGCACCGACGAACACCGCCAACCGCTCCGCCTGCCCGGCCAGAGCACCCTCCGAAGCCGCCGACACCACCAGCGGGACGACACCGTCGGCCGGCGTGACCGGCTCCCGGGCCGGTTCCTCGGGGGCCTGTTCGAAGATCAGGTGGGCGTTGGTACCGCTGAGTCCGAAGGAGGAGACGCCGGCCCGGCGGGGGACGGCCGGTCTCGGGCCAGTCCCGGGCCTCGGTCAGCAGCTCGACGGCCCCGGCCGACCAGTCGACCTGCGGGGTCGGCTCCTCGACGTGCAGGGTCGGGGGCAGGACGCCGTGCCGCAGCGCCTCGACCATCTTGATGACACCGGCGACTCCGGCGGCGGCCTGCGTGTGTCCGATGTTGGACTTCACCGAGCCGAGCCAGAGGGGCTGTTCGCGGTCCCGGCCGTAGGTGGCGAGCAGGGCCTGCGCCTCGATCGGGTCGCCGAGCGCCGTGCCCGTACCGTGTGCTTCCACCGCGTCCACGTCGGAGGCGGCCAGACCGGCCACCGCCAGGGCCCGGCGGATGACCCGCTGCTGCGAGGGGCCGTTGGGGGCGGTGAGGCCGTTGGAGGCGCCGTCCTGGTTGATGGCGCTGCCGCGCAGGACCGCCAGGACGCGGTGGCCCTTGCGGCGGGCCTCCGAGAGTCGCTCCAGTACGACTACGCCGACGCCCTCCGCCCAGCCCGTGCCGTCGGCCGTCGAGGAGAAGGCCTTGCAGCGGCCGTCGGGGGCGAGGGCGCGCTGCCGGGAGAACTCCACGAAGGTACCTGGTGTCGCCATGATGGTCGCGCCGCCGGCCAGGGCCATGGAGCACTCGCCGTTGCGCAGGGCCTGGGCGGCCAGGTGCATGGCGACCAGGGAGGAGGAGCAGGCGGTGTCGATGGTGACGGCGGGGCCTTCGAAGCCGAAGGCGTACGACACCCGGCCCGAGGCCACGCTCACCGCTGAGCCGGTGGCCGTGAAGCCGCCGAGTTCCGGGGGGATGTCCCCGCCGATGCCGTAGCCCTGGGTCATGACGCCGGAGAAGACGCCGACGTCCGTGCCCTTCAGCGTGGACGGGTTCACACCCGCCCGTTCCAGTGCCTCCCAGGAGGTTTCCAGCAGGAGGCGTTGCTGCGGGTCCATCGCGAGTGCCTCGCGCGGGGAGATGCCGAAGAAGCCCGCGTCGAACCGGCCCGCCTCGTGCAGGAAGCCGCCCTGGTCGACGTAGGAGGTGCCGACGTTCTCGGGGTCGGTGTCGAAGAGGCCTTCCGCGTCCCAGCCGCGGTCCTCCGGGAAGCCGGAGATCGCGTCCCGGCCCTCGGCGACCAACCGCCAGAGTTCTTCAGGGCTGTTGACGCCGCCGGGCAGTCGGCAGGCCATGCCGACGACGGCGATCGGCTCGTCGGGGTCGGCGACGACGACCGTGGGGGCCGCCGCGCCGGTGACGTTGCCGTTCGGTCCGTCCAGCTCGCCGCGGAGGAAACGGGCGAGCGTGAGCGGGGTCGGGTAGTCGTAGACGAGGGTCGCGGGGAGGCTGAGCCGGGTGGCCTCGCGCAGCCGGTTGCGCAACTGGACAGCGGTGAGCGAGTCGAAGCCGGCGTCCTTGAAAGCCTTTTCGGCTCTGACCTTCTCGGGGCCGGTGTGACCGAGCACGGTCGCGACGTGAGTGCGGACCAGGTCCAGGAGCAGGGCCTCCTGCTCGGCCGGGGGCAGGCCCGCGAGCCGGCCGGCCAGCCCGCTGCCGCGGCCGGCGGCGATGCGGGCGGCGGCGCGGCGGCTGTGCGGGATCAGTGTGCGCAGCAGGGACGGTATGTCTCCGCCGGCCGCGGCCTCGGCACGTATGGTCCGCAGGTCCAGCTTGATCGGGACCAGCAGGGTCTCGCCGGTGCGCAGGGCGGCGTCGAACAGGTCCAGGCCCTCGTCGGGGGTGATCGCCTGGAAGCCGCCGCGGTGCATACGGGCCTGGTCGACGTCGTTCAGGTGGGCGGTCATTCCGGTGGCCTGCTCCCACAGGCCCCACGCCAGCGACACACCGGACAGGCCCGCGGACCGGCGCCGCTGCACCACCGCGTCCAGATAGGCGTTCGCCGCCGCGTAGTTACCCTGACCCGCCGAACCGAACACACCCGCCGCCGACGAAAACACGATGAACGTGCCCAGTGCGGGAACGAGTTCACGCGTCAACTCGTCCAGGTGCGCGACCGCGCTCACCTTGGGTGCGAACACACCTGCCAGGCGTTCAGGGGTCAGGGCACCGATCACCCCGTCGTCCAGCACACCAGCCGTGTGCACCACACCCGAGAGCGGACGCTCCGCCGCCACCCCACCCAGCAACTGCGCCACCTGCCCACGGTCCGACACGTCGGCCGCCACCACCGACACCGACTCCGCACCCAGACCGGACAGCTCCGCCACCAGCTCCGCGGCACCCGCCGCATCCGATCCCCGCCGACTGGCCAGCACCAGATGCCGCACCCCATGCCGCACCACCAGATGCCGCGCCACCAGCGCACCCAGCACACCGGTGCCCCCCGTGACCAGCACCGACCCATCCGCATCGAAACCCGCGTCAGCGACCGTGGGGGCGGTCGCGCGGGTCAGCCGAGGGGCGTACAGCGTGGCGCCTCGGGCGGCGAGCTGGGGTTCGCCGGTCGCGAGGGCGGCGGTGAGCAGGGGGCCGAAGGTCTCGTCGTCGTCGTCCGTGTCGAGCAGGACGATCCGGTCGGGGTTCTCCGCCTGAGCCACCCGGACCAGGCCCCATACGGCGGCCCCGGCCGGGTCGGTCACCGTCCGCTCACCGTCGGCGGGCACCGCACCCCGGGTGCGTACGACGAGGCGCGTTCCCTCCGTCCCGGGTTCGGCCAGCCAGGCCTGGACGATCTCCAGCGCCGCGCTGGTCAGCGTGAGCGCTTCGGTGTCGGTCGCACCGTCCGCGACGCAGTCGACCACTGCGGCGGCCGGCGGCTCGGCGCCGTCCACCAGCGCCGCCACCCCGCTCGGTGCGGACAGCGCGGCCCATTCCGGTGCCGCGGCGCCCGGCCGGGGCGCGGGCAGCTCGGTCCATTCCACGTGGAAGAGGGCGTCGTCCGTGCCCGTGGGGGCGTCCGGCGTCGTCAGGCGGTCGGCGGCGACCGGCCGCAGGGTCACGGCATCCGCCGTGAGGACGGGCCCGCCGGTCTCGTCGGCCGCCTCGACCGAGACGACACCCCGGGTGGACCGCAGCAGCCGGGCCCGCAGCACGGTGGCACCCGTGGCGTGCAGGACGACCCTGTGCCACTCCAGCGGCTGCCACACCTGGTCGCCGTCGCCCGCGACGGCTTCCCGGACGGCGGGGTGCAGGACGGCGTCCAGCAGCGCCGGGTGCACGCCGTACCGGTCCGCCTCGGTCTGGTCCTCCTCCGCCAGCGCGGCCTCGGCGAACAGCTCGTCACCGCGCCGCCACAGCCCGCGCAGCCCCTGGAAAAGCGGCCCGTAGGCGTGGCCGTGGGCGATCAGTTCGGTGTACAGGTCGTCCGTGTCCGTGCGCTGTGCGCCGGGCGGCGGCCAGGTGGTGAAGTCGTAGCCGGGCGCGGCCTCGCCGGCCGTCGGCGCGAGGATACCGGTGGCGTGCCGGGTCCAGACGGCCGGTCCGTCCGAGCCGGCGGGATCGTCGGGGGCCGCGTACACCTCCACGCTTCTGGCGCCGGTCCCGTCCGGGCCGCCCACGGCGATCTGGAGGCGTACGGCGCCCTGCTCGGGAACGACCAGCGGTGCCTCGATGACCAGCTCGTCCAGCACCCCGCAGCCGACCTCGTCACCGGCGCGCACAGCCAGCTCGACCAGCCCGGTGCCGGGCACCAGAACCACTCCGCCGACGGCGTGGTCGGCCAGCCAGGAGTGAGTGCGCAGAGACAGCCGGGAGGTGAGGACCAGCCCGTCGGACTGCGGTAGTTGCACCATCGCGCCCAGCAGCGGGTGGTCGGCGCCGGCCAGCCCCAGCGCCGCCGCGTCGACCACGGACTCCGCCATCCGCAGCCAGTAGTGCTGGTGGTCGAAGGCGTACGTCGGCAGCTCCACGTGGGCCTCGGTGGCACCCTCGGGCAGCACCGCCGCCCAGTCCACCTTCTTACCGCGCACGAACAACTCCGCGACGGACAGCAGAAGCGTCCGCTCCTCGCCCCGGTCATCCCGCAGGGCCGGAACGCTCACCGCGTCCTCGGCCGCGGACTCACCGATCGCACCGGTCAGGGCGCCGCCGGGGCCGAGTTCCAGGAAGACCGACCCGCCCGACGCGGCGATGCCGTCGGCGAAACGCACCGGACGGCGAACGTGATCCACCCAGTAAGCAGGGTCGGACAACTGACCCGGCTCGGCCAGCTCTCCGGTCACGTTCGACACCACCGGGACGGCAGGCTCGTTCCAGGTCAGCCCCGACAGCACCTCGCCGAACTCGGCCAGCATCGGCTCCATCAACGCCGAATGGAACGCATGGGAGACGGTCAGCCGTTTCACCCGGCGGCCCTGTTCGCGCAGCCGGTCCGCCACCGCCACGACGGCATCCTCGTCACCCGACAGGACAACCGACGCGGGCCCGTTCACCGCCGCAAGATCCACACCTGCGCCCAGGTGTTCACCGACCTCCGCCTCACTCGCCGCCACCGCCACCATCGCCCCACCCGACGGCAGGGCCTGCATCAACCGACCCCGAGCAGCCACCAGCACCGCCGCGTCCGTCAGCGACAACACCCCGGCGACATGCGCGGCCACAACCTCGCCGATCGAATGCCCGGCCACCACATCCGGCCGCACACCCCACGACTCCACGAGCCGGAACAACGCCGACTCCACCGCGAACAGACCCGCCTGCGTGAACACCGTCCGATCCAGCAGGCCCTCACCCGCCCCGAAGACCACATCCCGCACCGAATGCCCCACCGCACCCGCGAGCTGCGCGTCCAACGCCGCACACGCCTCGTCCAACGCCCGCGCGAACACCGGGAACCGCTCATACAACTCCGCGCCCATGCCGACCTTTTGGGAACCCTGGCCCGGGAACACGAACACCGTCTTCCCACCGGCACCCGACCCCGTCACCACGACCGGAGACGACTCCCCCGCAGCCAACGCACCCAACCCCGCCACCGCCTCCGCACGCGAACCGGCGACGACCACCGCCCGCTCGGGCAGGACCGCCCGCTGCGTGACCAGGGCGCCCGCGATGGAGCCCAGAGGCGCGTCGGCGGCGCCGGTGAACTCCGCCAGCCGGGCCGCCTGGCCGGCGAGGCTTCCCGTGCTCCGTGCCGAGACGACCAGCGGCAGGACACCGTCGGCCGGAACCACCGGCTCGGCGGTGTCCTGCTCGGGTGTCTGCTCCGGTGCCTGTTCCAGGATCAGGTGCGCGTTCGTGCCGCTCACGCCGAACCCGGACACGCCCACCCGGCGCGGCCGGTCGATCTCGGGCCACGGGCTGGTGCGGTGGAGGAGCCGGACGGCGCCCGCGTCCCAGTCGACGCGGCTGCTGGGTTCGTCCGCGTGCAGGGTGGCGGGCAGGATGCCGTGGCGCAGGGCCTGCACCGTCTTGATGACGCCGGCGACACCGGCGGCGGCCTGGGTGTGGCCGATGTTGGACTTCAACGAGCCCAGCCACAGCGGTGCTTCACGGCCCTGGCCGTAGGTGGCGAGGAGGGCCTGTGCCTCGATCGGGTCGCCGAGGACGGTGCCGGTGCCGTGGCCCTCGACCGCGTCCACGTCCGCCGGGGTGAGCCCCGCGTTCGCGAGCGCCTTACGGATCACGCGCTGCTGCGAGGGGCCGTTGGGGGCGGTCAGACCGTTCGACGCGCCGTCCTGGTTGACGGCGCTGCCCCGGATCACCGCGAGCACGCGGTGGCCCCGGCGCTGTGCCTCCGACAGCCGTTCCAGCACGACGACACCCGCGCCCTCGGCCCAGCCGGTGCCGTCGGCCGTGTCGGCGTACGACTTGCAGCGGCCGTCGGCGGCCAGGCCGCGCTGGCGGGAGAAGTCCACGAAGGTGTGCGGGGTGGCCATGACGCTGGCGCCGCCCGCCAGGGCCATCGAGCACTCGCCGCGCCGCAGCGCCTGGGCCGCGAGGTGGATGGCGACCAGGGACGAGGAGCACGCGGTGTCCACGGTCACCGCGGGGCCCTCGAAGCCGAACACGTAGGAGACGCGGCCGGAGGCGACGCTGCCCGCGCCGCCGGTGCCGGCGTAACCCTCCAGTTCCGGCGGGAGGTTGCCGCCGAAGAAGTAGTCGACGCCCATGATGCCGTTGAAGACACCGACGTCCGCGCCCTTCAGCGAGAGCGGGTCGATGCCGGCCTGTTCCAGCGCCTCCCACGATGTTTCCAGCAGCAGTCGCTGCTGCGGGTCCATCGCCAGCGCCTCACGCGGTGAGACACCGAAGAACTCGGCGTCGAACAGGCCGGCGTCGCGCAGGAATCCGCCTTGGCGGGCGTAGGAGGTGCCCGCCTTGTCGGGGTCCTCGTCGAACAGGGTGTCCAGGTCCCAGCCGCGGTCGGCGGGGAAGTCGGACACGGCGTCCCGGCCCTCGGCGACCAGCCGCCACAGCTCCTCCGGGGTCGTCACACCGCCGGGCAGCCGGCATGCCATGCCGACGATCGCGACCGGCTCGTCCGCGTTCCGCCGGACCTGCCGGCGCAGGTCGTGCAGTTCGGTCGTGACGCGCTTGAGGTACTTGAGGAGTTCCTGCTCTGTGGCCATCTTCCATTCCTCACCGGGGGTTTGACGGTCCGCGAAAACGTGACGGTCAGGAGATTCCGAGTTCGTCGTTGATGAAGTCGAGGACCTCATCGGCGGAGGCGGATTCGAGCTGTTCCGCCACGGCGGAACCCTCTGTCTCCTCGACCACTCCGTTGCACTTCGCGACCAGGCCCTGGAGGCGGAGCACGATGTCTGCCTTCTTGGACTCGTCGGACAGCAGTCCGGCGATCAGCGAGTCGATGTCCTCGATCTTTTCGTGGACCAGCGACAGGGCGTCGTTGGTGGTGCCCAGTTCCGTGTGCAGGTGGCGGGCCAGAGCGAGCGGGTTGGGGTAGTCGAACACGACCGTGGCGGCCAGTTTGAGCCCGGTGGTCTCGCGGAGCCGGTTGCGCAGTTCGACGGAGGTGAGTGAGTCGAACCCGGCGTCCTTGAAGGCCGTCTCGGGGCCCACGTTCTCCGCCCCGGCGTGGCCGAGGACGGTCGCGACCTGGCCGCGGACGAGGTCCAGGAGCAGGGCCTCCTGTTCGGCCTGGGCGAGTCCGGCGAGCCGGCGGGTGAGGCCGCCGCCGCTGTCCCCGGCGGTGGTGCGGACCGGTTGGCGGCCGGTGCGGACCAGGCCGCGCAACAGGGGCTGTACGGTGCGGCCCGCTGCCGCGTCGGCGCGCAGGGCCCGCAGGTCGAGCTTGATGGGGACCAGGAGTGCTTCGGCGGTGGCCAGGGCCGCGTCGAGGAGGCGCATGCCCTCGGCGGGGGCGATGGGCAGGACACCGCCCCGGCTCATGCGGGCCTGGTCGGCGGCGCCCAGGTGGGCGGTCATGCCGCTGGTCTGCTCCCAGAGGCCCCAGGCGAGTGAGGTGGCGGGCAGGCCGTCGGCCCGGCGCTGGTGGGCGACCGCGTCGAGGTAGGCGTTGGCGGCGGCGTAGTTGCCCTGGCCCGCCGAGCCGAACAGGCCGGAGGCGGAGGAGAAGACGGCGAACGCGGTCAGATCCAGGGTGCGGGTCAGCTCGTCGAGGTGCTGTACCGCGCTGACCTTGGGTGCGAAGACCCGGGCGAGGCGTTCCGGGGTGAGGGCGCCGATGACGCCGTCGTCCAGGACGCCTGCCGTGTGGACCACACCCGTCAGCGGGTGCTCGGCCGGGATGGACTCCAGCAGTTGTGCCACCTGGGTACGGTCGGACACGTCGGCGGCCACCAGGGACACCGACTCGGCGCCCAGGCCGGACAGTTCGGCCACCAGCTCCGTCGCGCCCTCGGCCTCCGTGCCGCGCCGGCCGGCCAGCACCAGGTGCCGTACCCCGTGCCGTACGACCAGATGACGGGCGACCAGCGCACCGAGCGAACCCGTACCGCCCGTCACCAGGACCGTACCCCCCGGACGGAACGACACACTCGACTCGCCCTCGGACCGTTCGCCCTCGGAAGGCTCCGCCCGCACCAGGCGCGGCACCGACAGCGCCGCCTCCCGCACCGCCACCTGCGGCTCCCCGGAGGCGAGGACGGTGGCGAGGAGGCCGTCGGACGGTTCGTCGGTGGCCGGGTCGGTGGCCGGGTCCAGGTCGAGCAGGACGATGCGGTCCGGGTTCTCGGCCTGGGCCGCGCGGACCAGGCCCCAGACCGCCGCGCCGGCCGCGTCGGTCACCGTGGCGGCGCCGCCCGCGGGTACCGCGCCCCGGGTCACCACCAGCAGCCGCGCGTCCTCGGCGTCCTCGTCGGCGAGCCACGCCTGGACGACCTCCAGGGCGGCGGCGGTCCGGGTGAGCGTCTCCTCGTCTCCGTCGCCGGTGCCCCGGAGGTCCAGGACGGCGGCCTCGGACACCTCGCCCCTCAGCGCGGTCACCTCGGCCGCGGTGGCGACCCGCGCCCACGCGGGGGCCGTGTCCGGCGTCGAGGCCGGTGCGGGGAGGTCGGTCCAGGCGACGGTGAACAGGGCGTCGCGGTCCTCGCCGGCCGTCGCGGCGGCGTCGAGCTGTCCGACGTCCACCGGGCGGAAGGTCACCGAGTCGACGGTCAGGACAAGACCGCCGTTCTCGTCGGCCGCGACCAGGGAGAGCGCGTCGGTTCCGCGGGGGGTGATCCGTACCCGGAGGGACGCGGCGCCGGCGGCGTGCAGCTCCAGCCCGTTCCAGGAGAACGGCAGGACGTTGTGCCCGTCGTCCGGCTGGGCGAAGGCGTCCGTGTGCAGGGCCGCGTCGAGCAGTGCGGGGTGGAGGCCGAAGCGTGCGGCCTCGTCGCGCTGTTCGTCCGGCAGGGCGACCTCGGCGAAGATCTCCTCGCCGCGCCGCCACACCGCGCGCAGCCCCTGGAACGCCGGGCCGTAGGCGTAGCCGTGGCTCAGCAGGTCCGTGTAGAAGGCGGTGATGTCGAGGTCGACGGGTTCGGCTCCGGCGGGCGGCCAGACGGTGGTGTCGAAGGCGGGTGTGTCCGCCGCCGACGCCGTCACGGTGCCGGTGGCGTGCCGGGTCCAGGCGTCGGTGTCGATCTCGCCGGTGGTGTTCTCCCGGGCCGAGTAGACGGAGACGGTCCGCAGTCCGCTGTCGTCGGGGCCGCCGACGGCGACCTGGACCCGGACACCGCCGTGTTCCGGGACGACCAGCGGTGCTTCGATGACGAGTTCGTCCAGCACTCCGCTGCCGACCTCGTCACCGGCCCGCACGGCCAGCTCGACCAGCCCGGTGCCGGGCACCAGGACCACACCGCCCACGGCGTGGTCGGCGAGCCAGGGGTGGGTGCGCAGGGACAGCCGGGAGGTGAACAGCACCCCGCCGGTCTCCGGGACCTCCACGACCGCACCCAGCAACGGGTGGTCCGCCGTGCCCTGGCCCAGGGCGACCGCGTCGGTGGCGGGAGCCATCCGCAGCCAGTAGTGGCGGTGGTCGAAGGCGTACGTCGGCAGGTCCACGTGGGCGTCGGTGGCACCCTCGGGGAGGACGGCCGCCCAGTTCACGTTCGTGCCGCGCACGAACAGCTCCGCGACGGACAGCAGCAGGGTCTGCGCCTCGCCGCGGTCGTCGCGCAGGGCGGGCACGCTGACCGCGTCGTCGCCGGCCGACTGGGCGATCGCGCCGGTCAGCGCGCCGCCGGGGCCGAGTTCCAGGAAGACCGACCCGCCCGACGCGGCGATGCCGTCGGCGAAGCGGACGGGACGGCGGACGTGGTCGACCCAGTAGGCGGGGTCGGTCAACCGGCCCGGTTCGGCGAGGCGGCCCGTCACGTTGGAGACGACGGGGAGGGTGGGTTCGTGCCAGGTCAGCCCGGACAGGGCGGCGGTGAAGTCGGCGAGCATGGGCTCCATGAGCGCCGAGTGGAAGGCGTGCGAGACGGTGAGCCGCTTGACCCTGCGGCCCTGTTCGCGCAGTTTCTCGGCGACGGCCACGACGGCTTCCTCGTCACCGGAGAGCACCACCGAGCCGGGCGCGTTCACCGCGGCCAGGTCCACGCCCGCACCCAGGTGACCGGCGATCTCCGCCTCGCTCGCGGCCACGGCGACCATCGCGCCGACCGGTGCCAGGGCCTGCATCAGCCGGCCTCGGGCGGCGACCAGCGCCGCCGCGTCCGTCAACGACAGCACCCCGGCGACGTGCGCGGCGACGACCTCGCCGATCGAGTGTCCGGCCACCACGTCCGGCCGTACGCCCCAGGACTCCACGAGCCGGAACAGGGCCGACTCGACGGCGAACAGCCCGGCCTGGGTGAAGATGGTCTGGTCCAGCAGGCCGCCGCCGGCGTTGCCGACCTCGCCGAAGACCACGTCCTTGACGGGGTGGTCCGCCCAGCCGGCGAGCTGTGCGTCGAGTGCGGCGCAGGCCTCGTCGAAGGCACGGGCGAACACCGGGTGACGGTCGTACAACTCGCGTCCCATGCCGAGGCGTTGCGAGCCCTGGCCGGGGAACACGATGACCGTGGCACCGCTGCTCTCCGTGCCCGTGACCACGGCCGGCGACGACTCGCCGGCCGCCAGTGCCGCGAGGCCGGCCACCGCCTCCTCGCGCGAGCCGGCGACGACCACGGCCCGTTCGGAGAGCACGGCCCGCCGGGAGACGAGCGCTCCGGCGACGGCCGCCGTCGGGGCGTCGGTGGCGGCGGCGAACTCGGCGAGCCGGCCGGCCTGCCCGGCCAGCGCGTCGGCGCCGCGGGCCGAGATCACCAGCGGCAGCACACCGTCGGCGGGGGCCACCGGCTTCGCGGCCGGCTCCTCCTCGGGTGCCTGTTCCAGGATGACGTGGGCGTTGGTGCCGCTCACGCCGAAGGCGGAGACGCCGGCACGGCGGGGGCGGCCGGTCTCCGGCCAGGCCCGGGCCTCGGTGAGGACCTCCACCGCGCCCGCCGACCAGTCGACCTCGGTCGAGGGCCGGTCGACGTGGAGCGTGGGGGGCAGCACCGCGTGCCGCAGTGCCTCGACGGTCTTGATGACGCCGGCGACGCCCGCCGCGGCCTGCGCGTGGCCGAGGTTGGACTTCACCGAGCCGATCCACAGCGGCTCCTCGCGGTCCTGGCCGTAGGTCGCGAGCAGGGCCTGCGCCTCGATCGGGTCACCGAGGACCGTGCCCGTGCCGTGCGCCTCGACGGCGTCCACCTCGGCCACCGAGAGACCGGCGTTCGCCAGCGCCTTGCGGATGACCCGCTGCTGGGAGGGGCCGTTGGGTGCGGTCAGGCCGTTCGAGGCGCCGTCCTGGTTGACCGCGCTGCCGCGGACGACCGCCAGCACCCGGTGCCCCTTGCGCCGTGCCTCCGACAGCCGTTCCAGTACGACCACGCCCGCGCCCTCGGCCCAGCCGGTGCCGTCGGCGGCGTCCGCGAAGGCCTTGCAGCGCCCGTCGGGTGAGAGGGCCTGCTGACGGGAGAACTCCACGAAGGTGTAGGGGTTGGCGAGGATGGTCGCGCCGCCGGCGAGGGCCATGGAGCACTCGCCGTTGCGCAGGGCCTGCGCCGCGAGGTGGAGGGCGACCAGGGACGAGGAGCACGCGGTGTCCACGGTCACGGCGGGGCCTTCGAGCCCGAGGACGTACGACACCCGGCCGGAGGCCACGCTGCCCGCGGACCCGGTCGCGGTGAACCCGGCCAGCTCCGGCGGGAGTTCGCCGCCGAAGCCGTAGCCCTGGGTCATCACGCCGGAGAACACGCCGACGTCGGTGCCCTTGAGGGAGGTCGGGTCGATGCCCGCCCGCTCCAGCGCCTCCCACGAGGTCTCCAGGAGCAGCCGCTGCTGCGGGTCCATCGCCAGCGCCTCACGCGGCGAGATGCCGAAGAAGCCGGCGTCGAACAGGCCGGCGTCGTGGAGGAAGCCGCCCTGGTCGACGTACGAGGTCCCGACCCGTCCCGGGTCGGAGTCGAACAGGCCGTCCAGGTCCCAGCCGCGGTCGGACGGGAAGCCGGACATCGCGTCCCGGCCCTCCGCCACAAGCTGCCAGAGGCCCTCGGGACTGGTGACGCCGCCGGGCAGCCGGCAGGCCATGCCGACGATCGCGATCGGCTCGCCGGGGTCGGCCGCGGCGACGGCCGGGGCCGGGGCGGCGGGTGCCGCGGTGACGTGTCCGAAGTGGCTGTGCAGATGGCGGGCGAGGGCGAGGGGGGTCGGGTAGTCGAAGACGACGGTGGTCGGCAGGGTCAGGCCGGTGGCCTCGCGGACGCGGTTGCGCAGTTCGACGGAGGTGAGGGAGTCGAAGCCGGCGTCCTTGAACGCCTTCTCCGCCCTGACCTGGTCGGCACCCGCGTGGCCGAGGACGGCCGCGACCTGGCCGCGGACGATGTCGAGGAGCAGCGCTTCCTGCTCGTCCGGGCCGAGTCCGGCGAGCCGGTCGGCCAGGCCGCCGCCGGTTCGGTCCGCGGTGGCCGTCCGGGCGGCCTGCCGGGTGACGCGGATCAGGCCGCGCATCAGGGGCTGCACGGTGCCGCCGGAGGCGGCGTCGGCGCGGGCGGCCCGCAGGTCCAGCTTGATCGGGACGAGGAGGGCCTGTCCGGCGCCGAGGGCCGCGTCGAAGAGGGCGAGGCCCTCCTCGGGGGGCAGGGCGCGGACGCCGCCCCGGCTCATGCGGGCCTGGTCGGTCTCGCTGAGGTGGGCGGTCAGGCCGGTGTCCTGCTCCCACAGGCCCCAGGCCAGGGACACCGCGGGCAGGCCGGCGGCGCGGCGGCGGGCCATCAGGCCGTCGAGGTAGGCGTTGGCGGCGGCGTAGTTGCCCTGGCCCGCCGAGCCGAACAGGCCGGCGCCGGAGGAGTAGACGGCGAACGCCGTCAGGTCCAGGGTGCGGGTCAGCTCGTCCAGGTGGGCGGCGGCGTCGGCCTTGGGGGCGAAGACGCCCGCCATCCGTTGCGGAGTGAGGGCGCCGATGACGCCGTCGTCCAGGACGCCTGCCGTGTGGACCACACCCGTCAGCGGGTGCTCGGCCGGGATGGACTCCAGCAGTTGTGCCACCTGGGTACGGTCGGACACGTCGGCGGCCACCAGGGACACCGACTCGGCGCCCAGGCCGGACAGTTCGGCCACCAGCTCCGTCGCGCCCTCGGCCTCCGTGCCGCGCCGGCCGGCCAGCACCAGGTGCCGTACCCCGTGCCGTACGACCAGATGACGGGCGACCAGCGCACCGAGCGAACCCGTACCGCCCGTCACCAGGACCGTACCCCCCGGACGGAACGACACACTCGACTCACCCTCGGACCGTTCGCCCTCGGAAGGCTCCGCCCGCACCAGGCGCGGCACCGACAGCGCCGCCTCCCGCACCGCCACCTGCGGTTCCCCGGAGGCGAGGACGGTGGCGAGGAGCGGTTCGACGGTGGTGCCGTAGGCGATGTCGGGGTCGGTGTCCGTGTCGATCAGGACGACGCGGCCCGGGTTCTCGGCCTGGGCCGCGCGGACCAGCCCCCAGACCGCCGCGCCGGCCGGGTCCGTCACCGCGGTGTCGCCGCCGGCGGGAACGGCGCCCCGGGTCAGGACCACCAGGCGGGACTCGTCCAGGCCGGGTGCGGCGAACCACGCCTGGAGCATGGCCAGCATCCGGTTGGCCAGAGACAGCGCGCCGTCCGCGGTGCCCTCGGCGGTGCCGTCGGGGGTGACGGCCTCGACGACGGCGACCATCGGGCCGGTCGCCGCGCCGGCGAGGATGCCGACCTCGTCCGCGTGGAACAGCGGCACCCACGGCGGCACCTGCTGCCCGTCGGAGTCGGGCGCGGGAAGGTCGGTCCAGTCGACGCGGTAGAGGGAGTGACCGCCGTCGGCGGGGGCCGGCGTCAACTGGTCGGCGGCCACCGGCAGGAAGCCCAGGGCGTCCAGGGTGACGACGAGGCCGCCCGTGCCGTCCGTGGCCTCCAGCGACAGGCGCCCGTCCCCGGAGGGGGCGAGCCGCACGCGGAGCGTGGTGGCGCCGGTGGCGTGCAGGGTCAGCCCCTGCCAGGCGGCGGGCTGCCACAGCCGCTGGTCGCCGCCGTCCGGGTCGGCCGTGGCCGCGTGCCGCAGCCCGGACTGCACGGAGGCGTCGAGGAGCGCGGGGTGGATGCCGAACCGCTCGGCGCCCGCGCGCTGTTCCTCGGGCAGGGCGACTTCGGTGAAGACCTCGTCGCCGCGCCGCCACAGCGTCCGTACGCCGCGGAAGGCGGGGCCGAACGGGTGGCCGAGGCGGAGCAGGTCGTCGTAGAACTCGTCGATGTCGGCGGGGCGGGCGCCGGTCGGCGGCCACAGTGTCAGGTCGGCGCTCGTGCCGGGCGTGGTGAGTGGGGCGTGCGCAAGCCGTCCGGTGGCGTGCCGGGTCCAGGCGGCGGCCTCGGGGTCCTCGCCGGCCGCGTAGACGTCGACGGTCCGCGCGCCGGTCTCGTCGGGGCCGCCGACGGCGACCTGGACGCGTATGCCGCCGTCCTCGGGCAGCAGCAGCGGTGTCTCGACCGTCAGCTCCTCCAGGGTGGCGGTGCCGGCCTCGTCGCCGGCGCGCAGGGCCAGTTCCACCAGGGCCGTGGCCGGGACGACGACCGCCCCGCCGACGACGTGGTCGGCCAGCCAGGGGTGGGTGCGCAGGGAGAGCCGGGAGGTGAGGACCAGCCCGTCCGACTGGGGCAGCGGGACGACCGCGCCCAGCAGGGGGTGGTCGGCGGAGGCCTGGCCGAGTGAGGCGGCGCCCGTGGCCGGAGCGGTCCTGAGCCAGTAGGGGCGGTGGTCGAAGGCGTACGTCGGCAGGTCGACGTGTGCCTCACCGGCGCCCTCGGGCAGCACACCGGTCCAGTCGACGGGGACGCCCTTGACGAAGACCTCGGCCATCGAGGTGAGCAGCCGGCGCAGGCCGCCTTCCTCGCGGCGCAGGGAGCCGGTGGCGACCGCGTCGGCGCGGGTGTCGTCGGTGATCTCGTTGACCGGCTGGACGAGGACGGGGTGGGCGCTGGACTCGACGAACACGGTGTGGCCCTCGGTGAGGAGGGCGGCGATCGCCGGTCCGAAGCGGACCTGCTGCCGCAGGTTGCGGTACCAGTAGCCGCCGTCCAGGACGCCCGCCTCGCGCACCCACTCGCCGGTCACCGTGGAGAAGAAGGGCACCAACGGGGCCTGCCCGCGTACCTCGGCGAGCGCCTCGGCGAGCGTGTTCTCGATGGCCTCGACGTGCCGGGTGTGGGAGGCGTAGTCCACGGCGACACGCCGGACGCGCACGCCCTCGGCCTCCAGCGCGGCCAGCGCCTCGTCCAGGGCCTCGGCGTCGCCGGCGATGACCACCGACGAGGGGCTGTTGACGGCGGCGACCTCGACCCGGCCGTCCCACGCGGCGATCCGGGCGGCGGCGTCGGCCTCCGGCAGGGCCACGGAGGCCATGCCGCCCCGGCCCGCGAGTTCACCGGCGATCACCCGGCTGCGTACGGCGACGATCCGGGCCGCGTCGTCCAGTGACAGCGCTCCGGCCACGCACGCGGCGGCGATCTCGCCCTGCGAATGCCCGACCACCGCGTCCGGTACGACACCCACGGACGCCCACACGGCCGCCAGGCCGATCATCACCGCGAAGCTGGCCGGCTGGACGACGTCGACGCGGGCGACGAGAGCGGCGTCGGCCTCGCCGCGCAGCACCGCCTTCAGGTCCCAGTCGGTCCAGGGTTCCAGGGCTCGGGCGCACTCCTCGACCCGTTCGGCGAACACCGGTGAGGTCTCCAGCAGTTCCCGGCCCATGCCGGTCCACTGCGAGCCCTGGCCGGGGAAGACCAGTACCGTCCGTCCCGCGGCGCCCGCACCGCCGGTCACCAGCCCGGCGGCCGACTCGCCCCGCGCCAGCGCGGCCAGCCCGGCCACCGCCTCCGCGCGGGACCCGGCGAGCACCACGGCCCGCTCGGACAGCGTGGCCCGGCGCGTGACGAGGGCGGCCGCGATGTCCGCGAGCGACGCGTCGGTGTCCGCGGTGCGGGCGGCGAGCCGTTCCGCCTGTCCGGTCAGTGAGCCCTCGGAGGCCGCCGACACCACCAGCGGCACCGGGCCGTCGGCCCGGTCCGCCGGTCGTGTGACCGGCTCCTCGGGTGCCTGCTCCAGGATGAGGTGCGCGTTGGTACCGCTGATGCCGAAGGAGGAGACACCGGCCCGGCGCGGACGGCCGGACTCGGGCCACTGCCGGGCCTCGGTCACCAGCTCGACGGCCCCGGCCGACCAGTCGACCTGCGGGGTCGGCTCGGTGACGTTGAGGGTGGGCGGCAGGACGCCGTGGCGCAGCGCCTGGACCATCTTGATGACGCCGGCGACACCGGCGGCGGCCTGCGTGTGCCCGATGTTGGACTTCAACGAGCCCAGCCACAGCGGCTGTTCGCGGTCCCGGCCGTAGGTGGCGAGCAGGGCCTGCGCCTCGATCGGGTCACCGAGCGCCGTGCCCGTGCCATGCGCCTCCACGGCGTCCACGTCGGAGGCGGCCAGACCGGCAGCCGCCAGTGCCCGGCGGATGACCCGCTGCTGCGAGGGGCCGTTCGGGGCGGTGAGGCCGTTGGACGCGCCGTCCTGGTTGACCGCGCTGCCGCGCAGCACCGCGAGCACCTGGTGCCCCTTGCGGCGGGCCTCCGACAGGCGTTCCAGGACGACGATGCCCACGCCCTCGGACAGGACGGTGCCGTCGGCGCCCGCGGAGAACGCCTTGACCCGGCCGTCCGCGGCGAGGCCGCGCTGGCGGGACATGCCTAGCACGCCGATCGGCGAGCCCATCACGGCGACGCCGCCGGCCAGCGCCAGCGAGCACTCGCCCTGCCGCAGTGCCTGGGCCGCCAGGTGCATAGCGACGAGCGACGAGGAACAGGCGGTGTCGACGGTGACCGCGGGACCCTCGAAGCCGAACACGTACGACACCCGGCCCGAGGCGACGCTGCCCGCGGTGGCGGTGGTGACGTAGCCCTCCAGCTCGGGGGGCATGTTGCTGAGGGACTCCAGGTAGTCGTGGATGGAGACGCCGGAGAAGACGCCGATGTCGGCGCCGCGGGTGGAGCCGGGGTCGATGCCGGCGTTCTCCAGGGCCTCCCAGGTCGCTTCCAGCAGCAGCCGCTGCTGGGGGTCCATGGCCAGCGCCTCGCGGGGGGAGATGCCGAAGAAGTCGGCGTCGAACTCGGCGGCGCCCTGGAGGAATCCGCTCTTGTGGACGTAGGAGGTGCCGGCCTTGTCGGGATCGGCGTCGAACAGCTCGTCCAGGTTCCAGCCGCGGTCGTCGGGGAAGCCCGTCATGCCCTCGCGGCGGTCGAGGACCAGCCGCCACAGGCCGGCCGGGTCGGTGACGCCGCCCGGCAGCCGGCAGGCCATGCCGACGATGGCGATGGGCTCGTCCGGGTCGGTGGCGACGACCGTGGGGGCGGCGGCGCCGGCCGCGCTCTCGCCGAGTTCCTCGCGCAGATGGCGGGCGAGTGCCACCGGCGTGGGGTAGTCGAAGATGAGCGTGGCGGGCAGCGTGACGCCGGTGGCGGCGGACAGCCGGTTGCGCAGCTCGATCGCGGTGAGCGAGTCGAAGCCGATGTCGCCGAACCCGCGGGTGCCCTGGGCGAGTTCGGGACCGCTGAAGCCCAGGACGGCGGTGGCCTCGGCCTGGATCACGCCCAGCAGGACGGCTTCCTGCTCGGCCTCGGCGAGGCCGGCGAGGCGGCGCAGGAGAGCGCTGCCGTCACCGGCGGCGGCCCGCGCGGAGCGCCGGCCGGCCCGGACCAGGCCGCGCAGCAGGTGCGGCACGGTGCCGCCGGAGGCCGCGTCGGAGCGCAGCGCGCGCAGGTCCAGCTTGATCGGGACCAGCAGGGCCCGGTCGGCGTGCAGACCGGTGTCGAGGAGGGCGAGACCCTCGTCCGCGGTGAGCGCGAGGACGCCACCGCGGCTCATGCGGGCCTGGTCGGTCTCGCTGAGGTGCGCGGTCAGACCGGCGCTCTGCTCCCACAGGCCCCAGGCCAGGGAGACGCCGGGCAGCCCGGCCGCGCGGCGGTGGGCCATGAGGGCGTCCAGGAAGGCGTTGGCAGCCGCGTAGTTGCCCTGGCCGGCGGAGCCGAGGAGGGCGGCGGCGGAGGAGAACACCACGAACGAGCGCAGGGCGGGCGCGAGTTGTCGGGTCAGCTCGTCCAGATGCCGTACGGCGGTGGCCTTGGGGGCGAAGACCCCGGCGATCCGTTCCTCGGTGAGCGCGCTGATCACACCGTCGTCGAGGATGCCGGCGAGATGCACCAGACCGGTCAGCGGGTGCGCGGCCGGCAGGTCGCGCAGCAGCGCGGCGACCGCGTCCCGGTCGGAGACGTCGCAGGCGACGACGGAGACGTCCGCGCCGAGGCCGGTCAGGTCGGCCGTGAGAGCGGCGGCACCGGTGGCGTCGGGACCGCGCCGGCCGGCCAGCACCAGGTGGCGTACGCCGTGCCGCTGGACCAGGTGCCGGGCGACGAGCGCGCCGAGCGAACCGGTACCACCGGTGATCAGGACGGTGCCGTCGGGGTCGAACGCGGGCACGGGCCCGACCGCGGGGGCCTGGGCGGCGGTGGCGGGGTCCGCCGTGCCGGTGGAACCGGCCGTGGCCGTGTCCGCCGAACCGGTGGAACCGGCCGTGGCCGTCTGCTCCGCGCGGACCAGGCGGGGTGCCGACAGGGCGGTGCCGCGCACGGCGAGCTGTGGTTCGCCGGTGGCGAGGAGCTGCCCGAGGACGGGGCCGGCCCCGGTGGCGGTGGCCGGGTCGAGGTCGGCCAGGACGACCCGGTCGGGGTTCTCGGCCTGCGCGGCGCGGACGAGGCCCCACACGGCCGCGCCGGCCGGGTCGGTGAGAGTGGCGTCGCCGCCGGCGGGCACCGCTCCCCGGGTGGCGACCACCAGACGGGCCGCTTCGAGACCGGGTGTGGTCAGCCAGGCCTGGAGGACGTCCAGGACGCGGCAGGTCAGGGTCTGGGCGTCGGCGCCGTCGCTGTAGGCGTCCAGGATCGCCGCGGCGGGCACGCTCTCGCGGGCGGTGAGCGCGCGCACGGCGTCGGCGTCGGCGACCGGCACCCAGGCGGGTGCGGTGGAGACGCCCTCGGCGGCGGGCAGCGGCACCCAGTCGACGGCGAACAGGGCGTCCTGGTTCCCGCCGGCCGCGGCGCCGAGCTGTTCGGCGGAGACCGGCAGGGACACCAGGGAGTCCATGGTCAGCACCAGGTCGCCGGTCTCGTCGGCGGCTTGGAACGACAGGGCGTCGGGGCCGGCGGGCGCGACCCGTACCCGCAGGGCGGAGGCGCCCTCGGCGTGCAGGACGAGGCCGTTCCAGGCGAACGGCAGGACGTTGCGGTCGTCGTCCGGGTTGGCGAAGGCGTTGGTGTGCAGGGCCGCGTCGAGGAGCGCCGGGTGAATGGCGAACTTGTCGGCGTCCTCCCGGTGGTCCTGCGGCAGGGCCGCCTCGGCGAAGAGTTCCTCGCCGCGCCGCCACACACCGCGCAGGCCCTGGAAGGCGGGGCCGTAGGAGTAGCCGCGGGCGACCAGGGCGCCGTAGAAGTCGTCGATGGCGACGGGTTCGGCGCCGGGCGGCGGCCAGGCGGTGAAGTCGGCGGCGGGCGCCGTGGATCGGGCGGGTGCGCTGGACAGCAGGCCGGTGGCGTGCCTGGTCCACTCGCCGTGCCCGTCCTCGCCGGCGTCCTCCCGCAGCGAGTACACGTCGACGGCGCGCGAACCGTTCCCGGTGGCGCCGCCGACGGCGACCTGGACGCGGACGCCGCCCTGCGCGGGCAGCACCAGCGGCGCCTCGATGACGAGTTCCTCCAGGGTGCCGCAGCCGAACTCGTCGCCGGCGCGCACCGCGAGGTCGACGTAGACGGTGCCCGGGACGATGACGACGCCCTGCATGGCGTGGTCGGCCAGCCAGGGGTGGGTGCGCAGGGAGAGCCGGGAGGTGAGGACCAGTCCGTCGGTCTGCGGCAGCGGTACCACCGCGCCGAGCAGCGGATGGTCGGTGCCGGTCACGCCGAGGGAGGCGGCGTCACCGCCGTTGGGGGTGAGCTGGATCCAGTAGCGGCGGCGGTCGAAGGCGTACGTCGGCAGGTCGACGTGGGCGGTGCGGGCCGCCTCGGGCAGGATGCCCTTCCAGTCGACGGCCACGCCGCCGGCGAAGACCTCGGCCATGGAGGTGAGCAGGCGGCGCAGGCCCCCGTCGTCACGGCGCAGGGAGCCGGTGACCACGGCGTCGGCCGCGTCGGCGATCTCGGTGACCGGCTGGACGAGGACGGGGTGGGCGCTGGACTCGACGAACACCGTGTGGCCCTCGGCGAGGAGGGTGGCGACGGCGGGGCCGAAACGGACCTGCCGGCGCAGGTTGCGGTACCAGTAGCCGCCGTCCAGGACGCCCGCGTCACGGACCCACTCGCCGGTGACGGTGGACAGGAACGGGATGGCGGGGGCCCGGCCCCGGATGTCCGCGAAGGCCTCGGTGAGGGCCTCCTGCACGGCCTGCACGTGCCGGCTGTGGGAGGCGTAGTCCACGGCGATGCGCCGTACGCGCACGCCTTGGTCCTCCAGGGTGTCCAGGACCTCGTCGAGGGCCTCGGCGTCACCGGCGATCACGACGGAGGCCGGGCCGTTGACGGCGGCCACCTCGACCCGGCCGGCCCAGCGCTCCAGCCGGGCGGTGACGTCGTCCTCGGTGAGCGCGACCGAGGCCATGCCGCCCAGTCCGGCGAGCCGGCCGCGGATGACCTGGCTGCGGACGGCGACGATGCGGGCGGCGTCGTCCAGGGTGAGGGCGCCGGCGACGCAGGCGGCGGCGATCTCGCCCTGCGAGTGACCGACCACCGCGTCCGGTACGACACCCACGGACGCCCAGACGGCGGCCAGGCCGACCATGACGGCGAAGCTCGCGGGCTGCACCACGTCCACGCGGGTCAGCAGGCCGGTGTCGGCGTCGCCGCGCAGCACGGCCTTGAGGTCCCAGTCCACCCAGCGTTCCAGGGCCCGGGCGCACTCCTCGATCCGCTCGGCGAACACCGGGGAGGTGCCGAGGAGTTCGCGGCCCATGCCGATCCACTGGGTGCCCTGGCCGGGGAAGACCAGGACGGTCTTGCCGGCCCCGGCGGCGCCGGCGGTGCCCCGGACGGTTCCGGGGGCCTGCTCGTCGCGGGCGAGGGCGGTCAGCGCGGCCAGTGCCTCGTCGCGGGTCTCCGCGACCACGACGGCACGTTCGCCGAGCACCGCTCGCCGGGTGGCGAGGGTGCCCGCGACGGCCGCGAGGGGGGTGTCCGTGCCGTCCAGGAAGGCGGCGAGTCGGCCGGCCTGGCCGGTGAGCGAGGCGGCGGAGGCCGCCGACACCACCAGCGGCACGGCGCCGCCCGGGGTGACGGCGGCGGCCGGCGCGTCCTCCTCGGGGGCCTGTTCCAGGATCAGGTGGGCGTTGGTGCCGCTGGCGCCGAAGGCGGAGACGCCGACGCGGCGCGGCCGGTCGGTCTCGGGCCACTCCCGGGCCTCGGTGAGCAGCTCCACGGCACCGGACGACCAGTCGACCTGCGGGGTGGGGGCGTCGATGTGCCGGCTGGCCGGCATCAGGCCGTGGCGCATGGCCTGCACCATGTTGATGACGCCGGCGACGCCGGAGGCGGCCTGGGTGTGGCCGATGACCGACTTCACGGAGCCCAGCCGCAGCGGCTGTCCGGCGGGACGGTCCTGGCCGTAGGTGGCGAGGATCGCCTGGGCCTCGATGGGGTCGCCGAGGACGGTGCCGGTGCCGTGGCCGTCCACCATGTCGATGTCGGAGGTGCTCAGCCCGGCGCTGCTCAGCGCCTTGCGGATGACGCGCTGCTGGGAGGGGCCGTTGGGGGCGGTCAGGCCGTTGGACGCGCCGTCCTGGTTGACGGCCGAGCCGCGGACGACGGCGAGGACGCGGTGGCCGCGCTCCCGGGCATGCGACAGCGTCTCCAGGAGGACGACGCCGACGCCCTCGGCCCAGCCGGAGCCGTCGGCGGCGGCGGCGTAGGACTTGCAGCGGCCGTCGAAGGCGAGGCCGCGCTGGCGGGCGAAGCCGACGAAGCCGCCGGGGGTGGCCATCACGGTGGAGCCGCCGGCGAGCGCCATGGAGCACTCGCCGCGGCGCAGCGCCTGGCTGGCGAGGTGGATGGCGACGAGGGAGGACGAGCACATGGTGTCGACGGTGACCGCGGGCCCCTCCAGGCCGAGGGTGTAGGCGACGCGGCCGGAGGCGACACCGCCCGCGGTCCCCAGGGCCCGTTCCAGGCTGAGGTAGCCCTCGTGGCCGCTGAGGTCAGGGGCGTAGTCCTGGTGGACGATGCCGGCGAAGACGCCGATGTCGCTGCCGCGCACGGAGTGCGGGTCGATGCCGGCCCGTTCCAGGGTCTCCCAGGTCACCTCGAGCAGTTGGCGCTGCTGCGGGTCCATGGCGAGGGCCTCACGCGGCGAGATGCCGAAGAAGGCGGCGTCGAACTCGGCGGCCTCGTGGAGGAAGGCGCCCTCGCGGACGTACGTCGTGCCGGGGTTGTCCGGGTCGGGGTGGTAGAGGCCCTCCAGGTCCCAGCCGCGGTCCTCGGGGAACGTGGTGTAGACGTCTGTGCCGTCGGTCACCACGCGCCACAGGTCCTCGGGGGTGCGGATGCCTCCCGCGTACCGGCAGGCCATGGAGACGATGGCGATGGGCTCGGCAGCGACCGCCGCGAGTTTGCTGTTCTCCTGCTGCAGCCGCGCGTTCTCCTTGAGGGAGGCGCGCAGCGCGTTGACGATCTGGTCGTCCGGGCCCGACATATCCGTCCTCCGTGGTACGTCCGCTGTCATGGGGTCAGCTCGTCCTGCCCAGAGCACGCTGCACGAGGTCGGCAACGTCCATGGCGTCGATCAGGGTTTCGTCGTCCTCGGCCGGTTCCGCCGTGTCGGACGCGGGAGCGTCCTCGGTGTCCACGAGGCCGAGCAGGGTGTCCAGGACGCCCGCTTCCCTGAACCGGGCGAGGGGGACGGAGGCGAGGGCTCGCCTGAGGTCGTCCTCCCGCCCGTCGAGCCCGTCGTCGGCGTCCCGCAGCAGTTCGGAGCGCAGATAGCCGACGAGGGCGTCCGGTGTGGGGTAGTCGAAGATGAGGGTGGCGGGCAGCCGCAGGCCGGTCGCCACGTGCAGGCTGTTGCGCAGGTTGACGGCGGCGAGCGAGTCGAAACCGACCTCCTGGAACGCCTGGAGGGCCCCGATGCTCTCGGCGCCGCTGTGTCCGAGGACGGTGGCGGCGTGTCCGCACACCAGCCGGAGCAGGAGGCGGTTCTGATCGGCCTCGGGGACGTCGCGGAGGGACTCCACGAGGCCGGCGGTGGTGTCGCCGTCGTCGGTGTCCGGCTGGCCGGCCCGCAGGGCGGCCTGTGCCTCCGACAGGTCGGCGAAGAGCGGGCTGGGCCGGACCGAGGTGAACGCCGGGATGAAGGCGTCCCAGTCCATGTCGACCACGGTGACGGCCTTCTCCTGGGCCCGCACGGCCTGTTCGAAGGCGGTGACGGCGATGTGCGGGGCCATGGGCAGGACACCGCGCCGGCGCAACTGGGTGAGGGTGTCCTCGTCCATGCCGACGCCGACCTCGTCGAGGGCGCCCCAGGCGATCGCGGTGGCGGGGTGGCCGTGGCCGCGGCGCCACTCCACGAGGGCGTCGAGGACGGCGTTGGCCGCGCCGGACGGGCCCTGCCCGCCGCCGCCCCAGATGCCGGCGATGGAGGAGAACACCACGAAGGCGTCGAGCGGGGTGTCCGCGAACCGTCCGGCGAGCCATCTGGCGGTGTCCACCTTGGCCGAGAACACCTCGGTGAGTTCGGGTACGCCCGTGTCGTCCACGGTGCTGGTGCGGGCGATGTCGGCGGTGTGCACGACGGCGGTGAGCGGCTGGTCGCCGGGGGTCTCGGCGAGCAGGCGGTCGATGGCGGTCCGGTCGGTGTCGGCGCACGTCTCGACGGTGGTGCCGGTGCCGAGCGCGGTCACCTCGGCGCGGAGTGCGCCGACGGCGGCCGCGGGTGCGGCGGCGGTGGTGGTGACGAGGAGCCGGCGGGCACCGGACCGGGCGAGCCACAGGGAGGCGTGCCGGCCGAGGCCCTCGGCTCCGCCGGTCACCAGGACGGTGCCGCGGGGCTGCCAGCCGGAGCCGGCGGCCGGGTCGGGGGCGGTCTTGCGCAGCAGCCTGCGGGTGTGCACACCGGACCGGCGTACGGCTAGCTGGTCGTCGTCGCCGGCGGCGTCGAGCGCGCCGAGCAGATGCCGGACGGTCCGGCTGTCGGGGGTGGCGGGCAGGTCGATCAGTCCGCCCCAGCGGTCGCCGCGTTCCAGGGCGGCGGCCCGGCCGATGCCCCAGACTGCCGCCTGGGCCGGTGCGGTGACGGTGTCCTGGATGCCGGTGTTGACGGCGCCCCGGGTCAGGCACCACAGCGGCTGTGTGACCCCGGTGTCGCCCAGGGCCTGCACCAGCGCGACGGTGGCCGCCGTCAGCGGAACCGGGTCCTGAGGACCGTCCTCGCCGGCCGGGTCGAGCGCGAGCAGTGACAGGACGCCGGCCACGGTGTGCTCGTCGAGGACGGAGGCCAGACGCTCGCCGAGCCGGTCGCGGGTGGCGTCGGCCACGGCGACCTCCAGCGGGACGACGTCCAGTCCCCGCGCGGTGAGTTCCCGCAGCAGCTCGGCCGGCGCCGAGCCGGCCGGCGCCGCCGGTACGACGGCCAGCCAGGTGCCGGCCGGGACACCGGCGCCCTCCTGGTCGACGGGCCGCCAGGTGACGTGGTAACGCAGTTTCTCCGCCGCCGACCGTTCGCGCCGCCGGCCGCGCCAGTCGGCGAGCACGGGGACGACCGTGCGCAGCGCGTCGCGCTGGTCGGCCGCGGCCAGGTCGAGCAGTTCGGCGAGGGAGTCGGCGTCGGCCTGTTCGACGGCGGACCAGAAGTCGGTCTCGGCGCCCTCGGCCGTCGGGGCGTCCGCGGTGGTCTCCGCCTCACGCAGCCAGAAGTGCTGCCGGTCGAAGGCGTACGTCGGCAGCTCCACGTCGGCGGCCTCGGCACCCTCGGGCAGCACAGCCGTCCAGTCGACCGCCACGCCCTTGACGAAGAGTTCCGCCATCGACGCCAACAGCCGCCGGAGACCGCCCTCTTCGCGCCGCAGCGATCCGGCGGCGACGGCACGGAGACGGACGTTGTCGTCGGCGGCCTCGTCGAAGATCTCGTTGACCGGCTGGAGGAGCACGGGGTGGGCGCTGGACTCGACGAACACCGTGTGCCCCTCGGCGAGGAGGGAGGCGATCGCCGGCCCGAAGCGGACCTGACCACGCAGGTTGCGGTACCAGTAGCCGCCGTCCAGGACACCTTCGTCATGCACCCACCCACCGGTCACCGTGGAGAAGAACGGCACCACCGGCGCCTGACCGCGAATCTCCGCGAACGCCTCCCCCAACGCCCCCTCGATCGCCTCCACATGACGGGTATGCGACGCATAGTCCACCGCGACGCGCCGGACGCGCACGCCGTCGGCCTCCAGCGCGGCCAACGCCTCGTCCAGAGCCTCGGCATCACCCGCGATCACCACCGACGCGGGGCCGTTGACGGCAGCGACCTCGACCCGCTCGTCCCAGGGCGCGATGCGGACGACCGCTTCCGCCTCGGGCAACGCCACGGAAGCCATGCCGCCCCGGCCCGCCAGCTCCCCCGCGATCACCTGACTGCGCACCGCGACGATCCGCGCCGCATCCTCCAGTGACAGCGCACCCGCCACACATGCGGCGGCGATCTCACCCTGCGAATGCCCGACCACCGCGTCCGGTACGACACCCACGGACGCCCACACGGCCGCCAGCCCGACGTTCACGGCGAAACTCGCCGGCTGTACGACGTCGACGCGCGCCAGCAGGTCGACCTCACCCCGCAGCACGGCCTTCAGGTCCCAGTCGACCCACGGCTCCAGAGCGCGGGCACACTCCTCGACCCGCTCGGCGAACACCGGCGACGACTCCAGCAGCTCCCGGCCCATGCCCAGCCACTGCGAACCCTGGCCGGGGAAGACCAGTACCGTCCGGCCGGGTCCGCCGGAGCCGGCGACGGTGCCGGTCACGAGGAGGGGGCTGCTCTCGCCGCGGGCCAGCGCACCGAGCCCGGCCACCGCCTCGTCACGCGAACCGGCGACGACCACGGCACGCTCGGTCAGCAGGGCCCGCCGGGTGACGAGCGCGCCCGCGACCTCGGCCGGGGCCGCGCCGGTGTCCGTGGCGAACGCCGCCAGACGCCCGGCCTGGGCCGCGAGCGAGGCCGCGCTGCGGGCCGACACCACCAGCGGGACGACACCGGCGGGCACCTCCGGCCGGTTGACCGGCCCGGCGTCGGGCGCCTCCTCCAGGATGACGTGCGCGTTGGTGCCGCTCGCGCCGAACGAGGAGACCGCGGCCCGGCGCGGCCGGTCGTCGCGGGTCCACTCGCGGGCCTCGGTGAGCAGTTCGACCGCGCCCGCCGACCAGTCCACCTGCGGGGTGGGTTCCGTGACGTTCAAGGTCGGGGGCAGGACGCCGTGCCGCAGCGCCTCCACCATCTTGATCACGCCGGCGACTCCGGCGGCGGCCTGCGTGTGCCCGATGTTGGATTTCAAGGAACCCAGCCACAAGGGCTGTTCACGGTCCTGACCGTAGGTGGCCAGCAGGGCCTGGACCTCGATCGGGTCGCCCAGGGTGGTGCCCGTGCCATGCCCCTCGACCACGTCCACGTCGGCGGGCCCGAGCCCGGCCGCGGTCAGGGCGCTGCGGATCACCCGCTGCTGCGAGGGGCCGTTCGGGGCGGTGAGACCGTTGGACGCGCCGTCCTGGTTGACCGCGCTGCCTCGCAGCACCGCCAGCACCCGGTGCCCGTTGCGGCGGGCCTCCGACAACCGTTCCAGCAGCACCACGCCGACACCCTCGGCCCAGCCGGTGCCGTCGGCGGTGGCGGAGTACGCCTTGCAGCGGCCGTCGGCGGACAGGCCGCGCTGACGGGAGAACTCCAGGAAGGCGTCCGGGCTGGCCATGACGGTCGCGCCGCCGGCGAGGGCGAGGGAGCACTCGCCGTTGCGCAGCGCCTGCGCCGCGAGGTGCATCGCGACGAGCGAGGAGGAGCAGGCGGTGTCCACGGTCACCGCGGGGCCCTCGAAGCCGAAGACGTACGACACCCGGCCCGACGCCACGCTGGAGGCCGTACCCGTCATGACGTAGCCGTGGACGTCCTCGGGCACCTGGCGCAGCCGGGTCACGTAGTCGTGGTGGACGATGCCGGTGAACACGCCGATGTCCTGGCCGCGGGCGGACAGGGGGTCGATGCCGGCCCGCTCCATGGCCTCCCAGGAGGTCTCCAGCAGGAGCCGCTGCTGCGGATCCATCGCCAGCGCCTCACGAGGGGAGATACCGAAGAGTCCCGCGTCGAACCGGGCGGCGTCGTGCAGGAAGCCGCCGGCGCGGGTGTAGCTGGTGCCCGGGTGGGCCGGGTCGGGGTGGTAGAGCCTGTCGATGTCCCAGTCGCGGTCGGCGGGGAAGGCGGAGATGGCGTCACGCCGGTCCATGACGAGCTGCCACAGGTCCTCGGGGCTGTTGGCGCCTCCGGGCAGCCGGCTGCTCATGGCGATGATGGCGATGGGCTCGTCCGGGTCCGCCGTGCCCCGGCGGGTGACGGCGGCCGGCTCCGGGCGGGTGCCGAGGAGTTCGCCGCGCAGGTGGTCGGCGAGCAGGGCCGGGGTGGGGTGGTCGAACACCAGGCTGCTGGGCAGGCCGACGCCGGTGAAGTCGTGCAGCCGGTTGCGGAGTTTGACCGCGGTGAGCGAGTCGAAGCCGAGGTTCTTGAACGGCTGTCCCTCGTCGAAGCCGTCCGTGTCCCGGTGACCGAGCACGACGGCGGCGCTCTCCCGGACGAGGTCCAGCAGGACTCGGCGCTGTTCCGCTGCAGGGAGACCGCTCAGCCGGGCGGCCAGCCCGTCGCCGTCGGCGGCGGGTTCGCGGCGGATGACACGCCTGGCGGGGGCGGTGTCTCGCGGGACGGAGCCCTCGGTGCCCTCGGTGTCCCCGGTGCCCTCGACGGGGGTGAACGTCACGGGGCCGAGCAGGGCCACGGGCCGTCCGTCGGAGTCGGCCAGCTCCACCAGGTGGCCTCCGGTGGCGGGGGTGACGCGCACCCGCAGCTCGGTGGCGCCCACCGCGTACACGGCGAGAGTGGCGCACCCGGTCGGTGACCAGGCGTCCGCGTCACCGTGGGCGGCCTCGGCCGCGAGCCGCAGGGCCGTGTCCAGGAGCACCGGGTGCAGGGTGAAGTCCGCTGTCTCTGCCAGGAGTTCGGCCGGCAGGGCGATGTCGGCGAGAATCTCGCCGGGCTGCCGCCACAGCCCGCGCACGCCGGGCAGGGCACTGGCCTCGGCGGGCTCCGTGGGCCAGGTGCGCAGGTCGAACGCGTGCCGCGGGACGACGGGTGCCAGGGTGGCGTGGGCGTGCCGCAGCCACGGCTCGCCCTCGCGGCCGGCCGGGCGGCTGTGCACGGTGGCATCGCGGCGGCCGTCGGGGCCGGGGGCGTCCACGAAGACGCGCAACTGGAGGTGCCCGTGCGCGGGGGCGAGAAGGGGTGCGTCGACGGTGACCCGCTCGGCGGTGCCGCCGCCGGCCTCGTCGCCGGCCCGGACCAGGAGGTCCAGCAGGACGGCCGCCGGGACGGTGGTGTCACCGCCGGTGTGCGCGCCGGGGAGGCGGCCGGGGCCGCGTCCGGACAGCCGCCCGGTGAGGACGACGCCGGTGCCGCCGTGGGTGCCGGGGACCTCCACGATGCCGCCCAGCAGCGGGTGGCCGGCGGCCCGGGCGCCGAGCGCCTCGGCGTCGGTGGCGGTGGCGCCCTCCACCCAGTACCGCTGGTGCTGGAAGGCGTAGGTGGGCAGGTCGGGGCCGACGGCCGGTCCGCGCCGGCCGAGGACGGCGGTCCAGTCGACCGGCACGCCGCGCACGTGCAGTTCGGCGAGCGCGGTACGGACGGCGGTGTCCTCGGCGGTGTCCCGGCGCAGGGTGGTGACGCAGCCCCGGGTGTCCGGTCCGAGCGTGCCGAGGGCCATGGCGCTGAGGACTCCGCCGGGACCCAGTTCGAGGTGGGTCACGGCGCCCTGGTCGCGCAGGGTCGTGACGGCGTCGGCGAACCGCACGGCGTGCCGGGCCTGGTCCACCCAGTAGTCGGGGGTGGCGAGCAGCCCGTCCGTGGCGAGCGCGCCGGTGAGTGTGGAGACGATCGGCACGGTGCCCGGCCGGTAGCGGAGCCGGACGGCCACGGCGCGCAGTTCGTCGAGCATCGGCTCCATCAGCGCGGAGTGGAAGGCGTGGCTGACGGACAGCAGCCGGGTGCGGTGGCCGTCCCGGGCGAGGCGTCCGGCGACGGCCAGGACGGCGTCCTCGGTGCCGGACAGGACCAGTGCCCGCGGCCCGTTGACCGCCGAGATCCCTACGACGCCGGGTGTCCGGGCGAGCAGGGGCGCCACCTCGGCCTCGGTGGCCTCGACCGCGGTCATCGCGCCGCCCTCGGGCAGGGCCTGCATCAACCGGCCGCGGGCGGCGACGAGTTCACCGGCGTCGGCCAGGTCCAGGATGCCGGCCGCGTGGGCCGCGGCGATCTCGCCGACCGAGTGGCCCGCGAGCAGTCCGGGCCGTACGCCCCAGGAGGCGAACAGCCGGAACAGCGCGGTCTCCAGGGCGAACAGTGCGGTCTGGGTGTAGAGGGTCTGGTCGAGCAGGGCCGCCTGTTCGGTGCCGGGCTCGGCGAACACGACGTCCTTCAGGGAGTGGGTGAGTCGTCCGTCCAGGTGCCGTTCCACGGCGGCGCAGGCGGCGTCGAAGGCGTCGCGGAACACCGGTTCCGCCGCGGCGAGTTCGCGGCCCATGCCGGGCCACTGGCTGCCCTGCCCGGTGAACAGGAAGGCGAGTTCGCCGTCGGCCGGGCCGCCGGTGACGGTGCCGGTGTCGGCGGTGCCGCCGGCGAGCGCGCGCAGGGCGGCGACGAGCCGCTGCCGGTCGGCCGCCAGGACGACGGCGCGGTGGTCGAGGTGGGCGCGGGCGGTGGCGAGCGCGTGGGCCGTGGCGCCGAGCGGCGTCCCGGTCCGCTCCGCCACCCAGTCCGCGAGCCGGCCGGCCTGTCCGCGCAGACCGGCGGGGGTGCGTGCGGAGACCGGGAAGAGGAGGGGGCTGTCGGCCGTCGCGTCCGCGCCGTCGGCCGGTGCCGGGACATCCGAGGCGTCACCCGTGGCCGTGACCGTCACCGGGGCACCGGAGAGGCCGTTCGTGTTCGTGACCTGCGCCGACGCCTCCTCGGAGTCCGCCGAAGCCGGCACGGCGCTGTCAGCCGATGCGGGCACGACACGGTCGGCCGGCGTAGGCACGGCACTGTGCACCGGCGCCGATACAGCACCGTCCGCCGATGCCGGCGCAGCACCGTCCGCCGATGCCGGCGCAGCACTGTCCGCCGATGCCGGCGCAGCACCGTCCCCCGATGCCGGCGCGGTGCTGTCCGCCGCGGGTTCGGCCGGTGCGGGTGCCTGTTCGAGGACCAGGTGGGCGTTGGTGCCGCCGATGCCGAAGGCGGAGACGCCGACGCGGCGGGGGCGGCCGGTCTCCGGCCAGGCCCGGGCCTCGGTGAGGACCTCCACCGCGCCCGCGGACCAGTCCACGTGGCGGGACGGCCGGTCGACGTGCAGGGTGCGGGGCAGCAACCCGTGCCGCATCGCCATGACCATCTTGATGACGCCGGCGACGCCGGCCGCCGCCTGGGTGTGCCCCAGGTTGGACTTCACCGAGCCGATCCACAGCGGCTCCTCGCGGTCCTGGCCGTAGGTCGCGAGCAGGGCCTGCGCCTCGATCGGGTCACCGAGGACCGTGCCCGTGCCGTGCGCCTCGACGGCGTCCACCTCGGCCACCGAGAGACCGGCGTTCGCCAGCGCCCTGCGGATCACCCGCTGCTGCGACGGCCCGTTCGGCGCCGTAAGACCGTTCGAGGCGCCGTCCTGGTTGACGGCGCTGCCCCGCATCACCGCCAGCACCCGGTGGCCCTGCCGCTGTGCCTCGGACAGCCGCTCGACCAGGAGTACGCCCGCGCCCTCGGACCAGCCGGTGCCGTCCGCGCCGTCCGCGAAGGCCTTGCACCGGCCGTCGGGGGCCAGGCCGCGCTGTCGGGAGAACTCGACGAACGTCTCGACGTTGCCCATCACCATCACGCCGCCGGCGAGCGCCATGGAGCACTCCCCGTTGCGCAGCGCCTGGGCCGCGAGGTGCAGGGCGACCAGGGAGGAGGAACAGGCGGTGTCGATGGTGACGGCCGGGCCCTCGAACCCGAAGTGGTAGGCGACGCGGCCCGACACGACGCTGCCGGAGCCGCCGGTGAGGCGGAAGCCCTCGGCGTCGGCCGAGTGGTGCATCCGTACGGTGTAGTCGTGGCTGTTGACCCCGACGAAGACCCCGATGTCCCGGCCGCCGAGCCCGGTGGGATCGATCGCGGCGCGTTCGAACGCCTCCCAGGACGTCTCCAGCAGCAGCCGCTGCTGCGGGTCCATCGCGAGGGCCTCGTTCGGGGAGATGCCGAAGAACGCGGCGTCGAAGCCGGGGGCGTCGTCGAGGAACGCGCCGTGCCGCACGTAGGTCGTGCCGGCCTTGTCGGGGTCGGTGTCGTAGAGCCGGTCGATGTCCCAGCCGCGGTCGTCGGGGAACTCCGTGACGGCGTCGACCCCGTCGGCGACGACCCGCCACAGGTCCTCGGGGCTGTGCACCCCGGCGGGGAAGCGGCAGGCCATCGCGACGATCGCGATCGGCTCGTCGGGCGCGGCCGGGCCCGTGGCGGGGACCGGTCCGGCGGGCGCGGGGGCGACCGTGCCGTCACCGGCGAGCCGGGCCCGCAGATGCCCGGCGAGTGCCGTGGGTTTCGGGTAGTCGAAGACGACGGCCGAGGGCAGGGTGAGACCGGTGGCGGTCGCCAGCCGGTTTCGCAGCTCCACCGCGGTCAGTGAGTCGAACCCGGCGTCCTTGAATGCCCGGTCGGCGCGGACGGCGTCGGCGGTGCCGTGGCCGAGCACGTCGGCGGCGTTGCGCCGGACCAGATCCAGCAGCAGTGCCTGCTGGGCGGCGGGGTCCAACCGGCCGACGCGGTCACGCAGGCTGCCCCGGTCCACGCTGCCGGCGGCTCGGGTCAGCGAGCGCGGCGCGGGGGCGAGGCCCCGCAGCAGGGGCGCCACGGGTGCGGTGCGGGCTGCCGCGCGCAGGGCGGGCAGGTCCAGCTTCGCGGCCACCAGGGTGGCGGGCAGCCCGGTGCCGGGGCGCAGGGCGAGGTCCAGCAGCGCCATGCCCTCGGCCTCGGACAGCGCGGTCATGCCGAGGCGCCGGTTGCGGTTGAGGTCGGCGGCGCCGAGGTGCCGGGTCATGCCGCTGGCCCGCTCCCAGTGGCCCCAGGCGAGCGAGAGGCCGGGCAGCCCCTGTTGGCGACGGTGCCGGGCGAGCGCGTCCAGGCAGGCGTTGGCGGCGGCGTAGTTGGCCTGTCCGGGGTTGCCGAACACGTTGGCTGCCGAGGAGAACAGCACGAACGCCGCGAGGTCGAGGTCCCGCGTCAGCTCGTCCAGCAGCAGGGCCGCGTCCAGCTTGGGCCGCAGTACGGTGTCGAGGCGTTCCGGGCTGAGCGCGGTGACCACGCCGTCGTCCAGGACACCGGCGGTGTGCAGGACGGCGGTCAGCGGGTGTGCGGCGGGCACCGCGTCCAGGACGGCCGCGAGCTGCGCCCGGTCGGCGGTGTCGCAGGCGGCGAGCGTGACGGTGGCACCGAGCGCGGTCAGCTCCTCGGACAGGGCGGCGGCGCCGTCCGCCGCGGGTCCACGCCGGCTGAGCAGCAGCAGACGGCGGATGCCGTGGGCGGTGACCAGGTGCCGCGCGGTGAGCGCGCCCAGTGTGCCGGTGCCACCGGTGACCAGGACGGTCCCGTCCGGATCGAGCGCGCGGCCCGGCTGCGGAGTGTCGCCCTCCCCCGCCGCCACGTCGGCCCGGACCAGCCGGGGCACGTCGGCCATCGAGGCACCCGAGGCACCCAGAACCCCGGAAGCCGCCGGAACTGCCGCATTCCCCGGAGCCCCCGGCGTACGCGAAGCTTCCAGGACGCCCGGAGCCCCCGCGGCCCGTATCCGTATCAGCGGTTCGCCGCAGGCCAGCAGGCCGGGCAGGGCGGAGCGAACGGCCGCGTCGGCTTCCCGGGCGTCGTCCGGCCCGTCGACCTCGACGAGCACGATGCGGCCGGGATGTTCGGACTGGGCGGAGCGCAGCAGCCCCCGGACGGCGGCCGTGGCAAGGTCGGTGGCGGCACCGGCGGCCGTCACGACCAGTCGGGTCCCCTCAAGGGCGGGCTCGGCCAGCCAGGCCTGGAGGACGGCGAGCACGGCGGTGAGCGCCGCCCGTGGATCACCGCCCACGCCGTCGGCCGTGTACAGCAGGACATCGGCGTCGGCCGCGTCGGCGCTGATGTCCCGCGCGGTCCGTACGGTGACGACGGACGGCGTCCCGTCACCCGCCGGAAGCGGCAGCTCGGTCCAGTCGACACGGAACAGCGCGTCCTGGGTGAGAGCCTCGGCGAGCCCGGCGCGTGCCGGGTCGAACGGCTCGGACAGTACGGCGTCGACGCTCAGCACGGGCCGCCCGGCCCGGTCCGTCAGCTCCAGCCGGGTGCCCTGCGCCGCCGACCGTACCGTGACAGTGGTCGCGCCGGACGCGCGCAGCCTGACCCCGCGCCAGGTGACGGCGTGGGTACCGGCGGGCACTACCGTCCGCACGGCCGCGTCGAGCAGGGTGGGGTGTACGCCGTACCGGTCGGCGTCCCCGGCGGCCTCGTCGAGGGTCACCTCGACACCGGGCCCGGCGGCCGGCCGGTCGTCGTCCTCCTCCGGAGCGGCGGGGGCCAGCGTGCCGTGCGCGTGCCGCGTCCAGACGGCGTCCAGTCCGGAGCCGTCCGCACGCGAGTAGACCTCGACCGTACGCCGCCCGGTGCCGTCGGCCTCGCCCACCACTGTCTGGACGGCCCGGCCACCGCGCGCCGGCAGGACCACGGGCCGCTCGACGGTCAGCTCCGCCACGACCGGTGCCCCGGCCTCGTCACCGAGCCGGACCGCCAGCTCGACCAGTGCCGCGTTCGGCACCAGGACGGCGTCGTCGCCCACGAGGTACTCGGCCAGCCAGGGCTGCGAGCGCAGCGACCACCGCGAGGTCGTCATGAACCCACCGGAGTCGGGCCGGCCGACGACCGCGCCGAGCAGGGGGTGGTCGGCCCGGGCCTGCCCGAGGGAGGCGGCGTCCGCCACCGGAGCGGGCTTGAGCCAGTAGTGCCGGTGCTCGAAGGCGTACGTCGGCAACTCCACGTCCGCCGCCCCGGCACCCTCGGGCAGCACACCCGTCCAGTCGACCGCCACACCCTTGACGAACACCTCGGCCAGCGACATCAACAACCGCCGCAGCCCACCCTCATCACGACGCAGGGAACCCACGACGACAACAGCCTCGGACCCCGATTCGTCCACCACCTCGTTCACCGGCTGCACCAGCACGGGATGCGCACTGGACTCCACGAACACCGAATGCCCCTCAGCCAGCAAGGAGGCGATCGCCGGCCCGAAACGCACCTGACCACGCAGGTTGCGGTACCAGTAACCACCGTCCAGGACACCCGCCTCACGCACCCACCCACCGGTCACCGTCGAGAAGAACGGCACCACCGGCGCCTGACCGCGAATCTCCGCGAACGCCTCCCCCAACGCCCCCTCGATCGCCTCCACATGACGGGTATGCGACGCATAGTCCACCGCGACCCGGCGCACCCGCACGCCCTCGGCCTCCAGCACGGCCAACGTTCGTCCAGAGCCTCGGCATCGCCCGCGATCACCACCGACGACGGGCCGTTGACGGCAGCGACCTCGACCCGCTCGTCCCAGGGCGCGATGCGGACGACCGCTTCCGCCTCGGACAACGCCACGGAAGCCATGCCGCCCCGGCCCGCCAGCTCCCCCGCGATCACCTGACTACGCACCGCGACGATCCGCGCCGCATCCTCCAGTGACAGCGCACCCGCCACACATGCGGCGGCGATCTCACCCTGCGAATGCCCGACCACCGCATCCGGTACAACACCCACGGACGCCCACACAGCCGCCAGCCCGACGTTCACGGCGAAACTCGCCGGCTGTACGACGTCGACGCGCGCCAGCAGGTCGACCTCACCCCGCAGCACGGCCTTTTCAGGTCCCAGTCGACCCACGGCTCCAACGCCCGGGCACACTCCCCGACCCGCTCGGCGAACACCGCCGAGGATTCAAGCAGTTCCCGCCCCATACCGGTCCACTGCGAACCCTGACCGGGGAAGACCAGCACCGTCCGCCCGGCGGCAGCCACACCACCGCTCACCACCCCGGCAGCCGACTCCCCTCCAGCCAGCGCACCCAGCCCCGCCAACGCCTCCGCACGCGAACCGGCAACCACCACCGCCCGCTCCGAGAGCACCGCACGCCGGGCCGCCAGCACACCCGCGACCTCCACCAACGACGCATCCGTGGCACCGACGAACACCGCCAACCGCTCCGCCTGCCCGGCCAGAGCACCCTCCGAAGCCGCCGACACCACCAGCGGGACGACACCGTCGTGCGTCTCGGTGGGGGCGACGGGCTCGTCCGGTACCTGTTCCAGGATGACGTGTGCGTTGGTGCCGCTGACGCCGAAGGAGGAGACGCCGGCCCGGCGGGGACGGCCGGTCTCGGGCCAGTCCCGGGCCTCGGTGAGGAGTTCGACGGCGCCCACCGACCAGTCGACCTGGGAGGAGGGGGTGTCGACGTGCAGCGTGGCGGGGAGGAGACCGCGGCGCATCGCCTGGACCATTTTGATGACACCGGCGACTCCGGCGGCGGCCTGCGTGTGTCCGATGTTGGACTTCAGGGAGCCCAGCCAGAGGGGCTGTTCGCGGTCCTGGCCGTAGGTGGCGAGCAGGGCCTGCGCCTCGATCGGGTCGCCGAGAGTCGTGCCGGTGCCGTGGCCCTCGACCGCGTCGACGTCGGCCGGGGTCAGGCCCGCGTCGGCCAGTGCCTTGCGGATCACCCGCTGCTGGGAGGGGCCGCTCGGGGCCGTGAGGCCGTTCGAGGCGCCGTCCTGGTTGACCGCGCTGCCCCGGACCACCGCGAGCACCCGGTGCCCGTTGCGGCGGGCCTCCGACAGCCGTTCCAGGACGAGGACGCCGGCGCCCTCGGCCCAGCCGGTGCCGTCGGCGGCGTCCGCGTACGACTTGCAGCGGCCGTCGGCGGCCAGGGCGCGCTGCCGGGAGAACTCCACGAAGGTGCCCGGGGTCGCCATGACGGTGGCGCCGCCGGCCAGGGCCATGGAGCACTCACCGCGCCGCAGCGCCTGGGCGGCGAGGTGCAGGGCGACCAGGGAGGAGGAGCAGGCGGTGTCCACGGTCACGGCGGGGCCTTCGAGGCCGAACACGTAGGCGACCCGGCCGGAGGCCACGCTGGTGGCGGTGCCGGTGGTGACGAAGCCTTCGAGTTCCGCCGGGAGTTGGCCGCCGGTGCCGTACTGCTGCTGGCCCATCACACCGGCGAACACGCCGACGTCGGTTCCCTTGAGGGAGGTCGGGTCGATGCCGGCCCGTTCCAGTGCCTCCCAGGAGGTCTCCAGCAGGAGCCGCTGCTGCGGGTCCATCGCGAGTGCCTCGCGCGGGGAGATGCCGAAGAAGCCCGCGTCGAACCGGCCGGCGTCGGGCAGGAAGCCGCCCTGGTCGACGTAGGAGGTGCCGGTCCTCCGGGGGTCCTGGTCGAAGAGGCCGTCCAGGTCCCAGCCCCGGTCGGTCGGGAAGCCGGATACGGCGTCCCGGCCCGCCGCGAGCAACTGCCACAGTTCGTCGGGGGTGTCGACGCCACCGGGCAGTCGGCAGGCCATGCCGACGATGGCGATGGGCTCCTGCGGGTCGGCGTCGCCGGCCGGCTGCTCCGGTCGGGCCGGGGCGTCGTCCCGGCCGAGGACCGCACCGTGCAGGTGGGCCGCCAGGTCGCGCGGGGTGGGGTGGTCGAAGGTGACTGTGGTGGGCAGCCGTAGCCCGGTGTGCTCGGTGAGCCGGTCGCGCAGGGCGACGACGGTCACCGAGGTCAGGCCGAGGTCGCGGAAGGCGCGGCCGGCGGGGAGCGGGGCCGCGTCCGGTCCGTGCAGGACCGCGGCGGCCTGTTCCCGGACCAGTTGTTCGAGGTGGGAGAGTCGGGCGCGTTCGTCCAGGCCGGCCAGGCGGGCGCGCAGGGCCGCGGTGACGGCCGGGTCGGGCCGTACCTGCCGGGCCGGCGGTTCGGTCAGCGCGCGCAGGAGCGCGGGCGCCGGCCGGGTCGGGTCGGGCAGGGCGGGCCGTGGGGCGAGGAGGGCGGGGGTCCGGCCGGCCAGGAGTACGTCGAACGCGGCTAGCAGGTCGGCGGTTCGGTCCGTCCCGTCCTCGGTGTCCCGGGAGCCGGTCCAGGCCAGGGTGGCCGCGTCGGCGCCACGGGCCCGGCGGGCGTGTGCGACGGCCTCGGTGCGGGCGTCGCGGACGGCCCGATCCGGGTCGCCGGGTGCGCCCAGAACGGCGGAGCCGTCGGTGATGATGACGAACTCGGCGCTGTCGTCGGAGAGTTCGTCGAGGGTGCGGGCGAGGTCGGGGTCGCCGGTGGTGTGCACCACCGCGGTGACCGGGTGCGGTAGGGCCGCGAGGGCGTGGGCGAGGTCGGCGCCGTCGGCGGTGACGCTGGTGGTGTGGATGCCGGGGGGCCAGGCGTCCGGGTCGGTGGCGTCGGTGGTGCCGGGTGCGTGGACGAGCAGCAGGTGGCCGGCCCGGTGGACGTCGGCGAGGTGGTGGGCGAGCGCGGCGCCGAGGGGGGTGTCCGTGCCGGTGACGCCGACGGTGCCGGGGCGGGTGAGCGCCGGGGCGGGGCGCGGCCGGTCGTCAAGGGGGGTGCGCAGCAGCCGGGGTACCAGCAACCGGTCGCCGCGCACGGCCAGTTGTGGTTCGTCCGTGGTGAGGGCGATGAGCAGCGTGTGCGCGTCCGGGCCGTCGGTGTCGAGGTCGATGACGGTCACCTGCGGGTGTCCGTCCGCCTGGAGGGACCGTACGGCGGCCCACAGTGCGGCGCCCGCGGGGTCGGGCGCGGTGTCGCCGGCGGACGTGGCTCCCCGGGTGAGGACCACGAGCGGAGCGGGGGCGACGCCGCTGGTGACGTGTGCGGTGAGGGCGCGGGCCGGGGCGGCGGGGTCGGTGGTGTCGGCCGGTGGCAGCAGAACGGTCAGGGGCGCGTCGCTACGCGCCGCCGACGCCAGGTCGGAGTGGAGGTCGATGCGGACGCCGGCCGTGCGCAGGGCGGCGGCGAGTGCGGTGGTGTCCTCGCCGGCCAGGGCGCACGCGGCCGGGCGGGCGGTGGCGGGTCCGGCGGGCGCGGGGATCCAGGCGGGGGTCACCAGGGCGTCGTGGTGACCGTCGGCGGTGTACCTCGGCCAGTACGGCTGTGCGGCGAGCAGCCGGCGGACGATCTTCCCGGAGGCGGTGCGCGGGACGGCGGTGGTCTCGTGGATCCGCTCCGGGATCTTGTAGGCGGAGAGCCGGGCGCGGCAGTGTTCGAGGAGGGCGGCCGTGTCGAGACCGGCCGGGCCGGGGACCAGCCAGGCGACGGGGACCTCGCCCAGGGTGTCGTGGGCGGCGCCGGCGACTCCGGCGTCGGCGACCCCGGGGGCGCCGCGAAGGACGGCTTCGACCTCGTCGGGGTGGATGTTCTCGCCGCCGCGGATGATCAGGTCCTTGAGCCGGCCGCAGACGGTGAAGTAGCCGGCCGCGTCCCGGCGGGCCAGGTCGCCGGTGCGGAACCAGCCGTCGCGCAGGGCGGCGCGGGTCGCCTCGGGGCTGTTGTGGTAGCCCACCATGACGTTGGGGCCGCTGACCCAGACCTCACCCTCCTGCCCCGTGGGCACGTCCTGTCCGGTGCCGGGGTCGACCACGCGGACGCCGACGCCCGGGACCGGCAACCCGCAGGAGCCCTCGACGCGGGCGCCGTCCGGCGGGTTCATGGTGATCGCGCCGCAGGTCTCGGTGCTGCCGTAGGCGTCGACCAGCGGGACGCCGAAGGTCTCCTCGAAGGAGCGGCGCAGCTCGGAGCCGGTGACGGCGCCGCCGACGAGGCCGATGCGCAGGTCGGGCAGGGATAGGCCGGTGCGGCGGGCGGTGGCGACGAGGTGGTGGTAGGTGGTGGGGACGCCGGCGAGGAAGGTGGCCTTCTCCTCGCGGAGCAGGTCCAGTACGTCGTCGGCGGAACTGCCGTCCGTGAGACGGGCGGTGGCGCCGACGGCGGTCACGGACAGCACGCACGCGATGTGGGACAGACTGTGGAAGAGCGGCAGCGGCCACAGCACCCGGTCGTCCGGCGTGAGGCCCGGCAGGGGCACGTAGCTGGCGGCGACCGACCACAGGCAGTTGCGCTGGGTGGACAGCACGCCCTTGGGGCGCCCGGTGGTGCCGGACGTGTAGAACATCCAGGCCACCTCGTCCAGGCCGAGGTCGTCGGGGGCGGGCGTGCCAGGATCGGTGACCGCCAGCTCGTCGCAGGCGTGGGTGCCGGGCGGGACGGACGTGGTGCCGGCCAGCAGGACGGTCGTACGGGGGGCGGTGGACGCCACCGCCTGAAGAAACGTCACTGCATCGCTCGCCCCGGCGAGGGCGAACACCGCGCCGCTGTCGGCGAGGAGGTGCTCCAGCTCGGCGGGCGCGGACCGGGGGTTCACGGGGACACCGACGCCGCCGGCGCGCACGACCGCGAGATAACCCTCCACCATGGCGACGGAGTTGCCCAGACACAGTGTCACCCGGTCTCCGCGCCGCAGACCGAGGCGGACCAGATGCCCGGCGAGCCGCCGGGTACGCGCCTCCAGCTCGCCGTAGGTGACGGAGCGCCGGTCGTCGGCGAAGGCGACCTTCTCCGGAGTGCGGGAAGCGTGCTGTCGGAGCGTGACCGCAAGCGGTGTGACCAGGTCGGGACGCACGCCTCGGACTCCTTCCACAGGGCGGCAGCGGGTCGGGAGTGGTTGCCGGACACTGCGCGGGCGGCTGTGCGGCATCGGACAGCCGGTCGTCGTCCGGAAACGACGGGAGCAGAACATCCCCGCGCCGCGCTGAAACGCGCGCGGCGGTCAGGCGGCCGGCCCCGCGCGACATTGCGCGGGGCGCCGCCGCGCCGCCGGAGGTGGGAGGGGCGGAGGCACTACCAGGGGGCTGCTGTCAGGGGGTGCTACCAGGTGACCGGCAGGCTCTTCAGGCCGAAGACGGATCCGCGCAGGCTCAGCCGGATCTCCTCGGCCGGCGTGGCCGCCCGCAGGTCCGGGAAGGCCTCCAGCAGCGCGCGCAGGCCGGTGCGCAGTTCGAGGCGGGCCAGGTTCTGGCCGACGCACTGGTGGATGCCGTGGCCGAACGCCAGGTGTCCGGCGGTGTCGCGGTCGAGGTCGAGCTGTGCGGGGCAGCCGTACTTCGCCGGGTCGCGGTTGGCGGCCGGCAGGGACACCGTGACGGTCTCCCCCTTCTTCACGGTCCGGCCGTCCAGCTCGACGTCCTCCAGCGCGGTGCGGAAGATCTCGTACTGGTTGACGGTCACATAGCGGAGGATCTCCTCCACCGCGGCGTCGACGCGGGTGAGATCGGCGCGCAGGGCGGCGAGTTGTTCGGGGTGGTGCAGCAGCGCCAGCACACCGACGCTGAGAGCGCTCTCCGTCGTCTCGTAACCCGCGAAGAGCAACAGGGCCACCATGTTGCCCAGTTCCTCGTCGGACAGCTCACCGGCGGCCAGCAGCCGGCTGATGATGTCGTCGCCGGGTTCCTTGCGCTTGCGCTCGATGGTCTCCCCGATGAGCGCGCCGACCTGCCCGTAGGCGGCCATCGCCACCTCGGCGTCACCGTCCGGGTCGTGGGTGATGGCGGGCACGTCCTGGTACCGGTCCCGCTCCTCGTACGGCAGGCCGACCAGCTCGGACAGGACCCGCAGGACGAACGGCTTGGCGAACGTGGCGAGCAGGTCGGCGGGCGCGCCGTGCTCGCGCACCGCCTCGATCTGCTCGGCGGCCACGGACTCGACGCGGGGGGCGAGTTCGGCGACACTCCGGACGGTGAACTCCCGCGCCAGCATGCGGCGGAAGCGGGTGTGGTCCGGCGGGTCCATGTGGATGAACATGCCGGGCAGCGCCGCGAACTGCGGTACGGGAGCACCGTACTTGGTGACCGGGAAGTGGCCGATCTCCAGGCTGTGGCTGAAACGGGGGTCGCTGAGGACCTCCCGGACGAGCCGGTGGCTGGTGGCGATCCAGCCGATGTGACCGTCGGGGTAGGCCATCCGCGTGAGCGGGCGTTCCTCCCGCAGCGTGTCGAAGATCGCGGGCGGGTCGAAGTGATGGGTGCGTGACCAGACTTCTTCGTAGGAGAGCATCTCGCTCATGAAGCACCTTCCCCACAGTGTGTGCGAACGTACCTGGCCGCGGAGAACCGCGCCCCCCACGGGTGCGCCCGCCCGCGAGAACGGTGGTGCCGAAGGTCAGAGAGCCAGCTTGCGCAGGGCCTCGCGGGCATCCGCGAGGGACTTCTCGCCCAGCGGCTTCAGCTCCGCCATGGCGGGCACGATCGCCGCGAAGGTGAGTTCGGCGTGCACGAACCTCAGGTGGTCGGCGAGGCCGATGGCGCTGAGCACGGCCCGCAGGTACGGCTCCTGGTAGTCCCAGCCCTCGCGCGGGGTGCCGGGGGCGTAGGAGCCGCCGCGCGCCGTGACGGCGATGACGTTCTTGCCGCTCAGCGCGCCGGACTCGGCGCCCGGGAGGATCATGTGGGCCGGGCTGACCAGCCGGTCGATCCATGCCTTGATCGACGACGGGATCGTGTAGTTGTACATCGGGATGCCGAGCACGATCGTGGTCGCCTCGCGGACCTCGGAGACGAGCGCCTCGGTGAGCGCCTGCTCCTCGGGGCTGACGCCGTGCGGGTCGCCTGTCGGGTCGAAGAGCCACTCCCGCACCTCGTGCGTGATGTGCGGGACCGGCTCGGCACCGAGGTCGCGGTAGGTGTAAGCGGCGTCGGGGTGGTTCTGCCGCCACTGGGTGGCGAACTCGGCGGTGAGCTGCCGCGTCACGGACTCGGCGGTGCGGATGCTCGCGTCGATGTGCAGAAGATGTGTCATGACATGACTCCTGGCCACTTGTACGGCTGTTCCGGCAACCCGCCCGGTCCCTTCCGGCCGGCACTCGCCGACGGACGGCACACCACGGTGAGGAGCGGTGCATCCCTCGATCGGAGGCTACGGGCAGACACCACCGCGGCGGCATCCCTCAGGTTGGTAGGGCGGGGACGGTGGTCTCGGCGCGGGACTGCCACCTGCGACGACGGCCCCGCGCCGACGGCTGGCTACACGGCCTGCCGGGCCATGGGCGGGCGGATCTTGAACCCGGGCTCGGACTCCCGTGGCGAGTCGGCGCGTTCCTCCACCAGGATCCGGTTCCAGGAGCGGGCCAGTTCGACGCGGGAGGTCACGTCGAGCTTGCGGAAGATCTTCTTCAGATGGAACGCCACCGTGTGGGGCGAGATGTACAACTGGCTGCCCACCCGCCCGTTGGTCAGGCCCTGGCTGACCAGTTCGGCCACCGCGAACTCGGTGTCCGTGAGCCGGCTGACCCGGGTCCGGCCGCGGGCCGGCCGGCCGCACTGGCCGTCGAGTTCCCGGATGCGGCTCTGCACCCGGGACAGGTCACGGGACGCGCCCGCGCCCAGGTAGGCGTCGGCCGCGCGCCGGAGCAGGCCGACCGCCCGGTCGCGCTCCGAGACGCGCGCGGAACGTATGCGGCTCGCGTCCTCCAGCGCGGACGCCCGGGCCCACGGGTCCAGATGCCGTTCCGCGGCCGTCTCCAGGGCGTCCGCGTCCCGTTCGTACAGCGCGGCGGCATGCTCCGCCGCCGCCTGTACGCTGCGGAAGCTCGGGTTGGCCAGGGCGATCCCGCTCATGCGGCGGACGGTACCCTCGGCGAGGTCGTCGTCGCCGAGGCGCTGCCCCGCCCGGACCAGCCAGGAGGCCGCTGCCGGCTGGGACACCAGCAGGTCGCCGGCGAGTACGTCGTCGTAGGCGATGCCCTTCAGCAGATGGGCCACGCTCTCCAGGCCGTTGCGGGCCTCCAGCGCCTGGGCGGCGGCCCACACGCACTGGCCCGGCATGAGGTTCTCCTGCCCGAGCAGGCCGGCGTCCCGCAGGTAGTTGGCGTACAGCAGGCCCGTCGTCAGGTCCAGGGAACGCACCGAGCACACGGCCATGACCACATGCCCCCTCGGCGGGAGACCGCGGCTCCCGGCCTGGCCGGCCAGCCGGAGCCCCGCCTCGGCCGCTGCCGCCGCCTCGGCGGGTCTGCCCCCGGCGAGGTGGATCTCCGCCTGGCACAGGTGCAGCGCCGCCTGCACCTCCGGCCGGTGCGGCGCGTGGGGGGCGGAGGTGGCCGCGGCGACGAGACGGCCGGCCGGCCGCAGGCCGCGGACTCGTGTCAGCAGCGTGGCGTACCAGATGCGGGCCTCCAGCGAGCTGCCGCGACCGGCTCGTTCCCCCGGGGCGGGTTGCGACGCCGCGGCTGCTAACTCCATGCCTTTGCCAAGCCGTCCGTCGAGCCAGAACAGCGCGGATTGTGCAATAGAGCGGCCCGGTTCGGAAGATGATTCCAGAAGAATTTGTTCGGAGATGACTGAATATCGCGGGGGCACTACAACCTCTGACTCGTGATCGGGTGGCGTTCTGATCTCGTGGGGGTGTCGCTCTGACCCGTTGGCCGCTTCTTCGGGGCCGCTCGGAGGTGGTGCCCTGTCCCTCGCCATGGCTCTCCGGGGACTCGCCCGGAGGAGTCGAAAGGTGTCCTGCGTCTGCTCGCGTCCGCCGTCCAGCACGATTCCGCACCTCACAGCTGCCTTGTCCGCCGGCGGCCCGCACGGCACGACCGTGCGGCCCGCCCTTCTCCGACTCGACCGGAACGCCTCAGCGCCCCGTCCGCCGTGCTGCGCGAACGAACGGCCTGCGCACTCCGCCCTGCCGGAACGGCTCCTGCCTGACACGGCCCGGTCTGATGAAGAACATCAAGTAACCCCCCTGGCCTGTGCGCCGGTTGTCCGTGTTGCCTATACGCATGGTGAACCGCAGTCGCGCACGAACCTCACATGACCGGCGAGAAATACCGCCCTCGCCATCCGCCCATGGATCCCTTCGCACAACCATACGTATTCATGCGGTGAAGCACCACGAATCGCCGTGACGCTGCCGTTAACGCTCGCCGACGACCGGCCGAGCGCACGCGTGATCACTACCACCGTTCACCATTCCCCCACACAAGTCCCACCCCTGTCCCCGCGGCAAGGCAGCTCACCGCCCCGCGTCCCCGGAGAAGAGCCCTGCCCCCGTCGGCGCCCGTGTGAACGTGAGCAATGCCACGGGGACGGGGGCCCGCTCACCCGGTGCGCAACCGTCGGGGTTCGGCCATAGTGGCCGGACGGCGGCGTCAGGGCGGGGGCGCCTGGACGCCCGGCCGGAACTTCGGCACCCGGACCGTGATCTTCGTACCGGCTCCCACGCCCGTCTCGATGACCAGGCCGTGGTCGTCGCCGTACACCTGGCGCAGTCTGCGGTCCACGTTGCTCAGACCGATGCCGGTGGACGCCCCGGCCGTGCCGCGCAGGATCCCGCGCAGCCGCTCCGGTTCCATGCCGACACCGTTGTCCTCGACCACGACCCGGGCCTCGGTGCCCTCGTCCTCGGCCGTGATCGTGACCCTGCTGCGCTCCACGGAGTCCTCCAGGCCGTGCTTGAGGGCGTTCTCGACCAGGGGTTGCAGACACAGGAACGGGAGCGTCACGGGCAGCACTTCGGGGGCGATGCGCAGGGTGACCTGGAGGCGGTGGCCGAACCGGGCGCGGGCCAGCTCCAGGTATTGCTCGATGGAACGCAGTTCCTCGGCGAGGGTGGTGAAGTCACCGTCGCGGCGAAACGAATACCGGGTGAACTCGGCGAACTCCAGCAGCAGTTCGCGGGCGCGGCCGGGGTCGGTGCGGACGAAGGAGGCGATGCTCGCGAGGGAGTTGTATACGAAGTGCGGGGAGATCTGCGCGCGCAGCGCCCGCACCTCGGCCTCGTGCGCGCTGGAGCGGGCCCGGTCGAGCCCGGCGAGGTCGAGGTCCACGGAGAGCCGGCGGGCCGCCTCCTCCGCGGCCCGGAGCAGCGTGGCGGACTCGGCGCCCGCGAACACGGCGAGCGTGCCGGCGGCCACCCCGCCGGCGCTGAGCGGCACCAGGGCGGCCCAGCGCACGGCGCAGCCCTCGTCGGCGCAGGACAGCGCCAGAGTACGGGGGCGCGGGGTGGGGGCCAACTGGGTCGCGAGCTGGTCGCGATGGTGTTCGGCGGCGCCGTCCCAGACGAGGACGCGGGTGTCGTCGGCGAGGGCGAGGGCCGGGGCGCCGAGCAGGGGGCGCAGCCGACGGGCCGTCCTGCGGGCCGTGTCCGGGGTCAGTCCGGCGCGCAGCGGCGCCGCGGCGAGCGCGGCGGTGTGCAGGGCGTGCGCGAGGGCGCGCGTCCCGTCGGTGCCGGCCGTGTGCTCGAGCTGCCGGCGCGCCGCGCCGTGCCCGAGGGCGGCCCCCAGCACGAACAGCGCGAGCCCGGCCAGGGCGAGGGCCGCGGTGACGAGCACGGTCATGAGCGGTACGGCTGCGGACGATCCGACGAACGGACGGACACGGGGCTCCTCGGTGGGGGTGGGGGGCGTCGGGGGCCGGGGGGCAGCGGCGAGGCCGGCTGCGGCGGAGGGGCAGGGGTGGCCGGGGGTGGGAGTGGTCAGAGGTGGACGGGGGGGCAGGGGTGGACGGGGGCAGGGGTGGACGGGGGGCAGGGGTGGTCAGGGGTGGACGGGGGTGGGTTCGGGCAGGTGGAGGCGGGCCATCGTGGCGGTCGTGCCGGGTGGCACCCGGTCGCGCGTGGCCAGGGACGTCAGCACCATGGCCGCGAACCCCACGGGCACGGACCACACCGCGGGCCAGGCCAGCAGGGTGTGCAGCCAGCCCGAACGGGCGCCGCCCGCGATGGTCACCGTGACCGCGGTGAGCGCCGATCCGCCGCCGAGCAGGAGCCCGGCGATCGCGCCCGGCGGGGTCAGGCCGCGCCACCAGATGCCGAGCACGAGCAGCGGGCAGAACGAGGAGGCGGACACGGCGAAGGCGAGCCCGACCGCGTCGGCCACCGGCAGGTCGCTGACCACGGCACCCGCGGCGGTGGGCACCGCGATCGCGGGCAGCGCGGCGAACCGGAAGTGGCGTACGCCGCGGGTGGGCAGCACGTCCTGGGCGAGCACACCGGCCACGGACAGGGTGAGCCCGGAGGCGGTGGACAGGAACGCCGCGCAGGCGCCGCCGGCGACGAGGGCCCCGAGCAGGTCGCCGGCGACACCGCCGATCAGCCGCTGCGGCAGCACGAGGACCGCCGCGTCGGTGTCGCCCGTGAGCAGCAGATCGGGCGCGTACAGCCGGCCGAGCATGCCGTACAGGGGTACCAGCAGGTAGAAGGCGCCGAGCAGGCCGAGCACGATCACGGTGGTGCGGCGGGCGGCGCGGCCGTCGGGGTTGGTGTAGAAGCGGACGACGACGTGCGGCAGACCCATCGTGCCGAGGAAGGTGGCCAGAATCAGCCCGTAGGTGGCGTACAGGCTGTGCTGTTCGCGGTCCGCGGAAAGCGGTCTCGCCCAGCTCGACTGGGCGGTACGGCCGGACGCGCGGTCCGGCAGCGGGACGCGGGCGCCGGCCGGGAAGCGCAGGACGGTGTCCGCGCCGATCCGGTGCCCGCCCTCGGCCAGGGTGACCGAACCGCCGTGCACGGTACGGCCGTCGACGGAGCCGGAGACGGTCACGCGGACCGGCGCGTGGGCGGTGAGGGTGACCGGCCGGTCAAGGCGCACCTCGGTCGGGCGGTGGAAGACGGGCCGGTCCTCCCAGGAGGGAGCCGGGGCGTGGTCGGCGCGCCAGGCGAGCAGCAGGAAGGCCACGGGCACCAGCAGGGCGGTGAGTTTCAGCCAGTACTGGAAGGCCTGGACGAAGGTGATGCTGCGCATCCCGCCCGCGGCCACCGCCACGGTCACCACGGCCGCGACGATCAGGCCGCCGACCCAGCCGGGCACGCCGGTGAGCAGCCGCAGGGTCAGCCCGGCCCCGCGCAACTGCGGCAGCAGATAGAGCCAGCCGATGCCGACGACCAGCCCGCCCGCGATCCGGCGGACCGCCCGGGACTCCAGCCGGGCCTCGGCGAAGTCCGGCAGGGTGTAGGCGCCGGAGCGGCGCAGCGGGGCGGCGACGAAGGCCAGCAGCAGCAGGAACCCGGCGGTGTAGCCGATGGGGAACCACAGCATGTCGACGCCCTGGGCGAGGACGAGCCCGGCGACGCCGAGGAAGGAGGCGGCGGACAGGTACTCGCCGCTGACCGCGCAGGCGTTGAGCCGGGGGGCGACGGTGCGCGAGGCGACGTAGAAGTCGGACGTGGTGCGGGAGACGCGCAGGCCCAGCGCGCCGACGAGGACCGTGGCGAGGACCACGGCCGTCACGCCCGCGATGCCGTACGTCCGGTTCACCGGCCGGCCCCGGTGTGTGGTCGGCGCATGGTCAGGGGCGCTCCGCGGGGGCGGGCGTACCGGTCTCGTTGCGCTCGGCCCGGCGGACGTACCAGGCGCCGATGCCCAGCAGCGCCGGGTACGGCGCCACGCCGAGCAGGAGCCAGAGGGCCGGCGGGACGCGGGGTTCGCTGTCGGCGAGCGGCAGGACCCGCAGGAGGACGGGGAGCAGGCCGAGCGGGGCCGCGAGCAGGGCCGTCGCGGTGAGAGCGGCCCGGAGCTGACGGCGCATCAGGGCGCGTACGGCGTCGGCGTCAGGGTGAGCGGGGCCGGGGGCGGGCGCGGGGACCGGGGGCGGTACGGTCCGGCCGCCGCCGGGGGTGTGCGGCCGTCCGGTGACCACCTCTCTGCGAGGGACGGATTCCGTACCCATCACGCACTCCCCGACGCCACGGTGATCACCTTGTGTGCGGCGAGTGTACGCAGAGCGCCACCGTCGAGACACCCGTCGGACGAGATTCCCCACGACCCGGCACCCGCGCGCGGCACCCGGGCCGCCGCCGCGCTCCGGGTTCAACGGGACCGAGCCACCGAGCCGCCGCCGGTCGAACGGGACCGCGCCACCGAAGCACCGCCGGTCGAGCGGGATCGGGCCGCCCTCGCGCCGCAGGTTCAGCGGGGCCGGGCTGTCGCGCGGACGGCCAGCAGGTCGCGCAGTTCGCGGGCGTTGCGGCGGCTCACCGCGAGAATCCGGTCGCCGATCCGCACGCTCAGGTTGCCGCCGTCCAGGCGGAGTTCCTCGATCCGGCCGAGTGCGACGAGACGGCTGCGGTGGATCCGGACGAAGCCGCGTGCGCGCCACTGCTCCTCCAGGGTGGACAGCGGTACCCGCACCAGGTGGCTGCCGTCGCGGGTGTGCAGCCGCGCGTAGTCGCCCTGTGCCTCGGCATAGGTGATGTCGGCGACGGGCACGAAACGGGTCACCCCGCCCAGTTCCACCGGGATCTGGTCGCCGAGGGCGGCCGTGGGCGTTGGAAGGGCGGCGGGCCGGGGGCCCTGCCCGGCCCGGACCAGCTCGGCGACCCGCCGCACGGCCTCGGCGAAGCGTTCCCTGCGCAGCGGCTTGAGCAGGTAGTCGACGGCCTTGAGATCGAAGGCGCGGACCGCGAAGTCCTCGTGGGCGGTGACGAAGACGATCAGCGGCGGTGTGGCGAACCCGCCGAGCAGCCGCGCCAGTTCGAGGCCGTTCAGGCCCGGCATGCTGACGTCGAGGAACACGACGTCGAAGGCGTCCGCGCCGTCCGGTCCCTCCTCCATGGCCCGGCCGAGCCGGCGCAGCGCCTCGGTGGCCGCGGGCGCGGGCACGACCGTGCCGACCCGTGGGTCCTGCCCCAACAGGTACAGCAGTTCCCCGAGCGCGGGTTGCTCGTCGTCCACCGCCAGGACGCGCAGGGGTACGTCGCTCACGTGCATGTCCGGCAGCTCCTGTCACCCTCGACCGCTCCTCCCGGGAAATGGTGGTCCCCCGGGGCCCCGGCGTCGAGATCGCGTACGGCGGTGTGCGCGGAGTGCCGGCTTCTGCCGGGGCCGGCCGGAATCGGGATGAATTGCATCGTCCGAATCGCGGGCGCTCTGATCGGGCTCTGTGCTCGGGCTCTGTGCCCTGCCCGTTGTTCGCCCGGTCCAACTGGCCACTGACCGGTTCGAACGCACTGGGGACGACGCCTGCCTCCCCATCGAACGGAACCCGGTCCTGCTGGCGCCCAAGCTGGCAGTGCTCATCGAGGAACAGGTCGCAGGACCAACGGTCCGCTCCATGGTTCGGCCGTCCCAGGACGGTCGCCGCACCGGGCAGGGGCGAGCGCGACGACGAGCGACCTGGGCGCGCAAGTCACACCCGCGGCGGTCGCAAGCCGCTGGCGATGACGGCGGTCACCGTCTTGCGGATGGCGGCGGTCTGCGGCGGGGCGCTTGCCCGGTCGGCGAACAGCAGGTGCGCGGCTCCGACGAGGGTGGGGGCGAGCGTGTCGATGTCGGCGTCGTCGGCCAGGCGCCCCAGCTCCCGCTCGGCGGCAAGGTAGGCGGCGATCATGGAGGTTGCCTGCATGGCCAGCGGGATACCGGTGAGACCGGCCTGCCGCAGCCGGGCGCGTAGGCCGTCGCGGAAGGTGATGAGCGCGACGATCGCCACCGTGACCGGCCCGAACAGGTCCTGCAGCGCTTCGGTCAGGTTGTCCACCACGCTCCCGGTCCCTGCGGCCGCGCTCAGTACCGTGGCCCGGTCTTCGATACCGCGAATGCGGTCGAGGACCAGTTCGGTCAGGAAGGCATCGAAGTCGGTGAAGTGCCGGTGCAGCACGCCCTTGGCACAGTTCGCCTCCTCCGTGACCGCCCGGCTGGTCAGCGCGTCGGGCCCGTCCCGGAGCAAGACGCGCTCGGCGGCCTCGAACAACTGGCCGCGCACATTGTGGATGTGTACCCCTGACGGCATCGTCTCTCTTTCCGTTCCGGCCCGGCTTCCACAAGTGGGCAATCGCCCATTAGTGTGGGCGCATGCCCACTTTATCGCAGGGACAGCCGGACCGTTCCGGACCCGAGCCCCACCGCCACCGGCAGGTGGCCGAGTCGTTCGGCGTGGACGCCGAACGCTACGACCGCGCCCGGCCGCCGTATCCCGACGCTCTGGTGGACCGGATCGTCACGGCAAGCCCTGGCCGGGACGTCCTCGATGTGGGGGCCGGGACCGGCATTGAAGCCCGGCAGTTCCAAGCGGCCGGCTGCACGGTGCTCGGTATCGAGCCCGACGAGCGGATGGCCGCCTTCGCGCGGCGCAGCCGGGTCGAGGTCGAGGTCGCCAGGTTCGAGGACTGGCAGCCGGCCGGACGACAGTTCGACGCGGTCATCGCCGGCACCGCCTGGCACTGGGTGGACCCCGTCGCTGGCGCGGCCAAGGCGGCCCAGGTACTCCGGCCCGGCGGCCGACTCGCACCCTTCCACCACGTCCCCCAGCTCCCGGAGGAGGTGATCGACGCACTCGCCGAGGCACACCGACAGGTCGCCCCCGACTCCCCGCTCGACCTCGGTCTGCTGAAGGGATCGGCCCTGGACGCATCCCGACCGCTGTTCGCGAGGATCACCGACGGGATCCGGCAGACGGGCAGGTTCAGCGAGCCGGAACAGTGGCGCTTCGCCTGGGAGCGCACCTACACCCGGGAGGAATGGCTCGACCAGCTCCCCACCTTCGGCGCTCTCACCCGACTTCCCGCAGACGAACTGGCGGAGGTCCTGGACAGCGTCGGGGCCGTGATCGACACGCTCGGCGGCCACGTCACCGTGCCTTACATCACCGTGGCCGTCACCTCGACCCGCTCCGGTACGGCCTGACCACCGCAAACGTCGGGCGTCGCCGGGCGGCGGCGAACCGATGGGCTCGGCGACCCGGAAGAGGGCCTGCAAGAGCGCCGGAAGGTCCTCCCGCCTTGCGCCGGCACCCGGCCGTCAGCAGCAGCGACGCACCCCACCCGCCCCGACGCATCAAGGCGGAGGGGTACTCAGCCAGTGCCGGGACCGCAGACGTGCTCGTCCCGAACGGCAGCGCCTGCTGACACGACTGAATGGTGCGGGGCTGGAACACCGCCTCTTCAACAGTCTGTGTCGGGGCCGACGGACATGTCCGAGGCCGGCGGGTGTGTTCGAGCCGACGGGTGTGTCCGGCCCTTCCCCCGGCCATGATCGCCTCGGCGGCGGACGGACCGGCACGCACGGAGGAGACCCGGTGGCACACCCGACACCCGAGGAGTGGGACGCCCACTACACGAGCGGCGGCCGGTTCCGGCCACTGGGCGACGCCGAGCGGCGGCTGCTCGCCGCGCACGTCCCGGCCCCCGCGCGCGGGTTCGCCCTGGACGTGGGCTGCGGACTCGGCGAACTCGCCCGCCATCTGGCCGGCTCGGGATACCGGGTGGACGCGGTCGACCTGTCCGCCACCGCGCTCGCCGAGGCCCGGCGCACGGGCGGGCCGGGGGTGGGGTACCTGCGGCTGGACGTCGAACGCGACGACCTGGCGCGACTCCCGCACCCCGCCTACGACCTGATCACCGTCCGGCTCGCCTGGCCGTTCGTCCGCGACCGTACCCGGGTGAGGACTTCGCCACCGCCGGTGTGCGGGAGCTGGCGGAGGAGACGTCGCTGCGGGCCGACCCGGCCGGCGCCCGGGTGCGGGCGGTGCTGCTGGACTCCGTCGACGGCATACCCCGGCTGACGGCCGCCGTGCGGGTCACCGCGTTCACCGGGGAACCGGTCGTCACCGAGCCGCACCTGGTCCACCGCTGGGAGTGGCACGAGGTCGCCGACCTGGCCGCCCTGTCCGCACCCCTGTTCACGCCGAGCGCCCATGTCCTGGACACCGTGTGGCCGGGCCTCCTGCCGGGCCTGCCCCCGGTGCACCGCTACCCGGTCGCCGACGACTGAGCGACCCGGCCGGGGTCAGCCCTCCGAGAGCAGGCCGGTCAGGACGCGGTCGGGGGTGAGGGGGAGTTCGCGGAAGCGGATGCCGGTGGCGTGGTGGACGGCGTTGCCGAGGGCTGCGGCGGTGCCGACGATGCCGATCTCGCCGATGCCCTTGCTGCCCATCGGGTTGAGGTGGGGGTCGTCCTCGTCGATCCAGTCGGCCTCGATGGCGGGGACGTCGGCGTGGGCGGGCACGTGGTAGCCGGCGAGGTCGGTCTCGGGGAAGTCGCCGAACGCGGGGTCCAGGGTGCTGCCCTCGGTGAGCGCCATGCCGAGGCCCATGACCATGGCGCCGGTGAACTGGGAGCGCGCGGTACGGGCGTTGAGGATCCGTCCGGCGGCGAAGACACCCAGCATCCGGCGGACGCGGACCTCGCCGGTGACGGTGTCGACGGCGACCTCGGCGAAGTGGGCGCCGAACGCGTGCCGCGCGTAGGGGCTGTCGGCGTCGGCACGGCCGGTGGTGTCGGCGCGGACGGTCAGGCCGTCGGGGGGCAGCGGGCCGGGGTGCGCGGCGAGCCGGGTGCACGCCTCGTGGACGGCCCAGCCCCAGGAGGCGGTGCCGGAGGAGCCGCCGGCCAGCGGGGCCGGCGGCAGCTCGCTGTGGCCGACCTCGCAGCGCACCCGGTCCAGGGGGACGCCGAGGGCGTCGGCGGCGATCTGGGCGAGGACGGTACGGGCCCCGGTGCCGATGTCGGCCGCGTTGACCCGGACGGTGAACGTGCCGTCGGGCAGGGCCTCGACGGCGGCCGAGGACGGGGACACCATCACGGGGTAGGTGGCGGCGGCCACGCCGGTGCCCAGGAGCAGGGGTCCCTCGCGGCGGACGCCGGGGCGCGGATCACGGTCGGCCCAGTTGAAGCGGCGGGCGCCCTCGCGCAGGCACCGCACGAGGTTGCGGCTGCTGAACGGCTTGCCGCTGCCGGGTTCGCGGTCGGGTTCGTTGCGGACGCGCAGCTCCACCGGGTCCATGCCGAGCGCGTCGGCGAGTTCGTCCAGGGCGGACTCCAGGGCGTACATGCCGGGGGCCTCGCCGGGTGCCCGCATCCAGGACGGGCTGGGTACGTCCAGGGGGACCACGCGGTGGGCGCTGCGCAGGGCGGGGGTGGCGTACATGGTGCGCGAGACCACGGCGGCGTACTCCACGAACTCCTTCACCCGCGAGGTGTAGGTGGTCACCTCGTGCAGCAGGGCGGTGAGGCGGCCGTCCGCGTCCGTTCCCAGCCGGATCCGCTGCCGGGTGGGGGCGCGGTGGCCGGTGACGGTGGGCAGGTGGCGGCGGTGACAGGCCAGGGTGACGGGCCGGCCGGTGTGCCGGGCGGCCAGCGCGGCGAGGACGACGTCCGGGCGCGGGGTGCCCTTGGAGCCGAAGCCGCCGCCGACGTGCTCGGCGACGACGGTGATCTGCTCCTCGGGCAGCTCGAACAGCTTGGCGAGCACGGACCGGACGGCCGTACCGCCCTGGCTGGAGGTGTACACGGTGAGCCGGTCGCCGTCCCAGTGGGCGGTGCTGGCGTGCGGTTCCATGGGGTGGTTGTGCAGCGGCGGCACCCGGTAGGCGACGTCGACGCGTATGTCGGCGGCGGCGAAGGCCGCCTCCGGGTCGCCGTGCTCCAGGGTGCCCGGCTGGCCGCCGGCCTCCTCGGGCGCGTACGCGTCCCGGTGGCCTTCGCTCAGGTTCACGTCGTGGGGCCGGCTGTCGTAGTGGACGCGGACGGCGCGGGCGGCGGCGCGGGCCGTCTCCGGCGTCTCGGCGACGACCAGGGCCACGCACCAGCCCCGGTGCGGTACCGCGGGGTCCTGGAGGACGGCGAGGGTGGCGTCCTCGGCCTCGGCGAGGCGCGGGGCGTCGCCGGGGGTGAGGACGGCGAGGACGCCGGGCAGGGCGAGGGCGGCGGAGGTGTCGACGCCGGTGACCCGGCCGGACGCGACCGCGGCCGGCACGGGCCAGGCGTGGGCACGGCCGGGCACGGCGTACTCGGCGGCGTAGCGGGCGGCGCCGGTGACCTTCTGGCGTCCTTCCCGGCGCTCGGCGGGGGCGCCCAGGGCGCTGCCCGGTCATGGTTCCTCCTGTGGCGGCTCAAGCGGTCGCGGGTGCCGGGGCGAGACGGTGCAGGACGTCGAGGGCCAGGTTGCGGGCGAGGGGCACCTTGTAGGCGTTGTCCCGCAGCGGCTCGGCGTGCGCGAGTTCGAGTGCCACGGCCCCTTCGAAGGCGGCCGGGGTGGCGGGGGCGCCGAGCAGGGCCAGCTCGGTGTGACGGGCCCGCCAGGGCCGGTGGGCGAGTCCGCCGAAGGCGACGCCCGCCTGGTCGACGACCCCGTCCGTGACCTTCAGGACGACGGCCACGGAGGCGAGGGCGAAGGCGTACGACGCCCGGTCCCGGGCCTTGCGGTAGGCGGAGGGGACCCCGGCCGTGGCGGCCGGCAGGAGCACCCCGGTGATCAGTTCGCCGGGGCGGATCCAGGTATCCCGTTCGGGGTGCTCGCCGGGCAGCCGGTGGAGGTCGGCCACGGCGAGGCGCCGGGTGCCGCCGGTGCCGTACAGCTCGACCTGGGCGTCCAGCGCGGCCAGGGCGACGGCCATGTCGGAGGGGTGGGTGGCGATGCAGTGCTCGGAGTGGCCGAGGACCGCGTGGTCGCGGTGGACGCCGTCCCGGGCGCCGCAGCCGCTGCCCGGCTCACGTTTGTTGCAGGGTTTGTCCAGATCCTGGAAGTAGGGGCAGCGGGTGCGCTGGAGCAGGTTGCCGCCGGTGGTGGCGGCGTTGCGCAACTGTGCGGAGGCGCCCGCCAGCAGTGCCTGGGACAGGGCCGGGTAGCGGTTCCGGACGCGTGGGTCGGCGGCCAGGTCGCTGTTGCGGACGGTGGCGCCGACGCGCAGGGAGCCGTCGGGCAGCTCCTCGACGGTGTCCAGCGGCAGCCGGCGGCCGATGTCGATGAGGAGGGCGGGCCGCTCGACACCGAGTTTCAGCAGGTCGACCAGGTTGGTGCCGCCGGCGAGGTAGCGGGCGCCCGGGTGGGCGGCGTACGCCTCGACAGCCTCCTGGAGTCCGGCGGGCCTGAGGTATCCGAAGCCGGTCACTCGATCACGTCCTCGATCGCCTCGACGATGCGCGGGTAGGCGCCGCAGCGGCACAGGTTGCCGCTCATCCGCTCGCGGATCTCGGGCCGGCCCAGCGGTACGGGCGGGCCGGCGGGGGCTGCCGGGTCGGTGACGTGGGAGGGGTGGCCGGCCGCGGCCTCGGCGAGCATGCCCACGGCGGAGCAGAGCTGGCCCGGGGTGCAGTAGCCGCACTGGAAGGCGTCGCGGTCCAGGAAGGCCCGCTGGAGCGGGTGCGGCTGCTCGCCGTCGCCGCCGAGGCCCTCGACGGTGGTGACCTCGCGGCCGTCGAGGGTGACGGCGAGCAGCAGGCAGCTATTGAGGCGGCGCCCGTCGACCAGCACGGTGCAGGCACCGCACTGGCCCTGGTCGCAGCCCTTCTTGGACCCGGTGAGGTCCAGGTCCTCGCGCAGCACGTCCAGCAGGACGCGCCGGTGGTCGACGAGCACGGTGTGGGGTTTGCCGTTGACCCGGAGGGTCACCTCCGAGTGGTGGCCGGGCTCCTGTGCGCTGGTCATGAGGGGCTGACCTTCCGGACGGGCGGTGGTGCCGTCCAGACCGCGTATCCCGGCCCGGGCGGCTCACACCTGTCAGCCGTCGGCCGCGCCGGCCCCGGCCACCTTGCCGGTGACGTCCGCGGTGTCGCGGGCGGGCGGCGCGCTGACCCGCGCGTCGGTTCCGTAGTCGGAGAGGCGCAGGACGGTCGTGCTGGTCACGGCGGTGTTCTCCCGGCCCGGCGTCCTGTGTGCGAGCGGGTGCAGGGTGAGCCGGACGCTCTCCTGGCGCAGCCGCCCCTGCTCGTCCAGCCACAGGTCCACGGGCAGGGTGGACTTCCCGAGCTGCCCGCGCGGTTCCCGCTCCTGTGCGGCGTTGCCGGAGGAGAGCGCGGAGAGGGGGACGGAGACGCGGTAGTGGGTGGTGCGGGTGCCGTCGAGGTTCTGGGTGCCGACGCGGGTGACGTCCTCGGAGCCGACGTTCCTGAGGTAGCGGACCGGTTCGGCGGGGTCGCTGACCTGGGACCGCCCGGCCGAGCCCCGTTGGGCCAGCCGCTTGAGGTCGATCTTCGCCCAGGTCTTGCCGCCCGGGACGGAGGCGTGTTTCCCGCCGGACGGCTTCTGGTAGACCACGCCGTCGACGACGCGCTGCTCGACGGTGGCGCCCCGCGAGGTCAGCGTGACGCGGCTGGTGCCGTCCTTCAGGCCGGCCACGCCGCTGCCGCGCGCCGTGACGGCCTGCCCCTCGGCGACGACCTTGCTGGTGACGGCTATCTTCGCGGTGTCCGCGGCCACTGTCCTGCGGTAGGCGTCCTGGACGGCCCGGGCGGGTGGGGTCGCGCTCGGCCGGGCCTGCGTGTCCCCACCCTTGCCGTCACCGTCGTCGCTGCCGCAGCCGGTCAGTCCGGCGGCGAGGACGAGGGCGGCGACGGCACTTCCGACACCGGTCTTGGACACGATGGTGTCTCCTTCCAATTCGGGTCTGCCCGCGGGTATTTGACCCGATCACGGCTTCCCCGTCCCGTGCCGCTCACGCCCCGGGCAGCTCGCCATCCGTGGGCCGTGGCCGCTCAGACCGTCGGCACGGTCTCGTCCCGCCGGGCGAACCGGGTGCGGTGCAGCTCCGCGTACCGGCCGCCCGCCGCCAGCAGTTCCTCGTGCGTGCCGCGTTCGACGATCCGGCCGGACTCCACGACGAGGATCTGGTCGGCGGCCCGCACGGTGGACAGGCGGTGCGCGATGACGACGGCGGTGCGGCCCTCCAGAGCCTCGGTGAGCGCCTCCTGGACGGCCGCCTCGGAGGTGTTGTCCAGGTGGGCGGTGGCCTCGTCCAGGATGACCACGCGCTGGCGGGCCAGCAGCAGCCGGGCGATCGTCATGCGCTGGCGTTCGCCGCCGGAGAGCCGGTAGCCGCGCTCGCCGACGACCGTGTCCAGGCCGTCGGGCAGGGACCGTACGACGTCGGCGAGGCGGGCGCGGCCGAGGGCGTCCCACAGGTCGTCGTCCGTGGCGTCGGGCCGGGCCAGCAGCAGGTTGGCGCGGACGGTGTCGTGGAAGAGGTGACCGTCCTGGGTGACCATGCCGAGGGTCGCCCGCAGCGACGCGGCGGTCACGTCCCGGACGTCGGTCCCGCCGATGCGGACCGCGCCCGCGTCGACGTCGTACAGGCGCGGCAGGAGCTGCGCGATGGTCGACTTGCCGGCGCCGGACGAGCCGACGAGGGCGACCGTCCGGCCGGGTTCGGCACGGAAGGAGATGCCGTGCAGGACCTCGGTACCGCCCCGGGTGTCGAGGGCGGCGACCTCCTCCAGGGAGGCGAGGGAAACCTGGTCGGCGGACGGGTAGGCGAAGCGGACGTCCTCGAACTCGACGGCGACCGGTCCTTCGGGGACCTCGCGGGCGTCCGGCTTCTCCTCGATGAGCGGCTTCAGGTCGAGCACCTCGAAGACCCGCTCGAAGCTGACGAGCGCGCTCATCACCTCGACCCGGGCGCCGGCGAGCGCGGTCAGCGGGGCGTACAGCCGGGTCAGCAGCAGGGCGAGGGAGACCACCGCGCCGGGCTCCAGGGTGCCGCGCAGCGCGAACCAGCCGCCGAGGCCGTAGACGAGGGCCAGGGCGAGGGCGGAGACCAGGGTGAGGGAGGTGATGAAGACCGACTGGGCCGTGGCCGTGCGCACACCGATGTCGCGGACCTCGCGGGCGCGGGCGGCGAACTCGGCCGACTCCTCCTCGGGGCGGCCGAACAGCTTGACCAGGGTGGCGCCGGGCGCGGAGAACCGTTCGGTCATCCGGGTGCCCATGGCCGCGTTCAGCGTCGCCGCCTCGCGCTGCATGCGGGCCATCCGGCGGCCCATGCGGCGCGCGGGCAGCACGAACACCGGGAGCAGCACCAGCGCGAGCAGCGTGATCTGCCAGGACAGGGTGAGCATCACCGCGAGCGTGAGCAACAGGGTGACCAGGTTGCTGACCACGCCGGAGAGGGTGTTGGCGAACGCCCGCTGCGCGCCGATCACGTCGTTGTTGAGACGGCTGACCAGCGCGCCCGTACGGGTACGTGTGAAGAACGCGACGGGCATGCGCTGCACATGATCGAACACGGCCGTGCGGAGATCGAGGATGAGTCCCTCCCCGAGCGTCGCCGACAGGCGCCGGCCGAGGATGCCGAGCCCCGCCTCGACGAGGGCGACGAGGCCGATGAGCAGGGAGAGCCGGACCACGGTGCGGGAGTCGTGCCCCGCCACGATCGCGTCGACGACGCGGCCGGCGAGCACGGGGGTCGCCACGGCGAGCAGGGCCGTCACCACCCCCAGGAGCACGAACCGGACGATGCCGGCGCGGTGGGGGCGGGCGAAGGCGGCGATGCGGCGCAGCGTGGCGCGCGCGAGGGGGCGACGCTCGGACTGCGCGTTCATCACGCTGTGGAGCTGCGTCCAGGCGGTGGTTTCCATGCTCATGGAAGAGAACGTAGAACCTCAAGCGACGTCGAGGTCAAGGGCCGGGCTCTTTCACCCCCCCCGGCGCTCCCTGTCCCGCCCTCTTTCGGCGGAGCGCGGCGCCGCGGGCACGGCCCGCGCCGAGGCCGAGGCGCTCGCCGCGCGGATCGCCCGCTTCCCCCAGGCCTGCCTGCGCGGCGACCGCGCGTCGGTCCTCGACCAGGAGGGCCGGGACGAGGAGACGGCGCTGCGCACCGAACTCCGCCACGGCATGGCCGTCCTGGCCCAGGGCACGCAGGGCGCGACCCGCTTCGCCTCCGGAGCCGGCCGACACGGCGCGTTCCCCGAAGCGTGAACCACCGCCCCGGGGACGGACCGGGGCCGGGGCGGCACGGGTGGTCCTTCCCGGGCTCGACTCGGGAGACCGCCGCCCCCACCGGCGCGGGAGCGGGGCCGGGGCGGCACGGGTCGTCCGCGGGCCAGGAGGCCAACCGGGTCGCGGCACGTTGCCCCAAGCGCGAACCGGGCGCCCCCGGGGCGGGCACGGGCCGTTTCCGGACTCGGGAGACCGCCGCTCCCCCACCGGCACCGGGCCGCGGCGCCGGTCGTTCGGCTCGGGAGGTCGCTCAGGCCGTGCTCACCCGTACCTCTCCGCCCTCGGGGTCGACCCGGTCGTGCCAGTGGCCGGTGAGGGCCAGGGGGCGGTGAGGGGGGACGGTGCCGGGGCCGCGGCGTTCGCGGTGCAGCAGGCGGCCGTCCTGGTGGACGAGGAGGACCGGTCGCGTCAGCGCGGTGCCGGTGCGCAGCACGTGGCGGGTGGGGCGGGCGCCCGGTGTGACGCGGTTGGGGGCGATCCAGCGCAGCGGCGCCTCGACGGTGACGGGTACGCCCGGGTCCGGCCAGGGCGCGCCGGCGAGGAGGTCCAGGACGGCGCCGGCGGCCCGGGCGCCCTCGCGGGCCGCGGTGCCGGCGGGTTCCACGGCGTGCAGGACGTTGCCGGCGGCGAGGACGCCGGGCCGCGAGGTGTGCAGGGAGCCGCCGACGGCGGGGCCGCGGGTGCCGGGGTCGAGGGTGAGGCCGCCGCGCCGGGCGAGTTCGTGGTCGGGGACGAAGTCTCCGGTGAACACGACGGTGTCGCAGGGCAGTACGGCCGTACGGCCGTCCCGGTGGCGGACGCGGACGCCGGACAGCCGCCCGTGGCCGAGGAGTTCGGCGACCGTGGTGCCGGTGAGCAGCGGGATGCCGTGGAGCAGCCGGGCCGCCTCGGCGCGGGCGCGGCCGGTCCGGGCGCGCGGGTGTTCCGTGACCAGGGCGACGACCTCGGTGCCTGCCGTGCGCAGGGTGCCGACGGCCGCGTACGAGACGTCCTCGGCGCCGACGACGACCGCGCGGCTGCCGATGCGCTGACCGAACAGGTGCACGGACTGCTGGAGTTCGCCGGTGGTGTAGACGCCGGCGGGCCGGGTGCCGGGCACCAGCCGGGCGGGGCGCGGGCGTTCGCGGGCGCCGGTGGCGAGGACGACCGCCCGTGCCTCGATGATCTCGGGCCCGCCGGGACCGACGGCATGGAGCACCGGCCCCTCGGTCGCCCAGTCCAGCGCGGTCGTCCGGGTGCGGACGGTGGCGCCGGTCCGTTCGGCGGCCTCGGTGAGCAGGCGGGCGTAGCGGGGGCCGGTCAGCGGCCGCGTCCAGGTGCCGAAGCCGCCGTGCGCGCAGTGCCGGGGGACTCCGCCGGGCGACGCCTCGCGTTCCAGCACCTCCACGCGTCCGGCACCGGCCACGGCCAGCCGCGCGGCGGCGGCGAGCCCGGCGGGGCCGGCTCCGACGACGAGGACGTCGACGCGGCGCGTTGCCGTCATGGCCCGTTCCTTCCGTCCGGCCCCCGCTCGAACAGCTCGCGCACCGCCGCCCCGCAGTAGAAGCCCTGGCAGCGGCCCGCCCGGGCCCGGGTGCGGCGGCGCAGGCCTTCCAGGCTGCGGGGCGGGACCGGCCCGGCGAGGGCGTCGCGGATCTCCCCGCGGGAGACGCGCTCGCAGTGGCAGACGAGGATGCCGTACTCGGGGTCCTCGGCGATGAGGTCGGCCCGCTGGTAGGGGCGCGGGAAGGCCTCGCCGAGCTGGGGCATGACGACCGCGTCCGGTTCGCGTACCGGGCCGGGGTCGAGGCCGGCGTCGGTCAGCAGGCCGGTGACGTGGGCGGCGATGGCCAGGGACGCGGTGAGGCCGGTGGAGCGGATGCCGCCGACGGTGACGTAGGCCTGCCCGGGGTGGGCGGTGATGCGGTAGTCCTCGTGCTCGGTGGCCGCGCGCAGTCCGGCGTAGACGGCGGTGACCTCCTCGTCGAGCAGGGCGGGCAGGATGCGCCGGCCCTGGTCGCGCAGCCCGGCGAGCCCGTCGGCGGTGGAGCCGGTGGCCTGTCTGTCGGGCAGGTTCTCGGCGGTGGGGCCGAGGAGGACGTTGCCGTGGACGGTGGGGGTGACGAGGACGCCCTTGCCGAGGGCGGTCGGCACGGGCAGCAGGATGTGCCGGACGAGGGGGCGGGCGAGCTTGTCGAACACCAGGAGCTGGCCGCGGCGCGGGGTGACGGTGAAGTCCTGGTGGCCGAGCCGGCGGTCGAGGGTGTCGGCGTGCAGTCCGGCCGCGTTGACCAGGTGGCGGGCGCGCAGGGTGCCCCGGGTGGTGGTCAGCCGGTGCCCGTCCGCCCACCGCGCGTCCCGTACGGCGGTGTTGAGGTGCAGGTCGACTCCGGCGCGGACCGCCTGGGTGGCGTAGGCGAGGGTGGTCGTCCAGGGGCAGATGACGCTCTCGCCGGGGACGTGCAGGGCGCCGAGCGCGCCGGGGCCGAGGCGGGGTTCGCGGGCGTACAGCTCACCGGGACCCAGCAGCGCGGTGCCGGGGCAGGCGTTGCGCTCGGCCTTCGCGGCGAGCCGGGGCAGCGCGGCGAGCTGCTCCTCGTCCCAGGCGACCAGCAGCGCGCCGACCCGTTCGACGGGGATGTCGGTCTCGGCGGCGTAGGCGCCGAGCCGCTCGTAGCCCTCGCGGACCAGGCGGGCCTCCAGAGTGCCGGGGGTCGCGTCGAAACCGGTGTGCAGGATCGCGGTGTTCGCCTTGGAGGTGCCCTGGCCGACGTCGTCCTGGGCCTCGACGAGGGCGACGCTCAGGCGGGGGTGGCGGGCGAGTTCGCGGGCGATGGCGCAGCCGACGACGCCGGCGCCGACGATCGCCACGTCGTACGCCGTCGAGGGCAGCGGGCCGTCCGCGGTGACGGTCATGGGCCGAGGAGGGCGGCGACGGCGGTACGGAAGCGGGCGCGGTGTTCGGCGGCCCGGTCGGCCGGGATGCGGGGCTCGTACACGGTGGCGGGTTTCCAGTCGGGCAGGGCGTCCTCGACGCTCAGTGCGGGGTCGACGCCGAGGCGGGCGAGGGCGGCGGCGCCGAGCGCGGTGGCGTCGGGCAGCGCGGACACCTCGACGGGGCGTTGCAGCAGGTCGGCCTGGGTCTGCATGAGGAGCGCGGAGCGGGTCAGGCCGCCGTCGACGCGGAGGGTGTCCAGCGGGGTGCCGAGGTCGGTGGCGGCGGCCTCGGCGAGTTCGGCGACCTGGGCGGCGATGCCCTCGCACAGGGCGCGCACCAGGTGTCCGGGGGTGGTGTCGAGGGCGAGGCCGGTGAGCGAGCCGCGCAGGTCGCCGCGCCACCAGGGGGCGGCGAGTCCGGCGAGCGCGGGGACGAAGGTGACCCCGCCGCTGTCCGGGACGGTGCCGCCGACCGGGTCGAGGTCGGCCGCGCCGGAGAGGACGCCGAGGTCGGTCAGCCAGCGGACGGCGGAGGCGGCCGTGTACACCTGGCCGTCCAGGCAGTAGCTGGTGTGTCCGGCGAGCCGCCAGGCCACGCAGTTGACCAGGCCGGAGGCGCCGCGCCGGGGGCGGTCGCCGGTGTGGGCGAGGAGGAACGCGCCGGTGCCGTAGGTGCATTTGGCGGCGCCGGGACCGGTGACGCGCTGGGCGAGCAGGGCGGCCTGCTGGTCGACGGCGAGGCCGGTCAGCGGGATCTCGGGCCCGAACGCCCGTGTCGTGCCGACCGGTTGCGCGGCGTCGGTCACCTCGGGCAGGCGTTCACCGGCCAGCCCGTACAGGTCGAGGGCGCGCGGGGACCAGGTGGCGCTGTCCAGATCCAGTAGCTGGGTACGGCCGGCGGTGGCGGCGTCGGTGACGAAGGCGCCGGTGAGACGGTGGACCAGCCAGGCGTCGGAGGTGGTGACGACGCCCTCACGGGTGAGGTGACGGCGGATCCAGGCCATTTTGGGCGCGGCGAAGTACGGGTCGAGGGGCAGGCCGGTCAGCCGCCGCAGCTCGTCCGCGTGCGCGGCCAGCCCGGCGCAGACGGTCTCGGCGCGCCGGTCCTGCCACACCAGGGCGTCGGTGAGCGGGCGGCCGGTGGCGGGGTCCCAGGCGAGGACGGTCTCGCCCTGGTTGGCGAGGCCGAGCGCGACGACGTCCTCGCCGGCCTCGGCGAGCGCGCGGCGGCCGGCGTCGACCACCGAGTCGTACAGCCCGGCCGGGTCGACCTCGACCAGGCCACCGGGCAGGTAGCGGGGGCGGACCTCGGCGAACCCGGTGCCGAGGACGCCGCGCTCGGGGCAGACGACGAGCGCCTTGGTGCCGGACGTGCCCTGGTCGACGGCGAGCACCGGACCTGTCATCGCCCGCCCTCCGCCGCGGCACTGAAGATCACCACGTCAGCCTGCCGTCGCACGGGGTCCGGCGTCAAGGGCTTACGGATTCGGCCAACTGATCTGTTCGATGGTTGAGTTGGCAATAATGGTTCGGCGGGAACCTACGCCTCTATAGTGACCGCCGACCACACGCGAGATCTTCATGACCGCCCAGGGGAGGGCTGTTGCTACGTCACCCCGCCACCACGCCCGTGCGCCAGTGGCAAGGGGCCGGCGGCTGATGGCCAGAGACGGAGTCCGCCCCTCCTACGATCCCGCCGGCCCCGACCAGGCGCTGCGCGCCGCCCTGCAGGACCTGCGCACCGGCCGCTGGATGGCCATGCGTGCCCTGCTCGCGGACACCACACAGTGGTGGCGGTGGACCCAGCGCACCCAGATCCTCGCGGCGGCCGCGGCCGGCACCGACGTGGTGCGGGCCTGGCTCGCCGAGGAGCCGGGGAACGTGCACGCCGCGGTGATGCACGCCCGGGTCCTGGTGGAGCGGGCGCTGCGGGCCCGACGGGAACGGCACCGCCGTACCCACGAGTTGTGGATCGAGGCGTGGGACGCCGCCCAGTCCGCCACGGCCACCGCCCCGCGGGACCCCGTGCCCTGGGTGTGCCTGCTGGCACTGGCCCAGCTCGACCCGGAGCAGCGCTGGGAGGAGCACCGGGCCGCCGCGCCGGAGCCGATGCTGCCGCCGGGGCCCTGGGGGCTGCTGGCCGAGGCCGGCAGGCGCGACCCGGACAACCGCGAAGCCCACCACCGGATGCTGCAGTTCCTGTACGTGCGCGGCGGTTCGGGCCGGCTGGCGGAGGCCGCCGGGTACGCGCAGTGGGCCGCCGGGCAGGCTCCGCCCGGTGCCGCGGCGCATCTGCTGCCGCTGTACGTCCGGGTCGAGCGCTACCGCCGGGACAGCGGCCACGACGCGGCGCTGGACCTGCATTGGGTGGGGGACGAGGCGGCCCGCGAGGCGCGGCGCGGCCTGCACTCGTGGTTCGAGAACACCCAGCGCGCCGAACGCTCGCTGTCCGATCTCAACCATCTGGCGCACGCCCTGTGGGGCTCGCTCCAGTTCTCGGACGCATCGCGGGTGTTCGAGGCGATCGGGCCGTACTTCACACCCCCGCCCTGGATGTACCGCACCCCGGACCGGGAGCGGGCCGTGGAGATCTTCGTCCAGGCCCGGGACCGCTGCCGGGCCGCCGCGGACGGCTGACGCCCCTGACCGACCCGGCACCACCGGCCCCCACGCCACCCCGCACCACCCGGCGGCTCCCCGCACCACCCCGGAACTCCCCGCACCAGGAAATCCCCGCTCGCCCCCTGAACGTGCCCTGTTCGACAACCCGTTGATCCCGGAGGTCCCCGCGTGTCCCCCACCCCCGATCCCTCGTCCGCCCCCGCCACGGGCCTGCCGCAGCAGGACGAGGAACAGCGCCTGCGTGAACTCGGCTACCGGCCGGTGCTGGCCCGCCGCATGGGCGGTTTCGGCAACTTCGCGATCAGCTTCTCGGTGATCTCGATCCTGTCGGGCTGCATGACCCTGTACGGCTTCGGCCTGAACACCGGCGGCCCCGCCGTGATGCTGTGGGGCTGGGCCGGCGTCGGCGTGTTCGTGCTGTGCGTCGGGCTCGCGCTCGCCGAGGTCACCAGCGCCTACCCGACCTCCGGCGCCCTGTACTACATGGCCGACCGGCTCGGCGGCCGGCGCTGGGGCTGGTACACAGGCTGGCTGAACCTGCTGGGGCTGCTCGGCGCGATCGCGGGCATCGACTACGGCGCCGCCCTGTTCACCGGCGCGTTCGCCAACCTCCAGTGGGGCTTCGAGCCGACGCCCGGCAGGACCATGCTGATCTTCTGCGCGATCCTGCTGCTGCACGCGGTGCTGAACCTGTTCGGGGTCCGCCTGGTCAGCGTGCTCAACTCGGTCAGCGTGTGGTGGCACCTGGCGGGTGTCGCGCTGATCGTCGGCGCGCTGGCGATCTTCCCCGACCACCACCGGTCGCCGTCCTTCGTGTTCACGAAGTTCGTCAACGAGACCGGCTGGCACAACCCGCTGTACGTCGCGGCGATCGGCCTGCTGCTCGCGCAGTACACCTTCTCCGGCTACGACGCCTCCGCCCACCTGTCGGAGGAGACCTCGCACGCCTCGGTGGCCGCCTCCCGCGGCATCGTCCGGGCGATCTGGGTCTCCTGGCTCGCCGGCTTCGTCCTGCTGGCCGGACTCTCCTTCGCCATCCAGGACTACGACGCCACGCGCACCACCGACACCGGTGTGCCGCCGGCCCGGATCCTGCTCGACGGCCTCGGCACCGGCGGCGCCAGCGCGCTGCTGCTCGTCGTGATCGTCGCCCAGTTGTTCTGCGGGAACGCCGAGGTCGCCGCGGCCAGCCGGATGGTGTTCGCGTTCAGCCGGGACGGGGCGCTGCCCGGTTCGCACCTGTGGCGCAAGGTGAGCGACCGCACCCAGACCCCGGTCGCCGCCGTCTGGCTCTCCGTCACCGTGGCCTTCGTCCTGGCCCTGCCGTCGCTGTACTCGGCGACGGCGTACAACGCGGTGACCGCCATCAACGTCATCGGCATCACCCCGGCCTACGCGATCCCCGTCTACCTGCGGCTGCGCGCGGGCGACCGCTTCCAGCGGGGGCCGTGGCACCTGGGCCGCTGGAGCAGACCGGTCGGCTGGGTGGCGGTCGTGTGGGTGGCGTGCGTGACGGTGCTGTTCTGCCTGCCGCAGTCGTCCCCGGTGAACGTCGACACGATGAACTACGCGTCGGTGGCGCTCGCCGTGGTCCTGGTCCTCGCCAGCGTCTGGTGGTACGTCGCCCGCCGGTCGTACGGCACGCCCACGACGGCCGCCTACGGCAGCGACCGCGATCAGGCCGACCTGGCCGAGGGCATCGTCTGAGCCGGCTGTCCGGTGAGCGCCGGTCCCGGTACGGGCGCGCGTACCGGATACGGCAGGATGAACGAACGCGCCGGTCACCGGAGTTCCGGGGCCGGCGCGGTCGCACATCCCGGACATCGAGCAGGTGACAACGTGACGCAACTTCCCCGCAGGCCCTCCGCAGCGCTCCCGTGCCCGGGAGGTGACCGGTGAACCGCACGCCGACCCTGGACGACCTCGTCCTCGCCGGTATCGCCCTGGGGGCGGGCCTGCTGCTCGCCTTCCTGTCGCGCACCCTGCTGCACTGGCTCGGGGGGCACGCCAAGCGGACCCGCTGGAGCGGGGACGACGTCATCGTGGACGCGCTGCGCTCGGTCGTCCCGTGGGCGGCGATCGCGGGCGGCGCGGCGGCGGCAGCGGCCGTGCTGCCGCTCACCGGAGTCGTCCAGCACCACGCCGACCAGACGCTCCAGGTCTGGCTGATCGCCGTGGTGACGTTCTCCGCGGCCCGGGTCATCGCCGGCCTGGTCCGTACGGTCACCCAGTCCCGCTCGGGCGTGGCGGGCTCGGCGACGATCTTCGTCAACATCACCCGGGTGCTGGTCCTGGCGATCGGTTTCCTGATCGTCCTGCAGACCCTCGGCATCTCGATAGCGCCCCTGCTCACCGCCCTGGGCGTGGGCGGTCTCGCCGTGGCCCTGGCCCTGCAGGACACCCTCGCCAACCTCTTCGCGGGCGTCCACATCCTCGCCTCCAGGACCGTCCAGCCGGGCGACTACATCCGGCTGAGCAGCGGCGAGGAGGGCTACGTCGTCGACATCAACTGGCGTCAGACGACGGTCCGCCAGCTCTCCAACAACCTGGTGGTCATCCCCAACGGCCAGCTCGCCAAGGCCAACATGACCAACTACACCCGTCCCGAGCAGGAACTGACCGTGCTGGTGCAGGTCGGCGTGGGCTACGACTCCGACCTGGAGCACGTCGAGCGGGTGACCGCGGAGGTGGTCGCGGAGGTCATGACGGACGTCACGGGCGCCGTCCCCGACCACGAACCCGCCATCCGCTTCCACACCTTCGGCGACTCGCGGATCGGCTTCACGGTGATCCTCGGCGTGGGCGAGTTCAGCGACCAGTACCGGGTCAAGCACGAGTTCATCAAGCGCCTGCACCGCCGCTACCGCGAGGAGGGCATCCGCATCCCGGCTCCCACCCGCACGGTGGCCCTCCAGCAGGGCTCGGTGGTCATCCCGCAGCAGCGCAGCGGGGAGGAGACGACCCCGGAGTCCGCCCGGACCGAGTAGCACCGGTTCAGGGCGGAACTCCGGCGCCGCCTCCCGTACGGCACTACGTCCGGGTCCCCGGTGCGGTGGCCGGGGTGTCGCCGGCCCGGGACGGGGCCGGGGTCCGCGGGAGCAGGGCGCCCGCGGCGAGGCCGCCCAGACCGATCACGGCGAGCGTGATCATGGCGACGGCGTACGCGCCCTTGGTGAGTCCGGCGACGAGGATGGTCCCGGCGATCGCCGTGCCGAAGGACGAGCCGAGGTTGGACACGCTGCGGGACAGGCCGGAGATCTCGCCCTGCCGCTCCTCCGGGAAGCTCGACTGGACGACGTTCACCGACGGCGTCAGCATCAGGCCCAGGCCGAGTCCGACGAGGAGCAGTCCGGGAACGAACGCCCAGGCCGTGGAGAAGCTGGCGGCCAGGCCGACCAGTACCCCCACGCCCGCGACGGCGACCACGAACCCGCTCGTGATCAGCGCCCGCTGGGACCGCCGCCGGGCCAGCGCCGCGGCGGACAGCGACGTCACGAGCAGGCCGAGCGTGGCCGCCGTGAAGATCACGCCGGTCTGGATGGCGTCGTAGCCGCGGACCACCTGGAGGTAGGCGGCCACCGTGAACGATGTGCCCATGAGCAGCAGCCACTGCACGTTCTGCGTGATCAGTCCGAGGTTGGAGGTGCGATTGCGGAACAGGCCGAGCGACAGCAGCGGTTCCCTGCCGGCCCGCTCCTTGGCGCGCGACGAGCGGAGGAACCAGCCGAGGACGAGGACGCCGAGGACGATCAGGCCGATCATCAGCCAGATGTTGTTGTCCGCCGCCAGGATGCCCATGACGACCAGGATCAGGCCCGCCGCGGACAGGACCGCCCCCGAGGTGTCGAAGGAACGGCCGGGGTCCGGCGGCAGCGGGTCCTCGATACGGCGGCTCAGCCAGACGATCACCGCGATGACGAGCGCTTGGAACACGAAGGCCGCGCGCCAGCTTATGCCGGTGGTGATGAGCCCGCCGATCAGCGGTCCCGCCGCGGCCCCGATGCCGCCGAGCGCCATGATGATGCCGAACGCGCGGGCGCGGGAGGTCAGGTCCGGGTAGAGCAGTGTGGTGAGGATGTAGACGGGCGGGATGAGCAGGGCGGTGCCGACGCCCTCCAGGACGGAGTTGCCGAGGATGAGGACACCGAGTCCCGGGGACGCCGCGCTCAGCAGCGCGCCGACGCCGTAGACCACGAGTCCGACGACGAAGCAGCGCTTGCGGCCGTAGCGGTCGGTGAGTTTGCCGCCGGGGATCATCAGCGCGGCCATGACCAGCAGGAAGACCGTGATGGCCACTTGGACGCCCTGGACGGTGGTGTCGAGGTCCTCGCTGATGTCGTTGATCATCACGTTCATGTTGGAGCCGGCGAAGCTGCAGATGAACTGGGCGAGGGCCAGCGCGGCGAGTATCCGCCGCTGCTCCGGCGGCGGCTGTGTCGGCCCGGCCCTGTCAGTCACCCGCGCTCTCCTTTCCCGTGGCCCCGTCGCGCGCCGTGAGGCCCTGGATGGCGGAATGCCGGGCAGTGTCGGTGCCGGCTCCGGTCGTGGCCTGGCCCAGTTCCTCGTCGAGGGCCATGGCCGCGGTGACCAGGGCGAGGTGCGTGAACGCCTGGGGGAAGTTGCCGAGTTGCTCCCCCGACGGGCCGATCTCCTCGGCGAACAGGCCGACGTGGTTGGCGTAGGTGAGCATCTTGTCGAAGGCGTACCGGGCCTGGTGGAGCCGGCCGCTGCGGGCGAGCGCCTCGACGTAGAAGAAGCTGCACAGGTTGAACGTGCCCTCGGAACCGCGCAGTCCGTCGGGCGAGGCCGCCGGGTCGTACCGGTAGACCAGGCTGTCGCTGACCAGCTCCCCGTCCATGGCGTCGAGGGTGCTGATCCAGTCGGGGTCCCTCGGCGAGAGGAAGCCGACCCGGGGCATCAGCAACAGCGAGGCGTCCAGGACGTCGGTGTCGAAGTGCTGGACGAAGGCCTGCCGCTTGTCGTGCCAGCCCCGCTCGATGATCTGCCGGAAGACGGTGTCCCGGACGGCCGTCCAGCGCGCGGTGTCGGCGGGGCGGGAGAACTGCGTGGCGGCCCGTATGCCCCGGTCGAACGCCACCCAGGTCATCAGCCGGCTGTAGGTGAAGTCCTGCCGGCCGCCCCGGGTCTCCCAGATGCCCTCGTCCGGCCGGTCCCAGTTGTCGGCCAGCCAGTCCAGTACGCCGCTCAGCGCCTTCCAGCCGCGCACCGCGCCGACGTCCCCGCCGACCATGAGGGCGTCCGAGGCCTCGCCGTAGATGTCCAACTGGAGCTGGTCGACGGCCGCGTTGCCCGCCCGTACCGGCCGTGACCCTTGGTAGCCCTCCAGGTGGTCGAGGATCTCCTCGCCCAGGTGGGGCTCACCGTCCACCCGGTACATGATCTGCAAAGGGTCGCCCGAGGCGGTGCCGCCGGCCTCGACACGGTCACGCAGCCAGCGCCGGAAGGCGTACGCCTCCGCCTCGAAACCCAGGTCGGTCAGGGCGCCCACGGACAGCGAACCGTCCCGTACCCAGGTGTAGCGGTAGTCCCAGTTGCGTTCGCCGCCGACCTGCTCGGGCAGTCCCATGGTGGCGGCGGCGATGGGCGCGCCCGTCGGCGCGTAGGTGAGCAGTTTGAGGGTGATGGCCGAACGGTTCACCATGTCCTGCCAGCGCCCGTGGTAGGTGCACGAGCGCAGCCAGGACAGCCAGTACAGGCGGCACTCCTCGACCTCCTGGGCGATTCCGGGCAGCGCCGGGGCGGCCGGAGCGGGTGCGCCGGCCGCCGCGCTGGTCAGCACGAAAGCGGCGGCCTGCCCGGCGCCGAGGGTGAACCGTGCAGTGACGTCGGCGCCGTCGGCCCGCAGCGGGGCCCCGGCGGTGGACTGGACGTGCAGGTCGGTGCCCGGTCCGCGCAGGACGGCCTGATGGTCGTCGGTGACGCCGAGCGTGTGCGGAACCCGCCCGTAGTCGAAGCGCGGCCTGCACATGAAGGTGAAGGGCAGGCTGCCCCGCACGACCCGGGCGATCCGGATCAGGCGGTGCCGGTCGGTGGGCGTCGGGGAGTCGACGGGGGGCATGAAGTCGGCTACCTCGCCGACACCCCCGGGCCCCATGAACCGGGTGATCAGGATCGCCGTGTCGGACAGGTAGAGCTGACGGACCGACACGTGGCCGTCGAGGCCGTCCACGGCGAGCCGGCAGTGTCCGCCGCGCTCGCTGTCCAGCAGCGAGGCGAAGACGCTGGGCGAGTCGAAGCGGGGGGTGCACCACCAGTCGACGGTGCCGCCGGACGACACCAGGGCCGCCGTCTGGAGGTCACCCACCAGCCCGTGCTCCGCGATGGGCGGATACCGGTCCATCGTCTCTCCTCCCGGTCCCCGCTACCGGCTCACGGCCGAGTCGTCGTCCTCGACCACGCACAGGGCCCAGATGATGAACCCGGAGAGCGCGATCAGCACGATCGACCACAGCGGGTAGTACGGCAGCGAGAGGAAGTTGGCGATGATGACCAGTCCGGCGATGACGATCCCGGACACGCGTGCCCATGTCGCCCGCCCCAGCAGGCCGAAGCCCACGATCACCGCGATCACGCCCAGGATCAGGTGGATCCAGCCCCAGCTCGTGAGGTTGAACTTGAAGACGTAGTTGGGCGTCGAGACGAAGACGTCGTCGTGGGCGATCGCCATGATGCCCCGGAACACGGCGAGCAGTCCGGCGATCGACAGCATGACCCCGGCGAAGGAGGTCAGGCCGCCCGCCCAAGCCTGCCTGGCGGAGCGGGTGTGGGCACCGGTGGGATGTGTCGCGGTCATGCTGTGTCCTCGATTCATTGCCGTGGGCGCCGCTCAGCGCCCGGAGACGGTGGATACGCTGTCGGGGCCACGGGCCGGTCCGGCGCCGCTCAGGACCAGCTCCTTGGCCCTGCGGAACTCGTCGTCGGTGATGTCACCGCGGGAGCGCATCTCGGACAGCTTGGTGAGTTCGTCGGCGTGGCTGGGCTGTGGCATGCCGGACTGCGCGGTCTGCCGTACGTAGGAGTCGACGGCCTCCTGCCGGGCGCGCGCGTCCGCAACCTCGCGCTCGCCCATGCCCCTGCCGCGGGCGATCAGGTAGACGAAGACACCCAGGAAGGGCAGCACGCAGACGAACAGCGTCCAGCCGGCCTTGGCCCAGCCGTTCAGGCCGTCGTCGCGGAAGATGTCGACGATGATCCGGAACAGCAGGACGAACCACAGGATCCACAGGAAGAACACCAGCATGGTCCAGAAGGCGCTCAGCAGTGGATAGTCGTACGCGAGATAGGTCTGCGCGCTCATGTCTCTCCTCCGTCCGGGGCGCCGGCACCTACGGTTCGCCGGGCCGGCTTCAGCCGCTTTCAGCGTGCACACGACGAGGGGGCCCGTCCTCACCCGGAGCGGGTGAGCGTGTCCGCGAGGGGTCAGGCGGTGGGGTCGTGCGCGCCCGGCAGCGTGCCGCCGCTCCTGCGCAGCGCGGCCCGCCAGGCGAAGGCGATACCCAGCTCGACCAGGCCCAGCAGCACGAGCCACAGACCGAGCAGGCGGGTCAGCGCGCGGGCCGACTCGGCGGGCAGCGCCAGCACCACGATCCCGGCGACGATGCCGAGCAGCGCGGCACCCAGGACCACGCCCCGGTGCGGCAGCTCCCTGACGGCGATCGCCGTGTAGAGCGTGAGGACACCGGACGCCAGCCAGACGAGTCCGACGATCAGCGACAGGGCGGCGACGGTCTGCATCGGGTTGCGCAGGCAGAGCACGCCGGCCAGGACGTACAGCACCGCGGCCAGCAGTCCGGGCAGCCGTTCCCCGTGCTCCTCCCGCGCGAACGCCGTCACGAACCGGAACGCGCCGTTGAGCAGCAGGCACAGGCCGAGGATCACCGCCAGGACGTGCAGCGTCTCGTCCGGCCAGCCGAGGATCAGCACGCCCGGCACGAGCGTGACGACCGCCGCTCCCAGGGTCCAGGTCCAGGAGCGGGCGATCACCGTCATGGTCTCGGTGGGGCCGGTGGCCGTCCCGTCGGACAGATACGAATGTCCAGTCCGCGGCGCCTGTCCACGCGACTCGGTCATGGCTCCTCCTCGCATGTCCCTGACCGGGCCGCCCCCGGATCCCCGACAGGACGGCACACGGCCCCTCGGTTCAACAGCCTGGCCGAGGGGCCGGTGCGCCGGATCACCCACCGCGGGTGATCCTCGCGATCCCGTCCGGGCCGGTTCGGGCGGTGGGCCGGGCCGTGGCGGTGCTCACTCCGGCAGTTGCCGCATCTCCACGACCCGCAGTCCGAGCGACCGGCAGCGGTTGAGCAGCCCGTAGAGGTGTGCCTCGTCGATGACGTGACCGAACAGGACCGTCTGCCCGGACATCAGCACCCGCTCGAGCTCCGGGAAGGCCTGGGCCAGGGTCTCCGACATGTGTCCGTCGACACGTATCTCGTAGCGCATGGGCCTTCTCCCGCCGCCGGCCTGTCGCGGTCTCCTCGCGATCCTTCTCCGCCCGGCCGCGCGGGACCTCACCCGGCGCAGGTGACCCGCCGCCCGGCACCGGCGCACCGGACCGGTGCCGTGCGATCAGTGCGTGATCGCGATCTTGAACGAGATGATCGCCAGGCCGAGCAGCAGATTGACCGCGGCGGTGCCCGCCACCAGACGCCAGGACGCTCCCGCCTGCCGCGCGCCGACCGCGGACCAGCCCACCTGACCGGTCACGGCCACCGCGACCGCCAGCCAGCCCGCGCCCTGCACGCCCAGGCCCAGCAGCGGGCTGACGGCCACCGCGACGGCCGGCGGGACGGCCGCCTCCACGATCGGCCACTCCTCGCGGCACACCCGCAGCACGGTCGGCCGGTCCAGCGAGCGTTGCGCGAGGCGGGCCCCGAACAGGTGGGCGTGGATGTGCCCGACCCAGAAGACCAGTCCGGTGACCAGCAGCAGGAGCACCAGTTCCAGCCGGGGGAACTCACCGAGGCCGGAGGCGCCGATCACCACGGACGCGGCGAGCATCGACCCGTACACGGCGCCCGTGTAGTCGGCGTGGGAGCGGCGCAGGGTCCGGCGTTCCCGGGTCGTGGCCTGGTCGGTCGAGGACATCGCCGTCGCCTTTCGTCCGCATTGCGTCGCGCCGCCGCGCCGGCCGCGCGGGCCCGTCGGCCGCGGGCGGACCTGCCCGGCCACCGCCCTCATCGCAGCTCCGGCGCCCTGGACGCGCCTCACCCGTGACGGGCGAGCCGCCCGGCGGAGGGTCAGATCAGCCCGTGCTCGCGGGCACGGCGTACCGCGTCGGCGCGTCCGTTCACCCCGAGCTTGCGGTAGACGCTCTTGAGGTGGGTCTTCACCGTGTTGACGGAGACGTACAGATGGGCGGCGATCTCCTCCGTGGACATCAGGTCGGCCAGCCCGTCCACGACCTCGCGTTCGCGCGCGCTCAGCTCCTCCACGACGAGGGGCGGGGCGTACGCGGCCGGTCCCGGGCCGTCCGGCGGGCCGGAACCCTCCGGGGTGAGCCAGCCCGCGGCCAGCCCCTGGAGGGACGGTGAGTCCAGCAGGCGCCGGATACGGGGTCCGGCTTCGAGGAAGGGCCGCCGCAGCCGCTCTCGCCGGGCCTCCAGGAGCGCGTGGGCGAGCTGCTTGCGGGCGGTGGCGGTGTCCCCCGCCTCCTCGGCGTCCCTGGCGCGCACCAGCGCGGCCCGGACAGTCACGCGCGGGCCGGTACGGTCCCCGGGCCGCACGTCGTCGAGGAGGCCGATGGCCGCCTCGCGGTTCCCGGCGGCGAGCTGGGCCCAGGCGATGTCGGCCGCGTACGCGGGCTCACCGGCGCAGGAGACGTCGTCGAGGACCTTGACGGCGCTGTCCGGGCGGCCCTCGGCCAGATGGGCCGCGGAGGTGATCAGCGCCGTGCGGGCCTCCGCCCAGGGGGAGGCCGCGAGCGCCGGGACGGTGGGAACGGCCGCCGCCGCGGCGGCCACGGGCTCGTCCCGGGCCAGCAGCAGTCCCGCCGTCACGAGGGACCGGCTGGTGGCCGTCACCGGATCGCGCGGGTTTCCACAGTCGGCCGCCTCGTCCAGCAGGGTCTGGGCCCGCGCGAGTTCGCCGCGGTCCACGGCCACGGCCGCCAGCACCAGCCGGCCGAGGCCCGAGCCGGCGCAGCGCGGATGGTCCGCGCCGGACGTCTCCGTCTCGGTCAGGGCCGCCAGCGCGGTGCGCTCGGCCCGGCAGAGCCAGCCGTTCAGGTAGTCGATCAGCGCGAGCTGTCCGAGGGAGTCCTCCCGGGGCAGCGCGGTCGCCGCCCCGCCCGGGCCCGAGGCGACCTCGGACAGGGTGGCGCGCGCGTCGTCGAAACGGCCGGCCCACAGCCGGGCCGAGCCCAGGTGGGTCAGCAGGAAGGCGGTGAGTTCGGGGTGTTTCTCCAGCAGCCGGGCGGAGACCTCGCCCCGCAGCTCCTCGGCGGCCGCCACGGCCCGCTCGGCGGTGCCGGGTGAACCGGACAGCCGGGCCCCCAGGGTCCAGAGCAGCAGACAGCTCAGCCTGAGCGCGGCGTCGGGCGGCTGCGCGGCCAGTTGCTCCTCGGCCCGGCGCAGATGGGCCAGGCCGCGATCGACCTCGCGCTCGGACAGGTCGCGGGCGGCGCGCACCAGGTCCGCCGCCGCGCTCGTGGCCTCGGGCCCCATCGGTGAGAACAGCTCGGTGAGGTCGCCCGCGCGCACCCCGCCGAGAAGCTGGCCGATCGCCAGGTCGTCGACGAGAGCCTGGGCGGTGAAGTTCCAGTCGCCCGCGGCGGCGCCGTGCGCCAGCGCCTCGGGCAGGAAGCCGGCGGCCCGGAGCCACCGCGCGGCACGCCGGTGGAGCTCGGGTTCGAGACCGGGTGAGCGGGCCCGCAGATGGGCCCTGAGGATCTCCCCGAACAGCGGGTGCAGGCGGTACCAGGACTGTCCCAGGTCCTCCACGAACGCGTTCTGGCTGTGCAGTGCGGCGAGCACCGGCTCCGCACCGCCGCGGCCGGTCAGCTCCGCCACCAGAGCGGGGCAGAAGCGGTCCGTGATACTGACGCGCAGCAGAAGATCCTGCGTGCGTGCCGTCTGCCGCTTGAGCACCTCGGCGAGCAGGAAGTCGGCGATCGTGCTGCGGCCCGCCTCGAATTCCTTCAGGTACGCCTCGGGGTCCGGGCTCCGCTCGGCGGCCAGGGCGCTCAGGCGCAGCCCGGCGGCCCAGCCCCCGGTGCGCTCGACCAGGGCGCGGACGGCCTCCGGGGGGAGTCGTAGCCCGTGCAGTTCCACAAGCGCCGCGGCTTCGTCGGTGGTGAAGGCCAGCTCGGCGTCCCGGATCTCGGTGACGGCGCCGGCCGCCCGGTAGCGGTGCAGCGGCAGCAGCGGCTCGGTGCGGGTGACCAGTACCAGGCGCAGACCGGGCCCGGCGTGGCGCAGGACGAACTCCAGCTCTTCGGCGACCGGCCCCGAGGTCATCCGGTCGAAGTCGTCGAGCACGAGGACGACGGGGCGTTCGCGCCCGCTGAGGTCGTCGGCGAGGCGGACCAGCAGCCCGTGCTCCACGCGGCCGGCGTCCCCGGGGCTGCCGATGCCGGACGGGAGCGGTATGCCGGCGGCGCGCAGGGCCTGGAGCACGTAGGCCCAGAACATGCCGCAGCCCTGTTCCCCCGGTTCGCCCGTCAGCCAGGCGACCGGTTGGCCGAGCCTGGTGGCCCAGTCCGCGACCAGCAGGGTCTTGCCCGCGCCCGCCGAGCCGTCGACCATCGTCAGCGGGGTGTCGAAGGCCTGGTCGAGGTGTGCGGCGAGCCGTGGGCGGCGCAGGAAGGTGGCCGGCCTGGCCGGCACCGCGAACCGGGTCTGGAGGAACGGCTCGCCCAGCGGATCGACGTGGGCGACGGCCGGCGCCGTCGCGTTCTGCTGCCTCTCGGACACTGGGTCACCACCCGTCCGTCGGACCGTGGAGAGGACTCCACTCGATCAGCATCCCAGGCCCGGGGCCCCGGCGCAGTTCGCGCGGGACCTGCCTGGCCCTTGCACGGGTCCTCGGGCGGCGCGTGCCGGTCCCCCGCGCCGTGCGGGGGCAGCCCGGCGAGGCGTCCGTACGGCGGGTGCCGCTGTCAGTGCTCGTCCCGGGGCGGACGCGTCCGCCCGCGTCCCGCGGGGAGCTGGACGCGGGCGGTGGCCGCGAGCAGGGCGAGCAGCGCCAGGACCCCCAGGAGCACCAGGACCAGCAGCAGGACGGTGAGAACCGTCGGGTGGTTCCAGAGCGCGAAGACGAACGCGATGACCAGCAGGGCGGCCAGGGTGAGCCACCGGCGGTGGGCCAGGGTCCAGGAGCCGACTCCCCCGGTGCCGATGTGACGGGCCGCCGCCCAGCGCGCCGCGGAGTCCGCCGTGTGGTCGGACGCGCCGCGGATCGCCACCGGCAGCCGGCCGGGTCCGACGAGATAGGCGCCCAGGGCGATGACGACGCCCAGGACGACGGCCGTCCGCAGACTGACCCGCAGGAAGCGGAGCAGGGTGTCGAAGACGGCCGCGGCGGCGGCCTCGGACTGCACCTGGGACGGCAGGTGGTCGAGGTAGTAGCGGCGCGCCACGACCAGGGCGACGGCCACCACCAGGCAGGCGAGGGAGGCTCCCAGCGCGGTGCGCGCCAGGGCTCGGCGGCGCCGGCGGGCCAGGAGCACTCCGGCGGCGCCGAGGACCACGACGATCACCGGGAACCAGTTCCCGACGATGTCGAGGAGGTGTGCGGCCTTGCGGTACCTGGCGAGCTGGTCGGACTGGAAGAGCACGAACTCCTTGTTCACCTGCGGGATCTTGTCGGCGGCTTTCAGGCCCGCGTCGACCAGCTCCTTCTTGACCCGGTCGACGGCCGTCCCCACGTCCAGGCTGACCGTGCCGTCGCTGACTCCGACCGCGCCGCGGCCCTGGCCGGTCAGGGCGTGCACGACGGCGTTGTGGGCCGCGCGGTTGGCGGTGCGCCACACCGTGGCGAAGGCGTCGCTCTCGACGACCCGCGTGGTGATCTTGGTGACGGCCTGGTCGGCGGCGGAGTCGAGCTGCGGACCCAGCCCCCGGATCGCGTCGGCGGCGCGCGGCGGCAGGCCCTGGGACCGTAGCCAGGAGGCCATGTCCGCGGCGGCCTGCGCGCCGTTCACATGGGCGTCCACGGCTTCGCTGACGCGGTGGACCGCGGCGTTCTGCACGGCGGGGTCGGTGGCGAGGGGCGCGACGGTGGAGACGTAGCGGTCGGTGTCGAGCGCGATGTCGTGCACCCAGGTGGCCATGAGGGCGACCGGGACGAGCACGCAGGTGAGCACGAGGAGCAGGGCCGAGACCGCGCCGCGCGCCGTGCGGCCCGCGGCCCCGGCGCCCTTCCCACCGGGTGGCCGCGCCGCGCCTCCGGGAGCCGTGGCGGTGCGGTCCGTTGGGGTGCGGTCCGGTGGCGTGCGGTCCGGGTCCGGCGGGGTCCGGTCGGGGTCCGGCGGGCGCGGGTCGGTCGGCTCGGTCACGGGGCTCTCCGGCGCGGTAGGTGCCTGGACACGCCCCATTGCCTCAGCTCCGTACCCCGGGCGCACGCCGGGTGGACCGGACGGACGACGCCGGGTACGCCACGGGCGAGATCCTCAGGAGGCGGCCGGCCGGCGGTCACGCAGGGGTGTCGGGCTGTCCAGGCGGCGGGCCAGGAAGGGCTCCTGTGCCAGGACGGCGCCCGCGCTGACGCTGACGGCGGCCGCGACGCAGACCACGATCAGCCAGGAGAGCAGCACGAACACGGAACCGACGGACCCGTATTCGGCCATGGCGCGGTTCAGGGCGCGCGGCATGTACAGGCGCGCGGTGACCGTCAGCACGGTGAGGACCGTCGCCGTGATCACGGCGCCCGGCAGCAGGGGTTTCCAGCCGATGCGGCCGCCCAGCAGGAGATGCTGGGTCCACCACCACAGCCCCGCCTGGACGAGGAGTGTGAGGGGTACGCCCAGCCAGGCGCCGGCCCCGAACCCGTCCCGTACGGGTCCCTGGAGGATCAGGACACCGAGCCACAGGAAGAGCCAGGCCGGCCACCGCCAGGGGGCGACCCTGGTGCCGGCTCGGGGAATCTCCCACGCGCGTTTGCACAGGCGTTGCAGCGCCCGGCTGACCGCGGTGGCCGACAGCAGCACCATCAGCCCGCCCACGACGCCGGTGGCCTGCTGGAGGTCGCCCGTCGTGGGCTGGAGCACGTGCTCCAGCTCGCTGCTCGTCGCCCCGGTCAGCCCGAAGACCGCCTTCACGGAGCCGGCCAACTGGTGGCGCACCGCCGGCGGGGCGTAGGCCGACGACGAAGAGCAGCGGGACCGCGGTCAGGAAGCACTGCGCGGCCAGTCGGGTGGCGGAGTCGAAGATGTTCACGGACACCATGCGGTCCGCGAGGTGCGTGAGAACCGGCAGGCGGCTCTCCGCCCGCCGGTGCGCCGACTTCGCCCGGGCCATCAGCCTCTGGGCGCGCCCGGCCCGCTGCCATCAGGGTCTCGGGGACGGCATGACGTTGTTCCCTTCGCTGCCACTGCCTTCGCTGCGTCCAGGGTGGGGTGCCACGTGGCCGGCGGCACCCCGGCGGACGCCGTGCCGGCCGGCACGGGGACGGCCACGAGATGTCGTTCCCGCGGCTGCTGGCTACTGTCGTGGTGTCCCGACACGATGGGGTCGCCATGGTGCCCGACCTGCTGCTCATCGCCCTGGCCATCGCGCTCGACCCGCTGCCCGTCATGAGTTTCGTCCTGGTGCTGGGGTCGGCGAGGGGGGTGTGGAAAGGGCTGGTCTTCATCCTGAGCTGGCTGGCGTGTCTCGTCGTGGTGATCGTGCTCGTCCTGGCCGTGACCGGTGGACAACCGCCGGCTCCCCGGTCACCGCCCTCGACGGCCGTCCTCGCCGCCAAACTGCTCATCGGGGTGCTGCTGATCGTCTACGGCGGCCACCGGCACCGGCGGGCCATCGCCGCCGCCCGGGACCGCGGGGCCGGGCCGGGGCCCGGGACGGGTGGGGGCACGGACCCCGGGGTGGCCCGTGCCGACGGGCAGGCGTCGTCCGCGCGGCTGACGGAGAGGACGGACCGCATCACGGCCTGGGCCGCCGCCGGACTCGCCGTGCTCCTGCAGCCCTGGGGTCTGGTCGCGGCCGGCGCGACGACCGTGCTGGAGGCGGACACCTCGCACCTGTCGGCCTGGTTCGTGCTGTTCTGCTTCTGTCTGCTCGCCACCGCCGGCCTGCTCGCCGTCGAGCTGTACGTGGTGTTCAGTCCCGTCCGGGCGAAGGTGCGGCTGCTGCGGCTGCGGGCGTGGCTGGCGGGTCACCAGGAGCAGGCGCTGGTCACCATCTGCCTGGTGCTGGGCTGCTGGCTGATGGGGAAGAGCATCTACCAGCTCACCGGCTGATCCCGCGCGGGCGCGGAAGTGCGGGGCCCCGCGGCGCGTGCTGGAATGGCAGGCGGGTGCTGCCGGCCGTCGGCCGCGAAGGCGCTGCCGGGGCAACGGCAGGGCCGGACGGGCGAACGGTCCCGGCTCCTGTCCGGCTTCGATGAGGAGTGGCCATGGAGAGTGTCGAAGAGATGGGCCCCGTCGACTACCTGGTCATCGAGTTCCCCGGGAACCGCATGACGGGCGAGGCGTTCCCCCTGCTGGTCGAGCTGGCCGAGCGCGGCATCGTCCGCATCATCGACCTGGCGTTCGTACGCAAGGAGGCGGACGGTTCGGTCGTCGCACTGGAGTTGAGGGACCTCGGCGACGAGATGGACCTGTCCGTCTTCGAGGGAGCCTCGTCCGGGGTGCTGGACCAGAGCGACCTGGAGGAGGCCGCCAACGCCCTCGAACCCGGCAACGCGTCCGCGGTGCTGGTGTACGAGAACCTGTGGGCGGCCCCGCTGGCCCGTGCGCTGCGGCGCAGCGGGGCCCAGCTCGTCGCGGGCGGCCGCATCCCCGTACAGGCCCTGCTCGCCTCGCTGGACGCCATCGAGGACACCGTGCCCCCCGGCGGTTCCGCAGCCGCCTGAGCCGGTCCCGCACCGGCCGGCGCATCGACTTGGGAGATGACCGACATGCCCGGACTGCTTCGGGGCGTCGCACGCACAGCCGTCGTCGCCGGAACCGCCACCGCCGTGTCCAACCGTGTCTCACGGCGGCAGGCGGGCCGCTGGGCGCAGCAGGACTACGACCAGCAGCAGGCGTACGACCAGCAGCAGTACGCACAGCAGCAGGCCCCGCCGCCCCCGCCCGCCGCGCCCCCGACCCCCGCTCCCGTCCCCGCCGCCGCCGCCGATGACATGAGTCACCGGATCGATCAGCTCAAGCAGCTCGCCGACCTCAAGGCGCAGGGGGTACTGACGGACGAGGAGTTCGAGAACCAGAAGCGCCGGCTGCTGGCCTGAGCCGACGGGGGCCGGTGAGGGACGAGGACCGGGCCCGCGCGCTCCGCTCCCTGGACCGGCGGCTGGACGCGCTCGCCCGGCAGCCGTTCCGGGCGCGGTTCCACCTGCGCGGCCGGGACCGGGCGACCGCCGCGCTGAAGGGGCCGGTGACCCTCCGGCGACACGCGTTCGACCTGGTCGCCAGGCGGCTGGCGCCGGCCGAGCCGTACAAGGACGGCAAGCAGACGCCGTACCGCGGTCACCCGGTGTTCGTGGCCCAGCACGCCACCGCCACCTGCTGCCGGAGCTGCCTGGCACGCTGGCACGGCATCCCCGCGGGACGGGAGCTGACCCGTGCCCAACACCTGTACGTGGTGGACGTGATCTGCCGCTGGATCGCGCGCGAGATGGACGACGGCGCGTTTTCCGGCCAGGACCCCTGTCCAACCGACCCCGGTCACGAGATATCTTGATGTCGAGCAATGTTGCAGACGTGGAGCGGAGCACCCGGTGACTGACTCGACCATCATCTACACCTACACAGACGAGGCCCCGGCCCTGGCGACGCATTCGTTCCTGCCGGTGATCCGGGCGTACGCCTCGCAGGCCGGTGTACCCGTGGAGACCCGCGACATCTCGCTGGCAGGGCGCATCATCGCCCTCTTCCCGGAGTACCTGAACGAGGACCAGCGCATCCCCGACGCGCTGACCGAGCTGGGCGAGCTGGCCAAGACCCCCGCCGCCAACATCATCAAGCTGCCGAACATCTCGGCGTCGATCCCGCAGCTCAAGGCCGCCGTCGCCGAGCTCCAGGGCAAGGGCTACGCGCTGCCGGACTACCCGGACGACCCGAAGACCGACGAGGAGCGCGACATCCGCGCCCGCTACGACAAGGTCAAGGGCTCCGCCGTCAACCCGGTGCTGCGTGAGGGCAACTCCGACCGCCGCGCCCCGGCCTCGGTGAAGAACTACGCCAAGGCACACCCGCACCGCATGGGTGCCTGGAGCGGCGAGTCCCGGACCGACGTGGCGACCATGGGTGAGAACGACTTCCGCTCCACCGAGAAGTCCGTGGTGATCGCCGAGGACGGCGCGCTGCGGATCGAGCTGGTCGGCGAGGACGGCAGCACCACCGTGCTGCGCGAGTCCGTGCCGGTCCGCAAGGACGAGGTCGTCGACGCCTCCGTGCTCCGTGTCGCCGAGCTGAACACGTTCCTCGCCGCGCAGGTCGCCCGCGCCAAGGAGGAGGGCGTCCTGTTCTCCGTGCACCTGAAGGCCACGATGATGAAGGTCTCCGACCCGATCATCTTCGGTCACGTGGTGCGCACCTTCTTCCCGAAGACGTTCGCGAAGTACGGCGAGACCCTCAAGGCGGCCGGCCTCACCCCGAACGACGGCCTCGGCGGCATCCTGAAGGGCCTGGAGAAGCTGCCCGAGGGCGCCGAGATCAAGGCCTCCTTCGACGCCGAGATCGCCGAGGGCCCGGCCCTCGCCATGGTCGACTCCGACAAGGGCATCACCAACCTGCACGTGCCCTCGGACGTCATCATCGACGCCTCCATGCCGGCGATGATCCGCACCTCCGGCCACATGTGGGGCCCGGACGGCCAGGAGCACGACGCGCTCGCCGTCATCCCCGACTCCTCCTACGCCGGCGTCTACCAGGCCGTCATCGACGACTGCCGGGCCAACGGCGCCTTCGACCCGTCCACCATGGGCTCCGTGCCGAACGTCGGCCTCATGGCGCAGAAGGCCGAGGAGTACGGCTCCCACGACAAGACCTTCGAGATCCCGGCCGCCGGTACCGTCCGCCTGACCGACGGGGCCGGCAACGTGCTCATCGAGCAGCCGGTCGCCGCCGGCGACATCTTCCGCGCCTGCCAGACCAAGGATGACCCGATCCGCGACTGGATCAAGCTGGCCGTCACCCGTGCCCGCGCCACCGGCGACCCGGCCGTCTTCTGGCTGGACGAGACCCGCGCCCACGACGCGCAGCTGATCGCCAAGGTCAAGCAGTACCTCCCGGAGCACGACACCGAGGGCCTCGACATCCGGATCCTCGACCCGGTCCAGGCCACCAAGCTGTCGGTGGAGCGCATCCGCCGCGGCGAGAACACCATCTCGGTCACCGGCAACGTGCTGCGCGACTACCTGACCGACCTGTTCCCGATCCTGGAGCTGGGCACCAGCGCCAAGATGCTGTCGGTCGTCCCGCTGATGGCGGGCGGCGGCCTGTTCGAGACGGGCGCCGGCGGCTCCGCGCCCAAGCACGTCCAGCAGCTGGTCAAGGAGAACTACCTGCGCTGGGACTCGCTCGGCGAGTTCTTCGCGCTCGTCCCCTCCTTCGAGCAGTTCGCCGAGGCCACCGGCAACACCCGCGCCAAGGTCCTCGCCGACACCCTGGACCGCGCCACGGCGACCTTCCTCGAGGAGGACAAGTCCCCGACCCGGCGCGTCGGCGGCATCGACAACCGCGGGAGCCACTTCTACCTGTCCCTGTACTGGGCGCAGGAGCTGGCCCGGCAGACCGACGACGCCGACCTGGCCAAGGCGTTCGCGCCGCTGGCCGAGACCCTCGCCGCGAACGAGGAGCGGATCGTGGACGAGCTGAACGCCGTCCAGGGCTCCCCGGTCGACATCGGCGGCTACTACCAGGTCGACCAGGCCAAGGCGGACGCGGTCATGCGCCCGTCGGCCACCTGGAACGAGGTGCTGGCGTCGCTGAGCTGACGCTCGCGGCCCCACCGTCCCCGTAGGCTCCGCCCACCCCACCCCGGGAGCCGCCCGTGTCCTCCTTCGACCTCCTGCCCGGTGCCGCCGGCTCGCCCGTCCTGCTGCACGTGCCGCACTCCGCACGGGCGGTGCCGGACGACGTACGGGAAGGGATCCTGCTGGGCGACGCGGAGCTGGAACGGGAGCTGGACCACATCACGGACGCGCACACCGCCGAGATCGCCGAGCGGGCCGCCGCGCTCGCCGGGGTGCGGCCCTGGCGGTTCGTGAACCGGCTGTCGCGGCTGGTCGTGGACCCGGAGCGGTTCCCGGACGAGCGGGAGGAGATGCTCGCCGCCGGGATGGGCGCCGTGTACACGCGGACCACGCACCGCGGCGAGCTGCGGCCCGCGGACACCGACCCGGAGCCGCTGCTCGCCCGCTACTTCCGGCCGTACGCCGAGGCCATGACGGAGGCGGTCGCCGGACGGCTGGCCGCCACCGGGCGGGCCGTGATCATAGACGTGCACTCGTACCCGGCCGCGCCGCTCCCCTACGAGCTGCACGGCGCCGGGCCGCGCCCACCGGTGTGCCTGGGCACGGACGCCTTCCACACCCCGCCCGCGCTGGCCGAGGCCGCGCGCGAGGCGTTCGCCGGGTGCGGGGAGACCGGGCTGGACAGCCCGTTCGCGGGGACGTACGTACCGCTGGAGTTCTACGGCACCGACGCCCGGGTCGGCGCGCTGATGGTGGAGATCCGGCGGGACGTCTACATGACCGAGCCGGGCGGGCCCGCCGGGCCGGGTCTGGACCGGCTCGCCTCGGCACTGGCCACACTCGTCGACGCCCTGTAGCCCGCCCACCGGCCGGCGCCCTGCCGCGGGACAGCGGCGGGGCGCGGCGGGGTGAAGGGCGTCACCGGGCAGACGGCACCGGACGACGGTCCGCCGGCTCCGGGTGCCGCCCGTGGCCCGGTGAGCGTCTCAGGCCCGCAGCCACTCGGTGACGATCACCTCCGCGCCGGTGCGCAGCCGCAGGGCGAACGGGCCGGCCGGTGGCGTGTGGCTGGTGAACCGGCCGAGGGCGTCGGCCGCGACCGGGCGCGGGGTCCGGGGGCCGTCGAGCACCTCGATCCGGGCCGGCTGCGGCGGCAGCACCTGACCGATCAGTCCGTCGGCGGTGACCTCGACGTCGACGCTCACCTCGCCCGCCCGGAACGTCAGCATGCGCGGCGCGTCCATGACTCCCCGGACCGGCAGCGCGTCCACGAGCGAGTCGAAGGTCAGCTCGGCGAGCCGGGCGTCCAGGTCGTGCAGGGCGTAGGCGTCCAGGGCGCTCTGGAGCAGTTCGGCCGGGACGGGGTCCAGGACGGCGGCGGCCTGGCGCAGTTCCTCCTCCAGCAGCGTGTCCGCGTGCGTGTCCTCGTCCGGGACCGCTTCCCGGCGCAGCTCGTCGTCGCCGTTCACACCACACCCCGTGTGTCCATCCGGGCCCGCAGCCGGCGCAGACAGCGCTGGCGCAGCGGGCCGATGCTGCCGACCGCGATACCGAGGGCGGCGGAGATCTCGCCGTAGCTGGGCGGCGGCGAGGCCATCAGCACGCGCAGCAGTTGCCGGCAGCGCTCGCCCAGTGAGTCCAGCTCCTGCCAGAGCCGGCGGATCCGTTCGGCCCGGTCCGCCGCCTCCTCGTTGTCGATCAGCGACTCCTCCGGTGTCCGGTCCTGGCTGGCCCGGTCGAGAAGCTGCGGATCGTCGGTCAGGGTGAGCCGCGTCAGTTGTCTGAGCACCTTCAGGCATTCATGGCGGGCGGTGCTGGCCAGCCAGGCGGCGGTCTTGTCGGGCTCCCGGATCCGCCCCAGATGCTGGGCGAAGCGGAACCACACGGTCTGGAAGACCTCGTGCCCGTCGGCGTCCGAGAGCCGGTGTGCGCGCACGACCGACCACACCAGCGGACTCAGCCCTTCCACCAGCGCCTTCCAGGCCGCGGCGTCCCCGTCGACGGCGGACTGGACCAGCGCGCCGACCTCTGCTCGGTCCACGGCTCCACCCCTTGTGTACGGCACGTCATCGTACGCCGCGGAGCGGAGGGTTCCGGCCGTCATGCGGGCAGCGCCGGGATCACGGTCCGGACGGGGCGCCAGGTGGGCGGGCGCAGCGCGGGGACGCGCGCCCCGCGCACCTCGGCCCGGCCGGTCGCGGCCGCCAGCAGCCGGGCGGCGGCCACCCGCGGGTCGCGCTCCCCGTACGCCGTCATCCGGGCGGCGACGAGTCCCGCGGCCACCGGCGCGGCGAAGGAGGTCCCGCTCCACTGCGCGAGGCCGTCGAACATCACCTGATCCGGTTTGCCGCCGGTGTTCTCCCGGCCCTCGCTCAGCACGCCGGTGTGACGGGGGTACAGGCAGGTACAGGCGTAGTCGGAGCCGAACCGGCAGTCGTCGTAGGTGGAGTGCTGGTAGACGTACGGCACGGGGGTGACGAAGCCGGTGAGGGCGCTGGTGAGGCGCTCGCCGGGGGCATGGACGCGCACCCAGGGGCCGTGGTTGGTGAAGCAGGCCCCGGACTCGCCGTCCGCGCGCAGGGCGCCGACCGAGAGCACGCAGTCGGCGTACTCGGGCAGGGCGGCGTAGGCGGCGGGCCAGAACGGGGTGTCGCTGCCGTTGTTGCCGGCGGCGGCGACCAGCAGGGTGCGCCGGTCGCGCAGTTCCCGCATGAACGTGTCGAGACCGATCAGGCCGTCGGTGTCGGCGCCGGGGGTGCCGGCGGAGAGGCTGATGATGTCCGGCCAGCCGTCCCGGTCGACGGCCTCGAAGAGCCGGCCGGCGAACTCGGACTCCAGGACGGCACCGGCGTCGTTGAGGGTGCCCCGGACGGTGATGTCGGTGTTGGGCGCGAGGGCCGCGACGATCCCGGCGATGAACGTGCCGTGGCCGACGTACTGGTGGAGCACCCCGTCGCCGCCGGTCTCGGTAAGCTGGGCGTCGCCGGTGGTGTGGGCGAGCGGCGGGTAGGCGAGGTGGTCGTGCACCAGACCGGTGTCGATCACGAGGACACCGACCGCGGTGGCCGGGTCGTGACCGCCCCCGGAGACGGCCGGGTTGGCGTCCTCGGTGCGCGGGGCGGGCACGGGCTCGTCGCCGGGGCAGGCGTTGACCGCGATGTGCAGCACGTGGTTGCGGCCGGCCAGCCGGCGGCCCCCGCGCCGCTCGGCCGCCCGTACGGCGCGCAGCGCGTGCGGCACGGTGTCCTCGCCCCCGGCCGGGTCGCCGACCCGGATCCGGGTGACGCCGGTGCGGTCCGCCGGCGGGTCCACGCGTCCCACGTGGTCGGGGACGAGGCCCGGGGTCTCGGTGAAGTGGGCGCGCACGGCGTCCTCGACGAACCGGGCCTCCTCACCGCCCCGGACGAGGACGACACCCTTCTCGTAGAGGAGGCCCGGGGTGTCGTCGGGCCCCATGGTGAGGGGGACGTCCGGCAGGGAGCGCCGGATGTGCTCGAACTGCTCGTGGAATCGTTCTGGTGCCATGTCGTGTTCTCCCCCTCGGGACGGTGTCCGACAGTGAGAGTCGCGGGACCACCGTCTGATACAGCAGGCCACTACCATGCGAGACGTGACAGCGGGAAGCGAGTCGGTGCTCGAACTGCTGCCCATGGTGTTCGCCGATCCGGGCGAGGCCCGGGCACGCGCGGAACACGTCCTGCGCTCCGCCGCGCCGCCGTTGCACGCCAGCGTGGCCCACCAGGTACTCGGCATCTGGCAGCGGGACTTCGGCGACCTGCGCATCGCGCTCCGGCATCTGCGGCGGGCCCGGGACCTGGCCGCGCGCGCCGAGTCGGCCGACCGGGAGGCCGATGTGCTCGCGACGTTGGGGGTCGCACTGGTGCACGCGGGGCGCACGCGGCAGGGGCTCGCGTCGTTCGAGCGGGGGGTCGCCCGGGGCAGCGGGCACACCCGGGCCCGGGTGCTGTTCCGGCGGGCCTACGTGTGGTGGGTGCTGGGGCGTCACCGGGAGGCGCTGGAGGACGTCCGGCGGGCGCTGCCGGTGCTGCGGCAGGTCGGTGACGACATCTGGACCGCGCGGGCGCTGACCCTGCGGGCGACCGTGCATCTGGCGCTCGGGGCGGTGGACCGGGCGGTCGCGGACTTCACGGCGGCGGAGCGGCTGTGGGACACCACCGGCCAGGAGCACGACAAGGCGGACGCGGTGGAGAGCCGGGGGCTGGCCGCGTTCCGGTCCGGGGACATCCCCGCGGCGCTGCGGCTGCTGGACGAGGCCGAGGAGCGGTACGCCAAGCTGGGCACGCCCACCTACAACCTGTCGATCCGGCGGTGCGAGGTGCTGATGGCGGCGGGGCTCGCCCCGGAGGCGCTGGCCGAGGCGGACGCGGCCGGCGCGGTGCTGGACCGGATCGGCGGGCAGTCCACCCGCAGGGCCGAGCTGCTGCTCGCGGCGGCGCGGGCCGCCCGCTCGGCCGGGGACCCGCACACCGCGACGGCCCGCGCCGCCGTCGCCGTACGGCTGTTCGCCGCGCAGCGGCGGACGTGGTGGGAGACGCACGCCCGGCTGGTGCTGATCGACGCGCGGGTGGCGGCCGGGCGCCGGTCGGGGCGGCTGGTCGGGGACGCGGCGGCGGTCGCCGAGCGGCTGGCCTCCTTCGGGTCGCCCGCCGCCCCCGAGGCCTCGCTGCTGGCGGGCCGGATCGCGCTGGAGCTGGGCTGGACGGCCGACGCCGAACGACATCTGGCGGTGGCCGCCCGCAGCCGCAACTGCGGGCGGCCACCGGCCCGGATGACCGGCTGGGCCGCGCAGGCGCTGCGGGCGCGGGCCGCCGGTTCGCGGCGGGGCGTGCTGGAGGCGTGCCGGCGCGGCCTGGCCGTGCTGGACGACCACCGGATGACGCTGGGCGCCTCGGAGCTGCGCGCCCACGCCACCGCGCAGGGCGCCGAACTGGCCGCACTGGCACAGGAGGTGAGCCTCGCCCAGGGCAGTCCGCGGCGGCTGCTGGTGTGGAGCGAGCGGTGGCGGGCGACCGTGCTGTCCGCGCCGCCGGCCCGGCCGCCGCACGATCCGGCGCTGCTGAGCGGGCTGACCGCCTACCGGGAGATCGCGGCCCGCGCGGAGGCCGCCCGGATGGAGGGCCGCCCGGTGCCGGCGCTGGAGCGTGAACAGCGGCGCCTGGAGCGGGAGATCCGCTCCCGGACCCGGCACATCGGCGGTGCCGCCGCCGGCGCGGGTGACCGTTTCGACGTGGCCCGGCTGCTGGACCGGCTCGGTGACGGGTGGCTGGTGGAACTGGCCGTCGTGGACGGCCGGGTGCACGTGCTGCTGTGCGGGCGGGGCAGGGTACGGCGGTTCGCCGGCGGTTCGCTGGCGGAGGCGGTGGCCGAGGCCGAGCATGTGCAGGCCGGGCTGCGGCGGCTCGCGCACCCGGGTGCCGAGGCGCGGCTGCCGCTGGTGGAGGCGGCGGGCCGGCGGTTGCAGGAGCTGCTGCTCGCCGGGGCGGCTAAGCGGCTCGGGCCGGGCCCGGTGGTGATCGTGCCGCCGGGGGCGCTGCACCGCGTGCCGTGGGCGCTGCTGCCCGCGCTGCGGGAGCGGGTGCTCAGCGTGTCACCGTCGGCGGGAAGCTGGCTGCGGGCCCGGGAGACGGAGCCGCCGCCGGAGGGCCGGCCGGTGCTGGTCCGCGGTCCCGGCCTGGCGACGGGCGGTGCCGAGGTGCCCGAACTGGCCGGCCGGTACGGCACGGCGACGGTCCTGGAGGGCGACGACGCGCAGGTGCCCCGGGTGCTGGCGGAACTCGACGGGGCGGGCCTCGCCCATCTCGCGGCGCACGGCACGTTCCGCGCCGACAGCCCGCTGTTCTCCGCCCTGAGGATGGCCGACGGACCGCTGATCGTGCACGACTTCGAGCGGCTGTCGCGCAGCCCGTACCGGATCATCCTCTCAAGCTGCGACACCGCCCGCCTCGCTTCGGTCGGCGCCGACGAACTCCTCGGCCTGGTCACCGCGTTGCTGCCGCTGGGCACGGCCGGGGTGGTGGCCAGCAGCGCACCGGTCAACGACGCGGCGGTGGTGCCGCTGATGCTGGCCCTGCACAAGGGCCTCGGCGCGGGTCTCTCCCTGGCCGAGGCCCTGCGTGACGCCCGTACGACGTTGCCGGGCGACGCGGTGCACCAGGCGACGGGCTGGGCGTTCGCGGCGTTCGGGGCGGCCTGAGGGGCCGTGCCGGGCCCCTGTCGGGGCCCCCGCTACACCGTCTCCCGTTCGGGCACGTCCACCAGCCACGGCAGCGCGCCCCGGCCCCCCGTGCCCAGCCGGGTGTAGGCGCCGTACAGATGGTTGCCCACCGTCCGCACGGACAGGGTCAGCTTCTCGGCGATCTCCCGGTTGCTCAGCCCGGCCGCCGCCAGCGCGACGATCTGCCGCTGTCGTGCGGTGAGTTCGCCGAGGAGCAGCCCGGTCAGGGCTGGTGTGCGGGCCCCCTGGCAGCGGCGGGCCAGGGCGACGGCCCGGGTGAGGGACAGCCGCGCGGCACGCGGATCGCGGTGGGCGCGTGCGGCCTGGGCGTGGGCCTCCGCCGCGTACAGCAGGAACCCCCGGCCCGCGAGCGCCTGCGCGGCCCGGTCCAGCGCGGCCCCGTCTCCGCGGGCCAGCGCCTCGGCGTGCCGGGCGAACACGCTGCCGGCCGGCAGCCGTCCGACCGTCTCCCGGGGAGCACCGAGGCGTACGGCGCCGTAGAGCGCGTGGATGTCGTCGGGGTCGGCCGTTTCCCCCGGCTCCCCTTCCGCCAGGGCCAGTTCCGTCCGGCACCCGGTGTCCCCGGGGGTCTCCCGCAGCCCCTCCCGGGCCCAGGCCGCCGCCTCCCGCAGCTCGCCCCGCAGTCGCGCGAACCGGGCGCGGACCGCGGCGTACCCGGCCGGCAGCGGGCCGCCCTCCGCCACCAGCCACTCGCCCACCGGCGTCGGCACCGCCCGTACGTCGAACCGCTCCAACCGCTCCGCCAGGAGCCGCTGTTCGGCGGCCAGCGCCGGCCCGTACGCGAAGGGTGCGCGGCCCAGCCGGCGGGCCCGCAGCCGGCCGGCCGTGGCGCGCAGCGCGGCGCCGTGCAGCGGATGGGCGAGGGTGACGCCACCCTCGTCGTCGACGTCGACGAGGCCGTCCGCCTCCAGGCGTTCGAGGGCGTCCAGGTCCAGCCCGTCCACCGGCAGCGGCCGGGGTTCGGCGAACGCCAGGCGGTCCAGGGTGTCGCGCTCGCCGGGGCCGGACCGCTCCAGGACGGGGGCGAGCCGCTCGCGGACGGCCGGGGTGACCGGCGGCGCGCCCCGCCAGGCCCGCTCGCCGGTGCCGGGCACGGGCGTCAGCCGTCCGGACGCGGCGAGCGCGGTCACCAGGTCGCGCAGCAGCCGCAGATCGCCCCGGCACGCCCGGTGCAGTTGGCGCACGGTGAGCGGTTCCAGTGCGGCGCCGGCGAGCAGCCGGGCGGTGTCCTCGTGGGACAGCGGGGCGAGGGCCAGCCGGGGCAGCAGTTCCCCGGTCCACAGCCGGGACACCGCGCCCGGCGCGGGCACCTCGTCCGCGGCGGCCACGACCAGGCGGGTGCGTCCGTGCACGGCGAGCTGGTGGACCAGGGCGGCGGAGGCCTCGTCCAGCAACTGGGCGTCGTCCACGACGAGCAGCCGCACCCCGGACAGGGCGCGGACCGCGTCGTGCAGCGAGACGGTGCCGGGGAGCAGCGGGGCGAAGGCGCCGAAGGGCAGGTCTCGGGCCTCGGGCGTGCCGGTCACCCGGGCGTGGTCCGTGCCCCGCACCGCCTGCGTGATCAGCCGGGTCTTGCCGCGGCCGGCCGGCCCGGTCACCACGATCCCGGGCCGGCCGGCGGCGGACGCGCCGCGCACCAGGTCCAGTTCGTCCGTCCGGCCCGTGAACGGCCAGGGCGGTGCGGGCGTGCTCGCGTCCTGTTCGTCAGTTCTCACGTCATCCTGAGCGCGCGTACTCAGGTTTGATACAGGGCGACTTGAGTAGCCCCCGACTCAGGCGCGCGGCCGGGGCGGTGCGGCACGCTGGCCGCATGACCCGACGCCTCTGCTCGCTCCCGCGGCAGCCGGCCCCGTCCTTCGCACCGGGGCTGACCGCCGGGCGGCTGGGCGCGCTGCTCGCCGGGCGGCGGATGTGGGTCAACGGCACGGTCCTGCACTACTGCTTCCTGGACAGCCGCTCCGACGCCTCGGTGATCCCGGTCCCCGGGTCCGGTGAACTGCGCCGGGTGCCGTGGGCGGGCGGCGCGGAGCAGCGGGACGTGGTCCGCGGGTGCTTCCGCGAGTGGCAGGACCTCGGCATCGGCGTCACGTTCGCCGAGGTCGGCGACCGGCACGAGGCGGAACTGCGGATCGGGTTCCAGACCGGTGCCGGTTCCTGGTCGGCGGTCGGCCGGGACGCGCTGTCGACGGGGCGCGGCGAGCGCACCGTCAACCTCGGCTGGGAGGTGACCGCGCCCGGGGAGCGCGGGACGGTCCTGCACCAGCTCGGGCACGCGCTCGGCATGGTGCACGAGCACCAGAGCCCCTTCGCCGGGCTGCACTGGGACGACGAGGCCGTGTACGCCGAGCTGGCGGGCCCGCCGAACTTCTGGAGCCGGGAGACGACGTACACGAACGTGCTGCGCCGGCTGGACGCCTGCGCGGCGGGCGGCTCGGTGTGGGACCCGCAGTCGGTGATGACGCTGCCGATCGGGCCGGGGCTGGTGCTGGAGCCGGAGCAGTACCGCGGGGGACTGCGCCCGCCCGGTGTCCCGTCCCCGGCCGACAAGGAGTTCGTGCTGCGCTGGTACCCGCCCACCGGGCTGTCCGAGCCGGCCGCGCTGGTGCCGTTCCGCTCCGCGCCGCTCGGGCTCGGGCCGGGCGAGCAGGCCGACTTCACCGTCGAGCCGCCGGAGACCCGCGAGTACACGGTGGGGGTGTTCGGCGACGCCGACACCGTGCTGGTGGTCTTCGAGGAGCGCGACGGGGAACCGCGCTTCCTCGCGGGGCACGACGACGGCGGCACGCCGGACAACGCCGCCGTCCGGGTCCGGCTCGTCAGGGGCCGCCGCTACACCGTCCGGGTCCGCCTGTACTCCACGTGGGGTTCGGGAGAGACGGCCGTCATGTGCTGGTGACGGCACCCGGACGGCATCCGGCCACAGTCCGGCGCCGGGGAACGGCCGCGGACGTCACCCACGGGGGAGGTGACGTCCGCGGCCTCGCCGACGCCCGGACCGGTCATCGGCTATCCGCGCTGCCACTCCTTCGCCAGCAGCTCGTAGGAGCGGACGCGGGCGGCGTGGTCGTGGGTGATGGTCGTGATGAGCAGTTCGTCGGCGCCCGTCGCCTCCCGGAGCTGTTCCAGCCCGTCGGCGACGCGGCCCGGCGAGCCGACGAACCGGGTGTCGAGCCGGTCCCGGACCAGCGCCTGGTCCTCCTCGGTCCACACCAGCGCGCGGGCCTCCCGCGGGCTCGGGTACGGGATGGCGCCCTCGGCGGTGCGGATGCCGCGCACCCAGGGGCCGTATCCGGCGGCGAGTTCCCGCGCGGTGTCGTCGTCCTGGGCGACGACCACGTCGGCGGAGACGCTGACGTAGGGCTTGTCCAGGACGTCGGAGGGCCGGAAGAACGCGCGGTAGCCGTCCACGGCCTCCAGCACGGTGCCGGGGCTGACGTGGTAGTTGGCGGCGAACGGCAGGCCCCGGCCGCCCGCGACCTCGGCGCTCTGTCCGCCGCTGCTGCCGAGGATCCACACCTGCACCTCGGCTCCCTCGCCCGGCACGGCGTGCGCCTCGACGCCGTCCGGGGAGCGGTAGGTGCCCGCGAGCAGGGCGAGGACTTCGTCGATCTGCTCGGCGTAGTCCTGCGGCTCGGCGTGGGGCAGCAGGAGCAGCCTGCGCTGGAGGGCGATGCGGGGCGAGCCGCGCAGGGACTCGAAGGAGAAGCGGGGCGGGACGAGCAGGCCGTTGGGTGCGCGGCCGTCGACCACCGGGGTGGCCGCCGGGGGCGGGGTCCGGGGACCCGGCGGGCCGCCCGCGGAACGGCCGAGGCCGAGGTCCAGGCGGCCGGGGTGCAGCGCGTCGACGAGGCCGAACTCCTCGACGGTGGACAGCGCGGTGCGGTGTCCGAGCTGGACGGCCCCCGAGCCCAGCCGGATCGTGGAGGTCGCGCCGGCGGTCAGGGCCAGGAGGACGGCGGGGGACGTCCCGGCCACCCCCGGGTTGAGGTGGTGCTCGGCGAACCAGTAGCGGGCGTAGCCGGCGTCCTCGGCGCGCCGGGCGAGGTCGATGGAGTTGCGCAGTGCCTCGGGGGCGCCGGAACCGGACGGGACGGGCACCAGGTCGAGGACGCCGAGGGGTACGGCGGAGGGCATGAGGTGACTCCTCAGCGGTCGGCGGGCACGGGAGCGGGCAGGGGGCCGGCCACCGGCCCGGGCGCGGCCAGCACCGGTGCCCAGGGGAACGGCGGGTCCGGGATGTCCCGGCGCAGCACCGGCGCCACCTCCGACTGGAACAGCTCCAGCGAGTCCCGGTGCCGGTTGCCGGGCAGTCCGCCGGCGTCCGCCGGCACGTGCAGCACGCTGTGCCCGAACTGTTCGTGGTAGCGGTGCACCTTGTCGATGACCTGCTCGGGGCTGCCGATCAGGGCCGAACTGCGCGCCACGAAGTCCTCCAGCGTCTCGAACACCACGGGCAGGCCCGCCTCGCGGTAGAAGGCCAGGTTGCTCTCGAACACCGGACGGTAGAGGTCCAGCGCCTCCTGCGAGGTGCTGGTCACGCACAGGCCCGCCGAGCCGGCGCCGACCGCGATGTCCGCCGGGTCGCGGCCGTAGTGCTCCCAGCGTTCCCGGTAGTGGCGGACCAGTTCGGCGTACGGCTCCATCGGGTGGGTGACGTTCGCCGAGAACAGCGGGTCGCCGTACCGGGCGGCGAGGTCCACGGACTCCTTGCTGGTGGCGCTGCCGTGCCAGACGCGGACCGGCCGCTGGTACGGCCGCGGCCACACCTCGGCGTCCGTCAGCGGCGGCCGGAACCGCGTGTCGGCGGTCACCCGGTCCTGCCGCCAGATCCGCCGGAACACCTCGTAGCTCTCGGCGTTGCGCTCCCACTGGTCCTCGGGGGTGACCTGGAACAGCTCCCGCTGGGCGGCGCCGTTGCCCTTGCCGACCATGAGGTCGAGCCGGCCGCCCGAGAGGTGGTCCAGCGTCGCGTAGTCCTCGTAGGCCCGGACCGGGTCGAGCAGGCTGAGCGTGGTGACGGCGGTGAAGAGCCGGATGCGCCGGGTGAGCGCGGCGACATGGCTGAGCACGACCGCCGGCGCGGAGGAGAGGAACGGCCGCTCGTGCCGCTCCCCCACGCCGAACCCGTCGAAGCCCAGCTCCTCGGCCAGCACCGCGCTGTCGAGGACCTCACGGAACCGGTCGTACGTCGACGTGCGCACGCCCGTGACCGGGTCCGGCCGGTGCACGATCAGGGTGATCGCGAGGAACCTCACGAGGCCGCCCGCTCGGCCGGGGCGCCGGCCGCGGCGTCGGGGTGGGCGAGTCCCAGGTGGTCGCGCAGGGTCGTGCCCTCGTACTCGCTGCGGAACACGCCGCGTTCCTGGAGCAGCGGGACCACCCGGTCGGCGAACGGGTCGAGTCCGCCGGGAGTGATGTGCGGGACGAGGATGAACCCGTCGGAGGCGTCGGCCTGCACGAAGTCGTTGATGGTCCGGGCGACGGTGGCCGGGGCGCCGACGAAGGTCTGCCGGTTGCCGGTATTGATGACCAGGTCGCGGATGGACCACTTGTTGGCCTCGGCGAGCCGGCGCCACTCCCGGGCGATGGCGATCGGATCGCGGTACATCCGCACCTGGGCGCGGCCCCGGGAGATGTGCTCCTCGTCGACCACGGGGTCGACGTCGGGCAGCGGGCCCTCCGGGTCGTACGCCGACAGGTCACGGTTCCAGACGAACTCCAGGTGCTTGATGGCGGTGGCGCCGCTGACCTGCTGCCGGCGGACCTCGCGCGCGAGTTCTGCGGCCTCCTGGTCGGTGTCGCCGAGGACGAAGGTCGCGGCGGGCAGGATGAGCAGCTGGTCGGGGCGGCGGCCGTACGCGGCGAGGCGGGACTTGACGTCGGTGTAGAAGGCCTGGCCCTCCTTCAGCGTGGCGTAGCGGCTGAAGATCGCGTCGGCGGTGGAGGCGGCGAACTCGCGGCCCTCGTCGGAGTCGCCCGCCTGGAAGATGACCGGGCGGCCCTGCGGGGAGCGCGGCACGTTGAACCGGCCGTGGATGTCGAAGTGCTGTCCCTGGTGGACGAAGGCGCCGGCCGCGGCGTCCTTGAGGAAGGTCCCGGTGGCCTGGTCGGCGAGGATCTCGTCACCGTGCCAGGAGTCGAAGAGTTCCTGGGTGGTGGTGAGGAACTCCTCGGCGCGGGAGTAGCGCTCCTCCTGCGGCAGGAAGCCGCCGCGGCGGAAGTTCTCGCCGGTGAAGGCGTCCCAGGAGGTGACGACGTTCCACGCGGAGCGGCCGTCGGAGAGGTGGTCGAGGGTCGCGAACTGGCGGGCCACCTCGTAGGGCTCGTTGAAGGTGGAGTTGATGGTGCCGGTCAGGCCGAGCCGGTCGGTGACGGCGGCGAGCGCGGCCAGCACGGTGAAGGTGTCGGGGCGGCCGACCACGTCCAGGTCGTAGATCTTGCCGCCCTGCTCGCGCAGTCTGAGCCCCTCGGCGAGGAACAGGAAGTCGAACTTGGCGCGTTCGGCGGTCTTCGCGAAGTGCACGAACGACTCGAACTCGATGTGGCTGCCGGCGGCCGGGTCGCTCCACACGGTGGTGTTGTTGACCCCGGGGAAGTGGGCGGCCAGGTGGATCTGCTTCAGCGGCTTGCTCATGGGGGCGGTCCTCCTGGCTCAGGCGGTGGCTGCGGCGTAGCGGTTGGCGGGGCGGGCGAGGCCGAGGTGGCCGCGCAGGGTGCCGGCCTCGTAGGCGTCCCGGAAGCGGTGGCGGCGCTGGAGTTCGGGCACCAGCTCGCGGCTGATGCGGGGCAGGTCGTGGCCGGCGACCGCGGGACGCAGCCGGAAACCGCTCAGCCCGCCGCCCGCCAGCTCCTCCAGCAGGTCGGCCAGTTGGGCGGCCGTACCGGCGAAGACGCGGGCGTCGCTGGTGTACGGCTCGCCGGCGAGGGCGTCGAGGCGGCCGAGGCGGTCCTCGGCCTCCGCCTGGCTGTCGTCGAGGAGGACGACGAGGTCACCGAAGACGTGCAGGGTCTCCTCGGCGCGGCCCGCCGCCTCCTGCTCGGCGCGGATCTCCGTGACGATGGCGCTGGCCTGCGCCGTGTCGTGCGGGGTGACGTAGCCGACGTCGGCCTGGCGGGCGACGAGCCGGTACGGGACGGTCTGGTGGGCGAGGGCGGTGACCAGCGGCTGGCCCTGCGGCGGGCGGGGCGTGATGGAGGGGCCCTTGACGTGGAAGAAGCGGCCCTCGAAGTCGATGTAGTGCAGCTTGTCCCGGTCGATGAAGCGTCCGGTGGCCGCGTCCCGGATCTCGGCGTCGTCCTCCCAGCTGTCCCAGAGCCGGCGTACCACTTCCACGTGGTCGGCGGCCTCGTCGAACAGCACGCTGACCAGTTCCTGTGCGCCCGGGCTGTCGAATCCGGTGACCCGGGGGACCGTACGGCGGCCGAAGTGGGCGGCCTCGTCCGGGCGGGCGGTGATCTGCACGCGCAGGCCGGCGCGGCCGGTGCTGACGTAGTCCAGGGTGGCGATGGCCTTGGAGATGTGGAACGGCTCGGTGTGCGTGGCCACCACGGTGGGGACCAGGCCTATGTGCCGGGTGAGCGGGGCGATGCGGGAGGCGACGAGGACGGCGTCGAGCCGGCCGCGGACCCGGTCCGTGCGCTCGTCGGGCACCAGGAGCTGGTCGGACTGCGGGCCGAGGCCGTCCTCCAGGGTGACGAAGTCGAGCAGGCCGCGTTCGGCCTCGGCGACCAGGTCGGCCCAGTAGCCGGCGGTGAACAGGTCCCGGGGGCGGGCGGCCGGCTCGCGCCAGGACGCGGGGTGCCAGCCGGTGCCGTCCAGGGCGACGGCGAGATGCAGGTGTGCGGGAGGAGTTGAGGACACGTCGGTGCCTTCCTTGACGTCCGTACGAGAAGTCCGGCTCGCGGGCAGCGTGCGGCGAGGGGCGAGCGCGGCGAAGAGAGGACCCGGGCCGGGAGGGCCGGGGACAGGAGTCAGCGGCGACAGAGTGCGGCGGACACGCGCTGGAGGTCTATGTGCGGCCGGGAGTGCAGACGGACGGAGCGGTACGGGTACGGGAGGCACAGCGGGCGCCGGCGCGGTCGTACGGGCGTCACGGCCGTCACCTCCCTACGTCGGGCGAGGCGGGCCGGATCGGCGTCCGCCTGGCGGACCTCGTCAGGACGCTCAACGCCGGGCCGGGGACGGTTGTTCCCGGGGTGCGCAGGCGCACGATGCGGGTGCGGCGGCGCAGGGTGAACCCGATCGACTCGTACAGCCGGATCGCGGGCGTGTTGTCGGCGGCGGCGTGCAGGAACGGGGTGTCCCCGCGCTCCCGGATGCCCGCCGCGACCGCGCGCACCAGCCGGGTCGCCAGTCCCCGGCCGCGGTGTCCGGGGTCGGTGCACACGGCGCTGATCTCCGTCCAGCCGGGCAGCCGCAGCCGCTCCCCCGCCATGGCGACCAGCCTGCCGTGGTGCCGGATGCCGAGATAGGTGCCCAGCTCGACGGTCCGGGTGAGGAACGGGCCCGGCCGGGTGCGGGCGACCAGGTCGAGGATCTCGGGCAGCTCGGCGGTGCCCAGCGGGGCCGCCTCCGGGGCCGGTTCGGCGCGCAGCGCGGTGCCGACGAGCTGGACGCCCTCTCCCTCGCCCAGCAGCTCCCAGCCGCGCGGCACCTGGTCGACGGGTTTGACCCGTACGGTGGCCGAGGGTCCGGCCAGGGTGTGCAGGTCGGTCCAGGCGGTCGGGTCCGCCGGGTCGGCGAGGGCGGCGAAGGCGTACAGGTCCGGCCGGTAGCGGGCCGCGCGCCCGTACCGTTCGGCGAGGTGCGCGTGGGGGCCGTCGAGCGCGGCCCAGACCGCGTTGTCCAGCGGGCTGCCGCCGGGCGGGGCGGTCGGGGCGCCGCCTCCGCGGACGTCGTTCGGGTGTGCCACGGAGGGCGGGGTCCTCTCGTCATCCGGCGTGTACGGGGGGTCAGGAGTTGGTCAGCGGCAACCCGGGCGGGTTGACCTCGGACTTGGCGACGGCCTCGTTGGAAAGGTTGTAGGCGGCCAGCCACTTGGCGTACTGCCCGTGCTCGATGAGGTGGTTGACGGCGTCCGCGAGCGGCTTGGCGAGCCCGCTGTCCTTCTTGGCGGTGGCGGCGATCAGGCCTTGGAGCGTCTCGCCGGCGCCGGAGAAGGTGCCCGCGTTGCGGGTCGGGTTGGGCGTGTTCACGGTCTGCCGGGCCCGGTAGGCCACGGCCGGGTTGGGGCCGAGGAAGGCGTCGATCTTGCCGCTGCTGAGCGCCAGGTTGATGGCGTTCTGGTCCGGGAAGTACTTGACGGTGAGCTTCTTGCCCTCCTTGGCGAGCCGGGCCTTCCACTCCAGGAGGATCTTCTCCTGGTTGGTGCCCGCGCCCACGGAGACCGTCCTGCCCGCGAGGTTCTCGTAGTCGCCGTCGAAGTTCCAGGTGTTCTTCTTCAGCACCTCGAAGGCGAGGTTGTCCTTGCGGTAGGAGGCGAACTCGTACTTCTTCTTGCGTTCCTCGGTGTCGGTGACGTTGGAGAAGGCCACGTCGACCTTGCCGCTGTCGACGCCGACGAAGAGGTTCTCCCAGGTGAAGTTCCTGATCTCGGGCTTGAGTCCGAGCACCGCCGCCACCAGGCGTCCGAAGTCGGGCTCGGAGCCGGTGAGGGTCTTCTGGTCGGTGCCGATGAAGTTGAGCGGCGCGGACCCCGAGGGCAGGCCTCCGACGCCGATGACGAGCTTGCCGCTCTCGCGGACGGACGCGGGCAGTTCGGCACGGATGGACTTCACCTCGGAGACCTTCAGCGTGGTCTCCTTCGCGGCCCCGTTGGACAGCCGTCCGACGGTGACCGTTCCCGCGGCATCGGTGGTGGTGGCGGCCTCGCTGTCGCCCCCGCAGGCGGCGAGCCCGGTGGCGAGGGTGGCGGCGGCGGTCGCCGCGGTGATGCCCCGGATCAGGCTGCGTCGGGAGAGGTGGGTAGGCATGGCGTGGCTGTCCTTGTCTCGCTTGTCTCGCTGATGACGGTGGTGGGAGTGGTGCCGTGGGGGGAGGTCGTGGGTGCGTCGGCCGGGGGCGGGGGTCAGAGGACCTTGGCGAGGAAGTCCCGGGTCCGTTCGTGGCGGGGCCGGTCCAGCACCTCGCCGGGCGGGCCCTGTTCGACGATCCGGCCGCCGTCGATGAAGACGACCCGGTCGGCGACCTCGCGGGCGAAGCCGATCTCGTGGGTGACGATGACCAGGGTGGTGCCGCTGGTGGCCAGGTCCTTGATGACGGCCAGCACCTCGCCGACGAGTTCGGGGTCGAGCGCCGAGGTCGGCTCGTCGAAGAGGATCACCCCGGGCCGCAGGGCGAGGGCGCGGGCGATGGCGACGCGCTGCTGCTGGCCGCCGGACAACTGCCGGGGGTAGGCGCCGGTCCGGTCGCCGAGGCCGACGCGGGTGAGCAGCTCACGGGCGAGTTCCCGGGCCGCCGGCCTGGTCAGCTTCCCGGTGGCGACGGGCGCGGCGGCGACGTTGTCGAGGACGGTCAGGTGCGGGAACAGGTTGAAGCTCTGGAAGACGAAGCCGATCCGGCTGCGCTGGGCGAGGATGGCGCGCTCGCTGAGTTCCTTCAGCCGTCCGCCGTGCCGCTTCACGCCGATCAGTTCGCCGCCCACGCTGACGTGGCCGATCTCGGGTTTCTCCAGGTGGTTGACGACCCTGAGCAGCGTCGACTTGCCGGAGCCGGACGGACCGAGGATGACCGTGACCTCGCCGGGGCGGATGGTCAGGTCGATGCCGTCGAGGACGCGGTGGGCGCCGTACCACTTGTGGACGCCGTGCAGTTCGAGCGCGGCGGGGACGGCCTTGTCGAGGGTTTTGGCGGTGGTCATACGGCGGCCTCCCTGCGCAGCCGGGCCAGCAGACCGGCCAGCGCGGCCCGGGCTCGCCGCGACGGTGTCGGCGGCAGGGTGCGCGTGGCTCCCCGGGCGTAGTACCGCTCGACGTGATACTGGACGACGGACACGGCGCTGGTCAGGATCAGGTACCAGACGGTGGCGACCAGCAGCAGCGGCACGATGTCGCCGGGGTAGGTGCTGCCCAGCGACTGCACCGAGCCGAACAGGTCGAGCAGCGACACGTAGAACACCAGGGACGTGCTCTTGATGAGGCCGATCAGTTGGTTGACGTAGTTCGGGGTGATGGAGCGCAGGGCCTGCGGGAAGACGATCCGGCGGAACTGGTACCCCTTGGGCAGGCCCAGCGCGGCGGCGGCCTCGTGCTGGCCCTGGTCGACGGAGAGGATGCCGCCGCGGACCACCTCTGCCGCGTACGCCGCCTCGTTGAGGCTGAGGCCGACGACGGCGATCGTCATGTCGGTGGCCAGCTTCGACTCGTCGAAGCGGACGACGGCCGGGCCGAACGGCACGCCCAGACTCAACGTCTTGTACAGGGCACTGAAGTTGTACAGGAAGATCAGCACCACGATCAGCGGCACGGAGCGGAACAGCCAGGTGTACGTCCAACTGACCGCGCGCAGCACCGGGCTGCCGGAGAGCCGGCCGAGGGCCAGCAGGACGCCGCCGAGGAGACCCAGCACGGCGCTGAGCGCGGCGACTTCGAGGGTGACGAGGAGCCCGTCGAGAACGGCCGGGCGCAGGAACCAGTAGCGGAACCGGTCCCACTGGTAGAAGGGGTTGGTGACCAGCCCGTGCAGGATCTGGGTGACGAGCACGAGGACGACGGCGGTGACGATCCACCGGCCGGGCCGGCGCAGCGGCTGAACCCGCTGTGCGGCGAGCGGTCTTGACGGGGCGTCGGTGGGTGGTGGCGCCTCGGCGAGGGAGAGGGCGGCGCCTGGGGGTTCACTCATGGCGGACTCCGGCGGAATCGGACACCCCGGGACGGCGGCGAGCGGGTGCGGGCCCCGACGGCACTGGGCGTGGGGCGGCGCACGGGTACGCGCGGAACCGGGAGCTGGGTGGACAACGGCACACCGCGAGGACGGGGTGCGGCGGGAACGCGGGGGCTGGGAGGGGGACGTCAGCCCCGGCAGCGGGCGAGGCCCGGCGCGGTACACAGTGCGCTGTTCACGCGGAGCAGGTCGACGGCACGGTCGGCGACGAGGAGACCGGCGTACGACGGTACGCAGCCCTGGGGGCGGCTGTCGGCCGTCCTGGGAGCTGCGTACATGGCGTCACCTGTCACTGTTCCGGCCCGTGGGGCCTCGCGCTTACCGAAAACGTCGTCCGGTCCGGTCGTCACCTGGGGCACCCCACCGCGGTGCGAGGGTTGCCGGTCAGCGAGCCAGGGCTTGGCGCTGACGCTCATGACCGTTCTGAGCCGTAAGTAAGGCAGTCGTCCGTTCGAATGTCAACGGCCGTCCGCGTACTGGACGCCGACAACCCGCTCTCACCTGCGAGAAGAGTTCGAGGCCTCCGCGGCGTGACCCGCCCAGTCCAGGATCTGGACGGCGGCTCCGGCGGCCTCCAGGCCCTGGCAGCGGCCGTGGTGACGGCGGGCGACGCCGTCGAGGTCGAGGTGGCGGCCGAAGGCTGGACGGGCGGTCAGGCGGCGGGCGTAGGCCCACAGGGCGCGGTGGTCGGCGATGCGGTGCACGGCGGTGGCGTCAAGGTGGCAGCGGTGGACGGTGTCCAGTTGCACGAGGGTCACCCACAGCTCGATGTCGGCGGCGGTGAGCCGGTCTTCGGCCAGGTACTCCTCGCCGGTCAGCCGCCGTTCCAGCCGGCCCAGGGTGTCGAGCAGCACCTCCAGGGCGGCGGCCCGCTCCGCCGGTCCGGCACCGGCCGACCCGGCGCGCTGCGCGGCCTCCTCGATGCCCTCGGCGCACATCCGCTCCACGGCCTCGATCACGGACTCCAGGCCTTGGGGGTGGAGGCGGGCACGGCCGGTGTGCCGGAAGCGGTCCAGGTCGCGCAGGATGTCCGGGGCATGGGTGCTGACGATGCGCCCGGACCAGTCGTCGCTGAGCACGGGGGCGAGCGCCGGGCCGGTGTGGTGGTGGGCGCTCGCCTCGTACAGCGGGCGCAGCGCCGTGTGGCCGCCGCCGGGCTGGTCCGGGACGGCGGGCAGGAAGGTGACCGGACAGCTCGTGTCCAGTTCGAGCAGGCTGTGTCCGACGGCGAGGCGCAGCCCGTCGGGACAGGCGGTCGACAGGTGGAGCCGGTAGCGGTGCGGCACGGCGTAATGGCCGCTGCGGGCGTCCCGGCCGATCCGGCCCCGGAAGAGGGGGGCGGTGCGGGAGGCGGCCGGAGCGGTGGCGAGCGGAGTGATGGACATGCGTCTCCCCGGGTCGAGGGCGTGGGCGTGCGGACGGGCGCTGCGCGGGCGGACGAGCACTGCGCGGGCGCGGCCGGACGGTGCGCGTGCGGCCGGGCGGTGGGCGCGGAGGGGCCCGGCTCAGCCCTGGGGGCTGATCGCGCTACAGACGCGCAGCAGGTCGATGTGACGGCGGGAGGTGAGCAGGAGTGCGCGCGACGGTGGCCGGCCCGCTCGGCCGGTGACCGCTTCGAGGCGCGTCATGATTCCCTACCTGTTCACTAGGATTCCCTGTCTGGAGTGTCGATCCGGCGCGCCGTGGCGTCAAGGGGGCGTCCACGCCCGGGACTCCGGGCGGGTGAGCGGGTGGCCGACGAGGACTGCCTGAGGCCGTATGAGGTCGCTCGCGAGATTCTGCCGCACGGCCTCCTCAGCGCCTGAGGTATGTGACATAGTACTGGCGTGACGAAGCGACCGACCTGTGATGTCGTGGTCGTGGGAGCCGGGATGGTGGGTGCGGCCTGTGCGCTGTACGCCGCACGGGCCGGCCTCGACGTACGGCTGGTGGACCGGGGCGCGGTGGCCGGCGGCACCACCGGCGCCGGCGAGGGCAACGTGCTCGTCTCCGACAAGGAACCGGGCCCCGAACTGCAACTCGCCCTGCTGTCGGCCGCGTTGTGGACGGACCTCGCGGAGGAACTGGGCTCGGCGATCGAGTACGAGCCCAAGGGCGGCCTCGTGGTCGCCCGGACCCCCGGCGCCCTGTCCGCGCTGCGGGAGTTCGCCGCGGGCCAGCGGGCCGCCGGAGTCACGGCCGTACCGGTCGACGCGGACGGACTGCGCCCCCTGGAACCCCGTCTGGCACCCGGCATGGCGGGCGGGGTCCACTATTCCCAGGACGCCCAGGTGATGCCCGCTCTGGCCGCCGCGCACCTGGTCCGCGCCTCCGGCGCCCGGCTGCACACGGGCCGGACCGTGACCAGGGTGCTGCGCGCGGCGGACGGCGCGGTGTACGGCGTGCGCACCGACCGGGGCGACATCCACGCGCCGGCGGTGGTGAACGCGGCCGGCACCTGGGGCGGTGACCTCGCGGCGCTCGCCGGTGTCCGGCTGCCCGTGCTCCCCCGGCGCGGCTTCGTCCTGGTCACCGAGCCGCTGCCGCCTCGCGTGATCCGGCACAAGGTGTACGCCGCGGACTACGTGGCCGACGTGGCGAGCGACTCGGCCGGCCTGCGCACCTCGCCGGTCGTGGAGGCGACTGCCGCCGGTCCGGTACTGATCGGCGCCAGCCGGGAGCGGGTCGGTTTCGACCGCTCGCTGTCGCTGCCCGCGCTGCGTGCGCTCGCGGCCGGGGCGGTCGGGCTGTTCCCGTTCCTGGCACCGGTCCGCGCGCTGCGGACCTACGCGGGCTTCCGGCCGTACCTGCCCGACCACCTGCCGGCGATCGGCCCCGACCCACGGGTGCCCGGCCTGTTCCACGCCTGCGGGCACGAGGGCGCCGGCATCGGACTCGCCCCGGCCACCGGACGGCTGGTCGCGCAGACCCTCACCGGGAAGGCGCCGGAACTGGACCTCACACCGTTCCGGCCGGAACGGTTCGACACCGACGGAGGCGAGAGCCCGTGCGTCCACTGAGACGGCATTCCGCGCACCCACCGCAGCCGGCCCCGGCCCGGCCGGACGAGACCTTCACCGTCACCTTCGACGGCCGGCGGCTGCCGGCGCTGTCCGGGCAGACGGTCGCGGCGGTCCTGTGGGCGGCCGGCGTGACCGCGTGGCGCGACACCCGCGGCGCGGGCCGGCCCCGTGGGGTGTTCTGCGGGATCGGCGTGTGCTTCGACTGCCTGGTGACCGTCGACGGCCGCCCGAACCAGCGGGCCTGCCTGGTCCCGGTGCGCCCCGGTGACGCCATCCGCACACAGCCGGGCACGGGATGGGCCGATGCCCGGCCGCAGGACGCGGGAGCGGACCATGAGTGAACAGCCGTCCCTCGCCGTCGTCGGCGCGGGCCCGGCGGGGCTCGCCGCGGCCCTGGCCGCGGCCGGCCGCGGCGTACGGGTGACCCTCGTCGACGCGGGCGACCGGGCCGGCGGACAGTTCTACCGGCAGCCCGCCCCGGCCCTCGCCGCCCGTCCGCCACAGGCCCCGCACCACCAGGGGCGCACCTGGAAGCGGCTCCGGGACGGCCTCGGCCGGCACCGCGCGGCCGGCCGCATCGTCCACCTGGCGGACCATCATGTCTGGTGCGTGGCACGGGAGGAGGCGACCGGCACGTTCACCGTGCACAGCCTGCTCGGCCCCGCCCAGGAGGAGGGCGGCACCGTCCGCGCCGACGCCGTACTCCTCGCCACCGGCGGCTATGAACGGGTGCTCCCCTTCCCCGGCTGGACGCTGCCCGGCGTGGTCACGGCGGGCGGCGCCCAGGCCATGCTCAAGGGCGCCCTGGCGTTGCCCGGCCGGACGGCCGTGATCGCCGGCACCGGGCCGCTGCTGCTGCCGGTGGCCACCGCGCTCGCCGCGGCCGGCGCCCGGGTCGCGGCGCTGGTGGAGTCCGCCGGTCCCGCCGCGCTGCTGCGCCGGGCGCCCGCCCTGGTCACACAGCCCGGCAAACTCGCCGAGGGCGCCGGGTACGCGGTACGACTGCTGCGGCACGGGGTACGCACCCTGACCCGGCACACCGTGGTGGAGGCGCACGGCACCGACCGGCTGGAGGCGGTGACGGTGTCCGCGCTCGACCGCGACGGGCGCCCACGGCCCGGCAGCGCGCGGCGCATCCCCTGCGACACCCTGGCCGTCGGTCACGGCATGCTGCCGCACACCGATCTCGCCGAGACCCTCGGCTGCACCCTGGCCGGTACGGCCGTCCGGGTCGACGACGAGCAGCGCACCGACGTGCCCGGCGTCTGGGCCGCCGGGGAGACGACCGGCGTCGGCGGGGCGGCCCTGGCACTCGCCGAAGGCCACATCGCCGGCCGTTCGGCCGCCGCCCGCCTGTACGGCAGAGCCCCCGACCCGCGCCACTGGGCCCCCGCCGCCCGGGCCAGGACCCGGCTGCGGGCGTTCGCCACCGCCCTCGACGCGGTGTACGTCCCGCCGGCGGGCTGGGCGGACGCGGTCACGGACGACACGGTGGTGTGCCGCTGCGAGGAGGTCGACGCCGGGGAGGTCCGGGAGGCCGTCGACGTGCTCGGCGCCGGTGATCTGCGCACCGTGAAGCTGCTCACCCGGGCCGGGATGGGCTGGTGCCAGGGCCGGATGTGCGCGGCCGGGGTGGCCGGGCTGGCCGGATGCCCGCTGACGGCAGGCCGCCGGCCGTTCGCGCGGCCGGTACCGCTCGGCGTGCTGGCCGCACTCGCGGGAACCGAAGGGGAGCCCGGCACGGAATGAGCCAGGCACGGGCTGAGCCCGGCGCCGCTGGTCCGCACTCGAAGCCATTAGTAATATGTCACACCCTACTGAAGGGGGAAGCGCCCATGCCCGAGGCACCGAAGCGTCCCTGGCGCGGCATCCTCGTCGCCACCGCCCTCCCACTCACCGCGGACCTCCGCGTCGACCACGACCGCTATGCCGAACACTGCGCCTGGCTCGTCGCGAACGGCTGCGACGGCGTCGTACCGAACGGCTCCCTCGGCGAATACCAGGTGCTCACCGCCGACGAACGCCGGCGGGTGGTGGAGACCGCCGTGGCGGCGGTCGGCGGCGAGCGGGTGATGCCCGGCGTCGCCGCGTACGGCTCCGCCGAGGCCCGCCGCTGGACCGAGCAGGCGGGCGAGGCCGGCTGCGGGTCGGTGATGCTGCTGCCGCCCAACGCCTACCGCGCCGACGAGCGGTCCGTCCTCGCCCACTACACGGAGGTGGCCCGGGCGGGCCTGCCGGTGGTGGCGTACAACAACCCCGTGGACACCAAGGTCGACCTGGTGCCCGAACTCCTCGCCCGACTGCACGGCGAGGGGCTCGTGCAGGCCGTCAAGGAGTTCTCCGGAGACGTCCGCCGCGCCTACCGCATCGCCGAACTCGCTCCGGAACTCGACCTGTTGATCGGCGCCGACGACGTCCTGCTGGAGCTGGGGTTGGCCGGCGCCAAGGGCTGGGTGGCCGGCTACCCCAACGCACTGCCGAGGGCCTCGGCCGAGCTGTACCGTGCCGTGGCGGCCGGCGACCTCGCCACCGCGCTCCCCCTGTACCGGCAACTGCACCCACTGCTGCGCTGGGACTCCAGAACGGAGTTCGTGCAGGCGATCAAGGTGTCGATGGACGTCGTCGGACGGTACGGCGGCCCGGTGCGCCCGCCACGCGTCCCGCTGCTGCCCGAGCAGGAGGCCGTGGTCCGCGCGGCCACCGAGAAGGCCGTCGCCGCGGGCCTCGGGTAAGGAGGGCGGGAACATGCGCAGCAAGCTCGTCCTGCACGCCGTCGACTCGCACACCGAGGGCATGCCGACCCGCGTGATCACCGGCGGGATCGGCACCGTCCCCGGCGCGACGATGAACGAACGACGGCTGTACTTCCGCGAACACCGCGACCACCTCAAGCAGTTGCTGATGAACGAGCCGCGCGGCCACTCCGCGATGAGCGGCGCCGTCCTCCAGCCGCCGAGCCGGCCGGACTGCGACTGGGGCGTCATCTACATCGAGGTCTCCGGCTATCTGCCGATGTGCGGGCACGGCACGATCGGCGTGGCGACCGTGCTGGTCGAGACGGGCATGGTGGAGGTGGTGGAGCCGGTGACCACCATCCGGCTCGACACCCCGGCGGGGGTGGTCGTCGCCGAGGTGGCGGTGGCGGACGGTGCCGCGCGGAACGTGACCTTGCACAACGTCCCGTCGTTCGCCGCCGGCCTGAACCGTACGGCCACCCTGCCCGACGGCCGCACGGTCATCTACGACCTCGCCTACGGCGGCAACTTCTACGCGATCCTCCCGCTCGACGCGTTCGGTCTGCCCTTCGACCGTGCCCGCAAGGACGACATCCTGGCGGCGGGCCTGTCGCTGATGCGGGTGATCAACGCCGAGGCGGAGCCGGTGCACCCCGACGACCCGTCGATCCGCGGCTGCCACCACGTCCACGTCCTCGCGCCCGGCGCCACGGCCCGGCACTCCCGGCACGCGATGGTCATCCACCCGGGCTGGTTCGACCGCTCCCCGTGCGGCACGGGTACGAGCGCGCGCATGGCGCAGCTCCACGCGCACGGCGAACTCCCCCTGCACACCGAGTTCGTGAACGAGTCGTTCATCGGCACCCGCTTCACGGGACGGCTGCTGGGCACGACGGAGGTCGCCGGGATCCCGGCCGTCCTGCCCAGCTTCACCGGCCGCGCCTGGATCACCGGCACCGCCCAGTACCTGCTGGACCCCGCCGACCCGTTCCCGGAGGGGTTCGTCCTCTAGACTCACCGGGTGATGCGTGACATGGCACAGGACCGGCAGGGCGCGGAGCCGCCCGTACTCCCCCGGCTGGGCGGCCGGCGGAGCAGCTTCCGCGAGCGGGTCGCCGACGCGCTGCGCGCCGCGCTGATCGCGGGTGAGCTGCGGCCGGGCGAGGTGTACTCGGCGCCCTCGCTCGCCACCCGCTTCGGTGTCTCGGCGACGCCGGTGCGGGAGGCGATGCTGGACCTGGCCAAGGAGGGGCTGGTCGACACCGTGCCCAACAAGGGTTTCCGGGTCACCGCCGTCTCCGACAGACAGTTGGACGAGTACACGCACATCCGCTCCCTCGTCGAGATCCCCACCGTGGTGGAGCTGGCCCGCACGGCCGACCGCGTCTCGCTGGAGGCGCTGCGCCCGGCGGCCCGGGAGATCGTCACCGCCGCGGCGGCGGGCGACCTGATCGGCTACGTCGAGGCCGACGACACCCGCTTCCACCTCGGCCTGCTCGCCCTGGCGGGCAACGCCCACCTGGTCGAGGTCGTCGCCGACCTGCGCAAGCGCTCCCGCCTGTACGGCCTTACCGCGCTGGTGGAGGCGGGCCGGCTGCTCGCCTCCGCCGAGGAGCACCTGGAGCTGCTGGACGCACTGTCTCAGCGCGACGAGAAGGCCGTACACGCCATCATGAGCCGGCACCTGGGGCACGTCCGCAGCCTGTGGGCGTCACCGGACTGACCCCACGCCCCCCGGCACAGGGAGGCCCCCCGCCCCTCCACCACCGGACCCCCACCGCCACCACCGCCGGACCCCCGCCGTCGGCCCCCCACCGCCGGGCACCCCTCCACCCTCCACCACCGCGCCCCCGCCGACAGGCCCCCACCGCCGGACGCGCCGCGTCACTCCGCCGCCGCACATCTGGCGGTCGGGAAGCCGTGGCGCGAAGCTTTTTGCGTTGTCCGGCGGGGCGCACGGGACAACAAACGGCGATTTTGCGCCGGAATGCCACATCCCCGACCATGGGCCCCGTCCCGGCGATCCCGGGAACGTCAGTTCCATGAGAGGCGCACCACCCATGCACAGCACCGGGACCGCCACACCGTCGGCTCCGGCCCCTGCGGAGATCCTCGCGACTCCCGTCGAGGACCCGCACGGAGAGTCCGGCAGGCACGCCCGCCGGTTCGGCCTGCCCGTCGCCACCGCGCTGGTGATGGGCAACATCATCGGCGGGGGCATCTTCCTGCTCCCCGCCTCCATCGCCCCTTACGGCACGGTCAGCCTGGTCGCCTTCGGGGTGCTGACCGTCGGCGCCATCGCCCTCGCCCTGGTCTTCGGCCGGCTCGCCGCCCGGGACCCCCGTACCGGCGGGCCGTACGCCTACGCCCGCGAGGCGTTCGGTGACTTCGCGGGGTTCCTCGCCGCCTGGTCGTACTGGATCACCACCTGGGTGTCGAACGCCGCGCTCGCCGTGGCCGCCGTCGGGTATCTCGACGTGCTGATCCCGGTCCAAGGGCATCGCTGGACCGCGTGCCTGGCCGCCCTGACCCTCCAGTGGCTGCCCGCCCTCGCCAACTTCGCCGGCACCCGCTACGTGGGCGCGGTCCAGTTGGTGTCCACGGTGCTGAAGTTCGTGCCGTTGCTGCTCGTCGCGGTCGGCGGGCTGTTCTTCTTCGACCCGTCGAGGCTCGGGCCGTTCAACGCCGGCGGGCACAGCGCGGTCGGCGCGGTCTCCGCCGCCGCGGCCCTGCTGCTCTTCTCCTACCTCGGCGTGGAGTCCGCCGCCGTCAGCGCGGGAGAGGTCAGGGACGCCCGCCGCAACGTGGGGCGCGCCACCGTCATCGGCACCGCGGGCGCCGCGCTGGTGTACCTGCTGGGCACGCTGTCCGTGTTCGGTACGGTCCCGCACGGCCGTCTGGTGAACTCCACCGCGCCGTTCTCGGACGCCGTGAACACGATGTTCGGCGGTAGCTGGGGCGGTACGGCCGTGGCCCTCGCCGCGCTGGTGTCGATGACCGGCTGCCTCAACGGCTGGACGCTGCTGAGCGCGCAGACGCCGTACGCCGCGGCACGCGACGGCCTCTTCCCGAGCGCCTTCGCGCGCCGGCGGCGGGGTGTGCCCACGGTCGGTGTCGGGGTCACCGTCGTCCTCGCCTCACTGCTCACCGTCTACAACTACCTGTCAGGCTCGGGCCGGGTCTTCGAGGTCCTGGTACTCGTCACCACGTTCACCGCGACCGTGCCGTACCTGCTGGCCGCGTCCGCGCAGATCTTCCACCTCGTCTCCGGCCGCCCCGAGGCGGTCGACCGGGGGCGGCTGGTCCGGGACTCCGTGGTCACCGCGGTGGCCGCCGCCTTCTCGGTGTGGCTGATGGCGGGCGCGGGCTACGCGGCGGTGTATCAGGGCGCGCTGTTCCTGTTCGCCGGGATCATCGTCTACGCGGTGATGGCGGCGCGCCGGCAGCGCGGGCAGACGCCGGCGACCCCGGCGCCGTAACGCCGCCGACGCGGCGGGGCCGGGCCCGGACAGCGCGGCACGGGGCCCGCCCCCGCGCCGTTCCACGCCCTTCCCCGGTTGCGTGAAGTCTTGCCAGCCCGTCGTCGCGCTCCTATTCTCCGGGAGCCAGAAAGCGCTTTCCCCCTCGACGGCCGAGCGCTGCCGTGGGGGCCGTCCCTCCGTGCCGCCGCGCGTGAGCCGCTTCCGCATCCGCGCACCGGCGCCCCGGCGGGCGTATCGCGCGTACCCGACCGACCCCGCGTCAGGGGGCGAAGGAGCAGTCGAGTATGAGACGTTCAGCCGCAGTGCGGCTCTACGCGGCCGGAGCCGCCGTAGCGCTCGCAGCCGCGACCGGAGCTGTCATGTCCACAACATTCGCATCGGCGGTGACCGGCGGCGCGACCGGCTACGCCGGCCAGAACGGCGGCACCACCGGCGGGGCGGGCGGTGCGACCGTGCGGGCCACCACGGGCACCGCCATCCACGCGGCCCTGTGCAACCGGGCGAGCCGCGACACACCCCTCACCATCGAGGTAGAGGGGACGATCAACCACGCCAACACCACCAAGGTGTCGGGCCCCGGCTGCGACACCGCCGACGGTGTGATCGAGCTGAAGCGGATCCGCAACGTGACGCTGGTCGGAGTCGGCAGCGGGGCGGTCTTCGACCAGGTGGGCATCCATGTCCGCGAGTCCGGCAACATCATCATCCAGAACGTGACGGTGAGGAACGTCAAGAAGTCGGGTTCGCCCACGTCCAACGGGGGCGACGCCATCGGCATGGAGAGCGGCGTCCGCAACGTCTGGGTCGACCACACCACGCTGGAAGCGTCCGGGGGCGAGTCCGAGGGGTACGACAGCCTGTTCGACCTGAAGGACAACACGCAGTACGTGACGCTGTCCTACAGCGTCATGCGCGACTCGGGCCGAGGCGGTCTCGTCGGGTCGAGCGACACACAGCTCTCCAACGGCTACGTCACCTACCACCACAACCTGTACGAGAACATCGACTCCCGCACCCCGCTGCTGCGCGGCGGCATCGCCCACATCTACGACAACTACTACCGGAACCTGAACAAGTCCGGCATCAACTCCCGTGCGGGCGCCCGCGCCAAGGTCGACAACAACTACTTCGAGGACTCGAAGGACGTCCTGGGCACCTTCTACACGGACGCGGCCGGGTACTGGCAGGTCGGCGGCAACATCTTCGACAACGTGACCTGGTCGGCGCCGGGCGCGGAGAACCACCCGGCCGGTCCGGGCCCGACGTCGAACACCACCGTCGACGTGCCGTACTCCTATCGCCTCGACGACGCGGCGTGCGTGCCGTCCATCGTGACGCGGACGGCCGGTGCCGGCACCGGACTGAAGGTGTCGGACGGCAACTGCTCGGCCCAGACGCCCGCCCCGACGCCGAGCACGCCGACACCGGCACCCACCCCGACCACCGGGCCGACGCAGCCCGGCGGCACCAACCTCAGCCTGGGCGCCGGTGCCGACGGCTCCGGCAAGGCGGACGGGACGAGCTACGGCAACGTCCGCGACGGCGACATGAGCACCTACTGGTCGCCCGCCGGTCCGACGGGGTCCGTCTCGGTCAAGTGGGGCACGGCGACCACGGTGTCCCGGATCGACATCAGGGAGGCGTCCGGCGCCACGGGCGCCGTCGGCTCCTGGCGGGTCCTCGACGGGGACACGGGCACGACCCTGGCCTCCGGCAGCGGGGCAGGGGCCATCGCCGTCCCCCGGACCACCCTCAAGAAGATCACTTTCGAGATCACCGGTTCCAGCGGCACCCCGAGGATCGCCGAGTTCGAGACCTACGCCGGGTGAGCGCTCCGCCCCGGCGCGCACACGGCGAGCGGCCCGGCCGCTCGCCGTACCACCGGAGGAGCGATGCCCGCGGGTACGACCGGTCCGGCCCCCGGGAGATGGTCAGGGCCGGAACCTGCGACCGTTTGACCTCCGGTGAACGAAACAGCGTCCTGGGGGTCCGTGAGATCCAGGGAGTGCAGGAACGTCCAGGTCAGCGCCACCGAATCCGCGTCAGTCCGTGCAGTCGTGAGACCTGTGTGAGACGGCCGAGCCCCGGCCCGGTGGAGTTCACCGGGCCGGGGCTTCGCCGCGCCCTGGGGCAGTCAGTGCTGCTCATCGTCCTCGGGCTCTCCGCCGACGGCGGCCAGACCGGGTTCAGCAGGGGCCGTGGTGATCCGCAGGCACCCGTCCGTACCGAACAACTCGATCAACTGCGACAGATGGGCGCGGGCCGCACTACGGCCGGGGGTCTCTCCCGTGGTCACCCGCGCCCTTCCAGGTCCGCCCATACGATCTTGCCCCAGCGCCGCTCATCGGTGCCCCAGTCGGCGGCCAGCGCCGCCACGAGACGCAGGCCGCGCCCGCCCTCTTCGTTACCGCCCGCTTCGCACTCCACCGGCCGCGCCCGGGAGAGGTCCGCGACGCCGACACGCACCCGCGCAGCGTCGGGACGGTCGATGACGACTCGGATGGACTCCCGCCGGGCGTGCTGCACGGCGTTGGCCACCAGCTCGGACACGATCAGGGCCCCGTCCTCGGCCAAGTCGTCCAGTCCCCAGACAGCACAGGCGGTACGAAGCAGGCGCCGGGCGGTGGCTGCGCTCTCGGGTTGCCTCGGCAGGGTCTCGCTGTACCCGGGGTGCCCTGTCCGGCGGGCCCGGGTTGTAGGTTGCGGCATGTCGGTCTGCTTCCTTCAGATCGGCCAGCCCCGGGGCCGTTCGCGCGGTAGCCGGGGCGCTTCGCGTTCAGGTAACCGGGGGGCGTGATCACGCGGAGGAGCCCACCAGGGGGCCAGGGAGGGGCCACACTGGATACGGAAGGGGGCCACCATGAGCGACACCACCGAGCGACGCCGCGAGTTCGGCGCCTACCTCGCCGGTCTGCGGCGGCACTCCGGCCGCTCGCAGCGGCAGTTCGCCGCCGTGCTGTGCGCCGTGTCCGGCGCCCAGTCGATCACGCGGAACGAGGTCTCCCGGTGGGAGCGCGGGGAGCGCATCCCGGACGTGTGGCTGCCCACCTACGCCCAGGTACTCGGCGTGCCTCTGCGTGAACTGGAGCAAGCAGCCGCGTACGCCCGGGGCGACGCACAGGCCGCCCTCCCTGGGATCGCGGCCACCCTCGCGGACCTGCTGCCCGACGGGGATGCGCTGGAGCCCCTGGCAGCCCCCCGCGGCCGTCGTATCGGCACCACCACGGTTGCTGGACTGGCGGCCCGCGTGCACGGCCTCCGGCTCGCGGACGACGTGCTGGCCGGCGGGGACCTGATCGCCCCCGCCTTCCGGGAGCTGCGCGCCGCCGTCCGCCTGTACCGCGAGTCCCAGCACTCCGAGGAGACGGGGCGCGGCCTGCTGGTGCAGATCGGGGAGTTGGGGCAGATCGCCGGGTGGATCGCCTCGGACGCCGGTCGGGGTGAGGACGCGGAGTACGCCTACCGGCTCGGGCTCTCGGCCGCCCGCCAGGCCGGGGACACCCCGCTGGTGGCGCAGCTCGCGGGCAGCCTCGGCTACCACCTGACGAACAGTGGCCGGGAGCGGGAGGGCCTGGAGCTGGCGAAGGCGGCCGTCGCGGAGGCCGGGCCGGACGCTCCGGCCACGACACGCGCTCTGTTCCACGATCGCGTGGCGTGGGCACATACGCGTGCCGGGGAGGCGCAAGCTGCCCTGCGGGCCCTCGGGGAGGCGCACGCCGCCCTGGACGCCACGGACGGCCCTCCGGCACCGACATGGGCGTACTGGGTGAACCGCGAGGAGCTGGAGGTCATGGACGCCCGGGTGTTCACCGAGCTGCGCCGCCCGCTGCGCGCGGTGCCGCTGCTCCAGGACGTGCTGGGACGCTACGACGCCACGCACGCCCGGGAGGTCGCGCTGTACCGCTCGTGGCTGGCCGTGGCGCTGGCCGACGCGAACGAGCCCGAGCAGGCCGCCGAAGAGGCCCGCCGCGTCATCGACACGTGCGGGGATCTTTCCTCGGAGCGCACGGCGGAGCGGGCCCGGACGGTCCTGCACCGGTTGAAGGAGTACGAGGACGTACCCGAGGCGCGCGAAGTGCTGGCCGACTACGGACATCTCCTGCTCGCCTGATCGCGGCGGCCGTCGTGCCTACTGATCTCCGTAGAGTCCTCGGAGGCGGCGGCTGAGCCGCTCCTGAAGCGCGTCCAGCGATGCGCGCGCGGCAGTTGCGTCCTGGTGAGGCCCCAGCCATCCTTGCACGCTGGTGGCCAGGTCCCTGTCCTCCAGCCTGGCGATGTGTGCGCGCAAGAACAGTCCAGCTTGGGTGGCTGCTGCTCTAAATGGGCTACTCGACCAGGGGCGCGATCGTTTTCCACCATTCCATCGACGGATCTTAGCCAGGCTCGGAGCGTTGGAGCCCTGATCGGTAGTAGCGGACCGGCTGACCGTTCACACGCCAGGGAGCCACGGCTCACACGGGCTGCGGCTTCGTGCCGCTCAGGCGGTGGGGCGCTCCGCCCGCCCCTCGGTGGCCATGCCACGCAGGAGACAGGCCATCACCTCCGGCACGCGGGCACGCTGCGCAGCCGTCAACTCCAGGGCGTTCCAGAGCCCGGTGCATCGCCCCGTACATGATCTTCGTCCGGACCTCGGCCAGCGTCACCAGGCGCTCTTCCACGCTCATCTCGGCCACGAGGTCACACATCTTCAGCGGGCCGGTCACTCGGACCACGGGTTCACCAAGCGGACCTACGTGCGCCCCGACCCGCAGTCGTTGAAGACGGTTTCGGAGAAGTTGGCCTAACTGCTCGGCTGACCTTGATCAACCAGGTTTGTGAGACATTGTGCGACGGCGCCTCTGGGAACGATCAAGAGGGGCCCCGAAGGACCCCTCTGACCTGCTTCTAACCCGTCGGGACGACAGGATTTGAACCTGCGACCCCTTGACCCCCAGTCAAGTGCGCTACCAAGCTGCGCCACGTCCCGTCGCGGTCCCCCGCGGAGCCTCCCGCGTGATCACGCACGTCAACCCTACCGCACCGGCGCGGGTGCCCGTGCCGCGCCCGCGCCGGTCGCCGGGCGCGTCCGGCCCGCCGGTCATTTGATGAGCGCGTTCGCCACCACCACGACCAGCCCGAGCAAGGCGTCCACCAGGCCGGTGAGGACGGCGGCCGGCCAGCTCCGGGCCGACCAGCGGGCGGTGATGAGGCCGAGCGCGAAGAGGAGTACGACGTTGAGGACGAATGCCGCGTACTCCACACCGTTCGCCGGCCACCACCGCCAGTAGGCGCCCGCGAGCAGGAAGACCGTGGGCAGCACGGCCGCGACGAGCGGCCATTCGTCGCGCACGGCGAGCAGGGCGTCGCGGCGGCGGTGCGGGGCGCGCTCGGCGACGTAGTGGGCGTAACCGTGGGCGAGGGCGGAGGCGAGCGCGGTCACCAGCACCCATGCGGCGTCGTAGCCACGGACGCCGGCGGACGTGTGTCCGTACTGGGTGAGCGCCGCGACCATCGAGCTGGCGAGGACGGCGCCGTACACCCCGCCGAACAGGATGACCTCGCGCGTGTCGTGGTGCCGGGGCGGCGGCGGGCCGGCCGCGGTGGAGTCGGACATGCACTCCACAGTCACCCGCGTCCGCCCCGCCCGCCACTCCACCGGGCGACGAAGTGTCCTCCCACCAGGCCCGATGCCCCACACACTGTCGACGGCGGCACGGCCCGCGCGCGGGCTAGGGTCGGCCGCATGACGCACAGCTTCGCGCTCCACATCCCCGACGCCGACCTGGTACCCGAACCGCTCGACCCGGAGCAGATCGTCTCCGGGCAGCCGGAGGTGACCGGAAAGGTGGTCTGGGAGTCGCCGGACGGCCGGCGGATCCACGGCATCTGGCAGATCACGCCGGGTGTGGTCACCGACACGGAGGCGGACGAGCTGTTCGTGGTGATCAGCGGCTCGGCGACGATCGAGGTCGAGGACGGGCCGGTGCTGACGGTGGGGCCCGGTGACATGGCGGTGCTGCGCGCGGGCGACCGGACGACGTGGACCGTGCACGAGACACTCCGCAAGGCCTACGCCATCACCCTCTGAGCGCGCCCGGCCCCTGTCGCCCGGAACCGCCAGAGGTGTGTCGCCCGGTCGGAGGGTTGACACCGCGCGTATGTCCGGACAAAGGTGGCCCGGACGGAGAGGGACCGGTCCCACGGGTCAGGGAGAGGCTGTCATGGTGGATGCGCTGGGTGTCGCCGTCATCGGGTTCGGCTGGATGGGCCGGGTGCACACCCAGGCGTACGCCCGGCTCCCCCACCACTATCCGCTGCTCCCGCTGCGCCCCCGGCTGGTGACGGTCGCCGAGGAGGTGCCCGGCCGGGCCGAGGAGGCCGCCGAGCGGTTCGGGTTCGCGTCGGCGACCCGCGACTGGCGCGAGGTGGCGGCCGATCCGCGGGTGCGGGCCGTCAGCGTCACCGCGCCGAACTTCCTGCACCGCGAGATCGGCGTGGCGATGGCCGAGGCCGGCAAGCACCTGTGGATCGAAAAGCCGGTGGGCCTCACCGCCGGGGACGCCCGCGCGGTCGCCGACGCCGTCGCCCGGGCCGGTGTCCAGGGCACGGTCGGCTTCAACTACCGCAACGCGCCCGCCGTCGAGGCCGCCCGCGAGCTGATCGTCTCCGGCGGGATCGGCACGCTCACCCACGCCCGCATCCGACTGTTCAGCGACTACGCGGCCCACCCGGACTCCGCCCTCACCTGGCGGTACGAGCGGGAACGCGGCGGGAACGGGGTGCTCGGCGACCTGGCCTCGCACGGCGTCGACCTGGCCCGTTTCCTGCTCGGTGAGATCGCCTCGCTGACCGCGGACACGGCGGTGTTCGTCCCGGAGCGGGCCCGGCCGCCCGGTGCGACGGCCGGTCACGCCCTGGCCTCCGGCGGCGCACCGGGCCCGGTCGAGAACGAGGACTACGTCGGCTGTCTGCTGCGCTTCGCCTCCGGCGCCCGCGGGGTCCTGGAGGCCTGCCGGGTCTCGGTCGGCGAGCAGAACACCTACGGTTTCGAGGTGCACGGCACCCGGGGCGCGGTGTTCTGGGACTTCCGGCGGATGAACGAACTCGGGGTGAGCCGGGGGACGACGTACCAGGACCAGCCGGTCAGCACGGTGTACGTCGGCCCGGGTGCCGGCGAGTTCGCCGCGTTCCAGCCGGGCGCGGCCAACGCGATGGGCTACGACGACCTGAAGGTGATCGAGGCCTGCCGCTTCGTCCGTTCCGTCGCCGAGGGCACGCCGTACGGGGCCACCCTCACGGACGCCGTGCGCAGCGCGACCGTGCTGGACGCGATGACGCGGTCCGCCCGGCTCGGCTCGTGGGTGGACGTCGACGGCGGCTGAGCGCGCCGGAGACCCGCTCCGGGCTGCCGCCACGCCGCTGCCCTGCGGCACCGGCGTCCGGTCGAGCCCCGGGCCCCAGGGCCGCGGCCCTGGGGCCCGGCACGGCCTTCGTCGGACTCGCCCGCGCGGCCGGCGACCGCGTCGGCCTGCCGCGCGTACGCGGACTCACCCTCGCCGCACCGCTCAGAGGGCCGCGGCCCGCGGTCCGTCCTCGGTCTGCCTCGCGCCGTGCGGGTCACCGGACCGCCCGTCACCCGGCCGTCCGCGCGGGCATGTTGTACGGCGTGACGACCTGGATCGCGGACGGCAGCAACGAGCCCGCGGGCGGCAGCGCGCCGTGGAACCGCATCACCTCGTGGCAGGCCTCGCGCATGTCGTGCCGCAGGTCGTGGTGGAGCACGGCGGACAGGCGGTGCTCGCGCAGCAGTCGAGTGTTGTCGTGGTCGAGGTCGTGCGCGACGAACACGGCGCAGTCGCGGCCGAGGTCGGCGAAGGCCCGCAGGGTGGCGTCGTTGCCGCCGCCGATCGAGTACACCGCCCGGATCTCCGGATCGCGCTCCAGGGCGGCGCGGACGAGGTCGTACTGCGTGGCGTCCAGACCCTGTCCCTCGGCGATCTCCACCAGCGTCCGCTCCGGGTGCCGGGCCCGCATGAGGCCGCGCGGAAGCCCATCTCGCGCTCCTCCTCGTTGCGGAAGAAGCCGCTGCTGAGGCTGGTGAGGACGTTGCCGGGCCGGTCGCCGAGCCACTGGCCCGTCAGGAAGGCGGCGGTCGCGCCGGCGGCCCGGTTGTCGATGCCGACGTAGGCCAGACGGCCGCTGGTGGGCAGATCGGTGACGAGGGTGACGACCGGGATGCCGGCGGCGGTGATCCGGCCGACGGCCGCCGTGATCTCGGGGACGTCCGGCGCCTTGAGGATGACGCCCTGGGAGCCGCGCCGGGCGATCCGGTCCAGCGTCCCGGCCTGCTCCGCGGCCGGTCCGGTCTCGCGGAAGTGGAAACGGGAGCGGACCACCGCCGGGTGCAGCGCGGGCAGTTCGGCCTCCAGGGCGCCGCGTACGGCGGTGGTGAACCGCTCGGGCGCCTGGACCACGATGTCCATCATGAACGTACGGCCGACCAGCCGGACCTGGGTGCGCTGGCGGTCCAGGTCCGCGACGGCCCGGTGCACCTCCCGCGCGGTGCTCTCCCGCACCCCTCCCCTGCCGTTCAGCACCCGGTCCACGGTGGCCTCGCTCAGGCCCGCCTGCCGCGCGATCTCACGGAGGGGGAACGGGTGGCCCATGGTCCGGCTCCTTGAGGGGTTTTTGATGGCTGCCTGCTGGTTGTTCGAGGGGTTTGTGCTGACAAGAATGACAGGACCGCTCCGCTCCTGTGACCGAAAGAGTGCACATGCGCATCGGAATCCTCGGCCTCGGCCGCATCGGCGCCTTCCATGCCGAGACCCTCTCCGGACTGGACACCGTCGAGTCGCTGGTCGTCGCCGACCCGTTCGCGGGCGCGGCCGAGTCCGCCGCCGAGCGGTTCGGGGCGCGGGTCGCGGACTCGCCGGAGGCCCTGTTGGCGGCCGGCGTGGACGGCCTCGTCGTCGCGGCGGCCACCGACGCCCACCCGGCGCTGATCCGGGCCGGCGTCGAGGCCGGTGTGCCGGTCTTCTGCGAGAAGCCGGTGGCCCGCACGGCGGCGGAGGGCGTCGCGGTGCACCGGGCCGTGCGGGACAGCGGGGTTCCGGTCCAGATCGGCTACAACCGGCGCTTCGACGCGGGCTTCGCCGTGGCGCGGGCCGCCGTGCGCGCCGGTGAGCTGGGCATCCTGCACACCGTCCGGTGCACGACCCTCGACCCGGCGCCGCCGCCCGCCGCGTACGTCGCCGCGTCCGGCGGGATCTTCCGGGACTGCTCCGTGCACGACTTCGACATCATCCGCTGGGTGACGGGCCGCGAGGTCGCCGAGGTGTACGCGGTGGGCGGCAACCGGGGCGCCGACCACATCAGGGCCGCGGGCGACGCCGACACCACCGGCGCGGTCCTCACCCTGGACGACGGCACGATCGCGGTGGTGTCCAACTCCCGTCACAACGGCCGTGGTTACGACGTCCGCATGGAGCTGCACGGCTTCGCGGACTCCCTCGCCGTCGGACTGGACGACAAGCTCGCGCTGCGCTCGGCCGAGCCGGGGGTGACCTTCCCCGCCGGCACCCCGCACGACTTCTTCATGGACCGCTTCGCCGACGCCTACCGCGCCGAACTCATCGCGTTCACCGAGGTCGTGGCCGGCACCCGCCCCTCGCCCTGCACCATCGAGGACGCCCTCGAGGCCGGCTGGATCGCCGAGGCCTGCACGCTGTCCCTGCGCGAGCACCGCCCGGTGACGCCGGCGGAGGTGCGCCGGGCGTGAGCCGGGGCCGGCAGGGGCGGGCGGAAGGGGGCGCCGGGCGTGTGTCCGGCGCCGTTCCCGCGTCTCAGCCGCAGTACCGGATCAGCCACTCGTCCGGGTTGTAGGTGTCCCGCGCCGGGTCCGGCGTCGTCGCCGGCTTCGTCTCCACCGTCTCCTCCGGGCGTATCCGTTCCGGCAGCGCGCCGAAGCGGTCGCGGCGCAGGGCGGCCGGGTCGGCGGCGTCCTGGGGCGTCGTGCGGGGTTCCGTACGGTGTGTCATCTCGTCCTCCCGTCGGCGCGGGCGTCCCCCGTCATCCGGCACAACGCCCGCGTGCCCCGGTTGGTTCCCGGCCGTGCCCGCACCCAATCCCCTGGTACAGCGAAGGAACCGGCCGCGGCCACGGGCGCGCCACGGTCGGCCCTTTCGGATGCGTCCGCGTTCCTCAGGCCCCGCAGGACCGCAGGAAGCGCCGGGTGCGCGTCGCGACGGGCAGTGGCGCGTCCGGCTCGCACGGGTACATGTCCTGCTCGACGATCGCGAACAGCTCCACGCCCAGTTTCTGTGCGGCCTCCAGCACCGGCCCCAGCTCCGGCACGCCGGTGGGGGGTTCGCACATCACCCCGCGCTGCACGGCCGGCCCGAACGGCACCCCGTCGGCGACCACCTCGGCGAGGACGTCCGGGTCGACCTGCTTGAGGTGCAGGTAGCCGATGCGCTCGCCGTAGGTCTCGATGAGCCTGACGCTGTCGCCGCCGCAGTAGGCGTAGTGCCCGGTGTCCAGGCAGAGGTTGACCAGCGCGCTGTCGGTGGAGTCCAGGAACCGTCCGACGTGGGCCTCGGTGTCGATGTGGGTGTCGGCGTGCGGGTGCACGACGAGTTCCAGGCCGTACGCCTCCCTGACCTCGTGGCCGAGCCGTTCCATGCCCTTGGTCAGGTGGGCCCACTGCTCGGTGGTCAGCTCGGGGGGTTCCAGGATCTCGGCGGTCCTGTCGTCCCGCCAGAAGGAGGGGATCACGACGAGGTGCCCGGCGCCCACCGCCCGGGTGAGCGCGGCGACCTGGCTGACGTGGGCCCAGGTCTCCTCCCAGCCGGCCGGGCCCCGGTGCAGGCTGGTGAAGACCGTGCCCGCCGAGACCTTCAGGCCGCGCGCGGCCACTTCCTCCGTCAGCCGCGCCGGGTCGGTGGGGAGGTAGCCGTAGGGGCCGAGTTCGATCCACTCGTAGCCGGCCTGGCGGACCTCGTCGAGGAAGCGTTCCCAGGGCACCTGCCGGGGGTCGTCGGGGAACCAGACGCCCCAGGAGTCGGGGGCGGAGCCGACCCGGATGCGGTCCAGAGGGGTGGGACGGTCCATGTCAGGGGGTTCCTTCCGGGGAGGTCGACACGGGCGCGCCGGGACCGCCGTCCTCGGGCAGCTCCTCCACGTCGACACCGCGCACCTGGGCCAGTTCGTGCTTGAGCGTGGCGAGTTCGGCGCCGCCGGCCATGTGGTTGGTGAGCTGTTCCAGGGTGACGTCGGCGCGTTCGGCGGACAGTTCGAGGGTGCCGAGGCGCAGGACGCTGAAGTGGTCGCCGACCATGTAGGCGTGGTGGGGGTTGTGGGTGATGAAGATGACGCCGAGGCCGCGGTCGCGGGCGGCGGCGATGTACTTCAGGACCACGCCGGACTGCTTGACGCCGAGGGCGGCCGTCGGCTCGTCCAGGATGAGGACGCGGGCGCCGAAGTGGACGGCGCGGGCGATGGCCACGCTCTGCCGCTGGCCGCCGGAGAGGGTGCCGATGGGCTGTTCGAGGTCGTCCAGGGCGATGCCCATCCGGCGCAGTTCCTCGTCGGCGGTTCTCTTCATATGGGCGATGTCGAGGCGGCGGACGGGCCAGGGGCCCCTGGTCAGCTCGGAGCCGAGGAAGAAGTTCCGCCACACGGGCATGAGGGGGACGGTGGCCAGGTCCTGGTAGACGGTGGCGATGCCCTTGTCCAGGGCCTCGCGCGGGGTGTGGAAGCGCACCGGCTGTCCGTCGACGAGGAACTCGCCCTCGGTGTGCTGGTGCAGCCCCGAGATGATCTTGATGAGGGTGGACTTGCCGGCGCCGTTGTCGCCGAGCACACAGGTGACGCGGCCGGCGTGGACCTGGAGGTCGACACCGTGCAGGGCGCGGATGTTGCCGTAGGACTTGCCGGCGCCGCGCAGTTCGACCAGGGGGCCGTCCGGTGCCGGGGCGCCGCCCCGGCGGACGGTGCCGCTGCCGTCGGCAGTGGTTCCGTTGTCGGTCATGGGGTCACCTCCGGGTCGCCGTGCGCTGTACCCACAGATTGATCAGGACGGCGCCGAGCAGCATCACGCCGAGGAACGCCTTGAACCAGTCGGGGTTCCAGCCGGCGTAGACGATGCCCTGCTGCACCATGCCGAACATGAAGGCGCCGAAGACCGGGCCGATCGCGGAGCCGTAGCCGCCGGTGAGCAGGCAGCCGCCGATGACGGCCGCGGCGATGTAGATCAGCTCCTGCCCGACGCCCTCGCCGGACTGCACGGTGTTGAACGAGAACAGGTTGTGCATGCCGACGAACCAGGCGCCGAAGCCGACCAGCATGAACAGGCTGATCTTGGTGAAGGTGACGGGGACGCCGACGGCGCGGGCGCTTCCCTTGTCGCCGCCGACCGCGAAGATCCAGTTGCCGTACCTGGTGCGCAGCAGCACCCAGGTGGCGAGGGCCGCGAGGACCAGCCACCAGACCACGGTGATCTTGACCTGCACCCCGCCGACGTCGAAGGAGGATGCGAAGATCTTCCTGGCCTGGCCGAAGCCGTCCATGTCGCTGACGTCGTCGGTGGCGACGTTGCCGGTGACCAGCTTGGTCACGGCCAGGTTGGCGCCCTGGAGGATCAGGAAGGTGCCGAGGGTGACCAGGAAGCTGGGCAGCCCGGTCCGGACGACCATCCAGCCGTTGAGGGCGCCGATCGCGAGGGACACGACCAGGGCGACGATCACGCCGGTCCACACGTTCAGGGTGAGCTGGTAGCTGAGCATGCTCGCGGTGAGCGCCGAGGAGATCACCGCGACGCCCGAGGAGAGGTCGAACTCGCCGCCGATCATCAGCAGGGCCACCGGGAGGGCCATGATGCCGATGGTCGACGACTGGTAGAGGATGTTCGCCATCGAGCTGCCGTCACGCACCGGCGGCGCGACGATCAGGAAGAAGACCAGAACGGCCACGGCGCCGAGGAAGACGCCCACTTCGGGCCGGGCGAGGAGCCGGAGCGGCAGCGGGCGCCGGGAGGTGCGGCCGTCGGTTCGCCGGGGGCCGGGCGCCGGCGGCGTGCCCACCACCGGCTCAGCCTGCTGGGCCATACTCATCACCGGGTGCCCTTCGCGGCGAACTCGGCGATCTTGTCGACGTTGCTCCTGTCGACGAAGGCCGGGCCGGTGAGCACCGGCTGCACTCCGCCGCCGCTGTAGTTGCCGTTGTTCTCGTAGAGCCACAGGGAGTCGACCGCCAGGTAGCCCTGGAGGTAGGGCTGCTGGTCGACGGCGAACTCGATGCTGCCGTTCTGGACGGCCTTGACCAGCCGGTTGTTGAGGTCGAAGGTGGCCACCTTCGCCTTGCTGCCCGCGTCGCCCACGGACTGGGTCGCGGTGAGGGCGATGGGGGCGCCGAGGGTGACCACGGTGTCGATGGAGTTGTCCTGCTTGAGCTTCGCCGTGATGGTCGACTTCACGGACGGCATGTCGGTGCCGTTCACGTACAGGGTCTCAGTGGTGCCCTTGAACGTCTTCCTCACGCCGTCGCAGCGCTGGGTGAGACCGACGTTGCCCTGTTCCTGGATCACGCAGACGATCTTCTTGGCGGGGGTGGTGTCGAGCTTGTCGCCGAACGCCTCGCCCGCCACGCCCTCGTCCTGCCCGAAGAACTCCACCAGGCCGAGCTTCTTCCAGTCGCTCAGTCCCGAGTTCAGGCCGACCACCGGGATGCCGGCCTGCTCGGCCTTGCCGAGGACGCCCTTCATCGCGTCCGGCTTGGCCAGGGTGACCGCGATGCCGTCGACCTTCTGGTCGACGGCGTTCTGCACCAGGCCGGCCTGGTTGCCGGCGTTCGGGTCGGCGGAGTAGACCAGCTTGACGTTGTCCTTGGCCGCCGCGGCCTGTGCGCCCTTGCGGACGGTGTCCCAGAAGGTGTCTCCGGGTGCCTGGTGGGTGACCAGCGCGACGGTCATCCGGGGCGTGTCGGCCCTGCCCGCGGAGGCGTTCGCCGCTCCCTCCTGGGCCTTCTTGCCGCCGGAGCCGCTGGAGCAGGCGGCGAGGGTGAGCGCCGCCGCGGCGGCCACGGCCACGAGGGGGGCCGCTCTGCGGGAGCGGGAGCGAGAAGAGCGGTCCATCTTGCCTGCACCTCACTGTGCGTGCGACGGGGGAACGGACGCTGTTGCGTTGGGACGGGATACAAGTCTGTACCGAGCCCGCTGTCAATGGTTTGTTAAGACATCATTTCACAAGCAGGTCAGAATGTAAGGACAAATACACACCCGGCCAGGTGCCCGCGCCGCGCCCGGGAACCCGGTGGACCGCGGCCGACACCGGATGGCTCCGGCCCCCTTGAGAAGCGCCGCGACCACTGGTGGGATGCGCGGCACACGAACACCGCCGGCCCGGAGGTCTCCTGTGCTGCGAGCGATTCTGACGGCGAGCGCGGCCGTAGCCGCGCTGCTCGCCCCCACCACCGCCCCCGCCCACGCCACCGCCACCACCGCCCGCGCCACCGCCCGCGCCGAGGACGCCGGGCGGGGCATACCCCCGCTCACCGACCGGCAGGGGCGGGTCCTCACCCTGCACGGCTGGAACATCGAGGACAAGGCGCACCGCGGCGACCAGGCGCTGACCGGCATCACCGAACGGCACCTGCGCGACATGCGCGCCCATGGCTTCGACTTCGCCCGGCTGCTGGTCTTCTGGGACGACCTGGAGCCGAGTCCGGGGCAGTACAGCCGCGCTTACCTCAGCCGGATCGGCCGGATACTGGACTGGGCCGAGCGCTACGGCGTGAAGGTCGTGCTCGACGCCCACCAGGACGTCTTCGGCCCCGCCTTCGGCCACCGCGGCATCCCCGAGTGGGCGACCAGGACCGACGGACTGCCCTTCACACCGCATCCGGACGACTGGTTCGCCGAGTACTTCGAGCCCGCCGTGCAGCGCGCCTTCACCCACCTGTACGAGGACACCGACCTGCGCCGGGCCCAGGCCCGGATGTGGCGGACCCTCGCCGGCCGCTTCGCCCGCCATCCGGCCCTGCTGGGCTACGACCTCCTCAACGAGCCGATGGGCGAAGCGCGGCCGGAGGAGGACCAGGTCACGGCGGCGGGCCGGATCGAGCGTGAGCAGCTCACGCCGATGTACAACCGCCTGGCCGACGCGGTCCGTTCGGCCGACCGGCACTCCTGGCTGTTCGTCGAGCCCACCCCGGTCGTGGGCGAGGGCGTACCGACCGCACTCGGCCGCGTCGAGGATCCCCGGGTCGTGTACGCGCCGCACTTCTACGACACCGCCATGGAGGCCGGCTCCGACTACGACCCCGGGGCCGGCTGGATCGAGGCGTACGAGCGGGCCGTCACCGCATATCCGGAGCGGTACGGGATTCCCGTCGTGGTCGGCGAGTGGGGCCCGCCCGACAGCACCCTGCCGAACATGGGCCGCTTCTACCGGGACGCGATGGCCTCCCTGGGCCGCTACGCCTCCGGCTGGGCGGGCTATGTGTGGTGCTACGGCGGCGGGTACTGCGCGGTCGACGACGCGGGCGTCCTCCGCGCCCACAAGGAGCTGACCGCCGAGCCGTACGCGCAGGCCGTCGCGGGCACGGTCCGCTCCGCCGCGTACGACGCCGGGCGGGGCGTGTACCGGCTCTCCTACCGTGCGGCGCCTCACGGGCCCCGGCTGACCGGGCTGTCCCTGCCGCCGGGCACCTGGCGGGTCACGGCCGACGGCGGTGCGGCCGTCGTGCTCGGGCCGGCCGGCCGGGCGTGGGTGCGGGCCGTACCGGGCAGCCTGGTGACCGTCACTGTGGAGCGCGGCTGACGGCCGGCGCCGCGGCCCGCCTCCCCTCCGGGACGGGCCACGGCGCGATGGCGGTCAGGCGGCGGCGTGCGGCTCCGGCCGCCCTGACGTCTCCTGCTCGAAGTGCGCGTGGAACCGGCGGTGGTGGTCCACGTGGCGTGACGCGCCGGTCAGGGTGACCGTCGCCGTCAGCCGGACGTCGCTGCTGGACGCCGCCAGACGCAGGTGCAGCTCGCCCGGTTCGACCACCCGTCGCCCGTCGCGGCCCGTGAAGGAGGCCAGGTCGGCCGGTACGGTCACGCGCAGCCGGCGGTCCTCGCCCGGGGCGAGCGGGACCCGGGTGTACCCGATGAGCCGCTGCACGGGCTGGACGACGGAGGCGACCGGGTCGTGCAGGTATAGCTGGACGGTCTCGGTGCCGTACCGCTCCCCCGTGTTGCGCACCGTGAGGCCGAGGGTGAACTCGCCGCCGGTGTCCGCCTCGGCCCGCCCGACCGCCAGGCCGTCCCAGTCGAAGGACGTGTAGGACAGGCCGTGCCCGAACGCGAACGCCGGGGTGGGGTCGATGCTGGAGACGTCGCCGGCCTGGGCGAGCCGGGCACCGAGGTAGGTGGCGGGCTGGCCGCCCGTACCGCGGGGCACGCTGACCGGCAGCCGTCCGGACGGGACGGTCCGGCCGCTGAGGACTCCGGCGATGGCGGTGGTGCCCTCCACGCCGGGGAAGAAGGACTGCACGAGCGCGGCGGCCTCGTCGGCGGCGCGGCCGAGGGCGTAGGGCCGGCCGGCGAGCAGGACCGCCACCACCGGCGTGCCGCAGTCCAGGAGCGCGTCTAGCAGGTGCTGCTGGGCGCCGGGCAGGGCCAGTGACTCGGCGTCGCAGCCCTCGCCGCTGGTGCCCCGGCCGAACAGTCCCGCGCGGTCGCCGAGGGCCACGACGACGACGTCGGCCCCGCGCGCGGTGCGGACGGCCCCGGCGATGCCGGAGACGTCGCCGTCGTCGACGCCGGTGCCGCGGGCCACGGTGATCTCCGCGTCGGGGAACTCGCGCCGCAGGGCGTCCTCCAGGGTGGGCAGGTCGATGCCGGCCGGTGTCCGCGGATGGTGCACGCCGACGTGCTGGGGGAAGGAGTAGCAGCCCAGTACGGCGGTGGGTTCGGCGGCGTTGGGGCCGATCAGGGCGATGCGGCGGGGCCGGCCCAGCGGCAGGGTGCCGTCGTTGGCCAGCAGGACGACGGCCTCCTCGGCGACGGTGCGGGCCAGTTCCCGGTTCTCGGCGCTGTCCAGGCCGACGCTGCCGCGCAGGGCGTCCGGGTCGTCCAGGTCGCCTCCCCGCAGGGCGGCCGGGACCGGGTCCCAGCCGGCGTCGAGCAGGCCCAGCCGGGCCTTCTGGGTGAGCACCCGGCGCAGCGCGCGGTCGATGAGCGACTCCGGGACCCGGCCCGCGGCGACGGCTTCGGCGAGGGGCGCGCCGAACGTCTTGACGGTGGGCAGTTCCACGTCGACGCCCGCCCGCAGGGCTGCTCCCGCGGCCTCCGCCCAGTCGCCGGCGACGCCGTGCAGGGTCCTGAGGAAGGCGATGCCGAAGTAGTCGGCGACGACCGTGCCGTCGAAGCCCCAGGTGTCGCGCAGCAGTCCGGTGAGGAGGTCCTCGTCGGCCGCGGAGGGCATGCCGTCGGTGTCGGTGTAGGCGTGCATGACGGAGTCGGCTCCGCCCTCGCGCACGGCCATCTCGAAGGGGGGCAGGACGACGTCCGCCCGTTCGCGCGGGCCCATGCCGACGGGTGCGAGGTTGCGGCCGGCACGGGAGGCGGAGTAGCCGGCGAAGTGTTTCAGGGTGGCGACGACGCCGGCGGACCGCAGACCCTGGACGTAGGCGGTGCCGATGCTGCCGACGAGGTAGGGGTCCTCGCCGATGGTCTCCTCGACGCGGCCCCAGCGTGCGTCGCGGACGACGTCCAGGACGGGCGCGAGGCCCTGGTGGACGCCGACGGACCGCATGTCGCGGCCGATGGCGGCGGCCATCCGGCGGATCAGGCCGGGGTCGAAGGTGGCGCCCCAGGACAGCGGGACGGGGTAGGCGGTGGCACCCCAGGTGGCGAAGCCGGCCAGGCATTCCTCGTGCGCCAGGGCGGGAATGCCGAAGCGGTTCGCGGCGGTGATCCGCTTCTGGGTGCGCGCCAGGGAGAGCGCGCCGAGCGCGGGGTCGACGGGTGCCGTGCCGAAGGGGCGGGTGAGCTGTCCCAGACCGGCCGGCAGGAGGGCGTCGAGGTCCACCGCGTCGTCCATGTCGTGCTGGTGCGGGGCGACTTCGGCGCCCTCGTCGGACGCGCCGACCCACACGCCGTAGAGCTGGGCGATCTTCTCCTCGACGGTCATCGCGCCGATCAGCGCGGACACCCGGGTGCCGGTGTCCTGGGCCGGGTCGTTCCAGAGGGGGACTTCGGGGGTGGTCTCTACGGCCACGTTGGCGGTCACTTTCCTCCCATGCCCATCAGGCCCTGGACGAGGGCCCGGCGGGCGAACAGGTAGACGAGCAGGACGGGCATCATGGACAGCGTCACGGCGCCCAGCAGACCGGGGATGTCGATGCCGTGTTCGGTCTGGAAGTTGTACAGACCCAGCGTGATCACCTTGGTGGAGTCGGACTGGGTCAGGACGAGCGGGAACAGGAAGCCGTTCCACGCCTGGAGCGCGGAGAACACCACGATCGTGGAGAGGCCGCCGCGCGAGAGCGGGACGACGAGCTGGAAGAACATCCGCCTCGGGCTCGCCCCGTCCATCGTCATGGCCTCGAACAGCTCGGGGCTGATGTCGCGCATGGCACCGCTGAGGATGAGCGCCGACATCGGCAGGCAGAACGCGGCGGTGGGCAGGATGACCCCGAGCAGGTTGTCGTACAGGCCCGCCTCGCTGATCAGGTAGAACATCGGGACGATGACGGCCTGGGCGGGGATGGCGAGGCCCAGCAGGAACAGCCGGAAGATCTGCGAGGTGACCCGGCCGCGGCTGCGCACGATCGCGTAGGCCAGGGGCGGTACGAGCAGCAGCACCACGCCGACGACGCAGACGGTGACGACGATGGTGTTGAGGAAGTACCGGCCGAAGCCCGAGTCGAAGGCCCCGGTGTAGTTGTCCAGGGTGAGGTCGCGGGGGAAGGACAGGGGGCCGTTCTTCGCGTAGTCCTGGCGGGTGCGCAGGGTCGCGGCGAGCATCACGTACAGCGGCAGGCCCACCAGGACCAGCCAGAGCAGCGAGCCGGCGCCGGCCGGGTAGTTGGGGCGTTGCCTCATGACACCCCCTCCGTGGAGCTGCGCATCCTGTCGTAGCCGGAGACACGGACGACGATCAGCGAGACGACCGTGGCGGCGAGGACCAGGCAGAGGGCGATGGCCGAGCCGGCGCCGAAGTCGAAGCCCTTGAACGCCTTCTGGTACATGTAGTAGGCGCTGATCGTGGTGTCGGTGCCCGGTCCGCCCTGGGTGAGGATGAGCACGGTCTCGAAGGTGGTGAGCCCGCCGACGATCATCAGGATCATCGAGGTGATCACCGAGGTGCGCAGTTGCGGCAGGGTGATGTGGAAGAACTGGCGGTAGCGCCCCGCGCCGTCGATCGCCGCCGCCTGGTACAGCACCTGCGGGACGGCACGGGCGGCGCCCTGGTAGATCAGCGTGTGGAACGGGGTGAACTGCCAGGTGCTGACGAAGGCCAGCACGCCGATGGCCGAGGCCTGCTCACCGAACAGGTTGCCGTCGCCGAACAGCCAGGTCATCCGCGCGGGGATGCCGAAGTTCGGGTCCAGCAGGGCCCGCCAGAGCACCGACACGGCGGTGGACGACAGCAGCAGCGGGACGAAGTAGATCGCCGAGAGGACGGCGCGGTTGCGCTGGTGTCCGGCGGCCCAGACGCCGAGCACGATGCTCAGCGGGGTCTGGAGGGCCACACCCAGGGCGGTGAGCAGCAGGGTGAGCCAGATGCTCTTGATCATCACGGGGTCGTCGAGGATGCGCTGCCAGTTGTCCGTTCCGACGAACCGCGGCGACCCCAGGCCGTTCCAGCTCATGAAGGACAGCACCGCCACCATGATCAGCGGCACGATGGCGAAGAGGGCGAAGAACAGGGTGGCGGGCAGGGCCCAGAGGAAGCCGGGGCGCGTGCCCCGGGCGGTGTAGGGGGCTTCCGCCCGCCGGGCCTTTCCGGGGACCGGGGCGGCGGGCGGAGCGCTCGTTGTCTGTGTGGTCATGAGCGGTTCACTCGGCCGGGAGGGCCTGCATGGCCTTGATGAAGCCGTCGGTGTCGAGCTGCCCGTCGAAGAACTGCTGGACGGCCTGGTGGATGGGCGTCATGGCCGACGGCGGGTACGCCTGGTCCCAGGAGAGCTGGAACGACTTCGCCTTGGCGACGAGGCCGTACTGGAAGCGGGAGTAGGCGGGGCTGGCCGACGTGCCGAGGAACCGCGGCGTGTTCGTGGTGGTCGGCAGGTTGCCGATGGCGAGCTGCGCCTTGACGAACTGGTCGGAGTACATCAGCTTCAGGAACCGGGCGACCGCCTCGGGGTGCTCGGTCTTCTTCAGCACCGAATAGAAGTTGTTGGTGTTGCCGACGACGTCGGACGGGTCGCCCTTGCCGCCGGGAACGGCCGGGAACGAGGTGTAGCCCAGGCCCTCGGCGGCGAAGTCCTTGGCGTCCTGCTGCTGCTGCGCGTAGTACCAGGAGCCCATCAGCTCGAAGCCGGCCTTGCCCTGGGCCACCAGCGCGGGCGAGGCGCCGTTGGTGTACTTCACGGAGTCGTAGTTCTTGCCGAAGGCGCCGGCGTCGACCAGCTCGCGGAGCATGCCGAGCGCCTTGCGGCTGTCCGCGCTCGCCCAGGCGTCCTTGTCTCCGTCCAGGGCCTTCTGGAACAGCTCATGGCCGGCGACGCGGTCGTAGACGTACTCGAACCACATGAGCGTCGGCCACTGGTCGCCGCCGCCGAGGGCGATGGGGGTGACGCCCTGGGACTTGAGCTTCTTGACGGCGTCGATCAGCTGGTTCCAGGTCTCGGGCCGGTCCACGTTCGCCTTGTGGAGGACGTCCTTGTTGTGGAACAGCAGGACGGGCTGGGTACCGCGCATCGGGACGCCGTAGGGCTTGCCGTCGACGACGGCGCTGTTGTAGACGGCGGGCAGGAACTTGTCGTCCAGGTTCGGGTCCTTCTTCACGAAGTCGTCCAGCGGCATCAGCAGCCCGGCCTTCACGAACGGCTGGATGCTGCCGCCGCCCCAGTTGAAGAAGACGTCCGGCGCCTGCGGTGTGTTGATGATCGTCTGGAGCTTCTGCTGGTAGTCGGCGCCGGGAATGGTGTCGAGGACGGCCTTGACGTCCGAGGTCCTGTTGAAGGTGTCGACGATCCGCTTCTCGACCTTGTTGCTGGCGTCCCCGTAGACCAGCACGTGGATCCTGCCGTCGTCCGAGGAACCTCCCCCGCTGTTTCCGCAGCCGGCGAGGCTCGCCGCCAGGGCGAGCGTCGCACCGCCGGCGAGCACCCGAGGCATCCGTGTACGCATGGTCATCCGCCTTCCGAAAGTTTCGGTAATAGAGCCGAAAGTCCTGCGGCTGGACAGTAGGAGCAGACCGAAGAATCGGTCAACGGTCGTGCACGCACGCGGCCAAACCGTTATCGGACGGCATGCCTTATGCTGCGGCCATGGGCGCAGATGACGAGGTCGGCCGCAGAGTGACCCTGGCAGCCGTGGCCAGAGAGGCCGGCGTCTCCCTTCCGACAGTTTCGAAAGTCCTCAACGGTCGTTCGGATGTCTCCCCCGCAACCCGCGACAAGGTCGAACGCCTGCTGGAGGCTCACGGCTACCGCCGGCGCACCCCCGGACCGCCGCCGGCCCCGCTCATCGAGATCGTCTTCCACGAACTGGAGAGCGTCTGGGCGATGGAGCTGATCCGGGGCGTGGAGAACGTCGCCCAGCGCAGCGGCGCGACCGTCGCGCTCACGGAGAGCGGGACACGGCAGGCACCCGGACCCGAATGGATCGACGGAGTCCTGCGCCGCCGGCCCCTGGGAGTGCTGCTGGTCTTCTCCACCGTGCCGGAGGCCGTGAAGAGGCGGCTGCGGTCCCGGGCCATCCCGTTCGTCATCGTGGACCCGGCCGGCGATCCCGATCCCGACGTACCCTCCGTCGGTTCGGCCAACTGGGCCGGCGGGCTGGCCGCCACCCGCCACCTCACCGACCAGGGACACGAACGCGTCGCCATCATCACCGGGCCCGAGGACCTGATGTGCTCGCTGGCCCGGCTGGACGGGTACCGCTCGGCGCTGGCGATGGCGGGGCTGGCGCCGGACCCGCGGCTGGTGCGCTTCGGCGACTTCCACGTCCAGGGCGGCTACGAGCACGCCCTGGACCTGCTGCGCCGCCCCGACCGGCCCACGGCGATCTTCGCCGGCAGCGACCTGCAGGCGCTGGGCGTCCTGGAGGCGGCCCGGGTGCTGGGCCTGAGCGTGCCGCGGGAACTGTCGGTGGTGGGGTACGACGACGTACCGCCGGCCCGGTGGTCGAGCCCGCCCCTCACCACCGTGCAGCAGCCGCTGCGGCGCATGGCCGAGGAAGCGGCCCGGATGCTGCTGCGGCCCGCGGATCCCCGCAAGGCCGCCCTGCGGATCGAGCTGGCCACGCATCTGGTGGTGAGGCAGAGCACCGCCGCGCCGCCCACGCCGGACTGAACACGCACCCCGCGCCCCGCACCGCCCGCGGAGAACGCGGCCCGGAAGAGACGCGGCCAGCGCCGCCCACACAGACACGCGGCCCGGGGCGAGCCGGCCCCCACCGCCCGCGAACCGCGTCCGGGCGGACGCGGTCCGCGCCGGCAGCAGGAGGCAGGCGTGGTTCGCGTGCCGGCGGGGACACGGATCGACATGTCGATAGCGAGAGAACAGGCACCGGAGACCGCCTCGGGCGGCCCCGCACTCAAGCAGGCCCTCACCACCCCCCTGCTGTACTTCTTCATCCTCGGCGACGTCCTGGGCGCCGGCGTGTACGTGCTGGTCGGCCAGATCGCCTCCGACGTGGGCGGAGCGGTGTGGGCACCACTGCTCGTCGCCCTCGTCCTGGCGATGCTGACCGCGGCCTCGTACGCCGAGCTGGCCACGAAGTACCCCCGGGCGGGCGGCGCCTCCCACTACGCCACGCGGGCGTTCGGCCCGTTCGCCGGTTTCCTGGCCGGCTTCTGCATGCTGGCCGCCGGCATCGTCTCGGTCGCCGCCCTGGCCCGGGGCTTCGGCGGGGACTACCTGTCGGCCTTCGTGTCCCTGCCCGTGGGCCTCGTCGCCGTGGTGTTCCTCGCCCTGCTCGCCCTGCTCAACGCGCGCGGCATCAAGGAGTCGACCCGGGCGAACGCCGTCGCCACCGTCATCGAGGTGGGCGGGCTGGTCCTCATCGTGGTCCTCGGCGCCTGGCTGCTGCTGCGCGGCGACGGCGACCCCGGGCGGCTCACCCGGCTCGGCACCGCGGACAAGGGCGCCGCCACCGCCCTCCTCAGCGGCTCGGTGCTGGCCTACTACTCGTTCGTCGGGTTCGAGACCTCCGTGAACGTCGCCGAGGAGACCCGCGACCCGCGCCGCTCCTACCCCCGGGCCCTGTTCGGCGCCCTGGCCACCGCCGGTGCCGTCTACGTCCTGGTGGGCATCGCCGCCTCCGCGGCGGTACCGACCGGCCGGCTCGTCGCCTCCAGCGGCCCGCTGCTGGAGGTCGTCAAGGAGGCGGGCGGCGTCCCCGTCCGCCTCTTCAGCGCGATCGCTCTCGTCGCCGTCGCCAACGGCGCCCTCCTGACCGGCATCATGGCCTCCCGGCTCGCCTTCGGCATGGCCCGCGACGGGCTGCTCCCCGCGCCCCTGGCCGCGGTCCTGCCGGGCCGCCGCACCCCGTGGGCCGCGATCGCGGCGACCACCGTCCCGGCGATGGTCCTCGCCCTGACCGGGAGCGTCGCCACACTGGCGTCCACCCTGGTCCTGCTGCTGCTCGTGGTCTTCCTCATGGTCAACATCGCCGTACTCGTACTGCGCCGCGACCCGGGCGAGGAGCGGCACTTCCGGGCCCCGACGGTCCTGCCCGTGCTGGGCGCGGCCTCCTGCGTCCTGCTCGCCACGCAGATCGAGGGCCGGGTGTGGCTGCGGGGGCTGGTCGTGCTCGCCGTCGGCGCGTTGCTCGGCGCGGTCACTGCCGTTCGCGGTGCCCGTCGTCCGCGGGCGAAGGCGGCCGGAAGCAGGCGATGACGGTCTTGCCGTGCGGGCAGGGCCGGGCCTCCCAGCTCTCGGCCAGGGCGTTCATCAGGAGGATGCCCCCCCCGCCCGGCTGGAGGGTGTCGGGCTGCCGGGGCGCCGGCAGCTCGGGCGACGTGTCGTGCACCGCGATGTGCAGGCACTCGCTGTCCCAGGACATCACCAGTTGCGCGGTGCTGTGCGCGTGGATCTGGGCGTTGGTGACCAGCTCGGACACGACCAGCAGCACGTCGTCCGCCGTTTCGTCGGCGGCGTCCGTCCAGCCCAGCTCGTCCAGATGGGACCGCGCCCAGTCACGTGCCGTCTTGACCTGGCTGTTGAGCGGCAGTGAGCGTGCCCAGCCCACCGCGCGAAGCGAACGTCCGTCCACGATCATCCTTGTCTGTGCCTACTCGGCCGTCTCTGTCTGTCGGCCTACCGGCTACCCGCATACCGGCCCGGTACCGCAGCGGCGTGCCGACCGCCGGGCCGGGTACTCCGTGGGCATGGTCTGTCCTCGTCAGCCGGCGCCCTCGTCGCGCCGCGGGTTTCCCCGGTCCGTCCCGTGCGCGGCGCGCGCCCTCACCGCTCGTCGCCGCGGGTCGCGGAGGGCCGGATGACGCCCGATGTGACGAAGGCGGTGCGGATGGTCGCGGAGGCCGCGGACGGCGCACTCCTGACGGAGGTCCCCCAGCGGGTGTGCGCGGCGGTGTCCGAGGGACTCGGGATGGACGGCGCCACCCTGTCACTGCTCACCGACACACCCTCGCGCCAGCTCCTCGCCGCCTCGAACGACGCCGCGCTGGTGCTGGAGGAGATCCAGTTCACCGTGCTGGAAGGGCCGTGCATCACCGCGGCGCACCTGGGTGAGCCCGTGGCGGTGGACGAGCTGCGCGGCGCGGTGACGCCCTGGCCGCTGTTCGGGGCCGCCATGCGGGAGAAATTGCCGCAGGTGGAGTCGGTGTACGCACTGCCCGTCTTCTTCGGCGACTACGTCCTCGGCTCCGTCGACCTGCTCGCGCTGCGCCCCCACGCCCTCGACGAGGAGGCTCTGGAGCGGGCGTCCGCCGTGGCCGACGCGGTGGCGGCGGCGCTCCTGCCCACCCGGAACGTGATCATCACCGGGGACCGGGCCCCGGCGTGGGAACCGGTCGATGTCGTCCGCGCACACTGGTTCGACACCGCGCGCGCCGTCGGCGCCCTGGCGGCCACCCGGGCACTGACCCCGGAGAACGCGCTGGCCCTCATGCGCGCCGAGGCCTTCCGCACGGGCAGGTCACTGGCCGACATCACCCGGGACATCCTGCGCGAGTCCCCCGGCACACCGTAGTCACGCGCCCGGCCCGACCCGACCCGTACGACGCCCGAACCGGCCCCTGTTCCTGGGCCGGCCCTGCTCAAGAGCGCTTCGAAACATTCGGTTCACACGTCGAGCATTGCGACAAGGCAGGCAGCCGCACCCCCTCCGTCAACCGCCGAGACGCAGGCCGGGTACGACCCCGCGCACGCGCCCCGCGAAGAGTCGCCGGAGGTCGCGCGCCCGCGAAGATCGGCCTGACAGCCCAGCAAGCGGGGCACCCGGGCCCTCACCAGCTCCCAACGGGCGCACCGGAAGCCGACCGACTCTTTCGTCACCGCGCCCCGGAGAACCCGGTCGAAGTTTCGATGAAGTTTCGGAAACGGACGCATTGACCGCCGTTTCGGGCCGGGCGCATACTCTCCAGCAATCGAGCCCTCCCCCTGTTTCCCCAGCGCCGGTCGGCCCCACCTGTCACATGGCATGTACATGCCATTACTGCTTGCCGTTGCCGCATGCCCGAGCGGCCGTCAGCGGATGACCGTCGCACTCATTCAGCACTCACCAGGAGGAAGCATCCCCATGGACAACGCCCTCGACCGCCCGATGAGCCGCAGGGGCTTCATCAACCGCGCCGGCGCCCTGGCGCTGGCGACGTCCGCGTCCGGGCTGCTGCTGCCCGGCACCGCGCACGCGGCCACGACCATCACCACCAACCAGACCGGCACCAACAACGGCTTCTACTACTCGTTCTGGACCGACGGCGGCGGATCGGTCTCCATGACCCTCGGGTCCGGCGGCAACTACAGCACCTCGTGGACGAACTGCGGCAACTTCGTCGCGGGCAAGGGCTGGAGCAACGGCGGGCGCAGGAACGTGCAGTACTCGGGCAGCTTCAACCCGTCCGGCAACGGCTACCTGGCGCTGTACGGATGGACGTCGAACCCGCTCGTGGAGTACTACATCGTCGACAACTGGGGCACCTACCGGCCCACCGGCACCTACAAGGGCACGGTCACCAGCGACGGCGGCACCTACGACGTCTACCAGACGACGCGGTACAACGCCCCCTCCGTGGAAGGCACCAGGACCTTCAACCAGTACTGGAGCGTGCGGCAGTCGAAGCGGACGGGCGGAACCATCACCACCGGCAACCACTTCGACGCCTGGGCCCGCTACGGCATGCGGCTGGGCAGCTTCAGCTACTACATGATCCTCGCCACCGAGGGATACCAGAGCAGCGGGAACTCCAACATCACGGTGAGCGGCTGAGCGCCCCCGTCCGCCCGACCGCCGCTCCCCCCGCCGCGGTCACGCCGCCCCCACGAGGAGGACCCACCCGCATGCGCGCCGCACACCGCCCCCTGCTGACCGCACTGGCCGTCGCCGCGACGGCCGTGGCCGGCACCGTCACCGCCGCCGTCGACACCACCCCGGCGCACGCCGCAGGCTGCACCGGATACGTCGGACTCACCTTCGACGACGGCCCGTCCAACGCCCAGACCCCGGCCCTGCTCAACGCCCTGCGGCAGAACGGCCTGCGGGCCACCATGTTCAACGAGGGCCGGTACGCCGCCGCCTACCCGGCCCAGGTCCGGGCCGAGGCAGCCGCCGGCATGTGGATCGGCAACCACAGCTACACCCACCCCCACCTCACCCAGCAGAGCCAGGCACAGATCGACTCCGAGGTGTCGCGCACCCAGCAGGCGATCGCCGCGGCCGGCGGCGGTACGCCGAAACTGTTCCGCCCGCCCTACGGCGAGACCAACGCCACGCTCCAGGCGGTCGAGGCCAAGTACGGCCTGACCCAGATCGTCTGGGACGTGGACTCGCAGGACTGGAACGGCGCGAGCACCGACGCGATCGTGCAGGCCGTGTCCCGGCTGGCCAACGGCCAGCTCATCCTCATGCACGAATGGCCCGCCAACACGCTCGCCGCGATCCCGCGCATCCCTCAGACGCTGGCGGGCAAGGGCCTGTGCGCCGGCCGGATCTCCCCACAGACCGGCCGAGCCGTGGCACCCTGACCGCGATCCCCCACTCGGCACGACGAAGCCCCGGCGCACGGGCGTTCGCCGCCCGGGCTCCGTCGTGTCAGCGGGTGGCCGGGGTACACCCGTAGGGGTGGTGGTGGGACCACCCCGATCCGGTGCTCAGGCCCAGGGACCGCGCGCCCCGGGAACGGCAGGCTTCAGGGGCCGGCGGGCAGGAGCAGCAGCTCATGGCCGCCGGCGCCGAACCGGCCGTACCGAGAACTCGGGGGATCCCATGTCCGAAGCAAACGCCCGGCGTCTGACCGGCCTCGCCGCCGTCGTCGCCGCCGTAGCCCTCATCGTCCAAGTACCGCTGTACTTCCTCTACTCGGGCCCACCGCCGGATGCCAACGTCCTGTCCCGACTGCTCATCGGGATCATCGCGCTCGCCTGCCTGGTCGTGTTCGTGACGGCCTTCAAGGAGCTGGTCGGGCGGGTCGGCCCGGCCCATGAGTGGGTCGCCTCGATCGCCTTCGCCACGGGCCTCGTGTACACCACGGTCACCCTGGTCTCGATGGGCCTCGAAGCCGGCGCGGTCATCGCCGTCGACCACCCGATCGACCCCACCATCGACGTCAGCGGCACCTACATCCTCTACGGGTCCGTCTCCCGGCTCATGCTGGCGCTCTTCCTGACCGCGCTCGGCCACGCCGTCATCCGCACCGGCCTGCTGCCGCGCTGGACCGGCCGCTCGGCGTACGTCCTGGCCGTCCTCAACCTGGCCTTCGTACCGTCGCTGTTCTTCGGCAACGACCCCGCGTTCTTCTACGCGGCGAACGGCTGGGGCACGACAGCGCTGATGGGGGCCGCCCTCAGCTACTGGCTGCTGGCCCTGGGGATCTGCACGTACCGCAGCGCGGCGCACATCACCCCGGCGGCCGGCGCGGTGACGCCACGGCACTGAACGGCCCGGGTGGCGGGGTGCGCCGGAACGCCGTCGCCGAGGGGCCGCCCGTGGCAGCGGGCACGGGCCGCCCCTCGCCCGGGGATCAGACCTTCTTCGCCACGTAGAGCCGGTAGCTGTCCACCGGCGGCATGAACTGCGAGGGCAGTACGCCCATCCTCTTCAGCAGCTTGGTGGAGCCGCTGTCGGTGTAGCCGGCGAAGGAACCGCCGACGGCCTCCGGGCCGACCCGCTTGGCCATGTGACGCTGGATGGCACCGACCCGCTGCTCGCGCAGCGCCTTGTGGAAGGAGCCGTCGGGAGACAGACGCCGGTGGATCGCGGCCCGCACGTTGGACGAGATGTCACGGTCGAGCACCCACTCCAGGCCGAGGCCCTTCTCCTGCAGCTCCTTCAGGAAGGCGTGCCGCTGCGTGGTGTAGAGGTCGACGTGCGTGAAGTAGCCTCCCGGCTTGAGCACCCGTGCCACCTCCTGGAGGAACTTCTCCAGACTCGGGTAGTTGTGCGCGCTCTCGATGTTCACCACGACGTCGACCTCGCCGTCCTCGAAGGGCAGGTTCTCCGCGTCGCCCTGGACGTACCGCAGGCCCTTGCGGGACAGCGCGGCGTTCGCCCGGTTGACGGCCTGCTCCGACAGGTCGAGGCCGATCATGCTCTTCGCGTGGATCACACGGGAGAGGAAGTTCAGTCCCTCGCCCAGCCCGCAGCCGACTTCGAGGACGAACCTGTCCGCGTAGTCGTCGAGGTCGATCGGCACCTCCCTGAGAGCGGCGAAGTACAGCTCTTCGGAGAAGCCGTCCGTGTCGTACTGCAGGAAGCCGGGGATGCGGGCGTTGATCTCCTTGGCCACCTGGTCGTCGTGGTAGCCCCAGTTCCACAGGATGCCCTTCTTGGACATCCGGGCCTGGAGGTCGTAGCTGGTGGAGATGTTCTTCTTGTGCACGCCCTCCTTGGCTCTCTGACCGTCCTGATCGTCGGTCAGATTGATCTCGTTGACACTCGTGAACAAGCCGTACATGTCCTCGCGTGCGCCCATGTTCCGGGTTCCTCTCTCGTCGTGCTCGTCAGGGTGGGAAAGCCTCAGCCGGCGGCCGGGAGCGGCGCCCCCAGCCGGTGCGCCAGTTCGTCCACGAGCGCGCCCAGCGCCTGTGGCCCGTGCGCCGCGCCGAAGACGGTGAAGTCGGGGCGCACCAGCACGGCTGTCGCGTCGCTCTCGGCCAGGTACGGCAGATACCGGTCCTCGATGTCGACCACGGCGCCGGGGCCGGGTTCGCGCGGTGATGTGCCGACGGGCAGGACGTGCGCGTAGCGCGTGCCGAGTCCGTCGAGGAAGGCCCGCCGCCGATCGTCCAGCACAGTCACCGGATCGGCGGCGGTGAGCAGTACGAAGCCGAGGCCGACGATCTCGTCCAGCAGCCCGTCCCCGTCGGCACCCGCCACCCGCGCCTGCGGGAACAGGGTGCCGGCGGGCAGCAGCGGCGTGCCGTCGGCGGCACGGTGGAGCAGCCCGTCGGTGAGCGGGATCGCGGTCGACATCGGCAGTGCGCCGCCGCTCTCGCGGTCACGTCCGGCCAGCATGATCGCATCACGGTCGGCGGCCGCGGCAGGGTCGGTCACGCAGATCACCTTGCCGAGCTTCACGGACGTGGTGACGGCGTTCCGGACGTGCGCCCGGCGCTCGACGGTGTAGGTGTCGAGTATCGAGTCGTCGGCGAGGCCGCGCAGCAGCAGGTCGAGTTTCCACGACAGGTTGGCCACGTCCCGGAAGCCCGAGCACATGCCCTGCCCGGCGAAGGGCGGCATGAGGTGCGCGGCGTCCCCCGCGATCAGCAGCCGGCCCTTGCGCCACTCCGCCGCCCAGCGGGCCTGGAAGGTGTAGACGGCGTGCCGTTCGAGGGTCGCGTTGTCGGGGCGGACGGAGAACATCTCCAGCATGCGCCAGAGGGTCTCGTCCCGCTTCAGCTCCTCCATGCTCTCGCCCGGCAGCCGCATGAACTCGTACCGGCGGTGTCCCGGACCGGCCGACACCGCGGTCCGGGGCCGTTCCGGGTCGCAGATCTGGAGGTTGTTGGGGTGGAAGTCGCGGGGCTCGTTCAGCACGACGTCGCAGATGAGCCAGTCGTAGAAGAATCCGAGGTCGGTGAGGGAACTCTCCATCGACTCCCGGACGAAGCTGTTCGCCCCGTCGCATCCGACGACGTACCGTGCGGTGAAGGTGTGCTCCTGTTCGTCGGTGTCCTCACAGATCACCTCGACCAGGTCGCCACGGTCGTCGAGTTCGACGACCGCCTGCCCGCGGACGACCCGCAGGTTCGGGAAGTCGGTGCCGCGGTCGATGAGCGTGGCCTCCAGGCCCGGCTGGTACATGGCGGTCGCCTGTGGCCAGCCGCAGTGGCCGTTCTCGGCGCTCTCCATGTGCAGCAGGGTCTCGCCGGCGGCGTTGCGCCAGGCGTAGTCCCGTGAGTTCTCACCGAACTTGTCGAGGAAGGGCCCGATACCGGCAGCGGCGAGGATACGGGCTGCCTCGTCGTCGAAACCGACCGCCCGCGGCATGGGGTACGGCCGGGGCCAGCGTTCCACGACCGTGATCCGCCAGCCGCGCGCGGCCAGCAGGATCGCCAGCACCTGACCGACCGGGCCGTAGCCGACGACGGCCACGTCCGTGTCGGTGGCGGCGACCGTTCCGGTCCCGGCGCCGCTGCTCTCCGTCTCCATGGTCATCTCCGTTCGGTCCCGCCTCAGCCGTTGCCCGAGCCGACGAGGATGTCCTTCACCACGCCTTCGAACTCGGCCTTGTCGATCAGCATGCGGGCCGATTCGTGGCCGTTCTCCACCCGCAGCAGCCGCCTGCCGGTGAGGACGACCTGCCCGTTGTCGGTGGCGCGGCCCCGCAGCACGGTTCCGGCGAACAGCGAGTCCTTCACGATCCGCTCGGCGGCGGTGTCCTGCGGACTGTCCCAGTCGGAGACGGCGCGGGCCGTCAGCTCGAACCGGTACACCGAACGCCAGTCCCCGGTGGCGGCCTTCCGCTCCAGCACGTGGTACGTGCCGGCCGTCGTGAGCCGGTAGGAGCAACCGAACTGCTGCTGCACCTCGTCGGTCATCCGCAGCGGCTCCAGATACGACGGACCGGCGAAGCCCACGTCGACGAGCCAGGTCTCCCCGTCGAGCCGCACACAGTTGAAGGTGTGCTCGAAGTCCGGCCCGAACTGCCCGTTGGGCCAGCGCTGGGACGCGGCCAGGATCGAGACGTCGTAACCGAGTTCGGTCAGGAGCCTGCGGAACAGGCCGCTCAGGTCGTGGCACACGCCGCCCGCGCCTCCGGCGACGATCGCCCGGAACGTCGCGTCGACGTCGATGTCGACGACGTTACGGAAGCCCGTGAAACTCTTGATGAAGTCGCTGCTGTCGTAGGCCAGCGACATCATGTGGTTCTTGTGCAGCACGCGCAGCGTCTCGACGCTGGGCGCGGGCACCTCGGTGAAGCCCAGGCGGCGCAGATAGGTCTCGACCTCGAACATCCGGCTACTCTCCCTCTTCCGGGCGGTCCCACTCGGACAGCAGTTCGCGCAGCCGCGCGACGGCCCGCGCACGCGACGCGTCGTCGTGCAGCGCCGGGGTCACCGCCAGCTCCAGCTTGCTGAACTCCGCCGTCACCGTCTCCGGGCTGACGGTCAGATCGGGCTCCAGGGTGTCCCGCATGAGTTCGGCGATCATGCCGGCGGTCGGGAAGTCGAAGATCAGGCCCTGCGCCAGTTCGAGTCCCGACACCCGGTTGAGCCGGTTGCGCAGCTCCAGGCCGGTCAGCGAGTCGAAGCCGATGTCGAGGAGGGCGACCCCGTCCTCGACGGCCGTCGAGCCCGTGGCGTGACCGAGCACCTGCCCCGCCTCCGCCAGCACCAGATCGGTCAGTACCGCCAGCCGCTCCTGCGGGGACACGCGCAGCAGCCGTGCCCGCAGTGCCGCGCCGGCGTTCCCGGACTCCTGGTCCGCAGCGGCGCCGGCCCCGGCCACCTGCGTCAGGGCGGCGACCTCAGGCAGGGCCCGCAGCAGCGGACGCTCCCTGGCCACCATGAAGGACGGCGCGAACCGCGACCAGTCGATGCCCGCGACCACGACATGCCCCTCACCGCTCACCATCGCCCGGCCCAGGGCCTCGACCGCGAGTTCGGGCCGCATCAGCTCCACGCCGACCTCCGCGAACTCCTCGGCCACGGAGTCGTCGACCATGCCACCGCCGGCCCAGGCACCCCAGGCCACGGCGGTCGCCGGCCGCCCATCGGCACGCCTGCGGTGCGCCAGCCCCTCGACGAAGGCGTTCGCGGCGGCGTACCCGCTCTGACCCGCACCACCCCAGGCGGCGGCCCCGGAGGAGAACACCACGAATGCCTCCAGCGGACGGTCGGCCAGCAGTTCGTCGAGGTGTACGGCACCGACGACCTTCGCCCGGCCGACCTCGGCGAACTCCGCCAACGTGACGTCGGGCAGCTTCTTGGGCTCCTGCGCGACACCGGCGGTATGGAAGACGGCGGTGACGGGCAGGTCCGACGGCACTCGCCCGATCACCTCCGCTAGCGCCGCCCGGTCGGTGACGTCACAGGCCGCGACGGTGACGCGGGCGCCGAGCGCGGTCAGCTCCGCCTCCAACGCCGCCGCGCCCTCGGCGGCCGGGCCGCGACGGCTGAGCAGGAGCAGGTGCTCCGCGCCCCGGGTGGCGGCCCAGCGCGCCACGTGCGCACCGATGCCACCCGTGCCACCGGTGACGAGCACCGTACCGTGCGGTGTCCAGGCCTCGGCAGGCCCGGTGTCACCGCCCTCGGCGACGGACCCGGCGCGGGTCATACGCCGCGCGTAGGCGCCCGAGGAGCGGATCGCCACCTGGTCCTCGCCGTGCTGTCCACACAGCGTGGCGACCAACCGGCCCCACGCGGCGCCGTCGGGCTCGGCGGCCAGATCGATCAGCCCGCCCCAGGTCTTCGGGTGGTCCAGGGCGAGTACGGTGCCCAGTCCCCACATCATCGGCTGCGCCGCACTCGTCACCTCCGCGTCCTCGCGGACCGCGACGGCCCCCGAGGTCAAGCACCACAGCGGGGCGGTGACGTCCAGGTCATGGAGAGCCTGCACGAGCGCGACGGTGGCGGCCGTACCGCGCGACAGCGCCGGGTGGGTGGGCTCCGGCCGCTCGTCCAGGGCGAGCAGGGACACCACCCCGGCCGGCGTGCCGGGCTCCGCGTCGAGACGCGTCCGTACGACGTTCGCCAGGGTCTCCCGGTCCTCAGCGTCCACGTCGACCCGTACGACGCGACCGCCGTGCTCGGTCAGCGCGGCACTCGTGGCCGCCGCCGTCGCGTCGGCGTATCCCGTGGGGACCAGCATCAGCCACGTGCCGTCGGCGACGGCAGCACCCGGGGCGAGCGCGTCGGTGACGGGCTGCCAGGTGATCCGGTATCGCCAGCCGTCCAGCACCGTCTGGTCCCGATGGCGGCGGCGCCACGCGGACAGGGCAGGGAGCACACCGTCCAGGGCGGTCGCGTCGAGCCGCAAGGACCGCGCCAGCGAGTCCGTGTCCCCACTGTCCACGATCTCCCAGAACGCCGCGTCGACCGGGTCGGTGACTGTCTCGGGAGCGCTCGGGCCGTCGCCCGCGATCCAGAAGCGCCGGTGCTGGAAGGCGTACGTGGGCAGGTCCACGCGGCGTGCGTCCCGGCCGGCGAAGACCTGCTCCCAGTCGACGGCGACACCGCGCGTGTGCAACTGCCCGAGAGCGGCCAGCAGAGCCCGCTCCTCGCCGACGTCACGCCGCAGCGACGGCACGCAGTCCTCCGCCACCATCCCGGTCAGGATGCCGTCCGGGCCCAACTCCAGGAAGGTGGTGACCTTCTGGTCCCTCATGGCCCGCACACCGTCGTGGAAACGGACCGTGCCGCGTACGTGCTCCACCCAGTAATCGGGCGAGCACAACCGACCGGCGTCCGCCACCTCACCCGTCACGTTCGACACCACCGGCAGCGTCGGGGCGTTGTAGGTCAGCCCGGCCGCGACCTCGCGGAACTCGTCCAGCATCGGGTCCATCAACGGCGAGTGGAACGCGTGCGACACCCTCAGCCGCTTCACCCGACGGCCGGGCAAGGCTTCGGTCACCGCCAGCACCGCACCCTCAGCACCCGACAGCACCAAGGAGGTCGGCCCGTTGACGGCGGCGATGCTCACACCGTCGCGGAGCAGCGGAAGAACGTCCTCCTCGGTGGCCTCCACCGCGACCATCACCCCACCGGCCGGCAGCGCCTGCATCAACCGGCCACGCGCCACGACCAGCGCCGCCGCATCCTCCAGCGACCACACACCCGCCACATAGGCGGCCGTCACCTCACCGATGGAGTGACCGGCGAGACAGTGCGGGCGCACGCCCCAGGAGCGTACGAGGTGGTACAGCGCCACCTCGACCGCGAACAGCGCCGGCTGCGCGTACCCCGTCTCCTCCAGCAGCTCCCCGCCCTCGAAGACCACCGCCTTCAGCGACCGGCCGAGCTTCCCGTCGACGGCCGCACACACCTCATCGAGCGCCTCGGCGAACACCGGGAAAGAGCCGTACAGTTCACGCCCCATCCCCACCCGCTGCGACCCCTGTCCGGTGAACAACACACCCAGACGGCCAGAGGAAGCCGTCTGCGGACGTAACACCGCCAGACCCTCCCGCGCCTCCTCCACCGACTCGGCGATGACCACGGCACGATGGTCGAAGTGCGTCCGGGCAGTCGCCAGCGAGTACGCCACGTCGGTGAGAGGCACGTCCTGAGCGGAGTCCAGGTAGGACGACAGCGCGTCGGCCTGAGCCCGCACCGCCTCCGGAGACACGCCCGACACCAGCAGCGGTACGGCGGCGTTCGGAGCCGCCGCGCGGTCCGCTGGGGGTTCTGTCTCGACGGCTTCCAGGATGACGTGGGCGTTGGTGCCGCTGAGGCCGAAGGAGGAGACCGCGGCACGACGCGGACGGCCTGCGTCGGGCCATGCCCGCGGCTCGGTGAGCAGTTTCACGGCGCCGGCCGACCAGTCGACCTTAGGAGTGGGCTCGTCGACGTGCAGTGTCTTCGGCAGCACGCCGTGCCGCATCGCCTGCACCATCTTGATCACACCCGCCACACCGGCCGCCGCCTGCGCATGACCGATGTTCGACTTCAACGAACCCAGCCACAACGGCTCGTCCCCGGCCCGCTCCTGGCCGTACGTGGCGATCAGCGCCTGCGCCTCGATCGGGTCACCCAGTGATGTGCCCGTACCGTGCGCCTCCACCACGTCCACGTCGGCCGCCGACAGACCGGCACTCGCCAACGCCTGACGGATCACCCGCTGCTGCGACGGACCGTTCGGCGCCGTGATGCCGTTCGACGCACCGTCCTGGTTCACGGCCGTGCCACGCACCAGGGCCAGCACCTCGTGACCGTTGCGGCGAGCGTCCGACAGGCGCTCCAGCAGGACGAGACCCACGCCCTCTGCCCACGCCGTACCGTCCGCGCCCGCCGCGAACGACTTGCACCGTCCGTCCGGCGCGAGGCCCCGCTGCCTCGAGAACTCCACGAAGCTGCCGGGCGTGGCCATGACGGCGACACCGCCGGCCAGCGCGAGCGAGCACTCGCCGCTGCGCAGCGCCTGCATCGCGGAGTGCATCGCGACCAGCGACGACGAGCACGCCGTGTCCAACGTCACCGCCGGCCCCTCGAAGCCGAAGGTGTACGCCACCCGGCCCGAGATGAAGCTGCCCGCGTTGCCGTTGCCGAGGAAACCCTCCAGTTCCTCGGGCACGCGCGTCAGTGTGGTGGCGTAGTCGTGGTACATGGCGCCTGCGAAGACGCCCGTGCGGCTGCCCTTCAGCACGGTCGGATCGATCCCGGCCCGCTCCAGCACCTCCCACGACACCTCCAGCAACAACCGCTGCTGCGGATCCATCGCAAGCGCCTCACGCGGCGAAATCCCGAAGAACCCCGGATCGAACTCCCCCGCACCATGAAGAAACCCACCATGGCGCACCATCGACTTACCGACCTTCTCAGGATCAGGATCGAACAACCGCGACACATCCCAGCCCCGGTCCTCCGGAAACTCCGTAATCCCGTCCCGACCCTCCACCACCATCCGCCACAGATCCTCCGGCGAACCCACCCCACCCGGAAGACGACACCCCATCGCCACAACCGCGATCGCATCCTCCGACACCCCGCCGACCGACACCCCCCGCCCAGCCACCGGCCCAACCGCAACCTCTCCCCCCACCAACTCCACACGCAAGAACTCCGCCAGCACACCCGGCGACGGATAATCAAAAATCAACGTCGCCGACAACCGAAGCCCCGTCACGGCATTCAACCGGTTACGCAGCTCCACCGCCGTCAACGAATCAAAACCCAGATCACTGAACGCCTGCCCCGCACCGATACTCCCCGCACCCGCATGCCCCAGCACCACCGCCACCTCACCCGACACCAACTCCAAAAGCATGCGCTTCTGCTCGTCGACCGTCAGGGCGGCGAGGCGGTCGGCCAGGGTCCCGCCCGTGGTGGCACCGGTGCCGGCCGGCGCGGTGCGCGCCGTGCGGCGCGGTTGGCGCACCAGTCCGCGCAGCACCGGCGGCAGGTGTCCCGCCCGTGCCTGCTCCGCCAGCGCGGCGAAGTCGAACTTCACCGGGACGAGCGTCGACGCCTCACCGGCCATGGCCGAGTCGAGCAGGGCCATGCCTTCCTCCGAGGCGAGCGGGAGCACCCCGCCCCGGTTCATACGGGCCCGGTCCGACTCGCTCATCGTCGCGATCATGCCGCCGGACTCGGCCCACAGGCCCCAGGCCAGTGAGACGGCGCTGAGGCCCTGCGCGCGCCGCCACTGGGCGAACGCATCCAGGAACGCGTTCGCGGCGGAGTAGTTGCCCTGGCCCGGGGCACCGATCACACCGGCGGCGGAGGAGAACAGGACGAACGCCGAGAGGTTCATGTCGCGTGTCAGCTCGTGCAGTGTCAGCGCGGCGTCGACCTTGGGCCGGAAGGCGGCGCCGACGCGCTCCGGGGTCAGCCTCGGGATCACACCGTCGTCCAGGACGCCTGCCGCGTGCACGATGCCGGTCAGCGGCGCCGCGGGCGAGATCTCCGAGAGGAGCTTCTTCACGGCCCTGCGCTTGGACAAGTCGCACGCCGCCACGGTGACACTCGCTCCGGCCGCCTCCAGCTCGGCCGTCAACTCCCGGGCGCCGGGCGCCTCCGGGCCGCGGCGGCTGATCAACAGCAGGTGCCGTACACCGTGCTCGGCGACGAGGTGCCGGGCGACCAGGCCGCCCAGCGTTCCGGTGCCGCCGGTGACGAGCACGGTGCCCTCGGGGGCCAGTGCGGGACCGGTCCCGGCGTCCGGCGCGATGCGCGCCAGTCGGGGTGTGTGCACGACGTCACCGCGTACGGCTACCTGCGGTTCACCGGTGACCAGTACGCCGGCCACGGCCGGCCGGGAGGCCTGGATCTCGTCCACGTCCATGAGCACGACGCGGTCCGGATTCTCGGCCTGGGCGGCACGCACGAGGCCCCAGACCGCGGCCCCCGCCGGGTCGATCACCTCGGTGTCGCCGAGGACGCCGACCGCGCCGCGCGTCACGACGAGCAGGCGGGACTCATCGAGTTCCGGCGCGGCGAGGAAGGCCTGGAGGATGCCGAGGACGCGGCCGACGAGGCCGCGTACGCGTTCGGCGCTGACGACACCGTCGACGGCGTCGACGACCAGGACCTCCGGCATCGCCGCGCCGGACCGCACCAGCTCCTCGATGTCCAGGGCCATGGTCACCGAGTGCGGGACGACCGCTGCGGCGTCAGCCATCATGTCAGCCGCCGACGCGGTCCATTCGACGGCGAAGAGGGCGTCCGTGTCGCCGGAACCGGTCCGGCCTGCGGCCTTCACCTGCTCCTCCGCGACCGCGCGCAGGACGAGCGACTCGACCGAAGCGACGGGTGCGCCCTCGCCGTCGGCGAGTTCGATCGTGACCGACTCGGGTCCGGTGGGCGTCATGCGCACCCGCAGCGCGGTGGCGCCGGAGGCGTGCAGAGTCATGCCGTTCCACGCGAACGGCAGGATGAGCTTGCCCTCCTCCGCCTTCCGCTCGGTGAAGGCTCCGCAGTGCAGGACCGCGTCGAGAAGCGCCGGGTGCAGACCGAATCCGGCGACCGCCTCGGTGTCGTCCGCCGGGAGCGCGACCTCGGCGTAGATTTCGTCGCCGCGGGTCCACAGCGTCCTGAGCCCTTGGAACAGCGGCCCGTACCCGTATCCGGCGGTCGCCTGGTCCGCGTAGAAGCCGGTCAGGTCGACCGGCTGCGCGCCCTCAGGGGGCCAGACACCCCAGGCGGCATCGGCTGCCGATGCCGCCTCGCCCAGTTGTCCGCTGGCGTGGCGGGTCCATGGTGCGTCGGACTGCGCGTCGTCGGGCCGCGAGTACACCGCGACCGGCCGCACCCCGGCGCCCGTGTCCTCTGCCACCGTGACCTGGACGCGTACCGCGCCCTCGTCCGGTATCACCAAGGGTGCTTCTATGACCAGTTCGCGCAGGGTTCGCGCGCCGACCTCGTCGCCGGCGCGGATCGCGAGTTCCACCAGCGCGGCACCGGGCAGCAGGACCGTGCCGGACACGACATGGTCCGCCAGCCAGGGCTGGGCGGCGAGGGACAACCGGCCGGTGCACACCACACCGCCCGTGTCGGGGATTCCGACCACGGTGTCGAGCAGGGGGTGCCCGGCGGCCAGCGCGGGATCCCCTTCCGACAGCGTCGGGTTCAGCCAGAAGCGCTGGTGCTGGAAGGCGTACGTGGGCAGGTCCACACGGTGTGCGCCGGTGCGGGAGAACACCTGCTCCCAGTCGACGGCGACACCGCGCGTGTGCAGTTGCCCCACGGCGTTCAGCAGCGCGCGGTCCTCGCTGACGTCACGCCGCAGGGACGGCACGCAGTCCTCCGCCACCATCCCGGTGAGAATGCCGTCCGGGCCCAACTCCAGGAAGGTGGTGACCTTCTGGTCCTTCATGGCCCGCACGCCGTCGTGGAAACGGACCGTGCCGCGTACGTGCTCCACCCAGTACTCGGGCGAGCACAACCGCCCGGCGTCCGCCACCTCGCCGGTCAGGTTCGACACCACCGGCAGCGTCGGGGCGTTGTAGGTCAGCCCGGCCGCAACCTCACGGAAGGCCTCAAGCATCGGGTCCATCAACGACGAGTGGAACGCGTGCGACACCCTCAGCCGCTTCACCCGACGGCCGGGCAGGGCTTCGGTCACCGCCAGCACCGCACCCTCAGCACCCGACAGCACCAGGGAGGTCGGCCCGTTGACGGCGGCGATGCTCACACCGTCGCCGAGCAGCGGAAGAACGTCCTCCTCGGTGGCCTCCACCGCGACCATCACCCCACCGGCCGGCAGCGCCTGCATCAACCGGCCACGCGCGACGACCAGCGCCGCCGCATCCTCCAGCGACCACACACCCGCCACATAAGCCGCCGCCACCTCACCGATGGAGTGACCGGCGAGACAGTGCGGGCGCACGCCCCAGGAGCGTACGAGGTGGAACAGCGCCACCTCGACCGCGAACAGCGCCGGCTGCGCGTACCCCGTCTCCTCCAGCAGCTCCCCGCCCTCGAAGACCACCGCCTTCAGCGACCGGCCGAGCTTCCCGTCGACGGCCGCACACACCTCATCGAACGCCTCGGCGAACACCGGGAAGGCGACGTACAGTTCACGCCCCATCCCCACCCGCTGCGACCCCTGCCCGGTGAACAGCACACCCAGACGGCCCGGCACCACACTCCCCGGGCGCACCTGCGCCAGACCCTCCCGCGCCTCCTCCACCGAACCCGCCACCACCACCGCACGATGGTCGAACCGGGCACGGGATGTGGCCAGTGAGTAGGCCGTGTCCGTCAGGCTCAGATCGCGGTGCCGTTCCAGGTGTTCCGCGAGGCGCCGGGCCTGCGCGCTCACGGCGTCGGCTGTGCGGCCCGAGAGGATGAGAGGCACGCTTCCGCGTGTCACCGTCGGCTCCGGGGTCTCGTTCTCGACGGATTCGAGAACGACGTGGGCGTTGGTGCCGCTGATGCCGAAGGAGGAGACCGCGGCGCGACGCGGACGGCCCTCTGCCGCCGACCACTTCCGTGACTCCGTCAGCAGCTCCACCGCACCGGCCGACCAGTCGACCTTAGGAGTGGGCTCGTCGACGTGCAGTGTCTTCGGCAGCACGCCGTGCCGCATCGCCTGCACCATCTTGATCACACCCGCGACGCCGGCCGCCGCCTGCGCATGACCGATGTTCGACTTCAACGAACCCAGCCACAACGGCTCGTCCCCGGCCCGCTCCTGGCCGTACGTGGCGATCAGCGCCTGCGCCTCGATCGGGTCACCCAGCGCCGTACCCGTACCGTGCGCTTCGACGACATCGATCTCGGACGCGGTCAGACCGGCGCTCGCCAGAGCCTGACGGATGACACGCTGCTGCGAGGGGCCGTTGGGGGCGGTGAGCCCGTTGGACGCGCCGTCCTGGTTCACGGCCGTGCCACGGACGACCGCCAGAACCTGGTGGCCGTTGCGCCGAGCGTCGGACAGGCGCTCCAGCAGGACGAGACTCACGCCCTCTGCCCACGCCGTACCGTCCGCGCCCGCCGCGAACGACTTGCACCGTCCGTCCGGCGCGAGGCCTCCTTGACGCGAGAACTCGATGAAACTGCCCGGCCTGGCCATGACGGCCACACCGCCGGCCAGCGCGAGCGAGCACTCACCGCCGCGCAGCGCCTGGACCGCCGAGTGCATCGCCACCAGCGACGAGGAACACGCCGTGTCCACCGTCACCGCCGGGCCCTCGAAACCGAAGGTGTACGCCACCCGGCCGGAGACGATGCTTCCGGCCGCCACGGCCGCCTCGTAGTCGTGGTACATCAGGCCGGCGAAAACGCCCGTACGGCTGCCCTTGAGCGCGGTCGGATCGATCCCGGCCCGCTCCAGCACCTCCCAGGACACCTCCAGCAGCAACCGCTGCTGCGGGTCCATGGCGAGGGCCTCACGCGGAGAGATCCCGAACAACGCCGGATCGAAATCCCCGGCGTCGTGGAGGAAGCCGCCCTCCCGGACGTAGGACTTCCCGGCCACGCCGGGAGTGGGGTCGTAGATCCGGTCGACATCCCAGCCCCGGTCCTCCGGGAACTGTGTGATGCCGTCGCGTTCCTCGGCCACCAACTGCCACAGATCCTCCGGTGAGGAGACACCACCGGGCAACCGGCAGGCGGCGGACACGATAGCGATCGGTTCGGACGTGGCCGCGAGAGCCCTGTCGCGCTCCTCCTTGAGCTGCTCGTTCTCCATGAGAGAAGCGCGCAGTGCCGCGACGAGCTTGTCCTCGGACACAGACATACTTGAGTTCCTCCGTAGCCGCGACGGGCTCAGTCGTTGGTGTTGCCCATCGCGCGTTCGATGAGGTCGGCGACGTCCATATCGGCGATCAGGCTCGACGCGTTCTGCTGTGCTTCCGAAGGGGCGGGCTTGCCGGCGCCGGGGGCCGCAGCCGCAAGCGGCAGCAACTGCCGTAGTACCCCCAGCTCTTGGAGCCGCTTCAGTGATACCGAGGCAAGGGCCTTGCGCAGCCCGGCCTCGTCGACGTCCGCGAGGTCCAGCGCTCCGGTCGCCGTGTCCGTGACCAGTTCCGCGCGCAGATGCTCGGTGATCGCGGCGGGGGACGGATAGTCGAAGATCAGCGTGGCCGGCAGCCGCAGACCCGTCGCCGCGTCCAACCGGTTGCGCAGCTCCACCGCGGTCAGCGAGTCGAAGCCCAGCTCGCTGAACGCCTGTCCGGGCACGATGCTCTCGGCGTCGGCATGCCCCAGCACCAAGGCGACCTCACCGCGGACCAGGTCCAGCAGCATTTCTGTCTGCTCCTCCCCCGGCAGCACCGCCAGCCGGTCCGCAAGGGAGTCGACAGGGATGGGGCCGCCGGTGGAGGCGGCACGTCGGGGTGGACGGACCAGGCCCCTCAGCATGGGAGCCAGCCGGTCGGCGGCGGCCTGTTCGGTGAGGGCCGCGAGGTCGAACTTGGCCGCGACGAGGGCTGGTTCGTCGGCGGTCAGGCCGACGTCGAACAGTGCCATGCCCTCCTCGACGGACAGAGCCCGGATACCACCACGGCTCATACGCGCCTGATCGGACGCTCCCAGCGAGCCCGTCATCGCGCTCGCCTCACCCCACAACCCCCACGCCAGCGACACAGCGGGCAGACCCTGCCCACGACGCCAGCAAGCGAAAGCATCCAAAAACGCATTCGCCGCCGAATAATTCCCCTGACCCGGACCACCCAGCACACCGGACGCGGAGGAATACAACACGAACGCATCCAGCTCCAGACCGCTGGTCAACTCATGCAGTGCCAGTACCGCGTCAACCTTGGGACGCAACACCGCAGCCAACCGCTCCGCCGTCAGACTCCCGATCACACCGTCATCCAGCACACCAGCGGTATGCACCACACCCGACAACGGCGCCCCAACGGGAACACAGGCCAACACGCCGGCCAACTGCACACGGTCAGCCACATCACACGCCGCCACCGTCACCACGGCACCGGCCTGCTCCAACTCGGCCTTCAGCGCCACCGCACCCGGAGCATCAAGCCCCCGCCTGCTGGTCAACACCAGACTCCGCACACCATGCGCCCCGACCAGATGCCCAACCACACCACCACGCGTGCCGGTACCACCCGTGACAAGGACCGTCCCACCAGGCCGGAACACCGATCCACCCGAAGCCGCCACCGCAGCACGCACCAGCCGCGGCACGAACACCTCACCCGAGCGCACCACCACCTGCGACTCACCCGACGCCACCACACCCGCCACCACACCAGCGTCCAAGCCGGTATCCGGGTCCACGTCCATCAGGACGACACGGCCCGGATTCTCCGCCTGCGCCGAACGCACCAAACCCCACACCCCGGCCACCACCGGATCACCCACACCACCCCCGACACCCACCGCACCCCGCGTCACCACCACCAGCACACCCTCCCGCGACGACGCAAGGAAGGACTGCACAACCGACAACGCCTCGGCCGTCACAGCGCGCACGCCTTCGGCATCCAACACCGCCGCCCCGACCTCGAACACCTCCACCACACCGGCATCCGCATCCACAGACACCGGCACACCAGACCACTCCACCCGCAACAACGACCCACCACCGCCGGACACCCTCAACTGCTCCTGCGGTATCTCACGCAGGACGAGCGACTCCACCGACGCCACCGGAGCACCCTCACCGTCGGCCAGCTCCAGCGAAAGCGAATCCGCACCCGAGGACGACAACCGGATCCGCAACGACGACGCCCCCGAAGCGTGCAGCGACACCCCACTCCACGCGAACGGCAGGAACAGACCGCCACCCTCGGACTCCGCCGCACCCGAGAAAGCCCCGGCATGCAGCGCCGCGTCCAACAGCGCCGGATGCAGACCGAACCCGGCCGCCGTGTCCACCTCACTCGACGGCAACACCGCCTCGGCGAACACCTCATCCCCACACCGCCACACCGCACGCAGCCCCCGGAACACCGGCCCATAGCCATACCCACGGCCGGCCAACTCCTCGTACAACCGCGACACATCCACCGCCACCGCACCCTCCGGCGGCCACACCGCAAAACCAGCACCAACTGCTGATGGGTCGTCGCCCAGTTGTCCGCTGGCGTGGCGGGTCCACGGTGCGTCGGACTGCGCGTCGTCGGGCCGCGAGTACACCGCGACCGGCCGCACACCACCGCCCGTGTCCTCACCGACCGTGACCTGCACCCGGACGGCACCCTCGTCCGGGATAACCAGGGGCGCTTCTATGACCAGTTCGCGCAAGGTTCGCGCGCCGACCTCGTCGCCGGCGCGGATCGCGAGTTCCACCAGCGCGGCGCCCGGCAACAACACCACACCCGACACGATGTGATCGGCCAACCACGGTTGCCCGGCAACAGACAGCCGACCAGTGCACACAACGCCACCGGTCTCGGGAACACTGACCACCGAGTCCAGCAACGGGTGTTCAGCCGCCAGTGCAGGGTCACCGGCCGAAAGGTTGGAGTTCAGCCAGAAACGCTGGTGCTGGAAGGCGTACGTGGGCAGGTCCACGCGGCGTGCGTCCCGGCCGGCGAAGACCTGCTCCCAGTCGACGGCGACACCGCGCGTGTGCAACTGCCCGAGAGCGGCCAGCAGAGCCCGCTCCTCGCCGACGTCACGCCGCAGCGACGGCACGCAGTCCTCCGCCACCATCCCGGTCAGGATGCCGTCCGGACCCAACTCCAGGAACGTGGTGACACCTTCATCCCGCAACGCCCGCACACCGTCGTGGAAGCGCACCGTGCCGCGTACGTGCTCCACCCAGTACTCGGGCGAGCACAACCGCCCGGCGTCCGCCACCTCACCCGTCACGTTCGACACCACCGGCAGCGTCGGGGCGTTGTACGTCAGCCCGGCCGCAACCTCACGGAAGGCCTCAAGCATCGGGTCCATCAACGACGAATGGAACGCGTGCGACACCCTCAGCCGCTTCACCCGACGGCCGGGCAGCGCTTCGGTCACCGCCAGCACCGTACCCTCAGCACCCGACAGCACCAGGGAGGTCGGCCCGTTGACGGCGGCGATGCTCACACCGTCCGACAGCAGCGGCACGACCTCCGCTTCCGTGGCCTCCAACGCGACCATCACCCCACCGGCCGGCAACGCCTGCATCAACCGGCCACGCGCCACGACCAGCGCCGCCGCATCCTCCAGCGACCACACACCCGCCACATAGGCGGCCGTCACCTCACCGATGGAGTGACCGGCGAGACAGTGCGGGCGCACGCCCCAGGAGCGTACGAGGTGGTACAGCGCCACCTCGACCGCGAACAGCGCCGGCTGCGCGTACCCCGTCTCCTCCAGCAGCTCCCCGCCCTCGAAGACCACCGCCTTCAGTGAGCGGCCGAGCTTCCCGTCGACGGCCGCACACACCTCATCGAACGCCTCGGCGAACACCGGGAAGGCGACGTACAGTTCACGCCCCATCCCCACCCGTTGCGACCCCTGCCCGGTGAACAGCACACCCAGACGGCCAGAGGAAGCCGTCTGCGGACGTAACACCGCGAGACCCTCCCGCGCCCTCCTCCACCGACTCGGCGATGACCACGGCACGATGGTCGAAGTGGGTCCGGGTCGTCGCCAGCGAGTACGCCACGTCGGTGAGAGGCACGTCCTGAGCGGAGTCCAGGTAGGACGACAGCGCGTCGGCCTGAGCCCGTACCGCCTCCTGCGACTTCCCGGACACCAGCAACGGCACCACACCGTCGGGAACCACCGCACGCTCCACCACCGGCTCAGCCTCGGCAGCCTCCAGAATCACGTGCGCATTCGTCCCACTGATACCGAAGGAGGAGATGGCCGCGCGACGCGGACGCCCCTCCGTCATCGGCCACTTCCGTGACTCCGTCAGCAGCTCCACCGCACCGGCCGACCAGTCGACCTTAGGAGTGGGCTCGTCGACGTGCAGTGTCTTCGGCAGCACGCCGTGCCGCATCGCCTGCACCATCTTGATCACACCCGCCACACCGGCCGCCGCCTGCGCATGACCGATGTTCGACTTCAACGAACCCAGCCACAACGGCTCGTCCCCGGCCCGCTCCTGGCCGTACGTGGCGATCAGCGCCTGCGCCTCGATCGGGTCACCCAGCGCCGTACCCGTACCATGCGCCTCCACCACGTCCACGCCGGCCGCCGACAGACCGGCACTCGCCAACGCCTGACGGATCACCCGCTGCTGCGACGGACCGTTCGGCGCCGTGATGCCGTTCGACGCACCGTCCTGGTTCACGGCCGTGCCACGCACGACCGCAAGGACCTGATGACCGTTGCGCCGCGCGTCCGACAGACGCTCGAGAAGCAGCAGGCCCACACCCTCTGCCCACGCCGTTCCGTCCGCACCCGCAGCGAACGACTTGCACCGTCCGTCCACCGCCAGGCCCCGCTGCCTTGAGAACTGCACGAACGCGATGGGCGTGGACATCACGGCGACACCGCCGGCCAGCGCGAGCGAGCACTCGCCGTTGCGCAGCGCTTGGACCGCGGAGTGCATCGCCACCAGCGACGACGAGCAGGCGGTGTCCACCGTCACGGAGGGGCCCTCGAGCCCGAGGGTGTACGAGACGCGGCCGGAGACAAGGCTGCCTGCGGCGACCGCCTCGCTGTAGTCGTGGTACATGGCGCCTGCGAAGACGCCCGTGCGGCTGCCCTTCAGCACGGTCGGATCGATCCCGGCCCGCTCCAGCACCTCCCACGACACCTCCAGCAACAACCGCTGCTGCGGATCCATCGCAAGCGCCTCACGCGGCGAAATCCCGAAGAACCCCGGATCGAACTCCCCCGCACCATGAAGAAACCCACCATGGCGCACCATCGACTTACCGACCTTCTCAGGATCAGGATCGAACAACCGCGACACATCCCAGCCCCGGTCCTCCGGAAACTCCGTAATCCCGTCCCGACCCTCCACCACCATCCGCCACAGATCCTCCGGCGAACCCACCCCACCCGGAAGACGACACCCCATCGCCACAACCGCGATCGCATCCTCCGACACCCCGCCGACCGACACCCCCCGCCCAGCCACCGGCCCAACCGCAACCTCTCCCCCCACCAACTCCACACGCAAGAACTCCGCCAGCACACCCGGCGACGGATAATCAAAAATCAACGTCGCCGACAACCGAAGCCCCGTCACGGCATTCAACCGGTTACGCAGCTCCACCGCCGTCAACGAATCAAAACCCAGATCACTGAACGCCTGCCCCGCACCGATACTCCCCGCACCCGCATGCCCCAGCACCACCGCCACCTCACCCGACACCAACTCCAAAAGCATGCGCTTCTGCTCGTCGACCGTGAGTGACGTCAATCGGCTGTTCAACGGAGTTCCGGCGGCGCCGCCCGTGCCGGAAGCCGCAGTGCGACGCGGCCTACGAACCAGACCCCGCAGCATCGACGGCACCTCGGCCGTAACCACTTGCTCGGTGAGGGCCGCGAGGTCGAACTTGGCTGCGACGAGGGCTGGTTCGTCGGCGGTCAGGCCGGCGTCGAACAGTGCCATGCCCTCCTCGACGGACAGAGCCCGGATACCACCACGGCTCATACGCGCCTGATCGGACGCTCCCAGCGAGCCCGTCATCGCGCTCGCCTCACCCCACAACCCCCACGCCAGCGACACAGCGGGCAGACCCTGCCCACGACGCCAGCAAGCGAAAGCATCCAAAAACGCATTCGCCGCCGAATAATTCCCCTGACCCGGACCACCCAGCACACCGGACGCGGAGGAATACAACACGAACGCATCCAGCTCCAGACCGCTGGTCAACTCATGCAGTGCCAGTACCGCGTCAACCTTGGGACGCAACACCGCAGCCAACCGCTCCGCCGTCAGACTCCCGATCACACCGTCATCCAGCACACCAGCGGTATGCACCACACCCGACAACGGCGCCCCAACGGGAACACAGGCCAACACGCCGGCCAACTGCACACGGTCAGCCACATCACACGCCGCCACCGTCACCACGGCACCGGCCTGCTCCAACTCGGCCTTCAGCGCCACCGCACCAGGCGCGTCGAGTCCCCGCCTGCTGGTCAACACCAGACTCCGCACACCATGCGCCCCGACCAGATGCCGGGCAACCACACCACCCAGCGTGCCGGTACCACCCGTGACAAGGACCGTCCCACCAGGCCGGAACACCGATCCACCCGAAGCCGCCACCGCAGCACGCACCAGCCGCGGCACGAACACCTCACCCGAGCGCACCACCACCTGCGACTCACCCGACGCCACCACACCCGCCACCACACCAGCGTCCAAGCCGGTGCCCAGGCCGGTATCCGGGTCCACGTCCATCAGGACGACACGGCCCGGATTCTCCGCCTGCGCCGAACGCACCAAACCCCACACCCCGGCCACCACCGGATCACCCACACCACCCCCGACACCCACCGCACCCCGCGTCACCACCACCAGCACACCCTCCCGCGACGACGCAAGGAAGGACTGCACAACCGACAACGCCTCGGCCGTCACAGCGCGCACGCCTTCGGCATCCAACACCGCCGCCCCGACCTCGAACACCTCCACCACACCGGCATCCGCATCCACAGACACCGGCACACCAGACCACTCCACCCGCAACAACGACCCACCACCGCCGGAACCCTCAACTGCTCCTGCGGTATCTCACGCAGGACGAGCGACTCCACCGACGCCACCGGAGCCCCTCACCGTCGGCCAGCTCCAGCGAAAGCGAATCCGCACCCGAGGACGACAACCGGATCCGCAACGACGACGCCCCCGAAGCGTGCAGCGACACCCCACTCCACGCGAACGGCAGGAACAGACCGCCACCCTCGGACTCCGCCGCACCCGAGAAAGCCCCGGCATGCAGCGCCGCGTCCAACAGCGCCGGATGCAGACCGAACCCGGCCGCCGTGTCCACCTCACTCGACGGCAACACCGCCTCGGCGAACACTCTCCCCACACCGCCACCGCCGCAGCCCCCGGAACACGGCCCATAGCCATACCCACGGCCGGCCAACTCCTCGTACAACCGCGACACATCCACCGCCACCGCACCCTCCGGCGGCCACACCGCAAAACCAGCACCAGATGCCGGCGCATCCTCATCGAGCAACCCACTCGCATGACGCACCCACGGCGCACCGGACCCTGCGTCATCGGACCGCGTGTACACCCCAACCGGCCGCACACCACCGCCCGTGTCCTCACCGACCGTGACCTGCACCCGGACGGCACCCTCGTCCGGGATCACCAGGGGCGCTTCTATGACCAGTTCGCGCAGGGTTCGCGCGCCGACCTCGTCGCCGGCGCGGATCGCGAGTTCCACCAGCGCGGCACCGGGCAGCAGGACCGTGCCGGACACGACATGGTCCGCCAGCCAGGGCTGGGCGGCGAGGGACAACCGGCCGGTGCACACCACACCGCCCGTGTCGGGGATTCCGACCACGGTGTCGAGCAGGGGGTGCCCGGCGGCCAGCGCGGGATCCCCTTCCGACAGAGTCGGGCTCAGCCAGAAACGCTGGTGCTGGAAGGCGTACGTGGGCAGGTCCACGCGGCGTGCATCCCGGCCGGCGAAGACCTGCTCCCAGTCGACGGCGACACCGCGCGTGTGCAGTTGCCCCACGGCGTTCAGCAGCGCGCGGTCCTCGCTGACGTCACGCCGCAGGGACGGTACGCAGTCCTCCGCCACCATCCCGGTGAGAATGCCGTCCGGACCCAACTCCAGAAAGGTGGTGACCTTCTGGTCCTTCATGGCCCGCACGCCGTCGTGGAAACGGACCGTGCCGCGTACGTGCTCCACCCAGTACTCGGGCGAACACAACCGCCCGGCGTCCGCCACCTCACCCGTCACGTTCGACACCACCGGCAGCGTCGGGGCGTTGTACGTCAGCCCGGCCGCAACCTCACGGAAGGCCTCCAGCATCGGGTCCATCAACGGCGAGTGGAACGCGTGCGACACCCTCAGCCGCTTCACCCGACGACCCTCGAAACGGGCCACCACCGACTCGACCGCACCCTCAGCACCCGACAGCACCAGGGAGGTCGGCCCGTTGACGGCGGCGATGCTCACACCGTCCGACAGCAGCGGCACGACCTCCGCTTCCGTGGCCTCCAACGCGACCATCACCCCACCGGCCGGCAACGCCTGCATCAACCGGCCACGCGCCACGACCAGCGCCGCCGCATCCTCCAGCGACCACACACCCGCCACATAAGCCGCCGCCACCTCACCGATGGAGTGACCGGCGAGACAGTGCGGGCGCACGCCCCAGGAGCGTACGAGGTGGTACAGCGCCACCTCGACCGCGAACAGCGCCGGCTGCGCGTACCCCGTCTCCTCCAGCAGCTCCCCGCCCTCGAAGACCACCGCCTTCAGTGAGCGGCCGAGCTTCCCGTCGACGGCCGCACACACCTCATCGAACGCCTCGGCGAACACCGGGAAGGCGACGTACAGTTCACGCCCCATCCCCACCCGTTGCGACCCCTGCCCGGTGAACAGCACACCCAGACGGCCAGAGGAAGCCGTCTGCGGACGTAACACCGCGAGACCCTCCCGCGCCTCCTCCACCGACTCGGCGATGACCACGGCACGATGGTCGAAGTGGGTCCGGGTCGTCGCCAGCGAGTACGCCACGTCGGTGAGAGGCACGTCCTGAGCGGAGTCCAGGTAGGACGACAGCGCGTCGGCCTGAGCCCGTACCGCCTCCTGCGACTTCCCGGACACCAGCAACGGCACCACACCCTCGGGAACCACCGCACGCTCCACCACCGGCTCAGCCTCGGCAGCCTCCAGAATCACGTGCGCATTCGTCCCACTGATACCGAACGCCGACACACCCGCACGACGCGGACGGCCCGTCTCAGGCCACTCCCGCGACTCCGTCAGCAACTCCACCGCACCCGCCGACCAGTCCACCTTCGGCGACGGCTCATCCACATGCAGCGTCTTCGGCAGCACACCGTGCCGCATCGCCTCCACCATCTTGATCACACCCGCCACACCCGCAGTGGCCTGGGTGTGGCCGAGGTTCGACTTCACCGAGCCCAGCCAAAGCGGGCGGTCCGCCGGACGGCCCTGGCCGTACGTGGCGATCAGCGCCTGCGCCTCGATCGGGTCGCCCAGCGACGTACCCGTACCGTGCGCCTCCACCGCGTCGATGTCCGTGGCGAGGAGCCCGGAATTGGCCAGCGCCTGACGGATGACGCGTCGTTGCGAGGGGCCGTTCGGGGCGGTGAGGCCGTTGGACGCGCCGTCCTGGTTCACGGCCGTGCCACGGACGACCGCCAGGACCTGATGACCGTTGCGCCGCGCGTCGGACAGGCGCTCGAGCAGGAGCAGGCCTACGCCCTCGGCCCACGCCGTTCCGTCCGCGCCCGCAGCGAAGGCCTTGCAGCGCGCGTCAGCCGCCAGGCCCCTCTGCCGGGAGAAAGCCACGAAGGCGCCCGGCGTGGCCATCACGGACACACCGCCGGCCAGGGCGAGCGAGCACTCGCCGCTGCGCAGTGCCTGGGCGGCCAGATGGATGGCGACCAGCGACGACGAGCACGCCGTGTCGATGGAGACGGCGGGACCCTCGAAGCCGAAGGCGTACGAGACCCGGCCGGAGGTGACCGCGCCGGCACTGCCCGTCAGGGCGTAGCCCTCGGCAGTGGACTCCCCGCTTTCGAGGCTGGGGATGTAGTCCTGGGGCTTGGTACCGGCGAACACACCCACGTTGCGACCGCGCAGCGACGTCGGGTCGATGCCGGCCCGCTCGAAGACCTCCCACGACGTCTCCAGCAGCAGCCGCTGCTGCGGGTCCATCGCCACCGCCTCACGCGGGCTGATCCCGAAGAAGGCGGCGTCGAAGTCGGCGGCGTCCGTCACGAAGCCGCCCTCCCTGACGTACGACTTCCCGGGACGCTCCGGGTCCGGGTCGTACAACCCCTGCACGTCCCAGCCTCGGTCGGTCGGGAACGACGAGATCCCGTCGTGGCCCGCGGCGACCAGCTCCCACAGGTCATCGGGTGAGGACACACCTCCCGGAAGACGGCATCCCATGGCGACGATCGCGATCGGTTCCGTCCTCTCGGACTCGACCTCGCGCAGCCGCTTGCGCGCCTGGCTGAGATCGGCGAGGGCACGCTTGAGGTAGTCGCGCAGCTTGGCGTCGTTCGTGGTCATCGGCAGTCTTTCTGCTCAGCAGGTGTGGGGGGCGGCGCCGCTGTCAGGAGGAGCCGAGCTCGTTCTCGGCGAAGCTGAACAGTTCGTCGTCGGAGGCGGACGCGAGGTCGAACTCCTCCTCTGCCTCGACGACGGAGCCCGACGACGCCCACCGGCTGGCCAGCGTCTGTAGGCGTTTGGCCGCCTGGACCATGACCTCGTCGTCCAGAGCCGTCGAGGACAACGCGGCTTCCAACCGGTCGAGTTCGGCAAGCACGGACACCGGCGAGGCACCTAGCTGCTCCACCAGTACGTCTGCGAGGGCGGCCGGAGTCGGGTGGTCGAACACCGCCGACGCGGGTAGCTGGAGCCCCGTGGTCGCCGTGAGCCGGTTGCGCAGCTCCACTCCCGTCAGCGAGTCGAACCCGAGGTCCTTGAAGGCACGCTCCGGTGCGATGGCATCCCGTTCACGGCGGCCCAGCACGGCCGCGGCGTCGGTGCGCACCAGGTCGAGCAGGATGCGCTGCCGGTCGGGCTGGGACATCATCGCCAACCGGTCGGCCAGCGATTCGCCCGCCGCACCACCGGTGCCAACGCCGACCGCACCGGTCCGGACGCTCCGGCGCGGCTGTCGTACGAGGCCTCGCAGCATGGGAGCCAGCCGGTCGGCGGCGGCCTGTTCGGTGAGGGCCGCGAGGTCGAACTTGGCCGCGACGAGGGCTGGTTCATCGGCGGTCAGGCCGGCGTCGAACAGTGCCATGCCCTCCTCGACGGACAGAGCCCGGATACCACCACGGCTCATACGCGCCTGATCGGACGCTCCCAGCGAGCCCGTCATCGCGCTCGCCTCACCCCACAACCCCCACGCCAGCGACACAGCGGGCAGACCCTGCCCACGACGCCAGCAAGCGAAAGCATCCAAAAACGCATTCGCCGCCGAATAATTCCCCTGACCCGGACCACCCAGCACACCGGACGCGGAGGAATACAACACGAACGCATCCAGCTCCAGACCGCTGGTCAACTCATGCAACGCCAGCACCGCGTCAACCTTGGGACGCAACACCGCAGCCAACCGCTCCGCCGTCAGACTCCCGATCACACCGTCATCCAGCACACCAGCGGTATGCACCACACCCGACAACGGCGCCCCAACGGGAACACAGGCCAACACGCCGGCCAACTGCACACGGTCAGCCACATCACACGCCGCCACCGTCACCACGGCACCGGCCTGCTCCAACTCGGCCTTCAGCGCCACCGCACCCGGAGCATCAAGCCCCCGCCTGCTGGTCAACACCAGACTCCGCACACCATGCGCCCCGACCAGATGCCGGGCAACCACACCACCCAGCGTGCCGGTACCACCCGTGACAAGGACCGTCCCACCAGGCCGGAACACCGATCCACCCGAAGCCGCCACCGCAGCACGCACCAGCCGCGGCACGAACACCTCACCCGAGCGCACCACCACCTGCGACTCACCCGACGCCACCACACCCGCCACCACACCAGCGTCCAAGCCGGTATCCGGGTCCACGTCCATCAGGACGACACGGCCCGGATTCTCCGCCTGCGCCGAACGCACCAAACCCCACACCCCGGCCACCACCGGATCACCCACACCACCCCCGACACCCACCGCACCCCGCGTCACCACCACCAGCACACCCTCCCGCGACGACGCAAGGAAGGACTGCACAACCGACAACGCCTCGGCCGTCACAGCGCGCACGCCTTCGGCATCCAACACCGCCGCCCCGACCTCGAACACCTCCACCACACCGGCATCCGCATCCACAGACACCGGCACACCAGACCACTCCACCCGCAACAACGACCCACCACCGCCGGACACCCTCAACTGCTCCTGCGGTATCTCACGCAGGACGACCGATTCCACAGACGCGACGGGTGCGCCGTCCGCGTCACGGATGTCCAGACGTACCGTGTCGGAATCGGTGGGCGTCACTCGAACCCGCACCGCGGAGGCGCCGGCTGCGTGGAGGGTCGTACCGCGCCATTCGGTCGACATGCCCGACAGGCCGGTCACATGGGCCGCGGCTTCCAGAAGCACCGGGTGAAGGCCGAAGTGCTTTGCTTCAGCGGTGAGTTCGTTGTCCAAGGCGACCTCGATGTACCCCCCTGCCGGATGAGCATCGCCAGTCGGTTCGCCGGTCGAGCTCGTAGGCGCAAGTGTGCCGGTGGCGTGGCAGGTCCAGGAGTCGTCGCCGCGCTCGGGACGGGTGTAGACACCGACCGTACGGTGCCCCTCGTCGTCGGCGCCGCCGACAGAGACCTGCACGCGGAGCGCTCCGGTGGCGGGCAGTACGAGCGGCGTCTCGACCGTCAGTTCGCGCACCGTGCCGGCGTCGACCTCGTCACCGGCGCGGATCGCCAACTCGACCATTGCGGCTCCCGGGACGACGTCTCCGCCCGGCAACTGCTCGGAGAGCCACGGCTGAGCGGCGCGCGAGAGCCGTCCGGTGCACAGCACACCACCCGTGTCGGGCACGGTCAGCACCGCGTTGAGCACCGGGTGCCGCATCGAGACGTCGCTCGCCGGTGCCGCCGCGGCGAGCCAGTACCGCTGCCGCTGGAAGGCGTACGTGGGCAGGTCCACGCGGCGTGCATCCCGGCCGGCGAAGACCTGCTCCCAGTCGACGGCGACACCGCGCGTGTGCAACTGCCCCACGGCGTTCAGCAGCGCGCGGTCCTCGGGCACGTCACGCCGCAGCGACGGCACGCAGTCCTCCGCCACCATCCCGGTGAGAATGCCGTCCGGACCCAACTCCAGAAAGGTGGTGACCTTCTGGTCCTTCATGGCCCGCACGCCGTCGTGGAAACGGACCGTGCCGCGTACGTGCTCCACCCAGTACTCGGGCGAGCACAACCGCCCGGCGTCCGCCACCTCACCCGTCACGTTCGACACCACCGGCAGCGTCGGGGCGTTGTAGGTCAGCCCGGCCGCAACCTCACGGAAGGCCTCCAGCATCGGGTCCATCAACGGCGAGTGGAACGCGTGCGACACCCTCAGCCGCTTCACCCGACGACGCTCGAAACGGGCCACCACCGACTCGACCGCACCCTCAGCACCCGACAACACCAAGGAGGTCGGCCCGTTGACGGCGGCGATGCTCACACCGTCCGACAGCAGCGGCACGACCTCCGCTTCCGTGGCCTCCAACGCGACCATCACCCCACCGGCCGGCAACGCCTGCATCAACCGACCACGCGCCACGACCAGCGCCGCCGCATCCTCCAGCGACCACACACCCGCCACATAAGCCGCCGCCACCTCACCGATCGAATGACCCGCCACGAAATCAGGACGCACGCCCCAGGACCGTACGAGGTGGAACAGCGCCACCTCGACCGCGAACAGCGCCGGCTGCGCGTACCCCGTCTCCTCCAGCAGCTCCCCGCCCTCGAAGACCACCGCCTTCAGTGAGCGGCCGAGCTTCCCGTCGACGGCCGCACACACCTCATCGAACGCCTCGGCGAACACCGGGAAGGCGACGTACAGTTCACGCCCCATCCCCACCCGCTGCGACCCCTGCCCGGTGAACAACACACCCAGACGACCCGCCGGCACCACACCCTCCGGGCGCACCGACGCCAGACCCTCCCGCGCCTCCTCCACCGAACCCGCCACCACCACCGCACGATGGTCGAAGTGCGTCCGGGCAGTCGCCAGCGAGTACGCCACATCCGTGAGGTCCACCGAAGCGTCCGCCCCCAGGAACTCCACCAGCCGACCCACCTGAGCCCGTACCGCCTCCTGCGACTTCCCGGACACCAGCAACGGCACCACACCCTCGGGAACCACCGCACGCTCCACCACCGGCTCAGCCTCGGCGGCCTCCAGAATCACGTGCGCATTCGTCCCACTGATACCGAACGCCGACACACCCGCACGACGCGGACGGCCCGTCTCAGGCCACTCCCGAGACTCCGTCAGCAACTCCACCGCACCCGCCGACCAGTCCACCTTCGGCGACGGCTCATCCACATGCAGCGTCTTCGGCAGCACACCGTGCCGCATCGCCTCCACCATCTTGATCACACCCGCCACACCCGCAGTGGCCCCGGTGTGACCGAGGTTCGACTTCAGGGCTCCGAGGAGCAACGGGCGGTCGTCGGCGCGCCGTTCCTGGCCGTACGTGGCGATCAGCGCCTGTGCCTCGATCGGGTCGCCCAGCGCCGTACCCGTCCCGTGCGCCTCCACCGCGTCCACGTCGGCCGCCGACAGACCGGCACTCGCCAACGCCTGACGGATCACCCGCTGCTGCGACGGACCGTTCGGCGCCGTGAGGCCGTTGGAGGCGCCGTCCTGGTTGACCGCGCTGCCGCGCACCAGGGCCAGGACCTCGTGGCCGTTGCGCCGCGCGTCGGACAGGCGCTCGAGCAGGAGCAGGCCTACGCCCTCGGCCCACGCCGTGCCGTCCGCGCCGTCGGCGAAGGCCTTGCACCGGCCGTCGGGGGCCAGTCCGCGCTGCCGGGAGAACTCCACGAAGACGCCCGGGGTGGACATTACGGCGACGCCGCCGGCCAGCGCGAGCGAGCACTCGCCGCTGCGCAGCGCCTGCATCGCGGAGTGCATGGCCACCAGCGACGACGAGCACGCCGTATCGATGGTGAGGGCGGGGCCCTCCAGGCCGAGGACGTACGAGACGCGGCCGGAGGCGACGCTGCCGGCGCTGCCGGTCAGGGCGTAGCCCTCGGTGCCCTCGGTGCCGCCGCCGAGCCGTGGGGTGTAGTCCTGGGCACCCATGCCGGTGAAGACACCGACATCCTTGCCGCGCAGGGAGGCCGGGTCGATGCCGGCGCGCTCGAAGACTTCCCAGGAGGTCTCCAGGAGGAGGCGCTGCTGCGGGTCCATGGCGAGGGCCTCGCGCGGGTTGATGCCGAAGAATCCGGCGTCGAAGTCGGCGACGCCGCGCAGGAAGCCGCCCTTGCGGACGTAGGTCGTACCGGGAGCGTCAGGGTCGTCGGAGAAGAGGTTGTCCAGGTCCCAGCCGCGGTCGGCCGGGAAGTCGGCGAGCGCGTCACGGCCCTCGGCGAGCAGGGTCCACAGTTCCTCGGGGGAGGTCACGCCGCCGGGGAGGCGGCACCCCATGGAGACGATGGCGATCGGGTCGTCGGTCGCGGACGGCGGTACGACGAGGGTGGGAAGGGCCGCGTCGGCGGTGTCGGTGGTGGCGGCGGACCGGTCGCCGACGAGCTCGGTGCGGAGGTGGTCCGCCAGTGCCCTGGCGTTCGGGTAGTCGAAGACGAGGGTGGCGGGCAGGCGCAGCCGGACGGCCGCGTTGAGCCGGTTGCGCAGTTCCACCGCGGTGACGGAGTCGAAGCCGATCTCCTTGAACGCCCGTTCCTCACCTACGACTTCCGTGTCGGAGTGGCCAAGGACGGCTCCTGCCTCTATCCGGACCAGGTCCACCAGTCGGCGTTCCTGTTCGGCCGGGGACAGCTTCAGCAGTTCGGAGCGGAGGGCGGAGGCGTCGGTGTCGGGCTGGTCCTCGGTGGCGCCGGCGAGGATTTCGGTGACCTCGGGCAGTCCGCGCAGCAGCGGGCGGGGGCGGGAAAGGGCGAAGGCGGGGGCGAAGCGGGTCCAGTCGATGCCGGCGACGACGACATGGGTCTCGTCGTGCTCGACGGCCTGCACCAGGGCGGCGACGCCGAGGTGGGGCTCCATGAGGGTGATGCCGAGCTTGGTGAACTCCCCGGCCATGGACGCGTCGACCATGCCGCCGCCGCCCCAGGCGCCCCAGGCGATGGAGGTGGCGGTGAGTCCGCGGGCACGGCGACGGTGGGCGAGCGCGTCGAGGTGGGCGTTGGCCCCGGCGTACGAGGTCAGGCCGTTGCTGCCCCAGGCGGTCGCGCCGGAGGAGAACAGGACGAAGGCGTCCAGGTCGCGGTCGCCGAGCAGGTCGTCCAGGTGGTGGGCACCGGCGATCTTGGCTCGGCCCATGTCCGCGAACTGCTCGACGGTGAGCCCGGACAGCGGGGATTCGGTCTGGGTGGCGCCGGCGAGGTGCAGGACGGCGGTGAGCGGCAGCTCGGCGGGAATGTCGTGGAGGAGGCCGACGACCGCCTCCCGGTCGGTGATGTCGCAGGCGGTGATGGTGATCCGGGCGCCCAACGCCTCCAGTTCGGCGCGGAGTTCGGCGGCGCCTGGCGCTTGGGGGCCTCGGCGGCTGGTGAGCACCAGGTGCTCGGCTCCGTGCTCGGCGAGCCAGCGGGCGACATGGGCACCGGTGCCGCCGGTGCCGCCGGTGACCAGGACGGTGCCGCGCGGCGTCCAGGGCTTGGCGGCCGGGGCGCCGTCGAGGGGGGCGCGGCGCATGCGGCGGGCGTGCAGGCCGTCAGGGCGTACGGCGAGTTGGTCCTCGTCGCCGGTGCCGGAGAGGGCGGTGCACAGCAGGTCGAGGGTGCGCGGATCTGCTTCGGTGGTGCCGGCGGGCAGGTCGACGAGGCCGCCCCAGGTGCGCGGGTGGTCCAGGGCCAGGACGGTGCCGATACCCCACATCGCGTGCTGGGAGGCGTCGGTCAGCTCGGCGGAGTCGGCCACGGCGACGCCGCCGGAGGTGACCGCCCACAGGGGGGCCTCGATCCCCGCGTCGCCGAGTGCCTGGACGAGGGCGACGGTGCCGATCGTGCCGCGCGACCAGGTGGTGTGGACGGGGTGCGGCCGGCCGTCGAGCGCGAGGAGCGACAGGACGCCCGTGAAATCCTGGTCGTCCAGGGCGGCGGCCAGCGTCTCCCGGTCGGCGTTCTCGGTGTCGACCTCGATGCGCACGGTCTGTACGCCCCGTTCGGCGAGTCCGTCGGCGACCGCGTCGGCGAGTGGGCCGCCGTCGCCGCCGACGGCGACGAGCCAGGTCCCGGAGAGGGTGCCGACGGCTGTGCCGGCGGCAGTACCGGTGAAGGTGCCGGCAGTGGTACCGGTGCCTGTGCCTGTGCCTGTGCCCGCAGCGGTACCGGCAGCGCTGCCGGTGGTGTCGACGCGGTCCCAGCCGAGTTGGTAGCGCCATCCATCGATGACGGTCCGCTCCTGCTTGCGGCGGCGCCAGGACGACAGTGCGGGCAGGACCTCGTCGAGTACGGAGGCCTTCAACTGGAGGTCGTCGGCGAGGGCGCCGGTGTCACCAGCCTCGATCGCGGCCCAGAAGGCCGCGTCCACCGGGTCGGCCTCCACTGCGGGACGCTCGTTGGCGTCGAGCCAGTAGCGCTGGTGCTGGAAGGGATACGTCGGCAACTGGACCCGCCGGGCCGCCTGCCCCTCCAACACCGCCCGCCAATCGACATCCACACCCCCCGCATACACCTCACCCACCGACCGCAAAAACCGCTCCCAACCCCCCTCACCACGCCGCAACGACCCCACCACCACACCATCAACACCCACCGCACCCATCGTCTCCGCCACCACGAACCCCAGCACCGGATGCGGACTCACCTCCACGAACACCCGCCGCCCCGACCCCAGCAACGAACGCACCACCTCCTCAAAACGCACCCGCTCCCGCAGATTCCGATACCAATACCCCCCATCCAGAACCCCCGTATCCACCACACCACCCGTCACCGTCGAAAAGAACGGCACCCCCGACGACACACCCGACACACCCCCCAACACCTCCCCCAACACACCCTCCACCCGCTCCACCTCCGCCGAATGCGACGCATAATCCACCGCCACCCGACGCACCCGCACCCCCTCCCCCCGCAACTCCCCCTCCAACGCCTCCAACTCCCCCACCACACCCGCAACCACCACCGACGACGGACCATTCACCGCCGCCACCGACAACCCCCCACCCAACCGCCCCTCCACCACACCCACCGGCAACGCAACCGACAACATCCCACCCGAACCCGCCAAACCCGACGCAATCACCTGACTACGCCGCGCCACCACCCGCGCACCCTCCTCCAACGACAACCCACCCACCACACACGCCGCCGCGATCTCCCCCTGCGAATGCCCCACCACCGCAACCGGCTCCACACCCACCGACCGCCACAACCCCGCCAACGACACCATCACCGCCCACAACACCGGCTGCACCACATCAACCCGCTCCAACGCCTCCTCATCACCCAACACATCCACCAACGACCACCCCACAAACGGAGCCAACGCCTCACCACACCGCGCCATCCACCCCGCAAACACCTCCGACTCCGCCAGCAGACCCACCGCCATCCCCACCCACTGCGCCCCCTGACCCGGAAACACGAACACGACGCCGGTGTCACCGTGGGTACCGGTGGACACCGTGGCGTCCTGCGCGAGGGCCGTGAGGCGCTGGACGGCCTCGGCGTGCGTGCCCGCGACGGCCACGCCGCGGTGGTCGAACACGGCGCGCGAGGTCAGGGAGAGGGCGATGTCGGACAGCGGTGTCCCGGGGTGGCTCTCCAGGAAGGCCGCGAGCCGCTTCGCCTGCGCGCTCAGGGCGTCGGGGGACTTGCCGGAGAGGGCCAACGGCACCACACCGTGCGGGACGGCACGCTCGGCGGTCGTCCGCTCCGACTCGGTGACGTCGGTGGGCTCGGTCGCGGGGCCGGGTTCGTCGGACGCGGGCCGAGCGGACTCGAGAATCACGTGGGCGTTGGTGCCGCTGAGGCCGAAGGACGACACGCCGGCCCGGCGCGGCTCGTCCCGCTCCGGCCAGTCCCGGGCCTCGGTCAGCAGCTCCACCGCGCCGGCGGACCAGTCGACCTCGGGCGTCGGCGCGTCCACGTGCAGCGTCCTCGGCAGCACGCCGTGGCGCATCGCCTCCACCATCTTGATCACACCGGCCACACCGGCGGCCGACTGGGCGTGCCCGATGTTGGACTTCAGCGAGCCCAGCCACAGCGGTCGACCGTCGCCGGGCCGTTCCTGGCCGTACGTGGCGATCAGCGCCTGCGCCTCGATCGGGTCACCGAGGGAGGTGCCGGTGCCGTGCGCCTCGACGGCGTCCACGTCGGACGGCGACAGGCGGGCGTTCTCCAACGCCTGGCGGATGACCTCCCGTTGCGCGGTGCCGTTGGGCGCGGTCAGGCCGTTGGACGCGCCGTCCTGGTTCACGGCGGTGCCCCGGACGACGGCCAGTACCTCGTGTCCGTTGCGGCGCGCGTCGGACAGGCGCTCCAGGAGCAGTACGCCGACGCCCTCGGAGAATCCGGTGCCGTCGGCGCTCGCCGCGAAGGCCCGGCACCGGCCGTCCGGGGAGAGGCCGCGCTGGCGGGAGAACTCCACGAACATCTTGCTGTCGGACATCACGGCCGCGCCGCCCGCCATCGCCATCTCCGACTCGCCGGTGCGCAGGGACTGCACGGCGAGGTGGATCGCGACCAGCGAGGAGGAGCACGCGGTGTCGACGGTCACCGAGGGGCCTTCCAGGCCCAGCGTGTACGACACGCGGCCGGAGGCGAAACTGCCCGTGCTGCCGCGCCCGATGTACGCCTCCAGGTCCTCGGGAACCTGACGCACCCGCGGGGCGTAGTCGTGGTGCATGACGCCGGTGTAGAAGCCGATCCGGTGCCCGCGCAGGGACGTGGGGTCGATGTTGGCGCTTTCGAAGACCTCCCAGGAGGTCTCCAGGAGCAGCCGCTGCTGCGGGTCCATGGCCAGCGCCTCGCGCGGGGATATCCCGAAGAAGCCCGCGTCGAAGTCGGCCGCGCCGTGGAGGAAGCCGCCCTCACGGACGTACGACGTGCCCGGCACGTCGGGGTTCGGGTCGTACAGGCCCTCCAGGTCCCATCCGCGGTCGGCCGGGAAGGCGGATATGGCGTCGGTGCCGTCGGCCACGAGCCGCCAGAGGTCCTCCGGAGAGGTCACTCCGCCCGGCAGCCGACATGCCATACCGACGATGGCGATGGGCTCCCACGCCTTCTCCTCGACCTCACGCAGCCGGCGCGTGGCCTGACGTGCGGTGGCGACGGCCTTGTTGAGGTATTCGCGGTACTTCTTGTCGTCGACCATGGGGAAGGTCAGCTCCTAGAAACAGACTTCTGACGGCGGGCGGGCAGCGGGGGACGGCGTCAGGAAGCGGTGAATTCGTCGAACTCGTTGTCGATGATGTCGAAGACCTCGTCGTCGGTGACCGACTCGAGATCGTCGTCCGTCGCGTCCTGGGCGGTGTCCGGGGACCACTTGGCCAGCAGGACGTGCAGGGCGGCGGTGACCTGTGCGCGGACCGCCCGGTCGTCGGGTACGGAGGCGAGCGCGGCCTTCAGTTTCTCCACATCCGCCACTGCCTGGTGCACGGTCGGGCCGCCCTCGGGGGCGAGCGCGTTCCTGAGGTGGTCGACGAGCACGGCGGGTGCCGGGTGGTCGAAGAGCAGGGTGGCGGGCAGCCGCAGGCCGGTGGCCGCGGACAGTTTGTTGCGCAGTTCGACGGCGGTGAGCGAGTCGAAGCCCAGTTCCTGGAAGGCGCGGTCCGGGTGTATCGCGTGCACGTCCTGGTGGCCGAGGACGACGGCGGTCTCGGCGCGGACCAGGTCGAGCAGGATCTCCTTCTGCGCGTCCTCGCCGAGGCCGGCCAGACGCCGCTGCAGCGAACCGGCCGTGGCGAGGTCGGCGCGCCGGGCACGGGCCTCGGCGGCGGCGATGCGCCGTATCTCGGGTATGCCCTGCAGGAGGGCGGAGGGCCGGGCGCGGTGAACGCCGGGTAGAAGCGCTTCCAGTCGATGTCGGCGACGGTGAGGCCGCTCTGACTGCCCGTCAGGGCGCGGTCGAGCGCGGTGAGCATCAGTTCGGGGCGGACCGACTGGATGCCCTGGCGGCGCAGTTGCGGGGCCGAGGCGGCGTCCACCATGCCGCCGCCGGACCAGGCGCCCCAGGCGACGGAGGTGGCGGCCCGGCCGAGGGCGCGCCGGTGCAGGGCCAGGGCGTCCAGGTAGGCGTTGCCCGCGGAGTAGGCGCTCTGGCCGCCGCTGCCCCAGACACCGGCGATGGAGGAGAAGACGACGAACGCGTCCAGGTCGGCGTCGGCGAGCAGTGCGTCGAGATGGGCCGCTCCGGCCACCTTGGCGGAGACGACGGCGCCGAAGTCGGCGAGTGTCGTCTCCGCGAGGGAGCCGAAGCCGTTGACGCCCGCGGCGTGCACCACGGCGCGGATCGGGTCGCCGTCGGCCGCCGACTTGGTCAGCAGGTCCTCCAGGGCCTGCCGGTCGGCGACGTCACAGGCGGCGACGGTGACCCGGGTGCCCGCCTCGGTGAGTTCGGCGGTCAGTTCCGCGGCTCCCGGGCTGTCGGAGCCGCGCCGGCTGACGAGTACGAGGTGGTCGGCGCCCTTGGCGGCCAGCCGGCGGGCGACGTGGGCGCCGAGCGCTCCGGTGCCACCGGTGATCAGTACCGTTCCGGTGGGCTGCCACCCGGTCTCGTCGGGCAGCGGCCGGTGCAGGGCCACCCGCTCCAGGCGGCGGGCGAGCAGCCCTTCGGTGCGGAGGGCGAGTTGGTCCTCGGTGCCGGTGCCGCCGCCCAGTACGGCGGCGAGCCCGGCGCGGGCGCGGTCGTCGAACGTGCCGGGCAGGTCGATCAAGCCGCCCCAGCGGCCGGGGTGTTCGAGGGCGGCGACCTGGCCGAGGCCCCACAGGGCGGCCTGGCGCGGGTTGCGCACCGGGGCGGTGTCGGAGGTGGCGACCGCGCCGTCGGTGGCGAGCCAGACGGGTGCCTCGACGCCGGTGTCGCCGAGCGCCTGGATCAGGGCGAGCGTGCTGGCCAGGCCGCCGGTGACGCCGGGGTGGTCGGGGTGGTCGGACTCGTCGAGGGCGAGCAGGGAGAGGACGCCCTCGACGGTGTCCTCGCCGTGCGTGGTGTCGGTGAGCAGTGCGGCCACGGCCGTGCGGTCGGCGCTGTCGACCGGCAGCGCGACGGGGTGGGCGCCCGCCTGGCCGAGCGCCGTGACGCACGCCGCCACGGTGGCGTGGTCCGTCCGGCCCGCGGGCACGGCCACCAGCCAGGTGCCGTGGGGTGCCGCGGCCGTGTCCGTCGCCTCGGCCGGGGTCCAGCTCGTGCCGTACACCCAGTTGTCGAGGCGGGAAGAGCCGGTCTCGCGGGCCAGCCGGGCCTCCGCGAGCTGCTCCGGTGTCACCTGACGGCCGATGAGTGCCTCGATGCGGGCGACGGGTGCGCCCGTCCGGTCGGTGACGGTGACCTGCCAGGTCTCCTCGCCGGCGGGCACGAAGTGCGCCCGCAGCCGGGAGGCGCCGCGGGTCCACAGGGTGATGCCGTTCCAGGAGAAGGGCAGCCGCGGAAGGCCGGTGCCGTAGATGAGCGGCGCGTGCAGCGCGGAGTCGAGCAGGGCGGGGTGCAGCGTGAACCGCTCGGCGTCCTCCTGCTGCTGTTCCGGCAGGGCTACCTCGGCGAAGATCTCGTCCCCGCGGGTCCACACCGCGCGCAGGCCCTGGAAGGCCGGGCCGTACTCGTATCCGCGCTCGGCCAGGCCCTGGTAGACGGACCGGGCGTCCAGGGGTACGGCGGTGGCGCCGGCCGGGGGCCAGACGAGCGCCGGTTCCGAGGAGTCCTGGTCCGCGGGGACCAGGGTGCCGCTGGCGTGGCAGGTCCAGTCGGGCTCGTCGGTCTCGGGGCGGGAGTGGACACAGACGGTGCGGCGGCCGGACGCGTCAGCCGCGCCGACCTCGACGCGCACCTGGACGGCGCTGTCCTCGGGGAGGATCAGGGGCGCTTCGAGGACGAGTTCCTCGATGGTGCCGCAGTCGACCGCGGCGCCGGCGGTGAGGACGAGGTCGACGAAGCCGGTGCCGGGCAGCAGGGCCGTGCCCCAGACGGCGTGGTCGGCCAGCCAGGGGTGGGTGCGCGGGGACCAGCGGCCGGTGAAGGCGACGCCGCCTGTTCCGGGCAGCTCCACGGCGGCGCCGAGGAGCGGGTGTCCGGGAGCGGCGAGTCCGGCGGCGGAGACGTCGCCGGCCGTACGCTCCGCCTTCAGCCAGTAGCGCTGGTGCTGGAAGGGATACGTCGGCAACTGGACCCGCCGGGCCGCCTGCCCCTCCAACACCGCCCGCCAATCGACATCCACACCCCCCGCATACACCTCACCCACCGACCGCAAAAACCGCTCCCAACCCCCCTCACCACGCCGCAACGACCCCACCACCACACCATCAACACCCACCGCACCCATCGTCTCCGCCACCACGAACCCCAGCACCGGATGCGGACTCACCTCCACGAACACCCGCCGCCCCGACCCCAGCAACGAACGCACCACCTCCTCAAAACGCACCCGCTCCCGCAGATTCCGATACCAATACCCCCCATCCAGAACCCCCGTATCCACCACACCACCCGTCACCGTCGAAAAGAACGGCACCCCCGACGACACACCCGACACACCCCAACACCTCCCCCAACACACCCTCCACCCGCTCCACCTCCGCCGAATGCGACGCATAATCCACCGCCACCCGACGCACCCGCACCCCCTCCCCCCGCAACTCCCCCTCCAACGCCTCCAACTCCCCCACCACACCCGCAACCACCACCGACGACGGACCATTCACGCCGCCACCACAAACCCAACCGCCCCTCCACCACACCCACCGGCAACGCAACCGACAACATCCCACCCGAACCCGCCAAACCCGACGCAATCACCTGACTACGCCGCGCCACCACCCGCGCACCCTCCTCCAACGACAACCCACCCACCACACACGCCGCCGCGATCTCCCCCTGCGAATGCCCCACCACCGCAACCGGCTCCACACCCACCGACCGCCACAACCCCGCCAACGACACCATCACCGCCCACAACACCGGCTGCACCACATCAACCCGCTCCAACGCCTCCTCATCACCCAACACATCCACCAACGACCACCCCACAAACGGAGCCAACGCCTCACCACACCGCGCCATCCACCCCGCAAACACCTCCGACTCCGCCAGCAGACCCACCGCCATCCCCACCCACTGCGCCCCCTGACCCGGAAACACGAACACCGCTTCCTGGGGGTGGGTGGCCGGCACGGTGTCGGGGGCCGCGGCGAGGGCGGCGAGCCGCTCCACCGCTTCCTGGTGGGTGCCGGCGACGGCCACGCCGCGGTGCGGGAACCGGGTGCGGGTGGCGACGAGTGACAGGGCCACGTCGTGCAGTGGTGTGCCGGGGTGCGTGCGCAGGTGGTCGGCGAGGCGGGCCGCCTGGGCGCGGAGCGCGTCGGGCGTGGCGCCGGAGAGCGCCAGCGGCACGACGCCGCCGGGGACCGTGCGGGCCGGGTCGGGGGCGCCGGCCGGTTCCTCGGGCCGGGCCTGTTCCAGGATGATGTGGGCGTTGGTGCCGCTGATGCCGAAGGAGGACACGCCCGCGCGGCGGGGGCGGCCGGTCTCGGGCCAGTCCCGGGCCTCGGTCAGCAGCTCCACCGTGCCGGCGGTCCAGTCGACCTCGGGTGTCGGCGCGTCCACGTGCAGCGTCCTCGGCAGCACGCCGTGGCGCATCGCCTCGACCATCTTGATCACACCGGCCACACCGGCGGCGGCCTGCGTGTGCCCGATGTTGGACTTCAGCGAGCCCAGCCACAGCGTCGTGTCCGCGGAACGGGCCCGGCCGTAGGTGGCGATCAGGGCCTGTGCCTCGATCGGGTCGCCGAGGGCGGTGCCGGTGCCGTGCGCCTCGACGGCGTCCACGTCGGACGGCGACAGGCGGGCGTTGTCCAGGGCCTGCTGGATGACGCGCTGCTGGGAGGGGCCGTTGGGCGCGGTCAGGCCGTTGGACGCGCCGTCCTGGTTCACCGCGCTGCCGCGCACGACCGCCAGGACGTCATGGCCGTTGCGGCGCGCGTCGGACAGGCGCTCCAGGAGGAGCACTCCGACGCCCTCCGCCCAGCACGTACCGTCCGCGGCGGCGGCGAAGGCCTTGCACCGGCCGTCGAAGGACAGTCCCCGCTGACGGGAGAACTCCACGAAGGCGCCCGGTGTCGACATCACGGCCACCCCGCCCGCCAGCGCCAGCGAGCACTCGCCGTTGCGCAGCGCCTGCGCGGCCAGGTGGATGGCGACCAGCGAGGAGGAGCACGCGGTGTCCACGGTGACCGCGGGTCCCTCGAAGCCGAAGGTGTAGGCGATCCGGCCGGAGACGACGCTGCCGGCGCCGCCGGTCAGCACGTAGCCGTCGATCTCCTGGGAGCCGGTGCCCATGCGGGGTGCGTACTCCTGTCCGGCGACCCCGGTGAAGACGCCGACGCTGTCGCCCTTGAGGGTGGAGGGGTCGAGTCCGGCGCGTTCCAGGGTCTCCCAGGAGGTCTCCAGGAGCAGCCGCTGCTGCGGGTCCATGGCGAGTGCCTCGCGCGGGGATATCCCGAAGAAGTCCGCGTCGAAGCCCGCCACGTCGTCGAGGAAGCCGCCCTCCCGCACGTACGACGTGCCGGACGCGTCCGGGTCGGGGTCGTAGAGGGCGTCGAGGTCCCAGCCGCGGTCGGCCGGGAACGCGCTGATCGCGTCGGTACCCTCGGACACCAGGTGCCACAGTCCTTCCGGCGAGGTCACTCCGCCCGGGAGCCGGCAGCCCATCGAGACGATGGCGATGGGTTCGGTTCGCCGGCCCTGCTCCTCGCGCAGGGCCTCCCTGGTCTGCTGCAGCTCGGCCGTGACCCGCTTGAGGTAGGTGAGCGCCTTCTCGTCGGTGGTCATGGAACCTGGTCTCCTCTTCCGGGTGGGGCGGCGGGTCAGCCGAGTCCGAGCTCGTTGTCGATGAAGGCGTAGACGTCGTCGGCGGTGGCGTCTTCGAGCCGGTCCGTGGTGGGGGCGGTCTCCGCGGTGGTGCCGTTCACGGCCTCCTGGATCCGCGTGCCCAGGGACCGCAGCCGGGAGTGGACGCCGGAGTGCGTCAGCTCCTGGGTGAGGAGCGCGTCGAGCGCGCTCTCCAGGGCGTCGAGTCCTGCCGTGACCGGGTCGGTCTCCTGGTCGAGGGCCTTGAGCAGGTACTGGGCGAGCGCGGTGGGCGCCGGATAGTCGAACACGGCGGTCGTCGGCAGCCTCCTCCCGGCGGCCTTGCCGAGGCGGTTGCGCAGCTCCACCGCCGTGAGCGAGTCGAAGCCGGCCTCCTTGAAAGCGCGGTCGGGCAGGATCAGCGAGGCGTCGGTGTGGCCGAGGACGGCCGCGGCCTCCTTGCGGACGACGTCCAGGACGAAGGCGGCCTTCTCGTCGGCCGGAAGCGCGGCGAGCCGTCCGGCGAGCGTGCGGCCGGTGGCCGGACCGGCTCCCGCGGCGCGGCGCGGCGCGCGGACCAGTCCGCGCAGCAGCGGGTGGAGCCCGCCGGAGGCTGCCTGGCCGCGCAGCACGGACAGATCGAGCCGGGTCGGTACGAGGGCCGGCTCGTCGGCCGTCAGGGCGGCGTCGAACAGGGCCAGGCCCTCGTCGGCCGCAAGGCCGAGCATGCCCGCGCGTTCGGTGCGCCGCAGGTCGGCCACGGCGAGCGCGCCGGTCATGTCGCTGGCGTACGACCACAGGCCCCACGCGAGTGACACGGCGGGCAGCCCCTGGTCGTGACGGATCCGGGCGAGCCCGTCGAGGAAGGAGTTGGCCGCCGCGTAGTTGGCCTGTCCGGGGTTGCCGAGGACACCGGCGGCCGAGGAGAACAGCACCCAGGCGGCGAGGTCCAGGTCCCGGGTCAGTTCGTGCAGGTTCAGGGCGGCGTCGGCCTTGGGGCGCAGGACGGTGGCCATCCGCTCCGGGGTGAGCAGGGACAGTACGCCGTCGTCGACGACGCCCGCGGTGTGGACCACGGCTGTCAGGGGCGCCCGGTCCGGTACGGACTCCAGGAGCCGGGCCAGTGCGTCACGGTCGGCGGCGTCGCAGGCCGCGACGCGTACCGATGCGCCCAGGGAGGTCAGTTCTGCGGTGAGTTCGGCCGCGCCGGGAGCGTCGGGGCCGCGCCTGCTGGTGAGCAGCAGGTTGCGGGCACCGTGCTCGGTGACGAGGTGCCGGGCGACGAGCGCGCCGAGGGCTCCGGTACCGCCGGTGACGAGGACGGTGCCCTCGGGATCGGGGCGGCGCGGCACGGTCAGCACGGCCTTGCCGACGAGGCGGGCCTGACTGAGCTGCCGGAAGGCGTCAGGGGCGCGCCGTATGTCCCACGCCGTCACCGGCAGCGGGCCGAGAACGCCGCGTTCGAAGAGGTCGGCCAGCTCGTCGAGCAGTTGCCGCAGCCGGTCGTCGTCCGCCTCCGCGAGGTCGTAGGCCCGGTACCGCACACCGGGGTGGCGCTCCGCGACCTCGGCGGCGTCGCGGACGTCGGTCTTGCCCATCTCCAGGAAGCGGCCGCCGCGCGGCAGCAGACGCAGCGACGCGTCGACGAACTCACCGGCCAGCGCGTCGAGGACGACGTCGACGCCCTGGCCGCCGGTGGCCTCCAGGAAGCGCTGCTCGAAGCCGGTGGTACGGGAGTCGGCGATGTGCGTGTCGTCGAGTCCCGCCGCGCGCAGGGCGTCCCATTTGCCGTGGCCGGCGGTGCCGAACACCTCCGCACCCAGGTGGCGGGCCACCTGGACGGCGGCGGTGCCGACACCACCGGCCGCGGCGTGGACGAGGACCCTCTCGCCGGCCCGGAGGCCGGCCAGGTCGCGCAGCCCGTACAGGGCGGTGAGGAAGGCGACGGGTGCGGCAGCGGCCTGGGCGAAGCTCCAGCCGGCGGGGACGCGGACGAGTCTGCGGTGGTCGGTGACGGCCTCCGGCCCGAACGCCCCGCCGGGGAAGAGGCCCATGACGCGGTCGCCGGGCGCCAGGCCGGTGACGCCGGGGCCGGTCTCCAGGACGACGCCCGCGCCCTCGCCGCCGATCGCGGCCCGGCCCGGGTACATGTCCAGGGCGATGAGGACGTCCCGGAAGTTCATGCCGGCGGCGCGTACGGCGACCCTGACCTGGCCGGGTGCCGGCGGTCCCGGTTCGGCGTCCGGTACGAGGGACAGGTTCTCCAGGGTGCCGGGGCCGGTGGTGTCCAGGTGCCAGGTGCGGGCGCCGTCCGGGATCGTCAGGGCGTCGTCGGTGGTCCGGCCGAGTCGCGGCACGAGGACTTCGCCTTCGCGTACCGCTAGCTGCGGCTCCTCCAGGGCCGCGGCGGCGGCCGGGACGCCGGTGAGGATGTCACGGGAGGCGGCGTGTCCGTCGAGGTCGACGAGGAGGAGGCGGTCGGGGTTCTCGGACTGGGCGGAGCGCACGAGGCCCCAGACCGCGGCGCCCGCCGGGTCGGTGACCGTCTCGCCGCCGCGTACGGCGATCGCGCCGCGGGTGAGCACCAGCAGCCGCGCGGTGTCGTCGCCGGGGTCCGCGAGGAACGCCTGCAGGTCTGCCAGCACGCGTGAGGTCAGCACGCGCACGGCCTCCGCGCCGGTGCCGGTCGCGGTGCCGGTGGCGTCGAGGACGCGGATGCCGTCGAGCCCGTCCGCGCGCGCCTCCACCGGCAGCGCCGTCCACACCGTACGGAACAGCGCGTCGTGGCGCGGCTCGGTGGCCGGGCGCAGTTGCTCCGCGGCCACCGGGCGCAGGACGAGGGAGTCGACGGCGGCGACCGGGGCGCCGGTGGCGTCGGTGATGCGCAGGGCCACCTCGTCCGGCCCGGCGGGGGTCAGCCGGACCCGCAGAGCCGTGGCGCCCGCGGCGTGCAGCCGTACTCCCTGCCACGCGAAGGGCAGCAGGCGCCGGCCGTCGTCCGGTTCGGCGACGGCGCCGAGGGCGCTGGGGTGCAGGGCGGCGTCGAAGAGGGCCGGGTGGAGGCCGAACAGTTCGGCGTCCGCGTGGAGTTCGTCGTCGAGGGCGACCTCGGCGAAGACCTCTTCGCCGCGGGTCCACACCGCGCGCAGGCCCTGGAAGGCCGGGCCGTACTCGTATCCGGCCGCAGCGCGTTCCGGGTAGAAGTCGGTCACGGGCACGGCGGTGGCGTCCGTGGGCGGCCACGGGTCCTGGCCGGTCCCGGAGTCGTCGGCCGTCCTGGTCAGGACGCCGCCGGCGTGGCGGGTCCACACCGTGTCGCCGCCGTCCGGCCGGGAGTGGACGGAGACGGGTCGGTCGCCGGTCTCGTCGGGAGGCCCCACGTGCACGCGGATCCGTACGGCGCCGCTGTCGGGCAGGACCAGGGGGGTGGCCAGGACGAGTTCGCGGACGGTGCCGTGGCCGATCTCGTCGCCGGCGCGCAGGGCCATCTCCACCAGGGCGGTGCCGGGCAGCAGTACCGTGCCGTCGACGGCGTGGTCGGCGAGCCAGGGCTGAGCCGCCAGGGATAGGCGTCCGGTGAAGGTGACGGCGTCGGCCTCGGGCAGGTCGACCGTGGCGGTGAGCAGAGGGTGGCCGGCGGCGGTGATGCCCGCGGCGTGCAGGCCGCCGGCGGCACCGGGGTCCGAGGCGTCCAGCCAGTAGCGCTCGTGCTGGAAGGCGTAGGCCGGCACCGTGGTGCGACGGGCACCGCTGCCGGCGAACAGCGCGGGCCAGTCGACCCGGGCGCCCCGGGTGTGCGCGCGGGCGACGGCGGTCAGCAGCGCCTTCGGCTCCGGCCTGCCGTCGCGCAGCGCGGCCACGCAGTCGACGTCGTCGGGCAGGCAGTCCTGGGCCATGGCGGTCAGCACACCGCCGGGTCCGAGTTCGAGCACGGTGCGGGCGCCCTGCTCGCGCAAGGTGCGCAGGCCGTCGGAGAAGCGGACCGTGTCCCTGACGTGGCGCACCCAGTACTCGGGGGCGCACAGCTCCGCGGGGTCGGCGAGGGCGCCGGTCAGGTTGGACACGACGGGCAGGGCGGGGGTGTGGAAGGTCAGTCCGGCGGCGACCTCCCGGAAGGCGCCGAGCATCGGTTCCATGCGCGGCGAGTGGAAGGCGTGGGAGACGCGCAGTCGCCTGGTCTTGCGACCGCGGGCTTCGAACCGGGCGGCGAGGGCCTCGACGGCCGGGGCGTCGCCGGAGAGGACCACGGCTTCGGGTCCGTTGAGCGCGGCGATCGCGACGCCGTCGCGCAGTTCGGGGGCGATCTCCTCCTCGGTGGCCTGGACGGCGATCATGACGCCGCCCTCGGGCAGCCGCTGCATCAGTGCGCCGCGGGCGGCGACGAGGGCGGCGGCGTCCTCCAGGGACCAGACGCCGGCCACGTGGGCGGCGACGAGTTCGCCGATGGAGTGCCCGGCGACGAGGTCGGGCCGTACGCCCCAGGACTCCACCAGGCGGAAGAGGGCCACCTCCACCGCGAAGAGGCCGGCCTGGGTGTAGGCGGTCCGGTCGAGCAGGTCCGCGTCGGGGGTGCCAGGGCCGGCCAGGACGACGTCGCGCAGCGGGCGGTCGAGCCACCGGTCCAGGGCGGCGCAGACCTCGTCGAAGGCGCGGGCGTACACCGGGAAGGCGGCGTGGAGTTCGCGGCCCATTCCGACGCGCTGCGCGCCCTGTCCGGCGAAGACGATCGCGAGTTTGCCGTCGGTGGCGACGTCGGCCGTGTCGTCGCCCTCGGCGAGGGCCGTCAGGCCGCGCCGGGCCTCCTCCGGAGAGTCGGCGACGACGGCCGCGCGGTGCTCGAAGGCGGCCCGGCCGCTGAGCGTGAGGGCCACATCGGCCGGCGAAGGGGCGGGATCTTGCGCGAGGAGGGCGGCGACGCGTGCGGCCTGGGCGCGCAGTGCGTCCGCCGACCTGGCGGAGAGCACGAGCGGGACGAGCCCCTCGGGCAGCGCACGCTCCCGCGTGCCGCCGGGGGTGGTGCCGGCCGGGGCGGGTTCGTCGGTGGCCTGTTCCAGGACGACGTGGGCGTTGGTGCCGCTGATGCCGAAGGAGGACACGCCCGCGCGGCGGGGGCGGCCGGTCTCGGGCCAGTCCCGGGCCTCGGTCAGCAGCTCCACCGTGCCGGCGGACCAGTCGACCTCGGGCGTCGGCGCGTCCACGTGCAGCGTCCTCGGCAGCACGCCGTGGCGCATCGCCTCCACCATCTTGATCACACCGGCCACACCGGCGGCCGACTGGGCGTGCCCGATGTTGGACTTCAGCGAGCCCAGCCACAGCGGCTCGCCGGTCCGGCGGTGCTGTCCGTAGGCGGCGATCAGGGCCTGTGCCTCGATCGGGTCGCCGAGGGAGGTGCCGGTGCCGTGCGCCTCGACGGCGTCGACGTCCGCGGGTGTCAGGCCGGCGTTGGCGAGGGCCCGGCGTATGACGCGCTGCTGGGAGGGGCCGTTGGGCGCGGTCAGGCCGTTGGACGCGCCGTCCTGGTTCACCGCGCTGCCGCGCACGACCGCCAGGACGTCGTGGCCGTTGCGGCGGGCGTCCGAAAGCCGTTCGAGCAGCAGCAGGCCCACGCCCTCGGACCAGCCGGTGCCGTCCGCCGCGGCGGCGAACGCCTTGCAGCGGCCGTCGGCGGCGAGACCCCGCTGCCGGGAGAACTCCACGAAGCTGCCCGGTGTCGACATCACCGCGACACCGCCGGCCAGCGCCAGGGAGCACTCCCCCGAGCGCAGCGCCTGGGCGGCCAGGTGCAGGGCCACCAGTGACGAGGAGCAAGCGGTGTCCACCGTCACCGCGGGACCCTCGAAGCCGAAGGTGTACGCCACCCGGCCGGAGACGACGCTGCCCGCGCCGCCGACGCCGAGGTAGCCCTCGATCTCCTTCGCGGGCCGCACCGCCCGCGAGGTGTAGTCGTGGTACATGACCCCGGCGAAGACACCGACGTCCGTGCCGCGCAGGGCGGTCACGTCCAGGCCGGCGCGTTCGAAGACCTCCCACGAGGTCTCCAGGAGCAACCGCTGCTGCGGGTCCATGGCCAGCGCCTCGCGCGGGGAGATGCCGAAGAAGCCGGCGTCGAAGCCCGCGGCGTCGTCGAGGAAGCCTCCCACCTCGACGTAGGACGTGCCGGCGGCGTCGGGGTCGGGGTCGTACAGCTCCTCCAGGTTCCAGCCGCGGTCGGCCGGGAAAGGTGAGAGGCCCTCGGCGCCCTCGGCGACCAGGCGCCACAGTTCCTCGGGCGACGTGACACCGCCCGGCAGCCGGCAGCCCATCGAGACGATGGCGATCGGGTCGTCTGATGCCGTGCCGGCCGCCGCGGGCAGGGGCCGGGCGGGACCGTCGGCGGGTTCGCCGAGGACCTCGCGCAGCAGCCGGTGCGCCAGGGCGGCGGGGGTGGGGTGGTCGAAGGCGCTGGTGGCGGGCAGTCGCAGTCCGGTTGCCGCGCCGAGCCGGTCGCGCAGGGCGACGGCCATGACGGAGGTGAAGCCCAGTTCCTTGAAAGCCCGGTCGGCCGGGATGCCGTCCGTGTCGGTGCGGCCGAGGACCTCGGCCGTCTCGGCGCGCACGAGCCGCAGCAGCGTCTCCTCGCGCTCCTGCGCGGGCAGATCGGCGAGGCGGTCGCGCAGGTCCGTGGCCGCCGCGGGGGCCTGCCGGACCGTGGTGTCGACCAGGCCGCGCAGCGGGGCGGGGACGGGGCCGCCGAGCAGGGCTGCGTTGTCGAGGCGCATCGCGACGAACGCCGCCTCGTCGGCGGCGTGCGCGGCGTCGAACATCACCAGGGCCTGCTGTTCGGTCAGTTCGCCGGCCGCGAAGGGGACCGCGTCCCCGGTGCCCTCGGTCGCGGCGTCCTGCCAAGGGCCCCAGGCCAGACACAGTGCGGGCCGACCGTGGGCGCGCCGGTGCTGTGCCAGCGCCTCGAGCGCGGCACTCTCGGCCGCGGCCTCGCCGGCGCCGGGAGCGCCGAGGACGCCGAGGGGCGAGGTGCACAGGACGAACGCGGCCAGGTCGTGGTCTGCGGTCAGGTCGTGCAGGGCGTGTGCCGCCTCGGCCGCGGTGCCGGTACCGGTGGCCTCTTCGGCGTGCACCACGGCTGTCAGCGGCGGCCGTTCACCGTCCGCGAGCAGTGCGGCGAGCCCGGCCCGATCGCCCGGGTCGCAGGCGACGGCGGTGACCTGGGCCCCGGCCGCGACGAGTTCGGCGCGCAGCGTCTGCACGGTCTCGTCGCCGTGGCCGGGGGCGAAGGTCAGCAGCAGGTGGCGGGCGCCGTGCGCCGCCACGAGGTGCCGGGCGAGCGCGCTGCCCCGGGCGGTGGCGGCGCCGCTGACCAGCACGGTGCCGTCCGGGTCGAGCGGCGGGGGCGGCTGTTCCTCCCGGTCCATGGAGACGCGGGCGAGGCGCGGCAGCAGGACGACGCCGGAGCGGATGGCGAGCTGCGGCTCACCCGCGGCCACGGCGGCGGTCAACGGCCGTGCGCCGTGCTCGCCGAGGCCGTCCACGTCGAGGTCGGCGAGCACCAGCCGGCCGGGATGCTCGGTCTGCAGCGCACGGATCAGGCCCCACAGCGGGGCGTGCGCGAGGTCCTGCACGTCCTCGCCGTTCCCGGCGGCCACGGCGCGGCGGGTGAGGATCACGAGCGTGACACCTTCGGTCCGCTCGTCGGCGAGCCAGTCCTCCAGGGCCGCGGCCAGTCGCCGTACGCCCGACCCGGACATGTCCGCCGTGCCGGGTGCGTCGGCGGTCCGGTCCACGAGCAGGACGTCGGGGCCGCCTTGTGCCGGGGGGCGGACCGCCGCGTGGGCGGCGGCCAGGTCGGAGTGGACGTCGCAACGTACGCCGGCCTCGTCCAGGGCGCCGGCCAGGCCGAGGGGGTCGGGACCCGCCAGCGCCCAGCGGCCCGGTGCGCGCTCGAGACCGCCCAGGGACAGCGGGGAACTCGGGATCCAGTCGACGCGGAACAGTGAGTCGTACAGGCCGCTGCTGGTGGCGCGCAGCCGGGCGTGGGTCTCCAGCAGCCGATGGCGCATGATCTTGCCGGAGGCGGTGCGCGGGATCGACTCGATCTCGTACAGCTCCTCGGGCACCTTGAAGTAGGAGAGCCGTTCGCGGCACTCGGCGAACATCCGTTCCGTGTCCGGTCCTTGCGGGCCGGGGACGATGAACGCGACCGGGACCTCGCCCAGGACGTCGTGCGGCTTGCCGACGACCGCGACGTCGGCGACGCCGGGGACGGTCCGCAGGACCTCCTCCACCTCGCCCGGGTGGATGTTCTCGCCGGCGCGGATGATGAGTTCCTTCTTGCGGCCGGTGATGGTGAAGTAGCCGGCCTGGTCGCGGCGGGCCAGGTCACCGGTGCGGTACCAGCCGTCCTGGAAGGCGGCGGCAGTGGCCTCGGGCTGGTTGTGGTAGCCGGCCATGACGCCCGGGCCGCGCACCCACACCTCGCCCTCCTGGCCGTCGGCGACGTCCTCGCCGGTCTCGGTGTCCACCAGCCGTACGCCAAGGCCCACCACGGGCAGGCCGCAGGAGCCCTCGGGACGCTCGCCGGAGGGCCAGTTGACGGTGATGGATCCGCAGGTCTCGGTGGAGCCGTAGGCGTCGATGAGCGGGACGCCGAAGACGCGCTCGAACGACTGGCGCAGCGAGGCGGTGGTGACCGCGCCGCCGACGAGGGCCACGCGCAGCCGGGGTGCGGCGAAGCCGCGTTCACGGGCGGCGTCGAGAAGGTAGTGCAGCAGGGTGGGGACGCCGGCGAGCAGGGTGGCGCGCTCCTCGTGCAGCGCGGTCAGCACGTCCTCGGCCGAGAGGCCGTCGACGATGCGGGCACTGGCGCCCACGGCCACGACGGACAGCACGCAGGCGATGTGCGACAGGCTGTGGAAGAGGGGCAGCGGCCACACGACGCGGTCCTCGGGGCCGAGTCCGGGCACCGGCACATAGCAGGCGGCCACCGACCACAGGCAGTTGCGCTGGGTGGAGAGCACGCCCTTGGGCCTGCCGGTGGTGCCCGAGGTGTACAGCATCCATGCCAGGTCGTCCAGGCCTAGGTCGTCGCGGGCCGGGGTGGCCGGGTCACGGGTCGCGAACGTCTCGTACGGCAGGAAGTCCGACGGCACCTCCTCGTCGCCGACCAGGACGACCGTCAGGTGCGGGCGGTCCGGCAGCAGTCGCCGTAGCTGCTCCACGTGGAGGTGGTCGGTGATGACGATCCGGGCGCCGCTGTCGTCGAGGATGTGCGTGAGTTCCGCGTCGCTGCTCTGCGGGTTGACGGGGACGCCGATGGCGCTGGCCCGGGTGATCGCGTGGTAACTCTCGACGGTCTCGACGCGGTTGCCCAGACAGATGGCCGCGCGGTCGCCGGGTTGCAGTCGCAACTCCGCCAGGTGGCCGGCCAGCCGACGGGTGCGCAGCTCCAGCTCGGTGTAGCTGACACTGCGCCGGTCATCGCTGTAGGCGACCTTGGCCCCGAAGCGACGGGCCTGGCGGACCAGCAGTTCGGGAAGCGGCCGGATCAGCTCCGTGCGCAACATGTGTCGTCATCCCTCCGGGGTGACAGCAGACGGGCAGCCCGCAATGGCAGATGATTCGCCCTATCCGGAATTGTTGTGCCTTACGGCGCCCTTCGACAGCCCCCTATCCCCCCCTACATCTCCCCGACCAGAGGGGCGAGAATTCATGTCGGTGGAGTTTAGGAGGACGGACCGCCGGCAATATGCTCCGATGCCGTACGATCGGCCATTGCATTATCTGCCGTCCGCCCGAATACGCCCGTTGTAAAACGGCTCGCGATTGACGCGGACTTTAGGGGAGAAAGAATTCCTCCCCGAAAGCCTTCCGTCGACGACAGAACGACAGAGAAGGGAGACAACCGGACAAGGAGAGTTCGCCGGCTCCCGGCGGGGTCAGTCGCCCAGGTGGCCGGTGACGATCTCGGCGGCCTTGCGCAGCACCCGCGGGCTGCTGAGCATCTCCTCATGGCCGCAGCCCAGTTCGTGGCGGACGATCTCACCCGCCACGTAGGGCGCCCAGGCCTCGCTGGAGGCGGTCTCGGCCACCGGGCTGGGGTCGGCCGCGAACAGGTGCATGGTGCCGCTGTACTTCTCGGGCCGGTGGTTCTTCCATGCGCCGAGGTCGGTCAGCATGGTCTCGACGAAGGTCTCCGCCGCGCTCTTCCTGCCGCGCCAGGCGTAGTTCGTCGCCATGTCGGCGAACTCGGCGATGTCCTCGTACGTGAGCGGACGCTCGTAGTCGGCGAGATCCTTGCCGTTGATCAGGAGGATCAGCTCGATGAGCCCCTGCTCGTCCCGGTCCTCCTTGTCCGTGATGTGCGGGTTGGTGTTGAACACCCCGAGGAACTCGATCTCCTCGCCGCGCTTCTGGAACTCGGCGGCGACGGCGTGGGCCAGGACGCCGCCGAAGGACCAGCCGAGGATGCGGTAGGGGCCGTGGGGCTGCACGCCGCGGATGCGGTCCGCGTAGTCCGCCGCCATGGCCGAGATGCTGTCGACGGGCGTGCCGGACTCCTGGAAGGTGTGCGACTGGAGGCCGTAGATCGGGTAGTGGAGGCTGAAGTGCTGGGCGAGAACCCCGTAGCACCAGGCCGTGCCGCCGAGGTGGCGCATGCAGAACAGCGGCCGCGCGGAGCCCTTCGTCATCAACGGCAGGAGTACGGCGAACGAGTCCTGCGGCTCCTCACCGGTGAGCCGCCGGGACAGCTCGGCCGGCGTCGGGGACTCCACGAGCATCCGGATCGGGAGTTCCAGGTCCATCTCCGCGCGCACCCGCGCCAGCAGCCGTGCCGCGAGCACCGAGGAACCGCCGAGGTCGAAGAAGCTGTCGCGCGGACCCACCTGCTCCACGCCGAGGACCTCGGCGAACAGCCGGCTGAGCATCAGCTCCGACTGCGTCAGGTGCGTCTCGACCATGGCGTTGTGCCCGACGACGGGTGCCGGCAGGGCCTTGCGGTCGAGCTTGCCGTTGGGGGTGAGCGGGAACTCCTCCAGGGCCACCACGGCGGACGGCACCATGTACAGCGGCAGCGTCCGCGCCATGGAGTCGCGCAGCTCCTTGACGTCCGGCACCCGGCCGGCCGCGGCCGTCACGTAGGCCACGAGACGCCGGTCGCCCGGCCGGTCCTCGCGGACCGTCGCCGCGGCCTGGTCGACGTCCTCGGAGCGCTCCAGAGCGGCCTCGATCTCGCCGAGCTCCACCCGGAAGCCGTGCAACTTGACCTGGTGGTCGGCGCGGCCGACGTACTCCAGGTCGCCGTCCGGGCGCATCCGCACCACGTCACCCGTGCGGTACATCAGACCGGTCCCGGCACCGGACCGGTCCGGCAGGAAGCGCTCGGCGGTCAGCTCCGGCCGGTTCAGGTAACCGCGGGCCACGCCCGCGCCGGCGATGAACAACTCGCCCTCGGTTCCGGGCTCGACGGGCGCGAGATCCTCGTCGAGGACGTACAGCCGGGTGTCGCGCAGGGGCTTGCCGATGACGGCTGCCGCCTCGGGCGTGGTGACCGGGTGCACGGTGGACCACACGGTGGTCTCGGTGGGCCCGTACCACTGGACGACCTCGGCGCCCAGCTCCAGGAGCGTCGCCGCGAGCTTCTCCGGCAGCGCCTCGCCGCCGATGAGGATGCGCAGACCGCGCAGTGCCTCGGGGCTGACGGTGGCCAGCATGTGCCAGTGGGTGGGGGTGGCCTGGGCGGTGCCGATCTCCCTGCGGACGATCAGGTCGCCCAGTTCACGCGGGTCCTGCCCGGTGGCACGCGGCGCGATGACCGCGCGGGCACCGGTGTAGTACGGCAGGAACAGCTCGGGGACCGACATGTCGAAGGTGGCGGTGGTGACCGACAGCATGCGGTCACCGGGCCCCAGGGCCAGCCGCTCCCGCATCGCCTCCAGCAGGTTGTGCAGGGCGCGCACGGGTATCTCGACGCCCTTGGGGGTGCCGGTGGAACCCGACGTGTAGATGACGTACGCGAGATCCTCCGGCCCCGCCGGGGCGGCCCGCTCGGCGTCCGCCAGATGACCGGCGGGCAGCGCCGCCAGCGTCTCGGCGGTCGCGGGGTCGTCCAGCACGACCCGGGCGATGCCCAGGTCGGTGCGGTCGGCGTCGATGCGCGCCGACGTCACGAGCACGACCGGGGCGGCATCACGGACCTGGAACGTCACGCGCTCGGCGGGGTGCTCGGGATCGAGCGCGAGGTAGGCCCCGCCCGCCTTGAGCACCGCGAGCAGCGTCACCAGCAGGTCCGTGGAGCGGGGCAGCATCACCGCGACGACGCTGTCCGGCCCCACCCCCAGGGCGACCAGGTGGCGGGCGAGGCGGTTGGCCCGCTCGTGCGCCTCCCGGAACGTCAGCTCCACACCCTCGCATTCGAGGGCCGTACGGTCGGGAGCGGTGTCGGCCCGCTCCTCCAGCGCCTTCACCAGCATGTCCACTCCACAGGGCTCGTACGGATTCTCGCGGCGGTGCGGTCAGACGGCCGGGGTGCGCACCCAGCGGTTCCAGTACGGCCGCCAGCCGACGCGGTGCCAGAACGGCATGGAGACCGGATTGAACATCGCGTGGTAGCCGACCGCCGCGCCGATGCCCATGGCGTCCAGCTCGGTGTGGACATGGTTGGCGAGGGAGGTGCCGACGCCGAGGCCGCGGTACTCCTCCTTGACGGCCTGGCAGATCAGGTGCGCCACCGGCGTAGCGGTGATCCGCGTCGCGAGCCATGCCTGCTGCGGCTCGGAGGGTTCCTCGCCGCGGTGCATACCGACGACCTGGCCCTCGTACTCGGCGACCCAGATCATCGGTTCGTCGAGCTTGAGCGACTCGGCGAGCTGCGCGCGCAACAGCTCCTCCGTGTTGTCGCGTTCGACGGCGCCGCTGACGGCAGCGTCGAAGCGCGTCTCCACCATCTGCAGCGCGTACACCTCGTCGCTGTCCTCCGGGGTGGCGCGCCGCACACGGACGTTCCCCGGCTCGGCCACAAGGTCGGTGCCCCTGAGCCGGCCGATCATCACGAACTCGGGGACGAACCCGAAGGCGCGGAAGACCGCGGTCATCCCGACGTCACGGCTGGGCCACTCGACGGCGGCCATGGAGTCCTCACCGGGGCGCTCCGGGTGGCTCTCCAGGTACTGGTTCAGGCGCGTGAGCAGCGCGGCCATCTCATCCGGTCCGGAGACCCTGGGGGCGAACTCCCAGCGGTCCAGCGGGCCGAGCACGGCCTCCAACTCGTCGGCGGCGACGCGGGTGTGGGTCAGCAGGCCGTGCGCGCCGTCGACCTCCAGCATCTCCTGGCCGTCGGCGGGCTCCGGCAGCGGATCGGCCTCGGGGATCATCCGGTCGACGGGGCGCAGCCGGTCGCGGTGGGCGGCCAGTACCGATTCCGCCGTCTTTCCCTGGTGCATGGTGTCCTGTCCTCGGCTTTCAGTCGTGTCCGTGGCGACGTCGCGGAGGAGCCGCTCCGCGGGAGACGGGGGCGTCCTGGTCGCGGTGCCGGGCGCCGGTCGGCTGTCGGTGTCCTTCTCCGGCAGCGCGCGGGCCGCGAGCCGGTAGCCCGCGGTGTCCGGGCCGGAGATCACTTTCAGGGGCGAGGGGGCCGGTCACCGAGTCGTGGCGGAAGTGCTCGCGCGCCCGGACGTCGGAGAAGTGGGCCTCGATCCACGGGCGGGGATAGTCGGCGAGCGCGTCCGTTCCGTGGATCTCGGGCTGACGGCTACCGAGTATGCCGAGATTCGGCCCGTTGAACAACAGGAGCCTGTTCAATGCGCACCTCGCCCTATACCGGACTGCTGCGGAAGTGTTTTTTATAGCACGGCATCGACGCGTGAACCTCGGGGTCACTGCGAGCAAGGGGACACATAGGGGGGTCCCCAGGGGAATACGCCGTTTCGGCCACCGGGTTAGCGTGCCGATCGCGACGACCCCGCCGGGGGTGACTGCCGAGGGCGTTTTCCGGTACCGGCGTCCGCGTGGACACCCGGTCCACGGGAGGCAGGCGGTGTCGACCTCCGTGACGATCGATGCGGAAGCAATTCGCATGCGCATAGACCGAGGAGTAGGGAACAGCATGAGCAGTGGTGTGCGACTGAGCTCAGACCTTCCGGCATGGCCGCAGTACGACGACGCGGAACGGACCGGCCTGATCCGTGCGCTGGAGCAGGGGCAGTGGTGGCGCATGGGCGGCGGTGAGGTCGACGCCTTCGAGAGGGAGTTCGCCGAGTACCACGGCAGCGAGCACGCGCTGGCGGTCACCAACGGCACGCACGCGCTCGAACTGGCCCTGGAGGTCATGGGCGTCGGCCCCGGTACCGAGGTGATCGTCCCGGCCTTCACCTTCATCTCCTCCTCCCAGGCCGCGCAGCGCCTGGGAGCCGTCGTGGTGCCGGTGGACGTGGACCCGGAGACCTACTGCATCGACCCGGCCGAGACCGAGAAGGCCATCACGCCGAGGACCCGCGCCATCATGCCCGTTCACATGGCCGGCCAACTCGCCGACATGGACGCCCTGGAGAAGGTCGCCGCCGACTCCGGCGTCCCGCTGATCCAGGATGCCGCGCACGCGCAGGGCGCCACCTGGAACGGCCGACGGGTCGGCGAGCTGGGCTCGGTCGCGGCGTTCTCCTTCCAGAACGGCAAGCTCATGACCGCGGGAGAGGGCGGGGCCGTGCTGTTCCCGAACGCCGAGACGGCGGAGCAGGGATTCATCCGGCACAGTTGCGGACGCCCCCGCGGCGACCGCGGCTACTTCCACCGCACCTCGGGCTCCAACTTCCGGCTCAACGAGTTCTCCGCCGCTGTGCTGCGCGCCCAGCTCGGCCGCCTCGACGAGCAGATCGCCACGCGTGAGGAGCGTTGGCCGCTGCTGTCCTCGCTGCTCGCCGGGATCCCCGGCGTGGTGCCGCAGCGGCTGGACCACCGCTGCGACCGCAACCCGCACTACATGGCCATGTTCCGCGTCCCCGGCATCACCGAGGAGCGGCGTGCCCAGGTCGTCGACACCCTCATCGAGCGCGGTCTCCCAGCCTTCGTCGCGTTCCGTTCGGTGTACCGCACGGACGCCTTCTGGGAGGCCGGCGCGCCGGACCTGTCCGTCGAGGATCTCGCCCGCCGCTGCCCCCACTCCGAGGCGCTCACCTCCGACTGCCTGTGGCTGCACCACCGGACGCTGCTCGGCACCGAGGAGCAGATGCACGAGGTCGCCGCCGTCATCGCCGACGTGCTCGGCTCATGAGCGCCGCGCCTCTCGGCGCCAGGCCGATCCGCACCGCCGTGGTGGGCCTCGGCTGGGCCGCACGGTCCATCTGGCTGCCCCGCCTGAGTCGGCATCCCGCGTTCACCGTGAACGCCGCGGTGGATCCCGACCCGGCCTCGCGCGCGGCCGTCGCCGCGGACCACGCCGGCACTCCGCTCCTGGCGGCTGTACACGACGTGGATCCCGCGCAGGCGGACCTGGCCGTCGTGGCCGTCCCCAACCACCTGCACTGCGAGATCGCGAGCAGCCTGCTGCTCAAGGGTGTTCCGGTCTTCCTCGAGAAGCCGGTGTGCCTGACGTCGGCGGAGGCGGAGCAGTTGGCCGAGGCCGAACGCGTCGGCGGGGCGCGGCTCCTGGCGGGCAGCGCAGCCCGCCACCGCGCCGACATCGGGATGCTCCTGGCGAGCGTCGCCGAACTGGGCGACGTCCGTCACGTCGAGCTGTCCTGGGTTCGCGCCCGGGGCGTGCCCGACGCGGGCGGCTGGTTCACCCGGCGCCGGCTGTCGGGCGGCGGGGCCTTGCTGGACCTGGGCTGGCATCTGTTCGACATCGCCGCGCCGCTGCTGGGCTCCGCGGACTTCGCGCAGGTCACCGGTGCGGTCTCCGGCGACTTCATCGCACAGGCCGGCGCGCGGGTCTCCTGGCGCGCCGAGGAGGAGGCCGGGCAGTCCGGCCGCGCGGCCTCCGTCCCCCCTGACGTCGAGGACACCGCCCGCGCGTTCCTCGTCACCGAGGACGGCATCTCGCTGTCGTTGCACGCCAGTTGGGCGTCGCACGAGGAGCTGGACGTCACCCGGGTCCGCGTCGACGGCAGCGCGGGCAGCGCGACCCTGCGGTGCACGTTCGGCTTCAGCCCCAACCGGCTGGCACGCCCGGAGCTGACCCTCACCCGCGACGGCGGGACCCGCACGGTTCCGGTGCCCGAGGAGCCCATCGGCACGGAGTACGACCGGCAGCTCGACGAGTTGTCCACCCGGCTGCGGGACCCGTCCGGGCCGGGCCGGGCGATCGAGGAGGTGCGCCGCACGATCGGTGCGATCGAGCGGGTCTACGCCTCGGCCCGTGCCGCGCGGAAGACATCGCAGCCGACGCGGGCGTGACCGGCCGCCGGTCCGTCGGTGCCGCTGCCCCCACCCCCGCGCGAGCGGTTCCCCGCCCGTCCCCGCCGTCCCACGAAAGAGAGCGCCACAGCACCATGGACAGTCTTGGAACCAGCCAAGACCCCGCCGCCCCCGGCGCCCGTGCCCAGCGGGCGGAACCCGTCGGCGCGGTCGTCTTCGACCTCGACGGGGTGCTCGTCGACAGCTTCGCGGTGATGCGCGAGGCGTTCCACACCGCCTACGCCGAGGTGGTGGGGCACGGCGAGCCGCCGTTCGAGGAGTACGAGCGGCACCTGGGCCGCTACTTTCCCGACATCATGCGGATCATGGGCCTGCCGCTGGAGATGGAGGGGCCGTTCGTCCGTGAGAGCTATCGGCTCGCACACCTCGTCCCGGTCTTCGACGGTGTTCCCGAGATGCTGAGGGAGCTGCGGGCGCAGGGGATCCGGCTCGCCGTGGCCACCGGCAAGAGCGGTCCGCGAGCCCGATCGCTCCTCGAACAGCTCGGCCTGCTCGACCTGTTCACCGTCGTGATCGGTTCGGACGAGGTGGAGCGCCCCAAGCCGGCACCGGACATCGTGCTCAAGGCCCTGGGTGTGCTCGGCTCCGACCCGTCGCGGACGGTCATGATCGGCGACGCGGTCACCGATCTCGCCAGTGCGCGGGGCGCGGGCGTCGCCGCGATCGCCGCCCTGTGGGGCGAGAGCGACGAGGAGACCCTCCTTGCCGAGGATCCCGACATCGTCCTGCGCAAGCCGTCGGAGCTGCTGGAGGTGTGCGTCGGCGCATCCCGGACGTTCTGACCGACCGGCCTGCCGCACCGACCCCGCCCCTCAGGGCGGGGTCTTCGCATTTCCCGCCGGCTCCGCCCGCAGGCCCGACCGCCTCGCGCACCGGCCGCGGCGGCCACCCCTCCCAGCGGGGGCATGCCACCTGACCAGGCTTCGACATGCGCGTCACGGCGGCAGTTAGGGGGGCAGTAGGGGATCCCCAGGGGATTGGGGCGGCGGCGCTTCGGTGAGAGGCTCGAACAGGACCATTCGCGGGGCGCCGGCCTATCGACCGGGCTGTCGCGAGGAAATACTTCCGACCCCCTGAGAATCACCGCTCCGGAAATCCGGGAGAGGAGATTCGGTGGAGTACACCGCACAGGGGTCACCATCCGTTCCCGACCTGTTGCGGCGCCCGGCAGAGGCTGCCGAAGGGCCTTCGAGGATCGTTCTCCTATGAGCGCAGTCACATCCCGACCGACATTTCACCGGAGACCCGACGTGGGAAAAGCCGTCACGGAATTGCGCAAGCCGGCCCAGCAGCAGCCCGAGTGGGACGACCCGTCACAGACGCGGCGCATCCGCGAGATCCTGGCCGGCCGTCCGCCGCTGGTCGAGGTGGCGGACGTGCGTGCGCTGCGGGCCCTGCTGGCCCAGGTGGCCCGGGGTGAGGCCCACGTGGTGCAGGCCGGGGACTGCGCCGAGGACCCGGGCGAATGCGGCGCGGAGTACGTGGGGCGCAAGTCCGCCGTACTCGACCTGCTCGCGGAGGCACTGCGGACGGTCACCGACAAGCCGGTCGTACGGGTCGGACGCATCGCGGGCCAGTTCGCCAAGCCCCGCTCGAAGCCCGTCGAGCGGGTGGGCGGCGTGGAACTGCCCGTCTACCGGGGGCACATGGTCAACGGCCCGGAGCCGGATCCGGAAAGCCGCCGTCACGATCCCGTACGCATCCTGACCGCCTACATGGCGGCGAGCGACGCCATGGAGCACCTGGGATGGCGCGGCCCGGCGGCCTACGGCACCCGGCGGCTGACCGAACCCCGGGTGTGGACGAGCCACGAGGCGCTCGTCCTCGACTACGAGCTGCCGATGGTCCGTGACCTGGGTGACGGTCGCCGCTGGCTCGGCTCCGCCCACTGGCCGTGGATCGGCGAGCGGACCCGTCAACTGGACGGCGCCCACATCGACCTGGTCGCCGACATCGTCAACCCCGTCGCCGTGAAGATCGGCCCCACCACCACGGCGGAGGAGATCACCGCCCTGTGCGAACGGCTCGATCCGCTGCGGGAGCCGGGCCGCCTGACCTTCATCGTCCGCATGGGCGCCGAAGTGGTCACCGACCGGCTGCCCGCGCTGGTCGAGGCGGTCCGGACGGCCGGCCATCCGGTGATCTGGCTCAGTGACCCCATGCACGGCAACACCGTTGCCGCCCCGGACGGCCACAAGACCCGCGTGCTGGGCACCTTGGCACGGGAGATCCGCGGATTCCGCCGGGCCGTGGCCGCTGCCGGCGGCGTGGCGGGCGGACTTCACCTGGAGACCACACCCGACGACGTGCTCGAGTGCGTCACTGACATGTCCGTGCTCGAAGGGGCGACCGTCCGGCGAACCAGCCTGTGCGACCCGCGCCTCAACACCGAGCAGGCCGTGGCGCTGATCCCCGCCTGGTCCGACCGGGAGGTGTCCGGGACCCGCGACCACTCCGAGGTGCGGCTCCACCACGCTTAGGACCACTGCGCATGGGGCTGGGAATCCGGACTTCATGTCAGCCTCCACGAGCGGGACGAGTCACCGATTCTGCGGTTCTGTCATCGGCCATGGCAGGTCGGCTTCCGGTTTTCGCCTGCGTGTCCCCGGTGCTCCGGCGTCGGTGCGCGGCAGGGAGATCGGGCCGATTTCCTTTCCTGTCTCGGCCACCTGTCCATGGTCAGGGAGTAACAGGTCCCATGCATCTTCTTGTCAACGGAATCCGGCGCCGGGTAACCGGTGAGATTCTCGTTCCTCATTCGAAGTACCACGCGCATCGTGCGCTGATCCTCGCCTCGCTGGCCGACGGCGTCAGCCGCGTCCACGGGCTGTCCGACGCCCGGCACGTCGGGTACACCGTGCGGCTGCTGCGCGATCTCGGCGTGCGGATCACCAAAGACGGTGACACGGTCGTCGTACACGGTCTCGGCGGGCGCTACAGGCCGCGTCGGGAGACCGTCTCCGCGGGCAGTTCCGGCACCACGCTCTACTTCATGATCGGCCTGGCCTCGCTGTCCGACCGCGACGTGTCGGTGACCGGGCAGAAGTACTTCAGGCGACGCCCGGTGGGGCCCCTGCTGCACGCGCTGGAACAGATGGGTGTCCGACTGGAGTCGGCGGACGGCTGTCCGCCCGTGCACGTGCGGGGCCGGCGGCCCTCGGGCGGTCATGTCACGATCGCGGGCACCCTGTCCCAGTGGGTATCGGGCCTGATCCTGCTGGCACCGTTCGCGACGAGGCGCACCACCATCGAGGTGCAGGGCGAACTCAATGAGCGCTCCTACCTGGAGCTGACCGTGGCGATGATGCGGCAGTTCGGCCTCGAAGTGACCGTGTCCGAGGACTGGCGGCGCTTCGACATCGAACCCGGCCAGCGGGTACGTGCCGTCGAGCTGACGCTGCCGCCCGACATCGGCTCGGCCGCGTTCGGCATCGCGACCGCCGCACTGCACCCCTGCGACGTACTGCTGCGCGGGATCACGGGCCTCCGCGGCGGCCCGGCCGACCACCCGGAGTTCCACTTCCTCGACATCGCGCGCTCCATGGGCGTACCGATGGAAGTGGACGAGAAGGCCGGCGGCCTGCGCATACAGCAGGACGCACCGCGGCTGACGGCGGTCGACGTCGACTGCCGCGACGTGCCGGACATGCTGCCGATCCTGTCCACGCTGGGCACGTTCGCACACGGCCGGTCGGTGTTCCGCAACATCGCGCACACCCGGCTCAAGGAGTCCGACCGCGCCGCGGCCATGCTCCAGCTCAACTCCATGGGCGGTCGCCTGGAACTGTCGGGCGACGAACTGCGGGTGCAGGGTGTGGACGGGCTGGTCGGCGCGAAGTTGTCGTCGTTCAACGACCACCGTGTCCTGATGTCGCTCGCGGTCGCGTCCTCCCGGGCCCGCGGCCGTTCGACGCTGACCTATCCGAACGCGTACCGCATCTCGTACCCGACGTTCCTCGACGCGATGAACACCCTCGGTGTTCCGATGTCCGTGGAGAACGGCTCGGCGGTCTCCGCCGGGGAGGGCACCCGCGCCGGGCACCTGGCACGGAAGCCGGCCGACCCCGAAGCCGCGTCGCGGATCACGCTGACGGAGCGGCTGCGCCGGCAGGCCGTCACCCGGCCCGATGACACGGCCGTGGTGGACGTACGGTCCGACCACGACGAGGTGGTCACCTGGCGTGAGCTGGCGGACCAGGTGGACCGCGCCGCGGCCCTGCTGCTGCGTCTCGGTGTGCGGCCGGGTGAGAACGTGGCGTACCAACTGCCCAACCGCCTGGAGTTCGTGGTGCTGTCGCTGGCGGCACTGCGCGTCGGAGCCGTGTGCTGCCCCGTCATCCCGTTCTTCCGGGAGCGCGAGGTCGGGTTCGTGCTCAGGCGCTCCAGGGCCCGGGTGCTGGTGGTGGCCGACCGCCACCGCTCACGTCGGCCGGCGCAGGAGGTGCTGGACCTGGCTGCCGAGGACGGCTCGGACGTGAGCGTGGAGCACGTGGTGGTGCTGGCCACCTCGGGAGGCTCCGCCGAGCTGCCCGAGACCTCGGTCGGCGGGATATCCGTGCACGACTGGCCGCGGGCGCTGGAGACGACGCAGATCGACCGCACGGCGCTCGACGCGATCGTGCCGACGCCGGACATGACGGCGCAGCTACTGTTCACCTCGGGCACCACCAGCGAGCCCAAAGGCGTCACCCAGCCCACGCGCAACCTGGTCAGGGCCGCCGCGATGGAGGTACGACACCTCGGGCTCGGAGAGCGGGACGCGATCTGGGTGCCGTCACCGCTCGCCCACCAGACGGGCTTCCTGTACGGCATGGTGCTGGCGTTGGTGCTGGGCGTGCCGCAGATCCTCCAGCCCGACTGGGACGCCAAGCGGGCGCTGCAGTCGCTCAACGAACACCGTGCGACGTTCGTGCAGGCGGCGACACCGTTCCTGTCCGACCTGGTCAAGGCGGTGGAGGAGAGTGGCGAGACGCCGCGCCATCTGCGGATCTTCGTCGCGACGGGGGCGATGGTGCCGCGTGGTCTCGCCGAACGCGCGGGGCGCGTGCTCGGCGCCGAGGTGTGCGGGGCCTTCGGCACCACCGAGACCTGCCTGGGCGCACTGTCGGCGCCCGGGGACGAGCCGCGGCAGCGCTGGGGCTCCGACGGCCGTGTACTGGACGGCGTCGAGCTGAGGATCACGGACGACGAGGGGCGTGTCCTGGCCGCGGGCGAGGAGGGCAACTTCGAGCTGCGCTCCCCCACGGTCTTCGGGGGCTATCTCGACCGTCCCGACCTGACGGCCCAGGCGTTCACCGAGGACGGCTGGTACCGCACCGGTGACCTGGCGACGATCGACGGTGCCGGCTTCCTCAGGATCACCGGACGCGTGAAGGACGTGATCAACCGCGGCGGTGAGAAGATCCCCGTCGCGGAGATCGAGCAACTGCTGTTCGGGCACCCCCTGGTGGCGGACGTGGCCGTGGTGGCCATGCCGGACGAGCGTCTCGGCGAGCGTGCCTGTGCGTTCGTGGTTCCGGACGGCGGGGCCGAGCTGACGTTCGAGGAGATGCGGCGCTACCTGGACGGGCACCAGGTGGCCAAGCAGTACTGGCCGGAACGCCTCGTGCCGATCGACGCGCTGCCGCGCAACCCGATCGGCAAGGTGAAGAAGTTCGAGCTGCGGGCCTTGGCCCACGGTCTTCGGCCGCACGACGAGGACCCTGTCTGACACCCCGCCCGTCCCCGCCGCGGTGACCGGCGGGGACGGGAGGACATCACACCCCGACGACGCAAGAGGACAGAGGCAGCAGATGACGGACGAGCGGCAGTTCCACGAGTTGCGCACCCAGGTCGAGCAGTGGGTGGAGGGACCGGGTGAGCGGTGGGCCGAACGCATCGAGGAGACCGGGCAGGTACCCGAGGAGCTGTGGGCCGAGTTGAACGGCCTGGGCTTCCTGCGGCTGGCGGCTCCCGAGGAGTACGGCGGCCACGGCCTCGGCTTCGCGCGCTGGATGGAGCTGATGGAGATCTTCTCCCGCTCGCACGGCTCCGTGCGCATGATCGTGCACGTCGTCAACGGCATCTGGCGCTCCATGGACGGCCACGCCGACGACGAGCAGCGCAAGCGCTTCGTCATCCCCTCGGTCACCGGCGACATCAAGATCGCCTTCACGCTCACCGAGCCGGGCAACGGCACCGGCGCGGACATCACCACTTCGGTGGTGCGCGAGGGTGACACGTACTACCTGTCGGGGCGCAAGCATCTGATCACCTTCGGAGTGCGCTGCGACTACTACCTGCTGGCCGCCCGCGTCGAGGGCAGCACCGGTCACGCGGGCACCGTGGCCCTGCTGGTGCCGCGGCACGCCCCGGGCGTCACGGTCGAGGACACCTCCCGCACGATGGGAGTCACGGGTACCGACCACGCGTCGCTGACCTTCGACCGCACCCCGGTACCGGTGGACCACCGACTGGGGGCGGAGGGCGAGGGCCTGGAGGTGTTCCTCGGTGGCTTCCTCACCCCGTCCCGGATCTCCGTGGCGATGAGCTGCGTCGGTCTCGCCCAGCGCGCCCAGCAGCTTGCCGTCGAGTACGCCCGGAACCGGGTGACCTTCGGCAAGTCACTCACCCAGCGCCAGGCGATCCAGTTCATGCTGGCCGAGAACGCGGCGGACATCGAGGCCGCCAGACAGCTGACCCTGCACGCCGCCCGCCGTTTCGAGGAGGGCGCGGACGACGCGTCCATGCAGTCGTCGATGGCGAAGATGCACGCCGTGACGATGTTGACGAACGTCACCGACAAGGCGCTCCAGGTGCACGGTGGGCTCGGCTACTGGAAGTCGCAGAAGATCGAGCGCGTCTACCGCGACGCCCGTGCCCAACGCTTCGAGGAAGGCACCAACGAGGTGCAGAAGGCAGTGGTCTTCCGCGAGTTGCTCCAACGCGCCGCGGCCTGTGACGGGGAAGGAACGAGCCGATGAACAACCACCAGGACGCGCAGCACCGGCAGACGCCCGAGCGCGAGCGGGTATCGCTGATCACCGGTGCCTCGCGCGGCATCGGCCGCGCCCTGGCACTCACCCTCGCCCGGCAGGGCGGCACGGTGGTGGTCAACTACAAGAAGAACGCCGACCTGGCACAGAAGACCGTCACCGACGTCGAGGAGGCCGGCGGCCGTGGCTTCACGGTCCAGGCGGACGTCGAGACCCCCGAGGGCATCACCGCGCTGTTCGACGAGGTGGCACAGCGCTGCGGACGGCTCGACCACTTCGTCTCCAACGCGGCGGCGAGCGCGTTCAAGAACATCGTCGACCTCGGCCCGCACCACCTGGACCGCTCGTACGCGATGAACCTGCGGCCGTTCGTGCTGGGGGCGCAGCAGGCCGTGCGGCTGATGGACGACGGCGGGCGGATCGTCGCGCTGTCCTCCTACGGTTCGATCCGCGCCTATCCCACCTACGCGATGCTCGGCGGCATGAAGGCCGCCATCGAGTCGTGGGTGCGGTACATGGCGGTGGAGTTCGCCCCGTACGGCATCAACGTCAACGCGGTCAACGGCGGGCTCATCGACTCCGACTCCCTGGAGTTTCTTCTACGGCCTCGAAGGCATGCCGCCCATGCAAGGCGTCCTCGACCGTATCCCCGCGCGCCGGCCGGGCACCGTGCAGGAGATGGCCGACACCATCGCCTTCCTCCTCGGCGACGGAGCCGGCTACATCACCGGGCAGACCCTCGTGGTCGACGGCGGGCTCAGCGTCGTCGCACCGCCGTTCTTCGCGGACGCGGGCGAGGCGCTCGTGCTGCCGCCCCGGCCGACTCGCGGCGACTGAGCCGAGGATCCCGGGAGGGGGACCGCAGGTGTTCGATCATGTCTTCAAGCCCTGCGACATCGGCGCTCTCACCGTGCCGCACCGCATCGTCATGGGCGCCATGCACCTGAACCTGGAGACCCTGGACGACGGCGGTGCGGCCCTGGCCGCCTTCTACACGGAACGCGTGCGCGGCGGTGCCGGACTGATCGTCACCGGCGGCACCGCGGTGAACGGGGCGGGTGCCGGCGGGCCCGGGTACGGCGTGCTCGACGACGAGGACCACAGGTCCGTGCTGCGCCGGGCGGCCCGCGCGGTGCACGACGCCGACGGTCTTGTCGCCCTCCAGCTCTTCCACGCCGGGCGGTACGCGCTCCCCGGTGAGCACGGCAGTACGCCGCTCGCGCCGTCCGCCGTGTACAGCCGGTTCTCCCGCACCGTTCCGCGGGCGATGACCGAGGAGGAGATCACCGGGACCGTCGCCGACTTCGCGCGGGCCGCGAGGACGGCGCGCGAGCTGGGCTTCGACGCCGTGGAGGTGATGGGCTCCGAGGGCTATCTGCTGAACCAGTTCACCGCGCCGCTCACCAACCGGCGGAGCGACCGCTGGGGCGGTGACGCCGAGGGGCGGCGCCGCCTGCCCGTCGAGGTGCTGCGGGCCGTACGGGCGGCGGTGGGCACGGCGTTCCCGGTGCTCTTCCGGATGTCCGGCGCCGACCTCGTCACCGACGGCACCCCGTGGCAGGAGACGGCCGCGCTGGCCGTCGCACTCGCCGAGGCCGGGGCCGACGCGCTGGCGGTGGGCATCGGCTGGCACGAGTCGCCCGTGCCGACCGTGCAGGCCCAGGTGCCGCCGGGCACGTGGGCCGGGTACGCCGAGGGGGTCAAACGGGCGCTGCGCGGGGCGGGCCACGGCGAGCTGCCCGTCATCGCGTCCAACCGCTTCAACCGGATCGCGCAGGCGGAGGAGGCGCTCGCCAGGGGCGACATCGACCTGGTGGCCATGGCCCGCCCGTTCCTCGCGGACGCGGCCGTCGTCGGCAAGTCCCGGGCCGGCCGCGACGCGTCGGTGGACCTCTGCATCGCCTGCAACGAGGCGTGCATCGACCGGTCTTTCGGTACCGAGAGGGTGTCCTGCCTGGTGAATCCCCGGGCGGGGTACGAGCGGGAGTTCCCCCGGCTCCCCGCTCGAAGCTCCCTCACGTACCGGGGCCGGTACGCCGTGATCGGCGCCGGGCTCGCGGGGCTAGAAGCCGCCCGCACCCTGGCGGGACTCGGGCACGAGGTCGAGGTGTACGAAGCAGCCGACGAGCCCGGCGGCCAGTTCCGGATGGCCGCCCGGGTGCCGGGCAAGGCGGACTTCGGCGAGACCGTACGGCGGCGGGTCCGGGAACTCGCCGAACTGCGCGTCCCCCTCCACCTGGGGCACCGCGTCGGGGCCGGGGACGTGCACCTGTTGCGCACCATGGACGGCGTCATTGTCGCCACCGGCGTACGCCCCCGCCGGCCGGAACTGCCCGGCCTCGCCCTGCCGCACGTCCTCGACTACCCCCGAGCGTTCGCCGACCCCGACGCACTCGGCCCGCGCATCGCCATCATCGGTGGCGGCGGAATCGCCGTCGACCTGGCCCACCTCCTCACCGGTCGTTCCTCCACCGCCCCGACCCGGGAGGAGTTCCTCGCCTCCCATGCCTTCACCACCTCGTCCCGGACGACCCCGGTCGCCGGGACGAGCGGTCGACCGGCCGAAACACCCCGCCGGGTGACGGTCATGCGCCGCAGCGGCAGGATCGGCGCCGGCATCGGTCCCTCCACCCGGTGGGTGGTGATGGAGGAGCTGCGCGCCGCCGGAGTACGCCTGCTCACCGACATCGCGTACCAGGAGATCACGCGCGACGGCGTGATCGTCGTCGGCGCCGACGGCAACCGGCAGCTCGTCGACGCCGACCACGTCGTCCTCGCCACCGGCCAGGAGAGCGAACGCGATGTCGTCGCCACGCTCCACCGGGCCGGCGTCCCCTTCGAGACCGCCGGCGGCGCCGCCGGCACCGACGGCCTCAACGCCGTACGGGCCACCGCGCAGGGACTGCGCGCCGCGCACCGCATCGCCCGGAACCCGGCGCCTCGGGCGAAGCGGCACGCACCGTCCTCGCCCGCGCGGCCACAGCGGTGACCGCCGGCCCCCGCTCCGGGCCGGGCGGCCCCGGTGTGTCAGCCCGCGTCGCTGCGCAGATACCCCGGCAGGCTCTGGCGGTTCTTGACGGCCAGCTTGCGATAGACACGTGTCAGGTGTTGTTCCACCGTGCTGGGCGTGATGAACAGCTTCTCCGCGATCTCACGGTTGGTGTAGCCCTTGACCGCCATCGAGGCGATCCTCCGTTCGCTGTTGGTGAGCGACGCGAGTGCCGTCGTCCCGTCCGTCTCCTCCGCCGGCCGGGCCTCGCCGCCCATGTCCGGCAACAGCTCCTGACACAGCGGTTCCGCCTTGCACAGACGCGCCACGTGCCAGGCACGCCGGACGACCACCCGGGCCCGGCGGTGCTTGCCCAGCGCGTGGTGGGCCCGGCCCAGGTCGGACAGTGTTCTGGCCAGTTCGTAGTAGCAGTCGGCCGCCTCCAGGATGTCGGCCGCCTCGCCGAGCAGACGCGGACGCTGGCCCAGCGAGCTGAACGCGGCCATCAGCCGCAGCGCCAGAGCCCGGCTGACGGCGTCCTCCGGTCCGGGGATGGCCAGTTGGTCCTTCACCAGGCGCTTGGCCCGGTCCCGGTTGCCCTGCAACAGCCACGCCTCGGCCGCGCTGGTCCGCCACGGCACGATGCCGGGCAGGTCCAGGCCCCATTTGCGCATGAGCTCCCCGCAGGAGAGGAAGTCCCCGAGCGCGGCACGCGTCCGGTTCGTGGCGAGATAGTAGTGTCCGCGTGCGTGCAGATAGTGCAGTCCGTACCGGCTCTGGAACATGTCGTCGGGGATGCTGCGGGTGACGAGCGCGGTGGCCTCGTCGAACTCGCCCATGCGGACGTGGGCCAGAATCAGGGTGCCCAGGGGCAGGCCGACGGCGGTGCCCCACCCCTGGACCGGTATGTGCTCCAGGGCCGACCTGGCGCGCTTCACGGCTTCGGGGAACTCGCCCCGGCGCAGCCGGACCTCCGCCTCGCCCGCGTCGAAGACGCTCTGCCACATCGGCGAGGGAGGCCCGTTGCGGCGCTCGGCCAGGCTGCGGCACCGGTCGGCGGCCTCGCCCAGACGACCGCTGTAGACCAGGGACATCAGCGCGAGGAGGGTGGCTTCCTCGGCCCACGGGGCATGGTGGTTGAGGTCGAGCTGGCCGAGGGCGTGCGAAGCCCATTCCTGGGTCTCGCCGCCGCGCCTGCGGATGAGCCCGCCGGAGAGCGCGCCGATCGTCTGCAGCCAGAACGTCCTGCCCCGGGTGGTGGGCGCGCCCTCGGGACCGGTCGGTGCGGCCCCGACCGGCACCCGTCCCGCGAGCGGCGGGTAGGTGCAGGCGAGCCAGAGTTCCACGTCGTGCAGCTCGGCCGGTACCTCCGGGGCGCCGGGCGGGGCCGGGACCGTGTCGGCCTGCTGCCGCGCCGCCCTCCTGCGGAGCAGGGTGAGCACGTCCGTGGCCTCGTGCGTGCGGTTCAGCCACAGCAGTTGCCGTACCAGCAGTATCGCCTCGTCGTGGTCCAGCCGACCGGCGCGCGCCGCTTCCGTGAGGGCCATGAGATGCCGCAGCGACGCCAGGGGGTTGAGCTGCCATTCGGCCTGGGCGAGCCTGGCCTGGATCGTCCAGCGGTCTTCCTCGCTCGTGCAGGAGCGCTGCGCCGCGTCCAGGTACCGCACGGCACGGTGCGCCTCGTCGTGCTGCAGGGCCTCGGAGGCCGCCTCCAGCAGTACGCGCAGCGCCCAGGGCTCCGGTACCTGACCGGCCTCGGCCAGATGAGCGGCGATGTCGACCGCGGAGGCACCCTGTCCGCGCAGCAGGCGCGCGGCCCGGTGGTGCAGTTCCGCACGGTCCGGGGCGGGCAGATCGTCCAGCACCGTGCGTGGGGCCACCGCGTGCCGGAAGCGGTCGAGCCGCAGCAGTCCGGCCTCCGTCATGGAACGCAGGGCCCGTTCCACGGTAGCGACGTCCGCGTCGATCAGCGTCCCGAGTTCCTTCGGCGTGGCGTCGTCCCCGTACACCGCCATGGCGCGGGCGACCCGCAACGTGTCCGGCCCGCTGCGGTACAGACAGGCCAACAGCGCCCGCCCGTAACCCTGCTGGCACACCTGGCCGTACAGCCGCTCGTCGTTGATCAACGCGTCGAGCAGCAGCGGGTTGCCGCCGCTGTACTCGAGGAAGCCGTCGCCCAGCCTCCGGGCCGCCTCCGCGCCGAGGCGCTGGTCGATCACCGCTCGCGCACCCTCCGGTGAGAGCGGTGCGAGCCGCGTGGAGACGAAGGAGGACTGACGCAGGAGTTCGGCATGGAACGGTGAGTGTGTGCGACGCGGCTCGGCGAGTTCGGTGAGCACCATCAGCAGGGGGGTCGAACTCATGCGACGGACCAGGTGCAGCAGGCACTGCTGCGACGCCACGTCCATGTGGTTGATGTCGTCGACGCACACCACGACCGGGGTGGTGGCGGCCAGTTCGGTGATCGGCGGGAAGAGGTCGTACAGGATGGTGGCCCTGTGCCGCTCGACGGCCTCGTGCATGTCCTCGGCGCGGGCCGACTCCATGAGGCCGCGCAGCACCGGCGCGACGCGCCTTCGCACGTCCGTCGGCAGCGACGGGCTGTCGAACAGTTGACGGAGGATACCGAACGGCAGATCCCGCTCCTCGGGGGAGCAGACGGCGTGCAGCAGGACCGCCCGGGCCGACAGGACGCGCTCGGTCACCGCGCGCAGGAACTCCGTCTTTCCCACGCCCACTGTTCCCTCGAGCAGGAGCACCTGTCCCACCATGGGCTGGGGATCGGTCAACCACGCCTGCACCGGCGCGATCTGTTCCTCGCGTTCCATCAGCACGGTGCCCCACGACGAGTCGTGACCGGCATGGACCTCGGGACCGCCCGACGACCGCCCCGACGGTAAGGGCACCACTGCCGTCGCTTCCAGGACACCGCCGGCGGTAGGGCGGCCTTCTCCTCGTGTCACATCTCCCCCCGCGTCATATCCGGGATGCCGACACACCCACACAACACCGAAATGAGGATCATGAATCCAATATAGCCAGAGCGTCTGTCCGCCCTGGTGACATGATTTCCCCGAACGGCCATCACAGAGTGAGATTGAGTTCACACTGAACGTAGAGCCGCACCTCTTCGGGCGGCGAGCGGACGGCATCTCATCCGCAATATCTACGACATCTACGGGCAACTTTCGGACGACGCTTCGTCAGATCCGCGACTCTGCGGAAGACAAGAGTGTAGAAAGATCCTTGAATGGCGGGGGTTCGCGCAGCAAGTCGACTTTCGGCCACGCCTTCTCTGGTCACTCCTCCGGCCGCGCCCCGTCCCGGACCTCGACCGCATTCACGCGCCGCGCCCCTTCCGCTCGCAGGCGATATCGAGTCGGACAAAAGCCGGCCGATGGCGCCGAGGATCTCCTAGCCACCGCCAACACCCTTTGTGCCCAAGTCAGTTCACTTACGGAGCCGAGGCAGACGTGCTCGCCGAGCCCGAAACGCCTGGTGGCCGGACGGCCCGCGACCGCACATCGGACCGGTCCACGGCCGGCGTCGGCCACCGCCCACGCGAGGCCGCCGACGACAGACGGCCGGAGGCGGCGAACCGCGGCCGGCCACCCGACGCGGCCGGCCGTGACGGCCCTCCAGAAAGGCTCATACGCATCCCTTGGGCGCCCCGTTCGACCGTCTGTTCGGCCACGGATTTCCCTACCGGCGGTCTGCGGGCGGTCGAATACGGCGGTCTCTTCCCGTCAGTGATCCCGTGGCACACCGCCATCGGAAACGATTGACGATGCCGAACTGACTTCGGGTCAATGATCGGCAGTCGCCGGGACAAGGCGGTGAGCGACAAACATCCGTAATGACACTAGGCCGAAAACCGTTCTCCTCCATGTGGGACCGGTCGAGACCTTTGTTCCGCGGGATCGAATCGGCTCGTTTCAGCCGTGGACCATCAAGAAAGGGCGGCCGAGGTGCCGAAGACCACTGTCTCCACGATCACGGACGACGCCATCGGCGGCATGCCCGGGGGGCCGGGTTCGACCTGGTTCGCCGACCATCGCCCGGCGCGCCGGCTCCGCCCGGACGACCGACCCGGGAACGATCGAAGGCCGGTCACGGATGTCTCCGTGACCGGCCCTGTTCTACGACTCTCACGAGTCGGGACGACAGGATTTGAACCTGCGACCCCTTGACCCCCAGTCAAGTGCGCTACCAAGCTGCGCCACGTCCCGTCGCTCTCTCCCGCGGTGCCCCGCGTGATCGTGCGGACAGCACTTTACCCCACGCCACGGAATGTGCCGAAGGAGACCGGGTGGAACGGGGGACAATCGGCCGTATGACGAACGCGGACGCATCGGACGCCAGGGACCGGGACGTGGACGGGCGGGCCCGGAACTCGCGGCCCCGGGACGGGCTGGGCCGGCCGCTGCCGTACGGCGCCGAGGGTGTGCCCCGGCAGCCGGAAGGGCTCGTACGAACGCCGCGGGAAACGGTCTCCGAGGCACAGGTGCTGCTGGCCAAGGGGCGGCCCTTCCACGCGCACGAGGTCTTCGAGGACGCCTGGAAGTCGGGCCCGCCGGACGAGCGCACGCTGTGGCGTGGGCTGGCCCAGCTAGCCGTGGGGCTCACCCACGCGGCCCGCGGGAACGCCTTGGGCGGGGCCCGCCTGCTGCGGCGGGGTGCGCACGCCGTCGAGGAGTGGCAGACCGGGCGGGGCGAGGACCGGCCGTACGGCATGGACCTGCCGGGGCTGACCCGGTGGGCCGTGGAGCTGGCCGAACGGGTCGAGCACGACTCGGCACCGGTGGACGCGCGGACCGAGGCGCCCCGGCTGGGCCCCTGACCGGTAGGCCGTCGCGGCGTGCGGAGGCGGTGGACGCACTGTCAGTGGCATGCGGCAGACTCGGGGCGTGCGAAAGATTCATGTCATCGGTATCGGCGCGGGCGACCCCGACCAGCTGACCCTCCAGGCGGTCAGGGCGCTGCGGAGCACGGACGTGTTCTTCCTGCTCGACAAGGGCGAGGTGAAGAGCGATCTCACGCGGCTGCGCCTGGACATGCTGGACGCGCATCTGCCGGCGGGGTCGTACCGGGTGGTGGAGGCCCGTGACCCGGACCGGGACCGGAAGGCGGGCGGGGCGGCCTACTCACCCGCCGTCGGGGACTGGCGCAGCGCCCGCGCCGGGATCTACCAGCGGCTGATCGCCGAGGAGCTGGACGAGGACGGCACCGGCGCCTTCCTGGTCTGGGGGGATCCGGCGCTGTACGACAGCACGCTGGGCATCCTCCAGGAGGTGCTGGAGCGGGGCGAGGTGGAGTTCGCGTACGACGTGGTGCCCGGCATCAGCAGCGTCTCCGCGCTGGTCGCCCGGCACCGCACGGGTCTGAACCGGGTCGCCGGGCCGGTGCAGATCACCACCGGGCGGCGGCTGGCCGAGGGCTTCCCGGAGGGGGTGGACGACGTGGTCGTGATGCTGGACGCCCACCAGGCCTTCCGGCGGTACGCCGACGAGGACATGGACATCTACTGGGGTGCGTACATCGGCACGCCGGACGAGATCCTCGTCTCCGGTCCGCTCGCCGAGGCCGGTCCGCGCATCGAACGGGTGCGGGCCCAGGCGCGGGAGCGCAAGGGCTGGATCATGGACACGTATCTGCTGCGCCGCCACCCCGCGAAGGACTGACGCCCCCGCCCGCACCAGGCGCCCGCCGCCACTGCCGTACCGGCCGCCACCGGCACCCGTACCCGCGCGCACCCGCCACACCGACCGTGCCCGGTGACGCCGGCACCGGCCGCGGCCGCCGACGCCCGGGGACGCACCGCCGCGCACCCGTGCCCAGCCCCCGCGCCCCCGCGCCCGGTCAGCGGGCCGCACTGTCAGCCGGGCACAACCGTCAGCCAGGCGTACTGTCGGCCGACGCACCTGTCAGCCGGGCGCACCCCGCCCCTCCCCGGAGCCCGCTGTCGCAGCGAGGCCCAGCCGCTCCAGTGCCCCCGCCACGTCCGGCACCGCCTGTACGCCCTCCGGCAGCGGTGGCCGGCGGACGACGAGCACGGGGAGCGCGAGATCGCGGGCGGCGGTGAGTTTCGCGGACGTGGCCGCACCGCCGCTGTCCTTGGTGACCAGGACGTCGACGCGGTGGGCGCGCAGGAGTTCCGTCTCGTCGGCGACCGTGAACGGGCCCCGGGCCAGGATGACCCGGGTGTCCGGCGGCAGGGGCGGTTCGGGCGGCTCGACCGACCGGACGACGAAGTGCAGGCCGTTCAGGTGGGCGAACGCCGCGAGGCCGAGGCGCCCGGTGCTGAGGAACGCCCGGCGGCCGAGGCCCGGCAGGATCTCGGCGGCCCCGGCCAGGGACGGGACGTCGTACCACCGGTCGCCCGGGCCCGGCCGCCAGCCGGGGCGGCGCAGGACGACGGCGGGGACGCCCGCGGTCCGGGCCGCCCGGACGGCGTTGGCCGTGATCGACTCGGCGAAGGGATGGGTGGCGTCCACCACGGCGTCCACCTGGTGTGCGCGCAGCCAGTCGGCGAGCCCCCGCTGGCCGCCGAAGCCGCCGGTCCGCACCTCACCGGGCAGTGCCGCGGGCCGGGTGACCCGGCCCGCGAGGGAGGTGGTGACGCGGACCCCGGGGCGGGCGGCGAGGTCGGCGGCGAGGCGGCGGGCCTCGGTGGTGCCGCCGAGGATCAGCACGTGCGCGGGCATGGGGTGAGCGTACGAGGCAGACGGCCCGGCCGGCCGCCCGGGTCCCCACGGACCGGTCACGCGGCCGCCGGGCCGGGCAGGGACCCGACGGCCTAGCGGAGCAGCAGTTGCAGACCGCCCACGACGGTCGCCGCGATCACCAGTTGTTCGAAGAGCCGCTGGTTGATCCGGGGCACGGCCCACTTGCCGAACAGGGCGCCGGGCACCACGAACACCGCGAGCGCGGCGTCCAGGAGCAGGGAGCGGCGGTCCATCAGGCCGAGGCCGACGCTGAACGGCACCTTGGACACGTTCACGATGAGGAAGAAGAAGGCCGAGGTGCCGAGGAAGCCGAGTTTGCGGAAGCCGGTGGAGAGCAGGTACAGCGACATCACCGGTCCTCCCGCGTTGGCGACCATCGTGGTGAACCCGCCGAGGACGCCGTACGAGCGTGCCTTGACGCGGCCCGCCCGGGTGGTGACCGCGTCCGGCGCCTGAGGGGTCCCGGCCGTCCGGCGGCGCCACACCGTCACCCCGGCCATCAGCAGCAGGATCGCGCCGATCGAGGTCCGTACGACACCGTCGTCGGCCCACACCAGGAACAGGGTGCCCGCCACCACGCCCACCGCGACGGCCGGGAACAGGCGCCACAGTGTCGGCCAGTGCGCGTGCCGCCGGTAGGTGGCGACGGCGAGCAGGTCGCCGGCGATCAGGACGGGCAGGAGGACTCCGGTGGAGGCCCGGGCGGGCAGGACCGCCGCGAAGACCGCGAGACTGACCGTGTTGGCCCCGCTCACGGCGGTCTTGGAGAAGCCGACGAGGAGGGCGGCGGCGGCGAGCGCGGCGAACTGCCAGCCCGAGAGGTGCCAGAGCGTCATCGTGTTCATGGAGGAACCGATGCTATGCACACGCATGCGTTCCGCGTAAGCGGCGTCTCGCCGTCCGGTCCCCGGGCCAGGTGCCGGTGCCGCTACCGGCCCGTGTACCGCGCCCGCAGTTCCCGCTTGAGCACCTTCATGCTCGGTCCGAGCGGCAGCGCGTCGGTGAACTCCACGCGCCGCGGGTACTTGTGCCGCCCGAGGTGCTGCTTGGACCACTCGGTGAGCTCGGTGGCGTCGGGCGTGGTGCCCTGCGCCGGGACGACGACGGCGCACACCTCCTCGCCGTGCAGTTCGTCGGGGAGGCCGATGACGGCGGCCTGGGCGATCTCGGGGTGGCGCATCAGGACCTCCTCGACCTCGCGCGGGTAGACGTTGTAGCCGCCGCGGATGATGACGTCCTTCTTGCGGTCGACGATCCGCAGGAAGCCCTCGTCGTCCTTGGTGCCGAGGTCGCCGGTGCGGAACCAGCCGTCCACCACGGCTTCGGCGGTGGCCTCGGGGCGGCCGAGGTAGCCGGAGAAGACGTTGTGCCCGCGGACGACCACCTCGCCCAGCTCGCCGGGCGGCAGGAGTTCGATCCGGCCCTCCAGCTCGGCGCGGGCGATCTCCACGTCGATGCCCCAGAGGGGGTGGCCGATGGTGCCGGCCTTCGTGCCGAACACCGGCTGGTTGACGGTGGCGGTCGGTGAGGTCTCGGACAGGCCGTACCCCTCGTAGATCTTCGCCCCGAACGCGGCCTCGAACCGCTCCAGTACGGCGACCGGCAGCGAGGCGCCGCCGGAGACGCACACGCGCAGTTCGGGCAGCCGGTCGGCGTCCGCCGCCGCCGCGGCGAGGGCGACGAACATGGTGGGCACGCCGTGGAAGGTGTTCACGCCCTCCCGCACCATCAGCGCGAGGGCGCGGGCGGCGTCGAAGCGGGGCAGCAGGACGAGCGTGGCGCCGCCGCGCCAGGTGGAGTTGAGCGACACCGTCTGACCGAAGGCGTGGAACAGCGGCAGCGCGCCGAGTGCGATGTCGTCGGGCCGGATGTCGTTGGCGTCGAAGGCGTTGACGGTCGCGTTCATCACCAGGTTGAAGTGGCTCAGCACGGCGCCCTTGGGGACGCCGGTGGTGCCGCTGGTGTAGAAGACGACCGCCGGGTCGTCGGCGGCCCGGGTGACGTACGACGGCAGCGGTTCGGCGTCGGCCGTGAGCTTGCCGAACTCCTCGCCCAGGGTGAGGGCCCGGATTCCGGCGGTGCCGGCGGCGGCTCGGCCGGTGTCCGCCTGGGCCGGGTGGACGAGCAGCAGGGTGGCGCCACTGTCCTTCAGGACGTGCTCGACCTCTTCGGCGGAGAGCAGCAGGTGCACGGGGACGACGACTGCGCCGGCCGCGGCGATCGCGTAGTAGGCGACCGGGAAGTCGGCGGTGTTGGGGGCCATCAGGGCCACCCGGTCGCCGGGCCGGACGCCGAGGCCGGCGAGGGCGCCCGCCTGCGCCAGCGCCCGCTGCCACACCTCGGCGAAGGTGAGCCGCAGGTCGCCTTCGACGAGGGCGGTCCTGCCAGGGCGGCGCCGGGCGTTCTCGGCGAGGATGGCGGCGACGGACAGGGTTGCCATGGAGTGCTGCTCCGTTTCCTTGCGGCTCGTACTACCGATCCCCTTGCGGGGCCCCCGTTGCGGGCGGCTCAGTCCCTTTCGACCAGCACCGCGCTGCCCTGCCCCACTCCCACGCACATGGTCGCCAGCCCGCGCCGCGATCCCGTGCGCCGCATGCGGTGCAGCAGGGTGGTCAGGATGCGGGCGCCCGAGCAGCCGAGGGGGTGGCCGAGGGCGATGGCGCCGCCGGTGGGGTTCACCAGGTCGGGGTCGATGCCGAGCTGGTCGACGCAGGCGAGGGCCTGCGCGGCGAACGCCTCGTTGAACTCGGCCTCCTGGAAGTCTCCGGTCTCCCAGCCGGCGCGGCCCAGCACCTTGCGGGTGGCGGGCACGGGACCGAGGCCCATCACGTCGGGGTGGACGCCGGCGGAGGCGCCCGCGACATACCGCCCGAGGGACTCCAGGCCCAGCTCGTCGAGGACTTCCTCGCTGACCAGGAGCAGGCCGGCGGCCCCGTCGTTCATCGGTGAGGCGTTGCCGGCGGTGACGGTGCCGTCCGCGCGGAAGACCGGCCTGAGCCGCGCGAGCTTCTCCAGCGAGGTGTCCTCGCGGACGCACTCGTCCTGCTCGACCAGGAGCCCGTCCGGGCGTTCGACGGGCAGGAGTTCGTCGTCGAAGTGGCCGTTCTTACGTGCGGTGGCGGCGAGTCGGTGGCTGCGCAGGGCGAACTCGTCCTGCCGGGCGCGGGAGATGCCGTGGCGGGCGGCGACCTCCTCGGCGGTCTCACCCATGGCGAGGAGGCCGTGCAGCTCCTTCATGGCGGGGTTCACCAGCCGCCAGCCGAGCCGGGTGTCGTGGGTCTCGATGCGCTGGGGCAGGGCCTCGTCGGGCCGGGGCAGGACGAAGGGGGCGCGGCTCATGGACTCCGAGCCGCCCGCGATCACGACGTCGGCCTCGCCGGCGGCGATGGTCCGGGCGGCGGTGGTGACCGCTTCGAGTCCGGAGGCGCACAGCCGGTTGACGGTCGCGCCGGGCACGGAGTCGGGGAGCCCGGCGAGCAGGGCGGCCATCCGCGCGACGTTGCGGTTGTCCTCGCCGGCCTGGTTGGCGGCGCCCCAGTAGACGTCGTCGATGCGGGCCGGGTCGAGGGCGGGCACACCGGCAACCAGGTGGCGGATCACGGTCGCCGCCAGGTCGTCGGGCCGGACGGAGGAGAGGGCTCCGCGCAGCTTGCCGATGGGGGTGCGGCGGGCGGCCGCGAAGTGGACGGGACGCACGGCTTGGACTCCTGACCTACGACGCTGTGGATCAGCACGGACCGGTTCTGCACCTGTTAATTAGCACTGCTAGTTTTCGACTATAGACCTCCGGCCGCCCCGCTGGGAAGATTCCCCCGGCCGTCACCGACTCCGCTGGAGGAGACATGCCCCACGTCCGCGAGCACCTGCTCGACGGCACGCACGGACCTCTCGCCGTGCACGAGTGGCCGCACCCGGCGCCGCGCCGCCTCGTCATCCTGGCGCACGGGTACGGCGAGCACGCCGGGCGCTACGCGGAACTCGCCGCCGTCCTCACCGGGCACGGCGCCGCCGTGTACGCACCCGACCACACCGGCCACGGCAGGTCGGCGGGCGAGCGGGTGCTGATCGAGGACTTCGAGGACGTGGTCACGGACGTGCACCGCGCGGCGGACCTGGCCCGGGCCGCCCACCCCGGCCTGCCCCTGGTGTTGATCGGTCACTCCATGGGCGGCCTCGTCGCGGCCCGGTACGCCCAGCGGTACGGCGACGAGTTGAGCGCGCTGGTGCTGTCGGGTCCGGTGATCGGCGCCTGGGAACTGCCGGGGCGGCTGCTCGCCCTGGACGAGATCCCGGACCTGCCGGTCAGCCCGTCCGCGCTCTCCCGGGACCCGGCCGTGGGCGCCGCGTACGCGGCCGATCCGCTGGTCTGGCACGGGCCCATGAAGCGGCCGACGCTGGAGGCGTTCGCCCGGACCCTGGAGACCGTCGCCCGGGGCGGTGACGTCGGGCGGCTGCCGCTGCTGTGGCTGCACGGGGACGACGACCGGCTGGTGCCGTTGCCCGGCAGCCGGCCCGGGGTGCGGCGGCTGAGCGGCGGCCCGCTGACCGAGCGGATCTTCGCCGGGGCACGGCACGAGGTGTTCCACGAGACGTGCAAGGAGGCGGTCCTCGCGGAGACGCTGGACTTCCTGAACCGGGTGCTGCCTCGCTGATCAGCGCGTTTGCCCCCCGGTGCGCCGGGGCACCCGCCCTTTCGGACGTGACCCGGAATGCTGACGAAAGGGGACCGACCCACCATGACCGTGGTCAAGAGCACGCTGCCCGAGGAGGCGCTCCGCGCCGCCGGGACCGCCCTCCAGGACACCCTGGTCGACCTGCTCGGACTGTCACTGATCGGGAAGCAGGCGCACTGGAACATCGTCGGCCCGCGCTTCCGGTCGATCCACCTCCAGCTTGACGAGGTGGTCACCACCGCCCGCGACCACTCGGACACGGTCGCCGAACGGGCCGCCGCGCTGGGAGTGTCGCCGGACGGCCGGCCGGAGACCATCGCCGCGGCCTTCGCGCTGCCCGGCACCAAGGACGGCTGGCAGCGCGACACGGAGGTCGTGGAGCTGATGGTCGAATCGCTGGGGACGGCCGTCGACCGGCTGCGCGAGCGGATCGAGGCCACCGAGAAGGCCGACCCGGTCAGCCAGGATCTGCTGATCACCATCACTGCCGACCTGGAGAAGCAGCGCTGGATGTTCCAGGCCGAGAACCACTCGCCCGAGCAGGCCTCCAGCTAGCGCGTCCGCCCGCACGACGGAAGGGAGGACCATGGCCGACGCCCTCGAACTCGACGCGCTGTGGGAGGACTTCCACCGCGTGGTCAACATGACCTCGGCGGAACTGGCGGCCTGGCTGACGGTCCGGGACGCCGCCGAGGAGACGGAACCGCTGCCGGAGGCGTCGGGTTCGCCCACCGGACGGCATGTCCTCGCGATCCTCCAGAAGCGCCGTACCGACCTCACCGAGGACGACATCCGGGTGATGCACCGGGTCGTCGACACGGTCGACGACCCGGCGGACCTGGAGAACGAGCCCGCACCCGAGACCACGCCGGAGGACACCCGCCGCCGGCACCGGCTGATGACGCTGGGCCACGACCCGCTCAGGCCGTAGGCGGGCAGCCGCCCGCGGGTACCCGCGAGGCAGGGCGCCGGCCGGCTCCCCGGATCACACCGGGAAGCCGGCCGGGTACGCCGAACGGCCCGTGCCGTCCGCCGTGTTGGCGTGGGCGGCACCCGGCGGGCAGGCGACCGGCGCCCGTCCGCGCCGTGCCGCGTGATCGTGTCAGACTGCTCCCCGCACGTCCCGGAGCGACCACCGGGACCGGACGCGCGGAGGAGCAGCACGTGACGGGGACCGAGCCGGACAGCCAGCACATCGACACCACCCGGCCGCATCCGGCACGGGTGTACGACTGGTTCCTCGGCGGCAAGGACAACTACCCGGTCGACGAGGAACTGGCCCGCCGGATCACGGCGATCGACGGGGGCGCCCCGAAGGCCGCCCGCGCGAACCGGGCGTTCATGCGCCGGACCACCCGGGCGCTGGCCGCGGAGGCGGGGATCCGCCAGTTCCTGGACATCGGCACCGGCATACCGACCGAGCCGAACCTGCACCAGATCGCCCAGTCCGTCACCCCGGACGCCCGGGTGGTCTACGTCGACAACGACCCCATCGTGCTGGCCCACGCGCACGCGCTGCTGCGCGGCACCCCCGACGGTGTGACGGAGTACGTGCAGGCCGACGCCCGCGATCCGCACACCATCCTCGAACAGGCCGGCCGCGTGCTGGACTTCGACCGCCCGGTGGCCCTCTCCCTCATCGCGCTGCTGCACTTCGTCGCCGACGAGGACGGCGCCCACGACCTGGTGGCCGCCCTGGTCGACGTGCTGGCGCCGGGCAGCTTCCTGGCGCTGTCGACCATGACCGCCGACTTCGACCCGGAGAACGTCCACACGGGCATCGCGGCCTACGCGGCGGGCGGAGTGACCCTGGTCGCCCGCTCGCACGCCGAGGTGGGTGTCTTCTTCGAGGGACTGGAACTGCTGGAACCCGGGATCGTGTCCGTGGCGGAGTGGCGCCCGGAGGAGGAACCGCGGGAGCGGATCTCGCTGTACGGCGGGGTGGCGCGAAAGCCCTGACGCCGGACGCCGCCCGGCTACAGTCCGAGGACGCGGGCGATGGTGCGCGGTACGCCGTCGTCGTTGTTGGACGGGGCCAGGTGGCGGGCCCGGCGGATCACCTCGGGGTGGGCCCCCGCCATGGCGAAGGACCAGTCGGCGGCGTCGAGCATCTCCAGGTCGTTGAGGTAGTCGCCGAACACCATGGTCTGCGCGGGGCTGATGCCGAGCGCCCGCTGGAGGGCGCGCAGGGCCGTGCCCTTGTTGGCGGTGCGGTTCATGACGTCCACCCAGTGCTCACCGGAGACGACGACCTGGTGCGTGGCGGCGAACCCGGCGAGGGCGGGGGCGGTGGTGCGCTCGGCGGGCCCGAAGTCGAACAGGGCCACCTTGATCATCTCGTCGTCGACGGCGGTGACGTCGTCCACGATCCGGTGTTCGGCGTAATAGGTGCGCACCTCGGAGAGGAACGCCTCGTCGGTCCGCTCGACGTACGCCGCCCGCTTGCCGCAGACGACCGCGCCGACGTCGGCGCCGCCCGCGACCAGCCGCCGTACCGTCCGGGCGACCGCGGCGGCGACGGACCGGTCCAGCGGGTCGGAACTCAGCTCCACACCGTCGCGGACCACGTACGTGCCGTTCTCCGCGATGAACACCATGCCCTCGGCGACGTCGGCGAACTGCCGGGCCAGCGTCGCGTACTGACGGCCGCTGGCCGGGCTGAACAACACTCCGCGACGGCGCAGTTCGGCGAGCATCGGCCACAGCCCGCCGGGTATCCGCTTGGCGTCGTCCAGCAGCGTGCCGTCCATGTCGGTGACGATCAGCCGGATGTCGGCGGGGCCGGCACGCAGGCCGGACGTGTCGTACAGGGGCGCGGGCGTGGCGGGCATGTCCTGCTCTCGGTCGGGGGCCGGGCTACCGGTCCAGTGTTCCTCATGCCCACGGCACGCCCGGGACCGGCGGGGACCCGGTTCGCGCACGTGCCCGGAACCGCCCAGGGTGCCCGTTTCCCGGCACGGGCGATCAGCGGGCGGCACAATGACGACGGAACACCGCACGGTTGAAGGGCGGACATGTGAGCGAGGACCACGCCCCACCGGCCGCCACCCGCGGGCCCGCCGGACCCGTCGCCCTCCCCGGCGCCCCGGAGCCGGCCGCGCCCGGCCTCGTGCCCCATCCGGGGTGGCGCGCCGGGCCGGCGCCGGCCGCACCGGTGCCGCGGTCCGGCACGGCCGCCGTGCGACCCTGATCCCGGCCGCGTGCGCCGCCGAGCCCGCCGAGGAGGACGTATGACGACTTTGGCCGACCCCGTGCCCGGCGGCCGTCCCGCGGATCTGCGCCGGGTCGCGCCCCTCACCGCCGGCCTGGCCGCGCAGGGCGTGCACGGCATCGTGCTGGGTTACGTCGACACGGCGGGCGTCGGCCGGGTGAAGACGATCCCGACGGCCCGGCTGGAGGCGGCCGTGTCCTGGGGCGTCGGCATGTCCCCGGTGTTCGACACGTTCCTCGCCGGCGACTCCGTCGTCACCACCGACGTCCTCGGCTCTCCCGACGGCGATCTGCGGCTCTACCCGGACCTGGACCGGCTGGTGGCGCTGGCCGGGCAGCCCGGCTGGGCGTGGGCGCCGGTGGACCGGATCACCCAGGAGGGCACCCGGCACCCCGGGTGCAGCCGGACCTTCCTGCGCCGGGTCGTCACCGACGCCGCCGAACGGCACGGCCTCGCCCTCAAGGCGGCGATCGAGATCGAGTGGTCGGTGGGCGCCGGCTCGGCGCCCACCGGGGAGTTCGTGCCGGCGGTCCACGGACCGGCGTACGGCGCGATCCGGCAGGTCGAGCTGAGCGACTACACCGCCGACCTGCTGGCCGCGTGCGCCGCGCAGGACGTGGACGTCGACCAACTGCACCCCGAGTACGCGGCCGGCCAGTTCGAGATCTCGGTGGGCGCGCGGGACCCGGTGGCCGCCGCCGACCGCAGCGTGCTGGTCCGCCAGACCATCCGGGCGGTGGCCCAGCGGCACGGCCTGAGGGTGTCGTTCGCACCCGCGGTGACCGCCGAGGGCGTCGGCAACGGCGGCCATCTGCACCTGTCCTGCTGGCGCGACGGGGTGAACCTGCACGCGGGCGGCGACCGCCGGTACGGCATGACGGCCGAGGCGGAGGCCTTCGCCGCCGGGGTGCTCGCCCGCCTCCCCGCGCTGACGGCGGTCACCGCGCCGAGCCCGGCCAGCTATCTGCGGCTCAGACCCTCCCGGTGGGCCGGGGCGTTCACCGCCTGGGGCCGCGAGACCCGCGAGGCCGCGCTGCGCGTGATCACGGGCACGGCGGGCCGTCACACCCAGGACGCGAACCTGGAGGTCAAGCCGGTCGACCTGGCCGCCAACCCCTATCTGGCCCTCGGCTGCGTGATCGCCGCCGGACTCGACGGCATGACGGCCGACCGCGTCCTTCCCCGGGAGATCACCGGCGACCCGGCCCGGTACGGCCCGCAGGAGGCGGCGGCCCTGGGCGTACGGCGGCTGCCGCGGTCGCTGCCGGAGGCCGCCGAGGAGTTCCGCACGGACCCGGTGCTGCGGGCGGCGCTGGGCCCGGTCCTCGCGGACGCGGTGACCGCCGTACGGCTCGGCGAGGCCGCGGCCGTCGACGGCCTCGACGACAACCGGGTGGCGGCGGCCTACCGCTGGAGGTACTGACCATGGCCGCAGCGGGACCGGTCCACGAGGCCCTCGCCGCGCTGCCGCTGGTGGACCACCACTGCCACGGCGCGGTGACGGCCGATCTGGACGCCGGGGACTTCGAGTCGCTGCTCACCGAGGGAGACACCTGGCCCGGCGTCTCGACCTTCGACAGCCCCGTCGGCGTGGCCGTCCGCCGCCACTGCGCACCCCTGCTGGACCTGCCCCGGCACGCGCCGCCCGCCGACTACCTGGCCCGGCGCGCACGACTGGGCTGGCAGGAGGTGAACCGGCGCTTCCTGACGGCGTCCGGGACCGGGGTGTTCTGCGTGGACACCGGCTACGCCCCGCACCCGGTCACCACCCCCGCCGAGCTGGCCGCGGCGGCCGGCGCCACCGCCTGCGAGGTCGTACGGCTGGAACAGCTCGCCGAAGCGGTGGCCGCGCGGGGCGTGCGGGCCGGGGAGTACGCGGCCGTGCTGCGCGCCACCGCCGAGGAGGCCGTGCGCCGGCCGGGCGTGGTGGCGGTGAAGTCCATCGCCGCGTACCGCACCGGCTTCGCCCTGGACCCGGAGCGCCCGGCGGACACCGAGGTCACGCGGGCGGCCGGGCGCTGGCTCGCGGGCGGCGGCCGGCTCACCGACCCGGTGCTGGTCCGGCACCTGCTGTGGACCGCCGTCGACCTGGGGCTGCCGCTCCAACTGCACACCGGTTTCGGCGACGCGGACGTACGGCTGCACCGCGCCGACCCCGCACTCCTCGCCGACTGGCTGCACCGGACCGCCGGCACGATCCCGGTGCTGCTGCTGCACTGCTGGCCGTACCAGCGCCAAGCCGCCTGGCTGGCCGCGGTGTTCGAGCAGGTGTACCTGGACGTCGGCCTCGCCCTGCACCACACCGGCCCGGCCCGCTGCCGGGCCGTGCTGGAGGAGGCGCTGGAGATCACGCCGTTCCGCAAGCTCCTGTACAGCTCGGACGCCTACGGTGTGGCCGAGTTCCACCACCTGGGCGCCCTGTGTTTCCGGCAGGGGCTCGCCGGTCTGCTCCAGGACCGTGTGGACGCCGACGAACTGAGCCTGGCCGACGCCCTGCGCATCGCGGCCTGGACGGGCCGCGACAACGCCCGCCGGCTGTACGGACCGCCCGTATCCGAACCGGCCCGCGATCCCAGCGGGCGCCCCACCCGGAAAGTATGATCAAGCAATGTCTGACATGACCGAAACCACGCCCGGCTGGCTCACCTCGGACGAGCTGGAGATGGCCAGGGCCCGGATGCCGATCCTGTACGTCGAGGCCGTGCCCGTGCGCGTCGACGACAGCGGTGAAGTCACCAGCATCGGGCTGCTGCTGCGCATCGGCCAGGACGGAACGGTCAGCCGGGCCCTGGTCTCCGGCCGCGTCCTGCACCACGAGCGGGTACGCGACGCGCTGTTGCGCCATCTGGAGAAGGACCTCGGCCCGGTTGCCCTCCCCCGCGTCCCGGCCTCGCTCCAGCCCTTCACCGTCGCCGAGTACTTCCCGACGGCCGGCATGACCCCGTACCACGACCCGCGCCAGCACGCGGTCTCCCTGGCCTACGTCGTCCCCGTGACCGGTGACTGCCGGCCCCGCCAGGACGCGCTGGACCTCGTCTGGTTCAGCCCCCAGGAGGCCGCCTCGCCGGCGGTGCAGAACGAGATGCCGGGCGGGCACGGGGCCCTGCTGAAGCAGGCGCTCGCCCATGTCGGTGTCGTGTCCTGAAACGACCGAGGCGGCTTCGGATCGCCTCCGAAGCCGCCTCCGACCGGCGAACGGCTCTCCTACGTGCCCATCAGTTCGGGGGCGAAGACGGAGATCCGGTCGGTGACGTCCTCGGGCACCCGCCGCTTCGACGGCCCGACCCGCTGCGGCGTGCCGATGTACAGCCAGCCCAGCAGGCGTTCCTCCCGGCGCAGGCCCAGGATCCGGCGCACCGGTCCGGACTCGGTGAAACTGTCGGTGCGCCAGACACTGCCGAACCCACGGGCGTGCAGCAGCAGTATCAAGGAGCTGGTCATGGCGCTGGTCGCGGCGAGCTGTTCCCATTCCGGGACGGGACCGCCGTGACCGGTGTCGTCCCGCACGGGCGAGAACACCAGCGTGGCGAGAAGGGGTGCTCTGGGGGCCTTGGCCTCCATCTCGTCCCGTCGCGCCCCGGACCCCGCACACCCCTCGGCGAAGCAGCGCCCCAGGGCGACGCGGCCTTCGTCGCGTACCAGGATCCACCGCCATGGCCGGAGCCTGCCGTGGTCGGGCGCTGTGGCGGCCGCACGCAGGAGATACGCGAACTCTTCGTCCTGCGGAGCGGGTTCGACCAGGTGATGTTCGCTGCGGCGGGTCAGCACGGCCGTCATGACATCCATTGATGATCCTCCTCTACGTACCGGAACCAGAGGGGCGCTGCTCTTCGCGTGGCGGGGCCGGAGCGTGCCGGTGATCCGGGGGTGGCCGGTGATCGCGGACCGTCAGGCCAGGGACCGTATGACCTTCAGCGCCCTGTCGATGTCCTCCGGGAAGTTGACGATTCCGGCCGACAGGCGCACGTGCGGAACCGCGTACGGCGTGCTGCTGGCGATGACCCGGTTGTCGCGCAGGATCCGCACCACGTCCTCGGGCTTGTAGCCCCGTACGTCGAAGCAGACGATGCCCGCGGACAGTTGGGGGTCGAGCGGCGTGTGCAGCGTGACGTGGTTCATGCGGGCCAGACCTTCCTTGATCTGGCTGTTCAGCCCGGCGATGCGGTCCTGGACCCGCTTGCGTCCGATCTGCCGGTGGAAGCGGAAGGCTTCGACGGTGGCCCACTGGTGCTCGTAGGCGAAGAAGCCTCCCGGGCTGACCCACGCGGCCCGGGTCGGGCCGGCGGGTGGGCGGCCCTGCCGCCAGGCGTCGAGCGTCTCGCCGGCCATCAGGCTGGGGATCGTCGGCTGGAGAAGCGCCCAGTTCTCCGGCTTGGCCCAGATGATTCCGGTCCCGTGCGGTCCGAGGATCCACTTGTGCGTTCCCGCGGAGAAGAAATCACAGCCCATCTTAGCGACGTCCTCGTCCACCATGCCGAAGCCGTGGACGCCGTCCACCACCAGAAGGATGCGATCCGCTTCGTCGCGGTTGCGGTTCAGGTCCTTGATGGCGGCCGCGACCTCGGCTATCGGCAGCCGCACGCCGGTGCCGGAATGGACCCAGGTGACGCCGACGACCCGGGTCCGGGGGCGCACGGCGGCACCTATCCGCGCGATGGCCTCGTCCGGGGAGAAGTTCAGCGACGATTCGTAGAGCGGGATCTTGCGCATGCTCGCGCCCCACTTGGCGGCGGCCAGACGAATGGATTCGTGGTGCGGGTAGAACTCGTGCGTGGTGGTCAGAACCTCCTGACCGGGCTTCAGCCGGAGGCCGTTGTAGATGAGGGCGAGCCCCATCGTGGTGCTGCTGGTCAGGGCGATCTCGTCCGGCTGCCCGCCGACGTACTCGGCGGCGGCGGCGCACACCTTGCGCCACAGCATGTCCTCGTCGCGCGCGAACATGTTGTCCTCGAGGGAACTGTACGGATTCTCGTCGAACGCCTTCCGGTATTTCGCGATCGCGGCGCGGACGGGGGCCGGGTTCGAGGCGAAGAAGAAATTCGACAGATGGGCGAGGTCGGGCGAGAGCAGGAACTGCGCACGGACGGACTTCCAGTCGTGCGGCACGAAGGGCTGGGGCGCGGCGCCCTTCGTCGCGGCGGCGGCATCCCCGCTCCCCGCTGCCCCCAGGGCCAGCGAGGAAGCCGCGATGCCGGAGCCGGCCAGTATCTTGCGACGCGAAAGAGACACGATCACTCCTCCAGAGAGGCAACGGAATCCGGTTCGATCCGTCAGGACGGCTGTGCGAAGAGGGGGGATCTCACCCGGCGTGTGCGGGCGGAGGCGTTCGGCGGCCTAGCGGGTCAGTTCGGCGCGCAGCAGGTCCAGGCCCATCGGTCCGAGGTCCAGGGCGTGCTGGTGGAACCGCTTGAGGTCGAACGCGGGCCCGTCGCGGCGGCGTGCCGCGTCCCGCGCCTGGAGCCACACCTTCTCCCCCAGCTTGTAGGCGAGGGCCTGCCCGGGGCGCCCCAGGTACCGGTCGATCTCGAAGTCGACGAACCCCGGCGGACCCAGCCCGCAGTACTCGGCGAGGAACTCGCGGCCCAGCCGCGGCGTCCACCGCTCCCCCTCGTGGAACCCGGTGCCCGCGGGGATGCGCAGCCGCAGGTGCAGCCCGATGTCCAGCACGACCCGCGCCGCGCGTAGCTGCTGCCCGCCGGCCAGCATCCCCAGCCGGTGTGCCGGGTCGGCGAAGTACCCCAGCTCGTCCATCAGCCGCTCGGCGTACAGGCCCCACCCTTCGCAGTGTCCCGGGTGCAGCTCGCACGACAGCCGCTGGAACCGGTTGAGGGTGCCGGTGTTGAGGGTCGTCACGCCGAGCTGCAGATGATGGCCCGGGACGCCCTCGTGGAACATCGTGCTCGGCACCGTCCACGTCGGGATGGGTGTGTCCCGGTCGGTGAGCGGCCACCAGACCGCCCCGGGGCGCGACAGGTCCTCGCTGGGCGCCAGATAGAAGGCGGGCCCGTCGGAGGGGGCGACCCGGCAGTCGATCCGCAGCAGCGGCTCGGGGATGGCGAAGTGTGTCCCGTCGAGGTCGGCGATGGCGCCGTCGGCCAGCTCCTGGAGCCAGTCGCGGAACGCCGCCGCGCCCGTCACCTGGTACCGCGGGTCGCTGTCGAGCGCCGCGAGCACCGCCGGCACCGGTTCGCCGGGCGCGAGTTGTTCGGCCGCACTCGTCATATCCCGCCGTACCCGGGCCAGTTCGTCCCAGCCCCAGGCGTAGGTGTCCGCCAGATCCAGCCGGGTGCCGAGGAACTCCCGCACCCCCAGCCGGTAGCGGTCCTCGCCCACCGCGTCCAGCCGCGGTGCGTCCGCCGCGAGCTGCCGCGACAGGTACGCCGCGAACGCCGTCAACGCCTCGTTCGCGGCCGCCGCGGCCTCCTCCAGAGCGCCGCGCAACCCGCCGTCGCCGTGCCCGGCGGGCAGCCCCGCCAGGTACGACCGCATGTCCCGGCAGTCCCGGGCGTTGCGGACCACCTGCCGGTACGGTGCGACCCGGCCGCCGCGCCGCGCCTCCTCCAGGCTCTCGCGCAGCCCCGCCAGCGTTGCCGGGACGGCCCGCAGCCGAGCCAGCAACGTCTCCCACGCGGTGTCGCCGCCCTGATCCAGCAGCGCCACCGCCTGCCGCACCCGCTGGACGGGCCCGTCGATGGTGTCCAGCAGGGTGCCGTAGGCGTCGGCGTCGGCCAGCGCCACCTCCGTGGCGAGCCGCTCACGCAGTACCGCCGCCGCGACGCGCTCCGTCTCCCCCGCGACCGGCGTGCCGTCGACCGCCCGCAGGGTGCGACGTGCCAGCTCCGCCCGCGCCCGCGCCGCCCGCGGGCCGAAGTCGGTCAGCCGCTCCTCCTGCCCGGCGATGCCCATCACCGCGGCCAGGCACGGATCGAGCGCGGCCATCTCGTCCATGTACCGGTCCGCGAGAGCGTTCAGGGCGGTCGTCATCGGGAGCGGCTCGGCGACGGTAGCCGGACGGCGGTCCCGGACCCCGCCAGCCGTTTGCCGTACAGCCCGATGACCAGGCCGGCGACGACCAGTGCTCCGGCCACCAGCTTGAGCGGCGGCAGCGACTCGTCGAAGATCAGCACGGAGCCCAGTACGCCGAAGATCGGGACGAGCAGGGAGAGCGGCGCGACGGTGGACACCGGGTACTCGCGGAGCAGCCAGTTCCAGACGGCGTAGCCGAGAACGGTGTTCGGGTACGCCTGGAAGAGGATGGACAGGACCGCGGCCCAGCCGATCTGGTGCGGCAGCTCGGCATAGCCCTTGGTGCCGTTCACGACCAGGTCCAGCAGGAAGAGCGGGAGCGGGGAGAACAGGCTGGACCAGACCATGAACGCCAGCGTCTCCTTGGGCGCGGCCTTCTTCAGGATCACGTTGGCGACGCTCCACGAGACCGCGCCGAGCAGCACCAGCGCGACACCGGCGAGCGTCACCGTGCCGTCGGTGACGAACGTGATCGAGAACAGGCCGACCAGCGCGACCGCGATCCCCAGGTACTGGAACCGCGACAGCGACTCGCGGAACACCACGGCTCCGAGCACGATCGTCAGGAACGCGCTGAACTGGAGCACCAGGGACGCGATCCCCGAGGACAGCCCGGCCTTGATGCCCAGGTTCACCACACCCCACAGGCCGACGCCGAACACCAGCCCGTAGCCGATGGTGTACCGCCACGGCACCTGCGGCCGCTTCAGGAAGAAGACCGCGGGCAGCGCGCTGAGCGCGAACCTGATCCCGGCCAGGATGAGCGGGTCGACGCTCTCGAGCCCGATCTTGATGATCGAGAAGTTGAGGCCCCAGATCGCGGTGATGGCCACCGCGATCAGGATGTGCTGTTTCTTCATGCCAGAACCTGTTTCGCTGTCGTGAGGGCGGCCGGGCGGGTGCGGACCGAGACGGAGCCGAACAGGTCGACGATCCAGTCCCGGGTCTCCTCGGAGGTGTCGCTCGTGACGATCCCGGCGAGGACCGTCTCTCCGGCCTGGTAGGTGATGTGGTCGGGCAGTGGCGCGCCGGACGGCAGTTCGTTCCAGGCGACCACGCGCGGGCCGGCCCGGAACGCCAGGGCCCCGTCGAGGCCCCGGAACTCCTGGCCGGCCAGGTGGTGGCCGGGGTGGACGAACCAGCCGTACCGGCGCTGGTGGGCCGGCGGCTCGGGGAGCATGCCGGCCACGGGCTCGCCGAGCAGGACGCGCAGCTCGTACGAGGGCAGGTGGACGCCGGTGGCCAGCTCGACGGTCGCCACCACATCGGCTCCCCCGACCCGGTTGCCGACCTCCAGGAACACCAGCCGCCCCTCGTGGACGATCGCCTCGAGATGGAAGCTGCCGTCCTCGATCCGTACGGCGGCCAGGGCACGCGACACCCAGGTTCGCGTCTCCGCGGAGAAGGGGATCTGGAACGATCCCATCGGCAGGCCCTGCGCGTACTGCAGGCAGGTGCCCACGTACTCGCTCGCGCTGAGGACCAGGACCTCGCCGCCCTGCACCAGACCGTCGTAGTGCCTGATGGGCCCGGCGACGAACTCCTCCGCCTCGAAGTCCTCCAGGCCGCTCCCGTCGTCGAGGAGGGCGACCCCGGTCCGGCCCTCGGTGACCGCCGCGGCGGCCTGACGCGGGGTGTCGAACACGAGCACGTCCTCGCTGGACGCGCCGCGGTGCGGCTTGATGACGGTCCGGCCGTGCCAGGGCACCGAGCCGTCCGGTTCGAGGAAGCGCGGCAACGGGACGAAGCGCGGCACGCGGAGACCGGCCTCCCCGACCGCCTGCTTCATCAGGACCTTGTCGCGGGCGAGCGCGACCTGGTCCACCGGCGCGCCGGGGACGCCCAGGTGCTCGCGCAGCCGGGCGGCGTCGAGCAGTTCGTACTCCGACATGGAGATGACCCGGTCGAAGTCGCGGGGTTGCTGTGCCAGCCAGTCCCGGGCTTCCTCGAAGGCCGGGCGCGTGCCCGGCCGGCTCACGCGCTCGCAGCGCAGGCCGGGCGGCAGGGTGGCCAGCGCCTGGTCGGTTCCGAGGTAGGTGACCTCGTGCCGGTCGTGGGAGATCCCCCGGTGGTACTCGATCTTGAAGTAGGGCACGCGGTGCAGGATGAGGATCTTCATCGGGCCTTCCTGACGGGAGCGGGGAGGGCGAGGGCCCGGTCCAGGGCGTCCGACCAGGCCTCCCGCAGCGCGTGGACGACGGTGCGGATGTCGGCGCGGTCGCCGCGCAGCACGATGCAGCCCTGTGCCGTGAAGTCCGCGTTGTCGCGGGCGACGGCATGCAGGTGGCGGCGCTCGGGCGACAGCCAGGAGAACTCCGTGACGGTCAGCTCGCCGTCGGTCAGGCCGAACCGTTCGGCGGTGGCCCGGACGGCGTCCGCGAACGGCTCCGCGCCGGCGGCGACGTCGTCCGGGGAGAACGAGCGGTCGCTGCCGACGCCGAGCATCACCGTCGCCGCCGAGCAGCCGGGCACCAGCCGCCCCGCGTCGGCAGCCGTGCCGAACGCCGTGTCGACCCAGCGGTGGTGCAGGTCGATGCCGTAGACCCAGCGGGCCAGCGACCAGATCTTCATCCCGCCCGGCCGCCGGTTCGGCTCCACGATCGCGGCGCACAGCCCGTCGTCGCTCAGCTTGATCTCGTTGTGGAACGGGCCGTCGCACTGGCCCACCAGCCAGTTCGCCTGCCGTCCCGCCCGCTCCAGCGTCGCGCGCTCGTGCTCGTCCACCCCGGCGGGCAGCACCTGCGCGATCTCGACGGGGTACCGGCCGCGCGCGCTGATCTTCTCGGTGAGGAACGCCAGCGAGCCCAGCCCGTCGTACGAGTACTCGCGCCGGTACGGGATGAACTCCTCGCAGATGACCCCGCCCTCCAGGTAGGGGAGCACCTCGGCGAACGCCGCCGTCAGGTCGTCGCCGGGGCGGACGACGACGACGCCCCGGTTGTTGCCCTCCGCGGCGGGTTTGACGACGAAGCCGTCGGGGTGCGCGCGCGCGAAGTCCCTCAGTTGGTCGAGCGAGGCGATCTCGGCGAAGGCGGGCACCATGATGCGCTGCGCCGTCAGCAGGTCGGCCACGCGTGCCTCACCGAGCCGGTAGCGGTACTTGGAGAAGGCGCCCTCGGCCAGTCGGGGTGAGTCGACCGGGACGCCCAGCCGCTCCAGCAGCTCGGCCCCGCTGCGCACGGCGTTGTCGGAGAAGACGATGCCCGCCCTGATCCGCTCGCGCCGGTCACCGAGCAGCTTCTCGCCGATCTCGGCGAAGTCGTCGCGCAGCGGGTCGAGGTCGATCACCTCGTCGGCGATGGAGTCGTCGGCCTCGGTGGGAGCGGCGCGGATCAGGACCACGGTCGCGCCGTGGCGTGCGTGCGCGTGGTCCCGCAGGTGGCGGACCTCGTCGATCCGGCTCAGGTTGTAGTCGACGATGAGGAGGATCGGCCTGGTCATCCGCACTCCGTCCCGTACACGATCTCGATCGCTCGTTCGGAGGCGGGTACCAGCTCGGGCAGGACCGCCTCCCGGTCGGCTCGGTCCATGCGCCAGAGCACCTGGCCGAGGAACACCTCGCGCGAGGACGACTCCACGACGTCGCCGGGTTTGAGGAGGACGTGCGACATGACCGGCTGGAGCGGGAGGTCGTCGTTCGGTCCCACCTCGCGGATCGTGCCGGGGTCGGCGAAGAAGACGCGGAAGAACGTCGCGTTCGCGCACTGCGTGGTGCCGTCCGCCTCGAACGACAGGCCCTTCAGCGTCTTCAGGAACCCGGCCGGCCGGCGGGCGGTGAGCAGGGAGTCCAGCCAGAGGTCGAGCAGGCCGGGGCCGCCGGTCAGCGCTGCCACGCTGGGCGAGATGAGGCTGCCGCCGACGCGCGGGTTGACCTCGATCAGATCCCAGCCGGACGGGGCGTGCCGCGCCTCGACATGGAAACAGCCCCAGCCCAGACCGAGGACGTCCAGCACGCTCGCCACCCAGCGGATCCCGGCGGCGGTCTCCTCCTGTGACAGGCTGGTGGGCGGGCTGACGCAGGCGTTCTCGAGCACGGTGCCCGCCGCCTCCGTCACCTCGCACTTCTCGTGCACGGCCACCACGTGCGGCTCGTCGCCGACGACGATCACCTCGAAGCTGAACTCCTGTCCGGGCACGTAGTCCTCGACGAGGAAGTCCACCCCCAGGCCCACGTGGTCACCCGCGGGCGCATCCTGCTTCGCGCCGTTGTCCGCGGCCGTGCGCGGGTGCGGTCCCTGACCCGCGGGGGCGCCGAGGCCGGGGTCGGTGGTGAAGGCGCTGGCGTAGACCGTGTCGGAGTGGGCCTCGGCGGCGATGCGTTCCAGGTCGGCCCAGGTCGTGTCGGGGGTGAGCGGGAAGGTTCCGAAGGAGGCGATGCCGCTGACCGGCTTCACGAAGTAGCGGCCGTCCTCGCGCCGCCGTGCGGCGAGCGTCTCGGGGGTGAGCGCGGACGCCCGGCCCCGGCTGAGGCCGGCGTCGGCGAGGCGGTTGCGCAGCGTCAGCTTGTCGCGCAGTTGCAGGACCTGCTTCTCGTCCAGGTCCGGCACCCCGAGACGGGCGTTGGCCAGCGCCATCAGGTGCCGGTAGCCCTCCCAGACGGTGAGGCAGCACAGCACCGACGCGCCCGCGGCCTCCAGGTGGTCGAGGTAGTCCTCTATGTCGCGCGGGGTCAGCACGTGCCCGGCGGTCGTCCGGACGTCGTCGGCGAGGTCCGCCAGCGCTCGTGGCCTGGATTCCTGGTGCTGTGGCTCCGGCAGCGAGCTGAGCACGTAGGCCTTCAGCCCCCGCGCCGTGACCGTGCCGACGAGGTCCTCCATGAACGAGAACCCCACATGGCTGAGCAGCAGCACTCCCCTGGCGTTTTCCATGCTCGATCCGGCCTCCTCACCGGTGGGCGGGGGCGCGGCGCTCTCGCGCCGCGCCCCCGCTCAGGACAGGGGTCAGGCCGGCTGCTCGGCCTTGGCGATGGTGTCCAGGTACAGCTCCTCGAAGTACTGCGCCAGGATCGTCTGGTGCTCGCGGAGGTACCGCTTGAACGCGACGATGTCGTCGTCGCTGCGCAGCAGGTGCCGGACGGCAGCCCACACCTCGCCGGGGTGGTCGTCGTTGATGTCGGTGTGCGAGTGGTTGATCTGGCCGCCGATGTTGCCCTCGCCGACCGAACCCTTCAGCGCCTCCAGCTTCTTGGGCTCCAGCTTCACGTTCACGTACTCGACGAGGTAGGAGTACGCCACCACGCCGAGCGGGCCCTCGTGGTCCAGGAGGTAGGAGAAGTAGCCGGTCAGCAGCTTGGTCGACAGGTAGGGCTCGGTGGCCAGGAACTGCTCGCGGGACACGCCCACCTTCTCCAGGTCGGCGATGAACAGTTCGTCGTGGAGCATCTCCTCCTGTTCGTAGTTGGCCCAGACCTGTGCCGCCTCCGGGCTGCGCTTGGCGACCTCCACCAGCGCCTTGGCCTCGGCCACGCGCAGCAGCCGGATACGCCAGGCGGTCTCGATCAGGTTCCGCTTGTAGTACTCGGAGTCGACGTTGCGGCCCTCGAGGTGCGCGGCCTCGGGGACGTTGGCGTACCACTCGAGGACCTGCTGGTCGAGCTGCTGGTCGATCTCGGCGCGCAACTGCGCCGAGGCGCCCGCGGTGAGGAACGGGGTGCGGTCCCCGTAGCCGACGTTCGTGACGCGGTTCGGCATGATGTCACCCTTCTCGTGTTTCTCGTGGACGCCCGGACGTTGGGTACGAGCGGTTCAGATGTCGTCGGCGACGCGGACGGTCGCGTCGCCCCGCAGCCGGCACTGGCAGGCCAGGCGGTGGTCTCCGCCGGTCCGGCCGAGGTCTTCGAGGAAGTCGAGTTCGTCGTCGTCGGGTTCGCCGAGGGAGCTGAAGCCCTCCAGCACCTGCACGACGCACGCGCCGCACGATCCGGAGCGGCATCCGAAGGGGATGAGCCGCTGCGGGGTCTCGTACTCGACTTCGGTGAGGGGAGATCCCACGGGCAGCAGGATCTCGGTTCCCGTCGGAAGGATGGTCAGCTTTTTCAGGGTCATGACAGCAGCGCGGCCTCGCGGTCGGTGGAGTGCTCCGGCGCGAGGCGGGAGCCGGGACGCAGCTCGACGGCCGCGTGGTTCGCCGCGGTCGCCGCCTCGCCGAAGCCCACGGAGATGAGCGGGACACGACCCTCGTAGGTACAGATGTCGCCCACCGCGTAGACCCGCGGGAGGTTGGTCCGCATCGCCCGGTCGACCGCGATCTGGCGGTTCTCCATCCGGAGCCCCCAGTCGGCGATCGGGCCCAGGTTGGTGATGAACCCCAGTGCCGCGACGACGGTCCGTGCGGGCAGCGTCAGTTCTTCCTCGCCGGTCCGGACCCGCACCTCTGCCAGGTGGTCCACGCCTTCGCAGCCCGTCACCTGAGCGTCGGTCAGCACGCGGATGTCGGCCGCGTACATCTGCTTGACGCTGTGCTCGTGGGCGCGGAAGGCCGGGCGCCGGTGGACGACGGTGACGGACCGGGCGACCGGCGCGAGAGCGAGGGCCCAGTCGACCGCACTGTCACCGCCGCCGACGATCACCACGTCGCGGTCCCGGTGCTCTTCGAGGCGCGGCACGTGGTACGCCACGCCACGCCCCTCGTAGGGCCGCAGGCAGGGCAGCACGCGTGGCGTCGAACGGCCGAGTCCGGCCGCGATCACGACAGCCCCGGCGCGCACCCGCCCGCCGTCCTCCAGCCCGAGCACCCAGCCCGCACTCTCGTCGGGCGTCAGGGAAGCCGCCGTCCGGCCGAGCAGGTAGTGCGGATCGAACGGCGCGACCTGGGCGACCAGGTCGTCGGTCAGTTCCCGGCCGCGCACGGCCACATGGCCGGCGACGTCGTGGATCTTCTTCTCCGGGTACAGGGCCGCCATCTGGCCGCCCGGCTCAGGCAACGCATCGACTATCACGCTGGAAAGCCCGCGGAATCCCGCACAATAGGCGGCGTACAGGCCGGCCGGACCTGCTCCGACGACGGCCACGTCCGCGCCCGTCTCCGCACCGGCTACGATCGTCTTCACTCGATCTCCCGCTTGATTCATCCTGGACTCCAGGCCTTCTTAGCGTTCGGTCGAACAGCTCGGCTACCTCTGTTCCGTGGCCGGTCAGCCGGTTGATGACCCTGCATTTCACGCTCGCTGACACAAAGCACCGCAGCGGGTCCTTTCCTCGGTCAAGGAACCTTCCGCCGAGTGCTATTTCATCATTCAGGGGCCTGATCACGCCGTCAAGAAAAGAAGTCGGAACTCCGCCCGTCCGCATTTCTGAGCACGATCAGGAGGCTGTTCCCGGGCTTGGGCGAGATTGTTCCGGGCCCTTGCCGTCGCCGACGGCCTCGTCCAGGGCGCTGGCGAACCGCTGCCATTCCCGGGCGTAGGAGTCGGCCAGGTCCGCGACCGCGACGGCGCAGTGCGGCGGCACCGCGGCCATAAGCTGCCGGCCCGCCTCCAGGTCCGGCGCGTGTTCGTTCAACCAGCGCAGCAGCGCGCGCCCGGACTCGGTGAACCTGAGTGACGGGTCCTTCGCCAGGGTCTCGATGCGCTGCGCCCGAGCGGTCCGTGCCGACCGGTCGGGGGCCGGTGCCCCGGTGCCGTCCGCCCGGTTGCGGTCCCGACGCCTGCGGGTGACACGCAGCCGTGTCGGCACAGGATCCTGCTCGCCGCGCCGCACCCGTTGCCGGATCTCGCACGCGGTGCTGATGGACACCCCCGCGCTGGCGGCGATCTGGTGGAGGGTGGCGCCGGGGCACTCGGCGAGGAAGGCGCGTGCCGCCTCCCGGCGTCGTGCCGCGTCGAGCGGGCGGGAGCGGCCGTCCGCCCCGACCCGGACCTCCGACTGAGGAACGTCCTCACTCGAAGCGCGCCGCACGGCGCCCACGGTCTTGGGTGAGAGTCCGGTGATGCGTGCGACGGCGCGGTCCGACAGATCCGGGTGCGAGGCCAGGATCCGCCCGGCCGCGGCCTTTCTGTCCTTGAGCGTCAACGGCAGACCGTGGGTGACGTTGGCCTCCACCGCGCGAAGGAAGATCTCACTGACCGGCCCGTCCAGATACCGGACCGGAATCGTCTCCTCTCCGCGAAGCCTGGCGGCCTTGAGGCGATGCATTCCGTCGACCACATACCGTGTGTCCCGATGCACCAGGATCGGCTCGATATCTCGCTGCGCGAGAACCTCGACATGCTCCTGGCTTATCCCGCCCAGACGGGGCGAGTCGGCAGGCACCACGGAATCGACCGGCACCAGGTGTACGTCGGCGCATTCGCCTCCCGTCGCGGCATCGAGATTCCGGGCCGTTGTCTCCGAATGACCTATCACCAGTCCCCCTAATACAACGCACGCGAATTGAACACTCCCGCCGCAGGGCGGGCCGGACACAGAACCCGTTTCCTCTCGATCTCGGCAATCGATTTTCACTCTGAATGGCCATGGGAACGGCCGGCCGATCGGCTTGTCGGTCGAGACGGCGGCAAGGTCACGTTTCACGGACCGCCGGACGGACGGCGTCTCACGGCGTCGGCCGGTCGGAATTCCGTCGCCCCCGCCCGTGAGGGCGTGCCGCGCCCGGCCTCGCGGTGGGGTCGGTGGGTGCTAGCGGATTCCTGGGCCGCGGCGGAGGACCGGCGGCGCGAGACACGGCGGCGCCGCGGCGCCCTGCCGGGCATCCTTCGCCCCGGTCCCGGCGTCGCCGGTGGCGGCGAGCCTGGAGTCGTGTGCGGCCTGTGGCGTGACGGCGTCCGCCGCCCGCACGGTGGGTGCAGCGGAGCCGGGGTCTGAAGGCACCGAGGGGTCCGCTTTCTATCGGGTCTTCTGCACGTGGGTGGTTTCGCTGTCGAGCAGGGTGCCGCCGGCACTGGTCGGCGCGATCTCCGGCACAGGGGTGCCGTGCTGGTCGACAAGGACGGAGTGGGTCTCGCCGGGCGCGAAGGCATGGCGTTCGCCCCACTGCCGCAGGGTGAGGATGACCGGGAAGAGGTCGCGGCCGGTGTCGGTGAGCACGTATTCCTGGCGGCGGCCCGAGGGCGCGGTGCGCTGCGCGAGCAGCCCGTGAGCGATGAGTTTGCGGAGTCGGTCGGTGAGGATGTTGCGGGCGATCCCGGTGCGTCGCTGGAACTCGGTGAACGATCGCGCCCCGTCCATCGCGTCGCGGATGACGAGGAGACTCCACCTGTCGCCGACGAGGTCGAGCGTTCGGGCGACGGGGCAGTCCGGGTCGGTCCAGCCAGGGTCCGCGGCGCGCGTGGTGTTGCTCGCCATGACACCTCCCGATGAGTTGCGGATCGAAACCATTATGCCGCATGGGGCAAAATGGCGGCGATCCGCTACTGACGGGAGGAGGTAGCGCCCGGTGTCGGAGTACACGCGCTCCAGGCGGTGGCCCGCGGGTGCGGCACGCAGGAAGCGGAGCCTGTGAGCGGTGAGCCCGCCGAGGCGCCCGGCGCGAACGGTGCCGGTGCGTCACTGGAACCCGGTGGACCGCCATACCCCGCCCACGGCCTGACGGCGGACGGTCGGAGCCGGATGGCCTCACCGCCTTCGGCGAACGGTCCTGGTGCCGGTCCGTGCAGCAGTGCCATCGGTACTGTCCCTCCGCCGCTGCCCCCGGATCAGGTGCGGACGACCTCGCCGCCGGCGCCGGGGGATTCACCCGACGGCGAGACTCAGCCAAGCATAAAGAACGCTATGTATGTGTAACGGGAAGGGCATACGCGATGCGACTTGGCCAAGTCCAGTGGTGCGAATCGCCCCAGAAGCCGTAAGTGGCGGGCCGTGATCGACGGAGCCCGCGCGTGCCGCGGGAGGCTGTACGACGATCATCACCGGACTCCGTGCCGCACCCGCGCCCAGGACGAGCGACCGGGAGAAAGGCCTGGCCCCGGCGCCACGAGTGCGGCCGGGGAGACACTCACAGGGCGCGTCCGGCCCGGTCGGCCGCTCGCGCCCGCTCCCGCTCCTGCCGCGCGCCCGCTTCCTGGGATCCGGGGTTCGCACTGCCGGGGGACGGTCGCCTGTCGATGGCCCAGACGGCCAGCGCGCAGGCCGCGAACGCGGCCCCGAGGAGACTGGAACCCGCCCAGCCGTGGGCGCTGAAGACGGCGGTGGTCGCGGCCGCGCCGAGAGCGGAGCCGAGCGAGTAGAAGACCATGTAGCTGCCGATGACGCTGCTGATGCGATCCGGATGCGCGGTGGTGAGCAGGTGCTGGTTGCTCACGTGGACGACCTGGACCGCGAAGTCGAGAAGCACGATCCCGACCGTGAGGAGCCACAGCGACGAAGGCAGCCGTGCGACCGCCGCCCACGAGACGATCAGCAGGGTGAGCGCGAGACCGGTGACCGGGACCGCCCGTCCCGCGTCCGCCCACCGTCCCGCGCGTGCCGCACCCAGCGCGCCGGCGAGACCGGCGATGCCGAACAGTCCGATCTGACTCTCGCTCAACTGCCACGGGTCGGCCGCCAGCGGCAGGGACAGTCCGCTCCACAGCGTTCCGAACGAGGCGAACAGGAAGAACGCGATGAGCCCGCGGGTCAGGAAGAGGCGCTGCCCGAACAGTCCGCCGATCGAGGCGACGGCCCGCCCGTACCCCGCGGGCCGGCTGGGGCGCTCCTCCGACGGCAGGACGGCGAGGACGAGGACCGCGAGCCCGAGCGACAGCACCGCGAGCACGACGTAGACGCTCCGCCAGCCCCACACCTCGGCGAGCGTGCCGGTGGCGACCCGCGCGCCCAGAATCCCGACGACGACGCCCGAGGTCACGACGCCGATGTTCCGTCCGCGTTCGGCGGGCAGTGAGACCGACGCGGCATAGGCGACCGTGGTCTGCACCACGACCGCGAACACCCCGGCCGTCGCGAGCCCGGCGAACGCCACCCATGCGGCTGACGCCGAGGCCGTCAGAATCATGCCCGCCGCGGTGACCGCCAGGTGCACGGCGATGAGCCGGCGCCTGTCGACCACGTCGCCGAGCGGGACCAGCAGCACCAGCCCCGCCAGATAGCCGAACTGGCCGGTCGCGACGATCCACCCGGCGAGTCCCGGCGACAGCCCGAGATCGTGTCCCATCGGCTCCAGAATCGGCTGCGCGGCGTAGATACTCGCCACCGCGACACCGCACACCACCGCGAGCAGCAACCGTCGCCAGGCGTCCATCACACTCACATCCCAATCAGTAGCAGATCGCAACTGTTTTTAACGGTAGGGCATGCCGGTTTCGATTCGCAACTCATCGGGAGACGGTCGTGTCACCGAGGCCCTCGCGCACTGCCGTCCGGGGGTCGCGCACGTGCTGCCGCTTACGGCTTCTGAGGCGATTCGCGCCGCCGGACTTGCCAAAGTCGCATCACTTCCCCCCTCGCGTGGACATACATAAATAGCGCTATTTATGCTTGGCTCAGCCTCGCCGCCGGGTGAATCCCCCGTCGCCGGCGGCGAGGCTGTCCGCACGCGAATCGGGGACAGCGGCGGGAGGGACCGTACCGATGACACTGCTGCACGGGCCGGCACCGAGAACGTCGGCCGAGGGCGGTGAGACGTCGCAGCTCCAAGCGTTCACCGAGACGGTCTTCGACTGCCTGCCGCGGGTGGACCAGCGCAGGTGGGCGGAGCGGTACATCGAGGCGCTGCTGCGGACTCCCGGCAAGAAGTCGGTACGGCGGCTGGCGCGATCCGTCAGCGACTCCCCGACGGCCGCCCAGGCCATGCACCAGTTCGTGAACGCCAGCCCCTGGGACTGGTCGGCGGCACGCCAGGGCCTGCTTCGCTGGGTGAGGCAGACCAGCCCGGCGGTGCGGGCCTGGACACTGGCACCCGCCTTCATCCCCAAGCGCGGCGAGCACTCCGCCGGAGTGCACAGGAGGTACGACCCCGGGCTGCGCCGGGTGTCGAACTGCCAGCTCGGCATGGTCGTGCTGGCCACGGGCGACCACGGCCCGCTGCCGGTCGACTGGAATCTGTACATCCCGCACGACTGGGCGACGGACTCCGCGCTACGGGCCAAGGTGCGGGTGCCGGACGAGGTCTGCGGACCCCTGTGGTCACAGGCCGCCGAAGTCCTGCAACGGGTCGGCTCGGGGTTCCCCGGCCGGCAGGTCCCGGTCACGGCCGAACTGTCCTGGCTGCCGGACCGCGAAGCCTTCCTCGCCCATCTGGTCCGGAGCGAGCAGCCCTTCGTCGTCGAGGTCCCCGACATCGTGCACGTCAAGCACGCGACGTCCCAGTCGGCCGGCTCGCCGACGCGCACCGTCCGGCAGGTGCTCGCGGACCGCGCGGCGGACGGCGGGGAGCGGCAGCACGTCCTGAGCCTCGCGGTGGCCCTTCCCGGCCCCGCCAGGGGACGGGTCCGGCTGCGGTTGCTGGCGCAGCGAAGCCCGTCCGGCTCGGCACGTACGTGGCTGACCAACCTGGTCGACCGACCGCTGCCCGACCTGCTGCCGCTGATGCGCCAGCCGCGACTGGCGACGCTCGCGGTCGACACCCTGAGCGGGGACTTCGGGCTCCAGGACTTCGAGGGCCGGTCGTTCCCCGGCTGGCATCACCACACGACCCTGGTGTCCGCCGCCTTCACCTACTCCCGGGTGCGCGCCTCCTCCGTCCCGAGCGCAGACGGCGCCCGCGCCCGCCCGGCCGGCGCGGTGGGTGCGGCTACCGGGCGGTCCATCCTCCGTCGGCCGCGATGACCGCGCCCGTGGTGAACGAGGAGCGGTCCGAGCAGAGCCAGGCGGCCGTCTGAGCGATCTCGACGGGGTCCGCCAGACGCTGCTGCATGGCGCGCTCGGTGAAGGGCCCGAGGAGCGAAGGGGTGTCGGAGAGCACCTGGTCCATCAGCTCGGTCCGGGTGCTGCCGACGGCGATGGCGTTCACGCGGATACGCTGCTTCACGTACTCGTCGGCCGCGGCCCGGCTCAGGCCGATGACGGCGTGTTTGGCGGCTATGTACGGCGCCGAGGCGCCGGTCGCGCGGACTCCGGCGACGCTCGACGTGTTCACGATGGAGCCGCCGCCGTGTTCGAGCATCACGGTGATCTGTGCCCGCATCGCGTTCCACACACCCCGGGCGTTGACGTCCATGATGCGGTCGTACTCCTCATCCTGCATGAGGTGCATCGGAGTTCCGGTGGAGGTCCATCCCGCGTTGTTGAAGGCGGCGTCGAGGCTGCCGAACGTCTCGAATGCCGTCCGTACGGCCGCGCGCATGTCCTCGGCCCGGGTCACGTCGGCCACCACGGCGGTGGCCTGCCCGCCTGCCGCGCCGATCTCGTCCACGACCTCGCGCAGCCGGTCCTCACGGCGGGCGGTCAGCACCACGCGGGCCTCCTCCTGGGCGAAGAGCCGAGCCGCCGCCGCGCCGATGCCGCTGCTCGCTCCGGTGATCATGACTGTCTTGCCGTGCAGCAGGCCCTGTGCGGGCATGGTTCTCCTTGATGTGGGAATCGCACCTCCCCCACCGGGGACGGAGCGTGTGTCTCGGTGTCGCCTCGAGCTCGGCTTCCGTGTCCGCCGCGCCCACTCGTCTCAGACGAAGCGGTCCCTGTGGCGGGCCGCCCACTCGGCGAAGGTGGTCGCGGGTCTGCCCGTGAGGCGCTCGACCGTGTCCGTGGTCCGGGCCTTGGCACCGGCGAGCTGCCGCTCGGCGCTGGCGACCAGCGCGTCGGCCATCGCCGTCGGGTACCGGCGCGAGTAGCTCGCGTGTGCCTCCGCACGGGACAGCTCCCGGCAGACGAGGGGGCGCCCCAGCAGTTCGGCCAGGACCGCGGACTGTTCGTGAGCCGTGAGCGACTGCGGACCGGTGAGCTCATAGGACCGGAAGTGGTGCTGTGCGTCGCCGAGGACGCGGGCGGACGCCTCGGCGATGTCCTCCGGCGCGATGCACGCGTTGCGGCTATGAGGGTGCAACGCGTAGGTGACACCGGCGGTTCTGATGCTGGACGCCCAGGCCAGGGCATGTGACATGAACAGGCGTGGCTGGATCATGGTCCACGGGATGCCGCTTCTCCGGATGCGCTCCTCGTTGTCGCGCTGCCACCGGGTGACGAGGTCCTGCGCCCCGCGGTCGTGCACCGCCGCCGCGGAGAGCTTGACGATGTGCCCCACCGAGGCCTCGACAGCCGCCTTCAGAATGTTCCGGTCGTGTTCGGGGCGGGTGGGATCGTTCGTCACGACGAAGAGGGCGTCGGCGCCGCGGAACGCGTCGACGAGGCTCTCGGGAGCGTCGTAGTCACAGGCGACGTGCTCGGCGCCGGGACGCCGCGTGGTCGTGCGGGCCGTGCGACTGGTGAGGGTGAGGCGGTGGTGCGCCGCGAGATGCCGGACCACCAGCGGGGCGATCTGTCCGGTGGCTCCGGTGAGCACGATGTGCCGGGACGTGGTCGCTGTAGCGGTCATGAGGCGGGGACGCGCTCGGAGTCGACCTGGATCTCGTCGGCCAGCGACTCGCGGGCGACGCTGGGCAGCAGCAGCTCCCACATGTCCTGGACGCGTTCCATGAGGTCGGCACGCTGGGTGGCGAGCTGGGAGTAGACCTGCATGCCGGTGCAGGCGCCGACGACGAAACGGGCCAGTTGGTCGGGGTCGACGGCCGCACGCAGTTCACCGTCGGCGCGCGCGACGTCGAGGTGGCTGCGCATGAGCGTCCGCCACTCCTCGAAGGAGGAGGCGTCGTTCATGCCGTGGCTGCCCTGTTCGACGGCGAGGCGGACTCCCGCGCGCAGGATCGGGTCGCGTTTCATGCGGTCCGCCCACACCAGAGTGATGTCCACCACGCGCTGCAGCCCGGTCGACTCCAGATGAGGCTCTATCGTCGTCGGCTGGGCGTTCATCAGTGCCTCGGCCAGCCCCTGCTTCGAACCGAAGTGGAAGTAGAGCGCGCCAAGGGTGAGCCCCGCCCGCTCCACGACCTGGGTGACCGCCGCCTTCTCGTAACCGGTCTCGTCGAAGACCTCGGCCGCGGCCAGCAGGATCTTCTGTCGCGTCCGCGCGGCTCGCTCCGCCTTGACACTTGGCACTCGTCACCGTCCTCACAGACATAGATAACGCACTTTATGTTAGCTGCATCGCTACAAGTGGGCCATCCATTCAAGGCGAGGGGGACGGCGTGTCCAACGACTTCGGCTCGTGGGCCGCACCGCCGGGGCGACGCTTGCCGCGCTTGCGGGTCGCGCGCTTCCCGACTGTCCGCGGAAACGAACGAGGGCCGGTTTCGGATGTCTCCGATACCGGCCCTGATCTGCGACTCTCACGAGTCGGGACGACAGGATTTGAACCTGCGACCCCTTGACCCCCAGTCAAGTGCGCTACCAAGCTGCGCCACGTCCCGATGCTGTTTGACCTGGGCTTTCCCCCGGCCGAACGCGCAGGGAAAGAATACCGCACTCGGATCGGTGGTCGTGCGCCTCTTTCCCTGTTGACCTCAAGTCCGCTTGAGGTCGCACGATCATCTGCATGACGCTCACAGCGGACGACAACCGTACGTACGGATACGACGACCTGCCCCGCCTGCTGGGGCTGATGACCGGTGACGAGAAGCACGGCCCGGCGGCCACCTCCACGCTCGACGTGCTGTGGGTGCTCTACGACCGCGTGCTCGGGGTCACCCCCGAGCGGCGGGACGACCCGGCCCGCGACCGCTTCCTGCTCAGCAAGGGGCACGGACCCATGGCGTACTACGCCGTACTGGCCGCGAAGGGGTTCGTCCCCGCCGCCTGGCTGCCCGGCTTCGGGTCGTACGACTCCCCGCTCGGGCACCACCCGGACCGGGTGCTGGTGCCGGGCGCCGAGATCGGCAGCGGGTCGCTGGGGCACGGGCTGCCGATCGCCGTGGGTACCGCCCTGGGCCTGCGTGCGCAGGGCCTGCCCGGTCCGGCGGTCTGGGTGCTGATCGGGGACGCGGAGCTGGACGAGGGCAGCAACCACGAGGCGATCGCCTTCGCCGGGCCCACCGGACTGGACCGGCTGCACACCGTGGTGATCGACAATTCCTCCGCCAGTCATGCGCGGCCCGGCGGGATCGCCGCCCGGTTCGAGGCCGCGGGCTGGTCCACGGTGAGTGTCGACGGACGCGACCACGACGCCCTGTACGCCGCGTTCACCGCACCGCATCCCGGCCGGCCGCACGTGGTCGTGGCCCGTGTCGAACCGAAGGACGCCTGACTTCCGCAGCCCCCCTTCTTCGTCGCTAGGGAAAGGTTCCCTCTGATGGACACCATGCGTGACCGTTTCGCCCCCGTCGTCTCCCGGCTGCTGGACGAGGACCCCCGGGTCGCCGTCGTCCTCGCCGAGATCGGTGCCGACGGCTTCCGGGAGACCGGGCGCCGCCACCCCGACCGGGTGATCAACGTCGGCATCCGTGAACAGCTACTGATCGGGACGGCGGCGGGGCTGGCGCTCACCGGGCTGCGGCCCGTCGTGCACACCTTCGCCAGCTTTCTCGTGGAGCGGCCGTTCGAGCAGGTCAAGCTGGATCTGGGACACCAGGACGCGGGGGCGGTGCTGGTAAGTGCGGCCGCCTCGTTCGACTGGCCGGCCGGCGGCTTCACCCACATGGCGCCCGGCGACGTGGCCCTCCTCGACACGCTGGACGGCTGGACCGTCCATGTCCCCGGGCATCCCGACGAGGCCGAGACGCTGCTGCGCCACGCGGTCGCCGCGGGCGAAGACAAGGTGTACGTGCGGCTGTCCGTGCAGTCCAACCGGCAGGGGCGGGCCGTCGACGGGGGGCACTTCCACACGGTCCACGAGGGCCGCTCCGGGGTGGTCGTCGCCGTCGGCCCGATGCTGGACGCCGTCCTCGCCGCCACGCGGGGCCTGGACGTGACCGTGCTCTACGCGACGACCGTGCGGCCCTTCGACGTGGCCGGGCTGCGCCGGGCGACGGCGGCCGCCGGCCCGGACGTCGTGCTGGTCGAGCCGTATCTCGCGGGGACGTCGACGGCCGCGGTGAGCGAGGCGCTGTCCGATGTCCCGCACCGGGTGCTCGGCCTGGGCGTGGGCCGTCGCGAACTGCGCCGCTACGGGACGATCGAGGAGCACGTGGCCGCCCACGGACTGGACCCGGCGGCCCTGCGCGGGCGGATCACCGGCTACCTGGCCGCCGGCCGCACCACCGCCCTGACCACCGGCGGGTGACGGCACGGGCGGAAGCCGCGCGCACGGGGACCGCGGGCCGTCGTCTCAGCGGGCGGGGGCGTCCGCGTCCGCCCTGACCAGGTCGCGGATCGCCGGGACCGCGAGCAGGGCCGCCGCCACCACCAGGCTCACCGCGCCGGCGATCAGCAGCACGTGGTCGGCGCCCAGCGCTCCGGCCGCGGGGCCGGCGAGGGCCTGGCCGATCGGCATCATGGCGAGCGAACCGGCCACGTCGTAGGCGTGGATGCGGTTGAGGACATCGGCCGGGACCTGGGTCTGCACGCTGGTCGCCCACATGACACTCCAGAACGACATCCCGGCACCGGCGAGCGCGGCCCCGGCCGCCATGGCCGGTACGCCGAGGCCCGCCCCGACGGCCGCGGGGAAGCCGAAGAAGGCGAACAGGGCGACGGCGCCCGCCCGGAGCATGCGGCGGGGCCGCAGCCGGAGGGCGATCAGGCCGCCGATCACCGTCCCCCCGCCCAGGGCGGAGTTGACCAGACCGTAGGCGCCCGGACCGTGGTGCCGGACGACCTCCGTGGCCACCAGCGGGACGGCCGGACCCCATACGGCGATCATGTAGAGGCACCAGACGGCGATCACGCCCCACAGCCAGGCACGGGACCGGAACTCCCGCCAGCCGTCGACGAGTTCGGCGCAAAAAGCCCGCAGGCCGGAGCCGGTGACGGCACGGGTGCCCGCGGGCGGCGGGGGCAGCCGGAGCAGCAGCAGGCACAGGGCGCTGACCGTGTAGGTGGCGGCGTGGGCGGCGAAGACACCGCCGGGCGAGGCGATGCCGACCAGGACTCCGGCGACGGCCGGGCCGGCGAGCTGGGCGGCGGATTCGGCGATGCGGATGGCGCCGTTCGCGCCCTGGATGTCGGCGGCGAGACGGGGCACCGTACTGGCCACGCCCGGCTGGAAGACGGCACCGGCCGCGCCGTTGACGACGCCGATGGCACAGAGCTGCCACAGCACCACGTGCCCGGTGAAGAACAGGACCGCGGCGACCGACTGGGTGCCGAGCCGGACGAGGTCGGCGCCGATCATCAGTTTCCGGGTGCTGAACCGGTCGGCGATGACCCCGCCGAAGACGACCAGTCCGGCGAACGCGGCTGTCGTGGCTGCCATGGCGAGACCGACCGCGCCCGCGCCGTACCCCTGCTCCAGCAGGCCGGTGGCGAGGGCCACGGGCAGCATGGTGTCGCCGAGGCGGGCGACGGCCCGGGCGACGAAGAACAGGGCGAAGTCCCGGGACCAGACGGCCGGGCCGCCGTCCGGGGTGCCGCACACATCCCGTACGGCACTGCCGCGTCGCACGTCCGCTCCCGTCATCACCCGCGCTCCCCTCCCAGCCATCCCGCGCTCCGTAGCCCGTCGTCGGCCGTCACACCCCGCGCTCCGCACCCCGTCGGCCGGCCGTCCAGCCGTGCGGTCCGGCGGTGCCGCTCCCCCGCGCCGCCTCCGCCCCCGTGTCCGCCCCCGTGTCCACCCCCACGGTCCCGCCGGTGCCCCGCGCCCCACGCTCCGCCCGCGCGCCGGTGCCGCCCGGCCCCGATTCCGTCGGGCGGGATCATGTCACGCCCCGGCCGGGCGCACCGGGGTTTTCACTCCCCGGACAGGAGCAACTCGGGGTGGGCGTCCAGGAGTCGGGGCGGGGCGGCCTGGCGCCAGGAGTCGGCGAGGATGTCCCGCAGCTCGTCCTCGTCCTCCAGGGCGGCGAGTCTCGCTCTCACCCAGGCGAACTGCGCCTCATGGCCGGCGACCCAGAACTTCTCCGGTTCGGCCAGCACCAGTTCGGCGCGCTCCTCCTTGGGGCAGCGCACGGCGATGGAGGTCTCCTCCTCGGGCAGGGTCGCGAACATCTTCCCCGCCACCCGGAAGGTGGGCATGTTCCAGGCGGTCTTCTCCGTGGTCTCCGGCAGGGACAGGGCAATGCGGCGTACGTCTTCTGCATCCGGCATGCCACGCACCGTAGCTCCTGCCACTGACAGTCACCCTCCGAGCCGCTTGTAGTACAGCGTCGTCGGCCGCAGCCCGCCCGCCGGAGCGGCCGCGTAGTCGGGGATCGTGCCGGCCACGGTCCAGCCCGCCGAGCGGTACAGCCCCTCGGCGGGGCTGCCGGTCTCGGTGTCGAGGTGGAGCAGGGTGATCCCGCCGGCCACGGCGGCGTCCTCGGCGGCGGTGAGCAGCCGGCGGCCGAGTCCCCGCCCGCGCGCGGAGCGGTGCACCATCAGTTTGACGAGTTCCGCGCGGTGCCGGCTGTTCGGTTTGCCGGGGAAGGCCAGGCCGACCGTGCCGGTCACCCGGTCCGCGGGGTCCACGGCCGCCCAGACTGCGAAGTGGCCCGCTTCCGTGGCGTCCGCCCGCTCCCGCCACCAGGCGACCGCCTCCGCATGGCCGAGGGGCGCGAGAAAACCCACGGAGGCGCCGGAGGCCACGGTGTCGGCCAGCAGCGCCGCCAGTTCGCCGGCCCGGTCGCGGACGCGGGCTCCGTCCCAGCGCTCCACCCTCATGGCCGTACCACCGCCAGCACGTACCGCGCCGCGTCCGGCCCGGCGCAGCGGAACCGGGTCGCTCCGTGGACGCGCATCCGCAGGCAGTCCCCCGCGGCGAGCTGGTGGACCCGGCCGTCGACGGTCACTTCCAGGGCCCCTTCCAGCAGCCACACGTGCTGTTCCAGGCCGGGCACGGGCGGGCGGTCGTAGGCGATGTCCGCGCCCGCGGTCAGCCGGCCCTCGACCAGTTCGCCGCGCAGTCCGGCGTGCGGGGGCGACACGGACCGGCGGACGAACCCGGAGGCGCGCTCCTCCCACACCTGCTGGCCCGCGGCCGGCACCAGCGCGGCCGGTTCCGCCTCGACCTCGCTGAGGAGCTGGGACATCGTGCGGCCGTAGACATGGCAGAGCCGGTTCAGAAGGGCGGCGGTCGGACTGGTCTCCGCCCGTTCGGCGCGGGACAGGGTGGACCGGCTCACCCCGCTGCGCTCCGCCAACTCCCCCAGCGTCCAGCCGCGTTGGGTGCGCAGCTCGGCCAGCCGGGCACCGATGAGGTGATCGACGGTGTCCTCGCTTCTCATATCCGGGACGCTATCCCGGACATGAGACGGCCGGGTTACGGAGTCCTCACTCCCGCGCGGCCTCGCCCAGGGCCTCCAGCACGGGACGGATCAGCGGGTGCCCCTCGGCTCCACGGCGTACGGCGGCGAAGACCCTGCGGGTCGGGGCGACGCCGTCGACGGGCCGCACGACCACGTGGGTGAGATCCATGCCGCGCAGCGCGGAGCGCGGTACGAGCGCCACGCCGGCGTCGGCCGAGGCGAGGGCGACGACGGCACGGAAGTCGTCGGAGGAGTGTTCGAGGCGGGGCTGGAAACCGGCGCTCTCGCAGGCGAGAACGACCACGTCGTGGCAGGGGTTGCCGGGGTAGGGGCCGATCCACGGGTCTTTGGCCAGGTCGGCGAGGGGAACCTCGCTGGCGTCCGCCAGCCGGTGCCCCAGCGGGACTACCGCGTCGAACGGCTCGGCGTACAGCGGAACGTGGGTCAGGCGGGGGTCGCCGGCGGCCGGGGCGCCCCGGTACTCGACGGCGACCGCGACGTCGACCTGCCGGTCCAGGACCATGGGCAGGCTGGCGTCGCCCTCCGCGTCCTGCACCCGGATGCGTATGCCGGGCGCCAGGGCCGCGAGGCGGGCCACCGCGGGGGCCACGACCTGGGCGATGCCGGTCGCGAACGCCGCCACGGTGACCGTGCCCGCCTCGCCCGATCCGTAGGCGGCCAGCTCGGCCTCGGCCCGCTCCAGTTGGGCGAGGACCGCGTTGGTGTGGCTGAGCAGGATCTCACCGGCCGGGGTGAGCCGTACCCCCTTGGCGCCGCGCTCGACCAGCCGGTGCCCGGTCTCCTGCTCCAACGCCGTCAGTTGCTGGGAGACGGCCGAGGGCGTGAGGTAGAGCGCGGCGGCCGCCGCGGTGACCGTGCGGTGGTCGGCCACCGCACGGAGGATGTGGAGCCGCCGTGCCTCGATCATGCCCCTGATTATCCCAGGGTGTCCGGCCCGGTCAGGCCTCCAGTTCGGCGCGCGCGGCGACGAACGCGTCGACCGCGCGGTCGACGTCCTGCGTGGAGTGCGCGGCGGAGAGCTGGACGCGGATGCGCGCCTGGCCCTGCGGGACGACCGGGTAGGAGAAGCCGATCACGTAGACGCCGCGCTCCAGCAGCAGTTCGGCCATGCGGGCCGCCTTCGCCGCGTCACCGATCATGACGGGGGCGATGGCGTGGTCGCCGGGGAGGATGTCGAAGCCCTCGTCGGTCATCCGGCGGCGGAACAGCGCGGTGTTGTCGGCGAGGCGGACTCGCAGGTCGCCGGCCGACTCCAGCAGGTCGAGGACCTTCAGGGAAGCGGCGGCGATCACCGGCGCGAGGGTGTTGGAGAACAGGTACGGGCGGGAGCGCTGGCGCAGCAGGGCGACGATCTCGGCGCGGGCGGCGACGTAACCGCCGGAGGCGCCGCCGAGGGCCTTGCCGAGGGTGCCGGTGATGATGTCGACGCGGTCCATGACGCCGTGCAGCTCGGGGGTGCCGCGGCCGGACGGGCCGACGAAACCGACGGCGTGCGAGTCGTCGACCATGACCATGGCGTCGTAGCGGTCGGCGAGGTCGCAGATCTCGCGCAGCGGGGCCACGTAGCCGTCCATGGAGAAGACGCCGTCGGTGACGATCAGGCGGCGCCGGGCGTCGGACGCCTCCTTGAGCTTGGTCTCCAGGTCCGCGAGGTCGCGGTTGGCGTAGCGGAAGCGGCGGGCCTTCGACAGGCGGATGCCGTCGATGATGGAGGCGTGGTTGAGGGCGTCGGAGATCACCGCGTCGTCCTCGCCGAGCAGGGTCTCGAAGACACCGCCGTTGGCGTCGAAGCAGGAGGAGTACAGGATCGTGTCCTCCTGGCCGAGGAACGCCGACAGCCGGGCCTCCAGTTCCTTGTGCACCTCCTGGGTGCCGCAGATGAAGCGGACGGAGGCCATGCCGTAGCCCCAGCGGTCCAGGGCCTCGTGGGCGGCGGCGATCACCTCGGGGTGGTCGGCCAGGCCGAGGTAGTTGTTGGCGCAGAAGTTGAGGACCTCGCCGGGACGGCCGCCGGCGGTGACGCCGACGGTCGCGGACTGCGGGGTGCCGATGACCCGCTCGGGCTTGTGCAGACCGGCGGCGCGGATCTCGTCGAGGGTGGCGCGCAGGTCGTCGCGGACGGTGTCGAACATGGGTGCTCCTGAAGGCGCTGACGGAGAAGGGGAGTCGTGTCCTGTACGGGCTACGCGGTCCAGTCGAGGACGACCTTGCCGCCCTTGCCGCCGGCGGCGTCGGCGAAGGCCGCCTCGAAGTCGCGGTATCCGTACCGGCCGGTGATCACGGGGGCGAGGTCCAGGCCGCCCTCCAGCAGCACCGACATCGCGTACCAGGTCTCGAACATCTCCCGGCCGTAGATACCCTTGATGGTGATCATCGAGGTGACGATCCGCGCCCAGTCGACCGGGAACTCCTGTGCGGGCAGGCCGAGCATGGCGATCCGGCCGCCGTGCGTCATGTTGGCGATCATGTCCCGCATGGCCTCGGGACGGCCGGACATCTCCAGGCCGACATCGAAGCCCTCGCGCAGCCCCAGCTCCCGCTGCCCGTCGGCGATCGAAGTCTCGGCGACGTTCAGGGCGAGGCTGACGCCGATCTTGCGGGCCAGCTCCAGGCGCTCCTCGCTGACGTCGGTGATGACGACGTTGCGGGCACCCGCGTGCCGGGCCACCGCGGCGGCCATCAGGCCGATCGGGCCGGCGCCGGTGATCAGGACATCCTCGCCGACCAGCGGGAAGGACAGCGCGGTGTGCACGGCGTTGCCGAACGGGTCGAAGATCGCGGCGACGTCGAGGTCGACGGGCACGCGGTGCACCCAGACGTTGGACGCGGGCAGAGCGACGTACTCGGCGAACGCGCCGTCGCGGCCGACGCCGAGACCGACGGTGGCCCGGCACAGGTGGCGGCGGCCGGCCAGGCAGTTGCGGCACTTGCCGCACACCAGGTGGCCCTCGCCGCTGACCCGGTCGCCGATGCGGATGTCGGCCACGTCGCGCCCGGTCTCGACGACCTGTCCGACGAACTCGTGTCCGATCACGAGCGGCGTGCGGATCGCCTGCTGCGCCCAGCCGTCCCACGCCCGGATGTGCAGGTCGGTGCCGCAGATACCGGTCCGCATGACCTTGATCAGTACGTCACCGGGGCCGATGACGGGCTCCGGGACGTCCGTCAGCCGGAGTCCCGGCTCCGCCTTCTCCTTGACCAGCGCCTTCAACGCTACGGCTCCTGTGGTTGAGGCCCGGCCCGCGGGCACGCCGAAGCAGCCCGGCACCGGGTCAGAGGGGTGAAATCACCCTGCAATCTGCCGTATGCGAGGGCCGGGGTCCATCGAGCTTTTCTTAACCGCCGCCTCAGCTTTCCTTCAGGCCCCGCACACTGCCCTTCGCATCAGAGGGGCAGGCCGTCCGCCGCGCTCCGTTCGAGGCGTACGACGAGATCGGCGGCCAGCCCCTTGATGGTCTCCAGGCCCGGCCTGCCCCAGGCGCGGGGCGCCATGTCGGCGGCGCACACAGTGCCGAGCGCCATACCGGAGCTGTCGATGAGCGGGGCGCCGAGATACGAGCGGATGCCGTACGCGTCGACGACCGGGTTGCCCGCGAACCGGGGATAGTCGCGGACGTCCTCCAGGACCAGCGCCTTATGGCGTACCACCACATGGGGGCAGAACCCATGGTCGCGCGGCAGCACCCGGCCGATACGGGCCCTGCTGCCGTCCTCCCTCACGACCGGGGCGGTGGCGGGGGCGCTCAGGCCCGCGAAGAACTGGTGGTCCTCGCCGACGAAGTTCACCATGGCGTACGGCGCGCCGGTGAGCTGGGCGAGGTGCCCGGCGAAGGCGTCGAGCAAGGGATCGGGCCGGTCCGCCAGACCGAGCCGCCGCAGCCGGTGGACGCGGGCGGGGGCCTCCTTGTCCTCGGGGGTGAGCAGCAGGCCCCGGACCGGCCGGGGCGGCTCGTAGCTCATGGCCGGGCTCCGTCGCTGTGGGCGTACCTCATGTGGGGGCTCCGTAGGTGGGAGGGCGGGATCACCTGTGGCCGCCGTAGGTGGGCGCGGTCGCCGGGGCGTGGGCGAGAAGATGGCGTACGAGGGTGAGCAGGGTCTGGACGCCGGAGCTGGAGATCCGGGCGTCGCAGCGGATCACCGGCACCTGCGGGTCGAGGTCGATGGCGGAGCGCACCTCATCGGCGTCGTAACGGTAGGAGCCGTCGAACTCGTTGACGGCGACGACGAAGGCGAGCCCGCGTTCCTCGAAGAAGTCCACGGCGGCGAAGCAGTCCTCGAGTCGCCGGGTGTCGGCCAGGACGACCGCGCCGAGCGCGCCCTCGGACAGCTCGTCCCACATGAACCAGAACCGCTCCTGCCCCGGGGTGCCGAACAGGTACAGCACGTGCTGCGGATCGAGGGTGATCCGGCCGAAGTCCATGGCGACGGTGGTCTCCATCTTGTTCTCGATGCCGTCGAGACTGTCCGTGCCGACGCTGACCGTGGTGAGCAGCTCCTCCGTGCTGAGTGGCGCGATCTCGCTGACCGCGCCCACGAAGGTCGTCTTGCCGACCCCGAACCCGCCCGCGACGAGGATCTTGAGCGCGGTGGGGAACGGGTCAGAGCTGTCGTCGTAGTCCATCGAGCACTGCCTCCAGCAGAGACCGGTCAGTGGGAGTGTGGTGGTACGCGGGCGGCTTGGTGGTCAGCGCCCCGGAGTCGAGCAGGTCCGAGAGGAGCACCTTGGTCACCACGGCGGGCAGTCGGAGCTGGGCGGCCAGCTCGGCGACCGAGACCGGCGCGCGGCACAGGTCGAGGGCCTGCGCGTGTTCCGGCCCGAGGTAGCCCAGGGGGGTGACGCCCGTGGCCATCACCTGCGACATCAGGTCGAGGGCGACGCTGGGTCTGGTACGGCCGTCGCTGACCGTGAACGGCCGCACCAGGCGTCCGGCCGCGGCGTCCAGCCAGGGCCCGTCACCGGCCGCGGTCACGCTCAAGGCCTCGTCACCGTGGGTTCGACGGTGTGCTGCCGGGGCGCGGTCACCAGGTAGGGGCGGACGCTCTTGACCAGCATCGCCATCTCGTAGCCGAGCACCGCCGCGTCGGCCTCGCGGCCGGCGAGCACGGCGAGGCAGGTGCCGGAGCCGGCGGTGGTGACGAACAGCAGCGTGGAGTCGAGTTCGACGACGACCTGCCGGACGTCGCCGCCGTCGGCGAACCGGACGCCCGCGCTGCGGCCGAGGGAGTACAGGCCGGAGGCCAGGGCCGCCATGTGGTCGGCGCTGTCGTGGTCCAGGCCGTGCACGGACTTGACCAGTCCGTCGCAGGACAGGAGCACCGCGCTGCTGGTGTGCGGGACGCGCTGCACGAGGCCGCTCAGCAGCCAGTCGAGGTCGGATGCGTGGACGGTCGGCGCTTCGCTCGCCATGGTGGATCGACTCCTTGCGGTACGAAGGTGTGGGGGCGCGCTGGGGGCGGGGGCGCGGCGTACGCGTGCGGGGGTGGTCATACGGCCGGCGCGCTCCCCTCGCTCCGGCCGGCACCGCGACTGCCGCCGGCCCCGGGCAGGTGGGGATGCGGCTGGGGTGTGGGGGCCGGAGCCGTGTGTCCTGACGCCATGTGTTCCGACGCCGTGTGGTCTGACGCCGTGTGCCCTGACGCCGTGTGCCCTGACGCCGTGGGTGCCGGGGTCTGGTGTTCCGGGCCCGTGTCGTGGGGGTCCGTGTGAAGTGGATCCGGGTGGTGCGGGCCGGGGAGGGCGGGACGCGCGCGTGTGGGCTGGGTGGCTTGCGGCGCGGGGGCCTGGAGGTGACCGACCGGCATGTGCTCGGCATCCATGGGGCCGGCGTCCGTGTGCGGGGAACCCATGTGGCTGGGACCCATGTGGGGCGAACCCATGTCTGAAGGCTCCGTGGCGGCCGGGGTTTCCCCGGAGGCCGGGTCCTCGTACCCCAGGTCCCCGTACGTCGAGTCCACACGCGCCGATTCCCCGCACGCCGAGTCCTCGTACGCCGGTTCCCCATGAGCCTGCTCCCCATGAGCCTGTTCCCCGTACGCCGGATCCCCGTACGTCGCCTCCAGGTGTTGCCGGGCCTCGGCGAGTCCGATTCCGCGTTGGAAAGCGGCCATCAGGCCGGGGTCGTGGCCGACGACGGTGTCGGTGCCCTGGCGGGGCGCGGGGCCGCCGCGCAGTTGGGGCACGAGGTGCTCCTGGGCACGACGGCGCGGTAGTTGGGGCTTGCCCATGGTGCCGCGTACGGCGTCGGTGCGCGGGGTGGGCAGGATGCCGGCATGCGCCTCCACGACCGGCCGGTCCGCGGCGCTGACACCGGGCAGGGCCGCGGCGGGGGTGAGCCGCGTCTCCCGGGCGCCGCGCACGGGAAGCGGTGCCGGGACACCGCCCTGCGCTCGGTGTCCGGCGCCCTCGGCCGTACGCCCCCCGGAGCCGCTGTCGGCACCGGGCAATCCGTAGTCGCTGTCGGCGCCGGACCGCCCGGCTCCGCTCTCCGCGCCGTGCCGTCCGGGCCCGCGCTGGGCATGCCGTCGCCGGCCGGTGGCCGGGGCCTGCCCGGCACCCGCCCCGGCCTCGGGCGCGCCCGCGACGGCGGAGCCGCTCCTGGCGTCACGGTCCGGCCCGGCCCCGCTTCCCGGCGCGGCCGGGCTTCCCGGCATGGCCGGGCTTCCCGCGACGGGCGGACTCCCTGCCCCTGCCCCGGCCATGGCTCCGGCTCCGGTCGCGTCCCCGGCGACGGGAAGGTCCGCGGCACCCGTCAGCGCTGTGCCCACGCGCCCGGCACCGCCGTGTTCGGGGATGCCGGCGCCCGGCCCGCCTCCCGGTGTCTGCGCGGGCGACTGCGGCTGTGGCGGCGGAGCGGCGTCCGCGCCCGGCGCGGCCGGTGCGCCGCCGAGCAGCGCCTGCGGGACGACGAGGACGGCCTGCACACCGCCGTAGATGTTGGACTGCAGCCGGACGTGGATGCCGTGCCTGCGGGCGAGTTGGGAGACGACGTAGAGGCCGATGCGGCCGTCGGCCAGCAGGCTGGCGACGTTGACCTGGTCGGGGTCGGCGAGCAGGGCGTTCATCCGGTTCTGCTCGGTGACGGGCATGCCGAGCCCGCGGTCCTCGACCTCCACGGCGAGCCCGGCCGTGACGAGGTCGGCGCGCAGCAGCACCTGGGTGTGCGGAGCCGAGAACACGGTGGCGTTCTCGATGAGTTCGGCGAGCAGGTGGATGACGTCGGCGACGGCGTGGCCGCGCAGTTCGCCGTCGATCGGGGGCACCAGTTTCACCCGGGAGTACTGCTCGACCTCGGCGATGGCGGAGCGCAGCACCTCCGTCATGTCGACCGGGTTGCTCCACTGCCGCCGGGAGACCGCGCCGCCGAGGACGGCGAGGTTCTCCGCGTGCCGCCGGATGCGGGTGGCCAGGTGGTCGACGTGGAACAGGCCTTTGAGCAGGTCCGGGTCCTCGATCTCGTTCTCGAGGTCGTCGAGGATCGAGATCTCGCGGTGCACGAGGGACTGGAGCCGGCGCGCGAGGTTGACGAAGACCTCGAGTTTCTGCTCGCTGCCCGCCTGGCTGGAGAGCTGGGCGGCGCGCACGACGGCGGTGACGGCGCCGTCGTGCGCGCGGGCCAGGTCGGCGGCGAGCAGTTCGAAGTCGTCGGCGTCCGCGGGCGGCCGGCGGCGCGGGCCGCGCCGGGGCGGGGTCTCCCCCTGGCGCAGGGCGTCGACCAGGTCGTGCAGGTCGGCCTCGCCGAACGCGGCGGTGCGGCGCAGGGCGTCGACGCGGTCGGCGACCGAGCGGGCGGCGCGGTCGGCGGCCACGGCGGCGATGAGGATGCCGGCGACGGCCACGGTGACCGCTCCGGCGAGCACGGCCCACAGGGTGGGGCCGGTGCGCACGCCGGTCGAGCGGATGCTGAAGAGGACGGCGGCGGTGGCGCCGAGGGCGACGGCGAGGGGCGGCAGGACGGCGAGCCGCATGAGCTGCGGCCGTATGTGCGTCTCGGGCAGTGCGGGAGCGGGTCGGGCGACCGGCCGCCCGTGCCGGCCGCCCTCGCGGCGCTCGGCACGGGTGGCCGGTGCTCGGAGGTGAGACATCTGCGTCCTCGTACTGGTCCGTCGGGCCTGGGAGTGTCCTGCGGTGCGCACTGCGGGCATGCGTCATCGCGCCGTCGGCGGCGGGACCGGGGAATCCGGCCGTGCGTCGCCCGACGGACACTCACAGTAGTTGCCCCAGCATCATGAGTGGTGGGCAGTTGACAAAGTCCCCCGACGAGCGTCCCGCTCTGGTATTAAGCGTCGTACGCAGGACCGATAACCCGACGGAACGACTACGACCGTTTCGGAGGTAGACGAAAAGAGCTGCTCAAAAGCTGTCGGAAAGGGAAGGGGTGCTGGAGGGGGCCGAGGGGCGGATCCTGGTCGCCGTCCGGCGGACACCTGACTCTCGGCGCGCCCCGCGCACGCTCCCCACGCCCCCCGAGGGCGCCCTCCACCCTCGCCGACAATCACCGAGTGTGACGTTCTGGCCTTTGATCGACATGCGGGACCGGCCGTTCAACAGGGCCTGGTTCAGCCGGCGAGGTGTCGTCTCCTGGGGGCCGATGCCGTGGAGCCGCGGACCACCAGCTCCGGCATGAACACGAACTCGCTGTGCGGCGCGGGCGTCCCGCCCACCTCCTCCAGCAGCGCGCGCACCGCGGCCTGGCCCATCGCGGGCACCGGCTTGCGGATCGTGGTCAGGGGCGGGTCGGTGAAGGCGATCAGGGGCGAGTCGTCGAAGCCGACGACGGAGAAGTCCCGCGGAACCCCAGGCCGCGCTGCCGGGCCGCCCGTACCGCTCCGAGCGCCATCATGTCGCTGGCACAGACCACCGCCGTGCAGTCCCGCTCGATGAGGGCCGCCGCGGCGGCCTGGCCGCCCTCCAGGGAGTAGAGGGAGTGCTGGATCAGCTTCGGCTCGATCGCGTCCGGTGTCAGGTTGAGCTGGTCCTCCAGCGCCCGTACGAAGCCCTTGATCTTGCGCTGCACGGGGACGAACCGCTTGGGGCCCACGGCCAGGCCGATGCGGGTGTGGCCCAGGGAGACCAGGTGGGCCACCGCCAGCGTCATCGCCGCACGGTCGTCGGGCGAGCTGAACGGAGCCTGCACCTCCGCCGAGAAGCCGTCCATAACCGGGTGTCTTCGTGCCCCTGGTGCCCACGGACGGCCTGAACAGGGGGCTGGCGGCCAAGGAGTCGGCCGGGGAACTGTACGTCAGCCGCATGCTGATCCGGGCGGCCAGCGAGTACTGCCCGGACGGGGCCTGGGATCTGCATCTGCTGCCCACGGCCGGCCCGCCGCTGTTCGGCTCGCTGCCGCCCGGCCGGTAGGAGGCCGGTATCTCCGCGTTCCTGATGAAGCCGGTCTCCCGCGGCCACGTCCGGCTCCGCTCGGCCGATCCCCTGGAGCCTCCCGAGATCGACCCCGCCTTCCTGACGGATCCCGCCGGCCGCGACACCCCGTCGTCCGGGCGTGGCCGGAGAAGGTACGGGAACTCGCCGCGGCCATGAAGCCGCTGGCGGACCCCTCGGACGGCACCCCGGTCCAGGAGCTGTCCGACACCGACCTGCGCGGCCGGGTGGGCACCTACTGGCATCCGGTGGGGACCTGCGCCATGGGCCCGGCCGAGGACCTGCGGTCCGTCACCGACGGACAGGGCGCCGTCCATGGGGTGGCAGGCCTGCGCGTCGCCGACGCCTCCGTCCTGCCGACCGTGCCCGCCGCCAACACGCAACTGCCGGTCCTGGCCGTCGCCGAGATGCTCGCCGACATCCTTCGCGCCCGACCGCCCCGCCCCCACCCGCACTCACCACGGAGACCGCCATGGCGGCAGAGACCGACATACGCGCGCACAAGCTGGTCCACGGCTGCATGGGACTCGGCGGCGGCTGGGACACCGAGCCGTACACACGCGAGGACGTCCAGCACGCCGAGACCGCGATCGAATCGGCTCTGGCCGCCGGCATCACGGCCTTCGACTGGGGTGAACCGGCTCGTCGCGGACCTCGCCCGGCGCAAGGGTACGAGTTGTGGGTCGCCGCACGCGGCGCCCCACTGCCCTGACAGGAGCCGACGCACCCCTGCTTGCCCGGGTCCGTCCGCGGTCAGCCCTCGCTGACGAAGTCGAGGTCTTCACGAGGCGCGACCGGAGTGGTCTCCGGAACGGGCCACGTGCGGTTCAGCGGCGAGGACACGTCCCGCCACCAGGGACGTGTGGGGAGGACCCCGGCGGGCTCGAACGGCCGGCCCGGAACAGGGAGGGCGACCGCCTGTCCGACCGCCTCGGCCGCGGCCAGCGTCCACTCCCCCGGCTCGGCCCAGGGGTGCGGGGCCAGGTTGAAGGTGCCCCAGTGGATCGGCAGGAGCGCGCCGTGCGGCACCCCGCCCTGGAGGTCGAGGTGGGCGCGCAGACCCTCCTCGGGAGTCATGTGGATGTCGGGCCAGAACTCGCTGTACGCCCCGATCTGGATCATCGTGGCGTCGAACGGGCCGTGCCCGGCACCGATGTCCTTGAAGCCGTCGAAGTAGCCGGTGTCACCGCTGTGGTAGATCCGGTGCTCCTCGCCGGCGACGACCCAGGACGCCCAGAGGGTGTGCTGGGTGTTGCGCAGGCCACGGCCGCAGAAGTGGCGGGCCGGGGTGGCGGTGAGGGTGAGGCCGCCGACCCGGGTGGACTCGTGCCAGTCCAGTTCGCGCAGCCGGTCCGGGGAGACGCCCCAGTGTTCGAGGTGGGCGCCGACGCCCAGCGGCACGGCGAACAGGGTGTCGGTGCCGGCCAGCGCCTTGATCGTGGGCATGTCCAGGTGGTCGTAGTGGTCGTGGGAGATGACGACGACGTCGACCGGTCCCAGCGCGGCCAGCGGCAGCGGCACCGGGTGCAGCCGCTTGGGCCCGGCGAAGGGGAACGGGGAGCAGCGCTCGCCCCAGACGGGGTCGAACAGGACCCGGTGGCCGTCGATCTCCGCGAGCACGCTGGAGTGGCCCACCCAGGTGAGCCGGAGGCCGGTGGCGGGCGGCCGGGCCAGGTCGGCGTAGGTCATGGGGTGCACCGGGACGGTGCCCCTGGGGGCGCGCAGGGGCCGGGTGTCCTTGTCGAGGAACACCTTGGCGACATCGAGCGTGGAGCCGGAGGGCCGGGTGTGTGCGGGGCCGCCCGGGTTCTGGAAGACACCGTCCTTGAAGTGGGGCGAGCGGCGGATGCGTGCCATGCGCTCTCCGCCCGGGTCCGCGCCGAAGGCCGCGGGCCGCAGCGCGCGGATCCCGGAGTTCGGGGAACGCAAACCGGTCACGGTACCTCCCGGTGGAGTGGGTGAGGCCCTCCATTATGGTCGGCCCCGCCGACACTCCCGACGTGCCGGGTCGCCACCTGTCGCAGGCAGGATCCCGCCCGGTACGTTGACAGTTGTCGGACCGGCTCCGAATACTGACCCACCATTCAGTAACAAGCACTGTCGCACCGTCCGGCCGGCACCCTCGGAGCTGCGCCCCGGCCCCCTGGAGACCCCGTGACCGCCCCTTGGATGTCGCTCGTCTGGACCGACCACGTCACCGGCCGCCGGGCCTTCCTGGTCGTGGACCGGCTGGTGCGGGGTGTGGCCAGCGGCGGGCTGCGCATGCGGCCCGGCTGCACGCTGGAGGAGGTGACGGGACTCGCGCGCGGCATGACGATGAAGGAGGCCCTGCACTACCGCCCCGGGAGCCGCTACATCCCGCTCGGCGGCGCGAAGGGCGGCATCGACTGCGACCCGCGGGACCCGGCGGCGTACGGCCTCCTCGTACGGTACCTGCGCGCCGTACGGCCGTACATCGAGACCCTCTGGACCACCGGCGAGGACCTCGGCCTCAGCCAGGAGACGGTGGACCGCGCGGCGGCCGAGGTGGGGCTGGTCTCCTCCGTCCAGGCGGTGTATCCGCTGCTGGACGACGAGGCGGCGGCCCGCGGGCGGCTCGCGGACGCCTTCGCGGTCGAGGTCGACGGCATCGGCCTGGACGAGCTGGCCGGCGGCTGCGGGGTCGCCGAGTCGGTGCTCGCCGCCCTGGACCGGGCGGCCGTGCCGTACGCGGGGACCCGGGTCGCCGTGCAGGGTCTCGGCACGATGGGCGGGGCCACCGCCCGCTTCCTCGTGCGCGCGGGCCTGACGGTGGTGGCCGTCGCCGACATCAAGGGCACGATCGCCAATCCGGCGGGGCTCGACGTCGAGGCTCTGCTGGCCGCACGGGACGGCCACGGCACCGTGGACCGGCGGGTGCTGCGCCCGGACGACCTCGAACTGCCCGGCGACGCGTGGCTGTCCACGGAGGCGGAGGTGTTGGTGCCGGCGGCCGTGTCGTACGCGATCGACAGCCTGAACCAGGGGGAGATCGGCGCCCGTTGGATCGTCGAGGCCGCCAACATGCCGGTCGTGCCGGAGGCGGAGGAGCTGCTCGCCGCGCGCGGGGTGACGGTGCTGCCGGACGTGGTCGTCAACTCCGGGACCAACGCCTGGTGGTGGTGGACGCTGTTCGGCGACATCGGTGCCGACGCCGAGGAGGCGTTCGCGTACATCCGCCGCTCGATGCGCGCCCTGGTCGGCCTGACGCTCGACCGCGCGTCGGCCGACCGGACGAGCCCGCGCGTGGCCGCGCACGCCCTGGCGGCCGACCGGCTGCCGCTGATCGCGGAGCGTTTCGGCTGGTACCGGTGACGAGCCCGGGGAAGGGCGGGGGACGTCCGACGGCTTCGGGGCCCGGGTGACAACGGCTAGGGTGACCGCGTGGCGAGAGTGCGGTTGAGCGTGGCGGAGCGGCGGGAGGAACTGCTGCGGGCCGCCATCGAGCAGATCGAGGCGCGGGGCGTGGCGGCGGTCAGGATCGCCGACGTGGCCGCGACCCTCGGCGTGAGCAACGCGCTGGTGCTGTACCACTTCTCGACGAAGGAGAAGCTGGTCGCCGCCGCCTTCACCTACGCGGCGGCGGACGATCTCGCGCATCTGCGCGGGCTGCTGGGGCGCCGGACGTCCGCGCTGCGCCGGCTGCGGGCGGCGGTGCGCTGGTACGCGCCGACCGGGCAGGCCAAGGGCTGGCGGCTCTGGATCGAGGGCTGGGCGGTGGCCCTGCGCGAGCCCGCCCTGCGCGATGTCACCCGGGAACTGGACAAGCAGTGGAAGGCGGCCATCACGGCGGTCATCGCCGAGGGTGTCGCCGCCGGTGAGTTCGCGTGCGCGGACCCGGCCGGTGCGGCGCTGCGGCTGACCGCGCTGCTGGACGGTCTGGCCGTGCAGCTGACGTCCTACCCGGGCGGGGTGCCGCGGGGCCGGGCCCAGGAGTGGGTGGACGACGCCCTCGCCCGCGAACTCGGCCTGGACCGCCAGGCGCTGGCCGGCCGCGAACGCTGAGCGCACCCACCCGAGGCGGTCCGCACCGCACGGGCGGCGAGGCCGGACCCTGCGCCATGCCGCGTACCGCCCGCCCCGCGTGTGCCGGGCGGGCGGTACGGGGCACGGTCGGCCGTGGGGTCAGGCCACGGTCGCGATCCGCATCCTGATGTCGTCCGGCGACAGCAGCCCCTTGGCGATCACGTGGTCGCCGGAGGACTCGCCGCGCAGCCGGCGCCCGATCCAGGGGACGAGGTGCTCGCGGGCCCAGTGCACGTCGTCGCGGCGGATGTCCAGGGTGCCCCGGGGCGGCAGCGGCGGCCACGGCTGCTCTGGGTCGGCCGGGACGTCCAGGCCGAGGACCTGCCCGGCCCGCAGCGCCACGCGCGTGTGCCCCTCGGGCGAGAGGTGCAGCCGGTCGCGGTCCCAGGCCCTGCGGTCCTGCACGGACCTGAGGGACCACAGGTCGAGCACGGGGCAGCCGTACCGGTCGGCGATGGCGCGGACGTGTCCGTTGTACGTGGCTATCTTGCCGCGCAGGTGCTTGAGCACGGGCACGCCGCGGGTGTCGAAACCGGTCGTCACCAGCACCGTGCCGACGGCCTCGGTCAGCCGGGCCACGGCGCGTTCGAAGCGCTCGGCCACCTCGTCCGGGTCGGTGCCCGGGCGGATGATGTCGTTGCCGCCCGCGCAGAAGGAGACCAGGTCCGGGGCCAGTTCGACGGCCCTGGGGAGCTGGACCGCCATGACCTGGTCCAGCAGTTTGCCGCGCACGGCGAGATTGGTGTACTGGAAGTCGCCCTCGGGACGCCGGTCGGCGAGCAGTACCGCGAACCGGTCGGCCCAGCCCACGAACGCTCCGTCGGGGCCGGGGTCGCCGACGCCCTCGGTGAAGCTGTCCCCCACCGCCACGTACGACCCGATCACTGATCTGTTGTCATTCTTCGAATCGTCTTCCACGTCGGACCATGATTCACCTTCGGATGTGACCTACGCGACCGTAAGCGGGGGTTGACGAACGGTGAGATGAGCCACTCCTAAAGAATCCGCCAACCACGGAATAGGGCCGCCGTCAGGTGCGTTGAACGCCCCGCAACCGGAACGTCGAAGGCCGGGCCCCTGGATCGGGGTCCGGCCTTCGGCGGCGTGTCGGGCGGGTGGTGCGGGAGGGGCGCGGTGTCAGCCCACGGCGAGGCCGTGCCGGCGGAGGTAGCCGACCGGGTCGATGTCGGAGCCGTAGGCCGGCGTGGTGCGGATCTCGAAGTGCAGGTGCGGGCCGGTCACGTTGCCGGTGGCGCCGGACAGGCCTATCGGCTGGCCCGGGGTGACGCTCTGGCCGGCCGAGACGGAGAGGTGCGAGAGGTGGCCGTACTGGGCGTAGTAGCCGTCGTTCAGCCGGATGACGACCTGGTTGCCGTACGCGCCGCCCCAGCCGGCGGAGACGACGGTGCCCGCGGCGACGGCCTTCAGGGGCGTGCCGGTCGGGACGACGAAGTCGACTCCGGTGTGGTAGCCGCTGGACCACATGCCGCCGGCCACGCGGTAGCCGGTGCCGGTGACCGCGCCGGCCACCGGGAGGGTGTAACCGGCGGAGGTGGGCGTGGAGGCGGATTCGGAGGCCGGGGCGGACTGCCTGGCCGGGGCGGACCGGGTGGAGTTCGGGGCTGCCGGGGCGTGCCGCGGGGTCGCGGACTCGGTGCGGGTCTGCGCGGCCTTTCCGCCGAGGCTGAGCTTCAGGCCCGGGTGGATCAGCGACGGATCGGCGCCGACGGCCTGCCGGTTGTCGTCGTAGAGCCGCTGCCAGCCGCCGCTGACACGCTGCTCGCCGGCGATCTTCGAGAGGTAGTCACCGCTGCGGACCGTGTAGGTGCGCAGCTCCGGGCCGGACCGCGCGGCGGTCTTGTCCGCCGTGTCCGGGAGGGACTGCACGGTCTTGCCGGACACGGCATGCTCGGGGGCCGCGGCCTGCGCGGCGTGTGCGCCGGTGGCCCCGATCAGCGGGAGGGCCAGTGCGGCACCGCCGGTTCCGGCGGCGGCGAGGGAACGGGAGAAACGCTGGGGCTTGGGGCGTCGGTGCTTACCCTTGGCGGGCATAACTCGGTTCCTCTCCGGCGCCTGCGAGGTCAGCTGTCGGGTTCGGGCTGGAGCTGCCCGGCCGTGTGCTGCACGGCTGCACCCCATAGCCTGTCGCGGAGACCGGGACAGGCAGTCGTACCTGGTGGGTCCCCCGCTCCTGCCGGACGCGGGTCAAGTGTGGGGCTCCGGGCGGCGGCAGGATTCGGCGTTCCGTCCGGATTGGTGGTGAACGTAAGCGAGCGGGACGTGAGGAAACAAGCACCTGGTTCCCGCTGTTCGTGTTTCGGGTGACGGGATACGGGAACTCATCGTCACCCTGCGTGCATTTCCCTCTCCCCCGTCCCTCGAAATTCCCCCGCCCTTAGCGCTATTACGTGGACATGCCACGCGACGCACGGTCACGGATATGACGCTGATCACGCGAGGCCTTCCCATATCCACCCCTTCCGCTGCGAGTTGTGCACAGAGTCGCAATTCGGGCACACGACTCAGACGCGACGCGGCCGGAAGTGTCGTACGCCACGGAACGCCACTCGGTGCCGCGCCGCTCGTCGGTGCGCACGGACAGGGCGGGGCGGACGGAGCGGGGGCCGCCTCGACGGGATGCTCCTCCCGGCCGTCGAGCGGGGACTCGAAGGGCCGGTGGACGGACAGCGGGTCGACCGCGAGGGCTTCGGCGTCGGCGGGGACGATCCGCGGCCCCAGTGCAGACGGAGCAGTTCGCCGGCGTCGGTGAGGTGCGGGGCGTAACTGCTGCGGGGGCCCGACAGGAGCCACGTACGACCGTCTTCGGCGATGTCCGCCATCGAGACCTCACAGATGTCACGGTCCCGCTCAGACACCGACATCATCGAGGGCGCCGGACGGCGTGACCATGCCTGTGGACAACTGGTCGCCTGGGGAAATCGATGTCGTATGGTCGTCGGAGTGCCCGCCGGTGAGCCGCGCCGGCGGGGCCGACCGGGAGGAGCCCCCGTGACGCAGCAGGTCCCGTCGACCGAGCCGGAGCTGGCCGGAGTGCGCAATTTCCGTGACGTGGGCGGGCTGCCCACCACGGACGGACGGCGGGTGCGCTACGGCGTGCTGTTCCGCAGCGGGCATCTGGCGCACGCGACCGAGGACGACGCGGCGTTCCTCGCCTCCCTGGGCCTGCACACGGTGTTCGACTTCCGCAACACGGCGGACCAGCGGCTGGAGGGCCCCGACGTCGAGCTGCCCGGCGTGCGGAACGTGAACCTGCCGCTGAGCGACCCGGCGGACGGCGCCGAGTTCTGGACGATGGTCCGGGACGGCGACCTCGACCAGCTCCGCGCGATCCTGGACGACGGCAAGGGAGCGGCCCGGATGATCGCCTCCTACCGGAAGATCGTCAGGGAGCGCACCGCCGAGCACTCCCGGGTACTGCACGCGCTCGCCGACGACAGCGTGCCCGCGTTGATGCACTGTGCGGCCGGCAAGGACCGCGCGGGCATCTCCATAGCGGTGACACTCCTCGCCCTGGGGGTGGAGCGGGACGCCGTCGTCGCGGACTACCTGGAGTCCAACGCCACGCACCGCCGCTACAAGGTCCGTCGCAGCGGCAGCGCGGACTCCGCGTACACGCCCGAGGTCATGGAGCTGCTCGACCCGCTCTTCGACGCCCGCGCCGAGTACCTGGAAGCGGCGTTCGAGAGCATCGAGGAGACCTGGGGGGACGTCGACACCTACCTGCGCCAGGGCCTGGACCTCTCCCCCGGGACCCGGGAACGGCTCCGCGAGCGCCTGCTGGACTGACCGGTAACACCGGCCCGGCGGTGGGCGCCCGGCGGCTCACGACTTGGCGCCCACCGTGAACAGCAGGTACAGGAACGCGGCCAGGACATGCCCGAGGGCGATGTAGATGATCAGCCGGATCCACAGGGATCGGGGGAACTTCGTCTCGAAGTCGCTCATGGCAGCTCTCCGGTCAGCGGCCCCAGGCACAGCGTGGCCGTGGGACTCTGCAACAGGGTGTGGACGAACAGCAGCTCGACGCCGTCCTGGTCCTCGGCGGCGAGGCGGTGCGGGGTGAGGGAGTCGAAGTGGGCGCTGTCGCCGGGGGCTAGCAGATGCGCCGTGTCGCCGAGCCGCAGCCGCAGCCGCCCCCTCAGGACGTACAGCCACTCCTCCCCGGGATGGACGCGCACGATGTCGCCCTGCGAGCCGTGGGGCACGCGCACCCGCAGGGCCTGCATGCCGCGGCCGGAGGCTCCGGCCTGCGTGTACGTCCATCCGCCCGCCCGCGTGGGCTCCATGTCGGCGGCCCGCACGATCGCGTCCCGGTCGGCGACCGTCTCGCCGAGCAGCTCGGAGACGGTCGTACCGTAGATACGGGCGAGCGCGAGGAGCATCGGCAGCGAGGGCTGGCGGTGCCCGGTCTCCAGGCGGGACAGGTGGGCCGGCGAGAGTCCGGCGGCACGCGCCGCGGCCTCCAGCGTCAGCCCCGCACGCCGGCGCAGGGCGCGGAGCTGGGGCGCGACGGCGGGCAGGTCGTCACCCGGTCCCGTCGGCGGCGGGACGTCTGAGGCGTTCATGCCTCCATTGAGCCCGCTTTTTGCCCGTGCGGCAATTTTATTGCCTCAGAGGCAATAACTCCCCGCCGTGGAGCCTCGCCCGGTTCCGGCCGCGGGGCCGCCCCGCCCGGCAGCCCCGCCTGTTTCCGACCCCCGTCCCCCGACACCCCGTCCCCACACGCCTCCCTCCGCCGCGCCCTGTTACGATCGAGCCCTGAATTTGAACAAGTTCAAAAAACAGGGGATACCATGTCCGCGAGCACCACGCCCGGCCGGGCCGACGCACCCGCCGTCGGCCTCGGCCCCACCGCACTCGTCCTGGGGACCGTGGCCGCCGCGGGCGTGTGGCCGACCCTGACGTTCGCCCTGCTGCCGGTGATGCCCATCGCCGGGGGACTCGCCGTCACGTTCGGCCTGATGGGCGTCCACCAAGCCCGGCAGGGCGTCGGCCGGCTCTGGACCGCCGTGACGGGCACCGCCCTGGGTGCGGTCGGTTTCCTCTACCTCTTCGTCCTCCTCATGGCGCTGTCCGGCTGAACCGGCCGGCCGGCGGCCTCGTGGTCAGCGGTTCGCCACCGCCTGCTTGATCAGGGTCTTGCCGAAGTCCCACAGCAGGCCGCTCCCGTTGTGCGCGTCGTCCATGACGGCGGTGAAGGCGTCCACGAACCGGTCCACGTCGGCCTCGTCGACGATCAGCGGCGGGATGAGCTTGATCACCTCCAGGTGGTCGCCGGAGACCTGGGTGAGGATCCGGTGCCGTTGCAGCAGCGGGACGACGACCATCTGGGCGAACAGCCCCTTGCGTGCCGCCTGGAGCACGGTCCAGCGGCTGCGCAGCGCCAGCGAGGACGGCCGGCCGAACTCGATGCCGATCATCAGGCCCCGGCCGCGGACGTCGGCGAGCAGCTCGTACCGGTCGATGAGCGCGGTCAGCCGGGACTTCAGCAGCTCCCCCGTCCTGCGCACCCCGGCGACGATCTGTTCGTTCTCCATCACCGACAGCACGGCCAGGCCGGCCGCCATCGCCTGGGCGTTGGAGCCGAAGCTGGCCGAGTGGACCAGGACCCGGTCCATGGACGAGTAGACCTTCCTGAAGATCCACTCCTTGCCGAGGGTGGCGCCGACCGGGACGTAGCCGCCGGACAGCGCCTTGGCCACGCACACCAGGTCGGGTTCGACGCCGTCCTCGTGCTGGTAGGCGTAGAAGTCGCCGGTGCGGCCGAGCCCGGTCTGCACCTCGTCGACGATGAGCAGCGCCCGGTACCGGCGCAGCAGCCCCTGAGCGGCGCGCAGATAGCCGGGCGGGGTCGGGTGCACGCCCTTGCCCTGGATCGGCTCGACGATCAGGCCGGCCACGTCGCCCTTGCTCAACTCCCGGGCGAGCGCGTCCAGATCACCGAGGGGTACGGCCGTGTCGGGCAGCAGCGGGTCGAAGCCGTCCCGGAAGCCGTTCTCGCCGTTGACCGAGAGCGACCCGGTGGTCAGGCCGTGGAAGGCGTGGTCGCAGTAGAGGATGCGGGGCCGTCCGGTGGCGTACCGGGCGAACTTCAACGCCGTCTCGACCGCCTCGGTGCCGCTGTTGCCGAAGAACACCCGGTCCAGGTGCGGGCTGTGGGCCAGCAGCCGCTCGGCGAGCAGGCCGGGCAGCGGCTGGCAGTCGAAGCGGGTGAGGTCGGCGAGGTCCATGTCCAGGACGTCGTGCAGCGCCCTGCGGACGACCGGGTGGTGACGGCCGAGCCCCATCACACCGAACCCGGCGAGCATGTCCAGGTAGTCGTTGCCCTCGTCGTCGTAGAAGTGGGCACCCTCCGCCCGCTCGTAGACCTTGTCGAAGCCGATGGTGTGCAGCATGCGCGGGAGCTGCGGGTTGAGGTGCTTCGCGTGCAGCTCGTAGCGTTCGGCTCCGCGCTGGGCGAGCAGGGCGCCGAGGTCGAACTCGGTGGTCATTGACTCTCCTTGGCTGTGCCGCCGGCGTCCTTGACAGCCAGGGCGGCGCTGATCCGGCCGGCGATCTCGACGGGCGTGAGACCGATGTCGGCCAGCACCTCGTCACGTCTGGCGTGTGCGAGGAACTGTTCCGGGATACCGAACCGCCGCACCGGCACATCGACGTCGGCGTCACCGAGGGCCAGGGCCACGGCCGAACCGACGCCCGCGGCACGGCTGTTGTCCTCGACCACGGCGACCGTCCGGTGTCCGGCGGCGAGGCCGGGCAGGGCTGGGTCGACGGGCTTGACCCACCGCGGGTCCACCACCGTGCAGCCGAGGCCGCGGGCTTCGAGCAGCTCGGCGGCCTGGAGACACACCGGGGCCATCACGCCGACGGCGACGAGCAGCACGTCGGGGTGTGCGGCGCGGTGCAGGACGTCCATGCCGCCGACCCGGTCAAGGGCCGGGACGGGCGGGCCGGCGGACTCCTTCGGGAAGCGGACCAGAGTCGGCGCGTCGTCCACGGCGACCGCCTCGCGTAGCTGTGCGCGAAGCTGGTCGGGGTCGCGCGGGGCGGCGATCCGCAGCCCCGGGACGACCTGGAGGACGGACATGTCCCACATCCCGTTGTGGGAGGCGCCGTCCACACCGGTGACGCCGGCCCGGTCCAGGACGAAGGTGACCCCGCAGCGGTGCAGGGCGACGTCCATCAGTAGCTGGTCGAAGGCGCGGTTGAGGAAGGTGGCGTAGACGGCGACGACCGGGTGCAGGCCGCCGGTCGCGAGACCGGCCGCGGAGACGGCCGCGTGCTGCTCGGCGATTCCCACGTCCCACACCCGGTCGGGGAAGCGTTCGGCGAACTCACCGAGGCCCACCGGGTGCAGCATGGCCGCCGTGACGGCGACGACGTCCTCCCGCTCCTCCCCGATCCGTACGATCTCGTCACCGAACACCGAGGTCCAGGAAGGCCCCCGGGAGGGCACGAGCGGTGCGCACGTCAGCGGGTCCATCACGCCGACGGTGTGGAAGTGGTCCTCCTCATGCGCCAGGGCGGGCTCGTAGCCGCGGCCCTTCTCGGTGAGGCAGTGGACCAGGACCGGCCCGTGGAAGCGTTTCGCCCGGCGCAGCGCGGACTCGACGGCGCCGATGTCGTGGCCGTCGACCGGGCCGACGTACTTCAGGCCCAGGTCCTCGAACATGCCCTGCGGGGCGAAGGCGTCCTTGAAGCCCTTCTTCGCGCCGTGCAGGGACTCGTAGAGCGTGTTGCCGACGACCGGGGTGCGCTGGAGCACGTCCTTGCCCCAGGCGAGGACCTTCTCGTAGCCGTCGGTGGTGCGCAGGGTGGCCAGGTGGCGGGCGAGGCCGCCGATGGTGGGGGCGTACGACCGCTCGTTGTCGTTGACGACGATGATCAGCGGCCGGTTCCTGGCGGCGGCGATGTTGTTGAGCGCCTCCCAGGCCATGCCGCCGGTCAGCGCGCCGTCCCCGATGACCGCGACCACATGGCCCTTCTCCCCGCGTACCTGGCGGGCCTTGGCGAGGCCGTCGGCCCACCCGAGCGCGGTGGAGGCGTGGCTGTTCTCGATGACGTCGTGCTCGGACTCCGCACGCGAGGGGTAGCCGGACAGGCCGCCCTTGCCGCGCAGTTTCGAGAAGTCCTGACGTCCCGTCAGCAGTTTGTGTACGTAGCTCTGGTGGCCGGTGTCCCACAGAATGCGGTCGGCCGGTGAGTCGAAGACCCGGTGGAGCGCGACGGACAGTTCCACCACGCCCAGATTGGGTCCGAGGTGACCTCCGGTCCTCGACACCGCGTGCACGAGGAACTCGCGTATCTCGTCGGTCAGTTCGCCGAGTCTCGCCTCGGACAGCGCCTTCAGGTCGTGTGGTCCCCGGATGCTCTCCAGAATGGTCACGCTCGACGCCCTCTCGGTCCGTGCCCTGCCTCAACCACTTGTGCCGCCGCGCCGCCCCCGACCGCCGTCGGCCCGGTCCGGGTCCGCCGCGACTGCCGGTGCGGTGCGACCGGACGGGCCGGCACCCCGGGATGTCCCCGGGGGACGGCGGTCGTCGCGTCAGTCGCGGTTGCCGGAGACGGTCTCGCGCATCGCCCGCAGCGACTCCTTCAGGGACCCCATGGTGGCGAGGACGGCCGTGGGCTCGTACCCGCAGTGCGCCATGCAGTTGGCGCAGCGCGGGTCCTTGCCGCGGCCGTACTTGTCCCAGTCGGTCTTCTCGATCAGCTCCCGGTACGTCGGCACGTACCCGTCGCTCATCAGGTAGCAGGGGCGCTGCCAGCCGAAGAGCGAGTAGTTGGGGATCGCCCACGCGGTGCACGGGAAGTCGACCTTGCCCTCCAGGAAGTCCAGGAAGAGCGGGGAGTGGTTGAGCCGCCACTTGCGGCGGTTGCCGCCCGCGAAGGCCTTCCGGAACAGCTCGCGGGTCTGCTCGACGCCGAGGAAGTGCTCCTGGTCCGGTGCCTTCTCGTAGGCGTAGGCGGGCGAGATCATCATCTCGTCGACCTGGAGGTCGTCGTTGAGGAAGTTGAGCACCTCGATGATCGTCTGCGGGGTGTCGGTGTTGAAGAAGGTCGAGTTGGTGGTCACCCGGAAGCCGCGCCGTCTGGCCTCCTTGATGGCCTCCACCGCCTCGTCGAACACCCCCTCCTTCGCCACCGACTCGTCGTGCCGCTCGCGCAGCCCGTCGATGTGCACCGCGAAGGCGAAGTAGGGCGACGGCGTGAAATTGTCGATCTTCTTGCGCAGCAGCATCGCGTTGGTGCACAGGAAGACATACTTCTTCCTGGCCACCAACTGCCGTACGATCTCGTCGATCTGGGGATGCATCAGCGGTTCACCGCCGGCGATGGAGACCATCGGCGCGCCGGACTCCAGCACCGCGCCCACCGCCTGCGCGACCGGCATGCGCTGCTTGAGCACACCGGCCGGATGCTGGATCTTGCCGCAGCCCTCGCACTTGAGATTGCAGGCGAAGAGCGGTTCCAGCTCGACAATGAGCGGGAACTTGTCCCGCTTGCGTAGCTTCTGTTCAGCCAGGTATGTAGCGACCTTGATGGACTGACGCAACGGCATGGCCATCTGGCTCACCTCCGGGGGAGCGGCAAAGAACGGTGCCATTCGAAAAGAGCGGGAAGAACGGAACGGAGGACACGGAAAGCTGATATTCCACCGCGCACCGTGCCGATCCGGACGAGTTCGTGTTCGGGAGCGTCCACGACCACCCGGACGGCCGCAGTTGGGCGCGGGCCCGCGCGGACGGCCGCGAGGAGCGTCGCCGCCGACTCCATGTCGACCGCGATCGCGCCGGTCGCGAGCAGGTCGGACCGCTCGTGTCCCCGGACCACGTGGTCGGAGCCGGTGAGCGGACCGGTGTGCACCGTGCGTCCGGGCAGCCGGCGCACGAGTTCCTCCACCAGCGCCGCGGTGCCCGCGCACGGGACGGTCCCGCGCGGGTCCCGGGTCTCCTCGGCGACGACGAGGTCGCCGGGGTGCATGCCGGGGGCGAGTCCGGCGCAGAAGCCGGTGGCCAGGACGGCCGCGCCGGCCAGGGCCGGACCGCCGAGGTGCCGGGTGACGGAGCGTTCCGCCGCGCGGGGGCCCATGCCCGTGCGGACGACGGTGACCGGCCCGTCCGCCCCGCTCCGGTCGCCGGTGCGCAGGGCGAGGTGCTCGATGCCGAGCGCGCAGGCGATCAGCAGCGGGGCGGCGACGGGCGCGGCTCTCACCTCAGGCCCCCTTGGCCTCGGTGAGCGGTTTCCCGGCCCGGGCGAGCAGCTTCCGCTCGAAGGGGTCCCCGTGCAGGTACCGGCCGAGCGCGGTGAGCGGGAACACCTGCCGGTAGAGGTGGTAGTTGATGGAGAAGTCCCAGGGGAAGCCGGTGCCGGTGAAGTACGGCTCGTCCCAGGTGCCGTCCGCCCGCTGGGTGGCGGTCAGCCACCGGATGCCGCGCTCCACGGCCTTGGAGTCCCGCTCGCCCGCCGCGAGCAGGGCCATCAGCGCCCACGCGGTCTGGGAGGCGGTGGAGGCGCCCCGGCCGCTCCACTCCTTGACGTACTTGTAGGAGCGCAGGTCCTCGCCCCAGCCCCCGTCGTCGTTCTGGACGCTCTCCAGCCAGACCACGGCCCGCCGGATCGCCGGGTGCGAGCCGGGCAGTCCGGCCGCGGTGAGCGCGGGCACCACCGACCCGGTGCCGTAGATGTAGTTGACGCCCCAGCGGCCGAACCAGGAGCCGTCGGCCTCCTGTTCGGCGAGCAGCCAGGCGATGCCGCGCCGGGTGCGCGGATCGTGGGCCAGGCCCTCGGCGGCGAGCATCTCCACGACGTGCGCGGTGACGTCCGCGGACGGCGGGTCGATGACCTCGCCGAAGTCGCAGAACGGCAGCCGGTTGGGGAACGGACTGGTGTTGTCGGCGTCGAACGCGCCCCAGGCGCCGTTCTTCGACTGCATGCCCAGGTTCCAGCGGACGGCCCGGCCGATGGCCCGGTCCACGCGCTCGGGGTCGTGGTGGCGGACCCGGCGCAGCGCGAGCGCGACCTCGGCGGTGTCGTCGATGTCCGGGTAGTTGTCGTTGTGGAACTCGAACGCCCAGCCGCCCGGCGGGAGATGAGGGCGCTTGACGGCCCAGTCGCCGGGCCGGACGATCTCCTCGCCGAGCATCCAGTCGGCTGCCTTGACCAGTTGCGGGATGGTCGACCGGGAGTCCGGCGTCGACGAGGGCGATGGTGGCCAGGCAGGTGTCCCACACCGGGGACTGGCAGGCCTCGATCATCCGGGCGCCGTCCTCGCGCCAGACGGCGAAACGGTCCAGGGAGGCGAGGCCCTCACGCATCACCGGGTGCTGGAGGTCGTACCCGAGCAGGTACAGGGCGATGACCGAGTACACGGCCGGGGGCTGGATGCCGCCCCAGCAGCCGTCGTTCTCCTGGCGTTCGATGATCCAGCGGGCCGCCGAGTCCATCGCCGCCTTGCGGACCCGGCGCGGGGCGACCTTGCGCAGCCGGTGCAGCGCCTTGTCCAGACGCTGGAAGGCCCCGTCCCAACTGGTCAGCGGGGCGCGGGGCTTGGGCGGAACGGGGCGGGCGGGGTCGGTGTGCACAGTTCGTCCAGCGGGAAGGGCGCCGGGCGGACCGGGCGCTTGGCCGAGACGATGGTGAGCGGCACGATGGTCTGCCGGGCCCAGCAGCCGAAGTCGTAGATGTTGAGCGGCATCCAGGTGGGGAACCAGATGAGTTCCGGCGGGAGTTCGGGCAGGTCCTCCCATCTCCACCAGCCGAACAGGGCGAGCCAGATCCGGGTGAACACGCGGGCGGCGGCGATGCCGCCGCGCTCGCGGACCCAGGCCGACGCCTTCGCCATGTGGGGGGCGTCGGGCGCGTCACCGGCCAGCCGGAGGGCGACGTAGGCCTCGACGGTGGCGGACAGGTCACCGGGCCCGCCGTAGAAGGTGGCCCAGGTGCCGTCGTCCCGCTGCTCGCCGCGGATGAACCTGGCGGCGGCCTGCGTGGTGCTCTCGTCCAGGATGTCCAGGAACTGACGCAGCAGCAGGTCCTCGGCGTCCATGGTGACGTTCGTCTCCAGGTCGCCCTTCCACCAGCCCTGGACGTCCTGCCGGGAGAGCAGGGAGTCGGTGGCGCGCTGCGCGGCGCGTGCGGCGGCTTCCCGTACCCCGGCCGCCTCGGGGATGGTGAAGGTGGTGTCGCTGGCCGCGGCAGCGCGGGACGGCAAGGTCGCCCCGGTGCTTCCGTCGGTCGTCGCTGTCATGGCTTCCCCTTCGTGCAGTGCGAAGTCGTGCTGCTGTGGGAACGCCGTCGGCCGGTGTGCGAAAGCTCGTCACCGGCCGGCGACTACGCGAGGCCTGTCGAGCCGAGGACGGTCATCTCTTCCGTACGACGACGAAGTCGGCGAGCGCCGTGAAGGAGTCCCGTACCCGGTCGGGCATGTCGACGGCGTCGAGGGCCTCGACGGCGATGGTGTGCTGACGGCGTGCCTCCCGCGCCGTCCACTCGCGGCCGCCGGCCTCCTCGATGAGGGCCGCGCGGGCCGCGAACTCCTCCTCGGAGAAGTTCTCGAAGTCGCTGCTCTTGGCGTCGGCGGCGAGGATCTCGCCGAGCTGCTCCGAGGCGGGGCCGCCGGCCGCGAGCGCGGCCACCACCGGCAGGGACTTCTTGCGCTGGCGCAGGTCGCTCCACGTCTGCTTGCCGGTGGCCTCCGGGTCGCCCCAGATGCCGAGGAGGTCGTCGACGGCCTGGAAGGCCAGGCCCAGGTGGTACCCGTAGCGCTCCAGCGCGTCGGCGGTGGCGTCGTCGGCGCCGCCGAGGACCGCGCCGATGGAGGAGGCGCAGGCGAGCAGGGCGCCGGTCTTGTTGCCCTCCATCTCCAGGCACTCCTCGACGCTGACGCGGTCGCGGTGCTCGTAGGAGATGTCCTGGGCCTGACCGTCGATCAGGGCGCGGGTGGCGGTGGTCAGCCGGCGGGTGGCGCGGCCGGCCTCGACGGTGCCGAGTTCCAGCAGGACCTCGTTGGCGAGGGCGAACAGGGCGTCGCCGACCAGGATGGCCTGGGCGGGGCCGTGCACCTTCCAGACGGTGTCCCGGTGCCGGCGCTGCTCGTCGCCGTCCATCAGGTCGTCGTGCAGCAGGGAGAAGTTGTGCACCAGTTCGACGGCGACCGCGCCCGGGATGCCCGCCTCGGGTGCGGCGCCGGTGACCTCGGCGGAGAGAACGGCGAGCGCGGGACGGACGGCCTTGCCGCCGTCACCGTCGGCCGGGTTGCCGGCGGCGTCGATCCAGCCGAAGTGGTAGGCGGCGACGGTGTCCATGGGAGGCGCCAGGCGGTCGACGGCCGCACGCAGGACCGGTGTGGCCAGGGTCCGGCCGCGCTCCAGCAACGCGGTCACGTCCACCGCGGCCCGTGGAGCGGGCGTCGAGGCCGGGGGCACAGTGGGCACAGTCTCTCCTCTTGTTGCGGTACCGGGGGTGCGGGGGCCCGCCGCCTGCTGATCGGGCATCAGGCCGCCTCCTCGAATCCGAAGAGGCGGCGGGGGCGGGGCCGGCCCAGGGCGCCGAGCGCGGCGTCGGCCGCGCTCACTCCACTGCGGACCGCACTCTCCATGGTCGCGGGCCACCCGGTGGCGGTCCACGCTCCGGCCAGGTACAGGCCGGTGGCCTTGGTGCGGGCGCCGGGCCGCAGCCGCCCGACGCCGGGGGTGGGGGCGAACGTGGCCGTGCGCTCCCGGGTCACGAAGAAGTCCTCCACCACGGCGGTACGCGCCCCCGGGATCAGTCGTGCCAGCTCGGGCAGGTAGCGCTCGCGGAGTTCGGCGACCGGGGTGTCGATCTCGTCCTGCGCGGCGGACTGGGACAGGGCGAGGTACTGGCCGGTGCGCAGTCCCGAGGCGTCGGTGCGGTCGAAGACCCACTGCACCGGGGTGCCGAGCGCGGCGAAGAACGGTCCGGCCAGGACCCGGCGGTCGTAGACGACGTGGACGTTGAGGATCGGCGCGGTGCCGATCTCCAGCAGCCGCTGCGGCGCGTCGAGGGCGCCGGACGGCAGCAGTTCGTGGGCCTCGCGCTGGGGTACGGCGAGGACGACGGCGTCGGTCTCCAGCGTCTCGCCGGGGAGCTGAACGCTCCAGGACCCGTTCGCGTGGAGAGAGAGGGAGGTGACGCGTGCACGGACCTGGGTACGCACGCCCGCGGAGTCGAGCGCCCTGCGGGCCAGCCGGTCGTGCAGTTCGCCCAGCGGGACGCGGGCCCAGCCGATGTCGGCCGCGCCAGGGTCGGACAGCAGACCGGTCTTGAACACCATCGCGGCGAGCCCGAGCGAGACGTCGCCGGCGACCGCGTTGAGGGTGGCGACCCCGACCAGGTCCCACAGAGCCTCGACGGCGCGTGCCGACTGGCCGTGGGCGGCCAGCCAGCTACCGAAGTCCTGTGTGTCCAGGGCGGGATCGGCGAGGTCGAGTCCCTTCAGCGCGAGCGCGGCACGCCCGACGGCCGCGCGCTCGGCGAGCGAGAGGTGCGGATAGGCGGCCAGGCTGCGCCCCAGGTGGAGGGGGACGGGCAGCGGGTCGCGCCGCAGCCGGCCGAGCCGCCTGCCCGCGGGCTTGGTGACGTCGACGACGGGCACGTCCAGGCGGTCCTGGAGCGGTGCGAGGGCCGCGCCCCCGATCCGGTCGAGGAACCAGCGGTAGGCGGTGCAGCAGCGCAGGTAGACGTGCTGGCCGTTGTCGACGGTCAGCTCGCCGCGCCGGAAGGAGAAGGCGAGGCCGCCCAGCCGGGGTCTGCCTTCGAGCAGGGTGACGCGGACGCCGGCGTCGGCGAGGGCGAGCGCCGCGGTGATGCCGGCGAGTCCGCCGCCGACCACGACGGCGCTGCGCCCCGCCGGCTGCGGGGTGGCGGCATGCGCCGGTGCGGGGCGTGAACCATCGCTCATCGTGCGTCCTTCCGTGCGTGCCGGACGTGCTGGTCGAACGGTGCACGCCCGGCCGTCGCAGTGAGGGACGCCACGCCGCTGCGCGGGGTTGCCCGGCCGCTGCCGTCCGGTCCGGGGAGGTCCATCAGGCGCGCCTCCTGACGGACCGCCGGGAGACATGGCGGGTCACGTGCCGGGTGTCGAGTCCGGACAGGCCGCGCACGGCGACGTAGGCCTTCTCGTGCCCGGGCAGCGAGACCCGGCCGCGCAGCACGGCCTCCGGGTCGCGCTCGATGCGGTCCAGCAGCCGGCGGTAGATGCCGGCCATCGCGGCCACACAGGCACCGCTGCGCCGGTCGAGCATGGGCAGCAGCCGGTAGCCCTCGGCGAACAGGGCGCGGGCGCGGCGCACTTCGAAGTGCACGAGGCCCGCGAAGTCGGAGCCGTCCGGTGGCGTCGGCCCCTGGAACCCGTCCGAGCAGCCGAACTTGGCGAGGTCGTCGGCGGGCAGATAGGTACGGCCGTCCTCGGCGTCCTCGCGGACGTCCCTGAGGATGTTGGTGAGCTGGAGCGCGAGCCCGAGGGTGTCGGCGTACTCGGGGGCACGCTCGGCGCCGCGCGCCCCGGGTTCGGTGCCGAACACGCCGAGCGAGAGGCGGCCGATGGCACCGGCGACACACCGGCAGTAGACCTTCAGGTCGTCCCAGGTCTCGTAGGTCTGTCCGCGCACGTCCATCCGGACGCCGTCGATCAGCTCGTCGAGGCCGCCGAGCGGGATCGGGAAGGCCTGTGCCGCGTGGGCGAGGGCGACGGCCACCGGATCGGTGTCGTCCTCCTCGACCTTGCCGTCCCTGACCCGTGCGAGCAGCGTCCGGGTGTCCTCGAGGCGGGCCGGTCTGACCTCGCGGGCCAGGTCGCCGTCGCCGATGTCGTCCACGCGCCGGGAGAACGCGTACAGCGCCGACATGGCGCGGCGTTTGGCCGTCGGCAGCAGCCTGATGCCGTAGGCGAAGTTCCGGGCCTGCTGCCCGGTGACGGCCTCGCAGTAGCTGTAGGCGGCGAGTACCGGTGCGGAGACGTGCGGCGGAGAATCCACGGTCCGGATCACCCCTCTCCTCGCAGGATCACGCCCGCCTCACGCAGCAACTGGAACGTGCCGGGCTCGGGCGGGCCGGGAAGTACGTCGAATCCGGCGGCGGCGATCGCCCGGATCGCCGCCCTCCCCCCCGCCACGAATCCTGCGAGCAGCAGTTTCAGCCTGCCGTGGACGCTACCCACCAGGGGGGCGCCTTCATTCAGCAGATCGCGGGCGCGTTGTGCTTCGTACGCGACCAGGGCGCGCACCGATGCGCCCGCGGTTCTCGCGGCGAGGTCCGTTTCCCGGACGTGGAAGCGCTTCATGTCCTGCGCGGGCAGGTAGATCCGGTCGCGGCCGAGGTCCTCGGCGACGTCCTGGAGGTGCTCCACGATCTGGAGGGCGGTGCAGATCGCGTCGGAGAGCCGGATCCGCTCGGGGGTCGAGGTGCCGGTGACGGCGAGGACGAGGCGGCCGACGGGGTTGGCGGACAGTTCGCAGTAGGCGAGGAGGTCGTCGTAGGTCTCGTAGCGGGTGACGAGCTGGTCCTGGCGGTTGGCGGCGATCAGCGCGAGGAACGGTTCGGGGGTGAGGGCGTGGCGGCGGACGGTGGGCTGGAGGCGGCGCAGCAGCGGATGGCGCGGGGTGCCGTCGAAGACGCGGCGCAGGTCCGTCTCGAAGGCGTCGAGGAGGGCCGGCCGGTCCTCGGCCGCGTCCGGCGACACGCCGAGCAGACGGGCGTCGCCGCCGCCGGGGGCGAGGTCGCCGTCGCCGATGTCGTCCACCAGACGGGCGAAGCCGTAGACGGCCATGAGGTCCTCGCGCCACGCCCGGGGCAGGAAGAAGGGGGCCACGGGGAAGTTCTCGCTCGCGGCCTTGTCCAGGGTGGCGCGTTCCAGGTCCGGCGCCGGGTCGGTGGCCGTCATCGCACGCTGCCCGGGGCGGGGACGGCACATGCTGCGTCGAGCAGGGGAGTCTCCGTAGCCATTGCCGTCACATCTCCCGTTCTACACTGCCGACCTAATACCCACTATTTCGGACACGCCGCCCGTCCGCGCGCGAGGCGCCCTGACGGCGGGTGTCGCGCGTTATCGCCCCACTTGCCGGGTTCCGGCGCCGGTACAGCTTACGTTGTACAACGCAGCACGGACCGCCGGGGTGTCCTGCACATCACAACAACACACCGATTGGCTCCAAGATTCCTACCGGCAGCCGGAGTTGACGTTTCCTTTGCAGACGCGGGGCCCCGCCGGACGGATACCGGCGGGGCCCTGGCCGAAACGGGTCACTTGCCCGTGAACTTCTCGTACTCCTTCAGGACCTCGTCGGTCGGCCCGTCCATGCGCAGCTCACCGCGCTCCAGCCACAGCACGCGGTTGCAGGTGTCGCGGATCGACTTGTTGTTGTGACTGACCAGGAACACCGTTCCGGCCTCCTTGCGCAGTTCCCGGATGCGCTCCTCCGAGCGCTTCTGGAACTTGCGGTCACCGGTGGCCAGCGCCTCGTCGATCATGAGCACGTCGTGGTCCTTGGCGGCGGCGATGGAGAACCGCAGCCGGGCCGCCATGCCGGAGGAGTACGTGCGCATCGGCAGGGTGATGAAGTCGCCCTTCTCGTTGATCCCGGAGAAGTCGACGATGTCCTGGTAGCGCTCCTTGACCTGCTCCCGGGACATGCCCATGGCGAGGCCGCCGAGGATGACGTTGCGCTCGCCGGTGAGGTCGTTCATCAGGGCCGCGTTGACGCCGAGCAGCGAGGGCTGGCCGTCGGTGTAGACCTTGCCCTTCTCCGCGGGCAGCAGGCCGGCGATGGCGCGCAGCAGGGTGGACTTGCCGGAGCCGTTGGAGCCGATCAGGCCGATGGCCTCGCCGCGGTAGGCGACGAAGGACACCCCCCGCACGGCGTGCACCTTGCGCACCCCGCGCGCCGTGTCGTCGGAGCCGCGCCGGAGGATCCGGCTCAGGGCCGCCGTCGCGCTGCCCTTGCCGGTCCTGGCGCCGTTGACGCGGTAGACGATGTGCAGTTCGTCGGCGATGACCGTCGGGCGACGCTCGTCGTTGTCGTGTTCAGCCACGGCCGTACCGCTCCTCCGCCTTCCAGAAGTACACGAAGCCGCCGGCGAAGACCGCCACGGCCCAGAACAGCGCGATGACCCACACGTGCGGCGGCAGGTTCGAGGCACCGTAGCCGTCGATCAGCGCGAACCGCATCAGGTCCATGTAGATCGCGGCCGGGTTGACCTGGAGGAGCCGGACGATCCACTCGGGGCGCCCCTCCAGCATCTTGTTGATCGAGAACATGACGCCGGAGGTGTACATCCAGGTGCGCAGCAGGAACGGCATGAGCTGCGCGAGGTCCGGCGTCTTGGCGCCCATGCGGGCCACGATCATCGCCAGTCCGGTGTTGAACAGGAACTGCAGCACCAGCACGGGCAGGATCAGCAGCCAGGACGGGCTCGGGTAGCTGCCGAAGCCGATCGCCACGACGAACAGCACGATCATCGAGAACAGCAGTTGTTGGAGCTGCTGGAGCGAGAAGGAGACCGGCAGCGAGGCGCGCGGGAAGTGCAGGGCCCGCACCAGACCGAGGTTCCCGGAGATGGCCCGGACCCCCGACATCACCGAACTCTGCGTGAAGGTGAACACGAACACGCCGGTGACCAGGAACGGGATGTACACGTCCCGGGACATGCCGCGGCTGGCGTGCAGGATCAGCCCGAAGATGAAGAAGTACACTGCCGCGTTCAGCAGCGGCGTGGCCACCTGCCAAAGCTGGCCCAGCTTGGCCTGGCTGTACTGGGCCGTCAGCTTCGCCTGGGAGAAGGCGAGGATGAAGTGGCGGCGCCCCCAGAGCTGACGGACGTACTCCACGAGCGAGGGCCGGGCACCGCTCACGGTCAGCCCGTACCTGGCGGCAAGCTGGTCCGCCGTCACTCCCTCGTCGGGCGACGGGGCCGCGGTCACCGCGACCGTGCCGTCGTGCGTGGTCTCACTCACAGGTGGAAACTTTCGTCTTCGGGTTCGCGTTCGAGTTCGTCGTCCGGTGCGTCCGTCGGCGGGCGCGCATGCCCTCACGGACGAGCTTGTCAGATGACCGGGGGACGGCCCAGTCGGGTGAGGCGCCACACCGTACGCCAGCGCATCGGGCGGCGCGGACCGCACGGTGTGGCCCAGCCTTCCCGGAACCCGCCGAACCAGGCCTTCAGGGCCGGCCGCGAAGGGCGGCGCAGGAGGGTGAGCAGCAGCCAGACCCCGAGGTAGACGGGGACCAGGAGGGCGGGCAGGTTGCGGCGGGCCAGCCAGACGCGGTTGCGGGCGACCATGCGGTGGTAGACCGCGTGCCGCGAGGGCGCGGTCGTCGGGTGGTACAGCACCATGTCCGACCGGTAGTCGATCATCCAGCCCGCGTCGAGGGCCCGCCATGCCAGGTCGGTTTCCTCGTGGGCGTAGAAGAACTCGTCCGGGAGCCCGCCGACCTCGGCGAAGACACGGGTGCGTACGGCGTTGGCCCCGCCGAGGAAGGTGGTGACCCGGGAGGAACGCATCGGGTCGGCGGCCCGCAGCCGGGGCACGTGCCGGCGCTGGGTCTCGCCGGTGCCGGGGTCGGCGATGCGGAAGCTGATGATGCCGAGCGCCGGGTCGGCGGCGAAGGCCTCCCGGCACAGCTCGGCGGTGTCGTGCCGGGCGAGCAGGCCGTCGTCGTCGAGGAAGAGCAGGATGTCGACGTCGCGCCCACTGGGACCGAAGGCCTCGATGCCGACGTTGCGCCCGCCGGGGATACCCAGGTTCTCGGGCAGCTCGATGGTGCGTACGCCGGCCGGCACGTCCGGGACCGGCGAGCCGTTGCCGACGACGACGACCTCGACGGGGTCGCCGTCCTGCTTGGCGACGGAGTCGAGCAGGGCCCGCAGCTCCTCGGGCCGGTTGCCCATGGTGATGACGACGGCGCCGACCTTCACGGCGCTCACCGCAGCCTGCTGGAGGCGAGGACGGACACCAGGTGCAACAGCGTCTGGAGCACGGCGATGCCGGCGAGGACGGCGGTGCCCAGACGGGTGAAGAACAGGTCGCCGCGGGCCTGGTCCGCGATGGCGAGGACCAGGATGAGCAGCGAGGCCTCGATGCCGAGGATGAGCCGGTGGAACCGCAGCGCCGAGGCGGCCCGGCGGGCCAGCGCCATGCCCGCGGAACGCGGCTCGGCGACGCCCGCCGCGTCCTGCACGGGCGGCATCCCGGCCTGGTGGCGGGCGACGCCGACCAGGTCGGTCTCGGCCTTGATCAGGATGGCGCCGAGCGCGGCGAGGGTGCCGAGGAAGGCCCACAGCCAGTCGATACGGCCGCTGCCCCACAGGTCGGCGGCGCGCAGGCCGAGGCCGACCAGCACGGCCGCGTCGGTGAGGTAGGCGCCCACGCGGTCCAGGTAGACCCCGCCGAGCGAGTACTGCTTCTTCCAGCGGGCGATCTCGCCGTCGACGCAGTCCAGCAGGAGGTAGAGCTGGGTGGCGACGATCCCGAGGACGGCACCCGCGATCCCCGGCACCAGCAGGGCCGGGGCCGCGAGCACACCGCAGACGGTCATCAGGTACGTGAGCTGGTTGGGCGTGACCCTGGTGTTCACCAGGTAGCGGTCGACGCGCAGGGACACCTCACGCATGTAGAGGCGTCCCGCCCAGTGCTCACCGCTGCGCCGGTCCTTCACCCCCGCGGGGTGGACGACCGGACGGAGTTCAGCTACCGATGGCCTTGACATAGTCGGCGTAGATGTCCTTGATCTGGTTCGTCTTGAGGTCGAGGTGTTCGATGATCGTGTAGCGGCCGGGCCTGGTCTCCGGGGCGAACTCCACCACGCGGACGAACTCGTCCACCGTGAAGCCGATCTCCTCCGGCAGCACCGGAAGCCCGTGCCGGCGCAGCACCCCGGCCATGTACGCCGCCTCCTCGTGCGCGCCGCGCAGGTACATCGCGAAGGCGGCGCCGAGACCGCACTGCTCACCGTGGGCGGCTGCCCGCTTGGGATGGAGCAGGTCGAAGGCGTGGTTGATCTCGTGGCAGGCGCCGGAGGACGGGCGGGAGTCGCCCGACACCGACATGGCGATGCCGGTGAGGACCAGCGCCTCGGCCAGTACCTGGAGGAAGCCGTCGTCGCCGACCCCGCCCGGGTGCCTGAGCACCGCCTCGCCGGCCTGGCGGGCCATGGCGGCGGCCAGGCCGTCGATCTTCTCGCCGTTGACGCGGTGGGACAGCTCCCAGTCCGCGACCGCGGAGATGTTGGAGATGGCGTCGCCGATGCCGGAGCGCACGAACCGTACGGGCGCCTCACGGATCACGTTCAGGTCGATGACGACCGCGATCGGGTTCGGCACGCCGTACGAGCCGCGGCCGGCGTCGTTGTCGAGGGTGGCCACCGGCGAGCACAGCCCGTCGTGGGCGAGGTTGGTGGCGACGGCGACCAGCGGCAGGCCGACGCGGGCCGCCGCGAACTTGGCGCAGTCGATGATCTTCCCGCCGCCGAGGCCGACGACCGCGTCGTAGTGGCCGGCCTTTATGTCACCCGCCAGCCGGACCGCGTCGTCGATGGTGCCGCCGTCGACCTCGTACCAGGTGGCGCCGGGCAGCGAGGGGGCGATCCGGTCGCGCAGCCGGGCGCCCGATCCGCCGCTGACGGCGATGGCGAGCCGGCCCGACTGCGAGATGCGCTCGTCGGCGAGGACACCGGCCAGGTCGTCGAGGGCACCCGGGCGGATGTCCACGACGACCGGCGAGGGAATGAGCCGGGTCAGTACTGGCACGCGATCTCCCGTCCCCGGGCGAGGTCGTCGTGGTTGTCGATCTCCACCCACGGCACATCGCCGATCGGCGCGACGTCGATCCTGAAGCCGCGGTTCACCAGCTCCTGGTACCCGTGCTCGTAGAACTGCTGCGGGTCGCTCTCCCAGACGGCCTTCAGCGCGTCCGCCAGCTCGGGGGCGGCGTCGCCCTCGATCAGGGTGACACCGATGTACTCGCCGGTCGCCTCGGCCGGGTCCATCAGCTTGGTGATCTTACGGACGCCCTTGGCGGGGTCGACGACGACCTTCATCTCCTCGTCGGCGAGGGACTTGACGGTGTCCAGCGCGAGGATGATCCGCCTGCCCTCGCCACGGGCGGCGAGCAGCGTCCTCTCGACGGAGACCGGGTGCACCGTGTCGCCGTTGGCGAGGATGACACCGTCCTTCAGGGCGTCACGACCGCACCACAGCGAGTAGGCGTTGTTCCACTCCTCGGCCTTGTCGTTGTCGATGAGCGTGAGCTTCAGGCCGTACTTCTGCTCCAGGGCCGCCTTGCGCTCGTACACGGCCTCCTTGCGGTAGCCGACGATGATCGCGACCTCGGTCAGCCCGATCTCGGCGAAGTTGCCGAGGGTCAGGTCCAGGACCGTGGGTTCGCCCTCTATGCCCGCGGGGCCCACCGGCACCAGAGCCTTGGGAAGGCTGTCGGTGTAGGGGCGCAGACGCCGTCCGGCGCCGGCCGCCAGCACGAGGCCGATCATGCGGGTTCTCCTTCATCGTGTACGGCGGGCGCGCCGCCCTTGTGGGCGGACACCCAGAAGCGGATGCTCTCGACGAGCACCAGCAGGGCGACGGCCACGGCGAGGACCGTGAGCGCGGCCTTGAACTGCGAGGCGGTGAGCACCGCGGCCAGGACGGTGACGAGCAGCGTCCGCCCCTCCTGCCCCCCGACGGCACGCACCAGCCAGGCCGGGGGCGCTCCGGCGTCGCCGCGGATGCGGTACACCGTGTCGTAGTGATGGTAGGCGACGGCGGCCACCAGGCCGAAGGCCGCGGGAAGCGCCCCGTTCACCCCCGCTTTGCCGGCCAGGGCGAGCACGGTGCCGTACTCGGCGGCCCGGAAGAAGGGCGGCACCAGCCAGTCGAGGGCGCCCTTGAGGGGGCGGGCGACGGCGAGGGCGGAGGTCAGGACGTACACGAGGGCCCCGGCGACCGGTACGACGCCGCCGAAGCCGGTCAGCGCCGAGCAGGCCACGACCGCTGCACCGCCGAGCAGGGCGACGGCGGGCACGGCGAGACCGGGCAGGCCCCGCCCGGCCACGCGCCCGACCGCCTCGGCGAGCGGGCCGGAGTCGGTGAGGTCGGCGAGCGCCTGCGCCGCCCGGTCGGTGCGCCGGGCCCGCCGGGTCACCGAGCGCAGCACGCGGCCGGCCGTGGTGTAGGTGGCCGCGAAGGCGCAGCCGACGAGCAGGACGTAGAAGGTGATCCGCGGCGTCGTCACGGCCGTGAGGACGGCGATCATCGCCCAGCGCTCGCCGATCGGCAGCACGATCATGCGGCGCAGCCAGACCGTCCAGCCGACACTGTCGAGCTTGTCGGAGAGCGCGGCGGTGGGGCTGGTGTTGGCGGTGGCGTCGTGGTTGGCCTCGTTGAAGGAGAAGTCGACCACGTGCCGGCAGGTCTGGAGGATCATCGCGCCGAGGGCGAGGGCCCACACGTCGTCACCGCCGCGGGCCGCGCCGAGCGCGAGGCCGGCGTAGTAGGCGTACTCCTTGGCCCGGTCGAAGGTGGCGTCGAGCCAGGCGCCGAGCGTGGAGTACTTCAGGGCGTAGCGGGCGAGCTGGCCGTCGGTGCAGTCGAGCACGAAGGACGCGATGAGCAGCACGCCGGCCGCGACGAAGCCGCCGCGGGTGCCGGTGGCCGCGCAGCCGGCCGCGATCAGGGCCGTGAGCAGCGAGGCGGTGGTGACCTGGTTCGGGGTCAGCCCCCGGCGGGCGCACCAGCGGGCGAGGTAGCGCGAGTAGGGGCTGATGAAGAACGTGGTGAAGAAGCCGTCGCGGGCCTTGACGGCCGACTTCAGGCGTACGGCCTCGTCGTCCACGGCGGCTACGGCCTGCCGGGCCTCGTTGCGGGCCTGCGGGTCGGCGGGCACGGTGGCGACCAGGCTGCCCAGCTCGGGCCGGTGCACCGCGCCGCCCTCGGCGTCGAGGGCGGTGACGACGTGGTCGGCGAGGCTGTCCGGGGCGAGCGCGGGGGCGCCGCCCGGGGCGAGCGGCGCCGGCTCGCCGGCCGTACCGGTGCCCGCGGAGGTCTCGCGGGCCACGGCCCGGGTGAGCGCCTGCCGGGCGGCCGGCTGGGCGGTGACGGCTCCGGGGACGGCGGCGAGCGGGAAGCGCGGGTCGGTCAGGCCGAGGCGCAGGGCGTGCGGGTGGCCGACGAAGCGGGAGTCGACCAGGGCCACGCGCCGGTCGGCGGGCACCGCGGCCAGCAGGGCCTCCGCCTCGGCGGCGTCGGCGGCCACACGCACGTCGAAGCCGAGGGACCGCAGATCGTTCTCGAGTGACGATCCGGGCACCGGCTGACCGGTGACGATGGCGGTCGACAACCGAACTCACTCCCTGGGTGCCGGCGCGCGGGCGCCGGTCTTCTGCGTGGTGGGGCGCCCTGCCTGCGGCACCCGGGCGGCATGTCGGCAGAGGCTATCGGATGGGCCGGAGGCCGTGTTCACCGGCCGTTCACGGCCCGGCCCACGGGGGCTGCCCCGGCCTTTGCCGCGATCATCATCGGGGATCCGGGGCCCGGCCCACAAACCCGTGGGCGCAGACCCGGGCATCCGGGACACCGGGCGGCTCGGCATAGGGTGGGCGACCATGACGTGGCTGATCACCGGCGGAGCCGGATACATCGGGGCGCACGTGGCACGGGCCATGACAGGCGCCGGGGAGAGCGTCGTGGCGCTGGACGACCTGTCGGCCGCCGTGCCCGCGCGGCTCCCGGCCGAGGTCCCGCTCGTCCGGGGCTCGACGCTGGACGGGGCACTGCTGAAGCGGGTCCTCACCGAGTACGGCGTGACGGGCGTCGTGCACCTCGCGGCTCGCAAGCAGGTCGCGGAGTCGGTGGCGCAGCCCACCCGCTACTACCGGGAGAACGTGGGCGGGCTGGCCACACTGCTGGACGCGGTCGCCGAGGCGGGCGTCGGCCGGCTGCTGTTCTCCTCGTCGGCGGCGGTGTACGGCAACCCGGACGTGGACCTGATCACCGAGGACACCCCGTGCGCCCCGGTGAACCCGTACGGCGAGACCAAGCTGGCCGGGGAGTGGCTGGTGCGGGCGGCGGGGCGGGCGCACGGCATCTCCACCGTGTGCCTGCGTTATTTCAACGTGGCGGGCGCGGCGGCGCCGGAACTCGCGGACACGGGGGTGTTCAACATCGTGCCGATGGTCCTCGACCGGCTCACCCGGGACGAGGCCCCGCGGATCTTCGGCGACGACTATCCGACGCCGGACGGCACCTGCGTGCGGGACTACATCCATGTCGCCGATCTCGCGGAGGCCCACCTCGCGGCGGCGCGGCGGCTGGCCGACGGCGACGCCGCCGGTGACCTGACGCTGAACATCGGCCGGGGTGAGGGCGTCTCGGTGCGCGAGCTGATCACGGTCATAGGGGAGGTCACCGGGGACCGCAGGGCGCCCGTGGTGGAGGGCCGCCGCCCCGGTGACGCGCCCCGCGCGGTGGCCTCGGCCGAGCGGGCCGCCGAGGCCCTGGGGTGGCGGGCCCGGCGCGGGGTGCGGGAGATGGCCGAGTCTGCCTGGCAGGGCTGGCGCCTGCACCACGGCGGGTGAACCGGCACGGCACGCGGGGCGACGGGGCCGCAGCGCTCTGACCTGCGGAACGTTTCCGCAGGTCAGGGCACATGACAACGGTGTTCAGTGCCGCGTTGCCCGATACCCCCGCCCCGTAGTTGACTGGCCTCCCGGCAGGCACACGGAAGGCGGTAGTCATGGGGGCAGGGCACGACCACGGGCACGGGCACTCCCACGTGCCGGCCACGGGTACGGCCACGGCCGCGTACCGGGGCCGGCTGCGGATCGCGCTGGGCATCACGCTCACGGTCATGCTGGTCGAGATCGCCGGCGGCCTGCTCGCGGACTCGCTCGCGCTGATCGCGGACGCGGCGCACATGGCGACCGACGCCGTGGGGCTCGGAATGGCACTGCTCGCCGTCCACTTCGCGGGCCGCCCGCCGAGCACCAACCGCACCTTCGGCCTCGCCCGCGCGGAGATCCTGGCCGCGCTGGCCAACTGCCTGCTGCTGCTCGGGGTCGGCGGATACGTCGTGTACGAGGCGGTGCAGCGGTTCGTCGAGCCGGCGGACACCCGGGCCGGGCTGATGATCGTGTTCGGTCTGGTCGGCCTGGTCGCGAACTCGGTCTCACTGGTGCTGCTGATGCGCGGGCAGAAGGAGAGCCTGAACGTGCGCGGCGCCTTCCTGGAGGTGGCGGCGGACGCCCTCGGCTCGGTGGCGGTGCTGATCTCGGCGACCGTGATCCTCACCACCGGCTGGCAGCCCGCCGACCCGGTCGCCTCGTTGGTGATCGGGCTGATGATCGTGCCGCGGACCGTCAGGCTGCTGCGCGAGACGCTCGACGTCCTGCTGGAGGCGGCGCCGAAGGACGTCGACATGGCGGAGGTCCGGGCGCACATCCTGGCGCTGGACGGCGTGGAGGACGTCCACGACCTGCACGCCTGGACGATCACCTCGGGCATGCCGGTGCTGTCGGCGCACGTGGTGGTCAGCTCGGAGGTGCTGAACGCCATCGGCAACGAGAAGATGCTGCACGAACTCCAGGGCTGCCTGGGCGACCACTTCGACGTGGAGCACTGCACCTTCCAGCTTGAGCCGGGCGGGCACGCGGAGCACGAAGCGCGGCTGTGCCACTGACCGTCCGCACGGCCGTTCGAGGCGCCGCGGGCGGTTCCCGGTGGCGGCCGGTGGGCACGATGACCCACCGGGTCCGGCTCCGGGTGCCGCGCCGTGCGCGGGGACGTCCCGTGCCGGGAAGTGCCGGGAGTGCCGGATTCGTACGGCAGACTTGGGGTGCGAAGACCGAGGCGAAGGATGGGTATGCCGATCACACCTGCCACCGCGACGCACAGCTCGTCGGAGGGCACCGAAGAGGCGATTCTGCTGGAACTGGTCGACGAGAAGGGCGTGACGACCGGTACGGCGGAGAAGCTCGCCGCCCATCAGCCGCCGGGACAGTTGCACCGTGCGTTCTCGGTGTTCCTCTTCGACGAGCGGGGCCGGCTGCTGTTGCAGCAGCGGGCGCTCGGCAAGTACCACTCCCCCGGTGTGTGGTCCAACACCTGCTGCGGTCACCCGTACCCCGGTGAGGCGCCGTTCGCGGCGGCCTCTCGGCGCACGTACGAGGAGCTGGGCGTGTCGCCGTCACTGCTCGCGGAGGCCGGCACGGTCCGGTACAACCACCCGGACCCCGCCTCGGGCCTGGTGGAGCAGGAGTACAACCACCTGTTCGTCGGCCTGGTGCAGGCCGCGCTCGGGCCGGACCCGGAGGAGGTCGCCTCGACGGCCTTCGTGACGGCCGCCGAACTGGCCGAGCGGCACGCCCAGGACCCCTTCTCGGCCTGGTTCATGACCGTGCTGGACGCGGCCCGTCCGGCGATCAGGGAGCTGACGGGCCCGTCCGCGGGCTGGTAGGGATCCTCAGGAGAGGTGCTCAGGAGAAGTCGGGCTTGAGCGGCAGGGCGGCCCAGATCACCTTGCCGCCGCTCGCGGTGTGCTCGACGTCCACCACCCCGCCCGCCTCCCGGGCCACCTCACGGACCAGGAGCAGGCCCCGGCCGCCGGTCCGGCCGTGGTCGGCCTCCAGGGCGGTCGGCCGGTAGGGGTGGTTGTCCTCGACGGACACCCGTACCCACTCGGCTCCGACGGCGACCTCGACGGCCAGCACCGGCGACAGCAGCGCCGCGTGCCGGACCGCGTTGGTGACCAGCTCGGAGACGATCAGCAGCAGCCCGTGCACCAGGTCGTCGGGGACCGGTACGCCCTGGCGCAGCAGCAGGTCCCGTACCGCGTGCCGGGCCTGCGGGACCGAGGCGTCCACCGCGGCCGCGGTGAACCGCCAGACGCCTTCGTACGGCAGTGGATCGGGCGGCCGGTCGCCGCCCCCCGCTGGGCGCCGGCCGTCCGCGCGCCCGTGGATGTCCATCGTCAGGTCGCCACCCTCGCACTCGATTGTCACCACGCGTCGAGTGTTGGTAACAATCCGCTTCGGTCCGGACGCCTGAACGCAAGTCAGCGGGTATCGAACGGTTTCTGACCGAGTGCGTATGACGAGGTCGCGGGCAGGACCGTTTCTGGCGCCCGGGCGGCGGTTCGCGAACTAGTCCGACGATACGGCGCCCACCGCGGCCACGCCGCCCCGTCTCCGAGTCGCTGCGCCGCGTGCCGAGCGGAACGACCCCTTGGGTACGATCCGCCGCATGGAGCCCCAACTGTCCCACCGGCTCACCGACTCCGTCGCCACGGTGGTGATCCGTCATCCCGCCAAGCGCAACGCCATGACGGCGGAGATGTGGCGGGCCCTGCCGCCGCTGCTGGACGCGCTGGCGCGTGACCCGGGCGTGCGGGCGCTGGTGCTGACCGGCGAGGGCGGCACCTTCTGCGCGGGCGCCGACATCTCCACGCTGCGGGGTTCGCCGACCCTGGCGCCGGGCCTCGCGGTGGCGGCCGAGGAGGCCCTGGCCGCGTTCCCGAAGCCGACCGTCGCCGCGGTGCGCGGGCACTGTGTGGGCGGCGGGGCGCAGCTCGCGGCGGCCTGCGACCTGCGGCTGGCGGAGGACGGCGCGCTGTTCGGGGTGACACCGGCGAAGCTCGGCATCGTCTACCCGGCCTCCTCGACCCGCCGGCTGGTGGCCCTGGTCGGCCCGGCCACGGCCAAGTATCTGCTGTTCACGGCCGAACTGATCGACGCCGGGCGGGCCCTGCGGACCGGTCTCGTGGACGAGGTGCTGCCGGAGGGCGGACTGGAGGACCGGGTCGCTGAGTTGGCCCGGGTCCTGGTGTCCCGTTCGCTGCTGACGCAGGCCGCCGCCAAGGAGTTCGCGAACGGCCGCACGGACCGGGACGCCCACTGGGCCGGGCAGGCGCGGGGCAGCGGCGACACCGCGGAGGGGGTCGCCGCGTTCCTGGAGCGCAGGCAGCCGCGCTTCACCTGGAGCGTGTCTACGTCAGGATGAAACGGCTCGCGGAGCGGAACTCCGCGACGAGGTGGGCGGGCGCCTTCCGCGGCGACCCGGCGTCGTAGGGCGGCTGCGGGTCGTACTCCGTCAATAGCTGGACGGACTGGGCGTGTTCGTCGCCGGCGATGGTGCCGAGCAGTGTGAGGCCCATGTCGATGCCGGACGACACGCCCGCCGCGGTGACGTACTTGCCGTCCACGACCACCCGCTCCCCCGTCGGCTCGGCCCCGAAGCCGCGCAACTGCTCCAGGGCCAGCCAGTGGGAGGTGGCGCGGCGGCCCCGCAGCAGCCCCGCGGCGGCCAGCAGCAGCGAGCCCGTGCACACCGAGGTGGTCCAGGCGCTGGTGGTGTCGGCCGTGCGCAGCCAGTCCAGCAGGACGGGGTTGTCCATCTGCGCCGTCTGGCCGGGACCGCCGGGCACGATCACGATATCCGGGCGCGGCACGTCGGCGAGGGTGCGGTCGGCGGTGAGCGCGAGGTTCCCGGTGTCGGTGCGGACGGGTCCGGTCCGTTCGGCGACGAACACGGTCTCGGAGTCCGGGAGCCGGCCGAGGGTCTCGTAGGGGCCGACGGCGTCGAGGGCGGTGAAGCGGTCGTAGAGGACGACGGCGATCTGCACGCTGTTTCCTTCTCTGGGGTCGGTGATCATGGGTCGGCGCAGCCCGGGTCAGGTCACGGGGGCGGGGCGGAAGCGGCGGCGGTACTCGGCCGGAGAGGTGCCGAGGGTGCGCAGGAAGGCGCGGCGCATGGCCTCCGGCGTGCCGTGGCCGCTGGCCCGGGCGACCTGCCCGATGCCGTCGGTGGTGTCCTCCAGCAGGCGGCGCGCGTGTTCGAGGCGGACCCGGTCGACGTACCGGCCGGGTGTCATGCCGGTCTCGGCCCGGAAGGCGCGGGCGAAGTGACGCGGGGAGAGGGCGGCGCGGGCGGCCAGCGCCTCGACGCCGAGGTCGCCGTCCGGGTGCTCGGTGATCCACTGCTGGATGTCCCGGAGGGGCTCCCGCCGGGCCGTCTGGGCGGCTAGCTGGGCGCTGAACTGGGCCTGGTTGCCCGGCCGGCGCAGGAACACCACGAGGTGGCGGGCGACGGTCAGCGCCGCCTCCCGGCCCAGGTCCTCCTCCACCAGCGCGAGGGCGAGGTCGATGCCCGCGGTGACCCCGGCCGAGGTGGCCACGTTGCCGTCCCGGACGAAGATCGGGTCGGGGTCGACACGGACGGCGGGGTGGTCCCGGGCGAGTCTGTCGCAGTACGCCCAGTGGGTCGTGGCGCGCCGGCCGTCCAGCAGCCCGGCCCGGGCCAGCGGGATGGCGCCGGTGCAGACGGAGACCAGCCGCGTGGCCCGGGGACCGTGCACGCGCAGCCACTCCACCAGCCGGGGATCCGGGTCACGGGTGCCCGCCCCGCCGGGGACCACCAGGGTGTGCGGATCCGCCGCATCCGCCAGGGATCCGTCCGGTACGAGGGTCAGCCCGCTGGAAGTGCGCACGGGCCCGCCGTCCGGCGAAGCCGTACGGATCCGGTACGAGCCCGGGGTGTGCCGCTCCGCACCGGCGAAGACTTCCACGGGGCCGGTGACGTCGAGGCTCTGCAGGCCGTCGAAGACGGTGAGGAGTACGGATCGCTGCGGCATGGCACCGATTGTTCGCGGCCCCGCCGATGGCCGCAATGACGCGTTTCCCACCTTTTCGGCCATGCGGGGTTCCGTGCGGCCGGGTGTCCGCGCCGGGGACCGGCTGTGACTGGTCGAGATGGTTGTCACCGAGGTGCCGAGGCCGCCAGCCCAGGAGCCTGGGCGGCCTGACGCCGCAACCGGCTGAAGTCGGTCAAGCCGGAACACCTGGCAGAGGTCGGTCGGGCTTCGGACGCTGATCCGCTGGGAGGAGCAGTTCCAGCCGGAAGGTCGATAAGGAGGCCCGTGAGGCGATCCACGCGGTCCGAGGTCCGGCTGATCACGCAGTACATGCATGAGACGTTCGGGACGGACCCGTGTCGACGTTCAGCGCATTGCCATTCATGTTGGAAGCAACTATCCCGACCAGTCACACCGGCGCCCCGCCGCGCATCGCCCTGATCCCCGGTTGTCGGTGTCACCTGCCACAATTGCCGCGCAACCTCAGTGGAGAAGGCGGTACGGGATCGTGACGACACCCGGTTCCCTGGCAGCAGGGTCCATCGAAGGCAGGATCGCCGAGGAACTCGGCGTACGGGAGCGGCAGGTGAAGGCCGCGGTGGAACTGCTCGACGGCGGTTCCACGGTGCCCTTCATCGCCCGCTACCGCAAGGAAGCGACCGAGATGCTCGACGACGCGCAGCTACGCACGCTCGAGGAACGGCTGCGCTATCTGCGGGAGCTGGAGGAGCGGCGGACCGCGATCCTGGAGTCGGTGCGGGAGCAGGGCAAGCTGACCGAGGAGCTGGAGGCCCGGATCCGCGGCGCCGAGACCAAGGCCCGCCTGGAGGACGTCTACCTGCCCTACAAGCCCAAGCGGCGCACCAAGGCGCAGATCGCGCGTGAGGCGGGCCTGGAGCCGCTGGCCCAGCGGCTGCTGGACGATCCCGGCGTCGATCCGACGGCCGCCGCGGCGGCGTTCGTCGACGCGGACAAGGGCGTCGCCGATGCGCAGGCCGCGCTGGAGGGCGCGCGGGCGATCCTCACCGAGCGGTTCTCCGAGGACGCCGACCTGATCGGCGAGCTGCGCGAACGCATGTGGGTGCGCGGGCGGCTGGTCGCGAAGGTCCGGGAGGGCAAGGAGGAGGCGGGCGCCAAGTTCGCCGACTACTTCGACTTCGCCGAACCGTTCACCGAGCTGCCCTCGCACCGTGTCCTGGCGATGCTGCGCGGCGAGAAGGAGGAGGTTCTGGACCTCGTCCTGGAGCCGGAGGAGCCCACGGAGGGCCCGTCCTCGTACGAAGGTGTCGTCGCCGCGAGGTTCGGCATCGCGAACCGGGGCCGCCCGGGCGACAAGTGGCTCAACGACACGGTCCGCTGGGCCTGGCGCACCCGCCTCCTGGTCCACCTCGGCATCGACCTGCGCCTCCGGCTGCGTACGGCGGCCGAGGACGAGGCGGTGAACGTGTTCGCCGCGAACCTCCGCGACCTGCTGCTGGCCGCGCCGGCCGGCACCCGCGCGACGCTCGGCCTGGACCCCGGTTTCCGTACGGGCGTGAAGGTCGCCGTCGTCGACGCCACCGGCAAGGTCGTCGCCACGGACGTGATCCACCCGCACGTGCCGGCCAACAAGTGGGATGAGGCGATCGACCGGCTGGCGCGACTGGCCCGGGAGCACGCGGTCGAGCTGGTCGCGATCGGCAACGGCACGGCCTCCCGTGAGACCGACCGGCTCGCCGGTGAACTCATCGCCCGGCACCCCGAACTGAAGCTCACCAAGGTGATGGTGTCCGAGGCGGGCGCGTCCGTGTACTCGGCCTCGCAGTACGCCTCCCAGGAGCTGCCCGACATGGACGTGTCGCTGCGCGGCGCGGTCTCCATCGCCCGGCGCCTCCAGGATCCGCTGGCCGAACTGGTGAAGATCGACCCCAGGTCGATCGGTGTCGGGCAGTACCAGCACGACCTGTCCGAGGTGAAGCTGTCCCGCTCGCTGGACGCGGTCGTCGAGGACTGTGTGAACGGCGTCGGCGTGGACGTCAACACCGCGTCCGTGCCGCTGCTGTCGCGCGTGTCGGGCATCTCCGCCGGACTCGCCGAGAACATCGTCGCGCACCGGGACCACAACGGCCCCTTCGTCTCGCGCGGCGAGCTGAAGAAGGTGCCGCGGCTCGGCCCGAAGGCCTATGAGCAGTGCGCGGGCTTCCTGCGTATCCGGGGCGGCGCCGACCCGCTGGACGCCTCCAGCGTGCACCCCGAGGCCTACCCGGTGGTGCGCCGCATGGTGAAGACCACGGGTCAGGAGGTGGCGTCCCTCGTCGGCAACACGGGTGTCCTGCGTTCGCTGCGGCCCGCCGACTTCGTGGACGACACGTTCGGTCTGCCGACCGTCACCGACATTCTCAGGGAGCTGGAGAAGCCGGGGCGTGACCCGCGTCCCGCCTTCCGGACGGCCACCTTCAAGGACGGCGTGGAGAAGATCTCCGATCTGTCCGCCGGGATGGTCCTGGAGGGCGTGGTGACGAACGTGGCCGCGTTCGGCGCGTTCGTCGACGTCGGTGTCCACCAGGACGGCCTGGTGCACGTGTCCGCCATGTCGAAGACGTTCGTCAAGGATCCGCGCGACGTCGCGAAGCCGGGTGACATCGTCAAGGTGAAGGTCCTGGACGTCGACATCCCGCGCAAGCGGATCGCGCTGACCCTGCGCCTGGACGACGAGGCGGCACCCCAGGGCGAGGGCGGCGGCAGGCCGCAGCGCGGCGGCACCCGGCCGCCCCAGCAGCGGCAGAGCGGTGGCGGCCAGGGCCAGCGGCAGAGCGGCGGTGGCGGTGGCCAGGGCCGGCGGCAGAGCGGCGACCAGGGGCAGCGGCAGGGACGTGCGGGCGGTGACAGGGGCGGACGGCAGGCGCCGGCGCCGGCACCGGCACCGGCCAACAGCGCCATGGCCGACGCCCTGCGCCGCGCGGGCCTGCTGAACCCGAAGAAGCGCTGACCGGGCGGGGCCGGAGCCACCCGGCTCCGGCCCCCCAGGCGATCCGCCCCGGACCGGTCTAGCGCTCGGTCACCTTGCCGGCCGCCACCTCGAGGCGCCGGGTCACCCGGACCGCGTCCAGCATGCGCCGGTCGTGGGTGACCAGCAGCAGAGTGCCCTCGTAGGCGTCGAGGGCCGACTCCAGCCGCTCGATGGCCGGCAGGTCCAGGTGGTTCGTCGGCTCGTCCAGGACCAGGAGGTTGACGCCCCGGCCCTGGAGCAGGGCGAGTCCGGCGCGGGTGCGTTCGCCCGGGGAGAGGGTCGCCGCCGGGCGCAGGACGTGACCGGACTTCAGGCCGAACTTGGCGAGCAGCGTGCGGACCTCCGCCGGTTCGGTGTCGGGCACGGCCGCGTAGAAGGCGTCGAGCACGGACTCCGGCCCGTGGAACAGCCGGCGGGCCTGGTCGACCTCGCCGACCAGGACACCGGAGCCCATGGCCGCGTGCCCCGCGTCGAGCGGGACCCGGCCCAGCAGGGCGCCGAGCAGCGTGGACTTGCCCGCGCCGTTGGCGCCCGTGACCGCGACCCGGTCGGCCCAGTCGATCTGCAAGGACACCGGGCCGAAGGAGAAGCCGCCGCGCCGCACCTCGGCGTCCCGCAGCGTCGCCACGACCGCGCCGGAACGCGGCGCGGACGCGATCTCCATGCGCAGGTCCCACTCCTTGCGCGGCTCCTCGACCACCTCCAGGCGCTCGATCATGCGCTGGGTCTGGCGGGCCTTGGCGGCCTGCTTCTCGCTGGCCTCGCTGCGGAACTTCCGGCCGATCTTGTCGTTGTCGTTGCCGGCCTTCCGCCGGGCGTTCTTGACGCCCTTGTCCATCCAGGACCGCTGCGTCTGGGCGCGGTCCTGGAGGCCGGCCCTCTTGTCGGCGTACTCCTCGTACTCGTCGCGGGCGTGCCGGCGGGCCACGTCCCGCTCCTCCAGATAGGCCTCGTATCCGCCGCCGTAGAGGTTGATCCGCCGCTGGGCGAGGTCCAGTTCGAGGACCTTGGTGACCGTGCGGGTGAGGAACTCGCGGTCGTGGCTGACGACGACCGTGCCCGCGCGCAGGCCGGTGACGAACCGCTCCAGACGCTCCAGGCCGTCCAGGTCGAGGTCGTTGGTGGGTTCGTCCAGGAGGAAGACGTCGTACCGCGACAGCAGGAGGGACGCGAGACCGGCGCGGGCCGCCTGGCCGCCGGAGAGCGACGTCATCGACTGCTCCAGGTCCACGGCGAGGCCGAGGGAACCGGCGACCTCCTCGGCGCGTTCGTCCAGGTCGGCGCCGCCGAGACCGAGCCACCGTTCGAGGGCGGTCGCGTAGGCGTCGTCGGCGCCGGGCGCGCCGTCGACCAGTGCCTGGGTGGCCTCGTCCATGACCCGCTGGGCCTCGGTGACACCGGTACGGCGGGCCAGGAACTCCCGGACGCTCTCTCCGGGCCTGCGCTCCGGCTCCTGCGGCAGGTGGCCGACGGTCGCGGCCGGCGGGGACAGTCGGAGTTCGCCCTGCTCGGGCGGGGTGAGGCCGGCGAGCATCCGCAGCAGGGTCGACTTGCCCGCGCCGTTGGCGCCGACCAGCCCGATGACGTCGCCGGGCGCGACGACCAGGTCGAGCCCGGAGAACAGGGAGCGGTCGCCATGGCCGGCGGCGAGGTTCTTGGCAACGAGGGTGGCAGTCATCAGGCGTCGATCCTAATGGCCGTACGTACGTGGCTCGGCCCCGTTTCCGCCGCTCACCGGGGCGCCGGGTACGCCGGCCCGCCCCTTCGGCCGCGGGGTGCCGCCGGACACCCGCGGGGCCTATCGTCCTGGCGTGGACAGCGAGCCGAGTGACGAAGTGATCGTGGTCGGAGGCGGGATCGCCGGGCTGACGACGGCCGTGCTGCTGGCCGAGTCCGGGCGGCGGGTGCGGGTGTGGGCGCGGGAGCCGGCCGAGCGGACGACCTCCGCGCTGGCGGGCGGGCTGTGGTGGCCGTACCGCATCGAGCCGGAGCCGCTGGTCGGCGCGTGGGCACTGCACTCCCTGACGGTGTACGAGGAGCTGGCGGCGCGGCCCGGGGAGACGGGCGTACGCCTGGTGGAGGGCGTGCACCAGGGGGCGCGGCTGGACGGGCTGGGCGCGTGGGCGGGCCGGGTGCCGGGGCTGCGGGCGGTGTCCGGCGGGCTTGCGGCACGGCTTCCGGTCATCGACATGCCGGTGCATCTGGCGTAGCTGCGGGAGCGGCTGGTGAGGGCGGGCGGGGTGGTGGAGGTGCGGGAGGTGACCGACCTGGCCGCGGTGCCCGCCGCCGTGGTGGTCAACTGCTCCGGTCTGGGCGCCCGTTCGCTGGTGCCGGATCCGGCGTTGCGTCCCGTGCGCGGGCAACTGGTCGTGGTGGAGAACCCGGGCGTCACGACCTGGTTCACGTCCGTCGACCACTCCTCGGCCGCCTCCGCCTACTTCATCCCGCAGCCGGGCGGGCTGCTCCTCGGCGGTACGGCGGAGGAGGACGACTGGTCGCTGGAGCCGGACCCGGACACCGCCGCGGCGATCGTCGCCCGCTGCGCGGCGGTCCGTCCGGAGATCACCGGGGCCCGGGTGCTCGCCCACCGGGTGGGGTTGCGGCCGGCCCGCGACGCGGTACGGCTGGAACGCCGGCCCCTGCCGGACGGCCGCGCCCTGGTGCACAACTACGGCCACGGCGGCGCCGGCATCACGGTGGCCTGGGGCTGCGCCCGCGAAGCGGCCGAACTGGCGTACCCGGGGGTGTGAGTGGGAGTGGTAGGGCCCGAGGTTTCAGGTCGCGTGTTTCCAGGGTTTCTCGTCGCGGGGGGGGCTGGTGTTCCCGGCCGGGTGAGCGGGCTGGTGTTCCCGGAGGTCCCCGTCGCGGGGGCGGGCTCGTGTTCCGGGGGTCCCCGTCGCGGGGCAGGCTCGTGTTCCCGGGGCCCCCGTCGCAGACGGGCTGGTGTTCCCGGCCGGACGAGCGGGCTCCGGCCGTAGGGGCGCGCGGACCGGCCGCCTGTGGTGTGGGCAGGCGGCCGGAGGGCGTGGTCGGTGGGGGCCGGGCCGTCAGGCCGCCGGGACGTGGTGGATGACGCGGGGTGCGCGGACGCCGGACAGGGGCGTCGGCGCGGGAGCCGTGGCGTTGCCGGACGTGGCGCGGGCGAACGCCGCCGCACCGCCGACCAGCGGGAGCCGCGCGCTCGTACCGGACAGGTTCACCGTGAGTGTCGGCGCGGCCGACGCGGGCGGGTCGATGAGGTCGCGGTCCGTGCCGGCGACGATCAGCGCGAGCCGGTGTCCGGCGGGTACGACGTGGTCGGTGGCCGCGAGGTCGAGGGTGATCGTGTACGGCTTGCCGGGGGTGAGCGGGACGCCCTTGTCCAGGGAGGCGTGATGGCCTAGGTCGGCCCAGCCACGGCTGAACACGGTGTGGTCGACGGCGGCCGTCCTGGCCCGGGTCTCCTTGAAGCAGGCGCTGTCCCCGGCCGTGCTCGCACCCCAGCAGGTGCGGTCGGTGAGGGTGGTGATGCCCTCGGCGCTGTCGGCGTAGTCGCGGATGGTGTCCGGGCCGAGGTCGACCAGGACGGCGGACAGGTGGGCGGAGGTGGTGGTCGGGGTCGCGGTGACCGTCACCCGGGAGGAGCCGGACAGGCGCAGGTCGCGGGTGAGCGGTGCCGTGAGGAACCCGGCCTTCTCGGGGGTGGGCATGGTGAGGTGCGCGGCCCAGTCGGTCTCGCTATGCCGCGGGTCGTCGGTGAAGGTCTCGGTGCCGGCGGCCGGGCGCAGCCCGAGCGTGCCGACGCCGGCCCGCGTGCCGGACGCCGGGTGCAGGACGGTGGCGCGGGTGCCGCGCGGGGGCCAGGCCGCCGAGGTGACCCACTGGTCGGGGTGGCGTTCGATGTCGGCCGTGGGCTCGCGGTCGATGCCGTTGTCGTAGCCGAGGAGTTCGTGGTCGAACCAGCGGTGCAGGGTGTCGACCCAGGCGCCGCGCCGGTAGTCGAACGGGTCGACATGACCGGTCTGCGACAGCCAGATCTTCCGCTGGACGCCGTGCTCGGCGAGGGCGTCCCACCACTGGCCGAGGTGCTTGGTGCGGACGTTGAGGTCCTGCATGCCGGGGACGAGGAACACACTGGCGCGTACTCTGCCCGCGTCCTTGACGTAGTCCCGTTCGGTCCACAGCGGGGTCCAGTCGCCGCTGCGCGGGCTGCCGTCGGCGAGCTTCTGCCGGACTGCGGCGCAGTGGGCCTGCGCGTCGTCGCTCTCGACGTAGCCGGCCAGTTCGTCGGGGCCGCCGTCGTAGAGGGGGGCGCCCTGCGCGAAGTAGTAGTCGTACCAGGAGGAGATGGCGCTGATCGGGACGATGGTCCTCAGGCCCTTGACGCCCGTGGCGGCGACGCCGTTGGCGATGGTGCCGTCCCAGCTCTTGCCGATCATGCCGGTTCTGCCGTTGGTCCAGCCGGCCCGTACCGGGGTGCCGCCGGTACGGCTGGTGTACGCCCGGGCGCGGCCGTTCAGCCAGTCGACGACGGCCTTCGCGGACCCGATGTCAAAGCGCCCGCCGACGTCGACGCAGCCGTCGGAGCGGTCGGTGCCGGCGAGGTCGACGCCGACGAAGGCGTAGCCGCGGGGCACGAAGTAGTTGTCGTAGAACAGCGGCATCTGTACCACATGGCCCTGGGCGTCGTACGTCTTGCGCTGGCTCTCGTTGCCGCGTCCGCAGCAGGAGTAGTAGGGGCTGGCGTCCATGATGACCGGCACCTTGCGGCCCTGCCGGGCGGGTTCGGCGGGGCGGACGATGTCGGCGGCGACGCGGTCGGTCCGTCCGTCGCGGTCCTCGTCGAGGCCGGTGTCCACCCACACGGATTCGCGGACGGCGTCGGCGTAGGAGTAGACGGGTCTGCTCTCCCGGGGTGCGGCCTGGGCGCCGGCCGGGGTGGGGAAGACGGCCGTCAGGGCGGCGACGGCGGCGATGACGAGCGTTCTCCGGAATGTGGAGCGCTTGCGTTTCGGCATGCGCGGACGGTACCGCCGCCAACTGCCGCGCAGAAGAGGGCTCTCCGGGGCCCGTGACGGCTGAATGGCGATCGTGTGACAGCAGGGGCATGGACAGGTCAGCGGCCACAGGGACTGAATAGGCTGCGGACAGAGTTCTCCGAACGTACTGGCACTCCCGACGACTTGGAGCTGACGTGCACCGCAGAATCATCGCGCCGGGCACCCTGGCGGCGGCCTCCCTCCTGCTGGCGATCCCGGCATCGGCCGCGAACTGGTCCCCCGGCGCACCGGGCATCGGCGACCCCTACTACCCGGACTACGGCAACGGCGGCTACGACGTCTCCCACTACGACCTGAGGCTCCAGTACCAGCCGTCGACGGACGAACTGGAGGGCACGGCGACGATTCTGGCGAGGACGACCCAGGACCTGTCCAGCTTCGACCTGGACTTCCTGCTGGATGTCAGCGAGGTGCGGGTCAACGGCACCAAGGCGGCCTTCACGGCCTCCGGCCAGCACGAACTGGTCGTCACCCCGAAGACGCCGCTGGCGAAGGGCACGCCGGTGACGGTCGTGGTCCGCTACAGCGGGGTGCCGTCGGCGAAGAGCGCCTACGGGTTCACGACGTGGCACCGCACCCCGGACGGCGCGGTGGCCGCCGACGAGCCCGAGGCCGCCTGGTGGTGGTTCCCGAGCAACGACCACCCGAGCGACAAGGCCACCTACGACGTGTCGGTGGCCGTGCCGGACGGCACCCAGGCCATCTCCAACGGCACGCTCCAGTCGACCGTTTCCAAGCTGGGCTGGACCCGCTACAACTGGCGGCAGAACAAACCGCAGGCGACCTATCTGGCCACACTGGCGTTCGGCAGATTCGACATCACCACCGGCACCTCCGACGGCGGGGTGCCCGTCGTCAACGCCTACAGCAAGGACCTCGGTGACAACGACGGGGCCGCGCGGGCCAGTGTGGAGCGCACCGGGGAGATCGTCGACTGGCTGAGCGGCTACTTCGGGCCGTATCCGTTCAGCTCGGCGGGCGGCTACGTGCCGAACACCACCACCGGGTACGCACTGGAGACCCAGAGCCGGGTCTACTACAGCCAGAAGCAGTTCGCGAACGGCTCCAACACCTCCGTGGTCGTGCACGAGCTGGCCCACCAGTGGTACGGCGACGACGTGTCGCTGAAGGGCTGGAAGGACATCTGGATCAACGAGGGCTTCGCCCGGTACGCGCAGTGGCTGTGGTCCGACGCGGAGGGCGAGGGCACCACGCAGGAACTCGCCGACTACGTGTACGCCTCGCACCCGGCCGACGACCCGTTCTGGACGGTCAGGCCCGGCGACCCGGGCCCGGACGAGCAGTTCTCCGCCGCCGTCTACGACCGGGGCGCCCTGGCCATCCAGACGCTGCGCAACGCCATCGGTGACGACGCGTTCTTCGCGGTCCTCAAGGGCTGGCCGAAGACGCACGCGTACGGGAACGCCTCGGTGGCCGATTTCCAGAAGTACGCCGAGCAGGTGTCCGGCAGGCCCCTGTCCGCGCTGTTCGACACCTGGCTGTTCCAGCCGTCGAAGCCGGCCGCGCCCGCGGCCCGCGCGCTGACGCGGGCGGGTACGACGGTGGCGCAGCCGAAGTCGTGGAAGAAGATCGAGGCGACGAACGGCGTGCACGGGCACTGACCGGCGCAGCCCGCACCGGGCACGGACCCCGGCGGAGCGCGGCGGCGATCGTGTCTGCGAGCCCGGAGCGTTTGACCAGTTCGCGTTCTTGGAGTTCCTGGGGGTGCAGAGGCCGGCGCAGAGCATGTCCATGCGACCCCGCACCCGTCCGGCCGAGCGGTGAAGACGATTCTGGGGGTCACCCCGGCGCCCCGGGCAGCCGAAAGCGCGGTGGGTCACCCCGGGGTGTAAATCCCCGGCATGACGCCACCGTAGGCGATGCCACTGACAGTGGCCGCTGAAGAGCTACTTCGAGGCCGGTGCGTCCACCGTGTCCCGGCCGGTGTTCCGGGCCACCCGGCGGCGGACGCCGAACCAGCCGGCGACCAGCATGACGCAGATCACCGGGAGGAGGAGCAGGGTCTTGCGGCCGACCTCGGCGTCGTTCCACATCAGGCCGAGGCAGACCATGAGGAAGGCGATCGTGGCGATCTCGGTGACCGGGCTGAACTTCAGCCGGAAGTGCGGCCGGGTCACCTGCCCCTCGCGGGCGCGGCGGACGAAGACCAGGTGACAGACCATGATGATCACCCAGGTGCCTGATGATGCCGAGGGAGGCGACGTTCAGCACGATCTCGAAGGCCTGGCTGGGCAGACGGTAGTTCAGGACGACGCCGAGGACGCAGACCGCGCAGGTCAGCAGGATGCCGCCGTAGGGGACCTGGCTGCGGTTCATGCGGGCGGTGAACTTCGGGGCGGAGCCGGCCGTGGCCATGGAGCGCAGGATGCGGCCGGTGGAGTACAGCCCGGAGTTGAGCGAGGACATGGCGGCGGTCAGCACCACCAGGTTCATCACGTCACCGGCTGCCGGGATGCCGATCTTGGACAGCACGGTCACGAACGGGCTCTGGTCGGCGGAGTACACCGAGCCGGGCAGCAGCAGCGCGAGCAGGACGACCGAGCCGACGTAGAACAGGCCCACGCGCCACATGATCGAGTTCACCGCGCGCGGGACGATCTTCTCCGGCTCGGCGGTCTCGCCGGCGGCGACGCCGACCAGTTCGAGGGCGGCGTAGGCGAAGATCACGCCCTGCATGACGAGGACCACCGGCATCGCGCCGTGCGGGAAGAAGCCGCCGTGGTCGGCGATCACACTGAGGCCGGGCCGGGTGCCGTCGACGTCGTGCTGGGTGGCCAGCAGGAAGATGCCGATCAGCATGAAGCTCACGAGGGTGGCGACCTTGATGATCGCGAACCAGAACTCCAGCTCACCGAAGATCTTCACGGAGATCAGGTTCACGGCGAGGACCACCGCGAGGGCGATCAGCGCCAGCACCCACTGGGGGATGGAGGTGAACATGCTCCAGTAGTGCGCGTAGAGCGCGATCGCGGTGATGTCGGCGATGCCGGTGGTCGACCAGTTCAGGAAGTACATCCAGCCGGCGACGTAGGCGCCCTTCTCACCGAGGAACTCTCGCGCGTACGACACGAAGGACCCGGAGGACGGGCGGTACAGGACCAGCTCGCCGAGGGCCCGGACCACGAAGAAGGCGAAGATGCCGCAGATCAGATAGGCCAGGGCGAGCGCCGGGCCCGCGTTGTGCAGGCGTCCGCCGGCGCCCAGGAACAGACCGGTGCCGATGGCGCCACCGATCGCGATCATGTTGACGTGGCGGGCCTTGAGGTCCTTGCTGTAACCGGCGTCGCCCGCGTCCGCGGGCGTCCGGGCCACCTCGGGACGGTCGGCGGCCTGTGTCGTGTCCACGGCGTCCTTGCTGCTCACGGGTGGTTTCACTTCCTGGTGCGCCCGGCCTCGTGGGCCGGGGTTCGTGCAGGTCCTGGCCCGCACCACCCTGGTGTGTCGCGGCACAGACCAAGACAGCAGCTTCCCAGAGGGTCCGGCCGGCACGCGGTGGCCCACGTCACAGAGCGTCCTTTCTCACAGGCCCGGAGGGAGGAAAAGCAGACGTCACGGGGCGTTTCACGGCGACGCGTGAGGTGTCACAGCGTTGCTGGGACAGCGATACTGCTGCACATGACGACCGACACCACGGAGCAGACGGATCCGGGCGGGCCCACGCTGACGATCGACGAGCTGGCCGCGCGGGCGGGCGTCACCGTCCGTACCGTCCGTTTCTACGGCACCAAGGGGCTGCTGCCCCCTCCGGCGCTCGGTCCGCGCCGGGTCGGGCACTACGGACCGGAGCACCTTGCGCGTCTGGCCCTGATCGACGAGTTGCAACGGCAGGGCATGACGCTGTCGGCGATCGAACGGCATCTGCGCCGGCTGCCGCCGGACCTGAGCGCACAGGACCTCGCCATCCACCGGGCGGTGGTGGCCTCCTGGGCGCCGGACACGGTGGAGGCGGTGACGCGCGAGGAACTGCGCCGGCTCGCGGGACGGGAACTGAGCGACACGGACGTGGCCCGGCTGGCCGCCCTGGACGTGGTCGCGTGCGAGGACGGCGGCTACCGGGTCGACGCGGGGCTGCTGCGGCTGGGTGTCGAGCTGCTCGACGTACCGCTGTCGCAGGAGGTGGTTCTCGCGGCACGGGAGGTGCTGCTGGAACACTCACGCGCGGCGGCGCAGGAGCTGTCCCGGCTGCTGCGCGCGGCGGTGTCCGAGCTGGCCGCGGAGGACGTGAAGTCGCTGACGGCCCACATGCACCCGCTGGTGGTACAGGCACTGCTCACGACGTTCCAGCGCTCCCTGCGGCAGGAGCTGCGCGGCTGGCTGAGCGATCCCCGCGAGCCCGCGGGCGGCGAGGCCGACGAGGCCGCAGGCGGCGAAAGCAGCCGGGGCGGGCTGGACGGCTGAGACGGCGACAGCGGCCGGGGCCGGCAGGGCGGGCGGGACGGCGACAGCGGGTGGGGTTGAGGCGGCGCGGGCGCGCCCCGGCGGGGGGCGGAGGGGTTCGCCGGCGGACGCCCTGCGGGCCTGCGGTCGGCAGGCCCGCAGGCCACTGGGTCAGCGGGCGTCCGTGAAGGTCTCCCCCTTCTCGGCCTTCGCCACGAGCAGCGCGGGCGGGGTGAACCGCTCGCCGTAGCGCTCGGCCAGCTCGCGCGCGCGGGCGACGAATCCGGGCAGGCCCCCTTCGTAGCCGTTGATGTACTGGAGGACACCACCGGTCCAGCCGGGGAAGCCGATGCCGAGGACGGAGCCGATGTTCGCGTCGGCGACCGAGGTGAGGACGCCCTCCTCCAGGAGGCGTACGGTGTCGAGGGCCTCGGCGAAGAGCATGCGTTCCTGCATGTCACGGAACGGGATCTCGTACCCGGCCGTGGTGAAGTGCTCGCGCAGGCCCGGCCACAGTCCGGCCCGCCCGCCGTCCTCGGTGTAGTCGTAGAACCCGGCGCCGCCGCTGCGGCCGGGGCGGCCGAACTCGTCGACCATGCGGTCGACGACCGCCTCCGCCGGGTGCGCCGTCCAGGTGCCGCCCGCCTCCTCCACGGCCCGCCGGGTCTCGTGGCGGATCTTGCGCGGGAGGGTGAGGGTCAGCTCGTCCATGAGCGAGAGCACCTTGGCCGGGTAGCCGGCCTGGGCGGCGGCCTGCTCCACGGAGGCGGGCTCGATGCCCTCGCCGACCATGGCGACGCCCTCGTTGATGAAGTGGCCGATCACCCGGGAGGTGAAGAAGCCCCGCGAGTCGTTGACGACGATCGGCGTCTTGTTGAGCTGCCGGACCAGGTCGAAGGCGCGCGCGATGGCCTCCTCGCCGCTGCGCTCGCCCTTGATGATCTCCACGAGGGGCATCTTGTCGACCGGTGAGAAGAAGTGCAGCCCGATGAAGTCGGCCTGGCGCTGCACACCCTCGGCGAGGGTGGTGATGGGCAGCGTGGAGGTGTTGGAGCACAGCAGCGCGTCGGGGGCGACGACGGACTCGGTCTCCTGGAACACCTTGTGCTTGAGGGCGGTGTCCTCGAAGACGGCCTCGATGACCGCGTCGCAGCCCGCGAGGTCGGCCACGTCGGCGGTGGGCGTGATCCGGGCGAGCAGCGCGTCCGCCTTCTCCTGGCTGGTACGGCCCTTGGCGACGGCCTTGGCGCACAGCTTCTCGGAGTACCCCTTGCCCTTGACGGCCGCCTCCAGGGAGACGTCTTTCAGGAGGACGTCGATGCCGGCGCGGGCGCACGAGTAGGCGATGCCGGCGCCCATCATGCCGGCGCCGAGGACGGCGACCTTGCGGACCGGGCGGGGCTCGATGCCCTGGGGGCGGCTGACGCCGGAGTTGACCGCCTGGAGGTCGAAGAAGAACGCCTGGATCATGTTCTTCGCGGTCTGGCCGGTGACCAGCTCGGTGAAGTAGCGGGTCTCGATGGTGATCGCGGTCTCGAAGTCGACCTGGGAGCCCTCGACGGCGGCGGCCATGATGTTGCGCGGGGCCGGATAGGGGGCGCCGGCCGTCTGCTTGCGCAGACTGGCCGGGAACGCGGGCAGGTTGGCGGCGAACTTCGGGTGGGCCGGGGTGCCGCCGGGGATCTTGTGTCCGGGGACGTCCCAGGGCTGGTGCGACTCGGGGTGGGCGTCGATGAAGGCGCGGGCCTTGGCGAGCATCTCCTCCTCGGTCGCGGCCACCTCGTGGACGAGGCCGTTCTCCAGGGCGCGCCGCGGGGTGTACTGGGTGCCCTGGAGCAGCACCTTCAGCAGGGCGTCCGTGATGCCCATCAGCCGTACCGTGCGGGTGACGCCGCCGCCCGCGGGCAGCAGGCCGAGGGTGACCTCGGGCAGGCCGATCCGGGAGCCGGGGGCGTCCAGGGCGATGCGGTGGTGGGAGGCGAGCGCGATCTCGTAGCCGCCGCCGAGGGCCGCGCCGTTGATGGCGGCGACGACCGGCTTGCCGAGGGTCTCGATGCGGCGCAGCGCGTTCTTGATCTCGGTCGCGGTGTCGAAGACCTGCTGGGCGTCCTCGGGGCGGGCCTTGATCATGTCCTTGAGGTCGCCGCCCGCGAAGAAGGTCTTCTTGGCGGAGGTGTAGATGATGCCGCGGATGGAGTCCTGCTCGGCCTCCGCGCGCGCGGCGATCGCCGTGACGGAGGCCCGGAAGGCCTGGTTCATGGTGTTCGCGGACTGGTCCGGGTCGTCCAGGACGAGGGTGACGACACCGGTGTCGTCCTGCTCCCAGCGGATGGTGGTGCTCTCGGTCATGACAGTCGTCTCCGTTGAAGTCGCTTGGTTCCGCAGGGAGTTCAGACGCGCTCGACGATGGTGGCGACGCCCATGCCGCCGCCCACGCAGAGCGTGGCGAGGCCGTAGCGCTTGTCCTGGCGCTCCAGTTCGTCGATGAGCGAGCCGAGGATCATCGCGCCGGTGGCGCCGAGCGGGTGGCCGAGGGCGATGGCGCCGCCGTTGACGTTGACCTTGTCCAGGGACAGGCCCATGTCCCGCACGAAGCGCAGCACGACCGCGGCGAACGCCTCGTTGATCTCGACCAGGTCGATGTCGTCGATGGTGAGGCCGGCCTTGGCCAGGGCCTTGCGGGTGGCGGGGGCGGGGCCGGTGAGCATGATGGTGGGCTCGGAGCCGGAGACGGCCGCGGCGACGATCCGGGCGCGGGGGGTGAGGCCGTGGCGCTCGCCGACCTCCCTGGAGCCGACCGCGACGAGCGAGGCTCCGTCCACGATGCCGGAGGAGTTGCCTGCGTGGTGGACGTGGTCGATCTTCTCCACCCGGTGGTACTTCTGCAGCGCGACGGCGTCGAAGCCGCCCAGCTCGCCGATGTCCGCGAAGGACGGCTTCAACTTGGCGAGGGAGTCGGCGGTGGTGCCGGGGCGCATGTGCTCGTCGTGGTCCAGGACGACCAGTCCGTTGCGGTCCCGGACGGGCACCACCGAGCGGTCGAAGCGCCCTTCCTTCCAGGCGGTGGCGGCGCGCTCCTGGGACAGGGCCGCGTACTCGTCGACGTCGCGGCGGGAGAAGCCCTCGATGGTGGCGATCAGGTCGGCGCTGATGCCCTGCGGCACGAAGTTGACGGCGAGGTTGGTCATCGGGTCGTTGAACCAGGCGCCGCCGTCGGAGGCCATCGGGACGCGGGACATGGACTCGACACCGCCCGCGAGGACCAGGTCCTCCCAGCCCGAGCGGATCTTGGCGGCGGCCAGGTTGACGGACTCCAGGCCGGAGGCACAGAAGCGGTTCTCCTGGACGCCCGCGACCGTGTCCGGCAGTCCGGCGGCGATGGCGGCGATCCGGGCGATGTCGGCGCCCTGGTCGCCGACGGGTCCGACGACACCGAGCACGATGTCGTCGATCGCGGCGGGGTCCAGGCCCGGGAAGCGGTCGCGGATCTCGTGGATGAGGCCGACGACCAGGTCGATGGGCTTCGTGCCGTGCAGGGCGCCGTTCGCCTTGCCGCGCCCGCGCGGGGTGCGGATCGCGTCGTACACGTACGCTTCGGTGCTCACTGGTGTGCCTTTCGGGAGGGTGGGGCCGAGCGGGTGGGCGGGGTCAGCCGCCGTCGGTGACCAGGTCGTCGGTCGGGCGTGCGGGTATGCCCCAGTCCCGGGCGACCGTCTCCGTGTCCGCGCCGGGCCGGGCGGGGCCGCGGCGGACGGTGGTGGGCGTCGCGGAGAAACGGGGCGCGGGGGCGGGCTGGGTGACGCCGTCGTTGTCGGTGAAGGTGCCGCGGGCGGCCAGATGCGGGTGGTGCGGGGCCTCGCGCAGGGTCAGTACGGGCGCCACACAGGCGTCGGAGCCCTCGAAGACGGCGGTCCACTCGGCCCGGGTACGGGACCTGAAACGGGCGGCGATCCGTTCGCGCAGCTCCTCCCAGCGGGCCGGGTCCGTGCGGGCGGACGCCGGGTCGTCCAGGCCGAGCAGGTGCAGGAACTCGTCGTAGAACTTCTCCTCCAGGGCGCCGACCGCCATGTGGCCGCCGTCGGCGGTCTCGTAGGTGCCGTAGTAGGGGCAGCCGCCGTCGAGCAGGTTGGCGGCGCGCCGGTCCTGCCAGCCGCCGGCGGCGAGCATGCCGTGGATCATCGCGGACAGGTGGGCCGTGCCGTCGACGATGGCGGCGTCGACCACCTGGCCGGTGCCGGTCGCGCGGGCGTGGTGCAGGGCGGCGAGGACGCCGACGACCAGGTAGAGGGAGCCGCCCGCGTAGTCCCCGAGAAGGTTGGCGGGGACGGCCGGGGGTTCGCCGGGGCGGCCGATCATGCCGAGGGTGCCGGTGAGCGCGATGTAGGCGATGTCGTGGCCCGCGCGCCGGGCGAGGGGCCCGTCCTGGCCCCAGCCGGTCATGCGGCCGTAGACGAGGCGGGGGTTGCGGGCGTGGCAGTCCACGGGGCCGATGCCGAGCCGCTCGGCGACGCCCGGGCGGTAGCCCTCGACGAGGACGTCGGCCCGCTCGACGAGGTCCAGGACGCGCGCGGGGCCGTCCGGTGCCTTCAGGTCGATCACGACCGAGCGCTTGTTGCGGTTGGTGACGTCGTATGCGGGGTCGATGGCGAGGCCGGGGCCGCCCGGGCGGTCCACCCGGACCACGTCGGCACCCAGGTCGGCCAGCAGCATGGCGGCGAACGGGCCCGGTCCGATGCCGGCCAGCTCGACCACGCGCACGCCGCGGAGCGGGCCGGCGTCCGGCATCGGCGTCCCTGCCGTTGTCATGCGACCAGCTCCCCGTGCGTGTGTGACAGAACTGATGTAACACCGATGATGCTAAGAACGCGTTCCACCGGGCACAAGACCTGAACGAGCAAGCGCTTAGCGGAGTGCCCGTCCCACCGCGCATCACCCGGGAGAGTGACGGGTACCCCCCGGTGCCCCCCGCGCGCCCGCACCTCCCGGGTTACGGGTGGCGCGTGCCGGCCCGTACCGCGCGGCGCCCCGGGCGACCGGCCCGCGGCTCTCCTGCGGAGGCGCGGGCGGGTGCTTCCTCCCGCTTCTTCGGGGCATTCCCGGCCACCGTCATCGCTTCCTCCGGGTGACGTGTCGGACACCGCACTCCTCACGCTAGCCTCAGCCACCGACAGTGGCGCGGGCTGCACGACGGGCTGCACGAACCGAGGGGTGTCATGAGCAGGCTGAACAGGACGGACCGTCCCTACGACCTCGTGCTCTTCGGAGCCACGGGCTTCGTCGGCACGCTCACGGCGCGGTATCTCGCCGCGCACGCGCCGAAGGACCTGCGCTGGGCGATCGCCGGCCGCGACGAACGCCGGCTGGAGGAGCTGCGCGATCGGCTGCCCGGCGGCGCGGACGCCGGCATGCTGCGGGCCGACGTGAACGAACCGGCCACCCTGCGCGCCCTCGCCGAGCACGCGCGCGTGGTCGCCACGACCGTGGGGCCGTACGTGCTGCACGGTGCGGAACTCGTCGCCGCCTGCGCCGACACGGGGGCGGACTACCTGGACCTCACGGGTGAGCCGGAGTTCGTCGACCTGATGTACGTCCGGCACGACGCACGCGCGCGCGAGACGGGCGCACGTCTCGTGCACGCCTGCGGGTTCGACTCCGTACCGCACGATCTCGGCGCGTACTTCACGGTCCGGCAACTGCCGGAAGGTGTTCCGCTGACCGTGGACGGCTATGTGACCGCCGACGCGGCCTTCTCCGGTGGCACCCTCGCCTCGGCGCTGAACCAGATGGCGCGCGGACGGCAGATGCTGGGCGCCGCGCGCGAGCGGGTCCGGTACGAGCCGCGACTGCCGGGCCGCCGGGTGACGGCGCCGACGGGCGTGCCGAGGTTCGCCGGCGAGGTCGGCGCGTGGGCACTGCCGCTGCCGACCATCGACCCGCAGATCGTGCGCCGTTCGGCACGGGCGCTGGAGCGGTACGGCCCGGACTTCCGCTACCGGCATTACGCCGCCGTCCGGCGCCTGCCGGTCGCCCTCGGTTCGGTCGCCGCCGTCGGCGCGCTGACCGCGGCGGCCCAGCTCCCGCCAGTCCGGCGCCGGCTGTCGGACCGGCTCCGGCCGGGCGACGGACCGAGCGCGCAGAAGCGGGCGAAGAGCTGGTTCAGGGTGCGGTTCGTCGGCGAGGGCGGCGGGCGCCGCGTGTTCACAGAAGTCGCGGGCGGCGACCCCGGTTACGACGAGACGGCGAAGATGTTCGCCGAGGCGGCCCTGAGCCTGGCCTTCGACGACCTGCCGCCGACGGCCGGACAGGTCACCACGGCCGAGGCGATGGGTGACGCCCTGACCGAGCGGCTGCGCGCCGCCGGCATCACCTTCCGGGTGGCGGCGGAACGCTAGGGCCTGTCGCCCGGATCGCGCCGCGGCCGGCCGGAAGCGGCCTCATCCGCGGGAAAGGCCCTGACGGCCTCCCGCAGGGCCTGCCGGCACAGGGCGTCCGCCCGGCGCGTGGTCTCCGGGAGCCGGTAGCGCGGGGTGAGCGCCAGGGTGTGCGCCAGGGCGGTGCCGAGGCTCACCCGGTGGCCGGCCGAGACGAACACCGGCTTGACGCCGTCCCGGGTGCGCAGGGCGCGGCCGACCTCCTCGGCCCCGTCGAGCAGCGGCGCGGAACCGCCCCGCGCCGGCGCCGGGTCGTCGTACGTGAAGGTGAACGGGTTCTTGGCGACGCCGATGGTCGGCAGGTCCGTGAGCACGCCGAGGTGGCTCGCCAGGCCGAAGCGGCGCGGGTGGGCCACCCCGTAGCCGTCGCAGACCACCAGGCCGGGCGGGCACGGCAGCCGGTCCAGGGCGGCCCGCACGGTCGGGATCTCGCGGAAGGCGAGGAGCCCGGGCACGTACGGGAAGGAGACCCGGCCCACGGCCGTCGCCTCCGCGACGACCTCCAGGGTCGCGGCGTCCAGCACGACGGCCGCCGCCGCGACCAGGTCCAGGCCGTCGTCGTAGGCGACGTCGACGCCCGTGACCCGGCCGGTCCCCGGCGGTGGTCCGGGCTCGTCGAGGACGACCCGCCCGCGCAGCCCGTCCTGTACGGCACGGGCCTCTTCCTCGGTCGCGGGCCAGCCCGCGGGTACGCCGACGGTCGTCATGGTGGGCGACTGTACGGGCCGGCCACGGGGTGCCGGTCCGGCGGGGGTAGGCTCGCGATCATGTTCGTTCTGGAGCTGACCTACACCGCGCCGCTCGATGCCGTGGACGCCGTTCTGCCGGACCACGTGGCCTGGCTGGAGGAGCAGTACGAGAAGGGCTTCTTCCTGGCCTCCGGACGCAAGAACCCCCGCGACGGAGGTGTGATCCTGGCCGTCGCCGAGGATCGCGCCCGCATCGAGGAGGTCGTCGCGGGCGACCCGTTCACCGTCGCCGGTGTGTGCGCCTACCGCGTCACGGAGTTCATCGCGACGAAGACGGCTCCGGAGCTGGCGCGCCACCGGCAGACGCTCGGCTGAGCCCGGCGGCTCAGCCCTTCTTCGAGTCGAGCGCGCGCTGGAGCTCGTCCTTGTTCATGTTCGAGCGGCCTTCGATGCCGCGCTGCTTCGCCTCGTTGTAGAGCTGGTCGCGGGTGGGTCCGTGCGAGCCGGACCGGTTGCCCGATCGCTGACCGCCCCGCTCGCCGGACGACATGTCCTTCGTGGAGCTGCGGCTGGCGGTCTTCGACTCGCCCGAACGCGCGCGTTCCTTGTTCACCGTCCGCGCGGCGATCTCCTTGGCGCGTCCCTCGCTCTCGCCCCGCTCCTGGGCGCTGTCCTTGATGTGCTCGTACTGGCGCTCGCGCTTGGGGCTGGAACCGGCTGGCATGATCGCTCCTTTCCTTTGCGGCGGGGAACGGGTACCCGGGTTCCGCCCACCTACGTCAGCGGTCCAGCCGGGCCACCCTGCCCTGCTCGCCGGCCGCCCAGCAGCCCAGGTCGGGCGCGCAGGCCACGGTGTCGTACGACCCGGTGTCGATCGTGCGCCAGCCGCGCCCGCCGTCGGTGGTCAGGTCGGTGCCGGCCGGGCCGACGGCCAGTGCGGCGCCGCGGCTGTGCGGGATCCAGGCGGCACCGGAGCGGTAGGCGGGCGGCTGGACGGCGGCGGGCCGCCAGGTCCGGCCGCCGTCGGCGGTGACCGCCGCGTCGTGCGGTGAGGGCTGGTCGGGGCGGTAGTCGCCGCCGACCGCGATGCCGTGGGTACGGTCGCGGAAGGCGAGCGCGAAGGCGCCCTTGGCCGGATCGCCCGCCGGGATCGGCGTGTCGGCGGCCGTCCAGGTGAGTCCGCGGTCGGCGGAGTGGAGCACGCGCGCGTGGGCTCCACCGCCGGTGGCCAGCCAGACGTCCCTCGGTCCGGAGGTGACCAGGCACTGCCCGCTCGCGGCGAAGCCCGCCTCACCGTCCAGGGCGGGCGGCATGCCGTCCGAGGGCAGTACGCGCCAGGAGCGGCCGCCGTCGGCGGTGGACAGGAGCCTGAACCTGCCGTCGACCGGGTCGCTCAGGGCGAGGCCGTGGCGGGGGTCGGAGAAGGCGAGGCAGTCGTAGAAGGCTTTCGGGTCGGTGTTGCGGAAGGACTCCGTCCAGGTGGTTCCGCCGTCGGCGGTGCGGTAGACGCGGGACGCCTCGCCCTCCCCGATGGCCAGCACCACCGCGCGCCGCGCGTCGAACGCCTCGACGTCCCGGAACTGGAGTCCGGCCGCGCCCGGTGGAGAGACGTTCCGCCAGCCGGCGCCGCCGTCCGTGGTACGCAGCACCGTGCCGCCGGTGCCGGCCAGCCAGGCGGTGCGCCGGCTGACGGCCGCGAGCCCCCTGAAGCGGACCTGCGGGGTGCCGGGGTCCTTCAGCGCCCAGTGCGCGCCCGCCAGGCCCGCGCCGCCCCGCCCCGGCCGCTCTGCACCCGCCGGCGCGGGGCCCGCGTCCTCCAGCGGCCGGGCCCCGGCCGCCGGGGCCGTCAGCGCGGCCAGCGCCGCCCCGCACGCCAGCCCCGACGCCACCAGTCTGTTCGCCCGTCCCCTGCGTCGCGTGTTCCCCAAGCGCCTCATGGCGGGCGAAGCTAGCCCACCGCACCGGCGCCGTCCAGAGGACCACCTGGTCCTTGCCGCGCCGGTCGGCAGCGGAAGGCAGCAGGAGTGATCGCGGACACCTCACCGGTCCACGTGCATGAAAGCCGGTGACCGAGGTCACTCGTTCCCCGTGTGCACGCAACGGCCGTTTCCTTCGTCTCTTCCGGTGCCGGGTGTCACACGTCCGGGAGCAGTCCAGCCGTCACGAGGGAGCAACGCGTTGTCCACCGTCATCGAGCAGCCCGTGGAGGCCCGCCTCGTCGCCGCCGCACCGCGCATGCCGAGCATCCCCGCCACGCTGCGCTACGACCGGCGTGACCCGTTCGCCGTCCGCATGACGTTCCCCGCCCCGGCGACCCTGGAGGGTGTCGAGGTGTGCTGGACGTTCTCCCGGGAGCTGCTGACGGGCGGGCTGGCGGGACCGGAGGGCCACGGCGACGTCCGGGTGCGGCCGTACGGGTACGACCGCACGGTGCTGGAGTTCCACGCCCCCGAGGGCACCGCGATCGTCCACGTGCGCTCCGGTGAGATCCGGCGGTTCCTGGAGGCGGCCGACGCGATGGTGCCCGTCGGCCGGGAACACCTCCAGTTCGACCTGGACCACGATCTGGCCGAGCTGATGCGGGACGCCTGCTAGCGCGGGATCCCGGGCGCCACGCGCGCGCGTGCGGGGCGGGACGGTAATCGCGTTGACAGCCCTCCGGCCCCCTCCTACGGTGTACAGCGGTTCTGTTGCCGCCGATTGGAGAAGGACGTTGCTCGTCTGAGGTCCTGAGACACCGCGTCGCACCGGTGAGGTGTGCGCGGCGTACGACCTCGGCGTCCGAGCCGTCCGTCCCTGGCAGAGGCCTTCTCTCGCGGCCTCCTGCGTTCCCAGGTCCCTCGGTTTCCGCCTCGCGGTGTCTCGACACGTGTCCCCCGACCGTTTCGCACCGTAACGAGGCACCCATGTCCGCTTCCCTCACCTGTACGTCCCTGTCCTTCGCCTGGCCCGACGGCACCGCCGTCCTCGACGGCCTCGACCTCGCCTTCGGCCCCGGCCGGACCGGGCTCGTCGGCGTCAACGGATCAGGGAAGTCCACCCTGCTGAAACTGCTGGCCGGCGAACTGGTCCCGGCCGCGGGCACCGTCAATGCGGCCGGCGAGATCGGCTACCTGCCGCAGAACGTCACCCTGGACACCGCGCTCCGCGTCGACCAGGCCCTCGGCATCGCCGACCGGCGCGCCGCGCTGCACGCCATCGAGGCGGGCGACGTCGCCGAGGAGCACTTCGAGACGCTCGGCGACGACTGGGACGTCGAGGAGCGTGCCCTGGCCGCCCTCGGCGAACTCGGTCTCGGCCACATCGGTCTGGACCGGACCGTCGGCGAGGTCTCCGGCGGCGAGTCGGTGCTGCTGCGGCTCGCCGCGCTGCTGCTGCGCCGCCCGGACGTCCTGCTGCTGGACGAGCCCACCAACAACCTCGACCTGTACGCGCGCCGTCGGCTGTACCAGGCCGTCACCTCCTGGCCGGGGGTACTGGTCGTGGTCAGCCACGACCGGGAACTGCTCGACCTGGTCGACCGGATCGCGGAGCTGCGCTCGGGCGAGGTCACCTGGTACGGCGGCAACTTCTCGGCCTACGAGGAGGCGCTGGCCGTCGAGCAGGAGGCGGCCGAGCGGATGATGCGCGTCGCCGAGGCCGATGTGCGCAAGCAGCGGCGGGAACTGTCCGACGCGCAGGTCAAGCTGGCCCGGCGCAAGCGCTACGGGCAGAAGATGTGGGACTCCAAGCGCGCACCGAAGATCGTCATGGGCGCCCGCAGACGTGCCGCCCAGGAGTCCGCGGGCAAGCACCGCCTGCTGCACGAGGACCGGCTCGCCGAGGCCCGGGAACGCCTGGACGAGGCGGCTCAGGCCGTACGGGACGACGACGAGATCCGCGTCGACCTGCCCGGCACGGCCGTACCGCCCGGACGGCAGGTGCTCACCCTGGAGGACCTGCACATGGTCCACCACGCGCGCGTGGAGGGCGTGCTCGACCTGCGCGGCCCGGAGCGGATCGCGCTCGTCGGCCGCAACGGCGCCGGCAAGACGACGCTCCTGCGGACCGTCGCCGGGGAACTGGCCCCGGTGTCCGGCGCGGCGACGGCGCACGTGCCGCTGCGGTTCCTGCCCCAGCGGCTGGACGTGCTGGACGACGGCTTGACGGTGGCCGAGAACGTGGCCCGGTTCGCGCCGGACGCCACCGGCAACCGGATCCGGGCGCGTCTGGCCCGCTTCCTGTTCCGGGGCGCGCGGGCCGACCGGACGGCGGGCACCCTGTCGGGCGGTGAGCGGTTCCGGGCGGCCCTGGCCGCGCTGATGCTCGCCGAGCCCGCGCCCCAGCTACTGCTGCTCGACGAGCCGACCAACAACCTCGACCTGGCCAGCGTCCGGCAACTGATCTCGGCCCTGGAGTCGTACGAGGGCGCGCTGATCGTGGCCGGCCACGATCTGTCGTTCCTGGAGTCGATCGGGATCACGCGTTGGCTGCTGATGGAGGGAGGAGAGCTGCGGGAGACGACACCCGAGGCGCTCGGCGACCCGGCCTGACCGGTCCGGACGGCGAACCCTGGACGGCCGCGGGGCGGCAGCGACGGTTTTGTGCGTCCCGCGCGGCGCCCTGCATCATGGCGGACCGGTGCCGGCGCAGCCGGCACCGGAGAACCGCACCGTCGACCGCCAGACCCGAAAGGCCCGTCGTGCCCAGCAAGAAGGCCCTCGTCCGCCGCCCCAGCCCCCGCCTCGCCGACGGCCTGGTGACGCACGTCGAGCGGGAGAAGGTCGACGTCGGGCTCGCCACCGAGCAATGGGAGGCCTACGTCGAGGCACTGCGCGCGAACGGCTGGGAGACCATCGAGGTCGAACCGGCCGACGACTGCCCCGACTCGGTGTTCGTCGAGGACACCGTGGTCATGTACCGGAACGTGGCGTTGATCACCCGTCCCGGAGCCGCGTCCCGGCGGCCGGAGACCGCCGGTGTCGAGGAGGCGGTGGCCCGCCTCGGCTGCTCGGTGAACTGGATCTGGGACCCGGGCACGCTGGACGGCGGTGACGTCCTGAAGGTGGGCGACACGGTGTACGTGGGCCGGGGCGGACGGACCAACCCGGCCGGCGTGCAGCAGTTGCGCGCGGCCTTCGAACCGCTGGGGGCCCGGGTGGTGGCCGTACCCGTGAGCAAGGTGCTGCACCTGAAGTCGGCCGTGACCGCGCTGCCCGACGGCACGGTGATCGGCCACATCCCGAAGGTGGACCGGCCGTCGCTGTTCCCGGGCTTCCTGTCGGTGCCCGAGGAGGCCGGCGCGCACGTGGTGCTGCTCGGCGGCGGAAAACTGCTCATGGCGGCGAGCGCCCCGAGGACGGCGGAGCTGCTGACCGACCTCGGCCACGACGTGGTCACGGTGGACATCGGCGAGTTCGAGAAACTGGAGGGCTGTGTGACCTGCCTCTCGGTGCGCATGCGGGAGCTGTACGCCTGACCGGGCGATCCCGTGCCCTCCGGCAACCGCGGGACCTGTGGGTCCCGGGGCTGCCGCGCACCCCGCGCGAGGCACCCCCTCCCGGCGGCTGATCAGCGGTCCTTTACGACACTCTTAACCTACGGCTTCGTAACCTACGGGTTCGTAGCCTACGATTTCGTAGGATCCCGGCACCGCTCGCCGGGCCTCCCCTCCCCCTGTTCGGCGTCCCCCTGGAGTTCCCGTGACGATCACCTCCCCCCAACTCGGCAGTCCGTCCGCCTGGACCGACGCGCGGCTGCTCCACGCGCTGGAGGAAGTGGTCGAGACAGAGCTGAACCGGCATCTGAAAGTCGCCAAGGACTGGATGCCGCACGAGTACGTGCCGTGGACCGACGGACGTAACTTCCCGGGCCTGTTCGAGGACGGCGAGGCCTGGCAGAAAGAACAGTCCAAGGTCACGGAGATCGGCCGCATCGCCCTCGTCGTCAACCTGCTGACCGAGGACAACCTGCCCAGCTACCACCACGAGATCGCGTCGCTCTTCGGCCGCGACGGCGCCTGGGGCACCTGGGTGCACCGCTGGACGGCCGAGGAGGGCCGCCACGGCATCGTGATGCGCGACTACCTGCTCGCCTCGCGCGCCGTCGACCCGGACAAGCTGGAACAGTTCCGCATGTCCCACATGAGCGAGGGCTTCGAGTCCGACAACCGGCACTCGATGCTGCACTCGATCGCCTATGTCGCCTTCCAGGAGCTGGCCACCCGGATCTCGCACCGCAACACCGGCCACCAGTCCGGCGACCCGGTCTGCGACCGCATGCTGGCCCGCATCGCGACCGACGAGAACCTGCACATGGTCTTCTACCGCAACCTGCTGAAGGCCGCGTTCGAGCTGGCGCCCGACCTGACCATGCAGGCGGTCCGGGACGTCGTCGTGAACTTCCGCATGCCCGGCCACAGCATCCCCGGCTTCGAGCGGGCCGCCGCGCAGATGGCGATCGGCGAGGTCTACAACCTGCGCATCCACCACGACGACGTGCTCCAGCCGGTGCTGCGCTTCCTCAAGGTCCTGGAGATCGACGGTCTCGGCCCCGAGGGACTCAAGGCGCAGGAGGAACTGGGCCTGTTCCTGGGCGGGCTGGACACGGAGGCCTCGAAGTTCGACGAGAAGCTCGCCGCGCGCAAGGCCCGGATGGCGGCACGCGCCGGCGCCTGACGGCCCGCGCGCGAGGCGGTCGGCCGGTAGCGCGGGGGGCGGTGTCAGCGGGCGGTGCGCCGCAGGGCGAGACGCTCCTTCTCCGACAGGCCGCCCCAGACGCCGAACCGCTCGTCGTTGGTCAGCGCGTAGTCCAGACAGGCCGGGCGCAGCTCGCACATGGCGCAGATGCGCTTCGCGTCGCGCACCGAGCTGCCGGGCTCGGGGAAGAAGAAGTCCGGCCCGGTCTGTGCGCACAGGGCCTGCGCCTGCCAGGTGTCGTCGGCCGGGGTGATGGTTTCGGAGTGCATGGTCAGGAGCGTGCCGCACGCCGAAAAACGTTCGATCAACGCCGGCTCAACGGCGTCCCCGGCCGCACGATGCGCCCGACGCAGCTCCCGTCCCCGCGATGCCGCTCCCGTCCCCCTGGCGCCGCCCCGTCGCCCCGATGCTGCTCCCTTCGGCCCGGCGTGCGCACGGCGGCGCGCGGAACCGGTGGGAAAACCGGCGTGGGGGCGGGCCGGGGCTCCGTGCGGCCCGGTGTTCCGGCGGCGATCGTCAGTGGGCGGTGCCAGACTCGGCAGTGCACAGGACGGGACCCCTTTCGAGGAGGGCACGCATGCTCACCACCCGTTTCGTCACCGGCGCCCCCAACTGGATCGACGTGGGCACCCCCGACATCGAAGGTGCCACCTCCTTCTACGGCGCCCTCCTCGGCTGGCGCTTCCGGTCGGCTGGACCGGAAGCCGGCGGATACGGCTTCTTCCAGCGGGACGGGAAGACCGTCGCGGGCGGCATGCGGACCGGTCCGGAGCAGGGCCCGCCGGCCTGGACGGTGTACTTCCGCAGCGAGGACGCGCAGGCCACCGCCGATGCGGCCGTACGGGCCCACGGCGGCGTACTGTTCCCGCCGACCGACGTGATGGGCCAGGGCCACATGGCGGTCCTCGCCGACCAGGCGGGCGTGCCGTTCGGGATCTGGCAGCCCGGGCGGACCGTGGGCGTGGACGCGGCGAACGAGCCGGGCGCGCTGTGCTGGGTCGAGCTGTACACCCGGGACATCGCGGCAGCGGCGGCCTTCTACCACCAGGTGCTCGGCCTGGAGACCTACGCGGTGCCGTTCCCGGGCGGGACGTACACCTGTGTCAATCCGGCCGGGGCCGGGGAGGACGCGATGTTCGGCGGGGTGGTGCCGCTGGCCGACGCCCCCGCCGAGGCGGAGGACGGCCCGTACTGGCTGCCGTACTTCGAGGTGGAGGACCCGGACGCCGTGGCCGGCCGGGCGGAGCGGCTCGGCGGGAAGGTGCGGATGCCACCCACGACGGTGGACGGCGTGGGCCGCATGACCAAACTCGCCGACCCGTACGGCGCCCGCTTCGCCGTGATCAGAAGCGCTTCCCCGGAGAGCTGACGCCCTGCCACGACAGGGCCGGACCGCGCTCTTCCGGGCCACGGGGTCGCCGGGCCGGGGTCAGGCCGAAGCGCGGCGTATCAGGGTCGTCGGGAGGATGACTCCCGCCGGTGTGGTGTCCCGGGCGTCGGCAGGAGGCTGCGTGTGGTCCTCCGCCACCGGGTCGTCGCGGTCGCCGGTCAGTCCCTGGAGCAGCAGACGGGCCATCAGGCGGCCCATCTCCTCGATGTCCTGGCGGACGGTCGTCAGCGGTGGGTCGGCCTGCTCGGCCACGGGCATCACGTCGTCGAAACCGACCACCGCCACGTCCTCGGGCACGCGCCGGCCGCTCTCCCGCAGCACCCGCAGCGCGCCGAGCGCGGAGAGGTCGTTGGCGGCGAACACGGCGTCCACGTCCGGGCGTCGGTCGAGCAGGTCACGCATCGCGCGTTCCCCGCCGGCCGGGGTGAAGTCGCTCTCCACGACGAGCGAGGGATCGTTGCCGCCCAGGGCGTCGGCCATGACGTCCCGGTAGCCGTCGAAGCGGTCCACCGCAGAGGTCTGGTCCAGTGCGCCGGTGATGTGCGCGATGCGCCGGCGGCCGAGGCCGACGAGGTGCCGTACGGCCGTGCGGGCCCCGCCGCGGTTGTCGCAGTCGACGTACGCGACGCCCGGCTCCTGCGCCCGGGTGTGGTCGCCCCAGTCGGGCCGGCCGCCGAACACGGTGGGCACGCCGGCCTCGTGGATGAGGCCGGGCAACGGGTCGTCCAGGTGGAGGGAGAAGACGAGCGCGCCGTCGACATGGCCGCCGGCGAGGTAGCGGGCCACGCGCGCGTGGTCGGCGCGGCCCTCGGTGAGCAGCAGCACGAGCTGGTTGTCGTGGGCGGTCAGTTCCTTGCTGATGCCGCGCAGTTGGAGGGCGAAGAAGGGGTCGGCGAAGACCCGGGCCTCGGGTTCGGCGATGACGACGGCGACGGCGTCGTGCCGCCGGGTGACGAGGCTGCGCGCGGCCTGGTTGGGTACGTACCCCAGTTCCTCCACGGCCCGCCTCACCCGCTCGGCCAGCGGCTTGCGGACCCCGTCCCCGCCGTTGACCACCCGGGACACGGTGGCCCGGGAGACGCCGGCCCGCGCGGCCACGGCCTCCAGCGTGGGGCGCGACACTGCCTCGGTCACTTCGGGACTCCTCATCGGCGGTTGCCGATCAGGATAGCCGCGGGGCGCCGGACCGGCCGGGGCCGGCAGCGGCTCGGCCGGCAGGGTGCGGGCCGGCCGGTCAGGACGTCGGCTCGTGTCGGGCCCGGCTCGGCTGGACGCGTTTGGGTTCGCCGGGCATCTTCGGGTACTCCGGCGGGTACGGCAGATCGCCCAGGCCGTGGTCGTGTTCGTCCCTGCGGGCCAGGTCGAGCAGCGCGTCCAGGGAGTAGGCGTGGTCGTCCATGGCGGCGTGCACGTCGCCGACCTCGGCGAACCGGGCCGGCATGGTGGCCAGGTCGAAGTCGCGGGGGTGGGCGACGCCGACCTCCTCCCAGCGCAGGGGCGCGGAGACGGGGGCGTGCGGGCGGGGGCGTACGGAGTAGGCGGAGGCGATGGTGCGGTCGCGGGCCGTCTGGTTGTAGTCCAGGAAGATCCGGCGTCCGCGCTCCTCCTTCCACCACCTGATGGTCACCTGGTCGGGCATCCGGCGCTCCATCTCCCGGCCGACGGCGATCGCCGCGCGGCGCACCTGGGTGAAGGTCCAGCGGGGTTCGATGGGCACGAAGACGTGCAGGCCCCGGCCGCCGGAGGTCTTCGGCCAGCCGCGCAGCCCGCCGAACTCCTCCAGCACGGCGCGCAGTTCGTGGGCGGCGCGGACCGCGTCGTCGTAGTCGGTGCCGGGCTGCGGGTCGAGGTCGATGCGGAGTTCGTCGGGGTGGTCGACGTCGGTGGCGCGCACCGGCCAGGGGTGGAAGGTGAGCGTGCCGTACTGGGCCGCCCACACCACGGCGGCCTCCTCGGTGGGGCACATCTCGTCGGCGCTGCGCCCGCTGGGGAAGGTGATGTGGGCGGTCGGGATCCAGTCGGGCATCCCCTTGGGGGCCCGTTTCTGATAGAACCACTCGCCGCCGACGCCGTCCGGATAGCGCTCCAGGGTGGTGGGACGGTTGCGCAGGGCGCGCAGGATGCCGGGGGCGACGGCCGCGTAGTAGCGGGCGAGGTCCAGCTTCGTGAAGCCCCGCTCCGGGAAGAACACCTTGTCCGGGCTGGACAGCCGTACCGTCCGGCCGCCCACCTCGAGTTCCACCGCATCGCCCATGCGGCCACGGTAGGCGCACCCCGCACGGCGCGCATACCGGGCGGAGCCGGATGTATGCGCGCAGAATCGATCCATGGATCTGCCCGTCATGCCGCCCGTGAAGCCCATGCTCGCCAAGTCGGTGGCGAAGATCCCGCCGGGGATGCACTACGAGGCGAAGTGGGACGGGTTCCGCTCGATCGTGTTCCGGGACGGCGCCGAGGTGGAGCTGGGCAGCCGTACCGGAAAGCTGCTGACCAGGTACTTTCCCGAGCTGGTCGAGGCGCTGCGGGAACGGCTGCCCGAGCGGTGCGTGGTCGACGGGGAGATCGTGATCGCCCGGGACGGCCGGCTGGACTTCGACGCGCTGTCCGAGCGGATCCATCCGGCGGCGTCCCGGGTGCGGACGCTCGCGGAGCGGACGCCGGCGTCCTTCGTCGCCTTCGACCTGCTGGCCCTGGACGACCACGCCCTGCTGGACGTGGAGCTGACCGGCCGCCGCGCCCTGCTGGACCGGGCGCTGGCCGGGGCGACCCCGCCGGTGCACCTGGCGCCGGCGACGACCGACATCGAGGTGGCCCGGCAGTGGTTCGAGCAGTTCGAGGGCGCCGGTCTGGACGGGGTCGTCGCCAAGCCGCTCACCCTGCGCTACCGCCAGGACGAGCGGGCCATGTTCAAGATCAAGCACGAGCGGACGGCGGATGTGGTGGTGGCCGGGTACCGCTTCCACAAGAGCGGCCCGGTGGTCGGCTCGCTGCTGCTCGGGCTGTACGACGACCGGGGCCGGCTCCAGCACGTCGGCGTGTCGGCCGCGTTCCCCATGCGCACCCGCGCCGAACTGGTCGAGGAGCTGGAGCCGTCGCGCATGGACGACGTGTCCGCGCACCCCTGGGCCGCCTGGGCGGACGAGACCGCGCACGAGACGGCCCGGCTCCCGGGGGCACCGAGCCGCTGGTCCGGCAAGAAGGACCTGTCATGGGTGCCGCTGCGGCCGGACCGGGTCGCCGAGGTGGCGTACGACCACATGGAGAACGGGCAGCGGTTCCGGCACACGGCCCGGTTCCGCCGCTGGCGGCCGGACCGTGTGCCGGAGAGCTGCACCTACGCCCAACTGGAGGAGCCGGTGCGCTACGACCTGGCGGAGATCCTCGGTGAGAAGGACCCTGGTTGAGCCGGGCTACGGCTGCATGAGGATCTTGACGGCGCCGTCCTGCTTGCGCTGGAACATCTCGTACGCGTGCGGAGCCTGAGACAGCGGCACCCGGTGCGTGGCGAAGTCGTCCACGCCGAGCGGGTCCGCGTCCGTCAGGTAGGGCATGATCTGGTCGCTCCAGCGGCGCACGTTGGCCTGGCCCATGCGTAGCTGGATCTGCTTGTCGAAGAGGGTGAGCATCGGCATCGGGTCGGCCATGCCGCCGTAGACGCCGCTGAGCGAGATGGTGCCGCCGCGGCGGACCAGGTCGATGGCCATGTAGAGGGCGCCGAGCCGGTCGATGCTGAAGCGCTCGGCGAACGGGGCGCTGATCTTGCGCGGCATGAGCGCGACAGCCTGCTGGGCGAGCTTGGCGACGGCGCTGCCGTGCGCCTCGGTGCCGACGGCGTCGATCACGGCGTCGGGGCCGCGGCCGCCGGTCTCGTCCTTGATGGCGTGGACGAGCGCCTTCTCGTTGTCGAAGGCCCGGATGTCGTACGTCTCCACGCCGCGCCGGTTCGCCCGCGCGAGGCGCTCGGGCACGAGGTCGACGCCGAACACCCGCTCGGCGCCGCGCGCCTTGGCGATGCGGCAGGCCATGTCGCCGATCGGGCCGAGGCCGAGGACCGCCAGGGTGCCGCCGGGCGGGACGGCGGCGTACTCGACGGCCTGCCAGGCGGTGGGCAGCACGTCGGAGAGGTAGACGAACCGGTCGTCGGCGGGCCCCTCGGGCACCTTGATGGGCCCGAACTGCGCCTGCGGCACCCGCAGATACTCGGCCTGGCCACCAGGAACGGCGCCGTACAGTCGGGTGTAGCCGAACAGGGGGGCGCCCATGCCCTCGCCGGTGACCTGGGTGGTCTCGCACTGGGTGGGCAGCCCGGTGTCGCACATGAAGCAGTGCCCGCAGGCGATCTGGAAGGGCACCACGACACGGTCGCCGGGCCGCAGGTTGGTCACCTCCGGGCCGACCTCCTCGACGATACCCATGGGTTCGTGGCCGAGGATGTCCCCCGGGGTCATGAACGGGGTGAGCACCTCGTACAGGTGCAGGTCAGAGCCGGACAGTCCGGTCGACGTGACCCGGATGACGGCGTCCGTGGGTTCCTCGATCCTCGGGTCGGGCACGTCCTCGACCCGTACGTCGCGCTTGCCCTGCCAGGTGACTGCCTTCATGCGGTCGCACTCCCTTGGTCGCGTGTGGCTGCGTCCTGCGTCCCGTGTGCGGTGCCGGCCGGGTACCCACGCCGCTGATGGCGAATCCCGGTCCGTTCCCGTGGGCGGCCGGGTAGGGCCAGCCGTGAACCGATGAGCGCACAATCGGACAAGACGGACGGGGGTGGCCCACGGTGGACACGAGACGCAGGGCCCGCCGGTGGCGCGCGGCACCGCCTCGGGGGCGCGCGGCACCGACGCCGGCCCTGCTGGCCGTCGCGCTGTCGGCCTCGCTCGCGGCGGGCTGCACCGGCCACGGCCGGGACGACGACCACCGCGCCCCGCACCGCATCCCGGCGCCGACCGCGCCCACCGCGGCCGGTTCCCCCCTCGCCGTGAAGATCGACAACGTGCCCGCGGCCCGCCCCCAGACCGGCCTGGAGGCGGCGGACGTGGTCTACGTGGACGTCACCGATACGCCGCCGACCACTACCGACCCGGTGGGCATGAGCGCCCGGCCCACGGTCGCCGACGTCTCGCCCGCCGCCGCCACCTCGGGCCGGCCGCCGTGGCCTGTGCCTCGCGTGGCGGGTCAGCGGAGTCCGGGGGCCGCTTCCAGGGCCTCGCGGGCCTGGGTCATCAGGCCCTCCGCGCCACAGGCTCGGGCGAGGTCCAGGCCCCGGTCGAGCTCCGTGGCGGAGCGGGCCGCGATGCCGTACTCGATCCGGGCCGCCGCGTGCTCGTACTGGCAGGGCGAGGCCTCCAGGCAGGTGACGGCCCGCGCGGCGAGCCGTACCGCCTCCCGGCCCGTCGTCAGGGCGGCGGCACAGCGCAGGGCCTCGCCTATCGCGGTGTCGGTGCCGAACCGCTCGGCCTGCCGGCGGGCGTCGGCCGCGAGCCGGGCGGCCCGGGCCGGGTCCTGGCCGGCGAGGGCCTTGGCGAGGTCGATGGCCCAGGGCGCGAGGACGGGGTTGTGGCCGCCGCGTGAGGCGGCGGTCTTCTCGGCGGCCTCCAGTTCGTCGACGCCGTCCTCGGTGCGGCCGACGGCGAGCAGCAGCCGGCCGCGCACGGAGCGGATGTCGGGGAGCACGATCGTGGACGGGTACGGCGGCGCGAAGCCGTACTGTTCGGCTACCGACCAGGCCTCCGCGACGCGGCCCCGGGCCAGCAGGGTGTCGACCAGTCCGCAGACTGCCGACCAGTACAACGGCAGGCGACGGCCGACGCGTTCGGCCAGGACCAGGGCCTCGCGCAGGGCGGACTCGGCGTCGCGCAGCCTGCCCTGCCTGCGGTAGAGGAGCCCGAGGAAGGCGTTGGCCAGGGAGAGGTGGCCGCCGCGCCAGCCGGCCGTGGTGTAGACGCGCCGGGCCTCGGTGAACAGGCTCTCGGCGCGGTCCAGCCGGTCGGCGTAGGCATACGCGCTGCCGAGCATCATCAGCAGCTCCATGCCCCACGCCGGGTCGGTCCAGCCGAGGCCGGGCGCGAGGCGGCCGTTGACGAGTGCGCGGTCGCACAGGGCCACGACCTCGTCGGCGCTCTCGCCGTGGGTCATCGCGTCGAAGCCGCGCAGGATCAGCAGGGCGCGTTCGGCGTTGTCGCGGCCGGTGCAGGTGCCGGCCAGCTCGGCCAGGCGCCGGGAGCGGGCCGGGGAGGCGGTCTCGCCGTGGATGCCCTCCCACATGAACTGGAAGGCCTGGAGGCGCATCCGGACGGGCCCCGCGTCGTGCCGGGCGGCCTCGGCCTCGACCGTGCGGACGGCCTCCTCCAACTGGTCGTTGTGGAGCAGCGCCTGGGAGAGGCGGACGACGGCGTCGACCCGCTCGGTCGCGTCGAGGCCGCGCATGCCGAGCGCGCTGCGGAGATGGCCGATGGTGACGGCGGGGCTGGTCAGCAGGGTGGCGCAGCCCAGTTCGTACAGGACGTGCGCGTGCACCTCGGGCAGGGGCGGCTCGCGCAGGGCGCGTTCGAGGCAGCGGCGGGCCGCGTCGGGCGCGCCGACGGCGAGGTGTTCGCGGGCGGCGTCGCGCAGTTGCTGGACGAGTTCCTCGTCGTCGTCCGGGTGCACCTTCAGCAGGTGCCGGGCGGCCTCGGCGGCGCCGCGGCCCAGTTCGGTGATGATCTGGGCGGCGACGCCGTGCATGGCGGTGCACACGCCGGGCGGGATGGAGTGGTAGACGGCGGAGGCGATGAGCGGGTGGACGAACTCCAGTTCTCCGTCCTCGCGTTCGGTGCCGGCGGCCGGGTCGGGCGGGGTGAGGATGCGGGCGTTGCAGAGCAGTGCGGCGCTGTGCCGGGCGATGTCGTCGTTCATGGTGGCGAGGCGGGCGACCATGTCGACGGTGATGCCGGTGCCGAGGATGGCGGCGGCCCAGGCGAACCGGGTGGCCTCCAGGCCGAGGGCTTTGAGCCGGTCGACGAGTCCGCCGCCGCGGGCGCCGCGGTTGAGGGCACGCAGTTCCCCGGCCTGTGCCTCCACCGGCTGGAGTTCGCTGCCCCGCACCTTGGCGAGGAGTTCGACGGTGTCGTAGGGGTTGCCGTCGGTGACGGCCCAGACCTCGCGGCAGAACGCGTCGTCGGCGTGCCGGCCGAGGGTGGCACGGGTGAGGCCGGCGGTGGCGTCCGGGGTGAGGGTCCTGAGGTTGCCGACGGTGCGGCCCGCGGCGGCCACCGCGTCGAGATGGCGGGCGCTGTCCCCGCCGGTGGTGTCCGGGCGGCGGGCGACCACGACGAGGACGGGCAGGTCGTCCAGGCGTTCGGCGAACGCGGCGAGCCAGCGCAGGGTCTCCTGGTCGGCCCAGTGGGCGTCGTCGAGGAGCAGTACGAGCGGCCATTCGCGGCGGGCCAGCCGGCGTACCGCCGCGACGAGTCCGTCGCAGACGTACTGCGGGTCGGCGTTGCCCTCCTGCGGGTCGGCTATGCCGAGGGCGGGGCCGGCGATGTCGTACCAGTCGCCGAGGTACTCACGGGCCTCCTCGGGCAGCAGGGACAGCAGTGCGGGCTGGAGGAGCTGCCGTACCACGTTGAACGGCACGGACTTCAGGGTCTCGGCGCCGCGCGCGGACCAGACCGTGCAGCCGCGGCGTTCGGCGATGCGACGGGTCTCGGCCAGCAGCGCGGTCTTGCCGAGCCCCGCCTCGCCCCGGAACACCAGCAGGCTGCCCGCGGACGACCGGTCGGCACAGAGCGCGTCGAGCGCCTGTACGACGGTGGCGATCTCGGTATCCCGCTCCCACAGGGGCGCCGAGCCGGCCGCCGACGGCCGTCCCTCCGTCATCCGTTACCTCCCCGGCTCGCCCGAACGACGTACGGAGCACGAGCGTAGTCGTCCGGCGGGGTGTGTGGTGGCCGGTCCCGGCAGGTGCTGCCCCGCCGGGTGAACGGGGGCGCGGTCCGGCGACGCGAACCCCCGCCCGACCAGCGGACGGGGCGTCAACGCCGGTGCTCCGGACGGTCCGGGGCGGCGCGGGAGCGGCGGAGCGGACGGACCATGGAGAAATCCCGGGCGGGATGTGCCTTTTCATGGGATTCATGGGATCGACGGAGAAGACTCTCATCCCACTTTCACCGTTGCCTCATACGGTGGGGGCATGACGCAGGTGACTCCTCCCGGGTGGTATCCCGATCCCGGGCAGACGCATGACGGTCCGCCCACCGAGCGCTGGTGGGACGGCAAGGCCTGGACGGACCGGACCCGCCCCGCCGACACGGCCGCCTCGTGGGGTCCCCCGCCGCAGCCGGCGGCGGACGGCGGCCCGCCGCCGGCCCACTCCGGACAGCCGGCCGGTCCGGCGCCCGCGGCCCCGGCGGGGTACGGCGCCTTCCCGGGGCATCCAGGGCATCCGGGGTATCCCGCGCAGCCGCCGGCCGGATCCCGGCGCGGTCTGCGCACGGGCGCGGCCGTCGCGGTCACGGCCGCGGTGCTGGCGAGCATCGGGGTCGGCGTGTACGCCCTCGCCGGGCACCCCGGCGCCAGCGACCGCGCGGGCTCGCAGCGGGGCCCGGTCGGCGGGCAGGACGGCGGCCGGGGCGGGCCGTTCGGCGGGCCCGGCGCCTCGGGCGGTCCGGGCGGTTCCGGTGGCTCGGGCGGTCCGGGCGGTTCCGGTGGCTCGGGCGGTCCGGGCGGGTCCGGTGGCTCGGGCGGTTCCGGCGGGGTCTCGCCGTCGCCGGGGCAGTCCGGGGCGCCGAAGGTCCAGGGTGGCGGTACGGTGTCCGACCCGGTCACCGGCATCAGCCTGCCGGTGCCGAAGGGCTGGACGGGGGAGACGACCCGCGCCGGCGTGGTGGTGAACTCCGACGACTCCTACAAGTGCCCGGGCGACACCACCAAGACGTGCACCGCGGGCGGCGCCTCCACGGCCCCGGCGATGGGGCCGGGCATCGGGGCCGACGCGGCCGAGAAGGCCGCCAAGGCGGACATCGCCGCCAACGCCGAGGCTTCGTACGGCGGCACCACCTACGGCAGCATCACCTCGCACAAGGTGCTGGCCTCCGAGGCGGTGACGGTCGCCGGGCAGAAGGGCTACCTGGTCCGCTGGAAGGCGGTCACCAGCAAGGGCGCCGACGGCTGTGTCGAGTCGGTCGCCTTCCCCTCGCCCAACGACCCCCGGCAGCTCATCCTGGTGCGTTTCGGCGTGGACGTCGGCCAGCGGGTGTCCGTGATCGACGAGATCGTCAGGGGGATCAAGGTCTCGTCCGGCACCGGGAACGGCCAGGACGTCTGAGCCCCGGACCGGCCGGGTGGGATTCCTCTCCGCTCAAGAGGAACCCCACCCGGCCGGGGGTGCGCGCCGCCCCCGTCCCCACGGTGCGGCGCGGTCAGGTCACCGTTCAGTCATCCGTGAACGGCGGCCTGGGTCTCAGGTCAGTCCCAGCGCGGGCAGCACGGCGGCCTCCACGAAACCGGCGAGGTAGTCGGAGTCGGCGTACTGGCCGCAGAGCACCGGCCGCACCCGCAGCACGCCGAACATCATGGCGGGCACATAGGCCAGCGCCGGGTTCCCCGCGGGGACCTCACCCCGGGCCACGCCCCGGGCCAGCATCTCCTCCAGCGCGGCGATCTCCGGCAGGACCAGCGCCTCGCGCAGCGCCTGGGCCAGTTCCTTGTCCGCCGTCACCGCGTGCCCCAGGGCCTGGAGCAGCCGGGTGTCCTTGCCGGACCAGTCGCCCGCGGCCCGCGCGGCCTGGCGCAGGTCCTCGGCGAGCGATCCCGTGTCGATGCCGGCGAAACGCACCCGGCGGTTGGCGCGCAGCGCCGCCGCGACGAACTGCGGTTTGGTCTTCCACTGCCGGTAGAGCGTGGACTTGCTGCAGCGGGTGCTGGCGGCGACGCCCTCCATGGTGACGGAGTCGTAGCCGCACTCGCGGATCTGTTCCAGCACGGCGTCGAAGAACTCCCGCTCACGCTCGGGCGTGATCTTGGAGCGGCGCGAGGCGACGACCGTCTCCGGTTCGTCCGCGGCCTGCGACGTCATGCGCTGCTTCCCCTCACTCGTGTACGGCCCGTCCGGCTGTGCGGCCCACTGCGGCCCGGCCGGGCGTCCGGCCTGTCTCCAGTGTGTCGCACCTCAATCGATACGTCAGTGTACCGGTACCCAACCGTATCGGTACACTGGCGTATCGGTACGGAAACGTATCGATCAGTTCCGGGTCCGGCAGGGCCTGACACCGGGACGCGCACGCACCACCACACGCACCACCGTCAGCGAAGGGGCCGGGGGATGAATGCCCGAACCGAGCCTGCGGGGGCGAAAGCGGAGCCGGACACCACGGCACGCCCGCCCCTGATACGTGAGTTCCTGCTGGTCGCCGGGCTCTTCCTGGTCTACAAACTGGGCCGGCGGCTGGCCATCGGCCACACCACCGAGGCCTTCCACAACGCCCGCCGCGTGTGGCACCTGGAGCGGGCCGCGCACCTCCCCCACGAGAACGCCGTGCAGTCCGCGCTGCTGCACGGCGAGACCCTCGTCCACCTGGCGAACACCTACTACGCGACCGTGCACTTCCCGGCCACGGTCGTCTTCCTGGTCTGGCTCTACGTGCGGCGGCCCGCGCACTACGTCTGGGCCCGCCGGGTCCTCGCCGTCGTCACCACGGCCGCCCTGGTGCTGCCGTTCACCTTCCCGCTGGCCCCGCCCCGGATGCTGACCGGCACCGGCCTGGTGGACACCGCGCGGGTCTACGGACCGTCCGTGTACGGCCCGCCGTCCAGCGACCACCTGTCCAACCAGTTCGCGGCCATGCCCTCGCTGCACTTCGGCTGGGCGCTGATGGTGGCGGTCGGACTGATCGCCGCCACCCGCTCCCGGTGGCGCCCGCTCTGGCTGCTGCACCCGGCGCTCACCCTGCTGGTGATCACCGGCACGGCGAACCACTACTGGCTCGACGCCCTCGTCGCCACGGGCATGCTCGGCCTGGCCCTCGCGGTCATCCATCCGCCGCGGCACACGGCCACCACGGCCCGGCGCGGCACCGGCCGGCTCACCACGCCGGAGCCCGTCCTGGCGGGAGCGGCCCGGTGAGCGCCGCCGCGGTGACCGCCCTGGCCCTGTCCCTGGTGTCGGCCGTCGCCTACGCGCTGGCCGCCGTCGCCCAGGAACGCCTCGCCGCGCGCAGCGCCGGCACCGGCCTGCTGCGACTGCTGGGCACCGGCGCCTGGTGGTCGGCGGTCGGCCTGAACGCCGTCGCCGCGCTGCTGCACGTCGTCGCCCTGAAGTACGGCCCGCTCACCGTCGTCCAGCCGCTGGGCGCACTCACCCTGGTCGCGGCGGTGCCCCTGGGCGCGCGGGCGGCCGGCCGGCGGGTCAGCGCGGTGGAGTGGCGTGGTACGGCACTGACCCTGCTCGGCCTCGGGGCCCTGCTCGTCGCCGCCTCCGGACCCGCACCCGCCCGGGTGCTGTCGCTGACCGAGGCCCTGGCGGTCGCCGGTACGACGGCCGCGGCCATCGGACTGCTGTCCCGGCCCGGCGCCCGGCCGGGCCTGCGGCACGCGACCGCGTCCGGCTTCGCCTCCGGTGTCGCCTCCGTGCTCACCCAGACGGTGACCGTCGCGGCCACGGACCGGTCCGGACCGGCGCTCGGCACCGAGGTGACCGTCGTGGCCGTGCTCGTCGCCGCGTTCGCCGTCGGCGGGCTGCTGCTGTCGCAGACGGCCTACCGCGGTGGCCTCGGCGCCCCGCTGGCCGTCGTCACCCTCGCCAACCCGGTGGCCGCCGCGGTGATCGGCCTCACCCTGCTGGGGCAGGGCCTCAAGGGCGGCGCCGGCGGCGTGCTGCTGGCCCTCGCCGGAGCGGCGCTGGCCGCGTCGGGCGTGGTGCTGCTGACGCGGGCGGCCCCCGCGCCCGCCCGCACGGAGGAACCCGGACCGCGCGCCGGACACGACGGACGCGAAGAAGGCCACGACGGACACGACGAGCATCCGGTGGCGGCGGTGCTGGCCCTGGAGGCCGCGACGGCGACGGCCGAGCCGGTGCTGCTGCCACGGCAGACGGAGCAGCCGGGGCATCTCACGGCACTGTGACCGGGTACGGCGACGGCGGCCGGTGCGGGCGGAGGAGATCCGCGCGCACCGGCCGCCGTCGCCGTACCTGTTCCGGCCCGGCCGGTCAGCCCCAGCCGCGCGCGTCCTGTTTCAGCGCGGTGTCCACCGTCAGCGCCGTGGCCACCACGAGGCTCAGCAGCGGCTCGGGGAGCTGGTAGTGGATCTGGAGGACGTAGTTGTCCGCGGTCGTGAACAGCGTCTTGGCGAGGCCTTCCCAGGTCTTGGTGATCCGGGCGACCTCGTTGTCCGCGTGGTCGACGATCGCGAAGTTCCAGGCCCGCCAGTTCTCCGCCTTGATCGCACCGACCTGCTGGCCGTTCGCGTTCATCGCGAAGTTGATCTTCCCGAACATGTTCTTCTGGACGATCTCACCGACCGGCGAGCCGTCCGGGCGGGTCACGATCACCCGTGACTTGAAGATCTTGGCGGGGCGGGTCAGCAATAGCTGCGGCTGGCCGTAGGCGTCGCGGATCTCCAGCCGGTGGGTCATGAACTGGTCGAGGCTGGAGACGAAGCGCAGGATCTTCTTCAGTACGCCCTGTCCGACCTGGGTGACCGATCCGAGCTGACGGCCGTTCTGATCCATGACCGTGTACTCGTTGGTCAGCTCGATCAGCTTGGCCTTCTGGTTCACGACCAGGACGGGCTCGGTGAACAGCGTGCCGCCGCCGGGACCACCGGCCGTGACACCGGCCTGCCGCTGCACCTGCCGCTGCACCTTGCCGTCGGCGGTCTGCTGCTGCGGGAACGCCGCCTGCTGGGCGGGGGCCTGCTGCGGCGCGGCCTGTCCGGCGGGCTGCTGAGCCGGGTTGGTGTGCTCGGTCCACTGCGCGCCGTCCCAGTAACGGAGCGTCTGGACCGCCCCGTGCGGATCCGGGTACCAGCCTGCCGGGGTGTTTGATTGCGTGGTCACCGGGGCACAGTACCTTGCTCTGACCGGTACCTGACCAGTCCGCACGGAGCGGTGTTCATCGCCCGTTCACCCCGTGACGATGGCCGGGTCGCTGACGCCGGGCAGGCCGTTCTCGACGTGGCCGGCGAAGCCGCGCAGGAAGACCGGGTCGGCGTCGGAGGTGACGGTCAGGTCGTACCAGCGCTTGCTCGCCGCCAGGCCGACGGTCTGCCGCACGGTCGCGCCGGGCCGCACGCTCACCGCGACGGGGCTGCCGCCGTAGCCGTCGGTCAGCGTCAGCTTCACGGTGCCGGAGCCCTTGTTGGTGAAGGTGAGCTGGATGTCGTCGCCCGCGTGCCGGGCGGTGACCTCGGGGCCGGCCACCTTGTTGCGGCCCCTGAAGACGCGCAGGAACCCGTTGGGGCCGTGCACGGCGAGGTCGTAGGTGCCGCCGGAGTAGACGGAGTTCCAGGTGTCCGAGAGGCTCTTGCCGGCCTCCGTGGTGTACGTCCAGGGGCCGTCGGTGCGGTTGCCGGACGTGACGAGGAAGGCGGCGCCCGCCTGCGCCCCCGAGGCGAAGGTGAGCGTGAACTTGCCGGCCGCGGTGTCCGCGGAACCGTCCGTCCTGGCCGCGTACTTCAGCGGGCGGGTGGGCCGGCTGCCGGGCTCCTGCCCGGGCAGGGCGGGGTGGGCGGGCGGCTTGGGGACGTAGTCCGCGTGGCGGGTGCGGTCCGGCGGCTGGTAGCCGGCCGTGGAGGGCAGCGCGACCGGCGCGGTGTCCTTGCGGGAGAAGTCGAAGGCGCTGGTCAGGTCGCCGCAGACGGCGCGTCGCCAGGGCGAGATGTTCGGTTCGCGCACACCGAAGCGGCGCTCGATGAACCGGATGACCGAGGTGTGGTCGAAGGTCTCGGAGCAGACGTAACCGCCCTTGCTCCAGGGGGAGACGACGAGCATCGGGACCCGCTGACCCAGTCCGTAGGGACCGGCGACATGGCTGCCGTCGCCCTTGAACAGGTCGGGCGCCGGATCCACCGTCGACCGGCCCTGGGCGGCGGAGGCCGGCGGGTAGGGCGGGATCACGTGGTCGAAGAAGCCGTCGTTCTCGTCGTAGGTGATGAAGAGCGCGGTCCTGCCCCACACCTCGGGGTTGGAGGTGAGCGCGTCCAGGACCTGGGAGACGTACCAGGCGCCGTAGTTGGCGGGCCAGTTGGGGTGTTCGGTGAAGGCCTCGGGGGCGACGATCCAGGAGACCTGGGGCAGCAGGTCCGCCCGGACGTCCGCCTTCAGCCGGTCGAAGAAGCCCTCGCCCTTGCGGGCGTCGGTGCCGGTGCGGGCCTTGTCGTACAGCGGGTCGCCGGGCCGGGCGGTGCGGTACTGGTTGAAGTAGAGGAGCGAGTTGTCGCCGTAGTTGCCGCGGTAGGCGTCGTTGATCCATCCCCAGGAGCCGGCCGCGTCCAGGCCGTCACCCACGTCCTGGTAGATCTTCCAGGAGACCCCGGCCTGCTCCAGACGCTCGGGGTACGTCGTCCAGCCGTAGCCCGCCTCCTCGTTGCCGAGGACCGGGCCGCCGCCCTTGCCGTCGTTGCCGGTGTAACCGGACCACAGGTAGTAGCGGTTGGGGTCGGTGGAGCCGATGAGCGAGCAGTGGTAGGCGTCGCAGACGGTGAAGGCGTCCGCGAGGGCGTAGTGGAAGGGGATGTCGTCGCGGGTCAGGTACGCCATCGTCGTGGCGGACTTGGCGGGCACCCACTTGTCGTACTTGCCGCCGTTGAACGCGGCGTGCCCGTCGTTCCAGCCGTGCGGGAGGTCCTGGATGAAGGCCAGGCCCAGGTCGTCGGCGTCGGGGTGGAAGGGCAGGATGTCCTTGGTGCCGTCGGACTGCTTCCAGACGGACCTGCCGTTCTGGGTGACCGGACGGGGGTCGCCGAAGCCCCGGACTCCGCGCAGCGAGCCGAAGTAGTGGTCGAAGGAACGGTTCTCCTGCATCAGGACGACGATGTGCTCCACGTCGTCCACCGATCCGGTGCGGTAGTGGGCGGGCAGGGCCGCCGCCCGCTGGATGCTGCCGGCCAGCGCCGTGAACGCCGTGCCGGCACCGGCCACTTGGAGGAAGCGCCGCCGGTTGACTTCGGGCATGGGTGAGGGTCCTCTCGTCCTGACGTACGTCCGCGAACCCGTCGGCTGACGGAATGTGCGCGGAGCGAGTGTTCCAAGAGCAGCAAACGTCAGGGAAGGGTCCGGTGGCGCCCGTGTGAAAGTCGGCGGTACGGGCGGAGCCGGAGCGGAGCGCGTACAACTGCCGATGTTCGTCCGATTCCGCCGACTTGGACCTCCACTGCCACTGAACAGTGTGTTCCGCCGGGTGCGGCAGCGGGACGGACCGTCATCTGTCCGCCCCGCTGCTTCGTCCCACCCGGCCACGGTGGCCGTCCGGCGCCTCGCAGTCGCCGTCCGTCACCTCGCTCCGGCCGGGATCACGGCGTCAGGTACGCCTCCACCTCGCTGAACTGTCCCGCCGGCCAGGCCGTGTTGGCGGTGACCGTCAGGCGCAGGTAGCGCAGGTTCGTGCCGTTGGGCAGGGGGACGGTCGCGCTGTTGCCGGTGGCCGGGTCGAAGCGGTAGGTGTGGGCGGCGGCCACGGTCGTGTAGCCGGAGCCGTCCGTGCTGCCGAGCACGGTGATCGTCTGGGTGCGGGCGCCCCAGGCCGCGGACGGCGGCAGTTTCAAAACCAGGCGGCGTACGGCGTTCGGTGAGCCGAGGTCGACCGTCCAGGACTGCGGGAAGGCGTTGTTGGCGGACTCCCAGTACGTGTTCGCGTCGCCGTCGACCGCCTTGCCGGGCGTGTAGACGTCCTGGGAGCCGGTCGCGGTGGCCGGGCGGCCCTTGGCGAGGTTGCGGTTCGGGTCGGGGTCGGGGCTGCCCTGGCCGGGCTGGGGCCAGGTGGAGCAGTCCGACCAGGTGGCGGCCCAGCCGGAGTTGCCACCGCCGTCGGTGAGGGCGAAGGAGCCGGAGTTCGCCGGGTAGGCGCAGTTGTAGACGCCGGCCGCCCCGACCTGGGTGGCGGTGACGTTCCTGAAGGTGGCCGCGCCCTGCGCCTCGGCCTGGACCACGACCGTACCGGTGTTCCGTACGGTCGCGCCGGTCACGTTGACGTTGCGGACCGGATACCCCTGGCCGCCGCCGGAGACGAACTCGAAGGCGGAGTACGGGCTGTCGGTGATCGTCGTATCGGTGATGTTGACGGTCGCGTTGATCGCGCTGTCGTAGGAGTCGACGCGCAGGGCGCCCATGGGGTGGTTCCAGTTGGGGTTCATGGCGCCGGTGCGCACGAGCGTGTTGCCGTCCACGGTGATCGTCCCGGCGAGCGGGCTGAACGGGTCCATGAACTTCTGGTTGGAGATCGCGATGCCGCTGCCGAGGGCGTTGGTGTCGGAGACGAGGTTGTTCCGCACGGCGATGTCGGTGCCGCCGTAGATGGCGATGCCGTTGGCGAGGTTGGGCTGCGTGATGGTGTTGTTCTCGAAGCTGGAGTCGGTGTCCGGGGAGTACAGGGACCACATGGCGAGGGCGTCGTCGCCCTGGTCGCGCAGGAAGTTGTTGCGGACCCGGACGCCCTTGGCGGTGCCGTTGAGGTTGAGGCCGTCGGCGGTGGTGTCGAGGATGCGGTTGTTCTCCACCACCAGGTTGTCGTTGTTGCCGGTCAGCCACAGGCCGACCTTCAGGTGCTGGATCCACATGCCGGACACGGAGGAGTTCGGGCCGAGGGAGCCGTTGACGAAGTTGTCAGGGCTGGAGTCGACGCGTTCCGTGACCTCGCCGATGACCGCGAAGTCCTTGATGTGCACCTTCCCGAGGGAGCCGGTCTGGTCGACGAAGTGGGAGGTGTGCACGACGGAGTACCAGCTCCCGGCGCCCTGGAGCGTCACGTTCTGCACGCCGTTGAGGGAGGACGTGAGGCGGTAGTCGCCCGGCGGTATCCACACCGTGCCGCCCTGGGCTGCGGCGATGGCGTCACGGAACGCCTGAGTGGAGTCGCCGTTGCCGCTGGGGTCGGCGCCCTTGGAGACGACGGACACCGACCCGGCGGGCTGGGCGGCGGTCGGGGCGACCTGCTCGAAGTCGGCGACGTCGACGGTCACCTCGGTGCCGGCCGGCTCGACGGCGATCTTGTCGCCGGCCTGTACGTTCTGCCCGAGCAGCAGCCGGGCGTTGTCGAAGAAGTGGTGGGTCCGCGCGCCGGTGATCCAGCCGGTGTCGATGTAGGAGTACTTGGAGGTGACCGGGACGGTCCGGGCGAGTCGGGTGCCGTTGACGTACACGTTGAGCGCGCCGGACCGGCCGTCGGGGACGTTGTAGGCGATGTTCAGCGCGTTGGACGCGCGGGGCACGGTGAACTCCACCCGCTGCCCGGCCGCCAGCCGCACGGCCTGCCGGCCGGAGGCCTCCGAGGCGAGGGTGCCCTGCGTGTGGTCGGGGCCGATCCGCGAGCCGGTGGTGGTCGCCGACTCGGCTTCCACGGAGGTGAAGGGGAGCGTGGCGCCCGCCGCCGCATGGGCGGCCGGGGCGAGGGTGACGAGCATGCCTGCGGCGAGGGCGACGACCGCCCCGATGGCGGGCATGCGCCTGACGTGTCCGGCGGTACTGGTGTACATGTGCTGATCCCTTCGTGGTGGGGGTGGGATAGCGGGGTGCGTACGAGGGCTGTGGGGGTGCGGGGACAGCGGGGCGCGTACGGGGGTGGCTCAGGCGCGCAGCCAGGCCGCCGTGTCCGGTGGCAGCCGGCCCGCTCCGTCCAGCGGGCCGCTGCTCAGCAGGAGCCGGGAGTGCGGGGGGAGGGCGGCGGGCGTGGGCGCGAGGTTCACCACGCACAGCGCTCCCCCGGCGCGGGAGAAGGCGAGGACACCGTCGGGGGCGGGCAGCCAGGTCAGGGGGCCGTCGCCGAACACCGGGCGCAGGGCGATGGCCCGGCGGTAGAGGGCGAGCACGGAGTCCGGGTCGCGTCGCTGGCGGTCGACCGCGTACGACGGCCAGTCGGCCGGCTGCGGCAGCCACGGCTCCTCGCGGGCGCCGAAGCCCGCGTACGGCGTGTCCTCGGCCCACGGCAGCGGGACCCGGCAGCCGTCGCGGCCGGGGGCGGCGCCGCCGGACCGGAAGTACATCGGGTCCTGGACGCGGTCGGCCGGGACGTCGGCCTCGGGCAGGCCCAGCTCCTCCCCCTGGTAGAGGTACACCGCGCCGGGCAGCGCCAGCGACAGCAGGGCCGCGGCCCGCGCCCTGCGGGTGCCGAGCGCCGGGTCCGTCGGCGTGCCGAAGGCCTTGGTGGCGAAGTCGAAGGCGGTGTCCTCACGGCCGTACCGGGTCACCGTGCGGGTGACGTCGTGGTTGCACAGCACCCAGGTGGCCGGGGCTCCGACGGGGGCGTGCTCGGCGAGGGTCGTGTCGATGGAGGCGCGTAGCCGTGCGGGGTCCCAGGGGCAGGACAGGAAGGAGAAGTTGAAGGCGGTGTGGAGTTCGTCGGGGCGTAGGTAGCGGGCGAAGCGTTCGGGGTCGGGGAGCCAGACCTCGCCGACGAACACGCCGCCGTACTCGTCCGCCACGCGCCGCCAGGAGCGGTAGACGGCGTGGAGTTCGTCCCGGTCGACGAAGGGGTGCGGCCGTGGCCGGGTGGCGAGGTCGGGCAGGTCCGGGTCCTTGGCGAGGAGGGCGGCCGAGTCGATGCGGACTCCGGCGACGCCCCGCTCGAACCAGAAGCGCAGGATGTCCTCGTGTTCCCGGCGGACGGCCGGGTGGGCCCAGTTGAGGTCCGGCTGCTCGGGGGTGAACAGGTGCAGGTACCAGTCGCCGTCGGGCAGCCGCGTCCACACCGGTTCGGTGGAGCCGGCGAACTGTGACGGCCAGTCGTTGGGCGGGAGTTCGCCGTGCGTGCCGCGACCCCGCCGGAAGTGGAACAGTTCCCGCTCGGGGCTGCCCGGTCCGGCGGCGAGCGCCGCCCGGAACCAGGGGTGCTGGTCGGAGACGTGGTTGGGCACGATGTCGACGATCGTCCGGATGCCCGACCCGCGGGCCTCGGCGATGAGCTTCTCCGCCTCGGCGAGGGTGCCGAAGGCCGGGTCGATGGCGCGGTAGTCGGCGACGTCGTAGCCGCCGTCCTTCATGGGCGAGGGGTACCAGGGACTGAACCACAGGGCGTCCACGCCGAGTTCGACGAGGTACGGCAGCCCGGGAGCGGACGCCCGCGAGGTCGCCGGTGCCGTCGCCGTCGCCGTCCGCGAAGCTGCGGACGTACACCCTGGTAGATGACGGCCGTGCGCCACCAGTCGGGGTTCTCGGGGGCATGGCGGGGCTGTCCCACGGAGCGTGCCTTTCGGTGGGCGGGGTTCCAGGACGGGGGTGTCGGGGGTGTCGGGGTGTCGGGGAGTCGGTGTCAGCCCTTGGTGCTGCCCGCGCCGATCCCGGCGATGATGTGCCGCTGGAAGACGAGGAGCAGCGCCACCATCGGGATGCTGGCGATCACCATCGCGGCGATGAGCACGGTGAGCTGGATGTTCTGCGAGAGCTGGACGAGCGCCACGCTGACCGGCTGCTTGCCGGTGTCGGAGAAGACCATCAGCGGCCACAGGAAGTCCTGCCAGACGGCGACCAGCGCGAAGATGGACACCACGCCGAGGACGGGCCGGGACATGGGCAGGACGACCGACCACAGGATCCGCAGTCTGCCGGCGCCGTCGATCTCGGCGGCTTCCAGCACATCGCGCGGCAGTTGGTCGAAGAACCGTTTGAGCAGGTACAGGTTGAAGGCGTTGGCGACGGCCGGCAGCCAGATGGCGAGGGGGTCGTTGAGCAGGCTGGTGTGGATCAGGGGCAGGTCGGCGACGGTCAGGTACTTGGGGACGACCAGCGCCTGCGCCGGGACCATGAGGGTGGCGAGGATGCCGCCGAGGACCACCTTGCCGAAGGCGGGCCTCAGCCTGGACAGGGAGTAGGCGGCGGCCGTGCAGAACACGAGCTGGAAGGCCCAGGCGCCGGCGGCCTGGACGACGGTGTTGCCCAGGTGCTGCGGGAGCTGCATCAGGTCCCAGGCGTCGGTGTAGCCGCCGAGGCGCCAGTGCTCCGGCAGGAGCGCCGGCGGGGTGCGCGCCACCTCGTCCGGGGACTTCATCGCGCCGGTCACCATCCAGTACACCGGGAAGAGGAAGGCGAGCGCGAAGAGGACGACGACGGCTGTGAACACCGTCCAGTAGACGGCCTTCCCGCGCGGGCGGGCGAGGGCGGCCGGGGAGATCAGGGTGCGGGTGGTGGTGTTCATGCGTCCCCCTCGGTGCGGGTGAGCCGGAGGTAGAGCGCGGAGAAGGCGCCGAGCACGAGCAGCAGCAGGACGCTGAGGGCGCAGGCGCCGCCGAAGTCGTTGTAGAGGAAGGCGTACTTGTAGATGAGGTAGAGCACGGTGACGGTCGCGTTCTCCGGGCCGCCGCCCGTGATGACGAACGGCTCGGTGAACACCTGCATGGTGGCGATGATCTGAAGGAGCATCAGCATGAGGATGACGAACCGGGTCTGCGGGACGGTGACGTGCCGGATGCGCTGGAGGAGGTTCGCGCCGTCCAGTTCGGCCGCCTCGTACAGCTCGCCGGGGACGGACTGGAGGGCGGCGAGGTAGATGAGGACGGTGCCGCCCAGGTTGGCCCAGGTGGCGACGATGACCAGGGAGACGAGGGCGGTGTCGCTGCCGTTGGACCAGTTCGAGGTGGGCAGGTGCAGGAAGCGGAGGGTCTCGTCGGCGAGGCCGGTTCCGGGGTCGTAGAACCACTTCCACAGCAGGGCGCTGACCACGGGCGGGATCATCACCGGCAGGTAGACGACGACGCGGAAGAAGGCCTTGGCGTGCCGCAGCTCGTTGAGGACGAGGGCGAGTACGAAGGGGATCGCGAAGCCGATGAGCAGGGCGAGCAGCGTGAAGGTGAGGGTGTTGCGCCAGGCGGCGGCGAACTCGGGGTCGTGCAGGACGCGGGTGAAGTTGGCGGTGCCGGCCCACTGGGGCGGCGAGCCCGGGGTGTACTTCTGGAAGGCGATCACGACCGCGCGGATCGCCGGGTACCAGGAGAACAGGGCGAAGCAGATCAGGCCGCCGAGGAGGAAGCCGTAGGCGCGGGCCTGGTCGGCGAGGCGGCGCCGCCCGCGGTCCCCCGCCATGGGCGGCGCCGGGACCGGGGGGACGGCGGCCGGTGCCGGGGACCGCCGCTCGGCCGTCTTCGTCATGGCGGTCAGCTCCGGGCCAGGATGGAGTCGATCTTGCCGGAGGCCTCTTCGAGGAGCTGGTCGATGTCGGCGTCCTTCTTGGTGAGGACCGCGGAGACGGCGGCGTCGAGGACGGAGTAGATCTGCTGGGCGTGCGGGGGCTCGATCCGCATCCGGAGCCGGGTGTTGCCCTCGAGGAAGGACCGGTAGTTCTCCACCGGGACGTTGGCGGCGGCCTTCTTGGCCTGCTGGTCGGTGGCGTCGGCGGCACCGGTGAACAGGCGGGGCTCGGGCAGGCCGACGGGGGCGTCGTTCTTCCTGGCGCGGGCGTAGTCGCCGAGGAAGCCCTTGGCCGGGGTGAGGAACATGTGGTCGAGCCACTTGAGGCCGGCGCGGATCTGGGCGGGTGTGTCGTGCTTGTTGAACATGTAGCCGTCACCGCCGATGAGGGTGCCCCTGCCGCCGGGCATGGGTGCGAGAGCGAGGTCCTTGTAGTCGCCGCCCTTCTCCTTGACCAGGATCGGGATGTTGTCGGGGGCGGCGAGGTACATGCCGAGCCGGCCCGCGCCCATGAGCTGCTGTGCGTCGTTGATGACGAGGAGCTGTCTGCTGCCCATCGAGTCGTCGGTCCACCGCATGTCGTGCAGGTTGCGCAGGACGGCCCGGCCCTCGGGGCTGTCGACGGCGGCCTTCCTGCCGTCCGCGCCGACGACGTCCCCGCCCCGGGAGTACAGCTCGGCGGTGAAGTGCCAGCCGCCCTGGTTCTGCGCGCTGTAGTCGGCGTACCCGACCGTGCCGCCGCCGAGGGCGGCGATCTTCCTGGCGGCGGCGCGGACCTCGTCCCAGGTCGCGGGGGGCCGGTCGGGATCCAGGCCGGCCTTGCGGAACAGTGCGCGGTTGTAGATCAGCCCCATGGAGTATCCGGTGCGCGGAACGCCGTAGACCTTGCCGTCCACGGTGTAGATGTCGCGCAGTTGCTTCTGGATACTGCCGTAGCTCTTCAGTCGGCCGAGGTACGGGGTGAGGTCGGCGGCCTGGCGGACGTCCACGACGTGCCGCGCGTCGGTGAAGTACGTGTAGAACACGTCCTCCATCTGGCCGCCGGCGAGCTTGGCGTCGAAGGTCTTCGGGTCCTGGCAGGGGAAGGCGTCGTGCGCGACCACGTCGATGTCCGGGTTGCGCTTCTCGAAGGCGGCGACGTCGTCCTCGAAGAAGGCGCGGTCGAGCTTGGCACTCCTGGGCGGCTCGCAGTTGACGGTGATACGGGTCTTGCCGCTCGCCGAGCTGTCGTCGCCCGACCCGCAGGCGGTGGCGGCGAGGGCGAGGGAGGAACAGACGCCGATCGCGACGACGGTACGGCGGAACCCGGTGCTTGTCATCGGTGGACCCCTCATGGCACGCGTGGCAGGAGCGGTGGGCGCCGCACACTCAAGCATCGCCGCCAACGGGCCGCAAGATGTCGCGCATCATCTGTAATTATTCGACAGTCCGCCGCCTCTTCCCGGACTCAGCCGCGGGGGGCCTGCCCGGTGGAGCCGCGCACCACCAGCTCGGGCTCGAAGAGCAGCTCCTCGGCGGGTACGGCGGTGCCGGCGATCCGCGCGTTCAGCAGCTCGACGGCCGCCCGGCCCATGGCCTCGATGGGCTGACGGACGGTGGTGAGCGGGGGTTCGGTGCAGTTCATGAACGCCGAGTCGTCGTAGCCGACGACGGAGACGCGGCCGGGGACGTCGTGACCCTTGCGGCGGGCGGCGCGTACGGCACCGAGCGCCAGGGGGTCGCTGGCGCAGATGATGCCGGTGACACCGCGGTCGATCAGCCGGGAGGCGGCCGCGTGTCCGCCCTCGAGGGAGAAGATGGCCCGGGCGACGAACTCCTCCGGCAGGTCACCGGCGATCGCCCGGGCGGCGGCCAGTTTGCGCGCCGAGGGCACGTGGTCACCGGGACCGAGGACCAGCCCGATGCGCTCGTGGCCGAGAGAGGCCAGATGGCGCCAGGCCTGCTCGACGGCCACGGTGTCGTCGCAGGACACGGCCGGGAAACCGAGGTGTTCGATGGCCGCGTTGACCAGGACGACGGGGATGTTGCGCTCCGCGAGCAGCCGGTAGTGGTCGTGCGGCGCGTCGGCCTGGGCGTACAGCCCGCCGGCGAAGATGACGCCGGAGACCTGTTGCTGGAGCAGCAGTTCGACGTAGTCCGCCTCCGAGACGCCGCCCTTGGTCTGCGTGCACAACACCGGGGTGAGCCCGAGCTGGGCCAGCGCACCGCCGATGACCTCGGCGAACGCCGGGAAGATGGGGTTCTGCAGCTCGGGCAGGACCAGGCCGACGAGCCGGGCGCGTTCGCCGCGGAGCTGGGTGGGGCGCTCGTAGCCGAGGACGTCGAGAGCCGTCAGCACCGCCTGCCGTGTGGCGTCGGAGACCCCGGGTTTTCCGTTGAGCACCCGGCTGACCGTGGCCTCGCTGACCCCGACCTTCTTCGCCACTTCCGCAAGTCGTCGCGTCATGGCCGCAAGCGTAGCGCAAGCAATGCAAGCGGCTTGCGTAAGTTCCGCGGGGGGAAGGAGGACGGCCCGACGTGCGGGTGCAGGGGGCGGCCCGGTCTCTCGCGGGGGTGCGTACGGAGAGGGGGCGGACCTGGCCGCCGTACGGGAGGTGAGCGGGCCGGGCCGCCGTACAGGGAAGCGGGTCCCTCCGCGCCGGCCCGGCGCCGCCGGCGACCTGAACGCCGGCGGTGCCGGGTCAGCCGTCGGGGGACGTGACGACCGTCAGGTGCGTGGCCGCGCCCCGCGGGCGGCGCGGGCGGCGGACCGGGGCGGCGGGCCGACGGGGGTCGCGCAGGACCATCGACAGGCGCCGGTAGCCCAGCTCCCGCAGCGGCTGCGGCGCCTCCTCCACGATGCGGCACTCGGTGCGCCCGCGGCGGGGGTCGGGGTGGAGCAGGAGGCGCACCGCGCCGTCGAGGCGGCTCCCGGCCTCGCCGACGGCCCGGATCCAGTGCGGCAGGCCCTGCCGGTAGGCGGCCTCCATGATCGGGTCCTGGGCGATGTCCCGCCGGACCGCCTGGAGTTCGTGGTCGTGCCCGCATGTCTCCAGGGCGGAGCGGAACTGGGCCAGCATCGGCAGGCACCAGCCCGGCTCGTGCTCGCCGAGGACCTCGCCCGCGTCCGGGTGGAACAGCACGAACCGGAGGAAGTTGTCACCGGGCATGGCCGTCGGATGGGGGCGTACACCGCGGAAGAGTGTCTCGAACGCGCTGTTGGCCATGACCACGTTCCAGTGGCGGTCCACGACCAGGGACGGGCAGGACAGGAAGTCCAGCAGTGCTGCGTAGTCCTGGAGGTACGCCTGGGTCTCGCAGGTGTCGGGGACGGGCCGCGGTGCCGGCCGCTGCCCTCCTGCCTGATGTGCCATCGGGAGGTCACCCCTCTTGCCTCTGCGGCCTTTCACGCGGCGATGCGATCCTGCTGCCCAGCAGGAGTCGTGTCAACTATCGTGGCATTTCATGCCGGTTGACGGCTGAAATTCGCCACAGTTGTGGCGACACCTGGATGTGAGTTCGAGGCACCCGCTACTCTCCGGGAAGTTCACGGCGACCGCTCGTGAGAATCACGGACGCATCTGAAGCCCACGAGAGACGTAGGAGTTCTGTCGGTGACGGATGGCTACGAGGATCCGGGCGCCTCGGCGACCGCCCAGCTGCCGGCCGTCGTCGCCCGCGTCACCGCGCTCGCCGACCGACTCGGTGTACCGCACACCGAGGTCTTCGACGTCGGGCGGCTCTCCGTCGCCTGCGGTGTGCCGGAGGCGGTGGTCAGGGCGCTGCTCAGCGGCCGGCCCGCGGGTGAACCGGACGTCCAGGCCCGCTTTCTGCAACGCCTGGACCTGCTGCGCCGCACCCGGCTGAAACCGGGCGGGCGCAGGTACACCCAGCAGGAGATAGCCGACGGCGCGGGCATGTCCCGGCAGCAGGCCGGGGCCCTCATCAACGGTGACCGGCGGCCCACCATGGAGCACTGCGACGCCCTCCAGCGCTTCTTCCGGGTGCACGCGGGTTTCCTCACCGCGGAGGACCCCGAGGCGCTGGCCGGCGCGTTGCAGCGCTCCGAGCAGGACCTGCTCCAAAAGCTCGCCGACCGGGAGCGGGCCGCCGCCCAGGACCCCGAGGACCCGCTGGAGCGGCTGCTCCAGGACCACGGGGTGCGCGGGATCGCCTGGCGGGCCGCGCAGTTGCCCACGGACCAGCACCGGGACAAGGTCGCGGAGTGGCTCGACATGCTGCTGGAGAGTGTCAAGCGGCCCGAGTCGTGAGCAGGGGAGGACCGTGGGCATCGGCAGGGACACACGTCGGCTGTGCGACGAGCTGGTGGGCGGGCTGACCCTGCCCGTGCCCGCACCGCCGGACGAGTTGTACCGGGCGCTGTGCGAGGGGATGAGCCGTCGGCGGGGCCGGCCGGTGAAGTTCCGCACGGCCGTCTTCCCGCCCGGCACGGCCAGCGGACTGTCGCTGTACCTGACCGACCGGGACGTCGTGGTCGTGGAGGAACGCACCGTCCCGGAGCACCAGTTGGTGATCCTGGGTCACGAGCTGTGGCACGTGCAGGCCGGCCGCTGCGGGCATCCCGGGGACGGCGTCGGTACGGCTGTCCGGCCGCTGCGCGAGGACGCCGGCCACTCGGCGCTCCGGGCGACCGTGCGACGGGCCGCCGCCCGCACGCGCTTCGACCTCGCCGAGGAGCGGGACGCCGAGTCCTTCGGCCTTCTGCTGGCCAGCAAGTGCCGCACGCTGTTGACCGGTTCGGCGTCGCGCGGCCCGGCGCGGCGGGACGGTGTGGCCGGCCGTATCGAGGCCTCCCTGGGATACCCGCGCCCGCACACCTGAGCCGGCCCCGCCGACGGCCGGCGCCGGGCGCGCACACCGCCCCCCTCCCCGGCACTGTGGTGCGGTTCCGCGTCCGCTGAGCGGGCGAACCCGGGTCGAGCCGGACGGCGTTGTCAGTGGTGGGCGGCAAGCTGGATCCGTGCGCGCCGCAGGGCGCGTGACCGTGACGCCTACTCGGGGAGAGCCGACCGATGCCCACCGCCGTACTGACCGACCGCGAGCGCACCGCCGTGCAGGCCTATCTGCGGCTGCTCCACACGGTGCGCGCCGCCTTCGACGGGCCGTCGCAGGGCGGCCGGCCCGCCGTCGTCCCGCCCACCGTGCTCGCCGAGGCGGAGCGAGCGCTGGCCCGTGCGGGTCTCGCGGGCAACGAGGAACAGTTCTTCCGGCTGCTGCGCGACTGGGGGCCGCACGCCTGAGCGGCCGGTCGACTCCGCCGCCACCGCTGCCCCCGGGCGGGCCGGGAGGGCCACGGCGGCGGCCGGACACACGGGCAGGGCCACGGCGGACGACCGTACGGGTCCGGCTACGGCGGCCGGGGGCACGAGTACGGCCTCAGGGCGGCCGGGGGCACGGGTACGGCCGCTGCGGGTGACCGTAGCGGGCCGGTTACGGCGGCGGGACGCACGGGTGCGGTCACGGTGGCGCCGTGGGTCGGCCGTGACCGGGCGTCAGGGCGCGGCGCCGGGGCGGCTCAGGTGTGGGGGACGACCACGGACGTCGTGACCACCCCGTCGCCCACGGTCCACCGGCCCTCGAAGATCCGCAGCCGCCGGCCGCCGACCACCGGCCCGGGCACCAGGAGGGAGGCGCTCAGCGTGCCCCGCGCCTCACCGCCGGGTTCCGGGTGCAGGGTGATGTCGGCCTCGGAGAAGTCCAGCCACTTGCGGGTGAGGGGGAACCACGCCTTGTAGACGGACTCCTTGGCGCTGAACAGGATCCGGTCCCAGTGCACGTCGGGCCGTTGTCCGGCGAGCCGGTCGAGCCGCGCCGCCTCCACGGGCAGGAAGACGGACGGTCCGACCCCGTCCGGGAGCGGGCCGTGCGGCTCGGCGTCGATGCCGATGGAGGCGAGGTCGGTGGCGCGGACCAGGGCGGCGGCGCAGTAGCCGTCGCAGTGGGTCATGCTGCCGACCAGGCCGTCCGGCCAGCGCGGGGCACCCCGCTCACCGCTGATCACGGGCTGCGGCGGCACGCCGAGTTTCTCCATGGCGCGCCGGGCGCAGCCCCGGACGGCGGCGAACTCGCGGCGCCGCTTGGTCACCGCGCGCGCGACGAGCGCTTCCTCGGCCGGGTAGAGCGGGGCGTCCCACAGGGGGTCGTCAGCGTGCGCCTCCACGGCCACGACCGACTCCGGGAGCAGCTCCTCGATCACCTGCGTGGACCTCCATCGGCAGGACGCGGCGCAGCCTTCCCGGGGGATCCGGGCGCTTGCGCCATTCGCGGGGGTATCCCACGGAGACCTCCATGAAGCGGACTCCGTCGTGCCAGGTGGTGCGGGGGATGTGCAGATGGCCGTAGACCATCGTGGCGACCCGGAACCGGCGGTGCCAGTCCGCGGTCAGCCGGGTGCCGCACCACATGGCGAACTCGGGGTGCCACAGCACCTCCGTGGGGTGCCGGTCCAGCGGATAGTGGCCGGCCAGCACGGTCGGGAGGTCCTCGGGCAGTTCGGCGAGCCGGCGTTCGGTCTCGGCGACCCGCGCCCGGCACCAGGCCTCCCGGGTCGGGTAGGGGTCGGGGTGCAGCAGGTACTCGTCGTTGCAGACGATGCCCGTGCTCTCCGCGTAGGCCATGCCCTCGGCCTTGGTGGCGCAGCCGGCCGGCAGGAAGGAGTAGTCGTACAGCAGGAACAGGGGGGCGACGACGACCGGGCCGCCGGGGCCGCGCCAGACCGGGTACGGGTCCTCGGGGGTCAGCACGCCCAGTTCCCGGCACACCTCGACGAGGTGGTCGTAGCGGGCGGCGCCGCGCAGGGTGACCGGGTCGCTCGGGTGGGTCCACAGTTCGTGGTTGCCGGGCGCCCACAGCACCTTGCGGAAGCGTTTGGCGAGTGTGCCGAGGGCCCAGCGGATGTCGGCGACGGTCTCCGCGACGTCCCCGGCGACGATCAGCCAGTCGTCGTCGCTCTGGGGGCGCATGCCGTCGACCAGGGCGCGGTTGTCGGGATAACTGATGTGCAGGTCGCTGATGGCCAGAAGCTGTCCGGCCCCGGCCGTCGACTCCACCCCGCACGCCCCTTCCGATCATCCGATGGGACCACAACAACACATACGTGGGGCAACGGACAAGAGGCTCCCCGGCCGCGTGTCGTGCCGAGTCGGCGGACGGCCCGGTTCCGTAACACGCGCGTTGTCGAAGCGGGCATTTGAAAGCCGTATGATCGCCCCGACACCAGCGCCCTCCCTCTTCTTCCCTTCGCGGGGCCGTTCGGTGACCTCTCCTCCCTCCTGCCCGGGCACGGGCCGCTCCGCCCTGCCCGCACACCCCGAAAGGCGGCCTGCATGCCCTCTCGGGTACGCGTCTGGCTCAACCGCACGTATGCGGAGAACGTGTTCTTCATGGATCAGCTACGGAGGAATCCCAGCGACCGGGCGGTCGAGATCCATGCCACGCACGGCGACCCGGACTCCCCCGTGCTGGCCGCGGCCGACACCGCCGAGCTGGAGCCCGAGGGCCTGTCCCCGGCCGCGTACGTCGAGTACGCCCTGGACCAGTGCGCCCGGCGCGGCATCGACGTGTTCGTGCCCCGGCTGCACCAGGCGGCGGTCGTCGCGCACCGGGCCGAGTTCTCGGCGGCCGGTACGGCACTGCTGGCACCGACGCCCGAGGCGGTGGCGGTGTTCGAGGACAAGGCGACCGCGTACGAGGCGGTCCGCTCGGTGGGTGTCCCGGTGCCGCCGTGGCGGCGGGTCCGTACCGCGGACGAACTCATCAGCGCCGTGGCGGAGTTGGAGGCGGCGGGACATCAGGCGTGCTTCAAGCCGGCCGCCGGCGCGGGCGGTGTCGGCTTCCGGGTGATCACCCGGGCGCCCCTCTCGCTGGCCGCTCTCGCCGGTTTCCCCGGCCCGCAGGTGCAACTCGGTCCGGTGGTCGAGGCGCTGCGGCGGGCCGAGGAGCCCGTGAACTGGCTGGTGATGCCGCGCCTGGAGCAGCCGGAGGTGTCCGTCGACTGCCTGACCGGGCCGGACAACCGGCTGCGGCTCGCGGTGGGCCGCACCAAGAACGGCCGCCGCCGGGGCTTCACCCTGGATGAGCGATGGCTGGAGCCGGCCCGGCTGGTCGCCGAGGGCTTCGGGCTGCACCACCTGTCCAACATCCAGTTCCGCATGCTCGGTGACCGTCCGGTGCTGCTCGACGTCAACACGCGTCCCGCCGGCGGGCTGCACCAGCTTTCGCTGTGCGGCGTCAACGCGCCGTGGGCCGCGGTGCGGTTGGCGCTGGGCGAGGACCCCGGGGTGATCGAGCCGCCGTTCCTCGGGCAGGACTACACGGTGGTGTCGGGTCTGCGTCCGCTGGCGCCCGTGGCGCTGCCGCGGCAGCGGGCGGGGGCCGGCGAGACGGTGCTGCCCGCGGTGCCGGCGCCCGTGCGGGCGGCGGAGACGGCTCAAGCACTGCCGCTGTAGGCGCGGCTGCTCACGTGAGGTACGCCAGGCCCGGATGGACCGCGGTGTAGCCCTCGACCAGACTGCGGGCCACGGTGACCGAGTCGACCAGCGGGTGGAGCGCGAAGGCCTTCACGGCGGTCGTCCGGGAACCGGACTCGGCGGCGGCCAGCACCTCGCGTTCGACCGCCTTGACCGAGCAGACCAGACCGGTGGCGTGGCCGGGGAGCGGCGCCGCGGACAGCGGGTGGGCACCGTTCGCGTCGACCAGGCAGGGGACCTCGATGACGGCGTCGGCGTCGAGCACGGACAGGGTGGAGCGGTTGCGGACGTTGAGGATCAGGGTGGTGCGCTCGTCGCGGGTGACGGCCCGCATCAGGGCGAGGGCGACCTTCTCGTATCCGCCGGAGAGGTCGTCGGCCTCGCGGTCGCCGGCGCCCGCGCTCTCCCGGTTCTCGGCCATGTAGGTGGCCTCGCGTTCGGCGCGGGTGCGGTCCCAGGCGAGCAGGGCGGAGACCCCGGGGTCGCCCGCTTCCGCGTAGAACCGGGCCTGCTGGTCGCGCAGGAAGGCGCCGCGGGTCTGCTCGGCGTCCTGGTAGGCGCGGACGGTCTCCCGGTTGAAGTAGTAGTAGTGCAGGTACTCGTTGGGGACCGCGCCGAGCGACCGCAGCCAGTCGGCGCCGAACAGCCGGCCCTCCTCGAAGGAGCCGAGCAGCGCGGGGTCGGCGAGCAGCCGCGGGAGTTCGTCGCGTCCGGCGACGCGCAGCCCGCGCACCCAGCCGAGGTGGTTGAGGCCGACGTAGTCGATGAAGGCCTCCCCCGGGTCGGCGCCGAGGACGCGGGCGATGCGGCGGCCGAGGCCGACCGGCGAGTCGCAGATGCCGATGACGCGGTCGCCGAGGTGGCGGGACATGGCCTCGGTGACCAGTCCGGCCGGGTTGGTGAAGTTGATCACCCAGGCGTCCGGGGCGAGGCGGGCCACGCGCCGGGCGATGTCGACGGCGACGGGAACGGTGCGCAGGCCGTAGGCGATGCCGCCCGCGCCGACCGTCTCCTGTCCGAGCACGCCCTGCGCCAGCGCGACCCGTTCGTCGTCCGCCCGTCCCGCCAGGCCGCCGACGCGGATCGCGGAGAAGACGAAGTCGGCGCCGCGCAGGGCCTCGTCCAGGTCGGTGGTGGCGGTCACGCGGGGCGCGTCGGGGACGGCGGCGGCCTGTTCCGCGAGCACACGGGTCACCGCGTACAGTCGGCGGTCGTCCAGGTCGTGCAGCACCACCTCGGTGACCCGCCCCTCGGCGTGGTCGGTCAGCAGTGCTCCGTACACGAGCGGCACCCGGAAGCCGCCGCCGCCCAGAATCGTCAGCCTCACACCTGTCCCCTTCGCCCGCTTCCCGGGACCTCGCACCACGCCCGCCTCAGGTCCAGCGTGCGGTTGCGGCCGTCCTGCCGGGGACACTACTCGTCGTCCGCCGTCCCCCGGCGCCGCGCCCGGCACCTGCCGTCCGCCACCGGCTCACACCGCGCCGCCGAAGAAGACCTGCACCTCCCGGATGTGACCGTCCCGCACGGTGACGGCCTCGACGTTGCGGTACCGGCCGCCGGAGGTCAGCTCGTACTCGTAGTGGACGAGGACCAGCTCCTCGTCCACGCCGACGATGTGCAGGATGCGCTGGTCGGCGAACCGGTCGGCGGTCGGGAAGCAGCGCGCGAAGAACGCCGCCCTGTCGATGTGGTCGTCCTGGGGGCTGGTGAAGGTGAAGTCGTCGGCGTAGAGGGGGAGCGCCGCCGCGCGGTCCTGTGCCCGGTAGTGCCGGAAGGCCGCCTCGACGACGCCGGCCGGAGACCCGTTCATGCGTTGTCCTCGGTGGGGAGGGTGACCGATCTCCGCCACGATAAGGCCGGGCACGGGTCGCGGGCGGGCAGTGCCGCCGGGTGTCCTCACGGAAACTCTCGGGGGCGTCCGCGGGGCCGCCCGGGTGGCGGGCGGCGTGCCACGGGCCGGCAGGGGCGGCTTCATCCGGTGAACTCCCCCGCCGCGAGGGGCGTTTGTGTGTTTCAACCCTTGACGGTCGAAGGGGCGGGGAGCACATTGGCCGCATCCTTGAGAGCGCTCTCAAGACACCCGCGCGTCGCGCCGTACGCAGAGAGGCAGCCCATGAGTGAGATCCCCGGAACACCGCCCGCACACCAGGGAGGACCGCATGGCGAACCGGTGCCCGCCGGCCGGCGGCGTTCCGTCCGCAAGGCGCTCGTCGCCGCGCTCGGCACGCTCGGCCTCACCGTCGCCGCACTGACCGCCGGCACCCTGCCCGCCGGCGCGTCCGCGCCCGCACCCCCCTCGGGCTGGACCCAGGTCTTCCTGGACGACTTCAACGGCGCGGCGGGCTCCGGCGTCAACGGCGCCGACTGGCAGTACGACACCGGTACGTCGTATCCCGGCGGCGCCGCGAACTGGGGCACCGGCGAGGTCGAGACGATGACGTCGAGCACGAGCAACGTCGCGCTGGACGGGAACGGCAACCTGCTCATCACCCCGCGCCGGGACGCCTCGGGCCACTGGACGTCCGGCCGGATCGAGACGACCCGCACCGACTTCCGGCCCCCGGCCGGCGGAAAGCTCCGGGTGCAGGCCCGGATCCAGCTACCGAACGCCACCGGCGCCGCCGCCAAGGGCTACTGGCCGGCCTTCTGGATGCTGGGCGCGCCGTTCCGCGGCAACTACTGGAACTGGCCGGGCATCGGCGAGCTGGACGTCATGGAGAACGTCCAGGGGCTGAACACCGACTGGGCCACGATGCACTGCGGGACCGGTTCGGGCGGTCCGTGCAACGAGACCACCGGCATCGGCGGCACCACCTCCTGCACCGGCACCACCTGCCAGGCGGGGTTCCACACGTACGCGATGGAGTGGGACCGTTCGACCAGCCCCGAGGAGATCCGTTTCTACCTGGACGGCGTCGGCTTCCACACCGTCAGGGCGAACCAGGTGGACGCCGCGACGTGGGCGAACGCGACCGACCATGGCTACTTCCTCATCCTGAACGTGGCGATGGGCGGCGGCTTCCCGGGGGCGTTCGGCGGCGGCCCGGACGGCGGGACCGAGCCGGGCCACCCGATGGCCGTCGACTACGTGCAGGTCCTTCAGTCCACGGGCGGCGGAGGCGGCCCCACTCCCCCGCCGTCCGGCAACCGGAACGCCTACAGCGCCATCCAGGCCGAGTCCTACGACAGCCAGTCCGGGGTCGCCACGGAGACCACCACGGACACCGGTGGCGGGCAGGACATCGGCTACCTGGCCAACGGTGACTGGGCGCTGTACAAGGGCGTCGACTTCGGTTCCACACCGGCCAGGCAGTTCTTCGCCCGGGTCGCGAGCGGCGCGGCGGGCGGGGTCAGCGGCCTGGTCGAGGTGCGGCTGGACAACCGCGGCAACGCGCCCGTCGGGAGCTTCGCCGTCGGCGGCACCGGCGGCTGGCAGTCCTGGCGGACGGTGCCGGCCAACATCAGCGCGGTGACGGGCACCCACGACGTCTACCTGACCTTCACCAGCGGCCAGCCGGCGGACTTCGTGAACCTGAACTGGTTCGACTTCGGACACTGAGCGCCCGCCGGGCGGTCGGCAGGCCGAAGGGGCCCGCAGGTCCTCCTGCGGGCCCCTTCGGGTTTCACGCGCCCGGCCTCTTCCCGAGAGCCTCGGTGTCCGGCCAGAGGCCGTCCCCCTTCAGCGCAGCTCGGCCCGGAAGGCGACCGGGGTCTGGCCGGTGTGCAGGTGGAAGAACTTGGAGAAGTTCGCCGCGTCGGGGAAGCCCACGGCCGCGCCGACGCGGCCGATCGGCAGGTCGGTGTGGGCGAGGAGGCGCCGGGCCTCCAGAATGACGCGTTTGTCGATGAATCCCTTCGGGGTCCCGCCCGTGGCGGCGCGGACGGCGCGGACCAGGGTGCGGCGGGAGTAACCGAGGGCGTCGGCGTAGGCGCTGACGCTGTGCTGGACACCGAAGCCCTCTTCGACGGCGTCCCGGAAGCGGGTGAACGCGCTGTCGGCCTGCTGCCGGCCGGTCCGCGCCGAGCTGGCCGCGAGGTGGGCCAGGCGCAGCAGGAACGCGGTCAGGGTGTGCCGCAGGACGGCCGTGTGGAGGCCGGGCGGGAGCGTCGCGGTGTCCTCGTACTCGCGGCGGAGCTGGTCCAGGGCCGCCTGGAGCGCGTCGAGCTGGGCCGGGCCGGGGTGCAGCAGGGGCGGCAGGTCGTAGCGGTACAGGCCGGTGGCCTCGACGGTGTCGGGCGGCAGAAACCCGGGTTGCATGGTCAGGACGGTTCCGCGGTACACGCATTCCCGGGAGAAGCGGTGGACCTGTCCGGGGCGTATCCACAGCAGGTCGCCGGCCGTCGCCTCGTACTCGGCGAAGTCGACCATGTGTCGTACGGGGCCGTCGGTGAAGAGCATGACCACGTGGAAGTCGATGCGGTGGACGCGGTGCAGGGGGGCGTCGGTGTGCCAGGTGCGGTCCGTGCCCATCGGGCCGATCTGGAGGCCGACGCCGCCGACTGCCAGGTCGGCCGGGAAGGGGAGGGTTCTGATCCCGTCGCGGTCGGTCGTTCCGCCGGCGCCGGTGTCGGCGCCTTGCTGTGTCCTGCCGGTCTTGCCGGTCTTGTCGGTCATGCCCTTTTCGTGCCGTCCCTGTCGCGTGATCACTGTCCCAGATTCACCACAGGCTGACACACCACGACCTTTCCGCGAAAAAGTCAGACTTTTAAGCTTGAACGCGTCCGGCCAGCCAAACGCACTGAACGAGGATTTCTTGAAGATGACGACGCAGACTTCCGACGGCTTCGAGTGGACCGGCCTCGACCGGCGCGCCGTGGACACCGCCCGTCTTCTGGCGGCCGACGCGGTACAGAAGGTCGGCAACGGGCATCCGGGCACGGCGATGGCCCTGGCGCCCGCCGCGTACACGATCTTTCAGAAGGTGATGCGTCACGACCCGGCCGATCCCGAGTGGACCGGCCGTGACCGGTTCGTCCTCTCCCCCGGCCACACCTCGCTGACCCTGTACACGCAGCTCTTCCTCGCCGGGTACGAGCTGGAGCTCGACGACCTGAAGGCGTTCCGCACGCACGGCTCGAAGACCCCGGGCCACCCCGAGTACGGGCACACCGCGGGCGTGGAGACCACCACCGGACCGCTGGGCCAGGGCGCCGCGAACGCCGTCGGCATGGCGATGGCCGCCCGCTACGAGCGCGGCCTGTTCGACCCGGACGCCCCCGAGGGCACCTCCCCCTTCGATCACACCGTCTGGGCGATCGTCTCCGACGGCGACCTGGAGGAGGGCGTCTCCGGCGAGGCCTCGTCCCTGGCCGGCCACCAGCGGCTCGGCAACCTGGTCTTCCTCTACGACGACAACCACATCTCCATCGAGGGCGACACCGCGACCGCGTTCTCCGAGGACGTGCTGAAGCGGTACGAGGCCTACGGCTGGCACACCCAGCGCGTCGAGCCCGCCGCCGACGGCGACATCGACGTACCCGCCCTGTACGACGCCCTGAAGACCGCCCGGGCGGAGACCGGGCGGCCGTCGATCATCGCGATGCGCACGGTCATCGCCTGGCCCGCCCCGAACGCCCGGAACACCGAGGCCGCGCACGGCTCCGCGCTCGGCGAGGAGGAGATCGCCGCCACCAAGCGCCTCCTCGGCTTCGACCCGGAGCGGACGTTCGAGGTCGCCGACGAGGTCCTCGCCCACACCCGCCGCGCCCAGGACCGGGGTGCCGAGGCGCACGCGGCCTGGGACAAGCGAATCGCCGAATGGCGTACGGCCGCCCCCGAGCGGGCCGAGCTGTTCGACCGGGTCAGCAAGGGCGAGCTGCCCACGGGCTGGGAGGACGCGCTGCCCGTGTTCGAGGAGGGCAAGCCGGTCGCCACCCGGGCCGCCTCCGGCAAGGTGCTCCAGGCGCTCGGCCCGGTCCTGCCCGAGCTGTGGGGCGGCTCCGCCGACCTCGCCGGCTCCAACAACACCACCATCGACAGGACCAGCTCCTTCCTGCCGTCGGGCAACCCGCTGCCCGAGGCAGACCCGTACGGCCGTACCGTCCACTTCGGGATCCGCGAGTTCTCCATGGCCGCCGCGATGAACGGCATCGCCCTGCACGGCAACACCCGCGTCTACGGCGGCACCTTCCTGGTGTTCTCCGACTACATGCGCAACGCCGTCCGTATGTCGGCGCTGATGCAGCTTCCGGTGACGTACGTGTGGACGCACGACTCCGTCGGTCTCGGCGAGGACGGACCCACCCACCAGCCGGTCGAACACCTGGCCTCGCTGCGCGCGATCCCGGGCCTGAACGTCGTCCGCCCGGCGGACGCCAACGAGACCGCGATCGCCTGGGCCGAGATCCTGAGGAGGCACGCCACGAACCCCGCCCCCCACGGGCTCGCGCTCACCCGCCAGGGCGTGCCGGTGTACGCGCCGAACGAGGACGCGGCCAAGGGCGGCTACGTGCTGCGCGAGTCCTCGACGGAGGTTCCCGAGGTGATCGTCATCGCGACGGGTTCGGAGGTGCAGACGGCCGTGGCCGCGCGGGAGCGGCTGGAGGCCGAGGGGATCGGCACCCGCGTGGTGTCGATGCCGTCCGTCGAGTGGTTCGAGGAGCAGCCGCGCGCCTACCGCGAGCGGGTGCTGCCGCCGGCCGTGAAGGCCCGGGTCGCCGTCGAGGCCGGCATCGGTCTGACCTGGTACCGGTTCGTGGGCGACGCGGGCCGCATCGTCTCCCTCGAGCACTTCGGTGCCTCCGCGGACGCGAAGACCCTGTTCGCCGAGTTCGGCTTCACCCCCGAGAACGTCGCCGCGGCGGCCCGCGAGTCGCTCGCCGCCGCGCGCGCCTGATACCGACGCGAAAGAAAGATGATCACTGTGACCGAAGCAATCGCGACCCCGGGCGCCCTCAAGCTCCTCGCCGACGAGGGGGTGTCGATCTGGCTGGACGACCTGTCCCGCGAGCGGATCACCTCGGGCAGTCTCGCCGAGCTGGTGGCGAGCGGAAGCGCCGTCGGTGTCACCACCAACCCGTCGATCTTCCAGGCGGCCATCGGCTCCGGGAAGGGCTACGAGGAGCAGCTCGCCGACCTCGCCGTGCGGGGGGTGACGGTGGAGGAGGCGGTGCGGATGATGACGACCGCCGACGTGCGGGACGCCGCCGACATCCTGGAGCCCGTGTACACCGCGTCCGGCGGGCTGGACGGCCGGGTCTCCATCGAGGTCGACCCGCGTCTGGCCCACCGCACCGAGGCGACCGTCGCCGAGGCCAGGCAGCTTGCCTGGCTGGTCGACCGGCCCAACGCGATGATCAAGATCCCGGCGACCAGGGCGGGTCTCCCGGCGATCACCGAGGTCATAGGCCTGGGCATCAGCGTCAACGTGACCCTGATCTTCTCCCTGGAGCGGTACCGCGAGGTCATGGCCGCCTACCTGGCCGGCCTGGAGAAGGCCCGCGAGCGCGGCATCGACCTGTCGACGATCCACTCGGTGGCGTCGTTCTTCGTCTCCCGCGTGGACAGCGAGACCGACAAGCGCCTGACCGCCCTCGGCACCGACGAGGCGCTCGCGCTCAAGGGCCGCGCGGCCCTCGCCAACGCCCGGCTGGCCTACGAGGCCTACGAGGAGGTCCTCGCCTCCGAACGCTGGCTCGCGCTCGCCGGTGACGGGGCGAACAGGCAGCGCCCGCTGTGGGCGTCCACCGGGGTGAAGGACCCCGCGTACAAGGACACCCTGTACGTGGACGAGCTGGTCGCGCCGGGCACCGTCAACACCATGCCGGAGGCCACGCTGCGCGCCGTCGCCGACCACGGCGTGATCACCGGTGACACGGTGACCGGCGGCTACGCGCGGGCGCGCGCCGACCTTGCCGCCCTGGAGCGGCTCGGCATCCCCTACGACGAGGTCGTCCGGCAACTGGAGGACGAGGGCGTCGCCAAGTTCGAGGCGGCCTGGCAGGACCTGCTGGACGCCGTCGCCGCGTCCCTGAAGAGCAAGGGAGTTGACGCCTGATGACCGAGAACGCACCCGCCGCCCAGGCACCCGAGGAGGTGCGCGTGCCGGTCGACCCGGCCGCCGACTGGGTGAACCCGCTGCGGGACGCCGATGACCGCCGGCTCCCCCGGATCGCCGGGTCGTCCGGCCTGGTCATCTTCGGCGTGACCGGTGACCTGTCCCGCAAGAAGCTCATGCCGGCCGTGTACGACCTGGCCAGCCGCGGTCTGCTGCCGCCGGGCTTCTCCCTCGTCGGGTTCGCCCGCCGGGACTGGGAGAACCAGGACTTCGCGCAGGTGGTGCACGACGCCGTACGCGAGCACTCCCGCACCCCCTTCCGTGAGGAGGTGTGGCAGCAGCTCGCCGAGGGCATGCGGTTCATCCCCGGCGACTTCGACGACGACACCGCGTTCAAGCAGCTCAAGGACGCCGTCGAGGAGCTGGACGCCTCCCGTGGCACCGGCGGCAACTTCGCCTTCTACCTCTCGGTGCCGCCGAAGTTCTTCCCCAAGGTCGTGCAGCAGCTCAAGAAGCACGGCCTGGCCAGCGCGCCGGAGGGTTCCTGGCGGCGCGCGGTCATCGAGAAGCCGTTCGGTCACGACCTGGCCAGCGCCCGCGAGCTGAACGCGCTCGTGCACGACGTGTTCGACCCGGAGCAGGTGTTCCGCATCGACCACTACCTCGGCAAGGAGACGGTCCAGAACATCCTGGCGCTGCGCTTCGCCAACCAGATGTACGAGCCGGTCTGGAACCGCTCGTACGTCGACCACGTGCAGATCACCATGGCCGAGGACATCGGCATCGGCGGCCGGGCCGGCTACTACGACGGCATCGGTGCCGCCCGGGACGTCATCCAGAACCACCTCCTCCAGCTCATGGCGCTGACCGCCATGGAGGAGCCGATCGCCTTCGACGCGGAGGCGCTGCTCACCGAGAAGCTGAAGGTGCTGAAGTCGGTGCGCCTGCCGGAGGACCTCGGCCGGCACACCGTGCGCGGACAGTACGCGACCGGCTGGCAGGGCGGCGAGAAGGTCGTCGGCTACCTGGAGGAGGACGGCATCGACCCCAAGTCGAAGACCGACACCTTCGCCGCGGTCAAGCTGGGCATCGACAACCGCCGCTGGGCCGGGGTCCCCTTCTACCTGCGCACCGGCAAGCGGCTCGGCCGCCGGGTCACCGAGATCGCGGTGGTCTTCAAGCGGGCCCCGCACTCCCCGTTCGACTCCACCGCCACCGAGGAACTGGGCTCGAACGCGATCGTCATCCGCGTCCAGCCCGACGAGGGCATGACCGTCCGCTTCGGGTCGAAGGTGCCGGGCACCTCGATGGAGATCCGGGACGTGTCCATGGACTTCGCCTACGGCGAGTCGTTCACCGAGTCGAGCCCGGAGGCCTACGAGCGGCTCATCCTGGACGTGCTGCTCGGCGACGCCAACCTGTTCCCCCGTCACCAGGAAGTGGAAGAGTCCTGGAAGATCCTCGACCCGATCGAGGAGTACTGGGCGGCGCACGGCAAGCCGGCGCAGTACTCCTCGGGCACCTGGGGGCCGAGGGAAGCCGACGAGATGCTCGCACGAGACGGACGGAGCTGGCGCAGGCCATGAAGATCGACCTGACCGACACCACGGCAAGCAAGATCAACAAGGCGTTGGTGCAGGGCCGCCGCGCCATCGGCACACCGGCCGTGGGCATGGTCCTGACGCTGGTCATCGTCACGGACGAGGAGAACGCCTACGACTCGATCCGGGCCGCGGAGGAGGCCTCGCGCGAGCACCCCTCGCGCACCCTGGTCGTCATCAAGCGGCACGCCCGCACGCTGCGCGACCGCACCCACTCCCGGCTGGACGCCGAGGTGCGGGTCGGCTCCGAGGCGGGCACCGGCGAGACGGTCGTCCTGCGGACCTACGGCGAGGTGTCCGACCACGCCGACTCCGTCGTCCTGCCGCTGCTGCTGCCGGACGCGCCGGTGGTCGTGTGGTGGCCGGTGGACGCCCCCGACGCCCCCGCCAAGGACCCGCTGGGCGCGCTCGCCCAGCGCCGGATCACCGACCTGTACGCCGTCGAGCGGCCCCTGGAGGTCCTGGAGGCCCGCCTGCGCGCCTACGCGCCCGGCGACACCGACCTCGCCTGGACCCGGCTCACCCCGTGGCGTTCGATGCTGGCCGCGGCGCTGGACCAGGCCCGGGTGAAGGTGACGTCGGCGGCCGTCGAGGCCGAGGCCGACAACCCCAGCGCCGAGCTGCTGGCCCGCTGGCTGGAGGCCCGTCTGAAGGTGCCCGTGGACCGCGTGGTCAGCGCGGGCCCGGTCGTCACGGCCGTACGGCTCGGCACCTCGAACGGCGAGATCGTCATCGACCGTCCCGAAGGGCCCCTCGCCACGCTGACCCTGCCGGGCCAGCCGCCGCGCACCCTCGCCCTCAAGGTCCGCCCCACCTCCGAACTCATCGCCGAGGAGCTGCGCCGCCTCGACGCCGACGAGATGTACGCCATCGCCCTCCAGGGCGAGGCCACCAAGGAGAACGCCTGACATGGCCGACTACCCCAACCTCACCCACCGGCCCGAGTGGACGGCTCTGGCCGATCATCGCGCCGGGAACCAGCCGCGTTTGCGGGAGTTGTTCGAGGCCGATCCCGGCCGTGCGGAGCGGTACACGCTTCAGGTCGGTGATCTGCACATCGACTACAGCAAGCAGCTGGTGACCGACGAGACGCTGCGGTTGTTGCGGGAGCTGGCGGCGGCGACGGACGTGTTCGGTCTGCGCGATGCCATGTTCGCCGGTGAGAGGATCAACGTCACCGAGGACCGGGCGGTGCTGCACACCGCGTTGCGTGCGCCGCGGGACGCGGTGGTCGAGGTCGACGGTGAGAACGTGGTGCCCCAGGTGCACGCCGTGCTGGAGAAGATGGCCGGGTTCGCCGAGCGGGTCCGTTCGGGTGAGTGGACCGGTCACAGCGGCCGGCGGATCCGTAACGTCGTCAACATCGGTATCGGGCTCGGATCTGGGTCCGGCGATGGCCTATGAGGCGCTGCGTCCGTACGCGGCGCGGGAGTTGACGTTCCGGTTCGTGTCGAACGTGGACGGCGCGGACCTGCACGAGGCGACCCGGGACCTGGATGCGGCCGAGACGCTGTTCGTCGTGGCGTCCAAGACGTTCACCACGATCGAGACGATCACGAACGCCACCTCCGCGCGGACCTGGCTGCTGCGGGCGTTCGGCGGGGACGAGAAGGCGGTGGCGAGGCATTTCGTGGCGTTGTCCACGAACGGGGAGAAGGTCAGCGACTTCGGTATCGACCCGGAGAACATGTTCGGGTTCTGGGACTGGGTCGGCGGCCGGTACTCCTTCGACTCCGCGATCGGTCTGTCGTTGATGATCGCGATCGGTCCGCAGCGGTTCACCGAGATGCTGGAGGGTTTCCGGCTGGTCGACGACCATTTCCGTACCGCGCCGCCGGAGGCCAACGCCCCGCTGCTGCTGGGTCTGCTGGGTATCTGGTACGGCAATTTCCATGGCGCGCAGTCGCACGCGGTGCTGCCCTACAGCCACTACCTGTCCAAATTCACGGCCTATCTTCAGCAGTTGGACATGGAGTCCAACGGCAAGTCGGTGCAGCGTGACGGCACGCCGGTGCAGTGGCGGACGGGGCCGGTGGTGTGGGGCACGCCGGGCACGAACGGGCAGCACGCCTACTACCAGTTGATCCATCAGGGCACCGAGCTGATCCCGGCGGACTTCATCGGTTTCGCCCGTCCGGTGGGGGATGAGCGGTGAACTGGCCGCGCAGCACGATCTGCTGATGGCGAACTTCTTCGCGCAGACGCAGGCGCTGGCGTTCGGCAAGACGGCCGAGGAGGTCCGTGCGGAGGGGGTGGCCGAGGAGCAGGTCGCGCACCGTACCTTCCACGGTGACCATCCCACCACGACGGTCCTGGCGCGGGAGCTGACCCCGTCCGTGCTCGGCCAGTTGATCGCCCTGTACGAGCACAAGGTGTTCGTCCAGGGCGCGGTGTGGAACATCGACTCCTTCGACCAGTGGGGCGTGGAACTGGGCAAGGTCCTCGCCAAACGCGTCGAACCCGCCCTCACCGAAGGCACCGACGTACCCGGCCTCGACCCCTCCACCAGGGCCCTCGTCGCCGCCTACCGTTCTCTCAGGAAGTGAAGTGACATGACAGCCATGCAGTTGGGCCTCATCGGTCTGGGCAAGATGGGCGGCAACATGCGCGAGCGGATCCGCCGCGCCGGCCACGAGGTCGTCGGCTACGACCGCAACCCCGAGGTCTCCGACGTCAAGAGCCTCGCCGAACTGGTCGAGAAGCTGGACGCGCCCCGCCATGTGTGGGTGATGGTCCCGGCCGGGACCGCCACGCAGGGCGTCATCGACGAGCTGAAGGACCTGCTGTCCGAGGGCGACACCGTCATCGACGGCGGCAACTCCCGCTGGACGGACGACGAGAAGCACGCCGCCGAACTCGGCGTCAAGGGCATCGGCTTCGTCGACGCCGGTGTCTCCGGCGGTGTGTGGGGCCTGGAGAACGGCTACGCGCTCATGGTCGGCGGTGACAAGGAGCACGTGCAGCGGATCCAGCCGATCTTCGACGCGCTCAAGCCGGAGGGCCCGTACGGATACGTCCACGCGGGCCGGGTCGGCGCCGGGCACTTCTCGAAGATGGTCCACAACGGCATCGAGTACGCCATGATGCAGGCCTACGCCGAGGGCTGGGAGCTGCTGGAGAAGGTCCGCTCGGTGGACAACGTCCGCGAGGTGTTCCGCTCCTGGCAGGAGGGCACCGTCATCCGGTCCTGGCTGCTGGACCTCGCGGTCAACGCCCTGGACGACGACGAGCACCTGGAGAAGCTGCGCGGCTACGCGGAGGACTCCGGCGAGGGACGCTGGACCGTCGAGGCGGCCATCGACAACGCCGTGCCGCTGCCCGCGATCACCGCCTCGCTGTTCGCGCGGTTCGCCTCCCGGCAGGACGACTCGCCGCAGATGAAGATGATCGCCGCACTGCGCAACCAGTTCGGCGGCCACGCGGTCGAGAAGAAGGACTGACCCGCCGTGGGGGACCTCCTGCTGGTCCGCCACGGTGAGACGGAGTGGAGCAGGTCGGGACGGCACACCAGTTGGACCGACCTGCCGCTGACCGGGCACGGCGAGGAACAGGCCAAGTCCCTCGCCCCGCTCCTCACCGGCCGGACCTACGCCCTCGCCCTGGCCAGCCCGCTGAGCCGCGCGATACGCACCGCCGAGCTGGCCGGCGTGCCCGGGGTCGAGACCGAACCGGGGCTGCACGAGTGGGACTACGGCGGCTACGAGGGCATCACCACGGTCGACATCCACCGCGACCGCCCCGGCTGGGACCTGTGGACCGACGGCGTGCCGCCCGGCCCGGACGGACACCCGGGCGAGTCGCCGGCACAGATCGGCGCCCGCGCCGACCGGGTCCTGGCCCGCGTCGACGCTGCCCTCACCGAGGACGCCGGTGACGTGGTCCTCGTCGCCCACGCCCACTTCCTGCGCGTCCTCACCGCGCGCCGCCTTGGCCTGCCGCCCGCCGAGGGCCGCCTGTTCAAGCTGGCCACCGGCACGGTCAGCCGTCTGTCGACGGAGCACGGCCGCCCGGTGATCGCGGAGTGGAACGTCCAGCCGTAGCGGACGCCCCGTGTGCCCCCCGGTCCGCCGCACCGTCGGCGGCCCGGGGGCACACCGCTGACCGGGGCCCGTGAGGCCGCGTTGACAGCCGATCCCGCCCCGGGTCAGAGTCCCCCGGGTGGAGATCAGTGAGCTGACGGCGGCCGAGGAGCGGGTGTGGCGGGCCTTCCCGCGGGGGGATTCGGTGGACCTGCGGGAGCGCCCTGACGAGGACGCCGGAGACGGCGGCGGCTGGGGGCCCGAACGGACGGTGCGCACCCAGGTGTTGCGGGCCCTGCTGCTGGACGGGCCTCGGCACGGCGGGGAGATAGCCTCATTGAATCTGGCGGGCGCCCGGATCACCGGCCTGCTCGACCTCCAGTACGCGACGATCGACCACCCGGTGCGGCTGCGGCACTGCCACTTCGACGAGGCCCCGCGGTGCGACGGCGCCCGGCTGCGCGAGCTGAACCTCAGCGAGTCCGTCCTGCCCGGGCTCACCGCCCACGCCCTCCACGTGGACGGTGTCCTGCGGATGACCCGCACCCGGTGCCACGGCACCGTACGGCTCGGCGGCGCCCGCGTCACCGGCAGCCTGTACCTGGAGAGCGCCGAGGTGGCGGCGCCCGAGGAGGAGCACCCGGTGCTCCAGCTCAACCAGGCCTTCATCGGCGGTGACTTACGGGCGCCGGGCCTGCGCACCCACGGGCAGATACGGCTCAACGGCGCCGTGATCGCCGGGTCGGTCAACCTCTGCGAGGCGTGCCTGAACCATCCCGGGCAGGGCGCGCTCGACGCGCAGACACTCTCCGTGGGGAGCGACATGCTGGTCCGGCACGCCGAGGTGCACGGCTGGACGGGCCTGCGGGGCGCCCGTGTCGCGGGCCGGCTCGACCTGTCGTACACCCTCCTGTCCAACCCGGGTAGTCCGGCGCTGCGGGCCGGCAGCACGACGATCGGCGAGCTGTGGCTGCGCAAGAGCCCGCCCATGGACGGCTCCCTCGACCTGCGCCGTGCCCAGCTCGAAGTCCTGCTGCTGGAACCGGAGGCGGTGCCCGAGGAGGTACGGCTCGGCGGCCTGACGTACACCTCGCTCACCCCGCACGCGCCCGCCGAGCGCCGCCTGCCCATGCTGGAGCGGGAACGGGACGGTTATGTCCCGCACGTCTACGAGCAGTTGACGGCCTCCTACCGCCGGACCGGGGACGACCACGCGGCCCGGTCGGTACAGCTCGCCAAGCAGCGCCGGCACCGCCACACCCTGCCCTGGTACGGCCGGCTGTGGGGCGTGGTGCAGGACGTCGCCGTCGGCTACGGCTTCCGTCCGCTGCGCGCCGCCGGCTGGCTGCTGTCGCTGCTCGCCCTCGGCTCCCGCCGCCTTCGCGCTGCACCACCCGCAACCGCTGAAGACGGACGAGGCACCACCGTTCCACCCGGTGTTCTACACGCTCGACCTGCTGCTGCCGGTGATCTCCTTCGGACAGGACTCGGCGTTCGCGCCGCGCGGTGGATACCAGGTTCTCGCCTATGTCCTGGTCCTCACCGGCTGGATCCTGGCGACGACCGTGGTCGCCGGTGTCACCCGCACGGTGAGCCGTCAGTGACACCGCGTGCCGGGTGCCGGGCCGCCGGCCGGGCTCTGCTTCTACAATCACCGGCACGCGAACGCGCGCCCCGCCCAGGCTGCCCCCCGGCCCGAAGGAACCCGATGACCAGCGTCGAAGAACCGGTAGGACCCGGCGGGCGGGTGCGCGATCCCGCCCGGACCCGGGCCGAGATCCTCGACGTGGCCACGCGCGAGTTCGCCAGGGCCGGCTACGACGGTGCCCGGGTCGACGAGATAGCGGCCCGCACCCGGACCACGAAGCGGATGATCTACTACTACTTCGGCGGCAAGGGGCAACTGTTCACGGCCGTGCTGGAGCGGGCCTACGGGCTGATCCGGGACGCCGAGCAGCAGCTCGACGTCGAGCACCTGGACCCGGTCGGGGCGATCCGGCGGTTGGCCGAGCTGACGTTCGACCACTGCGAGCGGCACCCGGACTTCGTCCGCCTGGTCGGCATCGAGAACGTCCAGGGCGCCGGGCACACCGCGGCCTCCGGCCGGCTCGGCCCGACCGGTTCCCCGGTCCTCGACGTGATCCGCCGCATCCTGGCCGCAGGGCAGGAGTCCGGGGTGTTCAGGGCCGGCGTGGACGCGGTCGACCTGTACGGGGTGATCACCTCGTTCTGCTTCTTCCGGGTCGCCAACCGGCACACCTTCGGCACTCTGTTCGGCCGGGATCTGATGGACCCGGCGCAGCGCGCGCACTACCGGGCCATGCTCTCCGACATGGTGATCGCCTACCTCACGGCGGAGCGGACGCCCGGCTGACCACCGCCGCGCAACGGCCGTCCTCCGCCGGGCAGGCCGGGGGCGCGTCGCACCCGGCCGCGGGGACACCCGGCCGCGGGGACCCGGGCGGGACGGTTCCGCTCGGCGTGCCCTCACCCGGCGGGGTCCACCGCCGCGTCGAGCAGCGGCCCGAGTTCCCGTACGACGGTGGTCAGGGGCCGTACGTCACGCTCGGCGCGCGCCATCAGAATGGCGCCCTCCAGGGTGCTGATCATGAGGGTGGCCAGGGACCCGGCCCGTGCGGCGGGCACGCCCATGCCCGTCAGCGCCTCGGCCACCGGGCCGCTCCAGGCCGTGAACGCGGCGGCCACGGCCTGGCGGGTGGAGTCGTCCGAGGAGGCGCGGTCGACGGTGGCGGCGGCGACCGGGCAGCCCGCCGCGAAGCCGTCCCGGCCGTACTCGTCGGTCCACTGCGCGGCCATCGCCGCGAACAGCCCGCTGGGCGCCGGCTGTTCCAGGGTCGCGAGGAACCGGGCGACGCGCGTGCCCGCGTACCGGCCGGCCCATTCGACCGCCTCGTTGACGAGCTGTTCCTTGCCGCCCGGGAAGTAGTGCTGGAGGGAGCCGCGCGGGGCGCCGGCGTGGGCGGCGACCTCGCGCATGCCGGTCGCGGCGACCCCGTCGCGCCGGATGAGCTGGGCCGCGCTGAAGACCATCCGTTCCCGCGGACCGCGCCGTGCCTGTGCCATCTCCACCTCCGGTCCTCGTCCCCACCCTATGACCAGCGTCATAACGCCCGCTACTATGACCACTGTCATAGTCGGCTCGCGGCGACGGAGGACGGTCCCATGCCGGTCGGTTTCATCGGTCTCGGAGTGATGGGCCAGCCCATGGCCCTGCGTCTGGCGTCCGCCGGCACGCCCCTGGTGGTGTGGAACCGCACCGCGGAGCGCGCCGAAGCGCTGCGCGCGGCCGGCGCCGAGGTCGCCGCGGACCCCGGTGAGGTGTTCGCGCGGGCGGAGACGGTGCTGCTGATGCTCGCCGACGGGGCCGCGGTGGACGCGGTGCTCGGCCGAGGCACGCCCGCGCTGGCGCGGCGGGTCGCGGGCCGGACCGTCGTCCACATGGGCACGACCTCCCCGGAGTACTCGCACGCCCTGGAGGCCGAGATCCGCACCGCGGGCGGCCGGTACGTCGAGGCGCCCGTCTCCGGGTCCCGGGTGCCGGCGGAGCGGGGGCAACTGGTGGGCATGCTCGCCGGGGAGCGGGACGCCGTCACCGCCGTACGGCCACTGCTGGACCCGATGTGCCGGGAGACGTTCGTGTGCGGGCCGGCGCCGGGCGCGCTGCTGATGAAGCTGTCCGTGAACCTGTTCCTGATCACCCAGGTGACCGGGCTGGCCGAGGCGTTCCACTTCGCCGAGCGGCAGGGCCTGGACCGCGGACTGTTCCTGGAGGTCCTGGACGCGGGACCGATGGCCAGCGCGGTCTCCCGGATGAAGGCGCCCAAGCTGCGCGAGCGGGACTTCGCCGTCCAGGCGGCGGCCCTGGACGTGCTCAAGAACAACCGGCTGATCGCCGAGGCCGCGCGCACGGCCGGCCTGGCCTCACCGCTCCTCGACGTCTGTCACTCCCTGTTCGAGGAGACGGTGGCCCAGGGGCACGGCGGCGCGGACATGGTCGCCGTGCTGCGGGCGATCGAGGCGCGGACCACCGGGGCGCCGTGAGCCGCGGGCGTACGGCGCGCGGTCAGCTCCGGGGGACGCCGTACGCCCGCTCCACACGAAGCCGTACGACCAGACGGCGGTCGCGGACCATGGCGGCCCGGAAGTCGTCCCAGTCCGGGTGTTCGCCGGAGACGTCCCGGTAGAGCCGGACCAGTTCCTCGACGGTCGCGTCGTGCGGACCGGCGGCGACCGGAGTCAGTTCGGCGGTGCCCTCGGCGACGGTGTACGCCCAGCGGTCGGCGCTGGTGACGTGGTACGAGGTACGCGGGTCGCGGCGCAGGTTGCGGGTCTTGGCGCGGTCGTCGGTGACCGAGATCCGGATGACCCGCTCGTCCGGATCGTAGGCGTGGCTGACGTTGGAGAGCTGGGGGCGGCCGTCGCGACGGAGGGTGACCAGTACGCCGCCGTGACCTTCGGAGAGGAGGGCGAGCAGTGCGTCCTGCGGGGTGTCCTGAGTCATATCCGGATCAACTCGCGTCGGTGGTGCGCGCATTCCCCGCCGGCGGCAACCGGGGTGACGGCGGCGCTCGCGCCCGGTGTCCCGGTGCTGTCCGGGGCCGCCGCGGCGCCCGCCCTCGCGTGCGGGTTCGACCTTGCTGGACGCCGGGTGCCACGCCGGTCCCCCACGCTACCGGAGAGCCGGTCCCGGCGGGTCGTCCTGCGGGACGATGAGACGCGGGCACGGACCGGCACAACCCTGCCGGTCCGCGTCGTGGACGGCGACGCGAGCGGAGGAGAGCGATGGCACAGCTTCGACAGGACGTCGGACCGGAGGAGGCGGGCCTGGACCCCGCGGCCCTGGACCGGCTCGACCGGCACTTCGCCCGCCACGTCGACGAGGGACGCCTGCCCGGTTACCTGGTGGCCGTGGCCCGCGGCGGCCGTGTCGCCCACCTGACCACGTACGGGCTGCGGGACGTGGCGGCCGGACTGCCGGTCGAGCCGGACACGCTGTGGCGGATCTACTCGATGACCAAGCCCGTCACCGCGGTCGCGGTGCTGCTGCTGGTACAGGACGGTCTGCTGTCCCTGGACGACCCCCTGGACCGGTATCTGCCCGCCTTCGCCGCCCCCCGGGTGTACGACGGCGGTTCGGGTGCCGGCGTGCGCACCCGGCCGGCCGCCGGCCCCCTGCTGATCCGGCATCTCCTCACCCACACCGCGGGCCTGACCTCCGGCTTCTACCACCGCCACCCCGTGGACGCCCTCTACCGGGAGGCGGGCCTCGAGTACGCGGTGCCGCCCGGCGCCGGGCTCGCCGAGACCGTCGAGCTGTACGCGCGGATGCCGCTCCAGTCCGACCCGGGCACCGAGTGGAACTACTCGGTCGCCTCCAACGTGCTGGGCCGGGTCATCGAGGTCGTCTCCGGGCAGCCGCTGGACGCGTTCTTCCGCGACCGGATCCTCGGCCCGCTCGGCATGACCGACACCGGCTTCCACATCACACCCGAACAGGCCGGGCGGCTGGCCGAGTTGTACGGCGAGACGGACGACGGCGGCATCGCACCCGTGCCGGGGCTGCCGGTGCGCGGCCGGCCCCGGTTCCTGTCCGGCAGCGGCGGCCTGGTCTCCTGCGCCCACGACTTCCACCGGTTCATGGAGATGCTGCGCCGGGGCGGCGAACTGGACGGCGTACAACTGCTGTCCCCCGAGTGGGTGGCCCTGATGACCCGCAACCACCTGCCGGGCGGAGCCACCATCCGCTCCTGCGGCGCCCTGGTCCACCGGGAGCCGGGCAACGACGGTCTCGGGTTCGGCTTCAACGTCTCCGTCGTCGTCGATCCCGCCCGCACCCCGGCCCCGTCACACCTGGGCACCTACGGCTGGACCGGCGCGGCCACCACCGCGTTCTGGGTCGACCCGGCCCACGACCTGACCGTGCAGTTCATGAGCCAGGTACGCCCGAAGACACTCAAGGTCTTCCCCGAGCTGCGGCGGCTGGCGCACGCCGCATCGGCGGACTGAGGCGCGGCCGGCGGCGACGGTGTCCCGCCACCGGGCGGCGGCGCCCTGCCCGGGGGATGTCACGAGCCGTGGGCGACGGCGTCCAGATGCGGCAGGTGGTGGTCCATCCGCTCCCGCTTGGTCCGCAGATAGGTGATGTTGCTCTCGCACGGCTCGATCAGCAGCGGCACCTGCTCGGCGACCTGGATACCGTGCCTCACCAACGCCTCCCGCTTGAGCGGGTTGTTGGACATCAGCCGCACCGAGCGCACCCCGAGGTCGCGCAGGATCTCCGCGGCGACGCCGTAGTCCCGGGCGTCGACGGGCAGGCCCAGCGCGAGGTTCGCCTCCACCGTGTCCAGGCCCTCCGCCTGGAGGGCCATCGCGCGCAACTTGGCGAGCAGGCCGATGCCGATGCCCCGTCCCTCGTGCCCCCCTCAAGTAGACGACGATGCCGCTGCCTTCGGCGACCACCGCGCGCAGCGCCGCCTCCAACTGGTCGCCGCACTCGCAGTGCCGGGAGCCGAACGCGTCCCCGGTCAGGCACTCCGAGTGCAGCCGCACCAGCACGCTGTCGGTGCCGATCTCGCCGTGCACCAGTGCCACCTGCTCGTCACCGCGGTCGTGGTCCAGGTAGCCGATCGCCTGGAATTGCCCGTACACCGTGGGCAGCGGCGCATTCACGACACGCTCCGCACCCGAACGCGGCGGGGACTTCTTGCCGAGTACGCCGATGTTGACGCCGGTGTTTTCTGTCATGATCTGATTCCTCAACAGAGACGAAAGGCCGTGAGAGAGATGAGTGGTTCGGGCGCGCGCGCGGCGGTGTACGAAGTGGCGAGCGGCGTGATGCCGACGGACACCACGCAGGACGTACGGGCGCGGGGGGCGGGCGCGTCAGCACAGGTCGCCGTCCTTCCGGTCGGGAGTTTCGAACAGCACGGTCCGTTCCTGCCACTGGCGACCGACACGCTGGTCGCCTGCGCCGTGGCCCGGGAGATCGCCGCCTCGTACCCGGTGCATCTCCTGCCGCCGGTGACGATCTCCTGCTCGCACGAGCACGCGGCCTGGCCGGGGACCGTCAGCATCTCCGCCGTGACCCTTCACGCGGTGATCACGGACATCGCGGCGTCGCTGCGCCGCTCCGGCGTCGACGCGCTCGTCGTGGTCAACGGGCACGGCGGCAACTACGTGCTCGGCAATGTCGTCCAGGAAGCGTCCGCGCGGGGCGAGCGGATGGCGTTGTTCCCGGCCGGCGAGGACTGGGAGGCGGCACGGGAGCAGGCCGGGGTGGTCACCTCGCTGCTCACCGACATGCACGCGGGAGAAATCGAGACCTCGATTCTTCTGCACGCTCACCCCGAATTCGTCCGCCCTGGTGTCGAGTCGGCCGATTTCACCGCCGACGACCGTCGTCATCTGCTTACCGTGGGAATGTCCGCCTATACCGAATCGGGCGTCATCGGCCGCCCCTCCCTCGGTTCGGCGGAAAAGGGAAAGGAACTCCTGGCGAGCCTCACGGAATCCTTCGAGCCGTATTTCGCGCTGCTCACCGCGGCCGGGGGGCGGGAGTAGTCCGGCGCGGTGGCTGGGCCGCGCAGACCCTCGTACCAGCGCAGGACGAGTACGGCGACGCCCGGCAGGCTCGCGACGAAGCTCAGTACGCCGTAGACGACGGCGACCGCTACCCCGGTGTCCGCGCCGAGGCCCGCCGCGCCGAACGCCCACGCGGTGACACCCTCGCGGGGGCCGAAACCGCCGACGTTCAGCGGCAGGCCCATGGCCAGCAGGGCGAGCACCGCGAGCGGCACCAGCACCGCCACCGGGGCGGCCGAGCCGCCGACCCGGGCCGCCACGACGAACATCAGCAGATGCCCGGCGAGGACGGCCGCGGAGGACAGCGCGACCCCCGGCCCGCTCTGCCGGGACACCAGGCCCCGGCGGGCCTCGCCGAGCGCCCGGCGCAGCGCGCCGCCCCGGCCGTTCGGCGCGCGGTTCATCCGCACGGCGACGACCACGGCGAGCGCGCCCGCCGCGGCCGGCGCCGCCAGCGGGGCGAAGGCGCGGGCTTCGGCACGCACCGGGGACGGCAGGGTCAGCAGCACCACCACGGCGGTCACGGCCAGCGCGACCTGCCCCGCGATCCGCTCCAGGACGACCGCCTTCACTCCGCGCCGCACGTCCCCCGCGCTCTGCCCGTGCCGGACCGCCCGGTGCACATCGCCCAGGATGCCGCCGGGCAGCGCGGCGTTCAGGAACAGCGCGCGGTAGTAGTCGGCGACGGCGGCACCGAGCGGCAGCCGCAACCGCAGCCCTCTTGCGACCAGTTGCCAGCGCCACGCGCTGAACACCGTGGTGACCAGGCCGACACCCAGCGCGACCAGCACCGTCCCGGCGTCGATCCGCCGCAGCCCGTCCACCAGCACACCGGTACCGAGCCGCCACAGAAGGACACCGAGGATGACCACACCGACACAGGTACCGGCCTGACTCCGCAGAAGACGCGCACCGGGACGCCGGGGGGCGGGGGGTTGGGCGGCGGGGGCCGGGGCCGCGTCGGGCGTGCTCGCAGGAGGCGCCCCGGTGGAGCGCGTAGGGGCAGGCGTCGCCGGTCGTGGGAGCGGTGGGGGTGTGCCTGCGGGGTCCGCGCCGGTCAGGTGGGGGCGGGCCGGGGCCGTCGGTGTCGTACGGGTGTGGGTGCCGGCGCTCGCCGCGAAGGCCGGCCGCGCCCTCATACCGGGCCGCCCGTCGGACGGGGCAGTGCCAGCAGGTCGGTGTGGTGGACGGTGACCCGCAGCTCGCCGGCCTCGCAGGCGGCGAGCAGGGCGTCCAGGTAGCGCTCGGCGCGGTCCCGCAGCTCCGGCCGCTGCTCGACGGCCGCGCCCACCCAGCCGCGCAGCCACTGCCCGGTCAGCGCGGCCTCTCCGGGGCCGAGCCGCCACGGGCTCGGCCGCACCCGGACCGTCGCCCCGCGCGCGGCGAACGCCTCGCCGGCCACGGTGACCGCGTCCGGGCCGAGCAGCCCGGCGCGCCGCTGGTGGGCGTTGAACGCGTCGGTGATCTCGGCGTCGAGCGGGTCCGCCGGAGCGAGTTCGACGCGGCCGGCGACGGAGAGGGTGAGCAGGGCCGGGCAGCCGGCGTCGGCGCAGGCGTCGGCCAGGTTCTCGATCTCCTCCCGGGTGAGGACGTCGAGCAGCGCGGAGGCGGTCACCAGTGAGGCTCCGGTCAGCGCGTCCGGGGTGAGCCGGGCCACGTCGCCGCGCCGGGTCTCGACCGTGACACCGCTGCCGTCGGCGGCGGCGCGCGGGGAGGCGACGGCGGCGAAGTGCAGCAGGTAGGGGTCGCGGTCGTGCAGGATCCAGTGCTGGGCGCCGTCCAGGCGGGGGGCGAGCCAGCGGCCCATCGAGCCGGTGCCGCAACCCAGGTCGTGCACGGCGAGTCCGCCGGCCCGGGCCGGCCCCTCGGCGAGCCGGATCCGCAGCGGGTCGAGCAGGTCCGCCGCGCGGGCCGCCGCGTCGGCGGGCTCCCGTAGCTGGAGCCACTCGGGTGCGTACCGCGGGGCGTCCTGCGGGTCATCGTCGCGCAGCCGTACGGTGGCCCGCTCACCGGCCGGGACGACGGGCCCGGCCCCGGCGATGACCGCACCCCGAGCCGCCTGGCTCCCACTCCCGCCGGCGCCGCCCTCCCCCGCCCCGGCCGGAGCCGGATCGGCCGGAGCAGGTTCGGCCGGAGCCGGCCGCCGCGTGTGCGGGTGGGCCGGGGCTGTGCGGCCGGTGTCGGTGTCCGGGCGGGTCATGGCGTCGTCCTCGGTGGTTCGGGGAGTCGTTGGAGGACTCCGGCCAGGCTGCGGGCGGTGGTGGCCCAGCCGCCGAGCGCGGCGCGACGGCTTCGCGCGGCGGCCTTGAGGCGGCGGCGTACGTCCGGTTCGCCGAACCAGCCGCGGAGTTCGGCGGCGAGCGCCGCCGGGTTCTCCGGCGGGACGAGGATGCCGGGCACTCCGCCGTCGGGGGCGCGGCCGACGGCCTCGGGCAGGCCGCCGACGTCCGTGGCGAGGACCGGGATGCCGCGGGCGAGGGCCTCGGTGACCGCCATGCCGTACGTCTCGGCGTAGGAGGTGAGGACCATCAGGTCGGCGGCGGCGTAGGAGGCGTCGAGGTCGGCGCCGGAGCGCGGACCGGTCAGGTGCAGGCGGTCGCCGAGGCCGTGCCGGGCGATCAGCTCGCGCAGGTGGGTGACGTACGCGGGGTCGTTGCCGAGGCCGCCGACGCACTCGCAGGTCCACGGCAGGTCCCGTACCGTCGCGAGCGCCTCCACCAGCCGGTGCTGGCCCTTGCGCGGGGTCACGGCGGCCACGCACAGCAGCCGGGAGACGCCGTCGGTGCCGGGGGCGAGGGGGGCGATGTCGGCGCCGGGCGCGGCGACATGCACCCGGTCGGGGGCGAGTCCGTGGTGGGAGACGAGCCGGCGGACCGCCCAGTCGCTGGTGGCGATCACCGCGGGCACCGCCCGCAGCACCGTCCGCTCGCGGATGTCCAGACCGGCGGCGACGGCCGGGTCCAGGCCGGTCTCGTCGCCGAGCGGCAGATGGACGAGGACGGCGAGCCGCAGGCGTCCGGCCTCCGGCAGGACGGTCTCCGGGACACCGCAGGCGACGAGGCCGTCGAGCAGGACGACGGTGTCGTCCGGCAGGTCCCGCAGGGTGCGGGCGAGCCGGTCGCGGGCGGCGGCGTCCGGGTGCGGCCAGGCGCCGGGGACGGGGTGCCGGATGACCTGCCAGCCGAAGCCCGGCAGGTCCAGGCAGACCCGGCGGTCGTAGGCGTTGCCGCCGCTGGGCGCGGTCGGGTCGTCTACGCCGCCCGGCATCACGAAGTGCACGGTGCGCAGGGACATGGGAATGATTCCGGCGTTCTCGGCGGGGGTGTGCTGCGCGGGGACGTACGTCAGGCGGGCCGCCGGCCGCACGGTCAGGTCGGTCACAGGTCACGCTCGTAACTCGCCCAGGCGACGTGCGACTCGTGCAGGGTGACGGTGATGCCGCGCAGGCCCCGGGCGCCCTCGCCGAGGGCACCCTTGTGGACGCGTTCGGCGAGCCGGTCGGCGATGACCTTGGCGAGGAACTCGGTGGAGGTGTTGACGCCGGCGAAGTCGGGTTCGTCGTCGAGGTTGCGGTAGTTCAGTTCGGCGACGACGGCGCCCAGTTCCTGCGTGGCCAGGCCGATGTCGACGACGATGTTGTCCTCGTCCAGCTCTTCGCGGCGGAACGTCGCGTCGACGAGGAACGTGGCGCCGTGCAGTCGCTGCGCGGGCCCGAACACCTCGCCGTGGAAGCTGTGGGCGATCATGATGTGATCGCGGACGGTGATGCTGAACAACGGACGACCCTCCAGGTGCGGCGCGTCTGGTCCCCCGCCTTGCCCGCCGGGGGATGTGGTGTAGTACGGCTGCCCGCTTCCCCGTGTTCAGCCGTGGCTCACTCTTTTCTCAGGTCAGGCCGGTGTCGGTGTACCGGATGCGGTGGCACAGGGCGGGGATCTCGCCGGAGGCCAGTCCCGGCAGCACCGACGGCAGTTCCTCGAAGGCGCTCTCCCCGGTGACGAGCGCGTCCAGCGCCGGGTCGGCGAGCAGGTCCAGGGCGAGCGCCATCCGGTCGGCGTAGGTGCGGCCGGCCCGGGCGGCCGGGGAGACGGTGCCGACCTGGCTGCTGCGCACGGTGAGGCGGCGGGAGTGGAAGGTCTCGCCGAGCGGCAGGGCCACGCTCCGGTCGCCGTACCAGCTCAGCTCCACGACGGTGCCCTCCGGGGCGAGGAGTTCCAGGGCCCGGGCGAGGCCCGCCTCGGTGGCGCTGGCGTGCACGACGAGGTCGCAGTCGCCGAGGGCGTCGGCGGGCGCGGCGAAGTCCACGCCGAGTGCCCGGGCGGTCCTCGCGCGGCCGGGGTCGGCGTCGACGAGCTGGAGGCGGATGCCCGGGAAGCGGGCGAGCAGCGCGGTCACCGCGCAGCCGACCATGCCGCCGCCGATCACCGCGATCCGGTCCCCGATGAGCGGGGTCGCGTCCCACAGGGCGTTCACGGCGGTCTCGACGGTGCCGGCGAGTACGGCCCGTTCGGCGGGCACCCGCTCGGGCACCACGGTGACGGCGCTCACCGGAACGACGTAACGGGTCTGGTGCGGATAGAGGCAGAACACGGTGCGCCCGGCCAGCTCGTCCGGTCCCTCCTCCACGACGCCGACGTTCAGGTAGCCGTACTTCACCGGCCCCGGGAAGTCGCCGTCCTGGAACGGCGCCCGCATCGCGGCGTGCTGGCTCGACGGCACCCCGCCGCGGAAGACGAGCGTCTCCGTGCCCCGGCTGACCCCGGAGTACAGCGTGCGCACCAGGACCTCGTCGGCGGCCGGCCGGGCGAGGGTGACATCGCGCAGTTCTCCGTGGCCGGGCGAGCGGAGCCAGAAAGCGCGGGCCGACCGGTTCATCGGCATCCTCCTGAACGATCGGGAAGTTGTTCACGTACCGAGATGTGCACAGGCCGCGCAGAGTACGCGGCGTTGATCGACTCTGTCACTCGGCCGGAGGATGTGCGGTGGCCCTGAACAACACGTATGACGCGAGGCTCCAGCAGGAGACCGCTGTGGGAGCGGGCGTGCAGATCCTGCTGCTGGCCCTGCTCGGCTCGGCGATCGGCCTGGGGCCGGCCGGCTGGCTGACGGGGCTGGCCTTCGTGTTCGCCACCTGGGCGGTCCTCTCCCGCGCTCTGCACCGCTCCCGGCTCAGCTCCTTCGGACCCGCCAACCGGGTCACGCTCGGCCGGACGACCCTGGTCGGCGGGGTGACGGCGCTGGTCGCGGACTCCTTCGAGGGCGCGCCGCCGGTGACGCTGCTGGCCGCCCTGACCGCCGTGGCGCTGCTGCTGGACGGCGTGGACGGCAAGGTGGCCCGCCGCACCGGCACCTCCTCCGCGCTGGGAGCGCGCTTCGACATGGAGGTCGACGCGTTCCTGATCCTGGTGCTGAGCGTGTACGTGTCCACGCAGTTGGGCGCCTGGGTCCTGCTGATCGGCGGCATGCGGTACGCGTTCGTGGCCGCGGCGCGGGTGGCCCCCTGGCTGAACGCGCCCCTGCCCCCGTCCTTCGCCCGCAAGACGGTGGCGGCGATCCAGGGCGTGTGCCTGCTCGTGGCGGGCGCGCGGCTCCTGCCGTCCCCGATGAACCTCGCGATCGTGCTCCTGGCGGTGGGCTCCCTGGTGTGGTCCTTCGGCCGGGACGTGCTGTGGCTGTGGCGGAGCTCGCGTACGGTCGCCGGGCGGGCGGTGACGGGGCAGGCGGTGGCCGAGCCGATGGTGCTGGAACTGGCGACGCGCTGAGGGGTGCACGGAGGCTCCCGGAACGCCCTCGGCACCGCCTGGACCTTCCCGGCTCGACCCGTGGGCCATCGCCCGGACACGGCCGGCTTCACCGGCGTCTTCGTTTGAATTCACCGGCGCGTCAGCCCCGCTGCTCATAACGGTAGTTGTAGTAGTCCTTGCCTAGTTGTAGTAGTCATTGCCGCAGACCAGAACCGAGGTGACGTACCTCGGCACGCCGTCGGCGTCCCGTTCGACCTCCTGCGAGGTCTGCCGGGTGAAACCGAGCGACACCCCCGGGATCACCGGGTACTCCGGCTGCGACGTGTCGACCGTCCAGGGCCTGTACGCCGACGTGGTCGAGGGTCCAGGACGCCTTCGCCGAGTTCCGGCTCGGGCGGCGCAGCACACGGGGCTCGCCCCAGTCGGGTACCGCGGCGAGTGCCTCGTCGAGCGTCATGCCCAGCAGGATCGGCGCGACCCCGCGCGGCGGGTCGAGTACCAGATCCATCGCCGACCCCTCAGTCCGTCCCGGCTCGTCATTTGTTCTTCAGGCTGTCGACCATGTCCTTGATGTGGGTGTTCGTTCAGACATCGTGCAGAAGTCGCCCAGGGGTCGTTCAGCGGTCCTGTGAGGTGCGGGCCGGGCTCAGGCGGCCCGGCGTGTCTGGCCGCGGTGGACGCGGACGATGTCCGCGTACCGGTGTCCGCTGCCCTTGATCGTGCGCACCTGGGTGCGGTAGTCGACGTGGACCAGGCCGAACCGCTTGGCGTAGCCGTACGCCCACTCGAAGTTGTCCAGCAGCGACCAGGCGAAGTAGCCGGCCAGCGGGGCCCCCTTGCGGGCCGCCGAGGCGCAGGCGGCGAGGTGTCGCTCCAGGTACTCCTGGCGCTCGGGGTCGTCCACGGTGCCGTCGGGGCGGACGACGTCCGGGTAGGCCGAGCCGTTCTCGGTGACGTAGATCTTCCGGGCGCCGTACTCCTCGGTGAGCCGCAGCAGCAGCGTCTCGATGCCGCCGGCGTCGACCTCCCAGTCCATGCCGGTGCGCGGCACGTCCGGGCGGCGCACGGAACGGGCGTGGGGGGCGGGGCCGTCGGGGTCGTCGGCGACGTACGCGGGGAAGTAGTAGTTCAGGCCGAGCCAGTCCAGCGGGGTTGCGATGGTCTCCAGGTCTCCTTGCCGCAGCGGGAGTTCCACGCCGTAGGTCTCGACCATGTCGGACGGGAAGCCGCGGCCGTGCACCGGGTCCAGCCACCAGCGGTTGACGTGGCCGTCGTGGCGGCGCGCCGCCTCCCGGTCCTCGGGCCGGCCGGTGGCCGCGTGCACGGTGGAGAGGTTGTTGACGATGCCGACCTGCGCCTCGGGGGCGGCGGCGCGGATCGCCCGGGTGGCGAGGCCGTGACCGAGGAGCAGGTGGCAGGAGGACCGCACGGCGGCGGTGAGATCGGTCCAGCCGGGGGCCATCGTGCCTTCCAGATGGCCGATCCAGGCGGAACAGGACGGCTCGTTGAGGGTCGCCCAGAGCGTGACGCGGTCGCCGAGGCGGGTGGCGACGGCGGAGGCGTAGTCGGCGAACGCGAGGGCGGTGTCGCGCTGCGGCCAGCCGCCGCGGTCCTGGAGCGCCTGCGGCAGGTCCCAGTGGTAGAGCGTGACCGACGGGGTGATGCCCGCCTCCAGCAGGGCGTCCACCAGTTGGTCGTAGAAGGCGAGACCCCTGGGGTTCACCTCGCCCGTGCCGCCGGGCATCACCCGCGGCCAGGCGACGGACATCCGGTAGGCGTTGACGCCGAGCCGGCGCATCAGGCCGATGTCCTCGCGCCAGCGGTGGTAGTGGTCGCAGGCGATGTCGCCGTTGTCGCCGTTGTCGATCTTCCCGGGGGTGTGCGAGAAGGTGTCCCAGATCGACGGGGATCTGCCGTCCTCGGCGACGGCCCCCTCGATCTGGTACGCCGCTGTGGCGGTACCCCACAGGAAGTCGTGCGGGAGGGCGGCGAGGTCGATGCGTTCGGACACGGAAGTCCTCTCTGGAAGCGGGAAGTTGGTCACTTGACGGCGCCCGCCGTCAGCCCTGCGACGAGATAGCGCTGCAACAGCAGGAACCCGGCGACCACGGGCACGCTGACGACCAGCGAGGCCGCCATGATCTGGTTCCAGTAGACGTCGTTGAGGGTGGAGTAGCCCTGGAGGCCGACGGCGAGGGTGCGGGTGGTGTCGTTGGTCATGACGGACGCGAAGAGAACCTCTCCCCACGCGGTCATGAAGGCATAGACGGCGACCGCGACGATGCCCGGGATCGCGGCCGGTACGACGATCCTGAGCAGGGCGCCGAGCGGGCCGCAGCCGTCCACGAGCGCCGCCTCGTCCAGGTCGCGCGGCACCGAGTCGAGGTAGCCGATCAGCATCCAGACGGAGAACGGCAGGGAGAAGGTGAGGTACGTCAGGATCAGCCCGCCGCGGGAGCCGAACAGGGCGACGCCGGTGGCGTTGCCGATGTTGACGTAGAGCAGGAACAGCGGCAGGAGGAAGAGGATGCCCGGGAACATCTGCGTCGACAGCACGGTGAGGGTGAAGACCCGCCTGCCGCGGAAGTCGTAGCGGCTGACGGCGTAGGCCGCGAACACCGCGATGACCACCGAGCACAGGGTCGCGGCGCCCGCCACGATCAGCGAGTTCACGAAGTACCGGGCGAGCGGGACCGTCGACCAGATGTCGATGTAGGGGCGGACGGTCAGCCCGCTGGGCAGCCAGCGGAACTTGCCGGTGACGTCCGCGAGGGGCTTCAGCGAGCTGGAGACCATCACGTACACCGGGACCAGTACGAAACCGGCGAGCACGGTGAGGAAGATCCGCCGGGACCAGACGAACGAACGCGGCGCCGCCATCGGCGAGTCGGGGTCAGACATCGGTGGTCCTCCGTCCGCGCGAGGTGAGCAGCAGGTATCCGCCCGTCACGACGAGCAGGAACAGCAGCAGCAGGACGGACATGGCGGAGCCGGTGCCGAAGTTCCAGGTGACGAAGGACGCCTGGTAGATGTGGACCGAGACCAGGTCGGCGGGCTCCGGGGCGGACTTGCCGAACAGCACGTACGGCGTGTTGAAGTCGTTGAACGTCCACAGGAACAGCACCAGCACCAGCACCTGGTTGACCGGGCGCAGTGACGGCAGGGTGATGCGGCGGAGCTGCTGCCAGACGCCCGCACCGTCGAGGGCGGCGGCCTCGTACAGCTCGCCGGGGATGTTCTGGAGGCCGGCCGTCACGATGAGGAAGGCGAACGGCCACCCCTTCCACACCGACACGGTCAGCAGGGCGTAGAAGCTGTTGTCGCCGATGAGCCAGAAGGACGGCTTGTCGGTGAGGTGGAGCTGGTCGTGCAGGACGTGGTTCACCAGGCCGTTGTCGTGCTGGAACATGAACACCCAGGTGATGACGGCCGCGTAGACGGGCAGCGCGTACGGCACCAGGAACAGGGCACGCAGCAGGCCGCGGCCCCGGAAGGTGTCCTGCATGAACACCGCGGCGGCGGTGCCGATCAGCCAGCACAGCACGACCGACAGCAGGGTGAAGCCGACGGTGACGAGGAACGAGTGCAGCAGGGCCTCACCGACGGGGGCGTCGAAGTCCACCGACAGGCGGTAGTTGCCCAGGCCGGACCAGGGGGCGCTGCCCCAGTCCCGGATGTAGAACTGGGTGAGTTCCTTGAAGCTCATCACGATGCCGATGACCATCGGCACCAGGTGGACGAGGAGTTCGAGGACCAGGGCAGGCAGGAGGAGCAGGTACGGCAGTGAGGCGCGGCGGATCCGCCCGGTGCGGCGCGGGACGCGCGCCGCACCGGGGGAGATCGGCCGCACCGGTTCCTTGCGGGCGGTGGTGGTCGTGGTCATCGCGCTCAGGCCGCCGGCATCTGCTGCTGGGCCTTCTCCAGCTTGGCCCGGACGGAGTCGGTGGTGACCGTGCGTCCGGCGGCGGCGTCGGCGAACAGGTCCTTCACGGCCGTACCGACCGCCGTCTCGAACTGCGACTCGGACGGGACCTGCGGCAGCGCGGCGGCGCTGGTGGCGAGGGTCTGCTTGAGCACGGCGGTGGCCGGGGCGTTGAACGCCGGGTCGCCCTGGGCGCCCTTGACCGGCGGGATGGAGCTGTAGGCCTTGTTGAGGATCTTCTGCTCGGCGTCGCCGGTCATGAACTTCACGAACTTCGTGGCGCCGTCGACGTTGTGGCTGTTCTTGAAGACGGCGATGTTGATGCCGGCGACCATCGAGTTGGTCTGGGCGCCGGTGCCGGGGACGCCGGACCGCACGGGCACGGGGGCGACGCCGTAGGCGTCCTCGCTCATGCCCTGGCTCTTGAGGTTGGCGGCGGCGGACTGCCACAGCAGCATGGCCTGCTTGCCCTTGGCGAAGTCGCTGACGGACTGGTTCTGCCCGTACTCCGCGTCCCCGGTGGGGACGATCTTGTCCTTGGCCATCAGGTCGACGTACTGCTTGACCGCGTCGACCACCTTCGGGTTCGTGAAGTCCGGCTTCCCCTCGGGGGTGAAGAAGTCGGCGCCGTGCTGCTTGGCGAAGACGAAGACATGGTGGATGTTCTCCGACACGTTGGCGCCCTCGACGCCGATCACCGACTTGCCCTCGGCCTCGATCTTCTTGCCGTCGGCGACCAGCTCGTCCCAGGTGGCCGGGGGCTTGGTGATGCCGGCGTCGGCGAGGATCTGCTTGTTGTAGTAGAGCGCGTACGCCATCGAGTACAGCGGTACGGCGGCCGGGTCCTTGCCCTGGGCGCCCGTGGAGCCGAGCGCGGAGTCCACGAACCGGTCCCTGCCGCCGATCTTCGAGTAGTTCTCGTCGTCCCACGCCAGCAGCGCCCCCGTGGCCTGGAGGGAGGCGCTCCAGGTGTTGCCGATGTTCAGCACGTCCGGGCCCTGGCCCGAAGTGGTGGCGGTCAGGATCCGGTTGAGCAGGTCGGACCAGGGCACCACCTCCAGCTTCACCTTGATGCCGGTCCGCTGCTGGAACTTGTCGAGTTCGGGCTGGAGGACCTTCTTGTCCACGGCGATGCTGGCGCCCTGGTTGCTGGCCCAGTAGGTGAGCGTCTTCGGCGAGTCGCCGGAGCCCCCCTGGTCGGACGAACCGCCTCCGCAGGCCGTGGCCGCGAGGGCGAGAGACATGGTGACGGCGCCTACGGCCGCGGCTCGGATGCTGCGCATGGCTCCTGGTGTCCCTTTCCGGGAGTCGAACCCAGAGGTCGCTCGCGGCGGTCGGCACCCCGTCCGGCACCCCGAGCCCCTCATGGCTTAATTTAGGACGTGAGTTAAACCTCAGGAGAAACGCTCGTCAAGGGATGCGGCAGCGAAGGCGGGCCCCCCCGGGCCCGAAGAGCACGCGAAACAGGGAGGCCAGGTGGCGGGACGGGGTGGCCGTACGGTGCGTGACCTGCGGCGGGAGAGCCGGAGCGCCGTTCTGCAACGGTTGTATTTCGACGGACCCATGAGCCGGTACGCGCTGGGGCCGGCGACCGGGCTGAGTTCGGGCTCCGTCAGCAACATCGCGGCCGAGCTGCTCGCCGACGGCCTGCTGGAGGAGGCGGGAGTGGTCGGCGCGGACGCCGGCCGGCCACGCCGGCTGCTGCGCGTACGGCGGGACAGCGGACGGCTGATCGGGGTCGACGTCGGCGAGACCCCGGGTCCGCGTCGAGCTGTTCGACCTGGGCCTTACCGAACTGGCGCGCGCCGAACGCCCCTTGGGTTCCCGTGGGTACGACGTCGACGCCGTCGTCGGCCACGTCCATCAGGGGATCACCGAGGTGTTGCGGGCGGCCGAGGACTCCCCCGGCGAGCTGCTCGGCGTCGGCGTCGGTGTCCCCGGCATCATCGAGGACGCCGGTGAGGACGGCGCCGTCGTCCACGGACAGACCATCGGCTGGGACGCGGTCCCGCTGGAGCGACTGCTCCGGCGGACCGGTCGACTCCCCGCGCAGACGCCCTACTTCATCGACAACGGCGCAAAGACCCTGGGGCAGGCCGAGATGTGGTTCGGCGCGGGGCGCGGCGCCGGCAACGCCGTGGTGGTGCTGTTCGGTTCCGGGGTCGGCGCCTGCGTGGTCACCGAGGACGCGGACCAGGGCCGGGCGGTGGAATGGGGACACCTGACACTGCGGGTCGGCGGGCGCCGGTGCCGGTGCGGGGCACGGGGCTGTCTGGAGGCGTACGCGGGCGCGGAGGCACTGGTGGCGCGCTGGCGTGAGGCGGGCGGGCGGCCGTCGGCCGGGATCGGCGAGGAGCGGGCGCTGACCGAGCTGCTGGCCGCGGCCCGCCCGGACGGCGGGGCGGAACCCGACCCGGTGGCGGCGGCGGTGCTCGACGAGACCGCCCGGTACCTCGGTGCGGGCCTGTCCGACCTCATCAACCTCTTCCAGCCCGAGCGGGTCCTCGTCGGCGGCTGGGCGGGCCTCCAGCTCGGCACCGCCTTCCTGGAACAGGTCCGCGCCCACGCCCTCGCACAGGCCCTGCGCTTCCCCGCGAGCCGCAGCCGCATCGAACTGGGCCAGCTCGGCCCGGAAGCGGTCACCGTCGGCGCGGCGGTCCTCCCCCTGGCCGCGTTCCTCACCCGCGGCGGCCACCGCCCCCACCCGGCGCCGCACCGGCCGGCCCCACCGACTTGGCGGACGAGTCTGGAGAGCCGGTTGGTGTAGGAGGCGGTGGGGTCGGAGCCGGTGCTGCGGTAGGGGGCCGGGGGCGGGGTCGCCACCCGGCCCGCCCGACCTGTGCGGTCCGCGCCCGGCACACCGTGAGCGGTGCCGAGCGCGGACCGGCGACGGGGACGGCGGCCACCCCGCGGGCGCGGTGGCCACCCCGCAGGTGGGGCGGCCACCCCGCAGGTACGGCGATCCCGCCGCGGGTACGGTGATCACCTGATCACCCCACCGAGGCGATGGTCACCGCCCGGGTGCGGCAATCCCCTCGCTGGTCACCCCACCGGTGCGGCGGTCACCCCACCGGCCCTGCTACGACCCCACCGGCGCCGCGGTGACCCCGCCGATGCGACGGTCACCCCACCGGTAGGGTCACCACCCGTGTCGGGGTCACCGTGCGGGCGTCGTCGCCGGTGCCGGTGCGTAGCCGGCGGGCCGGGTGGTGAACGTGCCCCGGCCCTGGGTGCGGCTGCGCAACCGGGTGGCGTAGCCGAACAGTTCGGCCAGCGGCACGATCGCCGTCAGGACGGCCGCGCCACCGCGGGCCTGCGAGCCGCCGACCCGGCCGCGCCGTGCGGCCAGGTCCCCGAGGACCCCGCCGACCGCGTCCGCCGGCACGGTCACCGTGACCTCGGCGACCGGCTCCAGCAGGACCGCCGTACAGGCCCGCAGGGCAGCGCGCAGACCGAGCCGGCCGGCGGTGCGGAAGGCCGTGTCGGACGAGTCCTTCACATGCGTGGAGCCGTCGGTGAGCGTGACGCGCAGCCCGGTCACCGGATGCCCGCCGAGCGGCCCCTCGGCAAGGGCGTCCCGGCAGCCGGCCTCGACCGCGCGCACGTACTCCTGCGGCACCCGGCCACCGGTCACGGCCGACCGGAACACGAAACCGGTGACGCCCGCGTCCGGACCGAGCGGCTCCACGTCCAGAACGACATGCGCGAACTGCCCGGCTCCGCCGTCCTGTTTGACGTGCCGGTACACGAATCCGCGTACCCCGCCGGCCACCGTCTCCCGGTAGGCGACCCGCGGCCGGCCCACGGTGACCTCCGGCCCGCCGTCACGGCGGATCCGCTCCACCGCGACCTCCAGATGGAGTTCACCCCTTCCGGAGAGCACGGTCTGCCCGGTCTCGGCATCGATGCGCACCACCAGCGAGGGGTCCTCCTCCGCGAGCCGGGCCAGCGCCGTGGCGAGCCGGCCGGTGTCCGTGCTCCGCCGTGCCTCGACCGCCACGGACACCACGGGATCGGCGGCCACGGGCGGTTCCAGCAGCAGCGGTGCTCCGGGGTCGCACAGCGTGGCGCCGGGCCGGGCGGACTTCACGCCCGCGACCGCGACGATGTCACCGGCGACCGCCCGGTCGAGCTGGACGTGCCGGTCCGCCATGACCCGCAGGATGCGCGCCACCCGCTCGGTGCGTCCGGCGCCCGCGTCGCACACGATGTCCCCCTTCTCCAGCGTCCCCGAGTAGATCCGCACGTAGGCCAGGCGCCCGGTGGCGCCCGCGTTCACCTTGAACACCAGCCCCGCGAACGGCAGTCGGGGATCGGCGTTCCGCTGCTGCTGTCCGGCGCCGTCGTGGACCCCGCGTACGGCGGGTACGTCCAGCGGCGAGGGCAGGTAGGCCACCACCGCGTCCAGCAGCGGTTCGATGCCGCGGTTGCGGTAGGCGGAACCGCAGAGCACGACCACGCCGTCCCCGCTGCGGGTCAGGTCGCGCAGGGCGGTGGTGAGGGTCGCGGCGGAGAGGGTCTCGCGGTCGCAGAACTCCTCCAGGGCGGCCGGGTGCCGTTCCGCGACCGCCTCCTCCAACGCGCGCCGCCGCCGTACCGCCTCCTCGCGCAGCTCCTCGGGCACCGCGCCATCCACGGCCGTACCCTCGTCGTCGCCCCAGATCAGCGACCGCATCCGTACCAGGTCCACCACGCCGGTGAAGCCGCCCTCGGCGCCGACGGGCAACTGCACCACCAGCGGGGCGGGGTGCAGCCGTTCCCGGATGGAGCCGACGGCCCGGTCGAGGTCGGCGCCCGCGCGGTCCAGTTTGTTGACGAACGCGATCCTCGGCACGCCGTGCCGGTCGGCCTGCCGCCACACCGACTCGCTCTGCGGCTCGACCCCGGCGACGGCGTCGAACACGGCGACCGCGCCGTCCAGGACGCGCAGCGACCGCTCGACCTCGTCGGCGAAGTCGACGTGTCCGGGGGTGTCGATCAGGTTGATGCGGTGGCCGTCCCAGGCACAGCTCACCGCGGCGGCGAAGATGGTGATGCCGCGGTCGCGTTCCTGCGGATCGAAGTCGGTGACGGTAGTGCCGTCGTGCACCTCGCCCCGCTTGCGGGTGGTGCCCGTCGCGTACAGGATGCGCTCGGTGACGGTGGTCTTGCCCGCGTCGACGTGGGCGAGGATGCCGAGGTTGCGGACAGCGGAGAGAGGGTTGGGGGTCGTACGCACGGCCCGATGCCTTTCGGAAGGTGAAGTGGGGCAGCGCGATCACCCGTGCGCCCAGGAGTGCGCCGGCCTGCGGGCCGCGTCCGGCGTACGGCCGGAGCGGCGGGGAAAGGTCAGCGGGGCGTCACGGGATCCGGTGCCGGCCGCGCAGCGGGCACCGGCCGGACGGGGATACGAGGATCACCTCGTACCGGGAACGGGAAGCGACGACAGCGGTGCGCTCACACACGGCCCGGCTCCCCTCGTCCGACACTGCGACCGGCTCGGCGGCCCACTGCGGGGGCGACGCCGGATCGGTGGCGAGTCTAGGCAGGCCGGTCCGGCCGGGGCACGCGGTTTTCCGGGCCGGGGAGCGGCATGGCGGTGCGTACGGCGCGGCGCCCGCGCAGGTCTGCCGTGGTGACGCCCACCGCGACCACGGCGCCGAGGCAGAGCAGGCCACCGCTGACGAGGGCCGCCGCTCCCGTGCGCCGAACCGAGCCGGGGGAAACAGAAAAACCCCACGTGAAGTGGGGTCTTCGCTGGTGTCCGAGGTGGGACTTGAACTCTCCTCTCGGGCACCAGCCCACAACCGCTCTGACCTGGTGAAACGCCCTCCTCGCCGGGGAGAAATCCCCGGACGATTACACGTCGGCCTGGATGGACGAGGTTCGGCAATGGGCCTCGGAAGGGAAGAGCGTCGGCAGGGTGCACGTCGTGACCCGCCCGTTCTCGGACTACCTCCGGTTCGAGTTCGAGTATTACTACCGGCACCACGTGAAGGCGGGCGAGGATATCAGAATTCTCGACCTCACCGAGCGGGAGAACCCGGGGCTTCCGGATCAAGATTTCTGGATGTTCGATGAGTCCAAGGTGGTCCTGATGAACTACCAGGCGGACGGGACGCAGATAAACCGGGAACTGTACGAGGGTGATCCTGAGCCGTATCGGCAGTGGAAGCGGATTGCCGTTGCCGAGTCGGTTCCATTCCTGGAGTACGTGAGCGGGTGACGTTCGACCCTGAACAGTTGGGGCAGCCGAAGCAAGAATTGGCCGCCCTGCTGAAAGAACTACGCAAGCGAGCCGGCCTCACTGGAGACCGGCTCGCTCGGCGTTGCAACGTGTCCCAATCGAAGATCAGTCGGATCGAGAACGGGAAAGCGCAACCGAGCCTGCTCGACCTGGAGAGAATCCTCCGGGCTGTCGTTGCTCCGCCCGAGGTCATCGAGGAGGTCATTGCCCTCGCGAGGCTGGCCAATACCGAGTGGCAAGACCTGCGCTCGCTGCGGCGAAGGGGGCTGGAGAAGAAGCAGACCGAACTTGCCGCGCTCGAATCCTCCTCTACCGAGTTCCGTTTCTTCCTGCTCTCGATGATTACGGGACTGCTGTCCACCCCTGAGTACATCCGGGCAAGCCTTGCCAATTCACCGGCTGATGCCACTAAGACGATCGCGAAGAAGCTGGAGCGGCAGGAGGTTCTTTACAACACGAAGAAGCGATTCACCTTCATCCTTACCGAACAGGCCGTGAGGTGGCCACTCCTGCCCCCGGCCGCGATGGCGATGCAGATTGACCGGCTGGCCTCATTGACCCACCTGCCGAATGTGAAGCTCGGCGTCATTCCAATCGCGGGAGACAAGCCCATGGCTCCGATGGACACCTTCACTGTCTACGACAACACCCTGGCCACTGTGGAGAACACCACCGGAGTCGTGATCCTGAGAGATCCACGCGACATCGAAATGCATTTAGAACTGTTCTCGACACTGGAGGGGTACGCGCTGTTCGGGGCCGAAGCGCGAGCCTTGTTGACGGAGTGGGCTGCCGCCTGCCGTTCATGATCTTTAGTCCATGACGGGAAAGAACTACACAGCCGCCGCTTTCTGGGCCAATAATTCCCCCTATGAGCTCGTAACACGATCACGATCCGGGCTTCTTGAGGCGTGTCCACGCACACGCGGGTCGTTGGCATGCGCGCCCCGAAGGCACGATGTCCTTCAGGGCGTGCTGCAGGGGTTCGGGTTCAGGCGTTGTAGCCGCCGTGGGCGTCCAGCACCGCGCCCGTGACGTACGACGCGGCGGGGCTCGCCAGGAAGGCGATCGCCGCGGCGATTTCGTCGGGGTGCCCCATGCGTTGCAGGGACAGCGAGCTGACCAGGGCATTGAGGGTCTCGGGGTCCGGCGGTTGCATGCCGCCCTCCATCAGTCCGGCCTCTACGACGTTGGCCGTGATGTTCCGGGGCCCGAGGTCGCGTGCGACGCCCATGGTGTACCTCTCGATCCCGGACTTGGTCGCCGCATAGTCGGCAAGGCCGGGGGCGCCGACCCGGGAGCCCAGTCCGGAACTCACCGTGATGACGCGGCCGCCCGTGCGCAGCACTCGGGAGGCGGCCCGGATGACGGAGATCACGCCGAGGTAGTTGGTGGCGTGCATCCGGTCCAGTGCGGCGGTGTCGGCGTCCGGGTCGTCCACCGTGCCGGCCACGGAGATCGCCGCGTTGTTGACGAGGATGTCCAGGCCGCCGAAGTGCGCGACTACGTCGTCGATCAGCGCCGGCGCCCGGCTCGTGTCCGCCTGGTCGGACTGGAAGGCGACGGCCTTGGCTCCCTTGCCGTGCACCTCGTCGACGACGGCCTGCGCCTGTTTCTCGGAGCTGACGTAGGTGAAGGCGACGTCAGCGCCCTGCTCGGCCAGCAGTCGTACGGTCGCGGCTCCCAGTCCGCGCGACCCCCCGGTGACCAGGGCGACCTTGCCCGTGAGTGGCTTGCTCATTCTTCTCACCTCGTTGATTGACCCTTCCTGGCAGTCGAAACCTTAGTTGTTACGACACGTCAGTTGCAACCTTCCCTGTTACAACTGAGCTGTCGTAACATGAAGCGTTGCGGCCGAGAGGAGGAGTCCATGAGCGCCAACAGCAGGCTGACCATCGCGGCCCACGCGCTGGCCTGGATCGGCCTCTATCAGCGCCAGGGCCATGAGGTCGCCACCTCCGAGCAGATCGCGACCAGCGCGAACACCAACCCCGTGGTGATCAGACGGCTGCTCGGCGAGCTGCGCAGGGCCGGGCTCGTAGAGTCCCGGCGGGGCGTGGGCGCGGGCTGGTCGCTGGCACGCGAGCTGGAGTCGATGACCCTGCTCGACGTGTACGAGGCAGTGGAACCCGGCCCGCTGTTCGCAATGCACCGCACCACCCCGGACCAGGGATGCGTGGTGGGTCACGGCATCCAGCCGGCAATGCAGAGCATCTACGAGGGCATCGAGGAGACTGTGAGACACGAGCTGGCCCGCGTCACGCTCGCGAACGTACTCCGGGACGTACTCGCGGCACCTCGCTAGCCTCTCCGTTACGCCCTGACATCACCAAGATCCCTATCTAAGCCCAGGCCGGCGAACAGCCTGGCAACCAGTCACGCCGAAGACAGTTGCGGTATCAGACCGTGTCCTACGAGCTCGTAACTTGATCTTGTTGCAGTGCCCTGGTCCGGCGTGACCGATGTGACGATTCCGCCGTTCGGGAGGATGTGAGCACCCGGCCATGGATCGTGGACGACGACTTGTGGGCGCTGATCGAGCCGCTGCTGCCGCCCTGGCCGGAGAAGTCGCCGGGCCCACGGCCGGTGGCGGACCGGCTGTGTCTGCAGGGCATCCTGTACGTCCTGCACAACGACATAGCCTGGCAACTCCTGCCGCTGGAGCTGGGATTCGGTTCCGGGCAGACCTGTTGGCGGCGCCTGGAGCGGTGGCAGCAGGCCGGGGTCTTCGACCAACTGCACCGCATCCTGCTCGCCGAGCTGAACGCGGCCGGCGAACTCGACTGGTCCCGCGCGTGCGTGGACGGCTCCCACATCCGCGCGAAAAAGGGGGCGCCGACACTGGTCCGTCACCGGTCGACCGACGGAAGACGGGTAGCAAGCACCACCTGATCTGCGACGGACGCGGCACCCCGCTCAAGGTCATCACCACCGCGGCCAACGTCAACGACGTCACCCAGACCCTCGCCCTGGTCGACGGCATCCCGCCCGTGGCCGGACGGCGCGGGCGCCCGCGCCGCCGCCCCGACTCGCTCCTCGGTGACAAGGGCTACGACTCCAACCCCAACCGCCGAGAGCTGCGCAAGCGGCGGATCTTGCCGGTCATCTCCCGCAAGGGCGCCCCGAACGTCAAGGGCTTGGGCAAGCTCCGCTACGTCGTCGAGCAGACCTTCGCCCTGCTCCACCAGTTCAAACGCCTTGCCGTCCGTTGGGAACGCCGAACCGAACTCCACGATGCTTTCGTCTCGTTGGCCTGTAGCCTCATCTGCTGGAGACGCCTCAAGAAGGTCCGCCCATGATCGTGTTACGAGCTCTATGACAGCGACCGAGCGAAACGAAGAGCGGGTGCGTTACGGCGTAGGTCGGGGGCTGGAGTACCGGCGGACGTTCGGCCCTGATGGTGGTGTGCGCTCGTGACGGGGCGCATGACTCTGCGGGTGTTCTACGACGGCGGCCTGACGTACGGCCCGGTTCGTGAGGTGCAGGTGGACCCGGGCAAGGCGGTGATCCTGGGTTCGCCGACCAAGTACCCGCCGTGCGGGTGCCCTCGGTGCACGGGCCGCAGTTCGTTGTCTGCCAGATCTCTCCGCCCCGTGGCGGTGGAGCCGAAGGCGACGTGATGCGTGGCTTGGCCATTGGGTGCTGCGCCACTTTGGCCGGTACGCGGGGCCGCTCTACCTGGCTGCGATCCTCGGCGGCTGTGCCCTGGTTCTCGCTGGAACCCTGGCATTCCGGTAACCGCAGCACTCGTCGCTGTCCCCCTTTGCTTCCTGCCGGATTCCCGGCGGGAGTTCCCCGAGAAGAGAGGTAGTCCGACAGTGGAAGAGAACACCAGCTCGGTGGTCCCCGAGGGGGGTGGCCTGCTCGTCGCGAAGCGGAAGATCGTAGCCGCGCGCACCCGTGCCGAGCAGGAGTCTGACGTCAGCAGTGGCCGTTCCGACGGCAACGACTGACGGGAGCGCCCACGTTGCTTGATGCAGCCTCGTGGGTGGTACGTCTGGGCGGGGACAGGTTCCTCGCCCAGACGTACCACCGCTCCTACGCACACTTCCCCGGAGTCGCCGACACGGCAAAGCTGTTCTCCTGGGATGACCTGAACCGGATCATCGCCACGCAGCGACTGGAGCCGCCCCGGCTGCGCCTGTCGGTCGACGGCGAGATGGTCCCGCTCCACCGCTACGCAATCCCGACCACGAACCGCCGCGCGGTCACCTGGTCCCTCATCCAGCCGTCCGACTTCCACGCCCAGCTTAGGGACGGGGCGTCGCTATTCCTGGACGCGGTGGAGAAGATCCACCCCGCCGTGGGGGCGGCTGCGGAGGGACTGGAACGCTTCCTCGGGACTTCGGTGCAGGCCAACGTGTACGCCTCGTGGACCGAGCGGGAGGGCTTCGGCCGGCACTGGGACGACCACGATGTGGTCGTGGTCCAACTGCACGGCTCGAAGCGGTGGCGCCTGTGGGGGATGACCCGTGAAGCGCCCACCTTCCGGGACGTGGAGTCGCCGGAGGAGCCGGAGGGCGACCCGGTGGCGGACCTCGTTCTGTCTCGGGTGACGTGCTCTACCTGCCGCGCGGCTGGTGGCACTCGGTCACCGCTGACCAGGGGACAGAATCCCTTCACCTCACGTTCGGGATGGTCCCGCACACGGGCGCTGACCTGATGCTCTGGGTCGTCGACCAACTCCGGGCGTCCCTCGCGCTCCGCAGGGACATCCCGCGCTTCGGCTCGCTGGCGGAACAGTCGGGCTTCACCGACGGCGTACGCCGTGAAGTGGCCGACATGATGGCGGACCCCCGCCTCGTGGAGCGGTGGGCAGAGTCGATCGACACGACGGACCTGGGCCACGCGATTCCGTCCCTGCCATACGTGGACGGCCTCCCCGCACGGGGGGAGATCACGGTCAAGCTCACCACTCCGAGGGGCCGCCTGACGGCGAACCGCGAACAGGGCACGGTCACCTTCGCGGCGGCCGGTACCGCTTGGGACTTCGCCGAGTCCGTCGCGCCCGCGCTGGGCACGCTGCTGACCAACCAGCCGACCACGCTCGGCGAACTCGCCGACTCCGCCGGACTGGAGGTCAAGGAGGTGGCCGAACTGGTCTCCGTCCTCATCGACGGCCACGCCGTCGCAGTCGTGGGGACGGCGCTGTGACCGCCGCTCTCTGCCTGGGGACATACCGCGTGCGTGCCGTCAGTCAAGCAGCACGCACCGCCCTGGCCGCCGGTAGTCCCTGGGTGGACACGGCCCCGAACTACGCCCGTGGTCTGGCGCATGAGGAACTGCGCCCGGTTATCGGGGAGTACCCCACCGTGCGGGTAGCCACGAAGACGGGGTTCTTCACGGCGGAGCAAGGCCGCACCGCCCTGACTGAGGGCGTGCTCACCCGGGAGGAGGCGGCCGGTAGGCACAGCCTTGAACGGGGCTTCGTCCGCTGGCAGACGAAGCGATCCTTGGCCGCGCTCGGGCGCGTGGACCTTGTGTTCGTGCACAACCCCGAGCACCACGGGCACGGCCTTGACCGTGCCGTTCTGCACGGGCGTGTACGGGAAGCCTTCACAGCGCTGGAGGAGTTCGCCCATGCGGGTCGGATCGGCGGGTACGGCGTCGCCACCTGGTCGGGCCTGACCTCCGGAGCGCTCAGCGTGCCCGAGTTGCTCACGCTCGCCCGGCAGGCGGTCGGTTCCGCTGAGCATCACTTCACGGCCTTGCAGATGCCCGTCAGCTTGATCATGGATGCCCCGATCACACAGGCCCTGAACGGCGGCGGACCACTGGTGCAGGCGAAGGACGCGGGGGTGATCACGTTCGGCTCTGCTCCCCTGCACGGGGGCGGACTCATTGACGCCATGACACCCGAACTGGTGAACCTCATCCGCCCCGGCCTGTCGGCCGCAGCCGCTGCCCTGCTGGCCGCTGGCTCGTGCCCTGGCCTCGATGTCGTCCTCACCTCCGCGAGCATCCGCGAGCACTGGGACGATGCGGCCAAGGCTCTGGCTGCGCCGCTGACGGCCCAGGAACTCAGGAGGGTGACGGATGAACTCGCCGATGGATGAGGAGGTGCAGGCCCTGATGGAGGCCGCCCACGACCGGGCGGCCAAGGCACTGGGCCTCACCTGCACGGGGCCGCTGGCGTGGGGCTTCCTTGGTGTCACTCTCGGACGCCGAGCGGGGGACCGGTGGCTACGGGTCAGCCGGACGGCGAAGAGGAACGCGGGCAGGAAGGCGAAGGAAGGCATCGTCGGCGCCTCGGAGCTGGTGCCCGACGGCGTGCCCCGCCCCCACCTGTACGCGGTGCATGACTGGGCTGACGGCGAGTGGGCCTTCGAGTCGGAAGTCCTGGACTACCTCACGCAACCCATCGTGTCCCCCGACCGGGCCGACATCGACCACGACCCGGGGTTGCCCGACGAGTGGTGGGCGGACCTTCGCCAAGCCCTTGCCCTCCTCGCTGAAGCGGAGGGAGTGAAGGCAACCGTGCGGGACGGGTGGGTCGAACGGGCCTTCCCCCAGTTCCTCGGCATCCCGGCCCCCGCCAGGGTGGAGCGGGTGACCGGTCACGGTGACTTGCACTGGGGCAACCTCACCGCCGCGCCCCTGTGCCTGCTGGACTGGGAGCGGTGGGGACGGGTGCCCTTCGGCTATGACGCGGGACTCCTCCACACCAACAGCCTGCTTGTTCCCGACGTAGCCGCCCGCATCCGCAAGGAGTTCGCGCCGACCCTCGACACCCCGGCCGGCCGAATCGGGGAACTCTCGGCCCTGGCCGAGATGCTGCAAGCCGTAGCCCGTGGCTGGTACCCCGACCTTGCACCACGGCTTGTCGCCCGCGCGGAAGCCCTCACCGGTGTTCGCCCACCCGCCCCGGTACACTCCGAGGTGAGTGCCTGACTTCGTCCCTGTGCGCCCGCCTCAGGCGCTCTCACCGATGTGCCGGTACAAGGGTGGCTCGGGAGATTCCAAGGGCCTTAGCGATGGCTGTTACGCTCTCTCCCTTGGCGTGCCTGGCACGGGCTACGGCTAGCTTGTCGTCGTCCACAACGGAGGGGCGTCCACCCTGGTTGCCCTTGCGGGCCGCAGTGTCCAGCCCTTCCAACGTCTTCTCCCGGACGCCTTCCCGCTCCACCTCGGCGGCCACGGCCAGGACGGCGAACACGATGGCGCCCGCCCCGTTCGGGTCGTACACCCCCTGCAAGGGGCCGGAGATGGCCATGGCGCGGTACGGCAGGCGCCGCGCTGAGGGAGCGAAGAAGCTGGCCGCTTCGAGCGCCAGCCGACTCGGCCTGTCATCCCTGGTCTGACCAGGAAGTTCGCTTGGCTGTTGGTCACGTGGTTGGTCACGCCACAGCCGGAGAAACAGAAAGACCCCAGGTGAACTGGGGTCTCTGCTGGTGGGACGTTCACGAGATCCTTGACCAGCCCCGATAGGGCTAATTGATGTTGAGGTTCCCGCGAGTCCCAAGATCATCCCCCGAGCATATGCCATGCAGGCACTCTCTGCGTCTCACAGCTCGCACAGGCAGCATGAGCTGGAGAGTCCCATGCGCGATTGCACTGTGGACCAAGCTAGGCCGATCGCAAAGGCCGGCATCACCCTCAGTTACGTCGACCGCGTGGCCGTAGGCCATCATCGCGTTCGAGGTTTCGGGCAACCCGCACCAGGCACCACGTGAGTGCGAGCGCGCCTACGCTTACGGGGACAGCGCAGGGACCACGACCACGGAGTCGTCCTTGTTGCAGGCAATCTCAATCGCCACGGCTATCGTGCGGCTGTTGACCATGACGCCGTCGCCCAGCTTGCGAATCCGGTTTGCCGCGCGCATCAGGCAATCGACTTCAAAGACGGGCCGCAGACCTTGCGGACCTGCCAGTTCCAGCGCCGACAAGCGTTCCAGGACCACGCCAGGCCCCCGATGTGCCGAAGCAACATTAAGTTCGCGATAGTGAACGGGATGCTATTCATGTGACTGCTTCGGCGGCAAGCGAGTTGCCACGCCAGACAGGATGGTTACATGCAGGGTGCAAACTGTCCTTCTGCGTAGATAGGCCCATGAGGGCGGTGCCCCGCCGCGGCCACGCCGATGACCGTCCACGAGTACGTCTGGCACTCCTACCGCGATTCCGGACTACAAGCGCGAGGTCCAGCCGAACAACGCGATCCACCGTCGACCCACTGCGACACCGACGTACCAGCACACTTCGGCCCGGCATCAACGGCTGTTCCCTGCCTCGTGGCAAGACCGTCACGTAGGAGTTGCTGTGCCCGGTCAGGGCTATCAATGTGGGCTGCGGTCCGGACAGCTGTGTTGGGTCTCAGCTCAGTAGCACCGAGGGCGTCGAGCGGGCCACGTACGCCAATCCGTCGTACTCACGCATGAGCACCGTCTGAGTCATCGAGAAGCGGTACGTCACGCGTGGCACGCCAGCGCCGAAGGACCTCATGAACTGCTGGCTCTCCAGCCACTCGGCAACGGCGGGCTCGGTCCGGCCGGCGCGGAGATCGATCAGGTGGTCCTCGGAGGTGACCGAGGCCAGCTGGGCCTCGACGGAGCGCGGACCCGCCGCGCTGATGGTGTGCTTCCTGGGCGGTCGTGTCGCGGAGTTTCCGGGACGGGCGCGGAAGGCGCCCTCGCCGAACAGCAGGCCCAGGGCGTAGTACCTCTCACCGTAGTGATCCCTGAGGTGATGGCCCATGGCGGGGATGTCTCGCGCGTAACGGTCGGTGCAGACATGGCCGTTGTGAGCCCAGACGGCCACCTTGCCGGCAGTCCCCTCCTCCAGGGAGACCACTGCCTGGGCCATGTGGCGGTCCCGGGCGGCCAGCGCGCCCGTCTCCTCGCCGTCTCCGCGCGGCGGCCGGGAGGCCACGTCGGCCGCGGCCACGATCAGGCGCGCATGCCTGAGTGCCTGATCGACGGCCGTGTCCCCGATGTGCGAGGCAAGCCGCGGACGCTCTTCCTGGAGGAATCGCTCCAGGTCACGTGCCTCGGCAAGGAGCTGTGGGCGCTGGGCCACCAGTGATCCCGTCCTGGCCTCCGCCAGTGCGCCGAGCACGCCGCCGGTGATGTCCGCCCGTTCTGGAGCCAGCGTGCGCAGCACGGCGCCCAGCGCCGCCAGGGAGGGGCCGCATCGCTGGGGGTCGATGCCAACGAAACGCACGGCCCGGTCCTGGGGAACCGTTCGGTTGTGGTCGCGCATCCACTCGACGACGTCGAGCATTTCCCGGGTCCGCCACGTCCAGAAGCCGAGGCCGGCCACTGCGTCGACGGCATCACCGGTTCCGTGCAGCACGTAGTCGTCGACCGCCTGGGCAGCGGAGGCGCTGGCCTCCATGGCCAGAGCGGTGAACCCCATCTCCTCGACGAGGAAGCGCAGTAACAGGTGTTTGAGGCGGAAGAACTCGGCTGTCCCGTGCGTCGCTTCCCCCATCCCCAGAACACGTACGTCGCGCAGAACCTTGCGCAGTGGCTCTAGGTCACCGTAGCCCGGGTCCGAGGCCTCGGGGTGCAGGCCTTTCAATGGCAAGGCGTTCTCTTTCAGCCAGCGTTGCACTTCCTTGGTCATCGCCATTTCCTTTCGCGTCACCTCTCGACACGGTGAGCCTAGCCTCTATGCGATCACGCCCGAACGGACCGCACGCATTTCGGCCGAGAGTTCCGCCAGGTCCTCCAGGGCCGCATTCCAGCCATGCGCGAGACCTACACCTGCGCAGTTGAGGACCACTTCGTCCACGCCCACTCGGGCGTATTCGGCCAGTGCGCCGGCCACTTCCCGCGGGGTGCCGTACGCGAAGGTTCCCGAGTCGACCAAGGCACATGCGTTGAGATAGGGCTGTGACGGGTGCACCCGCAGCCCCGCGCGCCTGAGCATGTCCGTGTAGTGCGGGGCGCCCAGGTGTGTGTGGGCGGCTGCGTAGGCGAGTTGGCGGGGATCGCGCCCGTGGCGGTCGACGGCGACATGTACGACGGTGACCAGGCGCGGGACGTGGCGGCCCGCCGCCTGGGCGCCGCGCCGGAGAGCCGGCACCACATCACGCGCCAGGTACCCTGGCGGCGTCATCCAGGTGATCGCCACATCGGCCGTCTCGCCCGCGAGACGGGCGAGTGCAGGGCGGAGGACTCCGAGGCCGATATCCACACCGGCATGACCGAGATCCGGCAGGTCCGATGCCGGCCAACCGGCCTCGGGCGCTTCGTGCCGCTGCTCGGTGAGAAAGTCGCGCACCTGTCGGAGATAGTCGGCACACGCGGCTTTCGGGCTGTCGTACGGCTTTCCGCACAGACTCGCCACGAAGTCGGGGGATCCCGGGCCCAATCCCAGCGTCACCCGCCTGCCGGTCAGACGGGCCAGGGACCGGGCGTGCGCCGCTGCTTCCATGGGGTGACGCAAAGGCATCAAGGTGACGGCCGTGCCGAACAGGATTCGGAATCCCATGCCCGCGAGGTAGGCGAACATCTGATGGGTTTCGATGGTGACGGACTGGCCCTGCCACAACCGCGGCATGTCCTCGCTCCTAACGAGTTCCGCGAAGGGAACCGCGTCGGAGGGGTCCGTGGGCATGACCGGAACGATGAGCGATGTTTCCATGAACTGGCCTTCACTGAGAGGCGGGTTCGCCGAGATATCCCGCTGCCTGCAGGTTGAACAGATGGGCGTACATTCCGTCGGCGCTCAGCAGGTCCTCGTGACTCCCTTCCTCGACCACCCTGCCCTGATCGAGGACCACGATCCGGTCGGCGATGCGCACCGTGGCGAACCGGTGCGCGATGATGAGCGAGGTGGCCTCCGCCGCGATGTCACGAAGTCGGCCGAAGATCTCGGACTCGGCCTCGGCGTCGATGGCCGACGTCGGTTCGTCGAGCACCACCACCGGAGCCCTACGCATGAAGGCCCGACTCAGAGCCACCTTCTGCCATTGACCGCCCGACAGTTGCCGGCCCTCCTCGAAGTGCCGGCCGAGCATGGTGTCGTACCGGTCCGGAAGGTCGGACACCACGGTGTCGACCCCTCCGGCCATGGCTGCGGCCCGGATGCGCTCGTCGTCGTCCATCGCCTCGATGCGACCGAAGCCGCTGTTGTCGCGGACGGACATCTCGGGGAAATCGCCTACTGGCTGATCTGGGCGCAGAGCCTGCCCACACTGGCCCAACGGCGCAACGCCTGCCTGCTGTTCTGTCTCGGCGCCGGCTGCGGGCTCGCCGTTGAGGATCTTGTGTACGTTCAGGGGCGGGATATCCTCGCGGGCCCCACCGGCCGGGCACTGGTCAAGGTGCACGGGCGCCGTCCGCACACTGTCGTATGCCGGTACGCCTACGAGGAACTGCTGCTGGCGGAAGCCGCCCACATCCCGGCAGACGCGTACGCCTTCCGGCCGGACTGGCAGGACCGCACCAGCAAGCACATCGCATCGGACTGGCTGGCCAGGTACCCGCGGATCATCGGCCGTTGTGACGGTGCAGTGCTGCAGACCCAGCGGCTGCGTACGACCTGGCTCGTCGAACTGCCGAATGCAGGTATTCCGCTGAAGGTGATCCTCAAAGCGTCGGGACTCGGGACCCTGCACAGCCTCTCGCGCTACCTCGTCTTCCTCCACGACGTGCCCGAAGCGGAGGCATCCGAGCTGTTGCGGGGGTCGGCATGAGCAGGAAGAACCCGGAAGACAAACCTTGCCGGCGTACCGGCCTCGCTTTACGCCCTGCACCGCAGGCCCCCGGCCGTACCCTCAGCGACCGAGTTGTGAGGCAGGTCTTCGACCTCGTGCGCCACAGCGGAGTACTGGAACGCCTTCCCTCCAACGAGCACCGGCCGGGCCCGAAGGGCTTCCCGCTCCGCACAGTGCTGATCGGCCTGATCTTGTCGCAGTACATGGGCAAGAGCACGAACATCAACGACGCATGGGAGACGCTCTTCTTCGCCTTGTCTCCAGGGTCCAAAGCCCTCCTTGACGTCCCCAACGTCGACCTGCACATCCGCGAGGGCGCAACCCGAGAAGAAATCGACCGCGTCGCGCACCACCAGTACGCGACGTCGAAGCGCGTCTACCGGTCCTGGTCCTCGATGACCCGGCGCCTCGACCCTGCACCGCACGACCGCCGCAAGCGGCTGTCTCTCAGCGAGGCCAAGAAGATCCGACGGAAGTGGAATGCCCGCGACAACCAGGACACCGTGCGTAACCTGGAGGCCATCCCCCAGGATCTGATTCTCGCTCCGGTGATGGCTTCCTACCGGCGCGGCGACTTCGCTCGGTGGCCTGGCCACATCGCGGTCGACGACACTCCGGTTCCGGTCTGGGGCAAAGAGCCGGACTACCACCAGGACCGGGCCTCGCTTGAGATCACCGCCGGGATGTACGTGAAGGGAGGAACGCAGAAGAAGTCGGGGCCCAGCGGCAAAGCTGCGGCCTCCACGAACACTGGCACCCGGCGCGGCACGGCGAACAAGCCAGCGACTCGCAAGACCAAGTCGGCACAGGAGAAGAAGGCCAAGGCGCAGGAGAAGAGAGAGTTCCGCTACGCCATGATGGCCGCGTTCCCGGGCCATGGCCATGGCGACCTCGCTGGCGCCTACCCGGCGGTCTGCCTCGGCATGATCCTTCACACCCCGGGCACCGAACCCGGCCCGGCCGCCCTGCGCGCCATCCAGCCGGCGTTCGAACGAGGCCTGGTCAAAGACCTGTTCTGCGCCGACCGGGGCATCACCCAGGCCAAGCCTCACAACCTGCATCTGCAGCTGCTGAAACTCGGTCTCAACGCGGTGAAGCACTACAACGACGACAAGGTCGACCGGCAGGGAGAGTTCCGCGGCATGCAGCTGGTCGGCGGCGAGTTCTACTGCCCGCTGATGCCCACCCCGCTCGTCACCGCGGGGGCCACATACATCGACAGCCGCACGGACGAGGACCGCGCCCACGCACTCAACCTGATCCAGTCCCGGAAGGACTACCAGGCCAGGATCAAGGAGTACGGGCCCGCAGGGGACCAGCGTCGACAGTGCCCCGCCCTCGGGTCCCACGCCACGGTCACCTGCTACCGCCGGCCCCAGCCACGCCCGTCCACCGTCGTCGACCTCGACGCCCCCACCGTGCGCACCGCGGCAGCCCTGCCCACCATCCCCAGGCCCAAGCGGGACACCCCCGTCTACCCCGACATCTGCAGGGGGGAAGAGCATCACCGTCCCGGGCACCGTGTTGGCCAAGTGGCGGCAGAAATACCCCCTGTTCACCCCTCTGTGGCAGGAAGCCTGGTCCGGACTGCGCAGTCAGAACGAGGGCGGCAACGGCAACCTCAAGAAGTCCGCCCTCGACAGCATCGACAATCCCCAGCTCCGCCTGCCGCACGGACGCGTCGCGCAGACCCTGCTCAATGCCGTCATCATCTTCGTGGCGAACCTCAGAGCCATCCGACGGTTCCTCCGCGACCAGGGCATCCAGCCCCGCAGAGCCAGCACGCAGAGCGCCGCAACCCCACTCAGTGAGCCCTCCGATCCACGCCGGGCGCGACCGCTTTCGACCGAGCAGGTCGAGCTTCCGCCACGCGAGTGACACACCCCCGCTGCGCTCCACCCCCTGAAAACCCCACATGCCTGCGCCACGGCTACCAGCCGTCGCGCAGGCATGTCCTGTTTCCGCGGGTGAGAGGCGCAGTACCTGGACCGCCACCGCCCCACCCCCTCACCGAGCCGATCACGAGGCTCGAAGGCCGCAGGAACGACGAAAAACCGGTGAGTCACATGACTCGACCGGTAATTCGTGAACGCTTCAGGACGATCTCGTGAACGTCCCTGTGCTGGTGTCCGAGGGGGGACTTGAACCCCCACGCCCGATAAAGGGCACTAGCACCTCAAGCTAGCGCGTCTGCCATTCCGCCACCCGGACCAGGTGTTTGCCGCCACGTGTGTTCCCCGCGGCGACATGGACAACAATACCAAGGTTTCGGAGTGCGTTTCACCTGCGTATCCGCACGCCGGGCGGTGTGCGGAGGCCCGGGTGGCGGTGGATCGGCGACGGTGCACGGCGCGCGAGATCGCGTGCACGGCACGTGAGGGTGACGGCGCGAGCCGGGGGCTTACGGGCAGCGTACGACCTGGCCGGCGTACGACAGATTGCCGCCGAAGCCGAACAGCAGCACCGGGTCGCCCGTGCGGAGCGCTCCCTGTTCGGCCAGTTTGGAGAAGGCGAGCGGGATGCTGGCGGCCGACGTGTTCCCGGACTCGGTGACATCGCGGGCGACCACCGCGTTGACGGCGCCGATCTTCCGGGCCAGCGGCTCGATGATCCGCAGGTTGGCCTGGTGCAGGACGACCCCGGCCAGATCCTCGGGTGCCATCCCGGCCTTCTCGCAGGCCTGGCGGGCGATGGCCGGCAGGCGGGTGGTGGCCCACCGGTAGACGCTCTGCCCCTCCTGGGCGAACCGCGGCGGCGTGCCCTCGATCCGTACGGCGTGGCCCATCTCCGGCACCGACCCCCACAGCACGGGCCCGATCCCCGGCTCCTCCCCCGGCCGGCAGGCCTCGACCACGGCGGCCCCCGCGCCGTCGCCGACGAGGACGCAGGTGCTGCGGTCGGTCCAGTCGGTGACGTCGGACATCTTGTCGGCGCCGACGACCAGGGCGCGGGTGGCCGCGCCGGCCCGCACGGTGTGGTCGGCGGTGGCCAGCGCGTGGGTGAACCCGGCGCACACCACGTTCACGTCCATCGCGGCGGGCCGCGGGATGCCGAGCCGGGCCGCGACGCGGGCGGCGGTGTTCGGGGAGCGGTCGATCGCGGTGGAGGTGGCGACGAGGACCAGGTCGATGTCGTGGGGCGCCAGGCCGGCCGCGGCGAGCGCCTTGGCGGCGGCGTGCGCGGCGAGTTCGTCGACGGGTTCGTCGGGGCCGGCGATGTGCCGGGTGCGGATGCCGACCCGGCTGCGGATCCACTCGTCACCGGTGTCGACCATGCCTGCCAGATCGTCGTTGGTGAGCACCTTGGCGGGCTGGTAGTGACCGATGGCGGCGATGCGCGAGCCGTTCATGCAGGGGATCCCCTCGTTGCCGGGTAGCGGGATCCTCCAGTCTGAGCAGTGACTCACGGGTACGACGGCAGGTGAAGTCACAGGAATCGCGCGCCGGGATTGTCGGCTCCGGTCAGACCGTCGGACGTGCGGGCGAGCGCCGCCTCACTTCCCGGTCCCGGGAGCGGGCCGCACGCCCGCCCTCCCCGTGCAGGACAATGAGACGGTGCAGGTCGCCTCGCCGTACGACGGCCCGGTGACCCACGGCTGCATCAAGGGCCGTTCCGGCCACCACGTACCGAACCCGGGGCTGATCAGAACATGGGACGAGTCACGGAACGACGCAGGGTCCTCCGCATCCGGGACGGGGAGGTGTCCGCCCGGCCGGACACGCTCGTCGCCGAGGAGCCCCTGGAGATCCGGCTGAACGGCAAGCCCCTCGCCATCACCATGCGCACCCCGGGTGACGACTTCGCGCTGGCGGCGGGGTTCCTGGTGAGCGAGGGCGTCCTGGCCACGGCGGCCGACCTCCAGAACATCGTCTACTGCGCGGGGGCCACCGGAGACGGTGGCGCGAACACCTACAACGTGGTCGACGTGAGGACCGCGCCGGACGTCACCCTCCCGGACTTCCGTCTGGAGCGGAACGTCTACACCTCGTCCTCGTGCGGACTGTGCGGCAAGGCCGGCCTGGACGCGGTCCGTACGACCACGCGCTGGCCGATCGCCGACACTCCCCCGCTGCGCGTCACGCCCGAGCTGCTGGCCGGCCTTCCCGACCGGCTGCGCACGGCCCAGCGCGTGTTCGACCGGACCGGCGGCCTGCACGCGGCGGCCCTGTTCGGCGAGGACGGGGAGCTGCTGGACACCCGGGAGGACGTGGGCCGGCACAACGCGGTCGACAAGCTGGTCGGCCGGGCGCTCCAGCACGGTGGTCTGCCGCTGTCCCGGACGATCCTCATGGTGTCGGGCCGGGCCTCGTTCGAGCTGGCGCAGAAGGCGGTGATGGCGGGCATTCCGGTGCTGGCGGCCGTGTCGGCGCCGTCCTCGCTGGCGGTGGACCTGGCGGCGGAGACCGGCCTGACGCTGGTCGGCTTCCTGCGGGGCAGCTCGATGAACGTGTACGCGGGCGAGGACCGCATCGTGCTAGGGGAGACCGAGACCGCCCCCCAAGGCTGATCGCGCGCCGACCCCGGCCCGGTGCCCAGGTGCCGATGCCAGTGCCTGAGCCGCTGCCCCGGTACCGGTCCGGTGCACCGGTGCCTTCCGTGGGCGGTGACCTGCTCACCCCCGCCCTCGCCGCACTTGCCCCCCCACGGCCGCCTGGTCGCGTACAGCTCGGGCGGCGGTATCGTCCGGGCGTACGACCTGCTGGTCGGGGCCAAGTCGGTGATCGGCTTCCAGATGGCGCTGATCGCCCGAGGCCGGCCCGAGGTGTACGAACGGTGGCGGTGGGAGCTGTGGCGGCTGTACGCGGAGGGCGCCGTGCGGCCCGCCGTGCACGGGGAGCTCGCCCGGGCGGACGCGGCGAAGGCGCACGAGGTGATCACCACCCGGGCCAGCCTCGGCGAGGTCGTCCTGCGCCCGTAAGTGCCCGCACGCTTCTTGTGAGGCGCCGCACCCCCCAACTACCGTCGGAGGAACGGACATCGGACGTAGGATGTCCGGACGTCCGGTTGTCCGGCCGACGAAGGGCAGGTCGCTCCGTGCCGTCAGGTCTTCGCACCCGTCTCAGATCCGCACTGGCCACCGCCGTCCTCACCACGGGCGCGCTGCTGACCCCACTCCTCCCGGCCCATCCGGCGCAGGCGCGACCGGCCGGCGGCGCTCCACAGTTCGAGCAGCAAGTGCTGTTCCGGGCCTCCCAGGACCCCGGGTACGCCTGCTTCCGTATCCCGGCGGTCGTGCGGGCGGCCGACGGCACACTGCTGGCGTTCGCCGAGGGCCGGGTCCTCAACTGCGGGGACGCGGCCGACATCGACATCGTGCTCAAGCGGTCCACCGACGGCGGGCGCACCTGGGGCCAGTTGCAGGTGGTCGACGAAGGCGCCGGCGACACCCACGGCAACCCCGCGCCGGTCGTGGACCGCTCGACCGGCCGTGTCTGGCTGGCGGAGACGTACAACACGGGCCGTACGGACAGCGCCAGTTGCTCGGTGCCGTGCGATCGCACCCCCCATCTGCGGTACAGCGACGACAACGGCGGTACCTGGTCGCCGCCGCGCGACCTGAGCCCGGAGATCCTGCCCGCCGACTGGAACTCCTGGTACGCCACCGGGCCCGTGCACGGCATCCAGCTCACCCACGGCCGGTACGCGGGGCGCCTGGTGTTCGGGGTCAACACCGAGACGTGGGACGGCAGCGGGGTGAGCGCCAACCACGCGGCACTGATCGTGAGCGACGACCACGGGGGGCACTGGCGGATCGGCGCCACCGACACCTGGCCCGTCGCCGCCGACGGCACCTTCCGGCAGAAGCCCTCCGAACTCACCCTGGCGGAGCGCGGGGACGGTTCGATCCTGGTCAGCGGCCGGGAACAGGACGGCACCGACCTCGGCCACCGTACGCAGGCCGTCAGCCGCGACGGCGGCGGCGGCTTCACCGCGCCCTTCCGCCCCCTGCCCGGCCTGTACACCCCGCAGGTGCAGGGCTCGCTGCTGCGCCTGGGCGACCGCCTGCTGCTCGCCTGCCCCGCCGATCCCGACCGGCGCCGCACGATGATGATCCGCTCCTCCTACGACGGCGGCCGGACCTGGGACGCCGTGGACCGCGGCACGGTGGTCACCACGGACTGGTCCGGCTACTCCGACCTGGTGCGCGTCGATCCCGGGACGGTCGGTCTGCTGTACGAGGGCGGCGCGGTGGACGCGCGGGACGAGATCCGTTTCGCCCGCTTCACCGAGGACTGGCTCACGCCGCGCCGCGGTCCCGATCCGGTCACCGCCGACCGCGCCCGGCACGCCCGCCCGGCCGCGGTGCTCGGCGACGCGGAGGAGACGGACGGGGTGTCCGGGGACGCACTGGAGTTCGACGGCACCGACGACGCCGTACGCCTGCCGTACCGCCCGGAACTGCCGCTGGGCGGGAGGGACTTCACGGCGTCGCTGTGGTTCCGGTACGCGGCGACGACCGGGGAGCAGCCGATGCTGTGGATGGGCGGCATCGGCACCGGCCAGCCGCAGGTGTGGCTGCGCGGGGAACCGGCGAACCACCGCCTCCAGGGGCTGATCACCGTGCGGGACGGGTCCGGTGCGCCGCAGACCGCGTACGTGCGCACGGACACCGCGTACAACGACGGCCAGTGGCACCACGCCGTACTCCGCCGGGGAGCCGGCCGGCTGTCGCTGTCCGTCGACGGCGCCCGGTCGGACGTCACCGGCCCACCGGGTTCCGTCAGCCGCAACTCGCCCTTCGGCGTCCACGTCGGTCAGCGCATGGACGGCCGCGCCTTCTTCACCGGCGCGCTGGACGAGGTGCGCGTCTGGGACCGGGCACTCACCGACACGGAACTGTCCGATCCGCGGGTGCTCCGGTCAGCGCAGGACACCGTCGTGTGGCTGCCCCTGGACGCCGTGGACGGCTGACTGACCGGCCGGGTCCGCGCCCACCTCCGGATCGCGGGCCCGGCGCTTGGCGACGACGGCGCACACCATTAGCTGCATCTGGTGGAACAGCATCAGCGGCAGGACGGCCAGCGAGGCGTGGGCGCCGAACAGGACGCTCGCCATGGGCAGCCCGGAGGCGAGGGACTTCTTCGACCCGGCGAACTGGAGGGCGATCCGGTCCTCGCGGCCGAAACCGAGCGCCCGGCCGCCGTACCAGGTCAGGGCCAGCATCACGGCCAGCAGGACGGCCTCCACGGCGAGCAGGCCGGCCAGCCGTACGGCGCTGACCTGGTGCCAGACGCCCTGGTTCACGCCCTCGCTGAACGCGGTGTACACGACCAGCAGGATGGAGCCGCGGTCGACGAGTCCGAGGACCCTCCTGTGCCGGGCGATGAAGTCCCCCACCCAGCGCCGCAGCAGTTGCCCGGCGAGGAACGGCACCAGCAACTGGCCCACGATCTTCACCAGGGAGTCGGCGGAGAAACCGGCCTCGCCGCCGAGCAGTCCGGCCACGAGCAGCGGGGTCAGGACGATGCCGGCGAGGGAGGAGAAGGAGCCGGCGCAGATCGCCGCGGGCACGTTGCCGCGGGCCATGGAGGTGAACGCGATCGACGACTGGATCGTGGACGGCACCAGCGTCAGGAACAGCAGGCCCTGGTAGAGCGGCTGGGTCAGCACGGCCGGCACGAGCCCGCGCGCGGCGAGCCCGAACACCGGGAAGACGATGAAGGTGCAGGCCAGGACGGTGAGGTGGAACCGCCAGTGGGTGAGTCCGGCCAGCGCCTCCCGGGTGGACAGCCGGGCGCCGTAGAGGAAGAACAGGAAGGCGATCGCGGCCGTGGAGGCGCCCGAGGCGACGTCCGCGCCGGTGCCGCGGGCCGGGAGCAGCGCGGCGAGGCCCACCGTCCCGAGCAGCAGCACGATGTACGGGTCGATCGGCATCCAGGTCGGCCAGCGCAGGCGTTTCACGGTGCTCCGATGTGCTGTGCGTGTGTCGTCCGGTCCCGGGCCCGCGGGGCCCCTCATCCATCGTGCCTCTCCGGCGGACGATCGGGAAACCCGCACACCACTCTGACAGTCATCATGATTCGCGATGACCGGGCCTAGGCTGGGGGTGTGTACGAACCGACGCAGTTGCGCACCTTCCTGGCGGTCGCCCAGACGTTGAGCTTCACGCAGGCGGCCCGGCGGCTCGGGCTGCGCCAGTCCACGGTCAGCCAGCATGTGCGCCGGCTGGAGGACGCGGCCGGCCGGCTGCTGTTCTCGCGGGACACCCACGCGGTGGAGCTGACCGGGGACGGCGAGGCGATGCTGGGGTTCGCCCGCCGGATCCTGGCGGTGCACGAGCAGGCGACGGCGTTCTTCACCGGGACGCGCGTGCGTGGCCGGCTGCGTTTCGGTGCCTCGGAGGACTTCGTGCTGACCCGGCTTCCGGAGATCCTGGAGGCCTTCCGGTACGACCACCCGGAGGTCGACCTGGAGCTGACGGTGGAGCTGTCCGGCACCCTGCACGAGCGGCTGGCCGCCGGGAAGCTGGACCTGGTGCTGGCCAAGCGGCGGCCGGAGGATTCCCGCGGCACGCTGGTCTGGCGCGACGACCTGGTGTGGATCGGCGCCGAGCGGCTGCGCCTGGACCCCGACCGGCCGGTGCCGCTGATCGTGTACCCGCCGCCCGGCCTCACCCGGGCCCGAGCGCTGGAGGTGCTGGAGCGGCAGGGCCGGCAGTGGCGGATCGTGTGCACCAGCGGCAGCCTCAACGGGCTCATCGCCGCGGCCCGGGCCGGGCTCGGCGTGATGGCCCACTCCCGCCGGCTGATCCCGCCCGGCCTGTTCCGGCTGCCCGAGCGCTCCGGCCTGCCCGAACTGGGAAAGGTCGACTTCGTCCTCGCCCACGGCCGCCACCGGGGCGCCACCGAGGGCGCCGCCGACGCCCTGGCGGCAGCGGTCCTGGCAGGCGGAGAACGACTCCGGCGGCGGGGCGGGTGACGGGGCGGGGGGCGGGTGGAGGAGCCGAGTGGCGGCCGGCTTCCGCGGCGGCGTGGCCGACGGCGCCGACAGGGCTGACGGCGGGAGTCGGTGCCAGCGGGGCCGGGGGTACGTCAACTGCATGACGCGGCGGACAGGGGCACGGGATTCCGGACCGCCCAGGCCCGGGCTCCCGGATGCCCGGACTCCGGCCCGGGGCCGCGCGGGCGCGCGCAGGGCCGTAATCGGCCGGTACAGATTCGGTGGAGATTACGGTACCGAAACTTACTGACCCGTCAGTATTGTGTCCGGCCCTTACCCATGTGCGGGCATTTCACGAACCCGGGCCGGGAAGAACGTGAGGTTTGCTACGTTTCCGTACCCCTCCCGCACACCGGCCGGGTGGGGTAGCTTTCACGGCCTGACGGCGGTGTGCCGGCCAACGCCACTGAGGCGCGAGACGCAGGGGAGCGAGGTTGCGCGAGTTCACCAACCCGCCGCTGGAGTCGCCGGTGCCGGCCGGTGGTCTGGCGGACGTCGTCTTCGAGCATGCCGAGACCGACCCGCTGCACATCGCCCTCGGCCGCAAGGACGCCTCCGGGCAGTGGCGGGACGTGACCGCGGCCGGGTTCCGCGACGAGGTCATGGCGCTCGCCAAGGGCCTCCTCGCCCGTGGCGTCCGCTTCGGCGACCGCGTCGCGATCATGTCCCCCACCCGCTACGAGTGGACCCTGTTCGACTTCGCGCTGTGGACGATCGGCGCCCAGGTCGTGCCCGTCTATCCGACGTCCTCGGCCGAGCAGTGCTTCTGGATGCTGCACGACGCCGAGGTCTCCGCGGCGGTCGTCGAGCACGAGGACCACGCCATGACCATCGCCACGGTCATCGGCCGGCTGCCCCGGCTGCGCGAGCTGTGGCAACTGGACGCCGGCTGCGTGCAGGAGCTGTACGACGCCGGGGCGCACCTGGAGGACGAGGTCGTGCACCGGCACCGGCAGGCCGTCACCCCGGACTCGGTCGCCACGGTCATCTACACCTCGGGCACCACCGGCCGGCCCAAGGGCTGTGTCCTCTCGCACGGCAACTTCATGTTCGAGGCGGACACCGTCATCCGGCGGTGGGAGCCGGTGTTCCACTCGAAGAAGGGCGACGAGGCGTCGACCCTGCTGTTCCTGCCGCTGGCGCACGTCTTCGGGCGGATGGTGGAGGTCGCCGCGATCCGCGGCCGGGTCCGCTTCGGGCACCAGCCGCAGTTGAACGCCGCCGCCCTGCTGCCCGACCTGGCCGCGTTCCGCCCGACGTTCATCCTCGCGGTCCCCCTACATCTTCGAGAAGGTGTTCGGCGCGGCTCGCCGCAAGGCCGAGAAGGACGGCCGGGCCGGGGCGTTCGAGAAGGCCGTCGACATCGCCGTGAACTACGCCGAGGCCGTCGAGGCCAAGGCCTGGGGCACCGGGCCCGGCCCGTCGGCGGGGCTGCGGATGCAGCACCAGCTCTACGACAAGCTGGTGTACGCGAAGATCCGCGCCGCGATGGGCGGCCGGCTGCGCAACGCGATGTCCGGCGGATCGGCGATGGACCGCCGGCTGGGACTGTTCTTCGCGGGCGCGGGCGTGCAGATCTACGAGGGTTACGGCCTGACCGAGTCGACGGCCGCGGCGACCGCCAACCCGCCCGGGCGCACCCGCTACGGCACCGTCGGGCAGGCCGTCCCGGGCGTCACCGTGCACATCGCCGACGACGGGGAGATCTGGCTGCACGGCGGCAACGTCTTCCAGGGCTACCTCAACAACCAGAAGGCCACCGACGAGAGCCTGCACGACGGCTGGCTGGCCACCCGGGGACATCGGTGCCCTGGACGGGGACGGCTATCTGACCATCACCGGCCGCAAGAAGGAGATCCTGGTGACCTCCGGCGGCAAGAGCGTCTCCCCGGGCGCGCTGGAGGAACGGGTCCGCGACCATCCGCTGGTCAGCCAGTGCATCGTCGTCGGCAACGACCGCCCGTACATCGCCGCCCTGGTCACACTCGACCAGGAGGCGGTCGCCCACTGGCTCCAGATGCGCAACAAGCCGAGACCGGTCCCGGCCGAGCTGGTGCGCGACCCGGACCTGGAGGCCGAGGTGCGGCGGGCGGTGGTCGCCGCGAACACGCTCGTCTCCCAGGCCGAGTCGATCCGCACCTTCCGCATCCTGGCCCAGCCGTTCACCGAGGAGCACGGCCTGCTGACGCCGTCGCTGAAGTTGAAGCGCAAGGCGATCGAGAAGGCGTACGCACGCGAGGTCGAGGCGCTGTACCAGTCGTGAGGCGCCGTTCGCGGTGTGACGCGTGACATGGATCGGATCGGATCGCGTGGTCAGGAATGCACGGCGGCCCGTGATCGTTGAGCATGTCGGTACCACCTGTCGACAAACGAAGGATCAAGAGGCTCGTGAGCAGCAAGGTCCCCCCGATCATCCTCAACAACGGCGTCGAGATGCCCCAGCTCGGCTTCGGCGTCTGGCAGGTGCCGGACGACGAGGCCGAGCGGGCCGTCGCCACGGCGCTCGAAGCCGGGTACCGCAGTATCGACACCGCGGCGATCTACGGCAACGAAGAGGGCACCGGCAAGGCCATCGCCGCCTCCGGCCTTCCCCGTGAGGACGTCTTCGTCACCACCAAGCTCTGGAACAGCGACCAGGGGTACGACTCCACGCTGCGCGCCTTCGACGCGTCGCTGGAGAAGCTGGGTCTCGACTACGTCGACCTGTACCTGATCCACTGGCCGCTGCCCTCCCGGGACAAGTACACCGACACGTACAAGGCGTTCGAGAAGCTGCACGCGGACGGCCGTGTCCGCGCCATCGGCGTCTCCAACTTCCTGCCCGAGCACCTGCGCCGGCTGATCTCCGAGACCTCCGTCGTCCCGGCGGTCAACCAGATCGAGCTGCACCCGCACCTCCAGCAGGAGGCCGCCCGCGGGTTCCACGCGGAGCACGGCATCGCCACCGAGGCGTGGTCGCCGCTCGGCCAGGGCAAGGGCCTGCTGGAGGTGCCGGCGGTGGTCGCCATCGCGCGCAAGCACGAGCGCACCCCGGCCCAGGTCGTGCTGCGCTGGCACGTGCAGCTCGGCAACGTCGTCATCCCGAAGTCGGTGACGCCGTCCCGGATCAAGGAGAACATCGAGGTGTTCGACTTCGAGCTGGACGACGAGGACCTCGCGGCGATCAGCGCCCTCGACGAGGACCGGCGTCTGGGCCCCGACCCGGCCGCCTTCGACGTGGCCTGATCCCCCGGATCCGAACGGACCGGTCCGGCGCCGGACCGGATCACACAGCGGCCGTGCGCCCCGCGCAGCAGCGGGGCGCACGGCCGTCTGCGCAGCACCGTTCCGCACGGCGGGCGGCTCGGGCGCTCAGTCGAGGCGCACGTCCGCGTACGTCACCTCGAACTCCTCCAGGCCGACCACGTCCGCGTGCGCCTTAGCCGTCGCGGCGTGGCGCGCGCTCGCCATGGCCGCGCGCGAGGCGGCCAGGCAGCCGCGGTCGGTGAACAGGGCGCCGGCGATCCCGCGGCCCCTCAGGCGGTCGATCAGCAGGGTGATCCTGGCCAGCCCCGGCAGGGATTCGGCCCGCGGCACCACCGTCGCCCGGAAGGTGTCGATGACCAGGTCCCCGTCCGGGGGGTCGAACTCCAGCCGGGTGACACGCAGTCCGCCGCCCTGGAGGGGGTGTGCGAGGTGGTGGACCACCGCCGCCTCGTAGCCGGCGACCGCCACCGTCCCCGCGAAGGGCTCCAGGAGTCCCGCCCGCCGCTCGCGCATCACCTCGTCGCTGTTGCGGCGCGCCTCCTCGGTCTCCCACCAGCTCGCCGTGAGGATCTTGCCGAGGTCCCGGTCCGTGAAGACGCTCGCGCCGCGGTACCCGGGGCGTTCCTCCAGCAGGTCCCGCCCCTGGCTGTTCAGGGACCGTACGGCCGAGTCGAGCAGTGCCGGATCGCCGGTCGCGTACACCGTGCGCACGAACATGAGCCTCGCCTCCCGGACACTGTGACCGCCCGGCACCGCCGGACAGGTACGGCACATCCGACCTCTCCAGTCTCACGGGCGTGGCAGAGCCCCGCAATACGCGCACGATTCAGCCGTTCGCACCCCGCAGCTTGACGCGAGCATGGCGGCGGGGCACGGTGGAGGACATCTGGTAAGGAAACTTTCCTAACAGAAAGGTCCCTCCCATGCGCCTACGCACCCTGTCCCTCGCCGCGGCCTCCGGCACCGCCCTGCTCGCCGCCGGACTCCTGCCCGCGCACGCCTCCGCCACCCCCACGCCCAGGTCGGCTCAGGAGGGCACGGTCAGCGCCGCCGACCTGCTCTCGAAGGTGACGTCCTGTTCGCAGGTCTCCAACGGCAAGTATCGCACCGACGAGGAGACGTCGGCCACGGTCCCCGTGTGCGGCAAGAACGGCGCGGTGTTCTGGAAGGCCGACCTGGACATCGACTGCGACGGCCAGCGCACCGCCAACTGCAACGAGGACCGCGACCCCTGGTACCAGGACGACACCGCCTTCCACCAGTCCGACGGCAAGCCGCTGAAGGCGGAGACGCTGCCGTACGTCGTCGTGCCCAGCACCAGCAGCATCTGGAACTACTCCAACGCCGGCATCAAGGGTGGCGGCGTGGTCGCCGTCATCTACAACAACAAGGTCGAGTACGCCGTAGTCGGCGACACCGGCCCCACGAAGATCATCGGTGAGGCGTCGTACGCCACCGCCAAGGCGCTCGGCATCGACCCCGACCCGGCCACCGGCGGCGCCGAATCGGGCGTGACCTACATCCTGTTCAAGAACTCCAAGGTCTCCCCCATCGAAAGCCACAGCGCCGCGGTCACCCTGGGAAACCAGCTCGCCCAGCAGTTCCTCGCGAACAACTGACACCGTCCCCGGTGGCGAGCCGTCAGGCCGGCCGTACCGCGACGTGCACCGTGTAGGCGCCGAGGACGAACAGGTCCGGCCGCAGGTGCACGCTCGCCGGGTCGGACGGGTCGAGCAGCCGGTCGAGGGTGGCCCGGTCCCCGGCGTCGAGGGCGTCGCCGACGCCTTCACGCAGCCGGGACAGGTGCGCGGCGGCGTAGGCGCGGGTCCGGCCGGCGGCGGGGGCGGGCAGGTCGAGCAGGAAGGTGCGGGTGCGGGTGCGGCCGAGACCGGCGGCCCTCAGCAGGGCGGGCCAGTCCTCGGTCTCGGCGGTCGAACCGGGCAGGTCGGCCCGCATCCGCGCGAACCACTCCGCCTCCAGCGCGTCCAGCCGCGCCTCGAGCCCGGGACGGCCGATGCCGATGTCCCGGGGCAGGAAGCGGGAAGGCAGACCGCCTTCGAGCAGTGCCAGCGTGCCGCCGGGGGCGAGCCGCCCGGCGAACGCCGCGAGCCCGGCGCGCTGGTCGCCGAGGTGATGCAGGGTGCGGCTGGCCCACAGCAGGCCGGCCGGCCCCTCCAGCTCGGCGAGCACGCCGGGCAGTTCACCGGCGAGGGTGCCGAAGCGGTCGGCGACGCCCTGGCGGTCGGCCCGGGCCCGGGCGCGCTCCAGCAGCGGCGCGGTGCCGTCGACGGCGACGACGCGGGCGCCGGGGAACGCCTCGGCGAACAGACAGGAGACGACCCCGGGGCCGCTGCCCGCGTCCACGATCAGGCCCGGCCCGGTCACTTCCTGGGCGAGCCACGCCATGGCCTGCTCGTAGACGGGGGTGAACAGTTCCGCCTGCGTCTCCAGCAGCGAACCCAGCTCGTTCCAGTCGATGTCCGTGCCGTGCCCGTGGCCGTGGCTGTGCTGGTGTGCGGTGCCGGGGTGGTCGTGGTGGTCGTGGTGGTCGTGCGCCATGGTGGTCAGCCTCTCTTCCGGATGCGGTCAGCGTGCGACGGCACACCGGACGAGGGCCACCCGCGTTGCCGGTACGGCAAAATCCGGGCGCGCCCCGGCAGGGCCAGACCCATGGCCCCCGGGACGGCACACGGGGTTCGGGGCGTGGTCCGCCGGGGCCCGGCCGGTGGGGTCCGGCCCCGGCGGATCCTCACCCGGCTAGGGAAGCGCCGGGTACGCGTTCTGCATAAGCTGCTGGAACTGGGCGGAGAACCAGTGCCCGGCCAGCGGCGAGTTGGGCAGCGCGCCCGTGGGGCTGTTGCCGTTGCGACCGTTGCCGCCGTAGGTGGGGTCGCACATCCGGTCGAAGCCCTTGCCCTCGTCGTTGTTGATGGCGGAGCTGGCTCCGTCCGACTCCCCCGGGGGCTTCACCCACACGTAGGCGTCGATCCCGGCCGCGGGGGCCGCGATCGGCCGTTCGCCGAGGCCCGCGCCGCTCTGGTTGCACCAGTTGCCGACGTGGATGCGCCGGTCGGTCCGGCTGCCGTTGACGTAGTCGTCGACGGAGGTCAGCGGGCCGGACTTGGTGGGCCGGGCGGCGCCGCCCCAGCCGTTGCGGGAGGTGTCGATCAGCATGCCGAGACCGGAGTTGAAGCCGGCCGAGACGAGCTTGTCCCGCATCGCCTGGGCGAAGGACTGCTCGTCCACGTACTGGTTCCAGTCCACCCACTTCGACTGGCGCACGGTCTGCCCGTTCACGCTGTCGGTGACCTTGAAGTACGGCTCCTTGGTGGGGCTGTAGTTGGCGGTGTTGACGATGAAGCCGGTCACGTCGTTCACGCCGGCGCCGTTGGTCGTGGCGACCTTGTAGAACTCCTGGACGGCGGGGCCGAGGTTGGTGTCCCAGCCGAGCCAGCCGTGGTGGCCGGCGTCGATGTAGTTGTAGACGTTCGGGATGGCGCCCAGCTTGTCCAGGGCGTAGCTGACGCCCTTCTCGTAGTTGCCGTTGGACTTCATGGTCGCGCAGGCGTCGGTGCTGCCGGCGGTGCCACCGGCGTTGGTGATGAGGTTGGGCAGCGAGTCGGGTTCGATGACGGTGGCGATGCGCAGGCCCGCGTACTTGGCGTCGGCCAGGATGGACGCGATCGGGTCGATGTACTGCGACTTGTACTTGTCGATGTCGTTCGGGCCGAGTTCGCCGTTGGAGGCGAGGGCGGCGCAGTCGCGGCCGGGGAGGTCGTAGATGACGAGCTGGACGACGAGGTTGCCGGAGCCCTTCTGCTTCAGGGCCTCGTCCAGGTGGGCGCGCAGGCCCATGCTGCCGCCGGCCCCGTTGATGGTGGCGATCCGGTCGAGCCAGACCGCGGTGGGCTGGTTGGCGACGCGGCTGCCGCCCGGTTCCGCGGCGGCCTTGGCGGACCACTCCGGGTTCACGTAGACCTTGGCGCCGGTGTAGGGGTTGTCGGCGCGGCTGCCGGTGTCACCGCCGCCGCCTCCGCCGCCCGTGCCGCCGCCGGTGTCCCCGCCGGTACCGCCACCGGTACCGCCGCCGGTACCGCCGCCCGTGCCGCCGCCACCGTCGACGTTGCAGGTGACGCCGTCGAGCGTGAAGGTGGCGGGGACGGAGTTGGTGCCGCTGTAGGTGCCGTTGAAGCCGAAGCTGACCGAACCGCCGGTCGCGAGGCTGCCGTTGTAGCTCTCGTTGGCGGCGGTGACCGCGGTGCCGCTCTGGGTGAGCTTGGCGTTCCAGCCGCTGGTGACTTTCTGGGTGCCGCCGTACGACCACTTCACCGCCCAACCGGACTTGGCCGCGGCGTTGTTGGTGACGGTCACGGCGGCGGTGAAGCCGGTGTCCCACTGGCTCTGGATCTTGTAGTCGACGGTGCAGGGTATGGCGGCGGCGACGGCGTCGGCGGAACCGGCCGGCAGGGCCGCGAACGCCGTCCCGGAGGCTCCGGCGAGCAGGCCGAGGGCCACCAGCAGTGTTGTTCGGGTACGACTCATGGGTGCGGGTTTCCTTATTCGGTGGGTGCGGGGCTTACGGGTTGAGGGCGCGCAGATGGTCACGCAGCCCGGCGCCGTACGCGGTGGGTGTGCCGTCGTAGGCGGAGATGAGGGACGGCCCGGAGGAGCAGTCCCAGGTGTTCCAGGTCCAGCCCAGGTAGGACAGGTCGTGGGCGTCGAACCACTTCATGACCTGGTCGACGAACCCGTGCGAGCAGGTGTTCTCACCGATCTCCCCGGCGACCAGCGGCACTCGGGCCGCCACCGGGGCGAGGGTGGAGTTCCAGCAGCTCTCGGTCGAGCAGGTGTTGAAGTTGTAGCCGTGGTAGGCGGCGGCGAGATTGCCGGCCGGGTCGGTGGGCTGGTAAGCCGTCCACTGGCTGAGGTCGTTCGAGTAGGCCAGACCGCCGGCCATGATGACGTTCTTGGCTCCGGTCCCACGGATGCTGTCGACCAGGTCCTGCATGCCGGCGACCTCGTAGGAGATCCCGGGGCAGGTGCCCCCGTCCCGCCAGCACTTCCAGGCGTCCGTGGCACTGCTGGTCGCCCGGTCCGGGTACGGCTCGTTGAACAGGTCGAACACGGCGGCCCGGTCGTCCTTGAAGGTGTTCGCGACCGACGCCCAGAACGACGGGCTGTACTGCATGTCGGGCATCGGCTTCTGGCAGGTGGCGTGCACGTCGGAGCAGCCGGCCGAGTTACCGGTGTACTGGCCGTGGTTCCAGTGCAGTTCGAGGATCGGCGTCATGCCGTGCGCCTCGACGCGGGCCGCCAGCTCCTTCACCGCGGTGATGTAGTTGGCGCCGGCGTATTCGGGTTTGACGTTGGCGAGGCCCAGCCAGCACTCCTCGTTGAGCGGGATGCGGACCGCGTCGGCCTTCCAGTCGGCGATCGCCTTGACGGCCGCGTCGTCCACGGGGCCGTCCCAGATGCCGTAGCCCTGTACGCACATGAACTCGCCGCCGGACCGGTTGACGCCGAGCAGACGGCGGGTCCGGCCGTCGGCGTCCACGAGTTTGTTGCCGGAGACGTGCAGTGCGGGCGCGGTGCCGCCGGACGGGGGTGGGGTCGTCGGTGGTGGGGTCGTGGGTGGTGGGGTCGTCGGGTCGGTGTCCACGTTGCAGGTCGTGCCGTTGAGCTTGAACACGGTGGGCGTGGCGTTGCTCCCCGACCAGGAGGCGAGGAACCCGGCGCTGACGCTCGCGCCGGTGCCGAGCCCGCCGTTCCAGCTCTCGTTGGTCGCGGTCACGGTGGTGCCGGACTGGGACCATGAGGCGTTCCAGCCCTGGGTGACCTTCTGCCCGCCGGCGAGGTCGAAGGTGAGCTTCCAGCCGCTCAGCGCGGCCCGGTTGTTGGTGATCTTCACCGATCCCTGGAAGCCGTTGTCCCACTGGCCGGTGACGGAGTACTCCACCGAGCACGCGGGCGTGGCTCCCTGGGCAGACACCACGGGGACGACCGCGCTCGTGACGAGCGCGATCGCACCTGCGGCGGCTAAAAGTACTGAACGCGGGGGGTGTCGCATGAGCGACTCCTTGCAGTTTGGCGCGCCGTGACGGACGCGTCGACTGAACGGAATCGCTCCCACTGGTGCGATGGAAGGTAGCGCCAAGTCGCCTCCGTGCCCAGAGGAGTTGCTCGACTTTTCTACAACCGGATCTGTCGAATCTTTTCGACTCTTCAAGCATCTTGACCGCCCCCGCCCCCATCCCCACTATGGGAGCGCTCCCACTGGTTCAAACCTTGACTTCTCCCCGAGCCGCAAGCCGCAAGGAGGAACCAGCACCATGGATCCTGGACGGAAGAGCAGAGCCGCGCGGCGGCTGTGGACCGCGGTCGCCGCCGCGTTCGCCCTGCCGCTGTCGATGCTCGCCACCGGCACGGGAACCGCGCACGCGGCCACCGTGCAGTGCAGCGTCGACTACAAGACCAACGACTGGGGCTCCGGCTTCACCGCCGAGCTGACCCTCACCAACCGTGGCAGCGCCACCCTCGACGGCTGGACGCTGACCTATGGCTACACGGGCAACCAGAAGCTGTCCAACGGCTGGAACGGCACCTGGTCCCAGTCCGGCCAGACGGTCACCGTGAAGAACGCCTCGTACAACGGCACCGTCGCCGCGGGCTCCGCCGTCACCACCGGCGCTCAGTTCACCTACAGCGGCACCAACACCGCCCCCACGTCCTTCGCCGTCAACGGCACCCCCTGCACCGGTGCCCACCAGCCGCCGGTGACCGTGCTGACCAGCCCGAGCGCGGGCGCGGTCTACACCCAGGGCGAGGCGGTGCCGCTCGCGGCGACCGCGGCGGCGGCCGACAACGCGACCATCGCCAAGGTGGAGTTCTACGACGACACCACGCTGCTGGGCACGGACACGAGCGCGCCCTACTCGCTCGCGGTCTCCAGCCTGGCCACGGGCAGCCATTCACTGGTGGCGAAGGCGTACGACAGCCTGGGCGCGTCCGCCGCGTCCACCCCCGTCGGCATCACGGTCGCCTCCGGGCCCGCCGTGGTCGCCTCACCCACCCAACTGGGCGTCCAGCAGGGCAAGTCGGGCACCTTCTCGGTGAAGCTGTCGACGCAGCCGAGCGCGAACGTGACGGTGAGCACGGCCCGTACCGACGGCAACACGGGCCTGTCCGTGACGGGCGGTTCGTCGCTGACCTTCACCCCGTCGAACTGGAACACCGCACAGTCGGTGACCATCACGGCGGACTCCTCCGGCACCGGCGGCGCGACCTTCACCGCGTCGGCCACCGGTCACGCCAAGGCCACGGTCACGGTCACGGAGCTGCCCGCGTCCAAGGCGTACGACGCCCGTTTCCTGGACCTGTACGGGAAGATCACCAACCCGGCGAACGGCTACTTCTCCCCCGAGGGCATCCCGTACCACTCGGTGGAGACGCTGATCGTGGAGGCTCCGGACCAGGGCCACGAGAGCACCTCGGAGGCGTACAGCTACCTGCTGTGGCTCCAGGCGATGTACGGCAAGGTCACCGGTGACTGGTCGAAGTTCAACGGGGCCTGGGAGATCATGGAGAAGTACATGATCCCCACGCACGCCGACCAGCCGACGAACTCCTTCTACAACGCCTCCAAGCCGGCGACCTACGCGCCCGAGGCGGACACGCCGAACCAGTACCCGGCGAAGCTGGACACGTCGGTGCCGGTGGGCTCGGACCCGATCGCCGGTGAGCTGAAGTCCGCGTACGGCACGGACGACGTCTACGGCATGCACTGGATCCAGGACGTCGACAACGTCTACGGCTACGGCAACGAGCCCGGCAAGTGCGAGGCCGGCCCGACGGCCACCGGACCGTCGTACATCAACACCTTCCAGCGCGGCCCCCAGGAGTCCGTCTGGGAGACGGTCCCGCAGCCGACCTGCGACGCCTTCAAGTACGGCGGCAAGAACGGCTACCTGGACCTGTTCACCGGCGACTCCTCCTACGCCAAGCAGTGGAAGTACACGGACGCCCCGGACGCGGACGCGCGTGCCGTCCAGGCCGCCTACTGGGCCGACCTGTGGGCGAAGGCGCAGGGCAGGAGCGCCGACGTCTCCGCGACGGTCGCCAAGGCCGCGAAGATGGGCGACTACCTGCGGTACGCGATGTACGACAAGTACTTCAAGAAGATCGGCAATTGCACGAGTCCCTCGTCCTGCCCGGCCGGTACCGGCAAGGACGCCTCCCACTACCTGCTGTCCTGGTACTACGCCTGGGGCGGCGCCACCGACACCTCGGCCGGCTGGGCCTGGCGCATCGGCTCCAGCCATGTCCACGGCGGCTACCAGAACCCCCTCGCGGCCTACGCGCTCAGCTCCAACGCCGACCTCAAGCCCAAGTCGGCGACGGGCTCGGCCGACTGGTCCAAGTCGCTCCAGCGGCAGCTCGAGTTCTACCAGTGGCTCCAGTCGTCGGAGGGCGCGATCGCGGGCGGTGCGACCAATAGCTGGGGGGGCAGGTACGCGACCCCGCCGGCCGGCACCTCAAGCTTCTACGGCATGTACTACGCCGAAGCGCCCGTCTACCACGACCCGCCCTCCAACCAGTGGTTCGGGTTCCAGGCGTGGTCGATGGAACGGGTCGCCGAGTACTACCAGCAGACCGGGAACGCCCAGGCGAAGGCGATCCTCGACAAGTGGGTGAAGTGGGCACTGTCCAAGACCACGGTCAACCCGGACGGCACCTACAAGATCCCCTCCACCCTCCAGTGGTCGGGCCAGCCCGACACATGGAACGCGTCGAGCCCCGGCTCCAACAGCGGACTCCACGTGACGGTCGCCGACTACACCGAGGACGTCGGTGTGGCCGCCGCGTACGCCAAGACCCTGACGTACTACGCCGCCAGGTCCGGTGACGCGACCGCCAGGTCGACGGCGAAGGCGCTGCTGGACGGCATGTGGAACAAACACCAGGACAGCCTCGGCATCGCCGTCCCCGAGACCCGCAGCGACTACAGCCGGTTCAACGACAGCGTGTACGTGCCGAGCGGCTGGAGCGGCACCATGCCGAACGGCGACGCGATCAACTCCTCGTCCACGTTCGCCTCGCTGCGGTCCTTCTACAAGAGCGACCCCAACTGGTCCAAGGTCGAGGCCTACCTCAAGGGCGGTGCCGCGCCCGTGTTCACGTACCACCGGTTCTGGGCCGAGGCGGACATCGCCCTGGCCATGGGCTCGTACGCGGAGCTGCTCGAATAGTCCCCGCTGACGCTCCGCGTGCACGGCCCCGTCACCGGACGACGGGGCCACCCGGCCGGGCGGCCACCACCCGCACAGGTGGCCGCCCGGTCCGCGCGCCCGCCCTCCCCTCACGGCTGGTGCCGTCGTCGGCAGTCGTGGCGGTGGTCTTCGCGACGGTCACGATGGGCGCCGGCGCGGCCCCCGGCGACCGGGGCTCGGTGGTGCGACAGCGTCCCCTCACACCCTGTCGCCGGCACAGGAGTTGTGGCCGGGTCGTTCGCGGTCGCTCGGTTTCCGGAAGGCCAGGACGCCGAAGCACGGGTCGGGGCGCGGCCGGTCCTGGTCCGGGAGTCCGGCCAGGACGGAGGCGAACTCCTCGGTGCGCGGCTCGCCCGGCGGCAGCAGGGTGAACCAGCCGCGCCGCAGGTCGGCGACGGTGCTCCGGGGACTGCGGCCCTGTCCGGCGCCGCGGAACGCGGTGCGGCCGGCCGGCCGGAACCCGTGCCGGACGGCGTGGACCGTCACGGCGTCGGCGGCGTCCGCGGCGGGGCGGCGCGGGCGGGCGGCGAGGACGGCGTCGATGTCGCTGCCGACGTCGTGCGCGGCGGCCTTGTCGACGGTGGTGACGTACACCCCGCCGGACCGCAGCACGCGCGCGCACTCGGCGACCACCGCCCGCACGTCCTCCGGGTCGTGCAGCAGGTGCAGCAGCCAGACGGTGGTGACCGCGTCGAAGGTGCCGTCACGGAAGGGCAGTCGGCGGCCGTCTGCCCGGACGATCGCGCCGGGCAGCCGGGCCGCGGCCCTGCGGACCATGGCCGGGGTGAGGTCCGTGCCGGTCACGCGCAGCTCCGGGCGGGCGGCGGCGAGCCGCCGGGTCACGATGCCGGTGCCGCACGCGACGTCCAGGAGACGGCCCGGGCCGCCCGGTATCAGACCGAGGACGGCCCCCGCGGCAGCCGCGGCGCGGGCCTCGCCGCCCCGCAGGGCGTCGTAACGGCCGGCTTCCTTCTCGTAGTCCAGCACATCGCTCAGTGTGCTCCGTGGCCCGGGGCGATGTCCTCCACCCTGCGGGCGAGAGCGAAGTCCTTCGCGGTCACGGCGCCGCCCGCGCTGTGGGTGTGCACGCCGAGGGACACGGTGTCGTAGCCGAGGGTCAGGTCGGAGTGGTGGTCCAGCTCGTCCTGGATGCCCGCGATGTGCACGACCAGCGCCGCCGCCGCGAAGTGCGAGGGGAGCCGGTAGGAGCGGGTCAGCCGGTCACCGTCGACCGACCAGCCGGGCAGCTCGGCGAGCCGGTCCTCGATCTCCGTCTGCGACAGCAGTTCCTCGGCCATGGCCGGGGCTCCCTTCGTGAGGTGCGGTGCGGGTCCCCCGAGGGGGGTGTGCCGGACACGGTCCGGCGGTCCAGCGTGCCACGGGGTGGCGGGCGCGGTACGGCGACGCGTCGGGCACGCGTCTGCGCCGCTCGATGACCTCAGCCGTCCTCGGCTAGGGTCGGCGGTATGACGATCGTCGCGTCGACCCCGGCCGCCTCCACCGCCGCCCTCCCCGGCAAGGGAGTCGGGCCGCTGCTGCGCGCCTGGCGGGAGCGGCGCCGGATCTCCCAACTGGAGCTGGCGCTGCGCGCCGACTCCTCCGCCCGGCACATCAGCTTCATCGAGACCGGCCGGTCCCGGCCGAGCGACGAGATGGTGCTGCGGCTCGCCGAACGGCTGGACGTGCCGGTGCGTGAGCGCAACTCCCTGCTTCTGGCGGCCGGTTACGCCCCGCACTATCCGGAGACGCCGCTGGACGACCCGGCGCTGGACGCGCTGCGCGACGGCATGGAACGCCTCATCCGGGGCTACGAGCCCTACCCCGCGCTGGTGGTCGACGCCGGATACACGGTCGTCGCCGCGAACCGGGGCATCGCGATGCTGCTGGAGGGCGTACCGGAGGAGCTGACGGCGCCGGCGCCGAACGCGATGCGGCTGACCCTGCACCCCGAGGGGCTGGCGCCGCGCATCCGGAACCTGCGCGAGTGGCGCGGGCACCTGCTGGCGCAGATGGAACGGGACATCGCCCTGCACCGCTCGGACCGGCTCCGCGCCCTGTACGAGGAGGTCGCGGCCTACCCGGTGCCCGAGGAGCCGCCCGGCGCCGAACCGGCCGAGCCGGTACCGTACTTCGCGCTGCCGCTGCGCATCGAGCACGACGGCCGGATCCTGTCGTTCGTGTCCTCGATCTCCACGTTCAACACGCCGATGGACGTCACGGTCGCCGAACTCGCCATCGAGACGTTCCTGCCGGCGGACCCGGTGACCGCCAAGTACCTGCACACGCTCGTCGGTTGAGGCGTCGTCCCGGCAACCGGCCGCCCCGGACGCCGGTACGGGACGGCGGCACATGACAGACTGCTGCCCGCGTACGTCGGTGTACAGGGGAGGGGCGTGGCGTGAGTGAGCGGCGGGCTGCGCCCACGGTGGGTCAGGTGGTGCTCGGCAAACGGCTTCAGGAACTGCGGGAAGCGGCGGGACTCAGCCGTGAGGAGGCCGCCCGCGTCCTGAGGGTGGCGTCGGCGACCGTACGGCGGATGGAGATGGCCGAGGTCGCGCTGAAGATCCCCTACGTGCAGGTGCTGCTGTCCACCTACGGGGTGGCCGGGGAGGAGACCGACGCGTTCGTGCGGCTGGCCGAGGAGGCGAACCAGCCGGGCTGGTGGCAGCGCTTCCACGACGTGCTGCCGGACTGGTTCAGCCTGTACGTCAGCCTGGAGGGCGCCGCCCGGATCATCCGCTCCTACGAGCCGCACTTCGTGCCCGGTCTGCTCCAGACCGAGGAGTACGCGCGCGCCGTCATGGAGGCCGGGACGATCGGACAGACCTCGCCGGAGACGATCGAACGGCATGTGTCGCTGCGCATGGAACGCCAGCGGCTGCTGGAGCGGGACGACCCGCCCCACCTGTGGGTCATCCTGGACGAGACGGTGCTCAGGCGCCCGGTGAGTTCGCGGCCCCAGGTGATGCGCGACCAGCTCGACCGGCTCCTGGAGTACGGCGAACGGGACCGGGTCACGCTCCAGATCGCCGAGTTCGCGGCGGGCCCGCACCCGGGGACGTACGCGCCGTTCACGCTGTTCCGGTTCGCCGAGCCGGAGCTGCCGGACATGGTGTTCACCGAGTATCTGACCGGCGCGCTCTACCTGGACTCGCGCCGCGAGGTCGCCACGCACCTGGAGGTGCTGGACCACATGACGGCCCGGGCCGGATCCGCCCGGCGCACGCGGGAACTGCTGCGGGAGTACCGCGAGCGGCTGTGAGCCCGCGCCACCGTCCGGTATGACCCGTACGGGTCCGGGAACGGGTGCGTTCCGGGGCGCGGCCCTAGGTTCGGAGTACGGGGCGGACCGAGGGAGCGCACGTGACCCACTCGCAGACACCGCCCGGGGATCCCGGCGCGGCCCCGCTCGCCGCCGGCCGTCCCCTCCGGCGGAACCCGGCCGCGCCCGGCCCGATCGCGTCCGGCCCGACCGCGTCCGGCCCGCACGGCACGGGCGGCACGGCGCGGGAAGCCTGATGCCCTCGGACGCGGTGCTCCACCAGGCGGCGGCCCTCTGTCTGACCTACCCGGACCAGGACCTCGTCGCCCGTCTGCCACTGCTGCGCGAGGCAGCCCCGCAGTTGCGCGGGTTCACCGACCACGCGGCCGTCACCCCGGTCGGGGAGCTGGCCGCCCACTACGAGCGGGTCTTCGCCGCCGGGCACCGGCACGGCCTGTACCTGAGCCGGTGGCGCGACGTCGGCACCCCGCGCCGGGCGACCCTGGACCGCTTCGAGGACCTCTACCGCCGGCACGGCCTGGAGTGCGACGGCGGGCGACCGCCCGACTTCCTGCCCGCGGTGCTGGAGTTCACCGCGCGGACCGGCGACACCGGCCTGCTGACCGAGTACCGCGGCGGCCTGGAGCGGCTGCGCGCGCGGCTGGCCGGCGACGGCACACCGTACGCCGGCGTCCTGGGCGCGGTGTGCGCCACCCTGCCCGCCGCGTACGGCTGAGCAGAACGGCCGGCTGGGCGCGAACGGCCGGCGCGAACGGCTGGGCGGCCCGCCCGGAAGCCGTGATGCCGCGCCCCCGTCGGGACGCGGCATCCGGGGACGGACGAGCGTCAGGCCAGCTCGGCCGTCAGGGTGATGGTCGTGCCGGTCAGGGCCTGGCTGACCGGGCAGTTCTTCTTGGCGTCCTCGGCGGCGGAGGCGAAGCCCTCCGCGTCCAGGCCCGGCACCTCGCCGCGCACGGTGAGGTGGATGCCGGTGATGCCCTCGCCCGGCTGGAAGGTGACGTCGGCCTTGGTCTCCAGCCGCGTGGGCGGGGTGCCGGCGCCGGCCAGGCCGTGCGAGAGGGCCATGGAGAAGCAGCTTGAGTGGGCGGCGGCGATCAGCTCCTCGGGGCTGGTCCTGCCGTTCGCCTGCTCGGCGCGCGAGGGCCACGACACCGGCTGCTGGCCGATGCCGGAGGAGTCGAAGGTGACGACGCCGTTGCCCTCGAGCAGGTTGCCTTCCCAGACGGTGTGCGCGGTGCGCGTGGTTGCCACGATGGTTCCTTTCGCGAGTGTCGCGTACGGGGTTCCCCGTGGACCTATCCGATCACATCCGGGCTCGTCGCACGCTGCGGACCGCCCACGCATTTCGAACGGAGGCACATCGTGCGGCGGGGCGGGCGGCTCAGGCGGCCCGCTCCTCCTCGGCGGCGGCGGTGAGCGGCACCTGCGGTCCGTCCAGTTCGCGCAGCCAGCGGCGCAGTACGCGGTGGACATGCTCGGCGCCGGCCGGTTCCCCGCCGTCCTCGACCGGTGCGGACAGCTCCTGGGGGAAGAGCAGGAACGGGCGGGACTGGGCGCCGCCGAGGCCGCCGTGGGAGCCGATCTGTTCCTCGAAGGCGAGGACCTCGCCGTCGGCGGGGTCGTAGGCGGAGTTCACCATGATGTCCGCGGTGTGCGGGAAGGAGTGGGTGCGGCGGACGGCGTCGACCGCGCCGGGGCCGAAGGGGGCGAGCGGGCCGGGCTCGTCGTCGAGCCGGGCCAGCGGTATCTCGGCGCCGTCGGCGCCGAGTACCACGCCGTCGTGCTCGGCGCTGCGCACCAGGAGGAAGCCGATCCCGGGGTGGTTGGCGAGGGTGGTGAGCAGCGCGGGGCGGCGGGCGTCGATCTCCTCCTTGGTCATGCGGTGCGGGACGTCGGGGAAGGAGACCAGGCCGAGGTTGCCGGAGGCGAGCACGACCGGCTCGAACTCACGGTCGGGGCGGCGCTGCTCGCCCTTGTGCTGCTCGGGCCGGCGCAGTGCGGCGCGGACGGTGGCGCGGGCCTCGGCGCCGCTGCGGGTGCGTTCGGCCCGGCGGGGCACGGGCAGTCCGCAGCCGGCCCGGACGAGGTCGCCGAGGGTGAGGCCGTAGCGGGCGCGAAAGGTCTCGCCGGGGCTCTGTCCGTGGTCGGAGAGGACGACGATCCGGTAGGGGCGAGGGGCGTTCTCGGCGACGCGTTCGATGAGGGCGAGGGACCGGTCGAGGTGCTGGAGGACCTTCTCGGCGTCGAGGCTGCGCGGGCCGGAGTGGTGGGCGACCTCGTCGTAGGCGACGAGGTCGGCGTAGACGGCGGTGCGGCCGGCGAGCAGGTCGCCCATGACCGCGGCGACGACGACGTCCCGTTCGATGACGGTGGCGAACGCGCGGATGAACGGGTAGAGGCCGCCCCGGCCGACCCGTGGGCGCTGTCGGCGGATGCGCGCCCGGGTCGACTCGCCGATCTCGCGAGCCACCTCGGCGACGAAGCCGAGGGCGGTGCGGACGGCGTTGGCGGGGTCACCGAAGTAGGCGAAGTACCCGGCGCGGGAACGGTTCTCCCGGCCACGGCGGCGGATCGCGATCGACAGTACGAGGGCCTGTTCCCCGGCGCCGCCGGTGAAGAGGTTGCCGCGGCTGGCGCCGTCGACGGCGAGCAGCCCCTCGTCGCCGGTGCGCAGGGCGGCGCGGCGCTGCAGCTCGGCGGCGCTCGTCGGACGGTTGCACACCATCACCTCGCCCCGGTCCTTCTCGTACCAGCGGAAGGCCGGCACATCGAAGGTGCTGCCGTGCAGGATGCCGAGCTGACTGGCGCCGGTCTGGCTGGACCAGTCGGTGCGCCAGGGCGTGAGGCGGTGGGTGGGCCGTGCGCCGTCCACCGGCTGTCCCCCGGCGGCGGCCGGGGGTGTGCCGTCCCCGGGGGACAGCCAGCGGGCGACCGTCGGCATCAGCCCCTTGCGGACCGCGTCCACGAGGACGTCGTGCCCGACGCCGTCGAGCTGTACACAGACCAGCCCGGGGGCGCTCGGGCACGGCGGCAGGGCCCGGCGGTCGCGGGTGGCGAGGCGGTGCAGGCGGCGCCGGTAGGGCTCGTCGTCGCGGACGGTGAGGGCCGCGCCGGTGGCGGAGGCGACGGCGGACATCACGGCGGCCACGATGACGGCGGTCTCGGGCGCGGCCTCGGCCCGGCCGGAGGGGGTGATGTACAGGGCGAGCAGCAGCAGGGAGCCGTTGAGGAAGAAGACCAGCAGGCCGAGGACGAGTGCGGGGACGAGGAGCAGGAGCCGGACGAGGAGCGGCCAGACCACGGCGGAGAGGACACCGAAGGCGCCGGCGCCGCACGCGGCGGTCACGGCGATACGGGTGGCGCTGTCGCCGTCGGCGGACTGGAGCCGGAAGTCGGGCAGGAGGCCGGCGAGGGCCAGCATGGTGGCCGTGGAGACCGCCCACACGGCGATGCTCCGCCCGATCTGGCCGGCGCTCCGCCGCCACCGCACATCTCGTAGGCCCCGCACGCCCCGTACCCCTCACGTCCCGGCCCGCTCCGCCTACCGGGCCGGCTCCACCTTGTCACACGGGCCGAACGCGCCCCGGGGTGGGCCTCGGGCGGCTACCGTCCGTCGTAGCCGGCCGTGGGCATCGACAGCCGCCGGTGCACCCGCGCCTTCATCTGTGCGTCGTACGACGGCTCGGCCCGCCCGACCGTCTCCACGCGCACCCCGCGGCGGGCGCATTCGGCGGTGAACTCGTCCACCGACGACAGGGCCCGCCGGAGCACCCGGAGGCTGGGGGCCACGAACAGGTCCACGCCGGGCCGGACCCCGTCCCACAGTGCGCCGTGGTCGAACCGCAGCCCGCCGACGAGGAGTTCCCGGGCGATGACGTAGCCGTGTTCGGCGGCCCAGTGGGCGCACATCGCGTGCTGACTGCGCGAGTCCACGAGGAAGGGGTCGGCCTCCAGCTCCTCCAGAGGTGTCAGGCTGGCGATGGCGGTCACCCGCACCGGCGTGAACGTGCCCAAGACACTCCGCAGCTGTCCCATCGCCTACCCCTCACCTCCGGGTTTCGCCGCCGACCCTACTCCTGCCCGTAGGCTTCGGGGAGTCGCGTGAAGGGGGCGAAGAAGGTGCCGGTGGAGATCACCTGGTGGGGTCACGCCACCTGCACGGTGGAGGACGCGAACACACGGGTGCTCACCGATCCCCTGTTCGCCCGCCGGCTGGCGCATCTGCGTCGCCGCCGGGGTGCCGTGCCGCCCGCCGGGGCCCGCCGCGCCGACGTCGTGCTCGTCTCCCATCTGCACGCCGACCATCTCCATGTGCCGTCGCTGGCCTGCCTGGAACCGGGCACGCGCCTGCTCGTGCCCCGGGGCGCACCACGGGCGGTCCCGGGTCTGCGCCGGCTGCGGCGGCTGCGGATCACGGAAGTGGCGCCCGGCGACGAGGTGCGGGCCGGCGCACTGCTGATACGGGTGGTGCCGGCGCTGCACGACGGGCGGCGGCTGCCGGTGGGCCCGCACCGCTCCCCCGCGCTGGGCTACGTCGTCGAGGGCGAGGCGCGGACCTACTTCGCCGGGGACACCGGGCTGTTCGACGCGATGGCCGAGCAGGTGGGGCCGGTGGACGTGGCGCTGCTGCCGGTGGGCGGCTGGGGGCCGTACCTCGGCGAGGGGCATCTGGACGCGGGACGGGCGGCGCGGGCGCTGGCCCGGCTGGCGCCGCGGGCCGCGGTCCCGGTGCACTACGGCACGTACTGGCCGATCGGCATGGACGCGGTGCGCCCGCACGAGTTCCACGCGCCGGGTGACGAGTTCGTGCGGCTGGCGGCGATGACCGCGCCCGGGGTGGCGGTGCACCGGCTCGGGCACGGGGAGAGTGTGCGGCTGGAGGTCGCCCGGTGACGTGGCCGGCCGCCGCGGTGCTCGCCACCGCCATGACGTCGACCGTGACGGACCCGACGCGGCAGGCGCTCGGCTGTCCGTCGCTGTTCCTGCTGGTGCTGATCGGGGCGCTGGTGCCGGCGGTGCCGACCGGGGCGCTGGTGAGCGCGGCGGCGGTGGTGGCGTTCCACCGGACGGCGCCCTTCTCGCTGCTGCTGGTGTTCGTGACGGCGTCGCTGGCCGCGTTCCTGGGGGACGCGGCGCTGTACTGGCTGGGCCGGCGCGGACTGCGGTCGAAGAACGGGTCGCGGTGGCTGAAGGCGATCCGGTCGCGGGCACCGGAGGAGCGGCTCGCGCAGGCCCAGGAGAAGCTGGCCGGGCACGGGGTGGCGGTGCTGGTGCTGTCGCGGCTCGTCCCGGCCGGGCGAATACCGGTGATGCTCGCCTGTCTGCTGGCCGAGTGGCCGCTGCGGAGGTTCAGCCGGGGCAACCTGCCGGCGTGCCTGGCCTGGGCGGTGACCTATCAGGTGATCGGCATTCTGGGCGGCTCGCTGTTCAGCGAGCCGTGGGAGGGTGTCGTCGCGGCGATCGCACTGACCGTTCTGGTCAGCGCGGTGCCGGGGGTGGTGCGGCGGGTGCGCTAGCCCTGCCGTCGGCGGCGCCGGCCCGTGACATCACGTCAGTCCAGCACCCTGGAGGCTCCCACCGGCAGGTCCCACAGGTTCTCCCGGTCCAGGCCGGCCTGCTGCCAGGCGGCCCGGCTGCGGGTGAGGGGTTCGAGGACCGGCTCGGCGGAGAGCACGAACGTGCCCCAGTGCATGGGGGCCATGCGGCGGGCGCCCAGGTCCCGGGTGGCCCGGACCGCCTCCTCGGGGTCGCAGTGGACGTCGCTGAGCCACCAGCGGGGGTCGTAGGCGCCGACGGGCATCAGGGCGAGGTCGATGCCGGGGTAGCGGCGGCCGATGCGGGAGAACCAGTGGCCGTAGCCGGTGTCGCCGGCGAAGTACAGGCGCTGTCCTTCGGCGTCGGTGAGGACCCAGCCGCCCCAGAGGCTGTGGCAGGTGTCGGTCAGGGTGCGCTTGGACCAGTGGTGGGCCGGCACGAAGTCGAAGCGGACGCCGGACAGTTCGGCCCCCTCCCACCAGTCCAGCTCGGTGACGCGGGTGAACCGGCGCCGGTGGAACCAGCGGCCGAGTCCGGCGGGCACGAACACCGGCGTGTGTCGCGGGAGTCGGCGCAGGGTGGGGGCGTCCAGGTGGTCGTAGTGGTTGTGGCTGATGACGACGGCGTCGACGCGGGGCAGGGAGTCCCAGGGCACTCCGACGGGGGTGATGCGGGCCGGGGTGCCGAGGATGCGGCGGGACCAGACGGGGTCCGTGAGAACGGTGAGCCCGCCGATGCGGACGACCCAACTGGCGTGCCCCGCCCAGGTGACGGCGAGGGTGCGGGTGCCGACGCGGGGCAGCGGCGCCGGCTCGTACGGCAGCCGGGGAAGGTCGGCCAGGCCGTCCGGGCCGGGGCGTACGGCACCTTCGCGGGCGAAGCGGGCCGTGGCCCTGAGGCCGGGCAGCGGGGCGGTCAGCCGGTCGTGGAAGGTCCGCGGCCACACCCGGTGTTCGCCCAGCGGGCGGGGCCCGGCCAGGGGCGGGGACGGGGGCGCGAAGGGGGCCGGCGTGCCGGGCGCGCCGGGCGCCGTGGTCGTCGGGGCCGGACCGGACTCGTGCGTCTGCGTCATCGAGGAGACTCCCGTCGCTGAGCGTCGTCGCGAAGATCGCCGAAGGCCGACCTCAAGGAGGTCAACGCGCGGTGGAGCTGGGGCAGTTCCAGCGGTGCGGGTGAGGTGAGGCATTCCAGGCGCTCCTGCGTCGTGCCGCCCAGCAGGGCTCCGGTGGAGAGCCGTACCCGCAGCGCCCCCAGGTCGTCACCGAAGCGGTGACCGCCGGGCGCGGGCATGCCGAGCCGGGCGGTGAGGACGTCCTCCAGTTCCTGGGCGTCCCCCACGTCCTGGGCGGCGAGCGGTTCGCGCAGCGGTCCGAGATCGGCGTACAGGTGGCGGCCGGCCCGCGGCGGCCGGGCGAGCGCGCCGGCGTCGACCACCGCCGTGTGCGCGGCGGCGGCCACGCGCGCGTGCAGCCGTACGGTGGCCTCGCGCCGCTCGGTGACGGGCGGGGGCTCGTCGAGGGCGTAGCCGGCGGCCGCGGCGACCGGCACGGCGATGCGGGCGCCGAGCGCGGTGAGGATGTCGAGCACGCGCGCGTGCAGGTGCCGTCCGGTGCCGGTGGCCGGGAAACGGGCGACGGCGGCGGGCCAGCCGGTGGGCAGCAGGGCACCGGCCAGGTCCGTGACGACGGTGACCCGGTCGGGCCGCATCTCGGCGGGACTGAGCAGGACCGTCCCGTGCGGGTCGTGCAGGGTGTCGCGCCAGGTCTCGTCGCTGACCAGGTGCAGGCCCTCGGCGGTGGCGGCCTCCACGGTCTCGTGCAGCAGGTCGGGCGGGGCCACGGTGGCGGTGGGGTCGTCGGCGACGGACAGCACCAGCAGCCGTGGATCACCGCCCTCGGCGCGGACCCGGCGGACGGTCTCCAGCAGGGCGTACGGGTCGGGGACACCGCCGCTCTCGGCGGTCGTCGGCACGTGGTAGACGGGCCGGCCGAGGATCCGGGCGTACGGCGTCCACCATGCGGCGCAGGGGCGGGGCGCGAGGACGTCGGCGCCGTCACCGGCGAGCGCGGCGGTGAGGGCGAGCAGCAGGGCGGGGGCGCCGGGACCGGCGGCCACCTGGTCGGGGACGGTGGGCAGGCCGCGCCGCGTCCAGTAGCCGCAGGCCGCCTCCAGCAGGGCGGGGGCGCCGCCGACGGGCTGCGCGTCGGAACGGCTCGCGGCGGCGGCGAGGACGGCGGACAGTTCGGGGAGCACGGGCAGGCCGTCGGCGGGGAGCGGTGGGCCGTAGCGGACGGGGCCGTGGTCCTCGCCGAGATCCTTCCGCCGCATGTCCGCCTCCGCGCAGTCCGTCGTGCCGTCGTGCCGCCCGGTCAGGGCCGCGCTGTCCGTCGTGCCGCCCGGCCCGGGCCGCGCTGTCCGTCCGGGTCCCGCCGCTCGGCCGGCCACCGCCGTCGCCCTGGCCACCGGGTGTGTGCCGTGTCCCGTGGATCGGGTGCGGGCCGCGGCATGGGTGCCGGGCCCTGGGGCGTCCCGTCGGGCCTCGCCGTATGCCGTCGGTGGGTGCCGTCGCCGTGCTCTCGGGAAGGTGTCTACCCGCCCGGCGGCTCTCCATGGGCGGCAGCGGGGCGCCGGGGTCACATCTGCGTGGACCGGTCGTGCGCGGAGCGCCTGCGACCGTACAGCCGGTACCCGGCTCCCGCGCAGGCCGCCGCGATGAACGCGCCGCCGGTGACGAGCGCGGGCACCGAGTCGTCGAAGGCGCCGCCCTCGCCCGCCTCCACCCCGCGCTGGACGGTGGCCGGGGGGCATCCCGCGCCGTCGTGGGACTCGCGGCAGACGGGACGGCCGTCCGGGCAGGACCCGCCGGGGCTCCCCCCGCACCGGTGACCGCCGTCGGCACAGGGCGCCGCACCGCCGCACTCCTTGCCGCCGTCCTGCTTGCCCCCGTCCTGCCTACCGCCGGTCTCCCTGCCACCGCCGTCCTGCTTGGCGCTACCGTCCTGCTTGCCACCGCCGTCCTGCTTGCCACCGCCGTCCTGCTTGCCGCCACTGTCCTGCTTGCCACCACTGTCCTGTCCGGCGCCGTAGTCCTCGCCGGCGCCGTCCCTGCCGGGTTCATGGCACTGCTCGCCGGGCCCGCACGCGGACCGCTCCGGGCACAGCTCGCCCTCCGGGCAGCGCGTGCCGTCCTGGCAGGAGCCCCCTTCCTCGCACAGCGCTTTCTCCTCGCCGGCGCAGGCCGTGCCCTCCTCGCACGCGTCGGAGGTGCCTCCGACGACGGACGGACAGGCACCGTCCGGCGCGGCGGCGAGGGGGTCCGACGCCGCTCCGGGCAGGGCGTCACAGGGGGCGGAGAGGGGGAGGACGGCGGGGCCGGCGACGGCGGTGGGCCCGGTCAGGGCGAGCGCGGCACCGGCGGCGAAGGCGACGGACAGGGCACGGACGGTGCGGCGCATGGGAGGGGCTCCTCGACGGGCGGCGGGGCGGTCGGACGGTGGTACGCCGGCGCACCGGTACGACGGCAACGCCGTGCGGCTCCCGGGTACGGGGCACGGGTCGTGCCCTCGCTGCCATCACAGCCCGCCCGGCGCCGTACCGCGCGCGGCCGGACCCATTCGCGGGACACGCGGGGCCGAGCGGGTGACAGGGCGCGCCGGAGGGGTTCGGTCCGAGGTTTTCCGCTCCCCGGGCAGGTGACTCGGTACGCGCTGACCGGACCGTCCGTTCCGCTCCGCACCGGGGAGGTCTCTCCATGAGCACCAAGGTCTCCGACCACATCCTCGGGCGCCTGCGCGCTTGGGGTGTGGAACAGGTCTTCGGCTATCCCGGCGACGGCATCAACGGGCTGCTGGCCGCCTGGGGCCGGGCCGAGGACCGGCCGCGTTTCATCCAGTCGCGGCACGAGGAGATGTCCGCCTTCGAGGCGGTGGGGTACGCCAAGTTCAGCGGCCGTATCGGCGTGTGCGCGGCGACCTCGGGGCCCGGCGCCATCCACCTGCTCAACGGCCTGTACGACGCCAAACTGGACCACGTGCCGGTGCTGGCCGTCGTCGGCCAGACCGACCGGACCGCGATGGGCGGTTCCTACCAGCAGGAAGTCGACCTGCACACGCTGTACAAGGATGTCGCCTCGGAGTTCGTGGAGACGGTGACGGTGCCGGAGCAGCTACCGAACGTGCTCGACCGGGCGATCCGCACCGCGTACGCCCGGCGCTGCCCGACGGCGCTGATCATCCCCGGTGACGTGCAGGAGCTGGACTACTCGCCGCCGACGCACGAGTTCAAGATGGTGCCCTCCAGCCTGGACATGAGCGACTGGACGGCGATCCCGGCGGACGAGGCGCTGCGCCGGGCCGCGGAGGTGCTGAACGAGGGCGACAGGGTCGCCGTTCTGATCGGCCAGGGTGCCTCGGGCGCGGTCGCGGAGGTGCGGGAGATCGCCGAGCTGCTCGGCGCGGGGGTGGCGAAGGCGCTGCTCGGCAAGGACGTGCTGAGTGACGAACTGCCGTACGTCACCGGGCCGATCGGGCTGCTGGGCAGCCGGCCCTCGTACGAGATGATGCGGGACTGCGACACCCTGCTGACGATCGGTTCGTCGTTCCCGTACACACAGTTCATGCCGGACTTCGGCAAGGCGCGCGGGGTGCAGATCGACATCGACCCGCACATGATCGGTATGCGCTACCCGTACGAGGTGAACCTCGTCGGCGACGCGCGGGCGACGCTGCGGCGGCTGATCCCGCTGCTGGACACGGACCGGGGCGGGCGCGAGTGGCGTGACACGGTGTGCGCCAACGTGCGGCGCTGGCACGAGACGATGGAGCGGCGGGCCGCGCAGTCGGCCGACCCGGTCAATCCCGAGTACGTGGCCCGGGCGCTGGATCCGCTGCTGCCCGACAACGCGATCCTGACCTCCGACTCCGGTTCGGTGGCGAACTGGTACGCGCGGCACATCACCATGCGGCCGGGCATGCGGGGTTCGCTGTCGGGCACGCTCGCGACGATGGGCCCGGGGGTGCCGTACGCGATCGGGGCGAAGTTCGCCCACCCGGACCGGCCGGTGTTCGCCCTCGTCGGAGATGGGGCGATGCAGATGAACGGCCTGGCCGAGATGATCACGGCGGCGAAGTACCGGGACCGCTGGTCCGATCCGCGGCTGGTGGTGGCCGTGTGGAACAACCAGGACCTGAACCAGGTGACCTGGGAGATGCGCGCGATGGAGGGCGCCCCGTCGTTCCTGCCGTCGCAGTCCCTCCCGGACGTGCAGTACGCGGCGTTCGCCCGTTCGCTCGGCCTGACCGGCATCCGGGTGGAGAAGGCCGAGGACGTGGTGGCGGGCTGGCGGGCCGCCCTGGAGGCGGACGGGCCGGCGGTGATCGAGTTCCTCACCGACCCGGCCGTACCGCCGATCCCACCGCACGCCACCTGGGAGCAGATGGAGGCGACGGCCAGGTCCGTGCTGAAGGGCGACGCCGACCGGGGCTCGATGATCAAGCAGGGCCTGAAGGCGAAGGTCCAGGAGTTCCTGCCGGGCGGGAAGAAGCGGTAGCCGCGCGGTTGCCGGACGGCACCGCCGGCCACGCGTCCGGTCTACCGGTAGAAGACCGCTACGCCCCCATGGTGCGAGCAGGCACCCTGATGATGGGCGGCGTACGAGTAGGTGCCGTCGTTGCAGAGAGCGGTGGCGCCGTTTCCGGCATCGCCGGAACCGCCCGAGGAGCTGGAGGTTCCGCCTCCGGACGACCCGCCGGACGTGCCACCGCCGCCTCCCGAACCCGCGGCGACCGCGTGCGCGGTGACGGTCACCTTCACCCTGACCGTCTCCGTTGCCGTCACCGTCGGCGCGGGCGCGGGCGTCGCGGTCTCCGTGGCCGTGGCCGTGGCCGTCGCGGTGACGGTCGCGGTCGCGGCCGGCCGCACCTTCGCTGCCGCCGCCTTCACATCGTGTCCGTCGCCCTGACCGCCGGCGCCGGCGCCGAGGCCGATCAGGAAGGCGAATCCGATCGCGGGCAGTACGTATCGCTTCCGCCCCCACCTCGGTCTCGTGGTGACAGGTGGCTGTGGCGGCGTGGTGTACGGGTCGGTCATGTGTCCCCCCAGGGCGCGTCGGAGGGTTGACCGTAACTCCCCTTGTGAAGATCGCGTGTTGCTTCGGTAGTAGTCATCTTTTCGTGACCTCGAACCGCGGCCGAGGACCGTCCCCGTACGGACGGTCCTCGCGACAACGCGCTTGACGCGCAGCCGGATTCTCGTCGGCGTACGTGGTGGGTGCCGGCTGTTACGCGACGGTCCATCCGGGTACGCGGTGCGGACCGTCGACCCTCTGGAGGGAGACATGCAGCGAGGCAGTGACCGGCTGAGCGTCCACCGTGACGACGAGATGAAGCACGAACTGAGGGAATTGCTGAGGTCCGGGCATCCGACGCGGGTCGAGGAGTGGCACGACCCGGAACCGGCCGCGGACGACGATCCGGAGGTCTGGGGCGGCCCGGTGGGCGGCCTGGGCTCCCCGGCGTCGCTGGAGCGGACGAGGCTGGAACTGGCCCGGCATCTGAGCCGGCACGCGTTTCCGGCGAAGCCGGGCGAGGTGGCCAGGTCGCTGCGGCGGAACAACGCGCCCGGCGGGCTGATCGACGCCGTGGCCGCCCTGCCGCACGGGGAACGCTACGACAACGCGCAGCGGCTGGCGGAGGCGCTGGCGGGCGGCGCGTGAGCGGGGGCCGGGCGGCTCGGACAGCGCGTGGCGACACGGTCGGCGCGGGAGGAACGGCGGAGGTGGGCGCGCGGGCGGCGCGGGACAGGAAGCGGCGTGCCCGGGGGCACCGGGCCGTGTGGCGGACAGTGGAAGGAGACTGAGAATCATGCGTATCGCGTTTCTGGTGGCACCCGAGGGCGTCGAGCAGGTGGAGCTGACCGAGCCGTGGCAAGCGGCCTCCGGCGCCGGGCACGAGCCGGTGCTGGTGTCGACGGAGTCCGGGAAGATCCAGGCGTTCAACCATCTGGACAAAGCGGACATGTTCCCCGTGGACGAGGTGGTGGGTGAGGCGTCGGCCGGGTCGTTCGGTGGTCTGGTGCTGCCGGGCGGGGTCGCGAACCCGGACGTCCTGCGGATGGACGAGAAGGCCGTCGCGTTCGTGAAGGACTTCTTCGAGCAGGGCCGTCCGGTCGCCGCGATCTGCCACGCGCCGTGGACGCTGGTGGAGGCGGACGTCGTCCGTGGCCGGGTGCTGACGTCCTGGCCGAGTCTGCGCACGGACATCGTCAACGCGGGCGGGACCTGGGTGGACGAACAGGTGAAGATCTGCGACCACGGGTCCAACAAGCTGGTGACCAGCCGCAGGCCGGACGACCTGAAGGCGTTCTGCGAGGCGTTCCTGCACGTGTTCGCCGGCGAGGCCGGCTGACCGTACCCGGATGTGTCGGGGCCGGCCCGTGGGGGCCGGCCCCTGCCGCTGCCGCGGGTACCGGTCGCGGCAGCGGCAGCGGCCGGGCACAGCGGGGCGGGTACCGGTTCCCGCCGGCGCGCGCTCGCGGCCGGTGCCGGTTCGGGTGCCGGACGTGCCGACGGTTCAGGTGCCGGGGGTCGCCGTCTCGCCGCTGCCGCGCTCCCGGGCGCCCTCGCGGGTGCGGGCCGCGCTGACCAGGCGGCGCGGGTTGCGGCGCAGATACTCGCCCTCCAGTTGCGCCATGCGCTCGTTGTGGGCCCGCAGCGCGTCGTTCGAGCCGTACAGGAGGGTGTCGTGGCGCGTGCGGTGGATCGTCTCCAGCTCCTTCATGAGCTGCTGGTCGTCCAGCCGGCTGGGGTCGACTCCGGTCGTGGTGGTGCCCCGCTCATCGTGTTCGTTCATGCGGTCCGGGTACCCGCCCGCAGGCACTGCCCCCGGGCGTTTTTCCCGGGAGGTCACCGGGCGCGCTCGACCCGCCGTTCGTCCCAGACCGGTTCGGGCGTCTCACGGACCCGGCCGTCGCTGCCGAAGACCAGGTAGCGGTCGAAGGAACGGGCGAACCAGCGGTCGTGGGTGACCGCGAGGACCGTCCCCTCGAACGCCTCCAGCCCCTCCTGGAGGGCCTCGGCGGACTCCAGGTCGAGGTTGTCGGTCGGCTCGTCCAGGAGGAGCGCGGTGACGCCCGCGAGTTCCAGCAGCAGAATCTGGAACCGGGCCTGCTGGCCGCCGGAGAGCCGGTCGAAGTTCTGTTCGGCCTGCTGGGTGAGTTCGTAGCGGCGCAGCCGGGACATGGCGGCGCCACGGTCCTGGGCGTGCTCCTTCCACAGGATGTCGAGGAGGGTGCGGCCCTGGAGTTCGGGGTGGGCGTGGGTCTGGGCGAAATGGCCGGGTACGACGCGCGCGCCGAGCTTCCACCGGCCCGTGTGCGTCACGTCCTCACCGGCGAGCAGACGCAGGAAGTGGGACTTGCCGGAGCCGTTGGAGCCGAGGACGGCGACCCGTTCGCCGTAGAAGACCTCCAGGTCGAACGGCTGCATCAGGCCGGTCAGCTCCAGTCGCTCGCAGGTGACGGCCCTGATGCCGGTCCGGCCGCCCTTCAGGCGCATGGTGATGTCCTGCTCGCGGGGCGGCTCCGGCGGCGGGCCGACCTCCTCGAACTTGCGCAGGCGGGTCTGCGCGGCCTGGTAGCGGGAGGCCATCTCGTGGCTGACCGCGGCGGCCTGCCGGAGGGTGAGGACGAGCTTCTTCAACTGGGCGTGTTTCTCGTCCCAGCGGCGGCGCAGCTCCTCGAAGCGGGCGAAGCGTTCCCGGCGGGCCTCGTGATAGGTGGCGAAGCCGCCGCCGTGCACCCAGGCGTCGGCGCCGGCCGGGCCCGGCTCCACGGAGACGATCTTCTCGGCCGCGCGGGCGAGGAGTTCCCGGTCGTGGGAGACGAACAGGACCGTCTTGCGGGTCTCCCGCAACTGTTCCTCCAGCCAGCGCTTGCCGGGCACGTCGAGGTAGTTGTCCGGTTCGTCCAGCAGCAGCACCTCGTCGGTGCCGCGCAGCAGCGCCTCCAGCACGAGCCGCTTCTGCTCGCCGCCGGAGAGGGTGCGCACCTGCCGCCACTGGGCGCGTTCGTACGGCATGCCGAGCGCGGCGGTGGTGCACATGTCCCACAGGGTCTCGGCCTCGTAGCCGCGGGCCTCGGCCCAGTCGGAGAGGGCCTGCGCGTACCCCATCTGGGCGGCTTCGTCGTCGACGGTCATGAGGGCGTGCTCGGCCTCGTCGACGGCCTTCGCGGCCTGGCGGATCCGGGGCGGGGCGACGGACACGAGCAGGTCCCGTACGGTCGTCTCGTCGCGTACCGAGCCCACGAACTGGCGCATCACGCCGAGGCCGCCGCCGACGGTGACCGTGCCGCCGTGCGGCTTCAGCTCGCCGGAGATCAGCCGCAGCAGGGTGGTCTTGCCGGCGCCGTTCGGGCCGACCAGGGCCACGACCGCGCCTTCGCCGACCCGGAAGGACACGTCACCGAGCAGCGTCCTGCCGTCGGGGAGGTGGTACTCGAGGTGCGCGGCTTCCAGATGTCCCATGGGCAGGCATTCTCCGGGGCTGCCGGGACCGGGGGCAAACCGTTATCACCGGCGCCGGACGCCGCGTGCGCCAGCGAAGCGCTGACCGGACGCTTCGCCTGAAGCTGTGACTCAGCAGTCATCGCAACCTCCTCCCTTTTCACCAGTAACTATTGGGCTTATCGGAACGAGGTCGTCCAAATGCGCAGGCAATCCAGGGTCGAAGGAACATTTGTGCCTACGTAGATGGGGTTTATCGTGGTGTCGTGGCTTCCGATCGGACAGCGCCGGCCGACCAGGCCAACACGCCATCGACTCCGTCAGCGTCCTGAGCGAGGACTCACGGCGGCGCATGTTCACCTACATCCGCCGTGCGGGCCGCGCTGTCACCCGCGACGAGGCCGCCGCGAGCGTCGGCATATCCCGCAAGCTCGCCGCATTCCACCTGGACAAGCTCGTCGACGCCGGCCTGCTCCGCGCCCACTACGAGACGCCCGGCGGGATTCGCAAGGTCGGCAGACGGCCGAAGGTGTACGGGCCCACCGCCGCGCAGATCACCGTGAGCATCCCCGACCGGCGCCACGAACTCCTGGCGCACCTGCTCCTGGACGCCGTCCTGACCGAGGAGGCCGACGAAAACGCGGCGCAGGCAGCGGTGCGGACCGCCGAGCAGCGCGGCCGCCGGCTGGGCGAAGCCGCGCGGGAGGAGACCCGCCCCGGGCGACTGGGCCCCGAGCGCGGGCTGACCGCCTGCGAGGGGCTGCTGGAGGAGTACGGCTACGAACCCGTCCGGGAAGCCCCCACCCGGCTGCGGCTGCGCAACTGTCCGTTCCACCCGCTGGCCGCGAAGGCCCCCGAGCTGGTGTGCGGCATGAACCAGGCCTTCCTCAGCGGCTATCTCGTCGGCCTGGAGGTCCGCGGCGTCCAGGCCGTGCCGGCCCCCGAGCCCGGCGAATGCTGCGTGCAGTTGTGCCCGAACGATCCCGATCGTGATGACCAGATGCCCCAGGATCACTGACACAGCACCGGCCGCCCGTCCCCGCGGGCCACCGCCCCGGTATCCCCTGCCCGCAGCGGAAGGATCGAAGGGGGGCCGGGGATTGCCCGCGATCCCCTGCGGGGCACACCCCGCACCGGTGCTCGACGTTTCCGTCGAGCTGGGGGAAACGCCCGTCCTGGCGTTCCGATCGGAGCATCGCCATGTCGACCAAACGCGTTCGGCACTCTTCTGCCTCGTCCACGGAACCGGTGGCGCGGTCCACTTCCACCGCCGTGCCGATGACGACCGCCGCCGACTCCGGGCTGCTGCTCATCCGGCTGGCCTTCGGCCTGCTGATGGCCGCACACGGGGCGCAGAAAGTCTTCGGGCTCTTCGGCGGTCCGGGTCTGACGGCGACCGGCAAGGGGTTCGCGGCCCTGGGCTACCACCCTGGCAAGCTCTTCGCCGTGATCGGGGGTATGTCCGAGTTGCTCGGCGGCCTCGGTCTGGCACTGGGGCTGCTGACCCCGCTGGCGGCTGCCGCCCTGATCGGCGTCATGATCAATGCGATGGTCACGGTCACCGCCGCCCACGGTCTGTGGGAGACGGACGGCGGCGTGGAGTACAGCGTCTGCATCGCCGTCGTCGCGCTGGCCGTCGCCGCCATCGGTCCGGGCCGGCTGGCCGCCGACCGCCCCTTCCGCTGGGGCAAGGGCGGCTGGAAAGAAGCGGCCTTCGCCCTCGGCCTGGGCGGCATCGCCGCCGCGATCACACTCAGTCTGTAGACACGAAGCGCCCACCCGCCCCGCACCCTCTGAAGCTTCGCCCGCCCTCCGGCATGCCGGCAGGGCCTTGACGAGTGCCGGGGAGCAGCGTGCAGGCGGGTTCATCAGCGATCTCCTGGACACGGTGGACGGGGCAGCGTGAAAGCGCCGGCTCCGCGAGGCGGTGCCGTCCGGCCCGCGCGAGGCGGTGACACCCGGTGTGCGCGAGGCGGTGACACCCGGTGTGCCGGGCACAAGAAACGGGCGCTTCCGGGTAAGCGCACCCCATGAGCCCAGACCTGGACCTGACTCTCCCGGCCTCCGCAGCCCGGACCCCGCTGCGCACGGCCCTCTCGCTCGACGGCCGGCTCTTCCAGGCCGCCGCCGCCTGGAACTGGCCGGGGGCCGAACGGGTGCTGCCCCGGCTGAGCCGCGGCGCGAACCACGGGGTGCTGTGGTTCGGGGTGGCCGCCGCGATGGCCGCGAGCCGCACACCCAGGGCCCGCCGGGCGGCGGTGCGAGGGCTGGCGTCGCTCAGCCTGGCCTCGCTGACGATCAACACCGTCGGCAAGCGGTCGGTGCGCCGGGCCCGGCCGGTGCTGGATCCGGTGCCGCTCGTGCGGCGGCTGAAGCAGCAGCCGATCACCACCTCCTTCCCGTCCGGGCACGCCGCCTCCGCCGCGGCCTTCGCGACCGGGGTCGCCCTGGAGTCGCCGGCATGGGGGGCCGCGGCGGCGCCGGTGGCGTTCTCGGTGGCGGCGTCCCGCGTGTACACGGGGGTGCACTTCCCGAGCGACGTGCTGGCCGGGGCCGCGCTCGGCGCGGGCGCCGCCTTCCTGGTACGGCGTCTGGTGCCGACCCGCGCCCAGGTCCGGGACTCCGCCCGCCCGCGGGCCGCGGCCCCGGCGCTGCCCGAGGGTGACGGCCTGGTGGTGGTCGCCAACCAGGCGTCGGGCACGGCGGACCGGGTGCGCGCGCTGCACGACGCGCTGCCGATGGCGGAGGTCGTCGAGTGCGCGCCGGAGGACGTCGCCGAGGAGCTGGAGAAGGCGGCGGCCCGGGCGCGGGTGCTCGGGGTGTGCGGCGGCGACGGCACGGTGAACGCGGCGGCCGGGACCGCCCTGCGGCACGGTCTGCCGCTCGCGGTGCTGCCCGGCGGCACCCTCAACCACTTCGCCTACGACCTGGGCGTGGAGGACGAACGGCAGCTGGCCCGGGCGGTGCGGCACGGCGAGGCGGTCCGGGTGGACGTGGGCCGGTTCGTCTCCCAGGACGCGGAGGGCGTGTTCCTGAACACGCTCAGCCTCGGCGTGTACCCGGAGCTGGTGCGGGCGCGGGACCGCTGGTCCCACCGGATCGGCGGCTGGTCCGCCGGGGTGCTCGGGGCGTTGCGGGTGCTGCGTGCCGGGCAGCACCCCCTGGAGGTGGTGGCGGGCGGTGAACGGCGTCCGCTGTGGCTGCTGTTCGTCGGCAACGGCGTCTACCACCGGATGGGCCTCGCCCCGGGCCGCCGCACCGATCTCGCGGACGGTCTGCTGGACGTGCGGGCGGTGCACGGCAGCCGCAGGCCCGCGCTGCGGCTGCTCGCGGCGGCGGTCGCGGGCCCGCTGACCCGGTCGCCCGCGCACGCGGCGGTGCAGGTGAAGCGGCTGCGGCTGACCGGCATCGCCCCCGGCACCCCGCTGGCCTACGACGGCGAGGTGACGACGGTGTCGGACGAGGTGCGCCTGGAGAAGCTGCCCGAGGCCCTGACGGTGTACCGCCCGCTGGACTCCGTGTCCTGACGGCCCGTCAGTCCATATAACAAAACCCACATCTCAGCATTCGGCTGGCGGGCGTACCGTGAGGCGGACCGGTGGACGGGCAGACCGGTCCGCCGACGAGGGGTGAAGGGGTACAGCCATGCCGAAGGCACAGGAGACCGCCGTCTACACGCACGGGCACCACGAGTCGGTGCTGCGTTCGCACACCTGGCGGACCGCGGCCAACTCCGCGGCCTATCTGCTCGGCGCGCTCAGGCCCCACATGCGCGTCCTGGACATCGGGTGCGGCCCCGGCACCATCACCGCCGACCTGGCGGAACTGGTCCCGGACGGCCATGTCACCGGGGTCGACCACGCCCCCGGCGTCCTGGAGCAGGCCCGGGCCACCGCCGCCGCCCGCGGCCTGACGAACGTGGACTTCGCGGTGGCCGACGTCCACGCCCTGGACCACCGGGACGACACCTTCTGCGTGGTCCACGCCCACCAGGTGCTCCAGCACGTGGGCGACCCGGTGCAGGCTCTGCGCGAGATGCACCGGGTGACGAAGCCCGGCGGGTTCATCGCCGTACGCGACGCGGACTACGCGGCGATGACCTGGTACCCGGCGCTGCCCGGCCTGGACGACTGGCTGGAGCTGTACGAGCGCGTGGCGCGTGCCAACGGCGGCGAGCCCGACGCCGGGCGCCGGCTGACGGCGTGGGCGCGGGCGGCGGGGCTGCGGGACGTCACGGCCACCTCCAGCACCTGGACGTTCGCCACGCCCGGGGAGCGTGCGTGGTGGAGCGGCCTGTGGGCGGACCGCACCCTCGCCTCCGACTACGCCGAACGGGTGCTGGAGGGCGGTCACGCGACGGCGGAGCGGCTGCGGGCGGTCTCGGAGGCCTGGCGGGACTGGGGCCGGCACGACGACGGCTGGTTCGCGGTCCTGCACGGGGAGATCCTGTGCCGTAAAGATGCCTGAACCGCGCGTTCCGGGACACCCGGCGCGTCGGAGGTGCACCATGGTGCCCGTCCTGCCCGTCCTGCTCCTGGTACGGTGCCGGATTCGTACTGAAGGGTGTCAGTCGCGGGGAAGCAGCGGTCCGAGCGGCCCGAGGTCCAGATTGAGGTCCTCGGGCCGCAGCCCGTACCGGTCCCGCAGCTCGGCCATCCGGTCTTCCAACAGCATCAGGGTGAGCCCGATCCGTTCCTCCTGCTCCTCGGTCAGGTCCCCGGTGTCGAAACGGCGCACGGCCTGGCGCTCCATGAGCTGGCGTAGCAGCTCGACCACGGTGAGCACGAGTTTCACCAGGTCGCGCTCGACGGTGTCGGGTTCCAGGTCCAGCCGTTTGCGCCGCGGGCCCTCGGCCGGGCTCTCGGTCATGTGAGTTCCTCGAAGGGCGACGGGACCTGCTCGTTCACGGAGCTGATCAGGGCGTTGAGGTCGATGCGGACCAGATCGACGTCCGCGATGCGCAGCGTGATGTCGCCGGTGAGGACGACCCCACCGGCCAGCAGCCGGTCCAGGAGGTCGACCAGGGCGATCTCGCGGCGTTCGACTACGGTCACCGCACCTCCTCCGCCGCCGCGTCCTCTCCTGAGAACGAGTACGCGGCCCAGGGGCCGGTGAGTTCCACGCGGATCCCGGGCGCCTCGTCCTTCGTACGGTCGACCAGTTCCACGAACTCCTCGGAATGCGCCCGCGGCACCAGATAGGCCGCGTTGAGCACATTGCGCCCCGCGGCGCCGGAGAGCGCCGCGTTCTGCGGGGGGTGCAGCCGGTGGTCCTCGGCGGGAGCGGAGAGACGCTCGTGCAGGGACCGCGCGAACGCCTCGGCGCGCTGCCACTTGTCCTCCCGCGCGTGGCTCTGCTCGCGTCGGCGGCGCAGGTAGTCCCGTCCGCTCGCGGGCTTCGCCGCGGCGGCGGGAGCCGGCTCGGCCGCCGGCTCCTCCTCCAGGTACACCTTCACCCCCCACTCGACCCGGCCGTCCAGGCGGTCGAGCAGACGCCGGAAGCTGTCCTCCCGGGTCTCGATCATCGTGCGCAGGGCGCTGTCGTCCCGGAAGACGGTCGCGAGCCGCAGCGGCAACGGAGTGGTGACCGTGGTGAGCGCGTCGATCACGCCCTGGTGGGCGCGGGCGGTCGCGGCGAGCCAGTCCAGGTCCTCCAGGCGGGCCTTAAGCGCCTCCTCGGAGAAGTCGGCCTCCGGGACCGTGCTGACGACCGCGACCAGCCCGTGGTGGCGTACGAGGGCCGGCGGGGCGCCCCCGATGCCCGTCAACTGGGCCTGCAGAGGCGTCCCGAAGGGGCGGCAGACGGCGTACACGTACCGCAGTCCGGTCATGGTGCCTCCTTCGGCGCGCGGCCCGGCTCCAGCTCCTCCAGCCGGGCAAGGCGTTCTCTCAGCTCGGCGTTCTCCCGGGCCAGCTCGTTCCGGCGGGCGCCGGAGGAGAGGGCCGGATCCGTCTCCCACCAGTCGATGCCCATTTCCTTGGCCTTGTCCACCGAGGCGACGATGAGCCGCAGCTTGATGGTGAGCAGTTCGATGTCGAGCAAGTTGATCTTGATGTCACCCGCGATGACGATGCCCTTGTCGAGCACACGCTCGAGGATGTCGGCGAGGTTGGCCCCCGAGCCCTGACCATAGGGCTCGGGGAGGCGACCGGGCATCGTCATCGACGGCCCCGGCTCTCGGCGTACTCGGGTTCCTCTTCCTCGGCCTCTTCTTCCTCGTCCTCGTACGCGTCCTCAGCGGGCTCCTCGTCCTCGGCGGCCTCCTCGTCCTCGTACGGTCCCTCTTCCTCGTCCTCGTACGCCTCGGGCTCGTCCTCGTCCTCGTAGCCCTCCTCGTCGCCCTCCTGAGCCTCTTCGTCGCCCTCCTGCGCCTCGTCCTCGTCTTCCTGGTCCTCCGCCTCGGCCTCGGGCTCGTCCGAGTCCTCGGCATCTTCGGCGCCTTCGCCGTTCTCGGCGTCCTCGGACTCCTCCTCGGCGACAGCGTCCTCGTGGCTCTTGACCACCTCGCCGTCACGGATCTCGCCGCGCCAGCCGTCCTCCGCCTCACCCTTGAGGGTGATGAAGCGGGCGAAGTTCTTCAGGTCCAGCCTGGCCCGGCGGCCCTGGGCGCGCCAGATGTTGCCGGTCTTCTCGAAGAGGCCGACCGGGTAGTACTCCATGACCAGCAGCACCCGGGTGAGGTTGTCCTCCAGGCGGTGGAAGGAGACCACGCCCTTGGTGGTGCCCTTGGCGCCCTCCGACGTCCACTGGATGCGGTAGTCCGGCACCTGCTCGGTCGTCTTCGCCTTCCAGCTACGGCTGGACCAGAAGACCTTGGCCTGCCAGTCGGACTGGGTGTCGTCGGAGCGGCCCGCGCTCTTGACGCCCTTGGCGAAGGTGGAGAAGTCCTGGTACTGGGTCCACTGGTCGTAGGCGGTGCGCAGCGGCACGCCGACGTCGACGGATTCCATGATGACGACCGGCTTCTTGCCCGCGCCGCCCTTCTTGCCCTTGCCGCCCCCCAGGTTCTTGACGGCGTTCATCACGTTCTCCTTGACGTGGGAGGCACCCACCTCCAGCGCCGAACGCACAGGACCCTTGCCCTCGGCGAGCTTGCGCCCGCCGTCGAGCGCCATCTTGGCGAACCCCGGGCTGTTGCCCTCGGCGATGTCGGTCAGCTTGCCGGTGGTCTCACCGAGCTTGCGGCCGACGCCGGACAGCAGCCGGGTGGCCTGCGCGGACAGATACTCCCGGGCCTCCTCCTTCAACCGGTCGGCGGCCTCGCTGTGGGCGAGGGCGCTCAGCGGGTTGCTCGTGGCCTCGGAGTTGGCCGATCCGACGGACTCGGTCATCGGTCATCGCCGCCCTTCGAATGCCGGGAGGCCGCGCGCCGGGCGGTACCGCCGGCCGCACCCGTCTTCTTCGTGGTCGTCCTGCCGGCCGCGCCCGTCTTCTTGGCCGCCGTCTTCTTGGCGGGAGCCGACTTCTTGGCCGGAGCCGTCTTCTTGGCCGCGGCCTTCTTGGCGGGAGCCTGCTTGGCGGCGGGAGCCTTCTTGGCGGGAGCCTTCTGCGCGGGAGCCTTCTTGGCAGGAGCCTGCTTGGCGGCGGGAGCCTTCTTGGCAGGAGCCTTCTTGGCAGGAGCCTTCTTCGCCGGCCGTTCTTCCGGCTCTTCCTCTTCCGGCTCCTCTTCCTCCTCTTCCTCCTCTTCCTCTTCCGGCTCCTCTTCCTCTTCCTCTTCCTCTTCCGGCTCCTCTTCCTCTTCCTCCTCCGGCTCCTCTTCCTCTTCCTCCTCCGGCTCCTCTTCCTCTTCCGCCTCCGGCTCTTCCTCTTCCGCCTCCGGCTCTTCCTCTTCCGGCTCTTCCTCCTCCGGCTCTTCCTCCTGGGCCTCGGAACCGGCGCCCCGGTCCTCTTCGCCCTCGTCGCCCTGGTCGTCCTCCGGCTCGGCGGACTGCTCGTCCTCGGAGTCGCCCGGGGTGACGCCGGCCGCCTGGTCGCGCACCTTGGCGGTGCGGCTGTGCAACCGGTCGGCGAGCGCGTTGATCTGCCGCTCGGCCAGCCCACCGGTGGCAGCCTTGCCGACGCCCCGCAGGTCCTGGCGTAGCTGGTCCCCGATCTCCTTGAACTGGGGGTTGTTCTGGAGCTGTTGGCTCACCACGTCCGCGAGCATCTTCGGACTCAGGTTGAGCTTCTTCCCGGCCACGAAGGAACCGACGGCGAGCGCCATCTTCAGTTTCTTCGTCCGTCCGAGGAAGTATCCGGCCCCTACGGCGAGGCCCAGTGCCGTTCGGTTCATCTCACGTCCCGTTGCCTGTGGTGTCGCCGGAGCGCACAGTGGTCTCCAGCCGGTCGAGGAGTTCGTCCTCGCGCTGGTCGAACTCCTCCTCGGTGATCTCTCCCGCCTCCAGTTGTTCCTCGAGGCGGGCGAGCTCGGCCCGTACGGTGGCGGGGTCGTAGTAGATCCGTTCCGCCTCCTGGAGCACCTGCCTGACGGCCCACGCGCTGCCGCGTACGGGCGCGAACGGCAGCATCAGCACCTCGCCGATCAGTCCCACGGTGTTCTCCTCTCCGTCCGGGCCGGGAGCCCTACTGCGCTCCGGCGCCGGCGCCGGCCGTGCTGCCGGACGACTGGGCGGGACCCGGTTCCACGAAGCTGTACGGCGGCAGGGGCCCGTTGACCCTCAATTCCAGATGGGCGTGGCTCTGGCGCACCTGCTCCACAGCGGCCAGGAAACGCTCGGCCGAGTCCCGCGCGACGAGGAACGACACGTTCAGCAGCCAGCCGGTGGACTCGGGGCCCACGCTGACCGCGGCGGCGGCCGGTGTCAGCAGACTCTGCACCTCGCTCGCGTCCACGGCCTCCTTGGCCTTGACGGCGGAGGCGACCATCTCGCCGAGGCGGATCTTGTCGTCGTAGCTGCCGCCGCCGGACCGGCGGTTGGTCTCCGCGAGGGAGCGCAGCTCCGTGTTCTCGGCCATCACCAGGTGCAGCACGGCCTCCTCGATGTGAGTGGCCTTGACGTTGTACTCGACCTTGCCGTCCAGCTCCCGCAACCGCTCCTGGTAGTGCTCGGCGCGCGCGGTGAGCACCTGGGTGACGGAGTCGTCGTCATCGGCGATGCTGCCGAAGCGCATGGGCAGGATGCAGCCGCCCGCACCGGTCTCGGCCAGCAGGTTCTGGTGCGCGAGCAGGTCCCTGCGCTTGGGGCGCAGGTCCTCGGGGGCGTCGCTGACCACGGCGGTCAGCTCCCCGGCCGTGAGCAGGCGCACCGGGCGGGCCGGCTGGCCCACGCCGGTCATGCCCTCGGGCAGCGCGGGGTGGGACCGTGCGGTGATCCCGTAGACGTAGGTGCTCACTCCTGCTCCTCCTTCCGGCGCGCCGGAGCCTTACGGGCACGCGGGCGGGACTGGGTCTCCCCTTCCGAGCGCGCCTGCTTGAAGGCGTCGGATACCGTCTCCGCGGCGCCGGACAGCGCTCCCTTGGACTTGCCGCGGGCGCCGGACTCGGTGACCTCGCCCACGATCTCGGGCAGGCCCGGGCTCTTGTTCGGGCCGGACTCCAGGTCGAGGCGGTTACAGGCCTCGGCGAAACGCAGATAGGTGTCGACGCTGGCCACGACGACCCGGACGTCGATCTTCAGGATCTCGATGCCGACCAGAGAGACGCGGACGAACGCGTCGATCACGAGGCCCCGGTCCAGGACCAGTTCAAGTACGTCGTAGAGGCCGCTGCTGCCGCCTCCACCTCCGCTCTGCTGTGCCGGAACAACAGTCATGCCGGCGATTCCTCCTCGTGTGTAGTCGGTCGCTGTCTAGTAGGTCGCGGTGTGCGCGGGCGGACGGGCGCGGTGGCTCACCGGCGCGCGTCGGCCCTGCCGCGTTCGTACCGGCGGACGCGGCGGTACCCGGTGAGCTGCCCCTGCGGGTCCAGTTCGACCTGGTAGCTGCCCATCAGGCTCATCGTGTCGGGGACTCTCGACAGTTCGAGTACCTCGACCTCCAGTGACCACCCGTCCTCCGTCTGCTCGAACGAGGACACCGACTCGGGTTCGAGCCCGGTGAGTTCGGCGAGCTGGGCGCGCGCCTGGCGCAACACGTCCATGAGGGCCGGGCGGCGGCCGCCCGCCGTGGAGCTTCCCTTGTTCTCGTGTGACTCCTGTGGCTCCTGTGAATCCTCGGAGCCGGGAGTTTTCCGTGTTTTTTGTGACTGGGATGTGTTCTCTGTGTTCGACATGGCCACCTCTCTCCTGCGTGTGGCCGCCACATCCGTGGCCAAACCTTCAGGAGCAGATGGGTGCCACCCGCATATCGTCGTGCCTGGTCAGAGCGGGTACGTGTGCCACGCACTCAGTGCCGTGCGGCGGTCCCAGGTCGGCGGCACCGCGACGGCCACGGTCGGCGAGGCCGGCTCCCGGCGTACTCCCTCGCGCCCCGGCCGCCGGGGAAGACGCTTCCCCGGCGGCCGGATCTCCACCGTGCGGGGCCCGACCGCGGCCCGCGCGCCGCCGTCGCTCAGCGCACGACCGCCTCCTCGACCAGCATCCTGGCGGCGGCCACGATGCCCACGGAGTCGATACCGGCCGCGTGGAGCTGCTCGTCGGGCGCGGCGGAGCCCGGCATGGTGCGCACCGCCAGCCGGACCAGGCGGGGCACGGGCCGGCCGTCGCCGAACACCTCCGCGACGGCGTCACCGAGGCCGCCCTCCGCGTGGTGGTCCTCGACGGTGAGCAGGCAGCCGGTCTCCTCGGCGGCCCGGCTCAGGGTCTCGGCGTCGACCGGCTTGACCGAGTACAGGTCGACGACCCGCACCCGGATGCCGTCCTCGGCGAGCCGGTCGGCGGCGGCCAGCGCCTCGGGCACGGTGACCCCGGCCGCGAGGACGGTCAGCCGGTCGTCGTCGCTGGAGCGCAGCGTCTTGCTGCCGCCCACCGGGAACTCCTCGTCGGGCCCGTAGATCACCGGGGACTTGCCGCGGGAGGTGCGCAGATAGCGGATGCCGTCGAGGCCGGCCATGGCCGCCACCAGCTTCGCGGTCTGGTTGCCGTCGCAGGGGTAGAGCACGGTCGAGCCGTACACGGACCGGAACATCGCCAGATCCTCCAGGCCCATCTGCGAGGGCCCGTCCTGCCCGATCGAGACACCGGCGTGCGAGCCCACCAGGTTGATCCCGGAGCCGCTGACGGCCGCCATGCGCACGAAGTCGTGGGCCCGGGAGAGGAAGGCGGCGAACGTCGAGGCGTACGGCACCCATCCCCGTGCGGCCATGCCGACGGCCGTGGCGACGAGCTGCTGCTCGGCGATGTAGCACTCGAAGAACCGGTCGGGGTGGGCCTTGCCGAACTCCTCGGTGCGGGTGGAGTCGCCGACCTCGCCGTCCAGGGCGACGACGTCGCCGCGGGCGGCGCCGAGCGCGGCGAGGGCCTTGCCGAAGGCGTCCCGGGTGGCAACTTCCTCCCCCAGGTCGAAGGACGGAAGCTGAAGCGGCTCGGTGGTGACCGAGCTCGGCGCGGCGGCGGCCTGCGGCTCGCTGACCCGGACGTGCAGCTCGCGCGGCCCGCCGAGTTCGGCGATGGCGTCCTCGGCCTCGGTCAGCGGCTTGCCGTGCAGGCCCTCACGGTCCTCGACGGCGGCGACGCCCTTGCCCTTGAGGGTGCGGGCGAGGATCACGGTGGGCTGCCCGGTCGTGGACAGCGCCTCGCCGTAGGCCCGGTCGATCTTGTCGACGTCGTGCCCGTCGATCTCGATCGTGTGCCAGCCGAACGCCTGGAAGCGGCGGGCGTAGGCGTCCAGGTCGTGGCCGTGCCGGGTGGGGCCGCGCTGTCCGAGCCGGTTGACGTCCACGATCGCGATCAGGTTGTCGAGGCTCTCGAAGCCGGCGTGTTCGGCGGCCTCCCACACCGAGCCCTCCGCCAGCTCGCTGTCGCCGCACAGCACCCAGACCCGGTAGTCGGTGCGGTCCAGCCGCTTGCCGGCGAGGGCGATGCCGACCCCGACCGGCAGGCCCTGGCCGAGGGAGCCGGTGGCCGTCTCGACCCAGGGCAGCCGCCGCGGCGTCGGATGGCCCTCCAGCCGGCTGCCGAGCTTGCGGAAGGTGACGAGTTCGCCGTCCTCGATGGCGCCGGCCGCCTTGTACGCGGCGTACAGCAGGGGCGAGGCGTGTCCCTTGGAGAGCACGAAGCGGTCGTTCGCGGAGTGCTCGGGGCGTTCGAAGTCGTAGCGCAGATGGTTCGCGAGCAGGACGGCCACCAGGTCGGCGGCGGACATCGAGGACGTGGGGTGCCCGGATCCCGCGGCGGCGGACGCCCGCACGCTGTCCACACGTAGCTGCTGTCCCAGTTCGGCCAGTTCGGCGGTCTTCATCGGTCTCCTTGGTCTCGGCGTTCGGCGTTCTGCCTCGGGGTTCTGCGTTCTGTGTTCCGGGTTCGGCGTTCGGCGTCGGCGTTCCGCGTTCGGCCTTCAGTCGGGCGGTTCGCGCGGTCCTCGGGGTCGGGGGTGTCGTGGGCGGCGCGGTTGTCCTGGGTCTCGGGGGTGTCGGTGCGCCTGACGGGGCCGGGGGCCGGATGCTCCGGGCCGGTCCTGGCGGGCTCGCCGCCGGGCCGGTCGCGTACGGGTTCGCCGCCCGGGCGGTTGCGGGCGGGCTGGTCCTTCTCGTGCGTGCGGTGGGTCCGGCCGGTCTCGCGCGTCATGGTCGTCTCCCGGGTGTGCGGACGGCCGTTCCGGGCCGCCCGGTGGCCGCGCCGCTGACGGTGGGGCCAGGTCCCGGGAACCGGCCGGGCCCCTGCGAGCCCGGCCGGACGCCCTGGCGCGGCGGTACGGCGTCCGGCACCCGGCCGGCGGCGTCCCGGGACGCATGCGCGTGCGGGGCGGCCTTCGAGGCTGTGGCCCCTCCGGAGACTTCCGCGTAACCGGGGCCGGGGCACCCAAACGCCGGGCGGGTCACCCGTACGCCGGGCGGGTACGCGGACCGCGGCGGCGTTTCGCGCGGGCCGCTCTCGGTCACCCGGCCCGGGACCGACGCCCACCGCACCCCGAGCCGCCCCCGCGCGGAGGTATTCCATGCCCGAGTACGGCTATTTCCTGGCGTGCGAGGAACACGATCCCGCCGCCCTCGTCGAACAGGCCCGGATGGCCGAGCAGGCCGGCTTCCGGGCCCTGTGGATCTCCGACCACTACCACCCGTGGAACGACGCACAGGGGCAGAGCCCGTTCGTGTGGTCGGTGATCGGCGCGCTCTCCCAGGCGGTGTCGCTGCCCGTCGAGACGGCCGTGACCTGCCCGACCGTACGGATGCACCCGGCGGTGGTGGCGCAGGCCGCGGCGACGAGCGCGGTGCTGACCGAGGGCCGCTTCCGGCTCGGCGTCGGCACGGGCGAGGCGCTGAACGAGCACATCCTCGGCGACGCCTGGCCGCCGCTGAACGTGCGCCTGGACATGCTGGAGGAGTCGATCCAGGTCATGCGCCGGCTGTTCACCGGCGAGGAGGTCAGCCATCACGGCACCCACTACACGGTGGAGAACGCGCGTCTCTACACCGCCCCCGACGAGCCCGTCCCGATCGACATCTCGGGCTTCGGCCCCAAGGCGATCGCCCTGGCCGCCCGCGTGGGCGACGGGTACATCACGATGATGCCGAAGGAGGAGATGGTCACCCGGTACCGCAAGGGCGGCGGCGGGACCGGCCTCGTCAGCGGCGGCACCAAGGTCTGTTACGGCACCGACCGCGACGAGTGCGTCCGTACGGTGCACGGGCTCTGGTACAACCAGCTACTGCCCGGCGAGATGGGCCAGGTGCTGCCTTCCCCCCGGCATTTCGAGCAACTGCGCGAGCTGGTCACCGAGGAGATGGTGCGGGAGAAAGTGGTGTGCGGGGACGACGCCGGCCAGCATGCCGCCGCACTGCGGGCGTTCGCCGACGCCGGGTTCGACCGGGTGTACGTGAACCAGATCGGGCCGGACCAGCGGGGGTTCTTCGACTTCTACCGGACGAACGTGCTGCCCCGGCTCGACCGGGACTGAAGGGCGCTACCGAGTGCCGTCAAAGCCTCCGGCGCCCCGGCCCTCCGCCGGACGGGGCGCCGGAGCAGGAGCCGGAACGGGTCACGCCCGGTGGTGCGGGGTGTCGGGGTCGGTCGGGGGCTGCGTCGGCGCCGGCGGGTACGGCATGCCTCCCAGGCCGCCGGGCGGGGCGCCCGGCGCGGAGCCGCCGATGACGCGGTGCGGGGCGTGCGGGGTGTGGCCCCCGTGGCCGGGACGTGCGACACCGCGCAGCACGTACGCCACCACGGCCAGCAGTGCCGCGGTGATCAGAGCGGCGGCCCAGCCGGGCAGTCCGGACGCCAGGGCCAGGCCCACAGCGAGGGCCACGGCACCGCCCGCGTACAGGGCGGCGGCACCCGACGCGGCGTAGAGCATGGCGGTGCGCCGCTGCTTGCGGGTCTGCTCGCGCAGTTCGTCCCGTACCGTCTCGCGTGCCACCTGTGCCAGTTCTTCGACAAGGTGCTTGTCCAGATGTTCCAGGTGATCCATACGGTCCATACCCTGCGGGTACCCGCTGCACACAGCCGGTAACGCCGTGGCCCTGCGCGGCCGGGGCACGCCCGACTACGCTCGTGGTCATGGAGATCATGGGTGCCTCGCTGCGCGTCTGCGTCGCTGACCGCGCGGTGAGGTCGAGGTCGCCGCGGTCGGCTCCTTCCTGCTGATGAGCGGCCCCGAGGCGGAGCTGGAGATCCTGCGGAAGGAAGGACGGTGCCCGTCCCCGGCCGGCGAGCCGGGTCGCGTACGTCAGCCGGCCGCGCGCATCTCCGCGGTGAGCGCCCAGCGTTCGTGGTCGCGCCAGGCTCCGGCGACGTGGATCATGGCCGGGGAGAAGCCCTCCAGGCGGAAGCCCGCACCCCGGGCGAGGGCGATGGAGGCGGTGTTCCCCGGCTGGACGTTGATCTCCAGCCGGTGCAGACCCAGAGGTCCGAACGCGTACCCGACCACCAGCTCCAGGCCCTCGCGCATCAGGCCGCGCCCGGCCGCGTGCGCGAAGGCGCCGTAGCCGAGGGCGCCGCACTGGAAGCCGCCCCGGACGATGTTGTTGATGTTGATGAAGCCGGCGATGCCGCCGCCGTCCTTCTCGCACACCAGGAAGCCGGTCCGGGCCGGGTCCTCGATCAGCCGGCCGGCGTAGTCGGCGTACGCCTCGTCGCTGTCCGGCGGGAACAGCCACGGCCGGTGCAGGTCCTTGCTCTCCCGGGCCCGTGCGGTGAACTCGGGGCCGTCCGCGAGGGTGAAGGGGCGGAGGGTGACGCGGCGGCCTTCGGGGAGGGGCGGGGTGTGCGGCATCCGGCCAGCCTAGGGTGTCACCGGCCGCGGCGTCACACGAATACGCCCCGCACAGCCCGCCGGCGAGCCCGGTGGCGAGCAGGGCCGTCCACACCGGTCAGCGCAGCGCCGGTTCGTCCAGGGTCAGCGTGCCGGTGTCGGCGTCCAGTTCGGCGGCGACGCCGAACGGGATCGTCGACGCGCCGGCGCAGTGGCCGAATCCGACGTTCTCCACGACCGGGACGCCGAGTCCGCCGAGCCGGTCGGCCAGCAGGGGCCGCAGCCGGGCGTCGTCGGCGCAGCCCTCCCAGGAGCCGAGCAGCACACCGCGGACCCCGTCCAGCCAGCCGGCGCGCAGGAGTTGGGTCAGGTACCGGTCCAGCCGGTACGTCTCCTCGCCCACGTCCTCCAGGCAGAGCAGTCCGCCGCGCGCCGAGGGCCGGGCGTGCGGGGTGCCGAGTTCCGCGGCGAGCAGGCACAGACAGCCACCGAGGGTGACACCCCGCGCCCGGCCGGGCACCAGGGCAGTGCCGCCGGAGGCGATCACACGGACCGTCTCGGGCGCGAACAGTGTGGCCCGCAGATGCTCCTGCGCCCGCGTGTTCTTGACGAAGTCGACGCCGGCCGCCATCGGCCCGTACAGCGTGGCCAGCCCCAGGCGGGTGGCGAAGGCCTCGTGCAGCACGGTGACGTCGCTGAACCCGACGAGGATCTTCGGGCCGGCCGCCCGCATCGCCTCCCAGTCGAGCAGGTCGATCACCCGCTGTGCGCCGTACCCGCCCCGGGCGCACAGCACCGCGTCCACGGCCGGGTCGCACCAGGCGTTCTGGAGGTCGGCGGCACGGTCGGCGTCCGTGCCGGCGAGGTAACCCAACTCGGCTTGCCGGTCCAGGACATGAGGGCCGGCCACCGGGTCGAGGTCCCAGCCGCGCAGCACGTCGAGCCCGGCCTGGAGCCGCTCCTCGGGCACCGGCCCGCTGGTGGCGACGACGGCCACCCGCGCGCCCGGCGCCAGCCGGCCCGGCCGCAGGAGTTGTTTCACGGGATCAGCTCCACCTTGGGCACCGGAGGTGTCGGGTTCAGCTTGAACACCTGTGCGTACAGGGACAGTTCGGCTTCCAGGGCGCGGATCATCGTCTCGGCCCGCCGGAACCCGTGTCCCTCGCCCTCGAAGGTGAGATAGGCGTGCGGCACGCCCCGGCCGGCGATCCGGGCGAGGAGGCGTTCGCACTGGGCGGGCGGGCAGATGACGTCGTCCAGGCCCTGGAGCAGCAGGAAGGGCACGGTGAGCCGGTCGGCGTGCGTGGTCGGGGAGCGGTCGGTGTACCGCTCCGGCACCTCGGCGAGCGGGCCGATCAGGGACTCCAGGTAGCGGGACTCGAAGTCGTGGGTCTCCCCCGGGCCCCAGGCGGTGAGGTCGAGCACGGGATACAGGACGGTTCCGCAGGCGTAGACGTCGGTCGTGGTCAGGGAGGCGGCGGCGGTCCAGCCGCCGGCGCTGCCGCCCCGGATCGCGAGCCGGGCGGGATCGGCGGTGCCCTCGTCGGCGAGGGCGCGGGCGACGGCCGCGCAGTCCTCGACGTCGACCACGCCCCACTGCTCGTGCAGCCGCTCCCGGTAGGCCCGGCCGTATCCGGTGGAGCCGCCGTAGTTCACCTCGGCGACCCCGATGCCCCGCGAGGTGAAGTAGGCGATCGAGAGATCCAGCACGAGCGGTGTCCGGCCGGTGGGGCCGCCGTGCGCCCAGATGACGTACGGCGGCAGTTCGCCGTCGGGCGCGGTCCGCCGGGGGTGGTGCGGCGGGTGGATGTGGGCGTGCACCTCGCGGCCGTCCGGGCCGGGGAAGGTGCGTTGCCGCGGCCTCGGGTAGTACGCCGGGTCGACGGCGTCCCGGTGCCGGGCGCCGACGACGCGGGCGCGGCCGGTGACGGTGTCCAGTTCGATCACCTCGTAGCCGGTGCGCGGGCCGGCGCCGACCGCGATGACGCGCGCGCCGTGGGTGGCGAGGGTGGCGGCGTACTCCGTCCAGGGTCCTGCGGCGTCGACGATCTCACCGGACTCGGGGTCCAGTATGCCGAGGACGGCCGGTCCCCGGCCGTGCACCACCGCCAGCAGGCCGTTGTCGAGCGGCGCGAACCAGCGCAGCCCGAGCTGCCACAGCGGCCCGCCGAACTCCTCCTCGCGCGGGCACAGCGGGGTGCCGTCGCGGTAGAGGTTCCACCAGCCGTCGCGGTCGCTCGTGTGGAGCAGCCTGCCGTCCGGGGACCACTCGGCCTGGGCGACGGCCTCCTCGGGTCCGCCGGCGACCGTCCGCGCGTGCTCCAGCCGGCCGTCCTCCCCCACGTCGGCGACCAGCAGTTCCGTCCCGTCCCATGGCATCCGGGGATGGTCCCAGCCCAGCCAGGCGGCCCGCCGGCCGTCGGGTGAGAGGCGGGCGCCGGTGACGAACCGGTGCCGGGCGGGGGTGAGTTCGCGGACGGCGCCGCGGTCGTCGGCGGCCGAGCCGTCCAGCGGTACGGCGGCCAGGACCCGCCGTACGTCGTCGGGGCCGTCGCCGGTGAACTCCTCCAGCACGCACCACACCTCACCGCGCACGAGGTCCACCCTGGGCTCGGCCCAGCGCAGCCCGCCGGCCACCGGGGAGACAGGCGTGAGCGGGCTGGGCTCGCCGCCGGGCTCGTACCGGTACAGCCGCTGGTCGGCGAGGTGCACGAAGACGATCAGCGGCCGTCCTTCGTGTTCCACCCCGGTCCAGGGTCGGCCGCCGTACTCGATGACCCGGCTGCGCACGTTCCACGGCGCGGGGAGCACCGGCTCCTCGACGCCGTCGGCCCGGCGCCGGACCAGGGTCCGCCGGCCGCCCTCGGCGGGCCGGGGCTCGGTCCACCAGGTCTCGTCGCCGACGATCCCCACCCAGTCCGGCCGCCCGTCGTGCGCGGCGGCGAGCGCGGCGTCGACGGGAGACGGCCACGATCCGTACGGTGCCTCGTGCATCGCGTCCTCCATGGGTCAGGCCGTCCGCAGGAAGCGGTCCAGGACACGGACACCGAAGTGCAGCGCCTCCACGGGCACCCGCTCGTCCACGCCGTGGAACAGCGCCTGGTAGTCGAGGTCCGGGGGCAGCTTCAGCGGGGTGAAGCCGTAGCCGGTGACGCCGAGGCGGGAGAACTGCTTGGCGTCCGTGCCGCCCGACATGCAGTACGGCACCACGTGCCCGCCGGGTGCGAACTCCTCCACCGCCGCCCGCATCGCCGCGTGCACCGGCGCGTCCAGTGGCGCCTCCAGGGCCACCTCCCGGTGGGCGAACTCCCACCGCACGTCCGGGCCCGTCAGTGCGTCGATCGTGGCGGTGAACTCCTCCTCGAAGCCCGCCAGGAAACGCCCGTCCACATGGGCGACCGCCTCGCCCGGGATCACGTTGACCTTGTAACCGGCGTCCAGCATGGTCGGGTTGGCGCTGTTGCGGACGGTCGCCTCGACCAGCCGGGCGGCCGGCCCGAGCTTCTCCAGCAACCGGTCCACGTCGGTGAAGTCGGCGTCGATGCCGTTCAGGGCGGCGAGCCGGGTCAGGGCGGCCCGCACGGTCGGGGTGAGGCGGACCGGCCACTCGTGCTCGCCGATGCGGGTGACGGCGGCGGCGAGCCGGGTCACCGCGTTCTCCTCGTTCACCTTGGAGCCGTGCCCGGCCCGGCCGCGCGCGGTGAGCTTGAGCCAGCCGGTGCCGCGCTCCCCCACGGCGATCGGGTAGATCTCCCGTCCGGCCCCGTCGTGGAAGGTGAACGCGCCCGACTCGCTGACGCCCTCCGTGCAGCCCTCGAAGAGTTCGGGGTGCCGGTCGGCGAGGAACCCGGAGCCGTCCTCGGCGCTGGCCTCCTCGTCCGCGGTGAACGCGATGACGAGGTCGCGGCGGGGCCGTACGCCCTGCCGGGCCCAGGACCGGACCACGGCCAGGATCATCGCATCCATGTTCTTCATGTCGACCGCGCCCCGCCCCCACACGACCCCGTCGCGGACCTCGCCGGAGAACGGGTGGACGCTCCAGTCGGCGGCCTCGGCGGGCACCACGTCGAGGTGGCCGTGGACCAGGAGGGCGTCGGCGGACGGGTCGGTGCCCGCGATCCGGGCGACGACGTTGGTGCGGCCCGGGGTGCGCTCCAGCAGCAGTGGCTCCAGGCCGGCCCCGGCCAGCCGTTCGGCGGCGTACTCGGCGGCGGGCCGTTCCCGGCAGTCGCCGCCGCCGCGGTTGGTGGTGTCGATGCGGATCAGGCCGGAGGTGAACTCCACGACCTCGTCCAGGGCCTGCCAGTCAGCCATACTGCTCCTCCACGGCGGCGGAGACGATCGTGGTGACCGCCTTGAACGTCCTGATCCCCTCGTACATGGTGGCGCTGGTGTACGCCACCTTCCGCTCCCCGGTCCGCGCCACGCCGGGGACGACGGTGGCGGCCGACGCCAGGTGCTCGGCGTCGAACTCTACGGCGACCGTGAACGGGCCCGCCTGCGCGGGCTGGTGACGCACCGCCAGGCCGGCGGCCTCCTCGGCCGCCGCGCGGATGCCGGCGGCGGTCCGGGCCGGGGTCCGGCAGACGGCCGCGTACCGCGACACATGGTCCTTGACGGCGACCTTCAGCGCCTGCGGCGCGTAGCCGAGCGCGTCCTCGCAGGCCACGTCGTCGCCGGTGACCAGGACGACGGGGACGCCGTACTCGGCGACGACGTGCGCGTTGAGCAGGCCCTCGCTGGCGCGGACGCCGTTCAGCCACACGCCGGTGATCTGGTTGGCGAGGTAGGTGTGGGCGAGGACGCCCTCCATGCCGGCGCCCGCGTGGTAGCCGACGAACGCGATGCCGTCCACGTCGCCGTGCTGGACCCCCTCCACCATGGACAGCGCCTTGTGCCGGCCGGTGAGCATCTCGACCCGCTCGTCGAGCCGCTCCAGGAGGAGATTGCGCATGGTCCAGTGGGCCTCGTTGACGAGCACCTGGTCGGCGCCGCCGTCGAAGAAGCCCTCCACGGCGGCGTTCACGTCCGAGGTGAACATCGTCCGGCACCGCTCCCACTGCGGCGTCCCCGGCAGCACGTCGGCGGGCCAGGTCACCCCGGTGGCCCCCTCCATGTCGGCACTGATGAGGATCTTCATGCTCTGTCACGTTACGCGCCGGGCGGCGGACAGGCTACGACCCGGCACGCTCACGCGCCCGCCTGAGGGCAGGCGGGTCCCGGTCAGGCGCCCGCGAGGACGAACCAGCGGGCCGGCAGGTCGATGCGGGTGCCGTCCGCGAGGTACTCGGTCTGGGGCAGGGTCGTCTCACCGTCGGCCAGGACGGTGAGGCCGGCCTCGGCGAGCAGGCGCGGGATCTCGTCGTCGTCGGCGTCGGCGGGCTTGAGGCCGTGGTGGAAGACCCGCTGGAGCTTGGGCGGCGGGCCGGCCGGTTCGGACGCCGCGCGCCGCAGGACGTCCCGGGAGGCGGAGGTCAGTTCCACCACGAACGCGCGGCCCTCGGTGCCGATGAGCCGGGCGACGGCGGCGGCCACCACGGGACGGGCGACCGGTTCGCTCTGATGGATGACGGCCCGCATGTAGACGTTGCTGTCGCCGAGCCGCTCGTGCAGGGCGCGTACGGCGTCGGTGTCGGTGAGGTCGAGCTGCTGGAACTCGACCGTGTCGGTGTGCGCGGCGCGGCGGGCGTGCTCCACGGCGGCGTGCGAGAGGTCGACGCCGACGGCGTGCGCGAACCGGGTGGCCAGGTAGTGGGTCTGGGTGCCGTTGCCGCAGCCGAGGTCGACGATCGTGCGTTCGGCGTCGGCATGGGGCAGGAGCAGTTCGCTGTGCGGTGCGGCGCTCAGGGAGGGGTCGGCGTCCCATATCGCCTCGCCCCGGCTGTCAGAGGTCTCGCGCCAGTAACTTTCCCAGGCGTCGCGGTAGTTGTCCGAGACGTTCATGCGATCTCCCCACGGTTCGGTTCCGTGATCGGAATATCGCGACGGCCGGGAGCGGGGCAAGACCCGGGAGGCCACCTTCACGAGATGTACGGGCCCCGGCAACTCCGGGGGGCGCGCGGCCCGGTGCGCGCTCCCGGGTCAGGCGGTGCCGGTGAGGGCCTGTTCGAACCAGACGGTCTTGCGGTGCCCGCTGGCGCTGGCGCCCCATTCCCGGGCCAGCCGGCTGACCACGCGCAGCCCGCGGCCGGCCTCGTCGTAGGGGCCGGCGCTGATCAAACCGGGCAGGGCGGGTTCGTCGTCGGTCACCTCGAACAGCAGGGCGTCGGTGCGGACGACCCGCAGCCCGATCAGAGCGCTCCCGGCGTGCCGGACGGCATTGGTGACGACCTCGCTGACCAGGAGTTCCGCCGTCTCCACGGCGTCCGGCAGGCCCCAGTGCAGCAGCCGTTCCCGCACCAGGCGGCGGGCCCGGGCCACCTCGCGCGGGTCGGCGTCGAGCCACCACTCGGCGACGTCGTCGTCGGGGATGCCGTTGAGGCGGGCCATGAGCAGGGCGACGTCGTCCTTGCGTCCGCCGCGGGTGTTGAGGGCACGGATGATCGTGTCGCAGGCGTCGTCCATGGAGGCGGCGGGGTGTGCGGCGGACTCGCAGAGCGCGGCCAGGCCCTCACCGATGTCGGAGCCGCGCACCTCGACCAGGCCGTCGGTGCACAGCACGAGCCGGTCGCCGGGCGCGACCTTGACCCGGGACACCTCGAAGGGGACGCCGCCGACACCGATCGGCGCACCGGTGGGCAGGACGAGGAGCTGGCTGCCGCCGTCCTCGGCACGGACCAGCACGGGCGGGATGTGACCGGCGTTGGCGAGGGTCAACTCGCCGCGGATCGGGTCGTAGACGGCGTACAGGCAGGTGGCGAGGTAGGTGTCGCCGAGCCGGCGGGCCAGGTCGTCGAGGTTGCGCAGGAGCTGGGCGGGCGGGGTCTCCATGGCGGCCATGGTCTGTACGGCCGTGCGCAACTGGCCCATCATCGCGGCCGAGTTCAGGCCGTGGCCCATGACGTCGCCGACGACGAGGGCGGTGCGGGAGCCGGGCAGTTTGATGCTGTCGAACCAGTCGCCGCCGATCCGGCCGAGCCGGGCGCCGGGCAGGTAGCGGGTGGCGACGTCGCAGCCGGCCATCCGCGGGGAGACCTGCGGCAGCATGCTGTCCTGGAGGGTGTCGGCGACGTTCTCCTGGTAGGTGTACATGCGGGCGTTGTCGAGCACGAGGCCCGCGCGTGCGGCGAGTTCGGCGCCGGTGGTGCGGTCCATGTCGTCGAACTGCGGCCGGTCGGGGCGGCGCATGAGCACCATGAAGCCGAGGACGACGTTGCGTGCCTTGAGCGGGACGATCAGCAGGGACCGGCCGCCGATGAGCGGCCTGAGGTCGCGCTTCTCGAACTCGCCGGCGATGCGCTCGGACAGCTCCTCGGTGACCCGCGGGACGAGCACCGGCTCACCGCTGTCCATGCAGCGGTAGAACGGGGTGTGCTCGGGGAAGGCGAAGGCCTCGCCGACCGGCACGGTGTCGTCCCAGCGGCCCGGTTCGTCGTTGTGCTCGACCCAGACGCGGAACATCACGGTGGTGGCGTCCGGCGGCCCGTCCGGGAAGCCCTCGCCGGCCAGCACGGCGGCGCGCAGATGGGTGCCGGCGAAGTCCGCGAACCGGGGCACGGCGGCGCTGGTGACCTCGCGGATGGTCTCGCCGAGGTCGAGGGAGGAGCCGATGCGGGAGCTTACCTCGTTGAGGAACTCCAGCCGCTCGCGGACGGCGGCGTACTCCAGGTCCTCCTCGGCGCCGGCCGGGACGTGGACCGCCTGCGCCCGGTCCCGCGGGGCGGCGGCTTCGACGCGGGTGCGTCCGGCGCGGCGGGGCACACCCCAGTACGGGGTGACGGGCACCCGCTCGAACTGGCTGAACTCCAGGACCGGATAACCGAGTTCGAGGACCTGGGAGACGATGCGGGCGCTGAGTCCCGGTCCCATGCTGGGCAGGATCTCGGGCAGGCGCCGTTCGAGTTCCTCGAAGGCGGGCAGTTCGGTGTGGCGGGCGAAGCCGGGCGAGATGCGTTCGGCCGTCTCGTCGTCGTAGCCGCGTTCGTCGCGCAGCCGGGTGGCGTCGGCGGCGAGCACGAGCAGCCGGGAGGTGCCCGGCCCGACCAGCGGGTAGGCCCACCACAGCACGTCCAGCCGCTCGCCGTCCGGGTCCTGCCGGGGCGGGACCAGCCGGGCCCGGCCCGCGGTGGCGTACCCGGTGTGGCCGCCGAGCGAGGTCTCCAGGTCGGGGCCCGGTCCGTCGTACGCCTCGTACGCGTCCGGCAGGGCTGCGGCGCGCAGGTCGTCCGGCAGGGCGCCGGTGACGGGCAGCAGGTCCGTCACGGGATGCCCGACGGCCTCCTCCCGGCCCACGCCGAACAGGCGCCGTGCGCCGCTGCTCCAGTGGGACACCAGTCCGGCGCGGTCGACGACGACCACGGCCAGCGGAATCCGGCCCGCCGCGGCGTCGCCGGTACCGCGCCCGGGGACAGTGTCCCGCTCGCTGCCACGGTCCATGGCCCAGGCCCTCTCTCCCCACGGCTGTACGCAAAACGATCTGTGCCGCCCCGGCACTACGGTAAGGCGACGGCCGGTCGCGATGTGTGGCAATCCTGGAATTGATAGCACCGGATCGCACCGGCGCGCGGGCCGCCGCCGTACGCGCGCCCCCTTCAGTCCTCGTGCCCGAGCTGGAGGTCCCGTTCGGTGCGTCCGCCGCCCGCGACCTGCAACACCGTGGCGACCGGCGGGTAACCGGCGGCGATGACGGTGTACTCGCCGGAGGAGAGGTCCACGAACCGGAAGGTCCCGTCGGCTCCGGTGGTGAGGGTGTCGACGACGTTCCCGGCGGCGTCCAGCAGGGTCACGCGCGCGTCCTCCACGGCCCGTCCGCCGCTCGCCCGCACGGTGCCCTTCAGCACGGCGCCGCCGGCGAGTTCGATGTCCTGCCGGGTCTCGCGGGAGGCCTGCACGGTGACCGGGAGCGCGGCGGGCCGGAAGACGGGGGCGCTGGCGGCGAGGGTGTACTCGCCGGCGACCAGTTCGGTCATGACGTAGCCGCCCTCGCGTCCGCTGCGGGTCGCGGCGACGACCTCGCCGTGCACGTTGGTCAGGGTGACGGTGGCGTCCCGGACGGGGGTGCCGTCGGCGGTGAGCACGCTGCCGGCGAGGCGTCCGGCGCCGCCGAGGACGACGTCGAGTTCGACGGGGCGTTCGCCGACGGTGACGGAGACGGCCTGCGGCTGGTGGCCGCCGGCCGCGGCGATCAGCACGTACGACCCGGAGCCGGGCGTGCCGAGCGCGTACCGCCCGTCGTCGCCGCTGGCGCCCCGTCCGATCTGCTGGCCGGCGATGTCGATGAGGGTGAGTGCGGCGCGGGGCACGACGGTGCCGTCGGGGTGCTGCACGGTGCCGCAGACGGGGACTCCGGCGGTGTACGTCGAGCGGGGCGAGGCCGGGTTCCCGCCGCCCGGGGGGCTGGTGGCGGGCCTGCGGGACGGGGGCGGTCACGGTGGGGTCCGTGCCGGCGGCGTGGTGGGACACCAGTGGTTTCTCCTTGAGGAAGAAGGCGAACAGCAGGCCGAGGACGAGCACCGGCACGAGGTAGAGGAAGATCCGGGGCATCGCGTCTGCGTAGGCGCGGATGTAGGCGTCGCGCAGCGCCGGGGGCAGCGCGTGGACGAGCTGCGGGGTGAGGGAGTCCGGGTCGGGCAGCCCGGCGCCCGCGTCCGGGGGCAACTGGGCGCGCAGGGCGTCGGTGAGCCGGCCGGCGAAGAGGGTGCCGAAGACGGCGGCGCCGACGCTGCCGCCGATCTGCCGGAAGTAGTTGTTGGCGCTGGTGGCGGTGCCGAGGTCGGCGGGGCGTACGGAGTTCTGCACGGCGAGGACGAGGACGGGCATCACCAGGCCGATGCCGGGTGCCGAGGACGGCCATCCAGATGCTGTAGTGCAGCCGGGGCGTGTCGGTCTCCAGCCGGGACAGCAGCCACATGCCGACGGCGGAGACGGCGCTGCCGAGCACGGGGAAGATCCGGTACCGGCCGGTGTGGCTGATGAGCTGTCCGCCGATGACCGAGGCGCCGACGACGCCGGCCATCATGGGCAGCATCAGCAGCCCGGACTCGGTGGCGCTGGCCCCGTCGACCATCTGGAGGAAGGTCGGCAGATAGCTGGCGGCGCCGAACAGGGCGACGCCGATCACCAGGCCGACCAGGCCGCTGGTGACGAAGACGGAGTCGCGGAACAGCCGCAGCGGGATGAGGGGTTCGGCGGCGAAGTGCTCGGCGACGAGGAAGAGGGCGGTGGAGGCGAGGGCGCCGGCGCCGAGGCCGAGGATCTGCCGCGAGTCCCAGGCGTACTCGGTGCCGCCCCAGCTCGTGAGCAGGACCAGGCAGGTGGAGGCGGCGGCGAGCAGCAGGGCGCCGAGGACGTCGAGGCGGGCCCGGACCCGCGGCCGGGGGAGCCTGAGGACGGCGGTGACGACGGCCAGGGTGACCAGGCCGAAGGGGACGTTGACGTAGAAGCACCAGCGCCAGGAGAGGTGGTCGGTGAAGTAGCCGCCGAGCAGCGGGCCGGCGACGGAGGCGAGGCCGAAGACGGCGCCGATCAGTCCCATGTACCGGCCGCGTTCCCGGGGCGGCACGATGTCGGCGATGATCGCCTGCACGCCGATCATGAGGCCGCCGGCGCCGGCGCCCTGGAGCGCGCGGTAGGCGATGAGCTGATCCATGGTCCCGGCCCGGCCGGCGAGGGCGGAGCCGAGGACGAAGACGGCGATCGCGAACTGGAAGACGCCCTTGCGGCCGACCAGGTCGCCGAGTTTGCCGTAGAGGGGCAGGCCGATGGTGGAGGTGAGCAGGTAGGCGGTGATCGCCCAGGACATCCGGTCCAGGCCGTGCAGTTCGCCGACGATCTTCGGCAGCGCGGTGGCGACGATCATCTGATCCAGCGCGGCCAGCAGCAGCGCCAGCATCAGTCCGAGGAACACGAGGCGGACGCGGCGGGGGGCGAGTGCGGCCGGGGGCGTGGGGGGCGGTGGTGCGGCGGCGCTCTCCTCGCCGGCGGCCGGTGCCACGGCCGGCTCGTGCTGCACCAGTGTCGTCCCGCCCACGTACCGCTCCCCTCGTCGCGCCTGTCACATGTCCCGCGCGAGGCGACAACTGCGGACAACTGCGGCGAGTTACGGCACCGCCCGGGACCGGGCGGAGGTCCACTCGAACCGGTGAAGGGGTCAACACCCCTTCACCGTCCGGACCTTGGGGCTACTTCTCGACCTCGGCGGCGAGGTTGGCGAGCAGGGCGTCGTAGATCCGGCCGAGACCCTTGGGCGCGAAGGTGCGCTCGAAGAAGCCGCCGACGCCGCCGGCGCCCTGCCAGGTGGTGGTGACGACGACCCGGGAGCTGCCCTCGCCGGCCGGGGTGACGCGCCAGGTGGTGACCATGGAGGAGTTGCGGTCCTTCTCGACCAGCTCGCCGTCGGTGGGCTCGGCCACGTCCAGGAGGCAGTCGCGCACGCGCTTGCTGGTGGCCTGGAGCTTCCAGTGGACGAGGGTGCCCTCGCCGTCACCGCCCTCGCGCACCTCGTACTCGCTGAACTGCTCGGGGAGCAGCTTGCGCCGCGTGCCGCGGTAGTCGGCGAGGGCGTCGAACACCTTCTCCGCGTCCGCCGCGACGACCCGCTCCGTAGTGGCCTCGACCTGCGCCATTGCTTCCTCCAGGACCTGGTTGCTCGGGGTGGGGGCAAGCCAACCACCCCGGTCCCCGGCCACCCAAATCGGGGTGCGCACGATCATGGGAACAAATGTTCTATTGTATGGCCAGTGCTACCGAGGAGGCGTCATGCGCTGGGAGAACCTCACCGTGGAGTCCGGGCCGCCCGAGGAGTCCGCCGAGCACGGCCGGGCCGCCGACGCCGCGCTGTTCGGCGCGGACACCGTGACGACGCGTACGTTCGACACGCCCGAGTTCCGCGGGATCACCTTCCACGAGGTCCGGGCGCGCTCGGTGCTGAACCGGGTGCCGGGCGCCTCGCGCATGCCGTTCGAGTGGACGGTGAACCCCTACCGGGGCTGCACGCACGCGTGTGTCTACTGTTTCGCCCGCCGGACGCACGGCTATCTGGACCTGGACACCGGCATCGGCTTCGACACCCAGATCGTGGTCAAGGTCAACGCTCCCGAGGTGCTGCGCCGCCAGCTCGCCTCCCGCCGCTGGCAGGGGGACCACGTCGCGATGGGCACGAACGTCGACTGCTACCAGCGCGCCGAGGGGCGCTACCGGCTGATGCCGGGCATCATCTCCGCCCTCACCGACCGCGCGAACCCCTTCTCCGTCCTCACCAAGGGGACCCTGATCCTGCGCGACCTGGAGCTGCTGGTCCGGGCGGCCCAGGTGACGGACGTGGGCATCTCGGTCTCAGTCGGCTTCCTGGACACCGAGCTGTGGCGCACGGTGGAGCCGGGCACGCCCGCGCCCGAGCGCCGGCTGGACGTCGTACGGACCCTCGGGGAGCACGGCATCGGCTGCGGGGTGCTGATGGCCCCGGTGATCCCGTTCCTGAGCGACACTCCGGCCCAGCTACGCGAGACCGTACGGGCGATCGCGGCGGCCGGGGCCACCTCGGTCACGCCCCTGGTGCTGCACCTGCGCCCGGGCGCCCGGGAGTGGTTCACGGCCTGGCTCGGCCGGCACCATCCGCACCTGGTGGGGCGGTACGAGCGGCTGTACGCCGAGGGCGCCTACGCGCCCCGCTGGTACCAGCGCCGGATCACCCGTCAGGTGCACGAGCTGGCCGAGGAGTACGGCATCGGTCCCACGCGCGCGGGGCAGGCCCGCCGGATCCGCCCGGCGCCCGTGCGACCCCCGGCCGGCCCGGAACCCACCCAACTGACCCTCATGTGAGCACGTCCGGGGGCATCAGGGGGATCCCTCGGCCCAATCGGGTCAAGTATCGCCGGAACACGTTCCCGGGGGGTTCGGCGCCGGGACGATGCGGCCAGAACCGTGAGCCTCGCGGTTCGCCGACACCTCCGTCCCGGGAGGACGCACATGAGACACCGCGCAGCCGTGCTGTGCGCAGCCGCCGCCATGGTGGCGGGCTCGGTCACCACCGTTCCCGTCCGGGCGGCCACCACCGTCCCCGTGCCGAAGCTGTCCTGGCGGAAGTGCGGCACCGGTGACCACCCAAGGCTCCAGTGCGCGTCCCTGAAGGTCCCGCTGGACCACGCGGACCCGTCGGGCCGCCAGCTCACCCTCGCCCTGTCCCGCGTGCCGCACACCGCGAAGACCTCCCAGGGCCCCCTGCTGGTCAACCCCGGCGGCCCCGGCGGCAGCGGTCTGACGCTCGCCGGTTTCGTCGCCTCGGCCCTGCCGGCGAAGGTGGCGTCCCGGTACGACGTCATCGGGTTCGACCCGCGCGGGGTCGGCGCCGGCGACCCGGCCCTGACCTGCGCGCCGGGCCACTTCGCGGCGGTGCGGCCGGACACCGTGCCGGCCACGCCCGCGCTGGAGCGGGCGAACCTGGAGCGGGCGCGGTCCTTCGCCGCCGCCTGCGGCCGTACGCACGCCGACGTGCTGCCGTACATCGACACCGTGAACACCGTCCGGGACCTGGACTCCGTGCGGCAGGCCCTGGGCGCGCCGAGGATCAGCTACTTCGGCTACTCGTACGGCACCTACCTCGGCGCGGTCTACGCGAAGCTGTACCCGCGGCGGGTCCACCGGCTGGTGCTGGACTCGATCGTCGACCCGACCGGCGTCTGGTACGAGGACAACCTCGGTCAGGACTACGCATTCGACGGGCGCCACCGGGCGCTGATGGCCTGGATCGCCCGGTACGACGCCACGTACGGGCTCGGCGGGGATCCCGCGAGGATCGAGGCCGCGTGGTACGCGATGCGGGCGGCCCTGGCGCGGACACCGGCCGGCGGCAAGGTCGGCGCCACCGAACTGGAGGACACCTTCGTCCCCGGCGGCTACTACAACGGCTACTGGCCCTACCTGGCCGAGGCGTTCGCGGCCTACGTCCACCACAAGGACACCGGGCCGCTGGTGCAGGCGTACGAGCACTTCGCCGCCGTGGACGCCCCGGGCGACAACGGCTACAGCGTCTACACGTCCGTGCAGTGCCGGGACGCGCCCTGGCCGCGCACCTGGGACCGGTGGCGCGCCGACACCTGGAAGGTGCACGCCAAGGCGCCCTTCATGGCCTGGAACAACACCTGGTACAACGCGCCCTGCGCGTTCTGGCCGGTCGCCGCGCGACGGCCGGTGGACATCACCAACGCCGAACTGCCGCCCGCGCTGCTGTTCCAGGCGACCGACGACGCGGCCACCCCGTACTCCGGCGGTGTCACGGTGCACCGGCTGCTGGCCGGCTCCAGCCTGGTGGTCGAGGAGGGCGGCGGCAACCACGGCATCACGCTGAGCGGCAACGCCTGCCTGGACGGGTACCTGGCCGCCTACCTCGCCGACGGCACGGTGCCGCGCGGCGGTGGCCCGGCCGACGCGGTCTGCGCGAAGTCACCGGATCCCGAACCGCTCACCACGAAGGCGGCGTCGACGTCGTCCCGCAGCTCGGCGCTGCACAGCCTGCTGGGCTTCCGCCGTTAGCGAGCGCCAAAACCGTCGGGGGTCTCGACCGCGGGGTGGGTCACCATGAGCGCATGAGTGGACGGACCAGGGCCCACATGCCGGCGGTGCGCGCGGCCCGCGCGGCACACATACCCGACGACCGCCTGCCGGCGTCCTCCGCGGTGCGGGTGGCCGCTCCGGTGGCGCCGGAGTTCCTGGTGGAGGTCGAGGCCCTCGGGGTGGTGGACGCGTGAGTGCCCTGACGGTGCGGGAGATGACCCTGGCCGACTGCGACCGCGTCTCCGAGATCCGCGTACGCGGCTGGCGGCACGCCTACCGGGGGCTCATGCCGGGGTCGTACCTCGACGGACTGGACGCCGCGGCCGACGCCGAACGCCGCCGGGCCCGGTTCGCCGAGGGGGACGGCTCCGTGGCGAACCTGGTCGCCGAGCGGGACGGCCGGGTGCTGGGGTGGGCGGCGTACGGACCGTACCGGGACGGTGACGCACCCGTCCGGGACGCCGAGCTGTACGCGCTCTACGTCGATCCGGCGCACCTCGGCGGCGGGATCGGCCGGACCCTGCTGGCCGCGTCGGTCGAGCGGTGCGCGGCGTGTCCGCGCATGCTCCTGTGGGTGCTCCGGGACAACACCTCCGCCCGCCGCTTCTACGAGCGCGCCGGGTTCCGGCCCGACGGGGCCGAGGAGCCGTTCGAGGTGGAGGGCACCGCCGTGCCCGAGGTGCGGTACGTGACGACGCCGGGCGCCTGACCCGGCGTCACCCGGGTCGTCCGCGCTGCTGTTCCGGGATCCGGGCCAGCGCGTGCACCGCCGCCTCCGCGAGCGCCGGGTGGGCCAGGGCCTCGTTCAGCACCCGCCGGGCACGGGCGTCACCGAGGGTGCCGAGGCCCTCCACACACGCGAGGGCGACTTTGCGGTAGGGGTCGTGCGGGCGCAGCCGCCGTTCCAGGGTGGTGATCAGCGCGGGCACGGACTCCGGGGCGCGCAGGGCGGCCAGGAGCCGGACCGGGTGCAGGGCGTAGGCGACGCGCAGTTCGTTGGTGGCGAGGGCGGCGGCGGCCCGGGCGGTGCGCGGGTCGCCGAGCCGGGCGAGGGCGTGGGCGGCGGAGGCGCAGCGCGGCGAGTCGCGGTGGTTGAGGAGCAGCACGAGGGACTCGAAGGCACGCCGGTCGCCGGCGAGGCCGAGGCGGAAGGCGGCCAGTTCCCTGGCCCACAGGGGCTGTCCGGGCGCGGTGAGCACCTCGGCCAGTTCGCCGTGGTCCTCGGTGGCGCGCAGGCGGTCGAACGCCGGCATGCCGCCCGACTCCTGCTGTAAGCGCTCCGTGAGCGATCGCAACTCTTCGTCCACGAGGTCCAGCGTAGGCGGGTCGCGGCGGCCGGGGGAGGTACATCACACAGTCGGTTTCTCCCCGGGGGCTGGCGCGCTCGTTACCCGCCGGTTAAGCTCATACGAGCGAGTCACCCTCTCGCTTATCCGCCGACGACGGTCTGGTGACGCGGCCGTCGGAGGTGTTCGGTCGGTTCGGTACGCCATGTGTACCGCAGTACGACCCGGCTCCGGGACAGGGCCGGTCGACGTTCCGCCGCTCCCGGGCGTGTGCACGCCCGCGGCACCGGCGGCACCGGGCGTGTGCGCTCGTAGCCCGGAAACACCCGCACTCCTTCCCGCACCGTGGTGCGCCCTCCGGCGCACCCGGCGCGCTCCTCGTCGTCACCCCTCATTCCTGGAGTCCCGCGATGGCCACTCCCCTGTCCCCCCAGCCCGGCACCCCCGTGTCCCCCTTCCGGACGGTCGCCGTCGTCGGCCTCGGCACCATGGGCACCGGCATCGCCGAGGTCCTCGCCAAGGCCGGCCGCGAGGTGATCGGCATCGACATCAGCGAGGCCCGGACCGCCCGGGCGCTGGCCGCCCTGGAGGCCGCCACCGAACGGGCCGTGGCCCGCGGCCGGCTCACCGGCCAGGAGCGCGCCGACGCCCTGGCCCGGGTGCGCACCGCCACCGACCTCACCGCGGCGGCCGACGCCGACCTCGTCATCGAGGTGGTCCCGGAGTCGTACGAGATCAAGCAGCAGGTCTTCGGCGAACTGGACGCCGTCGTCCGCCCGGAGACCGTCATCGCGACCGGGACGAACGCGCTGTCCGTGACCCGGCTCGCCGCCGGCTCCGCCCGCCCCGAGCGGGGGTGCTCGGCCTGCACTTCTTCAACCCTGCGCCGGCGATGCGGCTGGTCGAGGTCGTCTCCTCGGTGCTCACCGCGCCGCAGGCCGTCGCCGCCGTCACCGACTTCGCGGTCGAGCTGGGCAAGGAGCCGGTCGCGGTCGGCGACCGCCCGGGTTTCGTCGCGGACGGGCTGCTCTTCGGCTACCTCAACCAGGCCGCCGCGATGTACGAGGCGAAGTACGCCTCCCGTGAGGACATCGACGCCGCCATGCGGCTGGGCTGCGGCCTGCCGATGGGCCCCCTCGCCCTGCTGGACCTGATCGGCGTCGACACCGCGCGGACGGTCCTGGAGGCCATGTACGGCCGAGTCCCGGGACCGGCTGCACGCCCCCGCCCCGATCCTCAAGCAGCTCAGCGAGGCGGGCCTGAACGGCCGCAAGGCCGGGCGCGGCTTCTACACCTACGAGGCGCCGGGCAGCGCCACGGTGGTGCCGGACGCGACGAGCCCGGTGTCGGACAGTGCGGTCGCGACGGGCCGTACGGTCCGCTCCGTCGGTGTCGCGGGCTCCGGCACCATGGCCTCCGGCATCGCCGAGGTGTTCGCGAAGGCGGGCTACGCGGTCGTCCTGGCCGCCCGCAGCGAGGAGAAGGCCCAGGCCGCCAAGGCCCGGATCGGCAAGTCGCTGGCCCGTTCCGTCGACAAGGGCCGGCTGACCGCGGAGGCCGCCGCGCAGGTCCTGGACCGGATCACCCCGGCGGGCTCCTACGACGCCTTCGCCGACGTCGACCTGGCCGTCGAGGCGGTCGCGGAGGACCTGGAGGTCAAGCGGCAGCTTTTCGGGACGCTGGACAAGGTGTGCAAGCCGGGCGCGGTCCTGGCCACCACCACCTCCTCGCTGCCCGTCGTCGCCTGTGCGCGGGCCACCTCGCGCCCGCAGGACGTGATCGGCATGCACTTCTTCAACCCGGCGCCGGCCATGAAGCTGGTCGAGGTCGTCCGGACGGTGCTGACCGCGGACGACGTGCACGCGACGGTCCGCGAGGTGTGCGGCCGGATCAGGAAGCACGCGGTCGACTGCACGGACCGGGCGGGCTTCATCGTGAACGCGCTGCTGTTCCCGTACCTCAACAACGCGATCAAGATGGTCGAGGAGCACTACGCGTCGCTCGACGACATCGACGCGGCGATGAAGCTCGGCGGCGGCTACCCGATGGGCCCGTTCGAACTGCTGGACGTGGTCGGCCTGGACGTCTCGCTGGCCATCGAGAAGGTGCTGCACCGCGAGTTCCGCGACCCGGGCCTCGCCCCGGCCCCGCTGCTGGAGCACCTGGTGGCCGCGGGCTGCCTCGGCCGCAAGACGGGCCGCGGCTTCCGCGAGTATGCCCGCCGCTGACGGCGCCGGCGACCGGACCCGCGCGGACACGGACTGGGGCGGGCTGCTGGATCCCGGCGCGTTCGCGCCACCCGCGCGGCGCCGGGTCCCCCCGCCCTCCCGGACCGGCGGACCCCCGCCCTCCACGGGCGGGGGAACGCCCGCACCTGCGCACCGGACCGCGCCCATGCAGTACGTTCGGGTCATGTCGCAGTCCGCCAGGTCCTCCCGTACAGCCGCCACGCCCGACGCGCCGGAGAGTGCCGCGGGCAGCCGCGCCGCCGCCCAGCGGCTCAAAATGCGCCGCGAACTGGCGGCGGCAGCCATGGAGCTGTTCGCGACCAAGGGGTACGAGGCGACCACCGTCGACGAGATCGCGGCCGCCGCCGGGGTCGCCCGCCGCACCTTCTTCCGTCACTTCCGTTCGAAGGAAGAGGCGATCTTCCCGGACCACGACGACACCCTGGTCCGCGCGGAGGCGGTGCTGAACGCCGCCCCGGCGCACGAGCACCCGCTCGACACCGTGTGCCGCGGCATCAAGGAAGTCATGAAGATGTACGCGGCACGGCCGGAGATCTCGGTCGCCCGCTACAAGCTCACCCGCGAGGTGCCCACCCTGCGGGAGGCCGAGATCGCCTCCGTGGCCCGTTACGAGCGGCTGTTCACGCGCTATCTGCTGGGCCACTTCGACGAGCACGCGCACGCCGACGACGCCAACGACGACCCGCTGCTCGCCGAGGTCGCCGCCTCCGCCGTGGTCACCGCCCACAACCACGTGCTGCGGCGCTGGCTGCGGGCGGGCGGCCAGGGCGACGTGGAGGCGCAGTTGGACCACGCGTTCGCGATCGTGCGCAAGACCTTCGGCAGCGGTATCGGGGCCGGGCGCGGCCCCGCCGCGGGTCCCGCCGCGCAGCCGGCCCCGGCGGCGGTCTCCGCGCACGGCGAGGTCCTGGTGACGGTCGCCCGCACCGACGCTTCGCTGGACGAGGTCATGCGGGCCATCGAGGAGGCGCTGAAAGAGCGCTGACGGCACGGACACGCGGTGCTGACGGCCACCCTTCGGGGTGGCCGTTTTGGCGTGTCAGGGGCCGTTTTCGGGGAGGTTTCCGGGGCTGTTCGATCGATCATCGCTCATGTGTTACGTAAAGATTTCATCTGAGAGCAATTTCTGGCACTCAGTGCCTTGTCACCTGACACGCGGTGTCATACGTTGAAGAGGTCCGGGCGGCCGGCGAGCAGCGACCAGACGCTCGCCGGCTGTCCCCGCAAGCCCCATGGCCTGCGCGCCCGGACGCCTGCGTCACAGGCACCCTTCCGCGCCACAAAGCGCTGCCGAAGCACCACCGAGCCGAACCGACGGCACACCCGCAAACCCTCAGCAGCAACACCGACGAATCCCCAGCGCCCCCTCCCTCAGGGCGCTCACCGCCGGAGGCAATACCGTGACCGTGAAGGACATCCTGGACGCGATCCAGTCGAAGGACGCCACGTCCACCGACTTCGCCGCCCTGCCGCTCCCCGAGTCGTACCGTGCGATCACCGTGCACAAGGACGAGACGGAGATGTTCGCGGGCCTGGAGACCCGCGACAAGGACCCGCGCAAGTCGATCCACCTCGACGAGGTGCCCGTCCCCGAACTGGGGCCCGGCGAGGCCCTGGTGGCCGTCATGGCCTCCTCGGTGAACTACAACTCGGTGTGGACCTCGATCTTCGAGCCGCTCTCGACGTTCGGCTTCCTGGAGCGCTACGGCAAGGTCAGCGAGCTGACCAAGCGGCACGACCTGCCGTACCACATCATCGGCTCCGACCTCGCGGGCGTCGTCCTGCGCACCGGCCCGGGCGTGAACGCCTGGAAGCCCGGCGACGAGGTCGTCGCCCACTGCCTCTCGGTCGAGCTGGAGTCCTCCGACGGCCACAACGACACGATGCTCGACCCCGAGCAGCGCATCTGGGGCTTCGAGACCAACTTCGGCGGCCTCGCCGAGATCGCGCTGGTCAAGTCCAACCAGCTAATGCCCAAGCCGGGCCACCTTAGCTGGGAGGAGGCCGCGGCCCCGGGCCTGGTCAACTCCACCGCCTACCGCCAGCTCGTCTCCCGCAACGGCGCCCAGATGAAGCAGGGCGACAACGTCCTGATCTGGGGGGCCAGCGGTGGCCTGGGCTCCTACGCCACCCAGTTCGCGCTGGCCGGCGGCGCCAACCCGATCTGTGTCGTCTCCAGCGACCAGAAGGCGGACATCTGCCGCTCGATGGGCGCCGAGGCGATCATCGACCGCAACGCCGAGGGCTACAAGTTCTGGAAGGACGAGCAGACCCAGGACCCCAAGGAGTGGAAGCGCTTCGGCAAGCGCATCCGCGAACTCACCGGCGGCGAGGACATCGACATCGTCTTCGAGCACCCCGGCCGCGAGACCTTCGGCGCCTCGGTCTACGTCACCCGTAAGGGCGGCACCATCACCACCTGCGCCTCCACCTCGGGCTACATGCACGAGTACGACAACCGGTACCTGTGGATGTCCCTGAAGCGGATCATCGGCTCCCACTTCGCCAACTACCGCGAGGCCTGGGAGGCCAACCGCCTCATCGCCAAGGGCAAGATCCACCCGACCCTCTCCAAGGTCTACTCCCTCCAGGACACCGGCCAGGCCGCGTACGACGTGCACCGCAACCTTCACCAGGGCAAGGTCGGCGTCCTGTGCCTCGCCCCCGAGGAAGGCCTCGGCGTGCGCGACGAGGAGATGCGCGCCAAGCACATCGACGCCATCAACCGCTTCCGGAACATCTGAGGGCCTTAGATGACAGAGCGTCAGAAGGACCGTCCGTGGCTGATGCGGACGTACGCCGGCCACTCGACGGCCGAGGCGTCCAACGAGCTGTACCGGCGCAATCTCGCCAAGGGCCAGACCGGTCTGTCGGTGGCGTTCGACCTGCCGACGCAGACCGGCTACGACTCCGACCACATCCTCGCCCGCGGCGAGGTCGGCCGGGTGGGCGTGCCCGTCGCGCATCTCGGTGACATGCGCCGGCTGTTCCAGGACATCCCCCTGGAGCAGATGAACACCTCGATGACGATCAACGCCACCGCCATGTGGCTGCTGGCGCTCTATCAGGTCGTCGCCGAGGAGCAGGGCGCGGACATCACCAAGCTCCAGGGCACGACCCAGAACGACATCGTCAAGGAGTACCTGTCCCGGGGCACCCATGTGTTCCCGCCCGGGCCGTCGCTCCGCCTGACGACGGACATGATCGCGTACACGGTCTCCCACCTCCCCAAGTGGAACCCGATCAACATCTGCAGCTACCACCTCCAGGAGGCGGGGGCCACGCCGGTGCAGGAGATCGCGTACGCGATCTCCACCGCGATCGCCGTCCTGGACGCCGTCCGCGACTCCGGGCAGGTGCCCCGCGAGCGCATGGGCGACGTGGTGGCCCGCATCTCCTTCTTCGTGAACGCGGGCGTCCGCTTCGTCGAGGAAATGTGCAAGATGCGGGCGTTCGGCCGCATCTGGGACAAGGTCACGCGCGAGCGGTACGGCATCGAGGACGCCAAGCAGCGCCGGTTCCGGTACGGCGTCCAGGTCAACTCGCTCGGCCTGACCGAGGCGCAGCCGGAGAACAACGTCCAGCGGATCGTGCTGGAGATGCTGGCCGTGACCCTGTCGAAGGACGCACGCGCGCGTGCCGTGCAGCTACCGGCCTGGAACGAGGCCCTCGGCCTGCCCCGCCCCTGGGACCAGCAGTGGTCGCTGCGCATCCAGCAGGTGCTCGCCTACGAGAGCGACCTGCTGGAGTACGAGGACATCTTCGAGGGCTCGAAGGTGATCGAGGCGAAGGTGGAGATGCTGGTCGGGGACACCCTCGCGGAGATCGACCGCATCCAGGAGATGGGCGGCGCGATGGCCGCCGTGGAGTCCGGCTACCTGAAGTCGCGGCTGGTCGCCTCGCACGCCGAACGCCGGGCACGGATCGAGTCCGGCCAGGAGAAGATCATCGGCGTCAACATCTTCGAGGGCACCGAGCCGAACCCGCTGACCGCCGACCTGGACACCGCCATCCAGACGGTCGACCCGGCGGTCGAGGCCCGCGTCGTGGAGTCCCTGCGGCACTGGCGCGACACCCGCTACCAGCCGCCCTTCAACCACCCGCGCCCCTGCAAGGCGCTGGAGAGGCTGAAGGAGGCCGCCCAGGGCACCGGCAACCTGATGGAGGCCACCCTGGAGTGCGCCCGCGCCGGGGTCACCACCGGCGAGTGGGCGGGCGCCCTGCGCGAGGTGTTCGGCGAGTACCGGGCCCCCACCGGGGTCTCCTCCGCACCGGTGGCCGTCACCGCCGAGCCCGGCTCGGCGCTCGCCGGGGTCCGCGCCAAGGTGGACGCCACCGCCCGCGAGCTGGGCGCCGGCAAACTGCGCTTCCTGGTCGGCAAGCCGGGCCTGGACGGACACTCCAACGGGGCCGAGCAGATCGCCGTGCGCGCCCGTGACGCCGGGTTCGAGGTGGTCTATCAGGGCATCCGGCTCACCCCCGAGCAGATCGTGGACGCGGCACTGGCGGAGGACGTCCACGCCGTGGGCCTGTCGATCCTCTCCGGCTCCCACGCCCAACTGGTCCCGGACGTGCTCCAGCGGCTCCGTGTGGCCGGTGCCACAGATATACCCGTGATCGCAGGTGGCATCATCCCGAACGGTGACGCCGAACAGCTCAGGGCCGCCGGTGTGGCCGCGGTGTTCACCCCGAAGGACTTCGACATCACCGGGATCATCGGCCGCATCGTCGACGAGATCCGGAAAGCGAACAAGCTCGACCCCCTGGAGGTCCCCGCATGACGACTGTCAACCGCCTTCGCCCGCGGCGCTCCTGCCTGGCCGTGCCCGGCAGCAACCCGCGCTTCCTCGAGAAGGCTCAGGGCCTCCCGGCGGACCAGGTCTTCCTGGACCTGGAGGACGCGTGCGCGCCGCTGGCCAAGCCCGAGGCGCGGCACACCATCGTCAAGTTCCTCAACGAGGGCGACTGGACGGGCAAGACCCGGGGTGGTCCGCGTCAACGACTGGACGACCGAGTGGACGTACCGCGACGTCGTCACGGTGGTCGAGGGCGCGGGCCCGAACCTCGACTGCATCATGCTGCCGAAGGTGCAGAACGCCCAGCAGGTCGTCGCGCTGGACCTGCTGCTGACGCAGATCGAGAAGACCATGGGCTTCGAGGTCGGGCGGATCGGCATCGAGGCCCAGATCGAGAACGCGCAGGGCCTGAACAACGTCAACGAGATCGCGCAGGCCTCTCCGCGCATCGAGACGATCATCTTCGGCCCGGCCGACTTCATGGCGTCGATCAACATGAAGACCCTCGTCGTGGGCGAGCAGCCGCCCGGCTACCCGGCGGACGCCTACCACTACATCCTGATGAAGATCCTGATGGCCGCCCGCGGCCAACGACCTCCAGGCGATCGACGGCCCCTACCTCCAGATCCGCAACGTCGACGGCTTCCGCGAGGTCGCCGGCCGTGCCGCCGCGCTCGGCTTCGACGGCAAGTGGGTGCTGCACCCCGGCCAGGTGGACGCCGCCAACGAGGTCTTCTCGCCCTCCCAGGAGGACTACGACCACGCCGAGCTGATCCTGGACGCGTACGACTACTACACGTCCGAGGCGGGCGGCAAGAAGGGCTCGGCGATGCTCGGCGACGAGATGATCGACGAGGCCAGCCGCAAGATGGCCCTGGTCGTCTCCGGCAAGGGACGCGCCGCCGGCATGCAGCGCACCAGCAAGTTCGAGATCCCGGAGGGCTGAGCGCGATGCAGTTCGGACGCACGTACGAGGAGTTCGAGGTCGGGGCGACGTACAAGCACTGGCCCGGCAAGACGGTCACCGAGTACGACGACCACCTGTTCTGTCTCCTCACCATGAACCACCACCCGCTCCACATGGACTCGAACTATGCGGAGAGCACGACGGACTTCGGCAAGAACGTCGTCGTGGGCAATTACATCTACTCCCTGCTGCTCGGCATGTCCGTCCCGGACGTCTCCGGCAAGGCGATCGCCAACCTGGAGATCGAGTCGCTCAAGCACGTGGCGCCGACCTTCCACGGCGACACGATCTACGGCGAGACGACCGTGCTCGACAAGTGGCCCTCGAAGTCGAAGAACGACCGCGGGATCGTCCACGTCGAGACCAAGGGCTACAAGCAGGACGGGACCCTCGTCTGCGTGTTCCGCCGCAAGGTGATGGTGCCGACCGAGACGTACATCAAGGAGCGCGGCGGCGAGCAGCCCGGCCGCCCGGAACCGCTGGACATTCCAAAGCGTGAGCAGGAGAAGTAAGCCATGGCCCGTCTCGCCCAGACCGCCGGTCTGACCGACGTCCAGCAGGAGATCCTCTCCACCGTCCGGGACTTCGTCGACAAGGAGATCATCCCGGTCGCGACCGAGCTGGAGCACCGCGACGAGTACCCGCAGGCGATCGTGGACGGCCTGAAGGAACTCGGCCTGTTCGGCCTGATGATCCCCGAGGAGTACGGGGGCCTGGGCGAGTCGCTGCTCACCTACGCGCTGTGCGTGGAGGAGATCGCCCGCGGCTGGATGTCGGTGTCCGGCATCATCAACACCCACTTCATCGTCGCGTACATGCTCAAGCAGCACGGCACGCAGGAACAGAAGGACCACTTCCTGCCGCGCATGGCGGCCGGTGACATCCGCGGCGCGTTCTCGATGTCGGAGCCGGGACTGGGCTCGGACGTGTCGGCCATCACCTCCAAGGCGGTGAAGGACGGCGACGAGTACGTCCTGAACGGCCAGAAGATGTGGCTGACGAACGGCGGTACGTCCTCGCTCGTGGCCGTTCTCGTCCGCAGTGACGAAGGACACCCCGAGGGCACCGCGCCCCACCGGTCGATGACCACCTTCCTGGTGGAGAAGGAGCCGGGCTTCGGCGAGGTCCGCCCGGGCCTCACCATCCCCGGCAAGATCGACAAGATGGGCTACAAGGGCGTCGACACCACCGAGCTGATCATGGACGGCCTGCGGGTACCGGCCGACCGGGTGCTCGGCGGGGTCACCGGCCGAGGTTTTTACCAAATGATGGACGGCGTGGAGGTCGGCCGGGTCAACGTGGCGGCGCGCGGCTGCGGGGTCGCCCAGCGCGCCTTCGAGCTGGGCGTCCGGTACGCCCAGCAGCGTCACACCTTCGGCAAGCCGATCGCCCAGCACCAGGCCATCCAGTTCAAGCTGGCGGACATGGCCACCAAGGTCGAGGCCGCCCATGCGATGATGGTCAACGCCGCACGCAAAAAGGACTCCGGGGAGCGAAACGACCTGGAGGCCGGCATGGCGAAGTACCTGGCCTCCGAGTACTGCAAGGAGGTCGTGGAGGACGCCTTCCGGATCCACGGCGGCTACGGCTTCTCCAAGGAGTACGAGATCGAGCGCCTCTACCGCGAGGCCCCGATGCTGCTCATCGGCGAGGGTACCGCCGAGATCCAGAAAATGATCATCGGGCGCAGGTTGCTCGAAGAGTACCGCTTCCAGGGCTGATTGTCCGGGTACGGGGTGTTTTCTCCGAGAAGAAGATCACACCCCGTAGACGGTCTTCAGCCGCCGACTCGGCTGCCTGGCTTGCCCAGTTGCGGCCCGCGAACGGTACGATCCCGGAAAGCCGCCGTCCCCCGTACGAGCGCGGCATCATCCGCTACGAAGGTCATCCATGCCCCACAGCCAAACCTCTGCACACCGCGACAGCCTGGTAGGCGCACGCCTCGCGCGCGGAGCATCGCCGTGGCTTCTCCCGACCGTCGCCGCCGCAGCCCTCAGCCTGGCCCGCGCCCGCCGCTCGGGTGCCGCCAAGGCCGTCGCCGTGCCCGTCACCGCGCTCGCGGCGGGCATGCTGTGGTTCTTCCGCGACCCCGAGCGCGAGATCGCCCAGGGCCGGGTCATCTCGCCCGCCGACGGTGTGGTGCAGAGCATCATGCCGTGGAAGGACGGGCGCACCCGCGTCGCGATCTTCATGAGCCCGCTCAACGTCCACGTCAACCGCGCGCCCCTCGCGGGCACCGTGACGTCGGTCGAGCACATCCCCGGCGGCTTTGTTCCAGCTTTCAACAAGGAGAGCGAGAACAACGAGCGCGTAGTCTGGCACTTCGACACCGAACTCGGCGACATCGAGATGATCCAGATCGCCGGCGCGGTGGCCCGCCGCATCGTGCCCTACCTCCCCGAGGGCACGAAGGTCGAGCAGGGCGACCGTATCGGTCTGATCCGCTTCGGCTCGCGTGTCGACCTCTACCTGCCCGAAGGTGTGGAGGTCGCGGTCGAGGTCGGACAGAAGACCGTGGCTGGGGTGACTCGCATTGACCGTGATTGATCCGGAGACCCAGGCGGGCTGGGTGCCCGAGGCCGACGACGTGGACGACGACGAGGAGATGCCTCTCTCTCTTCGCCTGTCGATAGCGGACACGCTGACACTGGGCAACGCCACCTGCGGGTTCATGGCGGTGTACTTCACCACCACCGGCATCCTGATTCCGCACCTCACCGGCAGCCAGGAATCCGGCATGGGCCGCCACAGCGCGGCCACGGCGGTCATCCTGATGCTCTGCGCGGCGGTCTTCGACCTGTTCGACGGCCTGGTGGCGCGCAAGCTGCGCTCCTCCCCGATGGGCGCCGAGCTGGACAATCTGTCCGACCTGATCAGCTTCGGGCTCGCCCCCGCCTACTTCGTGCTCGTCTACGGCATGGTCGCCGACGACGCGCACCAGCGGGTGGCGGCGGTGGGCGCGATCGTGGTGCTGCTGGCGGTGGTGCTGAGACTGGCCCGGTTCAGTTGCGTGACGGTGAAGGACGGCACGTTCCAGGGCATGCCCTCGCCGTTCGGCGCGCTGACGGTCGTCTCGATCGTGCTGCTGGAACTGCCGTTCGTGGCGACGCTGCTGGCGATCCTGGGGACGGCGTGGCTGATGGTGAGCCGCGTGGAGTACCCCAAGCCGCGGGGCCGCCTCGCCGGCGCGGTGCTCGGCTGGATCGTGCTGTCGATGGGCCTCCTGGCCGCGTGGGCCTTCGACGCCCCCGGCGGTCAGCTACTGCTCCAGACGGGCTGCGCGCTCCAACTGGTCATGGGCGCGGTCATCCCGCTGTTCGCCACGGCCCGCCGGGTGAACAACTTCCGCGACAACCGGCGCGAGGCGCGGGCGACGCACCTGCCGTGACGCCCCGCCGAAAGGGCCCCGGATCCGACGAGGATCCGGGGCCCTTCGCTCTGTCGGCGCCCGGTGCCGGTGCAGCCCAGCCGGAGTGCCGAGAAGCCGGCCGGGTGGGCGCGGGCCGGCGCGGCCGGGACGCTGGGGTCAGCTCAGGTAGTCCTTGGCTATGCGGGTCGCCAGCTCCTCCAGGATCGGGCCCGCCTCCGCGATGCAGCGGGCGACGTCCGGCTCGACGGACGTCAGGGGGTACGCCCGTTCGATGCCGGCCCGCAGCAGCGCCTCCTCCGGCAGGGCGAGCCGGCCGCACACCGCCACCACCGTCCGGCCCGCGGCCCGCGCCGCCGCGGCGACCCCCGCCGGCGCCTTCCCGTGCAGGGTCTGCTCGTCGAGCGAGCCCTCGCCGGTGATCACCAGTGACGCCCGCTCCAGGGCGGGTGCGAAGCCCAGCACGTCCAGCATGACCTCGATGCCGGGCCGGAAACGGGCGCCCAGGAGCAGCGCGCCGAAGCCGATGCCGCCCGCCGCCCCCGCGCCCGGTGCCGCGGCGTACTCCGCCGCCCGTGGCCCGGCCTCCGCCTCCAGCACCGCGGCGAAGTGGGCGAGGGCCGCGTCCAGGGCCGCCACGTCGTCCGGCGTGGCCCCCTTCTGCGGGCCGTACACCGCCGGCGCGCCCTTCGGCCCGGTCAGCGGATTGTCGACATCGCTGGCCAGCACCAGTTCGACCGAGGCCAGCCGGGGATCGAGGCCGGAGAGGTCGGCGCGGGCCAGGCCGGCCAGGCCGCCGCCGCCCGGCGGCACCGGTTCCCCGTCCTCGGTCAGGAACCGGGCGCCCAGCGCGGACAGCATCCCCGCGCCGCCGTCCGTCGTGGCGCTGCCGCCGACGCCGAACACGATCGTGCGCGCGCCCGCGTCCAGCGCGGCCCGCAGCAGTTCCCCGGATCCGTACGTCGAGGCGGTCAGCGGCGCGAACACACCCGCCGGGAGGCGCTGGAGCCCGCTCGCCTCGGCCATCTCCACGACCGCGGTGCCCTCGCGCAGCGCGAAGGCGGCCGTCACCTCCTGGCCGAGCGGCCCGGCGACCCGCACCTCGCGCCGTTCGAAACCGGCCGCGACGGCCGCGTCCACGGTCCCGTCGCCGCCGTCGGCCACGGGCAGCGACTCGGCCCACAGGTCCGGCGCGACCCGGCGCAGCCCGGCCGTCACCCGCTCGGCGACCTGCACGGCCGTCAGCGAGCCCTTGAACTTGTCCGCGGCGATGAGCACCCGACGGTGCTCGTTCCCTGCAACGTCCGCCACCTTGTCCTCCCCTTGCTCTCCGGGCCCCGCGCATGTCGGGGCCAGTCGCGCCGCTGCGACCATAACCGCAGGACACCTCCGCCGTCATGCCCCGCCCGAAGCGTGGGAAGGCCGCCGCGCGCCGGCCCGGCAAAGTGGGTACACGCCTGTCATGAGCACCCAGCGCACCGGACCCGGCCTCGCCGACCGCATCCACGGCGGCTGGCTCGGCCGGATCGCCGGCAACATGCTCGGCAAGCCGGTGGAGCAGGGCGAGGTGTGGACCCGCGACCGCATCGACCGCTATCTGCGCCGTGCCGCGGCCCTGCCGCTGACCGACTACCTCCCCGAGCCCGCCGACCCGGCCGAGGCCGCCGACCTGCGCCCGGAGTGGCGCCTGTGTGTGCGCGGCCGGATCCACGGCAGCTCCCGGGACGACGACATCGACTACGCGATCCTCGGCCTGCACCTGCTGGAGACCCACGGTTTCGCCTTCAGCACCGAGCAGGTGGGCGACCTGTGGCTGCTCAGGCTGCCGTACCTCCAGACGTTCACGGCTGAGCGGGCGGCCTACCGCAACCTCGCGAACGGGCTGAAGCCGCCGCTGACGGCGACGTACGACAACCCGTACCAGGAGTGGATCGGCGCGCTGATCCGCGCCGACGTGTACGGCTGGACCTGTCCGGGCGATCCCGTCCGGGCCGCCGGCCTGGCCCGCCGGGACGCGGTGCTGTCGCACACCGGCAACGGGGTGTACGGCGCGATGTTCGCGGCGGCGCTGATCGCGGCGGCCTTCACCGCCCCGGCCGTGCGGGGCGCGCTGGACAGCGCGCTCGCCGTGATCCCCGCGAGCAGCCGCCTCGCCCGGACCGTGCGGCGGGTCGCGGCCCTGCACGAGACCCGGCTGCCCTGGGAGGAGACGGTGGCCACGGTGGCCACGGAGACCGCCGGGCTCGGCTGGATCCACACCGTCCCCAACGCGGCCGTCCTGACCGCCGGGCTGCTGTACGGTGACGGCGACTTCACCCGGACCATCGCCCTCACCGTGCGCGGCGGCCTGGACACCGACTCCAACGGGGCGACGGCCGGTTCGGTGGCCGGCGTGTTCACCGGGGCGGACGCCATTCCGGCGCCGTGGCGGGATCCGCTGGAGGACACGGTCCGTAGCGCGGTGTTCGGCTTCGACGGCGTACGGATCAGTGCGCTGGCCGAGCGTACCCTGCGCCTGGCGGCGGACGCGACATAGCCGGCCCGCGGCTGGTTACCCTTCCTGGATGACCACGACTCCTGACTTCGCCACGTACATCGCGAGCCTGCCCCGGATCATCGCCGGTGCCGCCGCGCTCTTCCGGGACGCCGAGGGCCGGGTGCTGCTCGTCGAACCCAACTACCGTGAGGGCTGGGCGCTTCCGGGCGGGACCATCGAGTCCGACGACGGGGAGACCCCGCGGCGGGGCGCGCGCCGGGAGACGCTGGAGGAGATCGGGCTCGACCGGGAACTCGGCCGGCTGCTCGCGGTGGACTGGGTGCGCGGCGTGGGCCGGCCGCCGCTGGTGGCCTACCTGTACGACGGCGGTGTGCTCACCGAGACCGACCTGAAGGCCATCCGCCTCCAGGAGGAGGAGCTGCTGTCCTGGCGGCTGGTCGCGCGCGACGACCTCACCACGTATCTGCCCGGCGCGCTCGGCCGCCGGGTGCTGGCCGCCCTGGACGTGCTCGCGGACGGCTCCGGCACGGCGGAACTGGAGAACGGCCAGCGCGTGTCGTGACCGCCGGGCCGGCACCCCGATATCCGTTCGCGGCGGGCCGGCGGTCCGGCCTACGCTCGGCCGCATGACCAAGCCGCTCGTCGCCGTGTTCAGTGGGGCCGGTGTCTCCACCGACTCCGGGATCCCGGACTACCGCGGGCCGAACGGCCTGTGGCGCCGGGATCCCGAGGCCGAGAAGCTCGTGACGTACGAGTACTACATGGGGGATCCGGAGATCCGGCGGCGGTCGTGGCAGATGCGGCGCACGAACCGTGCGCTGCGGGCCGAGCCGAACGCGGCCCACCGGGCGGTGGTCGAGCTGGAGCGGTCCGGCATCCCGGTGCGGGTGATCACGCAGAACGTCGACGGTCTGCACCAGCAGGCCGGGATGCCCGCCCGCAAGGTGCTCGAACTGCACGGCAGTGCGCACGGTGTCCTGTGTACCCGGTGCGGTGCGCGCGGCCCCATGGAGGACGCGATCGCGCGGGTGGAGGCGGGCGAGGACGACCCGCCCTGTCTGCGCTGCGGCGGCATCCTGAGATCGGCGACCGTGATGTTCGGCGAGCACCTCGATCCGGTCGTGCTGGGCGACGCGGTCGCGATCAGCAAGGCCTGCGACGTCTTCGTCGCCGTCGGCACCAGCCTCCAGGTCCACCCCGCGGCGGGTCTCGCGGATGTCGCCGCCGACCACGGGGCCCGGCTGATCATCGTCAACGCGGAACCGACGCCGTACGACGAGCTGGCCGACGAGGTGATCCGCGAACCGATCGGGACGGCCCTCCCCCGGCTCCTGCGGCTGCTCGGCAGCGGCAGCGGTGGGCGCGGGGGCACTTCGGCCGGCTCCTGACGGACCGGCTTCTGAGGGACCGGCTCTTGAGGGACCCGCTTCTGAGGGACCCCGTGGCCGCGCCGCTCAGAAAAGTGCGCTGCCGCGTTCGAAATCCAGCAGGCGCCGCTTGCGGTCCAGGCCGCCGCCGTACCCGGTGAGGCTGCCGTCGGAACCGACCACCCGGTGGCAGGGGACGATGATGCCGACGGGGTTGCGGCCGTTGGCGAGGCCGACGGCGCGGGAGGCCCGGGGATTGCCGAGGAGGTCGGCGAGTTCGCCGTACGTGCGGGTCTCCCCGTACGGGATGCGGGCCAACTGCTGCCAGACGCTGCGCTGGAACGGCGTTCCGTGCAGCCCGAGCCGGACGGTGAATCCGGTCGACTCGCCCGCGAAGTACGCGCCAGTTGCTCCCGGGCCTCGGCGAAGACGGGCAGGGTGTCGTCGCGCGGCCCGAAGGAATCCTCGCCGGGGCGGTGCCGTTGGCCGGCCATGTACAGGCCGCACAGGGCGCCGTCGCCGTCGGCGACCAGGGTGAGCGGCCCGTAGGGGCTGTCGGTCACGGTGTGGTGGTTCATCGGGTTCCTTCAGGCCGGGAGGAAGTTGATCGGGTGGGTGTCGGTCGCCCACAGGTACTGCACCGCGTACGCCCGCCAGGGCCGCCAGCCCGCCGCGCGGGCGGTGAGCGCGGCCGGGGTGGACGGCAGGCCCAGGTCCTTCGCGGCGCGGCGGATGCCGAGGTCGGTGGGGAGGAAGGCGTCGGGGTCGCCGAGCGCGCGCATCGCGATGATGTCCACCGTCCACGGCCCGAAGCCGGGCAGCGCGAGGAGCCGGGCGCGCGCCTCGGCCCAGTCGGTCTCCACTCCCAAGTGAAGCGTACCGTCCGCGAGTTGGCGGACGAGGGTGGTGAAGGTGGTGCGCCGGGTGCGGGGCATCGCCAGGGACTCGGGGTCGACGGCGGCCAGTGCCTCCGGGGTCGGGAAGAGGTGGGTGAGCCCGCCCTCCGGGTCGTCCAGGGGCTTGCCGTGCGCGGTGACCAGGCGGGCCGCGTGGGTGCGGGCGGCCGCGGTGGACACCTGCTGCCCGAGCACGGCGCGGACGGCGAACTCGGCCTCGTCGACCGTGCGCGGCACCCGGCGGCCGGGGCCGCGGTCGACCAGGGGGGCGAGCAGCGGATCGGCGCGCAGCCGGTCGTCGACGGCGACCGGGTCGGCGTCCAGGTCGAGCATGCGGCGGCAGCGGCTGATGGCCACGGTCAGGTCGCGCAGGTCGCTGAGGGTGAGACGGCAGGCGATGTGGTCGGGTCGCGGGGCGAGGGCCACGATGCCGTGCCCGTACGGCAGCCGGAGCGTGCGCCGGTAGGCGCCGTCCCGCCACTCCTCGACCCCGGGTACGGCGGTGGCGGCGAGGTGGCCGAAGAGGTTGGACGGGTTGAGGGGGGCGCGGAACGGCAGCCGCAGGGTGAGCACGCCCGGGGTGCCCGCGCCGCTGCGGGGCGCCCGGGCCCGCAGCTCGCTCGGGGACAGGGCGAAGACCTCGCGGACGGTGTCGTTGAAGGCGCGGACGGAGGAGAAGCCGGCCGCGAAGGCGATCTCCGCCATGGGCAGCGGGGTGGTCTCGATGAGCAGGCGTGCGGTCTGGGCGCGCTGGGCCCGGGCGAGGGCCAGGGGGCCGGCGCCCAGCTCGGCGAGCAGTTGCCGCTCCACCTGCCGGGTGCTGTAGCCGAGCCGGGCGGCGAGTCCGGGGACGCCCTCGCGGTCCACGACGCCGTCGTCGATCAGCCGCATGGCGCGGGCCACCAGGTCAGCGCGCTGGTTCCATTCCGGGGAGCCGGGGCTGGTGTCGGGGCGGCAGCGTTTGCAGGCCCGGAACCCCGCTTGCTGGCAGGCCGCGGCGCTCGGATGGAAGGTCATGTTCTCCGGCTTGGGCGGCACGGCCGGGCAACTGGGCCGGCAGTAGATCCGCGTGGTCAGGACGGCGGTGAAGAACCAGCCGTCGAACCGCGCGTCCTTCGACCGCACGGCCTGCACGCACTGCTCCCGGTCGAGATGCATCCCTGTCTGCATGCGTCCAGCATGGGCCACCGGACACCCCGGCCGCTGGCAGAAATCCGACACGTACGTCTGCCTGGCCAGGGACCCGGCCGACCACCCCGAGCACCCGGGCCCGCGTCGCCGCTGCGTCCGGAGGGCGCTCCCGTACCGCGGACCCACTGCGTCCGGAAGGCGCTGCCCGTGCCGCTGGCCCACTGGGGCGGAGCGGCGTCAGACGGCTCGCTCCCGGCGGAACCGGGTGATCCACTCGGCGGTGGTGCGCAGGCCGCCGAAGGTGTAGAAGTGCACCTTCACCACGCCGTGCCGCTCGGGGTCGTACCGGTCGGCCAGTGCGCGCAGGAAGCGGTCCGGGCCGGCCGTCCCCACGAGGTTGGTCAGCGAGAAGCCGTACTTGCGGGCCACGGAGGCGCTGGTGCCGACGCCGAACCGGGTGGCGTAACCCAGCAGCCGGCGCACGCCGGCGGGGCCGGGGACACCGATACGGACGGGCAGGTGCACGCCGCGCGCGCGGAGTTCCTCCAGCCAGGTGAGGACCGGGTCGACGTCGAAGCCGAACTGGGTGATGACGTCGCCCGTGAACCGGTGGGCGTCGATGGCCGCCGCCTTCCGGGTGAGCGCCGTCCACAGGACCGGGCCGGGTATCCCGGGGTGGCCCTCCGGGTAGCCGGTGATCCCGACGTGCCGGACGCCGTGCTGCCGGAGCGGCCCGGTGCGCAGGACGGCGAGGGCGTCCTCGTAGGGACCCTCCGGCCGGGCGGGGTCGCCGCCGACGACGAACACGTTCTCGGCGGTGCCGTCGGCCGCCAGTCCGGCGAGGAACTCCTCCAGGGCGGGCCGGGAGGGCAGGCGCCGCGCGGAGATGTGCGGTACGGGTACGAACCCGAGCCGTCCGACCGCGCGGGCGGCGGCCAGCCGGGTGACGGTGTCCTCACCGGCGAGGAAGGTGATGTTGATCCGGGTGCCCGGCGGGATGGCGTCGCGTGCCTCCTCCAGCCCGGGCGTGTCCTTGCCGGTCATCTCCAGGGAGAAGTCGTCCAGCAGGGAGGCGCCGGTGCCCGTCCCCGGGTTCCCGGTGCCGTGCGGGCAGGGGGCACCGCCCTCGGACGGGGCGGTGACGGCGGGGTTCATCGTGCTCCTCGTACGGCGTGGTCCTGGCCCGGGCCGATGATGCCACGCGGTCCGCCGCAACCGCCGTCCAGGGTGCCCGGGTCAGGCGGCGGCCGCTTCCTGCCGGGAGGCCAGGGCCCAGATCACGAAGACGTCGAGCGCCATCAAGATCACCGACCACAGGGGCGCGTACGGCAGGAACATGAACTGGGCGATGAGGCTGAGCGCGGCCAGGAACAGGCCGGCGAAGCGGGCCCAGGTCATGTCCTTGAGCAGGCCGATGCCGGTGCCGAGGACGAGGACGCCGAGGATGATGTGGATCGTGCCCCAGCCGCTGAGCGTCATCTTGTAGACGTAGTCGCCGATGCGGACGTAGATGTGGTCCTTGGTGACCGCGGCGATCCCCTGGAGGAGGGCGAGGATGCCGCTGCACACCATGAGGACTCCCGCGAACGTGACGCCGCCGGTCACCCAGCCGCCGCCCCGGTCCCCCGACCCGCGCGACGACCGCGAGCCGCCCGTGGGACCCGGTCCGGTGGGCTGCGCTGCCTGGCTCATGAGCGTGTCCTTTCTGCCTCCCCGCCCGTCCGGTGCCCGCGCGCTCGCGGGGAGCACGCGGGCACTCCGAGCGTTGGCCAGACGGCCTCCGGACGCATCAGGGGCGACGCCGTTCGGGTGAGCGGCCGTCGCGCCGTACGGTTACGGGGCTGCGGCCGGCGGGGCGGAGCCCGCCCACGCCGGCCGCGCCGGTGGCTTCAGGAGTGCTCGGGGTCCGGCGTCGGAACGTGACGTCCGAGCAGGCGTAGAACGCGTTGCCGGTGTCCGCGATGGTCCACACGCCGAGGATGACGTGGTGGCCGCTCAGCCCGGTCGGCAGGGTGCCGCTGTGGCTGAGGGTGGCCGGCGGCTGCTTGCCGCCGTAGGGCGCGTGCCGCGCCTCGAACTGCCGGCGGAAGGTGTGGCTCTCGCCGCCGGAGCACAGTCGCCCGTCGGCCGGTCCGTCCGCCGGGAAGCCCTTGGGGCCCTCGACGCTCTGCGGCTCCCACTGGATCTCGCCGCAGCCCTTCACGGCGCCGTCGGCGCAGAGCAGCCGCCTGCTGATGGGGAGGTCGGTGAGCTGAACCGTGGTGCATGTGCTGGTCTAGACCAAGCCTCGGGCCAGGGCGGTTACTTGAACATGTCCACACCGATCAGGGGGTGGCTTCCGGCCGTCCGGCGCGGACCGTCACCGCGGCGGGAGACACGTGGGGCCCGGCCGTCACCGGCCGGGCCCCACGAACTCGGGATGGCGTACGCGTAATGCCGCGACGCCCGCGTCTACCAGCGGTACCAACGACCCTTACGGCCACCGCTGTCCGCGGACCGGACAACGAAGCCCAGCAGCCAGACGATCAGGACGATCACCGCGATCCACCACAGCGCCTTCAGTGCGAAACCCGCGCCGAAGAGGATCAGAGCCAGAAGAAGAACCAGAAGCAGGGGAACCATTGTTATCAACCTCCTGGCCATCGCATGCCCTTACTTCAGTCCTACAAGCGCACGGAACATGAGTTATTTCTTCACGTCAGCGGGCATACTCGCGCGTCGTGCGCTGTTCCCGCTCTCCCGCGCCTCACGCGTCACAGCTAGGGAACCGTCAACTCCGTCGGCGTGCGGGGTGGGGCGGAGCAGTTCCCGGGCCGAGCATCCGGAATCGGGGTCCTCGACCAGACACAAGTCGAGACCCTGTGCCCCGTGACGGCGTCGGGGCAGGAGGTACCTCCCGGCATGGCCCTGCGCGGCCCGGTCCCCGCCATGCGGGTGGACAGGGCAACAGGCGGCGGTCTATCCGGCCAGTTGCCGGGCGAACGCCTCGTACGCGCGCTCGTCGAAGAGGACGAACCGCACCTCCTCGACGCCGGTCGGCGTGTTCCGCACCGTCTCCGTCGCGATGCGGGCCGCGTCGTCCATCGGCCACCCGTACACGCCCGTGGAGATCGCCGGGAACGCGACCGTCCGGGCGCCCAGTTCGTCGGCGACCCGGAGGGACTCCCGGTAGCACGAGGCGAGCAGTGCGGGACCGTCGTCCGAGGCCCCGTACACCGGGCCGACGGTGTGGATCACCCAGCGGGCGTCGAGTTCGCCCGCCGTGGTGGCGACCGCCCGGCCCGTGGGCAGGCCCCTGCCGTACCGGGAGGCGCGCAGCGCGCGGCACTCCGCCAGGATCGCGGGACCGCCGCGCCGGTGGACGGCGCCGTCCACGCCCCCGCCGCCGAGGAGCGAGGAGTTGGCGGCGTTGACGAGGGCGTCGGCGCGCTGGCGGGTGAGGTCGCCCCGGACGAGGGTGAGACGGGTCATGTCTGCCTCAGCCTGCGCCAGACGGCCTTGGCGGCGTTGTGTCCCGACATGCCGTGGACGCCGGGCCCCGGCGGGGTGGCCGAGGAGCAGATGAAGACGGCCGGATGGGGGGTGTGGTAAGGGAACAGGGACAGCCGGGGGCGAAGCAGCAACTGGAGTCCGGAGGCCGCGCCGCAGGCGATGTCGCCGCCGACGTAGTTGGCGTTGTGGGCGGCCATCTCGGCGGGACCGGCGGTGGCGCGGGCGAGCACGCGGTCACGGAAGCCGGGGGCGAAACGCTCCAGTTGCCGTTCCAGGGCGTCGGTGAGGTCGCCGGACCAGCCGTTCGGCACATGGCCGTAGGCCCAGAAGACGTGCTTGCCCTCGGGGGCGCGGGTGGGGTCGACGACGCTGGGCTGCACCGTGATCATGAAGGGCCTGTCGGGGGCGCGGCCCTCCCGGGAGGCGGCGCGCAGGGCGGTGCCGATCTCGGCCTGGCTGGCACCGATCTGGACGGTGCCGGCGACGCGGGCCTCGGGCGCGGTCCAGGGCACCGGGCCGTCCAGGGCGTAATCGATCTTGAAAACGCCGGGGCTAGCGGTAGTTCGCGTAGTGGTCGCCGAAGCCGGCGATGCGGGCGAGCGCGGTGGGCGAGGTGTCGAAGACGTAGGCGCGCGCCGGCGGGCAGGTCGTCCAGGCGCTTGACCTCGTAGTCGGTGTGCACCTCGCCGCCGAGGTCCGTCAGATAGGCGGCGAGGGCGTCGGAGATGGCCTGGGAGCCGCCGCGCGGCACCGGCCAGCCGCGGGCGTGGGCGGCGAGCGCGAACACCAGCCCGATGGCGCTGGTGGCCAGCCCGTCGAGCGGCGCCATCACATGGGCGACCAGGCCCGAGAACAGGGCCTTGACCTGTTCGTCCCGGAAGCGGCGCATCAGCCAGGTGGACGGCGGCAGCCCGACCAGGCCGAAGCGGGCCAGGGTGACGGGGTCGCGCGGGAGCGCGGTCAGCGGCAGGGACATGAAGTCCCGTACGAGCGTGTCCCAGTGGGCGAGGAGCGGCTCGACCAGTCTGCGGTACGGGCCCGCGTCGCGCGGGCCGAAGGAGGCGGCCGTCTCGGCCACCGACCGCGACAGCACGGACGCGGTGCCGTCCGGGAACGGGTGGGCCATGGGCAGCGGGGCGTGCAGCCACTCCAGGCCGTACCGGTCGAGCGGCAGGGCGCGGAACGCCGGGGAGTTGATGCCGAGGGGGTGGGCCGCCGCGCACGGGTCGTGCCGGAAGCCGGGCAGCGTCAGCTCCCCGGTGCGGGCGCCACCGCCCACGGTGGGCCGCGCCTCGAACAGGGCCACGGAGAAGCCCCGGCGGGCCAGCTCCACGGCTGCGGTCAGTCCGTTCGGTCCCGCACCCACCACGACCGCATCGAGCATCGACGGCACCTCCGGACCCCTTCGTCAGCCGACGGGCATTCGCGAGCAGGATATGCCGGGAGCCCGCCCTCCCCCGGGCCGGGTGGCCCCGGACCTCAGGACGCCGCGCCCAGCAGGCCGGCCAGCCGGCGGGCGGTGGCGGCGTCACGGGCGGCGGTGAACGGCAGCACGTTGCCGCCGGTGACACGGAAGGGCTCGCCGGTCAGCGTGACGTGCGTGCCGCCCGCCTCCTCGACCAGGAGCAGGCCCGCCGCGTGGTCCCAGGCGGCCTCCCAGGAGAACGCGACGGCGTCCAGCTCGCCCCGGGCGACCGCGAGGTACTCCAGGCCCGCCGATCCGCACGGGCGCGGTGCGAGGCCGTCGGTCCACAGGGCCCGCAGGGCCCGCTTCTGCTCGTCGGTGGTGAAGTCCGGGTGGGAGACGGCGACGGCGAGGTCCCGGCCGGGCGCGGGCGGGCCCGCGAACAGCCGCTCCCCGTCGAGGAAGGCGCCCCGGCCACGCACGGCGGTGGCGAGCTGGTCGCGCGCCGCCGCGTACGTCCAGGAAGCCATCACGGTGCCGCGGTGGGCGAGGGCGACCAGCGTGCAGAAGCCGTCGTCGCCGTGCACGAACTGGCGGGTGCCGTCGACCGGGTCGACGATCCAGACCGGCGCGTCGCCCTGGAGCGCCTCGTACACCGCGGGGTTGGCGTGCACCGCTTCCTCACCGACCACGACCGAACCGGGCAGCAGGGCGCCCAGGTCGCCGGTGAGCCGCAGCTCGGCGAGGCGGTCGGCGTCCGTCACCAGGTCGTGCGGACCGCTCTTCTGGTCCACCTCGTGCTCGGCGAGGCGGCGGAAGCGGGGCAGGATCTCGGCCGCGGCCGCCTTGCGGACGGCCTCCTCCACGTCGGCCGAGCAGCGGGCGAGAAACTCCTCGATGGTTTCCGTTTCTTCGATCATGCCTCCATGAGAGCACGTCCCACTGACAGTCCCCGCCCCGCGGGTGGACTCCGGGTGGCATCGGGATGAAGGGCACGGAGCGGACGGACGACCCGTACCCGCGTCGGCGGCCGACGGCGTATCCCTGCATGCCGCGCGGGTTCGCCGCCGCCGACAGGATGCCGGTCGCCGGATCCCGGGCCACCGCGCACAGCCGCCCCTCGGACCAGGCGGGGCCGACGGTCGCGTCGTGGCCGCGCCGCCGCGGCTCCTCGATCAGCCCCGGGTCGTGCGGGACTCGACGGTCACGCTCGCCAGTGGGTGGACGACACCATGCCGAACGTGCCGTGCAGGGTGGGCCGGGTGGTGAACGGCGAGCAGGTTACCGAGCGCCGCGGGCGCTCAGGCGGGGCTCGTACGATCTCGCAGCACCGGACGGGACCCGACTTCGAGCGCAAGCGAGCCGCATCCGGCAGGAGAGGAAAGCCGGCAGACAGAAACGATCATTGCGCCCCGCGACTTTCACTCGTCCTCTAGTTTCATCGCATGAGCGAACAGACACTTCTCTCACAGGCCAGGACACTGCACGATCTGATCCCCGGAGAGGCATGGCGGAGCCTGACGGCACTCCCCCATCGGTCCCATACCGCCGGGCAGACCCTGTTGCGGCAGGGAGAAGCCGGGACGCATGTGTTAGCCCTGATCCAGGGCCTGGTGAAAGTGGTCCGCAGGAGCGTGGACGGCCGTGACAAACTGCTGTCCTTCCGTGGCCCGGGGGAAGTGCTGGGCGAAGTGGCGGTACAGGACGGCAATGCCCGGCTCGCCGACGTTCTGACTCTTACGAAGTGCAAAGTCGCTTCGGTTCCGGCAGCAGCGTTCCGAGACCTGGTAAGGCAGTACGACCTCACGGAGACGCTGAACCGCCTCGCACTCAGCCGCCTGCGGGAACAGACCGAGGCGGGCGAAGGGGATCTGGACCAACGGCTCGCGGCGACGCTGCTGCGCCTCATGGCCCTCTCCGGCGGCCATTCCTTCCGCCTCACCCGACTGGAGCTGGCCCAGCACCTCGGTGTGGGGCGAGGGACCGTCAGCGAGGCACTGCGGCGCCTGGAACCGGGCTGTGTGCGGGCCGGCAGGACATCCATCGAGGTCGTTGACGAGCACTGGCTGCTCAGGACACTGCAACGGCGGGCCTCCACCCGCCGCGCGAGTCGCCGTCCCGAGACCAGTGGCCGGGCCGTGCGGTGATCCGCGACGCTCCGCCGAAGTGACGGTCGTCACACTCCATCGGTTCTGGGAGAGCAGAGCGCTCCCCTCTCCTCGGCGAGGCTCATGGGGCCCGCCACCGGCGCCCGCCGTCCGTGCCGAACGGAACCCGTTCCCTCGGCCGGCGGATCCTCGCGGAGGAGACACCATGCACGACGACAGTCCCGAACTGCCCACGACGACCGCGGATCCCCACCATCGCAGCCGCCCGCTTCCCCCGTACCGCGGCATCCTTGCCGTGGACATGAAGGGGTTCACCCGACGCCCGGCCATCGAACACGAGGTGCTCAGCCGGGCGTTGCCCGAGCTGCTCCGGACCTCGCTGGAGCATGCCGGGTTGGCGGACGTGTGGAACGGCCGGCTGTTCCCCGCCACCACCGGCGACGGCTACATCCTGGGGTTCGACCCCACGCTGATGCCTCTGGTGATCCACCCCTGGCTTCACACGCTCCAGGACGTCCTCGCGGAACTCGACGCTCACGCCCTCGGGACGGCCCGGATCAGATTGCGGGTCGGCCTCCACATCGGTCCGCTGCCCGACACCGCGGACGCGTTCGGCGGCAACGGAACGGCCCGTACCGACACGCACCGGCTGCTCGACTCCCGTCCCGTCAGGGCCGTACTGGCCGACCACAGCGAGCACGTTACGTATGTCGCGGCCGTCTTGTCGGACCGCTGCTACACGGACGCGGTCGTCAGCGGGTACGCCGGGCGGCACCCGCACGCGTTCATCGAGGTGCCGGCGACCGTCGACGGCAAGCCGTTCGCCCAGCGGGCCTGGCTGTACGTGCCGGCGCCTTCCGGTCCGCTGCCCGGCCGGACCACTTCCGCGGACCGCGCCCAGGCCCCCGCCGCAGCAAACCCGAGCCGCGCGGTCACCGGCACGCTCCGTGCCGACCGGGGCATCATCAACACCGGCCTCGTCCGCGGCGGGCAGCATCTGACCAACCTCGACCGGTCCGCGCGCCCGGAGCCGGAGGCCGGTCATGACGCCTGAAACCGGACCGGACGACACTTTCGACGCGCTCCCGCCCGAACTCGCCGGTATCCGGGGGACGGTGGTCGTCGCCCCGAACGGGACAGTCAACACCGGCACCGTCCACGGCGACCAGCGCTACGCCATGACGGACTCCCCGGCGCCGGCCGGGACCGGCGTACCCCTGGCGCGCCAGGGGCCGGTCCGGGCCAAGGACCTCCAAGCGGCCCGGCTTCGCTTCGTACGGCCCGCCGGCTACGCCGCCGGTCTCGACGCGCTCGGCTCCGGCGTCCTGTTCGTCACAGGGGCGCCCGGCACCGGCCGGCAGACGCTGGCCCTCAACCTCCTCGCGCACGGCTGCGCCGATGCCGCACTGGTCCAGATCGACGGGGCCGTGAACCTGGCGCACTGGCGGCCGCGGGCCCGCGGAGTGCGCGGCTACCTGGTGATGAACCTGACCGACCCCCTCTCGCTGCGGCCCTGGGACATCTCCCGCCTGGAGGCGCACCTGGAAAAGGCAGGTGCCCGGCTGGTCGTCGTCCTGCGGGAGACGACGGAGCTGGCGCGGGTCCTCGAGGACCGTCTGGACGTGACGGTGCTGCGTCACCGGCCGCCCGACCCGGTGAAGGTCTTCTCGCTCCACTACGCGGACTTGTGCCCGGACGCCGGAGAGCGGGCCCGTCGGCGCGCACGGGTGGGGCCACGGGCCCTCGCCGCACTGCTGCCTTCGGGGCTGCCACCGGGCAGGGCGGTGCGGGTGGCCGAGGCCCTGGCCCTTACCGGGCCGGAGGACCGGATGACCGCCGCCGCGCTGACGGCCCGGCTGGCCGCCGTCGAGGCCGCACGGCTCGTGGCCGAGGCGGAAGGCGATCCCACGCTGCTGGCCCACTTGCTGTCGACCTGCGTCCACCAGGGCCTGGGCCGGGACACGGTCCTCGGCCGGGCCGCGGAGCTGCTCAGCGTGATCCGCGTGCACCACGATCCCGGCTGCCCGCCGCAGGCGACGGCGGACGACGGCGACACCGGCCGGCCGGCTCGCGCCCTTCGGCGGTCCGCCGACGCCTGGGCTTCAGGGAACGAGCCGACCCGCACGTCTGCCGCACAGGACGTCCTGGCGGACATCGGAGCCGGCTGCACGGCCGGTGAGGACGGTGACGGCGGCGGAACCGTCGCCTTTCTGTGGCCCGCCGTGAGCGAAGCCGTCTGGGACGAGGTATGCCGGGAGAGGGCCGAGTGGCTGCCCTTCCTGCACGCCTGGCTCGGCAGGGCCCAGGACGAGGAGCAGACGGAGTGTGCCGGGCGTGCGGTGGCCGCTCTGGCGGCGCGCACGGCCGGACGAAGTCTCGGACTCCTCGCGGACCTCGTCCGCACCGGGCCGGAGACGGCTGCCGAGGTCGTGGGCCTCGCCCTCAACGCGTCGTCCCGCCTCTCCCCGGCCGCCGCCAGGGCGCACGCGCTGCTGGACGAGTGGAGCGGCGCACCCGAACCGGCACTGCGCTCCGCGGTCGTGGCCGCGTGCCGGCCGGACACCGAGGGTCTGCCGGCCGAGGCCGCCATGCGCCTGCTGCGCACGGTGGTGGCCGCCCTGGGCGACGACGACGAGGCCGCGGCCACGGCCCTGCGCGTGTCGGGAACGCTGGTGCACCGGTTCACCACCGGAGCGATGGGGACCAGGGAGGCGGTCGTGCGCGCTCTGGCCGCGTGGTCGGAGACCGAGGACGTGGCAGGACTGCTGGCCACCCTCACATTTCCCGCTCTCGTCGCCGAGGACCACGGCTGGTTCGGCGAGCGGTTGTCCGCCGGCCAGGAGACCGGGCCCCACATCGTCGCCCTCGTCTGCGCTGCCCTGGACGAGGCCGCGGCCTACGGAGCCATGCGCGACGCCCTGCTGACCTGGTGCGCCGGGGCGGTCGGGAGCCCGGAACGCGAACACCAGTTGGACGAGCTGTTCACCCGGCTGGTCGGCAGCCGCCGCCCCGGCTGTCTGCGGCTGCTGCTGTCGATCGAGCGGGCCCCGGACACCACTCCGGGCAAGGCACTCGCCGAGCGGTCCCTCACCGAGTGGCGCGGTGGATCGGGTCCGGCCGCCGACGACCGGCCGGCGTGATCCACCCCCTACACCCCATGGCACTCATGACAGGGAGATCCACGATGACGTTGTCCCCGCACCTCGGCCTCTTCGCCCGCGTGGAGCGGGACCTGGGCAGCCGGGAGCCACTCACCGGGCTCCGGTCGGACGAGGGGTCCGATGCCCCGGCCGCCGGCCTCACCCTGGCCGAGGCACGGCCCGTGCTCTACGACCGCTCGCAGCCGCCCACCGTACGGACCGCGCTGTGGTACCAGGTCGTCGCGCTGTCCCGCGAGGACACGGCCGGAAACGGCTGGCGGCTGGGTGCGGTGTGGCTCGCGCTACCCGGACTGCGCCGCCATGCCTCCACCATCGTCCGACGCTTCGGCACCGACCGGGACGACGTGGAGGCGGAGATGCTCACCGCCTACCTCGAGACACTGCGGACGGTCGAACCGTCCACCCCTGATCCCGGCTCCGTGCTGCTGCGCGCCGCGTGCAGCAGCGCCTGGAACGCCGCCAAACAGGCGCGGCCCGAGAAGACCGTGGAGGACATCCAGAGCACGGTGGACTCCCGCGACGGCCGGGGGGCCCTGTGGCAGGCGGAGTTCGACGGCCCTGACCGGCCGGACGGTCTCGGCGCGACCCTGCGGATCACCGTCCCGGCCGAGCGGGCGGAGGGTGTGCGGATCGGCGCCCTGGCCACGGAATGGGGCCTGGCCGCTTCTGTCTCGGAAGCCTGCGGGGTGCGGCGGGGCCGCAGGATCGGCACGCTGGCCCTGCGCCCCGGGAGCCGCGGATGACCGGACGCCCGCAGACCCCCCTGACCTTCCGGGAGGTCCTCGACCTGCCGGTCAGCGTCGACCTGAGGACGGCGGCCCGCGCCTACGGGATATGCCTGGCCACGGCCTACAAGCTGATCGCCCTCGGCACCTTCCCCTGCGAGACGGTCCGTGTCGGCCACCGTCATCGCGTCCTCACCGCCCATCTGCTGTCCGCGCTGGGCATCGAGGAAAGGCCTGTCTACGCCGACGACCTCGGCGACGGCGTCGCGCTGACCCTCTTCGACTGAGCCACCGCGGGCGGGTGTTCGGCCTTCCCTGCCTCCCGTCCCCGTCTTCTCTCCCCGACTGTTCCGTCTTCGGAGGTACTTCGTCATGCCCACCTGTCTTGTCCTCGGCCCCGCGGCGCTCTTTCACGAGGAGGTCGTGCGCCCGGTGTGTGAGGAACTGGAACTGTCCCTGATCCGCGCCGACCAGCTCGCCGACCCCAGCCCGCTGGGCGAGCTGCTCATCCGTCACCTCGTCGAAGAGGATGTGGTGATCGCCGACCTCACCGGGGGCCATCCGTCCGTGGTCCTCGGTCTCGGTGTCCGGCATGCGGCCGGCCGGCGCGCGGTGCGGCTCGGACAGGCCGGGACGGTGCCGGCGGGTCTCGACTCGCTCCCGGCCCTCGAGTTCCCGCCCCTTCCCCTCGGCCGGGCCGAGGCGCGCGCGCTGTTGCGGGCCGCCCTCGCCGAGGAACTGGATCTGACCACCGCGCCGGCGGCCGACGGGGACGGCGGCCACGTCGTGCACGAGCCGGGCACCGCGGACGGTACACCGGCCGCGCTGGAGGAAAGCGGCCCCGGACTGCTGGAGCTGGCGGTCGCGGCCGAGACCGAGATGGAGGCGATGGCGGAGGACATGGTCATGGTGGAGGCCGCTTTCATGGACCTGGCCGCGATGGGAGAGCTGTGCAGCGAGGACGTGATGCGGGCCAACCTGCCGGGGACTCCCATGAGCAGCCGGCTGGCCGTCATCAACCGGTTCGCCAAGTCCATCGAGGGCCCCGCGGATGAACTGGAAGCGGCGGCCTGGCGCTTGGCCGAGCGGATGGAGTTCACGCTCGGGGCGCTGCGGGCATTCCTGGAGTGGGCGCGCGACACCCCCCGGTCCGAATGGCCGGACTCCGTCGACAGCCTGCTCGACCAGGTGATCGAACAAACCCGGGAGATGCGGGAGGCGGCCACCGGCGTCGAGGATTTCGGGCCCATGCTCATGTGGATCGGCCGGACCAGCAGCCGGCTGCGCAGGCCGAGCCGGAAGATCGCTGCCTCGGTCCGGACACTCCTCGGCATTCTGTCGCCGTTCGAGGAGTGCGAGCGGATGGCGTACGTACTCAAGGAGGCCTGACCTGACCCCCTGAGCGGGGTAGCCGGCCCGGCTCTCCCCGGGCCGGCACGGGCGTACCCGAAGCTCCCCAGGTCGTCCCCGGGCGTTTTTCACGGGTCGGCGCGGCGGGCCAAGGGTGTCGGACAACGGACATAGCGGTACACCGTACGTAGGCTGCCGTGACCGGGTGGGTACGCAGTGCGTCGGCACTTCCGCGTCACAGCCACTCATGTGACACTGTCGTCCCCCGTCCACCCCGCGGGCCCCTCCACACCCCCTCCCCACGAGAAGTGCGCCGTGCGTTCCCTTCCTCTGCCGCTCGCCCTCACCGCGCGTCTGTCGCCGGTCGCGGTACTCGCCTGCGTCGGCTGGGTGCTGACGTCCGGACCGGCCACCCCGCCCGCCGCCGGACACCGGTCGGCCCAGAAGGTGCCCGCCGGTTCCTCCTCCGCGGCGCCCTCGGCCACGGCGGCCCCGAAGACGTACACCGCCGCGCCCGCCCCTTGCGCCAGCGTGCCCGTGGCCACCGTCAAGTCCCTGGTGCCGGGGGTGAGGACGGCCGGCAAGGAGATCCCGTCGACCGACACCGAGCTGCGCCGCACCTGCTCCTGGAACGCGCTCAAGGGCTACGACTACCGCTGGCTCGACGTGTCCTTCGAGATCACCGGTTCGGACCGGGAGGCGCGCGAGGAGTACGAGCAGCGGACCCGCGAGAAGAGCGGCGGCGGGACCGTCCCCGGGCTCGGGGACAGCGGCTACTCGGTGGTGAACCTCACCACCGAGGACAAGCAGCAGACCCGCGAGGGCGTGGTGCTGGCCCGGGCCGCCAACGCGCTCGTCGTCGTCACCTACAACGGCAGCGACTTCGAGACCAAGAAGGCCCCCGCCACGGACGAGATCAACAAGGGGGCCATCAAGGCGGCGAAGGCGGCGGTCGCGGCGCTGGGCAGCGATCGGGGCTGAGCAGCCGTACGCCGGGAACGTCCGGGAGACGAGAGCGAGCGAAGGGGGTCCCGGACCGGCTTGCCGTGCACCGCCTGCGAACCGGACGTGACGAGCACGGGAGGGAAGGCGAGGCGGGGAACAGGGTCCGCGTTGGCGTGGGGGCCGCTGGGCCGCGGCGCGCCGGGGGCGGTCTCCACCCGGCCGTCGGGGAGGGTGACCGGGGTCGGCTGGGCCGGCGGTATGTGCGGGGGGACGGTGTCGGTCGTGGGCCGGCCGATCGGGGAGGAGGGGTCGGGAACGGCCGTGCGGGCACCGGCCCCCTCCCCGGGACGGCGGGGAGGGGGAGAACTGGAGGGGCGGGTCCCGGGGGGCGGTCAGGTGTTGACCGCGGGGATGATGCGGCTGCCGTAGGCGTCGATCGTCGCCTCCTGCGCGTCGTGCATGTCGTACACGGCGAACTGGTCGACACCCAGGGCGCGGAGCGCGGTCAGCTTCTCGATGTGCTTCTCCGCGGGGCCGATCACGCAGAACCGGTCCACGATCTCGTCGGGCACGAACCGGGTGTCCGGGTTGTCGCTGCGCCCGTGGTGGCCGTAGTCGTAGCCCTGCCGGGACTTGATGTAGTCGGTGAGTTCCTCGGGGATCCGGCCGGAGTGCTCGCCGTACCTGGCGACCAGGTCGGCGACGTGGTTGCCGACCATGCCGCCGAACCAGCGGCACTGCTCGCGGGCGTGGGCGAGGGCCCCGGGCGAGTCGTCCTCGGTGACGTAGGCGGGCGCGGCCACGCAGACCGTGACCTCGGCAGGGTCGCGTCCGGCGGCGGTCGCCGCCTCCTGGACGCTCTTCACCATGTATTCGGTCAGGTACAGGTCGGACAGTTGGAGGATGAACCCGTCGGCCTCCTCGCCGGCCATCTTCAGCGCCTTCGGACCGTACGCGGCCATCCAGACCGGCAGTTCGGCTCCCTCCCTGATCCACGGGAACCGGATCTTCGTGCCGCCGAGGTCGGCCTCCTCGCCGCGGCCGAGGGCGCGGATCACCTTCATGGCCGCGCTCAGCCGGGCGAGGGTGTTGGGGGCGCGGCCGGCGACGCGCATCGCGGAGTCGCCGCGGCCGATGCCGCAGACGGTGCGGTTGCCGAACATGTCGTTGAGGGTGGCGAAGGTGGAGGCGGTGACCTCCCAGGCGCGGGTGCCCGGGTTGGTGACCATCGGGCCGACCTTCAGCCTGGAGGTGTTGGCGAGGATCTGACTGTGGATCACGAAGGGCTCCTGCCACAGCACGGCGGAGTCGAACGTCCAGCCGTAGCGGAAGCCGTTGCGTTCGGCCCGCTTCATCAGGCTGATGACGCGGGAGGCCGGCGGGTCGGTCTGAAGGACGAGGCCGAAGTCCATGGGGCCGCTCCTAGGCGAGGTACTGGCAGGTGGAGCGCGGGGTGTAGACGCCGTGCCCGGCGTGTCCGGTGTACTCCCGCCGGTCGATGACGAGTTCACCCCGCGACAGGACCGTCTCGACGCGGCCGGTGACGCGCCTGCCCTCGTACGCCGAGTAGTCGACGTTCATGTGGTGGGTCTCGGCGGAGAGCACCTGTTCGGCGTGCGGGTCGTAGATGACGACGTCCGCGTCGGCGCCCGGGGCGAGGGTGCCCTTCTTCGGGTACAGGCCGAACATGCGGGCCGGGGTGGCGCAGGCGATCTCGATCCAGCGGCGGCGGGAGAAGTGACCGTCGACGACGGCCTGGTGCAGCAGGTCCATGCGGTTCTCCACGCCCGGCAGACCGTTGGGGATCTTGGAGAAGTCGCCGCGGCCCAGTTCCTTCTGGCCGGCGAAGCAGAAGGGGCAGTGGTCGGTGGAGACCACCTGGAGGTCGTTGGTGCGCAGCCCCTTCCACAGGGCGGCCTGGTGTTCCCTCGGCCGCAGCGGGGTGGAGCACACGTACTTGGCGCCCTCGAAGTCCGGCTCGGCGAGGTTGTCGGTGGACAGGAAGAGGTACTGCGGGCAGGTCTCGCCGAAGACGTTCAGCCCCTCGTCCCGGGCCCGGGCCAGCTCGGCGACCGCCTCCGTGGCGGAGACGTGCACGACGTACAGCGGGGCGCCGGCGACCTGGGCGAGGCGGATGGCGCGGTGGGTGGCCTCGGCCTCCAGCAGGGCCTTGCGGACCTCGCCGTGGTAGCGGGGGTCGGTCTCGCCGCGGGCGAGGGCCTGTTCGACCAGGACGTCGATGGCGATGCCGTTCTCGGCGTGCATCATGATCAGCCCGCCGTTCTCGGCGGAGCGCTGCATGGCGCGCAGGATCTGGCCGTCGTCGCTGTAGAACACGCCCGGATAGGCCATGAACTGCTTGAAGCTCGTCACCCCCTCCTCGACCAGCAGGTCCATCTCCTTGAGCGTCTCCTGGTTCACATCGGAGACGATCATGTGGAAGGCGTAGTCGATCGCGCACTTGCCCTCGGCCTTGGCGTGCCAGGCGTCCAGACCCTCGCGCAGGGTGTGGCCGACGCTCTGCACCGCGAAGTCCACGATCGTGGTGGTGCCGCCCCAGGCCGCGGCCCGGGTGCCGGTCTCGAAGGTGTCGGAGGCGAAGGTGCCGCCGAAGGGCAGCTCCATGTGGGTGTGGGCGTCGACGCCGCCCGGGATGACGTACTTCCCGGTGGCGTCGATGACCCTCCCCCACCCTCCGGTCGGGGGTGCCCCCCTTTCGCCTCGCTCCGCGGTGAACGCCCCGGCCGCGGGCGTACCGGAGGCGGCGAGGGCGGCGATGCGGCCGTCCTCGACTAGGACGTCCGCGTGGATCTCGTCCGACGCGGTGATGACGAGACCGCCGCGGATGACGGTACGGCTGCTCATACTGCTCCCTCGGTCGACGGTACGGTCAGGGCGCGGTCGGCGGCGCGCCCGCCGGGCGGTGGCGGTCGTCTCCGTACATCCCTCGGCTGCCGCCGGTGGCGTCTGTCAGCAGCTCGCGTCCGCGCTTCTCAGCGCCTCCTCCAGGATCGCCGCGCCCTCTTCCGCCTCGGCGACGGTCAGGGACAGCGGCGGGGCGATCCGCAGGGCGCTGGTGTCGTGCCCGCCCCCCTTGCCGATGAGCAGACCGCCGTCGCGTGCCGCCTCCAGCACCGTGGCGACGGCCTGCGGATCGGCGTCGTCCGTGCCCGGCTTGACCAGTTCGACGCCGATCATCAGCCCCCGCCCGCGCACCTCCCGCACACCGGGCAGCCGGGCGGCGACCGTCCGGAGCCGCTCGATGAGCAGTCCGCCGACCCGCCGGGCGTTGCCCTGGAGGTCGTGTTCGAGGAGGTGGGTGAGGTTGGCGAGGGCGGCGGCCATGGTGAGCTGGGTGCCGCCGAAGGTGGAGATGCTGTTGGCGTCCAGGCAGTTCATGATCTCGGCGCGGGCGACGACCCCGCCGACGGACATGCCGTTGCCGATGCCCTTGGCGAAGGTGACGATGTCCGGCGGACCGTTGCGGGCGTGCGCCTGCCAGCCCCAGAAGTGCTCGCCGGTGCGGCCCCAGCCGGTCTGCACCTCGTCGGCGATCCACAGGACGCCGTGGGCGGAGAGGACTTCGCGGAACGCCGCGTACAGCCCGTCGGGCGGCGAGGTGAACCCGCCGACGCCTTGGACGGGTTCGGCGATCAGCGCGGCGGGCGGGCGGATGTGACCGAGGACGTCCCTCAGGTCGGCGACGCACGCGTCGATGAACGCGCGGTCGTCCAGCTCCGCGTACGGCCCCCGGGTGCGCACGCCGCCGTGGACGTACAGGGTGTGCAGCGGGGACAGCGAGGTCGGGGACCAGCCGCGGTTGCCGGTGATGCCGACCGTGCTGAAGGAGCGGCCGTGGTAGCTGTTGCGCATGGCCAGCACGGTGTTGCTGCGCCGGTAGGCGGTGGCGAGCAGCAGGGCGGTGTCGTTGGCCTCGGTGCCGGAGGTGGTGAAGAACACGCGGGCGTCCGGGATGCCGCTCACCTGGGCGATGCGCTCGGCGAGTTCGACCATCGGCCGGTTGAGGTAGAGGGTCGAGGAGTGGATGATCCGGGCGGCCTGCTCGCTGACCGCCTTGGTCACCGCGGGCAGGGCGTGCGCGGTCGACGTCGTCAGGATGCCGCCGAAGAAGTCCAGGTATCTGCGGCCGGTGGCGTCCCAGACGTACCGGCCCTCCCCGTGGGTGATCTCGATCGGGTCGTCGTAGTAGAGGGCGAGCCAGTCGGGCAGCACCCGGCGGTGACGGGAGTAGAGGTCGTTCACGGCTGCACCAGCCCGTCGTAGGCGTCGGGGCGGCGGTCACGGTAGAAGGCCCACTGCTGCCGCACCTCCTCGATGAGGTCGAAGTCGAGGTCGCGGACGACGAGTTCCTCGGTCTTGTCGTCTGCGGTCTCCCCCACGAAGCGTCCGCGCGGATCGACGAAGTACGAGGTCCCGTAGAAGTCGTTGTCGCCGTACTCCTCCTGCCCCACCCGGTTGATGGCGGCGACGAAGTACTCGTTGGCGACGGCCGCGGCGGGCTGCTCCAGTTGCCACAGGTGGGCGGACAGACCCCGGTGGGTGGCGGAGGGGTTGTAGACGAGCTGGGCGCCGTTCAGGCCGAGTTGCCGCCAGCCCTCCGGGAAGTGCCGGTCGTAGCAGATGTAGACGCCGACCTTGCCGACGCTGGTGTCGAAGACGGGCCAGCCCAGGTTGCCGGGTTTGAAGTAGTACTTCTCCCAGAAGCCCTTGACCTGCGGGATGTGGTGCTTGCGGTACTTGCCGAGGTAGGTGCCGTCGGCGTCGATCACGGCCGCGGTGTTGTAGTAGAAGCCGGACTGCTCGACCTCGAAGACCGGGACGACGATCACCATGCCGGTCTCGCGGGCGAGGTCCCGCATCCGCCGGACGGTCGGCCCGTCGGGCACCGGCTCGGCCCAACGGTAGTGCTCCGGCTCCTGCACCTGGCAGAAGTAGGGGGCGTTGAAGACTTCCTGGAAGCCGATGATCCGTGCGCCCCGGCGAGCCGCCTCGCGGGCGTGCTCCTCGTGCTTCGCCACCATGGACTCGGTGTCGCCGGTCCAGGTGGCCTGGACCAGAGCGGCGCGTACGACGTTGGCCATGAGCTGCTCCTTCGACGCGGCCTCAGAGCCTCTACGCCCGTAGAGCAGGCCGTAGAGGGACGAACGTAAGCCCCCGGGCGGCCCTTGCCAAGACCATCGTCGTCAACCCGCGGAGTCGATCACGTTTCGCACTCCGCTGGGTGAGCTGATCCTCCGGTCAGGGGACGGACCGGGGCAGAGCGGGGCATGCTCCCCCGCCGTCGCTCACGGCCCGTGCCCGGCGACGCGCAGCGCGTGCACCAGGTCCCAGTGCCGCTCGTCGGACACCCCGAGCGCGGCCCGGAGCAGCAGGGGCACCAGGCGCCCCGGACCGGCGGCGGCGCACCGGGCGGCCTCCTCGGGCGTACGGACGCGCACACAGGCGTCCAGCAGGGCCCACGCCTCGCGGTGCCGGCCCTCCTCCTCCAGCCGCAGCACAGCGGCGCCGATCTGCTCCGCCGGCCGCGCCACACCCTGCCGCAGCATCTGCCGCGCGTCGGCGTCCCGGCCGGCCGCGGCGAGCGCGTCGGCGGCGGTGACCAGCCGCTCGACGGGCAGCGAGGCGGCCTCCCACAGCAGTGTGGCCCAGTCGGCGCCGAGCCCGGCCCGGTCCAGGGCGTCCGCGAGCGGCGGCAGCCGGCCGGCGGGCCACCACGCGGCCTCGGCCAGCAGCACGTGCGCCTCACCGCTGCGCCCCTCGGCCCGCAGCCGCGCCAGCCGCTCCACGGCCCCGGCGACCGCCTCCCATGCTCCTTCGTCCACCACCGCGGCAGCCACCGGCACCGCCACGGCCGCCTCCCCCGCCCCGGCGAACCGGGCCCCACGAGGCGTACGGCCCCCGGCGCCGGCGTCCGGCACGGAGGCCTGCGGCACGACCACGGGGGCTTGCGCCTCCCCCTCCCCCATCCCGGCGAACCGCGCACCACCGCGACGGCGCCTTCGGGACTTGCGGGAGAGGGCGGCGGCGGGCGGAGTGGGGGCCGTCGGGGCCAGGGGAGCTACGGAAGTGGGCATCCCCGGCGCCCCGGGAGCTTCTGACGGGTACCAGGGCGCGCCGGCGGACACGGCGCCGGGAGAGAGCGGACGGGCCGGGGGCGTCGTACGGGGCGAGTCCTCCACGTCCGCCGGGCCCGGACTCCGGCCAGGGGACGGGTGTGCTGTCGGGCGGTCCAACTCGGCCATCCGGGCACGTAATTCGGCGCAGCGCGCGGTGGCGCGCTCGTGGTCGTCGCGGGCCTGGGCGAGGTCGAGGCGGAGGGTCTCGGCGCGTGCCCCGGACACCGGCGCGGACAGCAGACGGGTCAGTTCGGCGTGGCGTTCCGCGGCGTACCGCTGCTCGCGGAGCATCACGTCGAGCCGGTCGGCCAGGACGTCACGGGCGCCGGGCCGGGTGTCGTACGCGGTGATCGCGGCGGCGTGCAGCGCGTGGGCCCGTTCCCGCTCGGCCGTCGCGAAGGCGGGGCCGTACGCCGCGCCGAGGTCCTCCAGCAGGGCCTCGACCACGTCCCACGGGGGGATCTCGCGTCCGTCCAGGCAGGCCCGCATGCCCTCGGGGTCGCGGTGCCAGAAGACCGCGCTCCAGCCTCCGCCCTGGCCGAGGCGCGCCAGGAGTGCGTCCAGAAAGCTTGCGAACTCCCGTACGCGGCCGGGGAGTCGATCCACCGCCATCGCCCCGCTCCCGCCCGGCTGCCAGCACTCCGTCCGGTAGCCAACACCAGCCGTGTTACGGATCTGCTACGGAGAGTTTTCCGGCAGTGCCCGAACGCCTCCTGGCGAGATCTCACCCCTCGTGCGGTCGACGCTCAGCGCGCGGCCGGCTCGTCCGTCGACAGCCCCGGCACGCCCACCTGAGCACATCCGCCGCCCGAGCCCCCCACGGGCAGACAAGCCCACCCGAAGGGGCGCGAGGAACCGCGCGGGCGACATGGTCACCGCCCGCCTGCCGGCGAACAGCGACCCGCTTCGGCCCCCGGCACCGGGCACCGTCCCCGACGACCGGCGCCGCCCCCGGCGAAGGACCCGCGGCGAACATGCCCGCCCCAGGGGATCGTGTCATCGTGGGCATGAACCGCCCCCACCCGGTTATCCGGCGGAGCCAGTCGTCAGCGAAGGAACGCAACGCCATGACCAACGGCTACCCTCCTGACCCCTTCGGCGAATTCCTGGCCCGCTTCTTCGGCGGCCCCCCGGGCGGTGCCCCCGGCCCCCGCCACATCGACATCGGCCGCCTGCTCAGCCAGCCGGCCCGGGAGCTGGTCAGAGGGGCCGCCCAGTACGCCGCCGAGCACGGCAGCCGGGACCTGGACACCCAGCACCTGCTGCGCGCGGCGCTGGCCACCGAGCCCACCCGGAGTCTGCTGAGCCGGGGCGGGCGCGGACCCGGACTCGCTCGCGACGGAGATCGACGGCCGGGCCGGGCCGGTGCAGCACGGGCCGGACGAGGCGCCACCGCCGACCTCGCTGTCCCTGACCCCGGCGGTCAAGCGGGCCCTGCTGGACGCGCACGACCTGGCGCGGGCGAGCGGCGCCGGGTACATCGGCCCGGAGCACGTGCTGAGCGCGTTGGCGGCGAATCCGGACTCGGCGGCCGGGCACATCCTGAACGCGGCCCGGTTCTCGGCGGGCTCCATGCCGCCGGAGGCCCCGGAGAGCGGCCAGCCCCGCCCGGAGCGGCAGCGGCCCACGGGCACGCCGACCCTGGACAAGTACGGCCGTGATCTGACCGAGCTGGCCCGGCAGGGCCGGGTCGACCCGGTCATCGGCCGGGATGCGGAGATCGAGCAGACCATCGAGGTGCTGTCGCGACGCGGCAAGAACAACCCGGTGCTGATCGGTGACGCGGGCGTCGGCAAGACGGCCGTCGTGGAGGGCCTGGCCCAGCGCATCGCGGACGGTGACGTCCCGGACGTCCTGGCGGGACGCAGGGTCGTGGCCCTGGACCTCACCGGGGTCGTGGCCGGCACCCGGTACCGGGGCGACTTCGAGGAACGCCTGAACAACATCGTGGAGGAGATCCGCGCGCACTCCGACCGGCTGGTCGTGTTCATCGACGAGCTGCACACCGTCGTGGGCGCGGGTGCCGGCGGCGAGGGCGGCGCGATGGACGCCGGGAACATCCTCAAGCCGGCCCTCGCCCGGGGCGAGCTGCACATCGTGGGCGCGACCACGCTGGAGGAGTACCGCCGGATCGAGAAGGACGCGGCGCTGGCCCGCAGGTTCCAGCCGATCCTGGTGCCGGAGCCGACGACCGGGGACACGATCGAGATCCTGCGCGGGCTGCGCGACCGGTACGAGGCCCACCACCAGGTCCGTTACACCGACGAGGCGCTGGTCGCCGCCGTGGAGCTGTCGGACCGGTATCTCACCGACCGGCGGCTGCCCGACAAGGCGATCGACCTGATCGACCAGGCGGGTGCGCGGGTCCGGCTCGGTGCCGGCACGAAGGGCACGGACGTGCGCACGATGGAGCGCGAGGTGGAGCAGCTCGTCCGGGACAAGGACCAGGCGGTCGCGGACGAGGACTACGAGCAGGCCAAGCAGCTACGCGACCGGATCACCGAGCTGAGGCAGCGGATCACGGCGGCCAGCGGCGACGGGAGGGCCGACGAGGGGCAGCTCGAGGTGACGGCGGAGGCCATCGCGGAGGTGGTGTCCCGCCAGACCGGCATCCCGGTCAGCCGGCTGACGCAGGAGGAGAAGGAGCGGCTGCTCGGTCTGGAGGAGCACCTGCACCAGCGGGTCGTCGGTCAGGAGGAGGCCGTCGGCGTGGTCGCGGAGGCGGTGCTGCGCTCCCGCGCGGGGCTGGCCAGCCCGCACCGCCCGATCGGCAGCTTCCTGTTCCTCGGTCCGACCGGTGTCGGCAAGACGGAGCTGGCCCGGGCGCTCGCCGAGGCCCTGTTCGGCAGCGAGGACCGGATGGTCCGGCTCGACATGAGCGAGTACCAGGAGCGGCACACCGTCTCCCGCCTGGTGGGCGCCCCGCCCGGGTACGTCGGCCACGAGGAGGCGGGGCAGCTCACCGAGGTGGTGCGCCGGCACCCGTACTCGCTGCTCCTCCTGGACGAGGTGGAGAAGGCACATCCGGACGTCTTCAACATCCTGCTCCAGGTGCTGGACGACGGCCGGCTGACCGACTCCCAGGGGCGGACCGTCGACTTCACCAACACGGTCATCGTGATGACCAGCAACCTGGGTTCCGAGGCGATCACCAGGCGCGGCGCGGGGATCGGGTTCGGGCCGGGCGGTGCGGACGCGGACGAGGAGGCGCGGCGGGAGCAGATCCTGCGGCCGCTGCGGGAGCACTTCCGGCCGGAGTTCCTCAACCGTATCGACGAGATCGTGGTCTTCAGGCAGCTCACGAGCGAGCAACTGCGGCGGATCACCGACCTGTTGCTGGGGGGCACCCGGCGGCTGCTGGACGGGCAGGGCATCACGGTGGAGTTCACCGACGCGGCCGTCGACTGGCTCGCCGAGCGCGGCTACCAGCCGGAGTACGGCGCCCGGCCGTTGCGCCGCACGATCCAGCGCGAGGTGGACAACCAACTGTCCCGGCTGCTGCTGAACGGCACGATCGCCAAGGGCAGCCGGGTGACGGTGGACGCGCACGACGGGCGGCTGGACTTCCGCACGGACGAAGCCCGGCCACCCGCACCCGAGTTGTGAGCGTGAGGGGGTCCCCCGGCTCTCCGGGGGACACTGCCGTCCCGGTGCCGCCGTCTACGGCGCCGGGTCGACCACCATCGCCGAGCCGCCCCCGCGCCGTACCTTCTCGGCGGCGGCGAGCCACTTCCCGCCCGGCAGCCGCTGCACGCCGGTCGCCGCGCCGATCTCCGGGTTCTCCTTGAAGTTGTGCCCGAGGGCCTCCAGCCGCGCCCTCATCTCACTGTCGTACAGGGCGGGTTCGAGTTCGGTCTGGGCCGCGTTGCGCTGGCTGGCGCGCGGGGCGGCGATGGCGTCGACCAGCGGCAGCCCCCGGTCCAGGAAACCGGTGAGCGTCTGGAGCACGGTGGTGATGATGGTCGCGCCGCCCGGCGAGCCGAGCGCCACCACCGGCTTGCCGTGCCGGTCCAGGACGATCGTCGGGGAGATCGAGGAGCGCGGGCGCTTGCCCGGGCCCGGCAGGTTGGGGTCGTGCACGGCCGGGTTGGCCGGCGCGAAGGAGAAATCGGTCAGCTCGTTGTTGAGCAGGAAGCCCCGGCCCGGGACGGTGATGCCGCTGCCGCCGGTCTGCTCGATGGTGAGCGTGTAGGAGACGACGTTGCCCCACTTGTCGGCCACGGTGAGGTGGGTGGTGTTCTCCCCCTCGTAGGTCGTCGGGGCCGCTGTGCCGCCCTTGCCGCACGCCGCGGGGTGGCGCGGGTCGCCGGGCGCGAGCGGGCTGGTGAGGACCGCGTCGCTCCGGATCAGGCAGGCGCGCGAGTCGGCGAACCGCTGGGAGAGCAGCGGCTTGGTCGGTACGTCCTCGAAGGCGGGGTCACCGACCCAGCGCCCGCGGTCGGCGAAGGCGATGCGGCTGGCCTCGATGTAGCGGTGCAGGTACTGCGTCTCGCTCGCCTTGGAGAGGTCGCTGCTCTCCAGGATGTTGAGCGCCTCGCCGACGGTGGTGCCGCCGGAGGAGGAGGGCGCGATGGAGTACACGTCCAGGCCGCGGTACGACGTCCGGGTGGGCGCGTGGAACTTGGCGTGGTAGACGGCCAGGTCCTTCTCGGCCAGCTTGCCGGGGCGCGCGTTCCAGTGGGAGGCGGGGTCCACGGGCGGGTGTTCCACCGTGCTGACGATGTCGTCGCCGATGTCCCCTCGGTAGACCGCGTCGACGCCCTTGCGGCCCAGCTCCTCGTAGGTGCGGGCGAGTTCGGGGTTCTTGAACGTGGAGCCGACGGCCGGCAGCCGTCCGCCCGGCAGGAACAGCTTGGCGGTGTCCGGGAAGTAGCGGAACCGGGTCTCGTTGGACGCGGTCTGCGAGCGGAAGGTGTCGTCCACCGTGAAGCCGGCGCGGGCGATCCGCTCGGCCGGTTTCAGTACCGTACCGAGCCTTCTGGTGCCCCACTCCCCCAGCGCCTGCTGCCAGGTGGCCGGGGTGCCGGGCGTTCCGACGCTCAGGCCGCTGCTGACGGCGTCGGCGAAGGCGAGGGGTTTGCCCTTCTCCAGGAACAGGTCGGAGTCGGCGCTCTGCGGCGCGGTCTCGCGGCCGTCGATGGTGTGGACGGTGCGGGTCCGGGCGTCGTAGTAGACGAAGTAGCCGCCCCCGCCGATGCCGGCCGAGTAGGGCTCGGTCACGCCGAGCGCGGCGGCCGTGGCGACGGCCGCGTCGACCGCGTTGCCGCCCTTCTTGAGGACCTCGATGCCGGCGGCGGAGGCGTCCGCGTCGACGCTGGCGACCGCGCCGCCGTATCCGACGGCCACCGGAACCTTCGTGGCCGTCCCGCTCGTTGTCGTGCCGGGCGGGGCCGCCGCCCCCATCGACACCATGGCGGCCGAGACCGCCAGTACCGCCAGTTTCCGCGTGCCAGGACGACCCATCCGTACCTCCCGTCGGGACAGTCCGCGCAGCGTAACCAGATTGCCGCAGTACTGACAGTACGCCTCGGCGGCCCGCCACACGAACGTCACACATCGAACACCGGTCCGTACGTCTACCCCCGGGACCGCTAGTCGCTGCTGCCGGGCGTGCACGTGAACGTGGAGGCCGAGGCCGGTCCGCGGCGCGGCGCCTTCCGGATCGACGGGACCGACTACCCCGGGGAGCACGGCCGGAGCGAGTACGTGCTGCTCGCCCGGCTCACCGCGGGTGAGCGGCGCGACTCGCGCCCGGTGTTCCTGTTCTGCGGCCAGAGCGCCATCACCAACCAGGCGGCCACCCGCTATCTCGCCCGTCACCACGAGCGGCTGGCCCGCAGGTACCGCACCGGTTCGTTCGTCCTGCTGCTGAAGGTGGTCAACTCGCGGGCGTACGGCCCCGATGTGGCGGAGCTGGTGGCGGACGTGACGCGGGCGGCGCGGACACCGCGGCCGGATCCCGTCACGGGCGACGAGTGAGCCCTCAACAATCTTTACCCGTACGTAACTTACCGACGGGTTACTTACGGTAAGGACGCGCGGTTACCGTCGGGTCACTTTGCACGGAACCCAGTGAAGGAGTGACCCGTGGGACAACGTCGCGCCGCTCTGCGCACCTCCGCCGCGGCAGCCGTCTCGGCGGCCCTGGTCGCCGGCACCGTCACCGCCCTCGCGCCGGCAGCCGAGGCCGCCCCGTCCGTCCGTTTCGTCGACATCACCGGCGACGGCGGCACCGTACTCAAGGCCAACGTCCTCACACCCGCGGGCGCCGACGCCTCGGCCCGCTATCCGCTCGTCGTGCTGCCCACGAGCTGGGGCCTGCCCCAGGTCGAGTACCTCGCGCAGGCGCAGAAGCTCGCCGACTCCGGCTATGTGGTGGTCGGTTACAACGTGCGCGGCTTCTGGCAGTCCGGCGGCCACATAGAAGTGGCCGGTCCGCCCGACGTAGCGGACGCCTCCCGGGTCATCGACTGGGCCCTGGCCCACACCCCGTCCGATCCGCGGCACATCGGCATGGCCGGGGTGTCGTACGGCGCCGGGATCAGCCTGCTCGCCGCCGCGCACGACAAGCGCGTCAAGGCCGTGGCCGCCCTCAGCGGCTGGGCGGACCTGATCGACTCCATCTACTCCGGCCGCACCCAGCACCTCCAGGCGGCGGCCGTGCTGGACGGCGCGGCCACCCTCACCGGCCGCGAGAGCCCCGAACTGCGCGCCATCTTCGACAACCTGTACTCCTCGAACCTGTCGAAGGAACAGGAGATGACCGACTGGGGGCAGAAACGCTCCGCCGTGACATACGTCGACCAACTGAACGCCAACGGCGCCGCGGTCATGCTGGCCAACGCCTGGGGCGACACGGTCTTTCCCGCGAACCAGTACGCCTCCTTCTACGAGAAGCTGACCGGCCCCAAGCGGCTGGAGCTGCGCCCCGGCGACCACGCGACCCCTGAACTGACCGGCCTGTTCGGACTGCCCAACGACGTGTGGACGGACACCGAACGTTGGTTCGGCCACTACCTCAGAGGCGCCGACAACGGCATCGAGCGCGAACAGCCGGTCCGGCTGAAGTCCCGTAGCGCGGGGGGATACGAGGGCTACCCGGACTGGAAGTCGGTCGCCGCGACCCGACGGAAGATCGCGCTGACGGGCTCGCCCACGATCCACGCGAACGTCGACTCCGGCGCGGACGGCGGCATCGTCTTCCTCTCCAGCATCCTGGACCAGGTCGCCCAACTGCCGCCCGTCGCCTGGATGCCGCTGCTGCCGCGCCGCTGGGCGGCCGTCTGGCAGTCGGAGCGGTACGGCACCACCCAGCGCGTGCGCGGCACGGCGAGCCTGCACACCACGCTCACCCCGACCGCGGAGAGCGGCACCCTCATCGCCTACCTGTACGACGTGGGCCCGCTCGGCCTCGGCAAGCTCGTCACCCACGCGCCCTTCACCTGGCACGGGCGGACGCCCGGCGCACCGTTCACCGTCGACCTGGACCTGTTCTCCACGGCCTACGACGTCCCCGCCGGGCACCGCCTCGCGCTGGTGGTCGACACGGTCGACCCGCTCTACCTCGAGCACAACCCGTCCGGCGCGCAGCTGACCTTCTCCTCGCCCGTGGACGACCCGTCGTACGTGTCCGTCCCCTTGCGCGAGCAGTGATCTCCGGCTGCCGCCGGACGAGCCTGGCCCGTGTGGACTGCTGCCCCCTTGCGGTCCCGGGGCCATGGGGGGGCTCCCCACCCGGCAGCAGCGTCCCAGGGCCGGCCGCGGCGACCGCCACGGCCGGCCCTGGGACTGCGCTGCTCACGGCGGGACACCCGGCCGGCGAACCACGAGAGCAGCAGGCACATCCCGATGTGGATCGGCGGTCACCATCACCACGGGGATGAACGGCAAATCGTAGTCGAGGTTGGCGGCGATGCGTCGCCCGGCGTGGGGGAACTCCTCGCGGGACCCGCGCATGCCGGGCGCGAACGCGGCCTCCCACCGGCCGCGTTCGCCCGCGCCCACGGCCCTCGGCCCTCGCGCCCCGCTGTGCCGGTACTGCCACAACCGGCCTGAACCACAACCGAGTTGGCCGGCGGCCCGCGCCGTCGGGGTCTGATCCGCACGTACACCGCGGGGCGGTGGGGAGGCCCCCAGCGGGTCAGGCCTCGGCGATCTCCGCGTACAGTTGGGACAACTCGGGAACCCCGCTGACCGCCCACTCCTGTCCGGCCGGCACCACCTCGACCGCGCGACCCGAGGCGAGCCGCACGACGGGCTCACCGTCGGAGGTGATCTGCCAGGCGGCGCCGGACACGGTCCGCACCACGACCGTACCCAGGTACAGCCCGGCGTCATGGCCCAGCCAGGGCAGCAGCTCGGCGTCGTCCCGCCAGCGCGGCACCATCTGGTCCAGGGCCTCCAGGGAGGCCGGGGTGTCGTCGAGGCGGACGCCCGCCCGGGCCGCCTGCGAGCGGAGCAGCTCGCACTCGGATAGCAGCGCGGCGATCGCCCCGGGATCGGCGGGGAGCGCCGCGTCACCGTTCTTCTTGTGCCGGGGGCCCAGGAACGGAAGGTGCATGGACCCAGCGTGGCATCACACGTCCAGGTCGACCACCACCGGCGCGTGGTCGGAGGCGCCCTTGCCCTTGCGCTCCTCGCGGTCGACGTAGGCGTCCTTGACGGCACGGGCGAACGGCTCGTTGCCGTACACCAGGTCGATGCGCATGCCGCGGTTCTTGGGGAAGGAGAGCTGGCGGTAGTCCCAGTAGGTGAACGGGTGGTCGTACTTCAGCGGGCGCGGCACGACGTCGCTCAGGCCCGCCTCGCGCAGGGCGGCCAGGGCGGCGCGCTCGGCCGGGGTGACATGGGTGGAGCCCTCGAAGGCGGCCCGGTCGAAGACGTCCTCGTCCGTCGGCGCCACGTTGTAGTCACCCAGCACCGCGAACGGGCGGCTGCCCCGCGCGTCGCCCTGCACCGCCGCTCTCAGGGCCTCGAACCACTGGAGCTTGTACGCGTAGTGCGGGTGGCCGACCTCGCGGCCGTTGGGCACGTACACCGACCAGACGCGAACGGGACCGCAGGTCGCCGCGAGGGCCCGCGGCTCGGTCACGCCGTCGTAGCCGGGGTCGCCGGGCAAGCCCTTGACCACGTCCTCGATGCCGACACGGGAGAGCACCGCGACGCCGTTCCACCGGCCGGTGGCGTGGACCGCCGCCTCGTAGCCCAGCTCGCGAAGCTGGTCGACCGGGAACTGCTCCTCGGCGATCTTGGCCTCCTGGAGGCAGAGCACATCGGTGCCGCTGCTCTCCAGCCAGGCCAGCAGCCTCGGAAGGCGGGCGGTGATCGAGTTCACGTTCCAGGTGGCGATGCGCATGTCCCACAACCTACCCGGCGGGTGTGACAACCGGCCGTGCTCACAGGTCGGCGGAGGCTCCCGGGGCCAGCCGCAGGTGGTCCGTGCCGCCCAGGGCGCCGATCTGGCGGTCGTAGATCGGGCGGGCCAGGTCGGTGAGCAGCGCGTCGTGGACGTCGTAGGCGCGCTGCGGCCCGACCTCGCGGACGTAGTCGATGACCTCGGAGATCTTGCTCCAGGGGGCCATCACCGGAAGCATCAGGGTCTCCACGGAGCGGCCGGGGACGGTGAGGGCGTCGCCGGGGTGGAACACCCTGCCTCCGTCGATCAGGTAGCCGACGTTGGTGATCCGCGGGATGTCCGGGTGGATCACCGCGTGCAGCTCGCCGTGGACCTCCACCTCGAAGCCGGCGGCGGTGAAGGCGTCACCGTGGCCGACGGTGTGCACCCGGCCCGGGAAGGCCGCCGCGATCCGGTCGGCGACGGACCTCGGCGCCCAGATCCCGGCGGCCGGGTTCGCCTCCAGGGCGGCCCGCAGCCGGCCCTCGTCGAAGTGGTCCGGGTGCTCGTGCGTGACCAGGACGGCGTCCGCGCCGACCGCCGCGTCCTCCTCGGAGAACCCGCCCGGGTCGATGACGAGGGTGCGCCCCTCCTTGTCGAGGCGGACACAGGCGTGGGACTTCTTCGTGAGCTTCATGTCTCCCCATCCTGCCGCGTACGGCCGCCCCGCGCGGCCCTACTCGGCGGGTGTGGTCTCCTCCCGGATGACCTCCCGGGCCACCCGGAACGCACGGTTCGCGGCCGGCACCCCGCAGTAGACGGCCGCCTGGAGCAGCACCTCCGCGATCTCGTGCGGGGTCAGTCCGTTGCGCAGGGCCGCGCGGGTGTGGGCCGCCAGCTCCTCCTGATGGCCGCCCGCGACCAGCGCGGTGAGCGTGATGCAGCTACGGGTACGGCGGTCCAGGCCCGGCCGGTCCCAGATCTCGCCCCAGGCGTAGCGGGTGACGAACTCCTGGAAGTCCCCGGAGAACTCGTCGGCCTGCGCCAGCGCCCGGTCCACATGCGCGTCGCCGAGCACCTCCCGGCGGATCTTCAGCCCGGTCCCGTACCGGTCGGGCTGCCCGGCACCCTGCGCCGGTACGGCCGCCGGGGCGATCTCGGCGACCGGCGCGGCCTGCGGCGGGGCGGCCGGGGCCGGGACGGCCGGGGCGCTCGGCAGGACGCTCTGGCCGGTGTCGAAGGTCTGCTGCCAGGCGCTGGAGAAGTGGTGCACCAGCAGGTCGGTGACGGCGGCGGGCTGCTCCACCGGGACCAGGTGGGAGGCGCCGGGGACGACCGCGAGGCGGGCGTCCGGGATACCGGCGACCAGGGTGCGGGCCTCGGCGGGACCGGTGACCTGATCGTCGGCGCCGACCAGCACCAGGGTCGGCACACCGACCCGGCCCAGCTCCGGCCGGACGTCGAACCCGGCGAGGGCCTCGCAGGCGGCGATGTAGCAGCCCGGGTCGGTGGTGCGGACCATCTGCACCGCCCACTCGGTGATCGCCGGTTGCGCGGCGGCGAACCCGCCGGTGAACCAGCGGTCCGGCGCGGTCCGGGCGATCGGGTCGAGCCCGTTGGTGCGGACGATCACCCCGCGCTGCCGGAACTCGTCCGCGGTGCCGAACCGGGGCGAGGCCGCGACCAGCGCGAGGGAGGCCAGCCGCTCGGGGTGACGCAGGCCCAGCTCGATGCCGACGGCACCGCCCAGCGCACAGCCGGCGTACCCGAACCGCTGCACTCCGAGCGCGTCCAGCGTCACCAGCAGCCGGGCGGTCAGCTCGGCGACCGAACCGGCCGGGTGGGCGGGGGCGCCGCCGTGACCGGGCAGATCGAAGCGGAAGATCCGCCACTGCTTGGCCAGCTCCGGCACCTGGCGGTCCCACATGTGCCATGTGGTACCCAGTGAGGGACCCAAGATCAGGACCGGAGCGTCTTCTGGCCCGTCAAAGCGGTATTGCAGGGTGTTGGGTGGTGTCTCGCTCACGCCCCAGACCCTCTCACGTCTCACGAAATCTCACACAGCCCGGGGAAGCCGGCGGCTCGATGCACCCGCGGCTCGACTCGTCGGGTACTGCCGACGGCCTCGTCGATCGAGTCTGAGCCTCTCAGCGTGTACGCGCGCCCCTGACGCAGTGCGGCCTGCTGGCCGCACTCTCGCCCGGTCCTCGCGTCGACGCGCTGCTTCCTCCATCAGCACAGCCGCCAGCCGTTCCGAGTTTGCAGCAAAGCATGTGGCGCCGTCCCGAAGGAAGGGCTGAGCCCGCCGACGCGATTACGACACCGTCCCTTCGGTAGCATCGCTGCAAGAGATCCTCACCCGGTAGGCAAACCGCACTGATGCAGGCACAGAGCCCAGTGGACACCGCTGCGCAGTCACCCGCCGTTTGACCGTCCCAGGCGTTCAATCCACCGAGTGCGGGGAGGATTGGGCAACCCACCTCAACGCCTCGAAGGCCACCGGTCGACAGAACAGACTCCCTCCATATCACCCGGCGAACCGTTGACGAGCCTGGCCTCAGATCTTGAGGTTGTGATCGGTTCTGCTCGGGTTGCCGCCAGGGGCGGAGGCGGGCTGGGAGGGGGTCGCCGCGCCGGTTGTCGTGGCTGACGGTGGCCCGGGTCTGGTGCAGGGCTCGCCAGTGATGCTGCTGGAGGTGGTAGGCGTCGCTGTGGTGGGCGGTCAGGGCGGTGGCCGCGAGGAGACAGGCGAGGGCTGGGACGGTCAGCCGGATCAGCGGAAGGCGCCCCTTCCCGCCGTCTCCTGCGCTCTTCCCTCGTCTGCCGGGTCAGGGCCGGCGCGCTGCCCGGGGAGATCGGGTTCTGGTTCTGGGTCGGGGTGGCGGGCGCGCTGGACGGTTAGGAAGGCCAGGGCGGGCATCGCGCAGGTGACGTGCCGGTGCCAGGACGTCCATCGGCGGACCTGGTACTGGCCGAGGCCGGTGATCTGTTTGGCGAGTTCGTTGTTCTCCTCGATCTTCCAGCGGACCCCGGCCCTCACGATCGCCTCGGTGACCGGGTCGGCGGCCGGGGCATGGACGAGGAAGTACGCGTACTCGAAGTCGACGTGGCCGCCGGCCAGTTGCTTCTTCTCGGTGCTTCGGCGGATCAACAGTCTGGTGGGCGAAGCCGTCGGCCGGTATCTGTCCGGGCAGGGTCACCTCGAACCAGGTCCAGTCGTAGGCTCGCTGTCCCTTGGCGCCCTCGCCCTGGCTGCGGCGTTCCCACTGCTCGCGCACCGTGGCGTAGTGCAGCAGGTCACCGGCCACCGCGCCCTGCAGCATGGCGAGGCCCATCTTCGGCTTGGTGGCGAAGGCGACCTCGTCGGGGACTCCGGCCGCCCGGCACCGCTCACGATCGCCGGTCCAGGACTGCGGCAGGTACAGACGCCGGTCGTAGAAGGTGTGGCCACTCGCGGCGGCATAGGTGAGCATCACCATGACTTGGCAGTTGCGGACGTCACCGGTCGTCCCGCAGTGCTGGTGGCCGATCCCAACGGACTTGTCACCCTTCTTGATCACCTGGGTGTCGTCCAGCATCAGCATGGCCGGACAACGGTCAGCACCGATCACCAGTCACAAGATCTGAGGCTGTAGCACCTGACAGTGTTAGAAAAACCTATCCCTGCCAAATCGCAGCGAGGCCCGGATAGCGTCTCACTGACAGGCGGCAGCATACGGAAACGTGAAGAACCGCCGATCCGAGGTCTGCCCTGCGGCCCAAACTCAGGCCGATTAGTGTCCACAAGTGCCGTCGACGAACTTTGTTCTGAGTCTTTAACGAACCCGGGACACCTATCTATATGAAAGAGCTCACCATGGCCATACATGTCGTTATCGGCGCCGGTTCCATCGGCACGAATGTCGCTCGCCTGCTCGCCGACCGCGGTGAAAGCGTCCGCATTATCACGCGCAGCGGCTCGGGCCCGGAGTATCCGCAGGTCGAACGGGTCGCCGCGGATGCCTCCGACCCGGGCCGCTTGACCGAACTGTCTCGCGGCGCAAAGGTAATCTATCACTGCGCGAACCCGCCTTCCTACACAATGTGGGAACGACTGTTGCCGCCCATGCAGAATGCGGTCATCACAGCCGCGAAAGCAAACAGGGCCGTGCTGGCAATTACTGGCAGCATGTACGCTTACGGCCCGCAGCCTGGCGGCATGATGAACGAATACACCCCCATGGCCGCCACTGGCCCTAAAGGCCGTCTCCGTAAACGGCTGTGGGAGCAGGCCCTTAACGCCGGAATCCGCACTGTGGAGGTTCGCGGGTCCGACTACATCGGCAGGGACTCGAATGGCCTGTATTCCATAATCATTGAGCCGGCAATGAAGACGGGCCGAGCAGCCTGGGTGCCTGCCGATCTAGACGCGCCACATACCTTCACCTTCAACGGAGACATGGCTCAGGCCCTGGTCGCACTTGGGAATGATGAGCGTGCGTGGGGTCAGGCGTGGCATGTGCCGTCGCCACCGGCCATCAGCATCCGTGAACTGGCGCGGCGCTACGCCGCCGCTGCAGGTCGGCCCCCGGTCAAGCTGATCCCGATGCCACGCGCGGCAATGCGCACAGCCGGGCTTCTCGTGCCGACAGCGCGTGAAATGGCCGAAATGGACTATCAGTGGTACTCACCGTTCCTCATGGACGCCTCAAAAACAGCTGACACCTTCGGCCTCACAGCCACCGACCTAGACATCATTGTCAATGATCAGGTGAGCGCGGCCGCGGCTTGATCCCGCCTCCCGATTTCGACGGCAAGCAGCGATTCCGGCACTTCGCTTCGTCATGACACGTCCGGCGAATCAGCCCTTGTCGCATTTGCGTCAATCCTGCGATGAGGCCCACCATCTGGGCTGTGTCGTGAAAGGTATCCCTTTTCGGCAGTGAGAAACAACGACAGGAGTAGCCATGATCTACCACATCAACCGCGCGAAGGCTAAGGCCGAAGTCACCCCCGAGCAAATCGAGGCTGCCTTGGAAAGTTGGCGCAACCAAGGACGGTCCAACCCGGCCGTGAAGTCTTTCATGGTTGGCCGCGATCTCGGCGGGGACTTCGACTACAGCTGTGTCTTCGTCGTTGAGGACCTCGACGGCCTCTACGAGTACCTGACCCACCCCGCGACTATCGGGACTGACCATCTGGGCCTGGCGCTGCTCGAACGCCTCGACATCTTCGACATCAGCGACGACGATGACCCTGACCTGTACGCGAAAATCGAAGAGCTGCACCGCCGCCGCAGCGCCCTGAACCCGGAGATTCCCAGCATGCTTTCGGACGTCCCAGACTTCCGCGGCGCCGGCGCGAACGACTAATCAGCACGTCACGACCGGCAAGTATACGCAGCAAGGCACACAGCACCTGCCGGTCGTGACGCAATCACCGCACCGTAGAGCAGACGTCATCCGAATTCGTCACCAGCAGAGAGATGACGTGACTTCCTCGAGCAAGACGCTGGCACGCTGCTAGTGTCTACGGCATTGTTCAGCCTGGTGTTAGGCTCCCCAAACGCTGAACCATAGGGTTGGAGCTCGCTGGCATCGTGGGGCTTCCTCGTCGGAGCCGCTGTGTTACTCGCTGTCTTTGTGCTCTGGCAGCACCATGCCGCGTATCCGTTGTTGCCGCTGCTGATACTGCGCGACCGCGACCGAGTCGCGTCCTTCGTCTCGGTAATAGTGGGGGGCATCGGCCTGTTCGCCGTGTTGTTGTTCGTGACGTATTAGGTGCAATCAACACTCGGATTCCCACCGGTCAGGACCGGCGTTGCTTTCCTGCCGATGATCGCGACGCTGGTACTGGCCGCGCAGCCTGGGAAAAAACGTGTTTGTGCCGCGGTTCGGTCCGAAGGTCGTGGTTTAGCTCGGCATGCTGCTAGCGGCGACCGCGTTGGTGCTGTTCACCCGGCTACAGGTGGATAGCGGCTACACCGCTCGCTTACTGCTGCCGCTCATACGTATTGCGGCTCCACTCCGAGCGTCGCGACCACCGACGCGGGCATGATCGTCCCCATCCCGGCCCCGATGAATCAGGTCGGCGGCTCGATCGGAACCGCGCTGCTCATACTATTGTTACGACTGCCTCCGGCGCTTACGGTGCTGCCCGGGCCGGCCGGGCGGATGATTTTTTGTAGTCGCTCCGTTCTATTGGATCGGATTGCGCTAACCTCAATCCTCGCAACGAGTCGCCGACTGCTTCACTGCCGACTACGCGGCGGAGGTGCCGCACCGTCCTGCAGATAGTTTTACTGGGCGGGAGCGTGTGCTGATGAACTGGTCCTTGGTATTTACCCGAGTGCCCGATCTGCAAGCAAGAGTTCTGCGGACAGCGGTTTCGGGGTCCGAGGTGTGGTCCGAATGGGAGCAGATCGATGCCGTGTTTGGTGGCGGTGGCGAGGTAAGAACGCAGATGGCAGCGGTGTTCCGCCGGTCAGGGTCCGCATGCCACCGGAGATCTTCTGCCGGACTTTGACCATGCGGACTTCCCGTTCGGCGGCGTTGTTGTCGAACGGAAAACGGCGACCGAGCGGACCGGCGCCACACCATCGCCCGCTTGACACACCCGTCTCAAACGCAGGGGAAATCACAGCTCGCGCGGCTCACTCCGCGCGCTTTTGGAGGGGCCCGTACTGCACCGGCGCGTCCACCCCGGCCGGAGCATTCGCGCAGGTCGCCGTCGCGCATCCGCACCGCCGCGCCACGAGCCGGTGCTCGACAACCCGGGAAGTTGCCCATCACGCCGCCGATAGATGATCACCCGCCAGGCCCGCACGGCACGGCCCCCCGCCGCCGCGGCGGTGTCAGGACAGGGGCCAGTGGCGCAAGGCGGCGTCGGCCAGCTCCTGCAGGTCGTCGCGGGCGACGCCGCTCGCGGCCTGGACGGCGATGCCGTAGGCGACGGTGGTGAGGTAGCGGGCCAGGAGGCCGGGGTCGGTCTGCGGGGGCAGATCGCCGTCATCGACGGCGCGCCGGAACCGCTCGCGGATGCGGGCGTATCCGGTAGTGCGCCAGTCGACGAGGAGGGCGCGGACGTCCTGGCCGGACTCGCTGGTGGTCAGGGCCCCCTGGACGCCCAGGCAGCCGTGGGGGTGGCCCGCGCGGGTGGTGGTGCGCACGGTGCCGGCCAGGATGGCGGTGGCGACGCCAAAGGCGGTCGGCTGCTCCAGGGCCTGGGCCAGGTAGGCGCTCGGGCCGTCGGTGTAGCGCTCCAACACCTTGCGGAACAGCTGCTCCTTGTTGCCGAACGCGGCGTACATGCTGGTGGTGGAGATACCCATCGCGTGCGTCAGGCCGGCGGTGCTGGCCCCCTCGTAGCCGTGCTGCCAGAACACCAGCATGGCGCGCTCAAGGGCGGCGTCGGCGTCGAATCCTCGCGGTCGGCCGATCGGGCCGGTCGGTTTCGTCTCCACCCCCACACCCTACCCCTTCCGCAGTGATCGCTGCAGAAATGCTACGGTCCACTTCTGCAGCGACTGCTGCAGAAGTGGACCCGGCTCTACGACCAGGTCGGCTTCGACACCGTCAACAACAGTCCATTGAGCGCCTCGTGGCGCACGGCCCCCGGTCAACCCGCCTGGGCCGCGCTGGCGCACCAAACGCGCGACGAGCTCATCGCCAACCTCAGCCGAGCACAGCGCCTTGCTCCGACGTGACGCTGACCGGCGGGCCCCCTCCGCGGCCGCGGCCGTCCGGCGCGGCCGCGGCGGCATTCCCGTTCGGAACCCTCCACGCGCGGCTCCGATCCGGAGCCACCCCACAGAAAGGCCCTCACATGTCCGACAGTGATCTGCGCACGTTCTACCGGCGCTACCTCGAAGCGCTCAACGCCCACCAATTCGATGGCATGGACGCATTCATCAACGAACGGACCACGTTGAACGGGGAGCCCGCCACCCGCGACGACCTCCTGGCCGTGCAGCGGCAGGACGTGGACGCGGTACCGGACCTGCACTGGGAGTTGCAGGAGCTGCTCTTCGACGGTGACCGTCTGGCTGCGCGCCTGGTCAACACCGGCACCCCCGTGAAGCCCTGGCTCGGCGTGGCTCCCACCGGCGCCTCGTTCGAGATCGTCGAGTACGCCATCTACCAGGTCCGCGACGGGCGGTTCGTGCACATGACCGCCCTGCACGACGCCGGTGAACTGCGCCGGCAGCTAACCGGCTGACCTGCAACTTCGCGCCTGCCCCACTTGGACATGTCCGCATACCGAGAATGGCCCGCTCGGGCACTTCACTTGCGAGGATCTGCATGACCATCACACTGATCACCGGGGCCAACAAGGGCATCGGCTTCGAGACCGCCCGACAGCTACTGGCGGTGGGCCACGTGGTCTACCTCGGCGCGCGGGACGTCGAGCGCGGACAGCAGGCCGCGGCGGCGTTGGACGCGAGATTCGTGCAGCTCGACGTGACCGATGACGCCTCCGTGCACAGCGCGCTGGCGGCCATCGACGCGGCCGAGGGCCGGCTCGACGTCCTGGTGAACAACGCAGGCATCTTGGGGGACGGAGCCCTCGACGGCCCCACCGCCCTGCGCGCCTTCGACACCAACGCGGTCGGCCTCGTGCGGGTCACGGAAGCGGCGCTGCCCCTGCTGCGCAAGTCCGCGAACCCCACCGTGGTGACCGTCTCCAGCAGCGCCGGATCCTTCTGGGCCGTGACCAACCCGGACCGTCCGGAGTACGCCTTGCCGCTGGCGCTGTACTCGGCGTCCAAGGCCGCCGCCACCATGCTCACCGTCCAGTACGCCAAGGCCCATCCGAGCATCAAGTTCAACGCCGTCGAACCCGGCACCACCGCGACGGACCTGACGGCGGCCTTCGGTGTCGGCAGGACGCCGGAGGAGAGCGCGAGGGTCGTCGTACGTCTCGCCACACTCGACGCGGACGGCCCGACCGGCACCTTCCAGGACGAAAACGGGGAGGTGCCCTGGTAGGCAGGCCAGCGCGGCTGGGAGGGGCCAGCCGCGCCCAGGCCGGCGGGTCACCGGCCACATCCATTCGGTGTCCCTTCCCGTGCGGGCGAGCGGCGCCGGCCACATTCCTCGACGTCGTGCACGCCGACCGCCTCGCCCCCGCGCATCCACGACAGGGCGCTCTCCGCCATGGACCTGATCGCCCGCCACCCACACGGACGAGCTGCTGTCCAGCATGCAGTGCATGGTGCGGACCCTCGCCGCCGCCGGCGAGGGTCCGGCGCGAGCGCTGGTCGGCCGGACCCGAAGCGAGGGCATGAAGCTGACCGGTGCGGTGGTCTGCCGCAGCAGATGACCCAGCGAGTGCTGGAGTCCGCTGTGGAGGGCGAGATCACCGGCCACCTCGGTTGTGACCAGGTGGGAGGTCCGGGAGTGCGGTGGGCACGCCACCACATGTGAACGGATCGGCCAGGCGCTCGCAGGTCTGCGGATTGCTTGCCCGATTGCGAAGCGCCTTTCCCCGTGGAGGCCGACAACAGGTGCCCCCAGATACGGGGCGAGCGGCATACAGCCCTTTCCTGGCCGGCCGGCCTGTGGTCCGACCCGCTCCGCGCCCCGGTGAGTTCACTCAACTCAAGGCGGGCCCCGTATCGCCCGAAGCACGCCTCGACCGCCCAGCGGCGGCCGGCCACCCGGTGCTGCCGGTCGGCTCACTGCCAGGAGGCGCACTTCGGCCCTCGTCCAGTCGTGGACGCGCGGGCCGTGCGCGCCGTTGCCGCACGAGCGGCGCTTCTGACGCCACCGCCCGGACGCGCGTCACATCTGGACGCGCCTCACACCGCCCCGGCTCCAACGGCGCCCGCGCTCCCCGAAATCCGCCGGTGGATGTCCGCGAGCATGTTGCGCATCGCAAGGTGGAAGAGCTCGGCCTCGTGGTCTCCGAGGAACGAGGTGTGTCCGAACACCTCGAGAACGACCATGCCGTGCATGCGCCCCCATGCCTCCATGAGCAGGGCGATCGCGGGCGGCGGGAGGACTCCCGGCCCGTCCGGGGGCAGATGGTCCAGGTAGGCCCGGAACTGGGGCGACAGCGAAGGGATGTCGGCCGCCGCGAGCTGCTCCAGGCTGAAGCCGCCGAAGAGCTCACGCTGGAAGATCGCACTCATCCGGCGGGCGGCCATGGTGGAGGCGCCGTCGGCCGGGGCCGCGTAGCCCCGCAGGGGTGTCCCGAACAGGAGCTTGAACCGCTCTGGATGGTTGACGGCCCAGCGCCGGTAGCCCTCGGCCGCGTCCAGCAGCCGCGACACGAACGGCCGGTCCGCCACCGAGTCCGCCGCAGTGCCCCCAGCGCCCGCAGCCGAGTCGACGGCGGCCTGGACGGCGGCGAACAGATCCTCGTACCCCTTGGTGACGAGCATCGTGACGAGGGCATGCCGGTTGGGGAAGTAGTGGTAGAGCGCCTGCACGGTCATGCCGAGGCTGCGCGCGACGGCCCGCAGGGACAGCCCCTCAGGACCGTGCTCGGTGATGTGCAGTTCGGCGGCGTCCAGGATCTCCCGCACCGCTGTGGCCCGTCGCCGCTCCCGCAGCGTGGGCGGAGCAGATGAGGCGGATCGAGCGGCCGGGGCGGAGGGAGTAGACGGCGCGGACGGAGCCGGCGGGGCGGCGGTCTTCGGCCGTTCGGGTACGGGCATGGGCCCACCCTACGGTGCGCCTCTGGCACCTGAACATAAACCGAGCACTGTCAGGTAAATCTCGCACTGCCAACTTCCCCGTGGCCTCCCCTAGCGTCGTCGCGTCCCCGCAGACACATTGACCTCAAAGGAGATTCCGCGTGTTCGAACGCATAGCCGAGCTGGCGATTCGCCGGGCCCGGCTGGTACTCATCGTCGCCATCGTGGCGACAGCTCTCATGGGTGCCCTCGGTAGCGGCGCATTCACCAAGCTGCTGGGCGGCGGTTTCGATGACCCGGCTTCCCAGTCCACCCGGGCACGCAATCTCATCGACAAGAAATTCGGCGGCGAGACCAACCTCGTCCTGCTGGTCCGCGCCGGCGACGGCCGGGTCGACACCCCGTCCGCCGAGCAGAACGGCAAGGCACTGGTCGCGAGCCTGAAGAAGGAGAAGACGCTCGCGAACGTCGTCTCCTACTGGGACACGCGGAGCGCCCAACTCCTGTCCAAGGACGGCCGCGAGGCCATGGTCCTCGCCCACGTCAAGGGCGACCCGACCCAGCGGCAGAAGAACGCCACGAGCCTGCTCGACGACTACGACGGCACGTACAACAAAGCCCTCACGGTACGGGCCGGTGGGGTGGCCGCCGTCGGCAACGACATGTCGACGCAGGTGGTTGAGGATCTTGAACTGGCCGAGCTGATCGCGATCCCGCTGACTCTCATCCTGCTGCTGTTCGTTTTCGGCAGCGTGGTCGCCGCGCTGCTGCCGCTGGCCATCGCCGTCATCGCCATCCTGGGCTCGTTCGCCGAACTGTCCCTGCTCGCCGACGTCACCAGCGTCTCGAACACGGCGACCAACCTCACCACGGCTCTCGGTCTGGGACTGGGCATCGACTACGGCCTGTTGATGATCAGCCGGTTCAGGGAACAGCTCGCGACCGGCGCGAGCGTGGAGGACGCCGTCCGCCGGACGGTGCACACCGCCGGCCGCACCGTAGCGTTCTCCGCCTCCACCGTGGCCGCCGCACTCGCGGCGCTTCTCGTCTTCCCGCAATACTTCCTGCGCTCGTTCGGCTTCGCCGGGGTCGGCGTCGTCGCCATCGCGGCCGTCAGCGCGCTGTTCGTCATGCCGCCGCTGCTCGTCGTCCTGGGGCACCGGGTCAACAAGGGGCAGATGCCCTGGGCGAAGACCGCGAACACCACCACGCGCGTCTCCATATGGGCGCGGCTGGCGCGTACCGTCATGCGGCGGCCCGCGCTCACCGCGCTGCCCGTCCTCGCGGTCCTGCTGGTGGCGGCGAGCCCGCTGCTCGGCATCACCTTCGGCACCCCGGACGAACGCGTGCTGCCCAAGGACGCCGAGAGCCGCCAGGTCTCCGCGACGCTCCAAGAGAACTTCAACGGCAACGACAACGCCGCCCTCCAGATCGTCATCGGCCAGAACGTCGGCCAGAACGCGGACAAAGCCCCGCTGGATACGTACGCCGATCAACTGTCCCAGCTCAAGGGCGTGGTACGGGTCGAGACCAGCACCGGAACCTACACCCACGGGCAGGAAGCGGCGGCCGGTCCTGGCAGCGCCAACCTCAGCCGCCCCGACGGCCAACGGATCAGCGTCGTCAGTTCCTTGACGCCGAAGTCCGACGCGGCACAGAGCCTGGTCGCCGACGTACGGGCGCTCACCCCGCCCCCCGGCACCCACCCGCTGGTGGGCGGCATCGACGCCGAACTGGTCGACGCCAAGCACTCCATCAGCGACCAAATCCCGCTCGCCATCGGCCTGGTCGTTCTGACCACGTTCGTCCTGCTCTTCCTGTTCACCGGCAGTATCGTGCAGCCGCTGCGCGCCCTGGTCCTGAACGCGATCACCCTGGTGGCGACGCTCGGCATCATGACCTGGATCTTCCAGGACGGCCATCTCTCCTCCCTGCTCGGCTTCACGGCGCAGCCGATGGAGATGTCGATGACCGTGCTGATGTTCTGCATCGTCTTCGGTCTGTCGATGGACTACGAGGTGTTCGTCACCAGCCGGATCAAGGAACTCCACGACCAGGGCGAGGACACCGAGTCCGCCGTCACCAACGGCCTCGGGCACACCGGGCGCATCGTCACCGCCGCCGCCTGCCTGCTCGCGGTGAGCTTCTTCGCCTTCGGTACGTCCAAGCTCAGCTTCATGCAGATGTTCGGCCTGGGCAGCGGGCTGGCCATCCTCATCGACGCCGTCGCCATCCGCGGTGTCCTCGTCCCGGCCGCGATGCGCCTGCTCGGCGGCTCGGCCTGGTACGCGCCCGGCTTCCTGCGCAGGTTCCACAGCCGGTTCGGCCTCAGCGAAAGCGCGCCCGAGCCCGCTGCCGCGCCCGAACCCGCAGTCTCATGGGGTTGACCCCGGCCCACAGCGTCCTGCCCGGCGCGGAGTCCGGCCAGGGCGATACCACCCAGCGGGCCGCGATCCTGCTGACGAGGCAAAGCCCCCGGCCGTCCTCGGCGTGCGGATGATCCAGGGCGCACGGACCGGCGGGGCGGGTGGCAGTTGCCACCCGCCCCGCCGGTCCGTCAAGCGAGGACGACGCCGCAGGCGCTCATCAGCGCACGGGGGGCGCCCAATCGGGGTCGCGGCCGGTGAAAGCGACCAGCCGGTCCAGAGGTGGTGCGCTTGCGTCGATGGCGATTTCGGGGCCGAAGGGCATGCCGGGGCCACGGTATTCCGGCTGGATCACGCCTTCGAGCACGGTGAGGGCATGCCGGCAGGTCTGCGGGTCCGGGTTCCATCGCTGGCCGGTCGCACGGGCCAGGTCCCAGCCGTGGCCGAGCGTTTCGATCAACAGCAGGTCGATGACCACGGAGCCCGGATAGGCGCCACCCAGCAGCGGAACGTTCACTGTAGCTGTCGCCAGGCCGCCGGCCAGGGCCGATCGGATCGTGGCGGTGAGGTGCGCGATCACGGCACTCGGGTGGTCGGGGCCCGTGAACGCGGACGGGTCGGGCCGGTCGCTGCCGGACGGGTCAGTGAAGGCAGCATCGAAGTAGGTGAGCCAGCCCAGCAGGTGGCGGCGCAACGTGCTCACGTCAAAGCCGTCGCACGGTGTGGGGAGCTTGTCCTGCGCGGGAGTGATGCCGGGGAACTGGCGAGCCAGGTCCTCGAGTACCGGAAAGATCATGGAACCACTCTCTCTGATAGGTCGCTATATCGAGTGTAGTCTACTGTCAACGATCGACGATCGGGCAGGGTCTACAGTCATAGGGGTGGTGACACAAGAAGCCGGACGGCGGGCCGAGTACGCGGCTGCGACCCGTCAAGCGATCCTGCTGGCAGCGCGGGCACTGTTCGTCGAACGGGGCTATTTCGACACCCGAGTGCAGGACATCGCCCGCGCAGCGCGGGTAGCAGCGCCCACCGTCTACGCGGCGGTCGGAGGCAAGAGCGGTGTGCTACGCACACTCATCGAGGACGGGGTGCGCGCCGCCGAGGCCGGCGGCATCTACGAGCGGATCGCTGCGCAAACCGACCCCGGCGCGCTGCTGCGCATGCTCGTGGACGGCACTCGAAGCGAGTTCGAGCTCTGGTCGCCGATCATGCGTCAGGCGATCGCCGCCGCACCCCAGGACGCCGGGATCCGGGAGACCGTCGGCACGGCGCACGACAGCCTGCGCCGCGGATTGCGGGCCACTGCGGCCCGGCTCGCAGAACTGGGCGCACTGCGCGCCGGAGTCACCGTCGACGAGGCTGCGGATGTGCTCTGGTACTTCCTCGGCAACGCCTCCTACTTCACCCTGACCGACGACTGCCACTGGCCGCTCGACCGCTCCGCCGACTGGCTGCACCGATGCCTCACCGCCGCGCTGCTCGGCACGTAAGGAAGTGGCCGGCCAGAACCGCACGCCGTCGTGGGCGCGGCGGGCCGCGCGATGTGCAGCCGCCGGGAACGGCCGGCGCCTCGGCCGTGGACCTCCTTCGACCTGACTCGGCTGACGACCTGCGTCGAAATCCCCGACGGCCCGCTGCCGCCCTTCCGCCAGGCCGACGTACGTCCGGTCGCAACGGCGCCACGCCGATGAACGGTCGACAGGTGTAGGCGGTGCATTCCATGCCCGGCGATCGCGGTGCCGGATCACTGCGGCGGAGCACTTTGCGGGCTGGCCGGCGTCGTCAGCCGTCAGTCACAGGCGGCATGCTCCGGTGTCGCGCGAAGGGTGTCTGCCACCGTCTGACAGGCGAGCCGCGCCACGGCCCGTAGCTCCGTGTCCGTGGTGCCGGCGCGGCTGAGGACGGCCAGCGACTGATTGACTGCGACGACGAACGTGGCCAGTTCGTCCGCCAGTTCCTCAGGGGCGGCCGAGGGGCCCGTCAGGGCTGTGCGCACTCGCCGGCGCTGGGTGTCGAGCAGGGTGCGCACGTGAGCGCTGTTGTCCCCCTTGAGTATCGGCGCCTGCGCTGCGGACTGGGCGATGAGGCACCCCGCAGGGACAGACGGATCGGCGATGCGCGCGAGGACGACGTCGAAGAATGCCTCGATGGCGCGTACCGGGTCGCCGGCATGGGTGGTGAGGGCCTGCTCGTATCGAGTGCCGTAGGTCGAGGCGTAGCGGTCGAGGCACTGGCGGAAGAGCGCGTCCTTGCCGCCGAAGGTGCCGTAGAGGGAGCCGCGGCCGAGACCCGTGGCGGACCCCAGGACGTCCAGCGAGGCGTCTGTGTACCCGCGTTCCCAGAACACGCGCATCGCCTGGTCCAGAGCCGTGTCAACGTCGAACTGCTTGCGGCCTGACATGTTCCTCCTGCATTCCCTCGTGATTCTACACACTTGCTGTACCGATCGATCCAAGATATCTTTACCGATCGTTCCAAGATGGCTGGCGTGAAGGCACTCGTACCGAAGTTGGAAGGTGCCGCCGTGATCGTTGAGAGGGCACGCGAGGTTTTGGCCAAGGCCCTCACGCCCGAAGGGGGCTCGCGGGCGCGTACCGGATTTTGGCGCGTAGCTGCGGTGTACGCCCTGGTCATGCTGGGGTGGACGCTGCCGATTCCGCTGTACGCGCTCCGGGCGCCGCGAATGGGCTTCGGACCGTTCACCACGACGCTGGTGTTCGCCGTCTACGCATGGGGAACGGCGCTGGCTTTGATGATGTTCGCATCCCTGTCCGACCATACGGGGCGTCGCCCGCTCCTGGTCGGCGCCCTGGCCGCCGCGACTGCGAGCACCGCCTTGGTTTTGTTTGCATGCGACGTCGGAACGTTGCTGGTGGCGCGGTTCCTGTGCGGATTGGCCACCGGTGTGTTCACCGCAACCGCTACCGCAGCACTCAATGAGCTGGCCGGAGAACCTCGCGCACGGCGAACGTCGATCGTGTCCACTGCCGCGAGCATGGGCGGACTAGGGCTGGGCACCGTCACGGCGGGTCTGTTCGCCCAGTACGGCGCGGACCCCACGCGCCTGGTGTTCTGGGCGTATCCGGGCACCCGGGCACTGGCGTTTCCCGCCCTCGCCGTCGTCCCGGAGACCGTTGCCGTTCGGCGACGCCCCGTCCTGTCCGTGCGCCGACCGACCCTGCCCGACCGGCGGGCAGATCGGCCGGAATTTGCGAGCGCCGCCACGGCGGCCGTCCTGGCCGCCTTCGCCGTCAGCGGATGTTCTCCTCGCTGGTGCCCTCATTCCTGCGCGAACAACTGCACGTTCGCAACCTCGCCGCGATCGGCGCAGAGCTGCGCTGCTGTTCCTCATCGCCCTGATCGCCCAAGTGGCCGCCCCCGGGCGCTGGCTGCGCGACGGCCGGCTTTCGACTGCTTTCCTTGTCGCGGGCATCGCGGTCTTCCAAACCGGGCAGTGGGTACGGTCGCTGCCGCTATTCGTGATCGGCCCCCTGCTGGCGGGCACCGGCGTCGGCCTGGGCGGATCTGCTGTCGACGATTTCCTCGCCGCATATGCCGGCACGATCGTGCCCACCCTGGCCCTGGGACCGCTTGACCAGATCCTCGGCCAGGGCATCGCGACCTCGCTGCCGCCTGTCGCCGTGGCCGCCACAACGCTCGCCACCGCCCGAAGGCGACCCGCAGCACCGTACTTGCTGCATCCACGAAAGGAACAATCATGAGCCGGTCCACGATCGACCTGCCCCCACCCGACGGCCCTGGCTCCGTGTCGCAGGCACCGAAGCTCGCGGCCCGATTCAGCGATACGTTCACGAGCCGTTACATCGACACCGGCGAACTGCGCCTGCACGCGGTCATCGGCGGTGAAGGACCCGCCCTGCTGCTGCTGGCCGGCTGGCCCCAGACCTGGTACGCCTGGCGCCTTCTCATGCCCGCGCTGGCCAGAGACTTCCGTGTCGTCGCGGTCGACCCACGCGGCGTCGGACTGTCCGACAAGCCCTGCGACGGGTACGACACCGGCACCCTCGCCGACGACCTCGCCGCGCTGATGACCGCGCTGGGACACCAACGATTCGCCATGGTCGGCCACGATATCGGAATGTGGACCGGCTATGCCCTGGCCGCGGATCACCCCGACCGGCTCGATCGTCTGGCCGTCGCCGAAGCCGCGATCCCAGGCTTGTCCCCGTCACCACCTCTGTTCGGCAGTGCGGAGTCCAACGACCGACTCTGGCACTTCGGCTTCAACCGGCTCAGCGAGATCAATGAACGACTGGTCAAGGGGCGTGAACACCTCTACTTCGGCCACCAGTTCGCGACCAAAGCCACGAAGAAGCTGCCCGACTACGCCGTCAAGCACTACGTCGACATCCTCGCGGCTGACCCGGACGCCCTGCGTGCCAGCTTCGAGTTCTACCGCGCGCTCGACACGACCATCGCGCAGAACCAGCGGCGCAAGTCACGACCGCTCACCCTCCCCATCCTGACGATTGCAGGAGCGGACAACTCGGGCGAAATGGTCGGCAACACCATGAGGCTCGCGGCCGACGACGTGCAAAGCCTCATCATTCCCGAGTGCGGCCACTACCCGCCGGAAGAGGCACCGGAAGCGATGCTGGCCGCCCTCACCACGTTTCTGGCCCCATACCGGGATAACCCGAATAATTATCCGGCAATGTCGCGGTAGAAGGGCTCCAAGACATACACAGCCACCTCGGAAGAGCAGCTTAAACCCGCGCCGTCTTGCCGTCCCTCTGCGTTCGACCGGGCGGCGTTCGGTCTGACCGTGACGCTCGCCGAACTCCGGGGTACGCAGGGGCTTCGTCGTGGACTGCGCGGAACCCCCTGGGCGCCCTTCGATACGGCGCGCACCCCGCTGATCTTCCGGTGAGCTGTTCGTCCAGGCGAGCCCCGACGCTCCGCTGTCCGCGTGGGGCCTTGACCCAAGCCCTTAAATCCGGCCTTGGGTCAAGGCCCGCCTACCACCTCCAGCAGCATCACTGGCGAGCCCTGCACCAGACCCGGGCCACCGTCAGCCACTACAACCGGCGCGGCGACCCCCTCCCAGCCCGCCTCCGCCCCTGGCGGCAACCCGAGCAGAACCGATCACAACCTCAAGATCTGAGGCTGTAGTACTGGGCTGTCGCGGCAGAGTACCTGTGGGCTCATAGACACGGCCGTTACGCGACGACGGCCCGCCTCCTGAACGTGAGCGTCCCGGCCGGCCGCGTCCGCGCCGAGTTGGAGGAAGGCTGCGTCCGTGCCGGCCTGACCGTGCCGCAGCTCACCCTGGAACCCGGCCGGGCGGTCATCGGCCCCGCGGGCGTCGCCGTCTACCGGGTCCTCGCCATCGAGCGCACCGGGCAGCACGTCTTCGTCGCCGTGGACGGCGGCATGAGCGACAACCCCAGGCCCGCGCTGTACGGAGTGCGGTACGCGCCCCGGCTCATCGGCCGCCCGCCGGCGGTGCCACCACGGCTCGTCACCGTCGTGGGCCGGCACTGCGAGGCGGGCGACGTCCTCGCGGACGACGTCGCGCTCCCGGGTGACATACGCCCCGGCGAACTCCTCGCCGTCCCGGCGGCCGGCGCCTACCACCTGTCCATGGCGTCCGGTTACGACATGGTCGGCCGACCGCCCGTCGTCGCGGTCGCGGACGGACTCGCCCACACGCTCGTCCGCCGCGAATCACTGGACGACATGAGCCGCCGGGACATCGGCCTGTAGCACCGAGCTCTCCCCGTCGTCGCCATCGCCGAAGGACTGCTGTAGTCCGGGGTCCGGGGGGACCTTCATAGGCTCAGCCGGTACGGCACCACGCACACGACGACATCGGTACGGGCCCTCAGCGCGGCCGCGAGCAGCAGGCCGCGCTGATTCTGGAGGATCTGGTAGCGGCGGTGGCGGGGCTCGACCTCGGGGATGAGCACGGCGATCTGCCGTCCTCCCTCCGCCGCACGCTGGACGTAGTCGACGATCGGCTGGACGAGCGAGCGCTGCGGGCTGTCGATGACGTCGAGCCGTACGCCGGGATTCCAGCGGTCGCAGTTCTCTTCCAGCGCACGGACCTTGGCCGGATCGCTGTGCACGGCGACCGCGACAACCTCGTGGCCGAGGGCGCGGGCGGCGGTCAGGGCGTGCCGGGTGAGCTTGCTGACCTCCCCGACCGGCACGATGACGAGGGAGTCGGTACGCCGCAGCGGCGGCGGGATCTCACCGAGGCCGAGTTCCGGGCCGACGGCGGTGTGGTACCGCTGGACGCGGGCGAACAGCAGCACAGCAGCGGCACCGCGGGCGACCATGACCCAGGCGCCTTCGAGGAACTTGGTGGTCAGCAGAACCGCGCAGGCCACGCTGGTCAGCACCGCGCCGAACCCGTTGAGCGCCGCACGCGGCAGCCAGCCGGGCGGCCGCCGGCCCGCCCAGTGCCGCACGAGCCCGACCTGGCTGATGCGGCAGCCGGTGGTCCTTGGCCAGCAGGCTCATCAGCACGGGCAGGCCGCCGAAGCTGGTGTTCGCGGCGAACAGCAGGACCCCGGTGACGACGAGATTGGCCGCGTAGTACGCCCACCCCGTCCCGTACGAGCCCGCCGTCAGTTGCGCCAGCACGGTCACACCCTCCCGCGGAGCCACATGGTCGCGCCGGATCAGGACGGCCAGCTCGATCAGCATCAGCCCGAGCAGCGCGCCCAGCATCAGCTCGGTGCGCTGCGCCCGCCTGACCCGCGGTTCGCGGAAGGCGGGCACGGCGTTGGCGTGGCCTCCACGCCGGTCAGCGCGGAGCAGCCGGAAGAGAACGCCTTGAGGATCAGCGGCAGCCCCAACGCCTCGGTGATGGGCACGGGTTGGGCATCGCCGACGACCGCCGCAGGGTGGTCGCGCAGCAGACCGAGCACGACGATTCCGCCGATGCTGATGATGAACATCAGGGTGGGCGGCATCAGCACCCGGGCGCTCTCGGCGACGCCCCGCAGGTTCGCGACCGACCACACCGCCGAGGACGCCGACCTCGCCGTCGACATCCTCGACACCTGCATCCCAAGGCGAAGGAGAACGACTGACGGACGCCGACGGCGGCTGCCGGGCACCCACGTAGTCGACGACGAGACTGGCCGTCGCGAGGTAGCTCGTCCTCGGCCCGAGGTCCTTCTTCGCCACCGCATAGGCGCCGCCAACGGGTCGTTGCGGGTGAGGAGGCCGGGTCCGGAGACCAAGCGGAAGCGCATGATGTCCTTGTCCATCGCATCCGCCGCGTCCGTGGACACGGGCGCGGCAGTGGTCTCGGGGGCGGCGTGGTCGTCATCAGGATCGGCGTCTCCTTGAGAGCGTGGGGGATGGTCCGGACGAGATTCCGGCCGGGCTGTTGTCGACGCTAGACGCCGACTTCTCTTGCTCCAGGGGCTCCTGGCGGTCCCCTGATTCCCCTACTTGAAACCTTGATTGTTTGCTGGCGCGTCGATGACGGATTGTTGCCGAGTCGGCTGGGCGCCGGGCGCGACCGGCAGGCTGAGCACCATGGTGAGCCCGCCGCCCGGGGTGTCCTCGGCATCGAGGGTGCCGCCCATGGCCTCGGCGAAACCCCGCGCCACCGCCAGACCCAGTCCGACGCCCGCGCCGCGAGGCGCGTCCCCATAGCGCTGGAACGGCTCGAAGATGAGCCCCTTGGCCTCGTCGGGGACGCCCGGGCCCCGGTCGACCACGCGCACCTCGACCCGGTCGGCGAGGGAACTGGCGGACACCAGCACGGGCTCGCCCGGCGCACCGTACTTCACAGCGTTCTCCACCAGGTTGGCCACGGACCGCTCCAGGAGCCCCGCGTCGACGGCGACCATCGGCAGCGTCTCGGGGATGTCCAGATCCACGCTGTCCTCCGGCACCCCGCCGAGTGCCATCGGCACCACCTCGTCCAGGTCCATCTCCCGGATGATCGGCGTGACCGTGCCGGTCTGGAGGCGCGACATGTCCAGCAGGTTGCCCACCAGGTGATCGAGGCGGTCGGCGCCCTCCTCGATGCCCTCGAGCAGCTCCGCCTGGTCCTCCTCCGACCAGGCCACGTCGTCGGAGCGCAGCGAGGAGACCGCCGCCTTGATGCCGGCCAAGGGTGTACGAAGGTCGTGGCTGACGGCGGCCAGCAGGGCCGTGCGGATGCGGTTGCCCTCGGCGAGCGCACGGGACTGGTCGGCCTCGGACTGCAGCCGCTGCCGGTCAAGTACGACGACGGCCTGGGCGGCGAACGCTGCCAGCACCCGCCGGTCGGCAGCCGGCAGCACCCGGCCCGTCAGCGCGAGCGCCGTGTGGTCGCCCACGGGCACGTCGACGTCCGCGTCCTCCGGCCGCTCCACGGGCCGTCCCGTACCCGCGCGTCCCGCGCAGGTCCAGGGCGCCATGTCGCTCTCCCGCTCCAGCAGGTCCACCGATTCCATGCCGAACGTCTCCCGGACACGTTCAAGGAGTGCCTCTAGGCTGGTCTCTCCGCGCAGCACGCTGCCGGCCAGGAAGGAGAGGATCTCCGACTCGGCGCGCAGCCGTGCCGCCTGGTGCGTGCGCCGGGCGGCCAGGTCCACCACGGACGCCACCGACACGGCGACGCCGACGAAGATCGCGATCGCCACGATGTTCTTGGGGTCGGCGATCGTCAGGGTGTGTACGGGCGGGGTGAAGTACCAGTTCAGCAGGAGGGAACCCACCACCGCCGAGGCCAGCGCCGGGTACAGGCCCCCCAAGAGAGCCGCGGCGACCGTCAGAGTGAGGAAGAGCAGCATGTCGTTGGCCAGGCCGACCTCGGGCATGACGCTGGTGAGCAGCAGCGTGAGGAGGGCGGGGCCGGCCACACCGACCAGCCGGCCCCAGACGATCCGGGACCGCCCCAGCCGCGCACCCCGGGCCGCCGGCAGCCCGCGCCCCTTGCCCGCCTCGTCATGGGTGATCAGGTGGACGTCCAGATCGGGGCCCGACTCCCGGGCGACCGTGGCACCGACACCCGGGCCGAAGACGTACTGCCATCCCTTGCGACGGGACACGCCGAGGACGATCTGGGTGGCGTTCACCCCGCGGGCGAAGTCCAGGATCGCTACCGAGACGTCCTCGCCGATGACGTGGTGGAAGGTGCCGCCCAAGTCCTCGACGAGAGTCCGCTGGACCGCGAGTTCCTTGGGCGAGGCGGAGGTCAGGCCGTCGCTGCGGGAGATGTAGACGGCCAGGACCTCGCCACCCGCGCCCTTCTCCGCGAGCCGGGCCGCCCGACGGATCAGCGTGCGCCCCTCGGGACCGCCGGTCAGCCCGACCACGATCCGCTCACGTGAACCCCAGATCGCCGAGACCTGGTGCTCGCTGCGGTACTCGGTGAGATACGCGTCGACCCGGTCGGCCACCCACAGCAGGGCCAGCTCGCGCAAGGCGGTGAGGTTGCCGGGCCGGAAGTAGTTGGACAGGGCCGCATCGACCTTGTCGGGCTTGTAGATGTTGCCGTGCGCCATCCGTCGCCGCAGCGCCTGCGGCGACATGTCGACCAGCTCGATCTGGTCCGCCCGCCGCACCACCTCGTCCGGCACGGTCTCCTGCTGCCGTACGCCCGTGATCGACTCCACGATGTCGCCCAACGACTCCAGGTGCTGGATGTTCACCGTCGAGACCACGTCGATCCCGGCGGCGAGCAGTTCTTCCACGTCCTGCCACCGCTTGGTGTTGCGGGAGCCAGGGATGTTGGTGTGGGCGAGCTCGTCGACCAGGGCCGCCTGTGGGCGGCGCGCGAGTACCGCGTCCACGTCCATCTCGGTGAACGTGCCGCCGCGGTACTCCAGTTCCCTGCGCGGGATCTGCTCCAGACCGTGCAGCATCACCTCGGTGCGCGGCCGATGGTGGTGCTCGACGAAGGCGACCGCGCAGTCGGTGCCGCGTTCGACACGGCGGTGCGCCTCGGAGAGCATCGCGTACGTCTTGCCGACGCCCGGTGCCGCACCCAGGTATATCCGAAGCTTGCCGCGTGCCATGATCTCGTCTCTTCATCTCTGCGGTCGGGACCGCGGCGCGGGTGCGGGTGCGGGTCGGGGCGGGAAGACGTTCAGCCCTCGAAGCGGTAGCCCATCCCGGGCTCGGTGATGAGGTAGCGGGGGTGGGCGGGGTCCGACTCCAGCTTGCGGCGCAACTGCGCCATGTGGACCCGCAGGGAGTTGGTCTTGTTGCTCTGCGAGACCCCCCAGACCTCCTGGAGCAACTGCTTTTGCGTGATGAGCCGGCCGGGATTGGTGACCAGGATCTCCAGCAGGTGCCATTCAGTCGGGGTAAGGCGGACGTCGTGGCCCGCGCGGGCGGCCTTCTTGGCGCGCAGGTCGACGCTGAAGTCGTCGGTGGTCACCAGGACGGTCTCGGGGGCGAGCGGCACGTCCTCGGTACGGCGGACGGCGGCCCGCAGCCGGGCCAGCAGCTCGTCCATGCTGAACGGCTTGGTGATGTAGTCGTCGGCGCCCGCGTCGAGCGCGGCGACCTTCTCGTCGGAGGCACCGCGCGCCGACAGCACCAGGATCGGCACGCGGGTCCAGCCGCGCAGCGCCTTGATGACGTCGGTGCCGTCCATGTCGGGCAGGCCCAGATCGAGCAGGACCACGTCCGGCTGACAGGCGGCGGCCAGCCGGAGCGCGGTGGTGCCGTCGGGCGCCGGGTCCACCCCGTACCGGCGGGCCTGCAGGTTGATCACCAGTGCCCGGACGAGCTGAGGGTCGTCCTCCACCACCAGTACCCGGGTCATCGGGATACGCCCTTCCTGCTCGTACGGAGGGCCGGACCATGCGGAACCGGCCTCATGGCGGCGGGAGTCGACGCCTCAGGATGTCCCCCGGTCCGCCGACTCCCGCGTGGTGCGCATAAGGCCATCAGCTCTTCGCCACGAGTTCCTTGAGCGCGATGTTGAGCTCAAGGACGTTCACCCTGGGTTCGCCGATGAAGCCGAGAGTGCGGCCGTCGGTGTGCTCGTCGACCAGCTTCTGCACCTGGCCGACGGACAGGCCGTTCTTCTCGGCGACCCGGTGGACCTGGAGGTCCCCGTAGTCGGGCGAGATGTCCGGGTCCAGGCCGGAACCGGAGGAGGTGACCGCGTCGGCGGGCACGTCCGAGGGCTTGACCGTGTAGCCGCCGACCGAGTTGTCCTTGACGACCGCTGCCTTGGCGGCTGTCACCCAGTCGATCAGGTCCTTGTTGTCACCGGAACGGTTCGTCGCGCCGGACAGGATCAGCGAGTACTGCGTGTTGACGCTGTTGGTGCCGAGGCCGTTGGCCGGGCGGCCCTGGAACCATTTCAGATCGGGCTCCGGGGTCTCCTGGCCCTTCTTCAGCGGCAGGTTGTACGACTGCCCGATGAGGGACGAGCCGACGACCTTGCCGTCCGCCTTGACCTCCGAACCGTTCGCCTGGTCGTTGAAGAGCGCCTGCGCCACACCGGTGACGGCAAGCGGGTAGATCACGCCCGTCACCACCGTCAGCACCAGCAGGGCGCGCAGCCCCGCCCACAGCAACCGGGCGGTGTTCGATACCGAGTTGTTCATGGGATCAGCCGATTCCGGGGATGAGGGAGATGAGCAGGTCGATGAGCTTGATGCCGACGAAGGGGGCGATCAGGCCGCCGATGCCGTAGATCGTCAGGTTGCGGCGGAGCATCCTGTCCGCGCTCACCGGCCGGTACTGCACGCCCTTGAGGGAGAGCGGGACCAGCGCGATGATGATCAGTGCGTTGAAGATCACCGCGGACAGGATCGCGGAGTCCGGCGAGGCCAGGCCCATGATGTTGAGCTTGTCCAGGCCCGGGTAGACGGCCGCGAACAGCGCCGGGATGATCGCGAAGTACTTCGCGACGTCGTTGGCGATGGAGAATGTCGTCAACGCCCCCCGTGTGATGAGGAGTTGCTTGCCGATCTCGACGATCTCGATGAGCTTGGTCGGGTTGGAGTCGAGGTCGACCATGTTGCCGGCCTCCTTCGCGGCCGACGTACCCGTGTTCATCGCGACGCCGACGTCCGCCTGGGCGAGCGCGGGCGCGTCGTTGGTGCCGTCGCCTGTCATCGCGACGAGCTTGCCGCCGGCCTGCTCCCGCTTGATGAGCGCCATCTTGTCCTCGGGAGTGGCCTCCGCGAGGAAGTCGTCGACACCGGCCTCCTCCGCGATCGCCTTCGCCGTCAGCGGGTTGTCGCCCGTGATCATGACGGTCTTGATGCCCATCCGGCGCAGTTCGTCGAACCGCTCCCGCATGCCGTCCTTGACGACGTCCTTGAGGTGGATGACGCCCAGCACACGGGCGCCTTCGGTGTCTTCGACGGCCACGAGCAGCGGCGTGCCGCCCGCTTCGGAGATCCGGTCGGTGAGCGCACCGGCGTCCTGGGACACCTCGCCGCCCTGTTCGCGGACCCAGGTGACGACCGAGCCGGCCGCGCCCTTGCGGATCTTCCGCCCGTCGACGTCCACGCCCGACATCCGGGTCTGGGCGGTGAAGGCGATCCACTCGGCACCGGCCAGCTCTCCCTGCTGGCGCTCGCGCAGCCCGTACTTCCCCTTCGCCAGGACGACGATGGAGCGGCCCTCGGGTGTCTCGTCGGCCAGGGAGGACAGCCGGGCCGCGTCGGCGAGTTCGGCCTCGGTGGTGCCGCTCACCGGCACGAACTCCGACGCCTGCCGGTTGCCGAGCGTGATGGTGCCGGTCTTGTCGAGCAGCAGCGTGGAGACGTCACCGGCGGCCTCGACCGCGCGCCCCGACATGGCCAGCACGTTGCGCTGCACGAGCCGGTCCATGCCCGCGATGCCGATCGCGGACAGCAGGGCGCCGATGGTGGTGGGGATGAGGCAGACCAGCAAGGCCACCAGCACGACCATCGTCAGATGCGTGCCCGCGTAGTCCGCGAACGGCGGCAGCGTGGCGACCGCCAGCAGGAAGACGATCGTGAGCGAGGCGAGCAGGATGTTCAGCGCGATCTCGTTGGGCGTCTTCTGCCGGGCCGCGCCCTCGACCAGGGCGATCATGCGGTCGATGAAGGTCTCGCCGGGCTTCGTCGTGATCTTGATGACGATGCGGTCGGACAGGACCTTCGTGCCGCCGGTGACGGCCGAGCGGTCGCCGCCGGACTCCCGGATGACGGGCGCCGACTCGCCGGTGATCGCCGACTCGTCGACGGACGCGACGCCCTCGACGACGTCACCGTCGCCGGGAATGATGTCGCCCGCCTCGCAGACGACCAGGTCGCCGATGCGCAGCTCGGTGCCGGGCACCTGCTCCTCGCGGTCACCCACGAGCCGGCGGGCGACGGTGTCGGTCTTGGCCTTGCGCAGGGTGTCGGCCTGCGCCTTGCCACGCCCTTCGGCGACCGCCTCCGCGAGGTTGGCGAAGACGACGGTCAGCCACAGCCAGGAGCTGATGGTCCAGCCGAACCAGTCCCCCGGGTCCTTGAACGAGAAGACCGTGGTCAGCAGGGAGCCGATCCACACCACGAACATCACAGGCGACTTGATCATCACCCGCGGGTCGAGCTTGCGGAAGGCGTCCGGCAACGACTTCAGCAGCTGTTTCGGGTCGAACAGACCGGCGCCGACGCGTCCTTCGTCCTTGTGGCCGGTCGGCACATCGCTGTGCGGTGCCCGGGTCGGGGTGGCTGTGGACATCGAGTCCTCTTGCTTCTCTGTGCGAGTGGTCATGACGCCAGCCCCTCGGCCAGCGGACCCAGCGCCAGCGCCGGGAAGTACGTCAGACCGGTGATGATCAAAATCGCGCCCACGAGCAGGCCCGTGAACAGGGGCTTCTCGGTGCGCAGGGTGCCCGCAGTGGCCGGCACCGGCTTCTGCTCGGCGAGCGAGCCGGCCAGCGCCAGCACGAACACCATCGGCAGGAAACGGCCGAGGACCATCGCGAGACCCAGCGTGGTGTTGAACCACTGGGTGTCGGCGTTCAGACCGGCGAAGGCCGAGCCGTTGTTGTTGGCGGCCGAGCTGTAGGCGTAGAGGATTTCGGAGAACCCGTGCGCGCCGCTGTTGGTCATCGAGTTGCCCGGCGTCGGCAGGGCCATCGCCGCAGCGGTGAAGATGAGCACCAGGGCCGGGGTGATGAGGATGTAGCAGGCCGCGAACTTGATCTCGCGGGTGCCGATCTTCTTGCCCAGGTACTCGGGCGTACGGCCGACCATGAGACCCGCGATGAACACCGCGATGATGGCCATGATCAGCATGCCGTAGAGGCCCGAGCCGGTACCACCCGGGGCGATCTCGCCGAGCTGCATGCCGAGCATCGTGATGCCGCCGCCCAGACCGGTGAAGGAGGAGTGGAAGGAGTCCACGGCACCCGTCGAGGTCAGCGTGGTCGACACCGCGAAGATCGACGACGCGCCGACGCCGATGCGCTGCTCCTTGCCCTCCATAGCCCCGCCCGCGATGTCGAACGCCGGGCCGTGGTGGGCGAACTCGGTCCACATCATCAGCGCGATGAAGCCGGCCCAGATCGTGGCCATCGTCGCCAGGATCGCGTAGCCCTGCTTGAGGCTGCCGACCATGCGGCCGAAGGTTCGGGTCAGGGCGAAGGGGATGACCAGCAGCAGGAAGATCTCGAAGAGGTTCGTGAACGGGGTGGGGTTCTCGAAGGGGTGAGCGGAGTTGGCGTTGAAGTAGCCGCCGCCGTTGGTGCCCAGCTCCTTGATGGCCTCCTGCGAGGCGACAGCCCCGCCGTTCCACTCCTGCGAGCCGCCCATGAACTGGCCGACCTCGTGGATCCCGGAGAAGTTCTGGATCGCGCCGCACGCCACGAGGACGATCGCCGCGACCACCGAGAACGGCACGAGGATGCGGATGACACCGCGCACCATGTCGGACCAGAAGTTGCCCAGTTCACCGGCGCGGGACCGGGCGAAGCCCCGCACCAGCGCCACCGCGACGGCGATGCCGACGGCCGCGGAGACGAAGTTCTGCACGGCCAGACCACCGGTCTGCACCACATGGCCCATGGCCTGTTCGCCGTAGTACGACTGCCAGTTGGTGTTCGTGACGAAGGACGCGGCGGTGTTGAACGCCTGGTCCGGGTCGATGGCCTGAAATCCCAGCGAGCCGGGCAGGTGGCCCTGAAGCCGCTGCAGCAGGTACAGGAAGAGGACGCCGACCGCCGAGAAGGCTAGGACACCGCGCAGATAGGCGGGCCAGCGCATCTCGGTGTTCGGGTTGGCTCCGATGCCCTTGTAGATCCACTTCTCGACGCGCCAGTCTTGCAGAGAGGAGAGGAGAGTAGGGAGCGGAGAGTAGGTGAGCCCCAGAGCCACTATCAGAGCGAGCAACTGAAGGATGCCGGCGAGGACGGGACTCATGCTTCTCAGAACCTCTCCGGGAAGATCAGGGCGAGGACGAGATAGCCCAGCAGGGCGACGGCCACGACGAGGCCGACGATGTTCTCGGCGGTCACAGCTTGGTCACCCCCTTGGCGACGAGGGCCACCAGCGCGAAGACGGCGAGCGTGGTGACGACGAAGGCCAGGTCGGCCATCGCGAGCTCCTAGAGGAGGTTCGGATTGAACGGACGATTCGAGGAAACCGCCTCCGTGGCCGGATTCGGTCGTCGTTGACACCTCCCTTACGGCAACGGGTCCCGCTTTGACGGAACTCTTACGGCTGCCTCCTCCACCTGCGGCAACGAATGCCCCCGTCCGCTTGAACACGCCGACGGCCCGGCTCGGGCAGGGGCGGGCCGTCATGGGACGTCAGGTGCCTTGGAAACGCGGAGACGCTGAGATCAGCAGACCCGGAACCTCAATCGGCAGATCACCGCCTCCGTGTCCCGGCGTACGGCGTGCGCGACCACCCCACCCCGCCGGTTCTGCAGGAGCCGCTGCCACAGCCGCTCCGGCTCGACCTCGGCGATCAGCACGGTCACGCGGGCATCGGGCCAGCAGTTGTGTGCGGCGTAGGTGAGCGTGACAAGGCATACCTGGAATCCGAGAACGACCAGTTTCTTGCCGCAGGCACGTCCCGGCCGATCACCGCACAGATCACCGTCCCGGGCGACCCGGCTCACCTGCCCCAGGAATACCATCCCCCTGATGTCTTCCGCCTCGACTTTCACGCGCGGGGCGATTGCGTCGGCGACCGCCCGGCCCGTCGCGGTCCGGCACGCGGCGACGTGGGCGATGAGCGGCGGACCGGAACACTGTCGCGGCGTCAGTAGGCGGCGAGGGAGATGGCGGTGTAGTGCGCGGTGAAGGCCACCACGGTCAGCGCGTGGAAGACCTCGTGGAAGCCGAACCAGCGGGGTGCGGGGTCGGGCCGCTGGAGGGCGTAGACCACCGCGCCCGCGCTGTAGAGGAGACCGCCGACCACGATCAGGACGACCACGGCCGCTCCGCCGGTGTGCAGGAAGTCAGGCAGGTAGCTCACCGGTGCCCACCCCAGCGCCAGGTAGCACGGGGTGTACAGCCAGCGCGGAGCTCCGACCCACAGGACCCGGAACGCGATGCCGGCCAACGCTCCCGTCCACACGGTCCACAGCAGCACGGACCGCTGGTCCGGCGGGAGGAGGAGCACGGCCAGGGGGGTACAGGTGCCGGCGATGATCAGGAAGATGTTGGCGTGGTCGAGGCGTCGCAGCAGAGCCTCGCCGAGCGGCCCCCAGGTGCCGCGGTGGTAGATGGCGCTCGTCGCGAACAGCAGCCAGGCGGTGACCGCATACACGGCGCAGGCCAGGACCGCCTGCGGAGTACGGGCCAGGCAGATGAGCACGACGCCTGCGATCAGTGCGGCAGGGACCATTCCGGCATGGAGCCAGCCACGCAGCCTCGGCTTGATCGGTTCGGCCAGGTCGGCCGCCCGCTCCACCGGAGCAGCGGCCGAGTGAGCCCCCTTCCCCGCATGGTCGCGCGGTGATTGGTCGGGTAGCCCGTCTGCACAGCGCTCTCCATGCGCTGACACGACGTGACCACATTCGAATGCAGCGGCGTCGCGGGACACAGCTTCTCGTCCTGCCCCGGGCTCCTGGGTGTCACTGGCAACCATGCGGTCATGCTAGAAAACCTCACCCGGACACCTGACGGGAGGTCGGTCCAGAACCCCGGAGCCACGTCGCCGGGCCCGGGCCGGTTCGCCACCGTGTAAACCGAAGCCCCGTTGCCGCTACCGCCGATTGGGCCTGCCGAAGCCGAGTAGATCCGGCTTGTGATGGGAACGATCAGGGCTTCCGAACGGGCATCTCCGCTCGCCTACGCGCAAGGATCGCCGATGCTTCCTGAGGTCCGCCCCCACGTATCCACCGGCCTCGCAGACCAGTTGGAACACCAACTGGACCTGGCTCCGCATCTCGAGGCCGGCCGGCTCGATGTGGAGGGCGTCGCCGGCGTCGCAGTCGTCGCAGCCGCCCACAGCGACGGCTATGCGGCCACCGGCCATCTCCTCGGGCTGCTGGCCGCGCTGCCTGCCCCCACCAAGGCAGGAGAACGCTTCTGGTCGGACCTGTGGAGGTCGTCGGGCACCGCGTACCTGTTGCCCGTCAACATCAAGGATCTGGTGCTGCGTTCGCTGGCAGGAGAGGGAACCGCCCTGGCCCGGCAGGTCCTCTCGGCCGTCGATGAGATGACCCCGCCCCAGCGCGGCGCGGCCGGGGAGGTGATCGGTCAGGCCCTCGTCGAGTCCGACCATCTGCCCGACCTCAAGACACAGGTCATCGGGGAACTGTGGCTCCGAGATCTCGAGCTCACCGCCTGGCGCGTCCTGCACGCAGACCGCAGGTCTGACGATCCGGCTGGACGGAAAGCCTTCCTGGACGCCTGGACGAGCGTCTGAACGTCGGCTCCTCCGAGCTGCACGGCAGCCGCGCAGGACACGCGGCTCCCGTGCCCGACGGCGCTTGCAGCGACTGAGGTCGGGAGGTTCCGGGCCGAAGTCGCACCAGCCCCGGGCCTCTACAGCTCAGGGCCGCGCAGCAATGGCTGCGCGGCCCTGATCCTGTGCCGGCCCGGCACGAGAGCAGGCGCCTTCGTCCGGGTGGGCGGCAGGGCCCGCACGGGCGGCGGCAACCGGACGCGGCGTGCGCGTTGCCTCGGGCAGGCATGCGAGGTCAGGCCAGGTTGATGTTCTCGGCCTGCGGACCCTTCTGGCCCTGGGTGACGTCGAACGTCACGGCCTGGCCCTTCTGGAGCTCACGAAAGCCCGTGGAGTTGATCGCGGAGTAGTGCGCGAAGACATCCGGGCCGCCGCCGTCCTGGGCGATGAAGCCGAAGCCCTTCTCCGCGTTGAACCACTTCACAGTTCCCGTAGCCATGTCTCATGCCTTCCAGTCGATGAACGCCTCCCACTCCAGTGGCAGACGGAGGTGATCGCCCTGGTCCCTGCGGCACAGCACAGCAAAACGCCCACACCAGAGGCGTGGGCAAGAGGGAATTCCGAACCACGACAGCTAACGCAGACGCTACACGCTCACACACCGCGTCACCACAGGAAATGATCACACCGCACACCGAGACCGTGCGTGCGGTGCCCGCCGACGCTGACGGGCACGCTCATCTCATGCTGCTGCCGTTGGGTTCGCTGATTCGGCGGCACGGCGGTATTCGGCGTTGAGGCGCTGGGCTTCCTCGAGTTGGTCCTCGAGGATGATGATCCGGCAGGCGGCCTCGACGGGGGTCCCGTGGTCGACGAGTTCCCGGGCGCGGGCGGCGATGCGTAGCTGGTAGCGGGAGTAGCGGCGGTGGCCGCCCGCGGAGCGCAGCGGGGTGATCAGGCGGTGTTCGCCGATGGCGCGGAGGAAGCCCTGGGTGGTGCCGAGCATCTCGGCGGCCCGGCCCATGGTGTAGGCGGGGTAGTCGTCGTCGTCGAGACGGCCGAACGTGTCGTCCGCTGTCATCGCACCTCTCTGTGGAACGCGTGGAGGGGCCCCGGCGCCGTACCGGCACCAGGGCCCCGAAGGAACTGCTACACCATCTGCCGGCCCTGATACTGCGCCGGTCCTCTGTTTCCGCGGACCCGACCGAGACGCTGTCGGGGGCGCGGGGATCGCGGTTGCTCGACCGGAGACCACCTCACTATCGATGTCCTGCGGTACCCGGGTCCAAGACTTCCGCCCGGGCGATCCTGATGGCGCTCGGCTCCTCCGTTCTTCCCTCTTGATCAACTACTCACTAGCGGAAACTGCGTACTGCTGGTACCGCGAACTGCTGGTGGCCCAGAACAGCGCCACTCTTCGGCAGCCAGCCCCGTCGCCCGTCCTGCGTCTGCTCCGGCTTGGAACCCCACTGCCGAACCTCCCGGTGCGCGCGCCCGCAGCCGACGCCTTCACCGAGGTACTGCTCAACCGACTTCGCTGCTGGGTACTGCCGACCTTCACCTACTGGTACTGCCACTGCGGTACTGCTCATGGCGGCCCCTGATCACTGCGGGCCACCCGGTCCGGTCGTCAGTCCCGTTGCCGTCCTGCAACCGCTCTGGCTTCGGAACTCCACCACCGCACCGTCCTGCCAACTGCAACTGCGTGTACTACTGCCCGGCAGTTCATCTCTGCCGGGCCTCGCTCGATCTCGGCTACGAGAGAAACCATAACCACACCACCGCGCAATGTCTACTCCGGCTGGCATAGATTTCCGCGTGCTCGGAGATGAGGTTCCGCCTCGACCGGTCCATGGGTGGTCCAAACAGCTCTGAGGCTCGGTCCGGCGCTCGCAGTGACCCACCGCCGGTGCGTGACGAGGATCTGCTTCCTCGTCCCGCGGCCACTCCGTCCTGCTCGCCCTGCCGCTGGCATCGCCGTGGATGGGCCGCTTGCTCGAACCGGCACGGCCCCTGACTCGAGCAGACCGTGGGCCGCCGGGACACGGGCTCACGGCAGCAGGTGCCGTCACGCGTCGGCTGTGGTCCTCAGTCCCCTTCAGGCAAGCACTGTGACTCTGCGGGGTTGGCGGGTGGAGGGGCGGGGCACAGGGGTTGGGTAGGCACGGGCAGGGCATGGACGATCCAGAGACCAGGGTGACCCTGATGATCACGACGATTGCCAGCGCCGCAGCCGTCCGTCCCGAAACAGCCATTGCCGACGCACGCGATACGGCACGGGCCTTCCTCGAAGGTTTGCGGCAGCCGGCCATGACCCCTGACGCAGCGGACACTGTGGTCCTGGTCGTGTCCGAACTCGTCACCAATGCCCTGCGCCACGGCGGGGGCCGCTGCACACTGGAACTGACTGCGCACCCTGACATCATCGAGGTCGCCGTTCACGACCCCAGCCGGCATGTGCCGCGCATGCGCACCCCTGACCTGAACGGCGGCACCGGGGGCTTCGGCTGGCCCATGGTCACCCGCCTGGCCCACGCCACGGCGGTCACTCGCCGGGCCGCCGGCGGCAAGACCGTGAGCGCCTGCCTTGCCCGGTAGCGGCACCGCTCAAGCAGCCGGATGGCCGGCGAATACAGTCCGCTTCATGTCGAAGCCTGACGAGCTGCTCGTTGACGTCGCCGCCCTGGTGCAGTCCGCGCGGAGCAATCAGATGTCCCTGACCGTGGTCACCGGTGGCGCGGTCATCACCGGCCGCCTGGCTCCCGAAGCGGTGTGGAGGAAGCTATTCCGGCCACTGAGCGACGGCGACGGGAACCGGCTGCACGCAGTGTGGGCCCAACCGGCGTACCGGTTGGGCCCACACTGCTGGTCAGGTGTCGGCTAGTGCCTGTTTACCCGGTCAGATCGTCACGGGGGTACCGAGCATCGCGGAGGCATGCTGCAGCGAGCCGAGGATGCCCAGAGGCGCGGCCTTGGGGAGGTCGCGGCAGGTGAAGCCGAGCCGAGCCATGGCCCGGAGGACTTCTGCGGCGCTGAAGTCACGGCGGTCCTGGCGCGTGATGACCTGGCCGACCTGCTTGACGGGATAGTGACGACGGCCGATGATCACGGACTCGGCGGTGACCGGTTCGGGCTTGATGCCCTTCATCGATTCCAGCACGCCGATCTTGGTGAGCTCGAAGGGGAAGCGGGCGATGACGCAGCGCATGTGGCCTCACAGGGAGAAGGGGAGAACGGTCTGACCAGGGGTGAGGCGTTTCAGCGGGAGAGGGCGGGGATGCCCAGGGCGCTGCCTTGCTCGTCGACCACCGTCGGGACACCGAGCCGGCGGGTGCGCATCGCGTGCTCGGCTTCGGCCATCGTGGTCGCGGGTGAGTGAACGAGCCGTGGTCGCCGAGGATGTCGCGCAGGCGGACACGGTCCGTGTAGTCGGAGCTGTCGCGGACGGCGGCCAGCCGCGTCCATGACCTCAGCCACCGTCCTGTGCACGTGATTGGCGTCCGCCGGGCGGGGCTGCGTCTGAACCAGCGTCAAAGGCTTCTGCGGAGACGGGCCGGCTTCCTGATCACGAAACCTCTAGGCCGCCGCGCCGAAGACGGACTGGCGTACGGGGGCGCGCCGGCTCGCCGAAGCGGGGCGGCGTCGGCCGCGTGAGGAGGAGCTGCGCTTGGGGCGTTCGGCCACCGGCGCGGTGATGACGACCGGGATGCCGGACGGGGCCTGGGCACCGGTGATCCGGCTCAGAGCCTCGTCGCCCGAGTGGATCTGGGTGGTCTGCGGCCGGATTCCGGCGTCCGACATCAGGCGGACCATGCCTCGGCGTTGGCTCGGTGTGACGAGGGTGACGACGCTGCCGGACTCGCCGGCCCGGGCCGTACGACCGCCGCGGTGGAGGTAGTCCTTGTGGTCGGTCGGCGGGTCGACGTTGACCACGAGGTCGAGGTTGTCGACATGGATGCCGCGGGCGGCGACGTTCGTGGCGACGAGGACGGTGACGTGCCCGGTCTTGAACTGCGTCAGCGTCCGGGTGCGCTGGGGCTGCGACTTGCCGCCGTGCAGCGCGGCGGCCCGCACTCCGCTGTTGAGCAGGTCCTGGGTCAGCCGGTCGACCGCGTGCTTGGTGTCCAGGAACATGATCACGCGGCCGTCGCGGGCGGCGATCTCCGTCGTGGTGGCCTGCTTGTCGGCGCCGTGGACGTGCAGCACGTGGTGCTCCATCGTCGTGACCGCGCCGGCCGACGGGTCGACGGAATGCACGACGGGGTCGGTCAGGTAGCGGCGGACCAGCAGGTCGACGTTGCGGTCCAGGGTGGCGGAGAACAGCATCCGCTGCCCCTCCGGACGGACCTGGTCGAGCAGCGCGGTGACCTGGGGCATGAACCCCATGTCGGCCATCTGGTCGGCCTCGTCCAGCACCGTGATGCCCACATGGTTCAGCCGGCAGTCGCCGCGGTCGATGAGGTCCTTGAGCCGGCCCGGGGTCGCGACGACAACCTCGGCCCCGCCGCGCAGCGCGGCGGCCTGGCGGCCGATCGACATGCCGCCGACGACCGTGGCGAGCCGCAGCCTGACGGAGCGGGCGTACGGCGTGAGCGCGTCGGTCACCTGCTGGGCCAGCTCACGCGTCGGTACGAGGATCAGCCCCAGGGGCTGGCGGGGCTCAGCGCGCTGTCCAGCGGTGCGGGCGAGCAGGGCGAGGCCGAAGGCGAGGGTCTTGCCGGAACCGGTGCGTCCGCGGCCCAGAACATCACGGCCCGCCAAGGTGTTCGGCAGCGTCGCTCCCTGGATCGGGAACGGTGCGGTCACCCCTTGCCTGCCGAGTTCGGCCAGCAGTTGCTCGGGCATGTCGAGATCGGCGAAGCCCTCGACGGCGGGCAGCGCGGGGGTGAGCGTCCTGGGCAGCGCGAACTCGCCCTGCACCGCGGCGGGCCGACGGCCGTAACCGCCGGAACGGGCGCCGGCACTGCCGTTACGGCTGCGGGCGGAGCGGTCGTTCGTGTACGTGCGGTTCATGCGGAACCTTCCTCGATGTGGCACATATCAAGGAATTCCCGCTGCGATGAATGGCACGGAGAATCACAAGTATGAACCGGTGGCAAAAGAAAACACATCTGGCCGGCGGAAATCCCCGCGGGCACAGGTGCTGAAATGGGCGACGTTATGGGGACCTTGAGGTCCGGGCGTCGGCTGCGGTGCAGCGCTTCAGGATGCGCCTGCATCCTGAAGGAGCGACCACGTGTGGTGGGACTGCGGATTCCTCCGAGTCGTCCCGAGTCGTCCCGAGGGTGAAACCGCTGCGGGAGATGCTTGCAGCAGGGGCCCGCACCCCGAAGGATGCGGGCCCCAGCTACGGATTTGCGCGTCAGCGTCAGGCCGGAACGATGTTCTCGGCCGTCGGGCCCTTCTGGCCCTGCGCGATGTCGAAGGTCACCTTCTGGCCCTCGAGCAGCTCGCGGAAGCCCTGCGCGGCGATGTTCGAGTAGTGGGCGAACACGTCGGCGCCGCCACCGTCCTGCTCGATGAAGCCGAAGCCCTTTTCCGCGTTGAACCACTTCACGGTACCAGCAGCCATGTCATATCTCCTTTGGGGCAGTGCACCGGAACCCGCACTGTGCGGGCGCCGTGTCGCCGCGATGATTACCCCGCCCGGAAATGACCGGAAATACAAAAGCGCTCCCGACCGGCAGAAGCCTGGTGGGGGCACTTGAAGTCTTGGGAACCACAACTGCAACTGAGATAGACAGTAGCACGCCGGAACGGCCCGTGTGCGTTGAATAATCCTACTCTGCTCGTCGCGGCAAAAACTCGTACTGCGTGGTCCGTCAAACTCTGATCTCCCGGGGGAAGATATTGATGCCCTCGGAGTGCAACGTCTCAGGAGAAGTCGCCGATGGCGCCAGGGCTCCCAGGGGCGCGACGACGTACGCGACTATCCGTGAGACGCCTCTTCGAAGGGGTCCAGCAGCTCGTATCGACATGCCGGGGGCCGGATCCCGCGGAGAGCCGGAGCACACGGGTGTCCCCGCCGGACACTGCACGCCGCCGTGACCTCGCAGCGCGCAGAGCGGGCCGGCTCCGCTGAGGCACCGCGTGGCAGGCCGGCGACCGACATCTCCGGCGATGTCGTGAGGACGGTCCGCAGCCGCGCGCCGAACTCCGGCAGCCGAGGCAGGGGCATCGACGGCGGCGAGCGGCAGGTCGCCCTCGTAGAAGCAGGCGTCGAGCAGCGGCTCCTCGATCAGCAGGCGCACGGCGAGTGGAAGGGCATAGCGCAGGGCCACTACGAGGACCTTGGCGCGTACCGGGCGGGAGATCGGCCAGGCCACGGGCATGCTCACGGACCAGCTCGGAGTCAGTGCCGAAGAAGCCTTCGTCCGCCCGCGCGCCTACGCCTACGCCTACGCCACGCCCCCTGCGGCATGACGATACGCCGGTACCGGGCCCGCGCTGCGGGCCCGGCCGACGTCAGTCACCGGATCGGGAGAGGTCAGGTCACCGGATCGAGGAACGTCAGCACCGAGCCGTCTTCCTCGATCAGCGGGACGAGCGCCGCGTTGAACGGGCCGCCGTACGGTGCCTTCAGGTGCGCTTGGAAGGCGTCCTCGTCGCGGTACACCTCCAAGATCCGGTAGGCGCGCGGGTTGGCCGACCTCGTGTAGACGTCGAAGGCGAGGTTGCCTTCTTCCACGCGCACCTTCTTCGCGTACTCCACTATCAGGTGGGCGACCTCGTCCTCCGCTCCCTCGCGGGCGGTGAACTCGGCGAGCAGGGTCTTGTTCACGGTGCGGTGTCCTCCGTGGTCGAAGTCGGTCGGGGTCGGTCGCGGTAGGAGTCGAGATGCCAGACGCGGGCCCGGTCCAGCTTCACCGAGCCGTTCTCGGCGAAGACCTGCACTCCCTGGCTTGCGGAGTCGGGGAAGATCTGGTCGGTGATGACGGCTTCGCCGCTGCCGCCGAAGACCTCGACGGACGACCGGTCGACGAGGATGCGCAGCTTGACCTTGCCGTTCTTGGCCTTGAGCGGGGCTCGCTGGACGCCGGGGAAGGCGTCGCTGAAGTCCACGGCGCCGGAGTTGGTGCGGTCGACGTACAGCTCCTGGGTCGTGGTGTCGTAGCCGATGACGGTCTCCTCGCCGTCGGCGCCGGTGCGCACCTTCAGGCCGAAGTGGTCGGCGTCCTTGAGGGAGAAGGTCGCCTCGATGTCGAGCGCCTCGCCCTTGGCGGCAGGACCGATCAGGGTCTGCGAGGTGCTTTTGACAGTGACACCGGACGCCGTCGCCGGGTGCTTCTCCCGGAGGGACGCCAGGCTGTCGACCGGCTGGCCGGTCAGCCGGATCCGGCCGTCGACGGTGCGCAGGGCCATCTCCCGGGGGATGCTCTGCGCGCTGCGCCAGGGCTCGGCGGTGAACTTCTCGCCGTCGAAGTCGCCGACGAAGTACTGGGCGCCCGAACCGCCGGTGATGCCACCGGGGTTGATATTGACGACCAGAACCCACTTGATCTTCTTCTCGTCCCCGTCGACCGCGAGCGGGAACAGGTCGGGGCACTCCCACACGCCGCCCGTCGCGCCGGACGGCCCGAACTCGCTGAGCAGCTTCCAGTCCTTGAGGTTCTTGGACGAGTAGAACCGCACCTTGTGCTCGGTGGACAGCGACACCGTCATCAGCCAGCTCTTGGTCGGCGCATACCACTGGACCTTGGGGTCGCGGAACTCCTTGGAGCCGATGTCGAGGACCGGGTTGCCCTGGTACTTGGTCCAGGTGCGGCCGCGGTCGGTGCTGTGGGCGATCGACTGGGCCTGTATGCCCGTCATCCTGTTGTAGCTGGTGTAGATCGCCACCATGGGCGGGTTCTTCTTCGTGCCGAACCCGGTGGTGTTGTTCCAGTCGACGACCGCGCTGCCGGAGAACACCATCTCGTTGTCGTCGTACGACAGGGCGAGCGGCAGTTGCTTCCAGTGCACGAGGTCCTTGCTCACCGCGTGGCCCCAGGACATGTCACCCCAGGAATTGCCGTTGGGGTTGTACTGGTAGAAGAGGTGGTACTCGCCCTTGTAGTGGACAAGGCCGTTGGGGTCGTTCATCCAGTTCTTCTCCGGCGTGAAGTGGAACTGGGGCCGGTAGGTCTCGGAGTAGGTCGGGCTGTCGGCGGCGGCGGCCTGGGGGGCCAGCGGGGCCGCGGACAAGGCGCAGACGGTGGTCACCGCCGCGATCATCCGTGTGCGGGCATGCCGGGATACGCGTCCAGAGCTCATGGTGTCTCCTGTGCTGCGGCCGTCCGCGCAGCGAAGCCTGCTGCCCGGGCTCGGATCCGGCCGGAAGAGTGACGCCCAGCCGTCGCCGTCGTCCACGGCATCGGCAAGGGGTGTCATCGTTGACGGGGTGTCATCGTTGACTTGTGTCATCGATGACATCGGGTGCCCGATGATGGGGCAAATCCCTCCCAGGCGTCAACGGTTCGGCCGCGATGTGCCGCTGGGCGGCCTGCCCGCCCGTTGTGCGCGGTCGGCCGTGGCGAGCTGCGCCAGCTCGCTCTGCCACGGCGGGTTGGGACCGGCAACGGAGCAGGTCAGGGCCGCGACGCGGGTACCGAAGCGGCAGGCTTCCGTGACGTCGTCCAGGCGGAGTTCCGTCAGCCGGCCGCCCAGAAGCCCGCGAGCGCCGAGGTGGTGCAGTAGTCCGGCGGTGAAGGAGTCCCCCGCCCCCACCGTGTCGGCGACGCTCGTCGGGACGGCGGGCACCTGGACCCGTTCGCCGTCGAGCGAGGCCAGGGCGCCGTCGGCACCGAGCGTGATCACGACGAGCCGCGCCCCTGCCGCGTGCCAGATGTCGCACGCCTGCTCGGGCGGGGTGCCCGGCAGCAGGAGTTCCAGGTCGTCCTCGCTGAGCCGCAGCACGTCGGCGAGCATGCACCAGTGCGCCAACCGGGCCCGGTAGACGTCCGGATGCACCAGCAGCGGCCGGACGTTGGGGTCGACGCTGATGGTCGCGTGAGGGGCGGCGGCCGCCAGGAAGTCCTCGACCACCGTCGTGCCGGGCTGCCGGACCAGAGCCAGAGATCCGGTGTGCAGGCAGGCGGTGTCGGACAGGTCGACCCGTGCCAGCTCCTCGGTCGTCCACTGCCAGTCGGCCGTGTTCTGCGCGTGGAAGGAGAACGCGGCCTGCCCGGTGGCGTCCAGTTCCGCCACGGCGAGCGTGCTGGGCTCCGCAGCTCGGACGGCATCCGACAGGTCCACCCCCGACGCCTCCAGATGGGCGCGGAACAGACGGCCGAACACGTCGCCGGACAGGCGCGCGAGGAACCGGGTCGGGGTGCCGAGACGGGCCAGGGACACTGCCGTATTCGCAGGTCCGCCGCCCGGCAGTACACGTAGGGCGAGTTCACTGGAGGTGCTCGCGGGTTCGGCGAACGCGTCCGCGACGCACTCCCCCAGAACGGTGATCTGACGCGGGCTCATGGGCTGCTCTTCTCTGACGAACGTACGGGCCGACCGGTCACGTCGGAGGGCGGCTGCCGGACAGCCACGGTGGGGGCGGCCGGCCGCGGGTGTTTGCCGATTTGTGACGAGTGCAAGGCATTGACGTTTCCGGGAAACGGAGTCCATCATCCTCGCCAGGAAGTGTCAACGATGACATAAGTCAACGATGACACCCCGGGCGGCATGCTCTGATCCCAACCCCGTGCCGCCCGCTATCCCACAGGAGTCGATCATGTCTCGCGCCACTCGCCTGCCCTCCTCCCTCCTCAGATCCGCCGCGGTCACGGGCGTCGCGGCCCTCACCCTGACGGCCTGCGGATCCGGCTCCGGTTCGGGCTCCTCGAGCTCCGGCTCGGGCAGTGTCAAGGTCGGTCTGATCACCAAGACCGACACCAACCCGTTCTTCGTGAAGATGAAGGAGGGCGCGGAGAAGGCCGCCAAGGAGAACGGTGCACAACTGTCGACCGCCGCAGGCAAGTTCGACGGGGACAACGCCGGGCAGGTCACCGCCATCGAGAACATGGTCGCCGCCGGGGTGAAGGGCATCCTGATCACTCCGAGCGACTCCAAGGCGATCGTGCCCGCGATTCAGAAGGCCCGTGCCAAGGGTGTCCTGGTCATCGCCCTGGACACCCCGACCGACCCGGAGAGCGCGGTCGACGCCCTCTTCGCCACCGACAACCTCAAGGCCGGCCAGTTGATCGGCGAGTACGCCAAGGCCGCTATGAAGGGCAAGAACGCGAAGATAGCCGCCCTCGACCTGGCGCCGGGCGTCTCTGTCGGTGTCCAGCGGCACAACGGTTTCCTGAAGGGCTTCGGCGCCACCGACAAGGACGTGGTGTGCGCCCAGGACACCGGCGGCGACCAGGCCAAGGGCCAGACCGCGATGGAGAACTGCCTGCAGAAGGCGCCCGACATCAACGTCGTCTACACCATCAACGAACCGGCCGCGCTGGGCGCGTACACCGCGCTGAAGGCCAAGGGCCGGGAGAAGGACGTGCTGATCGTCTCCGTCGACGGCGGCTGCACCGGCACTCAGGCCGTCAAGGACGGCAAGATCGCCGCGACTTCGCAGCAGTACCCGCTGAAGATGGCCGCCGAGGGCGTCAAGGCCGTCGTGACGTACGCCGAGGACGGCAAGAAGGCTTCGGGTTACACCGACACCGGCGTCACCCTGATCACCGACGAGGCGCAGGCCGGCGTCACGTCGAAGGACACCGCCTACGGCCTGGAGAACTGCTGGGGCTGAGCCGCCCACCAGGACGGTACGACACCGCGACTCCCCTCAGCGGGGCGGTCGGCCCACCTCCCGACCAGGGACGACCGCCCCTCTTGTCCCGGCGGCGGGGCTTCCGCCCTCGTCCTCCGACAAGGACATCCGTCTTCCGACAAGGATTTCGTATGACAGCCACGACCACGCCGTACGCCGAGCTCGAAGCACCGACTACGGCCCGCAGACTGCTCGCGGCGCCGACCACCGGCCCGCTGGTCGCCCTCCTCCTGGCCTGCGCCTTCTTCTCCCTCTCGACCGACCAGTTCCTCACCGGCGGTAACTTCTCACTGATCGTGCAGCAGGTCATGGTCGTCGGCACCCTCGCCATCGGACAGACCCTGATCATCCTCACCGCGGGCATCGACCTGTCGTGCGGGGCGGTGATGGCCTTCGGCAGCATCGTGATCGCCAAGATGGCGGCCGAGGGCTCCGTCCCACCGCTCGTCGCGATCGCTCTGGGCCTGGTCGTCTGCGGCGGCTTCGGCCTGCTCAACGGGCTGCTGGTGCAGAAGATCCCGCTGCCGCCGTTCATCGTCACCCTCGGCATGCTCAACGTGGCGTTCGCGCTGACCCATATCTACTCCGAGGAGCAGACGGTCACCAACCTGCCCGGCGCGCTGACGGCCCTCGGGGAGACCTTCCCGCTCGGCCACACGGACATCACCTACGGCTCCCTGGTCACCATCGCCCTATTCTTCCTCCTCGCCTACGCGCTGAGCAGCACCGGCTGGGGCCGGCACGTCTACGCCCTGGGCAACAGCGCCGAGGCCGCCCGGCTCAACGGCATCCGCACCTCCCGCCTGACCATCGGCATCTACACCGTGGCGGGCCTGCTGTACGGCATCGCCGCCCTGCTGCTCATCTCCCGCACCGGAGTCGGCGACCCGCAGGCCGGACAGACCGACAACCTCGACAGCATCACCGCCGTGGTCCTCGGCGGCACCAGCCTCTTCGGCGGACGCGGATCGGTCCTGGGCACCTTCATCGGCGTCCTCATCGTCGGCGTCTTCCGCAACGGCCTCCAACTGATGGGCGTCGCCTCCATCTACCAGACCCTGATCACCGGAGTCCTGGTGATCCTCGCGGTGACCGTCGACCAGCTCTCCCGGAAGAAGGCCCGATGACCGCCACCTCCTCCCCCACCCCCGTGCTGCAGGCCCGCGGCCTGGTCAAGCGGTACGGCCAGGTCACCGCCATCGACGGCGCCGACTTCGACCTGCTGCCCGGTGAGGTCCTCGCCGTCATCGGCGACAACGGCGCCGGCAAGACCAGCCTGATCAAGGCGCTCACGGGCGCGGTGGTCCCCGACGCGGGCGAGATACGGCTGGGCGGCAAGCCCATCACCTTCTCCGGTCCGCAGAGCGCCCGCTCCCACGGCATCGAGACGGTGTACCAGGACCTCGCCGTGGCCGCCTCCATGGACATCGCCTCGAACATGTTCCTCGGGCGCGAGCTGCGCCGCCGCGGCGTTCTCGGCAGTGTCTTCCGCATGCTGGACAAGAAGCGCATGCGCCAGGAGGCGGCGGAGCACATGGCCGATCTGAAGATCGGCCTGCGCTCGCTGACGCAGTCGGTGGAGACCCTCTCCGGCGGACAGCGGCAGGCCGTCGCGGTCGCCCGTTCCGTCGCCTGGGCCCGCAGTGTCGTCGTCATGGACGAACCCACCGCCGCCCTCGGCGTGAAGGAGTCCGGCCAGGTCCTGGACCTCATCCGGCGCGTGCGGGACAAGGGCATGCCGGTCGTTCTGATCAGCCACAACATGCCGCACGTCTTCGAGATCGCCGACCGGATCCACGTCCACCGCCTCGGCCGGCGCGCCGCCGTGATCAAGCCCTCCGACTACTCCATGGCGGAGGTCGTCGCCATCATGACCGGCGCGCTCAGCATCGACGAGGCCGGAGATACTGTCGTAGCGGATTCGGAGGCCGCGAAGGCCGCCGGAGTCCAGGCCACCTGACAGCACAACCAGCTCTCGCAGTTTCCGGCCGAGGCCGCGGCCGGAACCGGGAGCCCTCAGGAGACGGTTTCCTCCATGGCAGCGAACCGACGCCCCACCCTGGCCGATGTCGCCCGAGAAGTCGGAGTCAGCGCCAAGACGGTCTCCCGCGTCCTCAACGAGGACGGACCCGCCTCCGCGCAGACCAGGGAACAGGTACTCGCCGCAGTGGCCAAGCTCGGCTTCCAGCCGAACCTCATGGCCCGCAACATCCGCGTCGGCGGCCCGGACACCACCATCGGCCTGGTCATTCCCGACCTCGCCAACCCCTTCTTCGGAGCCGTGGCCCGCGCCATCGAGGACACCGTCCGCGAACGCGGACTGACCCTGCTCATGGGCTCCTCCGCGGACGACCCCGAGCGCGAACGCGCCCTGACGGACAAGTTCCTCGCCCGCCGCGTCAGCATCCTGATCGTCGTTCCGTCCGTCGGCGCCGACCACTCCCACCTCAAGTCCCACCGCACGGCGGGGCTGCCCGTGATCTTCCTCGACCGACCTGGAGTCGGCCTCGCCACGGACAGCATCGTCAGCTCCAACCGTGCCGGGGCCCGCGACGGCGTCACCCACCTCGTCGCCCACGGACACCGGCGCATCGGCTTCGTCGGCGACCTGCCCCCGAAGCTGTACACCCGCCGTGAACGTCTGGCCGGCTACCGCTCGGCGCTTCAGGAAGCAGGCGTCCCCTACGACCGCTCGCTCGTCACCAACGCCCACGACCAGCGAGGGGCCGAGACCGCGACCGCCCAACTCCTCGGCCTGGCCGCTCCCCCCACCGCCCTGTTCGCCGGCAACAACATCATGGCGCTGGGCATAATCGCCGAACTCGCCCGCAGCAGACGCAAGGACGTCGCCGTCGTCGCCTTCGACGACGTGGCACTCGCCGAGGCACTCGAACCCGCCCTCACCGTCGTCGCCCAGGACGCGGAAGAACTCGGCAGGGCAGCCGCGACCACCGCCCTGACCCGACTGGACGGCGACCGCACCCGGGCCCGCACCATCACCGTGCCCACTCGGCTGATCGTCCGCGGCTCGGGCGAGCAACCCGCGCCCAAGCCGTAGGCAGCTCGACCCTGCCGGAATCGGAGGCGGCACTCGAAGAGCGGATGCGGAGCCCGTGAACGCGACTGTCCGCGTCACGGCCGCTGGCGCGGACGTCGTTCACGTCGAACGCCGCAGTCCCGTCAGTACCTGGCCCGGGTGCCCGGTTCAGCCGCACGGGTCGGCCAGCGCCTCGTACCCACCGAGGACATGTGCCGACGCGCCCCGCTGACACCAAGGCCCTGTGCAAGACCCTCGTCGACGTACTTCGGCAGATGCCCGCGAGGGCACATCCAGGGCACACGGGCCTGGGGCACAGCGCCGACCAGCGCGAACTGCCGGCGAGCACGGTGTCCCCGGGCCTGCCGGCCGCCACCGGCCTGATCCGCATCCCGCAGCTCGCCGCCCTCGGCCACTGGTCCGCCCACTCCGGCACACGCCGAGCAGTCATCACAGTGAAATTCGCTCGCCCTTGTCACCCCCTTGAAGAGACCCTGTGGTCATGGAGTTCATCTGCTACCACCGCGACCGGCCCGGCTCCCTGCCGCTGCGTAGCCGTCCGACGGACGGGCGGAGTCGCCGAGACCGCGAAGGTCCGGCACGACGACGGTGTAGTGGGGCGTCAGCTTCGGGACGAGGTGGCGCCAGTGGTAGCTGGTCTTGGGCACGCCGTGCAGGAGCATCACCGCAGGGCCGGACCCGGCTGTGCGGTAGTGCAGACTCGTTCCGTTGACGGCGGCTCGGCCCGTGCGGACGGGCGTTCCGTCATGGTCGAACATCATGTTTTCCAACCTTCCTGGTGTACTTCGCGGTGCGGGTGTCAGTGGGTCTGCGGAGGGTCGACGAGGGTCACCAGGCGGCTCGGTCCGGTGCCGTCCGCGGTTGTCCGGGCAGGGGAACGGCCGACGGGGTGCAGAGTGACGTTCTCCGGGTAGAGCCGGCCGAGCAGGGCCAGAACGACGAGGTCGTCCTGGCCGGTGGCGTCCACGGTGACCTCGCCCGCTTGCGTCCACACCAGTCCCGGTGCGCGCAGTGCGGACCACACAGCCTGCGGTGCGGGGCGCGGCATCGGAGTGTGTGTCGCCTGCGGCTGGGGCCGGTCGGTGGGCGTAGCGGTGGCCGCGCAGGGCCTGGCCGAGGTCGACGTGGGCGGTGATGCCGTCGTGGGTGACCTCGATGCTGGCGGTGCGGGTCCCGTCTACGACCGGCCCGGTGACGGTACGGGCGGAGAGCGGGCCGGACGTCCATGGCCGGGAGGAGCGAATACGCCCGGGTGCCTCGGCGCAGGCAGAGCTGTGTGGCGACGATGTGGTCGTCCACGGCCAAAGTGGCGATGAAGGCACCTGGTCCGCACCGCTCGAGCACGGTGTGCCAGGCCGCGCCCTCTTCTGTTCCTGGGGGTCAACAGCCTGATCAGACGTCATGACGCCGGGTCGCGTGAGGGGCTGCCGAACCCGGGGGCCGAGGGGCGGTCACCAGGTGCGGGCGTTGGAACTGAGGCGCGCCGCTGGTGCAGGGCGACAATCCGCGGGCCGTAGCCGCAGAGCGGTCGCCACCCGCTCTGAGCCATGACGGTCCCACCTGGCGCAGGTCGTAAGGACCGTCCAGGGGCGTCCAGTTGATCCAGGGCGGTGACGTAGGGCCAGGCGGGGCACGGCTGCCGGCGGATCTCGCCGATGCCGCCGGTCTGAGCGCGGCGTACCCCGCCTCGCTCAGACCGCTTCGGGCGCGCGGGACCGGACATGACCCGGGCCGGCACGCTGGGAATTGACGGGCAGGGCCGCAGCTCGGATCAGCTTGCGGAATCCTCTTCGGGCCGAAGCATCGCCGAGATTGCCGCGGCCACTCCCTCGGGATGCGACAGTGGCGAGAGGTGGCTGCTGGGGAGCTCGGTGACGACGGCTCCGGCACGTGTGGCGAACCATCGCTGCAGTTGCGGATCGAGGATCCGGTCGTGGGCGCTGAGCACGTAGCCGCAGGGGAGGTCGTGCCAGGCGCCCGCAGAGGCCGGGGCCGCCAGGCAGGCTCCATGGGTCGGCTTCTGCATGGCGGCCAGGCTCCGGGCAAGGCGGGGCGGCAGGTCGTGGGCGAGTGCGTCACCGAACAGTTCCGGGTCCACGTCCGACCAGCCGTCCGCAGCGAACCGCAAGGCCACGCGGCCTGGCATCTCGGCACCCTTGTCGCTCAGCATGCCGATGGTCTCCCCCTCGCCAGGCACGTAGCCGGCCACGAAGACCAAGGAGTTGACCTTGGGATGCTCAAGTGCCGCGCCGGAGATGACGGTGCCGCCGTAGGAGTGTCCGACGAGGGTGACCGGTCCTTCCAGCGCGTCGATGTGCCGACGGGTCCAGGCGATGTCGTCCGCGAGTGAGGTCATCGGCAACTGGACGGCCAGTGCTTGATGGCCCTGTTCGTGCAGGTGGCCTATGACCTCCTGCCAGATCGAGCCGTCACTCCAAGCACCGTGGACCAGCACTGCGTTTCCCATTTCGCACTTCCTTTTGTCATGACTGCCTTGAGTGATTCCTGCCGGCCCGGCGGAGGTTTGAGTTCCTCCGACATGAGACCGGGACACGGCGCGATCACGTACGAGACGGTGGTGTTCTTTCAATTTCTCGACGTTGAACGGGTGAGGTGACGAAGACCGACTCACGGCGCAACGTGTGAGTACGCCAGACGACTTCGCGCAGCGCATCCGTGGCCTTTTCGCCGTGGCGTCAGCCCGTCGCCGGAGCCCGGCAGCTCGCGGGCGGCGACCGCGCCCGCGCCCTGTTCGCCGTCCTGTCCCCCACCAGTTCCGGAGCCGTGGGCCGCGCCCTCGTTCCCGCCGGTCCCGGCGTTGGCGTCACGTCCGCGCAGGGGTGGATACCTTGCCTGCGGCCTCGGAGGTACGGCCGGAGCCGGGTGCCGTACGGACCAGGAGCAGTACGGCCACGGCGCCGACGGCCGCGGCCAGGGCCGAGAGGAGGAAGACGCGGTCAAGACCAGCGGCGAAAGCCTGGTGGGCGAGGTCCGCCGCCGCCTCGCGGTGCCCGGCCGGTGCGGAGGCGATCACCTCGTTCGCCTGGCCCGAGGCCAGGGCGTCGGCGGCGTCGGCGGCGTGCGGCAGCTCGCCGTCTGTCAGCGTGGTGGCGGCATTGCTCGCGAAGACGGCGCCGAGGACCGCGATGGCCAGGGTCATGCCCAGTTGGCGCGCCGTGTTGATGGCTCCGCCCGCCATGCCGGCGCGCTGCCGCGGCACGGCGGAGGTGGCGGCGGAGACAAGGACGGGCGTGGCCAGGCCCACCCCGAGACCGGTGACGACCAGCCCCCAGGTGAGCGACGTCGCGCTCGCGCCCTCCGACATACCGGCGCGCAGCAGGAGCATGCCCGCCGCCGCCAGCAGCAGACCCAGCCCGATGGGCAGGCGCGGGGAGAGCCGCTGGATGTGCCGGCCGGTCACAGCCGAGACGAGGAACGACGCGGCCGCGAGCGGGGTCAGAGCGAGTCCCGCCCCGATGGGAGCGAGTCCGGCCAGGGACTGCAGCCACAGCGACAGGAGCGCTAGGCAGCCGAAGGCGCTGGCCTGCAGGAGAAGCGCGCCGGTCAACAGCCCGGCGAAGGAGGCGTTGCGCAGCAGCGCCAGGTCCAGCATCGGGGTTTCGCCGCGGTGGGCCGTGCGGTGTTCCACCACCACGAAGGCCACGAGGGCGAGCGCGGCGACAGCGTAGGAGACAAGGGTGCCAGGCGAGCCCCAGCCGTCGTCGGACCCGCGGATGAGTCCGTGAACGAGGGCGCCGGCGGCCACGCTGAAGGTCGCGGCCCCGGGGAGGTCGATGCGGTTCTTCCGGCCGACCGCGACCGGCCGGTCGGCAGCCATGAAGCGCCGGGACAGAACGATGGCTACGACCGCGACGGGCAGGTTGATCCAGAAGATCACGGGCCAGCTGATGCGCTGTGTCAGGACGCCGCCCAGCAGCGGACCCGCCGCCGCTGCGGCCCCGTTGGTCGCACCCCACAGCCCGAAGGCCGTACCGCGGTCCCGCCCCTGGTAGGAGGCGAGCAGCAGAGCGGGAGCGGTGGCGAACATGGCGGCTCCGCCGATGCCCTGCACAGCCCGGGCTGCGATGAGCACGCCGGCATCGGGAGCGACGCCGCACACGAGCGAGGCCACGGCGAAGAGTGCGAGCCCGCCCACATAGGCTCGCCGGTGCCCATAGCGGTCGGCGAAAGCGCCGGCAGCGAGCAGCAGCGCCGCCAGAGCCAGCGCGTAGGCGTCGATGACCCACTGCAGCGACGCGAAGGACGCGCCGAGGTCACGGGCCATGCTGGGCAGCGCCACGTTCACGATGGTGACGTCCACCAGCAGGATGCACGCGCCGAGACAGACCGCTATGAGCGGTCCCCACTTACGCATGTCGTCATCTCCATTCAGGGATCGGGGAACGGACCGAAGCCTCGGTCCTCGACAACTGTTGACGGCATGTGCGCGATCAGATATCTCGCACGGCCAAATTTGCACGCATTCCCTAGAATCGATGTCGTGAAGACGTATCTCGACAGTCCCGACCGTGTGGGGCACTACCTCACCGATGAAGACCTGGCCCTGGCACACGCCCTCCAGCTCAACGGCCGCGCCTCCTTCACCGAGATCGCGGCCGTGCTCGGCGTCTCCGACCAGACCGCGGCTCGCCGCTTTACCCGCCTGCGCACCACCGGGAAACTGCGCGTGCTGGGTCTGACCGACCCGTTCCGGCTGGGGGACCTGTCATGGTTCGTGCGCGTGCGGTGCACTCCGGACGCATCCGCCTCCATCGGCTCGGCACTGGCCCGGCGCACGGACACCACCTGGGTCAACCTCACCTCGGGGGGAACGGAGACGATGGCCGTGGTTCGCGCCCGCGGCCCCGGCCTGGAGGAGCCCTTCCTGGTGCAGAAGCTGCCCCGCACCCCCCGGGTGGTCGACGTCTCCGCGCACTGCGTCCTGCATGTGTTCTTCGGCCAGGACCTCGGCTTCATCAACAAGAGCGGACCGCTGACCGACGCGCAGGTCGCCGCGCTGACCCCGCGGCCAACGGACGGCGGGTGGACAGCCGGCTCGGAACCCGTCGTGCTGGACGACCGCGACCGACTGCTGCTCGACCTGCTGGCCCGCGACGGAAGGGCCCCGGTGGGTGAACTGGCCGCGGCCACCAAGCTGTCCGAGTCCACAGTGCGCCGCCGCATCAACGATCTACGCGCCGAAGGCGTGCTGTACTTCGACGTGGACTACCACCCCGACGTCCTGCACCGAAAGCTCAGGATCGCGCTCTGGCTGGAGATCGACCCCGCGCGGCTGGCCGAGGCAGGCGAGGCCCTGGCGGCGCATCCCGAGGTGTCCTTCGCCGCGGCGGTGACCGGCGCGACGAACCTGTACGCGAGCATCCAGGTGGAGTCGGCGCAACTCTTGTACCGCTACCTGACCCAGACTGTGTCCGGACTGCCCGGACTGCGGCACACAGTGACCACGCCCATCCACCGAACCCTCAAGGGCCCGGGCCCATACCCGCTGCCACCGGAACTATGACTGAGCGTGTTGTGATGCTCTGGCCTCGAACGCTGCCACGCACGTGATCACTCGTTCGGGACCCGCACGTATGTGATGTCGCCGCACCACTTCTCATTCAACTCCTCGGCACGGAAGTCGCGTTGGACGAGGTCCGGGGCGCGTGGCGCGAGCCGATCGGGGACCGTGCTGCGCTTGCGGCGCCGCAGGTGGCGGCCCTCGAGCCGGTTGATGCGCATCAGACGCTCGACCCGCTCGCGATTGACCGTGTGCCCGAAGCCCCGCAGCTCGGCATGGATGCGCCGGACTCCGTAGCGGCCCCTTGTGCTCGGTATGGATTTCACGGATCTCCACGAGCAGGTCGTTGTCGGCGGCCTGCCGTCCTTGACGGGTCTTCGCGCCGGCGAGCCACCGGTAGTAGCCCGAGCGAGAGACCCGAAGGACCCGGCATATCCGCTGGACGCCGCAGCCGACCGTTCTCCGCGCGCAGCCGGGCCAGTTCCTCGTCCCGGCTCTCCGCGCCCTGCTCGCCACAGCCGTGATCGCGGCCCGTGTGCTCGTCGGCCTGGCGCACCCAGCTCCGCAGGGTCCCGCCGGTCACCCCGACATCCGCCGCGACCGCCGCATACGTGCGCTTCCCACCCGCCGCGCGGAGACCTACGTCCCACCAGGACACCTTCCCTCAGATCTGCAAGATCCATTGTCAGAGTGTCCACACCACGGGGGTCACCTCACCGGGGCCGGCGCCCCCTTGACTGGTCACGTCGTGGTGGCTGGGCCGGACCCGGGCGAGGGCGGTGGTCATCATGACCGACGTGATCGACCGGATCGGGAACGTCACCCGGCAACGTTACGAACAGCTCGTCACCCAGGCCAAGGAACTGATCGCGCAGATCGCCCGCTCGCAATGTGCCCTGGGTGACATGGCTGGAGATCGAGCCGATGAGGGCGGTGGGCGGGTCGATGCCGAATGGCACGGACGACCTGTTCACCATGACGGAGTCGTTGCAGATGTTCGCGGACGACATCGGCGTCGAACGCCGGACGGTGGAGGACTGGCGATACACCGCCAACCGCTGGCCGGAAGAGCGCCGCAAGGAGGGCGTGTCGTTCACCGTCCACCGCATCCTCGCGTCGGTCGTGGACGAGGACGAGCGGTGGGCGGCGATCGAGGACGCGCCGCTCAACCCGCGCACGGGGGCGAGGCAGTGGACGCCGGACGGCGCGAATCACCCCGGCCGAACGGGTGCGGGTTGTCACGGAACTGACCAGGGACGACACCGTCGCCCAGCAGGTGACCACGGACCTGCTGCGCATGAGTTCCCTGTTCACCTCCCTCACCCTGCGCTCCCTTGAGATACCCAACCGGGTCTGGATGTCCCCGATGTGCATGTACTCCGCAGCCCCCGAGGGCCCGGACACCGGTGCGCCCACCGACTTCCACCTCACCCACCTGGCCTCCCGCGCCGTCGGCGGAGCGGGCCTGGTCATGGCCGAGGCCACCGGCGTCCGGCCCGACGGGCGCATCAGCCCCTGGGACCTGGGCCTGTGGAACGACCGCCAGCAGGAGGCGTTCACCCGCATCACCGAGGCCATCAAGGCGCACGGTGCCGTCCCGGCCATCCAGCTCGCGCACGCCGGGCGCAAGGCATCGGTGGACAAGCCCTGGCTGTCCGACCGCTACCTGACCGAGTCCGAGGGCGGCTGGCAGCCCGTCGCCCCCAGCGCGATCGCCTACGACGGCCTTGCTGTCCCCCGCGAGCTGACCGTGGACGAGATCCAGCAGCTCGTACGCGACTTCGCCGACTCCGCGCGGCGCGCGCTGGCCGCCGGGTTCCAGGTGGTTGAGGTGCACGGCGCCCACGGCTACCTGATCAACTCCTTCCTCTCCCCGGCCTCCAACCACCGCACCGACGCCTACGGCGGCAGTTTCGAGAACCGGATCCGCTTCGCCCTGGAGGTCGTCGACGCGGTCCGCGCGGTGTGGCCCGAGGACCTGCCGGTGTTCTTCCGTACCTCGGCCACCGACTGGCTGACCGAGAACCCCGAGGACACCCGCGAGGGCTGGACCGGGGACGACACCGTGCGCCTGGCCAAGGAACTCCAGGCCCGCGGCGTCGATCTGCTTGACGTGTCCACCGGCGGCATGGTCCGCGACGCCAAGATCGTCGCCGGACCGAACTACCAGGTCCCCTTCGCCACCCAGGCCCGCCAAGCCACCGGCATCCCCACCGCAGCCGTCGGCATCATCACCGAACCGCGGCAGGCGGAGGAGATCCTCACCAGCGGGCGGGCCGACGCCGTCTTCCTCGGCCGCGAACTGCTCCGCAACGCCTACTGGGCCCAGCACGCCGCGCTCGCACTCGACGCCGAGCCGACCTGGCCGGACCAGTACGCCTACGTCGTCCAGCGCCGCAAGCGCTGCCCCCCACCCCTTACAGCCTCCGCCGCTCTGCCCTCACCAGTGAAGACGCGCTGAACCACCGCACAGGGAGATCCCCGTGAACCACCTGCAGCACAAGGTCATCGTCATCACCGTCGCCGCCGCCCGCGGCCAGGAAGACCTCGACCAGCTGGTCGCCGACATCAAGAAGGCCGGCGGCACCGCAACCGCCCGGCTCACCGACGTCACCGACGCCGCGGACATGCAGGCGCTGGCCGACTTCACCGTCGACACCTACGGGCGTATCGACGTCCTCGTCAACAACGCCGGACTGATGCTCTTCTCGTACTGGAAAGATCTGAGCTGTCGATGCCCTGGTAGCCCGGAAGAATCCGGAAAAGCAGGGACTGGATCGCGCCGAAAGCCCGCTCCACCGCCTGCTTGTCGGTCGGCCGAAGCACCCGACTCGGCCGGATCGTCGCGCCGATCACCCGCTGAACCTCGATCAGGTGGTGATTCTTGTACACCGAGCCATGGTCGGTGGTCACGGTCTCCGTGGCGAAGAACGGCAGCCCGGCTACCTTGCCGTCAGTGAACTCCGCGATCACGCTGCCGGGGACCCCGGGGTAGGCCCACTCCATCTCCTCGCCCCAGTCCGGTCGCATGGGCAGCGGCATCATGACGTCCCGCAAGATCATGGCGACGTCTACCGAGGTGTCCGAGACCAACGTGAGCCGGAAAGCGACAATCGAATGCGACGAGCTGCTGCACGAGCACTGGTCCTGCATGGATCGGTACGCGAAGGAGATGATCGCCCGGGGCCCGACCTTCGCCGACGACGACACCCCCACCGGGAGCGTGCACATCCTGGACCTCACCGATCCCGCCGCTGCCCGCGCGTTCGCCTTCGACGAGCCGAACTACCAGGCCGGCGCCTACCGGGACGTGCTGCTGCGACGGTGGCGCAACACGCTCGGGCGCACCATGTGGGACTTCCCCGGCGGCCGGACCGGCGGCAACCGGTATCTGGTGCTCGGCCTCGGCACCGGGCACGCCGCCGACCTCGCGGTGCCGCCCGACCGCGACGAGTTGATCGCCTACGGGCCGCTGCTGACCGACGACGGCGCCACCTGGCTGGGCACGGCGGCGCTTCTGCGGGCGCCGGACACGGACACGGCACGCGCCATCCTGACCCCGGACCGGTACGCCGCCATCGAGGTGCACAACTGGCAGTTCGGCGGGCGGCCGTCCTGACCGAGGCCGGCCGGGCCCGCGTCACCGCCGAATCCCGTCGGGTCGCTCAGCATCCCCGTGCTTCATCCGAACCCACGGATGACTCGGCCTGACGCACACCGGCGGACCCGACCCGGACGCGAGCCGTGCATGACGCGGATTCACAGTTGTCTGCTCCCGAGCCGCGCCAGGTCCGTCAGCCGTTCGCGGAAGCCGTTCGCCAGGGTTTCGGCCGTACGGCGTCCGTGATACGTCGTCTCGTAGCGCAGGGTGCCGGTCAGCCGGCCCATCTCCATGGTCAGGCCGACCGACAGCGTGGCCGCGCCGGCCAGGGAGGACTGCCGTGTCGCGTATTTGAGCCGGGAGAAGTCCTGGTGGTAGGGGCTGAGGGCGGTGCGCAGGCCGTGCATCGTTAGCTCGTGTTCCTGTCGCTCGACGATCCAGCCGGTCACCCCGTACAGGCGCAACTCCGCGTGCGCCAGGGCGTGGCGGAAGAAGGCCGCGTCGCCCTGACGGCCCAGTACGGCCTCGGCGAGCCGGCCGAACGGCAGGTCGGCCGCCGCCGAAGCGTCCCTGAGGACTCCGTCGACCTGCCGGAACAGTCCGCTCGGCGAGGACTGCCTCAGGTTCACCGGCACCTGGATCATGTTGGAGAACAGGCCCAGGGCGGAGCGGGTCCCGGGGTGCAGGCGGCCGTGCGAGGGCGTGGAGAGGATCAGCCGCTCGCGGTCGTAGAAGCCGCCGAGTGTCCCGGCCAGTGCCGCCGCGAGCAGCGCGTACAGGGAGACCCGCTCGCTGCGGGCCGCGCGCAGCAGCAGCCGGGATTCCTCGGCCGACAGGTTCACGGGAACGGTGTCGTAGTGGTGCTGGAGCGAGAGGAACCCGGTGTCGCGGCCGGGCAGGAGGTCCCCGGATCCGTGGGCGCGCAGCCGGTCCGCCCAGTCCGCCAGGCGGGACCCGGTGTCGAGGCGGGCCCGAGGGGTGTTCTCGGCGCGGACGAAGTCCACGTAGGAGAAGGCTGGTCGGCCTTCGCCGGCGACGGGGGCGGCCACGCGGCGGTTGTAGAAGTCGGCGAGGTCGCGCAGGTACACCTGATGGCTCGGCGCGTCGAAGACCAGGTGGTGGAAGCTCGTCAGCAGGACGTGATCGTCGGCGGCCAGCCGCAGCAGGGTGGCCCGGGAGAGCCGGTCGGTGACGTCGAAAGGCCGCGTGGTCAGGTCGAGGAGGATCTCGTGCAGTTCCCGTCGGCGCAGCGCGTCGCCCAGGTTCACCGTCTCCAGGGGGAACGGCTCCGGACGCAGGGCCTGCCGCGGCCGGACCACCTGTTCGATCGGCGTCCCGGTGTCGAGCAGCCGCAGACGCAACGCGTCATGGCGTAAGGCGACGTCGGCGAGTGCGTCGCGTAACGCGCCCACGTCCAGGTGGCCTCGCATGCGGAGAGCGGTGGAGCAGTCGAGGGACACGGCCTTGGGGTAGGGCTCGTCGTAACACCTCTCCCACTCCCAGCACCATTCCTGGCGTGAGGAGAGGGGAAGACCCTGATCCGGCCCATGGGATGTCACCGTCATGACCTGCCTCGGAGAAGACGTTCGAACCCTGTCGACGCTACCCGCGGCGCAGGGAGAAACCCCTCGTCAAAGCGGTCACGCCACACAACTGTAAAATTCCGGGCAGGGGTGGGCGGGTGCGTTGTGTTCCTGCCAAGGGCACCTGGGGACACCTCGGCAACACGGCTGGGTCCGGACGGAGCCGGCGGTCAGGCCGTCGCCGAGGCGTATGTGCCCGGACTGGACGGGGTCTCCGAGGACCCGCAACGCGACGCCTTTCTCCAGGGCCGAGAAACGGTCGACAACGAGTTCCTCATCGGTGATGAAGAATGCGCATCCAGTGAGGTCCGGACCGGATCGAATGTGCCGTAGACCGACTTCAGAAGTGTGGATGAGCCCCGGTGAATCGCCTGCCTGATGACCGTCATGTCGTATACGTGGCTGCGGAAACTGTCGGCCGAAAATGAACTCGTTGTGCCATCAACGGCTCCCCTCCTTGATCGTGTACGGACTACGCTGACCCGCACGGGTGCGCCGCCGTCGCCCGCAGGCCCACAGCATCGAGGAGCAGCCCGTGAACGACCTTTCCTACAGCGACTTCGAAGGCGCGCTCCGGCAGGCACTGCCCTTCCTCGACGAGGAGACGCCCATCGACGCGGACACGAGTCTGACGGAACTGGGCCTGGACTCGCTGACGCTGCTCGGACTGGTTGTGGAGCTGGAGGACAGGTTCTCGGTGGAACTGCCGGACGAGATGCTGGTGATGGAAGCATTCGCGACGCCGTCGACCCTGTGGAGCAGTCTGTCGAAGCTGCCGCGGGCCTGAAGGGACTTCACCGGCGTCGACTCCTCCGAGGGCGCCCTCCACCGGGCCCGCGCGGAGCACGGTTCAGCCACGCCGGCGTACCGCCCGCACCACTCCCTGTCCCGGCGCCGGCGTGATCCGATCGCTCCGGGGCACCCACCGCGGGTGGCTCCGCCCCGTCGAAGAGATCACACAGGCGATGGATCAACCAGGCCCGCTCTCCGGGTAACGTCAAGGTATGAGCCATCCGCACCCTGAACTGAAAGCCGCCCCGCCCCTTCCCGAAGGAGGGCTGCGGGTCATCGCCCTGGGCGGCCTGGGTGAGATCGGCCGCAACATGACCGTCTTCGAGCACGCCGGCAAACTGCTCATCGTCGACTGTGGCGTGCTGTTCCCCGAGGAGACCCAGCCCGGCGTGGACGTGATCCTGCCGGACTTCACCTCGATCCGGGACCGGCTGGACGACATCGTGGCGGTGGTACTCACCCATGGCCACGAGGACCACATCGGCGGCGTCCCCTACCTGCTGCGTGAGCGGTCCGACATTCCCGTCGTCGGCTCCAAGCTGACGCTGGCGTTCCTGGAGGCCAAGCTCAAGGAACACGGCATCCGGCCGCGCACGGTGCGGGTGCGGGAGGGCGACCGGCGCGGCTTCGGGCCCTTCGACTGCGAGTTCGTGGCGGTCAACCACTCCATCCCCGACAGCCTCGCGGTCGCGATCCGCACAGCCGCCGGGATGGTGCTGCACACCGGCGACTTCAAGATGGACCAGTTCCCTCTCGACGACCGCATCACCGATCTGCGCGCCTTCGCCCGCCTCGGCGAGGAGGGCGTGGACCTGTTCCTCACCGACTCCACCAACGCGGAAGTACCCGGTTTCACCACCTCCGAGCGTGAGCTGAACCCGGCGATCGAGCAGGTGATGCGCACCGCGCCGCGCCGGGTCATCGTCTCCAGCTTCGCCAGCCATGTGCACCGCATCCAGCAGGTCCTGGACGCCGCCCACCAGCACGGCCGCAAGGTCGCCTTCGTCGGCCGGTCGATGGTCCGCAACATGGGCATCGCCCGTGACCTGGGCTATCTGAAGGTTCCGTCCGGTCTGGTCGTGAACACGAAGGAGCTGGAGAAGCTCCCGGACCACAAGATCACTCTGGTGTGCACCGGCTCCCAGGGCGAACCGATGGCCGCGCTGTCACGGATGGCCAACCGCGACCACATGATCCGCATCGGCAAGGGCGACACCGTCCTGCTCGCCAGCTCCCTCATCCCCGGCAACGAGAACGCCATCTACCGGGTGATCAACGGACTCACCCGGTGGGGCGCCCATGTGGTCCACAAGGGCAACGCCAAGGTGCACGTCTCCGGGCACGCCAGCGCCGGCGAACTCGTCTACTGCTACAACATCGTCAAACCCCGCAACGTCATGCCGGTGCACGGCGAATGGCGCCACCTGCGGGCCAACGGCGACCTCGCCATCCGTACGGGTGTCGACCCCGACCGGGTCGTCATCGCCGAGGACGGCGTCGTCGTCGACCTTGTCGACGGACGCGCGTCAATCACCGGCAAGGTCCCCGCCGGCAACGTCTACGTGGACGGCATGGAAGTCGGTGGCGCGACCGAGGCGTCCCTCAAGGACCGCCTCACCCTCGCTGCCGAAGGCGTGGTCACGGTGGTGGCGATCGTCGACGCGGACACCGGCGCCCTCGCCGAGGCCCCCGACTTCCTGGCCCGCGGCTTCGTTCACGACGACACCACGTTCGAGTCGGTCGTCCCCGTCATCGAGAAGACCCTGGCCACCGCGGCCGAGGAAGGCGTCGGGGACGCGCATCAACTCGAACAGCTCCTCGCCCGCGCCGTGGCGAACTGGGCGTTCCGCACCCACCGCCGCAAGCCCCTCATCATCCCCGTCATCATCGACGCCTGAGCCACAGCCCGGCAGCACGGCCCCCCGGTTCCGGTCGCGGTCCCGGGGGGGCATCGAGGCCGGGCACGGGCGTCAGCAGCGGCCCGAGAAGGCCGGGGTGGCAACGCATCCCACATGGTGAGTCGTCGGGAACACGTCCCGAGGACTGGTGGCGCGAAAACGTGCAGTTCAACGGGGGTCTTACTATCTTGGGGACAGCCTCCGGAGTATCCGGACCGGCCGGCTCGGGCCAGGCGAGGGCGTGCGGGACCTCGCCCACCCGCAGGCGGCCTTCACCCGCGACAAGGCAACCGGACACGACCGAGGCGACCACGTTCGCCGACGGCGTCACAGCACCACCTCATCGACCGGATCCAGCAAGCAGCCGACGAGAGGGGCACGGGGGCTCGGCCGAGTGGATACCCTTCACGGGTTCTGCGGTGCCATAGCATCTGCCCGGCACCGGGCTCGGCACGGGCTCCTCGCGCACCCGGGGCGCACCCCTGACCACCAGCGAGCGGCGAGGAGTCACTGTGAGCGTATGCGGGCCTGACGGGGACGGTGGGCCGACCGCTCGTACTCCGGAGGACGGGGACGGCCGGGGCAGGGCGATGACCTTGGCGGGGACGCTGGCGGCGGCGGAGACCGCGGCGCCCGTGGAGTCGCTCGACGTGATCGCGCACATGCTCCAGGAGCACCTCGGGGCCGTGTCGGTGTCGTTCCTGATCACCGACTTCACCGGCAGTTCCGTCGTACGGCTGGGGGCGGCGGGCAGCGTCGACACCGATGAACCCGCCCGGCGCATCACGCTGCGGGGCACCCTGTACGACGACGTGATCCGCACCCAGCGGCCGGGCGTGGAGGGCAAGGGCGAGGGCGAACTGGTGCGGGTCGTCGCCCCGGTGACCAACCGCGGGGACGCCATCGGGCTCCTCGAACTGTTCCTGCCCGCGGCGCCGGACGCGGAGGTGATGCGGGCGATCGGCGAGACCGCGCACGCCCTGGCGTACATCGTCATCGCCAACCGGTCCTACACCGACGTGTACCAGTGGGGACGGCGCACCGTCCCGCTGAGCCTGGCCGCGGAGATCCAGCACCGGCTGCTGCCGGCGTCGCTGGCGTGCGAGGCGGCGCAGTTCGCGGTGGCCGGGGCGCTGGAGCCGGCCGACCACGTCGGCGGTGACACCTTCGACTACGCGATCGACCGGGACACCGTCCAGCTCTCCGTCACCGACGCCATGGGTCACAATGTCGACGCCGCGCTGCTGGCCACCCTCGCGGTGGGCGCCCTGCGCCGGGCCCGGCGCGCCGGTGCCGACCTCGCCGAACAGGCCCGCCAGGCCATGCGCGAGCACGGCCGCCAGAGCTATGTCACCGGCCAGCTCCTGCGTATCAGCCTGATCGACGGCAAGACCGAGTTCGTCAACGCCGGGCACCCCTGGCCGCTGCGGATGCGGGACGGCCAGGTGCGGGAGATCACCCCGCAGGTCGATATGCCGTTCGGCTTCCGTGTCCCTCACAGCTACCGGGTCCAGTCGCTGGACCTGCGTCCGGGCGACCGGCTGGTGATGCTGACCGACGGCATGCTGGAGCGCAACGCAGGCAGTCTCGATCTGTCGGACCTGATCGTGCGCACCCGTGCGCTGCATCCCCGTGAGGCCGCTCGCACCCTCATCGCGGCGGTCGTCGACGCCAACCAGGGTCACCTGCAGGACGACGCGACCGTCATGTGCCTGGACTGGCACGGCACCGACCACTCCCTGCGGGACGCCGACACCGGCGCCGACCTCGCCGACGCCTCCGCCCCGTCGCGGACGAGGCACACCGCCGAACCGGCGGGGTGAGGGGTGGGCCGCTGTGGGGCGTGGGCGACGGCGCCCGCGCTGTACAGAAGACCGCCGACAGCGAGCCGGACGGCTGCGGCTGCTCCGCCGTCGCCCCCCGGGTGACCCACTGCGGGAGACGCATGTGGCTGGGGCCCGCATCCCGAAGGATGCGGGCCCCAGCCACACGGTGCGCGTCAGCGTCAGGCCGGAACGATGTTCTCGGCCGTCGGGCCCTTCTGGCCCTGCGCGATGTCGAAGGTCACCTTCTGGCCTTCGAGCAGCTCGCGGAAGCCCTGCGCGGCGATGTTCGAGTAGTGGGCGAACACGTCGGCGCCGCCACCGTCCTGCTCGATGAAGCCGAAGCCCTTTTCCGCGTTGAACCACTTCACGGTACCAGCAGCCATGTCATATCTCCTTTGGGGCAGTGCACCGGAACCCGCACTGTGCGGGCGCCGTGTCGCCGCGATGATCACCCCGCCCGGAAAATGACCGGAAATACAAAAGTGCTCCCACCGGGAGAAGCCTGGTGAGGGCACTTGAAGTTTCGGGAACCACAACTGCAACTGAGATCGACAGTAGCACGCTGGAACGGCCTGCGCACGCTGAAGAATATCGCTCCACTCATTACGGCAAAAAAACGCACGGCCCGGTCCATCGAACTCTCATCCCACGGAAACAGATATTTGATCGACTCGGGTGCGAGGTCTCAGGAAGAAGGGTGACGTCCGGCAGCTCGCCCCGGCATGCCGGCGCCGGATCACGGCTCCCCCCCCACTGACCTGGGCCTCACCCGCCTCATCCGTCCCCTCCGTTCGACGCGGCCGGGCCACGGGAGCCGCCCTCGGGCGGACTGCTGCCGCAGACTTACCGAACAAGGCCGCCGGTCGCCTAAATCGGCCGGAATGCAGGGTGTTCCCTGTTTCCGGAGGTGAGGGAAACACGCGGAGGGGCACCGGAGTCCTCGTCATCGGGTTGTGCCGTGCACGATCCGGTCATGTTCCGTCCGCTTTCCAGTTCGGCCACAGGTAGCCGTGCCGGAGGGAAGGTGATCCGGACACGTGCAGGTCACGGGCGTAAAGCGGGCAGTGCACCGCGCTGGGTAATGGCCGCGGCGAGCGAAGTCCCCCGCCGTGGCCGTGGCATCGGTTTGCCTAACGCCTGCTCGACGGGTACTCCAGTATTTACGCGAGTCGAGCGCCTCGAGGGCCGCGTCGGGGGCGAGCTCACCGCCTGGCGTCCCCCGTGTCCGCACAGTTCGCCGCGGTGCGGCTGATGCCGGTCACGACATTTCCTGATCCAAGGAGGCTTCTCCATGCCTGCCACTGAGTTCCTCGACACCATGGGGATCGGATTCCCCGGCCATCTCAGTGCCGACGAGTTCCCGCCCCAGGCCCGCGAGGGGACGATCGAGGAAAAGCGCCCGCGGAGTTTCGTTCTCGCCGAGTTCCAGGCACAGAAGGCCGTGTACACGGATTACGGCCGGGCGCCCGGTATTCGCACGAGGTGCCCGGCGGGTTGTTCTCCGTCGCACACGAACTGATGCGGGCCGGGCACCGGATGGTCCACGGTCTCGCGCCGACGCCGGGCATGTCGCCCGACGATATGCGCCGTGCGCCTCGCCTGGAACCGGTGCGGCGCTTCACCGAGTTCATCTCCTGGACCGCTCTGCACGCCGGAGCGGCGGAAGCGGCCCTTGTGGCACGCAGCGACTTCACTCTGTGGTGCAAGACCTGCGCCGTTCCGGCCGACGGGCTGGACGAGGCCGAGCAGGTGTCCGAGGCCGCGGTCGAGTACATCAGCGCCTACCGCCAGAACCCCCCGGAGGTGGCGGACGGCGTGCCGGACGTCATCGAATACGGCCGGGCGGTCCATGAACCGGATGAGAGGAGCACCCGCGGTGCGGTGCGGATGGAGCCGGCGCTGCGGTTCTGGTGGCCTGCGGTCGCCACGCCCGGGTGAGAGCGGCCGGGGAGCAGAGCCGGGTGAGGTCACGTACGGGAGGGAGCGGATATGGGCCGCGGCGTCGGACGGGTGACGTTCACGGAAGAGGAGTACGCACGGTTCCACGCTCGCCTGACGCACTGCCTCTCCATGCTGGGGAAGGTGGTGACCCAGTCCGGGTTCGGACAGGTGCCGAGCACATTGGGCGCGGAGTTGGAGGTGTCACTCGTCGGGCCGGACGGTCGTCCCGTCCCGGTGAACGCGGCCGTTCGCGAGGGGCTGGGCGACGACCGTCTCACCCTGGAAGTGGCTCGATTCAACCTTGAGGCCAACTTGGAACCGGTTCCCGTTCGGGGACGCCCGTTCACGGAGCTGGCCGGGCAGGCCTCTCGGGCACTGACGCAGATCACCGCGTGGTCGCTGCCGCACCACGGGGCCCGGGCGGTGCCGATCGGGACGCTGCCCACGCTGACACCGGCAGACCTGACGGCGCGGGCGCTGACCGACCTGCCGCGCTACCACGCGCTGGAACGCGCCTGGGCCCGCCGGCGCCCCACGCCGTTCCCCCTGCGCGCGGGGGAGGGGGAGCAGGGACTCTTCCGAGCCGAGTCCGTGGCCGTCCAGGGGGCGGCCTGCTCCTGGCAGGTGCACCTGACGGTGGCCCCGGACCTCTTCTGCCCCACCTACAACGCCGCCCAGCTCGCCACCGGACCGGCCCTGGCCGCCGCAGGCAACTCGCCCTTCCCGCTGGGCCGGTACGGATGGCAGGAGGCCCGGATTCCGCTGTACGAACAGGGTTTCGGCGAGGGTGGCGCGCCCGGCCGCGGGACCTCACGGCCGCGGGTCGGTTTCGGGCACGCCTGGCTGCACGGTGGTCCGCTCGCCGCCTTCGAGGAAGCCGTACACCGCTACGACATCCTGCTTCCGGCGACTTCTCCGGCCGAGGAGGACGACGGCCCGCTCGACGGCTGGCCGGCGCTGGAGGAGTTGCGCCTGCACCTGAGCACCGTGTGGCCGTGGAACCGTCCGGTGTACGACCCGCTCGGGCACGTGCGGATCGAGTTCAGGGCGCTCCCCTCCGGACCGACACCGCTGGACATGGCGGCGAACACGGCCTTCCTGGTCGGTCTCACCCTGTCCCTGGCGGCCGAGGGACGCGACGTGGCGCGGGAGCTGCCGTTCGCCCACGCCAGGGAGAACTTCTACCGGGCCGCGCGCGACGGTCTGCGGGCAACCCTGTGGTGGCCCTCGCCCGGGTCCGCGCCACGGGAGTACGAGGCCGGCGCCCTGGTCGAAGAGTTGCTGCCGCGGGCCCGGGAGGGACTGGTCACGGCCGGGGTGGACGCCGCCGAGGCGGACACCATGCTGGACCTGGTCGACCGCCGGGTCGCGTCGGGCCGTACCGGAGCGTGGTGGCAGCAGCGGACGCTGGAGGTGCTGCGCCGGCGAGGGCGGCGCGCGCAGCACGAGAGCCGGGAGACGACCGGCCCGACCGCCACACCACCGGAACGCGGGATGATCCCGCCCGGACGGGAGAGCACCACCGGGGTACGGCCGGACGGACAGGCCGAGCGGACCGGTACGACGGACGCACGCGCCGTCGGCACCGGTCGGCCTGACAGCGGCTTGCGGGAGTTGACGGTGCGCTACGCACGGCTCGCCGAGGGAGCCGACCCCGTGCACACCTGGAACCTCCCCACCCTTCCACGGCGGAGCCGGCGATGAGCCCCGGCGCACCTCGCCCGCCAGTGACCTCCAGGCCGACTTCCCCTTCGGCTAGGCCGCCCACGTCGGTGGTGGCCGGCGCAGGGGGCGGCTGCCCGACTCAGGGCTTGATGAGCACCTTGAGGCTCTTGCGGTCGGCCATGTCCTGGTAGGCGGCCGGGACACCATCGAGGTCGGTGGTGGCGTCGAAGACCTTGCCCGGGTCGATGGCGCCGTCGAGGATGTCGGGCATCAGCTCCTCGATGTGGGCACGGACCGGTGCGGGGCCGCCGGCCAGGCGCAGGTTGTGACGGAAGAGGCTGCCGAAACCGATCGGTGCCTCTTCGTACTGCGGGACGCCGACGCGACTGATGACGCCGCCGGGACGGAGGATGCCGACGGCCTGCTCGTAGGCGGGCATGTGGCCGACCGCCTCCAGGACCACGTGAGTGCCTTGTCCGCCGGTCAGGTCACGGACCGCGGCGATGCCTTCCTCGCCACGGGCGGGGACGACGTCGGTGGCACCGAACTCACGGCCCAGGTCGGTGCGCGCCCGATGGCGGCCCATCAGGATGATCTGCTCCGCGCCGAGCCGCTTGGCCGACAGCACCGCGAGCAGGCCCACGGCGCCGTCGCCGATGACCGTGACGCCGGTGCGCTCGTTGACGCCGCCGGACACGGCGGCGTGGTACCCGGTGCCGAACACGTCGGACAGCGTCAGCAGCGACGGGACGAGCGCGGAGTCCGGTGCGACGGGGAGCTTGACGAGAGTGCCGTCGGCGAGGGGGACGCGGACGGCTTCGGCCTGGCCGCCTTCCTCGGGCTCGCCGTCCCAGAAGTTGGCCTGCGGGTGGCTGCAGGAGGTGTGCAGGCCCTCGCGGCAGAACACGCAGGTGTTGTCGGAGATCGCGAACGGGGCCACGACCAGGTCGCCGCGCTTGACGGTGGTCACCTCGGGGCCGGTGTCCTCGACGACGCCGATGAACTCGTGCCCCATGCGGGCCGGGCCGTCCTGCGGCTTCATCTGGCCGTAGGGGTGCAGGTCGCTGCCGCACACACAGGAGGCGGTGATGCGGACCAGAGCGTCGGTGGGGTGCTTGATGACGGGGTCGGGGACGTTCTCGACACGGACGTCGCCGGCACCGTACATGAGCGTTGCACGCATCAGGGGTTCTCCAGATCGGGTGTGGTTGTCTCGGACGCACGCCGAAGGGACGTGGTACTGAGGCCCGTCGTCCTCAAGCCTGCGTGCCCACGGCATCCGCGGCATCTTCGGGGGCCTGGCCGGTGAAGGCCGTGGAGCGGCGGCGGACGAGGGTGAGGGCGAGGTTGATGACCACGGTCAGCGCCGCGATGAGGGTGCCGACCACGGCGGGCCCGGTGGTGCCCAGGGACGAGCCCAGGGTGAGGCCGGCGATCCAGGAGCCGACGGCGGAAGAATCCCAGCAGGGTGACCAGGACCCCGGTGACAGCGGCGTGGCGAACAGGCAGATCGCCAGGAGCAGGAGGGTGGCTCCCGCGGCGGCGACGATCGTCGTCGCGTGCGGGCGGGTGTCGCCCAGGCCCTCGCCAGGGCCCGGCACGCACCGTTGTCCGACAGCGACACCATCGACAAGCACGGCCGCCCCGACGTGGCCCGCTACATCTTCCTCGATCCCGGTGCCCGGGACTTCTTCGTCGGCTGGACACAACCGGGCCGTGCACGACCTGACCCTCTACACCGCCGAGCCCGGCAGCACCTCCGCGGACCGCCTCAGGCTCCTGGCCAGCCTGGCCGCCACCCCGTCCCCCACGGCGGAGACCGGCCGGCCGCGCTGACCTCGCCGTCCCGGCCGTTACCGCGGGTACCGCCCTGTCGTGTCCCGTCGACACGATGGGGCCGCCTGCTCCGGATCACGACTCACAAGGTCAACTGCTCACGTGCGCGGTGACCGGAGTCGGTCGGTCCGACGCCGCGTTCGGGCCGGCTGATCTCGGCCCACACCGCGTCGAGGGAGAGGCCGAGGACATCGGCGATCGCCGCGACGGTCGGGAAGGCGGGGGTGGCCACGCGGCCCGACTCGATCTTCCGGAGGGTCTCCGGTGAGACACGTGCGTCGAGCGCGGTCTCGAGCATCGAGCGCTCTCCCCTGGCCCGACGTAGCAGAGCGCCGAGGCGCTGTCCGCGTTCGACCTCTGCGGGAGTGAGCGGCAACCTGACCATGGCTCCGATTCTAGTACCGGTATAGTATGGCCGGTATAGTTATTGGTTCGCGCGATAAGGACGCCGCATGATCGAGATCCTGAATCCCACCCTGCTGGCCCGGGCGAGAGACACGGGCGCACTGGTCGCCGACATCCTGCAGACGCTGAAGAGCCGTAGCGTGATCGGCACGAACCTGCTGGACATCGACCGGTGGGCCAAGGCCATGATCGTCGAGGCGGGAGCGCAGTCCTGTTACGTCGACTACGAGCCGTCCTTCGGACGCGGCCCGTTCGGCCACTACATCTGCACGGCCGTCAACGACGCCGTGCTCCACGGACGACCGTACGACTACGCGCTCGCCGACGGCGATCTGCTGACACTCGACCTCGCCGTCTCCAGGGGCGGAGTCGCCGCGGACGCCGCCCTCAGCTTCATCGTGGGCGACGCGAAGCACCCGGAGAGCGTCGCGATGATCAGTGCGACCGAACGCGCGCTCGCCGCGGGGATCGCCGCCGCAGGGCCCGGGGCTCGCATCGGCGACATCTCCCACGCCATCGGCACGGTCCTCAGCGAGGCGGGATACCCGATCAACACCGAGTTCGGAGGTCATGGCATCGGCTCGACGATGCACCAGGACCCGCACGTCCCGAACACCGGACGGCCCGGCCGGGGATACAAACTGCGCCCCGGGCTGCTGCTGGCACTGGAACCGTGGGTCATGGCGGACACCGCCGAACTCGTCACCGACGCGGACGGGTGGACGCTCCGGAGCGCGACAGGCTGCCGGACAGCACACACCGAGCACACGATCGCCATCACCGACGAGGGAGCCGAGATCCTCACCTTGCCGAAGCAGGCGCAGCCATGAGGCCGGGGCCGCGGGCGCCCCTTTCCCCGCTCACCGCATCGCGCACCGTCGGTGGAACGCGAGGCAGCCGACGCCCCACCTCGGCGCCGCCCTGAGCTGCCGGCCTTCGTCGGCCGGCCCCGGCCCCGGCCGTAGGCCTGTCCGGGTCAGCAGTGATGGCGGGGCCTCTTGTCGGCCCACCCCACGCCCGCGCACGAAGGAGCACGCCCATGTCCGGACGCAACACCCTTGTCCGCAGCCTGCACGACGTGGGCCTCGCAGCGTGGTTCGGCGGCTCACTCATGGGCGCGGTCGGCCTCGACGGGGCCGCCAAGGACGAGGGCACCACAGACACGTCGACCGCACGGATCTCCTCTTCCGGCTGGGCGAAGTGGACCCCCGTCAACGCCGCGGCCATCGGCGCCCACCTCTTCGGCGGCGGCGGACTGCTCGCCGCGAACGCCCACCGGGTCACCACGCAGCAGGGTGTGGCCGCCTCCACCACCGCCAAGACGATCGTCACCGCGGCGGCGCTGGCCGCGACCGCCTACGCGCGCGTCCTCGGCAAGAAGACCGAGCTGGCCGCCTCCCCCGACCCGCAGGACGAGGAGAAGGCCGCGCGGCACCTCGCCTGCGTCCAGTGGGTGGTACCGGCCCTCACCGGAAGCCTCGTCGTGCTCAACGCCCTGCACGGCGAACAGCAGCGTCCCTTCGAGCAGCTCCACGGCGTCTGGCGGCACGCCCGCTCCGTCATCCCGCTCATCCCGTGAAGCTCCACCGCACGCTGACATGAACACCGTCCGCGGGACGCCGAGTGACCACCCATCGCCGCACCCCGCCGTGACCCACCGTCCACAGCACGCCGCTCCGACCGCCTGGCGGCTCCGCGGCGCTGCGCGCCCGCAACCCGTGACGCGAGCGGCGAGATACCCGGCCCCGGCCATCACCCTCGTCCTTGAGGTCGCGGTGCACACCTACGACGCCCGGCTCGCCCTGGGGGCCCCGCAGCCGCTGCCGGACCAGGCGGCACTGGACGGTGTCGACGAGTTCCTGTCCACCTCCTGCGCAGGGCCGTACGCCTGGCCGCACAAGCCCTCTGTCGTCGACTACCACGCCACCGAGGGCCGCTCCTGGCGCCTCACGCTCTCCGCCGACGGTGTACGGAGCACCCGTCTTCCCACGTCCGGCACGCTGCCCGCCACGGCGGCCGGCCAGGACCCGGACCCGGCCGACGCCTCCCTCCGGGGCACGGCCAGTGACCTGGTTCTGGCCCTGTACGGGCGCGTTCCGGTGGACTCCCTGAAGCTCGACGGCGACCGACACCTCTTCGACCAGCTCCTGGCCTGGGACCCGGACGCATAGCAGGCCCCGGTGGCGGCCGGCGCGTCGTTCGTGGCGGACGCGTAGCCGCTCGCCCCGGTGCAGCCGGGCCAAGGCGCCCCCGACCATCAGCGGGCACGGCGGTAAATGCGTCGACAGCGACCCTCCGCCACCGGCAGAGTGGCCGCCCGTGACGAGCAGTGAGCTGTGGACCCGTGCGACCGCCGACCGCTACGACGCCGAGGAGAGCGAGATGTCCTCGGCTGCTGTTCTCGGACCGACTCTCGCCTTCCTCGCCGAGCTGGCCGGAGACGGCCCGGCACTGGAGTTCGCCATCGGAACCGGACGCGTGGGCGTCCCCCTCCGGGAACGCGGCGTGCCGGTGGTGGGTATCGAACTCTCCGAGCACATGGCCGCGGTCCTGCGGCGCAAGATCGACGAGGACACGCTCCCGGTGGTCATCGGGGACATGGCCACGACCGTCGTCCCCGGCGAGTTCACCCTGGTCTATCTCGTCTACAACACCATCACGAACCTGCTCACGCAGGACGAGCAGATCGAGTGCTTCCGCAACGCCGCACGTCATCTGGGACCCGGCGGCCGTTTCGTCATCGAGCTGGGCGTGCCGCCGCTGCGGCTCCTCCCGCCCGGCCAGGTCGCGGTGCCGTTCGACGTCTCTGAGCGGCATCTCGGCTTCGACACCTTCGACCTGGTCGAGCAGATCCTCGTCTCGCACCACTTCACCCGCGACGGCGACGACGGCCACTACCGCCGCGGCGACTCCCGGCACCGGTACGCCTGGCCGGCGGAGCTCGATCTGATGGCGCGGATCGCCGGGCTCGAGCCGGAACGTCGTGTCGCGGACTGGCACGGGGCACCGTTCACCCAGGACTCCGCCCAGCACATCTCCGTGTGGCGCAAGCCGGCCTGAGGCCGGCCACGGGGCCGTCGACGTCAGTCGTTCCTGTCCCGGGACTGCGCCCAGGCGATCCCGGTGTGCGGCAGCACAGGATGCCCCGGAGCACCGACCGGTCCGGAACGCCGACGGGTTCGCACGCCGTACGACGTCGTGGCCCGACGCCGGTCCCCCGGCTCGGCGGTGGCACCGAGCCGGGAGGAGCCGGGGCTTCAGGGTGGCGCGGGAACTGTCGGGGCAGGGCCGGGTCCAGGTGTGCCGGCGGCGTCCACGCGGGACCGTGTCCGTGTGGGGTTTCCGGGGTTCGCGGGCCGCAGGGTACCGGTCCGGCCGGACCGGGTGCTCTGCGGGTCGGTGGGCCGGAGCTAGGCCTCCGCGCCCCGGTCCGCGAATCTCGGCCGGCGGCGCTCTTCCACGGCCTGCGGGGGTCGTTGGGGGGCCTGCGCCGGGGCTGTGACGGGTCTGCCGTCGATGAGTCCGGCCCGGGCCGCGACGACCCCGGCCTGGAACCGGGTCGAGGCGCCCAGCCTGTCCATGATGCTGGAGATGTGGCGGCGGAAGGTCCGGGAGCCCACGCCGATGCGGCGGGCGACGACCTCGTCCTTGAGGCCCTGGGCCATCAGGTTGAGGATGCCGGCGTTGAGATCGGTCAGGGTCTCCCCGTAGGAGACGGCATCGGCGTCGAAGTCCGTGCCGGCCTGCCAGGCGAACTCGTACAGGCGGTGCAGCAGGGAGATGATCAGCGGCTCGTAGACGGCGATGACGCTGGGGACGTCCTCCTCGGACTCCTGGTGGGCCACGAACGCCACCTCGGAGCCGACCAGGACCACGTTGTCGAAGATGTGGTTGGTCGTACGGACCTGGGCACCCGAGTCGATCATCTGGCGCAGTCGGGCCCTGGTGGTCGTCCTGGCCCGTGCGGAGTGCGGGCACACCAGCCGGATCGGTACGCCGCTCGACGGCATGGGCAGCTCGAACGGGGGAAAGGTCTGGCTCGGCCCGCCGTCGAAGAGCTGCATGGCCAGGACTTCCGAGGTGCAGTTCCGCAGGGAATCGGTCAGGTGGAGCCATGCCTGCTGAGGGTCGAGCAGGGTGACCACTTTGTCATTGTGCCGCTGTGTGTGGCGCAGGCTGCTGAAAATACCCGAGAGCGTGTGCAATCGCTCGTGGATGCTGGCAAGTTCACGTCTTTTGTCGTTGACCGCCCGTTGCAGAGGGATGACCAGTTCGTTCTGCGCGGCTTCCGGGCAGATGGCCCGGTAGCTGTCCGAGTCTTCGGAGTAACGGAGCAGCCGCAGGTTGCGCAGCAGGCTCATGGCCTGCTCGACGTCGGTCGGTGGTATCCGCTGCGCGATCGCCACCTGGGAGATGGTGACGGGCTCGTGCGCCAGGGCGTATTGATAGATCTGCACGACCAGTTCGTCGTCCATCTCGGAGGCGACGCGCTGGAGCCGGAGCTGTCCGGCCGTGTCCGGTATGCCGCCGGGAGCGGATTCCTTCTTCACGACCGACTCCTCCCGGGAACGCTGTTCGTACGCATTCCCTTCTTGGTCGTTCTGATTTCCAGGGCGCGCACCACGACGGACGCGCGGCTCGTGTTGAGTCTCGCCATGACATTGTTCATCAGACGTCTGACGCCTTTCTTGGAGATAATCGGAAGGGCCTGCGCCCGACTTGGGCTGTGGTCACCGGCGGGTACGCGTGATCGCGGGCCGTGGTCCTCCGGCCGGGCCGGTCGAGGAGACGGTACGAGGCCGAGTGCGCGGTCCCGGGGCGCGGCGGCTTCGGTGATCGTGGTGCGACAGACAGGTGCGACCGGTGGGGCTCTCACCCGCGCCACGCCGGTACGGCAACCACCCTCTAATTTGACCTGAGCATGTCAGTTGCCAGGTGCGGGAGCCCGTTCCGTCCTCGGTCACGGGGGGGGTGGGGCGGCGGTCCCGGGTGGAAGCCCGCCGCCCCGTTCGCCGGACGCGACCGCGTGTGTCACACGGCCGCGTGTAGACGGGTCAGTCGGTCGGCTGCGCCTGCGGGCGCGCCTCCGGCACGAGAACCTCCGCGGGCTTGGACTTCACCAGCCACAGGCCGGTGAAGACCGCGGTGACCAGCGTGGCCGCGCCGGCGACGATGAAGGCGCTGTCGAGACCGGCCTCGAAGGACGCCCCACTGTCCTGCCGGCCGACGACGATGGCACCGAGCACCGCCACGCCGAGCACCGCACCGATCTGCCGGGTGGTGCTGCTGATGCCCGACGCGAGACCGCCCTCCTGCGGGTTGACCGACTGGATCGCGGCGCCGGTCAACGGCGACATGGTCAGGGCGAAACCGACACCGGTGACCGCCAGGCGCCACCACATGTTCCCGTAGGGGGTGTCCGCGTGCACGTAGCCCAGGGTCAGCAGCCCCACACCGGCGATCGCCAGACCGCTGGTGACCACGATCCGGAAGCCGTACTTCGCGGCCAGCCGGCCCGCGTACGGGCTGACGATCGCCATGCCGAGCGAGATGGGCAGGGTCTTCAGGCCGGAGCTGAGGATCGAGCTGCCCTGCACCGCGACGAAGAACTGCGAGAAGAAGAAGACCGAACCCATCAGCGCGAAACCGACCATGACCATGGCGGTGTTGGACACCGTGAACAACCGGTTCCGGAACAGCCGCAGTGGCAGCATGGGCGTCGCGGTACGCCCCTCCACGGCGATGAACGCGCCCAGGATCACCACTGCCGCGGCGAAGCTGCCCAGGATGACAGGCGACGTCCAGCCCTTCGCACCGCCCTCGATCAGCCCGTAGGTCAGCGCCCCGACGCCCAGGATGGACAGGATGGTCCCCGGGATGTCGATGGCCGGCGCGTTCGGGTTCCGGGACTCGCTGAGGGTGGGCAGAGCGGCCAGCAGGAGCGCCGCGCCGATGGGCACGTTGACCAGGAAGATGGCGCGCCAGTCGAAGGCGTCCACCAGGATGCCGCCGGCCAGCGGGCCCGCCGCCAGGCCGGTGCCGCTGATACCGGCCCACAGGCCGATCGCCTTGACCCGCTCCTGGGGAACGGGGTACGCGGCGGCGAGCAGGGCCAGCGAGCCGGGGCTCAGCGCCGCGGCCCCGACGCCCTGCAGGACCCGGCCGAAGATCAGCCAGCCGAGCGACGGCGCGACGGCACAGACCACGGACGCGAGGGTGAACACCACCGCACCCGACAGATAGACACGCTTGCGACCGAAGCGGTCGGCGAAGACACCGCCGGTCAGCAACAGCATGGCGACCAGCAACACGTATGCGTCGACGATCCACTGGAGACCGGATAATTCGGTGTGCAGCTTGTGCTGCATGTCAGGGAGTGCTACACCGACAATAGTGCTGTCGAGCAGAACCATGAACTGCCCTACACAGGCCATGGCGAGCACTACTGCCCGATTCGATCGAACTTCCACGGACACGTGGGAACCCCTTTTTGACTGCTACCGATCTCGATGAATCCCGCGATGAGCGGGAGATGACGCCCGGCGTCAGCGGTGTGACATCGCCACTTCCAGCCATGCGCTGAACTCCCGGTGAGGCACCAGAAGTTCGCCCACCACCTGCCCGAGGTACGCGGCCTGTACCGGGTTCAGCCGGGGATCACAGACGCTGCGGTAATTCGTGGCCAGGTAGGTGTCGTTGACCTGCGTCGCGACGCATTCACTGACGTCGTCACCGCTCACCTCCAGGTGGATACCACCCGGAACGACGCCCGTATCGTTACAGGCGCCGAAGAACGCGCGCAGTTCGGATTCGATGTCGCCGACCACGCGCGTTTTCACCCCGGCCGGGCTGACGACCGTGTTGCCGTGCATCGGGTCGCAGACGACCCGGTCCACCCAGCCCTCCGCCACCATGCGGCTCAGCATGGCGTAGACGAGGTCGTACGCCCGTCGGCGGCCCATGCGGAAGATGAAGGCCAGCCGGCCCGGGATGTTGTCGGGGTTGAGCACGGCGTGCAGGGCCATCAGGTCCGCCGGGGTTGCGCCGGGCCCTATCTTCACCGCGATCGGATTGGCTATCTCCGCGGCGAAGGCCACGTGGGGACCGGTCAGCGATCGCGTGCGCTCGCCGATCCAGAGCAGGTGTGCCGAATGATCGTAGAGCCGGCCCTCGTCCGCGCTGCGGCGGGTCTGCGGCTGCTCGTAGTCGAGCAGCAGCGCCTCGTGCGAGGTGAAGACGCCCGAGTCCGACAGGTAGGTGAGTGTCTTCCGGGACTGTTCGTGGGCCCGGACCATGTTCCAGGGGTCGGCCGCGCGTTTGCCCGGGGAGAAGTCCGCGTCATTGACCGCATCACCGAAGTACGAGGGCAGGGCGAGGCCCGCTCGCTGTTCCACCGGCGCCGAGCGGGGCTTGGCGTACTGCCCGGCGATCCGCCCCACGGTCACCACGGACCGGCCGCTCTTCAGCTCGATCGCGTCGGAGATGCCGCGCAACAGCGACACCCGGTTCGCCACCGACTGCCGCGTGTTGTCCCGGAAGGTCTCCGCGCAGTCCCCGGCGTGCAGCAGGAACGCCGGTTCGGCCAGCCGGGCCCGCAGGAGGCGGATGTCCGAGGCCGGCACCAGGGGCGCCGACCGGGCCAGTGCCGCGCGGGCACGGCGCACCTCTGACTCCACTGGCCAATCCGGCTGATGGTCGCGCTCGTTCGTGGTCGATAACCCGACAAGCCCCATGAGCAAAACCCCCGTGAAAGCCCTACGAAAGAGGAACAGCGCAGACTTGCTGCTACGGCAGTGTGCTATGCAGCGACTCGACGGAACCCTGGCGCAGAATCGCGTCCAACAAGCCCGGGAAGCGGTCGCTCAAATCGTCGGAGCGCAACCAGATCCGTCGACATCGGCCGTCGACGGCCATCCTGACCACTCCGGCCTCGCGCAGAATTCGCCAGTGACTGCTCAGTGTCGATTTCGGTACTCCCAAACCTTCGACGGTACAGGTCAGACCGGGATCGGCGAATGCTCGCCGCACCAGCTCCAAACGCACCGGATTGCCGAGTGCGTACAACACTGAAGCAAGCGTCAGCGACTCGAGAGCGGGCTCGGGTAGCAGGCGCATAGCGAGGACCATAGCACATAGTTCGACAGTCCGGGACTGTCGAACCATGGTCGGATCACTGTGCGCCGCGGGCGGCGTTCTCAGCCAGGGGCGGCGGGATCACCGGGTGACCGGCTTCTGGGACCGGTCGACGGCCGGCTCCTGGAAGATGTCGGCGGCCAGCGCGCTCAGCCGTGTCTGCCATGTCCGCGCGCGGGGCGTCGGCCCGGCCACGGTGGTGGTTCCGACCCACTCCCGCACCGGCCGGATGCCGTGCAGCGCGTTGACCGCCCAGGTCTCCAGGCCGTCCAGCTCCTCGGGGCGGGGACACTCGTGGACGACGCGGGTCCGGTGGGCGGCCGCGATCCGCAGGATCGCCGTCCGCGTGACGCTCGGCAGCAGGTCCAGGCGGTCCGCGTCGGGCGCGTACAGGGTGTCGTCCCGCCACCAGAGGACGCTCGTCGTCGTTCCCTCGACCAGCCGGCCGTCAGCGGAGCGGAGGAACGCCTCGTCGGCGCCCCGGTCCCGGGCCGCCGACCGCACCTGTGTCAGCCAGTCCAGGTCGGGGCCCTTCACGGACGGATGCCGCCGCCGGTCGGCACCGTCGTGCACCCAGACCCGGACGGTGGCACCACGCGGGGGCGCCGTACGGAGCCAGAGGTGAAAGGCCGGCTCGCCGTCACGGGCGGTCAGTTCCATGCGGGGGAACCAGTGACCGCGGGCCGGGATGCGACGGACCGCGGCGCGCAGGAAGGCGGAGGTGTGCTCCCGAGGTACGGAGAACAAGGTGGCGCAGGCGGCGGTGAAACGGTCGAGGTGCGCGTCGAGGGCCACGACGTGGCCGTCCGACACCAGCCAGGAGTCGATGACGTCGACCGGCCCGCCCGGCGGTACGGCGGCGAACGTGCCGGCGGCCCGCGACCAGCGCCAGCGTCGGCCGGCGCTGCCGGAGCCGGTCACCGCCGGCGCCCGGGGGTCCGCGACGGCAGCGCCCGCAGTGAGGCGCTGGCCTTGAGCAGCATTTCGTCGAGTTCGCCCTCGGGGCTGGAGTCGAGGACGATGGCGCCGCCGGCGCCGACGCTCAGCTCGTCGCGGTGGCGCACCGCGGTGCGTATCACGATGTTGAGGTCCGCGGTGCCGGTCAGCCCGAGGTATCCGAGGGCACCCGAGTAGATTCCCCGGGCCTCCGTCTCCAGGCCGTCGATGATCTCCATGGTGCGCAGCTTCGGCGCGCCGGTCATCGACCCGCCCGGGAAACAGCGCCGTACGCACTCCACCGCGCTGATCTCCGGACGCAGCACTCCCCGCACCGTGGAGACCAGTTGGTGCACGGTGGCGTAGGACTCCACCGCCATGAAGCTCGGGACGCCGACGCTTCCGATCTCGCAGACGCGGCCCAGATCGTTGCGCAGCAGGTCCACGATCATGAGGTTCTCCGCCCGCGTCTTGGCGCTGTTCGCGAGTTCCGCGGCCAGAGCGGCGTCGTGGGCGGGGTCGGTGCCGCGTGGTGCCGTGCCCTTGATGGGCTTCGTCTCCACCACGTGATCGGCGTCGATCTTCAGGAAGCGCTCGGGCGAGGAGCTGAAGACGGTCACCTCGCCGAGTCGCAGGAGTGCCGCGTAGGGCGCCGGGTTGGACGCGCGCAGCCTGCGGTAGTACGTCAGGTCGTCCAGGTCGAAGGGGACCCTCACCTTGTTCGTCAGACATATCTCGTAGCTCTCGCCGGCGACGAGCTGGCGCCGGCATTCCTCGATGTCGCGCACGTAGCCCTCGGGATCGCGGGCCAGCCGGGGGCGCGGGTCGACGCTGTCGTCGGCCGTCCCTGCCGGGTCCGCTTCCTCGTCGGCGGTGTCGGGCCGGCCGAGCAGCGCGACCAGGGTGGCTGCGGTGTCGTCGATCCACTCCTGGGCGGACTTCCTGGTGTCCGGGTCGCCGCGGTGCAGGGCGACGACGTAGGTGAGTTCGCGCTCGTGGTCGACGGCGATCAGACGGTCGGCGAAGATCCACGTGGCGTCGGGTGTCTCGGCGGTGTGCCCGGGGCGGGAGCCGAGGTCGTGCTTCAACTCGTAGCCGAAGTAGCCGACGTAGCCGCTCGTGAAGTCGAACGGCAGCCCGGGGTCGGTGAGCCGGCGTTCGGCGAGCCGACGCTCCAGGACGTCGAAGATGGTGCCGTTCTCCCGGTGGACGCCCTCGGCGCCCCGCACCAGCACGGCCCGGTCCGCGAGCCGGTAGGTCAGCACCTCGCTGAGCGGCCCCGACGCGTCGCCGAGGAAGGAGAACCGGGACAGTCCCGGTTCGACGCGGCTGCTGTCCAGCCAGAAGGCGTACTCGGACAGCCCGAACAGCTCCGTGAACGCCGCCTCGGTGTGCACGGCTCCGGGCACCGTGAGTTCGAGCAGCTGGTAGGCGTCGCCGGGCGTGCCCACCGGCTGTGCCGCGTCGGTGGACGCCGGCGGGCTCTGCTCCGGCGCCTGTGCCGGGCCGCCGTTCCTCGCGGCGCGGGCGGCCGTCAGGTCCCGGAAGTTGGCGATGATCTCCCGCCCGTATTCGGAGGCGATGGATTCGGGGTGGAACTGCACTCCCCACTGGGGGCGGGTGCGGTGCCGGATCGCCATGACGACCCCGTCCTCCGCCCACGCCGTGGCCTCGACCGCCTCGGGCAGCGGCTCGTCGGCGCGCAGCGAGTGGTAGCGGACGGCGGTGAAGTCCTGCGGAACGCCGCGGAACAACTCGGTGCCCGCGTGCCGGACCTTGGTGAGATGGCCGTGCCGCGGCTGTGGTGCGCGGTCGACCGTCGCTCCGGCGGCATGGGCGATCGCCTGATGACCGAGACAGACTCCGAGCACCGGTACGACCGCTCTGGCCAGGATGTCCCCGACATGGCCCAGATCGCGCGGGATGCGCGGGCTGCCGGGCCCGGGCGAGACGACGATGTTGTCGAATTCCGTCAGGTCCAGCGTGGTAAGCGCCGGATCGTCGTTCTTCAGAACGACCGGCTCACACCCGTTCACCTCCGCGATCAATTGGAAGAGATTGAACGTATACGAGTCGTAATTGTCGATGATCAGGCTACGCATCGGGATTCTTCCAGACGGGACGCCTGCGTACGGCGTCGGCATTGTCACCTATGGGGTGGGTCTGGCGAACTGAGCGTCCCAGGCGGCGCGGTGGTATTCGCGGGGGTCGGGCTCGACTCGGCAGGTATTGTCGAGAATCATGACCGAGCGGTCCTCGTCGTCGTAACGGGACCAGCCGGGATCGCCGGTCGTGGCGAACCGGATCCAGCTACTGCGCAGGAAGCGGCCGAGTTCCGCGGGAGCGTCCGGGCCGACCTGGGGTGCGAAGGCGGGATCGTCGAGCTGGTCGAAGAGGAAGGGGACTTCGAGGAAGTGGGCGGCGCCGTAATGGCCGTCGAAAGCGGGTGAGTCCTGCCAGGTGAACTCGTACGCGTAGGTGTTTCCGCCGGACCGGGCGTGCAGACGGGTGAGTTCGACGGTGGAGCCGCGGAAGACCCAGTTGGTCACCGATTCGGCGAGCTGTTCGCCGAGCGGGAGATGCCCGTACAGGGAACGCGCCGCGGCACGGCACTCCTCGGAGAGGCCGTAGGAGTTCTGGGCGTCGAGGAGGTCCTGCTCGGTCGCCGTGTTGAACTGCCCGTTGCGCATCAGGAAGTAGCGGGACTCGTCGCGGTTGGTGCCGATCAGCAGGTCGACGGAGGACGGAATGCGTTCGCTCAGTGCCGAGTCGGTGAAAAGGGTGTCGTCCACGACCGGCATGTAGGGGCTGAACCAGTAGGTGTACGGGTGCCAGCGCCGGGCGTCGCGGAAACGGACGTCCAGGGCGCGCTGCCGGCGGCCCAGCAGTTCCCGGAGCGGGACGTCCCGCAGATCGGTCTCGACGCCCAGATCGGCAAGGACCCGTTTGGCGAGTGCGTGCCCTTCCTCCGCCTCGGCGACCACCGACAGGCACGGGCTCTGGAGGATGGCCCGGTGGATGAGTCCCTCACCGGCGACGGTCTTGGCGATCGCCGAGATGATGGCGCTGCCGGAGGAGTTGCCGAAGACGGTGACGGCGTCCGGGTCGCCGCCGAAGGCCGCGATGTTCTCGCGTATCCAGCGCAGTGCGGCGACGACGTCGCGCATGCCCGCGTTCGTGGTGCCGCCCGGCACGGACAGGAATCCGTCGGCGCCGAGGCGGTAGTTCATCGCGACCACGACGACGCCCTCGCGCGCGAAGACCGACCCGTCGGCGCGGGTGGTGGAGGCGCTGCCCGAGATGTAGCCGCCGGCGTGCACCCAGACCATGACGGGCAGCCGGGCCGCGCCGAGGTCGGGGGTGTAGACGTTGAGGGTCAGGCAGTCGGTTCCCCACGGGTAGAGGGGCGTGGCGTCCACCAGTGAGAAGGTGTTGGGCTGCGGTGCGGCCGGGCTGTACTCGAATGCCTCGCGCACGCCGTCCCAGGGCTGCGGAGGCTGTGGCGGCTTGAACCGGTTCTCCCCGAAAGGCTCCGCCGCGTACGGAATTCCCTTGAACGAAATAACGCCCTCGTGGACCCGGCCCGCGACGACGCCCGATGTCGTGGTCGCCGAGGCCGGTTCCCTCACGTTCTCCTGTGCGGCCAATGCTGGTCCCTTCCAGATACGATCTCCCGGCACCGGGGCGTCGCTGGGCAAACCCTAAGTAGGGGCACCGGCGACCGCAATTGCCGGAAGTGGCTGGCCTCGTTCGGCCACCGGGTGCGCCGGGTCACCCGCCGTCGTACCGGGCCGGTCTCCGGTCCCGCATCGCCGCGAAGATCGGCCCCGGTCCGCGAGCCGTCCGGCGGGTGGCCACATGCGGCCAGCCTCTTCTGGTTGTTGCGGGTTTCCACCGCGGAAATCTAGCGTCTTCGCGTCCGAATGTTGGGTGCCAACCGAGGTGAGGAATCGGTGATGGGGGAGCGTACCCAGGTGCTGGTGATCGGCGGCGGGCCGGCGGGCAGCACGGCCGCCGGACTACTGGCTCAACAGGGCGTCCGAGTGACCCTGTTGGAGAGTTCGACATTTCCGCGGTACCACATCGGTGAGTCGATCTTGCCTTCCGTGCTGCCGATTCTCGACCTGCTCGGCGTCCGGGAGAAGATCGACAAGCACGGCTTCGTACGGAAGGACGGTGCGTACTTCGAGTGGGGCCCGGAGAACTGGGACCTCAACTTCGATCACCTGACAGGTTCCGGCCGGTACAGCTACCAGGTGATTCGCTCTGAATTCGACCATATTCTGCTGGACAACGCCGCTGAACTCGGCGTGGACGTGCGGCAGGGCACGAAGGTCACCGAGATCGAATTCGACGAGGGCCGGCCGGTCAAGGCCCGCTGGGCCGCATCCGGTGACCGCTCGGTCACCGGTGAGATCGGCTTCGACTTCCTGGTGGACGCGACCGGCCGGTCCGGCCTGATGGCCACCAAGTACCTGAAGAACCGTCACTACCAGGAGGCGTTCAAGAACATCGCGGTGTGGTCCTACTGGCGCGGGGTGAAACCGCTCGACCGGGGGCCGGCCGGCGCGATCGCGGTCTGCTCGGTGCCGTACGGCTGGTTCTGGTCGATCCCGCTGCACGACGGCACCCACTCCATCGGCCTGGTGGCCAAGCGGACGACGTTCGCGGAGGAGCGGGAGCGGCTCGGCGGTGTCGAGAACGTCTACTTCGACGCGCTCGCCCAGTGCCCGCGCATCGCCGAGATGGTGGACGGCGCGGAGCGGCTGCCCGAGTTCAAGGTCGAGCAGGACTACTCGTACAGCTCGGAGCAGTTCACCGGCCCGGGGTACCTGCTGATCGGCGACGCGGCCTGTTTCCTGGACCCGCTGCTGTCCACAGGTGTGCACCTGGCCACGTTCAGCGCGCTGCTGGCCGCCGCGGCCATCTCCGCGATCGTGGACGGCGGGCTGTCCGAGGAGGAGGCCACCTCCTTCTTCGCCAAGGCCTACCGGCAGGCGTACGAGCGGCTGCTGGTCGTGGTGTCCTTCTTCTACAAGAGCTACAACCGCGAGTCGCAGTTCTTCGAGGCGGACAAGCTGACCCGGCGGGAACGCCACATGCTCAACCTGTACGAGTCGTTCCTGCACATCGTGACCGGCGTCGAGGACCTGGACGACAGCCGGGACGGGACCGCCGCGCTGGACAAGGTCGCCCAGCGCATCCGCACCGAGGGAGACGTCGACACCCAGGGCGGCATCCTCGCCGGCCACAACGAGGCGATGAACTCGATGCCCGCCTCCCCGGAGAAGGCCGTGGGCGGCCTCTACCTCGAACTGGAGCCGAAGCTGCGGATCCGGCGGCTCGCGCCGGCCGTCGAGGCGGAGTGACCTCGCGGCAGAGCGTCACGCTGCTGCTGGTGCCGGCCATGGTGCTGGTGGTGGCCAGGACGCTCGGCCGGCTGCCGGCCCGGTGGGACCAGCCCGCGGTGATCGGGGAGATCCTGACCGGCATCCTGCCCGGCCCGAGCCTGCTGCTGGACGCGGTGCACCGCGCGCTGTTCCCGGCCGGTATCAGGCTGATCCTGAGCGCGCTGGGCAATCTCGGGATCGCGCTGTTCCTGTTCCTGATCGACCGGGAACTCGCCCGGCATCCACCGCGGCGCCGGACCGGTGCCGTGCCGGCCACCACGCCCGGCTCGATCGCGGTGCCCTTCGGCCTCGCGTGCCTGCTGGCCGTGACCATGGACGCGCCGTCCGGCGGCCGGACCGTGGGGTACGCCCTGTTCCTGGGCACCGCGATGTCGGTGACCGCGTTGCCGGTGCCGGCCCGGATCGTCCGCGACCGCGACCTGCTGGGCACCCCGGTGGCCGGCATCTCGCCGGCCAGCGCCGCGGCCGGCGACCCGCTCGCCTGGTCGATGCCGGCGGTCACGACCATGACGGCCTCCGGCCGGACCCGGTGGCGGCTGCTGCTGGTGATCCCGCTGCTGGGCCTGCTGTTCGGGGCCGGCCGGCCACTGCCGGCAAGGTGGGTGCGGTGGCGGGAGCGGCACGGGCGGACGCGGGAGCCGTTCGTGGTCGCGCCGGCCGGGCTGCCGGCCTGTGGCGCGGCGACCGAGTGGCTTGGCCCGCACCTCCCGTTCGGCGCGTTCGTGCTCGGCCCGATCATGCCGTCGGGGCCGGGCGGGCTGTGTGAGCCGGCCGGCCGCCAGCCCGGGTCCGGTGACCGAGTACCTGCTGCCGCCGGTGTACTACGTGGCGGGTGGTGCGCGGGTGGACCTCTCCCGGCTCGGGGCGTCCGGGCCGGCCGAGTTCGGCGCGATCATGCTGGTCGCGGTGGGCGGGAAGTTCCTCGGTGCGACGGGTGGCGCGCGGTGGGCCGGGTTCGGCCGGCGGCGGTCCGCGGTGCTGGCCACCCTGCTCAACACCAGAGGGCTCACCGAACTGATCATTCTCACCACCGGGCTGCAACTCGGCCTGCTGGACCAGCCGTTGTACTCACTGATGGTGCTCATGGCGGTGCTCACCACCGTGATGGCCGGCCCACTGCTGCGCGTTCTGTACCCCCTCGGCTGGTCGCACAGGACCGGGACCGCGCCGGGGAGCCGCTTCCCGGCCGGTCACCGGTCACCACCGGGCCGGCTGCCGGCAGCGTCAGAGCCTGAACGACCTCGAATGGAGTGGCAGACACATGGTGAGCGAGCTGATCAAGTCCGACGACCGGTTCCTCCAGATCCTCGACCGGCTGACCACCAAGTCGATCGACGACTACTACAACCCCTACCGGCTCTTCGAGTGGCCGGAGTCCCTGCCGGACGACATGTGGTGGATGAGCCCGGAACTGACCACCACCCACGGCACCTCCGTCGCCGGGCGCCTGTCCGAAAAGGAGTTGTACGCGCTCTCCAAGTTCGAGAGCATCAACTTCTACAGCCTCAACGTGCACGGCATCCGCGAACTGCTCATCGAGGTCACCCGGCGCATCCACACCAAGGGATTCGAGACGCCGTCGGAGTTCTTCCACCATTTCATCGGTGAGGAGAACGAACACATGTGGTTCTTCGCCGAGTTCTGCCTGCGCTACGGCGGGAAGATCTACCGGCAGCCGGCCGGGGCGAGCGCGGAGATCCCGAAGTCGGACGTGGAGAGCCTGCTGGTCTTCGCCCGGATCCTGATCTTCGAGGAACTGGTCGACCACTTCAACTCCCGGATGGCCGTGGACACCGGGCTGCACGAGACCATCCGGGCCATCAACCGGATCCACCACCAGGACGAGTCCCGGCACATCGCGTTCGGCCGCGAGCTGGTCACCGCGCTGTTCACCGACGTGAAGCGGACCGCGACCGAGCAGGAACTGACCGCCATCGGCGACTACCTGCGCCGGTACATGACGTACAGCTTCGAATCGCTCTTCAACCCGCACGTCTACCGGGACGCCGGTCTGGCCGACCCGCTGGCCGTGCGCGAGGAACTGCTGACGTCGCCCGCGCGGGCGGCCTTCGAGCAGAGCATCTTCCGCAAGACCTCGAAATTCCTCGAGAAGATCGGGATCATCTGATGACCGCCCATGCCGCATCGGTCACGCGCACCGACGCGCTGGCCATTCTCGACCCGGACCAGACCGATCTGCTCCGCGAACTGGACGGCGTGTTCGCCGGCTGGGGCCGGACCGCCGGCGCCCGGGAGATCCTGCCGCCGCCGGTGTACCCGGTCGAGGATCTGGCGAAGTTCGACGTCTACACCAACTTCCCGCACCTCGCCCTGGTCGCGGCCCCGCTGGAACTGGCGGGCGGCCCGGCCGAACCGTCGGACGGGCGGTTCGCCCCGGACGGCCTGCGCGAGGCCCGGCTCGGCCTGCCGCACGCCACCTGCTTCGGCGCCTACCTGTTCTACGAGGACGTCGAGCTGGACCAGGACACCCTGGTGACCCTGGTGAACCGGTGTTTCCGCAACGAGGACCACTACGTCCCGCTCCGCAGGCTGGCCAGCTTCCAGATGCGGGAGATCGTGGCGCTGGGCTCCTACGACCACACGCAGCGGCTGCTGGCCGAGTTCACCGAGCGGATCATCGCGTTCGGCGCGGCGCTGGGAGTGGCACTGGAGCGGGTGGCCGCGTCCGACCCGTTCTTCGAGAACGACGGCGCGCGGGCGCTGCTGTCCCGGCTCAGCCCGGTCAAGTACGAGTTCCAGGCCGGTGACCTGGCCATCGCGTCCGTCAACACGCACCGCAACTTCTTCGGCGAGCGCTGCCGCATCCGGCTCGCCGGGGAAGACGGCTACGCCTACACCAGTTGCGTGGCATTCGGGCTGGAGCGCTGGCTGGCCGTGCTGCTGGACGCTCACGGGAGCGCCCCGCAGGCGCTGGCGGCGGTCCGGGACGCCGCCACGCGGCTGCCGTGACGGTGGAGGGCCGGGTCGGCATCGACATGGTCCCGTTCGACCGGGTGCGGGAACTGGTGCGTGACGAGCCCCTGCTGGCCCGGATGCTCTCCGAGGAGGAGATCCGGCTCTGCCGCGGTGACACCGGCCCCGACGTCCCGGGCATCGCGGGCCGGCTGGCCGCCAAGGAAGCGGTGTTCAAGCTGTTCCACACGGCCGGCCAGACCCTGCCGTGGCGCGGCATCGAAATCCTGACCGCCGACGGCGGCCGGCCGGTGGTACGGCTCGCGGGCCGGGCCGCCGAACTGGCGCGACGCGCCGGTATCGAGCACATCGCGGTGAGCATCACCCACGACGAACCCTGTGCCGTGGCGGTGGCGTTCACGGCGGGCAACCCAGAGAACAGGAGTGCAGATGGCAGCGACAGGGATTGACGAAGTCCGCAACTGGATCCTGAAACGGCATCCGGAGCGCCGGACCATCGACGCCGAGGAGAACCTGATCCAGACCCGCCTGGTCGATTCGCTGACCTTCGTGGAGCTGGTCTACGTGATCGAGAACGCGACCGGCGTGGAGATCGACTTCGACAACATCGACATCCAGGACTTCCAGACCCTGGCCGCGATCGAAAAAGCATTCTTCATCGCGGCCTGACCAGCACCAGGAGAGAGGCATTCATGGAAGCCGTCTCGTACACGGCCCAGTGGACGGCCGCGGCGCGGGCGTTGGAGACCGAACGCGGCGACCGGGCGATCTTCGAGGACCCCTTCGCCCGCGAACTGGCCGCCCCACGCGGATTCGACCTGTTGGAGAAGAACCGGGGCAGCGGACTGACCACATTCATCGCCATCCGCACCCGATACCTGGACGAGAGCGTCGAGCAGATCCTGGCGGACAACGACATCCGCCAGATCGTGTTCGTCGCCGCCGGCATGGACACCCGCTCGTTCCGGCTGCACTGGCCGGACGACGCGACGGTGTACGAGGTCGATTTCCCGGCGCTGCTGGCGGAGAAGCGCCGCCGGCTGACCGCGCTGGACGCACAGCCGCGGGTGACCCGCCGTGAGGTGGCCGTCGACCTGCGCCGGGACTGGCTGCCCGACCTGGAGCAGGCCGGTTTCGACCGCGGCCTGCCCACCCTGTGGGTCGTCGAGGGGCTGCTGTTCTTCCTCACCGAGGAGCAGGCGACCAACCTGCTGCGCTCCCTCGGTTCGGCCTCCGCGCCGGGGAGCTGGCTGGGTGTGGACTTCGTCAGCCAGGCGCTGCTGCGCAGCCCGTTCTCCCGCGACTTCCGCCGCAAGCTGGAGGAGGACGGCACGCCGTGGCTGTTCGGCACCGACGAGCCCGAGGAGTACCTGGCCTCGCTCGGCTGGAAGGCGCGCGATGTGAAGGAGCCCGGCGAGCCGACCACGGCGCACGAGGACTGGCCGTTCCAGGTCCAGCCCCGGGACCGGAAGGGGCCCTCACGAAGCTGGCTGGTGCGCGCCGAGTTCGTGGGCGGCTGAGCGCCGGGACCTGACCGGGACCCCGTCCGTCCGAACCCCCCTTGAGCCTGCTCGCGAGGTGCCCGGTCCCGGCTGTTCCGACCGCGTTCCGGCTCGAGGTTTTCCCCTGTCAGCGAAAGAGATCCGGTCAGAGGGAGCGATCAGTATGGCGACCGATAGCGGGGAATGGTGGGCGGCGGCGGGCGGCTACGTGGCCGAACTGCTTTCCGTGCTCGCGAAGGAACCGGAGAAACCGGTGCTGCACCACCGCGGTTCCTGGATCACGGGGGGCGCGCACCTCGGTTCGGTGACCGGGACCTACCGTGCCCTGCACGAGTGCGGAGTGGGCCACGGCACGGTCGTCGCCGTACTGACCTCGCCGAACAGCCCCGACATACTCGGAGTGCGGCACGCGGCCCATCTGCTCGGGGCGGCCGTCGGACACCTGCGGTCGACCAACCCGGGGTCGAGCACGGCCATGCTGTCGGTCGATGATCAACTGGACATCCTGCGGACCACCGGCGCAGCGGTCCTGTACGCCGACCGGGACAGTGCCGACCGGGCGGCCGAGCTGGCGCGGCGGGCCGGTGTCCCGCTCATCGGGCCCGGCGTGCCCGGCGCGCTGGAGGTCACGCCCGGCGACGATCCGGGTCCGCACCGGCCGGTGCCGTGGTCGCCGGAGGACCTGGCGGCCATCGCGTTCACCAGCGGCAGCACCGGGCGGCCCAAGGGCATCAGGAAGTCACGGCGGTCCTGGGACAGCGTGGTGTACGGCACGATCGCCCTGGGCCGGGAGGCCGAGCGGATCACGGCACTGATCGGCACCCCGCTGAGCCAGACGGTCGGCCAGCTGGCCGATGCCGCGCTGATCGACGGGGGCCGGCTGGTGCTGCTGGAGGAGTTCGCGCCGGATCCCTGGATCCAGGCGGTGAACGAGCACGCGGTGACCCGGACCTTCATGGCCACGAGTCATCTGTACCGGCTGCTCGACCGCCTGGAGGAACGGGGGCTGCGTGATCCGGTGGCCGCTGGGCTGGCCGGGCTGCGCCGCATCGACTACGCCGGCAGCCCGGCGGCGCCGGCCCGGCTCGCCGAGGCCGTCAAGCTGTTCGGACCCAGCCTGTTCCAGCAGTACGGCACCTCCGAGAGCGCCAGGATCAGCTGCCTGCTGCCGGAGGACCACGCCGACCCGGAACTGCAGGCGACGGTGGGGCGGCCCTTCCCCGGTGTCGAGATCGGCATCAGCGACCTGGAGACGGGCGCCCCGCTGGACGACGGGCAGGTCGGTGAGGTGCGCGTCCGGTCCCCGCACGTCATGGACGGCTACCTTGACGAGGTGCTGACCGCGCGGGTGCTGCGCGACGGCTGGTACCACACCGGCGACATCGGCTACCGCGACGAACGCGGCTATCTGCACCTGCTGGACCGGGTCGCCGACATGGCCAAGATCGACGGGGTCAAGGTGTACCCCACGGTGGTCGAACGGGCGATGCTGACGCTTCCCGGGATCGCCCAGGCGGTCGTGTACGGCTTCCTGGGCAAGGACGGCATGGAACATCTGCACGCCGCGATCACCCTGCGGCCGGGCACCTCGGTGGCCATCGACGCGGTGCGCGGACACCTCGGCAACATACTCTCGCCGGCGCACGTCCCCGAACAGGTGCTCGTTCTCGACGAGATTCCCCTGAACGCGGCTGGAAAGCCCGACAAGCCGCGCCTGCGACTGGAACACGCGTCGCACGCCTGACAGCAGGCAGGACCCCAATCCGTAGCGGAGATTCGGAGAACCATGCCCACGCATCTGGAACACTTCACGACCGAGGTCACTCCGGCCCAGACACCCTCCCGTACGTTCCTCGAGATCAGCAGGCAGGCCGGCAACTTCCCGACCGCCCTCGCGCGCGTCCCCGAGGGGAGCGCCGAGGTGAGCGTGTGGTGCAGCAACGACTACCTCGGCATGGGCCAGCATCCGCTGGTGCTGGCCGCGGTGCATGACGCGGTGGCCAAGTTCGGTGCCGGGTCCGGCGGTTCGCGCAACATCGGCGGGACGAACCACCGTCACGTCGAGCTGGAGCGGGAGCTGGCCGACTGGCACGGCAAGGACGCCGCGTTGCTGTTCACCTCCGGCTACACCGCGAACGACGGCGCGCTGACGGTGCTCGCGGGCACCCCGGACGACACCGTGGTGTTCTCGGACGAGCTGAACCACGCCTCGATCATCGACGGACTGCGGCACAGTGGCGCGACCAAGCGGATATTCCGGCACAACGAAGTCGAGCACCTGGCGCAACTGCTCGCCGACACCGACCCGGAACTGCCGAAACTGATCGTGCTGGAGTCGGTCTACTCGATGTCGGGCGATGTCGCCCCGCTCGCCGAGATCGCCGAGCTGGCGCGGCGTCACGGAGCGACCACGTTCCTGGACGAGGTGCACGCGATCGGCATGTACGGGCCGGAGGGCGCGGGTATCGCGGCGCGCGAGGGCATCGCCGACCGGTTCGACATCATCATGGGCACGCTCGCCAAGGGCCTGGGCACGGTGGGCGGTTACATCGCGGGGCCCAACGGGCTCATCGACTACGTCCGGGCCACCTCCCGCGCGTTCGTGTTCACCACCTCGCTGCCGCCGGCCACCGCGGCGGGCGCGCTGGCCGCGGTACGGCATCTGCGGGGCTCCGAGCTGGAACGGCAGCGGCTCGCCGAGAACGCCCGGCTGCTGCACCGGCTGCTGGACGATGCCGACATCCCCTACAAGTCCTCCGACTCGCACATCGTCTCGGCGGTGGTCGGCGACGACACGCTGTGCAAGCAGGCGTCCGCGCTGCTGCTCGACCGGCACCGCATCTACGTGCAGGCCATCAACGCCCCCAGCGTGCGCGAGGGGGACGAACTGCTGCGGATCGCGCCGTCGGCGACCCACACCCCCACCGATGTGAAGGAGTTCGCCGAGGCGCTCGCCGGGATCTGGCGTGACCTGGGCATCACGACCGCCTCCGCACGGCGGGGATCGTCCTCGCCCGTGAAGGAAGTGGTGTGACCCGACCCCTGGCCGCCGTGCTCGCCGACACAGCGGCACGGCGGCCGGACGCGCCGGCGGTGATCTTCGAGGACACCCCCGTGCCCTACGGGCTGCTGTGGGAACGCGCCCGCAGCTACGCCGCCGAGATGCGCCGGCACGGGATCGGCCCCGGTGACCGGGTCGGACTGCTGCTGCCCAACACCCCGCACTTCCCCGTCGCCTACTACGGCACGCTCGCGCTGGGCGCCACCGTGGTCCCGATGAGCACACAACTACGGTCCGGTGAGATCGAGTTCGTGCTCGCCGACAGTGGCGCACGCGCGCTGGTCTGCGCCGCGCCGACGCTGGACGAGGGCGCCAAGGCGGCGGCCACCGCCGGTGCCACCCTGTTCACGGTCGGCGTCGACGACACCGACGGGGTACGACTGGACCCACCCGAGCCGGCACCCCCCGTCGCCGGGTACTTCCCCAGCTCCCCCGACGACATCGCCGCCATCCTGTACACCTCGGGCACCACCGGCCGCCCCAAGGGCGCGATGCTCTCGCACCGCAACATCGTCACCAACATCGAGGTGACGGCCGTCTCCCCGTTCGACGTCCGGCCCGACGACGTGCTGCTCTGCAGTCTTCCGCTGTCCCACACCTTCGGCCAGACCTGCGTCATGAGCGTGGCCTTCCACGCCGGCGCGACGGTCGTGCTGATGCCGAGGTTCACCGCGCCCGACGCGCTGGCCCTGATGAGCCGGTACGGCTGCACCGTGTTCATGGGCGTGCCGACGATGTACCACGCGTTGCTGGAGGCGGTGCCGGACGGCACGCCCGCGCCGCGGCTGCACCGGGCGTACAGCGGCGGTTCGGCGCTGGCGGTCCCGGTGCTCGACCGGGTCCAGGAGACGTTCGGCTGTCAGGTGTACGAGGGGTACGGGCTGACCGAGACCTCCCCGTGCGTCGCCTACAACCAGCCGGGACAGGTCACCCGGCCGGGCACCGTCGGGACCCCGATCGCCGGTGTCGAGGTCGGCATCACCCGGGCCGGTCTCGAGGACCGCATCGAGCTGCTGCCCGCGGGCGAGGTCGGCGAGGTCGTGATCCGCGGTCACAACGTGATGTCCGGATACCTCGGCCTGCCCGAGGCGACGGCCGCCGTCCTCGTCGGCGGCTGGTTCCGCTCGGGCGATCTGGGCGTGCTGGAGGCGGACGGCTGTCTGCGCCTGGTCGACCGGAAGAAGGACATCGTCCTGCGCGGCGGCTACAACGTCTATCCCCGGGAGGTCGAGGAGGCGCTCCTGCGGCATCCCGCCGTCGAGCAGACCGCGGTGATCGGGATCCCGGACGACCGGCTGGGCGAGGAGATCTGCGCGGTCGTCGTGACCCGGCCGGAGTTCACGCAAGGCCCGGCGCTGGCCGCCGACATCGTCGCCTGGAGCCGGGACCGCCTGGCGGGCTACAAGTATCCGCGCCGCGTCGAGTTCACCCGGGCCCTGCCCACCGGCCACAGCGGCAAGGTGCTCAAGCGCCTGCTGGTACAGCGCTACGCGTGACTCGTGCTCACGAGGTCAGGAGGCTCGGCCGGGAACGGGTGAGGCGGTGACACCCGCTCCGGTGCCTGTGCCGATGCCGGCGCCTGTGCCAGTGCCGGTGCTCTGCGATGCCGGTGCCGGGGCCGATGGCCCTGCGATGCCGGTGCCGGTGCCTGTGCCGGTGCCGGTGCCGGTCACAGGTCGTCCGGTACGCCGAGTCCGGTGAGGGCGCCCACCGGGTCGAGGTCGGGGGTGCCACGAGGCCACCAGTCGTCCTGGCCCGGCTCCGACTCGTAGGCGTACCACAGGCCGTCGCGGCCCAGGCGGAGCTGGACGTGGCCACGCGGATGGGTGAGGCGGTTGCGCCAGGGACGGAACGCCGGGAGATCGGCGGCGAGCAGCAGCGGACGGGCCCGGTCGAAGCGGCCGGCCGGCGGATCCCAGGGCTCCTCCAGGACGGCCAGCCCCTCCGCGCCGCCCTGCCGCCAGGCGGCGACGGCCCGCGCGAGGTCGGCCGGGGTGCGGCCCGCCGCGCCGGCCAGCGTGGCGTACAGCGTGCGGGTGCCGGCGGTCAGCCCTGAACCGGGGCGGGCCGCGGCGAGGCGCACCGCGTCCTGCCACAGGGTCAGCCCGCCGACCGGATCGCGCCCCGTACCGAGGAGCGCGTGGGCGCGGGCGGCGGCGTCGGTCGCCAACTGGTCCAGCGCGAAGGGGTCCGGGCCGCCGGGCGCCGACGGATACACCGGAGGCTGCGCGGGATGCGGCGGCACCGGCGACGGCGGGGGCAGCGGCGGCAGCCGGCGCGAGGTGAGGACGTCCGTGGCCCGGACACCGGGCAGGGACTGCGGCTGCTTGTCCTGGGCGGCGCGGGCCGCGCGGGCGGCGCTGCGCCGGGACAGCGCGTCGAGCAGCTCTTTCTCGCCCCGGCCGCGGAGCAGGAGCAGCACGAACGGGTCGGCGGCGAGGAGGCGGGCCGTCTGGTAGCACAGCGCCGCGGCGTGCTTGCAGGGGTGGCCGGAGTCGGGGCAACTGCACCGGGGGGCGAGGTCGCCGGGGCCGGGCAGCAGGCCGACGCCGCAGTCGGCGAGGGAGTGGGGCAGCTCCTTGTCGAGCAGCGCCGCGATGTGTCCCGGCCGGTCGGCCGCCGCGTCCAGGAAACGCTCCCAGTCCTCGTCCTCCAGCGTCCGTAGCCGCACCTGTACGCGGTAGGGACGGGGCCGGCTGCCGCGCACGTACGCCAGTACCAGCCCCGGGGTGACGGTGATCGCGTCCACGTGCCCCTGGTCCGCGTAACCCCGGCCACGCGCCAGCCGCTTGGGATCCAGCGCGCCCCGCTCCAGCGCCGCCACCCAGGCGTTGCCCCACCAGGTCCCCGCGAACGACTCCCCGTCCCCGCCGGCCGCCCGGGCCCCGAACGCCGCGAACGTACGCCGCAGTTCGGTGTCGCGGTGCGGGGTGGCCATGGTCGCGGGCACATGCGCAGCCACCGCCGCGGAGACCGAGGCAACGGGCGCGGACCGAGAGCCCCAGAGGGCGGGGGCCGGCGCCGGAGACGCGGGGGCGACGGCCGAGGACGCGGGGGCCGAGGGAGCGGCGGGTGGTGCCTCGGGCGGGGGCGACGTGGTCGAGGACGGGGACGCCGAAGACATGGCGGCGGGGGAGGCGGGCGTCGAAGGGGTGGGCGAGGACGCCGGCGCTGAAGTCGGCGGGGCGTGCGCGGTCATCTCTGAGGCGGAGGCGGGAGTAGATGCCGGGGTCGGTGCCGAGGGCACGGGTGGCGCAGGCGTGAGCGGGGACGCCGAAGCGGGCGGCTCGGTGGGTGTGGCCGTGGCACGGGTGGGCTCCCCGGGCGCCACCGCACCTTTGTCCTCCACCGACCCCTTGTCCTCCACCGGCCCCTCGGGCTCGGCCAACCCCTCCGGCTCCGCCCCCTCCTCCGGTGTTTCCGTCCACGCGGGCATCCGGAAAGCGTTCGCCAAGTAGTGCCGTATGTCCTGTACGGCCCTGGTCCTGGCGCCCCCGCTGCCCTCCGCCGGTGCGGACGGGGAACCCGGGCCCGAGGGACCGGAGCGCGGCGGGACGCGCCGCCCGCCCCGGCGCTCCCCCGTCTCCACGCGCAGCGCATCCCGACGGGCCGCGCGCAGCGCCTCGCGGGCGACGTCACCGGGACGCCTGCCCGCGGCACCGGCCGAACCCGGCTCCGGCGCCGCGGCAGCGGCGTCGGAGGCCCCCGGCTCAGCACCCCCCGGCAGCGCCGCCGCCCCTTCTCCCCCGTCGGCTCCAGGCACGCCGTCCTCCGGGGCCACCGCACGCGCCGCCCGGCCCGGGCCCGGTTCGACCGCGTCGGGGGTCGGGGGCCGGGTGTCGGCCTCGGAGCGGTTCCTGGCCGCCCGCAGGGCCCGGCGGGCGGCGTCGCCGGGGCGGTCGGCGGCCGTCATGGCGTCCTCCGCAGGGAGACGAGGTCGGACAGCTCGCGGTCGGTCAGTTCGGTGAGCGCGGCCTCGCCGGAGCCGAGGACGGCGTCCGCGAGCGCGCGCTTCGCGGCGAGCATCTCGGCGATGCGGTCCTCGACGGTGCCCTCGGTGATCAGGCGGTGGACCTGGACGGGCTGGGTCTGGCCGATGCGGTAGGCGCGGTCGGTGGCCTGTTCCTCGACCGCCGGGTTCCACCAGCGGTCGAAGTGGACGACATGGCCCGCGCGGGTGAGGTTCAGGCCGGTGCCGGCGGCCTTCAGGGAGAGGACGAGAACCGGGGTCTCGCCGCTCTGGAAGCGGTCGACCATGCGCTCGCGCTCCGGCACCGGGGTACCGCCGTGCAGGAGGTCCAGGGGGATCGCGCGCGCGGAGAGGTGGGCGGTGAGGAGGCGGGCCATGCCGACGTACTGGGTGAAGACGAGGGCGGAGCCATCCTCGGCGAGCAGGGTGTCCAGCAGCTCGTCCAGGAGGGCGAGTTTGCCCGAGCGGGCGGCCAGGCCGTCGGGGCGCGGCTGCTCCTTCAGGTACAGCGCCGGGTGGTCGCAGATCTGCTTGAGGGCACCGAGCAGCTTGAGGACCAGGCCCCGGCGGGCCATGCCCCCGGCGGTCTCGATGGCCAGCATCGACTCGCGCACCACCGCCTCGTACAGCGCGGCCTGTTCCCGGGTGAGGGGCACCGGATGGTCGGTCTCGGTCTTGGGCGGCAGCTCGGGGACGATGCCGGGGTCGGACTTCTTGCGGCGCAGCAGGAAGGGGCGGACCAGCCGGGAGAGGCGCTCGACGGCCTCGGTGTCCTCGCCGTTCTCCACCGCGCGGGCGTGCCGGGCGCGGAAGGACTTCAGGGGGCCGAGGAGGCCGGGGGTGGTCCAGTCGAGCAGGGCCCACAGTTCGGAGAGGTTGTTCTCGACCGGCGTGCCGGTGAGCGCCACGCGCGCGGGGGCGGGGATGGTGCGCAGCGCCTTCGCGGTGGCCGAGTAGGGGTTCTTCACGTGCTGGGCCTCGTCGGCGACGACCATGCCCCAGGGCTGTTCGGCGAGTCGCGCGGCGGTGGAGCGCATGGTGCCGTACGTGGTGAGGAGGAAGCCGCCGGTGAGGTCGTCCAGGGTGCGGTCGGGGCCGTGGAAGCGGCGGACGGGGACGCCGGGCGCGAACCGGGTGATCTCGCGCTGCCAGTTGCCGAGGAGGGAGGCCGGGCAGACGACGAGGGTCGGTTCGGTGCGGGCCCGTTTGAGGTGGAGGGCGATGAGGGTGACGGTCTTGCCGAGGCCCATGTCGTCGGCGAGGCAGCCGCCGAGGCCGAGGGAGGTCATGAGGTCGAGCCAGGCGAGGCCGCGCAGTTGGTAGTCACGGAGGGTGGCGTGCAGGCCGGGGGGCGGGTCGGCGGGGTGCAGGCCCGCGGTGAGGCGGTCGCGGAGGGCGGCGAGCGCTCCGGCGGGCACGGCCTCGACGGTCTCGCCGTCGACCTCGGCGGTGCCGGTGAGGGCGACGGACAGCGCGTCGACGGGGTCGAGCAGGCCCAGTTCGCGCTTGCGGGCCCTGCGGACGAGGGCGGGATCGACGAGCACCCAGCGGTCCCGGAGCCGGACGACGGGGCGGTGGGCCTCGGCGAGGGTGTCCATCTCGGCCTCGCTGAGCGGGTCGCCCCCGAGTGCTAGCTGCCAGCGGAACCGGAGCAGGTCCTCGCTCTCGAAGAAGCCGGTGCCGTCGGTCGCCGAACCGGGCGCCGGCCTGATCACCGCGGCGGCGGTCAGGTCGCGGGCGAGGTCGCGGGGCCAGTGGACGGCGACTCCGGCGGCGGCCAGCCGGCTCGCGGCGACGCCGAGCAGGTCGCCCAGCTCCTCCTCGGAGAGGGCGAGGACGTCGGGTGCGTCCTGTTGGGCGAGGCGGTCCAGGGGCGGCCACACGCGGGCGGCGCGCCGTACGGCCAGGGCCGCGTCGACGCGGGCGCGGGGGCCGAACGCCGTGTCGGCCTCCCCGGCCCACAGGGCCGCCGCGTCGGCCACCAGGGTGGGGTCGGCGAGGCTGTGGACCTGCACGATCGCGGCTCCCGCGGCGCGCGCGTCCTCGTGCGCGCCGGCGTCGAACACCTCGTACGCGGACAGGTCCAGGCGGAGTGAGATCCGGACGCCGGCGTCCATGCCGGCGGCGACCTCGGCGGCCCAGGCGTGGGCCCCGGGCAGGGCCTGCGGTTCGCGGGCGGCGAACGGGCGGCCGGCGGCGCAGGGGGCCGCGGGGGTGCGGGGCAGGGTGTCGGCGACCGCGTCCAGGAAGGCGCGGACCAGGGCCTCGGGCTCGGGCAGCCGGAGCGCGCCGGGGCCCGGGAGGGGCACGGCGTGGCCCTCGGGGGGCAGGGCGGCGGCGATCGCGCGCAGGTGGTCGATGTCGTCGGGTTCCAGCGGGCCGGCCCGCCAGGCGTCGTGTCCGCCGGGCGTCAGGCCGGGCAGCAGCCGGCCGCGGGCGACGAGCCGAAGGGCGTGCAGGGCGGCGGCGCCCCAGCAGGCGGTGGCCGGGTGGGCGGCCGGGTCGCGGCGGGCGCGGACCAGCAGCGGCAGGGCCTCGGCGAGCGACAGGGTCAGCGCGGGCACCTGCCGGCGGCGCACGCCGGCACCGTGGCGTCGTACGACCGTCAGCTCCTGGGCGTCGGTCCCGGCCGTCGGGGGCAGCGGGTCGCCGTCGGGGTCCCAGAAGGCGAGGCGGCCCTCGCGCGGCAGGGGCGCGGGGAGGTAGACGGACGCGAGGCGCACCGGGACCGGGTGCCCGGTGTCCGTCTCCGGGCCGCCGCCCGTGCGCTCGGCCACCGCCGCCGTGCTGTTCATACGTCCTGCCACCTCCCGTCCGCGTGCCGGATCACGATGTCTTCGACTCTACGGGCGGGGTCTGACAATCGGCTCCGGGGGGCGGGGCGGGTGGTCAGGGGACCGTGCGGGAGACGACGAACACCATCGGGTGTTCCGGGTCGGAGAGGTTGACGACCACGTCCTGGGTGGGCGCCGGGTTCTTCTGCGCGTGGGTCAGGCCCCGCCAGGGGCCGCGGCCGGTGAAGTTCCAGCCGCTGACCTTCTGGTCGCGTTCGCCGACGGCGATCTCGTTCTTCCGTAGCTGGTCCCGGCGCGCGCCCATGGCCTCCAGGAAGCTGTCCAGGCCGGCGGGGTTGGTGCGGAACTGCACGTAGAGGCGGCTGGTCTTCCAGTTGTTGGTCTCGTAGTAGGCGATGTCGTCGGCGGGGTGGGGGACGGTCACCTGGTAGAGGCGGCGCTGCACCTTGGACGGCCAGCCCGGGGTGAGGCCGGTCGCCGAGTACTTCTCCTCCTTGTCCTTGCCGCTGTTGCGGCTCTGGTCGGCGGAGATCACGAGGTAGCCGGCCGGTACGCCGATGAGCAGGACGATGATCAGCAGGGTGAGCGCCCGGCGTCTGGCCTTGTGGCGGGGGTCCTCGGCGGGCCGGCGGGGTTTGTCCGGCGGGGGGGCCTGGCGGGGCAGCGCCGCGGTCATGCCGTGTCCCGGTCGCGGCGGGACTGGGTGTAGCGCTCGTAGCGCTCGTAGCGTTCCACGCGGCGGCGTTTGGCGCGGCGGAACCGGCGGGCGACCAGCCGGGCCAGGTCGGCGGCGCCCACCATGCCGGCCTCGGGACCGAGCTGGGCGCGGGTGATGCGGGCCTCGGGCCGGTAGCCGCGGCCGGTGAGGTGGCGTTTGAAGGCCTCCCGGGCCGGGCCGATGAGCAGGTCGTCGGCGGCCGAGACACCGCCGCCGATCACGAAGCAGGAGGGGTCGAGGGCGGCGGCGAGGTTGGCGATGCCGACGCCGAGCCACTGCCCGATGTCCTGGAGCAGCTCCACGCACATCGCGTCGCCCTGGCGGGCCAGCTCGGTGATCATGGGGCCGGTGATGTCGCCGATGTTGCCGTTGACGTGCTCGATGATCCCGTAGGCGACCGGGGAGTCGGCGGCGGCCAGCTCCCTGGCCTCGCGGACGAGGGCGTTCCCGGAGCTGTACTGCTCCCAGCAGCCGCGGTTGCCGCACGGGCAGCGGTGTCCCTGGGGGACGACCTGCATGTGGCCGAACTCGCCGGCGACACCGAACTTGCCCCGCTTGACCTGGCCGTCCTCCAGGATGGCGCCGCCGATGCCGGTGCCGAGCGTGATCATGACGAGGTGGTCCTCGCCGCGGCCGGCGCCGAAGCGCCACTCCGCCCAGGCGGCGGTGTTGGCGTCGTTGTCGACGAGGACGGGTACGGAGAGCCGGCTGGCGAGGCGGTCGCGGAGGGGTTCGTTCCGCCAGGAGAGGTGGGGCGCGAACAGGACGCGGTTGCGGTCGGCGTCGACCCAGCCGGCGGCGCCGATGCCGACCGCGTGCACGTCGTGCCGGTCGGAGAGGTCCAGGACGAGTTCGGCGATGGTGTCCTCGACGACCTTGGGGCTCTTGGACTTGTCCGGGGTCTCCGTGCGGAGCTTCTCCAGGATGTTGCCGTCGGCGTCCACGACGCCCGCCATGACCTTGGTGCCGCCGATGTCGATGCCCACCGTCGGCACCCGGGGTGCGGTCAGATGGGACCGGCGTTCGCGGGTGCCGACCGTACGGAGCACGGGGGCCCGGCGGGAGCCGATGGGGGCGGTGAGGTCGCGGTAGGTGCTCATCGCTTGTCGATTCTGCCGCACGCTCACGCTGAGTGCTGCGCGGGGCGGGAGCGGGGGTGCCCGTCGGTGCCGGGCGCGGCCCCGTCCCGCCGGCCGCGCCCCGCGCCCGGCCCCGCGCCGGACCGAGCGCCGGACCGGTCGGGCGCCGCTCAGCCGCGTTGCAGTTCGTGGCGCAGGGCCTCCAGGTCGGACCCTCCCGCCATCTGGCGCGTCAGCTCGTCCAGGGTGATCTCGTCCCGTGTGTGGTTGCCCACCATGGTGCCGCGCCGGAGCAGGACGAACCTGTCCCCCACCAGATACGCGTGATGCGGGTTGTGGGTGATCAGCACGACGCCCAGGCCCTCGTCGCGTGCGGCAGCCACATATTTCAGCACCACACCGGACTGCTTCACGCCGAGGGCCGCCGTGGGCTCGTCCAGGACCAGGACCTTCGCGCCGAAGTGGACGGCGCGGGCGATCGCCACGCACTGGCGTTCGCCGCCGGAGAGGGTGCCGATGGGCTGGTCGACGTCCCGGAGGTCGATGCCCATGCGGAGCAGGGCATCGCGGGTGGTGCGGCGCATGAGGCCGGTGTCCAGGCGCTTGAAGGGGCCCGCGCCGGTGCGGGGCTCGGAGCCGAGGAAGAAGTTGCGCCAGACCGGCATGAGGGGGACGACGGCGAGGTCCTGGTAGACGGTGGCGATGCCCCGGTCCAGGGCGTCCCGGGGCGAGGAGAGGGTGGTCTCCTCGCCCTCGATGCGCAGGGTGCCGGAGTCGTGCCGGTGCAGGCCCGCGATCACCTTGATCAGCGTCGACTTGCCCGCGCCGTTGTCGCCGAGGACACAGGTGATCTCGCCGGCGCGGACTTCCAGGGAGACCCCTTCGAGGGCGCGGACGGTGCCGTAGCGCTTGCTGACGCCGGTCAGCTCGACGAGTGTCACTTGGAGGCCTCCGCGCGCTTGCGGACCCAGGCGTTGAGCAGGGTCGCGAGGAGCAGCATCGCTCCGAGGAAGAACTTGAACCAGTCGGGGTTCCACTCGGCGAAGACGATGCCCTTGCTGGTCATGCCGAACAGGAGCGCGCCCACGGCCGAGCCGACCGCGCTGCCGTAGCCGCCGGTGATCAGGCAGCCGCCGATGACGGCCGCGATGATGTAGATCAGCTCGTTGCCGACGCCCTCGCCGGACTGGACGGCGTCGAAGGAGAAGAGCAGGTGCTGGCCGGAGATCCAGGCGCCGAGGGCGACGCCCATGTAGAGGCCGATCTTGGTCCGGGCGACCGGGACACCGACCGCGCGGGCGGCGTCCTCGTTGCCGCCGACGGCGAAGATCCAGTTGCCGGTGCGGGTGCGCAGCAGGATCCAGGAGGCGACGGCGACCAGGCCGAGCCACCACAGGATGGTGACCTTGACGCCGACACCGCCGACGGTGAGCGTCGAGGCGAAGACGGCGTGGGCGCTCGGGAAGCCCTCCATGTCGCCGATGGTCTTGGTGGAGACGGTGCCGTCGATCAGCTTGGTGAAGCCGAGGTTCATGCCGGTCAGCATGAGGAACGTGCCCAGGGTGACGATGAAGCTGGGCAGCTTCGTGCGGGTGAGCATGAAGCCGTTGAAGGCGCCGATGGCCAGGGCGACCAGCAGGGACACGCCGACACCGACCCAGGCGTTCGCGGTCATCTGGTAGCTGAACATCGAGGAGACCAGCGCCGACGACGTCACCAGGACGCCCGCCGACAGGTCGAACTCGCCGCCGATCATCAGCAGGGCCACGGGTACGGCCATGATGCCGATGGTCGAGGAGGCGTAGAGGACCGTGCTGAGGCTGGAGGCGCGCAGGAAGCCGTCGGCGGCGCAGGCGAAGAAGACGAGGACGGCGAGGGCGCCGACGACGGAGCCCAGTTCCGGGCGGGAGAGCAGTCTCCGCAGCGACGAGGTCGGGAGCACCCTTTCGTCAGCCGCCGGTTCCGTGGCCGCGCTCATCGCGTGCCCCGCTCGGTGTAATCGGCCAGCGCGGACGCCTGGTCCTTGGTGATGATCTGCGGGCCGGTCAGCACCGGCTTGCCGCCGCCGAGGACGTCGCCGTTGTACTTGTACAGCCACAGCAGGTCGACGGCCTGGTAGCCCTGGAGGTACGGCTGCTGGTCCACGGCGAAGCCGAGGGTGCCGTTCTTCAGCGACGCCGCGACCGTGGCGTTGAGGTCGAAGGTGTCGACCTCGGCCTTGCTGCCCGCGTCCGACCGGGCCTTGACGGCGGTGTCGGCGTAGGGCGCGCCGAGGGTGACGACGGAGTCGACGGACTTGTCGGCCTGGAGCTTGGCCTCGATCGCGGACTGCACGTCGGGCATGTTGGTGCCGTTGACGTAGAGCTTCTGGAGCCTGCCGCGGAAGGTCTCGGCGACGCCGTCGCACCGCTGCTCGTGGCCGACGTTGCCCTGCTCGTGCAGCACGCACAGGGCCTTCTTCCTGCCGCGCCGGTTCAGTTCGTCGCCGACGGCCTCGCCGGCGATCGTCTCATCCTGGCCGATGTGGGTGAGGGCGCCGAAGGCCTTGGACTCCTCGGAGCCGGAGTTCACCGTGATCACCGGGATGCCGGCCTTCTCGGCGCGGGCCACGGCGGCCTTCATGGCGTCCGGCTTGGCGAGGGTGACGATGATGCCGTCGACCTTCTTGTCGACGGCCGCGTCCACCAGTTGTGCCTGCTGCTGGGCCTCGTCGTCGTGCGAGTACAGGAACTTGATGTTGTCCTTGACGGCGGCCTGTCTGGCGCCGCTCTGCACGATGTCCCAGAAGGTGTCGCCGTCTCCCGAGTGGGTGATCATCGCGAAGGTCCAGCGCGGGGTGTTCACCGCCGCCCTGCCCTGGGCGGCCGCGGCCTTGCGGGCGTCCTCCGCCCGCTTGCCTCCGGTGCTGCTGCACGCCGCGAGCGACACGGAGAGTGCCCCCGCCAGCGCTATGCCTACCCAGGTCCGAAACCGTGCCACGAGGCGGTGCCCTTCTTGCTGTGCTCTTGCTCTGCTCCGACGTGCGTGAGGGGCGGGCGACCTCTGCCGTCGGCGTGTCCCGGCGGTGACCTCACCTGCCCCAAACACTTCAGTATCGAACACGGGCAGCAGCCGTGACACGGCCGGGGAGCCTCTCCCGGCCGCCTTGTCCGGACATGGGCGCCGAGGGGCGTGCCGGACGGGGGCCGGTCAGGGCCGTACGAGCAACTGGAACTCGAAGGAGTAGCGCGTCGGGCGGTAGGTGTGGTCGCCGAACTCCACCGCGCGACCGGTGTCGTCGAAGGTGGTGCGCTGCATGGTGAGCAAGGGGGCGCCCTCGGCCTCGGTGAGCCGCTCCGCCTCGGCGGCCGTGGCACCGCGGGCGCCGATGGACTGGCGGGCGCTGTGCAGGGTGATCCCGGCGGACCGCATCAGCCGGTACAGCCCGGTGGCCTCCAGCCGGCCGGTGTCCAGGTCGAGCAGGCCGGGCGGCAGGTGGTTGATCAGGTACGCCATCGGTTCGCCGTGCGCGAGCCGGAGCCGCTCGACGCGGTGGACGTCACCGCCCTCGGCGACGCCGAGCGCGGCGGCGACGGTGGCGGAGGCCGGGACGACCGTGTTGACCAGCACCTTGGTCGCGGGCCGCTGGCCGGCCGCCGCCAGGTCGTCGTAGAGGCTGCTCAGCTCCAGCGGGCGCTTGACCTGGCTGTGCACGACCTGCGTGCCCACGCCCCGGCGCCGGACGAGGAGGCCCTTGTCGACGAGGGACTGGATGGCCTGGCGGACGGTGGGCCGGGACAGGCCGAGCCGCGCGGCCAGCTCGATCTCGTTGCCGAGCAGACTGCCCGGGGTGAGGCGGCCCTGCTCGATGGCGGCCTCCAACTGCTGGGCGAGCTGGAAGTACAGCGGCACCGGGGAGCTACGGTCCACGCGGAGGTCGAGCGGCACGGTCGGGTCCACATCTGGTTTCGGCACGGGCCCGAGCGTAGTCCGGTGCCTGGTTGACGGGAAGTCGTGTAGTCCGATTGTCAGGACATACACATTGACAGGGTGCGGGGTCGCCGTTCACTTTGTTTCCATGCGCATCGGGGTCATCGGTACGGGCCGCATCGGCACCCTTCACGCGAGGACGCTCAGCCGTCACCGCGAGGTCGGCTCGCTGATCCTGACGGACGCGGAGCCGGCGCGCGCGCAGGAGCTGGCCCTCCGGCTGGGCGAGACGGCGGCGCCCGGTGTGGACGAGATCTTCCGGTGGGGCGTGGACGCGGTGGTGATCACCACGGCGACGCCGGCCCACGCCGAACTGATCGGCCGGGCCGCCCGCTCCGGGCTGCCGGTCTTCTGCGAGAAGCCGATCGCCCTGGACCTGCCGGGCACGCTGGCCGCTCTCGCCGAGGTGGAGTCGGCCGGGACGGTGCTGCACATGGGCTTCCAGCGGCGCTTCGACGCGGGCTACGCCGGCGCCCGGGAGGCGGTGCGCGCGGGCCGGCTCGGCCGGCTGCACACCGTTCGGGCCATGACCTGCGACCAGTCCCCTCCCCCGCCCGACTGGCTGCCCCTGTCCGGCGGACTGTTCCGTGACACGCTGCTCCACGACTTCGACGTACTGCGCTGGGTCACGGGCCGCGAGGTGCTCGACGTCTACGCCACCGGCTCCGACGGCGGCCCCGGGATGTTCCGCGACGCGGGTGACGTCGACACCGGGGCGGCGCTGCTCACCCTGGACGACGGCACCCTGGCCACGGTCACGGCGACGCGGCTGAACGGCGCCGGGTACGACGTACGGATGGAGCTGGCCGGGGAGCGGGACACGGTGGTGGTGGGCCTGGACGACCGTACGCCCCTCGCGTCCACCGAGCCGACCGGCCCGCCGCCCGCCGACAAGCCGTGGTCGGGGTTCGTGGACCGGTTCGGGCCCGCGTACGAGGCCGAACTCGACGCCTTCGTGGAGGTCGTGCGGGGCGAGCGGCCCAACCCGTGCGACGGCCGGGAGGCGTTGCGGGCGCTGCGGATCGCGGAGGCCTGCGAGATCTCCCGCCGGGAGCGGCGGCCGGTGGCCCTGACGGAGGTTCAGGACCGGGCACCTCATCCGTACGGCTGACCGGCGTCGCCCGTGGTTCGATCCGGGTCTCGCCGCCGTCGACGTACAGGTTGGCTCCGAGGGCGAAGCTGCGCGCGACGCCCGGACGATCCAGTGAGCGCCGGGAGCACAGCCCGGTGGCGGTCGAGGCGGTCGACCCCGCGTTCGACTGCGTGGCGCTCGCGGTACGCCCGCGCGTCAGCCGGCACAGCCCGGTGACCTCCAGCCGGCGTTTCACGACAGGCCCTGGTGCTCCTCGTCGTCCTCCAGCCAGCCCGCGTCGTGGGCCAGCAGGGCGATCTGCACCCGGTTGCCGAGGCCGAGCCGCGCGAGGATGCGGGAGACGTGGGTCTTGACGGTGGCCACGCTCATGAACAGCTCGGTGGCGATCCGGGCGTTGGCGAAGCCACGGCCGACGGCGACGGCGACCTCGCGTTCGCGGTCGTTGAGGACGGCGAGCCGTTCCCGCGCGCGTGCGCGACGCACGTCGGCGGCGCCGCCGGCCCCGGCCGCGTGCCGCACAAGCTGCCGGGTGACGGCGGGCGACAGGACGGGGTCGCCCGCCGCGACCCGGCGTACGGCGTCGACGATCTCGGCGGGCGGGGTGTCCTTCAGTACGAACCCGGCGGCGCCCGCGCGCAGGGCGTGCAGCACCTGTTCGTCGGCGTGGAACGTGGTGAGCACCACGACCTGCGGCGCGCCGGGCCGCGCCCGCAGCCGCCGGGTGGCGGTGAGCCCGTCCACGGACGGCATACGGAGGTCCATGAGGACGACGTCCGGCGCGGTGCGGCGCACGAGTTCCTCGGCCTCCGCGCCGTCGGCGGCCTCCCCGACGATGTCGATGTCCTCGGCCCCGCCGATCATCAGGACCAGTCCGGCCCGTACGAGGGGGTCGTCGTCCACGAGGAGGAGTCTGATCGGGGTCGCAGTCATGGGGTCACGAAACCACGCCGGGGAGCGGGAGCGGAGGGGGCGGACCGGAACCCCGGGGCACGCGCGCGCGTGCGGCCCGCCCGCCCGCGGGGTCCGCCGCTCCGGGGCCGCCGCACACCCCCGTACGCCGCCCCGGGCACCGCCGCCCGCCGCGCCCGTCACGCCCGGGCCCACGGCAGCCACCCCCGCACCGCGAAACCGCCGTCGGGCCCCGGGCCGTGCTCCAGGTGTCCTCCCGCCAGCGTGGCGCGTTCCGTGAGGCCGATCAGGCCCTGGCCGGAGCCGGGGACGGGCGGGACCCGGGCTGGCGGGGCGGGATTGGTGACGGTGACGGTGAGGCCGTCGACGGGGGCACCGGTGAGGCGGACCGCGACCTCGGTGCCGGGGGCGTGTTTGCGGGCGTTGGTGAGGGCCTCCTGGACGATGCGGTAGGCGGTGCGGCCGACGGAGGCGGGGACGGCGGCCGGGTCGGTGACGCGGTGGTCCAGGGTGATCCTCATGCCGGCCTCGCGGCACTCGGCGACGAGGGCGTCCAGCGCGGCCAGCGTCGGCTGGGGCCGCCCGCCGGACGGCTCCTCCGCGTCGCCGGTCCGCAGCACGCCGATGATCTCCCGCAGGTCCTGGAGGGCCTCGTGGGCGCTCTCCCGGATCACGCCGGCGGCGCGCGCGATCTCCTCGCGGGACGCGTCCGGCCGGAACTCCAGCGCGCCCGCGTGAACACTGAGCAGGGTGAGCCGGTGGGCCAGGACGTCGTGCATCTCGCGGGCGATGGCCTCCCGGGCCAGCCGCTGGGCCTGCTCGGCGCGCAGCCGTGCCTCGGTCTCCGCCCGCCGGGCCCGGTCCCTGAGGCTCAGCATCAGCATCCGCTTGGACCGGACGAACATGCCCCAGCCCGTGACGGACACGGTGAGCAGGGAGGTGAACGCGATGATGCCGGCGTACGGCAGGTCGGGGTCGGGCCGCAGCCAGAAGAAGAGCGGGATCAGCGCGAGGCCGGCACCGCCGATCCAGGCGACGTACCGGAAGGGCCGGTGCACGGCGAGGGTGAACAGCGCGACCATCGCCGCGCCGCCCGAGGTGTTGGACAGCAGGCCGATCGGGATCATCGCGACGGCGAGCCCGACCGGGCGGCGGCGGCGCAGCCAGAGGGCGGCGCAGGCGAGGGCGCCCAGGATCTGGTCGAGGACGGCGAGGGAGTGCGGCAGGCCCGGTTCGTCGGCCAGGGACCGGGCGGCTGCCAGCCCGATGACGACGGCCAGCAGGAAGCAGGAGAAGTCGACGGCCCAGTCGCGCGCCGTACGCCGCGGCCGCCGGCCGGACTCCGCGCCCTCCGGGTCCAGTTCGTGGATCAGGGCGGAGGGGAACAGCCACCGGCGGCCGGCGAACTCCCGCGGCGCCCCCGCCGCCTCGTCAGTGCTCACGGTCGGCCAATCTACGCACGGGAGCGCGCACCGCCGCCCTTCCGTGCCCGGATCATCGACCGAAGTCGCGGAGCCGTGGACTTTCGATGGCGGGCGCCGGCCGGCGAACAGCCTTGTGGCGGTACGGAATCCGCCCCGCGGCCGATGTGCGTGGGAAGCCGCGGGGCGAGACTCGTGCCGTGAAGGACTTGCTGGAATTTCTCGGATTCGTCGCCCTGGTGCAGGGGGCGCTGGGCCTGGTGCACGAGTTCACCGACTGGCACGTCGGTCTCGTGCAACGGGTCGGCTTCCTCGACGGCTACGGGGTCTACGCGAGCGCCGCGCTCCTGGTGCTGGCGTTCGCGCTGTTCGCCGTCGCGGAGAGCCGGGGGTCCGGCTGAGCTGTGCCGGCGGGACGGTCTCAGCAGCCGTAGTCGATCAGGTCGAACGTGGCGTAGTGGTCGGCGGTGTAGTAGTCCTCGTCGTAGGCCTTGCCCGTGATGACGCGCCGCGCGCCGCGGGTGGAGGAGCCGGGGGTCTTCACCGTGTACTCGTGGTAGTAGCCGCTCGTCTGCCGGGGCAGGACGCCCTCCCGGTTCTGGAAGACGGTCCCGTCCTGCGAGTACGGGAAGGGGCCGCCCTGGTCGATCAGGCGCAGGGTGGTGTAGGCCTGCGACGGCAGGTCGCCGTAGCAGACGCTGCCGACGGACGCCGCCGCGGCGTCCGCCGTGCCGGCGGTGACGGTGCCGCCCACGAGGAGGGCGGACAGGAGTGCGGCTGCGGCGCCGATGCGGGTCGCGCGTGGGGGGAAAGTCATGGCTTCATGATGACGCGCGTAGAGATTGACATGTCAACGTCAAGGTTGAAGATTTTCCCATCACGTCACGCGCGTTCTCGCGGAGTTAACCCGGCCGGGCCCGCCGGGCTGACTCCCTACGACCGCGCCGCGGGTGCGGGGCCCGCCGTCCTCCGTCGGACCCCGCACCCGCCCGCGGCTCATCGGTGCCCGCGCCCTGGGCCGCACCGGCTCACCCCGCGTGCGTCGAGAACATGCCGCCGGTCGGGCCCTGTTTGTCGCCGCCCTGGGCCTTCTTCAGGGCGTTGGCGAGGCTCTCGATGGTGAGCGACTGGAGGATCACCCGGCCGTTTCCCTCCAGGGTGGCCAGGGACAGGCCCTCGCCGCCGAACACGGCGTTCATGATGCCCTGCCGGTTGAGGCCGCCGACGCGCTGGACGCCGTACTCGATGCCCTCCTCGAAGGCCACCACGCAGCCGGTGTCGACCTCGATACGGCCGCCGAAGTCGGCCGGGTTGAGGTCGATGAAGTTGCCCGCGCCGGCGATGATCACCGTGCCGTGCCCGGTGAACTTCTCCAGGACGAAGCCCTCGCCACCGCTCCTGCCGGTCCGCCCGCCGGCGAAGGCGATGCCGAACTCGACGGTGGACTCGGCGGCCACGAAGGCGTCCTTCTCGGCGAACCACGCGCGCGTGCCGTTCAGCTCCAGGGCGCGCATCTCGCCCGGGAGCACGCCCGCGAAGCCGACCGTGCCCTCGCCGCCCTGGGAGGTGAAGTACTGGAACGCGAGCGACTCGCCCGCCATCATGCGCTGGCCCACCTGCATGGCGGTGCCCATGGCCTGGCGCAGCATGCCGCCCATGCCCGCGCCCGAGCCGTTCTGTTGCTGTCCGCCGCCGCCGGAAGGTCCGGACAGCCGCGTCTCCATGGTCACGTTCGTCGTCTTGAACAGGAACTTCCCGGCTTCGCAGTACACGGTCTGGCCGGGGTGCAGGTTGACGACCGCCATCTGCATGGCGTTGCCGACGATCTCTTGCTGAAGGGTCACACGGACAGAACGCGGGAGGGGGACGGAAGAGTTCCGGCGGGCGGGGACGGGGTTCACGGGGGTGACGCGGGGTTCACGGGGGTGACGCGCGGGGCGCCCCGGTGCTGTCCGGCCGGGGCGCCCCGCCCGCGCGTGCGGGCAGGGTGCTGACGTGGTCGCTCCCCGCGCGTGGGGAGCGGATCAGCCGCCCAGCTCCTGGTGGCGGGCGGCGAGGCCGCTCGCGCCCTGCTCGGTGAGGGAGCCGAACAGGCGCAGCCGGGAGATGCCGCCGTCGGGGAAGATGTCGATCCGCGCGTGCGTGCCGGTCACCGGCGCTGGCAGGACGAAGCGGTGGTCGGTGTCGGGCTGGAGGCGGGTGCGCGGCAGGATCTCCGTCCAGTCGCCGCCCTCGCCGTCCCGCACGGACACCGACGCCCAGCCGGCGCTGTTGCCCTTCAGGCAGGCGGTGTCGACCTCGACCGCCCGGATCAGGGACTGGGCGGCGAGCCGGTAGCGGATCCAGTCGTTGCCCCGGTCGCGGCGGCGGCGGGTCTCCCAGCCGTCGTCCATCTTGCGGGAGCGGCCCGGCTGGATGGTGTTGGTGGCCGGGGAGTAGAAGCGGTCGGAGGCGTCCTCGACCCGGCCGCCGTTCTCCAGGGCGACCACGTCGAAGGTGGCGAGGGCCGCCAGCCACTCCGGGTCCGGGACGACCTCGCCGTACACGCGCAGGCGGGCGATGCCACCGTCGGGGTGCTGGTTGATCCGCAGGTGCGTGAAGCGCTGCTCGGCGGTGACCTCGAAGCCGTTCGCGGCGTGGCCGCCGACCGGGGTGCGCGGGACGAGGGTCGTCCACTTCACCTCGTCGCCCAGCAGTTCCTCCGGCGACGGCGCGCCCGGTACGGAGGCGCCCTCGACGGAGACGGCCTGCGGGTAGTTGCCGCGGAAGTGGGCGGTGTCGACGACGATCCCGCGGATCACCCCGGGCGCGCCGAGGCGGACCAGCGCCCAGTCGTGGTCCTCGGCGGTCGGCCAGGGGTGCGCGGTGGAGGCACCGCGCCGGCGGCGGGTCTCCCAGCCGTCCATGATCTTGCCCTTGTGGCCGAAGTGCTCGGGGTCGAACTCGGCGCGCTCGGGCACCAGCAGGTTCTCCCGCTCGGCGAAGAACTCGTCGTTGGCGGCGATGACACCGGCGCCGAGCCGGCGGTCGGCGAGGTCGGCGTGGTGGGTGAAGGGGAAGTCGGCGGTGCGGTAGTCCGCGTACGGGTCGCCGCCTCCATAGGGGTTCGCGTCGCCGGTGAAGCGGGCCGGGGAAGAGTGGTGCAGCGCCGTCACGGTGATCAGGGGTTCCTTTCGGGGGTCGGCGAGGTGCGGGAGCGGGGGTGGCTCGCGGCCGGCTCACCGGGGGCGGCCGAGCAGCGTGCCCTTCGGCTCGGTGAACGCGCCGTCGGCGACGATGCGCTCGCCGCGCAGCCAGGTGGACTTGACGACGCCGTACAGGGTCCTGCCGGCGTAGGCGGTGACCCGGTTGCGGTGCTGGAGGCCGGCCGGGTCGACGGTGAAGGTCTCGTCGGGGGCGAGGACGGCGAAGTCGGCGTCGCGGCCGGGCGCGATGGCGCCCTTGCGCGCGTCCAGGCCGGCCAGGGCGGCGGTCCGCGTGGACATCCAGCGGACGACGTCCTCCAGGGTGTGGCCGCGCCTGCGGGCCTCCGTCCACACGGCGGAGAGGCTGAGCTGGAGGCCGGATATGCCGCCCCAGGCGGTGGCGAAGTCGGCGGTCTTCAGGTCGGCGGTGGACGGCGAGTGGTCGGTGACCACACAGTCGATGGTGCCGTCGGCGAGCGCCGCCCAGAGCAGGTCCTGGTTGGCGGCCTCACGGATGGGCGGGCAGCACTTGAACTCGCTGGCGCCGTCGGGGACTTCCTCGGCGGTGAGGGTGAGGTAGTGCGGGCAGGTCTCCACGGTGACGCGGACGCCGTCGGCGCGGGCGGCGCGGATCAGCGGCAGCGCGTCGCTGGAGGACAGGTGCAGGATGTGCACGCGCGCGTCGAGCCGCCGGGCCTGGCCGATGAGGGCGGCGACGGCCGTGTCCTCGGCGTCGCGCGGGCGGGAGGCGAGGAAGTCGGCGTAGCGGGGGCCGCCGTGCTGGGGGGCGGCGGCCAGGTGGTGCGGGTCCTCGGCGTGCACGATCAGCAGCCCGTCGAAGCCGGCGATCTCCGCGAGGGACCGGGCGAGCTGGTCCTGGTCGAGATGCGGGAACTCGTCCACGCCGGACGGCGACAGAAACGCCTTGAAGCCGAAGACGCCGGCGTCGTGCAGCGGGCGCAGGTCCTTGACGTTGTCGGGCAGGGCGCCGCCCCAGAAGCCGACGTCGATGTGGGCCTTGTCCCAAGCCACGGCCTGCTTGATGCGCAGGTGGTCGACGGTGGTGGTCGGGGGCAGCGAGTTGAGCGGCATGTCGATCAGGGTGGTGATGCCGCCGGCCGCCGCCGCGCGGGTGGCCGTCCAGAAGCCCTCCCACTCGGTGCGGCCCGGGTCGTTGACGTGCACGTGGGTGTCGACCAGTCCGGGCAGCAGGACGTGGTCGCCCAGGTCCGCCAGCCGGGCCGTGGCCGGGATCGCGGCGCCGTACGGCAGGACGGCCGTGATCGTGCCGGCGGACACGGTGACCGTGGCGGCCCGCGTCCCCTCCGGGGTGATGACGCGCGTCGAGCGCAGCACCAGTTCAGCGTCGGACACCCGAACCCCTCTCTGTACCGCCGTTTTACATCCGGGAAACAGGATGTACACCTACACAACGGACTTCAACGTTCTGTTGAAGGAGTCTTCACTCCCACTTCTCCGCAGTCAAGGGGCACACTTCTGGACAGACGGGCCGTCGCCACCCGCTCTGGACGTTTCCACAAAGCGGAATTAGAATTCCAGCAAGCAGAACGTAGCTACGTACAAGCGGGCAGTCAACCGGCCGCCGGGTAGGCTTCTGCCCTCCCGCCAGTCCCGAAAGGAACGCGCCGTGCCGACGTCCAGCGCCAGCACCACCGACTCCGCCAAGCCCTCCGCCGCCGGCGGGGTGCAGTCCCTGGAGCGTGCCTTCGACCTGCTCGAGCGGATGGCGGACGCGGGCGGCGAGGTCGGCCTGAGCGAGCTGTCCGCGGCCAGCGGACTGCCGCTGCCGACCATCCACCGCCTGATGCGCACACTGGTCGCGTGCGGCTACGTACGGCAGCAGGCCAACCGGCGTTACGCACTGGGCCCCCGGCTGATCCGGCTCGGCGAGTCCGCGTCCCGCCTGCTGGGCACCTGGGCCCGGCCGTACCTGGCCCGGCTGGTCGAGGAGACCGGCGAGACCGCGAACATGGCGCTGCTCGACGGCGACGAGATCGTGTACGTCGCACAGGTGCCGTCCAAGCACTCGATGCGGATGTTCACGGAGGTGGGCCGGCGGGTGCTCCCCCACTCGACCGGGGTGGGCAAGGCCCTGCTGGCCGGGGTGCCGGACGACGAGGTGCGGGCACTGCTGGCCCGTACCGGCATGCCCGCGGCCACCGACAAGACCATCACCACGCCGGAGGGCTTCCTCGCGGCGCTGGAGGACGTACGGCGGGCGGGTTACGCCGTCGACGACAGCGAGCAGGAGATCGGGGTGCGGTGCCTGGCGGTGTCCGTGCCGGAGTCCCCGACGGCCGCGGCGATCTCGATCTCCGGGCCGGCGGGACGGGTCACCGAGGCGGCGACGGACAAGATCGTGCCGGTGCTCCAGCAGGTCGCCGTCGAACTGTCCCAGGCGTTGGCGAGTTCGGGCGCCTGAGGGAAGGGCCGGCCGACGGGGGCGGGGCCGGGGCGGCGGCCCCGGGCGCCCGTCGCGTCACCGGCCGCCCGCGCCCACCGGCCGGTCCGGAATCCCGCGTTCCCACGTCCTCGACGCGGTCTCACGGCACGGCCCACGCCCTCACTCCCGGAGTGCGGCCCCACGCCTCGGCTCGCCCTCACCCTCAGAGTGCAGCCCCACGCCTCGGCTCGCTCCCACCCTCAGGGTGCTGCCCCACGTCCTCGGTGCGCTGTCACGTCCCCGACGCATCCTCACGCCCTCGGTGGTCCGCCGAACAGGTCCACCGCGTCCCGGACCTCGCCCAGCCCCCGGGCCAGGGCGCTGACCGAGCCGATCGCCGCGGCGACCAGTAACAGGGAGCTGCGCAGGCGCGGGATCTCGGGCGAGCCGCCGCAGGCCATCGCCCCCAGCGCCGCGAGTTCGTCCTCGGCTATCGCCCGGTCGGGGAACTCCGCCGGATGCGCGGCGAGTTCGCGGCGCAGCCGGGACACCGCGGTCCGCAGTCCCACCACCCTGGGATCCTCGTCGCTGCCGGTCACCGGCCTCTGCCCCAAGCTCCGCAACACAGCCCTCCCCCTGCCACGCCGTCGTGCGCGGGTCAGTAAACGCCACCCCGTACGGGAGCGCCACCACGCGGACCGAAATTCAGCCCTACGGAATGTGCGCCGCAAAAACCGGCCGGTTCCGTCGCCGTCGGGTATGCAGGACCCATGACGGACAACCACGATCCGCGCACGGACGTCGCGGGGCTGCTGCTCGCCGCCGGCGGGGGCAGACGGCTCGGCGGACGGCCCAAGGCACTGCTGACGCACCGGGGGCGGCCCCTGGTCGAGTACGCGGCCGGGGTGCTGCGTGCGGCGGGATGCGGGCGGATCCATGTCGTGCTCGGTGCCCGCGCCGACGAGGTGAGACGGTGCGCCGGGCTGGACGGCTGCGTGCTCGTGGACAACCCGGACTGGGCCGAGGGCATGGGGTCGTCGCTGCGCGCGGGCCTGGCCTCGCTCGCCGGTACGGGGGTGCGCGCGGCGCTGGTGAGCCTGGTGGACCAGCCCGGCATCGGGTCCGCCGCGGTGGCCCGGGTGCTCGGTGCCTACGAGGACGGGACCTCGCTGGCCGCGGCCTCCTACGAGGGGGTGCGCGGGCATCCCGTGCTGTTCGGCGCGGCCCACTGGGCGGGCATCGCGCGGACGGCCACCGGCGACCGTGGCGCGCGGGCCTATCTGACGGCGCACGAGGACCGGATACGGCTCGTGGAGTGCGCGGACGTGGCAGAGCCGTACGACATCGACACCGAGGCCGACCTGAGCCACCTGGAGTGAACGGGGTGGCACCGAGCGCCACCTTGCCTCGACCCGGAGAATCTCGACATCAACAAACCATTGAAGTTCCACGATGAGGAAACTAGTATCCACTGACCAGAAGCGTCCGACCGCACAGTGGGCGCTCACTGTCCTGTTCGTGCCCCTTGGCACGAGGTGCCACCGCTGAAGGAAGTGACAGCTCATGTCCGCACCAGCGCCGTCCCCGCTGGCCATCGTCGACGCCGAGCCCCTGCCCCGGCAGGAAGAGATCCTCACGGACGCCGCGCTCGCCTTCGTGGCGGAGCTGCACCGGCGGTTCACCCCGCGCCGTGACGAACTCCTGGCCCGCCGGGCCGAGCGCCGCGCCGAGATCGCCCGCACCTGCACGCTCGACTTCCTGCCCGAGACGGCCGCGATCCGCGCGGACGACTCCTGGAAGGTCGCCCCGGCCCCGGCCGCGCTGAACGACCGGCGCGTCGAGATCACCGGGCCCACCGACCGCAAGATGACCGTCAACGCGCTCAACTCGGGCGCGAAGGTCTGGCTCGCCGACTTCGAGGACGCCTCCGCGCCGACCTGGGAGAACGTGGTCCTCGGCCAGCTCAACCTGAGCGACGCCTACACCCGGAACATCGACTTCACCGACGAGCGCACCGGCAAGTCCTACGCCCTGCGCCCGGCCGGAGAACTGGCGACCGTCGTGATGCGCCCGCGTGGCTGGCACCTCGACGAACGGCACCTCGTCGACGCCGACGGCCGCCAGGTGCCGGGCGCCCTCGTCGACTTCGGGCTGTACTTCTTCCACAACGCGCAGCGCCTGCTCGACCTCGGCAAGGGCCCGTACTTCTACCTGCCGAAGACGGAGTCGCACCTGGAGGCCCGCCTCTGGAACGACGTGTTCGTCTTCGCGCAGGACCATGTCGGCATCCCGCAGGGCACCGTCCGCGCCACCGTGCTGATCGAGACGATCACGGCCGCGTACGAGATGGAGGAGATCCTCTACGAACTGCGCGACCACGCCTCGGGGCTGAACGCCGGCCGCTGGGACTACCTGTTCTCCATCGTGAAGAACTTCCGTGACGGCGGATCGAGGTTCGTCCTCCCGGACCGCAACGCGGTCACGATGACCGCCCCGTTCATGCGGGCCTACACCGAACTCCTGGTCCGCACCTGCCACAAGCGCGGCGCGCACGCCATCGGCGGCATGGCGGCCTTCATCCCGTCCCGCAGGGACGCCGAGGTCAACAGGGTCGCCTTCGAGAAGGTCCGCGCCGACAAGGACCGTGAGGCGAACGACGGTTTCGACGGTTCCTGGGTCGCCCACCCCGACCTGGTGCCGATCGCCATGGAGTCCTTCGACAAGGTCCTCGGCGACAGGCCGAACCAGAAGGACCGGCTGCGCGAGGACGTGCGCGTCGAGGCCGCCGACCTCATCGCCGTCGACTCGCTCGACGCCAGGCCGACGTACGCGGGCCTGGTCAACGCCGTCCAGGTCGGCATCCGGTACATCGAGGCCTGGCTGCGCGGTCTCGGCGCGGTCGCCATCTTCAACCTCATGGAGGACGCGGCCACCGCCGAGATCTCCCGCTCCCAGATCTGGCAGTGGATCAACGCGGGCGTCGAGTTCGAGAACGGCGAGAAGGCCACGCCCGAGCTGGCCCGCAAGGTGGCCGCCGAGGAACTCGACGCGATCCGCGAGGAGTCGGGTGCGGAGGCGTTCGCGGCCGGGCACTGGCAGGAGGCGCACGACCTGCTGCTCCAGGTGGCTCTGGACGAGGACTACGCCGATTTCCTCACCCTGCCGGCGTACGAGCGGCTGCGGTAGCCGACCCCGGCCTCCGGCTCACCGGGGGCGCACCGCCCCGTCCTCCTCCGTCCCCGGCCCGCCGTGCAGGTCGGGGACCCACTTCAGCCAGTCCGGACGGCCCGCCTGCGTCCTCGCGGCGCGGGCGGCCTGTTCGGCGGCGAGTTCCTCGCGGGTCGGGAAGTCGGTGGGCAGCCACTCGGCGGAGAGCCGGACGCGGGCCAGGAGATAAGCGACGTACGCGTCGCGGACGTCGTCGGGGGTGGCGAACCCGGCGTCCTCGGCCAGCCACGCGTCCGGCACCTCGGCGACGATCCCGCGCAGCAGCTCCTCGGTGACGCGGGGCGCCAGTTCCGCGTCGGCGGCGCGCACGTCGGGGCCGTACTGGCCGAGGGCGTGGTGCCGGAAGTCGTACGCCCGGCCCGGGGCCGTGGTGTCCCAGCGGTGGTGGAAGACGAGGGCGGCGCCGTGGTCGATGAGCCACAGCCGCGGTGGCGCGGTGCCGAACGTCGGCCAGACCATCAGGTTGGAGCTGTGCACCGTACGGTCGACATTGACGGTCAGCGCGTCCAGCCACACGATCCGGCCGGCCTCCAGCGGATCCACGGGGAAGACCCGCGCGATCTCCGGCGTGAGGTCCCGGGCGCCCGGCAGGTAGTCCATGCCGAGGTTGACGCCCGCACTGGCACTGTGCAGCTCGCGCACCTCCTGGTGCGGCTCGGCGGCGGCGATGGCGGGGTCGAAGCGGACGAGGACCAGCTCAGGGAAGCGCAGGCCGAGCGCGCGGGCGAGTTCCCCGACGATGACCTCGGCGACGAGCGCCTTGTGCCCCTGCGCCGCGCCGGTGAACTTCACGACGTACGTGCCGAGATCGTCGGCCTCGACGACTCCGGGGACGGAGCCGCCGCTGCGCAGGGGCTGGACATAGCGGTTGGCGGTGACCTCTCTCAGCATCTTCCGAGGCCCCATTGCTCAATTGCCTTATGTTCCACGGCCAGCTCCCACACGACGCGGCCACTGCTTTCCGCCTCCGGCATGAAGTGAGCATAGTAACCAAGCGTGAAAGCCGGAGAGGAAGACCCGAGCCGTCGCGCCGGCGCCCCCCACGGACTCCCCCACCTCCGGCATGATCGAGGCGCGGACGTGCTCCGGATCATGGTCGCCGTCGACGTGGTGCGCGTCGCGGTGACCGAACCACGCGTGAGTCACCAAAACAGGAGCGGCCCTCAGGCCTGTTTGACAGACTGCGACGATGAGCAGAGGCCTGCTGGCGAACAAGGTGATCCTCGTTACCGGTGCGAGCAGCGGCATCGGCGCCGCGGCAGCGAAGGTGTTCAGCCGGGAGGGTGCGGTGGTGGTGCTCACTGCTCGCCGGGAGGACCGGCTGGTCGCGCTCGGCGACGAACTGCGTGACGCGGGGGCCGAGGCGTCCTGTGTGGTGGGCGACATGTCGGTCGCTGCCGACGCGGGCCGCGCGGTGGACCTCGCCGTCGCCGAGTACGGTCGCCTGGACGGGGCGTTCAACAACGCCGGGATCGGCGGGGACCGCACTCCGCTGCATCTGATGGCGGACGACGTGTACGACACGATCATGGACGTCAACGTGCGGGGCATATGGAACTGCCTGCGCCATGAGATCGCCGCGATGCTGCCACGCGGGGGCGGCGCGATCGTCAACAACAGCAGCGTGGCCGGCCTGGTGGCCATCCCCGCCGCGGCACCGTACGTCGCCTCCAAGCACGCCGTCATCGGGCTGACCAGGGCGGCTGCGGACGAGTACGCGAAGCAGGGCATCAGGGTGAACGCGGTCGCCCCGGGCACCACGCGCAGTGAGATCACGGTCGACTGGTTCGCGCGCAACCCCGGCATGGAGCAGCTCACCAACTCCCTGACCCCGCAGGGGCGTGCCGCGGAACCGCAGGAGATCGCGGAGGCCGCGGCCTGGCTGCTCAGCGACCGTTGCCCGTTCCTGACCGGCACGGTGCTGCCGGTGGACGGCGGGTTCGTCAATCACTGACGGCAGTCACCGAGGACGGTCACTGACGGCAGTCACCGAGGGCGGCCGCAGGAGGCGGAGTCGGCCGCCTGCGGCGCGCCATGACTCATGCCGGCGTCCGCAGGCCCCTCAGCCGCGCCTGGAAGGCGACCTCTCCGCCCTGGCGTCCGGTGACGGCGACGGCGAACCGGTTGGGCACCAGGGGCGGAAGCTGCCGGGCGTCGATCCAGCAGGGCTCGTCGAACTCCACGTACCGCTCGTAGCCGATGGCGATGTCGGTGAGTTCGAGGGGCGTCGGGCCCGCGGCGGCGCGGGCGGCCTGGTGCGCGGCTTCCAGGAGGACGAGACCGGGGACGTGGTCGACGGGGTGGTCGAAGAGCAGGGTGTTGGAGACGTCGTTGCGCAGCCGCCACTGATGGTCGGCTGATCCGGCCGCCAGGAGAACGTCGTTGTCGTCGGCCCTGCCGGCCAGGTGGCGGCCGATGGGCTCCGGCAGGGGCCACTCGCCCCAGTCGACGGTGAGGTGCCGGCCGCGCATCCGGCGATAGGCCGCGGGGGACACCCAGCCGAACTCGGTGTCCGCCAGGCACACGGTGGCGCGGTCCCGCCGGATGCGGAACTCCATGCCCAGGCTCGCGGAACGCCTGGCGGACCGGGTGACCGTGATGTCGACCTCGAACTCCGAGGCGTCGAAGGCCTGGAAGTCGGGTTCGGTCGTGATGTTGAGGTTGCTCAACAGCGTCTGATGCCCGGTCGGCACACCGTACGCGGCGTGCGCGACGAGGAGTCCGCTCTGCCGGACGGTCTGCGCCAGGAGCCGGGGATCGTACCGGCCGGGGCCGCTGTGCCCGGGCCAGCGGGCGATCACCGTGAAGGCGTCCGGTCTCTCCTGACGCCAGCCTCTGACGAGGATCGCCGATCTGTGTCTGAGATGCGTGTATTCCCCCACTTTTGCTGTGGGTTCGGTGTCATGGAACGCGGGCTGCGTGGATGTGACGACGCTGAACACGGATTCCCCCCACGTTGCGACGCCTCCTCGGATGCGGAGTCTGTTCGAGGGCGCCGCGCTGATAAAGTAACGGCTAGTCGGTTACTCATAGGTGGTCATTTAGTGAGCGCTGAGGACCAGACCCAGGGACTACTGGAAGGTGCAGGTTGGTGAGGCAAGACAGGGCGATTCGCACTCGCAAGCTCATCCTGGAAAACATGGCGATCTTGTTCAACGAGGTTGGGTACGACGCCGCGACGATCGCCGCACTGGTCGAACGGACAGGACTGACCCGGGGAGCCCTGTATTTCCACTTCGCCTCCAAGGAGGACATGGCGCGTGCCGTGCTGGACGAGGCGGTGACCCGCGAGGGGCTCAGCCCACAGGCGTTCAAGCTGCAGGAGTGGGTGGACCTGGGATTGCTGCTGGCCCACCGGCTGCCCAGGGAGCCGATACTGCGCGCCGCCGTCCGGCTGGCCGTCGACCCCAAGGCGCGCAGGCTGTTCGGCACGCGGTGGCCGGACTGGGTCGCGGTCGGGGACGAATTGCTCAGCGAGGCCAAGGTGAACGGCGAACTGCTCGCGCACGCCGACCCCGCCGCCGTCTCGCGAGCGGTCGTCGGCGCGTGGACCGGGGTCCAGCTGGTGACGGAGGTCCTGGAGGAGAAGCTGGACCTGTCCCAGGAGATCGCGGGCCTGTATCAGCTACTGCTCCCCAGCATCGTCACCCCGGTGGTGCTGGCGAAGCTCGACCTGTCGCCCTACCGGGCGGAGCGACTCCTGCTGCGGGAGAACGGCGGAGAGCAGGCTCCCGACCACGAGTGAGAGATGGCCCCAGGCGAGGGCTCGTGCCGGCGGCTCCGGGTGCAGACCCGGAGCTGTTGCGCATTCAAAGCTCGCTCGATTTGCATTCGTGTACCCCCGAACTATGGCGCGACGAAAGCATCGCACGCCATGCTCCACCCGACTGTGGCATGAACGCTACGTGATCGTCCCAGTCGCCCGGACCCCCCGGCGGGTGTTGACGAGTGAGCATATTCGCTCAGCGTTCTGTTTTCCAGTGACCGATATGACGTAAATATCGGATCTGATGCTCACGAGGGCCCAGTGTGTTGCATTTTTTCGTGCCTTCTGTCCCATTCGACCCTATTTATGCCCAGCGGTCGACTGTACAAATAACAGGACGTGTGTTCTTTTGTTGTTGGGAAGACTGGCGTGCGGAAGGGGGAGCGATGGCAGTGCACGCAGCGCAACTGGACACGACCCGCGTCCTGGTGGTCGGCGATGACGCCGGCACGGCCGAGGCGAGGGTGCGAGAGCTGCGTCGGCAGGGGTACTTCGCGAGGAGCGTCGACACCGGGGCCGAAGCGCTGAGCGCCCATCAGCAGTCGGATCTGGTCCTGCTCGACCTCGATCTTCCCGACATCGACGGTCTCGAGGTCTGCCGGTCGATACGGGAGGCCGGCGACAAGCCCATCATCTCCGTGACGGCCCGCAACACCGAACTGGACCGGGTCCTCGCCCTCCAGGCCGGGGCGGACGACTGCGTGGTGACCTCGTGCGGCACGCGCGAGATGCTGGCGCGCATCGAAGCCGTGCTGCGCCGGGCTCGCCCCCGGCCGGACGAGCCCGGGACCCTCTGCCTCGGCCCGCTGCGCATCGACAGCGGAACGCGTGAGATCCGTCTGCACGGCCGGCCGGTGAACCTCACCGCCAAGGAATTCGAGTTGCTGCACACACTGGCCGCGACCCCCGGAAGCGTCATTTCACGCAAAGAATTGATGGCGCGGGTCTGGGAGACCACGTGGGCGGATTCCAGTCGCACCATCGACACACACGTACGCAGCCTGCGGGCGAAGCTCGGTGCCAATTCCTGGATCATCACGGTCCGCGGTGTCGGTTACCGCATGGGACACGGCTGAGAAATAGCGCGGAACACCGCTGCGGGCCCGCACCCGGAGGAAATGCGGACCCGCAGCGGCACATCAATTCGCCCGGCAGCCGGTCATGACACCGCCCCTGCCGTGTACGGTCCGTCGAGCCCGGCGGGGTCCTGGCCGAGGCCGGCGGGTGTGACCCAGTCGAAGGCGCTGTAGACGGCCGGGCCCAGGCCGATGCCCTCGGCGACCTGCTCCCGCAGCCGGTTGGAGGTGAAGCCGCCGATGACGTTCATCTGGGCGTCACGGTAGAGGCGTTCCACCTCGTGGCCCTGGGTCACACCGGTCGCCCCGTGGATCTGCACGGCCCGTGCGGCGACCTCGACGCCCATCTCGGTGGCGTAGATCTTGAGCATGGCGATCAGATCCCGGGCCGAGCGGCCCGCGAAGCGTTCGCACATCGCCCGCCGGGCCAGCAGCCGGGCGGCGTCGATCTGGGCGCGCGACTCGGCGAGCTGGGCCTGCACGCCCTCCATGTGCGCGAGCGGCCGGCCGAACGAGACCCGTTCCCGGGCGTGCCGTACGGAGGCGGCCAGTGCGGACTCGGCGACGGCGATGGCGGCGAACGAGTTCTTCAGCCAGCCCCATGCCATGCCCTCGGCCAGCTCCCCGAACGGCACGGGCACCACATCGGCCTCGGCGATGCGGGCGTCGGTGAAGACGATCCCGCCCCACGGCATGCCCCGCAGCCCCATGTGGGGGATCTCGTACCGCTCGACGCCGGGTTGGTGCAGGTCCACGAAGGCGAGGCACCAGTCGGGGCCGTCGTCCCCGGCGATGCGCTCCCGACGGGCTAGCACGACGGCGACGTCGGCGATGGGCGCGTTGGTGATCCTGGACTTCTCGCCGTTGATGACGAAGCCGTCGCCGGCCGGCCCGGCGTGCCGCACCGTGGTGCGGTAGGTCCCCGCGTCGCTGCCCGCCGTACGCTCCACCACCGCGAAGGCGGCCAGTCGCTCCCCGGACAGCAGGGACCGCAGCAGCGGCTCGTGGCTGCGGAGGTCGCCGTAGGTGGAGATCAGCTTGGCGCACAGCAGCGCGGACACGGTCGCCGCCCAGTAGGTGCCGGGGCACGCCCGGGCCAGCGCCTCCATGGCGTCGGCCTGGGTGAGGCCGTCGGCGCCCGTGCCGCCGATCTCCGGCGGGTGGAACAGCCGCAGGTAACCGCTGTCGATCAGCTCCTTCCAGTTCTCGGCCGGTATACGGCCCGTCGCGTCCGTGTCGGCGGCCCGGGCGGCGATGCCCGGGAAAGCGGGCGCCGGCCGGATGCCGCGCGCGTCGCCGCTCATGTCGTAGGCGTTCGTCGTGGTGGTCATGTCGTCAGCGCTCCTTGTGTTCAGCACGGTCGGCCGAGATCCAGCAACGACGCCGCGATCACCGGCCGCAGCACCTCGGTGCCGCCTCCGGTGCCGGCGAAGAACAGCGCGTCACGGTGGGCGCGTCCGATCAGGTGGCCGCTGTCGAGGCCGAGCGGGCCGGACAGGCGCGCGGCCGCGTCGGTGACCGTGCGCACGGCGTCCGCCACGAACAGCCGGGCCGCGGCCGCGTCGCGGTGCGAGGGCCGGGCGCCGGAGTCGAACTGCTCGGCGGCCCGGTACAGCATTCCCTCGGCGAGTTCGCACCGCGCGGCCAGGTCCGCCAGGGTGAACCGGACGGACTGGTCGTGGTGGAGGGGCCGGCCGAAGAGCCGGCGTTCGCGGGCGCCTTCGACGGCGTCCCGGGTCAGGGCGCGGATGAGGCCGAGCCAGGGCGCGCTGGAGAAGACCCAGTCCAGCACCGCGAGAAGCGGTTCCGCTTCGCCCGCGGCACCGCCGACGGTGCCCAGCACCGCGGTGTCGGGGACCGCGCAGTCGTCCAGGACCAGCCGGCCCCAGGGGCAAGTGGCCATCGCGGCCGGGCCGGCCTCGCCCACCCGCAGTCCCGGGGTGGCCCGGTCCACGACGAACGCCGTCCGTCCGCCGTCGTCGTGGGCGGCGATGACCAGGAAGTGATGTGCCACGGGGGCGCCCGCGACCAGGTCCAGTTCGCCGGTGAGCACCCAGCCTCGTGAGCCCTCCGCGGCGGGCCGGGCGGTGACGGCCGGGGCGACGGACGCGCCCTGGGTCTGCTGGAGCGACAGGGCGCCTATCCACTCGCCGGACGCCATCCGGGGCAGGTACCGCTGCCGTTGCCGGGGGCTGCCGAAGGCGCGCAGCGGCACGGTGGCCAGCACCGCGTGCACGCCGACCGAGAGGGCGAGACCGGGGTCCCGGGCCCCCTCGCCGAGCCCCGCCAGAAGGGCGACCGTCTGGGTGGCGGACAGGCCGCCACCGCCCAGGTCGCGCGGTACCAGTGGGCCGATGAGGCCCGGGCCGTGCCCGGCCGCGGCCAGTTCGGCGAAGAGTCGTGGGTCCCAGCGGCGTTCACGGTCGCGGTCGGCGGCGGTCGGTTCCGCGACGCGGCGGGCGCGCTCCCGGGCCCAGTCGCCCGTGGGGGAATGCGGCATTTCCATTCGAACTCTCCATTCTCAGCTGCTGAAAACGGGCCCGATCACCATAGCCAGCGATCCAAATGGTTCCCCGGACGGATTCCAGATTTTTCGCCGAGCCTGCGGAGAATTCACAGACATGACCCCCACCGACTTTCCATCACATTCCTTGACACAGCTCTGACATGGAGTCCGTTGTTTCCTGACGTTGCGCCGTCCACGATGGTCGAGGCCCTGCAAGAAGGAGGAAAACGCAATGGCAGTAGAAGAGCACGGGGGAAGCCTTTCGAGGCTGCCTCGTCTGTCTGACGCAACCCTGCGGGACTCCGCGCACATGGCCGGCGTCGAGTTCGGCCCCAAGGATGCCGCGATCATCGCGAACCTGCTGGTGAAGACCGGCATCGAACTCGTCGAGGTCGGCATGGTGTCCGGTCCGGGCTCCAAGGACGCCGACCTCGTCCTCGCCACCCATGAGGCCGTCGGCCCCGAGCGCAGCATGACGCTCGTCGTGGTGCGCGACCGCCAGCAGGTCGCGAAGGCCCTCGACGAGGCCGAACGCCTGGGGGTACGGCACATCATGTACTCCATCCCCACCTCCGAGCAGCACGCGCAGCTCAAGCTCGGCTCGCCCAGTGCCAAGTTCCTGCACACGTTGGCCCGTTCGGCGATCTCGCAGGCCAAGGAGCGCGGCTTCCACGTCACCTTCAGCGGCGAGGACGGCGCCCGTACGCCCAAGGAGCGCCTCGTCCCCTATGTCACCGCCGGCTTCGAGGCGGGGGCCGACCGGTTCCGGCTCGCCGAGACCGTCGCGTGCCTCTCGCCCTGGCAGATGGAGGAGGTCATCGCCGGCCTCACCGCGATCGACGGCTCCGAGATCGAGATCCACTCGCACAACATGCTGGGCATGGCCGTCGCCAACTCCCTCGCCGCCGTCCGCGCGGGCGCGCAGTGGATCTCGGCGACCGTCGGCGGCATCGGTGAACGCGGCGGCAACGCCCCGCTCGCCGAGCTGCTCACCTCGCTGCGCGTCGTCCACGGCGACACCCGCTTCGACCTGAGCCACCTCACCGAACTGTCGCGCGTCGCCCTCGAGGGCGCCGGCCTCGGCGACGCCTTCCAGTCGGGGCCGACCACACCGCACGCCTTCGCCTACGAACTGCCGGGCCAGCTCACCCACCCGGAGGCGTACGAGACGCTCCCCGCCGAACTCGTCGGCAACGCCCGCGAGCTGCGGGTCCGCACGCGCCTCACCCCTGCCCTCGTCAAGTGGGCACTGACCGACTCGGGTGTCTCCGTCGACATCGACACCTTCACCCCTTGGCTCACCGAGCGCCAGGAGCGCGACGGAGGTCCGCTGCTCGACCGGGACACGATCCGCAAGGCCGCCGTCGACTTCCAGGCCGCCTGAACCCACCCCGTACCGGGGCGGACCAGCCCCGCCTCAGCCCGATCCGTACGAAGAATCCGGAGTTGATCTATGTCCACCGCCACCCTCGCCGGCGAGTGCCCCGAGTGCGAGACCGACCTGACCGTGCCGCCGATGGTTCAGGGCGAGACCCTCTCCTGCCCCGAGTGCATGCTCACGCTGCGCGTGGAGGAGATCCAGGACGGCCGGCTGTCCCTCCAGATGGTCGAGGTACAGCTGCGCGACTGGGGCCAGTGACATGACCCTGAGAGTCGCCATCGTCGCGGACCGGGTCGGCTGGGAGGAACGCGAACTCATCCGGCGCGCACCGGACCTGGGCCTCCAGGTCGACTGGGTCAATGACGAGTCCCTGTGCCTCGGGGACGTCGAGGCCCCGTCGATCGACGGCTACGACGCCCTGCTGATCCGCAGCCGCAGCTACACCCGGGGCGGGCTGCTCGCCACCCTGGCCGAGGCGAGCGGCGTACGCGTCCTCAACTCCGCCGACGCCGTCCACGCCTGCGAGAACAAGCTGGTGCTGCGCGCCGTGCTGCGCTCCGCCGGCGTGCCGGTGCCGGACTTCCGGCTCGCCCTGTCCCGCAAGGACTTCACGCGGGCGCTCGACGAGCTGGGCCTGCCGGCGGTGCTCAAGCCGGTCTACGGCGGGATGGGCAAACGCGTCACCCTCGTCCGGGACGCCGACCTGGCGCAGTCCGTCTACGACTATGTCGAGGACCTCGGCCACGCCTTCGAGCAGGCCTGCCTGGTCGAGCCGTATCTGGGTGGCGGCTCGGTCCGGTGCCTGGTCGTCGGCCGGGAGATCGTCGCCGCGGCCGAGTTCGAGAGCGCCGGGGCCGACTGGCGCAGCAACGCGGCGCTCGGCAACCAGAGCCGCGCCCTCGCCCATGACCCCGAGGTCCAGAAGCTCGTCGACGGTGTCGTGGACCGGCTCGGCGAGGGGATCTACGGAGTCGATCTCTTCAAGACGCCATCGGGCCACCTCGTCAACGAGGTCAACCACGCCCCCGCCTGGCGGGGGGTGGCGTCGACCACGGGAGTGGACATCCCGTCGGCCATCGCCCGTCACCTGCAGGAGATACTCGCATGATCCGCGTGGGAATCGTCGGCGCCTCCGGGCTCGCCGGCGGTGAACTGATCAGGCTGGTGAGCCAGCACCCGGAACTCGAACTGACCTTCCTCGGCGGCAATTCCAGCGCCGGCCGACGCCCGGCCCAGCTACATCCCGGGCTCCGTCTCGACCTGGGTCTGACCGTCGAACGCGTCACGGTGGACGCCGTGGCCGAGCGGTGCGACGTGGTGTTCCTCGCCACGCCCGCTCCGGCCTCGGCCGAACTGGCCGCGCTCCTCGCCGACCGCGTCCCCTGCGTGATCGACTTGAGCGGCGCCTTCCGTATCCGCACCACCCGGCTGCACGAGCGCTGGTACCCCAAGGCCGCGCGGTCGGAGGAACTCGCCGACCGCTTCGTCTACGGCGTACCGGAACTCGTCGGCGACCAACTGGCCGACGCCCCGCTGATCTCCGTACCCGGCTGCTACGCCACGGCGATCACCCTCGGGCTCGCCCCGCTGACCCTCGGTCTCGGCCTGAACCTGAGGACCGTGGTCGTGGACGGCAAGAGCGGCTCCAGCGGCGGCGGTCTACAGCTACGCGTCCCCGACCTGCACCCGCTGCGCAACGGCGCCATCGCACCGTACGCCCCCACCGGGCACCGGCACGCCGCCGAGGTCAGCGACTTCCTGGAGCACAGCAAGCCGGGCACCGTCGGTTCGCTGACCATGTCGGCGTACGGGGTGTCACACGTACGCGGACTGCTCGCCAGCGCCTACGTCTTCACCGACGACGAGGTGGACGGCCGCGAGCTGCAACGGGCCTACCTGCGCTTCTACAAGGGGCAGCCGTTCGTGCGGGTGCGGCGGCACACCGAGACGCTGATCCCGGTACCCGACCCGCAGGCGGTCCTGGGCTCCAACTTCTGCGACGTGACGGTCCTGCACGACGACGAAGGCGGCCGGATCGTCGTCCTCGCCGCCCTCGACAACCTCGTCAAGGGCGCGGCGGGCCAGGCCCTCCAGGCCATGAACAAGCGATTCCGGCTGCCCGAGGAGACAGGCCTGACGATGCAGCCGGTGATGCCCGCATGAGCGCGACGGCCACCCGGCGGACCCCGACCGTGGTGAAACTCGGCGGTAGCTGCCTCGACGATCTCGCCGGCCCCTGGTGGGACGACCTGGCCCGGCACGCGCAGGAACGGCCGCTGGTCCTCGTACACGGCTGGTCCAAGCCGCTGAAGAGGCTCAGCGCCCGCTACCTCGAGCCGTCGGCGATCCTGCGCGACCGGTACGGCAACCAGAGCCGCTGGACGACGCCCGAGGTCATCGAGGACATCAAGACGGTCAGCGCCGAGCTGGGCGAGTCGGTCCTCGGACGGCTCGAACAGCGCGGGGTCACCGCGGAGCGGCTGCTCGGCAGCGACGGGCTCGTCAGCGCGGGCGAGGGCGAGCGCTGGTGGTGGCGGGACAAGCAGCTCGTCGAGCTGGAGAACCTCGTCGGCCCGATCACCGGCGTGGACCCCGCCGCGCTGAAGAACCTTCAGCCGGGCCACGCCTACCTCGTCACCCCGCTCGCCCGCAACGCGGCCGGGCAGGAGGTGAACACCGACGCCGACCGGGCCGCCGCCGCCCTCGCCGGCGCGACCGGCGCCACCGACCTGGTGCTCGTCACCGACGTGGCACACCTGCTGATCGACGGGGAACCGGTGCGCCGGATCACCGCGCGGGCCGCCGCCGAGTTCCGTGACAGGGGCGCGACCGGAGGCATGCGCAAGAAGCTCCGGGCCGCCGGCGAGGCTCTGGAGCAGGGCGTGGAGCGCGTCGTCATCGGCAGCGCCCCGGTCACCGACCTGCTGGCCGCCCGCACCGGCACCGTCATCACCCGAACGTGAGGAGCACGCGCGTGGCGAAGTCCCGTGTACTCGTGGTCAACAACGGAACCCTGTCGCTGAAGCAGCTCCGCAAGCGTTTCGAGGAGCTCGGCTCGGACACCGACGCGGTCGACGCAGCATCCGTGCCGACCCGGCTGGACGGCCGCTACCAGGCGATCGTCCTGAGCGGCACCAAGGTGCGGGCCTACGACCGCGACCACTACGAACCGCTGGTCGACCTGGTGATGACCGCCGGCGTCCCGGTCTTCGGGATCTGCGGCGGCATGCAGATCCTCGCGGTCGCGGCGGGCGGCCGACTCGCCGAGGGACCCCAGCGGGTCGGTGGCTACGAAGTGCAGGTCGACAAGGAGGAACCGCTCTTCACCCATGTGAAGCCGACGGTGACCGTCTTCCACCGGCACACCCTCTACCTCCGAGAAGCCCCCGCCGGTTTCCGCTCCATCGGCCGCTCCGAGCACGCGCCCGTGGAGTTCCTGCGCTCCGACGACGGCCGGATCCTCGGCTCGCAGGCGCACCTGGAGTTCCGCAGTGACGGCCTGGAGATCCTGCGGGGCTTCGCTCAGCTCTACCAGTGATGCCGCGGGCAGCCCTGCCCCCGTCCCTTCTTCCACATAGGCAAGGACCTGACTTGACCATGAGTGATCTGGAAAATTCACAGCAGCCGGCGTTCACGGTCCACCTGAACGGCAGCGGCGGTGCACTCAAGGGCTGGGTCGTCGTCGACTCCCTCTACGACGGCCTGGCCATGGGCGGCGTACGGATGACCACCGGGGTCACCGAGGAGGAGGTCGCCGGTCTCGCCCGCGACATGACGCACAAGTTCATCCTCGCCGGCCTGCCCATCGGCGGGGCGAAGGGCGGCATAGTCTCCGACGGCACCCACCGCGAGGAGACGTTCCGCACCTTCGGCCGTACCGTCAAGCCGCTGCTGCACGGCGGGATCCACCTCGGCATCGACATGGGTGTCACCCCGGCCGACCGGGCCGTGTTCTTCGCCGAGGCCGGCTACGACCCCCGCTACCGGCTGGGCGCGCCGGACATGCCCATCGACTGGCGCACGTACTACGAGCCCCTGATCGACTGCACGGGCCACGGTGTCGGCGTGGCGGCGGTCACCGCCCTGGAGGCGAGCGGCCGTACCGGGCCCGCCCGGGTCGTCGTCCAGGGCTTCGGCGCGGTGGGCCGGGCCGTCGCCCGGTTCCTGGAGGACCGCGGTCATGTGATCGTCGGCGTGGCCGACGTGCACGGCACCATCAGTGCGGACCGGCTGCCGGTGGCCGACCTGGTCGCCGTCACCGACGAGTTCGGGCTGATCGACCGCTCCCGGCTGCCGCAGCACGTCACCGTCTCCACCGAGCCGGACGCCTGGCTCGACGTCGACGCCGACCTGCTGGTCCTCGCCGCGCAGAAGCACGCCCTGAACGCCGACAACGCACACCGGCTGCGGGCCGGCCTGGTGGTCGAGGGCGCGAACCTCGCCTCCGGCGCCGAGGCGCGCGAGAAGGCGCGGGCCTCCGGCGCCACGCTGGTCCCGGGCGTGATCGCCAACATCGGCGGAGCCGGCTCGGCCGCCCTGGCCGTCACCCGGGTCGTCCCCTTCGACCTGGCGGCGGACGCCCGCAAGGCCTGGGTCTTCGACTGGATCGGCGACCGGGTCCGCCGCAACACCCGGGACCTGCTGGAGATCGCTGCCGCGAACCCCGGTGACCCGCTGCCCGAACTGCTGGAGAGCCGTCGTAAGGAGCGGGGATGACCTCGACGACCACCGCCATCCTGGCCACCGCGTCGGCCGCGGACCGGATGGCCGAGTACCGGCGGCGCGGCTGGTGGCGGGACGAGACCTTCCTCGACGACCTGCGCCGCCAGGCCCGGGAACGGCCGCGCAAGCTGGCCATCGCCGGACGCCGTCTCGACGAGGCCCGCACCGACACCCTCGACTACGCCGAACTGGCGCGGCTGAGCGACCGGTTCGCCGTGGCGTTGCTCGAACTGGACGTGCGGCGCGGCGACGTGGTCGCGGTCCAGCTCCCCAACCGGTGGGAGATGGTGCCGCTGATGTTCGCCTGCATGGCGGTCGGTGCCGTCATCTGCCCCATCGCCCCGGTCTGCCGGGAGGAGGAGCTGCGCCACCGGCTGGCGCTCACCGAGGCGAAGGTGTGCGTCACGGTGCCGGAGTGGGAGGGCTATCCGCTCGCCGAGACCGTCACCGCGCTCAAGGGCGAACTCCCCCTCGATCACGTCGTGGTGGTCGACGGCCACGCCCCCGAGGGGGCCCTCGACTTCCACGACCACTTCCTCGCCACCCCCTGGGAGAAGCAGCGCACGGCCGATCTGGAGGGTCGTCAACTGCGACCCGACGAGCCGTTCGTGGTGCTGTTCACGTCCGGCACCACCGGCTTCTCCAAGGGAGTGGTGCACAGCCAGAACACGGTCCACTCGGGTGTGCGCGGCTACGTGGACACCTTCCTGCTCCGCGACGACCTGGTGGCCGTCGTCACCACCCCGCTGGTGCACTACTCAGGCTTCGGTCAGGGCGTCCTCGCCGGGGTGATGCTCGGCGGGACGATCGCCTTCCAGAACGGCCCGGACCATGCCGGCCTGCTGGACCTGGTCGAGCGGTACGGTGCCACGCTGCTGTACGGCCCGCCGCCCACGCTCTCCGGCGTCGCCACGGCCCAGCGGATCGATCCGCACGACGTGTCCAGTCTGCGCCACACGGTCACCGGCGCGGCGCCGGTGCTCCAGCAACTGGTGGACGAGCTGCGCCAGACGCTGGGGGCCCGCACGTACTCGGTGTGGGGCATGTCGGAGTTCGGCCCCGTCACCATCAGCCGGCTCGACTACAACCAGGACTGGGCGGCGCACAGCCACGGGAGGCCGATCGACTCCATGGAGATCCGCATCGACCTGTGCCATGACCACAACACGCGGGCCCCGGTGGGCCGGCTCCGGGTACGTGGCGCGTCGCGGGCGCTCGGCTACTACAAGCAGCAGGACGTCTTCGACTCCGAGCTGACCGAGGACGGCTGGTTCGACACCGGAGACGTGGCGCGTGAGGACGGCCGGGGCGGCATCCGCATCCTGGGCCGCGCCAAGGACACCATCCTGCGTGACGGGATCGTCGTACCGATGGCCGAGCTGGAGGCGATCATCTCCCGGCACCCCAAGGTGGCCGAGGCCGCCCTCGTCGGCCCGCACGGCACGGTCGACGACCCGATCCTCGCGGTCGCCGTCCCGCGCGGCGGCGCCACCCTGACGCTGGAGGACATCCGCGCCTACCTGAGGGAGGCCGGCCAGGACCCGCGCTTCTACCCGGAGCGGCTGGAGATCGTCACGGCCCTGCCCAAGACGCTCACCGGAAAGGTCCGGAAGGTCGAACTGCGGGAGCGCTACGCCGGGGCGTGACCGCCCGGCCTCCCGCACCGCCGGCGGACGCCCCCTCCCGGTTCTCCGCGCACCGCCGGCGGACGCCCCGTCCCGGTTCCTCCCGGCCCTCCGCCCGCTCCCCGACCCCGCCTCAGCTCGACCGTTGGAGCCCACCATGACCGCACCCGTGCCCGTCACCATGTCGGCGACCCTCGCCGCCGACGAGGCGCTGGCCCGACGGCGCTGTGCCGGGGAGCAGGTTCTCTCCCTGGCCAGCGGTGAGATCGGCCTGCCCGTCCTGCCCGCGTTGCGGGACCGGCTCGCCGCGGCGGCGGACCGCAACTCCTACGGCTCCGTGTCGGGGAGCCCGGCGCTGCGGTCCGCGGTCGCCGGCTACTGGGAGCGGCGGAACCTCCCCGTCGACCCCGCTCTGGTGGTCTGCGGTCCGGGCAGCAAGCCCCTGTTGTTCGCCCTGCTGCTGGCCATCGGCGGCGATGTGGTGGTGCCGGTGCCGAGCTGGGTCAGCTACGCGGCGCAGGCCCGGCTGGCCGGGGCGCGGCCGATCCCGGTGCCCACCCTGCCGGGCGAGGGCGGTGTGCCCGACCCGGCGGCGCTGGGCGAGGCGGTGGCCCTCGCCCGTGCCGCCGGGCGGAACCCGCGGTGCGTGGTGGTCACCCTGCCCGACAACCCCACGGGCACCGTGGCCGCTCCCGGCACGGTCGAGCGCCTGGCGCGGGCCGCCCGGGACCTGGACCTCGTCATCGTCTCCGACGAGATCTACTGCGACCTGGTCTTCGACCCGGCGGACCGTGCGGTGTCCCCGGCCGCCTTCGCGCCGGAGCGGACCGTCGTCACCACCGGTCTCACCAAGAACCTGGCGCTCGGCGGCTGGCGGTTCGGGGTCGCCCGGCTGCCCGACGGCCCGCTCGGGCGCGAGGTGCACACCCGGCTGGTCGGCATCGCCAGCCAGATCTGGTCGAGCACCGCGGCTCCCGTGCAGGCCGCCGCGGCTCATGCCTTCGGCGAGCCGCCCGAGGTGGTCGCGTACGTCGCCGCCGCGCGGCGGTTGCACGAGGCGGTGGTGCGCACGGTGGCCGAACGGTTCACCGCCGTGGGCGCCGAACTGTCACCGGTGCGGGCCACCTGCTACCTCTACCCGGACTTCGAGCCGCTGCGGGAACACCTCGCCGGAGCCCACGCCGTGCACGGCGGCGAGGCTCTCGCCACGCTCCTCGCCGAACGGTACGGGGTGGGCGTGCTGCCCGGAACCGCCTTCGGCGAGCCCGAACACTCGCTGCGCATCCGGGTCGCCACCAGTCGGCTCTACGGCGAGACCGATGCCGAGCGCTTCGAGGCCCTGGCCGCCGCCGACCCCACCCGACTGCCCTGGATCAAGGCCTCGTCGGACCGCATCACCGAGGTCCTGACCGATCTCGCCGGTCCCGGCCGGCCCACCCCCTGAAGACGCCACCACCCACCAAGGAGGGCCCTCACCACCATGTCCATCCTCTTCGAATGCGAGTACAAGGGTCTGCGGTACGCCGGTGTCGGCATACCGGCCCCCGGCCGGCCCCACGTCCTGTACCGGGTGCCCGAGGACCGGGTGCGCGACGCCGTGATCGCGGGCGGCGGGCCGGAGGCGGTCCTCGCCGCCGTGACCGAGGGCGCCGAGACGGTCGAGGTGACCACCGGCGACCCCGAACTGCGGTTCCTCCCGCCACTGCTGCCCACGACCACCAACAACGCCCTGATCAACGGCTTCATGGGCACCCACCGCTCCAAGTTCGACCACGACCCCGCCCCCGACGAGGAGTTCACCCCGCCGAACTACTACCTCAAGGGCTTCGGCTCCTGGCTGCGCATGCCGGACGAGCCCCTGATCACCCCGGCCGAGCCCCTCTGGCTGCTCGAGGAACCGGAGGTCGCCCTGGTCTACGTCAACGACGACGACGGCGTGCCGCACTACGCCGGCTACACCTTCGGCAACGACCTCAACGACATCGGGCTGCACCGGAAGAACCCGTGGGCCTGGACGCCGTACGCCAAACTGTGCGAGACCTCGCTCACGCCCTGGCTGTTCCTGGACGAGCCGCCCCGGACCGTGACCGGACGGGTCACCGTCGAACGGGACGGCGCTCCGGCCTGGGAGGGCGACTTCTCGTGCGGCGGTGACTCGCTCTACCACCGGATCGAGGACATGACCGCCCACGTCCTGTCGTACCCGCTTCTGCGCCGGCCGGGCCTGGTGAACTACCTGCTGCTCGGCGCCGACAAGGCCACCTTCCACGACGGGTTCCGGATCGAGGACGGCGACCGGATGGTCATCGACGTGACCAGCCACGGCGTCGTGCTGGCCAACACCGTGCAGTGTGGTCAGACGGCCGCGGCCGACTCGCGGCGAACGGCCTCGAGGTAGCCGGAGATGGCTTCCCTGCTGCGCAGCAGGCACTCGATGCGGTCGGTCATGCGCTGGCGCTCGCCCTCCAGGGTGGCGATCGTCTCCGACGTGGCGTCGGAGACGTGGATGGCCCGGGGGTCGTTGATGCAGGGCAGGATCTGCTTGATGATCCGCGTGGGCAGGCCGGCGTCCAGCAGACCTCTGATCTGCAGGACCCGGTTCACACAGCCCTCGGGGTAGTCCCTGTAGCCGTTCGGCGCGCGGTCGGCGACGAGCAGTCCCTGCTCCTCGTAGTAACGCAGCAGCCGACGTGGGGTTCCGGTCCGCTCGGAAAGCTCTCCGATCCGCATGTGACCCACCTCATTCGCACGAGCTTGACATTCACACCGATGTGAGGGTTCGAGGATACAACCATGTCAACATCCCAGACAGAGCTGCTGAGCACCTCCGCTCCAGCAGCAGACAATCGGAAGCTGCCCCTTTCACCGCTTCTGGCTCTGGCCACAGCAGCCTTCATGGGGATTCTGACCGAAGCACTCCCGGCGGGCGTGCTCCCCGAGATGGCACGGGACCTGTCGGTCAGCGAGTCCGCGATGGGCCAGGCACTGACGGTCTACGCCATCGCCACCGGCGTCGCGGCCATCCCCCTCTCCGTCACGACGGCGGCCTGGCGGCGCAAGCGGCTGCTCCTGCTGGCCGTGACGGCGTTCGCGGTGGCCAACACGGTCACCGCCCTGTCCTCCAGCTATCCCCTGACGATGGCCTTCCGCCTCATCGCCGGTGTCGCCGCCGCCGCGGTCTGGGCCGAACTGGTCGGATACGCACGGCGACTGGCACCTCCGCACCTGCAGGGCAGAGCCATCGCCATCACCATGGCGGGTGTCCCGCTCGCCCTGTCGCTGGGTATCCCGCTCGGCACCTTCCTCGGCGGCCTGTTCGGCTGGCGCCTGACGTTCGGCCTCGTGACGCTGGTCTCCGTGGCACTGCTCGGATGGATCACGATGTCGGTCCCGGACGCCCCGGGCCAGCGGCCCGGAGCCCGCGAGCCCATCCTGAAGGCCCTGTCCCTTCCCGGGGTCGCAGCGGTCCTGTTCGTGGTCGCGGCCTACGTGCTGGCCCACAACATCCTCTACACCTACATCGCGACCTTCCTCGACGCCTACGACATGGGTGGCTCCCGCGACATCGTGCTGCTCGTCTTCGGCATCGCGTCGGTGGTGAGCATCTGGATCACGGGTGCTCTGGTCGATCGCAAGCTGCGTCAGCTCACCATCGTCAGCAGCGCTCTGTTCCTGGTCGCCTCCGTCCTGCTGGCGGTACTGGCTGACAACATGGTCGTGGTCTATGCGGCGATGGTGCTGTGGGGTCTGGGATGGGGAGGCGTCACCACCCTCCTGCAGACGGCGGTCACCGACGCGGGAGGCGACCGAGGACAGGCCCTGCTGGTCACCACGTGGAACTCGTTCATGGCCGGCGGCGGCGCGGCCGGCGGCATCCTCCTGGACGGTCTCGGCCCCAAGTCGTTCCCGTGGAGCGTCCTCGCCCTCATGGCCCCGGTACTCATCGTCGTGGTCGCTGCCCGCAAGCACGCCTTCCCCTCCGTCCGCCCGGGGGCCGAGTGAGACATCGGGCGCCTGCTCGGGGCGCCGGACGATCCCACGGCCTGCACTCCTCGGATTCGTCGGACCGCTGACGAAAGAGCACCCCATGAGCGCGCCACGCAGAGGAGTTCGATCTCGCCATCCCCCGCCGGGACGCTCCGTGCGCGGCGCTGACGAAGACCCCGTACCCAGCACTTGTGGGTACGGGGTCTTCCCGCGTGGGTGCGAGGAGAGGCAACGGCCGCAGGCGGGGGCGGCGGTCAGCCGTCGGCGGACTCCATGACCCAGCCCCGCCGGATCGTCCACACCCGGCCGTCCGACGTCGCGCCGCGCATCCCGTCCAGCACTCCCGGTCCGGCGGCGGTCACCAGACGCGTGTCCCCCGCGGACGCGAAGCCGAACGTGCGGCGCGGGTCCCAGTCGGTGCTGTGCCGCAGGCGACGGCTCAACTGGGCCCAGCCGACGGGCGCCGCGGCCACCACCCAGGCGTCCGGCGCCACACCGGTCAGCCGGCGGGCCTGCCGCAGCCAGGAGGCAGCCTCCTCCGGCCAGTCGACGACCGCGGCGAGCCGTCCGCCGCGTTCCTGCCAGGCGTCGGCGAACGCGAGGGCGGCGGCCCTCGACGCGGCGTCCCGGCCGTGCCCCAGGGCGACGCTGCCGCCACGGACGCCGCAGTCCTCCAGCAGTGCCAGCAGGCGCGCGAGCTCGCGGTCGGTGTGCGGGCGGGGAGCGGGCCAGGGCCCGTGGTCGGCGAGTGCGGCCGGGTCCAGCCGTGGTGAGGGCTCACTCATGACGGCTCCCCCTTCCGCCATGCCCGGTGGCGGAGGGGCAGGCAGACCGCGCACGGCCGGTACCCGGCGGCGAGGGCGGTGGCCTCGTCCGCGAAGAACACGCGGTGGCGTACGTAGTTCCCGCGGGCGATGTGCCGCAGAGCGGACGGACAGTCCAGCCGTCCGTAGATACGTCCGCGCCGGTAGCCACCGAACCGGCCGGGCACGCCGCTGCGGTACGGCCGGCCGTCGCCACCGATCAGCGTGTGACCGCGAGCGGTCGCCGTCGCGGGGGCCGTGTCGTCGAGCCGTCGTCTGTCCACGGAGGCACTGTGCATCATTCCGGGCGGCCGTACCAGCGGTATTCGGACGTCGACCGCGCCGCCGTCCCCTTCCTTGCCGGCGTCCGGTCGGGGTCCCCCGGACGGGTGAGGCGGGTGTCGCTGTCAGCCGGCGCGCAGGGGGTTCGGGAGGGGCAGGTAGCGGGCGTCCGCGCCGGCCGCGCCGGTCCAGCGCAGCAGCAGATTGGTCTTGCCCGGCAGGGTGGGCGCGGTCAGCAGGGCGGGGATCTCGGGCAGATCGTGCCGGGCGAGTGCGCGGCGGGCGGCGGGCCACGGGTCGAGGCCGGGACGGTGGTCGCCGAGGGCGCCGGCGATCTCGGTGAGGTGATTGACGACCAGGCAGTACACCAGCCGTTCCCAGCCGGCGGCACGGGAGACGTCCGGCAGCACCTTGGCGCCCTCGGCGTCCCGGAACAGGGCCTGCACGGGCGTACCGGACGCGTCGACGGCGACGAGGGTGTTCTGGAGGTGGGCCTCCAGGACGACCCCGTGGTCGCCGAACGCGGTCAGGACGGGCGGTACGACCTGTCGCAGGTACGCCTCCCACCAGCCGGCCGGGTCGGCGGTGGCGGCCAGCGGGCTGCCGTCGAAGCCCTCGGCGAGGCCCGCGGCGAGCAGCGGGGTGGCGCCCGGCACGAGGTGGCCGCGCAGCCCGTCCCGGACCAGCACGGCCAGCTCCTCGAAGGCGAAGGCGGCGGTGCGGTAGCCGCGGTCGCTGAGCCAGGCCGCGGGCGGGCCCATCGCCGCGAAGGCGCGCCCGGCGGCGCTGTCGGTACGGCGGAGTCCGAGCAGGTCATGGCGCCACAGCCGGCGGATGTCGTTGGTGATGCGCACGTCCAGGCTGAACTTCAGGAACAGGTCGCGGCCGGGTTCGTACACCGTGCGGACCGCCGCCGTGGGCCGGACGTCGAACGTGCTCGTGCCGAGCCGCAGCAGGCGGCCGTCGGCGAAGGCGGGGGCGAGGTCACGGGCGGCCAGGTCGAGCTGCCAGGGGTGGGCGGGCAGCAGCCGGTAGCCGGGCGGGGCCGTGCCGAGGGCGTCCAGTGCGGTCGTGTCGCCCTCCTCGGCCACCTGGTCCTCGCGGACGCCGAGCAGCACCAGCGGGAAACGGGCGTGCGCCTCGGGCGCGTACGGCAGCCAGGACGCGGCAGGGCCGCCACCGCGTGCCTTGGGGGCCGGGTGGTGGGGGTGGCCGGTGAGCAGCGACTGCTCCGAGCGCAGATACGGGTCGGCGGGGGGTGTGGCCCGCTCGCGGGCGGCGAGCAGGGCGGCGACCGTGTCCCGGCTGTCGATCATCTCGGCGGGCAGGTCGCCGCCGGGCAGTCCGGTGTGCCGGCGCAGCTCCTCGGCAACCAGTTTGACCAGCTCGGTGTGGCCGATCCGGCGCCAGACCCCGGCCGTGCGCACCTCGGGGTCGGCGGGGCGGCGCCCGGCCCGCACCCGCAGCAGCCGCCCGCCCGGCAGCCGGTGGACGCGCCGGTCCCCGGTGTCCGCGAGCGGTTCGGCCACCTCCCGCAGGAGGCAGTTGAGCAGGGGCGCTGCCGCGTACGCGTCGGCGCGGCGGCCGGTCTCGCCGGTCTCGCCGGCGGAGGGGTGTGAGGTCCACGCGTTCTCTTCGTCCGTCGTCGTCCGTCGTCGTCCGTAGTCCCTGGTCCGCCCGGCGCCCGTAGTCCCTGGTCCGTCCGGCGCCCGTGGTCCACGGTCCGTCCTCCATGGTCCGTCGTCCGGCGGGGCCCGGTGGCGGCGTCCCCCCGCACGCCGGTGCGCCATCGGTAGCCGGTCGCGATCAGTATGGCTGTCGTCCCCGACAATGGTGCCGTGCCCCGCGTACCCGAGGAGCCGCCCGTGGACCGTCCCGCGACCACCGAGACCGAGGTCGCCGACGAGCTGGCCGCCGTCCGGCCCGGCCTGCTGCCCCGGTACGCGGCGGAGCTGCCGGGTGCCCGCGCCGCCGTGCTGACGCGCCTGTGGCGGGCGCTGGTCCATGAGCCGCTGCCGTGGCTCACCGGCCGGACGCCCGGGCCGCACGGCCTCGCCCTGCGCCTCGCCGACGGCCGCACGCTGCACGGCCCGCACGCGGACCCGTACGCCACGAGCGCGTACGTCACGGCGGTCCGCCTCGGCCGGGAGCGGCACGTGGATCCGGCGGCTCTGATGACCGCGCTCGGGGTGCCGCACGCGTCCCCCTTCGCGGCCGAACTGGCGCACAGCGTGGCGTCGCTGGCGCTGTCCCGGGCCGGCGCGGATCACTCGAAGGAGTGGCCGGCGCAGGACTGGGAGTGGGAGCAGCGGGTCGTCGACGGGCATCCGTTCCACCCCAACTGCCGCGCACGGCCCGGTTTCTCGGTGGCGGACCAGTTGGCGTACGGCCCGGAGCACGGGCCGGTGGTGGAGCTGGGGACGGTGCCGGTGCCGGCGGACCGGTGCCTGGTCTCCGGTGACTGGCCGGCCGAACTGCGCGACGGGGAGAGGCTGCTGGTGCCGGTGCACCCCTGGCAGGCCGAGCGGGTGCTCCGGGGGCCGTACGACCGCTGGCGCCCGGCCCGTCCGCTGATGTCGCTGCGCACGCTGGCACTTCCCGGTGGTCCGCATGTGAAGACCGCGCTCAGTGCCCGGCTGACGTCGTCGGTGCGGGACATCTCCGCGTACTCGGTTCAGGCCGCCGCGGTGCTGTCGTCGCTCGGTGAGGAACTGGCGGCGCGTACGGACGGTCTGCTGCACGTGACCCGGACCCTGGGCGCGGTCACCGCCGGCTCGCCCGCACTGGCGGCGCTGCTGCGGGAGTCACCCGAGGCGTACACGCGACCGGGTGAGCGCGTGCTGCCGGTGGCAGCGCTCTCCGGTACGGCCCTGCCCGGTGATCCCGCCTGGATGACCGCGTTCACCCGGCTGGCGCTCACGGTGGGCCTCGGGCTGCTCGACCTCGGGGTGGCCCTGGAGGCCCACGGGCAGAACCTCCTGGTGATCCTGGCCGCCGACGGCAGCCCCCGGCGGCTGGTCTACCGGGACCTCGCCGACATCCGGATCAGCCCCGCCCGGCTGGCCCGCCACGGCGTCCCGGTGCCGGACCTGTCCGGCCGTCTGATCACGGACGACGCGACCGCCCTGCGCCGCAAGCTGTTCGGCTCCCTGGTGGCGGGGGCGCTCGCCGGCACCGCGGGTTCGGGTCCGGCTCTGGCCGCCGCCCTGCGGGACGCTCTCCCCCACCTGCCGCACACCCCGGATCTCGCGGCCCTGCGCGACGACCCGCTGCCCGCGAAGGCGCTGACACTGATGCGCCTCTCCCCCGACCGCACCGGCGACATCTGGGCGGCGCTGCCCCCGCCCTGCTCGACGGCGTTCCCGGCGCTGAGCTGATGTCGCGTCCTGGTGGGTGGCTGGAAACCGCGTTGGCCTCGCGGCCGCCGCCCGATGGTGTACCCCTGAGGTGCCAGCGCGGTACGAGGCCCTGCGCCACCAGGTGCCGGAGTGGTTCCGGGACGATCCCGGGGGGCCGGATCCTCACGGACCCGGCGCTGATCCGTGACGCCAGTCGCCGGAGCACCACCGTCCGACGGAGCGGTGACGGCGGCCCGTTCGAGGCCCTGTGGGCACGGCTGCGGGCCGCGCTCCGGCCGGTCCCGGCCGGTGTGGTGTCGGCCGGGCGCTACCTGTGGTGCCTGCGCGACCCGGTGCGCTTCCCCGACGGCCGCCTCGGTCTGTACGACCGGATCGTGCCGCCCCGGGCTCGTCGCCCGGCGTGGTGGTCCTGCCGCTGGCCGGCCCCGAGGAGAGGGTGGTGCTGATCGAGCACCACCGCCACGCGACCAGGAGCCGGCACTGGGAGGTGGTGCGGGGCTTCGGGGATCCGGGGGCCACGCCCGGGCAGAACGTCACCCGCGAGCTGAGGGAGGAGATCTCCGCCACGCCGACCGGGGTGATCCCGCTGGGGGAACTGCACCCGGACAGCGATCTGTTGAGTCACAAGGCCGCCCTGTACGCGGCGCGTGTGGACGGGGTCGGCGACGTCGAGCAGGGCGAGGCGATCCGCCGGGCGATCACGGTGACCGGCGGCCGAGGCGGAGGAGATGGTGGCCGACGGACGGATCACCGACGGCTTCACCGTCGCCGCGTTGTACCGGGCCCGTCTGGCGGGGGTGTTCGGGGCGGAGGCGGTGGGCGGCGGGTCGTGAGCGTGGCCGGGCACCGGGTGGCGACGGCCGCCCGGCGTTTTGGAGTCCGGCCGGTCTGATCAATAGGATCCGGCGATGATCAGAAGACAACGGCTGGCGGCGGGAGTCTGCGCTCTGCTCGCCGCCCTGACGGCCGGGATCGCGTTCCCCGCCGGAGCGGTCGCCGACGAGACGGAGCAAGCCGCTCCCAAGGTCGAACTGGTGCTGGACGTCAGCGGTTCCATGCGTACCCGCGACATCGACGGCGGCACCCGGATGGCCGCGGCGAAGCAGGCGTTCAACGAGGTGCTGGACGCGACCCCGGAGGAGGTCCGGCTCGGCATCCGCACCCTGGGCGCCAACTACCGCGGCAACGACCGCAAGGAGGGCTGCAAGGACACCGAGCAGCTCTACCCGGTCGGCCCGCTGGACCGGACCGACGCGAAGACGGCCGTGGCCACGCTGGCACCGACCGGCTGGACGCCGATCGGGCCCGCGCTGCTGAAGGCGGCGGCCGACCTGAACGGCGGTGACGGCACCCGCCGTATCGTCCTGATCAGCGACGGCGAGGACACCTGCCAGCCGCTCGACCCGTGCGAGGTGGCACGGGAGATAGCCGCCAAGGGCATCGGGCTGACCATCGACACCCTCGGCCTGGTGCCCGACGCGAAGACCCGCGACCAGCTCAGCTGCATCGCGGACGCGACCGGCGGCACCTACACCTCCGTGCGGCACAAGGAGGAACTGACCGACCGCGTCGGGGATCTGGTGGACCGGGCGGCCGACCCGGTGGTCACGCCGGTGGCGACCGAGGGCGCGGCGCAGTGCGCGAAGGCGCCGGCACTGAAGTCCGGGCTGTACACCGACCGTGAGGAGTTCGGGCAGCAGCGCTGGTACCGGGTGGACGTCGAGCCCGGCCAGGAGCTGCGCGCCTCGGTGAGCGTGGCCGACGACCGGGCCGTCCACCCCGACTACGGTGTGCTGCTGCGGGCGGTGACCGTGCACGGACGCGAGATCGTGCGCGGCGAGGCCGCCGGCACCGGCCGGACGGACACCGTCTCCACGGGCCTGCGCTATCCCCGGCCGGACAGCGACGACGACGCGCCGGCGGAGACGGTGTGCCTCCAGGTCACCAACTCATTCTCGGCCGCCACGGGCGTGAAGACCACGCCGGGCCTGCCGCTGGAGCTGACCGTCGACGTCGTGGACGGGCCGTCGGGCCACCACGACGTGGCCTCCTTCGGGCTCGGCCGCGGCTGGTGGCTGCTGGGCGCGCTGGTGCTGGCCGGCTTCCTCGCCGGTCTGCTGTGGGGCTGGCTGTCGCGCTGGCGGGTCGCCGTCTGGAGGACGAACTGATGCGTATCACACGTGTGCTGGGCGCCGCGCTGCTGGCGCTGGGGCTGGCCGCCGGGCCGGCCGCCGCCGACTCCTCGCCGTCCCCGGGCGCCTCCGACGACGGCAAGGCGCCCACCCGGGCGGGCACGTCGTTCCGTACGGCGACGGAGATCGAGCAGGGGCAGCGGGCCACCGCGTCCGGCTCCGCCGGTGACTACCTGTACTGGTCGTTCCCTGCGGACACCGGGCGGCGTCCCACCGTCCGGGCGACCGTGAAGCTGCCCGGCACGCACGGCCCCCAGGCGTGGCAGCTCGACGTGTACGACGGGCTGCGGCGCCGGCAGGCCTGCCAGTACGGCGCCCAGACCCGCACCGCGGCGCAGGGCACCGGTTCGGTCGAACTGGCCTGTGTGCTGCGCACGGTGCGCGGCTGGTCGGAGCCGTGGGCCAACGACCCGCTGCCGGGCACGTACTACGTCCGGCTGACCGTGGTGGACCTCGGCGCCTCCGACCTCGGGCAGCCGGTGAGCGCCGAGGTGCGCGTCGACACCAAGGACATCGGCGGCGCGGCCGCGGTGGACGGTTCGCTGGGCAAGCCGCTCGTCCCCGGGATCGCCGTCGAGGCCGGTGACGAGGACGGTTCGAAGGCGGCGGTGCTGTCCAGCTTCGGTTCGGACGACGGCTGGTCGTCGGGCTGGTGGTCCGACCGCTGGGTGTGGACCGCGATCGGCGGCATGCTGGCCGCGCTTGCCGGTGTCGGCGGATATGTGCTGACGCGCGGACCGGGACGGCCGTCCCGGGTGCCGCCGAACGTCTGATCCGCTCATGTGAAGGCCCGCCCACCGGCGGGCCTTCACTGTGCGGCCGGGGTCCGGGTGACGTCCGGAGGCGGCGTCCGTTCACGCCTGTCGGAGGGCTTCGGCGAGGGTGCCGTCGCCGGTCACCGTCACCCGTCCGTCCCGTACCGCGTCTGCCAGGCCCAGCTCTCCCCGGGCCAGGGCCTCGCAGGTCGCCGCGTCCATCGTCAGCCGCGCCGCGGGCTCCCCGGGAGCGGGCCCGTCGCCGTACACCGGCCCGGTCGGGGCGCCGACCCGCAGGTGGAAGTCGCCCTCCTCCAGGTGTACTTCGACGGTCCCCTCGCCCTCCAGCGCGCGCAGCAACGGCAGCGCGAACCAGTGCGCGCGGACCGCGTCGGTCGGGCGCCGCTCCCCCAGTTCGGCCTCGCCCCAACTGCCCAGCGCCTGCAACACCGGCAGCAACCGCCGCCCGCGGTCCGTGATCTCGTACACGTACGCCGCGCCCGGCGGGGGCAGCCGCCGCCTGGTGGTGAGCCCGTCCCGTTCCATGTCCCTCAGCCGGGAGGCGAGGACGTCCGTGCTCACGCCGGGCAGGTCGGCGTGCAGGTCCGTGTAGCGGCGGGGGCCGGCGAGCAGTTCCCGGACGATCAGCAGGGTCCAGCGGTCGCCGACGAGGTCGAGCGCGCGGGCCGCGGAGCAGTACTGGTCGTAGCTTCGGCGAGGTGGCATGCGACGCAGTCTAGACATGTTGTTGGACTTTCCAAGCTCGCACTTGGTAAAACCAAGTAACACGAGTTCCCGGAGGGGCGCATGGAGTTCCGGCAGTCGAACAAGCTCAGCGAGGTCTGCTACGAGATCCGCGGCCCGGTGATCGAGCACGCCAACGCGCTGGAGGAGGCGGGGCACAGCGTGCTGCGCCTGAACACCGGCAACCCCGCGGCCTTCGGCTTCGAGGCGCCGGAGGAGATCGTCCAGGACATGATCCGGATGCTGCCGCAGGCCCACGGCTACACGGACTCCCGCGGAGTCCTCTCCGCCCGCCGCGCGGTGGCCCAGCGCTACCAGACCCTGGGCCTGGACGTCGGCGTGGACGACGTGTACCTGGGCAACGGCGTATCGGAGCTGGTCACCATGGCCGTCCAGGCCCTGGTAGAGGACGGCGACGAGATCCTCGTCCCGGCACCGGACTTCCCGCTCTGGACGGCCGTCACCACCCTGGCCGGCGGCAAGGCCGTGCACTACCTGTGCGACGAACAGGCCGACTGGAACCCGGACCTGGCCGACATGGCGTCGAAGATCACCGACCGGACCAAGGCCGTGGTCATCATCAACCCCAACAACCCCACCGGCGCCGTCTATCCCAAGGAGGTCGTCGAAGGCATCCTCGACCTCGCGCGCCGGCACGGCCTGATGGTGTTCGCCGACGAGATCTACGACCAGATCCTGTACGACGACGCCGTCCACCACTCGGCCGCCGCACTCGCCCCCGACCTGGTGGTCCTCACCTTCTGCGGCCTGTCCAAGACCTACCGCGTGGCGGGCTTCCGCTCCGGCTGGCTGGTGGTCACCGGCCCGAGGCAGCAGGCGAAGAACTACCTGGAGGGCCTGACCATGCTGGCCTCCATGCGGCTGTGCCCCAACGCGCCCGCCCAGTACGCCATCCAGGCCGCGCTCGGCGGACGCCAGTCCATCCGCGACCTGACCGTGCCCGGCGGCCGGCTGCACGAACAGCGGACCGTGGCCTGGGAGAAGCTCAACGAGATCCCCGGCGTGTCCTGCGTCAAACCGAAGGGCGCGCTGTACGCGTTCCCGCGCCTGGACCCCAAGGTGCACCGCATCCACGACGACGAGAAGTTCGTCCTGGACCTGCTGCTGCGCGAGAAGATCCAGGTGGTCCAGGGCACCGGCTTCAACTGGCCCTCCCCCGATCACTTCCGCATCCTCACCCTGCCGTACGCCGACGACCTGGAGGCGGCCATCGGCCGGATCGGACGGTTCCTCAGCGGGTACCGGCAATAGCCGCCTGGCCCGTTTCGCGCGTATGTGCGAAGATCACCCCGTCGACGACCGGGGGGTTTCACGCGGAACGCGTCCACAAGCCGTCGGTGCGCGCCTGACCAGCGCCGCACCGCCCACCCCTGGTTCCGACTTCGGCACAGAAGGCACACCAGGGGGAGCAGAGTGTTCTCGTACGGATTCCGCCGCGCCGCCGTGGCCCTGCTGAGCGCGGCGCTCCTCGGCGTCACGGCTCCGGCGGCGCGGGCCGCGGCGCCCGCGCCGCCCGGTCCCACCGCCGGGCGGGAGGCACGGCAGGCGGCACAGTTCTGGACGGCACAGCGCATGGCCGGGGCACGGCCGCTGGACACGGCACGGCAGCCGTCGTCGGCGCCGGGCCGGCCGGCCGCGGCGCGCAGGCCGCAGGGCACGCTGTTCAAGGGCACCCGGCTGGTCGGGACCTTCTTCGGTTCCGACGGGCCGCGCGGCACCACGTGGCACTGCACCGGCAGTGTGATCGACACCCGGGCGCGGAACATCGTGCTCACCGCGGCCCACTGCGCACTGAACATGAAGGGCGACTACATCTTCGTCCCGAAGTTCGTGAAGGGCGCGGACCCCGGCCGGCAGCCGTACGGCATCTTCCACATCCAGCGGATCTTCATCGACCCCCGGTACACGCCCGACCGCGGCTCGACCACCACCAAGAAGGTCTCCTCCGACCTGGACACCGCCTTCGCGCGGGTCTCGGCCAACCAGAACGGGAAGTCCCTCCAGGACGCGGTCGGCGGCGGACTGACCTTCACCCGGCCCTCCGGCTACACCCACCAGAAGGTCACCGTCGTCGGCTACCCCTCCCACCGGCACAACAGCGCCGGTCGCGCCGTGCGGTGCACCGTCCCCACCACACAACTCCGCGGCTACCGGCAGATGTCGATGACCTGCGGCGGCTACTACGGCGGCGTCTCCGGCAGCCCCTGGATCACCGACTACAAGGAGGACGCCCGCGCCGGGCACGTCATCGGCAACCTCGGCGGCTACAACGGCGGCGGCAACGACGCGAACGTCGACTACATCAGCTATGCCACGGCCTTCGGCGCCGACGCAGCGAACCTCCTCGCCGACGCCGTCGCCGACCACGCGCCGCCCGCCGACCTGCCCCCTTATCCGGGCCTGAAGGGCAGCCTGCCCGGCGGCGCGGCACGCTGGCGCAAGGCCACGCTCATGGCCTGCGGCGACTACACCGGCGACGGGCGCGGCGATCTCCTCGTCGTCCACTCCGACGGCGCCCTCACCCTGCACCCCGGGGACGGCAGGGGCGGGTTCCGCGCCGAGAAGCAGCTACGGAAGGCCAACTCCACCTGGACCCACGCCCGGAGCCTCACCGGCGGCACCTTCACCGGCGACGGCCGGTCCGGCCTGCTGGTGCGCTGGTCCGACGGCGGGGTCACCCTCTACCCGGCCCCCGGCCCCGCCGGCCCGGGCCGCGAGATCCGGATGGCACCGCCCGGCTCCGCCTGGAAGAACGCCGCCCAGCTCACCACCGGCGCCTTCCACGACGGCCCGGACGGCCGGAGCGGCACCGACCTGCTGGTCCGCCGGGCCGACGGCGCTCTCACCCTGTATTCCGGCACCGGTACCGGCGGCTTCGGCCCCGCCACCCCGCTCCGCGCGGCGAACAGCACGTGGACCAGGGCCGCCCTGCTCACCGGCGGCGGCTTCGGCGGCACCGGCGTCGCAGACCTGTTCGTGCGCTGGACGGACGGCGCGCTCGACACCTACACCGACACCTCCGCCGCGGGACCCGGCACCGCGGCCCGGGTGCGCGGCCCGAACAGCCTGTGGCAGCACGCCCAGGTGCTGACCGCCGGCGACCTCACGGCCGACCACCGCGCCGACGACCTGGTTGTCCGCTGGTCCGACGGCGAGACCACCCTGTACGCCGACACCGGCACCAAGGCCCTCGGCACCGAGTACACCCTGGTCCACCCCGGCACCTGACCGCACGGCAGAGCACCACACCGCACCACAGGCACCACACCCAGGGGGAACGATGCGAGCGACGATCCGACCGGCCGGCGGCCCCGCCGTACTCACGGCAACGCTGGCGCTGGCGCTGACGGCGTGCGGCACCACCACGACGGCCGCACCGGATGCCACCGCGCCGCCCACCACCTCACCGTCCGCCACCGCGCCACCGTGCCGGACGGCCGCACTCACCTGGACGCTGTCCCTCACCGGCGGTGGCACGGGCGAGGACGACGGCCGGCCCAACGCCCGGCTCACCGCCGTCAACAAGGGCCCCGGCAACTGCGCGTTCGCGGGATACCCGGGGCTGGAGATCCACCAGGGCAAGGCGGACGGCATCGAGGGTGCGGGAGACGGTCACCCCGCCTCCCTCACCCTGCCCGGCAGGGCGGCCGTGGCCGTGGACCTCCGCTACACGCCCCGCGGCACGAAGGGCGCCGGCACCTGGTGCGTACGGCAGAACGAGGCCGTGGTGCGGGCACCGCACGACACCCACGGCACGGTCGTCCCCGTCACGGACGAGCACCGGCGTCCCGCCACGATCGACGCGTGCGGGGAGACCCTCGCCATGGCCGCCCCGCGCCGCGCGCCCGCCGGGACCTGAGGACGGCCGTACCGCCGGCGCGGCCCCGGGGGCGTCGGCCGGGGCCGGCGAGGACGGCACGAGGACGACGGCGAGGACCACTCCTCGCCGGGACGGAGCCGGGCAACGGCCGTCCGGCGCGGTCCGTCCTGCGGGCGCTCGCCGGGGCGGGCCCGGGGAACGGCCGTCTGGCGCAGTCCGTCCTGCGGGCGGCGGCGGCCCTGTGGCACCGTGCCGTCATGGGTGACCTCCTCCTCGTCCGGCACGGTGAGACCGAGTGGTCGCGGACCGGCCGGCACACCGGCTCCACCGACGTGCCCCTCACCGGCCACGGGCGGGACGAGGCACGCCGGCTGGTCCCGCTGATCCGCTCCCACCGCATCGGGGCGGCCTTCGTCAGTCCCCTGCTCCGGGCCCGGGAGACCGCCCGGCTCATCGGCGTCCCGGACGCCCTCGTCGACAGCGACCTGCGCGAATGGGACTACGGCGGCTACGAGGGCGTGACCACCGTGGAGATCCAGCGGCAGCGGCCCGGCTGGTTCCTCTTCACGGACGGCGTCGACCCCGGCCCGCCCGACCACCCGGGTGAGACGCCGGAGCAGGTCGGGGAGCGCGCCGACCGCGTCCTGGCGAGGGCCGACGCCGCCCTCGCCGACACCGAGGGGGCCGTCGTCCTGATCGCGCACGGCCACTTCCTCCGCGTCCTCACCGCCCGCCGCCTGGGCCTTTCGCCCCGGCACGGCGCGCTGTTCCAGTTGGCGACGGGAACGCTGTGCCGGCTCGGCACGGAGCACGGGCGGCCGGTGGTGGCGGGGTGGAACATCCGGCCACAGGGGTAGGCGGCGTACCGCGCGCACAGGATGCGGGAGAGTGCGTGCGGGGGGGCGTCGGACGCCTCCCGCGCCGTCCGCCCCGCGGGGTGCGTGCCGGCCGTTGTCAGACCCGGCCCGTACTCTGCGAAGAGGCCGGCCCACCGCGGCGGCCCTCATGTCCCGCAGGCCCCCTCGGCCCCGTCGGCCCTGTCGGCCCCGGAAGGAGCGTCCCGTGTCCCGACCGCCCACCGCCGCGCAGCGCCGCGTGATCGAGGCCGCCGATCCGGTCACGGGCCGGCTGCGTGGTACGGAGTTCCAGCTCGCGGCGCTGGTGAAGCAGGGGCTGGCCTTCCGCCATCCCCGGCCGCCGCACGACCACTTCCTGACCCCGGCCGGCCACCGCGTCCGGGACGCGGTGCCCCAGCTACCGGAGGCGCCGGCCGAACCCGTGGCGGACAGCGGGGTGTTCGCGGCGCGGGTCGGCGGCGAGGAGGAGCCGCCCGGCTCCGGGCCGGCCCGGCTGCGTGAGGTGCACAGTGCCTGGCAGGGGCTGCTGGAGCTGCGCCGGATGACCAGTGCGGACGGTGCGGTGGACCGGCCGTGCGGCTGGGAGCGGGCGCATCTGGTGCGGGCGGCGGCGCTCGCCCTGGAGGCGGCCGGGCACCGTCCGGCGGGAGGGGACGCGGACGGTTACCGGGTGCGGGCGACCCCGCAGCCGGAGGCGGTCGCGGTGTACGCGCCGGACGCGCGGACCCTGGCGGCCTGCGCGGTCACGCTGGAGCGGGCGGGGTGGCAGGCCGGCGAGTACAGCGAGCCGCGGACGGGCGTGCGTTATCTGTTGGCCTCACCCCGCCGGGTCTGAACGGCGTGCCAGGATCGGTGCGTCGGGAGTGCGAACGCGAGAGGGGCGAGCAGTGTCCGAACCGTTTTCCGTGCGGGTGACCGTCCGGGGCTACGAGACCGATACCCAGGGCCACGTCAACCAGGCGGTGTACGTGAACTACGCGGAGCACGCCCGCTGGTCCCTGCTGAGCGCGGCGGGGATCACCCAGGCCCGGCTGATCGGCCGGGGTGTCGGGCCGGTGGCGCTGGAGACGACCATCCGCTACCGGCGTGAGCTGCTCGCCGGTGACGAGATCGACGTCACCTGCGTGTTCGAGTGGGGCGGCGGCAAGACCTTCCGGATACTCCAGGAGATCCGCAGGACGGACGGCACGGTGGCCGCCGAGGTCACCGCGGTCGCCGGTCTGCTCGACCTGGAGGAGAGAAGGCTGGTCGCCGATCCGGGCGGGGTGTTCAAGGAACTGGCGGCCGAACCGGCCCTGTTCGGCCTGTAGCCGCCGACGGGTGACGGCCGGACCGGGGGACACGGGTCGTTCTCCGTCTCCCCCGGCCTGTTGACGGGGTGGCCGTCCGGTTCAGTGTGCGGCGGCTATCTCCTCCCCCGCCTCCATCGGGTGGGTGACGTCCTGGGCCTCGTGGCCCCTGCCGAGGTGGTTGAAGAGGAGGTTGAGGACGACGGCGGTGACGCAGCCGGTGGAGATGCCCGAGTCCAGGACGATCCTCGCCGTCTCGGGGAAGGCGTGGTAGAAGCCCGGCGCGGTGATCGGGATGATGCCGACCGCGAGGGACACGGCGACGATCAGGACGTTGTTGTCCTTCTCCAGGCCGGCCCGGACCAGGGTCTGGATCCCGCTCGCGGCGACCGAGCCGAACAGGACGACGCCGGCGCCGCCGAGGACCGGCCGGGGTACGACCGCTATGAGCGAGGCGGCCATGGGACACAGGCCCATGAGGACCAGGAAGCCGCCGCCGGTGGCGACGACGTACCGGCTGCGGATGCGCGTCATCGCGACCAGGCCGATGTTCTGGGCGAACGCGCTGCACATGAAGCCGTTGAAGAGCGGGCTGAGGGCGGAGCCGAGGGTGTCGGCGCGCAGGCCCGCAGCGATCGTCTTCTCGTCCGCGGGGCGTTCGACGATCTCGCCGAGGGCCAGCATGTCGGCGGTCGACTCGGTCATCGAGACCACCATGACCACGCACAGCGAGAGGATGGCGGCGAGCTGGAACCGGGGGGCGCCGAAGTGGAACGGGGTCGGGAAGCCGAGCACGTGGGCATCGGCGACGGGGCCGAAGTCGGTGACGCCGAAGGGGATGGCGATGAGGGTGCCGGCGACCAGGCCGAGCAGGACGGCGATCTGCTTGACGAAGCCGCGGGTGAAGCGGCGCAGCAGCAGGACGATGGCCAGGGTGATGCCGGCGAGGGTGAGGTAGGTGGTCGAACCGTAGTCGTGTGCCTGGGGGTCGGGTCCCTGGGCCCAGCCGAACGCGACCGGCAGCAGGGATACGCCGATCAGGGTGATGACGGATCCGGTGACGACCGGCGGGAAGAAGCGGACGGCCCTGCAGAAGACGGGGGCGGCGAGGAAGCCGAGCAGGCCGGCGACGATGACCGCGCCGAAGATGAGCGGCAGGGCGTCCGACTTGTCCTTGGTGGAGGCGACGACCGCGGTCATGGGGGCGACACCGGCGAAGGTGACGCCGTTGACGAAGGGCAGCCGGGCGCCGATCTTCCCGATGCCCAGCGTCTGGAGGATGGTGGCGAGGCCCGCGGTGAACAGGCAGGCGCCGGTGAGAAAGGTCAGGTCGGTGGCGGAGAGGCCGATGGCCGCGCCGACGATCAGGGGTGGGGCGACGACTCCGGCGTACATGGCGGCCACGTGCTGCAGGCCGCTGGTCGCCATTTTGAGGGCGGGGAGTTTCTCGTCAACAGGATGGGCGGCCACGGCTGCTCCTCCGGGCGGGTAACACGTCGTCACAGACGCGGGTTTCATGGAGGTGGTGCGTGTGGTCGTGCGGGACCGTGACGGGGGTGGGGCGTGAGTGGTGAGCGGTGCGCTGGTGACCGCTCCGGGGCGCGCGCGTCCGCACGCACCCCGGAGACGGTCGGCCGTGGATCCCGCTCGGATCCACGGCTCCGGCCGGAAGCCGTCCCCTCCGGCCGGAGTTTCGTGGCGGGCCGGCCGTGCGACGGCCGGTCCGGGTTCGTGGTGGTCAGCCCTGCGCGGCGATCCGGGCCAGGCGCCGGGCCTCCTCGCGGGTGGAGGCGGCGATGGTGTCCTCGTCGGCGGTGAGCAGACGGCCGTTCTCGACGATCTGCCGGCCGTTGACGAAGGAGGCGGTGACCGGGGCGGCGGCGCCGAGGACCAGCGCGGTCACCGGATCGGCGATGGAGGCGTGGGCGAGCGTGTCCATCCTCCACAGCACCAGGTCGGCCAGCTTGCCCGGCTCCAGGGAGCCGATCTGTCCGGCCCGGCCGAGGACCCGGGCGCCGCCGTGGGTGCCGAGCCGGAGGGCCTGGCGGGCGTTCAGCGCGGCCTCGCGGTGGGCGCCGAGGCGGTTGATCAGCAGGGCGTTGCGCAGTTCGGTGTGGAGTTCGCCGGACTCGTTGGAGGCGGTGCCGTCGACGCCGAGGCCGACGGGGACGCCCGCCCTCAGCATGTCGGGGACGCGGGCGATGCCGGCGGCGAGGCGGGCGTTGGAGGAGGGGCAGTGGGCGACGCCGGTCCTCGTGCGGGCGAACGCGGCGATGTCGGAGTCGCTCATGTGGACGCAGTGCGCCATCCACACATCCTCGCCGAGCCAGCCGGTGGACTCGAAGTAGTCGGTCGGGCCCATGCCGAACAGCTCGTGGCAGAACTTCTCCTCCTCCACGGTCTCCGAGCCGTGGGTGTGCAGCCGTACGCCGAGCCGGCGGGCCAGTTCGGCGCCCTCGCGCAGCAGTTCGGTGGAGACGGAGAACGGGGAGCAGGGGGCGACGGCCACCTGGGTCATGGCGTCGAAGGAGGCGTCGTGATGGGTGCGGACGGTCTCCTCGGTGGCGGCGAGGGCGCCCTCCAGGGTCTCGACGGCGAAGTCCGGCGGCAGGCCGCCGTCCTTCTCGCTGCGGTCCATGGAGCCGCGGGCCAGCGTGAAGCGGACGCCCAGTTCGGCGGCGGCCCGGATGATCGCGCCGGACAGGTCGCCGGAGCCCTGCGGGTGGACGTAGTGGTGGTCCATGGCGGTGGTGACACCGCCGCGGGCCATCATGGCGAGGGACCCCTGCGCGGCGGTGTACGTCATCTGCTCGTCGATGCGTGCCCAGGTGGGGTACAGCGCGACCAGCCAGTCGAACAGGTTGTGGTCGGTGGCGAGGCCCCGGGTGATCCACTGGTAGAAGTGGTGGTGGGTGTTGACCAGGCCGGGTGTGGCCAGGTGGCCGGTGGCGTCGATGCGGCGCACCACGTTCTGAAGGCCCTCGGGGGCCCGGCCGGCGCCGACCGACTCGATCCGGTTGCCGGCGAGGACGAGGTGCCCGGAGGCGTACTCGGTGTCGCCCGCGTCCACGGTCGCGATGGCACAGTTCTCGATGACGGTGCGCTGGGCTGCCGGTGCTGCCATGCTGCTTCCTTGTCTTTCAGTGGCGGCCCGTGGCCGGGGATGGGGCCACGGGGAGGGCACGGCAGGACCCTAGGAGGATCTGAGTGCCGGGGCCGGTCCGTGGCTCCGGGTGCCGAGATGGTGGAAGAACAGGTTGAGCAGGACCGCGACGAGGGCGCCGGCACTGATGCCGGAGCCGAGCACGGTCCGCGCCCACGCCGGGAAGTCGGCGTAGAAGGTGGGTGCGGCCAGCGGGATGATGCCGGCGCCGAGTGCCACGGCCACGAGGATGATGTTGGAGCTGTCGTCCAGGCCCGCCTCGGACAGCGTGCGGATGCCGCTGACGGCGATGGAGCCGAAGAGCACGATGCCCGCGCCGCCGAGGACCGGCATGGGGACCAGGGAGACGACGGCGCCGAGGACCGGGAAGGCGCCGAGGACGATCAGGGTGCCGCCGGCGACGGCGACGACGTAGCGACTGCGTACCCGGGTGAGGGAGACGACGCCGACGTTCTGGGCGAAGGCGGAGGTCGGGAAGCCGCCGAAGACGGGGCCGAGCAGGGTGGCGATGCCGTCGGTGCGCAGACCGCGGGTGATGGTCCTGGCGTCGGCGCGGCGGTCGCAGATCTCGCCGAGGGCGAGCATGCCGGCGGAACTCTCGGTCATCAGCACCAGCATCACGATGCACAGGGAGAGGATGGCCGCGGGCTGGAACTCGGGGGCCCCGAAGGCGAACGGGGTGGGGAGGGCCGCGACGGGCGCGGACTGAAGGCCGCTGAAGTCGGCCATGCCGAAGGGGATCGCGGCGAGGGTGCCGACGAGCAGCCCGAACAGCAGGGCGACCTGTCGGACGAAGCCCCGGCCGAAGCGCTGGATCAGCAGGATGACTGCGAGGGTGAACCCGGCGAGCGCGAGGTGGCGCATGGCGCCGAAGTCGGCGGCGGTCGCGTCGCCGCCCTGTGCCCAGCTCACCGGGACGGGCATCAGGGTGACGCCGATCAGGGTGATGACGACGCCGGTGACCAGGGGCGGGAAGAAGCGGAGCAGCCGGCCGAAGAAGGGGCCGAGGGCCAGGCAGAAGGCGCCGGCGACCATCACCGCGCCGTAGATGGCGGGGAGTTGGTGTCCACGGCCGTTGGTCTCGGCGATGGCGAGGATGGGGGCGATGCCGGCGGAGGAGGCGGCGTTGACGAAGGGCAGCCGGTTGCCGACGAGGCCCTTGACGCCGATGGTCTGGAGGATGGTCGCGAGGCCGGCGATGAGCAGGCTGGCGGCGATGAGCCGGGTGCGGGCCGCGATGTCGAGTCCGCAGGCCTGGCCGATGATGAGCGGAGGAGTGACCACGCCCGCGTACATCGCGGCGATGTGCTGGAGTGCGGCGGGGACGAGCCGCGTCGGGTGGAGTTTCTCGTCCACCGGGTGCACGGACGTGACGGCGTCCTCGGTGTGCACCGGCGGGGTGGAACACGGGGCTGTGGCGGGCCCCTTCGCAGGCTGTGCCATTTCGTTCCCTCCGGTGTGGCGCGCCCCCGGCCGTGGTGGCGGGGGCGGGGGCGCGCGTCCCGCGTCAGAGGTTGGTCATGTCGACCGGGATCTTCGCCTCGCAGCCGTCCCGGAGGATGGTCGCCTCGATCAGGCCGTAGGGCCGGTCGGCGGCGAAGTAGACCTCGTTGTCGTTCTTGAGCCCGAACGGCTCCAGGTCGACGAGGAAGTGGTGCTTGTTCGGCAGGGAGAAGCGCACTTCGTCGATCTCACTGCGGTTGTTGATGATGCGCGCGCCCATCTGGTACAGCGTCTGCTGCAGCGAGAGGGAGTAGGTCTCGGCGAAGGCCTGGAGCATGTGCTTCCTGACCTGCTCGTAGGATTTCTCCCAGTGGGGCGCCTTCTGCTCGTCGTCGGTCCAGTTGAACCGCCAGCGGCTGGAGACCTGGGTGGCCAGGATGCGGTCGTACGCCTCCTGGAGGGTGGTGTACTCGTCCTTGACGTAGCCCCAGAACTCGGAGTTGGTCGAGTTCATCACGACCAGGTCCTTCAGGCCGGAGATGACCTCCCAGCGCTCACCGTCGTAGGTGATCTGGGTGACGCGGGTCTCCTGGCCCTTGCGGACGAAGGAGTGCTTGACCTCGTCGGCGCCGATGAACCGGGAGTTGGCGTCGGAGTTCTCGATCCGCTCCCAGGCGTACTCCTCGATCCGGATCCGCGCGCTCTTGATCGGCTCCTGGGTGGTGACGAAGTGGCGGGCGAGGTGGATGCCGAACTGCTCGGCGGACTCGATGCCGTACTCCTTGGCGAACGCGAACACCGTGTTCTTGGTGGTGTCGGTCGGCAGGACGTTGGCGTTGGAGCCGGAGTAGTGGACCTCCTCCATGTCGCCGCTCAGCGCGACCGACACGTTGAGGTCCTTGATGTGATGGGTGGCGCCGTCCCGCGTGATCTTGACGACCCGGTTCTCGGCCTTGCCGTACTGGTTCTGTCCCAGGATGACAGGGCGGGCAGGGCGGGAATTGTCGGTCATGTAGCTAGCTCCCTCGGTAAACGGAGTAGCCGAACGGGTTGAGCAGCAGCGGTACGTGGTAATGCTCGCCCGGTACGACGGCGAACGTGATCGCCACCTCCGGGAAGAACACGCCGGGTCCGCTGTCCCGGTTCGCGGGGGCGTCCTGCTGCGCATCGGCTTGCTTCTTCGCGGATTGCTCTTCGAAGTACGGCTCCACGGCGAAGTCGAGCCGTACGTGGGTCGTCCCCGCCGGCAGGGCCGGCAGGTCCTTGCACCGGCCGTCGGCGTCGGTCGCGGAGCCGCCGAGCGTCTGCCAGTCGGCTGCCGCGCCGCCGCGGGCGGCGAGCCGGACGGCGACGCCCTCGGCGGGGCGGCCGGCGGAGGTGTCCAGGATGTGCGTGGACACGGAGGCGGTGGTGCTGGTGCTCATGGTGTCAGGCGTCCTCTTCGACGAGTCGGGCCAGTCGGATGCGGTTGATCTTCCCCAGCTCGGTGCGGACGATCTCCCGTTCCTGTTCCGGCGCGTTGCCGATGCGCTCCTTGACCGCGTCGCGCATCTGCTCGGCGGTCCGGCCGGTGGCGCAGATGAGGAAGACGTGGCCGAACTTCTCCTGGTAGGCCAGGTTGAGTTCGAGCAGCTCCGCCTTCAGTTCGGCGGAGGCGCCGGCCATGCCGCGCTGTTCGCGGGCGGAGGTCGGGTCGCCGGGGCGGGGGCGTCCGATCGGCGGGTGCCCGGCCATCGCCTCTTCCAGGTCCGCGGTGGTCAGCTCGGCCATGGCGGCGTCGCCGACGGTGCGGAGGTCCTCCGCGGTGGCGTAGGGACGGGCGGCGGTCAGGCGCCGGGCCCACTCGGTGGAGGCGCACACCTCGTGGAGGGCGGCGAGGGCATCCGGCTCCTCCAGGGCGTTGAACCGGGCCAGGCCCGGGGGCGTGGAAGTCGACGTCACGGGAGCCTCCGTGGCCACGATGGGCCGTCGTGCTGAACGGGCTGCCGATAGCTAACGCCCTCGGAAACATCACGTCAACACTTTGTTGAAAATTCCGCGTAACAAGAGAGGACCGGGACCGGGCTGCGCGTCGGCCCCCGTCCCCGGCCCCTCAGACGCCCTTCTCCCGGTTGAGGTAGTTGTAGACGGTGAAGCGGCTGACGCCGAGCGCGCCGGCCACCGTCTCCACGCCGTGCCGCACGGCGAACGCGCCGCGCGCCTCCAGGATCCGTACGACCTCCTGCTTGGCCTTGCGGTCCAGTTCGGCCAGCGGCCGGCCCTGTCTGCGCTCCATGGCGGCGAGGATGTGGTCGAGGGAGTCGGCGAGCTGGGGCAGGCGCACGGCGACGATGTCGGCGCCCTGCCAGGCGAGGACGACGTCGTCGGGGCCGGCCTCGTCGGGCGGGAGCATCTCCCCGCCCATGGCGTCGACCAGCGGTTTCACGGCCGCGATGAAGGGCTCGTCCCCGGTCACCTACCCTCCTCCCCGATCTCGTCGTCGACCACGTTGACCTGGAGGGAGACCCGGGTCGCGCCGGCCTGGAGGGACTTGCGCAGCAGCGCGTCCACCGCGGTGAGCACGCGGTCGGCCCCGCCCTCGGCCGTGTTGCCGAACGGGCCGACGTCGACGGCGTCCAGCCCGGCCGTCTCGATGACCTCCCGCGCCACCAGGGCGTGCGCGGGCGCCTCGTCCAGGTCGAAGGGTTCGGTCGTGAACTCCACTCTCAATCGCACGGGCTCAACCTAACGCGCGGGGCGGTTCCTGGGCAGCCCGGCCGGACTCCGCGGCCGGCCCCCCTTGACAAGGGGCGACACACGACGGCAATCTTCCATTACACAGAAACAAACTTCCGTAATACGGAATAGCAACCACGGAAGGGAGCGCGGCCCGAATGCCAGGTTCCGAGTGGAGCACCACCACAGACCAGCGCTTCAACGTCAACCTGTCGATCCTCTTCACGGAACTCCCGCTCCTGGAGCGCCCCGCGGCAGCCGCCGCGGCGGGCTTCTCCGCGGTCGAGCTGTGGTGGCCCTGGATCGACTCCCCCACCCCCGAGCGGTCCGAACCGGACGCCCTGAAGAAGGCGATCGAGGACGCGGGCGTACGGCTCACGGGGCTGAACTTCTACGCCGGACAACTGCCCGGCCCGGATCGTGGCGCCCTGTCGGTGCCCGGCGAGGAGTCGGACAGGTTCCGCGCCAACATCGACGTGGCGGCCGACTTCGCCGCCTCCCTGGGCTGCGAGGCGCTCAACGCGCTGTACGGCAACCGCGTCGAGGGCGTGGACCCGGCCGAGCAGGACGCGCTCGCCCTGGAGAACCTGGTCCTGGCGGCCCGGGCCGCCCACCGCGTCGGTGCGATCCTGCTGATCGAGGCCCTCAACAAGCCCGAGTCGCCGCGGTACCCGCTGGTGTCGGCGCCGGCCGCGGTCGCCGTCGTCGACAGGGTGAACGCGGCGACGGGCCTCGGCAACGCGAAGTTCCTCATGGACCTGTACCACCTGTCCATGAACGGCGAGGACCTGCCGGCGGTCATCGACCGGTACGCGGCGAGGACCGGGCACGTGCAGATCGCCGACAACCCCGGCCGCGGCGCCCCCGGCACGGGTTCGCTCCCGCTGGCGGAGCTGCTCGACCGGCTGGGGAAGGCCGGTTACGACGGCTGGGTCGGCCTGGAGTACAAGCCCGGCGACCGCCCGAGCGCCGAGGCCTTCGAGTGGCTCCCGCGCCCGGCGCGCCGAACCCCCGACCTTGCAGAGCAGTGAGAGAGGCACCCCGAAGATGAGCAACCTCCCCAAGATCGCGTGGATCGGCCTCGGCATCATGGGCTCCCCCATGGCCGAGAACCTGATCAAGGCGGGCTACCAGGTCACCGGCTACACCCTGGAGCAGGACAAGCTGGACCGCCTGGCCGCCGCCGGCGGCACCGCCGCCCCCTCGATCGCCGAGGCCGTGCGCGAGGCCGACGTGGTGATCACGATGGTGCCCGCGTCCCCGCAGGTCGAGGCCATCGCCTACGGTCCGGACGGCATCCTGGAGAACGCTCGGCGGGGCACCCTGCTGATCGACATGTCGTCCATCACCCCGCAGACCTCCGTCGACCTGGCGAAGGCCGCCGAGGACAAGGGCATCCGGGTGCTGGACGCGCCGGTGTCCGGTGGCGAGGCAGGCGCCGTCGAGGCCGTGCTGTCCATCATGGCCGGCGGCCGGCAGGCCGACTTCGACGAGGCCAGGCCGGTGTTCGAGGCGCTCGGCAGGACGATCGTGCTGTGCGGCCCGCACGGCTCCGGCCAGACCGTGAAGGCCGCCAACCAGCTCATCGTCGCCGTGAACATCCAGGCGTGCGCCGAGGCCGTGGTCTTCCTGGAGAAGTCGGGCGTGGACCTGAAGGCCGCGCTGGACGTCCTCAACGGCGGCCTGGCGGGCTCCACCGTGCTGACGCGGAAGAAGGACAACTTCCTCGCCCGCGACTTCGAGCCCGGGTTCCGTATCGACCTGCACCACAAGGACATGGGCATCGTCACCGAGGCCGCCCGCACCGTCGGCGCGGCCCTGCCGGTCGGCGCCGTGGTCGCCCAGTTGGTCGCGTCGCTGCGCGCCCAGGGCGACGGCGGCCTGGACCACTCGGCCCTGCTGCGGGCCGTGGAGCGCCTGTCCGGCGCCCAGGTCTGACCGGCCGCACGAGACTTCCGGGCCGCGGTGCCGCCGACACCTGTCCTGTCGCGCCCAGGCGGTACCGCGGCCCGGAATCAACTTCAACAAACTGTTGACGCTTAGATGTCCCACTTCTAGGCTCCACCGAGCGGAAGAAGATTTCCGCTGCCACCCGCACGGAAGTGCCACCGCACGGAAGGTCCCCGATGTCCAAGCGCGTGCTGACGACAGAGTCCGGCGCCCCGGTCGCCGACAACCAGAACTCCGCCTCCGCCGGCGTAGGCGGCCCGCTCCTGATCCAGGACCAGCACCTGCTGGAGAAACTCGCGCGCTTCAACCGCGAGCGCATCCCGGAGCGTGTGGTGCACGCCCGTGGCTCCGGCGCCTACGGCCACTTCGAGGTGACGGACGACGTCACCGGCTTCACCCACGCCGACTTCCTCGGCGCCGCCGGCAAGCGCACCGAGGTCTTCGTGCGCTTCTCCACGGTCGCCGACTCCCTCGGCGGTGCGGACGCCGTCCGTGACCCGCGCGGCTTCGCCGTGAAGTTCTACACCGAGGAGGGCAACTACGACCTCGTCGGCAACAACACCCCGGTGTTCTTCATCAAGGACCCGATCAAGTTCCCGGACTTCATCCACTCGCAGAAGCGGGACCCGTTCACCGGCCGGCAGGAACCCGACAACGTCTGGGACTTCTGGGCCCACTCCCCCGAGGCCACGCACCAGGTGACCTGGCTGATGGGCGACCGCGGCATCCCGGCGTCGTACCGCCACATGGACGGTTTCGGCTCGCACACCTACCAGTGGACGAACGCCGCGGGCGAGGCCTTCTTCGTCAAGTACCACTTCAAGACGAACCAGGGCATCCGCTGCCTGTCCGCCGAGCAGGCCCGCGAGATCGCGGGCCAGGACCCCAACTCCCACCAGACGGACCTGCTCCAGGCCATCGAGCGGGGCGTGCACCCGTCCTGGACCCTCTACGTGCAGCTCATGCCGGCGGCCGAGGCGGCCGACTACCGCTTCAACCCGTTCGACCTGACCAAGGTCTGGCCGCACCGTGACCACCCGCTCCAGCGCGTGGGCCGCCTGGTCCTCGACCGCAACCCGGACAACGTGTTCGCCGAGGTCGAGCAGGCCGCGTTCTCCCCGAACAACTTCGTGCCCGGCATCGGCCCCTCCCCGGACAAGATGCTCCAGGGCCGCCTGTTCGCCTACGCCGACGCCCACCGCTACCGCCTCGGCGTCAACCACACCCTGCTCCCCGTGAACGCCCCGAAGGCGGTCCCGGGCGGCGCCCTGAACCACGGCCGCGACGGCCTCATGGCCCTCAACCCCCAGGGCCGGTACGCCAAGAACTACGAGCCGAACTCCTACGACGGCCCGGCCGAGACCGGCCGCCCGCTGTCGGCCCCCCTCGCGGTCCACGGGCACACGGGCACCCACGAGGCCCCCCTGCACACCAAGGACGACGACTTCTTCCAGGCGGGCGAGCTGTACCGCCTGATGTCGCAGGAGGAGAAGTCCCGCCTGATCGCGAACATCGCCGGCGGCCTCTCGCAGGTCTCCCGCGACGACGTGATCGAGAAGAACCTGACCCACTTCCACGCGGCCGACCCCGGGTACGGCAAGCGCGTGGAGGAGGCGGTACGCGCCCTGCGCGAGGACTGACCCGAGGAACAACCGAGCAGCGTACGGGATCTGACGGGAGGTCATAATCCCGCACGCGGCCCGCGCAGCACGCCGGACGGGCCCTGATGAGGGGTGGTCGCCGGCACGTGGCGCGGGCAGGGCGAGGACCGCGGTGGCGTGCGAGCCAGTGCGGTGGTGAAGGACCGGACTCCCTTCTCGACCAGAGGGAGGGGCGTCCGGCTCCGTCGCTCCCACCGCGGTCCCACCCAGTCCCGTCAGCGGGGCCCTCCCACCCCGTCCGGCGGCGCGAACGACCTGTCGCGCCCAGCCTCGCGCCGTCGGACGGTCACCACACGGCGCCCGCAGCGCCCCCTGGCCGGGGGGCGCTTTCGCGTGTTCCCGGCGGCCCGGCCGGCCCGGGGTGCGCGGGCGCCGGTTCCGCAGCACGCTGAAGCCATGGGCGATCCGACGCAGTACCCGCACATCGTGGTCCATCCGCCGGCCCTCGACGGCTCCCGGCGCGTCACCGAGGGGGACGTCATCCTCGGGATCGCGTCCCACCTGGACGACGTCGTGGAGATCCTGCGGCTCACCGACCTCGACCGCGTCGAGGTGGAGGAGAGCGATCTCATCGAGTGGCAGGGCGGGGGGCCGGACGACTGGCCCGGGCTGTCGGAGCACGAGCTGTAGGAGCGCCGGCCGGGGCGACGGCGCGTAGGGCAGTGGCCGTACGCGGGCCGCGCAACCTCAAATCAACCTCTGAACACCGCCGCGGGGGCTTCAACCGCGCCTGTTCTCGGGGACATTATCTCCACGCGGGGCCCGCCGGCACGGGGGTGGCGGACCCCGCACGGGGGGGGCGTCACGCGGGCCGGACGGACCGGGCGCCGCCCTTCCTCCGTCCGGAGGGGCGGGCCCGGCCGGACGCGGGCCCCGGCCGGCGGCTGAGGCCGGTGTGCGGGCACGGGGAAGGGGCGGCCGTCCTCTCGGACGGCCGCCCCTTCCCCGTGCCTACCGGGCGGGTCAGACCTTCAGGGGCCTGATCGCCGTCGGCGCGTGGCCGGGCTCGGTGGCCAGGTCCTCGAACTCGGAGATGTCGCTGATGTCCATGGTGCGGCTCATCGAGATGTTGGTGATCCGCTCCAGGATCGCCTCGACGACGACCGGCACCCGGTACTCGGCGGCCAGCTTCTTCGCCTGCTCGAAGGCGGCGCCCAACTGGTCCGGCTCGGTGACCCGGATGGCCTTGCAGCCCAGTCCCTCGACGACCTTGACGTGGTCGACGCCGTAGACGCCCAGTTCCGGCGCGTTGATGTTCTCGAACTCCAGGTTGACCTGGAAGTTGATGTCCAGGCCGATCTGGGCCTGCCGGATCAGACCGAGGTAGGCGTTGTTCACCAGGACGTGCACGTACGGGATCCGGTGCTGGGCGGCGACCGCCAGCTCCTCGATCATGAACTGGAAGTCGTAGTCGCCGGAGAGCGCGACGACCGGCGAGTCCGGATCGGCCTTGGCGACGCCGATCGCGGCCGGGATGGTCCAGCCGAGCGGGCCGGCCTGGCCGCAGTTGATCCAGTGGCGCGGCCGGTAGACGTGCAGCATCTGCGCGCCGGCGATCTGGGAGAGGCCGATCGTGGTGACGTACCGGGTGTCCGGGCCGAAGGCCCTGTTCATCTCCTCGTACACGCGCTGCGGCTTCATCGGAACGTCGTCGAAGTGCGTACGGCGCAGCAGTGTCGCCCTGCGTTCCCGGGTGGAGGCCACCCAGCCGGAGCGGTCAGGGAGCCGGCCGGCCGCCTTCAGTTCCTCGGCCACCTCGACGAACAGCTCCAGCGCGGCCTTCGCGTCGGAGACGACCCCGTAGTCCGGCGGGAAGATCTTGCCGATCTGGGTGGGCTCGATGTCGACGTGGACGAACTTGCGGCCCTGCCGGTAGACGTCCAGCTTGTAGCCGGTGTGGCGGTTGGCCCAGCGGTTGCCGATGCCGAGGACGAAGTCGGACTCCAGGAAGGTGGCGTTGCCGTACCGGTGGGAGGTCTGGACGCCGACCATGCCGGCGTTCAGCTCGTGGTCGTCGGGCAGCGTGCCCCAGCCCATCAGGGTCGGGATGACCGGGGTCCGGGTCAGTTCGGCGAACTCGACCAGCAGGTCGGCGGCGTCGGCGCCGATGACGCCACCGCCGGCGACGATGACCGGGCGCTCGGAGTCGAGCAGGAAGGAGATCGCCTTCTCTATCTGGGCGCGGGTCGCGGCCGGCCTGTAGACGGGCAGCGGCTCGTAGGTCTCCGGGTCGAACTCGATCTCGGTGAGCTGCACGTCGACCGGCAGGTCGATCAGGACCGGGCCGGGGCGGCCGGAGCGCATCAGGTGGAAGGCCTGCTGGAAGACCCCGGGGACCTGCGCGGCCTCCAGGACGGTCACCGCCATCTTCGTGACCGGCTTGGCGATCGAGGCGATGTCGACGGCCTGGAAGTCCTCCTTGTGGATGACGTGCGTCGGCGCCTGGCCGGTGATGCACAGGATCGGGACGGAGTCGCCGATGGCCGAGTACAGACCGGTGATCATGTCGGTGCCGGCCGGACCCGACGTGCCGATGCAGACGCCGATGTTGCCCGGCTGGGTACGGGTGTAGCCCTCGGCCATGTGGGAGGCGCCCTCGACATGGCGGGCAAGGGTGTGGCTGATGCCGCCACCCTCCTGGAGGGCCTTGTAGAACGGGTTGATCGCCGCGCCCGGCACACCGAAGGCGTCGGTGACGCCCTCGCGCTTGAGGATCTCAACTGCCGCGCGGGCAGCGGTCATACGGGCCATCGAGTACTCCTGCTTCGGCTGTCGGATGCGTACTCCCGTCGCGCCCCGCGGTGAGCACAGTCTCCAAGTGGTCGACCTTCCGCAATCTTTCGCATTACGGAATATAACTTCTACTATCTGGAAGCAATGTAGGGCGGCGGGGCAGGACCGTCAAGAGGTCCACGGACCGGCGAGCACCGGACAGGAGCGGCGGGACAGGAGCGGCGGGGCGGGAGGGGCGGGAAACCACCAGGCGCTGTTCGCACCGGCTCGGCCACCGGAACGCGGACGGGCCCCGGACGAGTGCGCCGCAATATGCGCGCTCGTCCGGGGCCCGCCGTGGAGCGTTCAGCGGATGCTCGGCCCCCGCCGCCTCACACCCCGTACGTCTCCCGGAGTTCCACCTTGCGCACCTTGCCCGACACCGTCATCGGGAAGGAGTCGAGGATCCGCAGCCGGCTGGGGATCTTGTAGTGCGCGAGCCGGCCCGCGCAGAAGGAGCGGAGGTCCTCCAGGGTGAGCGGGTCCGCGGGGTCGGCCGGGATGACACAGGCGAGGACCTCCTCGCCGTACCGCTCGTGCGGCACCCCGACGACCTGGACGTCCCGGACGCCCGGGTGGGCGTACAGGAACTCCTCGATCTCGCGCGGGTAGATGTTCTCGCCGCCCCGGATGATCATGTCCTTGATCCGGCCGACGATCTCCACGTACCCGTCCTCGCGCATCACCGCGAGGTCCCCGGTGTGCATCCAGCGGCCCGCGTCGATGGCCTCGGCGGTCTTCCCCGGCTCGTCCCAGTAGCCGAGCATCACGCTGTAGCCGCGGGTGCACAGCTCGCCCGCCGTTCCCCGGGGCCGGGTCACTCCGGTGGCCGGGTCGACCACCTTGACCTCCACATGGGGCAGGACGCGGCCGACGGTGGCGGTGCGGTGCTCCAGGTCGTCCTCGACACGCGTCTGCAAGGACACCGGTGACGTCTCCGTCATGCCGTAGCAGATGGAGACCTGCTCCATGTGCATCTCGGTGACCACCCGCTTCATCACCTCCACCGGGCAGGGCGAGCCCGCCATGATGCCGGTGCGCAGGGAGGACAGGTCGTAGGAGGCGAAGTCCGGCAGGTTCAGCTCGGCGATGAACATGGTCGGCACGCCGTAGAGGGACGTACAGCGTTCACGCTGTACGGCGTCCAGGGTGGCGCCGGGTTCGAAGGACGGGGCCGGGACGACCGTGCAGGCGCCGTGCGAGGTGGCCGCGAGGCTGCCCATGACCATGCCGAAGCAGTGGTAGAACGGCACCGGGACGCAGATCCGGTCCTGCTCGGTGTAACCGATCGACTCCCCCACGAAGTAGCCGTTGTTGAGGATGTTGTGGTGGGAGAGGGTGGCGCCCTTGGGGAAGCCGGTCGTGCCCGAGGTGTACTGGATGTTGATCGGGTCGTCGCACGACAACGCGGCCTCCCTGTCCCGCAGTTCGTCCCGCAGCCCGTCCGAGGGGTGTGCGCCGCGCGCGGTGAACGCCTCCCAGCTCGGGTCGCCGATGTAGACGGCCTCCCGCAGCCGCGGGCACGCGTGCCGCACCTCCTCCACCATCGCCCGGTAGTCGCTCGTCCGGTGCCGCAGGGAGGCGAACAGCAGGGAGATCCCGGCCTGGTCGAGGACGAACCGCACCTCGTGCGTGCGGTAGGCCGGGTTGATGCTGACCATGACGGCGCCGATCCGGGCGGTGGCGTACTGCACCAGCACCCACTCGGCGCAGTTGACCGCCCAGATGCCGACCCGGTCGCCCTGCGCCACCCCGCTCGCCAGCAGCGCGCACGCCAGTTCCCCCACGTCGGCGGCGAACTGTGCGTACGTCCAGCGCCGCCCGGACGGGACGTCGACCAGCGCCTCGCGGTCCGGCCACGCGGCCACGGTCCGGTCGAGATTGCGGCCGATGGTGTCGCCGAGCAGGGCGGTGGTGCCCGTCCCGTGGGTGTACGACAGCCGGGGGGTCACCGTCACCGGAAGTCCTCCTCGCGGTACTCGTTCGGTGAGCCCGCGGCCGTGGCCTCGCGCAGCTCGATGCGGCGGATCTTGCCGGAGACGGTCTTGGGCAGCACGCCGAACTCCAGCCGCCGGATGCGCTTGTAGGGGGCGAGCACGCTGCGGGAGTGCTCGAAGAGGATGTGCGCGGTGCCGGGGCCGGGTTCCCAGCCCGCGGCCAGGACGATGTACGCCTTCGGCACGGCGAGCCGCAGCTCGTCCGGGGCGGGCACGACGGCCGCCTCGGCCACCGCCTCGTGCTCCAGCAGCGCGCTCTCCAGCTCGAACGGACTCACCTTGTAGTCGGAGGCCTTGAACACGTCGTCACTGCGCCCGATATAGGTGAGATATCCCTCTCCGTCGCGGGAGGCGATGTCGCCCGTGCGGTAGTAGCCGCCCGCCATGACCTCCGCCGTGCGGTCCGGGTCGCCGTGGTAGCCGGTCATCAGGCCGACCGGGCGCTCGGTGAGGTCGAGGGCGATCTCGCCCTCGGCGGCGCCGGGCGCGCCGGAGACCGGGTCGAGGAGTTCCACCCGGAAGCCGGGGCTGGGACGGCCCATCGAGCCGGTCTTCAGCGGCTGGCCGGGGCTGTTGGAGACCTGCACCGCGGTCTCGGTCTGCCCGAAGCCGTCCCGGACGGTCACGCCCCAGGCCCGCCTGACCTGCTCGATCACCTCGGGATTGAGCGGCTCGCCGGCCGCCAGCGCCTCACGGGGCGGGGTGCGCAGCCGACCGAGGTCGGCCTGGATGAGCATCCGCCACACGGTCGGCGGCGCGCAGAACGTGGTGACGCCGGCCCGGTCCATCTCGGCCATCAGCCGGGCCGCGTCGAAGCGGGTGTAGTTGACGACGAAGACGGTCGCCTCCGCGTTCCACGGGGCGAAGAGGTTGGACCAGGCGTGCTTGGCCCAGCCCGGCGACGAGATGTTCAGGTGCACGTCGCCAGGTTTCAGGCCGATCCAGTACATGGTGGCCAGGTGCCCGACCGGGTACGAGGTGTGGGTGTGCTCGACCAGCTTGGGGCGGGCGGTCGTGCCCGAGGTGAAGTAGAGCATCAGCGGGTCGTCGGCGAGGGTGGGGCCGTCGGGGAGGAACTCGGCGGAGGCCGGGTAGGCGTCCTCGTACGGCTCCCAGCCCTCCTCCGGCAGGCCGCCGACCGCGATCCGCGTGTAGGTGCCGGGCACGTCGGCGAACTTGGCCGTGTCCTGCGCCCGCACGATCACGTGCTTCACCCGGCCCCTGTCCACCCGGTCACGCAGATCGGCGGGGCCGAGCAGCGGCGTGGCCGGGATGACGACCGCGCGCAGCTTCATCGCGGCCAGCGCGGTCTCCCACAGCTCGGCCTGGTTGCCGAGCATGACCAGGACACGGTCCTCGGCGGCGACCCCGCGCTCGCGCAGCCACCGGGCCACCCGGTCGGAGCGGTCGGCCAGTTCCGCGAAGGAGAGCCGGGTCTCGCTGCCGTCCTCCTCCACTATGTGCAGCGCGGTCCGGTCGTTGCCGTCGGCGATCACGTCGAACCAGTCCAGCGCCCAGTTGAAGTGCTCGGGCCGCGGCCAGGTGAACCCGTTGTAGGCGCTGGCGTAGTCCTCGCGGTGCTCCAGCAGGAAGTCCCGTGCGCCCCTGAAGGCGTCGGTCGCCGTCGTCATCTGTCCTCCCATGTTCCCGGCCATTGCCGGGCGGCTCTCTGGCATCGTCTAATCCGTGATGCAGGTCTCACTACCCCCGAACGGGGGTGAGGACTGCCGGAGGGGCGGACAAGGTGACGGCGGACGCGGTGGGCGAGGTGGTGATCGGTGGCGCGCTGGCCCGGCTGCGGCGTGCGACGGGACTTCCGGTCGCCTTCGGCGGGCTGGTGGAGACCGGCCGGCCGCGGATCCGCATCAGCGAGCTGAGCGGCACGACCACGGCCGCGCTGCACGCCCTCGCGGTCACCTCCGGCAGCGGTCTCGGCGGCAGGGCGGTGGCGCTGGCCCGGCCGTGCGCGGTGACGGACTACTCCAGCTCCCGCCAGATCAGCCACGAGTACGACGTGCCGGTGGCCGCCGAGGGCATCCGCTCGGTGCTCGCGGTGCCGGTCGTGGTCCGGCGCCGCGTGCGCGGGGTGCTGTACGGCGCGCTGCGCTCGGCCGAGCCGCTCGGTGACCGCATGCTGGGCGCGGCGATGGCGGCGGCGCGGGATGTGGAGCAGGCGCTGGTGGTGCGGGACGAGACGTGGGGGCTGCTGGCCGCGGCCCGGCCGGAGCCGGAGGGCGCCGATCGGGGCGCGGGGTGGGAACAGGTGCGCGAGGCGCACGCCGCACTGCGGGCCCTGGTCCCCCGGATCAGCGATCCGGGTCTGCGGGCCGAACTGCTCGCCGCGTGCGGGCTGCTGACCGCGCCGCCACGAGCCGGAGGCGTGACCCTGGCGCCACGTGAGCTGGACGTGCTGTCCTGGGTGGCGGCGGGCGCCACCAACACGGCGGTGGCGGAGCGGCTGGGTCTGCGGCCGGAGACGGTCAAGGGCTATCTGCGCTCGGCGATGCGGAAGCTGGGCGCCCACACACGAGGGGAGGCGGTGTCCGCGGCCCGCAGGGCGGGGCTGCTGCCGTAGCGCGGCGACGGGAAGGGAACCTGCCATTCATGCGGCGGCGCTTTGAATTTCCCTCTGCTTGACCGTTTGTTATTTCCCTCACCACGGCTTCCGTCCGTATTTCCACGATCGTTGCCTAGAATTTGGCCCGGACACGACACACGAGGGGAGCGGTGACCTTGCGACGGGACTTCCAGGAGCCTGCCAGGTGCCGCCCCGACCTGGTCATCGGCCGCGAGGAGCTGTTCGCCGGCGCCCGTGAGCAACTCGCCTCCGGGGGCAGTGTGCTGCTCCACGGCCCCGCCGGAATAGGGAAATCCACCGTCCTGCGGGCATTGGCCGAGGAATACGGCGCCACCGCCCGCACGGTCTTGCGCTGCTCGGCGACCGAGTCAGAATCGCATCTTCCGTTCCTGGCCCTCGCCGACCTCCTCGGTCTCGTCCTCGACGACATCGCCCCGCGGCTGCCGGCCGCCCAGCGCACCGCCCTGGAGTCGGCGCTCACCGGCCGCGGCGAGTCCAGCCTCCAGCGCGACGGTCTCGCCCTGCGCCTGGCCGTGCTCTCCGCGCTGCGCGCCCTGGCCGCCGACGGCCCGGTCCTGATCGTCGCCGACGACCTCCAGTGGCTCGACCCGGCCAGCGCCGAACTGCTCGGCTTCGCCGCCCGGCGCCTTGGGGGCACCCCGGTACAGCTACTCTGCGCGGTACGCACAGAAGGGCAGTCCAGCCAGGAGTGCGACCGCCACCTGCACGCCTGCCCGCCGGACACCCTCGCCGTCCGGCTCGGCGCGCTCTCCCGCACCCAGGTCGCCCAACTGCTCGGCCACCGCGGCCACGGCGGCCTGTCCCGGTCCACGGTCCGCGAGATCCACCGCACCAGCGGCGGCAACCCGCTGTTCGCCCTGGAGCTGGGCCGCGCCCTCGCCGAGAGCCCCACCCCGCCCCGCCCAGGCGAACCGCTGCCGGTGCCGACCTCACTGCGCGCCCTGGTCCTCAGCCGCCTGGACATGCTGTCGGTGGAGGCACGCCGCACCCTGCTGGTGGCCAGCGCCGGCGCCCGGCCCACCCCGGCGCTGCTGCACGCGGCCGGCCGGGAGAACGCCGAGGCCGAGTGCGCCCAGGCCGCCGAACTCGGGCTGCTGGCCACCGAGCCCGACGCACCGGCCGTACGGTTCGCGCACCCGCTGATATCCGCGGCGCTGTACGCGGAGACACCCGCCCAGGAGCGGCGGGCCGCGCACGCGGCGCTGTCCACCGCGGCCTCCGACCCCATCGAACGGGCCCGGCATCTGGCCCTCGCCACCACCGGCACCGACCCGGAGGTCGCCGCCCGGCTCGCCGAGGCCGCGGCCCTCTCCCGGGACCGCGGCGCCCCCTCGGTCGCCGCCCAGCTCGGGCTGCTCGCCGCCCGGCACACCCCCGCCGACGGGACGCCGCGGCAGGAGGAGCGCCGGCTCCAGGCCGCCGAGGACGCGATCACCGCCGGCGAGGTGGACCTGGCCCGGGACATCGCCCGCGAGGTGCTGACCCGGGCGACCGTGCCCGCCGACCGGGTGCGGGCCTGGATGATCGTCATCGACAGCGCCGGCCACACCATGGCCGAGGTCGACGCCGTGTTCCCGCAGGCCCTCTCCGACGCCGGCGACGACTCCCGGCTGCTCGCCCTCGTCCACTACCAACTGGCCTGGCGGGCGCTGATCGTGGAGGGCGACTTCACCGAGGCCCGGGAGGCCGCCGCGCACGCCGCCGGGCTCGCCGCGTGCGGCGGCGACCGGCGCACCGAACTGCTCTCCCTTGCCTTCCAGGCGCAGACCGAGACCCTGATGGGCCATCCGGAAGCACCCCGCACCATCAAACGGGCCCTGCGGGAACCCCAGGACCCGCGGGTCGCCTGGCATCACAACGGCGCGGGCAGCGCCCGGTTCCGCTGGCTGGTCATGGGCGACCAGCTCGCCGAGGCCCGGGCCACGGTCACCGCGCTGCTGCGCGAGGTCCGCCGGCGCGGCTCCGTGGAGAGCGAGGTGCACTTCCTGCGCGGCCTCGCCGAGACGGAACTGAGGGCCGGGCACTGCGGGCGCGCACTCGACCTGGCCCGCGAGAGCCTGCGGCTCGCCCGGGACTCCGGCATCGGCGAGACCGCGTCCGCGATGCTGACCTCCCTCGCGGAGGCCTCCGGCGGCGACGTCGACCGGGCGCTGGCGCTCGCCCGGGAGGCGGTGGAGCACGCCGAGGAGGACGGCGACCAGATGTACCTGTCGCGGGCGCTGGGCGCCCTCGGGTACGCCCAGCTCGTGGCCGGGGACCCGGCGGGCACCGTCCGTTCGCTGCGCCGGGTGCGCCGGCTGGAGCTGGCGCTCGGCATCACCGACCCGGCCCGGGGCCGCTGGCAGGGCGACCTCGCCGAGGCACTCGTCCGGACGGGCGAGCCCGGTGAGGCGCAGGACGTCCTCGACGTCAGCCGCGAGCACGCGCTGCGGCTCGGCCGGGAGAGCGTCCTCGCCGTCCTCGACCGGTCAGAGGCCCTGGTGCGGGCCGCGCAGGGCGACCCGGAGGCCGCGCTCGCCAAGCTGACATCCGCTCAGGACCGGCTCGGCAAGCTCGGCTACGGTCTGGAGGAGGCGCGGGCCGCGCTCGCGCTGGCCCGGCTGCGGGCCAGGCGTCCGACGGAAGGGACGCGCCGGACCGGCACGGCCAACGCCTTCGACGAGGCCGCCCGGATGTTCCGGCGCTGCCGGGCGCTGCCCTGGTTGCGCCAGGTGGACGAAGCACTCACCACTCCCGAACGGGAAATGACGCCGGCCGTGCCGGAGGCGCTGCACGCCCTGGACGGGCTGGCGGCGATGGAGCGTCAGGTGGCCGCGCTGGTCATGGAGGGCGCCACCAACCGGGAGATCGCCGCCCGGCTGTTCATCAGCGTGAAGACGGTGGAGGCGACCCTGACCCGGGTCTACCGCAAGCTGGGGATCCGGTCGCGCGTCGACATCGTCCGATTGGCCGCAGGTCACCGCGCGAACTGAGCGGCGCCCTTGTTAACTGAACCGGACCGAGGGTTTTCCCTCACCCAACCCCCTAGGGGGTTCCCTCATTGGGAGCCGAGGGTTCCGGGTCCTAGCGTAAAGGGCGTGCCGCTCGCCCGGGCACATGGGGGTCGGTCCCCTCTCCGAGCGCCCGACCGCGCTCGAGCAGGGGACCCCCACACCCCCATGCACTCCCCACACCCGCGCGACCCCCCACCGGTGCAACCCCCACTGAGGAGACTCATGTTCGGGACCAGACGTGTGAGAAAGACCGCCGCGACCCTGGTGGCCACCGCCGCCGCCGCTGCGACCGCGCTGCTCGCCGCGCCGACGGCGAGCGCCGCCGCCCCCCAGCCCGTCGTCGGCGGTACGACGACCACGACGACCGCGTACCCGTTCATGATGCAGATCACGGACGCCTCCCAGAACCAGTTCTGCGGCGGCACCCTGGTGGCGCCCAGGAAGGTCGTCACGGCCGCCCACTGCATGGTGGGCGAGACCACCGGCAGCGTGCGCGTCGTCGGCGGCCGGACCTACCTCAACGGCACCAACGGCACGGTCGGCAAGGTCAGCAAGATCTGGATCAACCCGGACTACTCGGACGCCACCAACGGTGACGACGTGGCCGTGCTGACCCTCTCCACGTCGATGCCGTACACCCCGGCGTCGTACGTCTCCTCGTCCCAGACGGGCGTCTACGCGGCCGGCACCACGGCCCGGATCCTCGGCTGGGGCACCACCTCGGAGAACGGCGGCTCCTCCAACCAGCTACGGACCGCGACCGTCCCGATCGTGGCCGACTCGAGCTGCCGTTCCTCCTACGGTTCGGACTTCGTCCAGTCCGACATGGTCTGCGCCGGATACACCTCCGGCGGCGTCGACACCTGCCAGGGCGACAGCGGCGGTCCCCTGCTCATCGGGGGCGCCCTGGCAGGGATCACTTCCTGGGGCGAGGGGTGCGCGGAGGCGGGCTACCCGGGTGTCTACACCCGGCTGGCCACCTTCTCGGACCTGGTGACCGCGCAGGTCAACTCGTGACCCGGAAGATTTCCCGAGCATCCCTCGGGTAACCGCCGGGGGGCGTTGCGGGCCACCACGAGCGGCCCGCAACGCCCCCTCTCCACCACCCCGGCCCACGCCACGGGACACCGTCGCCGGGCCACCGCGGCACGACACCACCCCCCGGCCCACCGCCGTACGGCCGCCGCGCACCGGATGCCGTACGACTCCCCGTACACCGCACGCCCGCCAGCCGCTCCGACACCGGTTGCGGAGAGAGCCGGTCCGCGACGTCCGCCGGGACCCGGACCGCGACGTCCGCCGATCGCGGCGGCCCGCGGATATCCTGCAGGTACCCGCGCCGGGTGAGCACGCCCAGCGCGGGCACCACCGGGAGGTGGCCGATGCCCGAGCGACCCAACGGCAGGAACGGCGGCCGCAGGTCCGGCTGGCGCCGCGCTGTCACCCCGGCCCAGCTCCCCGCCACGGCCGAGCCGCCCACGCCCTCCCCCGGCCCGGAGGGCCCCGCCGGGCCGGCGGACGTCGTACGGGCCGTGCTCTACCGCGACGGCGTCCGCGTCTCCTCTCCCGCCACCCTGGCCGAGACCTACCACGAGCTGCGCCAGCAGCCCAGGGGCATGGCGTGGATCGGCCTCGCCCGGCCCACCGGCAGCGAACTCCATTCCCTGGCAGCCGAGTTCGACCTCCACCCGCTGGCCATCGAGGACGCCATGGAGGCCCACCAGCGGCCCAAGCTGGAACGGTACGGCGACACGCTCTTCGTCGTCCTGAGCGCCGCCCGCTACCTCGACGCGCCCGAGGAGGTCGACTTCGGCGAACTGCACGTCTTCGTCGGCCCCGACTTCGTCATCACGGTCCGGCACGGCGACGCCCCCGACCTGTCGGCGGTCCGGCGCCGCATGGAGGACGCGCCCGAGCTGCTGGCACTGGGCCCCGAGGCGGTGCTGTACGCGATCCTGGACGCGGTGGTCGACGGCTACGTGCCCGTCGTGGCCGGCGTCCAGAACGACATCGACGAGATCGAGACCGAGGTGTTCCGCGGCGACCCCGAGGTCTCCCGCCGCATCTACGGACTCTCCCGCGAGATGGTCGAGTTCCAGCGCGCCACCCGCCCGCTCGTCGGCATGCTGCACGGCCTGATGGCCGGGTTCGCCAAGTACGAGACCGACGAGGAACTCCAGCGGTACCTGAGGGACGTCGCCGACCACGTCACGCACACCAGCGAACGCGTCGACGGCTTCCGCCAGGCCCTCACCGAGATCCTCACGGTCAACGCGACCCTGGTCACCCAGCAGCAGAACGCGGAGATGCGGGCCCTGGCGGAGGCGGGCTTCGAGCAGAACGAGGAGGTCAAGAAGATCTCCTCGTGGGCGGCCATCTTGTTTGCACCCACACTCGTGGGAACCATCTACGGCATGAACTTCAAGGACATGCCGGAACTGGAGTGGGCGGCCGGCTACCCCTTCGCCATCCTGCTGATGGCAGTGGTCTGCGTCAGCCTGTACGTCATCTTCAAGAAGCGCGACTGGCTTTAGTCGGGGAGCAAGAATCGGTGATCGAGTTCGCCACGGCAAACATCAACGATGGACTAATTCGAGGCCTTGGGGAGAATCCGGGGAGAACGCGCGGCACCGGGGAGTGAGCCGCACTCCTCCCACCTGCTCCCCCCTCCGTGCACCTCAGCTTCGTGCTGGGAAGCCGTACGGTTTCCCAGCTGGGCCTGCAAAGCTTCTCGGATGACCAGCAAGAGCAGGGGGCAACGCAGCAGGGTCAAGCCCTCCGTCCCCGTTCAGCAGAGCGAACCGAGCAGCGGACCCGGCGAGACCCTATGGGTGAAAACGCGGTCGGGAGCACGCGCCGGGCGTGGGTTCCACTATCAGGACGCTGTCGGGGCCTGGCTGTGCGGCCGCGTCATGTCCGGTGCCCTCGACGCCGATCGCGTCGTCCCGGAAGGGCTGGAAGACCTCTCATGTGATGGACCAACACCCTGGCACGTCCAGGTGAAGTCCCGCCAGGAACGGATGGGCGACTTCACCGCTCCTGAGGTTGCTGAGCATCTTGTTGCCATGGCCCTGGCACACGCGAGGCGTGTACAGGCAGGGGTGGCAGGTCGGCCCCTTCTTGTGCTCGAGCGGCCGATTGAAGGTGAATGGCTCACTCAGTGGGGCGCCCCCTTGAGTGACCTCCCGCGAGGCCACCGGTTGCTAGAGGCACTCAACGCCAAGGCCGCGAAGGCCGGCGTGAACAAGGACGAAATCGACGCATGGTGCGATGCCGCCAGTCTCTACGTCTTGCCATGGCGCGCCGCCGCCGAGGACACCCGCACCGCTGTAGCCCATCGGCTCGGGCTGCTGCCGGTAGCCGCAGAGACAGTCGTGCTGGCTCTACGCAGCGCCGTCGCAAAACAGGCCGATGCCGACGCTGAAACGAGCCTGTCGGAAGCAGCAGGGCTGAGTCGAACGAGCATTGCACGGATTGCGACCGAGGTCGCGGAAACCATCGACCACTCATCACTGGAGGAGGCACTGGCTACGGGCCTCTGCGAGCCGGTGGACTTCGACCGGCCACTCCAGTCAGCCGGCTTCCACGAAGGCATCGACGTACAGCCCGGCCACATCGCTGCCGGGCTTCCGGCCCCCAGGCCGGTCTTGACCGGGCAGGTAGCGGACGCGCTCCATCGAGGTCAGAGCGTCCTCGTGACCGGTCCCTCTGGTATCGGCAAGTCCACAGTGATGTGGACGGCTGCCTACGTGACCAGGCATGTGCTCTGGTACCGCATCAGGCGGCTCCAGGCCGACGACGCCGTCCCGCTGGTGAGGCTGGCCAAGGCGTTGCAGCCCTCGGCTCGTTCTCCGGTCGGATTCGTCGTGGACGGCATCGGCATCGGAGCGGCCGAGGCATGGGATGTCCTCTACCGCGAGCTCGCCCCTATTCCCGGTGTCCTGCTCCTGGGCTCGGTCCGGAGCGAGGACCTACTGCCCCTTCAAAGCCGGGCCGACTGTACCCAGATCGAGGTGACCCTCGATGAAGAGGTCGCTGAGCAGATTCACGCCGGGCTGTCGGCTACCGGAGCCACGACGGCCGCGCATTGGCAAGAGGCGTACGGCGCGGCAAACGGATTGACCCTGGAGTTCACTCACCTCCTCACCCGCGGACGAAGGCTCTCGGATGTCCTGTCCGAGCAAGTCGAGCGGCGAGTTATCGAAGGGCGGGAGACAGAGATCGAGATCCTGGCCAGGATCTCGATCGCCCACCGGTGGGGCGTCGATCTGCCCGTACGGGCACTTCAGCAGCAGCTGGGGCTTGGAAACACGGACCTTCGCGTAGCGCTGTCCCGCCTGGCCGATGAGCACCTCGTCCACGAGCGGAGCGGACGGCTGTCCGGGCTGCACCAGCTGCGCTCGGCGCACCTGGCCGACGCCGTGCACGCGATTCCACCGCCGATCTTGGACGAGACCGTGCTCGCAGTGATGCGCATGCTGGCGGAGTCACAGCTTCAGCCGTTCATCGCCGGCGTCCTCACCGAACATCCCGAGCTGGATACCGTCGTACTGGACCAGATCGCGGTCCAACTCGGCAACCGACCCTCTGTAGAGGCGACCACCGGCGTTCTGCAGGCTCTTCGGCTGGTCGACGTCAACCGCACTGCGGCCGCCTGGCTCCGGACCCTCGACCGACACCAGATCCCACCCTCGCTGCGCCGCACCACCCTTCAGTTCGCGCTCGTAGACGGAGAGCTGCTGCCGCAGCTCAAACCCGAGATCGCTGCGGCCATCCCTGAGATCCGGGCAGCTGGTTCATCCGGTTCGCCACTGCGCAACGCGCTCGCGGAGCGGCTCGGCACGGCAGCGATCAGCCTCCTCCTGTCAGAGTGCGGGGAGCCGGTCGAATCCAAGCGGTTGCTCGCCGTCCTTGCCGGGACGGATCTGGATCTCACGGGTTGGCCGACGGTACTCTCCGATTCGCCGTTCAGCCAGCTACTCGCCGACGCACCGGTCGATCTGCTGGGAGACATACTTTCCACCGCCCGGGCCGTGTCGGTCCCCCTGGCCGAAGAGCTGTTGGAGATCGCGGGCGGAGAGGAGCGTGTGCTACGGACCATCGCGACCCATTCGCCGTGGGTCACTGAGGCGACCATCGTCGATCGCGAGGACAGCCGGGTGGCGTTCGCCCGCCTGCTCCATGTGTCGGACCAGGCACGGCCGGACGCGGAACGGGAGGTCAGGGACCTCGGACGGATGCTGCTGCGCTGCCTTCCGCAGTGCGAGAGTGTCGACGTCCAGAATCTGCTGCCCGGTGGCCTGCCCCTGACCATCGGTGACTTCACCAGTGGGGTCAGCCGTCTGCAGCGGCAGTTCGACAGACCTCCCGCCTCGATGGCGTGGACTCGCACACGCATGTTGATCGGTGCAATGGCGGCTGGGCAAAGCGACTGGACCACCCGAGCCGCGACCGCAGCCTCTTCACTCCCCGTGCTCCACCAGTACCTGACGGATCTGACTCAGATCTGGTGCGTCGGTCGTGGTCGGCCCGAAGACGTCGAGGACCTATGCACAACGCAGGCAGCACTACAGGACTGGGCTGCCTCACTGACACTCCCTGTCGACACTTCATTCCTGTCCACGCTGCCCGTCAGCGACGACGTTCCAGGAGGTGGAACCGACCACCTGCAACAGCTCGTGAATGGGATCGCCGAGAACCTCACCGGAAGGCTCGCAGACCCCAAGGGGTACGCAGCGCTAGCCAGCTACGTGGGTGACAGCCTGACGCGCCTCGCCTTGCAAGTACGGAATGAGGAGCGCTGGCACCTCATCGGCCAGGAGCCTCCGGACGTCCTCGATCACCTCGTGAGGAAGCTCACCGACTTGCACGCAGTTCTGGCCGAACTCGCCTGGGGCACCCTCGAACCCAAGAAACTCACCACCGCGGCGCGATCAGGTCCCTCCGCACAGGCACTCAGCCGGGTGGCAGACCTTGCCCGCCGAGTTGCCAGCGCACGGGCAGAGGCCCTGCCCGTGAAACTCCAGTCCGACGCCAAGGCAGCAGGGATCCGTGTCCGTGTGCACACCAGACCCGTCGCCGAGCCGGACTCAACGGAGTGGCCTGCCGTGGAGCTCGCGGTGGGCGTTAGCCTCACCGAACTAGCTCAGTGGCCGACGGCAGTGGAACAGCTGTGCTCGCTGCTGGAGCATGATCCCGGCACCCAGGGCAACTGTAGGGCCGTCCTGCTCGTGCCCCTTCTCAACGGCAGGCCGGTCAGGCTCTTGGCGCGACAGCTCCAGACGACCCTGTGGCCGGGAATCGGTCTCTTCGACGCTTGGAGCGCCGAGCTTCCCGAAGCGCACCCAACTCCCCTCACCGATGCTGCCATCGCCGCCCACCAGGCCCTCCAGTGCCTGTCGGGGCTCGCTCACCTTGCGACCCGGCGGGACACAGACCTGAGGCACCAGGGCACTGCCGACGAGGCGGTAGCACAGTTCCAGCAGGCACGTCGCGTGATCACGAAACTCCGCCAAGGGGATCCGGTCATCGAAGTGGTCCTCGACTTCCTCGACACCCTCGCTCGTCGGGTTGAGAGCGAGATCTCTGAGGACCCATCCCTCAGAGAATCTGGCGTGCCCAACCTCGCCAGCGCCATCGCTCAAGGAGTGGCTGACCATCCAACAGCGGACTACCTACAGCTGGACGGCATGACGGCCATCACCCTGCAATGGGATCTCGACCCCGAGCATGCGGCGCGACTCCTCACTGCTACCGACTGATGAAGGCATCGGTGGGTCTAGGCTCAGCTGGCTGGCGGATGGCGATCGAGGACCAACCGGACCAGGGTGAGGTGACAGCGCGCCTGGAGCAGACCCGGGCGCAGGCGACTGCCGTAGGCACAAGATCTCAGATGCGAGGTGGAGACTGCCCGCCGTCCTACGACCCTGCGTGGACACACATCCAGACAGTCGCTAGTCAAGGAGTGAATCCAGTCGTGAGGGGTGAGCAGCCTCGACCCCGATAGCCTGGAGACAGAATCGAACAGGCACGGGGGGATGATGGTTCGGGCACTTCTGCTCGGAGTTGGGACCTTTGAGAACGCGGCCGACGGCGAGTGGAGCCCCACCTCGGAGGGGTTGTCTCCGCTGCCGTCGGTTGAACCGCAAGTACGTGAACTCGGTGCGGTGCTCTCACGTTTCGACGGGCTGCACGTCAGTGACCCGGTGATCAATGCGGACCAGATTAGCGTCGAGGAGCGCTGGCGGCAGTTGCGGCACGATTCGGGAGGTCTGCCGCGGATCGTTCACTTTGCCGGTCACGGGATCGTTCGTGGCAGGGTCTTGTACCTGCCCGTGCACGATAGTCGTCCGACTGACCTTCCGGCTTCGGCGATCGATATCGGCCGATGGCTGAATGAGGTCGAGCATGGCTCCGACCAGTCTCCCGTCCTGTTCCTGCTCGATGTCTGCGGCGCAGGGGCCGCGACGGACTATCAGTTGTTCCAGGACGTTTCCGAGGGCGACCGAAAGACTTGGGTGATTGCGGCCTGCACGGCGGGCGAAAGCGCCTTCGACGCATGCTTCACCAAGGCCACAGCACAGGCACTGGAGCGGCTCCGCTTGGGGCACTGGGATATCTCTCCGGCCATGGCCCACGTGCCGGTGGAAGCAGTGGCCGACGAGATCGCGCGCGAGCTGGTCCGCCTCGGCGAGGGGTATCCGCAGACCGTGGTGCACTCTCCACGCCGAGCCGCCTCGTTGCCTGTACCGGAGTTCTTCGCCAACCCGGCGTTCAGCACAGACGGCTGGCAGCGGCTTCGGAGCCGGCTCCGGCTGGCAGTTCGGGAGCTGGCGGCGGAGTTCGACCCCGGTCTGGACCCCGTGCACTTCCTCACCCGAGCGTCCGGCCGCCTGGACGACGCCTCTGCGATTACGGGCTGCCTTTTCACTGGGCGGACCCGTGAGCTGACCCGGATTCGCTCCTGGTTGGCGAGGGACGAACCCCTGTTGCTGGTCACCGGAAGCCCTGGGTCCGGAAAGTCGGCGCTGCTGGGGGTGACAGTCTTCTTGTCGCACCACCAGCTCGCCGAGCTGAGCACCATGCTGGTCGGTCGCATTCCTGCTCAATACCGCCCGGAGCGTCGGTACCCGACCCTTGTCGCAGTCCATGCCCGGCACCGGAGCAGGGACGAGGTAGTCGCTTCGATCATTGTTCAACTGACTCCCGAGGACTCGAGGCCTGCCTTCGCTAGTAGTGAGCAAGCGCTGGACGAGCTCAAACGTATCGCTCGAGACCTTCCGGAACCGGTGGTACTCATCCTCGATGCCATCGACGAAGCCCTAGAGAGCGGCCGTATCGTCAGCGATCTGCTACCCAAGCTCCTGAGCACGCTGCGCCCTGACGGCCGCCCCGCCTTCCGGGCGCTCGTGGGGATGCGCCCGCCGCAGGCGGACGACCACCGGGGCTGGGAAGTGCCCGGTGCCCACGGGAAGGTGCTCGACCTGGACACCTCCTCCGGTGTCGAGGACCTCGCGGCCGACCTCACGACCTACATCGCCGACATCCTGTATAGCGCACCCGGTTACAGCGACCAGGCCCTTCGTGAGTCCGTAGCCCATGCGGTCGCTACCGCGATCGCTCATAGCCCCGATCGCAGCACCTTCCTCGTCGCAGCACTCTTCGCCGACTTCCTGCGGACCGGTGTACCCCTGAATCCCGCCGAGGCAGTCGCCCGACTGCCGCAGAGCCTGCCGCACCTACTCGAACTGCACCTGCGGACCACCCTGGACGGCGACCCGTGGATGCGGCACTTGATGGTGGGGTTGGCACAAGCGCGAGGTCAGGGTATGCCGCTGGAACTTGTGGTCGCAGCGGCCACCGCTGCCGCCATGGCCGCGGGTCAGGAGCTTCGCCCGCTAACCCCGGGCGAGGCCCACGAGAAGCTAGCGACCGCCCGCTTCTATCTGCGAACGAGCATCGACTCGGACGGACGTCAGCTCTACCGGTTCTTCCACGAGACGGTCACCGAGCACTTCCGTGACGCCGGGGCTGAATTCGAAGGGCTCGCCGACATGCTCTTTCACGAGCTATTGTCGGCCGTCCCCGGACGGTGGGCTGCTGAGGGGCCTCGGTGGGACCTCGCCGCACCCTATCTCCTGCGACACCTGATGGAGCATGCCGTCGCTGCGCCAGCCGGATCCGCGGTCGACCACTTGTTCCTGGACCCGGAGTACCTAGTCCGCGCCGACCACAGCAGCATCTGGGAGGCCGTTCACCGGACGAGGACCCCGGCGGCGCGGCGGGCGGGGGTCGCGTACCGAACGGCGTTCGGTCGCTTCGATACCGGCGACCGCTTTGGCCGGCGCGTGCCGCTGGAGACTCGCCGTGCCAAGCTTCGCCAGTACCTGGCGACCTACCGGGCTGTGGGGCTGGCACGCCGTCTCCGCGACGAACGGACCGTGCTCCGTACCCGCTGGAGCACCGGGCTACCCGAGGAGTCCCTGCTCTCCGTCATCGGCGAGGACGAGTTGGGCGCCACGGTGTCAGCCCTGGCCCTGGGATCTGTCGAACGACGGCTCCTCGCCGTGTTCGCCGGTACCGATGGCTCCCTCCAGGCATGGGACATCACGCCGAGCCCCGACGTCGCGTTCCGGTACTTCTCGATTCCTCGGACAGGCGAGGGCACCATCACCCAGATGGCGATCGTGGATCTGGACGAGCGGGCGGTCATTGTCTCGGTCACTGACCAGAACGTGCTCCAGCTGTACGACCTCACGACGGGTTCGCACGTCGCCGACGCACGCCTCGACGGCGAGAGGGTCTCCGCCTTGGCGGTCGTCGGCACCGGCGACCAGGCGGTGCTTGCAGTCGGTCGGGTCAGTGGAGAGATCGGCCTGGTCGGCCTGCTAGACGAGTCCTTCGGCACGATCTTCGACACCATCGAAGCCGGGGACGCCGCCATTGCTTCGCTGCTCGGTGTGGAGTCCGCAGACGGCTCCCTCAGCTTTCACTGTGCGCCCGCCGCACCTCAAGGTCACGGGCCGAAGGTGCTGAGGCACCTGGACGAGTGGCCCGTCAGCATCTCATCGGAGGGACCGCTCCAGGAAGTGCGGATCCGGCCCACCAACGCACGCACCCCGCTGTTCTCCCTCATCGCCTACCACTCCGGCATGTATGCGGCACGGGGGAACGGCGAGACCGTCCACGTGGTCACCGGAGCCGAAGACCGCGGGTTGACGCTCGCGGACATCCGTCGTGTCGACCGCTTTCAGCTCGCGCTGACCGCCCATCGCGACGGGAACATGAGGGTGTGGGACCTCGACGTTTGCCCTCGGTTCGGCCATGGCCAAGACCACTGGCACCACGCCACAGTACTCGGCACCATCCGGCTCGGCGGCTCGGAGCTCGCCCTCAGCATCGAACTCGCATCCGGTGAGGTCAAGGCTTGGGACCTGAGCGCCGGTACCCAGGATCACGAGCTGGGCGACTTGGGCGAGCTCAGCCACGCCGCCATCGTGACAGCTGGCAACGCGTCCTACGTCGTCACGGTGACCACGGAGTCCGAGCTCGACACCTGGAATGTCCGTGAGGATGTCCTCGAATCGACGGTCCGCCTCCCCACCCCGGCCACCTCATTGGCCGCTGTGGCGCACGGCGATTCGGTATGGGCCGTGGTTGGCGGTGCCGACGGCAGCATCCATGTATGGGACACGAGCAAGGAGTCTCTTTCCCACGTCCTCGCCGACGTGGAGGGGCCGGTCACAGAACTGGTCGCGGGCGACGTCGGCGGCGAGTCTCTCCTGATCAGCGTCCACAACGAACGCACAGTACGTCTCTGGTCCCTGGCTGACAGCACCCTGCGGCAATCGATCACGCTGGACCGGATCGGAGCGATCACGATGCAAGGCGGGCGCCTGTTCGCTGCAGAGCAATCCTCGAACGGCGATGAGGTACGGGTCTGGGACCTCGTAACGGCCTCGCTCGTGGGTTCCGCCCCCGTCGCCGACCCGCAGGTGATGACGGTCAGCCAAGTGAACGGCAGGCCGGTACTCGTGGCCGCTGTCGGCGAGGAGGAGGTCCAGGCATGGGATGCCGAATCCGGCGATCTACTTGGACATCCGGCCCTGGTGCCGGGTCGGGTGCACACGCTCGTCCCCTACGAAAGCGGTGTGCTGGTAGGCACCAAGGCTGGCCATGTCACGGCCCTCGGGTGGGTCTGTTCCGCAGCGGCGTCGGCAGTCCGACCGGCGCAGCCGACCGTCCACGCCACCCATGTCCTGGCTTGGCTGCCGGGCGAACTGCTATGTGGAGATGCCCGTGCAGACGGATGGGAGTTGCACACCCTCGAGGAATGGGAGGGAGGCCTGCCGCCTTCCCACGGTCTGGTGTACGCCCGCCCCATCACTGCAACGACGGCCGAGCTACACGATGTTCTCGTCGACGTACTCACGCCCCACGGATTCGAGGTCATGCGGCTGGAGGCACACTGGTACGAGATCAGCAGGGTCGCCGGCGTGACCACCGGCGGCCCGTGGCGCTTCCCGGCGTACTCCGTTCATTGTTACTTGGAGGAAGGACCAGAGCAGTGACGATCGTCGCAGTGCACGGCATCGGCAACCACCTGAGCGGCCGCTCGCCGGAACAGGCGGCCATCGAACTAGCAGGGCAGTGGCGGCTCAAGCTGCAGCATGGGTTCTCGGCTGCTGGACTGAACGGCCACCTGCTCCCTGCCCTGCACGCCGCGTACTACGCTCACCACACCTACGCCGCGGAGCGGCAGGCCGCCGTGCTGGACATACCTGCTCTCGACGAACGAGAAGAGTCCGTCGTCATCGCCTGGGCGCTGGCCCTCGGTTCACCCACCCTCCGGGAACGGCAGGGATTGGTTACTGCTCCGCTGCGGCAGGTCCTGTCCTGGGTTTCCCAACGCCGCAACATCCCCGTCGGGACGGTCATTCGGCTTGCCGTCCAGCTGGCGGGCGAGGTTCGCCGCTACCTCCATGTTCCGCAGGTAAGGGATGCAGCCCGATCCGCTGTGGCCGAGGCGATCCGACAGGTGCGCCCCCGCGTAGTGCTGGCCCATTCCCTCGGCTCGGTCGTCACGTACGAGGCTCTCCACGCTCACCCAGAGCTGACCGTGGACTGCTTCGTGACCTTGGGCTCTCCTCTCGGCCTGCCAGGCGGAATCTTCGATCACTTGGTGCCCACGCCAACCGCCGATCGGGGTTCGCGGCCCGCCGGAGTCCGCTACTGGGTGAACCTCGCCGACACAGGTGACCTGGTGGCGGTTCCTCGTCGGCTCGGCGACCGTTTCCCCGTTGACCAGCACGCCGACACTCCGATGGGCCGTATCGACTTCCACACCTTCGGAGCGTACTTGTCCTCCCCGCTGACCGCTGCGGCGATCTCTCCCTTCGTCCGCGACCCGACGATCCCGGACACAGATCACCTGAGTTTCCGGAAGGGCGCGTCGTCTTAAACGATCCGTCGTCGCAGCTTGTGTCCCTTCGATCAGGAGCGTGCTCACGTACGACTGGATTCACCGTCATACGACTCGATTGGATGGCAAACGGCACCGCGCGCCGAGCAACGCATCGACTGCCGCGCGGCTCTTGCCACCGGCCTCGGGCATGAAGTGGGCGTAGTGGTCGAGGGTGATGGTCGGGCTGGAGTGGCCGAGCCATCGGGCGAGGGTGACGACGGATTCACCCGCCTCGAGGATCACGGAGGCGTAGGTGTGCCGGAGTATGTGGAAGCCGTCCTTGCGGGAGGCCTTCCAGCGCTGGCCCTTCTCCCGCACGGGGATCACGCCGGCCTTCGCGAGGGCGGGCTTCCATACCTCGTCGTTGAAGATGTTGGCGCGGATCGCGTTGCCGTAGGTCGTGGTCAGGACCAGTGGGAAGGAGCGTTTCTCCCGATCCGGTTCGGGTCCACCCCAGGGCAGCTCGACCTCGACGGCTGGAAGCTGCAGGAAGTGTGCGCGCAGCTCGGCGGCCACCGAAGGCGGCATGTCGACGACCCGGGTCTTCCCGCCCTTGGGAAGGGTGAAGTACAAACGGCCGTACAGGAGCTGGACCTGTCGGCGGACGCGGATGAGCCCGCGCTCGAAGTCGACGTCCGCCGGCGACAGCCCGAAGACCTCTCCTTGGCGCAGCCCGCACCCGAGGGCGACCACGACGGCGATCCGGTACCGCTGGCTGACGGCGTCCCGCACCCGTTGCGCGGTCTCCAGCGGCCAAGCCTCCCGCTGGTCCTCCGGGGCCTTGGGCCAGCGCACAGACTTGGCACGCATCGGGTTGCGGACCAGCCGTTTGTCGTCGATCGCCGTCTCGAAGACGTTCGAGAGGGTGGTCAGGATCTGCCGGGCGTAGCGCGGTGCGCACTCGCCTTCGAGCGTGGCGATGTAGCCGCGCAGGACGGAGGCGGTGACGTCCCGCAGCGCGACGTCACCGATGTGCGGGAGTACGTGGAGGCGCACGCGCTCGTCCACCCGCTTGACCGTGCCCGGTGCACCCCGCACGCCCGCCTGCCAGTGGCGCGCGATGTAGTCGGCGATGGTGATGAAGCCGTCGCGCGGGTCGACGAACTCGCCCCGCTCACTGTCGGTGCCGGCTCGGCGGAGCCATGCCTTGGCGTCCTCCAGGGTGTCGAACGACATGCCCCGGACGCCCGGGATGCCCGCGACCCGGTACCGGCTGCCCTTGCCGTACCGGGCGGTGCGCTCGCGCTTGCCGGTGACAGGGTCCTTCTTCTTGTTAATCCAACGGTCTTCGATGTAGCCAGCCAAGTGTTTCCTTGCAGCTAGGGGTTCGGGACGGTCAGCCGGAAGCCGTCAGACGGTTGCCGAGTAGGCGGCGCGCCGTTGCGGTGCGGCGCTCACGGGGTTGAGGTCGAGGTTGGAGCGGGAGTCCTCCTGTTCCTGCGCACGTATCCAGGCGTCGAGCGCATCGACTCTGTACGTCACGCGCCCGCGGGCGCCCATCCGGAAACTGGGCGGACCCTGCCGCCGGTGACGCCAGACGTAAAGCGTCTTGGGTGAAATGCCGAGATACGCGGCCGTGTCCTGGACCCCGAGAAACGCACGGCCGACGGTGGAACGGTGACGAAATTCGGGGGCACCGACAGAGGGAATCGGATCGACGACGGACAAGCGAAGTTCCTTACGCAGGGGACGGGGAAATGGACCACTAGCCACGCACAGACGCAGCGGCCTCCAGGGACCACCAATGGTGTGGAGAATCCCCGGTTTCGGAAACCGGGGATCGTCGGCTATATTCCGCCCACCCTCAGTGACTCGGGGCGGCTCGACGGAGCAGCGAGAAGCGCGTTCGGCGAGGATCCGAGGGCTGCTGCGATGGCGACGAGGTCGTCGATGTCGCAGCGTCGGACCGTACGTTCGATGCGGGAGAGCGCGGTGAAGGTCATGGGGCGACCGAGTGCGGTGACCCGGGCGGCGAGCTGGCGCTGGGAGTAGCCACGGGCCACGCGGGTGCGTTCGATGGCGTGGGCGGCGGCGCGGCCGGCGGGTCCGATTTCAAGAGGGCGTGGCGGCATTGGTGTGTTGTAGCTTGCCCGCCGGAGGCTCGGGAAGGCATTCCCCGTCTGCTGTGAGCGATCCCGACATCGAATATCGCGGGCGATTTCACCGACCGGTGTTTCGGATTTACGGTCGTGCGACCGGAAAACCTTTCACGGCCGCTTGAGCCAGGTCTGGACTTCTAGACCCGGGGTGTGGCTGTGTTGTCCACGCACCCCGGCCCCGCCGGTTTCCCTGCCGCGATTTCGAAAGGCGGTCGATCTCCATCGCCCGTATCCGCACCATCAAGCCCGAGGCCTTCGCCTCCGAGTCCCTGGCGGCCGTGTCCCTGAGCGCCGAGCGGACCTTCTTCGGCCTGCTCACCCAAGCCGACGACAAGGGCCGCCTCCGCGACCAGGCCGCCGTCATCGCGGGACAACTGTGGTCGCTGCGCCGCGAACACGGCCCGGTGGAGGTCGAGGACGATCTGACGCAGCTCGACGCGGCCGGCCTGATCTGCCGCTACGAGGGCGAGGACGGAAGGCAGTACCTGCACGTCGTCGCCTTCGCCCTCCACCAGAAGATCAACCGCCCCAGCATCAGCAGGATCCCGTCCTGCCCGCACCACGACCTCGGCGTCCCACGTGAGTCCTCACTGCCGGTGCGCGGAGCCGTCACGGAGTCCTCCAGGACGGGTCAGGCAGCAGGCAGGGAGCCCGCCATGAGCAGGGAATTCGCAGGTCAAGGGCAGTTCAGTGAGCCCTCGCAGCCGGTTGAGGGAGGGCTCAATGAGCCTGACGTGAGCCCTCAGCGTCCGGATCTAGGACCTAGGAACAGGGATCTAGGAACTACCCCGTTGGGGGGCGCGAGCGCCCCCGCGTCCCAGACCGTCTCGGCGAAGGACCTCATCACCGAGTACGCCGCGGCCTGCGAGCACCGCCCTCCCTCCACCGTGCTCGGCCAACTCGGGCAGGAGGCCAAGAAGCTCCTCGACGAGGGCATCGACCCCGCCCACGTACGAGCCGGTCTCGACCGCCACCGTGCCAAGGGCCTCCACCCGAAGACCCTGCCCAGCCTCGTGCACGAGGTCATGAACGCGGGTGCCTCCACGCCCACCGCCGCCCACCGCCCCTGGACCAACCCCACCGACGTCGCCGCCGCCTACGGGGGTGCCCTCTGACCCCCACCGCCCTCCCGCAGCCGGCCGACCACGTCGTCCGGACCATGGCGGGGATCCTGCTCCGCCGGGGCATGGACCCGTCCGTCATGGACTCGAAGGAACCGGAGCCCGCACCCCAACCGGTCACCTCCCTGCAACTGGCCGACGCCCGCGTCCCCCCGCGCTACCGACAGTCCCTCGCCGATCACCCTCAGGTCGCCGACTGGGTGGACGAGATCGCGCGTGCCGGGCGCCCCGGCCCGTCCGGCACACGGGGCATCGCAGAGGGCCCGTCGCTGCTGATCGCCGGCCCCACCGGCACCGGCAAGACCCACCAGGCCTACGGGGCCGTCCGCAGCCTGCTCGCGGCTGGCGTCCGCCTGCGCTGGGAAGCCGTCACCGCCGCCGACCTGTACGCCCGCCTGAGGCCGCGACCAGGACTCGACGCCGAGCGTGAACTGCACACCCTGGCCCGCTGCCCGCTGCTGGTACTGGACGACCTCGGCGCCGCCAAGGGCAGCGAGTGGACGGAGGAGCTGACCTACCGGCTGATCAACCACCGGTACGAGTACCTGCGCCCCACCCTGCTCACGACCAACCTCCCCATCCCCAAGCTCCGCTCCGCCCTCGGTGACCGCGTCGCCTCCCGCCTCTCCGAGATGACCCACCGGTCATCCTCGACGGGCCCGACCGCCGCCGTACCTCCCCCGCCGCTTGAACGCGCCCACCCCTTTGGAGCACCACCCGCTTGACCACCACCTCCCACCGCACGCAGACGGCCGAGCGGTACGCCCTCGCCATCGCTGGATGCGTCATCGTCGCTCTCACCGCCGCGGGCTTCTGGCTCTCCTACGCCCACCTAGCCGAGGTCGCAGGGCGGCACGGCCTCGGGACTTCCCCCACCCGCCAGTGGGCATGGCCCGCGACGCTCGATGCCTTCATCGTCGCCGGCGAAGTGCTCATGCTCCGCGCCAGCCTCCGCCGGGAATCCGACGGGTGGGCGATCTCCCTCACCGCTGCCGGATCTCTGGGCTCTATCGCCCTGAACGTCACCGGTGTCAGCAGGTCCGACGGCGTCCCGGCCCCGGCCCTCGACTACGTCGTCGCCGCCGTCCCACCCGCAGCCGCGCTCTTCGCCTTCGGCGTCCTCATGCGGCAGATCCACCGCCACGTCGCTGCCGCGGAGTCCCGCCACAGTCGCCGCCCTACAGGGGAGCCCTCAACACATCCCGCGGACCTGAACCGTCCCCGCGCCCACTCCGCCACACTGCAGCTCCGGGACCCGGAACGGCACGAGGGCCGCGAGGGTGACCGCCCCACTCCGGCTGGCGCTGCGCAGGGCGCATCAGTCGATGTGGCGGAAGAGACCGACCAAGTGGCGGAAGGCCACGTCCCGCCGAAGAAGCGCACCGGTCGCAAGCCCGCCGCCACGGACGATGAACTCCTCGCCATCGCCCGCACCGCCCCGCTCGGACGCGATGGGCGCGCGTCAAGCCGCCACATCGAGACGGCTGTCCGCGCTCGCGGCCTCCCCATCGGCAGGGACCGCCGAAACAAGATCACCTGGCAGGTCCAGGCCGAACTCAACAGCGGCCAAGCAGACGCCGCGTAGCCCCCCTCCGAAAGTCACGCTGCTCCCCCGCGCATCCGTCGCGGGGCGAGCTGGCGTTCGTACTCCCCATCCCCACAGCCTCGATGCCATTCCAGCCCGACCGACAGAAGGCACGCTCTTGCACGGCAACCCCACTGCCACGCGTCCCCACAACCTCCAAGCAGGCGACCCCTACCCAAGCCCGAGACGGAGCAAGTTATCGGCCGAGACGCTCTTCCCCGTCGGGGGAGAGCGTCTCGGCCAATCCCGCCCCTGGAGTTGCGGGAGCGGACCGGAGCCAGGGGGCACCGGTCCACCAGGCTGCGACCGAGGGCGGATCGCAGCCGAGGAAAGAGCAGCAGACTGCGTGCCCGAAGTCTCGTGCACCTCCGCTACCTCGCCTGAGTCTCGTACACAACGACGTATCCACAGGGACGGTCAGCGCTCCAAAGTGTGCAGCGTCCGTTTGAACGACGACTAGCACGCGCTCGTCGCGACCGCCGCCAGGACCGTCGGCGTCACCGTCGTCGGCTTCGCCCGAGCCGCCCTCAGGGCTGTCCCCGGCCTCAGGCTCGCCCTGCAGAGGCACTTCCATCACGCCTGAGTGCGCGGAGCATGGTGGTGTACACCGGGGCGTCGGGGAACGGCTGCTGGTCGCCGATGTGCTGGTACCCCCAACCCTCGTAGAGGGCTTTCACCTTCGGGTGGCTGGGCTCGACGAGCAGCGTGACGCGTTCCTCGGTGCGACCGGCCAGCAGTTCCTCGTGGATGCGGTGTGCCAGGCCCGTGCCCCTCCAGGGAGCACGGACCATGATTTCGAAGAGGGCGAGTGTGCGGGTGCCGTCCTCGGTCGTGTCCACCGCGGGGAGGGGCTGGAGCATGTGGGCCCACCAGCCGGTGTTCTGGGGCAGGGCGGCGGCGTAGGCGTAGCCGGCGGCTTCGCCACCGTCGTAGGCGACCACGGCCTCCCAGGACGGGCGGGAGGAGTGGCCGGTGAGACGACCCTCGAAGCGGTCGACGGAGAAGAACGGGTCCTGGCCGATCTCCTTCTCGTACACCTCGGCGTACACACCGACCAGGGTGGGGCGGATGGTGGGCAGCTGATCAGGGCCGTAGCGGTGAAGGGTGATCTCCGGGGCGGGCATGGTGCTCCTTGTCGCGTGACGGTTCAGGCCGTACGGGTGCGGTCGTTCCACTGGCGGGTGACGGCGGACTTGGGGGCCGCCTGGTTGAGTGCGGAGGTGAAGCTGCCCAAGAGATGGGGGACCCGGCCCGAGTCGGCGCCGGTCGGAGCGATGACGCGGGTGGCGGTGGCCACGGCCTGCTCGACGTCGCCCTGCGCGACCTGTGCGAGGGCCGCCTGGGACAGGTAGTAGGCGCGGTTGCGGTGCTGGTCGTCGCGGAGGTCCGCAACCGGTGGGCGTGGAACTCGGCCTTCTCCGCTTCGCCGAGCCGGTAGTGGGTGATGCCGGTCAGGCCGTGGAGTTCGCCCCGGGTGTAGAAGGCGACGGAAGACGGACGGACCTCGGCGGGATCGGCCCGGTCGTAGGCACCGTGGGCCCGGTCCAGGGCTCGGAGGGCCCTGGTCTTGTCGCCGAGGCTGGCGGCGGTCAGGGCGATGCGGGAGTGGGTCAGCGAGGCGTAGAACGGGTCGGTGCGGTGCGCCCGGGTGCCGGTGCAGGCTTCGGCCGCGGCAAGGGCGTCGGCGTACCGGCCCCGCTGTCCGGCGAGCATGGCGGCGTACCGCCAGGTCTGGTGCTGGACCTGTCCGTCTCCGGAAAGCCCTGCGAGGGTGACGGACTGCTCCAGGTAGCGCTGGGCCTCCCCCAGCCGGCGGGCGTCAATGGCGGAGAACATGGCGAAGGCCGTGAAGGACGCGGCGACGGCGTAGAGGCGGGAGCGGACGCGTTGGCTGGCGGAACCGTGCTGCTGGAGGCTGAGTGTACGGGCGGCGAGGTCGGCTGCGCGCCTCTCCAGAACGGGCCCGCCGCCGTTCTGGTCGTCCAGGAGCCACAGTTCGGCCAGGAGGACGCGCAGGCGGTCGACGTCGGAGTGCCCGACGGTGGGTCGGGTGGCTGCGGTCGCAGTGCCGGTGGACACGGCGACCGCCGCGCCGGTGGCTACGGAGATGAAGCTTCGACGGCCAAGCACAGGGTCCTCCAGTCGTGCTGAGGGCGTTGCGGGGCGGGGGCGGGCACGGGGCACGAACCCCAGGTCGGTCGCGGGAAGCCCGGAGACGACCTCCAGAGCCTGCCACTGGCGATCCTGCGGCGAGCGATTCTCTCCCGACAGCCACCGGTAGACCGTCCGTTCGGTGACGGCGCCTCGGTGGCCGTTGAGGTCTGCCATGGCGTCGTTGACCTGCTCGGCAAGAGCGCCCGCACTGAGCCCGTGTTCCTTCATCCAGGTCTCTAATTCTGCGTTCCGCTTCCGCACCATGCAGTCACGGTAGGGGTGGGGCCGACGTCCGAGGTAGCGGAGGTCGGGACTTTTCGTCAGTGGTCACGCGAGTAGCTGCGAGCGGATTCGTCATGTGCAACACGGCTCTGACACGGGTTACTTGTCCGCACAGCCGAACCAGCACCAGGCGGATGGGAGCGGAATCGTGACCGTACTCGCGCACGAAGTGGCGGCAGCCCCGGTCGAGGTGCCCACGGTCACCTCCGCCAACCAGAAGACCCTGATCGCCTCTGCGGCTGCCGCCGTCGCCGGGGACGTCGAGGCCGCCCTCACCCTCGCCGACCACCACCCGGCCGGGGAAGTTGCCGTGCGGCTGCGGGAGCGGCTGCGCGAGCACGTCCACACCCTCGCAGTGCCCGCCGAACGGTACGCAGACCTGCTGCCGGAAAGCCGGGAGAAGGACATCGCGGCCAGCACCGTGCGGTTCGCCCGCAAGGTCGCCCGGGACTGCGGGAGCGATCCGGCGATAGCGCTGCGGCTGCTGGCCAAGTCAGTGGCCCACCTCGCCCGGTACACGGACCTCCTGCGTCAGGCCTGAACCGCTTCCGGCGCCGGCCTGCCCGGAGGCGGCGGTACCGGAAGCCCCCCACCTGCCCGGCCGCGGCAGGTGACAACAGCGCCCCACCGACACCGGTGAGGCCGGTCGTCTCCTCCGCATACGGGCGAGGAGGCGGCTCATCGTGCCCCGGCCCGGCGCCGGGCCCCGTCGAACCTCACCTTGGAGGCACCCTCGTGTACGCGATCGGCATGTGCGTCGATGGCCGCTACCTGTTGCCCGCCCTGGTCACGCTCGGCTCGGTCGCCGACCACCTGCCGGTGGCCGACCGCCGCGAGAGCGCGGTACGGGTACTGACCAACGGCCTGTCCCCCGGGCAGGCCGCTGTGATGGAGTCCTTCGCCCGCCGCTGCGGTTTCGGCTCCTTCGACCTGCGCTGGCAGACCCCGCCGGCCGAGAGCGTCATGGCGGACACCGCCTACATCTCCGTCGCCACCTACCTGAGGTTCGGGTTCACCCCGGGCTTCCTCGACAGGCCGTTCCTGATCTACGTGGACGCGGACGTACACGTGCGCGGCGACGTCTCCACGCCCCTGGACGGACTACCGGCGGACCGGATCGGCGCCGTGCAGGACGAGTTCAACCCAGCCGTCGGGCAGTGCCCGGCACTCCCCGGGGTCGCCGAGTGCTGGCCCCATCTGGTCGGGCGCACCTACTTCAACGCCGGGATGCTGTGGGTCCCTACGCCGATGCTCGCGCCCATGCGGGCCGGGGTCCATCGGGCCCTGGTCCGCGGGCGGCAGTACATCAAGCACAACGACCAGTGCGCCCTGAACCTTTGGCTGCTGTCCTCCGGGGCCGCGCACCCGGTCGGGCCGGTGTTCAACCGGTTCGAGGTGGACCGGTTCCTCCAGCGGGGGGACTGGGTCCGCCGGGTCCTCCGCCCGGTGACCCGCCGGGACGGGCACGTGGTGCACTTCGTCGGGGGCCAGAAACCGTGGATGCGCTCGTGCCCCGGCACGGAAGACGTGCGTGCCTACCGGCAGCAGATGCACCGCACACTGCGGCACCTGGCCGGGGCAGGTGCACGGTGACCAGCGGCACGGCCCTGGCAGTAGAGAGGGCCTGCACGGAACTGGCCGGGGCAGCCCCGGCCGAGACGGTCCGCATCCGCAGCGGATCCAAGACGGCCGTCTACCGGATCCGGCTCGTCGACGGCCGTCCCGTGGTGGTCAAGCTGTTCGCGGCCGACGGCTCCCACGGAGCAGCCGACGAGGCCCGCCTGCTGGCCGCCGTCACCGCCGCCGGGCGGGTGCGGGTACCGGCCGTGATCGGGCACGGCCCCATTCCCGGTCTAAACTTCTCCGCCCTGGTCACCGCCGATGCCGGAACGAGCACCTTGGGCGACGCCGTTCGGGCCGGGCAGCTCCCGCGTCCGGCTGCCCTGCTGCGGCTCGCCCTGCTGATGGCGGCCTTCCACAGCACCAAGGCCCCGACCGGCCTCCCCCTGGCGCCGGGCATCGGCCAGCAGGTCAGTGCCCTGGCCGCGCACTGCCCCAAACAGGTCTTCGTCCGGCTCACGCCCGCCCTGGAGGTCATCGCAGCCGGGGCCTGCGTGGAGCGGCTCGTTTGGTGCCACGGAGACCTCCACCTGGAGAACGTGATCTGCGGAGGCGACCGACGCCTCACCGCCGGCGAACACGGCCGGCTTCGCCTCCCCGACTACCTCGTGGACTTCGAGGCCGCGACCGTCGAGGTCCCCGAGTACGACCTCGCCCAGACCCTCGTGACCTGCGATGCCCTGGAGCCGTCCGACCGGGTGTTCGTGGCCGCCGCCTACGGACGGCCCGTCGACGCCCGGCTCCTGGACGCCTACGTGGCCTTCCAGGCCGTACGCGGCTGGACCTACGCCGCCCACCAGGAGGGCCGCGACCGCGACGCCTGGGCGGCCCGCATGCACCTTGCCCTGTCCCCGCAACCAGGAAGGACCGCGCCGTGACCGATCCCGATCTGTCGGTGATCATCCCCGCGTACAACGAGGCCGAGTACCTGCCCCGCTACTTACCCACCGTCTTCGCTTCCCTCCGGGCCTGGGAAGCCCTCTCCGGCCTCGCGGGGGAGGTGATCGTGGTGGACAACGCGTCCACCGACGACACCGGAACCATCGCGAAGGAGCTGGGGGCCAAGGTCGTGAGGGAGCCGGTCCGCAGCATCGGCCTGGCCCGGAACACCGGAGCCCGCGAGGCCGACGGCCGGATGCTGTTCTTCGTCGACGCCGACGTCGCCCTGCCGCTGGAGGGGATCACCGCCGCCGTGGCCGCGATGGACGCCGGAGCCGTCGGCGGGGCGATCCCACCGCTCTACACCCCCGCCCGATTCGGGGCCCGTCTGCTCAGCGCCTACTGGGACCACCACCGCTCCCGCCACGGCGGCGCCCAGGGCGTCAACCAGTTCTGCACCCGAGACGCCTTCAAGGCCGTACACGGCTACCGGCCGGACTACTTCATGAGCGAGGACATGGAGTTCTTCGCCCGCCTGACCGCCTACGGCCGCCGCACGGGCGGGCCCGTCGCAGTCCTCGAAGACCTCCGCGTGCGGCCCTCCACCCGCCGCTACGACGCCTGGTCCACGGCCCGGATGCTCTGGTGGCAGAACCCCGTGATCGTCCGCCTCGGCCTGACCTCGCCCCGCTTCTGGCGCAACTGGTACGCCACAACCGTCCGATGATCGGAGAACCCCAGGTGACCCGCCTTCCCCTGCCGGACGCCGACGGCATCTACACCTTCCCCGCCGACCTCCTGACCGCGCACCGGTCCTGGATGGACTCGCTGACCGGCGCCAAAGAGATCATGACGCTGACAGCGCCGCTGACCCTCGCGCCGTACTGGATCGAGCCGCGCAAGCCATCCGGGCGGCCGGTCGTCGTCATCGAACCCCACCACGACGACTTCGTCCTGTCCGCCTCCGGGACCTTCCTCGCCCGTCCCCGACCGCTGACCGTGGTCACCGTCTTCACCCGCTCGCGCAGCGTCCACCCCTCCCTCGAAAGCACCTGCAACAGCGTGGAGGCGGTCTCCGGACTCCGCGACCGCGAAGCCGCCCAGTCTCTGTCGCCCCTGGGAGCGGCCCGGGTAGGTCTGGGGCACAAGGACGCCGAGAAGCCGTACCGGGCACCCGAGCCCGTGCAGGTGGACCGGATCACCTCCGAGCTCGCCGAGGTGCTGGACGGGATGGACGACGCGGAACTGCTCGCCCCGGCCGCCGTCACCCGCCACCCGGACCACCTCGCCGTCCACGAGGCGGCGCGCCGCCTGGGCTGCCGGTGGTTCTGGGAGGACGTCGCCTTCTGGTCCACCTACGGCTTGTCCGGATGCGACCGGCAGCTGTTCAGGCAGCGGGTACGCCACACCCTTGACCCAGAGGTGGAGGACATCACAGGCACCGTCCTGGACAAGGTGACCCTGCTGCACATGCACGGCTCGCAGATGCACCCCACGAGGAAGATGTACCGGCCGATCCGGCACGCCCACACCGTCGCCGCCAACCTGCTGCCCGCCCCGGACGGCCGCCCGCGGGGCCAGTTCGCGGAACGCTTCTACCGGCTCGGGAGGTCGTGGTGATCCTCGGCTTGGAAGGCCCCTCGTACGGGGGCAAGACCTCCGCCCTGGGGCTGCTGCGCCGGGTGCCGGCGATGCGGGACGCGATGTTCTTCCCCTGCTACGTGAAGTCGTTCGCGCGCCGCGAGGACGTCCCCACCCCCGCCACCCGGTCCGGCGCCGAGCAGGTGGAGGCGTTCGTGACGTTCATGGAGATCGAGGGCGAGCGCGTGCGCGCCGCCCGCCGACATGGTGGGCTGGTCGTCCTGGACCGGACCGTCGACACCCTCCTCGCCCACGCCCACGCCATGGACGAGATCCACGGCTTCGGCATCCTGCCGGAACTGTGCCGGCGGGTCGAGGAGATGCCGCATCTGAGGCCGGACCACACCCTGTACCTGGACGTGACGCCCGAGCTCTTGCACCTGCGGCGCAAGGCGGCCGGACACCACGAGGTCGAGCCCGACTACTTCCTCCACGACCCGGCCTTCCTCACGCACTTCCGCGACTACTTCTGCCGCCCTGTCCGCTGCCCGGCGACTGCGGAGTTGGCCGTCGCTTCCGGGGACGGCGACCGGCAGGAGACGGCCGCCGTCGTGCAGGCCCTCTTCACGTACTGGGCGGGTGTCCGGTGACCGGGCCGACGGTGCTGTTCGCATGGCGGCGGACCCCGCCGCCGCTGCTGATCGGGGGCGCGGAGGTCTCCCAGCAACTCCTGGCGGAAGAGTTCGTCCGGGCCGGCTGGCGGGTCGTCTACCTCGGTAGCCACGAGGCCCCCTGGAACGGGTCCGCCCAGATCGGCCACCTGCGCGCCCACCTCCGGGCCCACGGAACCGTGTGGGAGGAGGCCGATGGGGAGGTCCGCTACCGGTGGAACGGCGTCTCGTGCCGGGCCGTGCCGCAAGACAGGGTGGAAGCGACGCTGAAGGGCCTCCTGGCCGAGGCTCGGCCGGAGCTGGTGGTGACCTCTCAGGAACGGGCGGCCGACCTCGCCGCCCTTGCCCGCCGGTCCTCGCGGGTCGCCGGATGGCTGCACTCGGTCTCGGCCAACAGCATGGGCGTCCTCCACGGCCGACCGCACGTCGCCCTCGCCACGTCGAAGTTCGTCGCCGGACGGGCCCAGGCCCACGCCGATACGAAGGCGGTCGTCTTCTACCCGCCGTTCGCATCGGCCGAAGGCGCCGGGCCCCTCCTCGCCGCGGGGCGCGGCACAGCCGCCCGCGTCCGCGGTGGCGTGCTGATGGTCAACCCCATCCCTGCCAAGGGCGCGGCCCTCCTGCACCAGCTGATCCGCCGGTTGCCCACCTTCCGGTTCACTCTCGTCGAGGGCTGGTGGGACACGGCTGGCGAGTTCACCGCGTACCCGAACGTGCACTGGGTCCCCCGCACCTACGCCATGGGACCGATCTACGCCGCGAACGACCTGCTGCTCGTGCCCTCCCAGGTCGAGGACGCCTTCCCCCGGGTGATCGTGGAAGCCGGGCTCCACGGCGTCCCCACGATCGGCTCGTCCCGCGGCGGCATTCCCGAGGCGGTCGGGGACGGCGGAGTGATCCTCCACCCCGACGAGGTGGATGGCTGGGTGCAGGCGATCGAGTCGGCCGACCGGACCAGCCTCGGCGCGAAGGCCCACGCCGGGGCAGCGCCACTGGTCCGGCCGTGCCTGCCCGAGCTGGCTGCCGCCGGGCTCATCCCGGCGGCAGCAGCCGCCGGCTAGCGGGCCGCGTAGGCGGCCTGCACCTCGTCGGCGCGGTCGGTCCACCAGTTCAGCAGTGCCTCGTCCGTCAGGAACATCTCACCGAAGGTGGGGTCCTGGCGGTCGAGGTAGAACTCCAGCTGCCAGAAGTCGGTCAGCCGCTTCCACCACAGCCGCGTCACCGCGTCGGCGAGGTCGCCCTCGGACAGATCGATCACGGACCGGTATCCGGAGCAGAACGCAGCGACACGGTCGAGGTCGAAGGCACCACCGACCCCGAACTGCACCTGCGCGGTCCGCGCGACCTCCTCCCCGTACGGACGGACCCCGAGCCGGTCCCAGTCCAGGACCGCCACCACCCGGCCGTCGCGGCGCAGCAGGTTGCGGTACTGGAAATCGCCGTGCGTCCACCCGTATGGCCCAGCCGACACCTCGCCCTCAGGCCGGGCATCGGCATGCCGCGCGAGGAGGCAGCGTCGCTCATGCAGGGCCTCGGCGGCGGCCTTGTCGAAGTCCGTCACCGGAGCGGAAGGCAAGCGGCTCAGGAGGGCAGCAGCCGCACGGTCGGCCTCGGTCACATCGCGGACCTTCGCCACCGGCGCCTGCTCCGGGACTGGGCCGGGACCATGCCGCTGCAAGCCCTCGTGGTGGCGGCCCAGCAGAGCACCGAGATCGCGCACCTGGTCGAGCGGGAGATCCGTCCCTTGGAGGTGCTCGCCGTCCACCCACGGCAGGACGCAGTAGCCGTGACCACCGACTTCCGCCACGAGGTCACCGTTGGCCGCGCTCAGCGGCGCTGGCACGGGGATGCCCTCGCGAGCCAGGTCCAGGAGGACCGCAAGGTTCCTGCGGACCTTCGGCAGAGGAACGTCTGTGATCTCCTTGAGCGCGAACACTCCAGCAGCGGTCACAAGGCGCCAGTTCCGGTTCATCAGGCCGTGGGCAAGGAACCGCCGATCACTCACCGCGCCCAGCCCGAACGCGTCGGACAGGCTAGGCAGCACTGCCGTCAGGGCATCTTCTCGAGTCGTATCCGTCACCCCCAGCACGGTACGCCGACCCCGAATCCCGCACCCGAATTCGTCACCCAGATCCCCACTGAGAGTCGGAGGGAGAGGCGAGCCGAGATCGCTCCCGCCACCAGCTCGCCTGACTCCGCCCGTGGCGGAGCCGGAACAGTCCTGGCGGCCTCACTACCCTGACCGACGGACCACCCGCGGCCGCACGACGATCGGGAGACCATGACGACGCCCTCCACCGCCCGGATCGAGGACCTCCTGCAGACCGGCGTTCGCGAGGAGATCTACCCCGGCGCGGTCTGGGCGGTCGGGGACGCCGATGGCATCCGCGCGAGCGGAGCCGTCGGCCTCCTCGACCCCGACCGGCCCGACGAACCCATGCGGCTGGACACCGTCTTCGACGTGGCCAGCCTCACCAAGATCCTCGCCGTCTGGTCCACGATCGGCACGCTCACCGACGAGGGCAAACTCGACCTCCACGCGCCTCTGGACACCTTCTGGGACGAGGTCGCCGGCCACCCCCTGGGCCGGGCCACGGCCCACCACCTCCTGACGCACACCGCGGGCCTGCCCCTGCGCGCCAACCTGAAGAACCTCTACGGCACCGACCCCCAGGACATCCGCGATGGCGTCCTCCACGAAGTCCTCCACCGCCCGCCGGGCGAGGCCGTCGAGTACACCGACCGGGCCGCCCTCGTCCTCGGCTACCTCGCCGAGCACCTCTCGGGCCAGCCCCTGGACCGGCTCGCCACCGACCGAGTCTGGCACCCCGTCGGCATGACCCGAACCTGCTTCGGCCCCCTACCCTCCACCGAGACGGCCCGCTGCGCCCCCACCGAGTACGACGAGACCACCGGCACCCACCTCAAGGGCACCGCCCACGACTTCTCCGCTCGCCTCCACGGCGGCGTCTGCGGCATCGCCGGCACCTTCTCCGTCCTCGACGACCTTGCCCTCTTCCTCCGCCACATGCTCAACCCCACCCAGGCCACCTTCGGCCCCAGCTGGGTCAAGGAGTCCCTCCGCATCCAAACAGGCGGCCTCACCCCCACCCGCGGCCTCTTCTGGCACCCCGCGCCGGGCACGGAACCCGACCAGGAGATCTGGGTCCACTACGGCTTCACCGGCACCGGCATGTGGATCAGCCCCACCCAGGGGCGCTGGGCCACCCTCCTCACCAACAAGCTCCGCTTCAGCCGAGACCGCGAACCCCTCACCAAGATCCGCAACGCGTACCGCGCCTCCGCCTTCTCATAGAAGGTGTCCTCGCCCAGCCACCGCCAAAGCGGTCCGGGCCCAGCTCGACACCGGCGCGAACATGCTCGTCTGCCCAGTTCCCCAAGGTCAAAGAGATGTTGCTGGGGGCAAAGGAGAATCTGCCGCGTTCGCGGACGTCCCCAACCACTGGAAGCAGGTCCAGTCGACCAACCCGCTCGAACGTCGGAATCGGGAGATTAGGCGACGCTCCGAAGTCGTCCAGGTCTTCTCGAACGCCACCGCCGTGAACCGTCTGGCCACCGCCGTCCTCGTCGAGCTCGACGCCGAGTAGATCGCCTTCTCGCGCCACTATTTTCTCAATCGAGAGCATGGACAGCCGCTATCCAGGCGACATCACTTGCCTGTCCGGCACTACCCAAAGGTCAGTTACAGCGCGCCAAGGAGCATGACCACGAAGGACTTCCTCAAGATGGGGCAAGTTCAGCTCAATGGTGCAAAGTTGACATGTCTTCTTGGGGGCATCAGGTGAAGGCGCGCCCGCTAGTGTCGTCGGGCGCATGGAGTTCACTTGGAGAGGGCGCCTGGGCGAAGGCGTACAACTCGTCAAGTGACAGCCCAAGTTCGGCAGCCAAGGCGGCCACCGTGAAGAACTCCGGTGTGGAAGTACGGCCCTTTTCGATGCTTCGCACGGTATCAACTGAAATCCCTGCACCGCGGGCGACAGCCTCTGCCGATCGCCCAGAGGCGCGGCGGGCCTGCGTCAAGCGGGCGGCAAGCATGTACCCGCGGTGCTTGGCTGCGGGATCGAGCCTCCTTCGCGGCATGGGTGTAAGTATACCTGTATAGTTACACCCATGACGGTGACCGCAGCGGCTCCTTCCCTCAGCTGGCCTGAAGATGTGCTGCGGCTGAACGCCGTCTGCCCGTACTACACGATGTTTCCGCTGGACTTTCCGCTCCAGCAGCTTGCCGCGCACCCCGAAGCCACGCGCGTACTGGACCCGTTCTGCGGACGGGGCACCACACTGTATGCCGCCCGCCTGGTTGGACTGCCGTCCGTGGGCATCGACATAAACCCGGTAGCTGCCTCCATCGCCCAAGCCAAACTCATCCAGGTCACGCCGGGAGCCGTAGTTCGGCTCGCCAGGCAGATCCTCGGCGGTGCGATGCAGGGCAAGGCACCCGAAGGCGACTTCTGGCAGTGGTGCTTCGAGCGCGAGACGCTGCGCGAGCTCGTGACATTGCGCGAGTCCTTGCTGGAGATGACTACGCCGACGGCGGCCATGCTGCGGGCGGTCATGCTGGGTATCCTGCACGGACCGCGTAACAAGAACCTACCTTCGTATCTGTCGAACCAGATGCCACGCACCTACGCTTCCAAGCCCGCCTACGCAGTGAAGTTCTGGGCCCAGCGAGACATGCAGCCGGTACGCGTCCCGACCCTTGAGGTCATCGAACGGCGGGCCAAACGCCTGCTGGATGCGGCCCCACTCGCCCAAGGCGGGAAGGTCTACCTGGGTGACTCTGTCGAGACTCTGGATGGGCTGCGGCAAAAGTTCGATCTCGTGGTTACGTCGCCCCCCTACTACGGCATGCGTACCTACGTTTCCGATCAGTGGCTGCGCTCGTGGTTCCTCGGCGGCCCCCCGGAGGTCCCGTACGGCTCGCACGGGCAGATCGCCCGCCAGCCGAATCAGGAGGCGTTCATCCAGGCCCTGGCCGAGGTGTGGGCCGCTGCCGCTCGCCGATGCAACCAGGGTGCCCGGCTGGCGATCCGTTTCGGCGCCCTGCCGTCGGCCCGTACTGATCCGGAACAGATGCTGCTGGCCTCCGTGAGGGAGTCGAAGGCCGGGTGGGCCGTCAAGGAGGTCCGTCAGGCCGGCACCCCGGTCAAACGGAAGAGGCAGGCTGAGCAGTTCGGCAAGGCCGGCAACGCCATCGAGGAGATCGACCTCATCGCCGAGTTGATCGGCCTGCCTCGCTGACACCGTAACTCGGTTACTTTTCACAACTACATGACGCGCTGTCAGTGCCCCATGCCATCCTGTGGGGGCCAGACGAGTGAACCACTCGCCTGTGACAGCACGAGCGTGGTGTGGGGGAGAGGCATGTTCGACGCGGACCAGATCAAACAGCTCAAGCAGCTGATTGGCGATCAGGTCGAAGCTGGCCGCGCGGAACTGGACAAACTGGTCGACCAGACCCGTGCAATCCGCTCCGACGTCCGGGTGATCAGGCCCCGCGCGGCGACGTCGGTCGCACTGATGGCGTCGGACGGCGGTAACAACAAGGTCGCCTTCAACCCCTTCTACCTTCAGGTCGTCCGTGTCGTTGACTCCAGCGGCAAAGAGCTGTGCATGGAGGTGGTCGCCCCGATCTCCGATATCGACGCTCTCAGCAGGCGCCAGTTCCATGAGGACGGCAGTCCGAGCACGGCCCTGGGCAGGATGATGCATGGGCTGGGTGTCGAAAGGCTCCAAGACCTGTCGCCGATGATGTCGGGAAAATCCCCCAGCTGGGTACAGGTCTTCCGGGATCTGTGTGAGTGGGCCACGCTGTACGACCTCGTCTGCCACCGCGACTACGCGGTCGACACCCTGATCGTCCGCGACGGCCTGCTGCGCGCCAAGATCTTCAAAGGCGAGCTGTTCGTGAAGATGGGCGAGCTGATGTACGAGGCCATCGAGCGCATCTACCGCCGCGACCGGCGCAAGGTGTGGCTGGTGGGACTGGCGAAGAAGACTCAGGTTCTTGAGTACTACCGCCTGGCGATCTCGCTGTCCGGCGTCTTCGACAACGGCGCCGCCTGCTTCGCCAAGGTTCCCGCAGCGATGCTGGACGAGGTGTACCTCTGGGATGAGTACACGAGGGACATCGAGGACGATTCAACGGGCGAGAAGCCGAAGTTCAACATCGGATCGATGTACTTCGTCCGCTTCGGCCCATACTCCGGCGATCCCATCTGGACCGTGGACGTCATGTCCCGCCAGGACAAGGAAGCCCAGGCGATCTTCGGCTATCTGCAGGCCGACGCGGTAGCCGGCTTCCCCATCCCGCTCTATCCCAACTGCATCCAGCAGGCCGACAGCTTCTCCCGTGTCGCCGACCTGGACATGGACATCATCGAAGACCAACTCGTCGATGCCGTGCGAGACCAAGTTGGCGAGGACAAGGCCCCGATCATCGACGCCTTGCGGCTGGCCTCCGACGTGGCCGCCCGCCGCTACGAGTAGCACCATCTTCTGTCCGTCCCGCCTCCTGTGGAGCAAGAACCGACATGAGCCTGTTCGAGCGCGACAAAGTCGTCGGCACATTCCGCGGATTCGCCGAGAGTGGCATGGAGTTCCACGCCGATCTCGTGCTGCCGCACCACGACGACTTTCAGACCATGGCCATGCATGGCCAGTTCGTCCTTGTCCAGCTCGAACACGAGCGTGAGGCGATCCTCGGACGGATCACCACCATCTCTTCGCAGGGTCGTCTGGTGTCCCCCATCGGCGAGGACTACGCCACCCGCGCCGTGCGCGACCAGCGTCCAATCCCCGACGAGCTGCGTGAGCGCTACCTGAAGTACAAGGTCGACATCCGCATCCTCGGCGTTCTCCGTATGGAGGGCGACAAGCACATCTTCGTCCCCAGCCACCGACGCCTCCCGCATGTCGGCGCCCAAGTCGCGCTCCTGGGAGACGACCTGCTCGCCGAGGTCGTCAACGCCAAGGACACCGACGACGGCGCGGTGCCCATCGGCTACCTCGCCTTCGGTGAATTCGTCTACGCCGGCAATGACAAACGCGTGGGGGACACCTCCTGGATGCAGATCCAGCAGCCCGCGATCATGCCGACGTTCCAGATCGACAAACTCGTCGCTCGCCGCAGCTTCGTCTTCGCCCGCGCTGGCTTCGGCAAGTCGAACCTGGTCAAGCTCCTCTTCTCCGCTCTATACGAACACCAGCCCACCGTTCCGCGCCGCTCCGGCGAGGCCCCTGTCGGCACGATCATCTTCGACCCGGACGGTGAGTACTTCTGGCCCGACTTCAAGGGCCGCCCCGCCCTGTGCGACGTACCCCACCTGCGCGACAAGCTCGTGGTCTTCACCAACCGCAAGGGCCCCAGCGACTTCTACCAGTCGTTCGTCGTCAACGGTGTCAAGCTGAACATCAAGGAACTGCAGGCCTCGCGCGTGCTGGGTATCGCGCTGCCGCCGGAGAAACAGGACCAACAGAATGTCGTCAAGCTCAAGTCTCTCGACGGGCCCAGGTGGGGCCGTCTGGTTGACCTGATCCACCGCGAGAAGTACGGAGCCGACCGCGATCAGGTCCGGGAGATCCTGCACCTCGACCCCAGCCAGGAGGCCGAGACCAACGCCGCGATCGGCAACATGACCCGGGTCGTCAACGCGCTCCACGACCCCGACAGCCAGCTCCTGAGCGCTCTGAAGGACTGCCTGTCCCAGGGCAAGCTCTGCGTGGTGGACATCTCTCAGATGCGGGGCTCTCAGGGTCTCCAGCTCGCCGGCGTGATCCTCGGGGACATCTTCGAGCACAACCAGAACCAGTTCACTGAGGCCGACCCCAAGTCCATCCCCACCATCGCCGTCATCGAGGAGGCTCAGTCCGTCCTCGGCGGCTCCAGCCAAAGCGAGGACGGCCCCTTCGTATCCTGGGTGAAGGAAGGCCGCAAGTACGATCTCGGCGCCCTGCTCATCACGCAGCAACCGGGCAGCCTCCCGCAGGAACTCCTCAGCCAGGGCGACAACTTCTTCGTCTTCCACCTGCTCTCGCAGGGCGACCTGCTCTCCCTGAAGAAGGCCAACGCCCACTTCTCCGAGGACCTGCTGGCCACCTTGCTCAACGAGCCGCTCGTCGGCAACGGTATCTACTGGTCCAGCGCACCTGGCACCGACCGCCACTCACGCCCCTACCCCGTATCCGTGCGAGTCCTCAGCTTCGAGGACTCGTACAAGATGGCCGACCCCGACTACTCGCTCCCGACCCCCGACAGTTTCGCCGCCAAGTCCCGGACCGCCGTCGAAGGACGACGTTCTGAAGCGCGGGCCGCCTCGGCCAGCCTTGCCGCGACCCACCCCCAGGGCGCCACCAGCGCGGCGGCTGGGGCAGATATCGCATGGGACGATAGCGCGATTGCGATTGTCCACCTGCGGGACAACAAGCCCGAGTTCCATAAGATGATCGACACACCCCGTGGCATCAAGTGGGGTCGAGTCGCACACCTGTTGGCCGAGAAGGCACCCGCGCACGCCCAGCGCGACGGATCGGCCTTCGCATGGGGCAACAGCCTGGTCAAACAGGCCGTTGACCAGCTGTACCCAGATCAATGGACCTCGGTGCCTCGGGAAGACGAGAAGAAGCCGGGCACGTTCCCGAAGTTCATCATGCTCAGGGAACATGCTCCGAAGGAAGAGTCGAAAATCGAGCAGGCTCTGAGTGACGCGCTGTTCGACACCGCACAGACCGAAGAGGAGCCTCCCTTCTAAGCCCTTTTACCAACGAGGAGGGCGGGCCATGACCGCCGGCAATCGCAGCACCCCACTGACCCCGGCCGAGAGTGATCTCATTCAGACTCTCTCCGCCCGGTGGACGATGCACATACTGCTGGCTCTTCACGCCTCTGAGGGATCACAACGATTCAGTCAGATTCAAGAAGCCGTGGCCGGTATCTCCAACCGTGTGCTCTCCAGCCGCCTAGCGGACCTGGAGAGCCGCGGGCTGGTGTCCCGGCATGTGGCCGCGACCCGGCCGGTCACCATCACGTACCAATTTACTAGCCCCGGGCGCGAGGTCGCCTCGGCTGTGTTTCACCTGCGCGAAGTGGCTGAGAGCTGCTTCGACGCCTGAGGGGAGCGGAAGCCGTGGCTGGGGGACGGCCCGGTGGCCGGTGCCCGTGAAGCGTTGGATCAACATCGCCGATCACGGAGATGCCGTGACTCTGATCAAAGAGCTCGCACCTGAATTCGGAACCCGTATCCAGGACCAGAAAGTCAATAACGGTGCGCATACCCCAGATGTTCGCCCCTATCTGACCGCGCGCGAAACCGGACTCGCTCTGGCAGAGGTGCCCGGCTGAGCCGTTCGGTGCAGCGCGGCGGACCAGGGTGGACGGATCGATCAAGCAACAGTTGGCAGGGGAATCTCGAACCGACGAAATGATCTCTTCCGGAGAGCGGCCCTCCCGATAGTTGGTGAAATACAACGATCCTGACCCAGCGGCGCTCAGGTGGTGTCAGACTCCTCGCAGCAACAAGGGGAGGCTCCATGGGATTCGGTTTCCGCGTCGGTGTGCCCGGACTGAGTGTGCGTGTCTCGACCAGGGGCGTGCGGACGTCCGTCGGGCCGCGGATGGCACGCGTGAGCGTGGGCGGCGGGCGGACGACGCTCTCGTCGGGGATGGGACCCCTCTATGCCTCTACCGCACTGGGCGGCGGGCGCCGCCGGACCAATACGAGTCGGACGACCCGCTCCGGCTCGCGTACGCGGACGACCGGGCCTTCGGGCGCACAGCTCGAACGGGTGCGCCGGCAGGCCGAGCGGGCCCAGCAGGAAGCGGAACGGGACGCGGCCATCGCACACTTGCGGGAGCTGCGGCAGCAGATGACCAGCGTGCACCTGCAGTCCTTCTCCCCCGTGCACCCGCCGGTGGTGCCCGGGCCCCCGCAGCTCGGGCTGCCCTGGGCTCTGGCCGAGGCCAAGGCATTCCACCTGGCGGGGCTCGGCGTGTTCGCCCGTGCCGAGCGCGCGGAGGCGAAGCTTCGGGCCGAGCACGACGCTCCGGGGTACCTGGCTGCCGAACAGGCGCGGTTGTACGGCGTCCACGGGGAGCTGAATGCCGAGGCACAGCAGTGGTGGCAGGCCCTCGTCGCGAACGACGAGGCGACCGTGTGCGAGACGGTCAACTACGCCTTCTCCGACAACCCCGCCGCCGGCTGTGCTGTCGGGGTCGACGGCTCCGTGATGTCCGTGGTGATGCGGCAGCACGACATCGACTCACTGCCCGACCAGACGCCTGGCGTCACCTCCAGCGGGCGCCCCACGCTGAAGACGCTGACCAAGCGGGACCGGGTCCTGTGGTGGCTCACGGCCATGGGGTCCAACGTCGTCGCCACCCTCAAGGAGGGCTTCGCCGTAGCGCCGGGGGTCACCGCGATCGACCTCGCGGTGATCACGCGCATGCCGGACACCCAGCGGCTGGGGTTCGCGGCGTACGGCCGGTGGACCCGCCAGGCCATCGAGTCGGTCCCCTGGCGGCAGCCGGAGGACGCGCTGCGGTTCCTCGACATCGGCCAGGACGTCGCCTGCGCCGTCGGCACGACCGCCTCCGGAAGTCTTGCGAGCACCATCAAGCCGCTGGACACCAGTCGACTGCCCGGCCTGCAAAGCCTGCTCGACCATGCCCAGGACGACGCAGCCTCCGTTGACGCCACGCTCGCCGGCCTGGATGGCGACCTCCTCGCCAACGACCCGTCCACTCACGATGCGCCGGCCCCAGACCACTACCGGATCCACACGTTCGCCGAGTGGAGGACCCAGACCCCGTCGGCGGCCCAGCCGCCCGCCATGGGCCAGCCCGTACTCGCTGCCCCGACGGTGCTCACACCGGGGCAGAACCTCACACTGCCCGACGAGGCATGGGAAGGGCTGACCGTCGCGTTCAGCTTCGCCGGCGCAGATGCCGACCTCACGCTCTTCCTCACCGACGCACAGAGCCGGGTCTCCTCCGACGAGGACTTCGTCTTCTACAACCAGCCGTCCGCCGCCCAGGGGGCCGCTCGTCTCCTGGGCAAGCAGAACGATGGCACCCACTCCGTCGAGCGCGCCGCCATCCACCTCGCAGCCCTGCCGGAGCACGTCCAGCGCATGACGATCGCGATCAACATGGACGTCGACACCGGACTGACATGCGGCTCCCTCACCCACGCAGAACTGTCCATGGGATGCGCCACTACTTCCTGGACCTTCCAGCCACCCGCCGACCCGGCCATCCGCGCCATGGTCGTCGCGGAGCTGTACCGGCACAGGTCCGCCGAGCACCGCTCGGTGTGGAAGCTCCGAGCAGTCGGACAGGGTTGGGCCGACGGACTCGATGGCTTGGCAAGAGCACACGGAGTTGACGTGGGGTAGCCCATCGTTTCGATGGGCGCCAAAAGTGGAAGCTGTCCGCGACCTCAACCCCAAACCGCAGCAGACGACGTACGTGAACGCTCCGTAGCGCTCCCTGCGGCCCATGTCGCCCCGCTGGCCAGCGGTGAACCACCTTCGGAGACACCCCTCTGCTGGGGAGAATTTGGGGAGAATGAAGCCGCGTTGGGGAGCGGCTGGGGAGGATCGGCCGCACAAATGGGCAATGCGGCGAAAGAGCCAGAAAGGCAGATTGCCGCAGATCAAAGGCACCCTCCGGGGGATCTCCGCAGGTCAGCGGCGTGAGGGTGACGACTTCAAGAAGATCTCGTCGTGGGCGGCGATCCTGTTCGCGCCGACCCTCGTCGGCACGATCTACGGCATGAACTTCGACCACATGCCGGAGCTGCACTGGCTGTTCGGTTACCCCTTCGCGATCGGGCTGATGGCGGTGGTGTGCACCACCCTGTACCTGGTGTTCAAGCGGCGGGACTGGCTGTAGGGATCACGGCGGCGGTTCACGGCACGCGGTCGCACACCGAGGGCACCCACGTCAGACCCGGGGTGCCGCTGAGGGTGTCCAGGGAGCGCAGCAGGGCCTCCAGGTGGTCGGGGTGGGCGAGGAACTCGATGGTCGCCTCGGCGAACGCGTCCCGCACCGAGGGCGGCATCGCGTCGGAGGCGTCGAAGCAGTGCACCGCGTGTTCGTCGATGAGGATGTCCGCGAGGGAGCGGTGCCAGGCGGAACCGGCGGCGCCCGGGGCGGGCCGCGCCTCGGCGTCCACGGAGAAGCCGGACTCCGCGGCGCTCCAGGCGCGTTGGGCTTCGGCGGAGGCGTAGCGGGTCAGCCGCTTCGCCTCCGGGGTGGCGTGCAGCAGGGCGACCAGGTCGCCGGACACCTCCCACGCGCCGTTGCCGGTGGCCCCCGGGGATACGGCGGGCGGAGGGTTCGTACCGGCCGTCGACGCGATCCCAGCGGGTCTTCTGCCGGATGAACGACCCCTGGTGTTCGAGGGTGCAGCCGCGCGGGACCGTGGTGACCGGCTCGGACGCCCGGTCGTACGGGGTCATCAGGGCCCGCCGGACGAGATCCCGCTCACCGGCACCGATCATCCCGCCCCAGGTCTTCCATGCCTGTTCGACCGGCTTCGACCGCCAGGACAGGTCGCCGCGCGCCCACTGCGCGTAGAGGCGCGGGCCGGACCGCTGGAGCAGTATGTCCTCGATCCAGTCCGTGCCGGGCCAGCCGCTGGTGGCGCCGGAGCCCATGCCGACACACCATTCGGCCGGCTGCTTCGCCGCATCGGCGCGCTGCCGTTCGCCGACACCGGCCGGATACCAGACGATGCTCTTCAGGTCGGCCTTGAGCGGGAACCAGTACACGTGCCCGTCCGCGAGCGGCGTGGCCCAGGACGCCCCGAAGGCGTGGCGCGGGATGAGGTCCTCCAGGGCGACGAGGTCCTTCTGCCGGGCGTACTCGGCGAGTTCGCCGGGGCCGGTGAGCACCACCACGTCGGGCGGTGTCCCCGCCTCCACGTCGGCGCCCAGCACCTGGCTCTCGGCGGAGCTGCCCTGGTACTCGACCCGGATGCGGTACTTCCGCTCGAACGGCTCGATCACCGCCTCGCGGAACCTGCGCTCGTCGTCGCGGGTCCAGTTGGCCAGCAGGGTGACGCTGGGCTCCCGCCCGAGGGCGCGTACGCCCACCACGACGGCTGCCGCCAGTACGGCCAGGCAGGTCGCCACCAGCGTCACGATGCGGACGAGGCGGCGGGAGGGGCCGGGCCGGCGCCCGGGGGCGGCCGGCGCGGGACCGCTGTGCCGCGCGCTCACCGGGGCCTGAACCGGTAGTCGTCGATGTGCCGCCGCAGTCCCGTCTCGGCGAGTGCCATGAGCAGGATGCCTCCTATCAGGATCCACACCGTCGCTGCCGCGCGGAAGCCGGTGTGCGCGAGGTACGTGGCGGTGCCCCGCCCCGCCTCGGTGATGTCCGGCCCGGACAGCCGGCGGTCGAGCAGGGCGCGGGTGTCCGCCATGCCCTGGTGGGTCCATACGGTGAACAGCACGGTGACGGCCACCCCGCCGAGCAGCAGGACGCCGGCCGCGACGAGGTGCCGGTCGTAGCGGCGCCGGAAGCGGTGGCGGAGGAAGAGCTGGGTCTCCACCAGCGCGGCGGCGAGGGCGGCGACCAGCAGCAGCGTCGCGCTCCAGGCGAGCCACAGCAGCGGGCCGAACGAGGTCTGCCGGTGCACGGTGGCTCGCTGCTGCCGCTGGAGGACCGTCAGCCGGGCCTGTATCCCCGAGCGCTCCTCGGTCAGGATGCTGGTGGCGTAGCTGCGGTAGGCCTCGCGCAGCACGTCTCCGTCCGGCTGGAGCTGGGACTGCTGCACCTTGACGGCGTACACGGTGATCAGCCCGGCGACCGTTTGCAGGGCCTGCCGGCCCGCCGGCCCGCCGACGTCGTCACCGGCGGCCGCCGCGAGGCTGTGCGCGGCGACCGAGATCTGCTTCTGGAAGTCGCTGGTGGGTGCCGCCGCTCCGGCGTCCCGCTGGGCCTGGCCGAGGGCGTACTGCGCGGTGTCGAGGGACAGCACGGCCGGGGCGCTCGCCATGCGCAGCGGGTCGGCGTCGCCGTGCACACCCTGGTACGACAGGAACAGGGAGAGAGTGAGCAGGGCCGACAGGACCAGCAGGAGACGGTGCCGTACCGCGAGGTCGTACGCGGTCGTGCTGCCGCCCTCCGGCGGGCGCCGGCCGGCACCGAGGAGCCGGGCTAGCGGGTTGCGGGACGCCCGGGCCGATGCGCGGCGGTCGGCCGGGTCCGCGCGCCGGCGGGGCGGCCGCGGGCCCCCGGACACACCGGTGCCCGTGCCGCTGCCGGCCGCCCTCGCCACTTCGCCACCCTTCATGCCGACGCCTCCCTCAGCCGCCGTCCGCAGTCGCCCCCGCAGTACACGGACTCGGCAGGCCCGAGCCACCCACACCCCGGACACTCCACAAGCCCGTCGACACGCACGGGGACGGGGACGGCGGGAACATGGGGGGCGTGGGAGGAGTGGGGGGCAGGGAGGGCGTGCGGGGCACGTGGGGCGTCTGGGGCATGTGGGGCGTGTGGACCGCTGGGGCCGCCGGAGGTGCCGGGCACTTCGGGACCGCCGGGCACGGGAACCTCTCGGGCGCCGGGGGTGCCGGGGGCGCCAGGACCGCCGGGGGTGCCGGGTTCGGGCGGAGGGGCGTAGACGGCTCCGGTCGCTACGGAGGCGTCGTCGGCCTCAGCTCCGCCGACAGGCACCCCACAGCCCTCACCGGACACTTCTCCGCCGGGGGGCCCGGAAGCCCCACCAGCCCCCGCACCCCCTACCGCCCGGGACACACCACGCATCGCCCCCGACCCCCCGTCCCCGGAGGCCCCGGAGGCCCCGGAGGCCCCGGAGGCATCCCCGCCCCCGGCGGACCGGGCCGGCGGGGTGGTCAGGGCGCTGGAGAGGATCAGGTGTTGCCAGTCGACGTCCTTGAGGCCGGGCCGGACGCGGCCGGTGTTCGGTGGGGACTCGATGCGCCGCAGCGCGTCGCGGAGTTGGGCGTCGCCCAGCTCGTCGGCCAGGGCGAGTGCCTGGGTGAGGGCGCCGTCGGCCGTGGCGCCGCCGTCGGGGCCGCGCAGCCAGGCCCGGTAGGCGCGGGCGACGGCGGCGCCGGCCTGCTGGTACCGCTCGTGCCGGCGCACGCCGGGATACTGCCGGGAGGCGTCGCGCGGGTTGTCGGTCCAGCGCACCAGGACGGGCTGCGGTGCGGGCAGCCGTACCGGTCGGACGAAGCCGGGCAGGACGACCTCCACCGCGGCGAGCTGGAGGTCCTCGTCGGTCTCGCGGCCGGTCGGGTCGGCGGTCAGCACGACCTGGAAGTGCCGTACCTCGTCGCCCCAGGCGCGGGTGACGTACTCCACGGCGCGCCCGCCGGACCCGGCCGGGACGGCCGGCAGGTCCTGTTCGGCCGGCACCACCTGCTTGACCCGGCGGATCACCGTGCCGGGGGTGGGGGTGAGCCGGATGCGCAGTTCGGGTACCGCCGTGCCGAGCAGGCCGGCCACCAGCTCCTCGTACGCGGCCGTCAGTTCGGACTCGGCGCGGACGGCGCGGGCGCGACCGTGCAGCCGCCGGGTGATGCGCAGCAGCAGTTCGGCGTCCCAGTCGTCGCCGATGCCCCACGCGTCGCAGACGAAACGGCCCTCACAGGCGTCGAGCGCGGTGTCCAGGGCCATGGCGGCCCGGTGGTCGTGTTCGTTGCGCCCGTCGGTGAGGAGCAGGACGTGCTTGACGGGCGCGGGGTGGTCCTTGAGCAGCCGCCGGGCGAGGTCGAGCCAGGTGCCCAGGGCGGTGCCGCCGTCGGCGTCCAGGATGCGTACGGCGCGTTCGGCGGCCTCGCGTTCGGCGGGCCCGGCGACGGCGAGCACGGGACGGCCGGGCCCGGGGTGGACGAGGGTGGCGTCGAACCGCCCGGAGAGCACGGCGAAGGCGGTGCCGTCGGGCAGCATCCGGACGGCCGCCGCGGTGGCGTCCTTCGCGGCGTGGAGTTTGGCGGCGGGGTGGAGCATCGAGCGGGAGGTGTCGAGGATCAGCACCTCGGCGAGCGAGGGCCCGGTGCCCGGCGCGGGCGCGCCGGTGTGCTGCGGGCCGGCCTGGCTTGTGACCCCGATCTCCAGGATGGCGTGCATCTCCTGTTCGGGGTGGCGTCCGGACGCGTCCGGTACGACGGGCAGTTCCTTGTGCTGGCCGACCGCGAGCGTCACCTCGGTCTCCTCGGCCACGGTCATCGCTGCCTCTTCCCGGGGGTGTGAGTGGGTCAGAAGGTGGTCATCGGCCGGACGGCGTGGGCCAGGTCGAGCAGCCGGCCGTGTTCGCCGGCGGTGCGGGCCTGCGCGGCGAGCTGGCGGAAGGACTGTTCCAGCAGGGTGCGCAGGCTGTTCTCGTCGCCGGGGCCCAGGAGGTCGCCGGCGGGGAAGTCGGGGCCCCAGCCGGGTGCCGGGCGGCTGTGCAGGGTGTTCTCGCGGACCTCGGCGATCAGCCGGGCCCGGGATTCGCCGGCCGCGGCCCCGCCGTCGAGGCGGAGCCGGGGCAGCCGCTGGGCGGCGTCCCGCAGGCCGGCCGGGGTGGGTGGGGTGCCGTGCAGGACGCCGGCGCGGATGCGTACGGCCGCGATGCGGGCGGCGTCGTGGTGACGGGAGGTGGCGGGGACCTCGTCGAGGACGTGGACGGCGGCGTCCCGGTCGCCGCCGGCGAGGTGGCCGCGGGCCAGGCCGAAGGCGGCGGCGGTGTGGGCGAAGTCCCGTCTCCAGACGGCCTCGTAGAACCGCATGGCCCGTTCCGGGCGTCCGCCGCCGGTGTGTTCGGCGCAGTGGCCGAGGGCGAGTTTGGGCACGTACTCGCCGGGCAGCGCGCGGTAGACGGCGTCGAAGCGGGCGCCGGCCAGGGCCACCTCGCCCCTGCTGAGGTGGAGGACGCCCCGGTGCCAGGCGATGCGCCAGTCGTGGGCGGCGGCGTGTTCGCCGAGCTGTGTCTCGGCCTCGGCGAGCCAGCTCTCCGCCGCGTGCTGTTCGCCTTTCCTGAGGTAGGCGCGGCACAGCCACAGTGCGGTCTCGGGGGTGCCGAGGCGGGATTCGCGGGGCCACTGCCGGGCGACGCGGTCGGGGGCGTCGGGCGGGAAGGTGTCCAGCAGCAGGGCGGCGCCGTCGTCGGGGTCGGGGACCGGTTCGGGCAGGGCGCCGGCGACCTCGGCGGCGGGGGGCGGGGAGACGTCGAGGCCGGCGGGGCGCTCGCCGGGGCGGGCGGTCCAGTGGGCGAGGGCGGGGATGGCGCCGAGTCCGGCGTCGAGGCTGGCGCCGGTGGCACGGAACCGGGTGGAGCTTTCCGGGAGTTGTTCGCCGAACTGCAAGGAACGGTACTCGCGCAGGACCTCCCAGAGCTGGCGGGACATCTCGGCCGCCGAGCGGAACCGGGCGCGGGGTTCGGCGTGGGTGGCGCGGTCGACGAGGCGGCGGAAGGAGTCGGGGGCGAGGCCGCGGGCGGGTTCGGTGTCGCGGGCCAGGGCCTGGAGGGTCATGCCGACGGTGTAGAGGTCGCTGTCGACGTGCCAGCCGCGGCGGTCGATCTCCTCCTGGGGCGGGGCGAAGCCGGCGGTGCGGACGTAGGCGGAGGTGCGGTCGCCGATGGCGCGGACGGCGCCGAGGTCGACGACCTTGATCGTCCGGCCGAAGTGGATGACGTTGGCGGGCTTCATGTCGCAGTGGAGCAGGCCGCGTTCGTGCATGTACTGGAGGGCACCGAGGATCTTGCAGCCGTAGGTGAGGACGTGGTCGAGGCGGGGGCGGCCGTGGAAGATCCGTTCGGCGTCGTCGGCGTCGAAGAGCTGCTGGAGGGAGCGTCCGCCGATGTAGTCCATGACCAGGTAGCCGGTGGACGGGTGGCCGGGGGACCGGTGCTGGGTGTAGGTGATGAGGCGGACGATGTCGGGGTGGTGGAGGTCGGTGAGGGAGCGGCGTTCCTCGACGGCGCGTGGCGGGCGAGGTCGTCGCGCACGTTGATCTGGCCCTTGAGGACGACGCGGTGTCCGTCGGCGTCGGTGTCCTCGGCGAGGTATACCCAGCCGAGGCCGCCGTGGGCGAGGCAGCCGAGGACCTTGTAGTGGCCGGCGACGACGTCGCCGCGGGCGAGCTGGGGCAGGAAGGAGTAGGGCGTGCCGCAGCGGGGGCAGCGGCCGCTGGCCCGGGCGGGCTGGCCGCCGTAGCCGACACCGATGATCATGGTGCAGCCGTCGGCGCCGCAGCGGCGGCCTCCGGTGGGCGGGCGGGGGTCCTTGACGAGCACGTCGTCGGGGACGGGCACCTCGGGCAGGACGACGAGTCCGTGCTGGTCGAGTCCGCCGATCCCGGCGACGGCGTGGACGGCGGCGGGGCCGGCCGTGTCCTCGGTGGTGGTGACCGGTGGCGGCACCGGCGGTGCGGTGCGCGGCTCGGCGTGCCGGTGGCCGCAGGTGCCGCAGTAGCCGGTGACCATGATGCGGCCCGCGCAGCCGGGCCGGACGCACGAGGTCACGACGCGCCCTCCTCTTCGGGTGCGGGGGCGGAGCAGAAGCCGACGAACGCCTCGACGGCGGTCTCGGCCCGTTCGATGTCGCAGGGGGTCTGCCGCAGGAGCGACAGGGCGTGTTCGTAGAGCCGGTAGGCCTCCACGACCCGGTCGCCGTGGGCGGTGGCCCGCTGCCGGCACAGCGGCCATTCGGCGCCGACCCGGCCGAGGAGTTCCTCGCGGCGGCGCAGCCGGGCGTCGAGCATGGCGACGGCCTGTTCCAGACGCCGGCGGCGGCGTCCGACGGCGTCCTCGAAGGTGAACAGCAGGTCGGCGCGGCCGGGTTCGCGTTCGTGTTCCGGGGTGTGGGCGACCCAGGCGCGCAGCATGCGGGTGCGCCGTACGCCGGATTCGGCCCGGTCGAGCAGGTGCCGGGTGCCGGGGGCGGGCAGCACGCGGTCCTGGCGTACGTCGAGCGCGGGCCCCAGTTCGTCGGTGATGCGGCGCAGTTCGGCGTGCAGGCGGGTCCAGCGTTCGCGCAGCGGGCGGTGGACGAGCAGGTCGGCGGCCCCGCCGGCGCGTTCGCCGGGGCGGCGGAACACCAGGAGCAGCCGGGCTCCTTGGCGGGCGAGCCGGTCCAGCAGGCCGAGCAGGGCGTCGGGTTCGGCGGCCCGGTCGACGGCGACGAGGACGGCGGCGAGCGGGAGGCGCAGGGTGCCGAGCCGTTCGGGCCGGGGGTCGTCGCGGATGCCGAGGCGTTCGGCGATGCGGTCCATGACCTCGGCGGCGGTGAGTCCCGTGACGTCCAGGGCGAGGTCGTGGGCGCCGGCGGGGGGCACGGTCTCGGGCGGGTCGTGGCTGACGGCGCTGGTGTTGCGGTGGGTGCGCAGTTCCCGGTCGGCGAGGGTGACGGCCCGTTGCAGGGTCCAGGCGCGGTCGCCGGCGGCGGGGACGACGGTGACGAGCACCGGCCACCCCGCGCCGCGGAACCAGGCGGTGAGCTGGGTGGCGAAGGGGAGGTCGAGCCGGCCGGTGGTGGTGCCGGTGTCGCTGCGCAGCCGCGGGTCGACGGCCTCGGCGCCGTCGGTCCAGGCGGCGACCTGCGGGAGGTGGCTGAGGATGGTCTCGGTGGGGCTCATGTAGCTGAAGGCGTAGCCCGGTCCGTCGTCCACGCTGAGGACGATGCCGATGACCTGGTCGGTGGCGTGGTCGACGACTCCGCCGCCGCTGAAGCCGGGGGCGGCGAGTTCGCCGGGGGTGAGCGGGCGCAGTTGCACCTGGCTGTCCCGGCCGCGGGCGGCGACCAGGGTGGCACCGTGCCAGCGTCCGCCGTCGTCGCCGTCGGGGAAGCCGTACATGCTGACGGGGCCGTGCGGTGCGGCGAGCCGGTAGAGCCGGGTGGTGTGCTCGGCGGGCAGCGGTGCGGCCAGGCGCAGCAGGGCGAGGTCGCCGCTGCGGTCGCCGAAGGCGTCCTGACGCTGGGGTACGTGTTCGTCGGCGCGGACGGTGGCGGCGACGGCGGCGAGGCCGGGTACGCCGACGAGGCGGACGGTGTAGCGGGGGCCGGGTCCGACGACGTGACCGGCGGTGAGCACGCGGTCGCGGGCGAGGAGCACGCCCGCGCCGAGGACCCGGCCGTCCGGTGCCTCGATGCGCGCGATCCAGGACGGTGTCCGTAAGCGCGATGTGACGACTCGCTCCCCCGTGCGCGTCATGCCCTTGAGGCTACTCCGCGTACCCGTCCGAAACCACTGGTGTGCACGGGGTCGTCGCACCGGCGTGGGAGTGGTGCCCGGGGTGGGGGTGAGTGACGTCCGGGCCCGCGTTCTCACCCGCCGGACATTCGCACACGTGTGCTATACACACAGTGTATAGTCCGCCCATGCCTCTTTCGACCGACACGACCTCCACGCCCGACCACGCGACCAGGAAGATGCGCGTGGCGGGCCGGAGGTTCCGTCTCTCCGCCCTCGCGTCCGCCGCGGCCTGCCTGGCGCTCACGCTGTCCGGCTGCGCCCAGGTCGACACGACCGCGCCCAGCGCCGCCCGCGCCGCGGCGGCGCACGGGGCGCCCGCCCGGCTCGGCACCGTCGACTGCCGCGAGGCCAAGTGCATCGCGCTCACCTTCGACGCGGGACCCAGCGAGAACTCCGCCCGGCTGCTGGACATCCTCAAGGAGAAGAAGGTCCCGGCCACCTTCTTCCTGCTCGGCAAGCGGCACATCGAGAAGTACCCGGAGCTGGTGCGGCGGATGGCGGCCGAGGGCCACGAGGTGGCCAGCCACACCTGGGATCACAAGATCCTGACCCGCATATCCGACGCGCAGATACGCGAGGAGCTGAAGCGGCCCGACGACGCCATCGAGCGGCTCACCGGGCACAAGCCGACGCTGATGCGCCCGCCGCAGGGCCGCACCGACGCCAACGTGCACGCGATCAGCAAGGAACTGGGCCTGGCGGAGGTCCTGTGGAGCGTCACCGCCAAGGACTACACGACCACCGACTCCGCGCTCATCACCAAGCGTGTCCTCGCCCAGGCGTCCCGGGACGGGATCATCCTGCTGCACGACATCTACCAGGGGACCGTGCCGGCCGTACCCGGCATCATCGACGCCCTGAAGGCGCGCGGCTACGTCTTCGTGACGGTCCCCCAGCTACTGGCGCCCGGCAAGGCCGAGCCGGGCAAGGTCTACCGGCCCTGAGTCCACGGGCGCACGCCGGTACGACGGCCCCGGGCGACCCCGTTGCTCCGGACAGGTGACCCGGGGGCGAAGGCGCAGGTGGACGCCGCCGGTTGCCTACGATCGTGCCGTGCCCTTCTTCTCTTTCGAACGCACCGTGCCGCTCCCGCTCGAGGAGACGTGGCGCCGGCTCACGGAATGGCCCCGCCACGCCGACGCGGTCCCGCTGACCCGGATCAGGGTGCTCACGCCCGCGCCGACCCGTGAGGGCACGCGCTTCGTGGCCCGCTCCGGCGTCGGCCCGCTCGCCTTCGACGACGTGATGGAGGTGACGGTCTGGCACCCGCCCGCCGACGGCGAGGGCGGCCTGTGCCGGCTGGAGAAGCGCGGCCGGGTGGTCCTCGGATGGGCGGAGATCGAGGTACGGCCGGGGCCCGGGGGCCGTAGCCGGGTGGTGTGGCGCGAGGAGCTGTGGGTGCGTCTCCTGCCCCGCGCCTTCGACGGCGTCCTAGGCCCGGTGTCCCGCCGGATGTTCGGCCGAGCGGCGAACCGCCTGCTGCGGCAGCCGTGAGCCTGCCACCGCCGCCCCCGTGCGTCGCCGTCATGCGGCACGGGGGCGGTGGTGGTCAGCGGCCGTCGTGATGGTTCGCGCGCACCGGAACTGACGCATCCGCCCCTGCCGCGCGATGGCTCAGGCGACGGAACCGATGCGTCCGGCCCGCCGTGCCGCCCGGTCGTGGTGGATCGGGGTGTGTGCCCCGGTCAGTGGGGCCCCGCTGCCGCCCCGCCGGTCGGCGACGATCTCCGCCGCGATGGACAGGGCCGTCTCCTCCGGCGTCCGCGCGCCGAGGTCGAGTCCGATCGGGGAGTGCAGCCGGGCCAGCTCCAGCTCGGTGACGCCGACCGCGCGCAGCCGCTCGTTGCGGTCCAGGTGGGTACGGCGGGAGCCCATCGCGCCGACGTAGGCGACCGGCAGCCGCAGCGCCAGCCGCAGCAGGGGTACGTCGAACTTGGCGTCGTGCGTGAGGACGCACAGGACGGTACGGCCGTCGACCTCGGTGCGCTCCAGGTACCGGTGGGGCCACTCCACGACGATGTCGTCGGCGTCCGGGAAGCGGGATGCGGTGGCGAACACCGGGCGGGCGTCGCACACCGTGACGTGGTAGCCCAGGAACTTGCCCACGCGGACCAGCGCCGACGCGAAGTCGATCGCGCCGAACACGATCATCCGGGGTGCGGGCACCGAGGACTCGACCAGGACCGTGAGCGGGGAGCCGCAGCGCGAGCCCCGCTCGCCGATCTCGAAGGTGCCGGTGCGGCCCGCGTCCAGGTGGGCGCGGGCCTCGGCGGCGACCGTGCGGTCCAGTTCGGGGTGGGCGCCGAACCCTCCGTCGTACGACCCGTCCGGCCGGACCAGGAGGGCCCGGCCCCGCAGCTCGGCCGGTCCCTCGGCGATCCGGGCGACCGCCGCCGCCTCCCCGCGCGCGGCGGCGGCCAGCCCGGCGGCGACCACCGGCCGGGCGGGACCGTCCGCCCGGACCGGCGTGACGAGGATGTCGATGACGCCGCCGCAGGTCAGGCCCACGGCGAAGGCGTCCTCGTCGCTGTACCCGAAGCGTTCCAGGACGGTCCGGCCGTCCTGGAGCGCCTGTCGGCACAGTTCGTACACGGCACCCTCCACGCATCCCCCGGAGACCGATCCGACGGCCGTGCCGTCGGCGTCCACCGCGAGGGCGGCGCCGGGCTGGCGCGGGGCACTGCCTCCCACGGCCACGACGGTGGCGACGGCGAAGTCACGGCCCTGCTCGACCCACCGGTTCAGCTCCTCGGCGATGTCCAGCATGTCTCGGTCTCCTCACGGGGTTGCGGGCGGGTGCGGCGGGGGCGGCCGGCTAGTGGACGCCCAGCCAGCCCTCAAGGGGATGGAGGGCGAAGTAGACCAGGAAGACGACGGTCAGGCCCCACATGAAGGCGCCGATCTCCCGGGCCTTGCCCTGGGCGGTCTTGATGGCCACGTACGAGATCACGCCCGCGGCCACGCCGGTGGTGATGGTGTAGGTGAACGGCATCAGGACCACGGTCAGGAAGACCGGGATGGCGGTGGCGCGGTCCGCCCAGTCCACGTGCCGGGCGTTCATCAGCATCATGGCGCCGATGACGACGAGGGCGGCGGAGGCGACCTCCTGCGGCACGATCGCGGTGACCGGCGTGAAGAACAGGCAGGCCGCGAAGAACAGGCCGGTGACGGCGGAGGCGAGCCCGGTACGGGCGCCCTCGCCGACGCCGGTCGCGGACTCGATGAACACGGTCTGGCCGGAGCCGCCCGCGACACCGCCGATCGCGCCGCCGGCGCCGTCGATGAACAGCGCCTTGGACAGGCCCGGCATGCGGCCCCTGTCGTCGGCCAGACCGGCCTCGGTGCCGACGCCGATGATGGTGGCCATCGCGTCGAAGAAGCCGGCGAGCACCAGGGTGAAGACGATCAGGCCGATCGTCATCGCACCCACCTTGCCCCAGCCGCCGAACTCGACGTGCCCGAAGAGCGAGAAGTCGGGCATCGAGACGGCGCTGCCGGGCAGTTCGGGGGCGCCGTTGGCCCACTGGCCGGGGTCGATGACGTCGAGGCCGTTGAGGACCGCGGCGACGACCGTGCCGGTGACGAGGCCGATGAGGATGGCGCCGGGGACGTTCCTGGCCTGGAGCATGAAGATCAGCAGCAGGGTGCCGGCGAAGAGCAGCACCGGCCAGCCGGCGAGTTCGCCGGCGGGGCCGAGGGCGAGCGGGGTGGCCTTGCCCTGGTGGACGAAGCCGGACTTGTAGAAACCGATGAGGGCGATGAACAGGCCGATGCCCATCGTGATGCCGTGCTTGAGCGCGAGCGGGATCGCGTTCATGATCATCTCGCGCAGGCCGGTGACGACGAGCAGCATGATGACGACGCCGTACATCACGCACATGCCCATGGCCTGCGGCCAGGTCATCTGGGGAGCGACCTGCGAGGACAGCACGCCGGAGACGGAGAGGCCGGCGGCGAGGGCGAGCGGCGCCTTGCCGACGAAGCCCATCAGGAGCGTGGTGAAGGCCGCCGCGAACGCGGTCGCGGTGATCAGCGCCTTCTGGCCGAGCGTGTCCCCCGCCGCGTCCTTGCCGGACAGGATGAGGGGGTTGAGCAGGAGGATGTACGCCATCGCCATGAAGGTGGTGACGCCGCCGCGGACCTCTCGCGAGACCGTGGATCCTCTTCTGGATATGTGGAAGTACCGGTCGAGCCAGGACCGCCCTGCCGGTACGCGGCTGCCATCGCCCGCGTCGTCGGCTGCGGTTCTCGGCTCCACTGACTGCTGGGTCATGGGCCAACTCCCAAGGTTCACAGGGGCACCCGTGCGACGCCTTGCCGGACACGGGATTTGGGATTGGACGGCCCGGGGGACGGCCCGAGACGAACAGTGGGGGCCTGGAGGGACGGGGGTCCCTCCAGGAGATCACCGGTGGGGACCCCGGAGGGTCACGTTCCCGTCAGGTGCTCGGGTCGTACCGGAGTGCGGTTCAGCTCCAGCCCGGTCGCGTTCCGGATCGCCGCGAGGACGGCCGGCGTGGACGACAGGGTCGGGGCTTCGCCGATGCCGCGCAGCCCGTAGGGGGCGTGGTCGTCGGCGAGTTCGAGCACATCGACCGGGATGGTCGGCGTGTCGAGGATCGTGGGGATGAGGTAGTCCGTGAAGGAGGGGTTCCTGACCTTCGCCGTCTTCGGGTCGACGATGATCTCCTCCATCACCGCGACGCCCAGGCCCTGGGTGGTGCCGCCCTGGATCTGGCCGACGACGGAGAGCGGGTTGAGCGCCTTGCCGACGTCCTGGGCGCAGGCCAGTTCGATCACCTTGACCAGGCCCAGCTCGGTGTCGACCTCCACGACCGCGCGGTGCGCGGCGAAGGAGTACTGGACGTGTCCGTTGCCCTGGCCGGTACGCAGGTCGAAGGCCTCGGTCGGCCGGTGCCGCCACTCCGCCTCGACCTCCACGGCCTCGCCCTCCAGGACGTCGGCCAGGTCGCCGAGGACCTCGCCGCCGTCGGTGACGACCTTGCCGCCCTCCAGGAGCAGTTCGGCCGTGGCCCAGGCCGGGTGGTAGGAGCCGAATCTGCGGCGCCCGATCTCCAGCACCTTCTCCCGGACGATCTCGCAGGCGTTCTTCACGGCGCCGCCGGTGACGTACGTCTGCCGGGAGGCCGAGGTGGAACCCGCCGAGCCGACCTGGGTGTCCGCCGGGTGGATCGTCACCTGGGTGACGCCGAGTTCGGTGCGGGCGATCTGCGCGTGGACGGTGACACCGCCCTGGCCGACCTCCGCCATCGCGGTGTGCACGGTGGCGACGGGCTCGCCGCCCACGACCTCCAGGCGCACCTTGGCGGTGGAGTAGTCGTCGAAGCCCTCGGAGAAACCGACGTTCTTGATGCCGACCGCGTAGCCGACACCGCGGACGACGCCTTCGCCGTGCGTGGTGTTGGACAGGCCGCCGGGCAACTGCCGTACGTCGGCGCCTTCGCTGGACTCCCACTGGCGCTCCGGCGGCAGCGGCATCGCCTTGACGCGGCGCAGCAGTTCGGCGACGGGGGCGGGCGAGTCGACGGGCTGGCCCGTCGGCATGAGGGTCCCCTGCTCCATGGCGTTCAGCCGCCGGAACTCCACCGGGTCCATGCCGAGTTCCTTCGCCAGCTTGTCCATCTGCGCCTCGTACGCGAAGCACGCCTGGACCGCGCCGAAGCCGCGCATGGCGCCGCAGGGCGGGTTGTTGGTGTAGAGGGCGACGGCCTCGATGTCGACGTCGTCCACGACGTACGGCCCGACGCTCAGCGAGGAGGCGTTGCCGACGACCGCCGGGGAGGCGGAGGCGTAGGCGCCGCCGTCCAGCACGATCCGGCATTTCAGGTGGGTGAGCTTGCCGTCCCGGGTGGCGCCGTGCTCGTAGTACAGCTTGGCCGGGTGGCGGTGGACGTGCCCGAAGAAGGATTCGAACCGGTTGTAGACGATCTTGACCGGCTTGCCGGTGCGCAGCGCGAGCAGGCAGGCGTGGATCTGCATCGACAGATCCTCCCGGCCGCCGAACGCGCCGCCTACGCCGGCCAGCGTCATCCGCACCTTGTCCTCGGGCAGGCCGAGGACGGGGGCCATCTGGCGCAGGTCGGAGTGGAGCCACTGGGTGGCGATGTAGAGGTGGACGCCGCCGTCCTCCTCGGGGACGGCGAGCCCGGACTCGGGGCCGAGGAAGGCCTGGTCCTGCATGCCGAACGTGTACTCGCCCCGGACGATGACGTCGGCCCTCGCGGCGGCCCCGGCCGCGTCGCCGCGGACGATCGGCTGACGGTGGACGATGTTGGGATGCGGGACGTGGCCGATGTGGTGGTCGTCGCGGTTCTCGTGGACGAGGATCGCGTCCGGCGCGGTGGCGGAGGCCTCGTCGGTGATGACGGGCAGCTCCCGGTACTCCACCCTGATCCTGGCGGCGGCGCGGCGGGCCGTCTCCGGGTGGTCGGCGGCGACGATCGCGACCGGCTCGCCGTGGTGGCGTACCTTGCCGTGCGCGAGGACCGGGGTGTCCTGGATCTCCAGGCCGTAGTTCCGCACCTCGGTGGGCAGGTCGTCGTACGTCAGGACGGCGTACACGCCGGGCAGCGCGAGTGCCTCGGAGGTGTCGATCGACACGATCTCGGCGTGCGCGACGGTGGAGCGCAGGATCTGCCCCCACAGCATGTCCTCGTGCCACATGTCGGACGAGTACGCGAACTCGCCGGTGACCTTCAGGGTGCCGTCCGGGCGGAGCGTGGATTCGCCGATGCCGCCCCTGGTCGGGGTGGACTGGGTGACCTTGGTGGGTGCGCCGTTCGCCGGCATGCTCAGACCCCCTCGGACTGGCGGGCGGCCGCGAGGCGGACCGCGTCCATGATTTTCTCGTAGCCCGTGCAGCGGCACAGGTTGCCCGACAGCGCTTCGCGGATGTCGGCGTCGGACGGGTTCGGGTTGCGTTCCAGCAGTTCGTCGGAGGCGACGAGCAGACCGGGGGTGCAGAAGCCGCACTGGACGGCGCCGGCGTCGATGAACGCCTGCTGGACCGGGGAGAGCCCGGTGTCCTCGCCGGTGTGCGAGCCGGTGCCCTCGGCCTGCCACTGCCGGGCCTCGTCGAGCGAGGTGGCCGCCGTGCCGCAGGCGCCGGTGCCGCAGCCGCCCTCGGCGCGCTGGCGGGCGTAGTCCGCCAGGCCCTCGACGGTCACGACCTCGCGGCCCTCGGCCTGGCCGGCCGCGACCAGGCAGGAGCAGACCGGCACGCCGTCCAGCCGGACGGTGCACGACCCGCACTCGCCCTGCTCACAGGCGTTCTTCGACCCCGGCAGGCCGAGGCGCTCCCGCAGCACGTACAGCAGGGACTCGCCCTCCCAGACGTCGTCGGCCTCCTGCGGGCGTCCGTTGACGGTGAAGTTGACGCGCATTACGCAGCTCCTTCGGATGCGCGGCGGGCGCCGCGGTAGGACTCCCAGGTCCAGGTGAGCGTCCGGCGGGCCATGACGCCGACCGCGTGCCGGCGGTAGCTCGCGGTGCCCCGGACGTCGTCGATCGGGTTGCAGGCGCCGGAGCACAGCTCGGCGAACCGCTTGGCGACCGACGGAGTGATGATCTTCCCGTTGTCCCAGAAGCCGCCCTCCTCCAGTGCCGCGTTCAGGAACTCCTCGGCTGTCTTCGCCCGCACCGGGGTGGGGGCGGCGGAGCCGATGCCGGTGCGCACCGTCCGGGTCCGGGGGTGCAGGGCCACACCGAAGGCGCACACGGCGATGACCATGGCGTTACGGGTACCCACCTTGGAGTACTGCTGCGGTCCGTCCGCCTTCTGGACGTGCACGGCGCGGATCAGCTCGTCGGGCTGGAGCGCGTTGCGCTTGACACCCGTGTAGAACGCGTCGATCGGGACGAGCCGGGTGCCGCGGGCCGCCGACTCCACCTCGACCTCGGCGCCGGCCGCGAGGAGGGCGGGGTGGGCGTCGCCGGCGGGCGAGGCCGTGCCGAGGTTGCCGCCGACGCCGCCGCGGTTGCGGATCTGCGGGGAGGCCACCGTGTGCGAGGCGAGCGCCAGGCCCGGCAGCTCGGCACGGAGGTCCTCCATGATCCTGGTGTACGGGACGGAGGCACCCAGTCGTACGGTGTCCTCCCCCACCTCCCACTCGGAGAGGTCGCCGACGCGGTTGAGGTCGAGGAGGTACTCGGGCCGGCGGTGGTCGAAGTTGATCTCGACCATCACATCGGTGCCACCCGCAATCGGCACAGCGGTGGGGTGCTCGGCCTTCGCGGCGAGCGCCTCCTCCCAACTGGCGGGGCGAAGGAAGTCCATGACCGGCTCTCTTCTTCGTCTCGTGAGTCGTACGTGAGTCGTACAGATTGAGCCAATCCGTGTGCGGCGGTCCCGGCTCGTTCATGTGCTGTTTACGCGGAGTGGACTCAGTACACCGCTCCGTACTCCGGCGGGGTCAGTCACCGAAACCATGAAGGAGTTGGCTGGCCAGGCCAGGCATCTTGTAGATTCGTATGAACAGAGGTCATCGGTAACCTCTTCGTTTTCCTGGGGAAACGCAGGAAACAGCGCGGAGACCGCGGCGTACGCGCCGTGCGCGCCCGCTCCGGGCGCGCCCCGCGTCACCCTCCAAGATCCATCGTAGGTTTCGAGACAAAGAACGGCGGCGACGAGATGCGGCTGCGCGCACTGCTGGACACCGACGCGCTGGGGCTGCGGCTGCTCGGCGGCGAGGACGAACTGGACCGCGCGGTACGCGGGGTCATGACCACCGACCTGCGCGACCCGAGCCGCTACCTCGCCGGCGGCGAGCTGGTGCTGACCGGTCTGGCCTGGCGCCGGGACGCCGACGACTCGGAACCCTTCGTGCGGATCCTGGCGCAGGCCGGGGTGGCGGCGCTCGCGGCCGGCGAGGCCGAGCTGGGCGATGTGCCGCAGGACCTGGTGCTGGCCTGCGCCCGGCACCGGCTGCCGCTGTTCGCGGTCCACGAGTCGGTGGCGTTCGCCACGATCACCGAGCACGTCGTCCGCCAGGTGTCCGGCGAGCGCGCCGGCGACCTGGCCGCGGTGGTCGACCGGCACCGGCGGATGATGACGTCGGGCCCGGCGGGCGGCGGCCCGGACGTCGTCCTGGACCTGCTCGGCTCCGACCTGGACCTGCGCGCCTGGGTGCTCTCCCCCACCGGCCGGCTGATCGCCGGCTCCGAGGTCGGGGGCCCGGCGCTGCCCGCCGAGACCTGCGCCCGGCTCGCTGCGGAGCACCTGGCCGCCACCCGCACCGGCCGCCGCGGCCCGCACCGGGTCCTGCTGAACGGCTCCACCTACTCCCTGTTCCCGGTCCGCTCCGCCGGCCGCTCCCCGCAGGCCTCCCACGACGTCCGCGAGACGGTCCTGGCGGACTGGCTGCTGGCCGTGGAGGCGGACGCGGGCGACTGGCCCGCCGAGCGGCTCGACCTGCTCCAGGGCGTCACCCAACTGATCGCCGTCGAACGGGACCGCCGCGACGCGGCCCGCACGGTGCGGCGCCGGCTCGCCCAGGAAGTGCTGGAGCTGGTCCAGACGGGCGCCGCGCCCGCCGAGATCGCCGCCCGGCTGCGGGTGGCCGCGCCGGTCCTGCTGCCCGGGCTCGGAGCGGCACCGCACTGGCAGGTCGTGGTGGCCCGCGTGGAGTGGGAGGACGAGGAGGCCGGGGACGGCGCGGTCGCCCAGTCCCTGCTGGAGGAGGTGCTGGTCGACCCCCTGACCACCGGCCCGGAGCCGTCCGACCGCATCGCCGTCGCACACACCGGCGACGAGGCGATCGCCCTGGTCCCCCTCCCCGCCGTCTCCACCGAGCACGACGGCTCCGAGACCGGGCTGCTCGCCGACGCCCTGCTCCGGTCGGTACGGGAACCGCTGTCGGCTGGCCTGGACGGCGACGGACGGCTCACCCTCGGCGTGAGCGCGGCCGTGCACTCGGCGGAGGGCCTGCGCGGCGCCCTGGAGGAGGCCCGGCACGCCCGCCGGGTGGCCGCGGCCCGCCCCGGCCGGGTCTGCGCCGCCGGCCACCATGAACTGGCCAGTCACGTCCTGCTGCTGCCGTTCGTCCCGGACGACGTCCGCCGCGCGTTCACGGCCCGTCTGCTGGACCCGCTGACGGACTACGACCGCCGGCACCGCGCCGAGCTGATCCCGACGCTGGAGGCGTTCCTCGACTGCGACGGCTCCTGGACCCGCTGTGCCACCCGCCTCCACCTGCACGTCAACACGCTGCGCTACCGGGTGGGCCGGATCGAGCAGTTGACGGGACGGGACCTGTCCCGCCTCGAGGACAAGCTCGACTTCTTCCTGGCCCTGCGCATGAGCTGAGACCGGCGGGGGCGCACGACGGCCGGATATGGCCCCGTCCGCGCCCCACGACTTTGTGAAATCCTTCACCCACCCTCTTGGCCCGGCCCCACGATCGGTGCTGGAATGCCGCCACCACTCAACAGCTCGATGGCGTGCTCGGGGAGGGCAACGTGGCGCATACCGCCATGTCTGGTAACGGAACCACCGGTGACGATCCGCTCCAGACCGCGGTATGGCGGTTGCGCAGCCGTGCCTGCTGGGCCGATGCCGCGGCCCTGCTGCCGGCCGACCGTCCCGGTACGGCGTTGCAGCGTGCCGGGCTCCTGGTCGAACGGTGCCTGTACACCGAGCGGGGCTGGCAGGACGCGGAGGACGCGCTGCGGACGGCGGAGGCCCTGGCACCCGGTGACGAGGAGCGCGGGGCCGCCGCCTGCGAGCGGGGCCAACTCGCCTACGCCGCCACGCTGCACGGGGTCCGCGACCGGGCCGACGAGGCGCGGGCCGCGCTCGGCCGGGCGGCGGCGCTGATCCCTCCGGGGGCGGCCGGGCGGGCCCTGCTGGACTTCCGCCGGGGACTGCTCGCCGAGAACCTGACCCGCTCCCCGCAGGCGGCCCGCGCCGCGTACCGGCGCGCGCACGCGGGCGCCACGGCCCACGGGGACCCGCTGCTGCTGTCGTTCACCTGGCGGCACCTCGCCGGACTCGCCCTGCGCGAGGGCGACGTGGCGCAGGCCCGGCACGGCTTCGCCGAATCCCTGCGCCTGCGCGAGGAGTTGGGCTACCTGGTGGGCACGGCCCCCGCGCTGGCCTCCCTGGCCGACACGGAGGAGGAACCGGAGGCGTCCCGCCTGCGCGAGGAGGCCCGCCGCCTGTTCCGCCTCCTCGGCGGCGTCCCCACCTGGCTGTCCCACCACCTGACCCCACCCACCCCGGGCACGGCGACGGCATGAACCCCGAAGAAACACGGGCGCCACCCGTCCGTCGGCGAGGGCCCCGAAAGCCACGAGCATAACTACGTGCCACACACACAACGGCCCCCGAAGGGGCGCGGGGAACTGCGCGACCAGCCACAGCGAACCCGCACCCGAAGGACCCCGCGCCCCCGGAACCGCTCAGCCCGCGCAGGCGAAGTGCTCTCCCACCAGCCCCCGCACCACGTCACAGTCCCCGGCGCCCAACGCGTCCAGCAGCGCCAGATGTTCCGCCGCGTCCGCCACCAGCCCGGCCCGCCCGTGCCGTACCGGCGGCCACTGTGCCCGCCGGTGCAGGTCCTCGGCGATCCGGACGAGCTGTTCGTTGCCCGACAGACCGAGCAGGGCCCGGTGGAACGCACGGTCGGCCTCCGCGTACGTCGCAGGGCAGCCGCACGCGGCCGCCCGGACGCTCTCCTCGGCGAGGGGCCGCAGCGCGGCCCACCGTTCGGCCGGCACCGTGCGGGCGAGCCGCAATATCACCGGCACCTCGAGCAGCGCGCGGACCTCGGCCAGTTCGGCCAGTTCCCGCGCCCCCCGCCGCACGACCCGGAAGCCGCGGTTGGGGACGACCTCGACGGCGCCTTCCAGGGCGAGCTGCTGCATGGATTCCCGCACGGGCGTGGCGGAGACCCCGAAGCGTTCACCGAGCGCCGGCGCCGAGTACACCTCGCCCGGCCGCAGCTCGCCGGTGACCAGCGCGGTGCGCAGGGCGTCGAGGATCTGCCCGCGGACGGAGGAGCGCCGCACCGCGGCCCGCGCTCCCGGGGCCGGCCGTTCGCCGTGGGTGTGCTCCCCCCGCGCCGCGCCCGGCGCCGTGGCGTCCCGCTCCCTGGCGGGGGCCTCGGCTCCGGCCGGGCGCTGCTGTGGCGGCACCCGGGCGGCAGGCGTGCCCGCGGAGTCCTGCACGCCCTGCTTCACGGGTCCTCCTGGCGGCTTGTCGGCACTTGGGTCATTAACGACGGGTTGTCACTGGTCCGTCAAGCACCTTAGGCGCACCGGGCGGCAGCGCAAACTCCACCGCGACGAGTAAGGTAAGGCTTACCTGTGCACGCCAGTCCTGACCGAGGACGTGTCGAAGGGTCGGTGGTCCCGCCATGCCCGCTGCGGCCTCGCCGCTCACCCCCGCGTACGGCCGCCTGGGCGCGGCCCTGCCGGCGCTGACCGTGACCGAGCTGGGCCCGGACGACCCGGTACCCGCCGGCGAGGGCTGGACCCGTGCCGCCGGGCTCGCCGCCGGCGGGGAGGACCTGGACGCGTTCCTGGCCTGGGACGCCGCCCAGGTGCTGCGCGACCACGGCCGGCCCGCCCGCCCCGACGTCGTCGCGAGCTTCGGTCTGCACCGCTACGCCTGGGCCGCCTGCCTGCTGATCACCGTGCCGTGGTTCCTGCACCGCCGAGTACCCCGGCTGCCCGTGACGCACGTCGCGTACCACCGCACGGCCGGCCGGATGGCCGTACGCCCGCCCGTCTCCCTCGCCTGCCTGCCGGGCGATCCGGCCACCGCGCTGCCCGGCACGGTCGTCGTACCGGACGAGGAGGCCCTGCGGGCCCGGGTGCGGGCGGCCGTGGCCGAGCACCTGGAGCCGGTGCTGGACGCCTTCGGGTCCCGGGCCCGGCGCCGCGGGCGTGCCCTGTGGGGCATGGCGACCGACGAGGTCGTGGAGGGGCTGTGGTACGTCGCCCGGCTGCTCGGCGGGGACGAGGAGCGGCGGGCCGTACGGGAGCTGGGGCTGCTGCTGCCCGGCGCGACCCGGCCGTACGCGGGTGCGGCGGCGTTCCGGACGTCGACGGCTCCGGACGGGGCTCCCGTGGCGACCCGGGTCCGGGCGAGCTGCTGCATGTTCTACACGGTCCGCCCCGAGGACACGTGCGCCACCTGTCCGCGCGCCTGCGAGGGCGAGCGGATCGCCAAGGCGTCGCGTGTCGTGGCGGCTTGAGTGACCGTCAGGTCACCGGCAGGGCTCCGCGTCCACTAGGATCACCGCGACGGGACCACCCGGCTCGCGGAGCGGCCCCGGACAGGCGCTTCACCCTTTCCTCACCTGCCGCGGGAACTTTCCGGGGGACCACCCGTACGGGTAGTCTTATTCGAACTCAACTCCCGACCCTCACGCGGCAGTTCGAGCAGAAAGCCGTCCCCGGTCATCCCCTTGCACCTCGTTGGCGGCCTCTTGCCCCGAAACCCCCTGAGGGCCGTCGGGAGTGGGCCACTATGGCGGGCGTTACGCCCTATCCCAATGCAAGGGACCCCTGATGAGATTGACCGACATATCGCTGAACTGGCTGCTTCCGGGCGCCGTGCTGCTCCTGGGCATGCTGGCGGCGGTGGCGGTGCTCGCGCGAGGCAAGCGCACCTCCGGGGAGAACGCGAGCGCGGACGACTCGTGGGAGCGCAGCGAGGAGCGCCGGCGGCGCAAGGAGGCCGTCTACGGCACGGCCTCCTATGTGCTCCTCTTCTGCTGCGCGGCGGTCGCGGCCGCCCTGTCCTTCCACGGGCTGGTCGGCTTCGGCGAGCAGAACCTGGGGCTGACCGACGGCTGGCAGTACCTGGTGCCGTTCGGCCTGGACGGCGCGGCGATGTTCTGCTCCGTGCTCGCGGTGCGCGAGGCCAGCCACGGTGACGCGGCCCTCGGCTCGCGGCTGCTCGTCTGGATGTTCGCGGCGGCGGCGGCCTGGTTCAACTGGGTGCACGCACCCCGGGGTGCCGGTCACGACGGCGCGCCGCAGTTCTTCTCCGGCATGTCGCTGTCGGCGGCCGTGCTGTTCGACCGGGCGCTGAAGCAGACCCGCCGGGCCGCGCTGCGCGAGCAGGGCCTCGTACCGCGTCCGCTGCCGCAGATCCGCATGGTCCGCTGGATGCGGGCGCCCCGCGAGACCTACCGCGCCTGGTCGCTGATGCTCCTGGAGGGCGTACGCAGCCTCGACGAGGCGGTCGAGGAGGTCCGCGAGGACAAGCGGCAGAAGGAGGAGACCCGGCAGCGGCGGCGCGACCAGCAGCGCGTGGAGCGTGCCCAGTTGAAGGCGATCAGCCGAGGTCACCGCGGATTCGTCGGCCGCACCGGCCGGCAGGTCGAGGTGCAGGCGGTGGAGCGCGGCCCGGCCCCGGCGACCGCGGAGCCTGCCATATCGACCGCGGAACAGCTACCCGTCCGCGCCCGGCCCTCCCTTCAGCCGGTCCGCAGCGGAGCTGAGCCGGTGGCCGTCGACCTCACCGCGGAGGATGACACGATGGCCCTGCCGCGCCTGGACTCCCTGGAGCGCAAGCTCAAGGACCTGGAGCAGCAGTTCGGCTGACAGCCGGCCCGCGGGTGACCGCGGCACGGGGCGGGGGCGTGACCACACGGGTCACGCCCCCGCCCCGTTGCCGTCCGTGCCGGCCGTGCCGTCACGCCGCCTCGGCACCGAGTTCGAACCACACCGACTTGCCCACCCCGTGCGGCCGTACCCCCCAGGCGTCGGCGAGGCACTCCACGAGCACCAGGCCCCGGCCGTGCGTGTCGTCGTCCGGTCGCGGGGCGTGCGGCGCCGGTCTGCGGGCCACGAAGTCCCGTACCTCCACCCGTAGTCCGCCCGGTTCCACGACGGCCGTGAGGACTGCGTCGTCGTCGGTGTGGACGAGCGCGTTGGTGACGAGTTCACTGGTGAGCAGCTCGGCGATCTCCGAGCGGCCCGGTTTCCCCCAGTGCCGCAGCAGTTCACGCAGTTCCCGGCGGGCCTCCGGCACCGCTTTGAGGTCCGCCCGGTCCAGCCTGCGCCTCAGTCGCTGCGCGTGTTCCGTGATGGTGCCGGCCCTTTCCCCCGCCGTCTCCCCCGCCTTCACCGAGGAGGCCCCGATGGTCACGGGACCGCCTCCTCGTGCCTGCCTCTTCATGACCCCCGCCCGCACGCCGCCGGTCCCTGCCCTTCCTGGTCGAACACGTTCACGGGGGGATGCTTGCCCAGCAGGCCCCCGGGCAGTCCTGCGGTATGCCCGATGACCGGTGGTTCGGCCACCTGCGCACCCCGCCCCGGCCGGCCGCCCGACTCGGTCGTGGCCACGCCCCGGGCTTCTCGTACGTCGCTGGGCGCCACGGACGCCCCGCGACACCGGTCCGGCTCCGCCCGGCACCAACTGTCCGCGCGCCGTCACGCCGCGTGAAACTGGCCGAAAGCCGTCCCCACGAGATCAGGGACGCGGCACGTTGCGCAGGTTGGAGCGGGCCATCTGGAGCATCCGGCCCACCCCGCCGTCGAGCACGGTCTTCGAGGCGGACAGGGCGAACCCGGTGACCATCTCCGCGCTGATCCGCGGCGGGATGGACAGCGCGTTGGGGTCGGTGACGATGTCCACCAGGGCCGGCCCCTTGTGCCGGAAGGCGTCCTTGAGGGCGCCGGCGAGCTGCTTGGGCTTCTCCACCCGCACCCCGTGGGCACCGCACGCCCGGGCGACGGCGGCGAAGTCGGGGTTGGTGTTGGTGGTGCCGTACGAGGGCAGACCCGCGACCAGCATCTCCAACTCGACCATGCCGAGGGAGGAGTTGTTGAACAGCACCACCTTGACCGGCAGGTCGTACTGCACCAGCGTCAGGAAGTCGCCCATCAGCATGGAGAATCCGCCGTCGCCGGACATGGCCACGACCTGCCGGCGGCGGTCGGTGAACTGCGCGCCGATCGCCATCGGCAGCGCGTTCGCCATCGACCCGTGCGAGAACGAACCGATGATCCGGCGGCGGCCGTTCGGCGTGATGTAGCGGGCCGCCCAGACGTTGCACATGCCCGTGTCGACGGTGAACACCGCGTCGTCGGCGGCGACCTCGTCCAGTACGGCGGCCACGTACTCCGGATGGATCGGGACGTGCTTGTCGACCTTCCGGGTGTACGCCTTGACCACGCCCTCCAGCGCGTCGGCGTGCTTCTTCAGCATCTTGTCGAGGAAGCGCCGGCTGGTCTTCTCCCGCACCCGCGGGATCAGGCAGCGCAGCGTCTCGCGGACGTCGCCCCACACGGCGAGGTCGAGCCGGGAACGGCGGCCGAGCACCTCGGGCCGCACGTCGACCTGGGCGATCCGCACGTCGTCCGGCAGGAAGGCGTTGTACGGGAAGTCGGTGCCGAGCAGGAGCAGCAGGTCGCACGCGTGGGTGGCCTCGTAGGCGGCGCCGTAGCCGAGGAGTCCGCTCATCCCCACGTCGAACCTGTTGTCGTACTGGATGAACTCCTTGCCGCGCAGGGCGTGTCCCACCGGTGATTTGATCTTCTCCGCGAACCGCATGACCTCGGCGTGGGCGCCGGCCGTTCCGCTGCCGCAGAACAGGGTGACCTTGTCGGCCGCGTCGATCATCTCCACGAGCCGGTCGATCTCGGTGTCGCTGGGCCGGACGGTCGGCCGGGACGTGACGAGGGCGCTCTGCGGGGCCTTCTCCGGAGCCGGTTCGCCGGCGATGTCACCCGGCAGGGACACCACGCTCACGCCGCTGCGTCCGACCGCGTGCTGGATGGCGCTCTGGAGCAGCCGGGGCATCTGCTTCGGGCTGGAGATCAGCTCGCAGTAGTGGCTGCACTCCTGGAACAGCCGGTCCGGGTGCGTCTCCTGGAAGTAGCCGAGGCCGATCTCGCTGGACGGGATGTGCGAGGCGAGGGCCAGGACGGGGGCCATGGAGCGGTGGGCGTCGTACAGCCCGTTGACGAGGTGCAGGTTGCCCGGGCCGCTGGAGCCGGCGCAGGCGGCCAGAACGCCGGTGAGCTGGGCCTCGGCGCCGGCCGCGAACGCGGCGGTCTCCTCGTGGCGTACGTGGACCCAGTCGATGGCCGCGTTGCGGCGGACGGCGTCCACGACCGGGTTGAGGCTGTCCCCGACGACACCGTAGAGGCGGCGCACCCCGGCGCGGACGAGGATGTCGACGAACTGCTCGGCGACGTTCTGTTTGGCCATGGCGCGCGTTGCCCCTTCGCTGTCCCGGGATAGCCCTCCCGTTCCATGAATCCACAGGGGCCGCGATTACGCCTCCCACACGGCCGCCGCCGTACGGTCGTCGGCGTAGCCCTTCACCCGCACCTGGGCGTCGGCGAGGAACGCGGCGAGGCCGGGCGGGGTGCGTCCGGACCAGCGGCGGGCCAGGTAGGCGCACAGGGCGGCCTCGCCGCGCAGCGGCTCGGCCAGACCCGCGGTGCACATCACCAGCGCGTCACCCGGGCGGGCTACCGAGGCGCGGAAGCGGAACGGCTCCCGGGGCGGCTCGGGAACGGTCTCCGGGGCGGGCTCGAACGGGCTCGGCGGGGCCGGGACGCCGAGGTCCATCGTCAGCCGGTCACCCTCGGGGGTCCGCTCCGCCGGCGAACCGGCGAGGGCGACCGGGCGGCCCGCGTCCGCGGTGTCGGTGGTGTCCCTGGTATCGGTGGCGTCCCTGCGGTCCTCGGGCGGCGTGACCGGCTCGATGTCCCGCCACACGCCGTCCCGCAGCCGGAACAGGCCGCCGTCCCCGACACCGAAGAACACGCGCGTACGGCAGTCCGGGTCGGCGGGCAGGAGCAGACAGCGCAGGCTCGCCGCGTACTCCTCGGGGTCGACGCCCCGTTCGGCGGCGCTCGCGCGCAGCCTGCCCAGACCGCGGTCGGTCAGCCGGTGCAGGCCGGCCTTCAGGTCACCGCGCCGGGCCGTGCGGATGTCCTCCACGAGCCGCTGGTGACTGCGGCCCACGGCCCGGCCGATCCACCGGCACGCCTCGGCCGCCGCCAGGTGCGCGCCGGGCGTGGACCGCGCGCCGGTGGCCATCGCGACGAGGACGAGCGCCTGCTCGCCGGTCCCGAAGCGCGCGGTGAGCAGCGCGTCCCGGCGGGGCTCGCCGCGGTAGCGCGCCGAGTCCCCGCGGAGCGACACGGCCCGCAGCGTGCACGGTCCGTACCGCGCGCCGTCCAGCACGGTGTCCGCGACCAGCTCGTCCAGCCCGTCCGGGGGCCGCGAGCGGGAGCGCGGTGGGTTCGGGGTCGTAGGTGGGAGGCCCGGAGCCGACGTAGTCGACGGAGGGGGCGGAGGGGCCGTAGGGGCCGGACGGTGCGGAGGGGACTGTCGGTGGGCCGGCAGCGGGTGCGAGGGAGGTGGGCGCGGGCTCCGGGACGGAGGATGCGCCGGCCTCAAGGGACTCGGCGGCGTACGGGGGTGGGACGTACGGGGGCGAGGCGGGGGCCTCCGGGGCCGCGGGCGGCGCAGGGGGCGCGGGCGGCGGTGGTCCGGTGGGTGGGACGGGTCCGACGGGCGGGGTCGGCCCGGCGGGTGAGGTCGGCCCGGCGGGCGGGGCCGGGTCGGTGGGCGGGGCCGGGTCGGTGGGGGCGGCGCGTTGGGGTGGCACCGACGCGGCGGCCGGGGGCGGCGGTTGGCGGGCCGGTGGGTCCCGTCGGGCCACCGTGTTCCTCGCCGAGGTGAAGCGGTCGTCCAGGGAATCGGGCACGGCCGTGGGGCCCGTGTCCTGGGCGGAGTCGTCGTAAAGCTGACCCCACCAGTCGTCCTCGGAACGGGCGGGACTTCCCCCCTGCTGGCTCATGCCCCCTGATTGTCCACCGCACGGGCGGCGGGGAAACGGGGCTCGGGAAAATTCGGCACACCCGGCCCCGCCGGACGGCCTGTCGAGTGAGTGGGTGAACAGCCGTACGAGGAGCGGTCGATGGCCACCGGGCGGCCCCACCCCCCACGGGAGGACCGCCCGGCGACGTCCCGAGTGGCCCGGAACCGGGCCACGGTCGGTGGACCGGGCGTCCCTGACGCGCCCGGTGGGCCGGACTGACGGCTGGGTTCCCGGGGCACGGCCGCGCATGCGCGTTCGGCCACGCGTCCCTCGGTACTGCCACTTTCACAGAGACCACACCGCTACGGCGATGACGGACGAGGCGGCCTACCGGATGCTGGTGTCCGCGGGCGCGGCCGACGTGGCCGATCTGGCCGGGCGCCTGGCGCTGGCCGAGCAGGACGCCGAGCGCGCGCTGCGCCGGCTGGAGCGGCAGGGGCTGGCGGCCCGGTCCTCGGCGCGGCCGGGCCGCTGGGTGGCTGCGCCGCCCGGAGTGGCGCTGGGCGCGCTGCTCACCCAGCAGCGGCACGAGCTGGACAAGGCGGAGCTGACGGCCGCGCTGCTCGCGGAGGAGTACCGGGCGGCGTCGGCCGAACCTGCGGTGCACGACCTGGTGGAGGTGGTGACCGGCGCGTCCGCGGTCGCCCAGCGGTTCCTGCAACTGCAGTTGGGTGCGACCGAGGAGGTGTGCGCGCTCGTCACCGGCGATCCCGTGGTCGTGACCGGCACGGAGAACGAGGCGGAGGAGCGGGCGGCCGGACGTGGGGTGCGCTACCGCGTGGTGGTGGAACGGGCCGTGCTGGACCTGCCGTACGGGCCGGCCGAGCTGACGGCGGCGCTCGGCCGTGGTGAGCGGGTGCGGCTGGTGGACCGGGTGCCGACCAAGCTGGTGGTGGCCGACCGCTCGCTGGCGCTGGTGCCGCTGACCTCGAAGACGGCGGAACCGGCCGCGCTGGTGGTGCATGCCGGCGGGCTGCTGGAGCTGCTGGCGGCGCTGTTCGGGTCGGTGTGGCGGGACGCGCTGCCCCTGCGCCTGGACGCCGGCACGGTGACCCGGGAGCGGCCGGACGGCCCGGACGCCACCGACCTGGAGGTGCTGTCGCTGCTGTTGGCGGGGCTCACCGACGCCAGCGTGGCGAAGCAGCTCGGCCTGGGCCTGCGGACCGTGCAGCGCCGCGTGCGGCGTCTGATGGAGCTGGCCGGGGTGACGACCCGGCTGCAACTGGGCTGGCACGCCTGGGAACGGGGCTGGGTGACCCGCGAGGAGCCCCGCTGACCTTCCCTGCCTGTGGTCAGTGGGTCAGGGCGCGGTGGACCGTGTCGGCGACGACGCTCATGCCGGCGTCGTCGAAGTGCAGGTGGTCGCCGGGGTCGTAGGCGGGCGACAGCCGGGTGGGCGCGGCCGGATCGCGTACGGCGGCGTCGGCGTCGGCGACCGCGTCGAAGACGCCGCCGCCACGGATGAAGGCGTTCACCCGCTGCCGTACGGCCTCACGGGCGGCGGTCCAGGCGGGGTGGCCGCCGTACGGGGTGAGGGTGACGCCGACGACCCGGATGCCGCGGGCGTGGGCCCGGGCGACGAGGGTGCGGTAGGCGGCGGCGTAGGCGGCCGGATCGCTCGCCGCCGGGGCGCCGTTGATGTCGTTGACGCCCTCCAGGACGACCAGGACCCGTACCCGGGGCCGGTCCAGGGCGTCGGCGTCCAGCCGGGCGAGGGCGCTGGGGCCGGTGCCGTCGCGCAACAGCCGGTTGCCGGCGATACCGGCGTTGAGGACGCCGAACCGGTGCCCGCGCAGCCGCTGGGCGAGCCGGTCGGGCCAGCGGCGGTCGGTGTCGGGGGTGGAGCCGGTGCCGTCGGTGAGCGAGTCACCGAACGCGACGATGCTGCCCCGGGCGGCGCCGCGGACATCGACGCCGGTGACGTAGTACCAGTGGGCGGTGGTCGCGGTGTATGCGGTGCCGTCCTCGTCGGCCGCCCGGCCGGCGCCGGAGCGGGCCAGGTAGCTGGTCCGCAGGGCGGTGCGGTGGTAGGTGGCGGGCCCGGAGTCGTCCGGCGTGTACACGGTGACGAGCAGGTCGGCGCCGGCCGGCACCGGCAGCGGCACCGGGTCGGTGACCGTGTCCGCGCCCGGCGGGACGGTGGTCCGCGGGGCGCCGTGGAAGGTGGCCGTGTGCAGGGTGCCGGGGACGGCGGCGGGCCCGGCCGCCCGGCGCAGCGCGACGGTGACCGCGCCCAGGCGCAGGGGCTCGGTGCCGAGCCGGTTGCTGAGCCGGAGGCGGACGGCGGTGCCGCCGATGCTCAGGTGGACGACGTTGCGGACGGCGGCGCCGGGCAGCGGGGCGGTGGTACCGGAGGGCGCGGCCTCCCAGCCGCCGGTCCACGGCAGCGCGGCGGGCTCGGCGACGGCCGGTGCCGCCAGGCCCGGCACCAGCGCCGTCAGGACGACCGCCAGAATCCGTACGACCGTGCGCATGTGTGTCCGCCCTTCCCCGTGACCCGCCGGAGGCGACCGTCCCACACGGCCGGTCCGCGCCACGGGAACGCCGACGACGGTCCACCCGGTCGGCGCAACGGAGTTCACGCTTTCCCGCACGGGGGCTCTCGGCCGGTGCAAGGGGAAGGGAGCGGTGCGAGGGAAGGGGGCGGCCCCGCTGAGACCGCGGGGCAAGGACTGACGAGCGGCCGGGAGGGGGCGCGCCGACGACACGAACGGCCGGGGTGGGCTGAGTTGCGGTCGGCGCGGCCCCTGCCGAGGGCGGCGGTGGTGGCGCACAACGGCTCGTGCGGAGACCGCCTACGTGCGGTGCGCGGTGGTCACCAGGGCAACTCGCCGGCCACCCGCAGGTGTTGCACCGCGTACGACCGCCACGGTCGCCAGGTGCCGGGGATGTCGGCGCCGGGCGGGGCCACGTCGGGGTCGCCGAGGGCGCGTACGCGCAGGGCGGCGACGACGGCCGGATCCATGCCGGGCAGGGCGAGCAGGGCCTTCTCGGCGTCGTCCCGGTCGGCGCCCGCGTCCAGCCGTACGGTGCCGTCGGCTAGGGCGGCGGCCAGCGCGCCCAGCGGGCCGGCGGGTTCGGCCTCGGCGAGGACGGCGGGCTCGGGGAAGAGATGCGTGAGGCTGCCGCAGGGCGCGTCGAGGGTCTTGCCGTACCTGCGCACCAGTTCCTGGGCGCCCCGGGTGCCGGCCAGGGCGCGCACGGCGGGCTCCAGCGGGTCCACCGCACCGGGCGAGCGCAGCCCGGGCCGGGCGGCGACGAGCGGGGCGAGCCGCGGGGCGGCACCGAGGCGCTCGTCGACGGCGTACGGGTCGGCGTCCAGGTCGAACAGCCGCCGCAGCCGTTGCACGGCGGTGGTGAGGTCCCGGGGGTCGGTGAGGTTCAGCCGGGCCTCGAGCCAGCCGCCCGGGTGGGTGCCGGCACCGGCCCTCGCCGCCCGGGTGCGTTCGTGGACGGCGACGAGCGCGGTGCCGTACGGCAGCCGCAGACCGCGCCGGTAGGTTCGGCCGCCCGGTCCGCCGGTCACCTCCTCGACGCCCGGCACGGCCTCCCGGGCGAGCTGGTCGAAGACGGCGGCGGCCTGGTACGTGCCCCGGTGGGCGAGCCGGAGCGGGATGCCGGCGCCGGGCACGGCGCGGCGGACGCCCCGGTCGCGGGGGGCGGCGGCGCGCACCTCGGTCGGTGTCGCGTCGTACACCTCGCGGATGGTGTCGTTGAACTGCCGCACGCTGGCGAACCCGGACGCGAACGCGATCTGGGTGACGGGCAGGTCGGTGGTCCGGAGCAGCACCCGCGCGGTGTGCGCCCGCTGTGCCCGGGCGAGCGCGACGGGTCCGGCGCCCAGTTCGGCGGTGAGCTGCCGCTGGACCTGCCGGGCGCTGTAGCCGAGCCGCGCGGCGAGCCCGGCGACACCCTCGCGGTCCACGACGCCGTCGGCGATCAGGCGCATGGCCCGGCCGACGACGTCCGCGCGGACGTTCCACTCCGCCGAACCGGGCACGGCGTCCGGCCGGCACCGCCGGCAGGCGCGGAACCCGGAGCCCTGGGCGGCGGCGACCGTCGCGAAGAACCGCACGTTGTGCCGCTTCGGCGTCACCGCCGGGCAACTGGGCCGGCAGTAGATGCCGGTGGTCTCGACAGCGAAGAAGAACGCCCCGTCGAACCGTCCGTCCCGGCTGCGTACAGCCTCGTACCTGGTGTCCGCGTCCATCACGTCTCCCAGTGTGCGCCGGGGCACCGGACGCGGCTGGCGGAAATCGGACGAGGACCGGGATGCCGGCGGCGGGACCCGGGGGCGGCACCCCCGGGAGGCCGTTGCGTGCGGTACCCGGAGCGACGGGACAGCGACAGGACCCGCAAGTTGCCGCTCCCGGGTCCCGTCCTGGTGCGGGCCGGCTAGGGCCTGTCTCTTTGGTCAGCGTCGGCTCCAGATGAGGATGCCCGCGAGGTGGAGTGCGGCCTGGTAGGCGATCGCGAGCTTGTCGGTTCGTGTGGCCAGGCCGCGCCACTGCTTGAGGCGGTTGATGCACCGCTCGACACTGTTGCGCTGCTTGTATGCCTCGCTGTCGAAGCCGGGCGGACGGCCACCGAGTCGGCCTCGCCGTAGACGGTGGCCGACTTGGTCGGACGGCTGCGGGATGACAGCACGGATGCCCCGGCGCCGCAGGTGGGCGCGGATGGCGCGTGAGGAGTACGCGCGGTCGGCCAGGACGGCCAGGGGCCGGGTCCTGGGCCTTCCCGGGCCGGGACGAGGTACGCGGATGCGGGACATCACCGTCTCGAAGGCGGGTGCGTCACCTGCTTGGCCTGCGGTGACGGTGAAGGCCAGGGGTCGTGCGTGGCCGTCTGCGGCCAGGTGGACCTTGGTGCTCAGCCCGCCGCGCGAGCGTCCCAGCCCGTGATCGGCGGGCTCTCCCGGGCGCGTCGCCCCTTTTGCGTGCTCCGGCAGCGTGCTGGTGGGCCCGCACGACCGTGGAGTCCACCGACACCGTCCAGTCGAGGTCGTCATCGGCGTCCGCTGCCGCCAGGACAGCGGCGAGGATCATCTCCCAGGTGCCGTCGACGGCCCATCTGATCAGCCGTTTGTGAGCGGTCTGGAATGAGCCGAGCTCGTCGGGAAGGTCTCGCCAGGGCGAGTTGGTGCGGTACTTCCACGCGATGGCCTCGAGCGTTCGGCGGTGATCGGCCCAACGCCGCCCGCGGACCGGATCGGCCGGCATCAGCGGCTCGATCCGGTCCCACATCGCATCGGTGATCACTAATCGGACAGACACATCCGATCAACTGACCAATCCATCAAAGAGACACGCTCTAGTTCCAGGGCCTGCGCTTGGCCGCGCCGGCGGCCTTGCCGGCGGCGGTCTTCCGGTGCCAGTCCTTCTTCAGCTCGGACCGGAGCCGCGCGTTCGACTTGGCCACGGTCCACTGGTTCTCCCGCACGAGCTTGCGGTAGCTCTCCAGCCGCCGGTCCGGAAGGTCGCCGTCCTCCACGGCGGAACGCACCGCGCAGCCCGGCTCCGCCTCGTGGGCGCAGTCGTGGAACCGGCACCCCGCGGCCAGTTCCTCGATCTCGGCGAACACCTGCCCGACCCCGGTCCCGGCGTCGTACATGCCGACGCCCCGCAGCCCGGGCGTGTCGATGAGGACGCCGCCGGAGGGCAGGGTGAGCAGGTTGCGGGTGGTCGTGGTGTGCCGGCCCTTGCCGTCGACGTCACGGGCGGCCTGCACCTCCATGACGTCCGCACCGGCGAGCCCGTTGGCGAGCGTGGACTTGCCCGCGCCGGACTGGCCGAGCAGCACGCTGCTACCGGAGCCGACCAGCGCGACGAGGACGTCGAGGCCGTCGCCGTGCAGGGCGCTGACGGGGACCACGGGCACGCCGGGTGCGCTGGTCTCCACGTCCTGCACGAGGTGGGCCAGGGTGACCGGGTCCGGCACGAGGTCGGCCTTGGTCAGGACGACGACGGGCTGCGCACCGGACTCCCAGGGGAGTACCGGCTCACGCAGCAGCGCTTCACCGGTGGAGCTGGACATCGCAAGTGCGAGGAACCGCTCGATCCGCCCGAGGTCGAGTTCGGCCGCGAGGGACACACAGATGACGATGTGATCGATGTTGGTGGCGAGGACCTGGCCTTCGGAACGCTTCGACGACGTCGAGCGCACGAGAGCGGTACGGCGAGGCAGGAGCGTCCGCACGTACAGCGGGTCGCTGCCTTCCGGGTCGACGGCGACCCAGTCCCCCGTGCACACGACCTTCATCGGGTCACGGGGGACGACGAACTCGGTGTCGGCACGCACGGTGCCGTCCGGCGTGATGACGTCGCACAGACCGCGATCGACCCGCACGACACGGCCGGGCACCAGCCCCTGCTCGGCGTACGGAGCGAACTCAGCGGTCCAGCCTTCATCCCACCCGTAGGGGGCGAGGGCGCGCTGGGCATCAGAAGTGGGAGAGGTGTTGAGCGAAGCGTGGAACAAGGGGAACCCTTCGAAGGGTGGCCCCGGCGGCGCGCTCGGCGCGGGGAAGATGTGTGGATGTCAGCCGGAGACCACAGGGGTGGAAACGATGATGAACTCCTGAATGCGGGCAGCGCCCGTCACCGTGACAGTCATCAATGTCCTCACCCCCTGCTTCCTCGACGAACCGACGCTGTTCCCTCGGGAACGGAACACGACCGTGCCCGGGAACGGGGAAACAGTAGCCCCACCCCAGAGCACGGCGCCAGCGATTAACGGTCGGGCTCAGCCGTACGACACCCGCAGCCAGCGGACGACCCCGGTCCTGGCCACGGCCCGCCCTCACGGATCTGGCAAACGGCGATGATGCGCAGGGCTGAGTCGCAGCCGGGACCGCGGGGGCCGCAGCCGGGGCCCGGTCAGGCGGTGGCCAACGCGCACTGGCCTCGGTCGGCCTTCACCGGTCCGGCGGCGCTGGGACGGACCTCGAAGTCGAACATGGCGGTGGGTACGTACAACGAGCAGCAGGCGTTGGGGATGTCGACGATGCCGCTGATACGTCCCTCTATGGGGGAGGAGCCGAGCAGCAGGTAGGCCTGCTCTCCGCTGTAGCCGAACTTCTTGAAGTACTCGACGGCGTTGAGGCAGGCCCGGCGGTAGGCCAGTGTCGCGTCGAGGTAGTAGTTCGTGTCCGTGTCGTGGTCGACGGAGATCCCGATGAAGGTGAGGAACTCCGTGTACCTCGGCTCGACGTTGCCCGGAATGAACACGGGGTTGGTGGAGATGCCGTACGTCTCCATGCCGCCCTTGATCAGGTCGACGTGGAAGTCGATGAAGCCGCCCATCTCGATGGCGCCGCAGAAGGTGATCTCTCCGTCGCCCTGGCTGAAGTGCAGGTCGCCTCCGGAGAGCTTGGCATCCTTGACGTGTACGGGGTAGAAGACCCGCGAACCGCGCGTGAAGTTCTTGATGTCGTGGTTGCCTCCGTTCTCGCGGGCCGGCACCGTGCGTGCGCCTTCCGCGGCGATGCGCGTGGCGAGGTCTCCGGTGGCCGTGCCCGCGAGTGCGTTGGTGCTGTCCGGCGGTACGGCGAGTGGCGGGACCCGGTTCGGGTCGGTGTCGATCAGCGCCTGCTCGCGGGTGTTCCAGCGGGCGAGCATCTCGGTGGACGGGGCGGTTCCGAACAGCCCGGGGTGGGTGATACCGGTGAAGCTGATCCCGGGAAGGTGGCGGGAGACCGCCCGCTGTCCGTGGAAATCCCATATTGCCTTGTAGGCGTCCGGGAAATAGTCGGTCAGGAAGCCGCCGCCGTTGGCCTTGGCGAAGATACCGGTGTAGCCCCAGCCCTGGCCCGCCGCGTCCCCGGTCTGCTGCGGCACGGGGCCGAGATCGAGGATGTCGACGACGAGCAGGTCGCCGGGTTCGGCGCCCTCCACGCCTACCGGACCGCTGAGCATGTGAGGGATGGTCAGGTCGATGTCGCGTACGTCGTTGGCGGTGTCGTTGTTGCCGACCTGGCAGTCGGTCCAGTCGCGGCACTCCATGCGGAACTCCGCTCCCGGCTTGACCATGGCGACGGTGGGGACGTCCGGGTGCCACCTGTTGTGTCCGGGAACGTCCTGGTCACGCATCGACTTACTGTGGTCCACATTGAAGATGATCTCTGGCATGACAGCTCCTGGTTTCTGATCCCGTCACGTTTGTGCGCCGACGCTTCCGGCCGCCGGGGCGGCTGGGGTCGGTTGCCGCGAATTCCGGGTGAGCGGCCACAGCGCCCCGAACACCACCACGCCGAACACCGCCAGCGCGATGGCGGTTTCGTTGGGGTTCACCCAGTAACCGGAGAGCAGCAGCGCCGCGGGAATCGCGGCGGTGACCCAGCCCTGGATCGCCGTGACCCAGCCTGTATAGATTCCGAGGCTGTCCTTCTTGAGCCCGAGCAACAGGAAGAACAGGAACCACAGGAATGCCCAGTAGAGCCAGATGACTCCGAACGGGTAGTCCCTGAAGATCCGGAAATTGACGAACGAGTACCCCAGGGCCGCAACCGCGACGAACAGCGAGTAGTAGCCGACGCCGGTACTGTCGAGACCGGCGAGGAGGCCCACGCCTACATACAGGTAGGTGAAGCCGAACAGATAGATGCCGGATACCGCCAGGATCCCTCTGGGGTCGCCGGCGGCGACGAAGATGAGATAAGTCGGTGTCAGCACCTGCAGTGCGCCCACGAACAGGTTGAACACCGCTGCCGCCTTGGCGTCGACCTTGCCGAGCAACAGCATTCCGTTGATGAAGAGCACTGCACCGACGAACAGCAGTCCCACGTTTCCCACGAGGACGCACCTCCTAAGTCCGCGTGGACGCCCTCAGGGACGCGGCAACCGCGAGAGCGCGGGGTGCGGGTGCCGCGGCACCCTTGCGCGTGACGGCACTTCGGAGACTACTGCCGGGGCCTCACGGGCCTGCTCCTCCTGGTCATGAAGGGCGGCGACCGCGTGCGAGGTCAGCGTGAGGCCGGGCGAGGAGTACACACGTCTCGCAGCGCCTGCGCAAAGAAGGCAGCCGTACACCTCGGGCGCCGTCCCGATCGCCAACTTCACATCGAAAGGCCCACAACGGCTGCATAGATACTCATAGGTTGCCATCAGCAGCCTCCGGATGCCGGTGGACGCTGGCCAACCCGAGCGGTGCGCGCCGATCAGCGCACGCCACAACGTGTTTCCTACCTTCAAGGAGACGTCTCGTGAATCCCCGTGTCAAGTACCGGACGGCCGGGCCTGGACCTTCTCAGAACGACCCGATGGCAAGCGCCGCCGCTGCTGCCGCAAGACCCACCGCGAGACTCGAAGCGGCGTACAGCAGGGACTTGCCGACCTGCCCCTTCTCGCACAGGTGGACCAGCTCGTAACTGAATGTGGAGAACGTCGTATAGGCGCCGCAGAAACCGACGCCGGCGATGGTCACGACCTGCTCCGGCAGTGCGTGCCGTGCGCCGAGGCCCACCAGAAGCCCCAGCACGAACGAGCCGCTCACATTGATCAGCCAGGTGCCGCGCGGGAACACGCCGGGGCTCCGGTACTGCACGTACTGGCCGAGGACGTAACGCGCAACCGCCCCGACCGCGGCCGCCGCACCGACGGCGAGCATGATGATCACCGCACCCACCACCCGTGTCGGCGGGCGCGCCCACGCCGCGCGTCGAGCCGTGTGAGCCGGGCCGACGTCAGCCGACCGATGGCCAGGCCCAGAACAGTGGCGGCCGCCCCGGCGAAGAGGCTCCCGACGATGTTCGACGCCGCAGCCGCGTAGTGGCCGTGGCCCAGCAGGCGATCGGTGTCGACCATCCAGGTCGAGAAGGTGGTGAAGGCGCCGAGGAAGCCGACGGCGGCGAACGGCCGCACGTACCGGGTCGGCGGCCAGGCCTCGATCACATGGACGAGCAGCAGCGCCAGCGCGAACGATCCGGACACGTTGATGGCGAACGTCGTCCACGGGAACGTCGCCCCAGGCGCGGGGAAGGCCAGCCCCAGCGCGTAACGGGCCGTCCCGCCCAGCAGGCCGCCGAGCGCGACCGCCGCCAGGACGCCCCCGCGCAGATGCGCGCGGAACGGCTCCCGAACTCCCGTCACAGACCTCATCTCAATAGCCGCATCCCTATCCATCGAAACACCTCCCCATTATCCCCGGGGATTGCAGCGCCGACGCACACTCGACTAGAATTCAAGATCATCGGCGTTCGACCGGTTGACCGGTGCTCTACCCGTTCACCGGAGCAGTGGCCCCACCGATGGAGGACGGCCATGGCAAAAATCCTTGCGGTGCTCTATCCGGATCCCGTGGGCGGTTATCCTCCCGACTACGCCCGCGACGAGATTCCCACCATCACCGGCTACCCGGGCGGTCAGACCGCGCCGACCCCGCAGGCCGTCGATTTCACCCCGGGGCACCTCCTCGGCTGCGTCTCCGGAGGACTGGGACTGCGCCGGTTCCTGGAGGACCGGGGTCACACCTTCGTCGTCACGAGCGACAAGGAAGGGGCGGACTCCACCCTGGACCGCGAGCTTCCCGACACCGACGTGGTCATCTCGCAGCCGTTCTGGCCCGCCTATCTGACCCCCGAGCGCATCGCCGCGGCTCCCCGGCTCAGACTCGCGATCACCGCGGGGATCGGGTCGGACCACGTCGATCTGCCGAGCGCCATCTCCCAGGGCATGACCGTGGCCGAGGTGACTTTCAGCAACAGCATCAGTGTGTCGGAGCACGCCGTGATGCAGATCCTCACCCTGGTGCACAACTACATGCCGGCTCACGAGTGGGTGACCACCAAGAAGGGCTGGAACATCGCCGACAGCGTCTCGCGCGCCTACGACCTCGAAGGCATGGACGTCGGCGTCCTCGGCTCCGGCCGTATCGGCCAGGCGGTACTGCGCCGCCTCAAGCCGTTCGACGTCACGCTGCACTACTGCGACGTGCACCGGCTGTCCAAGGAGGTGGAGGAGGAACTGGAGCTGACCTGGCATCCCGACGCCCGTTCGCTGGCCTCCTCCGTCGATGTGCTGTCGATCCACACTCCGCTGCATCCACAGACGAAGAACCTCTTCGACGACGAGCTGATCGGGGCCATGAAGCGCGGTTCGTACATCGTCAACACCGCACGGGCGCTCATCGTCAGCCGGGACGCCGTGGTGCGGGCCCTCAACAGCGGCCAACTGGCCGGTTACGCCGGTGACGTCTGGTACCCGCAGCCGCCACCGCCCGACCATCCCTGGCGCACCATGCCGTACGAGGCGATGACGCCGCACGTGTCCGGGTCGACCCTCTCGGCGCAGGCACGCTACGCGGCCGGTACGCGGGAGATCCTGGAGTGCTGGCTCGACGGGCACCCCATCCGCCCGGAGTACCTGATCGTCGAAGGTGGCGGGCTGGCCGGGACGGGAGCGAGCTCCTACACGGTCGCCGGATGACCGCCACGGGCGGAAGTGACATCCGGCGGACAAGAAATCAGCCGAAGATTCAATAGAAGATCCACCACCCCGGCTGTGAGCCGATTCACGCACGATTTACTGGACGGGCACAGGCGAGGCCTTTAGCGTCCGTAAATAGATTGTTCCTCATTACGCGGAGATACCGGCGCCGCGCGTAATCTCTCGCAAGAAGACCAGGCGTACGCCGGGAAGGTGGATCAGTGAGTATGGATGCAGTGTGGGTCCGGGGCGTGACCGGCATTCAGATGCACCACGTGACCGACCTTCAGGATGCCGGCAGGTTTCTGGGCAACGCAGCGATGGCACTGCGGGCCGCGCACGTAAGGACCGGCGCCGACCGGTACTCCGGCATCGCTGCCGAGCTCAAGGCTCTGGTGGAGCGAGTGCGGGAGTTGGAGGAGGAGGCGCGGTCGAGCATGCACGACCTGCACTCCACCGACCCCGATCGGTTCGTCCGCTGCCGGGACGGCCATGAGCCGTGGCCCGGCGAGATCGCGGCAGGATTCATCCCGCGCCACACGTGCAAGGACGAGTGCCTCTACCACGACCGCGAGGTTCTCGACGCCATCATGCAGTGCACCTGCGGACGGCCGCCGTGCCGGGCCTGTGAGATCGGCGGGAGGCTCTGACGAGCCCCGGGCCTCCCGCGGCCGAGGTCGAGTTCCACGGCCGGGACACGGCGGCGACGACGTGGTCCACGTTGGCGGCGAGGAGCTGCCCCTCGGACCGCTTGGAGGGGGTGGAGCGGACGAAGGCGGTGCGGCGCGGCGGATACGCGCGGACGTAGCGGGGATTGCCGTAGGGGTCGACGGCAACCCAGTCGCCGGTGCACACGACCCGGCCGGGCGGGAGCCCGTCGGCCGCGTGGGGGGCGAACGCGTCGGCCCGGTCCTCGTCCCAGCCGTAGCGGGCGAGGGTGGCGGAGGTGGAAGTCAAGTTAGACCCTTCACAGGGTGGCCCCGGGCGGGCGCGTCGGATGCGCGGTCGGTTCAGCCGGTGGCCGCTTTATCGGCACGCCCGGGGCCGCCTTTTCCCTCCGCACCCTCCCGCTCTCACTTCCGCGACGTCAGCGCGTTGCGCAGGCGGCGCCGTTGAGGGTGAAGGCGTCCGGTGTCCGGTTCGCGTCTCGCCAGGAGCCGATGAACCCGAAGGACACGGTGCCGTGCGCCGCCACGGTTCTGTTGTAGTCGGCGGCGGTGGCGGTGACGCGGGAGCCGTCCTGGTGAACGGTGGCATCCCACATGTTGCCGACCTGCTGGCCGTCGCGGAAGGACCAGGACACCCGCCAGCCGGTGAGGGCCCGGTCGGTGGTGACGGTCACGGTGGCCTGGAAGCCGTCGGGCCACTGGCCGACCAGGTGGTACGCGATCCGGCAGCCGGTGGTGCGCGCAGTGGCGGGGGCGCTCGTGGGGCGGGGCCCGCGGGTGGCGGAGGCGCTCGTGGGGCGAGGCCTGCGCGTGGCGGAGGAAGTGCCCTGTGGTTCGGGGTCCGGTTTCTCCCGCACGGGCGCGGTCGCGGTGCCGGCCGCGGAAGGAGTCGCGGACGGCGTGGCGGACGGTGGTGCGGTGGTGGCCGGGCGGACGGTGGTGCGGGGGGCGCCGCGGTCGGCGGCCGTCTGCCGGTTGTCGCGGGCGGCGGCGACGCCGTCGCCGGAGCCGCCGAAGGGCATCATCGACACGCCGAGTGCCAGCGCCGACAGCAGGACCGCGGCGGCGAGCAGTCCGCCGCGCACGACGCGGCTGCGGCCCGTACCTTCCTCGGATTCCCCCGTGCCGGGTCCGGGCGGGCCGGGGCGGCCCGCGCCGAGGCGGACCTCGGCGGCACGGCGACGGCGTTCCAGGTAGGCGAGGCCGCCCCAGCCGATCACCCCGCCGGCCAGCGCGGCGGGCAGGCCGCCGCCGTGCAGGCGCAGGCAGGCGGCGGCCTCGGCGCACTGCACGCAGGTCGCGAGGTGCCGGGAGAGGTCGCCGGGGGTCTCGGCGGCGGCCGAACGGGTGACCGCGTCCAGCAGGCGGGCGTAGGAGCGGCACTCGGCGTCCGTCAGGGAGTCGAGGTGGGCGCGGTGGCAGCGGTCCCGGAACAGGGTGCGTACCTGGTCGAGTTCACCGGCGGCGGTGGCCGGGTCCAGGCCGAGCCGGCGGGCCACGATGGGCAGGGGCAGCGCCTCCACCTCGGCCAGCCACAGCAGCGCGGCGTCGGCCTCCTGCATGTCCCGCAGGCCGCGCAGCGCGACCGGGCGTCGCAGGGGCGGTCCCGTGAAGCGGGCCGCGCCGGACGAGTTGAGCCACAGTCTCAGGTCGGGGTCGAGTCTGTGTCCCTGCCCGCCGGACTCCCAGGCCGCCGCGGTGGTGCGTACGGCGGTGAGCAGCGCCGGGATCGTGGGCAGCCGGGCGGTGCGGCGGCCTGCGCCGCGCACGTGGGGGCCGGCGGCGGCGCGGACCTCGCGCATGCCGAGCGTGAACGCCTCGGTCGCCAACTGGTGGGCCGTCAGGGAGCCCGAGGTGCACAGGTCCGCGTACGAGAGCACCGCGTCCCAGCACTCCGCGAACAGCGCGGCCTCGGTGTCGTCCTGGGGGGTCGGCAGGTCGGGCATGGGACTCCTGCATCCACGTGCGAGTCAACTCACCAGAGGGGGAGTGGAGTTGTAGGGGACCTCGCGGGAGGACACAGAGCCTTTCACGCCTCCGACACAACTGACAAGCTGCCTGTTCACATCCGGTGACCGAAGGTCATGAACCTGACGCGCGGCACGACGGGCCCGTGGCTCCCCCCTCCGGTACGGACGCGGACGCGGCCCCGTTCACCGGCCGCACCCGCGGGCCGTCCCACACGACCGCACCCTCACCAACGCGCCCACACCACCGCCCCCGCGCACCGCGACCGGCACCCGACATCGGGCGTCCGGCGGGGTCAGCTCCCGGCCGGCGTCTCCGTCTCCTCCGCCGCCGGTTCCCGCGCGGGCAGGCTGTCCATGAAGGAGCTGACGGAGAACACCGCGCGGCCCGGTCCGGGCGGGCCGTAGCCGGGCGGGGAGGACAGGCCGAAGTCGTCCATCGTCTGCCGGTAGGCCTGGAGCAGCCGGATGTGGTACTCCAGCGGCGCGCCCTGCGGGTTGGCCTTGCCGAGCGGGGTGGTGGGCTCCGGGCACCAGGTGGTGAAGCGGGGCGTGATGCCGTGCGACATGAAGAACCGCAGGCCCTCGGTGGTGGAGGCGATCGCCTCGTCGACGGTGGTGAAACCGAAGGGCTCGGCCATCTCCACGCCGGCCACGAAGTTGGGGATGACGTTGCGCGCGCCGAAGACGTCGGCGGAGTCGAGGATCCGCTTGTGCCACTCGTCGCGGCCGACGTAGCGCTCCTTGCCGGGGCAGTACAGCTCGAACAGCCGGCGGTCCCACACCTCGAAGTTGGGGTGGTAGATCTGCACGCCGTGGTCCTTGAACCGCTGCACGTCCGGCTTCGGCAGCGCCTGTGCGACGACCTTGCCGATCCACCGGCCGGGGAAGCGCTCCTCGATGGCCTTGGCGTAGTGGCCGTAGAAGTCGGCCTCGTCCCGGCCGGCCACCGTCTTGGTGATCGCCCCGCCGGTGAGGGTGTACGCGGTGGAGGCCTTCTGGGTGTCGTACCGGTCGATGATCTCGAGCGCCTCGAGGACCTCCTCGACGTCCTTGACCCCGGTGTACGGCCGGCCGGCGGCCTTGTGCTGGCGCCAGTTGTGGTTGATGTCGCAGTACTGGCACTCCTCCTTGGCGCCGAAGTACTGGCACACCCGGAAGACGGTCAGATAGATCAGATAGCCCCACTGGATGGTCGGGGCGACCTCCATCACGGACTTCCCGTTGGACAGGGTGTGCCGGTAGTACTCGGGCATCGGCGGCACGCCCACGTCGGCGATGCGCCTGCCGTCCAGGTACAGGCCCAGCAGCCCCTCCTCGTCGGAGGCGACCCGGTAGGGGGAGGCGGGGTTCACCCGTACGGAGACGACCGTGCGCCTCAGGTCGTAGGGGCCGCCCGTCAGGATGATCTCCTCCGGGGGCCGGCGCAGCGCGGCCTCGCCCAGCTCGGGCAGGGTGCCGTGGTCGAAGGAGAAGATGAAGTAGGACTTCGGCTTGACGTCCCCGTCCTCGTTGTCGCTGAGGGCGGAATCGTCGAAGGCGACACCGCCCCGGAGCAGGTCCTCCTTGAAGACGGCCTCCCGCGGCACATGCGGGAAGCGCTCCATCAGATCCTCGACCAGCGCGGTACGACTGCCCATCCGTCTGTCTCCTCCCGGCTCAGGCGCACTCCCCTCACCGTATGCCCCCGCCTCCGGCTTCCCCGTGCCGGGTCCCCGGCCGGACGCGCGCCGAGTTGCGGCCGGGCCACCGGGTCGACCACCTACCGCCCACGGCCCGCCGCCCGCCGCCCGCGTAGGAGCCGCCGGCAGTCCGCGCCGGTCAGGCCGTCCGCTCCAGCGCCGCGGGGTCGACGGCGCACCGCAGGCCGGCGCCCGACACCAGCCGCTCGGCCTCCTCCACCACGGTGCGGCCGAGCCGGGCCAGCTCGTTGCCCTGGGAGCCGGCCAGGTGCGGGGTGACGAAGGCGTTCGGCAGGTCGTACAGCTCGGAGCCGGCGGGCAGCGGTTCGGGATCGGTGACGTCCAGGACGGCGCGGAGGCGTCCGGTGCGCAGCTCCCCCACCAGTGCCTCGTGGTCGACCAGGGTGCCGCGCGCGGTGTTGATCAGCACCGCACCCGTGGGCATCAGGGCCAGTTCCCGGGCGCCGATCAGTCGGCGGGTCCCGGCGGTCCCGGGGGCGTGCAGGGTGACGATGTCGCTGGTGCGCAGCAGCTCGTGCAGGGGCAGCAGCGGTACGCCGAGGCGGTCGGCCTCCGCCGCGTCCACGTAGGGGTCGGCGAGCGCGACCCCCAGGTCGTGCGGGCGGAGCAGTTCGATCAGGCGGCGGCCGACGCGGGAGGCGCCCACGATCCCGACGCGCCGGCCGTGGTTGCCGATGCCGGGGACGATGCCCCCGTAGGGGAAGGCGCGCCGGATGCGCAGCAGGTCGCGGAAGGCGAGGACGTCCTTGCCGGCGAGCAGGATCATGGCGAGCGTGTACTCGGCGACGGGCAGGGCGTTGGCGGCGGCGGCCGAGGAGACGAGGATGCCCCGCCGCCAGACCTCGGGGGTGGCGAACCCCTTGACGGAGCCGGCCGCGTGCAGCACGGCGCGCAGTCGTGGTGCGGCGTCCAGGGCGGCCGGGTCCAGGCGGGGGCAGCCCCAGCCGGTGATGAGGATCTCGGTGCGGGCCAGGGCCTGACGCACCCGGGGTTCGGTGAGGTCGTGCGCCACCAGGGCGGGATCGATCGCCACGCACGCCCGCAGCCGCGCGAGCAGCTCCGGCGGGAAGAGGTGCGGCAGGTTCTCGGCGGCCATCGCGAACAGTGCCTGGGGGCGCTCGGGCACGAAGGTGGCCTTCCGGCTCGGTGGCACGCGGACAGCAAGCGTTCTCTACGGTAGGTCGCGGCGGACAAGAGATCAACGGACTCGCGACTTCCCGGGAGGGACGCAGCAATGACGGAGAGCGCAGGGGCGACGGAACCGGTGACGGCGGGCGTGGAGGCGGGTGCCACGCAACCGGCGACGGCGGGCGTGGGGGCAGGGACCGTGTTGCCGGGCCAGCGGGAGCACGCGGGCGTGTTCACCAACTGGGCGCGGACCGTGCGGTACTCGGCGCGGAAGTTCCATCGTCCGCGCACGCCGGAGGAGCTCTCGGCGTTGGTGGCGGGCAGTGCGCGGGTGCGGGTGCTGGGCAGCGGGCACTCCTTCAACCGGATCGCCGACCCCGGCCCGGACGGCGTCCTGCTGTCCACCGCCGGGCTGCCGCCCATGACGGAGGTGGACACGGCGGCGCGTACGGTCCGGGTGTCGGGCGGGGTCCGGTACGCCGAACTGGCCCGCGCGGTGCACGCGCACGGCCTGGCGCTGCCCAACATGGCGTCCCTGTCGCACATCTCGGTGGCCGGTTCGGTGGCGACCGGCACGCACGGCTCGGGTGTCGCCAACGGACCGCTGGCGTCGGCGGTCCGGGAGGTGGAGCTGGTCCTCGCGGACGGTACGGCGGTGACGATCGGCCGGGACGACGCCCGTTTCGACGGGGCCGTGACCTCGCTCGGCGCGCTGGGTGTCGTCACCGCGCTCACGCTCGCGCTGGAGCCGGCCTACGAGGTGGAGCAGCGGGTGTACACCGGGCTGCCGCTGGAGGGGCTGGACTTCGAGGCGGTGGCGGCGGCCGGGTACAGCGTGAGCCTGTTCACGGACTGGCGGGAGCCGGGGTTCCGGCAGGTGTGGGTCAAGCGGCGCACGGACCGGCCGGCGGTGGACTTCCCGTGGGCGGCGCCCGCGGCCGTACCGCTGCACCCGGTGCCGGGGATGCCCGCGGCCAACTGCACCGGGCAGCTCGGTGTGCCGGGGCCGTGGCACGAGCGGCTGCCGCACTTCCGGGCGGAGTTCACGCCGAGCAGCGGTGAGGAGATCCAGTCGGAGTACCTGCTGCCGCGGTCGGCGGCGCGCGACGCGCTGGACGCGGTCGACGGGATACGGCCCACGGTCGCCGGTGTCCTGCAGATCTGCGAGGTGCGTACGGTCGCCGCCGACCCGCAGTGGCTCGGCCCGGCCCACGGCCGGGACTCGGTCGCGCTGCACTTCACCTGGGTGCGCGACGAGGCGGCGGTCCTGCCGGTGGTGCGCCGGCTGGAGGAGGTGCTGGACCCGTTCGACCCGCGTCCGCACTGGGGCAAGGTGTACACGACACCGCCGGCCGTGGTCCGCCGGCGGTACCCGCGCCTGCCCGGCTTCCGGGCCCTGGTCCGCTCCCTGGACCCCGGTGGCACCTTCACCAACGCCTTCGTACGGGACCTCCTCGACGGCTGACGGCCCCCGCGGGAACGTCCCTCGCGGCAGCCTCCCGTCACGGCCTCCGGCAGCCCTCCCCCGGGGCTCTTGTCGAAGGTCCGCCCCAGCCCATAGCCTGACGGCCGCGCCCGTGCCGATGCCGCCCCGGCCCGGCCGGACGGCACCGGAAGGACAGCCGCGTGAAGCCCATGTCACGTGACCTCCGTACCGCGCAACGCGACGAGGCGCGGCGCCGGTTCACCGCCGGGTCCACCACTTGCCGGCAGGAACCCGTGACAGCCCCCCTGGCCGATGCCCGCCGCCCCGGTGCCCCTCGGCGCGGCCACGTTCGCGCGCCGAGGGACGCTCGACCCCGCCGGCCGGCGGACAGCGGGGCGCGCCACCGCGAGGAGCCGTGCCGCACCGCCGGTACGGCGACGCGGGACGCACGTGTACGGACCGCATCGAGGGCTGAGCCAGGAGACCGATGTCTTTGCGCACCCGCACCGTCGACCACACCCGCACCGTCGACCACGTCGAGGACGTCTCACCGGGTTCGGGGGCACTGCCGCCCCGCGCCTGGTACGCCTCCTCGGACGCCGGGTCCCTGTCCCTGAACGGAACCTGGCGCTTCAGACTGTCGCCGACGGCCGACGCCGAGGACGACTCCTTCGCGGCGCCGGCGTACGACGCCGGTGACTGGGCGGAGATCTCCGTCCCCGGCCACTGGGTGCTCCAGGGCCACGGCTCCCCCGTCTACACCAACCACCGCTACCCGTTCCCGGTCGACCCGCCCCGGGTGCCGACCGAGAACCCGACCGGCGACCACCTGCGCGTCTTCGATCTCCCGGCGGACTGGCCGACGGCGGCCGACGGCCGTGCCCGCCTGCGCTTCGACGGGGTGGAGTCCTGCGCCCGGGTCTGGCTGAACGGCACGGACCTCGGCGACTTCAAGGGCTCCCGGCTGCCGCACGAGTTCCCGGTCGGCCCCCTGCTGAGGGCCGCGGGGAACGTCCTGGCGGTCCGCGTCCACCAGTGGTCGGCGGGCTCCTACCTGGAGGACCAGGACCAGTGGTGGCTGCCGGGCATCTTCCGCGACGTCACCCTGCTGCACCGGCCGGCCGGCGGTGTCGTGGACTTCTTCGTGCACGCCTCCTACGACCACACGGCCGGCGAGGGCACCCTGCGTGTCGACTCCGACGTGGCGGGCCGGGTGACCGTACCGGAGCTGGGCATCGACATCGCGACGGGCGAACCGGCGACCGCGCCCGTCGCACCGTGGTCCGCCGAGTCACCCCGGCTCTACGACGGTGTGCTGGCCACCGGGGGCGAACGGGTGCCACTGCGCATCGGCTTCCGCACGGTGGAGCTGTCGAACGGCCTGATCGAGATCAACGGCCGCCCGGTGCTCTTCAAGGGCGTCAACCGGCACGAATGGCATCCGGAGCGGGGCCGCGCCCTGGACCTGGACACCATGCGCCGGGACGTGCTGCTGATGAAGCGGCACAACATCAACGCCGTCCGCACCTCCCACTACCCGCCGCACCCGGCCTTCCTCGATCTGTGCGACACGTACGGCCTGTGGGTGATCGACGAGTGCGACCTGGAGACGCACGGCTTCACCGAGCAGGGCTGGCGGGACAACCCCGTCGACGACGACCGCTGGACCCCGGCCCTGCTCGACCGGGCGGCCCGCATGGTCGAGCGGGACAAGAACCACCCGTCGGTCGTCGTCTGGTCGCTCGGCAACGAGGCCGGCACCGGCCGGGGCCTGACGGCGATGGCCGGGTGGATCCGCGCCCGCGACACCTCCCGCCCGATCCACTACGAGGGCGACCGCGACTGCCGTGACACGGACGTCTACTCACGCATGTACGCCGGTCACGCCGAGGTCGAGCGGATCGGCCGCGGCCTGGACGGCGGCCCCCGCAGGCGCCGCGCGCTCCCCTTCCTGCTCTGCGAGTACGCGCACGCCATGGGCAACGGCCCCGGCGGACTCGCCGAGTACCAGCGGCTGTTCGAGGCCCACGGCCGGCTCCAGGGCGGTTTCGTCTGGGAGTGGATCGACCACGGCATCACCCACCCCGGGCTGGGCCACGCGTACGGCGGTGACTTCGGCGAGGAGCTGCACGACGGCAACTTCGTCTGCGACGGCCTGCTGTTCCCCGACCGCCGGCCCTCCCCCGGCCTGGCCGAGTACAAGAAGGTGATCGAGCCGGTCGCCCTCACCGTGTCACCCTCGCGCGAGCGGAGCCGGCGGCCGGGGACGCACCCGCGCGACACGGTCCGCGTCACCAACCGCTACGACTTCACCGACCTGTCGGCGCTGGCGTTCACCTGGGCGTACGAGGCGGAGGGCGGGACGGTGCGGTCCGGCACCCTGCCCGTGCCCGCGCTGGCCCCCGGCGAGAGCGCCGAGGTGGAGCTGCCCGCCGTGCCGGCCGGCGATTCCGCCGGGGAGGCCCACTGGACCGTCCGTGCCGTACTGGCGTCCGGCACGGCGTGGGCGCCTCCCGGTCATGTCGTCGCGTGGGGTCAGGCCCCGGTGTCGCCGCGCCGGGTCCCGTACGTCGCCGCGACCGCCCGGCCGGCGCACGGGGACGGGTTGGTCGCCCTCGGCCCCGGTGTCTTCGACGCCCGCACCGGAGCGCCGCGGACGATCGGCGGGGTGGCCCTGACCGGTCTGCGTCTGGACGTGTGGCGGGCGACCACCGACAACGACGACGGCGCCGCCTGGCAGAGCGATCCGCGCCACGGGCCGCTGTGGCGCGGGCTCGGCCTGCACCGGATGCGGCACCGCCTGGACGCGGTCGAGGCCGGCGGCGACGCGCTGACGGTCCGTACCCGGGTGGCGCCGGCCGGCGGGGAACTGGGGCTGTCGGCGGTGTACCGGTGGACGTCCGACGGGGACCGGCTCCGGCTGACCGTGTCCACGGCCCCGGAGGGCCACTGGACCGTGCCCCTGCCCCGCCTCGGCATCCGCTTCGGTCTGTCCGGGGCCGACCGGGTGCGGTGGTACGGCGGCGGCCCCGGCGAGGCGTATCCGGACACGAGGTCGGCGTCGGCGGTCGGCCGCTGGGAGTCGACCGTGGACGACATGCAGACCCCGTACGTCCGCCCCCAGGAGAACGGCGCGCGCATCGACGTCCGCTGGGCGGAGCTGGGCGGCCTGCGCGTGGAGGGCGACCCGGTGTTCCTCCTCACCGCCCGCCGCTGGACCACAGAGCAGCTCGACGCCGCCGCCCATCGCACCGACCTGGTCCCGGGCGACACGGTCTGGGTCAACCTCGACCACGGACAGCACGGCATCGGCTCCCAGTCCTGCGGCCCGGGCCCACTGCCCCGCTACCACCTGCGGGCCGAACCGGCGGAGTTCTCGTTCGTCTTCTCCCCGCATCCCGGCACCCACCTCGCCTGATCCGCCCCCGACTGGCCCCGGCTGCCTAGAGGCTCTAGGATCACTCCTAGTGGACCAAGGGAGGTGGGCGCATGGCCCGGGTGGGGCTCACCGCCGAGCGGCTGGTGGCAGCCGCCGCGGACCTGGCGGACGAGGCCGGCCTCGACCACGTCAGCATCTCCGCGCTGGCCCGGCGCTTCGGCGTCCGGGACGCCAGCCTGTACTCGCACGTCCGCAACCTCCAGGACCTGCGGACGCGACTCGCGTTGCACGCGGGCGGCGAACTGATCGACCGGATCGCGGTGGCCGTGGCCGGCCGAGCGGGCAAGGAGGCACTGACCGCGTTCGCCGGCGCCTACCGGGCCTACGCCCTGGAGCACCCGGGCCGGTACGCGGCCACCCAGATCCGCGTCGACCAGACCCTGGTCGCCGGCTCCCCCGCGCTGCGCCGCACCACGGAGATCACCTACGGCATGCTGCGGGCCTACGGCCTGGACGAGCCCGACCTGACGGACGCGGTACGGCTGTTGCGCGCCACCTTCCACGGCTACTGCGTCCTGGAGGCGGCCGGGGGATTCGGCGCGGCACGGCCCGTCGCCGAGTCCTGGGCCAAGGCGGTCGACGCCCTGCACCTCACCCTCGAACACTGGCCCCGGGAGAAGCAGAGCGATGACTGACCCCCTGCACCACGACATCATCGGCCGCGGCCCCGTCCTGCTGCTGATGCCCGGCGGGGCCGGGCACCCGATGGGTCTCGGCCCGCTGACCGAGCGGCTGGCGCGGCGCTTCACCGTGGTGACGTACGACCCGCTCGGCCTCGCCCACGGCCGGCTCGGGCTGCCGGTCGCCGAGCAGCGGGTGGCTCACTGGAGCGAGGGGGCGCACCGGGTGCTGGAGCAGGTCCTGCCGCCCGGCGAGCGGGCCTACGCCTTCGGGAGCAGTTCGGGCGGCATCGCGGTCCTCGACCTGCTCGCCCGGCATCCGGGGCGGCTGGCGCACGTGGTCGCCCACGAACCGCCGTGCGTGACCCTGCTGCCGGACGGGGCGCGGCGCCGCCAGGAGCTGATCGACGGTCTCGACGGTCCCGGACGACCGCCCGCCGAGGGTCCGACGGCGACGCCGATGGGCGTGTTCCTGGCCCACGTCCTGCGTCCGTTCACCGCGTGGACGCCCCGGTTCACCACCGACCGCCTCACCGTGGCCGCGGGATCCGCCTCACGCGGTCAGCTCCTCCACGACACCGCCCGCCGCGTGGCCGACCACCTCCGCAGCCCCTTCGTGGAGTACCCGGGCGGACACCTCGGCGTCCTGGACCACCCGGACGCGTACGCGACCCTGCTCAGCGACACGTTCCTCCCCGGCACCGCATAGGGCCGGCCCCGGGGGAAGCCGGGGTGGTCAGGGCGGCGGTCGGGGTGGTGGCCTCACTCCCGCACGGTGACGTCCGCTGTGGGGCCCTCGCCGGTGGTGCCGGTGAGGGTGCCGGACAGGCCCACGGCGGGCAGCAGTTCGGCCCGTCGGCGGCGGCTTCCCAGTGGGCGCGCGTTCAACCGGTGTACGGGCTCGACGCGCGGTCGTCGGCGGGCAGTTCCAGCACGGCGGTGGCCATCCTTCCTCGCGGGCCCCGGGGCGCCCGGTTCCGGCCGGGGCGCCCCGGGAGTTCACCCCGTCCGTACCCGCCGGCGCGGACGCGAGGACGGATGAGACGTCGTCACGTACTCCGCTGCCACTGCTGGTTGGTGCTTGAGGTGCAGGTGTAGGTGATGACCGCGGCGGACTCGGCGGTGGACGCGCCGGAGACGTCCAGGCATGCGCCGCTCGCCCGGGCCCGGACGGTCACGAACGAGCCGGAGGCGACGACCGACCACTGCTGGGCGGTGGCGCCGGTGCAGTCCTCCTGCGTGACGCCGCTCGCGTTCTCCTGGAGGCACAGGGAGCTGCCGCGGCCCAGCAGGGCGGAGTAGCCGTTGCCCAGGTCCTTGAACCACCACTTCTGGTTGGTGCCGCCGTTGCAGGTGTACTGGACGACGGCGACGCCCTGCCACGCGGAGCGGCTCGGTACGTCCACGCACTTGGAGCTGTGCCGGGCGATCAGCGTGCGGTACGTGGCGCCGGTGCCGGTGACGGTGCCCGCGGTGGTGTCGACGGTGACCTCCGGGTACCAGGACATGCTCATCGAGGTGGCGGCCGGGAAGGTCAGCGGCAGCCACACGTACCGGGAGTCGTCGACGGTGCCGCCGAAGGAGTCGCCCCAGCGGTCGCCCAGGTACAGGTACGAGGTGCCCGAACCCCCCTGCACGGTCAGGACGTAGGCGGTCTGGGAGTCGTAGGCGGTGGAGTCCCCGATGTTCGACCAGGAGCTCCAGGGGCCGGCGAGGGAGGTGGCGGTGGCGTACTGCTGCTGGTTGGGATTCCAGCCGGTGGCGCCCGAAGTGAGCATGAAGTAGACGCCGTTGCGCTTGAACAGGGCGGGTGCCTCACGGTGGCCGCCGGGCCAGGGGTTGGCGACCAGGGCGGCGATGCCGGTGTAGTCGGCGGTGAGCCGGTAGATGTGCAGGTCGTAGTTCTCGTTCGCGGCGGAGACGAGGTACCCGGCGCCGTCGGTGTCCACGTAGGTGGTCAGGTCGCGGGACATGTACTGGCCGAGGGGGCGGAAGCTGCCCCGGTAGGTGTAACTGCCGTCGACGGTGCTGGAGACGGCCACGGCGGCGCGCGCCTCGCCGTAGTCGGTGCCGTTCTCCTTGTGCATCCACATGACGAACATGCCGGTGGCCGCGTTGTAGACGACCTTGGGGCGCTCGATGTAGGCGGTGCCCAGTTCGGAGGCGGAGGAGCGGGTGAGGACGCGGGCGCGGAACTCCCAGTTCTTCAGGTCGGTGGAGCGGTAGGCGTTCACGGACCGGAAGGTGTTGTCGCTGTCCCGGTCCTCGCCGAACCAGTAGTAGGCGGACCCGACCTTGATGACCCCGCCGCCGTGGGCGTGCACGGGGTCCCCCGACGTGTCCGTGAACCGGGTGCCGTTGGTGATCGTCCGCGGTGCCGCCCGGGCGGGGGCCGCTGTCGCCAGCGCGGCGGCGAGTGCGCAGCACAGGGCCAGCAGGACCGCGTACGCACGCCTCATCTCACGCACTCCCCTTCACGGTGTCGGCGACGGGGACCCCGAAGTCCGGGGTGCCGTCGGGCTTCCAGCCGAACTTCTGGACGCGGGTGTGCCGGTTGGGGTCGTCCAGGGGGTCGCCGGTGATCTCCCGGTACTGGCGGGCGTGGTAGACGAGGACGTCGCTGCGGCCGTCCTCGGCGACGGTGAAGCAGTTGTGGCCGGGGCCGTACTGCCGCGTGGTGTCGTTGCTGGTGAAGACCGGGACGGGTGACTTGGCCCAGCTCCGCGCGTCCAGCAGGTCGCCGCCGGCGTCGGCGGTCAGCAGGCCCATGCAGTAGTGCCAGTCGGTGGCACTGGCCGAATAGGTGAGGAAGACACGGCCGTTGCGCTTCAGGACGGACGGGCCCTCGTTGACCCGGTAGCCGACGCACTCCCAGTCGTACTCCGGGGTGGAGAGCCGGACCTGGGGGCCGGTCAGTGTCCACGGATCGGCCATCTTCGAGATCCACAGCGCCGTGTTGTTGTCCATGCCGGGCTCGTGCTGCGCCCACACCAGATAGCGGCTGCCGCGGTGGGCGAAGGTCGTGGCGTCGAGGGAGAAGGTCTCCCAGGCGGTCCTGATCCGGCCCCGCTCCACCCAGGTGCCCCGGAAGGGGTCGGGGTGGGCGTTCTCCAGCACCCAGATACGGATGGCCCACACGTCCTCGGCGGGGGCCGAGGCGAAGTAGACGTACCACTTGCCGCCGATGCGGTGCAGCTCGGGCGCCCATATGTGCGCGCTCATCGGGCCGGTGGTGTGCGCCCGCCAGATCACCGACTCCGTGGCCGTGGACAGGCCGTTCAGGGTGTGGGCGCGGCGCAGGACGACGCGGTCGTACTCGGGGACGGTGGCCGTGAAGTAGTAGCGGCCGTCGGTGTGGCGGGAGATGTGCGGATCGGCTCGCTGGAGGACGAGCGGGTTGGTGTAGCGGGCCCCCCTCGGCGGGACGGGGGCCGCCTGGGCGAGGCCGGGGGTGGCGGAGAGGGCGCCGGCGGCGAGCGCGGCACCCTTGAGCATCAGTCTGCGGCTGGGGACTCCGGGCAGGTGCGCTCCGGGCAGGTCGTGGTCGCGGCTCATGCGGACTGCCTCTCGGTGGGGGCGGAGCTGCTTCGAGCAATCGTCCGTTCGATATCTCGTACGTCATCTGTGATTACGAACGTCGAAAAGGTAGAGGCGGGCCACGGGAGGGTCAATGGGTATGACGGGAGAGGGGAAAGCCCTTTCCCTCCCCGGCCGCCGGACGAACACCCCGGCCGGTGCGCGACGGCTGCGGACCCCCTCGCTCCGATCACCGGGTTGCCGCAGGTGAGAGCCCCGGGCGTGATGCTCACCTGCTGGACACCGGGGGCCGTACGGGTTCCGCTTCGACTAGCGTCGTGACATGACCAGCGACCTCACCCCCAGCCTCGCCGACGCCCTCGCCGGTGGCACGGTCGTACTCGACGGCGGCATGTCCAACCAGTTGGAGTCGGCCGGGCACGACCTGAGCGACGAGCTGTGGTCGGCACGGCTGCTCGCCGAACGGCCGGAGGCGGTGACCGAGGCCCACCTCGCCTACTTCCTCGCGGGCGCCGACGTCGCCATCACCGCCAGCTACCAGGCCACTTTCGAGGGCTTCGCGCAGCGCGGCCTCGGCCACGAGGAGGCCGCGCGGCTGATCGCGCTCAGCGTGGAACTGGCCCGCACGGCGGCCCGGCAGGCCGCCGGCACGGGCATCGGCCGGCCGCTGTGGGTGGCGGCGTCGGTCGGACCGTACGGGGCGATGCGGGCGGACGGTTCCGAGTACCGGGGCCGGTACGGGCTGAGCGTGGCCGAGCTGGAGCGGTTCCACCGGCCGCGGATCGAGGTGCTCGCCGCCGCCGCGCCGGACGTCCTCGCGCTGGAGACCGTCCCGGACGCCGACGAGGCCGCCGCCCTGCTGCGGGCGGTACGCGGGCTGGGGGTGCCGGCGTGGCTGTCGTACACGGTCGACGGCCGGCGGACCCGCGCCGGCCAGCCCCTGGAGGAGGCGTTCGCGCTCGCCGCCGACGCCGACGAGGTGATCGCGGTCGGCGTCAACTGCTGTGCACCCCAGGACGTCGAGCCCGCGGCAAGGATCGCGGCCCGCGTCACCGGCAAGCCGGTCGTCGTCTACCCCAACAGCGGCGAGGCCTGGGACCCCGGGGCCCGCGCCTGGACGGGGCGTACGACGTTCACCGCCGAGCAGGTCACGGCGTGGCGGGAGGCCGGAGCGCGGTTGATCGGCGGATGCTGCCGGGTGGGCCCGGACGCGATCACGTCGATCGGGCGGGCGCTGGACGGGGCCTGAGGCAACGGACCGTCCGGGCGCGCCCCGATCGTCTCGTGCACCCGGCGCAGGGCGGCGAACGAGTCCGCAGCCCTCCACGCCCAGCCGGTGATCGACCGAGACGCGGACGACCCCGGCACGGGCGAAGGCGGCGCCGTCGTACACCGGCACGACCGAGGAGCCCCTGGTCAGGGCCCCGCCGTGGCGCCAGACAAGCACCGGGGGCCGGGCGTGCGGGCCGGGTTCGGGGGTCCGTACGTTGAGGTTGAGGCAGTCGCCCCCGCGCATCACCGGGTCGGACGGGTACGGGGTGAACGCCTCGGAGTACGGCGGTTTCGGCTCGGTCGGCCCTAAGGCGCCGGCGTCGCGCAGCCCGTCCCAGGGCTCGGGCGGCGCGGGCGTCCGGACCCGGCCGGCGAGGAGCCGTGCGGGCCATGCACCTTTCCGCCATGGTCACGGGACGTCTATCGTAGGAAGCGCTTTCTGTCCGGTCGAAGACCGGGGCGGGAGCGGTGACGGTCGCGACTCCGCAGGGCCCACGGACGGGCCGGAGAGGTGGTTCCCCATGGTCCGAGCGGGAGACGCGGGCGTGGCGGCCGGACCCACGCTGGCAGTGGTGGCCCGGGAGGCGGGCGTGTCCGTGCCCACCGCGTCGAAGGTGGTCAACGGCCGCGAGGACGTCGCCCCGGAGACCCGCCGGAGGGTCACCGAGGCACTCGACCGGCTCGGCTACGTGCGCCGGCCCCGCTTCGGCGCGGCGAAGGCACCGGCTCTGGTGGACCTGCTGCTGCACTCGGTGGAGAGTTCGTCGTCGGGCGCGGTGCTGCGCGGCGTGGAGGCGGCGGCGTACGCGGCCGGACTGGAGGTGGTGGTCTCGGCCGGGCCGGCCCGGACGCGGGGCGGCCGGCCGGAACGCGGCTGGCTGGACCGGCTGGCCGTGCGCGGCTCGTCGGGCGCCCTGCTGCATCTGGCGGAACTGTCCGCGGCGCAGTACGCGTGGCTGGAACACCACCGCGTTCCGTACGTGCTGATCGACCCGGCGCACGAGCCGCCGGCCGGCGTGGTGTCGGTCGGGGCGACCGACCGGCGGGGCGGGGTCAGTGCGACCGGGCATCTGCTCGCGCTCGGCCACGAGCGGATCGCGGTGATCACCGGGCACCCGGGCACGGTGGCCGGCGACGCCCGGGTGGCCGGCCACGTCTCGGCGCTCTCCTCGGCCGGGATCCGGCACCGCGCGGAGTACCTGCCACACGCGGGCCTCGACGAGGCCACCGTCCGGCTGCGCACGCACGAGCTGCTGGACCTGCCCGAGCCGCCGACCGCGGTGTCCGTGTCCTCGGACCGGATGGCGCTCGGGGTGTACGCGGCGCTGGCCGAACGGGGGTTGCGCGTGCCGGACGACGTCAGTGTGGTGGGCTTCGGCGATCTGCCCGAGGCCCGCTGGGCGGCCCCGGCGCTGACCACCGTCCGCCGGCCGCTGGCGGAGATGGCGGCGACGGCGCTCCGGCTCCTGGTGCGGATGATGGACGGCGAACGCCCGGAGGGAACGCGGACGGAGCTGCCGACCCGGCTAGTGTTGCGGGCGAGCACGGCCCCACCGGCCGACTGCGTGAAAACGGCGCGTTCGGACGCAGGACGGTGACCCGGGCCCGGCGGGGACCGTTCGCCGGGCATGGACCACACCACGCGTACCGCCGCGGCCCTCGCCGTGGCCGCAGTCGCCCTGGTCACCGCCTACGGCACGGCCCACGCCGCCTGCCGCACCCTCGCCCCCGGACAGCAGCGCGTCACCGTGGCCTCGCCCACCGGCGGGCACGACCCGGAGGAGGAGGTCGACGTGGACGAGAACGGCCGCCCCGACCTCACGGAGGACTGAGTACCGGCACCACCGGCAACGGTGACGGCCGGGCGCCTCCCGCACGGGATGTCCGGCTGTCGCCCTGTTCCGTCGCCCGTCGGTTCTGTGCCGTCGCGCCTCGGCCCGGCCCTTCCGCGGTGTCCTCGCCCCGGCTCAGGCGCCTTGGTCCGGCTCGTCGTGAGCGGTGGCGCCGGCGAGGGCCTCCACCACGTCCACGGCGCTGCCGTCGTGGTCGCTGCCGGCGGTGCCGCTGCCGGTCTGGAGGTTGGCCGTCCGGTCGACCTCCAGGATCGAGTCGGCGTGGGAGTTGTCGATCACGGTGATGAGACCTCCGGTCCCGGCGGCGAACACGGTGCCGGGACCGGCGCCGAGGAGGGCGGCGGCGACCGCCGTGACCATGGCGAGCCGGGGCACGGCACCGGTCACACGCCCACCCCTTCGGGGGCGAGCCGCTCGGGGGCGATGTTGCGTTCCAGCAGGCTGGTGGCGGCCTTCACGCCGACGCCGCTCGCGGGATCCACCTCCGGCAGCCGGCCGTCGGCAGCCTTCAGGCCGCAGAGCGCGGAGTCGACGGCCTCGTGCGCGGCGAACAGGCACGGGGTGCTGTAGATCGCCACGTCGACGCCGAGGTCGGACAGCTCACCGAGGGACAGCCGCGGTGACTTGCCGCCGGCGATCTGGTTGAACAGCAGCGGCTTGTCCCCGACGACCTCCCGGGTCCGCCGGATCCACTCGACGCTGCGCACCCCGTCGACCAGGACCACGTCCGCGTCGGTGGCCGCCAGCCGCTCGGCGCGGTGCAGGATGTCGTGCTCGTCGGTGGCGTCCGTACGGGCGACGACGACCAGGTCCCGGCGGGTCTCCAGCACCCGGTGCAGCTTCTCCAGGTACTCCTCCAGCGGCAGCACCTGCTTGCCGTCGGCGTGGCCGCAGCGGCGGGGCCGCTTCTGGTCCTCGAGGATCACACCGGAGGCGCCGATGCGCTCCAGGCCCTCGACGACATGACAGGCGACCTCGGGGTCGACGTACCCGTCGTCGATGTCGACCAGCAGGTGGTGGTGGGGGAACGCCCCCCGCAACCGCTGGACGAAGGCCACCATGTCGGGCCAGGCGATGAATCCGATGTCCGGCAGCCCGTAGTACGAGGCCGCGAACCCGAAGCCCGAGACGAACATCCCGTCGTAGTGCTTGGCCGCGATCGATGCCGAGTACATGTCATACACGCCGATCAACGGGGTGGTCCCGGGCCCGGCGATGCGCTCGCGCAGCTTCTTACCGTAAGTCAAGGTCCGGCTCCTCGTGTGGGTGGGTGACGCGGTCGGGGAGGGCCCGCCGCGTCTCGACGCCCTTTGCCAAGACAAGAGCATCTCTAGAAACTCACCTGACCTTCTGCCTACACGAGCTTTACTCACCCCAATGGGGGAACGGGTTCACCGCAGAAACGTCACTCGGCCGACCGCCCCGCCCAGGTGAGACCGCCGATGAGGTGGCCCAGGAAGACGGGGTCGCGGTAGGCGTCGGCGGTGTGACCGAGGGCGGTGCAGAACATGCGCCCGCCTGCCGGGCCCCGCTCACGGCACCGGGCCGGCGGATGGTCAGCGCCCGTCCCGCCGCCGTCGTACGACGTCTCGTCGGCGCGCAGCAGCACCCGGGTCCGTCCGCGCGGAACGCGGTCGCAGTCGTACCACTCGTCGGTGAAGTCCCACACCGGCGGCAGCCGCCGGGTCGCCGGGTGGCCGGGGTCCGCGACGAGGGGGCGGCCGGGCTGGCAGGCCGGGTGCCGGGTGAAGCGCGCGCCGAGGAGTTCGCCGAACCACGGCCACCCGTACGGTGGAGAGCAAGACGACGGCCGCGCCCGGGCCCCTGAGCCCCCAGCCTCCCGTGGTCCGGACGGTCAGTGGTCCGGGTGCGGGGTGTCGCCATTGCTCTTGTGGAGGTGGTGGGGGTTCTTCGCGTGGGTGCGCAGGCGGGCCGTCACGTCCTCGGGGGGAAGGAAGCGGGACCAGCGTTCGGGGAACTCGGACGGCATGTCGGGGTCGTCCGGATCGGCGTCGAGGGCCGCCGCGGCGCGGGCGACGTACTCGGCGACCTGCGCCTCGAGCATCCGGTCGTTGGCCTCGCGGGCGGCGGCCGTGGCCGCGGCGGGCCAGACCCGGTCGATGGCCGCGTTCACGGCCGCGCCGACGAGCACCGCGAAGGCGGATACGCCGATCCACAGCAGGACGGCCACGGCGGCGGCCAGGGAGCCGTAGATCGTGGCGCCCTCGATGGTGCTGGTGAGGTAGATGCGCAGCAGGAAGCTGCCGAGGACCCACATCGCGAGGGCGACCAGCGCGCCGGGCACGTCCTCGATCCACGGGGAACGGACCGGCACCGAGACGTGGTAGAGGGTCGTCAGGAAGACGATGGAGAGGACGATCACGACCGGCCAGTACAGGACCTGCACGACCGTCTCCGACCAGGGCACGATCCGGACGACCGCGTCCGGCCCCGCCACCATCAGCGGCAGCGCCACCGAGCCGATCAGCAGCGCCACGACGAACAGCAGGAAGGCCATGATCCGGGTCTTGACGATGCCCCGGACGCCGTCGAGGCCGTACATGACGGTGATGGTGTCGATGAAGACGTTCACCGCGCGCGAGCCCGACCACAGGGCGAACAGGAAGCCGATGGAGATGACGTCGGGCCGGCCGCCCTTCATCACGTCGTGCAGGATCGGCTGGGCGATCTCCTTGACGCCCTTGTCCGACAGCACCGTGCGGGAGGCCTCGAGGAGGTTGTTCTCCAGGCTGTGGATGGTGTCGGCGCCGGTCCAGTCGTCGACGTAGCCGAGCAGCCCGATGAGGCTCAGCAGCAGCGGCGGCACCGACAGCAGCGTGAAGAACGCCGCCTCGGCCGCGAGCCCCAGGATGCGGTACTCCATGCAGGAGTTGACGGTGTCCTTGAGCAACAGCCAGGCGGTCCTGCGCTTGGAGACGTTCCGGTAGAGGGCTCTGGCCCGGTGGAGCCGGCCGGCGGGCCGCTCGGGGGGTTCACTTGCTGGCTGCACGTCCTAACGGTATCCGCCGAGCCGGGCCCGCCTCACCTTTCGGGTGCGGTCACCGCCGCGGCGCACCGGGTTTCCGCTCCGGAGACCGGTTTCCGGCGTCGTACCACGGTGGGGGGCCATCACGGCCGCCGTCCCGGGTAGGTTCCCCGTCATGGCAGGCACCTCCACGCACACCGTGACGAACCAGCCGCCCCCGCTCGTCGGCTACGACGTCTTCGCCGCCGACCGGGCCCTCACCGAGGCCGTCCGCCGCCACACCGCCCCGGACGTCCTGGACGAGGTGCGCGCCGAGCTGACCGCGCTGGGCCGGGCCGCCGGCTCGGCCCAGCTCCAGGAGTGGGCGGTGCAGGCGAACGAGCAGCCGCCGCGGCTGCGCACGCACGACCGCTACGGCCACCGGATCGACGAGGTCGAGTTCCATCCGGCCTGGCACCGGCTGCTCGGCAAGGGCGTCTCGGCCGGGCTGACCGGCGCCTGGACGCGGCCGGCCGGGCACGTGCGCAGGGCGGCCGGGTTCCTGGTCTGGACGCAGGTCGAGGCGGGCACCTGCTGCCCGCTGTCGATGACCCACGCGGCCGTGCCCGCGCTGCGCGCCGACCCCGGGCTGGCCGCCGAGTGGGAGCCGCGGCTGACGTCCACGGTCTACGACCGGGCGCTGCGGGTCCCCGGGGAGAAACCCGGGGCGCTGTTCGGCATGGCGATGACCGAGAAGCAGGGCGGCAGCGACGTCCGCGCGAACACCACCGGGGCGCGGCCCCTCGCGGAGGCGGGAACGTACCTGCTGACGGGACACAAGTGGTTCTGCTCGGCGCCCATGTCGGACGCCTTCCTGGTGCTCGCCGACGCCCCGGGCGGACTCACCTGCTTCCTGGTGCCGCGGGTCCTGCCCGACGGCAGCCGCAACGTCTTCCTGATCCAGCGGCTGAAGGACAAGCTGGGCAACCGCTCGAACGCCTCCGCCGAGATCGAGTTCGACGGTACGTGGGCGCGCCGGGTCGGTGAGGAGGGACGCGGGGTGCGGACCGTCATCGGGATGGTCGCCGCCACCCGGCTGGACTGCGCGGTCGGCTCGGCGGGCCTGATGCGGCAGGCGGTGGCGCAGGCCGTGCACCACTGCGCCCACCGGGAGGCCTTCGGCGGGAAGCTGGCCGACAAGCCGCTGATGCGCAATGTCCTCGCCGATCTGGCGCTGGAGTCGGAGGCCGCGACCGCGCTCGCGTTGCGGCTCGCCGCCGCCTGCGACGACGGCGGCGAGCAGGAGCGTGCCTTCCTGCGGCTGGCGGTGCCGGCCGCGAAGTACTGGATCACCAAGCGGTGCGCGCCGGTGGCCGTGGAGGCCGCCGAGTGTCTGGGCGGCAACGGGTACGTCGAGGAGTCCGGCCTGCCCCGGCTGGTGCGCGAGTCACCGCTGAACTCCGTCTGGGAGGGTGCCGGGAACGTGCAGGCGCTGGACGTGCTCAGGGCACTGCGGCGGGAGCCGGGCGCGCTGGATGCCTGTCTCACCGAGATCGGCCGGGCGCACGGCGCCGATCACCGTCTGGACCGGGCGGTGAAGGGCCTGTTCACGGAACTCGCCGATCTGGAGGGCGCGGAAGGGCGGGCGCGGCGGCTGGTGGAGCGGCTGGCGCTGGTCCTCCAGGGCTCGCTGCTGGTGCGGTACGCGCCGCCGGAGGTGGCCGACGCGTTCTGCGCCTCCCGTCTCGGCGGCGATCACGGCGCGTCCTTCGGCACCCTGCCGTCCGGCCTGGACCTGAGGCCGGTGGTGGAACGGGCCCGCCCGGCCTGACCCGTCCGGGGACCACGGCACCCGGCCGCGCCGGCGCCCCGCACGCCCGGGACCGCCCCCCCCCTGCCTCCCCGTGAACCGCCGGTGGCAGGGGGTGGTGCTGCGCCGACACGGCACCACCCCCGGCGTCCGGGCCCGTCGGGCCCGCGGACGCGCGAACGCGTCGCGGTCGAGTCTCGGCCGGCGCGCGACGGTCCACCAGGGTTGCAGGGGGTTGCAACTCCCGGGGGAGGTGCGCGGAGTCTGTGCATCCGCCGTGCCCGGAGCGGCAGTATGGGAGCCGGAGCCGGGCCGGAAACCGCCGCCCGGACGGCTTGACAAGTCTGTTCGACGCACCTGTTTCCGGGAGGAGCCCTGTGGGATACCCGCCGCTGGACGTGGCGCGCCTGGCCGTCGTGGACGCGGCGCACGCGGCACGGGTGCTGCGCGAGGTGCGCGAGGCCACGCTCGCGGGGCGACGTGCGCGGATCGCGCCCCGGCCGGTGATCGAGCAGTCGTGGGGGCGGATGCTGCGCAGCGGCCTCGATCCCGAGCGCGACGTCAGGTCCGGGCTGCTGTCCTCTCAGGAGGTGCGGCGCCGGCGGGAGGAGTCACCCCTGCGGCATGTGCTGCCGGTGCTGCGGGAGGGTCTGCTTTCGGTCGCGGACGCCGCCCAGCACATCATGGTCGTCGCGGACGCCGACGGGCGCGTGCTGTGGCGGGAGGGGGCGGCGCGGGTGCTGCGCAGGGCCGACGGACTCGGTTTCGAACTCGGCGCGGACTGGCGGGAGGACGTCGTCGGCACCAACGGGGTGGGCACCCCGGCGGTGCTGCGGCGGCCCGTGCAGGTGTTCGCCGCCGAGCACTTCGCGCGTTCGCAGACCTCCTGGACCTGTTCCGGCGCCCCGATCACCGACCCCCGGGACGGCCGGCTGCTCGGTGTGGTGGATCTGAGCGGGCCGCTGGAGACCATGCATCCGGCGACCCTCGCCTGGGTGGACTCGGTGGCCAAGCTGGCCGAGGCCCGGCTGCGGGAGCTGCATCTGGAGTCACTGGAGCGGCTGCGCACGGTGGCGGCGCCGGTGCTGGCGCGGCTGGCCGGGCGGGCGACGGCCGTGGACCGGGACGGCTGGTCGGCGGCGGTGACCGGGATGCCGTACGTGCGGCGGGTGGCGCTGCCGAAGGGGCTCGCGCCGGGCCGCCGCCGACTGCCCGCGCTCGGTGTGTGCACGGTGGAACCGCTGGCCGGGGGCTGGCTGTTGCGGGTGGCGGACGAGCCGCTCGCCACCGCGGCGCCCCGGATCGTGCTGGATCTCGCCCGGCCGGACCGCCGCACGGTGACGGTCGTGGCACCGTCGGCCTCCTGGACCCGGGAACTGAGCCCCCGGCACGCCGAGTTGCTGTTCCTGCTCGCCGAGCACCGCGGCGGGCGCGGGGCGGCGAAGCTCGCCGAGGACCTGTTCGGGGACGCCTCCAGGACGGTGACCGTGCGGGCCGAGATGTCCAGGATCCGGCGGTATCTCGGGGAGTTCCTCCAGCACCGGCCGTATCGTTTCCGCGCGGACGCGGACGTCGAGGTGCTGCTCCCCGGCGACTCCCGTGACCTGCTCCCCCAATCCGCCGCACCGGCGGTGGCCCGGAGACGGAACGACGCGGAGAACAGCCGGACCGGACCGCCCCCGGGTCACACCCCGGCGCCCCGGGTGGTGGCCCCGTGAGCGTGTCTTCCGTCCATGTGCGCGGTTTTTGCCCTACGGGGCCGGTTCCTGCCGTAGCATCCGGTACGGGCCTCCCCATCTGCTCCTCGCGTCAACGTACGGACCATCAGGCGCAGTTGGCCCGCCTTCTGGAGGAGAGATGAAGCAACGCGGCAGACACCGCCGACGCAGGCGGGGCGCGGCACTGCGTGGCGTGCTGGCCGGGACCGCGCTGGCGCTGACCGCCGCCGCGACCCTGATCAGCGCGTCGCAGGCCCAGGTCGCCGAGAACCCCGGCGCGCTCAAGCCGTTGACCTCCCGGGCGGACACCGGCCCGCTCCGGCTCCAGGAACACCTGGTGCCCGCCCCCGCCCTGGACCGGCTCGCCGCCGGAATGGGCCGTCCGGTCGGTGTGGACGCCGTGCTGCGCGGCGCCGACCGTGGCATGCGTGAGGCCGGCGACTGCTCCTCCGACGACCGCGCCTCCCTGCCCGTCGCCCCGGCCGCCGGCCGCGCCTACTGCTGGGACCCGGCCGACACCGCCGGCGCCTGGCGGCCGGCCTCGGTGACCACCTCCGGGGACGCCGCAGGCGACGGCCTCTGGGGCACCCGCCGGGTCGTCCTGGCCGGCTGGACCCACCGCACCGGTGCCGGCCGCCCAGCGGAACGGGGCCTGGCCCGGGTCGCCTTCGTCGACACGGACGACCCCGCCCATCTCGCCTACCGCTGGGTGCTGCTGGTCGTGCCGACGCACGGCGGCCGGGACTACCGGCCACTGACCTCCGGGATCTCCGGCATGGTCTGGTACGAGAACAAGCTGCTGGTCACCACCCGGGCGGGCAGCGCCGACGCGCTCTACGTCTACGACCTCGACCGCATCCAGCGCACCACGGTCGACGGGTCCGCGATCGGCCGGGTGCCGGGCGGCTGGTCCGCCGACGGGTACCGCTACGTACTGCCCGCGGTCGGTTCCTACCGTTTCACCTCCGGCCGCTGCGCCGCCTCCGGGCCACCGTGTCCGGGCGCGCTCGCCCTCGACCGCGGTACGGCGCCCGACAGCCTGGTCGCCGCGGAGTGGACCGCGCCCGGCGGCGACCGCCACACCCGCCTGTGGCGGTACGCGTTCAGCACCGACCCGGCGCGTGCCGGGCTGCTCGCCACGGATGCCGCGGGGCGCGCGGACGCGGTGGAGGCCTACCGGACCCGGACGACCGGCGTCCGGGGCGTGCTGTCGTACCGGAAGGCCGGGGCCGACCGCCCGTCCTGGTATGTGGGACGCCTGCCCGGCTCGCAGGACGGACACGGCGGGCTGTGGCGGCAGGACACCGAGGGCGCCCAGGCGGCCCGGTGCGGCTCGGACGCCTCGCACCGCTGCTGGGCGCGGGACGCGGGCTCCCTCTCCTACTGGCAGGAGACCGGCGAGGTGTGGTCGCTGTCGGACCGGATGCTGTTCGCCCTGCCCCTGGCCGGTCTCGACCGTTCCCTGGGCTGACCCCGGGCCGATCGACAGACCGGGCGGCGGGATGATTCCCTGGCCCGCATGAGCAGCGTCCCTGTCACCACGTGGTCCCTGGAGCAGACCTCCCCGGCCGACCTCCTGCCCGGCGCCGCACCCGACGGCGCGGTCCGGATCGTCCGCGCCGAGGTGCCCTCCCCCGAGTTCAGCCGGTTCCTGTACGCGTCCGTCGGCGGCGACATCCACTGGACCGACCGGCTGGCCTGGACGTACGCGCGGTGGCAGGAGTACCTGGACCGGCCCGGCGTGGAGACCTGGGTGGCCTATGACCGGGGGACCCCGGCCGGCTACGTGGAGTTGGACCCGCAGGACGGGGGCGTGGTCGAGATCGCCTACTTCGGGCTGGTCCCCGCCTTCCGCGGCCGGCGCATCGGCGGCCACCTGCTGTCGTACGGCACGGCCCGCGCCTGGGACCTGGCCGAGCGGTGGCCGGAGCGGGCGCCGACGAAGCGGGTGTGGCTGCACACCTGCAGCAAGGACGGCGAGTTCGCGATGGACAACTACCGGCGGCGGGGCTTCAAGCTGTTCGACACCGAGGTGAAGCTGGAAGCGGAAGGGACGACACCGGGCCCGTGGCCCGGTGCATACCCCGCCTGACCTGCCAAGACAAGACTCCCCGCGACGCATGTGAGCGACGACACTCTTGTCCCGTACTTCGAGACAAGGAAGTCCGCATGATGGACGAAGCTGGACTGTGTCCAGATCGCCGTGACACGCTTCCGTCATGTCCGGAACTGGAATTGCCTTGGTGAGTCGGCGGCACGTCGACCTCGGCCGCATGTCCAGCGCCATCTGTCCGGCGAGCTGACCGCTCCAGCACCGCCGACCCCCCTCGCACCGATTCCTGCCGCGCAAGGACGCGCGAGCCTGCCCACATGCGCACGTACGCGCAGGTCAGAGCCGATTTCCGCCTGTCCCGAAGGACGTAGAACCATGGCCGCCACCCCACAGAACCCCGCCGCCTCCGCGCCCCGCCGCAAGGTGAGCCGTCACCGCGGTGAGGGTCAGTGGGCGGTGGGCCACCTCACCCCGCTCAACGGCAACGAGCAGTTCAAGAAGGACGACGACGGTCTCAATGTGCGGACACGCATTGAGACGATCTACTCCAAGCGCGGTTTCGACTCGATCGACCCCAACGACCTGCGCGGCCGGATGCGTTGGTGGGGGGCTGTACACCCAGCGCAAGCCCGGGATCGACGGCGGCAAGACCGCGATCCTGGAGCCCGAGGAGCTGGACGACGAGTACTTCATGCTGCGCGTCCGCATCGACGGGGGTGCGCTCACCACGCGGCAACTGCGGGTGATCGGCGAGGTGTCGCAGGAGTTCGCGCGCGGCACCGCCGACATCACCGACCGGCAGAACGTGCAGTACCACTGGATCCGGATCGAGGACGTGCCCGCGATCTGGGAACGGCTGGAGGGCGTCGGCCTGTCCACCGTCACCGCCTGCGGCGACACCCCGCGCGTGATGATCGGCTCCCCGGTGGCGGGCATCGCCGAGGACGAGATCATCGACGCCACGCCGGCGCTGGAGGAGATGAAGCGCCGCGTCCTGAACAACAAGGCGTACTCGAACCTGCCGCGGAAGTTCAAGACGGCCATCTCGGGCTCGCCGCTGCTGGACGTCGTGCACGAGATCAACGACGTCGCGTTCGTCGGCGTACGGCACCCCGAGCACGGACCGGGCTTCGACGTGTGGGTGGGCGGCGGCCTGTCGACCAACCCCAAGCTGGGCGTGCGCCTGGGCACCTGGGTGCCGATCGACGAGGTGCCGGACGTCTACGAGGGCGTCATCTCGATCTTCCGTGACTACGGCTACCGCCGGCTGCGCACGCGTGCCCGGCTGAAGTTCCTGGTCGCCGACTGGGGCCCGGAGAAGTTCCGGCAGGTGCTGGAGGACGAGTACCTGCACCGTGAGCTGGTCGACGGGCCCGCTCCCGAGCAGCCCGTGCAACAGTGGCGCGACCACATCGGCGTGCACCGGCAGCAGGACGGCCGGTTCTACGTCGGGTTCGCCCCGCGCGTCGGCCGCGTGGACGGCGCCACGCTGACGAAGATCGCCGATCTCGCGGAGGCGCACGGCTCGGGCCGGGTGCGCACCACCGTCGAACAGAAGATGATCGTGCTCGATGTCGAGCAGGACCGGGTCGAGTCGCTGGTCGAGGCACTGGAGGCGCTGGACCTCACCGCACGGCCGTCCTCCTTCCGGCGCGGCACCATGGCCTGCACCGGCATCGAGTTCTGCAAGCTCGCCATCGTCGAGACCAAGCAGCGCGGCTCCCAGCTCATCGACGAACTGGAGCGCCGGCTGCCGGACTTCGACGAGCCGATCACCATCAACCTCAACGGCTGCCCGAACGCCTGCGCCCGTATCCAGGTCGCGGACATCGGTCTCAAGGGCCAACTGGTCCTCGACGGCCAGGGCCGGCAGGTCGAGGGCTACCAGGTGCACCTGGGCGGCGCGCTCGGCCTGGAGGCGGGCTTCGGCCGCAAGGTGCGCGGCCTGAAGGTCACCGCGGAGGAACTGCCCGACTACGTCGAGCGGGTGCTGAAGCGGTTCCGGGCCGAGCGCGAGGACGGCGAGCGGTTCGCGACCTGGGCGGCGCGGGCGTCCGAGGAGGCCCTGTCGTGAGCGAGCGAGCCGCACCCTTCTACTGCCCCTACTGCGGCGACGAGGACCTGCGTCCCAGCGACGAGGGCCACGGCGCCTGGGAATGCGGCGCGTGCAACCGCGCATTCCGGCTGAAGTTCCTCGGGCTGCTGACCCGGGGGCTCCAGCGAGCCGACCACGAAGGGGACGAGCGCATATGACGACGGCTCAGGAAGGCCGTACGGACGAGGACTCGAAGGCGCTGGCCGAGCGGGCGGGCCGGGATCTGGAGGACGCCAGCGCACTGGAGATCCTCCGGTGGGCGGTGGACACCTTCGGCAGAGGATTCTGCGTCACCTCCTCCATGGAGGACGCCGTGGTCGCCCATCTCGCCTCGCGCGTGCTGAAGGGCGTGGACGTCGTCTTCCTCGACACCGGCTACCACTTCCCGGAGACCATCGGCACCCGGGACGCCGTGGAGGCCGTGATGGACGTCAACGTCATCACCCTCACGCCGAAGCAGACGGTCGCCGAGCAGGACGCGGAGTACGGCGCGAGACTGCACGACCGCGACCCCGACCTGTGCTGCGCCCTGCGCAAGGTGCGGCCCCTCGAAGCGGGTCTCAGGAACTACCGGGCGTGGGCGACCGGCCTGCGCCGCGACGAGTCCCCGACCCGGGCGAACACCCCGGTCGTCGGCTGGGACGAGAAGCGGCGCAAGGTCAAGGTCTCGCCGATCGCCCGCTGGACCCAGGACGACGTGGACGCGTACATCGCCGAACACGGCGTGCTCGCCAATCCGTTGCTGATGGACGGCTACGCGTCCATCGGCTGCGCCCCGTGCACCCGCAGGGTCCTGGAGGGCGAGGACGCGCGCGCCGGCCGCTGGGCGGGCCGCGGCAAGACCGAGTGCGGACTGCACGGATGACGAACGACCAGATTCAGGAGACCCACGTGACGACCGGAGCCACCGTCTGGCTCACGGGCCTGCCGAGCGCCGGCAAGACCACCATCGCGTACGAGCTGGCCGGCCGGCTGCGCGCCGACGGCCGGCGCGTCGAGGTGCTCGACGGCGACGAGATCCGCGAGTTCATCTCGGCGGGCCTCGGCTTCTCCCGGGAGGACCGGCACACCAATGTGCAGCGCATCGGCTTCGTCGCCGAACTGCTCGCCCGCAACGGCGTCACGGCGCTGGTGCCGGTGATCGCGCCGTACGCGGACAGCCGGGACGCGGTGCGCAAGCGGCACGAGGAGAACGGGACGCCGTACCTGGAGATCCATGTGGCGACCCCGGTCGAGGTGTGCAGCGAGCGCGATGTGAAGGGGCTGTACGCCAAGCAGGCCGCGGGCGAGCTGACCGGGCTGACCGGTGTGGACGACCCGTACGAGGAGCCGGTCGGACCCGACCTGCGGATCGAGTCGCAGCACCAGACGGTGCAGGAGTCCGCGGCGTCGGTGTACGCGCTGCTGAGCGAGAGGGGATGGGCATGACCGCGGTCGTCACGGTGGAGGAGGGCACGCACAGCCCGTACGCCCTGTCGCATCTGGACGCCCTCGAGTCCGAGGCCGTGCACATCTTCCGTGAGGTGGCGGGCGAGTTCGAGAACCCGGTGATCCTGTTCTCCGGCGGCAAGGACTCCATCGTCATGCTGCACCTGGCGCTGAAGGCGTTCGCCCCGGCCCCGGTCCCGTTCTCCCTGCTCCATGTGGATACCGGACACAACTTCGCGGAAGTCCTCGAATACCGGGACCGTGTGGTCGCCGCACATGGGCTGCGCCTCCATGTGGCCTCCGTCCAGGACTACATCGACCGTGGTGTGCTCAAGGAACGGCCCGACGGCACCCGCAATCCGCTCCAGACCCTTCCCCTCACCGAGAGGATCCAGAGCGAGCGGTTCGACGCCGTGTTCGGCGGCGGACGCCGGGACGAGGAGAAGGCCCGCGCCAAGGAGCGCGTCTTCTCCCTGCGCGACGAGTTCTCCCAGTGGGACCCCCGCCGCCAGCGCCCCGAGCTGTGGAACCTGTACAACGGCCGGCACGCCCCCGGCGAACACGTCCGGGTGTTCCCGCTGTCGAACTGGACCGAGCTGGACGTCTGGCAGTACATCGCCCGGGAGGGCATCGAGCTGCCGCAGATCTACTTCGCGCACCGGCGCGAGGTTTTCCGGCGCGGCGGCATGTGGCTGACGGCGGGCGAGTGGGGCGGCCCGAAGGACGCCGAGACCGTCGAGCTGCGGCAGGTGCGCTACCGCACCGTCGGTGACATGTCGTGCACCGGCGCCGTCGACTCCGACGCCACCACGCTGGATGACGTGATCGCCGAGATCGCCGCCTCCCGGCTCACCGAGCGGGGCGCGACCCGCGCCGACGACAAGCTGTCCGAGGCCGCGATGGAAGACCGCAAGCGCGAGGGGTACTTCTAACGATGAGCACGACCACGACCGAGGTCCTCCCGGAGACCACCCTGCTGCGGTTCGCCACGGCCGGTTCCGTGGACGACGGCAAGTCCACGCTCGTCGGACGGCTGCTGCACGACTCCAAGTCGGTCCTCACCGACCAGCTTGAAGCCGTGGAACGCGTCTCCGCGAGCCGGGGCCAGGAGGGCCCGGACCTCGCGCTGCTCACCGACGGCCTGCGCGCCGAGCGGGAGCAGGGCATCACCATCGACGTCGCCTACCGTTACTTCGCGACCCCGCGCCGCCGGTTCATCCTGGCCGACACGCCGGGCCATGTGCAGTACACCCGCAACATGGTCACGGGTGCCTCCACCGCCGAGCTGACGGTGGTCCTGGTCGACGCCCGCAACGGCGTGGTCGAACAGACCCGCCGGCACGCGGCCATCGCCGCCCTGCTCCGGGTCCCGCACGTCGTCCTGGCCGTGAACAAGATGGACCTCGTCGGGTACGCGGAGCCGGTGTTCGCCGCGATCGCCGAGGAGTTCACGGCGTACGCGACCGAGCTGGGCGTCCCCGAGGTCACCGCCGTCCCGATCTCGGCGCTCGCCGGGGACAACGTGGTGGAGCCGTCGGCGAACATGGACTGGTACGGCGGTCCCACCGTGCTGGAGCACCTGGAGACCGTGCCGGTCAGCCACGACCTGGCGCACTGCCACGCGCGGCTGCCCGTGCAGTACGTGATCCGGCCGCAGTCCGCCGAGCACCGGGACTACCGGGGGTACGCGGGCCAGATCGCGGCCGGCACCTTCCGGGTCGGCGAGGACGTCACGGTCCTGCCGTCCGGCCGGACCACACGGATCGCCGGGATCGACCTGCTGGGCGAGCCGGTCGACGCGGCCTGGACGACGCAGTCGGTGACGGTCCTGCTGGAGGACGACATCGACGTCTCGCGCGGCGACCTGATCGTCCCGACCGAGGACGCCCCGGCCACCACGCAGGACGTGGAGGCGACCGTCTGCCACGTCGCCGACGCCCCGCTGACCGTCGGCCACCGGGTGCTGCTCAAGCACGGCACCCGCACGGTCAAGGCGGTCGTGAAGGACATCCCGTCCCGGCTCACCCTCGACGACCTGTCCCTGCACCCGCACCCGGGGCAGCTCGTCGCCAACGACATCGGCCGGGTGAAGATCCGTACCGCAGAGCCGCTGCCGGTGGACTCCTACGCCGACTCGCGCCGCACGGGCTCCTTCATCCTGATCGACCCCGCCGACGGCACCACGCTCACCGCGGGCATGGTCGGCGAGTCGTTCGCGTCCCCCGAACCGGTCAAGGACGAGACCGACGACGGGTGGGAATTCTGACCATGACGACGACCGATTTCTACTCGACGTTCGCGAAGGAGGGCGGCCGCGTCGGCAGCGGCGCCCTCGGCAGCGGGCAGGGCGGGGTCGCCCGATGTGTGTGATGACGTACGCGCACCGCCTGCGCGCCCGCACCCCCCACCGCCGTAGACGAAGACCTGCCGATTTCCCGGCCACGACCTGAGAGACCGTGACCGCCGGGCCTCCGAGAGGAACACCTCCCGTGCCTGCAACGAACGTCTTCCGCCGCAGCCTCGCGGTGATAGCCGCGCTTCCCCTCCTCACCCTCGCCGCCTGCGGTTACGGTTCCGAGGCCAAGGACGACAACACCGCCAAGATCGCCGCCGGGGCCAAGAAGACCGACGGTCTCGACACCGTCAGGATCGGCTACTTCGGCAACCTGACGCACGCGACCGCGCTGGTCGGCGTGCAGAAGGGCTTCTTCCAGAAGGAACTGGGCGCCACCGAGGTCAAGCCCGCGATCTTCAACGCCGGCCCCTCCGAGATCGAGGCGCTCAACTCCGGCTCCATCGACATCGGCTGGATCGGCCCCTCCCCGGCCATCAACGGCTACACCAAGTCCGGCGGACAGAGCCTGAAGATCGTCGGCGGTTCGGCGTCCGGCGGTGTGAAGTTGGTCGTGAACCCGAAGAAGATCAAGTCCCTGAAGGACGTCAAGGGCAAGAAGATCGCCACCCCGCAGCTCGGCAACACGCAGGACGTGGCGTTCCTCAACTGGGCGGCGGACCAGGGCTGGAAGGTCGACGCGCAGAGCGGCACGGGTGACGTCACCGTCGTCCGTACCGACAACAAGATCACTCCGGACGCCTACGCGTCCGGTTCGATCGACGGTGCCTGGGTGCCGGAACCGACCGCGTCCAAGCTGGTCGCCGAGGGCGCCAAGGTGCTGCTGGACGAGTCGGCGCTGTGGCCCGACAAGAGGTTCGTGATCACGAACATCATCGTGCGGCAGGGCTTCCTCAAGGACCACCCGAAGGCGGTCGAAGCCGTACTGAAGGCCGCGGTCGAGACCAACAAGTGGATCAACGCCAACCCCGACGCGGCGAAGGCGGCGGCGAACAAGCGGCTGGAGACGGACTCCGGCAAGGCACTGCCGGCGAAGGTCCTCGACCCCGCCTGGAAGTCCATCCAGTTCACCGATGACCCGCTGGCCGCCACCCTCGGCACCGAGGCGGCGCACGCGGTCAGGGCCGGCCTGCTGGAGAAGCCCGACCTCAAGGGGATCTACGACCTGACGATCCTCAACAAGGTCCTCAAGGCCGCCGGCCGGAGCCCGGTCGACGCGGCCGGTCTCGGCACCAACTGATCGAAGTCCCCGATGAGTTCCCAGGAGGTGACGACCATGGCCACGACCCTCGCCAAGGCCGACGAGACCGTTGACTTCGCGGCACGCCTTGAGCACGTCTCGAAGTCCTTCGCGGAACCGGGCGGGCAGCAGCTCGTGCTGGACGACATCAGCATCGATGTCGCGCCGGGCGAGTTCGTCACCCTCCTGGGGGCCTCGGGCTGCGGCAAGTCCACGCTGCTGAACCTGGTGGCGGGCCTGGACCGGCCGACCGCGGGTGCCATCGCCACGGACGGCCGCCCGGCCCTGATGTTCCAGGAGCACGCCCTCTTCCCGTGGCTGACCGCGGGCAAGAACATCGAACTCGCGCTCAAACTCCCGAGGGGTTCCCAAGCCACAGCGCAGGGACAAGGCGGAGGAGCTGCTCGAACTGGTCCGGCTGAAGGGCGCGTACGGCAAGCGTGTCCACGAGCTGTCGGGAGGTATGCGCCAGCGTGTGGCCATGGCCCGCGCACTGGCCCAGGAGAGCGGTCTGCTGCTGATGGACGAGCCGTTCGCGGCGCTGGACGCCATCACCCGGGACGTGCTGCACGACGAGTTGACCCGGATCTGGCAGCAGACCGGCCTGTCCGTGCTGTTCGTCACGCACAACGTGCGCGAGGCGGTTCGTCTGGCCCAGCGAGTGGTCCTGCTGTCCTCCCGTCCGGGCCGGATCGCGCGGGAGTGGACGGTCGACATCCCGCAGCCGCGTCGCATCGAGGACGCGCCCGTGGCGGAACTGTCCCTCGAAATCACCGAAGTCCTGCGTGGGGAGATCCGCCGCCATGGCCAGCACTGACACGACCAAGACCGTCCGGTCGGACGCCGGCAGCGTCGAGGCGGGCCTGGACGCGCTGGAGAGCAGTGTCGTCGGCCGTACGCCGCTGCGGCAGACGCTCACCGGCAAGGTCCTGCCTCCGCTCGTCGCCGTCGCCGTGATCCTCACGGCCTGGGCCCTGCTGTACCCGGTGGTCGACAACCCGACGAAGCTTCCCTCGCCGGCGGCCGTGGGTGACGCGTTCAAGGACGCCTGGCTCCGGGGCGATCTGCTCCGATACATCTGGACCAGCGTCTCGCGCGGTCTGCTGGGCTTCGCCTTCGCGGTGCTCATCGGCACCCCGCTGGGTCTGCTGGTGGCGCGGGTGAAGTTCGTGCGCGCGGCCATCGGCCCGATTCTGTCCGGCCTGCAGTCGCTGCCGTCGGTGGCGTGGGTGCCGCCGGCGGTGATCTGGCTGGGCCTGGACAACGCGATGATGTACGCGGTGATCCTGCTCGGCGCGGTCCCGTCGATCGCCAACGGCTTGGTGGCCGGCGTCGACCAGGTGTCGCCGCTGTTCCTGCGCGCCGGCCGCACGCTGGGGGCGACCGGCGTCCGGGGCATCCGGCACATCACCCTGCCGGCCGCGCTGCCCGGCTATGTGGCCGGTCTGAAGCAGGGCTGGGCCTTCTCATGGCGGTCGCTGATGGCCGCGGAGATCATCGCTAACTACCCCGACCTGGGCGTGGGCCTCGGCCAGTTGCTGGAGAACGCCCGCACCGCCGCCGACATGGCCATGGTGTTCGAGGCCATCCTGCTCATCCTGTTCGTCGGCATCGCCATCGACCTGTTGATCTTCAGTCCGCTGGAGCGGCGGGTGCTGCGCAACCGCGGCCTGCTGGTGAAGAGCTGACGTCCCGTGCGCAGTGAGCCGGTCCTCCTCGTCATCGCCCACGGCAGCCGCGATCCGCGGCATGCCGCGACCGTGCACGACCTCGTGGAGCGGGTACGGTCGCTGCGGCCGGGCCTGCGCGTGGAGACCGGCTTCCTCGACTTCAACGTGCCGTCCGCGCCCGGGGTGCTGGAGTCGCTGGCGGCGGAGGGTGTGCGGGACGTGGTGGCGCTGCCGCTGCTGCTCACCCGGGCCTTCCACGCCAAGGCCGACATCCCCGCCGTGCTGCGGGACGCACCTGCGCGGCTGCGGATCCGGCAGGCTGAGGTCCTCGGCCCGTCCCCGCTGCTGCTGGCCGCGTTGGAACGGCGGTTGTACGAGGCGGGGTTGACGCCCGCCGACAAGTCCTCGACCGGGGTCGTACTGGCCTCGGCGGGGTCCTCCGACCCCCGAGGCGATCGCGGTGATCGCCGGCATCGCGCGGGAGTGGCGGCGCACCGGCTGGTGCGCCGTGCGGCCCGCGTTCGCCTCCGCGGCCCTTCCGCGCACCGAGGACGCCGTACGGGAACTGCGTGCCCTCGGCTGCGCACGGGTCGCCGTCGCGCCGTACGTCCTGGCCCCCGGTTTCCTGCCGGACCGCATCGCACGCGGCGCGGCCGGCGCGGACGTACTGGCCGATGTGCTCGGTGCGGCGCCGGAGGTGGCGCGGGTACTGCTGGAACGGTACGACGCGGCCCGCCGCCCGGCCGTGGCGGCACTCGGCGCGTGACGACCGGCCCCGGCCGACGAGGCACCCGGCAGCACCTGACCGTCTGCTGCCGCCGGGCCGGCGGTCGTCCTGCCGCCCCGCGCGGGTGGTGCGGCCGGTGCCGGTGGAACAGCCAGGGAAGCACGCGGGAGGTTCTCCCTCGGCCTTGTCCCGGTGCCGGGGCCCGTGGCGGCGGGGCCCCGGCTGCTCACAGACCGAGGGCGTCGGTGAGCTGCTGGGTGAAGGTGAGGCTGGCGGTGCCGGCCGCCGCGCCGATGGCGACGTTCTCCAGGGCGGTGCGGATCCGGCCCCGGTTGGGCGGCAGACCGTCCTGAGCGGACTGTGCCAGCTCCCGCTGGACGACCTCGCCGTTGGTCACCAGCCGGGGGTACTCGGCGCGCAGCGCCTCGGTGAACCGGTCGGCGACGTTCATGAGGGCGGGCAGGTCCGGGGTGGCGTAGGGGGTGCGGTTCCGGCCGCGGTCACCGGGGCCGGCCGGGCCGTGGTCGGGTCCGAAGTGGTAGGTGCTCATGTCCTGTCCTCGCTTCTGGGGCGGCGGCTCGGGTCCGGGCCGCAGGAGCCGTCGAATGGCTGGGGATCGCGGCTTCGGCACGCTGCCCGCACGGCAGGACCGTCCCGTGGACGCCGAAGGTGCCGGGACGGCCGACGTTGCCGATGTCGCGGGTCCGCGCGCCGATGACGGGTGGGGTCTTGCCGATGGGGCGGGCGCCGGTGGCCTTTCGCCCACGGCAGGTCGCCGGGAACGTTCCGCACGGCCGTGGGGACGCCGAGAGGGCCGAAAACAGCCACCCGTCCGGGTGACGGGTGCGGGTTGACCGGCGTCCGGAAGCCGGCACACCGGTGGCCGGAGACGGCACGGCGAACGGCCGCGCGCGCGTCCCGGGCGCAGGACGGCGCCGGGGGCGTCGGCTCGCGGGCGGGACTCCGCCCCGGTGTGTCGCTCAATGGTGCGTCCGTCACCGTCATCCGCCCCCTCAGGCCTTCCATGCGTTTCACCCTAGGGACGCCGCGCGGGCGCTGTAGCGAGGTTCGGTGAGGCGGCCCGTCCGGGGGCGGATGTGTGCTATCGGCCGCCGCGGTCCGGCGTTCCCCTGTGACGTCGGACCGCGGTGGCTCTTTGTTCTGCGCCGGGCTCGGCGTCCGCGTCACAGAGGTGCCGGAGTCGGCGCGCGTCAGGGGCGGAAATCGGCCAACTCGCCCTGGACGCCGTGCGGGATGCGGCCGAGGTGGAGGATGCCGGTCAGCGGGGTGCCCGCGGCGGAGACGACGCCGGGTTCCACGAAGGCCGACGGCAGCCAGACGCAGACGCCGTGGACGTGCCGGAAGCGGCGCAGCGCCAGCCGTCCGCTCTCGACGCCGTTCTGGAGGCAGACCAGCGGCAGCAGTTCGCGCCGGCCCCGCCCCGAGCCGCACCCCGTACCTCACCCCCGAGCCGTACCCCCGAGAAGCGCCGGTATATGTAAGGGACCACCGTCCTCCCCAGCGGTGAGCCGGGTCCCGCCCACCTCACCGGGCAGTACGACGAGACGGCCTGATCCGGCGCCTACCGTCGAACCGGAGCAAGTGCAGAGGTGGCGGCAGGGGGCCGTCACCGCACACGAGGGGGCAGACCCGTCATGGGGAACACAGAGGTACGGGTACGGGGGCTGGCCGCCCGCGCCGGCGGCTGGAGCGCCCGGCACCGCTGGGCCGCCGTCGGCATATGGGTGCTGTTCGTCGTCCTGGCGATGGGGCTGGGCTCGGCGGCGGGCCGGACCGACGTCGACGAGAACGATCAGCTCAAGGGCGAGACGCACACCGCCGCGGAGATCATCGACGACGCCGGGATCAAGGAGCCGGCCTCCGAGACCGTGCTGATCCAGTCGGAGGACGGCTCCGTCGGGGCCACCGGCGGCGAGTTCCGCACGGCCGTCACCGATGTCGTCAAGGCCCTCGACGGCACCGGCAGGGTCACGGACGTGACCTCGCCGTACGACACGCACACCATCTCCCGTGACGGCCACAGCGCCCTGGTGCGGTTCGACCTGCGCGGTGACGCCGAGACCGCCGCCGACCGGATCGAGCCGGTCCTGAACGCCGTCGCCGGGGTGCGCGCGCACCACGGCTCGCTGCGGATCGAGGAGATCGGCGGCGCCAGCATGCAGAAGCAGTACAAGGACGCCTTCGGGAACGACTTCCAGCAGGCCGAGTACTCGGCGGTGCCGGTGGCACTCGGCATCCTGCTGATCGCGTTCGGCGCCCTGGTGGCCGCGCTGCTGCCGGTGGCCCTGGCGGTCACCGCGATCATGGCGACGATGGGCCTGATGGGCCTGGTCAGTCACCTGCAGCCGATGAGCGACACCGCCAACTCCGTGATGCTGCTGGTCGGCATGGCCGTCGGCGTCGACTACTGCCTGTTCTACCTGCGCCGCGAGCGCGAGGAACGGGCCGCCGGGCGGGACCCGGGCACCGCCCTCAGGATCGCCGCGGCCACCAGCGGCCGGGCAGTCATCGTCTCCGGTGTCACCGTGTGCGTGGCGATGGCGGGCATGCTGTTCACCGGGCTCGCCGAGTTCGAGGCGATGGGCCTGGCCTCGCTGATGGTCGTGGCCGTCGCCATGGTCGGGTCGGTGACCGTGCTGCCGGCGCTGCTGTCGCTGCTCGGCGGGCGGGTCGAGAAGGGGCGGCTGCCGTTCCCGGATCGCCGGCGCCCGCGGCGGGGCACCACGGACGGCGGCAGCCGGTTCTGGACGGCCGTACTGCGCGGCGTGCTGGCCAGGCCGCTGGTCTCGGTCCTCGTCGCGGCCGGCGCGCTCCTCGCGGTCGCCGCGCCGGCGCTCGGCATGAAGACCCAGCAGCTCACCCTGGACCAGGAGTTCGGCGACTCGCTGCCCATCGTGCAGACGTACAACCGTGTCAACGACGCCTTCCCGGGCGGCACCGCGCCGGCCCAGGTCGTTGTCAGGGCCAAGGACATCGACAGCCCCGGGGTGCGGCGGGCCCTGGCCGACTTCAGGAAGCGGGCGGTCACCTCGGGCGCCTCGCACGGCCCGGTCGACGTCAAGGTGTACGGCGCGCGGAACGTCGCCCTGGTCTCCGTGCCGCTGGTCGGCGGCTCCGACCTGGACCGGGCGACGACGAGTTTGGTGACGCTGCGCGACGAGGTGCGGCCCGCCACGCTCGGCAGGGTCGAGGGCGTGCAGGCGCCGGTGACCGGGCAGGTCGCGGGCAACCACGACTTCAACGACCAGCTAATGGGCTCGGTCGTCCCGGTCTTCGCGTTCGTGGTCGTCTTCGCCTTCCTGCTGATGCTGCTGTCGTTCCGCTCGCTGACCGTCGCGATCACGTCGATCGTGCTCAACCTGCTGTCGGTGGCCGCCGCCTACGGCATCCTCGTCGCCGTCTTCCAGCACGGCTGGGGTGCTTCCCTGGTGGGCGCGGAGGGCGTCGGCGCGATCGTGACCTGGCTGCCGCTGTTCCTCTTCGTCATCCTGTTCGGACTGTCCATGGACTACCACGTGTTCGTGGTGTCCCGGATCCGCGAGGCCCGTATGAGGGGCCTCGCGACGAAGGACGCGATCCGGCACGGGGTGGTCACCACGGCCGGGGTGGTCACCAGTGCCGCCGTCATCATGGTCGCCGTCTTCGCGATCTTCGGCACGCTGTCCATGCAGTCGATGAAGCAGATGGGCGTGGGCCTGGCCGCGGCCGTGCTCATCGACGCGACGGTCATCCGAGGGGTGCTGCTGCCGGCGGTGATGGCGCTGCTCGGCGAGCGCAACTGGTACCTGCCGAAGTGGCTGCACCGGCTGCCGGACCTGACCCACGACGAGGTGCCGGAGGCGGTCGCGACGCCGGTGCCCGACCGGGGCGAGCGGCTGACCGTCTGATTCCGCCCGTGGCCGCGCGGCTTCCCCACTGCGACCTGCCTCTGACGGGTCCCCGCTAAGGGCGGCGGCCGGGCAGTTCGGCCTCGATGAGGTCCGCGGCCCGCCGGGTGCCGCCCTCCCGGACCGTCTGTGCCCGGATCTCCGCCAGGCGGCGCGCGACCTCGGGATCGTCCACGAGGGCGAGCGCGGCCTCGCGGAGCCGCTCGGCGGTGGCCTGCTCGGCCGGCAGGTGCCGGGCGACGCCGAGGCCCTGGAGCATGTCGGCGTTGCCGAACTGGTCGACGGCCTGCGGTACGGCGATCATCGGCGTGGCGGTGGCCAGGCCCTCCTGGCTGCCGCCGGCGCCCGCGTGGGTGACGAACAGGTCGGCCTGCCGCAGGATCGCCGGCTGGGGCACCCAGCCATGGACCTCCACACCGGCCGGTACGTCGCCCAGCTCGGCGCGGGTGACGTGCGGGCCGGTCTGGAGGACGAGGTGCCAGCCGGGCAGGTCCGCGAAGGCGCGCACGCACGCGCGGTAGAACGCGGGCTGCTTGGTGAACGCCGAGCCGAGGGAGACGAGCACGACCTTCTCCGCGCCGGCGGGCCGCTGCCAGTCGCCCTGGTCGGCGCGCTCGCCCAGGCAGGCGCCGACGAAGGTGTGGACGCGTTCGTCGACCCGGTCGGCGTGCGGCTGGAGCGCCTTCGGGATGAGCACCAGGGAGCGGGCGGGGCGGCCGACGAAGGGGTCCGGGTGCTGGGTGATCCCGTTCTCGGCCAGCCACGCACCGAACCGGGCGTAGTACGCCTGCCCGCGCTCGGTCTGCCGCGGTTCCCTCCACATCGGCTCGGCGACCTCCTCCTCGTAGCCCTCCCAGGCGACGAGGTTCGGGGAGAGGGAGATCGCCGGAACGCCCCAGCGGTGGGCGAGGACGCGGGCCGGATAGGAGGCGATGTCGTGCAGGACGAGGTCGGGTGTGTCACCGGCGTAGGCCGCGGCGAGCTGCGGGAGCGCCTGGACGGCGTCGTCCAGGAACGGCTCCACGTTGTCGAGCAGGGTGGTGCCCCACGCGCCGGGGTCGGCGTCGGGGCCGGGCAGGGTGGAGGTGTAGGGCACGGGTTCGGCGCCGGTGGCGGCCACCTTGTCGGCGAGGACCGGCGGGATGGCGTACGTGACCCGGTGGCCGCGGGCGACGAGTTCCCGGACGACCTCCAGGCTGGGGTTCACATGGCCGTGGGCGGCGATGGAGAACATGGCGATGTGGGCGGGTGCGGTCACTGGAGTCATGTACCGGAGACTATGCGAGACGATACGTCTCGTCTAGCAAATTTCCCCGCGCCGGTTCCTCCCCCGCCCCCTGGGCCGTTCACCGCTGACAGCCGGCCGGCACCAGGTTGCCGTCCTTCTCCAGCCGGTCGCGCAGCTCGGCGAGGCTGATGGCGCCGCTGTTGGTCCTGGTAGGCCGGGGCGGCCACCGTGTCCTTCCACTCCGGGCAGCCGCGGACGGACCGGGCATTGCGGGCACCGCTCCAGCGGGGGGCGGTCGTGCGGCCGGACCGGCCGTCGGTGAAGGCGAGCAGGATGCCGTGGAGCAGCGGACCGACGCCGAACAGGAGGATCGGCAGGGGCGCGGGCAGCACCAGGCGCCGTCACCGGTGGCGCGGCGCCCGGCCGGCCGCCGCGCACCGGCCTGCGGGGTCCGCGCCTGGGCCGGTGACGTCACGGGGATCAGCCCCTTCGCCCGCCCTGATTGACGTGTTCGGGTTCGTGAAGGCCCTACACCTCGTCAAGGGACCGCGCCCGTGGGCCCGACCGGACGGATGGGAGACTGGCCGGGGAACGGCCCCGCGTCCGCCGCACGCGATGGGCCCATGGACGGCGCGGTGGACGGCACGGAGGCACGACGATGGACGAGGCACGGGCACGGGACGTACTGGCCCTGGCGGGAGTGCTGCCGGGCCCGGCCCGGGACGCGCGGCTCCTGGCCCTCGGTGAGAACGCGGTGTTCGTCGCCGGCGGCCTGGTGGTGAAGGTGGGCCGCGACGCCGAACTGCTGGAGCGGGCCGGGCGCGAACTGGCCGTCGCCGCCTGGCTGGCCGAGGCGGGCGTCCCGGCGGTACGGGCGGCCGAGCCCGAGCCGCTGCTGGTGGACGGCCATCCGGTGACCGTGTGGCACCGGCTGCCGGACCCCGTGCGGCCCGCCGAACCGCGGGACCTGGCCGGGCTGCTGCGGATCGTGCACGCACTCCCCCCGCCCCCCTTCGCCCTTCCGCCCCGCGATCTGCTGGGCGGAGTGGAGCGCTGGCTGCGGCTCGCGGGCGACGCGATCGACCCCGAGGACGCGGCCTATCTCCGCGCGCGCCGCGACGGCTTCGCGGCCCGGGCGGCGGCACTGACCCCGCGCCTGGCCCCGGGACCGGTCCACGGCGACGCGCTGCCCCGCAACGTGCACATCGGGCCGGACGGCGCGGTATTGGTCGACCTGGAGACCTTCTCGGCCGATCTGCGCGAGCACGACCTGGTGGTCATGGCCCTCTCCCGCGACCGGTACGGACTGCCCGCAGAGGCCTACGACTCCTTCACCTCGGCGTACGGCTGGGACGTGCGGGAGTGGGAGGGCTGCGCGGTGCTGCGTGGCGCCCGGGAGACGGCGAGCTGCGCCTGGGTGGCCCAGCACGCGCCGGCCGACGCCAAGGCGCTGGCCGAGTTCCGGCGCCGGGTGACCTCCCTGCGCGACGGCGACGAGACGGTGCGCTGGTATCCGTTCTGAGCCGGCGGCCGTCCCGCTCAGACCCGCTCGTCCACCGGCTCCCGCAGCGGCCACACCCCGTCCACCACGGCCCCGGCGTCCCCCTTGCGGCGCAGGAACGCCTGGAAGTCCGCCGCCCAGGCCGCGTACCACTCGATCTGACGGTGGTGCAGTTCCGCCGGGCCGAGGGCGGCGATCTTCGGGTGGCGGTCGGCTATCGCGGCGGCGAGACGGGCCGCGGCCAGGGCGTCGGCGCACGCGTCGTGGGCCGCGCCGAGGACTATGCCGTACTCGGCGCAGACCGCTTCCAGGTTCCGCTTGCCGCGGCGGTAACGGTCGACCCAGCGGTCGATGGTGTAGGGGTCGATGACCGGGGCGGGCCGCATGCCGCCCAGCCGGTCGGAGAGGGACGGCAGGCCGTACCGGCGGAGTTCCGCGGAGAGCAGGCTCAGGTCGAAGGCCGCGTTGTAGGCGACGACCGGGACGCCCGTCGTCCAGTAGGACACCAGGACGTCCGCGATGGCGTCGGCGACCCGGTCGGCCGGGCGGCCCTCGGCCGTCGCGCGTTCGTTGCTGATGCCGTGCACGGCGACCGCGTCGGCCGGGATCTCCACGCCCGGATCGGCCAGCCACTCCCGGCGCCCCATGGGCTCACCGGCCCGCACCTCGATCACGGCACCCGTGACGATGCGCGACTCACGCGGATCGGTTCCGGTCGTCTCCAGGTCGAAGCCGATCAGCAGCTCCTGGTGCCAGCCCATGGGCGGCCCCCCTTCTTGGTGGTGCTTTCCCCCAGTGGCCTTCACCCTCGCACGCGCCACTGACAATCCGAGGACCGCGTTCCACTTCCCCGCGCGAACCGTTCAGGACACAGGGCGCGAATCCGCCCAGGCCAGCTCGAACTCCTCGCGATATGTGCGGAAGAGTCCGGCTTCGCCCGCCTGGTCCGCCCTGACCACCCGGCTGCCGTTGCGCAGCACCAGCACCGGTGACTCCATCCCCCGCGCCCCGCGCAGATAGGACTGCACCACGGCCACGCCGTCGGCGCCGTCGCCGTCCACCAGATAGGCGGTGAAGCGGGGCGTCTCGTCGTACACCTGGATCTCGAAGGCGCCCGGGTCGCGCAGCCTCGACCGCACCCGGCGCATGTGCAGGATGCTCATCTCCACAGAGCGCCCCAGTTCGCCCCGCTTCATCCCGAGTTCGCGTTCGCGGCGCTTGACCGAGCTGGAGGCCGGGTTGAGGAAGAGCAGCCGCACCCGGCAGCCGGACTCGGCGAGCCGCATCAGGCGCCGTCCGGAGAAGTTCTGCACCAGCAGGTTGAGCCCGATGCCGATGGCGTCGAGCCGGCGGGCGCCGTCGAAGATGTCCTCGGCCGGGAACTGGCGCAGCAGCCGCACCCGGTCGGAGTGGACGGCGACGACGTCGGCGTACCGGTCGCCGACCAGGTCCTCGACGGCGTCGACGGGCAGCCTGCGCGCCGAGGGGACGTCGCCGCCGGCGCCGAGCATCTCCAGCAGCCGTGCCGAGGCCCGCTCGGCCTGGCCGAGCACCGCCTCGGACAGGGCCCGGTTGCGGGAGACGACGTTGCGGGTCACCTCCAACTCGTCCAGGGCGAGTTCGAGGTCCCGGCGCTCGTCGAAGTAGGGCTCGAAGCACGGCCAGTGCTGCACCACCAGCTCGCGAAGCTGCGGCAGCGTGAGGAAGCTGAGCACGTTGTCGTCGGCCGGGTCGAGCAGATAGCCCTTGCGGCGGCTGACCTCGCGTACGGCGACCGCGCGCTGCACCCACTCCTGCCCGGCCGGCCCGGCCGCGGCGACCACCCACTCGTCGCCGTGGACGGGTTCGTAGACCGGCCGCAGCACGGCGGCCACGACCGCGCGCAGCCGTTGTTCGACGAGGTTCAGCCAGATGTAGGCCCGGCCGGCCCGCTGGGCGCGGGTGTGCACCTCGCGCCAGGCGTCGGCGTCCCAGTCCAGCTCCGGCCCGATGGATCCCGCGTCCATCGGCCGGGCCAGGGACACCGCGCCGGGCGGGACGTCTGCGGAGTTCCCCCCGTGACCCTCGTCACCAGAAGGCAGCTCCAGCCCTCCCGAGCCCACCCGCGCACCGCCTTCCGCCCCCCGGGCCTTTCCCGTCTCAACGATCAAGGAAGGGTACTCCGCGAGGGGTCGGCGGTGCAGCCGGACGGTCAGGAAGGTTGCCCGGCCGTCGCGCTCAACTACGCCATTCCCAGTGACCGTTCTGCCATGCCAGGTCCCTGGGAGTGAGCGGATTCATAGCCGTGACGTCCCCGGGGGCGATGGAGAAGCCCTGCCAGTGCACGGGCATGGGCTGCTGGTCCTCGTCCCGCGCGATGTGGTGGAAGCCGACGTTCATCCAGACCACCGGGTGACTGAGGGTCCGGCCGTTGACCCACTTGTCGACGGACTGGTGGAGTAGTCCTTGGCATCCTTGCCGATGGGCCAGCCGCGTCCGTCCTGGGCGTTGCGGTCCTCCCAGGAGAGGCTGCCGGTCGCGCCGACGTTCATGTCGACGGTGCCGTCGTCCCGCAACCGCCACTCGGTGACGTACTCGTACCAGCGGACCTGGTTGACCGTGTACACCAGCAGGTCCTTGCCCTGGGTCTGATGGACCCGGCCGGTGCCGGAGTCCGACATCCGGTAGGCGTGGCCGCGGGAACGGGTGGCCGTGCACAGGCCCTTGACCGAGTCCGGCGCTGTCGAGGACCTGCCCCGCGGCCCGCAGGCCGCCGCCCCCGGTGATTTCCCCAGATGGCGGTGGACTTTCCCGCGCACATCCTCCCCCTGCTGCGTGTGGTCCTCGGGAGTACGTGTTCCGCCCCGCTGGTTCGGCGCAGGGCGGGTACCAGAACCGCCATGCGCACTGGTCGGTGGGTAAGAGAGACGTAAGTCGCGGAAGGTTCCGCCACTTACGGGCACATTCGGGGGTCAACACGGCTCCCGGCGGCAGCACACCTGGGAGAGTCGTATCCATGCAGGTCTGGCCTGGCGAGGCGTATCCACTCGGCGCCACCTATGACGGCGCCGGTACCAACTTCGCGGTCTTCACGGAGGCCGCGGACCGAGTAGAACTGTGTCTGCTCCACGACGACGGCTCGGAGACGGCCGTGGAACTGCGCGAGAGCGACGCGTTCGTGCGGCACGCGTACGTGCCGGGCGTGATGCCGGGACAACGGTACGGGTTCCGGGTGCACGGCCCGTACGACCCCGCGCGCGGACTGCGCTGCAACTCCGCGAAGCTGCTGCTCGACCCGTACGCGAAGGCGGTCAGCGGGTCGGTCCGGTGGGGCGAGGAGGTGTACGGCTACCACTTCGACGCCCCGGAACGGCGCAACGACCTGGACTCGGCGCCGCACACCATGGCGTCGGTGGTGATCAACCCCTACTTCGACTGGGGCGACGACCGGCCGCCCCGCACCGAGTACCACCGCACGGTGATCTACGAGGCCCACGTCAAGGGCCTGACCATGCGGCACCCCGGGCTCCCGGAGGAGCTGCGGGGCACCTACGCGGGGCTCGCCCACCCCGCGGTCATCGAACACCTGACCAAGCTCGGTGTGACGGCGCTCGAACTCATGCCCGTCCACCAGTTCGTGAACGACCACCGGCTGGTCGACATGGGCCTGAACAACTACTGGGGCTACAACACCCTCGGCTTCTTCGCCCCGCACAACGCGTACGCCTCCTGGGGCGACCGCGGCCAGCAGGTGCTGGAGTTCAAGTCGGCGGTCCGGGCACTGCACGAGGCCGGGATCGAGGTCATCCTGGACGTCGTCTACAACCACACCGCCGAGGGCAACCACCTGGGCCCGACGCTGTCCTTCAAGGGCATCGACAACCCGTCGTACTACCGCCTGACGGACGACCCCCGCTACTACATGGACACCACGGGCACCGGGAACTCGCTGCTCATGCGGTCCCCGCACGTGCTCCAGCTCATCATGGACTCGCTGCGGTACTGGGTCACCGAGATGCACGTCGACGGCTTCCGGTTCGACCTCGCGGCCACCCTGGCCCGGCAGTTCCACGAGGTGGACCGGCTCTCGGCGTTCTTCGACCTCATCCAGCAGGATCCGGTGATCAGCCGCGTCAAGCTCATCGCCGAACCCTGGGACGTCGGCGAGGGCGGCTACCAGGTGGGCAACTTCCCGCCCCTGTGGTCGGAGTGGAACGGCAAGTACCGGGACACCGTGCGGGACCTGTGGCGGGGCGAGTCGCGCGCGCTGGCGGAATTCGCCTCCCGGCTCACCGGTTCCTCGGACCTCTACCAGGACGACGGCCGCCGTCCGCTGGCCTCCATCAACTTCGTCACCTGCCACGACGGCTTCACGCTGCACGACCTCGTCGCGTACAACGACAAGCACAACGACGCCAACGGCGAGGACAACCGGGACGGCGAGAGCCACAACCGGTCCTGGAACTGCGGGGCGGAGGGCGACACCGACGACCCCGAGGTGCTGGGGCTGCGCGCCCGGCAGATGCGGAACTTCATCGCCACGCTGATGCTGTCCCAGGGCGTGCCGATGATCAGCCACGGCGACGAGTTCGCCCGCACCCAGGGCGGCAACAACAACGCCTACTGCCAGGACAACGAGCTGTCGTGGGTGGACTGGCCGGACTCCCTGGAGAGCGACCTGCTGGAGTTCGTCCGCTCGATGGTGTGGCTGCGCCGGGACCACCCGGTCTTCCGCCGGCGCCGCTTCTTCCACGGCCGCCCGGTGGAGGGCCCGCACGACGAGCTGTCCGACATCGCCTGGTTCACCCCCGACGGCGGCGAGATGACCCAGCAGGACTGGGACTCGGCACCGGCGTCCGCGCTGACGGTGTTCCTGAACGGCAACGCGATCTCGGAACCCGGCCCGCGCGGGGAGCACATCGCCGACGACTCCTTCCTGCTGATGTTCAACGCCTCGCCCGAGCCGCTGGACTTCCTGGTGCCGGCCGACCTCGGCCGGCAGTGGCAGGTGGTGGTCGACACGGCCCGCACGGACGGGGTGCCGCCGAACACGGGCGAGAAGGTCGCGGCCGGTGACCGGATCACCCTGCCGGACCGCAGCCTGACGGTGCTGCAACGCCCCGCGTGAGCACCGTGCCGCCGGGAGGAGGGCACTGCCGCGAACACCGACGGCACCGGCCTGCCGACGCCCTCCCGGCGAGCCTGACGGCGGTCACCCGGCGGCCCTGACGGCGGGTCTCGCGGCGGTCTCCCAGCGAGCCCGGGCCGGTCTCCCGACGGCCCTGACGGCGGGCCTCCGGGCGGTCTCCCAGCGGGCCTCGCGGCGGCCTCCCAACGGCCCTGACGGCGGGCCTGGCGGCGGTCTCCCGACGGGCCTGGCGGCGGGCCTCCCGGCGGGCCTGGCGGCGGGCCTCCCGGCGGGCCTGGCGGCGGGGGGGCCGCCGTGGGGGCCGGTGGGCAGGTGCCCCGGCGGGTTGCAGGCCGTCCGGCCGAGCGTGTGTGTCACCGGGCAGCAGCCCCCGACCGGCCGCACGGCGGCGGGCTGACCGTCTGCCGCCGCCCCAGTCGGCCGCGGCGTCCCCCGCCCGGCGTCGGGCACGTGCGCGTGGATCGGTGCCGGGGTGACACGAAACACGGCGAGCGGGGTACGTAGGTTCCCATGACTTCTGCGCGCCCCGGTCCGCAGGTGCCCACGGCCACCTACCGGCTCCAGCTCCAGCCCGCGTTCCCGTTCACGGCCGCCGCGGCGGCCGTCCCCTATCTCGCGTCGCTCGGCGTCTCGCATCTGCATCTGTCCCCGGTCCTGGAGGCCGTCCCCGGCTCGGCGCACGGCTACGACGTGGTGGACCACACGCGCGTGCGCGAGGAACTGGGCGGCGAGGACGGCCTGCGCGCCCTGGCGTACACCGCGCGGGAGTACGGCCTCGGCCTGGTGGCGGACATCGTGCCGAACCACATGGCGATGTCCCCCCGGCACAATCACGCCCTGTGGGAGGTGCTGCGCGAAGGCACCGGCTCCCCGTACGCGCGCTGGTTCGACATCGACTGGCAGGCGCAGGGCGGCCGGGTGCTGCTGCCCGTGCTCGGGGGCCCGGTCGGCGCGGAACTCGAACACCTGCGGGTCGACGGTGACGTGCTGCGCTACCACGGCCACGCCTTCCCGCTCCGCCCCGGCACCGCGCACCTGCCGCTGCCGCAGTTGCTGGACGCCCAGTGGTACCGCCCGGTGTGGTGGCGGCTGGCCCGCACCGAACTGAACTACCGGCGCTTCTTCAGCATCTCGGAGCTGATCGGGCTGCGGGTGGAGGACCCCGAGGTGTTCGACGCCACCCACGCCAAGATCCTCCAGCTACTGGCGGAGGGCGTGCTCGACGGGCTGCGCGTCGACCACCCCGACGGGCTCGCCGACCCCGACGGCTACCTCGCGCGGCTGCACGAGGCGACCGGCGGGCGCTGGACGGTCGTGGAGAAGATCCTGGCCGACGGTGAGCACCTGCCGGCCGCCTGGCCCGTCGCGGGCACCACGGGCTACGACGCCCTGCGCCACGTCGACGGCCTGTTCACCGACCGCACCGGGGCGTACGGACTCCTGGGCCGCTACCGGGCCTTCGCGGCGCCGCAGACGGACCGGGGCGGCAACTGGGAGGCCACGGCCCGGCGGGCCGCCTACAAGGTGCTCACGCACGAACTGGCCACCGAGACCGACCGGCTGACCCGGGTCGCCACCCGGCTGTGCGCCACGTCGCCCGACCTGTCGCTGCGCGACCGGGCGCCCTGGGCGCTGCGCACGGCCGTGGAGGAGCTGCTGGTCCGGCTGCGGGTCTACCGGCCCTACGCCTCCGGTGACGCCGCCGCCGTCGTCACCGAGGAGGCCGCCGAGGAGGCCCGGCTGGCCTTCGTGGTGCCGGAGGAGGCCGAGGCCGTCGGCATCGTGCGCCGGCTGCTGGTGGAGCCGCCCGGCGACCCGTCGGCGCCGGACCACGCCGACCGGGTGGAGTTCCGCACCCGGTTCGCGCAGACCGCGTCGGCGCTGCGCGCCAAGTCGGTGGAGGACACCGCCTTCTACCGCTTCGTGCCGCTGCTGTCGGCGACCGAGGTGGGCGGCGACCCGGGCAGCCCGGGTGTGTCGCCGGAGGACTTCCACGCGTACTGCGCGCGCGTGCAGCGCGACTGGCCGCTCACCGGCACGGTCGTCACCACGCACGACACCAAGCGCAGCGCCGACGTGCGCGCGGCGCTGGCCGTGCTCACCGAGTGCCCGGACCGCTGGGCGGAGCTGCTCGCCGAGGTGACCCGGGCCGAGGAGGGGGTGCCGGACGGGCAGCTCGCCTGGGCCGCCTGGCAGACGGTGTTCGGGCTGGGACCGGCCGAGGAGGAGCGGGTCCGGGAGGCGCTGCTGAAGCACGTGCGCGAGGCGGGCATGTACACGAGCTGGACGGAGCAGGAGCCGCCGTACGAGGAGGCGGTGACCGCCTTCCTGGCCGCGGGGCCGTGCGGGCCGCCCGGCGAGCGCGTGGCCGCGTTCCGCAAGGCGCTGGAGCCGCATGTGCGGGCCAACGTCCTCGGCACCGCGCTGGTCCACCTGACGATGCCGGGCGTGCCGGACGTGTACCAGGGCACGGAGGGCGAGTACCGGGCGCTGGTGGACCCGGACAACCGGCGGCCCGTGGCGTTCCCGCCGGAGGGACCCGGCGAGAAGGACGCGCTGACCGCGGCGGCGCTGCGGCTGCGCGCCCGGCGGCCCGGCGCGTTCGGCGCGGGCGCGTCGTACGAGCCGCTGGCCGCCGAGGGTCCGGCGGCCGGGCACTGCCTGGCGTTCGCGCGCTCCGGCGAGGTGGTCACGGCGGTGACCCGGCTGTCGCTGCGGCTCGCGGAGGCGGGCGGCTGGGGGGACACGCGGCTGGCGCTGCCGCCGGGGCGCTGGGCGGACGTCCTCGCTCCGGGACGGGAGTTCACCGGCCACGCGCGCGTGGCGGACCTCTTCGACCGGTCGCCGGTGGTGCTGCTGGAGCGGGCCGGGGAGGACTGAGGGAGCGGGGCCGGCTCACAGGGCCGGGGCGGCGGGCGCCACGCAGTCCTCGGACGGACCGGTGGCGCCCGGGGCCGGCCAGGTGTCGCGCAGGAGGTCCACGAAGGCCGCGGCGGCCCCGGTGGGCGGCACGCGCGCGTAGACGGTCACGGGGCGCTTCCAGGCCCGTTCCGGGCTGAGAACCACGCAGTCCTCGCCGACGGCACCGCGCACCAGGTGGGCGGGCGCGGTGCACACCCCGACGCCGGCGGCGGCCATGCGCACGGCCGTGGAGGTGTGCTCCGTCCACACCGCGGTCCGGGGCCGGAACCCGGCCTGTCCGCAGACCCGGTCAAGGAAGCGTTCGCCGTGCACGACCGGTTCCATGGCACAGCGGATCCAGGGGCGGTCGGCGAGTTCCGGCAGCGTGACCGTCGTACGGCCGGCGAACCGGTCGTCGAAGGGTACGACGAGGACGATCTCCTCCTCCCCGACGGGGATCACGGTGCCGGGCCGGCCGGCGGGCTCGGGGCCGACCGCGAGGTCGGCGGTGCCGCGCTGCACGGCCTCCTCCAGGGCGTCGGCGGTGGCGTACTCGTGCAGGAGCAGCAGGACGCGCGGGTGGGCCGCGGTCCAGCGGGCGAAGACGTCGGGCAGGCCGCCGACCGCGAGGGAGTGCAGGGTCGCGACGTGCAGTTCGCCGCCCTCGGCGCCGGCGGTGGCGCGGGCCGCGCGGCGTGCCCGGGCGGCGCTGCGGACGGCGAGTTCGGCGTGCGGCAGGAAGGCGCGCCCCATCGGGGTGAGGCGCACGCCCCGCGACAGGCGCTCCAGCAGTGGGCCGCCGACCGACTTCTCCAGCGCCTTGAGCTGGTGCGAGAGCGCGGGCTGGGTGACGTGCAGGGCGTCCGCCGCGCGGGTGAAGGACGCCTCCTGGACGACCGTCAGGAAGTACTCCATCTGCCGCAGGCTCAACGTCCCGCCCTCCCATGACGATCGTGCATGGATCCCACAACAACATTGCCTTGGACGCATGACAAGGGGTGGACGGAGGGTGGATGCCATGACCATCAACACATCCGACGTGATCGTCATCGGTGGCGGCACGGGCGGCTACAGCACCGCTCTGCGCGCCGCCGCTCTCGGGCTGGACGTCGTCCTCGTCGAACGCGACAAGGTCGGCGGAACGTGCCTGCACCGGGGCTGCATCCCGAGCAAGGCGATGCTGCATGCCGCCGAGCTGGTCGACGGGATCACCGAGGCACGTGAGCGCTGGGGCGTGCGGGCCACGGTGGACTCCGTCGACTGGCCGGCCCTCGTGGCCACGCGGGACGACATCGTGGCGCGCAACCACAAGGGCGTGGAGGCGCATCTCGCGCACGCCGGTGTGCGGGTCGTGCGGGGCAGCGCACGGCTGACGGGGACGCGCACCGTGCGCGTGGAGGACGTGCCGGGTACGGAGGGCGCCCAGGGGGTGCCGGGCGTGCGCACGGATGCCGCGCCGGGCGCACGGGACGATCCCGCGCCCCGCGCGCACGACCTCACCGCCCCTCGTACCCGCGACCTCGTCGCGCGCCGCGCCGTCGTCCTGGCGACCGGGTCGCGCCCGCGCACGCTCCCGGGGCCGGCGCCGGACGGGCGGCGCGTGGTGACCAGCGACGACGCGCTGTTCGCGCCGGGACTCCCGGCGTCCGTCCTGGTGCTCGGCGGCGGCGCGATCGGCGTGGAGTACGCCTCCTTCCACCGCTCCATGGGCGCCGAGGTCACCCTCGTGGAGGCCGCCGACCGGATCGTGCCGCTGGAGGACGCCGACGTGAGCCGGTATCTGACGCGGGGTCTGAAGAAGCGCGGGGTCGATGTCCGGGCGGGAGCGCGACTGCTGGACGCGGAGCTGCTGGAGAACGGCGTGCGCGCGCGCCTGCGGGACGCGCGGGGCGAGATCCGGACGGTGGAGGCGGAGCGGCTGCTGGTGGCCGTCGGCCGGGCCCCGGTCACCGAGGGACTGGGCCTGGAGGCGGCCGGGCTGACGACGGACGAGCGGGGGTTCGTCGTACCGGCGGACTGGAGCCGGCTGGAGACGGCCGTGCCCGGCATCCACGTGGTCGGCGACCTGCTGCCGCCGCCCTCGCCGGGCCTCGCCCACGCCTCGTTCGCGGAGGGCCTGCTGGTGGCCGAGACGCTGGCGGGACTGCCGTCGGCGCCGGTCGACTACGCGGCCGTGCCCCGGGTGACGTACTCCTCGCCGCAGACCGCCGCGGTGGGGCTCGGCGAGGCCGAGGCACGCGTGCGCGGGCACGACGTGTGCGTGAACACCATGCCGCTGACCGCCGTGGCCAAGGGGATGGTGCACGGGCAGGGCGGGATGGTGAAGGTCGTGGCGGAGGCCGGTGGCGGGCGGGTGCTCGGCGTGCATCTGGTCGGCCCGCACGTGTCGGAGATGATCGCCGAGAGCCAGTTGATCGTCGGCTGGGACGCCGAGCCCGCGGACGTGGCCCGGCATGTGCACGCGCATCCCACGCTGTCGGAGGCGGTGGGCGAGGTGTTCCTGACGCTCGCGGGACGCGGCCTGCACCAGCAGTGAGCCCACGGCACACGGCGGGGCCGCGGCCCCGCCGGGGGATCCCGCCCGGGGGCCGGGGCGTCGCCCGCCGCCTGCTTGACAGTTCACCCCTGCCGTGCGGGACTGAGAGGGCGAAGCCGGGCGGAACCAGACGGGGGTGAGTCTTCTGCCGGAGCTGCGCTATCCCAGCGTTCCCGAACTGGTCGCCTGCGCGCGGACGCTGGCCGCTCGTGAACCCGGGTTGTGCGCGCTGCGCGAGGTGGGTGTGTCGCGCGCGGGAAGACCCCTGCACCTGCTGTCGGTGGGTCATGCCCGCCGGGCGGTGCTGGTCGTGGCGGGCGCCCACGCCAACGAGCCGGCGGGCGGTTCCACCCTGCGGGTGCTGGCCGAAAGAGTGCTGTCGGAACGGGAACTGCGGGGGGACACCTCCTGGCACTTCCTGCTGTGCGCGGACCCGGACGGGGCGAGCCTGCACGTGACCCCGGCGCCGCGCAGCCTGCTCGACTACCACCTCGGGTTCTACCGGCCGACGGGCGCGGAGCAGCCGGAGTGGTCGCCGTCGGTGCTGCCCCCGGACCGGCTGCCGCCGGAGACGCGGACGCTGACCGGGGTCATCGACGAACTGCGCCCGTATCTCCAGGTGACGCTGCACGGCACCGATCTGGGCGGTAGCTGGGTGCAGCTCACGAAGGACGTGCCGGGGCTGGCCGAGCCGTTCGCCAAATCCGCGGCGGAGCTGCGCATTCCGGTGGAGACCGGGGCCTCGGACGCGGCGCTCTGGCCGGCCTCCGGTCCCGGGGTGCATGTGATGCCCGGCCCGGAGACGGGCGTGGCCTACCCGAGCATGCCGGACGACGCCCGGCACAGCACCTGGTACCACGCGCACCGGTACGGCGGTCTGACGGCCGTCGTGGAGGTGCCGATGTGGGCCAGCGACCTGGTGGACGACCCGGCACCGCACCCGGCACCGGCCGCGGCCATACAGCGCCTGGCGGCACGGCTGCTGCGGGACGCACGGGAGGTGGAGCGCGTCCTCGCCGAGGCACTGCCCCGGCTGGACGGCCGGGACGGGCCGCTGCTGCGGGCCGCGCGGTGGGCGCTGGAGCTGGCACCGGGCCTGGCCGAGGACTGGGTCCACACGCCGCCGGCCGGCACCACGATGGCGTACGTCGGCAGTGTGGACGCCTTCGGGCGACGGCTGCCGTTGCGGGCGGCGTCGATGCTGCTCCGGGTGCTGCGGGAGGCGGACGACCGGGCGGCGCCCCGGCTGCAGGGGCTGGTCGCGACCTGGTGCGACGCCTTCGCGGAGCGTTTCGGGGCCCGCTGGGTGCCGTTGGAGCACCAGGTGGAGCACCAGTCGCGGACGGTGCTGGTGGCGGCGCAGCAGGCGCGTGACCGGGTGGCGTGAGCCGGTGCCGGCCCACGCCCGCCCGGTCACCGCGGGCCGGTCAGCCGTCCAGGGCGAAGACGGACCCGGTCCGCGCGTTCATCACGCACACACTGGTGTACGTCTGCTGGAAGTCGACCGCCCGGCCGTTCCACTGCCCGCGCGCGTGGGTGGTCACCGGGGCGAAGATCATCGGGCAGAACACCTTCTTGGCGGGGATGCGTCCGACGTCGCCGTCGGCGGCGTCCAGTTCGGCGCACGCGTCGGCCGCGTGGGCGTGCCCCTGGGGCGGGTCGCACAGCAGTACGGCGCTACGCGTGTCGCCGGACCGGGCGTCACCCCTGGTGACCGTCAGGTGGAGCCAGTTGTCCGGGCGGCTGTCGCGGGAGGCGGCGTGGGCCGGGCCGGCGGTGAGGAGGCCGGCGGCGGCCAGCAGGGCACCGGCCGCCGCTGCCGCTCTGGTGAGGAAGGTCATGTCCGTCTGATCGGCACGGCGGCCCGTCTTCCGCAGTCCGGCTCACCCGATCGGTGCGGTACGCGCCCCTCGACGCACCTCAGTTCGAACGCGGCCGGCCAGGACCGCTCAGGCCACCGCGAGCCGGAACGCCACCCTGCCGAAGGTGACCTGGTCGCCCTCGCGGACGACGACCGACCCGACGAGCCGACGGCCGTTGACGGTGGTGCCGTTGGTGGACCCCAGGTCCCGGAGGATCCACAGCTCGTCCTGGCGGCGGAGTTCGGCGTGCACGCGCGAGACGGTCTCGTTGTTCAGGCGCAGCCCGTTCGCGGGGTCGCGGCCGATGCGCAGCGGATGGGTGTGCGCCGGGTGCGGCAGCAGCAACTTGGGCAGCCGCTCGGCCTGCCAGGCCCGGCGCAGCCGGACGGTGAACCCGGAGACGGCCTCCACGGAGCCGAGGACCACGCGGGAGAAGCGGTTCTCCCGGGGCAGGTCGGCGACGAGCACGGCCAGTTCGTCGGACCGGCGGGCCACGAGCGCCAGTTCCATGCGGCGCACGAACGTGTCGTGCGAGAGCCTGCCCATGGCGACGCCGTCACGCAGCACCTGGAGCGCCTTGTCGCGCTCCGCGTCGGACGGACGCGCGGGGTAGGTGGAGAACTCGAAGGACGGCGTCACGAGGGTGATTGTCGGGCAGTGGACCCTGGGGTGTCCAGAAGACGTGGGATCGGTGCCGGTGTGCGGGTACTTCCACGACACCCGCCGGGAAACGGAGGATTCGCGGGCGGACCGGTTGTGCGGAACGGCACGATGGGAACGCGGGAGATCACGGTGGCAGACGCACCGACACAGGTAGACGAAGGGGAGCCGTCCGTGCAGTTCGAGGTGTGGGCACCGCAGGCAGACCGAGTGACGCTCCATTGCGAGGGCGGCACGCGCGCGTTGACGCGCGACCCCGGGCGCGTCGGCTGGTGGGCGGGGGAGGCGGAGGCCGGGGACGGGGCACGGTACGGCTTCGCGCTGGACGACGGTCCCGTGCTGCCGGATCCGCGTTCGCGCCGCCAGCCCGACGGCCCGGACGGGCTGAGCGCGGTCGTGGACCACGGGCGGTACACGTGGCGGAGCGAGTGGGCGGGGCGCGGGCTGCCGGGTGCGGTCCTGTACGAGCTGCACGTGGGCACGTACACCCGCGAGGGCACGCTGGACGCCGCCGCCGAGCAACTGGAGCACCTGGCGGGGCTCGGCGTGACCCACGTGGAGTTGATGCCCCTCTGCCCGTTCCCGGGGCGGCACGGCTGGGGGTACGAGGGGGTGTCGCTGTGGGCGGTGCACGAGCCGTACGGCGGCCCCGAGGCCCTGAAACGCTTCGTCGACCGCGCGCACGCCCTCGGACTGGGCGTCGTCCTGGACGTCGTGCACAACCACCTGGGCCCGTCGGGCAACTATCTGCCGCTGTTCGGGCCGTACTTCACGGACACGCACACCACGCCGTGGGGTTCGGCCGTGAACCTGGACGCGCCCGGCTCGGACGAGGTGCGCGCCTTCCTCCTGGGCAGCGCGCTGGCCTGGCTGCGGGACTACCGGCTCGACGGGCTGCGGCTGGACGCCGTGCACGCGCTGTACGACACGCGCGCGAGCCACTTCCTCGAGGAGCTGTCGGCGGCCGTGGACGCTCTCGCCGGGGAACTGGGCCGGCCACTGTTCCTGATCGCCGAATCCGACCTGAACAACCCGCGGTTCATCACCCCGCGCACGGAGCACGGCCTCGGCCTGCACGCCCAGTGGAACGACGACTTCCACCACGCCCTGCACACCACGCTGACCGGCGAGTCCCAGGGCTACTACGCCGACTTCGCGCGCGAACCGTTCGCCGCGCTCGCCAAGACCCTCACCGGCGGCTACTTCCACGACGGGACGTACTCCAGCTTCCGGGGCCGCCACCACGGCCGCCCGCTGGACCGCGCGCGCGTGGGCGGCCACCGGCTGCTCGGCTACAGCCAGACCCACGACCAGGTCGGCAACCGCGCCCAGGGCGACCGGCTCGCCGCCCACCTCTCCCCCGGCCTGCTGGCCTGCGCGGCCACGCTCACGCTGACCGCGCCGTTCACACCGATGCTGTTCATGGGCGAGGAGTGGGCGGCGGGCACGCCCTGGCAGTTCTTCACCGACCACACCGACCCCGAGCTGGCCGAGGCGGTACGGCGGGGCAGACGGCGGGAGTTCGCCGAGCACGGGTGGGCCGAGGAGGACGTGCCCGACCCGCAGGACCCGGCGACCCGGGAGCGGTCCTGCCTCGACTGGTCGGAGCCGGCACGCGAGCCGCACGCGCGCGTGCTGGCCTGGTACCGGCAGCTGATCGCCCTGCGCCGCGCACAGCCCGACCTCACCGACCCGGATCTCGCCGACACCAAGGTGGCCTACGACACGGAGGCCCGCTGGCTCGCCTTCCGGCGCGGAGACGTACGGGTGGCGGTGAACCTGGGCAAGGGACCGGCGGCGATCCCGCTGGGCACCGGCCGGGTGGAGGTCCTGGCGGCCTGGGGCCAGGTCGAGGAGCCGGGGCCGGACGGACTGCTCCAGGTGCCCGGGGAGTCCTGCGTGGTGCTGACACAGCCCTGAGGGGCCCCGGCGGCTCTCTCAGGGCTCCGTCCCGCCCTCCTGGAAGTCCGTCACCCGCTCCAGCAGGATCGGCTCCCAGGCGCGCCCCAACTGGATCCGCAGCAGGGGCAGGGAGCCGTCCGTGCGGCCTTCCAGGCGGCCGGTGAGGCGCAGGACGGTGTCGCAGCGGGCGAGCCACAGGCCGCGCAGGCAGGGACGGGCGCCGTAACCGGCCAGGGTGGCGGCGCGGACGGCCGCCGGGGAGCCCACGGCGAGGGCGAGCCCGGCGATGTCCTCGGCGGGGTCGCCCACGCTGGCCGCGGTCCAGTCCAGGATGCCGCGCACCCGGCCGTCGGCGCTGACCAGCACGTGCGCGCCGGTCAGCCCGTGGTGGGTGAGGACGGCGGTGGCGGCCTGCGCGGCGAGCTGGGCCGCGCCGGCCGGGGTGAGCTGGTTCAGCCGGGCGGTGTCGAACTCGTCGGCCGCGGCGAGCCGTTCGGCGGCGTGCACGGCCATCCGGCGCAGCGCCTCCAGGGAGCGCGGCGCGGTCCGCGGCACACCCTGTGCCTCCGCCTGGCGCACGGGCACCGCGCGCAGCCCGCCGAGCAGCCCGGCGAGGTCGGCCTCGCCGACGGCGGAGACGTCGTACTCGTCGGCGGTGCCCCCGGGCACCCTGGTGTCGAGGGTGTAGGCGAGGCCGGGCGCCCAGTCACCGTGCGCGACGCTGGCCGGGACGGCGACGGGCAGGTGCGGCCGGACCAGGTCGCGCAGGCGCAGCTCCCGGCGGCGGCGCAGGGAGGCCTCGCGGTCGGGCGCCAGCCGCAGCACATGCCGGCTGCCGACCCACCAGGTGTGCTCCCGTTCCTGCGACACGGGGCGCACATCGGGTCCTCCGCTGCCGTCACCGCCCTCCTTGAGCAGCGAGCGGACCAGTCGGCGGACGGTGTCCGCGGTGGGTGCCGGTGCCTGGGTCATGGATCGCGCGTCGCCGTTCCGGGTGTGGTCGAGGTGTCTCCAGGTGCTCTCAGTCCACTATGACCATCTCACGCGTGGTGTTGTTGAGTCGGCGACCGCCGTCCCCGGTGACCGTGACGATGTCCTCGATGCGCACTCCGAAGCGGCCGGGCAGGTAGACACCGGGCTCCACGGAGAAGCACATGCCGGGCACCAGGGGCTGCGCCTCGCCCTCGATCATGTACGGCGGCTCGTGCGTGGTGACGCCGATGCCGTGCCCCGTGCGGTGGATGAAGTACGCGCCGTACCCGGCGTCGGTGATCACCGCGCGGGCGGCGCGGTCGACGTCCTGACAGGCCGCGCCCGGGCGTACGGCCCGGAAGCCGGCCTCCTGGGCGGCGCGCACGACGTCGTGGACGCGGCGTTCCTCCTCGGTCGGCTCGCCGACGTGCACCGTGCGGGTGGTGTCGGAGCCGTAGCCGTCCTTCAGGCCGCCGAAGTCGAGGACGACCATGTCGCCGCTCCGGATGACGCGGTCGCCGACCTCGTGGTGCGGGTTGGCGCCGTTGGGGCCGGAGCCGACGATGGTGAAGTCGACGTGGGAGTGGCCGAAACGGCGCAGCAGGCCGGCGAGGTCCTCGCCGACGTCCGACTCGCGGCGGCCGGCGAAGGGCACCTTCCGGATCTCCTCGAACGTCGCGTCGGCAGCCGCTCCGGCGGCGGCCAGGAGTTCCAGTTCGGCCGCGTCCTTGACGGCCCGCAGCATGGGCAGGGCGTCGGTGAGGGAGGCGTAGGAGGTGTCCGGGAGTGCGCGTTGGAAGCCCAGCAGGTGCATCGCCCAGGTGTTGTCGCTGATGCCGAACCGGCCGTGGCCGTCGAGGAGGGCGGCGGTGACGGCGTAGGGGTCCGTGCCGTCGGTCCAGTCGCGCAGGGTCAGCGCGCCGGCGCCCGCCGCGTGCTCGGCGTCCGGGGCCTCCAGGGTGGGCACCACGAGCACGGGGTCCCGGCCGGGAGCGAGGACCAGCACGGTGAGCCGTTCGGTGACGGCGGTGGGTGTGTAGCCGGTGAGCCACACCATGTCCGGTCCCGGGGCCACGAGCAGCCCCGCGAGACCGGCGTCGGCGGCGGAGCGCACCGCACGCTCCATGCGGGCCGTGTGGTCGGCGGCGGTGAAGGGCGCGGGCGTGGTACCGGTCATCCGGGCCTCCGGGAGCGGGCGGGAAAACGGGGCGTGGGCGTCTCGGCAAGCATCCTGCCCGCCCGGACGGACCCACGCGAGCCGGCCCTCCCGACGGAACCACACGAGCCGGTCACGAGGGCCGGCGCCCCGCGGGGAGCGGCCAGGGGCGCGGCCCGGGCCCGTCGCGGCTTGCGCGGCGGGAGGTGACCAGGGGTTCCCCCGCGTGTACGAGGCAGCCGTCGGGGGCGGCGGCCCGGTCAGGTCACCACCGCGGGGACCACCGTCAGCCGCTGGTACGCGCCGCTGCCGTGGCGCACGGTGAGGAGCACCGCCTTGCCGGGGCGGGCCCGGACGACCGCCCGGGCGAGGTCGGCGGCGGTGTCGACGCGGGCCGTGCCGAACCGGAGGACGACGTCCCCGCGGATCAGGCCGGCCGAGTAGCCGGGACCGGGCACGTGCACGCCCACCACCGTGGCGCCCGCCTTCCGGGCGTCGACGGCCTCCACGCCGAGGGATGCCGCGGCCGGCGCCGGAGCGGGGCCCGGGCCGGCCACGGCGGCGGCCGTGGCCGGGGGCGCCTGCGGCGGCGTCCGGCCCTGGAGCCCGGCGGGTCCGCTCGTCCCGGTCACCGTGGCGCCGACCGTGCCGAGGCCGACGCCGGACAGCACCAGCACGGTGCCGGCGCCGAGGCCCAGCAGCAGGGGCCGCAGTCGCCGTTCGCGCCGGCGCGCGGCGTGCGGGCGCCGGACGGTGCCGGGGGTGCCGTCCGCGGCCCGCCGGTCCTGGCCCGGCATCGGCTTGGGACGCAACGCAGTCTGTTCCATGGTTCGCTCGCCTCCGGCTGGTGCTCTACCCGCCCCGCCGGGCCGCGACGAGACACGAACGGGTGAGACTGGCCGAAGGGCGGCGGAGGGCGGCCATGACGGCCGCCCTCCGAGGGTGGTTGCTCAGCCCGTGTGGCCCTCGCCGTGGCCGCCGTGGGCCCCGCCGTGGTCGAACTTCATGGCCTCGGGCGGCATGACGACGAAGGGCCGCATCATCCCCATGTCCTCGTGCTCCAGCAGATGGCAGTGGTACATGAACCGGCCGTACGCGCCGTCGAAGCGGCCCATGACCCGCAGCATCTGGTCTCCCGGCACCCGGAAGACGTCCTTGTGGCCCCGCTCGTTGGGTGCGAGCGGGATAGTCCGGCCGGTGTCGTAGCGGATCGGGGTGCGGGTGCCGCCCACCGCCGGGTCGAAGCCCGAGACGTCGTAGGCGTCCCGGCCAAGGAGCTGGAAGTCGGCCAGGTGGATGTGCATGGGGTGCACGATGGGCGCGAGGTTGAGGAAGCTCCACTGCTCGTAACTGCCCTCGGCGACGGTGAAGCCGAGTCCGTCGTTGAACGTGCGGGCGGTGCGCCGGTATGTCTTCGTGGTGCCGTCCGGGCCGGTGACCTGGACGATGCCGTCGGCCGGGAGCCGCAGTCCTGCGGTGCCCTGGACCTCGGTCATCTCCCAGATCTCCGGGTGGCCGCCGGCGCCCTTGGTGGTGGGCGGGGTGAGCAGGATCAGGCGGTGGCCGTGCGGGATGTCGTGGCCGATGCGGCGGAAGGAGCCGGAGAGCACCTCGGGCAGTTCGAAGGTGTCCTCCGCGCAGCCCTCCCCCACCCGGAACTCCAGCACGGCCGGGAAGGGCACGTCTCCGACCGGGTCGGGCACGCCGGCCGGCTGGTTGGCGCCCTTGTTCACCAGGCGCAGGGTCCGGCCGGCCAGCGCGCGGAAGTCGACCAGCAGGTCGAAGCGCTCGGCCGGCGCGGCGGTCAGGGCGGGCAGCTCCTCGTCGAAGTCGACCGGGACCGGGCGCGGCAGCAGGCCGCCGTCGCTGCCGATCTGGTGGACGGTCCCCGGCACGGGCTCGCCGTCCTCGTCGATCAGGACGAGTTCGAAGATGCGCGCGTTGGAGGCGTTGACCAGCCGGAAGCGGTACCAGGCCGGGTCGACGTCGGCGTAGGGCCAGATGCGGCCGTTGACCGTGGTGTAGGGGCCGGTGAACGGGACGGTGACCGGCTTCCCGGTCTCCGGGTTGCTGTCCTGGACGATCAGCGTCTTGTGCAGCAGCCGCCCGTTGAGGCGGCCGTACTCGTCGGTGTCGAGGTTGCGGTCGGCGATGAGCAGCGGGATCTCCCGCTCACCGGAGGGCAGGCGGAGGGCGTCCTCCTCGTCGTCACGGACGAGGTAGGTGCCGTACAGGCCCGCCATCACGTTCCACCGGGTGATGTTCATCGCGTGGTCGTGGTACCACCACTGCACCGCCTGGTGGTCGTTCGGGTACTCCGAGAGCTGGGCGTCGCCGTGGCCGACGGCGTTGTCCGCCCAGCCGTCGTTGCCGCCGCCCGTCTGTGCGCCGTGCAGATGGGTCACCGACCAGGCGGGCAGGGCGGCGACGTCCTTGTTGGGTTCGGCGCCCTCGCGGCCGGGCTCGGTGGTGGCCTGGGGCCGGCCGTCCGTGCGCAGCTTCACCTCCACCGAGGTGACCGGGTACTCGCTCTCCTTCGGTATGCGGTTGGTCCAGGCGATGCGGACGCGCTGTCCGCGCCGGACCTCGATGGTCGGGCCCGGCACATGGCCGTCGTACCCCCACATGAGGGTGGGCGGCAACTGCGGGTGCAGGCGCACCCAGGCCGGGCGCAGGGCGATCTCGGTCTCCCGCAGGACGTCGTCCGCCGCGGGCCGCAGGACCGGCGGGACCGATAACGGCCCGACGTACGGCGTGAGTTCGGTCGTCACCGGCGCCTGCCCGGCCGCGGTCCCCGTGGTGGGCCTTTCGATGATCTCGGTCAAGATCGGACACCCCCGTGTTTTTCTGTGGCCTGTTGCTCCCCTTACTCGACAAGACCCCCGAAGGCGCACCTTAGTTCCCTGAATGCCCGGTTCCGCACGAGAAGATTCCGCGCCCGTCAGCCGCGTGGCAGGGCGGGTACGGCGGGGGCGCGGTCGGGCAGGAATCCGTGGGCGCGGCCGGCGAGCCACCGGGCCTTGTAGCGGTCGACCTCCCGGTGCCAGTGGAGGATCCCGGCCAGCCAGTTCTTCAGGTCGAGGACGTAATCGTCCATGATGGCCCTCGCCTCCTCCGACAGGACGAAGTCGTCGTAGACAATGGGCAGTTCGTGCGCGATCACGTGCTCGAACTGCCGCATGCGCTGGGTCATCAGGTCGTGGACGACGCCGAGTCCGGTCGGATAGTCCACGCCGAAGAAGTTCTGCACGACCAGGATCGCGTTGTGGATCTCGCCCTCGTACTCGATCTCCTTCTGGTACGAGAAGACGTCGTTGAGCAGGCAGGCGTAGTCGATGGCGGCGTTCTCCAGGGAGCGCACCGGGCCGCTGGCGTACACCTCGGGCGGGATCGCGGGGCCGTGGCCCATCCGGCACAGGCTCAGGGTGAGGTCCGAGCCGAACGTGGAGCGGCGCATCTCCAGGTAGTCGACGGGGTCGGGGACGCGGTTGTACAGCTGGTTGGACACCTCCCAGACCCAGCTCTCGGTCATCTTGTCCACGGAGGCCCGCAGGGTGCGCCGCTGGTCCGCGGTCATCCCGGCCGTCGTACGGGCCCACAGGTCGCTCAGGGCCCGCTCCATGGCGTTGGCGGGGGCCGGGGCCGGTTCGTCGTCGACGGGCATGCACAGGGAGAGCCGGGCGGTGGTCAGCCGGGCGGCGGCGACGTCCCGGCGGTGGCCGTAGAGCAGTGGGTAGTAGTCGTCGCCGTAGGTGCCGAACGCGAGCCACTGCGCGCTGAGGTCGAGGGCCTCGGGCGTGGCGTCCGGGTCCAGGCCGGCGGAGCACAGCGCGAGGTCGTAGGCGGCGAGCTTGTCCAGGTCCCAGACGCCCTCCTGGAGGATGCCCATCCGGTGGCACCACTGCACGAGGTGGTCGCGGGAGCGGTCCAGGTGGGGGCTGAGCTGCACCTCGAAGGGCATGTACAAGTCGGGGACGAGGGACGGGCCGACCTTCTGGAAGGGCACGTGCGTGTGGGCGCGCAGGCGTTCCCGGGCGGCCGAGGCGAGCAGCGTGCCGATGTCGGCGGCCGAGGTGCCGGGGCCGGCCGGGAGCTGCCACGGAGAGCTGGAGCGCGCGCCCTTGTTCATGTAGCGGCTGGAGCGCATGTGCCATTCGTGGCCGCCGGACTGCCAGTCCTGGAGCCCCTTGGTGTAGGCGGCGACCGCGGTGATCTCAGCGGGGGTGAGCCCATGCTCCAGGGCGACGGCGGGCACCTCGGTGAGCGCGGTGTGCTCGAACTGGTGCAGCCGGGAGGTGAGGACGTCGTTGACGGTGTCGGCCGCCTCCTGGGTGGTGCAGCCGAAGAACTTCTCCAGGACGAGGACGCCGTTGCTGTTCTCGCCCTCGTCCTCGACCTCGCGCTGGTAGGAGAAGAGGTCGTTGCGCAGGTGGACGGCGTCGGAGAACGTCTCCATGAGGACGCGCAGCGGCCGGCTGCCGGCGACGGCGGCGGGCACCTCGGCCGTCGCGTACTCCACGAGCCCGGACGACCAGGGGGCGCCGCCCACCTTGCGGCGCATCTCGATGTACTCGACGGGGTTGGCGATCCGCCCCTCGTCGATGTTGGACAGCTCCCACATCGACTCGTTGAGCAGGTGCTCGGTGGCGACGGAGAAGCGGCGGCGCCAGTCCGCGGACATCGACGGCACCGTACGCGCCCACAGATCCTTCAGGCCCGCCTCGACCGGGTTCTCCGGCTCGGGCACGGGGGTGGCGGGGTCGAGCGGCATGAACAGCGGCAGGCGGTCCAGGTGCGCCTTCCCGGCGGCGCGGTCCGGGGTGCGTTTGAACATGTCCAGGAAGTGGTCGTCGAAGAAGAACACCCACACGTACCAGTCGGTGATCAGCGAGAGAGCGGGTCCGTCGCAGTCGGGGTGGGTGTAGGCGCACAGGAGTCCGTAGTCGTGTGCCTCCAGGTCGGCCTGCTGCCAGATCCCGGAGCCTTCCAGCATGCCCATCTCGCGCGCCCACCGGGTCGAATGGGTGCGGGCCTCGTCCAGGTGCGGGTTGAGGCGCGCCGGGTACGGCATGTAGAAGTGCGGGAGTTGAAACGGCTGCGTCATGGCCGGGCCCTACCCGTGGCCCCGTGGCCCCATCCATCCGGCCGCACATGATCACACCATCGCGTGAATCACCCGCGAAACGCGGAATTCCCCGCGCCGGGTCCTCCCGTGCGCGCCCGTGCCGGATTCGCGCGGCGTCGACGGCGTGGACGGCGTCGCGTCACCCCCGCCGTGCGCCACCCGACGGGTCGGCCTGGATGAGCGCGTGCGTCCCGCTCGTCCGCCAGCGCTGCCCCTCGGCGGCCACCAGCGCGGCCTCGGTCGCGGCGCTCAGGCCGGTGATCACCTCGGACTTCAGGGTGCGCAGCGCGGCGACCGGACCGGGGAAGTACGCGGTCGTCTCCCGGAAGGGCGTGGTGGGCGGCCAGAACCGGTCGCCCACCAGACGGCGGTAGTTGAGGTCGCCCTTGACGACGGTCAGCGTGGCCGCCGCGAACTCGGCGCGCAGGTCGTCCGGCATGTCGGCGTACGGCAGCGGGGCGCAGGAGAAGGGGTGGGCGCGGACGGTGAGGCGGCCGTCGGCCATGGCGGACCGGAGCACGCGCCCGTACCCGCCCGCCGCGCCGGGGGCCGCACGCAGTCGGTTCAGGGCGTCCACGACGTCGGCGGTGGTGGCGTCGGAGACGTAGTAGGGGTACGGCTTGACGTGCAGGACGGCCCGCGCGGCCCGGCCCTCGGTGAGGAGGTGGGCGATCAGCAGGAGATCGGGGAGGAGTTCACGGCCGGCGTTGTCCGCGACGAGCACGAGCGTGCCGGTGCCGGCCGGCGGCAGCAGCGACCACAGGGTCTCGCTGTCGTCCGCGACCAGCGCGGGGACCGGCTGCCGGGTCCCGGCGTCCGCGGCGGAGAGCCGGAAGCCGAGGTCGGCGCGGTTGCCCCACAGGGAGCCGTGCAGCAGGGCGCGCGCCCGTTCCTCCTCGGGCAGGTCCCGCAGGCCGTCCAGGGCGGCCAGTTCCGCGTCGGTCTCGGGGGCGTCGAGTTCGGCGCGCTTGAACGGGCGGAAGGGGTCGATGCCCTGCCAGGCGCCCGGTCCGACGTAGCCGACGGCGTCGAGCAGCCGGCGGTAGAAGTAGCTCTCGGACCACAGCCACGGCACGTCGTACCAGGACCGGCCGGTGTGGTCGGGCAGGCCCCAGGCGTGCCAGCGGTCCCGGTCCGGGGCGTCGGCGGGCAGCGGCCCGACCGTGCCCTCGGTGCAGTTCCTCAGCAGCTCGTCCAGCGCCGCGTGCTGCGCGGGGCCGAACGGGAAAGCGTCCCGTACCTGCCGGATGATGGCGGGATGCCGCTCGGCCAGCACGCTGTGCGGGAACGAGCCGGGCTCGTCACCGCGGATCACGGGTGCGAAGGGGGTGTCGGGCATGTCCGTCACCGTACCGCCCGGGTCAGGCGGCTCTGGTCTCCCGCTCCAACTGGGTGGCGAGGGTGACGTAGCGGGGGCGGCGGTGCACGGGGACGAGGCCCCGGATGATCAGGTGCCACATCTCGGCGACCCGGCGCGGAAGCCGTCCGATCGGTTCGAGGGAGCGGCCGGCGACCCGGGTGCCGATGAAGAAGCAGACGAGGGAGTGGGCGACGGCGCCGACGTCGAGTTCGCCGTGCACGTCGGCCTCCCGCACGGCTCCGCCGAACTTGCGGGTGGCGTACTCCAGCCACTCGGTGAACGGATGCCGCAGCGGCGGCCGTACGGCGATGTCCGCGGTGGCCAGGCGGAGTCCGGCGCGCGGCACCGGGTCCTCCACGGCGAGCCGGGCGATGCCGAACGTGGTGCGCATCAGGGATTCCAGGGAGGAGCAGCCGCGGCTCTCGACGTCGGCCACGACCCGCTGCGCGGCCCGGGCCTGGAGTTCCAGGATGGCGTGGGCCAGGTCCTCCTTGGCGGCGAAGTGGAAGTACAGGGCGCCCTTGGTGACCTTCGCGTGTGCGACGATGTCGCTCAGGCTGGTGGTCTCGTAGCCCCGCCGGTCGAACAGGTCGGCGGCGGCCGTGATGATGGTTGCCCGGGTCTGCTCGGCGCGTAACTGCCTTGCCATCGCGGGACCCCTCCTCGCACTGTGAACGAACAGGACATGCGGTTTGTTTTAACCCCTTGCATACGATAACTCACCGAGCGGCAACGGGAGTCCGGCGTCCCGGCCCGCGGGCGGCACACGTGTCACCGTCCCGGCCCGCAGCTCACGACGGGTCCCCTCCCGCTCGTGCGGGGGCGGGCTCAGAACGGGTTCCTCCCGTTCCGCACCGGCGGCGCCCGGCGGCCGCGGGGCGGTGGCCGCCGCCGCCATGATCGCCAGGGATACGAGGCCGGTGGCGGGCACCTCGACGAGATCTCGGAGCAGGCGCGAAACAGCCGGGCCGGTCGGTGCTTCCACGCCCCGCGGGTCCCGTCGGTGACTCCGGATGAACGGGGTGGGCGCCGGCACCGTACTGGACGCCGCAGCCCCCGATTCCCGCGCCGGCCGAGGAGACGCCCCCGATGACCCGGATGACCGCCCGCCTGAGTGTCAGGGTGGCCGCCGCGGCGGCGCCGCTCCTGCTCCTGCCGTGGGCGGCGGGGCCCGCGCAGGCGCACGGCGCCCCCACGGATCCGGTCAGCCGGGTCTACGCGTGCTCCCCCGAGGGCGGCGCCGCCGCCCGGTCGGCGGCCTGCCGGGCCGCGGTCGCGGCGAACGGCGCCCCGTTCACCGCGTGGGACAACCTGCGGGTGGCGGGGGTGGGGGGCCGTGACCGGCGGGTGATCCCGGACGGCCGGCTGTGCAGCGGCAACCTGCCGGCGTACCGGGGGCTGGATCTGGCCCGGACCGACTGGCCGGCGACGCGGCTGACGCCGGGGGCCCGGCTGACGCTGACGTACGCGTCGACCATCGCGCACACGGGCACGTTCCGGCTCTATCTGACCCGGCCGGGCTACGACCCCGCGAAGCCGCTGACCTGGTCCGACCTGCCGGAGCGGCCCTTCGCCGAGGTCACCGACCCGCCGCTGCGCGACGGCGCGTACCACATCGGCGCGACGCTGCCGGCGGACCGGACGGGCCGGCAGATGCTGTACACGGTCTGGCAGAACAGCAGCACGCCGGACACGTACTACTCGTGTTCCGACGTGGTGTTCCCGGGGCGTGCGAGAGCCGCCGGCGCGGCAACGGGCACGACACCGGCGGCGACGGCTCCGGCGTCATCGCGCCCGCGGCCCGCGCGGACGGCGGGTTCTCCGCCGGTGAGCCCGACCGCCGCGCACGGGCGGCGGGAGGGGCGTCCCGAGGCCGCCGCGGGTGACGGGTCGCCGGTGGTGGACGCCACCCGCGACGGCTCGGGGGTCTCGGCGCCGCTGCTGGCGGGCGGCGCCGCCGCGGTGCTGTTGGTCACCGGGGGCGCCGCCCTCGCTCTGCGGCTGCGACGACGCTGAAACGGGGTCCTACGGCACGTTAGTTGACGTAGATCCGGACGCCCGCGTCGGTGACGGGCGCGTACTTCGCCGTGAAGAAGCCGTTGGCGAAGCAGAGCGACGAACCGGAGAACTTCGTGAACTGCTGGTTGGTGAAGGTGATGCTGCTGTCGGCGTTGGCGGCCTTGCCGGTCAGGCTGGGCGCCCGGTAGACGCAGGTGACGCTGCCCAGCAGGGTGCGCAGCTTGACCGTGGCCTGGATGACGGAGCCGCTCGGGGGCGTGACGGTGAGGGTGCCGTCCGAGGCGACCGTCGCCGCGTAGGGCAGGTTGTCGATGGTGATGCCGTTGACCCCGAGCACGCCGGTGACGTTGCTGGTGCAGGTCGAGCTGTCGAAGGTGTGCGCGGTGACGGACTCGGTGGCCGTGCCGGGGGCGGTCGGGTTGCCGGTGACCTTGGCGGTGAACTGGGACCCCGTGCACTTGACGCCGCTGGTGCCGGTCGCGCTGGAGTAGAACGTGGCCGACGTGCCGGAGGCCAGGGGCGCCGTGAGGGTGTCGCCGACGGCGACCGCGGTACCGCCGGCGCTGCCGGTGGTGAGGACCGCGCCGGCCGCGGAGGCCGGGGTGGCCGCCGCGAGGGCGAGTGCGGTGGCGGTGCCGGCGAGGGCGAGGAGGGAGCGCTTGCGCATGCGAGTGCCTCTCTTCCTGAGTGGGGGGACAACTGGGGTGAGGTGGGGGGTGGGGGCGGTGCTGGGGTGCCACCGGCGCAGGGCCGTTGCGCCTTCTCCGTACACGACGGACCGGCGACGGCGGCGGACCGGACGCGGCCGGAGGCCTCGGGGGAAGGCCTCCGGCCGCGCCGGCGCATGGGGGCGGCCGACACGGGACCACAGGGGGAACGACCGTGGCGGAGCCGCGCTGTGAGTGGATCGGTTGCCGTGACAGGGCCGGGAACGCGGCCGGTCCGCGTGGCGGACGCGGCGGGCACCGCGCCGGGACGTGGCTGGTGCCGCTCGCTGGATCCGGCGCCACGGATCCGTGGAAACAGAGGAAGTTGTAGACCTGACAATGCGTCAACGTCAAGGCGTACGGGCCGGGTTGTGCCAGGCGGAGACGGCCCGCGCACGTCCGGCACCCTTTTTTCACATCTCCCTTGACCCTTCAATGTAACCGGCGGTAACTTCCTCGAAAGGCTACTGCCGCGTAACCAGAAAGCCCTTGCGTCCACCGGGACTCGCGAGGAGGCGTACGCGGTTGCCCCTGTCCGCGCCAGGACACCGCGCCACTGGAACCCACACCGCATTGATCCATGCCCATGGGAGCAGTTATGGCCTCGTCCCCGGACGTTCCGTCCGCCGGCAACACCCCCGAGAACCCCGGAAGCGGTTCACCCTCCGACACGCAGAACGCCGCCGGAACCGTCACCGGCGGCGAACGGCGGGGCCGCGTCCGGGCCCGCCGGGCGGCGGTGATGGCCGTACCCGCCACGCTGATCGCCGCCGGCCTCGCGGTCCTCACCGCACAGGGTGCGCTCGGTGTGCAGTTCGCGATCTCCGGCATGCCCTTCACGGTCACCGCGACCGAGCTGAACGGCACCGGGTTCGAACAGTTCGGCTCGCTCGACAACATGGCCGACGGCAGCCCCAACGCCGGGGACAGCGGCGGCCAGGTCCTCGTCATCACCTCCGCCATCAAGAACGCCACGCTGACCAAGCTGTGCCAGAGCGTCGACCTCGGCGGCACCAACCTGCTGATCAAGGCGGGCGGCGGCAAGGACAAGGTCAGCGCGCGCGACCTGACCACCGACTCCACCGAGCTGTCGGGTGACGCCGCGTTCGACAACATCGAGATCGGCAACGACGCCAGCACGCTGACCAAGGCGGGGGTGAAGGGTCCGATCGGCGTCTTCAGCCAGCAGGCCGACACCGTGCGGATCGCCAAACTGCGGCAGACCAACTACGCGACGACGGCGGGTGTGTTCAAACTGCCGGGTCTGAAGCTGAGCTTCAGCGACTCGGGTTGCTGATCGCCGTGCCGGACCGTCCACGTCTGGGACCGAGGCCCGCCTTCCGCAGGTGGCGGGCCCGCCGGCCGTTCTGGGGCGGACTGCTGCTCGCCCTGGGCGGCGGCGAGATCCTGCTCACCGAGAAGGCCTCGCTGAAGGTCGTCCTGCACATCGGCATGCAGGGCCTGGCGGGTTATCTGCTGCCCGGGCTGATGGTGCTGCTGGGTCTGCTGATCCTCTTCAACCCCTCCCAGCGCCTCTTCTACTCCCTCACCGGCATCCTGCTCTCGCTGGGCACCTGGCTCACCTCCAACCTGGGCGGCTTCTTCCTCGGCCTCCTCCTCGGCGCCACCGGTAGCTGCCTGACCTTCGGCTGGCTCCCCGACCAGCGGCCACGCGTCAGCCGCCGCGCACGCCGCAGGCAGGCGAGGACGGCGGCCCGGGCGCCGGCACCGGAGGGCGCGGAAGGCGCGACCTGAGACGGCGCGGACCAGGACACCGAGGACCGGGACGAGGAGAGCTAGGAGACGACGGTCAGGACGACGGCGGCCAGGAGCCGCGGGGCCGGAAGGTGCGGGGCCGGGAGCCGCGGGAGCGCGACGACGCGGGGCCCCGGGGCGTCGGGGTCCCCGCGTCGTCACCGGTCACGGCCGTGGCCGTGGCCGTGGCCGGCGGTGGTGCCTCAGGCGAGGCCGGCGGACTTCAGCCAGGCCTTGGCGACGTCCAGCGGGTCCTTCTTCTGCACCTGCGCCTGGTTGTCCAGCTCCAGCAGGGTCGCGGTGTCCAGCTTGGCCGAGACCGCGTTGAGCGCGTCGACGCCCTTCCGCGACAGGGTGCTCTTGTGGACGAGCGGCTGGACGTTCTCGAAGCCGAAGAGGTTCTTCGGGTCCTGAAGGACGACGAACTTCTCCTCGGAGATGTTCGGGTCGGTGGTGAAGAGGTCCGCGACCTGCACCGCGTCCTTCTGCAGCGCCGCCAGCGTGAGCGGGCCGCCCGCGTCCAGCGCCTTGAAGGACTTGAAGTCCAGGCCGTAGACGGACTTCAGGCCCAGCAGGCCCTGCTGCCGGGTCTGGAACTCCGGCGAGCCGCCGATGACCAGGTCCTTGGCGATGTCCTTCAGATCGGCGACGGAGGACTTCCCGGTGAGGTGGTACTTCTTCGCGGTGGCCGCGTTGACCGTCACCGAGTCCTTGTCCTGGGCCGGCGCCGGGTTCAGCAGCGTCAGCTTGGGGTCGAGCTTGGCCTTGATGGCCTCCGTGGTCTCGGCGGCGGTCTTCGGCGCGGCCTTCTGGTCGAGGTAGGCCAGCAGCGCGCCGTTGTACTCGGGCAGCACGGTCACGGCGCCGTTCTTGAGCAGCCCGTAGGTGGTCTCGCGGCTGCCGATGTTCGGCTTGTAGGTGATCTTGAAGCCCTTGGCCCGGAGGGCCTCGCCGTAGATGTCGGCCAGCAGCGTGCTCTCGGGGAAGTTGTTGGAGCCGACGACGACGCTGTCGCCGCTCGCCTTGTCGTCCGTGAGCGGGTTGCCGCCCTTGTCGTCCTTGGAGGAACAGCCCGCCAGCAGAGCCGTCGCCGCTGCGAGGGCGACCACCGCCGCGCCTCGGTTCCTCCGGATGGACCTGCTGAAGTGGGTCGTGTAAGTCACCCGTCGATCCAATCCAGCCGGTTCTCGGTCAGTCAAGTGCCCCCGATCACCGATTGGCCTCGATCTGCGATCCGTTGTGCGCGCACACGGGCCGGGCCGGGGCGACAGCGGGGGTGCGTGCGCGTCCGGCGACGGGCGGCGGTGCTCAGCCGTTCCGGCGTACGCCCGGGGACACCGTGAGCCGGGCCGCCGCCCAGAACAGGCCGAGGGTCGCGAGGGCCAGAGCGGCGGTCAGGGTGGCACCGCCGACGACCTTGTCGTAGTTCCTCTGGTAGAGCCCGTCGATGATGTACCGCCCGAGCCCGCCGAGGCTGACGTACGCGGCGATGGTGGCGGTGGAGACGATCTGGATGGCCGCCGTGCGCAGTCCGCTCAGGACCAGCGGGAGCGCGACCGGCAGTTCGACCTGGAGCAGTACGCGGGTCTCGGACATCCCCATGCCGCGCGCCGCGTCCACCGGGGACGGGTCGACCGAGCGGACCGCCTCGTAGGCGGTGACCAGGATCGGCGGTACGGCGAGCACCACCAGCGGGATCATCACCGGCAGCAGGCCGAAACCTATCCAGAGGAACATCAGCACCAGCAGACCGAAGCTGGGCAGGGCGCGGCCGGCGGTGGCGAGGAGGGCGAGCGCGTTGCCGCCGCGCCCGGTGTGGCCGGTGAGCAGGCCGACGGGCAGCCCGATCGCGGCGGCGATCAGGAGGGCTTCCAGCGAGTACCTGAGGTGCTCGGCGAACCGGGTGGGGATGCCGTCGTAGCCGTGCCAGTGGGCGCTGTCGCTGAAGAAGGAGTGCGCGAAGTTCAGGACGTTCACCGGGTGGCACCCTTCCGCGGCATCCAGGGGGTGAGGAGGAGGCGGAGGAGGACCAGCACGCCGTCGGCGAGGATGCCCAGCACCGCGATGGTCACGACCGAGTTCACGGCGAGGGCGGGGCGGTGGTAGGTCTGGGCGTCGTAGAGCATGTTGCCGAGCGCGCCCTGGTTGCCGATGAGCATGCCGACGCTGACCAGGGAGATGCTGGAGACGGTCGCCACCCTGAGGCCGGCGATGATCGCGGGCACGGCGATGGGCAACTGGATCTGGAGGTAGCGCCGTACGGCTCCGAAGCCCATGGCCTGGGCGGCGGCCAGGGTCTCCGGAGGCACCGAGCGGACACCGTCGACGATCGCCGGGACCAGCACGACCAGGCTGTAGAGGGCGAGCGGGATCATCACGGTCGTCTCGCTCTGCCCGAAGTAGTCGATGAGCACGACGAAGAAGGCGAGCGACGGGATGGCGTAGAGAACGGTGGTGATGCCGAGAACGGGCGGGTACATCCAGCGGAACCGTACGCATAGCTGGGCCACGGGCAGTGAGAGGAGCAGTCCGGCCAGCACCGGCAGCAGTGCCTCGCGCAGGTGCAGCCCGACGAGGCCGAGATAGCTGTGCTGGAGGTCGCTCGGGAGGTCGAAGAAGCCGCTCATCACCCGGCGTTCACCTCGGCCCGCTCCGCCGCGCGGTCGTGCGCGGCGCGGATCGCCTCACCGATGGCCTGCTGGGAGACGACGCCGACGGCGTGGCCCTCGCCGTCCACCGCGACCGCCCACCCGGTCGGCGAGAGGACGGCCCCGTCGAGGGCGGCGCGCAGCGAGTCGGTGCCGGGCACGAACGGCCGCCCGTACGGCAGGAGCCGGTCGCGGTCGACGGATCCGGCGGTGAGCCGTTCCGGCTCGCTCCAGCCGAGGGGCCTGCCGTCGGCGTCGGTGACGAGGAGCCAGTCGGCCGTGGCCCGGGAGGCCAGCCGCTCGGCGTCGGCGTCGATCGGCACCACGGGCCCGGTCTCCAGCCGGAGCCCCGCGGACGGGAAGAAGGACAGCCGGCGGATGCCGCGGTCGGCGCCGAGGAAGTCCTCCACGAAGGAGTCGGCGGGCGCGCTGAGCAGTTCGGCGGGCGGGGCGAACTGGGCGAGCCGGCCACCGGTGCGCAGCACGGCGACCTTGGTGCCCAGTTTGATCGCCTCGTCGATGTCGTGGGTGACGAAGACGATGGTCTTGCCCAACTCCTGCTGGATGCGCAGGAGTTCGTCCTGGAGGCCCTTGCGGACGATGGGGTCGACGGCGGAGAACGGTTCGTCCATCAGCAGCACCGGCGGATCAGCGGCGAGTGCGCGGGCCACGCCGACGCGCTGCTGCTGGCCGCCGGAGAGCTGGTACGGATACCGCTTGGCCAGGGCCGGGTCGAGTCCGACCCGTTCCATCAGCTCGGCGGCCCGGGCCCGCGCCTTCTGCTTGCTCCAGCCGAGCAGGCGGGGCACGGTGGCGACGTTGTCGAGGATGGTGCGGTGCTGGAAGAGTCCGGCGTTCTGGATGACGTAACCCATCGACCGGCGCAGCGTGTTGACCGGCTGCCGCCGGATGTCCTGGCCGTCGAGGAGGATGCTGCCCTCGCTGGGCTCCACCATCCGGTTGATCATCCGCAGGGTCGTCGTCTTGCCGCAGCCGGAGGGCCCGACGAGGACGGTGATCGCGCGGTCGGGTATCTCCAGCGACAGCCGGTCGACCGCGACCGTTCCGTCCGGATATCGCTTCGTGACTGAGTCTATCCGTATCAAAACGCCGGACACCCTTCGGATTTGGCCGATTTCCGCCCGCTTCCGCCACTTTTTTCTCTGCGCAGGCCGTTGGGCAGCGAGTCTAACCGCCTGCGTGACCGGGGTTCGGCGGCGGCGCGGCCGGGCCGTCCCGGCCGCGCCGGCACGTCGGCCGCGTCAGCCCTCGTCCGGGCTCAACCGCAGGGAGATGGAGTTGATGCAGTACCGCTGGTCGGTCGGGGTCGGATACCCCTCGCCCTCGAAGACGTGCCCGAGGTGGGAACCGCAGCGGGCGCACCGCACCTCGGTGCGGACCATGCCGTGGGACCGGTCCTGGACCAGCTCCACGGCGTCGGTGTCCTTCGGGTCGTAGAAGGACGGCCAGCCGCAGTGCGACGCGAACTTGGTCTCGGAGGTGAACAGCTCGGCACCACAGGCCCGGCAGGAGTAGACGCCCTCGGTCCTGGTGTCCGTGTACTCACCGGTGAAGGCCGGCTCGGTGCCGGCCTGGCGCAGGACGGCGTACTCGGCCGGGTTCAGCTCCGCGCGCCACTGCTCGTCCGGCTTCTCGACGTCGTACGACATCAGCTCTCAGCCCCTTTTCACTGCGACAGGCGGTCCAGGATCAGCGGGCCCAGGTCCGTCACGTCACCCGCGCCCATGGTGAGAACGAGATCACCGGGCTTCGCCATTCCCGAGATCACCGCGGGGATCTCCGCCTTGTCGGACACGGCGGTGACGTCGGCGCCGGCCGCGCGCGCGGCCTCGATGATCAGCTCGCTGGTGACGCCGGGGATCGGGTCCTCCCGGGCCGGGTAGATGTCCAGGACCACCGAGGCGTCGGCGAGGGCCAGCGCCTGCCCCATCTCCTTGCCCAGCTCCTGGGTGCGGGAGTACAGGTGCGGCTGGAAGACGACGAGGATGCGGGCGTCGCCCGCGGCGGCGCGCATGGCCTCCAGGTCCGCGGTCATCTCGGTGGGGTGGTGGGCGTAGGAGTCGATCACCTGGACGCCGGCCGCCTCGCCCTTGAGCTGGAGGCGCCGCTTGACGCCGGTGTAGGCGGCGAGCGCGGTCGCCAGCTCCGCGGCCGGGACGCCGAGGGCGGCGCCGGCGGCGAGCGCGGCCACGGCGTTGAGGGCGTAGTGCCGGCCCGGCACGGAGACGGCGAAGGTCAGCTCCCCGCCCGTCGAGCACCGCGGTCACCTCGCTCTTCAGCCCCTGCGGGACGATCCTCAGGACACGTACGTCGGCGTCCGCGGCCTCGCCGTAGGTGACGATCCGCACGTGGCGCTCCCGGACCCGCCGGGTCAGCTCGCGGGCGCCCTCGTGGTCGGCGGACACGACCAGGGTGCCGCCGTCGGTGACACGGTCCACGAACGTCTCGAACGACTCGTAGATCTCGTCCATGGACGCGTAATTGGCGTGGTGGTCCAGCTCGACGTTGAGGACGATGGCGACCTCGGGGGCGTACTTGTGGAAGCTGCGGTCCGACTCGTCGGCCTCGGCGACGAAGATGTCGCCCTCGCCGTGCAGCGCGTTGGAACCGGGGGCGTCCAGGTCGCCGCCGATGGCGTACGACGGCCGCAGGCCCAGCTCGGTCAGGGAGACCGCCAGCATGGAGGTGGTGGTCGTCTTGCCGTGGGTACCGGCCACGGCGATCGGGCGCAGCCCCTGCATCAGCGCGGCGAGCGCGTCGGAGCGGTGCACCACCGGGATGCCCAGCTCGGCGGCGCGGGCCAGCTCCGGGTTGTCCGTGCGGATCGCCGACGACACGACGACGCAGCTCGCGTCGTCCGCGAGGTGCCCGGCGGCGTGTCCGGTGTGCACGGTGACACCGAGCGCCCGCAGCGCCCGCGCGGTCGCCGAGTCCTTGGCGTCACTGCCGGCCACCCGTGCCCCGCGCTGCGCGAGGATCTTGGCGATACCCGACATTCCGGCGCCGCCGATGCCGATGAAGTGCGGTCGGTCCATGGCGGTAGGAAGGCCGGGTGCCATGCGTTTCTCCCCAGAGACGGTACGAGCCAGAGCAGGCCTAGCCTATGCGCTGGAGCACCGGGTGCCGCGCAGGGAGGCGGCCGGCCCTCCCCCGCTCCGCCTACGCCTTGCTGTGCGAGAACAGCTTCAGCACCGGCACGCCCACCTTGTGCCGGGCCCGGGAGGCCCAGTCCCGGTGGAAGAACTCCTCGACGTAGTGCGGATCGGTGAGCACGATCACCTCGTCGGCGTTCACCTCGGCCACGACCCCCTTCAGCGCGTCCAGCGGATGGTCCTCGACCAGCCGGCCCTCCGCCGTGCTGCTCGCCGAGCGCAGCGCCTGGAGCGACACGTCGAGGGCCCGCCGGCCGACGCTTCTCGCGTCCTGCCCCTCCGGGGTCTCTCCCTCCCGCACCGCCTCGTCGAGTTCGCCGAGCGCGATGTCGTCGATGGCCCGCAGCAGGCGGTCCGCCTGGTCGCCGCGCGGCTGGAGCAGCACATGGAAGGAGACGGGCTCGTCCCCGTGCAAGGTGGTGACGAACTCCACGTCGGCGGACGTCAGGGCTTTCTCGATCATCAGAACGCTTGTGAACACCAGGCGCCTCTTCTCCTGCGAGGGCCCGCGGGGCCCGCTGTGCCGCGGGGCCCGGCAGGACCCCTGCGGAAACCATCCTTCCCCGTGATCGCACGGGTACTGCCGACAAAGTCTGCCCGCCGAGTCAAACGGAACAGCAGATTCCGTCGATGTCGGGGCCGATGCCAGGGGGGCGGCGTCAGGGCCGACGGTAACGGCCGAACAGGAACCCGTCCTCCTCCAGCAGGGACGCGAGCACGAACCGGTGCGGGACGGCGACCGCCGGTCCCCCGGCGATGCGTTGCGCGCCCCCCGCGGTGAGCGTGGGTGACACGGTCAGGCACAGCTCGTCGAGCACCTCGGCGGCGATCAGTTGGCCCAGGAGCCGGGGGCCGCCCTCGGTCAGCAGCCGGGTGTGGCCGAGGTCGGCGAGGGCCCGTACCGCGCGTGCGGGCTCGACGTCCGTGCCGTCCCCGGCGACCACCACCCGGGCGCCGGCCTTCTCCGCGGCGGCGACACGGTCGGGGGCCGCCGAGGCCCCGGTCAGGACCAGCGTGGGCACCAGGGGGGAGGTGAACAGCGGGAGCGTGAAGTCCAGTTCCAGACTCGCGCTGACGATCGCGATCGCCGGGACCGGGTCCTGACCGGCCGCCGCGCGGGCCCCGGCGAACTCCGCGCGCACGCGTGCCGGGCGGTACCCCTCCTGCCGTACCGTCTCCGCGCCCACGAGGACGACGTCCGCGAGCGCCCGCAGCGTGCCGAAGACGCGCATGTCGGTGGCGCTGGAGATGGGCTGGGAGCGGCCCTCGTGCTGGGCGGCGCCGTCCAGGGAGGAGACCATGTTGGCCCGCAGCCAGGGCCGCGGGGCGCCCGGTCCGGGCTCCGGGTAGGCGTACGCGGCGGCCAGCTCGGCGAGGCTCCACTCGCGGTCCACGGCCGCGGGGGCGCCATGGGCCGCGGGGGCGCCATGGGCCGCGGGGGCGCCCGCACGGGCCGCCCCCACCTCCCCTTCCGGTCCCCGGCTCGCGGCCTCCGCGCCGGTGCCGGGGGCCTGGGCTGCTGTTTCGTCGGTCACAGGGAACAGGCGTCGCATGTCGTGCAGTGTGGCACGGCGCTTAGCATGAAGAACTGTGTCGTCCTCCACCACCGCCCCCAAATCCAGCCCTGTGCCGGACGCGGGCCCCGTGTCCCTGTGCGCCCGTGAGCCGCGCGTTCCCGCCGACCGTCTGGTCGCGGAGATGGTGCCGCCCCCGCGCTTCGACTCGGTCCGCTTCGCCACGTACATCCCGGACCCCGGGCAGCCCAGCCAGACCGAGGCCGTCCAGGTCCTGGAAGGCTTCGCGGCCGGACTCGGCGGCGCGCCCGCCAAGGGCGCCGGCCGGCGCGGCCTGTTCGGCTTCGGCCGGTCCAAGGCGCCCAAGGCCCCGGCGGGCCCGCGCGGTGTGTACCTGGACGGCGGCTACGGCGTCGGCAAGACCCATCTGCTCGCCTCCCTGTGGCACGCCGCTCCCGCCGACGCCTCCCGCAAGGCCTTCGGCACCTTCGTGGAACTGACGAACCTGGTCGGCGCCCTGGGTTTCCAGCAGACCGTGCAGACGCTGTCCGGGCACAGCCTGCTGTGCATCGACGAGTTCGAACTGGACGACCCCGGCGACACGGTCCTCGTCTCGACGCTGCTGGGCAAGCTGGTCGAGGCGGGGGTGGCGCTCGCCGCCACCTCCAACACGCTGCCCGGCAAGCTGGGCGAGGGACGGTTCGCCGCCGCCGACTTCCTGCGCGAGATCCAGGGCCTGTCGGCCCACTTCCGCGCCCTGCGCATCGACGGCGAGGACTACCGCCACCGCGGCCTGCCCGAAGCACCGGCGCCGCTGCCCGACGAGGAGGTCACGAAGACCGCCTTCGCCACCGAGGGCGCCTCGCTGGACGACTTCGCGGGCCTGCTGGAGCACCTGGCGCGAGTGCATCCGAGCCGGTACGGCGCGCTGACCGACGGGGTCCGGGCGGTGTGCCTGACCGGCGTGCGGCCCGTGCCGGACCAGTCGACGGCTCTGCGCCTGGTGGTGCTCGCCGACCGCCTCTACGACCGGGAGGTACCGGTGCTGGCCTCGGGGCTGCCGTTCGACAGGCTGTTCAGCGAGGAGATGCTGAACGGCGGCTACCGCAAGAAGTACTTCCGCGCGATATCCCGGCTCACCGCGCTGGCCCGGGACGCGAAGGGACTGGTCGGCGGCTAGTCGGCGCACCTCCCCGGTCCTCCGGCAGCGGCCGGACGGCCGTGGGCGAGAGGCGGATTCGCGCCACGTCACCCACGGTTTTCACGCTCTCTCGGGCGTGTAACGCGCTGTTAACCCTGCAAAGGCCTTTGCAGGGTTAACGTGTTTCTTGACCAACCATTGACCAGTGCTTGGTCTGGACAAGAGACGTGATCGCAGCGGAGGGGGGCTCATGTTCCGAGGTACGACGCCCCGGACCCTGCTCGCCCTTCTCGGCGTCGCACTGCTCGCGTTCCAGCTCTTCATCCCCGCCGGAACCTTCGCATCCGCGCACACGGGCGGTCAGGCGCTGGCCAAGACCGAGACCGGAACCCACCTCTCCGCACTACCGGCGTACGACGGTGCGGACACGGTCCGCACCCCGGACCGCCCGGGCAGGCCCGCGAGCGTCCCGCAGGTGCGTGACCGGCATCGCGGCCCGGCCTCCGCCTCTGCGCAGGAGCGCCCCCTCATATCCGGCCGGACGGCCGGCACGGCCCCGCACGACCCCTGCGGCGCCCGGCACCGCCACGCACCCGGAGCCTCCAGAGCGCACACCCCGGCGGCCCTCCAGGTCTTCCGCTGCTGAGAGCCGGGGCCACCCGCTCCCCCTCACGACCCCCACAACCGTTGTTCGAGCCCGACGCGCCAGGCAGGCGCGCCAGGAGGACCACATACATGCAGCCCCTCATCGACAACGCCCGTACCTTCGGACAGCGCCCTGAGGAGTTCGCCAAGCTCGCCGAAGGCCAGTCCCCGCAGGTGCTCTTCATCACCTGCTCCGACTCCCGGGTCGTCCCGGCCCTGATCACGGGCGCACGCCCCGGCGAGCTGTTCGAGCTGCGCACCGCGGGCAACATCGTTCCGCCGTACGCCTCCGCGCACCCCACCAGCGAGGCCGCCACCATCGAGTACGCCGTGGAGGTGCTCGGCGTCCGCGACATCGTGGTCTGCGGGCACTCGCACTGCGGGGCCGTCGGCGCCCTGGTGCGCGGCGACGACCTGACCGCCGTACCGGCCGTGCGCGACTGGCTGGCGCACGCCACCCCGCGCCCGGCCGGCGCGGCCGAGGACCCGGAGGTCGCCGAGGGCGTGCAGAGCCACGTCCTGACCCAGCTACTGCGGCTGCGCTCGTACCCCTGCGTCGAGCGGGGGCTGGCGGAGGGCCGGCTCGGCCTGCACGCCTGGTACTACGAGGTGCACACCGGCGCCGTACGGACGCACCGCCCGCGGACCGACACCTTCGAGGCCCTGTGAGCGCGCCGATGACCGACAACCGCACCCTCCTGTCCCGCATGACCCGCCTGTCCCGGTCCCCGCACCTGCGGCAGGACTTCGCCGCCTCGCTCGTCGTCTTCCTGGTCGCGTTGCCGCTGTGCGTGGGCGTGGCCGTCGCCTCCGGTGTCCCGGCCGAACTCGGCCTGATCACCGGCATCGTGGGCGGTCTCGTCACCGGGCTGATGCGCGGCAGCAGCCTCCAGGTGTCTGGCCCGGCGGCCGGCATGACCGTGCTCGTCTTCGAGGCGGTCAAGGAGTTCGGGCTGCCGGTGCTCGGCGTGATCGTGCTCACCGCCGGGCTGCTCCAGGTGGCCATGGGCCTGCTGCGCCTCGGCCGTTACTTCCGCGCCATCTCGGTCTCCGTCGTCGAGGGCATGCTGGCCGGGATCGGCCTGGTGATCATCGCCGGGCAGCTCTATCCGGCGCTGGCGGCGAAGGCCCCCGACTCCGGCCTGAGCAAGATCACCGGGCTGCCCGGCGCGTTCCTGGACGCCTTCGGCGACAGCGGAGCGCTGGCCTCGCTCGCGGTGTGCGCGGGCACCGTCGCGGTGCTGCTGCTGTGGAGGCACACCCCCGCGAAACTGCGGGCGGTGCCCGGTCCGCTCGCCGCGGTCGGGCTCGCCACCCTGGCCGCGCTCGCGCTGAACCTGCCCGTGGCCACCGTGGAGGTGCGGGGTCTGCTCGGCTCGGTGCAGCCGCCGCCGCTGAGCGCCTTCGGCGAACTGGCCGGCGTCGGGCTGCTGGGCACGATCGTCGCCTTCACCCTCATCGCGTCCGCCGAGTCGCTGTTCAGCGCGGCGGCCGTGGACCGGCTGCACTCCGGGCCGCGCACCCAGTACAACCGGGAGCTCCTCGCCCAGGGCGCGGGCAACGCGGTGTGCGGCCTCCTCGGCGCGCTGCCGATGACCGCGGTGATCGTGCGCAGCGCGGCCAACGTCCAGGCCGGGGCCCGTACCAAGGCCTCCCGGGTACTGCACGGCGTCTGGCTGCTGCTGTTCGCGGCGCTGCTGCCGGGCGTGCTCGCCTACATCCCCATCCCGGCCCTCGCGGGCATCCTCGTCCACGCGGGTGCCAAGCTGATCCCGGTCCGGGCGCTGGCCGGGCTGTGGCGCGAGCACCGCGGGGAGGCGCTGGTCCTCGCCGTCACGGCCGTCTCCATCGTGACGGTCAGCATGTTCGAGGGCGTGCTCATCGGTCTCGCCCTGGCGGTGGTGAAGACCGCCTGGGAGGCCTCGCACATCCGGCTGGAGGTCACGGACGAGGGCGCGGGCCCCGTCGAGGGGCACCTGTCGGGCAACGCGACCTTCCTGCGGCTGCCGAAGATCCTGGACACCCTGGAGTCACTCCCCCAGGACCGCCCGGTCCGGCTCGACCTGTCCGGGCTGCACCACCTGGACCACGCCTGCCACACGGCCCTGGAGAACTGGGCCGCACGGCACAGCGCGGCCGGCACGGAGCCGGTGCAGCTCGTCAGGGCGGCGTGAGGGCCCGCCCGTGAGGCCGGGGCGCCGGAACTCTCGGCATCCCGGCCTTACGGGCCTATCGTGGCAACAGCAGACAAACCCGACCTCTGGCGAGGAGGTCACCATGGTCGAGGTGCTTGTGGTGGCCGTGGTGGTGGCGTGTGCCGCCGCACTGGTCTACCTGGCGATGGCAGCGCGGGTGGTCAAACAGTACGAGCGGGGTGTGCTTCTCCGGCTCGGCCGGGTCGCCAAGGAGGTACGGGCGCCGGGCCTGAACCTGATCATCCCCATCGTGGACCGGCTGCAGAAGGTCAACATGCAGATCGTGACGATGCCGGTCCCGGCCCAGGAGGGCATCACCCGCGACAACGTCACCGTCCGGGTGGACGCGGTGGTCTACTTCCGGGTGGTCGACGCGGTGAGCGCCCTGGTGAAGGTCGAGGACTACAAGTTCGCGGTGTCCCAGATGGCGCAGACCTCTCTGCGGTCGATCATCGGCAAGAGCGAGCTGGACGACCTGCTCGCCGACCGCGAGAAGCTCAACCAGGGCCTGGAGCTGATGATCGACAGCCCGGCCGTCGGCTGGGGCGTGCAGGTCGACCGGGTCGAGATCAAGGACGTCTCCCTGCCGGACACGATGAAGCGGTCCATGGCCCGCCAGGCGGAGGCGGACCGCGAGCGCCGGGCCCGGATCATCAACGCCGACGCCGAACTCCAGGCGTCCCGGAAGCTCGCCGAGGCCGCCCAGCAGATGGCCGAGACCCCGACCGCGCTCCAGTTGCGGCTGCTCCAGACGGTGATGGCGGTGGCGGCCGAGAAGAACTCCACGCTGGTCCTGCCCATACCGGTGGAGCTGCTGCACTTCCTGGAGCGGGCCGGACAGCCGCAGCCCCCGCAGCAGCAGGTTCCGCAGCGGATCCCGGAGACGGCCCCGCGGCAGGTCGCGCAGCCCGTACCGGAAACCACCCCGCGGCAGGTCCCGGAGACGGCACCGCCGGCGCCCGTGTCCCGCACCGACGGCGGGCCCCACGGCGACGGCGGACCCCACCCCGGCTAGCGCCCGCGCCCCGCACCCCGGAGGGCGACGGCCCGGCACCGCACCCCGCGGGGTCACGACCCGCCCCGCACCCGAAGAGCCACGACCCGCCCCGGACGGAAGGACCGAGCACCTGTGCCGAAGCACCCGACCAGGAAGAAGGACGAGGCCCTCCGGGACCTGCTGCGCCTCCCGCCGGGCGAGGTCGTGGATCTGGCCGGGTACGACGCCCGGGCCACCCCCGGCGCCCCGGGCGGCAAGCAGGCGGGGCTCGCGGACACCGCCCGGACCGGCCGGCGCCTGGCCCGGCTCCAGGAGCGGCTGTGGGCGGCGGGCACGGCGGGCGACCGGCGCCGGGTGCTGCTGGTGCTCCAGGGCATGGACACCAGCGGCAAGGGCGGCACGGTCAAGCACGTCATCGGCCAGCTCAACCCGACGGGCTGTCGGATCAAGGCGTTCAAGGCACCCACCGAGGAGGAGCGGCGGCACGACTTCCTGTGGCGGGTGCGGCGCGCGCTGCCCGAGCCCGGCGAGATCGGCATCTTCGACCGCTCGCACTACGAGGACGTGCTCATCGCCCGCGTCCGGCACCTCGCCCGGCCCGCCGAGATCGGCAGCCGGTACGGCCTGATCCACGACTTCGAACGCTCCCTCGCCGAGGACGGCGTCACCCTCGTCAAGTGCTTCCTCCACGTCTCCCCCGAGGAGCAGAAGCGCCGTCTGCTGCGCCGTCTGGACCGCCCCGACAAACGCTGGAAGTTCGACCCCGCCGACATCGACGAACGCGCCCTGTGGCCCGCCTACCAGGAGGCGTACGAGCTGGCACTGGCGCGCTGCTCGGCGCCGTACGCACCCTGGTACCTGGTCCCGGCGGACCGCAGGTGGTACCGCAACTGGGCGATCAGCCGGCTGCTCCTGGAGCATCTGCGGGAGCTGGATCCGCGGTATCCGGAGGGCGAGTTCGACGTGGCGGAGTGCCGGGAGCGGCTGCTGAAGCAGACGTGAGCCGGACGGGCCGGGGTACCCGGCGGGCATGCACGAGCAGCGAAGGGTCACCGATTCGTACTGGCTGCGGACCGCCCCCGGGCCGGACCACCCCACCCTGACCGGTGACGGCGACGTCGACGTCGCCGTCGTCGGCGCGGGGATCGCCGGGCTCAGCACCGCCCATGAGCTGGCCCGGGCCGGGCTGCGGGTGGCCGTGCTGGAGGCCGGGCGGGCCGCGGCCGGCGTCACCGGCCGCACCACCGCCAAGCTGACCGCCCAGCACACCCTGGTCTACGACCGGCTCCGGCGTACCCGCGGCCCCGGGGGAGCCCGGCTGTACGCCCGCTCGCAGACCGAGGCGATCGAGCACGCGGCGGCGCTGGTGGCCGAGTTGGGCATCGAGTGCGAGTGGGAGACCAGGGACGCGTACACCTACGTCCGGGACCCGTCGCGGGCGGACGAGGTGCGCGCGGAGGCGGAGGCCGCCCGGGAGGCGGGTCTGCCGGCCGCGTTCACCACGGAGACCGGGCTGCCGTTCCCGGTGGCGGGCGCGGTCCGGGTGGGCGGACAGGCACAGTTCCACCCGGTCAAGTACCTGCGGGCGATCACCGCCGACCTCATCGCGCACGGCGGCCAGGTGTACGAGCACACACGGGTCACCGGCCTTACGGAGGGCGAGCCGTGCCGGCTGACGACCGAGGGCGGCGCCATCGTGACCGCCCGGGACGTCGTGGTCGCCACCCACTACCCGGTGTTCGACCGGGCCCTGCTGTTCAGCCGGCTGTCCCCGCGCCGGGAACTGGTCGTCGCCGGTCCGCTGGGCCCCGGCCCCGACCCGGACGGCATGTACATCACGCCGGACGAGAACACCCGCTCGGTGCGCACGGCACCCTACGGCCCGGACGGGCAGCGGATGCTCGTCGTCACCGGGGAGCACTTCACGCCCGGCACCGGTGATCCGGAGGCTGGTTTCGCACGGCTCGCCGCCTGGGCCGAGGAGCACTTCCCCGGGGTGAGCCTGGACCACGCCTGGGCCACGCAGGACAACGAGTCCACCGACACGGTCCCGCTGGTCGGCCCCTTCCACCCGGGCGCCCGGCACACGTACGTCGCCACCGGGTTCGGCGGCTGGGGACTGAGCGGCGGCATCATGGCCGGGCTGCTGCTGACCGCCCTGATCACCGGCCGGGACTGCGCCTGGCGGGGGCTGTACGACCCGCGCCGGCTGAAGTCGGTGGTCCGCGAGGCGCCGTCGCTGCTGAAGACACAGGCGGAGGTGGCCCGGCACTTCGTCGGCGACCGGCTGAAACCGCCGGCCTCGGTGGACGAGCTGGCCCCCGGCGACGGCGCGCTGGTCCGGTCCGGCGGCGAACGGGTCGCCGTCCACCGCGACGACGAGGGCACCCTGCACGCCGTGTCGGCGCGCTGCACCCACATGGGCTGCCTGGTCTCCTTCAACCGTGCCGAACGCGCCTGGGAGTGCCCCTGCCACGGGTCCCGCTTCGACGTGGACGGCGCGGTGATCGAGGGACCGGCGGTCAACCCGCTGGAGCGGCGCGACCTCGACGGCTCCCCGACGGACGCGCACCGACCGGCGCCGCCGCGCGGGTGACCGTACCGCCGCGCCATGAGTCATATCACCGTACGAACGGACATCGCACCCTACGTTCGTACGGTGATCCCACACCTACGTCGTATCACCGCCGTCTGCGCCGTCCTGGCCGCGGCGCTCACCGCCTGCGGTACCACGGACGGTGAGCGCCCCGCCCCGGCCGTCTCCCCCGTCTCCGCGTCCCCCTCCTCCACCCGTCCGCCCGTGCTCGCGCCGGGCCCCGGCGGGCTGACCCCGGTCTTCGAGCACGGCCCCCGCACCCGGGACAAGACGGTGGCGTTCACCTTCGATGCCGACATGACCGCCGACCAGGGGCCCCGCGCGGCCTCCGGCGAGCACTTCGACAACCCGGGCCTGATCAGCGCCCTGCGCGCGCTGAAGGTGCCGGCGACCGTCTTCATGACCGGCCGGTGGGCGGACCAGTACCCGGCCGAGGCCCGCAGCCTCGGCCATGACCCGCGGTTCGAGGTCGCCAACCACTCCTGGAGCCACTACGCGTTCACCGCCGACTGCTACGGCCTGCCGACCGTCGACGCCGACGGGATGCGGGCGGACGTCGAGCGGGCGTACGCCTCGCTGCGCACGGCCGGCGTGCCGCACGCGATGCCGTACTTCCGCTTCCCCGGCGGCTGTTACGACCAGCGGGCCCTGCGGGCGCTGAGCGGGCTCGGGGTGACCGCGGTGCAGTGGGACGTGGTGAGCGGCGACGCGTTCGCGACGGACGCCGACGCGGTGACCCGGCAGGTGCTCGACGGGGTGAAGCCGGGCTCGGTGGTCGTCATGCACTGCACCCGCAGCGCCGCCCCGACCACCGAGCAGGTCGTCCGCACGGTCGTACCGGAGCTGCGCCGGCGGGGCTACCGGTTCGTGAAGGTCTCCGAGCTGATCGGCCGGAGCGGCGGACACCGCTGACCGTCATACACTGAGGGTATGAGCGACGAGGACCGCTGCACCATCGCCGACGCGACGCGGCCCGCGACGGCCGAAGGCCCGCCGTACGCGGAGTGTGTGCTGTGCCGCGAACCGACGGAGTACCCGGAGTCGTACAAGGGCATCACCCTGTGCCCCGTCTGCGAGTGGCAGGAGGCCCAGCGCACCGCCTGCTCCGGTTGACGGGGCGGGGGGGGCCGGCCTCCGTGCCCCGGACGGCCGCCGACCGGGCGCGGGGGCCGGGCTCCGCGTCCGGTCGGCCGCCGACGGGCATGCGCGTTGATCGGTCCGTTCACGGCTTCGTAGGCTGGGCTGCTGTGAGCCACGTATCCGCCCCCAGTGCCGACAGCCCCTCCGACTCCCCGCGCGAGCCCCGCGACCTGGCCCCCCAGTTCGTCCTGCCGCTCGTCGTACGGATCGAACGAGACGCGCCGCCCGCCCGCACCGACGCGCTGGAGACGGCCGCCCGGGCCGTGCTCGTCCTGCTCGGCGACGACCGGGCCCGCGGCGACGGCGAGTGGGCCGAGGCCGTCCGGAACTGGGAGGACGCCCGCATCCGGAAGGTGGTCCGCCGGGCCCGCGGCGCCGAGTGGCGGCGCGCCGGGACCCTCCCCGGCATCACGGTGACCGGCAGGTCCGCCGAGGTCCGGGTCTTCCCGCCGATCCCGCTGGACGGCTGGCCCAAGGACCTGGCGAAGCTCCAGGTGTCGGGCACGGAACTGGACGACCCGGAGCCGCCCGTCGCCGCCGACCCGGCACAGCCCGTGCTGTGGCTGAACCCGGAGCTGGAGATGTCGGCCGGCAAGGCGATGGCCCAGACGGGCCACGGCGCCCAGTTGGCCTGGTGGGCGCTGTCCGACGCGGACCGCACCGCGTGGCGGGACGCCGGCTTCCCCCTGTCCGTCCGCACGGCCGCCCGCGCCGACTGGCCCCGCCTGACCACGAGCGGCCTCCCCCTCGTCCGGGACGCCGGCTTCACGGAGATCGCGCCGGGGCTGACTGTTGCGGTGGAGGGCGTCGATCGCGTCAGCTCACTGCCTCGCCGACAGCAGCCGTGACCCTCCCTCTCGCGTCATGTTCCCCTCCTTCCCATGGGTCGGGACCCGGCGTCTCGACCGGAACTTCGCTGTGCCTGTGCTCACCGACGAACAGATCGCGCCGAAGCCGACCGCCTATCCCCATTACGCGGACTGACGCCCCGACCACTCTCACTCTCGCGAAGGCCAAGCGAAGGCGAGCTGTTGGTCGGCTACGAGCCTGCTCGCGTAGGCGAAGACGGGCCCGAACATGCTGAAGACGGTCACCCTGTCGCGGCCCTTGGCAGCTTCAGCGGTCGCCATGAAAACTCCCAGTTTGTACTTACAAGCCCGGATCGTAACGGCTGCCACTGACAGTGGCCGGCATCAGCAGCAGGGACCGTCGCCGCAGCAGGTCGGCGGGTTGCATTCGGCAGCGGTTCCTTACAGCCGGTCGTCGACCTCGAACCCCTGCGCGCGGATCTTGTCGACCGTGTTGGCCATCAGGCCGTTGGTCCGCGTCCTGCTGGTGGGCCGGTGATGCAGGAAGTAGCCGAACCGCTCCATGCACCAGGTGGCGTACTCCTCGGTGTGGAGCATGAAGGTGTGCCAGCCGCCGCTCGAACAGCGCGGGCGACACGAGGTCCCGGCCGCGGCGCAGAGCGGCCGGCCTTTCAGGAGCCACTGTCATTTCGCAGTCTTTCCGGCAGGAACAGGTCGCCGGCCCGGTGCTCCGGGCACGGCCGCAGCCGCGGGTACGCGGCGGGTGCACATCGGCTGGGTGGGCTTTGACGATGTGCCTGGCCACGAAGCAGTCCGGCGATCGCCCTCATGACTGCTCGCGGACCGGGACCTCGCCGTCGAGCTTCTCGCAGTGGTCACACAGGGCGTTGACGCTGCGGGCGAGCTTGCGCGCCACGCAGGGCGGCGAGGGCGGGGCGCACGTCGTCGTACAGGTCGGTCTCGTCGAGGTGCTCACCGCGGCCTGCGGCCTCGCGCGCCTCATACTCGGCGGCGACGTCGATGTCCGGCCGGAGGAGCCGCAGCGCGTCAGCGTTGTCACGGCCCTCGGCAACGACGGCACCAACAAGCGCGGACAGGGTATGGCGAGGGACGCCGAGCCAGTCCGCCCACGATGCCCAGTACCGGTCGTCACGGGTGAGCGTCTCGCCGACATCGAACACGATGGTGTCAATCACGCAGCGGAGCCTACGGTGCCTCACCGGGATCCTCGCGGGCCGGGCGTCGGAGCGGCGGCAGGCCCGGGGCCGAACCTCAAATGTTGCTCTGAACGCGGCGGGGAGGGGGTTCGCGGCCCGTCGGCGGGGCCAAACTTCCCTCACTCGACGTGCGAACGCCGGCCGAGGAGGGGGAACGCATCATGGGGCGACTGGGGACCGGGATCGGGTGGCGGCCGGAGATCGCGGAGGCCGTGGAGGGGATGCCGGGCATCGACTGGGTGGAGGTCGTGGCGGAGAACGTCTGCCCCGGTCATCTCCCGGAGTCGCTGCTGCGGCTGCGCGAGCGCGGAGTGACGGTGATCCCGCACGGCGTCTCCCTCGGTCTCGGCGGCGCGGACCGTCCCGACGAGGGGCGGCTGGCGGCGCTCGCCGAGCGGGCGGAGGCGCTGGGGGCACCCCTGGTCACGGAGCACATCGCCTTCGTCCGGGCGGGCGGGGCGCTCACCGCGTCCCCGCCCCTGGAGGCCGGGCACCTGCTGCCCGTGCCGCGCACCCGGGACGCCCTGGACGTGCTGTGCGAGAACGTCCGCATCGCCCAGGACGCACTGCCGGTGCCGCTGGCGCTGGAGAACATCGCCGCGCTGTTCTCCTGGCCGGGCGAGGAACTGACCGAGGGGCAGTTCCTGTCCGAGCTGGTCGAGCGAACCGGCGTGCGCCTGCTCATCGATGTGGCCAACCTGCACACCAACCGCGTCAACCGGGGCGAGGACCCGGCCGAGGCACTGGCCGCGCTGCCGCTGGAGGCGATCGCCTACGTCCATGTCGCGGGCGGCTTCGAGCGCGACGGCGTCTGGCACGACAGCCACGCGCACCCCGTACCGCGCCCGGTGCTCGACATCCTGACCGGCCTCGCCACCCGCGTCGCACCACCCGGGGTGCTGCTGGAACGGGACGACGACTTCCCCGGACCGGCCGAACTGGAGCGGGAGTTGCACACCATCCGGGATGCGGTGGCGGCCGGGCGGTCCCGCTCGGCGGGCGGTACGACGCCGACGGGTACGGCGACGGGGGGAGCCGTCGGCACGGGGGCCGGGGGCGTCGGTGTCCTGGCGCCGCCCGTGGCCGGGGTCCGTGAGCGGCTCGGGGTGGCCCAGACCGCCGTGCTGTCCTCACTGGTCGCGGGGACGCCGGTGCCGGAGGGGTTCGACCGGGCGCGGATGCGGGTGCAGGCGCGGGCCCTGGCGGCGAAGCGGGCGGACGTGGTGGCGAAGGTGGCGCCCGAGCTGCCGGTGATCCTGGGGGCGGAGTACCGGGAGGCGTTCCTGGCGTACGCACGGCAGCGGCCGATGACCGCCGGATACCGGCGCGACGCGCTGGATTTCGCGGGCCACCTGCTGAAGCTGGGCCGCCCGGGGAACGCGGGGACACGGCGCAGACTGCGGCAGTGGTGGCTGGACCGAGCGGGCCCGGCCCCGCGGCGCCCCTCACCGACGACCAGGGCACTACGGGCACTGCTACGACGCCGAGCCTGACGAGACGCCGGGCCCGACGGGAGACCAAGCCTGACGAGCGGCTCACCGACGGCACAGCCGATACCGGGGGACCACGACGGCGCCGAAACCAGCGACAGGACCGCCCACGACCCCCCGACACCTCCCGGCCCGAGGCCACCACCGACTCCCCAGGGGCGCGGGGACCTGCGCGACCGGCCACCCCACCACGCGCACCCCAGCACCCACCCCGCCCACGACGGCGCCAGGGACCGACCACCCCGCCCCTCACCGGCGCCGCGGACGGCGTCCCTCCGCCTCGCAGTAATATGCCAAGCCCGCAGCCACCCCCCAAGCACACCACGGCGTGCGGTGCAGGAGGCAGCATGCGACCGCGACCCCCGATCGAGGGCCGAGGCATATTCAGCGGCACCGGACTCGTCGTCGCCGCTCTGGCGGCGACGGTCGTCGCGCTGCTCGTCCCGCTCTGGTCGTACGCCGGCCGGCAGGACCCGGCGAGCGCGAACGTGCTGAGTGCGGCGACGGTGACGACCCCGTACGGTCCGCTGTCCGCGCGGGACCGGGACTTCGTCACCAAGGTGCGGCTGGCCGGACTGTGGGAGCTGCCCGCCGGGGAGCTGGCGCAGCGCAAGGGCACGACGCCGGCGGTCCGCACGGCGGGACGGCACCTCGTCGACGGCCACACCTCGCTGGACGCGCACGTGCGGACCGTCGCCACCCAGCTCGGCGTGGCCTTGCCCAACGAACCCAACGCCCAGCAGAAGCAGTGGCTGGCCACCCTGGACGCGGCGCGGGGCCAGGACTTCGACCGCCAGTTCGCCGGCCTTCTGCGGCTCGCGCACGGCCGGGTGTTCTCCCTGGTCGCAGAGGTGCGGGCGGGTACGCAGAACTCCCTCGTCCGTGATCTCGCCGACGACGCCAACACCACCGTGCTGGACCACATCAAGATCCTGGAGGCGACGGGGTACGTCGACTTCTCGGCGCTGGCCCGGGACCTGGCGAGCCCGGCGTCCCCGGTGCCGACGCCGCCGGAGGCCGACCCCGGTGCCGCGGTGCCGGTCACGCCGTCGCCGGGTGAGACGTACGCCCTGCCGCCGGCCACCGCCGGCCCGCCGCCGGCGGCGAGCGGTCCCTGACGGCGGCCGGCCCGCCCGGGAAACGGAGCGCGTCACACGAAACGGAACGTCACATACCGGCGACACTGTGTCCGGATCGTGAACAGGGCATGGCGTCCGCCCGGGGCCCTGGCATAGAAACAGCTCATGTTCTGGGTCCTTCTCCTGCTCCTGGCCTGGGCTTTCGCCGGTACGGCCTGCGCCCTGCTGTGCCTGGCGGCCCTCCGCGCGGCGACCGCGGAAGCGCGTGACGCGTCGACGGACCGGGAGCGCGGTCTGTCGCTGTACGAGGCGGCCTTCCTGTCCGGCGGCCCCGCGCGGGTCGCCGACGTCACCCTGGTGTCCATGGCCCGCCAGCGGCGGCTGCTGCTCGCGCACACCGGCTGGGCGACGGTCGTCGACCCGCGGGGCCGCGACGAGATGGAGCGGTCGGTCATAGGGGCCATAGGGCCCGAGGGCCAGTCACGGATCGCGCCGGTGCGGGCACAGGCCGCCGGCGCCGAGGCGGTGCGCCGGCTGGCCGACGGGCTGGAGCGCGCGGGGCTCGCGGTGCCGGAGGGCACGGGGGTCACCGTGGGGGCCGCCGTCCGCCGGGTGCGGGCCGCCGCGGTGGCCGTGCCGGCGCTGGGCGCGACCGCGCTGCTGCTGCCCGTCCAGACCGGGACGCCGCGCCTGCTCGTGGGCCTGTGGTTCGCCCTGCCCCTGACGCTGTCGCTGAGCTGCCTGGCCATCGCCCGGTTCGAGGTGCATCCGTACTCGCGCTGGGCCTCCCCGGCCGGGCAGCGGCTGCTGGGCGCGCTGGCCGGCAGGCGGGACGGTGACGAGCGGTCGTTCCTCACGTCCGTCGCCGTACGCGGCATCCGCGCGATCGGCGAACCGGAGCTGCGCGCGGCCTTCACCCACCGCGACCAGCCCTGGCGGGAATGAGGCCTCCTCCCCCGGAGTGGAGGCTCCTTCCGGGGGGCGCACGGGGGGCATTGCCGCCGACACCGGCCGGTCGGTGCTTGCCTTCGCCGGCAGCCGGCCGAAGCATCCCTTGTGACGTCGCCGGGCCGTGGCAGCCGTGCCATCGCCGCCGCGCACCGAAGGGACACGCGATGAAAGCTGCCGCCCTCTACTCGGCCGCCGGGTCCTTGCTGCTGACCAGCCTGGCCGCGGCCCCGGCGGGCGGCGCGCCCGGCAGCCCCGGCGCCTTCGGCGCTCCCGGCGCGGCCGAGCTGCGCGGGACCGCGGTGGCGGTGGCCCGGGCCCGGGCGGCCGGTATCGCCTTCGGCCCGTGCGCGGCGGCGGACGTGCCGCAGGCCCCGGCCGAGCTACGGTGCGGCACGGTCACCGTCCCGCTGGACTACGCCCACCCCGACGGCAGGAAGATCGAACTGACGGTCAGCCGGACCCGGGCCACCCAGAAGGACCCGCACAACAGCAAGCGGAAGGTCCCCCGGCAGGGCGCCCTCGTCTACAACCCCGGCGGTCCGGGCGCCTCCAGCATGTACTTCCCGCTGATCGGCAAGATCCCGCAGTGGAAGCGGACCGCCGCCGCCTACGACCTGGTCGGTTACGCCCCGCGCGGGGTGGGCCGTTCGGCGCCGCTGTCCTGCGAGGACCCGAAGCACTTCTTCAAGGCGCCCACCGCGTCACCGGCGTTCCCGTCGCAGGCGTTCAAGCGGCAGCGCGTCGCGCAGGCGAAGGCGTACGCGCGCGGCTGCGCCCAGCGGTCCGGGAGCGGGCTGCGGTTCTACACCTCCCTCGCCAACGCCCGGGACCTGGACGTCCTGCGGGCCGCGCTGGGCGAGGACCGGCTGACGTTCATGGGCGCGTCGTACGGCACCTACTTCGGCGCGCTCTACGCGACGATGTTCCCCTCGCACGTGCGGCGCATGGTGCTGGACTCGGCGGTGAACCCGGACCCGGAGAAGGTCTGGTACCGCAACAACCTCGACCAGTCGGCCGCCTTCGAGGAGCGCTGGGCGGACTTCCGCGAGTGGATCGCCCGGCACGACGACGTGTACGGGCTCGGTGACACGCCCGCGAAGGTGCAGCGCGCCTACGACACCGCGCGTGAGCGGCTGGCCGGGAAGGCGGCGGGCGGCAGGGTCGGCCCGGGGCAGCTACAGAACGCGTTCCTGTCGGCCGGGTACTACGACGACTTCTGGCCGAGCCGGGCCGAGGCCCTCGCGGCGTTCCTGCGCGGCGACCCGGAGCCGCTGGTGCGGCTGGCCGCGCCGAGCCCGGACACGGCCGTGGAGGCGGAGAACGGCAGAGCGGTGTACACGGCCGTCGAGTGCAACGACGCGCCGTGGCCGACGCGGTGGAAGGTCTGGGACCGGGACAACACGCGGCTCGCCCGGGTGGCGCCCTTCGAGACCTGGGACAACGCGTGGATGAACCTGCCGTGCGCCTACTGGCCGGCGCCCCGGCAGCGTCCGCTGGACGTGCGGACCGCTCCGGGCGAGCTGCCGCCGGTGCTGATCCTGGCGGCCCAGCGGGACGCCGCGGCGCCCTACCAGGGGGCCCTGGAGACGAACCGGCGGCTGGCTGGGTCGGTGCTGGTGACCGAGCGGGACGCGGGCACGCACGGCGTCGGGGGCGGCCCCAACCCGTGCGTCAACGCGTACCTGGACGCGTATCTGCTCCAGGGCCGCCTTCCGGCGCGGCACACGTCCTGCGCACCGCGCCCGGAACCGGAGCCGGACACCCCGGCCGCCGGCGCCCCCGCTCCCGGCTCGACCTCGCGGGACGCCGTGAAGGGCAGGGCCGCCGGGCGCTAGGCGTTCCGGGCGGGCCGCGCCGGGCACTGGGCGTTCCGGGCGGACGCCGGCCGTCAGGCCAGGCCGGCGACCAGGTCGGCGACGTCCTTGCGGCGGCCCGTGTAGAACGGGACCTCCTCGCGGACGTGCATCCGGGCCTCGGAGGCGCGCAGGTGACGCATGAGGTCGACGATGCGGTACAGCTCGTCGGCCTCGAAGGCCAGGATCCACTCGTAGTCGCCGAGGGAGAACGAGGCGACGGTGTTGGCGCGCACGTCGGGGTAGCCGCGGGCCATCTTGCCGTGGTCGGCGAGCATGCGGCGGCGGTCCTCGTCGGGCAGCAGGTACCAGTCGTAGGAGCGCACGAACGGGTAGACGCTGACGTAGTCGCGGGGCGTCTCGTCGGCGAGGAACGCCGGGATGTGCGAGCGGTTGAACTCGGCGGGGCGGTGCAGCGCCATGTTCGACCACACCGGCTCCAGCGCGCGGCCCAGCCGGGTGCGGCGGAAGAGGTTGTACGCCTCCTGGAGCTGTTCACTGGTCTCGGCGTGCCACCAGACCATGACGTCGGCGTCGGCGCGCAGGCCGGAGACGTCGTAGGTGCCGCGGACCGTGACGTCCTTCGCGGCGAGCTGGTCGAACAGCTCCTGGACCTCGTCGGCGTATCCCGTGCGGTCCTCCGGCAGCACGTCCTTCAGCCGGAACACCGACCACAGGGTGTAGCGGATGACCTCGTTCAGGTCCTTGGCCAGCTTGCCCTTGTTCGGGACCCTGCCGGACTCGATGATGGGGGCGTCGTCACTCATGGTCCCTATTCTCCCGCTCCGCCGTGCAGGCTCTGCACCGGGTCGGCGGTCAGCTCGGCGACGCCGCTCGGGTCGCCGTCGAGCTGGTCGACCGCGGCGTAGGCGCTCGCGATGCACGCGGGGATGCCGACCCCGTCGTACTGGGCGCCGCACACCGCGAGGCCCGGGAGCCGGGCGACGTGTTCGCGGATGCGGGCCACGCGCGCGTGGTGCCCGACGGGGTACTGCGGCAGGCCGTCGGTCCAGCGGGTGACCCGGGTCTCCAGGGGCTCGGCGTCCAGGCCGGTCGCCTCGCGCAGGTCGTGCCGGGAGATCTCCACGAGGGCGGCGTCGTCCCGGTCGAGCACCCGCGTCTCGCCGTGGCGGCCCACGGAGGTGCGCAGCACGACCACGCCCGGTTCCTGCTCGGCGATCCACCCCCACTTCTGGGAGGCGAACGTGGCGGCCTTGACGGTGCGGCCGTCGACGGGCGGCACCAGGAAGCCGCTGCCCTCGGGCAGGCGCAGTCCGGCGCGCCGGTAGGCGAGGGTGATCAGGGCCATCGAGGCGTACTCCACGGCGGCCAGCTCGGCGGCGGCCCCGGGGGACTCGGCGCGCAGCAGGTCGGCGGCCGGGCGGGCGGGGACGGCTAGGACGACGGCGTCGGCGTGCAGCACCCGGTCACCGGCCACGACGCGCCAGGCGCCGTCTCCCCCGGCCGTGTCTCCGGCCGCGCGGGCCTGCGCCGAGCCGGTGACGTCCGGTCGTGCCGGGCCGCCGCGGCGCAGCTCCCGCACGGGCGTGCCGGTGAGGATCTCGCCTCCGCGGGCCCGCACCGAGTCGGCGACCGCGAGCGGCAGCGAGCCCACGCCGCCCTCGATGCCGAGGAACACCGGTCCGGTCTGCCGGGCCGCCGCCGCTTCCGCCTGGATCCCGCGGACCGCCTCCGTCAGGGAGTCGTGGGTCTGGGCGGCCCGGAAGAGCTGCGGGACGGCCGAACGCATGGAGATCCGGTACGCGTCGCCCGCGTAGACCCCGCCGAGGAGGGGCTCCACCAGGCGGTCCACGACCTCGCGGCCGAGCCGGGCCGCCACGTACTCCCCCACGGCGATGTCGTCGCCGGTCTCCGTGCGGGGCAGGTCGGTGTCGCGTCCGATGCGGGCCAGGCCCTCGTCGGACAGGACGCCCGCGAGCGCGGCGGCGGTGCCGGGGACGCCCATCACATGGCCCTTGGGCATGGGCCGCAGGGCGCCGCGGGTCCAGATCGCGGCGGTCGCCGTGGCCGGCGGCCGGAGCCGGTCGCCGAGGCCGGCCTCGCGGGCGAGCGTCGCCGCCTCGGGGCGGCGGGCGAGCATGGACTCGGCACCCAGGTCGACGCGTACGCCGGCGATGTCGCCGGGCAGCAGCTTGCCGCCGACCCGGTCGCCTGCCTCCAGGACGGTCACGCGCGCGCCGCGCTCCAGCAGCCGGTGCGCGGCGGCCAGCCCGGCGACACCGGCCCCGATGACGACGACGTGTCCCAGGCTCCCGCCCGTCGCACCGTTACGCGTTGTGCTCATGCCCCCCACTCTCTCAGACCCTGCCGACACTCCCGCCGGGCCCCGGTGTCCGGCCCGGGTCCGGACCGTGACCGGACCGTGACCGCACCGGGACCGGCGACGCCGAACGTTCCCGCCGGACCCGCCGTCCAAGGAGCGCCACAGACCACAGCCCATGGGAGTACCGCCGATGCGCACACCACACGTCACCCGCTCCGTCCGGTCCGCGCGGGTTCTGGCCGGGGCGCTGCTCGCCGCCTCCCTCGCGCTCGCCGGGTGCGGCGGCGCGGACGACACGGGCGGTGGCTCGGCGAGGTCCGCGGCGGACGCCGCGGTGCGGCCTTCGGGCGCCGCCGGCGGCAGGGCGGACGGCGCGAAGGCCGTCCGGGGCACACCCCGGCTCGCCCGGGACGCGATCATCCGCACCGCGTCCCTCACCGTCGAGGTCCAGGACGTGTCCAAGGCCCTGGAGGCGGCCCGTACGGCCGCCGGGGACGCGGGCGGTCACGTCGGCACGGAGAACACCGGCCGGGACCGCGACGGCCACGAGCACACCCGGGTCGTGCTGCGCGTGCCCACCGAGAAGTACGACGAGGTCCTCGCCGGCCTCCAGGGCACGGGCCGGGTGGTCCACCGCACGGCCAAGGCCGTCGACGTCACCGACCAGGTCGTGGACGTGAAGAGCCGGATCACCTCGCAGCGGGCCAGCGTGGCCCGGATCCGGGCACTGATGGACAAGGCGGACAGGCTGAGCGACGTCGTCACGCTGGAGGGCGAGCTGAGCAGCCGTCAGGCCGACCTGGAGGCTCTGCTCGCCCGGCAGGCGTCCCTCGGGGACCGCACGAGCCTGGCCACCATCACCCTGTCGCTGTCGCGGACGCCGGTGCGGGCGGCGTCCGGTGACGGCTCGCCGGGTTTCGCCGACGCGCTGGCGGGCGGCTGGCACGCGTTCGTCACCGTACTGCGCTGGATCGCCCTCGCGCTGGGCGCCGTCCTGCCGTTCGCGGCGCTCGCCGCGCTGCTCACGCTGGTGTGGCTGCGCGTCGTACGCCCCCGGCTGCCGCGCCGGGCGGTGCCCGCGCCGGCGACGGCCGCGCCCGGCCCGCTGCCGTCGGCCCGCCCGGTGGAGGCCGGGGAGGCCGGGGAGGCCGGGCGCAGGTGAAGTACCCGTGCCCCGTAGCGTGTTCCCCATGAGCATGAGCGAGGCGCGCGGCGACGGCGGCAGGGAACGGCTGGTCGTGATCGGTGGCGACGCCGCGGGCATGTCCGCGGCGTCGCAGGCGCGGCGGCTGCGGGGCCCGGACGAGCTGGACATCGTGGCCTTCGAGCGCGGCCACTTCACCTCGTACTCGGCGTGCGGCATCCCGTACTGGGTGGGCGGTGAGGTCGCCGAGCGCGATCAGCTCGTCGCCCGTACGCCCGAGGAGCACCGGGCGCGGGGGATCGACCTGCGGCTGCGTACGGAGGTCACGGAGATCGACGTGGCCGGTCAGCGGGTACGAGCGCGTGACGTCGATTCCGGTGCCGAGTCCTGGACGTCGTACGACAAGCTGGTGATCGCCACCGGGGCCCGCCCGGTCCGCCCGGACCTGTCCGGCACGGACGCCCTCGGGGTGCACGGTGTGCAGACCCTGGACGACGGCCAGGCCCTGCTGGACACGCTGGCGGGCGTGCATGGCCGCCGCGCGGTCGTGGTGGGCGCCGGCTACATCGGCGTGGAGATGGCCGAGGCGCTGATCAACCGGGGTTTCGAGGTGACGGTCGTCAACCGCGGCAAGGAGCCCATGTCGACGCTCGACCCGGACATGGGCCGGCTGGTGCACCGGGCGATGGAGGGCCTCGGCATCACGATGGTGAACGACACCGAGGTCACCGGGCTGCTCACCGGCCGGGACGGCCGGGTGAGGGCGGTGGCGACGCGGGACGCCGAGCACCCCGCGGACCTGGTGGTCCTCGGCATCGGCGTCCGCCCGGAGACCGGCCTCGCCGGGGCGGCCGGCCTCCCGCTCGGCGCGCACGGCGGTCTGCTCACCGACCTGGCGATGCGGGTGCGCGGCCACGGGAACATCTGGGCGGGCGGCGACTGCGTGGAGGTGCTGAACCTGGTCTCTGGGCAGGAGCAGTACGTCCCGCTGGGCACGCACGCCAACAAGCACGGCCAGGTCATCGGCACCAACGCCGGCGGCGGCTACGCCACCTTCCCCGGGGTCGTCGGCACGGCGGTCAGCAAGGTCTGTGACCTGGAGATCGCCCGTACCGGGCTGCGCGAGAAGGACGCGCGCCGGGTGGGCCTGCGGTTCGAGACGGTCACCGTGGAGTCGACCAGCCGCGCCGGCTACTACCCCGGCGCGGCCCCCATGACGGTCAAGATGCTCGCGGAACACCGTACGGGCCGGCTGCTCGGTGTGCAGATCGTCGGCCGGGAGGGCGCCGCCAAGCGGGTCGACATAGCGGTGGTGGCGCTGACCGCGCGGATGACGGTGGAGCAGATGACGGCCCTGGACCTGGGCTACGCCCCGCCCTTCTCACCGGTGTGGGACCCCGTGCTGGTGGCGGCGAGAAAGGCGACGGCGAGGGTGCGGGCGGCGGCCTAGGCGGTCCCGCTGATGCGGGGCAGGGAGGTGACGGCCGCGCCGGGGGTCACGGGCGTGGGCTGCTCGCCGGCGGGCTTGGCGTGGGAGGCCGGCGGCCGGGTGGACCGCAGCCGGTAGCTCACCGCCTCGTCCAGCGTGACCGGCCGCTGCATCTGGGAGGCGAGCCGCCCGGCCTCCTGGCCGAGCCGCGCGACGTCCTCCCAGGGCAGCCGTAGCACCAAGGACAGCTCGGCCTCGCCGTCGGGCAGGGCATGCATCGCCGGTACCTGCGGAGCGTTCGCACTCATCGCCTGATCCTCACGTCGGTTGTGAGGGGATACGCACGCACGCCCCGCGGTGTTCACCGGTTCACCGACCGCATCGCGGGCACTACTCCTGTGTGGTCATACCCGTCCATGACGTGAATCCGGTGCGCCGCACCCCCTGGGTGACGTACGCCCTCATCGCCGCCGACGTGCTGGTGTTCCTCACCACGCCCGGCATCGCCGGTGCCGTGGCGGGCGGCAGCGATCTGGTGCGGCTGTGTCATCTCCAGGCCTTCATGGACCACTACGCGGCGGTCCCCCGGGAACTGATCCACCATCAGATGCCCCGTGTCGTGCCGACCGGGAGCGTCGGTGTGGGCCCGCACGGTCCGGGCTGCGTCGTGGCGCCGCCCGGTTACGACAAGTCCCCGGCGCTGTCGGTGTTCACGGCTATGTTCCTGCACGGCGGCTGGCTGCACCTGCTCGGCAACATGCTGTTCCTGCTGATCTTCGGCAACAACGTCGAGGACCGGATGGGCCACATCCGCTACTTCCTCTTCTACGTCGTCTGCGGCTACGCGGCCGGCTACGGCTTCGCCCTGCTCAACGCCGGCTCCACCGACCCGCTGATCGGCGCGTCGGGCGCGATCGCCGGGGTGCTCGGCGCCTATCTGGTGCTGTACCCGAGGGCCAGGGTGTGGGTGCTGGTGCCGTTCCTGGTCTTCCTGCCGCTGCGGCTGCCCGCCTGGCTGGTGCTGGGCTTCTGGTTCGCGCTGCAGGCGGTGTACTCCTCCGGGCACGGCATGTCCGGCGCCGGCACGGTGGCGTACGCGGCGCACGTGGTCGGCTTCGTGGCGGGCATGCTGCTCGCCTGGCCGCTCAAGCCCGGCACCCCGCCCCCGCCGGAGCCGCCCGGCCTGCTGTTCGGCAGGCGGGCACGGCCCCACTACTCGTGGTGAGTCAGCTTGCGGTCGCGGTGTGCACGTACTCCACGAGCCGGGTCAGCGCGTCCGGGTCGGTGTTCGGCGGGACGCCGTGACCGAGGTTGAAGACGTGCCCCTCCAGGCCGGCGGCGGCGTCGAGCACCTCGCGGGCCTTGGCGGCGACGGTGTCCTTGTCGGTGAACAGGACCGTCGGGTCGAGGTTGCCCTGGAGCGCCTTGCCGGGGCCGACCCGGCGCGCGGCCTCGTCCAACGGCACGCGCCAGTCGACGCCGACGACGTCCGCGCCGGCCTCGCCCATGAGCCGCAGCAGCTCGCCGGTGCCGACGCCGAAGTGGATGCGCGGGACGCCGTACCCGGCGACGGCGTCGAAGACCTTCACGGAGGCCGGCATGACCGACGCCCGGTAGTCCGCGGGGGCCAGCGCGCCGGCCCAGGAGTCGAAGAGCTGGACGGCGCTGGCGCCGGCCTCGATCTGGACCTTGAGGAAGGCGGCCGTGATGTCGGCGAGGCGGTCGAGCAGGTCGGCCCAGAGTTCGGGGTCGCCGTACATCATCGCCTTGGCGTTCTCGTACGTGCGGGACGGGCCGCCCTCGACCAGATAGCTCGCGAGGGTGAACGGCGCGCCCGCGAAACCGATCAGCGGGGTGCGGCCCAGTTCGCCGGTGAGCTGGCCGATGGCCTCGGTGACGTACGGGACGTCCTCGGGGGTGAGGTCGCGCAGCCGGGCCAGGTCGGCGCGGGTGCGGACGGGCTGCTCGACGACCGGGCCGACGCCGGGCCTGATGTCCAGATCGATGCCGATGGCCTTCAGCGGGACGACGATGTCGCTGAAGTAGATCGCCGCGTCGACATCGTGCCGGCGCACCGGCTGGAGGGTGATCTCGGTGACCAGTTCGGGCCGCATGCAGGACTCCAGCATGGGCACACCCTCGCGCACCTTGCGGTACTCGGGCAGGGAGCGGCCGGCCTGGCGCATGAACCACACGGGGGTGTGCGGCACGGGCTCGCGCCTGCACGCCCGGAGGAAGGCGCTGTCGTACGTCGCTGCGGGCTGCCGGCCCGTGGGGATGTCGTTGGCGGTCACGGGGCAAGTCTCGCATGACATCGGTCACCGGCGGCGCGGGGTGTCTTGCCCCGCACCGGGCCCCGCTTCCCCTTACTCTTCCCCGCATGGCTGCGGCTCAGGGACGACTGTCGGACGGCGCTGACGGAATGGACGACGCGGAGGACACCGCGCAGGGGCGGACGGGCAGCGGGCTGCCCCAGGCGTTCCGGGCCGCGGTCGACGCGCTGCGCACCGCGCGGGTACGGCCGCAGGTCGAGGTGGAGCCGACGCCCGCCCCGCAGCGGCTCGCCCCGCACGCGTACGCGCTGGAGGCCGTGGTGGCCGACGGCGAGCAGGAGCTGGCCGACGGCCGGCTGGTGCTGCCGCACGATCCGGCCGGGCACGAGGCCTGGCAGGGCACCTTCCGGCTGGTGACGCTGGTGCGCGCGGAGCTGGAGGCCGAGATGGCGGCCGATCCGCTGCTGCCCGAGGTGTGCTGGTCGTGGCTGACGGGGGCGCTCCAGGCGCGCGGGCTCGGGTACGGCGAGCCGAGCGGCACGATCACGCGGGCCGGTTCGCACTACTTCGGCGGGCTGGCCGAGCGGCCGGCCGCCTCGCAGATCGAGATCCGGGCGTCGTGGACGCCCCGTGAGGGCCGCGGCGGGGTGCCGGACACCGCCGCCCATCTGGCGGCCTGGTGCGATCTGCTGGCGCAGGTCGCGGGCCTGCCGCCGGCCGGTGCGGGCGACGCGTCGGTGGTGACGCTGCCGCAGCGCCGGGGGCCGCAGTCCCGGTGACGTGACGCCGCCGTCCGGACCGCGTCACCCGTGTGGGCGTCCGATTGACCATGTCTTTGTCGATACGGCCACTTTCTGTACTCGAATCGCATCCGCTCGAACCGATTCGATCTTCGGATGATCGATCGCGTGTCCGAATTGCACGGATTGTTACTCACTAGATCGTGATCATTCTCTAAAGGCGGACAGGTTTGCTGCCGAAGACGACTGTGACCTTGAAAGCACGGTTCGTCCCCGGCTTCCTCCCCACAAGCCGGCCCCGTCCCCCCACCCAGGAGGCCTGGTGTCCGTTCTCCTCGAGCAACCCGCAAGCCTGGTCGCCTACCGCCCGAACAAGCCGACCGCCATGGTGGTCGTGGCCGACCCCCGCGTCCGCTCCACCGTCACCCGCCACCTGTGGGCGCTCGGTGTGCGCGACGTCATCGAAGCCTCGTCCATCGCGGAGGCTCGTCCCCGCATCGGCAACCCCCGCGACATCTGCGTCGCCGACGTCCACCTCCCCGACGGCTCCGGCCTCACCCTGCTGTCCGAGACCCGCGCCGCGGGCTGGCCCAACGGACTCGCGCTCTCCGCCGCCGACGACATCGGCGCCGTCCGCAACGCGCTGGCGGGCGGCGTCAAGGGTTACGTCGTCACCGGCACCCGCACCAACATCGGACTCCCCTCCCGGCCCGGCGCAACTCCCCTCGGTGCCGCCGCCCGGATGCACCGCCGCCCCCCGGGTGCCCCGAGCCACCCGGGCGGCTACCGGGAGCTGTCCGGACGGGAGGTCGAGGTGCTGAGGCTGGTCGCGGAGGGCCAGTCGAACAAGGCGATCGGCGTCTCCATGGGCCTGTCCGCCCTCACCGTCAAGAGCCACCTCGCCCGCATCGCCCGCAAGCTGGGCACCGGCGACCGGGCCGGCATGGTGGCCGTCGCCCTGCGCACCGGCATCATCCACTGAGCCCTCCGGATCCCCCCTCCGGAGGTTCCCCGTTCCCCCTGGCGAACCCCGTGCCGCCCCAGGGTGACTGGTTTACGCCCCTTCAGCGCCCGTCGGCGGAACGTTCCGTCGACGGGCGCCGTCCACACACGGATACCCTTGACAGGTGACCGACGCCCAAGACACCGCAGCAGACGGCTCCCTGCGCATCACCGGAGGGACGCCTCCGGACGATGCCGGATCTTCTGTCACGGGGGCGCCGTCCCCACTGCTCGAACCCCGCGAGGGCATTCCGCCCGTGATCACCGACGAGGCAGCCCTCGCCGAGGTGACCGCCGCCTTCGCCGCCGGCTCCGGGCCGGTCGCCGTGGACGCCGAGCGCGCCTCCGGTTACCGCTACGGACAGCGCGCCTACCTGGTGCAACTGCGCCGCGAGGGCGCCGGCAGCGCGCTGATCGACCCCGTCGCCTGCCCGGACCTGTCCGGCCTCGGCGAGGCCCTTTCCGGCGTCGAGTGGGTGCTGCACGCGGCCACCCAGGACCTGCCCTGCCTGCGCGAGATAGGCATGGTGCCGACCCGCCTGTTCGACACCGAGCTGGCCGGCCGGCTCGCCGGGTTCCCCCGGGTCGGCCTCGGCGCCATGGTGGAGGGCGTCCTCGGGTACGTGCTGGAGAAGGGCCACTCCGCCGTCGACTGGTCGACCCGGCCGCTGCCCGAGCCCTGGCTGCGCTACGCCGCGCTGGACGTGGAGCTGCTCGTCGACCTGCGGGACGCCCTGGAGAAGGAGCTGGACCGGCAGGGCAAGCTGGACTGGGCGCACCAGGAGTTCGACGCGATCGCCGCCGCGCCGCCGGCCGAGCCCCGCAAGGACCCCTGGCGCCGCACCTCCGGCATGCACAAGGTGCGCCGGCGCCGGCAGCTAGCCGTCGTACGGGAGCTGTGGGAGACCCGGGACCGGATCGCGCAGCGGCGCGACGTGTCCCCCGGCAAGGTGCTGAGCGACGCGGCCGTCGTGGAGGCCGCGCTCGCCCTGCCGGCCAACGTCCACGCGCTCGCCGCGCTGAACGGGTTCGGGCACCGGACGGGCCGCCGGCAGCTCGAGCAGTGGCAGGCGGCCGTGGACCGGGCCAAGGCGCTGCCGGAGAGCGCGCTGCCGCAGCCGGGCCAGCAGGTGACCGGTCCGCCGCCGCCCCGGGCGTGGGCCGACAAGGACCCGGTCGCCGCGGCCCGGCTGTCCGCGGCGCGGGCGGCGGTGTCCGCGCTGGCCGAGCGGCTCACCATGCCGCAGGAGAACGTGATCTCCCCGGACACCGTGCGGCGGATCTGCTGGGAGCCGCCGCAGACCGTCGACGCCGGTTCCGTGGCGACCGCGCTGGCCGGGTACGGCGCACGGCCGTGGCAGGTCGAGCTGGTGACACCGGTACTGGTGGACGCGCTCACCGCCCAGGGCGCCTAGGAGCCGCGGGACCGGGCCGCCGTAGCCCCCCAGGCTCCGCGGCGGCACCGCCGAAGGCGCCCGTACCGGGGCCCGCGGCCACGCACGATGCGGGAAGGCCGGGCCGGACCCGCGCACGATGCGGGAAGGCCGGGCGCCCCCGCTCCTTCCGGCGTACTCCGGCGCGTCGCTCTTCGCGAGACGCCGGTGCGAACGTCGAGATCGCGCCAAGATCCTGGGGCGGCGAGGTGGGCCCCGTGCGGCTGCCATGCCGGCCGGCGGTGTGACGTTCACCGCTTGGGCCGGCAGGACTGTGCAGCTACGTTACTCATAAGTAGCATGGGTTCTGAGCGCGCGCTCAGCGCATCGCAGCAGTGCCATCCCGCACCCTGGAGGAGAGCCAATCGTGCCTCGTACCGTCAGGGACGTCGTCTTCGTCGACGGCGTCCGCACCCCGTTCGGCAAGGCGGGCCCGAAGGGGATCTACCACGAGACCCGTGCCGACGACCTCGTCGTGAAGGCGATCCGGGAGCTGCTGCGCCGCAACCCCGGCCTGGACCCGCAGAAGATCGACGAGGTCGCCATCGCCGCGACCACGCAGATCGGTGACCAGGGCCTGACCCTCGGCCGCACCGCCGGCATCCTCGCGGGCCTGCCGCAGTCCGTCCCCGGTTACTCGATCGACCGCATGTGCGCCGGCGCCCTGACCGCCGTGACGACCACCGCCGGTTCGATCGCCTTCGGCGCCTACGACGCCGTCATCGCCGGTGGCGTCGAGCACATGGGCCGCCACCCGATGGGCGAGGGCGTGGACCCGAACCCGCGGTTCGTCTCCGAGAAGCTGGTCGACGAGTCCGCCCTGTTCATGGGCATGACCGCGGAGAACCTGCACGACCGCTACCCGCACATCACCAAGCTGCGTACCGACGAGTACGCGGTGCGCTCGCAGGAGAAGGCCGCCAAGGCGTACGCCAACGGCAAGATCCAGCAGGACCTGGTGCCGATCTCGGTGCGCCGGACCAACCCCGAGGGCGGCGAGACGGGCTGGGGCCTGGTCACCGCCGACGAGCCGATGCGCCCGGGCACCACGCTGGAGAACCTGGCGGGCCTGAAGACGCCGTTCCGTGTGCACGGCCGGGTCACCGCCGGCAACGCGGCCGGTCTGAACGACGGCGCCACCGCGTCGATCATCGCGAGCGAGGACTTCGCCCGCGAGAACAACCTGCCGGTCCGGATGCGCCTCGTCTCCTACGCCTTCGCGGGCGTGGAGCCGGAGGTCATGGGCTACGGCCCGATCCCGGCCACGGAGAAGGCCCTCGCCAAGGCGGGCCTGTCCATCTCCGACATCGGCCTGTTCGAGATCAACGAGGCCTTCGCCATCCAGGTCCTGGCCTTCCTCGACCACTACGGCATCGCGGACGACGACGAGCGCGTCAACCAGTACGGCGGCGCCATCGCCTACGGCCACCCGCTTGCCTCCTCCGGCGTCCGTCTGATGACGCAGCTGGCCCGCCAGTTCGAGGAGCAGCCGCACGTCCGCTACGGCCTGACCACCATGTGCGTCGGCTTCGGCATGGGCGCGACGGTCGTCTGGGAGAACCCGCACTTCGAGGGGGACAAGTGAGCACCACCACCGAGCTTCTGAAGCAGGCTTCGGAGCTGTTTCCCGACGAGGTCGTCACCAGTGCGCACGTACGCCACTTCGACCTGCCGTTCGGCGCCGGCCGCTTCGCGCTGATCACGCTGGACAACGGCCTGGACCACACCAAGCCGACCACCTTCGGGCCCGCCTCGCTCGCGAACCTCGACACCGCGATCGACCAGGTGGAGAAGGAGGCCGCCGACGGCGAGATCGTCGGTGCCGGCATCACCGGCAAGCCGTTCATCTTCGCGGTCGGCGCCGACCTCAAGGGCGTCGAGCTGCTGAAGGAGCACGAGCACGCGCTCGCCATCGGCAAGGGCGGCCACGAGGTCTTCAAGCGCCTGTCGAAGCTGGCCGTCCCGACGTTCGCCTACTACAACGGCGCGGCGATGGGCGGCGGCGTCGAGGTGGGCCTGCACTGCACCTACCGGACCGTCTCCAAGGCGATCCCGGCGTTCTCCCTGCCCGAGGTCTTCCTCGGCCTGGTCCCCGGCTGGGGCGGCTGCACGCTGCTGCCCAACCTGATCGGCGCCGACAAGGCCGTCTCGGTCGTCATCGAGAACTCGCTGAACCAGAACAAGCAGCTCAAGGGCGCGCAGGTCTTCGAACTGGGCATCGCCGACGCCCTGTTCGAGGGCGCCGACTTCCTGGAGCAGTCGCTGCTGTGGACCGCCCAGGTCCTCAAGGGCGACCTCACGGTCGAGCGTCCGGCGATCGACCGCGGCGAGGCCTGGGACCAGGCGGTCGCGCGCGGCCGGTTCATCGCCGACTCCAAGGTGCACGGCGCGGCCCCGGCCGCCTACCGCGCGCTGGACATCATCGCCGCCGCGAAGAACGGCGACCTCCAGCAGGGCTACGACGCCGAGGACCAGGCCCTCGCCGACCTGATCATGGGCGGCGAACTGCGCTCCGGCATCTACGCGTTCAACCTCGTGCAGAAGCGCGGCAAGCGTCCCGCCGGCGCCCCGGACAAGAGCCTGGCCCGCCCGGTCACCAAGGTCGGTGTCGTCGGCGCCGGTCTGATGGCCTCCCAGCTCGCCCTGCTGTTCCTGCGCCGCCTGGAGGTGCCGGTCGTCCTGACCGACATCGACCAGGAGCGCGTCGACAAGGGTGTGGGCTACGTCCACGCCGAGATCGACAAGCTGCTCGGCAAGGGCCGCGTCAACCAGGACAAGGCCAACCGCCTCAAGGCCCTGGTCACCGGTGTGCTGGACAAGGCCGAGGGCTTCTCGGACGCGGACTTCGTCATCGAGGCCGTGTTCGAGGAGATCGGGGTCAAGCAGCAGGTGTTCGCGGAGGTCGAGGCGGTCGCCCCGGCGCACGCGATCCTGGCGACGAACACCTCGTCCCTCTCGGTCACCGAGATGGCCTCGAAGCTGAAGAACCCCGAGCGGGTCGTGGGCTTCCACTTCTTCAACCCGGTCGCGATCCTCCCGCTGCTGGAGATCGTGCGCGGCGAGCAGACCGACGACGCCTCGCTGGCCACCGCCTTCGCGGTCGCCAAGAAGCTGAAGAAGACCGCGGTGCTGGTCAAGGACGCCCCGGCGTTCGTCGTGAACCGCATCCTGACCCGCTTCATGGGCGAGATCCAGAACGTCATCGACGAGGGCACCCCGGTCGAGGTCGCCGAGAAGGCCGTCGAGCCGCTCGGTCTGCCGATGTCCCCGCTGGTGCTGCTGGAGCTGGTCGGCCCCGCCATCGGCCTGCACGTCTCGGAGACCCTCAACCGGGCCTTCCCCGACCGCTTCACCGTCTCCCCGAACCTGAAGGCGGTCGTCGAGGCCGGCAAGCGCGGCTTCTACGTCTACGACAGCGGCAAGCCGGAGCTGGACCCCGAGGTCGCCGCGCTGCTGAAGCAGGGTGACACCGTCCTCACCGAGGAGCAGGTGCGGGCCCGGGTGCTGGACGCGGTGGCGCAGGAGATCGGGCTCATGCTCGACGAGGGTGTCGTCGCCGAGGCCCAGGACATCGACCTGTGCCTGATCACCGGCGCCGGCTGGCCCTTCCACCTGGGCGGCATCACGCCGTACCTGGACCGTGAGGGCGTCTCGGAGCGCGTGAACGGCAAGAAGTTCCTGGCGCCGGGCGTGGCGAGCGTGCCCGCGTAACGCCTCCCCGGTCGGACGCCGGGTGCCCGTGCTCCTGAACGGAGTGCGGGCACCCGGCGTTTTTCCTGCCGTCCCCGCCCGGTGGCGCGCCGGACGGGCTCACGCCTCCTGCCACGCCTCCAGCGCCAGTCCCGGCTCGTCCTTGCGCCGGGTCAGCAGCAGCCGCCCGGTCGACGGGGACGACGTCGCCGCGACCACCCGGTCCTCCTCGTCCGTCGCGAGGCACACCAGCGCGTCCAGCGGGAGCTGCGGGCCCGACTCGGTCCACCAGGCGCCCGCCGGCTCCACCTCGGTCGGGTACGCGGCGAAGGCGACGCGTCCGCTCGCCGACCGCTGGGCCAACAGGGTGCAGTCGTAGCCGTCCAGCGCGCAGCGGACCGCCGCGACCGGGCCGGGGCCGGCCGCCGGGAGCAGGGTGGCCGGCGCGTCGCCGGGGCGCCAGGCGCACAGGTCGCCGGAGGTGTCGGTGTAGAAGACGGTCGTCCGGTCGGGCGAGGTGGCGAGGGCGCGCAGGGTGCCCGGACGGACCGGGGCCCTGAGGGTCTCCCGGAGCACCGGCTGGGCGCCCGGCTCCTCCTGGCGCCAGTACACCAGGCCCTGCGGTACCGCCGCGTACAGCTCGACCCTGCCGGACTCCCCCGTGACCGCGGCCGGCCCGTCCCTCACCTCGCCGCCCTTCAGGTCCCGCCAGGGCTCCCAGCCGCCCTTCTCCTTCTGCGCGAGCAGGCTCACCCCGCCGTCGCCGTCGGGCACGAAGAGATGGGCGCGGCCCTGGGCGTCGACGGCGACCGCGGGGGTGCCCGTCCGGTCGCCCTTCTTGTGCGGGTGGCCGACCGGGTTCCAGTCCAGGGCGGCGAGGTGCGGGCGGAAGTGCGTGGAGTGCACGAGCCCGGACTCGCCCTTGACGGTGGGCCGCCAGGAGACCAGATGGGCGTATCCGTCGGCGCCCTGACCGACCGCCAGGACGGGGTGCAGCCGCTGGTCGCCGCCCACCCGGCGCGGGGCGGACCAGGGGCCGCCGGGGCCGCGCTCCGCCCGGCACAGGACGGCGTCGCCCGATAGCTGGTAGACACTGAGCCGGCCGTCTCGGCCGCGGAGGAGCCAGTCGCCGTTCACCGGTTCACTCTAAGCCGCTCGGCAGCGGCCCCGGGTCCCGGGCCCCGCCCGCCGCCGTGGCACCCTTGCCGCATGACCGAGCCCCTGGACGCCCCGCCTCCCCCGGCCCCGCTGCTCGTGATCGTGGACGGCGCGAACGTCGTCGGTTCGCGGCCCGACGGCTGGTGGCGGGACCGTAAGGGGGCGGCCGAGCGGCTGCGGGACCGGCTGGCGGGCCAGGGCCTGCCCGGGCGGGCGGAACCGGTGGAGATCGTGCTCGTGGTCGAGGGCGCGGCCCGTGGTGTGGCATCGGTGCCGGGCGTACGGGTGGAGGCGGCGCCGGGCAGCGGTGACGACCGGATCGTGGAGCTGGCCGCCGAGAGCGCCGGCCGGGACCGCCTGGTGATCACCGCCGACCGGGAGCTGCGGCGCCGGGTGACCGGGCTGGGCGCGCAGGTGGCGGGCCCGCGTACGGTGCCGGGCTGAGCCGCGCCCGCTGTGCCGCCGGCATCCGGGTGTACAGCACCGCCCCGTCCACCCGGCCCGCCGGGGTGTACCCCGCGGCCAGCAGCCGGCGCAGGGTGGGGACGCGGTCGGGGGCGTAGGGCCCGCCCCGCGAGTCGTCCAGGACCAGGGCCGGGGCGTGCGCGGCCAGTTCCCGGCGGAAGACCGGCCAGGTGCCGGCGACGGCGTACCTCTCGCCGACCCGGAGGCCGTCGCGGCCACCGCTGTAGTTGGTGAGCAGGCCCGCGGTGAGGTAGCGGGTGGCGGGGGTGCGGCCGGCCAGCCAGTACGTCTCAGGGTGTATGCCCCAGACGAGGACGCGGTCGGCGGGTCCGGTGCGGTGGGCGAGGAGCGCCGCGAGCCGTTCGGCGTGCCGGAGTTCGGGGCGCGGGGCGAGCAGGCCCCAGGCGACGAAGAGGGCGCAGCAGCAGGCGGAGACGCGGACGGCGGCCCGGTGCCGGTCCCGGGGCGGGACCTGGAGCGCTGCGGTCGCCAGGAGGGCGAGCGGCGGGGTGAGCTGGAGGTAGTAGTGGCCGAAGAAGTGGAAGCCGAGGGTGACGGCGGCGGCCGAGGAGGCCAGCCACAGCCACAGCTCGGGCGCCGGGGAGCGGGCGGTGCGCAGGGCCCGTACGACGGGTGGGAGCAGGCCCGCCGACGCCCCGGCCAGGAGCGCGGTGTTGGCCGACACGCGGGCCAGGACGTGAAGTCCGGAGCCGGTCGGGGAGGCGTACGCGGCGGAGCCGGTCACCGTCCAGAACAGGAAGCCGGCCGGACCGGTGAGCAGGGCCGCGACGGCCACCGGCAGGACGCAGCCGGCCGCGAGCCGTGCCACGTCCGCGCGCGGGGCGCCCCGGCGGTACAGCAGCCAGGCCACCGGCAGCAGCACCGCTCCCCCGGTCTGCTTGGTCAGGAACGCGGCGGCGACGGCGGTCCCGGCCGCGCCCCAGCGGCCCCGGTCGGCGCACCACACGGCCGCGGCGGTGCCGGGCAGCATGAACACCTCGAAGGTGGCGGCCTGCGCGTCCTCGGGGTTGAGGCCGACGGAGACCAGCAGGTACAGCACCCCGGCGGTGCGGCCCGCGCGGTCGCCCCAGCGGCGCCGGGCGAGGGAGGCCAGAGCCACGGCGGTCAGTAGCTGGGCGAGGACGGCGAGCACCCGCAGCGGGGTCAGCGAGCCGGATCCGCAGAGCGCGAACGCGGCCTGGTACAGCCAGGGCAGCAGCGGCGGTTTGCGGTCCACCACCGTGTCGTACAGCCGGCCTCCCTGGAGCAGCAGCCGGGCCTGTACGGCGAGATAGCCCTCGTCGGGGTTCCACACCGGCCGGACGAAGGACGGGATCCGGGTGGCGCAGGCCAGGGCCGTCAGGAGGGGCAGCAGCCGCGGCCAGTACGCCGTCCGGGTGACCTCGGTCCGTGCGGGGGCGAGCGGGGCGGCGAGCATGTCAGCACGCTATCCGGCCCCGCGGTCCGCGCCGGGGCGGACATACGGGGCCGGGGCGGAACGCATCCGGTCAGGCGGTGCGGTCAGGCGGGGTCCCCGCTCGGCGGAGGGGCGGTCCGGTCGGCCGCGGCCCTCTCCCGCAGGCCGAGACGGCTGTGCGAGCGGCCGTAGAGGAAGTAGACGACGAAGCCGATGACCATCCAGGCCGCGAAGCGCAGCCAGGTCTCGGCGGGCAGGTTCAGCATCAGCCACAGCGAGGCGCACACCGACAGGAAAGGCAGGACCGGGACCCACGGGGTGCGGAACGCGCGGGGCAGGTCGGGGCGGGTCCTGCGGAGGATGACGACGCTGATCGCGACGACGACGAACGCGAACAGCGTGCCGATGTTCACCAGTTCGCCGAGGGTCGTCAGGCTGGTGAAGCCCGCGACGATCGCGATGATGACGCCGAGCAGGATCGTCGGCCGGTACGGCGTGCGGAAGCGGGGATGGGTGCGCGAGAAGAACCGCGGCAGCAGCCCGTCGCGGCTCATCGCGAAGAACACCCGGGTCTGGCCGAGCAGCAGGATCATGCAGACGGTGATGAGCCCGATGGTGGCGCCGAAGCTGATGACGCCCGCGAACCAGGGGTGTCCCGTGGCTTTGAAGGCCTCCGCGAGCGGGGCCTGCACGGACAGCCTGGTGTACTTCTCCATACCGGTGACGACGATCGACACCGCCACGTAGAGCAGTGTGCAGATGATGAGGGAGCCGATGATGCCGCGGGGCATGTCGCGCTGCGGGTTGCGGGTCTCCTCGGCGGCCGTGGCCACCACGTCGAAGCCGATGAAGGCGAAGAACACGATCGAGGCGCCGGTGAAGACGCCCATCACGCCGTAGCTGGACGGTGCCCAGCCGAACATGAGCTGGATCAGGGGGGCCTTGAGGTCGCTGCCGGCCTGTGCGGGCCGCGCCGGGGGGATGTACGGGTGGTAGTTGGCCGCTTTGACGATGAACGAGCCCGCGATGATCACGATGAGCACGACGGTCACCTTCACCGCCACGACCACCTGGGTGACGCGCGCGGACAGCTTCATGCCGACGACGAGCACGGCCGTGAGCGCCAGCACCAGAAGGGCGGCGAAGATGTCGAACCCGAAGCCGTGGGCGTTGTCCCGGCCGCCGAGCACGGCGGGGACGTGCCAGCCGATGTTGGTGTCGAGGAACGACCGGAAATAGCCCGACCAGCCGACGGCTACCACCGCCGTGCCCAGCGCGAACTCCAGGACCAGGTCCCAGCCGATGATCCAGGCGGGCAGCTCGCCGATCGAGGCGTACGAGAAGGTGTACGCCGACCCCGCCACGGGGACGCTGGAGGCGAACTCGGCGTAGCAGAGGGCGGCGAGGGCGCAGGCGACGCCCGCGGCGACGAACGACAGGGAGATCGCGGGGCCCGCGGTCGTCTTGGCGACCGACCCGGTGTAGACGAAGATGCCGGTGCCGATGATCACACCCACACCGAACACGGTCAGGTCCAGCGCGGACAGGGACTTCTTGAGCGCGTGCTCCGGCTCCTCGGTGTCGAGGATGGACTGCTCGACCTTCTTCGTCCTGAAGAGGGTACTGCTCACGGGCCTACCTCCCACACGCTTGTCGTCCTCGACATGATTCGAGAGGGCCGGGGACGCGTGTGCCCCGGCACAGGCAGGTTCACGCAAAAACGCCGGCTCCGCCACCTGGCGTGGCGGAACCGGCGTCCAAGAGCGCATGGTTCTAGTCGCGCGCGGGCTCCACGGAGTCCACCGCGTCGGCCGCGCGGTCGAACCGGCCGTCCAGCTTGGAGACCAACCCCGTGACCTGGCGGGCGATGTCCGGCGCGGTCAGCCCGATCTCGGCGAGCACCTCGGCGCGGGAGGCGTGGTCGAGGAAGCGCGGCGGGATGCCGAAGTCGCGCAGCGGCACGTCCACGCCCGCGTCGCGCAGGGCCTGGGCGATCGCGGAGCCGACACCGCCGACGCGGCTGTTGTCCTCGACGGTGACGACGACCCGGTGCCGCTCGGCCAGCGGGGCCATGGCCTCGTCGACGGGCTTGACCCAGCGCGGGTCGACCACGGTGGTGGAGATCCCCTGCCGGTCCAGCAGGGCCGCGATCTCCAGGCACATCGGGGCCAGGGCGCCCACGGAGACCAGTAGCACGTCCGGGCGTTCGGTGCCGGGCTCACGCAGCACGTCCATGCCGCCGACCCGGCCCACGGCCGGTACGGCGGGGCCGACGGCGCCCTTGGAGAAGCGCACCACGGTCGGCGCGTCCTCGACGGCGACGGCCTCGCGGAGCTGGGCGCGGACCTGGTCGGCGTCGCGCGGCGCGGCGAGCCGCAGCCCCGGCACGACCTGGAGGAGGGACATGTCCCACATGCCGTTGTGCGAGGCGCCGTCGGTGCCCGTGACACCGGCCCGGTCGAGCACGAAGGTCACCCCGCACCGGTGCAGGGCGACGTCCATGAGGACCTGGTCGAAGGCGCGGTTGAGGAAGGTGGCGTACACGGCGAAGACGGGGTGCAGCCCGCCGTGCGCGAGGCCCGCCGCGGAGACGGCGCCGTGCTGCTCGGCGATCCCGACGTCGTACACCCGCTCGGGGAAGCGCTTGGCGAACTTGTCCAGGCCGACAGGCTGGAGCATGGCCGCGGTGATCGCGACGATGTCCTCGCGCTCCTCGCCGAGCCGCACCATCTCCTCGCCGAACACGGAGGTCCAGTCGGCACCGGAGGAGGCGATCGGCAGCCCGGTGTCGGGGTGGATCTTGCCGACGGCGTGGAAGCGGTCGGCCTCGTCCTGGAGGGCCGGCTGGTAGCCGCGGCCCTTCTCGGTCAGGCAGTGCACGATCACCGGGCCGCCGAACCGCTTGGCCCGGGCCAGCGCCGACTCCAGCGCCTCGATGTCGTGCCCGTCGATCGGGCCGACGTACTTCAGGCCCAGGTCCTCGAACATGCCCTGCGGGGCGATGAAGTCCTTCAGCCCCTTCTTGGCGCCGTGCAGCGTCTCGTACAGCGGCCGTCCGACGACCGGGGTCCGGTCGAGGATGTCCTTCGTCCGGGCCAGGAAGCGCTCGTAGCCGTCGGTCGTGCGCAGCGTCGCCAGGTGGTTGGCGAGCCCGCCGATGGTCGGGGCGTAGGAGCGCTCGTTGTCGTTGACGACGATGACGAGCGGGCGGTCCTTGGCCTCGGCGATGTTGTTCAGCGCCTCCCAGGCCATGCCGCCGGTCAGCGCGCCGTCACCGATGACGGCGACGACCCGGCTGTCCCGCTCGCGCAACTGGTTGGCCTTGGCGATGCCGTCGGCCCAGCCGAGGACCGTGGAGGCGTGGCTGTTCTCGATGACGTCGTGCTCGGACTCGGCCTGCGAGGGGTAGCCCGACAGGCCGCCCTTCATCTTCAGCCGGGAGAAGTCCTGCCGGCCGGTGAGCAGCTTGTGCACGTAGGACTGGTGGCCGGTGTCCCACAGCACCTTGTCCTTCGGCGAGTCGAAGACCCGGTGCAGGGCGATGGTCAGCTCCACCACACCGAGGTTCGGGCCGAGGTGGCCGCCGGTCTTGGAAACCGCGTCGACGAGGAAGGTCCGGATCTCCCCTGCAAGCTGTTCCAGCTCCTCCAGGCTGAGCCGGTCCAGATCGCGCGGTCCCGTGATGCGGGTCAGCAGCGGCACCCGTGCCTCCTTGCAGTAGAGCTGATCGAGCTTTGCCGGGCGCGTCGAGTCTAATGTTCCGGCGTGGCGCGCGGTGCTCCTGGTCGTCGAGCGGGCCGCACTCGATCGGGCAATGTCGGCAGGGTGTCCGGTCGGCCGTGTGACTGACCTCACGCGTCACGGAAAGGGCGACTAACCACCGCGGTTCCGCGGCCGGCCGCGGAACCGGTGACGTCCGGCTCCGCGGCGGTCCTCCTGCTCCTACTCCAGGTGCATACCCAGGATGTGTGCGAAAGCCCGCCACTTCATGACGGCGAACTCCTTGTTGACCCCGTCCGGGATGGTGGGGTGGGTGACGGTCGCATACACCTTCAGGCGCAGGAACCCCTGCTTGTCGTTGTAGAAGCGGAACCGGACCATTGAGTCCTTGCCGTCGAAGTGCCCCTTCTGCGCGAGGAAGAACCAGGTGTAGTCATAGCTTTTGCTCTTGTGGTAGCGCACCGGCGCGTTCTTGCACGCGTAGTGGCCTATACCACAAGCCTTGAGCTTGATGTACTGGTTCTCTGAGGGGAACTTCTTCGGTGCGCCGTCCACCGGGAAGCTGCAGTTGAAACAGCGGTGAAGCTCGTCCCAGGCCCTCTTGGGCTTGAGCTTCAGCTTCCGCACGTCGGTGGCGCCCACCCGCTCACCGACGAAGAAGTCGACGTCGTACAGGACACGGTCGGTGGATTGGAGCGAGGCCTGCACCCGCGGGGCCGCCTGCTGGGCGGCCGCGGCAGGATGGCTGGCCGCGGAGGCCGCCAGCGCGGGCGTCGTCAGGAACGTGGTCATCAACAGCGCGGCAGACCCTGCGGCTGCCATGATTTTCTTCATATCATCCTCCCCGTCCGGGTGCGAGCCGACAAACGTCCCGCACCTGGTCATATGGTCTTACAGCTCACGAAGTATCGCCGAGGACCTGACTGTTCGTCACTTCAATTCGTGGCTAGGGGAGATGGCGCCTCCGGCTCGCCGGACGGGCGGGCACACGGTGGTCGCGCGGACCGATGCCCGTCGATGCGAACCGGGACTGCCCCGGCGCCTGGAAGGCACCGGGGCAGCTCTTCGTACCCGCTCGGGTTGTCCGGCTCAGGCGCGACCAGCGGTCTTCTGCGTCTTGCGGGTGATCGAGTCGATCACGACCGTGGTCAGCAGAACCGCCGCGGTGATCATGTACTTCACCGGCTCCGCGATGGACTCTAGCTGGAGCCCGTACTGGATCGAGACGATCACCAGCACGCCCAGCAGGGCATTCCAGGTACGGCCCCGGCCGCCGAACAGCGACGTGCCACCGATGACGGCGGCCGCGATCGCGTTCATGAGCAGGTCACCGGTACCGGCGCTCTGGTTCGCCGAGGCGATCTTCGACGCCAGGAACAGGCCGCCGATCGCCGCGAAGCCACCGGAGATCGCGAAGACGGAGATGCGCACCGCCGTCACGTTGATACCCGCGCGCCGGGACGCCTCGACGCTGCCGCCGAGCGCGAAGATCTTGCGACCGTACGTGGTGCGCCGCAGCACGAAGTCCGAGCCGATCAGGAACACCAGGAAGATCACGGTGGCCAGCGGCAGACCCTTGTACTGGTTGTACATGTACGCCGCGGCGAACGAGATCACTGCCAGCAGAACGGTCCGTACGACCGTGTCGCTGAGCGGCCGGGACGGGACGCCCACGGTCTCCCGGCGCCGGTTGGCGAGGAACGAGGTGAGGAAGAACACTGCGACCACGACCACAGCGAGCCCGTACGCGGCGGCCACGTCCGAGAAGTAGTACGTGGTGAGCTTGCCGACCAGACCGTCCGAGTCGAGGTTGATCGTGCCGTCCGCGCCCAGTACCTTCAGCATGAAGCCGAGCCAGAACAGCAGGCCGGCGAGGGTGACGGCGAAGGCGGGCGCGCCGAGCACCGCGAAGAAGAAGCCGTGCAGCGCCCCGATGGCGGCGCCGGAGACGATGGCGAGCAGTACGGCCGCCCACTCCGGCCAACCCTGGTTGACCGCGAGTACGGCCGCGAGGGCGCTGGCCGCGCCGCTGACCGAGCCGACGGACAGGTCGATCTCGCCGAGCAGCAACACGAAGACGATGCCAACCGAGATCATGCCCGTGCCGACCATCGTGATCGTGATGTCGTTGATGTTCTGCGCGGACAGGAAGTTGGAGTTCAGCACCTGGAAGATCACACAGATGATCGCCAGGCCCACGACGACGGGCATGGAGCCCAGCTCGCCGGCCTTCATTTTACGCTTGAACTCGTTCCAGTAGCCCAGCAGGCCCTGCTCGCGGACGAGGAGACGGGGGTCAACGGCGGTGACCGCGGCGGCCGCCGCCTCGGGGTTCTCGACAACGTGCCCGTCATGCCCGGGCGTCTTGTCGAGATTCGCGGAGGTGTTGTCGACGCTCACTTGGAAACCTCCCCGTTCGTGCTGGATGTGCGCGCCGCACGGCGGGTCACGGCATTGTCGGTGGCGCCGGTGATGGCGGAGATGATCTCCTCCTGCGAGGTCGTGCTGACCTTGAAGACGCCGTTGTTGCGGCCGAGGCGCAGAACGGCGACCTTGTCGGCCACCGCCTTCACGTCCGCCATGTTGTGGCTGATGAGGATGACGGCGTGGCCGCGCTCACGCAGACGCTCCACGAGGTCGAGGACCTGCGCGGTCTGCTCGACACCGAGGGCCGCGGTGGGCTCGTCGAGGATGACCAGCTTGGGCTCGCCGAGCATGGACCGGGCGATGGCCACGGTCTGGCGCTGGCCCCCGGAGAGCGAGGCGATCGGGATGCGGACGCTGGGGATGCGGATCGACAGCGTGGTGAGCAGTTCGCGGGAGCGGCGCTCCATCTCGACCTCGTCCAGGACGCCCCACTTCTTCAGCTCACGGCCGAGGAAGAGGTTGCCGACGACATCGATGTTGTCGCACAGAGCGAGGTCCTGGTAAACCGTCGCGATGCCCAGGGCCTGGGCGTCGTGCGGCCTGTTGATGGAGACGGGCTTGCCGTCCCACTCGATGACGCCCTCATCGATGGGGTGAACGCCGGCGATCGTCTTGACCAGCGTGGACTTTCCGGCGCCGTTGTCGCCCACCAGGGCGACCACCTCACCGGGGTGGACCTCAAGCTCTACGTCGGTGAGCGCCTGAACGGCACCGAACCGCTTGGAGACCCCGCGCAACGCCAGCACGGGCGTAGCGGACACGTGAACCATCTCCTTCGCCGCCTGACCCGGCGGGAGGTTGTGCAGAAAGAATGGGGGGAGTTCCGTCCGGCGCCCCGCCTCGAGCTTGCGGGGCTGCGTGATGTGCGCGGGGCACCGGCGGAGCCGGGGAGCAGCCGGTCGCTTTCCCGGCGGGCACTCGAAGACGAAGGCCCGCGCGGGGGAAGAGACTCCGGACTGCCTACTTGAGGCCGATCTTGTCGCAGGCGGCCTTGTACTTAGTCGTGCAGATGTCGCCGACGGTGTAGATGCCGTCCTTGATGACGGTGTCCTTGATGTTGTCCTTCGTCAGGGAGACGACAGGAACGAGGACCGAGGGGACGTCCTTGGTGCTGCCACTGGAGACCTTGTCCTTGGCGATGGAGTCCAGGCTCTGCCCCTTGGCGAGCGCCACGGCCATCTGGGCGGCGATGTCCGCCTCCTGGGGGTACGACTTGTAGACGCTCATGTACTGCTCACCGGAGACGATACGCTGCACACCGGCCAGCTCGGCGTCCTGGCCCGTGACCGGGACCTTGAGGCCGGCCGCGCTGAGGGCGGTGATGATACCGCCGGCCATGCCGTCGTTGGCGGAGTAGACGCCCGCGATCTTGTTCTTGCCAACCGCGGAGATCGCCGCCTCCATCTCGGAGTTGGCGTTGTCCGGCGACCACTCCTTGGTGTCGTACTCCTTGGCGATGGTGACCTTGCCGTCCAGGACGCTGTGGGCGCCCTTCTTGAACTGGGCCGCGTTCGGGTCGGTGACCGAGCCGTTGATCATGACGATCTTGGAGGACTTGGTGGCCTTGCCACCCAGCGCTGCCAGCAGGGCCTGGCCCTGCGTCTGGCCGACCTTCTCGTTGTCGAACGAGGTGTAGGCGCTGATCGGGCCCTCGGCGAGGCGGTCGTAGGCGACGACCTTGATGCCGGCCTGCTGGGCCTTCTGGACGGAGTTCTGGATGGCCTTGGCGTCCACCGCGTCCAGGATGAGCACGTCCACGTGGTTGGTGATCATCGTGTCGACCTGCTGGGCCTGGAGGTTCGCGTCCTGGCGGGCGTTGTTGTACTGGACGGTCGCCTTGCCGTTCGTCAGCGCGCTGATCTTCTTCTCGATCAGCGGCTTGTCGAACTTTTCGTACCGCGCGGTCTTGTTCTCCGGAAGCAGGAGACCGACCTTGATGCTGTCGCCCTTCTTGGCCGAGTCCGAGGAAGAGCTGTCGCCGCCCTTGGACTCCTTGGCACTGCCACAGGCGGCCAGCGAGACGGCCATCGCACCGGCGGCAACGGCAACGGCGGCACGACGCATACGTGCGTTCACTTGAGAAACCTCCCTGACGAGGCCGCGTCGTTGCGGCCGAGGTGGCTGGAAGTCAACTCGGCCACACGTGCGACGTCAAGAAGTAAATCCTTAACGAGATGGCAACGGTGCCATCCGTTCTCTAAGTGAAGGCAGGGGTCGCCACCGGGAACGCCCCCTCCAAAAGGGTCGAATCGCCCATCTCGCTGAGAGCGAGGGCGAGTGCCCCCAGCACCTCCGCACGGCCGCCAAGTGCCCCGGGCAGCACGGACAGTTGGCGCGCCGCGCTAGGGATGGCGTAGCGGCCGACCGACTCCCTGATGGGCCCGAGGACCAGCTCACCGGCCTCGGCGAGATCACCGCCGAGGACCACCCGGCTAGGGTTCAGCAGGTTGCAGAGATTGGCCACTCCGCTGCCGATGTGGCGGCCCACGTCGGCGACCACGCGACGGCAGCCGGGGTCACCGTCCCTGGCCAGCCGTACGACGCCCTCCATCGTCAGATCGCTGCCGTGACTCGGCTGGAGCAGCGGGAGCACGTAGCGTGCCGCCGCGAAGGTCTCCAGGCAGCCGCGGTTGCCGCAGCGGCAGACCGGACCGGACTCGTCGAGGGTGATGTGCCCGATCTCGCCCGCCGTGCCGCCGGGGCCGCGGTAGATCTTCCCGTCGATCACCAGACCGGCGCCGACACCGCTCGCGACCTTGATGTACGCCAGGTCCCGCACGCCCTTGCCGCTGCCCCAGACCAGCTCGCCGAGGGCGCCGAGGTTGGCGTCGTTGTCCACGTGCACGGGCACGCCGAGCCGTTCGCGCAGCTCCTCGGCGGGCTTGGTGCCGCCCCAGCCGGGCAGGATCGCGGTGGACCCCAGCGTCCCCGACTCCACGTCGATCGGGCCCGGCACGCCGAGTCCCACGCCGGCCACCTTGGACCGGTCCACCCCGGTCGCCGCGACCAGCCGGCTGACAAGCTGTTCGGCCCGGTCGAAGCCCTGGTCGGCGGAGGCGTCGACGTCCAGCGGCTCCGCCTCCTCGGCCAGCACCTGGTGGGCGAGGTTCCCGATCGCGACGCGCAGATGGGTGTGACCGAAGTCGACGCCGATCACGATGCCGGCGTCCCCGCTCAGGCTGACGCTGCGGGCCCGCCGCCCGCCCGCCGAGGTGGGCGTGACCTCTACGGTTCCGCCGTCCTTCAGTTCCCGCACGATGTTGGAGACGGTCGCGGCCGACAGACCGGTCGTCCGCGCGATCTCCGCCTGCGTGAGGGACCCGGCCAGGCGCACGGCCCGGACGACCCGCTCCAGGTTGGCTCGGTGCAGTGATGACTGCGACCCTGGAGTCTCCACGACGACCTCCTGAGCGCGGGGCCGCTTCGGTGAGGCCCCGTGTATGTCCAACTAGTGAACTCTAAGCTGAGCCGTTCGGGGTGACTCCCGTCAAGAGGTTGAACCGTTTCCGGGTATCCGGACACACGCGTGCGCGCCGCCCCCGAAAGCCCGGAGCGGCGTGCAGGCGAACGGTCGCGGAGTGCGGTTACTTCAGGGTCGCCGAGGTCAGCCCCGCCTGCACCTGGCGCTGGAAGGACAGGTACACCACCAGCATCGGGATCATGGCAATGGTCACACCCGCGAACAGAACCGGCAGGTCGGCGGCGTATCCCTGCTGCTGGTTCAACTGGATCAGGCCCTGGGTGAGGACGTACCGTTCGGGGTCGGAGCCGCTCTGCGGCTGCATGAGGACCGTGGGCAGGATGAACTGGTTCCACTGACCCAGCGTGTTGAAGATCCCCACACTGATCAGTCCCGGCTTGGCCATGGGCAGCATCACCTGGAAGAACGTCCGGGTGTGCGAGGCGCCGTCCAGAACGGCCGCCTCGAAGACCGCGGTGGGCAGGGTCCGGAAGAAGGCGTGCATGAAGAACACCGTGAACGGCATCGAGTAGGCGATGTAGACCAGGACCAGCCCCTGGTAGGTGTTCAGCATGTCCAGCCGTTTGACCATGAAGAACAGCGGGACCAGCGCCAGGAACACCGGGAACATCGCGCCGGCGACGAAGAAGTAGTACAGCAGCCGGCTGCCCGGGAACGGGTACCGGGCCAGCACGTACGCGGCCATCGAGCCGAGCAGCATGGTCAGCGGCACGGAGAAGACCAGGACGATCACGGTGTTCAGGAAGTAGTCGCCGATGCCCTTGCCCCAGGCGCGGGCGAAGACGTCCAGGGACCAGTGCCGGGGCCAGCCGAAGGCGGAGCCGCCGATCTGGGCGTCGGTCTTGAAGGAGCTGAGCACCAGCCACAGCAGCGGCAGCACGATCAGCAGGGCCCACAGGGCGAGGAAGCCGTGCGAGAAGGCGTTCAGGACCACGCCCTCGCCGCGCCGGCCGCCTGCCGGCAGGGGAGTCCTGGCGACGGGCCGCCCGGCCGGCGCGGGGGCGGTTTCCTTGATGGGTGTGCTCATCGTCGTCTCTCCCGCTCAGAACTCGATGCGCTCGCGGCGGGTGGCGCGCAGCGTGACCACGGACAGGACCAGCGTGAGCAGCAGCATGACGACGCCCATGGCGCAGGCGTAGCCGCTCTTGCCGTAGTAGAGGAAGTTGCGCATCATCACCGTCGACATCACGTCGCTGTGGTGGTCGGGGCCGCCGCCGTACGCGCCCATGTTCTGGGTCATGGCCGAGACCAGTACGAACATGTCCATGGCGACGATGCCGAGATAGACCCAGGCGGTCTGCACCGAGTCCCACAGCAGGGGCAGGGTGATGCGGAAGAAGGACTGGTTGCGGCTCGCCCCGTCGATCAGGGCGGCCTCGTAGATGTCCCGCGGGATCGACTGCATGGCGGCGGAGAACAGCACGAGGTAGAAGCCGACGCCGTGCCAGACCACGACCACCATCAGCGCCCAGAGCACCATGTTCGGCTCGTTGAGCCACTCCACGGGGTTGTCGGCGTCGACCAGCCCCGTCTTGATCAGCAGGCCGTTGAGCAGGCCGCCGCCGTCGCTGCGGTACACGGCGTTGAAGAGGACCGCGAGGATCGCCAGGGACAGCACCTGCGGAAAGAAGTAGAGGATCTTGTAGAACGCCGCTCCTTCGACTCCCCGCACCCCGCCGGCCCGGCTGCGCCCGCCCGCGTTCAGCATGAAGGCGAAGAACAGGGCGAGCAGAATCGTGATCACCGGGATGAAGATCAGAAAGAGGATGTTGTGCCAGACGGCCTCCAGGAAGATGTCGTCCTGGAACAGCGCCCGGTAATTGTCCAGGCCGACGAAGCGGAAGGTCTGCGACTGCCCCTTCCAGTCGGTCAGTGAATAGCCGATCGTCTGGATGTACGGCCAGATCACGAAGATCAGATAAAGCGCCACGGGGACGAGGAGAAACCCCGTGACGAACCGGTACTGCCCTTTGCGCATACCTGCCCCTGACATTCCGGCCCGTACCGGCACCCCGGAGGGAGTGCGGGGAACCGCGCGACACGCCGCCACCGGCATCCGCGGTCGCCTCCGCGCCCCCAAGGCGGCCCGGCGGACCTAGTCCCGGTGGTTCTTCTTCGACGCGGGGTCCTTGGCCTGCTTGTCCACCGCGGCCTGACACCGTTTCAGCCACTCCTTCGGCTGGATGCGCCGGGCCATCAGCTCGTTGGACGCGGCCTCCAGGGCGGTGCCCATCTCGCCGTACCACTCGGTGTACAGGTAACGGAAGGTGTGGTCACCGGCCGCCTTGGACGCCTCGACCGTGGACTGGGTGCCCGGGCGCAGCCGGACGCCCGGGTCGACGCCGTCCTTGAGGATGGTGAGCGAGTTGGCCTGCTTGGCGAAGAGCGTCGACCACTCCTTGGAGAGCATGCGCCGCATGAACTCCTTGGCGGCCGGCAGGTTACCGGCCTTCGAGGGGATGACGAAGGGCTCGCCCGAGCCGGCCCGGATCGCCTCGAAGGGCAGGGCGCTGCCGGACAGCGGCGGCATGGGCAGGAACTTCATGTCGAAGTCCGGCGGCGTCTGCTTGAGCTGCTCGTTCTCCAGCCAGGAACCGCAGGTGATGAACGCGGCCTTGTACTGGTTCCAGCGGGTCTGCGACTCGGTGTGGGACAGGCCGTTCGTGCCGGGCATCAGATAGCCCTTCTCGACGACCTCGTAGACCGCCTCGGCGGCGGCCTGCGCGGCGTCGGAGCCGACGAACGCCTTGGGGTCCAGGTTGTCGATGGCCTTCATCGCGTCCAGACCGCCCTTCTTGGCGATCAGGTCCATGAGGGCGACGTTGATGTAGTACGGGTACTTGCCCTGGTGGGCCAGGCCGCCGATGCCCTGCGACTTGGCGTCCTTGCAGATGGCGAGGAAGTCGTCCCAGGTCTTCGGCGGCTGCCAGCCCTTCTCCTCGAAGAGCTTGCCGGAGTACCACAGGCCCCAGACCGTGTAGATGTAGTTCAGCGCGACGATCTTGCCCTCCTGCATGCCCGGGTCGAGCGTGCCGGGGATCAGGGTGTCGCGGACCTTGCGGGCCGGGTCGTCGACCGAGGGCGCGTCCAGGACCTCGGCGAGGTCGAGGAGCTGGCCGTTCTTGTAGAGGACGTCGATGTTGATCTTCTGGGCGCCCGAGTCGTCCACGATGTCCGGCGGGTTGCCCGCGTTGAAGCGCGGCTGGAGCTTGCCGGTGATCTCCTGGGTGCCGGTGTGGCTGGAGGTGATGCCGAGCTTCTTGCCGAAGTCGGCCTCCCACGCCCTGGCGTAGTCGTCGCCGTATCCGCCCTTGAAGACGACGACGTCGAGCTTGCTGCCCTTCTTGGCGCCGAAGGGGTTGCCCTTCGACGTCTTCCCCTCGGCGGTGCCGGCGCCGGTGTCGTCACCGCCGCCGCTGGCACACGCGGACAGGAAGCTCATCGCCGGGACACTGACCAGGCCGAGTGCGGCAGACCGCTTGATCAGCGCGCGACGGCCGACACCTGCGAAACCGTGGTCCCCCTCGGAAGTGGATCCCATGCTCAAGTCCTCGCCTTCTCCAGGACTCAGGCGGTGAACCGGAATCTGCCCGGCACCGCGGTCGGGTCGAACTGGGTGGTGCAGGAAGTGCGGGAAGTGCGGAGTACGTGTTCTGCCGGGAGTGCGATTCTGTACCGGGCGCCGACAGGTATAGTCCACTTCCCACCGGCGGAGCAAGATCGAACGCAAGGTTGGACATGGGTCTTTTCCGAGTTGAGACCTCGCGGAAATATGAGGCGCCGATGCGTGCCACGCCCGGAAAACCAGCGGCATAACGCCCTGAATGCCACAGCCAACACCCTTGACATTCCCGGCCACTTGACCACCTACTGGTTCCTGCGCCCCGTAACTGACAACGTTGTCCGGAGAGGGTGCAGGAGGGGAATTCCGTAGATGCAGCTCAGAACTCGGCACAGCCGGGGACCGGCGGCCGTCCTCACGGCCGCCTTTGTCATGGCCGTCGGCGCGCAGGGCGCGGCGGTCGCCCTCCCGGCCCGGGCCGCGGCGGCCGACCGGGAGTTCGCGTCCTCGTTCGAGGCGGGGGATCCGGCGCCGGACTGGCTGAACACCGTCGACACCGGGCCGGACGGCGGCGAGCGCGCCTCGGGCGTCGACGGCGGGTACAGCACCGGCATCCCGGGCAACGTGACCGACCACGTCACCGAGGTCCGGGCCAGCGGCGAGAACACGGGCGCCGGCGAGGTGAAGGAGAACCTCGCCGACGGCGAGCCCGGCACCAAGTGGCTGACCTTCGCGCCCACCGGCTGGGTGGAGTTCGACCTGGACAAGCCCAGCAGGATAACGACGTACGCCCTCACCTCGGCCAACGACTACGCCGAGCGGGACCCCGCGGACTGGACCCTGCGGGGCTCCACCGACGGCAAGGACTGGAAGACCGTCGACACCCGCTCGGGCGAGACGTTCTCCGAACGGTTCCTCACCAAGTCCTACGATCTCGCCGCACCGGCCGAGTACCGGCACTTCCGGCTGGAGGTGACGGGGAACCGCGGCGCCCCGGACCTCCTCCAGCTCGCCGACGTGCAGTTCTCCACCGGCGGCGGGGGCGGCCCGGTGCCGCAGGACATGCTGACCCTGACCGACCGGGGGCCGAGCGGCTCGCCGACCGCCAAGGCACGGGCCGGATTCACCGGAACGCGGGCCCTGCGCTACGCCGGACGGCACACGGCGGCCGGCCGGGCGTACTCGTACAACAAGGTCTTCGACGTGAACGTGCGGGTCGGCCGGGACACCCGGCTGTCGTACCGCGTCCTCCCCTCGATGGCCGACGGCGACCGCGACTACGACGCCACCTTCGTCTCCCTCGACCTGGCCTTCACCGACGGCACCTATCTGAGCGGCCTGGGCGCGCTGGACCAGCACGGCTTCCCGCTCACGCCGCGCGGACAGGGCGCGTCGAAGGCTTTGTACGTCAACCAGTGGAACAACGTGAGCGCGCGGATCGGCGCGGTGGCGGCGGGCAGGACGGTCGACCGGATCCTGGTGGCGTACGACTCCCCGGCCGGCCCGGCGAAGTTCCGCGGCTGGATCGACGACGTGTCCCTGAGACCGGTGGCACCGGAGCGGCCGAAGGCGCACCTGTCGGACTACGTCCTGACCACCCGCGGCACCAACTCCAGCGGCAGCTTCTCGCGCGGCAACGACTTCCCGGCGACGGCCCTGCCGCACGGCTTCAACTTCTGGACGCCGGTCACCAACGCGTCCTCACTGAGCTGGCTGTACGAGTACGCACGTGCGAACAACGCCGACAACCTGCCGACGATCCAGGCGTTCAGCGCGAGCCACGAGCCGAGCCCGTGGATGGGCGACCGGCAGACCTTCCAGCTCATGCCGTCGGCCGCGTCCGGCACGCCGGACACCGGGCGCGAGGCGCGGGCACTGCCCTTCCGGCACGAGAACGAGACCGCGCGGCCCTACTACTACGGCGTCCGGTTCGACAACGGCCTCAAGGCCGAGATGACCCCGACCGACCATGCGGCCGTCCTCCGCTTCACCTACCCCGGCGACGACGCGAGCGTGCTGTTCGACAACGTCACCGAGCAGGCCGGCCTGACGCTCGACAAGGAGCACGGCACCGTCACCGGCTACTCGGACGTGAAGTCGGGGCTGTCCACGGGCGCGACCCGGCTGTTCGTGTACGGCCGGTTCGACAGGCCGGTGACGGACGGCGGTTCGAGCGGGGTGAAGGGCTTCCTGCGCTTCGACGCGGGCGCCGACCGCACCGTCACCCTGCGGATCGCGACCTCGCTCATCAGCGTCGACCAGGCCGAGGACAACCTGCGCCAGGAGGTCCCGGACGGCGCGTCCTTCGACACGGTCAGGGCACACGCCCAGCGCGTCTGGGACAGGCTGCTCGGCCGGGTCGAGGTGAAGGGGCGCGACCCCGGACCAGCTGACCACGCTGTACTCCGGGCTGTACCGGCTCTACCTCTACCCCAACTCCGGCTTCGAGAAGGCCGACGGCAGAAATCGGTACGCCTCCCCGTTCTCCCCCATGCCCGGCCCGGACACCCCGACGCACACCGGCGCGAAGATCGTCGACGGCACGGTGTACGTCAACAACGGCTTCTGGGACACCTATCGCACCACCTGGCCCGCGTACTCGTTCCTGACACCCTCCCAGGCGGGCGAGATGGTCGACGGGTTCGTGCAGCAGTACAAGGACGGCGGCTGGACCTCCCGCTGGTCCTCCCCCGGCTATGCCGACCTGATGACCGGCACCTCCTCGGACGTGGCGTTCGCCGACGCCTACGTCAAGGGCGTGAAGTTCGACGCGAGAGCGGCCTACGACGCGGCCGTGAAGAACGCGACCGTCGTCCCGCCGATGCCGGGCGTGGGCCGCAAGGGCATGAGCACCTCGCCCTTCCTCGGCTACACCGGCACCGACACGCACGAGGGCCTGTCCTGGGCGATGGAGGGCTACGTCAACGACTACGGCATCGCGAAGATGGGCGAGGCCCTCTACCGGAAGACGGGTGAGAAACGCTACCGGGAGGAGTCGGAGTACTTCCTCGACCGGGCCCGGGACTACGTGAAGCTGTTCGACCCCGAGGCCGGCTTCTTCCAGGGCCGGGACGCCAAGGGCGACTGGCGGGTGGACTCCTCGCGGTACGACCCGCGCGTGTGGGGCTACGACTACACGGAGACCAACGGCTGGGGCTACGCCTTCACCGCCCCGCAGGACAGCCGGGGCCTGGCCAACCTCTACGGCGGCCGGGACGGACTCGCGGACAAGCTCGACACCTACTTCGCCACCCCCGAGACGGCCTCCCCCGACTACGTCGGCTCCTACGGCGGGGTCATCCACGAGATGACCGAGGCCCGGGACGTCCGCATGGGCATGTACGGCCACTCCAACCAGGTCGCGCACCACGTCCTGTACATGTACGACGCGGCCGGTCAGCCCTGGAAGACGCAGGCCCTCGTGCGCGAGGCGCTCTCCCGGCTCTACACCGGCAGCGAGATCGGACAGGGCTACCACGGCGACGAGGACAACGGCGAGCAGTCGGCCTGGTACCTCTTCTCCGCGCTCGGCTTCTACCCGCTGGTCATGGGCAGCGGCGAGTACTCCATCGGCTCCCCGCTGTTCAAGCAGGTCACCGTGCACCTGGAGAACGGCCGGGACCTCGTGGTCCGCGCACCCCACAACAGCGCCAGGAACGTCTACGTCCAGCGCGTCCTGTTCGACGGCCGCCCCTGGACGTCGACCTCGCTCCCCCACTCGTTGCTGTCCGAGGGCGGGGTGCTGGAGTTCGTCATGGGCGCCGAGCCCTCGACGTGGGGCACGGGGAAGGACGCGGCACCGGTCTCCGTCACCCGGGACGACAAGGTCCCGGCGCCCCGGTCGGACGTCCTGAGGGGCGAGGGGCCGCTCTTCGACGACACCTCGGCGACGAGCACGACGCTCACCTCGGCGGACCTGCCGGTGCCGGGCGCCGTGAAGCCGGTGCAGTACACGCTGACCTCGGCGGCGGACCACACCAGGGCGCCGACCGGCTGGACCCTCCAGGGCTCCACCGACGGCACGACCTGGCGGACCCTGGACCACCGCTCCGGTGAGACGTTCGGCTGGGACCGGCAGACCCGCGCCTTCACGATCGCCGCGCCCGGCACGTACACGAGATACCGCCTGGTCCTGGACGGCGAGTCCGTCCTGGCGGAGGTGGAGCTGCTGGCCTGACCGTCGGGCGCGTACGGCTGCCGGCCCGGCAGCCGTACGCGCCCCCGGACGGCGCGCCACGCGGAACGGGAGGGGTGCGGCCCGCCCCCGGGGGGACCGGGGGCGGGCCGTCTCGGTGTGCGGGCCTCAGCCCGTCGCGAGGGCGAACACGTGCAGGTCCCGGTCGCGCGGCAGCGTGACGCTCCGGATCGTTCTGCCCGCCGGGGCCCGGTACGGGCTGGTGGCGAACACGTACGTCGCCACCGGGTCCTTGTCCGCGCCCGCGACGTTGCGGTACGCGGTCCTGGCGACGACCTCGTTGCCGTACCGCACGGCGCCGCCCCCGCCGCCCACGGTCCAGTCGGTGAAGGACAGGTCGACGGTGCCGGTGGTGCCGTCGGTGTAGGTGACGGTGGCTTCGGAGCTCCGGTCTCCGTTGGCCGCGCTGCCGACGAAGGCCAGCCGCTCCGCGGGCGCCGGCAGCCGGACGGTCTGCCCGGCCGCGGAGGCGTTGTCGGGGCGGCCACCGGGTGAGTCGGGCCAGGTGAACCCCAGCCCGTCGACGGTGCCCCGGGCGCCCCCGGTGAGCCCGGCGGCGGCGAGCGCCTGGCGTGAGTAGCTCCAGCCGCCGCCGTCGAAGTCGGCCTCGTCGCGGTCACCGGAGTCGTCGGAGACGCCGGTGCCGTCGTAGGCGGCGAGGAGCGTGCCCGGGGCGGCCACGGTGAGGGACACCGGCTGCCGGTAGGAGGCGCCGCCCGAGGTCACCATGACCCTGACGTCGGCGAAGCCCTGCTCGGCGTTCCGGGCCGCCGTGAGCGTGATCTCCCGGGCACCGTCGGTGACCGTGCCCCGCGCGGGCGTGGCCGTGATCCCGGCCGGGGCCTCGACCCGGAAGCGCACCCGCGGGCCGGTGCCGCCGGTCAGGGACAGCGCGCGGACGCCGACCGTGGTGCTGTCGCCGGGCGCGAGAGTGGCTGCGGTGGGGCCGACACCGATCTGGTACGGCTGCTCGCCCTGCCGGAAGGACGGCGGCGGGCTGTCCACGCCCCAGGCGCGGTTCGGGGTGCGGCCCAGGGTGTAGTCGAGCCGGCCGCCGTCCCGGACGAAGGACGCGGGCAGCCAGGGGCGGTCACCGGGGCGGCCGTCGACCCGCAGGGACCTGACGTACGGTGCGTCGGCCGCCGCTCCCGGCGCGTGCACGGAGATGTCGTTGCCGTGCGGCCGGCTGATCTCGACGCGCTCGAACAGCGGTGAGGCGAGGACCAGTTCGGCCCTGGAGGGCACCTGCGGGTACATGCCGAGGGCCGAGAAGACGTACCAGGCCGACATCGCGCCCAGGTCGTCGTTGCCGGGGATGCCGCCGGGCCGGTCGGACCAGAGCCGCCGCATCGCCGCACGGACGGTCTCCTGCGTCCTGTAGGGGGCGCCCGCGTAGTCGTACAGGTAGGGGACGTTGATCGACGGCTCGTTGTCCAGCTCCGCCTTGGTGCCGCCACCGCCGGTGAACGCCCAGCCGCCGTCGGCGTCGTGGAAGAAGTCGTCCAGCCGGGCCAGGGCCCGGTCCCGGCCGCCGAGCGCGGCGAAGAGGCCCGCCGGGTCGTGCGGGACCATCCAGGTGTACTGGGCGGCCGTGCCCTCCACGAAGCCGCGTCCGGTGTCCGGGGTGAAGCCGGTCACCCAGCTTCCGTCGGCCCTGCGGTCGGCCATGTAGGCGCCGGAGGGGGCGGCGGCGATGTCGAGGCTGTTCTGCCACCACTGCGCGCGGCGGGCGAAGTCCGCCTCCGTGCGCCTCTCCCCCGCCGCCCGGGCGAGCTGGGAGACGGCGAAGTCCGCGGTGGACATCTCCAGGGTCTCCGCGGCCCCGCTCCAGGCGTTGGACACGCTGGGCATGTAGTGCAGCTTCAGGTACTTGTCGAGCGAGGGACGCTGGCCCACGGACAGCACGGGTCTGCCGGCCGCAGACAGGTCCTGCGGGGTGGCCACGGTCGCAGCCCTGACCAGCGAGCGCAGGGCGCCCTTCAGGTCGAACCCGGTCCCGCCGAAGGCGTGGATGCCGGCCAGCGCGGTCGGCGCGGGGTCGCCGTTCATGACGTGGGTGCCGCTCCCGCCGTGCAGCCAGCGGTCCCAGACACCGTGGTTCTGCCGGGCAAGGGTGTGGAGCGACCGGGCGATGTCGGAGCCGGTGTCCGGGTCGAGGAGGGTGAGGAGCTGGAGCTGGTCGCGGTAGACGTCCCAACCGGAGAAGGTGCCGTACTGGGCGTGCCGGCGGTGCCCGGACGGGTCCCGTCCGCCGGCGCCGCCGGGGCGGGCGCCGCCGACGGTGTGCACGCGGCCGTCGGCGCCGCGGTACCCGCCGTCGGTGTCGCTGATGACGTTGGGGTGCAGCGACGCGTGGTACAGCGCGGTGTAGAAGGTGGTGCGCTCGGCCTCCGTGCCGCCGCCGACCCGGACTGCGCCCAGCCGCTTCCGCCAGGCGCGCCGGGCCGCGTCGCGGACGGCGCCGAATGCGCGGCCCGGCGGATTCTCGGCGGCGAGGTTGGCCTCGGCCGCCGCCCCGCTGACGTAGGAGATGCCGACCTGGGCGTTCACCGGACCGTCGCCGGGCGCGAACTCCACGTATCCGCCGGCGCCCCTGCCCACGACGGGCCGGCCGCCGTGCGAGAAGCCGCCGGTGCCGCCGGACGCCTCCCGGGACCCGGGCCGGAGCGTGTCGTCGTGCCAGGTCCCGAGGGCCCGGAAGGCGCGGTCGAAGCGGGCGGTGAAGTGCAGGGTGTAGTAGGCGCGCCGGCCCTCGGGATCGAGATAGCCGCAGAAGTTCCCGGAGGTGACCGAGCCGGAGACGGTGCGGGCGTCCGGGTCGATCGAGACCGTCGAGTCCTCGGACCCCACCTCGGAGTCGGCGGTGCGCACGAGCAGGGAGGCGGGTGCGCCGGCCGGGAACGTGAAGCGGGCGGAGCCGGTGCGGGCGGTGGCGGTGAGGTCGGCGGTGACGCCGGAGGCCAGGGTGACCTTGTAGTGGCCGGGCTCGGCCGTCTCGTCGGCGTGGGTGAACCCGGACGCGTAGACGGCGTTCTTCGTGTCGCTCGCCGGGGAGGAGGTGACCTCGCCGGCGTACGGGAAGAACGGGATGTCGCCGCTGCCGCCGGCGCAGCCGGTGCCGGACATGTGGGTGAGGCCGAAGCCCCGGATACGGGTGGCGTCGTACTGGTAGCCGCCCGGGGCGGCCGTTCTCGTCGCGTCGCCGCGGGTGTTCTCCGGACTCCAGGAGAGCATGCCGAACGGCACGACGGCGCCCGGGAAGACGTCGCCGCCGTTGCCGGTGCCGATCAGCGGATCGACGTACGGCGTGGGGTCCTGGACGAGGCGGGGTGGCGCGGCGGGCGCCGCGACGGCGGGGGTTGCGGTGCCGGCGGTCGCCAGGAGCGCGGCCAGCAGCAGGGACGTGGGTCGTAAACGCATGACGCGGCCCTTCCTCCTTACGGACGGGTCGCGCACCACGGGTCGCACAAGCCGCAGGGACAGTAGCGTGGGTCACCGGTACCACGGAAGAGCGCCCGCGCCCCGGCAGGCACGCTCCCGCCCCACCCGGTCGGATCGGTCAAGTGGGTTGACATCGTTGTCGGTTACGGCGGTAGAGTCAGGTACGAACCTTTGATAACGATGTCGCGGCCACGTCGCGCACAAGCCACGCATTTCCCACCCCTCCGCGGGCAAGGACACACCCCGGCCCCGCCGGTCACCGTTTGAATGCCGGACGCCATGGGTGGATGCTGGACAACAGATGCCGGACACGGGTCACGGAACCCCGTTGAGACGGCATCCGGACCGTCCGACTCGTGGACGGGCCATAGCCAGACGGAAATCACCAGTGCTACAAATGCCGCATGTCGGACGCACCTGCCCGATTCAGGCGCCTCGCTTGGCGCACTGTGATCGGCAAAAGTCCCCGCAGCGTCGCCGGACAGGTCTTCCTGCTACAGGTGGCGCTGGTGGTACTGCTCGTGCTCTGCGCCGTCCTCGCCCTCGTCCTCCAGTCGCGGCGGGACACCACCACGGAGGCCAGGCGCCGGTCCGTCGCCGTCGCCGAGACCTTCGCCCACGCTCCGGGCCTGCAGCAGGCACTGGCACTCCCTGATCCGTCCGCGGTGCTCCAGCCGCTCACCGAGGCGGCGCGCAAGGCCGCCGGCGTCGACTTCATCGTGGTCATGGACACGCACGGCATCCGGTACACCCATCCGATGCCCAGCCGGATCGGCGAGCGCTTCGTGGGCAACATCGCGCCCTCCCTGGCCGGTAAGGTGTACACCGAGAGCGTCCACGGTCCGCTGGGCCACGAGGTGCAGGCCACCGCGCCCGTCGAGGACACCCGCGGCAAGGTGATCGCGCTCGTCTCCGCCGGGCTGAAGGTCAGGCACGTCACCAGCGAGCTGGACCGGCAGCTACCGATCATCCTGGGCGCCGGGGCCGGCGCGCTCGCGGTGTCGACCGGCGGTACGGCGCTCGTGGGCCGCAGGCTGCGGCGGCAGACCCACAGCCTGGCCCCGGACGAGATGACCCGCATGTACGAGCACCACGACACGGTCCTGCACTCGGTGCGCGAGGGCGTGCTCATCGTGGGCCCCGACGGCCGGCTGCTGCTCGTCAACGACGAGGCCAGACGCCTGCTGGAGCTGCCCGCGGACAGCGAGGGACGCACGGTGCGAGAACTGCCCGCCCTCGAACCCGCGACGGTGGAGCTGCTCGCCTCCGGACGCGAGGCCAGCGACGAGGTGCACTTCGCCAAGGGCCGTCTGCTCGCGGTCAACCAGCGGCCCACGGACCGGGCGGGAGGCCCCGGCGGAACCGTCGTGACGCTGCGCGACTCCACCGAGCTGCAGGCGGTGTCGGGCCGCGCCGAGGCCGCCAGGGAGCGGCTGGAGCTGCTGTACGACGCGGGGCTGTGCATCGGCAGCAGCCTGGACGTGGTCCGCACGGCCGACGAACTGACCCGGGTCGCCGTACCCCGCTTCGCCGACTTCGTCACCGTCGACCTGGCCGACGCCGTACTGCACGGGGACGAACCCGCTCCGGCCAGGGACATCATGCCGGCGGCGAGGGACATGCGGCGGGTCGCGGTGAGCGGCATCCGGGACGACCACCCGCTCTACGAGGAGGGCCGGCTGATCGACTTCCTGCCCTCCACCCCGCAGGCCCGCGGATACGGCGCCGGACGCTCCGAGCTGGTGACGGACCTGTCGGCGGCCGACGGCTGGCGGGCCCAGGACCCGGAGCGGACCCGGCAGATCCTGGACTACGGCATCCACTCCCTCATCGCCGCCCCGATCCAGGCGCGCGGTGTCGTGCTGGGCATGGCCAACTTCTGGCGTGCCAAACGGGAGGCCTTCGACGCGGAGGAGCTGTCCCTTGCGGACGAACTGGTGGCCCGCGCCGCGGTCAGCATCGACAACGCCCGCCGTTACACCCGGGAGCACGCCCTCGCGGTCACGCTCCAGCGCAGTCTGCTGCCGCGGGCCCTGCCCGAGCAGAGCGCGCTCGACGTCGCCTACCGCTATCTGCCGGCGCAGTCCGGGGTCAGCGGGGACTGGTTCGACGTGATCCCGCTGCCGGGCGGCCGGGTGGCGCTGGCCGTCGGCGACGTGGTCGGGCACGGTCTGCACGCCGCCGCGACGATGGGCCGGCTGCGGACCGCGGTGCACAACTTCTCCACGCTCGACCTGCCGCCCGACGAGCTGCTCCATCACGTGGACGACCTGGTCGGCCGCATCGACCAGGACGAGGCCGACGCGAACCGGACCGGGGAGATCGTCGGCGCCACCTGTCTGTACGCGATCTACGATCCCGTGACGCGGCACTGTGTCATGGCCCGGGCCGGGCATCTGGCGCCCGCGCTGGTCCACCCCGACGGCAGCGTCGTCTTCCCCGATCTGCCGGGTGGGCCGCCGCTGGGTCTGGGCGGCATGCCGTTCCGGACGGCCGAGCTGGAGCTGGCCGAGGGCAGCCAGCTCGTCCTGTACACCGACGGCCTGGTCGAGGACCGTGCGCGCGACCTGGACGAGGGGCTGGAGATGCTGCGCCGGGCGCTGGCCGGCCACCCCGAGCGGTCGCCGGAGGAGAGCTGCCGGGCGGTGCTGGAGGAGCTGCTGCCCGAGCGCCCCAAGGACGACGTGGCCCTGCTGGTCGCCCGCACCCGGGCGCTGCCGCCCGGGCAGGTCGCCGACTGGGACGTGCCGCGCGACCCGGCCGCCGTGTCGAGGATGCGCGGTGCCGTCTCCGACCGGCTGGAGGAGTGGGGGCTGTCGGAGCTGGGATTCGGGATGGAACTCGTGCTGAGCGAGTTGATCACCAACGCCATCCGGTACGGCTCCGATCCCGTGCATGTGCGGCTCATCCGCGACCGCACGCTGATCTGCGAGGTGGCCGACGGCAGCAGCACGTCGCCGCATCTGCGGTACGCCGCGACGACCGACGAGGGCGGCCGGGGCCTGTTCCTGGTCTCCCAGCTTGCCGAACGCTGGGGCACCCGCTACACCCCGCACGGCAAGGTGATCTGGGCCGAGCTGACACTCCCGGATTTGTCGGGGCTCCTCGACGACTGAGCGGGCGGGGGCGGGCACCCGGGGTACGGCGAGGGCCGCATTCCCGGTACCGGGAATGCGGCCCTGAACGGCTTCGCCGTACCGCTTACTTGCGGATCAGGCTGCGCAGCACGTACTGCATGATGCCGCCGTTGCGGTAGTAGTCGGCCTCACCGGGGGTGTCGATGCGGACGACCGCGTCGAACTCGACACCGGTGTCGGTGGTGACCTTGACCGTGCGCGGCGTGGTGCCGTCGTTCAGCTCGGTCACACCGGCGATGGAGAAGGCCTCCTCACCGGTCAGGCCGAGGGACTCGGCGTTCTGGCCCTCCGGGAACTGGAGCGGCAGGACGCCCATGCCGATGAGGTTCGAGCGGTGGATACGCTCGTACGACTCGGCGATGACGGCCTTCACACCCAGCAGCGCGGTGCCCTTGGCGGCCCAGTCGCGGGACGAGCCGGAGCCGTACTCCTTGCCCGCGAGGACCACCAGCGGGATGCCCTGCTCGATGTAGTTGCGCGAGGCGTCGTAGATGAACGACACCGGGGCGTCCGCCTGGGTGAAGTCGCGGGTGTAGCCGCCCTCGGTGCCCGGCGCGATCTGGTTGCGCAGGCGGATGTTGGCGAACGTACCGCGGATCATGACCTCGTGGTTGCCGCGGCGGGAACCGTAGCTGTTGAAGTCGCGGCGCTCCACACCGTGCTCGGTGAGGTACTGGCCGGCCGGGGTGTCGGCCTTGATCGCACCGGCCGGGGAGATGTGGTCGGTGGTGACCGAGTCGCCGAGCTTGGCGAGGACGCGGGCGCCGGCGATGTCCTCGACCGGGGCCGGCTCCATGCCCATGCCCTCGAAGTACGGGGGCTTGCGGACGTAGGTGGACTGCGGGTCCCACTCGAAGGTGTTGCCGGTGGGGACCGGCAGCGACTGCCACTGGGCGTCGCCGGCGAAGACGTCCTGGTAGGACTTGGTGAACATGTCCTCGCCGATGGCGTTGGCGACGACGTCGTTGACCTCGGCCTCGGAGGGCCAGATGTCCTTCAGGTAGACCGGGTTGCCGTCCTGGTCGGTGCCCAGGGCGTCACGGGTGATGTCCACCTTCATGGAGCCCGCGAGGGCGTACGCGACGACCAGCGGCGGGGACGCCAGGTAGTTCATCTTGACGTCGGGGTTGATGCGGCCCTCGAAGTTCCGGTTGCCGGAGAGGACCGAGGTGACCGCGAGGTCGTGGTCGTTGACGGCCTTGGAGACTTCCTCCGGCAGCGGGCCGGAGTTGCCGATGCAGGTGGTGCAGCCGTAGCCGACGAGGTTGAAGCCGACTTTGTCCAGGTAGGGGGTCAGGCCCGCCTTCTCGAAGTAGTCGGTGACGACCTTGGAGCCCGGGGCGAGGGTGGTCTTGACCCACGGCTTGCGGGTCAGGCCCTTCTCGACCGCCTTCTTGGCCACCAGGGCGGCGGCGACCATGACGTACGGGTTGGAGGTGTTGGTGCAGGAGGTGATGGCCGCGACCGTCACCGCACCGTGGTCCAGCTCGTAGGTGGTGCCGTCGGGGGCGGTCACCTGGACCGGGTTGGACGGGACGGCACCGGTGCCCTCGCCGTGCTGCGGCGCGCCGGCGCCGTTCTCCTGGTGGCCGTAGGCCGGGGCGTCGGAGGCCGGGAAGGACTCGTCGCTGGCCTCGTCGACCGGGGAGGCGGCCGTGTCCTGCTGCCCGGCGGGCGCCTCGGCGTAGTTGAGGACGTCCTTGGCGAACTGCTGGGCGGCCTCGGCGAGGATGATGCGGTCCTGCGGGCGCTTCGGGCCGGCGATGGACGGCACGACCGTGGACAGGTCCAGCTCGAGCTTCTCGGAGAAGTCCGGCTCGGCCTGCGGGTCCAGCCAGAGGCCCTGCTCCTTGGCATAGGCCTCGACCAGGGCGACCTGCTGCGCGGAGCGGCCGGTCAGGCGCAGGTAGTTCAGGGTCTCGTCGTCGATCGGGAAGATCGCGGCGGTGGAGCCGAACTCCGGCGACATGTTGCCGATGGTGGCGCGGTTGGCCAGGGAGGTGGCGGCGACGCCCTCGCCGTAGAACTCGACGAACTTGCCGACCACACCGTGCTTGCGGAGCATCTCGGTGATGGTGAGCACGAGGTCGGTGGCGGTGGTGCCGGCGGGCAGCTCACCGGTCAGCTTGAAGCCGACGACGCGCGGGATGAGCATGGAGACCGGCTGGCCGAGCATGGCGGCCTCGGCCTCGATGCCGCCGACGCCCCAGCCGAGGACACCGAGGCCGTTGACCATGGTGGTGTGCGAGTCGGTGCCGACGAGGGTGTCGGGGTACGCCTGGCCGCCCCGGACCATGACCGTGCGGGCCAGGTGCTCGATGTTCACCTGGTGGACGATGCCGGTGCCCGGCGGGACGACCTTGAACTCGTCGAACGCGGTCTGGCCCCAGCGCAGGAACTGGTAGCGCTCCTTGTTGCGGCCGTACTCCAGCTCGACGTTCTGCTTGAAGGCGTCGTTCGTGCCGAACTTGTCGGCGATGACGGAGTGGTCGATGACCAGCTCGGCCGGCGCCAGCGGGTTGATCTTGGCCGGGTCGCCACCCAGCTCCTTGACGGCCTCACGCATCGTGGCGAGGTCCACCACGCAGGGAACGCCGGTGAAGTCCTGCATGATCACGCGGGCCGGCGTGAACTGGATCTCCTGGGAGGGCTGGGCCTGGGAGTCCCAGTTGGCGATTGCGCGGATGTGGTCGGCGGTGATGTTCGCGCCGTCCTCCGTGCGGAGCAGGTTCTCCAGCAGGACCTTGAGGCTGTACGGCAGGCGGGCCGAGCCCTCCACCTTGTCCAGCCGGAAGATCTCGTACGACTCGTCGCCCACCGGCAGCGTGCTGCGGGCGTCGAAGCTGTTCGCCGACACGACAGTCTCCTTCATTGATGTGCGCGTACCACCGTCAATCCTGCCGCCATGCCGACCGGGCCGATCCGCTAAGGTCAGGCTAACTTAGGTGGCCCTTACTGACGTGGCGACCGCGGTGCGCCTCGGCAGATATCTCGATGTCGAGATAACTCTAGTACATGGGCGCCGGATGGTCATGCCCGACCCGGCCCGGCACGCGTTCCGGACCGGCGCACAGGGCGACCACCGGTCCCGCCCGGCGGCGGTGCCGGCCGCATCCGGGGCGTCCGGGACGAGACGGCCGAAGCGTGCGCCATTTCCCCCGACACCGACCGGTTTGCCCGCATGCTCCGGATGTCGCGCGAGGACCGGGCAGCGGGGTTGACGGGACGTCACCACAGTCACCCGAAGAGGCGTCACCCGAACGGCCCCTCCAACGGGCGCCATCTCATATCTGAGATAGCCTCAACCTCATGTCAGACGACTACCTCGTACGCATCGGCAAGCTCATCCGTGACGCCCGGCAACACCGGGGCTGGACGCAGACGCAGCTCGCGGAGGCGCTCGGCACCAGCCAGAGCGCCGTCAACCGCATCGAGCGCGGCAACCAGAACATCAGCCTTGAGATGATCGCCCGCATCGGCGAGGCCCTCGACAGCGAGATCGTGTCACTCGGATACGCGGGCCCGATGCATCTGCGCGTGGTCGGCGGACGCCGCCTGTCCGGCGCCATCGACGTCAAGACCAGCAAGAACGCGTGCGTGGCCCTGCTGTGCGCCTCACTGCTGAACAAGGGGCGCACGGTGCTGCGCCGGGTGGCGCGGATCGAGGAGGTGTACCGCCTGCTGGAGGTCCTCAACTCCATCGGTGTGCGCACCCGCTGGATCAACGACGGCGTCGACCTGGAACTCGTCCCGCCCGCCGAGCTGGAGATGGCGGCGATCGACGCGGAGGCCGCCGTCCGCACCCGCTCGATCATCATGTTCCTCGGCCCGCTGCTGCACCGCGTGGACCACTTCAAGCTGCCCTACGCCGGCGGCTGCGACCTGGGCACCCGCACCATCGAGCCGCACATGATCGCGCTGCGCCGGTTCGGTCTGGACATCGCGGCCACCGAGGGCCAGTACCACGCGCAGGTGGACCGCACGGTCCGCCCCGACCGGCCGATCGTGCTGACCGAGCGCGGCGACACCGTGACCGAGAACGCGCTGCTGGCCGCCGCCCGGCACGACGGCGTCACCGTCATCCGCAACGCGTCCTCCAACTACATGGTCCAGGACCTGTGTTTCTTCCTGGAGGCGCTCGGCGTCAAGGTGGAGGGCATCGGCACCACCACGCTCACCGTGCACGGCGTGCCGAACATCGACACCGACGTCGACTACTCCCCCTCCGAGGACCCGGTCGAGGCGATGAGCCTGCTCGCCGCCGCCGTGGTGACCGAGTCGGAGCTGACGGTGCGCCGGGCCCCGATCGAGTTCCTGGAGATCGAGCTGGCGGTCCTGGAGGAGATGGGCCTCGACCACGACCGCAGCCCCGAGTACTTCGCGGACAACGGCCGCACCCGGCTGGTGGATCTCACGGTCCGCCCCTCCAAGCTCGAAGCCCCGATCGACAAGATCCACCCCATGCCCTTCCCGGGCCTGAACATCGACAACGTCCCGTTCTTCGCGGCCATCGCGGCGGTCGCGTCGGGCCAGACCCTCATCCACGACTGGGTCTACGACAACCGCGCGATCTACCTCACCGACCTCAACCGCCTCGGCGGCCGGCTCCAACTCCTGGACCCGCACCGGGTACTGGTCGAGGGCCCGACCCGCTGGCGCGCCGCCGAGATGATGTGCCCGCCGGCGCTGCGCCCCGCCGTGGTCGTCCTGCTGGCGATGATGGCGGCCGAGGGCACGTCGGTCCTGCGCAACGTGTACGTCATCAACCGCGGCTACGAGGACCTCGCCGAACGCCTGAACTCGATCGGGGCGCAGATCGAGATCTTCCGGGACATTTGATGCGATGATGCCGCCGCACCCCGTCTGACCTGCTGTTTAGCGGGTCAGAGAGTGGTACGGCGGCATCTCTGGGACTTCTCTGGGACTTTGGGCCTGCGGCGGGCTACGGGCCACGCTTCACAGGCTCTGCCGACCGACCGCAGCTACGCGAAGATCGCGTCGATGGCGGCGCTGCCTCGTGCGCCGGCGCGGGGCAGGAAGTGGGAGTACTTCCGCAGCGTGAACCCGGGGTCGGAGTGCCCCAGCCAGCGTGCCAGGGAGACTATCGATTCGCCAGCCTCCAGTTCCTCGGAGGCGTAGAAGTGGCGGAGGGCGTGGAAGCCGTGCTCCCGGGACGGCTCCCACACGCGAGCACCATCGGTGCTGCCCTCGTCCAGCGGGGCGATCACGCCCGCCGTTGCCAGAGCGGGCTTCCACACATAGGAGTTGAAGTAGTTCCGGTTGATAGCCTTCCGCTCGCGTCCCGTCACCAAGAGGTCATAGGTCCTCGGCCGCCGGTGTTTGGCCTCCACCGGCGTCTCGGCCGGAGTCGGGTCGTCCCAGGGCAGAGTCACCGGCACCGGCGCGAACTGCTCCATGTGCTGCCGGGTGGCCCGGGCCACGCTGGACGGCAGCGGCACATCCCGGACCTTGCGCCCCTTGGGGAGCGCGAAACACAGCTTCGTCCGCACCATCTTGACCTGCCGCCGGACGTGCACGACTCCCTTCTCGAAGTCGATGTCGTCTGCTGCGAGCCCGAGGGCCTCCCCTTGGCGGAGCCCGAGACCTGCCCCAATCACAAGGAGGAGCCGGTAGCGGTCCGGCAGAGCCTCCCGTACGGCCAACACCCGTTCAGGCAGCCACGTGTCAACCCTGCCGGGGGTCGCGGGCGGAGGCCCGACCGTGCTGGACCGACATGGGTTACGTCCGAGGCGACGGTCCTCGACGGCAGCCTGGAGGACGCTGGAGAGCGTTGCCCAGACAAGACGGATGGAGGTCGGACCGAGGTCCTTCTCCAACCGCTTCTTCCAGTGACGCAGGACTTCCGTCCCGATGGCGTTGAGCGGCTGAGTACCCAGGTGGGGGACGATGTGCCGCCGTACCCTCTGCTCGATCCGCTCAATCGTGGACGGGTCACCGCTCTGCGTTGGCCACCAATGCGTTGCGATGTAGTCCTTGAGGGAGATGGCCCCATCGCGGGGATCGACGAACTCGCCTCGGCGTGCGTCGGTCTGGGCCTGGGCGAGCCAGGTTTTGGCGTCCTGGAGGGCGTCGAAGGAACGGTCCTTGACGCCGGGAATGCCCTTGACGCGGTAGCGGGTGCACTTGCCGTGCATGGCGGTGCGATCGCGTTTGCCGGTTTTCGGATTCGGGCGCTTCTTCAGCCATCGGTCTTCTATGTAGCCAGCCAATTGGAACTTTGCAATGGGGGCGCCGACGGCGTTCTACGGCGCTTGGGAGCAGTCAGGCAGCGGTAATGCGGGCGGAACGCTCCTGGAGCCGGGCACTAAGAGGTCGTTTCTGATGGCGTGATCGCTCGTTGATCCGTGCATGACGGATTTGGTGGAGCGGTTGGTGCCGGATGAGCTGTGGGTGCTGTTCCGACGGGTGGTCCCGCCGACGGAGGTCATACGCCCGCAGGGCGGCGGGCGACGTCGGGCTGGTGACCGCGAATGCCTGGCAGCGATCATCTTCGTGGCCACCTCGGGCTGCACGTGGCGGCAGCTGCCGCCGGTGTTCGGGCCGGCCTGGCCCACGGTCTACCGGCGCTTCGCCCAGTGGAGCCGGGACCGGGTCTGGGCCAGACTGCACCGGGTCATCCTGGACGAACTCGGCGCTCGGGGCGAGCTGGACTGGTCGCGGTGCGCGATCGACTCCGTCAGCGTCCGGGCGGCAAAAAGGGGCCACTGACGGGACCGAATCCGACCGACCGTGGCAAGCCGGGATCGAAAATCCACCTCATCACCGACCGAAACGGCGTGCCGCTGTCGCTGGGTGTCTCCGGCGCCAACATGCACGACAGCCTCGGCCTGCAACCGCTCGTGCGCGGGATCCCGCCCATCCGCTCCCGCCGCGGCCCGCGCCGTCGGCGTCCGGCCAAGCTCCACGCAGACAAGGGCTACGACTACGACCACCTGCGGATATGGCTTCGCGAACGTCGCATCCGCCACCGCATCGCCCGCAAGGGCATCGAGTCCTCCACGCGGCTCGGCCGACACCGCTGGGTCGTCGAGAGAACGGTCTCCTGGCTGGCCGGATGCCGAAGGCTGCACCGCCGTTACGAGCGAAAGGCCGAGCACTTCCTGGCCTTCGTCGGCATCGCCGCAGCCCTCATCAGCTACCGCCGACTCACCAAGTGAAACGACCTCTTAAGCGGGTTGAGGGCCGGGTTGGAGCGGGAGTCAGCCTGCTCCTGCTCGCGGACCCAGGCGTCGAGGGCTTCCACCCGGTACGTGACGCGACCACGAGGGCCCATGCGGAAGCTCGGCGGTCCCTGCCGACGATGGCGCCAGACGTAGAGGGTGTGAGGTGAGAGGCCGAGGTAATCGGCGGCGTCTTTCACGGTCAGAAAGGCCGTCCGTACGGCTACGGAGGAAGCCGTGGGGGCAGGCGGTATCGCCGATCGGTGCATGGCAGGGTTTCCTTTCGGGGAGAGCGAGGAGCGACAGGGACGCGGCAGCATCACCTCGCGCGGAGTGCGCCAGGACGGCCACCTGCCGGCGGCACACGCTGCCTACGGCAATACGCCGCAGCAGAGCTGCCCCGCGCCTCCTCTTGCCAATGCGAAGCGGCCCGCGTCCGCCACGACTCCACCGCCAAGCGCAGCCGAAAAGCGAACACCTTCATGTTCGCGACGATCGCCGGTTTGGCTAATCGGCGATCGTCGGCTATGTTGCCCGCCGCATCACGCGCCCAACGCCTGCCTGGCCTCCCCGCCGGCAGGGGGAAGTACGTACGAGCACGCGGCTACGGGCGCGCCGTCCGAGGCGACCGTTAGCAGACCGCCGTCCGTGAGCCGGTCGAGATTCACCGTGACGCGGCGCTCGCGAATCCCGAGGGCACGCTTGCCGTGTTGTCGCACCCGGATGCCGTGCCACGTGCACGAGGCTGACATGATCGTCGCGGTAGCCTCGCTGCAAGAGATCCTCACCGAAAAGGCCAGCCGCGCAGACGGAAACACAGAGCTCCGTGGAGACCGCAAGGTAGTCACCGGCCGTTTGGCCGCCCCAGGCATTCAGGCCACCGAGGGCAAAGAGCACGGGCGAAGTGAAGCGAGCAGATCGGATAGCAGACTCGGACAGACGGGCTCCCAAGGTGGCGCCACGCCAGCGGGCCAACCCTCCCGACGCCCACCCCAAGTGGTTTCGGAGAAGTGAGTGCAACAGAGCGGAGGCACCGCCTGGCCTGGATTTTTGCGGGACGTTGTACGTTGACATGCCCTCGCGCAGCTATCCAGTCTTTCTGCGGTCTTCCTTGTCTGCCGTAGGCGAATGCGTCGCTTTGGAAATTCGGAGGCATCGCGGCACAGAGTCAGATTGCGGATCAAGCGGTGCGTCTAAAACGAGGTAAGGCCGCCCATAAGACGAGTTGCTACTCCCGTGAACAGCAGGTAGTGGGCTACATGATCCCCTTCCATCGCCACGGCGGCGCCCCGGCCCGGCCGCGCAAGCAGTCAATGCGGTATTGCGCCTCCCGCTGCCACTCCGGGCGGCTGGCAGCGTGCTGCGCGGCATACGTCGTCATACGCAACTCGCGTGCGCCAGCGAGGAGTTCGTACCCTTCCCACTCCGTGACGTCGACGCCGTAGGTCTCGCAGAACGCGGCGTACTCCTCGGCAGACACCGCGCCGGTCGTCGTGAGCTTCACTGCGGTCGACACGAGATCCCACTCCGGCGGGCCAAACGAAGCGCGCTCGAAGTCCATCAACACCGGGCCGGCCTCCGTGCGCGCCACGTTACCGACCCATGCATCCCCGTGGACTACACACTCCGGCAGGCCCTTCGGCCTCGAAGCCCATTGCCGCTTGAGATCTTCAAGCCTGCTGCTCAGCCACTGCCGGTCGTCGTCAGAAGTTGTGCTCGCTGCGTCGATGCGCTCAACCAGCCGGACGAACGGGTCCAGCTCACCCAGCGGCAGGTCTGGTTTCGGAAGGAAATGCAGTTGCTTGAGGAGCACGACGACGTCGGTGACGGTACCGATTTCGTGTGGCGGCAGCTCTTGCCAGAACGTCACCGGGTGCCCGCTAGCTGCTATCGGCTGCCACAGGTCAAGGGCGCGTACGGCGGGCACGCCCTGGGCCGCCAGCCAGCGGGCGACCCAGGGCCGCGTCGTTCAGGTGATGTGTCCTGGTTGATCACATGATGCCGAGGGTGATCAGTGGACGGTTGGCGTCGCGGGTGTGGTGGCGGAGTCCAGCGGCGATGTTCGTCTGGTTGGCGAATCGGAGAGCGCCGATCGATGTTGGGGCCGGCGGCGGCCACGCGGTCGGTGCGGATGACGATGCCGTCCAGGTTGAGGTGGGTGTAGCCCGCCGCTGCCGCCCGCTCCAGAGCGGTGGACAGGTCGGGCGCGTGGTCGGCGAGCACGGTCAGCCCTTCGTGCAGGTAGCGGTACGCGGTCGGGGTCGCGATGCCGTTGTCGCGGGCGAGTTGGACCAGACGGCTGCCGTCGACGAACCAGCGCAGCACCAGCACTGCCTGTTTGAACGGGCCCAGCGCCCGGGTGCCCTTGCGGGTGCCGAGTCGCTCGCGGTGTTAGGCGAGCAGCTTCGCGAGGTGCTCGGCGGTGGCCCTGCTGACGTCGAGCACGGCGGTGTAGGTGATACTCGTCAACGCGTGAAGCCTCTTGCCGGGAACGTGATCTTCGCAGACCTGTTCCTACCAGGGGCTTCTCGTGTTTCTGACGTCAGGTCAGTCTCCGCCGGGGGCACTGACGGCTCGTCACGTAGCGCAACTGTCACGTTGCTGAGAAGACCTCACTGTGCGCCAACGTACAGCGAACATCCCCTGCGTACCCTGGCATTTTCGCCGCCCAAGCGGAGCCGACCTCCCCTCTTCGCGGGCCTGTGTCGGCCGTGGGGAACCCTGTGACAAGATCCGCTGGCATGTCATCTGTCATGTCCTCTGCCGTGCCTTCGTTGCCTTCGTCGCCCACGGGCCCCTCAAGAACCGGTCGCCGTCTGCTGGTCGCCCTGCTCGCGCTGCTCGCGACAGCAGGCTCCACCGTGGCCGAGGCCGGCACGCCGTCCGGCCCGGCGCCCGGCGCCGCGGTGAGAGCGGCCGAACCCGCGACGCCCGACCGCCCCAGCTACGACGTGAAGCTGCGCGCCGACGCCGACGGCTCCCACTGGGCGGGCCGGCAGACGGTGTCCTTCCGCAACGCCTCCAGCCGGCCCCTGCGTGAGTTGTACATACGCCTGTGGGGCAATGGCGAGGACGGCTGCGGGACATCCGGAAGACCGTCCCCCGTCCGCGTCTCCCACGTGCGCGGCGGCACTCCGGGCCGCCCCGGCGTGAAGTGCACGGCGCTGCGCATCGCTCTGCCGAGGCCGCTCGCACGCGGTGAGCGGACGGCCGTCTCCTTCGACGTGGCCCTCACCGTGCCCGCACGCAACAACCGCTTCGGCCGCGAAGGCGCGTTCCGCTTCCTGGGCAACGCGCTGCCGGTCCTCGCCGTGCACGACGCGAGGGGGTGGCACCTCGATCCGTATGTGTCGTACGGCGAGAGCTTCTACACCCTGGCGAGCGACTTCCGGGTGCGCCTCGACCACCCGTCCGCCCTCAAGGTCCCGGCGACCGGCAGCACATGGACCCGCCCCGGCGGTACCGGGCGTACGGTCACCCACAGCGTCGCCAAGCGGGTGCGGGACTTCGCATGGGCGGCGGGCCCGTTCCGCACCGCGACCCAGACCTCGCCCGACGGCGTGCGAGTGAAGTCGTACTGGTCGCCTAACACGCCCGCCGCCGGTGTCCGCCTCAACCGCAAGGACGGCGTCGCCGCCATCGACCGGTTCGGCAGGGAGTTCGGCCGCTATCCGTACGGCGAGATAGACCTCGTGATGACCCCCGGGTTCGCCGGCGGCATGGAGTACCCCGGCCTGGTCATCCTCGGCACCGAGGAGGAGGGCGGCGCCACCGTCCATGAGATCGCCCACCAGTGGTGGTACGGCGTCGTGGGCAACGACGAGTACAACTCGCCCTGGCTGGACGAGAGTTTCGCTCAGTACGCCAACGCGCGCTACTACCGCTGGGACGGGTTCGAGTGCTCGCCGGACGGCTCCTGGCCGAGCGCCACCGCCGCGCTCACCAACTCGATGGCCTACTGGTCTACACACCGTGGCGAGTACTTCCAGGTCTTGTACGGGATCGGCCCCTGCGTCCTGGCCGACCTGGAGCACGTCCTCGGGGCCGGCACCATGGCGCGCCTCATCAAGAAGTACGCCCACGACCACTGGTACGGCGTCTCCACCACCGTCGACTTCAAGAAGGCCGCACAGTCGATGACGCACAGGGACCTCGGCCCCTTCTGGCGGAAGCATCGCATCCGCTGAAGTCGCACTCCGCTCGCGGGTGACGGGCGTACCCCGTCGGCGCCACGATGACGGTGACCGACGGGGTACGCGGGCAGGGCGGCGTCGTTCCGGCGGTGCATCCGGGTTGATGGGGCTTCAGGAGCTGGGGCAGGACTGCGGGGTGGTCGGCGGGGGCTGACGCGGAGGCAGGCACGACTTCCGGTGATCACGAGGTGTCGAGTCCCTGATCACCACGACGGAAGACCGTGCCTGCCCGCTCATCCTCGCTCATCCCGCGCCCTCTGGGCCAACTCGCCGACACCGCGCCGGCCGTCCCCGATGACCTCCCCGGCCTGCTGACCTGCCTGGCTCAGGTGCCCGATCCCCGCCGGGACCAGGGCCGACGCCACCCGCTCGCCTTCGTCCTCTCCCTGGCCGCGTGCGCGGTCCTGGCCGGAGCGAAGTCCCTGGCCGCGATCGCGGAGTGGGCCGCCGACGCCCCGCCCGACGTCCTGGCCCGGCTCGGTGGCCCATGCCGGGAGCCGGGCCGCGGCCCCGTCGCCCCGGCCGAGGCCACCGTGCGTCGTGTCCTCCAACGCATCGACGGCGACGCGCTGGATACAGCCGTCGGAAGTTGGCTCGCCGGGCGCGAACGCGCCGCCGGCCGGGAGGAGAACGACAGCGACCGGCGGCCCCTGCCCTCCCTCGCCGTGGACGGCAAGACCGTGCGCGGTGCCCGCCGCACCGACGGCACCCAGGTCCATCTGCTCGCCGCGATGACGGGGACCGGCCTGGTCACCGCCCAGCGCGAGGTGGACGCCACGACCAACGAGATCACCGTCTTCCAGCCCCTGCTTGCCCCGCTCAACCTGCACGGCACGGTGGTCACCTTCGACGCCCTCCACTCGCAGACCGCCCACGCGCGCTTCCTCGTCGAGGACAAGCACGCCCACTACATCGCGCTGGTCAAGGGCAATCAGCCCACCCTGCACCAGTGGCTGAAGGCCCTGCCATGGCGGGAAGTGCCACTCCTGGACAAGACGCGGGCCACCGCGCACGGCCGCGACGAGATCCGCCGGATCAAGGCCGCCGCCGTCGCCGGGATCGCGTTCCCACACGCGGTGCAGGCCGTCCAGATCGTGCGCCGCCGACGGATCGCCACCACCGGCAAGGTCACCCTGGAACGCATCTACGGCATGACCGACCTGACCGCGGAGCAGGCCGACGCAACCGAGATCGCCCGCCGCGTCCACGGCCACTGGGGCATCGAGAACGAGATCCACCACGTCAGGGACACCACGTACGCCGAGGACGCCTCCCACGTACGCACCGGCACCGCTCCCCGTGCCATGGCATCCCAGCGCAACCTGGCCATCGGCGCTCTTCGACTCGCCAACCAGACGAACATCGCCGCTGGACTCCGCCACCACACCCGCGACGCCAACCGTCCACTGATCACCCTCGGCATCATGTGATCAACCAGGACACATCACCTGAACGACGCGGCCCTGCCCCATGGGAAGGCCAGGACAGCTCGCCGGTGACGGGCAGCGCCTCCACGTCTCCACGGGCCTTTTACTGTCTATGCAGGGGCTCCAGCCCCAAACCGTCCAGCATGAAGGCACCCGGCGCAACCAGCTGCGCACATCGCGCTGCAGGCCCGCTCGGCCGCGCAGACACCACAAGATGATCTCTATGACGCACCGCGTTGGCCCTCACCGGCCGCGCCGCCCCGTACATCGCCGCGCATGTCCCCGCTGAGGTCGACAAACACCTGGCCAAGATGGCCGCCCACTTCGAGATACCGGACCGGCGGGCACGCCGCGTGCTTATGGAGCAGAGGACGGGGATAGCGAGCTGACACGGAGATCGAAGCCTGGGGTCATCATCTGATGACAAAGGACGGGATCGTACGGCAGCGCGCCCGGCGAGGCTCGAATGCTCAAGCAGGCTGGCTGATGAGGTGTGCACGCGCCTAAACCGGTATCATAGACCGCCTCTCCCGCTCACCAGTTCCTCAGAAGGGTTGCCTCACCGCTTGAAATGCGATAACGCGACCATGACCGCGAACCGCGAACCGCGAACCGCGAACCGCGAACCGCGAACCGCGAACCGCGAACCGCGAACCGCGAACCGCGAACCGCGAACCGCGAACCGCGAACCGCGAACCGCGAACCGCGAACCGCGCGAGTGAAGCACAACTCACCCTAGAGCAACCGCGGGTAGTCGTCCGAGGTGGTCGTGAACGGTAGGAGCGGCCCACATCTTCGTGTACCTGTAGGCGACGATGCCCATCGATGGAGCACCTTCCGCGGCGAGAAGACGCTGATCGTGGCCGCGCGTACGGTCACATCGACCGCACGCGTTTTGGAATGCCTGCCGGCCCTCTTGCGTGGGGACAGCCGGGTCACCGTCGTCTTCGCCTACGATCCCACGTCCGCCTTCAGCGACGGCGTTCTCGATCTGCTCCACGACGCCGGCTGTCGGATCGTGCCCTGGTCACAGCTGGGGAGCATCGCACCCGACCTGATCCTGTCCGCCAGCGAGAACATCGACGTACCGGAAGGCGACTGCCCCGTACTGGTACTGCCGCACGGCGTCGGCTTCCAAAAGCTCGTACCGGACTCCCGGGCCCCACGCTCCCGGCTGTCCGGCGTCGTACCGGACTCGCTGCTCGAGTCTGGACGCGCCTGGCTTGCCGTCTCGCATCCCGATCAGGAACAGCAGCTGCTCGCCACCCACCCCAAGACTGCGGGCCGCACACTGCTCATCGGGGATCCGTGCTTCGATGAGCTGACCGTCAGTCTGCCTCAAGCCGCCGCCTACCGGCGTGCCCTGGGGGTCGCCGACGGCCGGCGTCTGGTGGTGGTCAGCTCCACCTGGGGTCCGACATCGCTCCTCGGCCGGTACCCACAACTGCCTGCCGAGCTTCTCGCTGCGCTGCCGTATGACGAATACCGGGTGGCCGCGGTCATCCACCCCAATGTGTGGTCGGCGCACGGGTCCTGGCAGATCCGTACCCTCCAGGCTGCGGCGCTGGAAGCAGGGCTGCTGCTGATGCCACCCGTCCACGCTTGGCGCTCCGCGCTCGTCGCAGCGTCTGTCGTCGTGGGTGATCACGGATCGGTGACACTGATGGGTGCCGCACTCGGCAAGCCAGTGCTGCTCGCGGCTTTCGGCAGTGACGCGGTACCCGGCACAGCGGTCGCGCACCTCGGACAGGCTGCACCTCAGCTCGACGATCCGCGAGGTGACCTGCGCCAGCAGATCGAGGATGCCGTCCAGGGCCACATTCCCGAGCGCTACGCCGCGATCTGTGATCTCGCCTTCGCGGAACCGGGGCTGGCGCTCACTCGGCTCCGTGCGACCTTGTATCGCTTGCTCAAACTGGCGGAGCCGACCTCCAACACACCGCCGGTGCTGTCGCTGCCGCACCCCGATCCCCCGGCGGCGACCGTGACCTCATGGCTGGTGACCACTGCCGCCACCGCGGCTGCGGCCGAGCACTCAATGGTTGCCGTTCGCCGTCACCCCGCGGCCGTTTCCGGTGACCGTCAGGAAGCGGCTGACACATTTGTGCACCTGGCATGCGACGAGGAGGAACGGGACCACCGGCTGACCGAGAGTGCCTCGGTAGTGGTGCGCCGGCGCCCCGCTGATACCGCGGTCAGCGCCCTTGGCTGGATCCGAGAGACACTGCACCGCCTCCCCGGCAGCCTCGTCGCCGCCGTGCCCCTGAACGGGAACAGCTTCCTGCTGGGCACACGCGACGGGCCGATCGTGGAGGCGACGGTCACCGGGCCAACCATCGACCCCGGCCTGCCGGCGGCACTTGTCTACACCTGCCTACGTGCTGGCCTCCCCCTCGACGGCGTGTTCATGACCTTGCGGATCGGCGACGTGCGGGAGGAGGTCGGTCTGCGCCTCCGACTACCGTCCGACTCCAGGCAGTGAGGCGAACCCTTCCTCGTCAGGCAATGCCGTCGCCCTCAGCGTCCGGTCCGGTCATGCGGTCACGCAGCTTCTCCGCCTCCGGGCTGCCACCTGCCTCGTAGATCTGGCAGGCCCGTGTGAGGTGCTCTCGTACGGTTTCGCAGGCGCCGCCGGTCCGCTCGACGATGTCGGCAAGCCGAACCCGGGCCTGTGCCTCGTAGTGGCTCGCCTGCTCCTCCTCCAATGCCCGGACGGCGTCCCTCAGCACACGCGCCGCCGCATCCGTGTCACCCAGATGCTCGTGGACAGTACCGATGGCAGCCAGGACCCGGGCGGCCATACGCCTGTCGTGGCGATCCATGAGCCCTTGATGGGCGCTGCGCAGAGTGCTCAGCGCGGCCTCGTGGTGGCCGGCAGTGTCCTGTGCGCAGCCCAGGAAGTACGTGGCGATGGCTACCCCGCGCCACTCCTCGGCCTCGGTGTTGAGTTCGACGGAGCGCCGGTATGCCTGGACGGCGCGGTCGGCGTCGAAGCGGTCCCAGTAGCGGCCGAAGAACTCGTGCACGGACGCGTTCAGCGCCGTGTTGGCTGACACTTCCGCGCAAGCAACAGCCTTATCCAGCTCCACGCGCGCCTGGTCGTACTGGCCGAGGTCCATCAGTGGCCGCGACAGCAAGCTGCGCAGCCGCGCCTCCGCGGCCGGCACCATGGCCTCGGCAGCCGCGGCCGCGCCCAGCTCCAAGGACTCCTTCCACTCCCCCAGGTAGCGGCGGTGCAGGAACAGCACCGTAAAGGCTTCCGCCAGCTGCCACACGTGCTTGTGCAGAGCCAGTCGTGATGCCTCCCGCAGCACGGCGAGGATGGTGGCACGCTCGGCGTCCAGCCACTCCAGGGGCGCCGGGCCATCGTCGGCTGAGAAGGGGTTCGGGGCGCTGCGAAGGAGGTCGGTCAGGTTTGCGATCCGCAGCCGGTCTTCGCGCACCGCGCGGTCGGCGCACGCGGTGAGAGCGAGATAGTGGGTGGCCACCCGCTCCACCACTGCGCGCTGCGTAAGCTGCGGCTCTTGTTGGTCGGCGCGCTCCCGGGCGTGCAGCCGCACAAGATCGTGGAAGCGGTAGCGGCGTTCCTCTGTCACATCGAGGAGGCTCGACCTCACCAAGGTGGCCAGCAACGACCTCGCTGTCGATACGTCGATATCCGCAGCGACAGCGGCCGTGCCCGCGTCGAAGGTGCGGCCAGGGAACCAACCCAGGATTCGGTACAGGTGCGCGGCGTCTGCTGGGAGATCGCGATAGCTCAACTCGAGTACGGCGGACACGGAATGGTCCCCTCCCAGCGACAGCCCTTGCAGGCGGCGGGTCTCGTCAGCCAGTTCCTCGGCAAGCTCACTCATGGTCAGATCACCCGTGGGCAGCAGGCGGGCAGCCACCAACTGCAGGGCCTTGGGCAGGCCACCGCAGAACCCGACGAGCCGCTCGGCCGCGTGCCGCTCGGCCTCCACGGCCGCCTCGCCACACCTGTCGGCCAGCAACTGCAGGCCGCTGTCCATGTCCAAAGGGTCAAGGTAGACGGGGCGTGCCCCGTCCAGAGCCAGCTCGGAAAGCTTGCCGTTGCTGGTGACCAGCATGACGCTCCCCGGCCCCTTGGGCACGAGAGGTCTGACCTGAGCGGGCTGGTTGACGTCATCGAGAACCACCAGGACGCGCCGGTCCGCGGTCCTCGAGCGGAACAGCGAGGTCCGCTCCTCCAGGGACTTCGGGATGTACGCATCGTCCACCCCAAGGGCTCTCAGGCACATGGCCACCGCCTCCGATACATCACCCCCCGCCCGGCTGCGCAACATCGCGTAGTCGACGTAGATCTGCCCGTCTGGGAACTGCGCCCGGGCCTTCTCCGCCCAGCGGCAGGCGATAGCGGTCTTGCCGACCCCAGGCATCCCCGAGATCACGCCGTATCCGACCCTGCCCGCTCCGCTCCCTTCTTCGCTCACACAGTCGTCCAGCAGAGCCAGGTCCGCTGACCGATTGATGAACCGGACCGTCAGAGGGGGCACTTGATCCGGCCGGAACGTGGGACCGGACGGGAGTGGCGCCTGAACGTTGAACGTGATGCCGCCATGAATCTGCTGGGACTGAACGCTCGGCCCGTTGACGCTCCCGGACAGTTCGTTCCGGACGTACGGCTCCGCGCGCCGGTCGTCGAAACTCTCACTCATTTGGCTGCCTCGCGCTGGGTCCCTGAGGGACAGAACCCGAGCTGTAGAACGTCAGGCTGGAGAACTGCTGCCCCTGGATCACGGGCCCGTTCTGCACTCCGCCATTGACGCTGTTGTGCACGGTGACTGCCGCGTCACTTCCCGCTCCCGGGGCAAGTTCCGCCAGCAGCAGGCGCAGCTCCTCCGCAGCCCCGGGGTCCGCCTGGAGAGCACGACGCAGCCTCAGCCGCCATCCGGCCTCGATGTCCGCCACAGCCAGTTCGTCATCCGACGCGCGAGCCGCCACGAGCTCCTGCTCGGACAACCGCAGCTCCTCGTCGACCGTCTCCTCATTCGCGCCCCGGGCAAAGAACCGTGCCACCCGTTCACGCGCCTGCGACCATGTCTCCGACACCATCAGCCCGACCAACGTCGTCGCCCCCGACGCCGCCAGCGCCGCCAACTCCGCCTCCATCAATCCCCCTTGCAGCAACACAGGACAGTGAACTCGCTGAAGCCACCGTAGGGAGATCACGGAGACTTGGGTAGTTGGGTAGTCGGCCGTAACCATCGCCAACAGTCACTTCGGTCGCCTCTAGCCGACCGCGGAAGCCCTCTGGAGGACCACCGTGCTCCCTCTCTGCGGCGCTGACTACATGCAAGAAACTGGGCCAGGGGTTAGCAAAGACAGCAGGGCACCAGACAGATGCTGGAGCGCGTCGGTGGCGCGCAAACCGGCTTGAGTCGCCGGTACGATCAGCTCCATGCCGCAAGAGGCCCCTGGCTATGTTTCCCCACTCGGTAGGACCGATGCGCCTTTTTCCGATTCTTCAGGTATAATCGATAATTTGCGGGCAGCGGGCAGCGGGCAGCGGGCAGCGGGCAGCGGGCAGCGGGCAGCGGGCAGCGGGCAGCGGGCAGCGGGCAGCGGGCAGCGGGCAGCGGGCAGCGGGCAGCGGGCAGCGGGCAGCGGGCAGCGGGCAGCGGGCAGCGGGCAGCGGGCAGCGGGCAGCGGGCAGCGGGCAGTACTCCTTGCCGTTCGTTCAGCGGGAGCTCTGCACCGGCTTCTCGATGTACTGCCCGTCTTCGAGGGCGACGAGCGCGTCCTCGTCCGTTTTACCCTGGTGCCAGGGTCCGTGTTCGACGCAGACGCCTTCGCAGCCCTAGAGCGCTCCGGTGCACGTACGGTCAGCTGGGAAGAGGCGCGAGCCAGCGAGCACGACCTGATCCTGACTGCGAGTCCGAAGGGTGCGTTGCGGGTCCTTTCCGGTCCCGGGGTGCTGCTTCCGCACGGTGCGGGCTTCAACAAGACCGTCAGCGGTGACGGTTCGCCACGGATTCCGTCCGGACTTGACCCCCACTACCTGCTCGTGGACGGCGAACCGTGGGCCGCGCTCCATGCGCTGGCGCACGACGAACAACTCACCCGCCTCGCCGAGTACTGCCCATCGGCCGCCGCGCGGGCGGCCGTGGTGGGTGACCCAACTCTGGACCGGCTGCTCGGCTCACTCGCCCACCGGGGGAACTACCGTTCGACCCTGGGAACGGGCGAGCGCCGACTCATCGTGCTCACGTCCACCTGGGGGCCTGAGTCGCTGCTCGCCCGGCGGCCCGAGCTGCCGGGCGAGCTCATCAGCCAGCTCCCGCACGACGAGTACCAGCTCGCCCTGGTCCTTCATCCCAATGAGTACAGCCGGACCAGCGCGTTCGACCTCTCCCGTCACCTCGCCCCCGCCCTGTCAGGGGGCCTGGCGCTGGCCAGGCCATACGAGGAATGGGCCGCCCTCCTGGTTGCGGCCGATGCCGTGGTCACCGACCACGGATCCACCGCCCTTTACGCTGCTGCCCTCGGCCGACCGGTCATCGGGGCGTACGACGGTGGCAGCGAACTGATACCCGGCAGCCCGATGGCAAAGATGCTCGCCCAGGTTCCCCGGCTGGCTAAAGCCGCCGATCTGGTGCATGTCCTCCCGGCCGCCGAAGCCCACGACACCCGGGGTTTCGCCGAGGCAGCCTTCGCCCTGCCCGGCCAGGCCCTGCAACGCCTCCAATCCGAGCTCTACTCTCTGCTGAGGCTCCGGCCGCGGACCGTCCCAGTGGCCCCGCATCCGCTTCCTCACCCAGCCGCACCCCAACGTCCTCTGGCACTCGCGGTGCGGGCCGAGGTGTCCGGGTGCCGGATCAGCATCGAACGGTTCCCCTCGTTCACCTCCGAGGCGGTGCACCACCTGGCGGCCGAACACCCGGAAGCCGGCCAGCGCCACGTGCAGAGCGCGTCGGTGTTGTGGCGCCGTGCCCGGCCTGCCTCCCCCGCGCCGCACACCAGCACCTGGACGGCGGCCGGCTGGACGGCCCGGGTACTGGAAGACGCCCCGGGCTGCCGGACCGCCGCTGCGATCCTCTCTCCGGAACGGTGCCTGGTCCGGCACCGATCGGCGGGGCCGCTCAGCATCCGCATCGAGCCCTGCACAACCACCGACCGCGTCCTGCGCACCGATCCTGGGGCAGTAGTGTCGGCGGTCCATGCCTGGCTCGGCGCCACCCCGCAGTGGGCGCTGCCCGTATCGCTCGTCTGCGAGATCGGTCCCCTCACGGTCCGTGTCGGGTTGGCCCCGGCCGACGAAGCCGACCTCACCTACGAGCTCTGACCACCGTCAGGCAGAGCGCCCGAGCGTGCGGCCAGCAGCTGGGCCGCCGTCCGGTACTCCTCCGCTTCGGCGGTTTCGCCCAGCTCATCAGCGAGTGCAGCCAGTTCCTCCAGGACGCGCGCCTCATCGAACGTCGAACCCCGCTCGCGGGCGTTCACCAGCGCCGCACGTACCAGACCGCCCGCTTCCGCCGCACGCCCGGCGCGCCTCAGCGCACGACCGAGCTCGAAGCCGGCCCGCGATGTCATGCGCTCCCGGTCCTGCTCTCGCGCCATGCTGTGCGCCGTGCTCAGCAGGGCAACCGCCCGCTCAGGCTCGCCCTGGCTCAGGGCGGTGCGGCCCAGCAGGTAGGTCTGGAGCAGCACGCCGTAGGCGTTTTCGATCGCTGCGTGGACTTGCCTGGCGGCTTCGAAGTCCGCGGTTGCGCCGGTCCAGTCCCGCTGCGCGGACTTCAGCAAGCCCTGGAACTCCCTCACGGACGCCTTCAGTTTGCGTTCCTGCGCAGACTCGCCCAGGGCTTCGGATGCACCCAGAGCGTGCCGCAGCTGCTCCGCAGCCTCGTCATACCGTTCCTGCTCCCACAGCGGCCTGGCCAGCTGGCACCGCATCCGCACCATCGCCGGCAGGCACTCCAGGCGATCGGCGGCTGCTACGCCTGTGCGGAAAGCGTCCGTGACGTCCGCGTAATGCGGGTGATCAAGGAAGTGTGTCCACAGCGGTTCGCACAGTGCCCAGGCGTCCTCGTACAGCTCAGTCTCGAAGGCCAGGCGAACACAGCCGTACAGAGCGAGCCGCTGCGATTCCAGCCACCTCAGGGCCTGTGCCTTACCAGCGAAATCGACGTCGGGTACGTCCTCGACCACCGCAACGGGGTCTGCAAAGGTCATGCGCGGGCCGGCGGCCAGCAGATCCGCCCGGCCTGCTTGGCGCCTGTACCAACGGATAAGCCTGCGACGCGCCTCGGCCCGGCCCACACCTTCCGGATCCGTCTGGCGTGCGCGGCGCTCGGCATGCCCTCGCAACAACTCGTGCATCCGGTACCCCTCGGGCCTGTTCTCCAGCAGCCCCGCCGACTCCAGCTCCTCCAGCGCGTCCTCCGCCGGCAGGAGACCGCCACCAAGGAGCGCGGCGGCAGCCGGGCACGTGATGACAGGAGCAGGATACTGCGGCAGCAGGCAGTAGAGACGGCCAGCCTCCGGCCCCAGCCCTGAGCATGCGGCGTCCCAGACTGCCTCGATCATGGGGAGGCCCCTCTCGTGCAGCTCTGCGGTGAGCTCAGCGACCAGCCGGGACAGGCTGCGCCGACGGTATTTGCGGACCCACTGGCCAGCCACCTGGAGGGCCGCAGGCAGCCCACCACAGCTGCGGGCGAGCTCCGCCACGGCGTCCGGCTCCGCCTCGAGCCGCGGGTCGTCCACAATGTGCCTGAGCAATCGCACCGCATCGTCCACGGCCAACGGGTTCACAGGCACCTCGACCGCGGCCACGCCGTCGAGATCGTAGAGCAGCCCCTGGCTCGTCACGATCGCCAGGCTCTGCGCGGAAGCCGGAAGCAGTGGTACGGCCTCAGCCCCATAGCGGGCGTTGTCGATCACCACGATGAGACGCTTGTCCCGAGAGCGTGTCCAGTACTGCTTCGAACGGCCGGCAAAAGACCGCTCCAGCCAATCCGGTGAGACACCCAGACCGGTGAGCAGTTCCCCGACAGCGTCCGCCACCTCCACCACCCCATCCCGGCGCAGGTCGTCGAGATCGACGTACAACACACCGTCGGGATACCTGTCGCTGAGCTGACGCGCAACATGGAATCCCAATGCCGTCTTGCCGATCCCGCCGATCCCAGTCAACGCCACCACGAGCGGCCCAGCGTGGCCCCTGTGCCCCTCTGCAGCTTGTGCGATGCGCTCCTGCTCGGCCTGCCGGTCCTCGAAGTAGGCCAACGCGGGCGGCAACTGAATCGGCGTTGGCTGAGGCGACACACCCGCCCCGTGCAGGTGTTGATGCACCTCGCCAATACGACCAGCCTGGACTACCACGTCCGCCCGTCCGTCCAGACTGTTGTACGTCTCCTCGCTCATCCCCCAACACTAGGGCGCGTGAGGCGGCCTGACGGAACATAGCCTCGATTCAGGGAACCCCCTTCCGCGCTCTGACTTCCAGCGCTCCCGCCCCACCTCGCGGGCCAGTCGCACACTGAGAACCAGACCGCACTCGGACAGGACCCTGCGTGTCCTGGCGCCAATCGGAGGCCCCCTCGTGCAGCTCGTCCTTCCCGTGCATACCGTGCCCGTAGGCGGCTACATAGCGGCGGCCGTCCTGCTCGGCCCCACCACATCGGGAATCTCCGCCGCTTCACCCGTCGTGTCATCTCCCTGAGCCCGTCGACCTCGACCGGAGTGGGCGGATTTCACCGCCGCAGAGCGCGCATGGACCTCCTGCGCTCCATCCCCGTCCAGCACCACCGCGAGCCCGCCGTACGCGAACTCCCTCGCATGAGGAAGCCGAGACACCCTCCGCAAGCCCCCACAGACCCGGGGCCCTGCTGCATTACGCGCACACGGCCGCCACAGACTCAGGATCACGACCCGTCGCCGGGCCCTGATGTGCACCTAGATTTCAAGGTTGACGGCAAGCACATTGACATTGAGAAGGCGGCCGGTGTGCTGCGCGTCGGCGGCCTGCGGGCCTCCCGACCGGGCTCCCCCGACGGGCCATGCCCCAGCGCATCCGCCTTCTCCGGTAGAACCGGCGCCCGCACAGGTCACATCTCCTCCGCGTCGTCGGCGTCGTCGGCGACCGAATCGCGCAGGGGCCGCAGCCCCCGCCGACCAGGACGTCGAAAGACATCTCCCACGACCGCAGACACGACACGAAGCGCAGCCCGCCAGGAGACATGTAGCAGCATCCGATCACACCGCCGCGTAGCTCGCCCGGAACAGGTTCTGCGCCCGCTCCACGTCCCTCGGCGTACGGAGCTCGACCTCCAGGTCGCCTGTCCCGTGGTGACCGAGGCCGGACACGTCCCGAGTGAAGCCGGGAACGAGGTCGACATCCTTCGGGTTGAACTTCAGGTAGACCAGCAGCTTGCTCCGCTGCGGCGGGCACAAGCAGGGGAAGTTCCGCAGCCGCTGATACGCCCGGTAGGTCTTGCGCTCCACGCAGTTCACGCCGTCCCCGAGCCCGAGCAAGACCTCGTCAACCGCGCCCGCCAACTCCACCATCGCCGCGCCCTGGACGTCGGCCGCTGCCTGGGCAACGGACTGGCGCCATGCCCGGCGAGCCACCTGCATGCCGCCGCTCACGGAGGCCACGGTCTCAAGCCCGAGCAGGTCGCTGCCGAAGAGTCGGTAGCGGACCAGGTCGATCGAGCGCCGGTGCTCGCGCACGGCGTGCACATCGTAGCGACTGAAGTCGCCGGCGATGCAGATGAGGCGCGGGCCGCTCCACAGGCTATGGGACGCGGCCGTCACCCCGAGCCGGTCGCGGACCAGGTTCTCGAACTCTGCACGGTGGTCCATCAACCAGGCCAGGTAGAACAGGCCCTGATTGATCACGCCGGCATCCGTGCCGCGCTTGCACTCGACGATGACCGGCGAGCCGTTCTCGTCCAGCCCCAGCGAGTCGATCCGGCCCCCGTGCAGCGATCCGGTGCTGTACTCGCTTGCCAGGAACCGGACGCCCAGCAACGTCTCCATGTGTTCCTCGACGAGACCCTGCACATCGGCCTCGATCTCAGCAAGACGCGGCATGACCTCGATCATGCCGCTATCGGTCGTGTCCGTGCGGAACAGCTTCAGACCCGACACCTTCCCCTCCTCGGCTCGGAGATCACCAACACCGATGAGGTGCGGAATTGTTTCCGCGCGAGGGTTCGGGAACGTGAAGATGGTGTGAGACCCTACGTACGGCTCGATCGGGGAGCGCTCGCGTCCCCTGATCACCGGGAAACTTCGATACCCCCATGCGTCCCCCCGCGACTTGGGGGACAGCGCCCGGAAGCTGCGTTTAAGCAGGTCAGCCCCCGTAGCTCAGTGGATAGAGCACGTGCCTTCTAATACTGCAGCCGCAGTTGCTGTGACGGTTGGTCTGGCTGCTCGTTGAGCTGGGCATGGGTGGGGACGTCACGGTTGATGAGGTGCACCGCTGGGCGACCGGTCTGGACGCACTGCATGCTCGGATCGGTGGGTATTTCCGCAGGTCCGAGCCACGTCGGCGGGCAAGGGAGTATCTGCGCGGACTGCTTGCACCCTTGGAACGCAAGAACGGCTGGACGCTGGCCGAGCAGGCCGGTGAGCTGTGCCCGGACGGCAGCAGCGGCTGCTGAACCAGGCCGACTGGTCCGCCGACGCGGTCCGTGACGAGGTTCGCGGCTTCGTGCTGGAACATCTGGGCGCCGAGGACGGCGTGTTGGCCGTGGACGAGACCGGCTTCATCAAGAAGGGCTCCCGGTCGGCCGGCGTGCAGCGGCAGTACACCGGCACCTCCGGGAAGATCGACAACTGTCAGCTAAGGGCTGTCCCGTAACTGCTGGTCACAGGTGAGATGATCTTGCCGCGTCTGGTGTGATCACGGCGTCGGAGCCTTCCTGGATAGCCCCGTTCACCGGGCTGAGCCCGCGGCAGTTCGGCAAGCTGGTCACCGCGCTGCGGCGGGAGGGTGCGGATCCGGTCCGCAAGGGCCGGCCGTGGAGCCTGCCGCTGGAGGACCGGGTCCTGCTGGTCGCCGCGTACTGGCGCACGAACCTCACCCTGCGCCAACTGGCGCCGCTGTTCGGGGTGTCGAAGTCGGCCGCGGACCGCATCATCGACCACCTCGGCCCGGCGCTCGCACTGCAGCAGCGCAAGCGGTTCCGCAAGGACACCATGCTCATCGTGGACGGCACCCTGGTCCCCACCCGCGACCACCAGGTGGCCGAGCAGTCGAAGAACTACCGGTACTCCACCAACCACCAGGTCGTCATCGACGCCGACACCCGGCTCGTCGTCGCTGTCGGCCGACCACTGCCCGGCAACCGTAACGACTGCAAGGCGTGGGAGCTGTCCGGCACCAAGGATGCCGTCGGCCACACCACCGTCATCGCCGATGGCGGCTACCGCGGCACCGGCCTGGTCATCCCGCACCGCCGCCAGCCCGGCCAGGCCGACCTCCCCGAATGGAAAGAGGAACACAACGCCTCACACCGCAAGGTCCGCGCCCGCGTCGAGCACGCCTTCGCCCGCATGAAGACCTGGAAGATCCTCCGCGACTGCCGCCTCAAAGGCGACGGCGTCCATCACGCCATGCTCGGCATCGCCCGCCTGTACAACCTCACCCTCGCCGGGTGACGAGAAAACAAGCAGGTCACCAGGCACGTCAAAGATCATTTACGGGACAGCCCTTAGGTAAGTGCGCCGTCTGCCGAGTGTGGAGCCATTCAGTGAAGTGCACGTATCCCGGCCCGGCCTGATCGTCGTAGACGTCGCGGCCAACGACGAGGAAACAGCCCTGGCATTCCAGCAGGCAGTCGCGGCGCGGTGGGCGACCGCAGTCGCGGATCGCATCACCCGGGAGCCGGGACAGCCCGGCGTGCGCCTGCGCTGCTACGTCGACCTGCGTCAAGCACTCGACGCCCAGACACCCGAAACCCAGTAGCGCACTACCGCAGGATGGGGAGCGCCGTGGTGTGCAGCCGCATCAGGTCACTCGCCTGGTCCACCGCCCGTGGGGAAGGCATGGGCGGTGACGTGGACGCTGCCGGAGCCGATGCTCAGCACTCCCGTGCCCGCGCCGGATCTACCGCCGGGCTGGGCGGCCGAGCCGAGGTGGGACGGATTCCGGGCCCTCGTCACTCCTTGGACCAGCCCTGGTTGGCCGAACCGTCGCAGCGAAATTGAGCGGCCTGGGCGCCCGTGGCGGTACTGGCTCCGGAGATCCCCAGGCACAGGCCGCTCTTGCGGTTCTTGAGTGCGAAGTGGTCCCCGTCGTAGAGGGTCCAGTCCACGATCCAGTCCTGATTCAGGTCGCTGGAGCCGTTCGCGATGATGGCTGTGGCACCGGAGGCGGTGCTGGCGCCGTCAATACCGAGGTTCTTTCTGGCGCCGGAGTTCTCGAACGTGTAGTAGTCACCGAAGATGTAAGTCTCCCACGACTGCAGGGTGGTGCCGTCGTCGTAGGTCTGCTGCGTGACCTTGGCGCCGTGGGCGGTGCTCGCGGCTTGCAGATACTTACCGGACTTGAGGTTCTTGATGCGCGAGGCGCCGGCCGCGAGCTTGGCCGGTTTGGGGTCACTGGCTTGCTGCGCCTTTGCGTGAGCGTGCGCGGGACTGGCTAACGCCAGCAGCGCTCCCGCGGCCGTCGCCACGACTGCCGCCTTGCTACGGGTTGTGCGCATGGCACGTTCTCCTTGTGTTGTGTCGGCACCGTCCCGGTGCAGCAGTTGCACTAGCTGGGCAGCGCGGGCGTTCCAGTCCGGATCCCCTGTGCGGGGTGGACTGGAACGCCCGCCGATCGAGCGATCAGGGGTTGAACAGGCCCCAGCCCTGGTTGGCTGATCCGTCGCAGGCGAACTGCGCGGCCTGTGCACCGTTGGCGGTACTGGCTCCGGAGATGCCCAGACACAGGCCGCTCTTGCGGTTCTTCATCGCGAAGTACCCATCGGGGTAGCCGGTGACCGGCACGAGCTTCCAGTCCTGGTTGGCGTCCCCAGCGCCGTTCGCGATGATGGCTGCCGCCCCGGAGGCGGTGCTGGCACCGTCGATACCGAGGTTTCTGCCGGCGGCGACGTTCTCGAAGCTGGTGTAGGGGCTGTCGTTGACAGCGGCCCAGTTCTGGAGGGGGTTGACGGAGTTCCCCGGCTGCTGAACGACTTTGGCACCGTTGGCGGTGCTGTTGGCCTGGAGGAACTTCTTCGACTTGAGGTTCCCGATGCCGATGCCGGAAGCCTTGATGCTTAAGAGGTTGCCGCTGAGCACCTGCGAGGACGGTATGGGCTGGCCCCAGTCGCTGTTCTGCTGTGACTGCTGTGCGTGTGCGAGTGCCGGACTGGCAACCGTTATCAGCGCGCTGGCAAGGACTGCGGTGACGGCATACCTGAGTTGCGTTGTGTACATGACATGTTTCCTTGTGTCGGGTTGTGTCTGATCTTGCCTGGAGAACCCAACCAGCTCGCGACGACGGTTCGCTAGCACGTTCGGAGAGTTGGGCTGGAAGTGTTCTGCTGGACGAGATGTGCCCACTGTGACTGCCGATCGCGTTGGTGCTGATCAAGCCGCGTGGCGGCCTCCCTCCCTCCGGCGGCGTACGTCGGCTGGATCTTGGGGTTGCTCTCCGCCACTGCCGACTCGGTCTCTTACCGCGTTGGCCAGGCCATCGGGAGGGAGGGAAATCGTGTGAGCACAGGCCCAGCCACCTTGGCCAGATGAGAACCATGCCGACCCGCCTGATGAACCCCTGAGCCGGATGCCCCGTACCAGTCACGGCGGGTGACACCGTGTCGCCCGCCGTACCGTCAGGGGATCGAGTGAGTGGCGCTCGCACGTCGCAGGCTGCATGGTGCATCCCCTGCCGATGCGGCGCGTGGCGAACCCCGCACCCCGAGAAGGATTGAGCGGTTTCAGTGGATTCGAGGCATCCGGTCAGTAGTTCTCTCGACTTAGCAGCTCCGATAGAGCAGCAGGCAAGGGCGAGCGATACACAAGGTCAGCGGCAGTTGGCGGGCCTGGATGGTCTCCGCGGCCTGGCGGCGTTATATGTGGTGCTGTTCCACTGCTGGCTGTACAGCTTCCCGGGATACCCCGACAGCTCGGCGCCCCCATGGCTGGAGGGCCTCATGTTCGGGCGCCTGGCCGTCGTCTTCTTCCTGGTGCTGTCCGGATTCTCCTTGGCGATCTCTCCGGCCCGTCACAGTTGGCGATCGGGCGGCGTGGGGCGTTTTCTCCGCCGCCGTGCCTGGCGCATTCTGCCTCCGTATTGGGCCGCACTGGCCATGAGCCTTATAGTTTCCTGGCTAGTCGTGCCGGCTTCGCATTTTGGACCACCTACCGGCATGTCAATCCTGGTGTACGGCCTCGTCGCTCAGGATTCGTTTACCGCCCCTACACCGAACGGCGCGTTCTGGTCGATCGGAGTGGAAGCCGAACTTTATCTCCTCTTCCCTATGTTCCTTTTTGTTAGGCGCCGCGTGGGCGCGGCGGCCCTGGTTGCGTGCGTGACGATTCCGGTGATCGCCCGCGGTCTGGCAGCAGCGAACGCCACTCCCGTGGAAGGTGACAACTGGCTCGCTCCCCACCTCGCTCCCGTGTTCGTCGCGGGGCTGGTAGGCGCCGCAGTCGTCACCGCTTCAGACAGAGTTCGACGCCTGCCATGGGGATGGTTCGCTGCCCTGGCAGCCGTGCCAGTCCTAGCTCTCTGCCTCGCACAAGGTTCTATTTGGACGGTAAAACACTATTTCTGGATAGACCTCGCCATCGCTCCTGCCATGTCTATGACGCTTGCTGCGGTCGCCACCGGCAGACCCGCCATTCTTGTGCGGTTCCTTACCGCACGCCCCATTCGAAACCTGGGCAGCTTCTCGTACAGCATTTATCTGATCCATCTGCCCATTGTCATGACAGTGATACGCCGTGTGGCACCCCTCTTTTTGTCGCCAGGCCTGCCGGTATTCTGGTTCACGCTTATCGTGGCCCTCCCGGTCTCGGTGCTGGGAGCATGGCTCTTTTCCAAGATCTTCGAGATGCCGTTCAAGCGGGCCAGGTCATTGAGGTCTCTGATCGAAGCCCTCCCGCGCGGTCGCCGCCGCCCTGGCGTTGAAGTCCAGCCGTCGTCCGCACAGCATGGTCCCGCCTGAAATGGGACAGTTGGGCCGGATTACAGGGACTGGCGCCCGCACGCACCCGGCCCGACCTCTCCCCCGCTGACGTCCCCCGCCTCCGCCTGACGCAGCCGCCGTACTGACACCCAGGCGACGCGGCACGAGAGCCCCTGTCGGCGTACTCCTCTGAGTGCTCCGCCAAGTACAGACAAACGTGCACCGCTTGGTGGTCGGCGTGATGGTTGACCGTGGGCGGTGCGGGGGTCTCTCCTGGGACTGTCATGATCTCGGCTATGGACGAGGAGGTCGGTGGCGCGAGCGAGACTGGTGCGGAGCTTGGTGAGGATCCGCCAGTTCTTGAGGTGGGCGAAGCCGTGTTCGACGGGTGCGCGTCCGATGGCGAGGACGCGGTTGGCGGTCTTCTGGCCGGGGGTTAGCTTGTGGGTGCGGCTGGCGTGGAAGCCGGTGACGATCACGGGATCGAGTACGTCGTTGTCCAGGCCGCGAAAGCCGAGGTCCGCCAACGCTCCCAGGCCGGCGGCGCGCAGGTGGGCCAGGACGTGGTCCTGGCGGGCGGCGGTGTTGTCGTGGGTGCGGCCGGGCCGGGCGGCGGATATCCAGATCAGCCGGCCCCGCTCGTCGGTCAGGGCGAGGAAGTGCAGGCCGTGATGGTGGTGCTTGCCGGAGTAGTTCCGCCGGTCGGCCTTCCCGGTGCGGCGCTGGGTGGCGATGAGGGTGCCGTCGATCAGGACCACCTCCCCGCCCTGCCTGGCGACCTTCTTCAGGGCGCGGTCCAGCCGCGGCGCCTGCGCGGCGAGCAGGCCGATCAGCTCGTCGCGCCAGCGGCGAACAGTGGACTTGGACACGTTGTTGCCGCCGGCCATGTCGGCCAGGCGCTGGTCGTGACGCAGCACGGCCAGGACGATCACCGCGATCTTCCCGGGCGGCAGGATCCGCCATCTGGACCGGATCACTTTCAGGTGACGTCGCAGCAGACCGGCAAGGTGGCTGACGGTACGCGTGGACAGCGATAAACGGCACTGGTAGGTAAGTGCGCAGGAATTCTCGGCAGGCTCTTCAGTTTTCGTCACACAGCCTCAACGGCGCCTGGAAGATCTCCAGTTACGCCACATCTCACCGACTCTGACGTGGGAGGGTGGTCTTTGGCCCCCGTCCCGGTGTCTGCTGGAGCCGTTGCACAAGAGGCGGGGCACGGTTGGAGGCGTGAGTGAAGGGCCCTGATATGTCCCGCGGTGCTCGTCTGACGGCCCACGGCGCCGTTTCCACATCGCTGGCGCTGCGCAGTGACCGCAGTCTGCGCGAGTTCGTGGACGCCGGCGCACCGCTGGGGTCGGGCATCGGCGGGAGAACGGTCCTGCTGGAGGTCGAGGGAACCCGGGTCTTCGTCAAGCAGGTCCGGCTGACCGATCTGGAGCGACGGCCTGAGCATGCTCACTCCACCGCGAATCTGTTCGGACTGCCGGCCTTCTGTCACTACGGCATCGGTACCATCGGCGGCCCGGGGTTCGGGGCCTGGCGGGAGTTGGCCGCGCACACCATGACGACGAATTGGGTGGTCGCGGGAGACTACAAGGGCTTTCCCCTGATGTACCACTGGCGGGTGATCCCAGACTCTGGCCAGCCGCTGCCCGAGGAACTGGCCGATGTGGATCGAGCTGTCGCCTATTGGGGAGGCGGATCAGCGGTACGCCGGCGGATCGAAGCTCTCCAGCATTCCACGGCGAGCCTTGTGCTGTTCCTGGAGTACATCCCGCAGAACCTGCACGACTGGCTGAGCGTCCAGATCGGGTCCGGCGACGTGGTGGCCGAGCGGGCCTGCGCCATGGTCGACGACGAGCTGAAAGCCAGCATCGCGTTCATGAACGCGCGCGGGCTTCTGCACTTCGACGCCCCCTTCGAGAACATCCTCACCGACGGCCGACAGCTCTTCTTCACCGACTATGGCCTCGCGATCTCCTCACGCTTCGATCTCACACGGGCCGAGACCGACTTCTTCGACCAGCACCGCACCTACGACCAGTACTACGCAGTCACCCACCTGGTGAACTGGCTGGCCGTCGCTCTCTACGGATACACACCGGAAGAACGCAAAACGTTTGTGAATGCGTGCGCCCAAGGGGCGCCCCCAGAGGGGGTTCCCGCGTCGGTCGCGGCGCTCCTTGTCCGTTACGCACCGGTCGCCGCGGTGATGGGCGACTTCTATCGAGAGTTTCAGCAGGTGAGCCGAGCAGCTCCCCATCCGCTGGCAACGATCTGTCGGATGGGGCGAAGTGCGTGATCAGCGGCAGCCGGTCACAGGCGGGTGGTGAACCGGCCGTCGGGTAGCTTCCGCAGCCAACCGCGGTCGACGAGTCTGACCAGCTTTCCGCGCAGCGGTTCCAGCTTGGACCGGATGTTGACGTCCACTCCCAGCATCTCGCCGGCCTGCCGAGCCATGACCGGTCCGGCGGCCTGTCGCACGGCGGCGAGAATGCGCTGGTAGTCCGGCGGAAGCACGTTCTCCTCCACATCGGAGGTGCGGTGTGGGATCAGCATGACCGCCCGCCCACCCACCTGCGCGGGCACCGGCGAGGCCGAGACGCGCTCATCAGCGATCTGTTCGCTCACCCGCTCAAGGACCCGTTCGGCGACAGCAAGTTCGTCTCGCTCGGCCCGCACCTCCGCCAGCTGCTTGGCCAGCTGTTCTTCGAGTTCATCCAGTTCCGCAACCAGCGAACCGTCCGGCTCTGTCAGACGATCTACTCCGCAGACAGCCGCCCACGACCAGCGTGAGCACTTCGAGAGTCGGTCACACCAGACCGCTGACCTGCTTCTTCAGGTTGGCGGAGGCTTAGTGCTCAGGCGGGCTGCACTTCCTCGGCCAGTGGTCCCCGCGCACGCGGGGGTGGTCCCCCGGCGCAGTGGCCGCAGATACGGGCCGATGGGTGGTCCCCGCGCACGCGGGGGTGGTCCCTGTGGTCGGCCCAGTATCCGGTGCACGAGGTGGTGGTCCCCGCGCACGCGGGGGTGGTCCCCCGAGGTGACGGATGGCATCGCCGGCTGAGCTGTGGTCCCCGCGCACGCGGGGGTGGTCCCGTCTCACTCATGAGAGTGAGGTCCATGTGTGAGTGGTCCCCACACACCTGCTCACACCGCGCCCGCATAAGCTGCACAGAGCCGAAAGAGTGGCTGCGGACCGTGGGAGTGCCCTGGGACTTTTCTGGGACTTCCGGCTGTATCAACGGGCACGAGCGGGAAACAACTGAAAGACCATTCGTGCAGGTCAGTGGCCCGTTATCGACCATCACTGCAGGTCACACCACTGGCTGGTCTCTTCCGGGACATCTGAGGGTCCTGAGGACAGGCCTCAATCCCCTTTTGAGGCGGCAGAAGATCATCGGGCTGCTGTCGATCATCTGCGCGTCGGTACTGTTCGTGGCTCGCTCGCGGGTTCTCCCGACAGGGACACGGGCAGTGACGCGGTCGTCACTCAGGCAGAAGGAACGGACCGCTGCCGCGGCCGGGCGGCACCCCCAGGTCCGTGCCGCGTTTTCTTCGATCGTGTGCGGGGACCCGCCGCCCGTGGTGGCACATGGAGCGGAACAGCGGGTGCGTCTGCCCGCGTTGCGGGCCGGCTGGCTGACGCAGACGTTCGTCCACTGGCCCTTCCGGCCGGAGGCGGTACAGGCGCTGCTGCCCGAGGAACTGGTCGTGGACACATATGACGGCGCCGCATGGGTGGGACTCACGCCCTTCGTCATGGCGGACGTACGCCTGCCCGGCGTCCCCGCCGCGCTGCCCGGCCTCCCGACGTTCGCGGAGACCAACCTGCGGACCTACGTCCGGTACCGTGACGGGCGCGACGGGCTCTGGTTCCTGTCCATCGAGGTGGCTTTCCTCCCCATGCTGGCGGCCCGCGCCATCGGTGCGCCGTACAACCCGGGCACCCTCAGTGTCTCCACGGACGGGGACACCGTCTCGTACTCCGGTACGAGGGGGAACGGGGACGCCTCCTACCGCTTGATCGTCCGCCGCGGCGACCCGATCGAGCCGACGGAGCGTGACGTGTGGCTGACCTCGCGCTGGCGGGCGTACACCCGGCGGCTCGGCACGCTCTGGGAGACGCCCGTCGAGCACGAGCCGTGGCCGCTGGCCCACGCCACGCTCGACCTACTGGAGGAGACGCTGACCACCGCGGCGGGCCTCGAAGAAGCTCCACTCGGCGAGCCCGTGGTGCACTTCTCGAAAGGCGTCAGGCAGGTACGGCTCGGGCTCTCCACGCCCCGCATCCCATGGCGTGTCCGTCAGCCCTCCTGACCTTCCGGCAGACGCGTTGTGGGCCAAGGCGAAGCCCATTCATCTTCGGCCCCCTGCGCCGTAGGCGTCCCTGCGGGGCAGCGGGCCGAAGCGGGCGTGACCGCCGGGACGCACGGCGGCGTGGCGCTGTCCGGGGCCGGGCCCACTGCGGGCGGCGAGGGCGTCGGCGACAGCGCCGGTGGTGAAGGCGTAGACGGTCTTGTGGAGAAGGTCCACGACGAGTTCCTGACGGGGCCAGGTGGTGGGTGGGGCGCCGACGCCCGTCGCGTTCTCGAGGATCTGGTCACTGGTGAGGCGGACGACGGTGAACTTGGCGGAGGCGATCGGTCCGCGCAGTCCGCTCTGGGCCATGATCGACCGCAGCACTCCGAGGAGGGCGGCCTGGCCGTAGTGCATGGCCCAGTTGACCGGCAGCGGCTGATTGCCGGGACGTTCGGGCAGGCCGCTCAGTCGCTGGAGAACCCGCGCGGGCACATGGGAGTCGGGCCGGCCGGTGACGGCCTGCTCGATCTTCTCACCGAGGGTCATCACGACGCCTCCGGCGGTGCCGGCGAGCAGTCCCTGCCACAGTGCGCGCTTGAGCATGTCCCGGCGGGTACCCGCTACCACTGCCTTCACCCGCGCGGTCGGTGCCTCCGCACAACGGCAGAACACGGACGCACCGGATCGGTCTGGCCCGCGTCCGACGAGGTCGCCGCACAGCGCCGGATGCCACCGTGCTTCCCTCGCCAGGCTGTGACGGCGGCGCAGATCGGCGCGGAGTGACTCCAGACCCACCGCGTTCCGCTGCCGGGTCAGTCGCCGGTTGTCTTCTCGATCAGCGCGCTGTATGCCAGTTGCAGTGTGTCCGCCCCGGCCAGGGCGGTGAGCGCGCCCATGGCGGTGCGGGTCGCACGCGGCCAGAGGAGCTGCCCGGCGGTCAGGGTGGAGGCAACCCAGACGCTCATGCAGAAGGGACAGGTCGCCAGTTCTCCGACGGTGTGCTTGCCGGGCTCGGGCTTTGCCTCCTCGTGCAGTTCGGCCGGGCCCTGCGGGGCGACGTACTTGGTGAAGGGGGCGCGCAGCGGGCTGGTGACCGATGCCTTGGTCAGCAGTCGGCTGAGCCGGAAGGTGGCCACCGATGTCAGGACCACGTCCCACGGCTCGGGCCGGTCGGGCAGCGGGCGGCCGCGGAGCCGTACAGCGGTGGCCCAGGCCGTCGTGTACGCGGCGAAGCCCGCCATGGCTGCGAGGTAGCCGCCCAACGGCCGGTCGTGCCCTGCCGAGTAGCCTCGTCCGGTGCGCTGGAGGAGCCCGTGCACACGTCGTGCGAGGCGGTTGTCAGCTACGGTGTCCATGGGCTGTACCCGCTCCTGTTCCTATCATTGCCGCTCCACTGCCCGGCCGTTCGGCGCTTGCCCGTCCCGGTCCTGTCGGCACAGTCGTATCCGGCCCGGGGATCCCGCTCCCACCGGTCCAGCAGCCGCAGGAGCGGGCTCCGCCGCATCCGTGGGCGGCGTGCGTAGTGCTCATGGTCGGCCGGGTCCCCACGTGCGCGGACGGCAAACGGAGCAGGGGCCGCCTGGACCACGGTCAGCCGCCCGGCCGGATCACCGCGCGCACGCAGCCGTCCTTCTTCTCCTTGAACATCTCGTAGGCCCGTGGCGCCTCGTCCAGGGGCACGGTGTGGGTCGCCAGGTGGGAGGTACTCAGCTCGCCGGCCGCCAGCCGGTCCAGCAGCATCGGGATGTAGCGCTGACCGTGCTGCTGGGCGCCCCGCACGGTCAGACCCGAGTACTTCTCCCGCCTCCAGCAGCGCCTTGGCCCCGCGCAGGGCACGGCGCAGATCCTGACGCGGGTCGGTGCCGGCGAGCCGCGCGGGCACCGAGTACGCGGCGTCCGGCTCGGTTTCCTTCAGGCGCACCGCCAGCTCCGTGCCCCGGTCACCGGGCGCCGGGCGGATGCGTGTCTCGATGCGGTCGCCGTACTCCTGCAACGGCGCCGGCAGCTTGTCGGCCCGCACGTCGTGCGGCGCGCGGTTGATCGTCACTGTCAGCCAGCGGTCCCCGGCGGCTGCGCCGGGCGGACGTGCCGTCGCGCGCCGTATGACGACGACGGCCGCGGCGGCCAGCCCCGCAGCGGCCAGCGTCAGCGATTTCCCAGCGGGAGTCATGTGCGGTCACATCCTCGGGAAGCGGAAGTCGGACGGGTGAGCGCGCACCAGCGGCGATCACGCCCATGGGGAGGACGCGTGGGGTTGGGTGCCGGTGCAGTCGGCCTCCTCTCTCCGGGCGCGTCCCGGTGAGCGCCTGTCCGCGGCGGGTACCCCGACCACATTGCGCTGTCTGTCCCGAGATGCGGTGACGAAGCCGCTACCACGTCGCTGACATTGTTGGTGGCGTCCAGCCGGACGACACGGTGCCGCCGCGCAGCAAGGGTTCACGGGTTGAGCTGCTGCTGGTGACCGCCGCGCCATTCGGTGAGCAGGACGGTGGCGTCGTCGTTGAGTTTGCCGTCGTGGTGTTCCACTACAGCGGCCATCAGCCGGCGCAAGGTCTCGTGCAGGGTGTGCCGGCCCGAGTGGTGACGCAGGATGAAGTCCACGAACCGGTCCCGGCCGAACTCTCGTCCGCGGGCGTCGCGGGCCTCGACGATGCCGTCGGTGTAGAGCAGCAGGCGGTCCCCGGGTTCGAGCTGCTCGGTGGCCGTGGTGACCGGCAGGCCGAGGCCGGCACCCATGGGGCCGGCCGGACGGCAGGCCAGTTCGGTGGTCCAGCGGTTGCCGCGGATCAGGATCGGCAGATGATGGCCGCGGTTGACCCACGTCAGCCGGCCGGTCTCCATGTCCAGATCGGCCAGGATCCCGGTGACGTAACGGCTGGTGCTGAACTGTTCGATCAGGGTCTGCTCCACCTGCTCGCTGGTCTCGGCCAGCGAGGCGCCCTGGCGGCGGGCGTTGCGGCAGGCGGACACGGCGACGTTCGCGGTGATGCCGGCGGTGGTGTCGTGACCCATGGCGTCGAAGACGCTCAGGTGGAGGGTGCTGCCGGCCACCGCATAGTCGAAGGTGTCCCCGCCGACCTGGTAGGCGGGCTCCATCACCGCACCGACGGTGGCGTCGTTTCCGGCGTAGGCGGGCGGCGGAGTGAGGTTCCACTGCATCTCCGCGGCCACGTTCATCGGTTCGGTGCGCACCAGACGGGCGTAGGAATCGCTGAAGGACCGCTTGCTGAGCAGCAGCAGGGCCGTCATGGACGCCAGGTCACGCAAGGCTCGGCGGATGGGTTCGCCATCGGTGTGGGTGTCGGCCCGCAGCACACCCAGGCGCTCCACGCCGTCGGTGATGGCCACCCACCACCGCCGCCCGCCCGGAGGATCACCCGCCCCGTCCCGTTCGGGGAGCAGTTCCACGCGCTGAAAGGCCTGGCCGGGCAGGCTGCCCGCGACGGTGAACTCCTGTCCGCCGGCTCCAGCGGCCGGCCCCTGGCCGGTGAGCCGGCGCAGCACCGTCTCGCGGACGTCCACCACGAAGATCGCCACGTCGTGCATGCCCGCCGCGGCGGCGTGCTCGGCGATCATCTCCGGAAGCTGTTCGAGCGTGGCGGTATGACTGGCCTGCATCAGTCGCACCAGTGAGGCGCTGCTCTCCGTCACCCCTCGGCCCCCTCGCCGGACAAGCGCACCCACAAGCGCACGGACGAACCACCGGTGCCCAGCACGGCCGCGCACACCACGGGCTGAGTCGCCACTTCGGAACTCCTCCAGCCGCTCAGGTGGGTGACCAGTCCTTCAGGCACCACATGAGTACCCGCCTTCCGGCAGCACAGACGCTCCGGCGGCAGCCATGAACCCCTCCCTGGTCCTCGCAACGGTCCGCGCCTGGCGCAAGCGGAAGAGCGCCGTGGTCCCGCGACGTCCGCGCGGGTCGTCGCTCCGGGATGTGCGCCTGCCAACCACGTGTCGGCATGATCGCCTCCGCTCCAGAGGTCGTCGCGCCGCGAGCCGGGGTTCGGTGTCTCGACGACCGGGAGCCGGCCCCTCTGACCGCGGAACGGGGCGGCCGGGAGGACGACAGGACTCCCCGGTACCCCTCAGCGGCCGTGCAGGCCTCAGCGCGGCACCGAATCCGTGCGTGGTCGCCGCCCACGTCGGGCGGTGGAAGTGCCCCTCGGAGCACGGGGCGCCCACAACGGAACAATTCCGGACACGTACTCCTGTTTCGAATGTGCGACACGCGGTACTCCGACAGCACCCCGTCATCCTGGCGGCGTTTCCGGTTCTCCTCCTGACCGGCCCTTCCGCAGAACCGTCAGGTCCGACCGTCGGATCCCTGCGGCCGCGACAGGCAGTCAGCCGCACGGGGACCCTCCCGCCGAAGGACATCAGCAGGTGAGGGCAGAACGAAGACGGACCCCTGAGTACCACCGCATTGAGGATCACCATGCCAGAATCGCCCTCGCCGGTCCCCGCGCTGAACAACCGCAGTCTCGACGCCTCTCCCGGCGGTCAACTGGAAACACCCGGTTACGACCGGACGCGCATCGAGCCGGCCGTCGTGCACTTCGGCGTGGGCGGTTTTCACCGTGCTCATCAGGAGGTCTATTTCGACCAGCTCGCGGAGCTCGGTTTCACCCGCTGGGGAGTGATCGGCGTCGGGATGAGGCGGCCCGAGATGGGGCAGGTCCTCGACGCGCAGGACAACCTGTTCACCGTGGTCCAGCGGGACGGTGACGACTGCACGGCCAAGATCATCGGGAGCATGGTCGAGTACCTGCTGCTGACCGAGGAGAGGGCGCGGGTGGAGGCACGTCTGGCCGATCCGCGCACACGACTGGTGACATTGACGATCACCGCCGACGGCTACACCCTCCCCGACGACCCCGAGATGGCCCGCGACTCGGTGTTCGGGCTGATCATCGACGCCCTGGACAGGCGGCGCCATGCCCACCACGCCCCGTTCACCGTGCTGTCGTGCGACAACCTGCCCGACAGCGCCGCCGCCACGCGCGAGGCGGTCATGACCCTGGCCGGCCGGCGCGATCCCGCACTGGCCCGGTGGATCGAGGAGCGCGTCTCCTTCCCCGGCAGCATGGTCGACCGCATCACCCCGGCGACCACCCCCGGCGACCGGGACGAGATCCAGGAGGACTTCCAGGTCGGCGACCGCTGGCCGGTGATCACCGAACCGTTCACCCAGTGGGTGATCGAGGACGACTTCTGCAACGACCGGCCCCCGCTGGACCGTGTCGGAGCGCTCTTCGTGGACGACGTCGCGCCGTACAAACTCATCAAGAGCCGGCTCCTCAACGGCGTCCACTGCGCACTGGGCTACGTCGGGTACCTGGCCGGTCACCGCAGCACCGACCAGGCCATGGCGGACCCGGTCGTGGCCGGCTTCGTCCAGCGGCTGATGCGCGAGGAGATCGCCCCGCTGCTCCCCGCGGACATCCCGGGCATGGATCTGGGCACCTACTGCGACACCGTGCTGGAGCGTCTGCGCAACCCCAGCATCGGGGACCAGCTTGCCCGGCTCTGCCGCCGCGGCTCCACCAAGATGCCCGACTACCTGCTGCCCTCCCTGCACTGCGCGCACGCCCAGGACCGGCCCCGCACCCGGCTGGCCTTCGCCGTCGCCGCGTGGATGCGCTTCCTGCGCGGAGTGGACCTCGACGGCGCCCCGATCGACGTGCAGGACGCCCGTGCCGAGGAACTGCGGGAAGCCGCCCTGCAAGGCGGCGACGACCCAGCACCGCTGCTGGCCGTCACGGACATTTTCGGCGACCTCGCCGATGACGCCGACAGTGTCGCCGTCATCCGCAACTCCCTGGCCGGCGCGTTCGGCAGCGGCGAGAGCCTGCGAACCGCACTGGCCTCGCCGGCCCGACCCGCCGAGCGACCTGTCACCCCTCGATCGCAGGAGCCCCATGAGCATCCCCGACCTGACCAGCGTCACGACACTGCTGCTTGACGCGGACGGCACCCTGTTCCCCTCCGAAGAACCCGCGTTCGTCGCCTCCGCGACGGTCACCCGGGACTTCGCCCACCACTTCGGCCTGACAGGGGACTTCTCTCCCGAACACCTGCGGCTCACCACCACGGGCAGCAACTTCCGCACCACGGCCCGCAACCTCGCCGAACGCCAAGGCGTCCACCTGGACGCCGCCGAGCTGGAGGCATGGGTGGAGCGCGAGAAGACCGAGGTGACGGCCTACCTGGGCCAGGTCCTGACACCCCGGCCGGACGTGGTGGCGGCCGTGTCGGCGCTGGGCCGCCGCTACCGGCTGGCCGTGGTCAGTTCCAGCGCCCTGACGAGGCTCGACGCGTGCTTCACCGCGAGCGGCCTGGGCGGACTGCTGCCGGCGGACCGCCGTTTCAGCGCGGAGGACAGCCTGCCCGTACCCACCAGCAAGCCCGACCCGGCCGTCTACCGGTTCGCCCTCACCAGGCTCGGTGTCGCCCCGCACCAGGCGCTCGCCCTGGAGGACTCCGCGACCGGAGCGGCGTCCGCCGTCGCGGCGGGCATCGCCACCGCCGGCCTGGTGCAGTTCGTGCCGGCGGGCGAGCGACCCGGCCGGATCGAGCAGTTGCACGACGCCGGGGCCGCCTGGGTGCGGCCGAGCTGGGGCGAGCTGGCCTCGGACCTCGTCGGTGACGCGGTGCGGGTGGCCACGTGAGCGGCGGCGGGCGGGCGGGCGGCTACACGGTGCCCACCTTCCGGGCACCGCCCGGACGGGCCCGGCGCCAGCACGTGGACGGCAACGGCTCCGCCGCCGGGCCGCCACGCGCGTCGCGTCCCCGCTCGATGCTCGGGTACCTGGTGATGCCGCGGCCCAAGGACGCCGTCAAAGGGCTGCTCATGCCGTTCACCTTCCTCCTGGCCGCGACCGCCGGCGCGGACGTGACGGGACGGACGGCGGTTCGGGCACTGATCGTCTGGGGAGCCCTGGAGCTGCTCGTCTATCCCGCCCGCTACCAGTGGAACGACATCCGTGGGTTCGTCGCCGACCAGCACCATCCCGCCGAACGGGACCGCGGCCGGCTGCCCGGACCGATCGAACGCGTCCGGGCCCACGTCACCGCGAGCTGTGCGGTCGCGGTGGCGCGCCTGGCGGCCGTCGCGGGCCTGGCCCTGGCCCTGCCGGGCCTGGATCTGACGGGCATTCTGTCGACCGTCACCGCGGCGGTCTTGGGCGTGGCCGTCGTCTACGAGGCGCTGCGCGCGCGGGGCACGGGCCGGACCGGAACGATTCCGCCGCCCGCCCGCCCGGCCGTGGTCGCCCTGTGGGTCGTCGTCGGCGCCGGCTACACGGTACGCGGTATGACCGGACTGGCACTCGCGGTGGACCTGGGCCGGCGCCCGACCCTCGCGGTGTCGGCGGCCGTGGCGCTGTGGGCGTTCGGCATCGCGTTCGTCACCAGCAGATGGGTCCTGGAGAGCCTGGCGTTCGCCGCCTCGGATCACGGCAGGCTGACCTGGACGGCGCGGGCCGATCAGGCCCGTGAACACCTCATGGCGCTGGCACGCTGGCTGCCGTCCCATGCCGATGCCGCCCCGGCCGACTGGGCGCCGCTGCGCCGTCGCACCTCGCCGGCCGCCCCGTGGAACCTGGCGCTGCTGGTCGCGGGCACGGCGTCCACTGTGACCGGATCCCTGCTCGTCACGCCCGCCTCGGCGGGGCACGCCCTGGTCGCAGCCGCACTGGGTGCGGTCACGACCACGGCGGCGATCCTCCTCCCGGCGCCGCGACCGGTGATCGTTCTCTCCGGCGGCGTCCTGCAACTCCTGGTGCTGATCCTCACCGCGCAACCGCGCCCACTGGCGGCCCTGTTGCCCTGGCTGGCCGTCATGGCCGCCCATCTCGTCTTCAGCAGCCGTTCCCTCCACACGATCGGGGTGCTGCCCGGACGTCTGCGTTCCCTGGCGGCGGCCCCGTGCGCCGCTCTCGCCCGGGCGGTGGTCGGGCGGGCCACCTGGGACGCCCTACGGAAGGACACCGGTGAACCTCGATGACCTGTTGAGCCTCGCTCGCGACGCCGCCCGGGCGGGTTCGCGTACCGCCGTCTCCTGGCGAGGTCACGCCCACCAGCTCCTCATCCAGGAGAAAGCGGGCCCCGACGACCTGGTCAGCCAGGCGGACCGGGACACCGAGCACGCCGTCCGCGCCGTACTGGCCGAGCACCGGCCGCACGACACGGTCCTGGGAGAAGAGGAAGGAACCACCACGGGCCGCAGTCGAGTGCGGTGGATCATCGACCCGATCGACGGAACCACGAACTACCTCTACGGGCGCCCGGACTGGGCGGTCAGCGTGGCCGCGACCGACACGGACGGAGACCGGCTGCTCGCCGGCGTGGTCATCGAACCCGCTCTCGGACTGCTGACCGAGGCCCGGGCCGGCACCCGCACCCTTGCGAACGGCACACCGGTCACTCCCCTGCGCCAGCACGACCTCGACCGGGTCCTGGTGGAACTCAACTTCGGCCGGCCCGGACAACGCCCCCTGGCCGGCCCCGCGGTCAGCGCTCTCCTGCCGCGGGTGCGCGACCTGCGCCGCGGGGGCAGCGCGGCGGCCGCCCTCGCCCAGGTCGCCACCGGCCGCGCGGACGCCCTGTGGGCACCCGGACTGCAGCCGTGGGACTGCGCCGCGGGAGTCCTGCTGGTCCAGCAGGCCGGCGGAACAGTCGGTGACCTGACCGGCCCCGCCCCCGGCACCTGGCCCCGAAGCGGCGACGTCCTGGCAGCCCCGCCGGCCCTGTGGAAGTCCCTCCGGACCCTTCTCACCCCGGTCTACCCGGCGGCCGAAGCGATGCGGACCGGTCGGCCGGACAGCGATGACGCGAACATGGCGGGACGGGCGTGAGGGGTCACCTCCCGGCGGGTGGCTCCGCGACACGAATGATCGTGCGGCCGGGGACGCGCTGTCGCGGGGTGAAGGCGGCGACTGCCTCGGCCAGCGGCCGGACCGCTCCGACCCGTACCCGGAGCCGGCCGTCCCGCAGACGCCGGGCGAGGTCGGCGAGGCGTGCGCGGTCGGGTTCCACGACGAAGAAGAGGGCCCGCCCGTCGTCGGGGCGCACGGTGGGCGGATGGGCGATGGTGACGAGCGTGCCGCCGGGGCGTACGAGGGCGGCCGAGCGGTCGAGGATGTCGCCGCCGATCACGTCGAACACGACGTCGGCCTGGCCGGCGTCCGCCAATGGGCCGGCGTCCAGATCGAGGAACGCGTGTGCGCCCAGGTCGAGGACGGTGTCCCGGTCGGCGGAGCGGCCCGTGCCGACCACGTGGGCTCCCGCTTCGTGAGCGAGCTGGACGGCCATCGAGCCGACCGCGCCGGCGGCGCCGTGAATCAGGACGGTCTGGCCGCTGGTGAGACGGGCGTGGTCGAACAGGCCCTGCCAGGCGGTCAGTCCGGAGATCGGCAGCGCGGCGGCCACCGTGTGGTCGACGTCGGCGGGGAGCGGGGCGAGGTTGCGGGCTTCCACGGCGACGTACTCGGCGAGCGAGCCGTCGCGGGCCCAGTCGGTCGGTCCGAAGACCCGCTGACCGACGGTAAGGCCGGTCGTTCCGTAGCCGAGTTCCGTCACCACCCCCGAGACCTCGTGTCCGGGCACGCTCGGAGTGCGGTCGCGGCCCGCACGGTCGGCCCAGGTCGCGGGCCAGCCGAGTTCGCCCCGGGTGAAGCCCGCGGCGTGCACGCGCACGATGACGTCGTTCTCGGCGGCGTGGGGATGGGGAAGGTCCTCGAGGGCCAGCCCCGTGACCCCGGCCTCGCGATCCCGGACAGTGACGGCTTGCATGAGCACTCCTTTCCTGGCGTGTGGGTGGGACGCAGGACGCGGACACGTCAGCGGACCTTCGACGCGGAGCCGTCGCCGCCCGGGGATGAGCGACATCTGTCAGCCGCCGCCGTCGCAGCGGGACGGCCGCCGCGGACCCCGGACCGTCGGCGCGCCGGAGGCGGCGCGCCGGCTCGGACGACGAGAGGCGGCGAGAATGCAGCGGTTGCATCCCGATCCTGGCCACTGTCGGATCACCGCGGCCAGGGAGCGTCCATGACGCGCTCCACCATGGACGTACGGCGGAATCCGGGAACGAAATGTTCCAGGACGTCCGCGTTGACGGTCCCGTAAGTGGTGTCCGGACGGTCTTCGAGGCCGTCGACGAATGCCTGCAGGAATTCCTTCTTGAAATCACCGCGCGGATGAGCGGCGACGATCTCGTCCAGTTGGCCGCCTTGCAGCCTGTCCAGGCCCCAGCCGACCGCGTCGGTCAGTACGCCGTAGTTCGTGGCAGCGACCTCGGGGTCCATCCGGCCGGGAATCCCCGGCGTCGTGTGCAGGGCGATCGCCCTCCAGACCACCTCGGCGGCGCTCTCGGGGAAACCGCGGTCGAGCAGGAACTTCCGCGCGTGGTCGGCGCCGTCCAGCTCGAAACGCTGCCGCGTGTCGGAGAACGGGATCGAAAGGCCCGCGTCATGGAACATCGCCGAGATGTAAAGCAACTCGGGATCGGGCCGGAGGTCCAGCTCACGCGCGTGCAGGGAACCGAAGAGAAATACACGCCGGGAGTGGTGGAAGATCAGGGGATTCGTCCTCTCCCGAAGAAAGTCCGTGGCCTCCGCGACAGCCGAGGTCCCGGGTATTTCCACCCCTGCGATGATATCGGTCATGGTGTCCGTGCTTTCCGATGCGACGTGTGACGAGTGGACGCTGCGTCCGTTCTCCACGGTGCCGACCACGCGGCCCTCCCCGCCGCCTCGGTCCGGCCATGAACCACTCGAGTCCGGTCACCTCAGGATGGGCCTGTGAGCCACGACACGCATCGGGTGGCGATCCTCGTCCACGACGGGGTCGGACCGCTGGACGTCGTCGGCCCGGCCGAGGTGCTCGGGGAAGCGAATCTGCCGGGCGCCGACTACCGGATCTCTCCGGTGTCGACCACGGGCGCCGACGTCGCCTCCTCGATCGGCGTGCGGATCACCGATGTGCGCGACGGTACTGGTGCCCACGGTGCGGGCGGCGGCCTTGTGATCGCTCCACCACTGGGCAGACTGCTCGTCGGCGCGGACAGTTCACCGGCCAGCTCGATCGGACGAGGGTCCTCGGGATACCTCGCCGCCTCCATCCGCGCCTGTGCCACGGCGATCAACGCCGAGCCCCCGAACAGCCCGCGATGGGAGCGGCGGCGACGGGGCCAGCAGCCCCGCCAGATCGCCGGCGCGGCCACCCGCAGCAGCGGCACCCGCGTGGTCCCCGGTGACGTCCTCGGCTCCGGCACACGGTCGTCCCCGGCCCCGATCACGTACCGCTGCCGGCACCAGGAGTCCCGCAAGCCGGTACCTGTCCGGTGACGCCCCCCGGCCCGGAGATCCGGGCCGGGGGGCGTCCCGGTGATCAGACCGTTGCGGTGTGTCCGGTGATCGGGCAGGTGCCGGCTGCCGGTGCCGCGAAGGCGGCGGTCCTGGCGGCGGGCGCCGTTCCGCCGATCTGCTGGAGGATCTCGTCCGACAGCAGGTCCTCCTTGCCCTTGAGGGCGTCAGCGACCTTGAGGTCGGCGTTGAAGACCATCTCGGCGGCCACGTTGTCCTGGACGATGCGCGCCAGATTGTCCAGGGCCACGGCGATCGGGTCCGAGGGGGTCTGCACGGTGGGCAGGTCGATCAGGTGGGTGGCCGCCTTCGCCTGGTTCATGGTGCGGCGGATGATGATGGACGCCTGGTTCAGTTCGGACGTCGTCCAGATCGACAGCACCGTGACGTACAGGTCGCTCCACGCCTGCTCACCGATCAGCGTGCGCCACCGCTTCATCAGCCCCTCGATGCCGTTGATCTGCGCGGTGGCGGCGAAGGTCATGTTGACGCGGATGGACGGGTAGACGGTCGCGGCGAACCGGTTGAACGCGACCATGTCGAACGACCCCGCCTTGACGATGGTGTCGATGAACTTGACGGCCTCGGTGAGGATCCGGGTGCAGGAGGCGTCAAGGTCGGCCGGGAGGTTCGCGGTGGGCAGCATCGTGAGTGCCGAACCCAGCGTGGTGCGGTAGCTGTTGAGCGGGGTGATCCAGCCCTTGTCGCCAGGGGTCCTGAACGCGACCATGTCCAGGTCGTGCGGGTCGATGCGCGCCGCGCCCGGGATGTTCGGCACCTGGTCGGCGAGGTAGCCGGCGAGCACCGAGTAGATGCCCAGGGGAACGTGCGCGATGGACTTGGCCAGTTCGAAATACTCCGGAACCGGGTTGACCGTCTCGATCTGCACCCCCTTGTTGATCAGGGTGAAGCGTCCGCCGACAGCGTTGTTCTCGACGACCACGACCGGGCTGAGGTACTTGACGAGTTCGGCCTTGAGGGACGCGTAGTTGGCGCGCATCCCGGCGTTCACGTTGCGTATCGCGTTCCGTGCCGCTTTCTCGTCGGTCGCGGTCACCGCGGCCGACGCGTCGGTCGCCGCTTGGGTCTGTACGAGGAGTGTGGCTGCCCCTGCTGCCGAAACGGTACCCAGAAATCCTCTACGAGTTGCCATGCCCCGTCTTTCCATAGTGGGTGATCGGTGTTCTGCGGGGTGGGGGGAAAGATATGGGGGGATTCAGGGTGGGTGGACAGGCGTGGGGGGAAGTTCGAGACTCACCGGACGTGGTCCGGCCGTTCGCCGGCCCAGGCGGTTCGGCCGGACCGTCTGCCGGACGCCGGTCTCAGGTCAGGGACTTCTGTGACGGCACCACGACGCCGTAGAGGTCCTGGATCGTGGCGAGAGCGGCTTCGTGGAGCTGCTCGGAGGGTATGCCGTTCGGGTTGCCCTTCAGCGGCAGCGGCCGGGTGGCCGAGGCGTCGGCGACCACGGTCGGCTGGTAGCCGTTGAGGAAGGCGCCCTGCGCCGTGAACAGGACACACATGTTGGTCATGAACCCGGCGACGATGACCTTCTTGTTGCCGGCCTTCTTGACCTTGTCGGCGAGATCCGTGTCGTGGAAGGCGTTCGGAACGCTCTTGACGACGACCGGCTCCCCCTTGGCGGGCTTGAGCGTTGGGATGATCCGGCCCGCCTTCGACTTCAGGTCGTAGCCCTTGTCGACGATGTGGATGACCGGGGTCCCCGCCTTGCGGGCCCGCTTCAGCAGGGCCTGCGCGTTGGCCAGGGCGGGCCGCCACCCGTCGAGTTCCATCACGCCGTCGGTGTAGGTGTTCTGGTAGTCGACGAGGATGAGGGTCGCGTCGGACAGGCTGGCCGGCGTCTCGTCGAAGCCGTTGAGTTCCCTGAGCGTCGTCGTGCCCTCGGCGACGTTCCTCGGAGCGACGGAGGCCGAGGGCCCGCCCTTGGGGGAGGCGGCCTCGGAGGTTCCGCCGCACGCGGCGACGGTGGCCGCGAGAACGGCGGCGGTGCAGAGCGCGAGGGCCGGACGCAGCGGCTTCATCAGGCGAGGTCCTCCTGGGACGCGACGACGACCCCGTACAGGTCGGCGATGGTGGCGAGGGCGCTGAGGTGCACCTGGTGGGCGTCCAGTTCCGTCCCCGCGACCGGCAGGGAACGGGTGGCGCTGGCATCGGCCACGACAGTGGGCCGGTTGCCGCGCAGGAAGGCTCCCTGAGCGGTGAACGCCACGCACATGTGGGTCATGAAACCGGCGATGACGAGGTCGCTCCTGCCCGCCTCGTCGACGAGCCGGCCCAGGTCGGTGCCGTGGAAGGCGTTGGGGGCCTGCTTGACGACCACGGGCTCGCCGTCGGCCGGCGCGACGCTCGGGTGGATCCGGCCGATCTCGGCACGGATGTCGTAGGGCGTGCCCTCGCCGCCGTCGTTGACGACGTGGATGACCTCGGCGCCCTCCCGGCGGGCCCGCTCCAGCAGCCGGGCGGCGGCGTCGAGGGCGGGCTGCCAGCCGTCCAGCTCCATGACGCCGGTCGTGTAGGTGTTCTGATAGTCGATCATGACCAGCGTCGTATCGGCGAGCTTCGCGGGGGTGTCGTCGAGGCCGTTGAGCTGACGCAGCGTCGTTCTGGGCATGAAGTACCACCTGAGAAAAGGGAGTTGGAGGAGCAGCGCACCGGTGCGGCGGCCTGCGGGTATGACGCTATGGCCCAGCACACGCGTCGGCAATGTCGTCTAGCATGCAGAAAACGACATCGCCGTCGCCGGCCAGGGGGGCTCGTGCACACCGTCGAACGACTGATCGTCATCGTCCTCTTCGAGGGCGTCGACCTGCTCGACGTCACGGGGCCACCGGAGGTGTTCTCCCTCGCGCGACGGGAGACGGAGGAAGCGGCGGGCTACGACGTGGCCCTCGCCGCCGAGACCATGGACCCCGTCGTCACCGCCGCCGGGGTCCGTGTCCTGCCCGACGTCACCTTCGAGGAGCTGACGACGAGGAGCATCGACACGCTCATCGTGCCGGGCTCGGTCGAGGTCGACAGCCATCGCCGCGTGCACGCGCTCGTCGATCCGGCCGTGGTGAAACGGGTGGTCCAACTCGCCCCCCGGACCCGGAGGATCACCTCCGTGTGCGTCGGAGCGCACATCCTCGCCGCCTCCGGACTCCTCGACGGCAAACGCGCCACCACCCACTGGTCGACCGCCCAGCAGCTCGCCGCCGACCACCCCGCGGTCGAGGTCGACTCCGACCCGATCTTCATCCGCGAGGGAAACGTGTGGACCGGCGCGGGGATCAGCGCCTGCCTCGACCTGTCGCTCGCGCTCATCGCCGACGACCTCGGCGAAGCCGTCGCGCTGCGCGTCGCCCGGCAACTGGTGATGTACCTCAAACGGCCGAGCGGCCAGAGCCAGTTCAGCGTCCCGCTGGAACAGGTCTCCGCGACCCGGCGCATCGAGGAACTCCGCCACCACATCCTGCGCCACATCGCCGAACCGCTCACCGTCGCGCACCTCGCCGAACACGCCCACGTCAGCGACCGGCAGCTCACCCGGATCTTCAAGACCGAGCTGGGCACGACCCCGCACGCCTATATCGAACTGGTCCGCGTCGAGCGGGCCCGCAACCAGCTCGAATCCACCGACTCCACCCTCGAACGCATCGCGACCGCCTGTGGGTTCGGCACCGTCGACACCCTGGTCAGGGCCTTCCGCCGCAGACTCGACACGACGCCGACCGAGTACCGGCGCCGATTCCGGACCACCCCCGGGTGAGCGCCGCGGCGCGCGCCCATCGCGCGCCGCGCCCGGGGTGACCCGTCCGGGACCGGCAGATGTTCGGTGGCCGCCGCGTCGTGCGCGACCTCGGCCGCGCCGGCCGCCCGGCCGCCGTCCTCGCGGGCCTCACGGGTGCGGTGTCGTCTCGTGCAGCACGAGGAGGGCGATGTCGTCGGTGCGCTGCCAGCTAGTGCCCGCCTTCCCTACGAGGGTGTCGATGAGGGCCTCCAGGTCCCCCGTATCGGCCTGGGCGAGATGGTGTGCGAGGGCGATGATGGAGTCCTCCAGGTCGGCTCCCGGTCGTTCGACGAGGCCGTCGGTGTAGAGGACCAGCATGAGCCCGGGAGTGAGCGGGATCTCGGTGACGGGGAAGGCGGCCTCGGGGTCGATGCCCAGGAGCGGTCCGGGCGGCACGTCCAGGGGCCGGGTGCCGCGGCCGGGCAGCCGCACGACCGGCGGTGGATGGCCGGCGCTGGCCAGGGTCACCCGGCGGCCGGCGAGGTCGAAGTGGGCGTAGAGGCAACTGGTGAAAAGGTCCGGGCAGAGATCGGTGACGAGCCGGTTGGTGCCGGCGAGGACCTGGTCCGGGGTGGTGCCGAGGGCCGCGTGGGCGTGGACGGCGGTACGGACCTGCCCCATCAGCGCGGCGGCTGCCGCGTCGTGCCCCTGGACGTCGCCGATGACGGCCGCGACGGCACTGTCACCGAGAGGGATGAGGTCATAGAAGTCGCCGCCGATGTCCATGCCCCGGGTGGCGGGCAGATAGCGGGCGGCGACCCGCAGGCCGGTGACCGCGGGCAGGGTACGCGGGAGCAGCGCCTGCTGGAGGCCGTGGGCGAGGTCGCGTTTGGTGTCGTAGAGGCGGGCGCGGTCCAGGGCCTGGGCGATGAGGCCGGCGAGCGAGGTCAGGACGGCGCGGTCCTCGGCCGGGAACACGCGGGGTTCGTCGTAGGAGAGGATGCAGCAGCCGACGGGCCGGCCGGAGACGATGAGCGGCAGGAAGGCCCAGGCCTGCTTGCCGCTGACCACGGAGGCCTCCGGGTAACTGCGCCGCATGTCCTCCGGGTCGGCGAAGAACGCGGGGACGCCGCTGCGCAGGACCCGTCCGACCGGCGTGAACACGGTGTCCAGGGGCAGGCCGTCGAGACGCTCGACGCTCTCGGGGTCGTAGCCGCGGTACCCGGTGATCCGCAGCCGCCCGGCGTCGGCGGCGGACAGGACCAGGGACTGGGCGCCGAAGGCGGGCATGATCTGGTCGGCGACCAGGTCGATGACGTCCTGGACGCCGACGACCTCGGTCAGCGCGGCGGCCAGGTGCATGAGCTGGTAGAGGCGGCCCGCGCGGGTCGCCGGGGTGGTGCGTGAGGAGTACGGGGACGCCGGCGAGGGCGGCCTTTCACCGCCGCTGGGAACGATACGGACGCTGATCCCGCTGACGTCCGGGTAGAGGTGGAAGTCCAGCCACCGGTCGGGCGGGCGGCACGCGGTGAAGACGACGGGCTCGCGGCTGATGACCGCGGCGCGGTAACGGTCCTCGTAGACGGGTTCGTCCAGCCAGCGCAGGGACTGCCACGGCAGCGTCCCCAGCAGGTCGCCGGCCTCCCGGCCCAGCAGCTCGCAGGCTCCCGCGCTCAGGTAGGTGAAGTTCCCGTCCAGGTCGAGAGCGCAGCTACCGCCGGGAAGGCGCTCCACGAAGTCCGCGGCGGCCATCTCCGGGCCCGCGGACCGGCGCACCCGGTCGGGGGCCAGCACGCGCGGCCGGTCGCCGGGGACCGGGAACGCCCCGTGGTCGACGGCCTCCTCGATCAGCCGGGCCAGGCGTCCGCAACTGGACGCGATGTGTCCTCGCTCCCGCTGGGTCATGTAGGGCGGGCGGGCGGCCGGCCACATCAGCAGGAGTGCCCCCCATCGGCGGATGCCGGTGACCGGCGCGGCGGCCAGCGCGAGCGGGTACGGCAGCGCCATCGCGGTACGCGGGTAGCCGCGCGCCATCTCCTCCTGGCTGGCCACCCACACCACGCGGTCATCGCGCAGCGCGTCGGCCACCGGCGCCGGTGCGGTGACCGGGATCCTGGTCCACGGGACCGCGAAGTCGGCGGGCGCGCCGTACAGCACGTCCAGGCAGAGCTGCTGTCCGTCCGGGGTGAGGAGGTAGAGAGCGCCGATGGTCGCGCCCGCCCGGCGCACCGTCTCCGCGAACGCGGCGTCCCGTGCCTCCGCGTCCGTGGCCTGACCACCCGCACTCGTCACGAGGCGCCTCCAGCCTGGCAGCGGCGACTCCGGGAAGCCACCACGCAGGGGCTCGGGCCGGACCGCGCGGGACACCGCCGGTGACGTCAGCCCCTAGGGGGACGCTACCGCCCCGAGCGCCGGACGGCACGCCGTCCCGCCCCCCGCGACCGACGGATCTCGGGAACTCCCCGCTCCCCGGTGGTCGGGGGGCGACACCGCTGGGACGTCACCCGGCATCCGACACCGGTCACCCGTCACCCGGCCCCGCCGCCCAGGGCCCCCGAGGGTCCCCGGGCACTCAACCGGCCCCGCAGCGTCCCCCCGGCATCCCACCGGACCCACAGAGCCCCCGACACCAGGCCGCACCCACAATGTCCCCGGCACCCGGCCCCACCCGCAGCGCGCCCTTCACCCGGCCGGGGCCGTTGCCTCGCCCGGCAGGTGGTCGGGGGCGGGGGCGTGGGTGCGCCACGGGATGCGGAAGGCGCTCACGGTGACGATCAGCGCCGACACGGCGACGGTGGCCATGCCCGCGGTCAGGTTCGCCGCGCCGGCGACGAAGCCGATCAGGGCGGGGCCGGCCAGCAGGCCCGTGGTACCCATCGCGGCGACCAGCGCGAGAGCGCCGGAGCCGTGTCCGGCCGCCGCCACGTACACGCACGGAGTGATCGCGGCGGCGCCGAGGCCGACGCAGGCGAAGCCGAGGAGCGTGGGCACCACTCCCCCGGTGAGCAGGGCGAGGGCCAGACCGGCGGCGGCCACCGCGCTGCCGGCGCGGACCACGGGTCCGTCGCCCCAGCGGCTGCGCCAGCGGTCCGCGCGGAGGCGGGCGAGCAGCATCATCACGGAGACGACGGCGATGCCGAGCGGGGCGACGGACGCGGACGCCTTGACGACGTCCTTCAGGTAGAGCGTCGACCAGTCGTTCATGGCGCCCTCGGTGATCGTGCCGAAGGCCATGGCGCAGCCCATGAGGAGGGTCGTGCCGGAGGGGAGGCGGCGGGTGTGCCGCTTCGGCCCGTCCTCGGTCGCGGGGGTCGTCTCACGGTGTGTCAGCAGGCCCGGACGGGCGCCGCCGAGCAGGAGCAGCAGCAGGGCCCCGGCCACCGCGAAGTGGACGGTGACGGAGGTGGTCAGGGCGGTGACACCGGAGGCGAGGAGGGCGGCGGCGAGCAGGCCGCCGCTGAAGGTGGCGTGCAGCAGGGACATGGCCGTACGCCCGTGGGTGCTCTCCAGCGCGGCGCCCTGCGCGTTCATGGCGACGTTGAGGCAGCCGACCGCGACGCCGTCGGCGGCGACGGCGAGCAGCGCGAGCGGGTAGTCGGGTACGACGGACAGGGCGGCGAGTACGGCGATCAGGCAGGCGGCGGAGGCGAGGGACAGGCGCCGGGAGCCGAGCCGTCGCACCAGGACGGTGACCAGCGGGAAGGAGGCCGCCGCGCCGGCACCGCAGGCCATCAGCAGCAGGCCGACCTCGCCGGCGCCCAGGTCGAGGCGGGTCTTGAGCGCGGGCAGGCGGGCCACCCAGGTGCCGTACTGGAAGCCGAGGAAGCAGAACAGCGCCGCGATCGACCACTTGGCGCGGGTGAAGGAGGGTTCGGGCATCACACGGCCTCCCGGGCCTGGTGCGGGCGGGGTGCGGCGGCCAGCGGGGCCGACATGTAGACCGCGTCGCTGCCGTAGCCCGGCGGGACGGGTGCCGCGGGGTGGGTGCGGTAGCCGTTGGCCCGCCAGAACGCCTCCTTGCCGGCGACGGCGACCAGCGACATGGTCGTGAAGCCGCGGGTGCGGGCCACGCCCGTCAGGTGACGGGCCAGCCGGGTGCCGAGTCCGCGGCGCCGCAGCGGGGCGCTGACGACCAGGTCGTGCAGGTGGAGGTTGGTGGTGTGGTGGACGGCGCGCTCGGGGCGGGCCGGGTCGGGGCAGTGCAGCGGCGGGTAGGGCAGGGCGAGGACGTAGCCCGCGAGCCGGCCGTCGAGGTCGAGGACGAAGCAGGTGCCGGCCGAGGCGCGGGCCCGTGAGCGCAGCAGTTCCTCGCCCTCCGCGAGGGAGAGGTCCGCGTACGCCTCGCTCTCCAGGGCGGCCAGCCGCGGCCAGTCGGCCTCGGTGATCCCCCGTATGGGCATGGGGTGTCCTTTCAGTGCCGTTCTTCGGGGGCGTCGGGGACGGTGCCGGGCAGGCAGACGCACGGCAGCGGGCGGATGCCGTTGAACCCCTGGGTCGTGTAGCTGGTGGCGTAGGCGCCGGCGGAGAGGATCCAGACGGGGTCGCCGGAGGCGACGGAGCGGGGGACGGACACGGGGTGCCGGCCGCCGCCGTAGGCGTCGTCGCTGTCGCAGGTGGGCCCGGCGACGACCGCCCGGACACGGCCGGCCTCCGCGTGGTGGGTGGGGAAGACCAGGCGGTGCGTCACCTGGTCCATCTCGTACAGGCCGTTGAACTTGCCGCAGCTCAGGTAGAGCCAGTGCGCGTCCTCGCCGTCCGGCTGCCGGCGCCGGGTCAGCCGCAGGACGTGGGCGCGGACGGCACCGTGGTCGGCGACGAGGTGGCGGCCCGGTTCCATGACGAGGGCGAGGGGTGTGGAGGCGAGGCCGCGCAGGCGGTCGGTGCCTTCGCGGATGACGGTGAAGATCTTGTCGAGGGGCGGGTCGAGGGGGTTGCCGTGGCGGTCCCGGTAGCCGAGTGCGGGCAGACCGCCGCCGAGGTTGACGTGGTCGGGTACGATCCCCCGCCCGGCCAGCGCCGTCAGGGTCCCGGCGAGCGTGTCGAACGCCTCCTGCCAGGCCTCGCCGGTCATCTGCTGGGAGCCGACGTGCACGGACAGGCCGGCGGGGACGAGGCCGGCCGCGCGTGCCGTCCGAAGGACGAGTACGGCGTCGTCGGGGGTGCAGCCGAACTTGCGGTTCAGGCCCCACAGAGCGCCCTGCCCGCTGGTGGCGAGGCGGCAGAACACGCGGGCGCCCGGGGCGTGCCGGGCGATCGCGGTGACGTCCTCGACGCTGTCGGTGGCGAAGGTGCGGACCCCCAGGCGGTGGGCCTCGGCGATGTCGTGGTCGGACTTGACGGTGTTGCCGTAATGGATGCGGCCGGGTTCCGCGCCGGCGTGCAGCGCTTGCGTGATCTCGGCGGGGCTCGCCGCGTCGAACCCGGCCCCGCGGACGGCCAGGCTGCGCAGGACGTCGTCCACGGGGCAGGCCTTGAGGGCGAAGCGGACGCGGGTTCCGGGCAGCTCGGCCAGCAGGGCGTCGTACTGGTGCGCTATGCCGGTGAGGTCGTAGACGATGCGGTCGGTCCCGGCGGTGGCCAGTGCGGCGGCGAGGGCGTCGCCGGGACTGTCACGAACCGCCGCCGCGCGGGGTCGGGTCGGCCGTGGCCGTGCGCGCGGGTCCTCGCGCCCCTGCGGGAGGCTCATGTGCGGGCCGCCTCGACGAGTGCCGGCCAGGCCTCGGTCAGGGCGGCGAAGGCCTCGATGTCCGACTCGGCCTCGTCCAGCAACCGGTCGCGTTCCCCCGCGAGCCGCTCCGCGAAGGCCGCGTACCGGCCGCCGAGTTTGCGGTACGCCGTGTCGACGCGGTCGAGCCGCCAGACGTTCTCGGCCCGGTCCAGTCCGGTGCTTGCGCGCAGCAGGCCGGTGACGGTCTCCGGGCGGACGCGCAGGCCGGTGTCCAGGAGCCGGTCGCCCTCGGCGGCCATCCGGTCGTAGACGTGGTGGAAGTAGAGCATCGACAGCAGGAACTTCACGAACCGTCGCTGGTAGGCGGGGAAGCCGGTGCCGGTGCGGCGTTCGGGGGTGTGGAAGTTCTCGATGTGCCGGTTGTGCAGGATGCCGGGCAGTCCGGCGTCGTGGACGAGGTGGAGGAGGAAGTAGTCGCTGCCGATGGTGTCGGTGGCGGGCGGCAGCGGGACGCGTTCGTAGACCCCCCGGTCGAAGGCGACGTTGCACATGTCGACGCGCATGGGGTCGACCAGGGTGAGGGTGGAGCGGTCCCCGGTGAAGGGTGCGGTGCCGGCACCGGTGAACGACTCCTCGACCAGCGCGCGTCTGCGGTCCTCCGGCCAGTCGCCGGGCGCCCAGAGGCCGACCACGTCGTGGTAGACGGTGTCGTCCAGCTCTCGTATCTCCGCGATGTCGACGGAGAGTTCGCCGATGAAGGAGGCCCCGGCCAGGGAGACCGGGCGGTTGGCGAGTGCCGGGTCGAGGTCGGTGCGGGTGACGGCGGCCGAGGCGTCGGCGGCGGGTCGGCCCAGCCAGGGCAGCTCGTGGTGGACGGGGAACACCGCCTCGTCGGCGTGCAGTTGGTAGGCGCTGTCGGAGTCCCTGCGGTGCACCGAGTGGCAGCCGAGGGACGCGGCCAGCAGGAAGGCGCGGTTGGTGCAGGCGCCGTAGGAGACGGCGGCCGGGAGCATCAGGCGGAGCAGACGGTCCCGTTCGGGCAGGCCGGCCCGCTCGATCGTCCGGCGCAGCCAGGCGCGTTGCCGTTCCTCGTCGAGGTGGTGGACGCTCACGCCGGGCTCCGGGGGCAGGGCGGCGACCGTGCGGGTGTGTCCGGCCCGGGTCCGCTCGTCGGCGGAGTCCAGGACGAGCAACTGGACGTCGGCGCCGAAGTGGCGTGCGGCGTGCACGGCTTCGGCGTGCACGGCGGTGATGGTGGGCGAGCAGGCCCGGTTGGTGGGCAGGGTGAGGCAGACGCGGTTCACCGGTCCCCTTCCGCGGGGGCCCAGGAGTCCAGACCGAGCAGCTTGCGCCCGAGGCCGTTCAGTTCGGCGGGGCCGTAGCGCAGGGCTTCGGGGGTGCGGGCGTCGCCGAGCAGGGTGGCGTTCCAGTCGGGGGTGGCGAGGGTGCGCCAGGACTCCACGCGGGAGTCGCGCAGGGTGGTGTGCTCCTCCAGCGCGGGCATCATCGACACGTACTGGACGGCTCGGACAGCGTTGTCAGAGACATTGGGCGCGACGCCGTGGGCGAGCAGTCCGTTGAAGATGAGCAGGTCGCCGGCCTGGAGGCCGGGGCGGACGACGGGGAACTCGGCGCGGTCGATCGCGGGCCGGACCGGGTCGCGGCCGGCCGGCCGGGCGACGCGCCATTCCTCGAAGCGGCGGAAGAGTTCGGGCGCGCACTGGAAGCCGCCGAGTTCGGGCCGGGTGTCGGTGAGCGCGATGATGCCCTGGACCCGTTGCGGCAGCACGGCGAGGGTGGTGTCGACGTCCCAGTGCAGTTCGATGTCGAAGCCCTCGTCGGTGGGTTCGATCAGGGAGCGTGAACGGGTGTGCCGGTTGGGCGGGTTGAGGTTGAGCCGGTCCAGGGTGACCCATAGTTCCTCGCTGTCCCAGACGTCCGTGAAGGCGTCGTGGACGCGGTGGTTCTGCCGGCTGTTCCACAGGAGCTGGTGGTGGTACGCCTCGACGAAGCCGTAGATGTAGAGGTGCCGGTCCAGTTCGGAGCGGAACTCCGGTTCGGTGTACCAGGTGTCGGGGCGGCCGGGGTCGAGGCCCTGGAACTCCCAGGCGAAGTCGAGCAGTGCCTTGGCCTCGCCGGGGGTGATGGCCTCGCGGACGACGACGTGGCCGTACGTCTGCCAGAAGGCGAGGTCCTCCTCGGACAGCACGCGCAGGGGCTGCGTCTTCTCGAGGTCGCGCAGGGGGGTGGGGGCGAGGTAGGTCTCGCCGTCGGCGCTGAAGTAGGGGCGGCCGGTCGCCGCTCGGTGCAGGTAGGGGGCGGGTGTCTGCATGCGATCACTCCGGGGTGGAACGGGAACACCTTCGGGTCGGGCGTGAGACATGTGCCGGTGGCAAGCGCCGGGGCGCGGGAGGGCTACCGGGTTGCGCGGAAGAGGGGAAGGAGGGGGCCGCCCGCCGTGGGGGCGGGCGGCCCGGTGCGGCCGTGGGTCAGCCGGCGACGACGGCCTCGGCCGCCGCCACGCCGCAGACGCGGGCGGCGCCGTAGGTGGCGATGTGCAGGGCGCCGCGGGGCGGGGCCTGCGGCAGGCCCATCTCGACCACCACGGTGTCGGGGCGGGCGGCGAGCAGGGTGTCGAGCGCGGAGCGCATCCAGTCGTGCCGGTGCGCGTCTCGGACGACGGCGACGATCCGGCGTCCGCCGGCCGCGGCGAGCACGGCGGCACCGGCGCCGTCGCCGGTGAAGGAGCCGGAGGTGCTGCCGGGCAGCAGCCGCTGGAGTTCGGCGGCGACGCCCCAGGGCGTCTGGTCGCCGACGGCGATGTTCGGGGCGGGGTTGAACCGGGCGGTGTAGACGGGTGCGGTGACGGGTGCGGCGGCGCCGGCGCGGGTCACGTTCAGCGCGCGGCGGGCCGCGACCAGGCCGATCTCCGGGTCGGCCGGGGTCCGGTCCGCGTCACCGCGTGCCGCGGCGGTCCAGGCGGCCAGCGTCCGCACCCGGGCGGCCGCGTCGGCCAGCCGCTCCTCGGGCAGTGCACCGGAGCGTACGGCGGCCACGAGCGCGTCCCGGAGGTTGAGCACGGTGCCCTCGTCGCACAGGCCGCCGCCCACGCAGATGGCGTCGGCGCCGGCCGCGATCGCGAGGACCACGCCGTGCTCCAGGCCGTAGGTGCCGGAGATCGCGCGCATCTCCATGCCGTCGGTGACGATGAGGCCCTGGTAGCCGAGTTCGCCGCGCAGCAGCTCGGTGAGGATGCGCCGGGACAGGGTGCCGGGCCGGTCCCGGTCGAGGGCCGGGACGAGGATGTGGGCGCTCATGACGGCCCGGGTGCCGGCGGCGATCGCGGCGCGGAAGGGCGGCAGTTCGCGTGCGTAGAGGGTGTCGGCGTCGACGTCGATGCGGGGTACGGCGTGGTGGGAGTCGACGTTGGTGTCGCCGTGGCCGGGGAAGTGCTTGGTGCAGGCGGCGACGCCGGTGGACTGCAGGCCCTCGACCCAGGCGGCGGTGTGCCGGGCCACGAGGTCGGGGCTCGCGCCGAAGGAGCGGACGCCGATGACGGGGTTGTCGGGGTTGGCGTTGACGTCGGCGGAGGGCGCCCAGTCGAAGTTGACGCCGCAGGCGGCCAGGCGCCGGCCCAGTTCGCGGGAGACGGCCCGGGTGAGGCCGGGGTCGTCGACGGCGCCGAGGGCGTGGTTGCCGGGGAAGGAGGAGCCGGTGCGCACGTCGAGGCGGGTGACGTCGCCGCTCTCCTCGTCGATGGCGACCAGGAGGTCGTCACGTTCGGCGCGCAACTGGGCGGTGAGGGCGGTGACCTGCTCCTCGCTGACGACGTTGCGGCCGAACAGGGCGACGGAGGCGAGGCCCTCGCCGAGACGGCGGCGCACCCAGTCGGGGGCGGTGGTGCCGTCGAATCCCGGCTGGAGCACGGCGAGCGCGTCCCTGCCGAGGGTGTCGCCCGCGGCGGAGCCGCTGTCGGACGCGGTGGTGGGGATGGTGGTCATCGGGGGCGTCATCCCTTCACGGCGCCGTCGGTGAGACCGCTGACTGCCTTGCGTTGCAGGAAGATGAAGAGGATCAGGATGGGCAGCGCGAACAGGGACGAGGCGGCCATCGTGGCCCCCCAGTCGTCGCCGAAGGCGGTCTGGAACTGCGACAGCCACAGCGGGAGGGTCTGCTTCTCGACGTCCTTGTTGAGGATCAGGACGAGCGGGAACTCGTTCCAGGCGGTGACGAACCCGAACAGCGAGGTCGCCATCAGGCCGGGCGCGAGCAGCGGGAAGATCACCTTGACGAAGGCCTGGAAACGGGTGCAGCCGTCGACCATCGCGGACTCCTCCAGCTCCTTGGGCACGGCGGCGACGTAGCCGCGGAGCGTCAGGATGGTCAGCGGAAGCACCATCATGGTGTAGAAGACGGTGAGCGGGACCAGGCTGTCGAGCATGTCGTTGTCGCGGACGAGCATGTAGATGGCGATGATCATGACCTCCCAGGGGGCCATCTGCGCCAGCATGAACGTCACGATGAGACCGCGCCGGCCCCGGAACCGCATCCGGGTGAGGGCGAACGCCGCGAACAGGGCGATGACGAGCGAGAAGAGCACCGACAGGACCGTGACGGTGACGGAGTTGAGGACCAGGGTCCAGAAGTGGTCCGCGTCGACGGCCTTCTCGAAGTGGGAGAGCGTGGCGTGCGTCGGGAACCACACCGGGTCGTCGGCGATGATGTCGCCGGTCGGCTTGAAGGCCGTCGCGAACATCCAGTACACGGGGAACACGAAGCCGGCGAAGAGGACGACGGCGGTCGCGTTGGGCCAGATGCGGCCGATGAGCGAGCGCTTCACAGCTCGTCCTCCTCTTGCTTGAGCACCATGCGCAGGTAGTACGAGGTGATGGCGAGCAGCACCAGGACGGTCAGGAAGGAGATCGCCGCGCCGAGTCCGAAGTGCTGGTTGCCGACGCCCTGGACGTAGGCGTAGATCGGCAGGGTCTCGGTGAGGTGGTCGGGGCCGCCCTCGTTCATGGCGAAGATCTGCGCGAACGACTTGAAGACCCAGATGACTTCGAGGAACGTCGTGGCGTACAGGAACGGCCGCAGGAAGGGCAGGGTCACGGAGGTGAAGTTCTGCCAGGAGCCGGCGCCGTCCAGGGAGGCGGCCTCGTACAGCTCCCTGGGGATCGTGGTGGTGGCGGCGTAGAGGTTGATCGCCACGAAGGGGATCGACTGCCAGACGATGAGCAGAGTGACCACGGCGAAGGTGGAGAACTGGGTCTCCAGCCAGTTGTGGTCGGCCATGGAGTGCCAGCCGAGCTTGTCCAGCACCCAGTTGACGACGCCGAAGCGCTGGGCGAACAGCCACTGGTAGACGGTGGTCGCCGCGATGATCGGCATGGCCCAGGCGAGGACGAGGCCCACCATGAGCAGCAGCCGCATCTTGCTGCCGAGCCGGGCGAGCAGCAGCCCGATCAGGGTGCCGAACACCATGATCAGGACGACGTTGACGGCGGTGAAGACGACGGAACGCTCGACGACGTGCCAGAACTCCCCGCCGGTCAGCACCTCCCGGTAGTTGTCGACGCCGTTCCACTCGGTGAGGTGCTGGATGAGCTGCCGCGGGTTGAGGTTCTGGAACGACAGCATGCCGTTCTTGACCAGCGGCCAGCCGAGCAGCACCAGGGTGGCCAGCAGCGCGGGCAGCAGGAGCAGGTAGGGGGCGGCGGCGGCGCGCCGGGACGGGGTCCCGGCCGAGGTGCGGTCCTCACCTGGCGGCGGGGCCGGTACCCCGGCCTTGCGGACAGCGGGCTCCCCGGCCGTGTCCGTGCCTTCGGTCTGCACTGACATGAGTTGTCATCTCTTCCGTGGCCGTACGAACGACTTCCTCGGCCGTGCGCACGGCAACCGGGCCGTGCGCACGGCACAGGTGAGCCGGGGGCGCCGCCTCGTGGCGCCCCCGGCGCGGGTCTAGTTCTGCTGGGCCAGGCGCTTGTTGATCTCGCCCTCGACCTGCTTGGCGGCGTCCGCCGGAGACTTACCGTTGAGCACGGCGGTCATGTAGGACTTGATCGGGTTGGGGCTGTTCTCCACCGCGCCCCACTCGGGGATCAGCGGGGTGGTGCCACCGGCGGCGGCGCCGGGAGCGGCGGCCTCGGCGACGGCGTTGCCCTTGAGGTTGCTCTCCAGGGCCTGCTTGTTCGGGATGACGCCGTTGAGCTTGGCCAGCTCGCCCTCGTACTGGTCCGACAGGGCGATCTTCAGGAACTCCTTGGCCAGGGCCTGCTTCTTGCTGCCCTGTGCGACGGCGAGGTTGGAGCCGCCGAGGAAGACGCCCTCGGGCTTGTCCGCGCTCTCGCCGGGGATGGTGAAGTAACCGAGGTCCTTCTCGATCGCCTTGTTGGCGGTGACGGCGGTGCCGGCCTCCCAGCCCATGCCGATGAAGGCGCCGGTCCTGCCCTTGGCGAAGACCTCGGCCTGCTGCGGGGTGGCCTCGTCCTTGTCCTTGGGGGCCTTGGAGTAGGAGGCGTACTTCTTGTAGATCTCCATGGCCTTGGCGACCTTCGGGTCACCGAGGTTGGAGACGTACTTGCCGCCGTCCTTCTTCACCAGGTCGGCACCCTGGCCGATGGTCAGGCCGTCGAAGAAGTACCAGTTCTGGCCGGGCAGGTAGAGCGGCTCGGCGTCGGTCTTCTTGCCGATGGTCTCCAGGTCCCGGAAGAACTCGTCCCGGGTCTTGGGGGTGTCCTTGATGCCGGCCTTCGCCCAGATCTTCTTGTTGTAGATGACCACGCGGTTGGCGAAGTACCAGGGGGCGGCGTACTGCTTGCCCTCGTAGACCGAGGACCGGGAGACCGACGGCGTCCAGTCGGCGCCGATCTCCTGCTTGAGGTCGCTCAGGTCGGCCAGGCCGCCGGTGGCCGCGTAGGCCGGGGTCTGGGTGTTGCCGACCTCCAGCACGTCCGGCGGGGTGGACTCGGAGAGGGCGGTGGTGATCTTCTGCTGGATCCCGTCCCACTTCTGCGTCTCGAACTTCAGCTTGGCGCCGGTCTTCTTCTCGAAGGCGGCCGTGACGTCCTTGGACCACTGGTCCGGCGTCGAGCCGTCCATCGCCCAGACCGTCAGGGTCTGCCCCTTGAAACTGTCCGGCCCCGCGTTCTTGCCGCTGTCGTCGCCGTCGTCTCCGCCGCACGCCGACACGGAGACCATCATGCCCGCGATCACGATCGCGGCCGCAAGCTTGCGCTTCACGCCACCCTCCTCAGGGATGCCACTAATCCCCCCACGCCCTCGGCGGTGACCTGCGTACGACGCTGTTGCACGTAGGGCTCGGGACCTGGCCACGAATGGTGTAGACCAGTACCGGGAGCTTGGCCTAGACCTTTTGGAGTGTCAAGGGTGGTTCGGAAAGCCGGTCCGGGCCGTTACGAGAAAGACACCGGAGTGCGTCCATCCGCATTCGGCCGCGTTCGCCCGGACGGGCCAGTTGGACTAGACCATAAGGCAGTTGGTCGCTATAACGGGAGCCCATCGACACAGCCGGGAAGGCAGGCATGACCACCGACGTCAGCAGCGCCCAGCCGCACAGAGGCGCACCCGGCCGCACCGCGCGCGTGCCGAAGTACTACCGGATCAAGCAACAGCTCCTCAGCATGGCCGAGGCGCTCCAGCCCGGTTCGGCCATGCCCGCGGAACGGCTGCTCGCCGTCCGGTTCGACACCTCGCGGACCACCGTCCGCCAGGCGCTCCAGGAACTCGTCGGCGAGGGCCGGCTCGACCGGATCCAGGGCAAGGGCACCTTCGTCGCGCAGCCCAAGCTGTACCGCACGCTCCAGCTCACCTCGCACACCGAGGACATGCGGGCGCAGGGCCTCACGCCCGCCTCGCAGACGCTGGACGTCGGGGAGGTGCCCGCGGACGAGAAGCTGGCGGGCCTGCTCGGCATCGGGATCGGCGAACGGGTGCTGCGCATCGAGCGGCTGCGGCTGGCCAGCGGCGACCCGATGGCGATCGAGACGACCCACCTGTCCGTACGGCGCTTCCCCGGCCTGCGCCGTTCCCTGGCCGGCTGCCCGTCGCTGTACACGGCACTCGCCGAGGTGTACGGCGTCCATCTCGCCGAGGCCGACGAGACCATCGAGACCTCGCTGTCGACACCGCGCGAGGCGCAGTTGCTCGGCACCGACGTGGGGCTGCCGATGCTCCTGCTGTCCCGGCACTCACGGGACGCGGAGGGCTCCCCCGTGGAGTGGGTGCGCTCGGTGTACCGGGGCTCCCGCTACAAGTTCGTCGCCGCCCTGCACCGGCCGGGCGCCCCGGTGGTCCGGCGCAGGACGGTCCCCGCGGACCGGGACGGACTCGGCCACGCCTGAACCGGACCGGGGGCGGTCCGGTCGGTGGCCGCGGATCGCGGGGCGGGGAGGTCCGTCCGGCCCCCTGAGGCCGAGGGACCGGACGGCGGGCGGGCGGGGGTGCCCGGTGTCACTCCTGGACGAGCGTGACGTCCTGGCCGGTCACCGCGTGGAAGGCCGGCAGCAGCAGGAGGCCCGAGGGGCGCAGCTCCGTGAGGGTGGCCTCGATGTGCGCCGCCCCGGCCCGCAGCACCTCGGACGAGACCTGCCCGGAGTTCTCCCAGCGGTGTTCGGCACCGTCGCACCGGGCCAGGTCGCCACCGATGTCGTACCGGCTCCGGGGGTCGCCCTGGCTGACCGAGGAGCTGACGAGGACCGGGCCGGTGCCGCCGACGCAGCGGTAGGTCCCCGAGAGCGTCACCGAGCCGTCGGACGCCAGCCGGGCGACGGTGTCGACGGTGATGGTCTCGGTGGGGTCGGCGACGGCCCTGGAGGGGACGGCGCCGGCCGGGGCGGCGGCGCACAGCAGGGCGGCGGCGCAGAGGGCCGTGACGAGGGCGGGGCGCAGGGGCATGGGATACCTCCCGTTTCGGGTGGACTCGAGGGGTTCCACTGGTACCGGGCGTCCGGCCGGGCGGGCGTGACCGTCACCCCATCGGTGGCGCGTCATGGAACCGTCCGGGCCGGTCGGACGGTGGTACGGCCGGTGCGGACCGGCCGTACGGTGGTACGGCCGGTGGTGGCCGGTCGGCCTACGGCAGTACGGCGAACCCGTCCAGCTCGACCAGCGCCCGCTCGTCCCACAGCCGTACGACCTCCACGACGGCCATCGCGGGATAGTCACGGCCCGCCAGGCGCTGCCAGACGGCGCCCAGTTGCCGGGCGTGCGCGCGGTACGCGGCGACGTCCGTGGCGTAGACCGTGACCCGGGCCAGGTCCGCGGGGGTGCCGCCGGCCGCGCGCAGGGCGGCGAGGAGGTTGCCGAGCGCCGTCCCGAACTGTTCGGGGAGGGTGTCGCCGGTGACCTTGCCGTCGGCGTCCAGGGCGGTCTGGCCCGCGAGGAACACCACGCGGGAACCGGTCGCGACGACGGCGTGCGAGAACCCCGTGGGCGGGGACAGTGCGGGCGGGTTGACGCGCTCGGTCGTCACCGGGCCTCCTTGTGTGCCGTGGCGTACAGCTCCTTGGCGATGATGCCCCGCTGCACCTCGCTGGCGCCCTCGTAGATGCGGGGCGCGCGTACCTCGCGGTAGAGGTGTTCGAGGAGGTGGCCGCGGCACAGGGCGCGGGCGCCGTGCAGTTGGACCGCGGTGTCGACGACGTACTGCGCGGTCTCGGTGGCGAGCAGCTTGGCCATCGCGGCGCGCCGCGGGACGTCGGCGGCCCCCGCGTCGTACGCCGTGGCCGCCGCGTACACCATCAGCCGGGCCGCCTCCGTGCGCAGGGCCATCTCGGCGACCTGGTGGGACACGGCCTGGAGGTCCATCAGCCGGCCCTGGAACGCCTCGCGGCGGCTGGTGTGGGCGAGGGTGGCGTCCAGCGCGGCCTGGGCCATGCCGACCGCGAAGGCGCCGACGCTGGGGCGGAAGAGGTTGAGGGTGCCCATGGCGACGGCGAAGCCGCGGTCGGGCTCGCCGAGCACGTCGTCGGCGGTGACGGGTACGGCGTCGAAGTCGAGGGTGCCGACGGGATGCGGGGAGATCATCTCCAGGGGGCCGCCGGTGAGTCCCGGCCGGCCGGCGGGGACCAGGAATGCGGTGACGCCCCGGGCGCCGGCGCCCGGGGTGGTGCGGGCGAACACGGTGTAGAGGTCGGCCTCGGGGGCGTTGGAGATCCAGCACTTGGCGCCGGTGAGCCGCCAGCCGCCGCCGTCGGGCTCGGCCGCGAGGGCCAGCGCCGCCGCGTCCGAACCGGCCCCGGGCTCGCTCAGCGCGAAGGCGGCGACGGCGCTGCCGTCGGCGACCCGGGGCAGCCAGCGCCCGCGCTGGGCCGGGGTGCCGTGCGCGTGCACCGGGTGGGCGCCCAGGCCCTGCAGGGCCAGGGCGGTCTCGGCCTCGGTGCAGGCCTGGGCGAGGGACTCGCGCATCAGGCACAGGTCGAGCGCGCCGGAGCCGAACAGCCGGGCGAGCAGGCCGAGCCGGCCCAGTTCGGCGAGGAGCGGCCGGTTGACGCGGCCGGGTTCGCCCCGGTCGGCGAGCTGGCGCAGCCGGCCGGCGGCCAGGGCGCGCAGCTCGGCGCACCAGGCGGTCTGCTCCGGCCCGAGCGAGAATGCGGACACTGCCGGCCCTCCCTCCGGGGAAGGACCACGGGCCCTTCCCGCACCGCCACCACACCGTGACCGGCGGGCGGCCGCACGGCCCGCCCCGTCGTCCGGGTGCGCGCCGCCACTGACGTGCCGTCACCGCGGAGGCCGTTTCCCGCGCCCCGCCCCATGACGTTATCGCGCACCGTTGACTGCCGTCACCGACACGATACGCTCCAGATGCGAGCCCACCAGGAAGCCCGTCCGGACGTCTGTCACGGCAAGGGGGCGGACCGCCATGCATCGCTCGGCCCACGTCGACACGTTCACGCGCGACCATCTCCCGCCGCCGCACACCTGGCCCGAGCTGCGGTTCGACCTGCCGGAGCTGCGCTACCCCGGCCGGCTGAACTGTGCCGCCCAACTGCTGGACCACGCCGATCCGGACCGCCCGGTGTTCCGCACGCCGTCCGGTGCCACCTGGACGTACGGCGAGCTGCGGGCGCGCGTCGACCGCATCGCGCACGTCCTCACCACCGGCCTGGGCGTGGTCCCGGGCAACCGGGTCCTGCTGCGCGGCCCGACCACCCCCTGGCTCGCCGCCTGCTGGCTGGCCGTGCTGAAGGCGGGCGCGGTCGCGGTCACCGTGCTGGCCCAGCAGCGCCCGCACGAGCTGTCGACCCTGTGCGGGATCGCCCGGGTGGGACACGCGCTGTGCGACATACGGGCGGTGGACGACCTGGCGCGGGCCCGGATACCCGGGCTGCGCATCACCACGTACGGCGGACAGGCCCCCGACGACCTCCTGCGCCGCCCGGCGCCCGCCGCGTCGTACCCGGCGGTGGACACCGCCGCCGACGACGTCGCGCTGATCGCGTTCACCTCCGGTACGACGGGGCGCCCGAAGGGGTGCATGCACTTCCACCGGGATGTGCTGGCAACAGCCGACACCTTCTCGAAGCATGTGTTGCGCCCCCATGAGGACGACGTCTTCGCCGGCAGCCCCCCGCTCGGCTTCACGTTCGGCCTCGGCGGGCTGGTGGTCTTCCCCCTGCGGGCCGGTGCCAGCGCGCTCCTGCTGGAACAGGCGGGCCCCCGGAAGCTGCTCCCCGCGATCGCCGGACACCGGGTCTCGGTCCTGTTCACCGCGCCGACCGCCTACCGCGCCATGCTGGACGACCTGCACCGGTACGACCTGTCGTCCCTGCGGCGCTGCGTGTCGGCCGGTGAGAACCTGCCCGCGGCCACCTGGCGGGCCTGGCACGAACGCACGGGCCTGCGTCTGATCAACGGCATCGGCGCCACCGAGTTGCTGCACATCTTCCTCTCCGCCGCCGACGAGCGGACCAGACCCGGCACCCTGGGCGTCCCGGTCCCGGGCTGGCGGGCGCGCGTCCAGGACGCCCACGGCAGGCCCGTGCCCGACGGCGAGCCCGGTCTGCTCGCGGTGCGCGGCCCGGTCGGCTGCCGTTATCTCGCCGACCCGCGGCAGCGGGAGTACGTACGGGACGGCTGGAACATCACCGGAGACACGTGCGTCCGTGAGGCCGACGGGTACTTCCGCCATGTGGCCCGCGCCGACGACATGATCATCTCCGCCGGGTACAACATCGCGGGCCCGGAGGTGGAGGACGCGCTGCTGCGCCATCCGGACGTGGCCGAGACGGCGGTCGTCGGCCGCCCCGACGAGGCCCGCGGTCAGATCGCGGTGGCCTACACCGTGCTGCGCGAGGGGGCCAGGCGCGACCCGGAGGCACTGCGCGCCTTCCTCCGCGGCGAACTGGCGCCCTACAAATGCCCGCGCGAGTTCGTCTTCCTCGACGCGCTGCCCCGCACGGCCACCGGCAAGGTGCAGCGGTTCCGGCTGCGCACCCACGTGACCAGCGGCGATGCCGACGACCTAAAATGATCAACGTGCCTGAGCAACACGCCCCCCGGTCCCTCATCGTCACGCTCTACGGCGCGTACGGCCGCTTCGTGCCCGGCCCGGTACCCGTCGCGGAGCTGATCCGGCTGCTGGCCGCGGTAGGGGTGGACGCGCCCTCCGTACGGTCCTCGGTGTCCCGGCTCAAACGGCGCGGCCTGCTGCTGCCGGCCCGCACCGCGTCCGGCGCCGCCGGGTACGAACTGTCCGTCGAGGCGATCCAGTTGCTGGACGACGGCGACCGGCGCATCTACGCCTCCGCGCCCTTCGAGGACGAGGGCTGGGTGCTCGCGGTGTTCTCGGTGCCCGAGTCGGAGCGGCAGAAGCGGCACGTGCTGCGCTCCCGGCTGGCCCGGCTGGGGTTCGGCGCGGCGGCCCCGGGGGTGTGGATCGCCCCGGCGCGGCTGTACGAGGAGACGGAGCACACCCTGCGCCGACTGCGTCTGGATCCGTACGTGGACTTCTTCCGCGGCGACCACCTGGGCTTCGCGCCGACCGGTGAGGCGGTGGCCCGCTGGTGGGACCTGGCCGCGATCGCCAAGGAGCACGAACGGTTCCTGGACACGCACGCGCCGGTGCTGCACGCCTGGCGGCGGCGCACCGGCACCCCGCCCGAGGAGGCCTACCGGGACTACCTCCTCGTCCTGGACTCCTGGCGCCACCTCCCCTACACCGACCCGGGCCTGCCCGCCCGGCTGCTGCCCGCCGACTGGCCGGGTGTCCGCTCGGCGGAGGTCTTCCGGGGCCTGCACGAGAGGCTGCGGGACGCGGGCGCGGAGTTCGCGGGGCTGTGACCCCGGCGTCCTCGGGCGCCGGGGCGGCGGGTCTCAGCCGCCGAGCGGCAGGCGGGGCCCGGGGATGTCGGTGCGGCCCGTGCGCGGGGGCCGGCTGCCCGCGCGGTAGGGGGCGGGCCAGCCGGCGCCGGGGCCCTCGTACCCCTGCTCGGCCGCCGCGTGCAGGGTCCAGTGCGGGTCGTACAGATGAGGGCGGGCCAGTGCGCACAGGTCCGCCCGCCCGGCGAGGATCAGGGAGTTGACGTCGTCCCAGGAGGAGATCGCGCCGACCGCGATCACCGGGACGCGCACCTCGTGCCGGATGCGGTCGGCGAACGGCGTCTGGTACGACCGCCCGAACTCCGGCCGTTCCTCGGCCACCACCTGCCCGGTGGAGACGTCGAGGGCGTCGGCGCCGTGCGCGGCGAAGGCCCGGGCGATCTCGACGGCGTCCTCGGCCGTCGTCCCGCCCTCCGCCCAGTCGGTGGCCGAGATCCGGACCGTCATGGGCCGTTCCGCCGGCCACACCGCGCGTACGGCGTCGAAGACCTCCAGCGGGAACCGCAGCCGTCGCTCCAGCGTGCCGCCGTAGGCGTCGGTGCGCCGGTTGGTGAGCGGGGAGAGGAAGCCGGAGAGCAGATAGCCGTGGGCGCAGTGCAGTTCGAGCAGGTCGAAGCCGGCCCGGGCGGCCCGCCAGGCGGCGGCGGCGAACTGCTCGCGCACGTCGGTGAGCTGGGCGCGCGAGAGCTGGCGCGGTACCTGGCTGCCGGGCCGGTACGGCAGCGGCGAGGCGGCCAGGAGCGGCCAGTTGCCGTCGGGCAGCGGCTCGTCCATGCCCTCCCACATCCGCTTCGTGGACCCCTTGCGGCCGGAGTGCCCGAGTTGCACGCCGATCGCGGTGCCCGGTGCCCGGGTGTGCACGAATTCCGTGACGCGCCGCCAGGCCTCGCCCTGCCGCCCGGTGTAGAGGCCGGCGCAGCCGGGAGTGATGCGGCCCTGTTCGCTGACGCACGCCATCTCGGTCATCACCAGGCCGGCCCCGCCGAGGGCGCGGGCGCCCAGGTGGACGAGGTGGAGGTCGCCGGGGAGGCCGTCGGTGGCGGAGTACAGGTCCATCGGTGACACGACGACCCGGTTGCGCAGGGTCAGGCCGCGCAGCCGGAACGGGGTGAACATCGGGGGCGTGCCGGGCGGGCAGCCGAACTCGCGCTCGACGGTCTCGGTGAAGCGGTCGTCGCGCAGGCGGAGGTTGTCGTGGGTGACGCGGCGGCTGCGGGTGAGGAGGTTGAAGGCGAACTGGCGGGGCGGCTGGTGCAGGTACAGCCGCAGGTTCTCGAACCACTCCAGGCTGGCCCGGGCGGCCCGCTGGGTGGAGGCGACGACGGGCTTGCGCTCCTCCTCGTAGGCCGCCAGGGCCCTGGGGACGTCCGGGTGTTCCTCCAGGCAGGCCACGAGGGCCACGGCGTCCTCCACGGCGAGTTTGGTGCCGGAGCCGATGGAGAAGTGGGCGGTGTGGGCGGCGTCGCCGAGGAGGACGACGTTGCGGTGCGACCAGTGCTCGTTGACCACCGTGCGGAAGGTGGTCCAGGCCGGCCTGTGGGAGCGCAGGGGCCGGCCGCCGAGCGCGTCGGTGAAGATCTTGGCACAGCGTTCGACGGATTCCCGGGGGGTGATGTCGTCGAATCCCGCCGCCCGCCAGACCTCTTCGCGCATCTCGACGATGACGGTGGAGGCGTCCGCCGCGTACGGGTAGCCGTGCAGTTGCATCACGCCGTGCTCGGTCTCGGCGACCTCGAAGCGGAAGGCGTCGAAGGGGAGGTCGGCGGCCAGCCACAGGTAGCGGCAGTGGTGTTCGGCCACATGTGGGCGGAACACATGGGCGTAGGCCGCGCGAACGGTGCTGTGGACTCCGTCGGCCGCGATGACGAGGTCGTGTCCGGCGGACAGGACGTCCGGGTGCGGGGCCTCGGTACGGAAGTCGATCCGCACGCCGAGGGAGTGGCAGCGGGCGTGCAGGATCTCCAGGAGCCGGCGCCGTCCCAGTGCCGCGAATCCGTGCCCGCCCGAGCGGTGCCGTACGCCCCGGTGCACGACGTCGATGTCGTCCCAGCGGGTGAAGTCCCGGCTGAGGGCCTCGTGGACGACGGGGTCCGCGTGCTCCATGCCGCCCAGGGTCTCGTCCGACAGGACGACGCCGAAGCCGAAGGTGTCGTCGGGGGCGTTGCGTTCCCAGACGGTGACCTGCCGTGCCGGGTCGCGGCGTTTGAGCAGGGCCGCGGCGTAGAGGCCGCCGGGGCCGCCGCCGACGACCGCTATGCGCGCGGGGCGCTCGCCCGTCGCCGCCGGCCGCGGGCCGTCCGTGGCCGCTCGCGCGCTCTCCCGCGCCCCTCGGGCCGGCGCGTCCGGGGTCGGCATCAGAAGTTCACCTCCCCTGCCACTTCGGCGGGCGCTTCTCCGTGAACGCGGCGTGGAACTCGGCGTAGTCCGCGCCGTTCATGAGGAGGGCCTGGGTGGAGGCGTCCAGTTCCACCGACGCGGCCAGCGGCATGTCCAGCTCGGCCGTCAGCAGGGCCTTCGTCTGGGCGTGTGCCAGGGCCGGGCCGTCGGCCAGTCGGCGGGCGAGGGCCTGGGCGGCCTCGTCCGTGCGGCCCTCCTGGGTCAGTTCGCTGATCAGGCCGATGCGCTCGGCCTCGGGAGCCCGTACCGGGTCACCGAGCATGAGGAGGCGGGTGGCGTGGCCCAGGCCGACGACCCGGGGCAGCAGATAGGCCGCGCCCATGTCCCCGCCGGAGAGGCCGACCCGGGTGAAGAGGAAGGCGAAGCGGGCCGAGCGGTCCGCGATCCGGAAGTCGGCCGCGAGGGCGAGGACGGCGCCGGCGCCGGCGGCGACGCCGTGGACCGCCGCGACCACAGGGAACGGGCATTCGCGGATGGCCCGCACCACCTGGCCGGTCATCCGGTTGAAGTCGAGCAACTGGGCCGTGTCCAGGGACAGTGTGGCGCCGATGATCTCGTCCACGTCGCCGCCGGAGCAGAAGCCGCGTCCCTCGCCGGCCAGGACGAGGGCGCGCACCGTGCGCTCCCGGGACAGCTCGGCGAGCAGGTCGCGCAGGTCGGCGTAGCCGCCGAAGGTGAGGGCGTTGAGCTTCTCGGGCCGGGCGAGGGTGACGGTGGCGACCCCGTCGTCGAGCCGGACGCGCAGGTGTTCCCAGTCGGCGGTGCGGGCGGCGGAGCCGGTGAAGGGACTCATGACGTGCGGCCTCCTAGGGGGGCGGTGCCGTACGTTGCTCTTCCTGACGAAGTTATCACCTGTTTGTGACTGTCGTCACGGGTGCGCGACAGGCCGGTGTCGTCGCGGCCGGGGCCCCGGGGCGATGCCCGGCGACGGCCCGCGGGGCCGGGCCCGTACCATTTCCTACAGTCGAAAGCAGGACAGCCTGCTCCACGAACGGACTCGCCTTGCACGAACGCTCCGCCCGACCGGCCTCCTGGCGCATCGCGCTGCCGCACACCACGGCGGCGGTGCCGGTGGCCCGCGCCCTGGTGCGCACGGCGCTCGCCGAGGTGGAGCACGTCACCGACTGCGACACGGCGGAGCTGCTCACGGCCGAACTGGTGGCCAACGCGGTGGAGCACACCGCCGGGCGCGGCCCGATAGAGCTGGTGGTGGAGCTGGCGCCGACCGGCTGCCAGGTCGAGGTGCACGATCCGGACCCGGCTCCGCCCGGCCATCTGACCCGGCCGGTGATCGAGGAGCCCGACGTCTGGGAGGAGGGCGGGCGCGGACTGCTGCTGATCCGCGCCCTGAGTTCCTCGTGCGGGCACCGCCCCACCCCGTCGGGCAAGGCGGTGTGGTTCAGACTGCCTGTGGTTCCCGCTCAGCGGCGTCCGGCGTGACCGTGTCCGGCGCGGCGGTGGCCAGCGTGGAGTGCCGGCGGCCGTAGGCGCCGTAGACCAGCAGGCCGGCCGCGAGGAACACGGCGAACTGGATCCAGGTCCGCCAGCCGGTCTCGTACATCAGGTACAGGCAGAAGCCGACGCCGAGCAGCGGTGCCACGGGGTAGAGCGGCACGCGGAAGCTGCGGGTGAGACCCGGCTCGCGGCGGCGCAGCGCGATCACGGAGATGTTGACGACGGCCATGATGGCGAGCGTGCCGATGGTGCACAGGTTCATGACGGCGTCGAGGGAGGCGAAGGCCGCCGGGACCGCGAAGACGACGGCGACGATCAGCGTGCCGGCGACAGGCGTGGACGTCCTCGGCGACACCTTCTCGAAGACGGCCGGGACGAGACCGTCCCGGGACATCGACATCAGGATGCGGGTCTGGCCGTACATCACGGCGAGGACGACGGAGGCGATGGCGACGACCGCGCCGAAGGCGATGACACCGCCGCCGACGGCGGAGCCGGTGACCTCGTTGACGACGTAGGAGAGGGCCGCGGGCCGGCCGGCGACCTGGTCGCCGCCGACAGCGCCGATCGCGGCGACCGCGACGGCGCAGTAGAGCAGGGTGACCAGGCCCATGCAGACGAGGATCGCGACGGGCACGTCCCGGCGCGGGTTCTTCGCCTCCTCGCCGGCGGTGGTGATCGCGTCGAAGCCGATGTAGGAGAAGAACGCGGCGGTGGTGCCCGCGCCGATGCCGCCGAGACCCGCCGGGGAGAACGGGGTGAGGTTGCCGTCCTTGAAGGCGCTGTAGCCGATCGCGCAGAAGGCCAGCAGGATGGCGAGCTTGACCGCGGCCATGGCGGCGGTGGCCCGGGCGCTCTCGCGCACCCCGCGCACGAGCAGCACGGAGGCCATGCCGATGACGATCACCGCGGGGAGGTTCACGGCCCCGCCGTCGCCCGGCCCCGCCGACAGGGCCGCCGGGAGCTGCCAGCCGGTGAGGCTGTGCAGCAGTTCGTTGACGTACTGGCTCCAGCCGACCGCGACGGCCGAGATGGAGATGCCGTACTCCAGCAGCAGGCACCAGCCGACCAGGAACGCGGTGGACTCGCCGAGGTCGGCGTAGGCGAAGGAGTACGAGGAGCCGGAGACCGGTATGGCGCCACCCAGCTCCGCGAAGGAGAAGGCGGTGAATACGCAGGTCAGCGCGGCGAGGATGAAGGAGACGACGACGGCGGGGCCGGCCTGGGCGACGGAGTCGGAGAGGCCGACGAAGATGCCGGTGCCGACGATGGCGCCGACGCCGAAGCAGATGAGCTGGAAGAGGCCCATGGTGCGCTTCAGGCCGTGCCCCTCGCGGTCGGCGCCGGATTCGGCGACGAGCAGGTGCGGGGACTTGATGCGGGGAGCGGGCATGCGGGTGGTGCTCGTTTCTGGTGGTGCGGGCGCCCGTCGTACGGGCGCGGCGACGGCCCCGGAATGGGTGGCTCCGGGCCGCCGGTCAGGATAAGACGGGTCAGGCGAGCGTGGCTACCAGTACCGCCTTGATCGTGTGCAGGCGGTTCTCGGCCTCGTCGAAGACGACCGAGTGCGCGGACTCGAACACCTCGTCGGTCACCTCCAGGGCGGTCAGGCCGTGTCTTTCGTGGATCTCCCGGCCGACCTCGGTGCCGAGGTCGTGGAAGGCCGGCAGGCAGTGCAGGAACCTGACGTCGGGGTTGCCGGTGGCGCGCAGGACGTCCATGGTGACGGCGTAGGGGGCGAGGGCCGTGATCCGCTCGCTCCACACCTCCTTGGGCTCCCCCATGGAGACCCAGACGTCGGTGGCGACGAAGTCGGCGCCCGCGACGCCGTCGGCGATCTCCTCGGTGAGGGTGATGCGGGCACCGCTGGACGCGGCCAGGTCATGGGCGCGGTCGATGATCTCCTGGGCGGGCCAGTAGGACTTCGGGGCGACGATCCGGACATCCATGCCGAGCAGGGCACCGGTGACCAGGTAGGAGTTGCCCATGTTGAAGCGGGCGTCGCCGAGGTAGGCGAAGGCGATCTTCCGCAGCGGCTTGGCGCTGTGCTCGGTCATGGTGAGCACGTCGGCGAGCATCTGGGTGGGGTGCCAGTCGTCGGTGAGACCGTTGTAGACGGGCACGCCGGCGTGCGCGGCCAGCTCCTCGACCTTGGCCTGGCTGTCGCCGCGGTAGTCGATCCCGTCGTACATCCGGCCGAGGACCCGGGCGGTGTCCCGCACCGACTCCTTGTGCCCGATCTGCGAGCCGGAGGGTTCGAGGCAGGTGGTGTGGGCGCCCTGGTCGGCGGCGGCGACCTCGAACGCGCAGCGGGTGCGCGTCGAGGTCTTCTCGAAGATCAGCGCGATGTTCCTGCCCCGCAGGTGCTGGGTCTCGGTCCCGGCCCTCTTGGCGGCCTTCAGCTCGGCGGCCAGCTCGACCAGGCCGCGGAACTCCTCCTCGGTGAAGTCCAGCTCCTTGAGGAAGTGGCGGCCGGCGAGGGCCGTCGGCACTGTCGCCATGGGGGGCGCTCCAGACGTACGACTACGGATGACCCTGAAAGTCTATACGATCCTCCACATTTCTATACGGCGTCTCGCTCCACGGGACAGCTCATGCACCGCGGGCCGCCCCGGCCCCGTCCCAGCTCGCTGCCCGGGATCTCGATCACCTCGATGCCGCACTTGCGCAGATGGGTGTTGGTGGTCACGTTCCGCTCGTAGGCGACCACGACACCGGGTTCCACGGCGAGGACGTTGCAGCCGTCGTCCCACTGCTCGCGTTCGGCGGCGTGCACGTCCTGGGTGGCGGTCAGCACCCGGATCTCGCCGAGGCCGAGCGCGGCGGCGATCGCGCGGTGCATGTGCTCCGGGGGATGGTCGGTGACCTTCAGCTCCCGTTCGCCGACGCCCGGTTCGATGGTGTACGAGCGGAGCATGCCGAGGCCGGCGTACTGGGTGAAGATGTCGCCGTCGACCATGGTCATCACCGTGTCGAGGTGCATGAAGGCACGCCGCTTGGGCAGGTCGAGGGCGACGATCGTGCGCGCCGAGCCGGCCGCGAACAGCTTGTGCGCGAGCATCTCGACGGCCTGCGGGGTGGTGCGCTCGCTCATGCCGATCAGGACGACGCCGCCGCCGAGCACCAGGACGTCGCCGCCCTCGATGGTGGAGGGGTAGTCGGCCTGTCCCCGGGACCAGACGTGAAACGTTTCGCCGTGGAACAGCGGATGGTGCCGGTAGATCGCCTCGAAGTGCACGGTCTCGCGCTGCCGGGCGGGCCGGCGCATGGCGTTGATGGAGACGCCGTCGTAGATCCACGCGGAGGTGTCGCGGGTGAACAGGTGGTTCGGCAGCGGGGGCAGCAGGAAGTCGTCCAGATCCATGACGTGGAAGCGGACCGAGGTCGGTTCCGCGTGCGCGTCCAGGAACTCCCGCTTGGTCATGCCGCCGACCAGCGCCTCGGCCAGCTCGGGCGGGGCCATCCCGTCGAAGGCGGCCCGCAGGTGGTCGGTGGCGAGCGGGCCGTACTCCTTCTCGTCGAAGACGCGGTCCAGGACGAGCGCGCGGGCCTCGGGGAGCGCCAGGGTCTCGGCGAGCAGGTCCCCGAAGAGGTGGACCTCGACCCCGCGGTCGCGCAGGACGTCCGCGAACCCGTCGTGCTCGGCGCGCGCCCGGCGCACCCAGAGCACGTCGTCGAAGAGCAGGGCGTCCTTGTTGCTGGGGGTGAGCCTCTTGAGCTCAAGATCCGGCCGGTGCAGGATGACGCGGCGCAGCCGCCCGGCCTCGGAGTCGACGTGGAATCCCATGCATCCATCCTGACCACCGAGGCCGGGGTTCACCCCCTGCCCGGCCGGATCCGCTTCCCCCTTCTTCGTCACACCGGTCAGGAGGGGTCCCGGGGCGGAATCAGATCGCGGTGCACGGAACCGGCCACCGCCCGATCCGCGGCGGCAGGCTCACCGCCCACCCGCCGGCGGACAGCACCAGCCGTTCGGTGACGAGGGGGCCGAGCGCCTCGTGTCCGGCGGCGTCCAGGGCGTCGACGGGCGTCGGCTCCAGGAGGCGGAGGAACGTGGCGACGAGAGCGGGGTGGTCCAGGGTGAGCCGCACGGCCGTGCCCCGCTCCCGGCGGTCCAGGACGGTGACGAAGTCCGGGCCGCGCCGGTGGTAGAGGACGCCGTGACCGTAGGCCGGCCGCCAGTCCGCCGGCCCGCCCGCGGGCGCGGGGGGCGAGGTGGGTGGTGGGAGGTGGTACAGGAGGGCGGGGTCGTACGCCGGGGTGCCCGTCGCCCGCCAGTCCACGCGCAGGCCGAGGCTCTGGCACTCGCGCAGGAACCGCACAGCCTCCGCCGTCCCGCGCCCGCTCCCGCTCAGGTCCAGGGGCCCGGCCGTCTCCACCCGGCGCCCGGTGAGCCGGTGCGGCACGGTGCCGGGCAGCCCGCTCATCCGGCCCCCTCGGGCAGCCGTACCGGTTCGCCCCAGGTCGGCAGGGCCACGTAGGTGGCGCCGTCCCGGAACAGCAGGCCGAGCCGCAGGACCTCGTCGACCCAGTCCGCCAGCGCGCCGGACGGCACCTCGTGGCCGTCGGCGGCCAGCAGCCGGTGCAGCGCGGGAACGGTCCGGCCGTCCTCCAGGCGGCGCAGGGCCGCGGCTCGCCAGCCCGTGAAGCGGTGGCCGGCGGGCGGCCGGCCGTGCCGTCGGTCGTGCACCAGCAGGTCAGGACCGTCCTCCTCGAACAGCAGCCGGGAGTGGGCGTGCCCGGCCCGCCAGGCGGCCACGGCCGCCCGCAACCGCCGTTCGGCCGGGCCGGTGATGCCCGCGTCATCGGCGTCGAAGAGGTAGACCAGGTCGGCGAGTTCCTCCTCGGGCAGGTCGAAGACGTGCTGGTACATCTCGGCCGGGCGGCGCTTGCCGAAACCGAGTCGCGGATCGGTGAAGTGGGGGCTGAACCGCTCCAGTTGGATGCGGTGGGCGCCGCTGGGCGGCTGGAGGTGGACCAGGGCCGGGAGCTGGTCGATGACGGGCGTGTAGTCGTCGGCGCTCTCGCCGGGGAAGCCGTACAGCAGGTTCCAGGAGCAGGTCAGCGCGTGGTTCTCGCACTCGCGCAGGGTGCGGACGTTACGGGCGCCGGTGACGCCCTTGTCCATGAGGTCCAGCACGCGGCTGCCGAGGCTCTCGATGCCGGGCTGGATGTGCACCGTGCCGGACGCGGCGAGGAGCCGTAGCTGGTCGGGGGTGAGGTTGGACTTGACCTCGTAATGCAGCCGCAGGTCCCAGCCGCTGCCGGCGACGCGGGGCAGGAAGTCGCGGAAATAGGCCATGTCGATGATGTTGTCGACGGTGACCACGTCGAGAAGGCGGTGGCGGCGCACCAGCCGGTCGATCTCGGCCCACAGCCGCTCCCCCGGCTTGGCCCGGAACTCCATGGCGGTGCCGTTCAGCCCGCAGAAGGTGCAGTGGTGCCTCTCGCCCCACCAGCAGCCCCGGGCGCCCTCCACGACCAGCTTGGGGTGGACGTGCTCCCGGACCGGGGAGGCGTCCAGCGCGGCCTGCCACTGGTCGTAGTCCGGCGAGGGGATGTCGGCGGGGGCCACGGTCCGCCGGGTCTCGGGGTTGGCCCGCGCCGTGGTGCCGTCCCACCAGCACAGGCCGGGCACGTCGGCCGGGGCGGTGCCCTCGGCCAGGTGCCGTAAGAGGGCCGGTAAGGCGTACTCGGCCTCGCCGCGGACCACGTGGTCGACGAAGCGGTGGTTGCGGTGCAGGGCGTGGCCCATGGGCCCGTCGCAGTTGCTGCCGCCGAGGACGACCGCCAACTGCGGTCTTCGGCGCTTGAGTTCGCGGGCCAGTGCCAGGGAGGGCACGTTCTGCATGAACGTGCTGGTGAACCCGACCACGTCCGGCTCGGCCGCCAGCACCTCGGTGGCGCAGGCATCGACGAAGGGGGCGGCGTGGGGGCGCATGGCGACGGCCGTGTCGATGCGGACGTCCCGGCCGGCCGCGTAGTCCCGCAGCCGGGCCAGGCCCCAGCCGGGGTCGTCGTGGAGGACTCCGGAGAAGACCCAGTCGCCGAGGCCGTGGAAGATCCCGTCGCTGCCGACCTCCACACAGTCGCCCGGCAGCAGCCGGCCGCCGGTCCGCTCCAGCAGGAACTCCGCCCAGCGCAGCGAGCCGTGGAACTCGGTCACCTCGTCGCCGGGACGCGCCTGGCGCACGATCCGGTTGAGAAGGCCCAGTTGCAGCGAGGGCAGGTCGAGTGGATGCCACGGCATGGTGACCAGGTGGACGCGCATGCTCAGCGGGTCGGCCGCTTCTCCAGGATCGCCGGCCGGCGCGTGGTGCTCCTCGGGTCCTCGCGGACCACCACCTTCTTGATCTCCACGCCCACCACTCCCCTCACGACGCGCCAACGCCCCCGCGACGCATGGCTGTCCACCATATGGACAGGTGTGTGTGCGGCACAAGGGCGCTCCGGGCCGGCCCGCCTACAGGCGCGGGTCCACCGGCTCCGACTCCAGCGCCAGCACCCCGAACACCGCCTCGTGCACCCGCCACAGCGGCTCCCCTTCCGCGAGCCGGTCCAGGGCCTCCAGGCCGAGCGCGTACTCGCGCAGGGCCAGGGACCGCTTGTGGGTCAGGAACCGCCGCCGCAGCCGGGCGAGATTGTCCGGCCGGGTGTACTCGGGACCGTAGATGATCCGCAGGTACTCCCTGCCCCGGACCTTCAGGCCGGGCTGCACCAGCCGTCCGTCCCCGCCCCGGACCAGCGCGCCGACCGGTTTGACGACCATGCCCTCGCCGCCCCGGCCGGTCATCTCCAGCCACCAGTCGACGCCCGCGCGGACCGACTCCGGGTCACCGGTGTCGACGTACAGCCGCCGGGTGGTCCCGAGCAGTCCGCTGCCGTCGTGCTCCACCATCCGGTCGATCAGGGCCAGTTGTCCGTCGTGCGGCAGCGCGGCGAGGCTGCGGCCCTGGGCGGCCAGGATCTGGAAGGGGGCCAGCCGGACCCCTTCCAGGCCCTCGGTGGTCCAGCAGTAGCGGCGGTAGGCGGCGGTGAACGCGGCGGCGTCACCGGCCCGTTCCCGCTGCCGGGCCAGCAGGCCGCCGACGTCGGCGCCGCGGGCGGCTGCCGCCTCCAGGGCGGCGAGCGCGTCCGGGAACACCGCGCCGGAGGCCGCGCCCACCGCCGCGTACTGGCTGCGCAGCAGCCCGGCGGCCTTCAGCGACCAGGGCATGAGTTCGGCGTCCACCAGCAGCCAGTCCGTGGCGAGTTCGTCCCACAGCCCGGCGTCCGTGACCGCCGAGCGCAGCCGGCCGAGGATCTCCTCCGTCGTCTGGCCGTCGTCGAAGAACGGCCGCCCGGTACGGGTGTACAGCGCGCCCGTCGGGCCTCCCGCGACTCCGAAGCGGGTGCGGGCGACGTCCGCGTCCCGGCACACCAGGGCCACGGCCCGCGAGCCCATGTGCTTCTCCTCGCACACCAACCGCGCGACCCCGTCCCGCGCGTACTGCGCGAACGCCTCCTCGGGGTGCTCCAGGTAGCCGTCCACCGCCGAGGTGGCCGTCGGCGCCATGGTCGGCGGCAGGTAGGGCAGCAGGCGCGGGTCGACCGCGAAGCGGCTCATGACCTCCAGGGCCGCCGCCGCGTTCTCCTCGCGCACCGCCACCCTGCCGGCGTGCCGGGTCTGCACGGCCCGGCGGCCGTGCACGTCCGCCAGGTCCAGCGGCCGGCCGTCGTGCCCGCCGGGCGCCTCGGAGCGCAGCGGCTTCGCCGGCTCGTACCAGCCCCGCTGCGCCGGTACGTCGACCAGCTCGCGTTCCGGCCAGCGCAGCGCGGTCAGCTTGCCGCCGAAGACGGCGCCGGTGTCCAGGCAGATGGTGTTGTTGAGCCAGGTGGCCTCCGGGACGGGAGTGTGCCCGTAGACCACCGCCGCCCGGCCCCGGTAGTCCTCCGCCCACGGATAGCGCACCGGCAGTCCGAACTCGTCGGTCTCCCCCGTGGTGTCGCCGTACAGGGCGTGCGAGCGGACCCGGCCCGAGGTGCGGCCGTGGTACTTCTCCGGCAGACCGGCGTGGCAGACCACCAGCCGGCCGCCGTCCAGGACGTAGTGGCTGACCAGCCCGTCCAGGAACCGGCGGACCTCGGCCCGGAACTCCTCGCTCTCCCCCGCCATCTGCGCGACGGTCTCGGCGAGCCCGTGGGTGTGCCGGACCGTGCGGCCCTTGAGGTGACGGCCGTACTTGTTCTCGTGGTTGCCCGGCACGCACAGCGCGTCACCCGACTTCACCATGCCCATCACCCGGCGCAGCACCCCGGGGGTGTCGGGGCCGCGGTCGACCAGGTCACCGACGAAGACGGCGGTACGGCCCTCGGGGTGCACGCCGTCGGCGTACCCCAGCTCGGCGAGGAGCGACTCCAGTTCGGCCGAGCAGCCGTGGACGTCGCCGATGATGTCGAAGGGGCCGGTGAGATGGGTCAGGTCGTTGAAGCGCTTCTCGGTGACGACGGTGGCGTTCTCGGCCTCCTCCACGCCGCGCAGCACGTGCACCTTGCGGAAGCCCTCGCGCTCCAGGTGGCGCAGGGAGCGGCGCAGTTCGCGGATGTGGCGCTGGATGACCCGGCGGGGCATGTCGGCGCGGTCCGTGCGGGCGGCGTTGCGCTCGGCACACACCTCTTCCGGCATGTCCAGCACGATGGCGATGGGCAGCACGTCGTGCTTCTTCGCCAGTTCGATCAACTGTCGCCGGCTGTCCTGCTGCACGCTGGTGGCGTCCACGACGGTGCGACGGCCGGCGGCCAGCCGCTTGCCGGCGATGTAGTGCAGGAGGTCGAAGGCGTCCCCGGAGGCGCTCTGGTCGTTCTCGTCGTCGCAGACCAGGCCGCGGCAGAAGTCGGAGGAGAGCACCTCGGTCGGCTTGAAGTGCCGGCGGGCGAAGGTCGACTTGCCCGATCCCGAGGCGCCGACGAGGACGACCAGGGAGAGGTCGGTGACGGGCAGCACCCGTCCCGTGCGGGTCCCGGTCATGCGGCCTTCGCCTCCTTCTTCTCGTCCGTGGCGGTCGTGCGGGTGAACACGGCCATCTGGGTGGGCGGTCCGACCGCGGGGTCGCCCGGCCCGACGGGGGTGAACGCGACGTCGTAGCCGTGCCGTCCGGCCACGGCTTCCGCCCAGGCACGGAACTCCTCGCGGGTCCACTCGAAACGGTGGTCGCCGTGCCGGACGCGTCCGGCGGGCAGGGTCTCCCAGCGCACGTTGTACTCGACGTTCGGGGTGGTGACGACGACCGTGCCGGGGCGCGCGTGCCCGAACACGGCGTACTCCAGGGCGGGCAGCCGGGGCAGGTCGAGATGCTCGATCACCTCGCTGAGCACGGCGGCGTCGTACCCCTTCAACCGGTTGTCGGTGTAGGCCAGCGAGCCCTGGACGAGCCTGACACGGGACGCCTGCCGCTCCCCCATGCGGTCGAGCCCGAGCCGGCGGGCGGCGATGCTCAGGGCCCGCACGGACACGTCGACGCCGACCACCTCGGTGAACCGCGCGTCCTTCAGCAGCTCCTGCACCAACTGACCCTGCCCGCAGCCGAGGTCCAGCACGCGGGCGGCGCCCCGTTCGCGCAGGGCGGCGAGGATCGCCTCCCGGCGCCGGACGGCGAGCGGGGCCGGTTTCTCCTCGGCCTCCGCGCCGGTGTCCTGCGCGACCGCGTTGTCGATGTCCTCGACCTCGCTGTCGTCGGCCTCGGCCAGGCGCACCAGCTCCAGCCGCTCCCGCGCCTGCCGGGTCAGCGACCAGCGGCGGGAGAGATAGCGGCTGGTGATCAGCTCCTGCTCCGGGTGCCCGGCCAGCCAGCCCTCGCCGGCCCGCAGCAGCTTGTCCACCTCGTCGGCGGAGACCCAGTAGTGCTTGGCGTCGTCGAGGACCGGCAGCAGGACGTACAGGTGGCGCAGCGCCTCGGCGAGGGTCAGTGTCCGCGACTCCAGGACGAGGCGGACGTACCGCGAGTCGCCCCACTCCGGGAACGTGGTGTCGAGGGGCACGGGGTCGGCGGTCACGCTCCAGCCGAGGGGCTCGAAGAGGCGTCGTACCAGGCCGGCGCCGCCGCGGGCCGGGAGGGCCGGTATCCCGACGCGCAGCGGCAGCGGCGTGGTCGCCCGCTCCGGACGGGCGGCGCACACCCCGCGCAGGGCGCTGGAGAACACGTTGCTCAACGCGACCGCGAGCAGCGAGGAGGCCGCGTAGGGACGGTCGTTGACGTACTGGGCGAGGGCCGCGTCGGGTGCGCCGCCGCGGCCCTTGCCCTTCCCTCGCCTGACCAGCGCGACGGTGTCGATCTCCAGCAGGAGCGCGGCCGTGCAGCGCTCGGCGTCCGCCTCGGGGTAGAACACGTGCGCCGTGCCGTACGAGGTGGAGAACGCCTGCGCCTTGTCGGGGTGCTTGTGCAGCAGGTACCCCAGGTCGGTGGCCGGGCTGCCGGGCGCACCGGTGGTGGAGATCGTCACGAGCATGGTGCCGAGTCTCCCGGTCCCCGGCCCCTGTGACCAGAGGTTTTCCGCATCCCGGTGGTCGGCCGTGGCGCCGGGACCGGCCGCCTGGACCTGCGGTGGGGCGCTGTCGTCGCCGGTCTCACCGCCGCCCGCGAAGGCGCCCTGCCGTGCCGTGTGATCTCCGTTATGGCCCCCGGCACCCGGACCTGGTGAAGTGAGTGCTCGTCAACTGACCAGTGACAGAAGGGGGAACCATGACCATCGGCCAGGGAGTCCGGGTACGCGGGAGAGCCGCCGCCGTCGTGGCGGCCGGCGCCGTCCTGGGTGCGGGGGTCCTCGCGACCGCTCCGGCTCGCGCGCTCACGCCGACGCCCGCCGCGAGGGTGGTGCCCGCCGCCGCGGCGGCGCCGCAGGTGCAGGCCCAGGGCGCGTACGCGATGGACGCGGCCACCGGCAAGCAGCTCTTCGGCAAGGCGCCGAACGGACAGCTCCGGACCGGCTCCACCACGAAGATCATGACGGCGCTCGTGGTGCTGTCCCAGCGGAACGTTGACCTCGACCGCAAGGTGAGGATCAGGAAGGAGTACACGGACTACGTCATCGACCCGGTCACGCACACCCAGCGCTACTCCAGCGCGAACCTGATCCTCGGCGACTCGATGAAGGTGCGCGACCTGCTGTACGGGCTGCTGCTGCCCTCGGGCTGCGACGCGGCGTACGCGCTCGCCGACACGTACGGGTCGGGCACGACGACGGCCCAGCGCACCAAGTCGTTCATCGGCAAGATGAACGCCAAGGCCCGCGAACTCGGCCTGGCCAACACCCACTTCGATTCCTTCGACGGGGTGTCCGACGGCAAGAACCACGCCTCGCCGCGTGATCTGGCCAAGCTGGCCGGGACCGCGCTCAAGAACAAGACGTTCAAAGCGGTCGTCGGCCGGAAGGTCTACGGCGACATGAAGTCCTACCGGCCCGGCGGCGGGACGCACGCGATGAACGCGTGGAAGAACACCAACACGCTGCTCGGCTCCTACCGGGGCGCGATCGGCGTGAAGACCGGCTCGGGACCGGAGGCGAAGTTCTGCCTGGTGTTCGCCGCGACCCGCGGGTCAAGGACCGTGGTGGGCACCGTGCTCGCGGACACCTCGGTGGACCAGCGGGTCAAGGACGCGACGAAGATCCTGGACTACGGCTTCGCCCAGCGCGGCTGAGCAGGGCCGGGGGGCTCACCCGATCCCCCCGGCATCCCCGGGCCCGGATCCGCACCCGGGGGCCCGGCCCGCCGGGGCGGCTACGACAGCCGCGACTGGACCTGGGAGGAGATCAGCTCCAGGTGGTCCAGGTCGTCGAGGTCCAGCACCTGGAGGTAGATCCGCCGCGAGCCGATCGCCGCGTACCGGCCGATCTTGTCGACGACCTCGGCCGGGGAGCCGGCCAGGCCGTTGGCCTTCAGCTCGTCCACCTCGCGGCCGATGACTGCGGCCCGTCGGGCCACCTCCCGGTCGTCCCTGCCGACGCAGACCACGAGCGCGTTGGAGTACGTCAGGTCGTCCGCGTCGCGGCCGGCCTCCACCGCGGCGGCCCGCACCCGGCCGAACTGCCGCTCGCTGTCCTCGAGCGAGGCGAACGGGATGTTGAACTCGTCGGCGTACCGGGCGGCGAGCCGGGGCGTACGGGTCGCGCCGTGGCCGCCGATGAGCACCGGCACCTTCCGCTGGGCGGGCTTGGGCAGCGCGGGCGAGTCGGTGAGGTCGTAGTACGTGCCGTGGAAGTCGAAGGTCTTGCCGGCCTCGGTCGCCCACAGCCCGGTGACGATCGCCAGTTGCTCCTCCAGCCGGGCGAACTTCTCCTTCGGGAACGGGATGCCGTACGCCTTGTGCTCCTCCTCGAACCAGCCCGCTCCCAGGCCCAGTTCGACCCGGCCGCCGGACATCTGGTCGACCTGGGCGACCTGGATGGCGAGCACGCCGGGCAACCGGAAGGTGCCGGCCGTCATCAGGGTGCCCAGGCGGATGCGCTTGGTCTCACGGGCCAGCCCGGCCAGCGTGATCCAGGCATCCGTGGGACCGGGCAGGCCGTGCACGCTGCCCATGCGGAGGTAGTGGTCGGAGCGGAAGAAGGCGTCGAAGCCGAGGTCCTCGGTGGCCCTGGCCACGGTGAGCAGGGTGTCGTAGGTGGCGCCCTGCTGGGGTTCGGTGAAGATTCGAAGGTCCATACACCTATCCTGCACGCCGCGGACCGCCCCGGCCGCGCCGGTACCACCCGGCAGGGCCGGCCCCGGTCGGGTGAACCTCCGCCCGGACCCGCCGCGAGTTCGTCCCGCGCGTCCCGCGCGTCCCGTGCATCCCGCGCGTCGTCACAGAGCGCCGGAGGGACTGCTGCTCTCGTTGCCGCTCTCCCGTAACACCTCTTCCCGGGCGGCCAGTTTGCGCAGCATCTCCCGGACGCGGTCGCGGGACTCGTCGGCCGCGTCGATGGCCTCCATGCACTGCCAGTACGTCGTCTCGTCGGCCGCGGCGCTGGCCATGCCGACCAGGGCTATGCCGACCTCGCCGAGCAGGCCGCCGAGGCACAGCAGGGTCTCGCGGGCGTCGTCCAGCTCGGTGAGCTGGGCGGCGCGCAGGTCGCCGGGGTCGAGTTCGGGCGGGTCCAGGACTCCGCAGCCCCGGCCCGCCAGCTCCGTCAGCCCCAGCGCCTCGCCGCGCAGCTCCGGCGGGCCGGAGACCGCGAGGCGGCTGCCGATCGCCTGCGCCAGGGCCTGCGCCTGCCAGACCTCCGCCATCATCTCCGCCGCGTCGGCGCCGGCCGCCAGCGCACGCCTGCTCGTGAGGATGAGCCGTACCGCGTCCATCCGGTGCCCCCGTCCGTCCTCCGTGCGTTGCCGCACCTCATGCTGGAACTCTCTGTTATCCACTACCCAGCGTGAGGGGATCCGGATCGAAAAGCTAGAGGAAGACGGAAATTGTGGACAACAATTCGGATTCGACGGGCGTTTTTACTTCGGAGAGTAATAACGGAATTCAGGAATCCGATTGTTGGTCCTCCGGTCCCGGGACCGGGAAGCGGTGTTCGTTCCGGTCGATCTTCGCGGCCAGAGCGGCCAGTGGGTCGATGCGGAGGACCTCGCACAGTTGCAGCAGATACGCCAGCACGTCGGCGACCTCGTCGGTGACCCGGTGCGCGGTGTCCGGGTCGGCCATCACCCCGGCGGACTCCTCCGGGGTCAGCCACTGGAAGATCTCGACCAGTTCGGAGGCCTCGACCGAGAGGGCGGCGACGAGGTTCTTGGGGGTGTGGAAGGGCTGCCAGTTCCGCACGGCGGCGAACTCGGCCAGCCTGCGCTGGAGTCCGGCGAGGTCAGGATGTTCTGTCACGGGTTCATGTGTACCACCGTGACGTCCGGGGTTCCCGCGGCCCACGAGGCGTCGCTCACCGCGGCCACGCAGCGGATGTGCCCGCGCCCGCCCATCCGCCCGGCCAGCCCCAGCAGTTCCCTGCGCTGCGCCGGGTCCAGACCGCGGTCGAAGCCGTCGGCCAGCACCGTGAGGGTACGCAGGGCGTCGGGCACCTCCCCCGGGGCGTCCACCTCCAGGACGCCCGGCCCGGTCAGCAGCACCAGCGTCAGCGCGAGGTACCGCAGTTCACCGTCACCGAGCCGGGCGAGTCCGGTGCGCAAGCCGTCGCCGCGGTCGAGCACCGCCCGGACCGTGCCGTCCGGCAGCGGCTCGGCGAGCAGGTCGGTCACCGGTCCGGCACAGCCCGCGTGCAGCGCCTCGACCAACTGGGCGTGCCGGCGGCCGCACTCCGCGCGCGTGCGCCACAGCACGTCGGCGAGGTTGCCGCAGCCGGGCAGCAGCCGGCCCGAGCCCAGGGGGACGGGGGCGCGCATGGACGCGGGGCGGGGGTCGCAGGGGAAGACGGAGCGCAGCGCGACGACCATCTGCTCGGCGGCGGCCAGCACATGGCGCTGGCCGTCGGTCTTGCCGGCCACGCGCAGCGGCAGCAGGGCGGTGCCGAGGCGGTCGTCGGGGAGCGGGGCGCGGGTCACGGCGGCGGAGCCCGCGGTGTGCCAGGCGGCCTGGACGGTCCGGCGGCCCGGGTCGCGCAGGGCGGTCTCCAGCAGGACGACCCCGCGCGCGGTCAGCCGCTCCCCCACGATCCGCAGCTCGGGTTCGGCCTGTACGGCGATGTCCAGCCGGACCGGGCCCTGCGCGCCGTCGGCCGTGCACCCGATCCGGAAGCCCCGCCGTCCCCCGGCGTCGGGACGCGCCCGTTCCGGTACCCGATCTGCGGGGTCCGGGAACGCCTCGGCGAGCGGGGCGCCGCCGCCGAGCCGCGCGAGGGCCTCGTAGGCGGCCAGCGCGGTCGTCTTGCCGGCCCCGCTGGGCCCCGCGAACAGGGTGACCGGACCCAGTGGGTACGCGGCCCCGCGGTGTCCGGCGAAGGCCGACAGCCGCAACTCGGTGATCCGGGCGCGGATGTCGAGGGGCGGGCGGGACCGCGCGGGAGCGGTGCCGGCGGGCGCGGCGACCGCCAGGGGGTCAGCGGACACGGAAGGCACGGCCATATGCGGACCGTAGGGCTCCGCCTCACCGGAGAATCGTTTCACCACCACCCCGTTCCCACGAACGAGCGACCACCCGGCCCCGACGACCCCCGTCGGACGGGCAGGGCCGAGCCGCGACCCCGCCCGGATACCGACGACGTCCGGCTCCCGGCGGGGGCCACGGCGGCCCGGAACCCGTAGGTGGCACCCCGACTCACGGCCGGAGTTCCGGCGGCCCGGAGCCTGTAAGTGGCGGACCCTGGGAGTACCGGCGGACCGGGACGGAGGCGGCACCCGCCCCACGACCGGAGTTCCGGCGGACCGGGGCCCGTAGGCGGCAGGCTCACCCCGGGGGTTCCGGTGGGCCGGGGCCCATGGGCGACGGCCGAGCCCGGCGGCCGGGTGTCAGCCGGCGCCTTCCATCAGGCCGCTGACCTCCGTGCCGGGCGGGGTGAGCAGGAACACGTTGCGGTCGACGCGGTGCATGCCGCTGCCCAGCCCGAAGACGACGCCCGTGCTGAAGTCGAGGACGCGCTTGGCGACGTCCCCCTCCGCGCCGGACAGGTCGAGCAGGACCGGCGATCCCGCCATCAGCGTCTCCGCGACTTCGCGGGCGTCCGCGAAGACGTTGACACGCAGGACCACGAACCGGCGCCGCGTCTCGGTCTCGGCGTCGGGCAGTGAGCGGTGGCTCACCGCGGAGGGCCAGGCGTCCCGGCCCCGCAGTGGCACGACCTGGGCGAGCCCCTCCCACTGCTCATCGGTGACGTCGTAACGGCTCACCGGCTCCCCCTGACCTGACTCGCTTGCGATCCGTGCACCAGCCAATTCTTACGCCAAGTCACCTGTTCGGCCCAACAGCGACACGGTCCGCGACCGGCCCGGCCGCCGATCCGGGCCCCGTCTCGCGTCAGATGTGGGCATACGCCCGGTTCTTACCGGGCTCATACCCGACTCTTCACCGGCCTCCGTGCCCCGCTCACCGGCGACCGCTAGCGTTCGGTGCCGTGCACTTGGCAGAAAGACAACAGGTGGCACCCGCTCCGCGGGCCGTGCGCACGGAAGCCCCGGACGGTCCCGCGCAGTGGCACCGTGTGCTGACACTGCTCGCCGACGTGAGCCTGTTCATCGGCACGCGGTCGGTGTGGACCCAGGCGGCCACGCACCGGCTGGTCCTCGCGGGGGTCATCTCGGTCTGCTACGCCGCGATCCTGGTGACCGGGGTGCTCACCCTGACGGTCCGCCGGACGCGTTCGCTGGCCCGCCTGGACCTGGTGGTGCTGGTGACCGCGGTGACCCTCACGCTGTGCGCGTGGGCGCTGAACCACGCCGGCGGCGACGAGGCGGTCCTCACCGCACAGGCGGCGCGGGAGCTGGCCGGCGGCCACGCCGTGTACGGACAGCCCTGGCCCTGGCTGTTCCACGGCCCGGGTGTCGCGCTCACCCCGACGACCGACGGCGGGTACGACTTCACGTACGGCTATCCCCCGCTGGCCCCGCTGCTCACCGTGCCGCTGCTGTGGCTGGGCCACGCGGGCGCCCCGGCGACGGCGGCGGCCACGGCGGCGCTGGTCGTGGGCGCGGTGACGCTGTGGCGGCTGCTGCCGGCACCGTGGCGCTCGGCGGCGACGATGGTCTGCCTGGGGTTCGGTCTCCTGCCGTCGTACGCCCGTCAGGGCTATCCGGCGGTCATCGGCATGGCCCTGCTGATCCCGGTGGTGGTGCGCTGGCCCCGGCTCGGCGCGTACGGCCGGCTTGGCGCGGGCGGTGTGGCGCGGGCGGTGTGTCTGGGCGCGGCGTGCGCGGCCCAGCAGTTGCCGTGGTTCGTCACGCCGTTCCTGCTGGCCGGGGTCTACGCCGTGCGCCGCGGCGAGCTGGGCGGGCGGGAGGCGGCGCGGGTGGTGCTGCGGATCGCCGGTACCGCGGTGCTCACCTGGCTGCTGATCAGCACGTACTTCATCGTGAGCGAGCCGGGGCCGTGGCTGCGGGGCGTCGCGCTGCCGCTGACCCAGGGCGCGGTGCTGCACGGCCAGGGCCTGGTGGGCGTCTCGCTGTACTTCACCCACGGCAGTGACAGGCTCGACTGGTACGGCCACGCGGGCATACTGCTCGCCCTGGCACTGCTGGCGCTGTCCGTGCTGTTCGTGCGGCGGCTCGGGCCGGCCGTGACGGTGCTGCCGTGGTGCGCCTTCTACCTCGCGACCCGGTCGCAGGACGGCTACTACCTGATGATGACCCCGCTGTGGCTGGCGGCGGCGGTCACCGTGCCCCTGACGGAGTTCGCCCACGCCTGGCAGCCCCGGCCCCGCACGCCGGCCGGTGCGCGCCGCCGGGCCGCCCTGGCCGCGGTCGTCGCCGTGCTGCTGACGCCCGCGCTGGTGAGCGCGGCGCTGGCGGTGACGGGGAGACCGCCGTTGCGGATGGACGTCACGGCGGCCCGGCGCACCTCGCCGTACACCGTGTCCCGGCTGACCCTGCGGGTCGCCAACACCGGCGGTGACGCGCTGACCCCGCACTACATGCTGACCACCGGCCAGGGCATGAGCCGCTACTGGTCGCTGGTGCGCGGCCCGGCCACCATCGCCGCGCACAGCACGGCGACCGTCGAACTGCGCGCCCCGTCCGGCACGTTCACGGTGTCGTCGAAGAGAAGGGCCGGCCTGCGGCTGCGCGCCTTCACGGCGGACCCGCAGACGCTGTCCACCCGGGACGTACGGCGCGCGGAGCTGGGCCTCGGGCACCCGCCCCGCTGAACCGGCGCGCGGCCGGCGCCGGGCGCGCCGAGGCCGCGGCGCGTCCCGTCCCGGGCGGGAGCGACGCCGGTCACCACCGCAAGGGGAGAAACCTCACAGCCCGTGTGCCGCCCCCGCTTCCGCCGCCTGCCCTAGCATCCAGCCATGACGGTCCTGCCTGACGACGGGCTCTCACTGGCCGCCGAGTTCCCCGACGCGACACATGAGCAGTGGCAACGCCTGGTCGAGGGCGTACTGCGCAAGTCGGGCGGGGAAGTCGCCGGCGCGGCAGCTGAGGACGCCCTGTCCACGACGTTGGAGGACGGGCTGCGCACCCGGCCCCTGTACACCGCGCGCGACAGCGCGCCCGACCCCGGCCTGCCGGGCTTCTCCCCGTTCGTGCGGGGCAGCCGCCCCGAGGGCTCCCTCGCGAACGGCTGGGACGTACGGCAGCGGCACGCGGCACTCGGCGACGGCTCGGCGCACGCCGTGCTCGCCGACCTGGAGAACGGCGGTACCTCCCTCTGGCTGGTGCTCGGTGAGGGCGGCATCCCCGTCGCCGAGCTGGACCGCGCCCTCGACGGCGTCTACCTCGACCTGGCGCCGGTCGTCCTGGACGCGGGCCGCGACACCGGGGCGGCCGCGGAGGCGCTGCTGCGGCTGTACGCGCGCCGGGAGGTCGCCCCGGAGGCCGTGCGCGGCAACCTGGGCGGCGACCCGCTGGGCCACGAGGCCCGTACCGGCACCGCGCTGGACTTCGCGCCGTTCGCCGCGCTGGCCGCGCGCTGCGCCGACTCCTACTCGGGGCTGCGCGCGCTGACCGTGGACGCGCTGCCGTACCACGAGGCGGGCGGCTCGGCCGCGCAGGAGCTGGGAGCTTCGCTCGCCACCGGCGTGGCCTACCTGCGGGAGCTGACCGAGGCCGGGCTCGGCGTCGAGCAGGCCGCCGGCCAGCTCGAGTTCCGGTACGCGGCCACCGCCGACCAGTTCCTGACCATCGCCAAGCTGCGCGCCGCGCGCCGGCTGTGGGCGCGGGTCGCCGAGGTGTGCGGGGCGCCGGACGCGGGCGCGCAGGTGCAGCACGTGGTGACGTCGCCGGTGATGATGTCCCGCCGGGACCCGTGGGTGAACATGCTCCGCACGACCGTCGCGACGCTCGCCGCGGGGGTGGGCGGCGCCGACTCCGTGACCGTGCTGCCGTTCGACCACGCGCTGGGGCTGCCGGACGCGTTCGCGCGGCGGATCGCCCGCAACACCTCCTCCATCCTGATCGAGGAATCGCACCTGGCCCGGGTCATCGACCCGGCGGGCGGTTCCTGGTACGTCGAGCGGCTGACGGACGAACTCGCCGAGGCCGCCTGGACGTTCTTCCGGTCCGTCGAGCGGGACGGTGGCCAGGCGGCCGTGCTGCGCTCCGGCCGGCTGCGCACCGACCTGGCGACGACCTGGGCCGAGCGCTCCAAGCGGCTCGCCAAGCGGCGTGAACCCATCACCGGGGTCAGCGAGTTCCCGCTGCTGTCGGAGAAGCCGGTGGAGCGCGCCCCCGCGCCCGAGCCGCCGTCCGGCGGGCTGCCGCGGGTGCGCCGCGACGAGGCGTACGAGGAACTGCGGGCCCGCTCCGACGCCCATCTCGCGGCGACCGGCGCCCGGCCCCGGATCTTCCTGGCCACCCTCGGCTCGCCCGCCGAGTACACCGCGCGCGCGTCCTTCGCCGCCAACCTCTTCCAGGCGGGCGGCATCGAAACGGTCACCGAGGGCCGGTTCGAGGACAGCGGCGCGAGCGAGGCCGTGCTGTGCTCCAGCGACACCGTCTACGCCGACCGGGCCGCCGAGACCGCCCGGTCGCTGCGTGCGGCGGGTGCCCGGCACGTCACCCTGGCGGGCCGGCCGGCCGGCCACGCCGGCATCGACTCGTACGTCCACGCGGGCTGCGACGCCGTGACCGTGCTGTCCGCGACCCTCGACCGCATGGGAGTGTCCTGATGGGAATCCCCGACTTCTCCGGCATCGAGCTGGGGACCCCGGTCGCCGGCGCAGGTGACGACGCGTGGCGGGCGGCCGTCGAAGACGCCACCGGTGGCGCGCCGCCGCTGTGGGAGACCCCGGAGGGCATCGGGGTCAAGCCGCTGTACACCGGCCGCGACCTGGAGGGCCTGGACTTCCTCGGGACGTACCCCGGTATCGCGCCGTACCTGCGCGGCCCGTACCCGACGATGTACGTCAACCAGCCCTGGACGATCCGCCAGTACGCGGGCTTCTCCACCGCCGAGGAGTCCAACGCCTTCTACCGGCGCAACCTGGCCGCGGGCCAGAAGGGCCTGTCGGTCGCCTTCGACCTGCCCACGCACCGGGGGTACGACAGCGACCACCCGCGCGTGACCGGTGACGTCGGCATGGCGGGCGTGGCCATCGACTCGATTCTCGACATGCGTCAGCTTTTCGACGGCATCCCGCTGGACCGGATGACCGTGTCGATGACGATGAACGGTGCCGTGCTGCCGGTGCTGGCGCTGTACATCGTGGCGGCGGAGGAACAGGGCGTACCGCCCGAGAAGCTGGCCGGGACCATCCAGAACGACATCCTCAAGGAGTTCATGGTCCGCAACACCTACATCTATCCGCCGAAGCCGTCGATGCGGATCATCTCCGACATCTTCGCGTACACCTCGCAGCGGATGCCCCGCTACAACTCCATCTCCATCTCCGGCTACCACATCCAGGAGGCGGGCGCGACGGCCGACCTGGAGCTGGCGTACACCCTCGCCGACGGCGTGGAGTACCTGCGTGCCGGGCGGGAGGCGGGCCTGGACGTGGACGCGTTCGCGCCCCGGCTGTCGTTCTTCTGGGCGATCGGCATGAACTTCTTCATGGAGGTCGCCAAGCTGCGGGCGGCGCGGCTGCTGTGGGCCAAGCTGGTCGCGCAGTTCGACCCGAAGAACGCCAAATCCCTTTCGCTGCGCACCCATTCGCAGACCTCGGGCTGGTCGCTGACCGCCCAGGACGTCTTCAACAACGTCACGCGCACGTGCGTGGAGGCGATGGCCGCCACCCAGGGCCACACCCAGTCGCTGCACACCAACGCCCTCGACGAGGCCCTGGCGCTGCCGACCGACTTCTCGGCGCGCATCGCCCGCAACACCCAGCTACTCATCCAGCAGGAGTCGGGCACCACCCGGGTCATCGACCCGTGGGGCGGCAGCGCCTACGTGGAGCGGCTGACCTACGACCTCGCGCGCAAGGCGTGGGCGCACATCCAGGAGGTCGAGCAGGCCGGCGGCATGGCGCAGGCCATCGACGCCGGCATCCCGAAGCTGCGCGTGGAGGAGGCGGCGGCCCGCACCCAGGCGCGCATCGACTCCGGGCGGCAGCCGGTGATCGGCGTCAACAAGTACCGCGTCGAGACCGACGAGCAGATCGACGTCCTCAAGGTCGACAACTCCTCCGTGCGCACCCAGCAGATCGAGAAGCTGCGGCGGCTGCGCGCGGAGCGGGACGAACAGGCCTGCCAGGACGCCCTGGACGCGCTCACCCGGGCCGCCGACGGCAGCGAGAACCTGCTGGAGCTGGCCGTGCGCGCGGCCCGCGCCAAGGCGACCGTGGGCGAGATCTCCGACGCCCTGGAGAAGGTGTACGGGCGGCACGCGGGGCAGATCCGTACGATCTCCGGCGTGTACCGCAACGAAGCAGGCCAGTCCCCGTCCGTGGACCGCACCCGTGCCCTGGTGGAGGCCTTCGAGGAGGCCGAGGGGCGCCGGCCGCGCATCCTGGTCGCCAAGATGGGCCAGGACGGTCACGACCGCGGCCAGAAGGTGATCGCGACCGCCTTCGCCGACCTCGGCTTCGACGTCGACGTCGGCCCGCTGTTCCAGACGCCGGAGGAGGTCGCCCGGCAGGCGGTGGAGGCGGACGTGCACGTGGTCGGCGTGTCCTCGCTGGCCGCCGGTCACCTCACCCTCGTACCGGCGCTGCGCGAGAAGCTCGCCGAGGAGGGCCGCGAAGACATCATGATCGTGGTCGGCGGGGTGATCCCGCCGCAGGACGTGCCGACCCTGCTCGAGATGGGCGCCACGGCCGTGTTCCCGCCCGGGACGGTGATCCCGGACGCGGCCCACGACCTGGTCCAGCAGTTGTCGGCCGGCCTCGGCCACACCCTGTAGCGCCGATGGCAGCGATCGGCCTCGACACGTATGTGAAGGGTGTCCTCGACGGGAAACGGGCTGTGGTGGCCCGTGCCATCACGCTCGTCGAGTCCACCCGCCCGCAGCACCGGACGCTGGCGCAGCAGCTCCTCACCGAGCTGCTGCCGCACAGCGGCCGGGCCCGGCGGATCGGGGTGAGCGGGGTGCCGGGGGTGGGCAAGTCGACGTTCATCGACGCGTTCGGCACACTGCTGACCTCGCTGGGGCACCGGGTCGCCGTCCTCGCCGTCGACCCGTCCTCCACCCGCACCGGCGGCTCCATCCTCGGCGACAAGACCCGGATGGAGCGGCTCGCGGTGGACCCGGACGCCTTCGTCCGGCCCTCCCCCAGCGCGGGCACGCTCGGCGGCGTCGCCAAGGCCACCCGGGAGTCGATGGTGGTCATGGAGGCGGCCGGCTACGACGTGATCCTCGTGGAGACCGTCGGCGTGGGCCAGTCCGAGACGGCGGTCGCGGGCATGGTCGACTCCTTCCTGCTGCTGACGCTGGCCCGCACCGGCGACCAGTTGCAGGGCATCAAGAAGGGCGTCCTGGAGCTGGCCGACGTCATCGCCGTCAACAAGGCGGACGGCCCGCACGAGCGCGACGCGCGGGCCGCGGCCCGGGAGCTGGCGGGCGCGCTGCGGCTGATGCACGGCAAGGACGCGTTCTGGACGCCGCCGGTGCTGCACTGCAGCGCCCGGGACGCCACCGGTCTGGACACGGTGTGGGAGCGGCTGGAGCAGCACCGTACGCTGCTGGACTCCACCGGGCGGCTGGCCGCGAAACGACGGGACCAGCAGGTCGAGTGGACGTGGGCGATGGTCCGCGACGAACTGCTCGGCCGGCTGCACGCCGACCCGGCGGTGCGCGCGACCGCCCCCGGCCTCGAACGGCAGGTGCGGGAGGGCCGGTTGACGGCGACCCTGGCCGCGGAACGCATCCTCGCGACCTTCGAGGACCGCGCCGCTCCGCCCGCGGACGTCTGACCCGGCAGGCGAGGCCCACAGCCGGCCGGGGTCCCGGTCGGGCGGACTCCGGCCCGCGCCGGCAGGCCGGGCGGTCCGGCGGTCGGTCGGCGTATGGGTTCCGTCAAGGGCGGGCGGACCGTCGTATGGAGGCCGTCAAGGGGCGGTCGTATCCGGCCACGGGAGTGGTGTGCTGTCACCGTTCCCCTTCCGCCCCTTCACCTTTCAGGAGTCCGCGATGGCCGATGCGGCCTTCGTCGTCACCGTGCTCGCGGCCTTCGCGCTGGTGGCACTCGTCGCCCGGGGGTGACGAGACTGTGACCGTCGACGCGTCCCACGTCGAGACGGGAGTCGGCCTGATCGTTGCCGTCGCCCTGCTGGGCCACCTCGTCCTCGCCCTGCTCTTCCCGGAGAGGTTCTGAGCGCGGACATGGGCCCCGTAACGGCAGGCGTGCTCCAACTGCTCGCCCTCATGGGCGCGTTGGCGCTCATCCACATCCCCCTCGGCACCGGTATGGCCCGGGTCTGCTCCTCGCGGCGGCATCTGCGGGTGGAGACGTGGATCTACCGGGGCATCGGTGCCGACCCCGACGCCGAGATGACCTGGCCCGCGTATCTGCGCGCGGTGACGACGGCCCCCGGCGGCCCGCACGCGGACGGGCCGCCGGGGCCGCTCGGACGACGGTCAGGCAAGGCGTACGTGAACGACAGGAGGACCGACCCCGTGACCACCCGTGTCACCCTGATCGCACCCGCGACGACCCCCTCCCTGCGGCGGGCCCGTTTCGACGACGGTGACTCGCTCGACGACGCGGGCGTGGCGCGGGCCATGGCGGCGGCGGGTCACGTGCCCGCCGCCGGGCAGGTCCTCGCCTCCCCCAGCACGCGCTGCCGGGAGACGGCCTCGGCGCTCGGTCTCGACGCCACCGGGACGGCGGAACTCGCCGGACTGGACGTGGGCCGGTGGCGGGGCCGGGCGCTGGCGGACGTCGGCGGCGCCGAACCGGCGGCGCTGGCCCGCTGGCTGGCCGATCCGGACGCGGCACCGCACGGCGGCACCTCGGTACGGGACCTGTGCGAGCGCGTCGCACGGTGGCTGGAGCGGTGCGGCCACGCCGGGGGCCGGACGGTGGCCGTGGTGGAGCCGGAGGTCGTCCGCGCGGTGGTGGTGCACGTCCTGCACGTGCCCGCCGCCGCGTTCTGGCGCCTCGACGTGCCGCCGCTCACGGCGACGGAGGTCACCGGCCGGTCCGGACGCTGGAACCTGCGGCTCGGCCACCCGCTGGGGAGCACGTCCGCCCACTGACACCGGCCGCTGTCCCGGGAACGCCGAGAGGGCACCGGACGGTCACGCGAACGCCGAGAGGGCCCCTCGGACGGATCCGAAAGGCCCCCTCGCGTCCCTGGTGGTTCAGTGCGGCGCGGGAACCGGTCGCCCGGCGCCGGACCGTACGCGCCTCGGGTGCAGCAGCCGTTCGGCGAACTCGCCGAAGAGCAGGCCGAATCCGGCCCACAGGACGGCCTGGACGGCCAGCGCGGAGAGACGGAACCGCCACAGCAGGGCGGCCGGGAAGTCCTTCGGCACCTCGTCGACGACCGGCAGGAAGGCATAGGCCACTGCCGTCACGAGGGCGAAGGCGGCCACCGCGGCGACGGTGGCGTACCAGGTGCCCAGCCGGGGTGCGAGCCGCTTGCCCACAAGGGTGGCGGCGACCGCGAGGAGCACGCTGAGCAGCATCATCAGGAAGTACAGGCCGGTCCGTTCGCCGATGGTGCCGGGGTCGCCGACCGAGGGCGGGCTGGCCGGGTACTTCAGGAACGGGACGACGTACACGACGAGCAGCGCGGAGCCCGACAGCAGCAGCGCGGTCGCCCGCGGGGAGAAGCGGCCGACGCGGCCGAGCGCGAAGCAGAAGGCGAGTGCGGCGATGCCGCCGAACGCGACCCCGTAGACGAGGACACCGGTGGCGAGGCCGGCGGTGGACTGCACGGAGCGCGAGACGACCTCCGTCTCGTGCGCGTGGGAGTGGGCGTCCTCGAAGCCGATCGCCCTGTCGACGCTCGGCTCACCGAGGAAGTAGGCGACGACCAGGGCGAGCACGCCGGCGGCCAGACCGGCGAGCATGCCCCGCACGAGGAGGTTCCTCACTGTTGCGGAGTTCATGGGTGTGGGGCGTCCCTCGCGTCAGTGGCAGGGGAAGCCGAGCAGGTGGCGGGCGTCGTGCACCCACTCGTGGACGTCCGTGCCGTTGAGCACGGAGGTGGCGCCCTGTTCGGCGCCGACGAAGTACAGCAGGACGAGCATGAGGATGCCGAAGAAGACCGCCCACGGAGCGATGGCCTTCAGTGGCAGCTTGGCCGGTACGGCGGGGGTGGTGGCTGTCGGCGGAGCGACGGTCTGCGCCATGGCAGGACCTCCTCTGGGAGTTCGCGTCCCATCTCGGTGGTGCACAGGACGACGGCCACGGGTCTGACTCACGAACACCCGGAGGCTCTCGCATACAGTGGCGCGACCGTGCCGGACTTGCACCGGCTTCCGTCGACCGTCGTCGATATCGGACAGACCGTACCGCGCGGCGCCTGCCCGGCCAAGGGCGCACGCCCGTCGGGCGTACGGCCGGGCGGCGCGGCCGGTCACAGGTGCAGCCCCACATGGTTGACGATCAGCCGCTTGCCCTCGGGGTCCAGCGCGAAGTAGATCCGCCCGGCCTCGCTCGGCGACACGGCGTCCCGGACCTTGATGTGCGGCAGCCCGTCCCGGCGCTTGTGCTCGAACGTGAAGTAGCGCTTGTCCTTGTTCTTGCTGAGCTTCTCGTCGCTGTTCGCGAACCTCAGCCCGTGGTGGTCGTAGAACCACTGGTCGAGCCTGGGCCGCTTGCCGGGCTTGGTGTACAGGTCCATCGCGGCCTGGGCGAGGGCGATGAGCTGGTCGGTCATCTCCTCGGGATACGGGTACTGGGAGGCCTTCCACGCCCGCGCCGCCCGCACCGTGAACACGAGGCGTTCCTCCGACGTCCTGGCGAGAGCCTCGAAGGTGGGTACGGCGTCCGTGCCCAGGACCGGGATCCGGTGCCAGACGTCCGGCTCGGCCGCCTGCCCGGTCCCGCCCCTGGACTGTTCCAGGTACAGCTTCTTCCAGTAGTCCCGGTCCTGGCGCAGCGCCTCGGCCGCGGCGGCCTCGGACTGCGCCTTGTCGCGTTCCTCCATACAGCTCTGGGCCATGTCCTCCCACGACCTGGTGTCCTCCTCGAGCTGCCGCGCGCGTTCCTTCAGCGCCTGGAGTTCGGCGGTCGTGTCGCCGGCGGCCTGGGCGCGCGACAGCCGTTCCGCCGCTCTGCGCGCCCCGGCCCGGTAGGAGGCCTGCCGCGCCCGCTCCCACGCCGTGTCGCTGCCCCGGGCGATGACGGAGAGGTGGGCGAGCGAGGGCATCAGCCGTCTGCTCACGAAGGACGGCTGGGACACCTGCTCGCGGGAGTAGGCGGGATGCTCCAGGCCGAGGTTGGGCCAGACCAGCCGTGCCCCGCCGCTCGGCACGGCCACCTGTTCGTGGACCCGGCGGACGGCCTGCGCGGTGACGTAGTTCAGCGTCACGACCTGGGCCAGTCCGGCGAGTTGCCCCGAGGCGTCGGCCGCCGTCGTCCACGCCGCCTGGTCCCGGGGGTGCATGAGAAGGATGGGCAGGCGCGTGCTCAGCGCGAGCGACTCCAGCAGGACCGCCGCGTGCCCGTGCTCCCGGATCCGCTCGTACCGCCCGGTGGCGCGCTGGCCGAGCACCCGCACATCGAGTTCGCCGTCCGCGAGCACCGCACGCAGCAGATGGGGACGCCTGAGCCGCGGGTTCTGCACCGGCGCGATCCAGCCGTCGGGGATCTCCCTGCCCATGACGACCCGGAGTCCCCCGGCGCCGTCCTCCGTCCCGGAGACCGTGACGCGGGTGACGAACTGTGCCGGGCCGTCCGACAGCGGCTGGTGAATGGCCATCCGCAGGGCGCGGGCACGCTCGTCGCCCGCCACGGACCAGCTCACCCGCCGTTCGCCCTGCCCGGGAATCCTGCCGGTGATCACCGCCCGCCCGGCGCGGTCGAGATCCGCGGGGTACGGCGCCGGTAACCGGCCGCGGTCACCGAGCCATGCGGCGAGATGGTCACGGAGACGCTCGTACACGTGTCCGGGCCGCCGGGCGCACCGGGCGTCCTGGACATCGAACGCGACGGCATACAGCACCTGCACGGTGGCTCCCCTCGGCCCCGGACGCCCCCGGCGAGCGGACCGCTTCCCCCTCGGACACGGTCGGGGCGTCACTTGAGGGGTCACCGTAGTACCGCCGCACCCGACCGGCCATGACTTCGCAGCGCGCATCGTTCCTCACGATCGGTGTCCGGCTTCCGCCGATCGGCGCGTGTCCGGCCGAAAACAGTCGTCACGGGCTGTTCGGTGGGGGTACGCGGCCACCGATCACGCAACCCTCTGCGACGCCGCGGTGTTTTAGTCCGTACCAAGTCCCACCCGGCTGGGCGGCTACTGGTACGCCGGTCCACGGATGCCGGTGTTGTCGAGGAAGGAAAGAGTGATGAGCGATTTCGAGGCGCTGACGGCGCTCCAGCTCGCCGAGCTTGTTCGTTCCCGGACCGTGTCACCGGTGGAGGTGGTGCAGAACTCCCTGGACCGCATCGAGCGGCTCAACCCCGCGGTCAACGCGTTCGTCACGGTCTGCGCCGACCAGGCGCTCGCCGCAGCCAAGGAAGCGGAACAGGCCGTGCTGTCCGGGGCCGAGCTGGGTCCGCTGCACGGGGTGCCCATCGGCGTGAAGGACCTGGATCCCGTCGCGGGCGTGCGCGTCACGCGTGGTTCGAAGATCTTCGCGGAGGAGGTCGCACAGGATACGATCCTGTGCGTCGAGCGGTTGACCGATGCCGGCGCCATCGTGGTCGGCAAGACGAACACGCCGGAGTTCGGGTTCAAGGCGACGACGGACAGCTCCCTGCTGGGGCCGGCGTCCACGCCGTTCAACCTGACGATGAACGCGGGCGGCTCCTCCGGCGGGAGCGCGGCGGCGGTCGCGACGGGCATGGTCCCGCTGGCGCAGGGCTCGGACGCGGGCGGTTCGCTGCGCGTACCCGGAGCCTTCTGCGGTGTGTTCACCATGATGACGACCTTCGGACGGGTGGCGGTGCCGGCCCGGCCCAACGCGTTCCGCCGTCTCAACCCGATGGTCTGCTACGCACCGCTGGCCAGGACCGTGGACGACGCCGTCCTGGGACTCGACCTGATGTCGGGCCCGCACCCCCGGGACCCGTACTCCTTCCCGGTGGGTGAGCCGCTGGCGGCGGCGCTCTCGCCGTCACTGGCCGGGATGCGGGTCGCCTACACGCCCGACCTCGGCGGATACCCGGTCGAGCCGGAGGTCGTGGCGCTGGTGCGGGCCGCGCTGCCCGCCCTCGAAGAGGCCGGCGCCGAGATCGTGGAGGTGGACTTCCGGCTGCCGCTCCCCGCCGCCGAGCTGACCCGGATGTGGCGCCGCTACCTGTCGATGGCCCACGCGGAGTCCGCCGAGATCAGCCTGCGGCAGGGCATCGACCTGCTGGGCGAGCAGGGCCGCGTCGTGGACCCGGGCTATCTGGACAGTGTCCGGACCGGTGCCGCGCTGAGCGCGGTGGACTTCCGCCTGGGCGACCTCGTGCGCACCCAGGTGCTGGACGCGTTCGAGGACGTCTTCGACGGCTACGACCTGATCGTCAGCCCGGTGAACTGCGTGGCGGGCATCCCCAACGACACCACGCGCACCACCGTCGGCCCCCGTCAGGTCAACGGCCAGGACACCGACCCGTTCGTCGGCTGGTCCATGACGAGCCCGTACAACCTGATCGGCAGCCCCGCGGCCACCGTCCCGGTGGGCCGGGCGGCCAACGGCGTCCCCGTCGGCATGCAGCTCGCGGCCCGCCGGCACAACGACGCGGCCGTCGTCCGCGGTGCCGCCGCCTGCCAGGAGCACCTCGACTGGCAGCACCTGTACCAGCAGTTCGACCCGGGGCTCACCGCCCGGTGACGTCCCGCCCGGCCACTGGGCCCCACACCCGCCCCCCAGGGACAAGGATGGTTGACACCGATGACCGCACACCCCTCCGGCGCTGAGCCGGTCCGCGCCGCACTCTTCGATCTCGACGGCACGCTGGTGGCCACCGAGCACCGCAGCCGTGCCGCGTGGACCCGGCTGTTCCGTGCGCACGGGCTGGAGGTCGACGACGCCCTGCTGGCCACCTTCGTCGGCCGCCGTGGCCAGGAGGCGCTGGCCGACCATGTGCACCGCTTCCCGGGCGGTTCCGTCCCCGACCTGTTCGAGGAGGCCGTCGGATACCTCGACGGCCCCGACATCCCGCCGCCCTTCCCGGTACCGGGCGCCGAGGTGCTGGTGAAGAAGCTGCACGCCGAGGGGGTGCCGATGGCCGTGGTCACCTCCGGGCTGCGCGAGCACGCCCGCGCGCTGCTCGACCACGTGGGCGGCGCGGGCCTGTTCACCGCGCTGATCACCGCCGAGGACGTGCGCCGGGGCAAACCGGACCCCGAGGGCTTCCTCGCCGGGTGTGCCGCGCTGGGCGTCTCCCCGGCACAGGCGGTGGCGTTCGAGGACGCGCCCGCGGGAATCGCCGCGGCCAAGGCGGCCGGGCTCAGGTGCGTCGCGCTGACCACCACGCACGCCGCCGAGGCGCTGGGCGCCGCGGACCTCGTCGCGCCCGACCTCGCCGACATCAGCATGCCGCGGCTGTTCGCCGCCTGATCCACTCCACGGACGGACCCACCATGCGAAGCAAGGACGCCGACCCGGACCGTTCCCCCGCGCCGGCGCGGACGGACGATCCGGTGCCCCCCGGGGGGAGCGGTGCGCCGGCCCTGCCGGCCGCCCACCGCTGGCGGCTCCTTGCGGTGCTGCTCGCGGCCCAGTTCATGGCCAACATCGACACCGCGATCGCCAACATCGCCGCACCGGCCATCCGCGGCGACCTCCACGCCTCCGGCGGGGAGACCGGCCTGGTGATCTCCGGTTACGTGGTGGCCTACGCGGTACTGCTCGTCACCGGCGCGCGGCTCGGCGCCAGCCACGGCCACCGCCGTGTCTTCCTGGCCGGGATGGCTCTCTTCACCGTCGCCTCGCTGGCCTGCGCGCTGGCCCCGGGCGCGCTCGTGCTGATCGCCGCGCGCGTCGCGCAAGGGGCCGGCGCGGCGCTGATGGTGCCCCAGGTGCTCAGCGGCATCCAGACGCACTTCGCCGGCCGGGAGCGGATGAAGGCGCTGGGCTACTACGCGATCGCGCTCTCCGGAGGCGCGGTGGCCGGCCAGGCCCTGGGCGGCGTGCTGATCGCCGCCGACCTGTTCGGTACGGGCTGGCGCCCCATCTTCCTGATCAACGTGCCGGTCGGCATCCTGCTCGGCTGGGCGGCACGGCGCTGCATGCCGGCCGAGAAGAGGACCGGCGGCTGGGACGACGTGGACGCCCGCGGCATGCTCCTGCTGTCCGCCGCGGTCCTGCTGCTGATCGTCCCGCTGCTCCTCGGCACCGACCAGGGCTGGCCCGCCTGGACCTGGGTCTGCCTGGCCGCGAGCGTGCCGGTGGCGCTGGCCTTCCGGCGCGGCCAGCGCCGGCTCGCCGCGCGGGGCGGCCGGCCGCTGATCGCCGAGGAGGTGGTCCGCGAGCCTGCCGTCCGGTGGCTGCTCGCCGCCCACGGCGTCACCACCATGACCTACTTCGCCCTGCTGTTCGTCCTGGCGGTCTACCTCCAGGACGGCCTGGGGCACGGGCCCGCCTACGCCGGGCTGGCGATGGTCACCTGGGTGGCGGCCTTCGGCCTGGCCGGCCCGCTGCTCGCCGCCGCACCCGAACGCCACCGGCCGGCGATGCCCGCGCTCGGCTGCCTGGTCCTCGCCGCCGGCTACACCGCCGTGTGGTGCTACCTGGTCACCGGGCACCGCTCCGGACCCGTCCTGTTCCTGCTGCTGGGCATCGGCGGACTGGGCCTGGGCATCAGCTCCAACTCCCTGATCGGCCAGATGACGTTCACCCTCCCGGACGACTACGCCGCCGACCTGTCCGGAGTCATCAGCACCAACGCGCAACTGTGCGGGGCGCTGGGCGTCGCGACCCTGGGCGGCCTCTACCTCTCCCTGTCCGACACGTCCGGGGCCACGGCCGGGTCGGCGGCCCACGCACTCCGATGGATGCTCTGCGCGTCGGCCGCCCTGTCGGTCCTCTCCGCGGCGGCAGCCCACCGCGGCAGCCGCCCACCCACAGCGTGAACTACGCTGTGTAGCCGGAGCGTTACGAAACTGCGCTCGGGCCCGAGGGGAGTCAGCCGTATGTCGCAGCGACGCGTCGTCACCGGCCGCAGCCAGGAACCACGTCAGCGCTTCGCCGAGGAACTGCGGACCCTGCGGACCGGCAGCGGGACGAGCCTGCGACAACTCGGGGAGCGGCTGGGCTGGGACTGGTCCCTGTTCGGCAAGATGGAGAAGGGCGAGACGCTCGGCAGCCCCGAGGTCGTCCAGGCCCTCGACACGCACTACGGCACACCGGGACTGCTGCTCGCGCTGTGGGAGTTGGCCGCCGGGGACCACACGCAGTTCCGCGAGCGGTACCGGCGGTACATGGCGCTGGAGGCCAAGGCGGTGAGCCTGTGGCACTTCGCGGTGAGCGTCCTGCCGGGGCTGTTGCAGACGCCGGGGTACGCGCGGGAGGTGCTGGCGGCGGGTGGGCTGAAGGGGCGGGAACTGGAGCAGCAGATCGAAGCCCGGATGGGGCGGCGCGAGTTGCTGGAGGGAGAGGATACTCCGCGGTTTCGGACGATCCTCTCCGAGGCGGTGCTCCGTATGGCGCTGCTGGACGCGGACGCGTGGCGCGGGCAGTTGCAGCACTTGGCCGAGGTGGCGGGACGGCCGAACTTCGTGGTCCAGGTACTGCCGTTCAGTGCGGGCCCGTACGGTCTTGATAGCACTGACGTGTGGTTTCTGCGGTTGCCTGATGGACGTACCGTGGCATACACGGAGAACGCGCACCGAGGCGAACTGATCGAGGACAGCACGGCAGTTGAGAAACTGCAAGGCGCTTACGATGCAGTGCGTGACCTGGCGCTGTCCCCAGCCGAGTCGCGGAAGTTCGTCCTGCGCATGTTGGAGGAAGTACCGTGCGAACCATCGACGTGAGTGCCCTGACCTGGCGCAAGAGTTCCTACAGCAACTCGGACGGCGGCGCGTGCATCGAGGTCTCCGACGACTTCGGCGCCGTCGTGCCGGTGCGGGACAGCAAGGTTGCCCACGGGCCGGTGCTCATGTTCCCGGCCGACGGCTGGACCTCCTTCGTCGCGGCCGTCAGGAACAATCGTCTCGGCTACTGACGCTGAACCTCGACGCCACCCGGGGGCGCGGTGACCCGGCACCGCGCCCCAGAGGAACCCTGTCTCAGAGCGTGCTGTCGTCCCCTTGGCTGCGTACGATCTCCTTGACCTTGGCCATGGCGTACCCCCAGCCCTGCTCGACCGTCGGCTTGGCCGGCACCGCGATCTCGTCCGGGTTGGTGAGCACGTCGAGCAGGACGGGCCCAGGGGTGTCGAAGGCCTGGCGTACGGCCTTCTCCAGCTCGGCCGGGTCGGTCACGCGGATGCCGGGGATGCCCATGGCCGTGGCGACGGCGGCGAAGTCAGGGTTGTCCAGGACGGTGCCGAACTCGGGGAGCCCGGCCTGTTCCTGTTCCAGCTTGACCATGCCCAGGCGGCGGTTGTCGAAGACGACGAGCTTCACGGGGAGGTTGTGCGTCTTGAGTGTCATGAGGTCGCCGAGGAGCATGCTCAGCCCGCCGTCCCCGCAGAAGGCCACGACCTGCCGCTCACGGTCCAGGCACTGGGCGCCCAGCGCCTGGGGCATCGCGTTGGCCATCGAGCCGAGGTTGTAGGAACCGATGAGCTGCCGCTGACCGCGCATCTCGACGAAACGCGAGAGCCACACCGTCGCCATGCCGGTGTCGGAGGTGAAGACGGTGTCGTCGTCGGCCAGCCGGTCCACCACGGCCGCCAGCGCCTCCGGCCGGATGTCGTGGGTGCGGTTGTCGAGCGAGGAGCGGATGCGTCCGATCAGGCGCTTGTCGTGCGCCGGGTCGGCCAGTCGGGCCTGGCTCTCACTCCACTGCTGGAAACGCTCCCGTGCCTTGTCGAGGTGCGAGCGGTCCCGCGCGCCGTCCGTGTCGGCGGGCGGGGCGGCGAGGTGGGTGAGCAGGTCCCGGACGGTCACGCCGGTGTCGCCGACCAGACCGATGTCGACCGGTACGCGCCGCCCGATGTGGGCCGCCTCGGTGTCCACCTGGATGACGGTCTTCCCCTCCGGATACCAGTCCCGGTAGGGGAAGTCGGTTCCCAGGAGCAGCAGGGTGTCCGCGTCGTTCAGGGCCGACGCGGCGGCCGGGTTGCCGATCAGTCCGGTCTGGCCGACCTGGAACGGGTTGGTGTCGCCCTCGAAGCCCTCCTTGGCCTTGAGGGTGAGCACCATCGGCGCGGCGAGCCGGTCGGCGAGGGTCAGCACGTCCTCGCGCGCGCCGCGCGCGCCCCGTCCGACGAGCAGCGTGACCCGTTCCGAGCCGTCCAGGACTTCGGCGGCCCGGCGCACGGCGGACTCCTCCGGCCGGCTGAGCGGAGCGTTGAGGGAGAACCTGGCCGGGCGGTCCGTGTCCAGTTCGCGTTCGCCCAGGTCACCGGGGACGGTGAGGACGGCGACCCCCTTGCGGCCCAGGGCGTGGCGGACCGCCGTCTCGAGCATCTGCGGCAGTTGGTCGGGTGAGGTGATGGTCGCGCGGAAGACGGCCACGTCGCTGAAGAGGGCGTCGTTGTCGACTTCCTGGAAGTAGTCGGTGCCGAGTTCGGGAAGCGGTACCTGGCCGGCGATCGCCAGGACGGGGGTGTGGCTCTTGGCCGCGTCGTACAGCCCGTTGAGCAGGTGGACGGAACCGGGTCCGACCGTGCCCATGCAGACACCGAGGGTGCCCGAGAGCTGCGACTGGGCGCTCGCGGCGAACGCCGCCGCCTCCTCGTGCCGGCAGCCCACCCACTCCAGGTCCTCGGTGGTGCGGATGGCGTCCGTCAGGGGATTGAGCGCGTCTCCCACCACGCCGAACACCTGGCGCACACCGAGTTCGCTCAGTGCGTCCACGATCACGCGGGCGACGGTACGGGCCACTTGGGTCCTCCAGTTCAGACGGTGAATCGGTCGGGGTCGGCGGCCTGCCAGTCGGCCGCCCAGGCGGCAGGCGGTTCAGCGAGCAACTGCCCGGGTTCGAGCCACTCGTACAGTTCCTCGTAGGAGCGCTCGGTGTACGGGTCGATGCGCCGGCGGAGCATGTGCGGGCGCAGGCCGGCGGGGTCGGTGACGCCCATGGACGCCATGAGCTGGAGGGCGCCGGCCACGGTCGCCTCCTGGAAGCGCTGGACGCGCGGTGTCTTGTCCCGCACGTCGAGGGCGCGGGCGCGGTGGGGGTCCTGGGTCGTCACACCGGTGGGGCAGGTGTTCGTGTGGCAGCGCTGGGCCTGGATGCAGCCGACGGCGAACATCATCGCCCGCGCCGCGTTGCCGTAGTCGGCTCCCTGCACCAGGCGTTTGACCAGGTCGGTACCCGTGGCGATCTTGCCGCTCGCCCCGATCCTGATGTGGTCGCGCAGGCCGGCGCCGACGAGGGCGTTGTGCACGGTGAGCAGGCCCTCGGTCAGGGGCGTTCCCATGTGGTCGGCGAACTCCAGGGGCGCGGCTCCGGTGCCGCCCTCGCCTCCGTCCACGACGATGAAGTCGGGCGTGGTGCCCTCCTCCAGCATGGCCTTGCACACGGCCAGGAACTGCCGGCGCGAGCCCACGCACAGTTTGAATCCGGCGGGCTTGCCACCGGACAGCTCCCGCATCCGGGCGATGAAGCGGACGAGTTCGCGCGGGGTGGAGAACACCCGGTGGTACGGCGGAGAGATCACCGTCCGCCCCTCGGGCACGCCCCGTACCTCCGCTATCTCGGCGTTGACCTTCGCGCCGGGCAGGACGCCGCCGATGCCCGGCTTGGCGCCCTGGGAGAGAGCTTCAGGGACACGCACTTGACGTGCTCGTGCGCGGCCTTGTCCGCGAATTCGGCGGGGTCGAAATTTCCGTCCTCGGTACGGCAGCCGAAGTAGCCGGTGCCTATCTCCCAGACCAGGTCCCCGCCCGGCCGCAGGTGGTACTCCGACAGGCCGCCCTCGCCGGTGTCGTGGGCGAAGCCCCCGGCCGCCGCGCCGCCGTTGAGGGCGAGGACGGCGTTGCCCGACAGTGAACCGAAACTTCATCGCCGACACGTTCAGCAGCGCCATGTCGTAGGGACGGCGGCAGTCGGGGCCGCCGATCCGCACCCTCGGAGGCGTCTTCGGCACCGGGCACGGAGCCATCGACGGCACCAGGAACTCGTAGCCGGGCTGGTACACGTCCTGTTCCGTGCCGTACGGCTGCTCGGCGTCCGTGCCTTTCGCCCGCTCGTACACGATGGTGCGGACGTCCCGGTCGAAGGGGCGCCCGTCGAAGTTCCGCTCGACGAAGTACTGCTGCAACTCCGGGCGGATCCGCTCCAGGAGGAAGCGGGCGTGTCCCAGAACGGGATAGTTGCGCAGCACCGAGTGCCGACGCTGCACCAGGTCCGCCACACCCAGCAGACCGAGCAGGACGAGCGGTACGGCGGCCACGCACCACCAGGGGGACAGACCGACCGCCGCGACGGCCGCCGCCATGCCGGCGGCCAGGATCAGGGCCACGATTGCCATACGAGTCACCCCTCGCTCATTGCCGTGCGCCGCCCTTCCAGTCCTGCGGTTTCGTCAAGAAACCTGCAAGGCGCGGCATGGCGCACGCGGTGGCGACGCGGCGGACGAGCCGCGCGGAAGACGCCGCCAGGTGCCGTGTCCGGACGGACGCGAGGGCGCAGCGGTGATCACGCCCCGGGAGGCTAGATCGCCAGGAAGGCCGGCCGGGACGCCGGACAGCCCCGCACACAGACCCAGAGCCGGAACGGCAGACCCAGGTGCCGCACCTCGGCCAGCACCCGGCCGCTCGCTCCGAGCGGCCGGGCGCAGACGGCGCAGTCCATGGCCATCTGCTGGCGTGGCAGGAGCCGTGCGACGTCGGGGAGGGGCGGGAGCACCGTGACAGAACTGTTCACTCGGTCTTCCTGACGCGCGGTCCGGCCCACGGCTCTTCGTCGTGCGGGTGCCCGCTGCCGGAGGTGTCCGGGATGAGCCCGCGGCCGGTGCCGGCCGTGGACGGCTCACCCCGGAAGGTCCGGCCACCGGTGGAGCGGGCGCCGGAGACCGTCCGGCCCGGAGTGGTGGATCTCGTCATCGATGGAGCCCTCGGCTGTTCTCGGGCGGTGGCCGGCTCGGCCGGTGATGCCGTGGTGTGCCGGGGCGGGTTCACAGGATGTCGCCGGTCCGCCCGAAGGCGCGGGGCTCGCCGAGGCGCTGATGGTCCCTGGCGAGGTCACCGTATGCCGACGACGTACCGCCCGGCGGCAGTCGTCCGTCCGGCGCCTCCGCGGCACGCGCCCCGGCAAGCCCCAGCCGGTGCCGGGGCAGCGTCCGCCGGGGCGGCCTCGTCAGGGTGATCTGCCGCACCACCTGCTGGAAGCAGGCCAGCGAGGCGAAACACGGCAGGGCGGCGGCCGCGATGCCGATGACGTTTCTCGGGGCTTGCGCGATGCACAGCGCCATGGCGATGGCCGAGAAGACGAGGAGCATGGACCAGGAATGCAAGGCCCGACGCTGATGCAGCGCTGCCCGGAGAATGGACAGCGACGCCACCAGCCAGGGACCGAACACCAGAAGAGGCCACCAGGAGACCGCACTGCTCTGCATCCGCGACACTGCCACCAACCGCAGCGGATCGTAGGCGATCAGGCCGCCGAAGATACTCACGGCAGACGCGATGGCCGTCACCAGTGCGGCGATGAAGCGGGTGGCGATCCGGATCTTGTTCGGGCGCTGCCGTACCCGTACCTTCCGGTGGCCCCGGGGAGCGGATCTCATCGGCAGCGGTTCCGCCGTGACGTCCACGAACGTTTCGTCAGGGGGCATCGGACCCGTACCGGCGAGACAGTCCTCCTGACGGGCCGTCGGGATCATCGGCTGCTGCTCGATGGCGTCCCGCAGCATGAAGGCCAGCTCTTCCGCGGGGTCCCAGTTCGAATCAGGAGGAGTAAGGTGCGAGTGAAAATCGTCGGCGGACGCCCGATGCCGTCCCCGGTTGTCTTGATATCCGTCGGGATATTCGACGGGGGGCTCCGGATAAAGTCCCATATGCTCACCGTACATGGCGCCGCCCGGTCATTCCGCCGGCACGCGCGACCCGGTTTCCGGACTCGGCCAACGTCTCGACATGTCCGACTCCAGGGAACTCATGGCGTCCATGAATTCCTGAAGAGTCGCCTCGATGACCTCGAGCGTGACGGGGAGGCCGCCCTTCACCAGCACCCCCTTGCTGGACCCGGCCATGTTGGGGGCAGGCAGATACATGTAGGAGCCCAGCCGTGCGGGTCGCCGTACAGTCGAGTACGACCACCCTGCGGTGACTTCGAGTGCCCGTCCTCCGGTTGCCTTCGTCATGTTGCAGATAACGCCGCCATTCGATGATGGATGCGGGGGCGAACGGGTGACACATTAGCCGGACTAGCACCTGGATCAGGTATCGTCTGGACCTATAGGAATCTGTATTAATAAAGACAAGCGGGCGCAGCAGGAGCCACGCGGCGCATCGCCGCCCCGCCATTCGTCAAGGCCCACCGCGCTGACGTCCCTGCAGAAATCACGTACGGGTGGTGATCGAGGGTTCTTCCAGCACATGACCGGCTCGCGGCGGGGCAGCAGGTACCAGGAGGTGCGGTGGCCCGGCACAGGCGGCCGGGTGGCGTCGCACCGTAGTGCTCGACGACTGTCCGAGGGCGGAGGATGAGAAAATCCGCGGCATGGATGATGAGGACGGTCACACGGCTCGGTGGTGGGCGGCACTGCGACGGACGCCGGTGGTCGTCTGGAACGACGACGTCACGGACTGGGCCGCCGCGCTGACCTATTACGCGGTGCTGGCCCTGTTCCCGTTGCTGCTGGTGATCCTCTCGATCCTGGGTCTGACCATGCCCACGGCCAAGCCGGAGGTCATCGACCGCGTGACACAGGCCGCCCCGTACGCGTCCCGCGCTCTGCTGCGCGGCGCCCTGCGGCAGATGGCCGAACAGTCGTCGGCGGCCTGGACGCTGATTTTCGTCGGCGGAACGGGGGCCCTGTGGTCGGGGTGCAGCTATCTGAGCGTCTTCCGCCGGGCGTTGTACGCGATGCACCGGATCGACGCGGACCGGCCGGTCTGGCGCACCGCTCCGCGCATCGTCGCCACGGCCCTCGTCCTGATCTCCCTGCTCGCCACGTCGACCCTCGCGTTGTTGCTCACCGGCAGCCTGGCCCGGCGTCTGGGCAGGGCGCTGAGTCCGGGGACCGGGCCGCAGACCGCCTGGGACACGCTGCGGTGGCCGGTCGTGGCCGCGGTCGCCGTAGCCCTGGTGCTCGTCCTCTACCGCGCGGGCCCGGCGTCCTCCCGCCCCGTCAGGAGCATGGCGCCCGGCGGCGCGTTGGCGGTGGTGCTCCTGCTGGCCGTCTCCCTCGGATTCGCCGTCTACACCTCGTACGTCAGCACCTACGACCGTCTGTACGGTTCACTGGCAGGCGTCGTGGTCTTCCTGGTCTGGCTGTGGCTGTCCAACCTGTCGCTTCTGATCGGTGCCCAGTTCAACGCGGAGCTGGCGAAGCCCGTGCACGGCGAACGGGCCGGTCTTGCGGTACCTGCGGCCGACCGCGCGTAACCCCGGGCAGCTTCGGTTCGGTCGCGCGGGCGGTCGCGGCCTCCGGCCCCGCGCGTCGCGCCGCCTCACGAAGCTGATTCGGTGGCGCGGCGGTGTTCGGCGTTGATGCGCCGGGCTTCCTGAAGCTGGTCCTCGAGGATGATGATCCGGCAGGCGGCCTCGACGGGGGTCCCGTGGTCGACGAGTTCCCGGGCGCGGGCGGCGATGCGTAGCTGGTAGCGGGAGTAGCGACGGTGGCCGCCCGCGGAGCGCAGCGGGGTGATCAGGCGGGCTTCGCCGATGGCGCGGAGGAAGCCCTGGGTGGTGCCGAGCATCTCGGCGGCCCGGCCCATGGTGTAGGCGGGGTAGTCGTCGTCGAGACGGCCGAACGAGTCGTCCGCTGTCATCGCACCTCTTCGCGGAACGCGTCGAGGGGCCCCGGCGCCGTACCGGCACCAGGGCCCCGAAGGAACTGCTACACCATCTGCCGGCCCTGTTACTGCGCCGGTCCTCTGTTTCCGCGGACCCGACCGAGACGCTGTCGGGGGCGCGGGGATCGCGGTTGCTCGACCGGAGACCACCTCACTATCGATGTCCTGCGGTACCCGGGTCCAAGACTTCCGCCCGGGCGATCCTGATGGCGCTCGGCTCCTCCGTTCTTCCCTCTTGATCAACTACTTGGTTCACGGTAGCCCCTGATCACTGCGGGCCACCCGGTCCGGTCGTCAGTCCCGTCACCGTCCTGCGACCGCTCTGGCTTCGGAACTCCACCACCGCACCGTCCTGCGAACGGCACTGCTTGTACTACTACCCGGCACTTCATCTCCGCCGGGGCCTCACTCGATCTCGGCTACGAGAGGAACCATACCCACGCCGCCACCCAATGTCTACTCCGGCGAGCACAGATTTTGGCGCGCCCCCAGATGAGGATCCGCCTCGACCGGTCCGTCCGGACCGGTCCATGGATGGCGACAGGCACGGCACGGGGACCTGCGCCACGACGGGGGGCGGCCGCACACCGCCGTTCACGATCCCAGCCGGACCGTGAGCGCTCGTCCTGCCCGATAGCACCACCGCGGAGGCAACCGGACGGCCAGTGAATACAATCAGCCCCATGTCGAAGCCTGACAAGCTGCTCGTTGACGTCGCCGCCCTGGTGGAGTCCGCGCAAAGCAATCAGATGTCCCTGACCGTAGTCACCGGTGGCGCGGTCATCACCGGCCGCCTGGCTCCCGAAACAGTGTGGAGGCAGAGAGTGTCGGACGTGCTGAGGGATTCCGCCCGCCTGGGCGAGTTCTCCGCCGTCTTCGACACCCCCGTGAAGGAGGACGGGCCGCCCACTCATCTGCACTTCCACGTCGCCCGCATCCTGCAGGGCCAGGTGGGGATCCCGGAGACGGGCGGGATGTACCGGGTCGCGATCGAGGACGTCAGCGCCTGGACAGTGGGCGACTTCAGCTATTCCGACCACTGAGCGCCCACGACGTGGCCCAGGAGAACCGCGCCACCCAGGAAGAGCGGCCTCACCGAAGACGCGTTCGCCCTGAACCCGGCCGATGAGAAGGCGCGTCTCATCGAGGCCGCCGGCCGACCGTGCCCGGGACCGGTTCGGCCCCGGGGCGGTACGGCGGGTGCTCTCGACGTCAGCGCCCGGCGGTCGTTCCCGCGTTCAGCGCACTGGTTCCACCATGGGGCGCGCGTCCACGGGTGTCGGCTTCCGCCGCGTACCAGGGCTTCGCCCGCGCGCTTGATCCTGGTGGATTGGCTGCCCTGGCACTTCACTGCCGAGGGCGGCCGCTTGTTACTCTTTCCGATCATGCGAGCCCTCTTCCCAGGATCCTTCGACCCGGTCACTCAAGGGCACGAGGACGTACTCCGGCGCGCTGCCCTCCTGTTCGACGAGGTCGTCGTGTGCGTGATGTTCAATGCCAACAAGACCGGCCGCTTCCCCATCACGGAACGGCTGGACCGGCTCCGCGCGGCAGCAACTGACTTGAGCAACGTCACGGTCGACTCCCACACCGGCGGCCTGCTGGTCGACTACTGCCGCCGAGGCGGAATCGACGTCGTCATCCGCGGAGTCCGCGGCGTTACCGACCTGGACTACGAAATGCCGATGGCCCGCATGAACCACGAACTGGCCGGAGTCGAAACGTTCTTCATCGCTGCGGACCCCGCCCTGGCCCACATCTCCTCCACCCTCGTCACCGCGATGAGTCAACAGGACCGTGCCCCCGAATGATGAGGCGGACGAGCGTCGTTGAGTCGGCGGTAGCCGGTCAGCCAGGACACCGTCCTCTCGATCACCCACCGGCGCCGTCCGAGCCGTTGCGATGACTCGACGCCCTTGCGGACGATGCGGGCACCGATCCGTTTGCCGCGTAACCATTTCCGCAGGCGGGGGATGTCGTAGGCCTTGTCGGCGTGGAGGCGTTGGGGCTGACGCCGACGAGGAGGGGCAGCTCGTTCGCGTCCGGCAGGACGTGCATCTTCGAACCGGGTTCGCCCCGGTCCACGGGGCTCGGACCTGTGAGTTCGCCCCCCTTATAGCGCGGACGTGGCCGGAGTCGAGGACGGCACGTGAGAGATCGAGGAGGCCGGCGTCGTCGAGCCGGTGCAGGATCTCCCCGTGGAGCCGGCGCCAGACTCCGGCCCTCGACCAGATCAGGAAGCGCCGATGAGCCGTCGGCTTCGATATCCCTAAGCAGGGTGGTAAGGCCCGCCAAGCGCACCCGCTGACCAGGACGTAGATGATGGCCGCGAACAGCGTCTCATCAGGCGTGTCCTGCGTGCCGCCGCCCTGTGGCCGCACCCTCGACGGTGGGCCGGTTCCCAGGTGCGTGCGACCGAGGCAGCAGCCCGCACCACCGCCGGGGAGGTGCAGCAGGACGCCCGAGCCGGAGTCCTTGCCCCCGTGCTGACGGCCCGGGCCGCAGAGATCCGTGAGGTTGAGACTTCCGATTCGAGCGTCAGGATTCGCATTCCGCATCGCGACGTCGCCCGCCAGACCCGCGCCAGCCCTTGAAGCTGCAGCTCAGACCGTTCTGCACAGGCGAACCTCAGCCGCCGCGTTCCACGGGCAAAAAGAAGTCGAATCGACCACCTGGAATGCAAAGCAGCAGGTCAGATGCCCTTCTCGGCAGGTTCAAGGATCGCCACGCACTCCACGTGATGCGTCATCGGAATCGTGTACGACTCCATGCCGCCAAAGAAGTCGCAGGTCAAACAATGCTTCTGGCTCTCCGCAGTGAAATTCCGGAGCTTGAGCGTCACGCGAGTCTGCCACACCACCCAGAGAGTGAGATCCGGGCACCGCAGCCGGCACGAGATCGCGTTTCGCAGTCTTCGGGGCTGACGTCCGAGGACGCAACGAGGTCGAGGCGTTCGGCGGATCGCCAACGCTCTTTCGAGCCAACGCAGTACACCGACATGCTCTGTGGCCCTCGCCACGCTCCAGTCGGCGCCCATTGAACTGGTGACAGCACAATTCGGTGGCGCCCTCCAGCTTCGTCGGACATAAGCCGTCGGACGTTGTCGAGCAACCGGCGCCCCAGTGCGGCGCCGAGACCTTGGATGCCACGGGCGCACCAGCCACGGGGGTCAGGCCGCACCAGCGAGATGGGGGCTCAGCTTCGGACGATTTCGGACTCGAAGGCGGGCTCGGGCTCCCCAGGGCAGAGTGGGCCCATGCCGGACGTCGCTCTGCACGCCCATGTGGGTGACACCAGCCACCCAATCGAGGAGAAGCACCCCGCCGGACAGGTGTCGAGCCAAGTGTCCATCGTCCCCGCATCGAACTGTCCCGGGGCGGGAGCGAGTGCAGTGTCCTCCGTCTGGCCCCGGACCGCCCTGTCAACTCAGCCTGGTCGGCCTTGCTCGACTGCCACGGCAAGGCTAGGGCTACCACGTTCGTCAGCCGTGCCGGATCGCCGTTGTGGGCACCCAGAGGGTCCCTCTCTCCGTCGAGGACGCGTCCGTCGGTGGCGCCCGGAGGCCTCCGCCTTCTGGACGATCCCGGAGAGGCCCTGGAGCAGGTTGCTGACGCTGAAGAGATTGCCCGTGCAGTCTCCGGTCCGGTCGACAGCGTGGTGCACCAGTCCTGGCAGAGTCGCGAAACAGCACACCCGAGTGCGCTATGACCTCCGCCGTCGCCGCGTCGCCCTACGGTTCCGGCACGTGGTCCGCCTCTGGGCGCCTCTCCTGGTCGATGAACAGGTCGGTGGTTCGGTGGGCCCGCTCCCCGTCATCGGGGTCGAAGTCGAACGTGGGCCGACGGAAGCCGCCCTGGAATCGGATCCAGCGGCCGGTGGCGTGACGGGCTCCTCGATCAGTCCAGGACGGCACTCTCGTTATTCCTTCGGTACGTGGACGGTTGTCTGCCGCTGCCATGCGTGTCATCACCGACTGACAGTGCACCATCCGTCACTATTGCGACAACGTCTCGCATGCTCGATGAGCTAGGCATTTGCGGGCGATGAAGCTGCCCGATGTGACACATCGCCGCAGCGTCACTGCCCGCGCTTCAGGTCATCGCGCCAAGTGACGCCAATTCGGAGAACGGTCACCCGATCGCTCGTAGAAGTCCGCACGGTGAACCACTCCGGCTCGCCCCGCATTCAGCACGTAACCGGAGTTGACCGTGATCGAAGACGCCGCGCCCGCTACCGTAGCGCTGCCTGATCTCGTACGCGAGGTCGTCACGCCTGCTGCAGCAGCCGAAATCCTTGAGAAGACCCGCTTGCACGGCTGCAACCCACGCAAGCTGGATTCCTCTCACGCCCGGCGGCTCGCTCGTGACATGTGCAGCGGTAGCTGGGACGACTACAACCCCGACGTCCTGTCTCTGTGCGGTCATGGAGCCGCAATCCAGGGACAGCACCGCCTCGAAGCGGTAATCATCAGCAAGACGCCCCGCAGCTTCCTTGTCGCCCGGGACCTGCCACATCAGACAGCCACCACTATGGACTGCGGCAAGGCGCGCTCCGCCGCCACCGCGCTGTCCCTGGTGGGCGTCGAGCGGCACCGCAAAGACATCTCTTCGACCGTCCGGCTGCTGCGACTCTACGACGCCGAAGGCAAGAAGGTTGCCTGGCCCGCATGGCGTTCGGTCGTCTACACCAACGCCGAGATCGTAAGATTCTTCCAGTCGGAATACCTCGACCTGCCGGACTTCCTGCCACTGATGACCGCCCTGAAGAGCGGCGTGTACTCCGCCCCCGCAGCGTCACTGGCATGCGCGTACCTGGTCCACCGGGACGGCGGGAGCACCTCACACGCGGACGACTTCTTCCAGGGCCTAATCTCCGGAGCCCACCTGGACACAGCCGACCCCAGATGGGTTGTCCGCCGATACTTTCAGAATCCGGCCCGGCCACGGCGCGGCAACACTGTCAGCTCACTTCAACTGGGGCTGCTGCTCAAGACCTGGAATCTATGGATCTCTGACGGGGTCTGGGAGATGGCGTACTTCCGACCCAACGAGCGTATGCCCGAAGTCGTCCGCGCTGGCTCGGTGCGCAGATTCACCGAGGTGCAGCACGAATCAGCCGCCCCGGACAGTAACAAGATGCCCTTGTCACCACGTCGCACTGCACGCCAGGCCCGTGTGCCCGACCAGAACACCAACACGGCTCAGGTACGCTCCTGAACCATCCGTGCCGGGATTCCTCGGGAGCGAGTTGGGGCAGCGTCAGGGCCACAAGGCGGCAGTCGCCACCAGCAATCGGGCGACTTCTTCGCCGCGACCATCGGCCGTTCGGACACCCCGGAGGCTTCGCCAGGCCGCCACTGGCGACGACCTCTGAACGCGGGGCGGCCGGCAACCCGCCGTCGCTGGCCTTCAGAAGGGGCTGGAGGTCAGCCGATTTCGATTCCCGCGGAGTGGGCATGCTCGGAGGATCCTGGTCGCCGTGGTCGCCCGCCTACGCACCCTCCAGACACGCCTGGAGTCCACCACCGCTGGGAGCTGGCGACTGGCTGGCTCTTGGTCGGACCGGAGTCGGCGTCGTGGCGGCAGCCTGAACGGCCTTCGTCAAGGTGCAAGCCGCTGCGCGGCCGGTCCGTGAGGTCTGTGGTGAAGACACTCGGTCGCCGCCTGATGGAGTGTTCGCCGGAGGGCGCGCGAGGCGTCTTCCCTCGTTCAGACTTCGCCGCGTCCCTCCTCGGTCCATGTCCACGGCCCTCGATGGCGAACCGTACGGCTCCGAACCGTGCTCCCCGCCCCTCGCCAGAGTCAGCACATGTCTCGTCCTCGGAATCGACCGCAACGCGATCACTCGGCCGTTCTCGACGGTCGGCCAGCAACAACATCTCCGGAAGCCGGCATCAGACCCCGCCATTGCCTCGACCTCGACTTGCTGTCCGTCCGCACGGCCTTCCCATGGATGTGTGCGTGAGCAACCAGCCTCAGACACCGGAGTCATCGCCTCGCTCTGCGATGCGCCGTACGAGTAGCTCGACTCCTCGGGCGTTCCCGGCCCTGGCGGCAACTAACCTCCCTGGGCCAGGGCCAAATGTGATGCGTTAGCTCACGACGTCCCCGATGGACAGGAGATCAAGTGCCTGCAGGGACCCCGACAACACGACATCCGCACGCTCCGCCTGGTCGTGCATGGGTCCCCAAGCCGCTGCTGTACCGCGACTTGCAGCGCCAACAACAGCACGCAGGTCGAGTGGAGAGTCGCTGACATGGGCAATATCCACGGCATCGATACCGAGTTCCTTCGCAGCCAGGAGGATTCCGTCCGGTGCTAAGGGCTGTCCCGTAAATGATCTTTGACGTGCCTGGTGACCTGCTTGTTTTCTCGTCACCCGGCGAGGGTGAGGTTGTACAGGCGGGCGATGCCGAGCATGGCGTGATGGACGCCGTCGCCTTTGAGGCGGCAGTCGCGGAGGATCTTCCAGGTCTTCATGCGGGCGAAGGCGTGCTCGACGCGGGCGCGGACCTTGCGGTGTGAGGCGTTGTGTTCCTCTTTCCATTCGGGGAGGTCGGCCTGGCCGGGCTGGCGGCGGTGCGGGATGACCAGGCCGGTGCCGCGGTAGCCGCCATCGGCGATGACGGTGGTGTGGCCGACGGCATCCTTGGTGCCGGACAGCTCCCACGCCTTGCAGTCGTTACGGTTGCCGGGCAGTGGTCGGCCGACAGCGACGACGAGCCGGGTGTCGGCGTCGATGACGACCTGGTGGTTGGTGGAGTACCGGTAGTTCTTCGACTGCTCGGCCACCTGGTGGTCGCGGGGGGGACCAGGGTGCCGTCCACGATGAGCATGGTGTCCTTGCGGAACCGCTTGCGCTGCTGCAGCGCGAGCGCCGGGCCGAGGTGGTCGATGATGCGGTCCGCGGCCGACTTCGACACCCCGAACAGCGGCGCCAGTTGGCGCAGGGTGAGGTTCGTGCGCCAGTACGCGGCGACCAGCAGGACCCGGTCCTCCAGCGGCAGGCTCCACGGCCGGCCCTTGCGGACCGGATCCGCACCCTCCCGCCGCAGCGCGGTGACCAGCTTGCCGAACTGCCGCGGGCTCAGCCCGGTGAACGGGGCTATCCAGGAAGGCTCCGACGCCGTGATCACACCAGACACGGCAAGATCATCTCACCTGTGACCAGCAGTTACGGGACAGCCCTTAGGTTCCCCGTATCCACTGGTTCTCACCGGCGGGTATGCCGTGCGGGCCCACCGCCTCGTGAACCGCCCCAGCCAGGACCTCGACGTCGCCACCTAGAACCCGGCCCCCATGGCCGACATCGCCGCCGCGCTTCGCGCCGGCCTGGTAGCCCGCGGCCGGAAGGTGCACGCGCTGGAGACCGCCCCGCTGTCCGCCCGCTTCACCGTGTCCGACCCGGCCACCGGGGAGGAATGCGAAGTCGACATCCTCAAGGAAATCTTCTGGCGGCCAGTCACCCAAAGCCCGTACGGGCCCGCCCTCGCGGAGGAGGACGTGATCGGGACCAAGGTCCGCGCCCTCGCCGACCGCGGAGCGCCCCGCGACCTGATCGACGTGTTCGCAGCCTCCCGGCGATGGACAAATGCCGAGCTCGAAGAGTTCGGCCGCCGTCACGCGCGAGGCCGCTTCGAGCGCGAGGATCTACAGGCGAACCTCACAGGCGCCGAGTGGACCGACGACGAAGCCTTCGCTGCCTATGGCCTCGATGACGCCACGATCACCGCTCTCCGCGCATGGGCTGTGGAATGGGCCGACGACCTCGCTGCTCGTCTCCTCGAAGAGGGCGGTGCTCCGGACAACGACTGACCAAGCCCCGGAAAGATCACAGCTACGAACGATCATTCGGAGCCGACTCTTCCGAAGCGTCCCATGCAAGAATCCGCCCCTTCACACTGCTGTCCGCGGCAGTAGTCGGTCATTGCTGGGGATTTCGGGACCCCTGCCAGTACAGCCAGCCGCTTGGCCTCCACGGCCCGGTGGCCAGACCGCCCGATGAGCGAAGTGGTCAGCTGTCGGGTTTCTTCGAGCGCCGCGGGGCGGCGGCCTGGGTGGGGCGAGCACCGGCCTCGATCTGCAGGGCGTACACGGCGTTCGTCACGAGCTCACGCGCGTATGCGGCGTCCAGTCGGCCAGGGCGGAAGAGGATGCGGTACATGATCGGCGCCACGACACGGTCGATCAGCAGTTCCGTCTCGGGCACCGGCTCCCCCCGCTGCACCGCACGGGCCAACACGGCGTCGATCTGCTCTGCGGCATACGCCGAACACTGACCGGCATTGGCGCCGTCGGGGTCGCCGAGCAGGGCGTCCCGGATGTAGGCACGCCCGGGCGGCGAGGCCATCTCGTCGAGGAACTGTTCCGCCCACGCGTCGAGATCGGCCCGCAGGCTTCCGAGATCGGCCGGATCCGTTTCCGGGCGCAGTCGTTCGACGGCCACGTCGGACAGGAGTTCCTGCAGGTCGCCCCAACGACGGTAGATCGTGGAGGGGGTCACGCCCGCCCGAGTGGCCACCATCGGGACTGTGAGCGCGTCGCGGCCCACCTCCCCCACGAGTTCACGTACCGCCGCATGGACGGACTCCTGTACGCGTGCGCTGCGCCCGCCGGGGCGGGCCATGGGCCTGGGACTCATGACCTCCACCCTAATGCGAATTTGTTGCTTCTAGCCGATGACAGGCGTCGGCGACCCGCAGGGCTACGTATCCGGGCGCCCGAGCACGGCGGACGCCCCTGCGGCGACGCAACCGCATGTCGGCTTGGAACGTCCGCCCTCCCTCAGGCAGCGAGGGGAGCAAGCCGCCCCGCGCCGGCCACCGACTCCTCGTAGACCCGGCCCACACCGACCACCGTCGCGTCGTGGAAGGGGCGCGCCATCAGCTGCATACCGATCGGCAGTCCGGCGCGGTCGTGACCGACCGGCAGGGTGAGGGCCGGGACGCCGGTGATGTTGGCCGGGGCACAGAGGCGGACGTAGCTGTCCGACACGGCCTCGGTCGTGCCATCAGCCCACTCGACTGCTTCCTGCCCCGCCTCGACGGCGGTCATCGGCACCGTCGGCGCGGCGAGGACGTCGATTCCGTCGAACATGCGAGCCCAGGCGTCTCGCATCATGGTGCGGGCCCGCTGGGCGCGGAGGTAGTCGCCCGCAGAGGTGAGTTCGCCGGCCTCCAGCAGGATGCGAACGTCCGCCGCGTACAGGTCGGGGGTAGCCCGCAGCGACCGCTCGTGGTAGGCGGTGGCCTCGGGAACCATCAGCCCCCACTGAACGGCCTGGATGTAACGCGCCATCGGGATCTCGACGTCGACGAGCTCCGCCCCCAGCTCCGCCAGCCGCTCGATCGCGCCGCGTACGGACTCCTCGACCTCGGGCGTGACCCGGTCGAAGTAGTGGTTCCGCGGTACGCCGACCTTCAGTCCTCGCAGGTCGCCTCCCGGGAAGCGGTCCAGCATCGGGCCGGACACGCTCGCCGGGTCGCGCGGGTCGTGGCCGGCGGTCGCCGACAGCACCAGCGCGACGTCCTGGACGGTGCGGGTGAGAGGGCCCACGTGGTCCAGGGACCAGGACAGCGAGGTCACGCCTGTGCGTGGGACCAGGCCGTAGGTCGGCTTGAGGCCCACGACGCCGTTCAGGGCCGCGGGGACCCGGATGGAACCGCCCGTGTCCGTGCCCATGGCGAACGTCGCCCCGCCGGCGGCGACAGCTACCGCCGAGCCGCCGCTCGACCCGCCCGCAACCCGGCTGTGGTCCCAGGCGTTGTTCGTCTGCGGAGTGGTCAGGCCGTAGGCGAACTCGTGCGTGTGCGTCTTGCCCAGGAGGACGGCCCCGGCGGCGCCGAGCCGTTCGGCCACCCGGCTGTCGCGTTCCGCCACGTGCCCTGCCCGGACGTGCGAGCTAGCCGTGGTGGGTATCCCCTCTGCGTCGATCAGATCCTTGAGCGCCATGGGGATCCCGTGCAGCGGCCCGCGCGGTCCGCTTCCGGAGATCTCCCGTTCGGCGCGGACCGCTGCGGCCAGGGCCGCGTCGGCGGCGACGGTGACGTAGGCGCCCAGCCGTCCTTCGACGGCGGCAATACGGGCGAGCACCGATTCGGTGAGTTCGACGGGGGACAGCTCCCGTGCGCGCACCGCACGGGAGGCTTCGGTCAGCGACAGCTCAAACGGTTGCATCGGCGTTCCCCTGTCCGGCTCGGTAGGAGGACGCGGGAGGGGTCTCGCCGAAATCGAGCTCGCGCAACGTGCTGATCACGGAGTGGATGTGGTTGGCCGTCATGGCCACTCCTTCGTGTCGGCCGTCCCCGAGGGGGAGCCCCGCCCGCAGCGCCCCTCGGGCTGCCTCCTGGGGGGTGAGTTCGCCGGTCATGGCTTCCTTCCGGATCTGTGCGGCGTGACGGGCCGGGGCTGGTACAGGACCTCCGACCATCGTAAACGCGAATCGTTTGCTTTAGTCGATCGTAGGATCTACGGTGCCTTAAAGCAAACCAATCGCTTTTAGCACGGGAAGGACCCTCATGCAGAGCGTCCCCGCGGGCCTCGCGCCTCCCCGCACCTCCCCATCCGGACGCCTGCCGTTCGCATTGCACACCTCGATCCTGATCGCGCTGCTCGCCGCATCCAGCGCGCCGACCCCGCTGTACCCCCACTACCAGGCTCAGTGGCAGTTGTCGTCCCTCGACATCACCGTGGTCTTCAGCGCCTACGCTCTGGCGCTCCTGATCGCACTGCTGACGACCGGAACCCTTTCCGACCATGTCGGACGCCGCCCCGTGCTCCTGGGCGCGCTCGCGGTCCAGGTCGCCTCCATGGCACTGTTCGCGACGGCCGGCGGCCTGACCACCCTGATCGGCGCCCGCGTGCTGCAGGGCATCGCGACCGGCGCGGCGACCAGCGCAGCAGGTGCGGCTCTCCTCGACCTGGAAGATCCCGCCCGGCCGGGTCGCCCCGCTCTGGCCAACAGCATCGCGCCGGTGACGGGCATGGCGGCCGGCGTCCTGGCAGCCACCCTCATGGTGCGCCTCGCCCCCGTTCCGACGATCACGGTGTACGCGGCCCTGATCGCCGTGTTCGCCGCGCAGGCCATCGCCCTTGTCTCGACGTCCGAGACCGTCCGCCGCCGTCCCGGAGCACTGCGCTCGACGCGGCCCCGCCTGGCGCTGCCGTCGGCGGCCGCCCACGCTCTCCTGCTCAACGGCGCCGGCGTCGTCGCCGTCTGGGCACTCGGCGGCTTCTACTCGTCCCTGGGGCCGGGCTTCACACGGCTCATCTCCCCCGACGGACCCGAATACGCCGGCGGCCTGGTCTTCTTCACGCTGACGGCCGTCGCCGCCCCGACGGTGTACTTCACGCGCAGGATGCGTGCCGACGTCTCCGCTCTTCTTGGGAGCTGCGCGGTGATTCCGGCGGCCCTCCTGACCCTGGGTGCCCTCTATCTCACCGACCCCGTACTTCTCTTCACCGGGGCGGCGCTGGCCGGGTTCGGCTTCGGAGCTGTCTCCCAGGGTGCGCTGCGCGCGGTCGTCGACTCGGTACCGGCCCGGGAGAAGGGCGGCACGCTCGCCTCCTATTACGTACTCAGCTACTTGGCGATGAGTCTGCCCGCCATCGGCGCCGGCGCCCTCACCGCCGGCTTCGGACTGCGTGCGGCAGCACTGGCCCATGCCGGCTGCGTGGCCGTACTGGCGACCGTCGCAGTCGCGACGCTGACCGCGCCGCTGCGCAGTCGGCGCCGGACACCGTCTGCGGACGCCCACTCCCGCCCGGCAACGAGCAACCACACATCCGTCTCACCGGACACACCCGCCCCAGACATCTCCGTCCTCGCGACCCATAACAGGTAAGGAAGGTCTTCGTGTTCACCTCATCGCAAACGACCAAGTCCACTACTCCCCCCGCCTCTTCCTGGACGGTGGGCAACCACACCGTACGACGCATCGACGAAGTGGCCCTGCCCGCCCGGACCGGTCCGTGGCTGCTGCCCGGGGCAACCACCGACCTCGTGAGCCGGACTCCCTGGCTGAGCCCCGAATTCGCCGACGAACAAGGCGTTCTGCGCCTGGCGAGTCACAGCTTCGCCGTCGAGGTGGACGGCATGCGGGTGCTGGTGGACACCGGCATCGGAAACGGGAAGCGGCGCTCCAACCCCGCCTGGCACAACCTGAACAGCGACTACGAAGCACGGCTACGGGCGGCGGGCTTCGCGCCGGAGAACGTTGACGTCGTGGTCCTGACCCACCTCCACGCCGACCACGTGGGGTGGAACACGCGTGCCGAGGGCGACGCCTGGGTGCCCACCTTCCCGAACGCGCGCTATCTCATCTCACGCACCGAGTGGGACTACTGGGCGGGTGTCGACATGGAGGAGGCGCGTCGACAGATGTTCCGGGACTCGGTCCATCCCGTCCGGGAAGCAGGTCTGTTCGACCTCATCGATGTCGCGGACGAGGGCACGGACGTCGCGCCGGGCATCCGTCTGCTGCCCACCCCCGGCCACACACCGGGGCAGGTAGCGGTGGAACTGAGCAGCCGTGGCGAGACCGCACTGGTCACCGGCGACAGCATCCACCACCCGGTCCAAATAGCGCATCCGGAGCTCTGTAGCTGTGTGGACGTCGCTCCCGAACTCGCGGCCAGGACCCGGAACCAGGTGCTCGGCTCACTGGCCGGTACGTCAACTCTCCTGCTGGGAAGCCACTTCCCGCCGCCGACCGCCGGACACGTGCGACACGAGGACGGCGGGTACCGACTGGCCCCGGCCCCCTCAGGGGTCACGCCCATCGGCGGCTGAAGCGGATCGGACCACCCGGGACGGGCCACGCACCGAGTCGCACCGAGTCCGTGCGGGTGACGTCCTGGGCGCCCGCGACCGGACGGCCCGCGAGCGGATATGAGACTCCTCCGGCATGCGCTCCGTCGTCACCGATGGGGGCCGGAAGAAGTTATGACCGATCACCGGCTTGCGCCCTTTGCGTAAGCCGGCTGTCGGCTGTCCCTCGTGGGCGACAGTCACGCCGACGCGTCGCGAACGAGGGCAACCTGCCGGCCCCACTCGCCCCTGGCGGGCCAAGCAACGCGACCCTGCTTCAGTCTCACGAACCGAGCGTCAAGAGTGACGAATGCACGTCGCCGACATCAGGCGTACGAACCCCGCCACACCCTGTACCCGCAGGTCAGGCGAGTTTGAACAAGCAGTGCGTCTGCCCGACCCGCTACACAGAGGGAAACAGGTCGAGCAATCCACCCAGACCACAAAACCGCAGGTCAGGCACCCTTGCCAGCAGGCTCCAGAATCGCCACGCACTCCACGTGATGCGTCATCGGAAAGACGTTGGCCTGGGCGGGTCACAGAAAAGCCCAGGTCAGATGCACTTTCTCGGCTCATCGGTCTGTATACGGACGCCCAGAGCGTCAAACGAGCGTCATAGCCGACAGTCGAGACCAAGATCCATGCCCTCCCCGATCGCATCTCCCACTGCTGGTCCGATGCCAAGCTCGAGGAGGTCGGCCGCCGCCACGCCCGCGGCCGCTTCGACCACGAGGACCTGCAGGCGAACGTCACGGGCGCCGAGCGGACTGACGACCAAGCCTCGCCGCCTACGGTGTGGAGGAGGCAGGCCACCATTGCCGCTCTCCGAATCTGGGCCGCGGAGTGGGCCAACGACCTCGCGCCCCAGCTCCTCAAGGAGTCCCATGATCGAGACATCGGGGCCGACTCCACCAGCTCCACAATGCGCTTCCGGCAGGAGCATCGCCGAAACCACACTGCATGTCATCCAACGGGGACCGGAACCGTCCGACGTTGGCAGAGGGTCTCCGACCCGACCGGTGTCGGCATCCCGACCTGTGCACCTACGTCTTCAGGGGACCCGGGCAAGCTGCACTTCAGCGGCCCCGCTGTCACGCGCAGCCATCTCGGGACGCCCCGCGGTGGCTCCTGACCCGTACGAACCGTGACGCTCAACTATGCAGCCCGGGGAGTCTGCGAAGGGGCTGCCCGGATGCCGACGACCTCCACTTCCACTCCCCACGACCGCAGTGTCTTCGCCGTCTCGACAAGCGTCACCTGGGAGAAGGGAAACAGCGTCTCCGGGGTCAACTCCTCCGTACCATCCTTCAAGAGAATGCCGAACACGAGACGCCGGGGGACGAAGTCGAGGGGCATGATGCGCCTCCCCCTGCTCTGCTCGAAAACCTTGCGGGCGAACTGCGCGCGCACCTCGGCCGACTCCTTGAGCATCTGAACAGCCACCAGCCCCTGACTGAAAAGGTGGCTGAGCGGACCAGACCGGTGGGCGCGCTTCACCAGGACCAGCGTGTTGTCAGGTGTGAGGACATCGCAGATCTCCACCTCATTGGCAGCTTTGAGCGGGTTGCCTACGTTCTTGCGGTCGAGGCAGACGTAGCCGTCCCCCATCCGGGCGATCGACTCGTTGTACAGGTCCTCCTTCTCGCCCGGTTCCCAGGCAGGCAGCTCCACCGACGGAGGACGGTTGATCAACCGTGTCACGGTGTCCTTGATCGCGGCGAGGTACCGCGCCCCGATCTCGTACCACTCGCAGTCCATCAGGAGGAAGCGTCGTTCCCCGAGGGAGATACCGGCCTCGATCCACCGCAGCAGGGGTGTGGCGACGAGCCGGTCCTCGTGAGCGGCCCGCTGGTGACAGTAGAGGGTGACGGTGCTGCGCCGAAGCGCGGCCAGGCGCCCGCCTGCCGGGCGTGTGCGCAGCCGGTCCAGCACATGGTCGAGCTCGAAGGCGTCCCCCATGGTGACACCGCAGCCGTCGATCCTCAGCTGGACGGCGCCAGCAGCCTGGTAGTACGTCCAGTGGTCCCCGGGGACCCCCAGGGTGATCCGTCCGTCGGCGGGATCGCCCAACGCAGCCTCGAGCTCCTGCTCAAGGAGGGCCAGCGTTGCCGTGTCCTTGACCGGCGTGATGTGCTCGACGAATTCCAGCGCGGGATCGGGGGAGTCGTAACGGCACACCCGCGCGATCTCCCGGATGTCCGCGACCAGGTCGGCCGGCTCGATCCCGAGCGGAAGCCGGAGTCCGGCACCCCCTTCCACGCTGACGGTGACGCCTCTGCCGCTCTGGGCACGCGTAAGACCGTTGGACTGGAGGACGCCACGCAGGCTGGTGACGAACTGCTGGTGCTCGCGCACGCCGAAGCGCGTGACGGACGTCCCGCCAGGCACGAGGGCGATGTCGGTCCTGGCCTCGCCCATGGTGTGCGCGATGAGGCCCCTCACCTGCAGCGGGTCGACCTGGCGTGCGGCGTAGCGGAGCCCGAAACGCCGGTCCTTCAGGCGGTCCGGGATCAGGCGGTACCCCTGGTCGTACCCGATGGCGTACACCTCCCCGTCGACGGCGAGCATGAGCAGTGCGGCCGTCCTCCGGACACGCTCGGAAACGTCGCATCCGGTGGTGCGGGCGATCTCGTCGCACCAGGCCGCCTTCTCCTTTTCGATTCCAGCGCTGAGGAACAGCCAGGGCACCGGGAGCCTTTCGTGGTGGGCATCGTGGAACTCGGCGTCGAGCGACGCAAGCTGCTCGTGGTCGAGGGCCGCGCGCATGCCGTCCCGGTTCGGGACGACGTCGACGAGACGGTAGAGGGTGCGAAGGGACGTGCTGGGAGCCATGTGTGTCTCCAGTCGGTCGCGTACGTCACCGGTCTCAGGACCGCGGACGTGCCGGTCGGGTGACGGACATCGACATTGACAGGCGAAGTCCACGTCCAGAATCTGACTGCCTGATAGCACCTGCTATCAGGCTTTCCTGCATTGGCACTTCCAGGTCGGTCGTAGAGTGCGAACGGCGCCGGTGCCGCAGCACCGTAGTCGGGCGAAGAGGGGGACCGAAATGCCCAGCACGCACGAAACCCATGCTCTCGGCCCGTCCGGGGAGACGACATGGCGCATCTCGTCAACGGAGATCGCGGCTCTCGCCCGGGTGGAGCGAGCCGTGCCTGCCAACTGGCGCCGCCGCCACGGCGACTTCCCGGAACCCATCGCCCGGGACGGCGGCCGTACCTTCTTCGACGGCCGAGAGATCGTCGATTGGCTTCTGACGACGGGCCACGGCAATGCCGACGAGAACGACCTGGGCACGGAGCTGGCACTGCACAGCCTCTCAGCCTGGACCTCGCGCATTCCCGGTCGGCAGCTGCTGGACGTACTGACTGCGCTCATGTGCCTGCGCCACCACGAGGGCGTACCACTGCTTTCGGGGGAAGACACCACTTGGGAGTCGATCGTGGAGCGGGCTGGAATGCTGGACGAGGACGACACCTGTCTGATCAGCGAGTTGACCAACGCCGGCCCTTGGGGACCGCCGCTGTCCCGGCTCGCCGACGAACTGGTGGCGGCCGCCGCGAACACAGGCCGACGCCACGGTGGCATGCTGGCGGTTCGTCACGGGCCTGCAGCGGATGCCTTCGAATGGCTGCTCGGCGTGCGCCACAGGCTGGGGTTGCACGATTTGACCGCAGACACCCTTACCCCCGGGATGACCGAGTGCATCGCGCGGCTCACGGGGATCGATGGCACGACCGACCCGGTCGTCGCCAACCCGGGTGCCCGCGGCGGAGACCTCCTCGTCGCCCTGCACTCCGCGGCCGGGCCCGATATCACGCCAAGATTCGTTGCCTCCGACACGAACCGCTCACTGGTACGCCTCGTACGACGTCGGATGCTGGTCCGCGGCGTCCTGGGACAGGCCCTTGACGTGCAGGAAGGCGAGAGTGTCCCCGACGCGGTCGACGGACCGAACGTCGTCGCCTCCGTCCTCCCCTACCTGCCCCGCGAGGAACGGCTGCCAGAGAAAACGCTGGAGCGGATCGAGGCCCTGACCGATCTCCTTGCCGAGAGGTGCACAGCCGTCGTACTCGGTCCCGCCGACGCCTTGACGGAGCCGTTGCGTCCCCACGACTGGGCCGACCGCTTCCGCAGGGATTTTCTGACCAACGGCCTATTGAAGGCCGTGGTCGCTCTGCCTGGTGGGATCATGCCGTACCGGCCGGGGTACCGCACCGCGCTCTGGGTGCTGGCTCGTACATCGGAGCAGGAGAAGCGGGGCCGAGTCCTCCTCGCCGACTTGTCGGGCCAAGAGATGACCGAGCGGACTCTCACCGGGATCACCGAGGACATCCGACGGTGGCGAGCCGGTGGCTGGGGCAAGGACGATCTCCCCGCGCTCCACCACGGCGTGATCGTGTCCGTCGAGAGGCTCAACAGCCGTGCCGGTGCCGCGCTCACGGCCCGGACGCGCGCTACTACGGGGGCTCGGGACAGGGTCCTTCGCATGGCCGATCTGGAACTTCGGCTGAAGGAGCTCGGCGAGCGGGCCCATCGCGAGTCCGGTGCGGGTGGCCAACTGACGGCCCATGCCTCACTCCGCCCGGAGAGCAGCACCCCACCGTCCACCACCATCGCGCGGCTGCGCAAGGAGCGTCGCGTGCGTATGCTCCCGGGGCACAGGATCGCCACCGAGTACCTGCTGGACCGCGGTGACCACAACGTCCTGACCCCCGCCGAGGTCCTTGGCAGGAAACCGGTCGGCACCCACCGCATCGACCGTGCCCTGCTGATGACGGCATACCGGCACGTCGCCTTTACCGAACCCGGTGATCTTGTGATCACGGCTCAGCCAGAGTTCGGCGCGTACATCGACGCGGGCGGCTTCTCCGTCGTCGCCTATCCCGCCCGCGTGCTGAGGGTCCGGTCGGAGGCCGCGCGCCCTGTGCGGCCCCGGGTTCTGGCCGCGTTCCTGTCCATGGCAGCCGCGGAGTACCGGCGCACCCGGGGCTCCGTACACTCCGCGCTTACGCTCGAAGAGCTGGAATTTCCCGATGTCGGTCCGGTGGAAGCCGATCGTCTCGATGCCCTGCTCGAGGACATCGAACGGCGGTCATCGGTACTGCGGCAGCAGATCGGGGCTCTCGACGAGCTGGGGAGCCTCGCCACCGCCGGGATGGCCGACGGCACCCTTACCCTGCATGCCGACCAGTGATCCGCCGCTCAAGGAAGAGGAACCGCTGCCATGCTGTCGCGGATGAACCGAGCCGACGTCCGAACCGAGCTGTCCGGCGTACCGGGCTCCGGTGAGATCCAGCACGTCTTGTGGACAGCCGCGGACAAGCTGCGTGGCTCGATGGACATTGCCCGGTACAAGGAGTTCCTCCTCGGCCTGGTCTTTCTGAAGTACCTATCCGACGCCTTCGACGAGCGCCGCGCCAAGCTCGACGAGGAGCTCGCCGAGGAAGGCATGAACGCGGCACAACGGGCCGTCTTCCTGGAGGACAAGGACGAGTACATCGGCTACGGCGCCTGCTGGGTGCCGGAGTCCGCCCGCTGGAACGCCATCGCTGCCCGCACGGGGAGCGAGGACATCGGCCGGTACCTCGATGACGCGATCGACGCCGTCATGCGAGAGAACCCACCGCTCGCCGGTGTCCTGCCAAAAATCTACGGTCAGGAAGACATCGGCTGGCGTCGTCTCGCCGAGCTGGTCGCCCTCATGGACGACGCGCGGTTCACGGGCCCCGGAGGCAGGCCGGCACGGGACGTCCTGAGCGCGGTGTACGCGGACTTCCTCGACAGGTTCTCCCGGGCGGAAGGGAAACGAGGCGGTGACTTCCACCCCCCGGGGAGCGTGGCCCGGCTGCTGGTGGAGATGTTGGAGCCGTACGCGGGCCGGATCTACGACCCGGTCTGCGGCACGGCCGGGCTGCTCGTCCGGGCAGGAAATTTCGCTGCCGGACGCGAGACCACGGCACACACATACGGCTTGGCGTTGCACGGCCAAGAGCGGGATGAACGCACGTGGCGGCTGGCGAGGATGAACCTCGCGCTGCACGGTGTCGAAGGCGACCTGGCGTGGGGGGATTCCCTCGGCGAGGACCGGTACCCCGGTCTGGAAGCCGACTTCGTCCTGTCCATTCCCCCCTTCAACCTCAAGGAATGGCCACGAAACCCGGAGGACCCGCGTTGGCGGTTCGGTGTGCCGCCGCAAGCCAACGCGAACTTCGCATGGTTGCAGCACATCATCGCCAAGCTCGGAGACAAGGGCACCGCCGGTGTCGTTCTGGCTGGTGCCTCGGTCACTCGCGGCCGGGGCCGCGAAGACGAGATCCGCCGGGCGTTGGTCGAGGAAGATCTGGTGGCCTGCATGGTCGCACTACCGCCGCTCCTTTTCCGCGGCACCGGCGTTCCCGTATATCTGTGGCTCCTGGACAAGGACAAGTCCTCCCGGGGAACCAAGAACCTGGAAGACCGGCGTGGCCGCATACTGTTCATCGACGCCGGGGCCATGGGCGAGACAGCGGGCCGAGGAGAGCGCATCCTCTCCGACGGGGACCTCGCGAAGATCGTCGGCACGTATCGCGCATGGCGGGGCACGGCCTCGGCCGGGGGCAAGCGGTACAAGAACGTTGCCGGATTCTGTTTCTCTGCGGATGTGGCGGACGTCCGGCGCGAAGGCCATGTGCTGTCGCCGAACCGGTACATCGCCGAGGTCGGTGTCGAGTCGGCTGCCGAACGCATCGGGCGCCTGACGAAGGAGCTCGATGGGCTCTTCGGCTTGGCGGACGACCTGACGGAGGCGGTGCGGGCGCAGTTGCGGAGGGTCGATGGCTGACTGGAAGTTCGTCGAGTACCAGTCGCTGGCCGCGCCCGAAGACCGTTCGGCCTTCGCCATGGGCCCGTTCGGATCACGGATCACGAAGGAAGATTACGTTCGGGACGGAGTACCCATCATCCGCGGGACGAATCTGGCACGGGGAATTCTCGACGGTGAATTCGTCTACATCACGGAGGAGAAGGCGGACGAGGTGCTGTCGGCGAACGTCTTCCCGGGAGACGTCGTGTTCACCCACCGGGGTGCCATCGGCCAGGTGTCCGTGGTACCTCGCAGGCTGGGATACAGCCGGTACGTCATCGATTCGTCCCAGCTGCGGTCCCGGCTGGATCCGGCGAGAGCACTGCCCGAGTTCTACCACTACTGGTTCCGGTCGGAGGCGGGACGGCGTTCGCTTCTGACCCACACGTCGGCTGTGGGCGGGTCGGGCATGGCCGCTCCCCTGACGTCGATCCGCACCCTTCCGGTCCCGCACCCTCCGATGGCCGAGCAGGAGGGGGTGGTCGCCGTTCTCGGCGCGTTGGACGACAAGATCGCCGCAAACAGCCGCATCCTGGCCGCCACCCGCGAGCTGGCACTGGCACATTACGACCGGGCCGTCGAGTCGGCAGACGCTGTCCGGGTCGCCGTGGGGTCCGTCACGAGTGCGCTGCACCGGGGCGTCACACACCGGTACACGGACGCCCCTGATGGGGTGATCTTGCTCGACCAGGAGTGCGTCCGAGAAGGCCGGGTGATCACCGAGTCCGCGCGCCGGGCGCTCAGGGAGGAGGTGGACGCCGCCAGAATACTGCAGCGCCACGACGTGCTGGTCACCTCGTACGGCGCCGGCACACTCGGCCGTGTCGCCCGCTGGACCGCGGACGCGAATGCGGTGCCGGGCGCCCGTCTGCTGACGGTCCGCTTCGCGCCTGAACTGACCGACCCGCTTTGCGCGGGGTTCGCGATGCTGCGTGCACAGCCCCGCATCGAGGCCATGGCCGAGGGGACGCCCCGGCAGACCGGACTTCGGGAGACCCACCTGGCAGCCCTGGAGCTCCTCCTGCCCGCCGACGCCCACCGACCCGCGCTACGGGCTACGCTCGAGGCGCTGGAGAACCGGGCCGACCACGGACAGGCTGAGTCGGCCACCCTGGCCGAGCTCCGCGACAGCCTTCTTCCCCAGCTGATGACGGGCCGCCTGCGCGTAAGAGACGCCGAAGCAGTCGTGGAGGACGCTACGTGACCAGCCTGCCCATCGAGGCCGAGTTGGCGCAGCTCACGGTGACCGAGCTGACGCGGCTCGGCTGGGAGGCGTGTCCCGGAAACCGGCTCGCGCCCGGGTCCGGCCACCGCCGTGACTGGGACGGTCTGATCCTCCACAACCAGCTCCGCGAGGCGATCACCCGCCTCAACCCTGGCCTGCCTCCGGAGGCGGTGAGCCAAGCCGTGTCCGTCGCGGCCGGTCCTGTATCCCAGGACGCGTACACCGAAAACAGGCAGACGCACGCGTATATGACCCATGGGATTCGATCCGTCGTCTACACGGACGAGTTCGGCGCACGGCACAACCCCCCGATCCGACTGATCGATCTGAGGAACGCGGACGCCAACAGGTACATCGTGTCGACCGACACCGCACTCGCCGGCGGGGACGGGCAGCGTCGCCGCTTGGATCTCGTCCTCTACGTCAACGGGCTGCCGGTGGCCGTGATCGAGACGAAGCGGGCCCAGAACGGGGACGGGGCGCTGCGAGGGGCGCACCGCACGATGCAGCGGTGTGCGGAGGACTTCCCCGCCGCTTTCCGCTACAACGCCGTCACTCTGCTCTCATCTGGGACAGAAGCCGTATACGGGACGCCCTTCACTCCGTACGAGCAATATGCTGCCTGGAACGTAGACGAGTCGGGCCGGCCGGTACGGCCGGACCAAGCCGGTGAGGGAGACGCGACAGCAGAACAGCTGGCCCTGCGTGGCCTGTTCGACCGGACCCGACTGCTGCGCTTCGTCGATGGGTTCATCGACTTCACGTCCACCGGGAAGCGCATCGCCAGACCGCACCAGTATTTCGCAGCAACCAAGGCCGCACGAAGCGTGGTCGACGCCTTCCGCACCGACGGGCGGGCAGGTGTCGTGGCGCACGCCGCCGGAAGCGGCAAGTCCTGGACCATGGTGTTGACTTCCGGCGCCATCGCTCGCGACCCGGCACTGAACTGGCCTACGCTCGTCGTTGTCACGGACAATACCGAGCGCGACCACCAACTGTTCGCGACTTTCCAGGAGCACGGGCCTCCGCTGGAGCCCCTGTACCACGCGGACTCCCGTGAGGAATTGCGTGGGCTGCTGTCCGACATGCGTGCCGGCGGCACCGTCTTCACCACCTTGCAGAAATTCGGCCTCACCTCACGTGAGCACACGTCAGGGTCCGGACACCCCACGCTGTCCGAACGGCGGAACATCGTCGTCATCGTCGACGAAGCCCACCGATCGCACCGTTCCCTGCACGCCCGCCATCTCCGCGGGGCCCTGCCGAATGCAACCCTGCTCGCCTTCACCTCCGTACCGCTCTCGTCAGCCGACCGGATGATCCGCCAGGTGTTCGGACGCTCCATCGACACCTATGACCTCGAGCGGGCCACCTGCGATGGGGTAACGGTCCCCGTCCACTACGAGGACCGGACCCTCGAACTCGCCGGGGAATCCTGGCCGGATCTTCCAGAGTTCGACGAGGAGTCCGGACTGACTGCAGGATCCGGACGCCGTCGCACCGAGCGGACCGTCGCCGATCTGAACACCACACACGGCAGCCCGGCTCGGGTCCACGCCCTAGCCTCCGACCTGGTGGAGCACTGGGAGCAACGTCGCGCGCACATGACGCCGTTCATCGGCACACCCGGCAAGGCCATGGTCGTCTGTGCCACACGCGAGATGTGCGTGCGGATGTTCGAGGCCATCCGGGAACTACGGCCCGGGTGGGCCCATCAGGCGGTTGACCACGGCACGATGAAGATCGTCTTCTCGGGCTTGGGCATGGATCCGGATCGGCTGCGTTCCCATGCTCTGACTCCAGCGGAGCGCTCGACGGTAGTCAGACGGGCCCAGGATCCTGACGACGAGCTCGAACTGCTCATCGTGCACAGCATGCTGCTCACCGGCTTCGACGCGCCGCCGGTCCACACCATGTATCTGGACCGCTCCCTCAAGGGCAACCTGCTGATGCAGGCCATGGTTCGGGTCAACCGTCGCTTCCGCGGCAAGCCGGACGGTCTCCTCGTCGGCTACGTGCCTCTTGCCGACAACCTCCGGCAGATGCTTGCCGAACGCTCCGACACCGGCCAGGCCGTCCGATACGCGGCCGCGGACATCGACACGGCACTGGATGAGCTGCGCAAGGAGTACGACGCCTTGTGCGGCATCCTCGCGGACATCGACTGGCGCGCGCTGCTCGCAAGACCAGGTCCCCGGTCACACCTGGAAGCCGTACTAAAGACCTTGAATCATCTGCGCGACCCCCGCACTCCCGGAAACGACACTGCCGACCCGGCCCGCAATCTCGGGCGGCGCTATCGCGAGCACGCCTATCGCCTGGAGCGCTTCCATGCACTGACCTTCGCCAGCACCAAGATCGCGGAACGGTTTCCAGATGCTCCGGACTGGCGATCCGACCTGAAGTTCATGACGCAGGTCCGTGCCTGGATGGCCAGATTCGACGCCGCAGACCGCGAGGCAATCGGCCCGGATGAATCCCAAGATATGGCGCACATGGTGCACCAGCTGGCGCAGACCACCGGACCGGAGGCGCCCGCCACAGGACTCCAGGCGTCCGAAACCCCGCACTTGGCCACCGAGGCCATGCGGCGGCTGGCCGAGCGGTCCGTACACGAAGTCACCCAGCACAATGTCGTACGGCGCGGCGTCCTGTCGGCACGGTTGCGGGACCTGACGAGCGAATACGAACGGCAGCGGCTCACCAGCGGGGAGATCATCGCCGAGCTGACAGAGATGGTGCACGAGATAGCCTCGGACACCCACCGCGGTGAGCGGTTCGACCCGCCGCTGAGCCAGGACGAACTCGCCTTCTACGACGCGATCGCCGACCACGGCAAGGCCCGCGACCTCATCGGTGACGCAGCGCTTGCCGACATCGCCCGCGCGCTGGTGACGGCTGTGCGTCGGCAACTGACACCGGACTGGGTCTCCCACGAACCGGTCCGCGCCAGACTGCGCAGCACCATCAAACGGCTGCTCGCCCGGCACGGATACCCACCCGCCGAGGTCTTGGACGCGGTCGAGCTCATCACCAAGCAGCTGGAGTATTTCGCCCGAGAGTGGACGCGAGAGGAATTCAAGGACTGACGGCTTTGACAAGCAACAGTCCACACTACGCGGCGATGACAACCTTGACACCGGACGGCGAACACGGTGGACCTCGTGCCGCAGGCAAGTGTGGTTCGAAAACCGGGTGCAGCGCATGCAGGCCGATATCCTCAGACTCGACGGCGAAGACGGTTCGCTCCTCGTCTCCGTGCCGGAGCAGGAACCAGTCCATGAGTCGGGTCAGTCGGTACCGGTGACGCCCGCCCTCGGTACGGCAGACGCGTCACCGTCATCGAGGCCCCGCAGGTTGGTGAAAACGGAAGGTTCCACAAAAGCCCGACACATCGGTTGACCCGCGCTATCTGATCCAGGAAGACCACCTCACGCCCCGTCAGAAACAGCGTCAAACGAGCGTCAAGAACATTTCCCGAACCCGTCCCTTACGGAGTTGAGGCCGAGCGTTCTTCGACTCACACCTGCTGCGAAACCGCAGGTGAGACGCGTGGCGGGAACCTACAGCATGCTCCACGCGGTGAACCTACGGAAACATGTCGGCACAATCCGCCCGCAACCTGGGGAATCAGAGAATCAGCAGGTCAGCGGCCCTTTACTGCGGGCTCAAGAATTGCCACACACTCCACGTGCGAGGTCATGGAAACATGTCATGATGTGCCGAGGCGGAAGAACGCGCAGGTCACAGCATGTTTTTCGGTTCCGTCAGCGGGCTGCCAGGTGCCGAGAGCGTCACATGAGCGTCACGCCGGCTGAGGAATACGGCCGTACGGCGGACCGCCGGGGGCGGACCGCCGGCTGCTCCGGTGTAGGACCGCAGCCCCCTCGCCCCGTCTCGCTGTACCCGACCAGTACGACGGCTGCCTCCAGGTCGCGCACGCCGGCATCTACTACCGGACCACTCCCGTCTTCCGCATCGACGCGCCCGCGCACAGGTGGCCGACCAAGACCGTGTTCGTGGGCCTGGCCCGCCCCGATGCCTTGCGGTGAGTCCCCCGGTCCGCCAGGTACGGGGCGCCGAGTGCCATCCGACCGACGCCACGGCGCGACGTTCCAGCACCGCCCCGGCCCAGCCGCCGCACAAGCCCGTAATCTTGAGCACATGTCAGCCATCCGTCTTCTCGTACTGGGCGCGGTGCGCCGGCATGGGCGGGCCCACGGCTATCAGGTGCGCAACGACCTGGAGTACTGGGGTGCCCACGAGTGGTCCAACGCCAAGCCGGGGTCGATCTACCACGCCCTGAAGCAGATGGCGAAACAGGGACTCCTGCACGCGCACGAGACCGCCCCGTCCACGGCCGGCGGCCCTCCCCGGACCGAGTACGAGATGACGGCGAAGGGCACGGAGGAGTACTTCCGGCTGCTGCGCGAGTCGCTGACCGCGTACGACCAGAAGTCGGACGTGCTCGCCGCGGCGCTCGGCTTCATCGTCGACCTGGAGCGCGCGGAGGTGCTGGGCCTGCTGCGGGAGCGATCGCGGGCCATCCGGGAGTGGCGCGCGTCGGTTACCGGGTACTACACGCCGGAGGGCGGCCCGGACCGGCTCGGGCACATCGGCGAGATCATGCACCTGTGGCTCCACGCGGCCGACGCGGGCGCCGCGTGGACCGAGGGGCTGATCCGGCGCCTGGAGGGCGGGGCGTACACCTTCGCGGGTGAGGGCGAGCCGTTCTCGGGGATGCACGTGGTGCTCGCGGAGGGCGAGCGCAACCCGTACGCGACCGGGGAGCGGCATCCGGGAGACGAGCGCTGAGGCAGCCCCGCCCGGCCGGCGGGCGGGGCACCGGCACACCCCCGTGTAGTCAAGTTTGACTAATCGACCGAGCGGGCATTAATGTGTCCCGGCGAGCAGTAGTCAAGATTGACTACATGAGCGGAGGAGACGCATGGCCGACGCGATCGACGTCGAGGGCGTACGAAAGCGATACGGGGAGAAGGCCGCTCTGGACGGGCTGGACCTTCGGGTGGGACGCGGCACCGTGCACGCCCTCCTCGGCCCGAACGGCGCGGGCAAGACGACGACGGTCCGCGTCCTGACCACGCTGCTGCGGCCGGACTCGGGCCGGGTGGCGGTCGCCGGGTACGACGTGGTGACGCAGGCCGACCGGGTGCGGGCCCACATCGGACTGCTCGGCCAGCACGCGGCGCTCGACGAGGAGCTGGGCGGCCGGCAGAACCTGGAGATGTTCGGCCGGCTCTACCACCTCGGCGCCCGGCGGGCCCGCGCCCGCGCCGACGAGCTGCTGGAACGGTTCGGCCTCACGGACACCGGTGCCAAGCAGGTCAAGCGGTACAGCGGCGGCATGCGGCGGCGGCTCGACCTCGCCGCGTCGCTGATCACGGAGCCGGAGGTGCTCTTCCTCGACGAGCCGACCACCGGGCTCGACCCGCGCAGTCGGGCCGAGGTCTGGGCGTCGGTGCGCTCGCTGGTCGGCGGCGGCACCACGGTGCTGCTGACCACCCAGTACCTGGAGGAGGCCGACCAGCTCGCCGACCAGATCTCGGTGGTCGACCAGGGGCGGGTCATCGCCGACGGCACCGCCGACGAGCTGAAGGCGCGTACCGGCGGCGACCGCATCGACGTCGTCCTGCGCGACGCGTCCCAGTTGGCCGCCGCGGTGGCCCTGATGCCGTTCGCCGCCGCCGACGTCACGGTGGACGCCGACCGCCGGCGGTTCAGCGCGCCCGTGACCGACCGGATGAGCGCGCTCACCCAAGTGGTGCGGGTGCTGGCGTCGGCGGGCATCGAGGCGGAGGACATCGCTGTGCGCAGGCCCACCCTGGACGAGGTGTTCCTGCGGCTGACGGGGCGCTCCGAGGAGGCCCCGGCGTCGGACGAGACCCGGACCAGGGAGGCGGTGTGAGCGCGGTGGGCACGACGAACGCGGTGCGCCAGAGCGGCGGTGGTCTCGCCTTCGCGCTGAGCGACTCCTGGACCATGACCCGGCGGGAACTCGCCCACTGGGAACGGCAGCCGATACAGGTGGCCGTCGGCGTGGTCTTCCCCGTGATGATCCTGCTGATGTTCGGCTATCTGATCGGCGGCGGCCGGGACGTCGGCGGCGACTACATCGACTACCTGGTGCCCGGCATCCTCGCGCTGACCATGGCCTTCGGCCTGGAGAGCACGGTGATCGCGGTCACCCAGGACGTCAACAAGGGCGTGATCGACCGGTTCCGGTCCATGCCGATGGCCAACGGCGCGGTGCTGGTGGGCCGTTCGGCGGCGGACATGCTGCAGTCCGCGGTGAGCCTCGCCGTGATGATCGGCGTCGGGTACGCCATCGGCTGGCGGGCGCACACGACGGCGGCCGGGTTCCTCGGCGCCGTGGGCCTCCTGCTGCTGTTCCGGTTCGCGATGCTGTGGATCGGCATCCACCTGGCCCTGGTGGCTGGGAAACCGGAACTGGTGCAGGCCGTGCAGATCCTGGTCTGGCCGGTGGGATTCCTGTCCAACGCCATCGCGACCCCCGCGTCCATGCCGGACTGGCTGGGCACGGTGGTGCAGTGGAACCCCATGTCCCAGACCGCGACGGCGGTACGGGACCTGTTCGGCAGCGTCGGCGGCGCGTCCGGGCACGTCCTGGCGGCCGTGCTCTGGCCGGTGGGGCTGTTCGCCGTCTTCTTCCCGCTGGCCCTGCGCCGGTTCGCCCGGCTCAGCTACTGACCCCCCGTCGGCCGCACCGGCCGACGGCCCGCTCCACCCCTGGATCCCGCCCGGGACCGGCCCCGCGCCGGCCCCGGCGGTGACCGCCGGTGGCCGCGTCCCTGCCCCCCGTCAGCGGACGCGGCCACCGTCGTGTCCACGGCCGGGTCCGCGGCGCTCCTGCCATCGGCGGACGGGAATCGAGTGAGGCTCCAGCCTCGTGGGTGAGGCTCGGTGTCCGAGGACGCAACCGAGGCTCAGGACTGTGAGGAATCCGATGAAACGGGTCGTGATTACCGGCATGGGGGTGGTCGCCCCGGGCGGTGTGGGCGTCAAGTCGTTCTGGGAGGTGCTCACGGCGGGCCGTACGGCGACCCGGGACATCACCCTGTTCGACGCGGCACCGTTCCGCTCCCGTATCGCCGCCGAGGCCGACTTCGACCCGGCCGAGCACGGATTCGGCCCCGCTGAGGCCGAACGGCTCGACCGGGCCGCCCAGTTCGCCCTCGTCGCCGCCCGCGAGGCCCTCGCGGACAGCGGAGTCGACGAGACGCCGAACCCCCTGCGCACCGGGGTGAGCCTCGGCAGCGCGGTCGGCTGCACCACCGGCCTGGACACCGAGTACGCGGTCGTCAGCGACCACGGACGGGACTGGACCGTGGACCACACCCGGGCCGTGGCCCACCTCTTCGACTACTTCGTGCCCAGCTCGCTGGCGGCCGAAGTGGCCCGGACCGCCGGCGCCCAGGGCCCGGTGTCCCTGGTGTCCAACGGCTGCACCTCCGGCCTGGACGCGATCGGGTACGCCGCCGAGCTGATCCGCGAGGGCAGCGCCGACGTCATGCTGGCGGGTGCCACCGACGCGCCGATCTCCCCCATCACGGTCGCCTGCTTCGACGCCATCAAGGCGACCAGCCCGCGCAACGACGACCCGACGACCGCCTCGCGGCCCTTCGACCGGACCCGCAACGGCTTCGTGCTGGGCGAGGGTTCGGCGGTCCTGGTGCTGGAGGAGTTCGAACGCGCGCGCCGCCGGGGCGCGCCGATGTACGCCGAGATCTCCGGCTTCGCCAGCCGCAGCAACGCGTACCACATGACCGGACTGCGGGCCGACGGCCGCGAGATGGCCGAGGCGATCCGGGCGGCACTCGCCGAGGCACGGCTCGACCCGACCGCCGTCGACTACGTCAACGCGCACGGCTCGGGAACCCGGCAGAACGACCGGCACGAGACGGCCGCCTTCAAGCGCAGTCTCGGCAGCCACGCCCACGACGTCCCGGTCAGCTCCATCAAGTCGATGATCGGCCACTCGCTGGGCGCGATCGGCTCGCTGGAGGTCGCCGCCAGTGCCCTCGCCATCACCCACAACACCGTTCCGCCGACGGCCAATCTGCACGACCCCGATCCGGAGTGCGACCTGGACTACACCCCGATCACGGCCCGCGAGCGGCGCACCGACACCGTGCTCAGCGTCGGCAGCGGCTTCGGCGGCTTCCAGAGCGCCATCGTGCTGACCCGCCCCCGGCTCGCGGAGGCGGCGTGACGACGGCCTCGCCGGTGTCCGCGCCGACCCGGCCCTCCGCCGCTCGCCCGGGGACCCCCGTCGTGACCGGAATCGGCGTCGCCGCGCCCAACGGCCTGGGCGCGGCTGCCTGGTGGGCGGCCGTGCTGCGCGGGGAGAACGGCATCGGCCCCGTCACCCTGTTCGACGCCTCGGGCTATCCGGTGCGGCTGGCCGGCGAGGTGCCCGGCTTCGTCGCGGCCGACCACGTGTCCAGCCGGCTGCTGCCGCAGACCGACCGGGTGACCCGGCTGTCCCTGGCCGTCGCCCGGGAGGCCCTCGACGACGCCGGGGTGGACCCGGCCGAACTGCCCGACTACACCGCCGGAGTGGTCACCGCCAGTTCCGCGGGCGGATTCGAGTTCGGGCAGCGCGAGCTGCAGGCGCTGTGGAGCCGGGGCGGCCGTCATGTCAGCGCTTACCAGTCCTTCGCCTGGTTCTACGCCGTCAACACCGGCCAGATCTCCATCCGGCACGGCCTGCGGGGCGCGAGCGGCGCCGTCGTCTCCGAGCAGGCGGGGGGGCTCGACGCGGTCGCGCAGGCCCGGCGGCAGATCCGCCGGGGCACCCGGCTCGTGATCACCGGGGGCGTCGACTCGGCGCTGTGCCCCTGGGGATGGGCGGCCCATCTGGCGGGCGGCGGTCTGAGCACCGCCGACGACCCGGCGCTGGCGTTCCTGCCGTTCGACGCCAGGGCCCGCGGCCATGTGGTGGGCGAGGGCGGGGCGCTGTTCGTGCTGGAGGAAGCCGAGGTGGCCCGGCAGCGTGGTGCCCAAATCTACGGATCGGTCTCGGGGTGTGCGGCGACCTTCGACGCCGACGGCTCCCCGCGCCTGGCCGACGCGGCCCGGCTCGCCCTGGCCGACGCGGGCGTGGGACCGGCAGACGTCGACGTGGTCTTCGCGGACGCGGCGGGCGACCGTGCCGCCGACCGGGCGGAGGCCGCGGCGATCGCCGACCTGTTCGGCCGCTTCGGGGTGCCGGTCACCGCGCCCAAGTCCATGACGGGCCGACTGCTGGCGGGAGGTGCCTCGCTGGACCTGGCCGCAGCCCTGTTCGCCCTGCGCGAGCAGGTGATCCCGCCGACCACGGGCACGGAGCGCCCGGCCGGGGACTGTCCCGTCGACCTGGTGACCGGCGCCCCGCGCCGCGGTGTCCGCCTGCGCCACGCCCTGGTCCTGGCCCGCGGCCGGGGCGGCTTCAACGCGGCGGCCGTGGTCCGCCGCGCCGACTGACCGGCTCCACCGACGCGCGTGCCCGGCACGCGGAGAGACAGTGTGATGAAGCAGCTGGAACTGAGCGAACTGACCGCCCTGCTGCGCGAGTGCGCCGGCGAGGACGAGGGCGTCGACCTGGACGGCGACGTCCTGGACATCCCCTTCACCGACCTCGGCTACGACTCGCTGGCCATGCTCCAGACCACCGGACGCATCGAGCGCGACTACGAGGTGACACTCGACGAGGCCATCGACGGCGCCGGGACGCCGCGCGCCTACCTGGACGCCGTCAACCGGGCCCTGGCGGCCAGGGAGGCGGCCTGACCGTGGCGAGGACCCTTACACCGCACGGCACGACCCACCGAGAAGGGACACGATGACCACTCCAAGCCGCCGGCGTTTCGTCGCCGGCACGTTCACCGTCGGGGCCGCCGGACTCCTCGGCGCGGGGATGAGCCCCGTCCCGGCCGCGGCGGCCACCACCGGCGGGCACCGCGGGCCGGGCGTTACGGGGGGCGGCGCCGACATCACTCCGGGCGACCCCCGGTACGAGGTACTCGCCACCCGCGGCCGCAACAAGCGGTTCACCGCGCGCCCGGCGGCCTTCCGCGTGGCCACGACCACCGAGGAGGTGGTCCGTGCCGTCGGCGAGGCCGCCCGTTCCGGCCAGCGGGTCGCGGTGCGCAGCGGCGGCCACTGCTACGAGAACTTCGTGGGCGACCCGGCCGTGCGCCTGGTGATCGACCTCGGCGACATGAACGCCGTCGCGTACGACCCGCGGATGCGCGCGGTCATGATCGAGTCGGGTGCGCGGCTGATGGACGTGTACCGCAGGCTTTACGACACCTGGGGCGTCACCCTGCCCGGCGGGGCCAGCGCCACCGTCGGCATCGGCGGGCACGTGGCGGGCGGCGGGTACGGGGCGCTGTCCCGGCGCTTCGGTGTCGCCGCCGACCACGTGTACGCCGTCGAGGTCGTCGTCGCCGACGCCGCGGGCCGGGCCCGTGCCGTGGTGGCCACCCGCGAACCCGAGGACCCCCACCGCGACCTGTGGTGGGCCCATACGGGCGGTGGCGGCGGCAACTTCGGTGTCGTCACCCGCTACTGGTTCCGCTCCCCCGGTGCCACCGGCGACGACCCCGCCCACCTGCTCCCGCGCCCGCCCGCCGAGATCCTGTCCAGCGCGGTGATCTTCCCCCGCGAGGGCATGGACCGGGCGGCGATGCGGCGGCTGGTCGGCGACTTCGGCCGCTGGCACGAGCGCAACAGCGGCGCCGGGTCCCCGTACACCGGCCTGTACGGCGGACTGGTGCTGCTGAGCCGGCTGCGGGAGAACGACCCTGGCCACAGCGCCGTCAGCTTCACCCATGTCGACGCCGGGCTGCCGGACGCCGAGCGGCTGCTGGAGCGGTACGTGACGGCCGTGACGGAGGGCGTCGGCGTCACGCCGTACGTCCCCGGGACCGTCCGGGTCCCCTGGTTCACCGCCACGACGCAGCTCACCGAGGCCCAGGACGCGGAGAAGGGCCGGCAGAAGATCAAGTCCGCCTACCTTCGCCGTTCCCTGACGGACCGGCAGATCGATGCCCTGTTCACCCACCTCGACAGCGCCGACCACGGCAGCGAGGCGGCCAGCGTGTCGCTCCAGTCGTACGGCGGCCGGATCAACACCGTGGGCTCCTCGGCCACCGCCACCGCGCACCGGGACGCGGTGGTGAACGTCATCTTCATGAACACCTGGCAGGACCCCGACGCCGACGCCGAGAACATCGGCTGGCTGCGGCGCATGTACCAGGACGTGTTCGCCACGACGGGCGGCGTGCCGGTGCCGGGACGGGGCGGCGCCGACGGCTGCTACATCAACTACCCGGACCTCGACATGGCCGACCCCGAGTGGAACACCTCCGGGGTGCCCTGGCACCGCCTGTACTACAAGGACAACTACGCTCGCCTCCAGCGGATCAAGGCCGTCTGGGACCCGCGGCAGGTGTTCGGGCACGACCTGGGCGTGCGGCCCGTGTGACGGGGCCCGGGACACGAAGGGGAGGGGCGGCGCCGCGGGCGCCGTCCCTCCCCGGGCTGTCCGGACGCTCAGGACGGCACGCGCTCCAGGAGCGGGGTGTACAGCTCTGGGTTGCTGTCGCTCAGCGCGCGCAGCGCGGCGCGGTGCGCGGCGAACTCCGGCTGCCGCAGCGCCTGGCGGAAGGACCGCTCGTCCTCCCAGTCGGCCACGTTGACATAGCGTCCGGGCCGGTCCAGGTGGCGCAGCAGACGGTGGCGGACGAAGCCGGGCTGGGCGGCGAAGAACGCCGAGGTGCTGTCGAAGGCACGCTCGAACTCCTCGGCAGAGCCGGTGAGTTGGAACCGGTTGATTAGTGTGATCACGGAGAGTTCCTTCTGGGAGACAGCGGGAAGCACGGTCACCGTCACAGACGGCACTCGAATGGCCGTGGAACGCGGCTGGGCCGCCCGACCCGGACCAGCGGGACAGCGGAACAGCGGAACAGCGGAACAGCGGAACAGCGGAACAGCGGAACAGCGGAAACATGAAAGCGGGACCCATGGTGTGGATTGCGCGTGAGCACGCCCGACGGCTGGCGCGGTACGCGGTCGCCTTCGAGCCGGGTGACCCGGCCCGTACGGGGCGGATGGCCTTCTGGGGCCCGGACGGCGGGGACCCGCCCGCACTGCCCGGCGCCGCCCCCGCGGAGGCCGGGCTCGTCACAGCCCACGGACGGCGCCCGGTCCCCGTCCTGTGGCTGCCCGTCGCCGACGCGCTGCCGGTCCTGACCCTTGCCCGGCGCGAGTACGGCGGCGACGCGGTCCACCCCGCGGCGGCCTTCTGGGGCGCCGCCACCGCGCTGGCGCTCCATCTGGCCGCCCGCGAACGGCTCCTGCCCGGCGTCTCCACGGGCGGTTACGACTCCTGGCGGGTCGGCCCGTTCGACCCCGCCGACGTGCTGCGGCTGCGCGAGCTGGCGGCCGCCGCCCCGCCCGAGGCCCTCGCCGTGCCCGTGCCCGGGACCACGCTGCTGCCGCCCGCAGACACAGCGCTGCGCGCCTTTCTGGACGCCGTCGCCGACACGCTGCCGCGCACCGCGGCCGCCGAGGCGGCCACCGGCCGGGCCGCGTTCGCCGCGACCGCACCCCAGCACGTGCCGCAACTGCGCTCCTGGGCGGAGGAGATCGCGCTCGGTGTCGACTCCGGCGTACGGGTCTCGCTTTCCGTGCGGCTGGCCGACGGCACGGACGGCGCGCCGGTCGGCCGGATCGTCCTCCTGGTGTCCGATCTCGCCGACCCGACCGTGGAACTGACCGCCTCGGAACTCTTCGACGGCGCCCCGCACACGCTGGGACCCGTGGCCCAGGCCGACACCGTCCGCGCCGTGCGCCGCGCCGCCACCGTGTGGGAACCGCTCGCCCGCCTGCTGCCGGTGCCCCGGCGGCTCGACCTCGCCGACGAGGAGTTCAGCCAGCTGCTGGGCGGTGCGGCGGCCCGGCTGCGGGCGCACGGCATCGACGTGCGCTGGCCGGACGAGGCGAAACGGCGGCTGACCGCTCGGGCCACGGTGGGCGCGGACCGCACCCCGCCGTCCGACCTGCGCTCCTTCCTCGGCGGGGGCGGCACCGTCGGCCTGCGCTGGCAGCTCTGCCTCGACGACGTTCCGCTGACCGAGGAGGAGACGGCGGCCGTCGCCGAAGCGGGACGGCCGGTGGTCCGGGTGCGCGGCGGCTGGGCGTTCGTCGGCCCGGAACTCGCCCGCAGGGCCCGGGACCGCGTGCTGCCTCCGCTCACCGCCGTGGAGACCCTGGCGGTCGCCCTCACCGGGTACGCGGAGATCGGCGGCGAACAGGTGGCCGTCGCCGACGGTCCCTGGCTGCGCGCGCTGCGCACGCTGCTGACCGACCTCGCCGGTGACGCGCCCGTCGAACAGCCGGCGGGGCTCGCCGCGACCCTGCGCGACTACCAGTCGCGCGGACTGGCCTGGCTGGCGCGGATGACCTCGCTCGGCCTCGGCGGCTGTCTCGCCGACGACATGGGCCTCGGCAAGACGATCCAGGTCATCGCGCTCCACCTCTTCCGCCAGGAGCACGAGGCAAGCCGCGGCCCCACCCTCGTGGTGTGCCCGGCGTCGCTGCTGGGCAACTGGGAGCGGGAGATCCGCCGGTTCGCCCCCGGCACCGCCGTGCGCCGCTTCCACGGCGCCGGCCGCAGCGTCGAGGGCGCGGACGGCGGCTTCGTGCTGACCACCTACGGCACGATGCGCCTGGACGCCGAGCGGCTCGGCGGCCGGCGCTGGGGGTTGGTCGTCGCCGACGAGGCCCAGCACGTGAAGAACGCGTCGTCCGCCACGGCCAGGGCGCTGCGGCTGATCCCGGCGGACGCGCGGGTCGCGCTCACCGGCACCCCTGTGGAGAACAGCCTCTCCGAACTGTGGGCGCTCCTCGACTGGACCACGCCCGGTCTGCTCGGCACCCACAGCCGCTTCCGCCGCCGCTGGATCGCCCCGATCGAGGCCGAGCGGTCCGCCGCGAGCGCCGGGGACGGGGTCGGCCCCGGCGCCACCGCCGGGCGGCTCGCCGGTCTCGTCCGGCCCTTCCTGCTGCGCCGCCGCAAGTCCGACCCGGGTGTGGCGCCCGAACTGCCGCCCAAGACCGAGACGGACCGTCCGGTGCCGCTGACCGCCGAGCAGTCCGCCCTCTACGAGCAGCATGTGCGCGCCGTGATGGCCGAGATCCGGTCGACCGAGGGAATCGCCCGCAGCGGTCTGGTCCTCAAGCTGCTCACGGGTCTGAAGCAGATCTGCAACCACCCGGCGCAGTTCCTCAAGGAGGAGGAGCCGAAGCTGACCGGCCGCTCCGGCAAACTGGCCCTGCTGGACGAGCTGCTGGACACGATCCTGGCGGAGGACGGCGCGGCGCTGGTGTTCACCCAGTACGTGGCGATGGCGCGACTGCTGGAACGGCACCTGCGGGACCGGGGCGTCACGGCCCAGCTGCTGCACGGCGGGACGCCGGTGCCCCGGCGGGAGGAGATGGTCCGCCGCTTCCAGGACGGCGAGGTGCCGGTCTTCCTGCTGTCGCTGAGGGCGGCCGGTACGGGCCTCAACCTGACCCGGGCCGACCACGTCGTGCACTACGACCGCTGGTGGAACCCGGCCGTCGAGGCCCAGGCGACCGACCGGGCCCACCGCATCGGGCAGACCCGGCCGGTGCAGGTGCACCGGATGATCGCGGAGGGCACGGTCGAGGACCGTATCGCGGCCCTGATGGAGGCCAAGCGGAAACTGGCCGACGCGGTCGTCGACAGCGGCGAACGGGCGCTGAGCCGGCTCGGGAACGACGAGTTGGCGAACCTGGTGGAGCTGAGGAGCGCGGAATGAGCGACGAACACGACAACCGGCCGCGGGGTTTCGCCGCCTTCCCCTCCCGCAGGGGCGGCCGGATCCGCGGCCAGTCCTGGTGGAGCCGGGCCTGGGTGGAGTCGATGGAGGACGGCTGGCCCGAGGAGGAACCGCTGAAAAAGGGGCGGACCGTCGCCCGCTCCGGTCGCCTCGGCCCCCTCACGGTCGGTCCCGGGCGGGTCAGCACACAGGTGTACGACGACGGCGCCGACGAGCCGTACACGGTGGTCCTCGCCCTCCCCGAGCTGGACGACGAGCAGTGGGACGCCCTGTGGGAACGCACCGCGGACCGGCCGGCGGAGACGGAAGCGCTGCTCGCCGGTGAGCTGCCGCCGGATCTCCTGGAGGCGGCGGAGGACGCCCGGCTGGGGCTGCTTCCGGGCTACGGCGAGCTGGAACCGGACTGCGGTTGCGACGAGCCGGACCATCCGTGCGCGCACGCGATCGCGCTCGGCTACCAGTTCTCCTGGCTGCTCGACGAGGAACCGCAGCTCCTGCTGCTGGTACGCGGCCGGGACTGGGGTACGGCCCTGGAGGAGCTGAAGTCCGTCCTCCTCCTGCGCGCCATGACCGAGACCACCGGGGACGGGGAGGACGAGGAGGACGCCGGCACGGAGGCGGTGCGGCCGGACGCTCCGGCCGTCACCGGGCCCCCCGCTGTCGGCACCCCCGCCGACGAGGCGTACGCCCGCCCGGCCGTCCCCCTTCCCCCGCTCCCCCCGCTGCCCGACCCGCCGCAGGACGGCACCGAGCCGGTCACCGGCATCGAGGCGGACCCGCTGGAGCGGCTGGTCGCCGACGCGGCCGTACGCGCCCGGGAACTCCTCGCGTACACCCTGGGGGCGGGCGACGGGCCGCCCCGGCTCCTCGGCCGGTGGCAGGACACCGTACGGATCGCCGCCACCCACCCCGACCCCCGGGTGCCCGCGCGGCTGCGGGACGCCTGCGACCGGCCGGAGGAGCTGGACCGGGCGGCCGAGGCGTGGCGGTGGGGCGGAGCCGCGGCACTGGAGGTGCTCGAAGAGGCATGGCAGCCCGAGGGGCCCGACATGGTCCGCGCGTGCACGGCGCTCTCGACGGGCTGGGAGGACGAGGGGCTGCCCGAACCGGTCGTCCGTGACAACCGCTGGACGCTGCCGGGCCGGGGCCTGCAACTACGGTACGGGCGCGACGGCCGCTGGTATCCGTACCGGGAGCGGTCCGGCACCTGGTGGCCCGCCGGGCCGCCCGCGCACGACCCCGTGCTGGCGCTCGCCGAACTCCTCGACGGCTGACCGCCCGACCGCCACCGGCGGCCGGCCCGCCCCCGCACCGGGGCGCGGACCGGCCGCTTTCCCGTGCTCCCGACGGCCACCGCCCGCCGAGTCAGGCTCCAACGAGCCTCCAGATGCCGGAACCACCATGGGGATCAACGCGTTCGCCGGACCCCGGCGGGGCGCGGACCGGAAGGAGGCATCGTGGAGGGCACCACCATCGCGGGGCCGCGTCCGCTCGTCGAGAGCTTCGTGGACCAGGCCCGGCGGACGCCGGCGGCGACCGCCCTGGTGTGGCGGGGGCACTCGGTCGGCTACGGGGCGCTGCTCGCCCACGCGGAGCGGGCACGGGACCGGATCGCCGCGCTGCCGGCCGGCGCGCCGGTGGCCCTGCCGGCGGTCAAGTCGCCCCGGACCGTCGCGCTGGTCCTGGCCTGTCTGCTGGCCCGGCGCCCGCTGCTGCTGCCGTCACCAGCCCTGGGCGCGGACGTCATGGAGCGGCTGTACGAGCAGGCCGGTGTGGGCCATGTGCTCGCTCCGGGGCGACCGCCCGCGGCCCGCCGCTCCCCGGGCGCGGACCTCACCGGGACCGCACTGCTCCTCACCACCTCCGGATCCACCGGTCTGCCCAAGATCGTCCCGCTACCCGGTGCCGCGCTGGACCGTTTCGTGGTCTGGGCGGGCAACGCCTTCGGTATCGGCCCCGGCACGACCGTGCTCAACTACGCGCCGTTGAACTTCGACGTGTGCCTGCTGGACGTGTGGACGACCCTCGCCCGTGGTGGACGGGTCGTCCTGGTGGACGCGGACCGCGTCACCGACGGCGGCCGCCTCCTCGACCTCGTCGAGCGCGAGCGCCCCGAGGTGGTCCAGTCGGTGCCGATGTTCTACCGGCTCCTGGCCGACGCCGCCCGCGCCGGGGGCCGTACGCTCCCGTCCGTCCGGCACGCCGTCTTCACCGGGGACACCATGCCCGCCCCGGTCCTGGCGGCGCTGCCGGGACTGCTGCCCCGTGCCCGGCTGTACAACGTCTACGGCTGCACCGAGACCAACGACAGCTTCCTGTACGAACTGCGCGGCGCCCCGGACCCCGATCGCCCGCTGCCGATCGGGCAGCCGCTGCCCGGCGTGGCGGCCCTGCTCGTCGGCGCGGAGGGCCGGGTGCTGGACGGGCCGGGGACCGGTGAGCTGTACGTCTCCACCCCCTTCCAGAGCGAGGGCTACCTCGGCGCGGCCGCCGCGTCCGGCGCGTTCGTCCCGCATCCGGAGGGAGCGGACGAGCGGTGCTGGTTCCGCAGCGGCGACCTGGTGCGCCGCTCGGCCGACGGAACGCTCACCCTGGTGGGGCGCACCGACTTCCAGGTCAAGGTCCGCGGCGTCCGGGTCAACCCGCAGGAGGTCGAACACCTGCTGCTGGCGCACCCGGACGTCGCCGAGGCCGCCGTGGTGGCGGTGCCCGACCCGGTGGCCGGGCGGAGGCTGCACGCCGTGGCGCGCCGTGGCCCCGGCACCGGGGTCAACAGCCTGGCCCTGCGCGGGCATCTGGCGCGCGCACTGCCCCGGGCCGCGATCCCCGCGGCCCTGCTGATCACCGACGAGCCGCTGCCCAGGACCGCCACCGGCAAGGTCGACCGGGAGCGCGCCGTACGAGTCCACTTCACCGAGGAGAGCTGACATGCCTTACGCCCAGGCCATCAAGGAGTTCGTGGTCGCGGAGTTCCTGCCGGACGTGTCTCCGGCCGAACTGGACGCCGACTACGACCTGCTGGCGAGCGGGGTGATCGACAGTCTGGGGCTGCTGAAGGTGATCGCCTGGATCGAGGACCGGTACGGGATCGACACCGACACGGTCGAGCTGCGGCCGGAATCCTTCCACACGGTGGCGGCCATCGACGCGTTCATCACGCACGCGTCGCCGCAGCGGGCGAAGAGCGCGTAGCCGTGCACGAAGCCGTCACCATGCTGCTCCAGCGGGAGCGGCCCGTGGAAGCGCCGGTCTGGCGGTCGTTCTGGGACCGGCTGCGCGAGGGCGGGCTGCGGCGGGGCGAGTCGGTGGCCCTGCTCGCCTCGCTGGCCACCCGGATGCCCGACCGCACCACCCTGACCGGCCTCCTGGACTCGCTGGCCGGGTACCGGTCCGCCGACGTGCCCGCCGAGGTCGGCACCGCCGTCAACATCGTCGGGACCGGCGGGGGGCCGCGCACGTTCAACATCTCGACGGCCGCCGCGTTCGTCGCCGCCGCGATGGGCGTCCGGGTCGTGAAGACCGGATCGCGCGCCTGGACCGGCGGTCTCGGCTCGGTCGACCTGCTGGAGCGGCTCGGGGTTCCGCTGACCGCGTCGTACGAGCAGACGCACGCGTCCCTGGAGGCGCACGGCATCGCCTTCGCCGGCGCCTTCGTCTACCCGGCCGAACTCGGCCTGCTGGCCCGGAGCGTGCTGCCGCTGGACATCAGGCGACTCGGCGGTTTCGTCAACGCGCTCGGCCCCTTCCTGGCGCGGCTGCCGGCCAGGGCGCAGCTCACCGGCGTCGCGGACCGGCGGCTGCTGACCGGGCTGCGGCACGCCGCCGGGCACCTGGCGCGGGGCGAGGTCCGCTCGGTGTGGCTGTGCGCCAACGAGGCGGGTGCCGACGAACTCCTGAGCTTCCTGCCGAACCGGGTGTACGCGTGTGAGGGTGCCCTGGAGGACGAGTTCGTGCTCGACCCGGCCCGGCTCGGGCTGCGTCCGGGCTCGCCGGACGAGCTGCGGCCGCGGGACGGCGACCCGGTGGCCCGCTTCCACGAGGTGCTGTCCGGGCAGGGCACACCGGTGGCGGAGGAGACCGTGGCCCTGAACGCCGCCGCGCTGGCGGTGGCCGGGCAGGTCACCGGCGACTGGGGGGCCGCGTTGGACGCGGCCCGCGAGGTGATCCGCGACGGCCGGGGCCTCGGCCTGCTGTCCCGGCTGCGGTCGGGGGCGGCCGCCCATGCCTGAGTTCTTCGCCCGCCGCCGTCCCGGCCGGCCTGGACTCGCGGTGTTCCTCAACGCCGGTGACCCGCCGCTGGACACGCTGCCCGACCTCACGGCCATGCTCGACGAGAGTGAGGTCGACTGCCTCGAACTGGCCGTGCCGTTCCCCGGCTCGGCCACCGACGGGCCCGTCGTGCGGGCCTCCGCCGGCCGGGCGCTGGCCGCCGGAGCGACGTTCCGGGGCGTGCTGGACGCCGTCGCGTCCGTGCGGCCGGGGTTGCGTCGGCTGCGGATCGCGCTGCTCGCCGACTGGAGCCACACCGCCCGGGACACCGCCCCCGCCGACTTCGCCGCCGCCGTCCGCGACGCCGGCTGCGACGGGCTGCTGCTGCACGGGGTGCCGCCCCGACTGCGCGCGGCCCATTACGAGGCCGTGCGCCGGGCGGGACTGCCGCTCGTCACGACCTGCTATGCCGTCTCCGGCCCCGACGCCGTGGCCGAGGCGGCGGACCTCGCCTCCGCGTATGTGTACCTGGTCGCGCACTACGGCCGCAGTGGCACCACCGCGGCCCCAAACCGGGACCGGCTCGGGGCGGTCCTCACCACCCTGCGCTCCACCGCGTCCGCGCCCGTGGCCGTCGGCTTCGGGATCAGGACCGCCCGCGACGTCGCGCGCGTGGCACGGCTGGGCGCCGACGCCGCCGTGGTCGGCAGCGCGGGGGTGGCCCGCATCGAAGAGGCCCGCGTGCTGGGGCGTGACCCCGTCGAGGAGCTGCGCTCCTTCGTCCGGGACCTGCGCGCCCCGGTCCGCACAGACACCGGCCAACCGGAAGAAGGGATCGACACCCATGATCGTCCGTAAGCTCGAAGAGGTCACCAGTGTCGACTGGGGCAACGGCCTGAGCCGCCGCTTTCTCACTCTGGGCGACGGCATCGGCTACACCGTCACCGACACCACCGTCCGCGCGGGCACCAAGTCCCGCCTGGAGTACCGCAACCACCTGGAGACCTGCTACTGCATAGGGGGCAGCGGCGAGGTGATCGACACCGAGGGCACCGTCCACCCGATCACCCCCGGCACGCTGTACTCGCTCGACCGGCACGACGCGCACTGGCTCGTCGCGCATCCGGAGGAGGACCTGCGCCTGGTGTGCGTGTTCACCCCCGCGCTGCGCGGCGACGAACGCCACGACCTCGACTCGTCCGGCTACTCCACTACTGATGATCGAGTGGACCGCGGAACAGCGGGCGCTGCGCGAAGGCCTCGCGCCCTGGCTGGAGAAGCTCAACACCGGTCACGTCGAACGCGACGCGGCTGCCTCGTTCTCGTACGAGAACTGGCGGACGCTGGCCCGGACCGGCATCCTCGGGCTGCCCTTCCCGGAGCGGTGGGGCGGCCTCGGGCAGTCGCTGCTGACCACGATGTACGTCCTGGAGGGGCTCGGTGAGGGCTGCCGGGACGCCGGGCTGAGCTTCTCGGTCTGCACCCACGTGGTGAGCACCGGGGTGCCGATCCAGCGCTTCGGCTCGCGGGCCCTCAAGGAGCGCTATCTGCCGCTGCTCTGCTCCGGCGAGTGGATCGGCGCCCACGCCATCAGCGAACCGGACAGCGGATCGGACGCGTTGGCCATGCGGACCAGGGCGGTGCGGGACGGCCACCACTACGTGCTGAACGGCAGCAAGAGCTTCGTCAGCAACGGGCCGGTCGCCGACCTGTTCACGGTGTACGCCCGCACCGGCGACGGGCCCGGCCCGCTCGGCGTGACCGCGTTCCTGGTGGAGCGGGACACGCCGGGGCTGCGGGTCGGCGCGCCCGTCGCCAAGATGGGTCTGCGCACCTCGCCGCTCGGCGAGTTGTTCCTCGACGACTGCCGGGTGCCCGCGTCCCACGTCGTCGGCCCGCCCGGCGGCGGCTTCCTGGTGCTCGACCATGTGATGCGCCGGGAGATCCTGTGCTCCTTCATCGTCAACGCGGGCGAGATGCGCCACCGTGTCACCCGCTGTGTCGCGTACGCGCGCGCTCGCGAGCAGTTCGGCCGGCCCATCGGCGCCAACCAGGCCGTCTCCCACCGGATCGTGGACATGGAGATCGCGGTGGAGACCGCCCGGCACTGGCTGTACGCCACCGCGGAACGGATGGCGGCCGGCGCGAACGTGACCCGGGACATCGCCATGGCCAAGCTCGTCACCAGCGAGGCGAACGTCGCGTCCGCCCTGGCCGCCGTGCAGATCTTCGGCGGCAACGGCTACATGGCCGAGTACGGCGTCGAGGCCGAGCTGCGCAATGCGGTCGGGTCCACCGTCTACTCGGGCACGTCCGAGATCCAGCGCAACCGCATCGCGGCCCTGCTCGGCCTGTGACCGGCCGCCCACCCTTCCGACCCACGACCGCCCACGACCGCCCACGACCGGAGAGATTCCATCGTGACGACCCAGCACCACGAGGACATGGGCACGCTGCGAGCCACCGCTTTCCTCGACCACGCCTCGGCCGAGGTCCGCGACTTCGTCGCCGGCGCGCTGCCCTCCTCGGCCACCACCCCACGCGCCCGCGCGGTCGCGCTCTACTACGCGGTGCGCGACCGTGTCCGCTACGAGGTGTACGGGGCGGACCTGTCCCGGACCGGACTGCGGGCCAGTTCGGTGGCCCGGACCGGTTCCGGCATGTGCCTGCACAAGTCGGTGCTGTACGCGGCCGGTCTGCGGTCGCTCGGCATCCCGGCCCGGCTGGTCCTCGCCGACGTACGCAACCATCTGGCCTCCGAACGGCTCAAGCGGCTGATCGGCGGTGACGTCTTCCACATGCACTGTCTCACCTCGGTCCGGCTGGACGGCCGCTGGGTGCGGGCGACACCGGTGTTCAACAAGGCGCTGTGCCGGCTGTACGGGCTGGCGCCGCTGGACTTCGACGGCACCGCGGACAGCCTGCACCACCCCTTCGACCTCCAGGGCCGCCGGCACATGGAGTTCCTGCGCCACCACGGCGAGTTCGACGACCTGCCCTACGAGCGGGTGGTCGAGGAGCTGAGGACGGCCCACCCGCGTCTGCTGAACGCGTCCGGCACGGGGTTCACCGAGGGCTCGTTGGCCGGGGAGGCCGGACCCCTGACGGCCGAGCGGTGATCGTCAAGTTCTGCGGGGCCACCACGGAGGCCGAGGTCACGGAGATGGCGGCGGCCGGTGCCGATCTCGTCGGCCTGTGGCACGGTGTGCCGGGCGGCCGGGCGGAGCTGACCGCCGCCCGGCTCGCCGACCTGGCCGCGCTGGCCCTGGCGGACGGCCGGCTCAGGCCGGTGCTGGTCACGTTCTCCTCCGACACCCGGGCGCTGCTCGCGGCGATGGCGGCGGCCCGGGTGCCGTGCGTGCAGTTGCACGGTTTTCAGCCGCCGGGCACGGTGCGCGCGCTGCGCCGGGCGGGGCCGCCGGCCCTGGAGATCGTCAAGGTGCTCCACCTGCGCGACGGCGTGTGCCTGGAGGAGCGGCTGACCGGGTCGTACGAACGGGCCGGCGCCGATTCCTTCCTGGTGGACACGGTCACCGCCGACGGCCGGCTCGGCAGTACCGCCGAGCCGCTCGCGGACGCGGCGGTGACCGCGCTCGCCGACCGGACGGGTTTGCCCTTCCTGCTGGCGGGCGGTCTGCACGCGGGCAACGCGCACGACTTCGCGGGTGCGCGGGCCCATCCGCGCTTCCTCGGTATCGATGTCGACTCGGCGGCGCGCGGCGCCGACGGGCTGCTGCGAGCCGGCCGTGCCCGCGCCGTCGCCCGCGCCTGGAGGACCGCGTGAACACTCCCTTCGGCGACGCGCTGGCGGCCGCCGCCCGGCCGCTTGTCATGGAGGTCAAGCTGCGGGACGCCGACGGCCGGGATCTGCTGGGCGGCCGGGGCGTGGCCGAGACGGTGGAACGGTTCGAGGCCGCCGGCGCGCCCTGTCTGTCGGTGGTGACCGGGCACTGGTTCGGCGGCACCGAGGACCTGCTGCGCGAGGTCGCCTCCCGCACCTCGCTGCCGCTGCTGCGCAAGGACTTCGTCACCAGCAGGCGTCAGTTGGAGCGGACCCGTGAGCTGGGGGCCTCCGCCGTGCTGCTGACCGGGCGGCTGCTGCCCGCCGGGGTGCTGGCCCGGCTGACCGACCGTGCCCTGGGGCTGGGGCTGACCCCCTTCGTGGAGGTCGCCGACGCGGCCGAGGCGGCCATGGTGGCGCGCGGGCCGGAGTGCGTGGTCGCGGTCAACAACAAGGACATCGCCACCCGGGAGCGTCTTTCGGCCGATCTGGGCCGCAGCCTGTCGCTGCTGCCGGCGGTGCGGGCCACCGGCACCCGCCACCCGGTGAGCGCGAGCGGCATCACCGGCCCGGTCACGGCGGCCCGCCTGCTGGGCGCGGGTTTCGCCGGCCTGCTGATCGGCACCGAACTGCTGCGGACCCCCAGCCTGACGGCCTGGTGCGCCGAGTTCGACGCCGCGCGGAGCACCCGGGGTGCCCCGCGCTGACTGCCCGTCAGCCGCGTCCGTTCGCGGGCCGGGCCCGGCGCCCGCGGGCCGTTCGCCCCCAGGGTTTGTAGACCGAGACGACGGCGGCGACGGTGAGCAGGACGAACAGCAGGGGCACACTCCACAGCAGGAAGTCCGCGGCCGCGCCCGGCTTCGGCGGGCTGCCGCCCGCCTCGGCCGTCCGCTCGCTGGCCGTCACGACGACCGGGTGGATCACGAACCACGCGAAGACCGTCGTGAAGAGGGTGATGGCCCACTTGACGACGATCCACCAGTGCAGCAGCAGCCCCCACTTGGTGCCGCAGGACAGGAGGATGCCGGTGACGGCGGCGGTGAGGCTGAAGACCGTCACGCTGGTGTCGTCGAAGACGTACATGGCGTAGTAGACGCCCTTGGCGACGGCGGCGTCCTCCGTGGTACACCCCAGGACGGCCAGGACCGCCATGGAGAGCGAGAGTCCCACCCAGCCGACCGAGGTCACGACGTGGACGGCCAGGGTCGACTTCCGTGCTCTGCGGCTGAGTTCGAACCTCTTCCTCGCGGGATGCTGCCGGGGGGCGCCGGGCCTGGTGGTCGCTGCGGGGGTGGAAGCGGCCAAAACTGCGCCTCGCTTTCTGCCGGGTCCGGAGCACGCCGCCGCGGACACCAAACTCTTTACGGTGTAAGGAGAATGCTGGGAAGCGTACAGCACTACCATGCCGATGTGACGTCAGGAACCAGCAGCACGAGCGGAAATGGCCGGATAGATCCGGCCCGTACCCTGGCTCTGCTGTGGCGCGCGGGACAGGAGCCCGTGCGCCCGGCCCGCGGTCCCCGCCAGGGACTGACGGTCGACCGCATCGTGCGGACCGCCATCACCGTCGCCGACGCCGAGGGGCTGGCCGCCCTGTCGATGCGCAAGGTCGCCGAACCGCTCGGCGTCTCCGCGATGTCGCTCTACACCTACGTGCCGGGCCGCGCCGAGCTGGTCAACTGCATGCTCGACGAGGTGCTCGGCGAAGCGCCCTCGCTGGAGGCCGCCGACGGCTGGCGGCAGGCGCTGGAGCGCTACGCGCGGGGCAGCATGGACATCGCCCGCCGCCATCCCTGGGTGCCGCCCCTCGTCTCCTCCCGGATGCTCATGGGCCCCAACGAGACCGCGCTGTGGAACGGCGTGCTCGGCGCCCTGTCCGGGGTGGGCCTGCCGGAGCGGGAAATGCTCGCCGTGGTCCACCTGCTCAACGGCTATGTCCGCGGCGCGGCCCAACAGTCGGCGGACGCCGAGCACGACGCGCGGCGCTCCGGGCTCAGCTACGACGAGTGGTACGAGCAGACCGCGCCCCTGCTGGAGGAGAGGATCTCCGCCGACCGCTACCCGGCCCTCACCCGGGTCTGGCAGTCGGGGATCTTCGAGGAGCCCGGCGAGGGGCTCGGGCCCGACAGGGGATTCGAGTTCGGGCTCCAGCGGATTCTCGACGGCATCGAACAGCGCATCGAGGGCCGCTCCGCGGGCTGACCCGCTCCCGGCCCGCCCCGTGCTCCAGCGACTCTCCGGGGGCCCTCCAGTCCGGTTTTCCACCCTGGTTGCGCAAGGGACGAAACAGCCTCGCAGGGCTGAGGCCGACAGGGCGGAGCAGGCGTGACAGTTCTGGTGACAGGAGCGACAGGATCCGTGGGCCGGCTGGTGACCGATCACCTGCTCGCCGCGGGCGTAGCGGTGCGGGCGCTGACCCGCGACCCGGCGGCGGCCGCACTGCCGGACGGGGCGGAGGTGTGGGCGGGCGACCTGCTGCGGCCGCACACCCTGACGGCGGCACTGCACGGCGTGGAGCGCCTCTACCTCTTCCCGGTCCCCGAGACCGCCCGTGCGGTGGTCGCGGCCGCGGAGGAGGCCGGCGTACGCCGGATCGTCGTCCTCTCCTCGTCCTCCGTGCTGGACACGTCGGGCGACAACCACAGCGGGGAGCACCATCGCGCCGTGGAGCGCGCCGTGGCGGAGTCCGGCGTGGAGTGGACCTTCGTACGCCCCGACGAGTTCGCGTCCAACGTCCTGTGGAAGTGGGCCGAGTCCATCCGCACCGAGGGTGTGGTGCGCGCTCCCTACGGCGCCGCGCCGCGGGTGCCGGTGCACGAGGCCGACGTGGCCGCCGTGGCCGCGGCCGCACTGCTGGAGGACGGGCACGCCGGGCAGGCGTACCTGCTGACCGGTCCCGAGGCGATCACCCAGTCCGGTCAGGTGCGGGCGATCGCGCGGGCCGTCGGCCGCCCGATCGCGTTCGAGGAAATCACCCCGGACCAGGCACGGAAGGACATGGCGGCGGCCATGCCCGCGCCGGTCGTGGAGATGGTGCTGCGGTATCTCGCCGACGCCGTCGTCCACCCGCCGGTCCCCGTGGACACCGTCGAGCGTGTCACCGGCCGCCCGGCCAGGACGTTCGCCCGGTGGGTGGCCGACCATGCCGCCGACTTCGCTCCGCGGCCCGCCGCGGAACCCCTCGCGCGGCGCGCTGCCCGGGACGAGGAGCCGGCCGCATGACCGCCGGCGTCCCCGAGCCCGTCAAGCCACCCGTGGCGGTGGACGACACGAACGCGTTCGTCCGGATGACCGGCAGCGGCGATCCCGAACAGCACATCGTCCTCGGCGAGGGCGCCCGCCCCACCGCCGGCCGCGGCAACGTCGTCGTCCGGGTCGAGGCCGCCGGCGTCTCCTACGCGGAGGTGCAGATGCTCGGGCATCTGCACCCCTTCCCGCCGGCCTTCCCCTTCGTCCCCGGCTACGACCTGGTCGGGCGCGTCGTCGAGACCGGCCCGGGCGTCACCGACAGACGCGTCGGCGAGCGTGTCGCCGCCATGCCCCGCCACGGCGCCTGGGCGCGGTACGTGCAGGCGCCGGCGAAGACGCTCGTCCCCGTTCCGGAGGAACTGGACGCGGCCTCCGCCGTGGCCCTGATCACCAACGGAGTGACCGCCTGGCAGATGCTGCACCGGCTGGCCCGGGTACAACCCGGTGACACCGTGCTGGTGCACGGCGCCGGGGGCGGCGTCGGCAGCCTGCTCACCCAGCTCGCCGTGCACCACGGGCTGCGCGTCCTCGGCACCGCCTCGCCGGGCAAGCACGACGCGGTGCGCGCGCTGGGCGCGGAACCCCTCGACTACCGCACACCCGGACTCCCCGGCGTCGTCCGGGAGCGTGCCCCCGGTGGCGTACGAGCCGTTTTCGACCACATCGGCGGGCGCGGCCTGGACGAGAGCTGGGCCATGCTCGCCCCCGGCGGGACCCTGGTCTCCTACGACTCCTCCGTCGCCGGCTACGAGCCCGGCCAGTGGTTCCGCCCCCACGTCCCGGCGCTGCGGCGCACCGTGCGCCGCTGGGTCGCCCGGCACCTCGGGCTCACCGGCGGCCGACGCATGTCCATGTACTACGTCAAGCCCGGCAAGGACTTCGGCGCCGACCTCACCACGCTCTTCCGGCTGGCCGCCGAGGGCGTGCTGCGGCCGGAGATCGCCGCCCGCCATGCGCTGGACGCGGCCCCGGCCGCGGTGCGCGCCCTGCTGGACGGCCGCACCGTCGGCAAGCACGTCCTGCTGCCCTGAACCGCCGGTCGGACCCCGACCGGCTCGACTCCCCCCGTTCGGAAAGGAACCCGGCATGTCCGCCACTCTGACCGAGAAGTCCGCCCAGGAACGCAACAAGGAACTCGCCCTCTCCATGGTCGCCAGCTGGAACCGCTGGGACCTCCAGGGGATCACCAAGCACTGGGCCCCGGACATCCAGCACTTCTCCGAGGACCGCCCGGTGTCCTCGAAGGCCATGGTGCGGGCGATGGAGGGCGGCCTCGCCGCCTTCCCCGACCTGCACCTGGACGTCAAGAGCATCGTCGCCGAGGCGGACCGGGTCTGCCTGCGCATCACCGTGACGGCCAGCCACGGGGGCGAGTTCCTCGGCAAGGCCCCCAGCGGCACCAAGGTGACCTGGTACATGCTGGAGGAGCTCCGCTTCAACGACGCGGGCCAGGTGATCGAACACCACGACGTCTTCAACTACCTCCCCATGCTCAAGAAGCTGGGGCTGGCCCCGGCAGACGTGCTGTGAGCCGGTCCGTCCGGGCCGCCGTACCGCACATGGCCGAGGTCGCCGACGGGGTGCACGCCTATGTGCAGCCCGACGGCGGCTGGTGCCTCAACAACGCCGGGCTCGTGGTCGGCGACGGCGGCGAGAGCCTGCTGGTGGACACCGCGGCCACCGAGCTGCGCGCCCGACTGCTGCGCACCCGGGTGCTGCGGCGGTCGGGCGCCCCGCCTCGCACTCTGGTGAACACCCACTTCCACGGCGACCACACCTTCGGCAACGCGCACTTCCCCGAGGCGCTGATCGTCGCCCACGAGCACACCCGCACCGAGATGGCGGCGGCCGGGCTGCACCTCACCGGCCTGTGGCCCGACGTGCGCTGGGGCGACCTGGAACTGACCCTGCCCCAGCTCACCTACCGGGACTCGCTGACGCTGCACGTCGGCGGGGTGCGCGTCGAGCTGATCCAGCTGGGGCCGGCGCACACCACCGCCGACACGGCCGTCTGGCTGCCCGACCGGCGCGTGCTGTTCACCGGTGACCTCGTGATGTCCGGCGTCACGCCGTTCTGTCTGATGGGGTCGGTCTCCGGGTCGCTGCGGGCCATGCGGCGGCTGCGCGCCCTGGGCGCCGAAACGGTCGTGCCGGGCCACGGCCCGGTCGGCGGCCCCGAGCTGATCGACGCGAACGAGGCGTACTTCCGCTGGCTCCACGAGCAGGCCCGGCGGGGCGTGGCCGACGGTCTGACCCCCCTTCGGCTCGCCCGTGAGTGCCGACGCGGGCCGTTCGACCACCTGCTCGACTCCGAACGCCTGGTGCCGAATCTGCACCGGGGCTATGCGGAGGTGCGCGGAGCGGCGCCCGGCAGCCCCCTCGACGTCGGGGCGCTGTTCAAGGAGATGTCCGTGTTCCACGGCGGACTCCCCGACTGCCACGCATGACCGGCGGGGAGCCCGGGCCGCACCCCGTGCGCCGGGCTCCCCGCACCCACGGCGTTGCCCCGGACAGGCGGTCGGCCGGTCCGGGGCAACGCCGTCGCTTGCCGCTACCCGATCTCGATGCCCTTCAGGTACGTCGCGAAGTCCATCAGCCCCGGGTGCTCGGCGCGCAGCGCGGGAATGTCCGCGCTGTAGCCGTGCCGCTGGAACCACTCGAACATCAGGGCGATCTCCGGCGCGTTGGGGATGTACGGGCTGGCCGCCACCTTGTCCAGCGGGAGTTCCTCGAAGCGGGCCGGCAGACCGGTGCGCCCGGCGAACGCCTCGGCCACCTCGGTCGCCGTCAGCTCGTCCCCGGCCAGCTCCAGCGACCGCCCCAGATAGTCCTGCGGCCGCTCGAACGCCTCCGCGGCGAAGTGCGCGATGTCCGCGACGGCGACGAACTGCACTCGGGTGTGCGGCTTCAGGGCGAGCCGCACCACCAGCGTGCCGTCCTCCCGGGGCACGCCGTGGGCGGCGAAGTTGTCCATGAAGAACGCCGGGCGCAGCACGGTGTGCGGCACCCCGAGTTCGGCGAGATACCGCTCGATGCCCCGCTTGGAGTCGAAGTGGGGCACGCCGCTGTGCCGTTCGGCGCCGCCGACCGAGCTGTAGACCACGTGGGCCACGCCGGCGGCCAGGGCCGCCCTGGCCACGGCACGCCCCTGGCGGACCTCGCCGCCCAGCCCGGCCGGCGTCATGAAGGTCTGCACCGAAAAGACCCCGCGCACGCCGTCCATCGCGGCCCGCAGCGACGCCTCGTCGTTCAGGTCACCGCGGCGCAGGGTCACGCCGAGCGCCGCGAGCCCGCGGGCCGGCGGCGCGTCCGGGTCCCGCACCAGCGCCACCGTGTCCCTTCCCCGGCGCACGAGTTCGCGCGCCACGGCGCCGCCCTGGAGACCGGTGGCCCCGGTGACCAGGACCGGTCCGGCCGTCCTCGCACTCTCGCTCATACCGCACGTCCCTCCGGTCGGTCCGGCGCGAACAGCACCGCGTTCTCCACGGCCCATCGCCGGTAGGGGCGCGGCTCGCGTCCCGTGAGGTCGCGCACCGCGGTCGTCGGCCTCGACCAGGGCACCCCGGGGCTGTGCAGCGCGGCCACGTTGGTCACCGCGGCTGCGCGGTCGCCGGTGATCCCGGCGAAGACCTCCACCACCTCCTCGGCGGGCGCCACCGAGAAGTCCAGCTCCCGGCCCAGCACGTCGCCGAGGATCCGCGCCTGCTCGCGCGAGGTGAGCGTCTCCGGGCCGGTGAGCAGGTACGACCGGCCCTCGTGCCCGTCCCGGGTGAGCGCCGCGACGGCGGCCGAGGCGATGTCGTACTCGTCGACGGGCGCCCCGGGGTTGTTCCCGATCCAGCAGCGCACCGCGCCCCGCTCGCGCACGGTCCGGGTCCACCAGGAGGTGTTGGCGTGGAACGGGCCGGGGCGCAGGAAGGTCCAGGACGCGCCGGACCGCCGTACCGCCTCCTCGGCGGCCCGATGCTCGTCCGCGATGCCGTGCGGCAGCGGATGCAGGACGCTCGCCGACGACAGCAGCACGATCCGGTCCGTGCCCGCCCTCCTGGCGGCCTCCGCGATGTTGGCCGCCTCGCGCGCCACGTCCCCGGCGAGTACCACCAGCGCCACCGAGACGCCGGTGAACGCCTCGTCGAGCGAGGCGGGGTCGGCCGGGCTGCCTCCGACCATGTCGACTCCACCGGGCAGTTCGGCGTCCTCGGGCCTGCGGCTCAGCGCGCGGACGCCGTGGCCGAGTCCGAGGAGCTGCCGGATGGCCTCACGGCCGACCTTGCCGGTGGCTCCGGTGACCAGGATCATCCGTCAGGCCCTCCAGCCGCTGGGCTCGGGCCACGGCGAGCCGAGCTGCCGGTAGGTGCCCTGGTAGTCGGGCCAGTCACGGTGGTCGCGGATCCGGCCGTCGACGAACCGGATCAGATGGATCTGCTCACCCGAGAAGACCCGCCCGGTGGGAGCCATGCCCACGAGATCGCCGACATGCCGGCCGTAGAGCACGAGGTGGGCGCGGACCCAGTCGCCGCGCTCCTCGATCCGTACCTCTTCGAGGCGGGCCTCCTCGGAGAACGTCATCCGGAGCCATGTGACGGCCATCGCGAAGGACTCGGGCCCTCGCACATCCATGTGTTCCAACGCCGCCGGGTTCAGGTATTCCGGGTGTATGTATTCGGCGACATCATCGGTGACTCCGGTGTTGTACGCCCTTATCATTCGACGCACGGCATCAATCTGACCGCTCATCTCACTCCTTTCGGACCGCATGGGCTTTCCTGCAATCCTGCGGCAGCACATTGCCGCGAACAAGGCCCAGATGCCTTGCCCCACCGCGGATCCAAAACAGTTCGAGCGAGCGTCGAGCAATTCTCCACGCCCCGTCCGGCGGTCCTCGTTTCCGGGCCAGGACGATGAAACAAAGACACTTTCTTCCGCACGAGACGGAGTGAACGAGTGACGAGGGACACCGCCGCTTACAAAGCGAAAGTCACCGACGCCTTCAACGAGGCCGCGGCCATCTACGACCGGATGGGCGTGGAATTCTTCACGCCCATGGGCCGCCGGCTCGTCGAGCGAGCGGCACCGCGCCCCGGCGAGCGAGTGCTCGACATCGGGTGCGGCCTCGGCGCGACCCTGCTGCCCGCCGCCCGGCTGATCGGTCCGGCGGGCCGCGCCCTCGGTGTCGACATCGCCCCGGCGATGGTCGAGGAGGCCCGACGCGAGGCCGGGCGGCAGGGCATCGGCAACGTCGAGGTGCGGGTGATGGACGGTGAGCACCCGGACCTGCCGGCCCGCTCGTTCGACCTGATCCTCGGCAGCTACAGCGTGATCTTCCTGCCGGACGCGCGGGCCGCGCTCGCCCGTTTCGCCCGGCTGCTGGCCGACGGCGGCCGGATCGCCTTCACCAGCCCGGTGTTCGCCCGGGACACCTTCCCCTTCCTGCCACCGATGTTCACCGAGCTGATTCCGCTGGACCTGCTCCGGCACCTGCCCGAGTCCTGGCACCCGGAGCAGCTGCACCGGCAGTTGCACTCCTGGTTGGAGCACCCCGCCGACCTGACGGCGGCCCTGCGGCGGGCCGGGTTCACCGACGTGCGGATCGCCGACGAGCCGGTGCCGATGACCGCGGCCTCCGGCACGGCGTGGGTCGACTGGTCGCACACCCAGGGCATGCGCCTGCTGTGGCAGCACCTGCCCGGCGAGGAGGCCGCGGCGCTGCGGACCCGCCTGGTCACCGCGCTCGACGCGCTGCGCGAGGGCGACGGTCCGGTACGGATCGAAGTGCCGGTCCGGTACGTCACCGCGACGGTCGCCCGCTGACCCGGGCACGCACGAGAGCGGAGGGCCGGGATAGCCCCGGCCCTCCGCTCTCGTGCGTGCCCGGCCGCTCCGGTGCGCGCGACGGACGGCGGCGCCGGGGCCCACGGAGGGAACCGGCGCCGCCGCCCGCGCCCGCTTCAGGTCACCGAGAGCGCGCCGTCCACGGCCAGCACGGTGCCATTGGCGTACGCACCCGCTGGCCGGGTCAGCCGTACGATCCACCAGGCGATGTCCTCGGGACGCCCCACCCGGCCCGCCGGGATCCGCCCGGCCATCTGCGTCAGGAACCCCTCGTACGCCTCGGCGGGCATACCCGCCCGCACACCGACGCCGGTGTCGACCACACCGGGGGCGATGCCCACGCAGCGGATGCCACGCGGGGCGAGTTCCACGGCCCAGGTGCGGGTGAGGAAGTCGAGGGCGGCCTTGGCCATGCCGTAGACGGAGTTCTCCGGCCAGGCCCGGCGGCCGAGCGAGCCCGCCGAGCTGACGTTCACCACGGTGCCCCTGGTCGCCTCCAGTGCGTCCAGCGCACACTGGGTCAGGAACAGGGGGCCGACAAGGTTCGTGCACAACTGCGCCTCGACAGATGCCCGGTCGAGGGCGTCCAGCGACGCGAACCCGGTGACGGCCGCGTTGTTGACCAGGATGTCGATCCGGCCGAACTCCCGCAGGGCCGCCGAGACGATCTCCTCGGCGGCCTCGGGGGCCCGCACGTCGGCGGTGAGGCAGCGGATCCCGGCGTACCCGTCGGCGGTCTCCCGGAGCGTCTCCGCCGAGCGGCCGACGACCAGCACACGCGCCCCGTCCTCGTGGAACGCGCGCGCGGTGGCGCGGCCGATCCCGGTGCCGCCGCCGGTGACGACGACGGCCCGCTCCTCGCCGCCGGCCACGGTCTCACGCTTCGCCATGGGCCGGAGTCCTTTCCAGCGCCGGGCCCCTGGCCCGGAACGGGGAGATCACGCCGGTCATCGGAAGCAGACCGCGGTGTTGACACCCCGGATGACGGCCTGCTCCGCCTCCTTGGTGAAGTCCGCGCCGAGGGTGATCGACAACTGGACCCGGATCCCGAGGTCACGGGTGGTCGCCGCGAACGTGGCGTACCCGGGGATGCCCGCGCCGTGCCCCCACAGATCGAGGTCGTCATCGTTCTGGAGCTTCATCAGCCCGAGGCCGTAGCCGATGCCCATCGGCAGGTCTTTGATCATCTCGGCGGGCAGCGGAGTGGTCATCTCCTTGAACTCCGGCTCAGCGAGCAGTTCTCCGCCGAACAGACCGACCAGGAACCGGTCCAGGTCCGCCGTGGTCGAGATGATCTCGCCCGCGCAGCCGGCCTCGGAGGGGTTCATCAGGGTGACGTCCTCGGTACGGCCCGCGATCCGCATGTAGCCGTGGGCGTGCGGCCCGGGGATCTCCGGGGCGTCACCCGGCAGCGTGGTGTCCTTCAGCCCGAGCGGCTCCAGGACCCGCTCGCGGATCTCGTCCCGGTACGAGCGGCCGGTCACCTTCCCGATGAGCAGGCCGATGACGAAGTAGTTGGTGTTGCAGTAGGCGAACTCCTCCCCCGGCTCGAACTCCAGCGGCTTGCCGGCCGCGATGGCGATCAGCTCCTCGGGCTCGTAGTGGTTGTAGCGGTCGCGCAGGAAGCGGTCGCCCGGCTTCTGGAAGGAATCGGCGTAGTTGTACAGGCCACTGGTGTGCTGGAGCAGATTTCGGACGGTGATCCGCCCGCCCTGCGGCAGCAGCCCGGGGAGGTAGCTCTCCACGGTGCGGTCCAGCTCGATCCGGCCCTCGGCGACCAGTTGCAGCACCACCACGGAGACGAACGGCTTGGTGATGCAGGAGATCCGGAACCGGCCGTCCTCGGGCACCGGCCGGTCGGTGCCCAGTTCGGCGACGCCGGAGGTGACGACGAACGTGTGCTCCCCCCGGGTGACGCGGAACTGGACACCGGCGGCGCCCAGTTCGACGAGACGGTCGGCCGCGTGCTGGACCGCCTCCCTGTGGGCCGAGACCTGCGGAGTAGCGATGGTCGTCTGCGGCATGTAGGCACACCCCAATGTCGTATGGCGGTTGGTTGCTTCCCTCCACAGAAGCCTGGCGGCCCGCGATGGAGGCCCGGACGCGAGTCGCTCGAACCCCGCTCAGGCGAGGTCGTCGCGGGTCACCACGCGTGAGGCGACCCGGAGTTCGCCGACGACGCGGACCAGCACGTCGTCACAGACACAGACGCGGTGCACCTGCGACTCGCCGCCGGCCGGGGACGTGTACACGATGGCGTACGAACGCACGCGGACCGTGTCGTCCGGCTGCTCCGAGACGTCGAACATGCCGATGAAGTGGCGGTGCCGCGTGCCGCTCGCCGCCAGTTGGGCCGCGGTGCGTCCGGTGGCCGCGGCCAGGGCGGGCCGCCCGACCACCGGCTCGGGCAGCGTGGGCACCTCGAAGGTGGCGTCCTCGGTGAAGGTGGCGGCCCACCGCTCGCACTCGCCGAAGTCCAGCAACTGCATCTGGTGGGCGTAGAACTGCTGCACCTGCGCGTACAGGGCGCCGAACGCTTCCGCGTCCCGCGGCCGGACGGCGGCTCGGGCGGTTGTCGACTGCGTGGTCATGGACTTCTCCGTTCCCTCGTGTCCCGCGTTCTCCGCCACGGTCCGGGACCCGGGTCGAGCGGGCTTCGAGGACACCTCGAAGACCGCGTCTCAAGTGATGTTCGTGCGGCCTTCGAGCTGACCGGGACACGGTCGAAGCCACCATCGCCGCTCGGGAGGCAGACGAATGACGACAGTGACGAACCCGGTAGCCCTGGTCACCGGGGGCACGAGTGGCATCGGCCTGGCCGTGGCCCGGGACCTGGGGCGCCGGGGGAACCGTGTCTTCCTCTGCGCCCGCGACGGGGACAAGGTCGAGCGGACCGTCAAGGAACTGCGCGAGGAGGGCCTGGAGGTGGCGGGCGCACAGGCCGACGTGCGCTCCGCCGACTCCGTCGCGCTCCTGGTCCGCTCCGTGATCGACACCTTCGGCCCGGTCAACGTCCTGGTCAACAACGCGGGGCGCAGCGGGGGCGGCCCGACGGCCGGTATCACGGACGAGCTCTGGTACGACGTCATCGACACCAACCTCAACAGCGTCTTCCTGGTGACCCGCGCCGCGCTCACCACCGGCGGCCTGGCGGACGCCGGTTACGGCAGGATCATCAACATCGCCTCGACCGCCGGGAAGCAGGGCGTACTGCTGGGAGCCCCCTACTCCGCGTCGAAGCACGGTGTCGTTGGCTTCACCAAGGCGCTGGGCAAGGAACTGGCCCCGGCCGGCATCACCGTCAACGCCGTGTGTCCCGGCTATGTGGAGACCCCCATGGCCGAACGGGTCCGCCAGGGCTACGCGGCCGCCTGGGGCACCACGCAGGACGACGTACGGCAACGGTTCGAGGCGAAGATCCCGCTCGGGCGCTACTCGACTCCCGAGGAGGTGGCGGGCCTCATCGGCTACCTGACCACCGAACATGCCGCCTCCATCACGGCACAGGCGCTCAATGTCTGTGGCGGTCTGGGCAACTTCTGATCCGAAAGGGGCTTTTGGATGTCTGCCGAGCGAGTGCACCACGCCAGGCACGAGATCAACGTGGCCGCGCCGGCGAGCGTGGTCTACGGGATCGTCTCCGACGCGGTCACCTGGCCGCTGTACTTCCCGCCGAACGTTCACGTAGAGCAGCTGGAGTCCGACGGGCAGCGGGAACGGCTGCGCATGTGGGCCACGGCCAACGGCCGGACCACGTCATGGACCTCACGCCGGGAGCTCGACCCCGAGGCACGGCGGATCGAGTTCCGGCAGGAGCAGTCGGCGGCACCGGTGAAGTCCATGGGCGGGACCTGGATCGTCGAGCCGCGCGGCGCCGCGGCGTCGCGACTGGTCCTGCTGCACGACTTCACCGTGGCGGGCGATTCGGCGGACGACGTGGCGTGGGTGGAGCGTGCGACCGACACCAACAGCCGTGCCGAGCTGGGCAGTCTGAAGAAGCTCGCCGAGCGCTGGACGCGTCTGGGCGACCTCGCGCTGTCCTTCGAGGACTCCGTCCGGGTCGACGGACCGGCCGAGCCGGTCTACGAGTTCCTCTACCGGGTGCGCGACTGGCCGGACCTCGTGCCGCACGTGTCCCGGCTGGACGTGGTGGAGGACGAATCCGGGGTCCAGGTGATGTCGATGGACACCCGCACCGCGGACGGCTCCACACACACCACCGAATCGGTGCGCGTCTGCTTCCCGCATGCAGGGCGCATCGTCTACAAGCAGACGGTGACGCCCGCGCTGATGTCGGCCCACATCGGCGAGTGGCAGGTCGTCCCCGACGTGTCGGGCGTGACGGTCACCTCGCATCACGGTGTGGTCCTGCGCGAGGAGAACATCCCTCGGGTGCTCGGCGAGGGCGCCGGCGTCGCCGAGGCGCGCTCGTACGTGCGCGAGGCGCTCGGCCGCAACAGCACCGCGACTCTCAACCTCGCGAAGGAATATGCCGAGAAATACACAGAGGGCGCGACCAGGAGTGAAATTTCCCAAATAAAGCTCAACTAAGGATTCCGAAGAAGTCTGGCCGATTTCAGCGGCAGCAACGCCCGAGCTGACGGCGAACCCGAGTATCGAGGGCGTGAGTGGAGTATCGTCACACCGTGATGAGTTCTTGACTCATCTTTTTGACTCGGCGCCACAGCGCGGAGAGACGGGGAGAATTCATGGAGATCCAGCTTCTGGGTCCCTTCGGGGCGACCATACGAGGTGAATCCATCGTTCCCACGGCTGGGAAGCCGCGGCAGATCCTTGCCCTTCTGGCACTGCACCCGGGCAGGATACTACCGGTGTCCACCCTCATGGACGAGCTGTGGGGTACGGAACCGCCTGCGAGCGCACTGACCACGCTCCAGACGTACATACTCCAGCTCCGCCGCCGCCTGGGCACCGCCCTGGGGCCGGACGCGTTGAGCACGGCGAAGGACGTGCTCGCCACCCGGCACGGCGGTTATGTCCTCCAGATGGAGCCGGCGTGCACCGATGTGCGCCAGTACGAGCGCCTGGTGGCCTCCGCGCAGAGCGCTTTCGAGCAGAACCGGGACGAGGAGGCTTCCGCGACCTTCTCCAAGGCACTGTCCCTGTGGGAAGGCCCGGCGCTCGTCGACGTACCCGTCGGGCCGGTCCTGGAGATCGAGGTCATGCGACTGGAGGAGTCCCGCCTGGTCGCCACGGAGCGCCGGATCGACGCCGATCTACGGCTGGGCAAGCACTCCCGGCTGATCGCCGAGCTGTTCGACCTGATCTCCCGTCATCCGCAACACGAGGGCCTGCACTCCCAGGTGATGGTCGCCCTCTACCGCTCCGGCCGCCAGGCGTCCGCCCTGAGCGTCTACCGCGATCTGCGCACCCGGCTGATCGAGGAACTGGGCGTGGAACCCTCACCACAGCTGCAACGGCTCCACCAGGCCATCCTCACCGTCGACAGCCGCCTCGATCTCCTCACCGATGAACGCCGAGGCTCCACGTTCGACTTGTACGCGGCCTGACCACCCTTCCGGTCCCGGCTCTGCCGTCCTCAAGGGAACGGCGGAGCCGGCCGGATGCAGGGACCCTCGGAGGTCCGAGGTGGCGACTCGCTCGATGCGCACACCGGTCGTCGGAGAACCACCACCGAGCGCAGGACGTCGCCCGTGCGCATGCGGGCGACGGCGTCACCACCTCGTCCAGGGGGATGGTCTCGCTGACGAAGACATCGAGGCCCAGACGGCCCTCACACAGAGGTCGATGAGCATGAGGAAGTCACGCGAGGCAGCTCTGCCGCAGGGCTCCGGCGACAACAGGTCGCGGCAAAGCGCTCTTCACCCCCGCACCGTCTGCGTTTAAGCCGCAGGTGAAGACGCGTAGCGGAAGCCTACGAAGTGCTCCATGCGGAGCAATGCTCATGACTTGTGGATCAGCCCCCGGGCGGCGCGTGAAGGGCGTACCTTCCCGAGGGATCGATTGATGGTCATCGAGTAGGCCCGTGTTCGCAGCACGGGTCGGGAAGGCATGCCCGTGCTCAGCGTAGTCAACGAAGACGGCACCACCGCAACCGGTTCGCTGATCGACGAGATCGTGCGGGAAGGCGCCCGCCGGATGCTCGCCGCCGCTCTGGCGATGGTGTTCAAGCTGGCCGAAGCCGCCCAGGCCCGCTGGCGGGCGGTCACCGCACCCCACCTCGTCGCCCTCGTCCGGTCCGGCGCCCGCTTCGAAAACGGCCACCTCACCGAACGACCCGAAGCCGCCTGAACCTCGACTCACCCACCAGTATTGAAAATTACCCCGACCTGTCGCCGTATAGTCCAAGGCCCAAAGAAAAGACCTAACGCGCTACCCGACGGATTGAGCCCGACAAGTCGATTGACCCGCGCCATCTGGCCCCAGGACGACCACCTCACACTCCGTCAGAAACAGCGTCGAACGAGCGTCAAGACATTTCCCAAATCCGTCTCTGACGGAGTTGAGCAGAGCGTTCTGGACTCACACTCGCGCTGCTAAACCGCAGGTGAACCACGTGGCGGCTACCTAAAACAGGCTCCACGCGGTGAACTTCGGGAAACAGGTCGGGCACCACCGACCACATCTGGAAAACACAAGAAAGCCGCAGGTCAGACGCCCTTTGTCGCGGGCTCCAAAATCGCCACGCACTCCACGTGCGACGTCATCGGAAACAGATCGAACGCCCGGAGCGTCCGCACCCGGTATCCGCCCTCGCGGAAGTAGCCCAGGTCACGGGCGAGCGCGGCGGGGTCGCAGGCGACGTAGGCGATGCGGCGGGCGCCCAGGGTGGCGAGGTGGGCGACCGTGTTGCGGCCGGCGCCGGCGCGGGGCGGGTCCAGGACGATGAGGTCGGCCTCGGTGATGCCGGTGCGGGGCAGGACCGACTCGACCTTGCCCTGCTCGATGCGGACCCGGGGGAAGCCGGCCAGGTTGTGGCGCGCGTCCTCCACCGCCCGCTTGCCGGACTCGATGCCGAGGACCGCGCCCTTCTCGCCGAGGCGGTCGGCGAGGGCGCCGGCGAACAGGCCCACGCCGCAGTACAGGTCCAGGGCCATCTCGCCCTTGCGCGGCATCAGGCCCTGCATGACGGCCGTGACCAGGGTGTCGGCAGCCTTCGGGTGGACCTGCCAGAAGCCGCCGCTGCCGACGCGGTAGGTGTGGTCGTCGGCGCGCTCGCGCACGAACGCACGGCCGTGGACGCGGTGGATGCCGCCGTCGTTCTCCTCGACGCGCATGACGGAGACGGGCTTGTCCAGCTCGACGAGCGGCAGCCGGGCCCCGGGCCGCGGCTCCAGGATCACCATGCGGTCCTGGGACCCCGTCGCGGCGATCGCCTCCACGGAGGCCATGCCGGACCAGTCCCGCTCCTCGATGCCGAGTTCGCTGACGCCGGCCGCCGCGATCATGCAGTGGTCGATCGGTTCGACCTCGTGCGAGCGGTGGCGGCGCAGTCCGGCGTTGCCGTCGGCGTCCACCGCGTACTGCACGCGCGTCCGCCACTGCGGCACCTGACCCGCCGGGAGCTTGTCGCCCTCGGCCGGGAGGACCGTGCCGTCCCAGCCCGCCTCCTCGGGAGTGAGGCCGGCGAGCCGCTGGAGCTGTTCGGCGATCACGTCGGCCTTGAGGCGGCGCTGGGCGCCCGGCTTGGCGTGCTGCCAGTCGCAGCCGCCGCAGCGGCCGGGCCCGGCGAAGGGACAGGGGGCCTCGATGCGGTCCTTGGACGCCTCGACGATGCGCACCGCGTCGGCGCGGAGGAAGCGGGCGCCCTGCTCGCCCTCCGTCACCCGGGCCACGACCCGCTCGCCGGGCAGCGTGTGCCGGACGAACAGCACCTGTCCCTCGGACGTACGGGCGATGCAGTGGCCGCCGTGGGCGACGGGGCCGATCTCGACCTCGTACTCCTCACCCACCAGGGACGTGCTCGGTTCTGCCTGCATGGTGGGGTGACTCCAGATCGGGAAGCGGAAATGCGGCGCGGGGGCGGCCGCACACCGGTGTGCCGGACAACAGCCCACCAGTCTACGGCCTCCCCGCCCGGCCTCAGTCCTTGCCCGACGGCTCCTTGGCCCGCATGACGGCCGGCCCGCGCCGGACCGCGCCCGGCGCGTTCCACTCCTGCCGCTTGCGGGCGCGGGTCCGGGCGGCTTCGGAGGAGGCCAACTGGTAGGGGACGGAGGTGACCATCACGCCGGCCGTGAACAGCAGGCGGCCCTTCAGGCGCAGGGCGCTCTGGTTGTGCAGCAGGTGTTCGTACCAGTGGCCGACCACGTACTCGGGGATGATCACGGAGACCGCGTCGCGCGGGGACTCCTTGCGCAGGCTCTTGACGTACTCGATCACCGGGCGGGTGACCTCGCGGTACGGCGAGTCCAGGACCTTCAGCGGTACGTCGATCCCACGCCGCTCCCACTCCTCGCGCAGCGCCTTGGTCTCGGCCGGGTCCACGTTGACGGTGAGCGCCTCCAGGGTGTCGGAGCGCATCAGCTTCGCGTAGGCCAGGGCACGGAGCGTGGGGCGGTGGATCTTGGAGATCAGGACGACCGAGTGGACGCGGGAGGGGCGCACCATGTCGTCGCTCGGGCCCTCGGGGGCGGCGATCTCCTCGGCGACCCGGTCGTAGTGCTTCCGGATCGCGGTCATCGTCGCGTAGAAGATGCACATGCCGAGCAGGGCCACCCAGGCGCCGTGGGTGAACTTGGTGACCAGGACAACGACGAGCACCAGGCCGGTGAAGAACGCGCCGAACGTGTTGATCGCGCGGGAGCGGATCATGTGGCTGCGCTTGGCCGGGTCCTTCTCGACCGCGAGGTGGCGGTTCCAGTGGCGGACCATGCCGGTCTGGCTGAGCGTGAAGGACACGAACACGCCGACGATGTAGAGCTGGATCAGGCGGGTTGAGTCGGCGCCGTAGATGAACACCAGCAGCATCGCCGCTCCGGAGAGCAGCACGATGCCGTTGGAGAAGGCGAGGCGGTCGCCGCGGGTGTGGAGCTGGCGCGGCAGGTAGCGGTCCTGGGCGAGGATCGAGCCGAGCAGCGGGAAGCCGTTGTAGGCCGTGTTGGCGGCCAGGAACAGCACCAGCGCGGTGGCGGCGGCCAGGACGACGAACAGGAAGCTGCCCTTGCCGAAGACCGCCTCGGCGACCTGGGAGATCACCGGGTTCTGCACGTAGTCCCCGCCGAGCGGGACACCGTGGTGCAGCAGGTCGGTCGCGGGGTTCTCGGCCATGCGGACCTTGGTGGTCATGGCGAGCGCGATGATGCCGCAGAACATGGTGACGGCCAGCAGGCCCATCATCGCGAGCGTGGTGGCGGCGTTCTTCGACTTGGGCTTGCGGAAGGCGGGGACGCCGTTGGAGATCGCCTCGACGCCGGTGAGGGCCGCACAGCCGGAGGAGAAGGCGCGCAGCAGCAGGAAGACGAGGGCGAAGCCGGCGAGTCCCTGGTGCTCGGCCCTGATGTGGTAGTCGGCGGTCGGGGCGCGCATGGTGTCGCCCAGGAACAGGCCGCGGAAGGCGCCCCAGGCGATCATGACGAACACGCCGCCGACGAAGACGTACGTCGGGATCGCGAAGAGCTTGCCCGACTCCTTCACGCCGCGCAGGTTCATCAGCGTCAGCAGGATGATCACGGCGGCGGCGCAGAGCACCTTGTGCTGGACCACGTAGGGGATCGCGGAGCCGAGGTTCTCGATGCCGGAGGCGATGGAGACGGCGACGGTCAGCACGTAGTCGACGAGCAGGGCGCTGGCCACGGTCAGGCCGGCCTTGGGGCCGAGGTTGGTGGTGGCGACCTCGTAGTCGCCGCCGCCGCTCGGGTAGGCGTGCACGTTCTGCCGGTATGAGGCGACCACGGTGAACATCAGCACCACGACCGCGACGGCGATCCAGGGGCTGAAGTGGTACGCCGACACGCCCGCGATGGACAGGACCAGCAGGACCTCCCCCGGCGCGTAGGCGACGGAGGACAGCGGGTCGGAGGCGAAGACGGGGAGTGCGATGCGCTTCGGCAGGAGCGTCTCGCCCAGCCGGTCACTGCGCAGTGCGCGCCCGATCAGGATCCGTTTGGGCACGTCGGTCAGTTTGGACACGAGAGAGGATCGTAAGCCTTCGAACTGGCACCCGCCCACCCGGCATGCTCGATCTGCCTCACGAGTGAAATCGGGGGCGCACGGAACTGCGGATTCCGTGGTCAGGGTGCCCTCCGCGTCTGGATGGCAAACCCCGCCTGTCATCGCGCTCCGGAGGTGCCATGCCCGCGACCGCGGAGCTGATCGGGGCGGCGCTCGCCGTCGCCGGCCTCGGAATCCTGACCCTGTGCAGCGTGCGCAGCATCACTCGGCGGCGGATGCTCCCGGTCCCGGCACAGGGGTGCCGTCCGGGCGGCGCCCGTGTGTAGCTTTGGGCGTCGGTCTGAGACCCTGATGCTCAGCAGTAACTTTTGGACACCGGAAGGACGGTCGTGCACATCGTCATCATGGGTTGCGGAAGAGTGGGTTCCGCTCTTGCCCAGACCCTGGAGCAACAGGGACACACGGTCGCCGTGATCGACCAGGATCCCACCGCCTTCCGCCGGCTGGGCCCGGGATTCGGGGGCCGCCGGGTCACCGGCGTCGGCTTCGACCAGGACACCCTGCGCGAGGCGGGCATCGAGGAGGCCGGTGCCTTCGCCGCCGTCTCCAGCGGTGACAACTCCAACATCATCTCCGCGCGCGTGGCCCGCGAGATGTTCGGCGTGCAGAACGTCGCCGCCCGCATCTACGACCCTCGCCGCGCCGAGGTCTACCAGCGCCTGGGCATCCCCACCGTGGCCACGGTCCGCTGGACCGCCGACCAGATGCTGCGCCGCCTGCTGCCCTCCGGGGCCGAGCCGCTGTGGCGCGACCCCACCGGCGGGGTGCAGCTCGCCGAGGTGCACGCCTCCCCGAAGTGGGTCGGTCACAAGATCAGCAGGCTCCAGGAGGAGACGGGCGTCCGGGTGGCGTTCCTGACCCGCCTGGGCGAGGCGATCCTGCCCACCTCGCAGACGGTGCTCCAGGAGGGCGACCTCGTGCACGTGATGATGTGGACGGACGACGTGGAGAAGGTCGAGGCGGCGTTCGCCGGTGGCCCGGAAGAGGAGAGCGGTCACTGATGAGGGTCGCCATTGCCGGGGCCGGTGCCGTCGGCCGCTCGATCGCGGGCGAACTGCTCGAGAACGGCCACGAGGTCCTGCTGATCGACAAGGCGCCGACCGCCATCTCGGTCGAGCGCGTCCCGCAGGCGGAGTGGCTGCTGGCCGACGCCTGTGAGATCACCTCCCTGGACGAGGCGGCGTTGCAGCGCTGCAACGTCGTGATCGCCGCGACCGGCGACGACAAGGTGAACCTGGTCGTCTCGCTGCTCGCCAAGACGGAGTACGGCGTTCCGCGCGTCGTGGCCCGCGTGAACAACCCCAAGAACGAGTGGCTGTTCAACGAGGCCTGGGGCGTCGACGTCGCCGTCTCCACCCCGCGCCTGATGTCCGCCCTGGTCGAGGAGGCGGTGAGCGTCGGCGACCTGGTCCGCCTGCTGCGCTTCAGCCACGGTGACGCCAACCTGGTGGAGCTGACCCTGCCGGAGGAGTCGGCCCTGGCCGGCACCCAGGTCGGCGACGTGGAGTGGCCGCAGGACACCTCCCTCGTCACGATCATCCGCGGCACCCGCGTGCTGACCCCCTCCGGGGAGGACTCCCTGGAACCGGGCGACGAACTTCTCTTCGTGGCCGCGCAGGCCCGGGAGGAGCAGCTGGAGGAACTGCTGTCGGTACGCCGGGAAGAGGCCTGAGCCTCTCCCACGGCAGGCGGCCGGCACAGCCGGTGGCCGGTCCGGCGGCAGGCGATGGTACGGCGGAGGGCGCCCCTGATGTCAGGGGCGCCCTCCGCCGTCGTAGGACCTCGCTCACGCCTCCCGGCGGTGCCGCCCGCCCGTGGGCTCGCCGCTCTCCGCGGCCAGAGCGGTCTCGCGCTCCTTCCGCGCCTTCTCGGCCTGCTCCTCGGCCTCCATCTCCGCGAAGACGTCGATGGGAGCCGGCGCCTTGGCGAGGAAGACCCAGGTCAGCCAGACCGCCAGGAGGAACGGCGGGATCTTCAGGGCGATCAGGATCCAGCCGAGCTGGGTGGTGTCGGCCCACCAGTACAGCGGGAAGAGGACCGCGCACTTGGCGAGCAGGATCAGGCCCCAGGCCCAACTGGCCTTGGCGTACGCCTTCTTGCGGCCCGGGTTGCGGGTGCGCCAGGAGAGGTTCTCCTTGAAGACCGGGCCGAGGATCAGGCCGATCAGGGGCACACCGGCGAGGGTCGTGACGATGTACGCCACCGCCAGGCCCAGGGTGTAGATCATGCCCGGGAGGTAGAAGTCCTTGGCGTTGCCGGTGAACATCGCGAACACGACGCCGAAGGCCACACCGAAGACACCGCTGAAGGCGTGCTTGACGGTGTCCCTCATGGCCAGCCGGACCACGACCAGCACCAGTGACACGACCAGCGCGGCGATCGCCGAGAGGTGCAGGTCCTTGTTGATCGTGAAGATCGTGACGAAGAGCAGGCCCGGCACGACCGTCTCGACCATGCCGCGCACACCGCCGAACGCCTCGAACAGCGCGGCCTCGGTCACCGCGCGGGCGTCGTCCGGGCGGGGGCCGCCCGGCTCGTGCACGTCCGACGGGGGCTGGTCGGTGTCTTCGGTCGGCTTGTCGAGGGACGTCACCGGCTACTCCCGTCCGAGGGGTCGCAGTTCGTATTTCGGGTTGAACAGCACCCGGCGGCCCCGGCTCATCGAGATCCGGCCCGATGCGATCAGCTTGCGCCCCGGTTCTATGCCCACGATGGAACGCCTGCCGAGCCACACCACGTCCAGCGCGGCCGAGCCGTCGAACAGCTCGGCCTCCAGGGCCGGGACGCCGGCACGCGGGCGCAGGGTGACCGTGCGCAAGGTACCAGTTACGGTGACGATCTGCCGGTCACGGCAGTCGCCGATCTTCGTGCAGCCCGCCGTCTCGGCGTCCTCGCGCAGCTCCTCGGACTCCAGGTCCTCCTGCGACGAGGAGAGCCGGTCGAGCATGCGCCGGAACCGGCCGGCCGGCTTTTCGGAACGAGGAACAGCACTCATACCTGAAGCGTACCGGGGTGTGACGGCAGGACCGTAGCGCAGCTCGCTTCCCCGCGACCGTCCCGCACGGCGGACCACCGACGCCTGGTTCCTCCGCAGCCTCACTTCTCGAACCGGTAGCCCATGCCCGGCTCAGTGATGAAGTGCTTCGGGTGCGAGGGGTCCGCCTCCAGCTTCCTGCGCAGTTGGGCCATGTACACCCGCAGATAGTTGGTCTCGGTGCCGTACGACGGCCCCCACACCTCCTGGAGCAGTTGTTTCTGGCCGACCAGGCGGCCGGTGTTGCGGACCAGCACCTCCAGCAGGTGCCACTCGGTGGGGGTGAGCCGGACGTCCCGGCCGCCGCGGTCGACCTTCTTGGCGGCCAGGTCGACGGTGAAGCCCTCGGTCTCCACGGTCGTCAGGTCGTCCTCGCCGGGGCCGGCCGGCTCGGCCCGGCGGACGGCGGCGCGCAGCCGGGCCAGCAGCTCGTCCATGCCGAAGGGCTTGGTGACGTAGTCGTCGGCGCCGGCGTCCAGCGCCTCCACCTTCTCGTCGGAGGAGTGCCGCGCGGAGAGCACCAGGATCGGCACGCGGGTCCAGCCGCGCAGGCCCCGGATCACCTCGACGCCGTCCATGTCGGGCAGGCCGAGGTCGAGGACGACGACGTCGGGGTGGCGGGAGGCGGCGAGTTCGAGGGCGGCCCTGCCGTCGGAGGCGGCGTCGACCTCGTACCTGCGCGCCTTGAGGTTGATCACGAGGGCGCGCACGATCTGCGGCTCGTCGTCGACCACGAGCACCCGGGTCGTCATAGGACCTGCCTTTCCGGTTCAGCGATGTCCGCGTCCGCCGCGGGCCGCGGACCCCCGTCGTCCGCGGTGCCCGGATCCTTGCCGTCCGGGCTCGCGTCGCAGGAGCGGGGGCGCGGGCCCGCCGCGCGCAGGGTCAGCACCATGGTGAGGCCGCCGCCCGGCGTGTCCTCGGCGTCGAGGGTGCCGCCCATGGCCTCGGCGAAGCCCCGGGCGACGGCGAGGCCGAGCCCGACGCCGGCGCCGCGCGGGGCGTCGCCGTAGCGTTGGAACGGCTCGAAGATACGGTCCTTGGCCTCGTCCGGCACACCCGGCCCCCGGTCCACCACCCGCACCTCCACGCGGTCGGCGAGGGCACTGGCGGCGACCAGGACGCGCCGCCCGGGCGGGCTGTACTTGACGGCGTTCTCCACGAGGTTGGCCACCGACCGCTCCAGCAGTCCGGGGTCGACGGCGACCATGGGCAGCGTCTCCGGCACGTCCAGTCCGACGCTGCCCTCGGGTACGCCCCCGAGCGCCATCGGCACGACCTCGTCGACGTCGATCTCCCGGATCAGCGGGGTGACCGTACCGGTCTGGAGCCGGGACATGTCGAGCAGGTTGCCGACGAGGTGGTCGAGGCGGTCCGCGCCCTCCTCGATGCCCGCGAGCAGCTCCGCCTCGTCCTCCTCGGACCAGGCCACGTCGTCCGAGCGCAGGGAGGACACGGCGGCCTTGATGCCGGCCAGCGGGGTGCGCAGGTCGTGGCTGACGGCCGCCAGCAGGGCGGTGCGGATGCGGTTGCCCTCGGCGAGCGTGCGGGCCCGGTCGGCCTCCTCCCGCAGGCGCCGGCGGTCCAGCACGACGGCCGCCTGGGCGGCGAAGGCGGCCAGTACCCGGCGGTCCTCGGCGGGCAGCACCCGGCCGGTGAGCGCGAGTGCCATGTGGTCGCCGACGGGCATGTCGACGTCGGCGTCCTCGGGGCGTTCCAGCGGCGGCCCGAAGCCGGCGCGGCCCGCACAGGTCCAGGGAGCGACATCGCCCTCGCGCTCCAGCAGGGCGGCCGACTCCATGGCGAAGGTCTCGCGGACCCGCTCCAGCAACTCCTCCAGGCCGGTCTCGCCGCGCAGCACGTTCCCGGCGAGGAAGGAGAGGATCTCGGACTCGGCGCGCAGCCGGGCTGCCTGATGGGTGCGCCGGGCGGCGAGGTCGACCACCGAGGCGACCGACATGCCGACGCCGAAGAAGATGGCGATGGCGACGATGTTCTTGGGGTCGGCGACGGTCAGCCGGTGCAGCGGCGGCGTGTAGAAGTAGTTCAGCAGCAGCGAGCCGAGGGCCGCCGCGGCGAGGGCGGGCAGCAGGCCGCCGAGCAGGGCCGCGGCGACGGTGACGGCCAGGAACAGCAGCATGTCGTTGGCGAGGCCGAGGTCGACGGTGTTCAGCAGCACCGCGAGGACGGCCGGGCCGGCCAGACCGACGGCCCAGCCCTGGACGACCCGGGTCCGCCCGAGCTGCCCGCCGCGTGTGACGGGCAGTCCCCGGCCCTTGGCGACCTCCTCGTGGGTGACGATGTGCACGTCCAGGTCGGCGCCGGAGTCCCGGGCGACGGTCGCGCCGACGCCGGGTCCGAAGACGTACTGCCAGGGCTTGCGGCGCGAGGAGCCCAGCACGATCTGGGTGGCGTTGACACCGCGCGCGAAGTCGAGCAGGGCGGCCGGTATGTCGTCGCCGACCACGTGGTGGAAGGTGCCGCCGAGGTCCTCCACGAGGGTGCGCTGGACGGCCAGCTCCTTGGGGGAGGCGGAGGTCAGGCCGTCACTGCGGGCGATGTAGACGGCGAGGACCTCGCCGCCGGCGCCCTTCTCGGCGAGCCGGACCGCCCGGCGGATGAGGGTGCGTCCCTCGGGGCCACCGGTCAGGCCCACCACGATCCGCTCCCGCGAGCCCCATATCGCCGACACCCGGTGCTCGCTGCGGTACGCGGTGAGGCTCTCGTCGACCCGGTCGGCCACCCACAGCAGCGCCAGCTCGCGCAGGGCGGTGAGGTTGCCGGGGCGGAAGTAGTTGGAGAGGGCCGCGTCGACCTTGTCCGGCTGGTAGATGTTGCCGTGGGCCATGCGGCGGCGCAGGGCCTGCGGGGACATGTCGACCAGCTCGATCTGGTCGGCCCGGCGTACCACCTCGTCGGGGACTGTCTCGCGCTGCCGTACGCCGGTGATCGACTCGACGACGTCGCCGAGTGACTCCAGATGCTGGATGTTGACGGTGGAGACGACGTCGATGCCGGCGGCGAGCAGCTCCTCCACGTCCTGGCGGCGCCCGGCGTTGCGGGAGCCGGGGACGTTGGTGTGGGCGAGTTCGTCCACGAGGGCGACGGCGGGCCGGCGGCGCAGCACGGCCTCGACGTCCATCTCGTCGAAGGCGGCGCCCCGGTACTCCAGCCGCCGCAGCGGCACCTGCTCCAGGCCGTGCAGCAGCGTCTCGGTACGCGGCCGGCCGTGGTGCTCGACGAACGCGACGACGCAGTCGGTGCCCCGCTCGATCCGGCGGTGCGCCTCGGCGAGCATCGCGTAGGTCTTGCCCACGCCGGGTGCCGCACCCAGGTAGATCCGTAGCTTGCCGCGTGCCATGGCCTCATTGTCTTCCCGTGCCCGTCGCCTACGCAGCGTCGACCCTATGGCCCGCCATCAGGGCGGACCGCACGGAATGGGGCGACGACGGGCAACTTTGACGCAACCCTGATGAGCACGTCGGGGCACGTCCCCGGAGGCAGGCGGACGACGGGCGGTCCCCGGGAGGCCGCGGAGACCGCGCGGGCTGTCCTCGACGGCGCACCGAACACAGCGCGCACAGCGGGCCGTACCCCCTCGGGGGCACGGCCCGTGTGTCACGGCTGAAGGCGGTCGAGCGGCTAGCGGACCTCGGTGATCTCCGGTCCGCGCTGGAGGTGTCCCATCCCGCCGGAGAAGCGTGAGCCCTCCTCCTGCTGGACACCCTCGGGAACCATCTGGGCGTCGTTCGGCAGCTTGAGGACGATGGGGTCGCGCGGGGCCATCGGGCCCTCGCCGCGGACCACGACCGTGTCGCGGAAGATCTGCTCCAGGAGCCCGGCGGCCTGCGGCTGCACGGCGCCCTGGCCGGAGATCACACCGCGCAGGAACCAGCGCGGGCCGTCCACACCGACGAACCGGACGACCTGGAAACCGCCGGTGCCGTCGGGTAGCTGCACCGGGACCTGGGCGCGCAGCTCCCAGCCGAGCGGGCCCTCGACCTCGTCGACGATGCCACCCTGCTGGGTGATGCCGCTGCCGATCTCCTCGCGGACCTCGCCCCAGATACCCTCGCGCTTGGGTGCGGCGAACGCCTGGAGCTGGATGGCGCTGTCGCGCAGTACTACAGTCGCGGCGACGATCGCGTCACCGGCGACCTCGACCCGCAGCTCCATGCCGTCGACGCCCGGTACGAACAGACCGCCGAGGTCGACGCGGCCCTCGGCCGGGTCGCGCACCTCGCCGCTGTCCCACGGCCCGTCGGGCCGGGGCCCGGGCTCCAGCCGGAGACGCTGTCGCTCGCGCCCGGCCTCCTCTTCGTCCGCCTCGGTCCCGACGCTGTCGACGACCTGCTCGGCCTCGCCGGCCGCTTCCTCGGCGGCACCCTTCTTGTTGCGACGTCCGAACACGTCACTGTCCTTCCCGGTCGGATACGACCGAAGCGTATCGATTCCCACCCGTCGGACCGCCCTCGGCGGCCTGACCGCTTGTGCCGCTCTCGCCGCCCACCGCGGCATGGCCACCGGTGGACCCGAAGCCCCCTTCGGCCCGCGCGGAGCCGGGAAGTTCCGCGACCTCCTGGAAGCGGACCCTCTCGACCTGCTGGACGACCAGTTGGGCAATCCGGTCGAAGCGCTCGAACCGCACGCTCTCGCGCGGGTCGAGATTCACCACGATCACCTTGATCTCTCCACGGTACCCGGCATCGACCGTCCCCGGGGCATTCACGAGGGCGACACCGCAGCGGGCGGCGAGGCCGGATCGCGGATGCACGAAGGCCGCGTACCCGTCGGGCAGGGCGATCGACACCCCCGTGGGCAGGACGGCCCGTTCACCGGGCCCCAGCGCGCACGCCTCGGTGGTGCGCAGATCGGCTCCGGCGTCCCCGGGGTGCTCGTACGCCGGAAGCGGTACGTCCGGATCGACCCGCCGGATCTGCACATCCAGGGGAGCGCGGCCGGCGGGGCCCGCCGCGGTCACGGGTTCACCTCGAAGGCACGGGCACGGCGGATCTGATCGGGATCCTCCATGGCCGCCCGGATCTCCTCGCCGCGGCCGTGGTCGATGAAGTGGCCGACCTCGACCTCCACGAAGAGGGCGTCGGCGCGGACGGCGACCGGTCCGTCGGGGCCGCCGATGCGTCCGGTGGCGGTGCAGTAGATCTTCCGCCCGGCGACGGCGGTCACCTCGGCCGCCAGGTGCAGCGTGGTGCCGACCGGGACGGGTCGCACGAAGTCCGTCTCCAGCCGTCCCGTCACGGCGATGGTGCGCAGCAGCCAGTTCAGCGAGCCGAGGGTCTCGTCCAGCGCCGTGGCCAGTACTCCGCCGTGCGCGAGGCCGGGGGCTCCCTGGTGGGCGGGCTGGACGGTGAACTCGGCGGTCAGCGTGACGCCCTCGCCGGCGCGGGCCTCCAGGTTCAGTCCGTGCGGCTGCCCCGGACCACACCCGAAGCAGTGCTCGTAATGGGCACCGAGAAGCTCCCCGGGCGCGGGCGCGTCGGGATGCCGTACCGGTTTCACCGCGTCTGCGGGAGGCTGAAGAGCTGCGGAACTACCACTCACAGCCGCAGACCTTACCCGTGCGTCGGCCCTGTGCGGATCCCGTGCCAAGCTTGGCCTCATGCAGCTCTCCGCCACCCCCTACGAAGAACGCCTCACCGCCCCCCGGTCGTGGTGGCTGATCAGCTTCCTGGTGGGCGTCTCCTTCGCCCTGATCCTGCTGCCCTTCGGCACCCTGCCGCTGCTCGGCGGCCTGGTCGGGGGTACGGCCGCCGCGGCGGTGGTGGCCAGTGCCTACGGCTCGCCGCGCATCCGGGTCGTGGGCGACTCCCTGGTCGCGGGCGAGGCGAGGATCCCCGTGTCGGCGCTGGGCGCGACGCAGGTGCTGGACGCGCAGGAGGCACGCGCCTGGCGTACGTACAAGGCCGACACCCGCGCCTTCCTGCTGCTGCGCGCGTACATCCCGACGGCGTTGCGCGTGGAGGTCACGGATCCGCAGGACCCGACGCCGTACCTGTACCTGTCTACGCGTGAGCCGGAGAAGCTGGCGGCGGCCATCGAGGCGGCCCGCACGGCGAACGCCTGAGCCGGCCCGGGCGCCTGAGAGGGTCAGGGGCGCGGTTCGACAGACCGGAGCGCGTTCGAGGAGGCCGGGGCGCGATTCGCGGGGGCCGCGGCGCGTGCGAGAAGGCCGGGGCGCTCGGGACCCTGGCGCCCGAGGTTCCCCGGCGGTGGCTCTACAGCTCCTCGGAAAGCTCGCGCGGCGACAGCGGGTCCGCCGGCTTCTCCAGCGGCGGCAGCTCCGGCAGCTCGTCCCAGGGCACCTGGATCCGGCGCAGGTCGGCCCGGATCTGTGCCGCGAGCTTTCTGGTGTCCCGGCGGTTCATGACCGCTCCGACCGCGGCTCCCACCATGAACGGCGTGAGGTTGGGCAGGTTGCGGACCATCCGCTTCATGATCTGCCGGCGCAGTTCGCGTTTCATCCGGCCGCCGAGGGCCGTGTCGTACGTCGACGGCTTCGTCACGTCGATGCCGCGCTCCTCCGACCAGGAGGACAGATACGCGGTGCTGCGGGCTCTGAGCCCGCCCGGCGCGCGGACGCCGTAGACCTCGTGCAGTTCCGCGATGAGTTTCAGCTCGATCGCGGCGACCCCGGTGATCTCCGCGGCGAGCTCGGTCGGCATCGCCGGCGGCACGGGCAGCATCGCCGCGGCCCCGATCCCGGCTCCGACCGTCGAGGTGCCGGCCGCCGCGCCCGCCACCAGCCTGTCGGCCAGTTCCTCGGGTCCGAGTCCGGGAAACTGTCCGCGCAGGGCCGCGAGGTCGCGTACGGGCACCCGGGGCGCGATGTCGATGATGCGGTCCGCGACGTACGCCAGCCCCGCGCGGGCGTGGCCGCCGCCCTTGCGGGCCCCTTCCCGGGCGAGATCCCGGGCCCTGTGGCGCATGACCACAGCCCGGCGCCGTGCGACGGGCGCGGGCTGCCGCACCGGCACCGGCAGGTCGTCCCTGTCGGCCGCCGGTCCGGGCGAGGCTCCCGCTGCCGGTGAGCCCCGCTCGTCGTCACGTGCGCCGTGCGAGCCGTCGGACGGCCCTCGGTCCGCTTTCCGCAAGGAGAAGCGGCGCTTCCGCGGAGGGGTCGAGCCGGACATGGCCGACCCGTCCTCAGTCGCAGTCGCGGCAGATCGGCTGACCGTTCTTCTCCCGGGCCAGCTGGCTGCGGTGGTGCACCAGGAAGCAGCTCATGCAGGTGAACTCGTCCTGCTGCTTGGGCAGCACCCGGACGGCCAGCTCCTCGTTCGAGAGGTCCGCTCCGGGCAGTTCGAGACCTTCGGCGGCCTCGAATTCGTCGACGTCCACCGACGAGGTGGACTTGTCGTTCCGCCTGGCCTTCAGCTCTTCAAGGCTGTCCGAGTCGACGTCGTCGTCGGTCTTGCGTGGAGTGTCGTAATCGGTTGCCATATCGCTCTCCCCCTCTGGGTGGTCTGCGGTGTCTCCAGCGCACGTAACGCGTGAGAGGCCGGACTTGTGCCCGACCTGAGGCGGAGATTTTGCCTCACATCAAGGTCTGTTACTCAATCGACACCCAACCCGACCCCTCGAGGGTGATCGACTTGGTTGGCGGTGAGGACCGTACACGGTTCGGATGCCGCACCTCAAAGGCGCCTCCCCGTGTACTTCCCGTGATCAAGTGCCCTGAAAACCAGGACTTTCCCGGCTTTCCACCTACGGTCATGATCACTCTGCGTACATGGCCGGAAATCCGTCCATGTGATCGATCACACAAGGAGAACCCTGTGCGAGGGTCAGAAAATTCCGCGCAAAGCGAACAACCTCCGCGCATGTCGGCCTCCCGTCACACCGGCAGGGTGACACGCATCACCAGGCCACCGCCTTCCCGGGGCCTTGCCAGGATGTGCCCGCCGTGCGCGCGCGTCACCGATCTGACGATCGACAGGCCGAGACCCACGCCCTTGTCGCTGCCCGTGCGCTCCGTGCGCAGCCGCCGGAAGGGCTCGAAGAGGTTGTCGATCTCGTACGCGGGCACCACGGGTCCGGTGTTCGAAACGGTGAGCACAGCCTGCCCGTGCTCGACCTCGGTATGCACCTCGACCCAGCCGTGCTCGGCCACGTTGTAGCGCACCGCATTCTGCACGAGATTCAGGGCGATCCGCTCCAGCAGCACGCCGTTGCCCCGCACGACGGCCGGTTTGCGCTCACCGCGGATCTCGACACCCTTGGCCTCCGCCTCGGCGTGCACCTGGTCGACGGCCTGCGTCGCGACCTCGGCCAGGTCCACGGGCTTGCGCTCGACGATCTGGTTGTCGCTGCGGGCGAGCAGCAGCAGCCCCTCGACCAGCTGCTCGCTGCGCTCGTTGGTGGCCAGCAGGGTCCTGCCGAGCTGCTGGAGCTCGACCGGCGCGTCCGGGTCCGACAGGTGCACCTCGAGGAGCGTGCGGTTGATGGCGAGCGGGGTGCGCAGTTCGTGCGAGGCGTTGCCGACGAAGCGCTGCTGGGCGGTGAAGGCCCGTTGCAGCCGCTCCAGCATGTCGTCGAAGGTGTCCGCCAGCTCCTTCAGCTCGTCGTCCGGGCCGTCCAGCTCGATCCGGCGGGACAGGTCCGAACCGGCCACCTGACGGGCGGTCCGGGTGATCCGGCCGAGCGGGGAGAGCACGCGGCCGGCCATCGCGTAGCCGAACGCGAAGGCGATGACGGCGAGCCCCAGCAGGGCCAGCAGCGAGCGGCTGAGCAGGTTGTCCAGGGCCCCCTGGCGCTGGTGGTCAACGCACCGGCTGATCGCGTCCTTGAAATCCTCCAGGGGCAGGCTCGTGGTGTTGATCGCGGGGCAGTTGTCGCTGGAGACCTGGAGCTTCTGGAAACTGACGATCTTGAAAAGCGGCTGGTTACCGCTGCTGATCGCCTGGGCGGCCAGCAGGTAGATGATCGACAGCAGCAGGATGCCGGCGATCAGGAACATGCCGCCGTACAACAGCGTGAGCCGTATGCGGATGGTCGGGCGCAGCCACGGGAAGGGCGGCTGTGCCCTGCTGGGGTCCCAGGTGGGTTTCGGCGGCGCCTGCGGGGGCGCGGGGGTGGCGGCCACGGCCGGTCAGATCCGGTAGCCGGAGCCGGGGACCGTGACGATGACGGGCGGCTCGCCCAGTTTGCGGCGCAGGGTCATCACCGTCACCCGCACCACGTTGGTGAACGGATCGGTGTTCTCGTCCCACGCCTTCTCCAGTAGCTGCTCGGCGGAGACCACCGCGCCCTCGCTGCGCATCAGCACCTCCAGGACCGCGAACTCCTTGGGCGCGAGCTGGATCTCCTTGCCGTCGCGGAACACCTCGCGGCGGTTGGGGTCGAGCTTGATGCCGGCCCGCTCCAGGACCGGCGGCAGCGGCACGCTGGTCCGGCGGCCGAGGGCGCGCACGCGCGCGATCAGCTCGCTGAACGCGAACGGCTTCGGCAGATAGTCGTCGGCGCCGATCTCCAGGCCCTCCACCCGGTCGCTGACGTCACCGGAGGCGGTGAGCATGAGCACGCGCGTGGGTATGCCCAGCTCCACGATCTTGCGGCAGACGTCGTCGCCGTGCACGAGCGGGAGGTCGCGGTCGAGGACGACCACGTCGTAGTCGTTCACGCCGATGCGTTCCAGGGCGGCCGCGCCGTCGTACACGACGTCGACGGCCATGGCCTCCCGGCGCAGTCCGGTGGCCACCGCATCGGCGAGCAGCTGCTCGTCCTCGACGACGAGTACGCGCACGTCGCTAGTCCTTCCTGTGTCCACCCGCGCGGCGCGCCGTGGGCGCCCCGCGGGCAGGGGTGTTCGTGGAATGTGGCCCCCATCCTGCCCTTTTCGGCCGTAAGTCGGCTGTAAGACGAGGTCCGGGCCGCAGGAATCCGGGTGTCGGCCGAGAAACGCGAGATTTTCTGCTCCGTCCGAGGTTTCCGGTGAACGGCGTGAGGGGAGGACGGCTTTACACCCCGCGATCACGCTCTGCATGTGCCACAGCACCATGTGGTACTTCACGGTCCGCTTCGCAGAGCGGGCGCGGGTGTCCGGCACCGTCGCCGCCCGGCCGGGCAGCGCTGGGCACCGGCGAGAGAGTGATCACCCCTTCCACACGGCACACCCCCGTGCCACCCACCCACGACCCATGACGAGGGGGCGCAGCATGGACGCTTTCACCGCGGGACTTCTCCAGCGCATAAGGGCGACGGAGTCCGATCTGTCCCGGGCTCGTGACGAGGGCGACGACTTCCTCGTCGAGGTGGAGCAGGCAGAACTGGACGACCTGCGACGCCTCGCCGCCGAACACGGCGTGGAGGTCGGCGCGTCACGCGTCTGACCTGCCCGAGAGCGCGACAGCGGGGCCCCCGGCGAATCCAGATCCAGCGCCGGGGGCCCTCGCGCTGCCCGGACCCTGTTCGGGACGGGCGTCAGTCGTGCCAGGCCCCGAAGTCCTCCAGCAGCCGCTGGAGGGGCTCGAAGACCCCTGGCGTTCCTGCCACCGTGAGGTCACCCGAGGGGCGCTCTCCGGGCCGTCCACCGGTCAGGGCGCCCGCCTCCCGGGCGATCAGGTCCCCCGCCGCGACGTCCCACGGATGGAGTCCGCGTTCGTAGTACCCGTCGAGCCGGCCGCAGGCCACGTCGCACAGGTCCACGGCCGCCGAGCCGCTGCGCCGGATGTCGCGCAGCAGCGGGACCAGCCGGCCGGCCACCTCGGCCTGGTGGGCGCGGACCTCGGTGACGTAGTTGAAGCCGGTGGAGACCAGTGCCTGGTCCAGCGGGGGCGCGGGGCGGCAGGCGAGCGCCCGCTCGCCCTCCCACGCGCCGGTGGCCCACGCGCCGCCGCCGCGCACGGCGTGGTACGTCTCGCCGCGCATCGGCGCCGCGACGACACCGGCGACGGTCTCGCCGTCCTGTTCGGCGGCGATGGACACCGCCCAGGTCGGCAGGCCGTACAGGTAGTTGACGGTGCCGTCGAGCGGGTCGATCACCCAGCGGACGCCGCTCGTGCCCTCGGCGGAGGCGCCCTCCTCGCCGAGGAAGCCGTCGTCGGGGCGCCGCCCGGAGATCAGATCGGTGATCAGCTTCTCCGCCGCGATGTCCATCTCGGTGACGACGTCGATGGGGCTGGACTTGGTCCGGGCCACGGCCAGGTCGGCGGGGCGGCCGTCGCGCAGCAGCTCGCCGGCGCGGCGGGCGGCCTCCTGGGCGAGGGCGAGCAGGTCCCGGTGCAGGGCGTCGGTCACGGGTCTCCTCACGCGTAGGGGCTGTCGGCGCCCGCGGCGGCCGGGCGGGGGGCCCGGGCCGGGCAGCAGCCGACCGGGCAGACGTGGTGGCTCGGGCCGAGGGCGCCCAGGGCGCAGGGGGTGGCCCGGCCACCGCGTTCCACGGTGACCCGCTCCAGGACCAGTTCGCGGACCGCCGCCGCGAACCGCGGGTCGGCGCCCACGGTGGCCGAGCGGCGGACCGGCAGGCCCAGCTCCTCGGCCTTGGCCTTCGCCTCGGTGTCGAGGTCGTAGAGGACCTCCATGTGGTCGGAGACGAAGCCGATGGGGGCCATGACGACGGCGGGGACGCCCGCCGCGTGCCGCTCCTCCAGGTGGTCGCAGATGTCGGGTTCCAGCCAGGGGATGTGCGGGGCGCCGGAGCGGGACTGGTAGACGAGCCGCCAGGGGTGGTCGACGCCGGTGCGCTCGCGGACGGCATCGGCGATCAGCCGGGCCACGTCCAGGTGCTGCTCGACGTAGGCGCCGCCCTCGCCGTGGGCCTCGGCCGGACCGGAGGTGTCGGCGGCGGCGGTCGGGACGGAGTGGGTGGTGAAGGCGATGTGGGCGTCCGCGCGGACGTCCTCGGGGAGGTCGGCGAGGGAGCGCAGCACGCCGTCGGTCATGGGCTCGACGAAACCGGGGTGGTTGAAGTAGTGCCGCAGCTTGTCGACCGCCGGCGGCCGAAGGCCCTCCGCCTCCAGGGCGGCCAGCGCGTCGGCGAGGTTCTCGCGGTACTGGCGGCAGCCCGAGTAGGAGGCGTAGGCACTGGTGGCGAGGACCAGGACGCGGCGGCGGCCGTCGGCGGCCATCTCGCGCAGGGTGTCCGTCAGGTACGGCGCCCAGTTGCGGTTCCCCCAGTACACCGGCAGGTTCAGGCCGTGTTCGGCGAAGTCCTCGCGCAGGGCGTCCAGCAGGGCGCGGTTCTGGTCGTTGATGGGGCTGACCCCGCCGAAGAGGAAGTAGTGCTGTCCGACTTCCTTGAGGCGTTCCTTCGGGATGCCGCGTCCGCGCGTGACGTTCTCCAGGAAGGGGACCACGTCGTCGGGGCCTTCGGGGCCGCCGAAGGACAGCAGGAGCAGGGCGTCGTAGGGGCTGGCATCGAGCGCGTCTGGCATGTCTCGATCCTGCCACCCGGCACCGACAGCGGGGAAACGGCAGGACGTAGAGTCGTGTCGCGGGTGTTTTGAGCCGTTTTTCCCGGGCTGCCGCACGGTGCGATTAGGGTCACCTAACTTGTAAGCTGTATCAGCCGTCTGGCACCTTACCGAACCGCTCCGGAGACCACGTGCCCAGCCCCTACAGCGCCCTGTTCGCCGAGCCCGGCACCAAGGCCTTCTCCGCCGCGGGGTTCCTCGGCCGGATGCCGCTGTCGATGATGGGCATCGGCGTGGTCACGATGGTCTCCCAGCTCACCGGGCGGTACGGCCTCGCGGGCGCCCTGTCGGCCACCATCGCGCTCTCCGCCGCCCTGCTCGGGCCGCGGATCTCCCGGCTGGTGGACCGGCACGGGCAGCGCCGGGTACTGCGCCCGGCGACCCTGGTGGCACTGGCCACGGCGGCCGGGCTGCTGCTCGCCGCGCATCTGGGGTGGCCGGACTGGGTGCTGTTCGCCTGCGCCGCCGGGATCGGCTCGGTGCCCAGCCTCGGCGCGATGATCCGGGCCCGGTGGGCGGCGCTGTACCGGGGCACCCCGAAGCTGCACACCGCCTACTCGTTCGAGTCGGTCGTGGACGAGATCTGCTTCGTTTTCGGACCGATCCTCTCCATCGGCCTGTGCACGGCGTGGTTCCCGGAGGCGGGCCCCCTGCTGGCCGCGTGCTTCCTGGCGGTCGGCGTCTTCTGGCTCACCGCCCAGCGCGCCACCGAGCCCGAGCCGCATCCACGCGAGCGGCACGCCGACGGCAGCGCCCTGCGCTCGGCGGGGCTGCGGGTGCTCGTGGCGACCTTCGTGGCCACCGGCGCGATCTTCGGAGCGGTGGACGTGGTCACCGTCGCCTTCGCCGACGAGCGCGGCCACAAGGCCGCGGCGAGCATGGTCCTCGCGCTGTACGCGGCCGGTTCCGGTACGGCGGCCGCCGTCTTCGGGCTGCTGCGCTTCACCGGGGCGCCGGAACGCCGCTGGCTGCTGGGCGTCACGGCCATGGCCGTGAGTATGATCCCCCTCCTACTGGTCGGGAACCTGCCGCTTCTGGCCGTGGCGCTGTTCGTTTCGGGCCTGTCCATCGCACCGACGATGATCACGACGATGTCCCTCATCGAAGAGCACGTACCTCGCGCGAAGCTCACCGAGGGCATGACCTGGGTGAGCACCGGTCTCGCGGTCGGTGTCGCGCTCGGCTCCTCCCTGGCCGGCTGGGTGATCGACGCAGCCGGGGCGCGGGCCGGGTACGGGGTCCCGGTGGTCTCCGGGGCCGTCGCGGTCGTGGTGGGTTTCCTGGGGTACCGCCGGCTGCGCAGGCCGGCCTCAGGTCGGGGAGGCACCGTTGGGCAGCACAGCGAGCGGGAAGAACGGCACCTGGCGTAACTGGGGCGGCAACGTCTCCGCCCGGCCCGCCCGGCAGGTCACGCCTGCCTCGGTGGAGGAGCTGGCCGCGGCGGTGCGCCGGGCCCGCGAGGACGGACTGAAGGTGAAGGCGGTGGGAACCGGCCACTCCTTCACGTCGATAGCCGCCACCGACGGTGTGCTGATACGCCCTCAACTGCTGACCGGGATACGCGACATCGACCGTACGTCCATGACGGTCACGGTGGAGGCGGGCACCCCGCTCAAGAGGCTCAACGCCGCCCTCGCGCGCGAGGGCCTGTCGCTCACCAACATGGGCGACATCATGGAGCAGACCGCCTCCGGGGCCACCAGCACCGGCACGCACGGCACGGGCCGCGAGTCGGGCTCGATCGCCGCGCAGATCAGGGCACTGGAACTCGTCACGGCGGACGGCTCGGTCCTCACCTGCTCCGAGCGGGAGAACCCGGACGTCTTCGCCGCTGCCCGCGTCGGCCTGGGCGCCCTCGGCATCGTCACCGCCCTCACCTTCGCTGTGGAACCGCTCTTCCTGCTCACCGCGCGCGAGGAACCGATGCCCCTCGACCGCGTTCTCGCCGAGTTCGACCAGTTGTGGGCCGAGAACGAGCACTTCGAGTTCTACTGGTTCCCGCACACCGGCAGCACCAACACCAAGCGCAACAACCGCAGCGCGGGCCCCGAGCAGCCGGTGGGGCGGCTGGCCGGCTGGTTCGAGGACGAGTTCCTCTCCAACGGCGTCTTCCAGGTGGCCCAGTGGGCCGGCCGCGCCGTTCCCGCCACCGTCCCGGCTATCGCCCGCATCTCCAGCAGGGCGCTGTCCGCACGGACGTACACGGACATCCCGTACAAGGTCTTCACCTCGCCGCGCCGGGTCCGGTTCGTGGAGATGGAGTACGCCGTGCCGCGCACGGCGCTGACGGAGACGCTGCGCGAACTCAAGGCCGTGGTCGACCGCTCGGGCCTGCGGGTGAGTTTCCCGGTGGAGGTGCGCACCGCGCCGGCCGACGACATCACCCTGTCGACCGCCTCGGGCCGGGACAGCGCCTACATCGCCGTACACATGTTCCGGGGCACGCCCTATCAGGCGTACTTCACCGCGGCCGAGCGCGTCTTCACCGCGCACGAGGGACGTCCGCACTGGGGCAAGGTCCACACGCGGGACGCGGAGTACCTCGCCCGGGTGTACCCGCGTTTCGGCGAGTTCACCGCGCTGCGGGACCGCCTCGACCCGGAGCGGCTCTTCCAGAACGACTACGTGCGCCGGGTTCTCGGCGCGTAGGCCCCGAACTCGCCCGGCGGCCCTGGCACTTACCTGCCCCCGGGGCCACGGGCGAAACCGCCGGATCGCCTTCGGGGCGGCCGCGTGACGTTCGCCACGTACGAGATCGTGAAAACCGGTTGCGCGCCGCCAAGTCGCAGCCCTTGCCAGAAGTTGGGCGGCGCGCCGATCCACGCAGATGGCCCGAATGGAGTACTGTGGCGAGCCCTGGGTCCGGCCTCCCACCAGGGTGCCCGCGGGCTTGCAGGACCGCCGGGAGGAGGCTGGTTGCACAGGGTGACGCAGTTGGTCACTTAGCGTTGCGAACAGGTAACCGTGCCATAACGGCGGCGCCGGGCCCGTGCCCGACACGCCGGGCAACTCGGCAAGGTTGTGGCAGGCTGAACCCGGGCAGGCCACACTCGACTAGCGGAAGCAGCGACGCACGTGACGTCGGCAGGCACCACCCGGGAGGTCCCCATGCCCGAACTGCGTGTCGTGGCCGTCTCGAATGACGGCACACGACTGGTGCTGAAGGCTGCCGATTCCACGGAATACACGCTTCCGATCGACGAGCGGCTGCGTGCCGCCGTGCGCGGCGACCGGCCGCGCCTCGGGCAGATCGAGATCGAGGTCGAGAGCCATCTGCGCCCGCGTGACATCCAGGCGCGGATACGTGCCGGTGCCACCGCGGAGGAGGTCGCGCAGCTCGCCGGCATCCCCGTCGACCGGGTACGGCGCTTCGAGGGACCCGTGCTGGCCGAGCGCGCCTTCATGGCCGAACGTGCCCGCAAGACCCCGGTCCGCCGCCCCGGCGAGAACTCCGGCCCGCTGCTCGGCGAGAGCGTCCAGGAGCGGCTGCTGCTGCGCGGCGCCGAGAAGGACAGCGTGCAGTGGGACTCCTGGCGCCGCGACGACGGCACCTGGGAGGTGCTGCTCGTCTACCTGGTCGCGGGCGAACCGCACTCGGCTAGCTGGACGTACGACCCGCCCCGGCGGCTCGTCCAGGCCGTGGACGACGAGGCGCGCTCGCTGATCGGCGAGTCGGACGACCTCGCCGTACCCGAGCCGAGCTTCCCGTTCGTCCCGCGCATCGCCCGGCTGCCGCGCGAGCGGTCGATGGACCGCGCGCTCGAGCGGGTCGACCGGGAGCGGCTCAGCCTGCCCTCGCAGGCGTCCGAGCCGGCCGAGGAGAGCGTGGGTGAACGCGACTCGCTGACCAGCCTGCTGGAGGCCGTGCCGAGTTTCCGGGGCGACCTGGTGGTCCCGGAGGGCCCCGCGGAGGCCGTCGAGGAGAACGACGACGAACCCGCCGTCGAGGAACCCCCGGCGCCCGCCGCGTCGGCCGGCTCCGCCTACGCGGACGTCCTCATGCCGCGCTCCGTCGGCAGTCACCGCGACCGGCTCGTCGGCGCGACCGACCGGCAGGCCGAGGCCGACGGTGTCCGCCCCGGCCGTCGCGCCGCCGTGCCGAGCTGGGACGAGATCGTGTTCGGCACGCGCCGCAAGAAGCAGGAGTAGGTTTCCGTACGGGTGAGCGGGCACGCGCGCGTGCCCGCTCACCCGGCTGCCCTACTGCGGGTCCGCACCCACCGCCACCGGGCGGGACGGGTCCGAGGACCACTCGGACCAGGAGCCGACGTACAGGGCCGCCGGGACGCCGGCCACCGCGAGGGCGAGCACCTCGTGGGCGCCCGAGACGCCCGAACCGCAGTACACCCCCACCTCGGTGTCCTCCGACACGCCCAGGGCCTTGAAACGGTCCTTGAGTTCGGCCGCGGGCAGGAAGCGGCCGTCGGGACCCACGTTCTCCGTCGTGGGCGCCGACACCGCGCCCGGGATGTGCCCGCCGACCCGGTCGACCGGCTCCACCTCGCCGCGGTACCGCTCCCCCGCGCGCGCGTCCAGGAGCACGCCCGTGCGGGCCAGCTCCGCGGCCCCGTCCGCGTCCAGCAGGCCCGCGGTGGCGGGCGCGGGCCGGTAGTCGCCCTCGGCGGGGGCCGGCGAATCGGTGGACAGCTCGCCCTCCCAGGACGGCAACCCGCCGTCGAGCACCCGCACGTCCGGGTGACCCGTCCAGCGCAGCAGCCACCAGGCGCGCGCGGCGGCCCAGCCCTGCCCACCGTCGTACACGACCACCGGCCGGTCCGACGACACGCCCGCGCGGCGCATCGCGGCACCGAACTCCGCGAGGTCGGGCAGCGGATGGCGGCCGTTCGCGCCGGGCGCGGCGGCCAGTTCCCTGTCCAGGTCGACGAAGACCGCGCCAGGGATGTGCCGGGCCGCGTACGCGGCCCGGCCGTCGAAGGACGGCGCGCCCGGCGCCTTCGCCAGGCTTGGCTGCCAGCGGACGTCCAGCAGCGCGGGCGGGTGCGCCCCGGTCAGCTCGTCCGCGAGTCGGGTTGCGGTGATGATGGCTGTCATGGCGTCCATCCTTACGCCAAGGGTGGCCGCGGCGTCCAGGTCCGGCTACTCTGCTCCGCCGGACAGGCTCGATCACATGGCGTATGCGATCGGGCACTGCCTGTACAGCCGACGGACACCCGTCGGCCATCGTCAGGAAGCAACGAAAGACGACAATCGGGCATCCTTCCGCAGAAAACGCCGGGCGGCGCGGTACGGCCCCGCGGCACCGCGGAGGATGCGGGTACCGGCACGGGCGTGCGCGCCGGCGGCGCGGACACCCCTTCCGGGGAGCGGAAGCGACACGGCCACCGTGAAGGGGCCGGGGAGAGAGTGATCGATGACCGAGGCACGGGAACCGGCCGGTCCGTACGCGCGGCGCGCGCCCGGCACACCCTGCTGGGTGAGCCTGATGGCGCACGGGCTGGACGCCACCGAGGAGTTCTACGGTGAGCTGTTCGGCTGGGAGTTCCTGCCGGGCCCGCAGCAGCTCGGCCCGTACGTGCGGGCGCTGCTCGGCGGACGCGAGGTGGCGGGCATGGGCCATCTGCCGCCGGACCGCCGGCTTCCGGTTGCCTGGACGCCGTACTTCGCCTCGGACGACGTGGACCGGACGGCCGACACGGTACGGCTGTGCGGCGGGACGGTGGCCGTCGGCCCGCTGGACGCCGCCGAAGCGGGCCGGATGGCGATCGCCTCCGATCCCTCCGGGGCGGTGTTCGGGATCTGGCAGGGCTCCGCGCACCTCGGCACGGCGATCACCGGTGAGCCCGGCACCCCCGTCTGGAACGAGCTGCTCACCTTCGAGACGGAGAGTGTCGCCAAGTTCTACGCGAGCGTGTTCGGCTACGAGGAGGAGCCGGTGGTCTCCCCCGACTTCGACTACGTGACCCTGCGTCTGGGCGAGCGACCGGTGGCCGGGCTGCACGGGGTGGGCCACGCCCTGCCCCGGGACCGGGGGCCGCACTGGCGGACGTACTTCGAGGTCGCCGACGTCGACGAGACGCTGCGGCGGGTGACCGGTCTGGGCGGCCGGATCCTCAGGGCGGCCCACGACGGCCCGCACGGGCGGGTGGCGACGGTCGCGGACCCGGAGGGCGCCGAGTTCTCGGTGGTCCGCGACCCGGGCTGATCCCTCAGGCGGACGCGACCGGCAGGACGTCCGGGGACAGGGCCGCCGCGTGGGCCGACGCGGCGGTCATCCGGCGCCGGTGGTGGCGGCGGCACAGGACCTCGTAGCCGACCTCGCCCGCGGACTGGTTCACATCGCCCACGACCACCTGGGCGCCCTCGACCACCATCGCGCCCCCGACCGTGCGGGCGTTGTGCGTGGCGCGGGCGCCGCACCAGCACAACGCCTCCACCTGGAGCACCTCGATCCGGTCGGCCAGCTCCACGAGCCGCTGCGAGCCGGGGAAGAGCTTGGAGCGGAAGTCGGTGGTGATGCCGAAGGCGAACACGTCCAGGCCGAGGTCGTCCACCACGCGCGCGAGCTGGTCGATCTGCCCGGGCGCGAGGAACTGTGCCTCGTCCGCGATCACATAGTCGGCCCGGCCGCCCTGGGAGAGGTGGTCCACGAGGTACGCGTACAGGTCCTGGCCGTCCTCGACCTCCACCGCGTCGGTGACCAGGCCGAGCCGGGAGGACAGCTTGCCCTCGCCCGCGCGGTCGTCCCGGGTGAAGATCATCCCGGCGAGGCCGCGCGCGGAACGGTTGTGCTCGATCTGGAGAGCAAGCGTCGACTTCCCGCAGTCCATCGTTCCGGAGAAGAAGACCAGCTCGGGCATGAGGGGTGGAGCACCTTTCGGTGAGGAGGGGGGCGGGGCCGTCAGGAGCGTACTTCGAGAAGCGGGACCAACTGCTCGGCGGGGGTCATCGAACCGTGGTTGCCGACCAGCGCCGACTCCTTGGGCTCCCGCTCGGAGGCGATCAGCAGGACGTCGTCGTGCGCGGCGGCGACCACGTCCCCGATCCGCGGGTACACGCGCTCGTCCACCTGCGGCCCGAACCACCCGGCCGCGACGGCCTCGTCACGCGAGGCCACCCAGAACTGCTCGCCGAGCACCTCGCGCCAGCAGGTCAGCACGTCGTTCTCGGCACCCGGCACCGCGTACACGTGCCGGGCCCGGCCCTCGCCGCCCAGCAGGGCGACCCCGGCGCTCAGCTCCCAGTCCTCGTCGAAGTCGATGCGGTGCCGCTCGTCGAAGGGGATGTCGACCATGCCGTGGTCGGCGGTCACGTACAGGGCGCTGCGCGGCGGGAGTTGCTCGGCGAGGCGCTGGACGAGCCGGTCGACGTACATGAGCTGACCGCGCCAGGTGTCGGAGGCGATGCCGTAGCGGTGTCCGGCGCCGTCCAGTTCGGCGTAGTACGTGTACACCAGGGAGCGGTCCCCGGCGGCCAGCTCCGCGGCGGCGAGGTCCATGCGCTCCTCGCCGGTGAGCCGTCCGTGGAAAGTGCCGCCGCTCAGCGCCACCTTGGTGAGCGGGGTGTGCTGGAAGGCGGGCGAGGACACCTGGGCGGCGTGCACCCCGGCCTGGTGGGCCAGCTCGAAGACGGTGGGGTACGGCTGCCAGGGGTGCGGTGGGGTGTACGGGTGCCAGCGGAGCTGGTTCATCAGCTCGCCGGTGGCCGGATTCCGTACGGCGTACCCGGGCAGGCCGTGGACGCCGGGCGGCAGGCCGGTGCCGACCGAGGCGAGGGAGGTCGCCGTGGTGGCGGGGTAGCCGGCGGTGAGCGGGCGGCCGGTGCCACCGCGCGAGCTGCCGAGCAGGGAGGTCAGGTACGGGGCCTCGTCCGGGTGGGACCTGAGCTGTTCCCAGCCGAGCCCGTCGATCAGGAAGACACAGACCCGGTCGGCCGCGGTCAGTTCCGTGATCGTCGCGGTCAGGCCGGGGACACCCATGCCGGCGGCCACGGTGGGCAGCAGGTCGGCGAGCGAGCCGGTGCCGTACTCGGGCAGCGGCGCGGTGTCCAGGGCGAGGGGTTCCGGCTCGTCCCAGGTGGAGAACTGGGGCATCAGCGGGTGAAGTCCGCGGTCGCCTCCGAGATGGCCTGCGCGAAGGCGAGCGCCTGGCGCACCGTCTCCGGTCCGTCCCCGGCCTCGCTGACGCGCAGGCTGAGGTCGTCCGCCGTGGAGTTGCCCGTGTAGCCGTGATCCGCGTCGCAGTTGGGGTCGCCGCAGGCGGCGGGCTCCAGGTCGATGCGGCTGACCGCGCCCCAGCCGATGGTCAGCACGACCTCGCGGGGCAGCGTGCCCGGCGTGTACTGCTCGGGGTTGGCCACCACCCGGCTGACCACGACCGAGGAGATCCGGCCGAGCTTGACGGACTCGGTGGAGGTGGTGGCGTACGGCGTCGGGGAGGTGGTGTCGGCGGCCTGCTCGTCGGTGTGGCTGACGATGAAGCGGTTGCCGGTGAGGACGAGCACCGTCACATGCCGGCGCACCTCGTTCTGGTCGAACGTCGTCTCCTGGTGGACCAGGTACGACCGGATGGGTTCGCCGCCCACGGCGGCCTCCACCGCGTCGGCCACGAGGGCCGGGTAGTAGCCGCTGCGCTCGATCGCCGCGCGCAGCCCCTGGGTCGTCGTACTGGTCTTGGCCATGACGTCCATCCTAATCCGTGGGCGGAGGCGGTCCGGGCCAGTCGTGCGGACGGGCGGCGCCCCACGCGAGGCGCCTCGGCACGATCCCCGGCCGGACCTCCAGCCGCTCGGCGGCGATCACACAGGAGACGGCTTCCGGTCCGCCGGCATCCGCCTCGAACGCGACGATCAGGGGCACCTCTTCGCCCAGTGCCCGCGCGAGCCGCGCCGTTCCGGCAGTGGGCGGGCGGAGGCCGGGGTCCCGGAAGCTCTGCGGGCAGGGGAGGAAGACGGGCCCGGCGAAGATGAGCTCCGGGCCGTGGCGGTAGGTGAGGTCGTACCCGGCCGCCAGGCGCGACTGCCCCGCGTCCCGGGCGACGACCTCCCGGTCCCACGAGCTGCCCTCGGGCAGTTGCCGGCCGGTGATCTCCACGTGCCCCCTCGCTCTCAGTAGGCCGGCAGCGTGCGCGGGCCGAGGTCGTCGCGGGCGGGCGGGGGCGCGAGCCGTACGGTCGCGCCGAGGACGCTCACGCCGTGCGGGGCGACGACGGCGGGCTCCAGGGTGACCGCGACCACCTCCGGGTGGTCGTCGACCAGCCGGGACACCCGCAGCAGCAGCTCCTCCAGCGCGGGGGTGTCGACGGGCGTGGAGCCGCGCCAGCCGAACAGCAGCGGTGCCGTGCGGATCGCCCGCACCAGCGAGGACGCCTCCCGGTCCGTGACGGGGACCAGCCGGTGGGCCATGTCCCCGAGCAGTTGCGAGGCGGCCCCGGCGAGCCCGAAGGACAGCACGGCCCCGGCCGCCGGATCGATCACGGCGCGTACGACCGTGTCGACCCCGCGCGGCGCCATCCCCTGCACCACCGGCCGCAGCTCCTCCGGCTGCCCGAACAGTTCGGTCAACTCGGCGTACGCCCGGCGCAGTTGCTCCTCGTCCGCGAGGTCCAGGCGTACGCCGCCCAGGTCGGCGCGGTGCCTGAGGTGCGGGGCGGTGGCCTTGAGGGCCACCGGGTAGCCGAGTGAGCGGGCGGCTTCGGCGGCGTCGTCCGGCGTGGGCGCGGGGAACGCCCGGCGGACGTGGACGCCGTACTTCTCGAGCAGCTCGCAGGTCTCGGCGGCCGGGATCGTCAGTCCCTCCCCGCGCGCGAGCAGCTCGCCGATCAGGCGGGCGGCGCCCTTCTCGTCGATGTCCTCGTGCTCCGGCACCTTCCCGGGGTCGGTCGCCTCCCGGCGCCACTGCGCGTACTTCACGGCTTCGGCGAGAGCGCGGACGGCGCGCTCGGCGGCGGGGTAGGCGGGGATGAGACGGGTGCCCTCCGGCGGGGCGACCGGGGCTGGCGGGTCGGGCGGGGCCGGCGGGGCTAGCGGGGTGGCCCCGCCCGTCCCCGCGGCCGTCGGCACCGCGCCGGCCGCCGCGCCGGCGGTCGCGGTGGGCGGTCGTTGCGCGGGACGGTGGACGGGATGCGCACCGCCCTCGGGGCCGGGCGTCCTGTCCGCGGCCCCCGGCGCGGTGCTCGCCGCGGCCGACAGCGCTTCGGCCAGCCCTCCGAGTTCCACGTGCACCACCAGCACCGGCTTCCCCGGCACCGCGGCCGACGCGGACCGCAGTGCCGCCGCCAGCTCGGCGTCCCCCGGCGACGCCTCCCCGATGGCGGGGATGGCGGTGACCACCACACAGTCGCAGGTGTCGTCCGCGAGCGCCGCCGACAGGGCCCGGTGGAAGTCCTCCGCGGTCGCCCCGGTCGTCAGGTCCACCGGCCGCGCCGGCCGCAGCCCCTCGGCCAGACACCGGTCGTAGGTCAGCACGCCCAGCGACTCGGAGTTGCCGAGGATGGCCACGCGCGGCCCGGCGGGCAGCGGCTGCCTGGCGAGCAGCAGGCCCGCGTCGACCAGCTCGGTGATCGTGTCGACCCGGATCACCCCGGCCTGCCGGAGCAGCGCGGAGACGGTCGCGTACGGCAGCCGCGTGGCCCGTACCGCGTGCCCCGGCGGGGCCGTCCCGGTGCCCTGCACCACCACCAGCGGCTTGGCCGCCGCCGTCCGCCGGGCGAGGCGGGTGAACTTGCGGGGGTTGCCGATGGACTCCAGGTACATGAGGACGACGTCGGTCTCGGGGTCGTCGTACCAGTACTGGAGGACGTCGTTGCCGGAGACGTCCGCGCGGTTGCCGGCGGAGACGAAGGTGGACACGCCGGTGACCCCGGTGACCCCTCCCCCACGCCGGGTGCAGCCGGGACAGCAGGGCGATGCCGATGGCCCCGGACTGGGCGAACATCCCGATGCGGCCGGGGCGGGGCATCTCCGGGGCGAGGGAGGCGTTCAGCCGGACGCCGGCGGCGGTGTTGATGATCCCGAAGGCGTTGGGGCCGATGATCCGCATGCCGTACGCGCGCGCCGCCCGGACCAGGGCCCGCTGCCGCTCCCGTCCCGCGGGACCGCTCTCGGCGTACCCGGCGGAGAGCACCACCAGCCCCTGGACGCCGTGTTCCCCGCACTCGGCGACCACGGCGGGCACCTGCTCGGCCGGTACGGCGACGACGGCGAGGTCCACGGGTCCCCCGACATCGCGCACCGACCGGTACGCGGGCACCCCGTCGACCTCGTCGAGGTCGACGGGGAAGGCCCGGTTCACGGCGTGCAGCCGGCCCGGGTAACCGGCGTCGCGGATGTTGCCGAGGATGCTGCGGCCCACCCCCGCCCGGGGTGCGGCCGACGCCGACGACCGCCACGGACCCGGGCGCGAGGAGCCGCCGTACCGAGCGGGCCTCGGCGCGCTGCTCCCGGGCGCGCTGCACGGCCAGCGAGCGGTCGGTGGGTTCGAGGCCGAACTCCAGGCGGACGACGCCGTCCTCGAAGCTGCGCTTCTGGGTGTAGCCGGCGTCCGTGAACACCTTGATCATCCTGCTGTTGGCGGGCAGCACCTCGGCGGCGAAGCGGCGGATGCCCCGCTCGCGCGCGACGGCCGCGATGTGCTCCAGCAGGGCGGAGGCGACCCCGCGCCCCTGGTGGGCGTCCTGGACGAGAAAGGCGACCTCGGCCTCGTCGGCGGGTCCGGAGGCGGGCATGCCGTCGGTGCCGATGCGGTCGTAGCGTACGGTGGCGATGAACTCGCCGCCGATGGTGGCCGCGAGTCCCACCCGGTCCACAAAGTCGTGGTGCGTGAAGCGGTGGACGTCCTTGGCGGAGAGCCGTGGGTAGGGCGCGAAGAAGCGGTAGTACTTCGACTCGTCCGAGACCTGCTCGTAGAAGCTGACCAACCGGTCGGCGTCATCGACGGTGATGGGCCGGATGCGCGCGGTACCCCCGTCGCGCAGCACCACGTCCGCCTCCCAGTGGGCGGGGTACTCGTGCCGGTCCTGCCGGTCCGCCGGGGTCTGCATGGGCCCCAGAGTACGGCTCGCTCACGACAACGGCGCGAGGCAGTCTGTGGAGGACGACACGCCGGGCCGAGGCCGCGGTCCGACGGCACACCGGAGGGGACGAAGGTCCGCTCCGGGCACGCTTCACGATATGGGAAACTGGTCTAGACAACCCTGAGTACTGAAGGGCAGCAACACATGGCTGAGCGCCGCGTCAACGTCGGCTGGGCCGAGGGCCTCCACGCCCGCCCCGCTTCCATCTTCGTCCGAGCCGCCACGGCCACAGGCGTCCCGGTGACGATCGCCAAGGCCGGGGGCGACCCCGTCAACGCGGCCTCCATGCTGGCCGTCCTGGGCCTGGGCGCCCAGGGTGGCGAGGAGATCGTCCTCGCCACCGACGCCGAGGGCGCGGACGCCGCCCTCGACCGTCTGGCCAAGCTGGTCTCCGAGGGCCTGGAGGAACTGCCCGAGACCGTCTGAGCGCCACCGCGCAGAGCGCCGGAGCCGCGTTCGCCTCTCGGGGCGGCGCGGCTCCGCCGTGTCCGCGCACGCTCCGCACGGTATTCCCCCGGATCCCGGCCGGCCCGTGCCCACTTCCCGCGAATTCCCGCACGACGGAATTCGGGCAGCGGAAAACCCGTCCGCGAATACCTCTCCTTTGTATACGGCGTACGTGTTAATTCCGCGGGCCCGTCATGTTTACGGCCCGTTGCGAAGACCTCACACGCTCCGCGGCGGCGGAGAAACGCAGCCGGTGGCCACCGGTGGCGCGCTCGGTGTGCAGCGCGGTGAGCGCCCGCGCACGTTCGCCGTCCCCCCGCGCCACCGCGTCCACGATCGCCCCGTGCTCCGCCCACGACTCCACCGGGCCGAGCGGCGTCGCCACCGCGTACATCCAGGCGATCTTGTGCCGCAGCAGGGTGAGCACCGAGGTCAGCGAGGGGCTGCCGGACGCCTGGGCGAGCGTCTCGTGGAACCAGCCGCCCAGCGCGCGCAGATCCTCGCTGCCACCCCTCCTGGCCCGCTCCTGCCCCAGCCGGACCAGTCCGCGCAACACCTTCAGGTGGGCCTCGGTGCGCCGCTGCGCGGCCCGGGCGGCTCCCAGCGGCTCCAGCAGCAGCCGCATCTCCAGCAGGTCGGCGGCCTCCTGCTCGGTCGGTTCGGCCACGCACGCGCCCGCGTGCCGGCGCGTCACCACGAAGCCCTCCGCCTCCAGGGTGCGCAGGGCCTCGCGGACGGGGACGCGCGAGACGCCGTAGCGGCGGGCCAAAACTTCCTCGGTGAGGCGGCTGCCGCGCTCGTGGACACCGGCGACGATGTCGTCCCGGACAGCGGTGCACACCGAGTGCGCCGGAATACGCATGACCGACCTCCGCCTTAATTCCCGTGAAACGCCGACGATGGACGCGTGTTCCCGCGACTCTATTCCAAGGGACCCGAATTTCCGACGGCAGGGCGTCATCCATGAATATTTTTTGGTCAGCGGGTCCGGCGGACACCGGAAGAGAACCACCGAAAAAGGCGAAAGCCCCGGCTCGGTGAGCCGGGGCTTCGGATGCCGTGCGGGCGGCCGTCCGGTCAGACGTTCACGCCGTGCTTGCGCAGGTAGGCGACGGGGTCGATGTCCGAGCCGTAGTCGGGGGTCGTACGGGCCTCGAAGTGCAGGTGCGGGCCGGTGACGTTGCCGGTCGCGCCCGACAGGCCGATCTGCTGCCCCGGGACGACCTGCTGGCCCACCGTGACACCGATGGACGACAGGTGGCCGTACTGGGTGTACATGCCGTCGGCCATCCGGATCACGATCTGGTTGCCGTACGCACCGCCCCAGCCCGTGGAGACGACCGTGCCGGAACCCACCGCGTGGACCGAGGTGCCGCTGGCCGCGTGGAAGTCGACGCCGGTGTGCGAACCGGAGGACCACAGGGAACTGCTGGCCTGGTAGCCAGTGGAGACATACGACTGCGCGATCGGGATGACGAAGGCGTTCAGCCGCTTGCGCTCGGCCTCGCGGGCGGCGCGGATCCGCGCCTCGCGGACCTCCTCGGCCCTCTTGGCGGCCGCCTTCTCCGCGGCCGCCTCGGCCGCCTTCCGCTCGGCGGCCTGCTGCTGGGCGGCGGCCTGCGCGTCGATCTGCTGGGCGACGTCGTCGTTCACGGTGAGGACCGGCGTGAGACCGGTCTGCTCCACGGAGCTGTCGGCGGCGAGCGCCGGGGACGCGGCGAGGGTGCCGATGACACCGGTGGTGGTGAGGGCCGCGACGCCGGCCGCCTGAGCGGTGGTGCGCTTGACCCGACCGGGCTTGCGGTGCTTCCCGGGGGCGCACATGAACGCCATGAAGTGGCTGGTCCTTTCCTTCCCTCTCGCCTACCGGGTTAGCTGACGGGTTCGGAGCAGGAAGGTCTCCTACGGGCCCCCTCGCTCACGCGCGGGCGCCCGATTCACCCCAGGGACGGTGGGTCCCCGGCTCCCCTGGCTCGCGCCTACGGGGACTCGGCGATGACTGTCCGGTGCCGCGGGTGCGGCGCAGTGCCTGACGAACAGCCCGCATGACGGTACGGCGGCCCCCTTCGACTCCTCAAACAGATCCGGGATTTTGTAGCGCATCCCACACGGCAGACAGGCAACCTCCGCCCCAAAACGGGCATCTGAGTGAACGAGTGGAACAGCAGGGGCCCTGACGACCCGTAGGTCGGCAGGGCCCCACGCGCGCGTAGCGCCGACGTGTCCGCCGGTGCCTCTACTCCGCGGCGACGACGGTGACTTCGCCGATGCCGAGCGCCTCGACCGGCGCCTTGATCCGGGACGCGTCACCGACGAGGACCGTCACCAGGCGGTCCACCGGGAAGGCGTTCACGACGGCCGCGGTGGCCTCCACCGTGCCCGTGGCGGCCAGCCGCTGATACAGCGTCGCCTGGAAGTCGTCGGGCAGGTGCTGCTCGACCTGGTCGGCCAGCGTGCTCGCGACGGCCGCGGCGGTCTCGTACTTCAGCGGCGCCACGCCGACGAGGTTCTGCACGGCGACGTCCCGCTCGGCGTCGGTCAGGCCCTCCGCCGCGAGCGTGCGCAGGACCTCGCACAGGTCCTCCAGCGCGGGGCCGGTGTTCGGCGTGTCCACCGAGCCGCTGATGGCGAGCATCGCCGCGCCCGTGCCGTCCGGCGCCGAACGCAGGACCTGACCGAAGGCGCGCACGCCGTAGGTGTAGCCCTTCTCCTCGCGCAGGACGCGGTCCAGGCGGGAGGTGAGGGTGCCGCCGAGGCAGTACGTGCCGAGCACCTGGGCGGGCCAGACCCGGTCGTGCCGGTCGGCCCCGACGCGGCCGATGAGCAGCTGCGTCTGGACGGCACCGGGCCGGTCCACGACGATCACGCGCCCGGCGTCGTCGGCGGTCACCGGCGGCACGGGACGGGGCTCGCCCGGGGTGCCGGTCCAGGCGCCCAGGGTGTCGGCGAGCAGCGCGTCCAGGTCGGTGCCGGTCAGGTCGCCGACGACGACCACGGTGGCCGTGGCGGGCCGCACATGGCGGTCGTAGAAGGCGCGTACGGCCGCCGCGTCGATCTTCCCGACCGTCTCCTCGGTGCCCTGGCGCGGGCGGGACATGCGCGAGGTCGCCGGGAACAGCTCCCTGGAGAGTTCCTTGGCGGCCCGGCGCGCCGGACTGGCCAGCTCGTGCGGGATCTCGTCCAGGCGGTTGCGGACCAGCCGCTCGACCTCGCTCTCGGCGAAGGCGGGCGCGCGCAGGGCGTCGGCGAGCAGGCCGAGGCCCCTGGCCAGGCGGGAGGCCGGGACCTCCAGGCCGAGCCGGACGCCGGGGTGGTCGGCGTGCGCGTCGAGCGTGGCGCCCGCGCGCTCCAGCTCGGCGGCGAACTCCTCGGCCGAGTGCCTGTCGGTACCCTCCGAGAAGGCCCGCGCCATGATCGTGGCGACGCCGTCCAGGCCGGCGGGCTCGGCGTCCAGCGGTGCGTCCAGCAGCACCTCCACGGCGACGACCTGCTGGCCGGGGCGGTGGCAGCGCAGCACCGTCAGGCCGTTGCCGAGGGTGCCGCGCTCGGGGGCCGGGAAGGCCCAGGGCCTGGCCTCACCGGGCTGCGGCTGGGGGTGGAACTCCATGGTGGCGAGCTCGGTCACTTGGCCGTCTCCTCGTTCTCGGTCTCGTCGCGGCCCGCCTCTACGGTCGCTTCCTGCTCCGGGTCCTCGGGGACCCCGGTGTCCTCGACGGCCTGCGGGGACTTCGGCTCGTAGACGAGGACCGCGCGGTTGTCGGGGCGCAGGCGTGCCTCGGCGACCTCCCGCACCTCCTCGGGGGTCACCTCCAGGACGCGCCGCACCGCGGTGAGGGCGAGCTGCGGGTCGCCGAACAGGACGGCGTACCGGCACAGTTCGTCGGCGCGGCCCGCGACCGTGCCGAGCCGGTCCAGCCACTCGCGCTCGAGCTGGGCCTGGGCACGCTCCATCTCCTCGGGCGTGGGGCCCTCCTCGGCGAACCGGGCCAGCTCCTCGTCGATGGCGGCCTCGATGACCGGCACCTCGACGTCACCGGACGTCTTCACGTCCAGCCAGCCCATCGAGGGCGCGCCGGCCAGGCGCAGCAGGCCGAAGCCGGCCGCGACGGCCGTACGGTCGCGGCGCACCAGCCGGTTGTACAGCCGGGAGGACTCGCCGCCGCCGAGGACGGTCAGGGCGAGGTCGGCCGCGTCGCACGCGCGCGTGCCGTCGTGCGGCAGCCGGTAGGCGGCCATCAGGGCGCGCGCGGGGACCTCCTCCACGACGACCTCGCGGAGCTGGTCACCGATGACGTCCGGCAGGGAACCGTCGCGGGGCTCGGGCTTGCCGTCGTGGGAGGCGATGGAACCGAAGTACTTCTCGACCCAGGCGAGGGTCTGCTCGGGGTCGATGTCGCCGACCACGGAGAGCACCGCGTTGTTCGGCGCGTAGTAGGTGCGGAAGAACCGGCGCGCGTCCTCCAGGGTGGCCGCGTCCAGGTCCGCCATCGAGCCGATCGGCGTGTGGTGGTAGGGGTGGCCCTCCGGGTAGGACAGGGCGGTCAGCTTCTCGAAGGCGGTCCCGTAGGGCACGTTGTCGTACCGCTGGCGGCGCTCGTTCTTGACGACGTCCCGCTGGTTCTCCATGGACTCGTCGTCCAGGGCGGCCAGCAGGGAGCCCATACGGTCGGCCTCCAGCCAGAGCGCCAGCTCCAGCTGGTGGGCGGGCATGGTCTCGAAGTAATTGGTCCGCTCGAAGCTGGTGGTGCCGTTGAGGGAGCCGCCGGCGCCCTGCACCAGCTCGAAGTGGCCGTTGCCCTTCACCTGTCCGGAACCCTGGAACATCAGGTGCTCGAAGAGGTGAGCCAGGCCGGTTCGCCCCTTGACTTCGTGGCGGGAACCGACGTCGTACCAGAGGCAGACCGCCGCCACGGGGGTCAGGTGGTCCTCGGAGAGCACCACGCGCAGACCGTTGGCCAGGCGGTGCTCGGTCGCTGTCAGGCCCCCGGAGCCTGCCTCGGCTGTGGTCGTGTGACCCATGGGCATGTACGTCCCTTCGCGAGCGGAGGCGGTCGTAGAAACCGCGGTTTTCCTGCCGTTCCTGCCACTGTATGCAAAGCGTGCGGCGCCCTGGCGAAGTTCCCGCGGGACGTACGCCCACAGCGGATCGCGTAGCCTGCGTGCGACCCGTCTCCGGAGGGCTTGCCGGCACCGGCCGGGCCGACGGAGACCGGGTCGTGGCCCGGGCTGTCAGTGCGGCGGTCCACAATGGTCCGCGTCAGATCAGTCAGTCGCTTCAGCAAGGAGCCGGCAGCGATGGCCCGCCGCAGCACGAAGACCCCGCCGCCCGACGATTCGTACGAGGAGCGGATCCTCGACATCGACGTCGTGGACGAGATGCGTGGCTCCTACCTCGAGTACGCGTACTCGGTCATCTACTCGCGTGCCCTGCCGGACGCCCGTGACGGCCTCAAGCCGGTGCACCGCCGCATCGTGTACCAGATGAACGAGATGGGCCTGCGCCCCGAGCGCGGCTACGTCAAGTGCGCCCGTGTCGTCGGCGAGGTCATGGGCAAGCTGCACCCGCACGGCGACGCCTCGATCTACGACGCCCTGGTGCGCATGGCACAGCCGTTCTCCATGCGCGTGCCGCTGGTCGACGGCCACGGCAACTTCGGCTCGCTGGGCAACGACGACCCGCCGGCCGCCATGCGGTACACCGAGTGCCGGATGGCCGAGGCGTCGAGCCTGATGACCGAGTCGATCGACGAGGACACGGTCGACTTCGCGCCGAACTACGACGGCCAGGAGCAGGAGCCGGTGGCGCTGCCGGCCGCGTTCCCGAACCTGCTGGTCAACGGCTCCTCGGGCATCGCGGTCGGCATGGCGACGAACATGCCGCCGCACAACCTGCGCGAGGTCGTCGCCGCCGCCCGCCATCTGATCCGGTACCCGAACGCCGACCTCGACGCGCTGATGCGGCACGTGCCGGGCCCGGACCTGCCCACCGGCGGCCGGATCGTCGGACTGGGCGGCGTCCGGGACGCCTACGCGACCGGCCGCGGCACGTTCAAGATGCGCGCGACGGTCACCGTCGAGACCGTCACCGCCCGCCGCAAGGGCCTGGTGGTCACCGAGCTGCCGTTCACCGTCGGCCCCGAGAAGGTCATCGCGAAGATCAAGGACCTGGTCAACGCGAAGAAGATCCAGGGCATCGCCGACGTCAAGGACCTCACCGACCGCGAGCACGGTCTGCGTCTGGTCATCGAGATCAAGAACGGCTTCGTGCCCGAGGCGGTCCTGGAGCAGCTGTACAAGCTGACGCCCATGGAGGAGTCCTTCGGCATCAACAACGTCGCCCTGGTCGACGGCCAGCCGCTCACCCTGGGCCTGAAGGAGCTGCTGGAGGTCTACCTCGACCACCGCTTCGAGGTGGTCCGGCGCCGCAGCGAGTTCCGCCGCGCCAAGCGGCGCGACCGGCTCCACCTGGTCGAGGGTCTGCTCACCGCGCTGGTCGACATCGACGAGGTCATCCGGATCATCCGGTCGAGCGAGAACTCCGCGCAGGCCAAGGGCCGCCTCATGGAGCGGTTCTCGCTGAGCGACGTGCAGACGCAGTACATCCTCGACACGCCGCTGCGCCGGCTCACCAGGTACGACCGGATCGAGCTGGAGTCGGAGCAGGAGAGGCTCACCGCGGAGATCGCGGAGCTGACCCGGATCCTGGAGTCGGACGCGGAGCTGCGCAAGCTGGTCTCGGCCGAACTGGCCGCCGTGTCGAAGAAGTTCGGTACCGACCGGCGCACGGTCCTGCTGGAGTCCGCGGGTTCCCCGGCGGCCACCGTGCCGTTGCAGGTGGCGGACGACCCGTGCCGGGTGCTGCTGTCCTCGACGGGTCTGCTGGCACGTACGGCGAGCGTCGACACGTCTCCCGAGGGGGAGGACGCCAGGCGCGTCAAGCACGACGTGGTCGTCTCTGCGGTGCGGACGACCGCGCGCGGGGTGATCGGCGCGGTGACGTCGGCGGGCCGGCTGCTGCGGATCAACGTCGTCGACCTGCCGCAGTTGCCGGAGACTGCGACCGCGCCGAACCTCTCCGGAGGCGCTCCGCTGGCGGAGTTCGTCTCCCTGGAGGGTGACGAGACGGTGGTCTGCCTGACCACGCTGGACGAGTCGTCCCCGGGGCTGGCGCTCGGCACCGAGCAGGGCATCGTCAAACGTGTGGTGCCCGACTACCCGTCCAACAAGGACGAGTTGGAGGTCATCACCCTGAAGGACGGCGACCGGATCGTCGGCGGGGCGGAGCTGCGCACCGGTGACGAGGATCTGGTCTTCGTCACGGACGACGCCCAGTTGCTGCGCTTCCAGGCCTCCATCGTGCGCCCGCAGGGCCGTCCGGCGGGCGGCATGACCGGCATCAAGCTCACCGAGGGCGCCAAGGTGATCTCCTTCACGGCGGTCGACCCGGCCGTCGACGCGGTGGTGATCACGGTGGCGGGCTCGCGCGGCACGCTGGACGACTCGGTGCAGACGACCGCCAAGCTGACCCCGTTCGACCAGTACCCGCGCAAGGGCCGGGCCACCGGCGGCGTGCGCTGTCAGCGGTTCCTCAAGGGCGAGGACTGCCTGTCGCTGGCCTGGGCGGGCCCGGCTCCCGCGCGCGCGGCGCAGAGGAACGGCACCCCGGCGGAGCTGCCGGAACCCGACCCGCGCCGGGACGGCTCGGGCACGTCGCTGCCGAAGACGGTGGCGGTGGTGGCGGGGCCGGTGGTCTAGGCCTCGGGGACCCAGGCTTCGGGGACGGGGGCGGTGCTGCCGGCCCCGGGGCCGGAGCCGATGGCCCTCGCTCCGGTGGCGGGTCCGGTGGGTTCAGGCCTCGGGGGCGGGGGCGGTCGTCCAGGCTCCGGTGGCCGGGTCGGTGCTCCCGGCGTCGTCGTACGTCTCCGCGGCCGGCTCCTCCTCGGAGCCCGGCACGTACCGCAGGACGCCCCACATGCCGTGCTCGTCGGCGTGCGGGGCATCGTTCCCGCACGCCTCCAGCGCCTTGTCGAGGGCGTCGGTGGCGATCCCGGAGCCGATCAGCACGAGCTGGGTGAGACGGTCGCCGCCGGCCGGCCATGGCTCGGGGTAGAAGCGCAGGAACCGGCCGACGGCGTGCACGGCGTAGCGGTTGAGCGGGTCGTACGGCCCGAAGTCGACGTATCCCTTGATCCGGTACAGCCCCTCGGGACGGCTGTCCAGGAACTCCATGAGCCGGCGGGGCTCCAGGGGCACGCCGGAGGTGAAGGACAGGCTGTCGTAGCCGGTGTGCAGATGGCCGGCGCCGGCGTGCTCGTCGTCCGCGCCGGGTTCGTGCAGGTCGTCGAAGGACAGCTGCCCGACGCGTTCCCCGACGGGCTTGCGGTCGAAGAGGAACTCCGGGTCGACGCGGCCGTAGGTGGCGGGGACGACGGCGGCGCGGTCGGTGAGCGAGCGGACGAGGCCCAGGATCCGGCCGGCGTCGTCCGCGCGGTCGAGCTTGTTGACGACGACCAGGTCGGCCAGGGCGAGATGCCGGTCGATCTCGGGGTGCTTCGCGCGCGTGTCGTCGAACTCGGCGGCGTCGACGACCTCGACGAGGCCGCCGTAGACGATGCCCGGGTGCTCGCTGGCCAACACCATCCGCACGAGTTCCTGCGGTTCGGCGAGTCCGCTGGCCTCGATGACGATCACGTCGATACCGGCGGCGGGCGCGGCGAGCCGGTCCAGGTAGAGGTCGAGCTCACCGGCGTCGACAGCACAGCACAGGCAGCCGTTGCCGAGCGAGACGGTCGAGTCGCCGAGTGCGCCCGCGACGGCCATCGCGTCGATCTGGATGGCCCCGAAGTCGTTGACGATCGCCCCGATCCGGGTGCCTCCGCTGCGGTGCAGCAGGTGGTTGAGGAGCGTGGTCTTCCCGGAGCCCAGGAAACCGGCGAGCACGACGACCGGGATCTGCCGCGCACCGCGGCTTTTCCCTGAGCTGTTCCCCAACGGGCGACCTCTCTGACGCACCGGCGCGCGCCGGCTCGGGGTCCGGCGCACGGACGAGCATGGACCGAGCGTCCAGGATACGAGCGGGTGGGCAGCGCGGGGAAAAGGCACGTCGGCCCGCCGGGGCGGGCGGCCGGCCCGGTCGCTCACCCGGCGATCAGCCTGGACGCTCACCCGGTGGCCGTCCGTCCCCTCACCCGGCGGCCGGCGTCGTCGCTCGCCCGGCGACTACCCGGCTGCCGGCACCGCGGCCACCGGCTCGGGCCCCACGTACCGCGCCACCGGGCGGATGATCTTCGAGTCGGCCGCCTGTTCCAGGACGTTCGCACTCCAGCCCACCACCCGTCCCGCGGCGAAGGTGGGCGTGAACATCTCCCGGGGCAGGCCGCACAGTTCCATGACCACGCCGGCGTAGAACTCGACGTTCGTGTGCAGTTCACGGCCGGGCTTCAGCTCGGCGAGGATCGCCTCGACCCGGCGCTCGACCTCCACCGCGAAGTCCACCCGGGGACCGCCGAAGCCGAGGGCGATCTCGCGCAGCATCCGCGAGCGGGGGTCCTCCGTGCGGTAGACGGCGTGCCCGAAGCCCATGATCCGGTCGCCCGCGCGCACCCGCTGCCGTATCCAGGAGTCGATCCGGTCGGGCGTCCCGATCGCGTCCAGCGTGTCCAGGGCCCGGCTCGGCGCACCTCCGTGCAGCGGCCCGGACAGCGCGCCGACGGCACCGGTCAGGCAGGCCGCGACGTCGGCACCCGTGGACGCGATGACACGGGCGGTGAACGTTGACGCGTTGAATCCGTGATCAATGGTGGAGATCAGGTATTGCTCGACCGCGCGGGCCCGACGCGGATCGGGCGCGGAACCGGTGAGCATGTACAGGTAGTTGGCCGCGTGGGAGAGGTCCGTACGCGGCTCGACGGGGTCCAGTCCCCGGCCGAGCCGGTACAGGGCGGCCAGCAGGGTGGGTACGGCGGCACAGGCCGCCAGGGTGTCGGCGCGCCGCCGGTCCGCGTCGATGTCGTACACCGGCCGGAAGCCCCGCCTGGCGCCCAGCAGCGACAGCGCGGTGCGCAGCCCGGCCAGCGGACCGGAGACGCGGCCGGCCTCGGCGATCGCGGGCAGGGCGGCGCTCACCTCCTCGGGCAGGCGACGCAGCTCCGCGGTCCGCGCGGCGAAGGCGGCTCCGCGCGCCGCGTCGGGGAGCGTGCCGTGCACCAGGAGATGCCACACGTCCTCGAAGCCACGGGTGCGGGCGAGGTCGACGGCCGAGTACTGCCGGTAGTGGTAGAAGCCCTCCCGGCCCCGCACGTCGCCGATCTCGGTCTCGGTGACGACGACGCCCGCGAGACCGCGCGGCACGTCGATGAGGGGGGTGGCGGTCCTGTCGGCGGTCATGGTTTTCCTCCCTGGATCCTCCGGGCCCTCTGGGCTGGGCTCGCTGAACAAGATGCGACTATCCGCAGTTGATTGCCATGCTGTCAATATTGATCGGATCAACCTAAAGCCATCAAGGTGTGCAGAGACCGCTACGGTGACCTCCATGCACGATCACGAACCCGCTCCGCACCGCCCCGGGCGCCGGCTGACCACCAAGGAGGCCGCCGAGCTGCTCGGCGTGAAGCCCGAGACGGTCTACGCGTACGTGAGCCGCGGCCTGCTCAGCAGCAGACGCGAACCCGGCGGCCGGGCCAGCACGTTCGAGGCGAAGGAGGTGGAGGCCCTCACCCGCCGCAACCGGCGCGACGCGGCCGGTGTCCCGGGCTCCGGCGGGGACCTCTCCGTGCGCACCCGGATCACGCTGATCGACCAGGAGCGGTACTTCTTCCGGGGCGTGGACGCCGTCGAACTGGCCGTCCGCCACTCCTACGAAGAGGTCGCGGAGTGGCTGTGGACGGGCCGGCTGGCCCCGGGGGTGACGTTCTCCGCGCCCCGGACCACCGTCGAGGTCGCCCGCCGCGCGGTCGACGCCCTCTCCGAGCACGCCACCCCGACCGACCGGCTGCGGGTGGCCGCGATCGCCGCGGCGGCCGAGGACCCGCTGCGCTTCGACCTGTCCGAGGAGGCCGTGCTGAACACGGCACGGACGCTCATTCCCACCCTCGTCGCCGCGCTGCCGCCGGTCCGGCACGACCACAAGGACGACGGGCCGCTCGCCCACCGCCTGTGGGGCCGGCTCACCGGCCGCCCGGCCGACGAGGCCTCCCTGCACGTCCTGGACACCGCGCTGGCCCTGCTCGCCGACCACGACCTGGCCGCGTCCACGCTCGCCGTCCGGGTCGCCGCCTCCGCCCGGGCACACGCCTACGCGGCCGTCTCGGCCGGTCTCGGCGTCCTGGAGGGCCCGCTGCACGGCGCCGCCAGCGGCCTGGTCCACCGGATGCTGCTCGACGTGCTCGACCAGGGCACGGCCGTCCCGGTGATCGCCGACGAACTCCGCGCGGGACGCCGCGTCCCCGGGCTCGGCCACCGGCTCTACGCCGGCGAAGACCCCCGCGCGCGCGTGCTGTTCGACCTCCTGGAGAACGTCCCCGGCGCGGAGCCCGCGCTGCTCGCCGCCCGCGACATCGTCGCCACGACCGCCCGGCACACCCCGCTGCACGCCAACGTCGACCTGGCCCTCGCCGTGTTCACCGCCTCCAGCGGCATGCCTGCCACGGCCGGCGAGACCGTCTTCGCCGTCGCGCGGACGGCGGGCTGGATCGCGCACACCCTCGAGGAGTACGGCGAGCGCCCGCTGCGCATGCGCCCCAGCGGCCACTACGTCGGCGTGCGACCGCCGCAGCCCCTCCCGGGCCAGGACACGGCCAGGCCGGAAGTCGCCTCGTAGAGACTCAGGTTAGGCTCACCTCTGTGAGTAGGTGTGCGACCGTCTCCCGGAACCTCGACGAGCCGCTTTCCGGCACGGCGGCCATGGCGACGACGTGGCTGCTGCTGGAACAGTCCGGCCCGTGGGGTGCCAAGGCGCTCACTTCCAGTCACCTGGACCCCGCGCTGGGCCGGGCCCTGGAAGCCGCCGCCGACGGGACCGGCGTACGCGTCGCCCTGATCCGGCGGCCCGGGCCCCATGCCGACCACGGCGCGTCCCCGGTCCGCCAGGTGTACGCGGCCCACACCGTTCCGGGACGCGTGTGGTTGCACGGCGCCACCACCCGCGATCCTCAGCGGCTCCTCGATCTCGACTTCGCCGCCCTGGGAGCGGGCGAGCACCGTTCCCTCGGCGCCGTGCTCGGCGGGCGGCCGCACCGCGGCGACCCGCTCGCGCTCGTGTGCACCAACGGCAAACGTGACCGCTGCTGCGCCCTTCTGGGCCGCTCCCTCGCCGCCGAGCTGGCCGACTCGGGGGTGCGCGGGGTGTGGGAGGTCACCCATCTGGGCGGACATCGTTTCGCGCCGACGGTGCTCGTCCTGCCCTACGGCTACGCCTACGGCCGCGCCGGGGCGCACACCGTCAAGGAAGCCCTGCACGGCGTGCGGGAGGGGCGTGTGGTCGTCGAGGGATGCCGCGGGTGCTCCGCGTGGGACCGGCCCGGCCAGGCGGCCGAGCTGGCCGTCCGGTCGGCCGCGGGCGAGTACCGGGCGGGTGTGCTCAGCGTCGTACGGACCGACGGCGCGGCCCCGCGCTGGGAGGTCACCGTCCTCCACGCCGACGGCCGCCGGTGGCGGGTCACCGTGGCGCAGGGCACGTCGCTGCCGCCCCGGCCGGAGAGCTGCGGCGCGGCGGTGCTCGGCGCGCCCGCGCGGATGGAGGTGACCGACATGCGCGCACTGAGCCGGACGGCACTGGCCAGCTAGGCGGGTGCCCGCGATCGACGGCAGGGGCCGGCTGGCTGGTTCCGTCAAGCATTGATCGACACGTCAAGATTGATCAAAAGATCCACACCACACCCGCTGGGGCGTTCACGGCCGTCCCACGTACCGTCGTGGACATGAGCCCCACTCCCCCCGCCCGTCGCCTGCGCCTCGGCATGCCCCGGCGCGTGTTCTCGCAGGTGCTGCTCATGCAGGTGGCGATCGCCGCGGGAGTCGCCGTACTGGCGACGGGACTGTTCCTGGCTCCGCTGAGCAAGCAGCTTGACCAGGAGGCGATGCGCCGCGCGCTGGCCATCGCCGAGACCACCGCCCAGGATCCGCAGATCGCCGAGGGCGTTCTCAGCACCCCGCCGAACAGGTCCGGGCCCGTGCAGAAGGAGGCCGAGCGCATACGGCGAGCCACCCGCGCCGAGTACATCGTGGTGCTGAACCGGGACTGGGTGCGCTGGTCACACCCCACGGCCTCGGAGATCGGCCGGCGCGTCTCCACCGATCCCACCGACGCCCTGGCCGGCAGGAAGGTCATGGAGATCGACAAGGGCACCCTCGGCCGCTCGGCCCGTGGCAAGGTCCCGCTGTACGACACCGGCCACCGCGTCGTCGGCGCGGTCTCGGTCGGCATCGCCTACGACAGCGTCCGGGCACGGCTGATCAGTGCGATCCCGGGGTTGTTCGCGTACGCCGGCGGTGCGCTCGCGGTGGGTGCCCTGGCCGCCTGGCTGATCTCGCGCCGGGTCCAGCGGCAGACCCGGGACCTGGCGTTCTCCGACATCTCGGCGCTGCTCGCGGAGCGCGAGGCGATGCTGCACGGCATCCGGGAGGGCGTCGTCGCGCTCGACCGCGGCGGCCGGATCCGGCTGCTGAACGACGAGGCGCGGCGGCTGCTGGGCATCGGCGACGAGGCGGTCGGACGGGCCCCGGACGAGGCACTCGGCGCCGGCCGCACGACGGACGTGCTCGCCGGCCGGGTGACCGGCACCGACCTGCTCACCGTGCGCGGCCAGCGGGTCCTGGTCGCCAACCGGATGCCCATCGAGGACGGGGGCGCCGTCGCCACCCTGCGCGACCGCACGGAACTGGAACAGCTAGGGCGCGAACTGGACTCCACCCGCGGGCTGATCGACGCCCTGCGCGCCCAGGACCACGAGCACGCCAACCGCATGCACACCTTGCTCGGACTGCTGGAACTGGAGATGTACGACGACGCCGTGGAGTTCGTCGGTGAAGTGGTCGGCGACCACCGGGCCACCGCCGAGCAGGTCGCCGAGAGGGTCCAGGACCCGCTGCTGGCCGCGCTGCTGGTCGGCAAGGCGACTGTGGCGGCCGAGCGCGGGGTCGCCCTGTGGGTGTCGGAGCGCACCCGGCTCCCGGATCGGCTGATCGATCCGCGGGGGCTGGTGACGATCGTGGGCAACCTCGTGGACAACGCCGTGGACGCGGTCGCGGGCACCCTCCACGCGCGCGTGGAGGCCGAGTTGCGCACGGAGGGCCGCACGGTGGTCCTCCGGGTGTGCGACACCGGCCCCGGAATCCCGGCGGACCGGCGGGAGCTGGTCTTCACCGAAGGGTGGTCCACCAAGAAGCCGCCCGCGCACGGCAAGCGGGGCATCGGGCTCTCCCTGGTGCGCCGGCTCGCCGAACGGCAGGGCGGCAGCGCGACCGTGTGCACCGCGGCCGGTGGCGGCGCGGAGTTCACCGTGGTGCTGCCCGAGGCACTGACCGAGCCGGAACGCGAGCCTACGGTGCGCGAGGAAACCCCCGGGACGGCCGCCGTCGCCGTCACCGCCGAGACCGAGGAGGAGGCGCGATGATCGAGGTCCTGGTCGTGGACGACGACATCCGCGTCGCCCGCGTGAACGCCGCCTACGTGCAGAAGGTACCCGGTTTCCATGTGGCCGGCGAGGCACACAGCGCGGCCGAGGCACTGCGCCAGGTGGAGACCCTGCCGCGGCTGGACCTCGTCCTGCTGGATCACTATCTGCCCGACGGGACGGGGCTTGCGGTCGTCCAGGAGATGCGCCGGCGCGGCCACCAGACGGACGTGATCATGGTGACCGCGGCGCGTGACGTGTCGACCGTCCAGGCGGCCATGCGGCACGGTGCGCTCCAGTACCTGGTGAAACCGTTCGCCTTCGCGGGGCTGCGGGCCAAGCTGGATGCGTACGCCGAGCTGCGGCGGACCCTGGACGGCGGCGGCGAGGCCGAACAGGCGCAGGTGGACCGCATCTTCGGTGCCCTGTCCACCCCGTCGGAGCCCCGGCTGCCCAAGGGCCACTCCCCCACCACGGCCGAGCTGGTGCGCCAGGCACTGATCAACGCCGAGGGACCGCTGTCCGCCCAGGAGATCGCCGAGCGGACGGGGGTGAGCCGGCAGACCGCCCAGCGGTACCTGAAGCTCCTGGAGCGCACCGGGCGGGCCCGCCTGACCCTCAGGTACGGCGATGCAGGCCGCCCGGAACACCGGTACGCCTGGGTGGCGCCGTAGCGCCGGGCGCGGCCCGGTCAGACGGCCCCGGCCCCGGTCAGCGAGCGCACCTCCGTCTCCGCGTACTTGGCCTCGTCCGCGACCTCGTCCGAGGTGACCGTGCCCAGCCAGCCGGCGAGGAAGCCGAGCGGGATGGAGACGATGCCCGGGTTCTCCAGCGGGAAGTACTGGAAGTCGACGTCCGGGAACAGGGAACCCGGACTGCCGGACACCACCGGGGAGAGCAGCACGAGCCCGATCGCCGGGAACAGCCCGCCGTACACCGCCCACACCGCGCCGCGCGTGGTGAAGCCCCGCCAGAACAACGAGTAGAGCAGGGCCGGCAGGTTCGCCGACGCGGCCACCGCGAAGGCGAGACCCACCAGGAAGGCGACGTTGAGATCGCGGGCCAGCAGACCGAGTGCGATCGCCACGACACCGACACCGACCGCCGCCCACCGGGCGACCGTCACCTCGCTGCGCGGGGCACTGCGGTGCGGTCGGCGCAGCGAGGCGTAGAGGTCGTGGGCGACCGAGGCCGAGGAGGCGAGCGTGATGCCGGCGACCACCGCGAGGATGGTGGCGAAGGCGACGGCGGCGACGATCGCGAGCAGCACCGTACCGCCGGTGGAGCCGGCTCCACCGCCCAGGTCGAGTGCGAGGAGGGGCACCGCCGTGTTTCCCGCCGCGTTCGAACCGAGCACGGCCTGCGGCCCCACCACCGCCGCCGCTCCGAACCCGAGGACGATCGTCATCAGGTAGAAACTTCCGATCAGGCCGATGGACCATACGACGGAGCGGCGGGCCGCCCGCGCCGTCGGCACGGTGTAGAAGCGGGACAGGATGTGCGGCAGGCCCGCCGTGCCCAGCACCAGCGCGATTCCCAGGCTGATGAAGTCGAGACGGGCGGTCCAGTCCCCGCCGTACTTCAGGCCCGGCGCCAGGAACGCCTTCCCGTGCCCGCTGCGCTCCGCCGCCGTGAGCAGCAACTGGTCGACGTCGCCGTGGAACCGCACGAGAACGAGCACGGTCAGCGTGACCGTCCCGCCGAGCAGCAGGACCGCCTTCACGATCTGGATCCAGGTGGTGGCCCGCATCCCTCCCAGCGACACGTAGATCACCATGAGCGCGCCGACACCGATGACCGTCCAGGCCTGGGCGGCGCCGCTGGTCCGCCCCAGCAGCAGCGCCACCAGGCTGCCGGCGCCCACCATCTGTGCCACCAGGTAGAGAACGGACACCGTGACCGAGGAAGTTCCCGCGGCGATCCGCACCGGCCGCTCGTTCATCCGCGCGGCCACCACGTCGGCCAGGGTGAACCGTCCGCAGTTACGCACGAGTTCGGCCACCAGGAACAGCACGACCAGCCACGCCACGAGGAACCCGACCCCGTACAGCAGCCCGTCGTACCCGTACAGCGCGATGAGCCCGCTGATCCCGAGGAAGGAGGCCGCCGACATGTAGTCGCCCGCGATGGCGAACCCGTTCTCCATCGGGGAGAACAACCGCCCGGCCGACGTAGAACTCCTCCGCCGAACCGTGCCGCTTGCGGCTCACCCAGGTCGTGATCCCGAGGGTGACGGCCACGAAGCCGCTGAACAGCAGCAGGGCCAAAGTCTGATGGTCACCGGTCACAAGGCACCCCTCCGCACTCCGCGGGTCAGCTCCTGGGTGTCCCAGCGCAGTTCCAGCGCGGCCCGGTCCCGGCGCAGCCGCGCGTGCCGGGCATAGGCCCAGGTCAGCAGAAAAGTGGTGAGGAACTGTCCGAGCCCCGCCAGCATGCCCACGTTCACGGCCCCCACCACGGGTCGGGCCATGAGCCGGGGCGCGGTCGTCGCGGCGATCACGTACGCCACGTACCAGGCGAGGAAGGCGCTGGCCCCCGGCACCACGAAGCGGCGGTACCTGCCGCGCACCTCCTGGAACGCCGCGCTGCGCTGGACCTCGACGTACACGTCCCGGGCACGTACCGCCGCCGCGTCCGGCTCCCGGCGAGCGGGCGGCACGGACGGCGCCGGCCTGCCGGTGCCGTCCAGTTCACCCCAGCCCGAGGCCGGCGCGTCGTACCAGGGGTCTGCATACGTCCCCTCACGGGCGGGCGCGCCATGGTCTTGCTGGTTCCCGGCCGAACTGTCGGGACCGTCCCCGACTCCGCAGGAGCGACCTTTACTTGACTGCATGCCCAAGCATGGACAGACCGGGAGCATCCGCGACTCTTCTTCTCCGGACTCTTCACCCCATCAGGTGATTCATCCGATAGATGGCCGCACGAGTCCTTTGCTATAGGCGTACCGCACCGCCTGCGCCCGGTCTTTGAGGCCCGTCTTGGCGAAGAGGTTGTTGATGTGGGTCTTCACGGTCGCGGTCGACACATGCAGCCGTCGGGCGATCTCCTGGTTGCTGAGGCCTTCGGCGATCAGCACCAGGACCTCGCACTCACGTGTGGTCAGCCCATCGGGTGCCCCGGCGGGCGCGGGCGCCGGCGCGGGCTCCGGCTGCGAGAGCCGTTCCAGCAGCCGGCGCTGGACACTCGGCGACAGTCCCGCGTCCCCCGACAGCACGCTCTGCACGGCACGGACGATCTCGTCCCCGCCTGCGTCCTTGGTCAGGTACCCGCGGGCACCGGCCGAGAGGGCGGGGAAGAGGGACTCGTCGTCCGCGTAGGTGGTGAGCACCACGACCTGGGTGCCGGGGTACTGCGCCCGGATCCGCCGGGTGGCCTCCACTCCGTCGCATCGGGGCATCCTGAGATCCATCAGGACGACGTCCGGGGAGAGTTCCCCGACCAGCCGCACCGCCTCCTCGCCGTCCCCAGCCGCGCCGATGACCTCCACACCGGGCAGCAGCCCGAGCAGCATCACGATGCCCTCCCGGACCACGGTCTGGTCGTCGGCGACCACCACCCGTGCCGGCTTCTTCCGCCCCTCCGTCTCCGTCATACGGGCACCTTCAGCGTCACCATGAACCCCTCCTCGTCCGGTCCCGCGTCCAGCGAACCGCCCATCAGCTCGGCACGCTCGCGCATGCCCAGCAGACCGTACCCACCTCCGGCTGCGCCGAGTTCGCCCGGCTGTCCGCCCGAGTCCCGCACGTGGAGCGCCACCTCCTGCTCCCTGTAGTCGAGCCGTACCCGGACCTTGGCGCCGCGGGCGTGCTTGCGGACGTTCGTCAGCGCCTCCTGAGCGACCCGCCGTACCGCCTGGGACGCCTCGGCCGTCAGTGGTCTGCGCTCACCCGTGACGGTGACCTCGGCGCCGTCGGCCGCACCGACGAGTTCGGTGAGGAAGTCCTCCAGCGGGGTCAGCTCGCCCCGCAGCGCGGACAGCGCCTGCCGCGTCTCGGAGAGGCCGTCGCGCGCCATTCCCCGGGCGGCCACCACCCGCTCCAGGATCCGCTCGCGGTCCGCGCCGTTCTCGATCAGCAGCCGGGCCGCCTCCAGATGCACCAGCTGCGCCGAGAGGCTGTGGGCCAGCACGTCGTGGATCTCCCGTGCGATGCGGGCCCGCTCGGCCAGTGCGGCGGACTCGGCCTCGGCCGCGCGTGCGGCCCGCTCCTGAGCGAGCAGCCGCTGCGCATGGCCTCGCGCTTCGGCGTCCAGCCGCAGGACGTATCCGGCCAGGGCCATGCCCGCCACGGTGGCGGCCGTGGTCAGCCAGACGTCGTTGGTGAACGCGGAGTACGAGGCCAGTGCCACCGAGGTCACGGGAACGGCGGCCCCGAACGGCAGCCGCTCCAGCGCGGCGACCCCGCAGCCGCAACAGATCACGAGGGCGGGTCCTGTGAACCCGGTGGCCTCGGCGGCGACCGCGATGCACAGGAGCACGGCCATGAGCGCGAGGGACCGCACCAACCGGTGCTCGTAGGTGGTCGTGAGGAAGGCCCAGGAGACGGGAGCGGCGAGGAAGATCGCCCCCGCTGCCGCGAGTGATCCCCAGACGCCGACGTGCTTCTGACTGAAGGCAGCCCACAGGAGCATGGCGAGGACGAGCAGCCTGACAGCCCAGGCGAGCAGGCGACCGGGCATGGTGGTGCCCGCTCGGCCGAGCGCTTCGCGCGACGGCCAGCGTGTCCAGGCGTTGTCCGTCACACCCGCTCCTTCCACGCCGAACGCTCGTCGTCACCGTACGCCCGGGCGGGACGGCCGACGGCACCGAGCGACTGGGTCCGCCAGGCGAGGACCCCGCCGCGGACCAGCAGGGTGCCGGCGAGGCCGAGCATCAGGGCGGAGCTGTCCTGGTGCAGGCCGAGCGTGGCGCCGAGGGCGAAGAGCCCGGCGCGCAGAGCTATGCCGACGCCCCACACGGCGACGCTCGCCTTCGTGCTTCTGGTCCAGACCGCCCCGTCGGGGGCTGTCCAGATGCGGGTGGTCCAGCCCCAGCCCGCGCCGGTGGCCAGCCCGATGAACAGGTCTACCGCGAGCAGGCCAGCGGACTCCGCGCGGTGATGGGCGTCGAGGATTCCGGGCTCGCCCAGGGCGACGACGGCCAGAACCACGGGCAGCAGCCACCAGCGCCGGTCCGTGTCGCCGGAACTGCCGCGCGATCACCATGCCGACAACGGCCACGATCACCAGCGCATTGACGAGCCCGGACATCGGTGCCCCCCTGACCGAGAAGGTGGTGCCGGAAGCGAGTGCTGCCGACGCCTTCGAAGTTACGGAAAGGAGCAGGTCACGGGATCGGAGCCAGGGTGGATCACGGGTGGAACCTCGGAACGGCCCGTCTCCACCCCTGGGTGGAGAAACCGTCCGGGTCGGCTGGAGCGACGGCTCCGGGTGACCGGAGGGACCCGAGGCGGTCCGGGGTTCGGGGTGCCCCGAGTGACCCAAGGCGGTCCGGGATGACGGGATGGGTGCGCCACGGCACCACCGGGCGAGCTGTCGGACTGGAATGGCCCCTCTCGCCGGTCGGCCGACCGGCCGACCGGCGAGGGTGGCCAGGTGAGACGGAGCCGTGCGAGACGGGCCGCCGACCCGCCAGCGGAGCTGGACTGCCATTGATCAGCGGAAACGCGCCGCAGGTGATCGTGAGACATCACGCCCGGCCGACCGGCCGACCGGCGAGGGTCACTCCTCCGAGCCGTTCCTCCGCGCCGTCCGCGCGTGCCCTTCATCTGAGCCGTCCCCCGGGTCGTCCGCCCGGGAGGCAGCGGTCGGACACCGGTGCAGGGCGGTGGCGTCCGCCTTCCGTCGCCACCGCCCCTGCACCGCCGACCCCGTACCGCCTTCCCCGGCGCACCCACCGCCTACACGCACAGCCCCCCTGGCCCGGGGCACCCCGCCGGACCGAGCCCGGCGCAGCGGTCACGCGTCGATGCGGGACCGGTCGAGCGTCGCCGCCGAGCTGGAGATGAACTCCTTGCGGGGCGCCACGTCGTTGCCCATCAGCAGGTCGAAGACCTGTTCGGCGGCGTCCAGGTCGGCCAGGTTGATGCGGCGCAGGGTGCGATGGCGCGGGTCCATCGTGGTCTCGGCCAGCTGGTCGGCGTCCATCTCGCCCAGACCCTTGTAGCGCTGGATGGTGTCCTTGTACCTGATCCCCTTGCTCTGGAACTCCATGAGCGTGTCCCGCAGCTCGCGGTCGGAGTACGTGTAGACGTACTTGTCCTGCCCCTTCTTCGGCTGGATCAGCTCGATGCGGTGCAGCGGCGGCACCGCGGCGAAGACCCGGCCCGCCTCGACCATGGGCCGCATGTAGCGCTGGAACAGCGTGAGCAGCAGGCACCGGATGTGGGAACCGTCCACGTCGGCGTCGGTCATCATGATGATCTTGCCGTAGCGGGCCTGGTCGATGTCGAACGTGCGGCCCGAGCCCGCTCCTATGACCTGGATGATCGCGCCGCACTCGGCGTTCTTGAGCATGTCGGTCACGGACGAGCGCTGCACGTTGAGGATCTTGCCGCGGATGGGCAGCAGCGCCTGGAACTCGGAGTTCCGTGCCAGCTTGGCCGTGCCGAGCGCGGAGTCGCCCTCGACGATGAACAGCTCGCTGCGGTCGACGTCGTCGCTGCGGCAGTCGGCGAGCTTGGCCGGCAGGGACGACGATTCCAGGGCGGTCTTCCGGCGCTGGGCGTCCTTGTGCTGGCGGGCCGCGACACGGGTGCGGGCGGCGGCGACGACCTTCTCCATCACCACCCGGGCCTGCGCGGCGGCGTCCCGCTTGGTGGAGGTCAGGAACGCCTTCAGTTCCTTGGAGATCACGTTGAAGACGATGCGGCGGGCCGCCGAGGTGCCGAGCACCTCCTTGGTCTGGCCCTCGAACTGCGGCTCGGCCAGACGCACAGTGACGACCGCGGTCAGGCCCTCCAGCGCGTCGTCCTTGACGATGTCGTCCTCGGCAACGCGCAGCAGCTTCTTGGCGCGCAGCATCTCGTTCATCGTCTTGGCGATGGCCTGTTCGAAACCGGCCACGTGGGTGCCGCCCTTGGGGGTGGCGATGATGTTGACGAAGGAGCGCAGGGTGGTGTCGTAGCCCGTGCCCCAGCGCAGCGCCACGTCCACGCCCAGCTCGCGCGTGACCTCGGTGGGCGTCATCTGGCCGTGCTCGTCCAGGACCGGGACGGTCTCCTTGAAGCTGCCCTGGCCCGAGAAGCGGAGGATGTCGCAGACCGGCTTGTCGCTCGCCAGGTACTCGCAGAACTCGCTGATGCCGCCGTCGAAGCGGAAGGACTCCTCGCCCTTGCTGCCGCCGTCGCCCAGGCCGAACTCGTCGCGGACGACGATGGTCAGGCCGGGGACCAGGAACGCGGTCTGCCGGGCGCGCTGGTGGAGGTTCTCCAGGGAGAGCTTGGCGTCCTTGAGGAAGATCTGCCGGTCGGCCCAGTAACGCACGCGCGTGCCGTTACGGGCCTTGGGGATCTTCTTGGTCTTGCGCAGGCCGCTCCTGGCCTCGAACTTCGCGTCCGCGCCGGCGGAGACGAAGGCGCCGGGCACGCCACGCCGGAAGCTGATGGCGTGGGTGTGGCCGCCGCGGTCGACCTCGACGTCGAGACGGGCGGAGAGCGCGTTGACCACGGAGGCGCCGACGCCGTGCAAGCCGCCGGAGGCGGCGTAGGAGCCGCCGCCGAACTTGCCGCCCGCGTGAAGCTTGGTCATGACGACCTCGACACCGGACAGGCCCGTCTTCGGCTCCAGGTCCACGGGGATACCGCGGCCGTTGTCACGCACCTCCACCGAGCCGTCGTCGTGGAGGATCACCTCGATGTGGTCGCAGTAACCACCGAGGGCCTCGTCCACGGAGTTGTCGATGATCTCCCAGAGGCAGTGCATCAGACCACGGCTGTCGGTCGAGCCGATGTACATGCCCGGGCGTTTGCGCACGGCTTCCAGGCCCTCGAGGACGAGCAGGTGCCGCGCGGTGTAGTTGGAACCGTCCCGGTCTGCTGCTGCCAGCAGCGCTGTGGACGGCACGGACGTATCGGCGGTCACGCGGTTCGCTCCTCGCTGAATTTCAGGTGACCCCCTTTTGGGTAAGGGGGCGGCTTCGGTCGCCGCTCAGAGGGTACCGAGGCCTGGTAGAGCCGGTGTAACGCCACCCTCGTCGGGATCTCAGACTAGACCAGACTCGTATGAGTGTTCGATCCCTCGATTGAGTGAAGTACACATCACGTTCCCTTGGAGGCATGAACCATTTAGGCTCCGGGCACGTCCTCATGAACAACCGGCAACCCGGCCGGGAGGACCGAGACCGCAAGACAGCGCGAACCCGTACGCACCCAGAGACGCACTACGGCACATTCGCCGCCAACCGGCAGCAGTCAGCCGCCCCCGGAAAGTTTTTTCGAGGAAAAGCCACGAGCGGGAACGTTTTCGGGCTGGTTGGATGTTGACCCTGGTACGACAGCTCGTCGAGCTAGAGAAGAGGCGACGTGACTACTGTTCTGACCCCCGCGAGCCCGCTGACGGCCGCCGATCGCTGCGACCGCTGCGGCGCCCAGGCATACCTGCGCGTCGTCCTGCTGAGCGGCGGAGAACTGCTCTTCTGCGCCCACCACGGTCGCAAGTTCGAGCCGGAACTCAAGAAGATCGCCGCTGAGATACAGGACGAGACGGAGCGGCTGACGTCCGTTCCGGACACCTCTTCCGAAGAAGAGCGCTGAATCTCGCACACACGACGAGCCAGCCCCGGCACAGGCCGGTGAACGGGCGGCTGCTCCTCCCCCCGGAGCGGCCGCCCGTCCTCATGCTCTCCCGCAGGCGCTCACGAGCGCCGCTAAGGCCCTTCCGTGGCCCCTGGGGTCGATTGCAGCGCTTGCGCGACCTCCGAGACCCGCGCGTAGACACCGGGCCTCCCCGGCCGCCCACAGCCGCTTCCCCATGACACGAGGCCGATCAACCGCCCTCCGGCCACCAGAGGCCCACCACTGTCCCCCTGGCAGCCGTCCGGCCCCCCGGCGACCTCGCCGGCACACAGCATGGTGGCCGCCCGGTAGGTGCCCTCCGGTCCACCGGGATAGGCCCGGGCGCACGAGTCGTCGGGCAGTACGTGCACGCGTGCGGCGCGCAGCCGGCGCGCGTAGTCTCCCCCGCCGGTCGTGTCGCCCCAGCCGGACACGAAAGCCTCGGTGCCCGGTGTGTAGGCGGGGTCGTCCGCAGGTGCCATGGCGACGACCGCGCTCTGGGGCAGTTCCCCGGCGAGGGTGACGAACGCGAAGTCACCTGAGTTCGTCGTGGCCTCGTACGAGGGATCGATCCGGACGTCTCGTACGGCGATCTCCCGGCCCTCGCCCGACAGCAGGTCCGTGCGGCCCGCGATGATGCGAAGATCACGCACCCGGCTCGGTGGCGCCCCGAGGGCATCCTCGGTCAGGCAGTGGGCCGCGGTGAGCACGAGGCTGCGGGCTATGGCCACGCCACCGCAGAACTGGCCCGCCCGCGTACCTCCGAACCGGTCACGACTGGCCAGCGCCACCGTCCACGGGGCCTGGGAGACATCTATCGGGAAGCCCCCGACCACCACGCCGCCGGCCACGGCAGGGACGGCAGTCACCAGGGGTATACCGGTCATGGCGGCCGCCAGGGCGAGCGGCCGGATCAGTGCCCGGGCGTGGGAACTGCGCATGAGACTCCTCACTCTGGGATGCTGCTGGGACACCCAGAGTCAGCCACCGGCCCACCGCGCGCAGCACGAAGGCCCGCCCTCCGCGAGGAGGCCGGGCCTTCGCCGTCGTACGACCGCGACCTAGTCGAGGTAGTCGCGCAGCACCTGGGAACGGGACGGGTGTCGCAGCTTGGACATGGTCTTGGACTCGATCTGGCGGATGCGTTCACGCGTCACGCCGTAGACCTTGCCGATCTCGTCGAGGGTCTTGGGCTGACCGTCGGTGAGACCGAAGCGCATGGAGACGACGCCGGCCTCGCGCTCGGACAGCGTGTCCAGGACGGAGTGCAGCTGCTCCTGGAGGAGCGTGAAGCTGACCGCGTCGGCCGGGACGACGGCCTCGGAGTCCTCGATGAGGTCACCGAACTCGCTGTCGCCGTCCTCGCCGAGGGGGGTGTGCAGCGAGATGGGCTCGCGGCCGTACTTCTGGACCTCGATGACCTTCTCCGGGGTCATGTCGAGTTCCTTGGCCAGCTCCTCCGGAGTGGGCTCGCGGCCCAGGTCCTGGAGCATCTGGCGCTGCACGCGCGCGAGCTTGTTGATGACCTCGACCATGTGCACCGGGATACGGATGGTGCGGGCCTGGTCGGCCATGGCGCGGGTGATCGCCTGACGGATCCACCAAGTGGCGTAGGTGGAGAACTTGTAGCCCTTGGTGTAGTCGAACTTCTCGACCGCGCGGATCAGACCGAGGTTGCCCTCCTGGATGAGGTCCAGGAAGAGCATGCCGCGGCCGGTGTAGCGCTTGGCCAGGGAGACCACCAGACGGAGGTTGGCCTCCAGGAGGTGATTCTTGGCGCGGCGGCCGTCCTCGGCGATGATCTCCAGCTCGCGCTTGAGCTTCGGGGCGAGCTTGTCGGCGTTGGCCAGCTTGTCCTCGGCGAACAGACCCGCCTCGATGCGCTTGGCCAGCTCGACCTCCTGCTCGGCGTTGAGCAGGGGGACCTTGCCGATCTGCTTCAGGTAGTCCTTGACGGGGTCGGCCGTGGCGCCGGCCGCGGCGACCTGCTGCGCGGGCGCGTCGTCCTCGTCCTCGTCGGACAGGACGAAGCCGGCGCTCTCGGTGCCCTCGGGCTCGTCGGCGACCTTGGTGTCCTCGAGGACCTCCTCCTCGAGGATCTCGACGTCGTCCTTCTTGGCCGTGGTCTTCTTGGCGGCCGTCTTCTTCGCGACGGCCTTCTTGGCGACCGTCTTCTTCGCGGTCACCTTCTTGGCGGCCGCGGCCTTCTTGGCGGGTGCGGCTTCCTCGGGGGAATCGGCCTCTGCCGGAGCGGCGGGCGCCGCGGGGGCCGCCGCGGTGGCGGTGGCCTTCCTCGTGGTCACCGGCTTCGCCGCGACCGTCTTGGTGGCGGTGCGCTTGGCCGGACTCTTCGCTGCGACGCTCTTGCGGGTGCGCTTGGGCTCTGCGGCACTGACCATCAGCGTCACACCCTCTTCCTCAAGGATCTGGTTGAGGCTGCGCAGTACGTTCTTCCACTGAGTGGCCGGAATCTGGTCAGCTTCGAAGGCCCGACGCACATCGTCGCCGGCGATCTGCCCCTCAGCCTTTCCCCGCTCAATGAGCGCCATGACAGAGACGGACTCGGCGATCTCCGGCGGGAGCGTACGGGATGTGCTGGCCGACACGAACAACCTCTCGGAACGTTGGAAAACGGCTTCCGGCGCCGTCCACTACGGACAGGAGCCGACCACCGGCCTGGGGATCGGCCGACGGCGCGGGCGGGGGCCGGGAGGATGCACAGCGCCTGTCTACGGCGCCTGTATTCCCTCCGCGGCTGTCACCTCTTAGGTCATCGCGCTGTCTCCGCGAGCGTTACGCCCAATCTGCGTGGCCCGAGTCACACCCCGTAAGCAGTCAAAAGCGATCAAATATTGAAATAAGTGATAGTTAGTGAAGTTCCGCCGGGCCGCACTCGCGGCCGTGGCGGCCCGTCGTAGCTCCGGGCCCCGCCACGCTCTCGGACCCCGCCGGACTCCAGAAGGTCCGGCAGGGTCCGGCAACGGCCGGCACCCGGGCCTGGTGCCATCGCGAGCACCACAGGGACGCCGCACACCGGCGACCGCACCGCGTTCGTCGCGGGGTCAGTGCTCGCGCGGGGCCGGAACCACGCGCTCCACCTCCGGGTGGATCGTGAGCAACTGGCGCATGGCCGCCTCCGCCGCCGTACTGTCCCCGGCGCCGAGCGCATCGACGATCCGCGCGTGCTGCGCGAGGGACGCCTCGTTCGGCCGGTCACACCCGGTGACCGGTCCGCCGGACACCTGGAGGGCCGCCGAGACGATGCCGGAGAGGTGCTCCAGCATGCGGTTGCCGGCGATCTGGATGAGCATCGCGTGGAACTCGGTGTCGGCGCGCGAGTAGGTGAGCGCGTCACCCTGAGCCATGGCGTGGCTCATGATCTCGACCATGTCGCACAGGCGCTGCTGCACCTCCTCGCGGCCGTGCCCGGCGGCGAGGCGGGCGGCGAGCGGCTCGATCGTCCAGCGCAGCTCGCTCAGCTCCCGGCGCTGGTCGTCGCGCTGGGGCCCGAACGCCCGCCACTCGATGATGTCCGGGTCGAGGAGGTTCCAGTCGCTGACGGGACGCACGCGCGTGCCGACGTTCGGGCGGGCGCTGACCAGGCCCTTGGCCTCGAGGACGCGGAGGGACTCGCGGACGACGGTACGGGAGACCTCGAACCGCTGGCCGATCTCCTCGGGCACCAGCGGTCGGTCCGCGCCCAGGTCGCCGGAGACGATCATCTGGCCGAGCTGCTGGACCAGTTGGCCGTGCAGTCCGCGTCCGCGGCTGCCCCCGGCCCGTCGGCCGACGCGGCCCAGCTCGGGATCCCCGCCGTCCCAGGTGGGCATGCCGACGCGGTCGGCCATCGGCGCCTCGGAGTAGGGGTAGCGGTCGAATCCGCCCGGGCCGGCCAGACCAGAGTCTGCGGAGCGGGCGGCGGTCATCATGGTGTGCGCAAGGGTACTCACGGATCTTTTGTCGGCGCTCTCCTCAACTCCCTTGAGGTCTTTGGTGAAAAGCACACGAAAGGGTGATCGCTCACCCCGTCGCAATTGACGCCTTATCGGAAAGAAATGAGCTTTCTGCGGGGAGTTGTGGGCACAGTGGGGCCAGGAGTGTACGAGCGGCCGTCACCGGAACCTGGTCCGCAGGGTCGTGAACAGGTACGTGCACAGCAGAGTCGTGAGGGACAACGTGAGTGCGCCGCCGACGGGTTGGGCGACGACGCGCGCGGCGGCGAGCAGATACCGCTCCCCTCCGAAGGGCCACTGCAGCAGGAGGACCTGCCGCATCCGCACCGGGAAGCCCGCCGCCATCCTGACGGCGGGGTCCCGCATCACCTCGTGCACGACGGGGACGACCAGGACAGGTACGGAGAGTACGGCGGCCAGGCCGGCCGACGCCGACCGGAACACACCCGCCGCGAGCACACCGGCCCAGGCGCACCCGGTGACCAGCCCGAACCAACTCACGGTGAGCGAAAGCCAGTCCGTGGGAACTTGTGTCAGCTCCCGTCCGTAGACGACGTAGAGCACTTCGGCGTCACAGCCCACGGTGAGGAGGGCGAGCAGCGCCGCGGTCGCTCCGGACACGAGCAGTTTCGCGGTCAGCAGGCCCAGCCGGCGGGGCACGGTGCCGCGGTCCGCCGCCAGGGCGGGGTGGCGGAACTCGTCCCCGAAGGCCAGCGCGCCGAGCAGTCCGGCCGCGAGCGCCGCGGGTGGCAGCGGCAGTTGCCGCGGCCATGCGGCGAACAGCCTCGCCTGCGGGGGTGTGGCCGAGGCGCGCCAGGAGTACGGCGGTGAGTGCGGACACCAGCAGCGCAATGCCGCAGGTGAGGAAGCCGGTGCCGATTCCGGCGGCGCGCCGGACCTCGTAGCGCAGGGGGCGCAGGGGGCTGGGGGCGGGGCGGACGGAGATGGGGGGCGGGAGGGGGGGCAGGGTGGTGAGCGTGCGCACAGCGTCGGGGCGGGTCGTGCGGCCGGCCTGCGGCTGCCTGGCCCCGGGGAGCCGGGTGCGGGTGCCGGTGGCGCCCTCCGCGCGTGTGCTGGTGGTGCCGGGCTGCGGTCCGGATGCCGTATCGACCCCGCCGGGGCCGGCGCCGGGCGTGGCCGTCGGATCGGCGGACCGGCCGGCGGCGGTTCGCGCGCGAAGCTCGCCGGTCCCCCCGCCGGAGGCTCGCTCGTCATCCGGTGTGCGCCGACACCATGTGCCGCGTCGTCGGCCGAGGAGGACGCGGCGGCCGGTGACACGCTCGGGTCCGTTGCGTCCGGGCGGGACTCCGTGCGGTCCGGCACGGGCCGATGGTCGAACGCTTCGCCGGTCACGGATGGTCCGCCGACGGCGGCCCGCGCCCGCTCCGACGCCGGGGAACCGGGCAGCATCGGCGCCTCGTCGGGGGCGCAGAGACGGGCTGCGGCCCGCTCCGCTTCCGGCGCCGACGGGTCGTCCGCGCTGTGCTCCCGCTGCCCCGACAGGTGGCCGGAGGGTGTCGTGCCCCGGCTTCCCGACGGCAGAGCCGGCACCGGGGAGCGTCGCACCGACGTGGGCCGGTCACGACGGGGTTCGGCTGCTCCCGGGTCGATCGCCGCGGTGTCCGGCTCCGTCGCCGACTCCGCACAGCGTGGCTCGACGGCCGGGGCGTCGGGCACGGCGATGTCCGGCTGCGCGGCGTGCGCAGACGCGACAGGCGACTCGTCCACGGTCGGGCTCGGGTCTTCCGGAGAGGCCTCGGACGCGTCCGAGGCGGCCTGCTTCGCGTCGGCCCGCTCCTCCGACGGTGCGTCCGGCTCGGTCTGCCCGGACTCGGCGGACGGCATGCCGTCGCCGCTCCCGGCACCGGCACCCGGCCCCATGTCGCCTACCTCGTCAGCGAGTTGGTGAACGAGGATGCCGTGACGGAACGCGATCTCGCCGACGTCGGCGGTCGTACTGCCGTACACCGAGAGGCGGTTGCCGCCCTCACGTACGACTTCGAAGGAGCGGCGGGCAGTGCGGGCCTCCTTGGAGAGGAGAGCCGCGAGACGTGCGGCGTGGGGGGTGCGGACGGCAACGCGCGGGCGCAGCCGGGTACGGGCGAACTCTCGTGCCTCCTGGTCGGCGACGAGTCTGCCGTCGTCGAGGGTGACGACCCGGTCGGCGGTGCGCGCGGCCTCTTTCGGTTCGGCCGTGGTGAAGAGCACCGTGCCGCCCTGGGCGGCGTGGGCCCGCAGCATGCTGTGCAGCCACTCGGCCTCGCGGGCGGAGAGGCCGTCGGTGGGTTCGTCCAGGACTAGCGTGTGGGGGTCGGGCAGCAGTGCGCAGGCCAGGCCGAGTCTGCGGTCCATGCCGCGGGACAGCGTGCCGAGGCGTTCCTCCCGGAGGCTGACGAGGCCGACCACTTCGAGGACCTCGTCCGCTCGCCGTGCGGGGACTCCGGCGGCCGCGCACAGCATGCGCAGATGGCCGCGTACCGAGCGGGCCGGATGGCCCGGTACGTCTCCGAGGAGCACGCCGACCTCCCGCGACGGATGTGCGATCCGGTGCAGAGGGCGACCTCTGAAGTAGGTGATGCCGCGCCCGTGCTGGAGTTCGAGCATCAGTTTCAGCGCCGTGGTCTTGCCCGCACCGGCGCCACCGAGGAGCGCGGTGACGTGCCCGGCGCGCGCCTCGAAGGAAAGGTCGTCAAGGGCGGGCGGGTGCGCCTTGCGGGAGTCGCTGGTCAGTCCGAAGGCCTGGATCACCTACAGCAAGATAGCGCGAGATGTCCGTTTTTTAGGTATAAGACGCTTTGCGGCAAGCTGCCGTGTGCCCTTAACCCGCCGATGTCCGCCGTTCGATGCAGCCGTGACTCGGTGCGACGGCTGGTGCGCCGGTCACCCGACGGGCTCGCCGCCCCGCGTCTCACACCTCGGGGCGCAGCATCGGCGGGTTGAGCAGCGTGGCGCCACCGGCCCGGAAGAGCTGGGCGGGCCTGCCGCCCTGCCGGGTGGTCGTACCGCCCGTGGGGACGAGGAAGCCGGGGGTGCCGGTGACCTTGCGGTGGAAGTTGCGCGGGTCGAGAGCCACGCCCCACACCGCCTCGTACACCCGACGCAGCTCCCCCACGGTGAACTCGGGCGGGCAGAACGCGGTGGCCAGTGACGAGTACTCGATCTTGGAGCGGGCCCGTTCCACCCCGTCGGCGAGGATCTGGGCGTGGTCGAAGGCGAGTGGTGCCACGGACTCGCCGTCACGGCCGTGACCCCCCTGCTGGAGCAGTTCGTCGACCGGTGCCCAGCGCGCGTTGCTCGCGTCACCTCCGGCACGCGGTGCGGGCAGGTCGGGCGCGAGCGCGAGATGCGCCACGCTGACCACGCGCATACGCGGGTCCCGCTCGGGGTCGCCGTAGGTGGCGAGCTGCTCGAGATGGGCGCCGTTGTCCTGCACCGGGACCGAGGGGTCGTGGGCGCACAGCCCTGTCTCTTCCGCCAGCTCGCGCGCCGCCGCCTGGGACAGGTCCTCATCGGCCCGTACGAAGCCCCCCGGCAGCGCCCAGCGCCCCTGGAAGGGAGGCTCACCCCTGCGTACCGCCAGCGCGCACAGGGCGTGGCGGCGCACGGTCAGCACGACCAGGTCCACGGTGACAGCGAAAGGCGGAAAGGCTGACGGGTCGTAGGGCATGCCGCGATCATAGTCGTCTTCCTGACGATAAACACTCCCTTCGTCAACCACGACGATGGTGGTTCCGCACGGTTCCGGTACGGCTCACAGGGTGGTCCGGATCGTCGGCCGACCGCGTCGCACCAGATCCCGGGGAAGTCACGATCCCAATCGGAGTCCGTCCGCGGCCTCCTCCACCATGGCGAGTCCCAGTCGGCTGATCCGTACGGCGAAGGGTGCGCCCGCGACACGCAGCCCCGCGAGGCTGAGCTCGCCGAGCGGCGCGCTTCGAAGGGGGCGCAGGGCGACCGTCCGGGCGGGTACGTCGGGGCGGATACCCGCGAGAGCGGTGAGCACGAGGACCACTGCGGCAGCGGCGGTGGCCGCCGGCCGGCAGGCCGCGGGATGCGGGAGGGGTGCGCTGCCGGCGGAGCGCTGTTCGCCGGCGAACATCTCGGGCAGCCGGTGGCCGAAGTGTTCCGCCGCTCCGAGCAGTCCTCTCAGCAGGCCGCCGGCTTCCTTCTCATAGCCGGCCACAGCCAGTCCCGCGACGGCGAGTGCGCTCTCCTGGACCCGCACGGCCCCCGTCCGGTGGCCGAACGGGTTGTGTCCCGCCTCCTTGGTGCCGAGTCCCCGAAGTCCCCAGCCCGTGTCCATCGCGGGGGTGCCGAGCAACCGGGCGAGGTGTTCGGTGCGCGCCTTGTCCAGCAGGCCCGGCGCCGGCCGGCCGGCGCCGAGCAGGCCGGTGTCGAGGAGGTGGACCGTGGTGGCGGCCAGGTGGGGAACGGGCCGGCCGTCGGCTGCCAGGGCCGCGGCCGGGCGTCCGCCTCCGCGGTCCTCGATCCAGAAATCGGCCCGGAAGGCCGTTCGCAGGTTCTGGGCCCACTGCCGTAACTCCGTGGCGCCCGGTCTGCCGAAGGCTTCGAGGAGGTCGGCACCGAGCAGGGCTGCGCGGTGCGCGTGGGCCTGGGTCTCGCAACGGGCCGGGCCTGCCGGGTACGGGTCGGCGAGGTAGGTTCCGTCGCCGGTGGCGGTCCGCAGCCAGGTCAGGCAGTGTTCCGCCGCGGGCAGCAGTTCCCTCGTCTCCTGCTCGGGGAGCCCCCAGCGGCGGGCCTCCGCGAGCAGGACGGGGAAAAGCAGGGTCGCTTCCGTTCCCGTGCAGCTCGGCGGGAGGTGCGGGCCCGCGTCGCGTCGCGGGCCGGGGATCATGCCGGCTCCAGGGCCTGGCCCCGTGAGCTGGGTACGGGCCAGGCTGCGCAGTGTGCCCGCGGCGAGCCGGGTGCCCAGGGGCAGGGCCATGCGGGCGGCGGCGAGTGCATCGGCCGGGGCCATTCCACAGCGCCAGGGCGCACCTGCCGCGAGGTAGGTGTCGGAGGGGTGTGCGGGATCGCGCAACAGCAGGGCGTGGAGGTCGGCGATCGCCGTGTGCAGCAGAGGGGCCACCCGGGGGTCGTCGCCTGCCGCCTGCGCGGCGGCGAGGGGGCTGGTCGCGGCCTGGCCCGCCGGGCGCAGCGTGCCTGCGCCCGCCGGCCGGATCCTCAGCTCCACGGTCACCGTCTCGCCCGGTGGCAGTTCCGCTTCCCAGCGCAGCAGCCCGGCTGACGCCAGGGCGTCCGAGGGCGGTGGGTCGGCGGTGACGCAGGCGGCGGCGTCTGCGGTGGCCCAGCGCAGGCCCGAGTCGTGCACGGTGGCCGTGAGTTCGGGTCCTGCCGCGCCGGAGGCGATGGCGCCGAGTTCCGCCAGGTCGGTGCCGAGGGCGACCTCGACAGGCAGGCGCAGTGGACGCAGGCCAACGTTGCGGAAGGTGATCCGTTCGGTTCCGTCGGCATTGCGTGCCCGTTCGACCACGACGTCCGGGTCGGGGCCCGCAACCGGGGAGACGCGCAACGTGCCCACGAAGCGGGCAGAGTCGGCACCGGTCATCCTGGCCTGTACCGGCAGCGGTTCACGTCCCGCCACACGGACCTGGCACCGGGAGAGCAGGCGCCTGCCGCCTCGGTAGAACCCGTCCAGTCCCCGACCGGCGAGCTGTCCCGGCTCACCGGAGATGGCGAGGCCGGGCAGGGCCACGCAGATGAACGCGTCGTGCGTGGGCGGCAGTCCGGGCACGAAGCGGCTGCCCGGGGCTGTACCTGCGGGTGGAGTCGCGGCGGGTCGGCGGGGTCGGTCCGGGACGGGGGACGGCCGGTCCGGCGAGTCGGCAAGGGGGGTTGTGGGCGGCCGCAGTGGGCGCCCGATGGGCTCGGGTGCGGCGGGGGCGCCGCCGTGTGTGGGGAACGACCCGTGCCTGCCCCGGTCCTGATCTTGACCGACGGCGGAGGGCGGAGATGGCTGCGACGGCTGCTGGTGCATGCGGTGGCTTCTTCTGCGCTCGGTGCGCCTCGGACGCGCTGGGCGGCCGAGGGGCCGCCCCGGGGGACAGGGAGGGTGCGGCGGCAGGACCCGTCCAGGCGTTCCGCCACTCAGGTGAACGGGAGGGAACTCGTGCGGGTCACGGCTCGGCTGGAAGAAGCCGACCGAATGGCGGCGTGAGCGGGGGGAGAAGGCGGGCGTTCCTGCGGTCCTCGCCGTGCCCCACCGGCGGGGGGCGGGACGGGGCCGGGGGCAGAGCCGGCGCGGTCTGTGGTACCCGGCCGAACCGGACGGCCAGGTAGGCCAGGACCGCGAAGAGGACCGGGAGCGTGCCACCGCCGCCACGGCACCACACGGACGGCACCGGATGCCCGCGGGGGGCCTGTCCCGAAACCTCTGGGCATCCGCTGCGCGGCGTGAACATCGCCGGGCGCCGGTCAGACCGCGTGGACACGGTCGGACGCCCGATGACGCTACCGCTGGACGCCCGTGACACTGGCGGGACATCCCTGGACAACAGTCGTACGGTGCCGACACGGCCGGGTGCTTGAGGGCACCTTCGGGCGTCGCCGTGCCCATCCCCGCCCGCGGACGTGTTGCGCCTCGTGCGAACACCGGCGGAGAGCCGTTGCGATGCGGGGGCGCCATCTCGTCGGATGGAGTTGCCGCCGCACCGCTGCGCCCCTGTGGCGCTCGCCGGACACCGCCGTTCCTCCCGGGCGTGGGCTCGTCACCACGGGCCGGCCGCGTGCGGCGTCTTCCCCGTTCCCTGCCGGCGCGGCCACGCCTCTCCTACCGGAGTCGCGTACCGGGCCGCCCCCGTACCGGCCGGTGTTCATCCGTCGACCTCGGGCTCGGGGCGCCCGCTTTCCGACGGGCTCCCACTGGTCGCGGCGTCACCAGTGCCCGCTGCCCGCGTGCGTGTGGCGCTCGGGGTGCGGGTGCCGGGCCGAGTGGGTCCGGGAGCGAACGAACGGGGACGGGAGCCGACCGGCCGGCGTCGGCCAGCGGTGCCCCCTGTTGCGTGACGGCTGTCCTCACCGGACGCGGATCGAGCGCGACGCCGGCGGTGCGTACCTGCCCGAGGGCTGGGTGCGGCCTCTTCGGCGTCCGCCGGTGCGCTCGCCGCGAGCCGGGGCGCCGGGGTCTGCGAAGGCTCGGTGGGAGCGGTGGGCGACGCAGGGGCCGCTTGCTCCGTGGTCTCCGCCGGGTCCGCTTCCGCCTCCGTCGATGTGCGTCCCCGGCTCTCCGCGCGCAGGCAGCGGCGGATCGACTCGGGGTCGAGTCCTTCGTTGCAGGCCTGGTGCAGCAGGCGGGCGAAGAGGTAGTCGGGGTCGGCTCCCAGTGCCATGGCCAGCGCCTCCCGCGCCTCCAGTTCGTCGCCCGTCGACCAGGCGACCCAGCCGGCGAGGGTCAGGGGAGCGGCGGCGTGCTCGCCATAGGGCCCGACGCAGCGGCGGGCCAGTGCGCGCCAGAGCCGGAGAGCCGGACCGGCCTCCTCCCCCTCCATCCAGGCGGCGGCCTGGTCCCGGGTCGTGCGGTCCTGGAGCCCGAGGATCAGCATCGCCGCCTCGTCGTCTCCCAGAAGGTCGTCGTCGCGCACGTCCGCCGGATGCGTGCCCGAGACCGGCGCCGCCGCGGCGTAGCGGCGGATGATCCGCTCGGCGAGGTCCAAGGTCTCCTGCGCGACGACCGGGCGGGTCGTCTCGTCCAGGATCCGGGGCACCAGGGTCATGCCGGCCGTGTCCAGGGCGATCTCCTGCTCCAGCGCCGCGGTGGTCTCCCAGGGCTGCAGCCGGACGTGCAACTCCCTGAGGGTGCCGCGCACCTGGAGGCCGGCGTAGGTGGCCGCGGCGGCCAGCACGGAGGTGCCGGGCAGGCCCATCGGTGAGCCGTCCTCGGGGCAGCAGTCCTCGACCGCGCAGCAGTACGACCAGAAGCGGCCGTCCGAGATGCACAGTGCCTCGATGACCGGCACGTCGAGGCTGCCGCACTCGGTGCGCAGCAGATGGGCCAGCCGGCCGAGTCGTCGTTTCACGTCCCGGCCGGACTCTCCGGGGCCGGGCTCCTGGCAGACGTAGGCCACCATGCGCTCGGGCCGGGCGCCGCGCCGCTCGCTGCCGGTGACCAACCCGCGGGCCAGCTGCCGTGCGGCGGCCTCCCAGTCCTCCTCGTGTCCGGGGATGCCGAGCCGGGCCCGGCCGCCGAACCTGCCCCGGCCCGCGTGATCGTGCAGGGCGACCAGCACCATGCTGTCCTCCGGGCGGTACCCCAGCAGGTAGGGCAGGGCGTCGGCCAGCTCCGCCGGGGTGCGCAGAGTGACCTGCGCGGTCTGGTCGGCCGGCCCGGTGAACGGTTCCTGACGCGGGATTCCGCTGTTTTCGAAGGGTCCGGTCGTTTCGCTGTGATTCGTCATGCGCCGACGATCTCGCGGTTTCTGAGATTCCGCTTGAGCCTGTGGATAAGTCGAATCAGGGACACGACAAGATCACTGTCGTTGTCCACAGTCTCGGCCGGGGCCGCCCGTTTGTCGGTCCCGTCCTGTTGTATGGGACGCATGGAGCACACGAGCAACGCGGATCTCCGGGCAGAGGCGGACGCCGTCCTCGCCCGGCTCGTCGGGAATGCCTCGGGCGCCGCCCGGCTGCGCGAGGACCAGTGGCGGGCGATCGAGGCGCTGGTCGCCGACAAGCGCCGGGCCCTGGTCGTGCAGCGCACGGGATGGGGCAAGTCCGCGGTGTACTTCGTGGCCACCTCACTGCTGCGGGCCAGAGGAAGCGGGCCCACGGTGATCGTCTCGCCCCTGCTCGCGCTCATGCGCAACCAGGTGGAGGCCGCGGCCCGGGCCGGCATCCACGCCCGGACCATCAACTCCGCCAACACCGAGGAGTGGGAGGACGTCCAGGCCGAGATCGCGGCCGGTGGCGTCGATGTGTTGCTCGTCTCGCCGGAGCGGTTGAACAACCCGGACTTCCGTGACCAGGTCCTGCCCAAGCTGTCCGCGGCCACCGGCCTGCTGGTCGTGGACGAGGCCCACTGCATCTCCGACTGGGGTCACGACTTCCGCCCCGACTACCGCCGCCTGCGCACCATGCTCGGCGACCTCCCGCCCGGCGTCCCCGTGCTGGCCACCACGGCCACGGCCAACGCGCGGGTGACCGCGGACGTCGCCGAGCAGCTCGGCACGGGCGGTGCGTCGGACGCGCTGGTGCTGCGCGGCCCCCTCGATCGGGAGAGCCTGCGCCTGGCCGTGCTGCCGCTCCCGGACGCCGCGCACCGGATGGCCTGGCTCGCCGACCATCTCGACGAGCTGCCGGGCTCCGGCATCATCTACACGCTCACCGTCGCCGCGGCCGAGGAGGTCACCGCCTTCCTGCGACAGCGCGGGCACACTGTCGCCTCCTACACGGGCAAGACGGAGAACGCCGACCGGCAGCAGGCCGAGGACGACCTGCTGGCCAACCGCGTCAAGGCCCTGGTCGCCACGTCTGCGCTCGGCATGGGCTTCGACAAGCCCGATCTCGGTTTCGTCGTCCATCTCGGCTCGCCCTCCTCCCCCATCGCCTACTACCAGCAGGTCGGCCGAGCCGGCCGCGGTGTGGAGAACGCGGAGGTCCTGCTGCTCCCGGGCAAGGAGGATGAGGCGATCTGGGAGTACTTCGCCTCGCTGGCCTTCCCCTCCGAGGAACTGGTCCGGCGCACCCTGGACGTCCTCGGCCGGGCCGGGGGACCCCTGTCGCTGCCCGCCCTGGAACCCCTGGTCGAGCTGCGCCGCTCACGCCTGGAGACCATGCTCAAAGTGCTCGACGTGGACGGGGCGGTGCACCGGGTCAAGGGCGGCTGGATCGCCACCGGACAGCCATGGTCGTACGACTCCGAGCGCTACGCGTGGGTGGCCCGGCAGCGCGCGGCCGAGCAGCAGGCGATGCGTGAGTACGCGGCCACCACCGAGTGCCGGATGGAGTTCCTTCAGCGCCAGTTGGACGACGAGGGCGCCAAACCCTGTGGCCGCTGCGACAACTGCGCGGGACCGCGCTTCACCGCCGGCCTGTCCACGACGGCCCTGGACGCCGCACGGAGCGACCTGGGCCGTGCCGGAGTGGAGGTGGAGCCCCGCCGGATGTGGCCGACCGGGCTCCCGGCCATCGGCATCAACCTCAAGGGGCGCATCCCGGCCGGTGAGCAGGCCTCGCCGGGGCGGGCCCTGGGACGTCTGTCGGACATCGGCTGGGGCAACCGGCTGCGTCCGCTGTTCGCGCCCCAGACCCCGGACGCCGATGTCCCGGACGACGTGGCGCGAGCCGTGGTCGACGTGCTGGCCGACTGGGCCAGAGGGCCCGGCGGCTGGGCCTCCGGTGCGCCCGATGCCCTGCCCCGGCCGGTGGGCGTGGTCACCGTCGCCTCGCGCAGCCGGCCGCGGCTGGTCCACTCGCTGGGCGTACGGATCGCGGAGATCGGCCGGCTCCCCCTGCTCGGCGCGGTGGAGTACGACGGGGGCGTGACCCGGATGCCGCGCAGCAACAGTGCCCAGCGATTGAAGGTGCTCGACGGGGCGTTGACGGTGCCGCCCACCCTCGTGTCGGCACTCGCCGAGGCTCACGGCCCGGTGCTGCTGATCGACGACTTCACGGAGACGGGCTGGACCATGGCGGTCGCGGCGCGCCTGCTCAGGAAGTCCGGTGCGCAGGGGGTGCTGCCGCTCGTCCTCGCCGTCCAGGGCTGACCACCCGGCCGCCCGCCGCAGGCCGGCCGGTCGGAGGTGGGCGCCTCAGGCGTCGACGGTCTCGCCTTTGGGTAGGGATATAAGCCACGCACCAGCAGATAACAGTCGGTGGTCCCAATTGCTCGTTGCCGCATCCAAGTTCGACAGGAAGAATTGAGGTCCGCTCCCCGCACGGCTCGTCCGTGATCAGGCTGGGCTCCCCTGCGGTGCGCGCTCCCCTTGAATCCGACCTCGCCCGCAGTATGGGCGCGTAGCCGAAGGGAGGAACGTGACCTTCGGATTCGCCTCGTCCTCGGCGGCCTCTTTGTCGACGTCCGCTTCCGCCAGCCGCCTGCTCGAGCCGGCGGAGTGGGCCGCCGCAGGAATTCCTCTGCTGCGCAACCCCCGTGAGGTCGTCAGCGGGCTGCATGCCCGCCATCACCCGAAGCCGTCCACGGCGATCGTGGCGGTTCTCGATCCGGACGAGCGGTTGCGTGCCAGCGCCTCGTTCACGCGTCGTCCGGCCCCGGCCGACGGCTGGATGTTCCGCAACGCCCTGCTCGCCCAACTGCGCCGGGTGATCCCGCACGACCTGCGCCGCCGCACTCCCGTACGTACGGCCGTGCTCCTCTACTGCCGTGAGGGGGACGGGCGTTGGACGGAGGAGGACGGCGCGTGGATGTGGGGGCTGCGCGATGCCTGCACACTGCACGGGCTGCGCTGCGGGGCGTACATCACGCTGACACAGGACGGCTGGCATGTGCTCGGCGAGGGACGTGGCGGGCGCCACCCTCACGCGCACTCGGCACCGGAACCCTTCGCGACATCGGAGGCCCCGCCGCTCGTGCCACGCACCGGCGGACCCGTGTCCGAGGTTCTGCGCCGCGCCGCGGCCCGCTGAACGGCGCTAGTCCGGGCGGGACTTCGGCGGTGCTACGGCCGGCGGTGACCGACGGGCACTGCCAGCGGGAAGACCCGCCGGTGGCGGCGTGCGGACGAGGCCGGCGAGCGGCGCCGTGAGACAAGGCCCGACCACCGGCCCCGACCACCACTGGCAACCGGGCGCGGATCGTCCTGGGTCGGCCATGGAGCCGGGGCCACACACCGCCACGGCGACTTGATCAGCCGGCCGGCACGGCAGTTCGGTCCACCCCTACGGTTTCCCGGAGAGCCGCCCGGCGAGGGGTTCGGCCGTCGCCCGTCACCGGGTATGCCGAAAGCCGCACCGTGCGGATCCCGCCGGAGCGGCTCCTCCGGCACCTCGGTTCCCCGCGGTGCCGGACGCGACTCAGACGCCGGCGCCCAGCACCGAGTTGATCGTCTGCGGGTCGCCGCAGACGATCAGCAGGGCACCGGCCCGCGAATGGGCGAGCGGCAGGGCGGAGCCAGCGGCGGGGCCGGGACCTCCGTTGACGGCCACGACGACCACCGGACGGGTCGCGGCACGGGAGGCGACGGCGGCGTCCGCGTAGAAGACGTCGTCGCCGGCATCGTGCTGCGCCCAGTAGGACGCTTCGCCGAAGGACAGCTCGTGCTCGGCCCACGGGTGCTGGGCACCGGTGGTGACCACGAGCACGTCACCGGGGGCGCGGCCCGAGTCCAGGAGCAGGTCCACCGCCTCGTCGGCGGCGTCGAGCGCACCCTCGGGCGAAGCCGGGATCAGCTTAATCTGCGGGTCGGCCGCAGCGGCGGCGGGAACGGCCGGACCGGACGGGACCGGCTTGGCCGGAGTCATGTCACGCGGCGTGCGCTGCACCGGCGGCGTGGGCCGCAGAGGGCCGGGACGACCGGGGCGGGACGGAGCCGCGGGACGGGGGCCGGGTACGGGGCGGGGGGTCGGCGCGGTACGGCCACTGGCCGGAGTGGCGCGGGGACCCTGGGCACTCTCGTGAATCTGAGGCTCCTCGGGAATGAGAGGCATGAGCTGATTTTTATCAAACATTCGTGGGGCGCGGATGACCGGGTGGCACATCAGTGCCAGCGGAACCGTCAGAAATCGAAGCCGAGCTGACCCTCGATTTCCGGAACGCCTCCGTCCGCCCAGCTACGGACCTTCTTGAGGTGCCGCCACTGAGGCAACGCATCAAGATACGCCCATGACAAACGGTGGTGCGGGGTGGGCCCCCGCTCCGCCAGTGCGGCCTTGTGCACGGGCGACGGATACCCGGCGTTGTCCGCGAATCCGAAGTCTGCATGGTCGACGGCCAGTTCGGCCATCATTTTGTCGCGCTGAACCTTGGCGATCACCGACGCGGCCGCGACGGCCACGCACGACCGGTCCCCCTTGATCACCGTGCGGACCTTCCAGGGAGCGCCGAGGTAGTCGTGCTTCCCGTCGAGGATGACGGCGTCGGGACGGACCGGCAGAGCGTCCAGGGCGCGGACCGCGGCGAGCCGCAGCGCGGCCGTCATCCCCAGGTCGTCGATCTCCTCGGGGGAAGCATGCCCCAGCGCATAGGCGGTCACCCATGTCCGGAGGATCTCCGCGAGTTGCGTACGTCGCCTGATCGTCAGCAGCTTGGAGTCGGTCAGCCCCTCGGGCGGCCGACGGAGACCGGTGATCGCCGCGCAGACGGTGACGGGCCCGGCCCAGGCGCCGCGTCCCACCTCGTCGACACCGGCAATGACCTTCGCTCCGGTCGTGGCGCGCAGGGAGCGCTCGACGGTGTGTGTAGGTGGTTCGTACGGCATGGCGCCCTTAGCGTACGCCGCCGGGATCGCCGCGCGACACCCCAGTCCGCCCGTCGCGCGCGGTGACCGCCGAGGCGGGAGATCAGACTCCCTGGGGGCGCAGCAGCGGAAGCATCAACTGGTCGACCATCTCCCCGAGATCCTGATCACTCCATTCGCTTGCGCACATCTTTGACCGATACATCATCATGGCCGGGATGGCATCGAAGACGTATCCGTTGGCCGCGTCGGAGCGAACCTCTCCTCGCTCTATGCCACGAGTGATGACCGCACAGAGGAGCTTGACGGTCGGCTCCACCACGCTCCCCACGATCACCCCCTCGAAGCGCTCCGCTTGCAGTTGATCGCATTCGTGAATGACCGAACGGATTGCGACCCCGGGGCGCGAGAACATGATCTGCCGTACCTGCCGACACAGCGTGAGCAGGTCCTCGCGGATGCTTCCGAGGTCGGGGGCCTCCTCCAGCCGGGGCAGCCCGGCCACCAGCGCGTCGGCGACCAGATCCTCCTTGGACGGCCAGCGGCGGTAGACCGCGGCCTTGCCCGTCTGGGCCTCGGCCGCGACTCCCTCCATGGTCAGCCCCTTCCAGCCGACCGTGCTCAGCTGCTCCAGTGCGGCGTCGAGGATCGCGCGCTCCAGCACCGCGCCGCGCCGACGAGGGGAAGCCGTGCGATCGGGCGCGGCCGTCCAGCGCGAGGTAGCCATCTGTATTTCTCCAGCATGCAAAGGGAAGCGGGGATTCCGGGAGCGGCGGGTGCGCGTCACGGCAATGGGGGACGCGAGACGCGGCACGCCATTAAGTGAACGCTTGCGTTCACTGTTGGGGACTCACTACCGTGGGCGCGACAGTGAACGCGAGCGTTCACTAACGCCTTGATGGGGGACCCATAGTGACGACCTCTCAGTTGCTCCAGGACGATCGGAAACCGGGCACGGCCCGCCGGGAGGGGCATCCCGGCATCGCGCTCACCGTCATCGCGGCCTGCCAACTCATGGTGGTGCTCGACGCGACGATTGTGAACATCGCACTCCCGCACATTCAAGACGCTCTCAAGTTCAGCACCACCGACCTCACTTGGGTGGTCAGCGCCTACACGCTCACCTTCGGCGGCCTGCTTCTGCTCGGTGCCCGGGCCGGTGACATCCTCGGCCGGCGCCGGGTGTTCATGGCCGGCATCCTGCTGTTCACCTTCGCCTCTCTGCTGGGCGGCCTGGCCCAGGAGCCCTGGCAGTTGCTGGCCGCGCGGGCCTTGCAGGGCGTGGGTGGCGCGATCGCGTCGCCCACGTCGCTCGCGCTGATCACGACGACCTTCCCCGAGGGGCCGGAACGCAACCGGGCCTTCGGCGTGTTCGCGGCCGTGTCCGCCGGCGGTGGTGCCATCGGCCTGCTCGCGGGCGGCATGCTCACCGACTGGCTCGACTGGCGGTGGGTGCTGTTCGTCAACGTGCCCATCGGCGTGCTGATCGCGTCGCTCGCGCCGCTGTACATCAACGAATCCCGGCGTCACCCGGGGCGCTTCGACCTCACCGGTGCGCTGACCTCCACGACGGGCATGGCCACGCTGGTGTACGGGTTCATCCGTGCCGCGGAGGAGGGCTGGCGGGACGCTCTCACCCTCGGTTCGTTCGCCGCGTCCGCCGTCCTGCTGTTCGCCTTCGTCTTCATCGAGATGCGGGCGAAGGAGCCGATCACTCCGCTCAGGATGTTCACCGACCGGAACCGCTGGGGCACGTACGTGATCATGCTCAGCCTGGCCGCGGCGATGTTCGGCATGTTCTTCTACATCGTGCTGTTCGTGCAGAACGTGCTCGGCTACAGCGCCATCAAAGCCGGTGTCGCCTTCCTTCCCGTGACCGTGGCGATCGCGATCGGCGCGGGCCTGTCCCAGCGCTTCCTGCCGGCCTTCGGTCCCAAGCCGTTCATGATGACCGGTTCGGCGTTCGTGGTGGTCGGACTGACCTGGCAGACGCTCATCCGTCCCGACAGCAGCTACGTCGGCGGAGTGCTGGGCCCGCTGCTGGTGTTCGGCTTCGGCATGGGCCTGAACTTCGTGACGGCCACCGTCACCGCCGTGTCCGGCGTCGCCCAGCACGAGGCGGGCGCGGCGTCCGGGCTGCTCAACGCCATGCAGCAGGTCGGCGGCTCGCTCGGCCTGTCCATTCTGACGACCGTCTTCGGTTCGGCCGGCAAGGACGAGGCGAAGAAGCAGCTGCCGAAGTTCCTCGCCGACGGCTCGCCGGAACAGAAAGCGCAGTTCGCCAAGACGCATCAGTTGCCCGCGCCCTGGGGACACGAGGTGCTCGCCCATGGCATCTCGACGGCCTTCGTCCCGGCCGCCGCGATGGCCGTCCTCGCCTTCCTCACCGCCTGGCTGGTGATCAGGGTCCGCAAGAGCGATCTCGACTCCCTCGCGGGCGTGGCGGGCCCGGGCATCGGCTGATCCGGGCCGCGCGGCACGGAGCCGCGGCCGACCGGACCGCCGCCCGGGCGCGGGCGGCGCGGACCACGGACCGGTCGGCCGCAGCAGGGGCGCCGGAGGCACCGGCACCAGGGACACCAGCGCCCACGCCAGGAAGACCAGCGACGCAGCCGGCCCCGGCAGGACATACGCCATCTCGCGCCCCTCCCTCCCTCGTGTCGGTTCTCGCCGTCGCCGCTCCCTCCGCCCTCGCGTCGGGAGACGCGGTGCGCGGCGGATACGGGAAGAACGAGCGTCGATCACGGAGAGTTCCCGGCGGACACGGAGCGTTCTTGGGGCGGCCCGGGCCGACGTGGGGGGACTGTCAGAGACCCGCGGACACCCACTCCGGCAGCGCCTCGGTCCGCTGCACCCACTCGGCCGGCGGCGCCCCGGCCTTGCCTGCGGCCAGCACGCCGCCCACGATCGCGCAGGTGGTGTCCATGTCCCCGCCCACCTGGGCGGTCGTCCAGAACGCCGTCTCGTAGTCACCGAGGGCCCGCGCGGCGGACCACAGGGCGAAGGGGACGGTGTCGTGCGCGGTCGTACGGCGTCCGCTGCCCAGCACGGCCGCGACGGTGGCCGGGTCGCCGTAGTCGAGCATGTCGCGAGCGCGGCGGAGGCCCTGGCCGACCGCGCTCTTCGGCACGAGCGCGATGACGCCGTCGAGGAGTGCCTCGCCGCTGGGCGGGCCGTCGGGCGAGCCGGCCAGGGCCGCTGCCGCGGCCACCGCCATGGCCCCGACCACGGCCTCCCGGTGCTGGTGCGTGGGGTAGGCCGAGATCTCCGCCTGGTGGGTCGCCTGCTCGGGATCATCCGCGTACCAGGCACCCAGGGGGGCGATCCGCATGGCCGCGCCGTTGCCCCAGGACCCCTGCCCGTTGAAGAGGCCGGCGGCCAGCTCCCGCCAGTCCCCGCCCTCCCGGACCAGACGCAGCAGGCGGTTGACCGCGGGACCGTAGCCCCGGTCGAAGTCGTGGTGCTCGGCGAAGGAGCGGGCGAGCGCGTCCTGGTCGATGCGCTGGTGTGCGGCGAGGACGGCCACCACGGAACAGGCCATCTCCGTGTCGTCCGTCCACTGCCAGGGGCCCGGGGGCAGTTCCCGGCGCTTCAGCAGGGGGTAGTTCACCGGAACGAAGAACTGGGAGCCCAGCGCGTCTCCGACGGCCAGTCCACGCAGGCTCGCCGAGGCGCGCTCGAAGCGCTCGAGGGAAGAGGAGTCAGCGGTCATCGCTCTGCCACTCTATCCGCTGACCCAGTACGGGACCGGCTCCCGCCAGCGTTCGAAGGACCGGTCGAGTGCGTACCTGCCGTCCTCCCCGAGAACGAGCATCCGCATCTCGGCGTTCCCCGGATTGGCCAGCGACTCGAATTCGGCGACCGTCCAGTGGAACCACCGCATGCAGAACAGCCGCATCGCCAGTCCGTGGGTCACCAGGAGCACGTTCGGAGGATGGTCGGGGGCCTCGAAGCTGCGGAACAGGCTCTCCAGGAAGCCTCCGACCCGGTCGTACACGTCGGCGCCGGACTCTCCCTGCGGGAACCGGAAGAAGAAGTGGCCGTAGGCGTCGCGATAGGCCTTCTGGAGGCGCACGTCGTCGCGGTCCTGCCAGTTTCCCCAGTCCTGCTCCCGGAGCCTGGGCTCCTCCCGGACGCGTATGAGGTCGGAGTCGAGGTGGAAGGCGCGGAGCGTCTCGTGGGTACGGCGGTACGGGGAGACGTACACGCTCACGCGTTCCCTGCCGAAGAGCTGCCGGAGCCGCTCTCCGGTCTCCTCGGCCTGCCGCCGGCCGCGCTCGGTCAGCGCGAGGGCGTGGTCGGGTTCGCGTTCGTACACGGAGTCGTCGATGTTGCCGGTCGACTCGCCGTGCCGGACAAGGACGATGCGCCGTGGTCGTGCCATGCCGAAACCCTAGATCGAACGGCGGAAGGTCGAGCACTCGTACGGGCTCCATACGGCGTAGGTCACACGATTTCCGCGCCGCGCACCCTTCCGTGACCTCGACGCGGCGATCCCGCGCAGTGCATCCGATTCTCCAACCGACCGGCGTGGCCTCAGACCGTCCAAGACGGCTCCAGTTCCACGATGTCGCCGGAGAGCGCCGCGACGTCCGCCTCGGTCTGGGCGCGCAGGGCCAGGCGTTCGATGCGTTCGGTGCGGTACTTGCCGTGCTCGGCCGCCGATCGCCACATCGAGAGGATCAGGAACTCCTGTTCGGGTGCCTCGGCGAACATGCCGCGGATCATGCCGGGCGACCCGGCCATGGCCGGGTTCCAGACCTTCTCCTGCATGAGCGTGAAGTGCTCCACGCGCTCCTCGTGGATCCGGCACAGCGCCACCCGGACGAGATCGGCGTCGGTGAAGCGCGGCTCGAAGCCCGTCTTCACGTCGAAGCGGTACTCGAACAGCCTGACCTGGGCGTCCTTGAAAGTGCCGGACTGGGCGGCGGCCAGGCGGTCATGGGAACGGGCCATGAAGGAGTCGTAGAAGGCGCGGCTCTCCCAGAAGGCGAAGACGTGCGCCACCCCCGGCCGCTGCCGGCTCCAGCCCCCGCCCTGACCCCGGAAACCCGGCTCCCCCGGAAGCCCCGCCCATTTCCGCTGCCCGCGCTCGAAACCGCGGCGGTCGACCACGGTGCAGCGAATCCACTTGACCAGCACCGCGCCATCGTAAGGCCACCGGGCGTGGCGCCGGTCACGCTCTGCTGGACAACGCCCGGGCGTGCGCCCCCACGCACGTGGCACGATGGACAAAAAGCGTCCGACTCAACGGAGTTGGGGGCGAGTGAGCCACAGGGGGGAAGGGGCAGCCTGGTGACCGGCTTCAGCAAGGGACTCCGCAAGGTCGAGATCGCGCTCAAGTGGGATCCCAGTCCGGCGGGACGGCCGCCGACCGATCTCGACATCATCGCCGCGACGTTCGTGTCGGCCGACGCTTACGGGACGCCGGCCTATCTGGTGCACTTCGACAGCCGTTCGCCCGACGGCACGATCTTCCTCAACCGCGACAGCACGGACGGCAGGGGCTTCGGCTGGGACGAGGTCATGATGCTCGAGCTGGAACGGCTCGACAGCCGGTACGCGCGCGTGGTGGTGGGTGTCGTCATCCAGCAGGGGCCCGGGTACAAGACGTTCGCCGACGTACTGAACCCGGCCGTGCGCGTCCGGGAGGGTTACACGGTCCTCGCCGAGGACGACTTCGCATCGGTCCTCGGTGCGACGGCCGCGACGATCGCCGAGTTCGTGCGCGACGACTCCGGCGAGTGGACCCTGCGTCCCGGCGTGCACGGCTTCGACGAGGACCCGGCGACCTTCACCCAGGTCATGGGCAGGGCACGCCGGCCCTGACGCCGTGGCAGGTAAGGGGCGTCGGCCAAGGCGGGCGCCCCTTACCTGTGGCGGCCCCGACGCCGACCCGGGGGTGACCGGCGAGGGTGAGTCCCCCTCGGCAGCCACAGGGCTGTCCGGTCGCCGGGTGTGCGCGGAAAAGGCGCCGGCTTGTGGCCGGCGCCCCTTCCATTTCACCGGGGACTACTCGTCAGGCCCCCTTCCGGCTGCTGGTCAGCTGCAGCCGCTGGTCGAGCCGCAGCCCTCGCAGATGTAGCAGGAACCGGCCCGCTGCATCTTCGTACCGCAGGAGAAGCACAGCGGGGCGTCGGCCTGGATGCCTAGCTGCATCTCGACCAGCTCGGCGCTGGTGTGGGCCTGCTTCGGGGCGGCCTCGGCAGCCTCGGTCCCGGCCTTCGGCGTGGCGACCGCCTTCAGCTCCTGGGCGCGGGGCGCCGACTGGGCCAGACCTTCGACGTCGACCTCGTCGTCGTCGAGGGACTGCTCGTACGAACCGGTCTCCAGGTGGCGCTGGCGCTCCTCGGCGGAGTGGATGCCGAGCGCGGAGCGCGTCTCGAAGGGCAGGAAGTCCAGTGCCAGGCGGCGGAAGATGTAGTCGACGATCGACTGCGCCATCCGCACGTCGGGGTCGTCCGTCATGCCGGCCGGCTCGAAGCGCATGTTGGTGAACTTCGAGACGTACGTCTCCAGCGGCACGCCGTACTGGAGACCGACGGAGACGGCGATGGAGAAGGCGTCCATCATGCCCGCGAGGGTGGAGCCCTGCTTGGACATCTTCAGGAAGACCTCGCCGAGACCGTCGTCCGGGTAGGAGTTGGCCGTCATGTAGCCCTCGGCGCCACCGACCGTGAAGGAGGTGGTGATCCCCGGGCGGCCCTTGGGGAGGCGCTTGCGGACCGGGCGGTACTCGATGACCTTCTCGACCGTCTCGCGGATGGCCGTCTCGGTCTTCTCCGTGACCTCGGCCTTCTCCTTCTCCTTGGTCTTCGCGGAGAGGGGCTGGCCGACCTTGCAGTTGTCGCGGTAGATCGCGAGTGCCTTGACGCCCAGCTTCCAGGCCTCGAAGTAGATCTCCTCGACCTCTTCGACGGTCGCCGTCTCCGGCATGTTGACCGTCTTGGAGATGGCTCCGGAGATCCACGGCTGGATCGCGGCCATCATGCGGACGTGGCCCATCGGGGAGATGGCGCGCTCGCCCATGGCGCAGTCGAACACCTCGTAGTGCTCGTGCGCGAGGCCGGGGGCGTCGATCACGTTGCCGTGCTCGGCGATGTGGGCGACGATCGCCTCGATCTGCTCCTCCTGGTAACCCAGGCGGCGCAGGGCCTGCGGAACGGTGCCGTTGACGATCTGCATCGAGCCGGCGCCGACGAGCTTCTTGAACTTGACCAGGGCGAGGTCGGGCTCGACGCCGGTGGTGTCGCAGGACATCGCGAGACCGATGGTGCCGGTCGGGGCGAGGACGGACGCCTGGGAGTTGCGGAAACCGTTCCTCTCGCCGAGGCGGACCACGTCCTGCCAAGCCTCCGTGGCGGCGGCCCACACCGGGGTGTCCAGGTCGTCCATGCGGACGGCCGTGCCGTTGGCGTCGGAGTGCTGCTTCATGACGCGGTTGTGGGCGTCGGCGTTGCGGGCGTAGCCGTCGTAGGTGCCGACGACCGCGGCCAGCTCGGCGGAGCGGCGGTAGGCCGTACCCGTCATCAGGGAGGTGATGCCGCCGGCCAGGGAGCGGCCGCCGTCCGAGTCGTAGGCGTGGCCGGTGGCCATCAGCAGGGCGCCGAGGTTGGCGTAGCCGATGCCGAGCTGGCGGAACGCCCGCGTGTTCTCGCCGATCTTCTGGGTCGGGAAGTCCGCGAAGCAGATGGAGATGTCCATCGCGGTGATGACCAGCTCGACGACCTTCTGGAAGCGCTCGGTCTCGAAGGACTGGTGGCCCTTGCCGTCGTCCTTGAGGAACTTCATCAGGTTCAGCGAGGCGAGGTTGCAGGACGTGTTGTCCAGGTGCATGTACTCGCTGCACGGGTTCGACGCGGTGATCCGGCCGGACTCGGGGCAGGTGTGCCAGTTGTTGATCGTGTCGTCGTACTGGATGCCCGGGTCGGCGCAGGCCCAGGCCGCCTCGGCCATCCGGCGGAAGAGGGACTTGGCGTCGACCTCCTCGATGACCTCACCGGTCATACGGGCGCGCAGGCCGAACTTGCCGCCCTTCTCGACCGCCGTCATGAACTCGTCGTTGACACGGACCGAGTTGTTGGCGTTCTGGTACTGGACGGACGTGATGTCGTCGCCGCCCAGGTCCATGTCGAAGCCCGCGTCGCGCAGGGCGCGGATCTTCTCCTCCTCCTTGACCTTGGTCTCGATGAAGTCCTCGATGTCGGGGTGGTCGACGTCGAGCACGACCATCTTGGCGGCGCGCCGGGTGGCACCACCGGACTTGATGGTGCCGGCGGAGGCGTCGGCGCCGCGCATGAAGGAGACCGGGCCGGAGGCGTTGCCGCCGGAGGAGAGCAGCTCCTTGGAGGAGCGGATGCGGGAGAGGTTCAGGCCGGCGCCGGAGCCGCCCTTGAAGATCATGCCCTCTTCCTTGTACCAGTCGAGGATCGACTCCATGGAGTCGTCGACGGACAGGATGAAGCAGGCGGAGACCTGCTGGGGCTGCGGGGTCCCGACGTTGAACCAGACGGGGCTGTTGAAGCTGAAGATCTGGTGCAGGAGGGCGTAGGCCAGCTCGTGCTCGAAGATCTCGGCGTCGGCGGGCGAGGCGAAGTACTTGTAGTCCTCACCGGCCTTCCGGTACGTCTTCACGATGCGGTCGATCAGCTGCCTGAGGCTGACCTCGCGCTGCGGGGCGCCCACGGCACCCCGGAAGTACTTGCTGGTGACGATGTTGACCGCGTTCACCGACCAGAAGTCGGGGAACTCGACGCCACGCTGCTCGAAGTTGACCGAGCCGTCGCGCCAGTTGGTCATGACGACGTCACGGCGCTCCCAGCTCACCTCGTCGTACGGGTGCACGCCGGGGGTGGTGTGGATGCGCTCGATGTGCAGCCCCTTGTTCCCCGCCTTGCCGCCCTTGGCTCGGGAACCTCGTGCCGGACCGCTCGCCGTCTCTGTCATGCCGCCTCCCTGGTACGGGCAAAACGCCCTGAAGTGCCGCGTATGTTCCCGTGGCACGGTGTTCTGTCGTGTGTTGCGGGCACCCTCAGCTAGCCACCCGCAACAGGCCTTGTGTCGGCCGCCTCCCGGCCGGAACCCGGGTCTCCTCCCGGTTCCCGGCCCGCCGGTCAGTCGGCGGCGTGGGCGGGCGCCGGAACCTGGGTGGTCCCGCCGGGCCCGCAGTCTGCTTCCTGGTCCACCGCTCCCGCGTCCGCGTCGTCCGCGGCGGGGCCTCGCGTGACGTCCCTCAGCTCAGCGATCGCGGCCTCGAAGTCGTCGAGCGAGTCGAACGCCCGGTAGACGGAGGCGAACCGCAGATAAGCGACGAGGTCGAGTTCCTGCAAGGGGCCGAGTATGGCCAGGCCCACGTCGTGGGTGGTCAGCTCGGCGCTCCCGGTGGCGCGCACCGCCTCCTCGACCCGCTGGCCGAGCTGGGCGAGTGCGTCCTCGGTGACAGGCCGTCCCTGGCATGCCTTGCGCACGCCGTTGATGACCTTGGCACGGCTGAACGGCTCGGTGACTCCGGACCGCTTGACCACCATGAGCGAGCACGTCTCCACGGTCGTGAAACGACGGGAGCAGTCGGGGCACTGGCGGCGCCTGCGGATCGACGTGCCGTCGTCGGTCGTACGGCTGTCGACCACACGGCTGTCGGGATGCCTGCAGAAGGGACAGTGCATGATCTCCAACCCTCCTCACAGCAGTCTCATTGACCTCACCGGACCCGCAGGCCCCACGAAGCAGCCTTAAGCATAGGCGATCGCCAAGCTGTCTCCGACCCGGGGGACCACAACTTATGGGCTGCTGTAGCCATCCAACCACTAGATGTGGGGATTGACTCATACATACAGGCGAAGACGCGTGTCGCGACCGGACGGCAGATCCCGGGCAGCCGCGGAGGCCGGCCGGACACGCGCCCGCGTACCCCCGCCGTCGTGACGCATACGGGGATAGCGTGGACGCCGCGCGGAGGAGGCGTGGCACTCCGACGGCACTCCGACACGGAAGGACCCCGGATCCCGGACTGCGGGGTTCCGGATGACAGACTGGGGACGCGGCCCACAAGGTCGGCGACCCCGGCGGTGAAGAGTACAGCAATGGGCGCTTTTGTCCGCGAGTGTCGGCTGAGCCATACACCCACACACGCGATCGCGTCGCGCGAAACGCACTTTTTCACTCGAACGTGTGTTTGGCGCAACCTTTCGAAAGCAACTACCGTTGTGCAGCAGGGAGACCATCGAGAGGGGCCGCCGTGACCACCACCGCAGACAGTGCCACCATCACCGCCCAGGATCGCTCCCAGGGCCGAGTCGAGCCGGTGCACGTGATGAACGAAGTGACGAATCCCGAGGGACACAAACGCTCCCTGCCGGGCCGACCTCCCGGCATTCGGGCGGACAGCTCGGGCCTCACGGACCGGCAGCGCCGGGTGATCGAGGTCATCAGGGACTCGGTGCAGCGGAGGGGCTACCCACCGTCGATGCGGGAGATCGGCCAGGCCGTCGGTCTGTCCAGCACGTCCTCGGTCGCCCACCAGCTGATGGCACTGGAGCGCAAGGGGTTCCTGCGTCGCGACCCGCACCGCCCGCGCGCGTACGAGGTGCGCGGCTCCGACCAGGCCGTGACCGTGCAGCCCACGGACACCGCCGGCAAGCCCGCCGCGTCCTACGTCCCGCTGGTCGGCCGTATCGCGGCCGGTGGCCCCATCCTCGCGGAGGAGTCCGTCGAGGACGTCTTCCCGCTCCCCCGCCAGCTCGTCGGCGACGGCGAACTGTTCGTCCTGAAGGTCGTCGGTGACTCCATGATCGAGGCCGCGATCTGTGACGGTGACTGGGTGACCGTGCGTCGCCAGCCGGTCGCCGAGAACGGCGACATCGTGGCCGCCATGCTCGACGGCGAGGCCACCGTCAAGCGCTTCAAGCGCGAGGACGGCCACGTATGGCTCCTCCCGCACAACGCGGCCTACGAGCCGATCCCCGGCGACGACGCGACGATCCTGGGCAAGGTCGTCGCGGTGCTGCGCCGCGTGTGACGAACGCGGCAGGCGGGCCCCGTCGGCTCGCTCCCTGACCGGGCCCCGGAACCTCTGCGCCGGTTCCGGGGTCCTGCCTGTCTCTGGGCGGCCGCACGGGCGGCTGCCCTCGTGGGTGCTCCGGCCGGCTCGGTCGGACCACCCCACGGTCACGTCGCCGCGTGCTGCGTCTCTGCCTGCTCCGCTTCGGCTTGCCGCGTCTCCACCTGCTGCGCCGCCGCGTCGATCGCCGCCAGCGACCTGCGGACCTGGTTACGGTCCGTGGTGTACCAGAAGTCCGGCAGGGACGACTTCAGATAGCCGCCGTAGCGCGCGGTGGCCAGCCGTTGGTCCAGTACGGCGACCACACCCCGGTCGCCGGACGCCCGTACGAGGCGTCCGGCGCCCTGCGCCATCAGCAGAGCGGCGTGTGTCGCGGCCACTGCCATGAACCCGTTGCCTCCCGCGTCCTCCACCGCCTTCTGGCGCGCGCTCATCAGCGGATCGTCGGGACGCGGGAACGGGATCTTGTCCATGACGACGAGCTGGCAGCTGGGTCCCGGGACGTCGACGCCCTGCCACAGCGACAGCGTGCCGAAGAGACAGGTCTTGGGGTCGGCCGCGAAGTTCTTGATCAGTTCGCCGAGCGTCTCCTCGCCCTGGAGGAGGATCGGGAACTCGGGGATCCGGGAGCGCAGCTCCTCCGCCGCGAGCTGGGCGGCCCGCATGGACGAGAACAGCCCGAGGGTGCGACCGCCGGCCGCCTGGATCAGCTCGGTCAGCTCGTCCAGCATGTCGGTCCGGTCGCCGTCCCGCGCGGGGCGCGCCAGGTGCTTGGCGACGTACAGGATGCCCTGTCTGCGGTAGTCGAAGGGTGAGCCGACGTCGACGCCCTTCCACTTCGGCAGGTCCTCGCCCTCCGCGCCCTCCGGGCCGAGCCCCAGGGAGGCCCCGACCCCGTTGAAGTCGCCGCCCAGCTTGAGCGTCGCCGAGGTGAGGACGACGGCACGGTCGGCGAAGAGCTTTTCCCTGAGCAGGCCCGACACCGACATGGGGGCGACCCTGAGGGAGGCGCCGAAACGGTCGTGCCGCTCGTACCAGACGACATCCCACTCCGAGCCGTTCACGACCCGCTCCGCCACGTCGTGCACCGACTCCACGGAGGCGAGCGCCTGCTTGCGGACCGCGTCCTCGTCCTGGACGGACTTGTCGCGTGTCGCGCCGATCGCCGAGATGACCGTACGGGCAGCGTCCCGCAGCGCCATCAGGGCGTAGCCGAGGTCTTCCGGGATCTCCTCCAGGCGGCCCGGAAGCGCCAGCTCCATGAGCCGCTCGAAGCCCTCGGCGGCGGTCTGGAGCTGGTCGGCGGCCTTCTCGTTGACGAGCTTGGCGGCTCGGCGCACGGCACGGTTGACCTGGCCGGGCGTGAGTTCGCCGGTGGCGACGCCGGTGACACGGGAGACGAGTTCGTGCGCCTCGTCCACGATCAGCACCTCGTGCTGGGGCAGCACCGGGGCGCCCTCGATGGCGTCGATGGCCAGCAGGGCGTGGTTGGTGACCACGACCTCGGCGAGCTTGGCGCGCTCGCGCGCCATCTCCGCGAAGCACTCGGCGCCGTACGCGCACTTCGACGCGCCCAGACACTCCCGCGACGACACCGACACCTGCGCCCAGGCGCGGTCGGAGACACCCGGGCTGAGACCGTCCCGGTCGCCGCTCTCGGTCTCGTCCGCCCAGTCACGCAGCCGCAGGAGGTCCTGGCCCAGCTTGCTGGTGGGCGCGGCGGCCTCGAACTGGTCGAAGAGCCCCTCCTCCTCGTCCTGCGGCATGCCCTCGTGCAGCCGGTGCAGGCACAGGTAGTTCGACCGGCCCTTGAGCATGGCGAACTCCGGACGGCGGCGCAGCAGCGGGTGCAGGGCGTCGACCGTGCGCGGCAGGTCGCGCTCCACGAGCTGGCGCTGGAGGGCGAGGGTGGCCGTCGCGACGATCACCCGTTCTCCGTGCGCCAGCGCGGGCACGAGGTAGCCCAGCGACTTTGGTGCCGGTGCCGGCCTGGACCAGCAGGTGGGATCCGTCGTCGATCGCCTCGGCGACCGCTTCGGCCATGGTGACCTGGCCGGGGCGCTCCGTACCGCCGACGGCGGCGACGGCGGCATGCAGGAGTTCGGGAAGTGAGGGCTTCGTCATAGCCCGACCACCCTACGGCCCTGCACTGACAAACGGGGTCTCGTGGCGGGGGCGGGGGGCGGGATCACGGCCGGGGCTCCTGGTGGTGGCGGGGGGATCGGCGGGGCGGATCTGAGGGGCGGGGTCGGAGGGGCGGGTCGGAGAGAGGGGTTGCCGGGGCGCGATATGGGGCGCGGAATTTTTTTCGGCCGCGGGAACACCGCGGACCCGCGGTTCGTATCTCCATGTGAGTGCTTGATGGCGGAGTGCTACAGCACATGGCGCAGGACCCGGTCCCGGATCATGAGGGCGGCCCGCTTGGCAGGCAGGTCGACTTCCGCCGCGTACCGGAAGCCCGCGCTCAGGAACGCGGCCACGGAGGGGGTGTTGCACAGATCGGGTTCCGCTACGACACGTGCGCATGCGGGACGCGCCGGTCGAGGATCAGGTCGGCCACGGCTCGGAGCAGGGCGGACCCCAGCCCTCGTCCCCGGTCGGCGGCGTCACCGACGAGGAGGTGGATCCCGGTGTCGTGCGGACGGGCCGGGTAGTGACGGGCCAGCGGGTCGAGGTCCGCGCGGTAGATCTCCCAATAACTCATCGGGGTGCCGTTCAGTACGCCGAGGCACGGCACGCTGTGTCCGTCGCCGGCCAATTGGGTCCGCAGATGCTCCTCGGTCCGGTTCCGGGGTCCGGCCAGTTCCCAGAAGGAGGCCACGGCGGAGTCGTTCATCCAGCGGTGGACGAGCGGCAGGTCGTGCTCGATGCGTACGGGCAGCAGGCGGAAGGTGCCGGCCGAGGTGGTGACCGGCCCCCAGGCGGAGAGCCGGTCGGGCGTGCCGACTGTCGTTCCGGCGCAGAAGGCGATGAAGTCGGCGGGCAGACGCAGGTCCAGCGTGTCCTCGCTGTCCGGGTCGTCGTCCTCGACGGTGAACCCGCGAAAGCGTGAGCCACGAAGGCCCGCGGCGTCCGTTCCGGGGCCGGCGCAGCCCTGGTGGGCAGGGGCGGGGCTGGTCGCGGCGCCGGCGTCGGTGGGAGGCACGGTGCGCTCCTCTCAGGAGGCGAGGTGGGTCATGTTCCTCGGTTGTGCGGGAAGACGGTGCGGCTCGCCCGGGGCGCGGTCCGCTCAGGGGGTGCCCTGCGGTGTTGTGCTCAGGAATGGAGGGGGTTGGCGATGGTGACGTAGACGGACTGGGTGTCGACCGGGCCGACGAGTTCGTCCAGGCCGTACAGCCGGGTCAGCAGATTGGCCTTGCAGCGCAGGACGGGTGAGTCGAGGAGGCGGGCGAGCAGGGAGGAGCGCAGCGCGGCGGGTCCCGTGGCGAGCTCGGTGAGGAAGCGGCGGAAGGCCGCGAGGAGCAGCCGCTCGTCGGCGAGGTGCTGGGAGCCGAAGGCGCCGATCAGTCCCAGCACGTTGTTGACGGCGAGGTAGTAGGTGAACCGTTCGTCGGTGACCTCGTCGGGGACGAAGGTGTCGCTGTGCTCACCGATGCCGGGCAGCCGGGCCTCCAGTTCGGCCCGCCGGGACTCGCGGAAGTAGTACCCCTGGTTGTCGCGGTAGCGGCCGCCGGCGGGCCAGCCGTCGCGGTCGAGCAGGAGCAGGGTGTTCTGCTGGTGGGCCTCGAGAGCGATGCCGGCCTCGCCGTCCAGCCAGAGCACGGGGCGGACGACGTGCTCCAGATAGCGCAGGAACCACTCGGTGGCGACGGCGCCGACCGGCCGACCGGTGTGTGCGGCGAGTCTTGCGACGAGTCGTTCCAGCCGGGAGCGCATCGGCCAGGTCACCTGCCCACGCGAAGGGTTGGTGGTCTGCTCCGCGGAGGGACGTGGCGAGAGCAGTCCGGCGACGCAGCCGGCGTCGTCGGCCGGGGCGAACGGGTTGTGCCGGATCACCGCGTCGAGGCCCGGCACGGGCATGCCGTCCCGGCCGTCGACGGCGAGCCAGGCCGGGTCGCGGACGATGTCGAAGCCGGGGTGCACGGCCTGCCACTGCTCGGCTAGGCCGGTGCGCAGCAGCCGGTGCACCTCGACTCCGCGGTGGAGTTCCTTGCGCAGGTTCTCGCGGCGGGAGTTGGTGATGCGCAGGCCCAGCGACAGTTTGAGCATCGCGGGGGCGCCGGACCGGTGGACGGTTCGTACGGAGGAGGTGGGATGCCAGTCGGCGCCGAGGGGGCCGAGGTCGCGCAGAAGTCCTGAGTCGAGGAGTGCGGCGACGGACGGACGGTGCCGAACCTCGCGGGCCTGCCAGGGGTGCAGCGGCAGGGCGGTGTAACCGTCGGGCAGCGGGAGCCCGGTTCCGGCGAGCCGTCGGACGAGGTGGCCGGCGGGGACGGGACGGCCGCGTTCGGTCCAGGCGGAGTCGGTTGCGAGGACGGAAGGAGCGACAGCCAGCCAGTGCAGGGGGAAGGAGCCGTGCAGCTCGGGTGAGTACCGCTGGGCCTCGGCCTCGGTCAGGCCTTCCCGGCTCTTCGGGGTCGGGTGCAGCGGGTGGCCGAGGAGGAGGGACTGTTCGGCGCTGAGGAAGAGGTCGGGAGCGTCGGCGGGGTGGTCGCGCCGATGGCGGATGAAGGCGGCGGTGCGGCGGACGGAGTCGGCCACCCGCGCCACCAGGTCGTCGTCGCCTCGGCCGGCCGCGGTGGGCTGCACGGTGCGGATCGCGCCGGACGTGTCATCCGCTGGTTCCCTGACGAGCAGTGCCGCGAGTGTGACGGCGTCGACGGGCGGCGCCGTCTCGGGAGTGCCGGTGAGACGGGGCGGGCCGAAGCGGTGCCAGCCCGTCGGGGACCAGTAGCGGACCGGCGCGGTCAGGGCGGTGCCGCTGGCGGGCAGCGGGATGCGGAGGCTGCCGGTCGTGGGGGCTGCGAGGCCGGTTTCGCGCACCCAGCAACGCAGGAGGTTCTCCACGGCGGCGGCCTGGGCCGCGGTGCGGGGATCGGGGCTCTCCAGGGGGTCGGCGCCGGGCTCGGTCCGTCGCGTGAGGTCCGCGTCCCGCCGCTTCTGCGGGGGGACCGACTCGGTGAGCGGTACCGGTGTGGCCGGGGCGCCGGAGCCTCCCGGTTCGTCGGGGGCGCCGGAGTGGCCGTCGGGAGTGGGTGTGGCGTTCATGACGGCTCCTCGGGGCTGGAGGTGAGGTGGTGCTGCTCGGTCGGTCGTCCGCTGGGTCGCCGCGGCGCCTGGACGGTGGTTGCCGGAGCGGTGACTCAGTGGAAGGCGAGGTGAGCGGGACGTGCACGTGATGGCTTTGCGGTCGGCGCCGACGGGCGGCGTCGGCCCGGATGCCCGGGAGGGGGCTGGGATGAGGGGACGGAGTGACGACCTGGGGACCGGTGTCGAAGGCGCGGGCCGGGCGGGGCGCCGGCGGTGCTCAGCCCGCGCGTTCGGCGGGGCCGTGGCGGCCTTGGTGGTGTGGGCCGTGGGACTCATGCCGGCGGGCCGCTGCCGCCACCGCGTCGGCCAGGCGGTCGAGTACGGCCGTCGCCTGTTCGTCAGTGATCGTCAGCGGAGGAAGCAGCCGGACCACGGCCGCGTGACGGCCGCCGAGTTCCACGATCAGGCCCCGCTGGAGACACTCCCGCTGGACGGCGGCGGCGAGTCGGGGCGCGGCGGGGTGCGGAGTGCGGGTGGGTTCGAGTCCGGCCGGTGCGGCGACGGGATGCGGCGCGTGCGTGGGTGCCCGTCCAGTCGGTGCGGCGACGCGCTCACCCGGGGCGGAAGCGGAACCGAGGACGGTGCCAGAACCGGGGGCGGAACCGGGGGCGGATCCGGAACCGGGGGCAATTGCGCAGCCGGGGACGGTTTCGGAGCCGGGCGCGGTTCCCCCGGCCCCGGGGTCGACCAGTTCGAGCCCGATCATCAGCCCGCGTCCCCGTACGTCGCCCACGCAGGGGAAGTCGCGGGCCAGGTCCTGGAGTCGGGACAGCATGCGGGCGCCGAGGGCGGCGGCGCGGTCGGCGAGGCCGTTCTCGCGGACGTAGGCGAGGGTGGCGGTGCCCGCGGCCATGGCGAGCTGGTTGCCGCGGAACGTGCCGGCGTGGGCGCCGGGCTGCCAGACGTCGAGATCGTCGCGGTAGACGATCACGGCGAGGGGGAGGCTGCCGCCGATGGCCTTGGACAGGACCATGACGTCGGGGGTGATCCCGCTGTGGCCGACGGCCCAGAAGCTGCCCGTCCGGCCGACTCCGGTCTGGATCTCGTCGGCGATCAGCGGGATGGACCGGTCCGCCGTGAGCTGTCGCATGCGGCGCAGCCAGTCGTCCGGCGCGGGAATCACGCCGCCCTCGCCCTGGACGGGTTCGACGATCATCCCGGCGGGCAGGGGAACGCCCGACTTGGGGTCGTCGAGGAGGGATTCGGTCCAGCGGGCGGCGAGTTCGGCGCCGCGCGGACCGCCGACGCCGAAGGGGCAGCGGTAGTCCTGCGGGTAGGGCAGGCGGGCGACCTGGACGTCGGGGGCACCGCCGGAGACGGCCAGGGCGCCGGTGGTCATGCCGTGGTAGGCGCCGGTGAAGGCGAGCATGCCGGTGCGGCCGGTCGCGGCGCGGGCCAGGGTGAGGGCGGCCTCGACGGCGTCGGTGCCGGCCGGTCCGCAGAACTGCACGCGGGCACGGTCGGCGAGGCCGGGCGGAAGCGTGCGGAACAGCTCCGTGACGAAGGCGTCCTTGACGGGGGTGGCCAGGTCGAGGACGGAGAGGGGGGCGCCGGAGTCGAGGACCGCGCGGATGGCCTCCAGCACCACCGGGTGGTTGTGGCCGAGCGCGAGGGCGCCGGCGCCGGAGAGGCAGTCGAGGTAGCGGCGTCCGTCGGCGCCCTCGACGGTGAGCCCGCGCGCCCGGACGGGCACGACGGGCAGGGCGCGGGCGTAGGTGCGCGCCGAGGACTCACGCGCCGACTGGCGTCTGAGGATTCCCTCGTGCACGGCCCGCGCTCGCCCGGGTGTGTCTCCTGCCACCGACTCCGTAACGGCCACGGCGTGCTGTCCTCCCCGCTGTCCAGAGGCGAGTTGATCCGCGGGGACCGGGTGAAGCCGGCAGTCCCCCCACCGCCTACAACCGCGGACCGTGCGGCGGGTTACGGGTTGGGCCGAGATCGGTGCCGTGACTGCCGGAGGGTGGCGCGCCGTTCCGGTTCGGCGTCCGTGCCGTCCGGGGCGCGGTCCGGCCCCGGCCCGGCGCGGGAACGCCGTCCGGGGCCCGGGCCGGTGGACCGCTCAGTGCGCCGTCTGCGGGGTCCGCGCCTTCGGCGACTGCCGTACCTCCGCGGCGGCGGCCACGACGTCGTCCAGCAGCGCGTCGATGTCCTGCGTGGTGGTGGCCGGGTTCAGGAAGACCAGCTTCAGGTGCACCTGTGCCTGCCCGTCCTGGCGTCGTACCTTCGTGCGGGCCAGCAGGGCCTTGCCCTCGGCCATCAGGTGCCTGCGGACCGCGGCGTTCCAGGTGCTCTCGTCCTCGATCGCCGCACCGGCCCGGCAGCGGAAGACCACGGTGCTGAGGATCGGTTCGGCGAGCAGTTCGAGGTCCGGGTCGCGGGTGATGCGGGCGGCCGCGTACCGGGCCTGGGAGTGGCAGGCGTCGACCCATTCGCCCATGCCCTCGCGGCCGAGGGCCAGCAGCGAGGCCGCGATCTTGAAGGCGTCGGCGCGGCGGGTGGTCTGGAGGGAGGTGCCGAGCAGCGCGGTGTAGCCCTCGGCCTCGTCGTCCGGCGGGTTGAGGTAGACGGCCTGCTGGCCGAGCGGGCTCATCCGGGCCCGGTCCCGTACCAGCAGAATGCTGGAGGAGGCGGGTGTCCAGCCGAATTTGTGCAGGTCGAAGGCGATGGAGTCGGCTTCGGCCAGTCCGTCGAAGAGGGGGCGGAGCGTGTCCGAGAAGAGGGCGCCGATGCCGTACGCCGCGTCGACGTGGAACCAGATCCTGCGTTCGGCGGCGAGGGCGGCGAGTTCCGGCAGTGGGTCGAAGGAGCCGTGGTCCGTGGTGCCGGCGGTGGCCACCAGCGCGATGGGGACCTCGTCGGGGGCGAATCCGTCCAGGAGCCGGCGTGCCTCCTCGGGGATCATGCGGCCTCGTTCGTCGGCGGGTACCCGCACCACCGCGTCCCGGCCCAGCCCGAGGAAGCCGGCGGCGCGTGCGACGGAGAAGTGCGCGGCGGTCGAGCAGAGGATCCGCGGCCGTATCGCGCGGCCGGCGAGTCCGGTGTGGGAGATGTCGTCGCCGGTGAGGCCGCCGAGCACGTGGTCGCGGCTGAGCAGCAGGCCCATGAGGTTGGAGATGCTGCCGCCGGGGGTGAGTGTGCCGGAGGCCGTCTCGCCGTATCCGACCCAGTCGGCCATCTCGGCGATCAGCCGGCGTTCCAGTTCGAGGGCGAAGGGGCCGCTCTCCCAGGAGTGCAGCGACTGGTTGAGGACGGCGGCGAGGAGTTCGGCGGCAGCGGCGGCGGGTGTGGGCGCGCACTGCATCCGGGAGACGGCGGCCGGGTGGGTCAGGTCGGCCGCCCAGCCCGCGTACGCCTCGAACAGCTCTTCCACCCGGTGCGGGCCGGGTGCGTCGGTGAGGAAGCCGCCGTCGCGCACCAGGTCGCGTACCGCGGCGATCGCCGCGTCGGGGCCGCCGGCCGGGAGCGGGCCGGTGCGCTCGGCCGCGGCGGCGGACACCGCGTCGAGGGCGGCGGTGACCAGCGTGCCGAGCTGCTCCAGGCCGTCGGGGGTGCCCGCCAGGGCCACGCGGTGCCCGGTGCCGGTGGTGGCGGGGGTGCTGTGGTTCACGGATCGCATCCTTCTGTCGGGTTCGGGGGTGGCGCGGGAGCGGGTTCAGGTGGTGGCGCGGGTGCCGCGGATGACGCCGATCGACGCGACGACCACGGAGGCGAGCCCCAGGACCTGGCCGGCGGAGAGGGTCTCGCCCAGCACGATCAGGGCGACGAGTGCGCCGATCGCCGGTTCCAGGCTCAGCAGCACGCCGAAGACCAGCGCCGGCACCCGGCGCAGCGTCTCCATCTCGCAGGTGTAGGGGACGAGCGAGGACAGCATCGCCACGCCGAACCCGAAGGCGAGCGCCCAGGGGTGGCCCAGGACCGAGCCGCCCTCGGCCAGCCCGAACGGCAGCGCGCACAGGGTGCCGAAGAGCATGGCGAGGGCGAGCCCGCCACCGCCCGGGAGCTGGGCTCCGACCCGGGCGGACAGGGGGACGTAGGCGCCCCAGAACACGGCGCAGGCGGCGGAGATCAGCAGGCCGGCGAGGCCGGTGGCGCCGCCCTGCCAGCCGAGCAGGGCGATACCGGCGCCGGCCAGCAGGGTCCACATCCGGTCACGGCCCCGCCGGCTGGACAGGGCGGCGACCATGAGCGGCCCCGACATGCCGATGGTGAGCGCCACGCCGACGGGCAGGCGGGCCATGGCCAGGTAGAAGCACATGTTCATGCCGGCGATGGTGATGCCGAGGCCGGCCACCGCGAGGGCGGTGCGCCGCTCCAGCCGGAAGGAGGGCCGCCACCACAGCAGCAGTGCGGCGGCGGCGAAGCCGAGGCGGAGGACGGTCATGACGGCGGGTCCGACCGTGCCGAACATCTGCTTGGCGAAGGCCGCGCCCAGTTGCGTGCTGACCATGCCGATCAGCATGAGCACCGGGGCCGGGACCAGGCCGAGTCCCCGGGCACCGGGGTCCGCCGCGCCCGGTGTTCCGGGTGGGGCGGCCTCGGCGGGCTGTGCTCCGACTCCCGCTTCGACACTCATGGTTCAGCCTTCCTCGTCGCCTGTCTCGTCCGTCGGTTCCGTCCGTCCGCTGCCGCGCCCTCAGGGGCGCAGCAGGACCTTTCCGGTCGTGCCCCGGCCCTCCAGCAGGTCGTGGGCGCGCGCCGCTTCGGACAGCGGCAGCTCGGTCTGGACCCGGGGCCGTACGACGCCGTCGGCGACGTGGGTGAAGACGGCCGCGGCGGCGGCGCGCAGGGCGGCCGTGTCGGGCACGTGGTCGGCCAGGGACGGCCGGGTCAGGGTCAGCGAGCCGGCCGTGCGCAGCCGTTCGACGTCGATCGCGCCGACCGGACCGCTGGAGAGGCCGCAGACCACCAGGTGGCCCCGGCGGCGCGGCGCGGCCAGGCTCTGGTCGAAGGTGTCGGCGCCGACCGAGTCGTAGACGACGTGGGCGCCCTCGCCGCCGGTGAGTTCCCGGACCCGCTCGGCGAAGCCGTCGTACGGCAGTGCGTGCCGGGCCCCCGCGTCGAGTGCCAGGCGCTGCTTGTCCTCGGTGGAGGCCACGGCGATGACGGTCGCCCCGCGGTGGGCGGCGAGCTGGACCAGCAGCCGGCCGAGTCCGCCGGCCGCGGCGAGGACGACCACGGTCTCGCCGGCGGTGACGGGGTGCGTGGTGTGGGTGAGGTAGTGCGCGGCCAGGCCCTGGAGCAGTACGGCGGCCGCGTCGCGGAGGTGGATGTTCTCCGGCACGGGGACGAGCTTGGCCGCGGGTACGGCGGTGGACTCGGCGTAGGCGCCGAGCTGGGTGGCGTAGGCGACGCGGTCGCCGACGGCGATGCCCTCGACGCCCTCGCCCACCGCGGTGACGGTGCCCGCGGCTTCCTGGCCGGGGACGAACGGGCAGGGTGCGGGGTAGGTGCCGTCGCGGAAGTAGACGTCGATGAAGTTGAGTCCGATCACCGCGTTGCGCACCACGGCTTCGCCGGCCGCGGGCGCGGGCTCGGGCAGTTCCACGGGGGTGAGAGCCGCGGAGCCGCCTGCCCGGGTCACCTGGATTGCGCGCATGGATACCTCACTTGCTCACGGGGATGCCGGCACCGGTGGTGCCAGGTGATCCGGTGCCGTCCGTTTCGTCGAAGACGGTGCGGAAGTAGTTGATGTCGCCGGTGAGGCCGGCCATCAGGGAGCCGAGGGCCACCTCCGTGCCGGGCCGGGCCGCGAGCAGTTCCTCGTTGCGGCGGCGGTTGGCCGCGGAGAACGGCAGGGAGCCGGCCGAGAGATAGCGGATGGCGCCCTCGGCGTCGCGCCGGGGGATGACGTCGGAGCGGGCGTAGCGGCTCGCGCTGAACGGGATGTCCAGGGCGCCCCGTTCGAAGGCCTCGGCCGCCGCCTCGATGAGGTCCGCGCGCTCGATGAGGGGGTCCACGAGGTCGCCGACCTCGGCGAGGATCCACTCCATCTCCTCGGCGACCCGCGCCTCGTCGACCCGGAGGAAGTCCAGCAGTGGGGAGTTGGCCCGGTCCGCGAGTCGCAGTCCCTCCACGTTGGCCCGGGTGTCGGGGATGCCGTAGGCCTCCTGGTAGGTCTTGGTGATGAGCTTGGAGGCGCCGCCGAGGCGGGCGACCAACGCGCCGTAGAGAATGAGGTCCTCGGCGTTGCCCCGCTGCCGGGGGAACACGCCCATGAACTCGTGCAGTACGGCGTGCACGTCGATGCCGGTGGGCAGGTAGCGCTCGGCGAGGACGGGGATGCAGCGCAGGGCCGCGATGTCCTGGGCGAGGTGCCCGCCCTGGGGGTAGGCGACGGAGATGCAGCGCACGCCGGCGCGTGCGGCCAGCACCGCCTCGACGACGCTGATGGCCAGGCTGACGGAGGGCGGTACGAGGACGGCGGTGAGGGTGCCGAACAGCTCCCGGTCGATGACGACGCCGAGTTCGGCCAGTTCGCCGCAGCGGCGGTCGACGTCCTGCCAGGCGCCGAGGGACTCGGTGAGCGGGACGGCCTTGGAGTACGGCAGGTTGTAGGAGATCCCGCCGCCCTCGAAGGAGGTGATGCCGGAGGCGACGGAGACGTCGAAGAGCCGCCGGGCGTCCGGTGAGCCGTGCCGGATCTCCAGGGGTGCGGCGACGGACTCGTTCAGCTCCCGGCCGCGCCGCCAGCCGTGGGCGACCAGCGGGTAGCCGTTGAGGTCGGTGGGGCGCAGGTTGAGGCTGCGCAGTGCTTCCTCGAACCGCTTGAGCCGGGTGTGCGAGTCGATGGTGAGGGTGAGGATGTCGGGGTGCGCCTCGGCCTCCAGGGCGCGCAGCAGGTCCGTCATCTCGGCGTGTCCGCCGACCCCGCAGCGCGGCTGGATGGCGACCCGGCCCGCGGCCCGGCAGCGTTCCAGGACCTCGGCGGCCGTGGGTTTGCCGAGGCCGGCGATGTAGGCGGCGGACTCGGCCGCGGTGGGCAGGTCGGCGGCCGTGTCCCCGGCCGGGCCCTTCCCGGCGGTGCCGCCGAGAAGGGCCAGGGGCTTGTGCGTACCGGTCATGACGCCGTGCGCAGGGAGGCGGTGGCGCCGTCCCGGGTGGCGCGCAGCCCGTCGAGGAGCGCGGGGAGTCCGTCGGGGTCGGACAGGATGTGGTCGACGCCGAGGGCGTGGAGACGCTCGTACGCGGAGCCGTCCTTGTGGCTGCCGACGGAGAGGTTCCCGCCGACGACGACCGGGCAGTTGATCTTTCCGGAGCGCTTGGTCTCCGCGAGTCCGCGCAGGTCCTCGTGGATATGGCCGTTGAGGCTGCCGATGATGACCGCTTCGGCGTCCGGGTGGGCGGCGCACGCCTGCGCGAACTCCTCGACGGGTGTGCAGGTGCCGAGGTTGACCACGTCGAAGCCGGCGCCGCGCAGCGCGTAGGCGATCAGGTGGTTGGCCACGGCGTGGCTGTCGCTGGCGGCCACCCCGAGGATGACCGTGCGGGTGGGGGTTGCTTGCTTGCTCTGCATGGACCTGTTTCCTCGTCCCACGTGGTGGTCGTCAGTCGTCGAAGGCCGCGAACAGTTCGCGCTTGCTGACCGCCTTCAGCCGGTTGATGTCGTATTCCTGGGCGTCCGCGCGGGACAGCGAGTCGAAGACGTGGCTGATGGCGGGGACCAGGCCCCAGACCTCGTGGTACGGGGGCCAGCCCTGGTGGCCGGCGTCGATGTCCTGCTGGCGGGCGAAGATGTAGTTCGCCCAGTCCGGCGCGGCCGGGTAGCGGTGGTGGTAGTCGTGCACGACGGTGTCGCCGGTCAGCACCAGATAGCGGCACGGGGCGTGCACGAACACGAGCCGGAGGGTCCAGCGGGCCCAGGCGGCGAGGCGGCGGCCGGCCGGGAGGCCGGCGGAGGGGGCCGGGTCGCCGATGAAGATGGCGTTGGTCAGGCTGGAGAAGTACTCGCGTCCGTGGCGGATCTCCACACCGGGCTCGGGGAAGGTGTGCTTCACGCACAGCCGCAGGGTGTTGCTCACCTGGAACAGCGGGACGAGCGGCACGAACCAGATCAGCAGCAGGGCCGGCCAGGTGCCGGTGAGCACCGTAGCGGCGACGGCACCGCCGTACAGCACGAGCGCGCAGACCTTCTCGCTGCGGGCCGACTCGCTCCAGAACGACCGGGCGCGGGAGACGGCGAACGCGAAGTGGAAGCGCGGGGAGACGAGTTTGCCGAGCACCCGGCGCCACATCCGGCGGCGCGTCATGCCCGGGTGCAGTTCCAGGCTGACCAGGAACGCCTGGACCGTGGGGTCCTTGAGCGTCATGTGCCCGGCGGCGTGGTGGTCCTTGACGTGCTCGCGGCTGTAGCGCTGGAAGTTCTGGATGATGAGCAGGCTGGACACGCCGTGGCCGATGAACCGGTCGAGCTTGCGCCGCCGGTACATGTTCCGGTGGGAGCACTGGTGGTAGGTCATCATCCGCAGGTTGCGCATGCCGTGCAGCGTGATGGCCCACCCCGGTATCAGGAGCAGCGGCCAGCCGCCGCCGAGCGCGTACCCGAGCGTGCCGACCAGGACACCGGCGACCACGGAGGACAGTGCCGTGGCGAGGTGGAGGGTGGGGGTCCAGCCCGGGGCGGCCTGGCCGGGCAGTGCCTTGCCGGTGAACAGGGTCAGGGGGAACTGCAACGCCTTCGGCAGACGGGTCAGGGTCTCGCGGGGGTCCTGGGGCCCGGGCGGGGACACGGGACGTACACCGGCACTCCGAACGGCGGAGTTGGTCGCCGACACAAGAACTCCTATCGGTTCCGAGGTTGTCTGTTCGTGGGCCGGCGGATGGGCGCCGGCACGGCTCACAGGGCGTCCGCGACGCGGACGGTGGCGGCGCTCATCAGGCGGCACTGGCAGGCCAGGCGGTAGTTGCCGCCGGTCTGGCCGAGGTCCTCCAGGAAGTCGGCCTCTTCGGGGTCCATCTCGCCCAGCGCGTCGAAGCCGTCGAGGACCTCGATGACGCAGGCCCCGCACGCCCCCTGCTGGCAGCCGAACGGGATGACGCGCTGTGAGGTCCCGCGCTCGAGGTCGGTCAGCGGTGACCCGGCCGGCAGTTGCACTTCCAGGCCGTACGGCATCAGGGTCAGTTTCTTGAGATCCATTGCTGCGGTGGCTCCCTGAGGGCATGTCGGTTCCCCGGCGGGGCCGGGGGCGGGTTCGGTCGGCCGGCGGAGTCGGCTGTTTCGGGCCCCGCGCCGTGGCGCCGGGTGGTCACGGGCCGTACGGCCGCCGGGCCGCGGGGGGCGTACGGGGGTCAGGCCACGGCGGCCGGCAGCGGCGGCTCCGGCGGGGGTACCGCGTCCGAGGAGTGGCCGGGGGCGAGGCGTTCGCCCGGCCGGAGTGCCACGGCCGCGTGGTTGACCGCGGTGGCGGCCTCCGCGAAGCCGACGGAGATAAGGGGCACCCGGCCTGGGTGGGTGCAGACGTCCCCGGCGGCGTACACCCCGGGCAGATTGGTGCGCATGGTCGCGTCCACCTTGATCTGCCGGAATTCCAGCTCGACGTCCCAGTCGGCGATCGGGCCGAGCTGTGTGGAGAAGCCGAGCGCGGTGATCAGCGCGGAGGCGGGCAGTGTCAGCAGGTCGTCGCCGGCCCGTACCTCCACCGCTTCGAGCCGCCGCCCTCCGAGACACCGCGTGATGAGTGCGTCGGTGATGATCCGCACGGGTGCGGCGTATAGCTGGCGGACGCTGTACTCGTGGGCCCGGAAGGCGGCCCGCCGGTGCACGAGGGTCACGGAGCGGGCGACGGGGGCGAGGGCGAGCGCCCAGTCCACCGCGCTGTCGCCGCCGCCGGCGATGACGACGTCCCGGTCGCGGTGCTCGTCCAGCCTCGGCACGTGGTGCGTCACCCCGCGGCCCTCGTGGTCCGCGGCGGCCGGCAGCCTGCGCGGGACGGCGGCGCCGAGGCCGGCGGTGATGAGCACGGCACCGGCGCGCACACACGCGCCGCGGTCGGTCCCAAGGGTCCAGCCGGTGCCGGTGCGGGCGAGCGTGGTGGCGGTCTGGCCGAGGAGGTAGCGTGGTTCGAAGGGCGCCGCCTGCCGGAGCAGGTTCTCCACGAGGTCGCGTCCCTTGATGGCGGGGTGCGCCGGGATGTCGTAGAGCGGCTTCTCCGGGTACATGGCGGCCACCTGTCCGCCGGCGTGCGGCAGGGTGTCCAGCACGGCGGTGGTGAGGCCGCGGAATCCGGCGTAGTAGGCGGCGTGGAGTCCGCTGGGCCCGGCGCCGACGATGGCGAGGTCGACGTCCGAATCGATTGAAGCGGGCATGTCAAGCTCCTTGTCCGGGGACGCGGGCCGACGCCCATTCCGACCCCACGGGCACCGGCATCACCGCGAGCCCCGTCGCCGGCGCCACCACACCGCCGACCTCGCCGGCGCCCCGAGCGTCACCGCCACCGGCGCGACCGGCACCAAGCGCGGCGCATGCGCTCCGCACGCGTCCCGTACCGCTCACATCCGTGACTGCCACGACCCACTCCCCCGTTCCTGCCCCGTTCCCGTCCAGTTCGCCCAGGAGCCCGTTCGCCCCGGTCGCACGGAAGCCACAGACCGTCACCGGCCATCGACTGATCGAAAGAGTAGAGAACGTTCGCTATGTTTTTCAAGGGCCAGTCGATTCCGATTCCCGTCGCTCGCGACCGGACGGCACGCAGAATCAATCAACGGAGGGACGCGGCACCCCGGAGGACGACCTCCCACACGCGTTCCAGTTGCGAGGCCGCCCCCGGCGCGGGCGGCGCCCCGAACACGAGATGGTTCACCAGAACGGTCATGACCTGCGGATCCACGCCCGCCCGCAGCTCCCCGGAGCATTGCGCCTGCGCCAGCAGCCGGCGCACCACGGGAAGCCAGGTGCTCACCCACGCGTCGTCGTCCGGACAGTCCCGGGCGAGCCGGGCCGCGGACCGCACGACCACCTCAGTCTCCAGCAGATGCGCGAGCTGGACGGTCAGCCGGACCAGGCAGGGCAACGCGGCACCAGGGGCGCTCGCCGCGTCCACCGCCTGCCGCATCCGGTCGTGGGTGAGGGTGCGGGCGTCGGCGCGTACCGCGTCGGCGAGGTCACGTTTGGAGCTGAAGTGAAAGGTCAGCGCCCCGATGGACACCTGGGCGGCCTTGCAGATGCGGGCCAGGGTGGCCCCTTCGTAACCGCTCTCGGCGATCGCGGTGGCGGCGGCGAACACCAGCCGCTGCCGGGTGCGGGCGGATCTCTCCTGGCTGGCCATGAGGCACCTCCGGTACGCGGGATCGAATAAAAGCAATCGTTCGCTTTATTTTCCAGTCCCTGTCGGGCGTCTCGGCAACCGCACGTCCCGGTGCACTTCCCGCCCGGATACGACGAGGGGGGCGACCCCGGAAAGCCGCCCCCTCGAGAACCCCGGCCGGCCGGGCACCGCCCGCGTCGGCTCAGACCGCCGTCCGGCCGCCGTCGACCGGCACCGCCGCGCCCGTCACGAAGGCCGCCCGGTCGCTGCACAGCCAGACCGCGGCCTGGGCGATCTCATCGGGCGAGGCCATGCGCCGGCGCAGCGTGCGCGCCTCAAAACGTTCCTCGACCTCCCGCGACCCGGCGATGACCTGGTCCATCATCTCGGTGCGCGTGCTGCCCACGACCAGCGCGTTGACCCTGATCCCGCGGTCGCCGTACTCGCGCGCGGCGGCCCGGCTCAGGCCGATCACCGCGTGCTTGGCGGCCACGTACGCGGCGGACGCGCTGGAGGCCAGCACCCCGGCGACGCTGGAGGTGTTCACGACGGCCCCGCCGCCGGAGGCGAGCATCACCGGGAGCTGCCGGCGCAGGCAGTTCCAGACGCCGCGCACGTTGACGTCCATGGTGCGGGCGTAGTCCTCGTCGTCCATCTCCAGCAGGGGCGTGCCGACGGTGGCGTAACCGGCGTTGTTGAAGGCCGCGTCGAGTCCGCCGAAGGTGTCGACGGCGGCCGTGACGGCCCGTTCGACGTCGTCGGACGAGCAGACGTCGCCCTCGACGGCGAGCGCACGTCCGCCCGCCGCACGGATCTCCGCCACCAGTTGTTCGAGGCGGTCCCCGCGCCGGGCCATGAGGACCACGGCGGCGCCCTCCTCGGCGAACAGCCGGGCCGCCGCGGCGCCGATGCCGCTGGACGCGCCCGTGATCATGGCTACCTTGCCCTTGAGCATGTCAGTCCCGCCAGACGGTGCCGAGCGCCGCTTCTTCGTCCAGGGTCCGCAGCAGTTCCTCGTCGACGGCGTCCAGGGAGTCCACGATGTGCCGCACCCCGGCCTCGCGCATCAGCTGCGGCTGGAAACTGTGCCGGAAGTCGCTGGGGTGGCCGATGAAGGGCACGCCCAGCTCCCTGGCGGCACGGCCGACGTTCGCCACGTCGTCGATGAAGAGGGCCTCGTCGTACTTGAGGCCGAAGTACTCGGTGACGATCTCGTGGACACCGGGCCGGAACGTGTCGGTGCAGATGTACCCGGGGTCGTCGAAGAGGTCCGCGTACGGGCCGAGGAACGTGTCGAAGTGCTCCTTGTCGAGGCCGCCGTAGCAGACCGTCCGCAGACCGGCGGCGCGCAGCCGCCGCAGGAGTTCCACCGCGCCCTCGTCGAGCCGCGCGGGGTGGGTCTCCAGATACTCCGCGCGGTCCCGGAAGTACAGCTCCAGCGCGGCTTGTGGGGTGACGGATCCGCCGATGGCCTCGGCCAGGAGCCGGCCTGCGACCGCGCGTGGCTGCGAGAAGATGCTGCGTTCCAGTTCGGCCGTGTAGACGCAGCCCCGGTCGACCAGGAAGCGGTGGATGACCGGGCTGAAGGTGTCGTTGAGCAGGACGCCGTCGATGTTGACCGCGGCCAGGCGTAGCCGGTTGAGCGTATGAACCATGGGTTACTCCCCCTACGGTGGCGCGAACCCCGCCGGGCGCCCGAACGGCCCCGCGGGACAGACCTGTCGGGAGACAGGGCGTGCAACGCGGGACACCTTACGTGCAGGTGTTCTGACGGCCGCGGGGGGCGCGTGATCTTGCTCGGGGCGCGGTGGCTCAGCCGGTGCCATCGCCCGGGGCGCCGACGGGAGCCGTTGCTTCCTCGGCCGCCAGGGCGCGGGCGGGATCGACCGCGGTACGGGCGACCACGGACGGCACGGCGATGCCCGGCAGCAACAGCCGCCACATCCGCACCACCCGGTCGGACAGGTCGGCGCGGCAGGTCTCGGCCGCCGCGTACATCTGCATGCCGGTACAGGCCTCGACGATCAGCTCGGCGAGTTCCGACGGCTCGACACCGGCCTGGAGTTCCCCTCTCTCCCGGGCGGCCAGCAGACACTCCTCCATGATCTGGCTCCAGGCCTGGTAGGGGCTGGAGTCGCGGAGCCCGAAGGTCGTCTGCTCGCCGGTGAGCCGGACCCCGGCCCGCAACAGCGGGTCGGTCTGCAGCCGGCGCGCCCACACCAGTGTGATGTCGACCAGCCGTTGCAGCCCCTGGGACTCCAGGAACGGCAGGATCGTGTCGGACTGGGCGTTCATCACGGCCTTGGCGAGAGCCTCCTTGGACTCGAAGTGGAAGTACAGGGCTCCCGCCGTGACCCCGGCCCGTTTGAGGATGCGGCTGATGCTGGCGCCCGCGAAGCCGTACTCGTCGAAGACCTCCGCCGCCGCGAGGATGAGCGCCCCGCGCGTCTGGATCGCCCTCTCCTGTCTGGGTTGCCCCACGACGTTCCCTCCCTAGTTCAAATGAAACGTTCTCTATGTTAAGCGGCATTGACCGGGTCGTTCTGCCCATCAGCCTCGACCCGGGAGCGGATCCCGATCGCGCAGGCAGGGTTTTTTTGCCGTTACTTTACCCAAAACAAAACGATCACTCTTTATGTTGTGGGCGCAGGCAGGTGGTAACCGACGTCCGCACCAAGGGGGATTCGCATGCTGGCCATCACCAGCCGGGAAGGGCGCAGCGCACCGGGATCCACATCCGTCATCGACCCCGTGCCACGCGAACTCGTCCACAAACTGGCCGAATCCGAGGTCCTGCTGCGGGGATGCCGGACGGTCGCGCCCGACACGTTCCTGATCACCGCACGCTGGCCCGTCGACCACTCCTTCTACGGCCCCGTCCACGGCCTCTTCGACCCGCTGCTCGCGGCGGAATCGATACGCCAGGCGGTCCCGCTGCTCAGCCACGCCGCCTACGACGCGCCGTTCGGGCACCGGCAGTCCTGGGACCACTACCGGCAGACACTCTTCCCCGCGGCCCTGACCAGCGGCACGACGGCGGCCGAGACGGAACTGCGTATCTCCTGCACCGACGTGGTGCGCCGGGCCAGCCGGCTGGCCTCCCTCACCATGCGGGTCGACATGGTCCGCGGCGGCCTGCCGCTCGGTACCGCCGAGCTGGCCTTCCACAACCACCCCCCGGCCATCTATCAGCGGCTGCGCGGCCCCTACGCCGACCTGGAGCGGTCCACCGCGCAAGCCGTGGCCGCGCCGCCGCCGATGGCGCCCGGTGAGGTCGCCCGCCCGCGGCCCGCCGACGTCGTGCTGTCGGCCACCGAGGACCCCGGCCGCAGCCGGCTGCGGGTGGACCTGTCCCACCCGGTGCTCTTCGACCACCCGGTGGACCACGTGCCCGGAATGCTGCTGCTGGAAGCCGCGCGACAGGCCGCGCACCGGGTGGCGCATCCCGAGCCGATGGTGGTGACCGGCCTGGAAGCCGACTTCAAGCGCTTCGTCGAGCTGGACACGCCGTGCTGGATCGAGACCGCACGGGAACCGTCCGGCGCCGCCGGACAGCGGGTGCGCGTCACCGCCGTGCAGCGCGACGAGACCCTGTTCACGTCCGTCGTCACGCTCACCCCCGCCTGGTGAGGACGGAGACGTAGCAGGTCAGGCCGGTTGTAGCCGAACCGTTGCCGTCCCGTCGGAACTCCCCCGCGGCGACCGCATAGGGTGTGATGCCGTTCCGCAAGGATGCGGCCCGGCATGAACTCCGCCCAGGTGACATGCCGGTCGCACGTCCTCATCGCCGAGTTCCTTCACAGCAGGGGGAGTCAGAAGCATGCGATCCATACGGCCGTCGTTCACCGTTCTGCGAGGGAGGGGCCCGCACCGGACCGCCCGCGCGTTGACGGCGGTCGCCCTCGCCTCGGCACTGGCGATGACCGCCACGGCCTGCGGCGGCGACAACGCCGAGGGCAAGCCCACCGCGGGCGCGACCGCGGGCGGCTCCGGCGACGGCAAGCTCAGGATCCCGGACGACCTCAGGCAGAGGCTCAAGGAGCACGGGATCGACATCGACAAGTGGAAGAAGGGCGCCTGGAAGAACTGGAACAAGCAGGACTGGCTGCGCGAGGCCGACGACTTCGTCAACCCCATGATCAAGGGCCTGTGGAACCCGGACCGCATGCGGGACGCCGACGACCCGGACAAGGGCGTCGACGACAACGACATCTCCGGTGACCAGGGCGTGACGGACCCGGCGCCGCAGCCCGTGCGGGCGCGGACGGTCGTTCCGCCGTACCACAGCAACGCCGCCACCTCGGGCAAGCTGCTCTTCGACGCCCCCGAGGGCACGATGGTCTGTTCGGCGACGGTCGTGACGGACCCCGCGCACCCGGGCAAATCCAACCTCGTCTGGACGGCGGGCCACTGTGTGCACGCCGGCAAGAAGGGCGGCTGGTACCGCAATCTCGCCTTCGTGCCGTCGTACAACAACCAGGGCAGGTCGGCCGCCGAGCTGGAGAACACCGGCCGCTCCGAGGTCGCCCCGTACGGCGTCTGGTGGGCCGACGCGGCGAAGACCTCGCAGCAGTGGATCAGCGAGGGCGGTGCGACGGGCGGCAACGGCGCCTCCTACGACTTCGCCGTCATCCACGTGACCCCGGAGCGGGGCAGCGGCGGCGAATCGCTGGAGGAGACCGTCGGCGGAGCGCTGCCGGTCGACTTCGACGCGCCGGCCGTGCCGAAGGTGCAGAGCCTCACCGCGTCCGGGTATCCGGCGGCGGCACCGTACGACGGTCAGCTGCTGTACCAGTGCCAGGACCATCCGGGCCGGCTGTCCATGGACCGGTCCGACCCGACGATGTACCGGATCGGCTGCACGATGACCGGTGGCTCCTCCGGCGGCGGCTGGGTGGAGACGGGCGCCGACGGCAAGCCGGCACTGGTGTCCAACACGTCCATCGGCCCCGGTGAGTTCGGGCTGGCTGGCCGGCCCCCGGCTGGGTGAGGTGGCCAAGGGCGTGTACGACTCGGTGAGCAGGCAGTTCGCCGGCCGGTAGGCCCCTGTCCTCGGGATCGGACCGGATCGGGTCGACCGCTGGCCGGCCCGAGCGGGGTCCGCGGGGCCCGCGCCCCCGGCGAGATCCGCGGGAAGACAGGCCCTGACCGCGCCCTGTCGTGCCGGAACAGGCGAAGACCCCGCCGCCCCCGAGGGGGTGGCGGGCCTTCGTGAGCCGGTGCTGGATCAGACCGTGGTGACCGTGTACGGCGCCAGGTCTGCCGCCAGCTCCTCGTGCACCCGGAGCTTGAGCAGGGTGCCCTCCGCGGTGTGCTCCTCGGAGATCACCTCGCCCTCGGTGTGGGCGCGGGCGACCAGCTTGCCGTGCGTGTAGGGCACGACCGCCTCGACCTCGACCGAGGGGCGGGGCAGCTCGTCGTCGATCAGGGCGAGGAGCTTGTCGATGCCCTGGCCGGTACGGGCCGAGACGGCGAGGGAGCGCTTCTCGACCCGGAGCAGCCGCTGGAGGACCAGCGGGTCGGCCGCGTCCGCCTTGTTGATCACGACGATCTCGGGGACGCCGGTGGCACCGACGTCCCGGATCACCTCGCGCACGGCGGCGAGCTGCTCCTCGGGGTTCGGGTGCGAGCCGTCCACCACGTGCAGGATCAGGTCGGAGTCGCCGACCTCCTCCATGGTGGAGCGGAACGCCTCGACCAGGTGGTGCGGCAGGTGCCGGACGAAGCCGACGGTGTCCGCCAGGGTGTACAGCCGGCCGCTCGGGGTCTCCGCCCGGCGGACGGTCGGGTCCAGGGTCGCGAACAGGGCGTTCTCGACCAGGACACCGGCACCCGTGAGGCGGTTGAGCAGGGAGGACTTGCCGGCGTTGGTATAGCCCGCGATCGCCACGGACGGCACCTTGTTGCGCCGGCGCTCCTGCCGCTTGACCTCGCGGCCGGTCTTCATGTCCGCGATCTCCCGGCGCATCTTCGCCATCTTCTCGCGGATCCGCCGCCGGTCCGTCTCGATCTTGGTCTCACCGGGGCCACGCGTGGCGAGGCCGCCGCGGCCACCGCCCATCTGCCGGGACAGCGACTGACCCCAGCCGCGCAGCCGCGGCAGCATGTACTGCATCTGCGCGAGCGCGACCTGCGCCTTGCCCTCACGGGACTTGGCGTGCTGGGCGAAGATGTCCAGGATCAGGGCCGTACGGTCGATGACCTTGACCTTGACGACGTCCTCAAGCTGGATCAGCTGGCCGGGGCTCAGCTCACCGTCGCAGATGACGGTGTCCGCGCCCGTCTCCAGGACGACGTCGCGCAGCTCCAGGGCCTTGCCGGAGCCGATATAGGTGGCCGCGTCAGGCTTGTCACGGCGCTGGATGACACCGTCGAGCACGATCGCGCCCGCGGTCTCGGCGAGGGCGGCCAGCTCCGCGAGGGAGTTGTCGGCGTCCTGCGCGGTGCCGGTGGTCCACACGCCGACGAGCACGACCCGCTCCAGACGGAGCTGGCGGTACTCGACCTCGGTGACGTCCTCCAGCTCGGTGGACAGGCCCGCCACACGGCGCAGGGCCGCACGCTCGGAGCGGTCCAACTGGTCGCCGTCCCGCTCGCCGTCGCTCTCGAAGCTCCAGGCGACGTCCTCTTCCATCAGGGCATCGGCCCGAAGACCTTCGGGGTAGGCGTGCGCGAGGCGCTTGGTGTCCTGGGAAGGGGAAGAAGAGGAGGTCATTTGATCCTTTACGTCGATGAGAGTGCCGTTACGGCGTCGGTACGGCGGTCTGCTCGGCCGCTCGTGCTGTACAACGCACGGGTACCCCGGGAGATTCCCTTGTCCCCCCGTGCGGGCCGCCGCCTAGATGGTCGCACGGTACGGCACGTCTCGTCATCGGCTTATCGCCTGGCGCGCGGCTCGGCGGGCCCGGTCTTGGCCGTCGGCCTCCAGTCGGGGTGGCCGGGCATCGGCGGGGTCTTCTCGCCGTACAGCCAGGCATCGAGGAACCCCCGCAGGTCGCGGCCGGCGACGGCCGAGGCCAGCCGGACGAAGTCGGCGGTGGTGGCGGTGGCGTCCCGGTGTTCCTGGACCCACAGCCGCTCCAGCCGCTCGAAGGCCGGCCGGCCGATCTCCTGCCGCAGCGCGTAGAGCGCGAGTGCGGCGCCGTCGTAGACGCTGGGCCGGAAGATGCCGATCTTCTGGCCGGGGGCGGGCGGCTTGGGCCGGGCGGGCGGGCCGCCGGACTCGCGCCAGCGGTCGGCGGCGCCGTAGGCGGCCTTCATCCGGTCCTTCATGGGCCGGTGCGCCGTCTCCTCGGCGTACAGCTCCTCGTACCAGGTGGCGTGCCCCTCGTTCAGCCACACGTCGGACCAGGTGCGCGGGGTGACGCTGTCGCCGAACCACTGGTGGGACAGCTCGTGCACCATCACCGACTCGATGTACCACTCGGGGTAGGCGGGCTTGGTGAACAGGTCCTTCTCGAACAGTGACAGGGTCTGTGTCTCCAGTTCGAAGCCGGTGGCGGCCTGTGCCATGAGTACGCCGTAGGTCTCGAACGGGTAGCGGCCGACCTTGCTCTCCATCCAGGCGATCTGGTCGGGCGTCCTGGCGAGCCAGGGCTCGAGGGCCTTGTGGTCGGCGGCGGGCACGACGTCCCGCAGGGGCAGCCCGTGCGGTCCCGCGCGGTGCACCACGGCGGAGCGGCCGATGGACACCTGGGCGAGTTCGGTGGCCATGGGGTGCAGGGTGCGGTAGGTCCAGGTGGTGGTGCGGCCGACCCGGTACGCGCCGGTGGGCAGGCCGTTGGCGACGGCGGTGCAGCCGTCGGGGGCGGTGATCCGGAAGGTGAACATCGCCTTGTCGGACGGGTGGTCGTTGCCCGGGAAGACCAGGTGGGCGGCGTCGGCCTGGTTGGCCATGGCGAGGCCGTCCACGGTGCGCACCCAGCCGCCGTCCTGGTCCTTGGCGGGGGCGGGGTCGCTGGTGTGCCGCACGGTGATCCGGGTCCGGCTGCCCTCGGTCAGGGGGGTCCGCGGTGTCACGACCAGGTCCTCGCCGGCACTGGTGAAGCGGGCGGGACGCCCGTCGACCTCGACCGACCGCACGGTGCCGTGGGCGAAGTCGAGGTTGACGCGGTCCAGGTCGGCGGTGGTCCGGGCGTCGATGGTGGTGACGGCCTGGAGCGGCTTGTCGTTGGTGCCCGCGTAGGTGAGGGAGATGTCGTACGAGGCCACGTCGTAGCCCGGGTTGCCCAGGTACGGGTAGAGGCGGTCGCCGACGCCCAGGGGCTCGGGCGGGGCCGCGGCGGCGACGAGGCAGACGGAGACGGCGCAGGCGAGCAGGGCCGCCTTGCGGTGTCGGGAGATCCGGGGCCGGGACCGGTGGCGCGGGGTGAGCAGCATGGACCACCGCTACCAGGGCGGGCCCGCGCCGCGGCGGCGACTCGCGCCCGGCCCACCCGAACGGGTCGGCCGCGGGACGCCGTCCTCAGGAGGCCGGTGCCTGGTGCTGGGCGCGGCTGACGTCGTACACGCCCGGTACGTCCCGCATGGCGCGCATCAGGGCCGGGAGGCGGGCAGCGTCGGGCAGCTCGAGGGTGTAGGTGTGGCGAACCCGCTGCTGGGTGGGGGGTTCCACGGTGGCGGAGACGATCTCGGCGCCCTCCACGGCGATCGCCTCGGTGAGGTCGGCGAGCAGGTGGGGCCGGCCGAACGATTCGGCGACCAGCGTGACCCTGCACTCGGTGGTGTCCCCCCAGCGCACACCGATCTCCGCGCGCCCCCGGCTCTTCATGTGCGCCACCGCCGCGCACCCCCCGCGGTGCACGGTCACCACTCCCCCGCGGACGGCGAAGCCGGTGATCTCGTCGGGCGGCACCGGCGTACAGCATCCGGCGAGCCGTACGGCGGCGCCGGGCCGGTCCACGAGGACGTCGGCGCGCCGGGGACGCGTGGCGCGGGCGCCGTCCGCGGGGCGGGCGGCGGCGGTCCCGGCGCGTGCGGTGCTTCCGGCGGGCCCGGTACCGCTGGCGCGCGCCCCCTCGTGACCGGTGCCGCCGCCGGGGTGCGCGGCGAGCCAGCGCTGGATGGCGATGCGGGCGGCCGGGGTGTGGGCGTGCTCCAGCCACTCGCGCGAGGGCTCGGAGGCCGGGTCCTGGCCCATGAGGGGCTGGACGGTGTCACCGTCGCCCAGGACCGTGCTGAGCGTGGCCAGGCGGCCGTTGACCCGGGCGCCGATGCAGGCGTGCGCGTCCTCGCCGTACTGCGCGTACGCGGCGTCGACACAGGTGGCGCCCTCGGGCAGGCCGAGGGTGCCGCCGTCGGGCCGGAACACGGTGATTTCCCGGTCCTGGGCGAGGTCCTCGCGCAGGGTGGACCAGAAGGTGTCCGGGTCGGGGGCGGCCTGCTGCCAGTCGAGCAGCCGGGACAGCCAGCCCGGGCGGGTGGGGTCGGCGCGTTCGCCGTCGGCGGGGGCGTCTGTGCCCGGGGTGTCGCTGCCCGGGGCGTACGGGTTGCCGAGCGCGACGACGCCGGCCTCGGCGACCTTGTGCATCTGGTGGGTGCGGATGAGGACCTCGACGACCTGGCGGTCCGGCCGGGCGACCGCGGTGTGCAGCGACTGGTACAGGTTGAACTTCGGTACGGCGATGAAGTCCTTGAACTCCGAGACGACCGGCGTCATGCAGGTGTGCAGTTCGCCGAGGACGCCGTAACAGTCGGCGTCCTCGTTCACCAGCACCAGCAGCCGGCCGAAGTCGGCGCCGCGCAGCCGCCCGCGCTTGCGGGCCACGCGGTGCACGGAGACGAAGTGCCGGGGGCGGATGAGGACTTCGGCGGGGATGCCGGCCTCGCGCAGCACACCGCGGGCCTCGTCGGCGACCTCGGCGAGGGGGTCGCCGGGGCGGGCGGTGTTCCCGGCGATGAGCTTCCTGGTGTGCTCGTACTCCTCGGGGTGGAGAATGGCGAAGACCAGATCCTCCAGTTCGGTCTTCAGGGCCTGCACGCCGAGGCGTTCGGCGAGCGGGATGAGGACGTCACGGGTGATCTTGGCGATCCGCGCCTGTTTCTCGGGGCGCATCACACCGAGGGTGCGCATGTTGTGCAGGCGGTCGGCGAGTTTGATCGACATGACGCGCACGTCGTTGCCGGTGGCGACGAGCATCTTGCGGAAGGTCTCCGGCTCGGCGGCGGCTCCGTAGTCGACCTTCTCCAGCTTCGTGACGCCGTCGACCAGATAACGCACCTCCTCGCCGAACTGTTCCCGCACCTGCTCGAGCGTCACCTCGGTGTCCTCGACGGTGTCGTGGAGCAGGGAGGCCGTCAGCGTGGTGGTCTCCGCGCCCAGTTCGGCGAGGATCAGGGTCACCGCGAGCGGGTGGGTGATGTACGGCTCACCGCTCTTGCGCATCTGGCCGCGGTGGGAGGACTCGGCGAGGACGTAGGCACGGCGCAGGGGGTCGAGGTCCGCGTCCGGGTGGTGGGCGCGGTGGGCCTCGACGACGTGGCCGATGGCGTCGGGCAGCCTGTCGCGGGCGGCGGGCCCGAGCAGCGCGGCCCAGCCGAGCCGGCGCAGGTCGATCCGGGGCCGGGACTTCCTGCGGCCCGCCGTGGCTGTGGGCGCCGCGGGCGCTGCCGGGCCAGGGGTCGCAGGGTTCGTGGCCTCCGCACTCATGGGCACCTCCGGCTCTCTGACCGGCGGACGGGGCCCCCAGGGCGTACGCGGCTCAGGGATGCCGACGTTCCCCCGTCCGTGCCGGTGCTTGATGCTACCGAGCCCACCACGTGCGGCAGACCGCCTCTCGCCGAGCGTGAAACGGATCACCCATTCGAGCGACGCGAACGAGGTTTAAGGGTTTGCGCCACGTGCGCGGCGCTCGGCCGCGGTTTCGAACGGTCCCGGCCGCCGACAGGCGGTGATCCGGGCGCGTGACACCTCGTCCTCCTTGTTCCCCCAGGTCAGCGAGCGGCGTTTTCCAGCCAGTCGCCGTCGATCTCGCCTTCGGCGACGATCACGGCGGGGCCGGTCATCTCGATCTCGCCGTCGGGCCGCTCGGTGATGACCAGGCGACCGCCGGGCACGTCGACGGTGTACGTCGCCGGGGTGCCGGTGACAGCCGGATCGGCGCCGTCACGCCGGGCGGCGGCCACGGCGACGGCGCACGCGCCCGTGCCGCACGAACGGGTCTCGCCGGAGCCGCGCTCGTGCACGCGCATCGCGACGTGCCGGGGGCCGAGGTCGACGACGAACTCGACGTTCACGCCGCCCGGGTAGGCGTCCGCCGGGCCGACCGGCGGCGGGGTGAACAGGTGGCCGGCGTGCGCGAGGTCGGCCACGAAGGCGACGGCGTGCGGGTTGCCCATGTTCACGTTGCGCGCGGGCCAGCTACGCTCGCCGACGGTCACCGTGACGTCTCCCTCGGGGAGGCGGGCGCGGCCCATGCCGACGGTGACGTCACCGTCCTTGGCGATGTGGACGGACTTGACGCCCCCTCGCGTGGCGACCGCGAGGTCTCCCTCGGCCACGTGCCCCGCGTGCTGGAGGTAGCGCGCGAACACACGCACGCCGTTGCCGCACATCTCGGCGACCGAGCCGTCGCCGTTGCGGTAGTCCATGAACCACTCGGCCTCGGCGGCCATCGACCTGCCCTCCGGGTGGGCCGCGGCCCGCACGACGTGCAGCACGCCGTCGCCACCGATACCGGCCCGGCGGTCGCACAGGGCGGCGACAGCGGCAGGCGGCAGTCCGACGGCGTTCTCGGGGTCCGGCACGATCACGAAGTCGTTCTCGGTGCCGTGCCCCTTGAGGAAGGCGATCCGTGTGCTCATCCCTCGATCGTACGGGAGCGGTGCACGGCGGGGCCGATGGAGGTGGAGCGGGGCCGATGGAGGTGGGGGGTGGCGCGGAGGCGGTGCGGTGCGGGCGGCCCAGGGGCGGTGGCGCGGTTCCCGGGGCCCTTCGCGGGGACGGTTGCACGCGTGGTTGGCGCGCTTGAGGGGACGCGTTTCAGCGGAGTCTTGCCACTCGCCATACGGCGAGGACGACCACCAGGGCCACCAGCACGAGGTAGCCGAGCACGACCCGCCAGTCGGGACGCCGGCCGGAGCCGCGCGGCGGCAGGCCGGGCCAGGTGTAACCCACCCGGCGGGCGGCCATCATGCCCCAGCCCGCCGCGCACGAGCAGATCAGCAGGCCGAGCATGGCGATGACCGCGCCGCTGTCACCGAAGTCGAAGGCGAGCGGGAAGGCGAACATCAGGGAACCGACGGCGGAGAGTCCCACGATGGGGGCGAGCTGCCAGATGCGCAGCCGTCGCTGCGGACGCAACTCGACCTCGACCTCCGGCCCGACCGGATACATCTCCTCGGGGTCGGGTCCGTCGGCGGTGACGCCCACCGTCTCGTCGGGCCCGTCATCGGCCAGCCGGTCCACGGCCGGTCCGTCCACGACGAGAGCGTCCATGGCCGATCCGTCCACACCCGGATCGTCCACGGCCGGGCCGTCATCGGTCCGGACCAGCTCATCACTCTCCGTAGTGACGTGCTCGGCACTTCGTGCGGTGTCGCGAGGGCCGGCCTCCATCGCCACGCGCCCTCCCAACTAGGCTCCACTTGGTCGATCGAAGCTCGATGATGGCACGGCGGCACAGGCCGGGATGACCGGCGGCGCATCCCGATGCCAGGACGTGATCAGGCTGTAACCGGTCGTTCGACCAACGCCAGGGCCTGCTGCGGAAGTTCCCCGCGGTCCGCGAGGGCCCCACTCAACCAGTGCACCCGGGGATCCCGCCTGAACCACGAATCCTGACGGCGCGCGAAGCGTTTGGTCGCACGGACGGTCTCGGCCCGCGCTTCCGCTTCGGTGCACTCCCCGGCGAGCGCGGCCAGCACCTGCTGGTAGCCGAGTGCGCGGGACGCCGTGCGCCCCTCGCGCAGGCCGCGCGCCTGCAGCGCGCGCACCTCGTCCACGAGACCCGCCTCCCACATCCGGTCGACGCGCCGCGCGATGCGGTCGTCCAGCTCCGGACGCGCCACGTCCACCCCGATCTGGACGGTGTCGTAGACGGAGTCGTGGCGGGGCAGGTTGGCCGTGAAGGGCCGGCCGGTGATCTCGATCACTTCCAGCGCCCGGACGATGCGACGGCCGTTGCCGGGCAGGATCGCGCGGGCGGCGTCGGGATCGGCGGCGGCCAGCCGCGCGTGCAGCGCGCCCGGGCCGCGCAGCGTCAGCTCCTCCTCAAGACGGGCCCGGACCTCGGGGTCGGTGCCGGGGAACTCCAGATTGTCGACCGCTCCGCGGACGTACAGGCCGGAGCCGCCGACCAGGACCGGCCAGCGACCCTCGGCGAGCAGGGCGTCGATCCGCGCGCGGGCCAGTTTCTGGTACTCGGCGACCGACGCGGCGACCGTCACGTCCCAGATGTCCAGCAGGTGGTGCGGGACACCGCCGCGCTCCTGCGGCGTCAGCTTGGCGGTACCGATGTCCATCCCCCGGTACAGCTGCATGGAGTCGGCGTTGACGACCTCGCCGCCCAGGCGCTGGGCCAGGAAGACACCGAGATCGGATTTTCCGGCCGCGGTCGGTCCGACGACGGCGATGACGCGGGGGGCGAGGGATGCGCTGCTCACCGCACCAGTCTCGCAAACCTCCCGGTGTGGTCCCGAACGAGTTACGTGACGGCGGGCACTGCGGGTCGTTGCCCGTTGCGAGGTGCCTCCTGCGGGACTGCCGCAGGCGGTGACCCGGGCGGCACGACCCCATGCACCGGGTGACGCGGGAATTCGCCCGCACGAGTACCGTATGGAGTGGAAATGGGCATGTTCGCACGACTCCTGGGCAGGTCGAAGTCGAAGGCGGTTCCGGAGGCGTCGGCCGCCGGGGCGCGGACCGACGCGGAGCCGGCCGAGGCCGAGGCCGAGGAGGAGCCGGTGACGGAGTCGGCCGGGGCGGAGGCGGAGCCGGCCGAGGCGAAGGGGGCCGAGGCGAAGGGGGCCGAGGCGAAGGGGGCCGAGGCGAAGGGAGCCGGGCAGGCGGAGGCGCATGCCCCCGCCGTGGACGGGAACGAGGACGGGGACGGGGCCGCGGGTACGGACGCCGGTGCGGAGGACGCGTCCGAGGGTGCCGGAATCCCGCGTCAGCAGTCCGCCGGCGAGGCCGCCGACAGTGAGGCCGGCGACGGCGCCCGCAGGTGACCGTGTGGCGAGGGAAGGTTGGATCATGGGTTTGATGGACAACATGAAGGCCAGGCTGGGACCGGCGAAGGACAAGGTGTCGGACCTCGCGCGGCAGCACGGGGACAAGGTCCAGCACGGGATCGACAAGGCCGCGAAGGTCGTCGACGAGCGGACCAAGGGCAAGTACAGCGACCAGATCCAGGCCGGTACGGGCAAGGCCAAGGGGGCGATGGACCGCCTCGCCCACAAGGACGGCCCCGAGACGTCGGCGTCGGCCACCCAGCCGATGCCGCCCGCCCAGCCGATGCCGCCCAGCCGGCCGGAGGGCCGACCGCCGGTTTCCTGACCGCCCCACGCCCTGGTGGCGCCCTGGTCCCGGCGGCGTGACCCCGGTCCAGGGTCCAGGGTCCGGGTGGGGAATCCCGGCCACGGCCGCAGGTGGGCCGGCGGACGGCTGCGGAGAGGATCTCTCCCGGCCGTCCGCCACCGTCGTACGGGCGGCGGAGCGGGTGGGTCAGGACCAGGTCGCGACCAGGTAGCCCACGCCGTACGGGGCGTCCTCGTACAGCAGTGCACCGGACAGGCCGGCGTCCTCGGCCGCGGCGGCCAGCACCTGCCAGGGCGCGCGGCCGGACGCCTTCAGTTCGCGGGCCAGCCCGGGGTCGAGTGCCCGCAGGCCCGCCAGGTCCGCCGCTCCCAGCGCCCGTCCCACCTCGGCGTCGAAGGGCGCCGCCCGCTCGTCCAGATATCCCGGCGCCTTGAGCGTGCGGCAGGCGCTCGCGTCTCCCATCACCAGCAGCGCCACCCGCCCGGCGCGGGCCCCCAGCTCCCTGCCGGCCTCGGCACACCGCTCGGGCGCGAGCGAGGCGTCGACCGCGAGTCCCTCGACGGGGGCGTCGGCCCAGCCGGTCCGCTCCAGCAGCCAGGCGGCGACGGCCAGCGAGGGCGGCAGCTCACGAGCGGGAACGACGGCGTCCGGGGCGGTGGAACCCAGGTGTACGTCCACGTCGACCCCGAAACCGCGGAAGGTTCCCTGGGCTCCCTGGGAGTACCGGCCGGCCCCGTCCTGTTCGGCGGGGCCGACGACCAGCAGCAGATCGGGGCGGGCGGCGGCGAGCACGCCGAGCGCGTCCGCGCAGGCCGCGCGCGCGGTGTCCAGTTCGGGTGCGGCACCCGCGGCGACCTCGGGCACGAGCAGCGGCGGGCAGGGGCAGACGGCGGCGGCGACAAGCATGATCGGCAGAGTAACGCCGCGACGCCCCGAACCGGCACTCCAGCGGGGGCGCGCGGCGCGACCCGCGCGCCGCTGGAGTCACGCCCGCATCCCGCCGAAGGTCGCGCCCCGCGCCGTGCCCTGGAGTGCTTGCCACCCGCATCCCTCCCGGAGACGGGGACGGCCCGGGGCCGTCCCCCAGCGTGCCGCTCCGGTCAGTCGCAGCCGCAGCCCGTCGTCGCGGCCGGCATCGGGGCCGGGATGCCGATCTTCGGGAGGCCGAGCATGACACCCGCCGGCTTGGCGGCCTCCGCGGCGTTGCGCTTCTCCCAGGCGTCACCCGCGCGGGTGCGGCGGACGGCGAGGGCGGACCCCTCGGCGAGGAGGTGGTGCGGGGCGGCGTACGTGATCTCGACGGTGACGACGTCGCCCGGGCGCACCGCCTGCTCGGGCTTGGTGAAGTGGACGAGGCGGTTGTCGGGGGCGCGGCCGGAGAGGCGGTGCGTGGCACCGTCCTTGCGGCCCTCGCCCTCGGCGACCATCAGCTCCAGCGTGCGGCCGACCTGCTTCTTGTTCTCCTCCCAGGAGATCTCCTCCTGGAGGGCGACCAGCCGCTCGTAGCGCGCCTGGACGACCTCCTTGGGGATCTGGTCCTCCATGGTCGCGGCGGGGGTGCCGGGCCGCTTGGAGTACTGGAAGGTGAAGGCCTGCGCGAACCGGGCCTCGCGGACGACGTGGAGCGTGTCCTCGAAGTCCTCCTCGGTCTCGCCGGGGAAGCCCACGATGATGTCGGTGGTGATCGCGGCGTGCGGGATCGCGGCCCGCACCTTCTCGATGATCCCCAGGTAGCGCTCCTGGCGGTACGAGCGGCGCATCGCCTTCAGGACCGTGTCCGAGCCGGACTGCAACGGCATGTGCAGCTGCGGCATCACGTTCGGCGTCTCAGCCATCGCGGCGATCACGTCGTCGGTGAAGTCGCGGGGGTGCGGGGAGGTGAAGCGGACGCGCTCCAGTCCCTCGATGTCGCCGCAGGCGCGCAGCAGCTTGCTGAAGGCCTCGCGGTCACCGATGTCGGAGCCGTAGGCGTTGACGTTCTGGCCGAGCAGCGTGATCTCGGAGACACCCTCGGCGACCAGCGCCTCGACCTCGGCGAGGATGTCGCCGGGCCGCCGGTCCTTCTCCTTGCCGCGCAGCGCCGGGACGATGCAGAAGGTGCAGGTGTTGTTGCAGCCGACGGAGATCGACACCCAGGCCGCGTACGCGCTCTCGCGGCGGGTCGGCAGCGTGGACGGGAACGCCTCCAGCGACTCGGCGATCTCGACCTGCGCCTCCTCCTGGACGCGGGCGCGCTCCAGCAGGACGGGCAGCTTGCCGATGTTGTGCGTGCCGAAGACGACGTCCACCCAGGGCGCCTTCTTCACGATGGTGTCGCGGTCCTTCTGCGCCAGGCAGCCGCCGACCGCGATCTGCATGCCGGGGCGGGAGGCCTTCCTCGGCGCGAGCCGGCCGAGGTTGCCGTAGAGCCGGTTGTCGGCGTTCTCGCGGACCGCGCAGGTGTTGAAGACGACGACGTCCGCGTCCCCGTCCGACCCTTCGGGCGCCCGTACGTACCCGGCGTCCTCGAGCAGTCCGGACAACCGCTCCGAGTCGTGGACGTTCATCTGGCACCCATAGGTGCGGATCTCGTAGCTCTTGGGTGCGTGAACGTCCACTGCGGGGCTCCGGTCGCTGCTGCTGGTCATGCCTCAAGGGTAGGTGGTCGCCGAAGGCACCGAGGTTCGGTGGTCCGGGGGCCCAGGGCCCAGGGCCCTGCGACGCGCGGTCCCGGTGATCCGCCGACCCGACGGGGCGGCGGCGCGGTGACGCGGTGACGCGGTGACGCCGGTGGGGCCGGTGGCTCGTCCGCAGAGGCCGAACATGCTGTGGGCCGGCTGTCCCCGGGCCCGTAAGATCGGTGATCTCGGGGGGAGGTGGTCATGGGCAGGCGGCGCCCGGACACGCCGACGCTGGAGGAGGTGGCCGCCCACGCCGGGGTGGGGCGGGGCACGGTCTCCCGCGTCGTCAACAACGCGGCGGGGGTGAAGGACTCGACCCGCCAGGCCGTGCAGCGGGCCATCGCGGAACTGGGGTACGTGCCCAATCTCGCGGCCCGGTCCCTGGCCGGGCGGGGGGCCGACGCCGTCGCGCTCGTCATGACGGAACCGGACTGGCGGCTGTTCGCGGAGCCGTTCTTCTCCGAGATCGTCCGCTCGCTCGGTGACGCCCTGGCCGACACCGGGATGCAGTTGCTGCTGACCCTGGTGCGCTCGGACGCCGAGCGGCGGCGCTTCCTGGAGTACGCCCGTGGCGGCCGGGTCGACGGGGTGCTGCTGATGTCCGTGCACGCCGGCGATCCGCTGCCGGACATGCTCGCCGAGGCCCGGCTGCCGACGGTCCTGCTGGGCCGCCGCTCGGGCGACGAGCACGTCAGCTACGTCGACGCCGACAACACCGGCGGGGCCCGCAACGCGGTCTCCCACCTGCTGGGGACGGGCCGGCGGACGATCGCGACGATCACGGGCCCGCTCGACATGTACGTCGCCCAGTGCCGGCTGCGCGGCTACCGCGAGGCCCTGGCGCAGGCGGGCCTGGACGCCGAGCGGTCCTTGATCGCCGAGGGCGACTTCACCGAGGAGAGCGGCCGTCGCGCCATGGCCCGGCTGATCGAGCGGCACCCGGACATCGACGCTGTCCTCGCCGCGTCGGACACCACGGCCGCCGGTGCCCTCAAGGCACTGCGCGGGGCGGGCCGCCGGGTGCCGCAGGACGTCGCCGTCATCGGCTTCGACGACTTCCCGCTGGCCGAGCGGACCGAGCCGCGGCTGACCACGGTGCGGCAGCCGCTGGCGGAGATCGGGCGGGCCATGGTCCGGCTTCTGCTGGAGGAGATGGAGGAGGCGGCGGAGTCGTCCATAGCCTGGCGGCACGTCGTCCTCCGTACGGAACTGGTGCTGCGCGAGTCGGCCTGAGGCTCCCCGGCGCCCCCGGCTCCGCACTGGTAGCGGCCCGGCCGCCTGGCCGGGAGCGCTCCCAGCGTTCCGTGTCCCGCTACGGCCCGCCTGCCACCTGCGGTTTCGAAACCCTTTCGACACTTCCCCCCGCGCACAGTCTTGTCAGGGTCATGAACTCTCCCTACAGTCCCTGCCGAACGGAGGAATGGGAGCGCTCCCACTCGTATGGGCGCGAGAGCGCTCCCGCATCGCACCGACCGTCCCGGAGAGGACCCGCATGCGACCGTCCCCGCACTCCGCCCGTGGTACGCGCGGCCTGTTGGGCGCACTGCTCACCGCCCTCACCGCCCTCGCGGCCCTGCTCACCACCGCCCCGGCGGCACACGCCGACACCGCGATCTGCGAGGCGTTCGGGTCGACCACGATCCAGGGCCGCTACGTCGTCCAGAACAACCGCTGGGGCACCAGCGAGGCCCAGTGCATCACCGCCACCGACTCGGGATTCCGGATCACCCAGGCCGACGGCTCGGTCCCGACGAACGGCGCCCCGAAGTCGTACCCGTCCGTCTTCAACGGCTGCCACTACACCAACTGCTCGCCCGGGACCAGCCTCCCGGCGCGGCTCAGCTCCATCTCCAGCGCGCCCACCGGCATCACGTACAGCTATGTGAGCAACGCGGTGTACGACGCCGCGTACGACATCTGGCTCGACTCCACGCCCCGTACCGACGGCGTCAACCAGACCGAGATCATGATCTGGTTCAACAAGGTGGGGTCCGTCCAGCCCGTCGGCTCGCAGGTCGGCACCGCCACCGTCGCCGGGCGTTCGTGGCAGGTGTGGTCCGGTGACAACGGCTCCAACGACGTGCTGTCCTTCGTCGCCCCGTCGGCGATCACCAACTGGAACTTCGACGTCATGGACTTCGCCCGGGAGGCCGTCGCCCGCGGTCTGGCACAGAACGGCTGGTACCTGACCAGTGTGCAGGCGGGCTTCGAGCCCTGGCAGAACGGCACCGGCCTCGCCGTGACCTCGTTCTCCTCCACGGTCAACACCGGCGGCGGCGACCCGGGCGGCCCCGGCGGCTCCACGGCCTGCACGGTGGCGTACACGACGAACGTCTGGCAGGGCGGCTTCACCTCCGACGTCACCGTCACCAACACCGGTTCCACCCCCGTCAACGGCTGGAAGCTGGCCTTCACCCTGCCCGCCGGGCAGCGGATCACCAGTGCCTGGGGCGCCAATGTCACGCCGTCCTCAGGAGCGGTCACGGCGAGCAACCTGTCCTACAACGCGCAGATCCCGGCCGGCGGCAAGGCGACCTTCGGCTTCCAGGGCACCTACGGCGGCGCCTTCGCCAAGCCGGCCGGCTTCAGCCTGAACGGTGCCGCCTGCACCACCGCGTGACACAGCCGCCCGCGCGGGCCGTGTGACGCACCCACCTGCCCCGGGACCCGCCCGTCTCCCACACGCCGATCGGCCGGGTCCCGGTTCCACTTCGCGCGGCTCCTCGCCGGCCCCTCCCGGAAAGGCCCACCCGCATGAGCCTCCCGTCCGCCCGCCGCAGCCCGGCGACGGCCCTGGCCCTGTCTGTCGCGGCGCCCTACGACTCGCTGCAACGCACCGCACTGACCACGCCGCTGGGCATCCCGATGATCTACGGGATCGACGCCGTGCACGGCCACAACGCGGTGCGCGGTGCCACCCTGTTCCCGCACAACATCGGCCTCGGCGCCACCCGTGACCCCGCGCTCGTGCAGCGCGTCGGGCGGACGGTGGCCGAGGAGGTGTCGGGCACCGGCATCGACTGGGACTTCGCCCCCTGCCTGTGCGTGGCACGCGACGACCGGTGGGGCCGCACCTACGAGTCGTACGGCGAGACACCCGAACTGCCCACGGCCATGACCAGGTTCATCACCGGACTCCAGGGCGAGACCCTGGGCGCCGGCCCGGCGTCGGTGCTCGCCACCGCCAAGCACTACATCGGCGACGGCGGCACCGCGGGCGGGGTCGACCAGGGCGACACCAGGATCTCCGAGGCCGAGCTGCGCGCGGTCCACCTGCCACCGTTCAAGGAGGCGGTGCGCCGGGGCGTGGGCGCGGTGATGCTGTCGTACGCGGCTGGAACGGCGTCCGGTCCCACGCCAACCGATATCTCGTGACCGACGTGCTGAAGGGCGAACTCGGCTTCACCGGGTTCGTCGTGTCCGACTGGGCCGCGGTCGACCAGCTCGACGGACAGAGCGGCTTCACCGGCGCCGAGATCAGTACGGCCGTCAACGCGGGCGTCGACATGGTGATGGTCCCGCACGACTACAAGAAGTTCCTCACCCTGCTGCGCGGCGAGGTGAGCGCGGGCCGGATCCCGCAGTCGCGGATCGACGACGCCGACCGGCGCATCCTCACCAAGAAATTCCAGCTCGGCCTGTTCGAACGGCCCTTCACCGACCGGTCGTACACGTCGGCGGTCGGCTCCGCCGCACACCGGGAGCTGGCCCGGCAGGCCGTACACGAGTCCCAGGTGCTGCTGAAGAACGACGGCGGAATCCTGCCGCTGGCCAGGTCGGCGAAACTGTTCGTCGCCGGCAAGTCCGCCGACCACATCGGCAACCAGAGCGGGGGCTGGACCGTCGGCTGGCAGGGCCGCAGCGGTCCCGTGACCGAGGGCACCACCGTGCTCCAGGGCATCCGGGCCGCCGTCACCGACCCGTCCCGGGTCACCTACGACCGCTACGGCAACGGCATCGACTCCGGTTACACCGCCGCCGTCGCCGTCGTCGGCGAGACCCCGTACGCCGAGGGCCGGGGTGACCGGCCGAACGGGCTGGGCGTGGACCAGGAGGATCTCCAGGCCCTCGCCCGGCTCAAGGCCGGCGGGGTGCCGGTGGCCGTGGTCCTGGTCTCCGGCCGCCCGCTCGACATCGCCGGCGAACTGCCCGGCTGGAAGGCCCTGCTGGCCGCCTGGCTGCCCGGCACGGAGGGCGCCGGTGTGTCCGACGTCCTGTTCGGCACCCACGCCCCCACCGGGAAACTGCCGGTGAGCTGGCCGAGGAGCGCCTCCCAGGAACCCGTCAACGACGGCGACGGCAAAGAACCGCTCTTCCCCTACGGATACGGGCTGACGTACGCCGGCACGGACCCGACACCGACCCCGACGCCGACCCCGGGTGCGTGCACCGGGCGGTTCCGTACCGCCTCGGCGTGGCAGGGCGGATACCAGGCGGAGATCACGGTCGAGAACACCGGCTCCACGCCGCTGACGGGCTGGTCGGTCGACTGGGACCTGGCCGGCTCCACCGTCACCAGCCTGTGGAACGGCTCGCTGACGACGGCGCAGGGCCGGGCCGCCGTACGCAACGCCGCCTTCAACGGCTCCCTGTTCCCCGGTGCCACCACCACCTTCGGCTTCACCGCGAACGGCACCGCGGGCACCCCGGCGCCGCACTGCGCCGGCAACTGAACACACCCCGGTCGGCCGCCCGTTCAGCCGCACGGAAGCCGGCCTGCGGCCCCACGGCACCGACACTCCGCCGATTCCCACGTACCCCGGCACCGGCACTCGTCCGGGGCGCACCATCCGCCCGATCCGAACGGAAGGAGCACCACATGGTCCGACGCAGCAGACTCCTGTCGGTGGCAGCGGCCCTGTCGACGCTGCTGGCGGCACTCGCCCTGACCCTCCTGGGCCAGGGCAGCGCACAGGCGCACGGGGTGGCGATGCTGCCCGGCTCCCGCACCTACCTGTGCTACCTGGACGCGCACACGACCACCGGGGGACTGGATCCCACCAATCCGGCCTGCCGGGACGCGCTGGCCAAGAGCGGGGCGACGGCGCTGTACAACTGGTTCGCCGTGCTCGACTCCAACGCCGGCGGCCGGGGCTCCGGTTACGTGCCGGACGGCACCCTGTGCAGCGCGGGCGACCGGTCGCCGTACGACTTCTCCGCCTACAACGCGGCCCGCTCGGACTGGCCGCGGACCCACCTGACCAGCGGGGCGACGATCCAGGCCCAGTACAGCAACTGGGCGGCGCACCCCGGTGACTTCCGGATCTACCTCACCAAGCAGGGCTGGTCACCCACCTCCGCCCTGCGCTGGGCCGACCTGGACCCGATCCAGACGGTCACCAACCCGCCGCAGCAGGGGTCGCCCGGCACCGAGGGCGGCCACTACTCCTGGGACCTGAAGCTGCCCTCCGGCCGCACGGGGAACGCCCTGGTCTTCATCCAGTGGGTCCGCTCGGACAGTCAGGAGAACTTCTTCTCCTGCTCCGACGTCGTCTTCGACGGCGGCCACGGCGAGGTCACGGGCATCCGCACCCCCGGTGGCACCCCCACACCCCGACTCCCACCCCCACACCGACCCCGACCCCGACCCCCACGGATCCGCACACCGGTTCCTGCATGGCCGCGTACTCCGTGGTCAACTCCTGGAGCGGGGGCTTCCAGGCCTCCGTCGAGGTCATGAACCACGGCACGACACCGCTCGACGGCTGGGCCGTGGCCTGGAAGCCCGGCGAGGGCACCAGGATCAGCAGTCTGTGGAACGGCACCCAGTCCACCGGCGCCGACGGCACGGTCACGGTCCGCAACGCGGACCACAACCGGGTCGTCCCCGCCGGCGGCAGCGTCACCTTCGGCTTCACCGCCACCTCGACCGGCAACAACCTGCCCGCCGGTCCGATCGGCTGCGTCACGGCACAGGGCACCACCTGACACGCGTCACCCGGTGACGATCTCACCCCCGACGGTCGGGAGGTCGTCCGCCGCGGTCCGGGCCGGTCATGCCGGCCCGGACGTCGCCGTGCGGCCCGGCGGTGGCCCGGTCCCCGGCCGTGACTCAGTCCCGCGCCGCCAGTTCGCGCAGGGCGGTGACCGTCCTCCAGTTGCGGGTGGTGGCCGGGATGCCGAGGCGGCGCTCGATGAAGGCGTTGTCCAGCCTGGTCCTGCCGTACCCGTCGGGGACGTGCAGGTGGATCTCGTCGCCGGCCAGCGTGAACACGGCGGTCTCGCCGGCCGGCACCTCCAGCCGGGCGGCCTGCTCGGCGGTCGGTTCCTGGGCGAGAAAGGTGACGTGCAGCTTGGCCGGGTCGTCCTCCCGGCCGAGGTAGGGATTGCGGGCAACGGTGCGGGCCAGGGACTCGGCGGTGCGCAGCAGGACCGTGACCGACACCCCGAGGTCGTCGGCGATCCGCTCCCCGATGCGCGCGGCCAGCTCGGCGGGGGTCTGCCCGGCCGGGGCGCCGAACACCACGTTGCCGCTGCGCAGATACGTCTGGACCGCCTCGCACCCCAGGGCGGTGAACAGGCCGCGCAGGTCCGCCATCGCGATCTGCGTACGACCGCCGACGTTGATCCCACGCAGGAGCGCGACGTGCTTCGTCATGCCACCAACCTCTCACGGGACGGCAGGGGGTGGTTCGGGGGCGGGGCGGGCGCGAACCGGGACGCGGCGGCAGTGGCGCCGGGCGGATTACCTCGGTCGGAGGCCGGTCGCGCAGGGGCCTGCCCGGGACCGACCGGCGAGTCCGGCCGCCGCCGACAGGTGCTCGGCGCCGGTGTCAGGCCGTGCCGCCCGGTATCCAGCCCTGGCGGCGCAGTACGGCCGACACGTCCGGCGCCCGGTAGTGCTCGCCCTTGAGGACCTTCCCGTCGGCCCGGCGGGCCACCTGACCGTCGGGGCCGAGCTTGCTCATGTTGGCGCGGTGGATCTCGCCGATCACCTCGTCGAGGTCGATGCCGTGAACCAGTGCCGTGCCGTACGCGACGTACACCACGTCGGCCAGTTCGTGCGCGAGCCGGTCGAGCGGGCCCTCGACCGCGACCTCGGCGACCTCCGCGGCCTCCTCGGCGAGCAGTTCCCCGCGGTGGGCCGCCAGTGCGGGGTCCACCTGCGTCGGCGTGCTGCGGGCGTCGAGGCCGAAGGCGCGGTGGAACTCACGGACGGGACCGGCGGGCGAAGTGCTCATACGGCGACTGTAACGGCCGCCACTGACAGGGCCCTCCCGCGGCGGTTCGGCCCACGGAGTGACCGCGGGCCCTGGTCAGCGCCGCGCGTCGACTGGCAGGATCGCCGCATGTCCAAGACGTTCCCCCGTATCGGCAGGCGCCGGGCGCTCCAGGGCGTGGCCGCCGCTGTCGTGGCCCTCGGGCTGCTGCTGTGGTGGCTGCTGCCCCTGGGCGAGAAGCCGCCGAGCGGGACGATCGTGTTCAGCACCGGTACACCCCGCGGGGTCTACCAGGAGTACGGCGAGCGGCTGCGCGCCGAGCTGGCCAGGGACATGCCCGGCCTGAAGGTGAAGCTGCTCAACAGCGCCGGTTCGCAGGAGAACGTCCAGCGGGTGGCGACCGGGCGGGCCGACTTCACCATCGCCGCGGCCGACGCGGTGGCGACGTACCAGTTGCGGCACGGCAGGGGCGCCGGACGGCTGCGCGGGGTGGCCCGGCTCTACGACGACTACGTGCACCTCGTGGTGCCCCGCGGCTCCGGCATCAGGAGCGTCGCGGACCTGCGGCACCGACGCGTGGCGACCGGGCTGCCCGACTCGGGGGTGCGGCTGATCGCCGGCCGGGTGCTGCGCGCCGCCGGGATCGACCCGGTGAAGGGCATCACCCCGGTGGCGGACGGCATCGACACCGGACCCGACCAGCTCCGGCGGGGGAAGATCGACGCGTTCTTCTGGTCGGGCGGACTGCCCACCAACGGGCTGGTCGCCCTGGCGAAGAAGGCGGCCTTCCGGTTCGTGCCGATCGACGACGACCTCATCGCCCGGCTGCACAGCGAGGGCGAGGCGGCGCGCTACTACCGGGCCACCAACATCCCCGAGTCGGCCTATCCGGTCGCGCAGCAGGGCGCGAAGGTGCCGACGATCGCGGTATCCAACGTGCTGATGACCCGCACGGACCTGGACCCCCGGCTCACCGAGTGGCTGACCCGTACGGTGATCAAGAGCCGGGACGGCATCGGCGCCCAGGTCCACTCCGCCCAGTTGGTGGACCTGCGCACCGCCATCTACACCGATCCGCTGCCGCTCCAGGAGGGCGCCCGGCGCTACTACCGGTCGGTGAAACCGTAGGCCGTGGCCCGGGGAAAGCTGCCTAACGGGTCTGCGCGTGCCGTGGGACGGTGACCGTCACCCGCAGCCCCCGCGGCTCGTGGTGGGCGTAGTCGATCGAGCCGCCGCCCGCCGCGAGCAGGGCGCGGGTGATGGACAGGCCCAGGCCCGACCCCCGTACGTTCTGGTGCCGGCCGCTGCGCCAGAAACGGTCGCCCACGCGCGCGAGTTCCTCGTCGGTGAGGCCGGGTCCGGTGTCGGTGACGACGACCGTGGAGGTGGCGCCGTCGGCCCGGACGGCCACCTCCACCGTGCCGTCCTCGGGGGTGAACTTCACAGCGTTGTCGATCACCGCGTCGAGGGCGCTCGACAGGGCGATCGGGTCGGCCCAGGCGGTGGTGGCCGGGCAGTCCCCGGTCAGCCGTACGCCCCGGGCGCGGGCGGCCGGCGACCAGGCGGCCACCCGTTCCTCGGCGAGCGCGCCGATGTCGGTCAGCCGGAGGTCGGCCTCGGCGTGCTCGGCCAGCGCCAGGCCGAGCAGGTCGTCCAGGACCTGCGCGAGGCGTTTGCCCTCGGTGCGGACCGACGCGATCTCCTCGTTGTCCTCGGGGAGTTCCAGGGCGAGCAGTTCGATGCGCAGCAGCAGCGCCGAGAGCGGGTTGCGCAGTTGGTGCGAGGCGTCGGCGACGAAGGCGCGCTGCTGCTCCAGCACGGCCTCGACGTTGTCCGCCATCTCGTTGAACGAGCGGGCCAGCCGTCTGAGTTCCGGCGGCCCCCCGGCGACCGCGACCCGGGACTTCAGGCGGCCGGTGGCGATGTCGTGGGTGGTCGCGTCCAGGACCCGTACCGGCCTGAGCACCCAGCCGGTCAGCCGCAGCGCCGCGCCGACGGCGAGCAGCATGGCCGCGCTCTCACCGGCCCCGATGAGCAGCCAGCCGCGCAGGATCCGGGAGCGCATCTGCCCGGTGGGCGACTCGGTGACCACGACCGCGACGACGTCCCCGTCCCGGATCACCGGTGAGGCGACGACGAGCCGGCTGCGCTGCCAGGGCCACACCTGCCGCGGATCGTGGCTGCGCCGGCTGAGCAGCGCCTCGTCGACTGCCCTGCGGACCTCTCCGGTCCGCGGAACGAACCAGTCGCCGGGCGCGTTCGCCATCGCCGAGCCGTTGCGGTAGAAGACGCCGGCGCGGATGCCGTAGACGCCGTAGTAGCTCTCCAGTTCGCTGCGCAGGCTCTCCTGGCGCTCGTCCGTCGTGGTGCGGCGGGATCCGCTGGGCCCGTCGGTGACGAACTGGGCGAGCGCCGCGAAGCGTGCCGTGTCGTCGATCCGGTCGACGACGACCCGCTGCTGCTGGGCGGCGGCCACGCTGCCGGCGAGCGGGACGCCGAGCGCGAGCAGGACCGCCGCCAACAGGACGATGAGCAGCGGCAGGAGGCGTGTGCGCACCCGTCCCCGCTAGGCGGCCGGGGCGACGAGCCGGTAGCCGACGCCGCGTACGGTCTCGATCAGCGCGGGCATGCGGAGTTTGCCCCGCAGGGAGGCGACGTGCACCTCCAGGGTGCGACCGGTGCCCTCCCAACTGGTGCGCCAGACCTCGCTGATGATCTGTTCGCGCCGGAAGACCACCCCGGGCCGCTGGGCGAGCAGCGCGAGCAGATCGAACTCCTTGCGGGTCAGCTGGACCATCGCGCCGTCCACGCTGACCTGACGGGTGGGCAGTTCGATCCGGACAGAGCCGAGGAGGAGGGCGTCCTCGCCGTCGGCGGCGGGGTCCTCGTGGACGGTGCGCCGGCTGACGGCGTGGATCCGGGCGAGCAGTTCCCCGGTGTCGTACGGCATCACCACGTAGTCGTCGGCGCCCAGGTTGAGCCCGTGGATGCGGGAGCGGACGTCGGACCGCGCGGTGACCATGATCACCGGGGTGCCGGTGCGTTTGCGGATCTTGCCGCAGACCTCGTAGCCGTCCTGGTCGGGCAGGCCGAGGTCGAGCAGGACGACTCCGAAGCCGTCGCTCTCGGGGACCAGTGCCTGCAACGCCTCCTCGCCGCTGCGCGCGTGGGTGACGTCGAAACCGTGCCGCGCGAGGACGGCGGACAGGGCCGCGGCGACGTGGTTGTCGTCCTCGACGAGGAGCAGTCTCATTCCGGCCCCCTCCATTTTCCGTGGTCGTACGGTCCCGGCGGTCGCGGGTCTTGTGCCGCACGCGCGCGCGTGCACCATGGCAGTGACGCCCATGGAGAGGACGGCGTCAAGAGCGTTCGGGTTGCCCGGCGCTTCCGTTACCCGGCCGATACGTGCGTGGCGGCATGTGCTACGACATGTGTCCGATTGCTATCGGATCGTGATGCTCAAGTTCCCCTCAGATGTGATGACGCAGGTCACAGCCGCTCACTACTGTCCTCGGAAACCCGAGGAGGACGGAGCCTGAGAGCGATGACCAAAGTTTCGGTGGCCAAGGAAGACGTGGCCACGTCCGACGACCTGGTCGTCCTGAGCGGCGTCAACAAGCACTTCGGCGCGTTGCACGTGCTCCAGGACATCGACCTGACGATCGCCCGCGGCGAGGTCGTCGTGGTCATCGGGCCCTCCGGGTCCGGGAAGTCGACGCTGTGCCGCACCATCAACCGCCTGGAGACGATCGACTCGGGCACGATCACGATCGACGGCAAGCCCCTGCCGCACGAGGGCCGGGAGTTGGCCCGGCTGCGGGCGGACGTCGGCATGGTCTTCCAGTCCTTCAACCTCTTCGCGCACAAGAGCGTGCTGGAGAACGTGACGCTGGGCCAGCTCAAGGTCCGCAAGGCGGACAAGAAGCAGGCCGAGGAGAAGGCGCGGGCCCTGCTGGACCGGGTCGGCGTGGGCAACCAGGCCGACAAGTACCCCGCGCAGTTGTCCGGCGGTCAGCAGCAGCGTGTCGCGATCGCGCGGGCCCTGGCGATGGGCCCCAAGGTCATGCTCTTCGACGAGCCGACCTCCGCCCTCGACCCCGAGATGATCAACGAGGTCCTCGAGGTGATGCAGCAGCTCGCCCAGGAGGGCATGACGATGATCGTCGTCACGCACGAGATGGGCTTCGCGCGGTCGGCCGCGAACCGCGTGGTCTTCATGGCCGACGGCCGGATCGTCGAACAGGCCGCGCCCGACCAGTTCTTCAGCAACCCGCGCAGCGACCGGGCCAAGGACTTCCTGTCCAAGATCCTGCACCACTGACGGCGTCGCCGCGGTACCGCCCCGGTCGCGTCACCCGCGCCTCAGGGACCTCGTTCCTCACACCAAAGGATGTTCACCATGAAGCTCCGCAAGGTCACCGCCGCCTCGGCCGTCCTTCTCGCCCTCTCCGTGTCCGCCACCGCGTGCGGCGGCGACAAGAAGGACGACAACGGCTCCTCCGGCGGTGGCCACAAGATCACCATCGGTATCAAGTACGACCAGCCGGGCATCGGCCAGAAGACCCCGCAGGGTTACGCGGGCTTCGACGTCGACGTGGCCACCTATGTCGCCAAGAAGCTCGGTTACAGCGCGAGCCAGATCGAGTGGAAGGAGTCGAAGAGCGCCGACCGCGAGACCATGCTCAAGCGCGGTGACGTCGACTTCATCGCCGCCTCCTACTCGATCACGCCCGAGCGCCAGAAGCTGGTCGACTTCGCCGGCCCGTACCTGCTGGCCCACCAGGACGTGCTGGTCCGCGCGGACGACAACAGCATCAAGACGCCGGCCGACCTCAACAAGAAGAAGCTGTGTTCGGTCACCGGCTCTACCTCGGCGACGAACGTCAAGGACAAGCTCGCCCCCAAGGCGCAGCTCCAGCAGTACCCGACGTACTCCGCGTGCCTGACCGGTCTGCAGAACAAGGTGATCGACGCCCTGACCACCGATGACTCGATCCTCGCCGGTTACGCCTCCCAGGCCCAGTTCAAGGGCAAGTTCAAGCTGGGCGGCCTGAAGATGACCAACGAGAACTACGGCATCGGCGTCAAGAAGGGCAGCGACCTCAAGGCGAAGATCAACAAGGCGCTGGAGCAGATGGTCTCCGACGGTTCCTGGGAAGCGGCCGTGAAGAAGAACTTCGGCCCGGCCGGCTACAAGAACGAGCCCGCGCCGAAGATCGGCGACGTCAAGAGCTGAGGCAACGCCCGGGGAGCGCGCCGTCCGTGAGGGCGGCGCGTCCGGGCATCCCTACACGCGGAAGCGCGGGAGATCGTGTTCGACTTTCTTGAAGGTTACGACGTACTGGGAGCCTTCTGGACGACGGTACAGCTGGCACTGCTGTCCGCCGTGGGCTCCCTGGTGTGGGGCACCCTGCTGGCCGCCATGCGGGTGGGCCCGGTGCCGCTGATGCGCGGGTTCGGCACCTTCTACGTGAACACCGTGCGGAACATCCCGCTCACGGTGATCATCCTGTTCTCGTCGCTCGGCCTCTACTCGACGCTGGGCGTCAGCCTCGGTACCCACGACACCGACACGCTCAACTTCCGGCTGGCCGTGCTGGGTCTGACCCTCTACACGTCGGCCTTCGTGTGCGAGGCGATCCGGTCCGGCATCAACACCGTGCCGGTCGGCCAGGCGGAGGCCGCGCGGGCCATCGGCCTGAGCTTCAGCCAGGTGCTGTTCCTGGTCGTGCTGCCGCAGGCCTTCCGGGCGGCCGTCGGCCCGCTGACCAACGTACTGATCGCGTTGACGAAGAACACGACGGTGGCGGCCGCGATCGGCGTGGCCGAGGCGGCGACCCTGATGAAGGAGATGCTCGACAAGGAGGCGCTGCTGCTCCAGATCTCCGCGGTCATCGCCTTCGGGTTCTGCTGCCTGACGCTGCCGACCGGTCTGATCCTCGGCTGGGTGGGCAAGAAGGTGGCGGTGAAGCGATGACCTCGGTCCTGTACGACGCCCAGGGGCCGCGCGCCAAGCGGCGCAACGTCCTGTACACGGCGCTCTTCGTCGTCGTGCTCGCGGCCGTCGTCTGGTGGGTGTACCTCGCCCTCGACGACAAGCACCAGCTCGACTGGGCGCTGTGGAAGCCGTTCTTCAGCTCCGAGGCCTACTCGACGTACATCTGGCCCGGCCTGCGGAACACCCTGACGGCGGCCGCCCTGGCGATGGTCATCGCGCTGCCGCTGGGCGCCGTCTTCGGCATCGCACGGCTCTCGGACCATGTGTGGGTGCGGGTCCCGGCCACGATCGTGGTCGAGTTCTTCCGCGCGATCCCCGTGCTGATCCTGATGATCTTCGGTAACGAGCTGTACAGCCAGTACACCGACGTGAGTTCCGACGACCGTCCGATGTACGCGGTCGTCACCGGCCTGGTGCTGTACAACGCGTCCGTGCTCGCCGAGATCGTCCGCGCGGGCATTCTCACCCTGCCGAAGGGCCAGTCCGAGGCCGCCATGGCGATCGGTCTGCGCAAGAACCAGGTGATGCGGCTCATCCTGCTGCCGCAGGCGGTCACCGCGATGCTGCCGGCGATCGTCAGCCAGTTGGTGGTCGTCGTGAAGGACACCGCGCTCGGCGGCGCCGTCCTCACCTTCCCCGAACTGCTCTCCGCGGCGAACACGATGAGTGGTTACTACGGCGCCAACACCATCGCCTCCTTCACGGTGGTCTCCCTGATCTTCGTGATCATCAACTTCTCGCTGACCTCGTTCGCGAGCTGGCTGGAGGGCCGGCTGCGGCGGCGCAAGAAGTCGACCGGCGCGGTGCTCGGGGCCCAGGACGTGGCGGAAATCGCGGGTACGGCGGCCACGGGAAACGCGGCCTGACGCCCGATCAGACCCGAATGCACCACCCGGAGGCAGTGGCATGATCGCCACTGCCTCCGGTCGCTTGACGCAAACTCTGCCAATGGGTTGCATACCTTGTGTGATCGTGCACCCCGCTCCACCTTCCTGTTCACTCGTCTCCGTCAGGGCATCGTCACGGGCAGGGGGCGCCGCGTCATGGACCCGGTGATCATCGTCGGAGCGGGGCCCGTCGGACTCACGCTCGCCCTGCTGCTGGCCCGTCAGGACGTGCCCGCCGTCGTCCTGGACGAGGGCCCCGGCAAGGACGAACCCCGTCCGGCGCGCACCGTCGTCCTGCGCGAGGACACGACCGCCCTGCTGGAGCGGCTCACCGGGGTGGCGCTCGCGGAGCAGGGCGTGCGCTGGGCCGGATGGCGGTCCCTGCGGCGCAAGCAGGTGATGAGCGAGGTCGCTTTCGACGAGGCCGGCCCCGCGGCTCCGCTGCACATCGCCCAGCACATCCTCACCAACGCCCTGCGCGCGGCCCTCGTCGACGAGCCGCTGGTACGGGTGGCCGTCGACAGCCGCCTGGACGCGATCGAGCAGGAGAGTTCCGGCGTCACCGCGCACACCCGCGGCACCGGCGGCACCTGGTGGCGGGGCAGTTACCTGGCCGGCTGCGACGGTCCCCGCTCGACCGTGCGCAAGCTCCAGGACATCCGCTTCCCGGGCCGTACGGCGGTGGAACGGCACGCGGTCGCCGCGCTGCGCGTGGAACTCCCGTGGGAGGATCGCGCCTTGCTGCACCGGATGCCGCCGTGGCGGCAGTCCGGGCCCTCGGCCGGGGAGGTCACCGCCCGCCCCCTCCCGGACGGTGTCTGGCGCCTGGACTGGCTGCTGCCGCCGGGAAAGGACCTGGTCACACCCGAGGTCCTGCTGGCCCGCGTCCGCGAGACCCTCGCCGGCTGGTCGGACGGTTCCACACCGGTGTACGACCTGCTCGACACCGGTGTCCACACGGTGCACCACCGCCTCGCCCGCCGGTGGCGCGCCGGCCGGGTCTTCCTCGCCGGGGACGCGGCGCACCTGCTCGGCGCGCTCGGCACTCAGGGTCTCGACGAGGGCCTGCGGGACGCCGACAACCTCGCCTGGAAGCTGGCCGCGGCCTGGCACCACGGCCCGCACGAGGCCCTGCTGGACAGCTACCAGGCCGAGCGGCGCGCGGTGGTCGCCGCCCGGCTGCGCGCAGCCGACCAGACGCTGCCGGTGCTGCGCGGCGGAGGCGGGCTGCGCCACATCGTCCCCGGCGCGGCCCGCAGCCACGACGCGCTGCTCACGGACGGTCATCTGGGGCGCGGGGCGCTGGGCGGGCCCGGATCGTACGCCGGCTCGCCGCTCGCCCCCGGGCGTCTGGAGGCGGAGATCCCGGTCGACACCCCGCCCGGCGCGCCGGTGGCCGACGTCCGGGTCACGGCGGAGGACGGCTCCTTCGTCCGGCTGCGCGACCGGCTCGGCCGTGGTGCGCTGCTCGTCGTCCTGATCGCGCCCGGTGCAGGTGTCTGGGACCGCAGGCACTGGGTGTCCGCCGGGGTGATGCCCCGGCTGGCGGCGGCGGTGACCGCGCTGCCGCACCCCGCCGAGCTGCTGGTCGCCGAGAGCTACCCGGGTGCGCCGGCGCACAGCGTGCTGCTCGTACGCCCCGACGGTCACCTGGTCACGGCCCTGAGCGGGGTCCGCCCGGCCGAGCTGTACGCGGCGGCCGAGGCCACGCTGGGCGGAGCGGTGAAGGAGGGGGCGGAGACCGGTTCCGGCGCGCGCTGACCGCGCGCCCCTCACCCCCCGTCCACAGGGTGACTGTCGGTTGACCGGAGTGTGGTGGCGTGCTGTACTCCGGATCGTGACCGACACCTGTGTGCGCCTGTGGCGGAGGGTCCATATGGACCTCGTCCGCTATGCGGGCTGCGTGTGTCGCCCGTCCTGCTGAATTCGCGTTTCTCCCCCCTTTCCGGGCGCCGTCGCGCGCCCGTGTCCGCGAACCTGCTCCAGGACGGTGCACGTGTCTGTCCCCTCCCCCTCCCTGCCCGCTGCCGCGCCCCCTGTCGTCGGGACGGCACCCACCCAGGCCGACCTCCTCGACTTCGTCCGGCGCACGGCCGCCGACGCGGAACTGATCGCCTCCCTGCCGCTCGACCCCGAGGGCCGTACCTGGGTGCGGCTGGCGGGGCCCGGCGGCAGCGAGGCCTGGCTGATCGGCTGGCCGCCGGGCACCGGCACCGGCTGGCACGACCACGCCGACTCGGTCGGCGCGTTCCTCACCGCCGCCGGCGACCTCACGGAACACTCCCTCGCCGCCCGGCTGCCCACCGACGGCTGGAAGACCCTGGAACTCACCGAGGACGTGGACCGGACCCGGCGGCTGTCCGCCGGCAAGGGACGCGCCTTCGGCCGCCACCATGTGCACGAGGTGCTCAACGAGTCGGGCGACCGACACGCGATCTCCGTCCACGCCTACTACCCGCCGCTGCCCCGGATCCGTCGTTACAGTCGCACCGGCCAGGTGCTGCGCCTGGAGCAGGTCGAACGCCCGGAGGACTGGCAGTGAGCGGCACCGTCGAGCGGCGGCAGGCGGCGAACGTGCCGGGCGGACCGCCGCTGGGCATCGACGGTCTTCTGGACCGCGTGCGGGCGGGCTACCGGCGCATCGAGGCACGTGAGGCGTACGAGGCGGCTCAGACCGGTGAGGCGCTGTTGGTCGACATCCGGTACGCGGCCCTGCGGGAGCGCGACGGGCTGATCCCGGGTGCCCTCGTCGTCGAGCGCAACGAACTCGAATGGCGCCTCGACCCGCAGGGCAGCCACCGTGTCCCGCAGGCCACGGGGCACGACGTACGGGTCGTCGTCGTGTGCAACGAGGGTTATGCCTCCAGCCTCGCCGCCGCGTCCCTGCATCAACTGGGCCTGCGCCGGGCGACGGACCTGGTGGGCGGCTTCCAGGCCTGGCGCGCGGAGGGACTGCCGGTGGAGCCGGCGCGGTCCTGAGCCACGCGCCAGCCACGCGTCAGCCGTGTGTCACGCGGAGCGGTGGACCCCGCGCACCGGGCGGGGGTCCACCGCGGCACCGCCCCGAGAGCCGCGGCTGTGCGCCGCTACTCGGCGCCGCCCATGCTGACCAGCCGGGTGCGGGCGGCAACCGCGTCCCGGAACTCGACTGTACGCATCGGCGGTGACGTGCGCTGCGCGCGCGTACAGATTCGCCGGTGCGGGGGCGGGAGAGCACTGCGGTGGCCCGGCGTCCTCGGCGGGGGCTAGTCCCACCGCGACGCCGGTTCACGCCGGCCGGCCCCCGAGGGCCGCGTCAGAAGAGGTCCCCGCCCTCGAGGAACTCCGTGTCCTCGCCCTCTTCCTCCAGGGCCTGGCGGACGATGCGGAGGGCCAGGCCCTCGGAGTAGCCCTTGCGGGCGAGCATGCCGGCGAGGCGCCGGAGCCGTTTGTCCCGGTCGAGGCCGCGGGTGGCGTGCAGTTTGCGGGCGACGAGTTCGCGGGCGGTCGCCTCCTCCTGCTCGGAGTCGAGCTGAGAGACGGCCTCGTCGATCAGCGATGAGTCGACTCCCTTGGTGCGCAGCTCCCGGGCGAGTGCGCGGCCGGCGAGCCCCCGGCCGTGGTGCCGGGACTCCACCCAGGCGTCCGCGAAGGCGCCGTCGTCGATGAGTCCGACCTCCTCGAACCGGGACAGCACCTCGTCGGCGACGTCGTCGGGGATCTCCCGCTTGCGCAAGGCGTCCGCGAGTTGCTTGCGGGTGCGCGGGGTCCCGGTGAGCAGGCGCAGGCAGATCGCCCGGGCCCGCTCGGCCGGGTCCCCTGAAGACTCCCCCCGCTCGGCCCTCGACGAGGGAAGGGCGTCTTCGTCCTCACCGGGCGCGTCCCCGAAACCGCGCCGCCGGCCACGCCTGCGGCCACCACCCCGCGGGCCGTCACCGCGCGGGCCGCCGGCACCGGAGCCGCGGCCGGGCGAGCCGGCCCTGCGCGGACCGCCGTCCACGGCCTCCGGCCGGCCACCGCCGTCACCCCCGTGTCCGCCGTCGGAACCGTACGCGTCGGACCCGCCGCACGCGTCGCGCCCGCCGTACTCGCTGTACGCGCCACGCCGCCCGGACTCGCCGTAGCCACCGTCCGCGTACCCGTCGTCCCCGTGTCCGTCGTCCCGGGGTCCGCCGTGCCGATGTCCGTCTTCACCGTCCGCGGCGGAGCCCGGCCGGCCCCCGGTGCCCCTCCCCCGTGGGGCACCGGGGAAGGCGTACTCGTACTCGGCCCAGTCGGTTCGTCGTGTCACGGGTCAGCTCTTGGCTGCGGCGGCCTTGGGCTTGGCGGCCTTGGCGGCTGCCGGGGCGGGCACCGACTTGGCGTCGTCGGCCACCGCAGTGGTGGTGACCGCCGCGTCCGCACCCGGCTCCACGGCGGGCTTCTCCGGCCGGACGCCCACGCCCAGCTTCTCCTTGATCTTCTTCTCGATCTCGTTGGCCAGATCGGGGTTGTCCTTCAGGAAGTTGCGCGCGTTCTCCTTGCCCTGGCCGAGCTGGTCGCCCTCGTACGTGTACCAGGCGCCGGCCTTGCGCACGAAGCCGTGCTCCACGCCCATGTCGATCAGACCGCCCTCGCGGCTGATGCCGTGGCCGTAGAGGATGTCGAACTCGGCCTGCTTGAAGGGCGGCGCGACCTTGTTCTTGACCACCTTGACGCGGGTGCGGTTGCCCACCGCGTCGGTGCCGTCCTTCAGCGTCTCGATACGCCGGATGTCGAGCCGTACCGAGGCGTAGAACTTCAGCGCCCGGCCACCGGTCGTGGTCTCCGGGGAGCCGAACATCACACCGATCTTCTCGCGGAGCTGGTTGATGAAGATCGCGGTGGTCTTGGACTGGTTGAGCGCGCTCGTGATCTTCCGCAGGGCCTGGCTCATCAGCCGGGCCTGGAGGCCGACGTGGCTGTCGCCCATCTCACCCTCGATCTCCGCGCGCGGTACGAGCGCCGCGACGGAGTCGATGACGATCAGGTCGAGGGCGCCGGAGCGGACGAGCATGTCCACGATCTCCAGGGCCTGCTCGCCGTTGTCCGGCTGGGACAGGATCAGGTTGTCGATGTCGACGCCGAGCTTCTGCGCGTACTCGGGGTCGAGGGCGTGCTCCGCGTCCACGAACGCGACCTGGCCGCCGGCCTTCTGGGCGTTCGCCACCGCGTGCAGGGTCAGGGTCGTCTTACCGGAGGACTCCGGTCCGTAGACCTCGATGACGCGGCCGCGCGGCAGGCCGCCGACGCCGAGCGCGACGTCGAGCGCGGTCGACCCGGTCGGGATGACCTCGATGGGCTCCTTCGACCGATCGCCCATGCGCATGACCGCGCCCTTGCCGAATTGCCGTTCAATCTGTGCGAGCGCGGCGTCGAGCGCCTTCTCGCGGTCGGTTCCTGCCATGGGTTCCACCCGGTTTGCTTGAGTCGATCGCTTCACGTCAAAGACGCTAACGCCTGCCACTGACAATGCGCCCCGACGCAGGACCAGCCTGTGGATAACCGAGGGGCATCTGCCCTCGAACCGGGACGTAACGCCCCTCCGAAAGCCTCGCCTGAGCTTCCATATGAATGGATGTTCGATTTTCGTGTCAAGCGCACCACGCAGGCGGGGCGGGGCTCCCGCGGGGGGCGAGTGGCTTGGGCGACGCTCGCCGCGGCCGAGCGATCCGCGGGGCCGAGCAATCCGCGGGGCCATGGGGACAAGTGCCCCCTGCGGCCGAGTGACCGCGGCGGTCCGCCGCGGTCACCGCTCCGGCTCTAGGGCCGGTCCTGCCCGTCGGAACGCCCGGAACGCCCGGAACGACCGGAGAGGCCGGACCACAGCCGTCGGACGCGCGTGAGCGTTCCCGGACCGCCCGGCCGCCCCCGGCCCCGGCTTCGGTGCCCGTGCACCCGGGGGTCGTCCGTGACGGCGTACCGCTTCACGTACGCCCCGAGGAACGCCTGGAGCGTGGCCACCGCGGGGATGGCGATCAGCGCGCCCACCGCGCCGAGCAGCGCGGTGCCCGCGATGACCGAGCCGAAGGCGACCGCCGGGTGGATGTCCACCGTCTTGGCGGTCAGCTTGGGCTGGAGCATGTAGTTCTCGAACTGCTGGTAGACCACGACGAAGACCAGCACCCACACCGCGTACCAGGGGTTGACGGCGAACGCGATCAGCATCGGCAGCGCGCCCGCCAGGTACGTCCCGATGGTGGGGATGAACTGCGAGACCAGGCCGACCCAGACACCGAGCACGGGCGCGTACGGCACGCCCAGGGACTCGAGCAGGATGTAGTGCGCGACCCCGGAGATGAGTGCCATGAGGCCGCGCGAGTAGAGATAGCCGCCCGTCTTGTCGACGGCGATCTCCCAGGCGCGCAGCACCTCGGCCTGGCGGGCGGGCGGCAGGACGGAGCACAGGGCGCGGCGCAGCCGGGGGCCGTCCGCGGCGAAGTAGAACGAGAACAGCCCGATCGTCAGCATCCGGAAGAGGCCGCCGAGGACCTGGGCGGACACGTCGAGGACACCGGCCGCGCTGTTCTGCGCGTACTTGCGCAGCCAGTCGGAGTGGAGCAGGCCCTCCTGGACGTCCACCCGTCTGAGTTCCGTGTGGAAGGTGTGGTTGATCCAGTTGATGAGCGAGTCGAGATAGTCCGGGAAACCCTCGATCATCTTGATGATCTGACCGGCCAGCATCGACCCGAGCAGGGTGACGAAACCGGCGGCGATGACGGTCAGCCCGAGGAAGACCAGGAAGGTGGCGAGCCCCCTGCGCATCCCGCCGGCCGCCATCCGGCTCACCGCCGGCTCGATCGCGAGGGCGAGGAAGAACGCGATCAAGATGTTGATCAACAGTGCGGTCAGCTGGTGGAAGGCCCAGCTGCCTAGCTGGAACGCGGCGATCAGCGCGAGCGCGAGCACCATGGCGCGCGGCAGCCAGCGCGGCATCCGGCCGACCGGATCGACGGCCCCGGGGGCCGCGGCCAGGCCGGATGGTGTCGTCGCCGGTGCCGCGTGCCGGTCGGACGGCGCGGACGGGTCGTCGCCGTCCGCGGGCGGTGCCAGGGAGTCCTTGTCAGTCGGTGCCACGGGCCAAGTCTCACCCACGCGGCCGACAGCCGGTGCCCGCGGGCGGCCTTCGTGACGGATCAGTGCCGTACCGCCGGTTCCCGCACCGGTCTCAATCCCCGCAACCAGCGCATTCCGGCCGGCCGGTCAGCGTCCTTCAGCGTCGCTCACCGGGCACGCTCATGACCGCGCAGACCACGCGCCACACGTCCTTGGCCTCCCAGCCGGCGTCCAGCGCCTGTTTCACCGTGCGTCCGCCCAGTTCCGACATGACGTGATCACGCGCGAAGGTGTCGGCGTACTCCGTACCGAAGTGTTCCGCCATCCGCTGCCAGAAGACCGTCAACCGCATGACTCCAGTATCCCGCCCCTGAGTGTGGGCCTGGCCCGGAGTGCTTTCCGAGACCGCTTTCCGTCCTACGGTCTGACCCATGTCCGAAACAGGAGTCTCCCCGCTCCCCTCCACGCCCCCGGCGCGATCCCCGCTCTTCCGCGCCGAGCAGTTCGTGTGGCTCACCGCGCGCGTGCTGGAGCAGCGCCTCTTCGCCCACCACTTCCTGCACGGCACCCCGGACGCGGTCGAGAGGGCGCTGGACGCCTACCGCAACGAGGACGGCGGGTACGGGCACGCGCTGGAGCCCGATCTGCGCGGACCGGTCAGCCAGCCCCTGCACACCGCGCACGCCCTGCGGGTGCTGGACGCCATCGGCCGGTGCGGCGGACAGCGGGTGGAGCGCGTGTGCCGCTATCTGACCTCCGTCTCCACTCCGGACGGCGCGCTGCCGGCTGGGCACCCCGGCCAGCGCGGATATCCGACGGCGCCGTTCGTCCCGGTCGTCGACGACCCGCCCGGCGACCTGCTGGCCACCGGACCGGTGGTCGGCGTGCTGCACCGCAACGCGGTGTGGCACGCGTGGCTGTTCCGGGCCACCGACTTCTGCTGGCAGGCCGTGGAGTCCCTGGAGGAGTCCCATCCGTACGAGGTGGAGGCCGCCGTGATCTTCCTGGACTCCGCTGCCGACCGCCCGCGTGCGCAGGCCGCCGCCGACCGGCTGGGCCGCCTGGTGCGGAAGCAGCGGCTCGCGGCGCTGGACCCCGGCCTTCTCGACGCGTTCCCGGTCGCGCCCGGCTACGCCCCGGGCGAGCACCACTTCCCGCACGACTTCGCCCGCAGCCCGGACTCGCTCGCGCGCGCGTGGTTCACGGATGACGAGATGGCCCGCTCGCTGGACCACCTGGCCGCCGAGCAGCAGGAGGACGGCGGCTGGCCCGTACGCTGGCGCCGGTGGGCCCCGGCCCCCGCGCTGGAGGCACGCCCCCTGGTGACGATCGAGGCACTGCGCACGCTGCGGGCGCACGGCCGCTTCGTGGGCTGACCGGACCGGCGCCCGCTCACCCGGTTTGCCCAGGTCAGGGCGATTGTCAGTGGGCGGGTGCAGGATGGACGCATGGTCAGCTCCGCACACCGAGCCCTGGACGGCTTCTCCCCCGCGACCCGCGGTTGGTTCACGGGGGCCTTCTCCGCGCCCACCGCGGCCCAGGCCGGTGCGTGGCAGGCCATCCGGGAGGGCTCGGACGTGCTGGTCGTCGCCCCGACGGGCTCGGGCAAGACGCTGGCCGCGTTCCTCGCCGCCCTGGACCAGTTGGCGTCGGCCCCGCCCCCGGCCGACCCGAAGAAGCGCTGCCGGGTGTTGTACGTGTCCCCGCTGAAAGCCCTCGCGGTCGACGTCGAGCGCAATCTGCGCAGCCCGCTGACCGGCATCCGCCAGGAGTCCGTGCGCCTGGGCCGGCCGGAGCCCGAGATCCGCGTCGGCATCCGCTCCGGCGACACCCCCGCCGCCGAGCGCCGCGCGCTGTCCACGCGCCCGCCGGACATTCTCATCACCACCCCCGAGTCGCTGTTCCTGATGCTGACGTCGGCTGCGCGCGACGCACTGGCCGGCGTCGAGACGGTGATCCTCGACGAGGTGCACGCGGTCGCGGGCACCAAGCGCGGCGCGCACCTCGCGCTCTCCCTGGAGCGGCTGGACGAGCTGCTGCCGAGGCCCGCCCGCCGGATCGGCCTGTCGGCGACCGTGCGCCCGGTGGACGAGGTGGCCCGTTATCTGTCGCCGCGGCGCAAGGCGGAGATCGTCCAGCCGGAGTCCGGCAAGGAGTTCGACCTGTCCGTGGTCGTCCCGGTCGAGGACATGGGCGAGCTGGGCGGCTCCCCGGCGACCGACGCGGCCGGGGGCGGGGAGCGGCCGTCGATCTGGCCGCAGGTGGAGGAGCGCATTGCCGACCTCGTCCAGTCCCACCGCTCCACGATCGTCTTCGCCAACTCCCGCCGGCTGGCGGAGCGGCTGTGCAACCGGCTCAACGAGATCGCGTACGAGCGCGCCACCGGCGAACCCCTGGAAGAGCACCACTCCCCCGCCCAGTTGATGGGCGGCTCGGGCGCGGCCCAGGGCGCGCCCCCGGTGATCGCCCGCGCGCACCACGGCTCGGTCTCCAAGGAGCAGCGCGCCGTGGTGGAGGAGGACCTGAAGGCGGGCCGGCTGCCCGCGGTGGTCGCCACGTCCAGCCTGGAGCTGGGCATCGACATGGGCGCCGTGGACCTCGTCGTGCAGGTCGAGTCCCCGCCCTCCGTCGCCTCGGGGCTCCAGCGCGTGGGCCGCGCGGGACACCAGGTCGGCGCCGTCTCCACCGGTGTGGTCTTCCCGAAGTACCGGGGCGACCTCGTCCAGGCGGCCGTGGTCACCGAACGGATGCGCACGGGCGCCATCGAGTCCCTGAAAGTGCCCGCGAACCCGCTGGACGTGCTCGCGCAGCAGGTAGTCGCCATGACGGCGCTGGACACCTGGCAGTTCGACGACCTGCTCGCCGTGGTCCGCCGCGCCGCTCCGTTCGCCTCGCTCCCCGAGTCGGCGTTCACGGCGACGCTCGACATGCTCGCCGGCCGCTACCCGTCGGACGCGTTCGCCGAGCTGCGCCCGCGCGTGGTGTGGGACCGGGTGGCCGGCACGGTCACCGGCCGGCCCGGCGCCCAGCGCCTCGCCGTCACCTCCGGCGGCACGATCCCGGACCGTGGCCTGTTCGGGGTCTTCCTCGCCGGTTCCGACCCCAAGAAAGGCGGCGGCCGGGTCGGCGAGCTGGACGAGGAGATGGTCTACGAGTCCCGGGTGGGCGATGTCTTCACGCTGGGCACGAGTTCCTGGCGCATCGAGGACATCACGCGCGACCGCGTGCTGGTCTCCCCCGCGCCGGGCGTGCCGGGCCGGCTGCCCTTCTGGAAGGGCGACCAGCTCGGCCGCCCGCTCGAACTGGGCCGCGCGGTCGGCGCGTTCCTGCGCGAGATCGGCGCGCTGTCCAAGGACGACGCCCGGCTGCGCCTGCTCACCGCGGGTCTGGACGCCTGGGCGGCGGACAACGTGCTGTCGTACCTGGACGAGCAGCGCGAGGCCTGCGGCCATGTCCCGGACGACCGCACGATCGTCGTGGAACGGTTCCGGGACGAGCTGGGCGACTGGCGGGTCGTCGTGCACTCGCCGTTCGGCGCCCAGGTGCACGCCCCCTGGGCGCTCGCCCTGGGCGCCCGCCTGTCCGAGCGGTACGGCATGGACGCGCAGGTCATGCACGCCGACGACGGCATCGTGCTGCGCCTGCCCGACGCCGACCTGATGGGCCTGGACCTGCTCGACCACGAGCCGGTGAAGGCCGGCACCGAGTACGACGGCGACCAGGCCCCGGTCGGCGCGGCGGACGTGGCCTTCGACAAGGGCGAGGTCGACCAGATCGTCACCGACCAGGTCGGCGGCTCGGCGCTGTTCGCGTCCCGGTTCCGCGAGTGCGCCGCCCGCGCGCTGCTGCTGCCGCGCCGCACCCCGGGCAAGCGCACCCCGCTGTGGCAGCAGCGCCAGCGGGCGGCCCAGTTGCTCCAGGTGGCGAGCGAGTTCGGGTCGTTCCCGATCGTCCTGGAAGCGATCCGCGAATGCCTCCAGGACGTCTTCGACGTTCCCGGACTGGTCGAGCTGATGGGCGACCTGGAGTCCCGCAGGGTGCGCCTGGTCGAGGTCACCACCCCGGAGCCGTCCCCGTTCGCCCGCTCCCTGCTGTTCGGTTACGTCGCCCAGTTCCTGTACGAGGGCGACTCCCCGCTGGCCGAGCGCCGCGCCGCCGCGCTGTCCCTGGACTCACGGCTGCTGGCCGAGCTGCTGGGCCAGGCGGAGCTGCGCGAACTGCTCGACGCGGAGGTGCTGACCGAGCTGGAGCGCGAACTCCAGTGGCTCACGGAGGACCGCCGGGTCAAGGATGTCGAGGGGGTCGCCGACATACTGCGTCTGCTCGGCCCGCTGACCGACGCCGAACTGGTCGCACGGGGCGCGGACCCGCAGTGGGCGCGGGAGCTGGCCGGCGCACGCCGGACCATCCGGGTGCGGATCGCGGGCGCCGAGCACTGGGCGACCGTGGAGGACGCGGGCCGGCTGCGTGACGCGCTCGGCACGGCGCTGCCGGTCGGTGTCCCCGAGGCCTTCACGGAGCCGGTCAAGGACCCGCTGGGCGACCTCCTCGCGCGGTACGCCCGTACGCACGGCCCGTTCACGTCGGCCACGGCGGCGGCCCGCTTCGGCCTGGGCGTCGCGGTCACGGAGGGCGCCCTGCAACGGCTCGCCGCCAACGGCCGGGTCGTGCAGGGCGAGTTCCACCCGGCGGGCATCGGCCAGGAGTGGTGCGACGCGGCCGTACTGCGCCGCCTGCGCCGCCGCTCCCTGGCGGCCCTGCGCCACGAGCTGGAACCCGTGCCGCCGCCCGCGCTCGCGCAGTTCCTGCCGCAGTGGCAGCACATAGGCAAGGGCCACGGGCTGCGGGGCCTCGACGGACTGGTGCGCGCGGTGGAGCAGTTGCAGGGTGCCTCGGTGCCCGCCTCCGCCCTGGAGAAGCTGGTCCTGCCCTCCCGCGTGGCCGCGTACACGCCCTCGATGCTCGACGAGCTGACCGCCGCGGGCGAGGTGGTGTGGGCCGGAGCGGGCGCCCTGCCCGGCAAGGACGGCTGGGTCTCCCTCTACCTGGCCGACGCGGCACCGCTGCTGCTGCCGTCACCGCACCCGCTGGAGCTGACCGCGCTCCATCAGTCCGTCCTCGACGCCCTCTCCGGCGGCTACGGCCTGTTCTTCCGGCAGATCGCCGACCAGGTCCGGGCCACCACCCACCCCGAGGCCACCGACCCGCAACTGGCCGACGTGCTGTGGGACCTGGCGTGGTCGGGCCGGCTCACCAACGACACGCTGACCCCGATGCGTTCCCTACTGGGCTCGGGCCGTACCGCGGGCTCGACGGCGCACCGCGCCAAGCGCAGCGTCCCGCGCGGCCGGTACGGCTCCCTGACCGCCGCGGCGCGCACCGCCTCCCGTACCGGCCCGCCGACCGTCGCCGGCCGCTGGTCGCTGCTGCCGACGGCCGAGCCGGACGCCACCGTGCGCGCGCACGCGCTGGCCCGCACGCTCCTGGACCGGCACGGCGTGGTCACCCGCGGCGCGGTCGCCGCGGAGGGGGTGGAGGGCGGCTTCTCGGCGGTGTACCGGGTGCTGTCCGTGTTCGAGGAGAGCGGCCAGGCCCGGCGTGGTTACGTGGTCGAGGGGCTGGGCGCGGCCCAGTTCGCGATGGACGGCGCGGTGGACCGTCTGCGTGCGGTGGCGAACGCACGCGAGCGGTCGCAGGGCCTGCCCGTGCCGGCCCGTCACGGCGGCTTCGGTGCCCCGGGCGGCGCGAACGGCTTCGCCGACCCGGGCTTCCCGAACCCGTTCGACGCCCCGTTCGACGCGCCCTTCGGCACAGCCGGCGGCACCCGGCACGGCCACACACACCCCGGCGCCTTCGACGGGGCCGACGGCGGTCTCGCCCACCCCGGCCTGGACGGCGACTTCACGTGGCCGCCGGAGGACCGCCGGACCGACGGCGACCACGCCCCCCGTGACCTCGCCGACCCCTTCGCCTCCCCCGGCTACGGCGGCCCCCGCGGAGGTGGCCCCTCCCCTTACGCCTCCGGCGCCCCCGGTGGCTCCCGCTCCCACGGTTCCGCTCCCTTCGGCCCGGCCGCGCACCGGAACCAGAGCAGCGGCCGTACGGGCACCCCGACAGCCGACCCCCGCGCCGTGGTCCTCGCCGCGGCCGACCCCGCGAATGCCTACGGCGCCGCTCTGCCCTGGCCGGAGCCGCCGTCCGGAGCCGGGCACAAGCCGGGCCGCAAGGCGGGCGCGCTGGTCGTCCTGGTGGAGGGCGAGCTGACGCTGTACATGGAGCGCGGCGGCAAGACCCTGCTGGCCTGGCCCGCCGGTCCGGACACCGACGCCCCGGACGACCCCCGCCTCCGTACGGCCGCCGAGGCGCTGGCCGCGGCGGCCCGCGCGGGCTCGCTCGGCACGGTCACGGTCGAGCGGATCAACGGCGCCCAGGCCCTGACCTCGCCCGTGGGTGCCCTCCTGGAGGCGGCGGGATTCGTGGCGACACCGCGCGGCCTGCGCCTGCGCGCATGACCGGAACCGCGCTTCCGCGCCCACCGCGCCGCGATGACCGCCCCCACGCCCTCGAACCCACTCCACCGCACCGCACCGCACCGCACCGCACCGCACCGCACCGCACCGCACCGCACCGCACCGCACCGCACCACAGCGACCGGCATGCCCCCTCCCGCCCCACGGACGCCGGACCCGAATCGTCCCCTTCCACCCCACGGACCCCGGGCCCGACGCCGTCCCTGCCACCCCACCGTGGCAGTACCGAGCGCATGGCACTCTTGACGCATGCCCGAAGGTGACACGGTCTGGCAGGCCGCGCGACGGCTGCACGAGGCCCTCGCGGGCCAAGCGCTGACCCGCAGCGACTTCCGGGTGCCGAAGTACGCGACGGTCGACCTGGCCGGCCGCACGGTGCTGAGCACGATCCCGCGCGGCAAGCACCTCCTCACCCGGTTCGAGGGCGGTCTGACCCTGCACACCCATCTGCGCATGGAGGGAGCGTGGAAGGTGTTCGGCACGGGCGAGCGCTGGCGGGGCGGACCGGCGCACCAGATCCGCGTGATCCTCACGACCGCCGAGCGCGCGGCCGTCGGCTATCGCCTTCCGGTCCTGGAGCTCCTGCACACGACCGAGGAGGAGCGGGTCGTCGGCCACCTCGGCCCCGACCTGCTCGGCCCGGACTGGAACCCCGAGCGCGCCCTGGCCAACCTCCTCTCGGACCCTGCCCGTCAGCTCGGCGAGGCCCTGCTCGACCAGCGCAACCTGGCGGGCATCGGCAACGTGTACAAGAGCGAGCTGTGCTTCCTGCTCGGTGTGACACCCTGGCTGCCGGCCGGCGCACTCACCGCGGACCGCGCCGAGAAGCTGCCGGTCCTGGCCAAGAAGCTGCTGGAGGCGAACCGCGACCGCCCGGTGCGGCAGACGACCGGCCTGCACCGGCAGGACCTGTTCGTCTACGGCCGCGCATCCCGCCCGTGCCTGCGCTGCCACACCCCCCGTGCGAGTGGCCGACCAGGGCGACGGCTCCCAGGAGCGGCCCACCTACTGGTGCCCCACCTGCCAGCGGGGCCCCGCTCCCGCACCGGGCTCACCACAACGCTGGCGCGAGAAGTACCCCCGCCGCACCGACTGACCGCCCGCCACCCCGGCACCCACCACCCCCGCGCCTCGCCCCCCGGCACCCCCGCACCCCAGCTCCGCGGCACTCGCACGCCCCGCCACCCCCGCGCCCCAGCACCCTCACGCCCCCCCGCAGGTCTCCCACGAACCGACGCCGTCGGAGACCAGAGATCCCGGTGCCGGACGCGTCGGCGTTCACGAGGAGTCGGACGCTTCCCCCGGAGGCGGGGGCGGCGCCGTGGTGAGGTCGCCCGCCCGCCAGGCGGCCTCCCAGCGGCCGGCGGGCACGGCCCCGGTCGCGCGCCGCTTCGGCACACAGTGCACGGGCAGCACGCTCAGCCCCCAGCCGCCCGCCACGACGGCGCCTTCCAGCACGCCCGGACCCTCGCCCGAGGCGAGCCGCAGCACGGCCCACCACCAGGCCGCGCCGCATCCGAGCGCCATCCCGTAGCGCACTGTGCGACCCACCATGCCCGCCACCACCTCCAGCCGGACGCTAGACCGTCGCCCGTCCCGCTCGGGAGGCGCACCACGGGCTCACCGAAGCAACGCCGGACCGCTCGCTTCACGGACGGCGCGGCACCGGGCCGCCGTCCTCCGGCGAGCCGCTACGCGTGCTCCGCCTGGAACATCCAGTGGTGCTTCTCCAGGTCGGCGATGATGCCGATGAAGATGTCCTGGGACACCGGGTCCGCCTCGCCGGTCGCGTTCATCCGCTCCCGCATGCGGACGATCACCGCGCCGAGCGCGTCCACCATCGTGCCGACCGCGTCCGTGTCCTTGATCCATCCCGCCGGAGCGGTGGCGATGCCGCTCCCGGAGGCCACCGAGGCGGCGCGCCCGTCGGGCGGGACGCCCAGCGCCGAGGCCCGCTCGGCCACGGTGTCGGAGTGGGTGCGGGCGGAGCCGACCACCTCGTCGAGCTGGAGGTGGACGGAGCGGAAGCGGGGCCCGACGACGTTCCAGTGGACCTGCTTGGCGACCAGGGAGAGGTCCACCAGGTCGACGAGGGCGCCCTGGAGCGCCTCGGACACGGTCTTCAGGTCCGCGTCGGCCAACGGGCTCTTCACGACGTACATCCGCTTCCTCCGGTGATTCGGCCCCGTCACGTCCCTCCACGATGACCGCACCGCCCGACTCCGGCAAACGGACGACGGACCGGGACCCCGCGGAGCGCCGGGGCAACGCGGAAGCCCCGGCCGGCTTCCCAGGGGTCACTGGGGAGAGCCGGCCGGGGCCTCACTCGTACGGGGTTGCCGGGACGCGTACACGCACCCTAGGCGGCGACCACGTCCACGGCCTCCGCGGGCGCCTTGATGGTCACCCGTTCCGGTGGCACGCCGGTCACCGAGACGGAACCCAGCATGGGTCGGACCGGCGCGGGCACGTGTTCGGCCGCGGCGGACTGGGCCAGTTCGGCGAGCGCCAGTTCGTCGCTCACTTCTCGCATGAGTTCCGACATCCGTACGTCCAGCGCGTCGCAGATGGCGGAGAGCAGCTCGGAGGAAGCCTCCTTCTGCCCCCGCTCCACCTCGGAGAGATAGCCGAGTGAGACTCGGGCGGACGAGGAGACTTCGCGCAGAGTACGGCCCTGGCGTTGGCGCTGCCGACGCAGCACGTCACCCAGCAGGCGACGGAGCAGAATCATCGGTGGCTCCCTCCTCGGACCGCGTAGCCGCATCCTTCTCGCCCCACCGTACCGCCTCGCGCCGCGGCCGTGCGGGGAGCGATGTCGTGTTCACTCAGGGCTGCAAACATCAAAACCCCCCGTTCCGTTCCGTATCCTGTGCCCGCTCATTCCCGGTCTGTTCGCCAGCAAGCCGCTCCAGAAGCACTGCGAGTACGCTCCGTACACTCTCCATACGAATTTCCGCCCGGCTGCCGTTCAACCGCAGACCCTGGACTTTTCCGCCACCGGCAGAACCGGTCCGGACGGTGGCAGGGCCGTCGACGGCGACGAACACCGTCCCGACGGGTTGGCCGTCCTGCGGGTCGGGGCCGGCGACCCCGGTGGTCGCGATACCCCAGTCGGCTCCCAGCGCCTCCCGGACTCCGGCCGCCATCTGGGCCGCGACCTGCGGATCCACCGCTCCGCGCTGAGCCAGCAGAGTGGCGTCCACGCCCAGCAGCCGGTGCTTCAGCTCGGTGGCGTAGGCGGTGACCGAGCCCCGGAACACCCGGGACGCCCCGGGCACGCCGGTGATCTCCGCGGCTACCAGGCCACCGGTCAGCGACTCGGCGACGGCGAGGGTCTCACCCCTCACTCTCAGTAGTCGCACCAGTTCGGCGGCCCCGGAACTCACGCTTCCTTCTCCTCCAACGCCGCCGCGCGCTCGGCGATTCCCTGCCGCCGCAGCACAATGGCCTGTCTTACGTAGTCGAGGCCGGTGGCGACCGTGAGGACGACCGCCGCGGCCATCACCCAGAACCTCAGGGAGGCCAGCCACCCCGTCAGCGGCAGGACGTACATCCCGACGGCCACGCCCTGGGTCAGCGTCTTGAGCTTGCCACCCCGGCTGGCGGGGATCACGCCGTAGCGGATGACCAGGAAACGCAGCAGCGTGATGCCGAGTTCCCGGCCGAGGATGACGGCGGTGACCCACCACGGCAGATCGCCCAGGGCCGACAGACAGACGAGCGCCGCCCCCATGATCGCCTTGTCGGCGATGGGGTCGGCGATCTTCCCGAAGTCGGTGACCAGGTCGTAGGTGCGCGCCACATGCCCGTCGAACAGATCGGTGATCATGGCGATGGCGAAGGACGCCCAGGCCAGCGAGCGCCAGGCCGGGTCGTGGCCGCCGTCCACCAGCATCAGGGCCACGAAGCCGGGCACCAGGAGCAGCCGGAGCATCGTCAGCAGATTGGCGACGTTCCAGACGCTGGCCTGGTTGACGGCCGCGGCCGCGATCTTCCCGCCGCGGGCCGGCTTGCCGCCGCCCTCGGGGGCCGTGGCCGGACCCGAAGCAGTACCGGAGACCTCGGACGTGACGCCGTCGGCAGCGGCGGCAGTGCCCGGAGCACCTTGCCCGCCGGGGGAGCCGCCCGCGGCGGATGCCGGGACTCCGGTCATCTGCCCGCCTCCTCACTACACGCGAGCGAGCCGGTCAGCGGCTCGGCGACCAGGTCGACACCTTCCGTACCGACCACCTTCGCCTCGACCATACGTCCGACACTCAGACCGGCGCCGCTCGTGAGCAGGACCTGGCCGTCGGTCTCCGGGGCCTGGTGCTCGGCACGGCCGCGGACGCCCTCCTCCTCGGCGACGGACTCCACCAGGACGCGCACGGTCTCACCGACGCGCTCCTCGGCGCGCTGCGACACCAGCTCCTCGGCGAGCCGGGAGATCCGGGCCAGCCGCTCGGCGACGAGGTCCTCGTCCAGCTTGTTCCCGTACGTCGCCGCTTCCGTGCCCTCCTCGTCGGAGTAGCCGAAGACGCCGATGGCGTCCAGCCGGGCGCCGTTCAGGAAGCGCTCCAGTTCGGCCAGGTCGGACTCGGTCTCGCCGGGGAAGCCGACGATGAAGTTGGAGCGCACGCCGGCCTGGGGTGCCTTGCCGCGGATGGTGTCGAGCAGCTCGAGGAACCGGTCGGTGTCGCCGAAGCGGCGCATGGCGCGCAGCACGTCGGGCGCGGAGTGCTGGAAGGACAGGTCGAAATAGGGCACGACTCTCGGCGTGGAGGTCAGCACGTCGATCAGGCCCGGGCGCATCTCGGCCGGCTGCAGGTAACTCACCCGCACCCGCTCGATGCCGTCGACCTCGGCCAGCTCCGGCAGGAGGGACTCCAGCAGGCGGATGTCGCCGAGGTCCTTGCCGTAGGAGGTGTTGTTCTCGGAGACCAGCATGATCTCCTTCACGCCCTGCTCGGCCAGCCAGCGGGTCTCGTTGAGGACGTCGCTGGGGCGGCGCGAGATGAAGGAGCCGCGGAAGGAGGGGATGGCGCAGAACGAGCAGCGCCGGTCGCAGCCCGAGGCGAGCTTCACCGAGGCGACGGGGGCGCCGTCCAGCCGGCGGCGCAGCGGCGCGCGGGGGCCGGAGGCGGGCGCGACACCCTCGGGGAGGTCGGCCGGGCCGTGCCCGGGCAGCGCCACCGCCGCGGCCGATTCCTGGCGCTCGGCGGGGCTGATCGGCAGGAGCTTGCGCCGGTCGCGCGGAGTGTGGGCGGCGTGGATGCCGCCGGAGAGGATGGTCTGGAGGCGGTCGGAGATGTCCGCGTAGTCGTCGAAGCCGAGGACGCCGTCGGCTTCGGGCAGCGCCTCGGCCAGCTCCTTGCCGTACCGCTCGGCCATGCAGCCCACGGCGACGACGGCCTGCGTTCTGCCGTGGTCCTTGAGGTCGTTGGCCTCCAGCAGGGCGTCGACGGAGTCCTTCTTGGCGGCCTCCACGAAGCCGCAGGTGTTGACCACGGCGACGTCGGCGTCCGCGGCGTCCTCGACGAGCTGCCAGCCGTCCGCCTCCAAACGGCCTGCGAGCTCCTCGGAATCCACTTCGTTACGAGCGCAGCCGAGAGTGACGAGTGCGACGGTACGGCGTTCAGGCATGGGCTCAAGACTACTTCGTCCCGATGACAGCCCACGTCGACGGGGTTGGCCGAGCCCGGCCGACTCCGTCACATCCGCGCCGCGGGGCCGGTCAGCCGGCCACCGGGTCGCCCTTGGTGTAGGTCAGGCGCTCCACCGCGCCGGGCTTGAAGGTGTCCTCGATCTTCTTGCCGTTGACGTACAGCTCGATGGCGCCCGCGTCGCCCAGGATCAGGTTGACCTTGGAGCTGTCCTGGAACGTCTTGGACTCGCCCTTCTGCAGCAGCCCGTCGAACAGCATCCGGCCGTTGTGGTCCTTGGCCGAGATCCAGCTACGCCCGTTGGGCGCGCTGACCTGGACGGTCACCTTGTCCTGGGGCGCGGCGGCGATGGCGCTGTCGGAGGGCTCGCCGGTCGGCGCGACGGGCTTCGCCTTCTTCGGCGTCGCGGAGGCGGTCTTGCCGGCGGCGGGCGTGGCGCCCTCCGCGACCTGCTCCCGGGAGCCGCCGTCGCCGCCCTTGACGGCGGTGAATCCGACGAAGCCGATGACCACGACGATCGCGGCGACCATGGCCGCGGTCCAGTTCGGCCCGCGCCGCTCCGGCCGGATCCGCTCCGCCTCGAACATCGGTGCGGCGGGTGTGGGCGCCGGCCGGCCACCGTGCTCGGCGTCGTACTGGGCGATCAGCGGGCCGGGATCGAGGTGGACGGCCCTGGCCAGCGTGCGGAGGTGCCCCCGGGCGTACACGTCGCCCCCACAGAGGGCGAAGTCGTCCGACTCGATGGCGTGCACGATGGCGATACGGACACGGGTGGCGCTGCTGACGTCGTCCACCGTCAGCCCGGCCGCGATCCGCGCCTGCTGCAGGGCACGGCCCACGGAGGGCCGGGCCTCCTGGGACTCGTCGGGGATCGGACGCTCGTCTTCAGGGGAGTTGCCGAGGGACACGGGGGCGCCTTTCGAGCGTGTAGCCACCTGTGCTGGAAGCTCAGTCTAGGGGGAGTGCGAAAGGGTGGGGCAACCGGGCGGCGCGACTTTCTGTGCCATCGGATCGGCCCGGAACCCCGGGGGCTGGACAGGCAGGTACCCCAGGATGGAGGGCCTACCTGTCCTCTCGCTCAACTGGACGTACGACAAAGGGAAACGGTTGCTCACCGCTGTCTAACGGGTGGGTCACGAGGGGCCGGCCGGGTCGGCGTGACCCGCGTCCGCCGGACGGTCCTCCGCTACCCCTCACTCTCCCCGCGTATCACCGCGAGCACGCCGTCCAGTTCGTCGGGTTTCACGAGAACGTCACGCGCCTTGGAGCCCTCGCTCGGTCCCACGATGTTGCGGGACTCCATGAGGTCCATGAGCCGTCCGGCCTTGGCGAAGCCGACGCGCAGCTTGCGCTGCAGCATGGACGTCGACCCGAACTGGGTGGAGACGACCAGTTCGGCCGCCTGGCACAGCAGGTCGAGGTCGTCGCCGATGTCCTCGTCGATCTCCTTCTTCTGCTTGCTGCCGACGGTGACGTCGTCCCGGAAGACGGGCGCCATCTGGTCCTTGCAGTGCTGGACGACGACCGCGACCTCCTCCTCGGTCACGAACGCGCCCTGCATACGGGTGGGCTTGTTCGCGCCCATCGGCAGGAACAGGCCGTCGCCCTTGCCGATCAGCTTCTCGGCGCCCGGCTGGTCGAGGATGACCCGGGAGTCGGCGAGCGAGGAGGTGGCGAAGGCCAGCCGGGAGGGCACGTTGGCCTTGATCAGACCGGTGACCACGTCCACCGACGGGCGCTGGGTGGCGAGCACGAGGTGGATGCCGGCCGCGCGCGCGAGCTGGGTGATGCGCACGATCGCGTCCTCGACGTCCCGCGGGGCGACCATCATCAGGTCGGCCAGCTCGTCCACGATCACCAGCAGGTACGGGTACGGCTGCAGCTCCCGCTCGCTGCCCTCGGGCGGCTTGACCTTGCCCTCGCGCACCGCGCGGTTGAAGTCGTCGATGTGCCGGTATCCGTAGGCGGCCAGGTCGTCGTACCTGAGGTCCATCTCGCGGACGACCCACTGGAGCGCCTCGGCGGCCCGCTTGGGGTTCGTGATGATCGGCGTGATCAGGTGCGGGATGCCCTCGTAGGCGGTCAGTTCGACACGCTTGGGGTCCACGAGGATCATGCGGACGTCCTCCGGGGTCGCCCGCATCATGACCGAGGTGATCAGGCAGTTGATGCAGGACGACTTGCCGGAGCCGGTCGCGCCGGCGACCAGCATGTGCGGCATCTTCGCCAGCGAGTGCATGACGTACCCGCCCTCGACGTCCTTGCCGAAGGCGACCAGCATCGGGTCGTCGTCCTCGGCGGACTCCGCGAGACGCAGGACGTCACCGAGGTTGACCATCTCCCGGTCGGTGTTCGGGATCTCGATGCCGACCGCGGACTTGCCGGGGATCGGGCTGATGATCCGCACGTCGGGGCTGGCCACCGCGTAGGCGATGTTCTTGGTGAGCGCGGTGATCCGCTCGACCTTCACGGCGGGGCCCAGCTCGACCTCGTACCGGGTGACCGTCGGGCCGCGGGTGAAGCCGGTCACGGCGGCGTCGACCTTGAACTCCGTGAACACCTGGGTGAGCGAGGCGACGACCGCGTCGTTGGCGGCGCTGCGCGCCTTGCCGGGACCGCCGCGCCGGAGCAGGTCCAGCGAGGGCAGCGCGTAGGTGATGTCACCGGCCAGCCGGAGCTGCTCCGCGCGCGCGGGCAGCTCCCGGGGCACCTCGGGGGCCTTCTTGGTCAGGTCCGGTACGGGCCCGGACGCGACCCGCTCCTGCTTCGGCCGGGGCGCCGGCGCGGGCACCTGGGCGGTGTCCTCGCGTTCGCCCGCGCCCACCCCCTGCGTGAGGTCGGCGACGAGCGGGGACGGCGGCATACCGTGCAGCACGGCACCGTCGAGCGCCGCCGCGGCGGCCGCGGCGACGTCCACGGCGTCCGGATGCCGCTGCGGATCGGGCTGGGGCACGGCGGAGCGCCTGGGGCGTCCGCGGCGCTGTGAGAAGGCCTCCTCCTCGGCCCTGCCGGGGTCGTACGCCCGGGGGGCGCGGGCGCGTCCGCGCGGACGCGCCGGCGGCGCCTGCCGCCACTGCTCGTCGTAGCGCTCGTCGTAGTCCGCAGCGTCCTCGGCGAACTCGTAGTCCGCGTGGTCGGAGTGGTCGGGCAGCAGCCCCAGGCTCACACCGAGCGCCCGCAGCCGCTGCGGGACCGCGTTGACCGGGGTGGCGGTCACCACCAGCAGGCCGAAGACCGTCAGCAGGACCAGCAGGGGTACGGCCAGCACCTCGGTCATGGTGTACGTCAGCGGGGTGGCCGCCGCCCAGCCGATGAGGCCGCCGGCGTCCCTTATGGCCTGCATGCCGGCGCTGCGCGCGGGCGCGCCGCAGGCGATGTGGACCTGGCCGAGCACACCGACGACGAGTGCCGACAGGCCGATCACGATCCGGCCGTTGGCCTCCGGCTTCTCCGGATGCCGCACGAACCGTACGGCGATCACCGCGAGCAGTATCGGCACCAGCAGGTCGAGCCGGCCGAAGGCGCCGGTGACCAGCATCTCCACCAGGTCGCCCACGGGCCCCTTGAGGTCGGCCCAGGTGCCGGCCGCGACGATCAGGGCGATGCCGAACAGCAGCAGGGCGACGCCGTCCTTGCGGTGGGCCGGGTCGAGGTTCCTCGCGCCCTGCCCTATACCGCGGAAGACGGCGCCGACGGCGTGCGCGAGGCCCAGCCAGAGGGCGCGCACGAGCCGGTAGAGCCCCCCGGTGGCGCTGGGCGCCGGCCTGGGCGGCACGACTTTCCTGGCCGCCGGCCTCCTGGCGGGCGCCTTCCTGGCCGCGGCCTTCTTCACCGGAGCCTTCGCGGGAGCTGCGACCTTCTTCGCGGGCTGCTTCTTGGCTGCGGACGGACGTGAGGCCATGGGTGTGAGGTTACCGGGGGAGACGACGGTGGACACGTGTGCCCACAGCTTCACCCGTTCGTGTCGTGCCTGTGGAGGACGGGAACTGACGCCCGCTCATCGGCAAGTCGGGGCCCGGCGCGCGTCAGTTCTGGGACGGCAGGGAGGCGCCGCCGCCCGTACCGGGCTCCAGTGCGTCGAGCGCGCGGCGCAACCCGGTGAGCTTGCGCTCCAGATGGGCCGCCGTGGCGACGGCCGCCGCGTCCGCGGAGTCGTCGTCCAGCTGCTTGGACAGCGCCTCGGCCTGCTCCTCGACGGCCGCGAGCCGCGCCGACAGCTCGGCGAGCAGCCCCGCCGGCTCCCGGCCGGCGACCGCGCCCTTGCCGCCGCCGCCCTCCAACTGGAGCCGCAGCAGCGCCGCCTGCTCGCGAAGCTGGCAGTTCTTCATGTACAGCTCGACGAAGACCGAGACCTTCGCGCGCAGCACCCACGGGTCGAACGGCTTGGAGATGTAGTCCACCGCGCCCGCCGCGTAGCCCCGGAAGGTGTGGTGCGGGCCGTGGTTGATCGCCGTCAGGAAGATGATCGGGATGTCACGGGTCCGCTCGCGCCGCTTGATGTGCGCCGCCGTCTCGAACCCGTCCATGCCCGGCATCTGGACATCCAGCAGAATGACCGCGAAATCGTCCGTGAGCAGCGCTTTGAGCGCTTCCTCCCCGCTCGATGCCCGCACCAGCGTCTGATCGAGCGCAGAGAGGATGGCCTCCAGCGCCAGCAGATTCTCCGGCCGGTCATCGACCAGGAGGATCTTGGCCTTCTGCACCATGGCCCGCCCTCCTCGCCCCGGCGGTACGCCGGGCGCCGCCCCAGGGGACGACTCCCTTTCGCCGCCCGTCCTTGTGCCGGTCATCGTAGCCGCACCCCGCCTGTCGCCACACCCTGTCACCGTGATGTCACTGTGCTCGTAGAGGAAACGCGGCGGGGCCCCGGAAGGTTCCCGGAATCCCGCATTCCCGCGTGTTCCCCGCCTTTATGATGCAACAACCTCCGGCACCCATCCGACCTTCGCGCGAGTTCACGCCACCCCCGGCCGCACCGCCGGCCGCACCGCGCCCCGCCGTACCACCGCCCGCCGCACTCACTCCGGGCTCATCCACTGGCGCATCACCGACAGCAGGTGGTCGGGGTCGACCGGCTTGGTGACGTAGTCGGAGGCACCCGACTCGATCGCCTTCTCCCGGTCGCCCTTCATCGCCTTCGCCGTCAGCGCGATGATCGGCAGCCCCGCGAACTGCGGCATCCTGCGGATAGCCGAGGTCGTCGCGTACCCGTCCATCTCCGGCATCATGATGTCCATCAGCACGACCGCCACATCGTCGTGCTGCTCCAGCACCTCGATGCCCTCCCGCCCGTTCTCGGCGTACAGCACCGAGAGACCGTGCTGCTCCAGGACGCTGGTCAGCGCGAACACGTTGCGGATGTCGTCGTCGACGATCAGCACCTTCTCCCCGCCGAACCGCACCGCGCGGCCCGGCTGCGACGTGCTCTCCTGCTCCGGCACCCACTGCCCGCTGCGCTGGCCCTCCTCCGGCACGCTCCGCCGACGGCGCCGGAACAGGGCCGCGGGACCGTTCTGCGTCTCCCGGTACGACTTCACCTCGGCCGGCATCTCGATCTCCGCGGCCGACAGCTCCAGGCACCGGCGTGCCTCGGAGGCGACCAGGTCACCGGCCTCCAGCGCAGCCGCGGGCTGCTGGTAGCCCTGCGGCGGCAGCTCGCTCGGGTGCAGCGGCAGGTACAGCGTGAACGTCGAGCCGCGGCCCGGTTCGCTCTGCGCGTGGATCTCACCGCCGAGCAGTTGCGCGATCTCCCGCGAGATCGACAGGCCCAGCCCGGTCCCGCCGTACTTGCGGCTGGTCGTGCCGTCCGCCTGCTTGAAGGCCTCGAAGATCACCCGCATCTTGCTGGCCGCGATGCCGATACCGGTGTCGGTCACCGAGAACGCGATCAGCTCCCCTTCGATATCGCCCAGCGAACCGGCCTCCAGCAACTGGTCCCGGATGGACTGCGGAACCCCCGCGCCGGCGGGCCGGATCACCAGCTCAACCGACCCGGAGTCGGTGAACTTCACCGCGTTGGACAACAGGTTCCGCAGCACCTGCAGCAGCCGCTGCTCGTCGGTGTGCAGGGTGGCCGGCAGCTCCGGGGAGACCCGTACCGACAGGTCCAGGCCCTTCTCCGCGGTCAGCGGCCGGAAGGTGGCCTCCACGTAGTCCACGAGCTGCACGAGCGCGATGCGCGTCGGGGAGACGTCCATCTTGCCCGCCTCGACCTTCGACAGGTCGAGGATGTCGTTGATCAGCTGCAACAGGTCCGAGCCCGCGCCGTGGATCGTCTCGGCGAACTCCACCTGCTTGGGCGAGAGGTTCCCCTCGGCGTTGTCGGCGAGCAGCTTGGCCAGGATCAGCAACGAGTTGAGCGGCGTGCGCAGCTCGTGCGACATGTTGGCGAGGAACTCGCTCTTGTAGCGCATCGACACCGCGAGCTGCTCGGCGCGCTCCTCCAGGACCTGCCGGGCCTCCTCGATCTCGGTGTTCTTCACCTCGATGTCCCGGTTCTGCCGGGCCAGCAGCTCGGCCTTCTCCTCCAGTTCGGCGTTGGAGGCCTGGAGCGCCTTCTGCCGGTTCTCCAGCTCGGCCGACCGCTCCCGTAGCTGCTCGGTCAGCTCCTGCGACTGCTTGAGCAGCTTCTCGGTCTTGGTGTTGACCGAGATGGTGTTCACGCTGGTCGCGATCATCTCGGCGATCTGGTTGAGGAAGTCCTTCTGGATCTGCGTGAACGGTGTGAAGGACGCCAGCTCGATCACGCCGAGCACCTCGCCCTCGAACAGCACCGGCAGCACGATCACCTGCGCGGGCGGGGCCTCACCGAGCCCGGAGGCGATCTTCAGGTAACCGCTGGGCGCCCGGTCCACCAGGATCGTGCGCTTCTCCTGGGCGGCCGTGCCGATCAGCGCCTCACCGGGCCGGAACGACGTCGGCATGGAGCCCATCGAGTAGCCGTACGAGCCCAGCATCCGCAGCTCGTAGCCGTCCTCGCCGCCACCGGTGGCCCTGCCCTCCATCAGCGGCATCGCCAGGAAGAACGCACCGTGCTGCGCCGACACCACCGGCGTCAGCTCACTCATGATCAGGGAGGCCACGTCCTCCAGGTCCCGGCGGCCCTGCATGAGGGCGGAGATGCGGGCCAGGTTGCCCTTCAGCCAGTCCTGCTCCTTGTTGGCGATCGTGGTGTCGCGCAGGTTGGCGATCATCTTGTTGATGTAGTCCTGAAGCTCCTGGATCTCGCCGGAGGCGTCCACGTCGATCTTCAGGTTGAGATCGCCGCGGGTCACCGCGGTCGCCACGCGCGCGATGGCACGCACCTGCCGGGTCAGGTTCCCGGCCATCTCGTTCACCGACTCGGTGAGGTCCCGCCAGGTGCCGTCGACGTCACGCACGCGTGCCTGGCCGCCGAGCTGCCCCTCGGTGCCCACCTCGCGGGCCACGCGCGTGACCTCCTCGGCGAAGCTGGAGAGCTGGTCGACCATCGTGTTGATCGTCGTCTTCAGCTCCAGGATCTCGCCGCGCGCGTCGATGTCGATCTTCTTCGTCAGGTCACCCTTGGCGATGGCCGTGGTCACCATGGCGATGTTGCGGACCTGACCGGTCAGGTTGGACGCCATCTGGTTCACCGACTCGGTGAGGTCCTTCCAGGTGCCGGCCACCCCGGGCACGTGCGCCTGGCCGCCCAGGATGCCGTCCGTGCCCACCTCACGGGCCACCTTGGTGACCTGGTCGGCGAACGAACTCAGCGTCTTGACCATCGTGTTGATGGTGTCGGCGAGCTGCGCGACCTCACCGCTGGCCTCGATCGTCACCTGCCGCGTCAGGTCACCGTTGGCGACCGCCGCGGCCACCTGGGAGATGTTGCGCACCTGCATGGTCAGGTTGTTGGCCATCAGGTTGACGTTGTTGCTGAGGTCCTTCCAGATGCCGGTGACGCCCGGCACGTGCGCCTGCCCGCCCAGGATGCCCTCGGTGCCCACCTCGCGGGCCACCCGCGTCACCTGCTCGGCGAAGCTGGACAGTTGGTCGACCATCGTGTTGACCGTCGTGACCAGCTCGAGGATCTCGCCCTTGGCGTCGACCGTGATCTTCTTCGACAGGTCGCCCTTCGCGACCGCCGTGGTGACCTCGGCGATGTTGCGCACCTGGATGGTCAGGTTGTTCGCCATGAAGTTCACGGACTGCGTGAGGTCCTTCCAGGTGCCGGAGACCCCCTGGACCTCGGCCTGCCCGCCGAGCATGCCCTCCGTGCCCACCTCACGGGCCACCCGCGTGACCTCCTGGGCGAACGACGACAGCTGGTCCACCATCGTGTTCAGCGTGTTCTTCAGCTCCAGGATCTCCCCGCGCGCGTCCACGGTGATCTTCTGGGACAGGTCACCGCGCGCCACCGCCGTGGCGACCTGCGCGATGTTGCGCACCTGCGCCGTGAGGTTGCCGGCCATGCCGTTCACGGAATCGGTCAGGTCCCGCCACACACCGGCGACCCCGGGCACCTGCGCCTGCCCGCCGAGCCGGCCCTCGGTACCCACGTCACGCGCGACCCGGGTCACCTGGTCGGCGAAGGCGGACAGTTGGTCCACCATCGTGTTGATCGTGTTCTTCAGCTCGAGGATCTCGCCGCGCGCGTCGACGTCGATCTTCTGCGACAGGTCACCCCGCGCCACCGCGGTCGTCACCTGGGCGATCTGCCGCACCTGGGAGGTCAGGTTGCCGGCCATGAAGTTGACGGAGTCCGTCAGCTCCTTCCAGGTGCCGGAGACGCCGTCCACCCGGGCCTGACCGCCCAGCCGGCCCTCCGTGCCCACGTCCCGGGCCATCCGCGTGACCTGGTCGGCGAACGAGGAGAGCTGGTCCACCATCGTGTTCACGGTGTTCTTGAGCTGGAGCATCTCGCCGGACACGTCCACGGTGACCTTCTGCGACAGGTCGCCGTTGGCCACCGCCGTCGTCACCTGGGCGATGTTGCGGACCTGCCCGGTGAGGTTGCGGAACGCGGTGTTGACGGAGTCCGTCAGGTCCTTCCACGTCCCGGCCGCCCCCGGCACCTGCGCCTGGCCGCCCAGCTCGCCCTCGACGCCGATCTCCCGCGCGACCCGCGTCACCTCGGCACCGAACGAGGACAGCTGGTCCACCATGCCGTTGACGGTGTTCTTCAGCTCCAGCATCTCGCCGGCCACGTCCACGGTGACCTTCTGCGACAGGTCACCGCTGGCCACCGCGGTCGTCACGGCGGCGATGTCCCGCACCTGCGTGGTCAGGTTCCGGAACACCGTGTTGACGGAGTCCGTCAGGTCCTTCCACGTGCCGGCCGCGCCCGGCACGTTCGCCTGCCCGCCGAGCCGCCCCTCCGCGCCGACCTCGTTCGCCACGCGCGTGACCTCGTCCGCGAAGATCCGCAGCGTCTCGGTCATCTGATTGATCGTCTCGGCGAGCTGCGCGACCTCACCACGCGCCGGAACCGTCACCTTCTGCGACAGGTCACCACTGGCCACCGCCGTTGTGACCTGCGAGATCCCGCGCACCTGCGCGGTCAGGTTGCCCGCCATCGTGTTGACGGAGTCCGTCAGCTCCTTCCACACGCCGGCCACCTCGGGCACCCGCGCCTGGCCGCCCAGGATGCCCTCGGTGCCCACCTCCCGGGCCACTCGCGTGACCTCGGAGGAGAAGGACGACAGCTGGTCCACCATCGTGTTGACGGTGTTCTTCAGCTCCAGCATCTCGCCGGCGACATGGACGGTCACCTTGCGCGACAGATCACCCCGGGCGACCGCCGTGGTCACCAGCGCGATGTCCCGCACCTGCGCCGTCAGCCGGTACGCCATGGTGTTGACGGACTCCGTCAGGTCCTTCCACGAACCCGACATCCCGCGCACCTGGGCCTGCCCGCCGAGCTTGCCCTCGGTGCCGACCTCGCTGGCCACGCGCGTGACCTCGTCCGTGAACGTCGACAACTGGTCGACCAGGTTGTTGACGGTACGGCCGACCTTCAGGAACTCACCGCGCAGCGGATGCCCCGTGCCGCCGTCCGGCCCCTGCGTCCGCAGTTCCATGCGCGGCGAGAGATCACCCTCGGCGACCGCCGTGAGCACCCGGCTGACCTCCGACACGGGCCAGACGAGATCGTCCACCAGCGCGTTGGAGTTGTCGACGGCCGCCGCCCAGGAGCCCTCGCAGGCCCCCGTCTCCAGCCGCTCCGTGAGCTTTCCCTCACGTCCGACCATGCGCCGCACCCGCGACAGCTCACCCGTGAGGTGCAGATTCCGGTCCGCCACCTCGTTGAAGACGGCCGCGATCTCCGACATCACGCCGTCCCCGGACACCGTGAGCCGCTTGCGGAAGTTCCCGTCCCGCATCGACACGAGCGCCGCCAGCAGCCGGTTCAGGGCCGCCGTGTCCACCTCGGTGGTCGCGCCGCTCCTGCCCAGGGATGGTCCGCCCTTCGCGCGCGTCCTCGTACCCCGCGTCGCCGCGCCAGACTCCACTGTGTCCCTCCCGGAGGGGTAGACCGTCACTGCTGTGGTCGGCCGCTTCCGCCCGGCGTGCCGTCATCGGCGTACCGGGCACGTCGGCGTACCGGTTGCTGCTGTGTTCCTGCCAGTTCCGCCCAGACGGAATCCGGCCTCACCAGGGGCTGCTGCCCGCCCCGCACGGAACGCACGCAACCCGACCCGACCTCCGTCGAAGCCTGCCCAGTGTTTCACCCCGGCCGAACCAGGCCATAACAGTTCGGCAGCTTCGCACATCGTCCGCACACCGTGGGGGGTGAACACCGGCGACCGGCATCCGCTCGGACCGCGAAGGTAAGTAACCTTGCAAGCGGCTGTCCAGCCGCACCGGTCCGACCGGCCTGGGCGGTGGCACGAGCACGAGCGGGCATCGGAGGGGCGGCCGCAGACCATGACCACCGGACTGATCGCCGGGGGACAACCCCCGGAGCCACAGCCGACGGGCGAGGGGATGCCGCAGCAGCGGCGCGAGCCGGCCGGCCCCGCAGCCCTGCCCGACGACCGGCCGAGGAGTTCTGTGATCACCGCGCGTGCGGCTGCCAGTTTCGAGCCCGTCGGACGATCGGTCGCCACCGCCCGGTCCTTCGTCCGCGACACCCTCCAGGGCTGGGGGTTCGCCGACATCGTCGACGACGCCGTCGTCCTGACCAGCGAACTGGTGACCAACGCGGTCGTCCACGCGGGCACGCACGCGGAGGTGCTCTGCCTGCGCACCGAGGACGGCGTGCGCGTCGAGGTCTCCGACCGCTACCCGGAGCGCGAGGTCCCCCTCCAGAACAGCGCCGCCGTCACGGGCAACCCCGACCGCGAGGGCGGCCGCGGCCTCCAGCTGTGCGCGGCCCTGGCCACCCGCTGGGGCGTGGACTACACCCCCACCCACAAGAACGTCTGGTTCCAGCTCAACCTGCCCGCACGCATGGTGGGCACCCGCGCCGCCGGCCCCGCCCTGCCCGCCGACCTGCTCCCGCTGGCCGACGGGCGGGTCCGCGTCGCGGTCCTCCAGGTCGACCGCAAGGGCAGCATCAGCGCCTGGAACGAGGACGCCGAGGAACTGTTCGGCTTCCCCGCGGCCGAGGTCGTCGGCAAGCCCCTCACCGAGCTGGCGGCCTGGCCGCACACCCCGGGCACCGGCACCGGCATCGCCGAGGCCTTCCAGCTCTCCCGCTGGGAGGGCACCTACGGCATCCGCGGCGCCGACGGCCGCGTGGCCCAGGTGTACGCCTCCCATCTGCGGGTGCGCGACACCGGCGGCGAGCCGTCCACCGTCTGCCTGCTGGTCCGCGACCACGAACGCGCCGTCCTCCAGACGCCGTCCCGCGTCCCCGCCACCGATCAGGCCCCGTCCGGCGACGGCCAGAACACCGATCCCTTCGAGGTGTTCATCGGCTCCCCCGCCCCGGACGACCTCGACGGCCTGCTCCAGCGCACGGTGGAGCGCGCCCGGGACATGCTCGACGGCGATTCCGCGTTCCTGCTGCTCGCCACCGACGACGAGACGGAGCTGGAGGTCCGCGCCTCCACCGGCCTGCCCTCCGCCCGCCAGCGCTTCGCGCGGGTGCCCGTCGACGCGGGCCCGGGCCGTTACGGCTCCGCGCGCATGCCCGCCGTCCACGACGACCTCGTCGCCGTCCCCGGCGCCGTCCCGCTGCTCGCCGGCACCGGCATGCGCTCGGTCATCACCGTCCCGCTGAAGGTCGAGGGCCGCCTGACCGGCTCCCTCGGCGTCGCGGCGGAGGCGCCCGGCCGCTACACCAACGAGGAGGCGCTACGCCTCCAGTTCGCCGCCGACCGCATCGCCCTGGCCGTCGAGTCGGCCCGCCTCGGCGAGCTGGAACGGCTGCGCCGCGGCTCCCTGAGCTTCCTGGTCGAGGCCTCCGACCTGCTCGCCGGCACCCTGGACCGGGACCAGACGCTGGCCCTGATGGCACAGATGACCGTCCCCACCCTCGCCACCTGGTGCGCGGTGTACACCATCGCCGACCAGGCCTCCGAGCCGTACCTGTCGTACGTCCTGCACGAGGACGAGGAACTCATCGACGGCATCAAGTCGCTGTTGTCGAAGGTCTCCCCGCCGGATCCCGTGCCCACGCCCGGCGCACGCGTCTGGACGACCCCGGGCGAGGTCGCCCACCAGGCGGCACTGCGCAGCTCCATGCGCAGCCTGGGGCTGGCCGGCGGCGCCACGCACCGGTTCCCCTCCGGTATCGGCCCGACGCTCGCGACGGCCTCCGCCGTCGGCGGGGAGACGGTCGTGCTGCCGCTCGTCGCCCGCAACCGCGTCATCGGCATGCTGACCCTCGGCAAGCCCACCGACGAGCACTTCCGCCAGGAGATCCTGGAGCTGGCCGAGGACCTCAGCCGCCGGGCCGCCCTCGCCCTGGACAACGCCCGCCTGTACTCGGAGCGCACGGCCATCAGCCAGGCACTCCAGCGCAGCCTGCTCCCGCCCGGCCTGCCGCACATCGACAACGTCGAGGTGGAGGTCATCTACCGCGCGGCAGGCGAGGGCAACGAGGTGGGTGGCGACTTCTACGACCTCTTCCCCATCGGCAACGGCGCGTACGGCTTCGCCATCGGCGACGTCTGCGGTACGGGCCCGAACGCGGCGGCGGTCACCGGCCTGGCCCGGCACGCCCTGCGCCTGCTGGCCCGCGAGGGCCTGTCGGGGCCGGCGGTCCTGGAGCGCCTGAACTCCGCGATCCTCGACGAGGGCGACCGCAGCCGCTTCCTGACCCTCCTCTACGGCGAGCTGCGCCCGCAGCAGGACGGCAGCGCCGAGCTGAAGGTGGTCTGCGCCGGCCACCCGCTGCCCCTGCGGCTGCGCCAGGACGGCACGGTCGTGGCGGCGGCCGAACCGCAGCCACTGCTGGGCGTCATAGAGGATCTGGAGCTGTACGAGGAGACGGTCACCCTTGATCCCGGTGACGTGCTGCTCTGCGTCACGGACGGCGTCACCGAACGCCGGGAGGGCACGCGCATGCTGGGCGACGACGGCCTCGCCGACGTCCTGACGACGTGCACGGGCCTGACGGCCGGGGCGGTCGCGGCACGCATCATGCGCGCGGTGGAACGCTTCGCCTCGGACGCCCCTTCGGACGACATGGCGATTCTGACGATGCGGGTCCCGGAAATCCCCCAGGAGGCATGAGAAAGGCCCCACCCGGAAGGGTGGGGCCTTTTCAGTGGAGCCCCCAAACGGAATCGAACCGTTGACCTTCTCCTTACCATGGAGACGCTCTACCGACTGAGCTATAGGGGCCGGTCGCTTTCGAGGTTTCCCTCGCGGCGACGAAGAAACTGTACCCCGGAGAGGCCCGAGTTCCCAAATGCGTTCGGTGCCTGTTCAGAAGGCGGGCTGGAGCAGTCCGCCGAGGGCGTTGCAGGCGGAGACGATCCGCTGCATCTCGCGCTTCGTCAGCGAGCCGTCCACCGGCAGCGCGAGCGTCTCGTCGGCGGCCAGCTCGGTCGCGGGCAGCGACACGTACCGGCGGAACTCCGGCAGCCGGTGCACGGGCGTCTTCACCGGTACCCGGCAGTCGACTCCCTTGCCCCGCAGGGCGCGTGCGAAGGCGTCCCGGTCCGGCCGCCCGTTGCCCGGCACGCGTACGACGTACTGCTGGTAGGTGTGCCCGTCCCCGCCGTCCGGTGTCCGTACGCCCTTCAGCCTGGCGTCGAGATAGCCGGCCCGCTCCCTGCGCCGCGCCGTCTCGTCGTACGGCGCCTCGGACTCCGCGTGTTCGAGCACGAGCAGCCCGTGCCGCTGACCGAGAGCGTGCAACCGCCTCAGGTCGGCACGCCGTCCGAAGCGGTGGACGGCAACGACGGCCGCGGTCCGGGGGGTTATGGCCGCGTCGACGGCATCCGGGGCGACGCAGTAGGTCACCGGGTCTATGTCGGCGAACACCGGGAGCGCGCCGGACAGGATCACGGCCTCAGCCACCTCGGCGTTCCCGAAGGCCGACACCACGACCTCGTCACCGGCTCCGACGCCGGCGGCCCTGAGCAGTGCAGCAGTTCCCATGTGCTGGATGCTGGGCGGGCAACGTGAACGACACGTTAAGCACAACAAAAAAAGGCCGGACCCTGAACCGAAGTTCAGGATCCGACCTTTCTGAAAGATTGTTCGGCGGCGTCCTACTCTCCCACAGGGTCCCCCCTGCAGTACCATCGGCGCTGTAAGGCTTAGCTTCCGGGTTCGATATGTAACCGGGCGTTTCCCTCACGCTATGACCACCGAAACACTATGAAACACTTCAACCGAAACACCCGTAACCCGGGTGACGTGGTCGTGGTTTCAGAACCAACACAGTGAACGCGAGCATCAATGGACAAGCCCTCGGCCTATTAGTACCGGTCACCTCCACACGTTACCGTGCTTCCAGATCCGGCCTATCAACCCAGTCGTCTACTGGGAGCCTTACCCCATCAAGTGGGTGGGAGTCCTCATCTCGAAGCAGGCTTCCCGCTTAGATGCTTTCAGCGGTTATCCCTCCCGAACGTAGCCAACCAGCCATGCCCTTGGCAGGACAACTGGCACACCAGAGGTTCGTCCGTCCCGGTCCTCTCGTACTAGGGACAGCCCTTCTCAAGACTCCTGCGCGCACAGCGGATAGGGACCGAACTGTCTCACGACGTTCTAAACCCAGCTCGCGTACCGCTTTAATGGGCGAACAGCCCAACCCTTGGGACCGACTCCAGCCCCAGGATGCGACGAGCCGACATCGAGGTGCCAAACCATCCCGTCGATATGGACTCTTGGGGAAGATCAGCCTGTTATCCCCGGGTACCTTTTATCCGTTGAGCGACGGCGCTTCCACAAGCCACCGCCGGATCACTAGTCCCGACTTTCGTCCCTGCTCGACCCGTCGGTCTCACAGTCAAGCTCCCTTGTGCACTTACACTCAACACCTGATTGCCAACCAGGCTGAGGGAACCTTTGGGCGCCTCCGTTACTCTTTAGGAGGCAACCGCCCCAGTTAAACTACCCATCAGACACTGTCCCTGATCCGGATCACGGACCCAGGTTAGACATCCAGCACGACCAGACTGGTATTTCAACGACGACTCCACAACCACTGGCGTGGCTGCTTCAAAGTCTCCCAGCTATCCTACACAAGCCGAACCGAACACCAATATCAAACTGTAGTAAAGGTCCCGGGGTCTTTCCGTCCTGCTGCGCGAAACGAGCATCTTTACTCGTAGTGCAATTTCACCGGGCCTATGGTTGAGACAGTCGAGAAGTCGTTACGCCATTCGTGCAGGTCGGAACTTACCCGACAAGGAATTTCGCTACCTTAGGATGGTTATAGTTACCACCGCCGTTTACTGGCGCTTAAGTTCTCAGCTTCGCCCACCCGAAAGTGAGCTAACCGGTCCCCTTAACGTTCCAGCACCGGGCAGGCGTCAGTCCGTATACATCGCCTTACGGCTTCGCACGGACCTGTGTTTTTAGTAAACAGTCGCTTCTCGCTGGTCTCTGCGGCCACCCCCAGCTCAGAGCGTAAAGCTCATCACCGGACATGGCCCCCCTTCTCCCGAAGTTACGGGGGCATTTTGCCGAGTTCCTTAACCATAGTTCACCCGAACGCCTCGGTATTCTCTACCTGACCACCTGAGTCGGTTTAGGGTACGGGCCGCCATGAAACTCGCTAGAGGCTTTTCTCGACAGCATAGGATCATCCACTTCACCACAATCGGCTCGGCATCAGGTCTCACCCTGCATGAGTGACGGATTTACCTACCACTCGGGCTACACCCTTACCCCGGGACAACCACCGCCCGGGATGGGACTACCTTCCTGCGTCACCCCATCACTCACCTACTAACCGCTTGGTCCGGCGGCTCCACCACTTTCCTTTCCCCGAAGGGTCCGGAACGGCTTCACGGCCTTAGCATCACGATGCTCGATGTTTGACGCTTCACAGCGGGTACCGGAATATCAACCGGTTATCCATCGACTACGCCTGTCGGCCTCGCCTTAGGTCCCGACTTACCCTGGGCAGATCAGCTTGACCCAGGAACCCTTAGTCAATCGGCGCAAACGTTTCTCACGTTTGTATCGCTACTCATGCCTGCATTCTCACTCGTGAACCGTCCACAACTCGCTTCCGCGGCTGCTTCACCCGGCACACGACGCTCCCCTACCCATCCATACAGGCGTTGGCCCTATTGTATGAATGACACGACTTCGGCGGTACGCTTGAGCCCCGCTACATTGTCGGCGCGGAATCACTAGACCAGTGAGCTATTACGCACTCTTTCAAGGGTGGCTGCTTCTAAGCCAACCTCCTGGTTGTCTGTGCGACTCCACATCCTTTCCCACTTAGCGTACGCTTGGGGGCCTTAGTCGATGCTCTGGGCTGTTTCCCTCTCGACCATGGAGCTTATCCCCCACAGTCTCACTGCCGCGCTCTCACTTACCGGCATTCGGAGTTTGGCTAAGGTCAGTAACCCGGTAGGGCCCATCGCCTATCCAGTGCTCTACCTCCGGCAAGAAACACACGACGCTGCACCTAAATGCATTTCGGGGAGAACCAGCTATCACGGAGTTTGATTGGCCTTTCACCCCTAACCACAGGTCATCCCCCAGGTTTTCAACCCTGGTGGGTTCGGTCCTCCACGAAGTCTTACCTCCGCTTCAACCTGCCCATGGCTAGATCACTCCGCTTCGGGTCTTGAGCGTGCTACTGAAACGCCCTATTCGGACTCGCTTTCGCTACGGCTTCCCCACTCGGGTTAACCTCGCAACACACCGCAAACTCGCAGGCTCATTCTTCAAAAGGCACGCAGTCACGAGAACAAGGCAAGCCTCGTTCCGACGCTCCCACGGCTTGTAGGCACACGGTTTCAGGTACTATTTCACTCCGCTCCCGCGGTACTTTTCACCATTCCCTCACGGTACTATCCGCTATCGGTCACCAGGGAATATTTAGGCTTAGCGGGTGGTCCCGCCAGATTCACACGGGATTTCTCGGGCCCCGTGCTACTTGGGTGTCTTTCAAACGAGCCGTTGACGTTTCGACTACGGGGGTCTTACCCTCTACGCCGGGCCTTTCGCATGCCCTTCGCCTACATCAACGGTTTCTGACTCGTCTCACGGCCGGCAGACCGTAAAAGAAAGATCCCGCAACCCCGTATACGCAACCCCTGCCGGGTCTCACACGCATACGGTTTGGCCTCATCCGGTTTCGCTCGCCACTACTCCCGGAATCACGGTTGTTTTCTCTTCCTGCGGGTACTGAGATGTTTCACTTCCCCGCGTTCCCTCCACTTGCCCTATGTGTTCAGGCAAGGGTGACAGCCCATGACGACTGCCGGGTTTCCCCATTCGGAAACCCCCGGATCAAAGCCTGGTTGACGACTCCCCGGGGACTATCGTGGCCTCCCACGTCCTTCATCGGTTCCTGGTGCCAAGGCATCCACCGTGCGCCCTTAAAAACTTGGCCACAGATGCTCGCGTTCACTGTGCAGTTCTCAAACAACGACCAGCCACCCATCACCCCGAACCAGAAGTCCGAGTGCACTGGGGCCGGCGACTGAGGAAAAATCCATTCCCTCAGACACCCAACAGCGTGCCCGACACCCTCACCCCACCCAACTCACGTTCCACGCCGAAGCAGTACTAGTGACCTGAAGCAGGCCGAGTGTGCCGAATAGTCAACGTTCCACCCATGAGCAACCAGCATCAGACATTCGCCGATGTACTGGCCTCTGACCAACCGAAGCTGGTGAGAAGTGCTCCTTAGAAAGGAGGTGATCCAGCCGCACCTTCCGGTACGGCTACCTTGTTACGACTTCGTCCCAATCGCTAGTCCCACCTTCGACAGCTCCCTCCCACAAGGGGTTGGGCCACCGGCTTCGGGTGTTACCAACTTTCGTGACGTGACGGGCGGTGTGTACAAGGCCCGGGAACGTATTCACCGCAGCAATGCTGATCTGCGATTACTAGCAACTCCGACTTCATGGGGTCGAGTTGCAGACCCCAATCCGAACTGAGACCGGCTTTTTGAGATTCGCTCCACCTCACGGTATCGCAGCTCATTGTACCGGCCATTGTAGCACGTGTGCAGCCCAAGACATAAGGGGCATGATGACTTGACGTCGTCCCCACCTTCCTCCGAGTTGACCCCGGCGGTCTCCTGTGAGTCCCCATCACCCCGAAGGGCATGCTGGCAACACAGGACAAGGGTTGCGCTCGTTGCGGGACTTAACCCAACATCTCACGACACGAGCTGACGACAGCCATGCACCACCTGTACACCGACCACAAGGGGGGCACTATCTCTAATGCTTTCCGGTGTATGTCAAGCCTTGGTAAGGTTCTTCGCGTTGCGTCGAATTAAGCCACATGCTCCGCTGCTTGTGCGGGCCCCCGTCAATTCCTTTGAGTTTTAGCCTTGCGGCCGTACTCCCCAGGCGGGGAACTTAATGCGTTAGCTGCGGCACCGACGACGTGGAATGTCGCCAACACCTAGTTCCCACCGTTTACGGCGTGGACTACCAGGGTATCTAATCCTGTTCGCTCCCCACGCTTTCGCTCCTCAGCGTCAGTAATGGCCCAGAGATCCGCCTTCGCCACCGGTGTTCCTCCTGATATCTGCGCATTTCACCGCTACACCAGGAATTCCGATCTCCCCTACCACACTCTAGCTAGCCCGTATCGAATGCAGACCCGGGGTTAAGCCCCGGGCTTTCACACCCGACGTGACAAGCCGCCTACGAGCTCTTTACGCCCAATAATTCCGGACAACGCTTGCGCCCTACGTATTACCGCGGCTGCTGGCACGTAGTTAGCCGGCGCTTCTTCTGCAGGTACCGTCACTTTCGCTTCTTCCCTGCTGAAAGAGGTTTACAACCCGAAGGCCGTCATCCCTCACGCGGCGTCGCTGCATCAGGCTTTCGCCCATTGTGCAATATTCCCCACTGCTGCCTCCCGTAGGAGTCTGGGCCGTGTCTCAGTCCCAGTGTGGCCGGTCGCCCTCTCAGGCCGGCTACCCGTCGTCGCCTTGGTGAGCCATTACCTCACCAACAAGCTGATAGGCCGCGGGCTCATCCTTCACGCCGGAGCTTTACACCATCAAGGATGCCCAAGATGGTCATATCCGGTATTAGACCCCGTTTCCAGGGCTTGTCCCAGAGTGAAGGGCAGATTGCCCACGTGTTACTCACCCGTTCGCCACTAATCCCCACCGAAGTGGTTCATCGTTCGACTTGCATGTGTTAAGCACGCCGCCAGCGTTCGTCCTGAGCCAGGATCAAACTCTCCGTGAATGTTTTCCCGTAATCGGGATGACACCACGAGAGCGGTGCGAGAGGAGGAATGATCCTCTCGCACACAGCGTCCTCGCTGTGTTATTTCAAAGGAACCTCGCCCCCTCGTAACCGAGAGGAACGGGGTATCAACATATCTGGCGTTGACTTTTGGCACGCTGTTGAGTTCTCAAGGAACGGTCGCTTCCTTTGTACTCACCCTCTCGGGCTTTCCTCCGGGCGCTTCCCTTCGGTCTTGCGTTTCCGACTCTATCAGATCTTTTCTCGACCCGATTTCCTCGGTGCTTTCCAGGTTCCCGCTTGCGCGTTTCCCTTTCCGGCGGTTCCGACTTTATCAGAAGTTCTGAGCCGGTTTTCCCACCCGCTCCGGGGAGCGTGTCCGGCACAGAAGTGCCGGGCTTCCCGGTTGGGCGGAGCCGTAAACGTACTGGAGCGGGGCGCCTCGATGCAAATCGAGGCGCCCCGCTCCGGACGTACACCGACGAGGGTCAGACCTCCACGACCACCGGGAGGATCATCGGCCTGCGGCGATACCTGTCCGAGACCCACTTGCCGAGGGTCCGGCGGATGAGCTGCTGGAGCTGGTGGGGCTCCACGACGCCGTCCTGGGCGGACCGCTCCAGCACCTCCGTGACCTTCGGCAGGACCTCGACGAAGGCCGAGTCGTCGATGCCGGAACCACGGGCCTGCACGTGCGGGCCACCGGTGATCTTGCCGGTCGAGGAGTCGATGACCACGAAGACCGAGATGATGCCCTCGTCACCGAGGATCTTGCGATCCTTCAGGGCCGGCTCCCCGACGTCACCGACCGAGAGGCCGTCGACGTAGACGTAGCCCGCCTGGACCTTGCCGGAGATCCTGGCCTTGCCCCCGACGAGGTCGACCACCACGCCGTCCTCGGCGATGACGATGCGGTCGTGGGGCACGCCGGTCAGCGCGCCCAGCTCGGCGTTGGCCCGCAGGTGGCGCCACTCGCCGTGCACCGGCATCAGGTTCTTCGGGCGACAGATGTTGTAGAAGTACAGCAGCTCGCCCGCGGACGCGTGGCCGGAGACGTGCACCTTGGCGTTGCCCTTGTGGACGACGTGGGCGCCCCAGCGGGTCAGGCCGTTGATCACGCGGTAGACCGCGTTCTCGTTCCCGGGGATCAGCGAGGACGCCAGAATCACCGTGTCGCCGTCGACGATGCGGATCTGGTGGTCGCGGTTGGCCATGCGGGACAGTGCCGCCATCGGCTCGCCCTGGGAGCCCGTGCAGACCAGGACCACCTGGTGGTCGGGCAGGTCGTCCAGCGTCTTGACGTCGACCACCAGGCCCGGCGGGACCTTCAGGTAGCCGAGGTCGCGGGCGATGCCCATGTTGCGGACCATGGACCGGCCGACGAAGGCGACCCGGCGGCCGTACTCGTGGGCCGCGTCCAGGATCTGCTGGATGCGGTGGACGTGGCTGGCGAAGCTCGCCACGATGATCCGCTTGCCGGCGTTGGCGAAGACCGTGCGCAGGACGTTGGAGATGTCCCGCTCGGGCGGGACGAAGCCCGGGACCTCGGCGTTCGTCGAGTCGGCGAGGAGCAGGTCGATGCCCTCCTCGCTGAGCCGCGCGAACGCGTGGAGGTCGGTGAGCCGGTTGTCCAGCGGGAGCTGGTCCATCTTGAAGTCGCCGGTGTGGACGACCATGCCGGCGGGGGTGCGGATGGCGACCGCGAGGGCGTCCGGGATGGAGTGGTTGACGGCGACGAACTCGCAGTCGAAGGGGCCGATGCGCTCGCGGTTTCCCTCCGCCACCTCCAGGGTGTACGGGCGGATCCGGTGCTCCTGGAGCTTGGCCTCGATCAGGGCGAGGGTCAGCTTGGAGCCGATCAGCGGGATGTCCGGCTTCTCGCGGAGCAGGAAGGGCACGCCGCCGATGTGGTCCTCGTGGCCGTGCGTGAGGACGATGCCCTCGATGTCGTCGAGACGGTCCCGGATGGACGAGAAGTCCGGCAGGATCAGATCGATTCCGGGCTGCTCCTCCTCGGGGAAGAGCACTCCGCAGTCGACGATCAGCAGACGGCCGCCGTACTCGAAGACCGTCATGTTCCGGCCGATCTCGCCGAGGCCGCCGAGCGGGGTGACCCGCAGGCCCCCCTGGGGCAACGGCGGGGGCGAGCCGAGTTCAGGATGCGGATGACTCAAAAGACTCTCCTCACCACGCGCGCCACGTACCGGTACGGCACGTGGCGCGCATGACGTTCGTGCGGAAGCAGTTGTCGTTGTGCGACGCGGGCACCGGTGGCCCACGTCCTTCTGTTGTTCTTCAGTTGTGAAGCCCGTGTGATGCCAAGTCTGTTGTCAGAGCTGTACCCCGCCGGCAGCAAGATCGATCTTGAGCTGGGCAATCTCCTCGGGCGAGCACTCGACCATGGGCAGGCGCAGCGGCCCGGCGGGCAGGCCCTGGAGGGCGAGTGCGGCCTTGGTGGTCATGACGCCCTGGGTGCGGAACATGCCCGTGTACACGGGGAGCAGCTTCTGGTGGATCTCGGTGGCCTTGACGACGTCACCGGAGGCGTAGGCGTCCACGAGTGCGCGCAGGTCGGGGGTGACGAGGTGGCCGACGACCGAGACGAAGCCGACCGCGCCCACGGAGAGCAGCGGGAGGTTGAGCATGTCGTCGCCGGAGTACCAGGCGAGGCGCGACCGGGCGATGGCCCAGCCGGCGCGGCCGAGGTCGCCCTTGGCGTCCTTGTTGGCGACGATCCGGGGGTGCTCGGCGAGCCGGACGAGCGTCTCCGTGCTGATCGGGACGCCGCTGCGGCCGGGGATGTCGTAGAGCATGACCGGCAGGCCGGTCGCGTCGGCGACGGTGGTGAAGTGCCGGTACAGGCCCTCCTGAGGGGGCTTGTTGTAGTACGGCGTGACGACCAGCAGGCCGTGTGCGCCGTCGCGCTCGGCCTGGCGCGCCAGCTCGACGCTGTGGTGGGTGTCGTTGGTGCCGACACCGGCCAGGACGTGGGCGCGGTCGCCGACCGCCTCCACCACGGCTCGTACCAGTTCCGATTTCTCCGCGTCGCTGGTCGTCGGGGACTCGCCGGTGGTGCCGTTGATGATCAGGCCGTCGTTGCCTGCGTCCACCAGGTGGGCGGCGAGCCGCTGCGCGCCGTCGAGGTCGAGTGCGCCGTCCGCCGTGAAGGGCGTGACCATGGCGGTGAGGACCCGCCCGAAGGGGGTCTGCGGAGTCGAGGTCGGAGCCATGGGTAACACGCTACTCGGTGCTCAGTGGGGGGTGTGCCCGTGGGGTCTCGGGAAAGTCAGGACAAAAAGGGAGCCCGGCACTGCCTGCTCGGGGGTTCAAGCAGTGCCGGGTCCGTTTGATCAGGCTAGATGAACTTCTACAAATGCCGCAATACGGACACCTCGCGAGGCTGATCCGTACATCCGTTCCGAGTGGGCGAACAAGGCTTCGTCACGGGGCCACCCGCCCGTTCGCGTTGAAGGCCGCGTGCGTGAGCGGCATGAGCTTGGCCCACTCCGCCTCCAGCTTCTCGCCCACCATCTCGATCTCCCGCTGCGGGAAGGACGGCACCTTGGCCAGCTCGTGCTGGGTGCGCAGACCGAGGAAGTGCATCAGCGAGCGGGCGTTGCAGGTGGCGTACATGGAGGAGTAGAGGCCGACGGGCAGGGCCGAGCGGGCCACCTCGCGGGCGACGCCCTCGGCGAGGAGCTTCTGGTAGGCCGCGTACGCCTGCTCGTACGACTCCCGGAGGGTGCTGCTCACGCTCTCGTGCTGGCCCGGGGTGCCCTCGACGAAGACGTACTTGCCCGGGCGGCCCTGCTGGACGAGCTTGCGGGAGGTGTCGGGGACGTAGAAGACGGGCTCCAGCTCCCGGTAGCGGCCGGACTCCTCGTTGTACGACCAGCCGACCCGGTGCCGCATGAACTCGCGGAACACGAAGATCGGGGCGCTGACGAAGAACGTCATCGAGTTGTGCTCGAACGGGCTGCCGTGCCGGTCGCGCAGCAGGTAGTTGATCAGACCCTTGGAGCGCTCGGGGTCCTTCTTCAGCTCGTCCAGGGACTGCTCGCCGGCCGTCGAGACGCGGGCGGCGAAGAGGACATCGGCGTCCGAAGCGCTGGACTTCACCAGCTCGACGGTGACGTCACTGCGGAACGTGAGCGACTCGGTGGTCACGGGGGTTGGGGTCCTTCCCTCACTGCTGTGGTTCGCGCCCACCTTACGGGGCACCCGTCCGGGCCGGAGCGGCACCTCGCCCCGATAGCACACCGGTGACTTTTTCCGGCATGGGCACCTTTTGCGTCACTCGATCGTCTGTATCGATGAGAACCGCACGTTCGACCCACACCCGAGAGGAGAGGCAACCGCGATGTTCCGTCGGCGCGAGCCCGTACCCTTCGCCTTCCTGGCCGAGGCGGACAGGTTCCGCAGCAATATCACTCCCCCGCCCCGTCGGCGGGTGCCCTTCGGCGAGATGGCCGGGCACTGGCTGCTGGGGCTGACCATCGTCGCCGGACTGGTCGGCGCCCTGGTCGTCGGGATGCCGGCGCTGTCCACGCCGTCCGGTGCACCGGCCCAGCAGTCCCAGGCGTCCCACGGGCAGCCCACCGGGGGCCGCTGACTCTTCCGGACGCTCACGGCTGGTGAGCGGTGACACGGCCGGATAGCCTCACCGGGCACAGTCCACGCGAGGACCGAGTGAGGACCAGCCGTGCCCCTGCCCTTCCTGACGGCCGACCGCACCTTCGAGACGGCGTCCGAGAGCGCACTGCCGTACGACGACCCGGACCGCTGGCGACGCCCGTACCGGCCGGGTCCCTGGCGGGTGGGCGTGGCCGCGCTGGGACTGCTGCTGGCCTCGTTCGTCCTGTCCGCGGCCGTCCTGATCGCGCCGGCCGGCCGGCTGTCCTCCGCCGGCGCGGTCCTCGCCGGGGGTCTGGCGATCGTCGCCGGCGCGCTGCGGCTGCTGCGCATGGGGGTGTGGGTGAGCGGGCGCGGACTGCGCCGGGTCGGTCCCCTGCTGACGCGGACCGTGCCGTGGGCGCGCGTGGCCTCCGTGCGGACGGTCCAGCAGCCGGTGCGCTGGCTGGGGCTGCCGCGCACGGTGCAGGGACAGGCACTGGTGCTCGTACGAGAGGACCGGCGGCCCGACGACGACGCGGCGCCCCTGCTCACCACGCACGGCCTGGACTTCCTGGGGCGTCCGGCGGCGTTCGACCGGGCGGCGGACACGGTGGAGGCCTGGGCCGCGGAGAACCGGCGCGGCTGATCCGGGCAGCTACGCCGAAGGGCCGGGCCGCGGCGACGCGGACCGGCCCTTCGGCGTAGGTACGGCATCCGGTTCCGGCCCCGGGTCGCGGCGGGCCGTCCGCCGTTCTGGGGCCGGCTCGGCCCTCTCTTCGGGGAGCGGACGCGGGCCGGTGTTCGGTGAGATCGCTCAGGTTCGGACGGGTTCGCCGTCGTGCAGGGCGATGGCGCGCTGCATCGCCTTCCTGGCCCGTGGGGTGTCGTGGGCGTCGTGGTAGGCGACGGCGAGGCGGAACCAGCAGCGCCAGTCGTCGGGCGACTCCTCCGTCTCTGCCTTGCGCCGGGCGAAGACCTCGTCGGCCGAGTCGCGGTCGATCCGGCCGCTGGGCATGCGCTTCAGCTCGTCGACGGGCAGGCCGCCCTCGGCGTCCAGCTCGGCGGCGAGCCGGTTGGCCCGGCGGACGAACTGGGTGTTCTTCCACAGGAACCACAGGCCGATGACCGGCAGGATCAGCACCGCCACGCCGAACGTGACGGTCAGGAGCGTGCCGGACTGGATGAGCATGACGCCGCGGCTGCCGACCAGGAGGAAGTAGAAGACCAGGACGGCGGCCGTGACGAGGTAGGTGATCTTCGCGCGCATGACGAGTGGCTCAGCTCAGGTCCAGGAAGTGTTCCAGGCCGTACGTCAGGCCCGGAGTGGTCACCACGCGGCGCGCGGCGAGCAGGATGCCCGGCATGAAGCTGCTGTGGTGCAGGGAGTCGTGCCGGACGGTCAGGGTCTCGCCCTCGGCGCCCAGCAGCACCTCCTGGTGGGCCAGAAGACCGCGGAGCCGGACGGCGTGCACCGGGATCCCGTCGACGTCCGCGCCCCGGGCGCCGTCGAGAGCCGTGACGGTGGCGTCCGGTGCCGGGGCCGTGCCGGCCGCGCGGCGGGCCTCGGCGATGAGCTGGGCCGTGCGGGTGGCCGTACCGCTCGGGGCGTCGACCTTGTTCGGGTGGTGCAGCTCGACCACCTCGACGGACTCGAAGTACGGCGCGGCGATCTGCGCGAACTTCATGGTCAGGACTGCGCCGATGGAGAAGTTCGGCGCGATGAGCACGCCGGTCCGCGGGGAGCGGGCGAGCTGGTCCCGGAGCCGGGTGAGGCGCTCCTCGGTCCAGCCGGTCGTACCGACGACCGCGTGGATGCCGTGGCTCACGCAGAAGTCGAGGTTGTCCATGACCGAAGCGGGGGTGGTCAGCTCGACGGCGACCTGGGCGCCGGTCTCCGTCAGCGTCCGGAGCTCGTCGCCCCGGCCGAGGGCGGCGACCAGTTCCATGTCCTCGGCGGCCTCGACCGCTCTGACCGCCTCGGACCCGATCCGGCCCCGGGCACCGAGGACCGCCACGCGCAGCTTGCTCATCTTCGCTTCCTTACCGACTTACCGAGTTATCGATTCCGAGGACGGGTCAGGCGACAGCATCGTGCAGGCGTGCGGCCTGCTTGTCCTTCAGCGGGCCGATGACCGACAGCGAAGGGCGCTGCCCCAGGATGTCGCGGGCGACCGAGCGGACCTCGTCCGGGGTGACCGCGGCGATGCTGGCCAGCATGTCGTCGACGGACATCTGCTCGCCCCAGCACAGCTCGCTCTTGCCGATGCGGTTCATCAGCGCGCCGGTGTCCTCCAGGCCCAGGACGGTGGAGCCCCGCAACTGACCGACGGCGCGGGCGATCTCGTCGTCGGAGAGGCCGTTGTCCGCGACGTGGTCGAGTTCGTCCCGGCAGATCCGCAGCACGTCGTGGACCTGCGAGGGCCGGCAGCCGGCGTACACGCCGAACAGGCCGCAGTCGGCGAAGCCGGAGGTGTAGGAGTAGACGCTGTAGGCGAGGCCGCGTTTCTCCCGGACCTCCTGGAACAGCCGGGACGACATGCCGCCGCCGAGGGCGGTGTTCAGCACGCCCATGGCCCAGCGGCGGTCGTCGGTGCGGGCCAGGCCCGGCATGCCGAGGACGACGTGCGCCTGCTCGGTCCTGCGGGCGAGCAGGTCGACCTTGCCGTGGGTGCGGATCGCGCGGCGGCCGTCGCGGGGGGCGATGGGCCGCGCGTCCGTGTTCCCGAGGGCGCCCGCCTTCTCGAAGGCCGCGCGGACCTGTCGTACGACCTTGTTGTGGTCGATGTTGCCGGCGCAGGCGACCACGAGGTGGGTGGGGTCGTAGTGCTTCCGGTAGAAGCGGCGGATGCGGTCGGCGGTGAGGGCGTTGACCGTGTCGACGGTGCCGAGGACCGGGCGGCCGAGGGCGTTGTTGCCGAACATGGTCTGCGCGAACAGGTCGTGCACGCAGTCGCCCGGGTCGTCCTCGGTCATCGCGATCTCTTCGAGGATCGCGCCGCGCTCGACGTCGACGTCCTCCTCACGGATCAGGGAGCCGGTCAGCATGTCGCAGACGACGTCGATGGCGAGGGGCAGATCGGTGTCGAGCACGCGCGCGTAGTAGCACGTGTACTCCTTCGCCGTGAACGCGTTCATCTCGCCGCCGACCGCGTCGACGGCGGAGGAGATGTCGAGCGCGCTGCGCCGGGAGGTGCCCTTGAAGAGCAGGTGCTCCAGGTAGTGCGTGGCGCCGTTCAGGGCCGGGGTCTCGTCACGGGAGCCGACGTGCGCCCAGATGCCGAAGGTGGCGGAGCGGACCGAGGGCAGGGTCTCGGTGACGATGCGCAGGCCGCCCGGGAGGGTCGTCCTGCGGACCGTGCCGATGCCGCCCGTGCCCTTGACGAGCGTTTGGGTACGGGCGACGGCCCGCGCCTCCGAAGAGGTGCGGGCCGTCGCCTTGGAGCTACGGGACGTCACTGGTCGGCGTCGTCCTTCGCGGTCTCGTCGCCTTCCTCGCCCTCGATCACGGGGATCAGGGAGAGCTTGCCGCGGGAGTCGATCTCGGCGATCTCGACCTGGACCTTGTGGCCCACGCCGAGGACGTCCTCGACGTTCTCCACGCGCTTGCCGCCGGCGAGCTTGCGGATCTGCGAGATGTGCAGCAGACCGTCCTTGCCCGGGAGCAGCGACACGAACGCGCCGAAGGTCGTGGTCTTGACGACCGTACCCAGGTAGCGCTCGCCGACCTCCGGCATGGTCGGGTTGGCGATGCCGTTGATCGTGGCGCGAGCGGCCTCGGCCTGCGAGCCGACCTGGGCACCGATGTAGATGGTGCCGTCGTCCTCGATCGTGATCTCGGCGCCGGTGTCCTCCTGGATCTGGTTGATCATCTTGCCCTTGGGGCCGATGACCTCACCGATCTTGTCGACCGGGATCTTGACGGTGATGATCCGCGGGGCGTTCGGGGACATCTCGTCGGGCCGGTCGATGGCCTCCATCATCACGTCGAGGATGTGGAGACGGGCGTCGCGGGCCTGCTTGAGGGCCGCGGCCAGGACGGAGGCCGGGATGCCGTCCAGCTTGGTGTCGAGCTGGAGGGCGGTCACGAACTCCTTGGTGCCGGCGACCTTGAAGTCCATGTCGCCGAAGGCGTCCTCCGCACCGAGGATGTCGGTGAGGGCGACGTAGTGCGTCTCGCCGTTGATCTCCTGGGAGATCAGGCCCATGGCGATACCGGCGACCGGGGCCTTCAGGGGCACACCGGCGTTCAGCAGCGACATGGTGGAGGCGCAGACCGAGCCCATGGACGTCGAGCCGTTGGAGCCGAGCGCCTCGGACACCTGACGGATCGCGTAGGGGAACTCCTCGCGCGTCGGCAGCACCGGCACGATCGCGCGCTCGGCGAGGGCGCCGTGGCCGATCTCGCGGCGCTTCGGGGAGCCGACGCGGCCGGTCTCACCGACGGAGTACGGCGGGAAGTTGTAGTTGTGCATGTAGCGCTTGCGGGTCACCGGGGAGAGGGTGTCCAGCTGCTGCTCCATGCGGAGCATGTTGAGGGTGGTGACGCCCAGGATCTGGGTCTCGCCACGCTCGAACAGCGCGGAGCCGTGCACCCGCGGGATGGCCTCGACCTCGGCGGCCAGCGTGCGGATGTCGGTGACACCGCGGCCGTCGATGCGCTTCTTCTCCTTGATCACGCGCTCGCGGACCAACTGCTTGGTGAGCGAGCGGTACGCGGCGGAGATCTCCTTCTCGCGGCCCTCGAACTCCGGCAGGAGCTTCTCGGCGGCGAGCGCCTTGACGCGGTCCAGCTCGGCCTCGCGGTCCTGCTTGCCGGCGATGGTGAGCGCCTGGGCCAGCTCGGGGCGGACGGCCGCGGTCAGGGCCTCGAAGACGTCGTCCTGGTAGTCCAGGAAGACCGGGAACTCGCCGGTCGGCTTGGCGGCCTTCGCGGCGAGGTCGGCCTGGGCGCGGCAGAGGACCTTGATGAAGGGCTTCGCGGCGTCCAGACCGGAGGCGACGACCTCCTCGGTCGGCGCCTCGGCGCCGCCCTCGACCAGCTTGATGGTCTTGTCGGTGGCCTCGGCCTCGACCATCATGATCGCGACGTCGCCGTCCTCCAGGACGCGGCCGGCGACGACCATGTCGAAGACGGCGTCCTCCAGCTCGGTGTGGGTCGGGAACGCGACCCACTGACCGCGGATCAGCGCGACGCGGACGCCGCCGATCGGGCCGGAGAAGGGCAGGCCGGCCAGCTGCGTGGACGCGGACGCGGCGTTGATCGCCACGACGTCGTACAGGTGGTCGGGGTTGAGGGCCATGATCGTGGCGACGACCTGGATCTCGTTGCGCAGGCCCTTCTTGAAGGACGGGCGCAGCGGGCGGTCGATCAGGCGGCAGGTGAGGATCGCGTCCTCGGAGGGCCGGCCCTCACGGCGGAAGAAGCTGCCGGGGATCTTGCCGGCGGCGTACATCCGCTCCTCGACGTCCACCGTCAGGGGGAAGAAGTCGAGCTGGTCCTTGGGGTTCTTGGAGGCGGTGGTGGCCGACAGCACCATGGTGTCGTCGTCCAGGTACGCCACGGCGGAGCCGGCGGCCTGCTTGGCCAGGCGGCCCGTCTCGAAGCGGATGGTGCGGGTGCCGAAGGAGCCGTTGTCGATGACGGCTTCGGCGTAGTGGGTCTCGTTCTCCACCAGCGATGTCTCCGTTACTTGTCGTCTTTCGTCCCTCGGCTGCCCGTGTGGCAGGGGGACGGTGGCGGAGAAGCGCGCCGTCTGGTGCGGGCCGGTCTTCGATCGAAGCACCCGGGGCTCACTTCCCCCGGGGGCCACTACCGAGGACCGGCGGCGGCGCGGTGCGCCTCTCCTCGTTCTGTGTCGTACGTACTGCGTTACTTCGTTGTGCTACCACACTACAAAGCGTCGGTGACACTCCGCATGTTTCCGCATGTGCGGCGAAGTATGCCGGGTGCGGTGCGGTGCCCCGCATACGGCAAAGGGAGCGGTCCCCGGGTTCCGGGAACCGCCCCCTTCATGGCGTCTACTTGGCGCCGGCCGCACCGCGGCGGATGCCCAGGCGGTCGACCAGCGCACGGAAGCGCTGGATGTCCTTCTTCGCCAGGTACTGCAGCAGGCGACGACGCTGACCGACGAGGATCAGCAGACCCCGGCGGGAGTGGTGGTCGTGCTTGTGCGTCTTGAGGTGCTCCGTCAGGTCGGAGATCCGACGGGAGAGCATGGCCACCTGGACCTCGGGGGAGCCGGTGTCGCCCTCCTTGGTACCGAACTCGGTGATGATCTGCTTCTTCGTAGCGGCGTCGAGCGACACGCGTACTCCTCATGGTCTGTGAGTGCCACCGAGTGCCCCCGGTCTTCATCGCGGGAGAGCTTCCGGTACTCGGAGGCGGGGATCCGCTGGGCGCGGCCTCCGGGCGCAGGTCTCCTGCGGGCTCCGGGGGTGCGTACACGAACGGCCGTCACTCAGGGTACCAGTCCCTGGCGGGCGCCCTCCGCCCGGCCGACTCAGCCTCCTGAGCGCCAGGGGTCTGGGCCACTAGGGTGAGCGCCCGGACCGTACGTACCTCGGGAAGGGGTCGCTGCACGATGGCGGAAACGGAAGCGGAGATCAAGGCGCGCAAGGAGCGGGAGCGGGACGAGCTGTACGGGCTCGACATCTCCGGTGCCGAGTGGCACTGCGCGCCGGGCACGGAGGAGCACGAGGAGCGGGTGGAGATCGCGTACCTGCCCGGCGGCGCGGTGGCGATGCGGTCCTCGCTCGACCCGGACACCGTGCTGCGCTACACCGAGGCGGAGTGGCGGGCGTTCGTGCTGGGAGCGCGGGACGGGGAGTTCGATCTGAAGCCCATGGCCCACAACGGGGGGCTGGACGCGCAGTGAGCGGCGCAGCCGGACGGTGACCGGGCCCCGGCTCTTCGTGAGCCGGGGCCCTCGCCGCCGGTCGCACCGATGCGCCGGCCGCCGCCGGTCGTGCGGCCGGCCGTCGTACGACGGTCGTGGTCCAACGGTCGTCCGTCAGGAGCTGGTCATCGACCGGGCCGTCGCGTACACGTCGAAGACGGCCAGGGCGAGCGGGATCAGCGTCAGCAGCACGAAGCCCTCGCAGATCTCCAGGAAGCGGCCCCAGAAGGGGGTCGGTCCGCCACGCGGAAGGATCAGGCCGAGCGCGGTCACCAGGGCCGTCGCCAGGGCGATGACCGCGATCAGCCAGACGGTGCGGATGTCGAGGTCGGTGCGGTCCCCGGCGAGCGCCGCGCGCATGACGTGCTGCGGCGGGTTCAGGGCGAGACCGAGGCCCAGCAGGACCAGGGAGGCGAGCCCGGCCGCGAGGACGGAGGCGACCTGGGCGGTGTAGCGGAACAGGCCGGCGCGCATGAGCATCGCGACACCGGTGGCGAACGCGAGCAGTTGGGCCCAGACGTCGTCGGAGAAGCCGAGCACGGCCGAGGCGCCGACGGCGAGGAGCGCGCAGCCGCCTACCAGGCCGACGAGGAGTTCGTGGCCGCGCCGCGCCTGCGCCTCGACGCGCTCGGTGTCCACGGGCTCCTGCGCGGCGGCCTCGGTGCCGTAGGCGGAGCGCGAGGTGCCGCTGCTGGGGTTCTCGAAGCCGATCGGCAGCCGGGCGAAGCGCATCGACATGCCGGGCAGGAAGGCGAGGGCGCCGACGGCGACGGGCGCGCACAGGGCGGCCGTCTCGGTCGGGGCCCAGCCGGTGAGGGTCGCGGCGAAGACGGCGACCAGGGCGATCGCCGAGGCGAACACGAAGGCGACGAAGGGGCCGTCGCCGTGGGGTGCGCACAGGGCGAGGATCAGTGCGGCGACCAGGACGGCCGCGCACGCCAGCAGGAACTGGAGTCTGCCGATGCCCTCGCCGTCGCTCAGCGGCAGCAGGCCGCTGCCGGCGACGCCGATGTTGGGCAGGGCGCCGAGGCCGAGGGCGACGGCCGAGCCGCGGTCGTCGTAGACGCGGGCGCGGACCGCGGAGAGCACGACCAGCAGGACGCCGGTGACGGCGGCGAGGATGCCGGCCAGGCCGTGCATGTCGTGCAGCGGGTCGGCGGTCCAGGCGACGAACGCGAGCAGGGCGGGCAGGACCCCGCCGCCGACCAGGCCCGCGGCCCGGGTCAGGTCGCCGCTCCACAGCTTGTGCTGCCTGGTGACGGAGGAGGCGACGGCCTCGGCGACGTCGTCGTGGACGGCCGGTGGCAGGGAGTCCGCGAACGGACGGAGGGTGAGGAGTTCGCCGTCGAGGATGCGCTGGGCGGCGAAGGAGCGGGCGCTGTCCAGCACGGTGCCGTCGGTGCGGACCAGGTGGTAGCCGACCGGGGCACCCGCGGTGGGGCTCTGCTGGGACAGCCGGAGGATCTCGGGGTAGAGGTCGGCGACCGGGACGTCGTCGGGCAGTGCCACGTCGATACGGCTGTCCGGCGCGACGATGGTGACCCGGCAGAAGCCGAGTCCGGTGCCGGTGCCGGATCCGGAAGGGGCTCCCGTCCCGGGTCCGCCGGTGGCGGCGGCCGTCATGCTCACCTGCTGCTCCCCCTCAGTGGTGGTGGTGCGTCTATGTCGTGAAGGTCCCGTGCCGGATCGCTCGGTGCGCGGCGGCGGGGGTGCCGTACGGCGGTGTTCCGGGGTCTTCCGCCCTCCGTATCGAGGGGTCTGTCCCGGTATCTCCGGCCTGCTCGGCGTGTGCTCACGCGAACATCCGGCACCCTACCGCTCACCCGTGTCCCGTGAACTCAGTAGGATCACGCGGCGGCCTGCGCTCGCCGGACACGGGGTGGCGTGCGGAATGCCTGGGTCGGGCAAGGGAATTGGTGAGCGGTGAGCCAGATTGTCGTGAAGCGCCCTCCCCGGGCGCTGCCGTCCGAGGTGCCCACGGAAGAGGTCGTCGTCCAGCCACCGCCGGAACTGCCGCGGGGGCACCAGGAGAGCGTGCTGATGCAGCTCCTGCCCACGCTGGGCATGGGCGGTTCGGTGGTCTTCTTCTTCACGAACGGCCAGCCGTTCATGAAGATCATGGGCATGATCATGATCGCCTCGACGGTGGGGATGTCCATCGCGATGGTGGTCCGCTTCCGCCGCGGCTCCCAGGGCCAGCTGGCCGACATGCGCCGCGACTACCTCAGCTACCTGTCACAGACGCGTAAGTCCGCCGTACGGACGGCGAAGGCCCAGCGGGACGCGCAGTACTACCTGCACCCCTCCCCCGAACAGCTTTGGGCGCTCGTCGCCGAGGGCAGCCGGGTGTGGGAACGGCGGCCCGGCGACGAGGACTTCGCGCACGTACGCATCGGCCTGGGCCCGCAGCCGCTGGCGACCCCGCTCGTCGCCCCGGAGACGGGTCCCGTCGAGCAGCTGGAACCGCTGACCGCCGGCGCGATGCAGCGTTTCCTCGCCGCGCACCACAGCGTCGGCGACCTGCCGATGGCCGTGTCGCTGCGGGCCTTCTACCACGTCACGGTCAGCGGTGAACCGCAGTCCGTACGGGCCTCGGCCCGCGCCCTGGTCGGTTCGCTGGCCTCGCTGCACTCCCCCCAGGACCTGACCATCGCGGTGGCCGCGGGCCGCGAGGCGCTGCCGCACTGGGACTGGGCGAAGTGGCTGCCGCACGTGCAGGCGCCCGGTGCCGTGGACGGCGCCGGCTCCCGCCGGCTTATCGGCGCCGACCCGCGCGAGCTGGAGGACCTGCTCGCCACCCGGCTGACCGGCCGGCCGCGCTTCCACCCCGGCGCGGGACCGCTGCTGGACGAGCCGCACATCGTGCTCGTCCTGGACGACCTGTCGCTGCTGCCGGACTCGGTCCTCGCCAACCCGGAGGGACTCCAGGGCGTCACGGTGCTGGAGGTGGTGCCGGGCGACCTCACGACGGCGGGCGGCGACCTGTCCATCGTCGTACAGCCCGGCCTGCTGCGCCTGGAGTCCGGGCACGGCGAGGTCTACGACGGCACCCCGGACGCCCTCTCCTACGAGTCGGCCGAAGCGCTGGCCCGGCAGCTCGCGCCGCTGCGCATGGCGTCGGGCGGCGACGACGACGAACCGCTGCTCGCCAACCTGGAGTTCACCGACCTGCTGGGCCTCGGCGACGCCGCCTCCGTCGACACCAAGCGGACCTGGCGACCGCGCGCGCTCGCCGAACGGCTGCGGGTGCCGATCGGCGTCGGCGAGGACGGCAGGCCCGTCATGCTGGACCTGAAGGAGGCCGCCCAGGAGGGCATGGGCCCGCACGGCCTGTGCGTCGGCGCCACCGGTTCCGGCAAGTCGGAGCTGCTGCGCACGCTCGTGCTGGGCCTCGCGGTCACCCACTCCTCGGAGACCCTGAACTTCGTCCTCGCCGACTTCAAGGGCGGCGCGACCTTCGCCGGCATGGCGCAGATGCCGCACGTGGCCGCCGTGATCACCAACCTCGCGGACGACCTCACCCTGGTCGACCGCATGGGCGACTCCATCCGCGGCGAACTGAACCGCCGCCAGGAACTGCTGCGCGACGCCGGCAACTACGCCAACATCCACGACTACGAGAAGGCACGCGCGGCGGGCGCCCCGCTCCAGCCGATCCCCTCGCTGGTCCTGGTCATCGACGAGTTCAGCGAACTGCTGTCCGCCAAGCCTGACTTCATCGAGATGTTTGTCCAGATCGGCCGGATCGGCCGATCACTGGGCGTGCACCTGCTGCTCGCCTCGCAGCGCCTGGAGGAGGGCCGGCTGCGCGGCCTCGAAACCTATCTGTCGTACCGGATCGGTCTGCGCACCTTCTCCGCAGCCGAGTCCCGCGCCGCGCTCGGCGTCCCCGACGCCTACGAACTTCCCAACGTGCCCGGTTCCGGCTTCCTGAAGTACGGCACGGACGAGATGGTCCGCTTCAAGGCGGCGTACGTCTCCGGCGTGTACCGCTCGGGCCCGCAGCGCGGAGCACTGACCGGCGGACAACTGCCCGTGGACCGGCGGCCGGTGCTGTTCACGGCCACCGAGGTGCCCGTGCGGTACACCGCCGTTCCCCAGCAGCGCGCGCACACCGAGGCCGCGGTGGACGAGGCACTGGCCGACACCGTCCTCGACGTGATCGTGCGCCGCCTGGAGGCACAGGGCCCGGCCGCGCACCAGGTGTGGCTGCCCCCGCTGGAGAGCCCGCCGTCGCTGGACGCGCTGCTGCCGGGCCTGGCGGCGGTGCAGGGCCGTGGCCTGACCCAGCCCGGCTACGAGGGCGCGGGCCGGCTGGTCGTCCCCGCCGGCCTCGTCGACAAGCCGTACGAGCAGCGCCGCGACCGGCTGATGCTCGACTTCTCGGGCGCGGCCGGCCACATGCAGATCGTCGGCGGCCCCCAGTCCGGCAAGTCCACGCTGCTGCGCTCCCTGATCTGCTCCTTCGCGCTCACCCACACGCCGTACGAGGTGCAGTTCTACGGCCTCGACTTCGGCGGCGGCGGCATGACCGCGGTGGCCGGCCTGCCGCACGTCGGCGGCATCGCCTCGCGCCTGGACCCCGAGCGCGTCCGCCGTACGGTCTCCGAGGTGTACGGCGTCCTGACCCGCCGCGAGGAGTACTTCCGCACGGCCGGCATCGCCTCGATCGCCGACTACCGCGCCCGGCGCGCCCGCGGCGACATCTCGGTGGCCGACCAGCCGTGGGGTGACGTCTTCCTGGTCATCGACGGCTGGGGCAACTTCCGCGCGGACTACGAGGCCCTGGAGACGGCGGTCCTGGACATCGCCGCCCGCGGCCTCGGCTACGGCATCCACGTGATCATCACGGCGTCACGCTCGATGGAGGTCCGGGCGAACTTCAAGGACCACCTCATGAACCGGCTGGAACTGCGCCTGGGTGACGTCATGGATTCGGAGATCGACCGCAAGGTGGCGGTGAACGTCCCCGCGGGCGTCCCCGGCCGCGGTCTGTCCCCGCAGAAACTGCACTTCATGGCGGCGGTCCCGCGCATCGACGGTCTCACCTCCGACACGGACCTGGCCGAGGCCACGGCCGCGCTCACGACCGAGGTCGGCCGCCACTGGCAGGCGCCGGGCGCCCCCGAGGTACGGCTGCTGCCGCGCCAACTGGAGGCCGTCGAACTGCCCTCCGGCGAGCGTTTCCCGCAGCGCGGCATCGCCTTCGCGCTCGACGAGGAGAACCTGGAACCGGTGTTCCTCGACTTCGAGCAGGACCCGTTCTTCCTCGTCTTCGGCGAGAGCGAGTCCGGCAAGTCCAACCTGCTGCGCCTGCTGATCAAGCAGCTCACCCTGCGGTACGGCGGTGACGAGGCGAAGTTCTTCGTGGTGGACAACCGGCGCTCGCTGCTGGACATCACACCGGCGTCCCACCTCGCGGAGTACATTCCGATGTCCAGCCAGATGGAACACCACATGGTGGCCCTGGCCGACCTCATGCAGCGCCGCACGCCGACCGCCGACGTCACGCCGCAGCAGCTACGGGACCGAAGCTGGTGGCGCGGCCCGCAGGTCTTCGTCGTCATCGACGACTACGACCTCGTCTCCAACTCCAGCGGCAACCCGCTCAGCGGCCTGACGGAGATGCTGCCCTTCGCCCGTGACGTCGGCGTCCGCTTCATCATCGCCCGCTCCACCGCGGGCGCCGGGCGCGCCGCCTACGAGCCGTTCATGCAGCGCATGAAGGAACTCGGCGCCCAGGGCGTCGTCCTGGCCGGCGATCCGGCGGAGGGCGACATCCTCAACGGCGTCCGGCCCCGCCCGATGCCCGCGGGGCGCGGCGTCTTCGTGTCCCGCAAGCGGGGGAAGCCGTTGGTGCAGACCGGGCTGGTGGATGTGGAGTACTGATACGGGGGTTCGGGGGCCGGGACGTGTGGGGAGGTGCCCACCCTGTTGTCGTGACCGGGCTCGGCCGGGCATGACAAAGGGTGGGCACCTCCCGTGCGTGCCCACCCTGTTGTCGTGACGTGTCGGTCGTTCCGGTCGACCTACATGAAGTAGACCTGCCGGTCGTTCCGGCCGACCTACATGAAGTAGCTGGCGGCCTTCCGGTCGCCGCCCTGGTAGTCACCGCCGGCCGCGTGCACGACCTTGCCGATCTGGACCAGGGCCTCGTGGATGCCCTTGGCCTCACGGTCCCAGGCGGTCTGCTGCTCGGTGTACGCGTTGTGGGCCTCGCCCTCCCACATGCTCGCGACGCCGGCGACCTTCTGCTTGATGGCCTCGAGGCCCTCTTCCAGCCGCCGCGCGTGGTTGGCCAACTGGGTGGCGGTCTCGTCGAGGCTGCCGTAGGAAACTTCCAGCTCGCCGCTGTTGTTGACGCCCATGATTGCTCCGTTGCTGAAAAGTGGTGGCCTGGCGGGGATCAGTAGCTGGACAGCGCCGAGTGCGCGCCACCGAGGTCGACGTCGATGCTCTGGACCTGCGAGCGGACCTCGTCCTCCGTGCCGTCCTTGATCTTCCGGGTGGTGCTCATCGCCTCGATGAACTTGGCGAGGATGTTGCCGATCCGGACCATGCGCTCGTTGATCTCGGTCTGCTTGGAGTTGAAGGCACCGGCGCCGATGCCCTTCCAGTTGCCCTCGAGGCTGTCGATGAGGGCCTGGAGCTCCTTGAGCTGGCCCTTGATGCCCTCGAAACGGTGCAGAAGCTCCTTTTCGAGGACAATGATGTCCTTGTCACTTACCTTCTGGCGCTGCGTCGCCATTTCCATGCCTTTCTTCGTGGGCTGACCTTGCCGGGCGCTGATTCAGGCGTCAGCACTGTCGGCAAGTGGTCTTCTGCTCACTCGGCGAATGAGCAGGTATGCGGGAGACCGCTCAGGCGTTACGGCGTGCGCGCATCACGGCGAAACCGGCGCCTGCGATGACCAGTACGGCGGCTACGGCGCCGATGATCACCCAGGTCTGGGTGCTGTCGCCGGAGTCGGCGTCCTTCGCGGCGGCGGAAGCGGGGCCGCTGGAGGAGCCGGTGTCCTTGGCCGGCGTCTTGGCAGTGGGCGAGGCCGCGGGGCTCTTGGTGGCCGTGATGTCCTCGTCCGGGGCCGTCCCGTTCTCGGCGGCCAGGGGGTCCCTGTCGGCCGGGCCGGGATCGAAGTTCTTGTCCGCCAGCACCATGCGCGGACGCATGAGGCCGTAGCCGAGGTACTTGCTGGGCTTGCCCTTCGGCCACGTACGGCCGGCGGTGTCGATGAGGGACCGGAGGACCTGATTGGCCGTCCAGTCGGGGTGAGCGGACCAGACGAGGGCGGCGGAGGCGGAGGCGATGGCGGAGGCGTGGCTGGTGCCCTCCGTGGTGCAGTACCTGGTGAACGCGTTGTCGCACCAGGCCGGCACGTTGAGACCCGGTGCCGACATATCCACGTAGTTTCCGAACGTGGAGAGCTTACCGACCGTTCCGGTCTTGTCGACGGCGGATACCCCAATAGCGTACGGGTCTTTGGCCGGATAGTCAGGCTTGTTTCCCGCGTCTCCACTGTTGCCGATGGAGGAGAACAGCAATTTACCTTTGGAGGCCGCGTATTTGAGCGCGTCCTCTTCGTCGCCGTTGTAGTACACGCTCCCGTAAGACATGTTGATGATCTTGGCGTCGCTGTCAGCGGCAGCCCTGATCGCCTTGGCCGAGGTAAGGGACCTCGCCCGCTCGTTCGCATCCTTCAACTCATCGAGGCCCACACGAATCGGGATGATTCTTGCTCCCGGAGCGAGGCCCTTGATGCCGCCACCGGCTCCCGTGCCGGCGATGATCTCAGCCATCGTCGTGCCATGGCCGTCGTAGTCCTGGGTGACGTGATACTTGGCCGCTTTCGGCACCTCATCGACAAGTACCTGCCCCTTGAGCGAGGAGGTCTGCGGGTTCACTCCGGTGTCGATGACCGCGACCTTCACTCCCTTGCCGGTGCTGTGCTTCCACATCTCGTCCGCGTGCATCGCGTCCAGATACCACTGCTTGGACTGCACGCCGTCCGAGGCCGCGGCTCCGGGGGCCAGTCCTGCCGACGTGATGACCAGCGTGCCCAGTACGGAGCACACGGCGGACAGCCGTATCGCGTTACGCCTCGTCAGCAGGGCAGTCCCCATACCGCGTCGGCCGATCCCTGGCTTCATGCCTGTCTACGTCCTCGCTCGTGTTCAGTCGCTCGTCTGTGGCTCATCACGCCGCTGCCGCGACGAACGGTGCTCTTCCTTCTCGGCAGGCGCACCACTCGCGCCCTGGCGACCGCCCACCGCTCCACGACCGAGCCCCTTGGCGCCGGCCTCGGAGCCCTTGAGCGGGGAACCGGCAGTGTTGCGGGGCGCTCCGATCGCGCCCTCGGGATTACCCGCCGAGCGCAGCACCGCCTGGCTCGCGCCGGGTTCCGCCTTGGCCGTGGGAGCACCGACGACTCCGCGCTGACCGAGAGCGCCCTTCGAAGGCTGGCTGGTGACCGGTTCTTCGGCGCCGACGACCATACCGCGCGGCACCCGGGGATTGGCCGTCCCTCCGGACGTACGGCCCGTGACCGGCTTGCCGCCCACGACACCGTTGCGCGCCGCACCGGTCGGACCGGCCGTTCCGGCCCGCCCGCCGGGCGTGTTGGCCGGCCGCGGCGTTCCGCCGGTGACACCGCGCCCCATCGGCGCACGCCCGGACTGAGCGGCCCCTCGTACACCCGGCTGACCCGCCGGAGTCGCTCGTCCCGTGGCACGAGCTGCCTGTCCCATGGGGCCCTGCGGGGCCCGGCCGCCCGCGACGGAACGTCCCGTCTGCCCCGCGGGTCCCTGCGGCACTCGGCCGCTTCCGGCACCCGAAGGACCGGTGCGTCCCTGCGCGGAGACCGGGAAACGGCTGGTCGGCCCGTAGCCAGGGGTACGGCCGGAGGTCGGCGCGACAGGAGGCGACATCGGCCCCGGGGGCAGCGGCACCTGCCCACCGCCTCCAGCGGTTGTCGGCAGAGTAGGTGCCGGGGAGCCTGACGGTGCGGCGGGCGTCTGGGGAGGCAGTGTCGTCGTGGTGTTGATCTCCGTGCCGACATCGGGGCCGGAAGGCGCGCTGGGCTCGGGGACTTCCTTGAGGGGCGGTACGTGTCCGCCGGTCTCCGTCCCGTTCACGGTAGGCGTGCCGTGTGAGGTAGCCGTAACGTGATGACCTTCCGCCACGCTTCCGTGGCTTGCCGCCACACTTCGCCGGACGGCGGTCGGGCTGGACGAAGCCGCCCCAGAACCTCGCAAGTCGCCGTCCCGACGCCGTGTCGGCTGCGGCACCCCCACATCCGGAATCGGACTGTAAGGCTTCGGGTCGCTGGCCATCGCCATACCCAGCGCGGACGCGGACACCGAGTAGAACGACGCCAACCGGTTCGCCTGGTTGATCGCCTCTTGCCGGTTCTTCTCCACCGCGAGCGCGGCGGCGTAGTCAGGGTTGCCGTCGACCTGCTTGGTCTTGGGTAGCTGGGTGGGGCGCTTCTGCTCGCTCGCGGGCCGCGTGTCGCGGGGCGGCATGGACTTGCGTACGGAGGCCAGCCCCGTGGCGGCGGCCGAGATCTCGGTCGCGGCGGCGTCGGCGAAGGACGCGAGTCCCTTGGTCCAGTCGATGAGGCCTGACGTCCACTTGTGGAAGCTGTCCGCACCCTCGCCCTGCCAGTCGACGCCGCGGAGGTGGGTCTCCAGGTCCGTCGCCGCGTCGTGGATGGCCGTGCGGGCATCCCACAGGGCCTTGCTGGCCGTCTCCAGGTGCTCGGGGTTGGAGTGGTGGACCAGGTCGATCATCGCGTTGAGGTCGTGGTCCTCGAAGTCGGTCCTGCCGAAGGACAGTGCCGCTCCGATCGGCGTTCCCCTGAACGCGTTCTGGAACCGGCTGAGCTTGTTGACCACGCCGACCTGGTTGTTGGCCTGCTCGACGTCGGTCCTGTACTCGGGCTTCTGCTGCCAGTTGTCGCTCATCAGAACTTGCCCCCCGCGGACTTGGTCCCACCGCTGTGCTCAGCCGCGGCGGGCTTCTCCTGGGCGTGCTTCTCCTCGGCCTGCGCCTTGCGGTGTTCCGCTTCGAGGTGCGCGCGGATCTCCCAGAACCGGCGCCGGACCTCGTCCTCCGTACCGTCGTAGGTGACGTCGGCCGCGTGCGCCGCCAGCGTCAGAGCCTCGATCTGCATGCTGAGGTTCTTCGACAGCGAGGTGAGGCGCTCGTGCACCTGCTCGTACCTGCCGTGCAGCTCGGTCGCCTCGTGGAAAGGGATGTTCGAGCCACTGAACGAGCCGAGGTTGAGCGTGTGCTCCGCGAGCCGCGACGGGCTGCCCGGAGCCCCCTCGAAGGCCTTCAGCGCGTCGTCCACTTTCCTCTTGAACTTCGACAGCGCATCGATGCCACGCCTCATGCCCGAGCCGCCACCGTCGCCCACTGCGACCCCTTCCCCGTTTCCCCGTTGGTAGAACTGGACAGACCGACGGCACGGCGCCGCGCCCCCGATCTATCGCTGACCACTGTAGTCACTGCGTAAAAGGTGGCCAACTGAACTCTGCGACGGTTCAGTTGCGACCGTGTCCCGAAGCGGCCGGGTCACGACCGCCGGAGACCGACAAGGCGGTCAATAACGACAGATTGAGTCCACTATCTGCGCAGAAGCTTCACACGGGCGCGGTGGACGGTGTGCCGGCCGGAGCCCGGGGTGGCTCCGCACCCACGAAGCCGCCCCGCGATCGGGCTCACCGGCGCACCTCCGCCGAATTTTCACGCCCGACAGATCCCGCATAGTGGACATGACACAAACTTTCCCCGGCATCGGTTGCTAGCTTGACCCGCATTGACGTACTCGCGGGGGAAGGGCCTTTCCATGGCATGGGACGAGTGGGAGCAGCTCAAGGCACAGGCTGCCGAGGGGCAGTCGGCGCACATGCAGCTCAACCATGTCGACGGGGGCGGCGGCACGTACGGCCCCTACGTGCTCCCGAGCACGACCGGTGACCTCAAGGTGGGCCACAAGGACCTGGAGAAGATCGGCAGCGCGGCCCATCACCTCTACAACCAGCTCTGGGACAAGGCCCGCGTGGCCACGCCCAGCAGCGACTCCGCGGCCGGCGACCTATCCCAGCAGGGCTTCGCCCTCGGCGCGGGACTCCAGCACGTCTCGACCCGCTGGGAGGATCAGCTCAAGTCGCTGATGGACGCCTGCGCCCAGATCTCCAACCACATGCAGACCACGAAGGCCGTGCACGCGAACGACGAGCACTACATCCAGCGGCAGATGAGCAGCATCGACGCGCTGGACGCCGGGTTCGACGAGCGGGTCGGGGCACCGGGCAAGAAGAACTCCGTCTACGGGGAGAAGAGCAAGAAGAAGGAGTAGCGGCGCCGGGAGAACCCGCTGAGACCTCCCTTCGCACCGGCTGCCACCGCTACCCCCGAGGACGACGACACCGCATGGACTTCAACGCTCTGTTCCACGCCAACTTCAAGCTGTTCGACGACGCCGTCACCGACTGGTCGACGCTCGTCAAGCACCTGGCCGACCTGAAGAAGGACGCCGAGGACGGCCTGCACAAGGCTGCCCTCGCGGCCGACTGGGCCGGTGTGAACGCGCAGGTCTCCCGGGAGTTCATCGGCAAGACCGCCGGCGAGTTCGGCGACGCCCACACGCAGGCGACCACCATCCACAACATCCTGCGCGACACCCGGGACGAATTGAAGACGTTCCACCAGCAACTGACGGACGCCGTCTCGCGTGGGCAGAAGAAGAATCTGACCGTCGCCGACGCAGGTGACGGCAAGTTCACGGTCATGGGCAACACGCGGCCCGACTGGAACTCCGATCCCAGCGGCAAGACGAGCACTACTGACCAGAAGGACGTCGACGACCTGCGCGACGAGATCCAGGGCATCCTCAGCAAGGCCACGGAGAGCGACAACACGGCCAAGGACGTCCTCGCGGCCATCGTCGACCAGAGCGCGACAGGTTTCTCCGACGCGAACTACAAGGACCGGGACACCGCGGCGGATGCCGTCAAGGAGGCCGACGAGCTGGCGAAACTCGCCGGGAAGAATCCGGACGACCTGTCCGTGGAGGACTTCGACCGGATCAACTCGGGGCTGAAGAAGTACGCGAACGACCCGCTGTTCGCCGAGCGCTTCACCACCGACCTGGGGCCGCAGAAGACCTTGGAGTTCTGGACCGGCATCAGTGATCCCAACAGGGGCAACTACGAGCTGGGGCACAAGCGTCTCGACCAGTTCGACGACCTTCAGCGCAACCTGGGGCTCACGCTGGCCCACGCCACACAGAGCGATTCCGCGGGCATGACCGAGTGGAAGCGCAAGATGATCGACATCGGTGACCAGCCGCTCTACGGCGACCGGGGCGGCCCCATGGGCTTCCAGGTCATGAGCAACCTCATGCGGACCGGTGACTATGACGACCAGTTCCTGAAGGACTACGGGACCGAGCTGATGGTCGCCGAGCGGAAGATGACCGGCAACGGTGAGCACGGTAACCCGATATGGCAGCACATGGGCGGGAGTGCCTGGCTGAACCGGATCGGCGACGACAGCGGCAACGATGCGCTCACCGGCTATCTCAAGGGCCTGTCCAACAGCCCCGATGCGGCTACCGACTTCCTCAACCAGCAGTACGTCTCCAAGGACGACCCGGACAACCCCTTCGAGCGGGACACGGACGGCAACGGCAAGAAGGGCAAGGTATCGCTGTCGAACTTCCAGTACCTGTTCGAGGAGCGGGACTGGCCCAAGGAGGCGAACCTGCACGGGGACGACATCATCACGGGGCAGAACAACCTGGCGCTGGCCCTGGAAGCCGCCACGACGGGACACCCGGCCGGCGAGATGCCCACGGCGGACACCCCTCCCCACAACGCGGGGCAGGCGAAGCTCGTGGAGGACATCTTCCAGTCGGTGTCGGAGGACCCGAAGCGACTGACGGGCCGCAGCTACATGTCGGACAGCATGGGCCAGATCGCCGCGGAGTACATGCCGGATATCCATCGGGAACTCCACGCGGGCGATGCCAGCGAGAAGACACTGTTCCCCGTGGCAGGCACGGTGGCCATGCTCAACGAGCGGGACATCACTCGGTTCCTGTACGCGGTCGGCCAGAATCCCGAAGGCTACGCCGCGGTCAACCTCGGTCAGCACAGCTACACGACGCAGCTGATGCAGCACCACTTCGAGCATCCCGGGGAGTACGTCAAGGATCCTGCTTTCTCCGAGGCCGACAACCTGAAGCAGGGGAGCGAACAGATCGCCCGTAAAGCCGGTGAGATCGAGGGCATCATCGGTGCCGGCCGCGCCTACCAGGCTGAACTGGAGGGCGGCGCGAAGGACGCCGACTACAACGCCGCGATCGAGCGTGCCGGAAGCTGGGGCGGCACGGCCATCGGCATCGGCATCGGCATGGCCACGGAGCCGATGACCGGCCCCGGCGGTGCCATCATCGGCGACGTCGCCGGTACGGCGGCCGATGAAATCATCGGCAAGATCACAGAAGGAGCCATGCAGGACAGCTCCGGAGAGATCATCTACCGCAACGGCGAGAGCTTCGAGGAAACTTCCGACTCCACCTACAAGTTGGTGGAGCTCGCCGCCAGGAAGGCAGGAGAGAACTCCGGCCACCGCTACCCGTTGATCGAAGCCTCGGTGGCCACAGCCGCGGAAGACGGATTCGACACCGCCGGGACGAAGGTGCACAAGTACCTCGACGGGGAGGGCATCCCCAGGCAACTCGACACGGAGGACTGAGACGTTGGCATCCACTCGTACCAAGTCCCTGCTCGCGGGGGGAGCGGCGCTGCTGCTCTGCCTCGTCCTGGGTGTCCTCTACGCGCTGGGGCTTCCGCCCTTCAAGGACAAGCGGGGCGAGATCAAGGCATCCGAGATGTGCGGAACGCTGGGCCGCTCGTCCAGCACCGCCGCCGCGCTGAAGCGCGTTCTGCCCGACAAGTCCTCCTACGCGTTCGACGGCGCCGTGACCGACCCGCGTCTTGACGACGTGGACTCGAGCTACTACGCGTCATGTTTCGTCAACGGCGACGGGAAGCAGCTCGTCGCTGTCACGGCCGAGATGATGCAGTACGACAAGGCCGACGAGTGGGTGAAGGACGTGGTCGCGGAGAATACGCCGGCCGGGTCGATGACGCCGTTCGGTGCCGGCGACAAGGCGGTCGCATCGGACAAGGTGGCCGCCATTTACTTCCCCTGTGTCGCCCGCGGTGTCGGCGACCACATGAGCGTGGTCGTACATCTCAAACGGCCCGGCAGCGCCGACGGTGATCAACTGCGGAAGGGGCTGATCTCCCTCGCCCGGAACGCCGCGCTGGTCGCACACCAGAAGGCGAAGTGCGACGCGCCGTCCAAGCTCACGCACTGAACCGGTGCACCTCCTGACATCCGGCGATGACGAGGATGCCATGAATGTGACTTCCGGTCCTTACCAGGGCCGCCGTGCAGGGGCAGCCATCTCGGTCGCCGTTCTCCTGTTCACCCTTACAAGTTGTTCTGGAAGCGAGCAGGGACGCGAGTACGCCACGCCTCGGTCCGTGTGCGGCGTCGCTGTCGATGCTGACGCGCTCGCCGGATTCCTCCCTCCAGGGAACAAGGTCACGGCGAAAGCCACAGCCGCTCCGCCCGCTGCCACCCGGTGCACTGTCTCCGTCGACGGGACGCCGATCGTCCGCACCGCGCAGGAGTGGTGGAACGACATGTCGGTGCTCGAGTTCGCCGAAGGCGTGACACTTGACGAGGTGGGGCACCGGACGGACGACGGACGGTTCGCGTACTCAGGGAACGAGGCGTTCGGCAAGACGGAACATTGCCGCGACCATCACGACCGGATTCTTTATACGGCTGTGCGGGCCACGGGTTCGGAACACGAGGACGCCGCGGCCATGAAGGAGCTGATCACCGAGTACACGGATGCGGTGCAGCGATCCAGCGTTTGCCACGGCTCGTCCACGACACCGGCGGCAGGAGGGTGAGCTGCGGTGCTCGTGGGGGGTCCCGGCCGTCACAGCCTGTCTCGCCCTGCCTTTCACGCCTGACAAGGCCCACATGACGCGCATGCCCGGGACTTTCGTCCGGCCGGGTTGCTAGCTTGGCCCCACACTGGTGTATCCGCGGGAAGGGGCCCTTGGGGCGTGGGACGAGTGGGAGCAGGTCAAGGCGTAGGCCGCCGCCGGGAGACCGACCCATATGCGGCTCAACCAGGCGGCGACGGACGGCGGGGGCGGCTCCGGGGATCTGGTCGTGCACCAGGACGACCTGGGCCGGGTCGGGCACGAGGCCGACCTCCTGTTCGAGGACTTGAAGGGCCAGGCCGACATCGCCGCCGCCGGGTCGGGCAACGGCTCGGTCGGCTCGACCATGCAGGCCGCGGCCGCGCTGAAGTCGCACGGTTTCCAGATGGGCAGCGCCCTGGAAACCACCGTGGAGGTATGGACCACGCAGGTCAAGGCTGTACTGCAGGCACGCGCACATATCTCCGACCATCTGGACTTCACTCAGAAGCTGCATGCGGAGGATGGCGCCGAAATCGGTGCCACGCTCCGTGGCCGTGACGGCTCGGCGGTGTCCGTGTCCCAGCTCAACGAGTACTTCAAGTAGGTGGCCTCTGGTGGCTCTCACCACCGCCGACCTCATCGAGGTCGACCTCAGCAAACTCGCCACTGCGGTGTCGGACTGGAAAAGGGCCGTGGACGGCCTGAAGAAGTCGGCCGAGAACGCCCGGACAGGGATGCAGGCCAAGTCCGACTCGGCACGGTGGGCTGGGGTGAACGCGACGGTGACACGCGACTTCGTCGCGAAGACGGCCAAGGAGATCTCGGACCTCCACACCGAGGCCGACAGCATCTACCAGGTCCTCGAAGACGGACACACCGAACTTGCCGCGTTACAACGAGTGTTGGTGACGGCCATGCAGGGGGACGCTGCGAAACCGGGTGTGCGCGTCGAAGACTTGGGTGACGGCAGGGTCCGCTGTTTCTTCCCTCATGTCCGCGGTGACAGTGACGAACGCACTCAGGAACAGCTCGCCCAGGAGCAGGCGTTGGAGGGCCGTATCAGCGGCATCCTCGCCCACGCCGCCGAGATCGATGCCTCGGTCGCCCGTGCGCTGGCCAGGAGCCATGGCAACGACCCTTACAACGCGGGCCACAGCAAGTACGAGTCCCTGAACGACGCAGAGGTCGAGCGCGCCCTGGAACTGGCACACAAGGGCGACAAGATGTCCGACGCGGAGCTGCGCGAGCTCGACCAGGTGCTGCGTTTCAACTCGTCTGCCGACGCGACCGGAACCCGCCTCGACGCGGTGCAGGATCTACAGAAGGTCATGGGCTACACCCTCGCCAACGCGACGGACCCGGACCACAGGCACCATCTCCCGGACAACTGGGGCGCTGAATTCCGGCGCCTCGGCACCCAGCAGATCGGCTGGGAGCAAGGGCAGTGGAACAAGCCGTACGGCTACCAGGTGCTGGGGGGCCTACTGCGTTACGGCAACTATGACCCACGGTTCCTCACCCCCATCGCGGAGCCCGGACGCGTACGGCTTCCATCCCTCGGGCAAGCTCGGCACGTAACGACCCGTTGAACAGCGTCCTGGAAGGGCTCGGTCACAGCCCCGAGGCATCGGAGAAGTTCTTCACCACAACGCCGACGGCGTACAACGCGGACGGCACCGTGAGGGAGGGCGGTGATCCGGGCTTCAGCTCCTACCTGGACCTGTTCACCGGCAAGGACTTCGAGTGGACGGTCGACACCAACGCCGCGAACGTCCTCGCGGACGAGGGCAAGGCCAAAGCGGCGCTGTTCGGCCCGGAGGCACTCGGCCACGCCCTGGAGTCGGCGACCACGGGCCGGCCGTACGACGGTGACGACGCCGCCGACGCCATCAAGCACAACGCGGCGCAGGCGCATCTGGTCAGCGACATCGTGAACTGGTTCGGCGAGCATCCCGAGCTGATCAGGCACAACGAGAACGGGGATCTCGAGGACGAAGAGACGGGCCCCTTGTACGCCCTCCGGGGAAGCCTCGGTGACATCACCGCCGAGTACATGGGCGACTTCCAGCGGGCCATGTACGACGAGGATCCGAGCAGCGAGCTGTTCCCGACGTTCGGTGCCCCGCCCGACCTCGACCCGAACAGCGTCGCTCGGTTCCTGGGCGGCGTCGGCCAGGATCCCGATGCCTATGCGGCCATCACGACCGCTCAGCAGGCCTACACGACCGACGTGGTGGATCACGTCATCAACGGCTCAAGCCATTCCACAGCGTCGTTGGACGGGCGAGTGGGCGACGCGGTGGCCCCTGGATCGGCGATCGCCGGGATCATGAGTGATGCACGGGCCCATGCGATCTACGAGTACCACGCCGCTTCCGACACGGAGTTCAACGAAGCCGCGGCGGAGAAGCAGAAGTGGGTGAACCGCATTCTGGGCATGGGCCTCGAAAAAGTCGGTGAGCGGGTTCCGATCTCCGGTGCTCCTCTTGAATGGGCATCAGAGGACATTCAGGAGTCCATCATGAAGAGCATCGAGCAGGACACCTCGGACGAAGCCGAGACGGCGGCCGGCCAGGAGTACACCAACGGTCGTCAGCCGCACTGGATTCCTCGAGAGCCGCCGTCGATCGCGCGCTGGTCAACAACAACCGCATCGATCCGGACACCGCCGACGACCTGAGAAGAGCCGCGCGGACATCCGCCGGACACAGCCACTCGGACGGTGCCCAGTGGAAATCGGAGAGTGACAAGCATTGAGACCCGCATCGTACGTTCTCCGTGTCATGACGCTTCTCGCGGCTGCGGCGACGGCGGGGTGCTCTGCCGGGGAGCCGAAACAGGAGTCTTCCGTGCCGAAGGCGCTCTGCGGAGTGTCCGTCCCGTCCGATGCCCTTTCTGATCTCCTGCCGGACTCAGGTGAGCGTGTCACGGTGCGACGGACGGGAAGCCTGGACGACGGCTCCACGGTGTGCGAGGTCGAAGTGGACGCGGACACGGTGCTGGTGATCAGTGGCGAGCGCATCGACGCCGGCAGCTCGGCACACGACATCCTGAGCAGTCGGCTTTCCGTTCGGGAGCAGAAGGCCGCGGACGGCGGCTCCGTCGCCTACACGGATCAGTCCGCCGTGTCGTTGGTCAGGTGCCGTGGCGCCGCTGTCAGGGAGGAGGACATCAGCACGCTCGTCAAGGTGCTGAAGCCCGCGCGCCGGGACGAGGCGGCCATGAAGAAGTTCATTCGTCGTTACACGGCTTCCCTGAAGGAGCAGCGTCCTTGCAAGGCGGCGTCCTGAGTACCGGCTGACCTCGACGCGTACGTCCTTCCGTCCGTGCCGGGCTCCGCGGAGTAGACCGGCACGGACGTCATCCCCGGCCCCGGAGCCCCCGGCGTCTCCTGCGTGCGTCGCGCAAGGCCACCGCTCCGCCGCCCAGGGCCGCCACCAGGACCGCCACGCCGACGGCGACGTACGTGGCGATGCGGGCGGTGCGTTCCCGGGGGGTTTCGCCGAGGGTGAGTCCGGCGGGGGTCGGGGCCTCCGCATGGGTGAGGCCCGGGTCGGGGTGAGGGGTCTCGATCGGGTGATCGTCCTCGGTCAGCGCGCGGACGGGGTCCACCACGCCCCAGCCGACCAGCCGGTCATGGCCGGAGATGGAGCGTTCCGCCGTCTGCTCGATCTGGGCCACGACCTCCCGGGCCGTCCACTTGGGGTGCTTGGCCTTGATCAGCGCGGCGACGCCGGCCACGTACGGGGCGGAGAAGCTGGTGCCGTTGTCGGTGCAGTGGCCGCCCTTGGGGACCGTGGAGATCATGTCGACACCCGGGGCGGCGACTCCGACGAAGTCTCCGGACTGGGAGAAGGCCGCGCGTTCGTTGTTGCGGTCGGAGGCGGCGACGGCGAGGACGCCGTCGTAGGACGCGGGGTACGTCTTCTTCGAGTTGCCGCCGAGGCCGTCGTTGCCGGCGGAGGCGACCACGACGATCCTGGCCGCCAGTGCCTCGTTCACGGCCCGGTGCAGGTCCTCGTCGGGGACGGCGGCGTCTGCCGTGTCCTGGGAGATGTTGATGACGTCGGCCTTCTCCTTGATCGCGTGCCGGATGGCCGAGGTGAGAGTGCCGGCCGTGCCGTGGCCCTCCGCGTCGTTCTGCTTGACCGGGATGATCGTGGCCTCGGGGGCGAGGCCGACGAAGCCCGTGCCCTTCATGGGGCGGGCCGCGATGATGCCCGCGACGCGCGTGCCGTGGCCGACCGTGTCGGTCGTGCCCTTGGCGTTGCCGCGGTCGATGGGCTGGCCCTTCTTGTCCTTCGGCGGCAGGAAGTTGGCGCCCAGGGAGGCGTCGACGGCGTGGGTGAGCTGCGGGTTGGCCGTGTCGACGCCCGTGTCGATGACGGCGACCCTGGTGTTGCCGCCCTTGGACCGGCTCCACAGCTCGTCGAGGTTGACGCGCTGGAGCGCCCAGGGCGTGCCCGTGTACTTGTGGTTGGTTCTGGAGAACGTGCACTGGCCGAAGCCGGGGTCCGCCGTCGCGGCCGGTGCCGTCAGCAGGGTGACGGCCAGCGCCGCGGTCGTCGCGAGGGTGGTACGGGCCGGGAGCGTCCGCGTCATCGTCGTACCCCTCAGGAGCCCTGCGGCTGGCGGGCCGCCGCGGTCGACAGGCGGGGGCCGGTCGGCAGGAACTCCGACCAGGCCGCGGGGATGGGGGCGGGGCTCACGTCGGCGTAGCCGAGGCGGGTCTGCGCCAGCTTCGCCTCCCCCTGGAGCTGCTTGCGCTGTTTGGCCGACATGCCGATGCCCTTGTCGGCGCCGGCGCTGTCGTCGTTGGACTGGAGGGCGTAGCGCAGACCGGTGTCGGTGACCAGGAACACGCCGCCGGCGGTGGTCTTCGTGCCCTGGAACTGGCGGTAGAGCTGGCCGGAGCCGGCGGTGACGTAGGCGCTGGAGGAGCCGGTGGGCAGGACGGCCGGGAAGTCGGTTCCGGCCCAGGTGCTGAGGGTCGTGGCGCCGTTGTGGGGGTCGACGTGGCCGAGGACGTTGCAGACGGTGTTGCGGCTGCCGTCGGCGGTGGAGGGGTCGTTGACCGCGCTGGGCTTCTCGGTGGGCCAGGTGTGGCGGGCGGCGAACGGTTCCCCCCGGTCGATGGCGCCCGCGCTGACCTCCTGATGGTGTCCGGCCTGGCCGAGCCGCACGAGGTCCTTGCTGGCCAGCAGGAGCTGGGCGACGAAGTCGGAGACGGGGGCGACCCGGCCGGGGAGGACGACGAAGTACTGCTCCTGGCCGTTGACCGGGGCCCGGAGCACCATGCCGACGCGGTTGGCCTGCTCGTCCAGTTGGCCGGGGGCCTTGGCCGCGGAGCCAGGGACGCCCTCGATCGACGGGAAGCCGATCGGGTCGCCCTCGTGCAGCGTCGCGATCCACTCCTTGGTCACCTGCTGCGGTGTGCGGTCGGCGCCGACGAGGGTCTGGAGGAGCAGCCTGTTCCCGGCGTCCACCGGGTAGGCCCGGCCGTGTGCGTCGATCACGTACCGCTTCTTCTCCGGGGTGGCGACGTAGAGGAGTTCACCGCCGCGCAGCTTCTCCCGGGGATCGGCCAGCTTGTCCTGGTCGCGCGCGGCGAGGACGAACGCGGCCCGCTGCAGGGAGCTGCCGCTGCCGCTCGGGCGTTCGCAGACGGCCCACTGCTTGGCCGCGCCGGCCTCGGTGCTGGAGGGCAGCCGGTCGGGGGCGTAGGGGATGCCGATGGTGACGCCGTGCGGGACCTTGCCGTTGTCGAGGATCGACTCGTCGACGGTGACGACGTCGACGTTGTTCTGGGTGTCGAGGACGAGCCTGGCGGAGGCCATGTTGAGCACGGGGTGGAGCTGGGCCTTGCCCTTGGTCTTCAGCACGACGTAACGGGTGGTGGACTTGCTGGCGATGATCACCTTCTGGCCCGGGTCGTTCCAGCCCTGCGGCGCAGTCGGCTTGAACATGCCCCAGGCACCGAAGGCCGCGAGGACGACGACGCCGACGATCGCGCCGGGCAGGACGGCGCGCAGCGGCCGGGGCGCGCCCTCGTCCGAGGCATCCGGTGACGACTGCACGAACGACGCGAGCATGCGGCGCTTCGCGAAGGTGTAGGCGTTGAGTTGGTCCCGCCGAGATGCCATCTGTGCCCGTTTCTCCCCGTGTCTCACCCGGAGCGTGCCCGGGGACCACGTTCCCCCGCCCTCCGTTGTCGGACCCGGCCCCTACTATGCCTGGTACGGAGCGGGCCTCGTGGAGCGGGTAGGGTACCTGGGCCCTCAAGGGCCTTGTTCAGTGGCCTGGTTCCAGCGAGTTGTGAGCAAATCGGGGGGATGGAGTGATGGCTTCCGGAACGCGGACGCGAACACGCGGCCGGTCGGCGGCACGAGGCCGCGCGACCGGGTCCGGGACGCCGGTGAGCGAGACACCCGCCCGGCGCGGCGCGGAGCGGCAGCAGGTCACGCCCGGCCTCAGGCAGCGGCCGGGCCAGGCCGGCTCGTTCCGTTTGCAACGGCTCCTGCTGGTGGAGCTGGCGGCGGCCGTGCTGCTCGTCGGCTGGGCCGTCGGGATGGCGGCCCTGGTGCCGGCCGCGGTGGTCGCCCTGGCACTGCTCCTGCTGGCGTTCGTACGGCGGCGCGGCCGGTCCCTGCCCGAGTGGCTGGGCACGGCGCGGGAGCTGCGGGCGCGGCAGAAGCGGGCCGCGAACACCCCGATACCGCCGGGTACGGAGCCCGGACTGGTCCCGGCGGTGGAGTGCGAGCCGGCCCTGCGCACGTACTCCCACGGCGCGCGTGACCGGCGGCCGGCCGGCATCGTCGGGGACGGGACGTTCGTCACGGCCGTGCTCCAGGTGGAGGCCGACGCGACCGCGCTGCGGGCCGAGCGGAGCCGGCAGCCGCTGCCCCTGGGGCTGGTGCGGGACGCGCTGGAAGTGGACGGGATCCGCCTGGAGTCGGCGCAGATCGTGCAGCACACCCAGCCGGCGCCCGCGCTGCACCTGCCCCAGCAGTCCGTGGCCGTCGCCAACTACGTGCCACTGCAGGAGCAGACCGGTGCGCCGGCCGTCCGCATCACCTGGATCGCACTGAAACTCGACCCCGAGCTGTGCGCGGAGGCCGTGGCCGCGCGCGGCGGCGGGCTGCCGGGGGCGCAGAAGTGTGTCGTACGGACCGCGGACCATCTGGCGAGCCGGCTGACCGGCGCCGGGTTCCGGGCGCGTGTGCTGGACGAGGAGGAGCTGGTCGCCGCCCTCGCCACCTCGGCCTGTGCCAACCCGCTGGTGACCGCCGAGGCGGGGCGCGGCGAGAACCGGGAGCGGCGCACGGAGGAGTCCGGGCGTAGCTGGCGCTGCGACAACCGGCGGCACACCACGTACTGGGTGCGGCGCTGGCCCCAACTGGGCGGCGGCCGGGGCGAGTCGCTCCCGCAGTTCGTCGCCCGGGTCACCGCGATACCGGCCCTGGCGACCACCTTCAGCCTGACCCTGGCGCGCGGGGAACGGCAGGAGGTGTCGCTGTGCGGGCATCTGCGGGTGACCGGGCGCAGCGACGACGAACTCGTCGCGGCGCGGCGCGCGCTGGAGGACGCGGCCCGGCAGGCCGGGGCCGGCCTCGCCCGCCTCGACCGTGAGCAACTGCCCGGCATGCTGGCCACTCTGCCCCTCGGAGGTGTGCGGTGACGACGATTCCGACAGCCCGCATGACGCCGGATACGGCCGCGCGGGGGGCGCGGGAGCCGTCCGGGCCGCGGCGGACGGTCGAGCGGCTGCGGCACGGGCTCGGTCTGATCGGCCCCCGGCACGGGCGGCACGGACTGTCCGCGGAGCAGCTTGACATGCTCGCCCTGCCCATCGGGGACGACGGGGTGGTGGCCGGTGTCGACGCCGAGGGCCAGCCGGCCGTCCTCGGCATCAACCGGCCCACGCCGTACGACGTCGTCCTGATCGGCGGCCTGTGGACCGCGCAGGTGCTGGCGCTGCGCTCGGCCGCCACCGGCGCCCGGGTCGCCGTGGAGACCGGCCGGCCGCAGGCCTGGATGCAGATGGTGCATGCCATGGGCGGCGGACAGAACGGCCTGTCCGTGTACGACGTCGGGCGGGTGCCGCCGCAGGGCGCCTCCGCCGGTACACCCGTACTGGTGGTGCGGGACTGCGGTATGCGGCCCCCGCGCGGCCGGGTGGTGTCCGGGCCCTGGCAGTCGGTGCTGACCCTGCTGCCGTACCTCAGCCCGGTCGCGCCCCGGCTGCTCCGGCAGGCCCGGCTCGCCGGCATCCAGCGGGTCTCGCCGGACGAGGCGGCCGAACTGGGGCGCACGATGGGCCTGTCACGGACCGAGGTCGAGTCGCTGCCCGCGCTGCCCGACGGCGTCACCCTGTGGTGCACCGACCGTGACCGGCAGTACGTGCTGACGCAACCCACCGACGCCGAGATCGGATTGTTGGGCACACCCCGCCGGATGGACTGAACGCCCTTCTCTGTCCCATTTGTTCAGGCTCTCGCAGGGGTCGCCGGGGACGGGCGGGGCGTCTGCGGGCACGCGTGACCTGGTGGGCGGGTGCCGAGGGGCGGGCGGGCCTGCCGAGGGACGGCTCCTGGTGATTAGGCTGGGAGCGGGCGCGATGGCAGGACCCGTGGACCGGGCGTCGGTGTCCCGGGGGGAGGGCCGGTGTATCGGACCGCCCCGAACGACAACGGACGACTCGGTACGACACGACATGCTCGCCCAGGCACGGCATGAGGGTGCTCGACCACACCAGGAGGAACTGTGAGCAGCGATCGGGACGGGACGCGCGGGGGCTGGGACACACCCGGCGATGACCAGCCCGACGCGGAGGCCGTCGAGACCACCGGCGAGTTCACCATCGACTACGCTCCCCCCGCCTGGTACACGCAGAACGCGTCCGGTACGGGGGGCGGGCTCGGGCGGCGCGAGCGGCTTCGCCCCGTCCGAGGACCCCCGGGCCGCGGGCGGCCCGGGCTCCTCGGCGGCCCCCGGACTGCCGTTCCCCACGGGTACGCCGGTCACAGGCCCGACACCGCCTCCCCCGCCCACCCAGCCGACGGGCACCCCGCCCCAGAGCGCGCCGTACGCGCCGCCGCAGGGGGCTCCCTTCACGCCGCCGCAGGGGACTCCGTACGCGCCGCCGCAGGGCATCCCGTCGCAGGGGGCGCCGTACGCCCCACCACAGGGGGCTCCCTTCACGCCGCCGCAGGGCGTTCCGGCACAGGGCACACCGGCGCAGGGGATCCCGGCGCAAGGGATCCCGGCGCAAGGGACTCCGTACGCCCCGCCGGCTCCGCCCGCGCCGGTGGACGGTCCGCCGTTCGCGTCGCCCTCGCAGCCCACGCCGCCGCCCGCGCCGCCGGTCGGCAGCCCCCTCCCCATGCCGCGGCTGCCCGAGGGCTTCGAGCCGCAGGCAGCCGGGCAGCCGCAGCCGGCCGTCCCGCAGGAATCACCGGGGGCCTCCCCCGTGGTCGAGCCGGAGACGGACAACGGTGACCTGGAGAGCGGGGCGACCATGCGGTTCTCCGCCGTCGCCCTGAAGCGTCAGATGGCCGAGATCGCCGACCGCACGGCAGCCACCGGGGAACCGGGCGGATCCGACGGCGGGGAATCCACGGAGAGCGCGATTCCCTCCGGGGACGGCGGCGGGGACGCCCAGGCCGCGAGCGCCGGTACCGCGAACACCGAGGCCGGTACGGACGGGGCCGCGCCGGACGCCGCCGCAACGCCGGGTGGTCTCGCCGAGGGTGGCGAGCGGCACGCCGAGGAGTCCGGTGACGGCGCGGGCGCACGGGAGGACGCGGCGGCGGACACCGCCGTCCCCGTCCCCGTCTCGGAGGGCCCCTCGCCCTCCGGGGACGGGGCAGAGCGCGAAGACGATCAGGAAGGTGCCGAGGACACGAGGACACCGGGTGCGTCGGAGACGGCCGTCGCGGGCAAAGGTGCGGTGGAGAACGCCGCCGCGGAGCAGGGCACGGCCGAGGCCGTACAGCCCGGCGGGCAGGAGGACACCGCCGACGCCGACGCCCGGTCCGGGGCGCCCGAGGACTCCGCCGACGCCGCGCAGTCCCACGCACCGAGGGACACCGTTTCCGGTGACGGTGGCTCAGATGATGCCGCCCAGTGGACCGGTGTGCCGCACTCGGAGGCCCCGCACGCGGAGGCTCCTCAGGGCGACTCGCCGCGGCCTGACGCACCGCAGACCGACGCCGCCCCGCCCAACGCTCAAGTGACCGGCGCCGCGCAGCCCGGTGTCCAGCAGTTCGGCGGCCACGGCGTCCAGCAGCCCGGCGGATACGGCTTCCCCCAGCCCAACCCGACCGGGACCGGCCCCCGACAGCCCGGCGCCGCACAACCGGGCGGCCAAGGCGTTCCGCAGCCCGGCGGATACGGCTTCCCGCAGCCCAACGCGGCCGGAACCGGTGCCCCGCAGACCGGCACCCCGCAGGCCGGTGCGTTCCAGCCCGGCGCGGGCGGCCCTCAGCCTGGCATCCCGCAGCCTGGTGTGCCGCAGTCCGGCCCCGGCACCCCGAATCCCGCGGCGCCCCCCGCTCCCCCGGCCCCTCAAGGTGCGCAGCCCGGCTGGCCCTCACAGCCCGCACCGCATGCGCCGTCCGCACCGAGCGCGCCGTCCGCGCCTCAGGGCGGGCTGCCCCCGTTGCCGCCCTCGTATCAGCCCGCCGCCCCCGCTGCCGCGGCCCAGTGGCCGGCGCAGCCCGTGCCGCAGCAGGCTCCTCCTCAGCAACCCGGCCCGATGCCCGGCCGGCAGCCCCAGCCGCAGCCGCCGGCCGCGCAGGGTTTTGTCGGCGTGCCCGGTCAGCAGCCGCCGTTCCAGCCGCAGGCCCCACAACCCTCGCCCGCCGCATGGAACCAGCAGAACCAGGCCGGCCAGGCCGACCAGCCAGGCGCGCCCGCCGCACCGGCGCCGTCCCCGCAGGCGGCTCCCAACGGTCCCACGCCGGCGAGCGGATACGGCTTCCCCCAGCCCGGCGCCCCCAACCCCCCGGCTCAGCCCGGCGGTTACGGCTTCCCCCAGCCCCCGGCGCCCCAGCCGAACCCCAACGCCCCCACCCCGCCGAGCGGATACGGCTTCCCCCAGGGAGCCCCCACCCCCCAGCCCCAGCCCCAAGCCGGTGGTTACGGATTCCCCCAGCCCCCGCAGAACCCGGGCTTCGCCCCGGGGTCCGACGCGCCGCAGGCCCCCCAGGCCCCGGTCGATCCTCGTTCCGGTGCCGCGTGGCCGCAGGCCGTTCAGCATGACCAGCGGCAGCCGACCAACGCCGGTGCGGCGCCGCTCGGTTACACCGCTGCCGTGGAGCTGTCCGCGGACCGGCTGCTCAACAACAAGCGGCAGAAGGCGAAGAGCGGCCGGCCCACGGCGGCCACCTCACGGTTCAAGCTGGGCGGGAAGAAGGAGGAGGCCGAGCGGCAGCGGAAGCTGGAGCTGATCCGTACGCCGGTGATGTCGTGCTACCGGATCGCGGTCATCAGTCTCAAGGGCGGCGTCGGCAAGACGACCACGACGACCGCGCTCGGCTCGACCCTGGCCACCGAACGGCAGGACAAGATACTCGCCATCGACGCGAACCCGGACGCCGGCACGCTCGGGCGGCGGGTGCGGCGCGAGACGGGGGCGACCATCCGTGACCTCGTCCAGGCGATCCCGTACCTGAACTCGTACATGGACATCCGCCGGTTCACCTCGCAGGCGCCCTCCGGTCTGGAGATCATCGCCAACGACGTGGACCCCGCCGTCTCGACCACGTTCAACGACGAGGACTACCGGCGCGCGATAGACGTACTCGGGCGGCAGTACCCGGTCATCCTGACCGACTCGGGCACGGGCCTGCTGTACAGCGCCATGCGCGGGGTGCTCGACCTCGCCGACCAGCTGATCATCATCTCGACACCGTCCGTGGACGGGGCGAGCAGCGCCAGTACGACGCTGGACTGGCTGTCCGCGCACGGGTACGCCGACCTGGTCTCCCGTGCCCTCACCGTGATCTCCGGGGTCCGCGAGACCGGCAAGATGATCAAGGTCGAGGACATCGTGGCGCATTTCGAGACGCGGACGCGTGCCGTCGTGGTCGTGCCCTTCGACGAGCATCTGGCCGCGGGCGCCGAGGTCGACCTCGACATGATGCGCCCACGGACACGCGAGGCGTACTTCAACCTCGCCGCGCTGGTCGCCGAGGACTTCACCCGCCACCAGCAGGCGCACGGACTGTGGACGAGTGACGGCAACCCGCCGCCGGTGGCCGCTCCGCCCATGCCGGGCCTGGGCCAGCCGTACGGCCCCGGCCAGCCGTACCCGCAGGGACAGGGGCAGCCGTACCCGCAGGGACAGCCGCCCTACCCGCAGGGGCAGCAGCCGCCGTACCCGCAGGGCCCCGGACAGCCGTACGCCCCGGCGCAGCAGCCGTACCCGCCGCAGCCGTATCCGGCGCAGCCCGGCTATCCGCAGCCCGGCCACCCCCAGCCGCAGCCGCAGCCGGGGCAGCAGCCGCCGCAGGCTCCCCCGGCCCCGCCCCAGCATTAGGGACACACGGAGAAGGGCGGCCGGTGCTCACCGCACCGGCCGCCCTCCGCGTTGTACCGCGCTGACGCGCTACCGCCGTACGACGGTCACTCCTGCGCCGCCACGATCTGCCGGCACCGCTCCACGTCCACCGCCATCTGCTCCAGCAGAGCCTCGAGCGACTCGAACTTCGCCTGGCCGCGCACGAACGCCAGGAAGTCGACGGCGACGTGCAGGCCGTACAGGTCGAGGCCGACGCGGTCGATGGCGTACGCCTCCACCGTGCGCTCGGTGCCGTCGAACTGCGGGTTCGTGCCGACGGAGATCGCGGCCGGCATGACCTCGCCCTGGGCGTGCAGGTAGCCGGCGTACACGCCGTCGGCGGGGATGGCGGGTGTGCGGCAGGGTCTCGACGTTGGCGGTCGGGAAGCCCAGTTCACGGCCGCGCTGGGCGCCGCGGACGACGATGCCCTCGACGCGGTGCGGGCGGCCCAGGATCTCGCGGGCGCCCGCGAGATCGCCCTCCGCGACCAGACGGCGCGTCAGGGTCGAGGAGAACGGCTCGCCGCCGCCCGCCTCACCGGTGACGTACAGGTCGACGACGTCGACCTCGAAGTCGTAGACCTTGCCCTGCCCGGTGAGGAACTCGACGTTGCCTGCGGCCTTGTGGCCGAAGCGGAAGTTGGGGCCTTCCACGACCGCCTTGGCGTGCAGCTTGTCCACCAGGACCTTCACCACGAAGTCGGCGGGCGACAGCTTGGAGAACTCGGTGGTGAACGGGAGGATGAGGACCGCCTCGACGCCCAGCTCGGCCATCAGTTCGGCGCGGCGGTGGTGCGGGGCGAGCAGCGGCGGGTGGCTGCCGGGGCGGACGACCTCGCTGGGGTGCGGGTCGAAGGTGACCACGACGGCGGGGACGCCCAGTTCACGGGCGCGGTCGACGGCGTGCTTGATGATCAGCTGGTGGCCGCGGTGGACGCCGTCGTAGGAACCGATGGTGACGACGCTGCGCCCCCAGTCCTGGGGGATGTCCTCCAAGCCACGCCAGCGCTGCACTGTGACCGCTCCTCGAACCCGTGTCCGTGTCTGTCCTGACCTCGTCGTGCAGGTCTAAGGGTGCCATGCCGGGTGCTCGCTGCCAGCATCGGCATAGGGGCTGTGACGGGGCGCACGTTCCCCGCCGCCGCTCAGGCCGGTACGCGTACGCCCGCCAGGTTCTCGATCATGCGGAGGGTGCCGGGGCCCACCACGGCGGCCCGGTCGTCGGGGGCGTCGGTCAGCCAGCGGGCCTGGCTCGCGGCGAAGCCGGGCACGTGCCGTCCGAGGTCGGCCAGACCGCGGTCGAAGCGGGCGGCTCCCTCGGGCGTGCGGGCGAGGAGGAGCCCGGTGCGATGGACGAGGCCGCGGACCCCCTCCTCGCGGCTGCCCTCCCCCTGGCCGCTCTCCCCCTGACCTCCGCTGTCCTGGGCCACGGCCGCGTGCCGCGCCGGGTGCGCCCGCGGCGACGACGCGGGCGCCGAGTCGTCAGGCGGGCTGGACGGTGATTGTGCAGAGGCGCTTGGTGGCCCGGGTCAGGGCTACGTACAAGTCCCTTTCCCCACCGGGGCGGGCCGTGATGATTTCCTCGGGGTTCATGACGACGACCCCGTCGAATTCCAGGCCGCGTGCTTCGGACGCCGGCACGATGCGTGCGTGGTGAGCGATGCCCTGGGCCGTCAGCTCGCTCACCCTGGTGTCCGCGCAGATCACTCCCAGAAGCTCGCCCGGGTGCGCGGTGCTCTGGGCGCGGAGTTCCTGAACGGCGGCGGTGACCAACCCCTCCGGAGGTGTGGTCACGGTGCGAGGGCTCTCACCGCTTCGCAGTGACCGTGTGGGCTTCTGGTCCGGAGCGATCCGCGTGAGCAGGTCCCGGACGCTCTCCAGGATCTCCTGCGTGGTGCGGTAGCTGACGGTCAGGTTGTGCAGTTTGAACCGCGGTCCGACGTGGGGGCTCAGTGCTTCCTTCCAGTCGCGTGCTGTCGCGACCGGGCCTGCCTGGGCGAAGTCACCCACCAGCGTCATCGCCCTTGCCGGGCAGCGGCGGACGATCATCCGCCACTGCATGGCGGTCAGTTCCTGCGCCTCGTCGACGACGACGTGCCCGTACGTCCGCTCGGGGGGGCCGTCGACCAGGCTCGCCGCCTCGTCCAGCAACGGCACATCGTCATCGGTCCACGGGTCGTCCGGACCGCGCAGCAGAAGGGACCGCTCCTGCGCGCTCAGGCGGGGCAGGTGCTCGGCGAGAGCGCCGGCGTTCGTCAGGAGCGCCTTCACGAGGTCACCGGGTACCAGCCGCGGCCACAGCACCTCGACCGCCCGGTCGACGCCGGCGTCGTCGAGGAGATCGGCTCGGATGGCGTCCACGTCCAGCTCGTGGACCGGACCCGAGTCGGCCGCACCTTCGGCACGGTGCTGGGCGGCTCCCGTGAACCGGTCGAGGTCCATGCCCGTCATCCTGGCGGCATCGGCGTCGATCTGCTCCAGGAGGTCGCCCATGTCTCGTTGCATCGCGTCGGTGACGGCGTCGACCAAGAGCTCCCTGAACACCTGGCGCGCGAGGTTGTGCCCCGGTGCGGCTGCCACGGCGGCGTCGCGTGCCGTGGCGACTTCCTCGCCGGACAGGTGAACCAGTTCCTGTCCGACCCGTACGGTGAAGTCACCGGCGGGAGCTTGGTGGACGCGCAGCAGGCCGGCCAAGGCGTCGGCGAGGTCGGAGCTGCCCTTGAGACGCGCCGTATCGAACGGGTCCACCGTGTCCGTGGACACTCCGGCCAGTTCCCGGCAGGTCGCCAGAACGACGTCGTTCTCTCCGAGCGAGGGAAGGACCTGGGAGATGTAGTCGAGGAACCGGGCGTTCGGGCCCACCACCAGGACACCCTCCTCCGCGGCGCGCGGGAACGCGTACAGGACATAGGCCGCCCGGTGCAGGGCGGCCTATGTCTTGCCGGTGCCGGGGCCGCCCTGCACCACGGTCACCCCGCGGTGGGCGGAGCGGACGATCTCGTCCTGCTCGGCCTGCAGCGTCGCGACGGCCGCGTGCATCCTGCCCGTACGCCGTGCCGACATAGCCTCGGTCAACGGGCCGTCCCCCACGACGTCCTCGTCGGTCGGGGCGGTCCCGTCCAGCAGTTCGTCGCTCACCGAGATGACCGTGCGTTCCTCGAGGCGCAGGTGCCGGCGCCGCCGCAGGTCCATCGGGTGGACCGGTGTCGCCTCGTAGAAGGGCCGCGCCGCGTTCGCGCGCCAGTCCACGAGCAGAGGCAGGTCATCCTCCTCCGTATGCAGTCCGATCCGCCCGATGCGCAGGGCCGTGCCATCCGTCCAGTCGATGCGCCCGAATACCAGCCCCTTTTCGGCGCCCTCCAGCCGGCCGATTTCCTTGGCCAGACGCTCGGCGGCGATTTCTCTCTCGTACGCCTCATCGGCGCTTTCCGCCGGGCCCTTCAGCACACTCGCTCGGCGTACTCGCGCCTCGGAAAGCCGCTCGGTGAGCAACTCATACAAGGAGGACACATAATCCCGCTCCGATTCAACCGCACGCACAGCGGGATCATTCATTTTCGACAACAGGGGGCTCCTTCGATTCGAGCCACACCATACGGTCAAAATTCCCTGAAGATAAGTCTTGACTTACTTGGTGAAGCCATGGCCTCACGACTGAATCCATGACGGCTGACCGTATGGCGTATCACGCATTCCGCCGTTCCGTATATCGCTGATTGCGCTCCCGATACCCGCATGCCGTATGGGCGAGCCCGCCCTTGGATGCCGGCGATGTTCTGCCGCGCTCGGAAAAAAAGGGGCAAGATCCGGCGAGGCGACCGGCGCCATCGAGTTCACTGCCAGGGGGCATCTGGTCGCTTCGTCTGGCGACCCGGCCGAGGAGACGAGCACAGAATGGGTTGAGCCCTCGACCGGTCCACCACTGCCCGACCCGTGCCGACGGCCCCGTCTCAGGACCGCGGCACCACGCCGCCGTCGGTCGCGGCCGACCCAGAACGTCAAAGGAACGAATGACGACAGGCGCGGCGGGCGTGGCTTTCCGGGGCCCCGGTGGTGGCACCGATCCAATCAGATTGACCGACCACCACACCCGCAAAGATCAGGAACTGGCGGCTCTTGGGCTTACCTCGGCGCTACCCCGGTCCTGTTCCCGGGTGAGCAGGAACTCCAGCAGCTCACGGCGGAGCGGGCGGGAGGCGGGAGTTCCGGCGGCGGCCAGGACGGTGGCGAGCGCCGCCCGGACCTGCTCGGGACCGCCCTCGAGCAGACCGGTGACGAGAGGCAGCAGGACCGAGCGGGCGGTGGGACCCTGTTCGAGGCGGCGGTCGACGTGCCCGGCGACGTGTCCGGCGGTTCCCGGGCACAGCCGCACCGCCTCCCCCACGAGGACGGCGACGCGGCGGGCGAGGGCCGGCGTGGTCACCTCGCCGAGGCCGCGCAGGACCGCCGCGGTCTGCGGGCCGTCGGCGTCCGGGGCGTGCAGGCGTGTGCGGAAGGCATCCAGAACCGGCTCCGGGTGGGTGGCCAGGGCCGGGACAAGGGCGCTCGGCGGCAACAGCGGGTCGCCGTCGGCGAAGTGGCGCAGGGCGGCGGGCAGATGCCGGTCGCGGGTGTGCGGGTCGCGGACCAGCAGGGCGAGGGCGCCGCCGTGCAGGGCGCGGTCGGCGGGGCGGGCGAGCAGGGCGAGGGCGGCCCAGCGCAGCAGCTCCCGGTCGGCGTCCGAGCCGACGTGCGGGGCCGCGCGCAGCCCGCTCGTCACCGCTGCCGCCCGGCGGGCGGGACGTTCGTCGTGCACCCAGCGGTCCACGGCCCGGCACACCGCCGACGGCTCGTCCTCGGCGAGTACGGCGAGCAGCTCGTCGGCACGCGGGTCCGCGCGGTTCACCAGCACCTCGGTGAGATCGTCCAGGGCGCCGTGCCGGTGCGTGTGCAGCAGTGCCTGCGCGGCGGTGGCCACGGTGGCGTGCGGGGTCGCGGGCAGCGGGCGCTCGTCGGTGAACCAGTGGGTCAGCAGGGGCTGTACGACGGTGGGGGCGGCGGCGAGCAGCCCGGCGACGGCGTCCAGGTACCGGTCCCCGGCCGCGGGCGGCGCCGGGTCCGCCAGCACCAGCCGGCGCAGCAGGTCCAGGCGCTCGGTGCCGGAGACGGGCACGGCCGTCCAGAAGGCGGGGCCGAACTCGGCCGGCACGGGCCGCTCGGCACGGCGCCAGGCGACGACGCGGTCGGCCAGCAGGCGCAGCGTCTCGGTGTACGGCGTCGCGTCCGGGACCCCGAGCAGAGTCCGGGCGAGCAGCCGGGCGGCCCACCAGGAACCGGGGTCCCGCTCCAGGGCGTCGATCAACTCACCGAGCCGCGACGCCAGTTCCTGGGGGCCGTGCTGGCGGGCGAGGTGCAGCAGAGCCTGTACGACCGGGCCGGCGCGGTGGTGCGGCACCGGGACGGGGTGCGGCTCACGCCGGCCGCCGGGGCGGTGCACCAGGGCGCGCAGGGCCTCGTCCAGGTCCAGGTGCACCCCCTGGATCCAGTCGGCCAGCTCCTCGTGGGCGAAGCGGTAGCCGCGGCCGGCCGGCACGAGGAGGCCTTCGGTGAGGACGGCGGAGGCCCAGCCGGTACCGCCGCCCAGCCGGGCCGGGGCGGGCCCCCAGGGGAACACCGTCTCGAACGCCTCCCGGTCCAGCTCGCCCTGCCCGGGCCCGAGACTGCGCCGGGCGGCCTCGTGCACCTGGCCGGCCACGCGGGCGGCGAGCCGCCGTACGGCCGTACCGCGCAGACCGGCCGCGGCGGCGAGCCGCACCGCGACGCGCAGGCAGATCACGTCGAGGTAGGCGGTGAAGACGTCGTGCCGCTCGACGGGTCCGGCGACCTGGGCGTCGGGGACGGCGGCCCCCACCTCGGACACCAGCCGCAGAGCGAGCGGATGCGCGGCGTCCCGCTCGGCCAGCACCCCCTCCGCGACGCCGTACCGGACCCGCGCCCGCCGTGCCTCACCGACGTCCAGGTCTCCGAGCCGCAGACAGGGCGGAAGCGGTAGGGGGGCGGTACCGGGCACGGGTCCGGCCAGGGGGCTCGGCGGCGCCGGGGACGTGGCCGGGGTGAGGGGCGACGTTGAGGACGTGGCTGAGGCGGGGGGTGATGCCTCCGGCCGGGCCGGGGTGTGGGGCGAGGCCTCCGGCGACGCGAAGGGCTGGGACGACGCATCCGGCGGGGTCGGGGTGGGCGAGGCCGGGGGCGGTGCTTCCGACGGGGCCTCGGCGAGGAGCAGCACTTCCGGCGTGATCGGGCCGGACGAGGCAGGCGCCGTAGCCGGAGCCGGAGCTGTGTGGACAAGGGCCGAGGCGGAGGGCCGCGCACCCGGGGTGGGGGCGTTGGGCGGTGAGACCGCATGGTCGCCCGGAGCGGGCAGCGGCGCTGCGGGTGTGGACGGGGTGAGGACCGGCGCCGCCAGCAGGGCCCGGTCCGGGCAGGCAGCCGGCGGCACCGCATGGGCGGCCGGAGCGGAGGGTCGCGCGTCTGCGGTGGGGACAGCGGGCGGCGCGACCGCTTGGCTGACCGGAGCAGGGAGCGGCGCGTCCACCATCGGGACGGCGGACGGCGAGACCACTCGGACGGCCGGAGCAGGGGGCGGCGCGTCCGTGGCCGGCCGTGGGGGCGCGTGGGTGGCCGGGGTGTGGAGCAGGTCGGCCGGGAAGTACGTTCCGGCGCGTTCCCAGTACTCCTCGCGGCAGGCCACCACCAGCCGGGCCCCGGTTGCGCGCAACCAGTCGGTCGTCCCCCGGGTCCACTCCGGCAGCCGGTGGGCGAGGACGGGCGGCATCTCCTCCGGGCCGTCGAGGAGCAGGAGCAGCGGGCGGCCTGCCCGGGCGGCGAGGCGCGCCAGGCGTTCGGGGGTGAGGTCGCCGAGGTCCTCGGGCTGGACGCCCAGGGACGCGGCGACGATCCGGGCGGCCCGCTCCACGGTTCGAGCGGCGGCGTCCGCCACGGAACTGTCGCCCTCGATCAGGTCGGCGCCCCGCAACCACACCGTCGGCGCGGACAGACCACCCCCGGCCCGGCCGGCTCGATCCGCCACGGAACCGTCGCCCTCCGAACGGTCAGCACCGTGCGACCGCAACGTCGGCGCAGGCAGGCGGCGCCCCATCCGTTCGGCGGCCCCCGCCCCCGAACCGTCGCTCTCCGACCGGTCGCCACCACGCAACCAGAGCATCGGCGCGTACAGACCACCCCCCGCCCCACCAGCCACCTCAACCCCAGCACCATCGCTCGCCGACCGGTCGCCACCGTGCGACCGCAACGTCGGCGCAGCCGGAGCACCCCCCGTCCGGAGGGCGGCCCCCGCGCTCGAACCGTCGCCCTCCGCCAGGTCGCCACCGCGTGACCACACCGTCGGTGCGGCCAGATCACCCCGGGCCCTGCGGGCGGCGAGTGCTGCGAGTTCTGTTGTACGGCCGCTGCCCGGGGCGCCCACCAGGCCCAGCACCGGCCGGTCGGCCCCGGTGAACGCGGCCAGCTCCCGTACGACGTCGGCTCGTTCGACGGGTTCGACGGCGTCCATGTGGCCGGTGAGGGCGCCCGGAGGGCCGTCCTGGCCCACGGACGTCTCGGTCACCTGAAGGATGCCGGCGAGGTTGAGGTCGGCGCCGTACGCGGGCACGGTGGCCGCGTTACGCTCGAGCAGACCGGCGAGGGCGGCGTCGGCGGCGGGCCGCAGCGGGACCGCGAAGCCCGCGTCACGCCGGTCGGTGTGCAGGGCGGTGCCGAGGACCCCGACGACCGCGCCGGTACGGGCGTCGAGCACCGGTCCGCCGGCCGCGCCGCCACCGAGCCGAAGGGCGTCCCGGCCGGCCGTGCCGATGGCCAGCTCCAGGGCGTCGTCGAGGAGGTGGACGCCGTCGGTGGCGGTGTACGTCACCGGTGTCGCCGCCAGCACCCGGGCCTCACGCCAGCAGCCGGCGACGATCCGTACGTACGTACCGGCGTCGATCCGCTCCCGCACCGTCAGCGGCAACGGGTCCACGCCCAGGCCCTCGGTGTGCACCAGGGCGAGGTCGAGGGCGGGCAGCGGGGTGACGGCGTCGGAAGTGACCACGCACGTGCGGTCGGCCGCGTGCAGGACCAGCCGGGACAGGCCGTCGACGCACTCGTGGCTGGTGAGCAGGGTGCCCTCGTGGTCGACGAGGAAGCCGAGACCGTGGGGGCGGCCGGCCGGGTCGTGGACCCGGACGAGAGCGGCATCGGCCCGGCCGGCACCATCACCGGCAATGGCACCGGCGCCGTCGCCCCCCGTACCGTCCACGTCCGCCTCGCAGCGGCCCCGGCCGGACCCGGCCGCTCCCCGTCCACCGGCCGCGTCCCGCTCTTCTCCGCCGCGCTCGTCCGAGCTTGCGGCCTGCGCCGCCTGCGCCCCGCGTGCGGGCTCGTCCCCGTGGTCCCGGCGCCCGCCCGCGGTGCGCGGGCCCCGTTCCGTCATGGCCTTGCCTCCCCGCCGTCCCCGCTGCCCTGTGCCTCGACGGTAGGCGCGTGATGATCGGCAGGACAGATCCCTCGGTGAACGCGCCCCCTTCCGCTCCCCCGGTTCACTCCGAGCGCCCGCCCGGACGGGTGAATAGGCGGGGGCGGCTGGATAAGCCTAGGGGTGGGGGAACCGAGGGGGGACCGTGGAGCGGCGGCAGGGCCGGAGTCCGTGCCCGGCCGCCGCTCCACGGGAAGACGCCGGCCCGGCGGCCCCCCAGCCACCCGCCGACCGGGCAGGCCCCCAGCCACCCACAGGCCCGGAGCCTCCCCCAGCCACCCGAACAGCCCGGCAGCCCGGCAGACCTCCAACCGCTCGACCGACCCGGCAGCCCGGCGTGCCCGGCACGGCCCCGCCCCCGCACCGCCGCAGATCAGTCGGGCGACAGCCCCGCGGTATCCGCTCAGCCGAAGACGGCCAGGCTCTTCGCCTTGCCCTTGTGTTCCTCGACGAGCGCGAGGAAGCGGCCCTCGCGGTCGAACACGGCCACGGGTCCGGCGCCCGCGTACTCGTCGGGCATCTCCAGGCGGACGCCGTTCAGCAGGAGCTGGGACCGCCTGGCGTCGACGTCCCAGCGGCGGAACGCCGCCGTCGCGGCCTCGGCGACCGGCATCACGGTCAGCTCCTGCTGGAGCTGGTCCAGCGTCTTCGCCGCGTCGAGCTTGTACGGGCCGACACGCGTCCGGCGCAGCGCGGTGAGGTGTCCGCCCACGCCGAGACCGGCGCCCAGGTCGCGGGCGAGGGCGCGGATGTAGGTGCCGGAGGAGCAGACCACCGACACGATCAGGTCGAGCACGGGCGTGCCGTCCTCGGCGACGGCGTCCCGGACGTCGTACACCGTGAAGGAGGAGACGGTCACGGGCCGGGCGGGGATCTCGAACTCCTCGCCCTCACGGGCCCGCTTGTAGGACCGTACGCCGTCGATCTTGATGGCGCTGACCTTGGACGGCACCTGCATGATGTCGCCGGTCAGCCGGGCGATGCCGGCGTCGATGGCGTCCCTGGTCACCTTGGAGGCGTCGGTGGCGGAGGTGATGTCGCCCTCGGCGTCGTCGGTGAGGGTGTTCTGGCCCAGGCGGATGGTGCCCAGGTACTCCTTCTCGGTGAGCGCGAGGTGCCCGAGGAGCTTGGTGGCGCGCTCGATCCCGAGGACCAGGACACCGGTCGCCATGGGGTCGAGCGTGCCGGCGTGGCCGACGCGGCGGGTCCTCGCGATGCCGCGCATCTTGGCGACCACGTCGTGCGAAGTGAAGCCCGACGGCTTGTCGACGATGACAAGGCCGTCGGGCGTGGTGTGCTTCTGGGTCATTCCGCGGCGTCGCCGTCCGTGTCGTCGTCGTCGGCCGGCTTGCGGTAGGGGTCCGCGCCGGCGGCGTACGAGGCGCCCGTGGCCACGTCGCGCACCTGCTGGTCGGACTGCCGGGCCCGGTCGAGGAGGTCCTCGATGGTCTTGGCGGTGTCCGGCAGGGCGTCGGCGACGAAGGTCAGGGTGGGCGTGAACTTCACCTGGGCCGCGCGGCCCACCTCGGAGCGCAGGACGCCCTTGGCGCTCTCCAGGCCCGCGGCGGCGGCGGCCCGCTCCTCCTCGTCACCGTAGACCGTGTAGAAGACGGTCGCCTCCCGCAGGTCACCCGTGACCCGGGTGTCCGTGATGGTGACGTGCGAGCCGAGCCGCGGGTCCTTGATCCCGCGCTGAAGCTTCTGGGCCACCACCTCCCGGATGAGGTCCGCCAGCCTTTTCGCCCGCGCGTTGTCGGCCACTGGTCCGTCTCCCGTTCTTTCTTCTGCTTCGTGTTCTGTGGTCAGTCGTCGTCGCCGTGGAGGCGCCGTCGTGCGGACAGCAGCTCCACCTCGGGGCGGCCGGCGACCAGCCGTTCGCACCGGTCCAGTACGTCGGCGACGTGCGCCGTGTCGCCGGAGACCACGGCCAGGCCGATGACCGCCCGCCGGTGGAGGTCCATGTGGTCCACCTCGGCCGCGCTCACGGCGTACTTCCGCTGGAGTTCGGCGACGATCGGGCGGACGACGGAGCGTTTCTCCTTCAGCGAGTGGACGTCGCCGAGGAGAAGGTCGAAGGACAGAGTCCCCACGTACATGTGTGTAACCGGTTCACCCGCCGGTACGGGATCGGTGGCCCCGGAGCCGTATGGCCGGGGACACCAAGAACCGTACAACGAAGCGGCCCGTGGGCTCGACGGATATTACGCTCCGTGGGCCATGGACACGGGCCGCAAACGGCGCGCCGGCCGGCGGGACCGAAGTCCCGCCGGCCGGCACGCACCGTGAGCGTTACGCCCGCGGCTTCTCGCGCATCTCGTACGTCGCGATGACGTCGTCGACCTTGATGTCGTTGAAGTTGCCGAGGTTGATACCGCCCTCGAACCCTTCGCGGATCTCGGTGACGTCGTCCTTGAAGCGACGCAGACCGTCGATGTTGAGGCTCTCCGCGACCACCTTGCCGTCGCGGATGAGGCGCGCCTTGGTGTTGCGCTTGACCTCGCCGGACCGGATGAGGACACCCGCGATGTTGCCCAGCTTGGACGACTTGAAGACCTCGCGGATCTCCGCCGTACCCAGCTCGACCTCTTCGAACTCCGGCTTGAGCATGCCCTTGAGGGCCGCCTCGATCTCCTCGATCGCCTGGTAGATGACCGAGTAGTACCGGACGTCCACACCCTCGCGCTCGGCCATCTGCGCCGCGCGGCCGGCCGCGCGGACGTTGAAGCCGATCACGATGGCGTCGGAGCCCATCGCCAGGTCGATGTCGGACTCCGTGACCGCACCGACACCGCGGTGCAGGACGCGGATGTCGACCTCTTCGCCGACGTCCAGCTGGAGCAGGGAGGACTCGAGGGCCTCGACGGAACCAGACGCGTCACCCTTGATGATCAGGTTGAGCTGCTGGATCTCGCCGGCCTTGAGCACCTTGTCCAGGTCCTCCAGGGACACGCGGCGCGTGCGCTTCGCGAAGGCCGCGTTGCGCTCACGGGCGGCGCGCTTCTCCGCGATCTGGCGGGCCGTACGGTCCTCCTCGACCACGAGGAAGTTGTCACCGGCACCCGGGACGTTGGTCAGGCCCAGGACCTGGACCGGCGTCGACGGGCCCGCCTCGGCGACGTTGTTGCCGTTGTCGTCGAGCATGGCGCGCACCCGGCCGTAGGCGTCGCCCACGACCATCGTGTCGCCGACCCGCAGCGTGCCTCGCTGGACGAGGACCGTCGCCACGGCACCACGGCCGCGGTCGAGACGGGACTCGATGGAGATGCCCTGCGCGTCCTGGCTCGGGTTGGCCCGGAGGTCGAGCGAGGCGTCGGCCGTGAGGATCACGGCCTCCAGCAGCGAGTCGATGTTCAGACCCTGCTTGGCGGAGATGTCGACGAACATCGTGTCGCCGCCGTACTCCTCGGCCACCAGACCGAACTCGGTCAGCTGACCGCGCACCTTGGTCGGGTCGGCACCCTCGACGTCGATCTTGTTGACCGCGACGACGATCGGGACCTCGGCCGCCTTCGCGTGGTTGAGCGCCTCGACCGTCTGCGGCATGACGCCGTCGTTGGCCGCGACGACCAGGATCGCGATGTCGGTCGACTTCGCACCACGGGCACGCATGGCGGTGAACGCCTCGTGACCCGGGGTGTCGATGAAGGTGATCTTGCGCTCTTCTTCGTTGACCTCGGTCGCGACCTGGTAGGCACCGATGTGCTGGGTGATGCCGCCGGCCTCGCCCGCGATGACGTTGGTCTTGCGGATGGCGTCGAGCAGGCGGGTCTTACCGTGGTCGACGTGACCCATGACGGTCACGACCGGCGGACGGACGACCAGGTCCTCCTCATCGCCCTCGTCCTCGCCGAACTCGATGTCGAAGGACTCGAGCAGCTCGCGGTCCTCCTCCTCGGGGCTGACGATCTGAACCGTGTAGTTCATCTCGCCGGCGAGGAGTTCCAGGGTCTCGTCGGAGACGGACTGCGTGGCCGTGACCATCTCGCCGAGGTTCATCATGACCGCGACGAGCGACGCCGGGTTGGCGTTGATCTTCTCCGCGAAGTCCGTGAGCGACGCGCCGCGGGAGAGGCGGATGGCCTCGCCGTTGCCGCGCGGCAGCATCACGCCGCCGACGCTCGGGGCCTGCATGGCCTCGTACTCCTGGCGCCTCTGCCGCTTCGACTTGCGGCCACGACGCGCGGGACCGCCGGGACGGCCGAAGGCGCCCTGCGTCCCACCGCGGCCACCGGGACCGCCGGGACGGCCACCGAAGCCGGGACGGCCACCGCCGCCACCACCGGGACCACCCGGACGGCCGGCGAAGCCACCGCCACCGCCGCCACCACCGGGACGACCGGCGAAACCGCCACCGCCGCCACCGGGACGACCGGCGAAGCCGCCGCCGCCACCCGGGCGACCGCCGCCGCCACCGGGACGACCGCCGGCACCGGGACCGCGGCCGCCGGGGCCACCGCCGCCCGGACGCGGGCCCGCAGCGGGACGCTGCGGCATCATGCCGGGGTTCGGACGCGGACCGGCCGGGCCGGGACGCGGGCCGCCCTGCGGGCGGGGCATGCCGGCCGGCGACGGACGGGAACCGCCGGGAGACTGCGGACGCGGACCGCCGCCCTGGGCGCCGGGCGCCTGCGGACGGGGGCCGGCGCCGGGGGCACCGGGCCCGCCGGGACGCGGACCGCCCTGCGGGCGCGGAGCCTGCGGACGGGCCATGCCGGTGGAACCACCGGAGGTGAAGGGGTTGTTACCCGGACGCGGGCCGGCCGGACGGCCACCCGGACGCGGCGCGGAACCGCCGGGACGCGGACCGCCGCCCTGGGCGGCCGCGGGGCGCTGGCCCTGCTGGCCCTGACCCGGACCGCCGGGGCGGCCACCGGGCCTGGGGGCACCGGGACGGGCGCCCGGACGCTGGCCCTGGCCCTGGTTCTGACCCTGGCTCTGCGGCTGGCTCTGGGCTGCCGGAGCCTGCGGGGCCGGGGCAGCCGGCGGAGCGGTGAACTCCGGGGCGGCCGGGGCCGGGCGGGGCGCGGGCTTGGGACCCGGCACCGGACGCGGGCCGGGGGCCGGCGCGGATGCCGAGGGAGCCGCCGGGGCGGCCGGCTGCTGGGCAGCGGGCGCCGTCGACGGCTTGGGGGCCGGCGGCCTCGGGGCAGCCGGACGTGCCGCCTGCGCCGGAGAGGGCGCGGCGGGCCTGGGGGTGGCCTTGCGCGGGGCGGGCTTACCGGCGGACTTGCCGGAACCACCACCCTGGAAGGCGTCGGTCAGCTTACGTACAACCGGCGCTTCGATGGTCGAAGACGCCGAACGGACGAATTCACCGAGTTCCTGGAGCTTGGCCATGACGACCTTGCTCTCGACACCGAACTCCTTGGCGAGTTCGTAGACCCGGACCTTAGCCACTTCGCTCCTTTGAGGTCCGGGTTGAAGCCGGACCGTCGCTAGTTCATGGGCGTACTCATCGCGTACTCATCGAGTGCTCATCGCAATCTCGACCTGCTTTCGACTCGCGAGGTACCAAGCCGCACGGTTTTCCGTACGGCATGTCTTACGGCGTTGCCTGCTTGGCAACTGTCGTCTGCTCGACGTATCGGCGCAACGCCTTTGTGTCGAGCGCTCCCGGGGCGCGCAGTGCCCGCGGGAACACCCGGCGGCGTACCGCCTGGTCGAGACAGACCAGGACGGGATGCACGTACGCACCCCGGCCGGGCAGCGTACCGCGAGGATCGGGGACGCATGCATCCTCGTTCTTCACGATCCGCAGGAGATCGTTCTTGGCCGCCCGCTCCCGGCACCCCACACAGGTGCGTTCTGGGCATACTGGGTCGTGCGTCCGGCCAGACACGCTTAAGTCTACCTCCCCGTACCGACCTCACCCCTTCGGGGCAGCGATCGAACGGCTCTTGTCGTGATTCAACCGACCTACGGCCTGGATCTATTCCCCGGGCCGCGGTCTCCCCCGGTGCCTACTCCCCGGCCTGCTCGATGTCGGGCCGGATGTCGATCCGCCAGCCGGTGAGGCGGGCGGCGAGGCGGGCGTTCTGGCCCTCCTTGCCGATCGCCAGCGAAAGCTGGTAGTCGGGCACGGTCACCCGCGCGGAGCGGGCGCCCATGTCCACGACCTCCACCTTGTTCACCCGCGCGGGTGACAGGGCGTTCGCGACCATCTCCGCCGGGTCGTCCGACCAGTCGACGATGTCGATCTTCTCGCCGTTCAGCTCGCCCATCACGTTGCGCACCCGGCCGCCCATCGGGCCGATGCAGGCGCCCTTGGCATTCAGACCCGAACGGGTGGACCGTACGGCGATCTTCGTGCGGTGACCGGCCTCACGGGCGATCGCGGCGATCTCCACCGAACCGTCGGCGATCTCCGGCACCTCCAGGGCGAAGAGCTTCTTCACCAGGTTGGGGTGCGTGCGCGAGAGGGTCACGGAGGGGCCGCGGACGCCCTTGGCGACCCGGACGACGTAGCTGCGCAGCCGCATGCCGTGCGGGTAGGTCTCGCCGGGCACCTGCTCCTGCACCGGCAGGATGGCCTCCAGCTTGCCGATGTCCACGAGCACGTTCTTCGGGTCGCGGCCCTGCTGGACGACACCGGTGACGATGTCGCCCTCCCGGCCGGCGTACTCGCCGAGCGTCGCGTCGTCCTCGGCGTCGCGCAGCCGCTGGAGGATCACCTGCTTGGCGGTGGTCGCGGCGATCCGGCCGAAGCCGGACGGGGTGTCGTCGAACTCGCGGGACTCCTGGCCCTCTTCGAGGTCGTCGGGGTCCTCCTTCGCCCACACGGTCACATGTCCGGTCTCCCGGTTGAGCTCCACGCGCGCGTGCCGGCGGCTTCCCTCGGTGCGGTGGTAGGCGATGAGGAGGGCCGATTCGATCGCTCCGACCAGCAGGTCGAAGGAGATCTCCTTCTCCCGCACCAAGCCCCGCAGGGCGCTCATGTCGATGTCCACGGCTACGCCTCCTCCTCTTCCTTCATGTCCTTCTCGGTGTTCTTGCTGTCCGTGCTGTCCTTGCGGTTGAACTCGACCTGCACGCGGGCGCGGGCCACCTCCGGGAAGGCGAGCCTGCGGGCGGTGGGCTTGCGGCCCTTCACCCCGGGCACCTCGACGTCGACGCCCTCGTCGTCCACCCGCAGGATCCGCGCCACCAGCTCGTCGCCCTCGGCCAGCCGGAACCGCACCAGCCGGCCGGTGGCGCGCACGAAGTGGCGGTGCTCGGTGAGGAGGCGCTCGGCGCCGGGGGTTCCGACCTCCAGGTCGTAGGCGTCCTCGCCCATCGCGTTCGTCTCGTCGAGCTTCGCCGAGAGCGCACGGCTCACATCGGCGATCGCGTCCAGGTCCGCTCCGGTGTCGGAGTCCACGACCACGCGCAGCACCCGCTTGCGTCCGACCGAGTCCACGGCGATCTCTTCGAGATCCAGCCCCTGGGAGGTGACGAGCGGTTCGAGCAGCTCTCGCAGCCTCTCGCTCTGGGTGGTGCTCATCCGGGTGACTCCTCGGCCGCGTGTGCTGTTGTGGGATGGTCGCGTGTCTGGTCAAAGGGTATCGGGTCGCGGGAGGTGTTGCGGTCCACCCGGTGCCCCGCGGTGCCGGTGAGTGGCGCGGGACGGGTGCGCGGGTACGGTGATCACGGGCGGGCCGCCCGCCAGCCGTTCTTCCCTCCGCACGAGTTCTCCGAGGACGTCCGCAGTGCCGTACCCCCCACCGCCGCGCACCCCCTCGGGGCCGCGCAGAAGATCCCTGCTCGCCTCGGCCGGCGCCGCCGCCCTGCTGGCGGGCTGCTCGGCCGGACCGGACACCGGCGGCGACGGCCCGTCGGCCGTCGCCCGGGCCCGCGCGCGTGCGGCCCGGGACAGCCGGGAGCTGCTGGAGCGCTACGACGCCGTGCTCGCCGCCCGTCCCGGGCTCGCCGAGCGGCTGCGCCCGCTGCGGGCCCAGGTCGCGGCCCACGCGGCGGCCTTCGGGGACGGTACGGCGGCCACCGGCGCGGTCGCCGGCACGGCCACGGCGTCGCCCTCCCTCGCTCCCGTACCCGGCACCGACAAGGAGGCCCTCGCCGCTCTCGCCGCCGCCGAGCGGGTCCTCGCCGACCGGCGGGGCAGGGAGCTGCTGGACGTGCCGGGTGAGCTGGCGCGGCTGCTGGCGTCGGTCGCGGCGGCCGGGGCGGCGCACGCGTACCTGCTGACGGAGGGGGCAAGGTGAGCGACGGGACCGAGCAGGCCGAGCTGACGGCGCTCCAGGCGGCGCTGGCGGCGGAACACGCGGCGGTGTACGGGTACGGCGTCGTCGGCGGGCGGATCGGCGAGCAGCGCCGGTCCGAGGCGCGGGCGGCGTACGACGCCCACCGGGCGCGCCGGGACGCACTGGTGCGCGCGGTGCGTGACCTGGGCGGCGCGCCGGTCGCCGCGAGCGCCGGGTACGCGCTGCCGTTCCCGGTCCGGGACGGGGGGTCGGCGGTGCGGCTGGCGGCACGGCTGGAGGAGCGGGTGGCCGGGGTGTACTCGGACCTGGTGCGGGCGGCGAGCGGGGCGCGGCGGGCCGATGCCGCCGGCGCGCTGCGGGAGGCCGCGGTGCGGGCGGTGCGCTGGAACGGGGAGAGCGTAGCCTTCCCTGGGCTCGCCGAGCGGTCCGCCGGGCAGGCGGGCGCGGCCGGCACGACCCCGTCGGCGTCGGCGTCCCGGTAGGCACCGGGCACGGGCCGGACAGGACCGGACAGGACCGGACAGGAAGGGAACGACTCGCGCATGGCTTTCGAACCGCCGCAGCGCCTGGTGCGGGCGCTCGGTGAGACGGCGCCGGCCGGTGACGACTGGCTGGCGCGGCTGCCCGGGCTGGCCGAGCGGGCCGTCGCCCGGCGCGAGTTGACCGTCGAGCGGGTCCAGGTGCCGGGCGGGCGCAGCAGCCTGGTCGTGCTGGTGCGGCGGGCGGACGGCACGCCGGCCGTGCTGAAGCTGGCCCCGCCGCGGGCCCGTCCGGGCAGCGAGCGGGCGGCGCTGGCGCACTGGGCCGGGCTGGGCGCCGTACAGCTACTGGAGGCGGAGCCGGACGAGGGGGTGCTGCTGCTGGAGCGGCTGCACCCGGATGTGTCGGTGCGGTCGCTGCCGGAGGCGAAGGCGCTGCTGGAGGCGGCGGGGACGCTGCGCAGGCTGTGGGTGGAGCCGCCGGCCGGTCATGTCTTCGAGACCGTCGCGGAGCGCACCGGCCGGCAGGCGGCGGCGATGCGGGCGGGCGCCGGGGCCGACGCGGAGGCGGCGCCGCTGGTCGACGCGGCGCTCGCGGCCCGCGAGGAGCTGCTGGCCGCGCCGCCCGCGCAACTGCTGCTGCACGGCACGTTCCGGCAGAGCAAGGTGCTCGGCGGGGAGCGGACGCCGTGGCTGGCGGTGGGGCCGGACCCGGTGGTCGGTGAGAGCGCCTTCGACCTGGCCCGGCTGGTGCGGGACCGGGTCGAGGACCTGATCGCGACGCCGTCCGGCCCGGCCGTCACCCGGCGCCGGATCAAGCGGCTGGCGGAGTCGCTGGAGGTGGACCAGGAGCGGCTGCGCGGCTGGACGCTGTTCCGGGCGGTGGAGTCGGGGATCCGGGCCCGGCGGGTCGGCCGGGAGAAGGACGCGGAACTGCTGCTGGAGTTCGCGGGCTGGCTGTGAGGGCCGCTCCGCGGGCAGGGCCGTGCCCGGTCGCCGTGCCTGCCGGCCACGGCTCCGGCTGCGTCCGGAGGGTCACCAGGGCCGGCCGGTGTTCGTGTCCAGGCGGCGTCGGTAGCGGACGCCGGGGCGGCCGGCGACCAAGGTGTTTCCCGTCACGGTGAACCCGTTGCGCTCCAGGACGGTCCGGGAGGCCGTGTGGTCGGTGGTGGTGAGCGCGGTGAGGGCGGACAGCCCGTACGCCCCGCGGGCCAGGTCGCAGACCTCGGCGACCATCGCCGTGGCCAGTCCGCGGCCCGCGGCGCGCTCGCCGATCCGGTAGCCGAGTTCGGCGCTGCCCGCGTCGACGTCCACCAGGTTGACGCGGCCGACGAGTTCGCCCCGGTCGTCGAGGATGACGTGGAAGTGGCAGACACCGGCCGCCTGTTCGGCGAGGAGCGCGCGGTGGCGGGCGGCGAACCCGGCGAAGTACGCGTCTGTGCGGTCGGACACCGTCCGGGCGAAGTACGCCCGGTTGGCGCGTTCGAAGGCCAGCAGGGCGGCCTCGTGACCGGGCCGGAGTCGCTCGAGTGTCGGCATGCGGGCCAGCCTAGGCAGCGGTCCCCGTCGGACCGAAGCGGTTTTCCGGGGGGTGGCACCGGCGGGAGTCCGGGGCGGCCGTGCGCCCGCGGACTCCCGTGGGTCTCCCCTACCGCGCGGTCAGGCGGGCGATCGCGTCCTCGACCGTCAGCTCCTCGCGCTCACCGGTCCTGCGGTCCTTCAGTTCCAGGACGCCCTCGCCGGAGCGGCGGCCGGCCACCAGGATCTGGGGGACGCCGATCAGCTCGGCGTCGGTGAACTTCACGCCCGGGGAGACCCCGGCCCGGTCGTCCACCAGGACGCGGACGCCCGCGGCGGCCAGCTTCCCGGCGACGTCGAGGGCCAGCTCGGTCTGGAGGGCCTTGCCCGCGGCGACGACGTGCACGTCGGCCGGGGCGACCTCCTTGGTCCACACCAGGCCGTGCTCGTCGGCGGTCTGCTCGGCCAGCGCGGCGACGGCGCGGGAGACACCGATGCCGTAGGAGCCCATGGTGACGCGGACCGGCTTGCCGTTCTGGCCGAGGACGTCCAGCTTGAGGGCGTCGGTGTACTTGCGGCCCAACTGGAAGATGTGGCCGATCTCGATGGCGCGGTCCAGCTTCAGGCCGGTGCCGCACTTCGGGCAGGGGTCGCCCTCCTGGACCACGACGACGTCCACGTAGGCGTCGACCTCGAAGTCACGGCCGGCGACGACGTTCTTGGCGTGCGTGTGCTCCTTGTTGGCGCCGGTGATCCAGGCGGTGCCGGGGGCCACGCGAGGGTCGGCGATGTACGTCACCTTCTCGCCGAGGCCCTGCGGGCCGACGTAGCCGCGCACCAGGTCGGGGCGGCCGGCGAAGTCCGCCTCGGTGACCATCTCGACGGCGGCCGGGGCGAAGTGCGCCTCGACCTTGTCCAGGTCGACCTCGCGGTCCCCGGGCACGCCGACGGCGACGATCTCGCCATCGACCTTGACCAGCAGGTTCTTCAGCGTGGCGGAGGCCGGGACACCGAGGGACGCGGCGAGGGTCTCGATGGTCGGGGTGTCGGGCGTGGGGATCTCCTCGAGCGCGGGCACGGCGGAGCCGTCGACCGGCTTCAGCTCGTAGGTGATCGCCTCGGTGTTGGCGGCGAAGTCGCAGTTCGGGCAGTCCGCGAAGGTGTCCTCGCCGGCCTCGGCCGGGGCGAGGAACTCCTCGGACTTCGAGCAGCCCATCGCGCCGGCGGTGGCGGCGCAGATGCGGTAGTCGAGGCCGAGGCGCTCGAAGACGCGCTGGTAGGCCTGGCGGTGCAGGGCGTAGGACTTGGCGAGGCCCTCGTCCTCCGTGTCGAAGGAGTACGAGTCCTTCATGAGGAACTCGCGGCCGCGCAGGATGCCGGCGCGGGGGCGGGCCTCGTCGCGGAACTTGGTCTGGATCTGGTAGAGGATCACCGGCAGGTCCTTGTAGGACGTGCACTGGTCCTTGACCAGGAGGGTGAAGATCTCCTCGTGGGTGGGGCCGAGGAGGTAGTCGCCGCCCTTGCGGTCCTTGAGCCGGAACAGTTCCTGGCCGTACTCCTCCCAGCGGCCGGTCGCCTCGTAGGGCTCGCGGGGCAGCAGGGCGGGCAGCGAGACCTCCTGGGCGCCGATGGCGTCCATCTCCTCGCGCACGATCCGCTCCACGTTGGCGAGGACCTTCTTGCCGAGGGGCAGCCAGCTCCAGATGCCGGCGGCCGTGCGGCGGACGTAGCCGGCGCGGACGAGGAGCTTGTGGCTGAGGACCTCGGCGTCCGCCGGGTCGTCGCGCAGCGTCTTCGCCATCAACTGGGACATGCGCTGGACCGGTGCGTTGGCCATGGTTCTCGTACTCCTGCCGGATGGGGGTCCCCCACTCGGGCGGGGCCGGGAGTGGGGAAGGGTGCTGGCACAGGAGGTTAGCCGGGCCTCCTGTGCCGGTGGAAATCGGTTAGGGCCTGCGCAGCGGCAGGGGGGCGCCCATGACGGCGTACGGTCTCGGTGCGCTCGGGAAGTGGACCTGGCGGGCCAGGTCGGTGTAGCCGAGGGAGTGGTAGAGGCCGCGGGCGGGACTGTCGGTGTCGATCGCGGAGAGGATCGAGCGGGGCTGCGTGGCGGTGTCGGTGATCGTGGTGATCAGGCGCCGGCCGATGCCGCGGTTCTGGTGGTCGGGGTGGACGTGCAGCTCGGTGATGACGAAGGAGTCGTCCAGCCAGGCGTGGTTGCCGTTGGCGCGCAGATAGGGCTCCACGACGGTGGACCACCAGTGGATACGGCTGTTGGGCATGCCGTACACGAATCCGACGAGCAGCCCGGCGACTCTCGCGCCGTAGGCCCGGGCGCCCTGGTACTGCATGTGGCGCAGGACGATCTGGCGGCGTACGGCGACCTCGTCGGGGCCCAGTCCGAAGGCGAGGGCTTGGACCGCCAGGGCCTCGTCGACGTGGGCGGTGAGGTCCAGGGTGCCGATCACGGGGTCCATGCGGGGAGCGTACAGGGGGTTCAGAACAGCACACTCATGAAGGCGCCGACCTCGTGGAAGCCCACGCGGTGGTAGGTGCTGCGGGCCGCGGTGTTGTAGTCGTTCACGTAGAGGCTGGCGACGGGGGCGATGTCGGTCAGGGCGTAGCGCAGGACCGCCGCCATGCCGGGGGCGGCCAGGCCCCTGCCCCGGTGTTCGGGGGCCACCCAGACGCCCTGGATCTGGCAGGCGTGGGGGGTGGCCGCGCCGATCTCCGCCTTGAACACGACCCGGCCGGTGTCGTCGACGCGGGCGAAGGAGCGGCCGGCGCCGACCAGTTCGGCCACGCGGGCCTGGTAGAGCAGGCCGCCGTCGCCGGCCATCGGGGAGACGCCGACCTCCTCGGTGAACATCGCCACGCACGCCGGCATGATCGTCTCCAGCTCGTCCTTGCGGACGCGGCGGACGTGCGGGTCGGGGGCGATGCCGGCGGGCATGCGGTCGGTGACCATCAGCGGCTGGTGGCCGCGGACCTCGCGGGCCGGGCCCCAGTGCGGTTCCAGCAGCCGCCACAGCTCGGCGGTGGCGTCGGCCGGGCCGACGATGGAGGAGCAGCGGCGGCCGGCCCGCCGGGCGCGGTCGGCGAAGGCGCGGACGGCGCGGGGGGTGGCGCAGAGGGGGACGAGGTTGGCGCCGGCGTAGCACAGGGAGGTGAGCATGCCGTCCTCGTACCAGCCCCACATCTCGCCGCCGAGGCGCCAGGGGTCGAGGCCGGCGACCTGGACCCGGGAGGTCACGAAGGCGTTGGCGACCGGCTCGCGGTCGAGGACGGCGAGCGCGGCGTCCAGGTCGCTCGGTTCGAGCACCCGTGAGGTGGTCTGGGTCAACACGTGCGGGGCCTCACCCTGGCTGGGTTCTGCTGATCTCCGCACTATAGCCGCGCTGCTTGTGCGGTGCGCCTCCCGGCCGGTGGGCCGCGGTGGGCCGGATCAGCCCGTCACCGACACCGACGGTTCGCCCGAGGCGGCGCCGTCGGCCTCCATCCGGGCGGCCAGCTTCATGGCCTCCTCGATGAGGGTTTCCACGATCTTTGACTCGGGGACGGTCTTGATGACCTCGCCCTTGACGAAGATCTGGCCCTTGCCGTTGCCGGAGGCGACGCCGAGGTCGGCCTCGCGGGCCTCGCCGGGGCCGTTGACGACGCAGCCCATGACGGCGACGCGCAGCGGGACCTCCATGCCGGTCAGGCCGGCGGTGACCTCTTCGGCGAGCTTGTAGACGTCGACCTGGGCGCGGCCGCAGGACGGGCAGGAGACGATCTCCAGGCCGCGCTGGCGCAGGTTCAGCGACTCCAGGATCTGGATGCCGACCTTGACCTCCTCGGCGGGCGGCGCGGAGAGGGAGACGCGGATGGTGTCGCCGATGCCCTGGGAGAGGAGGGCGCCGAAGGCCACGGCCGACTTGATGGTGCCCTGGAAGGCGGGGCCGGCCTCGGTGACGCCGAGGTGGAGGGGGTAGTCACACTGCTCGGCGAGCTGGCGGTAGGCCTCGATCATGACGACCGGGTCGTTGTGCTTGACGGAGATCTTGATGTCGCGGAAGTCGTGCTCCTCGAAGAGGGACGCCTCCCACAGGGCCGACTCGACCAGGGCCTCGGGGGTCGCCTTGCCGTACTTCTGGAGCAGGCGGCGGTCGAGGGAGCCGGCGTTGACACCGATGCGGATCGGGGTGCCGTGCTCCGAGGCGGCCTTGGCGATCTCCTTGACCTTGTCGTCGAACTGCTTGATGTTGCCGGGGTTGACGCGGACGGCGGCGCAGCCGGCCTCGATGGCGGCGAAGACGTACTTGGGCTGGAAGTGGATGTCCGCGATGACCGGGATCTGCGACTTGCGGGCGATGGTCGCGAGGGCGTCGGCGTCGTCCTGGGTGGGGCAGGCGACGCGGACGATCTGGCAGCCGGACGCGGTCAGTTCGGCGATCTGCTGCAGGGTGGCACCGATGTCGGACGTACGGGTCGTGGTCATCGACTGGACCGATACGGGCGCGTCTCCGCCGACCGCCACGCTTCCGACCTGGATCTGCCGGCTCCTGCGGCGTTCGGCGAGCTTGGTCGGAACGGACGGCATGCCGAGAGAAATCGCAGTCATCTGCTGTGCAACCCCAAGTCGTGGATCAAGGCCGGTCCCGTGAACGGCGGGTCCCGGGCTTCGAGATTACGGCACAGGCCCGGGCGCGGGCACATCCCACCCGGTAACGGCACCCGTTCGGGGCGGCCCGGAAACGGTCGTGTTCCGGGCCGCTCCGAACACCGTGCGACTAAGTGATCTTCACCGGGTTCACCACGTCGGCGATGAGGACCAGGACGGTGAAGCAGACGAAGATCCCGGCCACCACGTACGCCACCGGCATCAGCTTGGCGACGTCGAACGGGCCGGGGTCGGGGCGGCGCAGCACCCGGGCCAGGTTGCGCCGCAGCGACTCCCACAGGGCGCCCGCGATGTGCCCGCCGTCGAGCGGGAGCAGCGGGAGCATGTTGAACAGGAACAGGGAGAGGTTGAAGCCGGCGAGCACGAACACGAACATGGCGAGCTGCTGCGAGGCCGGGATGTCCAGGGTGGCGATCTCGCCGGTGACCCGGGCCGCGCCGACGATGCCCATCGGGGAGTCGGGTTCGCGCGGGCCGTCGCCGAAGGCCGCGTCCCACAGGGCCGGGATCTTGCCGGGCAGGGCGACGAGGGAGTCGACGGCGTCGCCGACCCGGTCCCCCATCCAGGTCACGGACTCGCCGAAGTCCTGCTTGACGACGCCGGTGGCGGAGCCGAAGCCGAGGAAGCCTGCCTTGACGTAGCCGCCGACGTAGTTGCCGGCGGCGTCCTTCCTGGCGACCCGGTTCTCGGTGATCTTCGCGTGCAGGGTCAGCCGGTGGCCCTTGCGGTCGACGACGATCGCGACGTTCTTGCCGGCGCTGTCCCGGATGAGGTCCGAGAGCGTGTTCCAGTCCTTGGTGGGCACGCCGTCGAAGGAGACGATCCGGTCACGCGCCTTCATGCCGGCCCGCGCCGCCGGGGACTCGGGGTCGGACTTCTTGCAGGTGTCGCGGTGCTGGCTCTGTGCGATGACGCAGGGCGAGACGGAGGCGACGGTGGTGGTCTGCTGCTGGATGCCGAAGCCCATCAGCACCGTGAGGAACAGGGCGATCGCGAGCACGAGGTTCATGAAGGGGCCCGCGAACATGACGATGACGCGCTTCCACGGCCTGCGCGTGTAGAACATGCGCGTCTCGTCACCCGGCTGGAGCTCCTCGAAGGCCGCCGAGCGGGCGTCCTCGATCATGCCGCGCCACGGCGAGGTGGAGCGGGCGGAGACCCGGCCCTGCCCGTCGGGCGGGAACATGCCGATCATACGGATGTAGCCGCCGAGCGGGACGGCCTTGATGCCGTACTCGGTGTCGCCCTTCTTCCGCGACCAGATGGTGGGGCCGAACCCCACCATGTACTGCGGGACGCGGATGCCGAAGAGCTTGGCCGTGGACAGGTGCCCCAGCTCGTGCCAGGCGATCGAGACGAGCAGGCCGACGGCGAAGACCACTATGCCGAGAATGAACATCAAGGTCGTCATGCACGCGCCTCCGCGGTCGCCGTCGTGGCTGTGAGTTCGCGGGCCCGGGCCCGCGCCCAGGTCTCCGCTTCGAGGACGTCCGACACGGTGAGCGAGGTTCCCGCGAACGGGGTGCCGTGCTCCTCGACCACCCGGGTCACGGTCTCCATGATCCCGTTGAAGGGCAGCGCGCCGTCCAGGAAGGCCGCGACGCACTCCTCGTTGGCGGCATTGAACACCGCCGGGGCCGTGCCCGCGAGCTGCCCCACGTGCCGGGCGAGGTCCACCGAGGGGAAGGCCTCGTTGTCCAGGGGGAAGAACTCCCAGGTGGAGGCCTCGCTCCAGGAGAAGGCGGGCGCCGCGTCGGGAACGCGTTCGGGCCAGCCCAGACCGATGGCGATCGGCCCGCGCATGTCGGGGGGCGTCGCCTGGGCGATCGTGGATCCGTCGGTGAACTCGACCATCGAGTGGACATACGACTGCGGGTGCACGACGACCTCAATGCGGTCGAAGGGAATGTCGTAGAGCAGGTGTGCCTCGATGACCTCCAGCCCCTTGTTGACGAGGGTCGCGGAGTTGACAGTGATCACCGGGCCCATCGCCCAGGTGGGGTGGGCGAGGGCGTCCGCCACGGTGACGTGCGCCAGGTCCGCCCTGCTCCGGCCGCGGAAGGGGCCGCCGGACGCGGTGACGACGAGCTTGCGGACGTCGGCGCGGGTGCCGGCGGCGAGCGCCTGGAAGAGGGCGGCGTGCTCGGAGTCGACCGGGATGATCTGGCCCGGCGCGGCGAGCGCCCTGACCAGCGGGCCGCCGACGATCAGCGACTCCTTGTTGGCGAGCGCGAGGGTGCGGCCCGCCTCCAGGGCGGCGAGGGTCGGGGCGAGACCGATGGAACCGGTGATGCCGTTCAGCACGGTGTGGCAGTCGGAGGCGGCGAGCCGGGTGGCCGCGTCGGCTCCGGCGAGGATCTCGGGCAGCGGCTCCCCGCTGCCGTACTCGGCGGCGAGCGCCTCGCGCAGCACGGGTACGACGTCCTCGCGGGCGACCGCCACGGTCCGCACCCGCAGCCGGTGCGCCTGCTCGGCGAGGAGGGCGACCCGGCCGCCGTTCGCGGAGAGGCCGGTGACCCGGAAACGGTCGGGGTTGCGCAGCACGAGGTCGATGGCCTGGGTGCCGATGGATCCGGTGGAACCGAGGATCACCACATTCCTGGGTCCGTCCCCGGTGACGGGGTCGTACACGAGGTGCGGGTCGGCGAGGGGCGCCGGATGGGCGGGACTGTCGGTCATCCCCCCATTGTGGCCGCAAGCGGTGGCGTCTCGGGCAGGGCGTCCCTCGCACGGGTGTCCCGGCGGTCCGCACGGCCGGAGGAAGGGGTTTCTCCGAAGGTGAAGCCCTCGTGAAGATCATATGATAACACTTCTGTCCTCACGCTTTCGCGGACGACATCCTGGGGGGATCTCCATGCGTACTGCGCACCTGCGCGCTGCCCTGCCCGCCTTCGCCGGAGCCGCCGTGCTCACCGGCACCCTGCTCAGCACCCCGGCCGAGGCCGCCGGGGGCGTGCGGATCCATCACGTCTGGTTCGACAGCCCGGGCTCGGACAACCGCTCGAACAAGAGCCTGAACGCCGAGTGGGTGCAGCTCAAGAACACCAGCGGTTCCGCGGTCTCCCTCAAGGGCTGGGTCCTCAAGGACGCCTCGAACCACAAGTACGTCTTCCCGAACGTCAGGATCGGTGCCGGGAAGTATCTGAAGGTCCACACCGGGAGCGGCTCGGACACCGCGTCGGACAAGTACCAGGACCGCCGTGCCTACGTCTGGAACAACGACAGGGACACGGCCACGCTGACCAAGGCGAGCGGCACCAAGGTCGGCTCCTGCTCCTGGACGACGCGGGACCCGAGCGACAAGTACTGCTAGTTCCCGAACGGACGGCGGGCGTTGTCGTGGGCGCTCGGACCGGGGGTCGCGTCGGCGATCCACGGACCGTCGCCCGAAGGGTCGAGAATGCCCTCCTCCAGCCACTCGTACGCGCCGCCGAGGACCTGCTCGACCACCTTGCGGTCCAGGTCGTCGGTGTTGGTCCACAGCCGGGTAAAGAGTTCGTCCACCCGGATGCGGGCCTGGCGGCAGAAGGCGTCGGCGAGCTGGTAGGCCTCGCGGCCGTGCTCGCCCCGGGTGCGCAGGCGCTCGGCCCGGACGCAGGCCGCGCTCATCGCGAACAGTTCCGCGCCGATGTCCACGATCCGGCCCAGGAAGCCCTGCTTGGTCTCCATCCGGCCCTGCCAGCGGGACATGGCGTAGAAGGTGGAGCGGGCCAGTTTGCGGGCCGTGCGCTCGACGTACCTCAGGTGGCCGGAGAGGTCGATGCCGTGCCGGAAGTCGCCGTACGAGGTGGGCAGTTGTCCCGGGCCCGCGACCAGTTTCGGCAGCCACCTGGCGTAGAAGACACCCGCGCTCGCGCCCGCCTTGGCCTTGGCGGACAGGGACTTGTCGGGGTCGATGAGATCACCGGCGACCGAGAGGTGGGCGTCGACGGCCTCGCGGGCGATCAGCAGATGCATGATCTCCGTCGAGCCCTCGAAGATGCGGTTGATGCGCAGGTCGCGCAGGATCTGCTCGGCCGGGACACCGCGCTCGCCCCGCGCCCGCAGCGACTCGGCCGTCTCGTAGCCCCGGCCGCCGCGGATCTGGACCAGCTCGTCGGCCATCGTCCAGGCCATCTCGGAGCCGTAGAGCTTGGCGAGGGCGGCCTCGATGCGGATGTCGTTGCGGTCCTCGTCAGCCATCTGCGAGGACAGGTCGAGGACGGCCTCCAGGGCGAAGGTGGTGGCCGCGATGAAGCTGATCTTGGAGCCGACGGCCTCGTGCAGTGCGACCGGCTTGCCCCACTGCTCGCGCTCCGCCGCCCATTCGCGGGCGATCTTCAGACACCACTTCCCGGCGCCGGCGCACATGGCGGGCAGCGAGAGCCGGCCGGTGTTCAGGGTGGTGAGGGCGATCTTGAGCCCCGCGCCCTCGGGGCCGATGCGGTGGGCGGCGGGGACGCGGACCCGGTGGAAGCGGGTGACGCCGTTCTCGATGCCGCGCAGGCCCATGAAGGCGTTGCGGTGCTCCACGGTGATGCCCTTGGACGTGGCCTCCACCACGAACGCGGTGATGCCGCCCTTGTGGCCCTCGGACCTCGGCACGCGCGCCATGACCACGAGCAGGTCGGCGACCACCCCGTTGGTGGTCCACAGCTTCACCCCGTCGAGGACGTAGTCGTCGCCGTCCGGCACGGCCGTGGTGGCGAGCCGGGCCGGGTCCGAGCCGACGTCCGGCTCGGTGAGCAGGAAGGCGGAGATGTCGGTGCGGGCGCAGCGGGGCAGGAAGGCGTCCTTCTGCTCCTGGGTGCCGAACAGCTTCACCGGCTGCGGGACGCCGATCGACTGGTGGGCGGAGAGGAGCGCGCCGACGGCGGGGCTGACGGAGCCGACCAGGGCGAGGGCCTTGTTGTAGTAGAGCTGGCTGAGGCCGAGACCGCCGTACCGGGGATCGATCTTCATGCCGAGGGCGCCGAGTTCCTTGAGGCCGGCCACGACCTCGTCGGGGATGCGGGCCTCGCGCTCGATGCGGGCCGGGTCGATGCCCGACTCGCAGAAGGCGCGCAGCTTCGCCAGGAACTCCTCGCCGCGCCGGACCGACTCGTCGGCGGGGAGCGGGTGGGGGTGGATGAGGTCGAGCCGGAAGCGTCCGAGAAAGAGTTCCTTGGCGAAGCTGGGCTTGCGCCAGTCCTGTTCCCGGGCGGCCTCCGCCACCTGTCGGGCCTCGCGCTCGGTGACGGTGGTGCGTGGGGTGGAGGGGGCGGACATGAAGGCTCACCTCGCCGCGAAAAGGGATGAGGGGGATGGTTCACGACCGATCGGTGCTACTGGATCGTTGGTACCCGAAACGCACCGGCCCCACCACCCCTCGCGCGTCCGAACGGCCGAAAGGCCCGCCGGCGGATGGCAGGGGCGGTTCAGGGGAGACTGTGGAAGCGGTCCGATGGCACCGGGAAAGTTGTCGAAGCGCTTCGACGGCCTATGGACACCCCGGCCCGGCTGGAGCTAATGTCCTCCTCACCCTTACTCGTCATGTCGGCAGCGCGCATTGTCGAAGCGCTTCACCAGGTTGGGAGAGCTGGATGGTCACCCTCGCCGAGGTCGCCCAGCACGCCGGAGTCTCGGCGAGCACGGTGAGCTATGTCCTCAGCGGCAAGCGGTCCATCTCCACCACCACCCGGCACCGGGTCGAGCAGAGCATCCGGGAACTGGGATACCACCCGAACGCGGGTGCCCGCGCCCTGGCGAGCAGCCGTTCCAACATCATCGCGCTGATGATCCCGCTCCGTACCGACATGTACGTGCCGGTGATGATGGAGATCGCCATCGCGGTGGCCACCACGGCCCGCACGCACGGCTACGACGTCCTGCTGCTCACCGGCGAGGAGGGGCCCGACGCGGTGCGCCGGGTCACCGGCAGCGGGCTCGCCGACGCCATGATCCTGATGGACGTGGAGCTGGACGACGAGCGGCTCCCGCTGCTGCGGGCGACCGGCCAGCCCTCGGTACTGATCGGCCTGCCCGCCGACACCGCCGGCCTGACCTGCGTGGATCTGGACTGGAGCGCCACGGGCGCGCTCTGTGTGGAGCACCTGGCCGGGCTCGGCCACCGTGACATCGCTGTCATCGGCGAGGCCCCGGCGGTCTACGAGCGACACACCGGCTTCGCCGAGCGCACGCTCGACGGGCTGCGCTCCCGGGCCCGGGAGACGGCGGTACGGGTGCTGCACCGGCCCTGCGAGGGCGGATACGACGCGATGGCCCTCACGCTGGCCCGGATCTTCGACGAGCGCCCGGGGACGACCGGGTTCGTGGTGCAGAACGAGTCGGCGGTGGAGCCGCTGCTCGCGCTGCTGCGCCAGCAGGGCCGGGCCGTGCCCGAGGACGTGTCCGTGGTCGCGGTCTGCCCGGAACAGGTCGCCGTCCAGGCCTCGGTGCGGCTGACCTCGGTCGCCGTGCCCGCCCAGGAGCTGGGCCGGCACGCCGTGGAACATCTGGTCGCCAAGCTGGAGGGGCGGGACGGCGACGAGGTCGAGCTGCTCGCACCCGAGCTGACGGTACGGGCGAGTTCGGGACCGGCACCCGCGACGTCCTGACCCACCGCGCCCCGGCCCACGGCCCACCACCGCCGGCCCCACCCCGTCCCCCGGCCCACCACCTTCTCCCCGCCGCTTCCCCGGCGCACCGCCTTCCCCCCCACCCCCACCGCTTTCCGGCCCACCGCCTCTCACCGACCGCGTCCCGGCCCGTCCCCGCCCGCGCCCCGCGCGCCCCGCGCGCCCCGCGCCCCGCGCCCGCGCCCCCCGCGCCGGTGGGATACGCCCGCCCGCCTGTCCCGCATCCGTCCGCACGTCTCTCCTCGGGAGCCGCCGTGAACCAGCCTGCCGTCGCGCAGCCCGCGATCAGCCTCGCCCAGTCCTCCCCCACCGTCGGCACGCTCCGGGAACGGGACGGGGCGCTGGAGTGGAGCGGCCGTCAGGAGACGGTGCGGATCGAGCCGTGGGGTCCGGACGCGGTCCGGGTGCGGGCCCGGCTCGGCGGCCCGGTGCTCCAGGGGCTGCCCGGGGCACTCCTCGAACCGCCGCCCGCCCCGGGCATCACCGTCGTGACCGGTGACGGCGTGGGACGGCTGACCGTCGGCGCCCTGACCGTCGAGGTGTCCGCCGAGGGACTGATCCGCTTTCTGCGCACCGACGACCGTAGCTGCTGGCCGAGGAGCACGCCCACTTCTGGTGGCCGGGCCCCCGCCTGTACACGGCGGTCGGCAACGGGCACCACCGGCTGGAGCAGCGGTTCGCCGCCTACGAGGGCGAGAAGCTGTACGGCCCTGGGCCAGCACCAGCACGGCCGCCTCGACCAGAAGGGCCTGGTGCTGGACCTGGTGCAGCGCAACGCCGAGGTCAGCGTGCCGGTGCTGGTCTCCAGCCGCGGCTACACCCTGCTGTGGAACAACCCGGCGATCGGCCGGGTGGAGCTGGCGGGCAACGGCACCCGGTGGGTCGCGGACTCCGCCCGGCAGATCGACTACTGGATCACGGCGGGCACGCCGGCCGACGGTCAGCGCGCCTACAGCGCGGTGACCGGGCGGTCGCCGATGCTGCCGGAGTGGGCGGCGGGCTTCTGGCAGTGCAAGCTGCGCTACCGCACGCAGGACGAACTCCTCGCGGTGGCCCGGGAGTACAGGCGCCGGGGGCTGCCCCTCGCGGCGATCGTCTGCGACTTCTTCCACTGGACCCACCTGGGCGAGTGGAAGTTCGACCCGAAGGAATGGCCCGACCCGGCGGCGATGGTGCGGGAGCTGGAGGAACTCGGCGTCAAGCTGGTCGTCTCCGTCTGGCCGTCGGTGTCGCCGCTGTCGGAGAACCACCCGGTGATGGAGCAGCGCGGCCACTTCATCGGCACGCAGTACGGGCCGCTGGCGCACGCCGACTGGCCGGACAAGGGCGTCGACTCCACCGTCCAGGTCGCGTTCTACGACGCCACGAACCCCGAGGCCCGGGAGTTCGTGTGGTCGCGCGTCCGCGACAACTACCTGGTCCCGTACGGCATCACCGCCTTCTGGCTGGACGCGTGCGAGCCCGAGCTGAAGCCCGGCTTCCAGGAGAATCTGCGGTACTGGGCGGGCCCCGGCCTGGAGGTCGGCAACCTCTACCCGGCCGAGAACGCCCGCACCTTCCACGAGGGCCTGCGCGCGTCCGGCGAGCAGGAGGTGATCACCCTCAACCGCTCGGCGTGGGCGGGCAGTCAGCGGTACGGTGCCGCGCTGTGGTCCGGTGACATCGGCACCGACTTCGCGACCCTGCGCCGGCAGATAGCGGCCGGGCTGAACACCGCCCTGTCCGGCATCCCGTGGTGGAACACCGACATCGGCGGCTTCCACGGCGGCGACCCGGACGACCCGGCGTACCGGGAGGTGCTGGTGCGCTGGTTCCAGTTCGGCGCGCTGTCCCCGCTGATGCGGCTGCACGGTTTCCGGGACCCGGGCATGCCGCTCGGCCCGGAGATGACGGGCGGCCCGAACGAGGTGTGGTCGTACGGCGAGGAGGCCGGTGCGATCCTGGAGCGCTTCCTGCGGCTGCGCGAGCGGCTGAGGCCGTACGTCCTGACGGTGATGCGGGAGGCGCACGAGGAGGGTCTGCCGGTGATGCGCCCGCTGTTCCTGGAGTTCCCGGCGGACCAGGCGGCCTGGGCGGTGGACGACGCCTATCTCTTCGGCCGGGACCTGCTCGTCGCCCCGGTACTGACGGCGGGTGCGACGGCCCGGACGGCGTACCTCCCGGCGGGCGCGCGCTGGACGGACGCGTGGACGGGTGTGACGTACGAGGGCGGTGCGGCGGTGACGGTGGACGCGCCGCTGGACCGGATCCCGCTGTTCCTGCGGGACGGGGCGCGGCTGCCGGTCGCGGAGTAGGACCGGGAGGGGCCGGCCCCTGGAGAGGGAGCCGGCCCCGACGGCTCAGCCGCTGCTGACGCTGAGGCTGTTGGTGGTGAAGTCCAGTCCGCCGGATGAGGACGTGATCTCGTAGCCGAACTGGACGTCGCCGATGGTCACGTTGCCGAACCAGCCCTTGGTGTCTTTGATCCACTTCAGGATCGGCAGGATGTTGACCGTGCCGGAGCCGGAGTTGGAGCTGCGGACGAAGGAGAAGACCTCGTTGGAGCCGTTGTTGCCCTTGTAGACGGTCCAGGTTGAACCGCCGAGGGTGACGGTGCCCTGGGAGCCGCCGAGCGGGCCGACGGCGCCGGTCTTGTTGACCCAGAGCATGATCTCGTACTTGTAGCCGGTGTCCCAGATGTCGTACGACGTGTTGTACGCGCCGGACGCCGGGACGGTGACGTTGTAGCTGCTGGTGAGGGAGGTCAGGGAGCCGATCGGCTTGTTGATGACCTTCTTGGCGTTGGGGTAGGACTTGATGCCGCCGGTGTTCGGGTGGTTCGCCCGGACGCCCCAGTTGGTGCCGGAGTCGGCCCAGATGCACTGGCTGCCGGCGCCGGAGCCCCAGATGTCGTTGTAGAGGGTGTAGCCGTTCAGGGTGGTGCTGCCCCACTGGTCGCAGGAGTTCCAGACGGCGGCGGAGGCGGGTGCCGAGGCGAGGCCGACGGTGGCGCCGAGGGCGAGGGCGGGGGCGATCAGGGCCTTGACGACCCTGGTCCGTGTGCTTGTTGCCATGGTGTCCCTTCCATGGGTGGGGGAGGTGGGGGAGGTGGTGCTGGTTGCCGCGCCCTCAGGGTGAGGACGCGTTCTTCTCCGGCGACCAGGTCGAGCGGCTCGGCGCCGGAGGAAGTCCGCAGTTCGATGCGGTGGGTGCGGTGGGGCCGCAGGACGGCGCGGACACCGTCCGGGCTCCAGCCGAGGTCGAGTTCCGCGCCGAACCGGGTGCGTATGCCGCGCAGTTCACCGCTGGGGCAGGCGTCCGGTACGGCCGGCAGCAGGACCAGCCGGTGGGGGGTGGACTGGACGAGCATCTCGATCAGCACGCCGGGCAGGGTGTGCGCGGCGTCCGCGTTGTAGACGTCGCGGTGCGGGTAGTGGGCGCTCATCAGGGAGGCGTGGAAGAAGTCGCCGGCCAGGACCCGGCGCAGGGCGCCGGCGGCCCGGGCGGTGTCCCCTAGCCGGGCGGCGACCAGGGCGTGGTGCAGGTGGCCGTGGGCGGAGTCGTTCTCGGCACCGCGCAGGGCGAGCGCCCGGCGGGCTGCGGCGGCCAGGCGCGGGGTGTCGTACGGGTTGATCTCCTCCAGCGGCCAGACGCCGTACAGGTGGCTGAGGTGACGGTGGTCGTAGTTGTCGTCGAGTCCCGGCCAGGCCCATTCGGCGAGGGCGCCGTCGGCGTTGATCCGGTGCGGGGGCAGCCGGTCCGCCAGGGCCGACCAGGCGGCGGCGCGTTCGGGGTGGTACCGGGCGGCGGTGCGCAGGGTGTGCCGGGCGGCGGAGAGGTCCATGGCCGCGTTGACCGCGGCCGGGCCGCCGTTCGCGGGGCGGTTCTCGGGCGAGTAGGAGGGTACGACGACGAGGTGGCCGTCGGCGTCGGTGCGGGTGAGGAAGTCCTCGTAGAAGACGGCCGCCTCGGCGAGGGCGGCGGCGGTGCGCGGGTCCTGGGCGCCGCGGATCTCGTCGTGGTCGACCAGCGGTTTGAGCAGCCAGTCCGCGCCGGCGGTCCACAGATGCAGCGGGTGGTCGCGGCTGAAGTGGTACGTCAGCCCGGACTCGCCGTCGGTGTGCGAGGGCGCGACCGCGCCCCGGGCGCCGAAGACGGCGCGCGCGTTGGCCCGCCAGTCCGGCAACTGCCGCTCGATGAGGGCGGCCAGGGATTCGGTGACCTCGGGCAGGGCGGCGGCGGGTGCGGCGGCGGTCTGGAGGTTGAGGTTGGCGTTCGTGGTGAACGCCCCCGACCAGGCGGTATCCCAGTCGCCGGTCCACAGTCCGGTGAGCCGGGGCGGGAGCAGGCCGCTGCTGGAGAGCAGGTGGTAGCGGCCGGCGGCGAAGAGCCGTTCCAGCAGGGCCGGGCTGTGCGGGCGCCGCAGCAGTTCGGAGCCGGGCAGGGCGCGCTCGGCCGGATCGGCGCCGAGGTCGAGGGTCACCCGCAGGTAGGCGGCGCGGTGCCGGGCCAGATGGCGGCCGAGCAGGCTGTCGTACGACCGCTCGGTGCCGTCGAGCAGGTCCTGGAGCTGCCGGGCCTCTGCGACGACGTCCGCCTCGCCGCTGTGCCGGCGCACCCGGGTGAGCAGCAGCACCGAGCGGGCGCCGGTGACGCGGACGCCCTGTGGGACGAGTTCGGTACGGCCGCCGACGGCGGCGACGAGGGTCACGCCGGTGTAGGCGCGGTCGCTGTCCGGGTAGCGGGCGCGCAGGCTGAGCAGGGCGCCCTCGGGGGTGAGCAGGGTGCCCTGGCCGACCCGCAGTCCGGTGGGGGCGCCCGGCAGCCGGTGGTCCAGGCAGACATCGAGATCGCCGGCGGTGACCTCGTGCACGATGACGTCGTCGGCGCGGGAGACGAAGACGCGGCTGCCGGTGCCGGCGCGGACCGCGGTGACCTCGCCGGTGGTGAAGTCGACGGCACGGTGGTGGCCGTCGGGCCCGGCGCCCGCCGGTCTGCGCAGCCGGATCCGGAAGGCCGGATGGAAGGGCTGCACCCACTGCAACGGCCGGCCGTCGGTGAAGCTGTCGGCGGCGGTGAGGTCGCCGGCGAGCAACCGGTCCTGGACGGCGGGCAGTTCCGCGGCGAGCCGGGGTGGCCGGGCGTGCTCGGCGCCGTTGGGCCGCACCAGGGTGTGATGGGTGACGACGACCCGCTCGTCGTTCGGGTCACCGGACACGAGGGCGCCGTGGTGGCCGTTCCCGCTCAGGAAGGCGTCCTCCCAGCGGGCGGCCGCGGCCGGTTCCCAGGTGCCGTGGACCGGGGTGCGGCTCATGACCGCAGCACCGCCACCCCGTGGCGGCCGAGGGTGACCTCGTCCGTGACGTCCGTACCGCCGAGCAGGTCGTGATGCGTGCCGGGCACCTGGACGGTGATCTGCTCCCGCCCGTGGTTGAGCAGGAACAGCAGCTCCCCGCGGCGCACCGCCTCCACCCCCGCCGGGAGCCCGTCGAGCACCGGCCGCACCCCCGCGCCCGCGGCGATGCCGGACAGCAGGGTGCGCAGCGCGTCCGGCTCGGGGAGGGTGGAGACGTACCAGGCGCGGCCCCGGCGCAGCACGGCGGGCAGCCCGTCGAGTTCGCCGCCCCGGTACGGCACGGTCTCGGCGGCCCCCGGCTCCGGTTCGATCTCCTCCGACCACAGCGTGCCGCGGAAGCCCTCGCACGCCACGGTCTCCCCCGCCTCCAGCGGCCACCACTCGTGCAGGGTGCGGATGCCGAACAGCTCGCGCAGCCGGGCGTCCATGCCGCCGGTCCTGACCCGGTCGTCCTCGTCGGCGACGCCGGTGAGGAAACCGCAGACGAGGGTGGAGCCGCCGCGGACGTACGCGAGGAGGTTGGCGACGGCGGCGTCGGTGAGGAGGTACAACTGCGGGACGACGACGAGCCGGTAGCCGGACAGGTCGTGCTCCGGGTGGGCGAAGTCGGTGGTCAGATGGGCCTCCCACAGGGCCCGGTGCCATGCGGTGAGCACCTCCGGGAGGTCCACGAGCGTCGACAGCCGCCCCTCGTGCGCGCCGGCCCACCAGGAGTGCCAGTCGTGCAGGACGACGACGTCCGCGTCGATCCGGCCGCCGCTCACGTCCCCTGAGATCCGCTCCAGTTCGGCCCCGAGCTGCCGGACCTCCTGGTAGGCGCGGCCCTGCTCCCCCGCGTGGCCGACCATCCCGGAGTGGAACTTCTCGGCGCCCTGCCGGGACTGGCGCCACTGGAAGTAGCAGACGGCGTCGGCGCCGCGGGCGACGGCCTGGAACGACCACAGGCGGTTGAGACCGCGCGGCTTGGGGTGGTTCACACCTCGCCAGTTGACCGGTCCGGCCGCCTGTTCCATGAGCATCCACGGCCCGCGCGCCTGCGAACGGGTGAGGTCCTGCACGAGCGCCCCGTGCTGCGCGCCCAGCGGATCGCGCGGGTCGGGGTAGAGGTCGACGGAGACGACGTCCTCCTCCCGGGCCCAGCGCCAGGCGTCCTGCCCGATCCACAGCGGCATGAAGTTGGTGGTCACGGGGAGGTGCGGGGTGTGCCGGCGGACGATGTCCCGTTCGGCGGTGTAGCACTCCAGGAGCATGTCGGAGGTGAAGCGGCGGAAGTCCAGCACCTGGCCGGGGTTCTTCAGGTAGTGGTGGGCGCGGCGTGGGGGCAGGATGCCGTCCCAGGTGTCGTAGCCCTGGCTCCAGAAGGCGGTTCCCCAGGCGGAGTTGAGCGCGTCCAGGGTGGTGTAGCGCTGCCGTAGCCAGCGGCGGAAGGCGGCGGCGGCCTCGTCGCCGTGATCGGCGGTGCAGTACTCGTTGTTGATGTGCCACATGGTGAGGGCCGGGTGGGTGCCGTAGCGGGCGGCGAGGTCCTCGGTGATGGCGGCGGCGTACCGGCGGTAGGTGGCGCTGGAGTGCGAGAAGTGCTGCCGGCCGCCCCACCACTCGATGTGGCCGTCGGCGTCCCGGGGCAGGGTGTCGGGGTGCAGCCGGCCCATCCAGGGCGGCGGGGAGGACGTGGGCGTGGCGAGGACGACGCCGATGCCGTTGTCGTGCAGGAGGTCCATGAGCCGGTCCAGCCAGCCGAACTCGCGTGCTCCCGGCTCGGGTTCGAGTCGGGACCAGGAGAAGACGCCGAGGGTGACGGAGTTGACCCCCCGGGCCTGCTTCATCAGCCGGACGTCGTCCTGCCAGGTCTCCTCGGGCCACTGCTCGGGGTTGTAGTCGCCGCCGAAGAGGATGCGGCCCCGGGTGGCGTCGGCGAGGGCCGGTTTCATATGCGTTCTCCGTACTGGATGCCCCGCCCGTTGGTGGCGAGGTAGACACGGCCGTGGATGCGCGGGTCGCCGGTGATCGCCTGCCCGGTCCAGCCCCATCGGTGCGCGTCGTCGCTGATACGCGTCCAGGTCCTGGCCCGGTCGTCGGAGCGCAGGACGGCGGGGCCGGAGTCCGTGGCGCCGACCAGGTAGAGCGCCGGGTAGCAGGCGCCGGGCGCGGCCTTGCCGAAGCCGAGGGTGTAGGCGGCCCGGACGCCACCGACCGCGGTGAAGCCGACCCCGCCGTCGGTGGACCGGAACAGCCCGTGCTCCTTGGCGCTCAGCCACAGGTCTCCGGTGCGCCCGGGTGCTACGGCGAGCTGGAACTGACTGTCGCCGGCGGGCAGTCCGGTGGCGCGGGCGGTGAACGTACGGCCGTGGTCGGTGCCGGCGTACAGCGTGCCCGTGCCGGTGTCGTAGGCGTAGAGGACGGCCGGGTCGGCCGGGTCGGCCACCGGGGTGGCGCCCTGCGGGAAGGAGGGCACCTCCTCCCAGCCGGCACCGCCGTCGGCCGACCGGTGGGCGGGCCCGTTCGTGAGGGCCCACAGCAGCACGCCGCCGTCGGCGCTGACGGCGACCGGTCCGGGGCCGTCGCCGGCGTGGGCGGGCTGGGCCGGGAAGGGGGCCCAGGTGCGTCCGCCGTCCTCGGAGAAGGCGCCGTTGCCGTGGTCGCCCCACCCGGTCCGCACGACGTACGACGGTTTCGCCGCGGCCAGCGCGAGTCCGGTCGCCGTGCCGAAGACGGGGTTCGTGGCCATGCCGCGCGCCGGGGAGGCGGTGAGCCGGTCGTGGTACAGCACGCCGATGTCCCCGTTCCCGCTGATCAGGTGGGCCGCTCCGGTGGGCGGCGAGATCAGCCGCCGTACGGAGGTCTCCTCCAGGCCGCGGACGCGGGGCGCCCAGTGGACGAGGTCGCGCGTGCCGTAGACCGTGGCGCCGGTGCCGTACAGGACGTGCCGCGGGTCGTACGGGTCGACGGCGACGGCCTGGATCCACCAGCCGAACTTGGGCTCGTCCTGGCCCCAGCGGAGGTAGGGGGTCTCGGAGACGTCGAGGACGGCGGTGTCCTTCAGGGAGACCCAGCTACGGCCCCCGTCCGTGGTCCGGTACAGGGTGTCGACGGCGGCCCAGCGGTTGTTGGTGGAGACGACCACCGTGCCGGGGCGGCGGGTGGCGACGGCGACCCCGCCGTACCCGAAGGTGTCGGTGCCGCCCGGGACGGCCGGGGTGACGTCGGTCCAGGCGCCGGTGACGGTGTCCAGCTTGTGCACGCTGCCGGTGGACTGGCCGTTGGGGCCCGGGGCGTCGGCGTACGTGACGTACAGCTCGCGGGTGTGGTGGTCGTGGGCGGCACGGACCGGGACCCTGGCGGAGGTGCCGGCCGGCTGCCCGGGGACGGGTTCCCAGGTGGTGCCGTCGGTGGTGCGGTACAGGTTGGGCCGCGCGGGGGTGCCGTCGGCGTCGCCCCAGCCGGCGTGGACGGTGCGGCCGGCGGCGACGAGAAGGGTGACGCCCTGGCCGGTACCGGTCGGGGTGGCAGGGAAGCCCGTCGCCCTCGACCAGGTGGCGCCCCGGTCGATCGACCTGAGCAGCCCGTCGTGGCGGGTGCCGAGCCAGAGGGTGTCGCTGTCGCGGGGGTCGACGAGGAGCCGCTCGCCGGTGCCGCGGCCGTCCTCGTTGGCGCCGAGCCGCGCGGGGAGGGCGGTGCGGTGCCAGGTGGCGCCGCGGTCCTCGGAGCGCAGGAACGCGCCGTCGCCGGCCCAGGGCTGGGCGTACGTGCCGAGGGCGAGGTACAGCCGGTCCGGGTGGGCGGGGTCGACGGCCAGGGCCTCCACCCCGAGGAGGTTCCAGTCGTCCCAGCCGAGGTGGTCGGTGAGCGGGGGTCCAGCGGTCGGTGTCCCGGTCCCAGCGGTAGGCACCGCCGATGTCCGTGCGGGCGTAGGCGAGGCCGGGGACGGCGGGGTGGAAGAGGATGCCGGTGACGAATCCGGTGCCGCCGATCACCGCCGTGCGCCAGCGGTACGCCGGGCGCCGCGCCCCGGCCGCGTGCGCCTGCGTGGGCAGACCGGCGAGCGCGGCGGCGGCGCTTACGGCGAGTACGGTTCTGCGGCTGGGATCGGGCATGGGGTACCTCACTGGACGCGGGTGGGGGTGGGTGGTCCGGGGCCGGGGGTGGGTCTCTCCCCCGGCTTCCACGGGGTCGGTCAGCCCTTCACCGCTCCCGTCAGCATCCCCTTGCGGAAGTGCTTCTGGACGAACGGCGACAGCACGGCGACCGGCAGCAGGGCCATCACCATGACCGCCATCTGCACGGCCAGCCCGGACAGTTCACCCGTCTTGATGGCCTGCCCGAGGCCCACGGGGGCCTCCTGTTTCTGCACGAGCTGGATCATGACGTTCTGGAGCGGCATCATGTCCTGCTCGTTGAGGTAAAGCGACGCGTTGAACCAGGCGCTCCAGTACCCGACCGCGTAGAACAGCGTGATCACCGCGAGGACGGCCCGGGAGAGCGGCATCACGATCTGCCACAGGATGCGGATGTCCCCCGCCCCGTCGATGCGCGCGCTGTCGGTCAGTTCGGGCGAGATGCCCATGAAGAAGCCCCGCAGGACGAGGATGTTGAAGACGCTGACCGCGCTGGGAAGGATCAGCGCGAGGTAGGTGTCGGTCAGCCCGAGGGACTGCACCAGCAGGTACGTCGGGATGAGCCCGGCGCTGAAGAACATGGTGGCCATCAGCACCATCAGGATCCACCGGTGCCCCAGCGACCCGCTGCGCGAGAGGCCGTAGGCGCACAGCACGGACACGGTCATCGAGAAGACCGTGCCGACCAGCGTGACGACGATGCTGACGAGCGCGGCCCGGGTGACCTGGCCGCCGCTGAGCAGTTCCCGGTAGGCGACGAAGGTGATGCCCTTGGGGACCATGACCAGGCCGCCGGCCTCGTCGATGGTCTTCCGCGAGGACAGGCTGGTGACGAGGACGATCCACAGCGGGAAGAGGACGCCCAGGCAGGCGAGCGTGAGCACGAGGCTCTTGCCCGCGAGGCCCGCCCCGCCCGGCTTCTCCTCCCACGCCGGGCGGGGCGGGGCGGCCCACCGGCGCGGCCGGTCCACCACCGGGTCCGCCGCCGGGTCCGCCGGTCGGCCGAGGACGGCTGTCACTTCCGGTACACCCCCTGCTCGCCCATGAGATGGGCCACCTTGTTGGCGGCGAGGACCAGGCCGATGCTGACCACGCCCTTGACGAGACCGGCGGCGGCCGCGTAGCCGAAGTCCTGGTTGCGGACGCCGTTCCACCACACGAAGGTGTCCAGGACCTCGGAGGCGCCCGGTCCGACCGCGTCGCGCTGGAGCAGGATCTGCTCGAAGCCGACGGTCAGCGCGTCACCCACGCGCAGCACCAGCAGCAGCGCGATCACCGGGCGCAGCGCGGGCAGCGTGACGTGCCACATGCGGCGCCGGCGGCCGGCGCCGTCCATCGCGGCGGCCTCGTACAGATCGGGGCTGACGGAGGCCAGTGCGGCGAGGAAGACGATGATCCCCCAGCCGGCGTCCTTCCACACGCTCTGCGCGGTGACGAGGAACTTGAAGGTGTCGGGGTCGGTCATGATGTCGAGGCCGTCGAAGCCGTGCTGCCGCATCAGTTGGGAGAACAGCCCGGCGCCGCCCAGGAGTTGCTGGAACACGGCGACGACCAGCACCCAGGAGAAGAAGTGCGGCAGGTAGAGGACGGCCTGCGCGACGGCCCGCACCCGGGGCCGGACGACGCTGTTGATGAGCAGCGCGAGGAGGATCGGGACCGGGAAGTAGAGGACTAGCTGGAGGACGAAGAGCACCAGCGTGTTCCACATCGCGTTCCAGAACGCGGAGTCCTGGAAGATCTGCTGGAAGTTGGCCAGGCCGACCCAGGGGCTGTGCAGGATGGAGACGACGCCGTTGTCGCTGACGTAGGGGTCGTAGTCCTCGAAGGCGACGATGTTGCCGAGGATCGGCAGGTAGTTGAAGAGCAGGAGCAGGACGACGGCCGGGAGCGTCATCAGGAGCAGGACGCGGTCGCGTCCGAATCTCAGGCGCAGGCTCGGCCTCGCCGCGCGTCGTCTGTCACGGGAACCGGTGGCGTCGCCGGACGCCGCCGGGGTCGCAGTCATGTCGGCCTCGGCCCTGCTCCGAGGCACCGTGCTGTGGGACACGGACTTCTCCTTGCCTCGTGCCTCGGGTCAGCCGGCCGCCGGGCCGTTCTCGTCGAGGATCTTCTTGTACCAGTCGCGCAGCTTGTCGCCGCCCCTGCTCCTCCAGTCGGAGACGGCCTGCTGCATGTCGCCGATCTTCTTGCGCCCGCGCACGACGTCGTCCTCCAACTGCTCGAAGTCGTTGCCGAGGTTGGTGTAGCGGCTGGGCTCGGTGATCTGCATGCCGTAGAAGGAGGACTTGGTGGTGAAGGCGCCCATCCGCTGCTGCCACTCGACCTGGCCCTTGGCGACCTCGGGGAAGTCGGGGTGGGCGATGGTCGGGGCGGGACTCGCGATCATGACGTAGGCGTTGAGCACGTCGATGTTGCCCTGGTCGGTCTTGGTGGGCACACCCTTCTTGACGGTGTAGTGGGTGCCCTCGACGCCGTAGTTGGTGAGCATGTACTCCTTGGTGCCGTACGGCGCGGCGGTGGCGTCGGCGACGGCGAGCACGTCCCGGATCACCGCTTCGGAGGCCTTCTTGTTGACGAAGGCGAAGATCCCGGCGGGCTGTTCTGCCCACAGGTGCGGGTCACCGCCGTCGTGGCCGAAGACGTCCATGCCCCAGATCTTGAACTCGGGGTTGTGGGTGGCCTGTTCGGCGGTACGGCTCCACCACTGCGAGATGTTGTTGGCGTAGATGAGGAACTCGCCCGCCGCGAACTTGGGGCCGGGGTCGGTGGCCTGGCTCTTGCCGAGCTCGGCGTCGGGATGCACGACGCCGGCGGCGAAGAGCTTGCGGGTCCATTCCAGTGTCTCGAGGTACTCGTCGGTCTCGATGCGGTTGACGAGCTTGCCGTCGGTCAGGTTCCAGCCGAGCGGCTTCTCGCTGCCGGAAAACACGCCGAACATCTGGAAGGCGGTCCACTTCATGTCGAGACAGGCCCACCGCTTGGCCTTGGCATTGGTGATGTCCTTGGCGAGGGCCATGAACTCGTCCGCCGAGCGCGGCACCCGGTAGCCCTCCTTGTCGAAGACGTCCTTGCGGTACAGGGGCACGATGCCGGTGACGTACGGGGCGGGCTGGGGCAGGCCGCGCAGCTTGCCGCCGAAGATGGAGCGCTGCCAGGCGTCCGTGGGGATCGCGGCCAGGTTCGGGTAGTCCTTGACGGCGTCGCCGGAGAGGTAGGGGCCGAGGTCGGCGAACTTGGAGATGACGGCGCTGGGGATCTTGCCGTTCATGTTCCAGCCGGGGATGACCACCACGTCGGGGACGTCGCTGGAGGCGAGGACCGCGCCGAGCTTCTGCTCGTAGGTGTTGCCGTCCTGGTTCTGCCACCGGACGTCGACGCCGACGAGGTCGTTCATCGCCCTGTAGTAGGCGTTGTCCTGCTTGGGCGGGGAGCCCCAGAACGGCGACATGACGGTGACCTTGTTGCCCTTGCCGAGCTTCCTGGGCACGGACGTCTTCAGGCCGGCGAGGTCGAGCCGGTGGGTGAACCCGGCGGCCGAGCCGTTCTTGGCGGGGATGTCCGGCGCCACCACGTTTCCGGCCACGTACGCCGGGAGCAGTTTCCTGGCGTTCTTGCCGGCCGAGGTGCCTCCCCGCGCACCGCTGTCCGCGCTTCCGCAGGCGGTGAGCAGCGGCATCCCCCCGGTCACCGCCGCGGCGGCGACCGCGGTGGAGGCGAGGAAGGTTCTCCTGCTGGGAGCGGAGGAGGCGGCGTTCGGCGTCATTGCGTCAACCCTTCGTGGCGCACCAGGACACCCGGCGGTGGCCGTCGGCTGCGGTGTCTCGAGTGGATCTGGCTGAGCGGAAGCGTTCTCCGGTGCGGACTCGGCAGTCGAAGCGCTTCGATGTTGCTGCGAGGTTAAGTGAACGCCTGGGGGCACACAAGGGCCGTCACCAAGATTCCTGTGATCTCCGGTGACCGCCAGGGAAGTCGGTTACGCCTGTGGCAGCAAGGAGAAGTCGGTGATGTTTCGCCCCGGCACCTTGACACCCGGCCGCGTCCGGCTGAGCATCGAAGCGCTTCGAAAGCGTCGTGCCGCTCCATTCGCAAGGGGAACCACTCGTGACCGTCGACTCGCCGTCCACCCCGCCCTTCCGCGATCCGCTTCTGCCGTTCGCGAAGCGCGTCGAGGACCTGCTGGCCCGGCTCACCCGTGAGGAGAAGATCTCCTTCCTGCACCAGTTCACGCCCGCCGTGGAGCGTCTGGGCATCGCCGCCTGGCGGACCGGCCAGGAGGCGCTGCACGGCGTGGCCTGGATGGGCCCGGCGACGGTGTTCCCGCAGGCCGTCGGCCTCGGCGCGACCTGGAACCCGGACCTCGTACGACGGATCGGCGAGGCGGTGTCCAGGGAGATCCGCGCGATGCGCGCCCGCGACGAGCGGGTCGGCCTCAACGTCTGGGCCCCGACGGTCAACCTGCTGCGCCACCCGCTGTGGGGGCGTAACGAGGAGGGCTACGCGGAGGACCCGAAGCTGACATCGGCCATCGCCACGGCGTACACCCACGGTCTGCGGGGCGACCACCCCCGGTACTGGCGTACCGCCCCCGTACTGAAGCACTGGCTGGCCCACAACAACGAGCAGGACCGCGCCACTTCGTCGTCCTCCGTGCCTCCGCGCGTGCTGCACGAGTACGACCTGCGCGCCTTCCGGGACACGGTCGAGGCGGGCGCGGTGGCCGGGGTGATGCCGGCCTACAACCTGGTCAACGGCCGCCCCAACCACGTCTCCCCCTACCTGCGCGAGCACCTGCGCACCTGGACCGACGAGGAGCTGCTGGTCTGCTCGGACGCGGGCGCGCCCTCCAACCTGGTCGACGCGGAGCACTACTTCGACACCCACGAGGCGGCCACCGCGGCGGCCCTGCTGGCCGGCGTGGACAGCTTCACCGACCACGGCACGGACGGCACGCTGATCACCGCCCGGGTCCGAGGGGCCCTCACCCGGGGCCTGTTGACGGAGGCGGACATCGACACCGCCGTGCGCCGCCAACTGTCCGTCCGTTTCCGGCTCGGCGAGTTCGACCCGCGGCACGACCCGCACGCGGGCACCGGCGCGTTCGACACCCCCGCGCACCGGGCGCTCGCGCAGGAGGCCGCCGAGCAGGCGATCGTACTGCTGAAGAACGACGGCGACCTGCTGCCGCTCGCCCCGGACACCCGTCTCGCGGTCGTCGGCCTGCTCGCCGACGAGTGCAAGCTGGACTGGTACAGCGGCAGCCTCCTGCACCGCTCCACCCCGCTGGAAGGCCTTTACGAGCGGTTCGGCGCGGAGCGGGTGCGGTTCGCGGAGGGCGTGGACCGGGTCCGGCTGCGGACGGCGGCCGGCGCGTTCCTCGCCGTGCCCGTGGCCGACGCCCCCGACGAGACGCGCGGCGCCGAGGGCGCCCTGGACCCCGCGCTGCTGTCCGGGCGCACCGACCTGCCGCCGGTCACCACCGACGCCACCGGCACCGAGTTCGCGCTGGCCGACTGGGGCGAGGGAGTGCTGACCCTGCGCGCCCCCGACGGCCGCTACCTCTCGGTCGCCGAGGACGGCTACGTCCGGGCCTCCGCCGACCAGCCCGGCGGCTGGGTCGTCCAGGAGACGTTCCGCCTGGAACCGCACCACGACGGTCACCTCCTCAAGCACCTGGGCACGGGTCGTCATCTCCGTGTCGCCGCCGACGGCCTGCGGGTTGCCGACACGGGTGACGTGTTCGAGGTGGTCACGGTCGAACGGGGCGAGGACGCGGTGGCCCGGGTGGCGGGCGAGGCCGACGTCGTCGTGGTGGTGGCGGGCAACGACCCGCACATCAACGGCCGCGAGACCGAGGACCGTACGACGCTGCTGCTGCCGGAGCACCAGCAGCGGCTGCTGCGCGCGGCCCGGGCGGCCAACCCGCGCACCGTGCTGGCGCTCGTGTCGGCGTACCCGTACGCGGTGGACGCGGCCTCACTCCCGGCCGCGCTGTGGACGGCGCACGGCGGGCAGGCGGCGGGCACCGCGCTGGCCCGGGTGCTGGCCGGCGACGTCTCCCCGGCCGGCCGCCTCCCCCAGACCTGGTACGCCGACGACGCCGATCTGCCCGGCCTCCTCGACTACGACGTGATCGGCGGCCGGCAGACCTACCTCTACTTCGACGGCAGCCCGCTCTTCCCGTTCGGCCACGGCCTGTCGTACGCGTCCTTCGCGTACGCCGGCCTGACGGCCCGCGTCCGGGCCGGCTCCGTCCTCGTGAGCTGCACGGTCGGCAACACCGGGGGCCGGCCGGCGGACGAGGTGGTCCAGCTCTACGGCCGGGCCGTGGACCCCTCGGTGCCCCGCCCGCGCCGCGAACTGCTGGACCACCGCCGGCTCACGCTCGCCCCCGGCGAGACGGCCGAGGTCACGTTCGAGGTCCCGCTGTCCGCGCTGGAGTTCTGGGACGTGGCGCACGGCGTCCGGCGACTGGAGGACGGCCCGTACGAGCTGCTGGTCGGGGCGTCCAGCGAGGACGTACGGCTGCGCACGACCGTCCGCCCCGGGGGCCGGCCCGCCACCCCGCGACCGCTGCTGGAACGGGGCCTTCCGGCCGTCGACTTCGACGAGCAGTCCGGCATCGCGATCGTGGACTGGACGAGAACGGCGGGCGACGCGGTGACCCCGGCCCACGACCGGACCGCTGAACTCGTCTACCGCGCCTGCGACTTCGGCCCCGGGGTGACCGAGGTGACCGCACACCTGGCGGGCGAGGGGACCCTGGAGGTGTCCCTGGACGGCGGCCCGGTGCTGGCCGCCCTCACCCTGGACACCCCCACCGCCGGCCCGTACGCCTACACCACCCGCACCACCGGACTCGTCACCGCGGGCGTCCACGACGTCCGCCTCACGCTGCGCGGCCCCCTGCGGCTCGCGCACGTCGGTTTCCCCGGCTGAGGGTCCGTGGGGAACCGGCGCGGGGAAAGGGCCCGGCACCGCGGGAAACCGGTGCCGGGCCCCTTCCGGACCGGCGGACGCACGAACGGCCGCAACCCCCGCACAGTGGGCTGCGGCCGTTCCTGTTCCGACCTGTCCGTGGCAGGTCAGAGCGCGAGACCGGTGAGAACCAGCACGCGCTCGTAGGTGTAGTCCTCCATCGCGAACCGGACGCCCTCGCGGCCCACGCCGGACTGCTTGGCGCCGCCGTACGGCATCTGGTCGGCGCGGTAGGACGGGACGTCGCCGATCACCACACCGCCGACCTCCAGGGCGCGGTGGGCACGGAAGGCGACCTGGAGGTCGTGGGTGAACACGCCCGCCTGGAGGCCGTACTTGGAGTCGTTGACCGCGTCGAACGCCTCGGCCTCGCCGTCCACCTTCCGCACGGTGAGGACGGGCCCGAAGACCTCCTCGCAGGCGATCGTGGTGTCGGCCGGTACGTCGGTGAGGACGGTCGGCGCGTAGGAGGCGCCGTCGCGCTTGCCGCCGGTGAGGAGCTGCGCCCCCGCCGAGACGGCCTCGTCGACCCACGACTCCACGCGCTTGGCGGCGTCCTCGCTGACCAGCGGGCCGACGTCCGTCCTGTCGTCGGTGGGGTCACCGGTGACCTGGGCCTCGACGGCGGCGACGATGCGCGGCAGCAGCCGGTCGTACACGGACGCGTCGGCGATCACCCGCTGCACGGAGATGCAGGACTGGCCGCCCTGGTAGTTGGAGAAGGTCGCGATGCGGGTCGCGGCCCAGTCCAGATCGGCGTCGGAGGCGTAGTCACCGAGGACGACCGCCGCCCCGTTGCCGCCGAGTTCGAGCGTGCAGTGCTTGCGCGGCACCGAGTCCATGATCGCGTAGCCGACCTTCTCGGACCCGGTGAAGGAGATCACCGGCAGGCGCTCGTCCTGGACGAGGGCGGGCATGCGGTCGTTGGCGACCGGGAGGATCGACCAGGAACCGGCCGGCAGGTCCGTCTCGGCCAGCAGGTCACCCAGGATCAGACCGGAGAGGGGCGTGGCCGGGGCCGGCTTCAGGATGATCGGCGCGCCGGCGGCGATCGCCGGGGCGACCTTGTGGGCGCACAGGTTCAGCGGGAAGTTGAACGGCGCGATGCCGAGCACGACGCCCTTCGGGAAGCGGCGGGTCAGCGCCAGCCGGCCCTGGCCGCCGGCGTCGGTGTCGAGCCGCTGGGCCTCGCCGCCGTTGAACCGGCGGGCCTCCTCGGCGGCGAACCGGAACACGGAGACGGCACGGCCGACCTCGCCCCGGGCCCACTTGATCGGCTTGCCGTTCTCGGCGGAGATCAGCTCGGCGATCTCCTCGGTGCGCTCGGCCAGCCGCTTGCTGACGTGGTCGAGGGCGGCGGCGCGCACGTGCGCCGGGGTGGCGGCGAACTCGTCCCGCACGGCGTACGCGGCGGCCACGGCCTCCTCGACCTGGGCGTCGGTCGGCACGCCGACCTTCCCGACGAGCCGGCCGTCCCACGGGGAGGTGACGTCGAAGCTGTCCTCGCCGGTGACCTGGCGGCCGGCGAGCCAGAAGGCATGGGTGGAAGTCATGTACGAGTCCCGGCCCTTCCGCGTTGTGGGGTGTACTTGGCTTGCGTGCTCCACGGTAGGACGGGGACGCCGGACGGTCGCTTGTCCGTGTCGTACCACTCGGGGCGGGGGGTGCGCCGGTTTGGCGGGGTGAGCCGCACGTGGCGGGCCGGGATGCCCGCGCGCGCCGGGCCCGCCGGGGTGGAGCGCCGTGGCGGGCCGGGATGTCCGCATGCGCCGGTCCGGCTGAGGCGGGCCGCCGTGGTGGGTCGGGATGTGTCCCGGGAGAGCTGGCTGCCTGCCCCGGGGGTGGTCACTCGGTCGACGTCGTCTTCAGGGCCAGCCACAGCTCCATGCGTACGTCCGGGTCGTCCAGGCTGCGCCCCAGGATCTCCTCGACCCGGCGCATCCGGTACCGCAGCGTGTGCCGGTGGACGCCCAGGTCGGCCGCGGCCGCGTCCCACTGCCCGTGCCGGGACAGCCACGCCCGCAGCGACGCCACCAGATCGCCCCGCCCCGTCGCGTCGTGCTCGCGCAACGCCCGCAGCAGCCCGTCGGCGAACGCCTTCACCGCGTCGTCGGCCAGCAGCGGCAGCACGGACCCGGCGGCCAACTGCTCGTGCTCCACGAACGCCCGCCCCCGTCGCCGCGCCACCGACAGCGCCTGCCCGGCCTGCTTGTACGCCGCTGCCGCCGCGGTCGGCCCGGCGGGCGCCGACAGGCCGACGACCAGATCGTTCTCCTCCGCACGCGCACGCCCCTGCTCGGGCACGGCTCGCGCGCTCTCGCGCGCCGCCGCGTACGCGGCGCACGCGGCCACCGCCGTACCCTCGTCGGCGGCCAGCACCACCAGCCGCTCCCCCTCGGGCACGACCAGCACGGCCTCCCCCCGACCGCGCCGCGGCGGACTCCACGGCCTCCGCGAGTTCACCCAGCGGTTCGCCCGCCGCGCCGGCCGGGGACTCGGCGACGATCATCCGGAACGGCGCGTCGAGCAGCCCGCCGTACAGGTCCCCGGCGACGGCCCGCGCGTGGTCGGGCTCGCCGGCGAGCAGCATGCGCAGCACCGCCGTACCGATGCGCTGCTCGGCCGCGTACAGGGAGCGGGAGCGTTCGGTGGTGAGGGTGAGCAGGGCGATGGCGGAGTGGACGGCGTACCGCTCGGCGGTGCCGAGGGGCGCGGCCGTGCCGACGGCGAGCGCGGCCCGCGGGCGGCGGCCGGTGCCGAGGCTGTGCAGCTCCACCCGGTCCTCGTGGTCCGGTCCGCCGACGACGGACGACGCGGGGGCGGGCCGCTCCCGCAGCCGCTCGACCTCGGCGGTGATCCGGGCGGCCCGCCGGCCGGCCCAGTCCGGGGCGGCGGCGACGACGGAGCCCGAGGCGTCGTACAGCGCGGCCCAGCCGTCGACCTGCCCGGCGAGCACGCCGAGCACGCCCTCGGGGCCGGCGTTCAGCGCCTGCCGGGTCAGCTCGCGCTGGGCGGCGAAGCCCGCCGTGACCGCGCGGTACTGGTCGGCGGCGATCGCCGCGGACACCGCCTTGCTGATGGCGAGGAAAGGGGTGCGGCGGGGCACCTCCAGCAGCGGCAGCCCCTCCTGCGCGCAGGCGTCGACGAGCGGCTCGGGCACCTGCTCGTAGTTGACGCCCACGGCGAACCCCAGGCCGACCACGCCCGCGCCGGCGAGGCGCCGCACATACCGCCGCATGGCCTCCGGGTTCTCGGCGTCCAGTTTCAGCGCGGTGATCAGCAGCAGCTCGCCGCCCTCCATGTACGGCACGGGGTCGGCCAGCTCGCTGACGTGCGCCCAGCGGACGGGCACGTCGAGACGGTCCTCGCCCGCGCGCACGGTCAGCTTCAGCGCGGAGTGGTGGACGAGCGAGGCGAGAGTCGGGGGCATGGCGCCTTCACGGTGGAGGGAGGGGGTGATCTTTTGGCCACGGTGTATGAACGGCCTACGCCGATTCTGCCTCACCGTACGATCACCCGCTGGCTCCCGCCGGACTCACCCCCGCAGATCCACCAGCAACGGCGGCGCGTGCTCCCCCCGCACGGTGGTCAACGACAGCACCGCGTGCCCCGCCGGCACCCCATGAGCCAACTCGGAAGCCGACCACCGCTCCCGCTCCACCTGCCGAACGGTGACGGCCCGCGCCGTCGGCGCCTGACCGGTGATGACCCGGCGCAGCATGTGCACGGCCTTGCCGGCCGGGGTCTCGGCGATGATCTGCCGGTCGGTGACGTCCCGGGTCTCGGTCCACTCCTTGCCCCACACCTCGGCGAAGTCCTGCCCGTCCCAGGGCGTGAGCCCGGACAGCGCCATCCGGCAGCCCGTGGCACCGAGCAGCGGGCCGCGCAGCGGCCGGGGCGCGTCGTCCAGGGTGCGCAGCGTGAGCACTGTCCCGGCGTTGACGCTGCGCAGCCGCTGGATGCCGCGCACGGCCTCCGGGGTGACGACACCGGTGGCGTCGTCGAGCAGCAGGCAGGCGAAGAGCGAGCGGTCCTCGCGCACCGTCACGGCGGCCGTGAACTGGGCGAGCACCAGCCGGGCCAGGATCCGGGAGGCGTCGGCGTGGCCGCGCTGCGGCAGGTCGATACGGACCCGGACCGGGTGATCGAGGGCCCGCAGCGAGAAGGGCCGGCTCTGTCCGGAGGTGTCGAAGAACGCGGCGAAAGCCGGCCGGTCGAGCAGCGCGATCCGGTCGGCGAGAACCGTGCCGACATCGCCCGGGTGGGCCATCTGCCGCTCCCGGGCGTCCAGTTCGCGCAGCAGCGAGGAGTGCCCGGCATCGGTCAGCGCCTTGCGCAGCGCGGCCAGCGGGCCGGGTGCGCCGTCGAGGAGCTGTCGCAGTTCCGGGACGGAGGGGAAGCGGTCGTGGACGGCCCGGAAGGGGCCGAGCAACTGGGCGAGGACGGTGGTGGAGCGGCGGGTGTCGCTGCCCGGGTGCGGGTCGGCGAGGTCGCCGACGAGGGCCTCGGCGAGTATGGCGGCGGCCTCGTCGGGATCGGTGGTGCCGCCGTAGAGGTCGAGGTCGTGGACGGAGTCGGGGTGGCCGACGCGTACGACGACGTCGTAGGCCTCGGCCGGACCGAGCCCGGCGCCCGCCGCGCCGGCCACCACGACCGCCGCCCGGCCGGCGAGGGCATGCAGGCACAGGGACTCGGCGAGCGGCCGCACGACGGCGCCGGTCTTGCCCGATCCGGCCGGCCCGACGGCGAGCAGCGAGGTGCCGAGCAGATCGGGACCGAGGGCCAGACCGGCGCCGCGGTAGTGGTAGGGGTTGCGGGGGTCGTCGGCGGTGGTGCCGAGCCGGACCTGGCCGGTGAGCAGGTCGTGCCGGGCGTGCCGGGCGGGCAGGTCCCGTTCGCCTGACGGGTGCGGGCAGGCGGCGGCGCCGTCCTTGAGCACGGCCCCGGTGAAGGCGGCCAGGGCGTGCCCGCCGGACCGCACACCCTGCCAGGCCCTGCTGATCCGCGCGTGGTCCACGTCCCGCATCAGCCCGGCCCGCGCCTCACCGGCCAGCCGCTCAGCAGCCTCGTACGCCCCGGCCTGCCGCAGCGGGGGCCATGCGGCGGGGTCGTGGTCGGGGGTGGAGGGTTGTGCGGCCTCGGGCGCGGCGGGGCTCCAGGCGGGCGGGCCGAAACGGCGCCAGACCTCACCCCAGCGGCCGAGGCGGCCGACGACCAGCAGGATGGCGAGGGCGATGACGGTGTAGTACGAGTACCAGAGGATCGCGTTGCCGACGCGGTCGTTGCCCTGGCGCCAGGAGTCGGGGGTGAACAGCTCCAGCGGCAGCACCCACCAGCCGCCGAGGTAGTTGTTCCACAGCAGGGACCACACCAGCCAGCCCACCAGGAAGGCGATCACCGCGCCGCTGAGCAGTTGGCGGGACGGGATCCGTTCGGGCTCCTGTTCGGGCCGGGGCCGGTACCCGAAGCGCCAGACGCCGGGCGCCGCATCCGGGCGGGGGGTCCTCAGCCAGGTCAGGAACGCCGAGCCGTCCGGCCGGGGCGGCGCACCGGGCGGCATCGACGGCATGGCCGGCACCCCGTAGGCCTCCGGCGGGCCCGCCGGATGCGGTACCGGTGTGGTGTGGGTGCCGCGTGTGTCGTGTGTGCCGTCGCTGTCCATCCGCCCTGCCCCCTGACCAGCCGTTCCGTCCGCCATCAGCGAGTCAATCTACGCCCCGGCCTGGGGAGTTCACCGCTTACGTGGCCGTAAGGAGCCGTACCCGCCCGGGTGGGCTATGTCCACCGCGGACAACCGGTCCCGCCGACAACGCCCACATGGAGCATGCCCACCCCGCGGGAGCGGTCTTAGCCTGCGAGAAAAGAAGGTATGCGTCCGAAAACGCACCGCCCGGAACCGCCCGGTACGCAAGATCATCAGGGAGCCCTCATGACCGCACTTCCGCAGGAGCGCCGCGTCGTCACCGCCATTCCCGGCCCGAAGTCGCAGGAGCTTCAGGCCCGCCGTACCGCCGCGGTCGCGCAGGGCGTGGGCTCCGTGCTGCCCGTGTTCACCACCCGCGCGGGCGGCGGCATCATCGAGGACGTCGACGGCAACCGGCTCATCGACTTCGGTTCCGGTATCGCGGTGACGAGCGTCGGCGCGTCCGCCGAGGCCGTCGTGCGCCGGGCCTCCGCCCAGCTCGCCGACTTCACCCACACCTGTTTCATGGTCACCCCGTACGAGGGCTACGTGGAGGTCGCCGAGGCGCTGGCCGAGCTGACCCCGGGCGACCACGCCAAGAAGTCGGCGCTGTTCAACTCCGGCGCCGAGGCCGTCGAGAACGCCGTCAAGATCGCTCGCGCGTACACCAAGCGGCAGGCCGTGGTCGTGTTCGACCACGGTTACCACGGCCGGACCAACCTGACCATGGCGCTGACGGCGAAGAACATGCCGTACAAGCACGGCTTCGGGCCGTTCGCGCCCGAGGTGTACCGCGTGCCGGTGGCGTACGGCTACCGCTGGCCGACCGGTGCGGAGAACGCCGGTCCGGAGGCCGCCGCGCAGGCCATCGACCAGATCACCAAGCAGGTCGGTCCGGACAACGTCGCCGCGATCATCATCGAGCCGGTGCTCGGTGAGGGCGGCTTCATCGAGCCGGCCAAGGGCTTCCTGCCGGCGATCGTGAAGTTCGCCAACGACAACGGCATCGTGTTCGTCGCCGACGAGATCCAGTCCGGTTTCTGCCGTACGGGCCAGTGGTTCGCGTGCGAGGACGAGGGCATCGTCCCGGACCTGATCACCACCGCCAAGGGCATCGCCGGCGGTCTGCCGCTGGCCGCCGTCACCGGCCGCGCGGAGATCATGGACGCCGCGCACGCGGGCGGCCTGGGTGGTACGTACGGCGGTAACCCCGTCGCCTGCGCGGGTGCGCTCGGCGCCATCGAGACCATGCGGGAGCTGGACCTCAACGGCAAGGCCAAGCGCATCGAGGAGATCATGAAGGGTCGCCTCACCGCCATGGCCGAGAAGTTCGACATCATCGGCGACGTCCGTGGCCGTGGCGCGATGATCGCCGTCGAGCTGGTCAAGGACCGCACCACCAAGGAGCCGAACCCGGAGGCCACCGCCGCGCTGGCCAAGGCCTGCCACGCCGAGGGTCTGCTGGTCCTGACCTGCGGCACCTACGGCAACGTGCTGCGCTTCCTGCCCCCGCTCGTCATCGGCGAGGACCTGCTGGGCGAGGGCCTCGACATCATCGAGCAGGCTTTCGCGGGCGCCTGAGCCACCCTGAGCCGCACATCCGAGCGACTCGTTCGCACGTCTGTCGGGTGCCTGCGGCAGGCCGTGTGAAGAAGGTGTGCGGGGTGGATGGCGGGACCCGATTCCGTCTGCCCAACCGCCCCGGCCTGCCGTAGGTTCTCTCCCGATGAGAGATACACCCCGCCCACAGGGGACTGTGGGCGGCGCCGGGCCGAGGTTTCCCCAGCTTCGACCTGGTCGTGCCCTCGCGCACGGATCCGGCGCCTGACGGCTCCGGGTTCTCCTCACCGATCGGACGGTCGCCGCCCCAAACCCCCCGGGGCGCGCGACGTTCCGGTCCGGCCGGCCGCCCCGGAACGACCCCCCCTTGTTCCGGGGCGGCCGGCCTCCTTCTCGGGATCGTCTGCCAAGCTGGTCGTCGTGTCGACCTCAGTCCGCCGCGCCCTGTTGCCCGTCGTCGCGGCCGTCGCGGCCCTCCTGTTCGTCCTGATCACCTGGCAGGTCGTGGCGCACGGCCCGCTGCTGGGACCGGACGCCCGGCTGAGCCGGGCCCTGATCCGTCCGGACCGCTTCTCCGAACTCCTCGCCGACCTCGGCAACGTCCAGGTCGCCCTCCCCGCGCTCGCCGCGGCCCTCGTGCACGCGGCCCGGCGGGGCCGGGCCACCGGTGCGGACCGGTGGTGGATCCCGCCGCTCGCCGCGGCCGCGCTGATGGCGCTGGTCCCGGCACTCGTCGTGCCGCTGAAGGACTTCACCGGCCGGCCGGGGACCCCTGTGGTGCCCCCGGCGACCGGCTACTTCCCGTCGGGTCACACCGTGACGGCGGTGGTCGCGTACGGCTCCGCGACCCTGCTCCTGCTGCCCCGGCTGCGCTCGTCCGCCGCCCGCCGCCTGCTGGTGGCCGGCTGTGCGGTGCTCGTCCTCGGGGTGTCGTACGGCCTGGTGCGCCGGGGCTGGCACTGGCCGCTGGACGTGGTGGCCGGCTGGTGCCTGGGCACGGTGCTGCTGACCGCCCTCGCCCTGGTGATTCAGCCGAAGTAGGCGTCGAAGTTCTTCTGGAACTCCCAGTTCGCGTAGCGGTCCCAGTTCACCGACCACGTCATCAGACCGCGCAGCGCGGGCCAGGTCCCGTGGGGCGCGTACGAGCCGCAGTTCGTCTTCTTCGTGAGGCAGTCCAGGGCCTTGGTGACCTCGGACGGGGAGACGTGGCCGTTGCCCGCGTTCGTCGACGCCGGCATGCCGATGGCGACCTGGTCGGGGCGCAGCGGCGGGAAGACGTTGTTCGCGTCGCCGGCGACCGGGAAGCCGGTGAGGAGCATGTCGGTCATGGCGATGTGGAAGTCGGCGCCGCCCATGGAGTGGTACTGGTTGTCGAGGCCCATGATGGGGCCCGAGTTGTAGTCCTGGACGTGGAGCAGGGTCAGGTCGTCGCGCAGGGCGTGGATCACCGGGAGGTAGGCGCCGCAGCGCGGGTCCTGGCCGCCCCACTTGCCGGCGCCGTAGAACTGGTAGCCGTTCTGCACGAAGAAGGTCTCCGGGGCCATGGTCAGGACGAACTTGGCGCCGTACTTGGCCTTCAGGGTCTTCAGCGCCGAGATCAGGTTGACGATCACGGGGGTGGTCGGGTTCCTGAAGTCGGTGTCGCCGGCGTTCAGGGACAGCGAGTGGCCCTCGAAGTCGACGTCGAGTCCGTCGAGGCCGTAGGTGTCGATGATCTTCGAGACGGAGGAGACGAAGGCGTCGCGGGCGGCCGTCGTGGTCAGCGTGACCTGGCCGTTCTGGCCGCCGATCGAGATCAGCACCTTCTTGCCGGCCGCCTGCTTGGCCTTGACCGCGGCCTTGAAGTCGGCGTCGCTCTCCACGTTCGGGCATTCGGTGACCGGGCAGCGGTTGAAGCGGATGTCGCCCGAGGTGGCCGAGGTGGGCTCGCCGAAGGCCAGGTCGATGATGTCCCAGCCGTCGGGGACGTCCGCGAGGCGGGTGTAGCCGGCGCCGTTGGCGAAGCTGGCGTGGAGGTAGCCGACGAGGGCGTGGGCGGGCAGGTCGGCCGGGCCGCCGCCGGTGCCCGCGCCGGTCGTGGCGGTCACTGCCGCGGACTTCGCGGACTCACCGGCGTCGTTGACCGCGGCGACCTGGAAGCCGTACGCCGTCGAGGCCGCGAGGCCGGAGACGGTCGCCGACGTGCCGGTCACGGTCTGGACCCGGGCGCCGTCGCGGTAGACGGCGTAGCCGGTGGCGCCGGTCGCCGCCGACCAGGACAGGCCGATGGAGGACGAGGTCACGGTGGTGGTCCGCAGGCCGGTGGGTGCGGTGGGCGGCTGCCCGGTGCCGCTGCCGCCGGGGCCGACGAGGGTGATGTCGTCGGCGTTGTAGGCGCCGGTGCCGTACCAGCCGTGCGTGTTGATCGTGACCTTGGTGGTGCTGGGTCCCGTGCGGAAGGTGGTGCTCAGCTTCTGCCAGTCGGGGGCGGACTGGGTCCAGGTGGAGACGTCGGTGGTGCCGGTGCCGGTCGCGCCGAGGTAGACGTAGGAGCCGCGGACGTAACCGGACAGGGTGTACTGCGCGTCGGGCCGGACGGTCACCGTCTGGCTGCACTGGGCGTTGTCGCCGCCCGCGGGGGTCGCCTGGAGGGCGGCCTTCCCGCTGTGCACGGGCGAGTCGACGGTCGTGCCGGCCGTGCAGGTCCAGTTGGTGAGGCCGGACTCGAAGCCGCCGTTGACGGCTGTGTCCACGTCGGCCACGTCGGCCACGTCGGCCGCGTCGGCGGCCGACGAGAGCGCGGTGATACCGGGCACGGCCAGCAGTGCGGCCGTGAGCACGGTGAGGACGGAGCCGGGACGTCTGGGGCGATCCACAAGGGCCTCCGAATTAAGGGGAGTTGGCGGGCGGAGCGCACACAATTTGGTCCAGACCAATCCCGTTGTCAAGGTGTCCGGGCGTCACCCGTCCGCGTTCCTCTCCCTGGCCGGCCCCACCACCGCCTCGTGCATCGCCAGTTCCAGCAGTGCCGGGTCGGTCAGCGTGCCCGAGCCGTCCGGCGGCACCAGCCAGCGCACTCCCCGGCTCGCCCGGCCCGGATACGGCACGACGATCCAGGTGCCTGCCCCGGCGGTACGGATGCCGGTGCCCAGCCAGCGGGCCGCGGTGCCCGGCGGCACGAGGAACCCGACCCGGCTGTCGCCGAAGTCGGCGAGCACCGGGCCGGGCTGGTCGAGCATGCGGCTGAGCACGTCGAGGGTCGGGTAGCCGAGGTCGCCCGGCAGGATGAGGACGTCCCACCCCTTGCCCGCGGGCAGCAGGGTGACCCCGAGGGGGTTGCGTTCCCACTCCCAGCGGCAGGCCCCGGGGTCCGGTGCCACGGATGCGAGCCATTCGACCGCCGTCTTCGGCCCAGTCATCGAAGAACCTCCCTCTCTCGTCCGACGCGGTCGCGTCACGGGGAGAGAGGGAGGTCCGGCCGGAGCATTACGCGGGTTTCCCGCCCTTCGTCGCGCGGTCCGGGCCGCCGCTGGCCGTCGGAGCGCGGTCCGGGCCTCGGCTAGCTGTCGAAGCCCAGGCCGAGCCGGTCCATCGTCCGCAGCCACAGGTTCCGCCGGCCACCGTGGGCGTCCGCGCGGGCCAGGGACCACTTGGTGAGGGCGATCCCGGTCCAGGCGAAGGGTTCCGGCGGGAACGGCAGCGGCTTCTTGCGGACCATCTCCAGCTCGGTCCGCTCGGTGCGCTCTCCGTCCAGCAGGTCCAGCATGACGTCCGCGCCGAAGCGGGTCGCGCCGACGCCGAGGCCCGTGTAACCGGCCGCGTAGGCCACGCGGCCCTGGTGGGCGGTGCCGAAGAACGCCGAGAAGCGGGAGCAGGTGTCGATCGCGCCGCCCCAGGCGTGGGTGAAGCGGACGCCCTCCAACTGCGGGAAGCAGGTGAAGAAGTGGCCGGCGAGCTTGGCGTACGTCTCGGGCCGGTCGTCGTACTCGGCGCGGACCCGGCCGCCGTACGGGTAGATCGCGTCGTAGCCGCCCCACAGGACGCGGTTGTCGGCGGAGAGCCGGAAGTAGTGGAACTGGTTGGCGCTGTCCCCGAGCCCCTGCCGGTTCTTCCAGCCGATCTCCGCAAGCTGGGCGGGTTCGAGCGGTTCGGTCATCAGCGCGTAGTCGTAGACCGGGACGGTGTACGACCGCACGCGCCGCAGCAGGCTCGGGAAGATGTTCGTGCCGAGCGCCACCCTGCGGGCGCGCACCGCGCCGTAGGGGGTGCGTACGGCCATGCCGCCGCCGTACTGCTTCAAGGTCAGCGCGGGCGTGTGCTCGTAGACCCGGACCCCGAGCCTGACGCATGCCTGCTTCAGGCCCCACGCCAGTTTCGCCGGGTGCAGCATGGCCACGCCCCTGCGGTCCCACAGGCCGGCCTCGAAGGTCGGCGAGTTCACCTGCTCGCGCACCGCGTCGGCGTCCAGGAACTCGATGTCGTCGGCGAGCCCCTTCTCCTCCAGCTCCCGGTGCCAGTCGCGCAGTTCCCAGGCCTGGTAGGTCTCGGTGGCGACGTCGATCTCGCCGGTGCGTTCGAAGTCGCAGTCGATGCCGTGCCGGGCGACGGCGGCCTCGATCTCGTCGAGGTTGCGCCGGCCCAGCTCCTGGAGCCGGTGGATCTCGCCGGGCCAGCGGGCGAGGCCGTTGGGCAGGCCGTGGGTGAGGGAGGCGGCGCAGAAGCCGCCGTTGCGGCCGGAGGCGGCCCAGCCCACCTCGCGGCCTTCCAGCAGCACCACATCGCGCTGCGGGTCGCGCTCCTTGGCGTTGAGCGCGGTCCACAGCCCGCTGTAGCCGCCGCCGACGACCAGCAGGTCACAGGTCTCGGTGCCGGTGAGAGCGGGCTCGGCGGGCGGCTTGCCGGGGTCCTCCAGCCAGTACGGCACCGGCCGTGCCTCGGAGAGCGAGGCGGTCCAGTTGTCTCTGCCACGGCTCATGGCGCTCGGGGCCATGATTTCAACTCCCTACAGGGGCTTATGCCTTGTGCTTGTTGCGGCGATTGCTGATGACCATCGACGTCAGCACGAACACCACGGCGACCAGGAACATGGCCGTACCGATGACGTTGATCTGCACGGGTGTTCCGCGCTGCGCCGACCCCCACACGAACATGGGGAAGGTGACGGTCGAACCGGCGTTGAAGTTGGTGATGATGAAATCGTCGAAGGAGAGCGCGAAGGAGAGCAGCGCGCCCGCGGCGATCCCGGGTGCCGCGATGGGCAGGGTGACCCGCACGAAGGTCTGCACGGGACCGGCGTACAGATCCCGGGCGGCCTCCTCCAGACGCGGGTCCATCGACATCACGCGCGCTTTGACGGCGGTGACGACGAAGCTCAGGCAGAACATGATGTGCGCGATGAGGATCGTCCAGAAGCCCAACTGGGCGCCCATGTTGAGGAACAGGGTGAGCAGTGAGGCGGCCATGACGACCTCGGGCATCGCCATCGGCAGGAAGATCAGCGAGTTGACGGCGCCGCGGGCGCGGAAGCGGTAGCGGACCAGCGCGAAGGAGATCATCGTGCCGAGGACGGTGGCGCCGATCGTCGCCCACACGGCGATCTGGAGGCTGAGGGACAGCGAGCCGCACATGCCGGCGACCCCGCACGGGTCCTGCCAGGCGTCCGTGGAGAACTGCTGCCACTCGTAGTTGAAGCGTCCCTTGGGCCGGTTGAAGGAGAACACCGTGACGACGACGTTCGGCAGCAGCAGATAGGCGAGCGTCAGCAGTCCCGCGATGACGACGAGACGGCGCTTGAGCCAGTTGACGAGGAACATCTAGACCAGGTCCTCCGTCCCCGACCGGCGGATGTAGAGCGTGACCATGGCCAGGATCGCGGCCATGAGGATGAAGGAGAGCGCCGCCGCCGTCGGGTAGTCCAGGATGCGCAGGAACTGCGTCTGGATGACGTTGCCGATCATGCGGGTGTCGGTGGAGCCGAGGAGTTCGGCGTTGACGTAGTCACCGGCCGCCGGGATGAACGTCAGCAGGGTCCCGGAGACCACGCCCGGCATCGACAGCGGGAAGGTCACTTTGCGGAAGGTGGTCCAGGGCCGGGCGTACAGGTCGCCGGCCGCTTCGTGCAGCCGCCCGTCGATCCGCTCCAGCGAGCTGTACAGCGGCAGGATCATGAACGGCAGGAAGTTGTACGTCAGTCCGCAGACGACCGCCAGCGGGGTGGCCAGCACCCGGTCGCCGGCCGTCCAGCCCAGCCAGTCGGTCAGGGCCAGGACGTGCAGCGAGTTCAGCGTGTGCACGACCGGGCCGTCGTCGGCGAGGATCGTCTTCCAGGCCAGGGTGCGGATCAGGAAGCTGGTGAAGAACGGCGCGATCACCAGGATCATGATCAGGTTCCGCCAGCGGCCCGCGCGGAAGGCGATCAGATAGGCGAGCGGGTAGCCGAGGAGCAGGCAGAGCACGGTCGCCGCGGCGGCGTAGAGGACGGACCGCAGGAACTGCGGCCAGTACTCGGACAGGGCGTCCCAGTACGTCGCCAGGTGCCAGGTGACCTTGTAGCCCTGTTCCAGGGAGCCGGTCTGCACGGACGTGGAGGCCTGGTAGAGCATCGGCAGCGCGAAGAAGACGACCAGCCACAGCAGGCCGGGCAGCAGCAGCCAGTACGGCGTGAACCGGCCGCGTCCGCGCGGGGGGCTCTTCTCGGGGGTGGTGGGACTGAGCGGCGGGGGCGCCTCGGTGAGCGTCGACATCAGGCGGCGACCTCTTCCTCGGTGCCCGCGTCGATGTCCTGCGCCGCGTCGAGGCCGAAGGTGTGCGCCGGGCTCCAGTGCAGGACCACCTCGGCGCCGGGGACGAGCCGGCCGTCGCGCTCGACGTTCTGCACGTACACCGACAGCTCCTCGCAGACGGGGCTGTCGATGACGTACTGCGTGGAGACGCCGATGAAGCTCGCGTCGGCGATCGTGCCGGTGATGCGGTTGCGGCCCGCGGGGACGGAGCCGGCGTCGTCGGCGTGCGTGAGGGAGATCTTCTCCGGGCGGATGCCGACCAGCACCGTGCCGCCGGCCGTCGTCGGGGCCGAACACCGCGCCTCGGACAGCACCAGCTTGCCGCCGCCCGCTGTCAGCACGAGGTCGTCGCCGCTGCGGGTGTCGACCTCGGCGCGGATGAGGTTGGAGGTGCCGAGGAAGTTCGCGACGAAGGTGGTCCGCGGGTTCTCGTAGAGGTCGGCCGGCGAACCGAGCTGCTCGACCCGGCCGCCGTTCATCACGGCGACCGTGTCGGCCATGGTCATGGCCTCCTCCTGGTCGTGCGTGACATGGACGAAGGTGATGCCGACCTCGGTCTGGATCCGCTTCAGCTCAAGCTGCATCTGGCGGCGCAGCTTGAGGTCGAGGGCGCCGAGGGGCTCGTCGAGGAGGAGCACCTTGGGGTGGTTGATGAGGGCGCGGGCGACCGCCACGCGCTGCTGCTGGCCACCGGAGAGCTGGTGCGGTTTCTTGCGCGCCTGCTCACCGAGCTGGACCAGGTCCAGCATCTCCTCGACCTGCTTCTTCACGCTCTTCACGCCCCGCCGGCGCAGGCCGAAGGCGACGTTCTCGAAGATGTCCAGGTGCGGGAAGAGGGCGTAGGACTGGAAGACCGTGTTCACGGGCCGCTTGTACGGCGGCAGGTGCGTGACGTCCTCCTCACCGAGGCGGACGGTGCCCGAGCTGGGCTCCTCCAGGCCGGCGATCATGCGCAGGGTGGTGGTCTTGCCGCAGCCGGAGGCACCGAGCAGGGCGAAGAAGGAACCCTGGGGCACGGTCAGGTCCAGCGGGTGTACGGCGGTGAAGGAGCCGTAGGTCTTGGAGATACCGGAGAGGCGGACGTCGCCGCTGTTGTCTGGTGTCGTCTTCATCGTCGTCGTCACGCCCCTGTGAGCTTCGCGAACTTCTCTTCGTAGGCCGTCTCTTCCTTCTGGCTCAGGGAGCGGAAGGCATGGGACTTCGCCTGCATGGCCTTGTCGGGGACGATCAGCGGGTTGTCCGCCGCGTCTTTGTCGATCTTCGCAAGGTACGGCTTCACCCCGTCGACCGGCGTCACGTAGTTGATGTACGCGGCCAGCTCCGCGGCCTGCCGGGGCTCGTAGTAGAAGTCGATGAGCCGCTCGGCGTTCGTCTTGTGGCGCGCCCTGTTCGGTACGCACATGTTGTCGGTCGACGTCACGTAGCCGCTGTCGGGGACGACGAAGTCGACGTCCGGGCTGTCCGCCTTGAGCTGGACGACGTCGCCCGCCCAGGCGACGCAGGCCGCGAAGTCGCCCTTGGTCAGGTCGGACGTGTAGTCGTTGCCGGTGAAGCGGCGGATCTGTCCTTTGTCGACGGCCTTCTGGAGACGGGCGATGGCCGCGTCGAAGTCGTCGTCGGTGAACTTCGCCGGGTCCTTGCCCATGTCGAGCAGGGTCATGCCGACGGAGTCGCGCATCTCCGACAGGAAGCCGACGCGCCCCTTGAGCCGGGGGTTGTCCAGCAGGTCGGAGACCGAGGTGACCTCGATGCCGTCGAGCGCCTTCCGGTTGTAGGCGATGACGGTGGAGATGCCCTGCCAGGGGTAGGAGTAGGCCCGCCCGGGGTCCCAGTCCGGGTTGCGGAACTGGGCCGAGAGGTTGCTGTAGGCGTGCGGCAGGTTCGACGGGTCCAGCTTCTGCACCCAGCCGAGGCGGATGAGCCGGGCGGCCAGCCAGTCGGTCAGGACGATGATGTCCCGGCCGGTGTCCTGGCCGGCGGCGAGCTGCGGCTTGATCTTGCCGAAGAACTCGTTGTTGTCGTTGATGTCCTCGGTGTACCTGACCGTGATCCCGGTCCGCCCGCGGAAGGCGTCGAGCGTCGGGTGGCGCTTGCCCTTGTCGTCGACGTCGATGTACTCGGTCCAGTTGGAGAAGTCCACCACCTTCTCCTTGGCCGAGTGGTCCTCGGCGGAGGTGCCGCCCTGGCTCTTGCCCGCCGCGGGGATCCCGCAGGCGCTCAGCGCCCCGAGGCCGCCGGCCGCGAGCGCGCCGCCCGCGGACGCCCGCAGCAGCGACCGGCGGGTCAGGCCGGCCCTGCCGTTGCGGAGGCTGCGCCGCATGGCCGCGACTTGCGGCGGGGTCAGGCGGTCGGGCTCGTACTGCTCCATGCGCGTGGTGCCCTTTCGGGAGGGATCGGCCTGGTCACTGGCCTGTCGTCGCTAGCGGTCCCCGAAGATCGTGCGGTGCCAGTCCTTCCGCGCCACCGCCGTGTTGTCGAACATGACGTGTTTGACCTGCGTGTACTCCTCGAACGAGTACACCGACATGTCCTTGCCGAAGCCGGAGGCCTTGTAGCCGCCGTGCGGCATCTCGCTGATGATCGGAATGTGGTCGTTGATCCACACGCATCCCGCCTTGATCTCGCGGGTGGCACGGTTCGCGCGGTAGACGTCGCGGCTCCACGCGGAGGCGGCGAGGCCGTACGGCGTGTCGTTGGCCAGCCGGATGCCCTCATCATCACCGTCGAACGGAAGCACGACCAGTACGGGGCCGAAAATCTCCGATCGGACGACCTCGCTGTCCTGCGGGGCGCCGGCGATCAGCGTGGGCCGGTAGTAGGCGCCCTTCGCGAGGTCTCCCCCGGGAGCCTCGCCACCGGTCACCACGCGCGCGTAGGCACGCGCACGGTCCACGAAGCCGGCGACCCGGTCGCGCTGGACGTGCGAGATCAGCGGCCCGAGGTCGGTACCGGGTGCGAACGGGTCCCCGAGCCGCACGGTCTCCATCAGCGCGGCCGTCCGCTCGACGAACGCCTCGTACAGCGGTCGCTGCACGTACGCGCGCGTGGCGGCCGTGCAGTCCTGGCCGGTGTTGATGAGCGCGCCCGCGACCGCGCCGTGGACGGCGGCGTCCAGGTCGGCGTCGTCGAAGACGACGAAGGGCGCCTTGCCGCCCAGCTCCAGATGCAGCCGCTTGACGGTGGCGGTGGCGACCTCGGCGACCCGCTTGCCGACGCCGGTGGAGCCGGTGAAGGAGGTCATGGCCACGTCCGGGTGGCCGACCAGGTGCTCCCCGGCCTCCCGCCCGGTCCCGGTGACGATGTTGACCACCCCGTCCGGGATCCCCGCGTCTTTGGCGGCTTGGGCGAACAGCAGCGAGGTCAGCGGGGTCAGCTCGGCGGGCTTCAGCACGATGGTGTTGCCCGCGGCGATCGCCGGGAGGATCTTCCAGGCGGCCATCTGGAGCGGGTAGTTCCAGGGCGCGATCGACCCGACGACCCCGATGGGCTCCCGCCGGACGTACGAGGTGTGGTCGCCGGAGTACTCACCGGCGGACTGCCCCTGGAGATGCCGGGCGGCGCCCGCGAAGAACGCGGTGTTGTCGATGGTGCCCGGCACGTCGAACTCGCGGGTGAGTTTGAGCGGCTTGCCGCACTGGAGGGACTCGGCGCGGGCGAGGTCCTCGGCGCGGTCGGCGAGCACGGCGGCGAACCGGTGCAGGGCGTCCGAGCGCTCGCCCGGGGTCGCGGCGGACCAGTCCGGGAAGGCGGCGCGCGCGGCGGCCACGGCCGCGTCGACGTCGTCGGCGCCGGCCAGTTCGTACGTGTACACCCCCTCGCCGTCGGCGGGGTCGACCACGGTGTGGGTGCGGCCCGAGGTGCCCCGGGTCAGCCGGCCGGCGATGAACTGCGCGCCGGCCGCGAAGCGGTCCTGCGCGGCGAATCGTTCCTCTGCGGTGAATCGTTCCGGGGTGGCGGTGCCCGGGTTGTGCATGTCGCTCTCCTCCGCCGTTCGCCCCGTCCCGGTGGGCGGGTGGCGTAGCTCCAGCTCGATTTGAGTGCCGATCCTGACAGAGGGAGTGGTCGTCAACAAGTGATTCCGTTGTTGCCTTTTGGTTACGCGACGGAATCTGTCGACCAGGTGTCGAGTCGAGGGACAAAAGGACGGACGGAGTGTCAGTGGTGCGTGCCACACTCGCGTGCATGGGGAAGATCGACGGGTTGGAAGCCCTGATCAGAGAGGGCCGGGCAGGGTCCCGGATCAAGTACCTCCACTTCTGGGGGCACCGGCCGCTGCGCGACGGCCGGATCGGCGCGAGCTGTCTCAGCCAGTGGTGGCCGTCACCCTTCGTGGTCGACGGGGTGGAGTACGCGACGGCCGAGCACTGGATGATGGCCGGCAAGGCCCGGCTGTTCGCGGACGCGGAGGCGGAACAGCGGGTGCTGGCCGCGGAGCATCCCGCCGAGGCGAAGAAGGCGGGCCGGCTGGTCCGCGGCTTCGATGACGCGGCATGGGAGCGGGAACGCTTCCGGATCGTGGTCGAGGGCAGCCTGCACAAGTTCGCGGCCGACGCGAACCTGCTGCAGTACCTGCTCGGCACCGGCGACCGGGTCCTGGTCGAGGCCAGCCCCGTCGACCGGGTGTGGGGCATCGGCCTGGCGGCGGACGACGACGCGGCCGGCGACCCGGAGCGCTGGCAGGGCCAGAACCTGCTGGGCTTCGCCCTGATGGAGGCCCGCGAGAGATTGGCAGGCGCGGGCGCCTGACGGCGGCGGGGGGCCGGGCGGTGGGCGGCCGAGCCGGGACGTGACCTGAGCGGGGGCGGGGGCCCGAGGCCGGGCGGGACCGCAGGAGGCGGGGGGACGGGACCCGGCGCGAGCGGGGACCCCAGGTGGGACGGGACCGCAACAAGCGGGAGGACGGGACCCGGCAGGCGCGGGGACCGAGCGGGAGCGGGGACCCCAGGTGGGGCCGGGACCCGAGCGGGATCACCGAGCGGGGGCGGACGGCTGTCGGGGGCGGGCTCTCTCAGGTGTTCATCGCGATGGCGAAGGCGAAGAGGGCCGCCACGAGGACGATCCCCGCGGCGCCGCAGATGAGGCCGGCCAGGGCCACACCCGGGTTGGTCGCCTCACCGCGGCGGGCCTTGGACCTGCCCACCGCGCCGAAGATCACCGCCAGGACGCCGAGCACCAGGGCCACCGGCCACAGCAGGAAGCCGGCCGCCGCGATGATGCCCAGCACCAGCGAGGCCGTCCCCATGCCGTTGCTCGGAGCCGGCTGCGGTCCGGGCCAGGCGTAGCCGGTGCCGCCGGGGTAGGGGCCGCCGCCGTACGGGGCGTGCGAGGGACCCGGGTAGCCGTACGCCGGAGCCGTCCCCGGGTAGCCGTACGGCACCTGGCCCGGACCGCCGGGGGCGATGGGGGGTGGCGGCACCGGTTCCGCCGCCCCCTGCCGGGCGGCGGGAGGCACGGGCGGAGCGTAGGGATGCGGCTGCGGGGCGCCGGCCGGCGGCGCGAACGGGTTCCCCTGGGGGGCCGGCGCCGCAGTCGGCGGCGCGAACGGGTTCGGCTGGGGGGCCGCAGTCGGCGGCGCGTACGGGTTCGCCTGCGGGGTCGGCGCCGCAGGCGGGGGCGCGTACGCGTTCGGCTGGGGGGACGAGGGGGACGACGGCGGTGCGAACGGGTTGCCCTGCGTGGCCGAGGTCGGCGGTGCGTACGGGTTCGGCTGCCGGGCCGGGGGCGTGGGGGCCGAACCGGCGGCCGGGCTCGCCCATGGCGTGGGGGCGGATGCCTCCGGGGCCGCCGGGAACGAGGTCAGCGTCCGCTGGTCGTGGACGGTACCCGCGCCGGGACCGGGGACAGGGCCGGGGACAGGGCCGGGGGCCGGGGCCGCGTCCCGCACCGGTGCTTCCTTCGCGGCCGGCGCCGCCTGCGCCGCGTCCTTGTCCAGGGAGACCCGGGGCGCCCCGGACCCGCCCCCGGCGGCCTGCTCCCCCGGCATGGACTGCGGCACCTCGTCGGACATGGCGGAAGGACCCCTCTGCTGGACGTTCCGTCATGCTACGGGCAGGCCGGGACCCCGCGGCCCGGGGCCTACGATGATCCCGCGTCACCGATCAGCCGATCACCGCGCCCGGACGACCGACGCCGTTCCACGGGCGCCCGTCCCGGGGAGGACCCCTTGACCGACAGCTCCGTACCCGCCGCCCGCGCCACCGGCGGCGATCTGCACGCCTTCATCGCCGGGCTGCCCAAGGCCGAACTGCACGTGCACCACGTCGGCTCCGCCTCCCCCCGGATCGTCGCGGAACTGGCCGCCCGCCACCCCGACTCCAAGGTCCCCACCGACCCCGAGGCCCTGGCCGACTACTTCACCTTCACGGACTTCGCGCACTTCATCGAGGTGTACCTGTCGGTCGTGGACCTCATCCGCACCCCGGAGGACGTCCGGCTGCTCACCTACGAGGTGGCCCGGGACCTGGCCCGGCAGCAGGTGCGGTACGCCGAGCTGACCATCACCCCCTTCTCCTCCACCCGCCGCGGGATCGAGGAGCAGTCCTTCATGGCCGCGATCGAGGACGCCCGCAAGGCGGCCGAGGCCGAGTTCGGGACCGTACTGCGCTGGTGCTTCGACATACCCGGCGAGGCCGGTCTCGAGGCGGCCGAGGAGACCACGCGGCTGGCCACCGACGACCGGGTCCGTCCGGAGGGCCTGGTGTCGTTCGGGCTCGGCGGGCCCGAGATCGGCGTGCCCCGGCCGCAGTTCAAGCCGTACTTCGACCGGGCGCTCGCGGCCGGTCTGCACTCCGTTCCGCACGCCGGTGAGACGACCGGCCCGCAGACGGTGTGGGACGCGCTGACCGAGCTGCGCGCCGAGCGGATCGGGCACGGCACCAGCTCGGCGCGGGATCCCCGGCTGCTCGCCCATCTCGCCGAGCACCGCATCCCGCTGGAGGTGTGCCCGACCTCCAACATCGCCACCCGCGCGGTCCGCACCCTGGACGAGCACCCGCTCAAGGAGTTCGCGCGCGCCGGGGTGCTGGTCACGATCAACTCGGACGACCCGCCGATGTTCGGCACCGACCTCAACAACGAGTACGCGGTGGCCGCCCGTCTCCTCGGTCTGGACGAGCGCGGTCTCGCCGACCTCGCGAAGAACGCCGTCGAGGCCTCGTTCCTGGACGCGGAGGGCAAGGCGCGGATCATCGCGGAGATCGACACGTACACCACCGGGCGGCTCGCCTCCTGACGCCCACCACAATGGGGTCATGCAGACCGTGACCGCCGTGGCCCACCGCGGCGACCCCTACCGTTTCCGCGAGAACACGACCGACTCGCTGCGTTCCGCGCTCGACCTGGGCGCGGACGCCGTCGAGATCGACGTACGGCTCACCCGTGACGGCGTCCCCGTGCTGCTGCACGACGACACGCTCCAGCGGCTGTGGGGGGTGGAACGGCCACTGCGCTCGCTGTCCGCCGAGGAGGTGCGCGGTCTCACGGCGGGCGGGGTGCCGACGCTGGCGGAGGCTCTGGCCGCGACCGGTGACAGCCGGGTGCTGGTGGACCTGTGCGGACGGGTCGACCGCCGGACGGTCGAGCGGGTCCTGGACGCCGTACGGCAGAGCGGGGCCCGGGACCGGGTGTACTACTGCGCGGGCGCCGAGGCGATGCTCGCCGTCCGCGCCGCGGACCCGGCCGCCGAGATCGCCCTGACGTGGACGTCCTCGGCGCCGCCGCGGCCCGCGCTGCTGGCGGTGGTGCGCCCCCGCTGGCTCAACTACCGCTTCTCGCTGGTCGGCCGGGAGCTGGCCGCGCGGGTCCACCGCGACGGCTGCCTGCTGTCGGTGTGGACCCCGGACACCCGCCGCGCCATGCGCCGGCTGCTGGACCTCGGGGTGGACTCGATCACGACGAACCGCATCGACGTCCTGCACACCCTGCGCACCCCCCGGTGACCGCGCCGCCCCCCGGGGGACCAGGCGCCCCCGTAGGGGTGATCCCTGGCGATTCCCTTGAGGAGACGGGCGTTGCTCGGGGCAGAGCGGGGGTCGTATGCCCTCCTCGGTGAGGATCCGCCCTCCGCCCCGGCGCCGGAGGATGATCTCGCGTCCTCTTCCCGATCTCCTCAAGGAGTCCCGCATGCGCCGAAACAGCCGCTCCCTCCTCCTGGCCACCGGTCTCGTCGCCGCGCTGGCCGCCGGCCCGCTGGCCGTTCCCGCGTCCGCCGCGCCGCCGGTGCCGGCTTCCGCCGGTGCCACGGCCGGCCCGGACGGCGAGGCCCTCGCCGCCGCGATCGCCGGGCTCCCCGACCAGGACGCCACCGCCGCACTGCTCCGCGTCGGCGGCGACGGGACCTGGCGCGGGACGGCCGGCGTACGGGACGTCAGGACGGGGGCACCGGCGCTGGAGAACGGGCGGTTCCGGGCCGGGTCGGTGACGAAGGTGGTCACCGCGTCGATCGTGCTCCAGTTGGCCGCACAGGGCCGGATCGATCTGGACGGCACCGTGCAGCGGTACCTGCCGGGCCTGCTCACCGATGAGTTCTCCCCCATCACCGTGCGGCAGCTACTCGATTACACCAGCGGTCTGCGCCCGGGGGCGTCGTTGGGCGACACCGTCGAGGACGGTTATCCGCACCGCTTCGAGACGCTGACGCCCCGCCAGGTGGTGGCGGCCTCCGTGGCGCAGGGTCCCGCGGACGCGCCGGGTGCGCGGCAGGAGTACGGCAACATCCACTACACCGTGCTCGGCATGCTCATCGAGAAGGTGACCGGTGACACATACGCGCACCAGGCCGAGGTGCGGATCTTCCGGCCGCTCGGTATGCGGCACAGCTCCTTCCCGGCCGGTGCGGATCCCCGCATCCACGGGCCGCACAACCGCGGCTACGACTGGATCGACGGCAAGCTGGTCGACGTGACCGACTGGAACATGACCGACCGCTTCGCCGCCGGCGACCTGATCTCGACGAACGCCGATCTGGAGCGGCTGCTGGTGGGGCTGTTCCGCGGCCGGGTGGTGCCCGAGCCGCAGCGGACGGAGATGTTCACGCTGCCCGACGTGCCCGGGGCGCGGTACGGGGCGGGGCTGGAGCGCTTCGAACTGAACGGCCGGGTGATCTGGGGCAAGACCGGCTCGCGCCCGGGGTACGCGACGGTGATCGCGGCGACCCGGGACCTGTCCCGCACCCTGGTCTACTCGGTCGACTCCACGGACGCGAAGGGCGACGGTCTCGCCGTCGCCCAGCGCTTCGCGTTCCCCGCGTTCAACCGCTGACGTACCGCGCCGGGTTCATCCCGCCGCGCCGACGGCCGCGGGCGCGAGCGGCGCGACGAGCGCCTCCAGCCGCTTGATCTTCTTCCGTACGACGTACAGCGGGATCACTCCGAAGACGCCGAACGACATGTCGATCAGGGTCCACCAGAAGGGGATCCCGCGGACGGGACCGCAGACGAGGGCGAGCGGGACGATCCCGGCGCAGGCGATCATCCCGAACTCGACGACCCAGATGTTGCGCACGGGGTCGCGGTACGGGCCGTAGAAGGCGACGGCGATGGCGAGGTGCGCGAAGGCCAGCCAGTCGGTGCCGTAGAGGACGAAGGGGTGGTCGGCGTCGACGGCGTCCAGCCCGTCGCGCACCCGGGAGATCCAGCCCGTCAGTCCCGGCAGATGCTCGGGCACGGACAGCGCGCGCAACGCGCTCTCGGTCCAGCGCAGTTCGTGCACCAGCGGGAACGCGGTGGCCCCGCTCAGCACGAGACACACGACGAAGAGAACCAACCAGACGCGGATGCCCCTGAGCAGGGCGGCTCTGTCGCTCATGCCCGAACCCTACGCCCAGAATTGAACGCGTTCAAAACAGCCCGGCGGTTGCCCGTCCACCACCCCGCGGGCGCGTCGTCACAGACCCGCGATCCGGTTCCAGCGCCGGGCGAACTCCCCGCGTTCCGTGGACGTGATGTCACGGGCGATCGCGAGACGCTTGCGCATGCCGGCGTCCGGGAAGATCAACGGGTTGTCGGCGAGGGCCGCGGTGTCCTTGTCCCGGGACGCGGCCAGGACGTCGCGGGCGGCCGGGACCGGGCACACGTAGTTGACCCAGGCGGTGAGCCGCGCGGCGGGCCCGGGGGCGTAGTAGTAGTCGATCAGGCGCTCGGCGTTGGCCTTGTGGCGGGCCCGGTCGGGGATCATCAGGGAGTCGGACCACAGCTCGGCGCCCTCCTCGGGGACGACGAAGCGGATGTCGGGGTTGTCGGCCTGGAGCTGGATGACGTCGCCGGAGTACGCCTGGCAGGCCAGCACATCGCCGCTGACCAGGTCCTTGGTGTAGTCGTTGCCGGTGAAGCGGCGGATCTGGCCCCGCCGGACCTCCCGCTCCACCTGGTCGCACATCCGGTGGAAGTCGTCGGCGGTCCACCGCGTGATGTCCACGCCGTTGCCCTGCATGAGCAGCGCGAACGCCTCGTCCAGGCCGGACAGGAGCGTGACCCGGCCCTTGAGGTCCTTCGCCCACAGGTCGGAGACGCGGCGGATCTCGCGGCCGAGCCTGCGGTGGTCGTAGGCGATGCCGGTGATGCCCGACTGCCAGGGCACGGTGAACCGGCGGCCCGGGTCGAAGGCGGGTGAGCGGAGCAGCGGGTCCAGGTTCTTCGCCACGTTCGGCTGGCGGGCGCGGTCCATCTCCTGGACCCAGCCCAGGCGGACGTAGCGGGCGCACATCCAGTCGCTGATGACGATCAGGTCCCGGCCGGTGGCCTGGTGGTTCATCAGCGCCGGGCTGATCTTGCCGAAGAACTCGTCGTTGTCGTTGATCTCCTCCACGTAGTCGACGGAGATCCCGGTACGCCTCCCGAACGCCTCCAGCGTGGGCCGGCGGCTCGGGTCGTCGTCGTCGGTGTCGATGTAGAGGGGCCAGTTCGCCCAGGTCAGCTTCCGGTCGGCCGCCGACCGGTCGGTCGCGGACCGGTCGCCGGGCCGGACGTAGGCGGCGGGTACCCCGCAGCCGGCCAGGGCACCGAGCGCGGCGGTGCCGCCGAGGGCGGCGAGGAGGGAGCGGCGGGACGGCGCGGACGTACGGGTAGAAATCTGGGGCACCCCGGAAGCATGCCGTCCCGGCGCGCGGCCGGACAATCGACGCTGCGTCGAGCGGGACGGCGCCGGGCCGACACCTTGTCGATCAAGCGCGCGGTGCGTGCGTCCACCGCCGGTCGGCCACCCGGCGGCACGACACAGCGCGGCCCGCGGACGGAGAGGTGATCCGTCCACGGGCCGCGCTGCGGGGCGCCGCCGATGCCCTGTTCCGGCGACACCGTCAGTTCAGCGACACCGTGACGTGCTTGATCCGCCGCCGGTCCAGCGACGTCACGTGCTTGATCCGCCGTCAGTCCAGCGACGTCATCACGTGCTTGATCCGGGTGTAGTCCTCGAACCCGTACCCCGACAGGTCCTTGCCGTAGCCGGACTTCTTGAAGCCGCCGTGCGGCATCTCCGCGACCAGCGGGATGTGGGGGTGTTGATCCACACGCAGCCGAAGTCCAGCTTCTTGGACATGCGCATCGCGCGGCCGTGGTCCTTGGTCCACACCGAGGACGCGAGGGCGTACTCGACGCCGTTGGCGTACGCGAGGGCCTGCTCCTCGTCCGTGAAGGACTGGACGGTGATGACCGGGCCGAAGACCTCGTTCTGCACGATCTCGTCATCCTGCTTCAGGCCGGAGACGACGGTCGGGGCGAAGAAGTAGCCCTTGTCGCCGACCCGCTCGCCGCCCGCCTCGACCTTGGCGTGCGCCGGGAGGCGGTCGATGAAGCCGGCGACCTGCTTGAGCTGGTTGGGGTTGTTCAGCGGGCCGAAGAGGACGTCCTCGTCGTCGGGCTGCCCGGTCTTCGTCTCGGACGCGGCCTTGGCGAGAGCCGCCACGAACTCGTCGTGGATGGACTCCTGGACGAGCACGCGGGTCGCGGCCGTACAGTCCTGGCCGGCGTTGAAGAAGCCCGCGACGGAGATGTCCTCGACGGCCTTGGCGATGTCGGTGTCCTCGAAGACGACGACCGGGGCCTTGCCGCCCAGCTCCAGGTGGACCCGCTTGAGGTCCTTGGACGCGGACTCGGCGACGGACATGCCGGCGCGTACGGAGCCGGTGATGGAGGCCATCGCCGGGGTCTCGTGCTCGACCATCAGGCGGCCGGTGTCGCGGTCGCCGCAGATGACGTTGAAGACGCCCTCGGGCAGGATCGAGCCGATGATGTCGGCGATCAGGACGGTGGAGGCCGGGGTGGTGTCCGACGGCTTCAGGACGACCGTGTTGCCGGCCGCGACGGCCGGGGCGAACTTCCACACGGCCATCATCATCGGGTAGTTCCACGGCGCGACCTGCGCGCAGACGCCGACCGGCTCGCGGCGGACGATCGAGGTCATCCCGTCCATGTACTCGCCCGCCGAGCGGCCCTCCAGCATCCGCGCCGCGCCCGCGAAGAAGCGGATCTGGTCGACCATCGGCGGGATCTCCTCGGAGCGGGTGAGCCCCACCGGCTTGCCGGTGTTCTCGACCTCGGCCGCGATCAGCTCCTCGGCGCGCTCCTCGAACGCGTCCGCGATCTTCAGGAGGGCCTTCTGCCGCTCGGCGGGCGTGGTGTCGCGCCAGGCGGGGAAGGCGCGGGCGGCGGCCTCCATGGCGGCGTCCACGTCCGCCTGCCCCGACAGCGGCGCGGTCGCGTAGGCCTCGCCCGTCGCGGGGTTGACCACCTCGGTGGTCCGTCCGTCGGCGGCGTCCCGGAACTCACCGCCGATGTAGTTGCGCAGACGACGCAGCTCGGTGCTCACTGCCGGCCTCCTGATCTGGTTCTGGCTGTCCAAACGCTGAGACACACACCCTAGTCGCCATACCCACGTTTTCAACACCCCCACCGCCGCCGCTTCTGCGAAATCCGCAAGGTCCGGTCTCGTAAACAACGAATTTCATCGCTCGCACCTTGCGAAACTGTCGAGACGTCGTGCAGAGTGAGGTCGTGGCCAGTCGAAGCGCAGACCAGAGGGACTCGTCCCGCGAGTCCAGGAACGGCACCCCCCAGTTGGATGCCGTCTCCCTCGCCATCATCCAGCAGCTCCAGGAGGACGGCCGCCGGCCGTACGCCGCGATCGGCAAGGCCGTGGGCCTGTCGGAGGCGGCCGTGCGCCAGCGCGTGCAGAAGCTGCTGGACCAGGGCGTGATGCAGATCGTCGCCGTCACGGACCCGCTCACCGTGGGCTTCCGCCGGCAGGCGATGGTCGGCATCAACGTCGAGGGCGATGTCGAGTCGATCGCGGACGCGCTGACCGACATGTCGGAGGTCGAGTACGTGGTGATGACCGCGGGCTCGTTCGACATCCTCGCGGAGATCGTCTGCGAGGACGACGACCACCTGCTGGGCGTCATCAACAAACGCATCCGTGCCCTGCCCGGCGTGCGCTCCACCGAGAGCTTCGTCTACCTGAAGCTCAAGAAGCAGACCTACATGTGGGGAACCCGATAACCGTGAGGACCCGATAACCGTGAGCTCCAAGGACCTCAGCCGCACCGCGTACGACCACCTGTGGATGCACTTCACCCGCATGTCCTCGTACGAGAACTCCCCCGTCCCCACCATCGTCCGGGGTGAGGGCACCTACATCTACGACGACAAGGGCAAGCGCTACCTCGACGGTCTCGCGGGTCTGTTCGTGGTCCAGGCCGGTCACGGCCGTACGGAACTCGCCGAGGCCGCGTTCAAGCAGGCCCAGGAGCTGGCCTTCTTCCCGGTGTGGTCCTACGCCCACCCCAAGGCCGTCGAGCTGGCCGAGCGCCTGGCCGACTACGCCCCGGGCGACCTGAACAAGGTCTTCTTCACCACCGGTGGCGGCGAGGCCGTCGAGACCGCCTGGAAGCTCGCCAAGCAGTACTTCAAGCTCCAGGGCAAGCCGACCAAGTACAAGGTCATCTCGCGTGCGGTCGCCTACCACGGCACCCCGCAGGGCGCCCTGTCCATCACCGGCCTGCCGGCCCTGAAGGCCCCCTTCGAGCCGCTGGTCCCGGGCGCCCACAAGGTCCCGAACACCAACATCTACCGCGCCCCGATCTTCGGTGACGACCCCGAGGCCTTCGGCCGCTGGGCCGCCGACCAGATCGAGCAGGAGATCCTCTTCGAGGGCCCCGAGACCGTCGCGGCCGTCTTCCTGGAGCCGGTGCAGAACGCCGGCGGCTGCTTCCCGCCGCCGCCCGGGTACTTCCAGCGCGTGCGCGAGATCTGCGACCAGTACGACGTCCTGCTCGTCTCCGACGAGGTCATCTGCGCCTTCGGCCGCCTGGGCACGATGTTCGCCTGCGACAAGTTCGACTACGTCCCGGACATGATCACCTGCGCCAAGGGCATGACCTCGGGCTACTCCCCGATCGGCGCCTGCATCGTCTCCGACCGGATCGCCGAGCCGTTCTACAAGGGTGACAACACCTTCCTGCACGGCTACACCTTCGGCGGCCACCCGGTGTCGGCCGCGGTGGGTCTGGCCAACCTCGACCTGTTCGAGCGGGAGAACCTCACCCAGCACGTGCTGGACAACGAGGGCGCGTTCCTGTCGACCCTCCAGAAGCTGCACGACCTGCCGATCGTCGGCGACGTCCGCGGCAACGGCTTCTTCTACGGCATCGAGCTGGTGAAGGACAAGAACACCAAGGAGTCCTTCAACGACGAGGAGACCGAGCGCGTCCTGTACGGCTACCTCTCCAAGGCGCTGTTCGACAACGGCCTGTACTGCCGTGCCGACGACCGCGGCGACCCGGTCGTCCAGCTCGCCCCGCCGCTGATCTCCGACCAGGGGACCTTCGACGAGATCGAGCAGATCCTGCGCGCGACGCTGAGCGAGGCGTGGACCAAGCTCTGAGCCGCACGCGTCCGCTCAGTTGATCACACCGGCCCCGGTGCCGCCCGTTCGAGTGAGAACGGCGGCCCGGGGCCGTGTGCCGTCCGCCCCCGCCCCGGTGAGCTGCCTAGCGTGCAGTGACCGATCGGCCCAGGCTTCGTTCGCCCACATGGGGGATCAGGCACGGGAATACGGATCAGAACCGAGGTGACGCGCATGGAGTCCCCGCCGGACAACGACGTGCTCTGGGCACGCTCCCTGCACTTCAGGCACCGCGACGGCTCCCCCGGCCTCGCCGGGGTGTCGCTCGGCGTACGGGAGGGCGAGATCCTCGCCGTCAGCGGCCCACGCGGCAGCGGCAAGACGACCCTGCTGCGCTGTCTGTCCGGCCAGGTACCGGTGGGCACCGGCGAGGTCTGGTTCAACAGCGCCCCCGTGCACACCCTCGGCCCGGTGGCCCGCGAGCGGCTGCGCCGGGACCGCTTCGGCTGGATCGACCCCGAACCGGTGCTGATCCCCGAGCTGAACGTCTGGGAGAACGCGGCCCTCCCGCTGATGCTGCGCGGCACCGGGCGCCGTCGCGCCAAGGCCGCCGCGCTGGAGTGGCTGGAGCGGCTCGACGTCGGCGACAGGGCCCGCAGCCGCCCGCGGGAACTGCGGCAGGCCGAACGCCAGCGCGTCGCCATCGCCCGCGCGCTCGCCCCCGCCCCGACGGTCCTCTTCGCCGACGAACCCACGGCCACCCTGCACCGCGCCGACCGCACCCACGTCCTGCGCACCCTGACCACGGCCGCCCGCTCGCACGGCATCACGGTCGTCCTCGCCACGCACGACGCCGACACCGCCGCCCTCGCCGACCGCACGGTGAACCTGCTGGACGGGCGGCGCGTGCACACCGTGCACCTGCCGGACGCCCCCGACGCGGAAGGCCGGGCCGCGTGCTCGCTCTCCGCCTGACCCGCGCCGCCCGGCCCGCCGTGCAGCTACGCCGCCTGCTGGTGGCCGCGGCCGCGGCGGGCACCGCTTTCCTGCTGCTCGCCTGCCTCGGTTACGCCCTCGGCCACCCCGACGCCGCGGGCCCCGCCGCGATGCGCCTGGCCTGGTGCGCGGTGCCGCTCGCCGCCACGGTGTACTTCGCGGTCGCGGTCGCCCGCACCGACCCGGCGACCCGGCCGCGCCCCGGCCTGTCCGCCGTGGGCCTCGGGCCGGCCCGCCTCATGGCCGTCTCCGCCCTGTCGACGGCCCTGGCCTGCGCCCTGGGCTCCGCGCTGGCCCTGCTGTTCTTCCTCCGCCTGCGGGGCGACCTGACGGGCATGCCGTTCGGCGGTGCGGCGGCCGACTTCCTGGCCGCCGACCAGCCCCTGCCGCTACCGGCGGCGCTGACGCTGCTCGCCCTGGTCCCCGCCGTCGCCGCCGCGGCGGTGGCCCTGGCCCTGCGCCCGCGGGACCCCCGCCCGACGGCACCGGCCGCCCGCGGGTACGGCCGCTTCGGGGCGTACGGCGACGCGGCGGCACGGGAGACCTTCGGGGCGTACGGGAGGTTCGGGGCGCGGTTCGGCCGACGGCCCGCGGCCGGCACCGAGAACGGCGGGCGCCCCGACCGCGACACCGCGGCCGGCCGAGCCGCCGGGGCCGGCCGAGCCGCCGTGGCGGCAGCCGCGGGTGCGGAGCACGGCGAGGCGGCACCGGACACGACGGCCGACCCGGCACCGCCCGCGCCGGACACCGAACGAGGCGAGCCGGAGCCCGCGTCCCTCGGCGGTGCGCCCGCCACCCCCGCCGGTCTCCCCTGGGGCGTGGCTCTCCTCGCCGCCGGACTCGCCGCCCACGCCTACGCCGGCCGTGTCACGCCCGGCCTCTCCCTCACGGTGCTCCCCGGCTGGGTGCTCACCGCGAGCGGTCTCGTCCTGGCCTCCCCCGGCCTGACCCACCTGTGCGGCCGGCTCCTCCAGTCCGTCCGGCCGGGAGTGCTCCGGCTGCTCGCCGGCCGGGTCCTCATGGCGGAGGCCGCCCGGGTCGGCCGTCCGCTGGGCGTGGTCTGCGCGGTGGGGTCCGCCGGTTGCGCCGTGACCGCCCTGTACGGCGGTGACTCCGTCCCCTTCTCCGGCCCGCTCACCACCCTCGGTGGCCTGGTCGTCGCGGGCTGCACGGTCGCCACGCTGTTCACCGCGGCCGTGGAGGCCCGCCAGTGCCGCGCCGACACCGTCGCCGCGCTGCTCCGCCTCGGCGCGCCCGCCATGCTGCTGCGCGCTGCCGCCGCCCTGCGGGCCGCCGCGTTGCTGGCGCTGTTCGCCCCGCTCACCCTGGCGGTCGCCGTCCTGTCGGCGCTGCCGGTGGCCCGCTGAGCGCTCGGGCACGAAAAAAGATTCCCGTCCGGCGATGAGTCCTGTGCCTGCCGCCGGTCCACCCCACCGGAACGCGACACACCGCGCCGCACCCACGGAAGAGGCCCCATGTACCAGCAGATGATCTTCGTGAACCTGCCCGTGACCGACCTCGACGCCTCGAAGAGGTTCTTCACGGAACTCGGCTACACGATCAACCCGCAGTTCAGCGACGAGAAGGCCGCTGCCGTGGTGATCAGCGACACCATCGTGGCGATGCTGCTGACGAGGCCGTTCTACGCGACCTTCACCAAGAAGGAGATCGCCGACGCGACGACCACCAGCGAGGTGATGCTCTGTCTGAGCGCCGAGAGCCGTGAGCAGGTGGACGAGCTGGTCGACCGGGCGATCTCGGCCGGCGGCACGGCGAGCGGCGAGAGCCAGGACCACGGTTCCATGTACGGCCGCGCCTTCGAGGACCTCGACGGCCACATCTGGGAGGTCATGTGGATGGATCCGGCCGTGATCCAGGGCTGACCGCCTCCCGGCCGAACGCCCGTGCCAGCATGGGCGGGTGCATCCGATACCCGCCCAGCCGCCCCGTCCCGCCCACGACCACGAGATCGAGTCCCTCGCCGAGTTCGACGAGGTGGTCGCCGAGCACGGCACACTCGCCGGGTTCCGCGTCCAGGCCGTGGACCTGACCGGTCGTACGGACGCCCTGCTCCGTCTCGACAGCACCGGCGCCGTCTTCCTCGGCTGCCCGATGGATCCCGAGGCCGCCGCCCGCATCCGGTCGGCCGGCGCCCTGGTCTTCCCGCCGGTCCCCGGGCTCCCCTTCGACCCGTACCGGGGCTTCGTCTACACGCCGGACGAGCTGTTCGACGCACTGGCCCAGGGGTACGAGGCGACACCGGACGCGCGCGCGTACGCCTGGTTCCAGCGGACGAAGGCCGACGGTGACATCTTCTCCTCGATGCTGCGGGCGATCCACGACGACGCCGTCTCCGACGCCCTGGACGAACTCCTCGTCGGTGCCCGGGTGGTGGGGGTCATGGGCGGCCACGCGATGGCCCGCGGCACGACCGCCTACGCGGGTGCCGCCCGGCTGGGACGCGCCCTGACCCGCGCCGGGTACACGGTCGCCACCGGCGGCGGGCCGGGCGCGATGGAGGCCGCCAACCTCGGCGCGTACGCCGCGCCCTTCGGCGACGACATGCTGGAGGACGCGCTCCGGCTGCTGGCCAAGGCGCCCTCGTTCCGGCCGTCGGTCACGGACTGGGCGCGGGCCGCCTTCGAGGTGCGCGAGCGCTGGCCGGGGGGCGGGACATCGGTGGGCATCCCCACCTGGTTCTACGGCCACGAACCGCCGAACGCCTTCGCCGCGCACCTCGCCAAGTACTTCGCCAACGCCACCCGCGAGGACGGCCTGCTGGCCCGTTCCACCGCCGGGGTGGTGTTCCTGCCGGGCGCGGCCGGGACCGTACAGGAGATCTTCGACAACGCGACGCCCAACTACTACGGGTCACGTGGGGAACCGACCCCGATGGTGCTCGTGGACAGCGCGCACTGGACCCGGGACCTGCCGGCCTGGCCGTTGCTGCAGTCGCTGGCGCGGGGCCGGGCGATGGAGTCCCGTATCGCCCTCGTTGACCGGATCGAGCAGGCGCCGGACGCCATCAAACGTCTGGGCGGTTAATAAGAGGGCAAAGTCAACGCTCGTTGACAGTCCTCGCGTTGACACTGCTTACGGAGCGCTTATAAACCTGTGAGCTCCCGGGGTGCTGGGGCCTCGCCTCGTATCCGCCCCAACTCCCCGTCCACCCCCCGCGATTGCACTCTGTAAAGGACAAACGTTGTCCATGACTCGCCGTAGCGTACGCCGTTCCGTGCACGTTCTGGGTGTCGCCTCCGGGTCGGCGGCGCTGATGCTGGGCCTGGCCGGCTCCGCGCTCGCCTGCGACATCAAAGACTTCTCCGCCGAAGCCAGGTGCGACGGCGCCGAGGGCGTCATCGTCGTCACCGACACGGACGCCTCCGCCGCCGACGCCACCGTCAGTGTCTTCCTCGAGGGCGACGGCGGCGTCGAGACGAAGGTCGGCGAACAGCCGGTCAAGGGGTCGAAGGAGGGCGCCCGGATAACGTTCCCCGAACAGTGGAAGCCGAGCGCCACCTACCGGATCCACGTCAAGGCCCCCGATGTCGACCGTGACGTCAAGCCCGACCTGGTGACCCCGTCCACCGCCTGCAAGGCCGAGAGCCGGCCCCCGAAGCCGACGGCCTCCACGACACCCTCACCGTCCTCCTCGGCGTCGGCGTCGGCGTCGGTCTCGGCGTCCGCGTCCCCGCCCGCGTCGACCCCGGCCGGATCGGCGACCCCCTCACCGGCGGCCTCCGGGTCCAGCTCCGCCGCGGCCGGCACGCCGGGCAACGCGCCGTCCCCGGCGGTCGGTGACTCCAACCTCGCCGAGACCGGTGCCGACTCCCACACCGGCCTGATCGCCGGCCTCGCGGCGGCCCTGGTGGTCGTCGGTGGCGGCGCGGTCTACGTCGGTACGCGCCGCCGCGGGGCGAAGCACAGCGGCTGACACCACCCCGCCACACCCCGACCCGGCCCGCCCTCCCCACCGGGGGAGGACGGGCCGGTGAGCACGGGCCGGACCGCGACGGCCGGTGAGCACAGGCCGAACGACGGGCCACCGCCGGCCGCGACCGGCTCATTTGGCCGGCCCACCTGCCGTCGGTCCACCTGACCGGCGGTCTCGTCGCGGTGGCGGCCACGCGGGAGTCGCTCAGTCGAGCACGACGGTTTCGGACACGTCGAACTCCACCCCGACCACGCCACCCAGCTCCGGCGCGTCCCGCAGCGCGCACGCCGCCTCCAGCCACGGGGCCCGCTCCGGCTGGAGACGGACGGCCACGTGGGTGCCCCGGAAGGTACGGGCGGTGACCGTGCAGGGCAGCCCCTGGTCGGCGGCCACCAGCCGGATCCCGGCGGGCCGGACGAGGACCGTGCGGGCACCCTGCGCCGAGCCGTCGGGCACCGGCAGCTTGCCCCAGGGGCTGTCGGCGACCGCTCCGGTGACGGTCGCCCCGACCACGTTGTCGAAACCGAGGAAACGGGCCACGAACGCGTCGGCGGGCCGCTGCCAGACCTCCAGCGGCGTGCCCGACTGCGCGATCCGCCCGTCGCGCATCACCACCACCCGGTCGGCCAGCGCGAACGCCTCCCCCTGGTCGTGGGTCACCGCGAGCACGGTGGTGCCCAACCGCCCGAACAGCTCCCGCAGTTCCACCACCAGCCGTTCCCGCAGCGAGCGGTCGAGCTGACCGAGCGGCTCGTCCAGCATGAGCAGTTGGGGCCGGGGCGCGAGGGCGCGGGCCAGTGCGACCCGCTGCTGTTCGCCGCCGGACAGGGAGGCCACGGCCCGCCGGGCGGCACCGGGCAGCCCGACCAGCTCCAGCAACTGCCCGACCTCGGCGTCCCGTTCGTCCTTGGCGACGCCGTGCATCCGCAGCCCGAACGCGACGTTCGCGCCGACGTCCCGCTGCGGGAAGAGCTGGTGGTCCTGGAACATGAGCCCCATCCCCCGCTTGTGCGCGGGGACGTGCGTCTGCTCGCGGCCGTCGAGCAAGACCCTCCCGGAGTCCAGGGGTTGCAGTCCCGCCACCGCCCTGAGCAGGGTCGACTTGCCGCTGCCGCTGGGCCCGAGCACGCACACCACCTCGTGCTCGGCGACGTCGAGGCCGACGGCGTCGAGCACGGCCCGTCCGCCGAGGCGCACGGTCGCGGCGTCGAGGCTCAGCAGCATCAGAACTCCCCTGTCCGGTCGATGGGGGTCCCCCCGGTCGAGTCTGTTCGAGACTGGGGGAGCAGCCGCTCCAGGATGAGCAACGCGGCCGCGCACACCACCATGAGAATGGTCGAAAGGGCCATGGCCTGGCCGTAGTTGAGGTCGCCGGGACGGCTCAGCAGGCGGGCCACGGCGACCGGAAGCGTGGGATTGTCGGGGCGGGCGATGAACACGGTCGCCCCGAACTCCCCCAGCGACACGGCGAACGCGAACCCGGCCGCGACCAGCAGCGCCCGCCGCACCAGCGGCAGGTCCACCTCCCGCCACACCCGCCACGGCGAGGCCCCGAGCACGGCCGCCGCCTCCCGCAGACGTCCGTCCACCGCGCGCAGCACGGGCAGCATGGTCCGTACGACGAAGGGGGCACCCACCAGCGCCTGCGCGAGCGGCACGAGGAGCCACGACTGGCGCAGGTCCAGCGGCGGCCTGTCCAGCGCGATCAGGAAACCGAAACCGACGGTCACGGCGGAGACGCCGAGCGGCAGCATCAGCAGCGCGTCGAAGCCCCGTACCAGGTGTCCCGCGTCCCGCCGGGCCAGCGCTGCAGCGGCGAGACCGCCGACCAGGACGGCGATGGCGGTGGCGGCGACGGCGTACTCCAGCGAGGTCCACACGGCGTGCACGGGCGCCACCAGGAACGTACCGCCGTCGGATTCGGTCAGCGCCCGGTAGTAGCCGAACCCCGGTGCGTCGAGGGAGCGCCGGACGAGCACGGCGAGCGGCAGCACCAGGAGCAGGGCGATCGTCAGGAGGACCCCGGCGAGCAGCGCCCACTGTCCGCCGCCGCGCGGCCGACGGGCGGTCACCTTCGGATCGACCAGGCGCAGGGCCGTCTCCCGCCGCCGTACGGTCCGGGCGTGCACGACGAGGATCGCGCCGACGGCGACGAACTGGACGAGGGTGAGGACGGCGGCCGTGGACAGGTCGAAGATCTCGGAGGTCTGCCGGTAGATCTCCACCTCCAGGGTGGAGAAGGTGGGGCCGCCGAGGATCTGCACCACGCCGAAGGAGGTGAAGGTGAACAGGAACACCATCAGCGCGGCGGCGGCCACGGCGGGCGCGAGCGCGGGCAGGGTGACCTGCCGCCAGGCCTTCGCCGGGGAGGCGCCGAGCATCCGGGCGGCCTCCTCCTGGCGTGGGTCGAGCTGGGCCCAGAGGCCGCCGACGGTGCGGACGACGACCGCGTAGTTGAAGAACACATGGGCCAGCAGGATCGCCCACACCGTGGTGTCCAGCCGTACGCCCCATAGCTGGTCGAGCAGCCCGTTGTGCCCGAGCAGGGCCAGGAAGGCGCTGCCGGCGACGACGGTCGGGAGCACGAACGGGACGGTGACGACGGCCCGCAGCACCTGCTTGCCCGGGAAGCGCAGGCGGGCGAAGACGTAGGCGGCGGGCAGCGCGAGCAGCAGGGTGAGCGCGGTGGAGGCCAGCGCCTGCCAGGTGGTGAACCACAGCACGTGCCGGATGTCGGGCTGGGTGACGACGTCCGCGATCCGTCCGAGCCGCCAGCCGCCGTCCGCCTTCAGACCGCGCTCGACGATCGCGGCCACGGGCCAGGCGAAGAACAGCGCGAAGAACGCGACGGGCAGGGCCATCAGCCCGAACCGCGCCGCGTTCCCCCGCCGGGCCCTGGCTACCTCAGTACGAGTGACGTCCACGTCTTGACCCACTGGTCGCGGTTGGCGGCGATCCGGTCGGGGGCCATGGTCCGGGGATCCGCGGCCTGGGGACCGTACTTCAGGAAGTCCGGCGGCACCTGGGCGGCCTCGCGCACCGGGTAGACGAACATGCTCAGCGGCATGTCCTCCTGGAACTCCTTGCTGAGCAGGAAGTCGAGGAACGCCTTGCCGCCCTTGGGGTTGCGGGCGTTGCTCAGCAGCCCCGCGTACTCGGTCTGCCGGAAGCAGGTGCCGCTCGCCACCCCGGTCGGGGCGGTGGCGGGCCGCTTCTTGGCGTAGATCACCTCGGCGGGCGGGGAGGAGGCGTACGACACCACGAGCGGGCGGTCGCCGCCGGCCTTCCTGCCCTGGGTGGAGCCGGAGAACTCCTGGTCGTACGCCTGGTCCCAGCCGTCGACGACCTTGACGCCGTTGGCCCGGAGCTTCTTCCAGTAGCCCTGCCAGCCCCCGTCGCCGAACTGTGCGGCACTGCCGAGGAGGAAGCCGAGGCCCGGCGAGGAGGTGGCCGCGTTCTCGGTGACGAGCAGGTTCTTGTACCGGGGTTCGGCCAGGTCGGCGAAGGTCCGCGGCGGGGTCAGCCGGTGCGCGTCGAAGTAGGCCTTGTCGTAGTTGACGCAGATGTCGCCGGTGTCGACGGGCGTGACGCGGTGCCGGGCCCCGTCGACCCGGTACCGCGGCAGGACGGTGTCGGATCCCTTGGGCCGGTACGGCTGGAACAGCCCGTTGTCCAGGGCCCGGGAGAGCAGGGTGTTGTCGACGCCGAAGAGGACGTCACCCTGCGGGTTGTCCTTGGTGAGGATCGCCTTGTTGACGGCCTGGCCGGCATCGCCGTCCTCCAGGACCTTGACCTGGTACCCGGACCGCTTCTCGAAGTCCTTCAGGACGCTCTTCGAGACGTTCCAGGAGTTGTGGCTGACGAGGGTGACGGTCCTGGAGTCCGTGGACTTCCCGGTGTCCGACGACCCGCACCCGGTCAGTGCGGGCAGGGCGAGGAGACCGAGCCCCGCCGCCACGGCCACGAGGGTCTTGTTGTGCACTGGATGTCCTCCTGGGTGGGCCAGGAAGAGACGCGGCCCTGCCCGGGCCTCCGCGAGGAAGGCCGGGCAGGGCGCAACAGCTTGAGTGGTGACCGAACTTCCTACCCAGAATGACCTGGGCGAGGTTCAGAGGGTCTGCGGCCCGGTTGCCGCACTCTCAGCGCTGTGGCGCTCCCCTGTCGGAATATGAAGATATGTGGACGTGGTCAGGTTACCGCTCGGTGGCCGCGAGCTGACCGCAGGCCCCGTCGATCTCCTGCCCGCGGGTGTCCCGGACGGTCACCGGCACGCCGTGCGCGGCGATGGCTTCCACGAACGCCTTCTCGTCCTCCGGCCGGGAGGCCGTCCACTTCGAGCCCGGGGTCGGGTTGAGCGGGATGAGGTTGACGTGCACGGGCCTGCCCCGGAGCAGCCGGCCCAGCCGGTCACCGCGCCAGGCCTGGTCGTTGATGTCCCGGATCAGCGCGTACTCGATCGACAGCCGGCGGCCCGACCTCTCGGTGTACTCGAAGCCGGCGTCCAGCACCTCGCGCACCTTCCACCGCGTGTTCACGGGGACGAGGGTGTCGCGCAGCTCGTCGTCGGGGGCGTGCAGGGAGATCGCGAGCCGGCACTTGAAACCCTCGTCGGCGAACCGGTGGATGGCCGGCACCAGCCCGACGGTCGAGACGGTGATCCCGCGCTGGGACAGGCCCAGTCCGTCCGGGGCCGGGTCGGTGAGCGCCCGGACGGCGCCGACGACCCGCTTGTAGTTGGCGAGGGGCTCGCCCATGCCCATGAAGACGATGTTGGACAGCCGTGCCGGTCCGCCCGGCACCTCCCCGTCCCGCAGCGCCCGCATCCCGTCCACGATCTGGTGCACGATCTCGGCGGTGGACAGGTTCCGGTCCAGGCCGGCCTGCCCGGTGGCGCAGAACGGGCAGTTCATCCCGCATCCGGCCTGCGAGCTGATGCACATGGTGACCCGGTCCGGGTACCGCATCAGCACGGACTCGACCAGCGTGCCGTCGAACAGCCGCCACAGCGTCTTGCGCGTGGTCCCCTGGTCGGTCGACAGATGCCGGACGACCGTCATCAGCTCCGGCAACAGCGCTTCGCGCAGCCTGCCGCGCGACCCGGCGGGGATGTCGGTCCACTGCTCGGGGTCGTGCGCGTACCGCGCGAAGTAGTGCTGCGCGAGCTGCTTGGCACGGAACGGCTTCTCACCGATCTCGGCCACCGCGTCCTTGCGCTCGGCGGGCGTGAGGTCGGCGAGATGCCGCGGCGGCTTCTTGGCTCCGCGCGGCGCGACAAAGGTGAGTTCTCCGGGCTTAGGCATGGCCCTACCAGTGTCGCAGATCCAATCGGGTGACCTGGGGCTGTCGCTCCGGACGACTGGGCCGTCGATTACCGCAATGTCGGCCTCTGGTTCTACCACTACCTGGACCGAATGAACGCAGGTGCGGGCAACCCCCGGATGATTCCGGATCGCTTCACCGGCAACAGGCGCGGCCCCGGCCGTCACCTCGTAGCCGGGGCTTTCCCGACCTGGTGTTTCATGGCTCCCGGATGCGGTCGATGACGAGTCCCGTAAGCGCACTCACACGCGGTCACGAGACTCTGGTGCCCCCCCCGGCCCGACTGGGTCGTCCGTGGTCGCGGCGTACAGGTTTCACCAGGTCACGGGCAGGGTCCTCGGGCCGCGGATCAGGCCCTGGCGCTGGAATTCGACCTCCTCCGGGGGCACGGCCAGCCGGATGCCGGGGAAGCGGGTGAGGACCGTGCCGATCACCACCTCGGCCTCCATGCGGGCCATGATGGCGGCCAGGCAGTGGTGCGGGCCGTGCCCGAAGGCCAGGTGGGCCCGGTTCTCGCGGTCGAAGTCCAGGGCGTCCGGGTCGGGGAAGACCTCGGGATCGCGGTTGGCGGCGACGTACGCGTTGTAGACGACCTCACCGGCCCGGATCAGCCGGCCGCCGACGGTGACGTCCTCGACGGCGACCCGGGGGATGCCGACGCCGTTGCGGTGCGGGACGTAGCGGAACAGCTCGTCCACGGCCCGGGGCAGCAGCTCGGGCTCGCGGCGCAGCCGGTCCATGTGCCCGGGGTGGGTGAGCAGCGCGTACATCATCGAGCCGCTGTTGTTGCGGACGGCGTGGCCACCGCTGACCTGGACCGCGGTGGCGAGGGAGATCGCCTCGTCGTCGGTGATCTCGCCCGTCCCGACGGCCTGGGCCAGTACCCCGGCCAGGTCGTCGCGGGGCTCCTCGCGGCGGCGCTGGAGCAGTTCGGCGATGCGGGCGCGGTTGGCCCGGGCCACCTGTGCGGCGCGCTTCTCGGACTCGGCGCCCGCGGACAGCAGGGCCTCGCCCGTCTCCGCCCAGCGGTGCCAGTCCTTCTCGTCCACGCCGAGGAAATCGCGGATCACGGCGATCGGGAAGGGGCCGTGCAGGTGTTCCATGAGGTCGGCCGGCGCGCCGGCGCGTTCCATCCCGTCGAGCAGTTCGGCGGCCCGGCGCTCGGCCAGCGGGCGCAGCCGCCGCATGCTTCCACCGGTGAACGCGCGGGCGACGACCCGGCGCAGCCGGTTGTGCCGGGGCGGGTCGATGTACTGCAGGCCCGCCGTCTGCGAGGCCACCGGCGCCGGGCGCATGCTGGTGACGTCGCGGCCGACGACCTGTTCCCGGGAGAAGCGCGGGTCGGAGACGACGAAGCGGATGTCCTCGTACCGGGTGACCAGCCAGGCGTGGCCCTCCCCGTACGGCAGCTTGATCCGGGTCACCGGCTCCTCGCGCAGCACCTCGTCCAGGAACGGGTCCGGGTCGAGTGCGGGCAGGTCGTCGACGGGCCAGAACCTCACCTGCGGCGGAGACGGGGCGGAGGGCGGGACGGGGGCTGGGTCGAGGGGCATCGGACACACTCCCTGCTGCGCGGCCGGGCGGCGGGGGAACGCCGTCCTGTGAGGAGTCTGCCGCGCACGGAGCCCGGCCGCCGACTCGTACTGCGGCATCCGGGTGCGGCACTCCTCCGGACCGGTCACCTCCGGGACACCGGTCCGCTGCGAGGCATGACGACGGGCCCCCGTCCTGTGTTCGGACGGGGGCCCGGAAGTCGTACGATGCCCGGCTCGGTCGGCTCAGCCGCCGCCGACGAAGATCACCATCAGCAGCCAGACCACGGGAGCCGTGGGCAGCAGGGAGTCCAGCCGGTCCATGATGCCGCCGTGCCCGGGGAGCAGGGTGCCCATGTCCTTGATGCCCAGGTCCCGCTTGATCATCGACTCGCCGAGGTCCCCCAGCGTGGCGCTGGCCGCGACCGCGAGGCCCAGCAGCAGGCCCTGCCACCAGGCGCCGTCGTCGATCAGGAAGTGCATGCACAGCGCGCCCGCGACCATCGCGAACAGCACCGCGCCCAGCAGGCCCTCGCGGGTCTTGCCGGGGCTGATGCGCGGGGCGAGCCGGTTCTTGCCGAAGCGCCAGCCGACCGCGTACGCGCCGGTGTCGCTGACGACCGTCAGCAGCAGGAAGGTGAGGACACGCCAGGGTCCGTCGCCGGCGGTGAGCATCATCGCGACGAACGTGGCCAGGAAGGGCACGTAGAATGCCGCGAAGACGCCGGCCGTGACGTCCCTGAGGTAGCCCTCCGGTGGTTCCGTCATGCGCCAGACCAGTACGGCCAGGGCGGTCAGGGCCATGGCGACCCACGCGCCCTCGGCGCCGCGCACGTACCCGGCGACGACCATGGCCGCGCCGCCGACCGCCAGCGGCACGAGCGGCGCCTTGATGCCCTTGCGCTCCTGGAGCCTGCTCGTCAGTTCCCACAGACCGACGACGACGGCGACCGCTATGACGCCGATGAACACGGCCTTGACGATGAACAGCGAGGCGATGATCACCACACCGAGCCCGACCCCGACCCCTATGGCCGCGCTCAGGTCACGGCCCGCGCTCTTCTTCTGCGGCGCCGGCGGCGGGGGCTGCGGGGCGTCGGGCATGGGCTCCGGGTTCTGGGTCTCGGCCGGGAGTCCCCCGGTCGGGGACGTCCCGGTCTGGAACGTCTCGCTCTGGAAGGTGTCGTTCCGGAACGTGCCGTTGTGGCGGCCCTCGCTCGGGAACGGCTCGCTCTGGAACGGCTCGCTCGGGAACAAGGGGCCGCTCAGCCCAGCGGCCCCCCGGTCGTCGTCCTGGTCCCGGCCGTACGCGGGTACGTCGGGCACGATGGGCATGGGGCGAGTCTGCTGCGCCTCAGGCGCATCGTACGCGGGACCCGCCGGGACGGCCCCCGGGGCAGGCTGGGCGGGTGCGCCCTCCGCGGGCCCCCAGTACCCGGCCTGCCCCGCCGACGGCGGCGCCCCCCAGGAAGAGTCGTTCATCAGACTTCGAGCAGCTCCGCTTCCTTGTGCTTGAGGAGCTCGTCCACCTGGGCGACGTACTTGTGCGTGGTGTCGTCGAGCTCCTTCTCCGCGCGGCGGCCCTCGTCCTCGCCGACCTCGCCGTCCTTGACGAGCTTGTCGAGGGCCTCCTTGGCCTTGCGGCGCACGGAGCGGATCGAGATCTTCGAATCCTCGGCCTTGCTGCGGGCGACCTTGATGTAGTCGCGGCGGCGCTCCTCGGTCAGCTCCGGGAACACCACCCGGATGATGTTGCCGTCGTTGCTGGGGTTGACGCCCAGGTCCGAGTCGCGGATGGCCTGCTCGATGTTGCGCAGCGCGCTCTTGTCGAACGGCGTCACGACCGCCATGCGCGGCTCCGGCACGGAGAACGAGGCCAACTGGTTGATCGGCGTCAGGGCCCCGTAGTAGTCGGCCACGATCTTGTTGAACATCGCCGGGTGCGCTCGGCCGGTGCGGATCGCGGCGAAGTCCTCCTTGGCGACCACGACGGCCTTCTCCATCTTTTCCTCGGCCTCGAGGAGGGTCTCTTCGATCACCACTTGCTCCTGCGTGTCTTGAGTAAGGCCCGGCTGCGGTTCCTCGTCGAGGCGGCGGCCGGCTGCGTCGCGTCTTCTTCCTGCACGGTTCCCGACCGGCAGGACATTGTCCATCCCCCGGCCGGGGTGCGTCCCGTCCGTCCCCCGGACAGGTGGCACGCCCCGGGCGGCGGGGGTGTGCCGGTCAGTCCCGGTTGCCCTGCTCGCCCACCAGCGTGCCGATCTTCTCACCCTTGACGGCGCGAGCGATATTGCCCTCGGCGAGAAGCTCGAAGACGAGGATCGGCAGCTTGTTGTCGCGGCACAGGGTGACGGCGGTGGCGTCGGCGACCTTGAGGTCCCGGGTGATGACCTCGCCGTAGCCGAGGGCGTCGAACTTGACGGCGTCGGGGTTGGTCTTGGGGTCGGAGTCGTACACCCCGTCCACGCCGTTCTTGCCCATGAGCAGCGCCTCGGCGTCGATCTCCAGGGCGCGCTGGGCGGCGGTGGTGTCGGTGGAGAAGTACGGCATGCCCATGCCGGCGCCGAAGATGACCACGCGGCCCTTCTCCAGATGGCGCACGGCACGCAGCGGGATGTACGGCTCGGCGACCTGGCCCATCGTGATGGCGGTCTGCACGCGGGACTGGATGCCTTCCTTCTCCAGGAAGTCCTGGAGGGCGAGGCAGTTCATCACGGTGCCGAGCATGCCCATGTAGTCGGACCGGGCACGGTCCATGCCGCGCTGCTGGAGTTCGGCGCCGCGGAAGAAGTTGCCACCGCCGATGACGACCGCGACCTGCGCTCCGTCGCGCACGACGGCGGCGATCTCGCGGGCGATCTTGTGCACCACGTCGGGGTCGACGCCCAGGCCCCCGCCACCGGAGAAGGCCTCTCCGGACAGCTTCAGCAGAAACCGGCCGTGTACTTTGCCGTCGTCGCTCTTCTGGGCCTTGGTGGTCATGGGGGATCCCGCCTCTTTCACGTGGTGCACATACGAAGAAGGCCATTGCCGATGGGGGTGCTTTTCGCTCCCATACGCGGCAATGGCCTCCTCGTCAGATCTGCTGCCGTCCGCCTCACGCCCGGGTGTGGCGGTGTGCGCGGACGACTGCGGTCGACCCTATCGGGATCTCTCCGGGAATTTCCCCGGGGTTTTCCCCGCGGGCCGGGTGTCGCTCGTGGTCCGGACTCAGATGCCGACCTTGATGCGCGAGAAGCGCTTCAGGGTGACACCGGCCTCGTCCAGTACCTTCTGGACCGACTTCTTGTTGTCGAGCGCGTACGGCTGGCCGAGCAGCGTGGCGTCCTTGAAGAAGCCGTTCAGACGACCTTCGACGATCTTGGCGATCGCGGCCTCGGGCTTGCCCTCGGCGCGGGTGGTCTCCTCGGCGATGCGACGCTCGGACTCGACGACCTCGGCCGGGATCTCGTCCTTGGAGAGGTACTTCGGCGCGAAGGCGGCGATGTGCTGGGCGACGCCCTTGGCGACCTCGGCGTTCGGCTTGTCCAGCTCGACCAGGACACCGATCTGCGGGGGCAGGTCGGGCATGGTGCGGTGCATGTAGGCGGTGACGTAGCCGTCGGTGAACTGCGCGAAGCGGTCCAGGACGATCTTCTCGCCGAGGTTGGCGTTGGCCTCGTCCACGAACGCCTGGACGGTCTTGCCGGCTTCGATCTCGGAGGAGAGCAGGGCCTCGAGGTCGGCCGGGTTCGTCTTGGCGACATGCTCGGCGATGGCGTTGGCCACGGCCTGGAACTTCTCGCCCTTGGCGACGAAGTCCGTCTCGCACTTCAGCTCGACCAGGACACCGGAGGAGTTGTCGCCGGCGATGATGGAGACCACGGCGCCGTTCTCGGCGGAGCGGCCCTCGCGCTTGGCGACGCCCTTCTGGCCCTTGATGCGCAGCGCCTCGACGGCCTTGTCGACGCTGCCCTCGGCCTCGTCCAGCGCCTTCTTGCAGTCCATCATGCCGGCGCCGGTGAGCTCACGGAGCTTCTTGACGTCGGCGGCGGTGTAGTTCGCCATGAGTCTGTGAGTCTTTCTCGAAGTCTGGAAGATCTTCAGATCCGCACGGTCTGCGGTCCACATCCACAGGTGAACGCGGGCCGCGTACATCGTGCCGACCTACGGGTGAACAGCGGGGGCGGACTTCATCGCGCCGAAGGCGCTGTGTGATGCCGTACCGCCCCCGCTGCCGAACGCTGACGGACCGGCGTCAGGCCTGCTCGCCCTCGGCGGCCTGCTCGCCCTCGGCCGGAGCCTCGGCCTCGGCAGCCGGAGCGGCCTCGGCGGACTCTGCGGCCGGAGCCTCGGCCTCGGCCTCGGCGGCCGGGGCGGCCTCCGCGGACTCTGCGGCCGGAGCCTCGTCCTTCTTCTCACCCTCGAGCAGGTCGCGCTCCCACTCGGCGAGCGGCTCGCCCGCGGCCTTCTCACCCTTGTCGCCGGTGGCGACGCCGGAACGGGAGATGAGGCCCTCGGCGACGGCGTCGGCGATGACGCGGGTGAGCAGGGTGACGGAGCGGATCGCGTCGTCGTTGCCCGGGATCTTGTAGTCGACCTCGTCGGGGTCGCAGTTGGTGTCGAGGATCGCGACGACCGGAATGTTCAGCTTCCGGGCCTCACCGACGGCGATGTGCTCCTTCTTGGTGTCCACGATCCAGACGGCGCTGGGCACCTTGGACATCTCGCGGATACCGCCGAGGGTCTTCTCCAGCTTGGCCTTCTCGCGCGAGAGGACCAGCAGCTCCTTCTTGGTCAGACCGGAGGCCGCGACGTCCTCGAAGTCGATCTGCTCGAGTTCCTTCAGGCGCTGAAGACGCTTGTAGACGGTCGAGAAGTTGGTGAGCATGCCGCCCAGCCAGCGCTGGTTGACGTAGGGCATGCCGACGCGGGTCGCCTGCTCGGCGATGGCCTCCTGCGCCTGCTTCTTCGTGCCGACGAACATGACCGTGCCGCCATGGGCGACGGTCTCCTTGACGAACTCGTAGGCGCGGTCGATGTACGACAGCGACTGGAGCAGGTCGATGATGTAGATGCCGTTGCGCTCGGTGAAGATGAAGCGCTTCATCTTCGGGTTCCAGCGACGGGTCTGGTGACCGAAGTGGACGCCGCTCTCCAGCAGCTCCCGCATCGTGACGACGGCCATGGCCGTTCTCCTTGGTGTTCTCGGTTGTGCCGCGTCCGCCGGACGGCGGTCGCGCCTGACGCCCGCGATGCGCCGTGCCGCGAAGGACCGAGGGGCGCTTGGTACGAACCCTTGACGGGTGCCGTACCGGGGCGTGCGAAGTCGACCCGGTGACCCGGATCGCCATGAGAAGTGTACGGGACCGGCGGGGTACCGGGTGACGCCGCTGTCCACAACCGGGGAGTGGTCCACAGGGTCCGGCGGGGACCGCGGCGGATGCGGGAGCGTTCTCGCATGCGACGAGTGATGCGATACGTAGCGTTGTGGGCGGTTGTGCTGTGCGGGGCGGTGACGGCCGCGCTGTCCGTGCCGGCCTGGGCGGACGACCCGCCGCCTCAGGTGCCCGGGGCTCCGGTCCCGGCGGTGGGCCGCGTCTGGCCGGTGGGTGTCCGGCCGACGGTGGTGCGAGGCTGGAAACCGCCGGCCACGGTGTACGGCGCCGGGCACCGGGGGGTGGATCTGGCCACGCCGGCCGGCGCCCCGGTACGCGCGGTGGCCCCCGGTCGGGTGTCCTTCGCGGGCCGGGTGGCCGGGCGGGGCGTGGTGTCGGTGGAGCTGACGGGAACGGATCTCCGGACCACCTACGAGCCGGTGAGCCCTTCCGTGAGCGAGGGCGCCGAGGTGGAGGCGGGCGGGGTGGTGGGGGTGGTGGAGCCGACGGGCTCGCACTGCGCGAGGACGGCGTGCGTGCACTGGGGCGCGCTGAGAGGCGGGACGTACGTGGACCCCCTGTCCCTGCTGCCCCCGTGGCTGCTGCGGCGAGGCCCGTCGAGACTCCTGCCGGTACTGGGCGTACCGCTGCCGTGACCAGCGATCGGGCAGGCCCGGGAGACGGGGCACAGCCGACACCCACCCGCGCGAAACCGGCGACCGTCCGGACCCACGGAAGCGGGGGGCGGCGGGACCGCGGGGACGGCGGTGGCGGCGGTGGCGGCGGTGGCGGCGGTGGCGGCGGAGACAGCCGGACGACCGGGGCTGTCCCGGACGGCCGGGACAACCGGACGGCCGGACGGCGGGGCGGCGGGGCGGCGGGGCGGCCGGACGGCGGGGCGGCGGGGGCGGTGGGGGCGGTGGGGTCAGCCTTGGATGCCGCGCAGGGCCATGGTCACCGCGGCGTCCGTCACCACGAAGGGGTCCTCGGCCGCTCCCAGCTCGATCCGCCGGACCGCCGCGTCCACGACCCCCTGCAACAGCATCGCCGCCAGCCGGGGCTGGCCGTGCCCCAGCTCCCCCAGCGCCTCGACGATCATCGCGACCAGTCCCCCGTGGGCCGCCCGGATCTTCTCCCGCGCCCCGGCGTCCAGCTCACTGGCGGAGATGGCCACGACCGCCCGGTGCCGCCGGTCCCCGACCAGGGCAAGCTGCTGCCGGACATAGGCCTCGACCTTGCCCTCGGGTGACTCGGCGCGCTCCATCGCCGCCGCGACCTCCGCCGCCCACACCGGGAAGTCGGCCTCGCACAGCTCCTCGACCACGGCGGCCCGGGACCGGAAGTACTCGTACACCGACGACCGCGCGAGCCCCGTCCGCTCGGCGAGCGCGGGAAAGGTCAGCGCCTCCGTCCCGCCCTCGGACAGCAGGGACCGGGCCGCGTCCAGCAGGGCGGCTCGCTGCATCGACCGGTGCTCGGCCACGGAGGCCGCTCGAATCCTTGGCACGTCGACCACTTTACGGACGCGCCCGGGCCAACGGGAGCGACTCAGCGCCCGAAGCTCGCCAGCTTCGCCCGTAGCTGGAGCACCGACTTGGTGTGGATCTGACTGACCCGGCTCTCGGTGACGCCGAGCACGTTGCCGATCTCGGCGAGGGTGAGCCCCTCGTAGTAGTACAGCGTGACCACGGTCTTCTCCCGCTCCGGCAGCGTGTTGATGGCCCGCGCGAGAAACCGCCGCAGCTCCCGGTCCTCGGCCACCTCCACCGGGTTGTCGGCGGCGGTGTCCTCCAGCGTGTCCATGAGGCTGAGCCGGTCCCCGCCCTCGCCGCCGACGTGCAGCAGCTCCTCCAGGGCGACGACGTTGGCCAGCGACAACTGGCTGAAAACGGCGTGGAGTTCCTCGACCTCCATACCCAGTTCGACGGCGACCTCGCTCTCCGACGGCGTCCGCCGCAGCCGCGCCTCCAGGGTGGCGTAGGCGCGCTCGACGTTGCGCGCCTTCTGCCGGACCGAGCGGGGGATCCAGTCGAGCGCCCGCAGCTCGTCGATCATCGCGCCGCGGATCCTGGTGATCGCGTACGTCTCGAACTTGATCTCCCGGTCGATGTCGAACTTCTCGATCGCGTCGATCAGCCCGAAGACGCCGGAGGAGACGAAGTCCGCCTGCTCCACGTTGGGCGGCAGGCCGACGCTGACCCGGCCCGCGACGTATTTCACGAGCGGCGAGTAGTGCAGGATCAACTGCTCCCGCAGCCGGTCGTCCCCCGTCGCCTTGTACGACCGCCACAGCTCGTCGAGCGTCGAGGGAGCGGGCGGCCGCACGTTGCCACCGTCGCGGGCGGCTGGGGGGATCGCCGCCCGGTCGGACCCGGAGGTGTGCTGGGGCATTCGTCGCCTTGTGCCGTTCTGCCGTGAAGTGCCGTGACTTACTGCGAGGTGGGAGCGGGTGGGCCGAAGTGGGCTGACTGGGTGAGGTGTCGGTCTGGTGCCGGGTTGGCGCGGTCTGCACCACCACCTTCGTGAGCGTAGCGTGACTGAGGAGTCGCGGTGTGCGAACAGTGCGGCACCACCCGTGCGCGGGGCGCTCCCGCCCGGCGGGGGACCGCGGTCCGCGGCTCGCTGTGGGTGACCGACGGCAGGGGCCAACTCCGGGAAACTCCAAGGCCGTCGGCGATTCCCCCGGACGGCCGAACACACCCGGTCAGCACGGACGGTGACCACCCCGGACCGAGATCATCGCCTGGCGTGTCAACTTCCAGCCATCGCCGTGTCGTTCGACGTAACCAAGTGCTCGGAGTTCGTACAGTCTCGCGATCGCCTCATCCTGTGTCGTACCGGCGCCGAGCGCGATCTCCCTGGTGGGGGCGGCGCGGTCGCCGGGCAGGGCGGCGAGGACGGTCCGGGCGGCCGGCTCCAGCAGGTCGCGCGGGAGGACAGGGCCGCGCCGGGCCGGCGCCAGGTCACCCATGTCGCCCACGAGTTCCACGACGTCCGCGGCGTCGGTGACCAGGGTCGCCTCGTCGCGCAGCAGCTCGTGCACGCCGGCGGAGAGGGCGCTGGTGACCGGGCCGGGCACGCCCATGGTGAACCGGCCGAGGCGCTCAGCGGCCCGCGCGGTGGCCAGTGAGCCGCTGCGGCGGGCGGCCTCCACGACGACGGTGCCCCGGGTCAGGGCGGCGATCACCCGGTTGCGCAGGATGAACCGGCTCTGGGTCGGATGGTCCCCGGGCGGCAACTCGCCCACCAGCAGACCCTGTTCCGCGATCCGGTCGAGCAACGCGGCGTGGCCGCGCGGGTAGGGCCGGTCGACCCCGCAGGCCAGGACGGCGACGGTGGCACCGCGGGCGGCGAGTGCGCCGCGGTGGGCGGCGCCGTCGATGCCGTACGCGCCGCCCGACACCACCACCCAGCCGCGCTCGGCGAGGTCCGAGGCGAGGGTGGCCGCCACGTGGATGCCGTACTCGGTGCACGCGCGGGCCCCCACCACGGCGACGGACCGCAACGCCCACATCCGCAGGCTCGGCCGGCCCCGCACCCACAGGCCGACCGGCCGGGCGTCCCCGAGATCGTCGAGCTGACGTGGCCACTCGGTGTCCCCCCGGGCACAGGAACCGCCCTCCCGCGGCCCGCGCCAGGTCGAGGTCCCGCTCCGGCTCGGCCCGCCCGGCCCGGGCGAGGAGCCCCGCCCACCGGGTCCCGCCCACCCCCGGCAGCGGCTCCCCGCCGCACCGCAGCCGCCGCACCACCTCCCCCACGCCGAACTCCCGCACCCACCGCCCACCGACCTCGTCCCCCGGCTCGACCACCCGCGCCAGGAGAACCCGGCCGAGCCGTTCGTCGCCGGGATCCCCGGCCGCGGTCATGTCAGCGCTCCGATCGCCATCGGCACCCCTCGCGGGGGACGCCGGTGCGCAGTTGCAGGGCCAGGGCCACGTCGGTCGCGTCCGGCCGGTCGTGCCCGACGAGGTCTGCCACCGTCCAGGCGACGCGCAGGACCCGGTCGATGCCACGGGCGGTGAGCACGCCCCGCTCCAGGTTGCGTTCGGCCTCGTCCATCGCCCCGGTGACGGCCTGGTACCGGCTGCGCAGTTCCCGGCCGGGCACCTCGCTGTTGGTGTGCCACGGGGTGCCGGCGAAGCGGGCGGCCGCCCGTTCCCGGGCCTGCCGCACCCGGTGCGCCACGGTCGCCGTCGCTTCACCCCGAGCGCCGGGCTCGGTGAGCTGGGACCGGGTGACCGGATCGACCTCGACGCGCAGGTCCACCCTGTCGAGCAGCGGCCCGGACAGCCGGGACTGGTAACGGCGGATCACCGACGGGGGGCACTCGCACAGCGAGTCGCGCACCGAGAACCGCCCGCAGGGACAGGGGTTGGCCGCCAGGACCATGAGGAATCTCGCCGGGAACCGGACCACGCCGGCGCTGCGCGCGATGACGACGTGCCCCGACTCCAGTGGCTGGCGCAGCGCGTCCAGGGTCTGGCTGCGGAACTCGGGCGCCTCGTCCAGGAACAAGATCCCCCGATGGGCCAGGGACACCGCTCCCGGGCGGGCGAAGCCCGGTCCGCCGCCGACGAGTGACTGCATCGTGGCCGAGTGATGCGGTGCGCAGTAGGGCGCGACATCGATGAGCGGCTTGCCCGGTGGCAGCAGTCCCGCGACCGAGTGCACCGCCGTCACCTCCAGCGACTCCTCCCGGGTGAGCCGGGGAAGGACGGCGGGCAGGCGCTCGGCGAGCATGGTCTTGCCCGCGCCGGGCGGCCCCTCGAGGAACAGGTGGTGGCCTCCGGCGGCGGCCACCTCCACGGCGGTACGGGCGGAGATCTGCCCCACGACGTCCGCCAGATCGTGATCCTGGTCGTGCTGTGCGGCGCCGTTGCTGTGCATGCCGGTCGCGGCGCCCGTGCCCGGTACCCGCAGTCCCGCCAGGAGCGGGTCGGGGCGACCATGATCGTCCGGAGCTTCGTCGGGGACGGGTTCGTCGGTCAGAACCGCGATGAGCTGCCGCAGACTGCGCACGCCGAGCACGGACACACCCGGGACGAGCGAGGCCTCGGCAGCCGCGCACTCGGGCACGACCACCTGCTCGTACCCTGCGTCGGCCGCGGCCAGCACGGCGGGCAGGATGCCCCGTACCGGCCGGACCCGGCCGTCCAGGCCCAGTTCTCCGATCATGACGATGTCGGCGAGTACCCGCGGATCGATGCGCTCGGCGGCACCGAGCACCGCGCATGCGACGGCCAGGTCGAAGCCGGAGCCGGCCTTGGGCACCGAGGCCGGACTGAGTCCGACGGTCAGCTTCTTCTGCGGCCACTCACCCCCCGAGTTCACCACCGCCGCCCGGACCCGGTCGCGGCTTTCCGTCAGGCTCTTGTCCGGGAGGCCCACCAGGGTGAACGCGGCGACGCCGGGTTCGAGGTCGGCCTGGACCTCGACGGCCACGCCCTCGACGCCGACCAGGGCCACCGAGCACGTACGGGCGAACGCCATTCAGGCCACCCCCCGCGCGTGCTCGACGGACGGGGCGCCGCGGCGGGGCAGCAGCACGCCGATCAGGTCGATGCGGACCCCGCCCGGCGGTGCCCCGCCGTGGGCCTGGATCCAGTGTTCGGCGAGCCGGCGCAGCCTGGCGGCCTTCTCGGGGGTGACGGCGGCCATCGGATGCTCGTAGTCACCGCCCCTGCGGGTCTTCACCTCGCAGACCACCAGCGCGTCGCCGTCCCGCGCCACGATGTCGATCTCGCCGGACCGTCCGCAGCGCCAGTTGCGCTCCAGGATCGTCATGCCGGTCTCGGCGAGCCGCCGGGCGGCCAGGTCCTCGCCGTACTTGCCGATCGCTTCTCGTGCGTTCATGTCGGCACCACCTCCGGCGCCAACCGTCACGCGTTCCGCCGATCCGTGTTGATCTTGGTGGACGGATCGGCGGTTGTGGAGAACTCCCTCACCCGAACGGGCGGCGGACGGGGAACCCCCAGGTCATCAGCCGCTCGGGAGTTCCAGGTCGCTCTTGTTCAGCTCTTCGATGTTCACGTCCTTGAACGTCAGGACGCGAACCTGCTTGACGAAGCGTGCCGGTCGGTACATGTCCCAGACCCAGGCATCGGCCATGCTCACCTCGAAGAACACCTCACCCTGGACCGAGTGCACCTGCATCTCGTAGTCGTTGGTGAGATAGAAGCGCCGCTCGGTCTCGATCACGTATTTGAACAGACCGACGACATCTCGGTACTCCCGGTAGAGCTTCAGCTCCATCTCGGTCTCGTACTTCTCGAGGTCCTCGGCGCTCATGGCATGTTCCCCTTCAGCCGTGCGATCCCACCCATTGTGCGCCAGTCCGGCATTCCCTCAGACGATTTCCGTGTCGAGGGTCACGGGCCTGGCCGGGGGACCTTCGACGAGCAGCGTGCGCAGCAGCTCGGCGAGTCTGGTCGGATACACCGTCTCATGTGCCCGGGTCAGTTCCTGGCACGTCCACCAGCGCGCTCCGGCGACAGTGCGCCGTTCCAGCTCCGTCAGCCCCGTCGCCGCGACGGCCGTCCGTGCCGTACGGGCCAGGTAGTACCACTCGTCCTGGTCCCAGCGGCGGCCCGCGAACGGGAACGAGCAGCGGCGCCGCCAGAGCACGGGGCCGAGGTCGACATCGGTGATGCCGGTCTCCTCGGCGAGTTCCCGCAGCGCGGCCTCCTCGCGTGTCTCGGCCCCCTCCAGGCCGCCGCCGGGCGTGAACCACCAGTCGTCGGCCGGATCGTCCGGCTCGTGGCCGTGCAGGAGCAGGATGCGGTCCCGCGGGTCGAGCAGCACCACCCGGGCCACCTTGCGCACCCCGCGCTCACCCTCGGCCGGCTCCACGCTCTCAGCCGGCACCGGTCGTCCCCGCGCGGGCCGTACGGGCGCGGGAGCGGCCCAGGCGGCCCGCTACCGGGCCGTAGGCGCCGCCCCCGAGGATCAGGACGGCCCCGGCGACGATCATCAGCGCGATCGTGCGCAGCGGCCCGGGCCGGGACAGCGGGCCGAGCGGTTCGAAGCCGGTGGGGCGGGCGAGCATGCCCTTCCAGGGCCAGACGACGGCGTCCACGCGGGCCGACACGGCGTCACGGGAGACGGTGCCCCGGGCCGTGTCCGTGAGGTGGGCGGTGGAGTCCAGTGAGCCCTGGCGTTCGTCGCCGAGGAGGAACAGCCGGCCCCGGGGCACGGTCACCTCGGGAACGTCCTTGCTCTCGGCCAGACTGCCCTTGGGCAGGTAGGGCTCGTCGATCTGCTTGCCGTTGACCGTCAGCTTGCCGTCGGTGCAGCAGGAGACGGTGTCGCCGCCGACGGCGACCACGCGCTTGACCACCTTGGCGTTGTCGACCCAGCTCTTGTCCTCGAAGACGACGACGTCACCGCGCCGCACCTCGTCCCCGTCGACGCGCTGGGCCATGACCCGGTCACCGGCGTCGATGGTGGGGGTCATGGAGCTGGTGGGCACGGTGTAGGGCCGGTAGACCACCGCGCCCCACGCGAAACCGCCGAGGAACAGCACCACGCCCAGCGCCACGGCCAGCCCGGACAACCGCTGCCCGACCCGGCCGCCGCCGGCCCGTGCCGTACCGGTGCCACCGCGCTGCGGGGCCGTACGCGTCATGCTCTCGCCACCCATGGACCCGCACCCTACCCGGCGGTACCGAACGGGGGCAGCCCCTGTTTCCCGGCCGGGGTCAGCGCCGCCCGGAGGAGGCCTTCCGCGTGGTCAGGGTCTCCGGCCGGTTCGCGCGCCGGCGCCGCCACACGGCCACCGGCAGCACCGCGGCGACGGCCGCGCCCTGCGGGGCCACCGTCAGGGACGCGGCGGCGGAGGACTGCCGGTCCAGACCGGGCTGGTCGAAGGTGTCCGGGACGGGCAGGGTGCCCCAGCGGTTGATCGGCCAGGCCTTGACGATGGCGCGGCCGACGGCCTTGTCGACGGGGACCATGCCGTGGTTCTTGTCGGACTGGTTGTAGCGCGAGTCGCGGGAGTTCTGGCGGTGGTCGCCCATCACCCAGATGTGGCCCTCGGGGACCTTCACCTTGAACTGGCCGCCCAGGTCGTCCACGGTGCACGGGGTGTTGCCCGGGTAGACGTAGGGCTCGATCAGCGCCTTGCCGTTGACCTTCAGCGGGCCGCTGCCCTTGCACTCGACGGTGTCGCCGCCGACCCCGATCACGCGCTTGATGAGGTCCTTCTCCTCCGCCGACGGCATCAGGCCGATCCAGCTCAGGACCTTCTGCACCGGGTTCGGGTTCGGTGTCGGCTCGCCCGCCAGCCAGTTGTCCGGGTCGTGGAAGACGACGACCTCGCCGCGCTCGGGTTCGGAGCCGAACCACGGGGTGAGCTTGTCGACGAGGACGCGGTCACCCTGCTGGAGGGTGTTCTGCATCGAGTCCGACGGGATCGAGAACGCCTGCACCAGGAAGGTCTTGATCAGCAGCGCCAGGACGAGCGCGATGCCGATCAGGAGCGGGAGTTCCTTCCAGAACGAGCGCGGCTTCGCCGGCCGGCGACCCGTCCCGTCCGTGCCCGCATCCCCGGCGCCACCCGGCCGCTCACCCTCCGGGGTGCCCTCGCCGCCGGTCGTCGCCTCGTCCCCGGAGGTCATGGCGCCGTCCCGGCCGAGGCCGTCCGGTGCCACGGGACGCCCGCGGTTCTCCTCGCCGTCGTGTCCCGACCGTGCGCCAACCGCCACATCCCCCACGCCAACTCCTCACTCTCTGCCGCCGCCTGCCCCGCATACGCCGCAGGCCCACCACTCCCATAACGAGCGGGAGTTCCGCAGGGGTCGGGAGCCGGGTCGTTCCGTTCGGATTTTCCTGGGCAACCCTATGCGACGGCCGGTCAGCGGCGGCCGTCCCCGACGCGGAGTCGGTGACACTTGCAAAGGTTTTAGGTTCCTCCAGGCGCGTCCAGTGGCCGAGCGGCCAGCCGATGACCATGGCCCGGCCGACCACCGAGTCCTCGGACACCGTGCCGCCGTACGGCGTGTTCTGGTGGAAGCGGGAGTCCGCGGAGTTGCCCCGGTGGTCTCCCATCACCCACAGGCGGCCCTCGGGGACGGTGATGTCGAAGGGCGTGGCGGAGGGCGCGTCCCCCGGGTACACGTAGCCGCCCTCGGTGAGCGGTACGCCGTTGACGGTGACGCGGCCCTGTGCGTCGCAGCACTTGACGTGGTCGCCGCCGACTCCGATGACCCGTTTGATCAGGTCCTTCTCGTTGTCGGAGGGCAGCAGGCCGATGAACGCGAGGCCTTCCTTGAGCTGCTTGACGACGACCGGGTCGTTCTTCTTGGCGGTCTGCTCGTCCTGGAGCCAGCCGCCCGGGTCGTGGAAGACGACGACGTCGCCGCGCTCGGGTCTGGAGCCGAACCACGGGGTGAACTTGTCGACCAGGACCCGGTCGCCGATCCGGATGGTCTCCTCCATTGACCCGGAGGGGATCACGAACGCCTGCACCAGGAACGTCTTCAGGACGAGCGCTATGAGGACGGCGACGCCGACCAGCAGGGGGATCTCCCGGACTGCCGAACGCCTGCGCTTGCGCTTGACCTTGCGCTGCAGTTTGCGCCGCTCCGCGCGCGTGCGGCCGCCGCCGCCGGACGCGGAGGTGCGGCGGGCGCCGGTGGGCAGCAAGTCGTCGGCGGGCGTGCCGGGCACGCCGCGCGGTTTGCCGCGGTTACCCATGGGCGCCTGCCGCGGCGGACACGCGCGCGTAGGCGGACGGCCGGGTCAGATGCGTCCAGTGGCGGTAGGGCCACACGATCCAGTCGGCCCGGCCGATGACGTCGTCCACGGGGATCATGCCGCCGCCGGGGGAGCCGAGATGGTCGCGGGAGTCACTGGAGTCGCCGCGGTGGTCGCCGAGGACGAACAGGCGTCCGGGGGGCACGGCGACGTCGAAGGGTACGTCGGAGGGGGCGTCCCCGGGATAGAGGATCGCCGTCTCGTCGACCGGCCGGCCGTTCACCTCGAGCCTTCCCTTCTGGTCGCAGCAGACCACGTGGTCCCCGCCGACCCCGACCACGCGTTTGACGTAGTCGGCGTCCCCGAAATACCCGGTCCCGTCGAACACGATCACGTCGCCGCGGCGCGGCTGGGCACCGAAACGGTACGCCAACTTGTTTACGAGAACGCGGTCCCCGATCCTCAACCCCTGCTCCATGGATCCGCTCGGGATCTGGAAGGGCTGCATCACGAAGGCGTTGAGGAGCAGCAGGAAGGCCAGGCAGACGAAGAGGCCGAGGGTGATCCGGCCGCCCGGCACCCGGTCGGCGATGCGTGCCACCGACGCGAAACGCGACCGGCCCTCCGTCCCCGGGGATTCCGGGTGGGAGGGACGGTCGCGTTCTGTCGGCTGAGCTTCGGTGTCCATCGGGGCCAGATGCTATCCGGCCCCGCTGTGACGCCGGGGAAGTGCTCAGTTGTCGCGCTTCTCCTTGATCTTCGCGGCCTTGCCGCGCAGCTCACGGAGGTAGTACAGCTTGGCGCGGCGCACGTCACCACGGGTGACCAGCTCGATCTTCTCGACGATCGGGGTGTGCACCGGGAAGGTGCGCTCGACGCCGACGGAGAACGAGACCTTGCGGACCGTGAAGGTCTCGCGGACGCCGGAGCCCTGGCGACGGATCACCACGCCCTTGAACTGCTGCACACGGGAGCGGTTGCCCTCGATGACGCGGACGTGCACGTTGACGGTGTCACCCGGGCGGAAGGCCGGGATGTCGGTGCGCAGCGACGCGCCGTCGACGGTGTCGAGCAGGTGAGACATTTCGTCTGCTTTCTTCGCTGATGCCACAGGTCATCAACGGGAGATAGGTGTACACGAGGTCTGCCGTGCGGTCGGGCGGGCGTCGTGTCCCCCTGTGGCAGGGGCGCGCGCCGGACGGACGCACAACAGCGGTCTATTCTTCCATGTCCTTCGCCCGCCGCCAAAATCGGCCGTACGGGCCGCCCTCCGGGTCCGGTTCCCAGCCGAGGACGGAGAGCATTTCGCGGTCCTTCTTGTCGAAGGCCTCGGGAGCGCAGCGCTCGATCAGGTCCGGCCGGTTCGCCGTCGTGCGCCGCAGAGCCTCGTCGCGGCGCCAGCGGGCGATCCGGCCGTGGTGGCCGCTGAGCAGCACCTCGGGGATGTCCCGGCCGCGCCAGACGGGCGGCTTGGTGTGGACGGGGCCTTCGAGGAGGTTCGCCATCGCGCCGGGCGCGAAGGAGTCGTCGCGGTGGGACTCGGCGTTGCCCAGGACGCCGGGCAGCAGCCGGGCCACGGCCTCCGTGATGACGAGGACGGCCGCCTCGCCGCCGGCGAGCACGTAGTCGCCGATGGAGATCTCGAAGACCGGCATGCGGGTCGCGTACTCGTCGATGACCCGCCGGTCGATGCCCTCGTAGCGGGCCGGGGTGAAGACCAGCCAGGGCCGCTCGGACAGCTCGACGGCCAGTTCCTGGGTGAAGGGCCGGCCACTGGGGGTGGGCACGATGAGCGCGGGCGACCGGGCGCCCGTCTCGTAGCCGTCGGCGAGGACCGTGTCCAGGGCGTCACCCCAGGGGTCGGTCTTCATGACCATGCCGGGGCCGCCACCGTACGGGGTGTCGTCGACCGTGTTGTGCCGGTCGTACGTCCACGCGCGCAGGTCGTGCACGTGGACGCCGAGCTGCCCGCGGGCGCGTGCCTTGCCGACCAGGGAGACGTTCAGCGGTTCCAGGTACTCGGGGAAGATCGTGACGACGTCGAGCCTCATGCCTCTTCTTCCCTGGCGGAGGCGATCTCGGCGCGGTCGTCGATCAGGCCCGGCGGAGGCGTGATGACCGCCTTCTGCTCCTCCAGGTCGATCTCGGTGACGATCTCCTCCACGAAGGGGATCATCACCTCGCTGCCGTCCGGGCGTTCCACGATGAACAGGTCCTGGGAGGGCAGGTGCGAGACCTCGGTGATCCGGCCGACCTCGGTGCCGTCCTCGGTGACCACGTCGAGGTCGATCAACTGGTGATCGTAGTACTCGTCCTCGCCCTCGGGGAGTTCCTCGGGGTCGATCTCGGCGATCAGCAGCGTGTTGCGCAGGGCCTCGGCGCCGTCGCGGTCGGTGACGCCCTCGAAGCGCAGGAGCAGACGGCCGCTGTGGACGCGCCCGGTGGCGATGGTGAGCGGCCCGGCGGAGGCCGGGTCGGTGGCCAGGACGGCGCCCGGGGCGAGCCGCAGTTCGGGCTCGTCGGTACGTACCTCGACGGTGACCTCGCCCCTGATGCCGTGGGCACGGCCGATCCGTCCGACTACCAACTGCACGTGTCCAATTCTCCTGTCATCTTCTGCCTCACACGACTGCGGGCCGGGGACGGCCCAGTGGCCCTCCCCGGCCCGAGCCGGATGCGATGATGCGTCAGCGGACGTGGTCCACGTCGACGAGGTCGACGCGGACACCGCGACCGCCGATGGCGCCCACGACGGTGCGCAGGGCACGGGCGGTACGGCCGTTGCGGCCGATGACCTTGCCGAGGTCGTCCGGGTGGACCCGGACCTCGAGCACACGACCGCGACGCAGGTCACGCGAGGCGACCTGCACATCGTCAGGGTTGTCGACGATGCCCTTCACGAGGTGCTCAAGCGCCTCTTCGAGCATGCTGCTCAGGCCTCGGTCGACTCGGAGGACTCGGCAGCGGCCTCGTCCTTCTTCTCAGCCTTCTTCTTCTGGGTGATGGCCTCACCCTTGCCCTCGTCGTCGCCGCCGAGAGCCTCGAACGTCGGACGCGCGGCCTTGGGCTCGGCCACGAGGAGCGGCGCGGGAGCCGGCTCGCCCTTGAACTTCTGCCAGTCGCCGGTCTTCTTCAGGATGGCGAGAACGGGCTCGGTCGGCTGGGCGCCGACACCGAGCCAGTACGCCACGCGGTCGGCGTCCACCTCGATGATCGACGGGTGGTAGGTCGGGTGGTACTTGCCGATCTCCTCGATGGCCCGGCCGTCACGGCGGGTACGGGAGTCGGCGACGACGATGCGGTAGTGAGGCGAACGGATCTTGCCCAGACGCTTCAGCTTGATCTTGACTGCCACGGGAGTGGGTTCTCCTGGATTTGACGTGAGTTGGGCACGGCAAGACGCCGCGTGGGGTTGCGGTACCCGAGTGCCCGACGGACGCGTCAGCCGGAGGAGAGAGGGGTCCTGTGCGGCTGTCGAGTACAGCTAGCCATTGTGCCATACCCGGCGGGTCGCTCTCGGCGGAGGGTGCGTGAGCCGGGGCAGGCAGGGCAGGCCTGCGTGGCACCCGGCGTGGACACCCTGCGGCGGGTGCGCCGCCCGGCGGCGTGCGGGCGGCGTCCGCGCCCGCCCGTGCCGCGGGGAGTCCCCCCGGCTCGGGGAGCCGGGGGGAGGCACGATGTGTCCGCGGGGCGCGAGCCCTCGTCCGGCACCCACGAGATGCCGGTGACCGCGGTTCGTGACTACGCCGCCCCCACGACCTCCGGGATCCGGAACGGCTTGCCGCAGCCGCCGCAGACGATGGGGGCCTGGGCCAGGACCGAGGGGACGACCCGGACGTTGCGGCCGCAGTCGCACACCGCCTTGACCCGGACGCCGCCGCCGGAGGAGCCGTGCCGGGCGGCCGGGCCGCGGAAGGTCCGGGAGGTGTCGGCCGAGGTGGCCGCCGTGTGGGCCTTCAGCGCGCGCTGGAGCCGCTCGATGGTCGGGCGGTAGCGCCGCTTCGCCTCGGGGTTGAGCGTGACCAGCGAGAAACCGCTGCTCGGGTGCGGCTCCTCGGAGTGGTCCAGGCCCAGTTCCTCGGCGATCGCGAGGAAACGGCGGTTGTGGTAGCGGCCGGCCCGGGATGTGTCGCGGACCCCCCGGGCGGCGGCGATGCCGTGGACTGCCTCATGGAGCAGTCGTTCGAAGGAGAGTGCGTGTCCGCACGCGGACGACGACTCTCCGATCAGGGATTCCGGCGCGGCGAGATCCGGCAGCTCGGGGTGGTACCGCTGAATGTCGGCCCACGCCTGCGCCAGTTCCGCGGCGAGAACAGGTGGTGTCTGTGTCGTGCTCACGTAATGACAACGAGCGGGGGTGCCGCTGTGTTCCTATTCCGGGGCATCCCAAATAATTTGCACGTACCAGTCAGTTGCCGCTGATGCGTGGAGACGAGGGCGGGTGCGCTGATCTGCGGATAAGCCACGCAGCTCCTACCAAGCTGGTGCGTAGTCCGCGCTACGCCCGCGCCCGTAGGGCCTGACACAACCATGGGCGGCGGATCCGCAAGAGGTGTTTCGGCCGCTTCCGACGCTCGGTCTCTCCTCGGTCAGCGTCCACGGCGCTCGTGACGTTACCCCGAGCCGCCCGGCCCCCCGGCACCGGCCCGCCGCCCGGGAACGGACACCGTACGGCCGGCCGCGTTGCCGGGACGTGAATTCTCGCCACACCTGCGTCCCGGCACCAAGCCGGGGTCCTCGACCCCTGGACGGCACCGCGAGCCGGGAGTTACCTGGCATACGTGGGAAGGGCGCGCGCACGGCACACGGGGGCCATGCGACCGGGCGCGGCGGCGGACTGTCGGCGGATTGGGGCGCTTACCTATGACACCTACGCTCGTGCGGCAGCACGTGTCTCACGCGGTCGCACCGCGCGTGGACCGGAGCGCACGCGCGCGTGACTGGTCCGAGATCCAGGAACGGATGCTCGTACCCCTGTACGAAACCGTGTACGACCGACTCGACGTGGGCCCCGCCACCCGGCTGCTGGGCCTGCGCTGCGGGGCCGGACTGGCCCTGTTGATGGCGGCCTCCAGGGGGGCCGCCGTCACCGGCGTCGACTCCGCGTCCCCCGAACGGCTCGCCCTGGCACGTGAGCGTCTGCTGCCGGCCCTCCCGCCCGGCAGACGGAGCGGCCCGCCCGGGACGCGCGCGCGTACGGCCGCGCGCCTCCTGGACGGCCCGCCCCGGGACGCGGCAGGCGCCGGGGCGGACGGGTACACCGTGGTCACCGTCCTGGAGCCGACCGGCGGCCTCGCGGGCGACGCCGAGGGGCTCGGCGACCTCCTGGCCGCGGCGGTGCCGCTGGCCGGGCACGGGGCCGCCGTGGTGCTGGCCGGCTGGGGTCCGCCGGAGCGCTGCGCCACCTCCTCGGTGCTGCGGGTGGCCGCGGAGCCGGCCGGTCCGCCGCGCGGTCCCGGCCGCTGGCGGCCGGCCCGGCGGGACGACCTGGAGGAGGTCGCCCAGCGGGCCGGGCTGCGGCCGGACGGCTCGGGACGGGTCGCCTGCCCGTTCGGGTACGCCGATCTCGACAGCGCCGTCCGCGGGCTGCTCTCGACCGGCCTGTTCGACGCGGCGATCGCGGCCACCGACGCCAGGCGGGTGGACAAGGGGCTGACGGAGGCCCTGGATCCGCACCGCCGCCCGGACGGCACCGTGTGGATGCCGAACGTCTTCCGCTACCTGGTCGCCCGCGTGCCCTGACCGGGGCCGTCCTCGGTGAGACGCGTGATGTCGGCGGTCCGGCAGGCGTCCGCCCCGTCGAGCGTCTCGTTCTCCAGCGGGGACTGCGCGAGGGCGTCCAGCCGGTCCCGCTGCTCGCGGAGCCGGCGGCGGGCCTCCTCACAGCACTCGTCCACGATCCGGCGCATCTCGCTGCCGATGACGTCTCAGCAGGTTGGCGAGAAAGCTGCGGTGCCGGACGACCGGCTCGGCCGTGACGGTGACCCCGTGGCGGGTCAGGTTCGCCCGGAGGACGGCACCAGATCGGCGATCAGGTACACGCCCTCGGTGCGCCGGGGCTGGTCCGGCAACTCGCGCGGCGGGACGGGGTCGGTCATATCGGGACGGCACGACACCGGCCCTTGACCGGCATGCGCTGAGGGCGCCCCCGGCTGAGAGGGGCGCCCCCGGCGACGTACGGACCCGGCGGGTCCATGGACTCGGTCAGCCCATGAACTTCTTGAACTCGTCCGGCAGCTCGAAGTCCTGGGGGGCCTCCTGGCCCGGCAGCCCGAGCGCGCCCCCGTTCTGCGCGGCGGCCTCGCGGCGCTGGGCCGCCTCCAGCTCCTGCTGCTTGCGCTTCATCGGGTTGCCGGAGCGCTGCTTGCCCTTGGTCTTCTTCTGCTGCTTCTTCTGCCGGCCGGGGCCGCCGCCCATGCCCGGGATCCCCGGCATGCCCGGCATGCCGCCGCCCTGGGCCATGCGGGACATCATCTTGCGGGCCTCGAAGAACCGCTCGACCAGGTTCTTCACCGCGCTGACCTCGACGCCCGAACCCTTGGCGATACGGGCGCGGCGGGAGCCGTTGATGATGGTCGGCTCCTGGCGCTCGGCCGGGGTCATCGACTTGATGATCGCGGCGGTGCGGTCGACGTCCCGCTCGTCCAGGTTGTTGATCTGGTCCTTGATCTGGCCCATGCCGGGGAGCATGCCGAGCAGCTTGCTGATGCTGCCCATCTTCCTGACCTGCTCCATCTGGGACAGGAAGTCGTCCAGGGTGAAGTCCTGGCCCTTCCTGGACGCCAGCTTCGAGGCCATCTTCTCGGCCTCTTCCTGGCTGAACGTCTTCTCCGCCTGCTCGATCAGGGTGAGCAGGTCACCCATGTCGAGGATGCGGGAGGCCATCCGGTCCGGGTGGAACGCGTCGAACTCGTCGAGCTTCTCGCCGTTCGACGCGAACATGATCGGCTTGCCGGTGATCTGCCGGATCGACAGGGCCGCGCCACCGCGGGCGTCGCCGTCGAGCTTGGAGAGGACCACACCGTCGAAGCCGACGCCGTCGCGGAAGGCCTCGGCGGTGTTGACGGCGTCCTGACCGATCATGGCGTCGACCACGAACAGGATCTCGTCCGGGGAGACCGCGTCCCGGATGTCCGCGGCCTGCTGCATCATGTCGGCGTCGATGCCGAGGCGGCCGGCGGTGTCGACGATCACGATGTCGTGGACCTTGGACTTCGCGAACTCGATGGAGTCCTTGGCGACCTTCACCGGGTCACCGACGCCGTTGCCCGGCTCGGGGGCGTACACCGCGACGCCGGCGCGCTCGGCGACGACGCTGAGCTGGTTGACGGCGTTGGGGCGCTGGAGGTCACAGGCGACCAGCAGCGGGGAATGGCCCTGCTCCTTCAGCCACCGGCCGAGCTTGCCCGCGAGGGTGGTCTTACCGGCACCCTGGAGGCCGGCCAGCATGATCACGGTGGGCGGCTGCTTGGCGAAGCGCAGGCGGCGGGTCTCGCCACCGAGGATGGTGACCAGTTCCTCGTTGACGATCTTGAGGACCTGCTGGGCGGGGTTCAGCGCCCGGGAGACCTCGGCACCGAGCGCGCGCTCCTTGAGGTTCTTGATGAACGACCGCACGACGGGCAGCGCCACGTCCGCTTCGAGGAGCGCGATACGGATCTCACGTGCCGTGGCGTCGATGTCCGCCTCGGAGAGCCGTCCCTTGCCGCGCAGGTTCTTGAAAGTCGCTGACAGGCGATCGGAGAGAGTGTCGAACACGGCGCTCGCGGTCCTCGGGGTCGGTGACGGTCTTGAAGGGAATCGCCCTCCAGGGTATCCCGGCACCGGGGGCACCGGGGCAAGCTCATCCGCGCAGCGTCTCCTCCAGTGCCCCGGCCGTCGACGTGGCGTCCTCGGCGGGCAGGGGCGCGCCGGTGCCCGTGGTGACGTAGAACGCGTCCACCGCGTTGGAGCCCAGCGTGCTCACGTGCATGCTCCGCACCCGTACGCCCGCCTTCTCCAGGGCCATGCCGATGCGGTACAGCAGGCCCGGCGCGTCCTGGGCGCGGACCTCGATCACCGTGGCGTGGTGGGAGGCGGCCGGGGCCACGGTCACCCGGGGCGGCGGGGCGGTCCAGCCGCGGCGGCGGGGGTAGGCCGCGTCGCGTTCGGCGAGGCGGCCGGCGATGTCCAGGGTACCGTCCAGGGCGCGGACGAGATCGGCGCGCAGGCGGGTCGCCTGCGGCAGGGAGCCGTACTCGGCGGCGACCCGCCAGTTCAGGAGGAGGACGGAGCCGTGGTCGTCCACGTCGTCGGGCAGGCGGAGGGCCCGCAACTCGGCGGTGCGGACGGTCAGGCGGTGGACGGCGAGGACGCCGGCCACCGCGGGCAGCACGCCGGGCTGGTCGGGTACGGCGATGACGAGTTCGACGCCCAGGGGTTCCGGATCGCCGGACGGCTCCTCCTCGGGGACGGGTTCGGTCTGGGCGCGCAGGGCGAGGACCGGGCCGCCGGTGCGGAATGCCTCCATGCCGAGGCGTTCCTGCTCGGCGGTGGGCGCGGCCGGCTCGGGCTCCTCGGGGGCGTCCCCGGCGAGGACGGCGCGGACCCGGCGGACCAGGTCGGCGACGAGGGAGCCGCGCCAGGAGGACCAGGCGGCCGGGCCGGTCGCGAGGGCGTCCGCCTCGGTGAGGGCGTGCAGCAGCTCCAGGGTGCTCTGGCTGCCGACCGCCTCGGCGACCGAACGGAGCGTGGCCGGATCGTCCAGGTCGCGGCGGGTGGCCGTCTCGACCAGCAGGAGATGGTGCCGGACGAGCGTGGACAGGGCCGCCACGTCCGCGCGGTCGAAGCCGATCCGCGTGGCGACGTCCCTGGCGATGATCTCGCCGGCCACCGAGTGGTCACCGGGCCAGCCCTTGCCGATGTCGTGCAGCAGGGCGGCGACGAGCAGCAGGTCGGGGCGGCTGACGCGGCGGGTGAGTTCGCCGGCGCGGACGGCGGTCTCGATCAGGTGCCGGTCGACGGTCCAGACGTGCACGGCGTTGCGCTGGGGGCGGCAGCGGACCCGTTCCCAGTCGGGGAGCAGGAGGGTGATCAGGCCGTCGGCCTCCAGGGCTTCCCAGACGTCTACCGTGGGGCGGCCGGAGCCGAGGAGGGTGACCAGTTGCTCGCGGGCCTCGCGGGCCTCGGCGGGCCAGGGCGCGGGCAGGGGGCGGGCGGTGGCGGCCATGCGCCGTACGGCGTGCGGGGAGAGCGGGAGGCCGGCCTGCGCGGCGGCGGCCGCGGCGCGCAGCGGGAGCACGGGGTCGCGTTCGGGGCGTGCGGTGCGGGCGAGCACCACCTCGCCGTCCTGTTCGACGACGCCCTCGGCGAGCGGGGAGCGCTCGGTGACGGGCTTGCCGCCGTCGCCCGGTCACCGCTCTGCGGAGGAAGTCGCCGCGGTCCTTCGCCAGTTTCCGCAGGCGCGGCCGGACGGCGCGTGCGCGCAGCACGCGTCCCACTTCGCGCCAGGTGACGTCGCTGGCGTACGCGATCACGCGGGCCGCCTCGTAGACCTGCCGCAGGAGGGCGTCGGCGTCGAGCAGCCCCAGTGCGGCGGCCACCTGGTCCTGCTCCTGGAGGGCGAGCCGGTCGGTGGCGCGGCCGGTGGACAGGTGCAGGGCGTCGCGGACGTCGAGGAGGCGGCGGCGGGCGTCGGCCAGACCCTCGCGCGGGGCGTCGGCCAGCCAGGACGCGGCGACGGCACGCAGGGCGGTGGCGTCGCGGAGGCCGCCGCGGGCCTCCTTGAGGTCGGGTTCCAGCAGGTAGCGCAGCTCGCCCTGCCGTTCGGCGCGCTCGGCGCACAGCTCCCGGAGTTCGGGCAGGCGCTTGGGGGCCTGGTTGCGCCACTCGGTGAGGACGGCGGTGCGCAGGCCGGAGGTGACGCCGAGGTCGCCGGCGAGGTGGCGGGCGTCCAGGAGGCCGAGGTGGACCTTCAGGTCCTCGCCGGCCGTCCTGCGGGCCTCGGCCGGGGTGCGCACCGAGTGGTCCAGGGCGATGCCGAGGTCCCACACCGGGTACCAGAGCCGGTCGGCGAGGGCGGCGACCGCGCCGGGGTCGGAGCCGTCGTGCAGCAGCAGGAGGTCGAGGTCGCTGCGCGGGGAGAGTTCCCCGCGGCCGTAGCCGCCGACGGCGACGAGCGCGACGCCGCCGAGGCCGCCGGCCGCCGCGCCGAACAGCCCGGCGAGCCAGTCGTCGGTCAGTTCCGCGAGGGCGCTGCGGCGCGGCGGCCCGGACCGCGCCCCCTCACCGAGGAGGCGCAGCCGGGCCGCCGCGTAACCGCTGGGTCCCGAGTCTTCCGCTTCGTCGCGCACATCCGTACCCGTCACCCGGCGACTCCGTTCTTCCGTCGTGTGCGTCCGTGTCAGAGCGCGTCCGGCCCGCGCTCGCCCGTGCGGACCCGTACGGCCGTCTCGACCGGCAGCGACCACACCTTGCCGTCACCGATCTTGCCCGTACGGGCGGCCTTGACGACGACCTCGATCAGCTCCTCGGCGTCGTCGTCCTCGGCGAGGACCTCGATGCGGATCTTGGGGACGAGGTCGACGGTGTACTCGGCGCCGCGGTAGACCTCGGTGTGGCCCCGCTGCCGACCGTAGCCGCTGGCCTCGGTCACCGTCAGTCCGTGGACGCCGAATGCCTGTAGGGCCTCCTTGATCTCGTCGAGCCGGTGGGGCTTGACGACGGCCGTGATGAGCTTCATGCGTCCACCTTCCTGGTCTGCGCGGCGGCCTGGGCCGGGGCGGCGGTCGCGGTGACCCCGCCACCGGCGCCGCTGAAGTCGTATGCGGTCTCGGCGTGCTCCGCCTGGTCGATGCCGGAGACCTCCTCGTCCTCGGTGACCCGCATGCCGAGGGTCCGGTCGAGGAGGAAGGCGAGGACGGCGGAGACGATCAGCGAGTAGGCGAGGACCGCGAAGACGCCGGCGCACTGCTTCCAGAGCTGGGTGAAGGTGTGGTCGCCGTAGAAGACGCCCGTGGCGGCGGACTGGCCCTTGCCGGTGGCGAAGAAACCGATGAGCAGCGAGCCGATGATGCCGCCGACCATGTGGACGCCGACGACGTCGAGGGAGTCGTCGAAGCCGAACCGGAACTTCAGGCCGACGGCCGCGGCGCAGGCGACACCGGCGATGGCGCCGACGGCGATCGCGCCAAGCGGGGAGACAGCGCCGCCGGAGGGCGTGATGGCGACGAGACCGGCGACCGCGCCGGAGGCGGCGCCGAGCGTGGTGAAGGCGCCGTGGCGGATCTTCTCGTAGGCGAGCCAGGCCAGCATGGCGGCGGCGGTGGCGACCTGCGTGTTGACGAACATCAGCGCGCCGACGCCGTCGTCGTTGCCGAGCCAGGAGCCGGCGTTGAAGCCGAACCAGCCGAACCAGAGGAGACCGGCGCCGAGCATGACCAGCGGGAGGCTGTGCGGGCGCATCGGGTCCCGCTTGAAGCCGACGCGCCTGCCGATGACGAGGATGACACCGAGGGCCGCCGCACCGGCGTTGATGTGGACCGCCGTACCGCCCGCGAAGTCGATCACGCCCAGCTTGTAGGCCCAGCCGTCGGCGCCCCAGACCCAGTGGGCGACCGGCACGTAGACGACCGTGACCCACAGGGTGATGAAGAGCGCCCAGGCGGAGAACTTGACGCGGTCGGCGAGGGCGCCGCTGATCAGGGCCGGCGTGATGATCGCGAACATTAGCTGGAAGACCATGAAGACGTAGACCGGGATGGTGTAGCCGTCCCAGAGTTCCGTCAGCCCGATGTTGCTGAGCCCGAACCAGTCGGTGTTCCAGCCGATCAGCTTGTTGCCCGTGCCGAAGGCGAGGGAGAAGCCGTAGAGCACCCAGAGAATGGTGACGATCCCGAGGCTGATGAAGCTCATCATCAGCATGTTCAGGGTGCTCTTGACGCGGACCATGCCTCCGTAGAAGAAGGCCAGGCCCGGCGTCATGAGCATCACCAGGGCGGAACAGATGAGCATGAAGCCGGTGTTGGCGGACGACAGTCTGGGTGCGTCCGCCGCAAGCATGATGGCTGGTGCCATCGGCGTCTCCTCGTCGGTTGGTACGGCCCCGTGCGGGCGGTGCCTGAGCGGTCCGGTCGGTTGAGGGGTGGCCGGTTATGCGCCCTGAGACTGGCGCAGCGCGGTTTCCGTGGAAGCCCCTCGTTGTTTCGCCGGGGTGACGAAGACGCCGTGCGTGTTACGCGTCGGTGAAGTGCGGGATGCCCGGCCGCGGGATCGTCATCGTGGCGCGACCTTCTCCGGGCGGAGAAGAAACCGGCCGCGGCCGGCCTCTCGATGACCTGGCATGGGGGAGCCGAGTCGGGCAGTTCGGGAGGACCGGCCGCGGCCGGGGCATGTGTTCTCTCCGGGTCAGCCCGCCTCGGCGCTCTCGGGAAGATCGACGGCGAGCTTGCCGGCGAGGTCGACCACGGCGCCCAGGTCGCCGAAGTCGCGCACGGCCGTGTCGACCGTCTTTCGGATACGAGTGTTCACACGCTCGGAGCGGACCTTCTTGGCGATGTCCATGGCCCGTGCGGCGTAGAGCGTGCTCTCCTCGGGCTCTCGCTGGAGCAGGTGCACGGTGGCCACGCCGATGAGGTTGAGCGCGTAGGACCGCTGGTGCTCGGAGTCCTCGGCGAACAGCTCCACCGCCCGCCGCATGAGCGGCTCGGCGAGGGAGGCGTAGGTGGGGCTGCGGCCGGCGACATAGGCGAGGTCGCGGTAGGAGTGGGAGTTCTCGGCGTACAGCTCGGCCTCGGAGAAGAAGCGGATCCAGTCGGGGTCCGGCTCGTCCCACTCGTCGGCCTCGGCGAAGGTGTCCTCGGCCATGCGGACCGCGCGCTTGGTCCTGCCGGGCTGGCCCATGTTGGCGTAGGCGCGGGCCTCCATCGCATACAGCATGGACTGGGTGCGCGGGCTCGCGCAGTCGCGGCTGCCGTACTGGGCGAGGTGGATCAGCTCAAGGGCGTCCTCGGGCCGGCCGAGATGGATCATCTGGCGGCTCATGCTGGAGAGGATGTACGAGCCGAGCTGCTTGTCCCCGGCCTCCTTCGCGGCGTGCAGCGCGAGGACGAAGTACTTCTGCGCGGTGGGCTGGAGGCCGACGTCGTACGACATCCAGCCGGCCAGTTCGGCCAGTTCGGCGGCGACCTGGAACAGCTTGCGGGTGGTTGCCTCGGGCTGGGGTTCCTGGAGCAGGTCGGTGACCTCGTGGAGCTGGCCGACGACCGCCTTGCGGCGCAGGCCGCCGCCGCACTGGGCGTCCCACTGGCGGAACATGCGCGTGGTGGACTCCAGCAGGTCCAGCTCGGGCCGGGAGAGCCGGCCCGGCCTGCGGGAGTCGAGGGCGGACCGCGGTTCGGACGGGCCCGTGGCGCCCGGGACCGGCACGAGCCAGCGCTGCATGGGCTCGATGAGGGAGGGGCCCGCGGACAGCGCGAGGGAGGTGCCGAGGAAGCCACGCCGGGCGAGCATCAGGTCGCTGCGGGAGAACTCGCTGAGCAGGGCGACCGCCTGCGGGCCCGTCCAGGGCAGGTCGACACCGGAGGCGGCGGGTGACTGGCGGGCGGCGCGCAGGCCGAGGTCCTCGATGGAGACCACGCAGCCGAAGCGCTCGGAGAACAGCTCGGAGAGGATGCGCGGGATCGGTTCGCGCGGGTTCTCCCCGTCCAGCCAGCGCCGTACGCGCGAGGTGTCGGTGGAGATGTGGTTGGCACCCAACTGGCGCGCCCGGCGGTTCACTTGGCGGGCCAGCTCACCCTTGGACCAACCGCTGCGCACGAACCACGAGCCGAGCAGCTCGTTGGGGCGCTTGTCAGCGTTCGTCCCGCTACCGCCGTTGCCGCCCACTGGAACGCCCCCACTCCCTGAGACCACTTGTCGCCGAGTGCGCCAAGCCCTATCAGAATGCCGGTGAGGACGACCTCCCGTCCGCCGCTTCTCACCCTTCGAACGAGCCGACGACTTGCCTCCGGCATACCCACGGGTACATGCGCCCTCAGGACTCGCACACTCACAGTAATCCCCCGATCACGCGCCCAGCCACGGGAATCCCGGAAACGCCACCATTCGCCACCCCTTCGCATGAACTCACGGTCGCCTTGGCGCGATTGACTTGACACAGGACGAAGGGAAGCGGGCGAAGTGATGCACGCGGGGGCGCGTTCTCCGCGATGTGCCACCCGGTGCGCTTCCGAGCGCCGCCTTGCCCCCGGAGCGTCGGGGAGGGGCGAGCCGTAACGTTACGTTCCGCTTCCGTCTCGTTCCGTGGCGTGACCATCGGCGCGCACCACCCGTTGGAGGGGGCATGGGCTTCACGATCGGCGGCATCCGTGAGATCCGTTCCGGCGGGCGCCGGCGCGGCCGTTCCGCGGAGTGCACCGCCGTCGCCGAGTTCACCGGACTGTGGGGCTGGGACGTGGTGCCGGGGGCGCGGGCCGCGGCGGGTGCCTGTTCGTGCGGACGGCCCGACTGCCCGGCGCCGGGCGCCCACCCGCTGGGCTTCGCGCCGCCGGTGCCGGCCGGGGCCACGCTGGACGAGGTCGGCAAGGCCTGGGCCGAGTACCCGGGCGCCTCGGTGATGCTGCCGGTGGGCCGGGCGTTCGACGTCCTGGAAGTCTCCGAGGCGGCCGGCCGCCGCGCCCTGGTCCGCCTGGAGCGCATGGGACTCCCGCTCGGTCCGGTCACCGCCACCCCGGACGGCCGCGCCCACTTCTTCGTGGCACCCGGCTCCGCCGCGGACCTCCCCCGGCTGCTGTACCGCATGGGCTGGGACAACCCCGCCGCGCTGGACCTGCGCGGGCTCGGCCCGGGGGCGCACATCACCGCGCCGCCGTCCGACCGGGGCGGCCTGGGCCCGGTGCGATGGCTGCGCCCGCCCGCGCTGGACGCGGCGACGCGCCCGCCGGCGGCGCGGCTGCTGCTGGGCGCGCTGGCGTACGTGGCGCACCGGTCCCGGGCCTGACGCACCGCTCCCGGGCCCGACGCACCGCTTCCGGGCCCGACCGGCGGGCGCACAAGGCGAAGCGCCCGTCCCCGACTGCACCTCGGGGGCGGGCGCTTCTCATTTCTTCCGCGGCGGAGGACGATCCCCCGCCTCGGTCCTGCCCTAGTCGCCGATGAGCGCGTCCACGAACGCCTCCGGCTCGAACGGCGCGAGATCGTCCGCGCCCTCGCCGAGTCCGATCAGCTTCACGGGCACGCCCAGCTCGCGCTGGACCGCGACGACGATGCCGCCCTTGGCCGTGCCGTCCAGCTTGGTCAGCACGATGCCGGTGATGTTGACGACCTCGGCGAACACGCGGGCCTGCACCAGGCCGTTCTGGCCGGTGGTGGCGTCCAGGACGAGCAGCACCTCGTCCAGCGGCGCGTGCTTCTCCACCACGCGCTTGACCTTGCCCAGCTCGTCCATGAGGCCGGTCTTGGTGTGCAGGCGGCCGGCGGTGTCGATGAGGACGACGTCGACCCCCATCTCCTTGCCCTCCTTGACCGCGTCGAAGGCCACGGAGGCGGGGTCGCCGGCCTCGGGGCCGCGCACGGTGTGGGCGCCGACGCGCTCGCCCCAGGTCTGGAGCTGGTCGGCGGCGGCGGCCCGGAAGGTGTCGGCGGCACCCAGTACGACGGTGCGGCCGTCGGCGACCAGCACCCGGGCGAGCTTGCCGGTGGTGGTGGTCTTTCCGGTGCCGTTGACACCGACGACCATCACGATGCCCGGCCTGCGGCCCTCGGGTTCGGTCCTGACCGCCCGGTCGACGTCGGTGCCGACCAGGTTGAGCAGCTCCTCGCGCAGCAGGCCGCGCAACTCCACGGGGGTGCGGGTGCCGAGCACCCGCACGCGTTCGCGCAGCCGCTCGACCAGTTCCTGGGTGGGCTGCACACCGACGTCGGCGGTGAGCAGCGTGTCCTCGATCTCCTCCCAGGTGTCCTCGTCGAGGTGCTCGCGCGAGAGCAGCGTGAGCAGACCCTTGCCGAGGGCGTTCTGCGAGCGGGACAGGCGGGCGCGCAGCCGGATCAGCCGGCCTGCGGTGGGCTCCGGGATCTCGATCCCGACAGGAGCCTCGACTACGGGGGGTTCCTCGACGGCGACCGGTGCGGGGCCGCCCGGGAGATCCACCTCCTCGATCGTCCGGCGCGGTTCGTCGCGCGGCGTCTCGGCCTCGTCGCCGACGTGCGGCTCGGCCGGTGGCGCGGTGATGTCGGGCGTCTTCGGGGGCGGCGGAGGCAGCGGCTTGTGGCGCCGGCTGCCCACGATCAGCCCGCCGAGCGCGCCGAGCACGACCACGGCGATGACTACAGCAAGGATGACGGTTTCCATAACCCGACCAGTATCGGCCATGGGCAGCGCGGGGGCCCTGTTTGTGGCTTCCTCTGAGAGACAAACGCCACTTAACGCAAGGACTCGGAGCAAAGTACGATGGTGAGAGCGCTGTCCACGCGCGTAGAGTCCCCTCGTCCCCCTGTCCCCCCATGTCTGGCACCTCTTTCATGAGCAAAACCGTCGAGACCGAAGGCGCTCTCGAGACCCGCGGCATCGAGCAGGTCCCCGACCACGAGCGCACGGCGAGGACCCGCGAGCTGTTCCCCACCTGGGTCGGCGCGAACATCAGCGTGCTGCTGCTGACCATGGGCGCCAGCCTGGTCGTGGCCTACCACCTGAACATCTGGCAGGCGCTGGTCGTCGCCGTGGCCGCGCCGGTCGTGTCGTACGGCCTCGTCGGGCTGATCGGCATCGCGGGCAAGCGCGGCGGCGCACCCGGCATGGCACTGTCGCGCGCGGTCTTCGGACAGCGCGGCAACCTGCTGCCCGGTTCGCTGATCTGGGTCGCGCGCTGGGGCTGGGAGACGATCAACGCGGTGACCGGCGCCTACGCGATGCTGACCATCCTGGACATCCTGTTCGGCATCAGGGCCAACAGCGTGCTCGACATGGTGATGCTGCTGGCGTTCGTCGTCGCGACCTTCGTGATCTCCGGGCTCGGCATCAACGCCGTGCAGAAGTGCAACAAGTACGCGACCTACCTCTTCGGTGTCTTCTCCGTCCTGGTCCTCGGCTACCTGGTGGCGAACACCGACTGGTCGAGGGTGATGCACCACGGTGCCGGCTCCACGGCCTCGGTGATCACCGGCGTCGGCATGATCGCGGCGGGCGGCGTGAGCTGGATCCCGTCCGCGCCGGACTTCACCCGCTATCTGCCGCGCACGGCGTCCTCGAAGGCGATCGTGGGTACGGCGGTGGGCGGCGCCGGTGTCGTCGTCCTGCCCATGGTCCTGATGGGCGCGGTCATGGCGGTGTCCACGCCCGACCTGGCCTCGGCGACCGACCCCGTGTCCTTCCTCGGCGAGATCCTGCCGACATGGATCGCGGTGCCGTACCTGGTCATCGCGCTGATCGGCATGCTGCTGATCAACTCGATGTCGATGTACTCGGCGGGCTTCACCGCGCAGACCCTCGGCTTCAAGGTGCCGCGGCACTGGGCCGTCTCGGTCAACGCCGTGATCTCGCTGATCTTCGGCGGCGTGCTGATGCTGGTGGCGACGAGCTTCATGGGCTCCTTCATCGCCTTCCTGTCCCTGCTCGCGGTCGCCTTCTCCGCCTGGGTCGGCGTCTTCGGCGCGGACATGCTGCGCCGCACGGAGTACGACGGCCGGGCCATGACCGACACCACGCGCACCAGCGCCTACTGGTACCGGGGCGGCTTCTCCCCCCGCGGCCGTGGCGGCGTGGGCGATCGGTCTGCTGTCGGGGCTGATGTTCACCACGTCCGACTGGTTCACCGGCCCGCTCGCGAGGAACAACGTGATCGGCGAGTACGGCCTCGGCTGGGTGGCGACGATCGTGATCTCCGGTGTGCTGTACCTGGTGCTGCCGAAGCCGGCGGTCGAGCGCCCGGCGGACAGCACGCCCGCGCCGCAGCCCGAGACCCTGACCGTCTGACCCCGACCGGCTGACCCTGGCCGGCCGGCCGGCGCCGCACTGCCCGTCGTCCCCCTCCACCGAGCCGTACCGGAGGGGGACTTCGCATGCCCGCCGCGGTGGTCGGCGCGGTCGCACGCCCCGCGGTCGTACGCCCCGATCCCGGACCGCCGTTGCCGCCGAGCGCGCACCCTCGGGTACGGCGGCGCCGGGCACCCGGACCGATACCGGCGCGGGAGGGGTGGACGGGTGGTGGCCGGGGTCCGCCGTTGACCGCGGAGTGGCTGCCGTCCTCGCCCGGCAGGCTGACCCTGCCGACCGACGGACCGTGCCTCCGCGCCGCCCCCGGGAGACCGACACCAGGGACTCCGGCTCCTGCCGCTTTCGGTTCGGCGGCTTCAGCGGCTCCGGTTCCGGCGGCTCCGGCGGCTCCGACAGCTTCGGCGGCTCCGGTTCCCGCGGCCCGTGCGGTTCCGGCTCCGGTTCCCGCTGCGGTGGGCCGGACAGCGCACCGCCGCCCCCGGTCCGGGCGGTGGCCGGGCCGGGGGCGGCGGACGGTACGGGGAGAGGGGCAGCGGGGACTTGGCCCTTCTCCCCGAGTTCGGGGGTGCCTCGTCGCGAGGCTCAGCCCATCTCCTCCAGGGTCTTGCCCTTCGTCTCCTTGACGAACTTGAGGACGAACGGGATGGAGAGCGCGGCGAAGACCGTGTAGATCACGTACGTGCCCGAGAGGTTCCAGTCGGCCAGGGACGGGAAGCTCGCGGTGATGGCCCAGTTGGCGATCCACTGCGCGGCGGCGGCCACACCGAGGGCGGCGGCGCGGATCCGGTTCGGGAACATCTCACCGAGGAAGACCCAGACCACCACGCCCCAGGAGAGGGCGAAGAAGAGGACGAACACGTGGGCGGCGATCAGGGCGACCCAGCCCTGCGTGGCGGGCAGCTTGCCGCCGACGAGGTCGTAGGAGAACGCCCAGGCCTCCAGTGCGAGGCCCACGACCATGCCGACCGAACCGATGAGGGCGAGCGGCTTGCGGCCGACGCGGTCGACGAAGATCATCGCGATCACGGTGCCGACGATGTTGATGATCGACGTCGTGAACGAGTAGAGGAACGAGTCCGACGGGTCGACGCCGACCGACTGCCACAGCGTCGAGGAGTAGTAGAACGCGACGTTGATGCCGACGAACTGCTGGAAGACCGACAGGCCGATACCGATCCAGACGATCGGCTTGAAGAAGAAGCCGCCGCCGAGCAGGTCCTTGAACGTGGACTTGTGCTCGCTCTTCATCGCGTGCTCGATCTCGGCGACGCGGGCGTTCAGGTCGACGTCCTTGCCCTCGACCTCGGCGAGGATCGCGCGGGCGCGCTCACGCTTGCCGACGGAGAGCAGGAAGCGGGGGGACTCGGGAATCGCGAAGGAGAGCAGGCCGTACAGGACGGCCGGGACGACCATCACGCCGAGCATGACCTGCCAGGCCTCCAGGCCCATCAGCTTGCCGCGCTGGTCGCCGCCGGCGGCGTTCAGCAGGCCCCAGTTGACGAGCTGGGAGATGGCGATGCCGATGACGATCGCGGCCTGCTGGAAGGAGCCGAGCCGGCCGCGGTAGGCGGGCGGGGCGACCTCGGCGATGTAGGCGGGGCCGATGACGGAGGCCATGCCGATGGCGAAACCGCCGATGACGCGCCAGAAGGCGAGGTCCCACAGCGCGAAGGGCAGCGCGGAGCCGACGGCGCTGATGGTGAAGAGGACGGCGGCGATCTGCATGCACCGGATGCGGCCGATCCGGTCGGCTATGCGGCCGGCGGTGGCGGCACCGATGGCGCAGCCGATCAGGGCGATCGCGATGACCTGGGCGAGGGCCGCCGAACCGACGTCGTAGCGGCTGCGGATGGCCTCGACGGCACCGTTGATGACGGAGCTGTCGTAACCGAACAGGAAACCGCCCATGGCAGCCGCCGCCGCGATGAAGATGACATGACCGAGATGATCGGGATGAGCCGTCCTGGCTCCTGACTGAGGTGCCTGCGCTGTGCTGGTCACGGAAAACTCCTCGGGCCGCGGCAACGCTGCCGGGGTGGGGTAGATCCCTTCCAGGTATCCAGTGGGGCACATGTTCACACCACTCACACCTGAAGGTAAAAGCAACGTTGCAGAGACTATGCCTTCAAGTTCCGAAGTCAATAGGCCGATGACTGTGAGCTTTGAGATACAAGTAGGCGCTCTGTATTCAAGAAGTGAACTCTCAGTCAGTTGATCTTGGAAAGAGGGCTACCGAAGGCGCTGGGAAATGACCTTCGACACACCGTCGCCCTGCATGGACACGCCGTACAGCGCGTCGGCGACCTCCATCGTGCGCTTCTGGTGCGTGATCACGATGAGCTGCGAGGCCTCCTGCAGCTCCCGCATGATCCCGATCAGCCGCTGGAGGTTGGTGTCGTCCAGCGCGGCCTCGACCTCGTCCATGACGTAGAACGGACTCGGCCGGGCCTTGAAGATCGACACGAGCAGCGCGACGGCCGTCAGCGACCGTTCGCCGCCCGACAGCAGGGACAGCCGCTTGACCTTCTTGCCCGGCGGACGCGCCTCGACGTCCACGCCCGTGCTGAGCATGTTGCCGGGGTCGGTCAGCACCAGGCGGCCCTCACCGCCGGGGAACAGCCGGCCGAAGACGCCCTCGAACTCGCGGGCGGTGTCCCGGTAGGCCTCGGTGAAGACCTGCTCGACGCGCTCGTCGACCTCCTTGACCACCTGCAGCAGGTCGGCGCGGGTCTTCTTCAGGTCCTCCAGTTGCTCGCTGAGGAACTTGTGCCGCTCCTCCAGCGCCGCGAACTCCTCCAGCGCCAGCGGGTTGACCTTGCCCAACTGCTGGTACGCCCGCTCGGCCGCCTTCAGCCGCTTCTCCTGCTCGGCGCGCGCGAAGGGGCGCGGCTGGTTCCGGGGATGCTCGGGGTCGTCCGGCAGCGTCTCGCCGTCGGCGGGGGGCGAGGGCGGCACGAGCTGGTGCGGCCCGTACTCCGTCACCAGCCCCTCCGGCTCCACCCCCAGCTCCTCCAGCGCCCGGCTCTCCAACTGCTCGATACGCAGCCGCTTCTCGGCTCCGAGCACCTCGCCGCGGTGGACCGAGTCCGTCAGCTTGTCGAGTTCGGCCTTCAGGTCGCGTCCCGCGGTCCGGGCGGCGGTCAGCTCCTCCTCACGCCGTGCCCTGGCGGTCTCGGCCGCGGCGCGCTCCTGCTCGGCGCGGGACAGGGAGACCTCGACGTGCGCGAGCAGGCAGCGGGCCCCGGAGGCGACCGCTCCCGCGACGGCCGCCTCGTGCCGCAACCGGGCCCGGCGCTGCTCGGCACGCGCGCGTGCCTCGCGTTCCGCCCGGGCCGCCCGGTCCAGCGCGTCGGCCCGCCCGGCGAGCCCCTTGACCCGCTCCTCGTGCGTACGGACCTGGAGCCGGGCCTCCATCTCCGTCTGCCGCGCGTTGGCGCCGTCGGCGGCGAGCCGGTCCCGCACGGCGGTGTCCGGCTCCTCCTCGACCGGCATCTCCTCGGCCACCGCCAGCCGTTCGGCCAGCTCCTCGGCCTCCTGCACGGCCCTCTCCGACGCCTCCTGCGCGCGTGCCGCCGCCGCGGCGGACCGCTCCGCCTCCCCTGCGGCGCCGCGCGCCTGCCCGGCGAGCCGGCCCAACTGCTGGGCGACCCCGGACTTCTCCCGGTCGGCGGCCCGGCGCCGCTCCCCCAGCTCCTCGACGAGGGCCGCCGCCGCCGTACGCCGCTCGGCCGCGACCCGCTGCTCCTCGGCCAGCGCCGCGCAGCGCACCGCCAGTTCCGCCAGCTCGGCGGCGGCCTCGTCCACGGAGGCCTGCACCTCCAGCAGACTGGGCGCCCCGGCCGAACCGCCGTGCGCGAAGTGGGCCCCGAGCAGATCGCCCTCGGCGGTGACGGCGGTCAGCTCCGGGCAGGCGTGCACCAGTGCCTCGGCGTCCTCCAGGCCGTCCACGACGACGATCCCCCGCAGCAGCCGGCGTACGGCGGGCATGAGTTCACCGGGACCACGGACGAGATCGGCGGCATGGAGCAACGCACCGGACCGCCCACCGGACCGAACGGGAACCCTGTGGACAGCGGGGCCGGCGGACTCGGTGCGAGGGATGCCACCGTCAGCGGACTCCGCACCGGGGACGGCAGGGCCGGCCGACTCCACGCGGGGGGTGCCACGGTCGCCGGAGGCGGCACGGTCGGCGGGCTGGACACCTAGCGTGGCACGGTCGGCGGACTCGGCACCGGGGACGGCAGGGGCGATCGACTCCGCACCGGGGGTGTGGGACGTGGGTGGGGTGGCCCGGGGGGTGTGGTCGGCCGGCGGGGTGGGTGGCTGCTCCGGGGGGCCGGCCAGCAGGAGTGCCGCGCGGCCGCCGTCCTGCTTGCGCAGCAGGCGGAGCGCCTCGGCCGCCGACGCCGGGGAGGTCACGGCGATCGCGTCCGCCGCCACGCCGAAGGCTGCGGCGAGGGCGGCCTCGTGGCCGGGGGTCACCGTCAGCAGTTCCGCAGCCGGACCCAGCACTCCGGTCAGCAGGTCCCGGGCCCCGAGCAGTATGCCGGTGCCGTCCTTGCGCCTGAGGCCGAGCGCCAGCGCCTCGTGGCGGGCCTGGGTCGCGGCGCGCCGGCGTTCGGCCGTGGTGACAGCCTCGCGGGCAGCGGCGAGGGCGGTCTCCGCCTCCGCGAGCCGCCCTCTGGCCGCCTCGTGCTGCTCGGCGAGGTCCGCGTCGCCGGCGTCGAGGCCGTCGACCTCGGCCTTCAGGGCCTCGTACTCCTCCTGCGCCCGGACCGCGCGCTCCCGCGCCTCGTCGCGGGCGGTGGCCAGCCGGTCGATCTCGGCCTGCGCGGAGGCGGCGCGGGAGCGGGCGGCGTTGACCTGCCCGGACAGTTGGGCCAGGCCCTCGCGGCGGTCGGCGATGGCGCGGGCCACGTCCTTCAGCCGGCGCTCCTCCACAGCAAGCTCGCGCTCCAGTTCGGCACGGTGGGCGACCGTGTCGTCCAGGGCCCGCTGCGCCGCCTCCAGGGCCGCCTCCAGCTCGGCCTCCTGCTCGCGGATGCGGGCGGCCTCGCGTTCCAGGTCCTCGGGATCCCGGCCGCGCCGTTCCTCGGGGGGCGCGGAGGTGGCGCTGTGCACGCGGGCGTCGGCCAGCGAGATGGTGCCGCGTACACGTTCGGCAAGCTGGGACAGCTCGTACCAGGTCTGCTGGGCCCGCTTGAGGCGGGGGGTGAGCCGCCGTACCTCGTCCTCCAGCAGCGCCTCGCGGCGCAGGGCCTCGCTCAGCTCCTGCTCGGCGGTCTCCTTGCGTTCCTTCAGGGCCGCCTCGTCGGCGATCTCGGCCCGAAGGGCCTCGCGAAGTCGGACGAGGTCGTCGGCGAGCAGGCGCAGGCGCGCGTCCCGGAGGTCGGCCTGGATGACGGCGGCCCGGCGCGCGACCGCCGCCTGGCGGCCCAGGGGCTTGAGCTGGCGGCGCAGCTCGTCCGTCAGGTCCTGCACGCGCGCGAGGTTGGGCCGCATCGCGTCGAGCTTGCGGAGCGCCTTCTCCTTGCGCTTGCGGTGCTTGAGGACGCCGGCCGCCTCCTCGATGAAGGCGCGGCGGCCCGTCGGATCGGCGTGCAGGACGGAGTCGAGCTGGCCCTGGCCGACGATGACGTGCATCTCGCGGCCGATACCGGAGTCGGAAAGGAGTTCCTGGATGTCCAGGAGACGGCAGGTGTCGCCGTTGAGCTGGTACTCGCTGCCACCGTTGCGGAACATGATCCGCGTGATGGTGACCTCGGCGTACTCGATGGGCAGCGCGCCGTCGGAGTTGTCGATGGTCAGGGACACCTCGGCGCGGCCGAGCGGCGGGCGCCCGGTGGTGCCGGCGAAGATGACGTCCTCCATCTTGCCGCCGCGCAGCGACTTCGCGCCCTGCTCGCCCATGACCCAGCTCAGCGCGTCCACGACGTTGGACTTGCCCGAGCCGTTCGGACCGACGACGCACGTGATCCCGGGTTCGAACCGGAGCGTGGTGGCGGAGGCGAACGACTTGAACCCGCGGAGGGTCAGGGCCTTGAGGTGCACGCCGCTGGACTTTACCCGCCGCCGCTATCTCACTCCACGGACACTCGCAACCCCACGGTTTCGCCATTGAACGGGCAGGGCACACCAGACGTTAAGAGGGTGAAACGATGCGTGGGGAAAGAAAGAAGGGACGCCGAGGCGTCCCTTGCAGTTCCGACGGCTGGGTCGCAGCCGTCCGACCAACTGAGCGGTTGATACGGGCAGCTCGTTCGCTGTCACCGCTGTTCTGGAGCGATGCAGCTATCAGGTGAGCGCAGGCTCCGCCTGGTGTGCGTCGATGCTCTCCATGATCCTGTCCTGAGAGGCGGCAGCCGACAGCGCTTCGTTCTCGGCCTGGATCCGTACCAGCTCGGACTCCAGGTCCTGGACGCGCTGCTGCAACCGTCGCATCTCGGCGAGGAGTCGAGGGTCGGAGCCGCCGACGTAACCGAGAAGCGCCTTTGCCATGATGGATGGTCCTCCACAATGAGTGACCGACCGATGCGGTGTGGGTCGTGAGGGATTCGCACCCGCGGTGCTTGGCACATCCGAGTGTTGCCCTGGTGTTGCTCCATGCCAAACAGCTAAGGTGCGCGGGGCTTTCAGCGTCTCACCAAAAAGTTTGACGGTCAACACGATCACGCCCTGTATCGGCGGGCGAACCGGGGCGCGCGACCGGCGATCCGGCGGCGCTGCGACTCCTCCGGGCCCTCAGGGCGTGGCGACCAGCAGTACCTGCGGAGCCTGCCATGCCGGGCCGATATTGGCAACCACCAGGCGGTTTCCGCTTCCCGTGGGCACCCGCGGAGGCGGGCCGCGGGTCCGTGCGCAACGGGCTCAGCGGATCGCGAACCCCTCGTAACCACCCCGCGGTGTGTCCCAGATCTCGGTGACACCGTCCACGCGTCCGGGCGTGTCGGCTCCCTGGAGCCAGTCCAGCAGTCCCTCGCAGCGCTCCCGGGCCCCCTCGGCGACCACCTGGACCCGGCCGTCGGCCAGATTGAGAGCAAAACCACTCAGGCCGCCGATCTCCAGCGCCCTGGCACGCGTGAACCAGCGGAAACCCACGCCCTGCACGTGTCCACGGACCCAGGCGACCAGTCGTACTTCCTCACTCATGGCTGCAACCTAACGGGCCGAGGTCGTGCGGGACACGTCGTCCCCCAGCGGCATGGGGTACCGTCCCGACCCAATGAATCGCATATGAAACTCACTCGATCGAGTGAGTCGGGTGGGCCAGCGGGAGTCACTCGCCACGGATCGGCGGCCGGACAGGCACGCGCCGTGCGGGCACCGGTCCGACCGCGAGCACGAGGAAGAGGGCAAGGACATGGGACGCCACCGACGCTCAGCCGCCGGCCGCGCCGCCACGGGCCGCGCCACGGGGGACGACCGCACGCAGCCGTCCGGCACCGGGAGCGGCGACGACCGTCACCCGTCCGCGGGGCGGCGTCCGGTACCCATGGGCATCGCTCCCTATCTGAACCCGGAGGCCTACGCCGAGGCCACCGCGAGGGCCCAGGCCTACCTGTACTCGACCGACGACGGCTCCGCACCGGCCGCGCCGGAGTACGACCCCACGCCGTCCACGTCGGCGTTCCCGTCCGGTCATCCCCTCGGCGGGTCGACGCCGCCCGGCGGGCCTTCCCACGGCCGGCGGCGCGGCAAGAAGGCCGCGCGGCCGGTGCGCGCGGGCCTGCTCGGGGTGTCCGCGGCCGTCGCCCTCGGCACGGTCGCGGTGGCCACGGGTGTGATGCCGGGTCTGGAGCACTACCAGCTCGGCGGCGGCACCCACACCACCGGCGGGGAACAAGTGCAGGCCGTCGGCACGCCCAGCAACACGGCCAGCGAGCAGGGCGGCACCTCTGGCACCGCCGAGAGCCGGGACGGCGGCACGGCTCACCGGGGCACCGGGCACACCCCGTCGCCGATCCCCTCCGCCTCCGCCTCCACACCCGCCTCCGCCTCCGCCTCTCCGTCGAAGCCGGCGGCCTCCCGCACGCCGGCCCCCTCCGAGCCGGCGGCCTCCCAGACGCCGGCCCCCTCGAAGACGGCCGCCAGGAAGCCGGCCCCGCGCACGACGCCCAAGGCGACGCCGTCCACGTCGGCCGAGCCCAGCGGCACCCCGTCGCACAAGGTCACCGAGGCCCCGACGCCGGCCTCCCCGCCGGTGACGGTGTCGACGGAGGCCGCCGCCGCGGCCCAGGTGCTGAAGCTGGTCAACGACGAGCGGGCGAAGGCCGGTTGCAGCCCGCTGTCGGCGAACTCCTCGCTGACCTCACTGGCCGGGGTGTTCAGCGACGACATGGCCGCGCGCGGATTCTTCGACCACACCGACCCGGACGGCCGCACACCGGGGGACCGGGCCGCGCGGGCCGGCATCACCGACCTCGGCGGCGAGAACATAGCCCGCGGCCAGACGGACGCGGCGGCCGTGGTGCGGGCGTGGATGGACAGTCCCGGCCACCGCGCCAACATACTGAACCCCGACTTCAAGACCCTCGGCGTCGGCGTCCACTTCGGCCCGGGCGGCCCGTGGTGGACACAGGACTTCGGCTACTGAGCCGCGGCCCCTACAGTCGCTAACCTTCAGTCAGCGCAACCTGCTGGTGAGCGCTGTGCTGGCGTACGCTGGTGGGATGAGCGGTACGAGCGCCACCACCGGGGAAGCCACTGCGGACCACGAGGACCTCGCCTTCGACGTCTTCGCCAGGGCCTGCCCGTCGCGCGGGACGCTGGAGCACGTCACGGGCCGCTGGGGCGGACTGACGCTCGGCGCGCTGTACGAGGGCTCGCTGCGCTTCAACGAGCTGCGCCGCCGCGTCGACGGGGTGAGCGAGAAGATGCTGTCCCAGACGCTGCACGCGCTGGAGCGCGACGGCCTGGTGCACCGCGAGGCCCAGCCGACCAACCCGCCCCGCGTGGACTACGAACTGACCCCTCTGGGCCGCCGGGTCGCCGAGCGGCTGCTCGCGCTCATCCACTGCGTGGAGGGCGCCATGGACGACGTACTGGCGGCGCGCTCGGCGTACGACGCCCGGCGGCCGGCGTAGCCTGGCGACCTCACTCCCCGTCGAAGTCACTCCCCGCCGAAGCCGCGCGTCCTGTCCGGGCCGCTCAGCTCCGGCCGGGCGCGTCGGTGCGGGGGGCCCGCTGGCAGGCCGGGCAGAAGTAGCTGGAGCGGTTCATCCAGGGGCGGCGGCGGATGGGGGTGCCGCAGCGGCGGCAGGGCTCGCCCTCGCGGCCGTACGCGTCCAGGGAGCGGTCGAAGTAGCCGGACTCGCCGTTGACGTTGACGTACAGGCTGTCGAAGCTGGTGCCGCCGACCGCCAGGGCCGCGTTCATCACGTCCCGCACGTGGCCGAGCAGTTCGGCGGTGACGGGGCGGGTGAGGCGGGCCGTCGGGCGTTCGTAGTGGATGCGGGCACGCCACAGCGCCTCGTCCGCGTAGATGTTGCCGACGCCGCTGATCAGCGACTGGTCCAGCAGGGCCCGCTTGATGGTGGTCCGCTTGCGGCGCAGCGCCTGGTGGAAGGCCTCGTCGTCGAAGAGCGGGTCCAGGGGGTCGCGGGCGATGTGCGCGATGACGTCGGGCAGGCCGTCGGGAGTGTTGTCGTGCAACGACAGCCCCCCGAAGGTGCGCTGGTCGACGAAGCGGAGTTCGGTGCCGAGGGAGTCGGCGAAGCGGACGCGGACGCGCAGGTGCTTCTCGTCGGGCGCGGTGTGCGGCTGGACCAGCAGTTGGCCGCTCATGCCCAGGTGTGCGAGGACCGACTGGTGCGTCTCCTCCAGCGGCAGCCACAGGTACTTGCCGCGCCGGCGCGGGACGCCGATGTGGTGGCCCCGCAGCCGGTGCGCGAAATCATCGGGGCCGGCCAGGTGCCGGCGGACGGCACGCGGGTGCAGCACCTCGGTCTCGGCGACGGTGCGGTGGGCGACCCAGCGTTCCAGGCCACGCCGGACGACCTCTACTTCGGGCAGCTCGGGCACGGGGTTCCTCGTCAGATCTGCGGGCAGCGGCAGCGTGACGCCGTGGACGGACCGAGCGCCCGCCCCGTGCAGACGGGACGGGCGCTCGGGTGGTGCTCTGTCAGGCGGTGGCGGACGACGTGTCGCCGTCCTTGACAGCGTTCCCGGCGGCCTCCTCGGCCGCCTTGGCGCGCTCGTCCGCCGCGGCCCGGATGGACCGCCAGGCGGACTCGGCGGCCTGCTGTTCCGCCTCCTTCTTGCTGCGGCCGGTGCCGGTGCCGTACGAGACGCCTCCGACGCGGGCAGCAGCAGTGAAGATCTTCTCGTGGTCGGGGCCGGTCTCCGTGACCAGGTACTCGGGCACGCCGAGCCCCTCGATCGCGGTCAGCTCCTGCAGGGACGTCTTCCAGTCCAGGCCTGCGCCGAGATTGGACGACTTCTCGATCAGCGGGTCGAAGAGCCGGTGCACCAGCTCGGACGCCGCGTCGAGTCCCTGATCGAGATAGACCGCGCCGATCACCGCTTCCAGGGTGTCGGCGAGGATGGACGCCTTGTCCCGGCCGCCCGTGCCCTCTTCACCACGGCCGAGCCGGATGAAGGCGCCCAGGTCGAGGCCGCGCCCCACCTCCGCCAGCGCACGAGAGTTGACCACCGCGGCCCGCAACTTGGCCAACTGGCCTTCGGGCAGGTCGGGGTGGATGCGGTACAGCGTGTCCGTGACGACGAGGCCGAGCACGGAGTCCCCCAGGAACTCCAGCCGCTCGTTCGTCGGCAGACCGCCGTTCTCGTACGCATAGGAACGGTGGGTCAGCGCACGCACCAGAAGGGCGGTCTCGAGCCGGTAGCCGAGCCGCCCTTCCAGAAGCGCGTGGGACGAGGCCTGGTTGTCCACTTTTTTCTTGGCGGAACCGTCCGCCTTGACGTCCTTCTTCGGACTGGACACAGTGCCTCTCACCAGCCCGCTCAGACTTCGAGGACCTGGCGCTTGTTGTAGGTGCCGCAAGACGGGCACGCGATGTGCTGCTGCTTGGGCTCGTGGCAGCGCTCGCACGCAACCAGGGTGGGGACCGCAGCCTTCCACTGCGACCGGCGGTGGCGCGTGTTGCTGCGCGACATCTTCCGCTTCGGAACAGCCACGGCTACTTCTCCTGCTTCTCGTCGACGCGCGCTGATCGAGTCGCGTCGCCGCTCATCTCGTCCTTCTCGCCGTCCGTGGTCGAACCGGCGAGTCCCTGCAAAGCCGCCCAACGGATGTCGACGGCGTCATGGTGGTGGTCCGGGTCGTCCGCGAGCCGCACTCCGCACTCGGAGCACAGGCCCGGGCAGTCGTCCTGGCACACCGGCTGCATGGGCAGTGCGAGCACCACCGCATCGCGCAGCACGGATTCGAGGTCGATAAGACCGTCCTCGATGTAGAGCGTGTCCTCGTCGTCCTCGGCGTCGTCGCCCGGTTCCGCGATCACGCGGCCCCGGTCGTCGGCGTCAGGGTACGAGAACATCTCCTGGAAGTCCGCTTCGAGCTCCAGCTCGACCGGCTCCAGACACCTTACGCACTCCCCCTCGGCGGTCGCACGGGCGGTGCCTGTGACAAGCACACCTTCCATGACCGACTCGAGCCGGAGTTCGAGTTCCAGCGGGGCGCCCTGCGGCACTCCGATGACCCCCTGGATACCGAGATCCCTGGGGGCGTCGACCTGGCGGGTGAGGCGCTTGAGCGCACCAGGACGCCGGCCCAGCTCGTGCGTGTCGATCACGAGGGGGTTGCGGTGGTCGAGGCGGGCGTTAGGAGCCATTCCTGCTTTCGATCTGTGAACTCGGAGGGACGCCGCCCGTAGGTGTGGCGGGCAGCGCTGATCGCGGACATACACACGACCGAAGAGCCAGGATACTGGACCTTTCGCTGAGGACCCAATCCGGTCCGGCTACAGGCCCCGGCGCTGCTCGTACGCCCTGAGCTGCTCGGCGCTGATCATGCCGGTGTCGAAGAGGCTGGTCTCGTCGAGCGCGTAGCCCTGCTGGGGCTCTTGCTGCTGGGGTTGCTGGGGTTGCTGGGTCTGCTGGGGCTGTTGCGGGTCGTAGGCGGCCTGCTGGGGATCGTAGGAGCCCTGGTAGGCGTACGGGTCGGCCTGCTGGTAGCCGTAGGGGTCGGGCTGCGGCGCGTAGTCCGGCTGCTGCGCGAACCCGGCGTACGGGTCCTGCCCCTGCTCGGCCCGGGCCGCCGCCGCGGGCGCGTAGCCGGGGGACATGGGGTAGGCGGGCTGCTGCTCGTACGACGGCTCGCGCTGCCGCTGGGCCGCGCGGTCGCTGTCCGCAAGGGCAGCGAGGTCGGCGAGGTAGTCCGCGTCGCTGGAGTGCTGGAAGGTCGTGGTGTCGTCGGCGAGGGCACCGAGGTCATCGGTGGCGATCCGGCCGTGCAGCTTCTGCCGGCCGCGGCCGACGGCCTCCAGCGTCTTGGCGAGGACCGCCTCGAAGGCGCCCAGCTTGGCGTCGACGTACGCGTCGGCGTTGTGGCGCAGGGTCTGCGGGTCCTGGCTGCGCTCGGGGGCGTCCTCGTCCTCGTAGCCGTTCTCGTCCAGGCCGGGCCCGGTGCCGAGCAGCTTCTCGCGGCCCCGGCCGACCGAGCCGAGGGTCTTGGTGAGGACGACCTCGAAGTTGGCGAGCTTGGAGTCGACGTAGTCGTCGGCCTCGGCGCGGATCTCCTCGGCCTCCTGGCGGGCCTCGGCGAGGATCCGGTCGGCCTCGGCCTGGGAGCGGCGGGCGATCTCGGTGTCGGAGATCAGCGAGCCGCGCTCGGCGTGCGCGTCCCCGATGATCCGCTCGGCCTCCAGCCGGGCCTGCTCGACCATCTGCTCGCGGTCACCGATCAGTTCCCGTGCCTGCGCGAGGGAACCGGGCAGCGCCTGGCGCACCTCTTCGAGCAGCGCGAGCAGTTCGGCGCGGTTGACCACGCAGGACGCCGACATGGGCATGCCCCGGGCGCCGGAGACCGTGGAGACGATCTCGTCGAGCTTCTTCTGCACGTCCACCTGTGCTCGCCACTCTCTACAGCCGGGTTGGAGACGGACGGGACGACTGTAGCCCCATCAGCCCTTGGCGAGGCGCTCGTTCAGGGCCGCCAGGACCGGGACCGGCACCAGGTGGGAGACGTCGCCGCCCCAGGCCGCGACCTCCTTGACGAGGGAGGAGGAGAGGAAGCTGTACGTGGGGTTGGTGGGCACGAACAGCGTTTCTACGCCGGTGAGGCCGATGTTCATCTGGGCCATCTGGAGTTCGTAGTCGAAGTCGCTGACGGCGCGCAGGCCCTTGACGATGGCGGGGATGTCGCGCTGCTTGCAGAAGTCGACGAGGAGGCCGTGGAAGGCCTCCACGCGGACGTTGGCGTACTCGGAGGTGACCTCGCGGATCAGCTCGATCCGCTCCTCGATCTCGAAGAGGCCCTTCTTCGACTTGTTGATCATCACCGCGACGTAGACCTCGTCGTAGAGACGGGAGGCTCGGGCGATGATGTCGAGGTGTCCGTTGGTGATCGGGTCGAACGACCCGGGACAGACGGCGCGGCGCACTTGTGATCCCTCGCTCTCCGGTCCGGTCATCGTGCGTCTTCGCACGTAGAGGCGGCGCGACCGTACCAAAACGTTCCCTCGCCGTAACGACGGGACCGGAGCGCCTCGAAGCCGTCCGGCCAGTGGAATCCGCCGCCTCTGGTGCTGCGCTCCACGGTGACGAGGGCTTCGGCGGCGAGCCAGCCCTCCGAGCGGAGTGTGAGCAGGATCTCGCGAAGATCGTCGTCCGTGACGGCGTACGGGGGGTCGAGGAAGACCAGGTCGTACGGCTCGGCGGGGGGCGCGGTCCGGACGACCTGTTCGGCTTTGCCCGCGCGCACCTCGGCGCCGGGGAGTCCCAGGTTCCGCACGTTCTCGCGGACCGTTCTCACGGCGCGGGCGTCCGCCTCGACCAGGAGGGTGTGACCGGCGCCCCGGGAGAGGGCCTCCAGGCCCACGGCGCCCGAGCCGGCGTAGAGGTCGAGGACGCGTTCGCCGTCCAGGGGGCCGCCGAGGAGGGACTGCCAGGTGGAGAAGAGGCCCTCGCGTGCGCGGTCCGAGGTCGGCCGGGTTCCGGTGCCGGGCGGTACCGAGAGGCGACGGCCGCCGGCCGCACCGGCGATCACGCGGGTCATGTCGGGAGTCCTTCTTCGTCGGCGGCTTTCGGGATCAGTCTCGCAGGCCCCGCGTGCGAACGCCGATCGCCACCGTCGGCACCGCCGTGGGACCGCGGCACCGTCGGCAGCACTGCGGGCCGATACGCCTAGCCCTTTTCCAGGTACTGCTCCCGCTCCTCGTCCAGGAGGGCGTCCAGGGCCGTGCGGAGGCCGGGCAGCCGCTCCAGGCCGGGATCGGCCGCCACGAGCGTCGTGGCCTCCTGCCGCGCCTGGGCGATGACCTCCTCGTCCTCGATGACCGCCAGGACCCGGAGGCTGGAGCGGACACCGGACTGGGCCTGGCCGAGGACGTCGCCCTCCCGGCGCTGTTCGAGGTCGATGCGGGAGAGTTCGAAGCCGTCGAGGGTGGAGGCGACCGCGTTCAGGCGCTGGCGGGCGGCGGCGGCCTCGGGCATCTCGGTGACCAGGAGGCACAGGCCGGGGGCGGAGCCGCGGCCGACCCGGCCGCGCAACTGGTGGAGCTGGGAGACGCCGAAGCGGTCGGCGTCCATGATGACCATGGCCGTGGCGTTGGGGACGTTGACACCGACCTCGATGACGGTGGTGGCGACCAGGACGTCCGTCTCGCCGGCGGCGAAGCGGCGCATCACGGCATCCTTGTCGTCCGGGTGCATACGGCCGTGGAGGACCTCCACGGTGAGGCCCTGGAGGGGGCCGCGGGCCAGCTCGCCGGCCACGTCCAGGACGGCGAGCGGCGGGCGCTTGTCGGCCTCGTCCTCGGGGGACTTCTTCCCGCCGCCCTTCCCGGAGCCGGCCGCCTCCTCGGCGTCGTCGCCGATGCGGGGGCAGACGACGTACGCCTGGTGGCCGCCCGCCACCTCCTCGCGGACCCGTTCCCAGGCGCGGGCCAGGAAGTGGGGCTTGTCGGCGGCGGGGACGACATGGGTGGCGATCGGGGAACGGCCGGCCGGGAGCTGGTCGAGGACCGAGGTCTCCAGGTCGCCGAAGACGGTCATGGCGACCGTGCGCGGGATGGGTGTGGCCGTCATGACGAGGAGGTGCGGGGGCTGCTTGCCCTTGCCGCGCAGGGCGTCACGCTGTTCCACGCCGAAGCGGTGCTGTTCGTCCACCACGACCAGGCCGAGGTCGTGGAACCGGACCCGGTCCTCGATGAGGGCGTGCGTGCCGATGACGATGCCGGCCTCGCCGGTGGCCAGGTCGAGCAGGGCCCGGCGGCGGGCCGCCGTGCTCATGGAGCCGGTGAGCACGACCACCTTGGTGGCGTGGTCGGCGCCGCTCAGCATGCCGCCCTCGGCCAGCTCGCCCATCATCTCGGTGATCGAGCGGTGGTGCTGCTGGGCGAGGACCTCGGTGGGCGCCAGCAGGGCCGCCTGGCCGCCGGCGTCGACCACGGCGAGCATGGCGCGCAGGGCGACCATCGTCTTCCCGCTGCCGACCTCGCCCTGCAGCAGCCGGTGCATCGGGTGGTCGGTGGCCAGGTCGGCGAAGATCTCCTGGGAGACCTTCGACTGGCCCTCGGTGAGGGTGAAGGGGAGGCGGTCGTCGAAGGCGGCGAGGATGCCGGCCGGCCGGGGGACGCGGGGCACGGCGGCGAGCTGGCTGTCGGCGTGGCGGCGGCGGGCCAGGGCGACCTGGAGGACGAAGGCCTCGTCCCATTTCAGGCGGGCGCGGGCGTCGGCGATGTCGGCCCGGGTGTGCGGGCGGTGGATCTTGAGCAGGGCCTCGGGGAGGGGCAGCAGGCCGCGGCCGGCGCGCAGGGTGTCCGGGAGGGGGTCGAGGGCCTCCTGGGCGCTGGGCAGGACCGTCTGCACCGCCTTGCCGATCTTCCAGGACTCCAGTTTGGCGGTGGCCGGATACAGGGGGATGAGGGCGCCGGCCCAGGTCTCGACCTTCTCCTCGCCCTCCTCGCCGTCGCCCCGGAGCAGCTCGTAGGCGGGGTGGGCGAGCTGGAGGCGGTGGTTGAAGACGGAGACCTTGCCGGCGAACAGCGCGCGGGTGCCCGGCAGCAGCTCCTTGTGGGGCTTGTGGACGCCGTTGCCGAAGAAGACAAGCTGGAGCCGGCCGCTGCCGTCGGTGATCGTGACCTCCAGGCGCTGGCCCTTGCCGCGGGGCGCCCTGGCGGAGGCGAACGAGTGCAGGCGGGCGTCGGCGACCTGGGCGACCACCGTGACGTGCTCGTCCATGGGGAGGTCGGCGAGGTGCGTGAGCTGACCGCGCTCCTCGTATCTGCGCGGGTAGTGGTGGAGGAGGTCGCCGACGGTGTGCAGGCCGAGGTGCTCGGCCATCACCTTCGCGGTGGCGGGGCCGAGCACTGACTTCAGGGGCTGCTTCAGTGGTTCTTCCAGTGCGGGCACGAGATCCATTGCACACCACGGCACTGACAATGCCGTAGACGCTGCCCCGCGAATTCCTCCCGACACGTCGGACTCGTCCGGGAAACCCCTGGTCAGGTGGGCTGTTTCGGCTCTAGGATGGCGCGCTCCGGCCATCCTTCGCGGTCACCGCCCCGTCCGGGACCGCCCGACCCCGCGCCGCACGCACTCCCCCTCCGGCGCAGTGACGATGGACTCCCACACCTCGCAGCCCTCCCAGGCACCCCGGTCTTCTCACCCACCTCACACCTTCCAGGTCGACCTGCGTGGCCTGGTGGACCTGCTCTCCCATCACCTGTACTCCGGTCCGAAGGTCTACTTGCGCGAGCTGCTCCAGAACGCCGTGGACGCCATCACCGCCCGGCGGGCCGCGGAACCGGACGCCCCGGCGCGGGTCCGGCTGTACGCGGCGGACGGCGCGCTGCGGGTGGAGGACAGCGGCGTGGGGCTCACCGAGTCGGACGTGCACAGCCTGCTGGCGACCATCGGCCGCAGCTCCAAACGGGGCGAGGGCCTCCAGGAGGTCCGGTCGGAGTTCCTCGGCCAGTTCGGCATCGGTCTGCTGGCCTGCTTCCTGGTCGCCGACCGGATCCGGGTGGTCAGCCGCAGCGCCCGCACGCCGCAGGCGCCGCCGGTGGAGTGGACGGCGAGCGACGACGGCTCGTACACCGTGCGCACCCTGCCCGGGGCCGAGCGGCCCGAGCCGGGCACGACCGTGTACCTGACGGCGCGGGCCGGGGCGGCCGAGTGGCTGGCGCCCGAGCGGGTCCGCGCCCTGGCCCGGGACTTCGGCGCGCTGCTGCCGTACGACGTCCGGGTCGGCGACGAGCCGGTCACGGAGCTGCCCGCACCCTGGGACCGCGGCTACCGGAGTCCCGCCGGCCGCAGGGCGGCGCTGGCCCGGCACTGCCGCGAGCTGTTCGGTTTCACCCCGCTGGACTCGATCGACCTGGACGTGCCGCTGGCCGGGATCCGCGGGGTGGCGTACGTGCTGCCGGCCGCGGTCAGCCCGGCCCAGCGGGCGACGCACCGCGTGCACCTGAAGGGGATGCTGCTCACCGAGCGTGCCGAACAGCTTCTGCCGGACTGGGCGTTCTTCGTGCGCTGTGTGCTGGACACCGACAGCCTGCGGCCCACCGCCTCGCGCGAGTCGCTGTACGAGGACGAGACCCTCGCCGCCGTGCGCGAGGCGCTCGGTGAGCGGATCCGGTCCTGGCTGACCGGGCTCGCCGCCGGTGATCCGGAGCGGCTGGCGGCGTTCCTGGCCGTGCACCACCTGGGCGTGAAGTCCCTGGCCCGGCACGACCGGGACATGCTGCGCACGATGCTGCCGTGGCTGCCGTTCGAGACGACCGACGGGCAGCTTTCCCTGGCGGAGTTCGCGCGACGGCACCCGGTGGTGCACCTCACGCGGACGGTGGAGGAGTTCCGGCAGGTCGCGCCGATCGCCTCGGCGCAGGGCATCGGGGTCGTCAACGGCGGCTACACCTACGACGGTGAGCTGGTGCGGGCGTTGCCGCTGGTGCTGCCGGGGGCGGTGGTCGCCGAACTGGACGCGGAGACCGTGACCGCGCACCTGGACGCGGTCGACCCGGGTGAGGAGCTGGCGCTGTCCGGGTTCCTGGCCGCCGCGCGGGCCACGCTGGACCCGCTGGGCTGTGACGTCGTACTGAGGTCGTTCCATCCGCTGTCCGTGCCCGCGCTGCACCTGGACGACCGGGACGCCCGGCACGAGCAGGCCCGCGCGGCGGCCGAGGACCGGGCCGACGACCTGTGGGCGGGCATCCTGGGCTCGCTGCGCGGCAGCGCCCCGCGCGCGCGTCTGGTGCTCAACCATCTCAACCCGCTGGTCCGGCGGATCGCCGCGCTCGGGGACCGGGAACTGATCGGCACCGCGACCGAGTCGCTGTACGGGCAGGCGCTGCTGATGGCGCAGCGTCCGCTGCGGCCGGCGGACTCGGCGCTGCTCAACCGGGCGTTCATCGGGCTGCTCGCGTGGGCGACCCATGGGGAGGGTGACGGACGATGAGCGGTGTCACGGATCTCGACGCGCTGCGCCGGGCGCTGGCGGAGAACTCCGGGCAGCCGGAGGGACCGGCCCGCAACGCGCGCGCGGAGCGGCTGCTCGCCGAGGCCGAGCGGCTGGACGTCCCGCTCGCCGTGATCGAGGCGCTCGGGCACCTGTTGAGGGTCTACCACTACAGCTCCGAGAAGGACCGGATGTTCGTCCCGTTCGCGCGGCTGCTGCGCATGTGGGACGAGCGGCCCGGGGACTTCGACGAGGACGAGACGCACTCGCTGCACTGGTTCTTCAAGTGGATGTCGGCGGGCATGCTGGACCAGCCGCACATCCCGCTCGCCTCGGTCGAGAAGTGGCTCGGCGAGATGGAGCACCGCTACCGGCTCGCCGGGCACTCCGAGCGGGCCGTGCGCAGCGCCGAGTTCAGCGTGGCCGCGCACGTCGGGGACCTCGCGCGCGCGGAGCGGGCGTACGCCGCGTGGCTGGCCGCCGACCGGGACGGGATGGCCGACTGCCACGCCTGCGAGCTGCACGGGCAGGGTGCCTGGCAGGTGCGGTGCGGCCGGGACGCGCGGGCGCTGGAGCTGTGGCGGCCGGTGCTGGACGGCGAGTTCTCCTGTGCGCACGAACCGCACACCGTGCTCGCCGCCTCGCTGGCCCCGCTGTTGCGTCTCGGGCGCGTCGAGGAGGCCCGCGCGCACCATCTGCGCGGCTTCCGGCTGGTGCGGTCCATGGAGAGCATGCGCGTTGCGTACGCCGACCACGTGGAGTTCTGCGCGCTGACCGGCAACGAGGCCCGCGGTCTGGAGCTGCTGGCCGAGCGGCCGGCGTACTTCACGGACACCGGGCATCCGCGCAGCCGGCTGGACTTCCTGGCCGTGGTGACGGTGCTGATGGACCGGCTGACCGGGCTGGGGCTCGGCGAGCGGCAGGTGCCGGGGCCGGCCGGGCGGACGTGGACCGCGCGGGAACTCGCGGGGCACGCGCGCGTGGAGGCGACGGAGCTGGCCGGCCGGTTCGACCGGCGCAACGGCACCTCGTCCGTCGGTGACCGGATCCGCGCGCGGATGGCGCAGCGTCCGCTGGTGGAGCGGCTGCCGCTGGGGGTACGTGCGGCGCGGACCGCGACGGCGCCGGTGACCGCCCCTCCCCCGCTTCCCGGAGAGAGCACGCGGGAGACCACGCGGGAGTCCGAGCAGGAGATCACAGGGGAGACCGCCGAAGAGACCGACGAGCAGACCGCCGCAGCCGGGCTGCCCGTGCTGCTCGCCGAGGCGCGGCGGCTGTCGGACACCCTGCGGCCGCACGCCCTCCAGGCGTGGGCGGCGGTGGCACGGGCCGCGGGGGACGGCGCCGCGCTGGGACCGCGCGACCGCGCGGAGATCGCCGACCACGAGGCGATGGGCCTCGGCGCCGAGGGGACCGCCCTGTTCGAGCAGGCGGCGGAGCTGTACGCCGAGGCGGGCGACCCCGGCGAGGCGCTGGCGGCACGCGCGCGGGGGGCGTACGTCCGCGCGCTGGCGGGCGAGGTGGACGCGGCCCTGGCCACGGTCACGGGCCTGTACGACGAGGTGCTCGCGCTGTACGCCGACGAGGGCACCGGCGTACGGCAGACCGCGTCCGTGGTGATGAGCCGGGCGCGGATCCTGATGCGGCGGGTGCACGAGAGCGCCGGCCGGGGTGGCGCGGACACCGGCGAGGACGTCGTCGCGGACGCCGAGGCGGCGGCGGGGGAGGTCCTGGCGCTCGTCGAGGGGCACGGCGGCGACGACGTGCGGCCGGCCGCGCGGGCCGCCGAGGCGCGGGCGATGCTCGCCGAACTGGCCGGCTTCCGCGGGGACGCCGGGCGGTCGGCGGAGCTGTTCCGGCGGGCCGCCGGCGCGTACGTGGCCGCCGGGCTCCCGTGGTTCGCGGTGGAGTACGAGGTGCAGGTCGCCGCGCTGGCCCACCAGGCCGGTGACCTGGCCGGGGCCGAACGTGCGCTGCGGGCGGCCCTGGAGCACGGCGGGCCGTACGTGGAGCCGGTCGGACGGGCCCAGCTTCACCTCCAGCTCGCCGAGGTGCTCGGCGGCCGGGACGCGGCCGGTGAGGCGGCCGAGCACGCCCTGGAGGCCGCGCACTGGGCCGACGAGGCCGGCGAGAGCGGCACGCTGGGCGCCTGGGCGCGGCAGCAACTGGGCGGCTTCCTGCTGCGCGAGGCCCGGTACGCGGAGGCCGCCGAGGTGCTGGAGTCCGCGCTGGCCGATCTCAGCACCGAGACGCACGGCGACGGGGCGGTCGTCCAGACCCGGTGGTGGCTCGGGGACTGCCTGGGTGAGCTGGGCGAGCACCGGGCCGCGGCCGAACACCGGCTGAAGGCCGCCGACATCGCCCGGCACTGGCCCGAGCAGCAGGACCACGCCACGCTCGCCCACCTCGCCGCCGAGTCGCTGGGCCACGCCGGCCTGGCGGACGAGGCGGACCGGGCCTACGTGCGCGCGGGCGACCTGTGGCGGGCGCTCGGCAACGCGCCGTTCCTGGTCCGCGCGCTGCGGGCCCGCGCCTGGCTGGCGCTGCGCGGCGAGTCCGGTGCGCGGGGCGCCCGCGCGCTGATGGCGCAGGCGGTGCGGGAGTGCGAGAGGGCGCTGGCGGCTGCGGGCCCGCCGGAACGGGCGGAACTGATCGACGAACTCGGCGGGACGCACCGGCAGTTCGCGGAGCTGCTGGCCGGCTCGGCGTCCGAGGAGGCCGAGGATCCGGCGATCCGGGCGGCCTTCGAGGCGGCGCTGGAGCAGATGACCCGGGCCGCGGCGGTGTTCGGCGCGCTCGGCGCGGCCGGGCTGCACAGCCGTACCGGCGCGGAACTGGGCGCGGGCTGGCTGGAGGCGGACCTCAACCGTCCGGCGCGGGCGGCGGCACACGCGCGTGCCGTGCTCGCGGCGTACGAGGGCGCCGACGACGCCGACGAGACCGTCCGGGCACGGCGGGCCGAGGCGGCTCAGATGCTGGAGGCGGCCCGGGACGAGGGGGGCGAGGAGCGGACGAACGCACCGGCCGGACCGCGGGACTGAGTCACCCCGACCGAGTCACCCCACACGAACCGGACGAGACGCAGACGGACACACCGGCCGGGCCGCCGGGCTGGGTCACTCCACGCCGATGAGCAGCAGCGCGCCCTGCCGGCCGCCCCGGTACACCACCGTGTCCACGGCCAGGTAGGAGTCCCGTACCCGGGCCTCCAGGTGGGCGGCGACGGTCTCGGACGCATCGTCGCCGACGACCAGGGTGACCAGCTCGCCGCCGGCCTGGAGCATGCGGTCCAGGACGGTCCCGGCGGTGGCCGTGACGTCCGCGCCGATCACCGCCACGTCGCCGTCTATCAGGCCCAGCACGTCGCCGGCCTGGCAGATGCCGGCCGTCGTCCACGACCGGTGTTCGGCGACGACGACCTCGGCGTACCGGGTGGCGCCCGCCGCGGAGGTCATCTGGACCACGTCCTCGTCGAAGCGGCGCTCCGGCTCGTGCACCGCGAGCGCGGCGATGCCCTGGACCGCCGAGCGGGTCGGGATCAGGGCCACCCGGATGCCCTCGGTGCGGGCCTGTTCGGCCGCCGCGGCTGCCGTGTGGCGCAGCTCGGCGTCGTTGGGCAGCAGCACCACCTCGCGCGCGTGGGCCCGCCGCACCGCCTGCACCAGCTCGCCGCTGGCGGGCGGCTCCCCGGGGCGCGCGAGGACGGTGGTCGCGCCGGCCTCGGCGTACAGCCCGGCCAGTCCCTCGCCCGGTACGACGGCGACGACGGCCCGCTGGGCGCGCTCACGCGGCGGGCGTCCGCCGCCGGTGTGCACGTCGCCGGCCCCGAAGTGGGTGATCCGGATCCGGTACGGCCGCCCGGCCTCCACGCCCGCCTCCACGGCGGCGCCCGCGTCGTCCACGTGCACATGGACGTTCCACAGCCCGTCGCCGCCGACCACCACCAGAGAGTCCCCGAGGGCGTCGAGCCGCGCGCGCAGCCGGGCCACGGCCGCGTCGCCGGCCTCCAGCAGGTAGATCACCTCGAACGCGGGCCCGGCCCCCGGCCCGCCGCCCTCCACCGCGTCGGCGCACAGCCCGGCCCCGGAGACACCGTCCGCTCGCGCGTGGGCACCGGCTCCGCCGCCTTCCGGGCCCGGGCACGGGTCAGTACCGGAACCGGAACCGCCCTCCACGCGCGCGTGGGGGGTGACTTCGGGCCGCCTGGGGGTCTCTCGTACCGGCTCCCCGGTGCACGCCTCCACCAGCGCTCCCAGCAGCGCCACGAGGCCCCGCCCGCCCGCGTCGACGACGCCGGCCCGTGCCAGTACGGCAAGCTGGCCCGGAGTGGCCGCCAGGGCCGCCCGCGCGCCCTCGTAGGCGGCGCGCGCGACGCTCCCGCAGTCGCCCTCGGCACCCTCCGCGGCGTCGGCGGCGGCCGAGGCGACGGTCAGCACCGTGCCCTCCACGGGGTGCGCCACCGCCTGCCGGGCGGAGTCGGCGGCCCGGCGCAGGGCGAGCCGCAGCCCCGTGCCGTCGCCCTGGGACGCGTCGCCGCTCCCGGCGAGTACCTGCGCCATGCCCCGCAGTAGCTGCGCGACGATCGTCCCGGAGTTGCCGCGGGCCCCGATGAGCGCCCCGTGGGCCATCGCGCGGACGGCGTCGGCCAGCGAGGGCTTCCCGGAGCCGGTCGCGTACCCGGCGAACACGGCCTCCACGGCCGTCGCCGCCGACTCCAGCGTCAGATACAGGTTGGTCCCGGTGTCGCCGTCGGCCACCGGATAGACGTTGATCGCGTCGATCTCCTCGCGGGCCCGCCCGAGCGCGCGCAGCGCCAGGCCGCACCAGGTGCGCACCGCGGGAGCATCGAGGAACGTCTGCGGCACCTGCGCCACCTGCGCCTCCCTGAGCTGGCTGGACGTGGAGGCAGCGTAGACCCCGCGGCGGCGGCCTCCGGCGGGAGGCCGGGAGCGGGGCCCTGAGCTGTCATGGTAGTTTCGCTGTACGGACGCAGTCGTTGTATGCTGCTCCGGTTGCCCGATCCGATCGGGCCATTCCCCCTGGCACCGCCACTCAGATCTAAGGTCGTACGATCTCGATCCCGGCATGCCGGGATCAACCGTAAGTGCATCTGAAGTCTTTGGAGTGACCCGTGGCTGCCAACTGCGACGTCTGCGGCAAGGGCCCGGGCTTCGGCAACAACATCTCGCATTCTCACCGCCGTACGCCCCGTCGCTGGAACCCGAACATCCAGCGCGTGCGTACTGTGGTCGGCGGGACGCCGAAGCGCGTGAACGCTTGCACCTCGTGCATCAAGGCCGGCAAGGTCTCGCGCTGACGCTACAGCCTGAGCGCGCGGCCACTGCCTGGTTCGTGCACTGAGCCGGTCCACCTCCGGGTGGGCCGGCTTTTTGCCGTCTCCGCGGGCCGGTGCGCCGCCGCCCGCGGGGGACGGTGCCGCCCGCCCGGTCTCAGGTAGTTGCCCGCCCGAGGGCCCACCCGTGGTCCACGGGCCCGATCCCGGCGCCGAGGGCGAACCCGGCGGCGATCGCCCCGGTGACGTACTCCTTGGCCGCCGTGACCGCCTCCGGCACGGACCGCCCCTTCGCCAGGCCGCACGCGATCGCGGAGGCGAGGGTGCAGCCGGTGCCGTGGGTGTGCCGGTTGTCGAGGCGCGGTGCCCGCAGCACGTGTTCGGCACAGCCGTCGGTCAGCAGGTCCACCGCCTGGTCCGCGTCCGTCAGATGGCCGCCCTTGATCAGCACCCACCGGGGGCCGTACTCCAGTACGGCCGCCGCCGCCCGCCGCAGGTCGGCCTCCGACCGGACCCGCACGCCGGTGAGCTGCGTCACCTCGTCCAGGTTCGGGGTGGCCACGGTCGCCGCCGGCAGCAGCTTCGTCCGGACGGCGTCCAGCGCGGACGCGGCCAGCAGCGGGTCGCCGTGCTTGGAGACGCCGACCGGGTCCACCACGGCCGGCGCGTCCGTACCGGTGATCAACTCGGCGACCGCCTCGACCAGTTCCGCCGAGGACAGCATGCCGGTCTTGACGGCCTGGACGCCGATGTCGTCCACGACACTGCGGTACTGGGCCCGTACCGCCGCCACGGGCAGCTCCCAGGCGCCCTGCACGCCCAGGGAGTTCTGCGCGGTCACCGCGGTGAGCACGCTCATCCCGTGCACGCCGAGCGCCAGCATCGTCTTCAGGTCGGCCTGGATGCCCGCACCGCCGCCGGAGTCCGACCCCGCCACCGTCAGAACGCGGGGGATCATGACTCGATGTCCCCGAAGTGGTCCCAGCCGCCCTTGCTGGTCCAGGGCGCCCCGTCGACGGTCACCTGGGGCAGCGCGGACGGGTTGAGGACCTCGCCGATGACCTTCCAGCGGGCCGGGAGCTTGGTGTCCGCCGGGAAGGTCGCCACGATCGCGTGATCCTCTCCCCCGCTCAGCACCCACTGGAGCGGGTCGACACCGACGGCCTGCCCGATGTCGTTCATCTGCGTCGGGATGTCGATGGCGCCGGACCGGATGTCGATCCGGACCTTGCTGGCCTCGGCGATGTGCCCGAGGTCGGCGATCAGGCCGTCGCTGACGTCGCACATCGCGGTGGCGCCGAGCGCGGCGGCGGCCGGGCCCGCGTGGTACGGCGGCTCCGGGCGCCGGTGGGCCTCCACGAAGGCGCGCGGCGAGCGGAAGCCGCGGGAGAGCACCGCGTAGCCGGCCGCGGACCAGCCCAGCCAGCCCGTGACGGCCACGAGGTCGCCGGGCTGGGCACCCGCGCGCGTGACCGGCTCGTGGTTGCGCAGATCACCGAGCGCGGTGATCGCCACCGTGATCGTGTCGCCGCGTACGACGTCCCCGCCGACCACGGCGGCACCCGCGACCTGGCACTCGTCGCGCAGGCCGTCCATCAGCTCGCTGGGCCAGGCGACCGGCAGTTCGGCCGGGACGACCAGGCCGAGGAGCAGCGCGGTCGGTACGGCGCCCATCGCGGCGATGTCCGCGAGGTTCTGCGCGGCGGCCTTGCGGCCGACGTCGTAGGCCGTGGACCAGTCGCGGCGGAAGTGCCGCCCCTCCAGCAGGATGTCGGTGCTCGCCACGACCCGGCGGTCGGGTGCGGCGACCACCGCGGCGTCGTCGCCGGGGCCGACCCGGACCGCCGGAGTGGTGGTGAGACGGGAGGTGAGCTCCCTGATGAGCCCGAACTCCCCGAGCTCACCAACAGTGCCCTTCATGTCCCTTGCTCCCCTTCTCTCCCTTGCCGTGCCCGGTCGCGCGTCATCAGTGTCCCCGATACGGTCGAGGTGACCGCCGTCGCGGTCGGCACGGCCGCCCGGAACGGCCGTGGTGACCGTCGGTCCGCGGTCCGGGTGACCGTCAACGTCCGCCGTGCCTGCACCCTGGCGCGCAAGCCCGGTTCCCGCGGGTCTCCCCGCGGGGAGCGGCAACGCGATACCGTGGCGTTCCTTTTCCCCACATGATCCTCGTGGCCGCCCTGGAGGTTCCGTGGTACAGGCGTACATCCTGATCCAGACGGAGGTCGGCAAGGCGTCGACCGTCGCCGAGACGATCAGCAAGATCCCCGGAGTGATCCAGGCCGAGGACGTGACAGGACCGTACGACGTCATCGTGCGCGCCCGGTCCGAGACGGTCGACGACCTCGGCCGCATGGTGGTCGCGAAGATCCAGCAGGTGGACGGCATCACGCGCACCCTGACCTGTCCGGTCGTGCATCTGTAGCCCCCGTCTACGCTTGGCCGGTGAACATCTTCCGTCACCGGCCCGTCGCTCTGCTCGCGCCCGCCCTGCTGATCGCGGCCGCGGGCTGTTCCCCGGCGGACGACAGCGCCACGGTCGCGGTTCCCACCCCCGACGCGAGGACCGCGCCGGCGTGCCGAGACCTGGACCGGGTGCTGCCGCGAAAGGTGAACGGGCAGACCCGCGCCGATCCCCAGCCCCGGTCCGTCTACACGGCGGGCTGGGGAAGCCCGGCGATCATACTGCGCTGCGGCATCGTCCGGCCGCCGAAGATGGTCGACCCGAAGGTGGCGCTGGGCGACGACCCGGACGCGATGGGCGGCGGGGTCAACGGCGTCGACTGGCTGATGGAGAAGGAGAGCGACGGCACCTGGCGGTTCACCACGTCCGAGCGCCGGGCCTACGTGCAGGTGACGCTGCCGAGGAAGTGGTCCGGGCCCGACGACAGTGCACAGGTGCTCATGGATCTGGCGCCGGCGGTGAAGAAGGCGATCCCGGAGGGGATCGCCTCCATGCGGGGCTGAGCCGGCCCGGGGGTCAGCGCAGACCGGTCGGGCGGCGCAGCGCGGCCCGCACCAGCCGGTCGATCAGCTCCGGGTAGCCGACTCCGGTGGCCTGCCACATCTGCGGGTACATCGAGATCGGCGTGAAGCCGGGCATGGTGTTGATCTCGTTGATCACGAACTCGCCGTCCTCGGTGAGGAAGAAGTCCGCGCGCACCAGGCCCTCGCAGGAGGCCGCCTCGAACGCCTCGACCGCGAGCCGGCGCACCTCGGCGGTCTGCTCCTCGGTGAGCGGGGCCGGGACGATGCCGGGCGTGGAGTCGATGTACTTCGCCTCGAAGTCGTAGTACGCGTGCGCGTCCGGCGGCGGGATCTCGGCCGGGACGGAGGCCCGCGGGCCGTCCTCGAACTCCAGGACGCCGCACTCGATCTCGCGCCCGCGCAGCGCGGCCTCGACCAGGATCTTCGGGTCGTGCGCCTGCGCCTCGGCGATGGCCTCGTCCAGGCCAGAGAGGTCGTCGACCTTGGTGATGCCGATGGACGAACCCGCGCGCGCGGGCTTCACGAACAACGGCCAGCCGTGCTCGCCGGCGAAGTCGACGATCTTCTTGCGGGCGGCGGACTCGTCCTGCGCCCACTCGCGGGGCCGGATCACCACGTACGGGCCCACCGCGAGCCCGAAGGAGGTGAACACCCGCTTCATGTACTCCTTGTCCTGGCCCACGGCCGAGGCGAGCACGCCCGCTCCCACGTACGGCACCCCGGACAGCTCCAGCAGTCCCTGAAGGGTGCCGTCCTCGCCGTAGGGGCCGTGGAGCACCGGGAAGACCACGTCGACCTCGCCGAGCGCCTTGGGCACGGAGCCCGGCTCGCTGTAGACGACCTCGCGGTTCGCCGGGTCGACGGGGAGCACCACGCCGCCCTCGTGCGACTCCGCCAGCTCGTCCACGGTGGGGGTGCGGCGGTCGGTGATGGCCATCCGCTCCGGCTCGTCGGCCGTCAGGGCCCAACGGCCGTCCGAGGTGATGCCGATCGGCAGGACGTCGTACTTCGTCCGGTCGATGGCCTTGAGGACGGCGCCGGCGGTGACCACGGAGATTCCGTGTTCGGAACTGCGCCCGCCGAACACGACCGCCACGCGCGGCTTGCGCGACGGCTGCTCAGGGCTCTGGGGAAGGTTCTCGGTGCTCATATCGGGTTGAGAGTACCCGGAGGCGGGGGCGACGTCAGCGCGCGCCTCCGGGCCGTCGCTCAGCGTCGCACGGACGGTCGCGCAGCGTCGCGCGGGAGGCCCCCGGGGGCCGTGCTAGGGGGCGGTTCAGCGCCGTTCGGGCTTGGCGCTGCGGGCCATCAGCTCCTTGAGGGCGACGACCGGCGGCTTGCCCTCGTGCACGATGCTGACGACCGTCTCGGTGATGGGCATGTCGACGTCGTGCCGGTGGGCCAGATCCAGCACGGACTCGCAGGACTTGACGCCCTCGGCGGTCTGCCGGGTGACCGCGATGGTCTCCTGAAGGGTCATGCCCTTGCCGAGGTTGGTGCCGAAGGTGTGGTTGCGGGACAGCGGCGAGGAACAGGTGGCCACCAGGTCGCCCAGGCCCGCGAGTCCGGAGAAGGTCAGCGGGTCGGCGCCCATGGCGAGGCCGAGCCGGGTGGTCTCGGCGAGGCCGCGCGTGATGAGCGAACCCTTGGCGTTGTCGCCGAGTCCCATGCCGTCGGCGATGCCGACCGCGAGCCCGATGACGTTCTTGACGGCGCCGGCGAGTTCGCAGCCGACCACGTCGGTGTTGGTGTACGGCCGGAAGTACGGGGTGTGGCAGGCGGCCTGGAGCCGCTGGGCGACCTGCTCGTCGGTGCACGCCACGACGGCCAGGGCGGGCATCCGGGCGGCGATCTCGCGGGCCAGGTTGGGTCCGGTGACGACCGCGATCCGGTCGGCGCCGACCTTGGCGACGTCCTCGACGACCTCGCTCATCCGCATGGTGGAGCCGAGTTCGACGCCCTTCATCAGGGAGACGAGGACGGTGTCCGGCGCGAGCAGCGGGGTCCACTCGGCGAGGTTGGCGCGCAGGGTCTGGGAGGGGACGGCGAGGACGGTGAAGTCCGCGTCCCCGAGGGCCCGGACCGCGTCGGAGGTGGCGCGCAGGTTCTCCGGCAGTTCCACGCCGGGCAGGTAGTCGGGGTTGGTCCGCGTGGAGTTGACCGCCTCGGCCAGCTCCGGGCGGCGGGCCCACAGGGTCACCTCGCAGCCGGCGTCGGCGAGGACCATGCCGAAGGCGGTCCCCCACGATCCGGTGCCCATGACGGCCGCCCGCACAGGCTTGCTCACGTGCTCTGCCCTTCCGCTTGCTTGCCCTGCGTCTGCGTATGCGTCTGCGCGTCTGCCTGCGCCCGCGCCTCCGCCCGGGCCCGGGCCCGGGCCCGGGCCCGGGCCTGCGCCTGGGTGCGGCGGCGCTGCTCGATCCGCTCACGACGCGGGTCGTACGGCGTCTCGGGCGCCTTCTCGCCGCGGATCTGCTCGAGCTGCCGGGTGATGGCCGCCATGATGACCTCGGTGGCCTCCTTCAGCACGTCCGGAGTCATCTCCCTGTCGTAGAAGCGGGACAGGTCGACGGCCGGGCCCGCCAGCACGCGGTGGGTCTTGCGCGGGAAGAGGTTCGGCTTCCTGGCGTACGGCGGGAGCAGCTCGTTGGCGCCCCACTGGGCGACCGGGATGACCGGGCACCTGGTCTCCAGCGCCACGCGGGCGGCTCCGGTCTTGCCCGTCATGGGCCAGCCGTCCGGGTCGCGGGTGAGGGTGCCCTCGGGGTAGAAGGCCACGCACTCGCCGCGTTCGACGGCGGCGATCGCGGCCCGGAAGGCGCTGAGCGCGTCCGTGCTCTCGCGGTAGACGGGGATCTGCCCGGTGCCGCGCATGGCGGCGCCGACGAATCCCTTGTTGAAAAGCCCGCTCTTCGCCAGGAATCGCGGAACCCGCCCGGTGTTGTACTGATAGTGCGCGTACGCGAAGGGGTCCGCGTGGGAATTGTGGTTCACCACGGTGATAAATCCGCCCTCGGCCGGAATGTGCTCCAATCCACGCCAGTCCCGCTTGAACAGAACCACCAGCGGCGGTTTGCAGAGCACCGCGGCGAAGCGGTACCAGAAGCCGATTCTGCGGCGGGGCACAAGGACACCTTCCTCTAGGGCTGCCATCCCGGCGGGGGCCGCACAAGTGTGGCCCCGGGCCGCCGGTCTGTCGAGAACACCGTACGCCCCGGTACGCGGGCCTCCCGAGGCCCCCGGGTGACAATGAGCGCGACAAGAGAGGGACGGTACGCCGGTGCAGTGGACCTTGGTCATCCCCCTGAAGCCCCTCACGCGGGCCAAGAGCAGGCTCGCGGACACCGCCGACGACGGCGTCCGTCCGGGTCTGGCCCTGGCGTTCGCGCAGGACACGGTGGCCGCGGCGCTGGCCTGCCCGGCGGTCGCGGATGTGGCGGTCGTCACGGACGACGCGCTGGCCGGCCGGGAGCTGGCGGCGCTGGGCGCGCGGATCGTCCCGGACGCGCCGGACAGCGGCCTGAACGCCGCTCTGGCGCACGGCGCGGCCGTCGTCCGGGAAGGGCTCCCCGGCACCGCCGTGGCGGCCCTCAACGCCGATCTGCCGACGCTGCGCCCGCCGGAACTGTCCCGGGTACTGGAGTCGGCCGCGGAATTCCCGCGCGCTTTTCTCGCGGATGCGGCGGCACTCGGTACGACCCTGCTGGCGGCGGCGCCGGGCCGGGAATTGCGGCCGGCGTTCGGCGTCGATTCCCGTTCCCGGCACCGGGCCTCGGGTGCGACGGAACTCGTGCTGACGGGAGTCGATTCGGTACGGCAGGACGTGGACACCGGCGCGGATCTGCGCGCGGCGCTGGCGCTGGGGGTGGGCCCGTATACGGCGGCGGTGTCGGCGGGACTGCTGATCCCGGAGTGCTGACAAATCCCGTCGGGGCGCGGGAATCCGCGTGAGCGGCCACGAGGGGCCGGCGGGCGGCCCCTCGGCCCGGCGGTGCGCCACCGCAGGCACTACGCTGGCCGTCATGCAGGCGACCGCGTACACGTACGACCCCGGCACCCGCAGCGGGCAGGTGCTCCTCGACGACGGCACGCCCGTGCCCTTCGACGCGGCGGCGTTCGACCGGGGCGGCCTGCGGCTGCTGCGGCCCGGACAGCGGGTGCGGGTCGAGACGGAGGGCGAGGGCGACGCCGCGCGGATCACCCTCGTGACCCTTCACACCCTGTAACTGCCCCCGTACACGCCGCGGGCCGGGCTCCCGCGGGGAGCCCGGCCCGGCGCGTGATGCCCCGGCGGCCTTACGACGTCGCCTTGCGGGCGGTGGCCTTCTTCGCGGTGGTCTTGCGGGCCGTCGACTTCTTGGCCGGGGCCTTCTTGGCGGTGACCTTCTTCGCCGGAGCGCTCTTCGCCGTGGCCTTCTTGGCGGTGGTCTTCGACGCGGTGGTCTTGGCGGTCGCCGCGGTCTTCTTGGCGGGCGCCTGCTTCGCCGGGGCCTTCTTGGCGGTGGCCGTGGTCTTCTTCGCCGCACCCGTCGTCTTCTTGGCGGCGCCCGCGGTCTTCTTCGCACCGGCGGTCTTCTTGGCGGCGGCCTTCTTGCCGACGGCCTTGGCGATGGTGGGCGGCGGGCCGGACAGGCTGCCCTTGGGCGCCTTCTTGACGGCCACCTCTCCGCCGCGGGGGAGCTTCTTCGAGCCGCTGACCAGGTCCTTGAAGCCCTGACCGGCGCGGAAGCGCGGCACGGAGGTCTTCTTGACCCGAACCCGCTCGCCCGTCTGCGGGTTACGGGCGTACCGGGCGGGGCGGTCCACCTTCTCGAAGGAGCCGAAGCCGGTGACCGAGACCCGCTCGCCCGCGACCACCGCGCGGACGATGGCGTCCAGGACATGATCGACGGCGTCGGCGGCCTGCTGGCGGCCGCCCAACTTGTCGGCAATCGCTTCTACGAGCTGCGCCTTGTTCACGTCTTCCCCTTCGGAGACATCGCCAGAACGAAAGTGTTCAAGCTTTTTCGCACGTTAGGCAGATATATACCGCAAATCAAACACGAAACGGGCTTATCACCCTTGTGCCGCAACGGACTCGGCCGTCCCGGACGGTTCAGCGGTCCTCTTCGGGGATCCGACCCGCGTCGAGGTCCGCCGTGAACCGATCGAGCCGCCTTGCCGCGTCGGCGAGATCGTGCTTGGCCGCGGCCGTAATGACCAGCAGCTTCCGGGTCAGCGCCATCCGTACGCCCTCCGGGACTTGCAGTGCGCGCACCTTCGTGTGCGCTTCTTTGAGCTGGTTCGCGACCGCCGCATAGAGCTGGAGTTGGCCGTCGTGTTCCATGCACAGATTGTGCCATCTGGGGCGAGTTGTCGCCTGCGCAGGGGGCAACTGCCGCCGCAATTGGCCTTCCAGGCACTTGCGGAGGACGTGAACACGGCACTCACCTACCCGGCCAACTTCCTTTGTAACGTGGGAGGTTGGGTGGACCAGGGGGAAGGCGCGGGGCCGTTCGGGTGCGGACATGGCTGTACCCCCAATCGTGGCGATCGGGGGTACAGGAGGGGTGTTGGGGTGGCCGAAACCCGACCCGCTCGGGGTCCGGGCGCGCCGGATCAGACCGGGAGCGTCCGCGGCTTGTGGGCGGGCCGCCCCGCCTCGTAGGTGGCGATGTCGCTCTCGTCCCGGAGCGTGATCGAGATGTCGTCCAGGCCGTTCAGCAGCCGCCAGCGGGAGTTCTCGTCCAGCTCGAAGGGGGCGGTGATGCCGGGGGCGCGCACCTCACGGGCCTCGAGGTCCACCGTGACCTCGACCGTGGGGTCGGCCTCGGTCAGCTCCGACAGCGCGTCCACGGTCTTCTGGTCCAGGACCACCGTGAGCAGGCCGTTCTTCAGCGAGTTGCCCCGGAAGATGTCCGCGAAGCGGGAGGAGATCACGGCCTTGAAGCCGTAGTTCTGCAGCGCCCAGACGGCGTGCTCACGGGAGGAGCCGGTGCCGAAGTCGGGGCCGGCGACCAGGACCGTGGCGCCCCGCCGCTCTGGGTGGTTGAGGATGAACTCCGGGTCCTTGCGCCAGGCCTCGAACAGCCCGTCCTCGAAGCCGTCCCGGGTGACCTTCTTGAGCCAGTGAGCGGGGATGATCTGGTCGGTGTCGACGTTGCTGCGGCGCAGCGGCACGGCCCGGCCGGTGTGGGTGGTGAAGGCTTCCATGGTTATCGGACTCCAGCGGGCGTACGGTCGTCGGTCAGGTCGGCCGGGGAGGCGAGGTGGCCCAGGACGGCGGTGGCCGCCGCGACCTGCGGCGACACCAGGTGGGTACGGCCGCCCTTGCCCTGCCGGCCCTCGAAGTTGCGGTTGGAGGTGGAGGCGGAGCGTTCGCCCGGGGCGAGCTGGTCGGGGTTCATGCCGAGGCACATCGAGCAGCCCGCGTGCCGCCACTCGGCGCCGGCCTCCTTGAAGACCACGTCCAGGCCCTCGGAGACGGCCTGGAGACCCACGCGCGCGGAGCCCGGCACGACCAGCATCCGTACACCGTCGGCGACTTTGCGGTCCCGCAGGATGTCCGCGGCGGCGCGCAGGTCCTCGATGCGGCCGTTGGTGCAGGAGCCTACGAAGACGGTGTCCACGGAGATGCTCCGCAGCGGCTGTCCGGCCGCCAACCCCATGTACTCCAGGGCCTTTTCGGCGGCGAGGCGCTCCGAAGCGTCTTCGTACGAAGCCGGGTCGGGGACGTCCGCCGAAAGCGGCGCGCCCTGGCCGGGGTTGGTGCCCCAGGTGACGAACGGCGACAGCTCGTCGGCGCGGATGACCACCTCCGCGTCGAAGACCGCGTCGTCGTCCGTGCGGAGGGTCTTCCAGTAGGCGACGGCCTCGTCCCAGTCGGCGCCCTCGGGGGCGTGCGGGCGGCCCTGGAGGTAGGCGAACGTCGTCTCGTCGGGGGCGATCATGCCCGCGCGGGCACCGGCCTCGATCGACATGTTGCAGATGGTCATCCGGGCCTCCATCGAGAGCTTCTCGATGGCGGAGCCGCGGTACTCCAGGATGTAGCCCTGGCCGCCGCCGGTGCCGATCCTCGCGATGATCGCCAGGATCAGGTCCTTGGCGGTGACGCTGTCGGGCAGTTCGCCGTCGACCGTGATGGCCATGGTTTTCGGGCGGGCCAGCGGCAGCGTCTGGGTGGCCAGCACGTGCTCGACCTGCGAGGTGCCGATGCCGAACGCCAGCGCGCCGAAGGCGCCGTGCGTGGAGGTGTGCGAGTCGCCGCAGACCACGGTGGTGCCGGGCTGGGTGAGGCCCAGTTGCGGGCCGACGACGTGGACGACGCCCTGCTCGACGTCGCCCAGCGGGTGCAGGCGCACCCCGAACTCGGCGCAGTTCTTGCGCAGCGTCTCGAGCTGGGCCCGGGAGACCGGGTCGGCGATGGGCTTGTCGATGTCGAGGGTCGGGGTGTTGTGGTCCTCGGTCGCGATGGTGAGGTCGAGGCGGCGGACCCGGCGGCCACTCTTGCGGAGCCCGTCGAAGGCCTGCGGGCTGGTCACCTCGTGCAGCAGGTGCAGATCGATGTAGAGGAGGTCGGGCTCGCCCTCGGCGCGCCGGACGACGTGGTCGTCCCAGACCTTCTCCGCGAGTGTCCTACCCATCGCTTTCCCTCCGGCCGGCGAACGTCCACCGGCCCAACTAGAGATCTTGAGGAGCGGCGACTGCCCTTCTCGGGGCCCCTGAAGTCGTGATTCCGGGCGTGCACCGCCGGGCCCGTTGGTCTGCGGGCCGCTGTGTGATTCCAGGGTGGCGCGTTCCACGGAAAATTGAACTTGCGTTTCACAGAGTGAGACGTGAGTATCGTTGCATGGACAACAGTAGCGGCGTCGGCGTTCTGGACAAGGCGGCCCTCGTCCTGAGCGCTCTGGAGTCCGGTCCGGCCACCCTCGCGGGTCTGGTCGGGGCCACCGGACTGGCACGACCCACGGCCCACCGCCTGGCCGTGGCCCTGGAACACCACCGCATGGTGGCACGCGACATGCAGGGCCGGTTCATCCTCGGCCCGCGCCTCGCGGAACTCGCGGCGGCGGCGGGCGAGGACCGCCTGCTGGCGACGGCGGGCCCCGTGCTCACCCACCTACGCGACGTCACCGGCGAGAGCGCGCAGCTCTACCGGCGCCAGGGCGAGATGCGGATCTGCGTGGCCGCGGCGGAGCGGCTGTCCGGCCTGCGGGACACCGTCCCGGTCGGCTCCACGCTCACGATGAAGGCGGGCTCCTCGGCGCAGATCCTGATGGCGTGGGAGGAGCCGGAGCGCCTGCACCGCGGCCTCCAGGGCGCCCGCTTCACGGCGACGGCCCTGTCGGGCGTACGGCGGCGGGGCTGGGCCCAGTCGATCGGCGAGCGCGAGCCGGGCGTCGCGTCCGTCTCCGCGCCGGTGCGCGGGCCCTCCAACCGGGTGGTGGCGGCCGTGTCCGTCTCCGGCCCCATCGAGCGCCTGACGCGCCACCCGGGCCGGATGCACGCCCAGGCGGTCATCGACGCGGCCGGCCGCCTGTCCGAGGCCCTGCGCCGCACGGGCTGAGCGCCGCCGGTCCCCTCCTCGCCCGGAAAGGGCGGCCCCGACGCCGCGGCCGCCCTTCTCCGGCGGGAGTGGACGGACCGGCGGTCCGCCCCGGCCGGCCCGACCGTGCGCGCGCCTTCGTCAGGGCATCGTCCAAGGTCTGCCGTACGTCGTCGGGCGGGGCACACCGCTCCCCCGCGCAGCGGGCGTTTTCCCGCTCCGGTCGGTGATCCGGCGCTTCCGCCCGCGGCGGCACACACGGCGAAGGCCCTCCACCGAGGTGGAGGGCCTTCCCTGTACGTACCCCCGACCGGATTCGAACCGGCGCTACCGCCTTGAGAGGGCGGCGTGCTAGGCCGCTACACAACGGGGGCCTGGATCTTGCGTTTCCGCAGATCCTGAGCTGGTCTACCTGGACTCGAACCAAGACTAACTGAACCAGAATCAGCCGTGCTGCCAATTACACCATAGACCAATGATGGTTTAGACCAGTCAGTACCCCCGACCGGATTCGAACCGGCGCTACCGCCTTGAGAGGGCGGCGTGCTAGGCCGCTACACAACGGGGGCCCTAGCGATCCTGCGTCGAGGTCAGCGGGTGCGACCCGGCTGTCCTCGCGGGAAGGATCTGTACCCCCGACCGGATTCGAACCGGCGCTACTGCCTTGAGAGGGCAGCGTGCTAGGCCGCTACACAACGGGGGCTTTGCAGATAAGCTCTGCGAGCTGGCCTACCTGGACTCGAACCAAGACTAACTGAACCAGAATCAGTCGTGCTGCCAATTACACCATAGGCCACTGGAACTCAAGCCCCTGCGGGGTTCTCGTTCTAGCGTGCTCCGTGAGGTTCCGGCCTTCCGGCCCGCTCCCCTCGGCGCAGGAAGAACATTACCCGAAGGTGGACGGGGCTCCAAAACGGGTATCCGCGCGGCGGAGCGCCGGGAGTTCGACGGGGCCGGGACGCGGTCCGCGGGGGCCTTGCCGACGGGCTGCGCAGCCCGGCACCGGACGGCCCCGCCGACGGCGAAGGGGCGGCACCCGGAACCCCGGATGCCGCCCCTGCCGTGGTCCGCCCGGTTACGCCAGCTCGGCCAGCGCCGCGTCGATACGGGCCAGCGTCCGCTCCCTGCCCAGGATCTGAAGGGACTCGAAGAGCGGCAGGCCGACGGTGCGACCGGTGACGGCCACACGGACCGGCGCCTGGGCCTTGCCGAGCTTGAGCCCGTGGGCCTCACCGGCGGCCAGGACGGCCTCCTTGAGGGACTCCGCGGAGGTCCAGTCGGCGGACTCCAGCTTCTCGCGGGCCGTACGCAGGAGCGCGTCCGAGCCCTCCTTCATCGCCTTGGTCCACGACGCCTCGTCGAAGACCGGCTCCGGGAGGAAGAGGAAGTCGACGTTGGCGGTGATCTCGGAGAGGACCTTCAGCCGGCTCTGGGCGTGCGGGGCGATCGCCTGCCACTTGGCCTCGTCGAAGTCCGCCGGCGCCCACGGGGCGAACGGCGCCCTCAGCCACGGGCGGCAGCGCTCGGTGAACTCCTTCACCTCCAGCATGCGGATGTGGTCGCCGTTGATCGCCTCGCACTTCTTCAGGTCGAAGCGCGCCGGGTTGGGGTTCACGTCGGCGATGTCGAAGGCGGCGACCATCTCGTCGATCGTGAAGATGTCCTGGTCCGCGGAGAGCGACCAGCCCAGCAGCGACAGGTAGTTGAGCAGGCCCTCGGGCAGGAAGCCCTGCTCCCGGTAAAGGTTCAGGGAGGCCTGCGGGTCGCGCTTGGAGAGCTTCTTGTTGCCCTCGCCCATCACGTACGGCAGGTGGCCGAAGGCGGGGGTCCGCTTGGCGATGCCCAGCTCGGTCAGCGCCTTGTACAGGGCGATCTGGCGCGGGGTGGAGGAGAGCAGGTCCTCGCCGCGCAGGACGTGGGTGATCTCCATCAGGGCGTCGTCGACCGGGTTGACCAGCGTGTACAGCGGGGCGCCGTTCGCGCGGACGATGCCGTAGTCCGGCACGTTCTCCGGGGTGAAGGTCAGCTCGCCGCGGACCAGGTCGGTGAAGGTGATCGTCTCGTCGGGCATCCGGAAGCGGACGATCGGGGTGCGGCCCTGGGCCTCGTACTCCTCGACCTGCCCGGCGCTCAGGTCGCGGCAGTGGCCGTCGTAGCCGGAGGGCCTGCCGGCGGCGCGGGCGGCCTCGCGGCGGGTGTCCAGCTCCTCCTGGGAGCAGTAGCAGTGGTACGCGTGGCCGGCGTCCAGCAGCTTGCGGGCGACGTCCCGGTAGATGTCCATGCGCTGCGACTGGCGGTAGGGCGCGTGGGGACCGCCGATCTCGGGGCCCTCGTCCCAGTCGAAGCCGAGCCAGCGCATCGCGTCGAGGAGCTGCTGGTAGGACTCCTCCGAGTCGCGGGCCGCGTCGGTGTCCTCGATGCGGAAGACGAGGGTGCCCTGGTGGTGCCGCGCGAACGCCCAGTTGAACAGGGCGGTCCGGATCAGGCCCACGTGGGGGTTACCGGTGGGCGAGGGACAGAAACGGACGCGTACGGGGGAGCCGGGTGCGCTAGCCACGCTTGACAACCTTGTTGGTGAGAGTGCCGATGCCTTCGATGGTGACGGCGACCTCGTCGCCGACGTGGAGGGGGCCGACCCCCGCCGGGGTGCCGGTGAGGATGACGTCGCCGGGGAGCAGCGTCATCGCCTCGGAGATGTTGACGACCAGGTCCTCGATGGAGTGGAGCATCTCGCTCGTACGGCCGAGCTGGCGCTGTTCGCCGCCGACCGTGAGCTGGATCGTCAGGTCGTTCGCGCGCTCCAGGTCCAGGTCCGTCTCGACCCACGGGCCGAGCGGGCAGGAGGTGTCGAAGCCCTTGGCGCGGGCCCACTGCTTCTCGCGGCGCTGGACGTCCCGGGCGGTGACGTCGTTGGCGCAGGTGTAGCCGAAGATCACGTCCTTGACGCGGTCGCGCGGCACCTCGCGGCACATGCGGCCGATGACGACGGCCAGCTCGGCCTCGTGGTGGAGCTCCTCGGTGAACGACGGGTACTGGATGTCGTCGCCGGAGCCGATCACCGAGGTGGAGGGCTTGAAGAAGGCGAACGGCGCCTCGGGCACCTCGTTGCCCAGTTCACGCGCGTGGTCGGCGTAGTTGCGGCCGAACGCCACGACCTTGTTGGGCAGGACCGGCGGGAGCAGTCTGACCTTGGCGAGCGGCACCTTCGTCCCGGACAGCTCGTAGTCCGCGAACGGGATGCCCTTGATGATGTCGAGGACGAGTTCGTCCTGCTTGTCGCCCTCGACCGCGCCGAAGGCGACGTTCCCGTCGATGGAGAACCTGGCGATGCGCACGGGATCCTTGCGCCCCTCACTGAGAACCGGCGTACTGACGCCCCAGGTTAACCGGTGTGAAGGGGGTCCGCCGGGAAAGGGACGGGCGCGGCCGGGGGATCGTCGTGCGATCTCTCCGGCCGCGCCCGGCGGTGCTGTCGGCTACGCGCCGGCCGGGGCTCCGGCGCCGGCCGGGACCTCCATGAGGATCGTGCGCCGGGGGTTGGCCGTCTGGGCGGGGAGGTCGATCGTGTGCTCCGGCAGCTCGGGCGTGGCCAGGTCGCCGCTGTCCTCGAGGTGCGCCAGGGTCGTGCGCCGCGGGTTGGCAATCGGGCGGAACATCATCGTCGTCTTCACCGTTGTCGTCCTGTGCCTCTGGTCGGAGTGGCCGCTCTTGTAAAGCGTCAGGCTAAACATCCGATTCCCCGCCGAAGGTGCCGACCGCGCACGAGATGCCTGTGAGTTTGCTCACGAACTCACGGGCAAACCGGTCAATTCCGGCCGCCAACCCGCCTCGGAGAAACGGACATTGACCCCCTGAACCCACCATTCCGCTCCTGATCATGGCGACTGGGACACCTCGCACCCAGCGCCGACTCGCAGCGGTACGCCCCGTTTGCACCGAGATCGACCCCACGGCTGGTAACCCACCCCTCACAACCCGTCACGTAGGTCACAGCTCGGCCCACTGCCCTTGTTGGAGATCCTGCACTGTGCTGGAATTCCACGGACCGCCGCGGGATCGAGCCGGTGCAGGGGGCGCTACACAGCGCCGAGCGGCGGTGGGACAAGGGGGGAACCAGCGCCGGTCACTCAAGACCACCCGGGGGGCGTATTCAGGGCGCTCTCCACGACGCCGACACCGTGTCCCTCCGTTCAAGCGGAGGGGCGCCTGGTCCAGAGGTTGCGACGCTAGTGCAGGGACGTTTCAAGAGGGATGGCAGCGCTTCGGCGGAGCCGGAGTCGCACGACGGGACTGGCCCCAAGAAGGGCAGCTCCTCGCCCCAGCACGCCCACAGCCAGGGTCCGGGCCCGTCCGGGGACGGCGGTGAGCGCGGCGGGCGCCCCGGCGCGCCGGCCTCGTCGGGCCCCACCACGGCGGCGTCCGCGGGCAGCCCCACGCCGGCGGCGAAGGCCACGCAGCTCCCGACCGCCGGTTCGCGCCTGGCCCTGCGCAACTGGCGCATCTCCACGCGCCTGGTGTCGCTGCTCGCGCTGCCCGTGGTCGCGGCGACGTCGCTGGGCGCGCTGCGCATCGACCAGAACATGAACGACATCCAGCAGCTCGACAACATGAAGCTGCTGACGGACATGACCAAGCAGGCGACCGAGCTGGCCCATGCGCTCCAGGACGAGCGCGACCAGTCCGCCGGCCCCCTGTCGCACGGCGGCCTGAAGACGAACGACTACCAGGTCAAGGCCTACCAGCAGAAGACCAACCGGGCCCGCGACAACTTCCTGGACGCCTCCGAGCAGATCGACGCGGCCAGCAAGGACGGCAACCTCCAGGGCGTGCGTGACGCGCTCGTCGGTCTCGCCAACCAGCTTGACGACCTCGCCAAGATCCGCGACAAGGCGTACACGTCCAAGGACAACGCGACCCAGACGGTCGAGTCCTACCACCGGCTCATCACCCAGTTGATCGGCCTCTCGCAGGACATGGCCGAGGCGTCCAGCAACCCGGAGATGATCTCGCGCACCCGCGCCCTGGCGGCCTTCTCCACCGCCAAGGAGTACGCGTCCGTGCAGCGCGCCATGATCGCCGCCGCGCTGCCCGCGACCACCGCCACCAAGGGCGACCTCTCCGAGAACGACCGCCTCTACGGCCAGTCGGCGTACGAGAGCGAAGGCTCCGAGCTGGCGATCTTCCGGAAGATCTACGCCAACCAGGACGCCGAGCTGCTCCTCCAGCCGATCGACGACGGCAACGCGACGATCAAGACGGCCGACACCTACGCCAAGCGCTCCTTCGAGTCCCCCGACGGCCTCCAGCAGCTACCGGCGCGTTCCTACCGCGACTGGGTGGACGCCAGCTCGACCAAGCTCGAGCAGATGAAGAAGATCGAGCACACGCTGCTCGAGGAGATGGAGCAGAAGGCCCGCGAGCTGAAGAGCGCCACCCAGCGTGACGCCATCATCTCCGGTGCGCTGATCCTGCTCGTGCTCGGCGTGTCGCTGGTCGGCGCGTTCGTCGTGGCCCGCTCCATGATCCGGTCGCTGCGCCGGCTCCAGGAGACCGCGACGAGGGTCGCCCAGGACCGGCTGCCCGAGCTGGTCAAGCAGCTTTCGGAGTCGGACCCGCAGGACGTCGACACCTCCGTGGAGTCGGTCGGTGTGCACTCCGGGGACGAGATCGGCCAGGTGGCCGCGGCCTTCGACGACGTGCACCGCGAGGCGGTCCGCCTCGCCGCCGAGCAGGCCCTGCTGCGGGGCAACGTCAACGCGATGTTCACCAACCTCTCGCGCCGCTCCCAGGGTCTGATCCAGCGTCAGCTCTCGCTCATCTCCGAGCTGGAGTCCCGCGAGGCCGATCCGGACCAGCTTTCCTCGCTGTTCAAGCTGGACCACCTCGCCACCCGTATGCGCCGTAACGGTGAGAACCTCCTCGTCCTCGCGGGTGAGGAGCCCGGCCGCCGCTGGACGCGTCCGGTGCCGCTGGTCGACGTGCTGCGTGCCGCCGCGTCCGAGGTGGAGCAGTACGAGCGCATCGAGCTGGCCTCCGTGCCGACCACCGAAGTGGCCGGCCGCGTGGTCAACGACCTCGTGCACCTGCTCGCCGAGCTGCTGGAGAACGCGACGTCCTTCTCCTCGCCGCAGACCAAGGTCAAGGTCACCGGTCACGCGCTGCCCGACGGCCGGGTGCTGATCGAGATCCACGACACCGGTATCGGCCTCTCCCCCGAGGACCTCGCGGCGATCAACGAGCGTCTCGCCGCGCCGCCCACCGTGGACGTCTCCGTCTCCCGCCGCATGGGTCTGTTCGTGGTCGGCCGTCTGTCGCAGCGCCACGGCATCCGCATCCAGCTACGCCCCTCCGACTCCGGTGGTACGACCGCGCTGGTCATGCTGCCCGTGGACGTCGCCCAGGGCGGCAAGAAGCCCGTCGGCGGCAAGTCCGGCGCGCCCGTGTCGTCCGGTGGTCCGGCCGCCGCGCAGGCAGCCGCCGGCGCGGCCGCGGCCCGGCGTGCGAACGGCAACAACGGCGGCGGCGCCCCGGGCGGTGGCGGTCTGCTCGGTTCCGGTCCCGGCCCGCGCGGCCAGGTCGGTTCCGCCCACGGTTCCCGGGCCGCGCTGCCCGGCACGGGCCAGGGCGGCCGTCCCGGCGCGCCGGGCGGAGCGCGCGGCCCGCAGGGCGGTGCCCCGCAGCAGGGCCGGCAGTCCCCCAGGAACCCGTCCGCGTTCGAGCAGGGCCCGCCCCCCGCCGCCGGTCCCGGTGCGGGTGCCTTCGGCGGTCAGACGCCGGGCGCCCCGCAGGGCCTCCAGGCCGCGAACCCGGGCGGACCGCAGCAGGGTGCCTTCGGCGGCCGTGACACGCAGCGGTCCGCCGGCTCCGACCAGGGCCGCCAGCCCCAGTTGCCGCCGCGCGGTGGTCCGCGGGCCGAGCTGCCCGGCGGTGCTCCGCAGCCCCGCACGTCCGACTGGGGCAACTCCCAGGCCCCGCTGTCGCGTGCCTCGCTGGACACCCCGCGCGGTCACGACGAGCAGGACCCGGCGCAGACCGCGCCCATGCCGCGCGTGGACGACCGGCAGGGTCCGGGCTCGGTCACCGGGATGCCGCGGGCCGACGCGCAGGGTCCGTCCGGCACGGGCGAGTACCCGCGTCCGGAGCTGCCCGACGTCCCCGGTTCCGCCACGCACACGGGCCAGTTCGCCCGCCCGGACGCCGGGCAGCAGCCGGGCCGGTTCGCACATCCCGACGCCGGCCGGCAGCCGGGCCGCTTCGACGGCCCCGGCAGCCAGCAGGGCACCGACCCGTTCGTCCGCTCCGACGTGTTCGGCACGTCGGCGGCGCCCGCGCGGCAGGACGACGGCGACCGGCACACGGGCCAGTTCCCGGCCCCGCAGGCGCCCCAGGCGCCGCAGACCCCCCAGGCACCGCAGGGATTCGACGGCGGCTCCACCGGGCAGCACGCCCTGCCGGGTCGCCAGAACCCCGCGCAGACCGGGCAGTTCGGGCGCCCGCAGCCGGCCGGCCGGGAAGACGTCGGCGCCCCGCGCCCGCCGGCCCCGCAGCAGCGTCCGGTCCGCCAGGAGCCGCAGCAGCGTCCGGTCCGGCCCGAGCCGGAGGCGCTGCCGCCGGCCAGCGGCCCGGGTGACGGCCGTACCCCGCTGTACGACACGCTGGAGACCAACTGGTTCCACGGCATGCAGCAGCAGGAGAACGCACCCGCGCCGCAGCAGCCGCAGGCACCCGCCCCGGCTCCCCAGCAGTCCGCCTCGAACACCGGTTCCTGGCGCACCTCGCCGAACGACGAACTCGTCCGGCAGGCCGAGCGCGTACGGCAGCCCGCCGCGGGTGGGATCACCACCTCCGGCCTGCCGCGCCGCGTGCCCCGGGCGAACCTGGTCCCGGGGACCGCTCAGCAGCAACAGCACCAAGCCGGTCCGCAGGTCTCGCGTGCGCCTGACGACGTACGCGGACGGCTGACCAATCTTCGTCGGGGCATCGCTCAGGGCCGTCAGGCCGGCAGCGGCCAGACCGGCAGCTTCCCGAGCCCCACTCACCAGCAGGAGCGTTAGTTGAGTCCGATGAGCCAGGCGGCACAGAACCTGAACTGGTTGATCACCAACTTCGTGGACAACACCCCTGGGGTGTCCCACACAGTGGTGGTCTCCGCCGACGGCCTTCTGCTGGCGATGTCCGAAGGCTTCCCCCGTGACCGCGCCGACCAGCTCGCCGCCGTCGCGTCCGGGCTGACCTCGCTGACGGCCGGGGCGTCCCGGATCTTCGAGGGCGGCACGGTCGCACAGACGGTCGTCGAGATGGAACGCGGGTTCCTCTTCCTGATGTCCGTCTCGGACGGGTCGTCCCTCGCGGTTCTGGCCCACCCCGAGTGCGACATCGGCCTCGTCGGCTACGAGATGGCACTGCTCGTCGACCGCGCGGGTGCGGTCCTCACCCCGGACCTGCGCGCCGAACTCCAGGGCAGTCTGCTTCACTGACCGCCCCCGGCACCACCCACCTCACGAAAACACCGTCCGGCCGCCACAATCCCCCCACCGGCCCCGTCAGACGGCTTGACTGACCGACTTGCTGTCCCGCCCGGAGGATTCATGACCCCGCCCACCGCTCATCATGATCCGTACGCGGAGCCGTACGGGGACGAGGGCGACCAGCCGCTGGTACGGCCGTACGCGATGACCGGCGGCCGGACCCGGCCGCGGTATCAGCTCGCCATCGAGGCGCTGATCAGCACCACGGCCGATCCGGCAGCGCTCATGGGACTGCTCCCTGAGCACCAGCGCATCTGCCATCTGTGCCGCGAGGTCAAGTCGGTCGCGGAGGTCTCCGCGCTGCTGGCCATGCCGCTCGGAGTGGCCCGGATCCTGGTCGCCGACCTCGCCGAGGCCGGCCTGGTCGCCATCCACCAACCGGGTGGCGACGAGAACAACGGCGGCGCTCCGGACGTGACGCTGCTCGAAAGGGTGCTCAGTGGACTTCGCAAGCTCTGACACGGGTCGGGCCACCACCTCCGCGAAGATCGTGGTGGCGGGCGGCTTCGGCGTGGGCAAGACCACGTTCGTGGGCGCCGTCTCGGAGATCAACCCGCTGCGCACAGAGGCCGTCATGACGTCCGCTTCGGCCGGCATCGACGACCTCACCCACACCGGGGACAAGACCACCACCACGGTGGCCATGGACTTCGGCCGTATCACCCTGGACCAGGACCTGATCCTGTACCTGTTCGGCACCCCCGGCCAGGACCGCTTCTGGTTCATGTGGGACGACCTGGTGCGCGGCGCGATCGGCGCGATCGTCCTGGTGGACACCCGGCGTCTGGCCGACTGCTTCCCCGCGGTCGACTACTTCGAGAACAGCGGCCTGCCCTTCGTCATCGCCCTCAACGGCTTCGACGGCAGCCAGCCGTACAGCCCCGACGAGGTGCGCGAGGCCCTCCAGATCGGCCCCGACACCCCGATCATCACGACGGACGCCCGCCACCGCGCGGACGCCAAGTCGGCGCTGATCACCCTCGTCGAGCACGCCCTCATGGCGCGCCTGCGATAGCACTCGTACACGACGGGCGACAGGGCAGTTGTCGTGAAGGTTCCGGAGCCGGCTGTGGCCTTAGACACGGTCGGCTCCGGCGTTCATAACAGTTCGGCAGAGGAATCTTCCGGTTTCACCACGCGATGCGGTCGCGTGGTGCCGCTGTGCTCATGAACGCCCCGCCTTTTGGCGGGGCTCGCTCTTTATGACCGTTTTATCTGGCGTTTACAACTGCACCATCCCCGGCTTTGCACTGTTTGGATGTGCACTGCTCCACGTGCTGGAATGCCTGAACTGCCCAATGGTCAAAGACGTACTGAGTGCGTACTGAGTGGTCGATGACGAACCGGGCTCTGAGAGACTGCGGCACGACGAAGGTGCCGACCGCCGAGAGGTTGTTGGTCGAGTGAGGCGAAGCAAGAACGGTCCCGAGCCGTCGGCGCGGGGCAACTTCACCCCGCCGCCGCGCGCTGCGGCGCCCACCATCGCGCCCGGAGCGGAGCCGGCGGCCACTCCCGTGTCCAGCGGCGGCCGTTTCTCCCCGCGCAACTGGCGCGTACCCACCCGTCTGAACGCCATTCTGCTCATACCCGTGATGGTCGGCCTCGTCATGGGCGGCTTCCAGGTGAAGAACTCCATCGACACCTGGCAGCAGGCCCGCGACGCCGAGAGCACCGCCCGTCTGGTGCGGGCCGCCCTCGGCTACGCCGACGCCCTCGAGAACGAGCGTGACGTCACCGCGGCGCCCCTGCTCCGGAACAAGAAGGACGCCGCCGACAAGCAGACCGTCGAAGCGGCCCGCAAGGCCACGGACCAGGCCGCCGGAACGTTCGCCGAGGCGACCAAGAGCATGCCGCGCACGCCGGGCCTGGTGCGCCGGCTGAAGCTGTTCGGTGAGGCCGAGCCCAAGCTGGTCACGCTGCGCCAGGCCGCGTACACCTCCAGGACCCACGGTGTGGAGACGGAGGAGGGGTACGTCACCCTCGCGCACCCCCTGATGGAGTTCGCCAACGAACTCGGTCTGGGCACCGGAAACATCACCTCCTACGGCCGCACCGTCTACGCCATGTCGCTGACCAAGGCGGCCCTGTCGCTGGAGCGGTCGATCGGCACGCACCTGCTGGTCAACCCCGGTCCCGACGCGCCGAACCTGGCGACCCAGCGGGTCTCCCTGTCCTCGTACACCTACCTGGAGCGCATCGCCCGGGAGGAGTACATCGGTGGTGGCACCGAGGCCGACGCGCAGCGGCTGACCGACGCCGAGGCGAAGATCAAGTCTGACGGCGCCGCCCTGGCCGAGGAGGCCAAGGCGCGCAACCCGCGGTACGTCGCCCCGCCGTCCGACCCGTCCAAGTTCGTCGGCGCGCTGGCCACGATGAAGGACACCAGCGCGGTCACCCGCCAGGGTCTCGCCCAGAGCGGTATCACCGCCGAGAACTGGTGGGCGCTGAACACGCTGAAGTACAAGGCCTACCGCCAGATCGAGTCCGCCATGGCCGACCGGGCCGTGAACGAGGCGTCGGGCATCGCCGACGACGCCAAGACCTCGGCGTTCATCACGGGTGGCGTGGTCGTCATCGCCCTGCTGGCCGCGTTCATCCTGGCCGGCCTGGTGGCCCGCCAGATGAGCCGCGCCATGCGCCAGCTACGCAACGCCGCCTTCGGCATCGCCGAGCAGCGTCTGCCGATGCTGGTCGACCAGCTTTCCCGCACCGATCCCGGCCGGGTCGACACCCGGGTGGCGCCGATCCCCATCACGACCAAGGACGAGATCGGCGAGGTCGCCCGCGCCTTCGACCAGGTCCACCGCGAGGCGGTGCGGCTCGCCTCCGAGCAGGCGCTGCTGCGGGGCAACATCAACGCGATCTTCACCAACCTGTCGCGCCGCAACCAGTCGCTGATCGAGGGCCAGTTGACCCTGATCACCGACCTGGAGAACAACGAGGCCGACCCGGACCAGCTAGAGAACCTCTTCCGGCTGGACCACCTCGCGACCCGTATGCGCCGCAACGGCGAGAACCTCCTGGTCCTCGCCGGTGAGGAGCCCGGCCGCCGCTGGGACCAGCCGGTCCCGCTGGTCGACGTGCTGCGTGCCGCCTCCTCCGAGGTGGAGCAGTACGAGCGCGTCGAGCTGTCGGGCGTGCCGGAGGCCGAGATCCACGGCCGCGCGGTCACCGACCTCGTGCACCTGCTGGCCGAGCTGCTGGAGAACGCCACCACGTTCTCCTCCCCGCAGACCAAGGTCCGCGTCACGGCGACCCGGCTGCCCGACGGCCGCGTCATGATCGAGATCCACGACAAGGGCATCGGTCTGACGGCCGAGGACTTCGCGGACATCAACCACAAGCTGGCCAACCCGCCGACCGTGGATGCCGCGATCTCCCAGCGCATGGGCCTGTTCGTGGTCGGCCGGCTGTCCGACCGGCACGGCATCCGGGTCCAACTGCGTCCCTCCGGCGAGCAGGCCGGTACGACCTCCCTGGTCATGCTGCCGGACGCGATCACGCACGGCGGTGGCGGCGAGGTCCCGCTGGACCGCGAGGAGTTCACCGTCTCGCAGATCATCCCGGAGCAGCAGTTCCAGGGTGAGGGTTTCGGCCAGCAGCAGCAACAGCAGCCGCCGCTGCGGACCGCCGCCGAACTCGGCTTCGACGACAGCCGGTACACCGAGGTCCCCGACGACCTCCGTGACCTGGACCCCGTCGGCCGCTCCCTGATGCGGGAGGGGCGCCGCGCCGCCCTGGAGACCCAGTCCCACGACGACCCCGCCGAACCGCAGCAGGACGCGGCCGGTTACGGGGACCCGCGTTTCGAGGGGCAGCAGCAGCAGTCCTACCAGGAGCAGTCGCAGCAGTCGCCGTACGAGGAGTCCGCGTACGAGGAGCGGCAGCAGGCCTCCTACCCGGAGCAGCCGTACCAGGACCGGCAGCCGTACCAGGACCAGCAGTCGTACCCGGAACAGCCGTACCAGGAGACGTACTCGGGGTCGTACGAGAAGCCGTACGACGAGCAGTACTACGCACCGGACGCCGAGCGGCAGCAGAACGACGGCTTCTCGGCGAACGGTGGCTACGGGGAGTCCGCGTCCGCCTATGCGGAACCGGCCCAGGCCCCGTCCTACCAGGACGACTGGCCCCAGCAGGACGGCTACCAGAACGGCTATCCGGCCCAGTACGCTCCGGAAACGGAAGCCCCGCAGGCCGCTGACGCGAGTGAGCGGAACCGCGTAGGCTTCGACCGTCCGGACCCGGCTTCCGCCACCGCACCCCGGCTGACCGACGCCGGGCTGCCCCGCCGCGGCGGTTCACCCGCGGGCGGTGCCCAGGGTGCCGGCCCCGCGAACGGCATGGCGCGGGTACGGCAGGAGACGCCGGCTCCCGCACAGGGTGACGCTCCGGGTGCACCGGCGGCGGGCGGTGCCGGCGACTGGCGCTCGGCGAACGACGAGCGCTGGCAGCAGGCCGCCCAGCTCCGCAAGCCCAAGGCAGGCGGGGTCACCGCCTCCGGTCTGCCGCGGCGGGTACCCAAGGCCAACCTGGTCGAGGGCGCCGCCGAGAACACCCCCCAGGGAGGCCCGCAGGTCTCCCGCGCTCCGGAGGACGTCCGGGGCCGGCTGAGCAACCTGCGCCGGGGCGTCCAGCGCGGACGCAGCGCAGGCAGTGAAACGAACGGCCAGGCAACCACCGATCAGCACGGTGGCCCTGACAGCACCTACAACCAGGAGCGTTAGTGTGAGCCCGATGAGCCAGGCGGCACAGAACCTGAACTGGTTGATCACCAACTTCGTGGACAACACCCCGGGGGTGTCCCACACGGTGGTGGTCTCCGCCGACGGACTCCTTCTGGCGATGTCCGAAGGCTTCCCCCGTGACCGCGCCGACCAGCTCGCCGCCGTCGCCTCCGGTCTGACCTCGCTGACCGCCGGTGCCTCGCGCATCTTCGAGGGCGGCAGCGTGAACCAGACGGTTGTGGAGATGGAGCGGGGATTCCTGTTCCTCATGTCCATCTCCGACGGTTCGTCGCTCGCGGTCCTGGCCCATCCGGAAGCGGACATCGGCCTCATCGGGTACGAGATGGCCCTGCTGGTGGACCGCGCGGGCACGGTCCTGACCCCGGATCTCCGCGCGGAGCTCCAGGGAAGCCTTCTCAACTAGTAATCGAACGGTGCGTATGCGTGTCCCGGGGCCGTAAGGTTTCGGGACGCGGCTCCACAGATTTTCGGGCGCCCGGCGCAGTTCGGAGGAGGAGAAAGTGGCAACACCCCCAGGCAGTTCGTCTTCGGGCAACTGGTCGTACGGCCCTGCCCAGGGTCAGGGCGACGGCTCGGCGAACCGGTACAACTTCCCCTCCGCTCCCAGCCACCGGCAGCCGTACACCCCCCAGGGCCCGGGCCCGTCCCCGTACGACCAGCCCCCGGCCCCGCGCATCCAGCCGGTGCAGCCGCAGCGCCGCCCCGAGCCGGCCCCGGCGGCGAACAACCCCCTGGTGCGTCCGTACGCCATGACCGGCGGCCGGACCCGCCCGCGCTACCAGCTCGCCATCGAGGCACTGGTGCACACCACCGCTGCTCCGCACCAGATGCAGGGCCAGTTGCCCGAGCATCAGCGGATCTGCAACCTGTGCCGGGAGATCAAGTCGGTGGCCGAGGTCTCGGCCCTGCTGACGATCCCCCTCGGCGTGGCCAGGATTCTCGTCGCCGACTTGGCGGAGGCGGGCCTGGTCGCCATCCATCAGCCCGGCGGCGACGAGAACGCCGGTGGCCAGCCAGACGTGACACTGCTCGAAAGGGTGCTCAGTGGACTTCGCAAGCTCTAGCGGCGGTCCTTCCCGCTCCACCACCTCCGCGAAGATCGTGGTGGCGGGCGGCTTCGGCGTGGGCAAGACCACGTTCGTCGGCGCCGTCTCGGAGATCAACCCGCTGCGCACAGAGGCCGTCATGACGTCCGCTTCGGCCGGCATCGACGACCTCACCCACACCGGGGACAAGACCACCACCACGGTGGCCATGGACTTCGGCCGTATCACCCTGGACCAGGACCTGATCCTGTACCTGTTCGGCACCCCCGGCCAGGACCGCTTCTGGTTCATGTGGGACGACCTGGTGCGCGGCGCGATCGGCGCGATCGTCCTGGTGGACACCCGGCGTCTGGCCGACTGCTTCCCCGCGGTCGACTACTTCGAGAACAGCGGCCTGCCCTTCGTCATCGCCCTCAACGGCTTCGACGGCAACCAGCCGTACTCGCCGGACGAGGTGCGCGAGGCCCTCCAGATCGGCCCCGACACCCCGATCATCACGACGGACGCCCGCCACCGCGCGGACGCCAAGTCGGCGCTGATCACCCTCGTCGAGCACGCCCTCATGGCGCGCCTGCGGTAGCGCTGCCGCGCGGTAGACGAACAGACAAAGGGGGGTGCCCTCTCCGGATCGGAGAGAGCACCCCCCTTTTTTCGCTGTCGTGCCCGCACGCCGAAGGGGGCCCACCCGGGTGGGTGGGCCCCCTTCAGGGACGTACGGGCTCAGTGCCAGCTATGCGGGGCGTGGAAGCCGGGTTCGCGTTCCAGGCGGCGCCAGCCCGCCTTGGCGCGGGCCCGGTGCGTGGCCGAGGGCGCCGGGAGGGCGACCGCGCGGGCCATGAGGACGGCCGTGATGGCGGCGACCTCCTCGGGCTCGGCGTGGCCCTTCTCGACGCGGATGTCAGGAGTGCTCATGGATGTCAGTCTCCGTCAGAGAGAGGTCCGCGGGGTTGCCGCGGCGGGTCCGCTCGGTTACTGCGGGGGGTTGCCGTGCTTGCGCGAGGGCAGGTCGGCGTGCTTGGTGTGCAGCATCGCCAGGGACCTGATCAGGACCTCGCGGGTCTCCGCGGGGTCGATGACGTCGTCGACCAGGCCGCGCTCGGCCGCGTAGTAGGGGTGCATCAGCTCGGCCTTGTACTCCTTGACCATCTTCTGACGCATGGCCTCGGGGTCCTCGGCCTCGGCGATCTGCCGGCGGAAGATGACGTTGGCCGCGCCTTCCGCGCCCATCACGGCGATCTCGTTCGTCGGCCAGGCGTAGGTGAGGTCGGCGCCGATCGACTGGGAGTCCATGACGATGTAGGCACCTCCGTACGCCTTGCGCAGGATGAGCGAGATCCTCGGCACGGTCGCGTTGCAGTAGGCGTACAGCAGCTTCGCGCCGTGGCGGATGATTCCGCCGTGCTCCTGGTCGACACCGGGGAGGAACCCGGGGACGTCCAGGAACGTGACGATCGGGATATTGAAAGCGTCACACATCTGGACGAAGCGCGCAGCTTTTTCACTCGCCTCGATGTCCAGGACACCCGCCAGGACCTGGGGCTGGTTGGCGATGATGCCGACGACCTGGCCGCCGAGGCGGGCGAGGGCGCAGATGATGTTGCGGGCCCAGCGCTCGTGGACCTCCAGGTACTCGCCGTCGTCGACGATCTCCTCGATGACCTTGGCCATGTCGTACGGCCGGTTGCCGTCGGCCGGGACCAGGTCGAGCAGGACGTCGCCGCGGCGGTCCAGCGGGTCGGAGGAGTCCACCCGGGGCGGGTTCTCGCGGTTGTTCTGCGGGAGGAGCGTGAGGAGGTAGCGCACCTCGGCGATGCAGGTCTCCTCGTCGTCGTACGCGAAGTGGCAGACGCCGGAGGTCTCCGCGTGGACGTCGGCACCGCCCAGGCCGTTCTGGGTGATCTCCTCGCCCGTCACCGCCTTGACCACGTCCGGGCCGGTGATGAACATCTGGGAGGTCTCGCGGACCATGAAGACGAAGTCCGTCAGGGCGGGGCTGTAGGCCGCGCCGCCGGCGCACGGGCCGAGCATCACGGAGATCTGCGGGATGACACCGGACGCCTTGGTGTTGCGCTGGAAGATGCCGCCGTAGCCGGCGAGCGCGCTGACGCCCTCCTGGATGCGGGCGCCCGCGCCGTCGTTCAGGGAGACCAGCGGGGCACCGGCCGCGATGGCCATGTCCATGATCTTGTGGATCTTGGTGGCGTGGGCCTCGCCGAGCGCGCCGCCGAAGATCCGGAAGTCGTGGGCGTAGACGAAGACCGTACGGCCCTCCACCGTGCCCCAGCCGGTGATGACACCGTCGCTGTACGGCTTCTTGGCCTCCAGGCCGAAGCCGGTCGCCCGGTGCCGGCGTAGCTGCTCGACCTCCTGGAAGGACCCGGGGTCCAGGAGCAGCTCGATCCGCTCCCGCGCCGTCAGCTTGCCCTTGGCGTGCTGCGCCTCGGTCGCCTTCTCGCTGGGGCCGGCGACGGCCTGGGCACGAATCTCGTGCAGCTCGGCGACCCGTCCGCGCGCGTCCGTCGGCTCGCCGGTCGGCTCACCCGTCGTCTCTTCCAAAACGGTCATGTAGTGACCATACGAAGGAGACCGAGGAAAGCGAGCCGTTGACTCTGTACAGTCTCCGGCCCGTTTTCCTGGTACGAGTGAACAGAACCATCCCCGCATGCAGCCGTTCCGACTGCTCAGGAGGCCGGTCGGTTGTAGGTGTGCCACAAAGACGTCACCTGAGAGCCACCTCACATTCGTGGGTGGAACATGCCATCCCCGGAGTGACACGGAGCCTCAGACGGCCGTCGGCCGAAAGGACCTCGACACCGTCGCCGGCCCGTACGACGGCACGCACCGGACGGTCCCAGACCAGTTCCAGCGGGACGCCGGTGCGGGGCGGCTCGCTGACGTGGAGGGTGGCCGTCCGGCCCCGGCGGACGACGAGGACGCTCGCGCCGGCGGAGACGGTCAGCTCCCCCACGGTACCGGCCCGCCAGAAGGTGGCCGCGGTCAGCCCCAGCCGGGGTACGGCGACGGCCTGGCGGGCGGTGTCGTTGGCGAGGACGGACAGCCGGCGCGGGTCGGCGGCCCGGGCGGCGGTCTCGGCGCGGGAGGCGCCGGGCAGGACGACGTAGGCGTGGCGGGCGCGGGCCGGGTCGGTGCCGTGGTCGAGCCACAGGGTCTGCCAGCGCCGGGTGCGCCGCTCGTCGTCGCTGGTGGTGTTGATGTCGGACCAGGCGCCGGTGCGGTCCTCGCGCAGGGTGCGCAGGTCCGGCCCGTCGAGCAGGACCCAGCCGCCGTGGCCCTCCAGGTGCGCCCAGTTCCGGCCGCGCACGAAGCTCTGGGTGCCGTTCTCGCCCAGATTGCGGTTGTCCACGATCGTCTCGACCGGGACGCCGTCGGCGCAGCCGATCCCGGCGCCGAGGCAGACGACGCCGTCGGGCAGGAAGAACCAGGAGTTGCGGGCCTCCAGGGTGGAGCCGAGGCCCTTGAGGTGCTGTCCGACCGCCGCGTGCGTGCCGTCGGTGGTGCCGCCGACCCAGCGGACGTCCGGTCGGGGGGCACCCCACTCGCCGCCGGCGCGGTCGGCGAGCCGCCGGGTCGACACGGTGGTGCCGGGCAGCCGGTACCAGTCGACGGTGGGCCAGTACCAGTCCGTGTACTGGTCGCCGCCGCCCCTCGGCCACCAGGAGAGCATGCCGGAGCCGGTGTGCCAGCCGCGCGGGTTCTCGCCGTTGCCGCACTCGTAGTGGGCGATGCGGTCGCTGGCCATGGCGAGGGCGGCGGTGAAGCGGGGGGCGCGGTGGACGGCGCGGTCCATGGCCGGGAAGAGGCGGTGGCCGGGGGGTTCGGGGGTGGCGGGGCCGGGCGCCCGGGCGATGGCGTGCAGCCGCGCGAGGTCGGCCACCCCGAACTGGGGTGACGTCAGCACCGGTGTGACGGTGTCCCGCTGGATCCAGCCCCGGACGAGGCCGTGCCAGCGCTCTCGCTCCGCCTCGCCGGCACCGCCCGCGAGGAGGGCGACGGCGGCGATCAGGGCGTGTCCGTGGTAGTGGTCGCTGCGCATGATCCCCAGGTCGTCGCCCCGCAACCGGCCGCGGCTGAGGGCGCGGCCGTTGACGCAGTCCATCACCAGCCCGTCGTGGAGCAGGGGCGCGAAGGCGTGTTCGACACTGTCCAGGACGTGTCGCCGGGCGGGGTCCGTCACCTCCCACTCCGAGCCGGCGAGCAGCGCGAACAGCCGGCCGAGGCCGTCGAGCAGGACCTGCCCGTAGGTGCCGGTGTAGGCGACCGAGGTGTGCTGGACGAAGGAGCCGTCGGCATAGAGGCCGTCGCCGCCGGTGACGTACGGGAAGACCGGCGAGAGCGCGTCCCGGGCGAGGGAGATCCGGCCGCCGTCCCGGCCGAGGACACCTCGCAGGGCGACCGAACGGCACAGGTCGACGCGGTTGGCACCGGTGGAGGTGCCGGAGTAGTCGGTGAGCATCGCGTCGGGGACGAAGTGGTCGACGGCCGCGCAGGCCGCCGCGATCCGGTCCGGGCCGAGCCCCTCGTACAGGGCGGCCGTGATGTCCATCAGCAGGCGGGGGCTGCCGATCCGCCACTCCCACCAGTTGCCGTAGGGGGTGGTGCCGGGGTGGTAGACGGTGGCGGAGAGGTGGTCGAGGCCGCGGAGCACGTCGGCGAGGAGGCCGGGGTCGCCGGTGGAGCCGGTGCCCTCCTGCGCGTTGGCCTGGGCCATGGTCCACAGGCGGCCGTAGGAGAAGGTGATGCCGGACGGCGGGTCGAAGGGGTGGCCGGGCCACAGGGAGTCCGGGGCGGGGGCCATGGTGGCCCGGAAGTCCCGTGCCCGCCCGCCGAGTTCCGCGAGCCGGGAGGCGTACGGCTCGGCGCCCGGGTCGTATCCCGTGCCGAGCGCGATGCCGAGCCAGCGGCGGCGCAGGGCGTCGTACGGGTCGCCGTCCGCCGCCCGGGCGCCGGGCGCGGGGGCGGCGGCGAGGGCGGCGGCCAGCAGCAGTGCGCGTCGGGTCAGGCCCATGGGCCGGTCACCGCCCTCCCTTGCGCCGGCTCAGCAGCCGCCGCAGTTGTAGTACAGGACGTCCCAGTGGCTGCCCTCGTCGGCGTAGATGTTGCCGGAGCCGGACTTGTACTGCGGAGCGCCGTCGCCGCGCAGGCCGATGTAGGTGAAGGTGTTCTTGACGTACGACGTGACGCACGTGTTCTTGCCGTAGTCGAGCTTGTAGCCGTTCCAGTGCGAGTAGGTGCCGGAGGCGTGGCCGGTCTCGGTGCCGCCGGTGATGTTCAGGGCGCAGCCGCTGGCCCCCTTGAGGGTCTGGGCGCCCTGGGCGGTGGCCAGGTTGAGCTGGTCGAAGGACGTACAGGTGGCGTTGTTGCGGTCGGAGCAGTTGCCGGAGGACGACCAGGTGATGCCGGCGTTGCGGAACAGCTGGGTGGCGGTCGCGTGGCTGATCTTCGTGACGGCGAACGCGTCGCCCGCGGTGCCGATGACGGCGACTCCGGGGGCGACGACGAGGGCGAGCGCGGTCAGGGCCGAGCGGACCTTCATGGGGGTGCCTTCCTGCGATGGGCCGTGTGTCGTGGGGGGCGGCTGTGCAGGTGGTGCAGGCAGATGGTGCCCGAGTGCGAGGGCGGGCGCCAGAGGGCCGACGGTCCGGAGGTGCTCCCTCACCCCGGAGCCTCGAACTCGCACCAGACGACCTTGCCCGGGTTGCGCTCCCCCACCCCCCATTTGTCCGCCAGCGCCGACACGAGCAGCAGTCCCCGGCCGCCCTCCGCCTCCGGATCCGTCTCGCGGAGCCGGACGGTACCGGGGCCGCTGTCGTGCACCTCCATCCGCAGCCGGTCCTCACCGCGCGCGAGGTCGAACCGGACGGAGAAACCCCGGCCGGGCGGCACTCCGTGCAGCAGCGCGTTGGTCGCCAGCTCGCTCACGCACAGCAGCACGTCCTCCGTCCGCCGCCGCAACCGCCAGTCGGTCAGCACCGCCCGGGTGAACTGCCGTGCCGACCCGACCGACCTGCGGTCCTTCCGGAAGAACGCCACGCGTGTTTCGAGGGGTTGGGTTTCCTGGTTCATGTGACGAGGGTCACGGTGCGTGATTACAGTGGGCCACTGGGTGAGGTCGTAGAGACGGGTTGTACGGCTCCACTACGAGGACGTCCGTAGGGCACGGGGGAATGGCACACGCATGCCCAAGAAAGTCAGTACCTGGCAGGCGGTCGGCGCGTTGGTCGCGCACTACCGGAAGAAGGCGCACCTCTCGCAGGAGGCGTTAGCCGAGTACGTACACCTCCACGTCGACACCGTGGCCTCCATCGAGCAGGGACGGCTGGCCCTCCAGCCGTACCGCGCCGAGCAGTTCGACGAGGTGCTGGAGACGGGCGGGGCGCTGACGGTCCTCCTGGAGAAGCTGCCCGTCCGAGACCGGATCGTGCAGTTCGCGCAGGGGCTGGTGGATCACGAGCAGGAGGCGGTGAGCATCCTGTCGTACCAGACGCAGATGGTGCCGGGGCTGCTCCAGACCCGGGAGTACTGTCTGGCCGCCTTCGACTCTCGCTATCCCGCTCTCGGCAGCGAGACCGCCGAGCAGTGGGTGAACGCCCGCATGGACCGGCAGTTGATCTGGCAGCGGGACCGGCCGCCCGTGGGTCACTTCGTGCTGGAGGAGAGCCTCTTGCGGCGGGAGGTCGGGGGGCCGGAGGTCATGCGCGCGCAGATCCGGCAGATCCTCGAGTACACCGCTCCGATTCACATGAGCGTGCAGATCATGCCGATAGACCGTATGCCGCACGCCGGGCTAGCGGGCCCCATGACCCTGCTGGAAACCCCTGAATACGAGCGTCTGGCGTACCTGGAGGTACAGCGTGCCAGCTTCCTCGTCGAGGACCCCGACGAGGTCAGCGATTATCACCTGAAGTATGGAATGCTGCGGTCACAGGCCCTCTCACCCGACGAGAGCGTGCGCCTGCTGAACGGACTGCTAGGAGAGTCATGAACACCGCAGCAGCACTCGCATGGTTCAAGTCGAGCTACAGCAGTAACGAAGGCGGCAACTGCGTCGAACTTTCCTACGCCTGGCGCAAGTCCAGCCACAGCAGCAACGAGGGCGGCGACTGCGTCGAGGTGGCCGCCCACCCCGCCGCCATCCACATCCGCGATTCCAAGGCCACTGCCGGTCCGATCCTCACCCTCTCCCCCGCCACCTGGAGCGAGTTCCTGGACGGCATCGCCCGCTGACACGGTGTTCAGGACGAGCGCCCGGCCGGCCTTCAGCAGCCCGGCGGGCTCTCCGTCCGCGGTTCGGATGGATCAGCACCATGGCGTCGAGGGTGGCCGCCTCGGACCGGTACAGCTCCACGCGCGCGTCACGGACGGGGATGGCCGACCGGACCCGTCTCCATCTCGTCTGCGGTCAGCACAGCGGCGAAGCCCTCGGTTCTTCCTCCCCTAGAAGCCGCCGCCGAAGTCCCCTCCCCCGCCGCCGCCACCGAAGTCCCCGCCTCCGCCGCCGTCGAAGCCGCCACCGTCGCCGAAGCCGCCGCCGAAGTCCCCGGGGTCGAAGTCCGTGCCGGAGACGTCGCCGCCCTGGGAGCCGCCGTCGAAGCCGCCGCCGCCGAAGTCGCCGTACCCGCTGCCGTAGTCGGCGGCGTACGCGGGCCCGGCCATCATGCTGCCCAGCACGGTGCCGACGAGGAGGCCGGGCAGCAGGCCGCCGCCGAAGTAGCCGCCCGCCCACGGGCCGTAGGCCGGGCCCGCGTCCCAGTAGGGGCGGCGGCCGTACTCGGTGTCGACCTCGCGGATGGCGGGGTCGCGGCCGTCGGCCAGCCGGGCGGCGTCGGCCGCGCACACCGGGACCTGGCGCGGGGCGCCCGCGGACGGGGTCCAGGTGGCGTCGGTGACCGAGGGGCCGTGGCGGGGGTCGAAGAAGCACGGCGGCCGGCGTTCCGGCAGCGGGCGGCCCTCGCGGCGGGCGGCCAGCCGGGCGAGGGAGAAGCGGCCGTCCTCCAGGGCCTCGGTCACCGTCCGGACGTCCTCCGGGCGCCGGGCCGCGGCCATGCGCTGTTTCGCGTTCTCGTAGGCGTCCAGGGCGCTCGCGTAGTCGGCGCGCATCGCGTCGTCGGCGCCCGGTTCGGAGGGCTGGAAGTCCAGGCGGTCCAGTTCCTCGCCGAAGGCGGTGATGTCCTCGTCCACGACGACCCGGAGCCGGTCCAGGGCGGCCCGCTGCTCCTCCGCGCGGCGGCGGCGGTTGCGGCGGACCAGCGCGTAGGCGCCCGCGCCGCCGGCGACCACCAGCGCGCCGGCCGTGATCAGTCCCGTGTCGGAGACGCCGTTGCCGCCGTCCGTGCCGCCCCAGCTACTGGGGGCGTGGCCGCCCATGTTGGCCAGGGCGCGGTCGGTGAAGTCGGTGAGCTGGGCCTTGGCATCCTCGCCCTGGACGCTGCCGACCAGGTTCTGCCGGGCCGCGACCGACATGACGGTCGCGTCGGCGCGGGCGTCGAAGCGGTCGCCGAGGCGGATGCCGTAGAGGCCGGTGACCCCGGTGGCGGCACGCAGGTCGCGGAAGAGGTTCGCGGTGCGGTAGCCGGCCGGGAGGACGGCGACGAACAGGGGTTTGTCCGCGTCCTTGATCCGCCGGGCGAGCGTGTCGGCGTCCGCGGCGGAGAGCTGGTCCCTGGCCGCCGGGTCGACGTAGACCGGGCTGTCGCGCAGGGCCCGGCCGATCGTGGAGATGCCGGTGTCCGCCCTGGCCCCTGGCGCGAACGTGGTCGCCACCATCAGGGCCAGGACGGCCAGCAGCAGGGCGGGGAGGCTTCGGGTCCGCAGCACGGCCTTCATACTTCGAACCTACCCGAAGCCCGCCCGCATCGTTCATCGGTGACGCTCCCGCCTCAGGCGGCGCGGTAGGCCTCCGCCAGTTTCTCCACCGCCTTCCCGTACCTGCCGGTCAGGAGCAGGTGGTCGGCGTCGGCGAAGGGCTTGGCCACGGCCTGGGTGAGGTGGCCGTCCGCCTTCCGCTGGACGAGCAGCCGCGCCGTGTCCACCAGGGTGCGGCCGGTCCGGTCGTCGCCGTGGCGTTCGGCCGCGGCGGCCCGGACGGCGAGGCCGCGCAGGGCGGCCGTACCGCCCTCGGGGACGGGGGTGAGGGTGGTCAGGCCCCAGCCGTAGGGGTACTGCGGGTCGTACGACGCGTCACCGACGTTGATCGGCAACTGCGCCTCCGACTTCGGCCAGGTGACGGGGAGCTGCCCGGTGAAGGGGCGGCGCCCGTAGAGGACGTCGGCGACGCCCTCGCCCTCGGTGCCGGGCAGCCAGGAGGCGACCAGGGCGTCGATCCGGTCCAGCCGGTCGCCGAGGATCTGGGGCCGGCCCGAGACGATCAGCACCGCGCACTTCATGGCCGCGCAGACCTTGTCGACGGCGGCCCGGTCGGCGGCGGACAGCCGCAGGTCGTGGCCGTTGCCGACGTCGCCGACGCCCTCGGCGTACGGGGTCTCGCCGACGACGACCACGCCGGCGTCGTAGCCGCCGGTCGGGGCGGAGGCGTCCTTGGAGTAGGTGACGTCCCCGCCCGCCGCGCGCAGGCCCTGCAGGACGGTCGTGCCGGGCACGGTGTTCCCGGAGGCACCCTGCCAGGTGAGGGTCCAGCCGCCGCTCTGGTTGCCGATGTCGTCGGCGTTGGACCCGGCGACGTACACCTTCTGCGTCTTCCTCAGCGGCAGCAGCCCGCCCGCGTTCTTCAGCAGCACCTGCGACTCGGCGGCGGCCCGGCGGGCGACCTCGCGGTGTGCGGGTGAGCCGATCCGGGCGGCACCGGTCGTGTCGGCGTACGGGTGCTCGAAGAGACCGAGGCGGAACTTCTGGGTGAGGATGCGGGAGACGGCGTCGTCGACACGGGCCTCGCTGATCCGGCCCGCCCGCACCTCGTCGGTGAGGGTGGTGGTGAACTCCTTGTAGGTGTACGGCACCATCATCATGTCGACGCCCGCGCCGACGGACGTGCGGACGTGGGCCGCGTAGTCGCCGGGGAGCTGGTCGATGGCGTTCCAGTCGCTGATGACGAAGCCGTCGAAGCCCAGCCGGTCCTTGAGGACACCGTTGATCATGTCGCCGCGGGCGTGCAGCTTCACCGCGCCCTTGCCGTCGCCGGCGATGTCCAGGGAGGAGTACGACGGCATGACCGTGCCGATGCCCCGGTCGACGGCCGTGCGGTACGGCGCGAGGTGGACGTCCGCCAGCTCTTCGCGGGTGACGTGGGTGACGCCCTGGTCGATGGTGTACGTCCCGGTGGTCGAGGAGCCGTACGCGGTGCCGCCGTCGGCCACGAAGTGCTTGGCCGTGGCGAGGACCTTGTCGTCACGCTTCAGGTCCCGTCCGTCGGCGCGGCCCTGGAGGCCCTGGACGACGGTCTCCATGGACTGGACGAGGGCCGGGTCCTCGCCGAAGGACTCGTAGGAACGGCCCCAGCGTTCGTCGCGGCTCACGCACAGGCAGGGCGCGAAGTCCCAGGGGATGCCGGTGGCGCGGACCTCGGCGGCCGTCACCGATCCGGTCCGCTGCGCGAGTCGCGGGTCCCGGGTCGCGCCGATGCCGATGTTGTGCGGCATGACCGTGGCGCCGGACAGGTTGTTGTGGCCGTGGACGGCGTCGACGCCGTAGATCAGCGGGATCTGGAAGCGGGTCGCCCGGGCGCGGAGCTGGAAGCCGTCGATCATCCGGGCCCAGGCGTCGGGGGTGTTGGGCGTGGGTGTGGAGCCGCCGCCGGAGAGCAGGGAGCCGAGGGCGTAGTCGGCGATGTCGCTCTGCCGGGTCACGGCGCCGCGCTCGGCCTGGGTCATCTGGCCCGCCTTCTCGGCCAGGGACATGCGGCTCAGCAGGTCCTTGACCCGCTTCCTCACCGGCAGCCTCTTGTCGAGGTAGGGCAGTCCGTGCGCGTCGACGACGATCTGCGGGGGCTCGGCGGGGGCCTTCGCGCCGGTGACGGTGAGCTTCAGCGGGATCGTCTCGGCGGGTTCGGCCGTCCGGTCCCGGCGGGTGGGCACCTCGACGGTCCGGGCGGTGCCGGACGCGGTGCCGGCCGGGAAGGTGAGCGTGCCGGAGACGGGCGTGTAGTCGCCGCCGGGGTCCGCGGTGCCGTCGGCGGTGACGTAGACGACGGTGACCGGGGCGGTGAGGGGCTGGGCGCCGGTGGTGGCCACGGTGACCTTCACCCTGGCCGTGGCGCCCTCCTCGACCGGGTAGAGGGGCGCGTCGGTGGTGACGGCGGCGTTCAGCGACGGGTCGGGCGTGCCGTACAGCTCCACGTCGTCCAGGGCGAAGTCGCCCTTGGCGCCGGCCGGGAGGGTGACGGCGTAGCCCCACATCTCGGTCAGGCCGAGGACGTGGTCAATGCCTCCGACGGGCTGGTAGTCGGTGCGGTAGGTGAAGTCGGAGAAGGGAAGCTCGACCTGCTTCCAGCCGGTGAAGTCGTCGGTGAAGGAGGTCGTCCACAGTTCGGAGGCCTCGCCGTGGGCGCCGCCGTCCTTGATCTCGAAGACCGTCTTCTTCCCGTTGTTCCGGCCGTCCCACCACAAGCGGATGCCCCGGTGGGCGGACCAGTCGTGGGCGGGGGCGGTGGCGGCGAAGTCGTGGGTGAAGCCGCCGTATCCGCTGATGTCGTAGGTGCCGGTGAGGACCTTGCCGCCCTCGGGGGCGTCGGCGCGGTCCGTGAGCCGGAGGGCGGGCGGGTCGTCGGCGTCGCCACCCCAGGTGAAGAGGCCCTCGGCGGGCTGGGAGGCGAAGGGGACCTCGCCCTCGAAGCGGTCGACGGGTACGGGGGCCGGTTCGTCCGCGGCGTGTGCGGTCGCCCAGGGCAGCAGACCGGCCAGCAGTGCGGCGGAGGCGAGCAGGGCGGTTCTTCGCATTTACCTTCCCTCGGCTCTCTGGTTCACTCAGGACTTAGATCACGCCGTGAGTTAACTAGGGGCCCCCAGCCCCGTCAAGACGGCCCGTCAGCTCCTTCGCCCCCTACAGGAAGAGCGACGCACCATGAGGAGAACCCCCCGCACCGTCCGGCTGCTGCTCGCCGGGCTGCTCGCCGCCGCCGGCGTCACCGCCGCCGTACCCCCCGCGCACGCGGCCGGCGAACAGGTCACGGCCTGGCTCACCACCACCGACGACTCCGGCGGACGGCACGTCGTCCGCGGCCTACAGCCCCAGACACCGTTCGCCTTCCAGTCCGGGACGGGCGGCGCCGGCGAGAACATCACCGTGGACGAGAACACCCGCTACCAGACCTTCACCGGCGGAGGCGCGTCCTTCACGGACACCGCGGCCTGGCTGATGAACAGCAGCGGGGCGCTGTCCCAGGCGACCCGGGACGCGACCATGCGCAAGCTGTTCTCCCCCACCGACGGCATCGGCCTGTCGTTCCTGCGCAACCCGATGGGCGCCTCCGACCTCGCGCGCTACGGCTACACCTACGACGACGTGCCCGCCGGGCAGAGCGACCCGACGCTGGCGAAGTTCACCCTCGCCCACGACCTGGCCGACGTCGTCCCGCTCACGAAGCAGGCGCTCCGGCTGAACCCCTCGCTGACCGTGATGGCCTCGCCGTGGACGGCACCGGCCTGGATGAAGGACAGCGGCTCGCTCAACGGCGGCTGGCTCAAGGCCGAGGACTACGGGGCGTACGCCTCGTACTTCGTGAAGTACCTCCAGGGCTACCGCGACCAGGGCGTCAACGTCTCGTACGTCACCGCGCAGAACGAGCCGACCTGCTGTTCCGGCTACCCGTCGATGAGCTGGAACGCCGACGGGCTCGCATACTTCACCAAGAACGAACTCCTGCCGAAACTCCAGGCGGCCGGCCTCACCACCAAGGTGCTGGCCCACGACTGGAACTGGGACGTCTACGACTCCTACGCCGCCCGGACGGTGAACGACCCGGCCGTGCGCAACCACCCCAACTTCGGCGGCATCGCCTGGCACGGCTACGGCGGCGACGTCACGAAGCAGACGGCCGTGCACAACCAGTACCCCACGCTGGACGCCTTCGGCACCGAACACTCCGGCGGCACCTGGATCGCCGACCAGCAGCGCGAGGACATGAACAACATCATCGACTACACCCGCAACTGGGCGAAGTCGGTGACCAAGTGGTCGCTGGCCGTCGACCAGAACATGGGCCCGCACAACGGCGGCTGCGGCACCTGCACCGGGCTGATCACCGTGCACGACGGGGACGGCGCGAGCGGGACCGTGGACTACACCGTCGAGTACTACACGATGGGCCACCTGACGAAGTTCGTCCGTCCCGGCGCCCAGCGGATCGCCTCCACCGCCTCCACCACGGTGCCGAACGTGGCCTGGCGCAACCCGGACGGCAGCAAGGCGCTGATCGCCTACAACGGCTCGGCGTCGACCAGGACCGTGACGGTCAACTGGGGCTCCCAGCACGCCACCTACTCGCTGCCCGGCCGGACCTCGGCGACCTTCACCTGGTCCGGCACCCAGTCCGGCGGCGGCAGCCGGACCGGCGCCCTCACCGGGCTCGCCGGCAAGTGCCTGGACGTGGCGGGTGGTTCGAACACCAACGGGACGGCCGTGCAGCTCTACGACTGCAACGGCTCCGCCGCCCAGCAGTGGACGCTGACGGCCGACGGGGCGGTGCAGGCGCTCGGCAAGTGCCTGGACGTGACATCGGCTTCGACGGCCGACGGGGCCAAGGTCCAGCTATACGACTGCAACGGGACCGGCGCCCAGCGGTGGTCGTACGACGCGGCCACCGGCGACGTGGTGAACACGGCGGCCGGCAAGTGCCTCGACGTCACGGACAACTCGTCGGCGAACGGGGCCCGGATCCAGATCTGGTCGTGCACCGGAGCCGCCAACCAGAAGTGGACACTGCGGTGAGGCGGACAGGCGGACGGGAAACGGCCACCGCGCGGACCTTTGCCCGCCGGGGACGGTGTGCCGCGCTGCGGATCGTCCGCCCCCGGCCCATCGTGGGGGTATGACCACACCTCAGGATCTCTTCCTCGTCACCCTGGACGTCCCCGGCGAGCACCCGGTCGAACAGGGCGACCTGTCGCTGGCGCTCGCCGGGGCCGAGCTGATCGACCTGCTCGGCGTCCGGGCGCTCACCCTGGACGGCGAGCGCATCGTCCCGGGACCGGCGCTGACCACGGGTGACCGGATGCTGGACGAGGCGGGGGCGGCACTCGTCCGGGAGGGGCCGCACGAGACGGTCGAGGACTGGCTGTGGCGGCGGGGGGAGGGCCTGGCCGTGGCCTACCACGACACCCTGGAGGCCGGAGGGCAGCTCGACGGGAAGAGCGGCCACCGCTGGCTGCCGCGCCGCGCCGGGGCCGCCGCGCCGGCCGACACCGCGGCCCGCCGCCACGCGAGCGACCGCTGGGAGTCCCGCGACCCCGTCCTCACCGGCCTCGCCACGACCCTGGGCATCCAGGACGACCGGCCCGCCGGGGCCGAGCCCGGTGACGAGGCGGTCGTCACCGTGCTGGCCGCGGTCGGCGACGCGGTGACGGAGCTGGAGGCGGTACGCGAGCGGCGCCGCATCGAGAACATCGCCTTCGACAACATCTGGCGAGCACCCTGACCGCTCCAGGCGCGGGCACCCTGACCAGCTCCGGCACGCCCTGACCGGCTCCGGCGCGCGCGCCCTGGGCGGCTCCGGCGCGGGCGCCCTGAGCGGTTGCGGTGCGGGGGCCCTGAGGGGTGTGGGCGGTCGCCGTTCGGTGGCCGGACGGGATTGCCCGGTGGCCGGGGCATCGCCATGGCTCCGCCGGGCAGGGAGCGCGGGAGGGGCGCGGGGAAACGCTCGGACGGCCGCGGGCCGGCTCACGCCTGCTCGGTGGCTACTCCGCCGGTGTCACGCCCGCGCGCAGCAGGCCGTACGTGTACGCGTCCTCCAGTGCCTGCCAGGAGGCGGCGATGACGTTCTCGGCCACACCGACCGTGGACCACTCGCCCGAGCCGTCCGAGGTGGAGATCAGGACGCGGGTGGTGGACTGGGTGCCGTGCTTGCCCTCCAGGATGCGGACCTTGTAGTCGACCAGCTCCAGCCGGGCGAGCTGGGGGTAGATCCGCTCCAGGGCGACGCGCAGGGCGCGGTCGAGGGCGTTGACCGGGCCGTTCCCCTCGGCCGTGGCGACGATCCGCTCGCTCTTGGCCCACAGCTTCACCGTGGCCTCGTTGGCGTGGGTGCCGTCGGGCCGGTCCTCGACGATCGCGCGCCAGGACTCGACATCGAAGTACTTCAGCGGCCTGCCCTCGACCTCGGCGCGCAGCAGCAGTTCGAACGAGGCGTCCGCCGCCTCGTAGGTGTAGCCCTCCAGTTCGCGTTCCTTGACGCGCTCGACCACCCGGCCGACCAGTTCCCGGTCGCCGCCCAGGTCGATGCCGAGTTCCCTGCCCTTCAGCTCGATGGAGGCGCGGCCCGCCATGTCGGAGACCAGCATGCGCATGGTGTTGCCGACCAGTTCGGGGTCGATGTGCTGGTACAGGTCCGGGTCGACCTTGATGGCGGAGGCGTGCAGGCCGGCCTTGTGCGCGAACGCCGAGACGCCGACGTAGGGCTGGTGGGTGGAGGGCGTGAGATTGACGACCTCGGCGACGGCGTGGGAGATCCGGGTGGTCTCGCGGAGCTTGCCGTCGGGGAGCACCTTCTTGCCGTACTTCAGTTCCAGGGCGGCGACGACCGGGAAGAGGTTGGCGTTGCCGACGCGCTCGCCGTAGCCGTTGGCCGTGCACTGGACGTGGGTGACGCCCGCGTCGACGGCGGCGAGGGTGTTGGCGACCGCGCAGCCGGTGTCGTCCTGGGCGTGGATGCCGAGCCGGGCGCCGGTGTCGGCGAGGACGGTGGCGACGACCGCGTGGACCTGGGCGGGGAGCATGCCGCCGTTGGTGTCGCAGAGGATGACGACGTCGGCGCCGGCCTCGGCGGCCGTACGGACGACCGCCTTGGCGTACTCGGGGTTGGCGCGGTAGCCGTCGAAGAAGTGCTCGCAGTCGACGAAGACGCGCCGTCCCTGGCCGCGCAGGTACGACACGGTGTCGCGGACCATCGCCAGGTTCTCGTCCAGGGTCGTGCGCAGTGCCAGCTCCACATGCCGGTCGTGCGCCTTGGCGACCAGGGTGATCACCGGGGCGCCGGAGTCGAGCAGGGCCTTGACCTGCGGGTCCTCGGCGGCCGTGGCACCGGCGCGGCGGGTGGCGCCGAAGGCGACGAGCTGGGCGTGCCGGAAGTCGATCTCCTCCCGGGCACGCGCGAAGAACTCGGTGTCGCGGGGGTTCGCGCCGGGCCAGCCGCCCTCGACGAAGCCCACGCCGAAGTCGTCCAGGTGCCGGGCGATCGCGAGCTTGTCCGCGACGGTGAGGTTGATGCCCTCGCGCTGCGCGCCGTCGCGCAGCGTGGTGTCGAAGACGTGGAACGAGTCGTCGAGCCTGCTGGTAGCCGTCTCGGTCATTATCTCAAGGCTCCTGTTGTGGATCTTCGGTCTTTACCGGAATGACCGGCTCCACCGTTCCTCCCATGGTCCCTCGCGCTCCGCCGCCGGCTGCGGGTGGGCCGGAAAACGAAAAAACCCCTCGCGGGTGCGAGAGGTATGCGCGCGGGTCGAGGACGACGGTGGCCACCCGTACCTGGTCGTACGAGGTGGTCACTGCGGACCGGCGCGCCTGCTGCCCATAATCACGGCGAACGAGAACACGGGGGCAGTCTGGCACAGCACGGCCCCCGGCTCACCGGCCGTCTCAGGATGCGGTCGTCAGGCTGGACTCCCCGGCGCCCTCGGCGGCGTCGACCCGGGCCAGGTCCAGGTCCTTCGTCTCGCGCATGCCGACGTAGACCACCAGGGACACGGCGGCGCAGCCGGCCACGTACCAGGAGAAGCCGGACTCGGCACCGGCCTTCTTGAACCACAGGGCGACGTATTCGGCGGTGCCGCCGAAGAGGGCGTTGGCGAGGGCGTAGGGCAGGGCAACGCCGAGCGCGCGCACGCCGGTCGGGAACAGCTCGGCCTTCACACAGGCGTTGATGGAGGTGTAGCCGGTGACCACGGTCAGCGCGAGCAGGGTGAGGCCGAGGGCGGACCAGTAGCCGTGGGCGTGCCGGAGCAGCGCCATGACCGGGACCGTCAGGACCGTGGAGCCGACCGCGAAGGTGATCAGCAGCGGGCGGCGGCCGATGCGGTCGGACAGGGCACCGGCGAGCGGCTGGAGGCAGGCGAAGACGATCAGGGCGGTGAACGAGACCAGGGTCGCGGTCTGCTTGGACAGGCCCGCCGAGTTGGACAGGTACTTGGTGAGATAGGTGGTGTAGGTGTAGTACGCCACCGTGCCGCCCATCGTCAGGGCGACGACCAGGAACGCCTCCCGCCGGTGCCGCCACAGGGCGCGCAGGGTGCCGCGCTCCCCGGAGCCGGAGGTGTCCTCCTCGTAGACCTCGGTCTCCAGCATGCTGCGGCGCAGGTAGAAGACGACGGCAGCGCCGAGCGCGCCGACGACGAACGGGATGCGCCAGCCGTAGCCGTGCAGGGCGTCGTCGGACAGGGTGCGCTGGAGCACGATCAGCAGGCCGAGGCCGGCGATCTGGCCGGCGGTCATGGACACGTACTGGAAGCTGGAGGCGAAGCCGCGCCGCCTCGGATCCGAGGCCTCGGTCAGATAGGTGGCGCTGGCCGCGTACTCGCCGCCGACCGACAGGCCCTGGAGCAGGCGGGCGACGAGCAGGACGAGGGCGCCGCCGTAGCCGGCGACCCCGTAGGTGGGGGCGACGGCGATGAGGACCGCCGAGGCCGACATGAGCGTGACGGTCAGGGTCAGCGCCGCCTTGCGGCCCCTGCGGTCACCGACCCTGCCCAGCAGCCAGCCGCCCACGGGGCGCATGAAGAACCCGACGGCGAAGATGCCGGCCGTGTTCATCAGTTGCGCGGTGGGATTGCCGCTGGGGAAGAAGGCGCCGGCGAAGTACGGGGCGAAGCTCGCGTACACGAACCAGTCGAACCACTCGACCATGTTGCCCGCCGAGCCGACCCAGATCTTCTTCCAGTGTTGTCGTCCCATGCGCCCTTACCTGCCCGGCGGCAAAGGGAACGATTCCTTCAGGAGCCGTCGGCGAGGAGCGTGCCGGCGACGAACTCCCGCACGTGCGCGAGCACCTGCTCCCGGCCGGTCCCGCGCAGCCCGATCGCGACATGGATGGAGAACCCGTCGAGCAGCGCCCGCAGCCGCGCCGCGAACCGGTCCGCGTCGACCGCGCGGAACTCGCCGCGCGAGATGCCCTCGGCGACCAGCGCGACGAGATCCCGGTGCCAGGCGCCCTCGATGGCGGCCTGCCGGGCGCGGGCGTCGTCGTCGGCGTTCTGCGAGCGGTTCCACACCTCCAGCCAGAGCGTCCAGTGCGGGTCGCGGTGGCCGTCGGGGACGTACAGGTCGACGTAGGCGGCCAGCCGGTCGCGGGCCGGTGCGGACCGGGTGAGCAGCCGGCCGCGCTCGGCGCCGAGCCGGCCCTCGCTCCACTCCAGGGTCCGCAGCAGCAGCTCGTCCTTGGAGCGGAAGTAGTACAGCAGGTGCCCGCTGCTCATGCCGACCTCGCGGCCGAGCGCGGCCATGGTGAGCTTCTCAAGACCGCGCTCGGCGATCATGTCCATGGCCGCGGCGAGGACGTCCTCGCGGGGCGGGGCCGGGGTGCGGCGGCGGGGTGAGGGGGGCGTGCTCATGCCGGGACCGCCCGTACGGCGCCGGGCCGGACGTGGGGTTCATGGGGTGCGTGGGGCTTGCAGCGGCCGGCGGACGGCGTCGCCGGCCACGCTCCGGCGGTGGACGGGGCGTGCCGGAGTCCGCCGGGGGCCTGCCGCCCGCCGTGCGGCGGGTGTTCGGGCCGTCGCGGCGGCGGGCTGCTGGGACGGCGGCCGGGGGCCGCGCACACCTGGACGTTCACCCGTACGTTCTACCCGACGCCGGCCGTCACCGGGTCCTCGGCTGCTGCTGGGTGACGCAGTGGATGCCGCCGCCGCCCGCGAAGATCGTGCGGGCATCGACCAGGGTCACCGTCCGCTCGGGGAACAGGCGGCGGAAGATTCCGGCGGCGATCTCGTCGCGCGGGTCGTCGAAACCGCACAGCACCAGGCCGCCGTTGCACAGGTAATGGTTGATGTAGGAGTAGTCGGCCCAGTGGCCGTCGGCCTCCAGGACGGTCGGGGCGGGCACCTCCACGACCTCCAGGCGGCGGCCCCGGGCGTCGGTCGCCGACCTCAGCAGGCCGATGACCTCCTTGGTGACCTCGTGGTCGGGGTGGGCCGGGTCCGGCTGCTGGTGGGCGACGACGACCCCGGGGCGGGCGAAGGCGGCGACGATGTCGACGTGGCCGAGGGTGCCGTAGCCGTGGGGAGGGTAGTCGCCGGTCAGGCCGCGCGGCAGCCAGATCGCCTTCCGGGTGCCGAGGTGGGCGTGGATCTCCGCCTCGACCTCCTGGCGGGACCAGTGCGGATTGCGCTCGGGGCCGAGCTGCACGGTCTCGGTGAGCAGCACGGTGCCCTCGCCGTCGACGTGGATCGCGCCGCCCTCGTTGACCAGCTTCGAGGCGTACGTCCGCGCCCCCGCCAGGCCGGCGACGTACGCGCCGATCTCGCGGTCGTGGTCCCAGCGGGCCCACTCCTGCGCGCCCCAGCCGTTGAACGTCCAGTCCACGGCGGCCAGTCGGCCCCGGTCGTCGGTGAGGAAGGTGGGCCCGATGTCCCGCATCCAGGCGTCGTCCAGGTCCCGCTCGACGGTGTCGATGCCAGGGCCGAGCAGCGCCCGCGCCTCGGCGGTCCGGCCGGGCCCGCACACGACCGTGACCGGCTCGAAGCGGCGGACGGCGCGGGCGACGCACGCCCAGGCGTTCCGGGAGGCCGCGAGGTCCTCGGGGTCGTCGAAGGTGGGGTTGGAGCCCGGCCACGCCATCCAGGTGCGCTCGTGCGGGGTCCACTCGGCGGGCATGCGGAAGCCGTCGGCGGCGGGGGTGGTCATGTGAGGTCCCGGGGTCCTAGAGGAAGTAGAGGCGGTTGAGGGAGACGGAGTCGGCGGGGCCGGAGCGCAGCGGGTCACCGTCGAGGGTGACCAGGCCGGTGTCCCGGTCGACGTCGACCGCTCCGATGCGGGCGTTGAGGCGCAGGTCGGCGGGGCCGATCCCGCGGGTGCCGTGCACGGCGACCCTTCTGCGGCGGGTGGGCATGAGGTCGTCGCCCAGGTCGGCGGCGGCCCGGGCGACGAACGCGACCGAGATGTCCGCGGGCGTGGCGCCGTACGCGCCGAACTGCGGTCCCAGTAGCAGGGGTTCGCAGGTGTCGGTGGCCGCGTTGGGGTCGCCGGTCACGCCGTACGCCGGGAAGCCGGACTTGAGGACGAGCTGCGGCTTGGCGCCGAAGTACTCCGGGCGCCAGAGCACGAGGTCGGCGAGCTTGCCGACCTCGATCGAGCCGACCTCGTGGGACAGTCCGTGCGCGATGGCCGGGTTGATGGTCAGTTTGGCGATGTAGCGCAGGACGCGGGCGTTGTCGTCGCCGTCGCCGTCGCCGTCCAGCGGGCCCAGCTCGGCCTTCATCTTGCCGGCCATGGCGAACGTCCGGCGGACCGTCTCCCCGGCCCGGCCCATGCCCTGCGCGTCGGAGGAGGTGATGCCGATCGCGCCCAGGTCGTGCAGCACGTCCTCGGCGCCCATCGTGCCGGCGCGGATCCGGTCGCGGGCCATGGCCGCGTCGCCGGGCAGGTCGGGCTTGAGGTCGTGGACGGAGACGATCATGCCGTAGTGCTCGGCGACCGCGTCCCGGCCGAAGGGCAGGGTGGGGTTGGTGGAGGAGCCGATGACGTTCGGGACGCCGGCCATCTTCAGCACGTTGGGTACGTGTCCGCCGCCGCAGCCCTCGATGTGGAAGGCGTGGATCGTGCGGCCCTCCAGGACGCGCAGGGTGTCCTCCACCGACAGGCACTCGTTCAGCCCGTCACTGTGCAGGGCCACCTGGACGTCGTGCTCCTCGGCGACGCGCAGCGCGGTGTCCAGCGCCCGGGTGTGGGCGCCCATGTCCTCGTGCACCTTGAAGCCGCAGGCACCGCCCTCGGCGAGCGCCTCGACCAGCGGCGCGTCCGACGAGGACGAACCCCGGCCGAGGAAGCCGATGTTGACCGGCCAGGCGTCGAAGGCGCCGAACGCGTGGCGCAGCGCCCAGGGGGAGTTGACGCCCACGCCCCACACCGGGCCGAACTCCTGCCCGATGATCGTGGTCACGCCGGAGGCGAGGGAGGCCTCCATGATGCGCGGCGACAGCAGATGGACGTGGGTGTCGACGGCCCCGGCGGTGGCGATCAGTCCCTCACCGGAGACGATCGAGGTGCCGGTGCCGACGACGACGTCCACCCCGTCGAGGGTGTCCGGGTTGCCGGCCCGCCCGATCGCGCAGATCCGCCCCTCGCGGATCCCGATCGACACCTTCCGGATCCCCTGCACCGCGTCGATCACGACGACGTTGCTGATCACGACGTCACAGGTGGCGCGGACGGCGGCGGCCTTCAGGTGCAGTCCGTCGCGGGCGGTCTTGCCGAACCCGGCGAGGAACTCGTCGCCGTACCGCTGGGAGTCGGACTCCACGCGGACGGTGAGCCCGGAGTCGCCGAGGCGCACGCGGTCGCCGGCGCGGGGGCCGTGGGTGGCCGCGTAGGCGTGCGGGTCGATGTGGACCGACCGGCTGACCTCGCGTCCCTTCGAGCGGCTCATCGCTCGCCTCCTTCCGTTCCGGCTCCGAGATATCCGCAGGCGGCGGCCCTGCGCAGGGCCTCCTGCCGGGCTCCGGGAGCGTCCAGCGGCCCGTCGACCAGGCCGGCGAAGCCGATCGCGACGCGCTCGCCGCCGATCGGGAGGAGCCCGACCTCCTCGCTCTCCCCCGGCCCGAAGCGGACCGAGGACCCGGCGGGTACGGCGAGCCGCATGCCGTAGGCCCGGCGGCGGTCGAAGTCGAGGCGCGGGTTGGCCTCGAAGAAGTGGAAGTGGGAGGTGACGGAGACCGGCACGGTGGCGGTGTTGGTGACGCGGAGCCGGACGGCCGGCTCGGGGTCGGCGTGCTCGGGGCCGGGCAGCAGCGCGCCGGGGGCGTGCTCGCCGAGGCCGCCGCCGATGGGGTCGGGGACGACCGCGAGCCGGGAGCCGTCGTCGAAGACGGCCTCGACCATCACCTCGGTGACGACGTCGGCGACGCCCGGAAGCACATCGTCGGGGCCGAGCACCGAGCGGGCCGCCTCGACGGCCTCGGCGAGCCGCCGGCCGTCCCGGGCGGCCTCGCAGACGGTGTCCGCGATCAGCGCGGTGGCCTCCGGCACGTTGAGCCTGAGGCCGCGCGCCCGGCGGCCCCGGGCCAGCTCGGCGGCTCCGAAGAGCAGCAGCCGGTCACGTTCGGTCGGGGTGAGTCTCACGGCGCGGCACCTCCTTGCCTTCCCTGGTTAGAACGTCACTCTAAACACAGGACCCGAGAAACAGAAGGTTTTGCCGCGAGCACCTGCGCACGTCACATGAAACGCTGCTCAAAACTGCACTCGCACACAGCTCAGCCACGCGGACCCTGCGCCGCCTGGTCCGGAGTGCGCGGGCGGCTGGTCGGCTCGGCGGTCGGCCCGCTCCCGGCCCGCGGCCGCACCGCGCCGTCCGTTGAAACGACCGAGGGCCGCCGCGGACGTCTGCGCGTCCGAGGCGGCCCTGAGCGTGCAGCACCCGAAGGGGCGCTTCCTGGGCGGTCAGCCGATCCGGTGCATCCAGCCGTGCTTGTCCTCCGTCATGCCCCGCTGAAGGTCGAGCAGGGCCTGACGCAGCCGCAGCGTGACCTCGCCGGGCTCCCCCCCGCCCTGCCGCCACTCCGCGCCGGCCCGCTTGACCGTGCCGACCGGAGTGATCACGGCGGCGGTGCCGCAGGCGAAGACCTCGGTGAGGCTGCCGTTCTCGGAGTCACGCTGCCACTGCTCCACGGAGACCCGGCCCTCCTCGGACTCGTAGCCGAGGTCGCGGGCGACGGCCAGCAGGGAGTCGCGGGTGACGCCCTCCAGGATGGAGCCGGTCAGGGTGGGCGTGACGATCTTGTCGCCGTACACGAAGTACAGGTTCATGCCGCCCAGCTCCTCGACCCACTGGTGCTCGACCGCGTCGAGGTAGCAGACCTGGTCGCAGCCCTTGGCCGCGGCCTCGGCCTGGGCGAGAAGGGAGGCGGCGTAGTTGCCGCCGGTCTTGGCGTCGCCCATGCCGCCGGGGACGGCACGGACACGGTCCTCGCTGACCCAGATGGACACCGGCTTGACGCCGCCCGGGAAGTAGGCGCCGGCCGGGGAGGCGATGACGATGAACAGGTACTCGTTGGCCGGCTTGACGCCCAGGCCGACCTCGGTGCCGATCATGAACGGGCGCAGGTAGAGGGATTCCTCGCCGCCGTGGGCGGGCACCCAGTCCCTGTCCTGCTGGACGAGGGCGTCGCAGGCCTCGATGAACGACTCGACCGGCAGCTCGGGCATGGCGAGGCGCTTGGCGGAGCGCTGGAAGCGCTTGGCGTTCTGGTCCGGCCGGAAGAGGGCGACCGAGCCGTCGGGCTGGCGGTAGGCCTTCAGGCCCTCGAAGATCTCCTGCGCGTAGTGCAGGACGTTGGTGGCCGGGTCGAGGGGGATCGGCGCGTACGGAACGAGCTGACCGTCGTGCCAGCCGCGGCCCTCGGTCCACTTGATCGTCACCATGTGGTCGGTGAAGTGGCGGCCGAAACCGGGGTTGGCCAGGATCGCCTCGCGCTCTGCGGCGGCGAGCGGGCTGGCGGAGGGCTTGAGCTCGATCGTGGGCGTCGTCATGTGGTTGTCCTTCACCGGTTGTAGTGACGGGCCGCGCTCACGCCTGTACTGCGGGTCGTCAGTGCTAGGACGTCCGAGCATTCCCTCATATCGCGGCTCCGCGTTCGATTATCGCGCGGGGGCGGCGGCGGACGGAATCGGGGTGAAGCGGTCCAGGGATTGATGGTGGCACCCGGCGAGGCACAGGAAAAGCCGCCGGGTGCGGTAGCGACCCGGCGGCTTGGGTGGAGCGCGGCGGGTCAGCCGGCTACGCGTACGGCGAGCGCGTCGCCGATCTCGGAGGTGCGGCGGGCGGGCAGGGAGCCCCGCTCGGTGAGGTCGGCGGTGACCGCCGCGTCGATGCGGTCGGCCTCGGCGTCGTAGCCGAGGTGGCGCAGCAGCAGGGCGACGGACAGGACGGTGGCGGTGGGGTCGGCCTTGCCCTGGCCGGCGATGTCCGGGGCCGAGCCGTGGACGGGCTCGAACATGGACGGGAACTCGCCGCCGGGGTTGATGTTGCCGGAGGCGGCCACGCCGATGCCGCCGGAGACGGCCGCGGCGAGGTCGGTGATGATGTCGCCGAAGAGGTTGTCCGTGACGATGACGTCGAACCGGCCCGGGTCGGTGACCAGGTAGATCGTGGCCGCGTCGACGTGGATGTAGTCGGTGGTGACCTCGGGGAACTCCTCGGCCACCTGGTTGAAGATGTTCGTCCACAGGTGTCCGGCGAAGGTCAGCACGTTGTTCTTGTGGACCAGCGTGAGCTTCTTGCGCGGGCGGGCCTGGGCGCGGGCGAAGGCGTCTCGGACGACGCGCTCGACGCCGTAGGCGGTGTTGACGGACACCTCGGTGGCGACCTCGTGCGCGGTGCCCTTGCGGATGGTGCCGCCGTTGCCGGTGTACGGGCCCTCGGTGCCCTCGCGGACGACGACGAAGTCGATCTCCGGCTGGCCGGCGAGCGGGGTGGCGACACCGGGGAGCAGCTTCGACGGGCGCAGGTTGACGTGGTGGTCGAAGGCGAAGCGGAGCTTGAGCAGGAAGCCGCGCTCCAGGACGCCGGACGGCACCGACGGATCTCCGATGGCGCCGAGCAGGATGGCGTCGTGCCGCTTCAGCGCGTCCAGGTCGGCGTCGGTGAGGGTCTCGCCGGTGGCGTGGTAGCGCTGGGCACCGAAATCGTACTCCTCGGTCTCCAGCTTCACGTCCTGCGGCAGGACGGCGGAGAGGACCTTGAGACCCTCGGCCACGACCTCCTGGCCGATGCCGTCACCGGGGATCACTGCGAGATTGAGGCTGCGAGACATGCCGGAACCCTACTCCCCGTCCCAGGGGATGACACACCCCGTCCGACATACGGACAGCCGGACGGGTGGCCCGACGGGTGACCGGTGGGTGGAGGGGCAGGGTGCGGGTCGGCGCGGCACCGCGGCTCGGGGTGCGGCGTCGGCAGACGGCAGGCGACACAGAGCGGACGGCGCACGGCGGACAGCGCACGGCGCACGGCGGCGGACGGCGGGCGGCGCGCGGCGGAGCGGCCGCTTCGGGGTGCGGCGCGGCGGGTGAGGGCCGCGCCGCACCTCGCTCGGGTGGCGGCTCCCGGCTGGTGGTGGTCCGGCTCAGTGGCCGGTCGCGCCGCCGTTGTCCCGGCGGTCCAGGGCGCGCTGGAGAGCGGCGGCGGCGTTCTTGCGGTCGGACTCGCTCGTGCGGGGCACGTGGCGGACGCGGCGGACGGTCGTCTCGGCCATGGCAATCGACTCCTTCGGCAGACGCGCAGTGCGGCGGTGAGGGGGTTCGACTCCCCCGCCGCCTCGTGGGGCGTGGGAGAGGGACCCCCGGAGAGGGGCGGGAAACGATGGCCGCAGGGGTTGCCTGCACGGGGCCCGGCTCACGACCGCCATTCGCTGGATGGAGCGAGACGTTCGGCTCCCTCCACGCTAAGGGAGCCGTCCGCGTCTGTCTGCACCATTACTCGGACTTCCTACTATCTGAGACGGCGCACCGGATCACACCGCCCTGAGCAGGGCGTTCGCGTGTTCGGGGAGTACTCCGGCCGAGGGAGCGCGGCCCGCGCGGCCCCGGGGGAACGTGGAACGGCCCGGGAGGCCCGACACAGGTCGGGCCTCCCGGGCCGTGCTCGCGGGGCCGGTCAGCCCATGTGCGGGTAGGCGTAGTCGGTCGGCGGGACCAGGGTCTCCTTGATGGCCCGGGTCAGGGTCCAGCGCAGCAGGTTCTGCGGGGCGCCGGCCTTGTCGTTGGTGCCGGAGGCACGGCCGCCGCCGAAGGGCTGCTGGCCGACGACGGCGCCGGTCGACTTGTCGTTGATGTAGAAGTTGCCCGCGGCGAAGCGGAGCCGCTCCATCGTGTGGGCCGCGGCGGCGCGGTCATTGGCGATCACCGAACCGGTGAGGGCGTAGTCCGACACCGACTCCATCTGGGTCAGCATCTCCTCGTACGCGTCGTCCTCGTAGACGTGCACGGCGAGGATCGGGCCGAAGTACTCGGTGGTGAAGACCTCGTTCTCCGGGTCGGTGCACTCGATGACGGTCGGGCGGACGAAGTAGCCGACCGAGTCGTCGTAGCTGCCGCCGGCCACGATGGTGCAGGTCGGGTCCTGCTTGGCGCGGTCGATGGCCGCCTTGTTCTTGGCGAAGGACCGCTCGTCGATCACCGCGCCCATGAAGTTGGACAGGTCGGTGACGTCACCCATGGTCAGGTAGTCGACCTCGGCGGCGAACTCCTCCTTGAAGCCCGAGTTCCAGATGGAGGCCGGGATGTAGGCGCGGGAGGTGGCGCTGCACTTCTGGCCCTGGTACTCGAAGGCGCCGCGGGTCAGGGCGGTCTTCAGGATCGCGCGGTCGGCGCTCGGGTGGGCGACCAGGAAGTCCTTGCCGCCGGTCTCGCCGACCAGACGCGGGTAGGAGCGGTACTTCTCGATGTTGCTGCCGACCGTCTTCCACAGGTACTGGAACGTCTTGGTCGAACCGGTGAAGTGGATGCCGGCGAGGTCGCGGTGCTCGAGGGCGACCGCGGAGACCTCGATGCCGTCGCCGGTGACGAGGTTGATGACGCCCTTGGGCAGGCCCGCCTCCTCCAGCAACTGCATGAGGAGGACGGCCGCGTGGGTCTGCGTCGGGGACGGCTTCCAGAGCACCACGTTGCCCATCAGGGCCGGTGCGGTGGGCAGGTTCGCCGCGATCGCCGAGAAGTTGAACGGCGTGATCGCGTAGACGAAGCCCTCCAGCGGGCGGTGGTCCAGGCGGTTCCAGACGCCCGGGGAGTTCGCCGGGGGCTGCTCCGCGAGGATCTGACGGGCGTAGTGCACGTTGAAGCGCCAGAAGTCGACCAGCTCGCAGGGGCTGTCGATCTCCGCCTGCTGGGCGGTCTTGGACTGGCCCAGCATGGTGGAGGCGGCGATCGTCTCGCGCCAGGGGCCGGCCAGCAGCTCGGCGGCGCGCAGGATGATCGCGGCACGGTCGTCGAAGGCCATCGCACGCCAGGCCGGGGCGGCGGCCAGGGCCGCGTCGATGGCGTCCTGCGCGTCCTGCCGGGTGGCGTTGCGCAGGGTGCCGATGACGGCCTTGTGGTTGTGCGGCTGGACGACCTGGATGGTCTCGCCGCCGCCCATCCGCTTCTCGCCGCCGATGGTCATCGGCAGGTCGATCGGGTTCTGAGCCAGCTCCTTGAGCTTGACCTCCAGACGGGCGCGCTCGGGCGAGCCGGGGGCGTAGCCGTGCACCGGCTCGTTGACGGGGGTGGGGACCTGGGTCACAGCGTCCATGAGATCCGTAACTCCTTGTACGTGAGCGGGTGTTCGGGCTCAGCCCTTGCTGACCATCGAGCGCAGGAAGAAGCGCAGGTTGGCGGGCTTCTCGGCGAGACGGCGCATGAAGTAGCCGTACCAGTCGGTGCCGTAGGCGGTGTAGACGCGCATGCGGTGGCCCTCGGCGGCCAGCCGCAGGTGCTCCTCGCCGCGGATGCCGTAGAGCATCTGGAACTCGTACTCGTCGAGCTTGCGGCCGGCCTTGTGGGCCAGCTCCTGGGCGATGGAGATCAGACGCGGGTCGTGGGACCCGATCATCGGGTAGCCCTCGCCCTCCATGAGCGTCCTGAGGATGCGCACGTAGGCCTTGTCGATCTCGTGCTTCTGCTGGTAGGCGACCTCGGCGGGCTCCTTGTAGGCGCCCTTCACCAGGCGGACGCGGCTGCCGGACTCCGCGAGGCGGCGGGCGTCGGCCTCGGTGCGGAAGAGGTAGGCCTGGATGACGCAGCCGGTCTGCGGGAAGTCCTTCCGCAGCTCCTCGTGGATGGCGAACATCGAGTCGAGGGTGGTGTGGTCCTCGGCGTCGAGCGTCACCGTCGTCCCGATGGCGGCGGCGGCCTCGACGACCGGGCGGACGTTGGCGAGGGCCAGCTCGTGGCCGCCCTCCAGCGCTTGGCCGAACATGGACAGCTTGACCGACATCTCGACCTTCTCGCCCAGCTCCAGCCGCTCGAGGTGGTCGATGAGCGCCAGGTAGGCGTCCCGGGCGGCCCCGGCCTGCTCCGGGGTGGTGATGTCCTCGCCGACGACGTCCATCGTCAGCTCCAGGCCCCTGGCCGTGAGGTCCTCGATGATCGGGACGATGTCGGCCACGGTCTCGCCGGGGATGAAGCGGTCGACGACCTGCTTGGTCACCGGAGCCGCCGAGATCAGACGACGCATCCGGTCGCTGCGCGACGCGGCGAGAATCACGGGACCCAGCACGGGGCACCTCCACAGACAAGCACCGAAACGGCCCTACCCGACGATTCGGGTACGGCACGGAGAACCACCGTGAAACCTAAGGATCTCTCCGATCGTGGGCCATCGACAGCTGTCACGCATCCGTGCACGGGTTCTCAGACAGGTGTATGAGGGCGGCCGGGGAATGGGAGAGAATGCCCGGGTGACGGCCGATGCTGCATCCTTCAGAAGCATGGGTGACTACCAGGAGCTGGTGGACGAGATCTCCGAGCTGCTGGGCGTCCCGGCGACCCTGGAGAACCGCGACTTCGAACTGATCGCGTTCGGCGCGTACGACAGCGACGACGAACTGGACCCGTCCGCGCTGGACCCGGTCCGCACCCGTTCCATCCTGACCCGGCGTTCCACAGCGGCGGTCCGGGCCTGGTTCGAGGGGTTCGGCATCACGCGCGCGACCGGGCCGGTGCGCATCCCGCCGACCCCGGAGGCCGGCGTGTACCGCGGCCGGATCTGTCTCCCCGTACGCCATCGGGGTGTCGTCCTCGGCTACGTCTGGCTGTTGGACGGCGACCCGGGGCCGACGGACGCCCAGCTCGCCGCCGCCCTGCGGGTGGCGGACCGGATCGGGGCGCTGCTCGCCGACGAGGCGGAGGCCGGGGCGGGGCTCAGCCGGGAGCTGCGGGCGGTGCTCACGGCGGAGCGCGGCTGGCAGCGGGACATGGCGGTGGCCGACCTGCGCACCGCGCTGGGCCCCCGTGCGGACGGCCCGCACACGCTGGTCTGTGTGGCGCCCTGGCCCTCGGCCGACCCGGACGACGCCCCGGCCCCGCGCACGGTCCCGCACGCCACCGCCCTGTGCACGCTGCCCTGGGGGCCGACCGGGCTGAGCCTGGCGGTGCTGGTGCGGCTGCGGACGACGGATGTGCCGACACCGGCGCTGACGGCGGCGGCACGACTGCTGCGGGAGGCCGAGGGGGCGGGGGGAGCGAAGGCCCGGGGAGCGGGGGCGCGCACGGCCGCCGCGGTGGCCGCGCGGCCCGCCGGGCCCGCGGGGACCACCGGGGCCGCAGGGGCCGTCGCAGCCGCCGGGGCCGGCCGGGTGGGCGGGTTCGCCGCCGGGGCCGGGTTCGCCGCCGGGATCGGCGAACCCCGCACCGGTCTCGCCGAGCTGGGCACGGTCTGGCAGGAGGCGCGGGCCGCCGCGCGCGCCGCGCTGGCCGAGCCGCGATTCGCACCGGTCGCGGAGTGGGGACGCATCGGGCCGTACCGGCTGCTGACCGCGCTGCCCCCCGAGGCCGCGCACGACCCCGTGGCCGGCCCGCTGCTCTCCCCCGTCCACCGAGAGCTGGCCCGCACCGCGGAGGTCTACCTCGACTGCGCCGGACAGGCCGGCCGCACCGCCGCCGAGCTGGGCATCCACCGTCAGACGCTGTACTACCGCCTGTCCCGGGTGGAGCAGCTCACGGGGCTCGACCTGGACGACGGGGAGGACCGGCTGCTGCTGCACATGACGTTGAAGCGGGCGCGGCTGTAGCCGCCGGTCAGTGCCGCGCGGCCTGCCGCATGACGCGCCGCAGGCCCTCGGTGAGCTGCTCGGCGGTGGTCGCCGAGGCGGGGTCGAAGAGCCACTGGACCATGAGGCCGTTGAGGAGGGTCTGGTAGAGGCGGCCCTCGCTGTCCGTGGTCTCCTGGTCGACCTCCGTCTCCGGGACGCCGTTGAAGAGGGCCACGAGCCCGGTCCGGCCTTCCTCCTGCGCCTCGGCCAGCAGCTTGCGCACCTGGGCGACACGCTCGTCCTGGAACATCAGCTCGAAGCTGAGCAGCCAGATCGCCCGTGCCTCGGGCACGGTGCGGATGACGCTCGCCCACATCTCCTGGAAACGCTCCAGTGATCCCGGGGGCTGCGTGACCTCCTCGCCGAGCCCCGGGCCGAAGCTCTCGCCCACGCTCTCGATCAGGGAGACGTACGCCTGGGTGAGCAGCGCGTCCTTCGACCCGTAGTGGTAGCCGATCGAGGCCAGGTTCGTCCCCGACTCCTTGACGATGTCGCGCGCCGTCGTCCGCGCGAAGCCCTTCTCCAGCAGGCAGCGCTTGGCGCCCTTGAGCAGATCCTCACGGTGTCCCATGCCCTCACCCTACCCGCGATCCATACAACCGTCCCAGACGAACGACTTATACAAATGTTCTAGACAGACGTTTAATACAGCCGTACATTGCTCGGCATGACGAACTCGACGAGCACCACCGCCTCCGTCGGCGCCGAACGCGCCCCCGTCCGCGCCGGACGCCGCGAATGGACCGCGCTCGGTGTGCTGATGCTGCCGCTGCTGCTGGTCTCGATGGACGTCTCGGTCCTCTACTTCGCGGCCCCCGCGATCAGCGCCGACCTGCACCCCAGCGGCACCCAACAGCTATGGATCTTCGACATCTACGGCTTCGTCCTCGCCGGACTGCTGATGACGATGGGCTCGCTCGGCGACCGCGTCGGCAGCCGCAAACTGCTCCTGGCGGGGGCCGCGGCCTTCGGCGGAGCCTCCTTGCTCGCGGCCTTCGCGAACAGCGCCGAGACCCTGATCGCGGCCCGCGCGGTCCTCGGCGTCGGCGGCGCGACGCTCATGCCGTCCACGATGGCCCTGCTGCGCACGATGTTCACCGACCCCGCCCAACGGGCGAAGGCCATCGGCCTGTGGTCCGGTGTGATGACCGGCGGGATCGCCCTCGGCTCGGTGATGAGCGGCGTCCTGGTCGAGCACTTCCGCTGGGGCTCGGTCTTCCTGGTCAACCTGCCCGCGATGGCGCTGCTGCTGGTCCTCGGCCCGGTCCTGCTGCCCGAGTCGCGCAACCCCGGGGCCGGCCGCTTCGACCTGGCGAGCGTGCCGCTGTCGATGGCCGCCGTGCTCCCGGTGATCTACGGCCTCAAGGAGATCCCGTCCGAGGGCTGGCACCCGCAGTACGTCGTCTCGATCACCGTCGGCCTGCTCTTCGGGGCGCTGTTCGTCCACCGCCAGCGCACCGGCACCTCCCCGCTGGTCCCGCCGGCCCTCTTCCGGGGCCGCGGATTCACCCCGTCGCTGGTCCTGACCCTCGTGTCCGCGTTCGGGATGATGGGCTCGGCCATCTTCACCACGCAGTACCTCCAGTCGGTCCTCGGCAAGAGCCCGCTGGCGGCGGCGCTGTGGAGCCTGCTCCCCTCGGTGCTCATCGGCGCCGCCGGACCCCTCACCACCGCGCTCGTCCAGCGCGGCGTCCACCGCGGGTACGTCGTCGCCGGCGGCTTCGCGGTCAGCGCGGCCGGGTACGCCCTGCTCGGCCTCGCCGGCACCGACTCCCTGTGGCTGGTGCTGGCCGCGGCCGGCGTCCTCGCCTGCGGTGTGGTCATGGTGCTGTCCCAGCTCACCGACCTCGCCATGAGCGGCGTCCCCGCGGAACAGGCCGGAACGGCCTCCGCCCTGCTGGAGACCGGCACCGAGTTCGGCGGGGCGCTCGGCATGGCGGTCCTCGGCTCCATCGGTACGGCCGTCTACCGCCACGCGATGCCGGAGACCGCCCCGGCCGAGGCCCGCGAGACCCTGGGCGGGGCGCTCACCGCGGCCGCCCGGCTGCCCGGCCGGCCCGGCGCGTCCCTGCTCGCCGCGGCCCGGGAGGCGTTCACCAGCGGGATGCAGGGCGTGGCGGTCGCCGGGGCGGTGCTGCTGGCACTGGCGGCGGTCGGCGCCGCACTGACCCTGCGGACCACCGGGGGCGGCGACCGGTAGCGGATACGCACAACGCCGGGCGGGCCGACCGAAGTCGGCCCGCCCGGCGTTCGGCGTGTGCTCAGACCAGGTTCACGGACCGGGCCGAGGCCGCCCCGATCTCCGCGGCCAGCTCGGCCAGCACGCCGGGGGCCACCGTGTCGTCCACGGTGAGCACCGCCAGCGCCTCACCGCCCACCGCCGCACGCGCGACCTGCATGCCGGCGATGTTGATGCCGGCCTCCCCGAGGACCCGGCCGACGGTGCCGACGACACCCGGGCGGTCCTCGTAGCGCAGGACGACCATGTGGTCGGCGAGCGCGAGGTCGACGTCGTACTCGCCGACCGCGACGATCTTCTGCACGTGCTTCGGGCCGGCCAGCGTGCCGGAGACCGACACCTCCTCGCCGGTGCCCAGCGTGCCGCGCACGGTGACCACGTTGCGGTGGTCGGCCGACTCGGAGCTGGTGGTCAGGCGCACCTCGACACCGCGCTCCTGCGCGAACAGCGGCGCGTTGACGTACGACACCGTCTCGTCGACGACGTCCTCGAAGACACCCTTGAGCGCGGACAGCTCCAGCACCTTCACGTCGTGCTGGGTGATCTCGCCGTAGACCTCGACGTCGAGACGGACGGCGACCTCACCGGCCAGCGCGGTGAAGATACGGCCGAGACGCTCGGCGAGCGGCAGGCCCGGCTTGACGTCCTCGGCGATGACACCGCCCTGGACGTTCACCGCGTCCGGCACCAGCTCACCGGCGAGCGCGAGCCGCACCGACCTGGCGACCGCGATGCCGGCCTTCTCCTGGGCCTCGTCGGTGGAGGCGCCTAGGTGCGGGGTGCACACGACCTGGTCCAGCTCGAACAGCGGGGAGTCGGTGCAGGGCTCCTTGGCGTACACGTCGAGGCCGGCGCCGGCGACCCGGCCCTCCTTCAGCGCCGCGTACAGCGCGGCCTCGTCGACGATGCCGCCGCGCGCGGCGTTGACGACGCGCACGCTCGGCTTGACCTTGCGCAGCGCCTCGTCGCCGATCAGGCCGAGGGTCTCGGGGGTCTTGGGCAGGTGGACGGTGATGAAGTCGGAGACCTCCAGCAGCTCGTCCAGCGACAGCACCTTGACGCCCATCTGCGCGGCCCGCGCGGGCTGTACGTAGGGGTCGTAGGCGACGACCTTCATGCCGAAGGCGGACATGCGCTGCGCGACGAGGGCGCCGATGCGGCCCAGGCCCACGACGCCCAGCGTCTTCTCGGCCAGCTCGACACCCGTGTACTTGCTGCGCTTCCACTCGCCGTTCTTCAGGGCGGTGTTGGCCTGCGGGATGTTGCGGGCGGTGGCGAGGATGAGACCGCAGGCCAGCTCGGCGGCGGTCACGATGTTGGAGGTGGGGGCGTTGACGACCATCACGCCGGCCTTGGTGGCGGCGGAGACGTCGACGTTGTCCAGGCCGACGCCGGCACGCGCGACGACCTTCAGTTTCTTCGCGGCGGCGATGGCCTCGGCGTCGACCTTGGTGGCCGAACGGATGAGGATCGCGTCCACGTCGGCGATGGCCGGAAGCAGCTCGGAGCGGTCCGCTCCGTTGCAGTGCCGGATCTCGAAATCCGGACCGAGTGCGTCGACGGTGGCAGGCGACAGCTCTTCAGCGATCAGTACCGTAGCTTTTTGACTGGGGTACGAGCTCACGTGAGTCCTCACAGGTGCGATGCGGACGGCCGTCCCGACGGCCGCAGGCGGAGGAGGGGGGCTAGCCGCGGAAGACGCACGACGCTGTGGGCCTGACGCGTGTTGTCCAGAAGTGTAGTGGCGTGGCGGAGATCGCATTGCGCCTCCGCGGAAGGATCACCCTTCCGTGGCTGGCCGGGGTGGACAACAGGGGCCGGAGCAGTCCGCCCCGGCCCCTGTCCCGAGGCTTACGCCTCCTCGTTCACCCAGCTCATCAGCTTGCGCAGCTTCTTGCCAGTGGTCTCCAGCAGGTGCTCGGAGTCCTGCTGCTTGTACTCGTTGTACTTCTTCAGGCCGCCGTGGTACTCGTCCATCCAGGCACGGGCGAAGGTGCCGTCCTGGATCTCGGCGAGGACCTTCTTCATCTCGGCCTTGGTGGCGTCGGTGATGATGCGCGGACCGGTGACGTAGTCGCCCCACTCGGCGGTCTCGGAGATGGACCAGCGCATCTTCTCCAGGCCGCCCTCGTACATGAGGTCCACGATCAGCTTCAGCTCGTGCAGGCACTCGAAGTAGGCGATCTCCGGCTGGTAGCCGGCCTCGGTCAGGGTCTCGAAGCCCGCCTTGACCAGCGCGGCCGTGCCACCGCACAGCACGGCCTGCTCACCGAACAGGTCGGTCTCGGTCTCCTCGGTGAACGTCGTCTTGATGACGCCGGCGCGGGTGCCGCCGATGCCCTTGGCGTACGACAGGGCGAGGGCGAAGGCGTCGCCGGAGGCGTCCTGCTCGACGGCGGCGATGCACGGCACGCCGCGGCCCTCCTCGTACTGGCGGCGGACCAGGTGGCCCGGGCCCTTCGGGGCGACCATGCAGACGTCCACGCCCGCCGGGGGCTTGATGAAGCCGTAGCGGATGTTCAGGCCGTGGCCGAAGAACAGCGCGTCGCCGTCCTTCAGGTTCGGGGCGATGGACTCGTCGTAGACCTGCGCCTGGAGGGGGTCCGGGACCAGGATCATGATGACGTCGGCCTCGGCGGCGGCCTCGGCCGGGGTCACCACGCGCAGGCCCTGCTCCTCGGCCTTGGCCTTGGACTTCGAGCCCTCGTGCAGGCCGACACGCACGTCGACACCGGAGTCACGGAGCGACAGCGCGTGGGCGTGGCCCTGGCTGCCGTAACCGATGACCGCGACCTTGCGGCCCTGGATGATGGACAGGTCGGCGTCAGCGTCGTAGAACAGCTCGGCCACTTTGGGTTCTCTCCTTGTGTGCAGGTGATGCGTCCCACCGTATGACGGCGGGCGGAAGGGAAGTTTCGGGGTCTCGGCATACGGGCGGCGGCGGGACACGCCGGCCGCCCGTCCTCGGCCCTACGCGGTCCGGTCGAGCGCGCGCAGCGAGCGGTCCGTGATCGAACGGGCGCCGCGGCCGATCGCGATCGTGCCGGACTGGACCAGCTCCTTGATGCCGTACGGCTCCAGCATCTTGAGCATGGCGGACAGCTTCTCGCCGGAGCCGGTGGCCTCGATGGTGACGGCCTCCGGGGAGACGTCCACGGTCTTGGCGCGGAAGAGCTGGACGATCTCCACGATCTGGGAGCGGGTCTCGTTGTCGGCGCGGACCTTCACCAGAACGAGTTCGCGCTGGACGGCCTGCCCGGGCTCCAGCTCGACGATCTTCAGCACGTTGACGAGCTTGTTGAGCTGCTTGGTGACCTGCTCCAGCGGCAGCTCCTCGACACCCACCACGATGGTGATGCGGGAGATGTCGGGGTGCTCGGTGACACCGACCGCGAGCGAGTCGATGTTGAAGCCGCGGCGGGAGAACAGGGCGGCGATGCGGGCGAGGATGCCCGGCGTGTTCTCCACCAGGACGGAGAGCGTGTGCTTGGACATGGTGTGTGCTCTTCCTTGCCAGTCGTCGTCAGTCGTCTTCGTTGTCGCCGAAGTCGGGGCGGACGTCCCGGGCGGCCATGATCTCGTCGTTGGAGGTGCCGGCGGCGACCATCGGCCAGACCATCGCGTCCTCGTGGACGATGAAGTCGACGACGACCGGACGGTCGTTGATGGCGTTCGCCTCCGCGATGACCCGGTCCAGGTCCTCGGGGCGCTCGCAGCGCAGGCCCACGCAGCCCATCGCCTCGGACAGCTTCACGAAGTCCGGGACGCGCGTGCCCCGGGCCTGCGGGTTGATGTCGTCGGGTCCGCTGTGCAGCACGGTGTTGGAGTAGCGCTGGTTGTAGAAGAGGGTCTGCCACTGGCGGACCATCCCCAGGGCGCCGTTGTTGATGACGGCGACCTTGATCGGAATGTTGTTCAGGGCGCAGGTGGCCAGTTCCTGGTTGGTCATCTGGAAGCAGCCGTCGCCGTCGATCGCCCAGACCGTCTGCTCCGGCACGCCGGCCTTGGCGCCCATGGCGGCCGGGACGGCGTAGCCCATCGTGCCGGCGCCGCCGGAGTTCAGCCAGGTGGCGGGCCGTTCGTACTGGACGAAGTGGGCGGCCCACATCTGGTGCTGGCCGACGCCCGCGGCGAAGACGGTGCCCTCCGGCGCCAGTTGCCCGATGCGCTGGATCACCTGCTGCGGGGAGAGCGAGCCGTCCTCGGGCAGGTCGTAGCCGAGCGGGTAGGTCTCGCGCCAGCGGTTCAGGTCGCTCCACCAGGCGGTGTAGTCGCCCTGGTGGCCCTCGCTGTGCTCCTTCTGCACCGCCTGGACCAGGTCGGCGATGACCTCACGGGCGTCCCCGACGATCGGCACGTCGGCGGCGCGGTTCTTGCCGATCTCCGCCGGGTCGATGTCGGCGTGGACGATCTTCGCGTACGGCGCGAAGCTGTCCAGCTTGCCGGTGACGCGGTCGTCGAAGCGGGCGCCGAGGGCCACGATCAGGTCGGCCTTCTGGAGCGCGGTGACCGCGGCGACGCTGCCGTGCATGCCGGGCATGCCCACGTGCAGCGGGTGGCTGTCGGGGAAGGCGCCCAGCGCCATCAGGGTGGTGGTGACCGGCGCTCCGGTCAGCTCGGCGAGGACCTTCAGCTCGGCCGTGGCCCCGGCCTTGAGGACACCGCCGCCGACGTACAGGACGGGCCGCCTGGCGGCGGTGATCAGCTTGGCCGCCTCGCGGATCTGCTTGGCGTGCGGCTTGGTCACCGGACGGTAGCCGGGCAGGTCCATGGTGGGCGGCCAGTTGAAGACCGTCTTCGCCTGGAGGGCGTCCTTGGCGATGTCGACCAGGACCGGGCCCGGGCGGCCGGTGGAGGCGATGTGGAACGCCTGCGCGATGACCCGCGGGATGTCCTCGGCCTTGGTGACGAGGAAGTTGTGCTTGGTGATCGGCATCGTGATGCCGACGATGTCCGCCTCCTGGAAGGCGTCGGTGCCGATCGCCTTGGAGGCGACCTGGCCGGTGATCGCCACGAGCGGCACCGAGTCCATGTGCGCGTCCGCGATGGGCGTCACCAGGTTGGTGGCACCCGGCCCCGAGGTCGCCATGCAGACGCCGACCCTGCCGGTGGCCTGCGCGTAGCCGGTGGCCGCGTGGCCGGCGCCCTGCTCGTGCCGGACCAGGACGTGGCGCACCCGGGTGGAGTCCATCAGCGGGTCGTACGCGGGGAGGATCGCGCCGCCGGGAATGCCGAACACCGTGTCCGCGCCGACCTCCTCGAGGGAGCGGATGAGGGACTGCGCACCCGTGACGTGCTCGACGGAAGCGGAGTGTCCTCCGGAACGGGGCCGCGGCTGCGGATGGTGGGCCCCGGTGGCCTGCTCGGTCATCGGCATTCTCTTCTCGATGCTGAGGGTTTTTGCGAGGTTCGGACGGAGTTCGGGCGCTGCACGAACGGTGCTCGTGCAACAAAAAACCCCTCGTGCCGCAAGGCAAGCGAGGGGAGCGCGCCGGGGTGGTCGCTGGGGATTCCGGATCGCCCTCCGGTGGGTCCCAGCTCAGCCGACGCGCTGTCCAAGTACGAGAATTCGGGTGCGCATGGCACTGACCCTCTCTCCGGCACGCACCACGTGTCAAGTAGGTGGGACGGGAGTCTCAGAATGTGAGCCGAGGGTGCGATCGCCTCCGCGGACAGCGCCCGCGCCCTCTGGACACACCCCCGTACCCCGCGTTCCGATCATCCCCGGGGCGCGGCGGTCGGCTCTCGCACGCTGCCCGCGAACGCCGGTTCGGCCGGGGCGTGCGGCACCGGATAGTGACCGGAACCGAGCGCCCGGCGCAGCCGCAGTTCGTCCAGCGGACCGGCGAACGCCATGCCCTGGCCGTGCGTACAGCCCATCGCGCGCAACGCGACCACCTGCTCCGGCAGGTCCACGCCCTCGGCGACCGACTGGAGCCCGAGGTCCTCGGCGATCCGCAGCAGACCACTGGTGATCTTGTGCAGCCGCGCGGACTCGACCACGCCCTCGACCAGGCCGCGGTCGAGTTTGAGGATGTCCACGGGCAGCCTGCGCAGCGCCGTGATGGCCGCGTAGCCGCTGCCGAGCCCGTCCAGCGCGATCCGCACCCCCAGCCGGCTGAGCGCGGTCAGCCGCCGCTCCAGCTCGTCCAGGGAGACCCGGGGGTCGGTGTCGGACAGCTCCAGGATCAGCGCCCCGGGCGGCAGCCCGTGCCGGGTGAGCAGCGCCTCGACGGAGCCGAGCGGCGTGGAGCGGTCCAGCAGCCGCCGGGCGCTCATCCGGACGGCCACCGGGACGACGGCCCCGGTACCGGCCCGCTCGGCGGCCCGCGCCACGGCCTCGTGCAGGACCCAGCGGTCCAGCTCGGCCACCTTGTCGCCGTCCTCCGCCACCCGCAGGAACTCGGCCGGGGTGAACAGCACGCCCTGCGAGGAGCGCCAGCGCGCCTGTGCGGAGACCGCCGTGATCCTGCCGTTCTGGAGGCACACCACCGGCTGGTGCAGCAGCGCGAACTCGCCGTCGTGCAGCGCGGCGCGCAGCCGGGTGGCCAGCTCCGCCTTGCGGACGACGTCCTGCTGCATCTGCGGTCTGTACAGCTCCACCCGGCCCTTCCCGGCCGATTTCGCGCGGTACATCGCCAGGTCGGCGTTGCGCAGCAACTCGCCCGCGCCGAGGCCCGCCTCGGCGAAGGCGACGCCGATGGAGGCGTTGACCCGGACATCGTTGCCGCCGATGGCGTAGGGCTGGGAGAGGGTCACCCGGAGGCGGTCGGCCAGCTCCAGGATGTTTTGCTCCCGGGCCACCCGGTCCCGGGTGCCGTCCCCGACGATCAGGGCCGCGAACTCGTCACCGCCGAGCCGGGACGCGGTGTCCCCCTGCCGGACCGCGTCCTGGAGCCGGCGGGCGGCCTGCACGAGCAGTTCGTCCCCGGCCTGGTGCCCGATCGTGTCGTTGACGGCCTTGAAGCCGTCCAGGTCGATGAAGAGCACCGCCGTACCGCGCAGGGCGGCGCCCCGGTCGGTGGCGCGACGGCCGGACAGGGCCTGCTGGACCCGCTTGGTGAACAGCGCGCGGTTGGGCAGGTCGGTCAGCGGGTCGTGCTCGGCGTTGTGCTGCAACTGCGCCTGGAGGCGCACCCGCTCGGTCACGTCCCGGCTGTTGAAGATCAGTCCGCCGTGGTGCCGGTTGACGGTGGACTCGACGTTGAGCCAGCCGCCGGCGCCCGACCGGAACCGGCACTCGATGCGCGTGGTCGGTTCCTCGACCGGGCTGGCGGCGAGGAAGCGGCGCACCTCGTGCACCACGCAGCCCAGGTCCTCCGGGTGGATCAGGCTCGCCAGCTCGCTGCCGACCAGGTCCTCGGCGGGCCGGCCGTACACCCCGGCGGCGGCCGGGGAGACGTAGCGGAGGATGCCGTTGGGCGCGGCGATCATGATGACGTCGCTGGAGCCCTGCACCAGGGAGCGGAAGTGGTTCTCCTTCTGCGCGAGTTCCTGGGTGAGGGTGATGTTGTCCAGCAGCATGATGCCCTGCCGGATGACGAGTGCCAGCACCACGCACCCCGCGGTGATCAGCACGACGTGGTCGGGCCTGCGGCCGTTCAGGACGTTGTACAGGATGCCCAGGGTGCAGACGGCGGCGGCGAGGTACGGGGTGAGCGCGGCGAGGGAGCCGGTGAGCGGCCCTCCGGCCGGATACCGGCAGTGCTCGGCGCCCGGTGCGGGCGGGGACACCGGGTGCTGGGCCGCGCCGCGCTGTCCGGGCACGTGCTCGTGGACCACGCGCGTGCGTCCCTCCGGCGCACGTGTCTCCGGCGCGCCCGGCCGCCGGGGTGTGGCCCAGGGCGCGTAGGCGAGCAGCAGGGAGCCGGCGAACCAGCCGGCGTCCAGGAGCTGTCCGGAGCGGTAGCTGCTGTGCAGCAGCGGCGAGGTGAACAGCGCGTCGCACATGACGGTCAGCGCGAGCGCGCCGATCGCGGTGTTCACCGCCGTACGGTTGCCCGGGGCGCGGCGGAAGTGCAGCGCGAGGACCATGCTGACGAGCGCGATGTCCAGCAGCGGGTACGCCAGCGACAGCGCGGCGTGGGCCACGCTCGACCCTTCGAATCTGGCCGTCCGGGCGAGCGCGAGGCTCCACGAGAGGGTGAGCAGGGAGCCGCCGATCAGCCAGGCGTCCAGGGCCAGGCAGATCCAGCCCGCCCGGCTGGCCGGCCGCTTGGCGAGGACCAGCAGACCCACGATGGCGGGTGGCGCGAAGCAGAGGAAGAACAGGTCGGCGTAGCTGGGGCTGGGCACGTCCACGTCCAGGACGACCTCGTACCACCCCCAGACGGCGTTGCCCAGCGACGTCATCGTCGCGGAGAGGGCGAACAGGAGCCAGGCGGACCGGAAGCGCACGCGCGGATTGCGGGCGTAGAGGAAGCAGGAGACCGCGGCGGTGCCGGCCGCCGCGCTGAGCCCGAAGTCGCCCATGACGTCCGCGACCGCCTTGGTGCCCCAGCCGGACGCGGCGCCGACGGCGTAGGCCGCACAGACCAGGGCCAGCACGAGCTGCTCCACCAGGCGGGCACTCTCACCGGAGGCCGGCCGCCGGGGCGGCTCCTGGTACGGGTGCGGTGCGCGCACGGCTTCGTCGAGGGTGCTCGTCACCGAGGGCGGGGCGCTCACCGGGGCCTCCCGCTGCGCGCCGCTCCCGTGTCCCGACGGTCCCGGTGCGCCGGACGGGCATGCCTGCGACGGCCGCCCGGCCTGCGCTGCTGATGCGTGTGGTGGATGTGGTGGCCGCGCCTGCGCGTGGCCGTGCGCCAGGGTCGCCGTCGACGGCCCCGCCGCGTCGGATCGTTCGTCCATAGGCCGTGCATCGCCCGTCGCCCCCCTCACAGATCTGCAATGTCCATCCCCGGCGCCGAACGGTCAGCGGCGCTGCCCCTGTCGGGACGATACACCAGGATCGTCACTCAGGGACATAGTTCCTCTACGCTCCGTAACGACCAGCGGATATGCCGGTACGGGCCGCGTCCGAAAGGTTGCGGAGGGTGCCGGAAGCGGGTTACCGCCCGTTTGATCCCGTGCTGCCGTCTCCCGTCGTAAGGATCACGTTCCGCAGCGGCCGGTGGTTCACGAACCGGGTCAACTGGTCGGCGAGCAACCGTCGGGCACGCGGCAGGAAGGCCGAGGACGGGCCGCCCACGTGCGGGCTGATCAGCACTCCCGGCGCCTGCCACAGCGGATGGCCCGGCGGCAGCGGCTCGGGGTCGGTCACGTCCAGGGCGGCGGTGATGCGGCCCGTCCCCAGCTCGGCGAGCAGCGCCCCGGTGTCCACGACGGGTCCGCGCGCCACGTTCACCAGCAGCGCGCCGTCCTTCATCCGCGCGAGGAAACCGGCGTCGACGAGCCCGCGGGTGGCCTCCGTGAGCGGGGTGCAGAGGATCACCACATCAGCGTCCGGGAGCAGCGAGACCAGATCGGTGATCGGGTGCACGGGACCGCGCACCGTGGTGCGGGGGGAGCGCGCGACGCGCGCCACCCGCGCAACCTCGAACGGCGTGAGCCGGTCCTCGACGGCGGCACCGATGGATCCGTAGCCGACGATGAGGACGTTCTTGTCGGCGAGGGAGGGGTGGAAGGCGCTCTCCCAGCGCTCCCGCTCCTGGGCGCGGACGAAGCCGGGGATGCCGCGCAGCGCGGCGAGGGTCAGGGTGAGGGCCAGTTCGGCCGTGCTCGTCTCGTGCACACCGCGCGCGTTGCACAGTCGGACGCCCGGCGCGATGTCCGGCAGCCGGGCGGTGATGTCGTCGACGCCGGCGGTGAGCGTCTGGATGACCCGGACGCCGGTCAGCTCCGCCAGCGGGCGCACCCTGACGGACCACGGCTTCATGTACGGCACCACGTACACCGCGCACCGGGCGGGGTCGCCGGGGTACGGCTGCCCGCCGTCCTCGCCCCCGTCCCAGAACAGGTACCGGGGCCCCTCGGGAAGCCCCTCGATCTCGTCGGGCGGGAGGGGGAGCCACACGTCGGAAGTCATGCCAGGAGGCTATGTCAGGCACGCGCGCGTGCAGAGGTTAGGTTGGTGGCGGGCAGAGGGAGGGTCACGAGCAGGTGGAGCGCAGGACGATCGGCGCGGGGGCGCTCGCGGTGGGGGCCGTCGGACTCGGGTGCATGCCGATGAGCTGGGCGTACAGCGGATCCCGGCAGCGGGGTGACGAGTCGCTCAGAACCGTGCACCGGGCGCTGGACCTGGGCTGCGACCTCCTGGACACCGCGGACATGTACGGCCCGTTCACCAACGAGCTGCTGCTGGGCCGGGCGCTCAGGGAGCGGCGCGGGGACGCGTTCGTGTCCACGAAGGCGGGCCTGCTGGTGGGCGATCAGCACATCGTGGCCAACGGCCGCCCCGGCTATGTGAAGCGGGCCTGCGACGCCTCGCTGCGGCGGTTGCAGACCGACGTGATCGACCTGTACCAGCTTCACCGCGCCGACCCCGAGGTGCCTGTCGAGGAGACCTGGGGTGCGATGGCGGACCTGGTGCGCGCCGGGAAGGTGCGGGCGCTGGGCCTGTGCGCGGTGGGGGCGCGCGGCGGGCGCCGCCACGGCGCCGGGACGTACGACAGCACGCTGCGCCAGCTCCGGCGGGTGCAGCAGGTGTTCCCGGTGAGCGCGGTGCAGGCGGAGCTGTCGGTGTGGTCGCCGCAGGCGCTTCAGGCGCTGCTGCCGTGGTGCGAGGCACGCGGCGTGGGCCTCCTGGCGGCGATGCCGCTCGGCAACGGCTTCCTGACCGGCACGCTGACGCCGGGGCAGGGCTTCGAACCGGACGACGTACGCGCCCGTCACCCCCGGTTCACGGCCGAGATGATGGCGGCCAACCAGCCGATCGTCGCCGGCCTGCGCCGGATCGCCCGCCGGCACGGCGAGGACGTCACGCCGGCCCAGGTGGCGCTGGCGTGGGTGCTGGCACAGGGCCGCCATGTGATCGCCCTGCCGGGCACCAAGCGGGAGCGCTGGGCGGCGCAGAACGCGGCGGCGGCCGGGCTGCGGCTGACCGGGGAGGACATGGCGGAGGTGTCCCGGCTGCCGGCGGCGCAGAAATCGTGGGACTAGAGGTTCCCGCCATGGGCCACCGGGGAGCGGGAACCCGGGTGGGCGCGGGCGGGGCAGGAGAGGGAGAGCGTGCCGCCGGACCGCCGCGTCGAAGGGACCATGATCGTGCAACGTCGAGCTGTGACGGCCGTGCTGGCCGCGGCCTGTCTCCTGCCGGCAGCCGGCTGCTCCGGAGGCGGAGACGGGCCGCCACCGGGCTTCGGGCGTACGGCGACAGGCACGGCGCCCGGTGCCTCCTCGCCGGGGGCCGGCTTCACCGCACCCCCCGCCAAGGGCTCGGTGACGGTGCTGCGCACGGTGGCCGAGGGCCTGAAGACGCCGTGGGGGCTGGCGCCGCTGCCCGGCGGCGGTCTGCTCGTCTCCTCCCGTGACGAGGGCACGATCGTCCGGATCGACGACAGGACGGGCCGCAAGACGGAACTGGGCACGGTCTCCGGGGTCGCCCCGGCCGGCGAGGGCGGCCTGCTGGGCATCGCCCTCTCCCCCGACTACGCCTCCGACCGCATGGTCTACGCCTACTTCACCTCCGCCTCGGACAATCGTGTCGTCCGCATGCGCTACGACGAGCGGAAACCGGCCGGTGAACAACTCGGCGCTCCGGACACGGTGTTCAAGGGCATCCCCAAGGGCCTCATCCACAACGGCGGCCGGATCGCCTTCGGCCCGGACGGCATGCTGTACGCGGGCACCGGCGAGAGCGGGCAGCGGGGCCTGGCCCAGGACAGGAAGTCCCTGGGCGGGAAGATCCTGCGCATGACCCCGGACGGCGAACCGGCGCCCGGCAATCCGTTCCCCGGCTCCGTGGTGTACTCCTACGGCCACCGCAACGTCCAGGGCCTGGCCTGGGACCGCCGACAGCGGCTGTTCGCCTCCGAGTTCGGCCAGGACACCTGGGACGAGCTGAACGCGATCAGACCCGGCGGCGACTACGGCTGGCCGGTCACCGAGGGCAGGTCCGCCAGGGCCGGGTACCTCGACCCGGTCGCCCAGTGGCACACCGACGACGCCTCCCCCAGCGGCATCGCCGCCGTCGACGGGATGATCTGGATGGCGGGCCTGAAGGGCAAGCGGCTGTGGCGTATCCCGCTGCGCGGCACAGCGGCGTCGGCCGCCCCGCAGGCGTTCCTCACGGGCGTCTACGGCCGCCTGCGCACGGTGGTGCCGGCGGGTGGCGACCGGATCTGGCTGGTGACGAGCAACACGGACGGCCGCGGGACCCCGAAGAAGGGTGACGACCGGGTCCTGGAGGCCCGGGTCCACTAGCCGCCCGACCACCACCCCACACACCCCCAGGTCCGCCACCGCCCCGGCGGACGGGGGGCGCTGGGCTGAGGTGCGGCGGGCGGGGAGGGCGATGGGCTGAGGTCCGGCGGGCGGCGGGGGGCGATGGGCTGAGGTCCGGCGGGCGGGGGCGGTGGGCTCCGGTCCGGTGGGACGGGGGTTCGGCGCGGTGCGGTCCGCCCGGATCGGTCGATCCTGGTTTGGCTGGTTCCGTTCGGCCGGTTCGGGATCGGCCGCTTCCAGTACGGCCCGTTCCGGCTCGGTCGGCTGGGTCGGCTGGGCGGCTGGGTCGGCTCGGTCAGTTCGGGTCCGGTCGGTTCGGTTCGGCCGGGTCCTGTCCGGGCGGCTCGACCGGGGGCGGCTCGACCGGGGGCGGTCCGGGTAGCCGTATGCGTGCCTTGCCGGACGCGAGGTCGATGGGGCCTCGGCCGGGGTCGTTGTCGCCGACGTCCTCGCGGGTCAGCGCGAGCCGGTTCTGCTCGTCCCGGGTGTGCTTGCGGCCGGGCGCGAACAGGTCGTCGAAGGCCTCGAACACGGTGGTTCCCCCTCACTGCCGGTCTGCCCCGGCACAGGTCTCAGCCCCGTGCCTCGGCGGCCAGGGGCTCGGCGGCGAACAGGCCCAGCCGGTGCGCCACCGCCGCCGCCTCGCCCCGGCCCGAGACACCGAGCTTGCCGAGGATGTGGGAGACGTGGACGCTCGCGGTCTTCGGTGAGATGAACAGCTCCTGGGCGATCTGGCGGTTGGTGCGGCCGGCCGCGACAAGGCCGAGGACGTCCCGCTCCCGGTTGGTGAGGCCCAGCGCCTCGACCGGGTCGGCCGGGGCGGCGTCCTGCCGGGGCGCGCGCGTCAGGCTGAGACGGGCGCGCTGGGCGAGCCGGGCGACGGCGTCGGCGAGGGGTCGGGCGTCCAGGTGGGCGGCGACCGCGGCGGCCAGCCGGAGCAGCTCCACCGCACGGTCCCGCTCGTCCTCGCCGCCCTCGGTGAGCAGCGCCCCGGCGAGGCGGTGGCGGACCCGGCCGAGGTCGTAGGGGCGGTCCAGGCACTCGAAGGCGGCGACGACGGGCGACCAGGTGTCGGCGGTGTCCCGGCCCTGCGCGCGCAGCAGTTCGGCGCGGGTCCACCGGCCGTAGGCCTGCCAGAGGGGGACGCCGGTGGTGAGGGCACCCACGGCCGTCGAGAGGCGGTCGAGGAACTCGGCGCGGCCGGACCGGGCGGCGGGCAGGGTGCGGGCGTCGGCCTCGGCGGTGGCGGCTGCCAGCAGCAGCGGCCAGCCGTAGCGGTGGGTGCCGGGCGGCAGGCCGCCGTCCAGGGCCAGGAGCACAGCGGCGCGGGCGTCGCCGATACGGCCCTCCGCGGCGGCGAGACCGACAGTGATCCGGGCCAGCGGCAGGGACTGCTGGGGTATCGGGTCGTGCGTACCGTACCGGGTGCGGGCGGCGGTGTGCTGCCGGGCCGCCTCGTCGAGGTCGCCGCGGGCCAGGGCGAGGTGGGCCAGGCGCAGGGCGCCCGCGCCCCGGGGCTTGGCGCTGTGACCGACCCGGGTCGCGTGCGCGGCGGCCTCGGCCGCCTCCGTCCACCGGCCGAGCGAGTACAGCGCGTCGGACAGGTTGCCCCACACCCAGGCCTCGGAGTCCAGCAGCCCGTACCGGCGGCAGAAGTCGACGCCCTCGCGCAGCAGGGGGGCGGCCTCCCGGTCCCGTCCGATGCTCTGCAACGCGGACGGCAGGTTGACGTAGGCGCGGCCCGCGACCGGGTGCATGCCCTCCGCCCGGGTCTCCCGCAGGACCTGCCGCATCTGTGCCAGGCCGGTCTCGGGGTCGCCGGAGTCCACGATCAGGCCGCCCAGGGTGAGGCGGGCGTGCAGTTCGGTCTCGCGGGCGCCCACCATCCGCGCGTACTCCACGGCCCGCTCGGCGGCGGCGAAGGCCTCGGGGCCGGGCCGGTGCTGCATGGACCAGTTGGCGGCGACCGCCAGCACCTCGGCGTGCACCTCGGACGGCGGCAGGCCGCGCACCAGGTCCTGGGCGGTGGCCAGTTCGTGCCGGCCGTCGCCGCGGGCCTGGGCCTGCACGAGCCGGGAGCGCTGCACCCAGAACCAGGCGGCGCGCAGGGGGTCCGGCTCGTCGTCCAGGAGGCGCAGGGCCCGTTTGGTGATCTTCAGGGCGCGTTCCCGCTCGCCGCCGAAACGGCCCGCCACGGCGGCCTCGGCCATCAGGTCGAGGTAGCGCAGGGGGGTGGTCACCGGGTCACAGCCGCACGGGGGGTACGCCTCGGTGCAGTCGACGGGGCGCAGGGCGGAGCGCACCTCCTGCGGGGCGCCGTCCCACAGCTCCATCGCCCGTTCCAGCAGGCCCAGTTGTTCGGTGTAGGCGTGCCGGCGGCGGGCCACGACGGAGGCGGCCAGGACGGCGGGCAGGGCCTTCGCGGCGTCACGGGCGTGGTACCAGTAACTGGCCAGGCGCATCACGCGGGCGTCGGCCGGGACGAGCCCCGGGTCGGCCTCCAGGGCTTCGGCGTAACGGCGGTTGAGCCGGGAGCGTTCGCCGGGCAGCAGGTCGTCGGCGACGGCCTCGCGGACGAGGGAGTGCCGGAAGCGGTAGCCGTCGCCGGCCCGGGTGGCGGTGAGGATGTTGGCGCCGACGGCGGCCCGCAGTGCCTCGATGAGGTCGTCCTCGGAGAGCTGGACCACGGCGGCGATCAGCCGGTACTCCACCGTGGAACCGCCCTCGGCGACGACGCGGGTGACCCGCTGGGCGCTCTCGGGCAGGGCCTCGACCCGGACCAGCAGCAGATCGCGCAGGGAGTCGGTGAGGCCGGCGCAGTCGCCCTGGCGGCCGGCGACGGCGAGTTCCTCGATGAAGAAGGCGTTGCCGTCGGAGCGTTCGTAGATCTCGTCGACCTGGACGGGGTCGGGTTCGGCGGCGAGGATGCCGGCGATCTGGCGGCATGCCTCCTCGCGGGTGAAGCGGGCCAGTTCGATGCGGCGGACGGTGCGCAGCCGGTCCAGTTCGGCGAGCAGGGGGCGCAGCGGGTGGCGGCGGTGGATGTCGTCGGAGCGGTAGGTGGCGAGGACGAGGAGACGGCCGGCGCGCAGGGTGCGGAAGAGGTAGGCGAGGAGGTGGCGGGTGGAGGCGTCGGCCCAGTGCAGGTCCTCCAGGACGAGTACGACGGTGTGTGCGGCGGCGACCCGCTCCAGCAGCCGGGCGGTCAGCTCGAACAGGCGGGCCATGCCCTGCTCGTCGTGGCGGCCGGCACCGGTCTCGCCGAGATCGGGCAGCAGCCGGGCCAGCTCCTCCTCCTGGCCCGCCGCGGCGGCGGTGAACTCCTCGGGCAGGGCGTCCCTCAGGGCGCGCAGCGCGGTGGAGAAGGGGGCGAACGGCAGTCCGTCGGCGCCGACCTCCACGCAGCCGCCGACGGCGACGACGGCCTCGCGGCGGGCGGCGGCCGTGGCGAACTCCTCGACGAGGCGGGTCTTGCCGACGCCCGCCTCGCCGCCGAGCAGCAGCGCCTGCGGCTCGGCCGCGGCGGCACGGGCGAGCGCGTCTTTCAGTGTGCCCAGCTCGTCGGTGCGGCCGACGAACACGGGACTGACGAACCAGGTCTCCACGGGCCCGAGCATCGCACGGGGCCGGTGCGACCGGGCACCGGTTTTCCACAACCCCGGTGCGATGGTCGTACCGGCGAACCGGGGCGGCGCACCGGTGGCCGGAAGAGGAGTACCCGCGGCGCGGGGGCTCGTACCGGCGGCGTGCGGAGCCGAACCGGCAGCCGCAGGGGCCGAACCGGCGGCGCGAGGATGCGAACCGGCAGCCGCAGGGGCCGAACCAGCGGTCATGACAGCGGCACCGGCAACCCCAGGAGCCGTACCGGCAGTCCCAGGGGGCGAACCGGCAGTCCCAGGGGGTGCACCGGTGGCCGGTAGGGGCCCGCGGTCGCGTCGGGCGGCCGTGGGGTCCGGGCCGGCGGGGTGTGGACGGCCGACCCCCGTGCCGTCGCCCTCCGCCTCCGTCGTCACGCGGTGCGCGGCAGCCGGGTCCGGCGGGGCCGCTCGGTATGGGACCCGGCGGCCGGGGCCTCGTGGCGGGCGGCGCGGCGGGCGCGGACGACCTCGCGGGCCAGGCGGTCCCGCTGGGCCTCCCGGCGCAGTTCGGCGGACCGGATGCGGTGCAGTTCCAGCTCGTACATGGCGGATCCTTCGTCGAGGACGGTGTCGTGCGTCGCGTTCTGCGACGACTCCACCCTCGTCCCCCAGGGGTGCGTGCCACATCGGGGAAGTTCCGCATCTTCGGCCGGCCGGCGGCCCGCACGCGCGCGTAAGGGGCCTTAGGGAGCCCGTGCCGCGCGCACGGACGTCCTAAGGCCCCTGGAGAGCCGCGGGTGTTCAGCCCGCCGAGGGCAGGCCGAGCAGTGCGTCGGAGTACTTCAGGACGGCCAGGAGCAGTCCGATGACGCCGAGCGAGACCCCCGCCCAGGCGACCGACCTGATCCAGGCGGCCTGCGGGCGGCCGGGGGCGCCGAACGCGGGCCGGGCCAGCACCACGACGCCGGTGACCAGCGCGGCCAGGGCGAACAGGCCGGCCCACAGGGCGGTGGTGTGCCAGGCATCGCCGTAGACCTCCTTGATCTGGCGGGTCACGCTCGCCGTGGAGGAGGTCCGCAGTTGGCCGACGAGCTGCTCGCGGGCGGAGGCGACGGTGCCGATCCAGCCACCGCTGAGGGAGACCAGGCCCAGCGCGGCGGAGACGACGGCCCCGGCCCCCTGGCCGACCCCGGAGGACGCCCGATCACCGGCCGCCTCGCCCTCGGTACGGTCACCGGCGGTCTCGGGCTCCGTCCGATCACCGGCCGCTTCGCCCTCCGTCCCGTGGCCGTCCTCCCCGGACCGCGCCGCGTCCGGGCCCCGCACTTCGGCGGCCCGCACTTCGGCGGCCCGCTCCTCGGCCTCCGCGTACCTCCCCGGAACCGACGCCTGTTCGGCCTCCGCGTTGCCCGGTGCCCGCGTCCTGCCTGCCGTTCCGGCCGCCGCCGTCGTCTCGTCGTCCGTGTGCGCCTCGGCGCCGGCCTCGGCGCCTTCCGATGTCTTCGATGCCATGCCCGGCACCGTACGGACGCTCTCTGAGAGGTCTCTTAACGGCCGCTGTGCGGGGCACGCGCGCGTGCCGTACGCCACTCGGGGGCCAGCACCGCCCAGATCTCGGTGCTGGTGCGCACACCCCGGTGCGGGTAGTTCTCGCGGAGCACGCCCTCACGGCTCATGCCGAGCCGCCGGGCCACGCCGATGCTCGGCTCGTTGGCGGAGGACACGTGCCACTCCACCCGGTGCATGCCGCGCTCCTCGAAGGCCCAGTCGAGCAGCACCCGCATGCCACGCGTGACCAGGCCGCGCCCGGCCGCCGCGGGCTCCAGCCAGCAGCCGGCCTCGCAGACGCCGCTCGGGGTGTCCCAGACGCGGAACAGCAGCCCGCCCACGAGCCTTCCGTCCAGCCAGATGCCGTGCACGCTGCCCGCGTCGGCGCCGCGCTTGTCCGCGTACGACCTCAGCCAGGCCCGGGCTCCGTCCAGGTCGGGCACCACGTCCGGCAGGCCGACGTGCCGGCCGATGAACTCCCGCCCCCGGTCGATGTGGGCGAGGAGTTCCCCGGCGTGCCAGACCTCCAGGGGCCGCAGTTCGGCTCCGTCGTCACCCAGGGATGTCGCGTACATCGCGGCGCTGCTCCTCCCGCAGTTCCTCCATCGAGACTGCGGAGAGCCTCTCATGGGCGGCGCGGCGTTCGGGTGGCTCGATGGGCGTCGTAGCCGTCCGAGTACGCCGAACCGGCCGCGGCGGCGCCCGCGATGGTCCCGCCGAGGGCGAGGAGCCCCAGCGGGACGGCGATCAGGCGGTGGCGGACACACCACCGAGGAAAGGGGGCACGAAGCGGCGCGGGGCTCTCTCGCAGGTGGCGATGATCGTCCGGCGTGTCCGCGGGCCGCACCGGCCCGTCAGTCGGACTGGTCCCCGAGCGCCATGACCATCGTCCCGACGATCAGCAGCCACAGGGCCCTGCGGGTGCGGCCCCTGGCGCCCAGGGTGCCGGCGAGGGCGCACACGGCCGCGCCGAGGGCGTAGGCGGCGGGGACGAGGGCCGGGGCCGATCCGGTACCGCGCAGGAGCGCGGCGGCCAGTCCGGCCAGTGTCAGCAGCGCTCCCGTGCCGGCGGCCGTCCAGCGGGCCCGCCGGGCGTCCTCGACGTACTCCTGCGTGTCGTCCGCGGTCTCCTCCGCGCCGTCCGCCGCGGTGAGTTTCGGGTCGTCCGGCTCGGTTATCGCGGGTCCGGGGCCGGAATTGGTGCGTCCACTCATGGCGGGCGAGCGTAGCGTCCCTCGTCCGGGAGGCCGGACGCGGGCCCGGACGCGGGGCCGGGCGACCGTCGCGTTCCCGGGTGCGAAGACGACGACGGCCCCGGAGGCCATGCCTCCGGGGCCGTGCGGTCAGCCGTGCGACGTCCGGGCTCAGCCCTCTTCGACGCCCAGCTTCTGAAGGATCAGCTCCTTCACGCGGGCCGCGTCGGCCTGGCCGCGCGTGGCCTTCATGACCGCGCCGACCAGGGCGCCGGCCGCGGCCACCTTGCCGCCGCGGATCTTGTCCGCGACGGCCGGGTTGCCGGCGATGGCCTCCTCCACGGCGGTGGTCAGCGCGCCCTCGTCGGAGACGACCTTCAGCCCGCGCTTGTCGACGACCTCGTCCGGGGTGCCCTCGCCCGCGAGGACGCCCTCGATGACCTGACGGGCCAGCTTGTCGTTCAGGTCACCCTTCGCGACCAGCTCGGTGACCCGGGCCACCTGCTGCGGAGTGATCGCCAGCTCGTCCAGCGCGGCGCCGGACTCGTTGGCGCTGCGCGCCAGTTCACCCATCCACCACTTGCGGGCGGAGGCCGCGTCGGCACCGGCGTCGATCGTGGCGACGATCAGGTCCAGCGCGCCGGCGTTGAGCATCGCCTGCATGTCGGTGGCGGAGATGCCCCACTCGGCGAGCAGCCGGGTACGGCGGACCAGCGGCAGCTCGGGCAGCGCCGCGCGGATCTCCTCGACCCACTCGCGCGAGGGAGCCACGGGGACGAGGTCGGGCTCCGGGAAGTACCGGTAGTCCTCGGCCTCCTCCTTCACGCGGCCCGAGGTCGTCGACCCGGTGTCCTCGTGGAAGTGGCGGGTCTCCTGCACGATCGTGCCGCCGGACGACAGCACCGCCGCGTGCCGCTGGATCTCGAAGCGGGCCGCACGCTCGACGGACCGCAGCGAGTTGACGTTCTTCGTCTCGCTGCGCGTGCCGAACTTCTCGCGGCCGTGCGGGCGCAGCGACAGGTTCACGTCGCAGCGCATCTGGCCCATCTCCATGCGGGCCTCGGAGACGCCGAGCGCCTTGATGACCTCGCGCAGCTCACGGACGTACGCCTTCGCCACCTCGGGGGCGCGTTCGCCCGCGCCCTCGATCGGCTTGGTGACGATCTCGATGAGCGGGATGCCGGCACGGTTGTAGTCGAGCAGCGAGTGCGAGGCGCCGTGGATACGGCCGGTCGCGCCGCCCACGTGGGTGGACTTGCCGGTGTCCTCCTCCATGTGGGCGCGTTCGATCTCCACGCGGAAGGTCTCGCCGTCCTCGAGCTGCACGTCGAGGTAGCCGTCGAAGGCGATCGGCTCGTCGTACTGGGAGGTCTGGAAGTTCTTCGGCATGTCCGGATAGAAGTAGTTCTTCCGGGCGAAGCGGCACCACTCGGCGATCTCGCAGTTCAGCGCGAGACCGATTCGGATCGCGGACTCGACGCCGGTCGCGTTGACGACCGGGAGCGCGCCGGGCATGCCGAGGCAGACGGGGCAGGTCTGCGAGTTGGGCTCGGCGCCCAGCTCGGTGGAGCACCCGCAGAACATCTTCGTCTTGGTGCCGAGCTCGACGTGGACCTCAAGGCCCATGACGGGGTCGTACGACGCCAGCGCGTCCTCGTACGACACCAGGTCGGTCGTGGTGGTCACGGTGAAAACTTCCCTCTCAGCCCAGCAGGACGTCGTCGTCGCCCAGCCGCTTCAGCTCGCGGTAGAGGATGGCGAGGCCGGTGACGATCGCGACGGCGGACACGGTGGCGTCGAGCAGGACCAGCGTGTCCTGCTCGGCGCGGGCCTTCTTGAGACGCTTGGCCACACCGATCGCGCCGAACGCGGTCCCGGCCATGGACAGGTACGTACCGGACCTGGACTTCTTGAAGCCCTTGGCCTTGGTCAGTGCACTCACAGCGACGGAGCCTCCTCGAGCAGCGGGTGCCCCCACTTTTCCACGAAGGCCGCCTCGACGGCGGCGCCGACCTTGTAGAGCCGGTCGTCCTGCATCGCGGGGGCGATGATCTGGAGTCCCACCGGGAGGTTGTCCTCCGGGGCGAGACCGCACGGCAGGGACATGGCCGCGTTGCCCGCCAGGTTGGCCGGGATGGTGCACAGGTCCGCGAGGTACATCGCCATCGGGTCGTCGGCGCGCTCGCCGATCGGGAAGGCGGTGGTCGGGGTCGTCGGGGAGACGATCACGTCGACCTGCTCGAAGGCCTTCTCGAAGTCCCGCGTGATGAGCGTGCGGACCTTCTGCGCCGAGCCGTAGTAGGCGTCGTAGTAGCCGCTCGACAGGGCGTACGTGCCGAGCATGATGCGGCGCTTGACCTCGGGGCCGAAGCCCGCCTCACGGGTGAGGGAGGTGACCTCCTCGGCGGAGTGCGTGCCGTCGTCGCCGGTCCGCAGGCCGTAGCGCAGACCGTCGAAGCGGGCGAGGTTGGAGGAGCACTCGGAGGGCGCGATCAGGTAGTACGCCGACAGGGCGAGGTCGAAGGACGGGCAGTCCAGCTCGACGATCTCGGCGCCCAGCTCCCTGAGCAGCTCGACCGACTCGTCGAAGCGCTGGATGACGCCGGCCTGGTAGCCCTCGCCGCGGAACTGCTTGACCACGCCGACGCGCATGCCCTCGACGCTGCCGTTGCGGGCGGCCTCGACGACCGGCGGGACCGGGGCGTCGATGGAGGTGGAGTCGAGCGGGTCGTGCCCGGCGATCACCTCGTGCAGCAGGGCCGCGTCCAGGACCGTACGGGCGCAGGGCCCGCCCTGGTCGAGGGAGGAGGAGAAGGCGACCATGCCGTAACGGGAGACCGCGCCGTACGTCGGCTTCACGCCGACCGTGCCGGTGACGGAGGCCGGCTGGCGGATGGAGCCGCCGGTGTCGGTGCCGATGGCGAGGGGGGCCTGGAACGCGGCGAGGGCGGCACTCGAACCGCCGCCGGAGCCGCCGGGGATCCTGGTGAGGTCCCACGGGTTGCCGGTGGGGCCGTACGCGCTGTTCTCCGTGGACGACCCCATGGCGAACTCGTCCATGTTGGTCTTGCCGAGGATGACGACGTCGGCGGCCTTGAGCCGCTTGGTGAGCGTCGCGTCGTACGGCGGGATCCAGCCTTCGAGGATCTTCGAGCCGACGGTCGTGGGCACGCCCTCGGTGGTGAAGATGTCCTTCAGGGCGAGCGGTACGCCGGCCAGCGGGCCGAGCTTCTCGCCGCGGGCGCGCTTGTCGTCCACGGCACGGGCCTGGGCGAGGGCGCCCTCGCGGTCGACGTGGAGGAAGGCGTGCACCTTCTCGTCCACGGCGTCGATCCGGGCGAGGTGCGCCTCGGTCACCTCGACGGCCGTCAGCTCGCCGGAGGCGATCCTCGCGGCGATCTCGGCTGCCGTGAGCTTGATGATGTTGCTGTCCGTCATGACGGTTTAGTCCTCCCCCAGGATCTGCGGCACCTTGAAACGCTGCTGCTCCTGGGCCGGGGCGCCGGAGAGCGCCTGCTCGGGGGTGAGCGAGGGACGGACCTCGTCCGGCCGCATGACGTTCGTCAGCGGCAGCGGGTGGGAGGTCGGCGGTACGTCTTGGTCGGCGACCTCGCTGACGCGGGCGACCGCGCCGATGATGTCGTCAAGCTGTCCCGCGAAGTGGTCGAGTTCTTCGGGCTTCAGCTCCAGACGCGCCAGCCGGGCGAGGTGGGCGACCTCCTCGCGCGTGATGCCAGGCATGCAGCGATCCTCTGGGTGAGAGTGTGTGGTTTGGGGCCAATCCTATGGGGCGGGCCCGGGTGCCCGTGAAACGGTTTGCCGTGACACCGTCCTCGCCGGTGCCGCCCGTCGCGGGTACGGCCCCTCGGCGGGCCCCGTCGGCACCCTCGGAAAGGGCCCTCGGCAGGGCCCCTCGGAGAAGGGAACGCTACTCGGCGGCCGGCAGCGCGGCGCGCGGACGCTGCCAGCCGCGGGTGCCGCGGGCCAGCAGCCAGGCGGTGGCCTCGTCCGGGGGCATCGCCGCGGCGACCAGCCATCCCTGCACCGCGTCACAGCCCAGATCCCGCAGCCGCTCCCACGTCTCGTCGTCCTCCACGCCCTCGGCGACGACGAGGAGACCCAGCGAATGGGCGAGGTCGACGGTGCAGCGCACGATCTCGGCATCCTCGGCGTCGACGGCCAGCCGGGCCACGAAGGAGCGGTCGATCTTCAGCTCGCTGACCGGCAGCCGGCGCAGGTGCACCAGCGAGGAGTAGCCGGTGCCGAAGTCGTCGAGGGACATCTTCACGCCGTGCGCGGTGAGCCCGGCGAGGGTGTCGGCGGCCCGCTGCGGGTCCTCCAGCAGGACGTGCTCCGTGATCTCGAGCTGGAGCGCCCCGGCGGGGACCCCGTGCCGGGCGAGGCGCGCGGCGACCGATCCCGCGAATCCGGGGGTGTGGACGTCGCGCGGCGAGACGTTGACGGCGACCGGGACCCGCAGCCCCTGCGCGCGCCACCGGGCGACCTGCGCGAGCGCGGTGTCGAGGACGTACTCCGTCAGATGGGGCATCAGGCCGGAGGACTCGGCTATCGCTATGAACTCGTCCGGCGGGACCTTGCCGCGCTCGGGGTGCACCCAGCGGACCAGCGCCTCCAGGCCGGCGACCTGTCCGTCGAAGCGGACCTTGGGCTGGTAGTGCAGTTGCACCTCACGCGCGTCCAGGGCGCGGCGCAGGTCGCCCAGCAGGCCGAGGCGGTCGGGGGTGTTGGAGTCCCGCTTGGACTCGTACACCTCGACGCCCGTACGGTCCCGCTTCGCCTGGTACATCGCCACATCGGCCCGGCGCAGCAGCCCTTCGGCGTCGAGCGCGTGGTCGGGGAAGACGGCGACACCCGCACTGGCCTCCAGGACGAGGGTGAGGCCGTCGAGGTCGAGCGGGGAGCTGAGGGCGGCGACGAGGCCGCGGGCGACGCGCGTGGCCGACGTGGTGGAGTCGGCGACGGGCAGTAAGACGGCGAACTCGTCACCGCCGAGGCGGGCGGCCTCGGCGCCGCGCGGCAGGGCGAGGCGCAGCCGGTCGGCTATCTGGAGCAGCAGCCGGTCCCCGGCGAGGTGTCCCAGGGTGTCGTTCACCGACCGGAAACGGTCGAGGTCGATCAGCATGAGGGCGGCGCGGGCACCGATGCGCTCGGCGTCGTCGAGGGCGGTCCAGATCCGCTCCAGCAGCCACTGCCGGTTGGGCAGCCCGGTCAGCGGGTCGCGCAACTGTTCCTCGGCGCGGGCGCGGGCCATCCACAGCGTGGAGTCCAGGGCGATGAGCGGGATGGCGAACAGCGGGAGCAGGACCGGCTGGGCGTCGGCGACGACGCAGAGCAGGGGCGCGATGCCGAGCAGCGCGACGGCGACCAGACCCTGTCTGACCAGGGCGGTGCGGGCGACGGTGGGCACCCCGCCGCCGCGCGGGGCGTGCAGGTACCACAGCAGGCCGCGGCTGACGGCGAGATAGGCGCACGCGACCAGGGCGACCTGCGGGGCGGTCGCGGCGGTCCAGGTGCCGGGCCGCCAGGGCTGCTCGACGCTCGGGAACCGGCCGAACGCGCCGAGCAGCAGGGCGCCGGCGCCGATGCCGAGGATGTCGACCGCGCCGTGCAGGACGCCGTGCCGCCAGCGGTGCCGGCGGGCGATGCCGACCAGGACGACCACGGTGAGGCTGACCAGTCCGGCGGGCACCCAGCCGTACAGCAGCAGGACGGCGAGGGTGAGGGCGGCGCCCGATCCGGTGCCGCCCCACCAGCGGGCGCGGCCCAGCATGACGAGGTGGCCGACGATGACGCCGGTGAGCAGGGCCAGCGCCCAGCCGAGCGCGCCGCGGGGGAAGAGGGCGTGGTGGCCGGCGTAGGCGCGGTAGAAGCCGGCGGCCAGGACGAGGCCCGCGGCGGCGACGACGGCGGCGGGCAGCGCCGGCCAGGACGGGTGCCGTTCGGCGTCGGCGCCGGACAGGCCGGAGGCGGACTCGATGCCCAGGGGCAGCGGGGCGTGTGCCTCGCCGGCCGGCGGACGGACGGCCGGGCGCGGCTGCCCGCCCGTCCGTCCGCCGGCCGGCCCGCTCCACCGGATTGCCCGCCAGGCGCCCGCGCGGCGGCGCAGGCGCAGCCGTGAGTCCGGGGCCGCGCTCTCGGTCGGTTCCATTCCCGTCCCTCTCACAGCCGGCGGTGCCCACGCCACGCGGCCCGATGCCCGACAACCATCAGCAGCTCCGCGCCGAGGAAACCCTCCCCGGGCCTCTGGAGGGCACGGGGCTGCCCCAGCCGGGCTGGGCACGGCAGGCGCACACCTCAACAGTAGGCCGCGGAAGGCTTCCACGGGCAGCGGTCTCCGACGGTTGCCCGAATGCGCCCGGGCCACCCGTATGCAACTGATATGCGCCGATCGGGTGGCCTTCAACCGCTACTCCTCGGTCGGAAGCGCGACTTCGGCCGCTGCCTCCGGCCCCTGCTCCAGAAGGACGTTGAAACCGTCCTCGTTCAGGATCGGCACCTTCGCCTGCACGGCCTTGTCGTACTTCGATCCGGGGTTGTCACCCACAACGACGAACGAGGTCTTCTTCGACACCGAACCGACCACTTTCGCGCCCCGGCTCTGGAGCGCCTCCTTGGCGCCGTCCCGGGTGTGGTTCTCCAGCGTGCCGGTGACGACGACCGTGAGCCCCGCCAGCGGGCGCGGCCCCTCGTCCTCGCCGGACGACTGCTCCTCCAGCGGGACCCCGGCGGCCTTCCACTTGCGGATGATCTCGCGGTGCCAGTCCTCGGCGAACCACTCCTTGAGCGCGGCGGCGATGATCGGGCCGACGCCGTCGGTGGCCGCAAGCTCCGCCTCGGTCGCCCGCTCGATGCGGTCGACGGACCGGAACTCGCGCGCGAGGGCCTGCGCGGCCACCGGGCCGACGTGCCGGATGGACAGTCCGTTCAGGAACCGGGCCAGCGGACGGGACTTGGCGGCCTCGATGTTGGCCAGCAGCGCAAGGGTGTTCTTCTTCGGCTCGCCCTTCTGGTTGGCGAAGACCGTGACGACCTTCTCCTCCCCCGTCCTGGGGTCGCGCTTGGGCAGCCCACTGGCGGGATCGAGGACGTAGGCCTTGATGGGCAGCAGTTTCTCCACCGTCAGGTCGAACAGGTCGCCCTCGTCCACCAGCGGCGGGTCGGCCGGCTCCAGCGGGCGGGTGAGCGCGGCGGCGGCCACCTCGCCGAAGTGCTCGATGTCCAGGCACTCGCGGCCGGCGAGGTAGGAGACACGTCCCCGCAACTGGGCCGGGCAAGCACGCGCGTTGGGGCAGCGGAGGTCGATGTCGCCCTCCTTCATGGGCCGCAGCGGCGTGCGGCACTCCGGGCACTCGCCCGGCATCACGAACTCCCGCACGCTGTCGTCCCGGAGGTCGACGACCGGGCCGAGGATCTCCGGGATGACGTCACCGGCCTTGCGGATGACGACCGTGTCGCCGATGAGGACGTTCTTGGCCCGGACGACCTCCTGGTTGTGCAGGGTCGCGAACTCCACCTCGCTGCCCGCGACCGTGACCGGCTCGACCTGGGCGTACGGCGTGACGCGGCCGGTGCGGCCGACACCCACCTTGATGTCGATGAGCTTGGTGTTCACCTCTTCGGGCGCGTACTTGTAGGCGATCGCCCAACGGGGGGCCCGCGCGGTGGAGCCGAGCCGCCCCTGGAGGCGCAGTTCGTCCAGCTTGACCACGGCCCCGTCGATCTCGTGCGCGACGGAGTGGCGGTTCTCGCCGTAGTACGCGATGAACTCCCGTACGCCGTCGAGGCCGTCGACCACGCGGTTGTGCGGAGAGGTCGGCAGGCCCCAGCCCTTCAGCAGTTCGTAGGCCTGCGAGAGCCGGGTCATGCCCGTGTACCCCTCCAGGGCGCCGATGCCGTGGACGACCATGTGCAGCGGGCGGGTGGCGGTGACCCGCGGATTCTTCTGGCGCAGCGAACCGGCGGCGGCGTTGCGCGGGTTGGCGAAGGGCTTGTCGCCGGCCGCGACGAGGCGTTCGTTCAGCTCGAGGAACTTCTCCATCGGGAAGTAGACCTCGCCGCGGATCTCCACCACGTCCGGCACCCGGTCGCCGTCGAGGCGGTCCGGGATCTCGGCGATCGTGCGGACGTTGGGGGTGATGTCCTCGCCGGTGCGGCCGTCGCCCCGGGTGGCCGCGCGTGTGAGCCGGCCGTTCTCGTAGGTGAGGTTGACCGCGAGGCCGTCCACCTTCAGTTCGCACAGGAAGTGGTAGGTCTGGCCGCCCAGTTCCCTGGCGATGCGGTCGGCCCAGGCGGCCAGCTCGTCGTCGTTGAAGGTGTTGTCGAGCGAGAGCATCCGCTCGCGGTGCTCGACCGCGGTGAACTCCGTCTCGTACGCCCCGGCGACCTTCTGGGTCGGCGAGTCCGGGCTGCGCAGCTCCGGATACTCCTCCTCCAGGGCCTCCAGGGCCTTCAGGAGCGTGTCGAACTCCGCGTCGCTGACAACGGGAGCGTCCTTCACGTAGTACCGGAAGCGGTGCTCCTCGATCTGCTCCGCCAGCTTCGCGTGCTTCTCGCGGGCCTCGGCGGGCACCGCCGTCGTCTCCGCCTGCTTGTCGCCGGCCACCGTGTGGTCCTCCCGTTACTCTGGGTTGTCCGCGAGGGATCTCGCCGCCTGGACGCAGTGGGCGAGCGCCTGGCGTGCGTAGCCCGGGGAGGCGCCCGCCAGACCGCACGCCGGGGTGACCGTGACCGCCTCCGCGAGCAGCCCCGGATGCAGCCCCAGCCTGCGCCACAGCGTCCTGACACCCATGACGCTACCGGCAGGGTCCGACAATGGGCCGTCCGTGCCCGGCACGACACCGGCGAACAGCCGGGTCCCGCCCTCGACGGCCTCGCCGATCACCTCGTCGTCACGCTCGGTGAGGAGCGCGAGGTCGAAGGAGACGGCTGCCGCACCGGCCCGCCGCAGCAGCGCGAACGGCACGTCCGGGGCGCAGGAGTGCACGACCACGGGCCCGCCGCCGTGCACCCCGACGACGTCCCGGAGCGTGGCCTCCACGACCTGCCGGTCCACCGCGCGGTGCCTGCGGTAGCCGCTGGCGGTCCGCACCTGTCCGCGCAGGACGTCGGTGAGGGAGGGCTCGTCGAGCTGGAGGACGATCCGGGCCCCGGGGACGCGGCGCCCGACCTCGTCCAGGTGCAGCCGCAGTCCCTCGGCGAGCGAGGCGGCGAGGTCCCGGCAGGCGCCGGGATCCGACAGGGCGGCCTCGCCGTTCCTCAGTTCCAGGGCCCCGGCCAGCGTCCACGGCCCGACGGCCTGCACCTTCAGGTCGCCCTCGTAGCCCTGCGTGAACTCCTCGACGGCGTCGAGGTCCTCGCCCAGCCAGGACCGCGCCCGCCGGGTGTCCCGGCCCGGCCGGTCGCCGATCCGCCAGCCGCTGGGCTCCACGCGCGCGTAGAACTCGACCAGCATGCCGGCGGTACGGCCGATCATGTCGGCGCCGGGCCCGCGCGCGGGCAGCTCGGGGAGGAAGGGGAAGTCCTCGAAGGACCCGGTGGCGGTCCGGGCGGCCTCCCGGGCATCGCCACCGGGCAGGGATCCGACACCGGTGGCGCCACCGAACCTGAACACGCTGTTTTCGCTCACCGGGGCAGCCTACGGAACCCCGCGGCCCCGATCAGCGTCCCGGTCGTACCGTCAGGTCGTTGACCTCCGCGTCCCGCGGCAGGTCCAGGGCCATCAGGATCGTCGTGGCGACCGACTCGGGGTCGATCCACCGCGCCGCGTCGTACTCCTCGCCCTCCTGCTGGTGGACCTTGGCCTGCATGGGGCTGGCGGTGCGGCCGGGGTAGACGGAGGTGACGCGGACGCCGGCCGCGTGCTCCTCCTGGCGCAGGGAGTCGGCGAGCGCCTTCAGGCCGTGCTTGGAGGCGGCGTACGCGGACCAGCCGGCGTGGGCGTTCAGGCCGGAGCCGGAGTTGACGAAGATCACATGGCCGCGGGCCGCCCGCAGTTGCGGCAGGAAGTGCCGGGTCAGCTCGGCGGGGGCGATCAGGTTGACGTCGAGCTGGTGGCGCCAGGACTTCGGGGTCAGGTCGCCGACGTCACCGAGGTCGACGACACCGGCGATGTGCAGCAGGGAGTCCACGCTCTCCGGGAGCGTCTGGTGGGAGAACGCCCAGGACAGCCGGTCCGGGTCCGCGAGGTCGCCGACGAGGGTGCGGGCGCCGGGGAACGCCGCGGCCAGGTCCCTGGCGCGGCCCGCGTCGCGCGCGTGCAGCACGAGGTCGTCCCCGCGCGCGTGCAGCCGGCGGGCCACGGCGGCGCCGATGCCGGAGCCGGCTCCGGTGATCACATGAGTAGCCATGCCCGCCATGCTCGCATCAGCGGGCGCCGGGCCCCGCGGCGGCAGCCGCTCATGTCGCGGACTCCAGGTACCGGAGCGCCGCGGCGGGCTCCTCGGCGAAGAAGACCAGCTCGGACAGCGGGCGGGGCAGGAAGCCCTCGGCCTCCATACGGAGGAACTGCTGCTGGAGCCCGTCGTAGAAGCCCGCGGTGTTCAGCAGCACGACCGGCTTCTCGGTGCGGCCGTGCTTCTTCAGCTCCAGGATCTCGGTGGCCTCGTCGAGCGTGCCGGTGCCACCCACCATGATCACCACGCCGTCGGCCTTCTCCAGCAGCAGCTTCTTGCGCTCGGCGAGGTCGGCGGCGATGACCATCTCGTCGGCGCCGGGCCTCGCCCTGTTCGCCAGGACGCAGATGTTCATGGCTCCTACCGTACGGTGACCGGCCCGGGCGGGAAGAAGCGCGGCCCGCGCGGTGCTGACCCGGTATGACCCGAGGACACACGATCACGATCGAGAAGAGCGGGCGGCACGTGCGCGTGGAGCGCGACGGCCTGGTGCTCGCCGAGTCCGACCGCTCACTGGAGCTGCGGGAGACGGGCTGTCCGGTGCGGTACTACGTCCCCGCCGAGGACGTGCGCCTGGACCTGCTGACTCCCTCCGACACGCACACCGTCTGCCCCTTCAAGGGCGCGGCCTCGTACTGGTCGCTGCCGGACGCGCCCGACCTCGTCTGGGCGTACCCCGACCCGAAGCCCGGGGTCGCCGAGATCAAGGACCACTACTGCTTCTACGACACCGAGGTGGCCTGACCGGTGGGTGCCGTGGCCGTGCGGCAGCGGCCCGCACGGCCCCGGACGGACGCGGTGGGCGGGCTCAGACCGCCGCCGTCGCGCGGGTGGTGGACGCGATCGTCGCCGAGCCCACCACGCGCGTGCCGTCGTACAGCACGATGGCCTGGCCGGGGGCGACCCCGCGGACCGGCTCGGTGAACGTCACGCGCAGCTCGCCGTCGGCCGGCTCGGCGGTCACCTCCGTCTCACCGCCGTGGGCACGCAACTGGGCGGTGTACGTTCCCGCGGCGGTGGGGGCGGTACCGCACCAGCGGGGCCTGATCGCGGTGAGGGCGGTGACGTCCAGGGCGGCGGCCGGGCCGACGGTGACGGTGTTGGTGACCGGGGAGATGTCCAGGACGTAGCGGGGCTTGCCGTCGGGGGCCGGGGTGCCGATCCTGAGGCCCTTGCGCTGGCCGATGGTGAAGCCGTACGCGCCCTCGTGCGTGCCCAGCCTGGTGCCGGACTCGTCCACGATGTCGCCCTCGGCCCTGCCGAGCCGGCCGGCCAGGAAGCCCTGGGTGTCGCCGTCGGCGATGAAGCAGATGTCGTGCGAGTCGGGCTTCTTGGCGACGGCCAGGCCGCGGCGCTCGGCCTCCGCGCGGATCTCCTCCTTGGTGGTGACCGTGTCGCCGAGCGGGAACAGCGCGTGGGCGAGCTGCTTCTCGTCCAGCACGCCGAGTACGTACGACTGGTCCTTCGCCATGTCGGAGGCGCGGTGCAGCTCGCGGGAGCCGTCCTCGCGCACGATCACCTTGGCGTAGTGGCCGGTGCAGACGGCGTCGAAGCCGAGGGCCAGCGCCTTGTCCAGGAGCGCGGCGAACTTGATCTTCTCGTTGCAGCGCAGGCACGGGTTCGGGGTGCGGCCGGCCTCGTACTCGGCGACGAAGTCCTCGACGACGTCCTCGCGGAAGCGGTCGGCGAGGTCCCAGACGTAGAACGGGATGCCGATGACGTCGGCGGCGCGGCGGGCGTCGCGCGAGTCCTCGATGGTGCAACAGCCCCGCGCGCCGGTACGGAAGGACTGGGGGTTCGCGGAGAGCGCGAGGTGGACGCCGGTGACGTCGTGGCCGGCTTCCGCGGCGCGTGCGGCGGCGACGGCGGAGTCGACCCCGCCGGACATGGCGGCGAGGACGCGGAGGGGGCGGGTGCGCTGCGGGGTGTCAGTCATAGCCCTTCCAGGGTACGGGGGCGCGGGAACCGGACGGGCCGGACAGCCGTTGAGGACGGCAGGGGCGACGAGGCGACGAGGGGGTGACGATGGCGACGCGGACGCGGACGGGGACGGGGACGGGGACGGACGACACCGACCGGCGGCTGGGGCGGCGGGCCCTGCTGGCCGGCGGGGCCGCGGCGGCCCTGGGCACGGCCGTGCTGGCCCGGGACGAGCTGGCCCGGCTGTGGTGGCGGCTGCCCGGGGTGGAGCGGCCCCGGGTGGCGGGCGCGGTGGACTTCCGCAGCGCCCGCTGGGTGGCGGCCTCCCCGGCGAACTACCGGCGGGCGGACCGGCCGGACGACTATCCGGTGGACCGGGTGGTCGTCCATGTCACCCAGGGCGGCTACGCGTCGGCGGTGAAGGTCTTCCAGGACCCGGCGCACGGGGCGGCGGCGCACTACGTCGTGCGCCGGGACGGGCGGGTCACCCAGCTCGTGCGGGAGCTGGACGTCGCCTTCCACGCGGGCAACCGGGAGTACAACGAGCGCAGTGTCGGCATCGAGCACGAGGGCTTCGTGGAGGACGCCTCGTCCTTCACGGACGCCCTGTACACGGCCTCGGCACGGCTGACGGCGGGGATATGCCGGCGCTACGGCATACCCGTCGACCGGGAGCACATCGTGGGGCACGCGGAGGTGCCGGGCACGGACCACACGGACCCGGGCCGGTTCTGGGACTGGGAGCGGTACGTGGGGCTGGTGCGCGCCGCGCACACGGGGGCCCCGGCGGCCGGATGAGCCCGGTGACCGGTTCGGCCTTCGGGCCGGTGGGCTCCCGTGGCTAGGTGAGCCCGGCCGCGCGGGCCCGTTCCACCGCGGGGCCGATCGCCTCCGCCACCGCATCGACATCGGCCTCCGTGGAGGTGTGGCCCAGGGAGAAACGCAGGGTGCCGCGGGCCAGGTCCGGGGCGGTGCCGGTGGCGAGGAGGACGTGACTGGGCTGGGCGACGCCGGCGGTGCAGGCGGAGCCGGTGGAGCACTCGATGCCCTGGGCGTCCAGCAGGAGCAGCAGGGAGTCGCCCTCGCAGCCGGGGAAGGTGAAGTGCGCGTTGGCCGGCAGGCGGCCCCCGGGGGCGGGGTCGCCGCCGAGGAGCGCGTCCGGTACGGCCGTACGGACGGCGTCGATCAGCCGGTCGCGCAGGGCGCCGATCTCGCGGGCGAACCGCTCCTGCCGCCCGGCGGCGAGCCGGCCGGCCACGGCGAAGGAGGCGACGGCCGGGACGTCGAGCGTGCCGGAGCGGACGTGGCGCTCCTGGCCGCCGCCGTGCAGCACGGGCACGGGGGTGTGCTCGCGGCCGAGGATCAGGGCGCCGATGCCGTACGGGCCGCCGATCTTGTGGCCGGACACCGTCATCGCGGCGAGACCGGAGGCCTCGAAGCCGACCGGGACCTGCCCGAACGCCTGGACCGCGTCGGCGTGCAGCGGCACACCGAATTCGGCGGCGACGTCGGCGAGTTCGCGGACCGGCATGAGGGTGCCGATCTCGTTGTTGGCCCACATCACGGTGGCCAGGGCGACGTCGTCGGGGTTGCGGGCGATGGCCTCGCGCAGGACCTCGGGGTGGACGCGGCCGTGGGAGTCGACGGGAAGGTACTCGACCGTCGCGCCCTCGTGCTCGCCGAGCCAGTCCACGGCGTCCAGCACGGCGTGGTGCTCGACCGGGCTGGCCAGGACCCGGGTGCGGGCCGGGTCGGCGGCGCGGCGCGACCAGTACAGGCCCTTGACGGCCAGGTTGTCGGCCTCGGTGCCGCCGGACGTGAGGACGACCTCGCTGGGGCGGGCGCCCAGGGCTTCCGCCAGGGCCTCCCGGGATTCCTCGACCGTGCGGCGGGCCCGGCGGCCGGAGGCGTGCAGGGCGGACGCGTTGCCGGTGATGCCCAGCTTGGCGGTCAGTGCCTCTGCCGCCTCCGGGAGCATCGGCGTCGTGGCGGCGTGGTCGAGGTATGCCATGGTGACGCCGATTCTACGTGCCGCCCACGGCCGGCTCCGGCCGCGCCGGACGGCGTTCGCCGCCTCACAGGCTCCAGGACACCGTGCCGGACATCTCCATGGCCGCCACCAGCACGACGAGGTCGGCGACGCCCAGGGCCAGGCCCAGGCAGGCGCGGCCCGGGCGGCTCGTGCCGCGCCACAGGGCGACCGCGGCGAGGACGACGGCGACCGGACCGAGGAAGAGGTTGAGGACGAGCAGGCCGAGGAGGCCGAGGACGAAGGACGCCACGGCCATGCCGTCGGCGTCACGCATGCGCGGGCGGGTGTCGGTGCGGGGCACGGCCGGTGCGGTGAGGTGCATGGGTGTCAGCTCCTGATGGTCCTGGTGTCTGCGTGGCCCTGGCGACTGCGTGGCCGTGGTGCCGGTACGGGGCCCTGGCGCCTGCACGACCCTTGGTGTCTCTGCGGCCCCCGGTGGTCCCTGCGGCCGGTCAGTTGACCGAGGGCTGCCGGCGGCGGCCGTGGCGCTCGCGGAGCGCGAAGACAGCGAGCCAGACGACGATGACGGTGGCCAGGGCGGCGGTGACGGTCAGCGGCGCGTGGGCCACGGTGCCCAGCACGACTCCGAACAGCATGAGAGCGGCGACGAGGAACAGCATGGGATCGGATCCCCCCTCCGGAATACCTCGTGTCCGGCCGGGATGTTCGGCCGGTGTGAAGTTTGGGTAAACAGTTGTAGTAACAATTGTTCACTGACTTCGAGTCTAGCGCCTCCGACGGCTTTCCAATTCCGGAGAACAGTTGTTAACTGGATGACATGAGTCACACCCTCGGCATCCGGCAGGCCCAGAAGCAGAAGACCCGGCAGGCGTTCCTCGACGCGGCGCTCACGCTGCTGGAGGAACAGAGCCTGAGCAGCCTGGGCCTGCGCGAGGTCACCCGGGCCGTCGGCGTCGCGCCGACCGCCTTCTACCGGCACTTCCGCTCGACCGCCGACCTCGGTGTGGCCCTGGTCGACGAGGCGCTGGGGAGCCTGCATCCGATGGTGCGGACGACGGTGTCGACGACGGGCGACAGCGAGGAACGCATCACGCGCGCCGTCGAGCTGATCGCCCGTCACGTGGCGGCGTGTCCGGCGCACGTCCGCTTCATCGCCCGGGAACGGCACGGCGGGGTGCAGCCGGTACGCGAGGCCATCCGGGACCAGCTTCTGCGGTTCGCCGAGGAGGTGAAGGCCGAGCTGGCCGGGGACCCGGAGGCGGTGGGGTGGAGCGACGACGACCTGCTGATGCTCGCGCACCTCTACGTCGACCAGATGCTCATCACCGCCTCGCTGTTCCTCGAGGCGCTGGAGGCTCCGCGGGAGGAGCGTGAACGGGTGACGCAACTGGCCACCCGGCAGTTGCGGCTCATCACCATCGGCCGCGGCCACTGGCTCGACTGAGCCGCCGGCCGGACCGGCCGCCCGGCGGGTACGGCCCCTGGATCCCGGCCGCGGTCATGGGCGGCGGCGCACTCCGCCGTTCTCGGTGTACGGGTGAGGGGCGGCCCGGGAGCCGCCCCTCACCTTCGGTGCCGCGCCGCTCAGCCGAGTCTGACGCGGGCCAGTTGACGGGACTGGGCGACCAGGCGGTCCTCGCTGTCCCAGACCTCGGCGTCCTCCTCCAGGAAGCCGCCGGCCAGGTTGCGGGTGGTGATCGCCACCCGCAGCGGGCCGGGGGCCGGACGGTGGCGGACGTGGACGGTGAGTTCCACCGTGGGGACCCAGCCCTTCAGCCCGATCTCGAAGGCGGTGGGCGGAAGGGCGTCCACCGCGAGGAGCAGCGACAACGGGTCGGCGTCACGGCCGTCGGCGAGGCCGAACCAGGCGCGCATCTCGCCCCTGCCGGAGGGCGCGCCGAGCGCCCAGCCGAGGGTGTCGGGGTCCAGCTTGAGCAGCAGCCGGTCGGCGATCGCGGAGCTGCCGGGGACGGGCGCCGGCGCGTCGTCGGGGCCGTAGCACCGCTCCAGCGGCGGGATCGCGGGCGGGGTGGCCGTCGTGCGCACGTCGTCGGGGAGGGTGGCGAGGTCGCCGTATGAGGCCAGCACGCGGATGCGTTCGATCTCGTTGCCCTCGTCGTCGTACTGGAAGAGCGAGGCCTGGCCGGTGGAGAGGGTGCGGCCGGTGCGGACGGTCTCGGTGCGGACGACCGCCGGGCCGGGCTGTGAGGCGGTCAGGTAGTGCGCCGTGACGGTGAACGGGTCCGGATGCGGGAGGGTGTCCGCGAGTGCCCGGCCGAGCACGGCCAGCAGATAGCCGCCGTTGACGGCGTTGATGATGGTCCAGCCGGCCGAGAGGTCGACGGTGTAGACGCCGGGCTCGCGCCGGGTGACCGCGGTGTCGCGGTCGAACTCGCTGTCGCCGATCACGGCCCGCGAGCGGGCTCCCTCCGCTCGAACGAAGCCGCGAGCGGAGGAGGGGGCGGAAGTCGCTTCTGGCATGGAGGAACGGTACAACAGCAAACTACTAAGCGGTAGCTTTTTCTGTTGCGGCCGGATGACATGACCGGGCCGCGGCCGAGGTTCCGGCCTCCGGGTGAGAGTCCGGCAATTTCTCGGTAAGTGTCCGGACACGTCCACAACCCCCGGCCGCTGATTCCCCTCTATGGGGACATGAGCCTCACCGGGACTGCGTTCCTCTACACCACCCTCGTGCTGTCGGTGGCCGCCCTCATACTGCCGCTCGTCCTGTGGTCGCGGATGCGCGGACCCCGGCCCCTGCGGGCCGTGGCCCGGATCCTCATGCTGCTCTTCGCCCAGGGGACGGCCGTCACCCTGGTCTTCGTACTGGTCAACAACCAGAACAACCTGTACGACAACTGGGCGGACCTGCTCGGCACCGGCAACCACGTCCAGGAGGCCGCCGACCTCGGCCGGGACGGCACCGGCGGCATCGCGGTGAAACGGCTGCCCAGAGTCAGGCAGACCTTCCGGCCGGCCGACGGACCCGGCATGCGCACGGCCGGCGGAGTACGTGTCACCCAGCTCCGGGGCCGGGTCTCCGGCGTGAACGCCGAGGTGTACGTCTGGCTGCCCCCGCAGTACGACGACCCGGCCTACCGCCACAGGCGGTTCCCGGTGGTCGAGCTGCTGCCGGGCTATCCCGGGTCCGCCAAGGCCTGGTTCGGGCCGATGCGGACCCATGAGCAGCTTCTGCCGCTGATGAGGAGCGGCCGGGTGGCGCCGTTCATCCTGGTCGCGCCGCGCACCAACCTGCTGGCCGGCGTGGACACCGGCTGCGCCAACGTCCCGGGCCAGGTCAACGCCGACAGTTGGCTCAGCGTCGACGTGCCGAAGATGGTCACGGACAACTTCCGGGCCCAGCCCGTCCCCCGGGGCTGGGCGGTGGCCGGGTACTCGGCAGGCGCGCACTGCGCGGTCAAGCTGGCGGTGGCCCACCCCGGCCGGTACCGGGCCGCGGTGAGCATGTCCGGCTACAACGACCCGATCGGCGAACGCAGTTCCCTCGCCGCCCAGAGCCCCGCCCTGCGCGCCGCGAACAACCCCTACCTGCTGCTCAGGAAGGCGGCCGTACCGCCCCCCGTCGCGCTGTACCTCTCCGGCGAGTCCGGCGACGGCTACCAGGCGGGCGAGGCCCTGGCGTCCGCCGCGAAGGCGCCGACCACCGTGCACGTGGTGTTCCTGCCGCGCAGCGCGGGCGGCCACACGATGGCGCTGTGGCGGCCACAGGTCCCCGCGGCCTTCCGCTGGCTGACCCTCCAGATGGGACAGAGCCGCGCCGGCGGGCAGGACGGGTCCCTCGCCGGGTCTAGTCCTCGGTCACCGTCGAACGGCGGTTCCACGCGCGCGGCGCTCGCCAGTGGAACCGCATCGCGAGCAGACGCAGCACGAAGGCCGTGACGACCGCGAGCGCGCTGGTGAACGGGGTGAGGGTGCCGTAGCGGATGCACAGCACGACCATGGTGGCGCCGACGATCGCCGGGACCGCGTACAGGTCGCGGTCCCAGCGCAGCAGCGAGGGGACCTCGTTGGCCAGCACGTCCCGCAGCACACCGCCGCCGACGGCGGTGGCCAGGCCCAGCGTGGCCGACGCGGTCAGGCCGAGGCCGTAGCTGTACGCCTTCGTCGTACCGCTGACGCAGAACAGGCCGAGGCCGGCCGCGTCGAAGACGAGCACCGCGGACTGGATGCGCTCGACGTGCGGATGCAGGAAGAAGACGACGAGCGCGGCCAGCAGGGGCGTGAGGAAGTACCCGAGGTCCGTGAAGGCGGCCGGGGGTACGGCCCCGATGACCAGGTCGCGGATCATCCCCCCGCCCAGCGCGGTCACCTCGGCGAGGACGGCGATCCCGAAGACGTCGAAGTTCTTCCGGACGGCCAGCAGGGCGCCGGAGATCGCGAAGACGAAGATGCCGATCACATCGAGCGTGTGCTGGACGGAGGGACTGAAGAGTTGCTGGAGCTGCACCCTGACATTCTCCCCTGCCGGGGAGTCGGAACCTTACAAAGCCAGGATCACAGGGCGGGTTTCCCTGTGGTGAACAGCCAGGTGCCGAACAGATCGTCCAACTGCCGCCCGCTGATCCGCTCGGCGAGGCGGACGAAACCGGCGGTGTCCGCGTTGCCGTACCGGTGCAGCGCCGTCCAGGCCGGCAGCAGCCGGAAGAAGGCCGGGTCGCCGATCCGCTCGCGCAGCGCCTGGAGTGCCATCGCGCCCCGCTGGTAGACCGCGGAGGCGAACATCGTGTCCCGCTGCGGGTCGGCCACCTCGATCTGCCAGAAGGCGGAGTCGGCGGGACGGGCGTTGTAGGCGGCGAGGAAGGAGTCGTGGGCGGTACGGGTGCCCTGGTGCTCCGCCCACAGCCACTGGGCGTAGGTGGCGAACCCCTCGTTGAGCCAGATGTCCTTCCACCGCGCCACGCTCACCGAGTCGCCGAACCACTGGTGGGCCAGCTCGTGCACGATCGTCGTCTCGCTGCGCACGGCCGAGTAGGCGGGCTTGCTCTGCACCTCCAGCGAGAACCCCGCCTCCGGCATGTCGTCCACGATCGCGCCGGTCTCCTCGAAGGGGTACGGCCCGAAGACCCGGGACCAGTAGTCGGTGACGGCGGACGTGACGGCGTACACGTCCACGCTGTTGCCGTTCTTCAGCACGGGGTCGACGGCGACGTAGACCGGGATGCCGCCGGGGGTCCGCCCGGTGCGCACGTCGAACTTCCCGATGGTGGCGGTGGCGAGGTAGGTCGCCATGGGCCTCGACTCCCGCCAGTGGGTGTACGTCGAGCCACCCCTGTCGTACGTCGACACCAGCCGGCCGTTGGAGACGGCGGTCAGGCCCTCGGGCGCCTTGATCCGGATGTCGTAGGTGGCTTTGTCGGAGGGGTGGTCGCTGGACGGGAACCATGTGGAGGCGGCATTGGGCTCACAGGCGACGAAAACGCCGTCGTCCGTCTTCATCCAGCCGTACCGGGAGCCGAAGACGATGGGGCCGCCGAGGGACTCCGGTACGCCGCCGTAGGTGACGGTGACCCGGAAGTCCTCTCCCGCGCGCAGGCTGTGCCGCGGGGTGACGGTGATCTCGCCGCCGTCGCGCGTGAACTCGGCCGGGTGGCCGTCGACCTCGATCCGCGCGATCTCCAGTTGCTGGAGGTCGAGGTCGAAGGAGGACAGGGTGCGAGTGGCGCGTGCGGTGAGGGTCGTACGGCCGTCGAGGCGGCCGGTGCCGGGGGCGTAGGCGACGTCGAGGTCGTAGTGGCGGGCGTCGAAGCCGCCGTTGCCGAGCCGGGGGAAGTAGGAGTCGCCGATGCCGGGGGCGCCGTGGGTGGGGGCGGGCGAGGCGGCGATGACGAGGAAGGAGGCCGCCGCGGTGGCGAGGGCCCCCAGACGTGCCGAACGGGAGAGTGCCATGAGTCGTCCCTTTCGAGCATGTGCCGGTCAGTGGCCTGACACGGACGACTCTGCGCTCTCCCGTCCGGGCATGTACATGACTTTGCCCAGTCGTCATGTGCTACTCGTCGGCGGCCTCCGCGGAGGCACCACCGCCACCGTCCCCCCGGGCTCCGCCCTCACCGTCGCCGGCCACGGGCTTGCGGGCCACGGGCTTGCCGGCCGCGGGCTTGCCGGCCGTGGACCCGTCCACCGCGGGCTTCTCGGTCACAGGCTCCTCGGGCGCGGCCTTCTCGGCCGCAGACGCCTCGGGCGCGGCCTTCTCGGCCACGGTCTCCTCGGACGGGGCCTTGGCGGCCGCCGGCTCGACGGTCGAGAGCTTCTCGGCCACCGGCTCCTCGCCCGGGGTCTCCTCGGCTGCGGGCTCCTCCGTCGCCGTCGCCGGAGTCTCGGTGGTCGAGGTCTTCGCGCCCGGTCCGGTGTGTGCGCCGGCGGTTCCGGCCGCCTCGGACGCGGCCACCGCTTCGGGTGCCGCCGCGGTCTCCGCCGCCTCCGTCGCCTCGGCCACCTCGGACACCGGCTCCTTGCCCGCCGCACCGCCGGAGGCCACCGCACCGCCGGAGGCCACCGCCGACGACAGCAGGACCGTGTCCTGCGGTGCCTGGTCGGCGAAGTTCTCCGGGTGGTGGCAGGCGACCCGCTGACCCGGCCTCAGCTCCACGAGCTGCGGCTCGGTCGTCCCGCAGATCTCCGTCGCCTTCCAGCAGCGGGTGTGGAACCGGCAGCCGGAGGGCGGGGCGATCGGCGACGGGACGTCACCGCGGAGCAGGATGCGCTCGGTCTTCTGGCCCCGGCGCTTGGGGTCCGGGACCGGCACCGCCGACATCAGCGCCTTGGTGTACGGGTGCATCGGCGCCTCGTACAGTGAGTTGCGGTCGGCGAGTTCGACGATCTTGCCGAGGTACATCACCGCGATGCGGTCCGAGACGTGCCGGACCACGGAGAGGTCGTGGGCGATGATCACGTACGTGAGGCCGAGTTCCTGCTGGAGGTCGTCCATGAGGTTGACGACCTGCGCCTGGATCGACACGTCCAGGGCCGAGACGGGCTCGTCGGCCACCACCAGCTTCGGCTTCAGGGCGAGCGCGCGGGCGATGCCGATGCGCTGGCGCTGGCCGCCGGAGAACTCGTGCGGGTAGCGGTTGTAGTGCTCGGGGCTGAGGCCGACCAGTTCGAGGAGACGCTGGACCTCCTTCTTCACCCCGCCCTCGGGCTCCACGCCCTGCAACCGGAAGGGCGCGGAGACGATCGAGCCGATGGTGTGCCGGGGGTTCAGGGAGCCGTACGGGTCCTGGAAGATCATCTGGATGTCGCGGCGCAGCGGACGCATCTGCCCGGTGCCCAGCCGCGTGATGTCCCGGCCCTCGAAGGTGATCTTCCCGCCGGTCGGGTCCTGGAGCCGGGTGATGACCCGGCCCATGGTCGACTTGCCGCAGCCCGACTCACCGACCACGCCCAGGGTCTCGCCCTTGCGCACCTCGAAGTCGATGCCGTCGACGGCTTTCACCGCGCCGACCTGACGCTGGAGGATGCCCTTCTTGATCGGGAAGTGCTTGGTCAGCCCCTCGACCTTGAGCAGCACGTCACGGTCCTCGGAGGACGTCGCCTGCTGCGGGATCACGGCCTCGGCCTCGTCCGTCTTCTTGGTCTCACTCACAGCTTCGGCGCAATCTCTTCGGTCCAGATCCGCTGGCGGTCCTCGGCCGACAGGTGGCAGGCGGACCAGTGCCCGGCATCCACCTGCTCCAGCTCGGGGCGCACCGTGCGGGTGACGTTCCCCTTGGGGATGTCCGCGTACGGGCAGCGCGGGTTGAAGGCGCAGCCCGAGGGGATGTTGATGAGGCTCGGCGGCTGGCCCTTGACCGGGATGAGCCGTTCGGAGGTCTCGCGGTCGATGCGGGGCATCGAGCCGAGCAGACCCCAGGTGTAGGGGTGCTGCGGCTGCTCGAAGACCTCGTCGGCCGGACCGCGCTCGATGCACCGGCCGCCGTACATCACGAGGACGTCGTCGGCGATCTCGGCGACCACACCCAGGTCGTGGGTGATCATGATGACCGCGGAGCCGAACTCCTTCTGGAGGTCGCGGATCAGGTCGAGGATCTGCGCCTGGACGGTCACGTCGAGGGCGGTGGTCGGCTCGTCCGCGATGAGCAGCTCGGGGTTGTTCACCAGCGCCATGGCGATCATGGCGCGCTGGCGCATACCGCCGGAGAACTCGTGCGGGTAGCCGTCGACGCGCTTGGCGGGCTCGGGGATGCCGACCCGGTCGAGCATCTCGATCGCGCGCTTGCGGGCGACCTTCTTGCTGACGTCGTGGTGCACCCGGTAGGCCTCGACGATCTGGTCGCCGACCCTGTAGTACGGGTGCATCGCGGACAGCGGGTCCTGGAAGATCATCGCCATCTGGCGGCCGCGGAGCTTGCGCACCTCGTCCGGGGCGGCGGAGACCAGTTCCTTGCCGTCGAGCCAGATCTCGCCGGACATCTGCACGTTCTTGCCGCGCGCGCCGAGCCGGTGCAGGCCCATGACGGCCAGCGAGGTGACCGACTTGCCGGAGCCGGACTCGCCCACGATGGCGAGGGTCCGGCCCTTCTCCAGCGAGAAGCTGAGCCCGTCGACGGACTTGACCAGGCCGTCGTCGGTCGGGAAGTGCACCTTGAGGTCGCGGACCTCGAGGAAGGCTTCGGGCGCCTTGCCGGCGGTCGTGGGCTCGCCCACGGCGGCGCCGGTCTTGGAGAGTTCGGTCACGAGAGCCTCACCCGCGGGTCGGCGGCGGCGTACAGCACGTCCACCAGGAGATTTGCGATCACGACGAAGAAGGCGGCGAGCAGGGTCACGCCGAGGATCTTGGGCAGGTCGTTGTCGGTGATGCCCTGCACCGCGTACTGGCCGATGCCGGGCAGCGAGAAGACGCTCTCGGTGATCACGGCGCCGCCGAGCAGCAGGCCGATGTCCATGCCGAAGACCGTGATGATCGGGGTGAGCGCGGCGCGCAGTCCGTGCCGGACGACGACGTTGCGCTCACGCAGGCCCTTGGCCCGGGCGGTGCGGATGAAGTCCTCGTTCATCGTCTCCAGCATGCCCGAGCGGGTGAGCCGCGCGTAGATGGCGGAGTACAGCAGCGCGAGTGAACACCACGCGGGAATCAGGGTGTTGGCCCACTGCGAGGGGTCGTCGGTGAACGGGACGTAGCTCTTGCCGAAGATCGGCCACTGGTACTCGAACAGCAGGATCGCCAGGTTGCCGGTGAAGAACATGGGCAGCGAGACGCCGGTGAGCGCGATGCCCATGAAGCCCCGGTCCAGGACCGAGCGCGGCTTCAGCGCGGAGACGACACCGGCCACCACGCCGGAGACCAGCCACAGCACGGCGGCACCCGCGGCCAGCGAGAGGGTGATCGGAAGGCGTGAGGTGAGCTCCGGCCAGACCGCCTGGTGGTTCTTGAAGGAGTAGCCGAAGCAGGGCGCGTCGCAGTGCACCGTGGTGGGGCCGAGGTCGTAGGTGGCGCCGGCCACGATCCCCTTGATGAAGTGCCAGTACTGGACGTAGACAGGCTGGTCCAGACCGAGGTTGTGCTTGACCGCGGCGATGTCCGCCGGCGACGGGCTCTTGCCGATGTACTGCTGCGCCAGTTGGTCCGCTGTCTGGCCGACGAGCCGTGGCAGCAGGAAGAAGATGGCGAAGGTGACCGCGGAGACGACCAGCAGCAGGATCACTGCCGCGAACGTCCGGCGGAGGATGTACGAGATCACGGGGACCGGCGCTGGTGCCCGCGGGCCGCGAAGCCCGCGGGCACCAATGCCTTCACCTGCCTTCCGGGGCTGCTACTTCGACGCGACGCCGATGTTGAGGTAGTCGTACTGACCGCTGAAGGCCGCCGTGGAGACCAGGTTGGTGTAGTTCTGCGGGCGGCCCAGCAGGACCTTGAAGTAGGTCAGCGGGACCAGGACGGCGTCGTCCATGGTCTTCTTGTCGATCTGCGTGTAGAGGCTGTTGCGCGCGTTGAGGTCCTGCGTGCCGATCGCCTTGCCCAGCAGCTCGTTGACGGACTTGTCGTCGTACTGCGACAGGTTGGTGTTACCCGACTGGCTGATCGCCTTGCCGTTCAGGATCTGCTGGAGGAAGCCGTAGCCGGAGGGCCAGTCGGCACCCCACTGCATCATGATCAGACCGAGGTTCTGCTTCTCCGAGAACTTCGGCACACCCACGTAGTCGGTGAAGTACTTGCCCGACGGGTACTGCTTCAGGGAGGCGTTGATGCCGACCTTCTTCAGCGAGGCGATGATCGCCGTGGCGGCGTCGATCTCCGGCTGGCGGTCGGAACGGGCCGCGATGTTGGTCGTGATCGACGACTTGCCGCAGGCCTTCAGTTGCTGCTTGGCCTTGGCGGCGTCGCCCTTGTTGCCCTGGCTGGCGTAGACGTCCGACTTCTCGTAGCCCGGGATGTCCGGCGGCAGGACGGTGGAGGCGACGTCACCCCGGATCGGGCCGCCCTCGGCGGTCTGCACCGAGACCTTGTCGATCGCGTACTGCACGGCCTTGCGGCACTCGACCTTGTCGAACGGCGCGACCTTGGTGTTGATCGCCAGGTACACGAGACGGCCACCGTAGGTGTTGTCCGTGTTGGCCTTCTTGTCGGCGTCGGTGAGGACCTTGGCCTGGGTGGAGGCCTGGACACCGGTGCCGGCCAGGTCGATCGCGTCGCCCGCGAGGACGTCCTGGTCGATCGTCTCCGGGTTGACCTTCAGCTTGACGACGATCTTGTCCGGAAGCTGCTTGCGCAGCGGGTCCGTCTTCGCGTCCCAGTTCGGGTTGCGCACCAGCACGGCCTGCCGGCCGTCCTGGTAGCTCTGGAACTTGTACGAGCCCGAGGAGACGATGTGCTTGATGTAGTCGACGCCCGTGTCCTTCGCCTGCGGCACCGGGGCCGTCTGCGGGGCGGCGACCAGGTAGTCGAACTCCTGGAAGGCCTGCTTCAGGTGGAAGACGATCGTCGTGTCGTCCGGCGTCACGATGGAGGACAGGCCCTTGGCGCCCTTGTCCTTGTACGGGCCCTTGTACTTGTCGCCGCCGGCCAGGAACTGCTGGAAGTAGTTCGGGCCGAGGGAGAGCACGTCACGCGCGAAGTTGGAGCGCTCGACGGCGTACTTGACGTCCTTCGAGGTGATCGGCGAGCCGTCCTCGTACTTCAGGCCCGCACGCAGCTTGTACGTCCAGGTCTTGCCGCCGTCGCTCGGCACACCCTTGCCGGCCGCGAGGTCCGGGACGAGGGTGTTGCCCTTCTCGCCGGCGCCCGGCTGGAAGGTCATCAGCGGACGGGCGTACAGCCGGCTGATGTTGTACATGTACGCGTAGTACGTGTTGCCGGGGTCGAAGGAGTCCGGCACGTCGGACAGCTCGTAGGTGAGCGTGCCGCCCTTCTTGTCGGACGCGTTGACGACGCCCTTGGTCGCGGCGTTGGCCCCGGCCGACTTGGTGCCGTTCTCGTTCTTGTTGTCATCGGCCTTGCTGCAACCCGCAAGAAGCAGGCTGACGGAGCCGATGGCCGCGATCGCGGCCAGCGCTGACCTTCGCATGATGGGCGCTTTCCCCTCCATTGTTGACAAATTTTCGGGCTCTTCGCAGCAGGCGTCAGCGGCTGCGCGGGTCGAGAGCATCGCGGAGACCGTCGCCGAGCAGGTTGAACGCGAGGACGGTGACGAAGATGGCGAGTCCGGGGACGATCATGAACTGGGGGTCCACCTGGTAGTAGGTGACCGCCTCACGGAGCATGCCGCCCCAGGACGCCTGCGGGGGCTGGATGCCGACGCCGAGGAAGCTCAGGGACGCCTCGAAGAGGATGTTGGTCGGGATCAGCAGCGTCGAGTAGACGATGATCGGGCCGACCAGGTTGGGCATCAGCTCGCGGAACAGGATGTACGGGGCCTTGGCGCCCATGCCGCGGGAGGCGTCCACGAACTCGCGCTCCCGCAGGGCCAGGGTCTGGCCGCGCACGATCCGGCCCAGGTACGGCCAGTTGAAGAAGCCGATGACGAAGATGAGCACGCTCAGGTGGAGCGGCAGCCCGTTGAGGCCGAAGGCGCCGCCCTGGAGGGTGGCGGAGATGGCGATCGCGAAGAGCAGGAGGGGGAAGGCGAGGAAGGTGTCCATCAGCCGGCTGATGATCGAGTCGACCCGCCCGCCGTAGTAACCCGCCACGACACCGAGGACCGCGCCGATCACGTTCGACAGGACGGTGGCGCCGAAGGCGACCACCAGCGACACCCAGGAGCCCTCCAGGACGCGGGTGGCGATGTCCCGGCCGAACTTCGGGTCCACACCGAGCGGGTGATCCATGCTCATGCCGCCCCAACTGCCCTTGGGCAGCGAGGTGTCCGGGGTGATCAGGTCCTGGTGGAAGGCGTTGGGGTCGAGCCCGAACACGGTCTGGAGGGGGCGCGAGAGGATCGCGACGAGGATCAGCAGGACCACGATGACGCCGCCCGCGACGGCGACCTTGTCCTTCTTGAACCGGGTCCAGGCGATCTGGCCCAGGGAACGACCCTCGATCTGCCCCTTTCCGGCACCCTCCAGCACAGCCTCCGGCTGTGCCTCGGCTGCCGCTCCGGTGGTCTCGATCGGTGCGGTCACGGTGAGCGACCCCTCTCGCCGGTGGTGACCGGCCTGCGCCTGCCGCGGATTGCGGCTTTGTCGACTTGCCATCGAGCACGAGGCCTCGGCCTCGCGTCTGAGTCGCGAGTCTTCAGCGTCGTTGTGATCACCCGCCAGAGTTGGCGGTGAAAGTATGCGCAACCGTGATGCAGTGCGGGGGATTCCGTTATCCGAACAGTGGGTAACGGCCCTCGGACGCGGGCCAGTTGGGGCAGAACGGCGAATTCGCCCGGAACGGGGCGTACCGGCGGCGTCTACGCGCGCAGAAGTCCGTCGCTCACGCGGATGCCGCGGCCCCGCTCAAAACCTCCGCCACGCCTGCCCGTTGCTCAGTAGGCGCCGTGCGCGGGCGGGTAGCCGTAGCCGGCGGCCGGCGGGACCTGGAGCGGGGACCGGGACGGCGGTGCGGGGGCGTGGGCCTCGCGGTCGTAGAAGGGCCGGGCGTTGGCCCGCATCCACATGACCACCGGGTCGTAGCCGTCCGTCATCGCGACCGTCGAGACCGGCAGTCCCTCCGGGACCGCGCCGACGGACTGCTGCATCATCGCGCGCACCGAGTCGACCGCCGCCGGGGAGGTGTCGTACACGTCCAGACCGAGGGCGAGATACGGCGCCCCGAGCGCGGGCTGCACCCAGGCGCGGCGCAGCGAGCGCAGCGCGGGGGTGCGGTGCGCGTTCTGCGCGAGCAGGGCGTAGAACTGCGGGATCTCGATGCCGGGTTCCGACAGGCTCAGGGGGCCGGCGGGCTGGCGGTCCAGGCCGGTGGCGATGCGGCGCAGGTCGAGCCAGGGGATGCCGACGCCGCCGCCCGGGGCGTGCGGGTTGAGCCACAGTCCGTAGTGGTCGGGGTAGAGGGTGCGGGCCACGTCGAGGCCGTCGACCACCTCGTAGGAACGGTTCCAGCCACTGGCGGACAGCTCCTGGGCGGAGGTGACGCAGGGGGCGTAGTGGAGGCCGTCGACCTCCATGTCGCCGTACTGGGCGTCCGGGGAGCCGGCCTGGCCGCGCCACAGGAACATCCAGATCTGGCCGGAGGAGGGGGCGGCGAGGGCGCGCAGCAGGGCCTCGTAGGCGTCGTAGCGTCCAGGCGTGACCTGGCGCAACATGTGCTCGACGCTGCCGCTCGGGCTCGCGCTCACCTGTCTTACCGCCCCTTCTCGTGGAGTGCCCCGCGTTGGGGGACAGCTTAAGCGCCCGGTGCCCCGGGGCCTCGTGGCCGTGCGCGGGGGGCGGACAGCCGGGCCGGGCGGGCCGTCAGTGGCCGAACCGGTAGAAGGGGCGGACGTTCGTCTTCAGCCAGTCGGCCACCGGGTCGTCGGTGACGTCCATGAGGACCAGGTTGACCGGCCACTTCACCGGAACCCTGCCGAGGGCCCGGCCCAGGGCCTCCAGGGGCAGGGTGCGCAGGTCGCCCTCCCACCGGGAGAGTTCCACGCCGACGAACATCACCGGTTCGTCCGTCTCGACGGCGGCCAGGCAGCGGCGGGCGGTCACCACCACGCCGATGTCCGCGAACTCGGCGGAGGCGGCGGAGAGGAAGTCGACCGGGTCGTCCTGCCAGTCGGGCTCGAAGAGGCGGACCCGGCCGCCGCTGCCGGGGCCGTCGAGCGGGGTGCGGCCCACCCGGCACAGCTCGGCCACGGCCTCGGGCGGCAGCGGGATGCCGACCACGCCGCCCGGGTTCACGGCCAGGCCCGCCTGCGGCGGCAGGCCCCGGGCGAACTCCACGGCGGGGGCGACGGCGAACGACATGTGGGAGCCGGCCGCCTGCCGGAACTGCTCCTCGGAGCTGAACACCGGCACGTACACCTGACCCTCGATGTCGAGGGTGGGCAGGTCCAGCGGACCGCTGTCCGGGCCGCCGCCGGCCGGCAGCGGTATCCACAGGAAGCTGCGGCCGAGGACCTCGATGATCCGTCCGCCCGCCGCGGGGACGCCGAGGGAGGCCGAGAGCACCTCCTCCAGCTCGTTGCCGGGCCAACCGCCGTGCGGGTGGGGGTGTGTCTGTGCCGGGAAGTCCGCGGGAAGGTCCGCCGGGAAGTCCATCTGCCTACCGCCTGCTGGGAACCACTGCTGTGAGGTTGAAGGCTAGCGGGTGGCTGTGACATCGCGGCTCCGCGACGGATCCGTGCGGCACGTCAGCGGGGATCCGGGGCGGCGAAGTCCACGCGGTGCAGGGTGTCCGCGGCGGCCCGGTCCAGCAGCAGCGCCGAGCCGCAGCCCGCGGGCAGTTCGCCCCGCTCGACCGCGCGCAGCAGCCGGGCGGCCGTACGGCGGTGCCTGCGGAAGGCGTAGCGGGAGACGCCCCGGCCGCGTTCGCGCTGGCCCTCGCGGGCGGTGGCGGGGGCGACGTCGAGGATCAGCAGGTGCAGGGTGCCGCCGCGGCGGCGGGCCGCGCGGGCGAGCCAGCCGCGCACCCAGGGCTGGGTGCCGCAGTCGTGGACGACGACGCCGCCGCCGGCGCGCAGCGCGCGGTGCAGGCCCGCGTAGTGCGCGAGGCGGACCAGGGGGCGGTAGAGCGCGTACGGCAGGAGGCGGGGCAGACGGGCCGCGAAGCGGTCGCGGGCGTCCTGGGAGTCGACGCGGTGGCCGGCGGCCGCGCGCCGCATCAGCGTGGACTTGCCGCTGCCGGGCAGGCCGGTGATCACCACCACGTCCCGCGGCCCGAAGAGGAGGGCGCGCGGGCCGCGGCCGGCCCGGTCGCGCAGGTCGCGGACGACCGGGACGGGCCGCGCGGCGTGGTGCCCGCGGGCGGTGGCGGGGGCGGAGGGCTGCTTCGGCACCGCCAGGCCGGGGGCGGCGGCGGTGCCGTACGCCGTGGTCCTGTTCACCCTGATCGTCCTCCCCTGTGGGCTCGGTCATGTCCTGCCCGTCGAAGTTAAAGAGAAGGTAATGGCCGGCGGTCGGTGGTTCGGTGCGGGTCGTGCCACAGGTCGGTTACAGAAGCCGGGGTCTCATGCGATGATGTGCCCGCCAACTGCATACCGGCCGTTTGAATCCGCGCGGGAGAGTCCCCAGGTCCCTCGGACCGTCTGGGGCGCCGAAGGAGCAAGTCCCTCCCTTGAATCTCTCAGGCCCCGTTACCGCGCGGGCGAGGCACATCTGAAAAGCGGGCCGCTGTGTCCAGTGGTCCCACCCAAGGTGCAAGTCCTGATCGTCCCCGTGGCGGTCGTGGCGAACCTCTCAGGTTCCGATGACAGATGGGGAGGAACGTTCCTCGCCCCGTCCGTATGCCCTGGGAGACGACCGACCGATGAGCAGCACCGAACTCCGCCACACCGCGCTGGACGCCGTGCATCGCGCGCTCGGCGCGACCATGACCGACTTCGCCGGCTGGGACATGCCCCTGCGCTACGGCTCCGAGCGCGACGAGCACCTCGCGGTGCGCACCCGGGCCGGCCTGTTCGACCTCTCCCACATGGGCGAGATCACCGTGACCGGCGCCGGGGCGGCCGCCCTCCTGGACTTCGCCCTGGTCGGCAACATCGCGTCCGTCGGCGTCGGCCGCGCCCGCTACACCATGATCTGCCGGGCCGACGGCGGCATCCTGGACGACCTCATCGTCTACCGGCTGGCCGAGACCGAGTACATGGTCGTGGCCAACGCCTCCAACGCCCAGGTGGTGCTGGACGCGCTGACCGAGCGGGCCGCCGGCTTCGACGCCGAGGTCCGCGACGACCGGGACGCCTATGCGCTGCTCGCCGTGCAGGGTCCGCAGTCCCCCGGGATCCTGAAGTCGCTCACCGACGCCGACCTGGACGGGCTGAAGTACTACGCCGGCCTGCCCGGCACGGTCGCCGGCGTCCCCGCCCTGATCGCCCGCACCGGCTACACCGGCGAGGACGGCTTCGAGCTGTTCGTGCGGCCGGAGCACGCCGTGCGGCTGTGGCAGGCGCTGACCGAGGCCGGCGAGGGCGTCGGCCTGGTGCCGTGCGGCCTGTCCTGCCGGGACACCCTGCGCCTGGAGGCGGGCATGCCGCTGTACGGGCACGAGCTGACCACCGCGCTCACCCCCTTCGACGCCGGGCTCGGCCGGGTGGTCAAGTTCGAGAAGGAGGGGGACTTCGTCGGGCGTGAGGCGCTCGCCGGGGCCGCCTCCCGGGCCGAGGCGACAGCACCCCGGGTGCTCGTCGGCCTGGTCGCCGAGGGCCGCCGGGTGCCGCGCGCCGGGTTCGGCGTCGTCGCCGGCGGCCGGGTGATCGGCGAGGTCACCTCCGGCGCCCCCTCCCCCACCCTGGGCAAGCCGATCGCCATGGCGTACGTCGACGCGGCGTACGCGGCGCCGGGCACCGAGGGCGTCGGCGTGGACATCCGGGGCACCCACGAGCCGTACGAGGTCGTGGCGCTGCCGTTCTACAAGCGCCAGAAGTAGACACTGGGCGCGGCGGCGCTCCCGGCGGACGCCCCGCGCCGCCGGACGTGACCCTGCGCACATTCGCCCTGCTCACGAGCAGTTCCTATCGTCCCCCCTTCATCAGCACTCCCGCGCGTACAGGAGAATTCAGGCCATGAGCAACCCCCAGCAGCTGCGGTACAGCAAGGAGCACGAGTGGCTGTCGACCGCCGAGGACGGCGTCGCGACGGTCGGCATCACCGAGTTCGCGGCCAACGCGCTCGGCGATGTGGTCTACGCCCAGCTCCCCGAGGTCGGCACCACCGTCGAGGCGGGCGAGACCTGCGGTGAACTGGAGTCGACGAAGTCGGTCTCCGACCTGTACTCGCCGGTCTCCGGTGAGATCACCGAGATCAACGAGGACGTCGTCAACGACCCCTCGCTGGTGAACTCCGCCCCCTTCGAGGGCGGCTGGCTGTTCAAGGTACGCGTCACGGAGGAGCCGGCCGACCTGCTCTCCGCCGACGAGTACGCCGCCCACACCGCCGGCTGAGGAGTCGTAGCCGCATGACTGTCCTGAACACGCCCCTGCACGAGCTCGACCCGGAGATCGCCGCCGCGGTCGACGCGGAGCTGAACCGCCAGCAGTCCACGCTGGAGATGATCGCGTCCGAGAACTTCGCGCCGCTCGCGGTGATGGAGGCCCAGGGCTCGGTCCTGACCAACAAGTACGCCGAGGGCTACCCGGGCCGCCGCTACTACGGCGGCTGCGAGCACGTCGACGTCGCCGAGCAGATCGCCATCGACCGGGTCAAGGAGCTGTTCGGCGCCGAGTACGCCAACGTGCAGCCCCACTCCGGTGCCTCCGCGAACCAGGCGGCCCTGTTCGCCCTGGCCCGGCCCGGGGACACCATCCTCGGCCTGGACCTGGCGCACGGTGGCCACCTGACCCACGGGATGCGGCTGAACTTCTCCGGCAAGCAGTTCGACGTGGTCGCGTACCACGTGGACGTGGAGACCGGCCTGGTCGACATGGCCGAGGTCGAGCGGCTGGCCAAGGAGCACCGCCCGAAGGTGATCATCGCCGGCTGGTCGGCGTACCCGCGTCAGCTCGACTTCGCCGAGTTCCGCCGGATCGCCGACGAGGTCGAGGCGTACCTGTGGGTCGACATGGCGCACTTCGCGGGCCTCGTCGCCGCCGGCCTCCACCCCAACCCGGTGGAGTACGCGGACGTGGTCACCTCCACGACCCACAAGACCCTCGGCGGCCCGCGCGGCGGCATCATCCTCGCGAAGAAGGACTTCGCGAAGAAGCTGAACTCCTCCGTCTTCCCCGGCTTCCAGGGCGGTCCCCTGGAGCACGTGATCGCGGCGAAGGCGGTCTCCTTCAAGGTCGCCGCCTCGCAGGAGTTCGCGGAGCGCCAGCGCCGTACGGTGGAGGGTGCGCGCATCCTCGCCGAGCGGCTGACGGCGGCGGACGCCCGCGAGGCCGGCGTGAACGTCCTGTCCGGCGGCACCGACGTGCACCTGATCCTGGTGGACCTGCGTGCCTCGGAGCTGGACGGGCAGCAGGCCGAGGACCGGCTCCACGAGGTCGGCATCACGGTCAACCGCAACGCCGTCCCGGACGACCCGCGCCCGCCGATGGTCACCTCCGGCCTGCGGATCGGTACGCCGGCCCTCGCGACCCGCGGCTTCACGGCCGAGGACTTCGCCGAGGTCGCGGACGTGATCGCCGAGACGCTGAAGCCGTCCTACGACGCCGAGGCCCTCAAGGCCCGGGTGAAGGCCCTGGCCGACAAGCACCCGCTGTACCCGGGACTGAACAAGTAAGTCACCTTTCGCCGGGCACCGCGCACACTGGAAGGACCTGGAAGAACCAGAGCGCGCGGTGCCCGCACCCTGTACCGCCTTTTGCACCACCCCCGCATTGAGGAGTCATCCGTGGCCATCTCGGTCTTCGACCTGTTCTCGATCGGCATCGGCCCATCCAGCTCCCACACGGTCGGCCCGATGCGGGCGGCGGGCCTGTTCGCCCGCCGGCTGCGCAACGAGGAGCTGCTCGGCTCCGTCGCGGCCCTGCGCTGCGAGCTGTACGGCTCGCTCGGCGCGACCGGGCACGGCCACGGCACCCCGAAAGCGGTGCTGCTCGGCCTGGAGGGCGACTCACCGCGCACGGTGGACGTGGAGACGGCCGACGAGCGGGTGGAATCGATCAGGCGGGCGGGACGGCTGAACGTCCTCGGCGAGCACGAGATCCCGTTCTCCTTCGACGACGACCTGGTCCTGCACCGCCGCAAGGCGCTGCCGTACCACGCCAACGGCATGACCGTCCGGGCGTACGACGCCGACGGCGCCGAGGTGCTCTCCAAGACGTACTACTCGGTCGGCGGCGGCTTCGTGGTCGACGAGGACGCGGTGGGCGCGGACCGCATCGTGCTCGACGACACCGTCCTGAAGTACCCCTTCCGCACCGGTGACGAACTGCTGCGGCTGACGAAGGAGACGGGCCTGTCCATCTCCTCGCTGATGCTGGAGAACGAGCGGGCCTGGCGCACCGAGGAGGAGATCCGGGCCGGCCTGCTGGAGATCTGGCGGGTGATGCGCGAGTGCGTGCAGCGCGGCATGTCCCGCGAGGGCATCCTGCCGGGCGGTCTGAAGGTCCGCCGCCGCGCCGCCGTCTCGGCCCGCCAGCTCCGCGCCGAGGGCGACCCGCTGGCGCACGCCATGGAGTGGATCACGCTCTACGCGATGGCCGTGAACGAGGAGAACGCGGCCGGCGGCCGGGTCGTCACCGCCCCGACCAACGGCGCGGCCGGCATCATCCCCGCGGTCCTGCACTACTACATCAACTTCGTCCCCGGCGCCGACGAGGACGGGGTCGTGCGGTTCCTGCTGGCGGCCGGTGCGATCGGCATGCTCTTCAAGGAGAACGCCTCCATCTCCGGCGCCGAGGTCGGCTGCCAGGGCGAGGTCGGCTCCGCCTGCTCCATGGCGGCCGGCGCCCTCGCCGAGGTGCTCGGCGGCTCCCCCGAGCAGGTGGAGAACGCGGCCGAGATCGGCATGGAGCACAACCTGGGCCTGACCTGCGACCCGGTCGGCGGCCTGGTGCAGATCCCCTGCATCGAGCGCAACGGCATGGCCGCGGTGAAGGCGGTCACGGCCGCGAAGATGGCCATGCGCGGCGACGGCTCCCACAAGGTGTCCCTGGACAAGGTCATCAAGACCATGAAGGAGACCGGCGCGGACATGAGCGTCAAGTACAAGGAGACGGCCCGCGGCGGGCTCGCGGTGAACATCATCGAGTGCTGACCGCCGTTCTCCCGGGGGCTACCCCGAAGTAACCGCATACCCCTACGCTGCCGCCGACCAGGCGACAGCGAAGGGGTATTGACACATGCGCAGAGTGAGACGGGCGGTGGCACCGCTGGGAGCCGCCGCTCTGCTGGTGATGGCGCCGGGCAACGCCCACGCGGCGTCGCCCAAGTTATCCGCGACGACGGCCGTCGGCACGCACAACGCGTACGACAAGGCCAAGTACACGTACTTCGCGCAGGCGTTGGACTCGGGCGCCTCGCTGCTGGAGCTGGACGTGTACGCGGACAGCGTCAGCCACCGCTGGCGGGTCAGCCACAGCAACCCGCTGGGCGACGACAACAACTGCGAGGCCGCGAAGACACCGGCCGAGCTGTACGGCAAGAGCCGCAACCAGGACCTCGGCGGCTGCCTGGACAACATGGCCGCCTGGAACCAACTGCACCCCGACCACCCGCCGATCGTCGTCAAGGTCGAGCTGAAGGCCGGCTTCGACGACAACGCGGGCCTCGGCCCGGACGAGTTCGACACGCTCGTCGCGCAGAAGCTCGGCGGCAGCGTCTACAAGCCCGCCGCCCTGCTGGGCGGAACGTACGGCACCCTGGACGCCGCAGCGAAGGCCGACGCCTGGCCCACCCGCGACGCCCTCCGGGGCAAGTTCGTCTTCGAACTGATCCCGGGCACGGTGGAACAGTCCAATCCGTTCGACCACTACTGGACGGACGAGGAGTACGGCGACCGCCTGCGCGACCTGTACGCGGCCGGGAACATCGCCGCGGCCCAGGCCTTCCCCGCCGTGCTCGGCGCCGCGGGCGGCGACCCGCGCACCAGCCGCTACGACGCCTCGATCCGGCCCTGGTTCGTGTTCTTCGACGGTGACGCGGCCACCTACGTCAACAGCGGCTACGACACCTCGTTCTACTCCGCGAACCACTACATCCTGATCACGACGGACGCCCACAACGTCTCCCCGGCCATCTCCGCCACCGACCCGACGGACGCCGAAGTCGCCGCGCGGCTCGCACTGCTGGCCCAGCGTCACGCGAGTCTGATCACCTCGGACTGGTCGGCGAAGTCACCGGCCGTGCTGAGTTCGGTGACCACCCGGGGCTGAGGTTCCGGCCACGGCCGCAGGGGGCACAACTCCCCCATGCTCCATGGCATCGACGTCAGCGCCTACCAGTCCTCCTCCTATGCCACGGACGGCCTCTCCTTCGTCTTCGTCAAGGCGACGGAGGGCCGTTCGTACGTCAGTCCCCGGCTGTCCGCGCAAGAGAAGCGGGCCCGTGACGCCGGGCTGGTCGTCGGCTTCTACCACTTCCTGTGGCCCGGCGACCTCACCGCCCAGGCCGAGTACTTCCTGGGGCACACCCCCGACCGGCCGGGCGACATCCTCGCCGTCGACTGGGAGACCACCGGCGACGGCACGCACGCGAGCAACGCGGAGAAGGACCGCTTCCTGCGCGAGCTCAAGGAACTGCGGCCGGACAACCGGGTCGTCCTCTACTGCAACCGCCACTTCTGGCTGACGGTCGACACCACCTCGTACGCGGGCGACGGGCTCTGGATCGCCGACTACGTCACGGCCGGCAAGCCCCGCATCAAGGCCCGGTGGCTGTTCCACCAGTACACCAGCGAGCCGCACGACAAGGACGTGGCCCGGTTCGCGCAGGAGGACGACCTGCGCGCGTGGGCCACGCCCTGAGGGCCGTGCGGAGGCGTCAGCCCCGGAAGTCCGCCGGACGCTCCGGGGACGCCTCCGCCAGGGCCTTGCGCACGGCCTCGGTGCCGGCGCGCAGGCCGTAGACCGGGGTGCCGGGCTGCTGGCGCCAGGAGTCGTCGATGCTGCCCGCGTCGACCGTGTCGAAGCCCAGCTCCCCGATCAGGTCGCGGACGGTCCGCTTGGCCGCCTCGTCGTCGCCGGCGACCGGGAGGGCCATGCGCTCGGGGTCGCCGGCGGGCCGGCCGCGGTCCAGGATGTCCTGCGCGTAGGTGCCGTTGAAGGCCTTGATCACCGGGTGGCCGAGGTGCCGCTCGGTCCAGCGGCTCTCGGTCAGACCCTCGTCCTCGACGGCGGCGATCCGGCCGTCGCGCTGCTGCGGGTAGTAGTTGCCGGTGTCGATCACCGCGACGCCCTCGGCCGCGCCGTCCAGCAGGCCGGCGGGAAGGTCCGGGACCGCCTTCAGCGGGACGGTGACGACGACGACCTGGGCGCCCACGGCCGCCTCCTCGGCCCGGACCGCGGTCGCGCCGGTCTCCGCCGCCAGGTCGCCGAGCGTCTCGGGGCCGCGGGAGTTGGCCACGGAGACGTCGTGGCCGAGGGCGGTGAGCCGCCGGGTGAGGTTGCCGCCGATGTTGCCCGCGCCGATGATGCCGATCTTCATGACACGCCCTTCCGGGGTTGTCGATGCATGTGCATGGGTTCTGTGTCCCGACAACCGCGCGGGGCGGCGGGCTATTCCGTCGCCGCGGCGACCGGGTGAACGCTCATGGACGTACGACGATCCTGCCCGTGTGCCGGCCGGCCTCCATCTGACGGTGCGCGTCGCCCGACCCGCTCCAGGCCGTCGTGGACCTCGGCGATCACCGGGCGCAGGGTGCCGCCGGTCAGCCCGGACCACAGGTAGTGGGCGGCACGGCGACGGCCGTCCGCGCTGCCGGTGAGGGTGAGGTCGTTGTAGCCGTGCACCGTCAGCGGCCAGTTCCGCGCGAGTTCCGTGGTGCGCTCGGACAGCCAGCCGTGACCGGTCACCCTGGCGTCGTCGGCCGCCGCCACGCCCAGCTCCCGGAAGTGCGGCCCGCCGATCGCGTGGACCACCGGCCGGGCACCGACGCGACGAGCACGCGGTCGGGCGGGGCCGGGGATGGGCGGCGGCGCTGGCCGGTCCGGCGGTCGCGGCGGCCCTGCGCGCGAGCCACGGGGATCCGGCGCGCCCCTGGACGGTGGCGGAACCCGGCGCCGCCGGCGGGCTGTCCCGCGCGGCGTTCGCCCGCCGGTTCACGGCGTCGGTCGGGGAGCCGCCGCTGACACATCTGACTACGGGGTGGCGCCGGGCCGGTACCGCGCGGGCGGTGGCTGAACCGGCCGCCGGGGCGCGCGGACGGCGCGGGGGGTGCCGGTCCCCGCGGGACGGGCACCCCCTGCCGTCGTCACTTGCTCAGGTAGGCCCAGAACTCGTCGAACGACAGCACCTTGTCGCCGTTGAGGTCACGGGTGCGGATGATGGCCTCCGCCACCGTCTCGGTGACGTTCCAGTCACCCTGCTGGGCCAGGGCGGACTTGAACTCCGCCGCGGTGATGAAACCGTCACCGTCCACGTCGATCCGCTGGAACTGCTTGCGTGCTTCCTCGATGTCCGCCACCGATCCGCCCCTTTTTTTGTTCGTGTGTCACATGCCGTACCGGCGTTCTGTCGCTGGTCAGATTAACGGCCCCCGGGAACGGTGAGTGCGGCGGCCACCCGGGCGTCGGCGCCGTCGTCGGCGTCTGCGAGTCTGGTCGTACGGCGGGCGAAGACCGGAGGGGTGGCCTTGGAGACCTTGCGGGACGTTCTCGGTGCGGCGGCGGCGGGTGTCTTCCCGCCGCCCGACGGCGGTACGACGGTCCTGCCGCAGGCGTCACCGCGGGACGCGGGGGTGCTGTCGTTCACCGCGCACGCGGTCGTCTTCACGGACGAGGACCCGGCGTGGGTGGCGCGGACGCTGTGCGCCGTGGAGTGCGATCCGCTGGCGGCGCCGATGCATCCGCGCTTCCTGGCCGCCCTCATGGACCGGACGGGGCGGCGGGCCGAGACGGTCGACGCGTTGCTGGTGGGCTCCCCGCTGCCGGGTGGACCACCGCTCGCGCTGCGGGAGATCGAGGACGCCGGCCATCCCCGGATCCGGTACGCGCGGGAGCGCCGGGACGAGGTGCGTGCCTGGGCCGCCGAGGGCGGGGTGCTGGTCGTGGGGCGCGGGGTCGCCGGACGGCTCGAGGTGTCGGTCGAGGTGGCCGAGGACGCCCGCCGGCCTGGTCTGGGCCGGCTGCTGGTGACCGCCGCCCGGCATCTGGTCACGGAACCGCTGTGGGCGCAGGTGACCCCGGGGAACGCCCGCAGCCTGCGGGCGTTCCTGGCGGCCGGTTACCGCCCGGTGGGTGCGGAGGCGCTGCTGCTCGCCCCGGGCGGCTGAGCGGGCGTCAGCGGAAGATGCCGGTGTGGCCGAGGGAGTAGCGGCCCGGCTGGGGGTAGACGGCGAGGCCGTGGGGGCCGCTGCCGACCTTGATGCGGGCCAGTTGGGTGCCGGTGCGGGTGTCGATGGCGTAGACCTCGGCGTTGTAGCGGCCGGACAGCCACAGGACCTTGCCGTCGGCGGAGACGCCGCCCATGTCGGGGCTGCCGCCGCCGGGTAGGTCCCACTTCCTGGTGAGGCGGTTCCGGGTGAAGTCGAAGACCGAGATGGTGCCCTCGCCGCGGTTGGAGACGTACATCTCCCGCGAGTCCCGGCTGACGTAGAGGCCGTGGGCGCCCTTGCCGGTGGCGAGGAAGCGGGGCCGGGCGAACGTGTCGCCGTCGAGGATCCACAGGCCGTTGGCCATCATGTCGGCGATGTAGAACAGCTTGCCGTCCGGGGAGATCTTCACATCCTGCGGCATCGCGCCGTGGAACGGCAGTTTCCGCTGGGCCACGACCTTCATCCGGGCGGTGTCGACCTTGAGCAGTTCGCCGCTGAACTCGCAGGAGACGATGAAGTAGCGGCCGTCGGCGGAGAAGTCGGCGTGGTTGACGCCGTAGCAGCTTACCGGGACGGACTTGACGACCTTCATGGTGTGCGCGTCGCGGAAGACCAGCCGGCGGTCCATGGAGGCCATGACCACCGCGTACTTCCCGTCGGGCGTGAAGTACAGGTTGTACGGGTCGTGCACGTCGACCGGTTCGCCGGCCTTGCCGGTCCTGGGGTCGATGGGGGTGAGGCTGTTGCCGAGGTCGTTGTTGACCCAGAGGGTCTTCAGGTCCCAGGACGGTACGACGTGCTGGGGCTGGCGGCCGACCGGGATGGTGTCGACGACCCGGTAGGTCACGGGGTCGATGACGCTGACGGTGTCGGAGTTGGTGTTGGGGACGTACACGCGGGAGGGGAAGCCCCGGACCGCGGGCGAGAGCCGGCCGGGCCGGTCGGCGGCGTACAGGTCGGCCGGGTCCTCCACCGGCGGCATCCCGGGCAGCACGTTCACCCGGGGCTGTCTGCGCACCTCCGGCTGGACCGGGGCCTTGCTGGCGGGGGACTCGCTCGCGTGGGACCCGGTCCCGCCGTCGCACGCGGACAGCAGGGTCAGGACGATGACGGCGGCACCGGCGGCCAGCAGGCGGGCGGCTTTCGTGGTTCGCATCAGCTCAGCAGCTCCGTGGTGGTGACCGCGCGCAGTCCGCGACGGCCGAGTTCGGTCAGGAGGTCGGGGAGGGCGGCGACCGTGTCCGGATATCCGAGGTGCAGGCTCACCACCGAGCCGTTCCGTACGGTGTCGAGGACCGTGCGGGTGACGGCGGCGGCGCCCGGGCGGGTGTAGTCGAGCGAGTCGACGTCGTACGACAGCACGTGGGGGTAGCCCGCGGCCTGGGCCAGCCGGGTGACGAGCGGGGAGGCGGTGGGGGCGCGGGAGGGGCGGAACCAGGTGCCGATGGATCCGGTGAGCCGCCGCAGCCGCTCGGCGCAGTCGGTGATCTCCCGGCGGGCGCCGGCCTCGGTCATCGCGTTGACGGAGATGTGCCGCTGGGTGTGGTTGCCGAGGTCGTGGCCCCCGTCGAGGATACGGCGGGCGACGTCCGGGTGTTCGTCCAGCCAGGCGCCGACGGCGAGCACGGTGAGCCGGGCGCCGTGCCGCTCGGCCCCGGTGAACAGGGTGTGGGCGAGGGCGGGGTCGCCCTGGCCGTGGAAGGTGAGGGCCACCTGGGGGCGGGTGCGCGGGCCGTGGGTGATCTGGGCGGGCAGGCCGGGGTAGGCGCGGGGGGCGGGGGCCGTCGCGGGACGCGCGGCCGGGGCGGCGGACGTCGGGGAGGTGGAGGCCGGGGAGGTGGAGGCCGGGGCGGGGGGCGGGCGGCCCGGCCGGTGCCGCAACCGGCGGCGAACGCGCCGCCGGCGACGAGCCCCGCGCCCGCGCGCAGCACTTCGCGTCGGTTGGTGGTGGTCACTCGCACCATTTAAGGCGTGATGGGTGGAAAAACCGCCGATTAGCCCGACCGGGGGGGCGGTTTCGGGTCGCTACGCCGGGAGGGGCGTCAGAGGTCGGTGACCCGCATCTCGAACCAGGTCGTCTTGCCGCGCGGCAGCAGGTCGACGCCCCAGCGGTCGGAGAGCTTGTCCACGAGGAACAGGCCGCGTCCGCTGACGTCCAGTTCCTGGACCGGCATCAGACAGGGCAGCCCGCGTGAGGGGTCGCGGACCTCCACCCGGACCCAGCCGGGGCGGCGGCGCATCCGCAGGCCGAAGACGCGGGCGCCGGTGTGCCGTACGGCGTTGCCGACGAGTTCGGAGACGAGCAGGACGGCGTCCTCGGCCAGCTTGGGGGTGAGTCGCCAGGTGCGCAGGACGACGACCTGGGTGAGGCGGCGGGCGGTGGCCGCGGATTCGGGGCGGGACGGCAGCGGCACCTCCGCCTCCGTGGGGTTTCCGAACAGTTCGAGCGCCTTGAGCGCCTGTTCGTCCTCGACCGCGGGCGACCAGCGTGCCGCGGCTGCACGGCCTTGTCCCCGCGGCTGCCCGATGCCCTCCAGCCCCGCCATGTCCCCATGATGGCCGTCCGGCGTCCCCTTCGGGGCCGTTCCGGAGGAATACGCCCCCCGCACGCCCCCGTTCCACCCCATGCGACCGGCATATGCCGTCGGCATGACAGCATCCGGCACAGCCTGTCCGACCTGCGGCGACGGCTCGCAACCGGGCAATCGTCGGGCTCCCTCGACGCGACAGACTTAAGGTTGCCTTAAGGCTCCCATAAACCGCCCCATCGAGGGACCCGAATCGGACGACCCGCCAACTGCCATGTCACTCGCGGGAGTTACGCGGCCGTCCAGGCCGCTGACGTCTAACGGAACTTGGCCTTGCCCGGCCCCTCCTCCACGAAACTGCGCATGCCCCGCTCGCGGTCCTCCGTGGCGAACAGCCCCGCGAACCAGTTCCGTTCGACGGCGAGCCCGGTGTCGATGTCGGTCTCCAGGCCGGTGTCGACGGACTCCTTGGCGGCGCGCAGCGCGATCGCCGGGCCCTTGGCGAGCCCGGCGGCCCAGGCGTGCGCCTGCTCGTACACCTCCGCGGCCGGCACGACCCGGTCCACCAGGCCGATCGCGAGGGCTTCCTCGGCCCTGACCTGACGGCCCGTGAAGATCAGGTCCTTGGCCCGGGAGGGACCGACCAGCCGGGCCAGCCGCTGGGTGCCGCCGGCGCCCGGGATCAGGCCGAGCAGGATCTCGGGCTGGCCGAGCTTGGCGTTGTCGGCGGCGATGCGGTAGTCGGCGCACAGGGCCAGTTCGCAGCCGCCGCCGAGCGCGTAGCCGGTGACGGCGGCGACGACGGGCTTGGGGATGCGGGCCACGGCGGTGAAGGAGTCCTGGAGGGCGCGGGCCCGCAGGACCATCCCCGCGTGGTCCATGTTCTGCATCTCCTTGATGTCCGCGCCCGCCGCGAACACCCGCTCGCCGCCGTAGATCACCACGGCGCGCACGTCGTCGCGGCGCGTGGCCTCCTCGGCGAGTTCCTTCAGCCGGTCCTGGGTGGCGATGTCCAGCGCGTTCATCGGCGGCCGGTCCAGGCGCAGCGTGCCGACGCCTTCGGCGACTTCGAGAGAGACGGTCATGCAGGCAGGTTAACGGCGACTAACGCCGGACGGCCCGGTGCCGTAGGTCACAGCACCGGGCCCGTCGGGCGGTCGGGCTCACTTCTTCCAGTCGGCCCAGGACATGTTCCAGCCGTTCAGGCCGTTGGCCGGGTCCACCGTGCGGTCGTGGGAGTTCTTCACGACCACCACGTCACCGACGATCGAGTGGTCGAAGAACCAGGCCGCCGGGGCGGAGCCGTCGTAGCCGCCGCGGACGTCGCGCAGACCCACGCAGCCGTGGCTGGCGTTGTAGTGGCCGAAGGCGCCGCCGCCCCAGTAGTTGCCGTGGATGAAGGTGCCGGAGGTGGTGAGGCGGATGGCGTGCGGGACGTCCTTGATGTCGTACTCGCCGCCGTAGCCGACGGTCTCGCCGTTCATGCGGGTCACGGCGAGCTTCTCGCTCATGACCATCTGGCCGTTCCAGGTCTCGTACCCGGCCTTGCCGGTGGTGACGGGGAGGGTCCTGACGGTCCTGCCGTCCCGGGTGACCCGCATCGTGTGCTTCTTGGCGTCCACGACGGAGACCTGGTCGCGGCCGACGGTGAACCGCACGGTCTTGCGCTGCTTGCCGTAGACGCCGTCGCGGCCCTCGACGCCGTCCAGGTCTAGGTCGACGGTGACCTTCGTGCCGGACTTCCAGTACGTCTCCGGGCGGAAGTCCAGGCGGTCGTTGCCGAACCAGTGGCCCTCGACGTCGACGGCCGGTTCGGTCCTTATCCGGATGGCCTTCTCGACCGCGGCGGCCCGGGTGATGCCCCGGGTGAAACGTATGGAGAACGGCATGCCGACGCCGACGGTGGAGCCGTCCTCGGGGGTGAAGTAGCCGACGAAGGTGTTCTTCGGCGTGAGCGTGGTGAAGGTGGTGTCCTCGGCGGCCTCGCGGCCCTCGGAGTCCTTGGCGACCGCGTGCACCGTGTACTTGGTGGCCGCGGCCAGATGGGTCGACGGGGTCCAGGAGGCGCCGCCCGCGGTGATGGCCCCGGCTATCTCACCGCCCTTGGCGTCCTTGACGGTGACCCGCGTCAGTCTGCCCTTCGTGACGCCCACCCGGAGCGCGCCGCTGGTGTCGACATCGGTGGCACCGGACCGGGGGGCGATGCTGACGGCGGCCGTGGACTGCTCGCCCTGTCCGCCGCCCCGGCCCTTGCCCTTTCCGTTCCCGGAACCGGAGTCCCCGCCTCCGCCGCACGCGGCGAGCGACAGCACCAGGGCGCCGGCTATGAGCGCCAGTCCCCCGCGGCCCCGCCGCCCCCGAGCCGACGCCCCCGCCACAGGCCGCACGTCCACCTTGTTCTCCCCTCGCCGGACCTGCTCAGGCCCGCTCCCCACCACATCGGTGCGCGCATATTAACCGCCTGGTTTTGAGCGGGGTGTCAGGCAGATGTCACCGTTCCGTCGCAAGTCGCGCCCGGCACCCCGCCGCGGCCCCGCCCCTCACCCCGTTACTTCACCGCGCTGCCCGCCTTCCACTCCTTCCAGCCCATGTTCCAGCCGCCGAGGCCGTTGTCGGGTGCGACCGTCCGGTCCTTGCTGTGCACGACCTCGATGACGTCTCCGACGAGACTGCGGTCGAAGAACCAGCCGGCGGGGGTGTCCGAGCTGCCGCCCTTGACGTCCACCAGGCCCACGCAGCCATGGCTGACGTTGGCCTCTCCAGGGGCCTGGGTGGCCCAGTAGTTGCCGTGCAGGAAGGTGCCGGAATCGGTGAGCTTCATGGCGTGCGGGACGTCCGGGATGTCGTACTCGCCGCCGAAGCCGACCGTGCGGCTGTTCATGCGGGTGACCTCCAGCATGTCCATCACCACCATCTTCCCGTTGTACGTCGGGTGTTTGGGGGCGCCCGCGGTGATGGGCACGGTGGCGAGGAGCTGTCCGTCGCGCCGTACGTCCATGGTGTGCTTCGCGGCGTCGACCAGGGAGACCTGGCTGCGGCCGACGGTGAAGGCGAACGTCCGGTCCTGGAGCCCGTAGACGCCGGGCGAGCCCTGCACGTCCCGCAGGTCCAGGTCGACGGTGACCTCGGTGCCGGGCTTCCAGTAGCGCTCGGGACGGAAGTCCAGGCGGCTTCTGCCGAACCAGTGCGGCCGGATCTCGGCCGGGGGCCGGGCGCTGACGCGGACGGCGCGTTCGACGGCGGCCCGGTCGGCGATGTCCCGGCTGAAGGACAGGGAGACGATCATGCCGGTGCCCACGGTGGCGCGGTTCTCGGGGGTGACGTAGCCGATGAACCGCTCGTCGGGGACGTAGGTGGTGAAGGTGGTGTGCCGGGCGGCACGGCGGCCGTGGGAGTCCAGCGCGACCGCGTCCACGGTGTACCGGGCGGCGAGCGCCAGCCGGTCCTCGTCGGGCCGCCAGGTCAGCCCGTCGTCGCTGATGCGCCCCGGGACCGGCGAGGTCTGCGCGTCCTGCTCCCTGACCGCCGTCACCTTCTCCAGGCGTCCGCCGGGCACCCGCACCCGCAGCCGCTCCCCGGGGCGCACGGCCTTGCCGCCGTCGCCGGGGGTGACCCGGATGACGTCCTCGGCGGCCGGGGGTCTGCCCGGGCCCCCGCCCATGCCCAGCGGCCCGGAGCCGTCCGAGGAGCAGCCCGTCAGCAGCCCCGCCCATGTCAGTACGGCGGCCAGCGCGGCCCCCACGCGCCGTGCGCGTCGTTGTACGTGCCTCACACGACTCCCAACGACGGGGCCCGCCCCGGGGAAACGTGAGTGCGAGCCACGCGCTGGGCAGAACAGAGGGAAGGACGACACGTGGGGGTGCCTCCCCCGGGACGGGGGCACCCCCGACCCGGCCGGAGCCACTGGGAAGAGGGGCCGACTGTGACGAGCGCAGCCGAGCAGCGGGCACCGGCCGGGGATCCGGCCGGGAGCGGGCAACCGGCGGCGGTGAGCGGCACCCGGCGTGCCGTACCACCCGTCCCGGCCGTGTGGCCAGGGGCGCCGACCCCGCTGGGGGCCCGGTTCCGGGTCGGTCCGGACGGGGCCGCCGGCACCAACTTCGCCCTGTGGGCGGCCGGGGCCGAGGCGGTGCGGCTGTGCCTGTTCGACGAGGGCGGCCGGGAGACGCGGCTCCCGCTGACCGAACTGACGCACGAGATATGGCACGGCTTCGTGCCCGGTGTGCTGCCCGGGCAGCGGTACGGCTACCGGGTGGACGGCCGCTGGGACCCGTGGACCGGCGCCCGCTGGAACCCGGCGAAGCTGCTGCTGGACCCGTACGCGCGGGCGGTGGACGGCGAGTTCGGCCTGCCGCCGCAGGTGTACGGGCACGTCCGGGACTGGCCGGAGCAGCAGGTCGCGGACACCGTGCGCGACGAGCGGGACTCGGCGCCGTACGTCCCGAAGGGCGTCGTCGTCCACGACGACGACGACTGGTCCGACGACCACCGCCCGAAGACACCGTGGGCGGACTCGGTCATCTACGAGCTGCACGTGCGCGGTTTCACCCGGCTGCACCCGGACATCCCCGAGGAACTGCGCGGCACGTACGCCGGGCTGGCGCATCCGGCCGCGGTCGGGCACCTGGTCCGCCTCGGCGTCACGGCCGTCGAGCTGCTCCCCGTCCACCAGTTCGCGCACGAGGACCACCTGCTGCGCCGGGGCCTGCGGAACTACTGGGGTTACAACTCGATCGGCTACTTCGCCCCGCACGCGGCCTACGCGGCCTCCGGTACGACGGGAGCGCAGGTCGGCGAGTTCAAGCGGATGGTGCGCGCGCTGCACGCGGCCGGCATCGAGGTCATCCTCGACGTGGTCTACAACCACACGGCGGAGGCGGGCGAACTGGGGCCGACGCTGTCCCTGAAGGGCATCGACAACCGCGGCTACTACCGGCTCCAGGACGACGCCCGCCGGTACGCCGACTACACCGGCTGCGGCAACACCCTGCACGTCGTCCAGCCCCAGGTGCTGCGCCTGATCACCGACTCGCTGCGCTACTGGGTGACCGAGATGGGCGTGGACGGCTTCCGCTTCGACCTCGCGGCGGCGCTGGCCCGCTCGATGCACGACGTCGACATGCTCTCGCCGTTCCTGGCGGTCATCGCCCAGGACCCGGTGCTGCGCCGGGTGAAGCTGATCGCCGAACCGTGGGACATCGGCTCCGGCGGCTACCAGGTGGGCGCCTTCCCGCCCCTGTGGACCGAGTGGAACGACCGCTACCGCGACGCGGTCCGGGACTTCTGGCGGCACGCCCTGCCGGACGTGCGCGAGATGGGCTACCGCCTCTCCGGCTCCAGCGACCTGTACGCCTGGGGCGGCCGGCGCCCGTACGCCTCGGTCAACTTCGTCACCGCGCACGACGGTTTCACCCTGCGCGACCTGGTGTCGTACGAGACCAAGCACAACGAGGCCAACGGCGAGGACAACCGGGACGGCACGGACGACAACCGCTCCTGGAACTGCGGGACCGAGGGCGCGACGGACGACGAACGGGTGGCGACGCTGCGGCGCCGGCAACTGCGCAACCTCCTCACCACCCTGCTGCTGTCCACCGGCGTGCCCATGCTGGTGGCCGGCGACGAACTGGGCCGCACCCAGCGCGGCAACAACAACGCCTACTGCCAGGACAACGACATGAGCTGGCTGGACTGGTCGCTGCTGGAGGATCCCGGCTGGCGGGCGCTGTACGACCTGACCTCCCGGCTGATCGCGCTGCGCCACCGGCACCCGGTGCTGCGCCGGCGCGCCTTCTTCTCCGGCCGGGCCCAGACCGCGGACGGGCTGCGGGACCTGGCCTGGTTCACCGCGCGGGGCGCGGAGATGACCGAGGGCGACTGGTACGCTCCCGCGGCCACGCTCGGCATGTACCTCTCCGGGCGGGACATCCCGGGCCGGGACGAGCGGGGCGCGCCGGTGGTGGACGACAGCTTCCTCGCGGTGCTGCACGCCGGGGACCGGCCGACGGGCTTCCTGCTGCCCGGGCCGCCGTGGGCCGAGCGGTACGAGGTGGTCGTGGACACCTCGCGGGAGGAACAGGCCGAGGCGCCGGACACGGTCCACCCGGCGGGGGCGGAGATCACGGTGCCGGCGCGGGCGGTGCTGCTGCTGCGGGTCGCCTGAATCTGCCCGGACGGCGGTGCGAGAGACTCCCCGGAGCCTGTGCACCGGCTGTGCGTGACGCGGATCACGCTCGCCGGGTGCAGCGCGGGCGGGGGTCCAGGGCCTTTCTCCTGGTGTGGACAGCCGGCGAGAACGGGGACCGTGGAGATGGAGCAGACCAGGGCCGGTGAGTACGACGCGTTCGTGGCGGCCCGCTGGTCGGTGTTGTTCCATCTCGCCCGTCTGCTCACCGGAGGGGACCGGTACCGCGCCGAGGACCTGTTGCAGGAGTCCTTGGTCAAGCTCTGGTTCGTCTGGCCGAAGGTCGCCGACGAGGCGCCGGAGGCGTATGTGCGCAAGGTGCTGGCGCGGGCCGCGGCCCGGTCGGCGCGCCGCCGCTGGTGGGGCGAGCGGCCCGTGGAGGAGCTGCCCGAGGTGGCGGCGTCCGGCGACGTGTCGGCGACCGTGGCCGAGCGCTCGCGCCTGGAGGCGGCGCTCGCCGAGCTGACGCCTCGGCAGCGGGCCGCGGTGGTGCTGCGCTACTACCAGGACCTGCCCGACCGGCAGGTGGCGGAGACCCTGGGCTGCCCGGTGGGCACCGCCCGGTCCCATGCCGCGCGCGGGGTGGCCCGGCTGCGCCGGCTCCTGGCCGACGTCATCGAGCCGGTGGGGTGAGAGAGGACCCATGGACCACATGGACCGCAGGAACGGCATGGACGGCTCGGACGGTTTCGACGGTTTCGACGGCTCCAGACCCTTCGACGGCTCGGACGGGACGGACCGCATGGACGGCACGGACCGCGGGGATCGCTTCGAGCGGCAGCTCGCACAGCTAATGCACCAGGCCCGGCAGCCGGCCCGGTTCGAGGCCCGGCACCGGGAGGCGCTCCGCGCCGGCGTGCGCGCCCGGCACCGGGTGCGCACGGCGCGCCGGGCCGCCGGCTCCGCGCTGGCCGTGGCCGGCCTCGGGCTGGGGCTGCTGCTGTGGCCGCACGGCCACACCGACGACCGGCCCAGCGCACCGCGCCCCCAGCCCCTGACCAGCCCGGCACCCGGCCCGACCACGACCCCGTCATCGTCCCAGTCGCCGTCACCGCCGCAGCCGCCGTCCCGGTCGCCGGGCGCGCCGCCGTCCACGTCGTTCCCGACGACGGTCCCGCCCACGCCGTCGAGCACCCCCACGGCCACGGCCGGACCGGGCCCCGGCGAGAGCACGGCCACCGCCACGCACGAGCCGCCGACGGCCACGGCCGACTCCCGGGCCGGCAGCACCACCCCGCCGGCCACGACACCGGCGCACGCACCCGCCACGACGACGGCCCCGCCCTCCTCGACGGCCGGCCCGGCCGGCTAGCCCCCGCTCCGCCTTCCGCCCCCGCGTGCCCCCGGCACGCCCGACACACCTGACCCCCAGGGAATGACGTGACACACATACGACCGAGCCGGCCGCCGGCGGCGACCCCGGCGTCCCGGCGCGCGTTCCTGCCGACGGATCCCGACGAGCCCGTGCTGGACGTGACCGTTCCGGTGTTCAACGAGGAGAAGGACCTGGAGCCGAACGTCCGTCGGCTGCACACACATCTGCGGGACACCTTCCCTTACGCGTTCCGGATCACCATCGCCGACAACGCGAGCACCGACCGCACCCCGGCCATCGCAGCCCTGCTCGCCGGCGAACTCCGTGAGGTGACCTCGCTGCGGCTGCCCGAGAAGGGCCGCGGGCGGGCGCTGCGGGCAGCCTGGTCGGGTTCCCGGGCGCCCGTGCTCGCCTATCTCGACGTGGACCTGTCCACCGGGCTCGCCGCGCTGCTGCCGCTGGTCGCCCCGCTGATCTCCGGCCACTCCGACGTGGCCATCGGCACCCGGCTCGCCCCGGGAGCCCAGGTGGTGCGCGGCGCCAAGCGCGAGGTCATATCCCGCTGCTACAACGCGCTGCTGCGCTGCACGCTCGCGGTCGGGTTCTCCGACGCCCAGTGCGGGTTCAAGGCGATCCGGCGGGAGACCGCCGAGCGGCTGCTGCCGCTGGTGCGGGACGGGGAGTGGTTCTTCGACACCGAACTGCTGGTGCTCGCCGAACGGGCGGGACTGAGGATCCACGAGGTTCCGGTGGACTGGGTCGACGACCCCGACAGCAGCGTCGACCTGCTCGCCACCGCGCTGGCCGACCTGCGGGGGATCGTCCGGATGCGGCGCACCCTGGGCCGCCGCCGTCCCGGGCCGGTGACCCGGTGACCGCGACCCTGCCCGGGACGGCGGCAGCGGCGGCCCCGACCGCGCCCGGCACCCGGCTCCGGGCCGCCGCCCGCCGGCACGGGCCGGTCCTCGCCCTGTTCGGCGCGCTGAAGCTGGCCGGTTTCTGCTCCTTCATGTACCTGCTGTCCGCCACCGGGGACTACCGCACCAGGCACCCCCGGTTCGGCGGCGGCGCCCACGCCTGGGACGTGCTGGCCACCTGGGACGGCTGGTGGTACCAGCAGATCGCGCTGCACGGCTACGACCCGAAGCTGGTCCCGGTCCCGGGGGCCACCGGCCTGATCACGCTGGAGGGGAACTCGGCGGCGTTCTTCCCGCTGTACCCGGCCCTGATCCGGATGACCTCGGCGGTCACCGGTCTGGGCTCGTACGGCGCCGGGATGCTGGTCTCGATCCTCGCCTCCTTCGCCGCCGCCCTCGGCGTGTACGCCGTCGCCGAGCGGTTCGGCGGCCGGCGGGCCGGGTTCGCGGCGGCCGGGCTGTGGGCCGTCTGGCCGGGCTCGGGCGTGGAATGGGCGGTCTACTCCGACTCGCTCTACGTGGCCCTCGCCGTCTGGGCCTGTCACGCCGTCATCACCCGCCGCTGGCTCACCGCCGGGGCGCTCACGTTCGCGGCCGGCCTCAACCGGCCCACGGCCGCCGCGCTGATCGCCGCGCTCGGCGTCGCCGCGCTGCTCGCCCTGCGCCGCCGCGAGGACGGCACCCTGCGCCCGCTGCTCGCCACGGCCCTGGCCCCGCTCGGACTGCTCGGCTATCTGCTCTGGGTCGGCAACCGCATGGGCGACCTGGGCGGCTACTTCAAGCTCCAGTCGGGCGCCTGGGCGCACCGCTTCGACTACGGCGAACAGACCCTGGACGTGCTGACGTCCGTGCCCGTGGGCAAGTTCGGCTACCTCTTCGCCTACCCCTTCGCGGACGTCATCTCCGTCGGCGTCATCCTGCTCGCCGCCGTACTGCTGCCGCTGCTGCTGCGGCTGCGCCCGCCGCCGCTGCTGGTCGTGTACACCCTCCTGACACTGGCCCTGGTGCTCGGCAGCCAGCAGATCGTCGCCAACATCTCCCGCTATCTGCTGCCCTGCTTCCCGCTGTTCCTGCCGCTCGCGGTCGCGATGCGCCGGCTGAGCCTGCCCGTGCAGTGCACGCTGCTCGGCGTCGCGGCGCTGGCCTCCGGGTCGTACGCGGGGTACGCCCTGTTCGAGCTGGGGGTGCCGTGATCCCGCCCGAGCGGTCCGCGGGCGGCCCGCCGCCGTACCCCGGCCGGTCGCCCCGGCCCGCCGCCGCGGCCGGTCACGCCAGGCTGTCCCGCCAGGCCCGGTGCAGGTCCGCGAACCGGCCGGTGCCGGCGACGAGGTCGTCCGGGCGGCCGTCCTCGACGATCCGGCCGTGCTCCATCACCAGCACCCGGTCCGCGATCTCCACGGTGGACAGCCGGTGCGCGATCACCACGGCGGTACGGCCCCGCAGCACCGTCGACATCGCCCGCTGCACCGCCCGCTCCCCCGGGATGTCCAGCGAACTGGTCGCCTCGTCCAGGATGAGCACCGCCGGATCGGCGAGCAGCGCCCGGGCGAAGGCGACCAGTTGGCGCTGCCCGGCGGAGATGCGCCCGCCGCGCTTGCGGACGTCCGTGTCGTAGCCGTCGGGCAGCGCGCTGATGAACTCGTGCGCGCCGATCGCCTTCGCGGCCCGCTCGATCTCGTCCCGGCCGGCGTCGGGCCGCCCGATCGCGATGTTGTCGGCGACCGTTCCGGAGAACAGGAACGCCTCCTGCGTCACCATGACCACCCCGCGCCGCAGCTCCGGCGCGGCCAGCTCGCGCAGGTCCACCCCGTCCAGCAGGACCCGCCCCTCGGAGGGGTCGTAGAAGCGGGCGAGCAGCTTGGCCAGGGTGGACTTCCCCGCGCCGGTCGAGCCGACGACCGCGACCGTCTGTCCGGCCGGCAGCGTCAGGTCGAAGCGGGGCAGCACCTCGCCGCCGGTGCGGTAGGCGAACCGGACCCCGTCGAAGACGACCTCGCGGCCCGGGAGGCCGCCCGCCAGCGGCGGGAGCGCGCGGGGCTCCGCGGGCTCCGGCACGGACGGCCTCTGAGCCAGCAGCCCGGCGATCTTCTCCAGGGAGGCGGCGGCGGACTGGTAGGAGTTGAGGAACATGCCGAGCCGGTCGATCGGGTCGTACAGCCTGCGCAGGTACAGCACCGCCGCCGCGAGCACCCCCAGCTCCAGCGAGCCGGACGCCACCCGGTAGGCGCCCCAGAGCACGATCGCCGCGACCGAGGTGTTGGCGACCAGCCGGGAGCCGACCACATAGCGGGCCATCTCCAGCAGCGCGTCCCCGTTGGTCCGCTCGTGCCGCCGGTTGAGCACGGCGAACTCGGCGTCGTTCGCGGCCTCCCGGCGGAACGCGCGCACCGGCCGGATGCCGTTCATCGTCTCCACGAACCGCACGATCACCGTGGCGATCGCCGTGGACCGCGCCCGGTAGACCCGCCCCACGCGCCGCTGGTAGAGCCGGACGAGCAGGTACAGCGGCACGAAGGAGACCACCGCGACCGCGCCCAGCCCGAGGTCCAGCCAGAGCAGCATCGCCGCGATGTACACGAAGGACAGCACGACGGTCACCAGCTCCTGGATGCCGTCGTCGAGGAGTTCGCGCAGCGACTCGACGTCCGTGGTGGAGCGGGAGATCAGCCGCCCCGAGGTGTACCGCTCGTGGAAGTCCAGGCTCAGCGCCTGCGCGTGCCGGAAGATCCGGCCCCTGAGGTCCAGCAGCACGTCCTGGCTGACCCGCGCGCTGTTCTCGATGAAGCCGAACTGCAGCACGCCCGAGGCGAGGGCGCTCAGCGCGACGCCGACGGCCACCGCGATCAGCGGGCCGTGCCGGTCGTCCCGGAAGGCGGGTACGGCCGTGTCGATGGCGTACGCCACCAGCAGCGGGCCCACCTGTGTCGCCGCCTGCTGGAGCAGCAGCAGGAGCCCGGTGAACACGGCCCGGCCCTTCAGGGGTGCGAGCAGCGAGCGCAGCAGGGCGGCCGTCGCGCCGGGCGGCGCGGGCAGGACGTCCCGGTCGAAGGGGTCGCCGGGGTCCGGGGTGCTGTGGCTGTCGCTGCCCGTGGCGGGGGCGGACGCGGTCGTCGTCATCGCTGGTCCTCCGGTTCCGCGGACATCAGGCGGGCGTACTCGGCGTTGCCGTGCAGCAGTTCGTGATGGGTGCCGACGGCGGCGATCCGGCCGCCCGAGAGCAGGGCGACCCGGTCGGCGAGCAGCACGGTGGACGGGCGGTGGGCCACGATCAGTGCGGTGGTGTCGGCGAGGACCCGCCGCAGCGCGGCCTCCACGGCGGCCTCCGTGTGCACGTCCAGGGCGGACAGCGGGTCGTCCAGCACCAGGAACTCCGGCCGGCCGACCACCGCGCGGGCCAGGGCGAGGCGTTGCCGCTGGCCGCCGGACAGGCTGAGTCCCTGCTCCCCGACGCGGGTGGCGGTGCCGTGCGGGAGCGCGTGCGCGAAGTCGGCCCGGGCGATGGCGAGTGCCCGGCCGAGATCCGCGTCCCCCGCCCCCTGCGGGGCCCCCATCAGGACGTTCTCGCCCACCGTGGCGGAGAACAGGGTGGGTTCCTCGAAGGCGACGGCGACCCTGGTGCGCAGTTCCTCGCGGGACATGGCGGTGATGTCCACGCCGTCGAGGGTGATCCGCCCGGAGGTGACCTCGTGCAGCCGGGGCACGAGTGCGGTGAGGGTGGTCTTTCCGCTGCCGGTGGCTCCGACGAGGGCCATGGACTCGCCGGGACGTATGTGCAGATCGACGCGGGTGAGGAGGGGCGGGGAGCCGGGGGGCGCGTCGGGGTAGCGGAACGAGACGTTCTCGAACCGCAGTCCCCGCACGGACGCGCCGGCGGGCGCCCGTGCCTCCGCCGGCGCCTCGGGACCACGGGGACGGGCGGGCGCGGCGGTGCCCCGCACGCGCGCGTCGGTGTCCCCGACCCCGTCGGAGGGGTCCTCCGGCGCCTCGTCCATCACCTCGAAGTACCGCTCCGTGGCGGAGGCGGCCTCCTGGCTCATCGCCAGCAGGAACCCGATCGAGTCCACGGGCCAGCGCAGCGCGAGTCCCGTGCTCAGGAAGGCGACCAGCGTGCCCGTGCTGAGCCCGCCGTCGGCGACCCGCACGGCCCCCAGCACGAGCGCCGCCCCGATCGCCAGCTCGGGCAGTGTGACGATGACGCCCCAGATCGTGGCCAGCAGCCGCGCCTTGCGCAGCTCGATGCCGCGCAGGGTGCCCGAGTGCATGCGGAAGGCCCGGGCCTGGCTGCGGTGCCGGCCGAAGCCCTTGATGACGCGGATGCCGAGCACGCTCTCCTCGACCACCGTGGTCAGGTCCCCGACCTGGTCCTGGGCGCGCCGCGCCACCTGTGCGTACCGCCGTTCGAAGATGACGCAGGTCCACGTCACGGGGAAGGTGGGGCCGAGGATGATCAGGCCCAGCTCCCAGTCCTGCATCAGCATGATGACCAGGCCGACGGCGATGGTCACGCCGTTGACCAGCAGGAACGTCAGCGGAAAGGCGAGGAACTGACGGACCAGCATCAGGTCGGTCGTGCCCCGGGAGAGCAGTTGGCCGGACGCCCAGCGGTCGTGGAAGGCGACGGGCAGCCGTTGCAGCCGGCGGTAGAGGTCCGCACGCATCTCCGCCTCGACGTGTGACAGCGGGCGGGCCACCAGCCACCGTCTGATGCCGAACAGGACGGCCTCGGCGATGCCGAGCAGCAGCAGGTACAGCGCGCCGAGCCAGACACCCGCCGGGTCCCGGTCGGAAACCGGCCCGTCGACCAGCCACTTCAGGACGAGCGGGATCACCAGCCCCGTACAGGAGGCGACGATCGCGACGAGCGCGGCGGTGAACAGCCGGGCGCGCACGGGGCGGACGTACGGCCACAGGCGCAGGAGGGTACGGACGGCGGACCGGTCCTCGGTGGTTGCAGGTGTCGTGGGCATCACGTGCGAGCCTACGGACAGCCGCCGACATCGCCCACCGGGTTTCCGCCGGGCGCGGCGCGGACGCCGGTGGGACGGCGGGCCATATTCGCTGGAGCCGGTCCCGCCGGAGCCGGTACGTTCCGGGTTCGCCGTGCGGGCCGGGCGCGCGGGAAGACCGGGAAGACCGGGGGACGGATGATCGACGCGTACGAGGACCCGGGCACGGCCGACGTCCGGGGCGGCTGGTGGTACCTGTGGTGGCTGGTGCGGTGTCAGCCGGGGCGGTCGGTGGCCGGGGCGCTGCTGGGCAGTACGTGGATGGTGCTGATGGCCGCGCAGCCGTATCTGATGGCGCGGGCCGTGGACGAGGGGCTGGTGCCGGGGCGGCTGGGGGTGCTGGCCGGCTGGACGGCGGTGATGTTCGTGACCGGGTCGGTGAACGCCTGGCTGAGCACGCTGCGGCACCGCACACTGACCCGGGTCCGGATGGACGCCAACTTCCGCACGGTGAAGGTGGTCGTGGGGCATGTGGTGCGGCTGGGGGCGGCGCTGCCGCGCCGGGCGGGGGCCGGGGAGGTCGTGACCATCGGGGTCGGGGACGTGCAGACCCTCGCGCAGGCGCTGACCGTGGTCGGGCCGGGCGTCGGCTCGGTCGTGGTGTACGCGGTGGTGGCCGGGCTGCTGCTGCCGGTCTCCGTGCCGATCGCCGCGGTGGTGCTGCTCGGGGCGCCGGTGGCCGCGCTGCTCACCGGGCCGCTGACGCTGCGGCTCCAGGGCGCGGAGAGCGAGTACCGGGAGCGGCAGGGTGTGCTCGCCGCGCGCATCGGTGACCTCGCGGGCGGACTGCGTGTCCTGAACGGGCTGGGCGGCAAGGGGCTCTTCGCCGACGCGTTCCGGGACGACTCGGAGCGGCTGCGGGCCCAGGGGTACCGGGTGGGTGCGGTGGCCGGCTGGGTGCAGGCCCTCGGGGTCGGCCTGCCCACCCTGTTCCTCGCCGTGGTGACCTGGCTCGCGGCCCGGCTCACCGCGCGGGGGACGCTGACCGTGGGCGAGTTGGTGTCGGTGTACGGCTATGTGGCCGTACTGGTCGGGCCGGTGGCGTTCTTCGTGCAGCTCGCCTACGACCTGAACCGCGGCGTGGTGGCCGCGCGCCGGGTCGTCGGGCTGCTGCGGCTGGCGCCGGAGCCGGACACCGGCACGCTGGCGGCGCCCGCCGGTCCGGCCGTGCTGCACGATCCGGCGTCCGGGGTGCGGGTGGTGCCGGGCCGGCTGACGGCGCTGGCCGCCGCCCGGCCCGCCGAGGCCGTCGCGGTGGCCGACCGGCTGGGCCGGTACGGGCCGACCGACGTCACCTGGGGCGGGGTACGGCTCGACGCGGTCCCGCTGACGGACGTACGGCGGCGCGTCCTCGTCGCGGACAACGAGGCGGACCTGTTCGCGGGGCCGCTTCGGGAGGTCGTGGCCGCCGCGCACCCGGTGGACGAGGCGGCGCTGCGCCGGGCGGTGCACGCGGCGGCGGCCGAGGACGTCGTCCGCGGTCTGCCGGACGGGCTGGACTCGGTGGTCACCGGGCAGGGCCGCAGCCTGTCCGGCGGGCAGCGGCAGCGGCTGCGGCTGGTGCGGGCGCTGCTGGCCGACCCGGAGGTGCTGCTCGCCGTGGAGCCGGCCTCGGCGCTGGACGCGCACACGGAGGCGACGGTCGCCGCGCGGCTGCGGGTGGCCCGGGAGGGCCGTACGACGGTGGTGACGACGACCTCCCCGCTGGTGCTGGACCACGCGGACACGGTCGTGTTCCTGGTCGACGGCAAGGTCGCGGCCAGCGGCCCGCACCGCCGGCTGCTGGCTACGGAACCGGCGTACAGGGCACTGGTCGCGCGAGACACCGGGGACGACGGGGCCGCAAGGGCCGCAAGGGCCGCAAAGGACGACGAGGGCGTCGGAGCCGCCGGGGACGTCGGGCACGACGGGGACACCGAGGACGTCGGGCACGACGGGAACGACGGGGGTACCGGGGGCCGTCCGGTGCCCGGGGCGCGCGAGGGGGTCACGCGATGACGGCGGGAGAGGCGTTGCTGCCCGTCGCGGACCGGGCCGCCGTGCGCCGGGCCGCGGTGCGGCTGGTGCGGGCCGACGGGCGGGCGTTCGCCGCCGTGCTGGCGCTGAACGTGCTGGCGGCGGGGGCGGGGGCGGCCGGGCCCTGGCTGGTCGGCCGGATCATCGACGAGGTGCGCGCCGGGCACGGCGTGGACGCGGTGGACCGGCTGGCGCTGTGGATCGTGCTGTGCGCGCCGGCGCAGCTCCTGCTGGCCCGCTGGGCGCGGTACGCGGGGCACCGGTTCGGGGAGCGGACGCTGGCCCGGGTGCGCGAGGAGTACGTCGACCGGGTGCTGGCGCTGCCCGCGTCCGTGGTGGAGCGGGCCGGCACCGGCGACCTGACCGCGCGGGGCACGGCGGACGTGGCGACCGTCGGCACCACGCTGCGGGACGTCGGCCCGGACCTGCTGGTCAACACCGTGCAGGCGGTGTTCGTACTGGGCGCGGTGTGCGCGCTGAACCCGCTGCTGGGCGCGTTCGGGGCGCTGTGCCTCACGCCGGTCTGGCCGGCCCTGCGCTGGTATCTGCGGCGGGCGAGGGACGCTTATCTCGCCGAGGGCGCGGCCACGTCGGAGGTCGCGGAGATCGTCGCGTCGACGGCGGCCGGGGCACGGACCGTGGAGGCGTTCCGGCTCCGGGAGCGGCGGACCGCGGCGAGCCGGGACGCGCTGGAGGCGTCCCGCCGTACCCGCCTGTACACGCTCGGCCTGCGCTCGGTGTTCTTCCCGGCCGTCGAGGTGACGTACACCGTTCCCGTGGCCGGTGTGCTGCTGCTCGGCGGGTGGCTGCACTCGCGGGGCACGGCCGGGGTGGGCGAGGTGGTGGCGGCGGCGCTGTACCTGCGGCAGTTCACCGAGCCGCTGGACCAGGTCCTGATGCGGGTGGAGCAGCTCCAGAGCAGCAGTGCCTCGTTCGCGCGCGTGGAGGGGCTGGCGCGGGCGCCCCGCGGCCCGGGCGAAGACGCGTGCGGGGTGCCGGCGAACGACCGGATCGACGTGCGCGGGGTCCGGTACGCCTACGAGCGCGGGGGCGAGGTGCTGCGCGGGGTGGACCTGACGGTACGGCCCGGGGAACGGCTCGCGGTGGTGGGGCCGTCCGGCGCCGGGAAGACGACGCTCAGCCGGCTGCTCGCGGGCATCGACCGGCCGGGGTCCGGCACGGTGACGGTGGGCGGGGTGCCGGTGGCCGACCTGGCACCGGAGCTGCTGCGCCGGCAGGTGGTGCTGGTCACCCAGGAACACCACGTCTTCCTGGGGACGGTCCGGGAGAACCTGCTGATCGCCGAACCGGGCGCCCGGGACGCCGAGTTGTGGGCGGCGCTGGAGGCCGTGGGCGCCGACGACTGGGTCCGCGGCCTGCCGGACGGCCTCGGCACCCGGCTGGGCGCGGCCGGCCGGCCGACGGACGGCTCACAGGCCCAGCAACTCGCGCTGGCCCGCGTGGTGCTGGCGGACCCGCACACCCTGATCCTGGACGAGGCGACGGCCCTGCTGGACCCGGCCACGGCCCGGCACACCGAGCGCGCCCTCGCCGCGGTCCTGGCGGGCCGTACCGTCATCGCCATCGCCCACCGTCTGCACACGGCCCACGACGCGGACCGCGTGGCGGTCATGGAGGACGGCCGGCTGAGCGAACTGGGCACGCACGAGGAGCTGGTGGCGGCCGGCGGGGCGTACGCGGACCTGTGGCGGACCTGGCACGGGACGCCGCTCGGTCCCTGACCCACCCGGGCGCGGAGCACCGCCCGGGCGCCGACCCGCCACTCCAACGGTTCGCATATCGAACATGATGCTCCGTTCAACGAACCGTTTCCGGCCAATTTTGTGACGCGCTCCTGACATGTCGCGGCATTCCTGCCACTCTTCCCAGACCGACTCACAGCAACCCCACAGCTCCTGCGCCCTGACGTGAGCCGGCTCTGCACCCGCACTGCACCTGCACCTGGTTCCGCGTAACGCCTGTTCTGCCCGGACGTCAGAACCCACCGTCCGGTCTCCCCTGGCCGCGCGTCCCGCGGCCATGCAGAAGGAGTCAGTGTTGAGAAGCAATCTCTCTCGCGGACGCACCTCCCACACAGCACCGCGCCCCACGGCGCCCCGCCGCACCGCCACCGTCGCCCTCGCCGGCGTCGCCGCCCTGATCGCCGCCGCCGTCCAGTCGGGCACGGCCGGCGCCGCTCCGGCGACGCCGCAGGCCGGCAGGGCGAACCCCGCGCACACGGCCCTCCGGCTCACCCCCTCGCAGCGCGCCGAACTGATCCGCCACGCGGACGCCTCGAAGGCCGCCACCGCCCGGCGGATAGGCCTGGGCGGCAAGGAGAAGCTGGTCGTGCGGGACGTCGTCAAGGACGCCGACGGCACGCTCCACACCCGCTACGAGCGCACGTACGCGGGCCTGCCCGTGCTCGGCGGCGACCTGGTCGTCAAGTCCGCCCGGTCCGGCAAGACCATGGACGTCATCCGGGCCGGCAGCGCCTCGCTGAAGGTCGCCGGTCTCACCCCGGCCGTGCCGAAGGCCACCGCCGAGCGGCAGGCGGTGCGGCGGGCGAAGGCGCTCGGCGGGACGAGGACGGCGGCGGACAGCGTCCGCACGGTGATCTGGGCGGCCTCCGGCAAGCCCGTGCTGGCGTACGAGACGGTGGTCGGAGGCCTCCAGGACGACGGCACCCCGAACCAACTGCACGTCGTCACCGACGCCACCAGCGGCAAGAAGCTGTACGAGTACCAGGGCATCGACACCGGCGTCGGCAACACGCAGTACAGCGGCCAGGTGACGCTGACCACGACCCAGTCGGGCTCGACGTACACGCTCACCGACGGGGCCCGCGGCGGTCACAAGACGTACAACCTGAACCACGGCACCTCCGGCACGGGCACCCTGTTCTCGCAGACCAGCGACACCTGGGGCAACGGGACCAACTCCAACGCCGCCACCGCGGGCGCGGACGCCCACTACGGCGCGCAGGAGACCTGGGACTTCTACAAGAACACCTTCGGCCGCAGCGGCATCAAGAACAACGGCGTCGGCGCCTACTCACGGGTGCACTACGGCAACTCGTACGTCAACGCGTTCTGGGACGACGGCTGCTTCTGCATGACCTACGGCGACGGCTCCGGCAACGCCAAGCCGCTGACGGCGATCGACGTCGCCGGCCACGAGATGAGCCACGGCGTCACCTCCAACACCGCGGGCCTCAACTACAGCGGGGAGTCCGGCGGTCTGAACGAGGCGACCTCGGACATCTTCGGCACCGGCGTGGAGTTCTACGCGAACAACGCGTCCGACGTCGGCGACTACCTCATCGGCGAGAAGATCGACATCAACGGCAACGGCAGCCCGCTGCGCTACATGGACAAGCCGAGCAAGGACGGCTCGTCCAAGGACAACTGGTACTCCGGCATCGGCGGCGTCGACGTGCACTACTCGTCGGGCCCCGCGAACCACTTCTTCTACCTGCTGAGCGAGGGCAGCGGCGCCAAGGTCATCAACGGCGTGAGCTACAACTCGCCGACGGCGGACGGCCTTCCGGTCACCGGCATCGGCCGGGACAAGGCGCTCCAGATCTGGTACCGGGCGCTGACCACGAAGTTCACCTCGACCACCAACTACGCGGGCGCCCGCACCGGCACCCTCGCGGCGGCCGGCGAGCTGTACGGCACCACCAGCGCCGAGTACAAGGCGGTGCAGGACGCCTGGGCGGGCGTCGCGGTCGGCTCGCGCTCCGGCGGCGGGGGCGGCGGCGGTACGTCGTACGAGAACACCTCCCCGGTGGCGGTCCCGGACAACGGGCCGGCCGTCACCTCGGACATCACCGTCTCCGGCCGGACCGGGAACGCGCCGGGCAACCTCCAGGTGGGCGTGGACATCTCGCACACCTGGCGGGGTGACCTGGTGATCGACCTCGTCGGCCCGTCCGGCACCGCCTACCGGCTGAAGAACTTCAGCTCCTCGGACTCGGCGGACAACGTGACCGAGACCTACACCGTCAACGCCTCGGCGGAACCGGCCAACGGCACGTGGAAGTTGCGGGTACAGGATCAAGCCACGTACGACACGGGAACGATCAACGGCTGGAAGCTGACCTTCCCGTAAACCGCGGTCCACAAGCCCGTCAGCACCGGGCCGTCCGGGGGCGCGACGCCTCCGGGCGGCACCGGTTCACATCGCTGCAATATTCACCGGGCAGTCGATTTTCGGCCAACATCACTTCAGGGTCCTGACATGTACGCGGCCCTGATGTCACTCTCTCTCCACCCGCCGCAGTAGCACAGCAACTTCACAACGCCACACTCTCCGGCCAGTAACCCCACGCTGACCGGACTCCCCCACGAAGGAGCTTCTGTGAGCCCCCTCTACGCGCGTCACAAGCGCACCACTCTGGCCATCGCCACCGCCGTCGCCGCCGGAGCCCTCCTCACCACCGGTCTGACCACCGGTGCCAGCGCCGCCCCGGCCGGATCCGCCGCCGCCAAGCCCCTGGCAGCCGCCCCGACCACGCTGTCCACCGCGGCCCGCACCTCCCTGCTCCAGAAGGCGCAGGCCGGCGCCGCCGAGACCGCGCAGCACATAGGTCTCGGCGCCAAGGAGAAGCTGGTCGCCAAGGACGTCGTCAAGGACGTCGACGGCACCGTCCACACCCGCTACGAGCGCACCTACGCGGGCCTCCCGGTGCTCGGCGGCGACCTGATCGTCCACACCGCCAAGTCGGGCAGGACCGAGGGTGTGACCAAGGCGAACAAGGCGGTCCTCAAGCCGGCCTCCCTCAAGCCGCAGATCTCCGCCGCCAAGGCCGAGAAGCAGGCGGTGTCCGCCGCCAGAACCCTCGGCTCCGCCAAGACCACCGCGGACGGCGCCCGCAAGGTGATCTGGGCCGGCTCCGGCAAGCCCGTCCTCGCCTACGAGACGGTCGTCGGCGGCCTCCAGGACGACGGCACCCCGAACCAACTGCACGTCGTCACCGACGCGGCCACGGGCAAGAAGCTCTTCGAGTACCAGGGCATCGAGAACGCGACCGGCACCGGCAAGACGCTGTACTCCGGCACGGTCAGCCTCAACAGCACGCAGTCGGGCTCGACGTACCAGCTCACCGACGGCGCCCGGGGCGGTCACAAGACCTACAACCTGGCCCGCAAGACGTCCGGCACGGGCACCCTGGTGGCCAGCTCGACCAACGTCTTCGGCACCGGCACCGCCTCCAGCTCCTCCTCGGACCAGACCGCGGCCGCCGACGCCGCCTACGGTGCGGCGGAGACCTGGGACTTCTACAAGAACACCTTCGGCCGCAACGGCATCAAGAACAACGGTGTCGGCGCCTACTCCCGCGTCCACTACGGCAACGCGTACGTCAACGCGTTCTGGGACGACGGCTGCTTCTGCATGACCTACGGTGACGGCTCCGGCAACGTCGACCCGCTGACCTCGCTGGACGTGGCCGGCCACGAGATGAGCCACGGCGTCACCTCCAACACCGCCGGCCTGAACTACTCCGGCGAGTCCGGCGGTCTGAACGAGGCCACCTCGGACATCTTCGGCACGGGTGTGGAGTTCTACGCGAACAACGCCTCCGACGTCGGTGACTACCTCATCGGCGAGAAGATCGACATCAACGGCGACGGCTCGCCGCTGCGCTACATGGACAAGCCCAGCAAGGACGGCGGCTCGGCGGACTACTGGTCCTCCTCCGTCGGCAACAAGGACGTCCACTACTCGTCCGGTGTCGCCAACCACTTCTTCTACCTGCTGTCGGAGGGCAGCGGCGCGAAGACGATCAACGGCGTCAGCTACAACTCGCCGACGTACAACGGCGCCGCGGTCACCGGCATCGGCCGCGCCAAGGCGCTCCAGATCTGGTACAAGGCGCTGACGACGTACATGACGTCGACGACCAACTACAAGGCCGCCCGCACGGCGACCCTGAACGCGGCGTCCGCGCTGTACGGCTCCACCAGCGCCGAGTACAAGGCCGTCGCCGCGGCCTGGACCGGCGTGAACGTCAGCTAGTCACCCCCGCGCCACACCAGGGCGGCACCCGGAACGCGAGCGTTCCGGGTGCCGCCCTACCCTTGTGACCCATGTCCTCGGCGTCCTTCACCTACGAGCCGGTCGGCGCGACCCGCGACGACCTGGCCGTCTGCCCGCCCGGCTTCCACCCCCTGTTCGTCCGCACCCGGCTCGGCGAGGGCCAGGAGGTGTTCGACCGGGCCGCCGAGGCGGTCCTGACCTGGGAGATGCACCGCGCGCTCGGGGTCGGCGTCGACGCCACGGCCGCCCGCGCGGCCCCCGGCGTCGACGTCACGGTCACCCTGGCCGGCCTCGTCCGGGCCCCCTGCCGCATCGTCTGGACGGCCGAGGAACCCCGCCGGGCCGGCTGGGCCTACGGCACCCTCGAAGGCCACCCCGAGTGCGGCGAGGAGGCCTTCGTGGTCGACCGCACCGGCGACGGCACGGTATGGCTCACCGTCGCCGCGTTCAGCCGCGCCGCCAAGTGGTACGCCCGCGCGGGCGGCCCGGCCACCCGCAGCCTCCAGCACGCGTACGCCCGCCGGTGCGGCACGGTGCTCAGGAACCTGGCCGGCCGGGGCCTCGCGGACTGACGGTCACCGCAGCAGCACCCCCGCTCCCTCCACCACCTCCTGGGACGGCACGGCCACCAGGCCCGATTCCGCGGTGGAGGCGAGAAGGGGGTGGGCGGGCAGGATGCGGACCGTGTAGCCGTAGGGGCCGGTGCGGTCCAGGGAGAGCGGACCCTCGTACAGGAGGCGCCCTTCCAGGTCGGGGGCGCCGGCCGGCTTCAGCGGGACGACCGTGGCGTCGGTGATGCGGTCCTCCTCGTCCACCCGGCCGGACACCGCCTGCACCTCCACGTCGTCCGGGCCCAGCTCGCCCAGTTGCACCCGCACCCGCAGCCCGACGGCCGTGCCCAGTTCCGCGGTGGCCGTCGTCGCACTCGTCTCGACGTGGTCCACGGTCACCCCCGGCCACGCGGCCCGCACCCGGGCCTTCCAGCCGGCGAGGTCCCGGGCGGTGTCCGGAGCCAGTGTGCGGTGCGACTGCGCGGCGGGGGCGTAGAGCCGGTCGACGTACTCGCGGACCATGCGGCCGGCCAGCACCTTCGGGCCCAGCTCGGAGAGGGTCCGGCGGACCATCTCGATCCAGCGGTCGGGCAGTCCGGCCCGCCCGCGCTCGTAGAAACGCGGCGCGACCCGCTGTTCGAGCAGGTCGTACAGGGCCGCCGCCTCGATGTCGTCACGGTGGTCGGGGTCGGTGCAGGCGCCGTCCGCGGTGGGGATGGCCCAGCCGAAGTCCGGCTGGAACCACTCGTCCCACCAGCCGTCCAGCACGGAGAGGTTGAGGCAGCCGTTCAGCGCCGCCTTCATGCCCGAGGTGCCGCAGGCCTCCAGGGGGCGCAGGGGGTTGTTCAGCCAGACGTCACAGCCCGGGTAGAGCTTCTGGGCCATCGCCATGCCGTAGTCCGGGAGGAAGACGAGGCGGTGGCGGACCCGCGGGTCGTCGGCGAACCGCACCAGTTCCTGCACCAGGCGCTTGCCGCCGTCGTCCGCCGGGTGCGCCTTGCCCGCGACCACGATCTGCACCGGCCGCTCGGGGTGCAGCAGCAGCTCGGTGAGGCGGTCGCGGTCGCGCAGCATCAGCGTCAGCCGCTTGTACGACGGCACCCGGCGCGCGAACCCGATCGTGAGGACGTCCGGATCCAGGACCCCGTCGATCCAGCCCAGCTCGGCGTTCCCGGCGCCGCGCTGCCGCCAGGACGCCCGCAGCCGCTCCCGTACCTCCTGCACCAACTGTTCGCGCAGGGTGCGGCGCAGCTCCCAGACCTCCTGGTCGGGGATGTCCGCGACCGAGTCCCAGCGTTCGGAGCCGCCGACGCTCAACGCGTCCTCGGTCCGCTGGGCGCCGATCTGCCGGGCGCCGAGCCGCAGCACCTCGGGGGCCACCCAGGTCGGCGCGTGCACCCCGTTGGTCACGGAGGTGATCGGCACCTCCTCGGCGTCGAACCCCGGCCACAGCCCGGCGAACATCTCCCGGCTGACCTGCCCGTGCAGCAGCGAGACGCCGTTGGCCCGCTGGGCCAGCCGGAGTCCCATCACGGCCATGTTGAACAGGTTGGGCTCGCCGCCCGGGTAGGTCTCCATGCCCAGCGCCAGGATGCGCTGGAGGTCGATGCCGGGCAGTTCGGCGTCCGGGCCGAAGTGCCGGGCGAGCAGCTCCCGGTCGAAGCGGTCGATGCCGGCCGGGACCGGGGTGTGCGTGGTGAACACCGTCCCGCCGCGCACGGCCTCCAGCGCCGCGTCGAAGTCGAGTCCGGCGGCGCAGAGTTCGGCGATCCGTTCCAGTCCGAGGAGGCCGGCGTGGCCCTCGTTGGTGTGGAACACCTCCGGTTCCGGGTGCCCGGTCAGCCGGCAGTAGGTGCGTACGGCCCGCACACCTCCTATGCCCAGCAGCATCTCCTGGAGCAGCCGGTGCTCGCTGCCGCCGCCGTAGAGCCGGTCGGTGACCCCGCGTTCGCCGAGGTCGTTCTCCTCCACGTCGGAGTCGAGCAGCAGCAGCGGTACCCGGCCGACCTGCGCGAGCCAGACGCGGGCGTGCAGCGCGGTGCCGCCGGGCAGGGCGAGGGAGACCTGCGCCGGGGTGCCGTCGGGTTCCGTCAGCTGGGTGAGGGGCAGCTCGTTGGGGTCGAGGACGGGGTAGTGCTCCTGCTGCCAGCCGTCCCGGGAGAGGGTCTGCCGGAAGTACCCGTGCCGGTACAGCAGTCCGACCCCGATCAGCGGTACGCCGAGGTCGCTGGCCGCCTTGAGATGGTCGCCGGCCAGGATGCCGAGGCCGCCGGAGTACTGCGGGAGCGCGGCGGTGATGCCGAACTCCGGGGAGAAGTAGGCGACGGCCGCGGGCAGGCCGTCCGACTGGGCCTGGTACCAGCGGTCGCCGGTCAGGTAGTCGTCGAGGTCGTCCACGACCGCGGTGAGGCGGCGCAGGAACCGCCGGTCACCGGCCAGTTCGGTCAGCCGGGCCGGGCGCACGCTGCCCAGCAGCCGCACCGGGTCGCCTCCGGCGGCGGCCCACGCCGCGGAGTCGACGGACTGGAACAGGTCGCGCGTTTCCGCGTGCCAGGACCAGCGCAGATTGCGCGCCAGATCGCTCAGTGGCCGCAGGGGGTCGGGGAGAACGGGACGGACGGTGAACCGACGGATCGCCTTCACATTCACCTCGGGCGCGTTGCGGGGTGAGACGCACGGCACTGTGCGTCTCGTCGTCGCCTTCGACGGTAGTGGTTACCGCGCGGTCGGTGGGGACGTACCGGCTCGGTGTCGGGGGGCGTCAAGAGGCGGTCACCGGGCACTCGGAGAAAAGGGGGGCGGTCTTGTGTGTGGACGTTCTCGTGAGGAGTTGACAGAGTGCCGGGTTGGCCACCCGAACAGGGTGGGCAGGCTCCACCGGTACACGTCCCACAGGCGTCACGCGGCACCACCCGCAGGACCCACCTCCCCACACACATCCGCCCATACCCACGTTGACGCGGACAGGAGCGGTCATGCCCGCCAGGCACCACTCGTCAGCACCTTCGTCCACCAGCAAGTCCACGGGAGCAGCAAAGAAGACGACGGGCAGGAAGAACGCGGCCCCCGCCGGCGTGACCGGCGCCGGCCCGTCCGCCGGGGAGCGGCCCTCCCCCGCCGCGGCCACCACCCTGGGCCGCATCCCCGTCCTCGACGTGCGCCCCGTGGTCCAGCACGGCCGCAGGCCCGCGAAGGCCGTGACCGGGGAGTCGTTCGAGGTGTCGGCCACCGTGTTCCGCGAGGGCCACGACGCCGTCTCGGCGAACGTGGTACTGCGGGACCCGGCGGGCCGGGCCGGGCCCTGGACGCCGATGCGGGAACTCGCCCCGGGCACCGACCGCTGGGGCGCCACGGTCACCGCCGGCGAGCCGGGCCACTGGACCTACACGGTCGAGGCCTGGTCGGACCCGCTCGCCACCTGGCGGCACACCGCCCGGATCAAGATCCCGGCCGGCATCGACACCGGCCTGGTCCTGGCCGAGGGCGCCGAGCTGTACGAGCGGGCGGCGGCCGGGGTTCCGGCGGACCGGCGGCAGACCGTGCTGGACGCCGTCGCGGCCCTGCGGGACGAGGACCGCCCGGCCGCCTGGCGGCTCGCGGCGGCGTTGTCGCCGGAGGTGGAGGCGTTGCTGGGGCGGTATCCGCTGCGGGAGCTGGTCACCGCCTCGGACGCGATGCCGCTGCTGGTGGAGCGGGAACGGGCCCTGTACGGCTCCTGGTACGAGTTCTTCCCCCGTTCCGAGGGCACCGCCGAGCAGCCGCACGGCACGTTCCGCACGGCCGCGCGGCGCCTGGAGGCGATCGCGGACATGGGCTTCGACGTGGTCTACCTGCCCCCCGTCCACCCGATCGGCACGACGTTCCGCAAGGGCCCCGACAACACCCTCACCGCCGGCCCCGACGACGTCGGCGTGCCCTGGGCGATCGGTTCCCCCGAGGGCGGCCACGACGCCGTCCACCCGGCCCTGGGCACCCTGGAGGACTTCGGCCTCTTCGTCGCCCGCGCCCGGGAACTGGGCCTGGAGATCGCCCTGGACTTCGCGCTCCAGTGCTCCCCCGACCACCCCTGGGTGCACAAGCACCCCGAGTGGTTCCGCCACCGCCCCGACGGTTCCATCGCCTACGCCGAGAACCCGCCGAAGAAGTACCAGGACATCTACCCCGTCTCCTTCGACACCGACATGGACGGCCTCGTCACCGAGACGGTCCGTGTCCTGCGGCACTGGATGGACCACGGGGTGCGCATCTTCCGCGTGGACAACCCCCACACCAAGCCGGTGGTGTTCTGGGAACGGGTCATCGCGGAGATCAACCGCAAGGACCCCGACGTCATCTTCCTCGCGGAGGCGTTCACCCGCCCGGCGATGATGCACACCCTGGCCCAGATCGGCTTCCAGCAGTCCTACACCTACTTCACCTGGCGCAACAGCAAGCAGGAGCTGACGGAGTACCTCACCGAGCTGTCGGGTGAGGCGGCGGCCTACATGCGGCCCAACCTCTTCCCCAGCACCCCCGACATCCTGCACGCCTACCTCCAGCACGGCGGGCGCCCCGCCTTCGAGGTCCGCGCCGTCCTGGCCGCCACCCTCTCCCCCGCCTGGGGCGTCTACAGCGGCTACGAACTGTGCGAGAACACGCCGCTGCGCGAGGGCAGCGAGGAGTACCGGCACTCCGAGAAGTACCAGCTCCGCCCCCGCGACTGGGAGGCCGCCGCCCGCGAGGGCCGCACCATCGCCCCCCTCATCACCCGCCTCAACACCGTCCGACGACAGAGCCCGGCCCTGCGGCAGCTCCGTGACCTGCACTTCCACCACGTCGACAAGGATGCGGTGATCGCCTACTCGAAGCGGAGCGGATCGAACACGGTTCTGGTGGTCGCCAACCTCGACCCCCACGACACCCAGGAGGCCACGGTCTCGTTGGACATGCCGCAACTCGGCCTGGACCGGCACGAGTCCGTGCCGGTGCGCGACGAGCTGACCGGCGAGACCTACCACTGGGGCAGGACCAACTACGTGCGTCTGGAGCCGGGTCACCGGCCCGCGCACGTCTTCACCGTCCTGCGACCGTCCACCCCGCCGATCGGAGGGTCAGCCACCATATGAGCGTCAACGAGCCCGTTCTCGACACCTTCGAGGACACTCCCGCCAAGGACCGGGACCCCGAGTGGTTCAAACGCGCCGTCTTCTACGAGGTGCTGGTCCGCTCCTTCCAGGACAGCAACGGCGACGGCGTCGGCGACCTGAAGGGGCTGACCGCCAAGCTCGACTACCTCCAGTGGCTCGGCGTGGACTGCCTGTGGCTGCCGCCGTTCTTCAAGTCACCTCTGCGGGACGGCGGTTACGACGTCTCCGACTACACCGCCGTGCTGCCGGAGTTCGGTGACCTCGCCGACTTCGTGGAGTTCGTGGACGCCGCCCACCAGCGCGGCATGCGGGTCATCATCGACTTCGTCATGAACCACACCAGTGACCAGCACCCGTGGTTCCAGGAGTCGAGGCGGGACCCGGACGGTCCGTACGGCGACTACTACGTCTGGGCCGACGACGACAAGCAGTACCAGGACGCCCGCGTCATCTTCGTCGACACCGAGGCCTCCAACTGGACGTACGACCCCGTACGCAAGCAGTACTACTGGCACCGCTTCTTCTCGCACCAGCCGGACCTCAACTACGAGAACCCGGCCGTGCAGGAGGAGATGATCTCCGCGCTGAAGTTCTGGCTCGACCTCGGCATCGACGGACTCCGGCTGGACGCCGTGCCGTACCTGTACCAGCAGGAGGGCACCAACTGCGAGAACCTGCCGGCCACCCACGCGTTCCTGCGACGGGTGCGCAAGGAGATCGACGAGCAGTACGCCGACAAGGTGCTCCTCGCCGAGGCCAACCAGTGGCCCGAGGACGTCGTCGACTACTTCGGCGACTACCGGGCCGGCGGCGACGAGTGCCACATGGCGTTCCACTTCCCGGTCATGCCGCGCATCTTCATGGCCGTGCGCCGTGAGTCGCGCTACCCGGTCTCCGAGATCCTCGCCAAGACGCCCGCGATCCCCTCCGGCTGCCAGTGGGGCATCTTCCTGCGCAACCACGACGAGCTGACCCTGGAGATGGTCACCGACGAGGAACGCGACTACATGTGGGCCGAGTACGCCAAGGATCCGCGGATGCGCGCCAACATCGGCATCCGCCGGCGCCTCGCGCCCCTGCTCGACAACGACCGCAACCAGATCGAGCTGTTCACCGCCCTGCTGCTGTCCCTGCCCGGCTCGCCGATCCTCTACTACGGCGACGAGATCGGCATGGGCGACAACATCTGGCTCGGTGACCGCGACGCGGTCCGCACCCCCATGCAGTGGACCCCGGACCGCAACGCCGGCTTCTCCTCCTGCGACCCCGGCCGGCTCTTCCTCCCCGCGATCATGGACCCGGTCCACGGCTACCAGGTCACCAACGTCGAGGCCTCCATGGCCTCTCCGTCCAGCCTGCTGCACTGGACCCGCCGCATGATCGAGATCCGCAAGCAGAACCCCGCCTTCGGCCTGGGGTCCTACACCGAACTGCCGTCGTCGAACCCGGCGGTGCTCGCCTTCCTGCGCGAGGCGCCCCTGTCGGAGGAGGAGGGGGACGACCTCGTGCTGTGCGTCCACAACTTCTCCCGTTTCGCCCAGCCCACGGAGCTGGACCTGAGCCGGTACGAAGGGCGGCACCCCGTCGAGCTGTTCGGCGGGGTCCGGTTCCCGGCGATCGGCGAACTGCCGTACCTGCTCACCCTCGCGGGCCACGGCTTCTACTGGTTCCGGCTGCGCCGGGACGCCGCGTAGTGCGGCCGGCCCGGCCCGGGTGGGGAGACGGCGCGTTTCCACCGCCCCACCCGGGGCACGCAGTAGTAACACCCCGACGACCCGGGGAAAGGACGTGACGCCCATGGCGGAAACGGTCACCCTCTCTGACACCACCAGTTCCCTCCTCACCTCGCTCGACCCCCTGCTGCGTACCTGGCTGCCGCGGCAGCGCTGGTTCGCCGGCAAGGGACGCCCGGTCACGGGCTTCACCGCTGTCGCCGTCACCGAACTCCTGCGGCCCGACGGCCGGCTGGGCCTGTACCACCTGCTCCTGCGCGTCCACCAGCCGTCCGCGCCGGGCGCGCCGCCGCACCCCGGCGACTGCTACCAGCTCCTCATAGGCGTGCGCGAGGCGCTGCCGCCCCGGCTGGCGCCCGCGCTGATCGGACACGTGGAGGAGGGCCCGCTCGCCGGACGCACGGTGTACGAGGCCCTCTACGACGCCCGGCCCGCCGAGGTGCTGCTGGAGGCCCTGCGCACCCAGGCCCGCGTCGGCGGGCTGCGTTTCGAGCGGGATCCGCAGCAGGAGATCCGGACAGGCCTGGTGGCCCGGATGATGACCGCCGAGCAGTCCAACTCGTCGGTCGTCTACGGAGATACGTTTATTCTCAAGCTGCTGCGCCGGGTCGTGCCCGGCGTCAACCCCGATCTGGAGATCCCGCTCGCCCTGGCCCGCGCGGGCTGCCCCCGGGTGCCCGCGCCGACCGCGTGGCTGCACGCCGACGTGGACACGGACGCATACGTCCTGGCCGTGCTCCAGCCGTACGTGAGCGGCGCCGCCGACGGCTGGGACCTGGCGCTGCGCGAGCTGGCCAAGGGCGAGGACTTCACCGCCGAGGCACGGGCACTGGGCCGGGCCACCGCCGAGGTGCACACCGCGCTCGCCCGCGCCCTGCCGACGGTCACCCTCGGCCACACCCAGCTCCAGTCGCTGGTGGACGGCATGAAGGAGCGGCTGACGGAGGCCGTGCAGGCGGTGCCGGCGCTGCGGCCGTACGAGCGCGGACTGTGCTCGGCCTACGAGGCGCTGGCCGACCTGGCGGCCGAGGGCCGTACCTGGACCGCCCAGCGCGTCCACGGCGATCTGCACCTCGGGCAGTGCCTGCGCTCGCCGGCCGGCGAGTGGTCGCTGATCGACTTCGAGGGCGAACCGGCCCGGCCGCTGGCCGAACGGCGCATGCCGCAGCCGCCGGTGCGGGACATCGCGGGCATGCTCCGCTCCTTCGACTACGCGGCCCACTCGGCGAACGTGCCCGACCCGGACTGGGCGCACGCCTGCCGGGCCGCCTACTGCTCCGGGTACGCGGAGGTGACCGGCCTCGACCCGCGCACCGATCCGGTGCTGCTGCGGGCCTACGAGACCGACAAGGCGGTGTACGAGGTCGTCTACGAGGCCCGGCACCGGCCCGACTGGCTCCCCGTACCCCTGTCGGCGATCCGTCGCCTCGCCGCGTCCGACCCGACCTGACCCGATTCTCGCCCGGGAGACCCGCTCGTGACGTCCAAGAAGTCGGCCACGCCGAAGAACGCGAAGAACAAGTCCGGCAGGAGCAGGGCCGCGAAGGGGCCCAAGGAGACGCGGGTGCCCCCGCAGGCACCGGCGTCCGTGCTGGAGGCCGCCGTCTCCCCGGCCGTGGACGCCGGTGACCGCGAGCGGCTGCTGCACGGCACCCACCACGCCCCGCACTCCGTGCTGGGGGCGCATCCGGTGCCGGGCGGGATCGCCTTCCGTGCCTTCCGCCCGTACGCGCGGGCGGTCACCGTGGTCTCGGACGGGCTGCGGGCGGAGCTGCACGACGACGGCGACGGCTTCTTCTCCGGTCTGGTGCCGCTCGCGGAGGTCCCGGAGTACCGGCTGCTGGTGACGTACGACGGCACGGTCCAGGAGGCCGAGGACGCCTACCGCTTCCTGCCCACGCTCGGCGAGCTCGACCTGCACCTGATCGGCGAGGGCCGGCACGAGCAGCTATGGCAGGCGCTCGGCGCGCACGTCACCACCCACCAGGGGGTCAGCGGCACCCGGTTCGCGGTGTGGGCGCCGAACGCGCTCGGCGTGCGGGTCACGGGCAGCTTCAACTTCTGGGACGGCACCGGGTTCCCGATGCGTTCGCTCGGCGGCACCGGGGTCTGGGAACTGTTCGTGCCGGGGATCGGCGAGGGCGAGCTGTACAAGTTCGAGATCACCCGCCCGGACGGCTCGCGCACCCTGCGCGCCGACCCGCTGGCCCGCCGTACCGAGGCGCCGCCCGCCACCTCCTCGGTCGTGCACGCCTCGCACCACGAGTGGGGCGACGCTCAGTGGATGGCCCACCGGGCGGACACCCCGGTCCACGAGGCGCCCTTCTCCGTCTACGAGGTGCATCTGCCGTCCTGGCGGCCGGGCCTGACCTACCGCCAGCTCGCCGAGCAACTGCCGGCGTACCTGTCCGAGACGGGCTTCACGCACGTCGAGCTGATGCCGGTCGCCGAGCATCCCTTCGGCGGCTCCTGGGGCTACCAGGTCACCGGGTTCTACGCGCCGACGGCCCGGCTGGGCACCCCGGACGACTTCAAGTACCTGGTGGACCGGCTGCACCAGGCCGGCATCGGGGTCCTGATGGACTGGGTGCCCGCGCACTTCCCCCGGGACGAGTGGGCGCTGGCCGCCTTCGACGGGCGCCCGCTGTACGAGCACCACGACCCGCGCCGGGCCGCCCATCCCGACTGGGGCACGCTGGAGTTCGACTTCGGCCGGCGCGAGGTGCGCAACTTCCTGGTGGCGAACGCGGTCTACTGGTGCGAGGAGTTCCACATCGACGGGCTGCGCGTGGACGCGGTCGCCTCGATGCTCTACCTGGACTACTCGCGCGAGCCGGGCCAGTGGGAGCCGAACGAGCACGGCGGCCGGGAGGACCTGGACGCGGTGGCCTTCCTCCAGGAGATGAACGCCACCGTGTACCGGCGCTGCCCGGGCGTGGTGACCATCGCCGAGGAGTCCACGGCCTGGGACGGCGTCACCCGCCCCACCCACCTCACGGGCCCGAGCGGTTTCGCCGGGCTCGGTTTCGGCCTGAAGTGGAACATGGGCTGGATGCACGACTCGCTGGCGTACATGAGCCACGACCCCGTGCACCGCAGGCACCACCACCACGAGATGACGTTCTCGATGGTGTACGCCTACAGCGAGAACTACGTCCTGCCCATCTCCCACGACGAGGTGGTGCACGGCAAGGGGTCCCTGGTGTCGAAGATGCCGGGCGACTGGTGGCAGCGGCGCGCCGGCCACCGCGCCTACCTCGGCTTCATGTGGGCCCACCCGGGCAAGCAACTGCTGTTCATGGGGCAGGAGTTCGCGCAGGGCGCCGAGTGGTCCGAGGTGCACGGCCCTGACTGGTGGCTGCTCGACCCGTCCTACGGCGCGGAGGCCGAGCACCGGGGCGTACGGGACCTCGTGGCGGACCTCAACGCGCGGTACCGGGCGACTCCGGCACTGTGGCAGCGCGACACCGACCCGGCGGGCTTCGCATGGGTCACCGGTGACGCGGCGGACGACAACGTCTTCGCGTTCCTGCGGTACGACGCCGACGGCAACCCGCTCCTCGCCATCACCCATCTGGCCCCGGTGGTCCGTCCCGACTACCGGATCGGGGTCCCGGAGGAGGTGCCGGCGTGGGTGGAGGTGCTGAACACCGACGCGGCCCGCTACGGCGGCGGCGACGTCACCACCCCGGACGCCGTCAAGCCCGAGGCACACCCCTGGCACGGCCGGCCGGCGAGCATCCGCCTGACGCTGCCCCCGCTCGCGACGGTGTGGCTGCGCCCCGCCTGACCGTGCGCGGGACGGCGCTCACGGGCCCTGGGGCGGCGCGCCCCCGGGCCCGCCGCGTCACTCCCCGTCGGTCAGGCCCGGCGGCAGCGAACCCGTGTGCAGCACGCCGAGCCGCTGGGTGGCCCGGGTCAGGGCCACGTACAGATCGCTCGTGCCGTAGGCGGCCGGCTCCACCACCAGGACCGAGTCGAACTCCAGCCCCTTGGCCTGGCGCGGGTCGAGCAGGACGGTCCCGCGCGTCAGGTCGGGCTCCGCGCCGGCCGTGACCCCGTCCAGCCGGGCGGCCAGGGAGCGGTGCAGCGCGCGCGGGGCGATCACCGCGAGCCGGCCCTCGGCGGGCGTGAGGTCGGCGACCGCCCGGGCGACCGCGCCGGGCAGGTCACCGGTGGCCCGCCGCACCCAGGGCCGTACCCCGGTCGACCGGACCGAGCTGGGCGGCTCGAAGCCGGGTTCCCGGGCGCGGACCACGGCCGCGGCCAGGTCCATGATCTCGGCCGGGGTTCGGTAGTTGACGCCGAGCCGGGTGTGCTCCCAGCGGTCCTCGACATAGGGGGCGAGGATGTCCGCCCAGGATCCGACGCCGGCCGCCTCCGCGGTCTGGGCCGGGTCGCCGACCAGGGTCATCGAGCGGGTCGGGCTGCGCCGCATCAGCAGCCGCCAGGCCATCGGCGACAGCTCCTGCGCCTCGTCCACGATGATGTGCCCGAACGCCCAGGTGCGGTCGGCGGCGGCCCGCTCGGCGGCGCTGCGGTGGTCCGTCTCCTCCTGCCGCTCGGCGAACCGCGCGGCGTCGATGATGTCGTGCGCCGACAGCACCTCGGAGGCCTCGGGGTCGCTGTCCTCCTTGTCCTCGAACTCGTAGGTCCGCGAGGCGTACGAGACGTCCAGCACGCCCTGCGCGTAGGCGATCCGGGTCTCGCGCTCGCGGTCCGCCCGCGCCCGCACCAGCCGGTCGTCCTCGCCGAGGAGTTCGGCCGCCTCGTCCAGCAGCGGGACGTCGGCGACGGTCCAGGCGCGGGTCACCGGGCGGCGGACCGCGTCCGCGTCCTCCTTCGAGAGGTGGCCGTCCGGTTCCGCGAGGAAGTCGGCGAGCAGGCGCTGCGGGGTGATCCGGGGCCAGAGCCGGTCGACGGCGGACCGGACGCCGGGGTTCTCGGCGAGTTCGTCGCGGATCTGGGTGATGTCGGAGGCGTCGAGCAGACTGCTGCCGTCGTAGGGGTCGGTGCCCACGCGTTCGGCGTACAGCTCGGTGAGGGTGTTGAGGATGTGGCCCTCGAAGTACTCGCGGGCCGCGTTGTGCGGCACTTTCGCGGCGCGGGTCCGTTCCCGGGCGACGCTCACCAGGCCGTCGTCCAGCATCAGCACCTCGCGGTCGTGCTCGATCGCGAGGACCGGGTCGGGCAGCGTCTGCCGGTCGCGTACGACGGCGGCGAGCACGTCGGCCATGTCCGCGCGGCCCTTCACCGCCGCCGCCTCGGGCGTGTCGGTGGCGGTGGCCCGCACGCCGGGATACAGCTCGCCGACCGTGGCCAGCAGCACCCCGGTCTCGCCGAGGGAGGGCAGCACCTCGCCGATGTAGCCGAGGAAGGCCGGGTTGGGGCCGACGATGAGCACGGCCCGGCGGGCGAGCAGTTCCCGGTACTCGTAGAGCAGGTAGGCCGCACGGTGCAGGGCGACCGCGGTCTTGCCGGTGCCGGGGCCGCCCTCCACCACCAGCACGCCGCGGTGGGGTGCCCGGATGATCTCGTCCTGCTCGGCCTGGATGGTCCGCACGATGTCGCTCATCCGGCCGGTGCGGGCCGAGTTCAGCGCGGCGAGCAGGACGGCGTCGCCGGTGGGGTCCTCGTGACCGGTGCGGGTGGCGTCGCCCAGGTCCAGGATCTCGTCGTGCAGGGAGGTCACGGTCCGGTCCTCGGTGGCGATGTGCCGGCGGCGGCGCAGGCCCATCGGGGTGTGGCCGGTGGCCAGGTAGAAGGAGCGGGCGACGTCGGCGCGCCAGTCGACGAGGACGGGGGTGCGTTCGGCGTCGTCCTCGCGCAGCCCGATCCGCCCGATGTGGTGTCTGGTGCCGTCGGTCAGGTCGATCCGGCCGAAGCAGAGCGAGCCGTCCACGGCGTTCAGCGCGGCGAGGAGTCCCGAGCGCTCGGCGACCAGGATGTCCCGCTCCAGCCGGGCCTGCATGGGCTTGTCGCCCTGGGCGAGCGCGTCGGTCACGGAGGTCTCGGCCTCGCCGAGCAGCACGTCCACGCGTGCGTACAGTCCGTCGATGAATTCCTGCTCGTTCCGCAATTCATCGTCCGGAAATTCACTGTTCGACAGATCCGCGTTTGACAATTCCGCTCCCGCCCGCATATACTGTGCTCACTGGACTTCTCCACGACTTTCCTCATGGAAGTCGTGAACCACTGAATATACGCAGAGAAATCCCCCGAACGCAATTGCTCGGGGGATTTCTCGCGTTCCGGGGCGGTTCTACAGCGCGTCCGCCAGGTCCGCCAGCAGCCGGCGCTTGGGCCGCGCTCCCACGATCGAGCGCACCGGCTCGCCGTCGCGGAAGAGCAGGAGGGTGGGCGTGGCCATCACGCCGTAGGAGATCGTCGTCCGCGGATTGCGGTCCACGTCGATCTGGACGACCTTCAGCCGGTCGCCCTCCTCGAACGCGATGTCCTTCAGCACCGGCGCGAGCTGCCGGCACGGCCCGCACCACTCGGCCGTGAACTGCACCAGCACCGGCAGGTCCGAGCCGATCACCTCCGCCTCGAAATCGGCGTCCGTCACTTCTGTCAGTCCGCTCACCAAGCTCACCGCGTCAGCCCTCCCAGTTCGCACACGGGTTCCGGACCCCCCGGAACCAGCGCCTCGGCGGCCAGCTCGTCCCGGGCCCGCTCGGCCCGCTCCAGTTGCCCGGCGACCGTCTCCCGCACCGCCGTCAGCTCCCCGATGAGCGTGTCCAGCTCGGCCAGCTTGCGCCGGTAGACCATGAGCGAGGCCGGGCAGGAGTCGCCGTCCGGGTGCCCGGCCCGCAGGCAGTCCACGAACGGCCGCGTCTCCTCCAGGTCGAACCCGAAGTCCTGGAGGGTGCGGATCTGCCGGAGCAGCCTGAGGTCGCCCTCGTCGTACGTGCGGTGTCCCTTGCCGTCGCGCCGGGCCGGCAGCAGCCCCCGCGCCTCGTAGTAGCGCAGGGTGCGTGTCGTGGTCCCGGCCCGCGCGGCCAGCTCGCCGATTCGCATGTCCACGACGGTACGGGTTGACGTCGGCGTCAAGGCAAGGCGGGAACCCCCGCCGATTCCGCCACCTCCATGAGGGAGGCGCTGTGCCGCTCCTCCTCGAACCGGCGGCGTCCGCCGCGCAGGCCGAACAGGCGCTTGGTCAGCGCGATGTAGAGGACGGCGAGGATGTTGAGGACGAGCGTGGCGATCTTCACCCCGCTGACGTGCTCGGTGAGTTCGTAGATCTCCAGCGGCAGGAACGCGGCCGTCGCGACCACCGTCAGGTATTCCGCCCAGCGCTTGGCGTACCACAGGCCGACCGCCTCGATCAGTTCGATCAACGCGTAGGCCAGCAGCAGCGCGGCCACCAGCACCAGCGTGGAGTGCCGGTAGCCGAAGACCTTCTGGACGGAGCCGACGACCGGTGAGTGGTCGAGGTCGTAGTGGAAGTGCCGGAAGACCGGGCGGAAGACGTCCAGGTACTCGTCGAAGAGCCGGCGCACCGCGTCCCTGCTGTTGCTGAACCTCCAGACCGCGACCGCGACCAGCACGATGAACACCCCGCGCACGGCCCGCTCGACCGCCAGGAAGCGCAGGACGAACAGGTCCCGCAGCACCTTCCCGCGCGGCACCAGCGGCGCGTCGCCGGCCGGCCCGGAGCCGTGCGGCTCGCCGAGCGCGAAGTCACCGCAGCGCAGACAGCGCCAAGCGTCCCCGAGCGCGGTCCGGACGTGCAGCCGTACCCGCAGCCGGGGATCGTCGGGCGCGTAGGTCACATGCCCCTTGCGCGCACAGGTCCGCCGGTCCCAGTCGATCTTCATTCACGTGCCTCCATACGCGTACAGACGCTACGCGCGCACGTGCCGTTCCGGTGGATCCGGAACGGCACGTGCGCGCGCGACGGGGGCGGGAGGCGGTCAGCCGGCCTGGCTGTCCGCCAGTTCCCGCTCCTCGGTCTCCGTCTCGGGTGCGGCGGACTCGCGCCGGGGCAGCAGGACGGCCACCAGGACCGTGCCGACGCCGAGGATCACCGCGCCGACCAGGCTGGTGCGGGCGACCGCGTCGGAGAAGGACGAGCCCACCGCGTCCGCCATCTGCCGGGCGCCGGAGGCCAGCTCGGCGGCCTGCTGCTTGAGCTGCGCGGCCTGCTGCGGGTCCTTCGCGCCCGCCGCCCGCTCGGCCAGCCGGTGCGCCTTGTCGCCGATGCCCTGCGCGACGGCGTACCCGGCGCCGACCGAGTCCCGCGCGGTGTCCAGGGCGCTCGCCGGGAGCTTGCTGCCGGCGGTGGCGTCGGAGAGGTGGTCGCCGTACGAGGTGGCGAGCAGCGAGCCGAGGAGGGCGATGCCGAGCGAGCCGCCCAGCTCCAGCGAGGTGTCGTTGACGGCGCCGCCGACGCCCAGCTCGGACTCCGGGAACGCGCCCATGATGGCGTCGGTGCAGGGCGAGAGCGCGAGACCGATGGCCAGACCCAGGATGATCAGGGGGGCCACGAAGTCGCCGTACCCGGAGCCCGCGTCCACGCGGGTCAGCAGGGCGAGGGCGGTCGTGCCGCCGACCATGCCCGCACTGACGGTCCACTTCATGCCGACCCGCGGGGTGAGCCAGCCGGTCAGGGCGGAGCCGACGAAGACGGCGCCGGCCAGCGGCAGCATACGCACACCGGTCTGCAGGGCGTCGTAGCCGAGGACGAACTGGAGGTGCTGGGTGAGGTAGTAGAAGGCGCCGAAGACGGCCAGGAAGAACAGGGCGACGGCGAGGTTGGAGCCGGCGAACCGGCGGCCGGCGAACCGGCGCACGTCCAGGATGGGGCGCGGGTGCCGCAGCTCCCACAGGACGAAGGCGAGCAGGCCGACGCCCGCGAGCACCGCCGCCCCGACGGCCTTGGCGTGCCAGCCGAAGTGCGGACCCTCGATGATCATGTAGACGAGGGCGCCGGTCCAGAGCACCGAGAGCAGTCCGCCGACGTAGTCGATGCGGTCGTGGTGACCGGCCTTGGACGGCGGGACGACGACGAGGGCGCCGACGACGGCCACGGCCGCGATGGGCACGTTGATCAGGAAGGTCGAGGACCAGCCGTGGTCGCGCAGCAGGGCACCGGCGACGACCGGGCCGGCGGCGATGGCGAGCCCGGCGGTGGCGGTCCACAGGGTGATCGCCTTCGCCCGCTCGGCGCGCGGGAAGGTGGCGGCGAGCAGCGAGAGCGTGGCCGGCATGATGAGGGCCGCGCCGACGCCCATCACGGCGCGGGCCGCGATGACGGTCGTCGAGCTGTCGGCGAGGTAGCCGAAGACGGCGCCGCCCGCCGAAGACGACCAGCCCGAGGACGAGCGCCCCGCGCCGGCTGTACTTGTCGCCGATCGCGCCGAGCAGCAGCATCAGCGCCGCGTAGGGGACGGTGTAGCCGTCGATGACCCACTGGAGGTCGGCGCTAGAGAGCCCGAGGTCCTGGGTCATGTCGGGCGCGGCGACCGTGAGCGCGGTGTTCGCCATCACGATGATCAGCAGGCTGAGGCACAGCACCAGCAGCGCCCACCAGCGCCGGGGCGTAGGGGCGCTCCGTCGTGTCGACCGGTTCGGTCATGACGAGTCGCATGGCAGGGGGTCTCCTTTCCGGAGCGGCGACGGACGTGCGCATCGGGGTTGGCACGATTTGCACAGTGGCGTGCAATTGCACAACCATGTGCAATGTACGTGGTTGCACAGCGCCGTGCAAGTCGAGCCGGGGAGGCAGAATGACCGCCATGACCACGGGTAACACCAGCCGCGCCGACGCCAACCGACGCCGCATCCTCGACGTCGCCCTCACCGAGCTGCTGCGCGATCCCGACGCCTCCATGGACCAGATCGCACGCGCCGCGGGGGTCGTACGTCGCACGGTGTACGGCCACTTCCCCAACCGGGAGGCACTCATCAGCACCCTCGTGGACGGAGCCGTGGAGGCCCTCGCGGAAGCCGACTCGCACGCCCGCGCCGGAGTGGCCGACCCGGCGGAGGCGGTGGCCCGCTCGGTGCTCGCCCTGTGGCCGGTGGCCGACCGCTACCGGCTGCTGATCGCCCTGGCCCAGCGGACGGTCACCGTGCAGGGCATCCGCGAACGCCTCGCGCCCGTGCGCGACGACAAGATCCGCCTCCTCCAGCGCGGACTGGACGAGGGCGTGTTCGTCTCCCCGCTGCCCGCGCCGGCCCTCGCCTACGTGGTGGAGCAGATGCTGTTCGCGGTGACGGAGGCGGTGAACGACGGCCTCCTGGCAGCACAGGAGGCGGGCCGCGCCGCCACGGTCGCCGTGCTGACCGCGGCGGGCGTACCCGCCTCACGGGCCACCGAGCTGGTGGCCGAGGTGTCGTAGCGCAAGAGGAAAGGGCGCGGGGGCGCCGGGAGGAACGGGAGCCGGGCGGCCGAGGTACGGGGGAGACTCGGCCGCCCGGCGGCGGTGACCGGACGCCCGGCCCGGGTTCAGGCGGGGCCGGACGTCCGGAACTCTGGGCGGATCAGGCCTTGGCCAGCTCCTTCTCGCCGTCCTCGCGCGGCTCGGGGACGTCGCTCACCGCCACACGCCCCTCGTCCAGCAGGGTCGTCTCGTCGAACGGCAGCTCACCGGCCAGCACCAGCCGCACCCGTGCCTTGTCGATCTCCTTGGTCCACGTGCCCACGAGCACGGTCGCCACCGCGTTGCCCGCGAAGTTCGTCAGCGCACGCGCCTCGCTCATGAACCGGTCGATGCCCACGATCAGCCCGACCCCGTCGACCAGCGCGGGCTTGTGCGACTGCAGACCGCCGGCCAGGGTCGCCAGGCCGGCCCCGCTGACACCCGCCGCGCCCTTCGACGCCAGCAGCAGGAACAGCAGCAGCGGGATCTGCTCGCCCACCGACATCGGCGTGCCCAGCGCGTCCGCGATGTACAGCGACGCCATGGTCATGTAGATCATCGTGCCGTCGAGGTTGAACGAGTACCCGGTCGGCACGGTGATGCCGACGACCGGCCGGCTGACGCCCAGGTGCTCCATCTTCGCGATCAGCCGCGGCAGCGCGGACTCGGAGGAGGAGGTGGACAGGATCAGCAGGAACTCCCGCGCCAGGTACTTGAACAGGGAGAAGATGTTCAGGCCCGCGACGATCCGGAGCACCGCCCCGAGCACGACGAACACGAACAGGAAGCAGGTGACGTAGAAGCCGAGCATCAGCACGGCCAGGCTCTTGAGCGCGTCGACGCCCGCGGAGCCGACCACGGCCGCGATCGCCCCGAACGCTCCGACCGGCGCGGCCCACATCACCATGGACAGGATGCGGAAGACCAGCCGCTGGATGTGCTCGACGCCCCGCAGCACCGGCTGCCCGGCCCGGCCCATGGCCTGGAGCGCGAACCCGGCGAGCAGCGCCACCAGCAGCGTCTGGAGGACCTGGCCCTCGGTGAACGCGGACACGAACGTGGTCGGGATGATCGACAGGACGAAGTCGACGGGCGGCAGCGCGTCGCTGGACACCTGGGCGTGCCCGGTCTGCTTCAGCGCCTCGGTCAGGTGCAGGCCCGCGCCGGGGTGCAGCACGTTGCCGACGACGAGACCGATGGCGAGCGCGACGAGCGACATCACCAGGAAGTAGCCGAGGGCGATACCGCCGACGGCACCGACCTTGGCGGCCTTGCGCACGGAGCCGATACCGAGCACGATCGTGCAGAAGATGATCGGCGAGATCATCATCTTGATCAGGTTCACGAACCCGGTGCCCAGCGGCTTCAGCTCCACCGCCGCGTCGGGCCAGATCAGCCCCACGGCGATGCCGAGCGCGACCGCGGCGATGACGGCGATGTACAGGTAGTGGGTCCGGTCCCGCTGTGCGCGGGGTGCGGCAGGTGCCGTATCGGGGGTGCTGGCGGCCACGACTGCCCTCCTTGACGTCTTCGTCGGTGAACAACCGGCGTGCGGCTCACGTCCGGGCGTTGTTGGGGGAATGCCGTGACTATCCCCCGGCCCTGTGAGGGCGGTCACCCTTGTGTTCATTGAGTTCGCGCCCGGCCCGCTCGTTGACTCCGCGCCCGGCCCGCGAGGCACACTGCTGACATGCGCCTCCCCACCCTCCCGCGACCACTCAGCCTGGCGGGCCAGCTCTTCGCCATGCAGGCCGTGCTGGTCGCGGTGGTCGTGGCCGGGTACGCGCTGTTCACCTACGTCAGCGACCAGCGGCAGGCCGAGGACGCCGCCGCCCGGCAGGCGACCGCGGTGGCCCGCTCGATCGCCGACTCCCCCTCGGTCCGCACGGCGATCCGCACCACGGACCCCAGCACCCGGCTGGAGCCGTACGCCCTCCAGGTCATGCGGGACGCCGACGTCGACTTCGTCACGATCATGAACCCGTCCGGCATCCGCTGGACCCACCCCGACCGGCGGCAGATCGGCAGACGCTTCCTCGGCACCATCGGACCCGCCCGGCACGGCCGCACCTTCACCGAGACCTACACCGGCACGCTCGGCGCGTCCGTCCGCGCGGTGACCCCCATCACCGACCACGGCCGGGTCATCGGTCTGGTCAGCGCCGGCATCACCGTGCAGACGATCAGCGCCCGGGTCCAGGACCAGCTCACCGCCCTGCTCGGGGTCGCCGGCGGCGTCCTGCTGCTGGGCGCGGTCGGCACGTACGTGATCAACGCGCGGCTCCGCCGCCACACCCACGGCATGAACGCCACCGAGCTGAGCCACATGCACGACTACCACCAGGCGGCCCTGCACGCGGTCCGCGAGGGCCTGCTGATGCTGGACGCCCAGTACCGGGTGGCCCTGATCAACGACGGCGGCCGGGAGCTGCTGGGCGTGGGCGGCGGCGGTGACCGGGACCTGATCGGGCGCTCGGTGGCCGGGCTGGGGCTGCCCGCCCCGCTGACCGGCGCCCTGCTGTCCTCCGAGCCCCGGGTGGACGAGGTGCATCTGACGGCGTCCCGGGTGCTGGTGGTGAACACGTCACCGGTGTCGGGCGGTGAGCGCCGGGGCACGGTCGTCACCCTGCGCGACGTGACCGAACTCCAGTCGCTGATGGGCGAGCTGGACTCGGAGCGCGGCTTCACCCAGGCCCTGCGCTCGCAGGCGCACGAGGCGGCGAACCGTCTGCACACGGTCGTCTCCCTGATCGAGCTGGGCCGGGCCGAGGAGGCGGTGGAGTTCGCGACGGCCGAGCTGGAGCTGGCCCAGGCCCTCACCGACCAGGTGGTCGCGGCGGTGAGCGAACCGGTCCTCGCCGCGCTGCTGCTGGGCAAGACCGCGCAGGCGAACGAGCGGGGCGTGGAGCTGGTGGTCTCCCCCGACAGCCGGCTGGACGACGGCCTGCTCCCGCCCGAACTGTCCGCGAGGGACCTGGTCACCATTCTCGGCAACCTGATCGACAACGCGGTGGACGCGGCGCAGGGGACGGCGGGGGCGCGGGTGACGGTGACGGCGTACGCTTCGGCCGCCGAAGTCGTACTGCGCGTGTCGGACACCGGTCCCGGTGTCGACCCCGCCCACGCCGGCCTGGTGTTCCAGCGGGGGTTCTCCACGAAACCGGCCGGGCCCGGCGGGCGGGGGCTCGGGCTGGCGCTGGTCCGGCAGGCGGTGAACCGCCACGAGGGCTCGCTGACGGCGGTGGAGTCCGACGAGGAGGGTGAGGGCGGAGCGGTGTTCGAGGTGCGGTTGCCGTTGCGCACGGCCCTGGGCGGCGGCGGATGACGAACGGACAGCCGCCCATCCGCGTGCTCGTCGTCGAGGACGATCCGGTGGCCGCCGACGCCCACGTGCTGTACGTCGGCCGGGTTCCCGGTTTCGTCGCGGTCGGCAAGGCGCACACAGGGGCCCAGGCACGGCGCGTGCTGGACCGAACGCCCGTGGACCTGCTGTTGCTGGACCTTCACCTCCCGGACGTGCACGGTCTCCAGTTCGCCCGGTCGCTGCGGGCGGCCGGGCATCACGCGGACGTGATAGCGGTGACGTCGGCACGGGACCTCGCGGTGGTACGCGAGGGGGTCTCGCTGGGGGTCGTCCAGTACGTCCTGAAGCCGTTCACGTTCGCGACACTGCGGGACCGGCTGGTCCGGTACGCCGAGTTCCGCGCGGCGGTGGGCGAGGCGAGCGGGCAGGACGAGGTGGACCGGGCTCTGGCCAGCCTGCGGGCGCCCTCACCCGCGGCGCTGCCGAAGGGGCTGAGCGGACCGACGCTGGAACGGGTGACGCACACGCTGCGGGAGGCACCGCAGGGGCTCACGGCGGCGGGGGTCGCCGAGGCCGTGGGAATCTCCCGCATCACCGCCCGCCGGTACCTGGAGCACCTGGTGGAGGCGGGCCGGGCCGGCCGCAGTCCGTTGTACGGGCAGGTGGGACGGCCGGAGCTGGTGTACCGCTGGGGCACGCCGAGCCGGTGAACACGCCGACCGCCCACCGAGAGCGCCGGCGGCCGGCCGGGAGCGGCGGCAGCCGAGGACCGGGGGCGGCCGGGAGCGGCGGCGGCCGAGGACCGGCGGCGGCCCGGAGCAGCGGCGGCGGCCGAGGACCGGCGGCGGCCCGGAGCAGCGGCGACAGCCGAGAACCGGCGACAGCTCGGAGCAGCGGCGACAGCCGAGAACCGGCGACAGCCCGGATTCACCGCGCTGGCGGGCGCGTTGTGGTGTTCTCCGGGCGAACTCATCGGCCGGCCGCGGACCCTGCGCGACCATCGCGTGGCCCGCGCCGTGGCACCCGAGGACGTCGCCCGTGCCGTCGGCATGCCCCTGCGCGCGTATCTGCGCACGGAGGAGAGCGGGCGGTGGCGGGGCGACGAGCGCCAGTCGGCCGCGCTGGCCCGGATCCTCGACCTCGCCCTGCCCGACTTCGTCGCCGTCACCGGCCGCGAGGCCAGGCTCGCCGAACTGCTGCACAGCGCGGTGACCACCCGCTGGCAGGCCTACGTGGGACCGGTGATGCGGCTCGCGCCCCTGGACAGGGGCGTCCTGGAGCCGGTGCTGCACGAGCTGCACCGGGACTACCAGGGGCACATGGCCGCCACGCTCAGCCGGGGCGGTGGCGGCACGGGCGCCAGCGAGTCCGGCCGGGACTTCCTCGGCCGGATCGTGGAGCACTTCTGGGACCGGGCCGAAACCACAGGAGGCAGGGAGGGGTGGCCCTAGAAGACCGACTCGGCCTCGTCCATGCGGTCCTTCGGTACCGTCTTCAGCTCGGTGACCGCCTCCGCGAGCGGCACCATCAGGATGTCGGTGCCGCGCAGCGCGGTCATCCGCCCGAAGTCCCCGCGGTGCGCGGCCTCGACGGCGTGCCAGCCGAAGCGGGTGGCGAGGACGCGGTCGTACGCGGTGGGCACGCCGCCGCGCTGGACGTGACCGAGGATGACCGGCTTGGCCTCCTTGCCCAGGCGTCGTTCCAGCTCGTAGGCGAGGGCGGTGCCGATGCCCTGGAACCGCTCGTGGCCGTACTGGTCGATGGCGCCCTTGCCGTAGTCCATGGTGCCCTCGGCGGGGTGCGCGCCCTCGGCGACGCAGATGACGGCGAACTTCTTGCCGCGGGCGAACCGCTCCTCGACCATCTTGACCAGGTCGGCCGGGTCGAAGGGGCGCTCGGGCAGGCAGATGCCGTGGGCGCCGGCGGCCATGCCGGACTCCAGGGCGATCCAGCCGGCGTGCCGGCCCATGACCTCGACGACCATCACCCGCTGGTGGGACTCGGCGGTGGTCTTCAGCCGGTCCATCGCCTCGGAGGCCACGCCGACGGCGGTGTCGAAGCCGAAGGTGCGGTCGGTGGAGGAGATGTCGTTGTCGATGGTCTTGGGCACGCCGACGACCGGGAGGCCGGCGTCGGAGAGCATGCGGGCCGCCGTCAGGGTGCCCTCGCCGCCGATCGGGATCAGCGCGTCGATGCCGAACTCCTCGACCATGTCGGTGGCCCGCTCGCAGGCCTCGCGCAGCCGGTCGCGCTCCAGCCGGGAGGAGCCGAGGATGGTGCCGCCGCGGACCAGGATGCCGCTGACCGCGTCCAGGTCGAGGGCGCGGTAGTGGCGGTCCAGCAGACCCCGGTAACCGTCCTCGAAACCGATGACCTCGTCGCCGTACTGCGCCACCGCCCGGTGCACGACCGACCGGATCACGGCGTTCAGGCCGGGGCAGTCGCCACCTGCGGTGAGAACTCCGATGCGCATCGTGCTGTGTCTCCTGCTCGCTGTCGGTACCGGTGAGCCGATGCCGATTCTTTCACGTCCACGGGGCAGGAGCCGTCTTGACGGGCGCCTTATCCGGCGGCAGGGGTATTGTCAAGAGGGTTCTGCTCACCTCGGTGAGCGATTTTTATGCCGCCGATGTCTGTGCCGACGACGCGACAGACACGGCGGACACGACAGAGGGAACGGAGTGGACACGTGACGCGCAGCGTGTACGTGACCGGGATCGACCGAGGTGACGGCCGTCAGGTCGTGGAACTGGGGGTCATGGAGCTGCTGACCCGGCAGGTCGACCGGGTGGGCGTGTTCCGTCCGCTCGTCCACGACGGCCCCGACCGTCTCTTCGAGCTGCTGCGGGGGCGCTACCGCCTCTCGCAGGACCCGGCGACCGTCTACGGCATGGACTACCACCAGGCGTCCGCGCTCCAGGCCGAGCAGGGCACCGACGAGCTGGTCTCCGCCCTCGTCGACCGCTTCCACCTGGTGGCCCGGGACTACGACGTCGTCCTGGTTCTCGGCACCGACTACGCCGACACCCAGTTGCCGGACGAGCTGTCCCTGAACGCCCGGCTCGCCAACGAGTTCGGCGCGTCGGTGATCCCGGTGGTCGGCGGGCGCCGACAGCCGGCCGAGTCCGTGCTGGCCGAGACCCGCAACGCCTTCCGCGCCTACGACGGCCTCGGCTGCGACGTCCTCGCCATGGTCGCCAACCGGGTGGCCCGCGAGGACCGCGACCGGATCGCCGAGCGGCTCGCCGACCGGCTGCCGGTCCCCACGTACGTGCTCCCCGACGAGCCGGCGCTGTCCGCGCCGACGGTCGCGCAGATCGCCCAGTTCCTCGGCGCCCGGGTGCTGCTCGGTGACGACTCGGGGCTCGCCCGGGACGCGCTGGGCTTCGTCTTCGGCGGCGCGATGCTGCCGAACTTCCTGGCCGCCCTCACCCCGGGCTGCCTGGTCGTCACCCCCGGGGACCGAGCCGACCTGGTCGTCGGCTCGCTGGCCGCGCACAGCGCCGGCACCCCGCCGATAGCCGGCGTGCTGCTCACCCTGAACGAGGTGCCGAGCGACGAGATCCTCACCCTCGCCGCCCGCCTCGCCCCGGGCACCCCGGTGATCTCGGTCTCCGGCAACAGCTTCCCCACCGCCGAGCAACTGTTCTCCCTGGAGGGCAAGCTGAACGCGGCCACCCCGCGCAAGGCGGAGACCGCGCTCGGCCTGTTCGAACGCTACGCCGACACCGCCGACCTGGCCCGCCGGGTCTCGGCACCCAGCAGCGACCGGGTCACCCCGATGATGTTCGAGCACAAGCTGCTGGAGCAGGCGCGCTCCGACAAGCGGCGGGTCGTCCTGCCCGAGGGCACCGAGGAACGGGTGCTGCACGCGGCCGAGGTGCTGCTGCGCCGGGGGGTGTGCGACCTGACCCTGCTCGGCCCGGTCGAGCAGATCCGCAAGAAGGCCGCCGACCTCGGCATCGACCTCGGCGACACCCGGCTGATCGACCCGGCCACCTCCGAGCTGCGCGACGCCTTCGCCGAGAAGTACGCGGCGCTGCGCGCGCACAAGGGCGTCACGGTCGAGCTGGCGCACGACGTCGTCTCCGACGTCAACTACTTCGGCACGCTCATGGTGCAGGAGGGGCTGGCCGACGGCATGGTGTCCGGCTCGGTGCACTCCACGGCGGCCACCATCCGGCCGGCCTTCGAGATCATCAAGACCCGGCCGGACGCGTCCATCGTCTCGTCGGTGTTCTTCATGTGCCTGGCCGACAAGGTGCTGGTGTACGGCGACTGCGCGGTCAACCCGGACCCGGACGCCGAGCAGCTCGCCGACATCGCCGTCCAGTCGGCCGCCACGGCCGCCCAGTTCGGCGTGGAGCCGCGGATCGCGATGCTGTCGTACTCCACCGGTACGTCCGGTTCGGGCGCCGACGTCGACAAGGTGCGCGCGGCCACCGAGCTGGTCCGCGACAGGCGGCCCGACCTCAAGACCGAGGGGCCGATCCAGTACGACGCGGCCGTGGAGCCGTCCGTGGCCGCCACCAAGCTGCCCGGCTCCGAGGTCGCCGGGCAGGCCAGCGTGCTGATCTTCCCCGACCTCAACACCGGCAACAACACCTACAAGGCCGTGCAGCGCTCGGCCGGCGCGATCGCCGTCGGCCCGGTGCTCCAGGGTCTGCGCAAGCCGGTCAACGACCTGTCCCGGGGCGCGCTCGTCCAGGACATCGTCACGACCGTCGCCATCACGGCCATCCAGGCCCAGAACCTGAGCGAGAAGGCACCCGAGCAGTGAGCAACCCCACCCGCGTCCTCGTCCTGAACTCCGGCTCCTCCTCGGTGAAGTACCAGCTACTGGACATGCGGGACAGCAGCCGGCTGGCGGCCGGCCTGGTCGAGCGCATCGGCGAGCAGACCTCCCGGCTGCGGCACACCTGCCTCGGCACCGGCGACACCCGCGAGCACAGCGGGCCGATCGCCGACCACGACGCCGCTCTCAAGGCCGTCGCCGGGGAACTGAGCCGGGACGGGCTCGGCCTGGACTCCCCCGAGCTGGCCGCGATCGGGCACCGGGTGGTGCACGGCGGACTGTTCTTCACCCAGCCCACCGTCGTGGACGACGAGGTGCTCACCGAGATCGAGCGGCTGATCCCGGTCGCCCCGCTGCACAACCCGGCCAACCTCACCGGCATCCGCACCGCGCGGGCGCTCCGTCCCGACCTCCCCCAGGTCGCCGTGTTCGACACCGCGTTCCACACGACGATGCCGGAGTCGGCGGCGCGGTACGCCATCGACCCGAGGATCGCCGACCGGCACCGGATCCGCCGCTACGGCTTCCACGGCACCTCGCACGCCTACGTCTCCCGCGAGACGGCACGGCTGCTGGGCAAGGACCCGTCCGAGGTCAACGTGATCGTGCTGCACCTGGGCAACGGCGCCTCCGCGTCCGCGGTCGAGAAGGGCCGCTGCGTGGACACCTCCATGGGACTGACGCCCTTGGAAGGGCTCGTGATGGGTACGCGGTCCGGTGATCTGGACCCGGCCGTCATCTTCCATTTGGCGCGTGTCGGCGGAATGTCCATGGAGGAGATCGACACTCTTCTCAACAAGAGAAGCGGACTGTTCGGTCTGTGCGGGGACAACGACATGCGGGAGATCCGCCGCCGGATCGACGAGGGCGACGAAGACGCCGCTCTCGCCTTCGACATTTACATTCACCGGCTCAAAAAGTACATCGGCGCCTATTACGCGGTCCTCGGTACGGTGGACGCGGTGGCGTTCACCGCCGGGGTCGGCGAGAACGCGGCACCGGTGCGTGAGGCGGCGCTGACGGGCCTGGAGAGCCTGGGCCTGGCGGTCGACCCGGAGCGCAACGCCGTCCGCGGCGACGGGTCGCGGCTGATCTCGCCGGAGTCCGCCCGGGTGGCGGTGGCCGTGGTCCCGACGGACGAGGAACTGGAGATCGCGACGCAGACCTACGCACTGGTCGGAAAGCACAACTGAATAGCACCTGAGCGGTGCCCCACTCATTTGCATCTTCCACCAGACGGAATATTCCGTAGCGAAACAAACCGATAGGATCGCTCCATGCGCCGTTCGAAAATCGTCTGTACTCTCGGCCCCGCGGTCGACTCCCACGAGATGCTCGTCGCCATGATCGAGGCGGGCATGAACGTGGCCCGGTTCAACTTCAGCCACGGCTCCCACGCCGAGCACCAGGCACGGTACGACCGCGTCCGGGCCGCGTCCAAGGAGACCGGCCGCCCCATCGGCGTCCTCGCCGACCTCCAGGGTCCCAAGATCCGCCTGGAGACCTTCGCCGAGGGCCCGGTCGAGCTGGAGCGCGGCGACGAGTTCGTCATCACGACCGAGGACGTGCCGGGCGACAAGCACCTGTGCGGTACGACGTACAAGGGACTGCCGGGCGACGTCTCGCGCGGCGACCAGGTCCTGATCAACGACGGCAACGTCGAGCTGAAGGTCCTGGACGTCGAGGGCCCCCGGGTCCGGACGATCGTCATCGAGGGCGGCGTCGTCTCCGACCACAAGGGCATCAACCTGCCCGGCACGGCCGTCAACGTGCCCGCGCTGAGCGAGAAGGACGTCGAGGACCTGCGCTTCGCCCTCCGCATGGGCTGCGACATGGTCGCCCTGTCCTTCGTCCGGGACGCCAAGGACGTCCAGGACGTCCACCGCGTCATGGACGAGGAGGGCCGCCGCGTCCCCGTCATCGCCAAGGTGGAGAAGCCGCAGGCGGTGGAGAACATGGAGGACGTCGTCGCGGCGTTCGACGCCGTGATGGTCGCCCGCGGCGACCTCGCCGTCGAGTACCCGCTCGAGAAGGTCCCCATGGTGCAGAAGCGCCTGATCGAGCTGTGCCGGCGCAACGCCAAGCCGGTGATCGTGGCGACCCAGATGATGGAGTCGATGATCACCAACTCCCGGCCGACCCGCGCCGAGGCCTCCGACGTGGCCAACGCGATCCTGGACGGCGCCGACGCGGTCATGCTGTCCGCCGAGTCCAGCGTGGGCGCCTACCCGGTCGAGACGGTCAAGACCATGTCGAAGATCGTCACCGCGGCCGAGCAGGAACTGCTCTCCAAGGGCCTCCAGCCGCTGGTGCCGGGCAAGAAGCCGCGCACCCAGGGCGGCTCGGTGGCCCGCGCGGCCGCCGAGATCGCCGACTTCCTGGGCGGCCGGGGCCTGATCGCCTTCACGCAGTCCGGCGACACCGCACGCCGTCTGTCCCGCTACCGCGCGACCCAGCCGATCATCGCCTTCACCACGGACGAGGGCACCCGCAACCAGCTCACCCTGAGCTGGGGCGTGGAGTCGCACGTCGTGCCGTTCGTGCACACCACCGACGAGATGGTCGACCTGGTGGATCAGGAGATCGCCAGGCTGGGCCGCTTCGACGCGGGCGACACCGTCATCATCACCGCCGGCTCGCCCCCCGGGGTCCCCGGCACCACGAACATGATCCGCGTCCACCACATCGGCGGCCAGGGCAACTGACCCGTCCGGCACGGGTCTTGCACGACACCGAGGGCGCTCCCTGTTCCGGGGGGCGCCCTCGGCTCTTACGGTGGCCGACGGACGGCTGCCGCATCACTCGGCCGGCAGGCCTCCCACCGTCTGGCGCAGCCATGCGTTGCCGCGCAGTTCCGGATGGGCGGTGGTGATCAGCCGGAACGCCTCGGCCTTCGCCCGGTCGGTGAGCTGTTGCAGCTCGGGCCAAAGGACCGTGCCCCGCCGGGTGTTCGCCCGGCGGGGCACGGTCGCGGCTCCCGGAAAGGTCCGTTGACGAGGAGGACGCTCAGTCGGTCGTGTACTGGCGCATCCCCGGGATGGTCAGGGTGCCGCCGAACTGGGCCGCCTGGACCACCTTGACGTGGGTGAAGAGGATCCACGGGATGTTCAGGGGCGGCGGGTTGTCGGGGGTGAACGTCACCGGGATCAGGCCGAGCAGGTTGCCCGAGATGCTCTCGGTGTACATCGTGGTCTTGCCGCCCTTGATGGTGGACTCTCGTCCCTTGGCGCTCTGCACGTGGTAGGTCTTGCCCGACTGCTTGTCCTTCACGATCTGGTGCAGGTCCACGATCTGGGTACCGCCGGAGATGACGTACTTGAGCGCCTTCTTGGTGGTGCCGCTCGCCGTCTTCACCTCCACGACGCCCTGGTAGTCGGCGCCGTTCAGCGTCAGGGAGCTGGCCTCCAGGTACCAGGGGTCGTCGGCCACCAGGATGTCGTTGTCGACGCCGCCGACCTTGTCGGTGGCCGCCGGGCAGTGCTCCGGGGACGTGCTGGAACTTGCGGACGGGCTGGGTGTCGCCGACGCGGTCGCGTCCCCGGCCTTCCCGGCGGCGTCCTGGGCCTTCTCGGTGGCCTTCCCGGCCGTGCCCTTGACCGTCTCGGTGGCCTTCTCGGCCGTGTCCTTGACCGTCTCGGTGGCCTTCTCGGCCGTGTCCTTCACGGTGTCGGAGGCGCTGCCGCCGCCCGGGGAGGACGAACCGGAGCCCGACGAACCGGTGTCGGGGTCGGACGACGGAGAGGGCGTGGACGACGACGGGGACGCGGTGGGCGTCGGGGTCGCGGTCGACGTGCCCGAGTCCTTGTGGCCGCCGGTGAGGACGTCACCGACCGTGTCCCCGACCGTGTCACCGATGGTGTCGAGGACGCCCCCGATGCCGCTCTGGGTCTGCGTCGGCGTCGGCGTGGCCGTGTCACCGCCGGAACCCGAACCCGAGCCCGAGCCGGAACCCGAGCCCGTGCCGGAACCGGAGGACGCGGTCGGCTCGGGAGTGGCCTTGTCGCCGGAACCTGAATCCGGCGAAGAGGTCTTGCCCGGGGCCTTCGTGTCGTCCGGCGTCTTCGTGTCCGACTTACCGGTGTCGGCGCTCGCCGCGGGGGACGGCGTCGCGGACGCGCTCTCCGATGCCGATGCGGACGCCGATGCGGACGGCGACGGTGAGGCGGACGCGTCCTTTGAGTCGTCCAGGGCCTTCAGACAGTCCTTGTAGTCCTCGGCCTGCTGGCTGGTGGGCGCGGACGTGCTGCCGTTGGCGGCGAGGGCGAGCGAGGACGTGTACCCGAAGCCCATGAGCACCGCGGTCGGCATCGCCACGGAGACTATCGCCTTGCCGGCCGGCATGTGGAACCTGGTGAACAGCGTCCTCCTGGGGGCCGCGTGGCGTGGCCCGGTTCTCTCGCGGGGCCCGTCCACGTCGGTCCCGCGGATCACCTCGTCAGCCGGCACTGTGCCTCCCGTTCGCCCCGTTGGCCGGGCTCGTCCCTGACAGGTCGTTCGCCTTGCTCAGCCCGTTGGCGGTCTCGGGCGCGCTCGCTCCGAGAGTTCCGTCGTCGTCCGCCGGGGCCGGCTCCGTCGACCGCCGGCCGGACTTGGCCGGCGCCCAGGCCACCGCCATGGCTCCGCCGAAGAGCGAGAGCAGGAAGCCGACGATGAAGCCACCGAAGTTGGAGACCGGGATCGACACCAGCGCCAGCAGGATCGCGGCCACACCGGCGAACACGCGTACGTGCTGCTGGAACCACAGGGTCAGACCCAGGACGACGAGGAGCACGCCGATGATCAGGGACCCGGCTCCCGCGGTGGTCGACATCGCCACCGTGAGACCGCCCAGCTTGAGGTGCGCGTACGGGAAGTACATGATCGGCAAGCCGCCGAGCAAGACGTACAGGCCCGCCCAGAACGGGCGGTTGCCCCGCCAGGCGCGGAACTGCAGCCTACGGCGGGTGAACTGGCCGGGGGCGGCAGAAGTCTCGGCGCTCATGGAAAACAGCTCCCTGGTGCGGCGTTGCTCTGGTGATGTGGTGCTGGGTGGAGCGTTCGGGGGTGCGGGCCGAGAAGCCGGACGGGGAAACCGGTGGCTCCCCCGCCCGTCATCGAGCGCCTAGTAGCACTCGTGCTTCGCGCCGCTGCCCCACTCCAGACCCATGTGCAGGTTGGACAGGGTGAAGGTGCCGGCCGTGGTCGCCCACGCCGTCTGGTGCACGCCGGTCAGCTCAACGCTGTCGGCCTGCTGGGCGAACCCGAACGGGCTGGTCTTCTTGCCCTCGTACTCCTCGGCCTTGGGCTTGGGGCCCTTGGCGCTGCCGGCCGCGACGCCGATGTCCATGCCGTGGAACACGGCCTGCTCGGCGTCGAGGTTGGAGACGTCGATGTAGAGGTCCGACGCCGCAACGGCCTTGCCCTTGTTGCCCGCGGTCAGCTTGAGGGTGATCTCATTGTTCAGAAACGGGACCGGAGTGACCACGGACTGGCACATGTTGGTGATGGTCGCCGTCTCGAAAGCCGAGACCGCCACCGGGTGCGCCGCGTCCTTGCCGTCGAGGCCCTTGCCCGAGTCCAGCGCTCCGTACTGGGTGAAGTGCTGGCCGACGAGCTTGTCGGCGCTCACCTTGAATTCCTGGCCCGACACGCTGAACGACGCAGCCAGCGCACCCTGCGCGAGGGCGACGCCTATCGCTGCCGTAGCGGCGACGCTGGGCACCATGACCACAGCGAACCGCTTCCATCTGGTCCCGCCACGCACCTGGGACTCCATATTTCCTCCTTCTCGGACGTACATCTCCTGGCCCGGCCACGCCCCCGGACGGCGGCTCAGCCTGGCAGGGATGGGAGAAGCTCTACGTCCTCGGGAAGGAGAGCGCCCGCACTCGGAGGCGCGAACCGCGCCCGAATCACCGGCGATCACCCCCGAGCGACAACCACTGGTCGCGCCTGACACGCATCACGCACAACCCTGCTGGACAGGCTTCGCCGGCCGGCGAAGACCCCCCTGCCCGAGAGCCGGCGCCACTGCCGCCGGCCCTGCTCGGTGGGGACCCAGAGTCTCCCGTGTCCCGGCCGGATGCCGGGGTGTGGGAATGGACCGAGCGTCGCTGATCGTGGTGCATTCTCGGCCCGGACACAAGGGGGTTCGTTACTGGCTAGTAACGGCTGGATAACCGGGGGACGACCGACCGGTCTCGGAACGCGACACTCGGTGGTGGCCGGGGGACGAGAAAAACCGTTGATCCCTGGACGAACCCAGACAGATCAACGGCTTTGATTTACTCGGAGTAACAGTGACCGCGATTGCCAAGTTTTGGCAAAGTGCGGTCACCGTGGCGCCTCTTCGGTGAATCTTTCACCCCGGCATCACACACCGTGGCGTTTAGCGACTGGTCAGAAGAGCGCACGCGCCAACGCGCGGCGCGCCCCGATCACCCGCGGGTCCTCCGGGCCCACCACCTCGAACAGCTCCAGCAGCCGGACCCGTACCGCGTCCCGGTCGTCACCCGCCGTACGCTGCACGGTCTGGATCAGTCGGCCGAAGGCGTCCTCGACGTGTCCGCCGACCAGGTCCAGGTCTGCGGCGGCGATCTGCGCCCGCACGTCCGACGGCTTCTCGGCCGCCTCCTGACGGACCTTCTGCGGATCCATACCCTGCACCCGCTGCAACAACTCGGCCTGCGCGAGACCCAGCAGGGCCTCGGGGTGAGCCGGGTCGTCGGCCAGCACGTTGCGGTAGGCCTGGATCGCCCCGCCCAGGTCGCCGGCGTCCAGCGCCAGCGCGGCGGCGTTCAGGGCCGCGTCGTACGGCCCCGCCGCCGGAGCGGCCTGCGGGGCACCGCCCGGCTCGGCGTCCGGGTCGACGGTCAGGCCGGTCAGCCCGAAGCGCTCCTCGGCGACGGCGACCAACTGGTCCAGCGTCTGCCGGATCTGCTGCTCGTCGGCCGCCCCCTGGAACAGCGGCAGCGCCTGCCCGGCGACGACCGCGAAGACGGCCGGGACGCCCTGGATCCCGAACTGCTGCATCAGCATCTGGTTGGCGTCGACGTCGATCCGGGCGAGGAGGATGCGCCCGTCGTACTCGACGGCCAGCCGCTCCAGGACCGGGCTCAGCTGCTTGCAGGGCTGACACCACTCGGCCCAGAAATCAATGACGACGGGTACTTCGGCGGAGCGCTGGAGGACATCGCGCTCGAAGCCCGCCTCATCGACGTCGATGACGAGTTCGGCCGGCGAGACGGCCCCCGTCCCGCCCTGACGGGCGGCTTCGGCGCGCGCCTGCTCGGCCTTGGCCTTGGCCTCCTGGGCCGCCTTCACCGCGGCGAGGTCGACGACTCCGCTCATGGACATGTTCCGTGGCTGCATGCGTCTATCCTCCCCCGATCCCGCGCCGGAACGAAAAATGCGTCGTAGCGGCGCCGGGTCCCCACCCCACGCCCGTGGTCGTCGCCCGTGCACGTCCCGCACGAGCTTTCGCTACGACCCGTAGCGTAATGCCATCGGGGCAGCGCGCGACACCCCGCGTCGGTGATCTCCCTCACGGGGCCACAGGATCCCCCGGTTATGGTCGTGCCATGCAGAGCAGCACCCCCGCCGGCCGTCCCGGACGCCCGCGCAGCGCCACCGCGGACGCCGCGATCCTGGCCGCGACCCGGGAGGCTCTCGTCGAACTCGGCTGGTCCAGGCTCACCCTGGGAGACGTGGCCACGCGCGCGGGGGTTGCGAAGACCACGCTCTACCGCCGCTGGGCCGGCAAGAACGAACTCGTCGTGGACGCCGTCGCGGAACTCTTCGACGAACTGAGACTGCCCGACTGCGGCAGCCTCGCCGACGACATCGAGGGCGTCGTCCTCCAGTTCGCGGCCATCCTCGCCCGGCCCGAGGCGAAGAGCGGCCTGATGGCGGTGATCGCCGAATCGACCCGCGACGACGCCCTGCGCGAACGCATCCGCGCCTCCATCGTGCAACGCCAGATGCGCCTGGTCCTGGAGGGCCGCGCCCGGGCACAGCAACGCGGCGAACTCCCTCCGGAACCCGATCCGCAGGAGTCCGCCCGCATCGTCGACCTGATCTTCGACGTGGTGGCCGGCGCGGTCGTCCACCGCACCCTGGTGAGCGGCAAACCGGCGGACGAGGAATGGGTCCACAGCTTCACCCAGGTCCTCCTCCACGGCCTGGCGGAGGCCCCGGGGGACGGCTAGGGCTCACGCCGCCGCGGGCGGCACCCGGGGGACGCCGCGCCGCCCGCCGGCTGTCGGGCCGGCGGGCGGCGCGGCGGAGGGGCAAGTCAGAAGCCCGGGGGCTCCGTGTACACGCCCCACTCGTCGCGCAGCACCCCGCAGATCTCGCCCAGCGTCGCCTCCGCGCGTACGGCGTCCAGCATCGGCTCGATCATGTTGGCGCCGGAGCGGGCGGCGGCCAGCATGCCGTCCAGGGCGCCGCGCACCGCCGCCTCGTCGCGCGCGGTCCTCCGTCCGGCGAGCGCCCGCACCTGCTCCCGCTCCACCTCGTGGCTGACGCGCAGGATCTCCAGGTCTCCGGTCACCGAGCCGGTGGCGACGTTGACGCCCACGACCCGCTTGTCGCCCTTCTCCAGGGACTGCTGGTAGCGGAAAGCCGACTCGGCGATCTCCCCGGTGAACCAGCCGTCCTCGATCCCGCGCAGGATGCCGGAGGTGATCGGTCCGATCGGGTGCCGTCCGTCCGGGTGGGCCCGCAGGCCCCGCTCCCGGATCTGCTCGAAGATCTTCTCCGCGTCCGCCTCGATCCGGTCGGTCAGCCGCTCGACGTACCAGGAGCCGCCCAGCGGGTCGGCCACGTTGGCGACCCCCGTCTCCTCCATCAGGACCTGCTGCGTGCGCAGGGCGATCTCCGCCGCCTGCTCGCTGGGCAGGGCCAGGGTCTCGTCCAGGGCGTTGGTGTGCAGCGAGTTGGTCCCGCCGAGCACGGCGGCCAGCGCCTCCACGGCCGTACGCACCACGTTGTTGTACGGCTGCTGCGCGGTCAGTGAGACCCCGGCGGTCTGGGTGTGGAAGCGCAGCCACTGCGCCTTGTCGCTCTTGGCGCCGTACACGTCCCGCATCCAGCGCGCCCAGATGCGCCGGGCGGCCCGGAACTTGGCGATCTCCTCGAAGAAGTCGAGGTGCGCGTCGAAGAAGAAGGACAGGCCGGGTGCGAAGACGTCGACGTCCAGTCCGCGGCTGAGGCCCAGTTCGACGTATCCGAAGCCGTCCGCGAGCGTGTACGCCAGTTCCTGCGCGGCCGTGGCCCCGGCCTCCCGGATGTGGTACCCGGAGACGGACAACGGCTTGTACGCCGGGATGCCCGCCGCGCAGTACTCCATCAGGTCGCCGATCAGCCGCAGATGGGGCTCCGGCTGGAAGAGCCATTCCTTCTGGGCGATGTACTCCTTGAAGATGTCGGTCTGGAGGGTTCCGTTGAGCACCCCGGGATCGACGCCCTGGCGCTCGGCGGCGACCAGGTACATGCAGAAGACGGGCACGGCGGGCCCGCTGATGGTCATGGAGGTCGTGACGTCCCCGAGCGGGATGTCCTTGAACAGCACCTCCATGTCGGCGGCCGAGTCGATGGCGACCCCGCAGTGCCCGACCTCGCCGAGCGAGCGCGGGTCGTCGGAGTCGCGGCCCATCAGCGTCGGCATGTCGAAGGCGACGGACAGGCCCCCGCCGCCGGCGGCGAGGATCATCTTGTACCGCTCGTTGGTCTGCTCGGCGTTGCCGAACCCGGCGAACTGGCGGATCGTCCAGGTACGGCCGCGGTAGCCGGTCGGGTGGAGCCCGCGCGTGAAGGGGTACTCCCCGGGCCAGCCGATCCGGTCGAATCCCTCGTACGTGTCGCCCGGGCGGGGCCCGTACACCGGCTCCACGGGGTCGCCGGAGAGCGTGGTGAAGTCCGCGTCGCGCTTGCGCGCGGCGTCGTAGCGGGCCTGCCAGCGACGGCGGCCCTCCTCGATGGCGTGAGCGTCCATACCCCTGAATTTACTAGGACGTCCTAGTAAATGTCGATGGCCAACCGCCGTACGGCATCCGTACGGCGGTGTCGCTACGCCTTGGCGACGGCCGGGGTGCGGTCGCCGACCCGCGCGTCCAGCTCGCGGCTGATCTTCCGCTCGACGAAGAAGGCGGCCGTCGGAACGGTGCCCGCGAGCAGCACCCATAGCTGCTTGCCGACCGGCCACTTCGCCTTGGAGCCCAGGTCGAAGGCGAAGATCAGGTAGACGACGTACAGCCAGCCGTGCGCGATGGCGACGACCCGGGTGAAGTCGGCCGCACCGTCGACGCCCAGCCCGTACTTCGCGATCATGCTCAGGCACAGCAGCACCAGCAGGACGCCGGTGGTGTAGGCCATGACGCGGTAGCGGGTCAGCACGCTCTTTTTCATGGAGTCGAGCGTAACCACCCGTTCCGGGAGATCTTGCCCCGGGTCACTCCTCGTCGAAGTCGCGCGCCGCGATCCGCAGGGGCCGGAGCATCGCGAAGATCTCCTGGCACTCCTCCGCGTCGTACACGCCGAGTCCGAAGTCCATGGCCATCAGGTCGCGGGTGGCCGCGTCGACCACCTCGCGGCCCTTGTCGGTGATGACGGCGAGGGTCCCGCGGCCGTCGTTGGGATTGGGCCGCTTGGCGACCAGCCCCGACCGCACCAGCCGGTCCACGGTGTTCGTCACCGACGTGGGATGCACCATCAGCCGCTCGCCGATCTTGGACATCGGCAGCTCACCGGCCTTGGAGAAGGTGAGCAGCACCAGCGCCTCGTACCGGGCGAACGTCAGCCCGTACGGCTTGACCACCGCGTCGACCTCGGCGAGCAGGATCTGCTGGGCCCGCATGATCGAGGTGATCGCGGCCATGGACGGCACGTTTCCCCAGCGCTGCTGCCAGAGCTGGTCGGCGCGGTCGATGGGGTCGAACGGGAGGCTGAGAGGCTTCGGCACGTCGTCAGACCCTACCGGCCGGTCATATGCCGGTCAGCTCCGTCTCGGCTTTCGGTCACCCGGACCCGGGAAGCCGCGTGATCCTCAGCGGCCGGCCCGCCGCAAGCGGTGCCGTACCGCCCGCTGAGCCACCGGTCCGAGGTCCTCCAGCGCGGCCACCAGCGCGCCGAGCTGCTCCAGCGCCCCGAGCGCCGCGTGCGCGCCCCGGTCGTCGACCCCCTCGTACAGCTCGATCCCGACGAAGGACGCCGCGACCGCCCGCGCCAGCCCCGCCGGGTCGACGAACTCGCCGAACGGCGTGGAAGCGAGCAGGCGCGTGAGCACCCGCTCGATCTCGGTGATCCACAGCCGCAGCCCGTCGGCGGTGGCCGGCCCCAGCGCGGCGTGCGTCGGCGCCCCGGCCAGTAGCTGGCCGAGCAGGGTCACATGCCCCCCGGCCCGTTCCCGCTCGTGGATCTCCCGCCCGAGGGTGAGCAGCTCGGACAGGGATGAGACACCGGCGAGCCGTTCCCGGTAGCCGGCCACGGCCTTCTCCGCGCCGTACCGGCAGGCCGCGGCGAGCAGTTCGTCCACCGATCCGAAGTGGTAGAAGACCAGCGCCTGATTGACCCCGGCCGCCGCCGCCACCGTCCGCGCCGACGTCCGGGCGATGCCCTGCTCGGTGAGCGTCCGCAGGGCGCCCTCCAGCAGCCTCGTCTTGGTCTCCTGGGCCTTCGCCGTCTCCGGGCTCATGCGCGTGCCTCCTCCCGCACCGGCCGCAGCCCGGGCCGCACCCCGCGGACACGGGCATCCGTGTACGACGCCGTGAACGATCCCTCGTAGCCGAAGAGCGGCCCGGCGTACCGGTTCACCACCCGGACCCGGATGCGGAAACGGCCGGCCGTCTCGTCGAAGGACTCCCGCACCTCGGCCGTGGCGCCGATGATCTCGGGCACACGGACGTCCACCGGCCCCTCCCGGAACCGGTGCTCGCCGGAGCGGATGAGCAGCGAGCCGTCGGGTTCGGCACGCAGGTGCAGGTCGCTGGCGAGGTGCTGGTGGGTGCCGAGGTAGTCGAGGATGCGGTCGCCCCGGGGGCTCAGCACCATCTGCGCGTCGAAGCGGCGGGCGCGGCCGGGCAGGTCGAAGGTGCGCACGAAGCTCACCGTCTCACGGCCGAAGGTGTCGGCGTAGGGCACGTTCTCGATCACGAACGGGATGTTCCGGCCGGCCCGGGGGACGAGGATGTTGCGGGCGGCGCCCAGGGCCAGGAACGGCCGCACGAACGCCGGGCCGTGCCAGATCCGGTCCATCACGCCCCGGCCCGTGCAGGCCTCGCCGCTCGCCAGACCCACCGAGAAGCGGCGGCGCAGCGCGGGGTGGAGGCGGTCGAAGTCGGCGCCCATCACGGTCTGGAAGATCGAGGTCATCCGTGCTTCTCCAGGGTGTGCAGGAGGCGGGGTGCCCGGGTGCGGGTGGAGGGGGCGCGCAGGCAGCGCCGGGCAGCCGGGGTCCCGGCGAGAGGGGCCTTGAACAGGGCGAGGGAGACGCCGACGACCAGCAGCAGCGGGCACAGGTAGGCCATGGCGTCCGCGAGGGGGCCGAGCGGGCCGGGGAGGGCGCCCCGCCCGAGCCCCGTCAGGCACAGGGCGAGGAGCAGCGCGCGGACCGTCAGCTCGGCGAGCCAGTGGACGAGGGCGCGCCCGGGGGTGACGCCCCGCTCCAGCCAGAGCCGCAGACGGTCGAAGGACCAGGCGGTCGCCCAGCCCATGAGCGGACGGAGGAGCAGGCGGTCGGCGAGGGTGCCGAGGGCTCCCCAGCGGGGGCGGTAGTCGTAGCCGGTGAGGAAGCGGACGCCGTGGGCGTCGGGCACGTAGCGCCAGTAGCCGCTGCCCTCGGCGATGAACGACAGGGGGTGCGGGGAGGAGAAGCGCAGAACGGAGGTCCGGGTGCCGTCGGGGCGGTCCCGCTCGCCGGCCGCGACCCCGGTGCCGGAGACGGTGAGGAACGGCAGCACGCGCGTGGCGTAGCGGAAGCGCTGTGGCTCGCCCGCCGCGCGCGGGAGGTGGTGGATCTCGGTGAAGCGCAGGTCCCAGCGTTGGTGCTGTGCCGGGTCCTGGGTGTGGGCCCATAGTTCGTCGAGGTCGGCCCGGATGTGTGTCTCCACGTACAGACCCATGTGTTCCCCCACGTCAGCATGGTGTTTGAGCGAACGCTCAAACCGCCTGCCGCTGAACCTACCGCCATTTGAGCGATCGCTCAAACCCCCGCGCACGAGAAACCCCGGCCGCTGCGGCCGGGGTTGTGCGCCGGGGTTGTGCGCCGGGGCGGCGGAGTTACCGCGCCAGGTGCCGCTCGACGGTCTCGACCTTGGAGGTGAGTCCGTCGGTCACACCGGGCCGGATGTCCGCCTTGAGGACGAGCGAGACGCGGGGCGCGCGCTGCTCGACGGCGGCGACGGCGCGCCTGACGACGTCCATGACCTCGTCCCACTCGCCCTCGACGGAGGTGAACATGGCGTCGGTGCGATGGGGCAGGCCCGACGCGCGGACCACGCGGACGGCGTCGGCGACGTACTCCCCCACGTCCTCGCCGACACCCAGGGGCGTCACGGAGAAGGCGACGATCATGCGTTCACCGCTCCTTCCCGGCGTGCGCGGGCGGCGATGACGGCGTCCTCGGCCTCGCGGCGCAGCTTGCGCTCGGCGAAGAAGCCGCCGGTGGGCAGCACCGAGAGGACGAAGTAGAGGGCGGCGGTCCCCAGCGGCCACTTGGTGCGGTTCCAGGCGTCCGCCCAGAACAGGACGTACAACACGAAGAGGACGCCGTGGACCGCGCCCATGACGGGGACCGCGTTGAAGTCCGTGGTCCGCTTCAGCACCGAGCACAGGAGCAGGACCAGGAAGGACACGGCCTCCGGGGCCGAGACCAGGCGGAGACGGCGGAGGGCGGTGGCGGTCTTGATGTCCACGGGTCACCTTCGGTGGGAGTAATCGTTTGTGAACGTACGCACAAGCGTCCCCCCATTGTGGCAAACGGCGCCCCTAGGGGTCCGGTCAGGGTGGGTGTCCACCCGTCGGCCCTGTTCCGTCCACCCGCCCGGCGGCTACTTTCACAGCGTGGCGATGTTCCGACTCCAGGGGAGCAAGGTGCTCGCCGTCGACATGACCGGTGACGCCGTGAAGGCGAAGAACGGCTCGATGGTCGCGTACGACGGGCGGATGACCTTCAAGAAGCTGAGTGGTGGCGGCGAGGGGCTGCGCGGGATGGTGACCCGGCGGCTCACCGGCGAGCAGATGACGGTGATGGAGGTGAGAGGGCACGGAACCTGCTGGCTGGCGGACCGGGCCGCCGAGATAAACCTGGTCGCCCTGCGGGGCGACAAGCTGTACGTCGAGGCGGGCAACCTGCTGGCGACGGACGGTGAGCTGCGGACGGGCACCACGTTCACGGGCCTGCGCGGCGCCTCGCAGGGCACCGGGCTGTTCACGACGACCGTGGAGGGGCACGGCCAGGCGGCGATCCTCTCCGACGGGCCGGCGGTCGTGCTCCGGGTCACCCCGCAGTACCCGCTGACCGTGGACCCGGGCGCCTATGTCGCCCACCAGGGCGAGGTGCGGCAGTCCTTCCAGTCCGGCGTGACGTTCCGCACCCTGCTCGGGGAGGGCGGCGGCGAGGCCTTCCAGATCCGCTTCGAGGGCGACGGACTGGTGTACGTGCAGCCGAGCGAGCGGAACACGATCGCGGGGGATCTGTGAGATGACGTTCCGGGAGATCAACTCGAAGATGGTCGAGGCGTCCGTGCTGCCGGGACAGCGGCTGTTCAGCCAGCGCGGGGCGATGCTCGCCTACAAGGGGGACGTGTCCTTCACGCCCAACGTCCAGGGCGGCCAGGGCGGGGTGATGTCCATGATCGGGCGCCGGGTGGCCGGCGAGGCGACCCCGCTGATGACCGTGGAGGGCAGCGGCACGGTCTTCTTCGGGCACGGCGGTCACCACGTGCACGTCATCGGCCTCACCGGCGACACGCTGCACGTGGAGGCCGACCGGCTGCTCGCCTTCGAGGGCACGCTGCGGCAGGGCACGATGTTCATGGGCGCGCAGGGCGGGGTGATGGGCCTGGTGCGCGGGCAGGTCACCGGGCAGGGCCTGTTCACGACCACCCTCCAGGGGCACGGCTCGGTGGCCGTGATGGCGCACGGCGGCGTCTTCGCGCTCCCGGTCACCCCCGAGCGCCCGGTCCACGTGGACCCGCAGGCCTACGTCGCCCATCACGGCGAGGTCCGCAACCGGCTGTCCACCGCGCTCGGCTGGCGCGACATGGTGGGCCGCGGTTCCGGTGAGGCCTTCCAGCTAGAGCTGAGCGGCAACGGCACGGTCTACGTCCAGGCGTCGGAGGAGAAGCTGTGAGCACCCACACAACGCCGGGCACCGGACCGGTCGTGCACGACCCGATGACCCTGCCCGCCGACGACAACGTGAACGCGTACACCTTCTGCGTCGAGCTGAAGAGCGGCCAGTGGTTCCTCCAGAAGGGGAAGATGATCGCCTACTACGGGGCGATCGAGTTCGACGGCATCGGGCACGGGCGACTCGACCGGCTTGTCCGTACGTCGTTTCATTCGCCACTGCACGCGAGCGACTGGGTCGTGGCGTCGGGCTCGGGGAAGATGCTGCTGGCCGACCGGGCCTTCGACGTCAACTCCTTCGACCTGGACGACGGGAATTTGACCATTCGCGCGGGCAACCTGCTCGCTTTTCAGCCAAGTCTCGCGCTCAAACAATCGATCGTGCCGGGTTTTCTGACCCTTATCGGAACCGGCAAGTTCGTGGCCGCATCTAACGGGCCGGTGGTGTTCATGGAACCTCCGCTCCGGGTCGACCCTCAGGCGCTCGTCGGGTGGGCCGACTGCCCGTCCCCGTGCCATCACTACGACCACGGGTACCTGAGGGGTGTACTGGGCGGTCTACGTGCGCTGACGGGCTTCGGCGGGGTCTCCGGCGAGGAGCACCAGTTCGAGTTCGCGGGCGCGGGGACGGTGTTGCTGCAGTCGACGGAGGCTCTCCTGGCCGAGGCGGCCACGGGGGTGGTTCCGCCGGATCCGGGGGTTCCCGGAGGTGGCGCACAGGCACCGTTCGGGCACGGTCCGCAATCGTCGGCCGCACCGCGCCTTCCCGGACAGCTCGGAGACCTCCAGCGTCGCTTCGGGCTGTGAGCGGTAGTCTGCGGAGTGTGACATCGAACGCGTGCGCACAGTCACACCACCCGAAGTAGTTCACAATTCAACTTCTTAGGTAGACTTCATTCATGGAGACCGAGACGGCCACGCGCTGGCTGACCGATGCGGAGCAGTGCGCCTGGCGCACCCACCTGGAGGTCAACAGGCTGTTGACGTACCAGCTCGAGAAGGATCTCCAACCGTTCGGCCTGACAATGAACGACTACGAGATCCTCGTGAACCTGTCCGAGTCCGACGACGTACGGATGCGGATGAGCGACCTCGCCTCCGCCACCCTCCAGTCCAAGAGCCGGCTGTCGCACCAGATCACGCGGATGGAGAACGCGAACCTGGTGCGCCGGGAGAACTGCGAGTCCGACCGGCGGGGACTGTACGCCGTGCTGACCGAGCACGGCATGGAGACGATGCAGAAGGTCGCACCGCACCACGTGTCGTCCGTACGGCGGCACTTCATCGATCTGCTGCCCCAGGATGCCCTGATCGAACTGGACAAGGCGCTCCGGCCGATCGCCGAGCACCTGAGAGGGCAGCGGGGACGCCCCTGAGCCTCCCGGGAGACTCAGGGGGGTGACAAGCGGGGCAGGGGGTGGGCGTGCGGCCCGGTCCTATCGTTGCGGCGCCGCCGCGCCCACCTCCACCGAACCCGCCGATCCCGTCTCCGCGGACCCCGCTTTCGCGGACCCCGTGCCGGTCCCCGCCGTCCCGATGACGCGGCGGCTCGCGGCCAGGGCGGACAGCAGGGCGGTACCGCCCGCCAGGGCGAAGCACACCGCCGAGGACAGCCGGCCGGCCAGCAGTCCGGCCACCAGCGCTCCCACGGAACTTCCGGCGTTCACGCCCATGTTCACCCACGCCCCTGCGCGGGTGCGGGCGCCCTCGGAGGCCGTTTCGTCGGCGAGGAGGTACGCCGTCGTCAGGGCCGGGGCGACGAACGCGCCCGCGACGAGCATGGCCCCGGCGAGCGTCCACAGGCCCGGCGCCAGGCCGGCCGGGACGAGCACCAGGCCGAGGCACGCCGCGAACCGGCACAGTCGGGTCCGCGTCGCCACGCGCCACCGCACCGCCCCGTGGGCCAGGCCGCCCAGCGCGCTTCCCGCCGAGAGCGCGCCCAGCACCCAGGGGACGAGGGCGGTGTCGTACGAGCGTTCCGTGGCGAAGGCCATCACCAGCAGTTGCACGGCGCTCAGGGAGAGACCCGTGCCCAGGGCGACGACGGCCGGGGGCAGCGCCTCGCGCAGACCGCCGCGCCGGTGCCGGGCGGGGGCGGGACACGGGCCCGGGAGGACCGGTGACCTGACGAAGGCGCAGGTGCCCGCCACGTTCAGGACCGCGCTGAGCACGAGCCCGGCGGCCGGCGGGGCGAAGCCCACGAGGACGCCGACCAGCGCCGGGCCGGAGACGAACAGCAGTTCCTCGGCGACTCCGTCCAGGCTGTAGGCCCGCCGCAACAGCTCCCGGTCCGCGACCAGTTGCGACCACAGTGCGCGCATGGTCGGTCCCAGCGGAGGCGCGCACGCACCCGCCAGGGCCGCGGAGACGGCGATGAGGGGCACCGGTGCGCCGGGCCGCCAGGTGAGGACCGCGAGGGCGCACAGCAGCGCGCCGTGGAGCGCGGACATGGGCAGCAGGGCCCGGCGCGGACCGTGACGGTCGATCAGCGCGGCCCGCAGCGGCATGAGGAAGACCGTCGTGGCGCCGAACAGGGAGAGCACGGCGCCGGAGACGGCGTACGACCCGGTGGCCCGGGTCACGGACAGCAGGGCCGCCAGGCCGACCGTGCCGTAGGACAGTCGGGCGGTCAGGGCGGCGGTGAAGGTGCGGCGCGCATGGGGCACGCGCAGGACAGCGGCGTACGAGGGCCGCGAGAGGTGTGTGGACACGCGGACGTTCCTCTGGGAGAGGCGGAAGAGGGGACACCGAAGGCAGCGGTGGCCGGTGGCCGGTCACCGCGCATCCGGTGCGCTCTACGCCAGGAGGAGGAACGACATGGGGAGCAAGTTAGCAGTACGGCGGCGGGGACGGCAGGGGTCAGCCCTGCGTCAGTCCCGCGACCAGTTCGTCCGCCGCGCGGTACGGGTCCAGTTCGCCGGTGACGATCCGCTCGGCGAGGGTGCTGAGGCGGCGGTCGCCGTGCAGGTCGCCGATGCGTTCCCGCAGGGCGGTGACGGCGATGGTCTCCACCTCGTGGGCCGCGCGGGCCCGGCGGCGCTCGCCGAGGACGTCGTGCTCCTCCATCCACGCCCGGTGCTTCTCCAGGGCCTGCACGACCTCGTCGATGCCCTCGGCGCGGGCCGCGACGGTCTTGACGATCGGCGGGCGCCAGTCGCCGGGGCCACGGGACTCGCCCAGGCCCAGCATGTGATTCAGCTCGCGGGCGGTGGCGTCGGCGCCGTCCCGGTCGGCCTTGTTGACGACGTACACGTCACCGATCTCCAGGATTCCGGCCTTCGCCGCCTGGATGCCGTCGCCCATGCCGGGGGCCAGGAGGACGACGGAGGTGTCCGCCTGGGAGGCGATCTCGACCTCCGACTGGCCGACGCCGACCGTCTCGACCAGGATCACGTCGCAGCCCGCCGCGTCCAGCACCCGGATCGCCTGGGGCGCCGCCCAGGCCAGGCCGCCGAGATGGCCGCGGGTCGCCATCGAACGGATGTAGACGCCGGGGTCGGAGGCGTGCTCCGACATGCGGACCCGGTCGCCGAGCAGCGCGCCGCCGGAGAACGGCGAGGACGGGTCGACGGCCAGGACGCCGACCCGCTTGCCCTGCTTGCGGTACGCGGTGACGAGCGCGGAGGTGGAGGTCGACTTGCCGACGCCCGGTGAGCCTGTCAGGCCCACCACATAGGCATTGCCGGTCAGCGGCGCCAGGGCCGCCATGACCTCCCTGAGCTGCGGGGACGCCCCCTCCACCAGTGAGATCAGCCGGGCCACGGCCCGCGGCCGGCCCTCTCTCGCCTGGGCGACCAGCGTGGAGACGTCCTGCATCACAGCTCCGTTCACTTCACCGACGTACCGCAACACGGTCCTGTGGACCTTCAGGCCTTCGGGACCCGCACGATCAGCGCGTCGCCCTGGCCGCCGCCGCCGCACAGCGCCGCCGCGCCGACGCCGCCGCCGCGGCGCTTCAGCTCCAGCGCCAAGTGGAGCACGAGACGGGCGCCCGACATGCCGATCGGGTGACCGAGCGCGATGGCGCCGCCGTTGACGTTCACCTTTTCCGTGGAAACGCCGAGGTCCTTCATTGACTGCACGGCGACCGCGGCGAAGGCCTCGTTGATCTCGATGAGGTCGAGGTCGGAGACGTCCAGGCCCTCCTTCTTCAGAGCGTGCCGGATGGCGTTGGACGGCTGGGACTGCAGGGAGTTGTCCGGACCGGCCACGTTGCCGTGGGCGCCGATCTCGGCGAGCCAGGTGAGGCCCAGCTCCTGGGCCTTGGCCTTGCTCATCACGACCACGGCCGCCGCACCGTCCGAGATCTGCGATGCGGAGCCGGCGGTGATGGTGCCGTCCTTGGCGAAGGCCGGGCGCAGCTTGCCCAGGGACTCGGCGGTGGTGTCGCCGCGGATGCCCTCGTCCTTGCTGAACAGCACCGGGTCGCCCTTGCGCTGCGGGATCTCCACCGGTGTGATCTCGGCCTCGTACAGGCCGTTCTTCTGCGCGGCGGCGGCCCGCTGGTGGGACAGGGCCGCGATCTCGTCCTGCTCGGCGCGGCCGATGCCGAGCCGGGTGTTGTGCTTCTCGGTGGACTCGCCCATGGCGATTCCCTCGAAGGAGTCGGTCAGGCCGTCGTGGGCCATCGCGTCGAGCATCTCCACCGCGCCGTACTTGAAGCCCTCACGGGACTTCGGCAGCAGGTGCGGGGCGCTGGTCATGGACTCCTGGCCGCCGGCGACGACGATGTCGAACTCGCCGGCACGGATGAGCTGGTCGGCCAGCGCGATCGCGTCGAGGCCGGACAGGCACACCTTGTTGATGGTGAGCGCCGGGACGTTCATCGGGATACCGGCCTTGACCGCCGCCTGACGGGCCGGGATCTGGCCCGCGCCGGCCTGCAGCACCTGGCCCATGATCACGTACTGCACCTGGTCGCCGCCGATCCCCGCACGGTCGAGGGCGGCCTTGATCGCGAAGCCGCCCAGGTCGGCTCCGGAGAAGGACTTCAGCGAGCCCAGCAGCCGCCCCATGGGCGTACGTGCGCCCGCGACGATCACCGAGCTGGTCGTTCCAGAAGACATGAGGTGCGATCCCCTTCCAGCTGACGAGCAGCCGAGGAGTGAACGAGGGTTTACTTCGAATGTACTGAGCGGGCGAGCACGGCGTCACCGGCCTGTCGGTGTGATCGCGCGCACGTTGCGTAACCACCCCGGGAGCGCTGCACTGAATCCATGCTGACGCGAATCGACCACATCGGGATCGCCTGCCACGACCTCGACACGACTGTCGAGTTCTACCGGGCCACGTACGGCTTCGAGGTGTTCCACACCGAGGTCAACGAGGAGCAGGGCGTGCGCGAGGCCATGCTCAGGATCAACGGGACGTCGGACGGCGGCGCCTCCTACCTCCAGCTACTGGAACCGACCCGCGAGGACTCCGCGGTCGGCAAGTGGCTCGCCAAGAACGGGGAGGGCGTCCACCACATCGCCTTCGGTACGGCGGATGTCGACGGGGACGCCGCCGACATCCGCGGCAAGGGCGTACGCGTGCTGTACGAGGAGCCACGACGCGGCTCCATGGGGTCGCGGATCACCTTCCTGCACCCCAAGGACTGCCATGGTGTCCTGACAGAACTGGTCACTTCGGCCCCTGTTGAGTCGCCCGAGCACTGACCCCCGTACATAAGGGCCGGTAGGGTTGGGGGCGGTCGTCCCCGCACCCGGGGGCGACCGCATGCCGGGGTCCGGGTTTCGGGGGACGAGCGTCGGGGCGGCAGCCCGTGCTCCGCCGCTGATCTGACACCATTCCCCGGGGGCCCCGTCCGGCCGATGGACGGAGCTCGTTGCAGAAGCTGACCAGGGGACGGATGGGACCGCGCAGTGCGGGGCTACGAGAGCCAGGAGCGAGAGCCGGCGGCTGACGTCGACCACCTCTCTCGGTTCGAGGCCGAGATGAAGCGGCTGAGGACCGAGCGGGAAAAGGCGATCCAGCACGCCGAGGACCTCGGCTACCAGGTCGAGGTGCTGCGCGCCAAGCTGCACGAGGCGCGCCGCACCCTCATGACCCGGCCCGCCTACGACACGGGCGACCTCGGCTACCAGGCCGAGCAGTTGCTCCGCAACGCCCAGATGCAGGCCGAGCAGCTACGCCAGGACGCCGAGCGGGAGCTGAGCCAGGCCCGCGCGCAGACCCAGCGCATCCTCCAGGAGCACGCCGAGCAGGCCGCCCGGCTCCAGGCCGAGCTGCACCAGGAGGCGGTGACCCGGCGCCAGCAGCTCGACCAGGAGCTGGCCGAACGCAGGGCCACCGTCGAGTCGCACGTCAACGAGAACGTGGCCTGGGCCGAGCAGTTGCGCGCCCGGACCGAGGCGCAGGCGCGCCGGCTGCTCGACGAGTCCCGCGCCGAGGCCGAGCAGGCCATGGCGACCGCCCGCGCGGAGGCCGAACGGCTGACCCGCGAGGCCCGGGAGCGGCTCCAGAACGACGCCGAGAGCGCCCGCGCGGAGGCCGAGCAGATCCTGCGCCGCGCCCGCGCGGACGCCGAGCGGCTGCTGAACGCCGCCTCCAACCAGGCCCAGGAGGCCACCGAGCACGCCGAGCAGCTTCGCACCGCCACGGTCACCGAGTCGGACAGCGCCCGCCGGCAGGCCGCCGAGCTGAGCCGGGTCGCCGAGGAGCGGATGACGGCGGCCGAGGAGGCCCTGCGCAAGGCGCAGACCGAGGCCGACAAGGTGGTCACGGAGGCCAAGGAGGCCGCCGCCAAGGCCCTCGCGAGCGCCGAGGCCGCCAACGAGACACGGACGCGCACCGCCAAGGAGCAGGTCGCCCGGCTGGTCGAAGAGGCCACCAAGGAGGCCGAGGACACCAGGTCCGAGGCCGAGCAGTTGGTCGCCGACGCGCGGGCCGAGGCGGAGAAGCTCGTCGCCGAGGCCGCCGAGAAGGCCCGCTCGATCACCGCCGAGGAGACCGCCACCCAACTGTCCAAGGCGGCCAGGACCGCCGAGGACGTCCTGAACAAGGCCTCGGAGGACGCCCGGAAGACCACCAGGGCCGCCGCCGAGGAGGCCGAGCGGATCCGCAGCGAGGCCGAGGCCGAGGCGGACCGGCTGCGCGCCGAGGCGCACGACATCGCCGAGCAGCTCAAGGGCGCGGCGAAGGACGACACCAAGGAGTACCGCGCCAAGACGGTCGAACTCCAGGAGGAGGCCCGCCGGCTGCGCGGTGAGGCCGAGCAACTGCGCGCCGACGCGGTCACCGAGGGCGAGTCGATCCGCGCCGAGGCCCGCCGCGAGGCCGTCACGCAGATCGAGGAGGCGGCCAGGACCGCCGAGGAGCTGCTGGCCAAGGCCAAGGCGGACGCCGACGAGCTGCGGCAGGCCGCGACCGCCGACAGCGAGAAGGTCCGCACCGAGGCCATCGAGCGCGCCACGGCACTGCGCCGGCAGGCCGAGGAGACCCTGGAACGCGCCCGCACGGAGGCCGAGCGGCTGCGCGCCGAGGCCGCCGAGCAGGCCGAGACGGTCGGCGCGGACGCCGAGAAGGCCGCCCGCGAGCTGCGCGAGGAGACCGAGAAGGCCCTGGAGGCCCGCCGTACCGAGGCCGCCGAGGAGCTGGGCCGGCTCCAGACGGACGCGCAGGAGCGGCTCGCGTCGGCCGAGAAGGCGCTGGACGACGCCCGCGAGGAGGCCGCCCGGATCCGCCGGGAGGCCGCCGAGGAGGGCGAGCGGCTGCGCGCGGAGGCCGCCGAGCGGATCCGTACGCTCCAGCAGCAGGCCGAGGCGGAGGCGGACCGGCTGCGCGACGAGGCCGCGTCCGACGCGTCCGCCTCCCCGCGCCGAGGGCGAGGCCATCGCCGTACGGCTGCGCTCCGAGGCCGCCGCCGAGGCCGAGCGGCTGAAGGCGGAGGCGCAGGACACCGCCGACCGGGTGCGGACGGAGGCGCAGGCCGCCGCCGAGCGGCTCGGCACCGAGGCGTCCGAGACGCTGGCCGCCGCCCAGGAGGAGGCCGCCCGGCGCCGCCGCGAGGCCGAGGAACTCCTCGGCGCGGCCCGCGAGGAGGCCGGCCAGGAGCGGCAGCGGGCCCGCGAGCAGAGCGAGGAGCTGCTGGCGTCCGCGCGCACCCGGGTCGAGGAGGCCCAGGCCGAGGCGACCCGGCTGGTCGAGGAGGCCGACCGGCGCGCCACCGAGATGGTCACCGCCGCCGAACAGCACGCCCAGCAGGTACGGGACTCCGTCGCCGGGCTGCACGAGCAGGCGCAGGAAGAGATCGCCGGGCTGCGCTCGGCCGCCGAGCACGTGGCGGACCGTACGAAGCGGGAGGCCGAGGAGGAGGCGGACCGGGTCCGCGCCGACGCCTACGCCGAGCGGGAGCGGGCCGGCGAGGACGCCTCCCGGGTGCGGCGCGAGGCGCACGAGGAGACGGAGGCCGCGAAGGCGCTGGCCGAGCGGACGGTCGCGGAGGCGATCGCGGAGGCCGAGCGGCTGCGCTCGGACGCGGGCGAGTACGCCCAGCGGGTGCGCACCGAGGCGTCGGACGCGCTGGCCGAGGCCGACCAGGCGGCGGCCCGCACCCGGGCGGACGCCCGTGAGGACGCCAACCGCATCCGTTCGGACGCGGCGACCCAGGCGGACACGCTCATCACCGAGGTCCGCGGCGAGGCCGAGCGGCTCCAGACCGAGACGGCCGCCGAGGCCGACCGGGTGCGCACCGAGGCACTGACCGAGGCGGAGCGGGTGCGCGTCGAGGCCCTCACCGAGGCCGACCGGGTCCGGTCGGAGGCCGTCGCCGGCGCCGAGCAGCTCATCGGGGACGCCACCGGCGACGCCGAGCGGCTGCGCGCCGAGGCCGCCGAGACCGTCGGTTCCGCGCAGGCGCACGCCGAGCGGCTGCGGGCGGAGGCCGAGCAGCTCAGGACGGACGCGGAGACCGAGGCCGAACGGCTCGTCAACTCCGCGCGCGAGAAGGCCGAACGGACTCTGGACGAGGCCCGCAAGGAGGCCAACAAGCGGCGTTCGGAGGCGGCGGAGCAGGTCGACACGCTCATCACGGAGACCACGGCCGAGGCCGACAAGCTGCTCACCGAGGCGCAGCAGCAGGCGCTGAAGACCACCGCGGACGCCGAGTCGCAGGCGGACACGATGGTCGGCGCGGCCCGCAGCGAGGCCGAGCGGATCGTCTCCGCGGCGACCATCGAGGGCAACTCGCTGGTGGAGAAGGCCCGTACGGACGCGGACGAGCTGCTGGTCGGCGCCCGCCGGGACGCCACCGCGACGCGGGAGCGCGCGGAGGAGCTGCGCGACCGTGTCACCACCGAGATCGAGGAGCTGCACGAGCGGGCCCGGCGCGAGGCCGCCGAGACGATGAAGTCGACCGGTGACCGCTGCGACGCGCTCATCAAGGCCGCCGAGGAGCAACTGGCCAAGGCCGAGGCGAAGGCCAAGCAACTGGTGTCGGACGCCGATTCCGAGGCGGGCAAGGTGCGCATCGCCGCGGTCAGGAAGGCGGAGGGGCTGCTCAAGGAGGCCGAGCAGAAGAAGGCCAGCCTCATCAAGGAGGCCGAGGAGCTGAGGGCGGAAGCGATCCGCGAGGCCCGGCGCACGGTCGAGGAGGGCAAGCGCGAGCTGGAGATCCTGGTGCGCCGGCGCGAGGACATCAATACCGAGATCTCCCGCGTCCAGGACGTCCTGGAGGCGCTGGAGTCCTTCGAGGCCCCGGCGGCCGGCAAGGACGGCGGGGTCAAGGCGGGCGCCACCGTGGGTGCCCCCCGATCGGGTGGCAAATCCTCGGACAGCTAGCGGGAAGGGTGGATTCCGGTGTCTTCTGGTGGCTTTGCCCGGGTCCTGGGCAAGCCGTGCGCCGGTCAGCCACCCGAAAGTGGTGCCATTCTCCAGATCAAAACCGTATCCGCTCGATGACACACCGCTTCGGCCCCTAGGATTCCCCTTATCACCTCACCGGTCTCATTCGACAGGAACCCCATGAGCGACACTTCCCCCTACGGCTTCGAGCTTGTGCGGCGTGGGTACGACCGCGCTCAGGTGGACGAACGTATCTCCAAGCTCGTCTCCGACCGTGACAGCGCTCTCTCCCGCATCACCGCCCTGGAGAAGCGCATCGAGGAGCTCCACCTCGAAACGCAGAACGCCCAGGCCCAGGTCAGCGACGCCGAGCCGTCGTACGCGGGTCTCGGCGCGCGGGTCGAGAAGATCCTGCGCCTGGCCGAGGAAGAGGCCAAGGAGCTGCGTGAGGAGGCCCGGCGCGCGGCCGAGCAGCACCGCGACCTCGCCGAGTCGGCGGCCCAGCAGGTCCGCAACGACGCCGAGTCCTACGCCTCCGAGCGCAAGACCAAGGCCGAGGACGAGGGCGTCCGGATCGTCGAGAAGGCCAAGTCCGACGCGTCGCAGCTACGTTCCGACGCGCAGAAGGACGCGCAGTCCAAGCGGGAGGAGGCGGACGCCCTCTTCGAGGAGACCCGCGCCAAGGCCGCGCAGGCCGCCGCCGACTTCGAGACGAACCTGGCCAAGCGCCGCGAGCAGTCCGAGCGCGACCTGGCCTCCCGTCAGCAGAAGGCCGAGAAGCGCCTCGCCGAGATCGAGCACCGGGCCGAGCAGCTCCGCCTGGAGGCGGAGAAGCTGCGCACCGACGCCGAGCGCCGCGCCCGCCAGACGGTGGAGACGGCCCAGCGCCAGGCCGAGGACATCGTGGCCGACGCCAACGCCAAGGCCGACCGCATCCGTTCGGAGTCCGAGCGCGAGCTGGCGGCGCTCACCAACCGCCGCGACAGCATCAACGCCCAACTGACGAACGTCCGCGAGATGCTCGCCACGCTGACCGGCGCCGCGGTGGCCGCGGCCGGCACGTCCACCGACGACGAGCCGATCTCCCGGGGTGTGCCGGCGCAGCAGTCCCGTTGAGTCCGGGTGGCCGTACGGCACAGTGAGGCCGTGAGGGGCGGTGGGGTTCCGACCCCACCGCCCCTTTCGTGTACCGGGGGGCCGGAGGGGCGGATGTGTGGACGGCCGCGCGTACGGCCGTTCCGCGCGCCCTCCCGCGCGTAGTCTGGAGCACGAGGGCCGGGTCTCGCCGGGCGGGATCCGCAGGACCTGCCTTAACCGGTCAGGGCGGGTCAGGAGCGGGCGGAATCGATCGGGGGCCGAGTGCGGGCGGCGTGGGTCGGAAGGGGTGGCGGTATGGCGGTCGGTGAACGCGACCTCGAGGACGCCATCCTCGGCCTGCTCGACCGGAGGGCCGCGGGGGCGTCCGTGTGCCCCTCGGACGTGGCCCGCGCGGTCCACCCGGACGCGGACGAGGGGTGGCGGGAGCTGATGGACCCCGTGCGCCGGGCCGCGGCCCGGCTCGCGGCCCGGGGGCAGGTGGAGATCACCCGGCACGGCACCCCCGTCGACCCCGCCCGCGCCCGCGGCCCGGTCCGCATTCGCCGTCCCGCCTGACGGCCGCCGTCCCGGCGCGGCCCGCGGTGCCGCGTGCGCACCCGCGCCGCCCTCGGGCGCCGGAACTCCGGGTGGAGGCGCGGGCACCCCGCGTGACGTCCGGGCTTTACCCGGTCTTGAGTGGAACCGTCAGCGCCCCGATATCCTCCTAACCCTTACGGGGGCGTGTGCCCCGCTGTCCTGAACCTTTCGATGGGTGCGGAGCATGATCGAGGCTGTCGGCCTGACCAAGCGCTACGGCGACAAAACCGCCGTGTACAACCTTTCCTTCCAGGTGCGGCCCGGCGCCGTCACCGGCTTCCTCGGTCCGAACGGTTCGGGCAAGTCCACGACGATGCGGATGATCCTCGGTCTGGACAACCCCACGTCCGGGTCGGTGACGATCGGCGGACACCCCTACCGCAGGCTGCCCAACGCCCCCCGGCAGGTGGGCGCGCTGCTCGACGCCAAGGCCGTGCACGGTGGCCGGAGCGCCCGCAACCACCTGCTGAGCCTCGCCCAACTGTCGGGCATCCCGGCCCGCCGGGTGGATGAGGTGCTCGGGGTCGTCGGCCTCCAGGACGTGGCCAAGAAGCGCTCCAAGGGCTTCTCGCTCGGCATGGGCCAGCGCCTCGGCATCGCGGCCGCCCTGCTCGGCGACCCGCAGGTGCTGCTCTTCGACGAGCCGGTCAACGGCCTCGACCCCGAGGGCATCCTCTGGGTGCGCAACCTGATGAGGGCGCTCGCCGCCGAGGGCCGTACGGTCTTCGTCTCCTCCCACCTGATGAGCGAGATGGCGCTGACCGCGGACCACCTCATCGTCATCGGGCGCGGACAGCTCCTCGCCGACATGAGCGTGCGGGACTTCATCTCGGCCAACTCCGCCGACTTCGCGCGCGTACGGACCCCCGACACGGACCCCGAGCTGCGCGAGAAGCTGACCTCCGCGCTGACCGAGGCGGGCGGGCACGTGATGCCCGAGCAGGACGGCGCGCTGCGGGTCACCGGGCTGCCACTGCCGCGCATCAGCGACCTGGCGCACGAGACGGACGTACGGCTGTGGGAGCTGTCTCCGCACCAGGCCTCGCTGGAGGAGGCGTACATGCGGATGACGCAGGGCTCCGTGGACTACCGCTCGACGATCGACCAGAAGGCGGGCCTCCAGCAGCCGCTGCCGCCCGGCGCACAGCCGCCCATGCCGGTCCCCGGCCAGGGCCAGCCCGGCTGGTACGCCCCGCCGCCGCCCCAGCAGGGCGGTCAGCCGTTCGCCCCGGCGGCGTACGGCGGCGCGCCGGCGGGCGCGTACGGCGCCCCGGGCGCGGGCACCGCGAACCCGTACGCCCAGCAGCCCGCCCAGCCCCAGCAGCCGGCGCAGGCCCACCAGCCCGCCCAGGTCCCGCAGCCGGCGCAGGCGCAGCCGTCCGCACCGGTCCCGGCCCCGGCGGCCCCCGCCCCCGCGGCCCCGCAGACCCCGGTCGGCTCGCCGGCGCCGCAGCAGGCGTCCGCCGATGCCGCCCCGGCCGCCCCGCAGGCCCCGGCCGCGGGCAAGCAGACCGCCGCCGCGGACGCGGCCCCCGCCGCCGCTGCCGCGTCGGCCGCCACCGCCACCCCGACCCAGCCCGAGGACGCCCGATGAGCACCCCCCAGCCCCCGATGCCACAGGCCCCGGCAGCCGTGCCCCACCGGCAGGCGGCGCCCGGTGGGCCGTACCCCGGCTACACGTCGCCCATCCCGGTCGTGCGCACGCACCTCGGGCACGCGCTGGCCTCCGAGTGGACGAAGATCAGGTCGGTGCGGTCGACGATGTGGACGCTCGGCGTCTTCGTGCTGCTCGTCCTCGGTGTCGGTCTGCTGGCCGGCGCCCTGGTCGACGCCCACTCCGACTCGTCGAGCATGTCCGGCGAGAACCCGCTGTCCTTCGGCTTCTTCGGCCTGCTCCTCGGCAGCATCTGCATCATGACGCTCGGCGTGCTGACCACGGCCTCCGAGTACGGCACCGGCATGATCCGTACGACGATGACCGCGTGCCCCAGCCGGGCTCGCGTGCTCGCCGCCAAGTCGATCGTGTTCTTCGCCGTCGCGTTCGTCGTCACCCTGGCCTCGTCCGGCTTCGTGGCCATGGTCCAGGTGTCCATGCTGGAGGACACCGGCGCCCGGTCCCCCTCCGGCGGCGAATGGTTCAAGGCCACCGTCGGCATCAGCCTCTACATCGCCCTGCTGGGACTGCTCTCGCTGCTCGTCGGCTCGGTCATCCGGCACTCCGCCGGTGCCGTCACCCTCATGATCGGCGTGCTGCTCGCGCCGCTGGTGCTCGCGCTGTTCATGGCGACGGAGTCGCTCAACAAGGTGCGCGAGTGGCTCTTCGAGTACTCGATACCGAACCAGCTGAGCGTTTTCTACGCCAACTCCCTGTCCGAGTCCGGCCCCTCGGGCTGGGACCCGCTGTGGATCATGCTGGGCCTGGCGGCGGCGATGTACGCGGGCGCGTACGCGCTGCTGCGCAGCCGGGATGTGTGAGACCCCGGGTACCCGACCCCGGGCCGACGACCCGGCCTAGAACCTCGGCGCGTTACGGGACCGCTGCACCCGCGTGGTGCGGCGGTCCTTCGCGTTCCAGCACGCCTTGTGCCAGTGCCGGCGGTCGTCGACGCCCGAGTACTCCGGCCAGGCCACCACGTGCGGCACCGCGGAGGGGATCAGCTGGTCACAGCCCGGGCAGCGGTACGTCTTGCTCTGCGCGCTCGCCCCGGCGACGTGCCGAACGCTCCACTCCTCGCCCTGCCAGCTCTCGGTGGACTGCCAGCCGCCGTACCGGCCGGCGCGGTCGTCCTCGGCGCTCCGGCCCGGTGATCCGGCTGCGTTCGGTCGGTTACGACGCGGGGACACGGGACACCTCTCGGGGCTCTACGGAAGCACTAGCCGCCTCCAGCCTACGCGCCGCCGCGCCGGGTACGCGGGGGGAACCAACCCGCACAAGTCCCCCTCCAGGGCCGCCCATTCTAAAGACAATCGGCCAATCTCTCCGCGAGGCCGTGTCCTGCGCTCGTGTCAGACGGTTATGCGGGGCGGGGGAGCTCCGGGTCGGAGCCAAGGAAGCAGGAAATGCGATGCACGTAGGAAGTTTTGTGCTGGCGGCCCAGTTCCCGGGCCAGGGCCCCGGGGAGGCCCTGCACCGGGCGGTCCGCTCCGCGGAGGTCGCCGAGCAGTCCGGGCTGGACGCGGTCTGGCTGGCCGAGCACCACTTCGTGCCCTACGGCACATGCCCGTCCGCCGTCACCCTGGCCGCGCTGCTGCTCGGCCGCACCCGCCGCGTCCAGGTCGGCACAGCGGTCAGCGTACTGCCCACCGCCCACCCCGTCGCCCTCGGCGAACAGGCGGCACTGCTGCATCTGACGAGCGGCGGACGGTTCACGCTGGGCGTCGGACGCGGCGGCCCCTGGGTGGACCTGGAGGTGTTCGGCACGGGCCTGGAGGCGTACGAACACGGGTTCCCGGAGTCGCTCGATCTGCTGCTGCGCTGGCTGGCCGAGCCGTCGGTCGGCGCCTCGGGCGAGCGGTTCTCCTTCCGCGAGGTGCCGGTCGTCCCCCGCCCCTCGGAGGCCCTGACGGACGCCCCAGGCCCCGAGGTCGTCCTCGCCTGCACCTCGCCGGCGAGCGTACGGCTGGCCGCCGAGCGCGGACTGCCGATGCTCCTCGGCATGCACGTCGGCGACGAGGAGAAGGCCGAGATGGTCGCCCTGTGGCGGCGCTGCGCCCACGCGGCCGGACGGCCGGGCGAGGAGATCGCGGGCGCCGCCCATGTGTCGGCCGGCGTCTGCCAGCTCGCCGACCGGCGCACGGACGCGGTGGAGACCCTGACGAAGGCGCTGCCGGGCTGGCTCAGGCAGGGCCTCCAGGCGCATGTGACGGTGGACGGACGGGCGCGCACGATGCGCGACCCGCACGCCTACACCGAGCTGCTCTGCGGACTGCACCCCGTCGGCACCCCCCGGCTCGCCGCCGACCGGCTCGCGGCCACCTCGGAACGCACCGGCATCTCCCGCTTCGCTCTTCTCATGGAGGGCTCCGGCGATCTCGCGGCCACGGAGGAGAACCTACGGCGCCTCGGCGCCGAGGTACTGCCCCAGGTGCGCTGAGCCGTTTCGCGCGCAAGCCACCTGGGGGGCTTGCCGCCCCGGTACGGAAATGGTGCTCCCGCGGGTGGAGCGGCAAGCGGACGGCTCACTGCCGCGGCCGTACCGAAGCCGTGCGTCAGCAGTCCCGGAACTCCGGCGACTGGTTCAACAACTGGCTGCGCACCGACGTGAAGCGGGCCAACGTCTCGTCCACCGAGGCGTCCAGCGGGAACACCGCCACCCGGTGGCAGTTCTGGAAGGCCAGCCGCACACCGAAGTGCCGCTGCAGCGCGCCGCGTATGGCGTCACTCGCGAGCGCACGCAGCAACTGACCGCGTGCCCGCTCGTCCGGCGGGGGCGTCTGGTTGTCGGCGAAGGAGCCGCCGTCCACCTTCAGCTGTGCCACCAGGGAGCTGATCATCTCCCACGCATAGGGCAGGGAGGTCCGGACGCAGTCGACGAATGCTGCTTCGTCGACCTCGCCTCGCTCGGCCTGTTCGAGTAGGGCCGGTGAGACGTCGAGCGACATGGGTTCTCCTCTCGCACCCCCGAAGAGCAGGGGTTGCCGGACAGGTAAGGGAGTCCGCGATCTGGAACACGCTCAGTACATGCGTCGCGACCTCCCGTTCCCTACGGTAGGCAACGGTCGGTGACCACACCAGCAGAATGCGTATATGGAACGGTCCCGTTGCGCCCACAATCGGCCAGGGATGAACAAGAGTTTCCAGGGACAAACGGGACGATCCACAGGGAGCGGGGCGGGTGGATCGCGAGCACCCGCGGGTGTCGAGTAGCGTTGCCGACCATGCGTCTCGTCATTGCCCGATGCTCGGTCGACTACGCCGGCCGGCTCACCGCCCATCTGCCCTCGGCGCCCCGACTGATCCTGGTCAAGGCGGACGGCAGCGTCTCCATCCACGCCGACGACCGGGCCTACAAGCCGCTCAACTGGATGTCGCCGCCCTGTGCCCTGAAGGAGGGCAAGGGCGAGGACGAAGGTGTGTGGACCGTCGTCAACAAGGCGGGCGAGAAACTGATCATCACGATGGAGGAGATCCTCCACGACTCCTCGCACGAACTCGGCGTGGACCCGGGGCTGATCAAGGACGGCGTGGAAGCGCACCTCCAGGAACTGCTCGCCGACCGCATCGAGACGCTGGGCGAGGGTTACTCGCTCATCCGCCGTGAGTACATGACCGCGATCGGCCCGGTGGACATCCTCTGCCGGGACGCCGACGGGCAGACCGTCGCCGTCGAGATCAAGCGGCGGGGCGAGATCGACGGCGTGGAGCAACTGACCCGGTACCTGGAGCTGTTGAACCGCGACCCGCACCTCGCCCCGGTCCGCGGCGTCTTCGCCGCCCAGGAGATCAAGCCCCAGGCCCGCGTCCTCGCCACCGACCGCGGCATCAACTGCCAGATCCTGGACTACAACGCCCTACGCGGCATCGAAGACGACAAACTCCGCCTCTTCTGACCCCACCGGCACCCCGGGCCCGCTGCCCCCTTCAGCGCCGCCGCCCCTCGTGCCGTCGCGACGGGGAGAAGTGCCCCCCAGCGGCAGCGGCGCGTGCGCCGTCAGCTCAGGGTGTCCGGCGTCGGATGCCGACGTGCCGGCCGTCAGGGGGCGGTGTCGGCGTCAGATCGTGGTGGCGTTCGTTCTCGGTGCGGTCCGGGACGCCGACGCGCTGCTCGACGTTCCTCCGGCGGAGGCGCCCGTCGTCGTTCCGCCGCCGTCGCCGCCCGTGGTGCCACCGCCGGTGGACCCGTCCGTGGAGCCACCGGTGGTCGTGCCGCCGGTGGTGCCCGCCGTGCCGGTGTCGCCGCCGCCGTTGGTGCCGGCGGAGCCGGCCGTGCCGGTCGTGCCGGTGGAGCCGCCTGTGGGGGTGCCGCCCGTGGACGTGCCGCCCGTGGGGTCACCGGTCGTGCTGCCCGTCGTACCGCCGGACGGGCCACCGGTCGTACTCCCGGTCGTCCCCCCTGTCGTTCCGCCGGAGGACGGGGCGCTCGATCCTCCCGACCCGGGCGACCTGGACGGCGTGCCGGAGGGCGTGCCGGAGCCGGAGGGGTCGACGCTCTCCGACGGCCGGGGGGTGTCCGCCGGCGGCGCGGGGTCGTCCGCCGTGCCGTACGTGCCGTCGGGGCCCGGTGACGTGCGCCGGCCGGCGGCCGAGCCGGTGCCCCCGGTGCCGCCGTTCCCGTCGGTGTCCACCGGGTCCGCGACGACCCCGCCGTCGTCGGCGCCCTGGCTCGCGGACGGATTGGCGCCGCCCCGGCCGGCCGGGGCGCGCCCGGGGCCGTCGGGGGACGTCATGCCGAGCGTGACGACCGTGCCGAGCACGGCGGCGAGGAGTGCGCCGGAGCCGGCCGCGACCATGTTGCGGCGCGCCATGCGTTTGAAGCCGCCACGCCGTGGCGCCGGCTGCGGCGCGGGCCGTTGGGTGGCCTGGGTGGTCCGGACGGCACCGACGGGACCGTACGGCGGCCAGGCCGACTCCCCGCGCTCCGTCTCCCCGCGTTCCGTCTCCGCGGGCTCCGGCACCGGCGGCCCGGGCACGTCGCCCGTGCGGTCGGCGAGCAGCGCCAGCGCCCGGCGACCGGCGACCGCGCCCCGCTTGTCGGCGAGGGCGCCGCGCAGCCCGCCGGACGCCTCCAGTTCGGCGCGGGCCCGGTCGAACTGTCCGGCGCAGAGCGCGAGGATGCCCAGTTCGTGGTGGAAATAGACCTTTTCGGACACTTCGTCGGCCATCCGGGAGGCTTCGGCGCCGGACCGCAGGGCCCGTTCCCAGGCGCTCCAGTGGAGTCCGGCGGCGAAGGCGGGCGCGGCGGTGCGGGCGAGCCGTACGGCGGTGCTCTCCTCCTCCTCGGCGGGCGGGGACGTCTGGGGGACGACGGCGGCGAGCGCGGCCAGCACCGCGTCGGCCTCCGCGCACACCCGCTCCGGGGTGACCGAGGGGTGCCCGGCCCACCAGGCGTAGTGCTGGGCGGCGGTGACGGCCCGGTCGGCCGCGTCGTCGGCGTACCCGGCGGCTTCAAGCTGGGTCTGCACGCCGGCCGCGAGACGGTAGCGGGAGCCGGCCGGGGAGACCAGGCCGCAGCCGGCCAGTTCGGCGAGGGCGGCGTCCGCGTGGGTGTCGCCGACCAGGGCGGGCAGGTGCGCCTGGTGCGGTACCTCGCCGCCGAGGGCGACGGCGAAGCGGAGGGCGGCGCGGGCGGAGGTGCCGAGCCGGGAGGCGAGCAGCGGGGCGGGGGCGGCGGCCTCACCGAGGGAGGGCAGGGGTATGTGCTCCCGCTCCGTGCCGGCCGCCGGGTCGGCGGTGGACCGTACGTCCTGGAAGACGCCGTACTCGTCGACCGCTTCGGTGCTGGCCCGCAGTTGATCGCGCTGCCGGAGGAGGGCGCCGGCCTGTATGAAGCGCAGGGGCAGCCCCTCGGACTCGAACCAGAGGTCCCCGGCCCAGTTGGCCTCCTCCTCGGTGAGGACCCGGCCGACGGTGCGTTCCAGGATCTCCACGCCGCCGGCGCGGTCGAGGCCGGTGAGGAAGATTTCCTCGACGTCCGACTCTGCGGAGGGCGCGGGCACGTCCGGGGTGGCGCCGAACAGGAACGCGCATTCGGGGGTGGCGTCGAGCAGTTCGTCGAGGGCGGCGCCGCCGAACTCGAGGTCGTCCAGGACGACGACCGCACCGATCTCGCCGGCCCAGGCGTGCAGTTCGTCCTGGTCGGGGCGGTGACGCGGGGCGTCGTAGACGGCGTGGAACAGGTCGTGGAGGAGGTCACCGGCCGTGCGGTGGTGGCCGTTGAGGCGCACGACGCCGTCGGGGGCGAGGTCCAGGCAGTCCTCGGCCACCAGGTCGAGCAGGGCGGTGCGGCCGGAACCGGCCGGGCCGGTGAGGCGGACGGAGCGGCCGCGAGCCAGGAGGCGCACCAAACGTTCGCGTTCGTCCTGGCGTTCCAGCAGGGAGAGGGCCGGCTCGGCAGGGCCGGGCGGGGCCGGCGGCCGGGCCGCGCGTTCGATGCCGGCGCGCTCGTCGGCGGTGCGCTTGCGGGGCCTGCCGGGCCGGTCGGCCGGCGGGCAGGGTTCTATCTCGCTGCCGTCGACGGGATTGACGGTCAGTTGGAGGTCGCCCGAGAGGAGTTGGAACATCCGGGCGGGTGCCGGTGCGCCCGGGGCGAAGTCGGCGATGAGGGATTCCCGGGGCGGGCGGCGGCTGTGCGCCGGTCCGTGCTCCTCGGGTCCGGGGTTCGTCGGGTCCATGGGTTCAAGCTCCCCAAAAGCGTCGTGCACGTGTCCGGCCCTCCCGGCCTTGTCGCACACCGCGCTGTCGCTTCTGGTCCGGGCCCGCTCGGCCGAGTGTCGCGAGGCAGCGGGCGACCGAACCCTAAACCGTCACCCGGTGTCTCCGACAGGGCGGGGTGCCGTTGCGGTCCGAGACGTCACGGTCTCGTGAGGATCGTCCTCGACGGGTGCCGCGACGGCTGTGTCCGGGTCTCCCCCGTCGGCCGGTTCAATCCCGTACGCGTCTCACACGCGGGGAAGCGACTCCACTCCGATGCCGCCCTCGATGGCGAGGATGCGGTGCAGCCGGGTGGCCACCAGCAGGCGCTGCATCTGCGGGGGTACGTCCCGCAGCACCAGGCGGCGCCCGCAGCGGCCGGCCCGCCGGTGGGCGCCCATGATCACCCCGAGTCCGGTGGCGTCCCAGGAGTCCAGTTCGGACAGGTCGAGCACCAGGTCGCCGACTCCGTCGTCGACGGCCGAGTGCAGGGCCGTACGGGCGTCCGCCGCGCTGCGGACGTCGAGGCGGCCCCCGACGACCAGCTCGACGTGGTCGCCCCTGATGAACATATGCGCTCCCCGTTGGCTGCGGTTGGCGTACTTCGTGACGATGCTGTGCAACGTCTGACTGCGTGGGTGGCGGTGTGGTTGCTGCTTGTAAGCGAACCGATACCGAATTCACCCCCGGGAGTGATACTCCCGGGGTGGCTGTGCGTGGGCGGGTGACTCAGTACGTGTAGAAGCCCTGCCCGCTCTTGCGGCCGATGTCACCGGCGTCCACCATCCGGCGCATCAGCTCCGGCGGGGCGAACTTCTCGTCCTGGGACTCGGTGTAGATGTTGCTCGTGGCGTGCAGCAGGATGTCCACGCCGGTGAGGTCGGCGGTGGCGAGCGGGCCCATGGCGTGGCCGAAGCCCAGCTTGCAGGCGAGGTCGATGTCCTCGGCGGTGGCGACGCCGGACTCGTAGAGCTTGGTCGCCTCGACGACGAGGGCGGAGATCAGCCGGGTGGTGACGAACCCGGCGACGTCGCGGTTGACGACGATGCAGGTCTTGCCGACGGACTCGGCGAACTCCCGCGCCGTGGCGAGGGTCTGGTCGCTGGTCTTGTAGCCGCGGACGAGTTCGACGAGCTGCATCATCGGCACCGGCGAGAAGAAGTGGACGCCGACGACCCGCTCGGGGTGCTCGGTGGCCGCCGCGATCTTGGTGATCGGGATGGCGGAGGTGTTGGAGGCGAGCACGGCGTCCTCGCGCACGATCTTGTCGAGCGCGCGGAAGATCTCGTGCTTGACCTCCAGCTTCTCGAAGACGGCCTCGACGACGATGTCGGCGTCGGCGGCGGCGTCCAGGTCGGTGGTCGCGGTGATGCGGGCCAGGGCGGCCTCGGCGTCCTGCGCCGCCAGCTTGCCCTTGCCGACGAACTTGTCGTACGAGGCCTTGATGCCGTCGGTGCCACGCCTCAGTGCCTCGTCGGTGACGTCCCGCAGGACGACCTCCCAGCCCGCCTGGGCGGCGACCTGAGCGATGCCCGATCCCATGAGACCGGCCCCGATGACGGCGAGCTTCCGTGCCACTCCGACTCCCTAGAACGCGCTGTAGGTCTGCCTCTCCTCGGCGGACCATAGCGCTCCGACGCCGCTGTGTGACCGGTAAGTAACGCGCGTCACGTCTCATTTGACGGACATCACACCGGCAGGGGTCAGGACGGCCCACGGACGGCGTAGTTGAGGACCTTCTCGTCCAACAGGTCCTCGATGTCGTCCAGGAGGACGAGTATCTCTCGTGACACTTCGGCCGGTTTGTGACCGGCGAGCATGCGGCGGCCGATGGCGAGGAAGACCGTCTGGTGGACCCAGCAGAGCTGACCGGCGATCAGGCCGGGCAGCGGGTCGTCCCCGTCGGCGCCGGTCTCCTCGCGCAGGGCCGCCTCCAGACTGTCGTGCATCTCCTGCTGGATGCTCCACAGCCGGGAGCGCAGGGGCGGGGCCTCGTGGATGACGCGCATGAAGCGGTCGTAGCCCTCCATCAGGCCGACCCGGGGCGAGACGGCCTCGACCTCCTCGCGCAGTTCGCGCAGCACGGCCCGGGCGGCGGACTCGCCCGCGTCCCGGCCGCGCACCCAGCGGGCGAGCCGGTCGGTCACGCCGGCGGAGCGGTCGAAGAAGAGGTCTTCCTTCGCGGGGAAGTAGTTGTAGACGGTGTTGACGGAGACATCGGCCGCCTCGGCCACGTCTGCCATGGTCACCGCCATGAAGCCGCGCTCCACGAACAGTCCGGTGGCGATGTCCGAGATGCGCTGCCTGGTCTCGCGCTTCTTCCGCTCCCTGAGTCCCTCTGCCATGGCGTCATCGTAGGACGCCGCCACCGCACTGGAGTCCCTGTAATTTTGGTGGCATTGCAAATTTTGGGGGACTCTGTTTTTCTGGGGTCATGGCAGCAGTCATCAGTACGGCGGGCCTCGCTCGCACCTTCCAAGCGAAAGCCGGACCCGTGGACGCCGTCCGCGGCATCGACCTCACCGTCCACGCGGGCGAGATCCTCGGGTTCCTCGGTCCCAACGGCGCGGGGAAGACCACCACCCTGCGCATGCTCACCACCCTCCTGACCCCCACCGGCGGTGCGGCCACGGTCGCCGGGCACGATCTGGCGACCGATCCGGCCGGGGTGCGCCGGGCCATCGGTTACGTCGCCCAGGCCGGCGGGGTCGACCCGCAGATCACCGTGCGGGAGGAACTGGTCACCCAGGGCCGGATGTACCGCCTGCCGAAGGCGGAGGCGGTGGCGCGCGCCGGAGAACTGGCCGCGGAGCTGGACCTCGCGGACCTCCTCGACCGGCGGACCGGCACACTCTCGGGCGGTCAACGGCGCCGCCTGGACATCGCGCTGGCGCTCACCCACCGCCCCCGGGTGCTGTTCCTGGACGAGCCGACGACCGGCCTGGACCCCGGCAGCCGCGCCGACCTGTGGGACCTGGTCCGCCGGCTGCGCGACCGGCACGGCACGACCGTCTTCCTGACCACCCACTACCTGGACGAGGCCGACGCCCTCGCCGACCGCCTGGTGATCGTCGACCGGGGCACGGTGGCCGCCGAGGGCACTCCCACCGCGCTGAGGCTGCGTCACGGCGGTTCGGCGGACGCCACGCTCCAGGACACCTTCCTCGCCGTCACCGGCCGCGGCCCCGCGCCGGCGGCCGGCACCTCTCCCGTAGCCGTATGAGACAGACAGGGATCCGCCCGATGCTCCTCCACGACACGGCCCTCGTCTACGGCCGCTATCTGCGCCAGTCGCTGCGCTCCCGTTTCGCCCTGCTCTTCGGCGTGCTCACGCCCCTGCTCTACCTGCTCTTCTTCGGTCCGCTGCTGACCGGCCTGCCGCTCGGCGGTGAGGGCAGCTCCTGGCAGGTGCTGGTGCCCGGCCTGCTGCTCCAACTCGGCATGTTCGGGGCACTGTTCGCCGGGTTCACGGTCATCGTGGAGAAGGGGCAGGGGGTGCTGGAGCGGATGCGGGTGACCCCGGTCAGCCGGCTCGCCCTGCTGCTCGGCCGGGTGCTGCGCGACGCCACGGTCTTCGTTTTCCAGGCGGTGCTGCTGGTGCTGGCCGCGCTGGTGATGGGCCTGCGCGCGCCGCTGGCCGGCGTGCTGATCGGCTTCGCGTTCGTCGCGCTGCTGACGGTCTCGCTGGCCTCGCTGTCGTACGCGCTCGGCATGAAGGTCCGCACCCCGCAGGAGTTCGGACCGCTGATCAACGCGGTGTCGATGCCGTCGATGCTGCTGTCCGGGCTGATGCTCCCGATGTCCCTGGCGCCGGGCTGGCTGGACGTGCTCTCGCACCTCGTGCCGTTCCGCTATCTGGTGGACGCGGTCCGCGACGCCTACGTCGGCCGGTACGCGACCACGCACATGCTCCACGGCGTCCTGGTCGCCGTCGGGTTCTCGGTACTGGCCGTGACGGTGGGCACACGGCTGTTCCGGACGGCCGGGGCCTAACTACGCTGGCCGCATGGTCAATCTGACACGCATCTACACCAGGACCGGCGACCAGGGCACCACCAGCCTCGGCGACATGAGCCGGGTGCCCAAGACGGACCTCCGCATCTCCGCGTACGCGGACACCAACGAGGCCAACGCGGTCATCGGCACCGCGATCGCCCTGGGCGGGCTGCACGAGGAGATCGTCACGGTCCTCACCCGCGTCCAGAACGACCTGTTCGACGTGGGTGCGGACCTGTCGACGCCGGTGGTGGAGAACCCGCGGTTCCCGCCGCTCAGGGTGGAGCAGTTCTACGTCGACAAGCTGGAGGCGGACTGCGACCGCTTCAACGAACGGCTGGAGAAGCTGCGTTCCTTCATCCTGCCCGGGGGCACCGCGGGTGCCGCCCTGCTCCACCAGGCGTGCACGGTCGTACGGCGGGCCGAGCGCTCCACATGGGCGGCCCTGGAGGTGCACGGCGAGACGATGAACCCGCTCACCGCGACCTACCTGAACCGCCTCTCGGACCTGCTGTTCATTCTGGCCCGCAGTGCCAACCGCGAGGTCGGCGACGTGCTGTGGGTGCCGGGCGGGGAGCGTTAGCCCTCTTTCCCGCGGCCCGGCCGGACGCCGGTACGGTCAGGAGCCGGTCCGGCCGTCCGCCAGCTCGCGCAGGATGTCGAGGTGGCCGTTGTGCCGGGCCGTCTCCTCGATGAGATGCAGCACGATCCAGCGCAGGTCGAACACGCTGCCGTCGTCCCGCTTGCGCCGGGCCTTGGTGGCCAGGTCGTGCGCGGCGATCAGCTCGTTGTGCCTCGCGGACTCCTCGGCGTACTCGCCGAGCAGCCGGGAGAGCGGGATGTCGACGGCGACGCGCATCTCGCGGTCGGGGTCCTCGTCGGTCCAGGGGCCCTCGTCCTCCTGACCGAGGAAGATGACCCGGAACCAGTAGTACTCGACCCAGCGCAGATGGTTGATCAGCCCGCTCATGGTCATCAGCGGCGAGCCGGGGAGCGGAGCCTTACGGGCGTCCTCGTCGGAGAGTTCCTCGCACTTGGCGCGCGCGGTGGCGCGGACGTAGTCGAGGAAGGTGGTCAGCTGTGTGCGCTCGTCCCAGGCGGGAGGCGTGTCGGTGCGTGTCATCGCGGGAATGATCCACCGGCGCCCGCCTCGGTGTCGACAGGATTTGCGGCGGCCCCGTCCCGGGGCTCCCGCTTCGGGAACAGCGTGTAGCTGACGGCGATGACCAGGTTGACGGCGATCAGCCACAGCATGCGCTCCTGCCACGCCCGCAGCACGCCGGTGTCGCCGTCGGGGCCGACGTACCGGACGGCGCATTCGAGGAGGGCGAGGGCGACGGCCGAGGACAGGATCCAGCGGCCCGCGGTCCTCCATTCGTGGACGGTGCGCGCCCGGCCGTACCTCGGGGCCCTGGCCGGGCGCCGGCCGCCGGCGAAGCGGTGGGCCGCCCAGGCGTCCGCCCACCTGAGGGTGGCCGGGCCGAGGCCGACCGTGAAGCCGACGTAGACGGCGGCGAGGCCGTGCCGCCAGTCGGGTCCGGCGCCGTTCCTGAGGTCCGTCGCGGTGGCGACGAGGAGCACGACCTCCAGGAGCGGCTCGCACAGCAGCAGCGCCAGGCCGGTGCGCGGCATCCGCACCACGTACCGGACGGCCAGTCCGGCCGCCAGCAGCACCCAGAACGCCACCTCGGCGGCGGCCACCAGTGCGACGATCATGACGTGCTCCCCTCGTCCACCCCTCCAGGGTCCCGTGCCCGCGGCACCGGTTCCGTCGTCGGCGCGGACGAGGCCGCCGTAAGCGAAAGTCGCAGTGCGGCACCCTCCCCGGGGAGCAGGCGCACCGCCGCCCGGCCGTGTTGGATGAGGACCATGGCCCGCGCACTCCCCCGACCGCACCGCGACGACCTGCGCATCGCCGTGGGCGGACTGGCCGGCGGAGTGCTGTTCTGGGCGCTGGGAACGCACCCGCGTCCCGATACGGACCCCGTCGTGCTGTGGCACCCGGCGTGGGCCCCGCTGGTGCCGCTGGCGGTGACCGTCGTCTGCGAGCTGCTGCGGCGCGTCCGGCCCCGGACCGGCCTGCTCGTCGGCACGGCCGCGCTGACCCTGGACACGGTGACCGAGGGCAGTCTCGTCACCGTGGTGCTGTACACGGACCTGGTGTACGCGGCCGTGCTGTACGGCACCGCGGCCTCGGCCCGCCGGATCCCCTGGATCACCGGGCTGTGCACGGTGCTCGGCGGGGTCGTGCCCGCCACCCTCTGGCGCGATCCGCAGGGCCTGCTGATCGGCGTCGCCATCGGTGTGGTGGCGTTCGCGCCCGCCACCACCGGCTGGGTGGTGCGCGACCACCGCGACGCCGCCGAGGCCGCCCGGCTGCGTGCCGAACAGACCGCGCTGCTCGCGGAGATGGACCGCGCGCAGGCGGTCACCGCTGAACGGGTCCGGGTGGCACGCGAGTTGCACGACATGGTCGCCAACCACCTGTCGGCCATCGCCATCCACTCCACGGCGGCGCTGTCGATCGGCGACCCGGAGACCGCGCGGGACGCCCTGGCCGTCGTCCGGGAGAACAGTGTGGCGGGCCTGGCCGAGATGCGCCGGCTGATCGGCATCCTGCGCGACGACTCCGGCGACCGGGCGCCCGCCGCGTCCCCCACCCTCGACGGTCTGGCCGCGCTGGTCTCCGCCGCCCGGGCCAACGGCCTGGACGTCCGGCTCGACGCCGGGCGCACCGAAGTGCCCACGCCGGTCGAACTGGCCGCCTACCGCATCGTGCAGGAGTCGCTGACGAACGCCCTGAAGCACGGCACCCAGGGGCGCGTCCACGTCGCTCTGCGGCAGCGGGACGGGATGCTGGACATCCGGGTGACCAGCCCCTGCCGGCCCGGCGACCCGCCTCGCGCCCCGGGCTCGGGCTCCGGGCTCACCGGGATGCGGGAGCGCGCCGCGCTGCTCGGCGGGCGTTGCGAGGCGGGCCCCGAGAGCGGGCGGTGGGCCGTACGCGCCACGCTTCCGCTCACCGGGGGAGATTCCGCGTGATCCGGGTCCTGGTCGCCGAGGACCAGTCCGCCGTCCGCGCCGGGCTCGTCCTGATCCTGCGCAGCGCGCCGGACATCGACGTGGTCGCGGAGGCGGAGGACGGTGAGCGGGCGGTCCGGCTGGCGGGGGAGCTGCGGCCGGACGTCGTCCTGATGGATGTGCAGCTGCCCCGGCTGGACGGGGTGTCGGCGACCCGGCGGATCGTCGCGGAAGGGTTCGCGGACGTGCTCGTGCTGACCACGTTCGACCTGGACGAGTACGTGTTCGGGGCGTTGCGGGCGGGCGCGGCCGGATTCCTGCTGAAGGACGCCGAGGCGCGGGACCTGCTGGAGGCGGTGCGGACGGTGGCGCGCGGGGAGGGGATCGTGGCGCCGGCCGTGACGCGCCGGCTGATCGCCGAGTTCGCGGCGGCTCCGGTGCGGGGGGCGCGGTCCGGCCCGGCGGTGCTGGAGGGGCTCACCCGGCGGGAACGGGAGGTGCTGGGCTGTATCGGTGAGGGCCTGTCGAACGCGCGGATCGGGGCACGGCTGGACATGGCGGAGGGCACGGTGAAGACGCACGTCAGCCGGTTGCTGGCGAAGCTGGGGCTGCGCAGCCGGGTGCAAGCGGCGGTTCTGGCCGTGGAGTTGGGGCTCCATCGGGACGACTCCTGAATGGTCCAGACCTATTGACGAGTGGTCCAGACCTTTCTACTCTCGCAGCACTCGGGCATGGAGGCTCAGTCATGCCCCTGACACCCCCGACGACGAGGGAGGCGCAGCATGCGCTTCAGACACAGAGCCGCGGCAGGGTTCGCGACCCTGTCGCTCCCGCTGGCCGGCCTGGTCGGCCTCGCGAGCCCCGCCCAGGCCGCGAGCAACGCCACCGCCACCTACACCAAGACCAGCGACTGGGGCACCGGCTTCGGTGGCCAGTGGACCATCAAGAACACCGGCAGCTCCAGCATCAGCTCCTGGACCGTCGAGTGGGACTTCCCCTCCGGTACGTCCGTCACCTCCTCCTGGGACGCGGACGTCACCAACTCCGGAACCCACTGGACCGCGAAGAACAAGTCCTACAACGGCAGCATCGGCCCCGGCGCCTCGATCTCCTTCGGCTTCAACGGCGCGGGCTCCGGCTCCCCGTCCAACTGCAAGCTGAACGGCGACAGTTGCGACGGCACGACGGTCCCCGGTGACGCGGCACCCTCCGCGCCCGGCACCCCCACCGCCTCCTCCGTCACCGACACCTCGGTGAAGCTCGGCTGGGGCGCGGCCACCGACGACAAGGGCGTCAAGAACTACGACGTCCTGCGCGACGGCAAGGTCGTCGGCACGGTCACCACCACGTCGTACACCGACAGCGGTCTGACCGCCGGCACCGACTACTCCTACACCGTGCAGGCCCGCGACACCGCCAACCAGACCGGACCGGTCAGCGGCGCCGTCAAGGTGCACACCACCGGCGGCGGCGGCACTCCCCCGCCCACCGGTGACAAGGTCAAGCTCGGTTACTTCACCGAGTGGGGCATCTACGGCCGGAACTACAACGTCAAGAACCTGGTGACGTCCGGCTCCGCGGCCAAGATCACGCACATCAACTACGCCTTCGGCAACGTCACCGGCGGCAAGTGCGCGATCGGCGACTCCTACGCCGACTACGACAAGGCCTTCACCGCCGACCAGTCGGTCAGCGGCGTCGCCGACACCTGGGACCAGCCGCTGCGCGGCAACTTCAACCAGCTCCGCGAGCTGAAGGCCAAGTATCCGAAAATCAAGGTGCTGTGGTCCTTCGGCGGCTGGACCTGGTCCGGCGGCTTCGCGGACGCGGCCAAGAACCCGGCGGCCTTCGCCCAGTCCTGCTACGACCTGGTGGAGGACCCTCGCTGGGCCGATGTCTTCGACGGCATCGACATCGACTGGGAGTACCCGAACGCCTGCGGTCTGACCTGTGACACCAGCGGGGCGGCGGCCTACAGGAACCTGATGTCCGCCCTGCGCGCCAAGTTCGGGTCCAACAACCTGATCACCGCGGCCACCACCGCCGACGGTTCCGCCGGCGGCAAGATCGAGGCCGCCGACTACGCGGGCGCCGCCCAGTACGTCGACTGGTACAACGTGATGACGTACGACTTCTTCGGCGCCTGGGACGCGAAGGGCCCGACCGCCCCGCACTCCCCGCTCACCTCGTACTCCGGCATCCCCAAGGAGGGCTTCACCACCGCCGACGCGCTGGCCAAGTTCAAGGCGATCGGCGTCCCCGCGAAGAAACTGCTCATCGGCATCGGCTTCTACGGCCGCGGCTGGACCGGCGTCACCCAGGACGCCCCGGGCGGTACGGCCACGGGCCCGGCGGCCGGCACCTACGAGCAGGGCATCGAGGACTACAAGGTCCTCAAGTCGTCCTGCCCGGCCACCGGCACCGTCGCCGGCACGGCCTACGCCCACTGCGGCAGCAACTGGTGGTCGTACGACACCCCCGCCACCATCAAGTCGAAGATGGCCTGGGCCAACAGCCAGGGCCTCGGCGGCGCGTTCTTCTGGGAGTTCAGCGGTGACACCAGCGACGGTGAACTGGTGAGCGCCATCAGCAACAACCTGTAGAAGCGAACTGCACCCCGCCCTTCACCCTCCCCCGGCCTTCGTCCGGGGGAGGGTGAACGCGGCTACGCCACATTCACCCTCTGTCCGGGTGGGGCCGCTTCCAGCCACGCGAGAAATCCGGTCAGCGCGTCTTCGCTCATGGCGAGTTCGAGGTGCGCGCCCCGGTGCGCACAGGCCAGCACCACCGCGTCGGACAGCAGCGCCAGCTCCTCCTCGCCCTCGGGCAGCCGGCGGCCGGCCACCTCGATCTGCGCGCGCTCCAGGACGCGGCGCGGGCGGACGGCGTAGGAGAAGACCCGGTACCACTCGATGCGGTCACCGTTGTAGCGGGCGACGCCGTAGCTCCAGCCCTTACCGCCCGCGTCCGGCTCCTCGGGTACGTCCCAGCGCAGCGAACAGTCGAACGTACCGCCGGAACGCTGGATCAGCCTGCGGCGCAGCCCGAACAGGAACAACCCCACCGCCAGGAGCGCGACCACGATCCCGCACACAGTCAGAGCGAGGACCATCGGCACCGACCTCCTCGTCTCTCAGGCAGTGGCACCGCCGGTGTCACTGAGTAATGAAACGGAAAAAACATCCACATCTGCCTCAGCCGCGACCGGCACCGGATTGCTCCGGGCCGGCCGCGGCTGAGTGACGTCAACGTACAGCGCGGCTGGTTCAGCGCGCCGCCGCCGCGCGCAGTCGGACGTCCGCGCGGCGCTCGGCACCGGCGTCGCCCTCCGCCTTCGCGCGCTCCAGCTCACGCTCCGTGCGCTGGACATCGATCTCGTCCGACAGCTCGGCGATCTCGGCCAGCAGCGACAGCTTGTCGTCCGCGAACGAGATGAAACCGCCGTGCACCGCGGCGACGACCGTTCCGCCTTCACTCGTACGGATGGTCACCGGGCCCGACTCCAGCACACCGAGCAGCGGCTGGTGACCGGGCATGACGCCGATGTCGCCGGACGTGGTGCGCGCGACGACCAGGGTGGCCTCGCCGGACCAGACCTGACGGTCGGCGGCGACCAGCTCGACGTGCAGCTCAGCAGCCAAGGGTGGCTCCTCGGGTCACCACCCGGCGGTAGTGCCGGGTGTTGGGGTCAATTCTAGTAGGCGTGGATGAGGGGGCGGGACTCGCCCGCCCCCTCACGCGAGCACGAGGCTCAGGAGACGCCCAGCTCCTTGGCGTTGGCCTTGAGGTCCTCAAGGCCACCGCACATGAAGAACGCCTGCTCGGGGAAGTGGTCGTAGTCGCCGTCGCAGATCGCGTTGAACGCGGCGATCGACTCGTCGAGCGGCACGTCCGAGCCGTCCACGCCGGTGAACTGCTTGGCGACGTGGGTGTTCTGGGACAGGAAGCGCTCCACACGACGGGCACGGTGGACGACGAGCTTGTCCTCCTCGCCCAGCTCGTCGATACCGAGGATCGCGATGATGTCCTGGAGGTCCTTGTACTTCTGGAGGATCGTCTTCACGCGCATGGCCGCGTTGTAGTGATCCGCCGTGATGTAACGCGGGTCCAGGATCCGGGACGTGGAGTCCAGCGGGTCCACGGCCGGGTAGATGCCCTTCTCGGAGATCGGACGGGAGAGAACCGTCGTCGCGTCGAGGTGGGCGAAGGTGGTGGCCGGGGCCGGGTCGGTCAGGTCGTCCGCGGGGACGTAGATCGCCTGCATCGAGGTGATCGAGTGACCGCGGGTCGAGGTGATGCGCTCCTGGAGGAGGCCCATCTCGTCGGCCAGGTTCGGCTGGTAGCCCACCGCGGACGGCATACGGCCGAGCAGCGTGGAGACCTCGGAACCGGCCTGCGTGAAGCGGAAGATGTTGTCGATGAAGAACAGCACGTCCTGCTTCTGGACGTCACGGAAGTACTCGGCCATGGTCAGGCCGGCCAGCGCGACGCGCAGACGGGTGCCCGGGGGCTCGTCCATCTGACCGAAGACCAGCGCGGTCTTGTCGATGACGCCCGAGTCGGTCATCTCCTCGATGAGGTCGTTGCCCTCACGGGTGCGCTCACCGACACCGGCGAACACGGAGACACCGTCGTGGTTGTTGGCGACACGGTAGATCATCTCCTGGATGAGCACCGTCTTGCCGACGCCGGCACCGCCGAACAGACCGATCTTGCCGCCCTTGACGTACGGGGTGAGCAGGTCGATGACCTTGACGCCCGTCTCGAACATCTCGGTCTTCGACTCGAGCTCGTCGAAGTTCGGGGCCTTGCGGTGGATCGGCCAGCGCTCGCCGGTGTAGGTCTCGTCGACGTTCAGCACCTCACCGAGGGTGTTGAACACCTTGCCCTTGGTGAAGTCGCCGACCGGCACCGAGATGGGGGCGCCGGTGTCGAAGACCGGGGCCTGGCGGACCAGACCGTCGGTCGGCTGCATGGAGATGGTGCGGACCAGGCCGTCACCCAGGTGCTGGGCGACTTCGAGGGTCAGCGTCTTCTTCTCGCCGGCGTTGGCCGGGTCGGCCACCTCGACGTGCAGCGCCTGGTAGATGTCCGGCATCGCGTCGACGGGGAACTCCACGTCGACGACCGGGCCGATGACCCGGGCGACGCGGCCCGTAGCCGTCGCGGTCTCAACAGTGGTGGTCATTTATCGGTCACTCCCCGCGGTCGCGTCGGCCAGGGCACTGGCGCCACCGACGATCTCGCTGATTTCCTGGGTGATTTCGGCCTGGCGGGCCGCGTTGGCAAGGCGGGACAGCGTGTTGATCAGCTCGCCCGCGTTGTCGGTGGCCGACTTCATCGCGCGCCGCGTGGCGGCGTGCTTCGAAGCGGCCGACTGGAGCAGCGCGTTGTAGATACGGCTCTCGACGTAGCGCGGCAGCAGGGCGTCGAGGACGTCCTCCGCCGACGGCTCGAAGTCGTACAGCGGCAGGATCTCGCCCTGGGGGGCGCTCTCCTGCGCGACCTCGTCGAGACGCAGCGGCAGCAGCCGGGCGCCGAGCGCCGTCTGCGTCATCATCGAGACGAACTCGGTGAAGACGATGTGGAGTTCGTCCACACCACCCTCGGCCGTGTCCTTCTCGATCGCCTCGATCAGAGGCGCCGCCACCTTCTTGGCGTCCGCGTACGTCGGCTCGTCGGTGAACCCGCTCCACGACTCCGCGATCTTGCGCTCACGGAAGTTGTAGTGGGCGGCACCGCGCCGGCCGACGATGTACGTGTCGACCTGCTTGCCCTCGCGCTCCAGGCGCTCGGTCAGTTGCTCCGCCGCCTTGATGGCATTGGAGTTGAAGGCGCCGGCGAGACCGCGGTCGCTCGTGAGGAGGAGGACCGCGGCGCGGGCCGGGTTCTCCGTCTCCGTGGTGAGCGGATGCCTGGTGTTGGAACCCGTACCGACCGCCGTGACCGCGCGCGTCAGCTCGGTCGCGTACGGCGTGGAGGCCGCCACCTTGCGCTGCGCCTTGACGACGCGCGAGGCGGCGATCATCTCCATCGCCTTGGTGATCTTCTTGGTCGCGGTGACGGATCGGATGCGACGCTTGTAGACCCGGAGCTGGGCTCCCATGAGTCAGGTCCTTCCTTACGTCACTTGGCGGCAGCGGCAGGAGTGTCCTCGCCGAGCAGCCTGCCGTCCGAGGTCTCGAACTGCTTCTTGAACTCCACGATGGCGTCCGCGATGGCCGTGAGCGTGTCGTCGGACATCTTGCCGCCCTCGCGGATGGAGGTCATGAGGCCCTGCTCCTTGCGGTGCAGGTACTCCAGCAGCTCCTTCTCGAAGCGGCGGATGTCGGCGACCGGCACCTCGTCCATCCGGCCGGTGGTGCCGGCCCACACGGAGACGACCTGGTCCTCGGTGGACATCGGCTGGTACTGGTCCTGCTTCAGCAGCTCGACCATGCGCTGACCGCGCTCTAGCTGCGACTTCGAGGCCGCGTCCAGGTCGGAACCGAAGGCGGCGAACGCCTCCAGCTCACGGAACTGGGCGAGGTCGACACGCAGACGGCCGGAGACCTGCTTCATCGCCTTGTGCTGCGCGGAACCGCCGACTCGGGAGACGGAGATACCGACGTTCAGCGCGGGGCGCTGACCGGCGTTGAAGAGGTCCGACTCCAGGAAGCACTGGCCGTCGGTGATGGAGATGACGTTGGTCGGGATGAACGCCGAGACGTCGTTGGCCTTCGTCTCGACGATCGGCAGACCGGTCATCGAGCCGGCGCCCTCGTCGTCGGAGAGCTTGGCGCAGCGCTCCAGCAGACGCGAGTGCAGGTAGAAGACGTCACCCGGGTAGGCCTCACGGCCCGGCGGGCGGCGCAGCAGCAGCGACACGGCGCGGTAGGCGTCGGCCTGCTTCGACAGGTCGTCGAAGATGATCAGGACGTGCTTGCCCTGGTACATCCAGTGCTGGCCGATGGCCGAACCGGTGTACGGCGCCAGGTACTTGAAGCCGGCCGGGTCGGACGCCGGGGCGGCGACGATGGTCGTGTACTCCAGGGCGCCGTTCTCCTCCAGCGCGCGGCGCACGCCGGCGATGGTGGAGCCCTTCTGGCCGATGGCGACGTAGATGCAGCGGACCTGCTTCTTCGGGTCGCCCGAGCGCCAGTTGTCGCGCTGGTTGATGATCGTGTCGACGGCCAGGGCGGTCTTGCCGGTCTGGCGGTCGCCGATGATCAGCTGACGCTGACCACGGCCGATCGGGGTCATCGCGTCGACGGCCTTGTAGCCCGTCTCCATCGGCTCGTGCACCGACTTGCGCTGCATGACCGTGGGGGCCTGCAGCTCGAGGGCGCGGCGGCCGTCGGTCTCGACCTCGCCGAGGCCGTCGATCGGGTTGCCGAGCGGGTCGACGACGCGGCCGAGGTAGCCCTCGCCGACCGCCACGGAGAGGATCTCACCGGTGCGGTGCACCGGCTGCCCCTCCTCGATACCGCTGAACTCGCCGAGGACGACCGCACCGATCTCGCGCTCTTCCAGGTTCAGCGCGAGACCGAGGGATCCGTCCTCGAACTTCAGCAGTTCGTTCGCCATGGCCGAGGGCAGGCCCTCGATCTTGGCGATACCGTCGCCGGCGACGGTGACCGTACCGACCTCCTCGCGCGAGGCCGCGTCCGGCTTGTACGACTGGACGAAGTTCTCCAGCGCGTCCCGGATCTCCTCCGGCCGGATCGTGAGCTCCGCCATCTGGGTTCCCTGCTCTCCTTGTTGGGCCCGAAGTTTCACTTTGGGGGGGTGGGGACTCCCCCCAACAGGAGGTGAATCCTCTGCACGGCCCAACCAGGGCCGTAATTACGTCTTGCTTTTCTGGAAATGCCGAGGTGTTGCTAGCTCGCCATGCGGCGGGCGGCCTCGTCCAGCCGGTCCGCGATCGAGCCGTTGATGACCTCGTCACCGACCTGCACCCGCATGCCTCCGACGACCTCGGGGTCGACGTCGAGGTTCAGGTGCATCCGGCGCCCGTAGAGCTTGGTCAGGGCGGCGCCGAGGCGCTCCTTCTGTCCGTCGCTCAGGGGCACCGCCGAGGTGACGACGGCGACCATGCGGTTCCGGCGCTCCGCGGCCAGCCTGGACAGGGACTCCAGTCCCGACTCCAGGCTACGTCCACGCGGCGCGGTGGCGAGGCGCGTCACCAGACGCTCGGTGACCGGCTGGGCCCGCCCGCCGAGGAGCCGGTGCAGCAGCTCGGTCTTGGCCGGGGCTCCGGCGGCGCGGTCGGTGAGCGCGGCGCGCAGCCCGGTGGCGGAGGAGACGATCCGGCCGAACCGGAACAGCTCGTCCTCGACGTCGTCGAGGGTGCCCGACTTCTCCGCGGCCGTGAGGTCGGCGATGCTCGCCAGCTCCTCGACCGCGTCCACCAGGTCGCGGGTCTGCGACCAGCGGGACCGGGCCAGCCCGGACACCAGGTCGGCGGTGGTGCCGCTGACCTGGCCCCCGATCAGACGCTGGACTAGCTGCGCCTTCGCCTCTCCGGGCTGAGCCGGGTCGGTGAGGGCCCGGCGCAGGCCGGCCTCGCGGTCGAGCAGCGCGGTGACGGCCGCCAGCTCGTCGGCGAGCTGCGCGGCGTCCACGGCCGTGGAGTCCGTCAGCGCGTCGAGACGCCCACGGGCGGCTGCCAGGGCCTCGCGGCTCGCTCCGTTCATCGCGTGGCCTCGGCCTTCTCCTCGAGCTGGTCGAGGAAGCGGTCGATCACACGGCTCTGCCGGGCGTGGTCCTCGAGGGACTCGCCGACGAGCTTGCCGGCCAGGTCGGTGGCGAGCTTGCCGACGTCCTGGCGCAGCGCGGACGCGGCGGCCTTGCGGTCGGCCTCGATCTGCGCGTGACCGGCGGCGACGATCTCCTCGCGCTGCCGCTGACCCTCGGCCCGCATCTCGGCGATGAGCACGGCACCCTGCTCCTGCGCCTCCTGGCGCAGGCGCGCGGCCTCGTGCCGGGCCTCGGCGAGCTGGGCCTTGTACTGCTCGAGGACGCTCTGGGCCTCGGTCTGTGCGGCCTCGGCCTTCTCGATACCGCCCTCGATGGCCTCGCGACGCTCTTCCAGGACCTTGTTGATGGTCGGGAGGAACTTCTTGGCGAGGAAGAAGAAGACGATGGCGAAAGCGATCAGGCCGATGACGAGCTCTGGGATCTCGGGGATCAGAGGGTTCTGGGCCTCTTCAGCCGCCTGCTGTACCAGGGCGTTCACATCAGTGCCTTCCGTCTAAGGGAGTTGCGTCGAAACGCGCTTCAGCTGCGGAAGAGGAAGCCCATGACGATGCCGATCAGCGCCAGAGCCTCACAGAACGCGAAACCCATGATCTGGTTGGCGCGGATCAGACCGGCCGCCTCGGGCTGGCGGGCCAGCGCCTGGGTGCCGTTGCCGAAGATGATGCCGACGCCGATACCGGGGCCGATCGCGGCGAGGCCGTAGCCGATCGAACCGAGGTTGCCGGTGAGGCCGGAGGCGGCGAGGGTCTGGAGAGCGGACATGCCGGTTCTTCCTTCTCTTCTTTACAGAGACCGGTGGGGGTTGGCCACCGGACGGTCGGTTGGACAGGGAGAGCGAGGAGGCTCAGTGGTGTTCGGCGAGAGCACCCTGAACGTAGTTGCAGGCGAGGAGTACGAAGACGTACGCCTGCACGGCCTGGATGAAGAGCTCGAACGCGGTGAGGAGGATGGTCATCACGAACGAGGCGCCGGCGTAGACGATGCCCACGCCGTTCAGCAGGTACCAACTGCCGATGCTGAAGGTCAGCAGGAGCAGGTGACCGGCGAACATGTTCGCGAAGAGTCGTACCGCGTGGGTGAACGGCCGGATCACCACGTTCGAGAAGAAGTCGATCACGACGATCACGGGCAGCACGGCGCCGAGCGACTTGTCGTAGCCGGTGATGTTCTTCAGGCCCCCGACGAAGCCGTGCTTCTTGAACGTCAGGTACATCCACAGGATGTAGACGATGGCCGCCAGACCCGCGGGGAACGCGATCATGGAGGTCACCGGGAACTGCGCCACCGGGACGATGGACCACAGGTTCATGATCCAGATGAAGAAGAACAACGACACCATGAGCGGCACGTACTTCTCGCCCTGGCGCTTGCCGAGGGTCTCGAAGACGATGCCGCGGCGCACGAAGTCGTAGCCGGCCTCGCCGATCATCTGGACCTTGCCCGGCACGAGCTTGGGCTTGGCGAACGCGGCCCAGAAGAAGCCCACGATCGCGATCGTGCCGAGCAGGGCGAGGAGCATCGGCTTGTTGAACTCGAACCCGCCGACGGTGAACAGCGGCTCGAAGACAAAGGAATGCAGGCCGGGGGCCGGGAACCCACATCCGGAGAAGATGTGACAGTCGGACTCAAAGGCGAGCACCTGCGTCGGGTCAGCACTCACCGCGGGCTCCTTCATCGTGGCGCATAAGTACGGCAACCTCGTTGTGTCGGCGCGGCACTGGGCCGCGGTTCGGCACGGGACTGGTGTTACGGATGTGGGGGCGGCTGTGGGGCATCTCGCCTCGCGACTGAACAGGCGTCAGCTCAGATGCCCGCGCCCGCGATGCCGCAGTTGGCACCGGACGATAGCAGGATCTCCCGTGCGCCTTTATCCCGGCCCTACCCCTCACGACGAGTGCCCTGTCTTCTCGGGCCTGCCGCCCTCGGAGGAGGCGTCGGGTTCGACGTAGAGGATCTTGGCCTTCATGTGGGCACGCGTCTGCGCGGTGATCCACGCGACGGTGGTGACCACGAGGACGATGGCGAAGGCGCGGGGATTGAACAGCGTGGTGTCCCTGAACACGGCCACGAAGATGACCAGCAACAGGAGCTGGGCCGTGTAGAGCAGCAGGCCCATGCCCTGAAAAAGCTGCGGAAGCGATTTGGCGGTGCGCTGCAGGACGTAGAGACCGAGTCCCATGAAGACGAAGACGACCAGCGTCGCGACGACGGCTCCGATCGCTCCCTTGCCCCCCGCGACCACACCGCTGACGACGGCGGCGATCGCGCCGACGACAGCCGTGGGCACGGCGGCCTGGGCCAGGATCTGGGCGTCATTGGACGGCATGGCGGCAACTCCGCTTTCACAGGGGGCAGGGTGTCGTCATGGACGAGCGTAGTCCCGGACTGAGTGGTGAGACCTCACACCGATGGCCCGTCGCACTGCGGCCCTTCGGTTCTACCCGGGGTTCTCGTGAACCGTATCACAAACTATTTGATGAGGTCTTTACCTGGTCGGTGTGCTGACTGTCACACATGAGAGTGAGCGCGCGCGTCTGTGCAGGAACTGAGCCTTCTTGTCTGGTAATGGGGCGCTTTGCTCCCCCACGACTTGGCAATGCTCTAGTCAGATTCTTACCTTGCCGCCCTGGCACGACCGGGGGCCGCGGGGATGGTCCCCCGCGGCCCCCGGTCGCGTGCATGCGCCCGTGCGCCTTACGCCGCCGATTCCTCCCGTGCCTCACCGGCCAGCCTGAGCGCCTCCTCTATGAGGGTCTCCGCGATCCTCGACTCCGGTACGGTCCGCACGACCTTGCCCCGGACGAAGATCTGTCCCTTGCCGTTGCCGGAGGCCACACCCAGGTCAGCCTCCCTGGCCTCACCCGGGCCGTTGACCACGCACCCCATCACGGCGACCCGCAGCGGGATGTCCATGCCCTCCAGAGCGGCCGTCACCTCGGCGGCCAGGCGGTAGACGTCCACCTGGGCCCGGCCGCACGACGGACAGGAGACGATCTCCAGCTTGCGCGGACGCAGACCGAGCGCCCGCAGGATGTGAAGGCCCACCTTGACCTCCTCCACCGGCGGGGCCGACAGCGACACCCGGATCGTGTCGCCGATGCCCTGCCGGAGCAGGGCGCCGAAGGCCACGGCCGACTTCACGGTGCCCTGGAAGGCCGGGCCCGCCTCGGTGACGCCGAGGTGCAGGGGGTAGTCGCAGGCCTCGGCCAGCAGCTCATAGGCACGGATCATCACCACCGGGTCGTGGTGCTTCACCGAGATCTTCAGGTCGTGGAAGTCATGCTCGGCGAAGAGCGAGGCCTCCCACAGCGCGGACTCCACCAGCGCCTCGGGAGTCGCCCTGCCGTGCTTGGCCAGCAGCCGGGCGTCCAGGGAACCGGCGTTGACCCCGATCCTGATCGGGGTGCCCCGGTCCTTGGCGGCGCGGGCAATGGCCGCCACCTGGTCGTCGAACTTCCTGATGTTGCCCGGGTTCACCCGGATCCCCGCGCAGCCGGCGTCGATGGCGGCGAAGACGTACTTCGGCTGGAAGTGGATGTCGGCGATGACCGGCAGGGACGACTTCGCCGCGATGACGGGCAGCGCGTCCGCGTCGTCCGGCGACGGGCAGGCGACCCGGACGATGTCGCAGCCCGCCGCGGCCAGCTCGGCGATCTGCTGCAGGGTCGCGTTCACATCGGCCGTGACCGTGGTGGTCATCGACTGCACGGCGATGGGGAAGTCACCACCGACGCCCACCCGGCCCACGCGCAGTGCGCGGGTCCTGCGGCGCTCCCCCAGGGTCTGCGGCGGTACGGCGGGCATCCCGAGCTGAACCGTCATTCTCCTCTGCTCCTCCTGATCGGCGTGGTGTCCCCGGACCGGCCCAGCGCCCGCAGGGCCCGGCTGAGGATCCCGTCGGGCGTGAGACCGCTGCGCGCGAGGATGTCCTCGCGCCGCCCCTGGGCCAGGAACCGCTGCGGCAGGCCCATGACCTGGACCGGACGGCGGGCTCCGGCGTCCGTGAGCGCCTGGGCGAGGGCGGCCCCGGCACCGCCGGCCCGGCCGCTGTCCTCGACGCTCACCACCGCCCGGTGCGCGAGCCCCAGGTCGATCAGCTCGGGCGCGACCGGCATGATCCAGCGCGGGTCCACCACGGTGACGCCGATGCCCCGCCGCCGCAGCAGCTCCGCGGCGGCCAGGCAGACCGGGGCGAGCGGGCCGACGGACACCAGCAGGACGTCGGCGTCCTCGCCGGAGCGATGCAGCACGTCGAGGCCGGCGACCGTGTCCACCGCGGGCACCGGCTCGGGCACCACGCCCTTGGGGAACCGCACCGCGGTGGGCGCGTCGTCGACCGCGACGGCCTCGCCCAGCGCGCGGCGCAGGGTCGCGGCGTCACGCGGGGCGGCCACCCGCAGCCCGGGTACGAGCGGGAACAGGGACAGGTCCCACATGCCGTTGTGGGAGGGGCCGTCGTCACCGGTCGCCCCTGCCCGGTCCAGCACGAAGGTGACGGGCGCGCGGTGCAGCGCGACGTCCATCAGCAACTGGTCGAAGCCCCGGTTGAGGAACGTGGCGTAGACGGCCACGACCGGGTGCAGGCCGCCGAGCGCCAGTCCGGCGGCCGAGGTGACGGCGTGCTGCTCCGCGATACCCACGTCGAAGGTCCGCTCGGGGAAGCGCCGGGCGAACGCGGTCAGCCCGGTCGGCTCCAGCATGGCCGCGGTCAGGGCGACGATGTCGGCCCGCCGCTCGCCCAGGTCGGCCAGTTCCGCCTCGAACACCGAGGTCCACGACGCCCGCTTCACCGCGGGCGCGCCACCGGGGGCGGGCCGGGCGCGGACGGCGTGGCAGCGGTCGGCCTCGTTCCGCTCGGCGGGGGCGTGTCCGTGTCCCTTCCGGGTCACGCAGTGCACGACCACCGGCCGGCGCAGGGCGGCGGCCCCGCGCAGCGCCTCCTCCAGGGCCTCGATGTCATGGCCGTCGACCGGTCCGAGCTGGACCAGCCCCAGGTTGTCGAAGAGGCCGGGCACACCGGCCGGGCGGTCGGCGGCGCGGCGCGCCGCGAGGTGCTCGGCGATGCCGCCGACGGTCGGCGCGTAGCTGCGGCCGTTGTCGTTGAGGACGATGACGACGGGGCGGTGCGGCGCCGCCGCGATGTTGTTCAGCGCCTCCCAGGCCATGCCCCCGGTAAGGGCGCCGTCACCGATCACCGCGACGACCGCCCGGTCGGTGACCCCGCGCAGCGCGTGCGCCTTGGCCAGGCCGTCGGCGTACGACAGGACCGTGGAGGCGTGGGAGTTCTCGATGACGTCGTGCGGGGACTCCTCCCGCGCGGGATATCCGGACAGGCCCTCGGGCTGGCGCAGCGCGTCAAAGGCGTCGGCGCGGCCGGTCAGGATCTTGTGCACGTACGTCTGGTGGCCGGTGTCCCACAGAAGGGTGTCGCGGGGCGAGTCGAAGACGCGGTGCAGGGCGAGGGTCAGTTCCACCACGCCCAGGTTCGGTCCGAGGTGGCCCCCGGTGCGGCTGACCTTGTCGACGAGGAAGCGGCGGATCTCCCCGGCGAGTTCCCGGAGCTGCTCCGTGGTCAGGGCGCACAGGTCCTCGGGACCGCGCAGCGCGGCGAGTGAGGTGGCAGGGCGTTCGACGCTGGTCGTCACGGCGCTCACCGGTCCTCGTCGGCCAGCGGCGTGCGCGGCGCCCGCCCGGTCTCCGGGTCGGCCAGTCGCGTGGGCATGGCGAAGACCACGTCCTCCGGGGTTCCGTCGTCCACCCGGACGTCGGTGTGCCCGAGCGCGGTCAGACGGTCCACCAGGCCGCGTACCAGGATCTCGGGCGCACTCGCGCCGGCGCTGACGCCGACCGTGCCGGCCGAGTCCAGCCACCGCTCGTCCAGGCGCGTGACGTCGGGGACGAGGTGGGCGGGGCAGCCCTCGCGGCGGGCGACCTCCACCATCCGCTGGGAGTTGCTGGAGTTCTCGGATCCGACCACGAGGACCACGTCGCAGGAGCGCGCCAGGGACTTCACCGCGTTCTGGCGGTTCTGGCTCGCGTAGCAGATGTCGTCTCCGTGCGGGCCGACGATGTCGGTGAAGCGCCGGTGCAGGGCCTGGACGACCTCGGCGGTCTCGTCGAAGGACAGTGTCGTCTGGGTCAGGTACGCCACCGGGGCGTCCTCGGGGACGTCCAGCCGCTCGACGTCCTCGGCGCTCTCGACGACCAGGGTCCGGGCCGGCGCCTCGCCCCGGACCCCCTCGACCTCTTCGTGGTCCTCGTGCCCGACCAGCAGGATGGTGCGCCCGTCGCGGGCGAACCGGACCGCTTCCTGGTGCACCTTCGCCACCAGGGGGCAGGTGGCGTCGATGACGTCGAGCCGCCGCGCGGTCGCGCCCGCCCGCACCTGCGGGGAGACGCCGTGGGCGGAGAAGACGCACACGGCGCCCTCGGGGACCTCGTCCTCGCTGTCGACGAAGACCGCGCCGCGCCGCCGCAGTTCGCCGACGACATGGTGGTTGTGCACGATCTCCTTGCGGACGTACACGGGCGCGCCGTACAGGTCCAGGGCGCGTTCGACGATGCCGATGGCGCGCCGGACGCCCGCGCAGAAGCCGCGGGGTTCGGCGAGGAGGACGCGCGGGTGGGGCGTCGTCTGCTCGGTGGTCATTGGGGCCTTCCTTGCGTCTGGAGTTCCGTACGGGGGTGCGCCTCGTGAGCGCGCCAGAGGGCGGCGTAGTGCCCGCCCAGCGCCAGGAGTTCGTCGTGCGTTCCGTCCTCGCACACGCAGCCGTGGCGCAGCACGAGGACGCGGTCGGCGCGGGCGGCCAGGGCGAGCCGGTGTGTGATGACCAGCGTGGTGCGCCGGGCCGCGAGCCGGTCGGTGGCGGCGTCGACCATGGCCTCGGTGGCGGGGTCCAGGGCGGACGTCGCCTCGTCGAGGAGCAGCACGGCGGGCGCGGCCAGCCGGGTCCGGGTGAGGGCGATCAACTGGCGCTGGCCCACGGAGAGGTCGCCTCCGCCTTCGGTGAGCCGGTGCCGGTAGCCGTCGGGCAGCGCCGTGATGAAGGAGTGGGCCCCGGTCAGCCGGGCCGCCGTCTCGATCTCGTCGTCCGTGGCGTCGTCCCGCCCGTAGGCGAGGGCGTCCCGGACGGTTCCGGCGAACAGGTAGGGCTCCTGGGGTATGAGGCCGAGCCGTTGCCGGTAGGCGCTCAGGGCGAGTTCGCGGATGTCCTGCCCGTCGACGAGGACGGCGCCCGCGGTGGGGTCGTAGAAGCGCGCGACCAGCTTCAGCAGGGTCGACTTGCCCGACCCGGTCTCGCCGACGACGGCCACCCGCTGTCCGGCGGGGATCCGGACGCTGACGCCGGTCAGGGCGGCCGGCCGGGCCGCGGGGCCGGCGGTGTCCGCGTACCGGAAGTGGACGTCGTCCAGCACGATCTCCCCCCGCAGCGGGCCGACGGGGCGGGGGTGCGCGGCCTGCGGTGTGCCGGTGGGCAGCCGCAGCAGCTCGTCGATCCGGTCGAGGGAGACCCGCGCCTGCTGGAAGGTGTCGAAGAGCTGGGAGATCTGCTGGACGGGGACGAAGAACAGCTCCAGGTACAGCAGGTAGGCGACGAGTGTGGCCGCGCTCATGGAGCCGTCCCGGACGTGCCGCGCACCGAAGGCCAGCAGGCCGGCCGTACAGACGGCGGCCAGGCACTCGATGAAGGGGAAGTACAGCGCCATCAGGTACTGCGAGCGGATCCGCGCCCGCCGGACGGCGTCGCTCTGTGCGGTGAACCGCCGCAGGAACGCCCCTTCCTGGCGGAAGGCCTGGATGACGGGCATGCCCTGCGCGCCCTCCTGGAGGGCGGCGTTGACCGTGGCGGTCCGCTCCCGCGCCAGCCGGTAGGCGGCCAGCGACCGGCGGCGGAACACGGTCGTGGCCAGGTACAGGGCGGGCAGCAGAAGCAGCGCCGCCAGGAGCAGGACGGGGTTGGCGACCAGCAGGAGGACCAGGACTCCGCCCATGGTGAGCAGGCCGGCGAGGAAGCCCGTCAGCCCCGTCTGCACGAAACCGGAGACGGCGTCCACGTCGGTGGTCATCCGGGTGAGGGTCCGGCCGTCGGCCTCCCGCTCGTAGTGGTCCAGGCCCAGGCGGTGCAACTGGGCGGCCATGCGGACCCGCAGGGCGTACAGCAGGCGCTCGCCGGTGCGTCCGGTGACCCGCAGGGAGCCGTGCTGGACCAGCCAGCGCAGCAGTGTGACGGCCAGGGCGGCGGCGCACGCCGCCGACAGCGCCGTGGGAGCCGCCCCGTCGGTGATGCTCTCGATGCCCCACCGCACGGCGTAGGGCTGGGCGAGACCGCACAGGACGTCGGCGAGCACCAGGGCCAGGCCCGCCGCGAGCGGCAGCCGGAAGCCCCGGGTGAGCCTGCGGAGGCCGAACGCGCCACCGACGTCACGGGCCAGGGCGTCCTCGTCGACGGCCGGGTCCTCGTCGACGGCCGGGGGTCTGGGCGCGGACGCGGACGCGGACGCGGACCGCGGGTGCGGGCCGGGCGCGGGGCCGGCCGGCGGCGGGGGCGTGCCGGACGGCTCGGCCGGGACCGCGTCGAAGTGGGCACGGTAGAGGGCGCAACGGGCGTGCAGTTCCTCGTGGGTGCCCAGGTCGGCGAGCCGGCCGCGGTCCAGTACGGCTATGCGGTCGGCCAGCGCCAGGGTCGATCTGCGGCGCGCGACCACGAGCGTCGTACGGCGCCCGGCGTGTGTGCGCAGGCCCTCGTGGATCGCCGCCTCCACGGCAGGGTCCACCGCGGAGGTCGCGTCGTCGAGGATCAGCAGACGGGGCCTCAGGAGCAGGGCGCGGGCCAGGGCGAGGCGTTGACGCTGGCCGCCGGAGAGGGTCCGGCCCCGTTCGCCGACCTCCGTCAGGTAGCCGTTCGGGAGGGCCGAGACGAAGCCGTCGGCCTGGGCCAGCCGTGCCGCCTCGCGGATCTCCTCGTCGTCGGCGTCGGGGCGGCCCAGCGCGATGTTGTCGCGGACGCTCCCGGCGAACAGGAGGCTCTCCTCCGGCACCAGGGCGAGGGAGGCGCGCAGCGATTCCAGACGCAGTTCGCGCACGTCCGTGCCGCCGATCCGGACGGCGCCCGTCTGCGCCTCGTGGAACCGGGCCGGCAGCAGGGCGAGCGTGGACTTGCCGGAACCCGGCCCGCCGACGACGGCGATCGTCTCGCCGGGGTCGATCCGCAGCGACAGGTCTTCGAGCACCGGGCGGTCGGGCGTGTACCGGAAACGGACGTGGTCGAACTCGACGGCCAGGGGTCCGTCGCCGGGCAGCCGGGCGGCGCCGTCCGTGCCCCGCGGCGGTGCGTCGGTCAGCTCCAGCACGCGGGCGACGGCGGCCGTGGCCTGCTGGACGGCGTTCGCCAGACCCGCCAGGATGCCCAGCGGGCCCTCTAGCTGGATGAGGTACATCGAGAAGGCGACGAAGGTGCCGAGGCTCAGGCGCCCCCCGGTCACCGCCCAGCCGCCGAGGGCCAGGACGGCGACCTGGGCGAGCGCCGGTACGGCCTGCAGCGGCGGCTGGTAGCGGGCGACCAGCCGGGTGACGCGCATGCGCGCGGCGTACAGCCGCCGGGCCGCGTGCGCGTACCGGGCCGTCTCCCGCTCCTCCCGGCCCGTGGCCTTGACGAGCTGGACACCGGCGACGGAACTCTGCACGACGCCGGCGGCGACGGCCGCCTCGTTCTGGGCCTGCCAGGTGGCGGCCAGCAGCCGTGGGTGGCTGCGACCGGCCAGCGTCCACAGGACGGGGACCATGAGCAGGCTCACCGACGTCAGCGGCAGGGAGAGCACGGCCATCACGGTGAGCACCCCGATGACGGTGGTGATGTGGGAGACCAGGGCCGGCAGCATGGCGACCAGGCTGTGAATGCCGTTCAGGTCGACCGTGGCACGGCTCATGAGCTGGCCGGGACCCAATTCCTCCGGCCGGGGACCGTCCGGGCGGGACACCGCCCGGAACAGCGCGACGCGCAGATCGTGCTGGACGTCGGCGGCGAGCCGGCTCGCCTGGAAGCGGCGCAGAAAGGTCAGCGCGTACCGGGCCGCGGCGACGGCCGACAGCAGGGTGATCCAGGGGAGCAGGGGGCGCTCGCCCTCGACGACCACGTCGTCGAGCACGATCTGGGTGATCAGCGGCACCGCCACGCTCATCGCGGTGGCGCCCACAGCGCCGACCAGCGCCTGCGCCAGAGCCCCGCGGTGGCGGAGACAGTGGTGAAGCAGGCGCCGCAGCGGACGGCCGCGGGGGGCTTGCGCGTCGACAGCGGGTGGCGCCACCTTGGTTCCTTTCCTGAGCTTGCGTGTGGTCGTCACCGGAACGCGACTGTCCGCCAGTCGCCCAGGTCCGCGACGAGCGGGGCCGCGGGCCGGCCGCTCACGGCGATGGACAGCACCGCACGGGTGCGCCCGGCCGGGATCACGACCGTGGTCACGGTGTCGGAGCCGGAGGGGAACGGCAGCCGGCGGCCGGGCGGTCGGGTGGGCGGCCAGTCAGCCGGCACGGCGACCGGCCGGGTGAGTCCTCCGCGGCGCAGGCCGTGTCCGCGGGCCTTGCCGACGGCCTCCTTGCGGGTCCACAGCGCCAGGAACGCCTCGTCGCGCTCGTGCCGGGGCAGGGCGGCGATCCAGTCGGCGGGGGTGTCACCGAGCCACCGGCGAGCCAGTGCGGTGGCGGGCAGCGGCCGGACGGGCTCGATGTCCACGCCGAGTGCCGCCGGACCGCGGCCGAGGGCGACGGCTCCGACGCCGTCGCCGTGGCTGAGGCTGACCCGCAGTCCGCGGGCGGGCCCGGTGAGCCGGGGCCGGCCGCCCGGTTCGTGTGCCACCTGGATCCGGCCGGCGGGTGAGCGCAGCATGCGGGCCGCCGAGGCGATGAGCTGCGCGTGGGTGACACGCCGTTCGTCGCCCCGCGCGGCCTCCCCCCACATCACGGTCATCCGGGTCGTGCCCGGCGGGCCGGTGGTGTGGGGGGCGGCCGGTGCGGTCATCCCGCCATCTGACGGATCAGGCTCGCGGGACGCATGTCGGTCCAGTTCTTCTCGATGTAGTCCAGGCAGGCCTGCCTGGAGTCCTCCGGATGGGCCACTTCCCAGCCCGCGGGGATCTCGGCGAAACCGGGCCACAGCGAGTGCTGGCCCTCGTCGTTGACGAGTACCAGGTACCTGCCCGCTTCGTCCTCGAACGGATTGGACATCTCATCCTCTTTCCTTGGTCGGGGTTCTCTTCCGGTTCTGGTCAGGGAACGATCTTCTCGAGCACTCGGACGGCGTTCTCGGCCCCGTTCTCCGGGGACGTCAGCCGGGCCAGACGCGCGACCGCGCGGGCGATGCCGGGGTCCTTGACGGCCTGGTCGACCGCCGTCGTGAGCGTGTCCGCGGTCAGGTGCCGGTGCGGGACGGGCGGCGGTGCGACGCCCAGGCCGTGCAGGTGGTCGGCCCACATCACCGCTTCCTTCTGGAAGGGACAGATCACCTGGGGGACGCCGGCGCGCAGTGCCGTGTTGTGTGCTCCGGTTCCGCCCGGGTGCACCACGGCACGGACGCGGGGGAACAGCCAGTCGTACGGTATTTCGTCCTCCACCAGGACGTTGTCCGGAGGATTCGGGATGGCGGCGCCGCCCCAGCCCGTGACGACGATCGCGCGGACCCCCGTTCTGCGGACGACCTCCAGAACGATGCGGCCGATTTCCTCGGGGTCCGTACCGATATGGCTGCCGAATCCGAAGAACACCGGCGCATCGCCGTCGTCCAGGAATCGCAGCAGCCTTTTCGACGGCTGCCAGCGCGCGCTGCGCGGAAGCATCCAGAATCCGGTCATGTGCACCCATTCGGGCCAGTCGTCCGCCGGCTCGATGACGTGCGGGCTGAGACCGAGGAGTACGGGCGCCGGCGTTCCGTCGGCTCGGAACCTGTTGTCCAGGGCGCCCTCGCGGGGCGGAAGTCCGAGGACGTCGGCCCGCCATCGGCCGAACATCTCGGCGAGCGGCCCCTTGATCGGGTTGTCGTTCGCCCGGGCGTGACGCTCCAGGTTGTCCGGCCGCTGCTCGAAGGTGCCGACCTCGGGGGGGTAGCGCCGGGAGGCGACGAAGTGCGGGTAAAGGGTGCCCAGGACGTGCGGAACCCCGAGCTTCTCGGCGATCTGGTGCACGGCCTGACGCGACGAGTGGGAGTGGATCACCACATCCGCGCCATCCGCGGCGGCGTCCCACATGTCCTTCAGCATGATCGGGTACAGCCGGGGGAATATCTCCGCGAATATGCGCTCCCGGGCTTTGTCGTACTTGTCGCCCCGCCCTTCCGAGTTGACCAGGATCTCGCGGACGTCGGGCCGCTGGTGGAGCCGCACCGCCTCGTCCTCCACCGGCGCGAAGTCCACGCCGTATTCGGAGGCCATGGGGCCATAGAGACGGGGGCCGACAAGTCTGGCCGAATGCCCGGCCTGGTTGAGAGCGAAGGCCAGCGCCAGATAGGGCTGCATATCCCCACGAGTGCCATGGGAATAAATCAATGCGCGCACCGCTGCGAACCCCTCCCGTTTCCTGACGAGTCGGGCGCGGCACCAGCGGCAGGCCCGAGGAAGTACCTGCGGCACGTTAGGGCCTGGAGTTACCGGGTGACTCTAGGGAATCTGGACGGGACAAATGCCCCTTGCGGCCGGTGCGACGGAATGGAAACAGTTGGCCTTCCGACGCGCACGGGAGGCGTAACGTTGAAAGTCCTGGTCTACTGCTACGGAAACAGGGGCGACGTCCAGCCGTATCTGGCACTGGCCTACGCACTGCGCCGCGCGGGACATGAGGCCGTGCTCGCGGCGCCTCGCCTGTTCGCGCCGCTCGCCGACCAGTACGGCGTGCCGTTCGCCCCGCTGGACGACGCCGCCGTGACCGTGCGCTCCCGGGCGGACATCCGCCGCCTCCAGGCGCACAGCGACCGTCCGACCCCGGAGGTCGAGGAACAGCGTCGGGCGGTCCGCCGGCAGATGGTTCCGCACTACGCGGCCGTACTCCGCGACCTGTGGGAGGCGGCGGCCTGCGGCCCCGACGTGATCGTCCACTCGCACGCGTTCCGTGAGGTGCTTCCGCAGATCGCCGAGCGGCTGAAGGTTCCGCACGTCCTCGGCTCCCTCTATCCCAACTTCGTGGTCTCCCGCGACTATCCGGCGTTCGGCATGCTGTCGGACGTGTTCTCCGGCAAGGAGGACACGAGCCGGACGGACGTGCGGACGTATCTGCCGCCCGCCGTCATCGACGTGGTGGACCAGTGGCGCGCGGACACCCTCGGACTTCCGCCGCGGGAGGGCTACCTCGACTTCCGGTTCTCCGCCCACGGCGCGCCCGCACCCGTTCTGCACTGCTTCAGCCCGCACGTCCTCGCCCCGGGCTCCGACTGGCCCGACTCGGTGCACACCGACGGCTTCTGGCACCTTCCGCCGCCACCGGGCTGGCAGCCGCCGGACCGGTTGCTGCGCTTCCTGGAGGACGGCGAGAAGCCCGTTCTCATCGGCTTCGGCAGCGCTCTCGGTACCGACCCCGAGGGGACCACCGCCCTGGTGCTGGACGCCGTGCGGGAGAGCGGCCTGCGGGCGGTGATCGTGGCCGGCTGGGGCGGCCTCGACGTCGACGGCGCCCCGGACGGCGTCCTGGCGCTGGACGAGGTTCCCTACGGATGGCTGCTGCCACGGGTGCGTGTGGCCGTCAACTCCGGCTCGCTGGGCGCGCACAACGCCGCCCTGACGGCTGGAGTCCCCCAGGTCGTCTGCCCGTTCGAGGTGAACCAACTGATGTGGGGCGAGCATCTGCACCGCCTGGGAGTGGCACCCGCCCCGTTGCGGCAACGCGAGCTGACCTCGTCAGCCCTGGCCCGGGCGATCACGACGGCGGCCACGGACCCGGCCGTCGCCACGGCCGCCGCCGAGCTGGGCGAACGCCTGCGTGCCGAGGACGGGGCCGCCTCCGCGGTGCGGTTCCTGGAGAGGATCCAGCCGTGACGGGGGCCGCCACGGCGAACCGGACCTCGCCCACCGACATGGAGGCCCGGCTGGCCCTGTCGGCACGGTGTACCGACGGGGTCACCAGCACCGCCGCCTTCTTCGACTGGCTTGCCGAGCGGCGGCTGCGCCATGCGCAGCGGACCGAGCGAATACCCTTCGACGCGCTCGACCAGTGGGGGTTCGACCCGGACACCGGGGACCTGGGCCACACCACCGGGCGGTTCTTCTCGGTGCAGGGACTGCGGGTCCGCTCCGACTTCGGCGCGGTCCCGGAATGGTCCCAGCCGATCATCAGCCAGCCGGAGGTCGGCATCCTCGGCATCGCCGTGCGGGAGATCGACGGCGTGCTGCACTTCCTGATGCAGGCCAAGTCGGAGCCGGGGAACGTCAACGGCGTCCAGCTCTCTCCCACCGTCCAGGCGACGCGCAGCAACTACACACGGGTCCACGGCGGTTCGCCGGTGCCGTACCTGGACGCCTTCCGCACGCCCGAGCCCGGGCGGGTGCTGGCGGACGTGCTGCAGTCCGAGCAGGGCTCCTGGTTCCTGCGCAAGCGCAACCGCAACATGGTGGTCGAGGTCGGGCCCGAGCTGCGGGCCGGCGACGACTTCTGCTGGCTGACGCTGGGACAGCTCAACGCCCTGCTGCGGTGCGAGGACCTGGTCAACATGGACGCGCGGACCGTGCTGTCGTGCCTGCCCGACTGGGACCGCGTCGACGGGCCCGGAAGCGCCGAGCACACCGGACAGGAGATCCGCTGCTGGCTGACCGACCGCCGGGTCGTGCACGAGGTCGTCACCGAGCGGCTGCCGCTGCGTGCGGTCCCCGGCTGGCACCGCACGGCCGACGCCATCACGCACGACGAGGGCCGGTTCTTCAGCATCGTCGCGGTCCGCGTGGGCTCGCGCAGCCGGGAGGTGCCGTCCTGGACCCAGCCGCTGCTCCGGCCGCACGGCCAGGGTATCGCCGCACTGCTCGTCAAGCGCGTCGGCGGCGTCCTCCACGCGCTGATGCACGCACGCGTCGAACCGGGATTCGTCGACACGGTGGAGCTGGGTCCGACCGTGCAGTGCACGCCCGGGAACCACGCCCACCTGGCCGCCGCCGACCAGCCGCCCCTGCTGGATCTGGTGCGTGGCACCGACCGGGCGAGCCTGCTGTTCGACACCGTGCTGTCGGAGGAGGGCGGCAGGTTCGACCACGCGCGGTGCCGGTACATGATCATCTCGGTGGACGGCCGGGACCCGGTCGAGGAGAGCGCCGGAATGCGCTGGCTGAGCCTGAGCGAGCTGGAGGACCTGCTGAAGTCCAGCGGCCAGCTCAACGTTCAGGCCAGGACGCTCGTGGCCGCCCTCAGGGCGGTGCGGTGACCCACGACCACGGCACCCCGCCGGTACGCGTGGGAGTCCTCGGAGCCGCATCCATCGCCTGGCGGCGGGTCGTGCCCGCGATGACGGCCTGTCCGGACGTCGATGTCGTCGCCGTGGCCTCCAGGGACCCGCGGCGGGCGCGCCGGTTCGCCGACCGCTTCGGCTGTGCGGCCGTCACCGGGTACGAGGCACTGCTGGAACGCACGGACATCGAGGCGGTGTACGTTCCGCTGCCCGCGGCACTGCACCACACGTGGGCGGCCCGCGCGCTGGCGGCCGGCCGGCACGTGCTGATCGAGAAACCCATGGCCACGACGGCCGAGGAGGCCCGGGAACTGACCGCGCTCGCCGAGAGCCGCGGCCTGGTGCTGCGGGAGAACTTCATGTTCCTCCACCACCCGCGCCACCGGGCCGTCACCGAGCTGCTGCGGGACGGACGGATCGGCCGCCTCCGCATGCTGCACGCGTCGTTCTGCGTCCCCCCGCTCCCCCCCGACGACATCCGGTACACACTCGGGCTGGGGGGTGGCGCGCTGCTGGACACGGGCGTCTACCCGCTGCGGACCGCGGTGCACTTCCTGGGGCGGGGGCTGCGGGTGACCGGCGCCACCCTGCGGACCCGGCCGCGCGACGGACTGGACCTCTCCGGGCAGGTCCTGCTGGCCGCCGACTCGGGCGTCCTCGCCTCGCTGGACTTCGGTTTCGAGCACGGCTACGGGGCGCGGTACGCGTTGTGGGGCGACCGGGCGCGTCTGACCGCGGACCAGACCGTCAGCCCGCCGGCCGAGCTGCGGACGCAGCTACGGATCGAGGAACAGGACCGGGAGGAACGGCTCCTGCTGCCGCCCGCCGACCAGTTCCTGGCCTGCGTCACGGAATTCGCCGCGGCGATCCGCGGACCGGTCGCCTCCCGCGGTACCGGCCGGGACCCGTGGCACGCGGACGCCGTGGCCACACTGGAGCTGGTGGACGCGGTCCGGGAACGGGCCGTGCGGGTGCCGTGCGAGGGGGACGGTCCGCAGAACGCGTGACCCGGAGCGCTCCCCGGACGCCGAGGGGCCCGCGTGCGCGGGCCCCTCGCCACGGGTGCCGGGTCCCCCGACGCGGCGCGGCGTGGTGAGCCCGGGACCGGGCCGGTTGTCCACGTCGCGTCGTACGGCCTCCCACCGGCGACAGGCCGGGGAACCCGCCCGGACGTCGACGGCCACGTCGGGCGCCGGGCCCGCAGGCGCTGTCACTCGTGGAAGGCGCCGCGGGCGTCCGGGACGGGCAGCAGCCGGGCGGCGGTCGGACGGCAGGCGTCGGCCGGGTGGCCGGGGCCGGGGCCGTTCACGAGGAGGGCTTCCGGCTCCCGTTCCTCCCGGCGTCGGCGGCGGGCCGGTGGGCGGCGCCGGTGCGTCGGTGCCGTCGAGCCCGGTCCTGCCGACGGCGATCACCTCCTCGCCGTCCCGCCGCGACCGTCCACGGCGCGGTCACAGGGCCGCCCGTGACAGCAGGGGCTCCCACCAGTCGCGGTTGCCGCGGTACCACCGGACGGTCTCCGCGAGACCGGTGGCGAAGTCCTTGCGGGGCCGGTAGCCCAGCTCATCGCGGATCCGGCTCCAGTCGACCGAATAGCGCCGGTCGTGGCCCTTGCGGTCCTCGACGTACTCGACCCGGTCCCAGCCGGCGCCGCAGGCCTCCAGCAGCAGCCCTGTGAGCTCCTTGTTGGTCAGCTCGGTACCGCCCCCGATGTTGTAGACCCGGCCGGGCCGGCCACCGGTGCGCACCAGCTCGACGCCCCGGACGTGGTCGTCGATGTGCAGCCAGTCCCGTACGTGCTCACCGTCGCCGAACAACGGCACCCTGCCGCCGTCCAGGAGCATGGTGACGAAGCGCGGGACGAGCTTCTCCGGGAAGTGGTGGTGGCCGTAGTTGTTGGAGCAGCGCGTGACCCGGACGTCCAGGCCGTGCGTGTGGTGGTACGACAGGGCGACCAGGTCGCTGGAGGCCTTCGACGCCGCGTACGGGGAGTTGGGCAGCAGCGGCGCGGTCTCCGGCGTGGAGCCCGTCGGCACCGAGCCGTACACCTCGTCGGTCGAGATGTGCACGAAGGTGCCCAGACCCGTGCGCAGGGCCGCGTCGAGCAGGGTCTGGGTGCCGAGCGCGTTGGTGCGGAGGAACGCCTCCGCGCCCAGGATCGAGCGGTCCACGTGGGACTCGGCCGCGAAGTGCACCACCTGGTCGCTGCGGGCCGTCAGCGTCTCCACGAGCGCGGCGTCGCAGATGTCGCCGTGCACGAAGGCGAACCGGGGGTCTGCCCTGACCGGGTCGAGGTTCGCCGGGTTCCCGGCGTAGGTCAGGGCGTCCAGCACGGTGATGTGGACGTCGCCCGGGCCCTCGGGGCCGAGCAGCGTCCGTACGTAGTGGGAGCCGATGAAGCCGGCTCCACCGGTCACGAGGATCCTGGTCGTCATCGGGATATCTGCACCTTGCTGTGGTCGCCGAGGATGAGCCGGTGTGCGGCGGGGGCCCGGGGTGCCGGGGTGACTTCCACGTTACGGCCGATCAGGGACGCCTCGACGCGGCGTACGCCGGTGATGGAGGAGCCGGACAGCACGATGGAGAACTCGATCTCGCTGTCCTCGATGCGGCACCGCTCGGAGATCGACGTGAAGGGCCCCACGTAGGAGCCGCTGACCTCCACTCCGGAGGCGATGACCACCGGGCCGACGATCCGCGAGCGGCGGACCGTCGCCCCGTCGGCGATCCGCACCCGGCCGACGATCTCGGTGGCGTCGTCGACGTCGCCGGCGATCATGGGCTCGATGGACTCGAGGACGGTGCGGTTGACCTCCAGCATGTCGCGGACGTTGCCGGTGTCCTTCCAGTAGCCGGAGATCGTGGTGGAGCGTACGTCGCGCTGCCGGTCGATCAGCCACTGGACGGCGTCGGTGATCTCCAGTTCCCCGCGGCCGGACGGAGTGATGGCCGCGACCGCTTCGTGGATCACCGGGGTGAACAGGTAGACACCGACCAGGGCGAGATCGCTCCGGGGCTTGGCGGGCTTCTCCTCGAGGCCCACCACCCGCCCGCACTCGTCGAGTTCGGCGACGCCGAAGGCGGTGGGGTCGGACACCCGGGTGAGCAGGATCTGCGCGTCGGGGCGCCCGGCGCGGAACTCGTCCACGAGTCCGGTGATGCCGCCGACGATGAAGTTGTCGCCGAGGTACATCACGAAGTCGTCGTCGCCGAGGAAGTCCCGGGCGATGCGCACCGCGTGGGCGAGGCCCAGCGGCGCCTCCTGGGGGAGGTAGGTGATGCGCAGGCCGTCGAACCCTCCGCGGTCGACGGCCGTGCGGATCTCGTCCGCGGTGTCCCCGACGACCATGCCGACCTCTTTGATGCCGGCGTCCGCGATGGCCTCCAGCACGTAGAACAGGACGGGCTTGTTGGCGACGGGTACAAGCTGCTTGGCCGAGGTGTGGGTGATGGGCCGCAGCCGGCTGCCGGTGCCGCCCGCCAGGACCAGTGCTTTCATGTCCACGACACGACCGTGTCGCGGTCCACGAAGCCGAAGATGCCCGCCAGCGTCGTGCGGCGGCTCCCGGCGCTGGTGTTCGGCTCCACGGCGTGGATGTGGGCACCGTTGAAGACGTAGATGTCACCGGCGTTGATCTCGAGCCACTGGCACTCGATGCCGTCGAGGGTGTCCATGGGGTACGGGGAGCCGGTGTGCTCCAGGCCGAGGCGGCGCCTGCTGGCCTCGTCCGGCCGGATGTTCCACAGCGCCAGCCGGCCGCCGTCGCCGTTCTCCAGGCATATGTTGAGCGCGCAGACGTGGTGGTCGAGCACCCGCTGGATCTCGAAGTCCGCCTGCCTGGGGTCGGTGCACTGGGAACCGTCCTCGTGCGGGTCGAGGGTGTAGTCGCCTGCGCCGTGCCACGAGCGCAGCAGCCCGCGGCACGCCTGGCGCCCCCCGTGCTCGGCGCGGCGCACCGTGACGTCCTCCGGCGCGAGGGCCCCGGCGAGACCGTCGTAGAACCCGGTCAGCGGGTCCCGCGGAATGTCGAGCACCTTCTCCAGCGCCGGCGTGGTCCGCTCGGACTCGTCGAGGTACTCCTCGGTCGTCTTGTGGAAGTGGTAGGTGCCCAGGTAATAGCTGGGCGCGACGGCGGTCCGCCGCTCCCGGTCCCCGCTGTCCCAGAAGCGTGCGGACAGTTCCGTGCAGATCTCCGGCTCGACCACGCCGCGGAACACGGCGCCCGCGCTCCTGCCCCTGAGGACGTCGACGACGGCCTGCGGGTCGAAGGTCCGGTACTCCTTGAAGCGGAAGTAGCCGGGGTCGCCGCTGAAGCCGGTGAGCCGACGCCCGGTGGCCGGCTCGGTGCGGGCTTCGCCTGTGGCTGCGGTGGTGATGGCCATGTGGTCTCTCTCCCTTTGTTCTCAGTGCGCCGACGCTGTTTCGAGCACCTGTCGTACGAGCTCGCAGACGAGGTCCACGTCGTGCGGGGTGACGGCCGGCCCGGACGGCAGGACCAGGACGCGTTCGGCCAGTGCCTCGGTGCCGGGCAGCGGCAGCGGCGTGTGGAGGCCGGCCCGCTGCGCGTAGGGGCGCATGCGGTGGCAGCCCGGGTGGAAGTACTTCTGCGCGAAGACGTTCTCCTCGTGGAGCGCGGAGAGCAGCCGGTCGCGGTGGACTCCGGTGACGCCGGCGTCGATCTCGACGACGACGTACTGGTCGTTGCCGCGCTCCCCCGGGCCGGGGCCGCGCAGCCTGACGCCGGGGACACCCAGCAGTCCGGCCCTGTAGTGCTCGTACCGCAGGGCGTTCGCCGCGGTGATCTCGTCGATGTGCTCCAGGGCGGTCAGACCCATGGCCGCGGAGATCTCGTTCATCTTGGCGTTGGTCCCGAAGGTGAGGACCTCCCGGCCGGGCCCGAACCCGAAGTTGCGCATCCGGCCGACGCGTTCGGCGAGTTCGGGGTCGTTCGTGAGGACGGCGCCGCCTTCGAACGCGTTGATGAACTTGGTCGCGTGGAAGCTGAGGATCTCGCCGTCGCCGAAGCCGCCGACCGCGCGGCCGTCCAGCTCGCAGCCCAGGGCGTGCGCACCGTCGTAGAGCAGGGCCAGCCCGTGCTCGTCGGCGATCGCCCTCAGCTCGTCCACGCGGCAGATCCGGCCCCACAGGTGAACGCCGACGATGCCGCTGGTGCGCTCGGTGATCAGCTCGCGCACATGGGCGGGGTCCAGGGTGCCGGTGTGCGGGTCGATGTCGGCGAAGACCGGGGTCAGGCCCTGCCACTGGAGGGCGTGCGCGGTGGCGACGTAGGTGAACGACGGCACGATCACCTCGCCGGTCAGTCCGCGGGCCCGGGCCAGGACCTCCAGCGCGGAGGTGCCGTTGCTGGTGGCCAGCACGTGCGCGGCACCGGTGAGCCGGGTGAGCCGGTCCTCGAACTCGCGCACCAGTGGGCCGTTGTTGGTCAGCCAGCCCCGGTCGAGGGCCTGCGAGATGCGCTGGAACAGACGGCCGCGGTCCGGGATGTTGGGTGAGCCGACCTGTAGCGGCCGGTCGAAGGCGGGGCGTTCGCCGCGGCGGGCCGTGGTGGGCCGCTCCTGGGCGACCGGGTTCGCGATGCCGTCATGCGTGGTCAGCGGCACAGCGTGCTCCTGTCTGCTCGTGGGGGACCCGTTCCGGAACCCGGGCGGCGGTGCGGGCGGTGCCGGGATCGGTGACGGCGGTCCTGATGGGCTTCGGCGAGGGCGTCGGTGGTGAGGCCGCCCCGCGGAAGGGGTGCGGGGCCGGCACCGAGGTGGTGCGGACGCCCCGCCCACACCGGCTGGTCCTGCTCGGACGAAGGGCTCGGAGCGACAGCTTGGGCGATCCCGACGCCGCCCCGGTCCGCCGCCACGACGGCACGTACTCCGGCGTACCGCACGCGACCTGCACCAGGCGGCCGGTGGCCCTCGGGTCCGGGTCCGGGGAACTGCCGGACCCGACGGGCACCGGCGTCCCGCCGTCCTCCGGGAACCGCCGGAGGTCCCCGGGCGGGGTCCTGTCGGCGGCCGGATTCACCACCTGGGGGCCGAGGCCGTGCGGGACCGGGGGAGTCCGGTGCTCACGCCCGAGAAGCGCCTGTTCCCGGGAGGGTACGAAGTCGGGGTGCGGGGTCGCCGGGACGTACGGTACGCCGATCTTCTCGGCTGTCCGAGGCACGGCTTTTCGAAGGTTGCGCGAATGGCTGGCGATATCGGCGCTGCCGTCGGCGGCCACCTCCCACATGCTCCGGGGAAACGCCGGACACATCCGCGGAAGGGAGGACTCGACTAGGTGGCCGTTCGGCCCCGCGAAGGGAACGCCGTAATTCTTCGCCAACGGGGAGAAGAGGCGCCGGGCCCCGAGAACGACACGGTGGCCGGCCTGTTGCAGCGCCCCGGAAAGCGCTGGACAGGGTGTGGTTTCTCCCCCGTTTCCGTAACAGTGGACAAACGCATTCATCCGTGCCCCTCACCGGTTCCCCATTCGGATCGCTGCCACATTAAAAGAGGGCCGCGCGGGGGAGCTGGACGCCGCCTCGACGCCCAACTGCCCCCGGCGGCGACGGCCCGGACGGAGGCCGGACGGACGGTGCCCCGGGTGGTCAGACGAGCGACGTCAGCCCGGGTCCGGGCGCGTTGACCAGGACGGCCGTGTTCCCGGCCGGGTGCCGGTTCTCGTAGACGAGCTGGTGGGCGTCGGCGATCTCGTCGAACGGCAGGGTCAGGCTCAGGCACGGGTCGACCCGGCCGGAGGCCACCAGGTTGATGGCCGCCCGGGTCTCGCGGACGTTGGCGGCGTGCGAGCCCTGCAGCCGTTTCTGGAACATCCACAGGAACCGCAGGTCGATGTCACCGTTGTAGCCGCTGGTGCCGGCGCAGGTGACCACCATGCCGGCGTGGTCGCAGACGTAGACCGAGGTGGCCAGGGTGTCGCGGCCCGGGTGTTCCAGGACGATGCGGGGCGACCTGCGTTCCCCGAGGACCTCCCAGATCCGGCGCCCGAAGGCGCGGGCCCCCGACTGCCAGCGCGCGTACGCCTCGGCGTCGGACGCGTCGGGCAGCCGGCCCCAGTGGTCGAAGTCGTGACGGTTGATGACCCCGCGGGCCCCCAGCCGCAGGCAGTGCTCCGCCTTGTCGTCGTCGGAGACGACGGCGATCGGGATGCCGCCGAAGTAGTCGGTGATCTGGATCGCCATGGAGCCCAGGCCGCCTGATCCGCCCCAGATCAGGACGGGGTCGCCCGGCTGCACGTGGTGCGGGGACCAGCCGGTGAGCATCCGGTACGAGGTCGACCCGCCGCCGAGGAAGCAGCCGGCCTGCTCCCAGGTCAGGTGCGGCGGCTTGGGGTGCACCTGGTACTCGTCGACGATCGTGAACTGGGCGAAGGAGCCGAAGTTCAGCTCGTATCCCCAGGCCTTCTGGGACCGGGAGGCGGTGGGATCGGTCCCCATGCGGATGTCCGGGGCCGACTCGTCCCACTGCACTCCGGCGATGATCACCTGGTCTCCGACCCGGTACTGGGTGGCGCCCTCACCGACCGCCCAGACCACGCCGGCACCCTCGGAGCCGGCGATGTGGAAGTCGTGCGGATCGCCCTGCTTGCGGCGGGCGGCGATCACGTCGGCGGGGGTGCCGAGGCCGGCCCACACGCCGTTGTAGTTGACGCCGGCCGCCATCACCATGACCAGGACCTGGCCACGGCCCACCGGCGGCACCTCCACCGGCTCGACACGGATCGCCTGCCGCGGCTCGCCGTACCGTTCCGGCCGGATCAGGGCCGCGTACATGTGGCTCGGGACCTCGCCGAGCGGCGGTGTCTCACCGATCTCGTAGATGTCGCGGGTCATCGTCCCTCCTCCTCTCCGAGGGCTGCCAGCCGCTCGGTGACGATCCGGCCGACCTCGGCGATCGGGCCGGACAGCAGCATCTGTTCGTGCCGGCCGGGCACGGTGCAGGCGTCGACGCGGCCGTCGACGTACGGCTGCCAGCGCAGCGTTCCCCGCTCGGCACCGGGGCCGTCCTCGCCGGCCGCGAGGAGCAGCACGTCGCCCCGGAAGACCTTCGGGGTGAAGGCCCGGCGCAGCTCCACGTGGTCCTGGAAGGTCTGCGCCACCGTGCCCAGGTGGTCGGCCAGCAGGTCGGTGAGCGGGTTGCCCTGCGCGCGCAGCACGCCGGCGACGCTCTCCTCGTCCGCGGCGGCCCCGTCGGGCAGGTGATCACCGAGGCCGGTGGCCTCCAGCAGTGCCGCCATCAGGTTCCGCTCCCCGGACGCGGGCGCGGCGGGCGCGGTCACGGCGGAGGTGACGGGGTACGAGTCGAGCACGGCGACCAGGCCGACCTCGGCCCCGTCCGCCTGGAGGCGGGTCGCGACCGCCTGGGCGACGAGCCCGCCGAAGGACCAGCCCAGCAGGTGGTAGGGGCCGTCGGGCCGGGCGGCGCGGATCCGCTCGGTGAAGTGCTCGGCGATCTCCTCGATGCTGCCGGGCCGGTATCCGGGCGTGGAGAACGCCCTGGCCTGCACACCGTAGACCGGCAGGGACGCGGGCAGGTGGCGCAGCAGCCCCGCGTACCGCCAGCTCAGGCCGCCGCCGGCGTGGAAGCAGAACAGGGCGGGGCCGCTTCCCCTGGTGCGCAGCGGCAGCAGGACGTCGAGTCCGTTGTGCTCGTCGGGTCCGGTGCCGCCCGCCAGCCGTTCGGCCAGCCCGCGCACGGTGGGGGCGGTGAACAGTGCCTGGATGCTCAGCTCGCAGCCGAGGACCGACCGGATGCGGCTGACCAGGGAGGCGGCGAGCAGCGAGTTCCCGCCCAGCAGGAAGAAGTCGTCGTCGATGCCGAGGCCGGGCACGCCGAGGGCGTCGGCGAACAGCTCGCACAGCACCGTCTCCTCCTGGGGGCTGCGCGGCCGTCCGGCGGAGTGGGCGGGCTGCTGCTCCGGCGCGGGCAGGGCCTTGCGGTCCAGCTTGGTGTGCGAGGTGAGCGGCAGCGCGTCGAGGACGACCAGCGCGGACGGCACCATGAACTCCGGGAGCCGCTCCGCCAGATGGTCCTGGAGTGCCCTCAGGTCGGGCGCCGGGGCGCCGGCGTCGGGCACCACGTAGCCGACGAGGCGCTTGTCGCCGGGGCGGTCCTCCCGGACCAGGGCGACGGCCTGCCCGATGCCGGGGTGGGCGGAGAGCGCCACCTCCACCTCGCGCAGCTCGACGCGGAACCCGCGCAGCTTGACCTGTTCGTCGGTCCGGCCGACGAACTCCATCAGCCCGTCGGCACGCCGGCGGACCAGGTCGCCGGTGCGGTACATCCGGGTGCCGGGCTCGCCGTAGGGGTCGGCGACGAACCGCTCGGCGGTCATACCCGGGTTGTTCTCGTAGCCCGCGGGCCACGCCGGACCCGGCGAGGTACAGCTCGCCGACCACGCCGGCCGGCTGGGGCCGCAGCCCGGGGCTGAGGACATAGGCCCGGGTGCCGTCGATGGCGGCGCCGATGGGGACGCTCTCGGGCACCTCGTCGCCGGGGTGCATGGAGTGCCGGGTGGAGAACACGGTGGTCTCCGTGGGGCCGTAGCCGGCGGTGACCACGGTGTCCGTGCCGACGCAGGCGTCCAGTGCCCGGCGGACGGCGTAGGCGGGAACCACGTCGCCGCCGGTGCGGACCTCGGCCAGGCCGCGGAAGCACTCCGGGTGGGTCTCGGCGAGCAGCCGGAACAGGCCTCCGGAGGCCCACAGTCCGGTGATGCCCTCCTCGACGACGAGGGAGGCGATGGCCTCCAGGTCGACCTTGCCGGGCGGGGCGACGACGACCTCGCCGTGGTTGAGCAGCGGCACCCACCACTCCAGGGTGGAGACGTCCCAGGCGTGCGGGCTGTGGAACAGCACGCGCTGGGTCGCGTCCAACTTCCACCAGTGGTCGGCGGCCAGTTCCACGACGGCGCGGTGGCTGACCGCGACGCCCTTGGGGGTGCCGGTGGAACCGGAGGTGTAGATGACGTAGGCGAGTTGGTCGGGCAGGACGGTGACGTCCGGCTCGGTGGCCGGCTGGGCGGGGATGCCGGGGTCGGTGTCGGCGGCGACCACCGTGACGCGGCCGGCGAGCCGCTCCGTCCAGTGGCCGGCGCGCCCGCTGTCGGTCAGCAGGACCGGGGAGCGGGTCTCGTCGAGCAGCAGCCGCACCCGCTCGTCGGGGTACGTGGGCTCCAGCGGGACGTACACGGCGCTCGCCTTGAGCACGGCCAGCACGCTGACGATCAGGTCGACCGAGCGGTCGAGCAGCACACCGACCCGGGTCTCGGGACGCACCCCCAGCTCGATGAGCCGGCGGGCCGTCCGGTTGGCGCGCTCGTCGAGTTCCCGGTAGGTCAGGCGGGTCCCGCCGAGCCGGACGGCTGTGTCGTCCGGGCCCTCGGCGACGGCCTGCGCGAAGCGGCGGGTCATGGTCGGTGGGTCGGCGGGGACGTCGAGCGGTCCGCCGTTCCAGCCGTCGATCAGCCGCTCGCGCTCCTCCGCGTCCGCGATGTCCACGGTGGCGAGCGGCTGCCGCGGTGCGGCGGTGATGCCCTCCAGGACGTGGACGAGCCGGTCCAGCAGCGTCTCCACGGTGCGGGTGTCGAACAGCTCGGGCCGGTGGTCGAGGCGCAGCCGCAGGCGGCCGTCGCCCAGGGAGGCGATCAGGGACAGCGGGTAGTGGGCCGCGGCACGTCCGTCCACGGACGTGGCGCGCAGGGCGCCCTGGCGTCCGCCGCCGGAGGTCGTCGGGAAGTTCTCGTAGACGACGAGGGTGTCGAAGAGGTCCCCGCCGGCTCCGGTCAGCCGCTGGATGTCGGCGAGCCCGACGTGGTGGTGGGCGGTGAGCGCGGACTGCTCGTCCTGCAGACGGGTGAGCAGCGCGCCCCAGTCCCCGGCCGGGTCCAGGCGGACGCGGACCGGAAGGGTGTTGATGAACAGACCGACGATGGACTCGATGCCGGGCAGCTCCGGGGGACGGCCGGAGACGGTGGTGCCGAACACCACGTCGTCGCGGCCGAGCAGCCGGCCGAGCAGCACGGCCCAGGCGCCCTGGAGCACCGTGTTGAGGGTGACCGCGTTCTCCGCCGCGTACGCCTGGAGCGCCGCGGTGGTCTCGGCGGGCAGTGCCCGGCCCACCTCCTGCGGCATGCGCGTGGGGGCCCCGGATCCGGCGGGCGCGAGCAGGGACGGCTCGCTCAGCCCGTCGAGCGCCCGGCGCCAGGCCTCCTCGGTGGCCGCCCTGTCCTGCCCGGCCAGCCACACGAAGTAGTCGCGGTACGGCACGACCGGCGGCAGGGCGGCCTGCTCGCCGTGGTAGAGGGCGACCAGGTCGCGCAGGAACAGCGGCATGGACCAGCCGTCGAGCACGATGTGGTGCTTGAGGATGACCAGCCGGTGCCGCTCCTCGCCCAGCCGGATCAGCAGGAACCGCACCAGCGGGGCCTCGGCCAGGTCGAAGCGGCGGTCGCGGGCCGCGTCGGTGAGCCGGGCCAGTTCGGCCTCCCGGGCCGCTTCGTCGAGGCCGGTCAGATCGGCCTCCTCGAACGGCAGTTCCACGTGGCGTGCGATGACCTGGACGGGGCTGCCGTCGGCGCGGTGGTGGAAGCCGGCCCGCAGGTTGGGGTGGCGTTCCAGCAGGGACTGTCCGGCGGCGCGCAGCGCCACGGGGTCCAGCGGCCCTTCCAGGTCGACGCTGAGCTGCATCGCGTACACGTCGGGCCCGGAGTCCGCGTAGAGGGTGTGGAAGAGCAGGCCCTCCTGGAGCGGGGACAGCGGCAGTACGTCCTCGACGCCGCCCGGCGCGGCCTCCAGGGCGTCGATCTCGGCCTGGGTGAGGGAGACGAGGGGCAGGTCGGACGGGGTGAGGCCGCCGGCGTCGGGGCGTTCGGCCGCCGCGGCCAGCTCGCCCAGGGCCCGGAACCAGTCGTCGGCGAGCTGCCGGACCTGGTCCTCGGTGAACAGGGCGCCGGGCCACGAGAACGTGACGTCCAGCAGGGGTCCCTCGGCGGTCTCGCGGGTGACGGCGCTGATCTCCAGCGGGTGCGCGAACGGCAGTCCGGCGTCGGACGGGACGACCCGGGTGTCCATGCGCGGCTCTCCGGACCAGCCCGGCGCACCGCCCGGGGTGCCGTCGCCGAGGGCCGTACCGTTGACGCGGCCCAGGTAGTTGAAGCCGATCTGCGGGGCGGGGTGGGCGGCGAGCAGACCGGCGGTGTCCGGGTTGAGGTAGCGCAGCAGCCCGTAGCCGAGGCCGTTGTCGGGCACGGCGCGGATCTGCTCCTTGATCCGCTTCAGCGCGGCGGCCGGGCCGTGCCGCCGGGTCCGTTCGCCGGTGCCGGGATCGAGGCGCAGCGGGTGGATGGCGGTGAACCAGCCGACGGTGCGGGACAGGTCGACGTCGTCGGCGAGGTCCTCGCGGCCGTGGGTCTCGACGTCGATGAGGACCGAGGAGCCGGAGCCCCAGCCGTTGCGCTCCCGCCAGCGGGCCGCGGCGCAGGCGAAGCCGGTGAGCAGCACGTCGTCGATCCGGGCCTGGAAGCGGTCCGGTACGGCCGTGAGCAGGGTGCCGGTGGTGGCGGCGGGCAGCCGGACCGCGAGGTGCTCGGCGGTGGCGCGGGTGTCGCGGGCGGGCCGGAAGGCGTCGGCCCCGATCCGCGGGTCGTGCTCCTCCAGTATCCGGGTCCACAAGTCGAGTTCCGCGGCCCGCTCGGGGGTCTGGGCCTCGGCCAGCAGTAGCTGGGCCCAGCGGCGCGCAGAGGTCCCGACCGGTGCCAGGCGCGGGGTCTGCCCGGCCGCCGCGGCCTGCCAGGCGGCGACCAGGTCGGGCACCAGGATCCGCCAGGACACCCCGTCGACGACCAGGTGGTGGGCGACGAGGAGCAGCCAGCCCGTCCGGTCGGTGCCGCCGTCGAACCAGACGGCCTGGAACATCACGCCGTTGCCGGGGTCCAGACGGCGCCGTGCGGCCTCGCCCTCCTCGGTGACCAGGGCGGTCAGTGCGGGGTCGGCCGGATCGTCGGGGAGGCCGCTGACATCGACCCGGGTGATGCGGTCGGCGGCGGGCACATCGCCGACCGGGCGCACGGTGAGGCCCCATGAGACGGAGGCGGCGGAGCCCGACAGGCGCATGCGCAGCGCGTCGTGGTGGTCGGTGACCGCCTGCAGCGCGCGGGTGAGGGCGTCGTGGCCGAGGCTCGGGACCCGCAGCAGCACCGACTGGTTCAGTCCGTCGATGGGCCCGCGCCGCTGCGCCAGCCAGCGCACGACCGGCGTCGGCGGCACCGGGCCGACGCCGTCGTCGGCGGGGGCGGCGCGGCCGGGCCGGGTCTCGGCGACCGCGGCGGCCAGCCCGGCGACGGTCTGGTGGCGGAACATGTCGCGCGGGGAGACGGCCAGGCCCGCCTCGCGGGCCCGGCTGGCGACCTGGAGGGCGGTGATGCTGTCGCCGCCCAGCGCGAAGAAGTTGTCCCGCGTGCCCACCCGCGGCAGGCCGAGTACCTCGGCCATGACCCGGCACAGCACCTCCTCGCGGGCGGTGCGCGGGGCGCCGTCCGTGCCGGCGGGCCCGGCGGACGCGGCCGGGGCGGGCAGCGCCGCCCGGTCGATCTTGCCGTTGACGGTCAGCGGGATCCGGTCGAGGACCACGAGCGCCGACGGCACCATGTACTCGGGCAGCGCCTCGGCGAGCCGGGCCCGTACGGCGGTGGTGTCCAGACCGGTGCCGGGGGCCGCGGCGAGGTAGCCGACCAGACGCGGGCGGCCGGGCTCGTCCTCGCGGACCGCGGCCACCGCCTGCCCGACACCGGGGCAGGCCGCGAGGGCCGCCTCCACCTCGCCGAGTTCGACGCGCAGGCCCCTGATCTTGACCTGGCCGTCGGCGCGGCCGACGAACTCCAGCTCCCCGTCCGGGCGGCGCCGGACCACATCACCCGTGCGGTACATCCGGGTGCCCGCCGGGCCGAACGGGTCCGCGACGAACCGCTCGCCGGTGAGCGCGGGCCGGCCGAGGTAGCCGCGGGCCACGCCGGCCCCCGCCACGTACAGCTCGCCCGGCTCGCCGTCGGCCACCGGCGCGAGGCGGTCGTCGAGGACGTGGACGCGCAGGTTGGGCAGCGCGCGGCCGATCGGCGGGACGCCGTGGCGGGCCGGGAGCGGGCCGGCCATGGTGCAGGACACGGTGGTCTCGGTCGGGCCGTAGCAGTTGAACATCGCGCGGCCGGCGGCCCACCGGGCGACCAGGCCGTCCGGCGGAGCCTCCCCGGCGATCACCAGGGTGCGGACCGACGGCAGGGCGTCCTCGGGCAGCCGGGTGAGCACGGCGGGGGGCAGGGTGGCGTGGGTGACGCCGTGGGCGCGGATCAGCTCCGGCAGTTCGGCGACCTGGTCGAGCATGTCGGCCGGGCCCAGCACCAGGCACGCGCCGCAGCTCAGCGGGGTGCAGATCTCCGACAGGGCGGCGTCGAAGCTGAGCGAGGCGAACTGGAGCACCCGGCTGCCCGGGCCCATGGCGTACGGCTCGATCCGCGCCCGGACCAGGTTGGGGATGCCCCGGTGCTCGACCACGACGCCCTTGGGGCGTCCCGTGGAGCCGGAGGTGTAGATGACGTAGGCGGGCGTGCGCGGGGTGAGCGATGCGGTGCGGTCGGTGTCCGTGAGGTCGTCGGCCGCGAGACCGGCCAGCGCGGCACGGGTGGCGGGCTCGTCGAGGACGATCCGGGTCGCGCCGGGCGCGGCCGGAAGCCGGTCCCGGACCGCGGTCGTGGTCAGCGCCAGGGCCGGCGCCGCGTCGCCGAGCATGTACGCGATCCGGTCGGCGGGGTACTCACTGTCGAGCGGCAGGTAGGCGGCTCCGGACTTCAGTACGGCCAGGACGGCGACGACCATGTCCGGTGAGCGCGGCACCATGAGCGCCACGACCCGCTCGGGCCCGGCCCCCTGCCGGATCAGCAGCCGGGCGAGCCGGTTGGCGCGCTCGTTCAGCTCGGCGTACGTCAGCGTGCCGCCCACGCCGGCCACAGCGGGCGCGTCGGGCGTGCGGGCCACCTGTTCCTCGATCATCCGGGGTATCAGGGAGCCGAGGGCTTCTTCCGTGCCGTCGTGCGGTCCGGTCTGCAATTCCTTCTCCAGCGTGGGGATGTCGAGGTCGCCGAGGGCCCGGTGCGGGGCGGCGGCCACCTCCTCGAGCAGTCGGGTGAAGCGCGCCGTCATCGCCTCGGCCGTCGGGCGGTCGAAGAGGTCGGTCGCGTAGGCGAGCGTTCCGGTCAGGCCGGCGGGCTCGCCGTCGGGTCCCCGGTGTTCCGTGACGCGCAGGGACAGGTCGAACTTGGCGGTGCCGTGCTCCCCGGTGTCCGGGCGGGCGACGCCCTCGGCGGTGAGGCCGTCCAGGGCGGCGCCGTCGCGCTGGAAGGCGTCCAGCACGAGCATCACCTGGAACAGCGGATGCCGGGCCAGCGAGCGTTCGACGCCCAGCTCCCGCACCAGTTGCTCGAACGGCAGATCCTGGTGGGCGTAGGCCGTCAGGTCCGTCTCCCGTACCCGGTCCAGCAGTTCGCGGAAGGTCGGGTCGCCGCTGGTGTCGGCGCGCAGCACCAGGGTGTTGACGAAGAACCCGACCAGGTCGTCGGCGGCGTCGTCGGTGCGGCCGGCCACCGGGGTGCCGAGCGGGATGTCGGTGCCGGCGCCGAGCCGGGTGAGCAGTGCGGCCAGCGCGGCCTGGAGCACCATGAAGAGGGTGACCCGGCCGGACCTGGCCATGGCGAGCAGTTCCCGGTGCAGTGCGCCGTCCACCTCGAAGGGGACGAGGCCGCCGCGGTGGCTCGCCTCGGCGGGGCGGGGCCGGGCGGCGGGCAGCTCCAGTACGTCGGGCAGACCGGCGAGGGCGTCCTTCCAGTAGGCGGCCTGCCGGGCGGCCTCGCTGTCCGGGTCGCGCACATCACCGAGCAGTTCGCGCTGCCACAGGGCGTAGTCGGCGTACTGGACGGGCAGCGGCGCCCACTGCGGGGCGGAGCCCGTGCGGCGGGCGGCGTAGGCCTCGGCGAGGTCACGGACCAGCGGGCGCATCGACCAGGCGTCACCGGCGATGTGGTGCAGCACCAGCACCAGCACGTGATCGTCCGGGCCGAGCGTCAGCAGCGTGGCGCGCAGCGGGAGTTCCGCGTCGAGCCGGAACACGTGCCGCACCGCGGCCGCCACCGCGCCGTCCAGCGCGGATTCGGCCACGGTCACCACCCGCAGGCCGGGGCGTGCCTCGGCGGGGTCCAGGATGCGCTGGTACGGCAGGCCGCCTCGCTCGGTGTGGAGCGTGCGCAGCACCTCGTGGCGCGCCACCACGTCGGCGAGGGCCGTCCGCAGGGCTTCCGTGTCGAGTTCGCCGCGCAGCCGGGTGGCGAGCGGCAGGTTGTACAGCGCGCCGGGCTCCTCGATGGCGTTGACCATCCACAGGCGGTGCTGGGCGTGGGACAGCGGCAGGGGCTCGGGCCGTGCGCGGCGTGCCAGTGCGGGCCGGGCGGTCGCGGCCGTGTCGGCGTACCGGGCCAGGCCGGCCACGGTGGGCGCCTCGAACAGCACCCGCACCGGCACCTCCACGCCCAGCACCGCGCGGATCCGGGAGACCAGCCGGGTCGCCAGCAGCGAGTGCCCGCCCAGCTCGAAGAAGCCGTCGTCGATGCCGACCCGGTCGAGGCCGAGGGTCTCGGCGAACAGGCCGCACAGGATCTCCTCCTGCGCGGTGCGCGGCTCGCGCGTCGGCCCGGTGCTCAGGTCGGGCGCGGGCAGCGCCCTGCGGTCGGTCTTGCCGTTCGGGGTCAGCGGTACTGCGTCCAGCGCCACGACCGCCGAGGGCACCATGTACTCCGGCAGCGCAGAGGCCAGCGCCCCGCGGACGGCGGCCGTGTCCTCGGTGCCGACCACGTAACCGACCAGCCTGGGCACCCCGTCGGGTCCGGGCAGCACCGCGGCGACGGCCGCGGTCACCCCCAACTGGGCCAGCAGGTGGGCCTCGACCTCGCCGAGTTCGATGCGGTGGCCGCGGACCTTCACCTGGTCGTCGGCCCGGCCCACGAACAGCAGCCGGCCGTCCGCCGACCACCGCACGACGTCACCCGTGCGGTACATGCGCGAGCCCGCCCGGCCGAACGGGTCGGCCACGAACCGGCCCGCCGTCACCCCGGCACGCCCCAGATAGCCGCGCGCCACCCCGTCGCCGGCGATGTACAGCTCCCCGGCGACACCGGGCGGAACCGGCCGCAGGCCGGCGTCCAGTACGTACACGCGCGTGTTCGCCAGCGGACCCCCGATCGACACCTCGGGGCCCGTCACCGGGGCCGACGTCGACCAGATCGTCGTCTCCGTCGGCCCGTACAGGTTCACCACCGACGCCGCCGACGCGGCCAGCTCCTGTGCCAGCGCCGGGTCCAGTGCCTCACCGCCGACCAGCACCCGCAGGCCCTCGACCGCCTGCGGCGCCTGCTCCAGCAGCGCCCGCCACAGGCTCGGCGTCGCCTGCATCACCGTCACGGCCTCGGCCCGCGCCAGTGCGGCCAGCGCCCGGGGGTCCCGCACCGTCTCGCGGGGCGCGAGCACCAGCGTCGCCCCCGCCACCAGTGGCCCGAACACCTCCAGCAGCGCGATGTCGAACCCGAAGGTCGTCACCGCCAGCCACCGCTCCCCGGGTGCGGGGCCGGCGACCGGGCGCATGGCCCACAGGAAGTTCCGCAGGGCCCCGTGCGGGACCACCACGCCCTTCGGCCGCCCCGTGGAACCGGAGGTGTACAGAACGTATGCCGCGTCCTCGGGCGACACCGTCACCGGGTGCACGGCATCGCCGGACGGCCGTACGTCCTCGACGAGGACCACCTCGCACTCCGGCGGCACCACCGACGCCGTCCCGCGTGAGGCCAGAACCACCGCCGGTGCCGCGTCCGCCAGGACGAACGCCACCCGTTCGGCCGGGAAACCGGTGTCCACCGGCAGGAACGCCGCCCCGACGCGCCCAGCCGCGAGCATCGCGGCGACCGCGTCCGCCGACCGTGGCAGCGCCAGCGCCACCACCGCGCCACGCCGCACCCCGCGCCGCGCCAGCGCTCCGGCCAACTCGCTGACGCGGACGTCGAGTTCGGCATACGACCAGGACGTGCCGGCACACCGCACGGCAGGCGCGTCCGGTGTCGCGGCCACCTGTGCGGCGAACCACTCCGGCAGCAGCCCCACGGGTACCGCGGACGCGGAGTCGTTCCACTCCTCCAGCACCGTCGTCCGCTCGTCGGCCGAGAACAGGTCCAGGTCGTCGAGGCGGCGAGCGGGGTCGTTCGCGACCTGGCGCAGCAGCCGTACGAGGCGGTCCGCGAGGGAGCGGGCGGTGGCGGGGTCGAAGAGAGCGGTGGCGTACTCCAGGACGCCGTCGACCCCGGCCGGGTCCCCGGTCTCGGTGTGGCGTTCGCCGAGGCCGAACGACAGGTCGTAGCGCGCCCACTTGGCGGTGCCGCGCTCCACCGTCGCGGTCAGGCCGGGCAGGTCCAGCGCCGTCCCCTTCGCGTGCTCCAGAGTGAGCATGACCTGGAACAGCGGGTGCCGGGCGAGGGAACGCGCCGGGTTCAGTTCCTCCACCAGCCGCTCGAACGGCAGGTCCTGGTGCGCGTAGGCCGCCAGGTCGGTCTCGCGCACCCGGGTCAACAGGTCGGCGAAGGCCGGGTTGCCACCGGTGTCGGTGCGCAGCACCAGGGTGTTGACGAAGAACCCGACGAGGTCGTCCAGGGCCTCGTCGGTGCGGCCGGCCACCGGGGTGCCCAGCGGGATGTCCGTGCCGCAGCCGAGCCGGCCGAGCAGCGCGGCGACACCTGCCTGGAGGACCATGAAGAGGCTGACGCCGTGGGCCCTGGCGAGCGCGACGAGCCGCTCGTGCAGGCCGGCGTCGAGGGTGAACCGCACGTCGGAGGCCGGGTGCGGTCCGCCCGCCGGGCGGTGCCGGTCGACGGGGAGCGGCAGCTCCTCGGGGATGCCCTCCAGGGTGTCGCGCCAGAAGGCGAGCTGACGGGCGATCTCGCCCGGCTCACCGGAGGCGGACTCGCCGAGGACCTCCCGCTGCCACAGCGCGTAGTCCGGGTAACCCACCGGCAGCGGCTGCCAGGCGGGCGCGGTGCCCTCGGCGCGGGCCGCGTAGGCGGTGCCGAGATCCGCGGCGAACGGCCGCCACGACCAGGCGTCGCTGGCGATGTGGTGCATCACCAGCACCAGCAGGTGCTCCGCGGCGCCGAGTCCGAGGAGGGTGGCGCGCAGCGGCGGCTCGGTCGTCAGGTCGAAGCCGCGGCCGGTCAGTTCGGTGACCAGGTCCGGCACGTCCGCCGCGGTCGCCGGCCGCACGGGCAGGTCGAGGTGGCCGGTGCCGTCGAGCACGCGCTGCACCGGCTCGCCGTCCACCGCGGGGAAGACCGTGCGCAGCGACTCGTGGCGTGCGGCGACGTCGCGCAGGGCGCCGCCCAGGGCGTCCCGGTCCAGCGGGCCCGTCAGCCGCAGCACGGCGGGCACGTTGTAGAGCGGGCTGTCCGGATCCATCCGGTTGAGGAACCACAGCCTGCGCTGGGCGTAGGAGACCGGGATGCGTTCGGGGCGCGGCCTCGGCGCGAGCGCGGGGCGGGCGTGCTCGGCGTCGCGCAGCAGACCGGCCAGGCCGGCGGGCGTGGGCCGCTCGAACAGGGCGCGCAGCGGCAGTTCGACACCGAGGACGGTCCGCACCCGGTTGACGAGGCGGGTGGCCAGCAGCGAATGACCGCCCAGGTGGAAGAAGCTGTCGTCCGCTCCTGCCCGGGACGTGCCCAGGACCTCGGCGAACAGCGCGCACAGCACCTCTTCCTCGGGGGTGCGCGGCGCTCGTCCGGCGGGGACGTGCGCGGGATCGGGGGCCGGCAGGGCGGCGCGGTCGGTCTTGCCGTTGGCGGTCAGCGGCAGCGCGTCGAGGACGACGACGTCGGCCGGCACCAGGTAGGGGGCGAGGGTCCCGGCGAGGTGCGTGCGCACCGTCTCGGCGTCGGGCCCGGCTCCCGGGGGGTTGCCGGTGGGGCTGTGCGGGACGACGTAGGCGGTCAGGCGCACGTCTCCGGGCCGGTCCTCGCGCAGGGCCGCGGCGGCGGACGCCACTTCGGGCACCCGCAGCAGCGCCGCCTCGACCTCGCCCAGTTCGACGCGGTGACCGCGGATCTTGACCTGGTCGTCGGCACGGCCGGTGAACTCCAGCTCGCCGTCGGCGTTCCAGCGGACCCGGTCGCCGGTGCGGTACATCCGCGAACCGGCCGGGCCGTGGGGATCGGCGACGAACCGCGCGGCGGTCAGGCCGGGCCGGTTGGCGTAGCCGCGGGCGAGGCCGTGCCCGGCGACGTACAGCTCGCCCACGGTGCCGTCGGGGACGGGGCGCAGCCGGCCGTCCAGGACGTAGGCGCGGGTGTTCCACATCGGGCGGCCCAGGGGCACCGGGCCCGGGGCGACGGGTCCGTCCCCGGTGAGGCGGTGGTCGAGGCAGCCGACGGTGGTCTCCGTCGGGCCGTAGTGGTTGATCAGCGCCAGGTCGGGGCGGTCGGTGCGCCGGCCGGCGAGCTGCTCGCCGCGCAGGGCCTCGCCGCCGGTCATCAGCTCGGCGTGCGGGGCGAGGACGTCCGGCATGAGCTCCAGCAGCGGCAGGTGGCTCGGGGTCACCTTCAGGAAGGTCAGCCCGCCGGGCACGTCGAGCCGCTCGTCGAGGTCGCCGACGTGCAGGCAGCCGCCGGCCAGCAGCGTGCCGTACAGCGTGGTCAGGCCGAGGTCGAAGGAGAGCGACGAGTGCAGCAGCGAGCGTCCGGCCAGACCGGGGTAGGTCCGGGCGGCGCGGAAGGCGTAGTCGGCGAGGGCGCGCTGCGGGACGACGACGCCCTTGGGAGCGCCGGTGGAGCCGGAGGTGTAGATGACGTAGGCCGCCTGGTCGGGGGAGGGCGGGCCGACCGGGTCCGGTGCCTGGGAGGACATGCGGCGCAGTGCCGCGCGGGTCTCCTCGCTGTCGAGGACCAGGAGCCGCTCGGGTCCGCCGGCCAGTCCCGGCACGCGGGCCAGGGTGTCCTCGGTGGTCAGCAGGACGGCGGCGGCCGCGTCCTCGCGGATGAAGTCCAGCCGGCTGCCGGGCTGTTCGGTGTCGAGCGGGAGGTAGGCGGCGCCCGCCTTGCCGGCCGCCAGCATGGCGACGACCGCGGTGGCGGAGCGGGGCAGTGCGAGCCCGACCAGGTCCTCCGGGCCGATGCCGCGGCTCGTGAGCAGCCGGGCCAGCCGGTTGCTGCGGGCGTCGAGCTGGGCGTAGGTGAGTACCTCCGTGCCGTCCGCGACCGCCGGGGCCTCGGGGGTGCGGGCGGCCTGCCGGGTGAACAGGCGGGGCAGGGTGCTCTCGGGCAGGGCCTGCCCGGTGTCGTTGCGGGCGTGCAGGAGGTCGGCGCGTTCCTCGGCGGAGAGGATCTCCAGGTCGCCGATGGAGCGGTCGGGCTCGGCGACGGCACCGTGCAGCAGCCGGACGAACCGGGCGACGAGACGCTCGACGGTGGGCCGGTCGTACAGGTCGGTGGCGAACAGGGCCTGGGCGCGCACCCCGCCGGGCGCGCCGTCCCCGGCCCGCGTCTCGCCGAGCCGGAGGGCCAGGTCGAAGCGGGCCGTGTCGTCGTCGCGGCGGAGGACCTCGGCGGCCAGTCCCGGGAGGGCGGGCACGGGCGGTGCGGTGTCCTGGAGCGACAGGGAGACCTGGAACAGCGGGTGGCGGGCGAGGGACCGCTCGGGGTTGAGCTCCTCCACGATCCGCTCGAACGGCAGCTCCTGGTGGGCGTAGGCGGCCAGGTCGGTCTCCCGGACCCGGGCCAGGAGCTCCCGGAACGTGGGGGCTCCGGAGGTGTCGGTGCGCAGCACCAGTTCGTTGATGAAGACGCCCACGAGGTCGTCGGCGGCGTCGTCGGTGCGGCCGGCCACCGGGGTGCCGAGCGGGATGTCGGTGCCGGCGCCGAGCCGGGTGAGCAGTGCGGCGAGCGCAGCCTGGAACACCATGAACAGGCTGACGCCGCTCTGCGAGGCCAGGGTCAGCAGCCGGCGGTGCAGCCGGGCGTCGAGGTCGAAGGGGACCTGGTCGCCGTGGTGGGTGGCGACGGCCGGGCGGGGCCGGTCGGTGACCAGCGGCAGTTCCCCGGGCAGGCCGGCCAGCGTCTGCTTCCAGTAGGCAAGGTGGCGTGCGGCCAGGCTGCCGGGGTCGGACTCGTCGCCGAACAGGTCGCGCTGCCACAGGGCGTAGTCGGCGTACTGGACGGGCAGCGGCGCCCACTGCGGGGCGGAGCCCGTGCGGCGGGCGGCGTAGGCCCCGGTCAGGTCGCGGACCAGCGGGCGCATCGACCAGGCGTCACCGGCGATGTGGTGCAGCACCAGCACCAGCACGTGATCGTCCGGGCCGAGCGTCAGCAGCGTGGCGCGCAGCGGGATGTGGGCCGTCAGGTCGAAGCCCTTCCGGGTGGCCTCGGCGACGACGCGGGCCAGGTCGTCCTCGCCGGTCCGGCCGGTGCTCAGCACCTGGGCGGCGGCCTCGGCGGGGCCGAGGACGTGCTGGTACGGCTGTCCGTCGCGTTCGGGGAAGACCGTCCGCAGGGACTCGTGGCGGCCGAGCACGTCGGCCAGTGCCGAGCGCAGCGCGTCCGCGTCCAGTTCGCCGCGCAGCCGCAGCGCCATCGACATGTTGTAGTGGGAGGCGTCCGGGTCCATCCGGTTGACGAACCACAGGCGGTGCTGGGCGAAGGAGAGCGGCACGGTTCCGGGCCGCTCCCGGCGGACCAGCGCGGGGCGGGCGGCGGCGGCCGTGTCGGCGTACCGGGCCAGGCCGGCCACGGTGGGCGCCTCGAACAGCGCCCGCACCGGCACCTCCACGCCCAGGACCGTCCGGATCCGGGAGACCAGGCGGGTGGCGAGCAGCGAGTGCCCGCCCAGCTCGAAGAAGCCGTCGTCGATGCCGACCCGGGGCACCGAGAGGATGTCCGCGAACAGGCCGCACAGGATCTCCTCCTGCGCGGTCCGCGGTGCGCGTCCCTCCCGGGCGCCCAGGTCGGGGGCGGGCAGTGCCTTGCGGTCGGTCTTGCCGTTCGGGGTCAGCGGTACGGCGTCCAGCGCCACGACCGCCGAGGGCACCATGTACTCCGGCAGCAGCCCGGCCACGTGGCGGCGCACCGCCGTCACATCCGGCGCGGTCCGCGGTTCGGCCGGCACCACGTAGCCGACCAGCCGCTTGTCACCGGGTGTGTCCTCACGGACCGTCGCCACCGCGTGGGCGACGCCGTCCGCGGCGGCCAGCGCCTGCTCGACCTCGCCGAGTTCGATGCGGTGGCCGCGGATCTTCACCTGATCGTCGGCCCGGCCCACGAACAGCAGCCGGCCGTCCGGCGACCACTGGACCACGTCACCCGTGCGGTACATGCGCGAGCCGGCCCGGCCGAACGGGTCGGCCACGAACCGGCCCGCCGTCAGCCCGGCACGCCCCAGGTAGCCGCGGGCCACGCCGTCACCGGCGATGTACAGCTCACCCGGCACACCGGGCGGCACCAGCCGCAGGCGGCCGTCGAGGACGTACACCCGCGTGTTGGCCAGCGGGCCGCCGATCGGCACCTCGGCGCCGGTGACCGGCGCCGACGTCGACCAGATCGTGGTCTCGGTCGGCCCGTACAGGTTCCGCACCGAGGCCGCACCGGCCGCCAGCTCCCCGGCCAGGGAGGCGTCCAGGGCCTCGCCGCCGACCAGTACCCGCAGGCCGTCGACGGCCCGCGGCACCTGTTCCAGCAGCGCCCGCCACAGGCTCGGCGTCGCCTGCATCACCGCCACGCCCTCGGTGCGGACCAGGTCGCCGAGGACGGCCGGGTCGCGTACGGCGTCACCGGAGGCCAGCACCACCGTCGCGCCGCAGACGAGCGGCAGGAACACCTCGAGCAGCGCGATGTCGAAGCCGAAGGTGGTCACGGCCAGCCACCGGTCCCCCGGTGACAGCGCCACATGGGACGCCATCGCGCCCAGGAAGTTGCGCAGTGCGCCGTGCGGGACCACCACACCCTTCGGGCGCCCCGTGGAACCCGAGGTGTAGAGCACATAGGCCGCGTCGTCGGCCGTCACCTCCACCACCGGGACCGGCTCCCGGGCCGGACCCGTGTCCTCGACGTCCTCCACCAGCACCGCCGCGCACTCCGCCGGCAGCACGGACGCCGTGTCCCGCGACGCCAGCACCACGGCCGGTGCCGCGTCCTCGAGCACGAACGCCACGCGCTCCGCCGGGAAGCCGGCGTCCACCGGCAGGAACGCGGCTCCGGTGCGGACGACGGCGAGCATCGCCGCCACGGCGTCCGCGGAGCGCGGCAGCACCAGCGCCACCAGCGAGCCCCGGCCCACGCCGCGCCGCAGCAGTTCGGCGGCCAGCTCCCGTACGCGGGCGTCCAGCCGGGCGTAGGTGAGGGGAACTCCGTCGCAGGTCACGGCCGGGGCGTTGGGGGTCGTGTCCGCCTGTCGCGCGAACCGCTCGGGCAGCAGGGCCGGGGACAGCGCGGTGGCCGTCGCGTTCCACTCCCCCAGCAGCCGTTCCCGCTCCCCGGCGGAGAGGATGTCGGCGGCGGCCACGGGGCGGTCCGGGTGCAGGACGGCGGCGCGCAGCATCCGTACGAAGCGGTCCAGCAGGGCCTCCGCCGCCGGGCGGTCGACGAGGTCGGGGCGGTGGTCGAGGCGGACGTGGAGGTCGTCGCCGCGCTGGGAGACCACGAGGGTGAGGGGGTAGTGGGTGGCGTCGCGGCCCTTGGCGCCGACCAGGCGCAGCCCCGATTCGAGGGCGGCCGAGGTGGCCGGGTCGACGGGGTAGTTCTCGACCAGGACGGCGGTGTCGAAGAGGTCGCCGGTGCCGGCCAGGGTTTGGATGGCGGACAGGCCCAGGTGCTGGTGGGCGCCCAGGGCGGACTGCTCGTCCTGGACCCGGGTCAGGGCCTCGGCCCAGGTCTCCGTGGCGTCGAGGCGGACCCGTACCGGGACGGTGTTGATGAACAGGCCGATCATGGTCTCGACGCCGGGGATGTCGGCCGGGCGGCCGGAGACCGTCGTACCGAAGACGACGTCGTCCCGGCCGGTCAGCCGGCCGAGCAGGGCGCCCCAGGCGGTCTGGACGACGGTGTTGAGCGTGACGGCGTGCTCGGCGGTGAGGCGGGCCAGGCCCGTGCGGAACCGAGCGGGCAGGGAGGTCTCTACGCGCTCCGGCAGACGCGGTTCGCCGCCGGGTACGGCACCGGCGCACACGCGGGTGGGCTCCGTCAGGCCGTCCAGGGCGGCGCGCCAGGCCCGCTCGTCGGCCTGCCGGTCGCGGCGGCCGAGCCACTCCAGGTAACGCCGGTAGGGGGTGCTGGGTTCGAGGGCCCGGTCGCCCTGCTCGTAGGCGGTGAAGACCTCGCGCAGCAGGACGGGGACCGACCAGCCGTCCATGAGGATGTGGTGGTTGGTCAGGACGAGGCGGTGCAGGTCGTCGGCGCGGCGGACGAGCAGGCAGCGCAGCAGCGGGGGCGCGGCGAGGTCGAAACGCTCGGCACGCTCCTCGTCGGCGAGCCGGGCCAGTTCGGTGTCGGCCTGCTGCGGCGGCAGGCCGCCGAGGTCCTCCTCGCGCCAGGGCAGGTCGATGTGGCGGGGGACGAACTGGACGGGCTTGCCGGAACGCACCACCCGGAACCCGGCCCGCAGGTTGGGGTGCCGGCGCAGGACGGCGGTGACGGCCGCACGCAGCCGGATGGCGTCGAGGGGGCCGGCCAGGTCGACGAAGAGCTGGACGGTGTAGGCGTCCTGGCCGGCGCCGTCGTCGTACAGGGAGTGGAACAGGAGTCCCTCCTGGAGGGGCGACAGCGGCAGCACCTCCTCGATGGCGGAGGGGCCGCGTCCCTTCCGTGTGGTCTGCGTCGTCACTTCACTGCCTCCAGTCGGACTCAAGCTCGTCGATCTCGTCCTGGAGGAGGTCCACCAGGGACAGGTCGGATGGGGTGGCGGGGGCGGTGTCCGGGCCGGGTGCCGCCCCGGTCAGCGCGTCGAGGGCCTCCCACCACAGGTCGGTCAGGGCCGCGATCTCCGGCTCGCCGAACAGCGCGCCCGGCCAGGAGAAGGTGGCCCTCAGCCGCCGGCCGTCCGGGCCGTCGTGCACGACCGCGTTCAGTTCCAGGGCGTGCGCGAACGGCATGCCGGGGTCGGTGGGTGCGATGGTCACCCGTTCGGGTGCCGCGCCCCAGGCGGTGGTGCCGTCGCCGCCGGTGCGGACCCGGCCCAGGTAGTTGAAGGCGATCTGCGGGGTGTGTCCGGCGGCCAGCAGCGGCGCCGTCCTCGGGTTGAGGTGGCGCAGCAGGCCGTATCCGGTGCCCTTGCCGGGCAGGGCACGCACCTGCTCCCCGATCCGGGCGAGCGCGCCGGCGAGGGCGTCGGGGTCGGCGCTCTCGTGCCAGCGGATGCCGGGGTCGAGGCGCAGCGGGTGCATCGCGGTGAACCAGCCGACGGTCCGGGACAGGTCCACGTCGGCGTCGTCGCCGTCGCGGCCGTGGCCCTCGCGGTGGATCAGTACGGGGCTGCCGCCGCCGGTGCCGCGCCGGCGCCGCCACTCGGCGAGGGCCAGCGCGAAGCCGGTGAGCAGTGCCTCCTCGGCTCCGGCGGCGAGCAGGGCCTCGGTGCGCTCGGGCGGCAGCTCCACGGTGTGCCGGCGGGCGGTGCCCTTGGTGTGCTCGGCCGGGTCCAGCGGCTGCGCGGTCAGCCGGGGGTCGGGGGCGGACGTGAGGCCTTCCCACAGGGCGAGCTGGCCCTCGGCCGCCGGGGAGGCGGCCCGTTCCGCGAGCCGCTGCGCCCAGGTGCGCAGCGAGGTGCCCACCGGCTGGAGGGCGGTGTCGCGTCCGGCGGCGCGGTCGAGCCAGGCGTCCATCAGGTCGGGGACCAGGATCCGCCAGGACACTCCGTCGACGACCAGGTGATGGGCCAGCAGCAGCAGCCGTCCGGGCCGGCCGGCACCGGCGTCGAACCAGACGACGCGGACCATGTCGCCCTTGTCGGGGTCGAGGGAGCGCCGGGTGTCCTCGGCGGTGCGCGCCAGGTGTGGTTCCAGGTCCGCCTCGGGCAGGTCGCGGATGTCGACGCGGCGCACGTGCCGGGTGGCGTCGGCGTCCCCGGCGGCGGGGATCTCCAGCCGCCAGGGGCCGGTGCCGGTGCGGTCCAGGCGGGCGCGCAGCGCGTCGTGCCGCTCCAGCAGGGCCTGGACGGCCTCGGTCAGCGACCGCTCGGTCAGGCCCGCCGGGACCCGCAGCAGGACGGACTGGTTGAAGCCCTCGACGGGGCCGCCCAGTTCGCGCAGCCACTCCATGATCGGGGTGGCCGGCACCTGCCCGGTGCCGTCGTCGCCTGCCGTGCGACCGCCCTCGGCAGCGGCCTCGGTGGCCGCTCCGGCCAGCGCGGCCACCGTCTGGTGCCGGAAGACGTCGCGCGGTGTGAGGTCGAGGCCGGCCTGCCGGGCGCGGCTGACGAGCTGGATGGAGACGATGCTGTCGCCGCCGAGCGTGAAGAAGTTGTCGTCGGCGGTGACGTCGGCGACGCCGAGCAGATCGGAGAAGAGCCCGCACAGCAGCCGTTCCCGTGCGTCGCGCGGCGCCCGGCCGCCGGTGGCGGTCCGCTCGGGGGCGGGCAGGGCCCTGCGGTCGAGCTTGCCGGTTCCGGTCAGCGGCAGGGCGTCCAGCAGGACGAAGGCGGCGGGCACCATGTAGTCGGGCAGCAGGGCGGCCACGTGGGCCCGCAGCCGGGCCGGGTCGGGCCGGTCACCGGGGGCGGGCACGACGTAGGCGACGAGCCGGCGGTCGCCGGGGCGGTCCTCCCGGACGGTCACGACCGCCTGGGCGATGCCCGGGAAGGCGGCGGCGGCGTGCTCCACCTCCCGGGGCTCGATGCGGAATCCGCGGATCTTGACCTGGTCGTCCGTGCGGCCGACGAACTCCAGCTCGCCGCCGGCGTTCCAGCGGACCCGGTCACCCGTGCGGTACATCCGCGAGCCGGCCGGGCCGTGGGGGTCGGCGACGAACCGTTCGGCGGTCAGGGCGGGCCGGCCGGTGTATCCGCGGGCCAGTCCCTCGCCGGCGACGTGGAGTTCGCCGACGACGCCGTCCGGGACGGGCCGCAGCCGGTCGTCGAGGACGTAGACGCGGGTGTTGTCCAGCGGGCGGCCGATGGGCACGGTGCCGCGTTCCAGGTCGTGTTCGGTGAGGGTGTGGTGGACCACGCACAGCGTGGCCTCGGTGGGTCCGTAGCTGTTGGTGATCCGGGCGGCCGGGGCGTGGGCGAGGACCTTGCGGACGCTGGCCGCGGCCGGGGTGTCACCGCCGATGCAGATGTCGCGCAGGTGCCGGAAGGTGTCCGCGTGGTGGTCGGCGAGCAGCCGGAACAGGCCTTCGCTGAACAGGCCGACGGTGACCCGGTGGTCGGTCATGGTGCGGGCCAGGGCCGCGAGGTCGGTGGCGTCCGCGTCGCACGCGACGATCCGCCCGCCGCGCAGGAGCGGGCCCCACAGCTCGTAGGTCGACGCGTCGAACGTGGTGGGCGAGTGGAACAGCACGCGGTCCTCGGGGCCGTGGCCCCAGTACCGGTCCAGGACCAGCCCGGCGACCGAGCGGTGGGTGACCGCGACGCCCTTGGGCTCACCGGTGGATCCGGAGGTGTACATGATGTAGGCGACCGCGTCCGGCCGGACGACGGGCCGTGGGCGGGCCGCCCCGGCCGCGTCCGCGCGGGTGCCCGGACCGTCGGCGAGGTCGTCGGCCAGGACGAGCGGTACGGCGCCCTCGGGGACCAGTCGAGCGGCGGCGCGGTCGGTGACGACGGCCACGGCGGCGGTGTCCTCCAGGATGCGCCGCAGCCGCGCCTCGGGGCTGTGGCCGTCCAGCGGCACGTACACCGCGCCCGCCTTCGCCACCGCCACGGCGGCCACGACATGGTCCAGGCGGCGGCTCAGCAGCAGCGCCACCCGGTCCTCGGCGGCCACGCCGCGCGCGGTGAGCGCGTCGGCGAGCGCCTCGGCGCGGGCGTCGAGCCCGGCGTAGGTGAGGGTGAGATCCTCGCTCCGCACGGCCGGGGCGTCGGGGGTCTGGGCGACCCGCTCGGCGAACAGCTCGGGGAGGGCTGCCGCGGGCCGCGCGCAGGCGGTGTCGTTGCGCTCGGTGAGCAGCGTGTGCAGCTCCTCGCCGGCCAGCACGGGCAGCTCGCCGAGGGTGCGGTCGGGGTCGGCGACGGCGGCGGTCAGCAGCCGGGCCAGCCGGGCCGCGAGCGCCTCGGCGGTGGCGGCGTCGAAGAGGTCCGTGGCGTACTCGATCTGCCCGGCGATGCCGTCGGGCCGGCCGTCACCGGTGTGCCGTTCCCACAGACTGACCGAGAGGTCGAACTTGGCCACCGGGGCCTCGGCGGACTCCACCCGCACCGGCAGGCCGCCCAGTTCGGCGCGGGGCCGGTCGCCGATCGCGTTGTGCAGCACGAGCATCACCTGGAACAGCGGGTGCCGGGCCAGCGAGCGCACCGGGTTGATCTCCTCCACCAGACGCTCGAACGGCAGGTCCTGGTGGGTGTAGGCGGCCAGGTCGGTCTCCCGGACCCGGGCCAGCAGCTCCCGGAAGGTCGGGTCGCCGCTGGTGTCGGTGCGGAGCACGAGGGTGTTGACGAAGAAGCCGACCAGGTCGTCGAGGGCGTCGTCGGTGCGGCCAGGCCGCGATCGGGGTACCGAGCGGGATGTCGGTGCCGGCGCCGAGCCGGGTCAGCAGCGCGGCGAGCGCCGCCTGGAGCACCATGAAGACGCTGACCCCACTGCTCCGGGCCAGGTCCGCGAGCGCGGTGTGGGCCGCGGCGTCCAGGGTGAGGGGCACGTTCGCGCCGCCGTAGCCGGCCACGTCCGGGCGCTGCCGGTCCGTGGGCAGGTCGAGCTCCTCCGGCAGACCGGCCAGCGCCTCGGTCCAGTACGCCAGTTGCCGGGCCAGCGGGCTGTCCGGGTCCTGCGGGTCCCCCATGACCTCCTGCTGCCACACCGCGTAGTCGGGGTACTGCACCGGCAGCGGACGCCAGTCGGGCGCCGTGCCGTGGACCCGGGCGGTGTAGGCGCGGCCCAGGTCGCGCAGGAACGGGGCGATCGACCAGCCGTCGGTGGCGATGTGGTGCATGACCAGCACGAGGACGGCTTCACCGGCCTCGCCGCCGGTCAGCAGCCGCGCGCGGAGCGGGGGTTCGCGGACGAGGTCGAAGCCGCGGGTGACGGTCTCGCGGATCGCGTCGGCCACGCCGTCCCGCCCGGTCTCGGTCTCCTCCAGCACGGGCGCTCCCTCGACCGGACCGAGGACCCGTTGCCAGGGCACTCCGCCGCGCTCGGGGAACACCGTGCGCAGGCTCTCGTGCCGGGTGACGACGTCGCGCAGCGCCTCCCGCAGGGCGGCCCGGTCGGGGTCGCCGCCGATGCGCAGCACCAGCGGGACGTTGTAGGTGGCGTCGCCGCTGCCTTCGAGGCGGTTGAGGAACCACAGGCGGTGCTGGGCATGGGACAGCGGGACGCGCTCGGTGCGCTCGGCGGCCACCAGCGGCGGGCGGGTGTCGCGGGCCGAGCCCAGGCGGGCGGCGATGCCCGCGACGGTGGGGTCGTCGAACAGCGCCTTGATGCCGATGCGGGCGCCCAGGGTGGTGGCGATACGGCTGAGCAGGCGCATCGCGAGCAGTGAGTGGCCGCCCGCGGCGAAGAAGTCGTCGTCGATGCCGACCGGGCCGGTGCCGAGGACGTCGGCGAACAGCCCGCAGAGGATCTCCTCCTCCGGTGTGCGCGGGGCCCGTGTGACCGGACCGGACGCGGCGGTGGGGTCGGGCAGTGCGGCGCGGTCGATCTTGCCGTGGGCCGTCAGGGGCAGCCGGTCCGCGACCACCACGGCGGACGGCACCAGATAGGCGGGCAGCCCGGTGGCCGCGTGGGAGCGCAGCCGCTCGGCGGTGCCGGGGCCGGTCTCCTCGGCGGCGACGTAGGCGACCAGCCGCCGGTCGCCGGGCTGGTCCTCGCGGACCAGGCAGACGGCCTGCGTCACCCCGGGCGCCGTCAGGAGGCGCGCCTCGACCTCACCCGGTTCGATGCGGTAGCCGCGCACCTTGACCTGGTGGTCGGTGCGGCCGACGTACTGCAGGTCCCCGGCCCGGGTCCAGCGGACGCGGTCGCCGGTGCGGTACATCCGGGCTCCGGCCGGACCGAACGGGTCGGCCACGAACCGCTCACCGGTGAGCGCGGGCCGGCCGAGGTAGCCGCGGGCCACGCCGGTGCCCGCGACGTACAGCTCGCCGGTGACGCCGTCGGGTACCGGGTTCAGGCGCGCGTCCAGGACATAGACCCGGGTGTTGGTCATGGGCCGGCCGAGCGGCACCGGTCCGGCCGGGAGCGCGGCGCCCGCCGGGACACCGTGGTCCAGGCTGCCGACCGTCGTCTCGGTGGGGCCGTAGTGGTTGACGACCTCGGCGCCGGGGTGGCGCTCGCGCCAGGCGGCGAGCTGCTCGGCGTGCAGGGCCTCGCCGCCGATGACCAGTTGGGCGGCGGGCGACCAGGCCTCGGGCAGTTCGAGCAGGATCGGCAGGTGGCTGGGCGTCACCTTGGCGAAGGTGACGCCGCCCGGCACGCGCAGGTGCTCGTCCAGGTCGGCGACGTACAGGCAGCCACCGGCCAGCAGCGTGCCGTACAGGCCGGTCAGGCCCAGGTCGAAGGAGAGCGGCGAGTGCAGCAGGGTGCGGCCGGCCAGACCCGGGTAGCGGGCCGCGCAGTACGTGGCGTACTCGGCGATGGCGCGCTGCTCGACCACCACGCCCTTGGGGGTGCCGGTGGAGCCCGAGGTGTAGATCACGTACGCGGCGTCGTCCGGCGTGAGCGGAGCCCCGCGCTCGGCGTCGGCGAGGGGGCCCGCGGACAGGCGGGCGAGTTCGGCCTCGGTGTCCGGGTCGTCCAGGACGACGGTGCCGCCGGGCCGGTCGGCGAGGTGCGCGGCCGTCTCCAGGGTGGCCCGCACGGTGAGCACCAGCGCGGGGCGGGCGTCGGTGAGCAGGGTCCGGACGCGGTCGCCGGGCTGGTCGGGGTCGAGCGGCAGGTACGCGGCCCCGGCCTTGCCGGCCGCGAGCATCGCGACGACCGCATCGGCCGAGCGCGGCACCGCCAGGGCCACCATGGCCCCGGCGCCCGCCCCGTTCGCCAGCAGCAGCCGGGCCAGCCGGTTGGCGCGCGCGTCGAGCTGCGCGTAGGTGAGTTCCAGCGGGCCGCAGACCACGGCGGGCGCGTCGGGCGAGCCGGCCGCCCGCTGCTCGAAGAGCTGCGCGAGCGTGTGCCGGGAGACCTCCGCGGCGGTGTCGTTGCGCCGCCGCAGGACCGCGTCCCGCTCGCCGGCGGAGAGCAGTTCCAGCTCCGTGAGGCGCCGGTGCGGGTCGGCCAGCGCGGTTTCCAGGAGGCGGACGAAGCGGGTGGTCAGGGAGGTGACGGTGGCGTGGTCGAACAGGTCGGCGGAGTAGCCGGCCGCGGCGGTGATCCCGGCCGGCTCGCCCTGCTCGCCGAACCGTTCGGCGACGCTGAAGAGCAGGTCGAACTTGGCCAGGTCGGGATCCTGCTGGACGAACTCGGCGGTGAGGCCGGGCAGGTCGGCCACCGGGTGCCCGAGGTTCTGCAGGACGAGCTTGGTCTGGAACAGCGGGTGCCGGCCGGCCGAGCGCACCGGGTTGAGCGCCTCCACCAGCCGCTCGAACGGCAGGTCCTGGTGGTCGAAGGCGTCGATGTCGGCGCGCCGCACCCGGGCGAGCAGTTCGCCGAAGGCCGGGTCGCCGGAGGTGTCGGTGCGCAGCACCAGGGAGTTGACGAAGAACCCGACGAGGTCACGCAGGGTGTCGTCGTCCCGGCCGAAGACCGAACCGCCGACGACGATGTCCTCGCCCGCTCCGACGCGGGTGAGCAGGGCGGCGAGCGCGGCGTGCAGGACCATGAACGGCGTGACGCCGTGCTCTCGGGCCACGCGCAGGACGGTCCGGTGGGTGTGGGCGCCGATCTCGAAGGGGACGAGGCCCCCGGCGTGGCCGCTCTCGCGCGGCCGGGGCCGGTCGGTGGGCAGCGCGAGTTCCTCGGGCAGGTCCGCCAGTGCGGTTCGCCAGTGGGCGAGCTGCCGGGACAGCACGCTGTCGGGGTCGTCCTCGGCGCCCAGACGCTCGTGCAACCGCAGCGCGTGGTCGGCGTACTGGACGGGCAGCGGGGCCCAGTCGGGGGCGTGGCCGTCGAGCGCGGCGCGGTAGGCGGCGGACAGGTCCCGCAGCAGCGGTGCGGTCGACCAGCCGTCACTGGCGATGTGGTGCACGACGAGCACCAGGACGTGTTCCTCGGGGCTGCGTGCCAGCAGGCCGGCGCGCAGCGGTGGTTCCGTGGCCAGGTCGAAGCCGCGCCCGGTCAGGGAGGCGATCAGGGCCGCCTCGTCCCGGCCGGCGGCGTCGGTCACCTCCAGGCGGGGGTGTGCCCGGTCCGCCGGGAGGACGACCTGGCGCGGGGTGCCCTCGACCTCGGGGAAGACGGTGCGCAGGGTCTCGTGCCGGTCTGCCAGGGCGGTCAGGGCCGTCTTCAGGGCACGCCGGTCGAGGGGGCCGGTGAGGCGGACGACCAGCGGGATGTTGTAGGAGGCGTCGGCGGGGTCGAGCCGGTTGATGAACCACAGGCCGCGCTGGGCGGGCGAGAGGGGCAGCACCTCGGGGCGGGGATGCGGGGCGAGGGCCGCGCGCGCGGGCGGGCGCAGGCCGAGCGCGGTCGCGAGGCCCGCGGGGGTGGGGTTGCGGAAGACGGTGGCGACGGTGACGTCCGCCTCCAGGGCGGCGCGGATCCTGGCGACCAGGCGGGTGGCGAGCAGCGAGTGGCCGCCGAGCCGGAAGAAGTCGTCGTCGGCACCGACCCGTTCGACGTCGAGGAGTTCGGCGAAGAGCCCGCACAGGATCTCCTCCTGCGCCGTGGCCGGTGCCCGGCCGGCGGTGACGGTGAGATCGGGCACGGGCAGTGCCTTGCGGTCCACCTTGCCGTTCGCCGTCAGCGGCATCGACTCCAGTACCGTCCAGGCGGTGGGGACCATGTGCTCGGGCAGGACCCGGGAGACCGCCTCCCGGACCGCCTCGGGGTCGGCCCCGCCGACCAGGTGGGCCACCAGGCGGCCGGCCACGACCGTGGCCACCGCGTCGGTGACGTCGGGCACCTCGCGCAGCCGGGCCTCGATCTCGCCCAGCTCGACCCGCTGCCCGCGGATCTTCACCTGGGCGTCGCGGCGGCCCAGGAACTCAAGCTGCCCGTCGGACAGCCGGCGCACCCGGTCCCCCGTCCGGTACAGCCGCGTGCCGTCCCCGGCGAACGGGTCCGCCACGAACACACCCGCCGTGCGGCCCGGGTCGCCCAGGTAGCCGCGGCCGACCCCGGCACCGGCGACGTACAGGTCACCGGGCACCCCCACCGGCACCGGGCGCAGCCGGTCGTCCAGCACGTACAGGCGCGTGTTGCGCACGGCCCGCCCGATCGGCGAGGTCGCCCGCCGCGATCCGGCCGCCTCGGCGGTGATCACGGCGTGCGTGACATCGTCCGAGCACTCGGTGGGGCCGTAGGCGTTGACCACCGGCACCCCCGGGAACCGGGCGAACCAGCGGGCGCACAGCTCGGCCGGCAGCTCCTCACCGGTGACCACCAGCCACCGTAGCGCGGGCAGTTCCGGCACTTCGGCGCCCTCGTCCCAGGCGTCCAGCGTGGCCCGCAGCAGTGACGGCACCACCTCCAGCACGGTCACCGCGTCCCGCCCGGCCATCCGGAACAGTCCGGCCGCGTCCGCGGCCAGCTCCTGCCCGACGGCGGCCACACGTCCGCCGACCACCAGAGGCGCGAGCATCTGCCACACCGAGACGTCGAACGTCAGGGGCGCGTTCTGCACCACGACGTCCCGTCCGTCCAGGTCCAGGTCCTCGACCTTGGCCAGCAGGTGGTTGTTCATTCCCCGGTGGTGCACCATCGCGCCCTTGGGACGCCCGGTGGAGCCGGAGGTGAACAGCACGTACGCCAAGCGGTCCGGGGCCGCGGACACCGGAGTCACCGCCCCGGCCGTCGGCGGTTCGCCGTCCAGTGCGACCGTGACGGCCGTGCCCGCCTCTGCGGCCACCGCGGCCGACCGTGCCTCCAGCCCCGGCCCGGCCAGCACCAGCCGCGCCCCGGCATCCGCCAGCAGCCGGGCGGAACGGCCCACCGGGGAACGGGTGTCCAACGGCAGGTACACGGCGCCCGCGGCGAGGATGCCCAGCAGCGACGCCACCGCCCACCGGCCGCGTTCCGCGAGCACCGCCACCACCGGTTCCGGCCCGGCGCAGACCCCGCCCACCCGGGCGGCGATCCGGTCCATCAGGGCGACCAGCTCGGCGTACGACACCTCGCCGTCGTCGTCCGACACCGCGACCGCGTCCGGCCGGCGCGCGGCCGTCTCGCGCACGCGGCCGACCACGTCGGTCAGCGACTCCGCCGCCGCCGAGGCGTTCCACTCCCCCAGGTGCCGCCGCAGCTCCTCGTCGGTGAGCAGCGGTACGTCGCCCACGCGCAGCTCCGGATCCGCGGCGAACGCGGTCAGCAGCCGCGCGTAGCGGTCCAGCAGGTCCCGGGCGGTGCCGTCCTCGAAGGCGTCGGCCCGGTACTCCAGCGCGAGGAGGATCCCGTCGGGAGCGCCGGCGGCGGTGTGGTGCTCCCGGACGGTGAAGGACAGGTCGAACTTGGCGGTGGAGTTCGGGACGTCCATGAGGCCCAGGCGGAGGCCGGGCAGGGCGGGCAGGGGGCGGCGGGCGCCGTCCAGGGACAGCATCACCTGGAAGAGCGGGTGCCGGGAGGCGGACCGGACCGGGTTCAGGGCCTCCACCAGGCGCTCGAACGGCAGGTCCTGGTGGGCGAAGTCGATCAGGTCGGACTCCCGCACCCGGGCGACCAGCTCGGCGAAGGAAGGGTTGCCGGAGGTGTCGGTCCGCAGCACCAGCGTGTTGTTGAAGAAGCCGACGAGCAGCCGCAGCGCCTCGTCGTCGCGGCCGGCGACGGGGGCACCGAGCACGATGTCGTCCCCGGCGCCGACGCGGGCGAGCAGGGTGGCGAGCGCGGCCTGGAGCACCATGAAGGGGGTGGCCGCGGCGGTGCGGGCGAGTGCGGTGACGCGGGCGTGCGTGTCCGGGTCCAGCCGTGTGGTCAGGGTGCGGGCGGGGGGTGCGCTCGCGGTGGCCGCGGGGAGGCGGTCGAAGGGCAGGTCGAGGTGGTCGGGCAGTCCCGCCAGCCGGTCCCGCCAGTGGGCGAGCTGGCGCACGGCCGCCTCGGACGGCGCGTCCTCGTCGCCGAGCAGGCGCCGCTGCCAGACGGCGTAGTCGGCGTAGGCGACGGGGAGCGGGGCGAGTTCGGGCCCGCGGCCCTCGATGCGGGCCGCGTAGGCGGTGAACAGGTCGTGCAGCAGGGGCGTGACGGACTCGCCGTCGGCGGCGATGTGGTGCAGCAGGAGCAACAGCACGTGGCGCCGTGGCGCGAGCGTGAACAGGGTGACGCGCAGCGGGGGCTCGGCGCCGAGGTCGAAGGGGCGGGCGGCCTCCTCGTCGAGCAGTGCGGGCAGTTCGGCGCCGGCCGCGGCCCGGCGCCGCACGGCGGGGCCGCTGCCGGGGGACGTGATGTGCTGGCGGGGAGTGCCGTCGTGGTCGGGGTAGACCGTCCGCAGCACCTCGTGCCGGTCGGTGAGGTCGGTGAGGGCGGCCGTCAGCGCCTCGGTGTCCAGGTCGCCGTCGAGGGTCAGGACGAGCGGGATGTGGTACGCGCTGCTGGGGCCCTCCAGGCGGTGCAGGAACCACAGGCGCCGCTGTGCGGAGGAGAGTTCGGGATCGCCGTCGCGCGGCACCGCCGTCAGCGCCGGGCGTGCGGCCGGGGCGCCGGCGAGCCGCTCGGCCAGGCGCCTGACGGTGGGCGCCTTGAACACGGCTTCCACGCCGCACTCGACGCCCAGCTCGGCACGGATGCGGGGAGTGAGGCGCGCCGCCAGCAGGGAGTGGCCGCCCAGGGCGAAGAAGTCGTCGTCCAGCCCGACCCGGGAGGCGCCCAGGGCTTCGGCGAACAGGGCGCACAGGCGCTCCTCGCGCGGGGTGCGCGGCGGGGCGTACGGGGTGGCCCGCTCGCCGGCCGTCTCGCCGGCGGGCGCCGGCAGAGCCTTGCGGTCCGTCTTGCCGTTCGGGGTGACGGGGATGGCGTCGAGGACGGTGAGCGTGGCGGGCACCAGGTAGCCGGGGAGCCGGTCGGCCAGGGCGGCGCGGACGGCGGCGAGGTCGATGCCGTGGCCGTCGGCGGGCACGACGTAGCCGGCCAGGGCGGGCACGCCGGTCGGGTCGGGGCGTACCGCCACGGCGGCCTGGGCGACCGTGTCCAGGTCGCGCAGGGCGGCCTCCGTCTCGCCGGGCTCGACGCGGTAGCCGCGGATTTTGACCTGTTCGTCGGCCCGGCCGACGAACTCCAGCGCGCCGTCGGGGCGTTGGCGCACCAGGTCGCCGGTGCGGTACATCCGCCCGCCCGGCAGTCCGTGCGGGTCGGCCACGAAGCGCTCGCCGGTGAGCGCCGGGCGGCCGAGGTAGCCACGGGCGAGGGAGGCGCCCGCCACGTACAGTTCGCCGGTCACCCCGGGCGGCACCGGCTGCAGGGCGGCGTCCAGGACGTAGCCGCGGCTGCCGGTGACGGCGCGGCCGATGGGGGGTTCGCCACCGCCGGAGAGGGGCTCGCTGATGGTGGCGCAGACGGTGGTCTCGGTGGGGCCGTAGCCGTTGAGGAAGACGCGTCCCGCCGACCAGCGCGCGGCGAGGTCGCCGGAGCACGCCTCGCCCGCCACCAGGATCGTCATGTCCGGGGGCAGGTCACCGGCGGGGTCCATCACGGCGAGGGAGGACGGCGGCAGGATCGCGTGGGTGATGCCCGCCTCGCGGGTGAACGCGGCCAGCGTCTCGCCGGGCATCAGGCGCTCGGCGGGCGCCAGGACGAAGGACGCGCCGGCCAGCAGGCCCATGCACAGCTCGGGGACCATGGCGTCGAAGCCCAGAGAGGCGAACTGCAGTACGCGGCTGCCGGGCCGTACCCGCATCCGCTCGACGAACGTCTCCGCGAGGTGCGGCACACCGCGGTGGGTGACCACGACGCCCTTGGGCCGGCCGGTGGAACCGGAGGTGTAGATGACGTACGCCGGGTGGTCCACCGTGAGCGGGGTGGTGCGCTCGGCGTGCGTGAGGTCGTGGTCCGGCCGGCCGGCGAGGGCGGCGGCCACCGCGGGGTCGTCGAGCACGAGCAGCGGTGCCGCGCCGTCGGCCGGGGTGGCGAGGGACGCGGTGGCGGAGTGCGCCAGCACGCAGGCCGGCCGGGCGTCGCCGAGGACGTGGTCGATACGCGCCTGGGGGTAGCCGGGGTCCAGCGGCAGGTAGGCGGCGCCCGACTTCAGCACGCCGAGCACGGCCACGACGAGGTCGGCGGAGCGGGGCAGCAGCAGGGCGACCCGGTCCTCGGGGCCGATGCCGCGGGCGATGAGGTGCCGGGCCAGCCGGTTGGCCCGGCGGTTGAGCGCGTCGTAGTCGAGCACCGTGTCGCCGAAGCGGACGGCGGGGGCGCCGGGGAAGCGGGCGGCGGTCCGCTCGAACAGGGCGGGGACGGTGGCCGTGGGGTCGGCGGCGACGGGCTCGGCGGCGGGGAGGACGAGGTCGCGTTCGCCGTCGGCGAGGAGGGCGATGCGGCCGACGGGGGTGCCGGGGTGCTCCAGGGCGCTCGCCACGCGGCCCAGGAACCGGACGTAGCGGTCCTGGTGGGCGGCCAGTTCACCGGCGTCGTACAGCTCGGGGTGGACGTCGAAGTCCACGCGGATCGCGCTGCCGTCGGAGCGGTCGTACACCGAGATCGCGAGGTCCTCGATGAGCCGCAGCGACATGTTGCGGGCGTCCGCGCGGTGGCCGGCGAAGCGGATGTCGTAGGAGAAGGGCACGACGTTGAGCAGCGGTCCGAAGAACCGCCGGTGGTCCTGGCCGAGGCCGAGGTCGCGGCGCAGGTCCTCGCCGCGGTAGCGCTGGTGCGGCACCAGCTCGCGCAGGGCGGTGCGGGTGCGCTGCAGCAGTTCGCCGACGGTGGTGGCGGAGTCGACGGCCACCCGCAGCGGCAGCACGTTGGCGACCATGCCGGGCGCCCTGCGGACCTCGTCGTGGGTGCGCGCGGTGACCGGCAGGCCGGCGACGACGTCGGTGAGCCCGGTCAGGCGGTGCAGGTAGGCCATGGTGGCGGCGACGACGATCCGGGAGCGGGCGACGCCGATCCGCTCGGCCGCCGCGGTCAGCTCGCCCTGGACGTCCTCGGGCAGCATGGCGGTGCGCCGGACGAACTCGGCGGACGGCTTCAGGGGGCGCGCGGACAGCGCCACCGGTTCGGGCCTGTCGGCGAAGCGGTCGTTCCAGTGGGCGCGGTCCTCGTCGAAGGCGGCGGAGGCGCGGTAGGCGGCGTCGTCGTCGAGCAGGACACGCACGGAGGCGAACGGCGACGGCTCGGGGTCGGTGGCCCCGGCCAGGGCCGTGTACAGGTGCGCGGCGCGGCGGACCAGGAGGGAGGCGCCGACGCCGTCGAGGAGGATGTGGTGGTAGGCGTGGTACCAGAACCACCGGTCCTCGCCGGCCCGGAACAGGGCCTGGGTGAACAGCGGGGAACGGGTGAGGTCCACGCGCCGGCGCAGATCGCGGCCCATCCACTCCTCGGCGGCCCGCCGGGGGTCAGCGGCCGAGGAGACGTCGACGACGTGCAGGGTCCACTCGGGTGCCGGGCCGACCGTCTGCCGGGGGCCCTCGTCGGTCTCCAGGAACCGCACGTGGAGCGCGTCGGCCTCGTCGACAAGGCGCCGCAGTGCCCGCTCGAACAGCCGCGGGTCGACCGGGCCGTGAATCTCCAGGTATTCCGCCGCCCGGAAAATCGGGCTGTCCGGGTCGACCTGCTGCGCGAACCACACCCCTGCCTGGGCGCCGGTCAGAGGAAATATCTGCGCACCGTCGACAAAAGACTGAGATCGCTCCATGACTCCTCGTCAATTTCACCCGGGGAACTGCGGCGGCCACCGACGACAGGCGCTCTTCGCCGCCGCGGTCAATTCACGTGGATCGGCCCGCTTGCCATGCCGGAGACTATGCGTGGCCGCCCTGTCCCACCTGGACGGCGGCTGGACGGGGAGCTGCCTCTGCCCCTGCGGACACCGTCCGCGCCGGGAGAATGGGACCTGCCATTGGACAGCATGAGGCAGCGTCATTCGCTTGGTTCCCGGTCCGATCGCTGCCCCGGCACGAGGAGAGCTGACATGTCGACCGCCCCGCCGGTGAGCCAGGAATTCACGGACACCGGACTCATGGAGGCAATAGCGGTTCGCGACGGGTTGCTGAGCCGCGTCGAGCTGCGCCTGAAGGACTTTCTCGACGGTGAGCGCCGGTTGTGGGAGTCCCTCAACCCGGATTCCGTCGAACTCATCGACTCCATCACCCGCATGGTGGGCAGCGGCGGCAAACGGCTGCGCCCCGCGTTCTGCGTGGCCGGTTATCTGGCCGCCGGCGGTGACCCGGACGGCGAGGAGATCGTGAACGTCGCCGCGGCGCTGGAGCTGCTGCACAGCTTCGCGCTGCTGCACGACGACGTGATGGACGAGTCCGAGCTGCGCCGCGGCATGTCGACGGCGCAGGTCGCCCATGCCGAGCTGCACACGGAACGGGGCTGGCGCGGCACGCCCCGGCGGTACGGCGAGAGCGTCGCCGTCCTGGCGGGCGACCTCGCCCTCGTGTACGCGGAGCGGCTGCTGGCCGGCTGCCCACAGCGAGTGCGGCCGGTGTGGGGCGAGTTGTGCACGGAGTTGATGATCGGCCAGTTCCTGGATGTGCGGGCGGCGGCCCAGTTCGCCCCCGACGCGGAGCTGTCGAGCTGGATCGCGCTGTTCAAGTCCGGCCGGTACACGGTCTTCCGTCCGCTCGCCTTGGGGGCGCGGCTGGCCGGCGCGGATGAGCTGCTGGCGCCGTTCGAGGCCTACGGGCTCGCGGTGGGCGAGGCGTTCCAGCTACGCGACGACCTGCTGGACGCCTTCGGCAGCTCCGCGGCCACCGGCAAGCCGGCGCGCCTGGACTTCAAGCAGCACAAGATGACGCTGCTGATGTCGCTGGCCCTGCAGACGGTGCCCGAGGTGCGGGAGCTGGTCGGTGACGACCTCGCCGCCGCCGATCCGGACGCGCTCCATGACCTGCTGCTGCGCACCGGGGTCCGCGACCGGGTGGAGTCGGTCATCGGCGAGCGGCTGGCCGCCGCGCAGGAGGCGTTGCGCGGCACGGTGCGCCCGGACTGGGCGGAGGGCCTGCGGCGGATGGCCGCACAGGCCGTGCACCGCGACCGGTAGCCGGAGCGCGGAAGAACGTGGACAAGGGGGGAGGCCCGGTGGCCGACGAGCCACCGGGCCTCCCCCCTTGTCACCTGTGCTCAGCCGGACATGGCGACCAGGATGCGGCGCTGCCCCGTGTAGGAGCGCCGTCCGTGTGCGACGGCGACGTTGTCGACGAACAGCAGGTCGCCGACGCGCCAGTCCACGTCCACGGCGAGGCGCATGCCGGTCTCCTGTACGTGGCGGACGTACGCGTCGGGGATCGGCGATCCGTCCGCGAAGACGGCGTGCTGCGGCAGTTCGTCCTCCGGGATCACCATGGCCAGCGCGGCCGCGTCCTCGCCGAGCCCGGCCGGGTGGAACTGGTCGGCCTGGTTGAACCACACCTCGGTGCCGGTGACCGGGTGGGCGAGGGTGGCCGGGCGCAGCAGGCTCACCCACAGGGAGCCGTCCGCGCGCCACCGGTGGTCGGCGCCCGTGCCGGCCAGGAACTCCTCCACCGCCGCCCGGTCGTCCGTCTCGAAGGTGGCCTGCCAGCTCTTGCCGAAGCCCACGCCGTCATGCAGGTTCTGGGTGTACCGCACCCCACCGGCGAACGCCTCGCGCACCTCGGCGTCCAGGGACTCGAGCCACAGCCGCCCGTCGACCACCGGGGTGGCGCCGCCGGTCCCGGCTGCGATGGCGCAGTGGAAGAGGATGCGCGACGGCCAGGAACTGGCGTACGACATCTCGTTGTGCATGGAGATCTCGTACTCGGCCGGGTACTCGGTCGAGGTGTAGAGGTTGCGGCCGACCTTGGTGCGCGGGGAATTGCCGTGCACATAGGCCAGCCGCTGCGGCAACAGCAGGTCGGCGAGGCCGTCGTAGCTGTCGGGCGTCACGGCGAAGCCGCGGAAGACGACGGCCTTCTCGCGGACGAGGAGATCGTCGAGGTCGGTGCCGCGCAGGTACTCCGCGAGCCCGGCGGGGTTCGCCTCGACGCCGGCTTCGGCGGGCCCGACCAGTTTCGGCGCCCAGGCCGTGGTGGTCTGCGTCATGCTCGTTCCTCCTTGGTGCCGGCCGGGCCGGCGGCGAAGTGCGGGGGCCTGCGTTCCCGGAAGGCGGTCACCGCCTCCCGGACGTCGGGTGACGCGGCGGCCACCACCTGGAGGGGGATCTCACGCTCCAGGGCGGCCCGCAGCGTCGGGGCGTCGGTGTTGGCCTGCAGGACCTGTTTGGTCAGCCGCAGCGACACGGGGCTGTTCCCGGCGATCTGCCCGGCGGTGTCCATGACGGTCGGCATCAGGTCCTGGATGGCGCAGACCCGGTTGGCCAGGCCGCGCTGCCGGGCCTCCTCGGCGGTCACGAACCGGCCGGTGAGCAGCATCTCGGAGGCGAAGCCGAACCCGGCGATCCGCGGCAGCAGCCAGGACGCTCCCATGTCGCCGCCGGACAGGCCCATGCGGACGAACGCGGCCTGCAGCCGGGCGCGGCCGGTCAGCACGCGGACGTCGGCGGCCAGGGCGAGCGACAGCCCCGCGCCGGCCGCGACGCCGTCGACGGCGGCGACGACGGTCTGCGGCAGTTCGCGCAGGCCGGCGATCACGGCCGCCTGCCGCTCCAGCAGGGTGGTCAGCTCCAGCGGGGGCAGTGCGGCCACCCGGCCGACCTCGCCGACGTCGTATCCGGAGCAGAAGGTCTCCCCCGCCCCTCTGAGGACCAGCACCCGTACCGAGGGGTCGCGGGAGAGCTCGGCGCACAGCGCGCCGAGCTCCTCGAAGACCTCCTCGGTCAGCGCGTTGGCGCGGTGGGGACGGTTCAGGGTGGCCGCGACGATCCCCTCGCGTGGCCGGGTCACCAGGACGACGGGTGACCGCGTGGTCTTCCCGCCGGCCGTCATACCCGTACCTCGTACGGTGCGGCGGCCCCCGCGGTGAGCCTCCCGTGCAGGAAGTCCAGGGCGTCGGGCAGGGCGTCGTCCACGAATTCCCAGTCGTGTCCGCCCGGCCGCTCCCGGTACTCCAGCGGCCAGCCCCGCTCCCGCAGGGCGTCGCGCACGCCCCGGTTCATCCGCACCATACGGTCGTGGTCGCCGGTGCCGACGTCCAGGTACAGGGCCGGTGGCGGCAGCGGGTCCTCCCGTGCGATCAGCCGGTAGGGGTCGTAGCGCCGCCGGGTCTCGCTGTCCGGCGGGCCCCACACGCGTTCGTGGCTCTCGACCGTGGGCATCACGAAGTCCGGCTCGCCGCGGTGCCCGCGGTAGGGGTCGCCGACCCGCCGGGGGGCCTCGAAGGCGCCCGCGTGCGAGGTCACGGCCGCGAACAGCGCGCGGTGGCGCAGTCCGAGGAACAGCGCGGTCGCCCCGCCCATGGAGAAGCCGCCCACGGCCCGCGCGGAGCGGTGGGCGAGCGTGTGGAACCGGGTGTCGACGGCGGGCAGCAGTTCCTCCACGAAGTGGTCCTCGTAGCGCAGGCCCGCGTGGTCGTTGACGAACCAGCGGCGTCCGCTCTCGGGCATGACCACCACGAGCCGGCTGCCGTCCAGGTACTCGGCGAGCCGGGTGCGTTCCAGCCAGGTGCCGCGCCCGCCGCCGTAGCCGTGCAGCAGGTACAGCACGGGGTGGCCGGGGCCGTCCGGCCGGTAGCCGTCCGGCAGCAGGACGGTGGCGCGCTTGGTGCGGCCGAGGATCCGGCTGGGCACGTCCAGGGTCACCGCTTCACCGGGCACGGTTCCTCCTCCTGCCGGGGGCGCGGCGTCGCGGCCAGCGCCCGGCGGTCGACCTTGCCCGTCGAGGTGCGCGGGAACGCGTCCAGGAACCGGAAGTCCTGCGGGACCATGTAGCGCGGCAGGTGCTCCAGGCAGTGGCGGCGCAGCACGCCCGGATCGGGGCGGGCCCCGGCGGCGAGGATCACGTGGACCTCCAGCGCGGTGGCGTCGGGGTCGCCGCCGGGGTCCGGTACGGCGACGCACGCGGCCTCGTGCACCTCCGGCAGTTCGAGCAGTCGCGCCTCGATCTCCTCGGGTTCGATCCGGTAGCCGCGGATCTTCACCATGTGGTCCCGCCGGCCCAGGTAGACGTACCCGGTACCGGCCTCGTGGCGGACCAGGTCGCCGGTGCGGTGCACCCCGCCGGAGGACTCGGGGGCGCCCCAGTAGCCGAGCATCACCGAGTCGCCGGCGATGCCCAGTTCGCCCTCGGCGCCGGGGACGTCGGCGAGGGGGACGCCGTCCGTGTCGAGCAGGGTGGCATGGGCGTAGGGGCAGGGCCTGCCGATGGGCGGCGGGGCCGTCCGGTCGGGGGCGAGGTCGTCGTCGGTGACGCGGTGGAAGGTGCAGACGTTGGTCTCGGTCGGTCCGAAGAGGTTGTAGAGGGCCGCCTCGGGCAGGGCGGCGCGCAGCCGCCGGACGTGCTTGAGGGGGAACGGCTCGCCGGCGAACAGGACCGTGCGCAGCGCGCACGACCGAAGCAGCTCCCGGTTCCTGGCGTCCAGCATGCGGATCAGGGCGCCCGGCACCGAGTACCAGACCGTGATCCGTTCCTCGGCGACCAGCCGGTTCAGGGCCACGCCCAGTCCGCGGCGGTTCTCCGGCACCAGGACCAGGCAGGCGCCGGCCCGCACGGTGGCGAACAGGTCGAAGACGGAGAGGTCGAAGTGGACCGGGGCGTGGGAGGCCACCCGGTCGGCGCCGTTCAGCCCGGTCTCGGTCACGGCCCAGTCGACGAACGCCAGGGCGTTGCGGTGCGAGAGCATGACTCCCTTGGGCGTGCCCGTGGAGCCCGACGTGTACAGCACGTAGGCGAGGTCGTCCGGCGCGGGCCGCACGGGCGCGGCGCCGTCGGCCGTGACCCGCTCCACCGCGGCCCGCCAGCCCAGCCGCAGGGCACCGGGCCGCTGCCCGGGCGTCCCGTCCGCCGCGCCGGCTGGTTCCGTCCGGTCCGTCACGACGACGAGCCGCAGGGAGTCGTCCGCCGCGGCGCGCTGCTCGTCCAGCAGGGCGAGTCGGCCGCTGTCGGTCACCAGGGCCGCGACGGAGCAGTCGCCCAGGATGTAGGCGGCGCGGGCGGGCGGGGCCGCGGGGTCCACCGGGACATAGGCGGCGCCGAGCCGCAGCGCGGCGTGGACGGCGACGACCGTCTCGGCGGACTTGGCCAGCCACAGTCCTATCCGGTCGCCGGATCCGACGCCGGCCTGCCGCAGGGTGGCGGCCAGGGCCGCGGCGGCACGGTCCAGTTCGCCGTAGGTCAGGGTCCGCTCGCGGTCACGCAGCGCCGGGGCGTCGGGCCGCTCGGCGGCGGCCCGTGCGAGCAGGTCGGCCAGGGTCGTCACGGGGTGTGCCTCCCGTCCGCGGTGGTGCGCGCCCGGACGGTGAGGCCGAGCTTCTCGGCCATGACCTTGCGCTGCATGTCGGAGGTTCCGGAGGAGATCCGGGTGCCCAGGGCGTCCCGCAGGTTGCGTTCGGCGTCGGTGCCGGTGGTGTAGCCGAGGCCGCCGAAGAGCTGGACGGCGTCCAGGAAGGTCTGGACGGCGGACTCGCTGGTCTCCAGCTGTGCGGCCTCGGGGAACACCGAGGTGGTGACGCCCTGGGCCAGGTCCCAGGCGGCCCGGTAGGTGAGCAGCTTGGCCGCCTCCAGCCGCACCTGCATGCCGACCACGCTGTGGGACACGGAGGGGAAGCGGCCGATGATGCTGCCGAACTGCTCGCGGCTGCGGGCGTAGCGGGCGCACTCGTCGATCTGGCGCTGCATGGTGCCGAGCAGCGGGGCGAGGATGAGGGACCGTTCCCAGGCCATGACGGTGGCGAGGATCTTCGACCCCTGCTTCTCCGCGCCGAGGCGGTTGGCGACGGGTACACGGCAGTCGCGCAGGACGACCTCGCCCCAGGGCGCGGTGCGCAGTCCCGTCTTCTCGAACCGGGTCTCGACGGTGAGGCCGGGCGTGTCCCGCTCGACGAGGAAGGCGGTGACGCCGGTGAACCCGAGGTCCGCGTTGACGGTGGCGTACACGATGAACAGGTCGGCGACCGGGGCGTTGGTGACGAACCGTTTGGTGCCGTCGAGCACGTAGTGGTCGCCCTCGCGGCGGGCCACGGCCGACAGGGACAGCGCGTCGGAGCCGGAGCCGGGCTCCGTGATCGCGTGGGCGCCGATGGCGCCGCCGTCGACGAGGGCGGGCAGGTGCCGGCGTTTCTGCTCCTCGCTGCCGTAGTGCAGCAGCGGCAGCTCGACGGCCCACAGGTGGGCGCCGGCGGAGATCAGCAGCCCGTTGTCCCGGCAGCCACGGCCCAGGCCCTCCAGGGCCAGCGCGCAGGTCAGCGGGTCCATGCCGAGCCCGCCGTACTCCTCGGGGACGGGCAGCGCGAACACCCCGGCGTCCGCGCAGCGCCGCCAGTCTCCCGGCTGGAGGGCCTGGGAGCGTTCGCGCCGCTCCAGGTCCCCGCCCAGGGCGGCGCCCAGCTCGCGCAGCCGCTCGGCCAGGGCGGTCTGCTCGTCGGTCGGGGCGAGTCTCATGACACCGCACCAGCGGGCTCGGCGTCCGGCAGGGCGGCCAGCGAGGCGGCGATGACCTCGTCGGAGACCACGTGGTCCGCCAGCTCTCCGGTCAGGTACTGCTGGTAGGCGGACAGGTCGAGCATGCCGTGGCCGCTGATGTTGAGCAGGATGACCTTCTCGGTGTGCTCCTCGCGGGCCCGTACTGCCTCGTCGACGGCGGCGCGTACGGCGTGCGCCGACTCGGGTGCGGGCACCAGGCCCTCGGTGCGGGCGAACAGCACACCCGCCTCGAACACGGTCTTCTGGCCGTAGGCCACGGCCTCCATCAGGCCCTGGTCGTACAGCGCGCTGACCAGCGGCGCGGCACCGTGGTAGCGCAGCCCGCCGGCGTGCACGCCCGGGGCGACGAACGTGTGGCCGAGGGTGTACATCTTCGTCATCGGGGTGGTGCCGGAGATGTCGTTGTAGTCCCAGGCGTACCGGCCCCGGGTGAGCTTGGGGCAGGCCTCGGGCTCGACCGCGACCAGCCGGGTCGCGGCGCCGGTGCGCAGCCGTTCGCGGTGGAAGGGGAAGGCGAGCCCGGCGAAGTTGCTGCCGGCGCCCATCGAGGCGACGACCACGTCCGGGAACTCGCCGACGGCGGCGAGTTGCTTGAGCGCTTCCTCGCCGATGACCGTCTGGTGCAGCAGGACGTGGTTCTCACCGCTGCCCACGCAGAATCGGCCGCCCGGCACGGACCTGGCGTACTCCAGTGCCTCGGCGTTGGCCACGGAGACGCTGCCCGCGCTGTCGGGCCGCTCGGCCATCAGTCTGCGCCCGGTTTGCGTGAGCCCGCCCGGGCTCGGGACCACCCGGGCCCCGTGCAGCTCCATCAGGACCCGGCGGTAGGGCTTCTGGTCGTGGCTGACCCTGACCATGAACACCGTGCACTCGAGGTCCATGGCCCGGCAGGCCACGGCCAGGGCGCTGCCCCACTGCCCGGCGCCGGTGCCGGTGGTGAGGTGCTCGACGCCGGACTTCTTGTAGTAGTAGGCCTGGGCGAGGGCCGAGTTGAGCTTGTGGCTGCCCACCCCGTTGGCGCCCTCGTACTTGTAGTAGATGCGGGCCGGGGTGTCGAGCTCGCGCTCCAGGGCGTGTGCCCGGATCAGCGGGGTGGGCCGCCAGCGCTGGTACTCCGCGCGGACCTCGGCGGGGATCTCCACGAAGCGCTCGCGGCCGACGCTGGCCCGGTACATCGACAGCGGGAGGTTGGGGGCGAGCCCCGCCCCGGCGCCCCGCTCCGGGGCGGTGCCGTCGGTGGGTTCGGTGCGCGGGCGGGCCCGGCGGACGTCGGCCGACGGCACGTCCAGGTCGGCCAGGATGTTGTACCAGTGGGTGGGGACGTCGTCCTCGTGCAGCAGGACCTGGTTGCGGGTCACCTTCATGCGGCGCCGTCCCGGGTCGCGGCCGCCGGCACGTTCCGGCCGATCAGCGTGAGGAGGTCGCCGACGTTCTCCAGGTCGGCTTCCATGATGTCCTCGTCCTCGATGTGACCGCCGAATTCCTCTTCGACCGCCATCAGGAGGTGCAGTAGGTTGAGTGAGTCGAGACGGATCACCGGCGAATAGAGCGAGATGTCGTCACGTATTTCCGTGGGACTCAGCCCCAGATCCAGTACCTCGACCATGATTTCCCGGACGCGGCGGGCCACCTCGTCGTCGTGACCGATCACTTGCAGTCTCCTCCCAGCCGTTCGGTGATGTCGGCCAGAAGTGCGTCTTCGTGGTCCGACAGATAGAAATGCCCCCCGGGAAAGACACGGAACGAGAACTCCGCGGAGGTCAGGTCCCGCCAGGCGCGGGCGTCGTCCGGGTCGACTCCGGGGTCGGCGTCACCGACGTACGCGGTGACCGGAGCGGTCATCGTGCGGCCCGGCAGGGGCCGGTAGGTCTCGACGAGCCGCAGATCCGCACGCATCGCGGGGAGCACCAGCGGACGCAGTTCGGGGTCCGCCAGCACCGCCTCGTCCATCGCGCCGAGTTCACCGAACCACTCCACCATCGCCTCGTCGCTTGCGAGGTGTACGTCCGTGTGGCGCGGCGGGGACAGCGGGGAGGCGGCACCGGACACGAACACCCGCCGTGGCCTGGCCCGGTACCGTCGTTCCAGCCGCAGCGCCACCTCGTAGGCGACCGACGCGCCCATGCTGTGCCCGAAGAGGGCGAAGGGCCGGTCGAGCAGCGGCAGCAGGGCCGCGGCGACACCGTCGGCGAGGGACTCCATGTCCTGGAGGCACTCCTCCGCCAGGCGGTCCTGGCGCCCCGGGTACTGCACGGCGACCATCTCGACGCCCGCCGTCGGGGCGTGCGCCCACCGGTGGAACGCGCCGGCGTTGCCACCCGCGTACGGCAGGCAGAACAGCCGCAGAGAAGGTGACTCCAGCGGTCGGTATCTCTTGATCCACGCGCTGTCGCCACGCGGTGGGCGAATGGGTGCCAGGGACACTGATGGCCTCTCCATCGGAAGACGAACACGACCGGCCAAATACGGTTCGACACCCTAGCCACAAAATTCTTCGGATGGCCGGGGAAGCCGGCCCGGAGGCAGTTGCCCATTCAGGTTGCCTCCAGTCCTCTGTGCGTCGGTTGGGCGAGGGTTTGACATGCCTGATGCTCGCCCCGACGCATGAAGGGTTTTTTCGCCAGACATGGATTCACTGCCACTTGGCTCGGTTTATCTGAACGGGCGTTGGACCGCTCCGGAGACCCGGGAGACGCTGCCGGTCGAGAATCCGGCCACCGAAACGGAGATCGGCCGGGTGCCGGCGTGCGGTGCGGCGGACGTTCGGCGTGCCGTGGCCGCGGCCGGTGCGGCGGGTGCCGGCTGGGCCGCGACGGACCCGGCCGCCCGCGCCGGGGTGCTGCTGGCGCTGCGCGACGCCCTCGCCGAGCACCACGAGGACATGGCCCGGCTGATCACCCGGGAGATGGGCTCCCCTCTCACCTTCTCGCGGCGCGTGCAGGCGGGCCTGCCCCTGAAGGTGCTGGAGGGCTTCGCCGAGGCGCTGACGGCGGACCCGGGCGAGGAACGCGTCGGGCACTCACTGGTCGTGCGGGAGCCGGCCGGGGTGGTGGGCGCGATCACGCCGTGGAACTATCCGCTGCACCAGGTGATCGCCAAGGTGGGGGCCGCGCTGGCCGCCGGGTGCACAGTGGTGCTCAAGCCCAGTGAACTCGCCCCGCTTTCCGCCTATTTCCTCACCACCCTGATCGACGGCCTGGGCCTGCCGCCCGGCGTGTTCAACCTGGTGCCGGGCCGCGGCACGGAGGCCGGCCGCGCGCTGGCCGCCGACGCCGGCGTCGACGTGGTGTCCTTCACCGGGTCGCTGCGCGCGGGCCGGGAGGTCGGCTCGGTCGCGGGCGGCGGCGTCAAGCGGGTCTGCCTGGAGCTGGGCGGCAAGTCGGCCACGGTGGTGCTGCCGGACGCCGACCTCGCCACGGCCGTCACCGACGGGGTGCGCTCCGCCCTGCACAACGCCGGGCAGACCTGCTCCGCCCGCAGCAGGCTGCTCGTCCCGCGGTCCCGGACGGACGAGGCGGTGGACGTGGTGCGGTCGGTCCTGGCCGGGTACGTGCCGGGCGACCCGGCCGACCCCGGCTGCCGGCTCGGTCCGCTGGTCTCGCGGGCCCAGCGGGACCGGGTCCTGGAGCACGTGCGCGCCGCCGAGGCCGGCGGTGCCCGCCGGGTGGCCGGCTCGCCACAGGACGAGGTCCCCGCCCGGGGCCACTACGTGGCGGCCGGCGCGTGGACCGGCGTACCGGCCGACGCCCCGCTCGCCCAGGAGGAGGTCTTCGGGCCCGTCCTCGTCGTCCTGCCCTTCGACGACGAGGCGGACGCCGTGCGCCTGGCGAACTCCACGCCCTACGGACTGGCGGCGACCGTCTGGTCCGCCGACCCGGACCGGGCCACGGCCGTCGCCCGCCGGCTGCGCGCCGGCCAGGTCGACATCAACGACGCGGCCTTCAACCCGGCGGCCCCCTTCGGCGGTTACGGCATGTCCGGCGTCGGCCGCGAGCTGGGCGCACACGGCATCCGCGAGTTCCAGGACACCAAGTCCCTCCAGTTGCCGGCCTGAACCGCCCCCCGCACGGGCGGTGCGGGCGGGAGACCGACCCCGCCGAAGGCGAAGCCGAGGCGGCACACGACAACGACGACCACCACGGATGCCAGATGACCCTCAGCATGCCGCCCCTCCGTTCCGACTTCCCCGCACGGATCAGCCCGTTCACCGACAGCGTCGAGCAGAGCACCCGTGCCTTCGTCGACCGCTTCGGCCTGGTCCCCGACCAGGCCTCCCGCGACCACCACGCGCGGTCGCTGCTCGGGACGCTGATGTCCCGGGCCTATCCCGACTCCGGGGAGAGGGAACTCGCCCTGGTGACCGACTGGATCAGCTGCATGCTCGTCCTGGACGACCAGTTCGACGAGACCCAACTGGGCCAGGATCCCGACCGGCTGCGCCGGGTGTGCGACGAGGTCCTCGGCTGGCTCCCGGCCGACGGCACCGTGCCCGAGCGGCCACCCGCCCCGGTGGAGGCCTCCCTCAGCCGGGTGTTCCGCCCGGCCTACGCGGATCTGTGGCGGCGCACCGCGCCGTACACGTCCGCCACCTGGCGCGCCCGGTTCGCCGGGCACATCGGGGCGTTCTTCGACACCTGCGTGTGGGAGGCCCGGAACCGGCTGACCGGCCGGGTGCCGAGCGTCGCCGAGTACATCGACCACCGGGGCCGGGCCCTGATGCCGTACCTGGACCTGATCGAGGTGACCACGCACGCCGAGGTGCCCGAGGAGATCTACCGGCTGCCCGAGTTCACCGAGATGAACCAGGCGCTCTCCGACGCCGACCTGTGGACCAACGACCTCTTCTCCTGCGAGAAGGAGGCGCTGCTCGGCGACCCGCACAACCTCGTGCTGGTCCACCGGCACGAGCACGGCTGCGACCTGCAGACCTCGGTCGACGCGGTCGGCGCGATGGTCCAGGAGCGCTTCGACCGGTTCACCGAGCTGAGCCGGTCCTTCCCGGGCCCCGTCCTGGCGGCCGATCTGTCCCCCGCCGGGCGGGCGTCGCTGAGTCACCACATCGAGGGCCTGCGTAGCTGGCTCAGCGGCCAGCTCCAGTGGCGCTACGAGACCGGCCGGTTCGACCCGACACGGCCCGAGGTGGTCTCGGCCACCGGCTCGACCCCGCTGTAGCGGCCCGACCCATGCCGATCACTCACGATCGAGGTACGTGAATGCGAGACCGGTACGCGACCCTGAAACACCTGCAAGGGCTCGACCCGAAGACCGACCACGAAACCATCCACCGAATATCCTCCGACCGCGAATTCCCCTGGGACTACGGCCGGGGATTGGAGGTGGCCATCTGGCGCACCTGCTGCGTGCCCAGCATCTCCGGAATGCTGGACGGCAGCGGTGAATTCGCGCTGCGCGCGCAGAAGCGGTACGACGACACACGCATTCTGCTGGGGGAGATGGTCCGGGGCGGATACGACTCCGAGCGCGGCCGGCAGGCCCTTCGGCAGATCAACCAGGCACACCGCCGCTTCTCCATCGACAACGACGACATGCTCTACGTGCTGTCCACCTTCGTCTTCGAGCCGATCCGGTGGATCGACCGCTGGGCGTGGCGCCCGGTCAGCGAGACCGAGCGGCTGGCGGCGTTCTACTTCTACACGGAAGTGGGCCGGCGGATGAACATCCGCGACCTGCCCACCGACGTCGACGCCTTCGAGCGGTTCAACCGGGAGTACGAGAAGGAGCACTTCCACCCGGCGGCGAGCAACCGACGCGTCGGTGGTCACATCCTCCGCCTGTACGCCTCCTGGTATCCGCGTCCGGTGAGCGACGCGGTGGCCGCCACCCTGCCCTGCCGCCTGGACACGCCGGCGCGGCAGGCTCTCGGCATGCCGGAGCCGACGTGGCGGGCGCGCGGCCTGAACACCCTGGGGCTGCGCGGGCACGCGGCGGCCGAACGGCTGGCGCCGGCCCTGATGGCGCGGCTGATGACCCGGCCGACCGCCCGGACCTATCCGGGCTATCCCCACGGCTACCGCATCGGCGACATCGGCCCCGATCACGTCACCCGGCAGACCGCGGACTCACGGACCGAGCCGCTCACGACGGCAGGAAACGATCACTCATGACCTCGTTCAACGCCCCGGCGGCCGTGGAGCGCCCGCCGGGCCGGATCGGCGGCACACCCCTGGTGCCGGTCCGCGTGCCCGTACGGGGAGGCTCGCTGCGCCTGTGGCTGAAGCTGGAGTGGGACAACCCCTTCGGCTCGATCAAGGCCCGCACGGCGGAGGCACTGCTGGACGCCCTGGAGGCGACCGGGCGGCTGGGCCCGGGGAACCGGGTGGTGGAGTCCACTTCCGGCAATCTCGGCGTAGCGCTCGCCGGTCTGTGCGCGGCGCGGGGCTACGCCTGCACCCTGGTCGTCGAGCCGAGCACCCCGCACGGCAGCGTCGCCCGCATGCGGGAGCTGGGCGCCGACGTCGTCGTCGTACCGGACGTGCCCGGCGGTCGGACGCTCGACGCCCGGCTGCGGGTGGTCGATGACCTGCTGCGCCGGGACCCCACCGCCGTGTGGACGGACCAGTACCACAGCGCCGCCAACCCCGGCGTGCACGAGAGCCGGACCGCAGCCGAGCTGGTGCGTCAGGCGCCGAACGGCTCGTACGACGCGGTCGCCGTGGCGGTCTCCACCGGTGGCACGCTCGCCGGGGTCGCCCAGTTCTTCCGGGACCACCTGCCCACCGCTCGTGTGATCGCCGTCGACGCCGTGGGCTCGGCCGCGCTGGGCGGCCCGGTGGCGGAACGGCCGTGCAAACTCGCCGGATTCGGCTCCGGCCGCCCGTCCGGCTTCGTGCGCCCGCACCACGTCGACGACGTCGTCCGGGTGCGTGACGAGGACGCCGCGGCGGCCTGTGTGCTGCTGCAGCGGGCCACCGGACTGTCGCTGGGCGGGAGCGCGGGGGCCGCCGTGCTGGCCGCGGTCGTCCGGGCCGCGGCGGACCCCGCGCTGCGCGAGGTGGCCTGCGTGTGCCCGGACAGCGGCGAGAAGTACCCCCTGACCGAGACCGCGGCACGGGTGGGGACGACCGCGTCGCCGGACGTCGCCACGGCCCTCGACGCCCTGGGCCGGGCCCGCGCCGGCACCCCCCACGCACAGGAGACACCCCTGCCATGACCGACTCCCCCACGCCCCCGATCACCTATCTCGGCAGCGCGGACGTGGCCACCGTCTGCGCCGGCCTGCCGGTCGTCGACATCGTCGCGGACACCCTGCGGGCCGTGCACCGCCGGGCGGCCGGGCTGACGCCCGAGGCGGCGCTGCGCTGGACGACGCCCGCCGGTGCCGCCGCCCGCAGCCTGATCCTGCCCGGCTGGTCCGGCGACGCCTACGGCTGCAAGATCATCAACGCGTCGCTGGGCAACCACCGCCTCGGCCTGCCCCGCGCCGCCGGACTGGTCGTCCTCAACGACCCGGAGACCGCCCGGCCCACCTGGGTGATGGAGGGCGGCCTGATCAGCGCCCTGCGCACCGCGGGCGTGTCGCTGGCCGCGGTGCGCGCCCTGCGGGATCCCGCGGAGGTCACCGAGGCGGCCTTCCTCGGCTGCGGCCGGCAGGCTCAGGTGCACCTGGAACTGCTCCTGCGGACCTGCCCGGCGCTGTCCGAGGTCGTCCTGTACGACCAGGACCCGGACCGCGCGCACCGGCTGGCCGCCGCACTCGGCTCGTCGGCACCGCGGCTGAGCGTCACCGTCGCCGCGGACGCACAGGAGGCCGCCGGCCGGGCGCGGCTGGTCGTGGCGGTGACGACGACGACCGAGCCGTACGTCGAGCTGGACTGGCTGCCCGAGGGCGCGCTGTTCGTCAACGTCTCGCTCGACGACGCCGCGGAGAGCCTGCTGCTGGGCTGCGACGCGCTGTTCGTCGACGACTGGAAGCTGGTCGCCGAGGACGAACACCGGCTGCTCGGGAAGCTCGCCCGGTCCGGCCGGATCGCCGGCCCGGGAGAGCCGGCCCCGCACGGCGGCCGGAGCGTCGACGCCACCCTGCCGGCGCTGGTGTCGGGTGCGTTCACGGGGACGGTCGGTGCCGCGGACCGGGTGGTGGTCAACCCGTTCGGCATGGGCGTGCACGACATCGCCGTGGCCGCGGCGGTCCGCGACCGGGCGGTCGCGCTGGGCCTCGGTCTGGCGCTGCCGCACTGACGCCGACGGGCCGGTGCCCCTCCCGCGTGGGCGGGCACCGGCCCCCCTCGTCCGCTCACCGCCCGCCGGACGGCTCACCAGGCCGGGCCAGCACCTCGGCCGTGTGCTCCCCGTGCGCCGGGGCCGCCGCGCGCAGCGAGTCCAGCCCCGCGCCGAACCGCACCGGGAACCGCACCTGGCGGCGCGGCCGGTCGGCGGCGGAGCCCGGCAGCGTGCCCACCAGGTCCCGCTCGGCCGTGTGCGGGTCCGTCAGCAGTTCCTCGGCGGACTCGTACACCGGTGCCCACGGGATGTCCAGACCGGACAGGACCGAGGTCCACCAGGCGAAGTCGCGCTGTGCGAACACGTCGGCCAGCAGCTTCGCCACCTCGTGCTTGGCCCGGGTGCGGGCAGGGCGCCGGTCGTAGGAGTCGTCGTCCAGGGCGGGGAAATGCGGTGCCAGGGCGCGCCGGAAGGTCACCCAGAACTTGTCCTCGAAGGTGGCGAGGGCGATCCGGCGGCCGTCGGCGACCGTGAAGACGTCGTTGTCCCCGGTGACCAGTGGGCTGTCCACCGGCTCCGCCCGTTCGAGCAACGGCAGCGCGAACGGTCCGCACCAGGCCGCTGCCGCCTCGTGCAGGGAGACGTCGAGGTGCTGGCCCTCGCCCGTGTCGCGGGCCGCGAAAGCGGCGACGACGGTGGCGTACGCCGCGTACATGGCGCCGGCCAGGTCCGCCACCCGCACGCCCACCCGGTCCGCCCGGCCCGTCGTGCGATGCGGTACGGCGAAGAAGCCCGACAGGGCGAGGAAGTTGAGGTCGTGGCCCGGCCGCTGCGCGTACGGCCCGGTCTGCCCGTAACCGGTGATCGAGCAGAGCACGATGCGGGGGTTGGCGGCCCGCATCCGGTCGTACCCCAGACCCGAGGCCGCCAGCACGCCGGGCCGGTGGCTCTCCACGACGACGTCGCTGTCGCCGACCAGCCGCAGCAGGTCCGCGCGCCCCTCCTCCGTGCGCAGGTCGAGCACGACCGAGCGCTTGTTGCGGTTGAGCGCGGCGAAGGCGTCCGGGTCCACGAGCCGCCCGTAGTCCCCCCGGTGCGGGTCCTCGACCTTGACGACGTCCGCGCCCAGGTCGGCCATCATCGACGTCGCGAATCCCCCGGGGAGCAGCCGTGACAGGTCCAGGACCCGCAGGCCCGACAATCCGGGCCAGCCGCCCGTCAGATTCCGTGTCATGAAAACCCCCAAGCAGGTTCCGAGTACGCCGGTGAGAAATCCGCCGGTCGGTGCACCGTATACAGCGGGACAAATGCGGAACTGGAGCGAGCCTGGATGTTTTCCTGCCCCTTTCCGATGGGCCGCCCCCGGAGCCGAATGTTTTCCGAGAATGTGTGCCGTCACCGGCCGAATGTGCCGCCCTCCCAAAAAGGAGCCCGTTCATGCCCTCCGGACCCGCAGTGTCGTCCTGGTCCGCGGACCGCTCCGTCCCCCTCTTCGACCGGTCCGTCGGCGCACTGCTGCGTGAGGCGGTGGCCGCCCATCCGGACACCGTCGCCCTGGTGAGCGTGCCCGACGGCGGCGGGCCCCGGCAGCAGTGGACCTACCGCGAACTGCTCGCGGAGGCGGAGTCCGTCGCGGCCGGCCTGCTGCAGCGCGTGGACGTCGGCGACAAGGTGGCCGTCTGGGCACCGAACGTGGCCCGCTGGCCGGTGTTCGCCTACGCCGCGGCGCTGGCCGGCGTCACCCTGGTGACGCTGAACCCGGCGCTGCGCCCCGACGGTCTGGAGCACGCGCTCCGGGCCTCCGGCGCCGTACTGCTGGTGCACGCCGAGCGCAGCCGCGACCACGACATGGCCGCGGTCGTCCGCGAGGTCGCCCCGCGGCTGCCCGGCCTGCGCCACATCGTGCCCTTCGGGGCCTGGGACACACTCCGGGCGAGCGGTCCGCTGCCGTCGGACGAGGAGGTCCGCGCGGTCCCGGCCCAGTTGCAGTTCACCTCGGGGACCACGGGGACGCCCAAGGCGGTCCTGCTGTCCCACCGCGCGGTGGTCAACGTCGCCCGTCTCACCTTCGAGGGGCTCGGTGTCGCGCGCGGCGTCACCGTGGTCTCCCCGCTGCCGATGTTCCACACCGCGGGCTGCGTCATCTCCACCCTGGGACCGCTGTGGAGCGGCGGGACGTTCGTCCTGCTGGAGCGCTTCCACCCGCTGGCCCTGCTGGAGGTGTTGCGGGAGCGGCCGGGCGCCCTGCTCACCAGCGTGCCGACGGTGCTGACGGCACTGTGCGAGGTGGCCGCCGGCCGGGAACCGCGGCCGGTGCTCTCCGCGGTGCTCACCGGTGCCGCACCGGTGCGTGCCCAGCTCATCCGCGAGACGGAGGAGTTGTTCTCCACGACCGTCTTCAACCTGTACGGGCAGACGGAGCTGGCCTCCGTGCTGACCCTGACCCGGCCGGAGGACTCCGCCGAGCTGAAGACCACCACGGTGGGCCGGCCGCTGCCGCACGCCGAGGTGCGGATCGTCGACCCCGGCACCGGGGAGGTACAGCCGCTCGGAGTCCAGGGCGAGATCTGCGCCCGCGGGTACCAGCGGATGCTCGGCTACCACGGCGACGAGGAGGCCACCGCCCGCAAGGTCGACGCGGACGGCTGGCTGCACACCGGGGACCTCGGCTCGATGGGCGCGGACGGCACGCTGCGGGTCGCCGGGCGCCTCGACGACCTGATCATCCGGGGCGGCGAGAACATCTCGCCCGCCGCCATCGAGGAACTGCTGTGCACGGTGCCGGAGGTCCGGGACGCCGTCGTCGTCGGCGTCCCGGACGAGAAGTACGGCGAGGTCGTGGCCGCCGTCCTGCAACCCGCCGCGGACGGGCCGGATCCCGACGCCGGCCGGGTGCTCGCCGAGTGCGCGCGGCGCCTGCCGCCGCACATGGTGCCCGCCGCCCTGTACCTCGCCGGGGACCTTCCGCTCACCTCCTCGGGGAAGGTCCAGCGCTTCCGGGTCCGGGAACTGGCCGTGGCCGGCCTGCTGCGGCCCCTGACGACCCGCCCCGTCGCCGCGGCCCGCGGCTGACCGCGGCCCCACGAGCCCCACTAGGACGCGAGGACAGCATGAAGATCTCGATGCAGCTACGCTACGACGGCGACATCGTCCGGGCGGCCCGTGACGTCACCGCGCTGGAACGGGCCGGCCTCGACCTGATCTGGGTGCCCGAGGCGTACGGCTTCGACGCGCCCAGCTTCATGGGCGCGATCGCCGCCCGCACCAGCCGGGTGGAGATCGGTTCGGGAATCCTGTCGGTCTACACCCGTACGCCCGCCCTGCTGGCGATGACGGCCGCCGGGGTCGACGCCCTCTCCGGGGGCCGCGCCCATCTCGGCCTGGGCGCCTCCGGCCCGCAGGTCGTGGAGGGGATGCACGGTGTGCCCTACCGGTCCCCCGTGGCCCGTACCCGGGAGACCATCGAGGTGATGCGCGCCTTCTGGCGGCGCGGCGAACCGGTCGCGTACGACGGCTCGACGGTCCGGCTCCCGCTGCCCGCCGGCGCCTCCGGCGCGACCGGGCTGGGTACGCCGATGCGGCTGCTCACGCCGCCGGTGCGGCCGGAGGTGCCGGTGTGGGTGGCCGCCCTCGGTCCGCGCAATGTGCGGATGACGGCCGAGACAGCCGACGGGTGGCTGCCCATGTTCTTCGTGCCGGAGTGGTGCGACCGCGTCTGGGGCGAGGACCTCAGGGCCGGTGGCGCGGCCCGCGATCCCGGCCGGGCACCGCTGATGGTCTCCGCAGGCGGTGTCCTGGCCCTCGGTGCCGACGCGGCCCGGCACCGTGAGCGGGCGCGGGACCGGCTGGCGCTGTTCATCGGCGGCATGGGAGCGCCCGGCCACAACTTCTACTACGACCTCGTCTGCCGCTACGGCTTCGCCCGCGAGGCCGCGGCGATCCAGTCGCTGTTCCTGCGCGGTGAGCGCGGGGCGGCCGCCGCGGCCGTGCCGGCGGCCCTGCTGGAGGCCACCACGCTGTGCGGCCCCGAGTCGTACGTGAAGGACCGCATCGCCGCCTACCGCGAGGCCGGCGTGACCCACCTGGAGGTCGCCCCGGTCGCCGGCGAGTGGCAGACCGAGGCGGACCTGGTGGCCCGGGTGAAGGAGCTGTGCGGCTGAGCCGGTGACGGCTCGCCCGATGCCCGTGCCGCCCGCTGTCGCTCTTCCGGCCCTACTCCCTGCGCTGTGCGGCCAGCCGGGTCAGGGGCAGGAAAGCGTACTCCCCGCCGGAGCGCGCCGGCCCCTCCAGGACCTGACGGTCCACCAGGGCCTCAAGGACGTCCTCCGCCTCGCGGGGGGAGCAGCCGAGCAGCCCGGCGGTGGCGGCGATGGTGAACGACGCGGCGCTGCTGACCAGCCGCGACACGGCGTCACCCAGTGTGCTCCCGGTCTCCGGCAGGGCGCGGGTGATCCGCCCGGCCACGTCCAGGTCGCCCATGACCAGTTCGTCGAGCCGCTGACGCGGGTCCTCCAGGCGCTCCGCCAGCCGGGACAGCGGCCAGTGCGGACGCGCCGCCAGCCGCATACCGGCGACCCGCACCGCCAGCGGCAGCCCGCCGCACAGCGCGGTGATGCGGTCGGCCGCACCACGCTCGGCGCGCACCCTGCCCTCCCCGGTCACGGACGCCAGCAGCGCAGCCGCCTGGTCGGCGTCGAACGGGGTGATCCGGAAGTGCCGGGCGCCCTCCAGCCCGGACAGCGGCTCCCGGCTGCACACCAGCAGCGCGCTGCTGACCCCGCCCGGCACGAACGGCCGGACGGCCTGCTCACCGGGCGCGCCGTCGAGGACGACCAGCAACTGCCGCTTGGCCAGCAGATTCCGGTAGAGCGAGGTGCGGGCGGGCAGCGACTCCGGCAGGGCCTCGCCGGGCACGCCCAGCGCGGTCAGGAAGCGTCCCAGCAGCAGCCGCACCTCGCCGGGGGCGGCCGAGTCCAGTTCCCCGTGCAGCACGCCGTCGCGGAACGTGGGCCGGGAGGAGGCCGCCACCCGGGCGGCCAGGATGGACTTGCCCACGCCGACCGGTCCGTACAGCGCGGCGATGGGCGCGGCGCCGAAGGCGACCTGCGGACCGCGCCCGGTCAGGTGGTGCAGGATCCGCTGCTGTTCCGGCCGGTCCACATAGTCACGGATGCCGGGCGGCATCTGGAAGGGGCGCACCGGCTCACCCGCCGGGCGGCGGGCTGCGGGACGCGGCGCCGCCTCCTCGTCCGTGCGCAGGATGGCCGACTGGGCCCGGCGCAGTTCGTCTCCCGCGCCGATGCCGCTGTCGTTGCGCAGCCGCCGGTCGACCGCGGCGAACACCTCCAGCGCGGTGGCCCGCTGGCCCGAACCGGCCAGCGCGGTGACGAGCCGTGCGTGCACCCCCTCGTGGACGGGGTTGTCCCGGGCGATGGGCCCCAGGTGGTCGATGACGTCCTCGTACCGCCCCCGCGGCAGCACGAGGTCGGCGAGCCGCAGCGCTGACGTGACGCGCTGGTGGAGGGCCTCCGCGGCGACGGGGTGGTCCGTCAGCCCGGCCCCCATGCCCTCCAGCACGAGTCCGCGCCACAGGGTCAGGGCCTCTTCGAGCAGGGCGGTCTCACGCTCCGGCTGCTCCGCCTCGCGGGCCTGCCCGGCGAGCCGGACGCACCGGCGGAACCACAGCAGGTCCAGGTGGGTCTCCTGGGAGACGATCAGTTCGTAGCCGCTGGAGCGGCGCACGAGCAGGGCGGGAGTGGCCTCGCCGCCCGCATGCGTCCCCAGAAGCTGGCGTATCCGGTAGACGTACGTGTGGATTAGCTGTCCGAAGGAGTCGGGTATGTCGTCGCCCCACAGGACGTTGGTGATCTCGTCGCGGTCGACCGGCTGGTTCGCGCGCAGCGCCAGCAGGCCCAGCAGGCTCTGCTGCTTCGGCGTGCCCGCGGTCACCTCGGCCGGTCCCCTGCGTACCGCGAGCCTGCCGAGGATCTGCAGGGCGAGCGGCTCCTGGGCGGCGTGCGCGGCCGGGCCGGACTCGGCCGGCCCGGGGTCGGGACACAGCACGGGCTCGTCGAGGACTTCGGCGAGCCGCTGCAGGGAGCTGGCCCGGGGTGCGCGCACGCGGCCCTGTTCGATCTCGCGGAGCGTGCGCAGACTGAGCCCCGATCTCTCGGCGACCGCCCGCTGGCTGACTCCCCGCCGGACGCGCGCGGTCCGGACGATGGTGGCTATATCTCGGTGTGTGATCGGCGGCATGACCTTTCCGGCCCCCTTCCTGTTTCGTCGGGCAACCCGAGTGGGCCGGGTACTGTGCGGACCGGCGACCCGGGCTGAGCGGAATGCATGATTCCTGCCGTCAGTCCCACACCATGGATTCGTTCGGGTCGACCGGAAGCGTCGTTCCCGTGACCGCGTGGACCACGGCGGTCGGCGACACCTCCTCATCCGCGGAAGCGGTGGCGGCCCCGGCACCAAGGAGGGCGAAAAGCACAGCGGAAACGGTCACAAGGCGGCGCACGGCGCGGTTCATGAAATCCCCCTGAATGAAGCTCCGGCTGTCTGCCGGCTCACGTCTTTGCTGACGTGACTTCACCCTCGCGCGTCGCCCGCCGTAGTTGAAGGCTTTACCGCTGGACGGAAGCGTCCCCGTCCGGTTCCGTCCAGCAGGCCACCGAATGCATCCCCCGCGGGACGGGCCATTCATGACGCGTACACACCCAAGACGGAGCGCCTCAGGCCGGGGAGGCGTCGCCGCCCTCGGACCCGTCCATGAGCGCGTCGTGGTACCGCGGGATGAGCACTCCGCCACAGGACTGCAGCCGGCAGCCCCGCAGCGGCCCGGCGTTCACCACCTGCAGCGCGAGGCGCAGAGCACTGCGCTCGGCGTCGCGCAGCCCGGCCACGGCGTGGAAGAGGCCCAGGGTGAGGGTTCCGTCGGCCAGGGCATGGACACTGACGTGCTCGAGGGCGTCGTCCGGCCGGCTCGCGGCCAGGAGCCAGTCGGTGAGACCGTCGGGAATCCCCAGCGGACGAGAGGCGCGCATTTGAACATGAATGAGATGCATGTCCCGACTATTTCGAGTGTCCGGCTGACTGAACAAGCCTGCGGGTTCGCCGCTTTGGGCCATGGAACAAAGCGGCCATCAATTGGCTACCGCAACGCGCCCTTATCGTGTCATGATCAGCCACAGCCGCCGATACCTCGAGGAGATTCGCCGATGCTGGAGCTGCTGGGCCTGGACACCGCGGCTGAAGCAGTGTATAGGTGCATGCTTGCCAATCCAGAGGCGGGAATCGCATCTCTCACCCGGCTGACCGGCCTGCCGGAGCAGGAAATCCGCGACAGCCTCGACGCGCTGAGCGAACTTGCGCTGATCCACCCGCAGAATGCGGAATCAGAAAGTCCGCGGGTGGTGTCCCCGGATCTCGGACTGGAGATTCTGCTGGCGAGACAGCAAGCGGAATTGGCGGTTCACCAATCGAGGGTCGAGGCGTCCAGAGCGGCGGCGGCGGAGCTCATGGCCCAGTACGCGGACATGCGCCTGCAGGCGGCCGCCGTCAACGGCAATATCCTGTCCGGCGTCGAGGCCGTGCGGGAACAGCTAGCGACGATGACACGCAAGGTCCGCGACGAGGTCCTGTGCTTCGCGCCGAACGGCGCCCACTCGGAGGCGAGCCTGCGCGCGGCGCAGCCCCTGGACGAGCTGCTGCTCGACCGCGGGGTGAGGATGCGCACCGTCTATCTGGACAGCGTGCGCAACAGCCCCCACACCCAGGCCTACGCCGAATGGCTCGCCGAACGCGGCGGAAAGGTGCGTACGGCCCCCTCCCTGCCGGTACGCATGATCATCACCGACCGCGAGTGCGCGGTGATCTCCGCCAACGCCGAGAGTTCCGGCGACGGAGCCGTGGTCATCACCGGTGAGGGCACGCTGGCAGCGCTGTGCGCCCTCTTCGAGACCGTCTGGGCCACCGCGACCCCGCTGAGTGCCGCGCCCAAGCCCGACATGCGTGGGCTCACCCCTCAGGAGAGCCAGGCCCTGGCGTTCCTCTACCAGGGTCACACCGACGAGACGATCGCCAAGCGGCTCGGCGTCTCGCCCCGGACCGCGCGCCGGATCGCCAACACCCTGATGACCAGACTGGGCGCCCGCAGCCGCTTCCAGGCCGGAGCCAAGGCGGTCCAGATCGGCTGGCTCCCCGAGCAGCCGGACGCGTAGGGAACGTCCCGGTGTCCCGGCGACGGGCAGCCGGTCCGAGCGTGGCGGGCTACTGCCCGTCGGCCGCGCGCCCCCGGTCCGGCACCAGCTCCTGTTCGCGGAGCGCGGTGGCCCCGTGGCACTCGCGCACCACGCCGCCCGCCGGCACACCGGCATCGGGCACCTGCGGTACCGGCCGACGGCGGTAGCGCGGCGGCAGGAACCGCTCGGCCCAACGCGGGGCCCGCGGCCTGAAGCGCGGGAGCAGCAGCAGCGCCAGACCCACCGCGCTGAGGAACACCACACCCAGCACGATCCACATCGACGCCGAGTTGACGGAGTACGCCAGCGCCCCGAAGCCGATCAGCCCCGACCAGAAGTACATGATCAGCACGGCCCGGCTGTGCGAGTGGCCGATCTCCAGCAGGCGGTGGTGCAAATGGCCGCGGTCGGCGGCGAACGGCGACTGACCGCGCCAGGTGCGGCGGACGATCGCCAGGACCAGGTCCGCGGCGGGTACGGCGATGATCGTCAGCGGCAGCAGCAGCGGGATGTAGACCGGGACCGTCTGGTGGACCGCCGCCTTCTCCGAGCCGGTGAAGAGCGCGAGCGCGTCCGGGTCGACCTGGCCGGTGATCGAGATCGCGCCCGCCGACAGCACCAGGCCGATCAGCATCGAGCCCGAGTCGCCCATGAAGATCCGCGCCGGATGCATGTTGTGCGGCAGGAAGCCCAGGCACATACCCATCAGGATCGCCGCGAAGAGGGTCGCCGGCGCCGCGGACTCGATGCCGTACGAGTACCAGATCCGGTAGGCGTACAGGAAGAACGCCGCCGCCGCGATGCACACCATGCCGGCCGCGAGACCGTCCAGGCCGTCCACGAAGTTCACCGCGTTGATCGTGATCACGACCAGCGCGACCGTCAGGAGCGTGCCCTGCCACTGGGTCAGGGCGACGTTGCCGACACCCGGGATGGGCAGCCACAGGATCGTCAGCCCCTGCATGACCATCACGCCCGCGGCGATCATCTGACCGCCCAGCTTGATCAGCGCGTCGATCTCGAACTTGTCGTCCAGGACGCCGATCAGCCAGATCAGGGCGGCACCGGAGAGCAGCGCCCGGGGCTCGTTGGACTTGGCGAAGACCTCGTTGAGGTTGGTCAGGTGGTCCGCGACCAGCAGACCCGCGCACAGGCCGAAGAACATGGCGATACCGCCGAGCCGCGGAGTGGGTTCCCGGTGCACGTCACGGGCCCGGATCTCCGGCATCGCCCCGGCCACGATCGCGAACTTCCGTACCGGCCCTGTCAGCAGATACGTCACCGCGGCCGTGATGCAGAGCGTCAGCAGGTATTCACGCACGGGCTTCCCCACTAGTCTCACTGGCCATCTCAGCCTCACACCCTAGCGTCGCGGGCGCATGGATGAGGACTGCCGGGTAGCGGCGATGGTTGCACGGGTGGCTGTGCGCCACGGTCCACAGGGGTCCACACCGGGATGTACGGGACGGTACCGGCCCCCGGTCAGCCGGGATACGGCGGGAACTCACCGGTGAGTGCGCGCACCTCCTCCCGGGCCGCGGCCGGCTCCGTACCGCCGCGCAGCACAGCCGCCAGCAGCGCCGCGATCCGCACCATCTCCGCCTCGCCCATGCCCTGCGTGGTCACGGCGGCCGTACCCAGGCGCAGCCCGCGGTCGTCACCGTGCGGCAGCGCGCAGCAGTCCAGCACCAGGCCGGCCGCGAGCAGCCGGCCGCGCGCGGTGCGGCCGTCCACGCCGAGCGGGGCCGGGTCCGCGGTGATCAGGTGGGTGTCCGTGCCGCCGGTGGTGACGGCCAGCCCCTCCGCGGCCAGGTGCCCGGCGAGCACGCGCGCGTTGGCGACCACCTGACGGGCGTACGCGGCGAACGCCGGCGTGGCCGCCTCACCGAACGCGACGGCCTTGGCGGCGACGGTGTGCATCTGGGCGCCGCCCTGGGTGAAGGGGAAGACGGCCCGGTCCACGCGCTGGGCCAGCTCGGCAGCGCACAGGATCATCCCGCCGCGCGGGCCGCGCAGCACCTTGTGGGTGGTCGCGCACACGATGTCCGCGTACGGCACCGGGTTCGGCGCCGCCCCGCCGGCGACCAGCCCGATCGGATGCGCGGCGTCGGCGATCAGATAGGCCCCGACCTCGTCGGCGACCTCGCGGAAGAAGGCGTAGTCGATGTGGCGGGGGTAGGCGATGGAGCCGCACACGATGGCCTTGGGCCGGTGGTTGCGGGCCAGGTGGCGCACCTGGTCGTGGTCGATCAGGCCGGTCTCGGCGTCGACGCCGTAGCCGACGAAGTCGAACCAGCGGCCGGAGAAGTTCGCCGGTGAGCCGTGGGTGAGGTGGCCGCCGTGGGGCAGGCCGAGGGCGAGCACGGTGTCACCGGGGCGCAGCAGGGCCGCGTAGGCCGCCAGCACGGCCGAGGAGCCGGAGTGGGACTGCACGTTGGCGTGCTCGGCGCCGAACAGGGCCCTGGCCCGGTCCACGGCGGCGCGTTCGGCGACGTCGACGATCTCGCAGCCGCCGTGGTGCCGGGCGCCGGGATACCCCTCGGCGTACTTGTTGGCGAGCGCCGAGCCGAGAGCGGCCAGCACCGCCGGCGAGCAGTAGTTCTCTGCCGCGATCAACTGGAGCGTCGTCGACTGCCGCTGAAGCTCCCCCAGCAGGATCTCGGCCATCGCCGGATCCTGCCGCCGCAGGGCATCGGTCTCATGGACGGTGGTGACCGACATGACGGACTCCGGGCGGTCGACGGTGACGTACCCCCAATGTAGGCCCGCCCCCCGGCGAACGCGCGACCGTCACGCGCGCGCCGGTACTCCCGTCAGCGCAGTGACCACCGGGTCCAGGGCGTCCCGTATCTCGTCGCCGATCGAGCGGAAGAACGTCAGGGGGGCGCCGTACGGGTCGTAGACCTCGTCCGCCTCCGCCGTCGGGGCCAGCAGCCAGCCGCGCAGCGCCGCCGCCGCCCGCACCAACGCCCGCGCCCGCGCCACCACCCCGTCCTCCAGCGGCGGCAGCGTGGTGGGGTCTATGGCGCGGACCAGGCGGGTGAACTCCTTGAGGGTGAAGGTGCGCAGCCCGGCCGAATGGCCCATGGAGATGACCTGGGCGCGGTGGTCGCGGGTCGCGGTCAGGACCAGGTCTGCCATGATCACGTGTTCGTCCAGCAGCTCCCGGCCGACGAAGCCGGAGGTGTCCGCGCCGAACTCGGCCAGCACCGTCTCCGCGTGGGACTCCATGGACGCGCCCTCGTGGCCCCAGGTGCCCGCGCTCTCCACGATCAGCCCGCCGCCCAGTACGCCGAGCCGCTCCGCGACGAAGTGGCGGGTCAGCCGCTCGGTGATGGGTGAGCGGCACACGTTGCCGGTGCTGACATGGAGGATGCGGAAGGTGTCGCGCGGAAACCCGAACGTCGTCGTCTCCTCCGCGCTGTAACCCCCGCCGCCTATGCCACGCCCCGCTTCAGGGGCCGTCAATTCGCCACCTCGAGATCGGGTACCACCTTGCGCAGCTCGTCCGGGGAGATCGCGCCCTGGCGCAGCAGCAGCGGCACCTCGCGGGAGACGTCCACGATGGACGACGGCACGTTGCCCGGGGTGGGGCCGCCGTCGAGGTAGACGGAGACGGAGTCGCCGAGCATCTGCTGGGCGGCGTCACAGTTCTCCGGCGCCGGGTGACCGGTGAGGTTGGCGGAGGACACGGCCATCGGACCGACCTCGGTGAGCAGCTCGATGGCGACCGGGTGCAGCGGCATGCGCACGGCGACCGTGCCGCGGGTGTCGCCGAGGTCCCACTGGAGGGACGGCTGGTGCCTGGCGACGAGCGTCAGGGCGCCCGGCCAGAACGCGTCGACCAGTTCCCAGGCCAGCTCCGAGAAGTCCGTGACGAGGCCGTGCAGGGTGTTCGGGGAGCCGATGAGGACGGGAGTGGGCATGTTCCGGCCCCGGCCCTTGGCGGCGAGCAGGTCGCTGACGGCCTCCGAGGAGAACGCGTCGGCGCCGATCCCGTACACCGTGTCGGTCGGCAGCACCACCAGCTCGCCCCGGCGGACGGCGGACGCTGCCTCGCGCAGACCCGTCACGCGGTCGGTCGCGTCGTTGGTGTCGTATCGCCGTGCCATAACTAGCTGGCCTCCTCGTACACGTACTGCGGGGTGGGGGTCTGCGGGGTGCTCACGGCAGCGCCTTGCGGGCGGTGGCGAAGCGGGGGCGGTTGTTGAGGTCGGGGTGGTCGGCCGCGTCGGCCCAGCCCCGCTCCTCGGTGAAGATCCACGGCACCTGGCCGCCCTGGGTGTCGGCGTGCTCGATCACGACGACGCCGCCCGGGCGCAGCAGCCGGTGCGCGGTGCGTTCGATGCCCCGGATGAGGTCGAGTCCGTCCTCACCGGAGAACAGGGCCAGCTCCGGGTCGTAGTCGCGGGCCTCCGGGGCGACGTACTCCCATTCGGTGAGCGGGATGTACGGCGGGTTGGAGATGACCAGGTCGACCTGGCCGTCCAGGTCGGGGAAGGCCGCGAGGGCGTCACCCTGGCGCAGGTCGACCCGCGACCCGGACACGTTCTTGCGCGTCCACACCAGGGCGTCCTCGGACAGTTCCACGGCGTGGACGCGGGAGCGCGGCACCTCCTGGGCGAGGGCCAGCGCGATGGCGCCGGAGCCGGTGCACAGGTCGACGATGCACGGCTCGACGACGTCCATGGCGCGTACGGCGTCTATGGCCCAGCCGACCACGGACTCCGTCTCGGGCCGGGGCACGAACACCCCGGGCCCGACCTGGAGCTCCAGGTACCGGAAGTACGCCCGCCCGGTGATGTGCTGGAGCGGCTCGCGCTGCTCGCGCCGGGCGATGACCTCCCAGTACCGGGCGTCGAAGTCGCTGTCCTTCACGGAGTGGAGGGCGCCGCGCTTCACGCCGTGCACGAACGCGGCCAGCTCCTCCGCGTCATTGCGCGGCGAGGGCACGCCGGCGTCGGCCAGCCGCTGGGTGGCCTGGGCCACCTCTGCGAGCAGCAGGTTCACGCGAGTCCTCCGTGTCGTACTCGTGCGGGCGTACGGGTCTTACGCGGCGGCGAGCTTCGCCGCCGAGTCTGCGTCGACGCAGGCCTGGATGACCGCGTCGAGGTCGCCGTCCAGGACCTGGTCCAGGTTGTACGCCTTGAAGCCGACGCGGTGGTCGGAGATCCGGTTCTCCGCGAAGTTGTAGGTGCGGATCTTCTCGGAGCGGTCGACGGTGCGGACCTGGCTGCGGCGGGCGTCGGCGGCCTCCCGCTCGGCCTCCTCCTGCGCCGCCGCGAGCAGCCTGGAGCGCAGGATACGCAGCGCCTGCTCCTTGTTCTGGAGCTGGCTCTTCTCGTTCTGACAGGAGGCGACGACACCGGTGGGGAGGTGCGTGATCCGCACGGCGGAGTCGGTGGTGTTGACGGACTGGCCGCCCGGGCCGGAGGACCGGTACACGTCGATGCGCAGGTCGTTGGGGTTGATCTCGACGTCGACCTCCTCGGCCTCCGGCGTGACGAGGACACCGGCGGCGGAGGTGTGGATACGGCCCTGCGACTCGGTGGCCGGCACCCGCTGCACGCGGTGCACGCCGCCCTCGTACTTCAGCCGGGCCCACACGCCCTGACCGGGCTCGGACTGCCCGCGGACCTTCACCGCGACCTGGACGTCCTTGTAGCCGCCCAGCTCGGACTCGGTGGCGTCGATGATCTCGGTCTTCCAGCCGACGCGCTCGGCGTAGCGCAGGTACATGCGCAGCAGGTCACCGGCGAACAGTGCCGACTCGTCACCGCCGGCGCCCGCCTTGATCTCCAGAATGACGTCCTTGTCGTCACTCGGATCGCGCGGGACGAGCAGCAGCCGCAGCTTCTCGGTCAGCTCCGCGCGCTGCTTCTCCAGGTCCTTGACCTCGGCGACGAAGTCGGGGTCGTCGGCCGCGAACTCGCGCGCGGTCTCCACGTCGTCGCCGGTCTGCTTCCAGGAGCGGTACGTGGCGACGATCGGGGTCAGCTCGGCGTAGCGCTTGTTCAGCTTGCGCGCGTTCGCCTGGTCGGCGTGGACCGACGGGTCGGCGAGCGTCTTCTCCAGGTCGGCGTGCTCGACGACGAGTTCCTCGACGGCCTCGAACATTCTGGGCTCCTGTACTGCGGTGAAGGAAAGGGCGGGCGACCAAAAACGCCGGTCCCGGGCACACCCCGCGAGAGGGCGTGACCGTGGACCGGCGAAATGGGGCTCGCTACTTCTTGGAGCCGGCGGCCTTGCCGAAGCGGGCCTCGAAGCGGGCCACACGGCCACCGGTGTCGAGGATCTTCTGCTTGCCCGTGTAGAACGGGTGGCACTCGGAGCAGACCTCGGCCCGGATGGTGCCGGACTCGATGGTGCTGCGGGTGGTGAACGACGCGCCACAGGTGCAGCTGACCTGCGTCTCGACGTACTCGGGGTGGATGTCGCGCTTCAAGGTGTCTCCTAGATTTCGGGAGGGCGCCGGGTCGCCGCCAGCGGGATGCGGGAGCGTGAACCGGAGCCGACGTACCAGTCTGCCAGGACTGGGGCCATCCACCCAAACCGGGGGTGCGGTCGTTCTATTCCTGGGGCCGGCGCGCGGCCGGGTGCGGCGGTGCGCCTAGCCGGTCACGACGCCCGTGGCCTCGCCCGTGGCCGTGCCTTCCGTGGCGGCCTTGGGGATCGGCCGGTCGTTCTTCAGGGCGTTCCACACCAGCGCGGCCTTGTTCCGCTCCAGCAGGACCCGGTTGGGGTTGGCCGGGTCGTACCGGACGGGCATCGTGACCATCTTCATGTGCGACGAGTCGACGCCCTTGAGGCCGCCCGCGAAGTCCATCAGGGAGTTGACCGAGCCGAGGTCGGAGTCGGTGGTGACGGCCTTGGTGGCGGTGTCGGCGAGGTCGAACAGCTTCTTGGGGTCCGTGAAGACGCCGACGTGCTTGACCTGGTCGATCAGTGCCTTGACGAAGGCCTGCTGGAGCTGGATGCGGCCCAGGTCGGAACCATCGCCCACGCCGTGCCGGGTGCGGACCAGACCCAGCGCCTGCTCGCCGTCCAGGGTGTGCGCGCCGGCCTTGAGGTCCAGGTGGCTCTGCGGGTCCTTGATGGCCTTGGTGGTCGTCAACCGGACCCCGCCGAGGTCGTCGATGAGCCTCTGGAAGCCCTTGAAGTCGACCTCCAGGTAGTGGTCCATGCGGATGCCGCTGATGGACTCGACGGTCTTCACCGCGCAGGCGGCGCCCCCGGTGGAGTACGCATCGTTGAACATCACGGCGGACGCGGCGGGGTGTTCGGCGCCCTTGGTGTCGGTGCACCGGGGACGGTCGACGAGGGTGTCCCGGGGGATGGAGACCACGCCGGCCCGCTTGTGGCCCTCGTACACGTGGACGATCATCGCGGTGTCGGAGCGGGCGCTGCCGTCGTCCGTGCCGCCGCCGAGCTTCTTGTTCTTGCCCGCCCGGGTGTCCGAGCCGAGGACGAGGATGTTCTCGGAACCGTTGTCGATCTTCGTGGGCCGGTCGCTGCCGAGAGCCTGGTTGATGTCGACGCTGCGGATGTTGCCGTTGAGCTTGAAGTAGAGGAACCCGGCGCCGGCACCGCCCAGCACGACCACGCCCGCGGCCGTCCAGGCCGTCACGAGCACGGCCTTGCTGCGCGTGCTGCGGGCCTTGCGGCGGCGGCCCTTGCCCCCGCGGCGCGGTCCGGTCGTGCCCGGCTCGGTTATGGCGGGCTCGGGCGTGCTCTCGGCGGCCACAGCGCTCCTCGGTCTCGTCGGTCGGCTACCCCCTGCTGTCAGGGTCAGGCGCGGTTCTCACCGCTCCATCGTCGCTCCGCCGGGTCAGACGGAGAAACCGGGAAAAGGGTTGCACAACGCAGAGTGCCCGCCGCGTGCGGAAAGGGTCGCTGTGCGTAGTCACTCATTTTCCGACGACCGGGTTCACCTGCGGTTTCGGCGCCGGAGGCCGTACGTCCGGACATCCGGGCCCACCCGGATTCCTGTGGCAAAGATCTCGGGCCGCACGCCCTGCCCTCCCCCCTGTGCAACGAGCCCGCCCCCCGTCCACATGGGGACGGGGGGCGGGCTCGTGCGGCTCAGGGACGCGGGGACGTTCAGTCACCGTTTCCCGGGGTCGGCGTCGTCTTCTGGATCTGCATCAGGAACTCGCCGTTCGACTTGGTCTGCTTCATCTTGTCCAGCAGCAGCTCGATGGCCTGCTGCTGGTCCAGCGCGTGCAGCACCCGCCGCAGCTTCCAGGTGACGGCCAGCTCGTCGCTGCCGAGCAGGATCTCTTCCTTACGGGTACCGGACGCGTCGACGTCCACCGCCGGGAAGATGCGCTTGTCGGCGAGCTTCCGGTCGAGCTTGAGCTCCGCGTTGCCGGTGCCCTTGAACTCCTCGAAGATGACCTCGTCCATGCGGGACCCGGTGTCCACCAGCGCGGTGGCGAGGATGGTGAGCGAGCCGCCGTCCTCGATGTTCCGCGCCGCGCCGAAGAAGCGCTTCGGCGGGTAGAGGGCCGTCGAGTCGACACCACCGGACAGGATGCGGCCGGAGGCCGGGGCGGCAAGGTTGTACGCACGGCCCAGACGCGTGATCGAGTCGAGCAGCACGACGACGTCGTGACCCAGCTCCACGAGACGCTTGGCACGCTCGATGGCCAGCTCGGCGACCGTGGTGTGGTCCTCGGCCGGGCGGTCGAAGGTCGAGGAGATGACCTCGCCCTTCACCGACCGCTGCATGTCGGTGACCTCTTCCGGACGCTCGTCGACAAGGACGACCATCAGGTGGCACTCGGGGTTGTTGTGCGTGATCGCGTTGGCGATCGCCTGCATGATCATGGTCTTGCCGGTCTTCGGCGGGGCCACGATCAGACCGCGCTGGCCCTTGCCGATCGGCGCGACGAGGTCGATGATCCGGGTCGTCAGCACGCCCGGGTCGGTCTCCAGGCGGAGGCGGTCCTGCGGGTAGAGCGGGGTCAGCTTGTTGAACTCCGGGCGGCCACGGCCGTGTTCGGGCGCCATGCCGTTGACGGAGTCGAGGCGGACCAGCGCGTTGAACTTCTCGCGGCGCTCGCCCTCCTTGGGCTGCCGGACCGCGCCGGTGAGGTGGTCGCCCTTGCGCAGGCCGTTCTTGCGGACCTGGGCGAGGGAGACGTACACGTCGTTCGGGCCGGGCAGGTAGCCGGAGGTCCGGATGAACGCGTAGTTGTCCAGGATGTCCAGGATGCCGGCGACGGGGATCAGCACGTCGTCGTCGGTGACCTGCGGCTCGGCGATCTCGTCGCGGCCACGGCGGCCACGGCGGTCACGGTAGCGGCCCCGACGGCCGCGGCGGCCGCCCTCGAAGTCGTCGTCGTCCTGCTGCTGGCGGTCGCGGTCGCGGTCCTGGCGGCCCCCGCCCTGCTGCTGGCCCGGCTGCTGACGGTCCTGGCGGTCCTGGCGGTCCTGACGGCCGCCGCCCTGGCCCTGCTGCTGCTCGTCGCCCTTGCCACGGCGGTCGCGGTCGCGGTCCCGGCCGCGCTCGCGGCGGTCGCGGCGGCCACGGCCCTCGCCGTCACCGGCGTCGCCCTTGGCGTCACCCTGCTGCGACTGCTGCTGCGCGGGCGTCTCGGCCTTGGGCTCGCTCCTGGCCTCGGCGACGACGGTGTCGGCGCCGCTGCCGGCCGGGCTGCCCGCGTCGGCGGTGGCGCGGCGGCGACGGCGCTCGACCGGGGCGTCGTCCGCCCCGCGCTCGGCCTCGCTCGCGCGGGAGGGGCCCCCGGCGGGCTGGCCGGGGATCTCGATCTGCTGCTGGGCCACGGCCTTGTCGGCGGGCGCCTCGGACCGGGTCTCGGCCTTCTTCTCCGCGCTCTCGGCGGAGTCGCCCGTACGGGCCTTGGAGGTGGCCCGGCGCTTCGGCTTGGTCTCGGTGGCGGTCTCGGCCTTGGGGGCGGCGCCCCCGGAGGCCTGCGCCTCCTTGATGACCTCGATCAGCTGGCTCTTGCGCATCCGCGCGGTGCCCCTGATACCGAGGCCCGAGGCGACCTGCTGAAGCTCGGCCAGCACCATGCCCTCGAGGCCGGTACCGCGGCGCCGCCGGGACCCGGCACCGGTGGCAGGCGCGGAGGCGTCCGTGGAGGGCGCGGCAGCGGTCTCCTCGACACGTGCGCCCATCAGATCGGTGGTGTCGCTCACGAAGGGTCCTTCCCTGGAGCGGACGTCGGCCTGTCTGGCTCGGCGACCGGTTGTGCTGTCCGGCTACGGTCCTGTCTTCTGTGAACCGTGCCGGGGCGGTGGTCCGCCAAAGCGGCGGAAGAAAATGTGCGGTGATGGCGCTTCCGCGAGCCGTGGCACCGAGTGTCACGGGGCGTGGTCGCACCGATTCCGGAGCTCCCCCAGAGGGGGTACCCCCACCGGCGGCCCGCTCAGCGCTCGCATACGACGTACTGCCCAGGTACGGCGCAAGGAACACGGAGTGGCGCGGGAGGCTCCCGGAAGAATGTCTGTCCCGGACGGGGACACGAGGCACCTCGCCATGGTGAGGTCGGGTGCAGACTTGAGATTAACACTACCGGATCCAACAAACATTCCCCCTCTCGTAATCCGGCAACCGCGTGTCAGGGCGCAAGCGGCAGCACGCTCGCTCCTTGAACGTCGAGGTCCAGCCGGTTGGCGGCCCACTCGGCGCCGGCCAGGGCTTCCACCTTGTCGGCGGTGCCGGCGTCGGCGAGGGCCATGACGGTCGGTCCGGCGCCGGAGATGACGGCCGGGACGCCGTCGGCGCGCAGCCGCTCCACCAGCGCCGCGCTGTCCGGCATCGCCGGGGCGCGGTACTCCTGGTGCAGACGGTCCTCGGTGGCGGGCAGCAGCAGCTCGGGGCGCCGGGTCAGCGCCTCGACGAGCAGGGCCGCACGGCCCGCGTTGGCGGCGGCGTCGACGTGCGGCACGGAGCGCGGGAGCAGGCCGCGCGCGGTCTCGGTGAGGACCGGCTTCCCGGGCACGAAAACCACCGGAACGATGGAACGGTGGGGCTCCATCCTGATGGCCCGGGCGGCGCCGGCCTCCATCCAGGACAGGGTGAAGCCGCCGAGCAGACACGCGGCCACGTTGTCGGGGTGGCCCTCGATCTCGGTGGCCAGCTCCAGCAGCGCGGCGTCGTCCAGGCGGGCCTCGCCGCCTATGGTCACCGCACGGGCGGCGACGATGCCGGCGCAGATGGCGGCGGAGGAGGAACCGAGGCCCCGCCCGTGCGGGATGCGGTTGGCGCAGACGATCTCCAGGCCCCGGGGCTGTCCGCCCAGCAGGTCGAAAGCCGTGCGCAGGGAGCGGACGAGGAGGTGGCTCTCGTCCCGCGGGAGGGTCTCGCCGCCCTCGCCCGCGATGTCGATGTGCAGCCCGGAGTCGGCCACCCGGACGACCACGTCGTCGTAGAGCCCCAGCGCGAGGCCCAGGGCGTCGAAGCCGGGGCCGAGGTTGGCGCTGGTGGCGGGAACGCGCACCCGGACGGCGGCGGCGCGGAACGCTGGACCGGCCATCGCTCGTTGACTCTCCTTGAGCTGCGTGACTGTCGAATGACGCTCGATGGATTCGATGGTCATTCGGTGGACTGCCGATGACTGACGTACGAAGGCCCGTCGGGCCGCGGAGACGACGCGGCGCCGTGCCACACGCGAGGGCATGCGCGGTGGGCGGGTTGGATACAGCCTATCGAAGGAAGGTTGCGTGGCGACATAGGGCGCACAGGAGGCGCACGATGCGTGTCGAAAGCCCCTTGTGCCCCTGTCAGGGGCGGCCCCGGAGCGGGGGCGCCCGGAGCGGGGGCGCCCGGAGCGGGGGCGCCCGGACCGGGGCACAGGGCCGGATCACCCGGCCCCGGGCATCCGGCCCGGGTGCTGCGGCCCGACGGTCACGACGCTCGGCCGAGGCCGTGACCGTCGGGCGCGACCGTGACCGTGAGGCGGGACCGTCGGACGGGACCGGGACCGTCAGGCGAGGCCGAGGCGCTCCGCCGCGGTGGCCGCGTCGACCGGGACGGTGACCGGCTGCGGGGCGCCGGCGACGGCCCAGTCGGGGTCCTTCAGGCCGTTGCCGGTGACGGTGCACACGATGCGCTGCCCCGGGTCGACCTTGCCCTGTTCGGCGGCCTTGAGCAGACCGGCCACGGAGGCGGCGGAGGCGGGCTCCACGAAGACACCCTCCTGTGCGGCCAACAGCCGGTAGGCGCGCAGGATTTCACGGTCCGTCACCTCGTCGATGGCACCGCCGGACTCGTCCCGCGCGGCCAGGGCGTACTGCCAGGAGGCGGGGTTGCCGATGCGGATGGCGGTGGCGATGGTCGACGGGTCCTTGACGATCTCGCCGCGCACGATCGGGGCGCTGCCGGAGGCCTGGAAACCCCACATGCGGGGCGTCCGGGCGGCGATGCCGTCGGCGGCGTACTCCCGGTAGCCCTTCCAGTAGGCCGTGATGTTGCCCGCGTTGCCGACCGGCAGGACATGGATGTCCGGCGCGTCGCCGAGCATGTCCACGATCTCGAAGGCGGCCGTCTTCTGGCCCTCGATGCGCACCGGGTTGACCGAATTCACCAGCGCCACCGGGTAGTTCTCGCTCAGTGCGCGCGCGAGGGTGAGGCAGTCGTCGAAATTGCCGTCCACCTGGAGGATCTTCGCGCCGTGCACGAGGGCCTGGCCCATCTTGCCGAGCGCGATCTTGCCCTGCGGCACGAGGACCGCGGACACCATGCCGGCGCGCACGGCGTACGCGGCGGCGGAGGCGGAGGTGTTGCCGGTGGAGGCGCAGATGACCGCCTTGGCCCCCTCCTCCTTGGCCCTGCTGATGGCCATGGTCATGCCGCGGTCCTTGAAGGACCCGGTGGGGTTGGCTCCCTCCACCTTCAGGTGGACCTCGCAGCCCGTGCGCTCGGAGAGCACCTGCGCGGGCACGAGGGGTGTGCCGCCCTCGCGGAGCGTCACGACCGGCGTGGTGTCGGATACCGGAAGCCTGTCCCGGTACTCCTCGATGATTCCGCGCCACTGGTGGGTCATTGCTGGTTACTCTCCTTCAACCCGCATGATGCTGGCGACACCCCGCACGGTGTCGAGCTTGCGCAGTGCCTCGACGGTACCGGTGAGGGAGGCGTCGGAGGCCCGGTGGGTGACGACGACGAGGGATGCCTCGCCGTCCTTGCCCTGCTGCCGAACGGTGTCGATGGAGACGCCGTGCTCGGCGAAGACGGTGGCGACCTGGGCGAGCACGCCCGGTTTGTCGGCCACGTCGAGGCTGATGTGGTACCGGGTGACGACCTCTCCCATCGAGGAGACGGTCAGGTCGGCGTACGCCGACTCACCGGGCCCGGTGGTGCCGTTGAGCCGGTTGCGGCAGACGGCGACCAGGTCGCCGAGGACGGCGGAGGCGGTCGGGGAACCGCCGGCGCCGGGGCCGTAGAACATGAGCTGCCCGGCCGCGTCGGACTCCACGAAGACGGCGTTGTACGCGCCGCGCACCGAGGCGAGCGGGTGGCTGAGCGGGATCATCGCCGGATGCACGCGCGCGGTGACCGACGCCCCGTCCCTGGCGCGCTCACAGATGGCGAGCAGCTTGATGGTGCAGCCCATCTCGGTGGCCGAGCGGAAGTCGGCGGCGGTGACCTCGGTCATGCCCTCGCGGTAGACGTCGTCGAGCCGCACGCGGGTGTGGAAGGCGATGCCGGCGAGGATCGCGGCCTTGGCGGCGGCGTCGAAGCCCTCGACGTCGGCGGTCGGGTCGGCCTCCGCGTACCCGAGGGCGGTGGCTTCGTCCAGGGCCTCCTGGTAGCCCGCCCCCGTGGAGTCCATCTTGTCGAGGATGAAGTTGGTGGTCCCGTTGACGATGCCGAGGACGCGGTTGACCTTGTCGCCGGCGAGGGACTCGCGCAGCGGCCGGATCAGCGGGATGGCACCGGCGACGGCGGCCTCGTAGTAGAGGTCCTTGCCGTGCTGTCCGGCGGCGGCGTGCAGCGCGGCCCCGTCCTGGGCGAGCAGCGCCTTGTTGGCGGAGACGACGGAGGCGCCGTGTTCGAAGGCGGTGGTGATGAGGGTCCGCGCGGGCTCGATCCCGCCGATGACCTCGACGACCACGTCGATGTCGCCGCGTTTGACGAGGGCGGTGGCGTCGGTGGTGACGAGGGCCGGGTCGATGCCCTCCCGGACCTTGGAGGGCCGCCGGACCGCGACGCCCGCGAGTTCCACCGGGGCGCCGATCCGGGCGGCGAGGTCGTCGGCGTGCGTCGTCATGATGCGCGCCACCTCTGAGCCGACCACTCCACAGCCCAGCAGCGCCACCTTCAGCGGACGCGTACGCATCATCCGACCTCGTTTCCTCATACCGTCTACGGTTGGACCAGTCTCACTCACCGGACGACAGTTTCTACCCTTCGTCCGGATCGTGAGACATCTATTTCATTTGTACGGGGGCGCAGAGCCGTAGATCTTCCACCCCGCGGTTTCCGTGGGGACCGGTCACCCGACGTCGAGACGCAGGAGGTCCTCCTCCGTCTCGCGCCGGACGATCACCCGGGCCTCGCCGTCCCGCACGGCGACGACCGGCGGCCGGAGCACGTGGTTGTAATTGCTGGCCATGGACCGGCAGTACGCGCCCGTCGCCGGTACGGCGATCAGGTCGCCCGGCGCCAGGTCCGCGGGCAGGAACGCGTCCTTGACCACGATGTCCCCGCTCTCGCAGTGCTTGCCGACGACGCGGGCGAGCACGGGCTCGGCGTCGGAGGCCCGCGACACCAGCGCGACGCTGTACTCGGCGTCGTACAGCGCCGTCCGGATGTTGTCGGACATGCCGCCGTCGACGGACACGTACGTCCGCAGCCCCTCCAGCGGCTTCACGGTGCCGACCTCGTAGAGCGTGAAGGCGGTCGGCCCGACGATGGCCCGCCCCGGCTCGACGGAGATCCGCGGGGTCCGCAGCCCGGCCGCGTCGCACTCGCGCGTGACGATCTCGGTGAGCGCCTTGGCGATCTCGTGCGGCTCACGGGGGTCGTCGTCGCTGGTGTAGGCGATACCGAGCCCGCCGCCCAGGTCGATCTCGGGCAGCTCGACCCCGTGCTCGTCCCGGACGTCCCGCAGCAGCCGGACCACGCGGTGGGCGGCGACCTCGAAACCGGACATGTCGAAGATCTGCGACCCGATGTGGGAGTGGATCCCGATCAGTTCCAGCCCGTCGAGGTACAGCGCCCTGCGCACGGCCTCCGCGGCCTGCCCCCCGGCGAGCGGGATCCCGAACTTCTGGTCCTCGTGGGCGGTGGCGATGAACTCGTGGGTGTGTGCCTCCACGCCCACGGTGATCCGGATCTGGACCGGCTGGCGCCGGCCGAGCGACTGCGCGATGTGCGCGACCCGCACGATCTCCTGGAAGGAGTCGAGGACGACGCGTCCGACGCCCGCCTCGACGGCCCGGGTGATCTCCGCGACGGACTTGTTGTTGCCGTGGAAGGCGATGCGTTCGGGAGGCATGCCGGCGCTCAGGGCGGTGGCCAGCTCGCCGCCCGAGCAGACGTCGAGATTGAGCCCCTCCTCGTACAGCCACCGCACGACGGCCCGGGAAAGGAAGGCCTTCCCGGCGTAGAACACGTCGGCGTCCGGGCCGAACGCGGTACGCCAGGCGCGGGCACGAGCCCGGAAGTCGGCCTCGTCGAGGATGTAGGCGGGGGTGCCGAACTCCTCGGCGAGCCGGGTGGCGGGGATCCCGCCGACGGTGAGGACGCCGTCGTCGTTACGGCCGACGGTCCGGGCCCACACCTTGGGGTCGAGGGTGTTGAGGTCGGCGGGCGGGCCGGAGTAGTGCCCCTCGGGCAGGACGTCGGCGTGGCGGGGCCCGGCGGGATGGGCGGAACGGCTCATGACGTGACTCTCAGACTCTCTGTCTCTCTCCGGGACGCAGACTGCTCTCGGCGCCTCAGAGATGTTCGGGTGCGTCGATGCCGAGCAGGGACAGGCCGCCGGCCAGCACCGTCCCGGCAGCTTCGGCGAGGGCCAGCCGGGCACGGTGGGCGGCCGAGGGTTTCTCCTCCCCGAGGGGAAGCACGGAGGGCAGAAAGGGCAGCACGGCATCGGCGACGGTCACGAGATGCCGGGCAACCCGGTCCGGGGCACGGTGGGTGGCGGCCGCGGCGAGGATGCGGGGGTGGTCGGCGAGGGAAGTCAGAAGCGGGCGGAGGGCAGCGTCCCCGGTGGGGTGGGCGTAGTGGGCGGCAGCGGGGTGGCCGTAGTGGGCCCCACCGGCGTCCGGGGTGCCGTCACCGTGACGAGGGGCAGCGTCGTCCAGGGCGTCGTCCCCGTGACGAGGGGCGGCGGTGGTGGGCACGTCGTCGCCGTGGTGGGTGGCACCGGCGTCTCCGATGGGGTGGCCGTGGCGGGTGGCTGCCACGGGCCCGGGTTCGGCGGCGAAGCCAAGGCGGACGGCGTTGCGGCTGAGGGACCGGATACGGGCGTGGGCGTACCGGACACGGAAGAGGGGGTTGTTCTCCCGCTGCACCAGATGGTCGGCGCTGATCCGGGGCCGGTCGTGCGGGGCCGGGTGGAGCAGGGCCCACCGGGCGGCGTCGGGGCCGAGCGGGGCGGGGTCCTCCGGGGCGGGCACGGGCCGCAGGTCCACGGGTTCGCCGTGCTCGACGGTGGCCCGGCCGCCCTGCGCCCCGACGAGCCGTACGACCACGTCGGCGACGACCTCGGCCCGTACCTCGTACGGCACGCGCAGCGCGACGACCTGCCCGGCGAGGGCGTCCCCGTGCCCGTACCGGACGCCCTTGTCGAGGATCTCGCGCACCAGCCCGCTCACGGGATCGGCCTGCGCGGCGAGGGTGATGTTGAGGAACCCGGGCCCGGTGACGACGACGTCCCGGATGCCGGCGGCGTCGGCGAGGCGGGGCCGCAGGATCTCGGCGACCCGCAGCGGGGGCTGCCCGGCCGGCCGGGCGAGCTGGAGCGCGATGGTGGTGGCGTAGTCCCCGCAGCCTCCGGGCCCCGGCTCGCCCACCACGGCCCGCTCGGGCACGGTCACGCTCAGCTCTCCGTCGTCGACAGCACGACGCACCGCGTGCAGCACGGTGCGGGAGAGCTCGACGGGTGTCACGGGACAAGCGTAGGGGAGGAAGGGGGTGGGTACGCGAGGCGGTTATCCGTGCGGCCCCGCGCTGCGCGGTCCCACCGCAAGAGGCTCGGCGGCACCCACTGCCCATACCCCCTGCGGATCCCGCCGCCCTGCGCTCCGCGGCTCCGCCGCTCCACCGTCAGCGGGTGCCGCCGCCCTGACCCTCCGCGGGTCTCGGCCCCTACGGCCCTACCCTCCGCGGGCCATCCCGCCCGGGACACCGTCGGAGACCCCGTCGGCGCCTGGGGAGTCATCGCGGCCGGATCCGCCGCCGCACCCGGACACACCGTGCGTACCGGAGGCCCCGCCCTCACCCGCCCCGGTACCACCATCCCCCGGAGCCGGACCGCCCCCGCTGCCTCCGCCTCCTTGGCCACCGCCCCCGCCGCCGTCTCCCCCACCCCCGTGGGCCTCTCCCCCGTGGCCCTCGTGCCCGGTGCGGCGCTCGATGAGGTCCTTGACGAGCTGCACCAGCTCGGCGGGTTCGAAGGGCTTGGCGAGGAAGGCGTCCACGCCGACATCGAGGCCGGTCTCGACCTCGTACTGCGTACACGCGCTGATGATGGCGAGGGGCAGATGGCGCGTACGGGGATCGGCACGGAGCCGGGCGGCGGTGCGCAGCCCGTCCAGCCGGGGCATGACGACATCGAGCGTGATGACGTCGGGCTGCACCTGATGCACCACGTCCAGACACTCGGCACCATCGGCCGCGGTCACGACCTCAAGCCCTTCCAGCTCGAGATTGACCCTGATCAGCTGCCGGATGACCTTGTTGTCGTCCACAACAAGCACCCGACCGGGAGCGCCTGGCACACGTCGAGAGTAGGTCGGCACCGGCCACCGCGTCCGGGTTTTCCCCACTTCCACCCCCTACCGGGGACGCGCCCACCCCCACCCGCGCAAACGGGTTCCTGATCACCCCCGCGGACCTGCTAGTGTTCTACCCGTCGCCGCGAGCGAGAAGCTCAACGCCAGACACGCCCCCGTAGCTCAGGGGATAGAGCAACGGCCTCCGGAGCCGTGTGCGCAGGTTCGAATCCTGCCGGGGGCACCCTTCATACGGTGCCCAAAGACCCCGTCACCAGCGGAAACGCTGAGGCCGGGGTCTTCGCGTTCGTGTGGGCGTAAAGCAGCGCTGAGCGGTCGTGAGCCGGAGTCTGTGGGCTTCCGTGGGGAGGATCTTGGGTTCGGCCCGGGTTGGCCCTGACCCCAGCGGGCCCTGTCCAGGCGATGCCGGTGGCCGAGACCCCAGCAGGACTCTCCCGCCCTGGGCGATCAGGTCGCCGAACAGCCCCCTTTGAGGATCGTGGTGCTGCCGGTGCCGGGCAGGTCCGCACGAGCCGCATCCGTCGTCCACGCAAGCGCGGTGGGAGGGGTTCTGGGCCGGCAGGAGCACGTCCCCCGGCGGTCCTGTCCGGGCCAGTGGGCCGGTGCCCGCCTCGCCGTGGGTCATGAGGTGGGCAGTACGCGCACCCTGTCCTACTCCGTACCACCAGGGTCGCTGGACGAAGGCCGGGCTGCGATATCGCCGAGGTGAGCTTCACACCCGGTCGGTAGCATCAGCGGTAGCATAAGGAGTATGAGCGAGCCCACTCAGAAGTACTCGATCACGATGCCCCGGGACATCGCCGACGCCGCCCGCGCCCGCAGTGGCCCTTCCGGCCTGTCCGCCTATGTCGCCGCCGCCGTCGCCCGGCAGATCGAGCGTGACAACCTCAACGAACTCATCCAGGTCGCGGAGGCGGAACACGGCCCCATCACCGAGGACGAGGTGCAGGCCGTGCGCGATCAGCTGCACCACGCACGCGCGCAGCAGGCCGGTGACGGGAAGAGTGCGGCGTGACGCCTCCGTCGGCCACCCCAGGCGGCACGCTGGTGCTCGACAGCGAAGGACTGGCCAAGGCCGTGCTGCGGGACCGAACGGTCACCGTCTGGCTCGCCCTCGCCCGCGCCGACGACCTGCGCGTGATCACGTCCGCGGCCACCCTGGTGGAAGTCGTTCACCCACGCGTCAACCGCCCCGCACTGGAATGGACCCTCTCCCGCGTCATCGTGGAGCCGGTCACCGAACCGATCGCCCGCCATGCTTCAGCCCTTCTGGCCGAGGCCGGCCTGCACGGCCACAGGCATGCGATCGATGCCATGCTGAGCGCGACCGCCCTCGCCGCCCCCGGGCCCGTCACCATCCTCACGTCGGACCCGGAAGATCTCAACGCACTCTGCGGGTCGCGCGCGACGGTCATCAAGATCTGAGTCCGTGGTCGTCGCTGTCGTCGGTGTGGGTGGGAACGCCGCCTCCGCTGTGATCACTCAGGTTCTGGCCCGGCGGGCCGAGTGGCGGAGGCTGGAGCGGGAGGAGCGGGTCCGGCTGGTGGAGCAGTGGGCTTCCGAGGATCAGCGGCGCATCGATCAGCTCCGGAGCGGTTACGTCCAGTTGCACGCGCATGACCGGCACTACCGGAACGCCATGCCGGTGTACGCCTACGTGCCGGTCCGGTGACCGTGGTGTGAGGCCTCCGCCGGGACCGGTCGGTCGGGAGGGGCGACGTATCATTCGGGGCGTGATCACCGGTGACATCAAGGCCAGGATCGACCGCGTCTGGGACACGTTCTGGTCGGGCGGAATCTCCAATCCCACGGACGTGATCGAGCAGATCACCTACCTGCTGTTCATCCGCCGCCTGGACGACCTGCACACCGCCGCGCTCCAGCGTGCTCAGGTGCTCGGCCGGCCCGTCACCGGCGGGATCTTCCCCGAGGGCACCGACGAGCAGGGCCGGGACTGGAACGACCTGCGCTGGTCGGTGTTCCGCAACCTCGATCCCGACCGCATGTACGAGGTCGTGGACAAGCGGGTCTTCCCGTTCCTCCAGACCCTGGGTGTGGACGGTTCCACGTTCTCGCAGCACATGGAGCACGCCCGGCTGACCGTCCCGAACGCGTACATGCTCGACAAGGTCGTCGGGCTGCTGTCGGACATCCCGATGCAGAACCGGGACACCAACGGCGACCTGTACGAGTACATGCTCGGCAAGCTGTCCACCTCGGGGACCAACGGCCAGTTCCGTACGCCGCGGCACATCATCGATCTGATGGTCAACATGACGGCTCCCCGCGCGGACGACGTCATCATCGACCCGGCCTGCGGCACCGCCGGCTTCCTGGTCGTGGCCGAGGAGTACGTGCGCAGGCACCACGCGCAGGTGTTGCGGACCGAGGAAGGGCGCCGGCACTTCCACCACGACATGTTCCACGGTTTCGACACCGACCCGCACATGCTGCGCATCGGCTCGATGAACATGCTGCTGCACGGGATCGAGAACCCCGACATCCAGCACCGGGACTCCCTGTCCCAGCAGGCGGGCCACGACGAGGACAAGTACTCGCTCATCCTGGCCAATCCGCCGTTCGCCGGGTCGCTGGACTACGAGCAGGTCAGCAAGGACCTGCTCAGGGACCTCAAGACCAGGAAGACCGAGCTGCTGTTCCTGGCGTTGTTCCTGCGGCTGCTCAAGCCGGGCGGCCGGGCGGCGGTGGTCGTGCCGGACGGTGTGCTGTTCGGTTCCTCGGCGGCGCACCGCAAGCTTCGCAGGACGCTGGTGGAGGACCACCATCTGTCGGCGATCGTCAAGCTGCCCTCCGGGGTCTTCAAGCCGTACGCGGGCGTCTCCACCGCGATCCTGTTCTTCACCAGGACCGGCGTGGGCGGCACGGACGACGTGTGGTTCTACGACGTGAAGTCCGACGGCATGAGCCTCGACGACAAGCGCACGATGCTGGTGCCGGCGGACCGGTTCGGCCCGGTGCCCGCCGGTGAGTTCGTGGAGGCCGACCACGAGCGGAACAACCTGCCCGACGTCCTGCGCCGCTGGGCCGAGCGCGAGACGTCCGAGAGGTCACGCCCGCGCACGGAGCAGTCCTTCACGGTCCCCCGGGCCGAGATAGCGGCGAACGACTACGACCTCTCCATCAACCGGTACAAGGAAGTGGTGCACGAGGAGGTCGAGTATCCCGAGCCCGCCGACATCATCGAGAACCTGAAGAAGCTGGACGCCCAGATCCGTACGGGTCTCGAGGAGCTGGAAGGGATGCTCGCGTGAGCGCCCCCTCGGCCGGGCCCGGCGACACCACCGCGCTGCGGGTGGGGGACGCCCTGGAGGAGTTCACCGAGACACTCGGGGCCGCCGAGGAGCCCCCGGTCCTCACCCTCACCGAGCGGAACGGATTCGTCCGGCAGGACGAGCGCTTCCACAAGCGGCTGGCCACCACCGACGTCTCCAAGTACAAGGTCATCCGGGAGAACGACTTCGCCTTCAACCCCTACCTGCTGTGGGCGGGTGCGCTGGCGCTCAACTCGCGGTTCGAGTCCGGGGTGATCTCACCGCTGTATCCGACCTTCAGGGTGCGGGACGGCTACGACCCCGCGTACCTGCGGTACGTCCTTCTGTCCGGCCCGATGATCCAGAAGTACGACTCGATCGCGTTCGGCTCGGTACCGCGGCGCCGGCGTTCCTCGGTGGAGGACTTCCTCGGTCTGACGCTTCCCGCGGTGCCGCCGGAGGCGGAACAGCGGCGGATCGCCCGGATCCTCGATCACACCGACGGTCTCCGGGCGAAGCGGCGGGCCGCGATCGCCCTCCTGGACGACGTCGTCGTCGCCGCGTACCAGAAGGAGTTCGCGGCGGACCGGCACATCGCCCGGACCACGCTCGAACACGTCCTCGTGGACGGTCTCTCCAACGGGCTGTCCCCCGCGACCGCGGGGAACATCACCGCTCGCGTGCTGACGTTGTCGGCGGTGACGAGCGGCGTGTACCGGCCTGCGGAATCCAGGGAGGCGGAGTTCGCCAAGAAGCCTTCCGCGGCCCAGCTCGTGGCGGAGAACTCCTTCCTCATCTCCCGGGGTAACGGGAACCCGGAACTGGTCGGAGTGGGGGTGGTGGGACGGCCCGACGCCGAGGGGCGCCCCCTGATCTTCCCCGACACCGTGATCGGCGGTGTCATAGACACCCGGCGAGCGGTTCCCGAGTTCCTGGCCGTGGCGTGGCGGACACCTGACGTGCGGGCGCAGATCAGGTCGGTGGCCAGAACGACCAACGGCACCTACAAGGTGAACCAGAAGGGCCTCGGCGCGATCACGTTCCCGCTTCCGGACCCGCACGACCAGGAACGGTTCGCGGCCGAGGTGCGGCAGGTCGACACCGTACGCCGGCGGTACCAGGCGCACCTGGCCGAGCTGGACACGCTGTTCGCCTCGCTCCAGGCCCGCGCGTTCCGCGGTGACCTCTGACGGTCGCCGTGTCCGCGGACCCCGCGGCGGCGGCGCTCGCTCACGATCATGGTCCGGCGGGCCTGGTGTGTGTGGCGTGGGGGCTGGTTGACTGATCACGGCAACGTCAAGGGGACGCGGGAGCGGGGGAGTTCCAGGGGTGGGTACGTTCGAGTTCGTCAAGGCCGAGTGGCCTGATCTGTACGAGTTGGCCGGCCGTGCCGAGCAGTACGCCCGCTTCGACCCGTACGCGTCCGGCATCTACTCCCGCCGCGCCCTGGAGGCCGCGGTCGGCTGGCTGTACGCCTACGACGGCGCGCTGGGCCGGCCGTACCGGGACGATCTCAACGGCCGCCTGGCCGAGCCGGCGTTCAGGGCCCTGGTCGGCCCCGATCTGCTGGACAAGATGCATCTGGTGCGCCGGACCGGGAACCGCGCGGCGCACGACACCACGATGACGAAGGTGACGGTGCAGCACGCGGTCGCCTCGCTGCGCGCGCTGTTCCACAGCCTGTACTGGCTGGCCCGCACCTACACCCGGCACCCCGGTTCGGTGCCGTCCTCGCTGACGTTCGACCCCGCCGCGCTGCCGGCGCCCGGCGCCACGGCCGGGACGCGGGACCCGGCCCGCAGGACGCGCGCGCAGATCGAGGCCCTGGACGCGGAGCTGGCGGCCGGGGCCGAGGCCCTGGAGGCGGAGCGGGCCCGGAACTCCGAGCTGGAGGCCGAGCTGGCCAGGGCGCTCGCGCAGGCGGCCAAGGAGGCCAACTCCAGGCTGGCGGACACGCACGACTACGACGAGGCGACCACCCGCAGCGATCTGGTCGACGCCCTGCTGGCCGAGGCCGGCTGGCCCCTGGCCGAGGACCGTGACCGGGAGTTCCCGGTGCCCGGGGCGGCGGCGGACGGTGGCACGGGGTACGCCGACTACGTGCTGTGGGGCGACGACGGGCTGCCGTTGGCCGTCGTGGAGGCCAAGCGCACCGGCCGGGACCCGATGGACGGTCTCAAGCAGGCCGAGATGTACGCCGACGGTCTGGAGAGGATGTACGGGCGCCGCCCGGTCATCTTCACCACCAACGGCAACGAGCACCGCATCTACGACGACGGCGGCTACCGGCACGGGCCCGGGTACCCGCCGCGGACGGTCGCGGGCTTCTACACCCGCGACGAGCTGGAGTGGATGCAGCAGCGCCGCAGGAACCGGCGGGCGATCCACGGCGTGCCGCTGCCCGGACGAGCCGCGGACATCGCCGGCCGGGACTACCAGAGCCGCGCCGTCCGCGCCGTCGCCGAGGAATTCGACGACCGGGCCCAGCGGGGAGCGCTGCTGGTCATGGCCACCGGCACGGGCAAGACCCGCACGGTGATCGGCCTGGTGGAGACCCTGCTGAAGGCCGGGTGGGTGCGTCGCGTGCTGTTCCTGGCCGACCGGAACGCGCTGGTGCGCCAGACGGTGCGCGCGTTCGGCAGGAACCTGCCGGACGTGCCGGCCGTGGACCTGCGGGAGGCGGACCAGGCCGACAAGGCCCGCGTCTACGTGTCCACGTACTCGAAGATGATGTTCGAGATCGACAGGTTCGACGACGACGGGACCCGCAGGTTCGGGCCGGGCTTCTTCGACCTCGTCGTCGTCGACGAGGCCCACCGGTCGGTGTACCGCAAGTACCGGCACATCTTCCGGTGGTTCGACGCGCTGCTGGTGGGCCTGACCGCCACCCCCAAGGACGAGGTGGACCGCAACACCTACTCGCTGTTCGGGCTCGAACAGGGCGTCCCCACCGACTTCTACCCACTGCACCGGGCCATCGAGGACCAGTGGCTCGTGCCCCCGCGCGTCATCGACGTGCCCCTGAAGTTCCCCCGGCAGGGCGTGCACTACGAGCAACTGTCGGACGAGGAGAAGGACCAGTGGGACGCACTGGACTGGGGTGAGGGGGCCGAACCGCCCGAGGACGTGGACGGCGAGGCCCTGAACGACTGGCTGTTCAACACGGACACCATCGACAAGGCCCTGAAGTTCCTGATGGAGAAGGGCCACCGGGTCGAGGCCGGTGACCGGATCGCCAAGACGATCGTCTTCGCGAAGAACCAGCGGCACGCCCGTTACATCGTGGAGCGGTTCGACCACGCCTACCCCCACCTGGCCGGCAAGGCCGCGCGCGTGATCATCTCCTCGGACGACCGCGCCCAGACGACCCTGGACGAGTTCTCCGACCCGGCCGGGCAGCCCGACATCGCCGTGTCCGTCGACATGCTCGACACCGGCGTGGACGTGCCCGAGGTCGCCAACCTGGTGTTCTTCAAACGGGTGTTCACCTCCTCGAAGTTCTGGCAGATGATCGGCCGCGGCACCCGTCTGCGTCCCGACCTGTACGGGCCCGGCCGGGACAAGGAGGACTTCTTCGTCTTCGACCTGCTCGGCAACGCGGAGTGGTTCAACCAGGACCTGCCTCGTGCCGAGGGACGGGTGGCCAGGTCGCTGCGCTCCCGCACGTTCGCCGCCCGCGTGGATCTGCTGCGCACCATCGACCTTCTTGACGATCCCGGTGCGGAGCTGGCCGGCTTGCGCGACGCCGTCGCCGCGCGGCTGCACGAGACCGTGACCGGGATGAACCTGGACAACTTCATCGTCCGCGACCACCGCTCCTGGGCGGAGGCCTACGCCGACCGCGGGGCCTGGTCACGCGAGCGGATCCGGGCCGCCGACCCCCAGGACCTGGGTGACCTCGTCGAGAACCTGGGCGACCTGCCCACCGCCGACCGCGGGGACGGCACGGACGAGAAGGCCAGGCGCTTCGACCTGATGATGCTCACTCTCCAACTGGGCACCCTGCGCCCGGACATCGACGTGGCACGGGTGCGGGAGAACGTGCGGGCCATCGCCTCGGCGCTGCTGGAGAACCGGGACGTGCACCAGATCGCGGCCCAGGTCGCGCTGCTGGACGACGTGGCCGGCGAGGAGTGGTGGCAGGACGTCACCGCTGCCATGGTGGAGGTCGCGCGCCTGCGGATGCGCGGCCTGGTCGGGCTGATCACCCGGGACCAGCAGAGAATCGTCTACACGGATCTGGCCGAGGAGTTGGGCGAGGTACGGGAGATCGAGCTGACCGCCGCGGCCAAGGGCGTCAACGCCAAGCGGTTCCGGCAGAAGGCGCAGGCCTATCTGGCCGGGAACCTGAACCACTTGGCCCTGCAGAAGCTCCGCCGGAACAGGACGCTGACCCAGCAGGACCTGGACGAGCTGGGCCGCATGCTCGTGGATGCCCGGATCGGTACGGAGGCCGACGTGCACGCCGCCGCCGAACGGGCCCACGGCCTGGGCAGGTTCGTCCGTTCCCTCGTCGGTCTGGAACGCGAGGCCGTCGAGGAGGCGTTCGCCGCGTTCCTCCAGGACGCGGGTGCCACCCGGGCCCAGCAGGACTTCGTGCGCCTGGTCATCGACCATCTGACCGACAACGGCGCGCTCGACCCCGGTCTGCTGTGGGAGGACCCGTTCAACCGGGACGACCCGTCCGGGGTCTCGGGGGTGTTCCCCGACCCGGTCCCGCTGGTCGAGGTCATCCGCCGGTTCAACAGCGGGGCCGACCTGCCGTCGTCCGCGACGGCCTGAGCCGACCGGGGGCGCAGGCCGGCCCCGCGGCCCGCGCGGAGGGCCGTGCACCCGCTCCGGTGCCGGTGCGGGTGGCGGTGCGGGTGGCACACCCCGTTGGGGCCCGGAGGCTTCGTTCAGGCGGACCGCTTCCGGGACGGTGTCTTCTTCGGGGCGGGCTTCTTCGCCGTGTCCTTCGCCGTGCTCGTAGCCGTGTCCTTCGCCGTGTCCTTGGGCGTGCTTCTCGCTGTCGTCGTCTTCCTCGCCGTGCTCTTCGCGGGCGCCGCCGTCTTCTTGGCGCCCTCTCCCGCCCCGGACGTCGATTTCCGTGCCGTGGCCGGCTTGCCGGCGGTGGCCTTCGTCGTCTTCTTGCCCCCGGTCTCCTTGGGCGCGGCCCGTCCCCGCAGCGGTCTGACCTCGGCCTCGCCGGTGGCCGCCCCGCGGGACTCGCGGGCCGCCCGCACGCTGTTCTCCAGCGCGGCCATCAGGTCCAGCACCTTGCCGCCGGCGGCGGGGGCCGGGGCCTCGGGCGGGGCCTCGCCGGCGGCCTTGGCCGCGATGACCTCCTCCAGCGCCTCGCGGTACTCGTCGTGCAGGTCCTTCAGGTCGACCTCGCCGAGGGTGTCCATGAGGGCGTCCGCGAGGTCGAGTTCCTTGTCGCGGATGGTCACGTCGGCGTCGGGGGCGATGCCCTCGGGGGCCCGTACCTCGTCGGGCCACAGCAGGCCGTGCATCACGATGGCGTCCCCGACGACCCGCAGCATGCCCAGGCGTTCCCGGCCGCGCAGCGCGTACTTCGCGACGGCGACCTTGTTGCCGCGCTTGAGGGCCTCGCGCAGGAGGGTGTACGGCTTGGCGGCGGGCGTTCCACCGGCCGCGAGGTAGTACGCCGCGCCCATCTGGAGGGGGTCGATCCGGTCGACCGGCACGAAGGCCACGATCTCGATGGTGCGGGCGGCCGGGATGGGCAGGTGGGAGAGGTCCTCGTCGGTGATCGGGATCATCGAACCGTCGGCGTCCTCGTACGCCTTGCCGATCTCGGCCTGGCTGACCTCGCGGTCCTCCAGTTCGCAGACCTTGCGGTAGCGGATGCGGCCGCTGTCCTCGGTGTGGATCTGGCGGAAGGAGATGGCGTGGTTCTCCGTGGCGTTCACCAGTTTGACCGGGATGGTGACGAGGCCGAAGGAGATGGCGCCGTTCCAGATCGATCGCACGTGCCGCACCCTGCCTTTCCCGCATTTTCCGGTACATCTGGGATTGTCATCTTATGACGCCTATCACAGAGGTGGAGGGGCGCCGGGTCACGCTCAGCAACCTGGAGAAGGTGCTGTATCCGGAGACCGGCTTCACCAAAGGGGAGCTGCTGCACTACTACGCGACCACCGCCGGGGCCCTGCTGCCGCACCTGCGCGACCGCGCGGTGTCCTTCCTGCGTTATCCGGACGGCCCCGGCGGACAACTGTTCTTCGCCAAGAACGTGCCGCCGGGTACGCCCGAGTGGGTCACGACCGCGAAGGTGCCGCGCTCGTCGGCGGACAGCCCGGCCCGGATGGTGGTGGTGCAGGACCTGCCCAGCCTGGTGTGGGCGGCGAACCTGGTCACCGAGTTCCACACCCACCAGTGGCTGGTCCAGACACCCGACGAGGCCGACCGGCTGGTGTTCGACCTCGATCCGGGTGCGCCCGCGCACGTCGTGGACTGCTGCGAGGTCGCCCTGTGGCTGCGTGAGCGGCTCGCCGCCGACGGGATCGAGGCGTACCCGAAGACGGCCGGGTCGAAGGGGCTGCACCTGCTGGCGGCGGTGCGCGGGAGTTCCTCCGAGCGGACGTCCGAGTACGCGAAGGCGCTGGCCGTGGAGGCGGAGCGGGCGATGCCCCGGCTGGTGGTGCACCGGATGAACAAGAGCCTGCGGCCCGGGAAGGTCTTCGTCGACTGGAGCCAGAACGCGGCCCGCAAGACCACGGCCACCCCGTACACCGTGCGCGCCCGCCGGGCCCCGCTGGTGTCCACGCCGGTGACCTGGGAGGAGGTCGCCGACTGCCGCAGCCCCGGTCAGCTTGAGTTCCGGGCCGGGGACATCGCCGCGCGGCTCCAGGACCTCGGTGACCTCATGGCCCCGCTGACGGACCCGGCGCGGGCCGCACCCCTGCCCTGACCCGCGCCCGGGGCGGGCGGTCCCGCTACACCCTCCCCCAGGTGTTCCGGTCCCGTGCCATCCCGTGCAGGGCCTCCACGTCCGCCGGCTTGAGGACCCCGCCCAGCCGGGCCAGGTCCGCCAGCTCGGTGTCCCGCAGGATCCGTACCCGGTACGGCTCCGCGGTCACGGTCACCTCGGCCGGGGCGGTGAGGACCAGCACCGGGCGGACCTCGGCGGTCAGGGCGTACGAGGCGCGGTCGGCGTCGGCGCGCAGGCGGCGCAGCAGCGGCTCGGCCGCGCGGCGGCCCAGGCCGACCATGGGGTCGGCGACCAGGACGCGCGTCCTGCGGGCGTCCAGGGCGTGGACGGCGAACAGGCCGCCGGGGCCGATCACCAGGTGGTGGATGCGGTCGCCGCCGGGCAGCGGGACGGAGTGCAGGGTGTGCCAGCCGGCGCCCTCCAGTCCGTCCAGTGTCTCGCCGGTGCTCTGCTCGGCGGCCAGGGCGCGCCGGCGGGGGTCGGGGCGCAGCCGGTGGGCGGGGCCGGGGTCGCGGTCGAGAGCGACGAGCAGGGCCTCGCCGGGACGGTTGGGGGCCAGGTCGTCGTCCGGGTGCAGGGTCAGCCGGGCGAGTTCCGCGGGGGTCGGGACCGGGGGCGGGCCCACGGTGACCGGGCCGGTGAGGAAGGGCCGCAGGGCGTGCAGCACGGCGTCCCTGCTGTCCTCGCCGAGCAGGTTGACCCGGCCGGTCTCACGGTCGTACCAGGCGACGTTGCTTCCGTCCGCGCGGCAGACGTACAGCCGTTCCCTGCCGTGCCGGCCGGCCGGCACCACGCGCAGTCCGCTCATGTGCCATCACCCCTCGACCATGGGAACAGGCGGGGTGCTCCCGGGGCAAGACCGGTTACCGTGGAGGACGGCCCCCGTGAGGGGGAGTTGGGGAGGCACCGGTGCGGACCCGCGGAAAGCAGCCCGACGTACCGGCGCCGGAGAGCCCGTGGAACGAGATCGTGCCCGGCCTGTGGATGGGCGGACACGAGTTCCGGGGCCGTTCCGGACGCCTGGAGTCCGTCGTCGTGCGTGACGAGTTCGATGTGGTGCAGACCCTGCTGCGGCTGCCGGGGTACGGGCCCGATCCGGGCGTGGAGCACCATGTGTGGCCGATTCCGGACGGGCCGCTGGACGGGACGCAGCTCGCCGGGGTGATGCGGCTGGCACGGGCCGTGGACGAGGCGCTGGACGCCGGGCGCCGGGTGCTGGTGCGCTGCTGTCACGGGTACAACCGGTCGGGGCTGGTCATCGGGCACGCCCTGGTGCGGCGGGGTGAGCGGGCCGACGAGGCCATCCGGCTGATCCGCGCCCGGCGCTCGGCGTGGGCGCTGCACAACGAGCTGTTCGTGGCGTACCTGCGGGCGGGCCTGCCGACCGTGCGGCTGCTGGAGGAGCTGGCCGAGTAGCCGCCCCCTCCCCCGGCGTCCCGTGCCGTGCGGGGAGCGGGCGGTCGGCACAGGCTGGGCACGTACCCCCGCGTACCCACGAATTAAGGTGGCGGGGATCGAACCCGACGCCCAGGAGCACCGTGCCAGCCCGTCGTCCCGCGCGCACCGCCCTCGCCGTGACCGCCGTCGTCCTGCTCTCGGCGACGGCGTCGGCCTGCGGGGACACCGGCGGGCTGCGGGGCGCCGGGTCGACCCCGGCCGCCGCCGGCCCCGTGAAGCTCTGGCCCGGACTGCGGCCGGCGGCCAGCCCGGCCTACCCGTACGACGTGGCCACCCGGGAGACGGTGAAGGGCGTGGCCGTGCCGGGGGACGACATCCGGAAGGTGGATCCGGTGGACGTCGTCGAGGCGGAGCTGAAGGCGCACCCGGCCGACTACGGGCCGAAGGGCACCTACCACGCCACCGTGGACCGGATGAAGGAGTGCCGTCCGGGGCGTGACCGGGCCCGCTGTCCGCTGCTGGAGCCGTACTACCGGGACCTCACCGGGGACGGCCGGCCGGACCTGACGCTCGGTTTCCGGTTGTACCCGACGAACCAGACGGGGGTGCGCGTCTACACCGTCGAGAAGCACGCGCTGGTGCAGGTGCTGGCCGACAACGACGCGATCACCGGGGTGGAGCTGGCCGGCCGGGCGCTGATCGAACGCTCGCCGGCCGACATCTCGGGCTACGAGTACCGCACCACCTGGGTGTGGGACCCGGGCCAGCGCGCGATGGTGTTCTCCCGCGACGAGTACCTGCACATCGGTGACGGCCGGCACGGCAGGACGCCGTCCGCGTCGCCGTCCGTGTCCCCGTCGGCCCCGCCCGAGTCACCGTCGGCCCCGTCGACTCCGTCCGTGTCGCCTTCCGCGAGCGGGCGATGAGGCCCGCGCTGCCCCACTGGGCCGGGACGCTCGCCGTCAAGGCCGCCGCGTTCATCACGGTGATGTGCTGTGCGCTGGCCGCGCTGCTCGGCGTGCTGGTGCACGTCTCGGTGACCAACCAGACCGTGGGGCAGGCCCGCGACCTGGCGCTGTCCCGGCTGACCGACGCGAGCCGGGCGTACGAGGCCGGGGACACCCTGCTGCCGGGCGCCGCGGTGGACCCCGCGGGGCTGCCCGCGCCGCTGCGGACGCTGGCGCTCTCCGGGGAGCGCGGCACGATGGTCTCGACGTACCGGGGACGCCCGACCATGTGGGCGGCGGGGCCCGTGGCCGGGCGCCGGGCGCTGGGCGTGGAGGTCGACTACTCGCAGCAGTCCCGCACCATCGCCGGCCTCGACCAGTCGATCCTGTGGTCGTCGGGGCTCGCCATCGGGGCGACCGTGCTGGTCGGCGCGTTCGCGGTGACCCGGGTGACCGGGCGGCTGCACGGTACCGCGCGGGTGGCCCGGCGGATCAGCGCGGGCGACCTGGACGCCCGGGTGAAGGATCCGCGGACGAAGGATCCGACCCGGCCGCAGGACGAGGTGGCGACGGTGGCCGCGGCCCTGGACTCGATGGCCTCGTCGTTGCAGGGCAAGCTGCTGAGCGAGCAGCGGTTCACCGCGGACGTGGCGCACGAGCTGCGCACCCCGCTCACCGGGCTGCACGCGGCGGCGGAGCTGCTGCCGCCGGGCCGGCCGACGGAGCTGGTGCGGGACCGGGTGGCGGCACTGCGCACGCTCACCGAGGACCTGCTGGAGATCTCCCGGCTGGACACCGGGCGGGAGCGGCTGGAGGCCGACACGGAGGAGCTGGGGGCGCTGGCCGGGCGGGTGGTGCGGGCGTCGGGTACGGAGACGGAGGTGCGGGTCCTGCGGGACGCGCGGGTGGAGACGGACCGGCGGCGCCTGGAGCGGGTGCTGGGGAACCTGGTGGCCAACGCGCACCGGCACGGTCGCCCTCCGGTGGTGCTGACGGTGGACGGGCCCGTGGTGACGGTGCGGGATCACGGCGGCGGGTTCCCGGAGTACCTGTTGGCGCACGGGCCACAGCGGTTCCGTACGGAGGGCGGGGCCAGGGGCCACGGGCTCGGGCTGACCATCGCCTCGGGGCAGGCGGAGGTGCTGGGGGCACGACTCTCGTTCGCCGACGCGGTGGACGGGGGTGCGGTCGCCACGCTGACGCTGCCCGGCGGCGAGTAGCGCTCGGGGCGCGGGTGCCTCCTGGTGAGGCGCGGGACGGGTGTGGGGTGCTCGCGCGGTTTCTCCTCGCCCCGTCCGGGGCCCGCCGGTCCGTGCGCGTGCCGTGCGCGTCGCGTGGCCGCCCCTCGCGCCGGCCGCGGTCGCCCCGTGTGCCGTTCCCCGCGCCGGCCCGTTGGGCGCAGCAAAAAGGGCAGCCTTCCGGGAGGCCTCCTAATGTGGCGGTTGGCCCGGTTCCGCCCCTTTTCTCGGAGGTACCCCCATGCGCCTGCGCCGCTCCCTCACCCGGTGTCTCGCCGTGGCCGTCGCCACCGGGGTCCTGGCCGGCGGCGTCGCGGTCGCGCCGGCCGTGGCCGACGACGGCCGGGGAACGGACGATGCCGGGTCGCGGCGCACGACGACCGCGGCGCACGACGACGACAGCGGGCCCTATCAGGGTGTCGTCACCGCCCGGGGCGGCCTGTGGCTGCGCGACCGGCCGGACCGGGGCAGCCGGCGGGTGCGGCTCGTGCCGGAGGGGGAGACCGTGTCGGTCTTCTGCAAGACGGGCGGCGAGCCCGTGCGCGGCAACCCGCTCTGGTACCTGCTCACGGACGGCACCTGGGCCTGGGGCCCGGCCGCCTACATCCGGAACGTCGGCCCCGCGCCACGCTGGTGCTGACGCGGCCGTCACACAACACCCACAAGTCGTCCCGTTTCGGTAGGTTCCGGGCATGACGAAGGCCGGAACCACCGTGGCGGCGGCCCCCGCTCCCGTACGCGCCCCCCGCCTCCCCCGGCGCCGGGGCATCGAACTCGCCCTGATCGTGCTGGCCGTCCTGTTGTCCGTGTACGGCTACTGCGCCGTGGGGCTGGCGCGCACCGGCTCCGTCCCGCCCGGTGCCGTCGGCTACGGCGCCGGACTCGGCGTGCTCGCCCTGTTCGCTCATCTCGCGGTGCGGATCAGGGCGCCGTACGCCGATCCGCTGCCGCTGCCCATCGGGGTGCTGCTCAACGGGCTCGGGCTGGTGCTGATCTACCGGCTGGACCTGGAGACGCCCGGCGACCGGGCGGCCCCCACCCAGCTCGTGTGGTCCACGCTCGGGATCGGGTTGTTCATCGGCGTCGTCCTGGTGCTGCGCGACCACCGGGTGCTCCAGCGCTACGCGTACGTGTGCGTGGTGGCCGCCCTGGTCCTGCTGGCGCTGCCGATCCTGTTCCCCGCGGTGAACGGCGCCCGGATCTGGATCCGGATCGCCGGGTTCTCCATCCAGCCGGGCGAGTTCGCGAAGGTGCTGCTCGCGGTGTTCTTCGCCGCCTATCTCGCCGCCAACCGCAGCGCGCTCGCGTTCACCGGCCGCCGGCTGTGGCGGATGCAGTTCCCGACCGGCCGGGTGCTCGGGCCGATCGTGACGATCTGGGTGGTGAGCGTGGGGGTGCTGGTGCTGGAGCGGGATCTCGGGACCTCGCTGCTGTTCTTCGGGCTGTTCGTGGTGCTGCTGTACGTGGCCACCGGGCGGACCGGCTGGATCGCGGTCGGGCTGCTGCTGGCCGTGGTCGGCGCCGTCGCCGTGGGGCGGCTGGAGCCGCATGTCAACGGGCGGATCGAGGACTGGCTGCACCCGTTCGCCACGATCCAGGCCGGGCAGGGCCCCAACCAGCTCGCCCAGTCCCTGTTCGCCTTCGCCGCCGGCGGCGTCCTCGGCACGGGGCTGGGGCTCGGGCACTCCATCCTGATCGGCTTCGCCACCAAGTCGGACTTCATCCTGGCGACCGCCGGGGAGGAGCTGGGCCTCGCGGGTCTCGCGGCCATCGTGCTGCTGTACGCCCTGCTGGTGGAGCGTGGCTACCGGGCGGGCCTGGCGCTGCGCGAGCCCTTCGGCCGGCTCCTCGCGGTCGGGCTGGCCTCGATCGTGGCGCTGCAGGTGTTCGTGATCGCGGGCGGGGTGACCGGGCTGATCCCGCTGACCGGGATGGCGATGCCGTTCCTCGCCCAGGGCGGCTCCTCGGTGGTCACCAACTGGGCGATCGTGGCGCTGCTGATCCGGGTGAGCGACTCTGCGCGCAGTCAGTACGACGGCCGGGAGGCGCCGTGACCGAGTACGGGAGCCTGCCGGAGCACGGGCGCCCGATGGCGAAGTACATCCGGCACGCCTGCGCGTTCTGCGCCCTGCTGCTGGCGGCGCTGCTGGTCAACGCGACCCGCGTACAGGTCGTGCAGTCCGGGCAGTACGCCGGCAGCCCCGCCGACCGCCGGGCCACGATCGCCCGGTACCAGCAGCCGCGCGGCGACATCCTGGTGGGCGGCGAGCCGGTCACCGGCTCCGTGGACACCGGCGAGCAACTGCGCTTCGAACGCAGCTACGTGGACGGCCCGTTGTACGCGCCGGTCACCGGTTTCGCCTCGCAGACGTACGGCACCACGTATCTGGAGCACGCCGAGGACGGGGTGCTCGCCGGCACGGATCCGTTGCTGTCGGCGCTGCCGCTGTGGAAGGACGTGACGCGCGCGCCGAACCGCGGCGGGGACGTCGTCACGACGCTGAACCGCCGGGCGCAGGAGGCCGCGTACCGGGGGCTGGCCGGCCGCAAGGGCGCGGTGGCCGCCCTGGACCCGGCCACGGGCCGCGTCCTGGCACTGGTGACCAGCCCGTCGTACGACCCGGCCGAGCTGTCCGGCAACAGCGAGGCGGTGGCCTCGGCGTGGTCCCGGCTCAACAGTGACCCGGAGAAGCCGATGCTGAACCGGGCGGTACGGCAGACCTATCCGCCGGGGTCGACGTTCAAGGTGGTCACCGCGGCGGCGGCGCTGGACGCGGGCGTGGTCACGGACCTGGACGCGCACACCGACTCCCCCGACCCCTACCGGCTGCCCGGCACCACGACCCGGCTGACCAACGAGGGCGACGGCTGCGTGGACGCCTCGGTGCGTGACGCGTTCGAATGGTCCTGCAATACGGTGTTCGCCAAGCTGGGCGTGGACGTGGGCGTGCGGGACATGGCGGCCACGGCACAGGCGTTCGGGTTCAACGACCCCGATCTGCGCATCCCTTTCGCCGCGGCGCCCAGCACCTTCGACAGCCGGGTGGACCGGGCGCAGCTAGCGCTGTCCTCGATCGGGCAGTACAACACGCGGGCCACGCCGCTGCAGATGGCGATGGTCGCTGCGGCGGTCGCCGACGGGGGCCAACTGCGGCCGCCGTATCTGGTGGAGCGCACCACCCGGCACGGCGGCGAGACGGTCACCGGCAGCGCGGCCCGTCCGGGGCGGCAGGTGATGCGGCCGTCGACGGCCGCCCGGCTGAGGGAGCTGATGGCCGGCGTGGTCGAGGAGGGCACCGGCACCCGTGCCGCCATTCCCGGCGCGATCGTCGGCGGCAAGACCGGCACCGCCCAGCACGGGGTGGGCAACTCGGGTGTGCCGTACGCCTGGTTCCTCTCCTGGGCGCAGTCCGTGGACGCGCCGGAGCCGCAGGTGGCGGTCGCGGTGGTGGTGGAGGACGCCTCGGCGGACCGGGGCGAGATCAGCGGGGGCGGGGACGCGGCGCCGATCGCGAAGGAGGTGATGCGGGCGGTTCTCGCGGGCTGAGACGGGGGGGACCGGTGGCATGGGAGCCGACCTACGGTGCGCCCATACCCTCCCCCGAGTTGAGGGACTTCGTCGACGCGCTCGACCCCGTCGGTGTGGCGGGACACGGACGCGTTGACGGCGTTCATGTACCAGGGCCGGCACCGGGAGCTGCTCGCCCGGCGGCGGGAGTGGTTCGAGCGGCCCGAGGAGGCGATGACCACGCTGTGGTGGGTGCCGGTCGGCCACCGCCCGGCGGTCGGCGAGGCGGAGGACCGGCTGCTGCACCTGCGGGCGCACGGTCCGACGCCGTACGCCTTCCCACTGCGGACCCCCTTCCCGCCGCAGGCGCCCGGGGAAGCGATGGCGGCCGGGCCCGCCGTGGAGGCGGTGGCCGTCAGCCGACCGGCTTGAGCATCTCGTCGCGGACCCGGAGGGTGTCGCGGGCGGCGGTGTCGAGGTCGATGTCGGCGCTGTCCTTCTTCTCCATGCCCACCGCGCCGACGATGGCCGCCGTGTTGCCGTCCGCCCAGGCGCAGACCGGGTAGGTGAGCGTCACGAGGGCGTTCTTCTGGATCAGCACCTCGCAACTTACGGGCGTGTCGGCGCCGGAGGGGGTGACGTCCCTCGCGGGCTCCCCGACCGTGACGCCGTCGGCCTCGGCGGCGCCCTTGAGCATCTTCCGCCGGACCGAGGCCTCGTTCTTGAACCGGCCGTACATCCCGGACACCAGCAGCGAGCCCTTGGTGTCGTCGCCGCCCGGGCTGTAGCGGGCGGTGACGGCGTGGATGTCCTTGGCGTCCCAGGCGCCGTCGGCCTCCCGCTCGACCTTCTTGCCCTCGGTGCCGGAGTAGTCCTGGGCGAAGACGTACCTGCCGTCCAGCAGCGTGTGCGGCAGCGTGAGCTTGTGCCGCGCCTCGGGGAAGCCGCTCTCGGCCGCCACCCCGAGCAGGACGAGCCCCACGACGCCCAGCGTGACGACACCGCCGACGATCCCGAGCACCAGGCCCACCCGGCGCTTCTTCGGGGGCGGGACCATGGGCGGCACACCGCCCCAGCCGGGGTACGGCTGCGGCGGGTAGGGCTGCTGCTGCGGATACGGCTGCTGCTGCGGGTATGGCTGCTGCGCGGGGTACGGCTGCTGCTGGGGGTACGGCGCGCCGTACGGGCCCGGGGCCTGAGGGGGCTGCTGGCCGTGCGGGTACTGCGGCTGCGGAGGCATGGACACGCCAGCACGCTACTGCATCCGGGGGAACGCACCGGCGCCGCGTCCACGCCGGCCGGCATCGCGCGCCCCGGTCCAACAAGTCGTGCGCGGGGGATTGACGAGCTTGCTGACAGGCAGTCTCATAAGAGGCACGACGACTACCCCCGGGTAACGAGGTGAGGGAGCCATGACGACCCTGACGGAAGAGGACGCACTGGACGGGCTGCGCGACGCGCTCGGCCTGCTGAAGGACCGGGAACAGGTGGCCGAACGCCTGCTCGTCTCTTCCGCCAAGCACTCCTTCGACCCGGACAAGGAGCTGGACTGGGACGCGCCCTTGGAGGAGGGCAAGTGGTTCTGGCCCCCGGAGCTGGTGTCGCTGTACGGCACCCCGCTGTGGCAGCGGATGAGCGAGGAGCAGCGCATCCTGCTCTCCCGGCACGAGGCGGCGGCACTGGCCTCGCTCGGCATCTGGTTCGAGCTGATCCTGATGCAGCTACTGGTCCGGCACGTCTACGACAAGGCGGCGACGAGCGCGCACGTGCGCTACGCGCTCACCGAGATCGAGGACGAGTGCAGGCACTCGAAGATGTTCGCCCGGATGATCACGCACGGCGGCACGCCCTGGTACCCGGTGAGCCGGGCCCACCAGAACCTCGGCCGCCTGTTCAAGACGGTCTCCACCACCCCCGGTTCCTTCACCGCCACGCTGCTCGGCGAGGAGATCCTGGACTGGATGCAGCGCCTGACGTTCCCCGACGAGCGGGTACAGCCGCTGATCCGGGGCGTCACGCGGATCCACGTGGTGGAGGAGGCACGGCACGTCCGGTACGCCCGTGAGGAGCTGCGGCGCCAGATGGTGACCGCGCCGAAGTGGTCGCAGGAGTTCACCCGGGTCACCTCCGGTGAGTTCGCCCGGGTGTTCTCGGTGGCGTTCGTGAACCCGCAGGTCTACACCGACGTCGGCCTCGACAAGCGCGAGGCCATGGCGCAGGTGAAGGCGAGCGGGCACCGGCGGGAGGTCATGCAGACGGGCGCGAAGCGGCTGACCGACTTCCTGGACGACATAGGGGTGCTGCGGGGCGTCGGCCGGCGGCTGTGGAAGTCCTCGGGGCTGCTGGCCTGACCCCCCGCACTCCACGGCGATTAGGCTGCGGGGCATGACCCCGTCCGCCACCCCCGCCTACCGCCGGCTCAGCGTCGACGAGCGGCGGCGTCAGCTCCTCGACGCCGCGCTCTCGCTCTTCGCGCACCGCGCCCCCGAGGACGTGTCCCTGGACGACGTGGCGGAGGCGGCCGGAGTCTCGCGTCCGCTGGTGTACCGGTACTTCCCCGGCGGCAAGCAGCAGCTCTACGAGGCGGCGCTGGGGTCGGCCGCGGAGGAACTCCAGCAATGCTTCGACGAGCCGCGCGAGGGCCCGGCGCTGCCCCGTCTGTCCCGCGTCCTGGACCGCTATCTGGCCTTCGTGGACGAGCACGACACCGGCTTCAGCGCGCTGCTCCAGGGCGGCAGCGTGGTGGAGACCTCCCGTACGACCGCCCTCGTGGACGGGGTGCGCCGGTCCGCCGCCCAGCACATCTGCCGGCACCTCGGCGTCCTCGACCCCGGCCCCCGGCTGCGGATGACCGTCCGCATGTGGATCACGGCCGTGGAGGCGGCGTCCCTGATCTGGCTCGACGAGGGAAAGCAGCCGCCGGCCGGGGAGCTGCGCGACTGGCTGGTCGAGCAGTTCGTGGCCGTCCTCACGGTCACCGCGGGCCGGGACCCGCAGACCGCCGCGCTCGTCGGCGCGCTCGCCGGGGATGGCCGAGACTGAACCCGTGAAGAGCCAGGACACACCCTTCGAGGGCGGGCCCATGGACGGCCGCGTGCTGCCCGTGCTGCTCGGCCCCACCGGGCACCCCCCGAAGACGTACCGCATCCCCGTACCGGACCCGGACGGCGGTCCGCCCACGGTGCTCGTCTACCACCGCGTGCCCCGCGGGCACAGCCGGCGGCTGGGCCTGATCCAGGGGTGGAAGTACCGGTACGCCCCCGAGGACCGGTCCGGCGGCCGGCCGAGGTGGCCCTGGTCCAGGCCGGACGCCACGCCGCCCGGCAAGCCGGAGGACCCGAACGGGTGACAGGGCTGCGCCGAACCGCGCACGCGCGGGGCGCGCCCCGCGCACATAATCGCCATGCTCGCGGTGCGATAAGCGGAAGAGATCCTTTCCGCTGCGCACCCGAGGTGATGACGTGTCAGGAATGTTCCCGCGCCTGGCCTGCGCGGCCGCGGTGGCGGCCCAGGCCGTCCTCGTGCCCGTACCGGCCGCCGCCGCACCGGATCCCCACCCGACGGTCGCCCGCCTGCTGACGGACCTTCAACGGCTGTACCGGCAGACCGAACAGGCCACCGAGACGTACAACGCCACCACGGAGCTGCTCGACCGGCAGCGCGCGGAGGTCACCCGCCTCGACGGTGAACTGACCCGCGCCCGGCTCGCCTCGCGGGGCAGCCGGAGCGACGCCGGGCGCCTGGCCCGGCAGCAGTACCAGAACAGCGGCGGCCTCGGCCCCTACGTCCGTGTCCTGTTCGCTCCCGACCCGCAGCACGCGCTGGACGAGGGCCACGTCATCGCCGAACTCGCCCGCGAGCACGCCCGGACGGTGGCCCGGCTGGCCGCCACGGAGAAGCGGAAGGACACACTGGCCCGCGAGGCCCGCAAGGCCCTCGACACCCGGCAGACCCTCGCCGGCCGGCAGCGCGGCCAGCGCGACGACATCCGGGCGCGACTGGCCGAGGTGGAGCGCATGCTGGCCGGTCTCACCCCGGAGCAGCTCGCGGCCGTGGCCCGGCTGGAGGAGCAGGGGGTCAGCGAGGCCCAGCGGAAGCTGACGACCGCGGGCGCCCTGCCCGCCGACCGCCCCGCCTCACCGGCGGGCGACCGCGCGGTCGACTACGCCCTGGACCAGCTCGGCAAGCCGTACCGGTGGGGTGCGCGGGGCCCGGACGCGTACGACTGCTCGGGTCTGACGTCCCAGGCGTGGTCCCGAGCGGGAACTCCGCTCCCGCGCACCAGCCGGGAACAGTGGGACCGGCTGCGGAAGGTCCCGCTGAACCAACTCCGGCCAGGAGACCTGGTCGTGTACTTCCCCGACGCCACACACGTGGCGATGTACGTGGGCGACGGCAAGGTCGTGCAGGCACCCAGACCGGGCGCGAAGGTGGAGATCTCCGCGATCGCCAGCTATCCGATCCTCGGCGCGGTACGGCCCGACCCGGACGGACGGGTCTAGTGGTTGCAGAACTGCTTCGCCGCCGCGGCGGCGCCGTCGTTGTAACCCCTCTGCCAGTTCGAGTCCACCCGGTGAGCGTGGTCGAACTGCTGCTGCTGGTTCTTCTTGCAGTCCTTCTTCAGGTCCGCGAAGCCGTCACTGAAACCCTGCCGGTACTGCGCCTTGGCGTTGTTCTGCTGCCCCTGCCTCACGAACCCGCACTTGGCCATGGAGGTGCCGACCTGATGGGCGGTCACGAATCCCCTGGCGCCGGTGATCGTCGTGAAGAAACGTCCGTTGGCATTCGCTTTCACGCTGCCGTCCGCTCCGGCGGAGGAGTCGACGACAACGGTCTTGTTCGCCTTGAAGCCATTGCCGCTCACCTGGACGGCGTTCTGGCCGTTGGCCATCCTCACCGAGCAGCTCGATGATGCCGCCGCCGCTGTTGTGACGGAGAACGTCATGGACCCCAGCGCCAGTGACGACACCGCCAGTGGTGCCAGCACAGCCAGACGGGCACGTCGACCGTTCATGGGAACACTCCTAGGTGGTTTGTCCCCCCTCTGACCCCTGCTTCCCAGCCTCCCTCCGCCGGTGCGAGGTGTCAAAAGGGGGACGGACCCGCCGGAGCGCGGTCAGGCTCCGGCGACCGACGCCAGGTAGGCGGCCGTCTTGTCCGGCTCGTAGAAGAAGTTCCCGAAGTCGGCCGGATCGTCGAACGCGTTGGCGAACCGATCCGCCACCGGCTGGAGTTGGCCGGCCGCGCCGATGAGGTTGAGCACGTGCTCCGGCGGCGGCGCCAGCATGGCGTTCGTCCACTTGGTGACGTGCTGGGCGGTGGCCCAGTACCGGTCGAAGGTGGCCCGCATCCACTCCTCGTCGAACGGCTCGTCACCCCGCTCCAGGATCGACGCGAGGTACGCGGCGGCGCACTTGGACGCCGAGTTGGAGCCCTGGCCGGTGATCGGGTCGTTCGCGACGACCACGTCTGCCACACCGAGGACCAGGCCGCCGGAGGGCAGCCGGCCGATGGGGTTGCGGACGGTCGGGGCGTACCGGCCGGCCAGCGTGCCGCCGGCGTCGGTCAGTTCGGCCTTCGTGGCCCGCGCGTACTCCCACGGGGTGAACTTCTTCATGAGTTCCAGGGTCAGGGACAGGTGCTCCGCCGGGTCCTTGACGCCCTTGAAGACGTCGAGCGGGCCGCCGGGTATGCCCTCCCAGAACAGGATGTCGGCACGGCCCGAGGTGGTCAGGGTCGGCATGACGAACAGCTCGCCGACCCCGGGGACCAGGTTGCAGCGGACCGCGTCGAAGTCCGGGTGCTCGGGACGCGGGCCGACCCCGTGGACGTACGCCACCGCGAGCGCGCGCTGCGGCTCGCTGTACGGGGAGCGCTCGGGGTCGCGGGCGAACATCGACACCAGTTCGCCCTTGCCGGCGGCGACGAGGACGAGGTCGTAGGTGCGGGAGAAGTAGTCGAGGTCGCCGACCGCGGCGCCGTGGATGACTAGCTGGCCGCCGCGCTGGGCGAACGTCTCCATCCAGCCGGCCATCTTCACCCGCTGGTCCACCGACTGCGCGTACCCGTCGAGCCGGCCCACCCAGTCGATCGCCCGCTGGGTGGGGCCCGGGTCGTGCGAGCCGGGGGCCGCGACCGAGACGCCGAGGCCCTCGATCCGCGGGGCCTGGGACTCCCAGAAGTTCACCTGGAGGTCGCGCTCGTGCCCCAGCGCCGTGTCGAACATGCACTGCGTCGACATGACCCGGCCGGAGCGGATCTCGTCCGCGGTCCGGTTCGACATCAGGGTGACCTCGTAGCCGTGCGACTGGAGGCCGAGGGCGAGCTGGAGTCCGGACTGGCCGGCTCCGACGACGAGAATCTTCCGCATGCGGGTGGTGGCTCCTTACAGGGACTACTCGGGTGTTTCGGCCAGCGCGTGGCCCACCAGGGACAGGAGGGTCTCGATCACCGAGATCCGGCGCCGCGCGTCCATGATCATGACAGGGACGTGCGCGGGGATCGTCAGCGCCTCCCGGACGTCCTCCGGCTCGAACCGCTCGCTGTCGTCGAAGTGGTTGACGGCGACGACGTACGGCAGTGCGCAGCTCTCGAAGTAGTCCAGCGCCGGGAAGCAGTCCTTCAGGCGGCGGGTGTCCGCCAGGACCACGGCGCCTATCGCGCCGCGCACCAGGTCGTCCCACATGAACCAGAACCGCTGCTGGCCCGGCGTGCCGAACAGGTAGAGCACCAGGTCGTCGTCGAGCGTGATGCGGCCGAAGTCCATGGCCACGGTGGTGGTCAGCTTGCCGGGGGTGGCGGACAGGTCGTCGGTGCCCTCGCTGGCCTCGGTCATCAGCGCCTCGGTCTGGAGGGGCGTGATCTCCGAGACGGAGGTGACCAGGGTGGTCTTGCCGACGCCGAAGCCCCCCGCCACCACGATCTTCGTGGCGATGGGGGCCCGGGCGCGGTCCGTCTGCCAGGACTTCAGATCCTCGTCGGGCTCGGCGAAGCCGGCGACGAGGGGGATGCCTCCGACGGCGGAGGCGGCGGAGTCAGAGACGGCGGAGTCCACTCAGCACCCTTTCCAGCAACGCGCGGTCCGGGCGGCCGGTACCGTGTCCGGTCCCGGTGCCGTACACACGGATCTTTCCCTGGTCCGCGAGGTCGCTCAGGAGGACGCGGACCACGCCGAGCGGCATCTTCAGCAGCGCGGCGATCTCGGCCACCGTGCGCATACGGCGGCACAGCTCGACGATGGCCCGCATCTCCGGCATGATCCGGGTCGCGAGCGAGCCGTTCGTCAGTTCCTTGCGCTCCTCGGGGGCCTCCAGCGCGGCCACGAAGGTCTCCACGAGGAGGACGTGGCCGAACCGGGTACGGCCGCCGGTGAGCGAGTAGGGGCGGACGCGGGCGGGTTTGCGGTCGCCGCCGCGGACGGGCAGTTTCGCTGTGCCGCTCATCGGGCGCTCCCCGTCGACTGGGACTCGAGTGACTGCCGCAGCTCCGAGCGGAGTTCCGGGGTGAGGACGTGGCCGGCGCGGCCGACGAACAGCGCCATGTGGTAGGCCACCACGCTCATGTCGCACTCGGCGGAGCCGTGCACGCCGAGCAGCGAGCCGTCGCTGATCGACATCACGAACAGGCTGCCCTCCGCCATGGCGACCATCGTGTGCCTGACCCCGCCGAAGTCCATCAGCTTGGCGGCCCCGACGGTGAGGCTGCCGATGCCGGAGACGATGGTGGCGAGGTCGGCGGAGGACCCGCGGGGGCCCTTCGCCGGGCCGGTCCGGCGGGACTGCTCGGTGTGTCCGGGATCGGACGAGAGCAGCAGCAGACCGTCCGAGGAGACCACGGCGACGGACTGGATGCCGGGTACTTCCTCGACCAGGTTGGTCAGCAGCCAGTGCAGATTGCGGGCTTCGCTGCTCAGTCCGTAGGTAGTGGGCGCGGTCAACTGCTTGCCTCCTCGGCTGTGCCCCCCGTGGCTTCTGTGGTGTGTGCGGCGATCTCCGCCTCCACCTCGCGGTAGCCGGCCTCGGCTCCCCGGCGGAACCCGCCGAGCCTGCGGCGCAGGGCGTCGGCGTCGACGCTCTCGGTGCGCTGGCGGGGCGGTGCCGCGGGTGCGGTGATCCTGGGCGTGCGCTTGGGCAGGCCCTTGCTGGTGACCACCTCGGCTTCGTCCTCGGTGGGGTCGTTCGTGTCCGCACCGCCGGCGCGGGTGTCGTCGCCGGGTCGGCGCGGCGGGGCGGCCTCCGGCGCGGATCCCGGCCTCGCGGCGCCCTGCCCCGCGCTGGGCTGCGCGGTGGGGGCCGGCTCTGCGGCGCCGTGCCCGGTGGGGGCCGGCTTCGCGGGACCGTGCCCGGTCGCGTCCTGCCCGGTCGTGTCCTGCTCGGTGCCGGTCGGGTACAGGTCCGGGAGCAGCAGCTCCATCGTGGTCTCGGCGGGGGTCTCCGGCGGCGCCTTCGGCCGCGTCGGCGCATCCTCCGCGCGCCGCGGCCCGGGGGTCTCCGCCCGGGTGTGCGTCTCGGTGTCCTCGGGCTCCGACCCGGTCTCCCGCGTCTCCGCGGTCTCCGGGGTCCCCCCGCTCCCCCGCGTCTCCGCGGTCTCCCGGGTGTCCGCGCTGTCCCCGCTCTCCCGCGTCTCGCCGGTCCCCCCGGCCTTCTCCGCCGTACCGCCGGAGGCCCGGGCCGCCTTCTCCGCCAGCGCGACCAGCGGGTCGGTGTCCGCGGCGCGGCCGTGCAGGACGTTGGAGTTGGCCTCGGCGCCGGCGCCCGGCAGGGAGTAGGTGCCGGTGCCGCTCATGGAGGCGGACTGGGCGGGGAGCGCGGCCGGCGGGGCCTCGGTGAGGAGGGTGGCCGGGAGGACCACGACCGCGGCGATACCGCCCTGCTTCTGCTCGCGCAGCCGGACGCGGACGCCGTGGCGCTGGGCGAGGCGGGCGACGACGTAGAGGCCGAGGCCCAGGTTCTCGGCGCCCTCCTGGTCGTAGGGCGAGGCGGGGTCGAAGTCGGTGAGGCGGGCGTTGAGGCGGGTGAGGCGCTCCTCGGTCATGCCGATGCCCTCGTCCTGGACGGACAGCATGACCTCGCCGGATTCCAGCAGCCAGCCGGAGACCTCCACGGGCAGGTCCGGCGGCGAGAACGACGTGGCGTTCTCCATCAGCTCGGCCAGCAGGTGGGAGAGGTCGTCCGCGGCGAAGCCCACGAGGTGCGTGTGCGGGGGCAGTGCCGCGATGCGGACGCGTTCGTAGCGCTCGATCTCGCTGACCGCCGCCCGGACCACGTCGACCAGCGGGACCGGGCCGGGATGCTGCTGGACGTGCTCGGTGCCGGCGAGGACCAGGAGGTTCTCGCTGTGCCGGCGCATGACCGTGGCGAAGTGGTCCAGTTTGAAGAGCGTGGCGAGGCGTTCGGGGTCCTGTTCGCGGTCTTCCAGGCCCTCGATGACCGCGAGCTGGCGCTCCACCAGACCCAGGGTGCGCAGGGCCAGGTTGACGAAGGTGGAGCCGATGCTGGTGCGCAGCCGCTCCAGTTGGGCGGTGGACTCGGTGAGTTCGGCGTGCAGTTCCTCGCGGGCGTCGGCCATCTTCTGGCGCTGGCCCACCAGGTGCTTGCGGTCCGTCTCCAGGGTCCCGACCCGCTCGTGAAGGGTCACGGCGTGCGCGTGCAGGGCGTTGACCGAGCGGACCACCTGGGCGAACTCGTCGTTGCGGCCGGTGAAGGTGATCGGCTCCTGGGCCGCCGGGTCCTCGGCCCCGGCGAGGCGGGCGGAGCCGCGGCGCAGGACCGAGAGCGGGCGGGTGAGGGTGCGGGCCATGGCCGCGGCGATGCCGATCGCGACGAGCATCAGGACGCCGAGGACCGCCACGCGGATCTCCAGGGCGGTGACGTCGTCGTCCCGGAGCTTCGCGAGGTCCTTGGTGCGGTGTTCGTAGAGCGCGGACTCGGCGCCGCGCATGAGGTCGACGCGGGCGGAAAGGGCCGCGTCCAGCTTCTTGGTGCTGGTCGTCAGGTCACTGTCGGCGAGGGTGGGCTGGTCGGTCAGCGTGGCCAGGTACTTCTCGGCCGAGTTGACCTCCGGGCCGGTGACCGTGGAGTCGTAGGAGTCCACGGCCGCCTTGGGCGCGGTCTCGCGGAAGCCGGCGAGGGCGGCGTCGGCGCGCAGCCGGGCCTGCTGGGCGGCGACGGTGAGCGCGTCGCGCTGCCTGCCCTCCCCGTCGGTGGAGGTGGCGGCCGTGGCCGGCAGGCCGGTGGCGGGGTCGATCACCGTCTGGGAGTGGGACGGGATGTTCAGCGCGGCCAGCAGCAGGCCGCGGGCGGCGGCGGACTGCTGGACGGCGGAGTCCAGCTCGGCGAGGGCGTGGGCCCCGGAACCGGCCCGCGGGGGCGTCTGCTCGGCCAGCCGTTCGGCGAGCCGGTGCAGCGCGGTGATCGTCCCGGAGTACGCCTGGTGGGCCTGGAGGGCGGTGGTCTTGCCGGTGAGGGCGGCGCGCCGGACGGCGTCGATGCCGCCGAGGTCGGTGCGCAGGTCCGCCGGGGTGTCGGCGTCGGCGCGCAGCTCCTCGACCTGCCGGTCCACGCGGGCGCTGCGGTCCTCGGCGGGCGCCTTGGACCGGGGGCGGCCGGCCGCGATGTAGGAGGTGACCTCGTCCCGCTCGTCGGCGAGGGAGTGGGCGAGCGTGAGCGCGTCCTGGGTCCGGGCGGCGAGGGTCACCAGGTCCTGGGATTCGCTGACGTCCTGGGAGGCGGTGAGCACGGCGGGCGCGCCCGCGCCGGCCACGGCGGCGGCCACCACCGCGACGGCGACGATCAGCCGGTTGCGCACATGGGTGGGACGGCCGGTGCCCACGGGTGTCTGCGGGGCGGTCCCCGCGGGGGCCGTCTGACTGCCTGTGCGCCGAGGCCGCTTCTTCTGCACCGGTGCTCGCATTCCTGAACTCGTCTACCCAGGGCCCGGGTGGCACCCCGTCATCTCGGTGCCAAGTGGTGCGTACACCCGGTTCGTACGGTTCCCGACCCTCCCAGCGCCGGTGGGCAGTGGTCGCGCATCACCTGACCCGCCACCCGAAGGAGTGAACATCGGAGGGGAGTTGGCGGGCAAGTTCCTCCGGCCCGTGCCCGGGTCCTGCGCGGTGGGCCGGTTGGACGCGCGCGGCAGGCTTTGGCAGTATTCGCCACCACGCCTTCCCGGAGTGGATCATTACCTCCCAAATCAGGCGCCTGACCTGCGGGGTCGTGGGAAATCACCACCACTTGCCAGCCTTTGGCGGAGTGTGTGAAGGGGTCGTGCAGACTGGCCGGATGCGCACTGATCTCGTTTCCGAACCGGGCGACGCGGCCCGCCCCGACGAGGACTTCGCCGGTGTCGGCCTACCCGCCTGCGGACAGGGAGGTTGCGTCGTCGTCCTGGACGGAGTGACTCCGCCCAGCGGCGGGACGGGCTGTCTGCATTCCGTCCCCTGGTTCACCGCGCGACTGGGCGGCGCGCTGACCGAACTGACCGTTTCCGGGCGAGATCTGACGCTGTCGGAGATTCTCGCCAGGGCGATCCGGCGTACCGCCGACGCCCACACGGCCACCTGTGACCTTTCTCACCCTCGGACGCCTCAGGCAACCGTCTCCCTGGCCCGCTGGTCCGCCGCCACGGTCGAGTACCTGGTGCTGTCCGACTCCGCGCTGCTGCTGCGGGGCCCCGACGGCGCGGTCACGCCGGTCCTGGACGACCGGCTCGCCCGGCTGCCCCGTGCCGCGCTCGCCACCGAGGCCCCTGGTCGACTCGCGCCTGCGCAACCGGGAGGGCGGCTTCTTCACGGCCGCCGCCGACCCGGCCGTGACCGCCCGTGCCGTCACCGGCAGCCTGCCCCGCCGCGAGGTCCGGGCGCTGGCCGCGCTGACGGACGGCGCGACCCGCTGGACGGAGATGTTCCGGGAGGGCGACTGGGCGGCCCTGTTCGACGTGGTCGCGAAGGAGGGCGCGCGCTCACCTGGTCGACCGGGTGCGGACGCTGGAGGACGCGGACCGGGTGGAACGGGCGTTCCTCGGGCGGAGCAAGACCCACGACGACGCGACGGTGGTGTACGCGGAGCTGTGACGGGACGCCGCGGGCCGGCGGCGCGCGCGGGCCGCGCCGGCGTCACGGCGACGGCGTACCCGGGTCTTGCCGGGCCCTGCTCGCGGGCCGTGCCGTGCCGGACCGGGACGCGCCGCTTCTCCCCGTGCCCGCTACTTCTCCATGCCGCCGTTCAGCTCGTGGAGCAGTCGGGCCAGTTCGGCGACCTCGTGGCGGTCCCAGTGGGCGAGCTGGCGGACGTAGCGGGCGCGGCGCGCCTCGCGGACCGTGCCGACGCGGCGGCGGCCCTCGTCGGTGAGGGTGACGAGCCAGGCGCGGCCGTCGGCGGGGTCGGGCTTGCGGGCGATCAGGCCGAGCTCCTCCAGGGCGCGCAACTGGCGGGACATGGTGGCCTTGCCGACGCCGATGTAGGCGGCGAGTGCCGTGGCCCGCTGGCCGCCGAGTTCGTCCAGCCGGATGAGCAGGCCGTAGGCGGAGGACTCCAGGTCGGGGTGGACCGCGCGGGCCATCTCCCCCTGGCTGGCCCGGGCGCGCCGGAGCAGCACGGTCAACTCGCGTTCCAGCGCCAGGAACTCCTGGTCCGCACCACTGGGCGTCGTCTGGCCGGTGGCGCCGCACGCGCCACCGCTTCCGTCCTCGTGCACGTCAGCACCCCTGCTCGGTTTCGCTGTCCTGAAAGTTTCTGCCGTACGTCGTCATCACCGCAGCTCCGTCAGTATTTCGCAGGCGTAGACCAACGGCGTCCTCCGGACCCCCTTCCCACTCCTTATCTACGTGCGTAGCTTCTTTACGAGGCAATCAATGGCATGCCCACGCCATTGGACCGCGGTCCCCGCCCCGTCCCCCCACTTCACTCCCCTCCGGAGGCACGTCATGGCCGTGCTCAGACCCGGTTCCATCCGCTCCCCCCGCCCGCGCCCCCTCGCCGGCCTCCTGACGGCCCTGCTCGCGGCACTCTCCCTCACTCTCCCCCTCACCTCCGCGCACGCCGCGACCACGCCCAGTCGCGGCTCCGCCTACCTGGGCATCGGCGTCCTCGCCCACGACGGCCGGAACGGCACCCCCACCACCGGTGACGCCACCCAGACGGAGGGCGTGGACGTCTCCGCGTACCAGGGCAACGTCGCCTGGTCGACGCTGTGGAACAGCGGAGTGCGCTGGGCGTACACGAAGGGCACCGAGGGCACGTACTACACGAACCCGTACTTCGCCCAGCAGTACAACGGCGCGTACAACGTCGGCATGATCCGCGGCGCCTACCACTTCGCCACCCCGGACACCACCAGCGGCGCCACCCAGGCCAACTACTTCGTCGACCACGGCGGCGGCTGGTCCCGGGACGGCAGGACCCTGCCCGGCGCGCTCGACATCGAGTGGAACCCCTACGGCGCCGCCTGCTACGGCAGGACCGCGGGCCAGATGGTCAGTTGGATCGCCGACTTCGTCAACACCTACCGGGCACGCACCGGCCGGTACCCCGTCATCTACACGGCCGCCAGTTGGTGGACCCAGTGCACCGGCGACTCCGGCGCCTTCGCCGCGAACAGCCCGCTGTGGATCGCCCGCTACGCCGCGGACCCGGGGACGCTGCCGGCCGGGTGGCCGTACTACACGATGTGGCAGTACACCTCCTCCGGACCCACCGTCGGCGACCACGACAAGTTCAACGGGGCTCTGGACCGGGTCCAGGCCCTGGCCAACGGGTAGCGGTCGCCCGGCCCGGCCGCGGAACGGCACGCCGGGACACCGGGTTCCGGTCGCGGCCGGGGCCCGGGTTCCTCCCCGCCCCGCTCCGTGGCCCGTCCCTGCGTTGGTGCTCCGCGCCGCCCGGGATCATGCTGGTCAGGAGAGCCTGCCGAGCAAGGGCGAGATGAGCGGCGATGGAGCGAGAGTCGACGTACACGGCCACGGCCACCATCGATGACCGGGGCATCCTGACCGGCTGGAGCGAGGGCGCGCGGCGGCTGCTGGGCTACGACTCCCCCGCGGTCGTCGGCCGCCCCGCCACCGCGCTGCTCGCCGCCGACAGCACGGCCGTCCGGCGGGTCCTGGCCGGCCGGACCCGCTGGAACGGCACCGTCCCACTGCGCCATCAGGACGGCCGGCTCCTGGAACTGGGCGTCCTCGCCCATCGCCGGACCTCTGACAACGGCGTCACCGACTGGCTCGCGGTGAGCCCCGTGACGCCCCGGCCCCAGCCGCCCCGCGGCGAACCGCTGGAGGAGTGGACGTTCCTCCAGTCCCCCTTTCCGCTCGCGGTCTTCGACGCCGACCTGCGCCTGGTCCGCGCCAACCGCCGGCTGGAGCACGCCCTCGCCCTGCCCGAGGCGGCGATGCGCGGACTGCGTCTCACCCACATCGTGCCGGACACCGCGGGCGAGGCGGCCGACCGGTCGATGCGGCTGGCGCTGGAGTCCGGCCGGCCGCAGGAGGCGCGCGGCCGGCTCGCCCCGGACCTCGGCCGGACCACCGTCCTGACCCCGCTGAAGGACCCCGGCGGCCGGGTACGGGCCGTCTGCCTGTCCGTGCAGCAGCCCGACCAGGACTCCGCCACCCGGCAGCGCTCCTCGGCGGACTCCGCCTCGCGCGTCGGCATGGTGGCGGACCAGGCCCGCGCCGCACAGGAACTCGGCGAGGTCACGGTCCCCCGGCTCGCCGACGTCATGGCGGTCGACCTGCTGGACTCCCCGCGCGCCGGCGAGGAGGCCGGCGGGCCGGCCGATCCGGTCGTGCTGCGCCGGGCCGCCCTGCGCGCGCTGCCGGACGGAGGCGGCCCCGCCCACGGCACCGGCACCGGTACCCACGCCGGCATCGGCATCGGTGAGGCCGTCGTCTGCCCGGCGGACTCGCCGCCCGCCCAGTGCCTGGCGGCGGTCCGCCCGCTGCTGTACGACACCGCCGACCCGGCCGTCGCCGGCTGGGCCGCGCTGGACCCGGGCGCCGCCTGGCTGCAGGCGTCCGGGGCGCGCGCCCTGCTGGCGGTGCCGCTCCTCGCCCAGGGCAGCGTGCTCGGCGTGGCCCTGTTCGCCCGCCGTCCCCGGCGGGGGGCGTTCGGGCCCGAGGACCTCCGGCTCGCGGAGGAGTTCACCGCCAAGGCCGCCGCCGGCATCCAGCAGGCCCGGACCTACTCCAAGTCCCGTACGACCACGATGGCCCTCCAGCGCAGCCTGCTCCCGCACACACTGCCCGACCAGGGGGCGCTGGAGATCGCCACCCGCTATCTGCCGGCCGCCACCCGGGCCGGCGTGGGCGGGGACTGGTTCGACGTGATTCCGCTGTCCGGGGCGCGGGTTGCACTGGTCGTGGGTGACGTGGTGGGGCACGGCATGCGCGCCTCCGCCACCATGGGCCGGCTGCGCACGGCGGTACGCACCCTGGCCGACGTCGACCTGCCGGCCGACGAGCTGCTCACCCACCTCGACGACCTGGTGCTCAGACTGGCCGCCGACGAGAGCAGCGCGGACCCGGCCGGTGACACGGCCGGCGGCATCGGCACCACCTGTCTGTACGCCGTCTACGACCCGGTATCGCGTCGGTGCACCATGGCCCGGGCGGGCCATCCGCCGCCCGCCGTGGTCACCCCGGACGGCACCGTCCGCTTCGTCGACGTGCCCGCGGGGCCGCCGCTGGGGCTCGGCGGGCTGCCGTTCGAGGCGGTCGAGACCGAACTGCCCGAGGGCAGCATGCTCGCCCTCTACACCGACGGGCTGTTCGAGGCCCGCGACCATGACATCGACGAGGCGCTGGACAAGATGTTCCACGCGCTCGGCCGCCCCGCGAAGTCGCTGGAATCGGTGTGCGACCGGGTGCTCACCGAGCTGCTCAGTCACCGCCCCGACGACGACATCGCCCTGCTGGTGGCCCGCACCCGGGCGCTGCACGCGGACCGGGTCGCTTCCTGGGAACTCGACAACGAGCCCACCGTCGTCTCCGTGGCCCGCCGGTACGCCACCGAGCAGCTGACCGCCTGGGGCCTGGACGAGGCCGCGTTCCCCACGGAGCTGATGGTCAGCGAGCTGGTCACCAACGCGATCCGCTACGGCCGCCCGCCCATCCGGCTCCGGCTGATCCACCAGGACAGCAAGCTGATCTGCGAGGTGTACGACTCCAGCGGCACGACCCCGCACATGCGGCGCGCCCGGATCTTCGACGAGGGCGGCAGGGGCCTGCTGTTGGTCGCCCAGCTCGCCGAGCGCTGGGGCACCCGGCACGACCGGGTCGGCAAGACGGTGTGGGCGGAGCAGTCGCTCTGACCCCTCCACCTTCCACGACTCCGCCCCGCCGCGGGGAGCGGCGGGGCGGAGGTTTGCCGCTGGCGCGGCGGTCAGAACTTACTGGTCGGCCGTGTTGGACTGGTCGGTGCTGTTGTCGTTGGACTGGGTGCCGCTGTTGTCGGCCTGCTGGTTCGACTGGTCGGTGGAGTTGTCGTTCGACTGGTCACCGGTGCCGGTCCCGGAGCTGTTGGACTGGTCCGTCGTGTTCTTGTTGGACTGGTCGCCGCCGTCCTTCCCGGTGTTGTCGTCGGTCTGCGTGGTGCCGTTCTTGTTGGTCTGGTCGCCGCCGTCCTTACCTGTCTTGTCGTTCGTCTGCTTGGTGTCGTTCTTGTTCGACTGGTCGCCGGTACCGGAGCCCTTGTTCGACTGGTCGGTCTTGTTGTCGTTCGACTGCTTGCCGCTGCCGGAGCCCTTGTTGGACTGATCCGTCTTGTTGTCGTTCGACTGCTTGCCGCTGTCCTTCCCGGACTTGTCGTTGGTCTGCTTGGTGTCGTTCTTGTTGGACTGGTCGCCGCCGCCCTTACCTGTCTTGTCGTTGGTCTGCTTGGTGTCGTTCTTGTTGGACTGGTCGCCGCCGCCCTTGTTGGACTGGTCCGTCTTGTTGTCGTTCGACTGCTTGCCGTTGCCGGTGGACTGGTTCTGCTGGACGGTCACATTGGTGTTGTTCTGCACGGTGGTGTTGGAGGAGTGGCCGCCGCCACCGTGGCCGCCACCGCCGCCGTGGCCGGAGCCGCCGCCGTGACCGGAGCCGCCGCCGTGACCGGATTCGGAGCCGTGACCGGAACCGTGACCGGAGCCGCCACCGTGCCCGCTGCCGTGCCCGGAGGAGCCGTGTGAGTGCTTCCCGCACCACTTCTTGTGATGGTCGTGCTTGTTCTTCGCCTTGCAGCTATGGCCGTGATGGCTGTGGGAGTGCTCGGCGGCGGTAACCGCGGCCGACGTGTGCAGAGGAGCCGCGACCGCCGCGGTCGCCGGGAGAATGAGCCCTCCGCCGATCACGGCCGAGGCGATCAGCGTGGCGAGGCGGGTGCCCCGACGCTTGGGACGGTGGGCGTCACGGTTCTCAACAATGCGGTTCATGGTTTTTCCTCACTCGATGAAGGGTTTTTCGCCGAAGTCCGGCATTTACGGAGAAGGAATTCCTGGACTGGATTTCCGTTTCCTGCGGTTCGTTTTCCTGGCCGCACTTCAAGTAAGCCAAAACGGGCAGCCCGGGTCATGCTCCGAGGACTCGGGACTTGTCAGTGCGAAATGTGTCTGGTAGTGGGGGCTAAGCCGCGCCCACGCGTGATGCCGGTCCGGCGGGCGCCCCGGGGAAGACGGGTCCGGCCCACGCCGGAGGCCCGGGCACCGCCACCCGGTCCGCGCCGGGTTCCGTGCCGGGATCGGGGCGGGGTTCCGTGCCGGGGTCGGGGCAGGCGGCGCCCACGCGCATGTCCACCAGCGTCGGCGTACGGCCGCGCGGGCCGACCGCGCCGACGGCCGTGCGCAGGGCCGCCACGAACTCCATACAGGTGTCGTGGCGGTCGTCCGGGACCTTGGCCAGGGCCCGGAGCATTACCTCGTCGGCGTCGGCCGGGATGTCCGGCCGCTGCTCGCTGAGGGCGGGAGGCGTGTCGCATTGGTGGGCCCAGAGCAGCTCGACGTGGTCCTCCCGCTGGAAGGGCGGGGCGCCCGTCAGGGTCTCTTGGACGACACAGGCGAGGCTGTAGAGGTCGGACCTGCCGTCGACCGGGCGGCCGGTGAACCGCTCGGGCGCCACGTAGTCCAGCGTGCCGACGAACTCTCCCACGTTGGTGAACCCGGTCAGCGACAGGGATTTCTTCGCCAGGCCGAAGTCGGCGAGATAGACGTGCTCGGGGTGGTCGCTGTCGATGCCCTCGGCGACCAGGACGTTGCCGGGCTTGACGTCCCGGTGGACCAGGTCGCGCGCGTGCGCCGCGTCGAGGGCGGAGGCGAGCTGGGCGGCGATGCGCAGCGCCATCGGCACCGGCAGGGGGCCCTCGCGGTCGATCAGGGCGCGCAGGTCCAGGCCGGCGACGAAGCACATGGCGATGTAGAGGATGCCGTCGGCCTCGCCGGCCTCGAAGACGGGCACGATGTTCGGGTGGTCGATGGCGGCGGCCACCCGGGACTCCTGGGCGAAGCGGCTGCGGAAGGCCTCGTTGCGGGTGTATTCGGGGGCGAGGAGCTTGAGGGCGACCGTGCGGCCGAGGCGCAGGTCCTTGGCGCAGTAGACGACGGCCATGCCGCCCCGGCCGAGTTCGCGCTCCACCCGGTAGCCCGCGATCTCCGCCCCGATCAGGCCGGACGGGGTTGTGGGCGGCCAACTGGCTCTCTTGGGCGCCGTGTTCATCGAGACACCACCCTCACCCCGGTCCGCTGCGGAGGGCTGGCTCCTGTCTGCATCCTACCGAGCGCTCCCGGTGTGCGCCCGGCCGGAGACCGGGCAGGGCGAGGGCCCGGACCTCCCTCACGGAGGTCCGGGCCCTGTGTGGCGCCGTGGGGCGGGCGGGAGCCCGGCGGACACGGCGCGGCCCTGCCGAGGCGTCCGTCACGCCGCCACGGGCACCTCCGGCGCCGCCCCGTCCACGGCGGGCGCGAGCGCCAGCTCCAGGACCTGGCGGACGTCGGTCACGGGGTGGACGTCCAGCTTGTCCAGCACCTCGGCCGGGACGTCGTCCAGGTCGGGCTCGTTGCGCTTGGGGATGATCACGGTGGTCACCCCGGCGCGGTGGGCGGCGAGGAGCTTCTGCTTCACCCCGCCGATGGGCAGTACCCGGCCGGTCAGCGAGACCTCGCCGGTCATGGCGACGTCCGTGCGGACCAGGCGGCCGGAGAGCAGCGAGGCGAGTGCCGTGGTCATCGTGATGCCCGCGCTCGGGCCGTCCTTCGGGACCGCCCCCGCCGGGAAGTGGATGTGCACGCCCCGGTCCTTGAGGTCGGCCACCGGCAGCTCCAGTTCGGCGCCGTGGCTGCGCAGGAAGCTCAGCGCGATCTGCGCCGACTCCTTCATCACGTCACCGAGCTGTCCGGTGAGGGTCAGGCCCGCGCCGCCGGTCTCCGGGTCGGCGAGGGACGCCTCCACGAAGAGCACGTCGCCGCCGGCGCCGGTGACCGCGAGGCCGGTCGCCACGCCGGGCACGGCCGTACGGCGCTCGGCCGGGTCCTGGGCGGACTCGGGCACGTGGTGCGGCCGGCCGATCAGCTCGCGCAGGTCGCCGTCCGTCACGGTGAACGGCAGTTCCCGCTCGCCCAGTTCGTGCTGGGCGGCGATCTTGCGCAGCAGCCGGGCGATGGACCGCTCCAGGGTCCGCACGCCCGCCTCGCGGGTGTACTCGCCGGCGAGCCTGCGCAGCGCGCTCTCGTCGAGCGTGACCTCGTCCCCGTGCAGGCCGGCCCTCTCCAGTTGGCGCGGGAGCAGGTGGTCGCGGGCGATGACGACCTTCTCGTCCTCGGTGTAGCCGTCCAGCCGGACGATCTCCATACGGTCGGCGAGCGCCTCCGGGATGGCCTCCAGGACGTTGGCGGTGGCGAGGAAGACCACGTCCGACAGGTCCAGCTCGACCTCCAGGTAGTGATCCCGGAAGGTGTGGTTCTGCGCCGGATCCAGCACCTCCAGGAGGGCCGCCGCCGGGTCGCCGCGGAAGTCCGAGCCCACCTTGTCGATCTCGTCGAGCAGAACCACCGGGTTCATGGACCCGGCCTCCTTGACGGCCCGCACGATGCGGCCGGGCAGCGCGCCGACGTACGTACGGCGGTGGCCGCGGATCTCCGCCTCGTCACGGACGCCGCCGAGGGCGACGCGGACGAACGTGCGTCCCATGGCGTGGGCGACCGACTGGCCGAGCGAGGTCTTGCCGACCCCCGGCGGACCTACGAGCGCGAGCACGGCACCGCCGCGCCGCCCGCCGATCACACCGAGCCCCCGGTCACCGCGCCGCTTGCGCACGGCCAGGTACTCGGTGATGCGCTCCTTGACGTCCTCCAGGCCGGCGTGCTCGGCGTCCAGCACGGCCTTGGCGCCCCGGATGTCGTAGGCGTCCTCGGTCCGCTCGTTCCACGGCATCTCCAGGACGGTGTCCAGCCAGGTGCGGATCCAGGACCCCTCGGGCGACTGGTCGGAGGCGCGCTCCAGCTTGTCGACCTCCTTCAGGGCGGCCTCGCGCACCTTCTCGGGCAGGTCGGCGGCCTCCACGCGGGCGCGGTAGTCGTCGGACTCCTCGGCGGAATCCTTGCCGTTCCCGCCGTTCAGCTCGCGCAGTTCCTTGCGGACGGCCTCGAGCTGGCGGCGCAGCAGGAATTCGCGCTGCTGCTTGTCGACGCCCTCCTGGACGTCCTTGGCGATGGTCTCGGCCACGTCCTGCTCGGCGAGGTGGTCGCGGAGCTGCTGGGTGGCGAGCCGGAGCCGGGCCACCGGGTCGGCGGTCTCCAGCAGGGCGACCTTCTGGTCGGTCGTGAGGAAGGGCGAGTAGCCGGAGTTGTCGGCGAGCGCGGCCACGTCGTCGATGGCCTGGACGCGGTCCACGACCTGCCAGGCGCCGCGCTTCTTCAGCCACGTGGTGGCGAGCGCCTTGTACTCCTTGACCAGTTCGGTGACGTGGCCCGGCAGCGGCTCGGGCACGCTCTCCTGGATCCGGGCGCCCTCGACCCACAGCGGCGCGCCTGGGCCGGTGGTGCCGGCGCCGATGCGCACCCGGCTCCGGCCGCGGATCAGGGCTCCGGGGTCACCGTCGGCCAGCCGGCCGACCTGCTCGACCGTGCCGAGGACGCCGGTGCCGGCGTACGTGCCGTCGATGCGCGGGACCAGCAGCACCGTGGGCTTGCCGGGTTCCGGCGCGGCGGCCTGCGCGGCCTCCACCGCGGCCCGCACCTCGGCGTCACTCAGGTCCAGCGGAACGACCATGCCGGGCAGCACGACCTCGTCGTCGAGCGGCAGCAGCGGCAGGTTGAGCGTGAACGCCGGTGACTCAGCAGCCATGATCTCCCCTTCGGCAGTCAACTTGAGCTATGCCGACTCAATGTTCGGGCTGCCCCGGATGTTCCCGGCCGTGTGTTCGCCGTGAGCGATCACGGAATCGGTGCAGGTGGGGACGGTCCCGGGCCGCTCAGGCCGGCCGGTGCGGGCGCCGGAGCAGCGGCCAGGCGGCCACGCCGGTCGCCAGGGCGATGAGGTGCCCCCAGTTGGTCAGGGGGTCCGCGTAGGCGTACAGGTCGCCCAGGAGCGCTCCGGCCACCGGCACCAGCAGGGGCCAGCGGAGCCAGGGGCCGAGCAGGCCGGCCAGCGCGCCGATGCTGGCGGCGACGCCGAAGCTGATGCCGTAGTCGAGGCGGTGCAGGGAGGTCGGGGGCAGGTGTCCGGCCAGGACGGCGAGGCCGACGGGGACCTCGGTGGCGAGGGTGGCCAGGACGTGGCCGGCCAGGAAGACGCAGGCGGCCCGCATCCCGCCCGTGCGCCGTTCCAGCGCGGTGAGCACCAGGACGAACGCGACGGCGTACGGCGAGACGATCCCGCCCGCGATCCACAGTGCGCTCGCCGCCAGCACCGGCAGGGGCGTGCGTATCAGATGGGCGACGTCCGTGCTGGAGCCCTGGTGGAGGGCGTGCACCAGGGCGGGGGCAGCCATGGCCGCGATCACGGAGGTGACGGCCAGGACGGTCGCGTAGGCGAAGGTGAACGGGGTGCCGGCCGGGGTGGGCAGCAGGTGCCAGGGCCGTACGGCAGGTCCGGGCGGACGCGCGGGGACCGGGGCCGGGGCGGACACCGCCGTGACGCCGCGCTGGCGGGGCACGCCGTCCAGCAGGCCGGTGGCCGGCGAGGGCGGGACGGCGGCGGAGCCGCCGCGAAGGGGCGGGCCCGGCAGCGGCGGGGACGCGGCCGTCGCAGGGCCTTTCGTGATCCGTTCCACGGTGCGGCACTCCTTCCGTCCCGCTCCACCCTTGGGGTCCGGCGGGCCGCTGTCCATGACCGGGGCCACGCGGGAGCCGATTCACAGCAACCTCTCACGCCCCGGTCGCGTCCGTACACCGTCCTCCCGGTGCCGGCCGTCGCGCCGTCCGCAATTCCCGTGAAGGGCAGACCCGATTGGGCCAGGATGGGGCCATGACCGACCTGTACGACTCTCCCTTGGTCCTGGACCGGCGCGACGGCCCGTACGGAGAGGTGGTGCTGCGCAGGCACGGCCCGCTGCTGCAGATCATCGCCAACGGATGCTTCCTGATGGACACCTCCGACGGCCGCTCGGAGCGGTTGCTGGTCGACGCCGCCCGGGCCGCGCTGGACGTGCGGCCCGAGCCGGCTGTGCTGATCGGGGGGCTGGGCGTGGGATTCTCGCTCGCACACGCGGCGGCCGATCCGGGGTGGGGACGGATCACCGTGGTGGAGCGGGAGCCCGCCGTCATCGGCTGGCACCGGCGGGGGCCGCTGGCCGAGGTGTCCGGCGGCGCGCTCGCCGACCGGCGCACCACGATCGTGGAAGCGGATCTGGTGGCTTACGTCAATGAGACATCGGACACGTTCGACGCGCTGTGTCTCGACATCGACAACGGGCCCGGCTGGACCGTCACGGAGGACAACGACAGCCTTTACTCACCGGCCGGACTCGCGGCGTGCGCAAGGGTGTTGAAACCCGGCGGGGTGCTGGCCGTGTGGTCCGCGCAGCCCTCTCCGGAATTTGAAGGAACCTTGCGGAATGCCGGATTCCGGCAGGTGCGTACCGAAGAGGTGCCCGTTGCCCGGGGCGTTCCGGACGCTGTGCACCTCGCCGTCCGGCCTGGATAGCGACAGCCCGGCGAGTCCCCGTAATGTGCTGCCCTGACGCGGATCATTCAAGCGTCAAACGCAGACATGGGATCACCCCACGGATTCCGGAAAGCAACAACAGGGGCGGGCGATGGAGCAGACACACACCTCCCAGAGCGGCGCGGCGACGACCACCCCGGGCGCACAGCGCCGGGTGCTGGTCGTCGAGGACGACCTCACGATCGTCGACGCCATCGCGGCCCGGCTCCGTGCCGAGGGATTCCTGGTGCAGACGGCGGCCGACGGTCCCGCCGCCGTCGACACGGCCGAGGCCTGGCAGCCCGACCTGCTGATCCTCGACATCATGCTGCCCGGCTTCGACGGGCTGGAGGTCTGCCGGCGCGTGCAGGCCCAGCGCCCGGTGCCGGTGCTCATGCTCACCGCGCGGGACGACGAGACCGACATGCTGGTCGGGCTCGGCGTCGGCGCCGACGACTACATGACCAAGCCGTTCTCGATGCGGGAACTGGCGGCACGCGTGCACGTGCTGCTGCGCCGGGTGGAGCGGGCGACGATCGCCGCCGCCACCCCGCGCTCCGGCATACTGCGCCTCGGCGAGCTGGAGATCGACCACGCGCAGCGCCGGGTCCGGGTGAAGGCGGAGGACGTCCATCTGACGCCGACCGAGTTCGACCTGCTGGTGTGCCTGGCGAACACCCCCCGCGCGGTGCTCTCCCGGGAACAGCTACTGGCCGAGGTCTGGGACTGGGCGGACGCCTCCGGCACCCGCACGGTCGACAGCCACATCAAGGCGCTGCGCCGGAAGATCGGTGCCGAGCGGATCCGTACGGTGCACGGTGTGGGCTACGCGCTGGAGACGCCGGCGCCATGAGCGGTGACGGGCGCCAGGCCGTGCGGAGGAGCCGCCGGCTCTCCGGTGGGGAACCCTGGGGCGGCGTGCGCCCGTTCTCGATCAAGACCAAGCTGGGCGCGCTGGTCGTCATCGCGGTGCTGATCACCACGGGGCTGTCGATCGTCGCCGTGCACACCAAGACGGAGCTGCGCTTCATCACGGTGTTCTCGATGATCGCCACCCTGCTCATCACCCAGTTCGTGGCGCACTCGCTCACCATGCCGCTGGACGAGATGAACGCGGTGGCCCGCTCCATCTCGCACGGCGACTACACGCGCCGCGTGAAGGAGAACCGCCGGGACGAACTCGGCAACCTGGCCGAGACGATCAACGTCATGGCCGACGAGCTGGAGGCCCAGGACAGCCAGCGCAAGGAGCTGGTGGCGAACGTCTCGCACGAGCTGCGCACCCCGATCGCGGGCCTGCGCGCGGTGCTGGAGAACATCGTCGACGGGGTGACCGAGCCCGACCAGGAGACGATGCGGACGGCCCTGAAGCAGACCGAGCGGCTCGGCCGGCTGGTGGAGACCCTGCTGGACCTCTCCCGGCTCGACAACGGCGTCGTACCGCTGAAGCTGCGGCGGTTCGAGGTGTGGCCGTACCTCTCGGGCGTACTCAAGGAGGCCAACATGGTCGCCTCCGCGCGCGCGGGCATCGCCTCCGGCTCCGGCAGCCACACGCGGACGGACGTCCATCTGCACCTCGACGTCTCACCGCCGGAGCTGACCGCGCACGCGGACCCCGAGCGCCTCCACCAGGTCGTCGCCAACCTCATCGACAACGCGGTCAAGCACAGCCCGCCGCACGGCCGCGTGACCGTGAAGGCGCGGCGCGGTCCGCAGCCGGAGTCGCTGGAGCTGGAGATCCTGGACGAGGGTCCCGGCATCCCCCGGTCGGAGTGGCACCGGGTGTTCGAGCGGTTCAACCGCGGAGCGGTGACCCGGCCGCACGGACCGGGCAGCGACGGCGGTACGGGGCTGGGGCTGGCGATCGCCCGATGGGCCGTCGATCTGCACCGCGGCCGGATCGGTGTGGCCGAATCCGAGCGGGGCTGCCGGATCATCGTCACTCTTCCGGGCCTGACTTCCGCCACGAGTTGACGTAGGGTCCGAACCGGAAGCACAAGATCCACGACGGTCGGCGCCGCTCGGCGCGGCCGGACCCGTGCGATCGGGAGCAGGCCCGCGCCACCCGTCGAACGAAGACGCGCAGGGCCCCGGCCGGTGCACCCTCCCACATGCGGAACCACGCTTGTTGCCCGCCATTTCAAGCCCCGAAACAAGATTTCCGATGTGACTTACGCGACGATGAACGGGCCCGACCTGACCTTCACGGTCAGGGAGGCGTAGCCTTTATTCCCGCTGTCCATCACCTTGTGAAGCGGAAGAGGGCGGTTGCCGCCGTGTCGCCACAGTCCCCCAGTAACTCGAGCATCTCAACCGACGACCAAGCCGGGAGGAACCCCGCAGCCGCGTTCGGTCCGAACGAGTGGCTCGTCGACGAGATCTATCAGCAGTACCTCCAGGACCCGAATTCGGTAGACCGCGCCTGGTGGGACTTCTTCGCCGACTACAAGCCGGGCGCTCCTGCCACCCCGGCTCCGGCGGGTGCTGCGGCCACGGGGGCCGCAGAGACCCCCACCACGGCCCCGCAGGCCCAGCCCGCGGCCCCGGCCCCCCAGGCCGCCGCCCCGGCCGCCCCGAAGCCCACGGCCGCTCCGGCCCAGGCGCCCGCCGCCGCTCCCGCCGCGGCGGCGAAGCCCGCCCCGGCCGCGCCGGCGCAGCCCGCACAGGCGCCCGCTCAGCCGAAGGGCAAGGCCGCGCCCGCCGCCGAGGCCCCCGAGGGCCCGGAGCTGATCACGCTGCGCGGTCCGGCCGCCGCCGTCGCGAAGAACATGAACGCCTCGCTGGAGCTGCCGACCGCCACCTCGGTCCGCGCGGTACCGGTGAAGCTGCTGTTCGACAACCGCATCGTCATCAACAACCACCTCAAGCGCGCCCGCGGCGGGAAGATCTCCTTCACGCACATCATCGGGTACGCGATGGTGCAGGCCATCAAGGCCATGCCGTCGATGAACTGGTCGTTCGGCGAGAAGGACGGCAAGCCGACCCTGGTCAAGCCGCCGCACGTCAACCTCGGCCTCGCCATCGACCTGGTGAAGCCGAACGGTGACCGCCAGCTGGTCGTCGCGGCGATCAAGAAGGCCGAGACGCTGAACTTCTTCGAGTTCTGGCAGGCCTACGAGGACATCGTCCGCCGCGCCCGCGACGGCAAGCTGACGATGGACGACTTCACCGGCGTGACGGTCTCCCTGACCAACCCCGGCGGCCTCGGCACCGTCCACTCCGTGCCGCGTCTGATGCCCGGGCAGTCCGTGATCATGGGCGTCGGCTCCATGGACTACCCGGCGGAGTTCCAGGGCACCAGCCAGGACACCCTGAACAAGCTCGGCATCTCCAAGGTCATGACGCTCACGTCGACCTACGACCACCGGGTCATCCAGGGCGCCGCCTCCGGCGAGTTCCTGCGCGTCGTCGCCAACCTGCTGCTCGGCGAGAACGGCTTCTACGACGACATCTTCGAGGCGCTGCGGATCCCCTACGAGCCGGTCCGCTGGCTCAAGGACATCGACGCCTCCCACGACGACGACGTCACCAAGGCCGCCCGCGTCTTCGAGCTGATCCACTCCTACCGGGTCCGCGGCCACGTCATGGCCGACACCGACCCGCTGGAGTACCGCCAGCGCAAGCACCCCGACCTGGACATCGTCGAGCACGGCCTCACCCTGTGGGACCTGGAGCGCGAGTTCGCCGTCGGCGGCTTCGCCGGCAAGTCGATGATGAAGCTGCGCGACATCCTCGGCGTCCTGCGGGACTCGTACTGCCGCACCACCGGCATCGAGTTCATGCACATCCAGGACCCCAAGCAGCGCAAGTGGATCCAGGACCGTGTGGAGCGCGGCCACTCCAAGCCGGAGCGCGAGGAGCAGTTGCGCATCCTGCGCCGGCTGAACGCGGCGGAGGCCTTCGAGACCTTCCTCCAGACCAAGTACGTGGGTCAGAAGCGGTTCTCGCTGGAGGGCGGCGAGTCCGTCATCCCGCTGCTGGACGCGGTCATCGACTCGGCGGCCGAGTCCCGCCTGGACGAGGTCGTCATCGGCATGGCCCACCGCGGCCGGCTGAACGTCCTCGCCAACATCGTCGGCAAGTCGTACGCGCAGATCTTCCGCGAGTTCGAGGGCAACCTCGACCCGAAGTCGATGCACGGCTCCGGCGACGTGAAGTACCACCTGGGTGCCGACGGCACCTTCACCGGCCTGGACGGCGAGCAGATCAAGGTCTCCCTGGTCGCCAACCCCTCCCACCTGGAGGCCGTCGACCCGGTCCTGGAGGGTGTCTCCCGCGCCAAGCAGGACATCATCAACAAGGGCGGCACGGACTTCACGGTCCTGCCGGTCGCGATCCACGGCGACGCGGCCTTCGCGGGCCAGGGCGTGGTGGCCGAGACCCTGAACATGTCGCAGCTACGGGGCTACCGCACCGGCGGCACGGTCCACATCGTCATCAACAACCAGGTCGGCTTCACCGCGGCCCCCGAGTCCTCGCGTTCCTCCATGTACGCCACGGACGTCGCCCGCATGATCGAGGCCCCGATCTTCCACGTGAACGGCGACGACCCCGAGGCCGTCGTCCGAGTCGCCCGGCTGGCCTTCGAGTTCCGCCAGGCGTTCAACAAGGACGTGGTCATCGACCTCATCTGCTACCGCCGCCGCGGTCACAACGAGTCGGACAACCCGGCCTTCACCCAGCCGCTGATGTACGACCTGATCGACAAGAAGCGCTCGGTGCGCAAGCTGTACACCGAGTCCCTGATCGGTCGCGGCGACATCACGCTGGAAGAGGCCGAGCAGGCCCTCCAGGACTACCAGGGCCAGCTAGAGAAGGTCTTCACGGAGGTCCGCGAGGCCACCTCCCAGCCGGCCGCCGGCGACACCCAGGCGCCCCAGGACGGCTTCCCGGTCGCCGTGCCGACCGCGATCTCCGCGGAGGTCGTCAAGCGGATCGCCGAATCCCAGGTCAACGTCCCCGACCACATCACGGTGCACCCGCGGCTCCAGCCGCAGCTCCAGCGCCGCGCGTCGATGGTCGAGGACGGCACCATCGACTGGGGCATGGGCGAGACCCTGGCCATCGGCTCCCTGCTGCTTGAGGGCACCCCGGTCCGCCTCGCGGGCCAGGACTCCCAGCGCGGCACCTTCGGCCAGCGCCACGCGGTGCTGATCGACCGGGAGACCGGCGAGGAGTACACCCCGCTCCAGTACCTCTCCGAGGACCAGGCCCGCCTGAACGTCTACAACTCGCTGCTCTCCGAGTACGCGGCGATGGGCTTCGAGTACGGCTACTCGCTGGCCCGCCCCGACGCGCTCGTCATGTGGGAGGCGCAGTTCGGCGACTTCGTCAACGGCGCGCAGACGGTCGTGGACGAGTTCATCTCCTCGGCCGAGCAGAAGTGGAGCCAGACCTCCGGCGTCGTCCTGCTGCTGCCGCACGGCTACGAGGGCCAGGGCCCCGACCACTCCTCGGCCCGCCCGGAGCGCTTCCTCCAGCTCTGCGCGCAGAACAACATGACGGTCGCGATGCCCACGTCCCCGTCGAACTACTTCCACCTCCTGCGGTGGCAGGTGCACAACCCGCACCACAGGCCGCTGGTCGTCTTCACCCCGAAGTCGATGCTGCGCCTGAAGGCGGCGGCGTCGAAGGCGGAGGAGTTCACGAGCGGCGAGTTCCGCCCGGTCATCGGCGACGGCTCGGTCGACCCGGCCGCCGTGCGCAAGGTCGTCTTCTGCGCCGGCAAGGTCTACTACGACCTGGAGGCCGAGCGGCAGAAGCGCGGTGTCACGGACACGGCCATCATCCGCATCGAGCGGCTGTACCCGCTGCCGGGTGCCGAGCTCCAGGCGGAGATCAAGAAGTACCCGAACGCCGAGAAGTACCTGTGGGCGCAGGAGGAGCCGGCGAACCAGGGTGCCTGGCCGTTCATCGCGCTCAACCTGATCGACCACCTGGACCTGGCGGTCGGCGCGGACGTGCCGCACGGCGAGCGGCTGCGGCGCATCTCGCGCTCGCACGGCTCGTCCCCGGCGGTGGGTTCGGCCAAGCGCCACCAGGCCGAGCAGGAGCAACTGGTGCGTGAGGTGTTCGAGGCCTAGGCCTCGGGCGGTACGCCACGACAAGGGCCCGGCACCGAGTGGACACTCGGTGCCGGGCCCTTGTGCGCCGCGGCCTGCGCCGCGCCCGCGCCGAGCGGTACCGGCGCGGGGTCCACTCGTTACTCGTCGGCCTCGTCGTCGAGGCGCGCGAGCCAGGTGGCCAGCCGCTCCACGGGCACCTCGAAGTCCGGGTTCAGGTCCACGAACGTGCGTAGCTGCTCGGCGAGCCACTCGAAGGTGACCTCCTCCTCGCCACGCCGCTTCTCCAGCTCCTCGATACCGCGGTCGGTGAAATACATGGGGCCGTGTCTCCTGCGCATCCGTCCAGGCCGTTACTGACTGGTCCCAGCCTATGCGTCGGACCCGTCGGCCCCTCACCGGAAAGAGTGTCTTGACTTCCCGGCACCACGATATATCGTGTTTCCCAGAAGACGCGATATGACGTGTCGTCGCCACGCCGCCCCGCCGAGGAGGCCCCATGCCCGAGTGGTCCGTCACCGAGCCCCGGAAGCTGACCTTCGACAGCCCCGTACGCGACCTCCAGGTCCGGCTCGTCAACGGCACGGTCAACGTCGTGAGCACGGACGAGCCCGCCGCCCGCCTGGAGGTGTCGGAGATCGAGGGGCCACCCCTGGTGGTCACCCAGCGGGACGGCGTCCTCACCGTGGCCTACGAGGACCTGCCGTGGAAGGGCTTCCTCAAGTGGCTCGACCACAAGGGGCGGCGGCGCAGCGCCGTCGTCTCCCTCGCCGTCCCCGCCGACACCCGGGTGGAAGTGGGCGTGGTGGGCGCGGGCGCGGTCGTCTCCGGCATCCGGGGGCCCGTGGGCGTCAAGGGAGTGACCGGTGACACGACTCTGGTCGGTATCTCTGGCCGGGTCCGCGCGGACACCGTGTCGGGAAACCTGGAGGCCCAGGCGGTCACGGGCGACCTGCGGTTCCACTCGGTCTCGGGCGACCTGACCGTGGTCGACGGCTCCGGCCCCTCCGTCCGCGCGGAATCCGTCACCGGCTCCATGATCGTCGACCTGGATCCGGACGGCCCCACGGAGGTCGGCCTGACCAGCGTCTCCGGCGAGATCGCGATCCGCCTGCCGCACCCGGCGGACGCCACGGTCGAGGCGAACACCGCGAGCGGCACGATCTCCAACGCCTTCGACGGACTGCGGGTGCAGGGCCAGTGGGGCGCCCACAAAGTCTCCGGGCGGCTCGGCGCGGGCACCGGGCGGCTGCGCGCCACCACGGTCTCCGGCTCGATCGCCCTGCTGCGCCGCCCGCCCCGGGACGAGGAGGAGCACACCCTCTGGGAGACGGAGCCGGACTCCCCCCGGCCCACCGGCGCGCCCGGCGCCCCGGCCGACGGTACGACGACCGACAAGAAGGTGTTCTGACATGCCCCCCGTCTTCGCCCACGGCCGCCTCCGCCTGTACCTGCTCAAACTGCTCGACGAGGCCCCGCGCCACGGTTACGAGGTGATCAGGCTCCTGGAGGAACGCTTCCAGGGCCTGTACGCCCCCTCGGCGGGCACGGTCTACCCCCGGCTGGCCAAGCTGGAGGCGGAGGGCCTGGTCCGGCACACCACCGAGGGCGGCCGGAAGGTGTACGCGATCACCGACGCCGGCCGGGCCGAACTGGCCGACCGCGGCGGCGAGCTGGCCGACCTGGAGCTGGAGATCCGCGAGTCGATGGCGGAACTGGCCGCCGAGATAAGGGCCGATGTGCGCGGCGCGGCCGGTGACCTGCGCCGTGAGATGCGCGCGGCGGCCTCGGAGGCCCGCCGGGGAACCCGGCCGGGCGGCACCGGGGCGAGCCCCTTCTCGGGTCCCGGGAAGGACGGGAACCAGGGGGAACAGGGCGGACAGGGCGACCCCGGGGAGTACGACGACCTGAGCGACAAGGAGGCCTGGAAGGCCGCCAAGGAGGAGATGCGCCGGGTCAAGCAGGAGTGGAAGGAACAGGCCCGACGGGCCAAGGACGAGAGCCGCCGGGCCCGCGAGGAGGCCCAGCGCGCCCGCCACAGGGCCCAGGAGGCGCAGGCGCGGGCGCGGGCCCAGGCGCAGGAGGAGGTGCAGCGCATGGCCCGACGCGTCCAGGACCGGGTGCTGGACCACTTCGCCCGGGGGGACTGGCCGACGGGCGTCCGCGACGGCCTGACGGAACTGGCCAAGGAGTTCGGCGAGTTCGGGAAGGACTTCGGCAAGGAGTTCGGGAAGGACCTCGGCGGCAACTGGACCTTCGGCCGCACCACCGAAGAGACCTCCGCCCCGGCCCCCTCCCCCGCTCAGGAGCCGCACTACACCTCCGCCCCGCAGGACTTCCCCGCGGCGTACGAACCCTCCTGGTCGCACGAGGCCTTCACTGGTGACCCGGCCCGTGACCTGGACCGTCTCCTGGACCGCTTCCGCGACGGCATCCGGGACGCGGCCCGCGACCACGGCGTCACCCCGGAGCAGCTCGGCGAGGCCCGCCACCACCTCTCGACGGCGGCGACCCACATCGCGGCGCTCCTCCACACCCGCGATCCCCGGTCCCCCTCCCAGCCCACCGGGACGGGCGGGCAGCCGGAGGCCCCGGGCCCGGGGTGAAGCCGGCGGGACCTCTCCGGCCGACGCGAGAGGCGGGCCCGGTGACCGGACCCGCCTCTGGGCCGGACTGCCCCGTCGGCTCAGGAGTTGGTCAGCACGATCTTCCCGAACTGCTCCCCGGAGGCCAGCCGCTCGAAGCCCTCGCGGGCCCGGTCCAGCGGCAGCTCCTCGTCGATGACGGGCCGTACACCGGTCGCGGCGCAGAAGGAGAGCAGGTCCTCCAGCTCGTCCTTGGTGCCCATGGTCGAGCCGACGACCTTCAGCTCCAGGAAGAAGATGCGGGTCAGTTCGGCGTGCGAGGGTCGGTCCCCGCTGGTGGCGCCGGAGATGACGAGCGTGCCGCCGGGCCGCAGGGACTTCACCGAGTGGGACCAGGTGGCGGCGCCGACGGTCTCGATGACGGCGTCCACCCGCTGCGGCAGCCGCGCCCCGGGCTCGACGGCCTCCACGGCTCCGAGTTCCAGGGCCCGCTTCCGCTTCGCCTCGTCCCGGCTGGTCGCGAAGACGCGCAACCCGGCCGCCTTGCCGAGGATGATCGCGGCCGTGGCGACGCCGCCGCCCGCGCCCTGCACGAGCACCGAGTCACCGGGCCGTACCCCGGCGTTGGTGAACAGCATCCGGTACGCGGTCAGCCAGGCGGTCGGCAGACAGGCGGCCTCGGCGAAGGACAGTTCCCTGGGCTTGGGCAGGACGTTCCAGGTCGGCACGGCGACCTGCTCGGCGAAGGTGCCCTGGTAGCGCTCGGTGAGGATGGAGCGCGGCTCGTCCGGCCCGACGCCGTGGCCGGTCTGGCCGATGACGGAGTGCAGGACGACCGCGTTGCCGTCCTCGTCGATCCCGGCGGCGTCGCAGCCGAGGATCATCGGCAGCCGGCCCTCGGGCAGGCCGACGCCCCGCAGGGACCAGAGGTCATGGTGGTTGAGGGAAGCGGCCCGTACGGTGATGGTGCTCCAGCCGGGACGGGCCTCGGGAGCCGGACGCTCCCCCAACTCGAGGCCGGTGAGCGGCTGGTCGCGGTCGATTCGGGCGGCGTAGACAGCGAACATGCTGCCGACGATAGGTGCACGGTGCAGCCGGCGGAACCAGGCCCGCCTGTGACACATGCCCTCTTGCGCAACGGCACCCGTGCGGCGCAGGGCGCGATGACACGCCGACAGCGCCGTGCCGTCACCCGTCCGGGCGCGGGGGCGGACAGGAGAACGGGGCAGAGGCAGGGGCGAAGAAGGCGGGCAGAGAAACGGCCCCGCCCGGGCGGGCGGGGCCGTTCAGCGCGATGTCACCCGCGGGCGACGCCCTCGGCGCGCGCGGCAGCCGCGACCGCCGCGGTCACGGCCGGGGCGACCCGCTCGTCGAACGGGGACGGGATCACGTAGTCGGCGGCGAGGTCGTCCCCCACCACCGCGGCCAGCGCCTCGGCGGCGGCGATCTTCATCCCCTCCGTGATCCGTGTGGCCCGCACCTGGAGCGCGCCCGCGAAGATCCCGGGGAAGGCCAGCACGTTGTTGATCTGGTTCGGGAAGTCCGAGCGTCCGGTGGCGACGACCGCCGCGTACTTGTGCGCCACGTCCGGGTGCACCTCGGGATTGGGGTTGGCCATCGCGAAGACGAAGGCGCCCTGCGCCATGGAGGCGACGGCCTCCTCCGCGACCGTACCGCCGGAGACGCCGATGAAGACGTCCGCGCCCGCGAGGGCGTCCTCCAGCGAGCCGGTGAGGCCGGCCTTGTTCGTGAAGGAGGCCAGCTCGCGCTTGACCGGGGTGAGGTCCGCCCGGTCGGCCGACACGACGCCCTTGCGGTCCGCCACGGCCACGTCCCCGATGCCGGCCTCGACCAGCATCCGGGCGATGGCGACACCGGCCGCGCCGGCGCCCGAGATGACGGCCCGTAGCTGTCCGATCTCGCGCCGGCTGAGCCGGGCCGCGTTCCGCAGCGCCGCGAGCGTCACGACGGCCGTACCGTGCTGGTCGTCGTGGAAGACCGGGATGTCCAGTCGCTCCTGGAGCCGGCGCTCGATCTCGAAGCACCGGGGCGCCGAGATGTCCTCCAGATTCACCCCGCCGAAGGACGGGGCGAGCCGGACGACGGTCTCGACGATGTCGTCCACGTCGGTGCAGTCGAGCGCGATCGGCACCGCGTCGACGCCGCCGAACTGCTTGAACAGGATCGCCTTGCCCTCCATCACGGGGAGGGAGGCCTGGGGACCGATGTCCCCGAGTCCGAGCACGGCCGTGCCGTCGGTGACGACGGCGACCACGCTGGACTTCCATGTGTAGTCGTTGACCAGCTCCGGCTGTTCCGCGATCGCGGTGCACACGCGAGCGACGCCGGGCGTGTACGCGAGGGAAAGGTCGTCCTTGTCGCGGATCGGCACGGTGGCCTGCACGGCCATCTTGCCGCCGCGATGCAGCGCGAACACCGGATCGAACGAATCGAGGGGCTCGGCCCCTCCGTCCTGGCCCGTACCGCTGTCGCCGCGAGGATTGACGATCTCCGCTGCCACTTTGTTTTACCCCTTAGCTATGCATGGTTTGAGGGTCGACCACTCCTGGTGAGGGGTGGGCGGGCACCGCGCACGGCTCGATTGCGGATACGTACGAGCACATACGCGACGGGCGCGCCGCACACGCGCCCTGAGCCCCGGATGAGGGGTGTAAAGAACCTTCTTACCGGACGGATGGCGCCCGCGACGAGTCCATTAGGTGCAAGGTCACATCCCGGAACCGCAAAGCGGCGGGAAGGTGACGCGCGGTCGACGGCACGGGGGTGGCGCGTGGGCGGCGCGGGGACACCCCGGCGCGACGCGGCGCGGCCGGACGGCGAGGTGACCGCGGGGAGGAGCGCGGAGGCCCTCACACGGGTGATCACATCGTGAGACACGCCGAAGATTTTCCGGCCGGAGTGCTGGATTCCCGCAGATGATCCGGCGGCTATGGACCGGGGTTGTACCGACCTGATGCGGTTCGGGGGTCACCCGTTATCCGATTTTGACATAGCGACGCCCCTGAATGGCGTAGTCCGAATGGCAAGATGCCGTAAACCCACGAGGTCGCGACACCCGAAGGTGTGTGTTTCCGTCGACCCATCGGCAACTCTTCCCATCCGCCGGAGGAACCACGATGACCGCAAGCTCCACCCGTCGTACAAGCGCCGCGCGCTCACGTCTGGCCGCGGCCGGTGCGATCGCGGTCGCAGGCGCCCTGCTGCTCACCGGCTGCGGTGACCAGACCAAGGACAAGAACAAGGACTCCGGCTCCGCGTCCACCAGCACGGCTCCGCTCGCCGACAAGCTCCCGCAGGACATCCGCAGCGCCGGCAAGATCAGGGTCGGTTCGGACATCGCGTACGCCCCGGTGGAGTTCAAGGACGCCTCCGGCAAGGTCGTCGGCCTGGACCCGGAACTGGCGGCGGCCATGGGCAAGCAGCTCGGCGTGACGTTCGAGTTCGAGAACGGTACCTTCGACGCCCTGCTCACCGGCCTGCGCTCGGGCCGCAACGACATCGCGATGTCGGCGATGACGGACAACAAGAACCGTCAGGAGGGCGTCGACCCGGACACGGGCAAGAAGGTCGGTGAGGGCGTCGACTTCGTCGACTACCTGTCCGCCGGTGTCTCGATCTACACCCGCAAGGGTGACACCAACGGCATCACCACGTGGTCGGACCTGTGCGGCAAGAAGCTCGCCGTCGAGCGGGGCACCATCTCGGAGGACCTGGCCAAGCAGGAGGCCAAGAAGTGTCCCGCCGGCAAGAAGCTGACCGTCGAGGCCTTCGACGACGACCAGCAGTCCCAGACCCGGCTGCGCTCCGGCGGCGTGGACGCGGCCTCCTCCGACTTCCCGGTCGCCGCGTGGGCGGTCAAGAACTCGGGCGGCGGCAAGGACTTCCAGCTTGTCGGCGACCAGGTCCAGGCGGCCCCGTACGGCATCGCGGTCTCCAAGAAGGAGACCCAGCTCCGGGACGCGCTCAAGGCCGCGATGGACGCGATCATCAAGAACGGCGAGTACAAGACGATTCTCGAGAAGTGGGGCGCCCAGGACGGCGCCGTCAAGGAGTCCGCGATCAACGGCGGCAAGTGACCCGCGTCAGCGCAAGCGGCCACTGAGAGGCAATACCCGTGACTGACATCGACAAGACGGCGGGCCCGACGGACACGCCGTCGGCCGGCGCGGAGGCCGTCAAGGCCATCCCGGTCCGCCACTACGGGCGGTACATCACCGCCGTCATCGCGATCGCGATCCTCGTCGCGATCATCTACGCGTTCGGCCAGGGCAGGATCAACTGGCACGCGGTACCCGATTACTTCTTCGACGACCGGATCATGACCGGCGTCGGCAAGACCCTCCTGCTGACGGTCCTGTCCATGGTGATCGGCATCGTCGGCGGCATCGTCCTGGCGGTGATGCGGCTGTCCAAGAACCCGGTGACCTCCTCGATCGCCTGGTTCTACATCTGGTTCTTCCGCGGCACCCCGGTCCTGGTCCAGCTCTTCCTCTGGTTCAACCTGGGCCTGGTCTTCGAGTACATCAACCTGATGCCGTTCTACAAGGACTACTGGTCGAACTTCATGACGCCGTTGCTGACGGCGCTGCTCGGCCTGGGTCTGAACGAAGCGGCGTACATGGCCGAGATCTGCCGGGCCGGCCTGCTCGCGGTGGACGAGGGCCAGACCGAGGCGGCCCACGCCCTCGGCATGAGCCACGGCAGGACGCTGCGCCGGGTGATCATCCCGCAGGCGATGCGCGTGATCGTGCCGCCGACGGGCAACGAAGTGATCAACATGCTGAAGACGACCTCGCTCGTGGCGGCCGTCCAGTACCCCGAACTGTTCCGTTACGCCCAGGACATCGGCCAGAACTCCGGCGCCCCGGTGGAGATGTACTTCCTCGCCGCGGCCTGGTACCTGATCATGACGTCGGTCCTGAGCGTCGGCCAGTACTACGTCGAGCGCTACTACGCCCGCGGCTCCAGCCGCCAACTGCCGCCGACGCCGTGGCAGAAGGTCAGGACGAACATGCTCTCCCTGGGCCGGCCGAAGGGTGGCATGGCATGACCGACAAGCTGAGCACGACGAAGGACACCCCGGCCGAGGGGACCGTCCCGATGGTGAGGGCGGAGGGCGTCCACAAGTCCTTCGGCCACGTGGAGGTGCTCAAGGGCATCGACCTGGAGGTGAAGCCGGGCGAGGTGTTCTGCCTCATCGGCCCCTCCGGCTCCGGCAAGTCGACCTTCCTGCGGTGCATCAACCACCTGGAGAAGATCAACGCCGGGCGGCTGTACGTCGACGGCGAGCTGGTCGGCTACCGCCAGCAGGGCGAGAAGCTGTACGAGCTGCGCGACCGCGAGGTCGCCATGAAGCGCCGGGACATCGGCATGGTCTTCCAGCGCTTCAACCTGTTCCCGCACATGACGGCCCTGGACAACGTCATGGAGGCGCCGGTGCAGGTGCGCGGCGCCGGCAGGACGCAGGCCCGGGAGCGGGCCGTGCAGCTTCTGGAGCGCGTGGGTCTGGCCGACCGGGCCGGGCACTACCCCTCGCAGCTCTCCGGCGGCCAGCAGCAGCGCGTGGCGATCGCCCGGGCGCTGGCGATGGACCCGAAGCTGATGCTGTTCGACGAGCCGACCTCGGCCCTGGACCCGGAGCTGGTCGGTGACGTCCTGGACGTCATGCGGGACCTCGCCGAGTCCGGCATGACCATGGTGGTCGTCACCCACGAGATGGGCTTCGCCCGCGAGGTGGGCGACAGCCTGGTGTTCATGGACGACGGTGTGGTGGTCGAATCCGGCCATCCGCGGGACGTCCTGACGAACCCGCAGCACGAGCGGACGCAGTCCTTCCTGTCGAAGGTGCTGTAGACACGCGGGAGAGGGGCGGTACGGCCACGGCCGTACCGCCCCTCTCCTCCTGTACAGCCGCGGCAGCGCCCCAGGCATCACCGGCCGGCTGTCACGGCAGCGCCCACGGGGTCACCGGCCGGCCGTCACTTCAGCGCCAGCAGCAGGGTGTCCGAGGGGGAGCACCACACCGGGCGGACCTCGGCGAACCCCTTCTCGCGCAGCACGCGCGCGTGCCAGGCGGCCGAGGGGGTGTCCCCGTCCGCGTGCTCGCCGTAGATGGCGAAGCGGCGGGCGGTCGGTTCGGCGAGGACCGGGTCCGCGGCCGCGAGCCGCCACCACTCGGCCCAGTCCAGGGTGCCGTCCTGCCTGGCCTGATCCATGCGGGCGTGGCGCTGGGCGCGCTCGGCCGCGTTGATCCGGGCCGTGCTGTCGTCGACCATGTGGTCCGCGTTCATGAGGACGCCGCCGTCGCGGACCAGCTCCGCGACCTGACCGTAGAGGGCCGTGAGGGGTTCACTGTGCAGCCAGTGCAGGGCCGTCGCGGTCAACACGGCGTCGTAGGAGTCGTACGGCAGCCGCGCCGGCCAGTCTGGGTCCGACAGGTCGGCGGTGACGAGGCGGACGCGGTCGTCGCCCTCGAAGGTGCCGTGCGCGATCGCGAGCAGCGCCGGGTCGAGGTCGACGCCGGTGCTGGTGGCCTCCGGGAACCGCTGGAGCAGCCGGGCGGTGATGCTGCCGGTGCCGCACGCGAGGTCGAGCACGCGTGGGGCCGTACCGACCAGCGCCTCGACCATGTCGAGCATGATCCGGAAGCGCTCCTCCCGGTCGGGCATGTAGCCCTCCTGCTGCCGGTCCCAGCTCTCCTGCCAGGCGGCCCAGTCCGTGCCGGTACCCGTGGTCATGTAACCCAGACTCCCCTCGGTTCGCGTAATACCCTGGAAGCACGAACGGCTGTTACCCGCCCGCAGACACGACGATAAAGCGCCCTCGTAAGGACTACAAGTGGAACTGGCCTATTACTCGGATTACGCCGTACGCCTCGTCAACAGCGAGGAGCCGGCCCGGGGCAAGGACTGCCTGACCTCCGTCGAGGCCGTCCGCGATCTCTTCGGCGCCAACGCGTCGGCGGCCCGTCGCGCCACCGACGCCGACGTCACCCGCTTCCGCTCGGTCCGGGGCCGCCTGCGCTCGGTCTTCGAGGCCGCCGACACCGGCGACGAGACGCTGGCCGTGGACCTGCTGAACTCACTGCTGCTGGAGTTCCCGGTCAGCCCCCAGATCTCCGGGCACGACCACCGCGACGAGGACGACCGCCCCCTGTGGCACATGCACCTGGCCGACCACCCCTCCAACGCCACCGCCGGCTACGCGGCGATCGCCGCGATGGGCCTGGCCTTCCACCTCACCGAGTACGGCGTGGACCGCCTCGGCCTGTGCCAGGCGGCCCCGTGCCGCAACGCCTACCTCGACACCTCCACGAACCGCTCCCGGCGCTACTGCTCCGACCGCTGCGCGACCCGCGCCAACGTGGCCGCCTACCGGGCCCGCAAGCGCCTGGAGGCCGACCGGTCGGGCAGCAGGGGCCTCGCCGCCGAGAGCGCCCAGCGCAGCAGCGTCAGCGGCGAGCGCTGACCGGCCCGCAGCGGCCGGAACCGCAGCAGGGCCCTGCCCAGCACGAGGTCCTCCGGGACGACCCCGTAGTCGGTGCTGTCCCCACCCGCGTACGGGTTGTCCCCGAGCACCCACCAGCCGCCCCCACGCCGTTCCACGGCCCGCTTGACGACCAGCAGGTCCTGCTGGAACGGATGGCGCAGGACCACGACGTCCCCCGGCCCGACCGCACCCCCGTACCGCACCAGCAGCCGATCCCCGTGGCGCAGCGTGGGCACCATGGACGGGCCGGTCACCTCGGCCAGCCCGAGGGGCACCACGGCCCTGCCCCGCTCGGTCTCCTGCGACAGCTCCACCATCCCCGGCACCTCCCCGGTCCGTTCCTCCACCGGTCCCAGTCTCACCCTGGACTTTCGTCCTAAGCCCTAGGGGGCACTCACGAAAACCGGTTCCTCAGGGAGTAATGTCGCACCTGAGAAGACGATCACGAGGAAGGAATGCTCCATGCTTTCCCGCCTGTTTGCCCCCAAGGTCAAGGTCAGCGCCCACTGCGACCTGCCCTGCGGCGTGTACGACCCGGCCCAGGCCCGCATCGAGGCGGAGTCGGTGAAGGCCGTCCAGGAAAAGATGGCCGGTAACGACGACCCTCACTTCCAGACGCGTGCCACCATCATCAAGGAGCAGCGCGCGGAGCTGGCGAAGCACCACGTCTCCGTTCTCTGGAGCGACTACTTCAAGGCCCCGCACTTCGAGAAGTACCCGGAGCTGCACCGGCTGGTCAACGACACCCTGAAGGCCCTCTCGGCCGCCAAGGCGTCCACCGACCCGGCGACGGGTCAGAAGGCGCTGGACTACATCGCGCAGATCGACAAGATCTTCTGGGAGACCAAGAAGGCTTGATCTTTACTCAGGCCCCCTGACCTGCGGTTTCCTTGATCGCCTGGTCTTGCAGTCCGCACCCGGTCCGCAGTCCGCCGAGAACGGCGTCCATGACGGACCGGGTGCGGTCTTCTTCGCCCGGCCAGAGGTGGGCGTAGATCCGCAGCGTGATGACTGCGGAGGCGTGGCCGAGGACGAGCTGGACCTGCTTGACGCTCGCTCCGCCGGCGATGAGGGCGGAAGCGAAGAAGTGGCGCAGGTCGTGAGTCACCATGTGCGGCAGCTCGACGGGCTTGCGGCCCTCGCGCTCGGCGACCTCGCTCTCGGCCGCCTGGAGCGCCCTGCGGGCGCAGTTCCACTCCGTCTTCCAGCGGCGATAGTTGAGGGGCTCGCCCTCCTCCATCGTGAACAGCCACTCCTTGGAGGGGCGTGCGGCGAGGTGCGTGAGGAGGGCGTCGGTGACGACCTCGCCGACCGGTACCGTACGCCGGGACTTCGCGGTCTTCGGTGGGCCGATCCTTCCCGACTGGAGGCGCTGCCGCTCGACGCGGATGGTGCCAGCCTTGAAGTCGATGTCCGACACCTTGAGGCCGAGCAGCTCGCCTATTCGCAAGCCTGATCCAGCGAGCGTGCGCGTATGTACGGCGGCATCACGCGGGCCATGGCCTCGACCTGCGCGACCGTGGGTGGGGTGACCTCCTCGTCCTGCATGGGCGGGAGGGTGATCCGGCGGCACGGGCTGGAGGCGATGACCTTGTCCTCGACGGCCGCGGTCATGACGCGCACGAGGACGTCGTAGACGTTGCGCACGCTGCCGGGACTGAGCTGTTCGGACAGGCTCTTGAACAGCACCTGTATGTCATTGCGGCGTATCGCCGCCATGGCGCGGGAGCCCAGCGCCGGGACGAGGTGCAGCCGCAGCGCGTTGTCCGTGATGCGCTCGGCCGCCTCACCCGCGATGAGCGACTCCTCCCACTTCTCCGTGTATGCCGCGAACGAGAGCCGTCCAGCGCGCGGGTCGACGTACTGGCCCGTGACGATGCTGGTCGTGACCTCGTCGAGCCAGCGCTGGGCGTCGAGCTTGCGGTCGAAGTGGCGGGCCTGCTCCTTGCCGTCGAGGTCGCGGTAGCGGGCCCGCCATTTGCCGTTGGGGCGCTTCTGAATGTTGGCCAAGTGGCCTCTCCTTAGGTTCGGTTAGCGGTAATAGCCGCCGTCCTCGATGTGCTCCGTGAGGGTGCGGGCGTCGCGCTCGTCGCCCGTGAGGCGACGGCACTGCTCGTGGATGGCTCGCGAGCTGTCCGGGTGGGCCTGGATGTGTTCCGCGATGGCGGTGACGGCCCGATGCAGGCGGTCCTGTGCCTCGCGCGTCTCGTAGAACGCCTCTACGGCCTCCTGCACGAGCCGCCGGCCGTTGACGTCGAGCCCCTCCAGGGGCGGGGACATCAACTCTTCAAGGGGAAGCTCGAAGACACGGGCGAAGGCTAGGGCCTCGTCGAGGTTGATCCTGCGACGGGGGGTGCCGCTCTCGATACGCCAGACAGCCGTCTGGTTCATCTTGACGCCGGCCCTGGTCACCCGCTCCGCCAGCTCGGTCGTGCTCCACCCTCTGACCTCACGCTCCAGGGCTACACGCGATGCCACGTTCCCTTCGCTGTAGAGCAGCGGGACCTCACTGCCCTCGGGCTTGTCGCCAGCCATCACACCTCCATCGCAACCATGATTATCCCAATTGAAACACGACCTACCCGATTTGGCTAACCGGTGATCGTGAGGTACAACCTATGCATAACGAATCGCCACCTAGCCGAATGGGAATGCATGCGATACCTGACTACATCCGAGGTCGCCGAGCGCTACCGCACAGCCGAAAGCACCGTCCGCTACTGGCGCCAGATCAAGAAGGGGCCGCTCGGCATCAAGGTCGGCAAGCGGGTGCTGTATCCCGAGGCCGAGCTGCTGCGCTACGAGCGCGCGCTGATCGACGGCGGAGACGAGTGGGGCCTGGCCTCATGAGCCACTGGCAGGTCCGGATACGGCAACGGCCCTCGGCGTGCCTACGCCGAGGGCCGGAGAGTCCCCTGCACGTCGCCCATCCCTGAACGAACGAACGAACTGGTGAGGGGCGGGACCTTGCCCGTCCTGCCCCTCACGCGAGAGGAACGTCTATGGAGGACTCTACGTCCCCCGCCAGCCCGAACGCATCCCCCAAGGTCGTCTGGCCTGCCACTGCGGTCCCCGGCCAGGGCATCCCCTGGCACGACGGTGACCAAGCGGAGTCGCGGTCCCCTGCCGCAGACACCCCGGACCAGGCGTCGGAGGGGGCGGACCGGTCCGCCAGCGAAACGCGGACCAACATTCCGGTCGCGGACCGGATATCAACCGGCGCGGAAGACGCGCAGGTCAGCGGCGTGCGGACCGGACCAAACGACGCGGACCACGCCGGTCCGGGCGGACCACAGGTCGCCTTGCGCCCGGACCAGTCACCTGGTTCCGGTGGGAGCGGACCGGAAGTCGGGGGCCATACGGAGACTTCCGGTCAGCCGGTCCCGAGTCCGGTCCCCGAATTCCGGGCGAGCGGACCACGTTGCGGGCAGATGGTGGGGACCAGGGTCCCCACGAGTCTGCAGGGATCGTGGTCCCCGACGGCGGGTCGGGGACCGGGGACCGGGAAGGCCCGAGCGTCGAGGCGGACGCCGACGGGGCCGCGCTGCTGGATGAGCTGCGGGCGGCGGTCGGCCGGTACGTGGTGCTGCCGAGCCAGGAGGCGCTGACGGCGGTGACGCTGTGGGTGGCGGCTTCCCATATCCAGCCCGCCCTTCAGCACGCGCCGCGTCTGGCGGTGGTGGGGCCGACCAAGGGGTGCGGCAAGTCCCGTGTCCTGGACGTGCTCCACGAGACCGTGCACCAGCCGATGATGACGGTGAACACCTCACCGGCGGTGATCTTCCGTGTCATCGGCAAGAACCCGCCGACGCTGCTGGTGGACGAGGCCGACACCATCTTCGGCCCCAAGGCGGGCGAGAAGGAGGACCTGCGCGGCCTGCTGAACGCCGGTCACCAGCGCAACCGGCCCGCCTGGCGCATCTCCGGACCGGAGCACAAGCCGACCGCGTTTCCCACCTTCGCGATGGCCGCGCTCGCGGGCATCGGCGACCTGCCCGACACGATCATGGACCGGGCGGTCGTCATCCGCATGCAGAAGCGCAAGCCGGGCGAGCGGATCACCTCGTTCCGCTCGCGGTACTCCGTGCCGGAACTGCACGCGGTGCGCGACCGGCTGGCCGCGTGGCTGAACCCGCTGCGTAGTACCGCTGCGGCCTACGTGCCGAAGATGCCGGTCGAGGACCGGGCTGCGGACACCTGGGAGCCGCTGGTCATCGTTGCCGACCTCGCCGGCGGGCACTGGCCCGCGCAGGCCCGGGCGGCCTGCTTGGCAATGACGCGGCACGAGGTCGTCCAGGATGAGCAGACCAGCCTGAAGACGCGGCTGCTGCGGGACATCCGCCGCGTCTTCGAGCAGGAGGGCAACAAGGAGGCCCTGCGTACGCAGGATGTGCTCGCAGCCCTGGTCCAGGACGCCGAGGCGCCGTGGGCGGAGTACGGGACCAAGGGCCTGAACGCCCACCACCTGGCCAACCTGCTGCGTGACTTCGGCATCAGCCCGGGCAACCAGCGCTTCGAAAACGGCCGCCAGGCCAAGGCGTACGCCCGCAACCAGTTCCTCGACGCCTGGGCCCGCTACTGCCCCGACCCCGCCCAGACGGTCCCCGCCCCCGGGCACGAGTTCACGCCCGCGCCGCCCGCGCAGGGCAAGCCGCCCGCCTCCCCAACCGGGTCGCTGCCCGTCGGTCCGCCCGGCGGCATCGCTGGCCCCAAGCGAGCCCTCTGACCCACCTTCCCCTGGGTCCGTCTCTCTCCGTAACGATCGTCCCCGCGCAGGTCAGCGCGGGGACGATCTTCCTCGCCAATACGGATCACTCCGTACCTGCGCACCTGGCCGTACCTGTGCTGACCAGCCACGCAACGATCGCGACGGACGTGACGGAGTCCTGCCCACACGCCACTGGAGCACCGCCCATGCCCGACAACCACGCCACCAACAACGCGCCCGCCCACCGCCGCAGGGGTCTGTTCGGCCTGGCTCGCCGATCAGCAGCAAGCTGGAGCGAACGAGCCTCTAACGAGGCTTCGTCCGCGCTTGCCCCCGCCCCAGGGGTGGCGGGGGAAGAGGCCGGGCGCCAGGGGGCGCCCGAGCCTGGGGTAGGAATGCCCGAGCCCAGCACCGCGCCCGTCGCCGCCTGCCCCGCCCCGCCCGCCGAGCAGATTGCCGATGCCCGACCGCCTGCCGAGCAGCCCGCCGATGTCCAGCCGCCCGTCGAGCAGCTTTCGTGGCGCGAGATCGACGCCCCCGTACTACCCGCGCTGATGAACCGCAAGCGCACCACCGAGAAGCGCGACCAGGACAAGACCATCCGCTTCACTCCGACCGCGGTTCGCATCATCGCCAAGGAGGCCGAGCGGCGTGGTCAGAAGTTCGCCGGGTTCGTCGGCGACGCCGCGCTCGCCGTCGCCCTCGGCAAGGCGGGCGCGGTCGGCAGCCCGGAGGACGATCCGATCCGCCCGCTGATCGAGGCCATCGAGGCACACACGGTTGCGCTGAACCGCATCGGCAGCAACCTCAACCAGATCACCGCAGCCATCCACCGAGGAACAGTGCCCGAGCGTGCCGAGGCGGTGCTGGACCGCGTCGAGCAAGCAGCCCAGAACAGCTACCGGCTGTTGGACCAGCTCGTGGCGGAGGGAGCTGCGCATGGTGCCTGACGTCTCCACCGGCTCCGACACACGCGGACTGATCGTCTACCTCTTCGGCCCAGGCCGCCGCGACGAGCACGCCGACCCGCACATCGTCGCCGCCTGGGACATGGCCGGCGCCCCTGACCCCGGCCGCGATCTTGAGGCCACCTACACCCAGCTCGCCAAGCGCCTCGACCACCACGTCGACCTGCGCACCCGCGAGCTGGGCGGCAACAAGCCACCCCAGCACGTGTGGCACTGCCCGGTCCGCACCGCGCCAGGCGACCGCTACCTCACCGACGCCGAGTGGGTCGGCGTCGCCCGCCGCATCGTGCACGCCACCGGCATCGCCCCCGAGGGGGACGAGAAGGCATGCCGGTGGATCGCAGTGCGCCACGCCGACGACCACATCCACATCCTCGCCACCACCGTCCGCGCCGACGGACGCCGGCCCCGCACGAACCGGGACGGCTGGCGGGCCCAGCGAGAATGCCGCAAGATCGAGGCCGAGTTCGGCCTGCGCCGTCTGAAGTCCGGTGACCTCACCGCGCCCCGCACCCCCACCGGCGCCGAGCGCGCCAAAGCCGAGCGCCAGGGCCAGACGATCACAGCACGGCAGTGGCTGCGCGAGCAGGCGTACGCGGTCGCCGCCGCCGTACGCACCGAAGCCGACTACTTCACCGTGCTGCAGTCCCTCGGCATCAAGGTCAAAACGCGCCTCGGCCCGGAGACCGGCGATGTGATCGGCTACAGTCTCGCCGCACCCGACGACACCAATGCGTCCGGCGAGCCCGTCTGGTACGGCGGTTCCCAACTCGCCCCCGACCTTTCCATCAACCGCCTCCGCGAACGCCTCCCCGTCCAGGAAGTGGCCGACCGCCGGCAGTACGCGGCGGACCACGCCGAGCCATGGCGGCACACCACCGTCGCACTGCACACGGCACACATCGTCCTCGACTCCGGTGACGAGGCCGCCGCTCAGGGCTACCTGGCCACATTCGGCGACGCCCTGTACAACATCGCCAGCGCCACGACCGGCCCACACCGGGCACAACTGCGGGCGGCGGCCATGTCATTCAACCGGGCCCGCCGCTCAGCCATCCGCGCGGACCACCAGGCCGCCACCGCCCTGCGAAAGGCCGCCAAGGAACTCGCCTACGCCTCCAGCGAGCCGGGCGGGCTCGCCGTCGCCCTGCTCTTCGCCACCGTGCACCTGGCCCGCACCGCCGCCAAGTGGCACGAGCAGCGCGGCCACGACCAGCAGGCCGCAGCGGCCGAGGAAGCCTTCCGCCACCTGCATGCGGCCTATCAGCAGGCCGCCGCACCGGTCTTGGCGGACCTCGCCCGCCGCGCGCCACGGGCCACAACCACCAGCCGCTTCGAGCAGGACCTTCGCACGGTCATCCCCGACCACGCCGACCGCGTCCTGGCCGATCCCGCCTGGCCCGCCCTGACCACTACCCTCGCCCGCGCCGAAACCGCCGGCCACAACACCCGGCACCTCTTGGCCGAGGTCGCAGCCCACAGGGAACTCGACAGCGCCGAAAACCCCGCCGAGGTCCTCAACTGGCGTATCACCGCTCAACCGAACAGGCGGACTCAAGCGGCACGCCGGCGCAGCACCAGCAGCGGTGCTCCCACTCCGATCGCCGTAGTGCATGGGCCGACGGTGCCCCATAACGAAAGCGCCCGCAGCCAGACGCATGGAGGGCAGGGCCCCCGTCGCTGATCGCTTCCACCTCGTGAACGTACTCAGTTCCCGTCTTCGGCCGCAGTGATCGCTGCGAGAAGTGCGTCGAGGTCTCCGTTGTAGACGATCACCTCCTCGTCCTCGGCGGGGACGTCGAAGCGGGCGAAGAAGTCGTCGAGGGCTTCGGGGGTGACAGTCAGCGCGTTGGCGTCCTCGCGCTGGTTGCGTTCGGCCAGGCGCCGCAGCAACTCGGCGCGGTCGGCCGGGAGGTAGACGACCAAGGGATGGCCGCCCGCCTCGCGGGCGGCCTGCCGCCATGCGTCACGCTCGGTGCGGCGCCACAGACCGTGGTCCAGGACGACGTCGTTCCCGCCCTCGATTTCCTTGATGAACCGCGTGCGGATCGCTTCGACGACGGGCCGCTCGCGCTCGAAGTAGGTGTGCTCGGGGTAGTCCACGCCGTAGCGGCCGTGGAGGCGGTGGACTTCCTCATCGACGGACAGCCGCGTGAAGCCGTGGCCGGCCAGGGTTTGTGCGACGGTGGTCTTCCCCGAGCCGGTCAGGCCGGCCAAGAGAATGGCGAGGGGCACGTGGTCATCCCTTCCGCGACTAGCGTGCGCGAGCAGCGGACATTGTCTCAGTCCTGACTCGTGTGCGCGTAGGGCCGCCAGGTGGTGAAGATGCCGCGGGCCTCCGCGGGCCAGTCGAAGGGCATTCGGTCCAGGCTCACGCGGCGGAAGGCGAACCGAGGGTCACTGATGTTGATCACGCCGCCGTGTCGGCCGACGTGGGCCAGCAGGCGGCCGGCCTCGTCACGGACGGCGGGGGTGTGTTCCTCCCAGGTGCCGGAAGAGAAGCGCTGGACCCGGCGGCGGAGATCGTCCAGAACGCCGGCGCGCCACTTGAAGTGGTGGACCGTGCAGATGCGATCCGCATCGGGCCGGTGGCCGGAAGCCCGGTGGTTGCCGGAAGCTACGGCCACGTCGTGGCGGGCGAGGACGATCTTTCGGGGGTCGCCGTGCAGAAGCCGGTGGGTGAGGTGGCCGCCGAGGGGGTAGGCGAGGTCGAGTCCGCCTTCGGGCCGCCAGCCGGTCAGGCGTCCGCTCGCGGCGACCCGGTCGAGCATCAGCCCGCCCACCACGCGGTGCCCGGACTTGTCGGCCTGGGCGATCACCTCAGCGAGCGGGGCGGGGTACTGCTGGAATTCATCAGCGTCGGCGAGCAGGTGCCAGCCGGGCCCGGCCCGGTGCCGCAGGGCGTCCCTGAGCTGGGTGTTGGTGTGCTCGTGCCACGGGCCGGTGCTGGTGCCGGTGGGGATGATGCCCAGCTCGCGGACGGCGGCCTGGAGCTCGTGCCGGCGGATGTCGGGGACGTCGTCGGGGAAGTGGAAGGCGATCAGGAACCGCTCGACGCCCAGCCACCGGTAGTGGCGGACCCAGGCGGCCAGCAGGGGCGGCTCGACGGGGCCGACGACGGCGATCAGCGCGGGAGGCGTGCTCAGCATTCAGGACTCCTTCGTGCGCAGACAGGCGAAGGTGCGGGTGAGGAAGTCGGCCTGCCCGGCGGCCGACCGCATGCCCAGCAGGCCGGGGGCGTCGGGCCCGGGCAGCGGGGGCGGCTGGCGGATGACGGTGTGCAGTGCGTCGGCGAGCGCGTCCGGGTCGCCGGCAGCGAACGTCAGAGCCCATGGCTGGCCGTGCAGGCGGGCGGTGAGGGCCGGATCGTGGTCGGAGACGATCAGGGGGACGCCGAGGCGGGCGGCATCCATGACGAGCCCGGATTCCTTGCCGGTCCCGGGGCGGCGGGTGACCAGAGCGGCGTCGGCGGCGGCATACACCAGCCGCAGCACGGCTTCGCTGACCGGGCCGGGCACGGTGTGCACCCGCAGGCCGGGCAGGTCCCGCCACCGCTTCAGGACGGCTTCGTCGAGCGGGGAGCCGGTGACCACCAGGTGCATCGGCTCCTTCAGCCGGGCCAGGGCGGCGTCGAGGGTGTCGATGTCCTTGTAGGGCCACCAGCCGCCCACCAGGCAGACCACGGCCTCGGCGGCGGGGATGTCGAACGCGGCCCGGCCGCCCTCGCGTTCAGCGGCGGACAGGCGGCGGCCGTCGTCGACCGCGAAGCCGCCGACCACCGCGGGCAGCTCGGGGAAGGCCGCGGCGAACTGGTCGGCTACGGCCTGCGTCGGATACACCGCGATCACCCGCCCCTCGCCCCGGCGGGCGAGCCGGCCGAGCAGCCGTACGGCGGCGTCCTCGGTGGTGACCGCCTCGTGGACGAACCGCAGGTGCGGCTGGCCGCCCAGGAGGGCGGCGGCGCCGTGTAGGGCCTCGCTCGCGGTCAGGATCACCACCGCGTCGGCGCCGGGCTCCAGCCGGCGGGCGGCTCGCAGGGCCGCCCCCTCAGTGAGGCAGCGGGCGAGGAGGGTGACCTGCTGCGGCAGCCGCCGCAAGAGGCGGGGCCAGCGGCGCGACTGGAAGACCCGCTGTCCGGCCGCGGAGAGCGCGGCGGTCAACCGGGCGGCGGCCAGCAAACCGCCCGCCGCACGCCCGGCCGATCCGGTGACCAGCCGGGAACCCGCCTCGCGCAGGGAACGGACCAACTCGGCGCCGATCCCGTGCGGGGCGATGACCAGAGTGCCGGGCCGGGCCTGGGCGAGGGCCACCAGCGTGCGCTGGTGGTGCCCGCCCAGGCGGTTCGCGTACGGCTCGATGAGCACGAGCGGACCCGTCATCCGGACACCGCCTGATCCCCGTGGGCGGCGGTGAACCTCTCGCGCAGCCATGCGGGGTCGTTGAGGTGGTCGAACCGCTGCGGATCGCGGGCGGCTTCGCGGGCGAAGGTGACGCCTTCCCGGGCCCCGGCGGCGGCGTAGGCGGCGAACTCGCCGCTGCGGCTCGTCGTCCATGCCTGAAGGCGCTGGCAGGCGTCGTCGTCGGCCATCCCGTACTCGCTGCCGCGGGCCAGCATCGCGCACTCGCGGAAGCCAGCCTTCCAGGCGTGAAAGGGGCTCTGGTTGAACCTCGTGATCCCGGCGGTGTGCTGGGCGAACTCGATCCGGCCGGGCAGGGCGGCGAGCACGTCCACGGCCTCGCCCATCTCCCGCAGGGCACTGCGGCGGATCAGCTTCAGCCCGCCGTAGCCGTAGGTCAGGCCGTTGACCGGGTTGACCGCCCGCCACACCCGCATGGACACCCCGTCGTCCAGCGGCTCCACCGTGGCCGGGTCGAAGGCGGCGTCGATGGCGAAGTCGCCGTCGGCGAGGAAGAACTGCTCGCGGTCGACGACCTCGGCGCACAGCCGGTAGGCCCGGCGCATCCCGTGCACGCCGTGCAGGCGCTTGACGGTCCCGCCCAGCGTCCGCTGGAGCCGGGAGTGCAGGGAGTTGGCCATCGGCTCGTCGTATGAGAGGAGCACCGCGTCGAAGCCGGTCACGAGATGGCCTCCAGGTAGCGGGCGGCGACCAGAGCGGGGGTGAAGTCGGCGGTGGAGGCGTGGGCCCGTTTGGCGTGCACGGCGTGGAACTCGTCGTCGGTGGCGAGGCGTTCGGCCAGAGCGACGGCCTCGGCCGGGGTGGTGAAGCACAGCTCGGGATCGATGTGCTCGGCCAGCCAGCCCAGCCGGGGCGAGATGACCGGCAGGCCCATGCCCTGGCAGTCGATCACGCTCATCGACCAGGGGCAGCCGGGCCTGAACGGGGCGATGCCGAAACGGGCGCCGGCCAGCAGATTCTTGTAGCGGACGCGGTCGCCCCGGTCGGAGACGACCTGGACGTGCGGCAGGGCGGCGAGCTTGTCGCGCATCTTCTCCGGGCTGTCGTCCAGCCCCTTGCGTTCGGCCCGGCGCTGGCCGAACAGGTCCATCACCCGCAGCCGGACGGTGCCGGAGGCGACCAGGTCGCGGGCCAGATCCACGAACTGCTCGGTGCCGTAGTGCGCGTACAGCCGGTGGTTGTAGACGCCGATCGCACCGCCGGCCGCGGGCCGGGCGGCGGGGTCGCGGACCAGGCGCTCATCGCGCGGGGCGGGCACCACCCGCAACCGGTCGCCCAGGTCCACGGTCATCCGGGCGGCGGCGGCCGACACCCAGGAGGCGGCCGTGGAGGAGTGGACCATCACGCGGTCGCAGGCGGCCAGACCGGCGGCGAACGCCAGCAGCACCGGCCTGCCGAGCCCCGTGTCATTCAGAGACGGGTCCAGCAGGAGCTGACCGCCGTCGGTGAAGGAAAACGGCAGGTAGTGGCAGTACCCGGCGAGCAGGGCATCCGATCCGGCCTCCAGCATGGCCGTGCGGATCGCCGGAGCCTCCTCGACCTGGTTGGCCACCACCACATCCGGCCGCTCGGCCCGGATCAGCGCCACAAGCTCGTCGATGTCGGCCGAGAACCGGGCCCGGTACTTCGTTCCCGGCACCTTCGTCCGGTGGAAGCCGCAGCGGGCGTCCCCAGCCGCCGCCGGGGCGGCGACGGTCACCTCGGCGCCGGCGTCCACCAGGGCCGGGGCCAGCAGGTCCGCGAAGATCCAGCCCGAGTCCGCCGACAGCCGGTCGGGGTTGGAGATGTTCAGCAGGTACAGCACGCGCATGGGGCGTCGCCTCCCTCATCTGCCCGGACGGGTCGATCCGGGTCGGTGAGGGAAGGAAACCGGTGACGTGAGCCGTGACGAGATGATGAACTTGGATCACTCACGGTTCATTCATGCTCACCAACAAGTGACGCGGGGCGGGGCTTCGATGGACGCGCACAGCGAGGAGATCACCGTCGAGCAGGCGGCCGAGGGCTTCGCGGCCGAGGTGGCCAGGTGGCGGGAGGTGCGCGGCATGTCCAAGCGGGCGTTAGCCAAGGCCATGGGCTTCGACCCGTCCTACGTCAGCCACATGGAGTCCGGCCGCACCAAGCCCACCGAGGAATTCGCCCGGCTCGCCGACGAAGCCCTGAACGCCGGGAAGGCGATCTGGCGCCGCTGGTGCGACTACGAGCAGGCCCGCACCCGCGACAGGCGCCCGCCTGCGGCCCCGCCGGCCCCGCGCAGGCCCGAGCAGCCGTACGCCACCGGCTCCGCCCTCGTGGTCAACCACGACGCCGCCCACCTGAAGTACGACGGCCGCTCGTACCGGCTCACCATGCGCCGGCTACTGCGGAACACCGGCGCCGAACCGGTGACTCGCTACCTGATCCGCATCAGCGTCGACCGCTACCCCGGCGACCCGGAGCGGTCCAACGCGCACTACCGGGCACACCCGCTGACCTGGAATGAACTCGACCTCACGGCTACCTGCCGGGGCGAGGCCATGCGCTGGCAGGCCAAGCACGACCGCGACGCCTTCAAGGAAGTCTGGTTGCTGTTCGACAACGAACACGGCCGCTTCCCGCTCTACCCCGGCGAATCCGTGTGGATCGAGTACGCCTACACCGTCGGCGACGACAAGTGGGGCAACTGGTTCCAGCGCGCCGTCCGTCTGCCCACCGAACAACTCGAAGTCCAGCTCGCCTTCCCCGCCCATCTCGACCCGGTGGTCTGGGGCACCGAGACCTCGATGACCGCCGAAGCCTCTCCGCTGCGGACCCCGCCCGTCCGCACCGACGACGGTGACCTACGGCAATTCACGTGGATCACGGCCACACCCGCTCTGCACGCTCGGTACCGTCTTGAGTGGCGGTTCAGGGCACGGCCCGAACGCGAAACGGATCAAGGGGAGTTCAGGTGATTGACGTGCGGCCCAGCCAGCAGATGCGAGACCTCGGAGTCGTCCAGCACGGCGCCGGCATCCTCGCCGAACCGGCCCGCGCCTTCGACCTGCCCGCCGAGCGCGACGAGGCCGAGCGCATCACCGACGAACTGTTCGCCGCCATGGAGCGGATCGGTCAGGTCCACCCCTTCGCCAAAGGCATGGGCATCGCCGCCCCGCAGATCGGCATCGGCCGGGCCGCCGCAGTCGTCCAGCCGCCCGGCGCCGCACCCGCCATCATCCTGCTCAACCCGAAGATCACCGACCACTCCGAGGAGATGGACGAGCAGTACGAGGGCTGCCTCAGCTTCTTCGACGTCCGCGGCCTCGTCCCCCGCCCCCTGAAGATCACCGTCGAGACCACGGCCCTGACCGGCGAGACCGTCACCACCGTGTACGAACGCGGCCTCGCCCGCCTCGTCCACCACGAGATCGACCACCTCGACGGCCTGCTGTACACCGCCCGCATGCGCGCCGGCGTCGAACCGATTCCCGTGGAGGAGTACAGGCAGACCGGACGGGCCTGGGCATACGACAGCGCCTGACCACCCGAGCTCCGCATCCGATCGAGCGCCGGTCAGGCAGGGTCCGCTTGCGCAGCTCCAGTCGATGACTTCTCCTCGGAGCGGCCGTGTGCTCACCAGGTCGAGCGGGCGAGGCGCCAAGCCGGACACCGCGCTTGGGCAGGCAGCGGGCATGCTCCGGGCGTTCTGCGCTTGCAGACGCAGGCCCAGGTGCCAGTGAAACGAGTTTGCGCCGGATGCGGGCTGACCGGTCTTACCTGCCAGGCAGCCTCAAGCTGTCGTCCAGATGGCCACCTTTGCTTTCCTCTCGCCCCTTGAAGCAGGTAGAGAAGAGCTGGCGGGACCAGTGGTCGTGAGGCGGAGCCCCGGCATGTGAGTTGAAACGTCCGGAACGGGCTAGAAGTCGCCATAGTGGCGCCCGTTTTGTATCTGAGGGTTGGCCGAACCTGACAGGAGCCCTCCTAAACAGTGGCGTTGGCCATAGCTCACCTGTTCTAGCTCTGATGGAGTGATCTTCCCGTTCAAAAGTGGGAGGATACTCGCATTGCGTGCGAAAAGACGCTTAGCCGCCATAGCCCTCGGTATCGCCACCCTCACCGCGACGCTCACCGGAACCAGTGCCCAGGCCGCCGACAACGCGGGCAGCAGTGAAGGACAGATCGTCTGGCTGCGCTCCAGCAAGCCCATCGATCTGCCGCTGGGCGCGAACTACCGGCAGAGCCTCACCAAGCAGCGCTCGGCCATCGCCGCCGAGACGCTGCAGACCAACGAGGCGCCCACGCCCCCGAAGCCGTCCAGCGAAGCCGACGAGCAGAGAATCGCCCAGGAGAACGGCGAGACCTACGTCGCCGAACCGGGTGACGCCGCCGGCAAGAACCGAATACGCGTCGCCGCAGCCCTCACCAAGGAGCAGTGTCGCGCGATGCCTGACGCGCACGACGCCGCCGGCAAGATCATCAACCACTTCAGCTTCTGCCGCTGGGGCTACAACACGGCCGTCAAGCTGAACGGCCAGGGCGGCGTCGAAGGCATGGTCCGGTTCCGCGAGACGGAGATCGGTACCAGCGTGGAAGCCGGGCGGGACGCGACCATCGAAGTGCACACCGACCAAGTGGTGGCCTCCGGCAAGTTCAACGACTCCGCCATGATGAGCTTTTACGTCGGCCATGCGGGCTGGCCGTCCGCGAGCTCCTGCCGGGTGACCGACATATCGGCGAACCCGTTCACCACGACCGTCGGTGACTGGCGCGAGGAGTACATCGCCTACGGCCTGGTCTCCGACAAGGGCAGCGGCACCGGCCCCGACGACATCGCGACCTGCATCTACAACCACCAGTGGAAGGTCACCGGTGGGGGCGCCACCACCCCGTGGAGCAGCGGACCCGAGAACGGTGTGCGCTTCGACTCGTCCAAGTCTCTGGGCAGCAAGTACTACGACGCCGGCGTGATCTTCGACCGGGTCACCCCATCGTTCCACTACGACCGTGCCCAGAGCGACACCGCGGGCGTCGCCAACCACATCTACGACGCGCTGTACAAGCCCCAGACGACATACCCGTCGAAGGCCGGCAAGGTGATTCCCGGCGACATCTGGAACGGCAACTGGCGCCCCCTGCATCGCAACTGGACCAACTACGATGCTGCGGCGGCCGAGGTGGCGCGGAAGAACCGCAACGCCAAGGACGCCGCATGCCGCGGCCTGAGCCGACCCAGCGACAGCTACCAGTGCGACGAGTTCCCCTTCGCTTCCACCAAGGAAGGGGCCGGCCTCGGGGACGGCAACTTCTCCGTCCGCTACGTACCGGGCGCGGAGAACAGCAAGGCGGGCAGCGAGCTGGCCGACTGGTACGGCAGCGACCGGATCCTGCACAACAACGCCTACGGCATCTACGTGAAGTAACCGCCACACGTCCGAAGGGGGGAGCGGCCTACGAGGTCGCTCCCCCACCCTTGGGACTAATAGCTGATCAGCGCATATTGAGCGGGGGCTTCCCGTGCTTGCGGATCAGGCGATCCCGTCGACTCTCCTCAGCAGCGGCAACCGGTGGCTCCTGCGTTCCCGAGGGAACGAATACGATCAAGTACGCTTCGAACCCGTCGCTGCTACCCCCCTCATGGCGCTGGTTACCCGCGTCGAATCGCTCACGGGAATCACCGCGGCCCTGCGACCACACCCGAGCACGGTAGGTGTGGGAGGGATCCAAAGCCACGCATGCCTGACCTGGTCCAACCTGTTGGCCGAACGCTTCAATGGACTCCTGAGCGGGCACGGCCGGCCCGTTCAGTGTGTCCATGGCCGCCATCCTGCCGCCGTAGACCGGCTTGTAGTCCACGACCCCGACCAAGGCCCAGTCTGGTCCCGGTGCTTCGTCCTCCCGGTTGCTGACGGCCAAGGCCACTGGTGCAGTGTGCTCCTGGACCCGTGACATTACGACGACCTGGCCAGGAACAACGACCACCGGCCGTTCCGTCTCGAAATCCGGCTCGCCATCCCTGCGCTCGAACCCCGGCTCCCACATCTCACCGATGGGAAAGTGGCCGTGCTCGATGTTGACCGCTCCAACGCCGCTGATCTCTCGCATGTCACGAGCCTGTCAGGAGTGACGCGGTCACGCAGTAACTCGGTCGGCCACCTTCCGTACGACCGACACTCCCTCGCCCTGCAGGAAGGTTCCGCCAAAGGTGACCGGTTCTCCGCCCGGTGATCGACGACGATATGGGGCCGGCGGTCGCAGGCTCGACCAGATGTACACCCTCAACCGCATGCTGGACGGCGACGCCTTCTACATGAAGATCACCAGTTAGCAGAAAGGGCAGCGGCACCATGGCGCTCCTGGCTGAATACCGTTGCAAGGCCACACCGGCTCGCCGGGTCGTAGAGGTGTACGACGCCGATGCCTATCTCAGCGATGACGACGCCATGGCCGCTGCCCGCAGGCAGGTGGTGGCCGGCAACGGCTACCACCTGTACATCCGCAGCCTGCAACCCGACATCGAGGTCGAGGTCGCCCTGCGCGTGTGGGACATCGCCCCCGACCCGCCCGCCGAGGCCGAAGGCCACGTCCCTGTCAGCATCGAGTCGGAGACCGGCGTCCTCGTCGTCAACCAACGGGAGTACGGCCCCGCAGGAGAGATGGCCCTGCCCCGCCCGGGCATGTACGAAGGCCACGCCTGGTGGGAGAACCGGCAGGCGACGGCCGAGTACTACGCGACGACGCTCGACCACCCCACCGACGACACATTCGAAGACCACCTCAGTCAGGCGTGGAACAACCCCCCGGTCACCGAGTGCTACGTGCTGGACCTCGCGTTCACCCGCGAACCTAAACCCGTCGACGACGATGATCTGTAAGCCGAGCCAGTCCGCACACAGTCCGCAGGACACCCGATCGAGACCGTCACACCCCATCGCCAGCAAACGGCAAAAGGCCAGGTCAGCGACCCACAGGGGAGATCCCCGCAGGTCACCGACCCGCCCCATTACTAGGAGACCAAGAAGGCCTGATCTCCGATCACGCCGACCGGCCCGCGATCTCCTCGCCTGCCCGGTCCTCCCGTCCGCACCCGGTCCGCAGCGCGCCGAACACGGCGTCCGCGACGGACCGGGTGCGGTCCTTTCCGCGCCCTGGAGAGCGGAGGCGGGGCTGTGGGAGGCTGAGGGGATGACCGCTCTGGAGGACCTCAGACGGCTGCGCCGGGTGCGCGACCGGATGGACCGTGAATACGCCGAGCCGCTCGACATGACCGGGCTGGCCCGCGACGCGCTGATGTCCCCGGGCCACTTCCAGCGCAGCTTCCGCAAGGCGTTCGGGGAGACGCCGTACAGCTATCTGATGACCCGTCGCATCGAGCGGGCCAAGACACTGCTGCGCCGGGGCGACCTCACCGTGACCGAGGTGTGCCTCGCCGTCGGCTGCACCTCGCTCGGCTCGTTCAGCTCCCGGTTCACCGAGCTGGTCGGCGAGACGCCGAGCGCCTACCGGGCCCGCGACCACCAGGAGAGCGCCGTGATCCCGTCCTGCGTGGCACGCCGGCTGACCCGGCCCCGGCGCCGCCTGTACTGAGGCACGGCGCACCGCGCGGTTCTAGGGTGACCCCATGGACGTGAAACTCGCGCAGTGCTTCATCGCCGTCGACGACCACGACAAGGCCATCGCCTTCTACCGTGACGTGCTCGGCCTAAATATCCGCAACGACGTGGGCTTCGAGGGGATGCGCTGGGTGACCCTGGGTTCCCCGCTCCAGCCTGATGTGGAGATCGTCCTGGAGCCGCCGGACGCGAGCCCCGACGCCTCCCCCGCCGACAAGCAGGCGCTGAACGAACTCCTCGCCAAGGGACTGCTGCGCGGGGTCATCTTCACCACCCCCGACTGCGACGCGCTGTACGAGCGGGTACGGGCGTCCGGCGGTGACGTCCTCCAGGAGCCGACGGACCAGGCGTACGGGGTCCGCGACTGCGCGTTCCGCGACCCGGCCGGCAACCAGCTCCGCTTCATCGAGCGCCCGACGCGCTGAACCCCCACCCCGGTGCGGCACCGACGTGGCCCGGCTCTGCGCGCACCCCCCTGCCGGTTCACCCCCAGGGCTCGACGTCCACCACGGCCGCGACCGGCAGCGGCCCGTACACGTGCGGGAACTCCTCCCCGCCCGGTTCGGCGGCCTCGTACCGCACGGGCGCCCCGACCAGGGCGGGGTCCACGACCAGGACGACCAGGTCGTCCGGGCCGTCGTGGTCGCCGTAGAGGAAACCGGCGATGCGCGGGAGCTGGGCGCGGGTGGAGAAGTGGATGAAGCCCTCCTCCTGGAGGGTGCGGCCGCGGGTCGACATCTCGTAGGTGCCGCTCTCGCGCGCCGCTTCCCACAGGGAGCGCTCGGTCACGTGCAGGATGTACGGAAGTTTCGGCATGCGCCCACGCTACGGCGCCCCCGAGCCGTCTCGTGCTCGGACGGCGCTCTTCCCCGCTCAGACCGCCGCCGGGCCTCCGGGACCGCTGCTCCTCGGCCGGGCCGGGGCACCGGCGGGCCGGGCGAGGTCGGGGCGGGACGCGCAGTCGGGGCTGTGGCACGGGCCGGGGGACCAGACCGGCACCCAGGCACCCAGGGTCTTGTGCCGCCTGACGACCATGTCGACGGGCTGTCCGCAGACGGGACAGACTTGTTGTTCGCTGTCCATGCCCTCAGGGTAGGACGGTGTCGGCCTCCGCGCTTCCTGCCGTACGTCCGCACGAGCGCGCTGTTGCCGAAGGTGTTCAGGGAGTCCAGGGCGAACTCCTCCAGGCCCGGTCCGGTGCCCCGCAGGGCGGCGGGCCCCGCGCGCTGTGGGAGCGTGCGGGGCCCGCCTGGCCGGAGGTCCGGCGACCGCGCGGGGTCTGGAGCCGCACGGGTCCGGAAGGCTCCGGTTTCCACGGGGGTTGCCGGGACGGCAGCCTAGCTGTTCCGCCGGGTGACGAACTCGGCGAGCGCCAGCAGCCCGCCCGCCGCCTCGGGGACGGGAACCGCGCGGGCCAGTTCCTGCATCGCGCGGGCCATCCGGTCGGCCGCCTCGGCCTGCGCCCAGTCCCGGCCGCCGGCCCGCTCCACCGCCAGCGCCGTCCGCGCGATCTCCCCGGCCTCGGCCTCCGCCTCGACGTACGGCTTCGCGTACAGCGCGGCGAGTTCGGCCCCCGCGGGGGTGCCGGAGGTGAGCGCCGCCACCACCGGCAGCGACTTCTTGCGGGCCGCGAGATCGGCGCCGGCCGGCTTGCCGGTGCGCTCCGGGTCTCCCCATATGCCGATGACGTCGTCGATGAGCTGGAACGCGAGTCCGGCCTGGCGGCCGAAACCGTCCAACGCGCCCACCTCGTCCTCACCGGCGCCCGCGTACAGCGCGCCGAGCGCGCAGGCACAGCCCAGCAGGGCACCGGTCTTGGCCTCGGCCATGACGAGGACCTCGTCCAGGGTGACCGCGTCCGGGGCGCGGCGCTCCAGCGCGGTGTCGGTGTGCTGGCCGGCGCACAGCTCCACGACACAGCCCGCGAGCCGGGCCATGGCCGGGACGGCGGCCGGGTGCGGGTCCTCGGCGAGCAGCCGTAGCGCCAGCGCCTGGAGCGCGTCCCCGGCGAGGATCGCGTCGGCGTCGCCGAACACGGCCCAGGCGGTGGGGCGGTGCCGCCGGGAGGCGTCCCGGTCCATCACGTCGTCGTGCAACAGCGTGAAGTTGTGCACCAGTTCGACCGCGACCGCCGCGCGGACGGCCGCCGCCCGGGCCGCCGGTCCACCGAGCGCGGCGGCAGCCGCGAGGACGAGTGCGGGCCGCATCGCCTTGCCCGCGTTGCCCGCCGCCGGTGTGCCGTCCGCCTGTTGCCAGCCGAAGTGGTAGAGCGCGATGCGGCGCATGGAGCCGGGCAGCGACTCGAGGGCCGCGCGCAGCTCCGGGTCGACGAGCGCGCGGGTACGCTCCAGCAGCGCCGTCGCCTCGTGCCCGTCGGACGGACCGGCGGCGGCTTCGCCGGTCCGCTCCCGCGGCTCCCCCGGTGTGCCGGGACGCGGCACACCGGGGGCACGCTGTTCGGTCTCCGTCATGAACTCGGCCATGCATCCCCCTCGCCAGGTCCGCGCGGGCCGGTGTCGCCGGCCCGGCCGGACGCGTACCCCGAGGGCCTACCCGCCCGCGTCGGCGGGGACACGGCCGCGACGTGCGCAGACGTCACCCCCACCGGCCGATCTCGACGTTCTCCAGCACACCGAGCGCGTCGGGCACCAGGACGGCGGCCGAGTAGTACGCCGTCACCAGGTACTTGATGACCGCCTGCTCGTTGATGCCCATGAACCGCACGGACAGGCTCGGTTCGATCTCGTCCGGGATGCCGGACTGCCTCAGGCCGATGACGCCCTGGTCGGCCTCGCCCGTCCGCATCGCGAGGATGGAAGTCGTACGGGCCTCACTGATCGGGATCTTGTTGCACGGGTAGACCGGCACCCCGCGCCAGGTGGGGATGCGGTTGCCGCCGATGTCGATGGTCTCCGGGACCAGGCCCCGCTTGTTCAGCTCGCGCCCGAACGCGGCGATGGCGCGCGGGTGGGCGAGGAACAGCTTGGTGCTGCGGCGGCGGCTGAGCAGCTCGTCCATGTCGTCCGGGGTCGGGCCGCCGTCGTGCGGCTGGATCCGCTGGTCGTACTCGCAGTTGCTGAGCAGACCGAACTCCGGGTTGTTGATCAGCTCGTGCTCCTGGCGCTCCCTGAGCGCCTCGACCGTGAGCCGCAACTGCTGCTCGGTCTGGTTCATCGGCTGGTTGTACAGGTCGGCCACGCGCGTGTGGATACGCAGCACTGTCTGGGCGATGCTCAGCTCGTACTCGCGCGGCCTGGGTTCGTAGTCGACGAAGGTGTGCGGGATGTCGGGCTCACCGGAGTGTCCGGCCGCCAGCTCGACCTCCTTCTCGCCGTACTTGTTGGTCCGCTGCCGCGGGAGCGAGCGGACCTGGTCAAGGTGTTCCCGCAGGGTGTCCGAGCGCTCGGCGACCTGCTCGAAGTCCTGGCGGCTGAGGATCAGCACGGTGGTCGCGGTGTCCGCGCGGGCCGTGTACTCCCAGATGGCGTCCGGGTCGATCAGTGCCTGGTCGCCGAAGTAGGCGCCGTCGGCGAGGACACCGAGGACGGCGTCGTCACCGTACGGACCCGTGCCGACCTTCGACACCCTGCCGTGGGCGAGCAGGTAGACCTCTTCCGCCCGGTTCCCGAAGTCGGCGATCACCTCGCCCGCCGCGAAGTCGCGCCGGCGGCAGCGCCGGGCCAGCTCGGTGAGCACCTCCTCGTCCTCGAAGGACCGCAGGACCGGCAACTCACCCAGTTCGGCCGGGATGACCTCCACCTGGTCACCGGTTTTCACGAAGGTGACGCGGCCGTCGCCGACGGCATAGGTCAGCCGCCGGTTCACCCGGTACGTACCACCTTGGACGTCCACCCAGGGCAGCGTGCGCAGCACCCAACGGGAGCTGATCTCCTGCATCTGCGGAACGGACTTGGTGGTGGTGGCCAGGTTCCGCGCTGCCGCTGTCCCGAGGGACTGCTGCGGCCTGCCCTGCTCCGTGCGGACCTCTTCGCCTACCGACATAGAGAAATGCCCTCCCATGTATGCCCGGTGCCCTGTCGCACGGAGCACCGGTCTCGGGTCCGAGCTTTCCATCACCGTCCGCGCTCGCACCATTACCCGAAAGAGGGGGAATGGATCATCGCATTACTGGGCAGAAAGAGGGACTTGTCTCAGCCCTCCCCGATGACCCTGGATGTGCCGCCTGTCCGGATCGGCTCGCACAGCGTACGAACGATGTGTCCCCGGACGTCCGGTTTCGGTAGAAGCAGGCAGAACCAATCGGCCGCGACCGGTGGCCGGACGGGCACGGCACGAAGGAGTCGGTCATGGCCCCACCCATGTCGGCGAGCGGATTCCTGGACGCGCTACGGGCCGAGGGCGTCAGCGTCGTCGAGGTCGGCGACTGGCGGCACCACAACCGCAACCACAAGGGACCCTGGGGTCCCGTCCACGGCGTGATGATCCACCACACCGTCACCGAGGGCAGCGCGGAAACGGTGGAACTGTGCCGCGACGGCTACCCGGCGCTGCCCGGGCCCCTGTGCCACGGCGTGATCACGAAGGACGGCACGGTCCACCTGGTCGGCTACGGCCGCGCCAATCACGCCGGGCTCGGCGACGACGAGGTGCTGCGCGCGGTGATCGCCGAGAGGGGGCTGCCGCCGGACAACGAGGCGAACACCGACGGCAACCGGCACTTCTACGGCTTCGAGTGCGAGAACCTCGGCGACGGGGAGGACCCCTGGCCGCAGGCCCAGCTAGACGCGATCGAACGGGCCGCAGCGGCGGTGTGCCGGCACCACGGGTGGACGGAACGGTCGGTCATCGGGCACCTGGAGTGGCAGCCGGGCAAGGTGGATCCCCGGGGGTTCACGATGGCGTGGCTGAGGGAGCGGGTGCGGGAACGGCTGAAGGACTGAGGCCGCTGAGGCCGTGGGAGGGAGGCGGGCGCCCTGCCGGCCGCGGGCCGCCTCGCAGGGCACGGGGTGCGGGGCGCGGGGCGCGGGTCGCGGGGGGCGGGGCACGGGGGGCGGCTCGCAGGGGCACGGGGCGCGGCTCGCGGGGTCGCAGGGCACGGGGCGCGGCTCGCAGGGGCACGGGGCGCGGCTCGCGGGGTCGCAGGGCACGGGGCACGGGGGGGCGGGGCGCGGCTCGCAGGGGCGCGGCTCGCGGGGTCGCAGGGCACGGGGCACGGGGGGGCGGGGCACGGGGCGCGGCTCGCGGGGTCGCAGGTCACGGCTCGCGGCTCGCGGGGACACGGGTCCCAGGGCACGGGGTGCGGCTCGCAGGGGCGCGGCTCGCGGGGTCGCAGCACGCAGGTCGCGGCTCGCCGGGACACGGGTCGCAGGTCCCAGGGCGCGGGTCGCAGTTCGGAGGGCGCGGGTCGCAGGGCACGGGTCGCGGCGGCGCCCACGCGGAACCGGCCCCGCCCCGTGGAGGGTGGCCCCGCCCCGCGGAGGGCGGCCCCGCCCCGCGGAGGGCGGCCCCGCCCCGTGGAGGGCGGCCCATCAGCCCCTACCAGCCCCCGCCGGCCCCCCTTCCCGGTGACAATGGGGTCCGTGACCAGCCCTGACCCGCTCGCCCCCCGCCTCCCCTCCCCGCTGCACGGGATACGTGACGACCGTTTCGCCCGGCGCGGAGTGCGGTTGCTGCTCAAGCGGGACGACCTCGTCCACCCGGAGCTGGTCGGCAACAAGTGGCGCAAGCTCGCGCCCAACATCGCCGCGGCGCGCGGCCGCCCGTTGGTCACCTTCGGCGGGGCGTACTCCAACCACCTGCGGGCCACCGCCGCGGCAGGCCGGCTGCTCGGTCTGCCGACCACCGGCGTGGTCCGCGGCCAGGAGCTGGCCGACCGCCCGCTCAACCCGTCCCTGGCCCGGTGCGCGGCCGACGGCATGCGCCTGCACTTCGTGGACAGAACGACGTACCGGCGCAAGAACGAGCCTGCGACCCTGGCCGCCATCCTGCGCGCGGCCGGCGCCGAAGGGGCGTACGTCGTTCCCGAAGGCGGCAGCAACGTCGAGGCGGTACGCGGCTGTCGCGCCCTCGGCGAGGAACTGCGCGGCCACGCGGACCTCGTCGCGGTCGCCTGCGGCACCGGCGGCACCCTCGCCGGCCTGGCCGCCGGGCTGGCGCCCGCTCAGCGCGCGCTCGGCGTGCCGGTTCTCAGGGGCGGCTTCCTGGAAGCCGCCGTACAGACCCTCCAGGAAGAGGCCTTCGGTGCCCGCAGCGGCACCTGGTCCCTGGCCGACCGCTTCCACTGCGGGGGTTACGCCCGTACGACACCGGACCTGCTTGCCTTCGCACAGGACTTCGAGCAGCGGCACGGACTGCCCGTGGAGCGTCTCTATGTCGCCAAGTTGCTGTACGGACTCCTCACCCTGGCGGAGGAGGGCGCCTTCGCGCGCGGGACGACGATCGCCGCCGTGGTGACCGGGCGGCCGGACCCGGAGGGCGGGCGCTAACCGGCCTCCCGGAAGGCCGCCGCCTCCTCCAGGTCCAGGCGTCTGAGCAGGGCGCGCAGCATCTCGTCGTCGATGTGGCGACGGTCGCGGAGCTTGACGAAGACGTCGCGTTCGGCACTGATCATCTCGCGGGACAGCCGGCGGTAGGTGTCGTCCACGGACTCGCCGGTGACGGGGTTGACCTGGCCGAGCCGCTCCCAGACGGCGTTGCGGCGGCGCTCCAGGACCGTGCGCAGCCGGTCGGCGAGCGGCGGCGGCAGGGCGTTGCGCTCGTCTTCGAGGAGTTCGTCCAGCCGGCCGTCGGCGGCCCGGGACGCCTGCGCCTGGGCGTTGGCCTCGGCGAGGGTCTCGGCCTGCCGGTCGCGGGCGGGGAACCGCAGCAGCCGGATCAGCGGGGGCAGGGTCACGCCCTGGACGACCAGGGTGCCGATGACGGTGGTGAAGGTCAGGAAGAGGACCAGGTTGCGGGGGCCGTCGGCCATGGTCGGCGGGATGGCGAAGGCGATCGCCAGGGAGACGACACCGCGCATGCCGGCCCACGCGGTGACCATCGCGCCCCGCCAGGTGGGGTTCTCCTCCCGCTCCCTGATGCGCGCCGACAGCATCCGGGGCAGGAAGGCGGCCGGATAGACCCAGACGAACCGGGCCACGACGACGACCAGGAAGACGGCGACGGCGTACCCCACGGCGGCGGCGCCCTCGTACTCCCCGAGCCGTTTGAGGACGATCGGCAACTGGAGACCGATCAGGGCGAAGACCGCGGACTCCAGCACGAAGGCGACCATCTTCCACACCGCCTCCTCCTGGAGCCGGGTGGCGAAGTCGACCTCCCACGCGCGGTGGCCGAGGTAGAGGGCGACGACCACGACCGCGAGCACCCCCGAGGCGTGGGCCTGCTCGGCGACTCCGTAGGCGACGAACGGGATCAGCAGGGAGAGCGTGTTCTGCAGGAGCGGTTCGGTCAGGTGCGTGCGCAGCCAGTGCAGGGGCGCCATGAGGACGAGGCCGATCCCCACGCCGCCGACCGAGGCGAGCAGGAAGTCCCGGATCCCGCCCGCCCAGGTGGCCCCCGCGCCGACCGCCGCGCCGAGCGCCACCTTGTAGGCGGTGATCGCGGTGGCGTCGTTCAGCAGGGACTCGCCCTGGAGGATGGTGGTGATCCGGGAGGGCAGGCCGGCCCGGCGCGCGACCGCCGTGGCGGCCACCGCGTCCGGCGGTGCCACCACCGCGCCCAGCACCAGGGCGGCGGGCAGCGGCAGCCCGGGCACGATCAGGTAGGCGGCCCAGCCGACGACCAGGGTCGCGAAGAGCACGTAGCCGACCGACAGCAGCGCCACCGGCCGCAACTGGGCACGCAGGCTGAGGTAGGAGCTGTCGCTGGCGGAGGTGTACAGCAGCGGGGGCAGCAGCAACGGCAGGACGATGTGCGGATCGAGGGTGTAGGACGGCACGCCGGGGATGCCCGAGACCACCAGCCCCACCGCGACCAGCAGCAGGGGCGCCGGCGCGGGAGTGCGCCGGGCCGCCGCGGCCACCGCGGCACTGCCCGCCACCAGCAACAGCAGCGGCATCACGTCCATGGTCCTCGCCCACCCTCGTATTCCGCGCGGTCACCCGCACGCCCGTCGTAATCTGGCAATCATGAAACAGTGCACGCACGCCGACGCGCTGCCGCACCCGGAGCCGGAACCGCTCGGCGAGACCTGCCCGGAGTGCCTGCGCAACGGCACACACCCGGTGCAGTTGAGGCTGTGCCTCACCTGCGGCCACGTCGGCTGCTGCGACTCCTCGGCCGGACGTCACGCGACGGAGCACCATGAGCGGACCGGTCATCCGGTGATGCGGACGTTCGAGCCCGGCGAGGACTGGCGGTGGTGCTTCGTGGACCACGTCCTCGTGTGAGCGTTTCCCGTCCGGGGGCGTTCTCGTGTGACACTGCATGCGGCGGTCGCCGCACGACGGTTCGAGCATGTGACGCCTGGGTACGTCAACCCGGCGCGCGCTCTTTCCATTTGGGCCCGCAGACCCTCTAGACACGGAGCGTATCCACAGCTTTACTGTGAGTGACGCCAGGGGGTTGGGGTCCCGGGGACAGGAATGTTCGGAGCGCGATAGCGTCACCGCTTGAACTCGTACGCGTTACCCCGGGGGGCGACCCTCGGCCCCGTAAAGCTTGTACCACCATGGAGGTGAGGGTGTCCCAGATCGCAGGCGAGCCCGCGGCGAACCAGGACTTCGTGGAAGTCCGGCTGCCGGCGGCGGGTGCCTACCTGTCGGTGCTGCGGACGGCCACGGCCGGTCTGGCGGCCCGCTTGGACTTCACCCTGGACGAGATCGAGGACCTGCGCATCGCCGTGGACGAGGCCTGCGCGATCCTGCTCCAGCAAGCCGTGCCGGGCTCGGTGCTGAGCTGTGTCTTCCGGCTCGTGGACGACTCGCTGGAGGTCACGGTGTCGGCGCCGACCACCGACGGCCACGCTCCCTCGCGGGACACCTTCGCCTGGACCGTGCTGTCGGCCCTCGCGGGGAAGGTCTCGTCCGCCGTCGACGAGGACAAGACGGTGTCGATCAGCCTCTACAAACAGCGCGGCGCGGGTCCCGGGCCGGCGTGAGGAACGGGGACGGGCCGGTGCGGGACGAAGAGCGCGGCACGCGGGAGCGGCCGACCGGGGACGAGGGCGCCCCCTGGTCATGGGAGTCCCCCCGCTCGGGCGCAGTCGAGAGTGGCACAGGGGCCGAGACCCCGGGGCAGGGTCCCCGGGACGGCTCCCGGCGCATGGCGGACGGCATCGACGGCATCCCCGAGCAGGCCAGACCGCACCCGGAGGACGGCTCCGCGCCGGCCGGTGACGACGGTGCCGCACCGGCCGCGCCGCCGGAGGCACCCGGTGATGCCGGCTCCGCAGGCCGCGCGGGGGCGAGGGCTCGGGGAAGGGCTACGGGCGGGACGATGAGCGAGCACGGGCGACACGCCGATGACGACGCGCCGGCCGCGGAGGCCGTGCATGCCGCGCACCACACCCCGCACGACCGCAGCGGGGCACGCGCGATGTTCGTGGAGCTGCGCAAGCTGAACGCGGGCAGCGCGGAGTACGCGGAACTGCGCAACCAGCTCGTCCGCATGCACCTGCCGCTCGTGGAGCACCTGGCGCGCCGGTTCCGCAACCGCGGCGAGCCGCTGGACGACCTCACCCAGGTCGCCACGATCGGTCTGATCAAGTCCGTCGACCGGTTCGACCCGGAGCGCGGCGTGGAGTTCTCCACGTACGCCACTCCGACCGTGGTCGGCGAGATCAAACGGCACTTCCGCGACAAGGGCTGGGCGGTGCGGGTGCCGCGCCGGCTCCAGGAGCTGCGGCTGTCGCTGACGACCGCGACGGCCGAGCTGTCCCAGCTACACGGCCGCTCCCCGACGGTGCACGAGCTGGCCGAGAAGCTCGCCATCTCCGAGGAGGAGGTCCTGGAGGGCCTGGAGTCGGCGAACGCGTACTCCACGCTGTCCCTGGACGTCCCCGACACGGACGACGAGTCCCCGGCGGTCGCCGACACCCTGGGCGCGGAGGACGAGGCGCTGGAGGGCGTGGAGTACCGCGAGTCCCTCAAGCCGCTGCTGGAGGACCTGCCGCCGCGCGAGAAGCGGATCCTGCTGCTGCGCTTCTTCGGGAACATGACCCAGTCGCAGATCGCGCAGGAGGTCGGCATCTCCCAGATGCACGTCTCCCGGCTGCTGGCCCGCACCCTGGCCCAGCTACGGGAGAAGCTCCTCGTCGAGGAGTGAACGCCACGGAGTGGTCCCCCCGGGGGGGTGAGCCCTGGGTGAGCCCTACTCGGCCCGGCCCGGTCCCTTGATCCCGAGGGCCCGGGTCGTCTCGCTGTTGACCAGGAGCACCAGCGCCGCCACGGCGACCACCGCGAGGACGATGCCGACCGGGATGGCCATGCTGTCGGCCTGGAGCAGGTTGTAGGCCACCGGGAGCGCCATCAGCTGCGTGATCACGGCGGGGCCCCGGCTCCAGCCGCGTCGCAGCAGCAGACCGCGCGCGGCGAGCAGCGGCAGCAGCGCGAGGACGACCAGGGTGATGCCGAGGGTCACGGCCTGCTGCCGGCCGTCCGGATCACCGGTGAGCGCGCGGACGAGCACCCACAGACCGCCGCCCACCAGGGCGGCCCCCTCCAGCCCGGCCAGTGCCGCCGCGTACGTCAGCCGGCGCGGGCGCGGCTCCGCGGCTGCGGCGGCTTCGGCGGTGTCCGGGACGGGGTTCTGCTGACTGCTCACCCCAGCAGGGTAGCCCGCCCGCTCACCCGCCCGGCGGTGCCCGGCACCGCCGAGTGTCCAGGCTCACCCCCCGGCTTCTTACCGGTTCCCTACCTCGGTCTGGGATGAATACCCCCCAGTAGGTACGCTGCCATGCATGCGTGCACTTCTCGTGGTCAATCCGGCGGCAACCACCACAAGCGCACGCAGGCGTGATGTCCTGATCCACGCGCTGGCGAGCGAGATGAAGCTGGAGGCGGTCACCACCGAGTACCGCGGCCATGCGCGCGACCTCGGCCGGCAGGCGGCGGAGAGCGACGACATCGACCTGGTGGTGGCGCTCGGCGGTGACGGCACGGTCAACGAGGTCGTCAACGGTCTGCTGCACGCGGGCCCCGACCCGGAGCGGCTGCCCGGTCTTGCGGTCGTCCCCGGCGGCTCCACGAACGTCTTCGCGCGCGCCCTGGGTCTGCCCAACGACCCGGTCGAGGCCACCGGTGCGCTGCTGGACGCGCTGCGCGAGGGCAGTGAGCGCATCGTCGGCCTCGGCTTGACCTCGGGCCCGCCGGGCACCGAGGACGAGGCGGTGCCGGCCCGCTGGTTCACCTTCAACGCCGGGCTGGGGTTCGACGCGGGCGTGGTGGGGCGGGTCGAGCAGCAGCGCGAGCGCGGGAAGAAGTCGACGCACGCGCTCTACGTCCGCCAGGTGATCCGGCAGTTCCTCGGTGACTCGAACCGCCGGCACGGCACGATCACGCTCGAGCGGCCCGGTGCGGACCCGGTCGAGGACCTCGTGGTCGCCATAGTCTCGAACACGTCCCCGTGGACGTATCTCGGCAATCGCCCGATGTACACGTCCCCCATGGCGTCGTTCGACGCCGGTATCGATGTGCTCGGTCTCAGCCGTCTGTCGACGGCCGCGGTTGCCCGGTATGGCACCCAGTTGCTCACTTCGTCCCCCGAGCGCGGACCCCATGGCAAGCACGCCGTCGCGCTGCACGATCAGGACCAGTTCACCTTGCATTCGAAGGCGCCCCTGCCCCTTCAGATGGACGGCGACCACCTCGGGCTGCGAACGAGCGTGACGTTCACAGGCGTACGCCGTGCACTGCGTGTGATTGTGTGAGCGGAACGGGCGAAAGTCCTTTCACTCGAACGTTTAGGCCAGGATCCACCCCATGGAAGTACGGCTGTGACCTAGTCGACACCGAGGAATCAAAAAAAATCTTCGGGAAGGGGTTGTATCCGCCGCTGAGGTTTGCGAGTCTCTACGTGGCGATCGGGACGGCCCGCGACATCGGCCTCCACTGATCACCAGAACCCCTCTTCAATCCAGGACCACGCCGGGGAGACTCGGCGATCGGCCCTTCACTTGTTGAGGGATTCGTGAAAGCGTTCACATTCACAAGCAATCCGCACGTAATACCAAGGAGAGGTAGCAGCCATGGACTGGCGTCACAACGCCGTTTGCCGCGAGGAAGACCCCGAGCTCTTCTTCCCCATCGGCAACACCGGTCCTGCGCTGCTGCAGATCGAGGAAGCCAAGGCCGTCTGCCGCCGCTGCCCGGTGATCGAGCAGTGTCTGCAGTGGGCGCTCGAGTCCGGTCAGGACTCCGGCGTCTGGGGTGGTCTCAGCGAGGACGAGCGCCGTGCCATGAAGCGCCGCGCCGCCCGCAACCGGGCCCGTCAGGCCTCCGCCTGACACTCCCACCCCTCTTGACAGCCTGAGGTTGGCGGCGCGTGCAGCACGCACGCATCTCCCGCCCCCGAGCCGCAGCGCGCAGTATCCCCCGATGCGCTTAGCGACACAGCGGAGCAGCAACGAGCATCAGCCTCGGACCAATGGCGGTCCGGGGCTTTTTGCTGTGCCCGGTCCCCGGCGCGGCCGGTACGCCGGCCGGTGGGGCGACCGGGCTCACTTGTCCGCGCGCACCGGAACGTCCAGGATCACCCGGGTCCCCCGCTCGGGCGCCGGCACCATGTCGAAGGTGCCGCCCAACTCGCCCTCGACGAGCGTCCGCACGATCTGGAGCCCGAGGTTGCCCGAGCGGTGCGGGTCGAAGCCCGCGGGCAGACCGACGCCGTCGTCCTGGACCGTGACCAGGAGACGAGCCTCCTTGGTGGTCCCGCCGCGCACCGCGGAGACCTCGACCGTGCCGGTGTCGCCCTCGCGGAAGCCGTGCTCCAGCGCGTTCTGCAGCACCTCGGTGAGCACCATGGACAGCGGGGTGGCGACCTCGGCGTCGAGTACGCCGAACCGTCCCGTGCGCCGGCCGGCCACCTTGCCCGGGGAGATCTCGGCGACCATGGCGAGCACCCGGTCGGCGATGTCGTCGAACTCCACCCGCTCGTCCAGGGTCTGAGACAACGTCTCATGGACGATGGCGATGGAACCGACCCGGCGGACCGCCTCCTCCAGCGCCTCCCGGCCGCTCTCGGAATCGATGCGCCGGGCCTGGAGCCGGAGCAGGGCGGCGACCGTCTGGAGGTTGTTCTTCACCCGGTGGTGGATCTCCCGGATGGTCGCGTCCTTGGTGATCAGCTCGCGTTCGCGGCGGCGGAGTTCGGTGACGTCCCGGCACAGCACCAGTGAACCGATACGGGTTCCCTTGGGCTTGAGCGGGATGGCCCGGAACTGGATGACACCGTCATGGGCCTCGATCTCGAACTCCCGCGGCGCCCAGCCGCTGGCCGCCTTCGCGAGCGCCTCGTCCACCGGACCGCGCGTGGGGGCGAGTTCGGCGGTGGTCCGGCCGAGGTGGTGACCGACCAGATCGGCGGCGAGGCCGAGGCGGTGGTAGGCGGACAGGGCGTTCGGGGAGGCGTACTGGACGGTGCCGTCCGCGTCCAGCCGGATCAGGCCGTCGCCGACGCGCGGGGAGGCGTCCATGTCGACCTGCTGGTCGGGGAACGGGAAGGAACCGGCGGCGATCATCTGCGCGAGGTCGGAGGCGCTCTGGAGGTAGGTCAGCTCCAGCCGGCTCGGGGTGCGGACGGTGAGCAGGTTGGTGTTGCGGGCGATCACACCGAGGACGCGGCCCTCACGGCGTACGGGGATGGACTCGACCCGTACGGGGACCTCTTCGCGCCACTCCGGGTCGCCCTCGCGCACGATCCGGCCCTCGTCGAGCGCCGCGTCCAGCATGGGCCGCCGGCCGCGCGGGACCAGGTGCCCGACCATGTCGTCCTGGTAGGAGGTGGGGCCGGTGTTGGGGCGCATCTGGGCGACCGACACGTACCGGGTGCCGTCACTGGTGGGGACCCATAGGACGAGGTCGGCGAAGGAGAGGTCGGAGAGCAACTGCCACTCCGAGACCAGCAGGTGGAGCCACTCGAGATCGGAGTCGTCGAGGGCGGTGTGCTGGCGTACGAGTTCGTTCATGGAGGGCACGTGTGCGAGCGTACCCGGGGCCTCGCGGGGGCCGAAAAACACCCGCGGGCCGCGGCGCCTGGAAGGGACCCTCAACCCTCCCGGCACCGCAGCCCGGAGCATCATCGGCCGTGGGGTGTGCGGTCCCGGTCGGCCGAAGGTCGAGGAGCCGGGGCAGTCAGGGCAGAGAGCCCGGTTCCTCGGTCCGCCTTCCTGTGCGGGGAAGACGGAGACCTGTTCTCTTGGATTGTGGACTAGACCATGAGGGCGTGTCCATGGTGGGGGCGAACGCCGTTGACCACTGGCACGCGATGCCAGAGAGCCTAGCCCGCCCGGGTCACTCGTGGGGCCAGATGGCCATGGCAATTTCCGCGAGGGCCTGGAGCTCCTCGCGGATCCGGCCGACGCCGCCTCCTCGGCGGGACCGGGACGGCACACCCCCGGCACCTCGTGCCCCATCCCCCGCCACCACCTCGCGCCCCCAGCCTCCCGCCCTCCGCACCCTTCGTCCTCCCCTCGTCCCCCACCCCTTTCCCCGCGCCCGGGGACACCGGTTCTGCTAGATTGGTCTAAACCACATGGAGACGCATACCGCCCCCTTCAGAACGGCAGGCCCAGCGTGGAAGTTGTCATCGTTCCGGACGCCGCGGCGGGCGGCGAGCTGATCGCCGAGGCCATGGCGCAGCTTCTGCGACGCAAGCCCGACGCCCTGCTCGGTGTGGCCACCGGCTCGACCCCGCTGCCCGTCTACCAGGCACTGACCGCCAGGGTGCGCTCCGGTGCCGTGGACGCCTCCCACGCGCGGATAGCGCAGCTCGACGAGTACGTGGGCCTGCCCGCCGAGCACCCGGAGTCCTATCGCTCGGTGCTGCGCCGCGAGGTGCTCGAACCGCTCGGCATAGACATGGACGCGTTCGTGGGGCCGGACGGCACGGCCGAGGACGTCCAGGCGGCGTGCGAGGCGTACGACCGCGCGCTCGTCGAGGCCGGCGGGGTGGACCTGCAACTGCTCGGCATCGGCACCGACGGGCACATCGGGTTCAACGAGCCGTGCTCCTCGCTCGCCTCGCGCACCCGGATCAAGACCCTGACCGAGCAGACCCGGATCGACAACGCCCGCTTCTTCGACGGCGACATCGAGCAGGTTCCGCACCACGTCATCACCCAGGGCATCGGGACCATCCTGGAGGCCCGGCACCTGGTGCTGCTGGCCACCGGCGAGGGCAAGGCGGACGCGGTCGCCGCGACCGTCGAGGGCCCGGTCGCCGCGGTCTGCCCGGCCTCCGCGCTCCAGCTCCACCCGCATGCCACGGTGGTCGTCGACGAGGCCGCCGCCGCCAAGCTGAAGCTGGCCGACTACTTCCGGCACACGTACGCCAACAAGCCTCAGTGGCAGGGGATCTAGCCGGGGAACAGGGGTGTACGGGATGCGGAGAGACGTCCCGACGCGGGGGCGGGCGCGTCGTCGCCCGCGGCCTCCGGCGTCCCTGATGGACTAGACCAACGGGGGGCGCGACGGTATACAGAGGGGATCACGGAGCGTGCGGGGGGAGTCCCGACACGGCAACCCGTGCCACGATGTGAGCCGTGGCCGATGGGATGTCGGTCGCTTTCGGCACTCGGAGCCGGGAAGGCAGAGCATGAGCACCGACGTCAGCAGTGCGGAGAACGAAACAGGCACGACCGTCCGTACCGCGCGCGTGCCCAAGTACTACCGCTTGAAGAAGCACCTGCTCGACATGACGGAGACGCAGGCGCCGGGCACGCCGGTCCCGCCCGAGCGCACCCTGGCCGCCGAGTTCGACACCTCCCGCACCACGGTCCGCCAGGCACTCCAGGAACTCGTCGTGGAGGGCCGGCTCGAACGCATCCAGGGCAAGGGCACCTTCGTGGCCAAGCCCAAGGTCTCCCAGGCGCTCCAGCTCACCTCCTACACCGAGGACATGCGGGCCCAGGGTCTGGAGCCGACCTCGCAGCTCCTGGACATCGGGTACGTCACGGCCGACGACCGGCTCGCCGGGCTGCTCGACATCACCGCCGGCGGTCGGGTGCTGCGCATCGAGCGGCTGCGCATGGCCAACGCCGAGCCGATGGCGATCGAGACCACTCATCTGTCGGCCAAGCGCTTCCCGGCCCTGCGGCGGTCGCTGGCGAAGTACACCTCGCTGTACACCGCGCTCGCCGAGGTCTACGACGTGCACCTCGCCGAGGCCGAGGAGACCATCGAGACCTCCCTGGCCACCCCGCGCGAGGCCGGGCTGCTCGGCACCGACGTGGGCCTGCCGATGCTGATGCTCTCCCGGCACTCCCTGGACCGTGGCGGCGATCCGGTGGAGTGGGTGCGCTCGGTGTACCGCGGGGACCGGTACAAGTTCGTGGCGCGGCTGAAGCGGCCCGTGGACTAGGAGCCGGGGTACGTTCGCTGAATCGATATACCGATATGCGGACGAGGTCTTCCACTGGTACGACGACGTCACCTAGATTGCCTGCGCATTACCCAGGTGATCAGTGAGGGGACGGAGCCGTGGCATGTCCGAAACGCCTGAAGTGAGGCCACCGGTGGTGACACCGGTCAGGGTGGTCATCGCCCTGTGTCTCGTCGCGCCCTTCGTGGCGATGCTGTGGGTCGGCTCGTACGCCGAGACGGATCCCACGTTCGTCGGGATCCCGTTCTTCTACTGGTACCAGATGCTCTGGGTGCTGATCTCGACGGCGCTCACGGTCCTCGCGTACCAGCTTTGGCAGCGCGACCAGCGTGCCCGCAGCAGGTCCGCCGCCGGCCGGGACGAGGAGGCGGCGAAGTGAAGGACGGCGTCAACGGCGTCGCACTCGGCGTCTTCATCTTCTTCTTCCTGGCCGTCACGGTCATGGGCTTCCTGGCCGCGCGCTGGCGCAGGACCGACAACGAGCAGTCCCTGGACGAGTGGGGTCTGGGCGGCCGGTCCTTCGGCACCTGGGTCACCTGGTTCCTGCTCGGCGGCGACCTGTACACGGCGTACACCTTCGTGGCCGTACCGGCGGCGATCTACGCGGCGGGCGCGTCCGGTTTCTTCGCGGTGCCGTACACGATCCTGGTGTACCCGCTGATCTTCACCTTCCTGCCCCGCCTGTGGTCGGTCTCGCACCGCCACGGGTACGTCACGACCTCCGACTTCGTGCGCGGCCGGTTCGGGTCGAAGGGCCTGTCGCTGGCGGTGGCCGTGACCGGCATCCTGGCGACGATGCCGTACATCGCGCTCCAGCTCGTCGGCATCCAGGCCGTGCTGGACGTGATGGGCGTCGGCGGCGGCGAGAACACCAACTGGTTCGTGAAGGACCTGCCGCTGCTGATCGCCTTCGGCGTGCTGGCGGCGTACACCTACTCCTCCGGCCTGCGCGCCCCGGCCCTGATCGCGTTCGTGAAAGACACGCTGATCTACATCGTCATCGCGGTGGCCATCATCTACATCCCGGTCAAGCTGGGCGGGTTCGACGACATCTTCGCCAAGGCCGGCGAGAAGTTCTCCACCACGGGCGTGGGCGGTGTCGTGCCGGCCCCCGCGGGCCAGTGGACGTACGCCACGCTGGCCCTCGGCTCCGCGCTGGCGCTGTTCATGTACCCGCACTCGATCACCGCGACCCTGTCGTCCCGGAGCCGTGAGGTGATCCGCCGCAACACCACGATCCTGCCGCTGTACTCCCTCATGCTGGGCCTGCTGGCGCTGCTGGGCTTCATGGCGATCGCGGCCGGGGTGAAGGTCACCAACGGGCAGCTCGCGATCCCGCAGTTGTTCGAGGACATGTTCCCGGACTGGTTCGCGGGCGTGGCCTTCGCGGCGATCGGGATCGGGGCGCTGGTGCCCGCGGCGATCATGTCCATCGCGGCGGCGAACCTGTTCACCCGCAACATCTACAAGGACTTCATCAAGCCGGACGCCACGCCGGAGCAGGAGACCCGGGTCTCCAAGATCGTGTCGCTGCTGGTGAAGGTGGGCGCCCTGGTCTTCGTCCTCACGATGGACAAGACGGTGGCCATCAACTTCCAGCTCCTGGGCGGCATCTGGATCCTCCAGACGTTCCCGGCCATGGTCGGCGGCCTGTTCACCCGCTGGTTCCACCGCTGGGCGCTGCTCGCCGGCTGGGCGGTCGGCATGGTCTACGGCACGGTGGCCGCGTACGGGATCGCCTCACCGACGCAGAAGCACTTCGGCGGCAGCGCCAAGGAGATCCCCGGCATCGGCGAGATCGGCTACATCGGCCTCACGGCGTTCGTCCTCAACGTCCTGGTGACCGTGGTCCTGACCTTCGTCCTGAAGGCCGTCAAGGCTCCCGAGGGCATCGACGAGACCAGGCCCGAGGACTACACGTCCGACGCGGGCGACCCGGGCGTACAGGTGGAGCTGCCGCCGGCCACCGCGGGCGCCAGTCACTGAGCATCCCGCGCAGAGCACGGCACACCCCAGGGGGCCGCCGGAGGTCACCTTCCGGCGGCCCGCCGCCGTACCCGTACCCCTCGCGGGCCACCGCCGCACGCCCTCCCCCGGCGGGCCGCCGCCGTGCGCGTCCGCCCTCGGCGACCGGTCCCGGCAGGACCACCCCCCACCGGCGTGAGTCGGCCTCCGACGCCGGGCCGACACAACATCTGGGGGTGAGACGACAGCCCGGCACCAGATGTATGCTCATGCTCGCTGTCGCCGCAGGGGAATCCGGTGTGAGTCCGGAACTGTCCCGCAACGGTGTACTCGCGTGCATCCGCACGCCTGTTCCAGTCCGAGGTCCTGCCGACAGCGCACCCGGCCGTCCGGTCCGGGTGCCTGTGACGTCCGGGCCTCGTGGAGTGGGCCGGTGGACGCGACGCCGTGTGCGCTCGTGGCTGCCCCTGCCCTCCGCCAGGCCCCCTCACCGAGCGAGGGAGAGCCCCACGTGACCATCGCGCCAGCCGACCCGGCTTCAGTCACCGAGCTGAAGACCGACGGTCCCGGTACCGCGCTGCTGCGGACCCTGACCGAGCTGACCGCCGACCTGCCCGACGCCGACCCCGGCCGGGTCGCCGCCGCCGCACTGCGCGGCCGGTCCGCGCGGGCCGACGAGGCGGAGCTGCGGGAGCTGGCCACGGAGGCCGCCGCCGGCCTGATCTCCGAGGACCCCGCGTACTCGAAGCTGGCCGCCCGGCTGCTGACCCTCGCGATCCGGGACGAGGCCGCCTCGCAGGGCGTGACGTCCTTCACCGGGTCCGTCGCGGTCGGGCACCGCGAGGGCCTCGTCGCCGACCGCACCGCCGCGTTCGTCCGGCTCCACGCCGAGCGGCTCGACGCGCTGGTCGACGGCGCGGCGGACGACCGGTTCGGCTACTTCGGCCTGCGCACCCTGTACAGCCGCTACCTGCTGCGGCACCCGATCACCCGCAAGGTCGTCGAGACGCCCCAGCACTTCATGCTGCGCGTGGCGAGCGGCCTGGCCGAGGACGACACGAGCCGGGCCGTGGACGAGGTCGCGGCGCTGTACCGGCTGATGAGCCGCCTGGACTACCTGCCCTCCTCCCCCACCCTGTTCAACTCCGGCACCCGGCACCCGCAGATGTCGTCCTGCTATCTGCTCGACTCCCCGCTGGACGAGCTGGACTCCATCTACGACCGCTACCACCAGGTCGCCCGCCTGTCCAAGCACGCCGGCGGCATCGGTCTGTCGTACTCCCGCATCCGTTCGCGCGGTTCGCTGATCCGGGGGACCAACGGGCACTCCAACGGCATCGTGCCGTTCCTGAAGACGCTGGACGCCTCGGTGGCCGCGGTGAACCAGGGCGGCCGGCGCAAGGGGGCGGCGGCGGTCTACCTGGAGACCTGGCACTCCGACATCGAGGAGTTCCTGGAGCTGCGCGACAACACCGGCGAGGACGCCCGCCGCACCCACAACCTCAACCTCGCGCACTGGGTGCCGGACGAGTTCATGCGCCGGGTCAACGCCGACGAGCAGTGGTCGCTGTTCTCCCCCGCCGAGGTGCCCGAGCTGGTCGACCTGTGGGGCGAGGAGTTCGACGCCGCCTACCGCCGGGCCGAGGCGGCCGGGCTGGCCAGGAAGACGATCCCGGCGCGTGACCTGTACGGCCGGATGATGCGCACGCTCGCCCAGACCGGCAACGGCTGGATGACGTTCAAGGACGCCGCCAACCGCACCGCCAACCAGACCGCCGAGCCGGGCAGCGTCATCCACTCCTCCAACCTCTGCACGGAGATCCTGGAGGTCACCGACGACGGCGAGACGGCCGTCTGCAACCTCGGTTCGGTCAACCTCGGCGCCTTCGTGCGCGACGGGGACATCGACTGGGAGCGGCTGGACGAGACGGTCCGGACGGCCGTCACCTTCCTCGACCGCGTGGTGGACATCAACTTCTACCCGACCGAGCAGGCGGGCCGCTCCAACGCCAGATGGCGCCCGGTCGGTCTGGGCGCGATGGGCCTGCAGGACGTCTTCTTCAAGCTGCGCCTGCCCTTCGACTCACCCGAGGCCGGGGCCCTGTCCACGCGGATCGCCGAGCGCATCATGCTCGCCGCGTACGAGGCCTCCGCCGACCTCGCCGAGCGCAACGGCCCGCTGCCCGCCTGGGAGCGCACCCGCGCCGCCCGCGGGGTGCTCCACCCCGACCACTACGACGTCGACCTCACCTGGCCGGAGCGGTGGGACGCGCTGCGCGAGCGCATCGCGTCGACGGGCATGCGCAACTCCCTGCTGCTGGCCATCGCTCCGACGGCCACGATCGCCTCGATCGCGGGGGTGTACGAGTGCATCGAGCCGCAGGTGTCGAACCTGTTCAAGCGCGAGACGCTCTCCGGTGAGTTCCTCCAGGTCAACTCCTACCTGGTGCGGGAGCTGAAGGACCTCGGCGTGTGGGACGCCCGTACCCGTGAGGCGCTGCGTGACGCCAACGGCTCGGTGCAGGGCTTCGCCTGGATCCCCGAGGAGGTGCGCAGGCTGTACCGCACGGCCTGGGAGATCCCCCAGCGCGGCCTCATCGACATGGCCGCCGCCCGCACGCCGTTCCTCGACCAGGCCCAGTCGCTGAACCTCTTCCTGGAGACGCCGACCATCGGCAAGCTCTCCTCGATGTACGCCTACGCCTGGAAGTCCGGGCTGAAGACGACGTACTACCTGCGCTCGCGCCCCGCGACGCGCATCGCCCGCGCCGCCCAGGCGCAGCCCGCCATCCCCGTGCAGCAGGCCGCCGACCCCGACGCGGTCGCCTGCTCCCTGGAGAACCCCGAGTCCTGCGAGGCCTGCCAGTAATGACCACCCGTACCACCCGGCTCCTCGACCCGGGCTTCGAGCTGACGCTGCGCCCGATGCGCTACCCCGACTTCTACGAGCGCTACCGGGACGCCATCAAGAACACCTGGACCGTGGAGGAGGTCGACCTCCATTCCGACGTCACCGACCTCGCCCGGCTGACGCCGGAGGAGCAGCACCTCATCGGCCGGCTGGTCGCCTTCTTCGCGACCGGCGACTCCATCGTCGCGAACAACCTGGTGCTGACGCTCTACAAGCACATCAACTCCCCCGAGGCGCGGCTCTACCTGAGCCGGCAGCTCTTCGAGGAGGCCGTCCACGTCCAGTTCTATCTGACCCTGCTGGACACCTACCTCCCCGACCCGGACGACCGCGCCGCCGCCTTCGCCGCCGTCGAGAACATCCCCTCCATCCGGGAGAAGGCCGGGTTCTGCTTCAAGTGGATCAACGAGGTGGAGAAGATCGACCGGCTGGAGACCCAGGCCGACCGCCGCCGCTTCCTGCTGAACCTGATCTGTTTCGCCGCCTGCATCGAGGGGCTGTTCTTCTACGGCGCCTTCGCCTACGTCTACTGGTTCCGCAGCCGCGGTCTGCTGCACGGCCTGGCCACCGGCACCAACTGGGTGTTCCGCGACGAGACGATGCACATGTCCTTCGCGTTCGAAGTCGTCGACACCGTCCGCAAGGAGGAGCCGGAGCTGTTCGACGACGCGCTGCGGCAGGAGGTCACGGACATGCTCGGGGAGGCCGTCGAGGCCGAGCTGCAGTTCGCCCGCGACCTGTGCGGTGACGGCCTCCCCGGCATGAACACCGAATCCATGCGCCAGTACCTCGAGTGCGTCGCCGACCAGCGCCTCACGCGCCTCGGTTTCGCCCCGGTGTACGGCTCGCAGAACCCCTTCTCCTTCATGGAGCTCCAGGGTGTTCAGGAGCTGACGAACTTCTTCGAGCGCCGCCCGTCGGCGTACCAGGTGGCGGTGGAGGGCACGGTCGACCTGGACGAGGACTTCTGATCCCTGCTGTCTCCCCGGGCCTCCTGGGCCTGCCTGAGCTGCCGGTCGATGCGCCGCTCGCGCACGACGCCGAGCACGGACGGGAGGACCAGGAGGACCAGGATCCCGAGGGTGGTGCCCATTCCGATGAGACCTTCGATCTGGTTTCCGTTCATGGACACCACTCTCGCGCCGGACACTCCTGACCGGGAGTGGCAGGACTGCCGTAGACCCTCGAATTACTGCCAATGGTGGGGCACACTGGCAGCATGCTGAAGAACGTGGCCGTCGTGCTGCTGGACGGGGTGCAGCCCTTCGAGCTGGGTGTCGTGTGCGAGGTGTTCGGCATCGACCGCAGTGACGACGGACTGCCTGTGTACGACTTCGCCGTGGTCTCTGCGGAGGGGCCCTCGCTCGGCACCCACTGCGGGTTCACCGTGTCCACGCCGTACGGGCTGGAGCGGCTGGAAGAAGCCGACCTGATCGCCGTACCGGCCGGGCAGGCCTACGCGGAGCGCGCGTTCCCCGAGGAGCTGCTGACGGCGCTGCGGCGGGCCGTCGACCGGGGCACCCGGGTGCTCAGCGTCTGCTCCGGCGTGTTCGTGCTGGCCGCGGCGGGGCTGCTGGACGGACGGCGGTGTGCGGTGCACTGGCACCACGCCGAGCAGCTCGCCCGGCGCTATCCCCGGCTCGAGGCCGAGCCGGACATGCTCTACGTGGACGAGGACCCGGTCATCACCTCCGCCGGCACGGCCGCGGGCATCGACGCCTGTCTGCACATCGTGCGCAAGGAGCAGGGCCCGGAGGTGGCCAACAAGATCGCCCGCCGGATGGTGGTGCCGCCGCACCGGGACGGCGGGCAGGCGCAGTTCATCGAGCGCCCCCTGCCGAAGGCTCCCTGCGACACGGTCGGGGAGGTGCTGGCGTGGATGGAGGCGCACCTCGACCAGGAGGTGACCGTCGAACAGCTCGCCGCCCGTGCCCACCTGGCGCCGCGCACCTTCGCCCGCCGCTTCCAGCAGGAGACGGGGACCACTCCGTACCGGTGGATCCTGCGCCAGCGCGTGCTGCTGGCCCAGGAGTTGCTGGAGGGCACGGACGAGACCATGGACGCCATCGCCGGGCGGACGGGGTTCGGTACGGCCGCGGCGCTGCGTCATCAGTTCGTGCGGGCGCTGGGGACGACCCCCCAGGCCTACCGGCGCGCGTTCCGCGGCCCGCAGGCCGCCTGAGCACGCGCCGGTACCGGCGGCCTACCAGGGCATCGCCCGCAGCAGCAGGTTCTGCGGGCGGAGCGTGATGCCCACGCGGGTGCTCTCGTCGGACCCGGCGGCCCGCTCGAAGCGGTACTTCGCCGAGACCGCCGCGGTGATCAGGCTCAGTTGGGTCATGGAGAAGTGGTCGCTGGGGCACTTGCGGTTGCCCACGCTGAACGGGCTCATGGCGTACTTCGGCACCTCACCGGCGCGCTCGGGCAGCCAGCGGTCGGGGTCGAAGTCGAGGTGGCGGGCGTAGGAACGGGCGTCGCGCTGGATGGCGTACGGGCTGTGGACGATGTCCGCCCCGGCCGGAATGCGATAGCCGCCGAGTACGGCGTCCGTCGTCGCGCGGCGCGTCAGAATCCATACGGCGGGCCTGAGCCGCATGGCCTCGACGACGACATTGCTGGTGTGCTTCAGGGCACGCACGTGCTCGAATCCGACCGGCCGGCCACCGGTCACGGATTCGACCTCGGCCCGTACCCTCTCGGCGTGTTCCGGATGCGCGGCGAGGGCCTGGAGCAGCCACATGACCGTGGACGCCACTGTTTCGCTGCCGGGGGTGAGGATCGCGACGACCTGGTCGTGGATCTCCTGTTCCCCGATGGGCTCGCCATTGTCGTCCTTCGCCTCCAGCAATGCCGTCAGCAAATCGTCCGGCTTTTGACCAGATGCCCTTCTCTCGGCGACGATCTCGTCCACCAGCAGATGCAGATCGGCCAACGCCCGGTTGAATTCCCGGTTGGCCGGAAACGGCAGCCGGTAGAGCGGACCCAGCGGGATCACCATCCTGCGGTACATACCGCGGAAGACGGTGGCGAGATCGGTGCTGAGCCGTTCCGCGCGCTCGTCCATGTAGTCGCCGCGCAGCAGGCAGCGGGCGGCGATACGGACGGCGACCCGGAAGGACTCGGAGGTGCAGTCGATGGTCTCCCCGGGTTTCCAGCGCTCGGTGAGCCGGTGCGCCTCCTCCTCCATGACCGGCCCGTACTGCGGTATCGCGTCGAGCCGGAACGCGGGCTGGATGGTGCGCCGCTGGCGGCGGTGCCGGGAGCCGTTGGCGGTGGCCACGCCCTCCTTGCCGAGCAGGCCCTCGAGGGACTCCCACAGGGGGCCGGCGATGCTGAAGCCGGGGCTGAGGGCCAGGGCTCCGGTGAGCGCCGGCGCGGTGACGGCGTACACCGTCTTGGGGCCGAGCCGCAGGCGCACGATGTCGCCGTGGTCGCGCAGCCCGGACATGAAGGCGAGCGGGTCGCGGACCAGTTTCAGGCCGTGTCCGAGGACCGGTACGGCACCCGGGGCCAGGGGCGGTTCACGCAGTGCGGTCGTTCTGGGGGTCGCGGGCTTCACCGACTCGACGGTCATTTCTCACCTGCCGCTTCGTTCGTCACGTACGGGGGCGTGGACCGGTCGTCCCAGTTGTCGACCATGTACCGGCCGGACTCGTGGTGGAACCAGTAGACGGAGCTGAACCAGTTGCGCATGGCGTCGACGCACGTGCGGACGGCGGCGCCGAGCTCCGCGCCGCGGGCGGTTCCGTCGTCGATGTCGTGGGCGAGCCGCAGGGCGTCCTGTTCGGCGTCCAGAAATTCACCGGCGCATTCCTCGACGCGCCGCCTGACGTCGTCCACCGCTTCTTCGAGGGTCAGCCCCTCATGGGTGATGAGGCTGATCCCGAGATTGTGGACCTCGTCGCCGGCTATTTCCTTCGGCAGCGAGCAAAGGTCGTTGTACCAGGCGGCGAATTCCTGACTGAGGAGGGCCGCCCGGCGATAGGCCGGGTTTTTCCGTACGGCGTCCGGGAGTTCGCATCCGGCACTGGGTTCGAGCAGATCCGTCCATATCCGGTGGGCGAAGGTCAGGCGGCGCAGGGCGAGATATTCCTCGACGCCGGGCACGTATCCTTCGGTGCGGTTGCGGAATTCGCGGTCATAGGCCTCGATCACCGCGTGGAAATGCCTGGCGAACCGCAGGTTCCAGGTGCGTGACAGGAGGCCGTACAGCCGCAGCACGGTGTCGGCGAAGCCGGCGACCAGTGGGTCCGGGTGGTGCACGTGGTGCCCGGGCGCGTCGAGTGCCGCGTGCAGCCGGTGTCTCAGCCGCCGCCAGTCGCCCGCCCGGCCGTGCACGATGTCACGGTCGTGGCGGTCGTCCCAGACGAAGAACCACGCGCTGTAGTCGGCTATGGCCTGGAGGACCTCGTCGGCGGCGCTGGTGTAGTAGCCGGCCATGAGGTCCGTGTAGCACAGTCCATCGGCATATTCATGGACCTTGTCCGCCGGCATCAGCCGCTTTTCCAGCAGCCACAGCCGCGTGTTCTCCTGGAGCCGCGGCCAATACGGATGCAGTCGCCGGGGAAAAGCGGACTCGATCACCGGGAGGGCCAGTGAGGGCGGGACCACGACCGCCGTCCGGGTCACTGTGGTGCTGCGTGGGAAAGCCTGCACGTACAAACCCCTTCCAGCCGCCAGGAGCGCACGCCCCTCCTGCTGTGCCGGGCGTGCGCCGTTGCGTATCCCCGTACTTCCATTCAGCACCACAAGTGACCGCCATGGGAACGGATTTGCACCATTCACTACCCCACGGTGCCGAGAATCCCCCTTGTGTGACTGATTAAGGATCACCAGGGTCCCGCAAGGGATCGGGTGTACGACGCACGGGCGAACGAGGAGCGGCAACGCGAAGGCGCCCGGCCGGGACGGATCCCGGCCGGGCGCCCATGTGCCCTGCGCTGGTCAGTCGTTGGCGACCACGGGGTAGCGCGGCTCGTTCTCGGCCATCTGCCGCAGCGCGTCCTTGCGGTCCCGCTTCGACAGCCGGTCGATGTACAGGTGGCCGTAGAGGTGGTCGGTCTCGTGCTGCAAACAGCGTGCGAAGTAGCCGGTGCCGCGGACCTTGACCGGGTTGCCCTGCTCGTCCTGGCCGGTCACCTCGGCGTAGTCGGGGCGCGCGAGCGACGCGTAGGCCGTCGGCACGGACAGGCAGCCCTCGTTGCTGTCGTCCAGCCGGCGCTGCTCGGCGGGCAGGTCGACCAGCTTCGGGTTGCAGATCACGCCGACGTGGCGGGCGCCCTCGTCGTCCTGGCAGTCGTAGACGAAGACCTTCAGGTCGACACCGATCTGGTTGGCGGCCAGGCCCACGCCCTCGGCGGTGCGCTGGCTGGCGAACATGTCGGCGGCCAACTGCTGCAGCTCCTCGCCGAACTCGGTGACGTCCCTGCACTCCTTGTGCAGCACCGGGTTGCCGACGACCGTGATCGGCCGCGAGGTCCCGCGCTCGCGCCAGGCCTGCTCGCGCTCCTCGCAGTCCTCCGTGTCGACGACGTACCCCTCGTCGTCGACGGGGAGCACGCCCGCGTGCTGCTGATCGGTGTCCTGGTGCGCCATGACCGACGTACGCCTTCCTCAAAGAACAGGGGGGAGATGTTGCTGATACAGGGTACGGCGACCGGTCAGCAGACCTCTTCCAGATCCCGCCAGTCCCGCGAGTCCGGGCTGTCCTGGACCCATCCGTCCAGCAGCCCGCGCACGAGCGAGGCCGGCGCCGCGACCCCGCACTCCCGCTCGGGCACCCACAACTGCCCGTCCGTCCGGTGCCCCAGCGGCCCGGGATGCCCCGGCTCGCTGTGGTCGTGCGGGTCCAGGTGCACCCCCTCGCCCTCGTCGGACGGCATCCGCGACTCCGAGCACGTCCGGCACAGCAGCCGCACCGACGACGACCAGTCCTCCGCGGCGAACCCGGCGTCGGCGGCGAGCCGCTCCAACGCGTCCCGGTCCGCCTCCGTGGCCGCCTCCAGCAGGACCACCCAGGTGGGGACGGGTGACGGTGCCCACAGCTCGATCTCGTCGAAGACCGGGTAGGTGTGCCCGGCGGACGTCGTGCGCTCGCCGTGCGGGAGACGCCGTCGTGCAGCACGACCTCGCCCCAGCGCCGCCCGGACGAGGGCAGCGGGATGGACAGCACCTCCATCCGCGCCGGGTCCAGCCTGCGGCCCCACACGACCTCGGCCTCGCCCTCCGGGGACAGCCGTACGGCCGCGCTGCCCAGCTCCATGCCGAGCGGCTCACCGGAGACGGCGGCACCGCCGGGCACCTTCAGCCCGTACGCCTGCCAGGCGCGGCGGGCCAGCGGCCAGTCCTGAAGGGCGGTCGCGGCGATCCCCACGTTCCACCAGTCCGGGGCGCCGGCCTCCCGGTCGAGCAGGGCGACCGCGCGCAGACCGGCGGCGCGGGCCTGCTCCCAGTCGTGCCGGAACTTGTGCAGCAGGGCCAGGTTGAACCAGGACTCCGCCAGCCAGGGCTCCAGGTCGGCGGCGCGTGTCAGCAGCTCGCCCGCGTCCTCGTACCGGCCGTCGCCGATAAGTGTGAACGCGCGGTCTGTGGCCTGCCGCCAGGAGGCGGAGGGCCGGTGCCGTGCCTTGCCGAAGATCCTCACGATTCCCGCCTGCCAGTTCCATTTCCCGCTGTGGGCTGGCTTGTGCCCCCGGACACCCTCTCCCTCGCATCCAACCACGTACGGCGGGAGAGTCGCTCATTACCCATGGGTTACCCAGCCGGGAGCGGGGTCAGACAGTCCCGTTCGTCTCGCACCGGCGTCGGCCGGGACGGTCGCGCGCCAGCCGCGGGGCCGGGCCAGGACCCGGGCGAGCGATTCCACGACCTCCGGAGCGTAGTCGTCGGCGGTGCCCAGCCGCAGCTCCTCCAGCGCGTGCAGCGGGCCCTCGGGACCGGCGTCCCGGGCCTTCTCCTCGTAGGCGTTCACGGTGCGCACGATCCGGGCGGCGAGCGGCTGCTCCGGGCAGGGGTCGGCCTGCCGCTCCACGACGACGGCGACGGCCGCGTCCACGCCGGTCTGCCGGACGACGGCCCCGCCGAGCAGGGCGATGCGGCGTTGCTCGGCGGCGGGCAGGACGGCGGTGGCGCCCGCCGGGACCGGGTCGACCAGGCTGAGCTGACCGATGTCGTGCATGAGCGCCGCGTACTCCAGGACGGTCAGCTCGGGTCCGGTCAGGCCGAGGTCGCGGCCGACGGCGAGGCTGAGCGCGGCGACCCGGTGGGCGTGCCCGGCGGGGGTGCAGCCGGCGATCTCGGTGGCGCGGGCCAGGGAGGCGATGGTCTGCCGGTAGGTGGCGCGGACGGCCGCGTACCGGCGGAGGGACACCTGGACGAGGAGCAGCGGCAGACAGAACACGGGCAGTGCCCACAGCCCGGCGACGGCGACCGCGAGCGCCATCACGGCGCCGGTGGCACAGACCGCGGAGCCGATGCCGAGCAGTCCGCGCAGTTCCTCGCGCAGCAGCGGACCGAACGGCCGGCCGCTGCGGCAGTGGGCGAGCGTGGCGGCCAGGACGGCCCCGCACAGGGAGGTGAGGGCGAGCAGGGTGAGGAGCAGCAGGGGGTAGGCGGGGCCGGTCCAGGAGGCGAACACCCGGTTGTCGTAAGGGGGTTGGAAGCAGAGGGCGGCGAAGCCGACGGTGAGGACGCGGCGGGCCAGGTGGTCGGCGGTCGGGGTGCCGCCGGACCAGATGTGCGGGACGGCACCGAGGAGGGCGGCGACGAGGACCACGGTGACGACCTGGGCCGCGCCGTGCTGGGCGGGCCGCCCGGCGTCGGCGCCCAGCAGCGCGTACGACAGGGAGCCCGCGGCGCCCAGGGGCGCGGCCTGCCGTTCCTGGGCGTCGCTCCACCGGGTCAGCTCGCCGACGGCGATGAGCGTGCCGAAGGCGAGCGCGACGCCCCGGTCCTCCAGACCGGTCCACAGGGTGACGGCGAGGGAGCCGGCCGCGACGAGGACGGCGGCGCCGTGGATGAGCCGCAGGGGACTCACCGGGCTGCCCCGGTGCGGGGGGCCCGCTCGGCGGGTGTCATGACGTACGCGGGTTCGTCGGCGGTGACCGTGGGCCGCCAGCCGCAGCGGCGCACGGCGCGGACGAGGGCGCCGACCATCCGGGGGTCGAAGTGGGCGCCCGCGCAGCGCTCCAGCTCGGTGACGGCCGCCTCGACCGGCCGGGCCCTGCTGTAGGAGCGGGTCGAGGTCATCGCGTCGAAAGCGTCGGCGACGGCGACGATCCGGGCGCACTCGGGGATCTGGTCACCGGCCAGGCCGTACGGGTAGCCGCTGCCGTCGAGCCGCTCGTGGTGGTGGAGGATCGCCGCGCGGGCCTCACCGAGGAAGGAGATCCCGCGGACCATCTCGTGGCCGTACTCGGGATGCAGCTCGATGATCCGCCGTTCCTCGGGGGTGAGCGGTCCGTCCTTGCGCAGCAGCCGGGTGGGCACGCCGAGCTTGCCGACGTCGTGCAGGATGCCGGCGAAGCGCAGCGTCTCGACGCGGTCGTCGTCCATGCCGAGTTCGCGGGCGATCAGCACGGAGGCCTGGCCGACGCGTTCGCTGTGGCCGCGGGTGTAGCCGTCCTTGATGTCGACGGCCTGGACGAGGGCGCGGATGGTGGCCTGGTGGGCCGCGCGTTCACGGTGGTACTGGGCGAACACCCAGCAGGAGACGCACATCGGGAGCAGGACGAGCAGCGCGGCGGACGGACCGTACGGACTTCGCCAGAGCACGGCCATCATCAGTCCGGCGAGGCCGTGCACGGCGACGGGCGCGAGGGAGCGGGCCAGCAGCCCGCGCCAGGCGCGCCGCGGCGGCACCAGCCCGGCCGCCGCCCGCAGGCCGCCGTCGAGCAGGGTCAGCACGAGGCAGAGGACGAGGACGGCGGCACCGGCGGGCAGCAGGGCGTAGGGGAAGTCGGAGCCGACGACGGCGTCCCGGCCGCCGAGCGCCCGGTGCACGTGGGCGGCGCCGCACACGGCGAGCGCGGGCCGCACGGCCCGCCACACGCGCCGGGACAGGGCGGCCCGGTGCCCGGCCGGGGGGAGCAGGAGGGCGGGCAGCGGGACGAGCGCGGCGGCCGGCGGGGGCAGCAGGAAGGCCCCGGCGAGCAGCACGGGGTAGAAGGTGCCATCGAGACGCCGGCGCACGACGTGCTCACAGGCCGCGTAGAGGGCGGCGAGGAGACACGGCTCCCACCATGGGACATGGCTGGTCGGCAGGCGCAGCAGGCAGAGGGCGGCGAGCAGGGCGGCGGCGGCAACACAGCCGCGTGCTCTCGCCGGTACCGCGTCCATCACGCCCCTCCCCGACCCTGCCCGTCCCGGCTGGGAGCCTAGGGCGGAGGTCGGGGGGTGCGGGGGCTTATGACCTGAGGATTAGCACGTTCGGGTGATACGACCCGGCGTGTCAGGATTCCTGGGGCGCCGTCGGGGTCCGGGTCACGTCGTGCCCGGGCACGGTCTGGCCGGAGCGGATCAGGTCGATCCGCCCCATGACCTTGGCGCGCAGGTCGGCGGGCACGTCGTCATGGCCGCAGCACCGCTTGACCAGCTTCTTCACGGCCTGCTCCAGGCCGTACTTCTCCAGGCACGGCGAGCATTCCTCGAAGTGGTGCTGGAACTTGTCGCGGTCGACGTCCGGCATCTCGCTGTCGAGGAACTCGTACAGGTGGTCCAGAACCTCACTGCAGTCCGTCTCGTGCGGCTCTCCGCAGCTCATGAGCCCGAGCCTTTCGCTTCGTTCGACTCTCCGGCACCGGCCGGGACCAGACCCCGCTCACGGGCGTAGTCCTCCAGCATGCCGCGCAGTTGACGGCGGCCCCGGTGCAGCCGGGACATCACCGTTCCGATGGGTGTCCCCATGATGTCCGCGATCTCCTTGTACGCAAAGCCCTCGACGTCCGCGAGATACACGGCGATGCGGAACTCCTCGGGGATCGCCTGGAGCGCCGACTTCACGTCCGAGTCGGGCAGGTGGTCGAGCGCCTGCGACTCGGCGGAGCGCAGGCCCGTCGACATGTGCGACTCGGCGCGCGCGAGCTGCCAGTCCTCGATCTCCTCGGCCGCGCTGCGCTGGGGTTCGCGCTGCTTCTTGCGGTAGGAGTTGATGAAGGTGTTGGTGAGGATGCGGTACAGCCACGCCTTGAGGTTGGTGCCCTCGCGGAACTGGTGGAAGGACGCGTACGCCTTCGCGTACGTCTCCTGCACCAGGTCCTCGGCATCGGCCGGGTTGCGCGTCATGCGCAGCGCGGCCGAGTACATCTGGTCGAGGAACTCGAGCGCGTCCCGCTCGAAGCGCGCGCTGCGCTCCACGGTCGTCTCACCGGACGCCTCCGCGCTGACGCCCTGGTCCTCGGGCGGCCCCGCCTGGCCGTTGTCGGTCCCTGCGTCGGTCCCAGTGACCGGACCCACCTCCTCGAAGTTCCGGGCGGGACCGGAAACGGTCCCACTCGTTTCGGAGGATAGAACACGACCCGTGCCTGCCGCCGCTCGAATAGGAGCGGTCCTGGCCGCGTGCAGCACCGTCCAGTCCAGGTCAGTACGGCTGCTGCGGCCCGGGCAGATGGTCGAACCCATGCGGCGGACTTCCTTTCCCACGACATCGGTGCCGAGGCGTCAGCACTTCTGTCCCCCACAACAGCGGGTTGCCGCGCGGCATTCCCTGCCGTCACCCGAGTGACAGGGTCCACTCGGCGACCCGGGCTCCGACGAGGTCCAGGGCCTGTTCCTGTGTGAGGTCCGCGCGCCGGGGTACCGCGAGACCGTGATCGGCGTGGGGCACCTCGACCAGGTCGAAATCGCCCGCCGGGAACTCCTCCGGCCTGCCGAAGGGGTCGTTCCCGCCCTGCACGACCAGCGTGGGCACCCCGGTGCCCAGCAGCTCCCCGGCGCGGGAGCGCTCCGGCCTGCCCGGCGGGTGCAGCGGGAAGCTCAGCGCGAGCACGGCGTGCGCGCCCAGCTCGGCGGCCGTACGGCAGGCGACGCGGGCACCGGCGCTGCGCCCGCCGGAGATCACCGGCAGGCCGGGCCGGGCGAGCGCGGGCCACACCCCGCGCCATCCGGTGTCCAGGGTCTTCGGGGCGGGCGCGACCTTCTTGCCCGCGACCCGCCAGGGCTGCTCGACGAGGGCGACGGTGACACCCCGCGCGGGCAGTGTCCCGGCCAGTACGTGCAGGTCCCGGGCCTCGATGCCGCCGCCCGCGCCATGGCTGACGGCCAGCACCAGGCGGGCCTCGCGCGCCGGGTGCCAGGTGATCCGGGCCGGTCCGGCGTCCGTGTCGACGGTCTCTGTGTTCACGTCAGAAGAGTGTGCCCTCTTCCGGTGCCTGAAGCTCCTTCAGCAGCTCCGGGCCGTTGTTGCGGACGTTGCTGACGGCGGTGGAGACCGGGTAGGCGCGCATCAGGCCGGGCGGGGGCGGGGCCAGCAGGGCGCGCAGCTCGTCGGGGTCGGTGCGGGAGGGGTCGAGCCAGGCGTCCCAGCGGTCCGGGGTGAGCATCAGCGGCATCCGGGGGTGGATGTCGGCGAGGGAGCGCGGGCCCTCGGCGGGGGCGACGGCCAGCGGGTCCCGCTCCGCCTCGGTGGTGATCACCGAGCAGGTGGCCCACCAGGCCCGCGGGTGGTCGTCGGGCAGCGTCCGGTCGCGCCAGAACTCGTACAGGCCGGCCATCGCGAACACCGAGCCGTCGGCGGGGAGCACGAAGTACGGCTGCTTGCGCGGGCGCTTCTTCCTGCCCTCCACCTCCAGCTCGCGTTCCTGGCTGCCGGTGACCCACTCGTAGTAGCCGTCGGCGGGCAGGAGGCAGCGGCGGGCGGCGAAGGCACGCCGGTAGGCGGGCTTCTCGTGCACGGTCTCCGCGCGGGCGTTGATCATCCGCGCGCCGCCCTCGGGGGTCTTAGCCCAGGACGGGACCAGGCCCCACTTGAGCCTGCGTAGCTGACGAACCGGACGCGGGGAGTCCGCGTCTTTCAGGGGGCGGTCCAGTACGGCGTGGACCTCCTTGGTGGGGGCCACGTTGTAGTCCGGCTCCAGGGTCTCCTCGGGATCCCAGTGTTCGACCTCGAAGACTCCCGCGAGATCCTCGGGCCCACGACTCGATGCATACCGTCCGCACATACGTGCCACACTGCCAGGCCGACCCGTCACCCGACCACCACCCCACCACGACGGCGCCCCCGCGCCGACCCCCGACGATCACCAGGACAGGGAGCCACTCGGACACATGGACAGCCTCGCCGCCACCGCGCTGCCCGGCCTCTGGGACCGCCTCACCGGCACCCAGCCCGATCCCGGCCTGTGGGTGATCCTGGCCACCCTGGCCGCGGCGCTCGCCGTCGTCGTCCCGCACCCGGTGTGGCGGATATCCCGCAACGCGATCACCATCGCGCACGAGGGCGGCCACGGCCTGGTCGCCCTGCTCACCGGCCGGCAGCTCACCGGCATCCGGCTGCACTCCGACACCAGCGGGCTCACCCTCAGCCGGGGCAAGCCGTACGGACTGGGCATGATCCTCACGGCCGCGGCCGGGTACACGGCGCCTTCCCTGCTGGGGCTCGGCGGGGCCGCGCTGCTGGCCACGGGGCGCATCACCCTCCTGCTGTGGGTGGCCACGGCCCTGCTGCTCGCGATGCTGTTGATGATCCGCAACGCCTACGGCGTCCTCACCGTGGTGCTGGCCGGGGGCGCGTTCCTGTTGGTGTCCTGGCTGGCGGGGCCGCAGGTGCAGGCGGCGTTCGCGTACGCGGTGGTCTGGTTCCTGCTGGCCGGCGGGGTACGGCCGCCGTTCGAACTGCAGGCCAAGCGGGCGCGGGCGGGCGCGGGCGACTCGGACGCGGACCAGTTGTCCCGGCTGGCGCACGTACCGGCGGGGCTCTGGCTCTTCCTGTTCCACGCGGTGTCCCTGTCCTCGCTGATCGGCGGAGGCCGCTGGCTGCTGGAAGGTTGACGCCGGGCCCTGCTTATAAAGTGACCCCATGGCCCCGAACCCCGCCCCCACCGCCCCCTGGCCCGCCCCGCACGCGAGCGGGGCCGTCGACGCCACGGTCCACGTACCGGGGTCCAAGTCGGTCACCAACCGCGCCCTGGTCCTCGCCTCCCTGGCCTCCGAACCCGGCTGGCTGCGCCGCCCGCTGCGCTCGCGGGACACCCTGCTGATGGCCGGCGCGCTGCGCGCGATGGGCGTGGAGATCGAGGAGGGGGTGGGCCCCGACGGCACCGGTGAGGCCTGGCGGGTGCTGCCCACGGGCCTGCGCGGCCCGGCCACGGTCGACGTCGGCAACGCGGGCACGGTGATGCGCTTCCTGCCGCCGGTGGCCGCGCTGGCCGACGGTCCGATCCGGTTCGACGGGGACCCGCGGTCGTACGAGCGTCCCCTCCACGGGGTGATCGACGCGCTGCGGGCGCTCGGCGCCCGGATCGACGACGACGGCCGGGGCGCGCTGCCGCTGACCGTGCACGGCGGCGGCGCCCTGGACGGCGGCCCGGTCTCGGTCGACGCCTCCTCGTCCTCCCAGTTCGTCTCCGCGCTGCTGCTGTCCGGCCCGCGCTTCAACCAGGGCGTCGAGGTCCGGCACACCGGTGCCACCCTGCCGTCCCTGCCGCACATCCGGATGACGGTCGACATGCTGCGCGCGGTGGGCGCCCAGGTGGACACCCCGGAGTCGGGCGGCGAGCCCGACGTGTGGCGGGTGACGCCGGGGGCGCTGCTCGGCCGGGACCTGACCGTCGAGCCGGACCTGTCCAACGCGCAGCCGTTCCTGGCGGCGGCCCTCGTCACCGGCGGCAAGGTGCTCGTCCCGGACTGGCCGGCCCGCACCACCCAGCCGGGGGACCGGCTGCGGGAGATCTTCACCGAGATGGGAGGCTCCTGTGAACTCACCGATTACGGGCTCGTGTTCACCGGTTCGGGCGCGGTCCACGGCATCGACGTGGACCTGGGCGACGTCGGCGAGCTGACCCCGGGCATCGCGGCGGTCGCGGCGCTCGCCGACTCGCCGTCCACCCTGCGGGGCGTGGCCCATCTGCGGCTGCACGAGACGGACCGGCTGGCCGCGCTCACCAAGGAGATCAACGAACTCGGCGGTGACGTCACGGAGACGGCCGACGGCCTGCACATCCGCCCGCGCCCGCTGCGCGGCGGGGTGTTCCACACCTACGAGGATCACCGGATGGCGACGGCCGGCGCGGTCATCGGCCTGGCCGTCGAGGGGGTGCGGATCGAGAACGTGGCGACGACCGCGAAGACCCTGCCGGACTTCCCCGCGTTGTGGACCGGGATGCTCGGGCAGTAAGGACGTAACAGCATGCGCCGCTATGGCAAGCACACCGACGAGGACGACATCCGCAGCCGCCCCAACCGCAAGGGCAACCGGCCGCGGACCAGCATCCGCCCCAAGCACGAGGACGCGGCCGAGGGCATGGTCCTCACCGTCGACCGGGGGCGGCTGACCTGCCTGGTGGGCGACCGGGTCGTCCTGGCGATGAAAGCCCGCGAGCTGGGCCGCAAGGCCGCCGTCGTCGGCGACCAGGTGGCCCTGGTGGGCGACCTGTCGGGGAAGAAGGACTCACTCGCGCGGATCGTGCGGATCGCGGGGCGCACGTCGGTGCTGCGCCGCACGGCCGACGACGACGACCCCTACGAGCGGGTGGTCGTCGCCAACGCCGACCAACTGGCGATCGTGACGGCGCTGGCCGACCCGGAACCCCGGCCCCGGCTGATCGACCGCTGTCTCGTCGCGGCCTTCGACGGCGGTCTGACACCGCTGCTGGTGATGACCAAGTCGGACCTGGCCCCGCCGGACGCGCTGCTGGAGCTGTACGGCGCCCTGGACATCCCCCACGTCGTCACCAGCCGTGAGGAGCTGGAGAGCGGGGACGCGGCGGACCGGGTGCGCGCACACCTGAACGGCAAGATCACCGCGTTCGTGGGCCACTCGGGCGTCGGCAAGACGACGCTGGTCAACGCGCTGGTCCCCGAGGACCGCCGGCGTACGACGGGACACGTCAACGCGGTGACGGGGCGCGGCCGGCACACCACGACGTCGGCCCTCGCCCTGCCGCTGGGCGGTGCGGACGGCTGGGTCGTCGACACCCCGGGCATCCGTTCCTTCGGGCTCGCGCACGTCGACCCCTCGCGGGTGATCCTCGCCTTCCCGGATCTCGTACCCGGTACGGAGGGCTGTCCGCGGGCGTGCAGCCACGACGAGCGGGACTGCGCGCTGGACAAGTGGGTCGAGGACGGTCACGCGGACGCGGCACGGCTGTACTCGCTGCGCCGGCTGCTGGCCACGCGGGAGGCCACGGAGGGCGACTGAGCACCGCGTTGTGCGCCCGGACGGGCGGCCGGTAAGTGCATAATCACACCGAGCCGGAGATCCGGACCAACGGGAGGACCGCACATGGCGTGGCTGCTGGTCATAGTGGCCGGTTTCCTGGAGACCGGCTTCGCCGTGTGCCTGAAACTCTCCCACGGGTTCACCCGTCTGTGGCCGACGATCGCCTTCGCCTCGTTCGCCCTGGGCAGCTTCGGCCTGCTGACCCTCTCCCTGCGGAAGCTGGACGTCGGCCCCGCGTACGCCGTGTGGACCGGCATCGGCGCGGCCGGCACCGCCCATCTACGGCATGGTCTTCCTCGGCGACCTGGTGTCCACCCTGAAGATCGTCTCGATCAGCCTCGTCATCCTCGGCGTGATCGGCCTCCAACTGTCGGGATCGGCGCACTAGGCGCGGGGCGCCGACCGGCCGCAGCGGCTCCCCGGCGCCGGGGCGGCACCGCCCTCACACCAGATGCCGGGGGAGCACCGCCCGGACCAGCTCCGCCATGCCGCCCTCCCCGGGCGGGGCCGCCACGCAGGACAGGGCGAGGCGCACCACCAGTTCGCAGGTGCGCAGCAGTTCGGCGGTGTCGGCCGGGGAGGCGCCGGGACCGGCCAGCACGGTCACCGCTCGGTCCCGGACCATCCGCACGAAGTCGCGGGGCGTCGGAAGCGGCCCGTCCGCCCGGCGCTGCGCCGGCACCGCGGTGCAGGAGGGGACGGGCGCGAGCGGCGGGGCGGGCAGCCGCTCCGTCCAGCAGCCGGTGAGCATGGCCCGGACCAGCACGTTCTCCCGCGCCGCGCCGGCCGTCCACTCGGCGGTGGCGGTGAGCCGGTCCCGCGGCCCGGCCGCACTGCCGAGCGCCCGTTCCACCCCGGCCAGATATCCGTCGGCCTCCCGCCGCACCAGCGCCCGGGCCAGCCCGTCCTTGCTGCCGAACTCGTTGTACAGGGTCTGCCGGGACACCCCGGCCGACACGGCGACGTCGACCATCCGCACCGCGGACCACGGCCGGCGCATGAGCGCCGCGTAGGCGGCGTCCAGCAGGGACTCCCGGGCAGCAGGCATCCTCGCCTCCCTGGGGCACAGCGACTGTGCCCCAGATTTGACGCGCCTGTGGGCACTGTCAAGGGTCCGCGAGGACAGGGGGCGAGCTTCGGCCGCCGGGGGCGGGCGGCTACGGCGGTGTGAGGCGGGCCGCGGCGGCGGGGGCGGGCGCACGCGCATCCGGCTGACAGCCGTGCGGCGCGCCGCTGTCACCCGCGTCCCTGGTAGCCCCTGTGCCCACCCGGCAGATACCGTTCCCCACATGCCGGACTACCTCGACGACCTCGGACTCGCCCACGTCCTCGCGGACGCGGCCGACGCCGCCACCAAGGCCCGTTTCAAGGCCCTCGACCTCAAGGTGGAGACGAAGCCGGACATGACCCCGGTGAGCGAAGCCGACAAGGAGGCGGAGGAAGTGATCCGCAGCCGGCTCCAGCGTGCCCGCCCCAGGGACGCCGTTCTCGGCGAGGAGTACGGCGTCATCGAGGGCACCGGCCCCCGCCGCTGGGTGATCGACCCGATCGACGGGACCAAGAACTACATCCGGGGGGTCCCGGTGTGGGCGACGCTCATCGCCCTGATGGAAGCGGGCGAGGGCGGCTACGAACCGGTCGTCGGTGTCGTCTCCGCCCCCGCCCTCGGCCGCCGCTGGTGGGCCGCGAAGGGCCACGGCGCCTTCACCGGCCGCAACCTCACCTCCGCGTCCCGTATCCACGTCTCCCGCGTCGGCGGGCTGGCGGACGCCTCCTTCGCGTACTCCTCGCTCTCCGGCTGGGAGGAGCAGGGCCGCCTGGGCGGCTTCCTGGACCTCAGCCGCCAGGTGTGGCGCACGCGCGCGTACGGCGACTTCTGGCCGTACATGATGGTCGCCGAGGGGTCCGTCGACATCTGTGCCGAGCCGGAGCTGTCCCTGTGGGACATGGCCGCCACCGCGATCATCGTGACGGAGGCGGGCGGCTCCTTCACCGGCCTCGACGGCCGCCCGGGCCCGCACAGCGGCAACGCGGCGGCGTCCAACGGCCTGCTCCACGACGAGCTGCTGGGGTATCTCGCCGAGCGCGGCTGACGCACGGGAAAGCGCGCGCACGCCGTCGACGGGCGTCGCGCGCCCCCTTGTTGACCCTCCCTTTGCCTGGCACCCTGAGTCCACCCCCGCTTGTGAACTTGTGCAGCGCCGTACAGGCGCCTCCGGCGCCGGGCCTGGAAACAGGCGGGAAACCCTCAGGAGGTGGCCCCTTCATGCTCGTCCGTGACGCCATGAGCACGGTGATACTCACCCTCGGCCCCGCCCACACCCTCCGCCAGGCAGCAGCCCTGATGTCGGCGCGCCGCATAGGCGCCGCCGTGGTCCTCGACCCGGACGCCGGCGGCGTCGGCATCCTCACCGAACGCGACATCCTCAACTCCGTCGGCCTCGGCCAGGACCCGGACACCGAACGCATCCACGCCCACACCACCACCGACGTCGTCTTCGCCGCCCCGACCTGGACCCTGGAGGAGGCGGCCCGCGCCATGGCCCACGGCGGCTTCCGGCACCTCGTGGTCCTGGACCGCGGCGAGGTGGCCGGCATCGTCTCGGTCCGCGACATCATCCGCCGCTGGGTACCGGCCCGCGAGCCCACACCCGCCCTCTGAGCACGCGAAGCGGGCCGGACCCCGAGCACCGTGGGGTCCGGCCCGCCCGGCCGCGAGGGCGGCCGGCTCAGCCGCGCAGCGCCTGCACCGCCGCCTCCAGCCGCTTGCCGAAGTCGGCATCCGCGTTGCGGAAGTTGCCGATCGCGCGCTCAGCGATGTCCGCGCGCGAGACCTGGGAGACCGCGCCCGCCAGGTTGGCGACCAGTCGCTCCTTCTCCTCCTCCGTCATCAGCCGGTAGAGGCTGCCGGCCTGCACGAAGTCGTCGTCCTCGGCGTGCGCCGGCGTCGGGTGGTCACCGGTGCCGGCCGTGAAGCCGTCGAACGGCTGCCACAGCGGCCGGCCGGTCTGGTGGGGCCCGCCGAAGCTGTTCGGCTCGTAGTTCTTCGCACCGCCGTGCCGGCCGTCGTACAGGAGGCCGTCGCGGGAGTTGGTGCGTGCCTCGGTGGCGTGCGGGCGGTTCACCGGCAGGTGGTCGGCGTTGATGCCGACGCGGTAGCGGTGGGCGTCGCCGTACGCGAAGAGCCGGCCCTGGAGCATCTTGTCGGGCGAGGGGCCGATGCCCGGCACGAAGTGCGCCGGCGAGAAGACCGACTGCTCGACCTCTGCGAAGACGTTCCGCGGGTTGCGGTTCAGCTCCAGCTTGCCGACCTCGATGACCGGGTAGTCCGCGTGCGGCCACACCTTGGTCAGGTCGAACGGGTTGAAGCGGTAGGTCGCCGCGTCCGCCGCCGGCATGATCTGCACGCCCACGGTCCAGCTCGGGAACTCGCCGCGCTCGATCGCCTCGCGCAGGTCGCGCTGGTGGGAGTCGGGGTCCTTGCCGGCCAGGACGTCCGCCTCCTCGGCGGTCAGGCACTTGATGCCCTGGTCGGTCTTGAAGTGGTACTTGACCCAGAAGGCCTCTCCGGCCTCGTTGTTCCACTGGAAGGTGTGCGAACCGAAACCGTCCATGTGGCGGTACGACGCCGGGATGCCGCGGTCACCGAACAGCCAGGTCACCTGGTGCGTGGACTCCGGCGAGAGGCTCCAGAAGTCCCAGACGTTGTCCGGTTCCGTGGAACCGGTGTACGGGTCGCGCTTCTGGGTGTGGATGAAGTCGGGGAACTTGATCGCGTCCCGGATGAAGAACACCGGGGTGTTGTTGCCGACGAGGTCGTAGTTGCCCTCCTCGGTGTAGAACTTCAGCGAGAAGCCGCGCGGGTCGCGGACGGCGTCCGCCGCGCCGAGGTTGCCGGCCACGGTCGAGAAACGCAGGAAGACCTCGGTCTGCTTGCCGGGCTCGGAGAGGAACGCGGCGCGGGTGTACGGCGTGACGTCTGCGGTCACCGTGAAGGTGCCGTAGGCGCCGGCGCCGCGGGCGTGCACCACGCGCTCCGGGATGCGCTCCCGGTTGAAGTGCGCCAGCTTCTCCAGCAGCAACTGGTCCTGGACGAGAACCGGCCCGCCGACGCCCGCCGTCTCGCTGTTCTGGTTGTCGGCGACCGGGGCACCGGCCTCCGTGGTGAGCGGTCCCTGCGTCACGTGTGCCTCCTGCGTCATCACTGACTCGTCCTGTCCTGTCGTCAAACCCGGGGTCGATCCTACAATGGACTTTGTCTAAGTCAAGCTAGATTCCAAAGTCACACCTATTCCCGACCTGGTCCTGGTTCCTGTTAGGCTGGTGGCTATGAGCGACCTACTGGAACGGCTGCGTGGACGCGGATGGCGGATGACCGCGCAGCGGCGCGTGGTGGCCGAGGTCCTGAACGGCGAGCACGTCCATCTGACGGCCGACGAGGTCCATGCGCGGGCCGTCGCGAAGCTGCCCGAGATCTCCCGGGCGACCGTGTACAACACGCTGGGTGAGCTGGTCAGCCTCGGCGAGGTGCTGGAAGTCACGACGGACAAGCGCGCCAAGCGGTACGACCCGAACGCGCACCAGCCGCACCATCACCTGGTCTGCGCGCGGTGCGGCTCGATCCGTGACGTCCACCCGACGGGCAACCCCCTCACCGACCTCCCCGACTCCGAGCGCTTCGGCTTCACGGTGTCGGACGTAGAGGTGACGTACCGGGGCCTGTGCCCGGACTGCGCGAGCGCCTGACAGGACGCCGGCCGAAAGCCCCGATGCCGTCCCGGCACCGGGGCTTCTCGCTGCCCGGCTGCCTGGGGAAACACCGAGGGCCGGAACCCATTTCTGGATTCCGGCCCTCGGCCTTCAGTAGCGGGGACAGGATTTGAACCTGCGACCTCTGGGTTATGAGCCCAGCGAGCTACCGAGCTGCTCCACCCCGCGTCGGTAAACACGACACTACGCGACCTCACCCCCACGAAGCAAATCCCTCCCCCACCCCACCCACCAGGCCACTCCGACACCCCCTCCCCCAGCAACGACCCCACCTCACCCGCCCCCGCACCGCCCGCCACCCACCCTCGAGGCCGGCCACGCCCCGGAACCGGGATTGGCATCGGCGGACCACATGGTGCCGCGGGTGTCGGCGCCACAGGCGATCCAGGCAGACTGCGGACGGTCGGCGCCGCGGCGGGACAGCGCTGCCGCGGGCGCCCGACGCCGCGGATCTCGTAGGTCGTAGGTGGCTCACGCTGCCGTGTCGGCACCCCCACCCCGCGGGGGAATGCGGTCGGCATCCAGCGGGCCCCGGCCGGGACGACCCGCGCCACCACTCGGGCACCCGGACACCCGCAGGACGTCCAGGCGCCCCGCGCCCCAACTCCGGCATCCCGGCGCCGAGCCCCCGGCACCGTGCACCCCGGGGCCCCCGCACACCGGCACCCCGGCACTCCGGCGCCCGCCGAGCCGGCAACCCCGGGCGGTGCCGGAAGGCGCAGCCCGTGGTGCGGTCAGGCGGAGAGTTCTTCTCTCAGGGCGTCCCGCAGTCGGCCCGCTCGTTCGGCGACCTCCGTCGGACCCAGGGCGACGGCCCTGTCGGCCCACCCCTGGCCCTCCGCCAGCTCTCCGCGACGCGCGTAGACAAGGGCCAGCCGAAGAGCCGCCCGTCCGTGCCCGGCGTTCGCGGCGCGGGTCCACCACACGGCGGCCTCGGGCTCACTGCCCTCCCGGGCCAGCAGCAGCCCCAGGTTGAACGCGCCGTTGCGCGACCCGGCCTCGGCCGCCGCCCGGTACCACCGCGCCGCCTCCACCACGTCGCCCCGCGCCGCGGCGAGCATGCCGACCCGCACCTGCGCCCGCCGGTGCCCCTGGGACGCGGCGCGCTCGTACCACTCCTCGCACTCGGTCTTCTCGTGCACGGTCTCCCCCAGCTCGTGCGCGGGCTCGGGCGGCCGGCGCGCGTCGAGCAGGGCGGCCAGCCGGTACGCGCCCTCCGCGCTGCCGCCGCCCGCCGCGCAGCGCAGGTGCCGCTCGGCCTCCTGCTCGTCGCCCTCGCGCAGCCGGGCGATCCCCACCTGGAGCGCGGCCTCGGAGTGGCCGGCGGCAGCCGCCCGCTCGTACCAGCGCAGTGCCATCTCGTCCTCGTCGCGCCCGGCGTAGAGGATGCCGAGGTTGAACGCGGCGTCGACGCTGCCGGCCTCGGCGGCCTTGGAGAACCACGGTTCGGCCCCGGTCGTGTCGCCGCCCCGCAGCAGCAGGATGGCGAGGGCGTTCGCGGCCTCCCGGTGCCCGGCGTAGGCGGCCCGCCGGTACCACTGCTCGGCCTGCGCGGTGCGCCCCTGCTCGGCGCAGAGCAGCCCCAGGTTGTACGCGCCGTTGTCGTCGCCGGCGTCGAGCGCGGCCCGGTACCAGCGCTCCGCGGTCTGTGTCTCGCCGCGCTCGGCGTGCAGCGCGCCGAGCGCGTTGGCGGCGTTGCCGTCGCCGTCCTGGGCGGCACGCAGCCACCACACGGCCGCGCTCTCGGTGTCCCCGGCGTCCCGCAGCAGGAATCCGAGCGCGCAGGCGGCCTGCGGCTCGCCGTCCTTGGCGGAGGTCAGGTACCAGCGCCCGGCCTCCTTCAGTTCCCCGCGCTTCTCCAGGATCGCCCCGAGGTGCAGCGCGGCCCGCCGGTGTCCGCGCGCGGCGGCCTGCCGGTACCACTGCTCGGCTTCCGCGACAGCGTTGTCGGCGGGGGTCTCCTCCCCGTGCCCGGACGTGCGGTCCAGCTCTCCGTGCCCGGACGTGCGGTCCAGCGCGCGCGCCAGCCGGTAGGCGGCTTCCCGGTGTCCGCGTTCCGCGGCGGCGCGCATCCAGTGCCCGGCGCCGACGTCCCCGCGGTGCTCCAGCAGGTCGGCCAGCGCGTACGCGCCGAGGACATGGCCCTGCTCGGCGGACTGGCGCAGCCAGTACTCGGCGGCCGGTTCGTCGCCGCGCTCGCGGTGGTGGCGGCCGAGCGCGTGCGCGGCGGCCGCGGAGCCGGCCACGGCGGCGATCCGCCACCAGCCGGCCGCCTCGTCGGCGTAACCGCGCTGGTGCAGCAGGACGCCCAGGTTGTTGGCGGCGGCACGGTCACCGGCCGCGGTGGCCGCACGCAGGTGGGGTTCGGCCGCGTCGAGGTCGCCGCGGCGCAGCAGCATGGCTCCGAGGACGCTCGAGGCCTCGGCGTCGCCGCTCTGCGCGGCGAGCGCGAGGCGGGTCTCCTCGGCGACTTCCCCCATGTCGCCCAGCTCGTCACGGACCGGCTCCACACCGGATGGCTGCACAAATCGCCCTGTCTCGAACAGAGTTCCCTTGTCCCCCATAACGTCCATCGTCGCACCACCTGCAACCTGGGTACACCCGGTATACCGCAACCCGTAAGGTCACTTCAGCGTTTTGTCGACATGCCCACAGGGAGACAAGTCAAACACATACCGCCCAACTCGCCACGGCGGTGCGGCAGTTTCTCTGCCCCGGACTTGAGTTCGCACACCACGAAGGCCCGGATCCCTGATGGGATCCGGGCCTTCGATGCAGTAGCGGGGACAGGATTTGAACCTGCGACCTCTGGGTTATGAGCCCAGCGAGCTACCGAGCTGCTCCACCCCGCGCCGTTGCAGGTCAACCGTACCACGGCGCGGGGGGCGCTTGATCAGCCCTTTGATCGGCCGCCGTTCTTCCCACTGGTCCCGCCGGCCTTGGACTGCGCCTCCTCGGCCCGCTTCAGCGCGTCCTTCAGGTCCTTCTGCGCCGTGGCGTACGCGTCCCAGTCCGGCCCGTCCTTCAGCGCCCGCTGTCCGGCGTCGAAGGCCTTCTGGGCGTCCTGGAGCGCCTGCTTCACCGTCGGGTTGCCGGTGTCGGGCGGGTTGGTGGTGCCGGTGTCCGGTGGCCTGGTCGCCGAGCTCTTCGTACCGAAGACCTTGTCGAGCGCCCCTTCGAGCGTGTTCTCGAACGCGGTCTTGCCCTCGTAGGTGACCAACACCTTGCGCAGCAGCGGGTACTTCAGTCCCCCACCGCGTACGTAGACGGGCTCGACGTAGAGCAGTCCGCCGTCCAGCGGGACGGTCAGCAGGTTGCCGTACTCGATGTCGGAGTCGCCGCCCTTGAGGAGTTTGATCGCGGCGGCGATGTCCTGTTCGGAGTTGAACTGGCTCTGCACCTGTTTGGGGCCGTCCACGGTCGTACTGGTCGGCAGTTTCAGCAGTCTGATCTTGCCGTACTCGCTGCTGCCCGCCTCCGCGTCGACCGACATGAACGCGCTCAGGTTGTACCGCCCGTTGGGCGTGAACGTCGTGGACAGCGAGAACGCCTGCTGGGCCTGGTCGGGCATCTTCATGCTGAGGTAGTACGGCGGCACCGCGTCGCCCGACTTGTTGGTCGGGTCGTCCGGCACCTGCCACACCTCGCTGCCGGTGAGGAACGTCTGCGCGTCCGTCACGTGGTAGCGGGTGAGCAGCTCGCGCTGGACCTTGAACAGGTCCTGCGGGTAACGCAGGTGGTCCAGCAGGTCCGGGGAGATGGCGCTCTTCGCCTTCACCGTGCCGGGGAAGGCCTTCATCCAGGTCTTCAGCACGGGGTCCTTGGTGTCCCACTCGTAGAGCTTGACGTCGCCCGTGTACGCGTCGACGGTCGCCTTCACCGAGTTACGGATGTAGTTGACCTGGTTCTGCTGGGCCACCACCGCACGCGAGTTGTTCGTCGCGGTCAGCGAGTCGGCCGTCGTGTCACCGAGGGTCGTACGGGAGGCGTACGGGTAGCCGTTCGTGGTGGTGTACGCGTCGACGATCCACTGGATGCGGTGGTTGACGACCGCCGGGTAGGCGTCGCCGTCGATGGTCAGCCAGGGAGCGACCGCCTCGACGCGTTCCTTGGGGGTGCGGTTGTACAGGATTCGCGAACCCTTGCCGATCGCGCCCGAGTACAGGATCTGCGGCTCGTTGAACGCCACCGCGTACGCGGCCCGGTTGACCGGGTTGTCGAGGTTGACCCCGCTGCCGCCCCGGTAGCTGGTGGTCTTCTCACCGTCGTTGTCGGAGTAGTCGATCTCCTTCTGGGGACCGCCGACGATGGAGTAGGTGGTGGTCTTCTCGCCGTAGTAGACCCGCTGCTCGTACGTGCCGAGGTCACCTCGGGAGGGCAGGTCGTACTCGGTGAAGACCGGCTCGCCGTTGGGGTTCGCCTCGGTGCCCTTGGCGGCGACCGCGCCGAAGCCGTGCGTGTAGCGGAAGTGGTCGTTGATCCAGTTGTTCTTCGGGATGCCGTCGAGGTTCAGTTCACGCAGACCGAGGACGGTGTCCTGGTCCTTGCCGTTCTTGCCGTCCTTGCTGGGGTACCGGTCGACGTCCAGGTTGGTCGGGAAACCGTAGTAGTTCTTCATCTGCTGGAGGACCTGGAACGTCGGCGAGACGATGTTCGGGTCCACGATGCGGATGCTGGCCGCGTCGTTGGCGTCGTCGCGCAGCCTGGTCGGGTCCTCGGTGCTGGACTTGCCCGGGTACTCGGTGACCTGGGTGTCGTCGATGTCGTACGCCTCGCGGGTCGCCTTCAGGTTCTTCTGGACGTACGGCGCTTCCTTGGCCTGCTCGTTCGGCTGGACCTGGAACTTCTGCACGATGGCCGGGTACAGCCCGCCGATCAGGATCGCCGACAGGACCATCAGACCGAAGCCGATGACCGGTAGCTGCCAGGTGCGCCGCCACAGGGTGGCGAAGAACAGCAGCGCGCAGATGACCGCGATGCAGAACAGAATGGTCTTGGCCGGCAGGTAGGCGTTGGCGTCGACGTAGCGCAGGCCCGTCCAGTTGTCGGTCGCCTTGAAGTCGCTCGACTTCACGGCGAGGCCGTACCGGTCGAGCCAGTAGGCGACCGCCTTCAGTGCCACGAAGATGCCGAGCAGCACCGACAGGTGCCCGGTCGCGGCGGCGGTGGCCCGCGCGCCGGGGCTGGTGACGCGCAGCCCGCCGTACAGGTAGTGGGTCAACGCGGCGGCGATCAGGCACAGGACGGCCGCGGCGAAGCCGAAGCCCAGCAGGAACCGGTACCAGGGCAGGTCGAAGGCGTAGAAGGACACGTCGAGGTGGAACTGCGGGTCCTTCTGGTGGAAGGGCACGCCGTTGACCCACATCAGCCAGGTCCGCCACTGGCCCGCCGCCGACGCGCCGGCGATCAGCCCGACGAGGGCGGTGACGGCGAGCAGCAGCCACTTCTTGTACGGCGCGATGCCCATCCGGTAGCGGTCGAGGCTCTGCTGCTCCATCGACATCGCGCTGAGCGGGGGCCGCAGCCGGTGCGCGAGCCAGCTGTTCACCCCGACCGCGACCGCCATCAGCAGGCCGAAGACGAAGAACAGCCCGATCTTGGTCCACAGGGTGGTGGTGAACACGGACGAGTAGTGCACCGACCGGTACCACAGCCAGTCCGTCCAGAAGCCCGCGAACATGGTGAACGCCATGCCGAGGACGGCGAGGACGCCCAAGGTCATGAGCAGGGTCCGGACGCGCCGGGACGGGCGGCCCGCTCTCATCCGCGGCCCCGTCGGGCCTCCGCCACGGTCCGGCATCTGGAAAGCCAAGGTGCGCACCTCGAAGTCGCTGTCGATCCGTCAGGCCCCCGTGTTCGCGGGCCCGCCGTGGCCCCCCGTGATCGTGGGCCCACACCTATGCAACTTACTCACGGTTTACTCGGTTCCCGATTCCGGCCGGGAACGAGAGAGGATTGTGACCATGTCCAACACTCCCATGGCAGCGAGCCCGCTCACCCGGGCCGTACTCGAGATCGACGAGTACGCCTCCGGCCTCGGCTGGGACCAGCCCGCCCGCCTCTTCGCCCTCGTCGACACCGCACGACTGCGGGTCCAGGAACCCGCGCTCGCGGCCCAGCTCGGCCTCCAGGACGAGCCCCAGACCACCGGTCTCACCCCGATCGAGCAGGACGAGATCCCGTCCGGCAAGCCGCTGGACGAGTTCCTCGGCACCATCGCCTGGCCCGACGCCGTCGTCGGCTGCGCGCTCACGGTGGAGCGCCTGATGCTGCCGCCGTCCGCCGAGGCCCAGGTCCCGTCCGGTCTGGACGAGGCCGGGCTGACCAGGTGGGTGGCCCAGCACCCCGAGCGTCAGGAGGTCCGCATGACGGTGGCGGTGCAGCGCGACGGCAGCCGCGAGTCGGCGCTGCGTCTGCGCGAGAAGGACTCCCCGACGGAGGTCCTCACCGGCCCCGACCTGGTGCCGGGCCTGGCGGAGGCCCTGGCGGCGACGTTCGCGGACTGACGTCCCGCGGGTGCGGCGAGGGGGGCACCCGTGTGCTCACGGGTGCCCCCCTCCGCGTACCGGGCCCGCTCAGCCCTTGCTGGTGCACGTGGGCAGCGCGGCGGTGTCCTTGCCTCGGATGTCCTTCAGCGCCTCCAGCGCGTCCCCGATCGTTTTGACCTTGACCAGGGTGAGCCCGCTCGGGGTGTCCTTGGCGGCGGCCGCGCAGTTGTCGGCGGGCGTCAGGAAGTACCGCGCGCCCCTGCTGCGCGCGCCGACGGTCTTCATCTCTACGCCGCCGATCGGACCGACCGTGCCGTTGTCGTCGATGGTGCCGGTGCCGGCGACGAACGTGCCGCCGGTGAGGCTGCCCGGGGTGAGCTTGTCGTAGATCCCCAGGGCGAACATCAGTCCGGCACTCGGGCCGCCGACGTCGGCGAGCTTGATGTCGATGGTGAAGGGGAAGGTGTGGTCGGTCCCGGCGGAGATCCCGACGATGGCCCGCTTGGCGCCGCCGTCTGCGGAGCTCGCGGTCGTGAGGGAGACGTCCTTCGTCCCGCTCGCCGTCCTGTGCGCCTTCTCCGCGGCGGCCTTCTCCTTGGCCGGGACGACGGTGAAGACGACGTCCTGACCGGGCTTGTGCTTGGTCACGAGCTTGGCGACGTCGGCCGGCTGCTTCACCGCCGTGCCGTCGACGGCCTTGATCACGTCACCGGCGTGCAGCCTGCCCTCCGCCGGGGAGCCCTTGACGACGGTGGAGACGATCACCCAGGACTTCACCGGGACGCCCAGCTTCTTCAGAGCGGCCACCTTGGCGCTCTCCTGGGACTGGCTGAACTCCTCGGCGTTCTCCTGGGTCGACTGCTCCTCCGTCTTGCCGTCCGGGTAGAGCGTGTCGTGCGGGACGATCTTGCTGTCGCGCGCCAGCCAGCCGTGGACGGCTTCCACCAGGTTCATCCGGAAGTCGGCGCTGGTGACCCGGACGGTGGTCATGTTCAGGTGACCGTCCGTCGGATAGGTCGTGTGCCCGGAGATCTGGAGCACCGGCTCGCCGTCGTGCTCCCCGAGCGTGTTCACGGTCGGGCCGGGAGACATCTCCGCGTACGGCACGGGGATGAGCACTCCCGCGCACAGGAGCGCGATCAGCATCAGGGTGGAGGCGAGCATCGTCGCGGTGCGGCGTGGCATGGCACGACAGTACGGGACGGCCCTGTCAGCGCACCGTCAGGGCACCCCTGTCACGCCTAGCCCGCGCCCGTGTGGGAGCGCTCCATCGCCTCGCGGAACCGAGCGTAACCGTCCAGCTCAGGCCCGTCACTGCGCGCCTTGCGCGTCCGATTGGCCCAACTGCCCCACAGGCCGCCGCCGACCGCGGCCACCAGCGGGATCAGCAGCCAGACAAGGACCGCCACGCCGACCTCCCGTACCCATGAGCGTCCGCAACTGACTGATCAGCAGATTAACCATCCGCAGGGACAACGCTCACGCGAGGGTGCCGGTTACGCAACAGGATGCGCCGGACGTGACGGCGATCGGGGGACCGGCCGCCGCCGAACGGGGGTCAGCAGGCGCCGACCCACTCCTCGGTGCCGTCCGAGAAACTCTGGTGCTTCCAGATCGGCACCTCGTGCTTGAGGTCGTCGATCAGCTCCCGGCAGGCGTCGAAGGCCTCCGCGCGGTGCGGGCAGGCCACGGCGACGACGACGGCGAGGTCCCCGACCCTGAGGTCGCCCACCCGGTGGACTGCGGCCAGCGCCCGCACGGGGTGGCCGGCGACGACCTTCTCGGCGATCCGCCGCATCTCGGCTTCCGCGCTGGGATGGCACGAGTAGCCGAGGGCGTCGACGTCGGCGCCGCCGTCGTGGTTGCGCACGGTTCCCACGAACAGCGCGACACCCCCGGCCGCGTCGTCCCCGACGGCCCGGAAGACCTCGTCCACGGAGAGCGCGGTCTCCCGGATGCCGATCAGCCTGATGGGATCCGGGGCGGCCTGCTCACCGGGATGGTCGTTCGTGTGCGCCATGCCCCCATCGTGCCGCACACACCGGACATCGGGGAATGCGAGATTCACCCGTCACACGCGCGGGCCCCTTGGATGCTCCTACAGGGTGCTCAGGGGGCGCATCCCTCCGGCGGGGTCCGCGGGGCGGTTCGCCCCACGCTCACACCCGCCGCCGTGCCTTCCGGGCCCGCCGTACGACAGCCGCCGCGCCGAGCAGGGCCACCGTCGCGCCCGCGGCGCCCGCGGCCGTCGCGTCCTTGCGCCCCAGCCGCCGTCCGGCCACCGTGTGCCGCCCGGACACCTCCTCCAGGAGCTGCGCGAGCACCTCCTCGTTGTTCCATTTCGGCCGCCACCCGGCGTCGTGCAGCCGGCTCCCGCTGACCACCCAGGGATACATCGTGTACGCCAGGTCCCCCGCCGGGGACGGGGTGAGTCCGATCCGGTGCAGCCGGGCCGCCGCGCCGAGCGCGACCGCCGACGGCAGCTCCATCCGCCGGATCCCGCTCAGCTCCTCGACCTCCTCCTGCTCCAGCCACCCGTCGCAGCCGACGGCCAGCTCCCCGTCGACCTTCTCCAGGACGGCGTACTCCAGGGCGCTGCACAGATCCTCGACATGGCAGAACTGCCACGCGGGCCGCGACCCGGCGACGACGAGCAGCCTCGGCGACTCGAAATACCTGGTCAGCGCGGTGTCCGTGCCGCCGACGAGGACGGCCGGCCGCACCACGGTGACGTTCAGTCCCGGATGCGCGCGCGGAGCACGCCGGGCCAGCCGTTCGATCTCCAGCAGGTCCCCGACCCCGGTCGCCTCCGCGGTGGCCCGCAGCTCGGCGTCCTCCGACAGCGGCAGCTCGTTGTCCGGCAGCGCGCCGTAGACCATCGCCGAGGTGCACAGCACCACCCGGTGCACCCCGGCCGCCGCGGCGGCGGTCAGGACGGTCTGCGTCCCCCGGACGTTGTAAGCCGTGCGCGCCGCCGCATCGGTCTCCAGATCGATGTCGAGCGCGAGGTGGACGACCACGTCGGCGCCCCGCAGCTTGTCCGCGATCGCGGGATCGCGGACGTCGAGGATGTGCCACTGCGCGTCGGCGCACTCGCCGCGCCGCTCGTCGATGGCGAGGACCTGTCTGATCTCCGCGGACGCGGCGAGCCGCTCGGTGAGCAGGGCGCCGACCCCGCCGGCGGCGCCGGTCACCGCGACGACGGGCCCGCGCACGGCGGGAGGGGTTGAGGGGTTTCGCGCTGCGCGAACCTGTGGATCTGGGGAACTCACCGGGCGTCTCCAGCGGTTGTCTTCAGTACGGGCGCGACTGACGCGTACGTACCAGGTGCATCCATCCTGCCGCAGGCCTTCCGTGGGCCGAGCACCGAGGCCCGATCGGGTTCGGGTGTCTACGCTGGGTGGTGTCGGGCAGCCGCGCCGCCGGAGCGAAACCGGCGGCCTTACCAGCCGAGGAATCCTGTGAGTGACACCCCATTCGGTTTCGGCCTTCCGCCGGAGGAGCCGGAGGACGGCGACGAGGGCGAGAAGAAGGACCAGCAGAGCGGTGGTGGGCAGGGACCGGCCAATCCGTTCGGTTTCGGCGACCTGCCCGGAGCCGGAGGCTTTGGCGGCCCCGGCGCCGACAACCCGCTCGCGGCCATGTTCGGTTCCCTGAACCCCACCGACCTGGGCGCGGCCTTCCAGCAGCTCGGCCAGATGCTCTCGTACGAGGGCGGCCCGGTGAACTGGGACATGGCCAAGCAGATCGCCCGCCAGACGGTCTCCCAGGGCACGCCGGACGGCACGAAGGACGCCAGCGTCGGCCCGGCCGAGCGCAGGGCGGTCGAGGAAGCCGTCCGCCTGGCCGACCTGTGGCTGGACGACGCCACGTCCCTGCCGTCGGGCTCCGCCTCGGCGGTGGCCTGGTCGCGCGCGGAGTGGGTCGAGGCGACCCTGCCCGCCTGGAAGGAGCTGGTGGACCCGGTCGCCGAGCGCGTCGGCGCGGCCATGGGCGACGTCCTGCCGGAGGAGATGCAGGCCATGGCGGGCCCGCTGATCGGCATGATGCGCTCGATGGGCGGCGCCATGTTCGGCACGCAGATCGGGCAGGCCGTCGGCGTGCTCGCGGGCGAGGTCGTCGGTTCGACCGACGTCGGCCTGCCGCTGGGCCCGTCCGGCCGGGCCGCCCTGCTCCCGGCCAACGTGGAGGCGTTCGGCAAGGACCTGGGCGTGCCGCAGGAGGAGGTGCGGCTGTACCTGGCCCTGCGGGAGGCCGCCCACCAGCGCCTGTTCGCGCACGTGCCGTGGCTGCGCTCGCACCTGTTCGGCGCGGTCGACGGCTACGCGCGCGGGATCAAGGTCGACACGGCCAAGCTGGAGGACGTGGTCGGCCAGTTCGACCCGCAGAACCCCGAGCAGTTGCAGGACGCGCTCCAGCAGGGCATGTTCCAGCCCGAGGACACGCCCGAGCAGAAGGCCGCGCTGGCCCGTCTGGAGACCGCTCTGGCGCTCGTGGAGGGCTGGGTGGACGCGGTGGTCCACGCGGCCGCGAAACCGCGTCTGTCGTCCGCCGACGCCCTGCGCGAGACGCTGCGCCGCCGCCGCGCCACCGGTGGTCCGGCGGAGCAGACGTTCGCGACGCTGATCGGCCTGGAGCTGCGCCCGCGCCGGCTGCGGGACGCCTCCCGCCTGTGGGCCTCGCTCACGGACGCGCGCGGGGTCGACGGCCGGGACGGCCTGTGGGCCCACCCGGACATGCTGCCGACCGCGACCGACCTGGACGACCCGGACGGCTTCGTGCACCGCGAGCAGCTGGACTTCTCCGAGCTGGACAAGATGCTCGGCGAGGCCGCGCACGGCTCGGCGGCCGGCCCCGACCTGCGCAAGAAGGACCACGACGCGAAGGACGACGGCAAGGGCGACGAGGGCAAGGGCGACGACGCGGAGTGAGCCTGTACGACGACGCGGTCCTCGTCCTGAAGGGGTACGAGGGCCAGCCCGAGCTGCGCCAGGCCTATCTGGCGCATCTGGCGGCGCATCCGGACGGCATGTGGAAGGCCTGCCACGCGGGCCACGTCACGGCCAGCGCCCTGGTGATCGACTCCGAGCACGGCCGGGTGCTGCTCACCCTGCACCGGAAGCTGCGGATGTGGCTCCAGATGGGCGGCCACTGCGAACCGGGCGACGCCACGCTGCGGGAGGCGGCCCTGCGGGAGGCGGCCGAGGAGTCCGGCATCGCCGGGCTGACGCCGCTGCCCGGCGGCCCGGTGCGCCTGGACCGGCATCCGATCCCCGCGCCGTGCCACTGGCACTTCGACGTGCAGTACGCGGTGCTGGCCCCGCCCGGCGCGGTGCACGAGATCAGCGACGAGTCGCTCGACCTGCGCTGGTACGCCTACGACGAGGTGGCGGGCGTGGCGGACGAGTCGGTCGTGCGCCTGCTGGACGCCGCCCGCGCCAGGCTCTGACGTGGTGCGGGGGTGACCGCCGTGGCGGTCGCCCCCCGTGCCCGTCGCGGCTCAGCTCCAGGCGTTCCCCTGGTTCTGGCCGCGCGCCCCCTGCTGCCCCATGCCGAACTGGGCGGCGAGACCCTGTCCGATCTGGGCGTTCTGCGGCGGCAGCAACTCGCTGGGCTGGACGAGCGCGAACCCGGACCCCATGAAGCTCAGCTCCCAGCCCTCACCCGTGCCGCCGCGCCGGCGCCACACCCCGGAGGAGTGCGTCTGGGCCTGCATCTGCACCCGCAGCCCGGTCGACCAGGCCACGATCGCGTCGGCGTCACAGTTGACGTACGTCTCGGGCGTGACCCGCATCAGCAGGGGCGCCCCCGACGTCATCAGGGCCACCTTGCCGCGCCCGGTGATGTTGAGCTGGTACTTCCCGGAGCCGGAGATGCCGTAGAGGCTGTCGACGGCGATGACCTCGTGGTGCAGCGAGGAGTCCATGGCGAGGACGTAGGAGCTGTCGACGGTCAGCCCGTCCTGCTCGACGTCCATGATGTGCACGCGTTGGGCGAGGTTGGCCAGGTAGACGGTGCCCTGCCCGTGGCAGCGCATCAGGTCCAGGCCCTCGCCGGTGTACGCACGCGCGCGTGCCTGGCCGTTGGCGCGGTACTCGGCGTCGAACTCGACCAGGCCCTGGTAGGCGACCATGGTGCCCTTGCGGGCGAGGATGTCGTCGTGGCCCTCCAGGGTGAGCCGGAGCATCTGTGTGTTCTGTAGGCTCCAGCGTTCCTGCGTCTGGGAATCGTTGTGCGCGAAAAGCGGACTCTGCATGGCGTTCTCTGACTCCCCCTCAGCCCCGGAACCGAAGCCGGTCGGTGCTGTCCTCGCTGGGCTGGACGACGACGATGCCCTGGCCGGAGAAGGCCATCTGATAGGCCTCACCGCTGCCCCGGCCGATCAGCGACTGCGCCTTGAAGCTGCGCTTGCCCTTCACCTTCAGGTTCGGCGACCAGGCGACGAGCGCGTCCGGGTCGACGTACGTCTCGTCCTCTCCGCCACCGCAGTCCACGACGATCGGCTTGCCGCGGGAGGTCAGCGCGACCCAGCCCTGCCCGGAGATCCTGGTGTTCCACAGGCCCTGCCCGGCGAACTTGGCGAGCCCCTTCACCCGCTCGACGCCCCAGGTGAGGTGCGCGTCGAAGGCGAGGAGGTTGGTGGCGTTGACGGAGATGCCGTCACCGTTGAGATTGATCACGACGACGTCGGCGCCGTAGTCGGCGAGATAGAGGAGGCCGTCGCCGGAGCACTTCATCAGCGGCGCGCCCTCACCGGTTACCCAGTCACGGGCGATCTGGCGGACGGCCGGCGGGTTGGGCTCGTACTGGACGAACCCCTCGTAGGCGACCATCGACCCCACGCGCGCGAGGAGGTCGTTCCCGGTCTGCAGGGCGACCTTCAGCATGTGACTGCCGTGGTTCTCCATGCGGGCGGTGACGGGTGCGGGGGCGAAGCCCGCGAGCGGCTGGTTCATGACGGGCTCCCTCAGACCTCGTACGGCTGGACGACGATGAAGTTGCCGGGCGCGCCCCGGAACTGGAGGTTGACGCCCTCACCGGTGTCGCCCGGGTAGGCGTTGCGGCGCATCCGGACCTGGCTGGAGACGATGACCTGGGAGGCGGCCGACCAGGCGACGACGGCGTTGCAGTCGGCGAAGGTGGTCGGCGTGACCGGCAGCACCACGGGCGTGCCGTGCGTCTTGACGACGATCGTGCCGGTGCCCTGGAACTGCATCGTGAACAGCGCGCCGCCCGGGATGCCGTGGCCCTCGACGCGACGGACCTCGTACTGGAGGCTCTCGTCGAAGGCGAGGACGTTCTCGGCCGACACGCAGATGGCGTCGCCCTGCAGTTCGACGGGGTGCAGATGGGTGGAGTTGTCGGCGAGGAACACCTGGCCCTGGCCGGTGCAGCGCATCAACTGCATCTCCTGGCCGGTGGCGTTGCCGACGATCCGCCCGGCGAAACCGGCGCCCTTGTAGCCGAAGTCGACCTTGCCCTGGTAGAGCACCATGCTGCCCTGCCGGGCCAGCACGGGCTGGCCGCCGATGCCGAGGTCGACGCGGATCAGCTTCTTGTTCTGCTGCGTCCAGCGCTGCCCGGTCGGCGTCTCCTTGAACGCCTGGAGCGCGGCCGTCACCCCGGCGCCGCCCTGGGGGGCGCCCTGCGGCACTCCGTAGGGGGCGGCCTGCTGTCCGGGGACCTGGCCGTAGCCGGGCGGCATGGGCGGGGCCGGCCGGCCGGCGTGGGGACCCGGCTGGCCGCCGTAGCCCGGGGGCAACGGCGCGCCGGGCCCGCCGCCGTACGACGGCTGCTGGGACGGCTGGCCGTAGGACGCGGGGGCCGGTCCGGGTGCGGGGGCCGGCGGTGGCACGGTGCCGACGGCGGGCGGGGTCATCGGGGCGATGACCGTCGGCGCGCCGTGCATGTTCGGGGCGGGCGCCGGTGCCGGTGCCGGAGTGTGGCCGGGCGGTGGGGCGAAGCCCTGCGGGGCGGGCGCCGGGGCGGGCTCGAAGGCCGGTGCGGGGGCCTGGCCGGGGGCGGGTGCGGCCGGGGCGCCGAACGCGGGCGGGGCCGTGGCCTGGGCGGGCGGGGCGAAACCGGGGGTCGCGCCGGGCTGCGGCTGCTGCGGGGCGGCGGGAGCCTCCTCCTCGGCCACCTCGCCGCCGAAGTTCTTCAGCAGCGCCTCCAGACCGCCGTCGAAGCCCTGCCCGACGGCGGCGAACCGCCATCCGTCCTTGAAGTAGAAGTCACCGAGCATCACGGCCCGCTCGGTGGAGAACTCCGCGCCGCTGAAGGAGTACCGCGCGACCTCCTCGCCGCCCGCCACGATCCGCAGATAACCGGGCGCGACCTGCGACATCTGCCCGGCACCGTCGATGGTCGCCGTGAAGGACAGCTTCCGGATGTGCGCGGGGACACGGTCGAGCGTGACCCGGAACGACTCCGTGTCGCCCGCCTGGGTGCCCAGCAGTTGAACGGACTCCTCCGGCGACTTCGGCTGGTTGAAGAAGACGAAGTACCGGTCGTCCGAGAGACGCTCGTCGGCGTCCAGGCCGAAGCAGCTGATGTCGAAGGACAGCCCCGGGGCGGAGATCTGCACGCCTACGTACAGATCGGTGCCCGCCGTGAGGTCACTGATCCTGGCCTTGTGGCCGCGTTGGAATTCCCTGGCCATGCGTTACGACCGTCCCCCATCCCGAATGTGAGTGCGTCGCGCCAGGCTAACGGCAAAGACCGACAACGGCTCCGGGCGGCCGTCGTCGGTACGAACCCGGTACACAACCGCGGCCCGGCCGCTCACACGTCCGGGCTCAGTCCTCCCGCTCGCCCAGCGCGCCGGGCACGTGCGGCAGCCGTCCGGCGGCGACGACCCCTTCGAGGTAGCCGCGGGCCCGCTCGGTACGCGGATAGGCCTCCAGCAGCCGCCAGAAGTCGGGCCCGTGACCGGGGACGAGCAGGTGCGCCAGCTCGTGGCAGAGCACGTAGTCGACGACGTAGTCCGGCATCCCCTGCAAGCGGTGCGAGAGCCGGATACTGCCCTCGGCGGGGGTGCACGAGCCCCAGCGGGTGTTCTGGTTGGTGACCCAGCGCACGGAGGCGGGCCGGGCGCGGCCGGCGAAGAACTGGGCCGACAGCCGTTCCGCACGCTCGCCCAGCTCGGCGTCGCCGAACACCCGCTTGCTTTCCTGAGCAGCGAGTTTGTCGAGCATGACGGTCACCCAGCGCTGCTCCTCCGCCTTCGACATCCGGGCGGGGATCAGCACGATGGTCCGATCGCCCTCGCGGTACGCGGAGACGGTCCGGCGGCGCCGGGCACTCCTGCGGACCTCGATCGCGTTCGCCCCCGGGCCACCGGGCGGCTGGCTCGTCGTGCTGCGCGGTGGCGTTCCGGCGGTGTGCAGGGGGTCGGCGGACACGCCCCGACGTTACCCGGTGCACAGGGGCAAAGTCCCGGCTCCGGGACGGTTCGCTGCCGATCCCCACCATGTGTTTGATTCGTACGACCGGTCCGCCGGTCCGCCGGTCCGGCTCGCACCGGTTCGGCCGGCTGCCGGACGTGCCGCTCGTCCCAGCCTGTTGGCATGTTCCTGATTTGTACGACGAACTCCTCGGCCTGTGGACAACCGTCGGCGCCCGGTGCGCCGGGCCGGGCATGCTGACAGGCGTCGGCGGAGCGCGACCGGTTCCGCCGGCAGGACGGACACCGCGGAAGTCCCGTGGGTGTCAGAACGGGAACGGGGGGCCGGGCATGCATCCGGTGATGAAGCCCGCGCTGCGGCGCGGCTGGCGTGATCTCAACACGGTGCAGTTCGGGATGACCCCGGCGCACGCGCTGACGCTCGGCCCGGTGGCCACGGCGACGGGCAGCTTCCTGGAACTGCTCGACGGCACCCGGGGCCTGCCACTGCTGCGCGAGGAGGGCCGACGCATGGACGTGCCGGACGGCCATGTCGACGCGCTGGTGGAGCGGCTGACCCGCGCGGGCCTCGTCGACGACGCGCGCGGTGGCGGGCCGGAGCGGACGCCCTGCGGGAGAGGACGGACGTCCTGGAGCGCCTGCGGCCCGACCTCGCCTCGCTGTCCCTGACCACACCCGAACCGGGCGGCGCGCTGGCCCGTCTCGCCGCCCGGCGGGCCCGGCGGGTACAGGTGCGGGGCGCCGGCCGGGTCGGCGCCCTGCTGGCGTCGGTGCTGTCGGGGGCCGGCGTCGGCGAGGTCGACGTGCGGGACGTGGGGCGCGTGGAGCCGTGGGACGTGTCGCCGGGCGGGCTGCCCGCCGAGTCGCTCGGCACCCGCCGGGACGCGGCGGCGCGCGCCGCCGTCCGCCGCGCGGCACCGGACCATCCGCCGCGCCGTACTCCCTCCCCAGGGTCCGGCGCCGAGGAGCCCGGTCTCTCCCTGGTGATCCTCGCGCCGAGGGACGACGTCGCCGTGCACGCACCGGACCCGTTCACCGCCGAACCGCTCATGGCCTCCGGCACCCCTCATCTGTACGCGGGCGTGGTGGAGGGCACGGGCGTCGTCGGTCCGCTCGTGCTGCCCGGCGAGTCGGGCTGCGCCCGCTGTCTGCACGAGGACCGCACGGACCGGGACCCCGTCTGGCCCCGGTTGGTCGCCCAGTGGCGCTCGGGCAGGGCCCGCCGGGTCGGGGCCTGTGATCTGGCGCTGGCCACGACGGTCGCCGGCCTCGCCGCATCGCACGCCCTGGCCTTCCTCGACGGGGAGTCGCCGTCCTGCGTGGGAGCCCGCTGGGAGGTCTCCGTACCCGGCCTGAACTGGCACGCCCGACCGGTGCGGCCACATTCCGCATGCGGCTGCGGAGCCGCGGAGAGCGCAAAAAGGGAGGACTCCTCAACCATCGAGGCACCACGCGCGACAATGGCGGTGCAACGGCCGTCGACGGAACACCGACGCGTGGCAGGCGCGGCGCGGCCGACTGGGACCTGGAGGGCGCATGTCTGATCTTCCCCGCAAGGCGGTCACCCGGACCGCCAAGCTCGCCGCGCTCCCGCTCGGCTTCGCCGGCCGGGCGACCTGGGGGCTGGGCAAACGGATCGTGGGCGAGTCCGCGGAGATCGTCGGCCGTGAGCTGCAGCAGCGGACGGCGGACCAGCTCTTCAAGGTGCTCGGTGAGCTGAAGGGCGGCGCCATGAAGTTCGGGCAGGCCATGTCCGTCTTCGAGTCGGCGCTGCCCGAGGAGATCGCCGGCCCCTACCGCACGGCCCTCACCAAGCTCCAGGAGGCCGCGCCGCCGATGCCGACCCGCACGGTGCACGCGGTGCTCCAGGAGCGGCTGGGACCGGACTGGCGCGACCTGTTCGAGGAGTTCGAGGACAAGCCCGCCGCCGCGGCGTCCATCGGGCAGGTGCACCGGGCGGTGTGGCACGACGGCCGCGAGGTCGCGGTCAAGGTGCAGTACCCCGGCGCCGGCGAGGCCCTGCTGTCCGACCTGGGGCAGCTCAGCCGTTTCGCCCGGCTGCTGGGCCCGCTCATCCCGGGCATGGACATCAAGCCGCTGATCGCGGAGCTGAGGGACCGCGTCTCCGAGGAACTGGACTACGGGCTGGAGGCCCAGGCCCAGACCGCGCACGCCGAGGAGTTCGCGGACGACCCGGACGTGGTGGTCCCTGCGGTGGTGCACCAGTGCGAGCAGGTCCTGGTGACCGAGTGGATCGACGGCATCCCCCTGTCGGAGATCATCACGGACGGCACCCCGGAGCAGCGCGACCGGGCCGGCCAGCTCCTGGCCCGCTTCCTGTTCTCCGGTCCGGCCCGCACCGGGCTGCTGCACGCCGACCCGCACCCCGGCAACTTCCGGCTGCTGCCCGGCGGCCCCGCAGGCGAGGACGACTGGCGCCTCGGGGTCCTGGACTTCGGCACGGTCGACCGGCTCCCCGGTGGTCTGCCGCTGACGATCGGGGTCTCGTTGCGGTTCACGCTGGACGGCGACGCCGAGTCGGTCTACGAACTGCTGCGCGCGGAAGGGTTCGTGAAGGAGACCATAGACCTGGACCCCGACGCGGTCCTCGACTACCTGCTGCCGATCATCGAACCGGCCCGGGTCGATGCGTTCACCTTCACCCGCTCGTGGATGCGCGGCCAGGCCGCGCGCATCGCCGACCCGCGCTCCCCGGCCTACCAGCTCGGCAAGCAGCTCAACCTGCCGCCGGCCTATCTGCTGATACACCGGGTGACCCTGAGCACGATCGGCGTGCTGTGCCAACTGGGCGCCACGGTACGGCTGCGGCAGGAACTGGTGGAGTGGCTGCCGGGCTTCGTGGCCGACGACCCGTCCGAGGAGGAGAAGCCGGCAGCCGGGGCGTGAGCCCCGAGCCCATCGGCCTCGGCACGAACCCCCGGACCCCGGTCCCGCGCTGACGCACCCCGTCACACGGCGTCGGGGCAGGGGCTGGGTCGGGCCGGGCGTGGCGGGGCTCGGCCGGGCCGACGAGTGTGGTCGGTCTCGTCGGCGCCGGCATGCTCACCCCCGTACGGCTCCCGCGCGCGCCCGTACGGCTCCTGCGCGTCTGGTCACCACCAGGCCGAGTCCAGCCGTCCCTCGATGGCCCGCAGGTTCTCGCGGGAGCAGGCGTCGCAGAAGTACTGCCGGACGCCGTTCTCCACGGAGCAGGTCCAGGTCGCCGGCTGGGGGCCGTCGGACGGGATGCCGCAGCGGGCGCACACGAGGGGGCTGCGCTCCGCGATGGAGCCGCCCTGATCACTTGCTCCGGGAAGACTCGTCACCCGGCGACGATAACCCCGCTACCGGGACGACGCCGTGCGGAGCGCACCGCGGGGGCCGGTCCGTTCGGCCGGACCGGCCCCCGCGGGAAGGCTTCGCCTCCCCGCACCGGGAGGCCGCCGCTTCTGGAGCTGTGCTCGTTACTGCATGACGGCCATGGCGAGCGCGCGGCGGGCGCGCATCGAGGCGCGCTCGGCCCGGCGCTGCATCCGCCTGGCGGTGGCCAGGCGGATGGCCCGGCGTTCCTGTGCGGCGTCATGAAGCCGCTCGTGCATATGCGCACGAGCCAGGGCTTCTTGCATGAGTTGCATCTCGCGGTTCCTGTTCTGGCGCGCTTCGGTCGCGCCGGTGGTGGTGAAGTCTGGGGTCGCGGAGCCTGTGCGCTCGCTGGTGGACGGCTTCATCGGGGCCTGCTTCTTGGGGTCGTGCGTGAGGGGACGGTCGATCGTTCCTGCGATGTTCATGCTGTGACCGGGTTCTTCCGCGGGCGGCCACGCGGGCGCTTCCGGGCGACGACGACGCCCTGGACGAACAGCTCGCCACCCCAGACGCCCCAGGGCTCACGCCGCTCCTTGGCGCCGGCGAGGCAGGCCTCCATCAGCGGGCAGGTGCGGCAGAGGGACTTGGCGTACTCGACATCGGCCGGCGACTCGGCGAAGAAGACCTCCGGGTCGTACGAACGGCAGGGAACGGGTACGCCGAGGTTCTCGATGGCGTCGTCGAGCGCGGTGAGCGCGGTGAGGGGGATCAAGGCGGAGTCCTCCGTGAGGCCGGGCGGGGGGATCGTTTGCGAAGGCGGTACGGACGGGGCGTGCGCTTCGAGTTGCACGATTGGTCTTCCTCGTCTGGTCGGTCCGGCCTGTTGACCGGGTGTCGGCTGGGTACCGGGTTCTTTCCTTGCCCCGAGGCCCCTTCGCTCCGTCCTCCCCGTTCGGGGCAAACAGAAGGGCCGCGGATCCCTGATGGGGTTCCGCGGCCCTGAAGGCGCCGGCCTGATCGACGATCAGGCTGGATCACTCCAGGGTTCTGGCCCACGGAAGGCCCACATCAGGTGGTACTGCTTCGTCTGCTTCCGCAGTCCGGCACCGGCCGCCGCAAAGGCATAGGCATGCGCCTGTGCCGTTACCGCTTCCAGTGCCTTGGTCGGTCGCTCATTGCGCTCACGGACGGGAAGTCCCGTGAGGGCAGAGGAGGACGCCGGACGCGCGGCACGGATGCCGGACAGACCGGTGCCCTGGTCCGAGGCGCCGAGCATGCACGTGGAGACGGCCGAGCGATCGGTCAGTTTGGCCGCGCTGACGGTGGTGCTGATGTTGATGCTGATCACTTCGACTCGCCTCCTCTCGGCGTCTCTGGGACTGGGATGAACCAGTCCGTTGGGGTATGCAAGTACAGCACGGAGCCGGCGCCTTCGAAAAGGCCGCGGTTTCCGTGCCTAGAACCTATGGGGATTGCCGGGGCATGTGCAAACTATTTTTCCGACGAGTTCGCATCAGTCGTCCGGACCGCCCTCGCCGGGCTCCTGGCCTGCGCAGATCGCCAGAACATCGGCCCCGTAGCTGCGCAGCTTGCGGCTGAGGACGCCGGGGATGCGGGACAGCTCGGCCGGGCTCTTCGGGCATGCCTCGGCGATGGCCATCAGGGTCCGGTCGGTGAAGACGCAGAAGTCCGGCTGCCCGCTGCGCCCGGCCTGGACGGCGCGCCATTCCCGGAGCCGCTCGTAGAGCCCCTCGTCCATGTCCGAGGGACAGTCCTCGCAGCGCATCAGCTTCATCTCGCCGGCGTCGGTGAGTGTGCGGCCGCAGACCCGGCAGCGGGCCGGGGTGCGCTGGGCGCGGCGCTGAACCGGGGCGGCGCCGCCTCCGGCTCCCCGCTCGACACTTCCGCCGGCACCGGTGCCCGCGGGGCCGACGGTGGCGGTGGTGCCGGGGCGCAGCCCGTCGAGGAAGCGGCTCGGTCTGCGGTGGGGGCGTCCACCGGGTGAGCGGGACAGAGACCAGGAGATGTGGAGCCGCTCCCGGGCGCGGGTGACGCCGACGTAGAGGAGGCGGCGTTCCTCCTCTACCTGCTCGTCGGTTCTGGCGTAGGTGATGGGGAGCATGCCCTCGGCGACGCCGACCAGGAAGACGACATCCCACTCCAGGCCCTTGGCGGCGTGCAGGGAGGCGAGGGTGACGCCCTGGACGGTCGGGGCGTGCTGGGCGTTCGCCCGCTCGTCCAGTTCCGCGACGAAGTCGGCGAGGGCGGCGCCCGGTCTGGCGGCGGCGAGGTCGTGGGCGAGGCTGACCAGGGCGGCCAGGGATTCCCAGCGCTCCCTGACGGCGCCGGAGCCGGCCGGGGGCTCGCTGCTCCAGCCCTCGCCCGAGAGGACGGCGCGCACCTGGGAGGGCAGGTCCACGACATCGTCCAGGAGGGAGTCGTTGCCGCCGAAGCGGGCCGCGCCGCGCAGCGCGATGCCGGCCTTGCGCACCTCGGGCCGGTCGAAGAAACGCTCGGCGCCGCGTAGCTGGTAGGGGACGCCGGCGTCGGCGAGAGCCTGTTCGTAGGTCTCGGACTGGGAGTTCGTGCGGAACAGGACGGCGATCTCGGCGGCCGGGACGCCCGCGTCGATCAGCTCGCGGATGCGGCGGGCGGCGCCCTCGGCCTCGGCGGGCTCGTCCGTGTACTCGGTGTGGACGGGCTCGGGTCCCGGGGGGCGCTGGGAGACGAGTTCCAGCCGGTGGTCGGCGGCGCGACCGCGGGCCTGGGCGAGCAGGCCGTTGGCGAGGCGGACCACCTGGGGGGTGGAGCGGTAGTCGCGGACCAGTTTCACGACGGTGGCGCCGGGGTGCCGGGTGCGGAAGTCGAGGAGGTGGTCGGGCGTTGCACCTGTGAACGAGTAGATCGTCTGACTGGCGTCGCCGACGACGCACAGGTTGTCGCGGTCGCCGAGCCACAGGTCCAGCAGCCGCTGCTGGAGGGGGCTGACGTCCTGGTACTCGTCCACGACGAAGTGCTGGTACTGCGCGCGGACCTGTTCGGCGATGTCGCGACGGTCCTGGAGGACGGCGACCGTCAGCAGCAGGACGTCCTCGAAGTCGATCAGCGAGCGGTCGCGTTTGAGGTCCTCGTAGGCCGCGTAGAGGTGGGCGATCTCGGCGGGGTCGCGGGGGGCCTCGCGGCCGGCCTTGGCAGCCGCGTACGGATAGTCGGTGGGCACGGTCTGGGTGACCTTCGACCATTCGATCTCGCCGGTCACGTCCCGCAGCTCGTTCCGGTCGAGCCGGGTGCCCAGGGCGGCGGCCGCGTCGGCGACGAGCTGGACCTTGCGGTCGACGAGCCGCGGCAGGGAACCACCGATCGCTTTCGGCCAGAAGTACTGGAGCTGACGCAGGGCGGCGGAGTGGAAGGTGCGGGCCTGGACCCCCTGGGCGCCGAGCTGGCGCAGCCGGCCGCGCATCTCTCCGGCGGCGCGGTTGGTGAAGGTGACGGCGAGCACGCTGGACGGCGGCAGGATGCCGGCGCGCACCCCGTAGGCGATGCGGTGGGTGATCGCGCGGGTCTTGCCCGTGCCCGCCCCGGCCAGCACGCACACCGGTCCGTGCAGGGCCATGGCGACCTCCCGCTGCTCGGGGTCGAGCCCTTCGAGCACCGCGTCGGCCGAGTCCGGTACCTGCGGGAAAAAGGTGGAGTGCGTTGCTGCTGTCACACCGCCATGCTGCCAGGTCGCCCGGGACGGCTGTGCCGGTTGTCCACAGGCGTGGGCAGGCAGTCGTACTGATACGCAGGCGTCATCGCGGGTGTCCCGGGGCTGCGGGCCTGGCAGTCGGCACGGCCGGGGGCGCGGCGGGCTGTGCGGCCGGCGCGGCCGGGTGTGGCGGGCCTCACCGGCGGTGGACGCGCGACGCGTGGGACGGAGGACGACGGAAGCGGCGGACGGGTTCTGTGCTTGTATCCGTGCGGTAGGCGCGCGTACCCGGGCGGGAATGGCGGCCCGGGCCGGTGCGTTCTCCCTCCCGACGACGTTTTCCGAGCGGCCTGAGGAGCGCGAGACATGCAGGGCACTGTGACGATGTACAGCACGACGTGGTGCGGTTACTGCCGGCGGCTGAAGAGCCAGATGGACCGCGAGGGCATCGCGTACAGCGAGATCAACATCGAGCAGGACCCCAAGTCCGCCGCTTTCGTGGAGAAGGCGAACGGCGGCAACCAGACGGTCCCGACGGTTCTGGTGGTTCCCGCACAGGGCGGCTCCGAGGTCGTCATGACGAACCCGAGCCTTGCCCAGGTGAAGCAGGCGCTTGGCGTCTGACTCACCTGACGCACACGACCCCCGACCGGCCTGGCGCCGGATCGGGGGTTTCGTATGCCCAGCCCGTATGAGGCGGCTTGGCGGTAGCGTGATCGACATGACGGCCGAGGACGACGCGGACTGCGAGGCGCTGGTCGGAGGCATGGTGAACGCGGGGGCGGTCTTCCGCCGGGGTGCGTCGGTGGAACGCCCGGCACGCCCGACAGGGCGGCCCCGATCGCTCCGGGGCCGCCCTGTCGTGTGTCGTCCCTCACCGGGTGGCGCGGCTCAGACGAAGCCGCGCGTCGGCAGGGGCCTGCCGTACCACATCTCGATCAGGCGGGCCGCGATCGAGATGCCGTAGGGCGGCAGCACCTCGCCGGACTCGAAGGCCGCGTGCAGCTCCTCGCGGGAGAACCAGCGGGCCTCGTGGATCTCGTCCCCGTCCACCTCGATCTCGGTGGACGTGGCGCGGGCCATGAAGCCGAGCATCAGGCTGGACGGGAACGGCCAGGGCTGGCTGGCGACGTACTCGACCGGGCCGACGGTGATGCCGGCCTCCTCGAACACCTCACGGCGTACCGTCTCTGCTCGATCGACTCACCGGGCTCGACGAAGCCGGCGAGCGTGGAGAAGCGGCCCTCGGGCCAGTGGACCTGGCGGCCGAGCAGTATGCGGTCGTCCTCGTCGATCACGGCCATGATCACGGCGGGGTCGGTGCGCGGGTAGTGCTCGGCACCACAGGCCTGGCAGCGCCGGATGTGGCCGGCGGCTGCGATGACCGTGCGCTCACCGCAGCGGGAGCAGAAGCGGTGGGTGCGCTGCCAGTTCTCCAGGCCGACCGCGTGCACCATGAGCCCGGCGTCCCGCGGCGACAGCAGCAGGCCGGCCTCGCGCGCAGCCCCGCGGGGCGCGCCGACTGGTCGATGCGGCCGGGCAGCGCGTCCTTCTGGAGGGCGAAGTAGCTGACGCCGTCCTCGTCGTTGCCCAGGAAGTAGCGGTGCGCCTCGGTGAGCGGCGCCTCGAAGGAGGGCGTCATGACGAGTTCGGTCCGGCCGTCCGGGGTCTCGTCGATGAGTACCTGGCCGCCGGAGACCACGAAACACCGGGTCGTGGGGTGGCTCCACGCCGCCGCGAGCCAGGCCTCGTCCAGCCGGTGGTGGGCGGCGCGGTCGATGCCGCTCGGGGCGGTCAGCGAGATGGGTCGGTCGGCTGTGTGGTCGGTCCAGGTGGTCACGGGTGGTTCCACTCCCCCAGAGCAGCAGCGGTTCGTTCGGCGGGCGGTTCGGCGGGACGTAGGGCGGAGGGCACCGGGCCGGGCGCGGGCGGGGCGGGCGGGGCAGTCCTTCCAGTGTGCCCCGCACGCGGTGGCCTGCCGTGCGGCCCCGGCCGGTCAGGGTGCGGGACGCCAGTTCTCGGCGAGGTCACCCCACAGGTACGCGCTGGTCTCGACGCCTTTGAGGAGAAGGTCCAGCTCCACCTTCTCGTTGGGTGCGTGCCAGCCGTCGGAGGGGACGGAGATGCCCAGGAAGAGCACGGGGGCGCCGAGGACTTCCTGGAGGTCGGCGGCGGGCCCGGAGCCGCCCTCGCGGGTGAAGCGGACCGGTTGCTGGAAGGCGCGGCCCATGGCACGGGCCAGGGACCGCAGCGCGGGGTGGCCGAGCGGGGTCAGGCACGGGCGTGTGCCCGAGCCGAACTCGATCTCGCACCGGATCCCGGCGGGCACCTGTCCGGCGGCCCAGTCCCGGACGATCTTCTCGATGCGGCCGGGATCCTGGCCGGCGACCAGCCGGAAGGACAGCTTCACCATGGCCGCGGATGGGATGATCGTCTTGCTGCCGGGGCCCTGGTAGCCGCCGCCGATGCCGTTGACCTCCGCGGTCGGGCGGGCCCAGATGCGCTCCAGGGTGGTGTGACCGGCCTCGCCGTGAGCCGCGTGGGACCTGGCGGTGCGCAGCCAGCGCTCCTCGTCGAAGGGCAGCTCGGCGAAGAGTTCGCGCTCGCGGTCGGTCAGTTCCACCATGCCGTCGTAGAAGCCGGGTATCGCCACGCGCGCGTGCTCGTCGTGGAGGGCGGCGACCAGGCGGGCGGCGGCGGTGGCCGGGTTGGGCACGGCACCGCCGAAGGAGCCGGAGTGGATGTCCTGGTCGGGGCCGTACAGCCGGATCTCGCACTCGGCGAGGCCGCGCATTCCGGTGCAGACGGTCGGGGTGTCCTCCGACCACATGCCGGTGTCGGAGACGATCACGGCGTCGGCGGCGAGCCGCCCGGCCCGCTCCTCCACCAGCGCCCGGAAGTGCGGGGAGCCGGACTCCTCCTCGCCCTCGATGAGCAGCTTGAGGTGGACGGCGGGGGCGGTGCGGCCGGTGGCGGCGAGATGGGCGCGGACACCGAGTGTGTGGAAGAACACCTGGCCCTTGTCGTCGGCGGCCCCGCGCGCGTAGAGGCGGTTTCCGCGGACGACCGGCTCGAAGGGGTCGCTGTCCCAGCCGTCCTCGCGGGCGGCGGGCTGCACGTCGTGGTGGCCGTAGACGAGGACCGTGGGCGCTTCCGGGTCGTCCGAGGGCCACTCGGCGAAGACGGCCGGCGCGCCCGGGGTCTGCCAGACCTCGGCGGTCGGGAAGCCGGTCTCCAGGAGCTTGGCGGCGAGCCAGTCGGCGCTGAGCCGTACGTCGGGCGCGTGATCGGGCTGGGCCGACACGGAGGGGATGCGCAGCCATGCGGTGAGGTCGTCGAGGAAGGCGACGCGCTGCTGCTCGATGTACGCGCGGACGGCGCTGTCCGGGGTCTGGCTCATGCTCACGAGCCTATCCGCCCGCACCGACATCGTCGGCGGGGGTTCGTCACACTCAGCTCGCCTACGGTGTGCTCTCCGTCTCCCCGGTGAGCAGCCGCTCCAGCGCGGCCCGGTCCGGCAGGCCCTCGGGGCGTACGACCTCGCCGCCGCGCACGTACAGGAAGGCCGCCGTGACGGACTCGGGCGGCACGCCCTGCTGCTCGGCCCAGGCGAGCCGGTAGACGGCGAGCTGTAGCGGGTCGGCGGTACGGGTGCGGCTGGTCTTCCAGTCCACGATCTCGTACGTCGTCCCTTCGCCTTCGCCGTTCTTGTAGACGGCGTCGATGCGGCCCCGCACGACGCGGCCGGCCAGGGTGAGCTGGAAGGGCGCCTCGACCCGGTAGGGGGTGCGCCGGGCGTACCCGGTGCGTTCGAAGGCCTCCTTCAGGGCTTCGAGGTCGCGTTCGTCGGCGATCTCGGCGTCGCTGCCGGGCAGCTCCTCCGGTTCCAGCAGGGGCAGCGTCAGCTCCTCGAAGCGGGCTTCCACCCGGGCGTGGAACCGGGTGCCCCGGCGCGCGGCCGGTTGCGGGGGGCGCGGCATGGGGCGCGCGAGCTCCTGTGCGAGCCCGTCCGGGTCCTCGGCGAGCCGCAGCAACTGGGTGGCGGTGAGCGTGGCGGGCAGGGGGACGTCCGTGACGGCCTGCCGGGCGCGCAGAAGCTCTCCGGCGAGTGCGTCCAGGTCGCGGTCCCAGGAGGCGATGGTGCGGGCCTCCTCCGGCGTGAGCGACGCGGCGCGCGGCGACTCACGCAGGCGCGCGCGGGGGTGGTCCGGCGGGGCGGACGCCTGGTGCGGCACCGTCGGCCGCTCGGCGCTCCAGGAGTCCCAGCCGGTGCCGGCCGAGGAGGCCTGGCCGGGGACGGGTTCGTCCGGGACGGATACGTCGTACGGGAAGTCCGGCTCGTGGAGGAAGTCGTCCTCAGGGGGGAAGGCCGCATCGCCCAGGGCACCCTCGTACGGCTCTTCGTCGCAGGGCCCTTCCTCGTAGGGCTCCTGCTCGTACGGCCCTTGCTCGTAGGGCTCCTGCTCGTAGGGCGCTCCGCCTCGGCCGTAGGGCTCTTCGTCGGACCGGTGCCCGCCGCCGGGTTCCTCGCCGTGCGGGTCGGCCGGTGGGGCGGGCCAGTCGGGGTCCTCGGCGTCCGCGGGATCGTGCGGGGCCGGCCGGCGGCTCGCGGGCTCGGCGGCGAGGGTGTCCAGGTGGGCCAGGACGGTCTCGGCGGCGGCTCGGCGGCGGGCCAGGGCGCCGGCGTCGAGCGGGAGCGGCCACACCTGGTCGGCGGTGGCCGCGTGCAGGGCCGGGTTCTCCTCGCCCTCGGCGGGCTCGTCCGCCCACGCCTCGATCTCGCCGTGTCCGGCGGCGCAGTGGTCGTACAGGGCCTGGAGGAAGACGGACGGGCCGCGCGGCTTCTTCTGGCTCGGCCCCCACCAGTGGCCGGAACCGAGCAGGAGGGAACGGGGGCGCGTGAAGGTGACGTAGCCGAGGCGGAGTTCCTCGGTGTGCTGGTGGTCCTTCATGGCCTCGTGGAAGGCCTTCATGCCCCGGGAGTCCCAGGAGTCGATGTCGGGCAGGGTGTCGCGGTCGCCGCGCAGCGCGTGCGGGAGCACCTTGGCCTGGGCGGTCCACTTCTCCCGGCCCTGGGCGCTGGGGAAGGTACCGGTCACCAGTCCGGGGACGGCCACGACGTCCCACTCCAGGCCCTTGGACTTGTGCGCGGTGAGCACCTTGACGGTGTTCTCGCCGCCGGGCAGGGCGTTGTCCAGGCCCTTCTCGTACTGGGCGGCGGTGCGCAGGAAGCCCAGGAAGGCGAGGAGGGTGGCCTCGCCGTCGCTCGCGGCGAAGGAGGCGGCGATGTCCAGGAAGTTGGACAGGGTCTCGCGGCGGCGGGCGGCCAGCGCGTGCGGGGACGCGGACAGCTCCACCTCCAGGCCGGTGACGGCCAGCACGCGGTGCAGGACGTCCATCAGCGGGTCGGACAGCGAGCGGCGCAGGTCGCGCAGTTCGGTGGCCAGCCGGGCGAAGCGCACGCGCGCGTCCGGCGAGAACGGCAGCCCGTCGTCGGCACGCTCGCCGAAGGCACCGGCCGCCGGCGTCTCGAGGAAGGTGTCCAGGGCGTCCGCGAGCGATATCACCTCGGCCGGGTCGATACCCTCCACGGCGGCGGCGAGCCGGCGGTCGGGGTCGTCGGCGCCTTCCACGCGCGCGTGAGCGACCAGCAGGCGGGCGCGGCGGCCCAGCAGGGCGAGGTCGCGGGGGCCGATGCGCCAGCGCGGCCCGGTCAGCAGGCGCACCAGGGAGGCGTTGGCGCCGGGGTCCTGGAGGACCTCGCAGACGGCGACGAGGTCGGCGATCTCGGGCAGGTGCAGCAGCCCGGACAGCCCGACCACCTCGACGGGGATGTCACGGGCGACGAGGGCGCCCTGGATCTCGGCGAAGTCGGTCGCGGTCCGGCACAGTACGGCGATCTCACCGGGAGGCGTGCCGGTGCGGACGAGGTGGGCGAGGGAGTCGGCGATCCAGTCGATCTCCTCGGCGTGCGTGGGCAGCAGGGCGCAGCGGACCGTGCCGTCGTACTCGGCGCCGGGGGCCGGGCGGAGTGCCTCCACGCCCGCGTGCAGGGCGCGCAGTGGCTCGGCGAGGTCGTTGGCGAGGTCGAGGAGGTGCCCGCCGCTGCGGCGGTTCTCGCTGAGCGCCTGCCGGGTGGCGGGCCGCCCGTCGGCGTGGGCGAAGTGTTCGGGGAAGTCGTCCAGGTTGGCGACGGAGGCGCCGCGCCAGCCGTAGATGGCCTGGCAGGGGTCGCCGACCGCGGTCACCGGGTGGCCGGTGCCGCCGCCGAAGAGGCCCGCCAGCAGGACGCGCTGGGCGACGGAGGTGTCCTGGTACTCGTCCAGGAGCACGACGCGGAACTCCTCGCGCAGCAGGCGGCCCACCCCGGGGATGCCGGCGAGGCGGGCCGACAGGGCGATCTGGTCGCCGAAGTCGAGCAGGTCACGCTCGCGCTTGGCGGCTCGGTAGCGCCGGACGAGGTCGGCGAGTTCCCGGCGGGCCGCGGCCGTGTCGGGGACCTTGCGCAGGTCGGCGTTGGTGAGCTTGGCGCCGTCCAGGGCGCGCAGCAGATCGGCGTCCCAGGCGCGCGCCCTCTCCGGGTCGACGAGGTGTTCGGCCAGCTCGGAGTCGAGGGTGAGCAGATCGCTGACCAGGTCGGCGAAGGAGCGGGTCAGCGCCGGGTAGGGGCCGGGCGCCTCGCGCAGCACGCGCGCGGCGAGCTGGTAGCGGGTGGCGTCGGCGAGGAGGCGGGAGGTGGGCTCCAGGCCGATGCGCAGGCCGTGATCGGTGAGCAGGCGGCCCGCGAAGGCGTGGTACGTCGAGATGACCGGCTCGCCCGGCGGGTCGTCCGGGTCGATGACGTCCGGGTCGGTGACGCCGGCCGCGATCAGCGCCTTGCGGACGCGTTCGGCCAGCTCGCCGGCGGCCTTGTTGGTGAAGGTCAGGCCGAGGACCTGTTCGGGGGCGACCTGCCCCGTGCCGACCAGCCAGACCACGCGGGCCGCCATCACGGTGGTCTTGCCGGACCCGGCGCCGGCCACGATCACCTGCGGGGCGGGCGGCGCGGTGATGCAGGCCATCTGCTCCGGGGTGAACGGGATGCCGAGGAGCTGCTTGAGCTGCTCGGGGTCGGTGATACGGGCTGGCATGTCGAAAGAGGCTAGCGGCGGCCACTGACAGTCGAGGACGAATCGACCGCCGGGGGCGAGAAAGGGCAGGTCAGCACGCGGAGTGCTGTGCGTCACCCCCGCCCGGCCGCCGTGTTCGCCCCCGCCCGGGCCGCCGCTCACTCCACCACGTGGCGCCCCTCGGGACGGGCGCTGCACGAGGCGCGGAAGGCGCAGTGCGTGCAGTGCTGGCCGGTGCTCGGTGTGAACCGCTCGTCGAGGACCTTGCCGGCGGCGGTCGCCAGCAGCTCGCCGACCCACTCCCCCGCCAGCGGTTCCTGACCCTGCACCCGGGGCAGGCCGTCTCCCCCGTCACGCTTGGCGGCGCCCTGCCTGAGATGGACCAGTTCCGCGCCGCCCGGTTCGGGGCGGGCCCCGTCGAAGGCCGCGTCGACGGCGCCTTCGCGGACGGCGAGCTGGTAGACGGCGAGCTGCGGGTGGTGCTCCACCTCGCGCGCGGTGGGTGCGTTTTTGCCGGTTTTGAAGTCGACCACGTAGGCCCGGCCGTCGCCGTCGGTTTCGACGCGGTCCATCTGGCCACGGATGCGGACCTCGTAGTCGCCCGCTCCGAGGGTGACGTCGAAGTCCTGCTCGCTGGCCACGGCGGTGCGGCCGGCGCGGGCCAGGACGTGCCAGTTCAGGAAGCGTTCGAGCGCCACGCGCGCGTTGTCCTTCTCCTGCTGCGACTTCCAGGGCGCGTCGAAGGCGAGCGCGTTCCACACGGAGTCCAGGCGTTCCATGAGGACGTCGAGGTCGGCCGGGGTACGACCGGAGGCGACCTCGTCGGCGAGGACGTGAACGACGTTGCCGAAGCCCTGTGCGGTGGTCGCGGGCGCGTCGGCCTTCACCTCGCGGCCCAGGAACCACTGGAGTGCGCAGGTGTTGGCGAGCTGGTCGAGGGCGCTGCCGGAGAGCACGACGGGCTGGTCGCGGTCGCGCAGCGGCACCTTGCTCTCGGTCGGCTCGAACATGCCCCACCAGCGGTAGGGGTGTGCGGACGGCACCAGCGGGCGGCCGTCCTCGTCGGCGAGCGCGGCCAGCCGGGCCAGCCGGCGGGCGGCGGCTTCCCGCAGCGTGGCGGACGCGCGCGGGTCGACCGTGGTGGCGCGCAGCTCGGCGACGAGCGCGGCGACGGCCAGCGGGCGCCGGGGGCGGCCGGTGACGTCCTTGGGCTCGACACCCAGTTCGGTCAGGAACCGGGAGGGCTGGTCACCGTCGTCGGCCGGCGCGTTCACGGCGGTGACGACGAGCCGTTCACGCGCGCGCGTGGCGGCGACGTAGAACAGGCGGCGCTCCTCGGCGAGCAGCGCGCCCGGGGTGAGCGGCTCGGCGAGTCCGTCGCGGCCGATGCGGTCGGCCTCCAGCAGCGAGCCGCGGCGGCGCAGGTCGGGCCACAGGCCCTCCTGGACGCCGGCGACGACGACCAGCCGCCACTCCAGGCCCTTGGAGCGGTGCGCGGTCATCAGGCGGACGGCGTCGGGGCGTACCGCGCGGCGGGTGAGCGTGTCGGCGGCGATGTCCTCGGCCTCGATCTCGGCCAGGAAGTTCAGGGCGCCACGGCCGCCGGTGCGCTCCTCCGCGCGCGCGGCGGTGGCGAACAGCGCGCACACGGCGTCCAGGTCCCGGTCGGCGTTGCGGCCGGCCGCGCCACCGCGCCGGGCGGCCCGCTCCAGGCGCGCGGGCCACGGCGTGCCCTCCCACAGGTCCCACAGCGCTTCCTCGGCCGTACCGCCGCCCGCGAGGCGCTCGCGGGCCTTGTGGAGCAGCGCGCCGAGGCGCTGCGCCCCGCGGGCGTACGCCGGGTCGTGCACCACCAGGCGCTCCGGCTCGGCGAGTGCCCGCGTGAGCAGCTCGTCGGACGGCGGCGGCAGCGGGTTGCCGGCGGCCCGCTCCTCCTCACGCAGGGCACGCCCGAGGCGGCGCAGGTCGGCGGCGTCCATGCCGGCGAGGGGGGAGGCGAGCAGGGTGAGGGCGGTCTCGGTGTCGAGCCAGCAGGTGTCCGGGGCCGGTGTCGGCGCATCCTCGACGGCCGTGTGCCCGGCGGACTGCTCACCGTCATCGGCCGTCGCCACCGGCTCGGCCGCCGACAGCTCGGGTGCGGTGACGGGTTCCTCGTCCGTGGGGGGCTCGGCGGGCCGCGCCGGGGCCGGTGCGGTGGGGTCCTCCTCACGGCGTCGGGTCTCCGCCGTGGCGACCGCGCGCAGGGCCGTGAGCAGCGGTGCCACCGCCGGCTCGTGCCGCAGGGGCAGGTCGTCGCCGTCGATGTCCAGCGGGACGCCGGCCGAGGTGAGGGCGCGGCGCAGGGTCGGCAGGGAGCGCGATCCGGCACGTACCAGGACGGCCATGTCGCTCCAGGGGAGACCGTCCTCCAGATGCGCGCGGCGCAGGATGTCCGCGATGTTGTCCAGTTCGGTGCCGGGCGTCGGGTAGGTGTAGACCTCGACCCGGCCGCCGTCCCGCACCGCGGCCGGTTCCCGGTGGGCGCGGACCTTGTCGGCGGGCAACCGGGGCAGCGGCATCCGCTGGGTGATCAGGCGGGTCGCGGCCAGCAGCGCGGCGCCGGAGCGGCGGGAGGTGCGCAGCACCTGGACGGGGGCGGGGCGGCCGTCCGCGCGGGTGAAGGCGGCCGGGAAGTCGAGGATGCCGTTCACGTCGGCGCCGCGGAAGGCGTAGATCGACTGGTCGGGGTCGCCGAACGCGACCAGGGTCCGCCCGCCGCCGGCCAGGGCGTGCAGGAGCCGCACCTGGGCGGGATCGGTGTCCTGGTACTCGTCGACGTACACGGCGTCGTACTGGGCGGCGAGCCGCGCGGCGGTGTCGGGGCGGTGGGCGAGCAGGACGGCCCGGTGGACCAGTTCCGCGTAGTCGAGCACGCCCTGGAGGTCGAGTGTGTCGAGGTAGTCGGCGAGGAACGCGGCTGCCGCGCGCCAGTCGGGGCGGCCGGTGCGGCGCGCGAAGGCGTCCAGGGCGTCCGGGCCGAGACCCAGCTCGCGGCTGCGGGCGAGGACGGCACGGACCTCGTCGGCGAAGCCGCGCGTGGTGAGGCAGGCGCGCAGTTCGTCGGGCCAGCGCACATGGGTCAGCCCGAGCCGCTCCAGCTCGGGCTGCCCGGCGAGCAGCTCGCGGACGGTGACGTCCTGCTCGGGTCCGGAGAGCAGGCGCAGCGGGTCGGTGAACCGGCCGCTGTCCTGGTGGGCGCGGACCAGCGCGTAGCAGTAAGAGTGGAACGTGGTCGCCCTCGGCGCGCGGGCCGCGCCCATGCGCAGGGCCATGCGGTCTCGCAGGTCGACGGCGGCCTTGCGGCTGAACGTCAGTACCAGGATCCGCTCGGGGTCGGCGCCCCGGGCGATCCGCGCGGCCACGGACTCGACCAGGGTGGTGGTCTTGCCGGTGCCGGGGCCGGCGAGGACGAGCAGCGGTCCGCTCCGGTGGTCAACCACTGCGCGCTGCGCCGCGTCCAGGAGAGGGGGAGCCACGGTGGCCGGCGGCGTACGCACCAGTCGGTAAGCGCCACGGCTCCCCTGCCGCACCGAGGGGTGCGGCAGGTGCCTGGTGGAGGAAGAGGAGCTCACGTGTTCGGCCGGTCCTGGTGGTTGTACTGATGGGCGGGCGATCACGCGTGCGAGGCGGTGACCGCGGGATGAGGGGGACACGTGCTGCCGACGCTACGCCGCCGCTCCGGACGGAAGCAGAACTTCCGATTCTTCCCTCGCGGCGCTCGGGCCACGTGCGTCCCTCATCCCACGAACGTACGGCATGCCACGGACGTCCCCCGTGTCACCCGTACGGGCCACAGGCCCCCCCTGCCGGCAGCCGATGGCCGAAGCTGTCAGATGTGACCCTCCGCGTCCGCGCCGCCGTCCCAGCGGGCCCGCCGCATGTCGAGCCTCGGCACATGGCCCGCCGCGCTCCTGCCCGCCTGCTTCAGCGGCGTGCCCTCCGCGCGGTAGTGCGCGAGCGCACGCAGCTCGTGACCGGGCAGCAGCACGCCGTCGGACCGTACGACCCGCCACCACGGGACAGCACTTCCGTAGAGGGCCATCACCCGGCCGACCTGGCGCGGGCCGCCCTCCTCGAGCCACTCGGCGACATCGCCGTACGTCATGACCCGGCCCGGCGGGATCCGCTCGGCGACCTCGAGGACCCGCTCGGCGTAGTCGGGCAGTGCGTCCGCGTACTCCTCGCGGGCCTCGTCGGCCGGGCTCTGCTCGCTCATTCGTCCCATCCTGCCGCACTCCCCGGGCGTCCCGGCGCGGTCCGCGGGGAGCGCTCCTCTCGCCCCGACGCGGTCCTTCGGGCAGACTGTGCGCCCGCGCATGCGCACCCTGATGCCCGTGTGTGCCGGTGGGGCATGCCACCATCGTGCGGGCGGTGACTGGTGATACGAGACCAAGAAGAGACCATGAAGGAGCAGGGCGTGCACCCCGAAGGAGCGGCGGGCACCCCTGACGCCTCCGCGCGCCCCGACACCGCCCAGGCGGACGAGGGCGGCACCGACGCGCGGCGGGAGGACAGCGGTCCGCACACGGACGACGGCACGCGCGCGGGCGGACACGAGGCCGATGGCCCGGACGACACCGCATGCGCGGGCGGATCCGCGGCCGAAGCCTCCGGCGACGACATCGCTGGCGCGCGGCAGGACGGCGCCGCTGTTGCCGCCGGCGACGGCCCGCGCGTGCGCGTGAACGCCACCGGCGCCGGTGACGCTGAGAACGGCGGCGCGCACGCCTGCGCGGACGTGCCCGGTGACCGCCGCGCCTGTGCCGACGACGACCCGCACGCGGAGCAGGTGGAGGGCGACGAACCGCTGCTCCCCGCGCGCGTGCACCGCCCCTCGGATCTCGTACGGCTCCTGGTGGGCGTGCTGGCCATCGCGGTGCTCCTCTCGATCGCCGCGTTCGCGCACGGCACCACCTCGGGCCTCGAACAGGACATCAACAAGGGCACGGGGCAGGCCCCGGACCTGCTCATCAAGATCGCGGGCCTGGGATCCAGCATCGCGATCCTCCTCGTCCCGGTCGCCTTCGCCATCGAACGGCTGATCAAACGGGACGGGCTGCGCATCGCCGACGGTGTCCTCGCGGCCGTCCTCGCCCACGGAGTGACCCTCGCCACCGACCTGTGGGTCGCCCGAGCCGCCCCCGACTCCATCCAGGAGGCGCTGACCCAGCCCTCGCCGGGTGACATCCACGCCCTGACCGACCCGGTGCACGGCTATCTGGCCCCCGTCATTGCCTATATGACGGCCGTCGGCATGTCCCGCAGACCCAGATGGCGCGCGGTGCTGTGGATCGTGCTGATGCTGGACGCGTTCTCGATGCTGGTCACGGGCTACACGACGCCGTTCTCGATCATCCTCACGGTGCTGATCGGCTGGACCATCGCCTACGGCACCCTGTACGCGGTCGGCTCCCCCAACGTCCGTCCGACGGGGCAGACACTGATGGCGGGCCTCACCCACGTCGGCTTCCATCCCGTCTCCGCGGCCCGTGAGGAGGCCGTGGAGACGGAGAACGGCGACCGGGGCCGGCGCTACTTCGTCACCCTGGAGAACGGCCCGCCGCTGGACGTCACGGTCGTCGACCGGGAGCAGCAGGCGCAGGGCTTCTTCTACCGCGCGTGGCGCAATCTGACCCTGCGCGGCTTCGCCACCCGTTCCAGCCTCCAGTCACTGCGCCAGGCACTGGAGCAGGAGGCGCTGCTGGCCTACGCGGCGATCGCGGCGGGCGCCAACGCGCCCAAGCTGATCGCCACCTCCGAGCTCGGCCCCGACGCGGTCATGCTCGTCTACGAGCACACCGGTGGGCGCACGCTGGACTCGCTGGCCGACGAGGACATCACCGACGAGCTGCTGCGCAACACCTGGCACCAGGTGCAGGCGCTCCAGTCGCGGCGCATCGCGCACCGCAGGCTGGCCGGTGAGGCCATCCTGGTGGATCGTTCCGGCAGGGTGATCCTCACCGAGCTGCGCGGCGGCGAGATCGCGGCCGGCGAGCTGCTGCTGCGCATGGACGTCGCCCAACTGGTCACCACGCTCGGCCTGCGGGTCGGCGCCCAGCGGGCGGTGGCCTCCGCCGTCGGCGTGCTCGGTCCGGACGCGGTCGCCGACTGTCTGCCGATGCTGCAACCGATCGCGCTGACGCGCTCCACGCGCGCGACGCTGCGCCGGCTGGCGCGCGAGCGGGCACAGCGCGAACGCGAGGCGGTGCTCGAGGCCTCCCGGCAGAGCAAGCCGGCCCGCCCGGAGGAGGCGTCCGAGACGGCTGCGGTCGCCCTGGAGAAGCCCGACAAGAGGACCGTCCGCGCCGAGCAGCGCGCGGAGAAGCGGGCCATCGACGAAGCCCTCGACGAGGCCCGCGAGGAGGATCTGCTCACCCAGATCCGGCACCAGGTGCTGCTCATCAGGCCGCAGGCGCCCGTGGAGCCGGCCCGGCTGGAACGGGTCAGGCCGCGCACGCTGATCAGTTTCATCGCGGGTGCGATCGGCGCGTACTACCTGCTGACGCAGCTCACCCACATCGAGTTCGGCACGCTGTTCGCGCAGGCCCAGTGGGGCTGGGTGGCCGCCGCGGTGCTCTTCTCCGCGCTCAGTTACGTCGCCGCCGCGATGGCCCTGCTGGGCTTCGTACCGGAACGGGTGCCGTTCCCGCGGACGGTGGCGGCGCAGGTCGCCGGATCGTTCGTGAAGATCGTGGCACCGGCGGCGGTCGGCGGCGTGGCCCTCAACACGCGCTTCCTGCAACGCGCCGGTGTACGCCCGGGACTCGCGGTCGCGAGCGTCGGCGCCTCCCAGTTGTTCGGGCTCGGCTGTCACATCCTGATGCTGCTGTCCTTCGGCTATCTGACGGGCACCGAGAAGACGCCGTCGTTGTCGCCGTCCCGCACGGTCATCGCTGGCCTGCTGACCGTGGCCGTCCTGGTCCTCGTGGTCACCTCGGTGCCGTTCCTGCGGAAGTTCGTCGTCACGCGCGTGAGGTCGCTGTTCGCCGGCGTCGTGCCCCGCATGCTCGACGTCCTCCAGCGGCCCCAGAAGCTCGTCACCGGCATCGGCGGCATGCTCCTGCTGACCGCCTGCTTCGTGATGTGCCTGGACGCCTCCATCCGGGCCTTCGGTGACGGCTCGGTGTCGCTGAGCATCGCCAGCGTCGCCGTCGTCTTCCTCGCCGGCAACGCGCTCGGCTCGGCGGCGCCGACCCCCGGTGGCGTCGGCGCGGTGGAGGCGACGCTGACCGTCGGTCTGATCGCCGTGGGTCTGCCCAAGGAGGTCGCCGCCCCGGCCGTCCTGCTGTTCCGGCTGCTGACCCTGTGGCTGCCGGTGCTGCCGGGCTGGTTCGCCTTCAGTCATCTCAGCCGCAAGGGAGCCCTGTAAGGCCCCCGCCGGGTGGCTGCCGCCGCCCCTGTGGTGCGGTACCCCGGACGGCCCGCGCCCCGCGCGCCCCGGCGTGCGCGCCCCCAGGATGGGAGTATGGCGAACCCTCTCCGGCTGCGCGCCGGCGCCCTGACCACGACCGCCGTGCTGCTCACCGCCGTACTGGCCGGATGCGGCGGCCACGCCGAGGACGGGGATCTCACGGCGCAGAAGCTGGACTGGAAGGACTGTCCGGCCCCGTCGGAGGCGGAGGGCGGCGGCGGCGCTCCCTCACCGTTGCCGAACGGCACCATGTGGCAGTGCGCCACCATGAAGGCTCCCCTGGACTGGGACAGGCCCAAGGGCGACACGATCGGCATCGCCCTGATCCGGGCCGAGGCCAGTGGCCCCGCGAGCAGTCGGATCGGCTCGCTCGTGTTCAACTTCGGCGGCCCGGGCGGCAGTGGGGTGACCGCGCTGCCGTCGTTCGGTGAGGACTACACCGCCCTGCGCACCCGCTACGACCTGGTCAGCTTCGACCCGCGCGGGGTCGGCCGCAGCGCGCCGGTGGAGTGCGAGAGCGACGCCCGGCTGGACGCGTACTTCCAGCAGGACGCGACCCCGGACGACAGCGCCGAACGCGCCGAGCTGCTGCAGCGCACCCAGCAGTTCAACGCGGCCTGCGAGAAGAACTCCAGGAAGGTCCTTCCGCATGTGCGCACCACGGACGCGGCCCGTGACATGGAGTTGATGCGCCAGGTCCTCGGCGACCGCAAGCTGTACTACTTCGGCATCTCCTACGGCACGGAACTCGGCGGCGTCTACGCCCACCTCTACCCGAGGAACGTCGGCCGGGCCGTCCTCGACGGTGTCGTGGATCCCACCCAGGACCCCGAACAGAGTGCGCTCGGCCAGGCCCGGGGCTTCCAGCTCGCCCTCGACAACTTCGCGAAGGACTGCACCTCCAAGACCACGGAATGTCCGGTCGGGGACACCGAGCAGGAGGTGAAGGACCGCATCGCGAAGCTGCTGACCGACCTGGAGAAGAAGCCGATCACCGGGATCTTCCCGCGCCGGCTGACCCAGACCGCCGCCACCAACGGCATCGCGCAATCCCTGTACTCGAAGGACTTCTGGGAGTACCTCACCGAAGGGCTGGAGGAGGCGTACGACGGCGACGGCAGGACCCTCATGCTGCTGTCCGACCTGATGAACGGCCGCAGCGAGAACGGCGAGTACAGCAACATCACCGCGGCCAACATCGCCATCAACTGCTCCGACGAGAAGCCGCGGTACTCCACCGAGTACATCCAGCGGAAGCTGCCCGAGTTCCGGGCCGCCTCCCCGCTGTTCGGGCACTACCTGGCCTGGAGCATGGTGGGCTGCACCGACTGGGCGGTGCCCGGTGCCGCCGACCATCCGGACGTCAGCGCACCCGGATCGGCACCGATCCTCGTCGTCGGCAACACCGGCGACCCGGCCACCCCGTACGAGGGCGCGAAGAAGATGGTCGACGCGCTCGGCAAGGGCGTCGCCGTCGAGCTGACGTACAAGGGCCAGGGGCACGGCGCGTACGACAGCAAGAACAGGTGCGTGCAGAGCGCGGTGAACGGCTACCTGCTGGACGGGAAGGTGCCGAAGGCCGGCACGGTCTGCTCCTGACGGGACCGGGCCTGCTCCTGACGGAACGGGTCTGCTCCTGACGGGACGGGTTTGCTCCTGACGGGACCGGTCTCGTCCCGACGCGATCCGAAGACCGCAGAACCCGCAGGTCAGAAGGTTATCCACAGGCTGTCACGGGCCGGGCCGGGGACGCCTACCATGGCCTGAACGCCCGGCGCGGCACGACGCGAAGGGCCTGTGAGGGGGGTGCGTATGAGGCGATTTCCGCGAGGGGCGGTCGCGGTGGCCGTGGCGCTGCTGGTGGCCGGCTGCGGCGGCTCGTCCGGCCGAAGCGGGAACGAGGGCAAGGGGTCCGGTTCGCCCGCCCCGCCTGCGCCGGGGTCCTCCACGCCGGTCTCCCCGGCGGCCCTTCCCTCCTCACTCACCGCGCAGCACCTGGACTGGCGACGCTGCAACGCCACCGGGCGTTCCGCCGCACCCGGCGACGACTGGCGGTGCGCGACGCTCAGGGCACCGCTGGACTGGTCGGAGCCGGGCGGCGAGACGATCGGCCTCGCCCTGATCCGCGCGCGGGCGACCGGCGGTGACCGCATAGGCTCGATGCTGTTCAACTTCGGTGGCCCCGGCGGCTCGGGAGTCTCGACGATGCCGTACTTCTCGGCGACCGTCTCCGCACTCCACGCGCGTTACGACCTGGTGAGCTGGGATCCGCGCGGGGTCGGCGCGAGCGAGGGTGTCCGCTGCCGTGACGACCGGGCGACCGAGGCCGCCGAGGCCGTGGACACCACACCGGACAGCCCGGCCGAGGAGAACGCGTACCTCCAGGACGCCGCCGGCTTCGGCAAGGGCTGCCAGAAGGCCGCCGGCCCGCTGCTGGCCCATGTGTCGACCACCGACACCGCCCGCGACATGGACCTGATGCGCCAGGTCCTCGGCGACGAGAGGATGCACTACTTCGGCATCTCCTACGGCACCGAACTGGGCGGCGTCTACGCCCATCTGTTCCCGAAGCGGGTGGGACGGCTGGTGCTCGACGCCGTGGTCGACCCGGCCGCCGGCACAGTGGGCCACGCGCAGAACCAGGCCCGCGGCTTCCAGCGGGCACTGGACGACTATCTGAAGTCCACCGGGCAGGACCCGGCGCGGGGTTCGAGGAAGATCGCGGACCTGCTGAAGCGGCTGGACGCCGAGCCGTTGCCGACGTCGTCCGGGCGGAAGCTGAACCAGACGCTCGCGACCACCGGAATCATCCTGCCGCTGTACAGCGAGTCGAGCTGGCCGCGGCTGACCAGTGCCCTGAAGTCGGCGGAGAAGGGCGACGGTTCGGAGCTGCTGGCGCTCGCCGACGCGTACGACGACCGTGACTCCTCGGGCCACTACGGCACGACGTCCCACTCCCAGCGGGCCATATCGTGCCTGGACGACCGCCAACGGCCGACGCCCGCCGAGACAAGACGACGGCTGCCGGAGTTCGAGCGGATCTCCCCGGTGTTCGGGGACTTCCTCGGATGGGACACGGCCGGCTGGTGCCATGCCTGGCCGGTACCGGGCCAGTTCGACACGCCGGAGGTGAGCGCGCCCGGTGCGGCGCCGATCCTGCTGGTCGGCAACACCGGCGATCCGGCCACTCCCTACGAAGGCGCCCGCAGAATGGCCGACGAACTGGGCAGGGGCGTGGGCGTCGAACTGACCTGGAAGGGCGAGGGCCATGGGGCGTACGGCAACGGCAGCGACTGCGTCGACTCGACGGTGAACGCGTATCTGCTGCACGGCACGGTGCCGAAGGACGGCAAGGTCTGCTCCTGAGGGCACAACCAGCCTAATGCTGTGGGCCCTTGCCGATCTGGAAGAGCCGCGGAAGGCTTCCGTGCGGGCTACGACGACGGGTCGGGGGACTACGGCTGCTACCTGCACGTGCCCAGGGTTCACGGCTCACATACCTTCCGGGCGGGCTACAGCTCCGGCTACGCGGCGGGTTGGAGAAACCACCACTGCGTCGCCTGACGGACCCGGGGCGGACTGCCCACGGCACCTGAACCGGTCGGAGCCGTGGGCCTGTTCCGCCTTGTCGGTCGGCCTGGGGTTGATCAGTAGACCGGCTTGTCCGGTTCGATCTGGTTGACCCAGCCGATGACGCCGCCGCCGACGTGGACCGCGTCGGCGAAGCCCGCGGACTTCAGGACCGCCAGGACTTCCGCACTGCGGACACCCGTCTTGCAGTGCAGGACGATCTTCCTGTCCTGCGGGAGACCTCCCAGGGCGGAGCCCATGAGGAACTCGTTCTTCGGGATCAGCTTGGCGCCGGGGATGGAGACGATCTCGTACTCGTTCGGCTCGCGAACATCGATGATCTCAATGTTCTCGCCCTCGTCGATCCACTCCTTGAGCTGCTTCGGAGTGATAGTCGAGCCGGCGGCGGCCTGCTGGGCCTCTTCGGAGACGACGCCGCAGAAGGCCTCGTAGTCGATGAGTTCGGTGACGGTCGGGTTCTCGCCGCAGACCGCGCAGTCGGGGTCCTTGCGGACCTTGACCTGGCGGTACTGCATCTCCAGGGCGTCGTAGATCATCAGGCGGCCGACGAGCGGCTCACCGATGCCGGCGAGGAGCTTGATCGCCTCGTTGACCTGGATGGAGCCGATGGACGCGCACAGCACGCCCAGGACGCCGCCCTCGGCGCAGGAGGGGACCATGCCGGGGGGCGGGGGCTCCGGGTAGAGGCAGCGGTAGCAGGGACCGTGCTCCGACCAGAAGACGGAGGCCTGGCCGTCGAAGCGGTAGATCGAGCCCCACACGTAGGGCTTGTTGAGGAGCACGCACGCGTCGTTGACCAGGTAACGGGTCGCGAAGTTGTCGGTGCCGTCGACGATCAGGTCGTACTGGCCGAAGATGTCCATCACGTTGTCGGCTTCGAGCCGCTCCTCGTGAAGGATCACGTTCACGTACGGATTGATGCCCTTGACGCTGTCGCGCGCGGACTGGGCCTTGGAGCGGCCGATGTCGGCCTGACTGTGGATGATCTGACGCTGGAGGTTCGACTCGTCGACCTCGTCGAACTCCACGATGCCGAGGGTGCCCACGCCCGCGGCGGCCAGGTACATCAGCGCCGGCGAGCCCAGGCCGCCGGCGCCGACACAGAGCACCTTGGCGTTCTTCAGCCGCTTCTGCCCGTCCATGCCCACGTCGGGAATGATCAGGTGGCGGGAGTACCTGCGGACCTCGTCTACGGTGAGCTCAGTAGCTGGCTCGACCAGGGGTGGCAGCGACACGGGGGCTCCGTTGATCGGTCAATCACTACAGTTGTTCTCCACGTAACACTGCCACGGCCTTCTTCATTCCGAGACACCTGTTCCGACGGGCGAGACGATGTCGTCCCGGTAGCCGGTCATCCTCCGTGCACCGGCGCGGCGGTGCCAGGTCAGATGCGGCATGCCGCCTCCATCCAGATGTCGGCCAGGGACTCCTCGAGGGCGATACGGGGCCGCCAGCCGAGCCGGTCGCGCGCGGTGCGCACGTCGGCCTGCTGCCAACTGCCGCAGCCGTCCGGGTACGGGTAGGCCGTCGGGGCCGTGTGGTCGGAGTCCGGGCGCGGGTGGCCGATGGCGCCGCGCAGGGGCCCGGGCGGGACGTCGAGTTCGTGGAGGGCACCGCCGTACCCGGCCACGCGCGCCAGGACGGCGGCGGCATCTCTCAGGCGGACGGCACGGCCGGAGCCGATGTTGATCACGCCCTGCGCGGCGGAGAGCGAGGCGGCGTGCACGGCCCGGGCGACGTCGCGGACGTCGATGAAGTCGCGTTGCGCGCCGAGGCCGCCGAGTTTGAGTTCGCCGTCGCCGGACTGCATGGCCCGGCGCATCGCCTCGGCGAGCCGGCCGAGCGGGGAACCGGCCGGGGTGCCGGGGCCGGCCGGTGAGAAGACGCGCAGGACGACGGCGTCCAGACCGGAGCCGAGGACCAGTTCGGTCGCGGCGAGTTTGCTGACGCCGTACGGGCCGCCGGGGCGCGGTACGGCGTCCTCGGCCGTGGAGGAGCCGTGCTGGCTCGGGCCGTACTCCGAACCGCACCCGATCTGCACCAGCCGGGCGCCGCAGCCGCTGCGGCGCAGGGCCTCGCAGACGGTGGCCACGGCGACGGTGTTGTGCCGGGTGAGTTCGCGGGCGCCGCCGCGGGTGGCGCCCGCGCAGTTGACGACGACGCCGGGGTGGACCGCGTCCAGGAAGCGGGTGAGGGCCCCCGGACTGCCGGTGGCGAGGTCGAAGCGGACGTCGGCGTCGTCGCCACGGCCGAGCGCGGTGAGCTGGACGGCCGGGTCGGCGAGGAGGCGGTCGGCGACGAAGCGGCCGATGAATCCGTTGGCGCCGATCAGCAGGATCCTCATCGGGCGGCTCCCGGGGTGTGCGCGCCGGTGGTACCGGCTGTCTCGAGGGTTCCTGCGGCTGCTCCGGCCGCTCCGGATGCTCCGGGTCGGGAGGTGGTCATCTGGTGTTCTCCTTCAAAGGGGTGATGCGGGTGCCTCCGGCTGTGGGTCGGACCGGTGGGCGAAAGAGTCACTCGGCTGCTCCCGTGGGCGCGTGGGCCGAGGCCTGGGTGAGGGTGCGGCCGGCGTGCAGCAGCAGGGCCAGGGCCGCGGTGCCGCAGGCGAGGGCCGGTACGGCGGCCTCCCCCGCGGCGCCGACGAGGGTCCGCACGGGGACCGCGAGAAAGGCGCAGCCGGGCAGCCGGCCGGCCAGCGGCAGTGCCAGGGCCGCCGCTTCCGTCGCCGCCGCGGCGCCGAGCGCGAGCACGGGGGCGTGCCGGTGGCGGTGCGTGGTGAGCAGGCGGGCCAGCAGGAGCAGGGCGCCCAGGGTGAGGGCCTGCGGGCGGGCCGCGGGTGCGTGCAGGACCGTGGCACATAGCTGGAGCAGACCGGCGAGGGCGCCGAGGAACAGGGCCAGCGTGCCGAGCAGCAGCGGCTTGGCGGCGGCCGTGAAGTCTCCGAGACCACGGCTGCCGGCCAGTCTGCGGCGGGCGACGGCGGTGAGGAGGTGGGCGCACCAGGCGGCGGGGGCGCAGGCCAGCAGCAGGGCGAGGACGGGGGCGCCGGCCGTTGGCCAGGGGCCGTCTCCGGTGAGGGTGGGCGGGGCGTCGGGGCCGCCCGTCATGACGTTGTGGAGGAGGCCGTCGCCGACGAGGGCGTACGCGAGCAGCCACACGGTCCATGCCCGCGCGGCGTACGTGGGACGCCACGCGCGCGTGCCGGGCGGACCGGCGAGGGGCCCGTGGCGCAGCGCCGCGCGCGTGGCGAGGGCTATGGCCAGGAGGCCGCCAAGGGCCACCAGTGGGCGGGGGTGTCCGTGGGCGAGGCCCAGCGCGATCACGGTGGCCGCGCCGAGCGTCCCGGGCAGGAGGCTGAGCAGTGCCCAGCTCGCACGGGCGCGGGGCACCGGCAGGCAGGTGGGCGCCGGGTGCGGTTCGCCGGTACGTGGCACGCGCGCGTACATCTCCTCTGCGAGCGAGAAGACGTCACGGTGGTGGAGGCGGGCGGCGGTCCGTCCGGTCACCCCGTGCGCCTCCAGCCCGGCAGCGATCTCCAACGGGTCCACGGCCTGCTCACACAGCTCACGGTGCCGGTGCAGCAGGACTTTCACCGGGTCGACCGGCCCCTGGCGAGTCTTAGGCGTATGGCTCCCGTTCGACGCCGGGTCCGTCAGGCCGGGCAGCTCGTTCGCCGGCCACTCCCCCGACCGCGCGTCCCTCGGATCGGCTCCGCCGGGCATACCCGGGCGGTCCGCCCCGGTCCGCACCCCCTCCGCTCCGGGCATCCTCCACAACGGCCCCGCGCACAGCGGCGGAACCCGGCCCGCCCCACTCGCCCGCCCGCCCACCCACCGAACCGGAGCCCGAACCGCCGGCCCCGCCCGCCGAGGAACCCGATCCCAACCCCTCAAGTGCGTCCACCGAACCGGAGCCCAAGCCCCTCAGCCCGGCCGCCGAACCGCAGCCCACCCCTCCGAGCCCGGCCGCCGAACCGGCCCCCCAGCCCCCCGTCGTACCCAGGGCCCCGTCGCTCGGCACAGCAAGCTGTTGCGTGGTGCTGGGAGAGTTGGGCCGGTGCCCGGTGGCCGGCTGTGCACGTCGCTCATCGCGCTCCCCCCGGGGCCACCGGTGAGGTGGCCCGTACGGGGGCGGTCGTGGCCCAGCCGGGCAGGGCGCGGGGTGCGGGGCCGGTCCAGTGGCCGGGGACGCGGGACTCGGCGGGCGTGGCGAACGGCAGAGGGGCGCCGGCCGCGTCGAGGACGACCCGGCGGACCGGGCTGTGCGAGACGATCTCCAGGTAGATGCCGTGAAACGCCGCGACGTTCTGCTCGACGGTGAACAGTTCGAGTGCGCGGGCGCGCGCCGCGGCACCGAGGCGCGCACGGCGCTCGGGGTCGCGCAGCAGCCCCACGCATGCCTCGGCGAGCGCCCTGGGATTGCGCGGGGGCACGACGAGTCCCGTGCCCCCGATGACCTCCACGACCGCGCCCACGTCCGTGGACACCGTGGCCCGGCCGCACAGCATGGCCTCCACGAGGCTGATCGGGAAGCCCTCCACGACGCTGGAGAGGATGACGACCGCGCCGGCGGCGTACGCGTCGGCCAGGGTGGGTGCCTCGGGGCCGCCGATCTCCTCGAAGGAGACGGGGTTGTCGCCGACGGCGTGCACACCGTCGGCCTCGTCCGGGAAGAGCTGTGCGGCGAGCACCCGGCAGTGTCCGAGGTAGGCCGCCCCCTGAGCGCCCAGGGGCGCGCCGACGATACGCAGGCGGGCCTCCGGTCTCTCCTTGCGGATCTCGGCGAAGGCGTGCAGCAGTGAGACGAGGTCCTTGGCGGGTTCGACGCCCCCGACCCAGACCAGGGTGTGCGGGCCGGCGCGGTCCGGGGACTCGCCGGCCTCGGCGAAGCGGGTGGCGTCCATGCCCGGGTACACCGTGCGGATGCGGGCGCGGTCGGCGCCGCACCGTTCCTGCCAGCGGCGGGCGTGCGCGTTGCCCGGGGTGAGGAGGGCCGCCGCGCGGTACACCTCGGCGGCGAGCCGGCCGTGGAAGGCGGCGAGCAGGGCGCGTACGGCGGGGGTGGCGGTGCCGGGGCCGGCGCCCAGGTAGTGCGAGCGCAGTCGGACGCCGTACTCGGTGACGAGGAGCGGTACGCCGCAGAAGTGCCGGGCGAGCAGCCCGGCGAGGGCGGCGGGGCCGCCGGTGGTGGCGTGGCAGAGGTCGGCCGCGCCGAGACCGTCGTCGTCGTACCAGTCGAGGGAGAGGGGGCGCAGGGCGCGTTCGAGGTGTGCGGCGACGGCGAGCAGCTCGGGTACGCGCGCCTCGCGCGCCGTGCGCAGGGCGCCGGGCGCTCGGCAGGCGCGTTCGAGGGCGCTCACGGCGGTGTCGGAACGCAGCGCGCCGACGAGTCCGCCGTCCTCGCGGGCGAGTTCGGCGAGCCCGTACAGCGCGCTGCGGAAACGGTCCGCCTGCTCATCGGACGTGCTGTCGGCGTCGGTGCCGAGGGTCCCGGCGGAGACCGCCAGCGCCAGTTCGCCGTAGCGCTCGGTGAAGCGCCGGCGCGCGCGCCGTCCGTACGCGACCCCGTCGGCCTCGGCCGCCCGCGGCGGTGCGGTACGCACCCGGTTGACCTGCGGGGGCAGCGCAACGGGGTGCTCGCCCTCCTCCGGGCACGGGCCGCAGCCGAGCGCGTAGAGATCGAACTCGTGCTGTCCGAGCCCACGCACGAGCCGGTCGCACCAGAGCGCGGCGTCACCGCCCACATACGGATAGCCACCCTCCGTAAGCAGTCCTACGCGCACGTGTGCACCCCCGATCTCCCCTCTGGGGAGCCGCCGTTGTCCCGGCGGCTCGCGGCGGGACGAACGTAAGCGGACAAGGCGGTGGTGCGACGGACGGTTGTCCGTCGCACCACCAGAAGGGGTGAACGGTCGTGACTTTCGCGTGCGGATCGCGTTACGTCGCGCTAAGGAAGCGGGCGGTGATCACCGAGCGGTCGCCCGATGATCCGGAACCCGGCCGCCCCGCATCCCGCATCCCGCCGAGCGCGTCGGCGCTACGCAGCCGCCGGTTCGCACCGGGCCGCGCGGCGCCGGGCCGCCAGTTCGGGGTCGAGCACGGGTACGGCGGCCAGGAGCTGCCTGGTGTACGGGTCGCGCGGGGTGTCGTACACCTCGTCGGCGGGCCCGTACTCGACGAGCCGGCCGCGTCGCATCACCGCGACCCGGTCGCTGACCTGGCGGACCACGGCGAGGTCGTGCGCGATGAAGACCAGGGCGAGGCCCAGTTCCCGCTGGAGTTCGCCCAGGAGGGCGACCACCTGGGCCTGCGTGGTGACGTCCAGCGCGGAGACCGGCTCGTCGCAGACGATGACGCGCGGCTCGGCGGCGAGCGCCCGGGCGATGCCGATGCGCTGGCGCTGTCCGCCGCTGAACTCGTGCGGGTAGCGGTCGTAATGCGCCCCTTCGAGCCCCACGCGCTCCAGCAGTTCCGTCACGCGCCCCCGGATGCGGGCCTCGTCCCCGCCCCACGCCCGGCCCCGCTCGCGCGAGAGTCCCCCCGTCCCGCGCGCGCGGAGCGGATCGGCGATGGACTCGCCCACGCTGCGGCGGGGGTTGAGGGAGGAGACGGGGTCCTGGAAGACCATCTGGACGGACGGGTTCACGCCGGTGTGCGGGCGACCTTCGTAGCGGATCGCGCCGGCCGTCGGCTCCAGCAGCCCGACGAGCATGCGGCCGAGCGTGGTCTTGCCGCTGCCGCTCTCCCCGACGACGCCGAGGGTCTCCCCGCGACGCACCGTCAGCGAGACGTCGTCGACGGCCGCGACCGCGTTCCTGCCGCGCCCGAACTCGCGGCGCACGCCGGTGGCCTCCAGCACGACCTCGTCGGTGGCCGGGGAGCCGGTCCGGCGGGCGTCCACGCGCGGGACGGCGTCGAGGAGTGCGCGGGTGTACGCCTCGGCGGGCGCCGCGAGGACCGCGCCGACCGGTCCGTGCTCGACGGCCCTGCCGTGCCGCATGACGAGGACGTCGTCCACGCTTTCGGCGGCGACGCCGACGTCGTGGGTGACGAGCAGCAGGCCCATGCCGGTCTCCTCGCGCAGCGTGTGCAGCAGGTCGAGGATCTGGGCCTGGACGGTGACGTCGAGCGCGGTGGTCGGCTCGTCGGCGATGAGCAGGCTCGGTTCGCAGGCGAGGGCCATGGCGATGAGGGCGCGCTGGCGCATGCCTCCGCTGAACTCGTGCGGGCGGGACCGCGACCGGCGTGCCGCGTCCGCGATGCCCACCCGGTCCAGTACCTCGACGGCACGCGCCCGTGCGGCTCGGCGCGGCACGCGCGCGTGGACGCGGTACACCTCGGCGATCTGGTCGCCGACGGCGTAGTACGGGTCGAGCGAGGACAGCGGGTCCTGGAAGACCATGGCGGCCTTGGCGCCGCGCAGCCGCCGCAGCTCCTCGTCGGAAGTGGCCTGTACGTCGGTGCCGGCCACCCGGACGGAACCGCCGACGCGGGCCCCGGTGCCCCGGTGCAGGCCCAGCAGGGCGCCGGCGACCGTGGACTTGCCGGAGCCGGACTCGCCGACGAGGGCCAGGGCGGCGCCCTCGGCCAGGCTGAAGGAGAGCCCGTCGACGGCTCGCAGGGAGCCGAAGTCCACGGTCAGGTCCCTGACGTCCACCAGGCTCATGCGAGCACCACCCGTCGGTCGGCCACCGCGTACAGCACGTCCGCGACGGCATTGGCGAGGATCACGAAGAAGCCGGTGACCAGCACCATGCCGACGACCACCGGCAGGTCGACGACCTTCACCGCGTGCACCAGCTCCTGGCCGATGCCCGGCAGACCGAAGAGCGTCTCGGTGAGGACGGCGCCGCCGACGGCGGAGCCGAAGGTGACCGCGTTGAGCGCGATGACGGATGCCGTCGCCCCGCGCAGGGCGTGCCGGGCGATGACCGCGCGCTCGCTGACGCCGTAGGCGCGGAACGTGCGGATGTGGTCCTCGGCCAGCGTCTCCAGCATCGACGCCCGGGTCAGCCGGGCGAAGTTGGCCGCCTCGACGAGGGCGAGGGAGAACCAGGGCAGCAGCAGGTTCCAGGCCCACTGCTCGGGGTCGTCGGTGAAGTGCACGTACTGCGGGAAGGGCAGCAGTTGCAGCTCGCCGCAGACGACGATCATCAGGACGAGGCCGATGACGAAGACGGGGGTGGCCGTGCCCGCCAGGGTGAGCGCGGTCAGGACGCGCTCGGAGAGCCGGCCGCGCCGCCAGGCGGACAGCACGCCGGTGCCGATGCCGAGGAACAGCCAGATCACCATCGCGCCGGACACGAGCGAGAGGCTCACGGGCAGCTTGGTCAGGATGATGTCGGTGACCTGCTGGTCGGTCTGGTACGACTGGCCCAGGCAGGGTGCCGGGCAGTGCTCCACGGAGGTGCCCGTCGAGAAGTCCTGGCCCGCGAGGAGTCCTTGCAGGAAGTGCCAGTAGCGCACGTACAGCGGGTCGTCGAGGTGGAGTTGCTCGGCGACCTGGTGGACCTGGGCCGGGGAGCAGCGCGGGCCGCAGGTGATCTGGGCGACGTTGCCGGGGGTGACGTAGAAGACGACGTAGATGATCACCGAAAGTACGAACAGGGTGACCAGTGCGCCGACGGCCCGGCGCAGGACGAAGCCGGCGAAGCCGTTCACGCGCGCTCCTCCTCCTTCGGTGCGGGAGCCGGTACGGCGTCCGGAGCGGGGCCCGGTGCGGCCGTCTCCGCGCGGGCCTCCCGCTTGCGGCCGGTGCCGACGCGCAGGCGTGAGGCCGCGCGCGGGTCGAGGGCCACGCGGACGCCGTCGCCGAGGACGGTCATCGCGAACACGGTGACGAACAGGGCGAGGGCCGGCAGCAGCAGGTACTGGGGGGCCGCCTGGTACCAGACGTCGGCGGAGGTGAGCATCTGCCCCCAGGACGGCGTGGGCGGCTTCACGCCGACGCCGAGGAAGGACAGGGCCGCCTCGGCGCTGATGTTCTGCGGGATCAGCAGCGCGGCGTACGTGATGACCGGTGCGGCCAGGCCCGGGAGCAGCTCGCGTACGGCGGTGCGCCCGATGCTCCAGCCGCTGAGCCGGGACGCGGCGACGTAGTCGAGGTTCTTCAGGGTGAGCGTCTGCGCGCGCACCATCTTGGCCGTGGTGCTCCAGCCGGAGACCAGGGCGATGATCACGGCGACGAGGACGGGCCGCGGGAAACCGCTGGGCACGATGGCCAGCAGCGCGAGCGCCATGACCATCAGCGGAAGTGAGACGAAGATGTCGGTGACGCGGCTCAGGACCGCGTCGACCCAGCGGTTGCCGAGCCCGGATGCCACGCCCACGGCGACCCCGAGGGCCACCTGCACCACCGTGGCGCCCAGCGACACGCCGAGCGACACCCGCGCCCCGTACACGAGCCGGGCGAACATGTCGCGTCCGGTCTGCGGTTCGACGCCCAGCCAGTGGTCGGCGCCGACGCCGCCGAAGGAGCCGATGGGCACGCCTCCGCGTGCGGAGTCGATCAGCGAGGGGTGGTAGGTGGTGGGGTCCTGGCCCTCCAGGGCGGTGAGCAGGGGCGCGGCGAGCGCCACCAGGACGAGCAGCGCGACGACGGCCGCGGCGACCAGGGCGGCGCGCTGCGCCCGCAGCCGCCGCCAGAACTGATGTGCCCCCGGGGCCGCCGGGACGGAGGTGTCCGTCCCGGCGGCCCCGACGGCGGCAAGTGCCTCGCTCACGGTGCTACTTCACCGCGACCTGGGAGATGTCCAGGACGCCGGTCCAGTCGCTGATGACGATGTTCTTGACGTCCGAGCCGTACAGACGCTTGTAGACCGGGTGGAACAGCGGCACGACGAGGGCCTTCTCGCCGATCTTCTTGTCGAGGGCGCCCCACCGCTGGGCGGCGGCGGCGAGGTCGGTCAGCTTGTTGATCCGGTCGATCTCGTCATTGACCGACTTGTCGTCGAGCAGGCCCGTGTTGAAGTTCGCGCCGTCCTTGACGATCTGCCGGCCGTCGAAGATCGGGGCGAGGAAGGGGCCGCCGGAGGGCCAGTCGGCACCCCAGTGGGCGAGGAAGAAGCCGGGCTCGGCCCGCACGCTGTGGATCTTGTCCCGGTAGTCGTTGTCCTCCAGGCCCTGCAACCTGACCGTGATGCCGGCCTTCTTGAGCGCGTCCTGGAGGGCGGTGGCGATCTCCGGGCTGGTCTCGAAGTCCTTGTCGTTGGAGTGGGTCAGCGTGACGGTGAGCCCGTTCTTGTGACCCGCCTGCGCGAGCAGTTCCCTGGCCTTGGCCGGGTTGCCGGTCTCACCGGCCGGGAACGGGTCGTACGGCGTGTAGCCGAAGGACTTCTGGTTCGGCAGGAAGGTGGTGGCGGGCTCGGCGAGGGCGCTGCCGCCGGCCGCGTTGACCACCGACGACCGGTCGATGGCGTACGAGATCGCCTGGCGCACCTTGGGGTCGTCGAACGGCTTGACCTTCGGGTTGAACGCGATGTAGTCGGTGTAGCCGAAGTGGCCGGTGCCCACGCGCGCGGCCAGCTTCTTGTCACCGGTCACCTTGGCGAGTTCGGCCGGGCCGAGGTTGGTGTCGGTGGTGACTGCGGTGGAGTCCGCTCCCTGGGACGCGGACAGCCGCTGGTTGATCACCGAGGAGTCGAGTCCGGAGCGGACGTCGATCCTGTCCGGGTAGGCCTTGCGCTCGGGGTCCGTCGCCGCCGACCAGTTCGTGTTGCGCTGCAGGACGAGGTGCTCGCCGTCGTTCTCGTTGCGGACCACCTTGTAGGGGCCGGAGGAGACGGGGTGCGCCTCATACTTGGTGCCCGTGTCCTTGCCCTTGGGCACCGGGGTGAACTGCGTCTGGGTGGCGAGGAACGGGAACTCGCCCTCGGGCTTGTTCAGATGGAAGACGATGGTCCGGGCGTCCGGCGTCCCGATCGCGGACAGGCCCTTCTTGTCCTTGTACGGGCCCTGGTAGTCGGCGGCGCCGACCAGCCAGTCCCGCAGATAGGGGGCTCCGCCGGAGAGTTCGGGGGCGAAGGAACGTTCGACGCCGTACTTGATGTCGGCCGAGGTGATCGGCGTGCCGTCCTCGTAGCGCAGGCCCTTCTTCAGGGTGTACGTCCACACGGTCGCGTCCTTGTTGGGGCGCCCGGTGTCGGTGGCGAGGTCCGGGACGACCTTGGCGCCGGCCGCGCCGTTCTCCCGGTTGCGCGTGGTCAGCGTGCGGAAGACGAGCGAGGGGACGTTGCCGCCGCCGGAGGTGTAGAGGCGCGCGGGGTCGAAGTCGCTCTGCGGCTGGGAGTTCAGAACCGTGAGCGTGCCGCCCTTGTGGGGCGTGGAGTCGCCACCGGAGCCCTTGGCATCGCTGTCCTTCGGTCCGCAGGCGGCGGCGCCCGCTGCCACGACCAGGCTGACGGATGCCGCTGCCACGCGGCGCGCTATGACGGACGGTTGATGCATCGGAATGACGACCTCTCGGGGAACTGATCGAGGGATTCTCGAAGAGTGAGACATGCGGACGAGGAGTGAGACGACTGTGGGCAGACGTCAGCCCCGGCGCCGGGTCGTCGAAACGTCCGTGACACGGTCACGGACGAGAGGGAGAGAAAGGTCGCGACGCGAACGCCAGGGAGGCGGCGTCAGCGACAGTCGATGTCGGCCACGCAGAGCGCGGTCACGCCGATCAGCGCCAGCTCGATGGCTGCGCTGTGAGAGACGGCGTGACTGGACCACATGGGCAGAAATATGAACGAACTTGCGACTCATGTCAATGTGACATAAGTGAGTGCCGTCAACTCCTGGGGTAGGGCCACGGGTTGGGCCGGCAGTGGATCCCGTCGTGGTCGAGGAACTTGGTCTGCTGCTGCATGACCGGCGCCAACTCGTTGTCCTTCTGGCAGGTCACGTGCCCGTGCCCGAGCCGGTGGCCGACCTCGTGGTTGATCAGCATCTGCCGGTACGCGTGGATGGCGCTGCCGTACGTCCGGCTTCCCTGGGCCCACCGGTACGCGTTGATCATCACTCGTTCGGTGGCGGCCGAGTCGCAGGAGACGTTGTCCTCCGTGGTGTCCAGGCCGGACTTGGCACACCATGTGGCGGTGGTGCCGGGGCTGGCCAGCGTGATCACGAAGTCGGGCTCGCCGGAGGACACGCGCTCGAAGGTGCGGGCGCCGTCGTGGGCCCAGCTCCGGTCGTCGTTCAGCGTCTTCTGCACGGCCTCGGCGAACAGCTCACCGTCCAGCCCCAGTCCCCGCTCCACGTCCACGCGGTAGCGGTACTTCCGGCCGGCACCGGGCGCCTCGGCGGAACCGGGCACGGCGTCGAACTTCCCGGGGCCCTTCAGCGTGGCGCCGAGCGGGTACGTCCGGTTCATCTTCTGGTCGTAGGACAGCGCCACCCCGCCCGGCGCGGTGGACGGCGCCGGTGCGCCGGAGGCGTTCGCCTCGGCGGTCCGCCCGGCGGACGGGGACTTCGCGTCGTCGTCCCGTCCCTTCGTCACCTGCCCGGCGACGACGACGGCGAGCACGGTGGTGACGGCAGCCGCCGCGATGCCGGTGAGGGCCCGTCCCCTGCTCCCGCCGCGCTGGGCGGGCAGCACGACGCCGTCGGCCGCCGAGGCGTCCGCCCGCGGCTCGCCGGCCGGCCGCTGCGGCCCCGTGCGACGGGTCCGCCCGGCGCGCACGCCGGAGACGCCGTCGCCCTCGGCGTCCTCGGAGGCGTCGGCGGGTCCCTCGAAGGCTCGGAGGTACTCCGGCCGGGGCCCGGGACCGCGTCCCGGCCCGTCCGGCCCCGCCTGCCGCTGCCGCGGCAGCACCACGCCGGCCCCGTCGGCGCCGGCCGGCCGGCTCCCGAATCCGCCCCAGCCACCCCCGGCTTCCCGCTGCTCAGGATGCCCACCCCGCGCGGACGCACCGTCCGGCAAGGGGGGCGCACCGCGCGCGGGGGTGCCTTCGGCGGACCGCGGCCCGCCGCGCGCCTCACCACCGCCCGCGCGTCCCGGCACGCCCCGGCCGGAAGCGGCGTCCGGGTGCCGGGGCACACCGCGCGCGGGGATGCCGTCGGGGAGACGGGACGCATCCCGCGCGGGCGTCGCGGCCCGGGGGCGTGGCGCGTCGCCCCGGCGGCCGTCGGGGTGCGCGTTCCGGCGGCCGTCGGTCCGCGCGTCCCGACGGTCGTCCTGGTGCACGTCCGGGTGTGCGTCGCTGCGGTTGTCGCTGCGTACGTCGCTGCGGTCGTCCGGGTGTACGTCCCTGCGGCCGTCGAAACCCGGGGCCCTGCGGTCGTCCTGGTGTACGTCCCTACGGCCGTCCGGGTGTGCGTCCCTGCGGCCGTCGGAACCTGAGGCCCGACGGTCCTCCTGGTGTACGTCCCTGCGGTCGTCCGGGTGTGCGTCCCCGTGGTCGTCGGAGTCTCGGTCCCGGCCTTCGTTCCGCTCGGGCCCTGGCCTGGCGGCTATGTCCGCGGAGTCGCTCTTCGGGGCCGGTCCGCGGCGGCTGTGGCGTCCCACCCTGCCCCTCAGCTCCTCGCGTCCACAACGGCGGCACTGCCGCCGCCGGTGTTGCCGGTGTCGCCCGCGTCGCCGCGCGGGGCCGCGGCCTCGGCGGACGCGCCCGTGTCCGTGCCCGTGTGGGCCAGGAGGTCCCGGAACGCTCCGGCGACGATGTCCGGGTACTCCATCATCGCGACATGGCCGGCGTCGGGCAGGGTCAGCAGGCGGGAGTCGCGGAAGGCGCGGGCGGCCTTGCGGGCCATGCGGAAGCCGACCAGTTGGTCCCGTGCGCCGTAGACCAGCAGGGTGGGGGCGAGCACCCGCTCGGCCTGGCGCCACAGCCCGTGCTGTCCGCCGAGCGTGTAGGCGTTGACGATCCCGCGCGCGGAGCGGGCCATCGCGTCCCAGAAGTACGGCAGCCGCTGCCGCCGCTCCAGTTCCTCGACGGCCTGCTGGAACGCCTCGGGCGAGACCCGCCCGGGGTCGCCGTAGCAGAGCGCCATGACCCCGCGCACCCGCTGCTCGGCCGTCCACTCCTGGGTGAGCCGGGTGAAGAGGGCGGCGACGCCGGGCACGCCGAGGAGTCCCGTCGGCACCGCCGAGCGCTGCACGCGCAACTCGGGCAGGGCGGGCGAGACGAGGGTGAGTGTGCGGACCAGGTCGGGCCGTACGGCGGCCACGCGCGTGGCGACCGCGCCGCCGAGCGAGTTGCCGAAGAGGTGGACCGGACCGCGGCCGGCCGCGTCGAGATGGCGGATCACCGCGCGCGCGTGCCCGGTGACGGAGTAGTCACCGTCGTCCGGGGGCGGGGAGTCGCCGAAGCCCGGCAGGTCCACCGCCTCGCCGTCGACGACACCGTCCAGCTCGGCCATGAGGAGCGACCAGTTCTGCGAGGAGCCGCCGAGCCCGTGGACGTACAGCGCGGGCGCCAGCCCCTCGCGCGTGGCGGGCCGGGAACGGACCGTCAGGGTGACGCCGGGCAGACACACGGACCGCAGTCGCTCGCCCTCGCCGAGCCGGACGGGCGCCACCCTGGGAAGCACACTGGCGGCCGGCACGGACGGCGACTCGGTCGAAGACATGCGGCAATGTTACGAGGTGATCACGTCGGGGTCCGTGTGTTCGCCGTCACAGCGTGAACCGGAGGCGGCCGGAGAACCGGACAGCGGGCCGGCCTGATGGCATGGCGTCCCCATCAGGTGTCTCCTAGGCTCGTACAGAGGGCACCCTCGTGTGGCCCCTGCTGTCATCAGGGACGTTCGTAGGAAGGGAGCCCAGCAATGGCCTATGACCCCACCGAACCCGACGCGGTCGAGGACCTCGAAGCCGAAGCGGGGCCGGAGATCGACGTGGAGGCGCCCGACGCGGACGCCGTCGAGCAGCACGCCCCCGTCAGGCCGGACCGCGACGACCCGCTGACGGCGCTCGACCCGGACCGCGCGAACGAGGCCGATCTGGTCGAACAGGCGCGCGTGGTCTCGCTCGACGAGGACGACTACCGCTGACCTCGCGGGACCCGCCGGGCCGCACCGGGGGCGCCGCACGGCTTTCGCCGTCGTCCGGTACGTGAAATTCTGCGCTCGCACCGCGCACACCAGGGTTACCGAAAAGTACGATGGCCGCGCGGCCGACACCGCATGTGGACGACTTTGGGAGGCGGCGTGACAGCCATCGAGCAAACTGAGGCGGTACGCCCGCGTGGCACCCGTCTGCCGCGCCGCGCCCGGCGGAACCAGTTGCTGGGCGCCGCCCAGGAGGTTTTCGTCGCGCAGGGCTACCACGCTGCGGCGATGGACGACATCGCCGAGCGGGCCGGCGTGAGCAAGCCGGTGCTCTACCAGCACTTTCCCGGCAAGCTGGATCTGTACCTCGCCCTGCTGGACCAGCACTGCGAGTCGCTGATCCAGTCCGTGCGCAGCGCACTGGCGTCGACGAGCGACAACAAGCAGCGCGTACGGGCGACGATGGACGCCTACTTCGCGTACGTGGAGGACGACGGCGGCGCGTTCCGGCTGGTCTTCGAGTCGGACCTGACGAACGAGCCCGCGGTGCGCGAGCGCGTCGACAAGGTCACCACCGAGTGCGCCGAGGCCATCTGCGAGGTCATCGCCGAGGACACGGGCCTCTCGCGCGCCGAGTCGATGCTGCTCGCCTCCGGCCTCGGCGGGCTCGCTCAGGTGGTGGCCCGGTCCTGGCTGCACAGCGACCGCAGCGTCCCGCGCGACCAGGCGGTGCAGTTGCTGACCTCGCTGGCCTGGCGGGGCATCGCCGGTTTCCCGCTGCACGGCATCGATCATCACTGACACCACTACCCCGCTGACGCCGGTCTGTTCCCGCGCGGTGTTCGCTCCTGGCGTTCGGGCCCGCAGCGTGTCCGTCCCCTCACCGGGCTAATGTGTGCTGGTACGGCGCGGGAGATCGCGCAATCACTGACCGTCGGAGGGACATAGCCGTGGAGGTCAAGATCGGCGTGCAGCACGCGCCCCGCGAGATCGTTCTGGAGAGCGGTCAGAGCGTCGAGGAGGTCGAGCGCCTTGTGAGTGAGGCGCTGTCCGGGAAGACGCAGTTGCTGAGCCTCCAGGACGAGAAGGGCCGCAAGGTCCTGGTGCCGACGGACCGTCTGGCGTACGTGGAGATCGGCGAGCCCACCGTGCGCAAGGTGGGGTTCGGCACGCTGTAGGCCGAAGTCGTGAGAAGGGCCCGGCGGCCGTGTGCCGCCGGGCCCTTCTCCGTGGGATGCGCCCCCAGAGGGAGCACACGTCCGCCCCAGCCGATGATTGCCATCCGCAGGTCACGGGTATGACGGGCTAGGACCGTCGAGCCAGACCAGCCGTGGGAGGGACCCCCGACATGATCCTGGAAGCACTGGGCTCCGCCGCACTCGGTCTGATCCTCGCCTGGGCGGCGGCGCACCGCCTCGGACACCGGCTGCCGACCCGCCCGCTGGTGTACTCGACGGGCGTCGCGGGCGCCCTCTTCGGCGACTTCGTCACCCACACCGCCCTGGGCCCGGGCGCCGGCCTGCTCAGCCTCCTGGGCGCCGCGATCATCGCGGTGGCGTCGCTGTCCCTGCTGCTGCGCCCCGCGGGCCGCCTCCACCGGCGATCAGCGACGGCCTGAGGGGGCCGGCGCGGCGACGGCGCAGCCGGGCGCCGTCGGGCGGGGAGCCGGGCGAGCAACCACGACGCTCGCGCAGCCCCGGGACGACGCAGGACGACGGGCCCCCACAGTCTGCTGACCCTCACAGGGTGTGCTACGCGGCCAGGCCCAAGGCGGCCATCCGCTTCGTGTGCGCCTCCGTGATCCGCGAGAACATCCGCCCGACCTCGGCGAGATCGAACCCGTCGGCCACCCCGCCCACGAGCATCGTGGACAGCGCGTCCCGGTCGGCGACGACCCGCTGGGACTGCGACAGCGCCTCCCCCATCAGCCGCCGCGCCCACAGCGCCAGCCGCCCCCCGACGCGCGGGTCGGCGTCGATGGCGGCGCGCACCTTCTCCACCGCGAACTCGGCGTGCCCGGTGTCGTCGAGGACGGCGAGCACCAGCTCACGCGTGTCGGAGTCGAGCCGGGCCGCGACCTCCCGATAGAAGTCACTCGCGATCGAGTCGCCGACATAGGCCTTGACCAGGCCTTCCAGCCAGTCCGACGGCGCGGTCTGCCGGTGGAAGCCGTCCAGTGCGGCGACGAACGGGTCCATCGCGGCCGTCGGCTCCTCGCCGACCTCGGTCAGCCGGTCGCGCAGCCGCTCGAAGTGGTGGAACTCGGCCGAGGCCATCTTCGCCAACTCCGCCTTGTCCCCGAGGGTCGGCGCCAGCTTGGCGTCCTCAGCGAGGCGTTCGAACGCCGCCAGCTCCCCGTACGCGAGGGCGCCGAGCAGGTCCACGACCGCGGCGCGGTACTGCGGGTCGGCGGACGCCTGCGCCCAGTCCTGGGCGGCGACACCGGTGGGTCCGGCGGGTGCGGCGGACGCGTTCTCAGGCTTGTCAGAGCTAGTCATGAGGCGCACAATAGCCCGCTCGTCGCGCCGTTCGAGCCCTGGTCAACCACCGTGACCACAACCAAGTGACCGAATCGGCCATCACATGTGCGGGAATCCGGGGTATGGTGGTAATGCGCCTGCTGAGCGCGTCGACGGTGCTCGACGTGTCCCGACAGGCCGCACGCATGAGGATGCCCGGTCGGTGGCCCGATCGGCTCCGACCCGACAGCCCTCCCTGACCGTACGGCAGTGATCGTACGACGACAGGAGGGACACCCTCAGCGGTACGAGCGCTAGAGCGTCGGCAGAGGTCCCGTGTCTTACGGCTTGCCCGAGTGGGTCGCCCGTACGGCGGCCGACGTCCCCGGCACGGTCAGACATGACCCCCGCGCTCGCCTCGCACCGCGCACACAGAAGAGGCATAGCCCTGACTACGACCTTCCGAGATCTCGGAATCCTTCCCGAGACCGCCGAGGCCCTCGAAGCCGTCGGTATCATCACCCCCTTCCCCATCCAGGAGATGACGCTCCCCGTAGCCCTGACCGGCACGGACGTCATCGGCCAGGCCAAGACGGGCACCGGCAAGACGCTGGGCTTCGGTCTGCCGCTCCTGGAGCGCGTCACCGTCCCCGCCGACGTGGAGGCCGGACGCGCCGCCCCCGGCGCCCTCACCGACGCTCCCCAGGCCCTCGTCGTCGTCCCCACGCGCGAGCTGTGCACGCAGGTCACCAACGACCTGCTGACGGCCGGCAAGGTCCGCAACGTGCGCGTCCTGGCGATCTACGGCGGCCGGGCCTACGAGCCCCAGGTCGAGGCCCTCAAGAAGGGCGTCGACGTCATCGTCGGCACCCCCGGCCGGCTGCTGGACCTCGCGGGCCAGAAGAAGCTGGACCTGAGCCACATCAAGAGCCTGGTCCTCGACGAGGCCGACGAGATGCTCGACCTGGGCTTCCTGCCCGACGTCGAGAAGATCATCAAGCTGCTGCCGGCCAAGCGCCAGACCATGCTGTTCTCCGCGACCATGCCCGGCGCGGTCATCGGCCTCGCGCGCCGGTACATGACGCAGCCCACGCACATCCGCGCCACCGCGCCGGACGACGAGGGCATGACGGTCGCGAACATCAAGCAGCACATCTACCGCGCGCACTCCATGGACAAGCCGGAGATGATCGCCCGCATCCTCCAGGCCGACGGCCGCGGACTGGTGATGATCTTCTGCCGTACGAAGCGCACGGCCGCCGACATCGCCGAGCAGCTCCAGCGCCGCGGGTTCGCCTCCGGCGCGGTCCACGGCGACCTCGGCCAGGGCGCGCGGGAGCAGGCCCTGCGCGCCTTCCGCAACGGCAAGGTCGACGTCCTCGTCTGCACCGACGTCGCCGCGCGCGGCATCGACGTCGAGGGCGTGACCCACGTCATCAACTACCAGTCTCCCGAGGACGAGAAGACGTACCTGCACCGCGTCGGCCGCACCGGCCGCGCGGGCGCCAAGGGTACGGCGATCACGTTCGTCGACTGGGACGACATCCCGCGCTGGCAGCTCATCAACAAGGCGCTGGAGCTGGACTTCAACGACCCGGTCGAGACGTACTCCAGCTCCCCGCACCTGTTCTCCGACCTCGGTATCCCCACAGGCACGAAGGGCACCCTGCCGCGCTCGGAGCGGACCCGCGCCGGCCTGGAGGCGGAGGTCCTGGAGGACCTCGGCGAGACCGGCGGCAGGAACGCGCGCGGCCGAGGCCGCACCGACCGCGGAGACCGTTCCGACCGCGGAGACCGTTCCGACCGCGGAGACCGTTCCGACCGCGGAGACCGCGGCGGCCGTGCCGAGCAGGCCCCGGCCGAGCGCGAGCGTCCGGCCCGTACGCCGCGCCGTCGTCGCCGCACGCGCAACGGCGCACCGCTGGACACCGCCCCGGGCGCCCAGAGCACCCCGGTGACCGAGTCCACGGCCACGTCCTCGGCCGCGCCCACGGAGGAGATCCCGGCGGGGGACCGTACCCCGCGCCGCCGTCGCCGTACCCGCGGTGGAGCGGTCGCGGAGGCGGCGCCGGCCACCGTGGCTTCCGCGTCGACCGCCGAGACCGCAGACGTCGCCGATGTCGCCGATGTCGCCGCCGGGACGGTGGCCACGGCGGAGGGCCCCGCCGTCCTGGACGCCCCCACGACCTCGGACAAGCCGCGTCGCCGCCGCACCCGCAAGCCGGCGACGGTGGAAGCGGTGACGACCGAGGCGGCGCCGACGACCGAGGCCGTGAGCGCGCCCGCACCCGTGACCGAGCCCGTGGTCGCGGACAGCCCGGTGGCCGAGCTGACGTCCGAGGCCGCTCCGGCCGTGGAGACCAAGCCGCGCCGCCGCACCCGCAAGACGGCCGAGCCGGCCGTCGAGGCGGAGCCGACGCAGATCACCGCGGAGCCCACCGAGGCGAAGCCCCGGCGCACCCGCAAGACCGCGGCCGCCACCGAGGCGCCCGCCGAGACGGCCGTCGACACCACCGAGGCCAAGCCGCGCCGCCGTACCCGTAAGGCGGCGGAGCCGGTCACGGCGGAGGCCCCCGAGGCCGCGGTCGCTGCTCCCAAGGCCCGGCGCACCCGCAAGACCGCGGCTGCCACCGAGACGGCCGTCGACACCGCCGAAGCCCCCGAGGCCAAGCCGCGCCGCACCCGCAAGACCGCGGCCACTGCCGTCGACGCGACCGACACGGCCGAAGCCACCACCCCCAAGGCCCGGCGCACCCGCAGGACCGCCGCAGCCGCACCGGAGGCCCCCCAGGCCGAAACCGAGGCCGAGGCCAAGCCGCGCCGCACCCGCAAGACCGCAGCCACTGCCGTCGACGCGACCGACACGGCCGAAGCCACCGCCCCCAAGGCCCGGCGCACCCGCAGGACCGCCGCAGCCGCACCGGAGGCCCCCCAGGCCGAAACCGAGGCCGAGGCCAAGCCGCGCCGCACCCGCAAGACCGCGGCCGCCACCGAGACGGCCGCTCCGGATACGGGGATTCCGGCGCAGGCCACCGAGGAGCCGGTAGTCAAGCCGCGTCGGACCCGCAAGACCGCGGCGTCCGCCGCCGAGGCGGCCGGTGAGAGTGCCGGGACGACGCCCAAGCCGCGCCGGACCCGCAAGGCCACGGCGGCCGTGGAGGCCCCCGAGGCCTGACCCGGGCGCCGCGTGCCCCGCGGCAGCGTCAGCCGGTCCGATGGCCGGGTTCACCAAGGTGGACCCGGCCATCGGCGTTCCCCCCTGCGCCGGGACTCGCCGGTGTCCCAGGATTCCCGCTCAGCCCACTGCCAGGTCACCCCCCACAAACGCCGCCACACACACGCCGTCACCCCACCCCACCGCCGTTCCACGCCCTCCCCGCGCCCCCGCGCCCCCGCGTGCCCCACTGCCGGAACAGCCCGCCCTCCCCCACCCGCTGCCCGCCCCAGAGGCCCGCCCCCGCGTCGCTACCGCCCGGCCGCTGCCTCTCCCCCGGTGCCGCACCCTCCCCCACCGCCGCCATCTCCCCTCCCTGGCCCGCCCGGATAACCTCTCCCCATGAGCAGGCCTCCCTCCTTCGTCCCGCCTCGTGGGGCGCGCGCGTACTCGCTTCGTACGGCTCGTGGTGACTTCGCCGTGGTGGACGCTCCCGCGGCCGGTGGGGTGGAGCCCAGGGGCGTGGCGTTGCTGCTGCCGGGGTTCACCGGCAGCAAGGAGGACTTCAATCCGCTGCACGTGCCGCTCGCCGAGCGCGGGTACCGGACCGTCGCCGTGGACGGGCGGGGCCAGTTCGAGTCGGACGGCCCCGAGACGGACGAGTCCGCCTACGCGCAGGAGGAGTTGGCGCGGGACGTGCTGGCGCAGGTGGAGGCGGTCGGCGGCCCGGTGCATCTGCTGGGGCATTCTCTCGGCGGCCAGATCGCGCGCGCGGCCGTGCTGCTCGACCGCACGCCCTTCCTGTCGCTCACCCTGATGGCCTCCGGACCGGCACAGATCTCGACTGCCCAGCAGGAGCGCGTGAAGCTGCTGCGGGACGCGCTGGCCGTGCTGGGCATGCCGGAGGTGTGGCAGGCGATGCAGGGGATGGAGCCGCCGGAGGAGACCGGGACGCACGCGCTCGACGGCGGGCTGGACGACCGGGACGACCTGCGGCGCCGCTGGCTGGGCACCAAGCCGGCGCAGTTGCTCGCCACCGGCCGCCAGTTGTGCACGGAGCCGGACCGGGTCGCGGAACTCGCGGCCGTCGGGCTGCCGTTCCACGTCCTGTCGGGTTCCCGGGACGACACCTGGCCGCTGCCGTTGCTCGACGACATGGCGGTGCGGCTGGGGGCCCGGCGCACCGTCGTCGAGGACGCAGAGCACTCCCCCAACACCGACCGTCCGCTGGAGACGGCCCGCGCGCTCGCCGGTTTCTGGGACGGCGCCGCGAGGGCGCGCAGGCGGCCGTAGGCCCCGCGCGGACCGGCGGCGGTACGGCCGCGCGGGGTCAGTACTGTCCCTGGAGGTGGTCCCAGAACCCGTCCCGCAGGGCGCGGCGGAGGTCGGCCTGGCCGCGCAGGGAGTACTGGAGCAGTGCCTCGGCCTCGACCAGCAGGTCCTGGTCGACGGAGCCCGGCAGATAGGGATGGCCGGGGAACAGTTCGACCAGTGCCTCACGGCCCCGGGAGACGAGCCACTTCGCCGCGATCTGGGCGCCGACGAAGCGGACGTCCTCGCGGGTGGGGCGGGTGCCGGCGGTGGCGTCGTAGGCGGCGGCCGTGCGCCGGGAGACGTACGGCTTGAAGAACTCCAGGTCGAACGTGCGCTGGCTGTCGACCTCCCAGAGCAGCGGCTCGGCCTGGTTGCGTCCCTCGGGGGCCTCGATGCCCCACAGATGCACGCGGGCGCCGTAGCCCTGGGCCGCCTCGACCGCCGAGACCAGGTCCTCGTCGCCGCCGAGGAGGGCCGCGTCGCTGATGGCGCGGTGCCGCGCCAGTGACTCCAGGTCCGTGCGGATCAGGGAGTCGACGCCCTTCTGCTGGTTGTTGGCGTTGAGGTTGCCGAGCCGGACCTTGACGTCGGGCAGCTCGGCGATGGTCTGCTGTTCGGCGGTGTGGATGCGGCGGCGGGCGCCGTCGTACCAGTACACGCGCAGCAGCCGGCTGTCCGCGAAGATCGTGCGGGCCTTGTCGATGAGCGCGTCGATCAGGCCCTCGGCGTCCACGTCGAAGGCCCGGCGGTCCTCGGTCCCGGCGACCAGCCGGCCGGCGGCCGCGTACAGATAGCCGGCGTCCACGAAGATCGCGTGGGTGGAGGGCGTCTTCGCCACCTCGGCGAGCATGCGTTCCAGCAGCTCGTTCGTGCGGTTGATGTGGGCGCCGAGGGCCGCCAGGTCGTCGTTCATCGCCCCCATTGTCCCGGTGGTCACGCTGCGAACACAACTGGTCCCGGTCGGTCCCACGAGTGCCGCTTACCGGTCAGTAATTAGTTGTTCGAAGAATTTCTTTAGCGTAGGGAATGTTTGTTACACGCAGCATGTTGACTGAGCACGAGACCGGATACACATCCGGTGCTCTCGAGTAGTTCTCCGCAGGAGGATGACCAGACGAAGGGAGAAGCCCATGCGCTTCGAAATCAGGCGTCTCGACGAGGTTGACGGCACCACCGTGGACAGCACCGTCGTGGACGCCGCCTCCGTCAACCGGATCGTGCAGCAGGCCGCCGCCATCGGACAGCGCCTGTGGATCCGTCCGGCCGACACCCAGGCCTCGTAACGCGCACGCCGGCGTTCGCCAGGGTTCACGGGTGTTCGCCACTCAAGCTTTCCGGGGGAGCTGAGCCGACGACGGCTCAGCTCCCCCGGATCACCTGAGTGACCCCGTTGATGATCTGCTGCACGGCGATCGCGGACAGCATCATGCCGGCGAGCCGCGTCACGAGGACGACACCGCCGTCCTTGATGACCCGGATGATCAGCAGCGAGTAGCGCATCACCAGCCACAGCACGAAGTGGATCGCGAGGATCGCGGACCACACCGAGATCTGCGTGGTCACACTGCCGGCCTTCTGCACGGCCAGGATCACGGACACGATGGCACCGGGCCCCGCCAGCAGCGGCATGCCCAGCGGTACGAGCGCGACGTTCACGTCCTTGGTCTGCTTCGGCTCGTCGGTCTTGCCGGTGAGCAGGTCCAGCGCGATCAGCAGGAGCAGCAGTCCGCCCGCGATCATCAGTGCCGGGACGGAGACGTGCAGGTAGTCCAGGATCTGATGGCCGAGGACGCCGAAGACGGCGATGACCCCGCCCGCCACGCAGACGGCCTGGAAGGCCATCCGCTTCTGCACCTTGGCCGGCCGGCCGGCGGTCAGGGCGAGGAAGATCGGGGTGATCCCGGGGGGATCCATGATGACGAAAAGGGTCAGGAACAGGGAGCCGAAGACGGCGACGTCGAACATGGGGGAAGTACAGGCCTTGCGGGAAGAGGGAGTACGGGCGTGAGGTGGTGCGGGCGGGCCCTTGGGGCCGTCAGGCTCCGCCGGTGCCCGGCACCGGGAAGGCGCCCGTCGCCCGCCGCGTGATCTCCCCGTACACCTCGGGGTCGGTCGTGTACGCGCCGAGCGTCACGGTCTTGCGGCTGCCGTGGTAGTCCGAGGAGCCCGTGACCAGCAGTCCGAGGTCCTTGGCGAGGTCCCGCAGCCGGGTCCGGGCGTCCTGGTCGTGGTCCATGTGGTCGACCTCGACGCCGTCCAGACCGGCCTCGGCCAGCTCCGCGATGCGGGCCTCCGGCACGGTACGGCCGCGCTTGGCGGCGGCGGGGTGCGCGAACACGCAGACTCCGCCCGCGGCCTTGACCAGTTGGATCGCCTCGAACGGGTCGGTCTCGTGCTTCGCCACGAACGCCCGTCCGCCGTCGGCCAGCCATTCTTCGGTGAACGCGTCGCTCACCGTCGGCACGACTCCCAGCTCGACCAGTGCGGACGCCACGTGCGGACGGCCCACCGAGCCGCCGGCGGCGATCCGCTCGACCTGTTCCCAGGTGACCGGCACGCCCAGCGCGTTCAGCTTGGCGACCATGCCCTGGGCCCGCGGCACCCGGTCGTCCCGGACCAGTTCGCGCTCGGCGAGCAGGGCGGGCTCCTCGGGGTCGAAGAGGTAGGCCAGCAGGTGCATCGAGACGCCGTCGATCCGGCAGGACAGCTCGGCGCCGGTGACCAGGGTGAGCCCCTCGGGCAGCGCGGCGATCGCCTCGCCGTACCCACGGGTGGTGTCGTGATCGGTCAGTGCGACGACGTCCAGTCCGGCCGCGGCGGCGGCCCGCACCAGCTCGGCCGGCGTGTCCGTACCGTCGGAGGCCGTGGAGTGACAGTGCAGATCGATGCGCACGACGACTCCAGGCGGGTGACGGAAGGGAACGGGACGCCTAAGGATAGCCGGGTTTCCGGACCTGCCTGTCACACCCGCAGGCCCCCAGCGCCCCCTACGCCGCCCTCCTGAGGGACACCACGCCAACTCCCCGAGGGGCGCGGAGAACCGCGCGACCGGCCCACCACGGCCCGCAGTCGCCCCACGGACGGAGATCCCTCACCGTGGACCCGCAGCCGCCCTCGAACGGAGACCGGGCCGCTACGGCCGGAGCAAGCGCGGCGACAACGCCCCGCACGGCACCAGGTCGATCTCCGCGCCCGCGTCCCGCAGATCGGTCAGCACCAGCTCGTCGTACATGAGCAGACCCGACTGCTCCGGCCACATCACCGCCCACAGCCACATGCCGAGCGCCTCGCCGGCGAAGACGGCACGATCGTCGGGGGTGCGGAAGACGTGCCAGAGGGGGGTGGGGCGGCCCGCTGCCAGGACCTTGGCCTGTGGCGGCTTCTCCACGTTCATGTACGACCCCGGGTCCGGGCCGTCGATGCCGGCGTAGCGCGCGCCGAGGCCGACACCGAGTTCCTCGGCGATCAGGATCATCTCGCCCGGCCCGCCGAGCGGACCGGGACCCGAGCAGGCCACGGCGGTCGCACGGCCGCCGCTGCGGTCGTCCCCGGCATACGTGACGCCGGTGAACAGCCATCCGACCGGCAGCGGCCACGGCATCCAGACCGGCACCTGCGTGCGGTGCACGACGACGTTGAGCGCCTCGACGCTGGGCGGGATCACGGGCTGTAGCGGATGGACCGTGCCGTGCACGGAGCACTGCCACGAATCGGCGAAGAGGCCGGGAGCCCTGACCCGGCCACCACACCTCGGGCAACTGGGTTCGCCCCTCATAGGGCTCCACGGTCCTACCCCTGCCCGCCCGCGTCAAGGACGATCACCCGTCCGGGCGGAAGAGCCGGCCGCGGACCGGCCGGAAGCTTATAGATGTAATTTGCATTAATTAGCCGCCCTAACTTACCGCGTGCATATACCAACCATCTGCCGAGGACGGGAGAAGCACATGGACCCCTTCGACGCGGGAGCCGGTGACCTCCTGCGGCAGCCCAAGGCGGTGTGGGCATCGGCCTCGTCGACCCGATCCTGCCCTCCATCGCGCAGGGCCTGCACGCCACCGCCGGCCAGGTGTCCCTGCTCCGCCGCCGAGGACGGCGTCGCCGTCTTCGCCGACCGACCGGATCCCGCCCTCGCGCCGGCGGGACCGGCGCGCGCGGCGTCAGTCGAGCGGGACGGACCGGCGGGCGGGATCCCTCAGGTCCGTCCCGTGCGCGAGCCAGCGTTCCTGGAGGGCCTGGGCGCCGTGCACCCGCTTCCAGGCGGCCTCGTTCGGGGTCATCGGCAGCAGCGGCAGGAACCGTACGGGATCCATCGGGGCATCCAGCTCCAGGTCCTCGACCAGCCCGCCGGACTCGCCCACCAGCACCGAGGTGAAGGGGGCGCCGGGCCACAGCGGCCCGCCCACGTCCAGCGAGGCACCCGGCGCCACCACCAGACCCTCCACCTGGGGGGAGGCGGCCAGCACGGCGAGCGGGCGGAGCGCCTTGTCGGTGTCGGCGCGGCCCGCGCGGACGGACAGGACCAGTTCGGCGCGGGGCCCCGCGACCGGGTCGGCGAGCATCGCCGTGGGATCGGTCATGGGGTGTGCGGACATGCCACAGGTGGCGTACCGGACGACGTCCCCCTCGTGGAAGCGGAGCACCTCGATGCGGTCGGTGCCGAGGAAGGTGACCGCGGCCCGGGCGTCCGGCTCGCCCAGCGCGCTGCTCAACCGGGCCTCGACCAAGGGGAGAACATCAGCCATGCGCCGAGCATAGAACTCGTCAGCCGCGGGCAAAGCGGCGCCTTGACAGTACGGGCGGCTGGTACTCTGAGCCGGTGGTTCGGGGCAGCACGCCGTCAGGGGTGCCCCAGGCCCTCCAGGCGCCGGCGGACTCGCTGTCGAGTCCCGGCGCCGTTGAGACTCCCTTACGAGGGACCGGCCGGAGGAGGTGGGGCTGTCATGGATCGAAGTCGACCGTGCAGTACCACTCGCTCTTCCGGCTGCTGATCTGAATTACCGGCTGGCCGTCGCCTTCCCTTTCGCGTCGTCGTTCGGAAGAGCACTTCGTCTCGCTTTGCCTGATCTGTCTGACCTGAATCAGTTCTGCATCAGTAGCGAAGCCGCCACCGCGACGGTGCGGTGCTCCCCGCTTTGTGGACGTGCCAAACATCCGCAGTCAGGACGTCCCCATTCCGGGCAGTTCCACCCGTCGCCGCGCGCTTTCGCTCCCGCCCGCGAAGGAGCCCGCCCATGTCGATGATCCGCGACCTGCGCGCCGTGGTCCGCCCGTCGTCCCGTGTCTCGCTGCGCAAGGACGCGAGCACCTCGTACGACACCACACGCGACCCGGGCACGCCCTCGGCCGTCGTCGACTGCGCGGTCTACCGCGACGGCGCCCGGGTGCCGACCCCCACGCCGCTGACCCCGCACGAGGCGATGCGGCTGGTGCGCCGTGACGGCGGCTTCGTCTGGATCGGTCTGCACGAGCCGACCGAGGCCGAATTCGCCGGTATCGCGGGCGAGTTCGGGCTGCACCCGCTGGCCGTCGAGGACGCCGTGCAGGCCCACCAGCGGCCCAAGCTCGAGCGGTACGACGACTCGCTGTTCACCGTCTTCAAGACCATCCACTACGTCGAGCACGACCGGCTCACCGCCAACAGCGAGGTCGTCGAGACCGGTGAGGTCATGTGCTTCACCGGCCGGGACTTCTTCATCACCGTCCGGCACGGCGGCCAGGGCTCCCTGCGGGCCCTGCGGCACCGGCTCCAGGACGACCCGGAGCTGCTCGCCAAGGGCCCGTCGGCCGTGCTGCACGCCATCGCCGACCATGTCGTGGACGGTTACATCGCCGTCGCCGACGCGGTGCAGGACGACATCGACGAGGTCGAGACCGAGGTCTTCTCACCGGGTCGCAAGGGCGGCGTCTCCCGCGGTGTGGACTCGGCGCGGATCTACCAACTCAAGCGCGAGGTGCTGGAGTTCAAGCGTGCGGTGGCACCACTGCTGCGGCCGATGCAACTGCTGAGCGAGCGGCCCATGCGGCTGATCGACCCCGACATCCAGAAGTACTTCCGGGACGTCGCCGACCACCTGGCCCGGGTGCAGGAGCAGGTCATGGGCTTCGACGAACTCCTCAACTCCATCCTCCAGGCCAACCTCGCCCAGGCGTCCGTCGCGCAGAACGAGGACATGCGCAAGATCACCGCGTGGGCGGCCATCATCGCCGTACCGACGATGGTCTGCGGCGTCTACGGCATGAACTTCGACCACATGCCCGAGCTGCACTGGAAGTACGGGTACCCGGCGATCATGGGAGTCACGGTCGTCCTGTGTCTGGGCATCCACCGCACGCTGAAGCGCAACGGCTGGCTGTGAGCGGGCCTGGGCGGCCTGGATAGGCTGGGGCGCATGACTAGTGAGCTGCTCGACCGGGCCCTCATCGAGGAGGCCGCGAAGAAGTCCGGCCTCGTCTGGGTCAGGGGCGCCGGTGCGCCGGCCGCGCGTGCGCTGTGGCACGTGTGGCACGAGGGCGCCGTGTGCCTGGTCGGCGACGGGCCCGGTGAGCAGCCGCTGGAGGCGCTGGCCGACGGGGGCTCCGCCGAGGTGACCGTGCGCAGCAAGGACAAGGGCGGCCGGCTGGTGACGTTCCCGGTGACCGTGACCGAGCTGGCGTCCGGGTCCCCGGAGTGGGAGGCGGCCGTCGCCGAGCTGAAGGGCAAGCGGCTCAACGCCTCCGACGGCGAGCGGATGCCGGCCCGCTGGGCCCGTGAATGCCGGGTGCTGCGTCTGGCGCCGGCGGGGGCCGGGCAGCCGTTGCCCTCCGGCAGTCTGGCGGAACGTCCGGTCCCGACGCCGGCGACGACCCGCAGACCGGTCCCGGCGGCCCTGCCGAAGCTGCTGCTCAAGCGGCGGAAGAGGAAGTGAGGCGCGGGCGACGGCCCGTGCGCACCGCGAACCGCGTCCGGGACCGCGGGACCGCTCGGCCGGCGCCGCGTGCGGGGCCTTCGGCCGGACCGGGCCGGGTCCGGTCGCCGCGCTCGCGATCCCGCGAGGATCCGGACGGCCGGTCCCGGGTGCGCTGCTGCCCGGTCCGGGCCGCCCGGGTGGGACGGCCGGCCGCCGGGCGCCGCAGGGCGTCGGTGGTCACCGGTGCCGCGGGGCCCCGCCCGGACCGGCCATGAGTCCGCCTCCGGCCGCTCAGGACGCCGGTAGCTGCTTGCCGTAGTCCACCGTGTCCGACGCGGACGGCTTCGTGAGGGCGAAGTTCTCGCCCCAGTCGGAGAAGCGGAGTGTGCCCGCGCCGCCGGCGCGGACCAGGCGCAGCGGGTACGGCGTGCCCTGGAGGGACACGTCGAGCGTGCCGCCGGAGCCCTTGTCGCCGGTGATGCGGATCGTGGGGGTGCCCGCCTGGTCGTGGTGGCCTTCCGTCGCCAGCGTGCCGTGCAGCGTCAGCAGACCGTCGAGGAGGACGTCCTTGTCCGTGAAGCCGCTGAACTTCCTGTACGCGGGGTCCCCCTGCGGCACCTTCACGTACTTGCCGTCGAGCTTGCCGACCGCGCCGTCGCCGCCACCGTCGCCGTCGGCGTGGTCCCAGAAGTCCGGGCCGGCCTTCAGATACAGCTCCTGCCCGATGCGCAGCAGCCTGAAGGCCGCCCCCTGCGAGGTCACCGAGCCGGTCCCGCCGCCGGCCTTGAGCCGCATGTCCAGCCGGTACGTACGGCCGCTGGTCACCACGGTCCCCGACAGCCGTACCGCCGCCGCACCCTCCGCCGCCGCCCGCGTCCTGGACTGGATCTTGCCGGCGGGCAGCTTGCCCACCCCGTTGGTCCCCGCGTCCGGATCGTCGCCGCCGCCGCACCCTGCCAGCACCATCGCCCCTGTCAGGGCCAGCGCGCAGGTCACGGTCACCAGCGCGGTGCGGCGGGTACGGCCCCGGGGAATCGCAGTCACAGGTGGAGCTGCCTTTCTGACGGTTCCTGAGCGGCGTACCGCAGCGTACCGGTGCCCCGTCCACCCCATGGAGCCGGACCGTCCGGACCGCCCACCAGGGCGTATCCGACCGGTAGGAGCTAGCCTGAAGCGCACCCGAGCGGGTAGATCCGAGCAGATCACACACCCAGCAATCCCTCCTGTCCCAGGCAAAGGAAGCAGAGCCATGGCAGCCGGCGCCCCCCGGATCTTCGTCTCGCACATCGCCGGGGTCCCCGTCTTCGATCCGGCAGGCGACCAGGTGGGCCGCGTCCGCGACCTGGTCGTCATGCTGCGTGTGGGCAGACGGCCCCCGCGCGTCCTCGGGCTGGTCGTCGAGCTGTCCACCCGGCGCCGGATCTTCCTGCCCATGACCCGGATCACCGGCATCGAGTCCGGCCAGGTCATCACCACCGGCGTGCTCAACGTCCGCCGTTTCGAGCAGCGGCCCACCGAGCGGCTGGTCTTCGGCGAACTGCTGGACCGGCGCGTGACCCTGGTGGAGACCGGTGAGGAGGTCAGCGTCCTCGACGTGTCCGTGCAGCAGTTGCCCGCCCGCCGGGACTGGGAGGTCGACCGGGTCTTCCTGCGCAAGGGACGCAAGGCCGGGGCGTTCCGGCGGGCCAAGGGCGAGACGCTGACCGCCGAGTGGTCGGCCGTCACCGGGTTCTCCCTGGAGGAGCACGGGCAGGGCGCCGAGAGCCTGCTCGCCACCTTCGAGCAGTTGCGCCCCGCCGACCTCGCCAACGTCCTGCACCACCTCTCCGCCAAGCGGCGCGCCGAGGTCGCCGCCGCCCTGGACGACGACCGGCTCGCGGACGTCCTGGAGGAGCTGCCCGAGGATGACCAGATCGAGATCCTCGGCAAGCTGAAGGAGGAGCGCGCGGCGGACGTGCTGGAGGCGATGGACCCCGACGACGCGGCCGACCTGCTCTCGGAGCTGCCCGAGGAGGACAAGGAGCGGCTGCTGAGCCTGATGAAGCCCGCCGACGCGGCCGACGTGCGGCGCCTGATGTCGTACGAGGAGCACACGGCCGGCGGTCTGATGACCACCGAACCGATCGTGCTGCGCCCGGACGCCACCGTCGCCGACGCGCTCGCCCGGGTCCGCAACCCGGACCTGTCCCCCGCCCTCGCCGCCCAGGTCTACGTCTGCCGCCCGCCGGACGAGACCCCGACCGGCAAGTACCTGGGCACGGTGCACTTCCAGCGGCTGCTGCGCGACCCCCCGTACACGCTGGTCAGCTCGCTGGTCGACGACGACCTCCAGCCGCTGGCCCCGGGCGCCGCGCTGCCGGTCATCGCCGGGTTCTTCGCCACGTACGACATGGTGGCGGCGCCCGTCGTCGACGAGTCCGGGTCGCTGCTCGGCGCGGTGACCGTGGACGACGTACTGGACCACATGCTGCCCGACGACTGGCGGGAGACGGAGTTCCACCTGGACGAGGGAAAGGAGGCGCCCACGCATGGCTCCTGAGCGCGAGACCGGGACCCGGGAGCGTCATCCGGCGGGCGCCACGGCCGCCGGCCGGCCCCGCGGTGCCCGGCTGGACCAGCCCCGCACGCCGCGCCACCGGATGCTGCCCGAGTGGGACCCGGAGGCCTTCGGCCGGCTGTCGGAGCGGATCGCCCGGTTCCTGGGCACGGGACGCTTCATCGTCTGGATGACGATCGTCATCATCGCCTGGGTGGTGTGGAACATCGCCGCGCCCGCCCATCTGCGGTTCGACAACTACCCGTTCATCTTCCTGACGCTGATGCTGTCGCTCCAGGCGTCCTACGCGGCCCCGCTGATCCTGCTGGCGCAGAACCGGCAGGACGACCGCGACCGGGTCAACCTGGAGCAGGACCGCAAGCAGAACGAGCGGTCCATCGCCGATACCGAGTACCTGACCCGGGAGGTGGCCGCGCTGCGCATGGGCCTCGGCGAGGTCGCCACCCGTGACTGGATCCGCTCGGAGCTTCAGGACGTGGTGAAGGAGCTGGAGGAGCGCAGACGCCACGACGGTCACGTCGTATTCCCGGCAGAGCGGGCGGAACGGTCACCGGGACGTGACGCAGACGACCGCTGAGGGGCTACCCGCGGGCCCCTCGGCGCGCCGTACCATCGTCCTTATGGCTACGGAAGACGCGGTGCGCGAGGCACTGGCGACGGTGAACGACCCCGAGATCAACCGCCCGATCACCGAACTGGGGATGGTCAAGTCGGTGGAGATCGGCGCGGACGGAGCGGTCGCGGTCACCGTGTACCTGACCGTGTCCGGCTGCCCGATGCGCGAGACCATCACGCAGCGCGTCACCGACGCGGTCTCGCGGGTCGAGGGCGTCACCCGTGTCGACGTCACCCTCGACGTGATGAGCGACGAGCAGCGCAAGGAGCTTGCGAACGCCCTGCGCGGCGGCCAGACCGAGCGCGAGGTGCCCTTCGCCAAGCCGGGCAGCCTCACCCGGGTCTACGCGGTCGCCTCCGGCAAGGGTGGCGTCGGCAAGTCCTCCGTGACGGTCAACCTGGCCGCGGCGATGGCGGCCGACGGCCTCAAGGTGGGCGTGGTCGACGCCGACATCTACGGCCACAGCGTGCCGCGCATGCTGGGCGCCGACGGTCGTCCCACCCAGGTCGAGAACATGATCATGCCGCCGTCCGCGCACGGCGTGAAGGTCATCTCGATCGGCATGTTCACCCCGGGCAACGCCCCCGTCGTCTGGCGCGGCCCGATGCTGCACCGCGCGCTCCAGCAGTTCCTCGCGGACGTCTACTGGGGCGATCTCGACGTGCTCCTGCTCGACCTCCCGCCGGGCACCGGTGACATCGCGATCTCGGTGGCCCAGCTCGTCCCGAACGCCGAGATCCTGGTGGTGACGACCCCGCAGCAGGCGGCGGCCGAGGTGGCCGAGCGCGCGGGCTCCATCGCCGTGCAGACCCACCAGAAGATCGTCGGCGTGGTCGAGAACATGTCCGGCCTGCCCTGCCCGCACTGCGGCGAGATGGTCGACGTCTTCGGCACGGGCGGCGGCCAGCGGGTCGCCGACGGCCTCACCCGGACGACGGGTACGACCGTCCCGGTCCTCGGCAGCATCCCGATCGACGTCCGCCTCCGCGAGGGCGGCGACGAGGGCAAGCCGGTGGTCCTGACCGACCCGGCCTCCCCGGCGGGCAGCGCGCTGCGGGCCATCGCCGGGAAGCTGGGCGGCAGGCAGCGGGGGCTGTCGGGTCTGTCCCTGGGGATCACACCGAAGAACAAGTTCTGACGACCCCAGGAGGGCGCCGGGCTCCCTCGGGAGGGCGCCGCGCTCCTCGTCGGACGACGTCCCTTCGGCGGGCGGCGTCCCACCGACGGGCGGCCGGCTCCTCGACGGGCGGCGTCCCACCGACGGGCGGCCGACTCCCTCGCCGGACGGCAGTCCCTCGGCGGCGGGTGGCGGCGAGTCGCCCGCCGCATCGTCAAGTGCCCTGACCCGCACGTGTCCTGTGGTGCAGGGGGGCGCCGGTTGCGGTCGGCGCCCCTTCGTCATGCGTAGGCGCCGATGTCCTTCACCACGGCGAACCCGAGCCCGTACGCGCTCATCCCCCGCCCGTACGCGCCCAGATGCACGCCCGCCCCGGTCGTGCCGGCCAGCACCCAGCCGAACTCCGACTCCCGGTAACAGAACGAGGCCGCGACCCCGTCCACCGGCAGGGAGAGTCTGGACCACTCCGGTCCGTCGAGGTCGTCGGCCAGAGCCCACGCGGTCTCGGTCTGCTGGTCCAGCCAGTCGTCCCGCAGGCTGTGGTCCATCTGCCCGGGCCAGGTGAAGGACAGCAGCCCCACCCCGGGCCAGCCACGCCGCCGAGGACACCGACGTCGCCTCCAGCAGCCCCGTACCGTCGGCGCTGCGCCGGGACGGCTGCGCGGCGACGGTCACCACGACCGCGAACTTCTCCCGCGGTTCACCGGCGGAACCGGAATCACCGCGCACGGACGGCTCGTCACCGTGCCCGATCGAACCGTGCTCGACGGCGCCGTCGGCCGCCGCGCCGACCTGCATCAGCCAGCGCGGCCCCGTGAACGCCTCGTCGAGGCCGTACCACGGGAAGGGCGCCCGCAGGTAACCGTCGACCGTACGCCGGGCGGAGGGGAGCTGCTGTCCACCCTCCGCGGCCGGCGGCTGCGCGCCCACCCGACTCGTCGTCTCCATCTGCCCGGACGCCTCCTCGCTCTCGTCGGACCGGGGTCGCCCGCCCCCCTTCGGGCGTACGTGTCCGGTCCGCACAACAACTCGGCAGCATATCCACACCGCTGAGAGCGGCAGGGCAGGCGCCGGCTGCGTGGGTCACGCGAACGGCCTGTTCAGGCCGAGTGAGACGGGTGTGCGTTATGAAACGCGTCACGTGCGCGGGATGCGCCCGCATGCGCGTGTCGGCGTGGGGCGGCGGTCGTCAGGTGGCGTCCGCGTCGAAGACCGGGCGTTCGTCCCCGCCGGGCGCCTCGGGCTTCTTGGTCATGTCGATGCGCCCACCGGACGAGGAGGCCGATGAGGACGACGACGCGGCGGACGACTCGCCGTCGCGGCCGTTGACCGCGTCCGTGACCTCGGCCATCTCCTTCTTCAGGTCGAAGCCGTTGCGGATCTCCTTCAGCCCCAGGTCCTCGTTGTCCAGTTGCTTGCGGAGGTAGGTCTTGGGGTTGAGGTCCTCGAACTCGAAGTCCTTGAATTCGGGGCCCAGTTCCTGGCGGATGTCGTGCTTGGCGCTCTCCGAGAACTCGCGGATCTTCCGGATCGTGCGCGTCACGTCCTGGATCACCTTCGGGAGCTTGTCCGGACCGAAGACGAGCACGGCGAGCACGATGATCGTCACCAGCTCGAGTGGTCCTATGCCATTGAACACCTGACGCTCCTTGCGAGTCCTCGGTCGCTCAACGGTACCCGGCGTTCCTGTCCGACCGGTACCGCTTCGAGGTGAGACTTCCGTCAGTTCCGTGCCGGCGCCGCCGGGGCGCGGAGGCCGGTCAGGGCGACGGGTGGGGCCCGACGGGGGAGGCGGAGGACGTGGTGGGGGCCGCGGGGGTGGCGTCGGTGTCGGCGGTGGACAGCAGACCGGAGCCGGTGGCCGCGAGGGGTGCGGTCCGGTCGACGAGCGGGAGGCCGGGGAAGGCCGTGGTCCGGTCCAGCGGGCGTATCAGCGGGGACACTGCGGCCACGCCGGCCAGCACCGGCGCCGTCAGGTCGCCCGCCGTGCCGGTCCGGGCCTGCGCCGCGCCGGCGGACGGCAGTCCGGGCAGCAGCGGAGCGGACAGGGAGGTCGGGGCCGCCGGGGCCGGAGCGAGCAGGGCACCGCCCTGGGCGAGCAGCGGTCCGACCGGGCGGCGGCGCTGGCTGTCCGGCGTGGCCTCGCCCGCACCCGCACCGGCGCTCGCCGGACGGGCCGGGGTCACGTTGCTGCCGGTGCCGGGGCCGCCGCGGGCGTCCGTGGCCAGGTCGCCGGGGATGGCGGTGGTCACGCCGCCGAGGGCGACGGCGGCCAGCGACACGGCGCCGGCGGCGGCGAACGCGAACCGCAGGCCGCGCGAGGCCGGGCGGCCGTCGTCGGGGCGGCCGACGGGATGGATGCGGAAGCCGCGGTCCCCGGGTGCTCCGGCACGGTCCTCGGGGGTGGGTGGCCAGCCGTGGGCGCCGGCGGGGACGTATCCGAACGGGAGGTGTCCGCCGCGCCTCACGCCGAAGGCGCCGCCGGTGGTGGCGTCGCGGCTTCCGCCGAGGAGTCCGCCCCGGGGGGACGGCGTGCCGCCGTCGTCCGGGTCACCTCCCCCGGGGAGGCCCTGGAGACGGGCCAGGAAGCTCGCCGAGGGCGGGGGCGGGGCCGCCTCCGCGAACACGTTCTTCAGGGCGCGCTGGGCGTCCGCCTCCGCCTTGCAGCGGGCGCAGGTGGCCAGGTGGGCGAGGACCCGTTCACGCGTCTCATGACCCAGCTCGCCGTCCACCAGGGCGGAGAGCCGGTCTCCCAGGTGCTGCTCTGCGAGGTGCGGCTCCTCGACAGGTTTCGGCCGAGATCCACTCACGCGGTCGCGCCCCCTCCTCCCAGAGCGGGGACCCGGGCCCGGAAGGAGCGCCGCTCGGCCGCGCGGGCCTCCGGGGAGCGGTGCGCCAGGGCCTTGCGGAGCTGGGACCGGCCGCGGTGGATACGGGAGCGGACCGTGCCGAGCTTGACGCCCAGGGTGGCGGCGATCTCCTCGTAGGACAGCCCCTCGATGTCGCACAGGACGACGGCGGCCCGGAACTCGGGTGCGAGGGTGTCCAGGGCCTGCTGGACGTCGGCGTCGAAGTGGGCGTCGTTGAAGAGCTGCTGCGGGTTGGGCTCGCGGCTGGCCAGGCGCTCGGCCGCGTCCTCGCCGAGGGCGTCGAAGCGGATGCGCTGCTTGCGCCGCACCATGTCGAGGAACAGGTTCGTGGTGATGCGGTGCAGCCAGCCCTCGAAGGTGCCCGGCGAGTACGTCGACAGGGAGCGGAAGACGCGGACGAAGACCTCCTGGGTGAGGTCCTCGGCGTCGTGCTGATTGCCCGTCAGACGGTATGCCAGCCGGTAGACGCGGCCGCTGTGGGTGCTGACGATCTCGTCCCACGTGGGCGGGGTCCACGCCTGCCCGTCCGCGTCGGTGGCGAAGGTCGCGGTCTGGGTCCCGCCCGCAGAGGCGGCGGGGCTGTCAGCGGTGTCGGTCACGGGTCTCGGCCTGCCCGCCGACCCGAGGAAGCGCCGCAGCACTCCGCCCCGGTCCCCGGGTGTGGCCGCACCTCCCCTGTCGGCTCTGGTGGTGTCCAGTGGAGCCCCTACCATAGCCACCTCGCCCGTTAGCTCCGGATAAGCGGTTTTACGAGAATTTGATACACGCTGATACGGCTCATACTGCTGCGTCAGCAGTTGCTGGGCCTCCTGTGCCACCTCTGCCCCCCGTCGTTTCCCCGACCACCGGTCCCTCCCTGTAAACGCCCGGTCCCATCTGCGGGTTCCCGACGCCAACGGATACAGTCACGCCCAGGCAACCAGGGGACAGGAGAGGGTCATTACCGGCAACCGGCAGACGAGCTGGGCGTTCGCCGACGCCTTTGTCGCCGAGGACGAAGCGCTGCGCTGGGCCCGTGACCGGGCCCGCGAGGCAGGGCTGCGCTCGGTGTCGCCCGGCACGGGCGCCGCGCTCGGACTGCTCGCCGCCTCCGTGGACGCCAAGGCGGTCGCGGAGATCGGCACGGGCTGCGGGGTGTCCGGGCTGCACCTGCTGCACGGGATGCGGCCGGACGGGGTGCTCACCACGGTGGACCCGGAGCCGGAGCACCAGCAGTTCGCGCGGCAGGCCTTCCGCATCTGCGGCTTCGCCAGCAACCGGGCCCGCTTCATCCCCGGGCCCGCCCTGGACGTCCTGCCGCGTCTCGCGGACGCCGGCTACGACCTCGTCTTCTGCGACGGGGACCGGCTGGAGTACCTGGACTACCTCGCTGAATCGTTGCGTCTGCTGCGCCCCGGCGGTCTGGTGGTCTTCGAGGGCGTCTTCGCCAACGGCCGTACCGTCGACTCGGGGCCGCAGCCGACCGAGGTGCTGCGGCTGCGGGAGCTGCTGCGCGCGGTGCGGGAGAGCCCGGAGCTGATCCCCTCGCTGCTGCCGGTGGGCGACGGGCTGCTCTGCGCCGTCAAGCGGTGAGCGGCGCGGCCCGGCGCTCCGGGCCTCCCGCGGCGGGCGCCGCCGCAGCCGCCCCACACGGTGGATCCGCAGGCGGGAACCCCGGAACGCGGCTGCCCCGACACCGCGTACGATGCCGGGGCAGCCGGAAGGACTGATCGCTGGGACCTCAGACGACGACCTTCTTGAGGGCGTCGCCAAGCGCCTCGGCCTCGTCAGGGGTCAGCTCGACGACGAGTCGACCGCCGCCTTCGAGCGGAACGCGCATGACGATGCCCCGCCCCTCCTTGGTCACCTCGAGCGGGCCATCACCCGTCCGCGGCTTCATGGCCGCCATGCTCGTTCCCCTTCCTGAAACCAGCTCATCGTCTGCCGGCACCTCCCGGAGGGAGGCACCCGCCGTCCGGAACGGACACGCGACACCGGCATCGAACACATTGCTTCCAGGCCATTATCCCGCATCGCAGGACCCGATGACCAACATCGGTCGGCATCGCTTGGGCAACGCGCGCGAGCAAAACCACTCAATTCGGCGATGTGACTGCGATACTGCGCCACCGCACGGACCTCCACCGGCCGCCTCCACCGTGGTTTTCTTTGACGCAGGTCACACGTCCGGTCCGGCTCCCGGGTGGCGATCTCCGTCATGCTGTCCTCAGACGTGGGCGTACTGAGCGGTACGTCACCAGCCGCGACACCGGAGGGGACCCCCATGGCCGACACCGTGCTCTACGAGGTGAGCGACGGACTCGCGACGATCACGCTGAACCGCCCGGAGGCGATGAACGCGCTGAACATCGCGACGAAGACCGCCCTCAGGGAGGCGGCGGAATCCGCGGCCTCGGACACGGCCGTACGGGCGATCCTGCTGACCGCCGCCGGGGACCGGGCGTTCTGCGTGGGCCAGGACCTCAAGGAGCACATCGGGCTGCTGGCCGGCGACCGGGAGACCGGGGCGGGGCAGACGATGAGCACGGTCAGGGAGCACTACAACCCGATCGTGCGGGCCCTGGCCGGGGCGCCGAAGCCGGTGGTCGCGGCGGTGAACGGCGTCGCCGCCGGCGCCGGGTTCGGTTTCGCGCTCGCCGCGGACCACCGGGTGGTGGCCGACACGGCCGCGTTCAACACGTCGTTCGCCGGCGTGGCGCTGACCGCCGACTCCGGGATCTCCTGGACCCTGCCCCGGGTGATCGGCCCGAGCCGCGCCGCCGACCTGCTGCTCTTCCCGCGCAGCATCAGCGCCCAGGAGGCGCTGGAGCTGGGCATCGCCAACCGGGTCGTCCCCGCCGCCGAGCTGCGCGCCGAGGCGGAGCGGACGGCGCGGGCGCTGGCCGCGGGACCGACGGTGGCGTACGCGGCGATCAAGGAGGCGGTGGCGTACGGGCTGACGCACTCGCTGACCGAGACGCTGGAGAAGGAGGACGAGCTGCAGACCCGGGCCGGGCGCTCCGAGGACCACAGCATCGCCGTGCAGGCGTTCGTGGACAAGGAGCGCCCGAAGTACCTGGGCCGGTAGCGGGAGGCGGTCCCGCGCCCCTCAGCGGGCGCTCCTGGCCACGCATGTCTCCAGGTGGTCGTCGACCAGGCCGCACGCCTGCATCAGGGCGTACGCCGTCGTCGGGCCGACGAACCGCAGGCCGCGCTTCTTCAGGGCCTTGGACAGGGCCGTGGACTCTGGGGTGATCGCGGGGACGTCGGCGAGGGTCCTCGGGGCCGGGCGGTCCGCCGGGTCCGGGGCGTGGGACCAGACGAGGTCGTCCAGCTCGCCCTCCGGCCAGTCGGCGAGGACGCGCGCGTTGGCGAGGGTCGCGTCGACCTTGGCGCGGTTGCGGATGATGCCGGGGTCGGCCAGCAGCCGCGCGCGGTCCTCGTCGGTGAAGGCGGCGACCTTCTCGATGTGGAAGCCGGCGAAGGCCGCGCGGAAGCCCGGGCGGCGGCGCAGGATCGTGATCCAGGACAGGCCCGACTGGAAGGCCTCCAGGCTGATCCGCTCGAAGAGGGCGTCGTCGCCGTGGACCGGGCGGCCCCACTCCTCGTCGTGGTACGACACGTAGTCCTCGGTGGACAGGGCCCAGGGGCAGCGCAGCGCGCCGTCCGGCCCGGCCAGGGCGGCTCCGGCGGTCATCGCTGCTCGTTCCCCTCGTCGCTCTTGTCGGTGCGGGCGTGCGCGGCGGCGGCTCTCGCGCCGGCCAGCGCGGACTCCAGGTCGGCGATGCGGGCGTCCCGCTCGGCCAGTTCGGCGGCGAGACGGCCGAGCGCGTCGTCGACGTCCGCCATGCGGTAGCCGCGCGGGGTGACCGGGAAGCGCAGGGTCTCCACGTCCGCGCGGCGCACCGGGCGGTCCGCGGGCAGCGGGTCCCGCAGCCGTTCCGGCGCCGCCTCGGGCAGCGGGCCGCTCTCTCCGCCGCCCACCACGGCCAGGGACACCGCGGCGACCACGACGGCCAGCGCGACGACCAGGAACAAGAACATCACCATCGCGAGGGGTCCCCACGCTCGTTACCGGACGCTGTGCCGGAAGCTGAATGTGTCAGGGTCCGATCGTGCCATGCGCGTCCGGCGGTTAGGGTCGCAGGCGGCCGTACTGCGGGACGTACTAGGAGAGGGCACAGCGGATGCTCAGGCTGGGCAGGCGGGAATTCGGACCGCACGAGCCGGTGATCATGGCGATCGTGAACCGGACACCGGATTCCTTCTACGACCGGGGAGCGACCTTCCGCGACGAACCGGCCCTCGCGCGCGTGGAGCAGGCGGTGGCCGAGGGCGCCGCGATCATCGACATCGGCGGGGTCAAGGCGGGGCCCGGCGAGGAGGTCACGGCCGAGGAGGAGGCGCGGCGCACGGTCGGTTTCGTCGGGGAGGTACGGCGCCGTTTCCCGGACGTGGTCATCAGCGTCGACACCTGGCGGGCCGAGGTCGGCGAGGCGGTGTGCGAGGCGGGCGCGGATCTGCTGAACGACGCGTGGGGCGGGGTCGACCCGGACCTCGCGCGGGTCGCGGCGCGGTACGGGGCCGGGCTGGTGTGCACGCACGCGGGCGGGGCGGAGCCGCGGACGCGTCCGCACCGGGTGACCTATGACGACGTCGTGGCCGACATCCTGAGGGTGACGCTGGGGCTGGCCGAGCGGGCGGTGGCGCTGGGGGTGCCGCGGGAGTCCGTGCTGATCGATCCCGGGCACGACTTCGGCAAGAACACGCGGCACAGTCTGGAGGCGACGCGGCGGTTGGACGAGATGGTCGCCACGGGGTGGCCGGTGCTGGTGTCGCTGTCCAACAAGGACTTCGTCGGGGAGTCCCTGGACCGGCCGGTGAAGGAACGTCTGATCGGCACGCTGGCGACGACCGCGGTGTCCGCGTGGCTCGGGGCGCGGGTGTACCGGGTCCACGAGGTCGCCGAGACCCGTCAGGTACTGGACATGGTGGCGTCCATCGCCGGCCACCGGCCTCCCGCGGTGGCCCGCCGCGGCCTGGCCTAGGGCCGGGGACGCCGCGCCGCCCGGCCCCGCCGGGGAGGGCGGGGGCCGGGGCGGGGCGCCGGACGGAGTTCCGCGCTCAGCGGCCCGCCTCCTTCGAGACGAGGGCCACCGCTTCCTCCACGTCGTCCGTCACGTGGAACAGCATCAGGTCCTTCTCCGCGGCCTTGCCCTGGGCGACCAGGGTGTTGTTCAGCCAGTCGAGCAGGCCGCCCCAGTACGCGCTGCCGAAGAGGACGATCGGGAAGCGGGTGACCTTCTGGGTCTGGACGAGGGTGAGGGCCTCGAAGAGTTCGTCGAGGGTGCCGAGGCCGCCGGGGAGGACCACGAAGCCCTGCGCGTACTTCACGAACATCATCTTGCGGACGAAGAAGTAGCGGAAGTTCAGGCCGATGTCGACGTAGGGGTTCAGCCCCTGCTCGAAGGGCAGTTCGATGCCGAGGCCGACCGAGACGCCACCCGCCTCGCACGCGCCCTTGTTGGCGGCCTCCATCGCCCCCGGGCCGCCTCCGGTGATCACCGCCCAGCCGGCCTCCACCAGGCCCCTGCCGAGGCGCACCCCGGCGTCGTACTCCGGCGAGTCCACCGGCGTACGGGCGGAGCCGAAGACGCTGATGGCGGGCGGCAGTTCGGCCAGCGTGCCGAAGCCCTCGATGAACTCCGACTGGATGCGCAGCACCCGCCAGGGGTCGGTGTGCACCCAGTCCGTCGGAGCGCGCTCGTCCAGCAGGCGCTGGTCGGTCGTGCTGGCCGTCACCTGTCCGCGCCGGCGGAGGACCGGTCCGAGCCGCTGCTCGTCCGGCGGCACCTTCTTCCCCTCGGGGTTACCGGTAGGCATGTGGGCTCCCTCCGCTTGCGGGTAGTTCGGTCCCAGCGTAGATCCACACCGGTTACGGCGGGGGGACATGCGTATGTCCGGCACGCGTGCCCGCTACGCGGTGAGCCAGTTCCGCAGCCGTTCCTCACCCGCGAGGATCTTGGCCGTCTCGACCCGCTCGTCCCGCTTGTGCGCCAAGTGGGGGTTTCCGGGGCCGTAGTTGACCGCCGGGATGCCGAGCGCGGAGAAGCGGGAGACATCGGTCCAGCCGTACTTGGGCTTCGGGGTGCCGCCCACCGCCTCGATGAAGGCCGCCGCGGCCGGGTGGGAGAGGCCGGGCAGCGCGGCGCCGCTGTGGTCGTCCACCACGAACTCCTCGACACCGCAGTCCGCGAACACCTCGCGGACGTGGGCGATCGCCTCCTCCTCGGTGCGGTCGGGGGCGTAGCGGAAGTTGACGGTCACCACGCACTCGTCGGGGATGACGTTGCCGGCCACTCCCCCGCCGATCCCCACGGCGTTCAGGCCCTCGCGGTACTCCAGGCCGTCGATCACCGGCCGGCGGGGCTCGTAGGACGCCAGCCGGGCCAGGATCGGGGCCGCCGCGTGGATGGCGTTGGAGCCCATCCAGCCGCGCGCGGAGTGCGCCCGCTCGCCCCGGGTCCTCAAGCGCACCCGCAGCGTGCCCTGGCAGCCGCCCTCGACCTCCCCGTCGGAGGGCTCCAGCAGGACCGCGAAGTCGCCCTCCAGCCACTCGGGTCGGGCCTCGGCGACGTGCTTGAGGCCGTTGAGGTCGGCGGCGACCTCCTCGTTGTCGTAGAAGACGAAGGTCAGGTCGCGGTTGGGGGCGGGGACGGTGGCCGCGATGCGGAGCTGGACCGCCACGCCCGACTTCATGTCGCAGGTGCCGCAGCCCCACAGCACGCCGTCCTCGTCGAGCCGCGAGGGCACGTTGCCGGCGATCGGGACGGTGTCGATGTGGCCGGCCAGGACGACTCGCTCGGCCCGGCCCAGGTCCGTACGGGCGATCACGTTGTTGCCGTGGCGGTCGACCGTCAGGTGCGGCAGCGCGCGCAGGGCGGCCTCGATCGCGTCCGCGAGCGGCTTCTCGGTGCCGCTCTCCGAGGGGAGGTCCACGAGCCGCGCGGTGAGCGCGGCGGCGTCCAGCGTGAGGTCAAGCGAGGTGTCGGCCATGGCGACGACCCTAGCGCGCCGGCCGCGGGGGCCGGACGGACCGCGCGGTGCGGACCACCGGTCGGGCCGGTCGCGGGCTCCAGTACCTTGTACGCGTGTCAGAGCCGTCCCCCTCCCGTCCCCAGCGTCGCGGCCGCCTCCTGCGTGTCGTGGCGGCCCTGTCGGTCCTGTGCGGTGTCGTCGCGTACCTCGTCGTGCAGTACGTCACCGGAGGCGGCGGGGCGCGCGGCTGCGAGGTGGTCCCGGCCGCGGGTGACGGGGCGTCGTACGAGTTCACGCCGGAGCAGGCGGTGAACGCGGCGACGATCGCGGCCGTCGGCACCGGGCGCGGGATGCCCGAGCGGGCCGTGACGATCGCGCTGGCGACCGCCCTCCAGGAGTCGGGGCTGCGGAACATCGGGCACGGTGACCGGGATTCGCTGGGCCTGTTCCAGCAGCGGCCCTCGCAGGGCTGGGGGACCGAGCGGCAGATCATGGACCCGGCGTACGCGGCGGGCATCTTCTACGCGCACCTGGCGAAGGTGCCGGGCTACGCCGGCCTGCCGCTGACGGTGGCCGCGCAGCGGGTGCAGCGCAGCGGCTACCCGGAGGCGTACGCCAAGCACGAGCCGGACGCCGCGCTGCTGGCGGCGGCCCTGACCGGGCGGGCGGCGGCCACGCTGACCTGTGACGGGCGCCCGGAGCGCACGGCCTCGGCGACCGGGCCCGACGCGGTACGGGCGGCGCTGGTACGGGACTTCGGGCGGGACGCGCTCCAGGAGACCGGGGCGGAGGTGGGCGGGACACCCGTGCCGTCGCCGTCCCCCTCGCCGAGCGTGACGGCGAGCGCGCACGGGCGGACGGTGACCGTTCCGGTGCCGCAGGGCGCGAAGCGGGACGCGGGCGGGCGCGGCGAGCTGGCGCGGGGCTGGCAACTGGCGCAGTGGGCGGTCGCCAACTCCTCGGCGCTGCACATCCGGCGGGTGTCGTACGCGGGGCGGGTGTGGACCGCGGGGAGCGGCGGCGACGGGTGGGGCAGGGCCCGTTCGGACGGGGTCGGCGGCGCGGAGCGGTCCGTGGGGGCCGTGCGGATCGAGACCGGACAGTAGTACGGCGGGTCACTCCGGCGGGTTGTGCGGCGCCGGGCCGCCCGGTGGGCCGACCAGGGGGTGTGCGTGGCCGGGGAGCCCTTGGGACGCAAGGGGCGGAAGGATTCTGCGGGCCGCGCGACCCACGCTGTTTGCCCGTTTTTATCCACACCTGATAATGCGATGCGTTATCCATTCTTTACCCGGGCCGTCCGCAACCTTCGCGGCCCTCAAGCGGTAGTCACGGCGTCCGGACCCGGGCACATCCGTCCCGGACACACCGTTTTCCTCCCGTCGAATGGAGCATCATGTCCCTCCCCCTGACCCGCCGGATCGCCCGTGCCGCGCTGCTCGTCGCAGCGGGAGCGGCTGCCGGGGTCGGTGCGGCCGGCTCCGCCGGTGCGGCCACGGACCTGCCGGCCACCCCGCACCTGGGCGGCCTGACCGCCCTGGACGGGGCGCACGTCGGCAAGACCGTCGACAGTGCCGCACAGGGCACCACCTCGCTCGTGGGCCGGACCGACACAAAGGCCGCCGGGCAGGCGGTGCCGGCCGCGGGCCTGACCGGCGGCGGTGCCGTGACGAAGGCGGCGCCCGCGGTGCAGCAGGCCGCGGGGGACGTGACCGGGAGCGCGGGCGGTGTCCTCGGGAACGCCGCGGCCGGCGCGACGAAGGGCGGGCTGCCGGCGGACTCGCTCGCCAAGGGCGGCATGCCGACGTCGTCCCTCACCCAGGGCGGGCTGCCGACCGGGTCCCTCGCCAAGGGCGGGCTGCCGACCTCGTCCCTCGCCAAGGGCGGGCTGCCGACCTCGTCCCTGCCGGCGTCGGCCCTGCCGGCCAAGGGCCTGCCGCTCGGCTGAGCGGTCCCGCTCCGGCACCGAAGGGGTCCAGGGTTCCTCCTGGGCCCCTTCGGTCCGTGCGGTGGCCGGGAAGGGCGTGGCCGCGGCGGCTATGCCGTCAGGCGGGCCACCGCCGCCCGGACGCGTTCGTCCGTCGCCGTCAGGGCCACGCGGACGAAGTTCTCGCCCGCCGTGCCGTAGAAGTCGCCCGGGGCCACCAGGATGCCCAGGTCGGCCAGGTGGGACACCGTGGTCCAGCAGGACTCGTCCCGGGTGGCCCAGAGGTAGAGGCTCGCCTCGCTGTGTTCGATGCGGAAGCCGTGGGACAGCAGGGCCGCCCGGAGGACCTCGCGGCGGGCCGCGTAGCGCTCGCGCTGCTCCTGGACGTGGGCGTCGTCACCGAGGGCGGCCACGACCGCCGCCTGCGTCGGCGCGGAGGTCATCAGGCCGCCGTGCTTGCGGATCTCCAGCAGCGGGCCGAGCACGGCCGGGTCGCCGGCGACGAACGCCGCCCGGTAGCCGGCGAGGTTGGAGCGCTTGGACAGGGAGTGGACGGCGAGGATGCCGTCGTAGGAGCCGCCGTTGACGTCGGGGTGCAGCACCGAGACCGGGTCGGCCTCCCAGCCCAGTTCCAGGTAGCACTCGTCCGCGACCAGCAGGACACCGTGCTCGCGGGCCCAGGCGACGATCCGGGTCAGCTCCTGCCGGGGGATGACCTTGCCGGTCGGGTTGGACGGGGAGTTGAGCCACAGCAGCCGCAGCCGCGACGGGTCCAGCTCGGTGGGGTCGTCGTAGACCTCGTGGTCCGCGCGGGCCAGGCGGGCGCCGACCTCGTAGGTCGGGTAGGCCAGGCGCGGGTGGGCGACCGTGTCGCCGGGGCCGAGCCCGAGCTGGGTGGGCAGCCAGGCGACCAGTTCCTTGGAGCCGACGACCGGCAGCACATGGCGGTGGGTGAGGTCACGGGCGCCCAGGCGGCGCTCCAGCCAGCCGGTGATCGCGTCGCGCAGCGCGGGGGTGCCCCAGACCGTCGGATAGCCCGGGGAGTCGGCCGCGTCGACGAGGGCCTTGCGGATCAGCTCGGGGACCGGGTCGACGGGGGTGCCGACGGAGAGGTCGACGATGCCGTCCGGATGGGCCGCGGCCGTCTGCTTGTACGGGGCCAGCCGGTCCCACGGGAAGGCGGGGAGGCGGTCGGTGACTGCGGACACGATGGGTGGCTCACTTTCGTCGGGGCGGCCGAACGCCTCGGTCCCGTGCGGCGGCGATCGGGACGATCGGGGCCGTACGGGACCGAGGCGGCGCCGGAGGTCTCCCCGGTCCGGGCGGGGGCCGGGGGACGGCCGCTAGGCGCTCAGACGGTCACTCGCCCTGCGGCGGCAGCGCGGCGACGAAGGGGTGGTCGCGCTCGATCAGCCCCAGCTTGCTGGCACCGCCCGGCGAGCCCAGGTCGTCGAAGAACTCGACGTTCGCCTTGTAGTAGTCCTTCCACTCCTCCGGAGTGTCGTCCTCGTAGAAGATCGCCTCGACCGGGCAGACCGGCTCACAGGCACCACAGTCGACGCATTCGTCCGGGTGGATGTACAAGGACCGTTGGCCCTCGTAGATGCAGTCGACCGGGCACTCCTCGATGCACGCCTTGTCCTTGACGTCGACACAAGGCTGCGCGATGACGTAGGTCACGCTGTCGTTCCTCCTCGATAGGGCGCCGGCGGGCCTCCTCAGGCTCCGCCGCCTGGCGCGCGGGAGCGCGGCGTCGTCGATGCCCGCCCCTAGTATCTCCGTTCCGGAGCATGATCCGAACAGGAGGGGTGAACTGACCAGTGGAAATCTCGGCGAGTGGACGCCTCGAAGTCCGTATCACCCCAGATGACGTGGGAAAACGAGTTTCCGTCAGGCGCCTGGGCGAGCCCGGTGCGGCGCCTGAGAAGTTCACCGACACGGTCGGTGTTCTCACATCATGGGACAATGGCGTGCTCATGATCACACGGCGCGACGGGGAACGGGTCCGAATCCCGCAATCCGCGCTGGTGGCCGGGAAGGTCGTACCGGCCGCACCGGCGCGCCGCCGGGGACCCGCCGCCTCCTACCGGGAGCTGGCGCACGTCGCCGCGCGCGCGTGGCGGCCGGTGGAGAGCGAGCGGCTCGGCGAGTGGGAGCTGCGGGCGGCGGTCGACGACGTGCCGCGCGGACCGGGCCGGCCGGGCCCGGCGCCCGGTCCGCGGACCGGCTTCACCCGGCGGGCCAACAGCGTGCTGCCGCTCGGCGACCCCGGCCTCCCGCTCGACGCCGCCCTGGACGCCGTACGACGCTGGTACGGCGAGCGCGGCCTGCCCGCCTACGTGCAGACCGCGACCGGCGCCGAAGGCACGCAGGAGCTGCTCGGCGCGGAGCTGGAGCGGCGCGGCTGGACGCGGGAGGTCACCGCCGAGCTGTGGACCGCCGCCCTGGCGCCGGTCGCGGACCGGGCCGGGGGCGCGGATGTGGCGCTGTCCCGGACGGTGGACGAGGCGTGGCTCGCGCGGTACCGGCGCACGGGGGTGGGCGAGGTGGCCCTCCGGGTGCTCGGGTCGAGGTCCCCCCGCACGAGCGGAGCCGAGAGTGAGGGAGGGCCGTCGGTGTGGTTCGCGTCCGTGCCGGGTACGACGGCCGGTGAGCCTTTGGCGGCGATCGGGCGGTGTGCCGTGGACGGGCGGTGGGCCGGGTTCGCGGCGGTCGAGGTGGACCCCGGCCGGCGGCGGCAGGGGCTGGCCACCGAGGTGATGGCCGCGCTGGCCCGGCGCGCGCTGGACGAGGGCGCGTCGGCGGCCTGGCTCCAGGTCGAGACGGACAACGAGGCCGCGCGGGCGCTGTACGCCGCGCTCGGCTTCACCCCGCACCACGCGTACCACCACTACCGCGCGCCGTCCGAGCCGGAGACGCCCTCCGGTCCCGGACGGCCGTAGAACCGCCGTGGAAGGACGGTCGTGGAACTGCCGTGGGACGACGGTCGTAGAACCGCCGTGGGAAGGGCATGAGCCTGCCATGCATCACCCGTATCTGCCGCCCCCGTATCCCCCGCCGCCGGAACGCTCCGCCGCACTGCGGCAGCGGTTCGCCGAGGAGGCACGGTCCGAGCGGCCGGACCTGTCCGCCCTGTGCCTGCTGATCGGCGCGGAGGCGGACGGCTCGCTGGACGAGGCCGGCATCGACGCCGCGCAGGCGGAACTGGACCGGCTGGCGGGCGAGCTGCCGTACCGGCCGGGCGGCCCGCGGGCGTGGGCGGAGGCCGTGCGGCGGCTGCTCGGTGCCCGTTACGGGTTCCGTGGCACGCCCGGCGACTACCAGCGGCTGGAGTCCTCCCTGCTGCACGAGGTGCTGCGGCGGCGGCGCGGGCTGCCGATCCTGCTGTCGGTGGTGTGGCTGGAGGTCGCGCGCCGGGCCGGGGCCCCGGTGTACGGCGTCGCGCTGCCGGGGCACTTCGTGGTCGGGTTCGGGGCGGCGGGGGAACAGGTGCTGGCCGATCCGTTCGACGAGGGCCGGGTGCTGACCGGGGCGGACGCGGAGCTGCTGGTGGCGGGCGCCGCGGGGGCGTCGCTGCAACCGTCCATGCTGGAACCGGCCGCGCCCCTGGAGGTCGTCCAGCGCATCCTGAACAACATCCGGGCGTGGGCGGCGGCCCGGCCGGAACGCTCGGACGTCGCCCTGCGGGCCGTGGAACTGGGGCTGCTCATCCCCGCGCATCCGGCGCGGCTGCGCTACGAACGCGGCCAGCTCCTGGTACAGCGCGGTCAGTTCACCGCGGGCGCGGATGAACTGGACACGTACGCCGGTCTGATCGAGGTGGTCGACGAGCCGGCCGCCGAGAAGGTGCGGCAGGAGGCACGCATCGCGCGGTCCAAGCTCAACTGAGGCCTGCCCGCGCCGCCGTCACGCGGCGGGCGCCCTCACAGCCAGCCCTTCTCCCGGGCGATCCGCACGGCCTCCGCGCGGTTGCGCACCGCCAGCTTCTGTATGGCGGTGGACAGGTAGTTGCGGACGGTGCCCTGGGACAGGTGCAGGGCCTGCGCCAGTTCGGCGTTGGTGGAGCCGTCGGCCGCCGCGCGCAGCACCTCGCGTTCCCGCTCGGTGAGCGGGTTGGCGCCCTCGGCGAGCGCGGCGGCGGCCAGGGTCGGGTCGATCACCCGTTCCCCGGCCAGTACCCGGCGGACCGCCTCGGCGAGCTGGGCGGCCGGGGCGTCCTTGACGAGGAAGGCGTCGGCGCCCGCCTCCATGGCGCTGCGCAGATAGCCGGGCCGCCCGAAGGTGGTGAGGACAACCAGTTTGACCTGCGGAAACGTGCGGTGGACCTGGGCGGCGGCCTCGATGCCGGTGCAGCCGGGCATCTCGATGTCGAGCAGGGCGACGTCCACGCCGCTCGCGCCGACGGCCGCGAGCACCTCGTCACCGCGCGCGACCTGGGCGACGACCTCGATGTCGTCCTCCAGGCCGAGCAGTGCCGCCAGCGCCTCGCGGACCATCGACTGATCCTCGGCCAGCAGGACTCTGATCATGCTCGTCATGCCCCGGATCCTACGTCCGCCGCGGCGGCCGTGGGCACGCGGGCGATCAGCCGGAACCCGTGCCTGACCCGGCCCGCCTCCAGGCTGCCGCCGACCTTCTCCAGACGCTCGGTCAGTCCGGTCAGGCCGTTGCCGGGGCCCCCACCGGGACCGCCCTTCCCGTTGTCCTCGACGGAGAGTTCGAGCACCGGCCCGTCCAGGGTCTGGCGGCGCAGCAGCCGGACGGCGCAGCGGTCGGCGCCGCTGTGCCGGACCACGTTGGTGACCGCCTCGCGCAGCGCCCAGGCCAGCGCGGACTCGGCCTCCTCGGCGACTGCGGTCAGGTCGGGTTCGGCGGGCAGGTCGGCGGCGACTCCGGCCGTGGTCAGGGCGACCTGGACGCCGGCGAGTTCGGCGGCGATCCGGGGCCGCCGGTAGCCGGTGACGGCCTCCCGGACGTCGACCAGGGCCTGCCGGCTGACCTGTTCGATGTCGGCGACCTGCTGGGCGGCCTGGTCGGGCCGGCCGGGCAGCATGCGGCCTGCCAGCTCGCTCTTCAGCGTGATCAGCGACAGCGAGTGGCCGAGCAGGTCGTGCAGGTCGCGGGCGAGGCGGAGGCGCTCCTCGTTGGCGGCGAGCTGGGCGACGGTCGCCCGCGCCTTGCGCAACTCGACCGTGGTGCGCACCAACTGGCCGACGCCGGTCATCGCGAACCCGATGAGCAGCACCAGCAGGAGCAGCCCCCGCGCCTCGTTCTCGTCGGTGCGCAGGCCGATCAGGTACATCACCAGAGCGGAGGCCGGGATGGCCCAGTAGGCCGCCCGCAGCGGCAGGGTGGCCCCCCAGGCGACCGACAGGTAGACGAAGAGCCCCAGCCAGGCGCTGCCGAGCGTGAGGGCCAGCACGGGGGCGAGGACACCGAGGACCCCGCCCAGCGTGAGCACGACGCGCGGGGCGAACGGGCGGCCGATGTTGCGGAAGACCAGCGTCAGATAGACCCCCACGAACGCGGTGAGGCCCAGGGCCCCGGCCACGGTGGCGCCGGTGGTGTGGCCGCCCTGGACCAGGTCGCCGACCGGGGAGCTGAGGAAGATCAGCCAGACCCCGATCCAGAGCGTCTTGACCAGCATCTCGCGCAGGTTGCGGGGCGGCCATCCCACGGGTGCGGGCCGCACGTCTTCTGCCTGCCGGTCTTCCGTCATGGCGCTCACGCCTTCAGCGTGTCCTTCCGGTACAGCCAGGCCGCGCCACCCGCGAAGACTGCGAAGGAAACGGCGAGGACGGCGATGTCGCGGGTGTGCGGGGCCTGGCTCTGTTCGATCGCCCGCCCGAGGGAAGCGTACGCGTGCGTGGGCAGCCACTCGGCGATGTCCTGGAGCCACTGCGGGAAGGTGGTGGTCGGCATCCAGAGGCCGCCCAGCATGGACAGCCCGAAGTAGGTGATCATGGTGATCGGGCGGACCGCGTCCCCGCTGGCGAGGTAGCCGAGGGCGACGCCGAGCGCGGCGAAGACCAGGCTGCCGGCCCAGATCGCGCCGCTCAGGGCCAGCCACTGCCAGGCGTCCAGGCGTACGTCCTTCACCGCCGCGGCGACCACGAACACGATCACGATGGACGGCAGGCTGACCACGGCCGCGCCGGCGGTCTTGGCGAAGACGTACCCGCGCCCGGGCAGGGTGGTCAGCCGAAGCTGCCGTACCCAGCCGTTCTCGCGCTCCTTGGCGATGCGCTCGCTGTTGCCCATCAGGACGGCCGTCAGCGCGCCGAAGGAGGCCATGGAGACCATCATGTACGTCGGCAGGGTCAGGCCCGTGCCGTCGATCCTGGTGTGGCTGTCGGCGTTGCCCGCGATCAGCAGGAACAGGCCCGAGGGGTAGATCACGGAGAAGAACAGGAACTTGCGGTTGCGCAGGGCGCGGGTGAGTTCCAGTCTGATCAGGCTGTTCACGACTGCTTCGCCTCCTCGGCGGCGGTGATGGCGACGAAGGCCTGCTCCAGGCCGAGGCCGGCGACCTCCAGGTTGCGGGGGTAGAGGCCGAGGCCGTACAGGGCGTGGACGGTCGCGTCGGCGTCGGCGGACTGGATGCGGACGGTCTGCCCCGACACGTCCAGGGACGTGAGGTGCGGCAGGGCGCGCAGGGCGCTCTCGTCGATCTCGCCCGTCAGGTCGAAGGAGATCCGCCGCGCACCGGCCCTGGCCTTGATCTCGGCGGCGGTCCCGTCGGCGAGGAGCCGGCCCCGGTGCAGCACCAGCACCCGGTCGGCGATGGCGTCGGCCTCTTCCAGGTAGTGGGTGGCGAAGAGGACCGTACGGCCCTGGTCGGCCTGTTCCCGCATGGTGGCCCAGAACGCCTGCCGGGCGGAGACGTCCATGCCGGTGGTCGGTTCGTCCAGCACGATGAGGTCGCTGTCACCGGCGGTGGCGAGGGCGAAGCGGACGCGCTGGGCCTGGCCGCCGGAGAGCTTGTCGACCTTGCGGCCGGCGATCTGCGTGACGCCCGCGCGGGCGAGCACGTCGGCCACCGGGTACGGCCTCGGGTGCAGCGAGCAGGCCAGCTTCACCAGCTCGGCGACGGTGACCTCGTCCATCAGCCCGCCGCTCTGGAGCATGGCCCCGACCCGTCCCGCGACGATCGCCTCGCGCGGGCTGGTGCCGAACAGGCGCACCGCGCCGCTGTCGGCCTGCTTGAGGCCGAGGAGCAGGTCCAGGGTGGTGGACTTGCCGGCTCCGTTCGGGCCGAGGAGGGCGACGGTCTCGCCCGGATAGAGCTGGAGCGAGAGGCCGTCGACGGCCCGCACACTCCCGTACGTCTTGGTCACCTGGTCGAACCCGACCACCGGGGTGGTGGTGGCCGGTGCCGCTGTTGTCGTCATGCCGTCCATGCTGGCGGAGAGGGAACCGGACCCGGCAGTGCCGGCGGTCCTGTGTGCCGGATGACAGATGTCATGCGCACGGGGTGACACGTCCCCCGGGGCGCCCGGGAGGGGCGCCCCGCGGTGACGGCGGCTAGGGCCTGTCTCTTTGGTCAGCGTCGGCTCCAGATGAGGATGCCCGCGAGGTGGAGTGCGGCCTGGTAGGCGATCGCGAGCTTGTCGGTTCGTGTGGCCAGGCCGCGCCACTGCTTGAGGCGGTTGATGCACCGCTCGACACTGTTGCGCTGCTTGTATGCCTCGCTGTCGAAGCCGGGCGGACGGCCACCGAGTCGGCCTCGCCGTAGACGGTGGCCGACTTGGTCGGACGGCTGCGGGATGACAGCACGGATGCCCCGGCGCCGCAGGTGGGCGCGGATGGCGCGTGAGGAGTACGCGCGGTCGGCCAGGACGGCCAGGGGCCGGGTCCTGGGCCTTCCCGGGCCGGGACGAGGTACGCGGATGCGGGACATCACCGTCTCGAAGGCGGGTGCGTCACCTGCTTGGCCTGCGGTGACGGTGAAGGCCAGGGGTCGTGCGTGGCCGTCTGCGGCCAGGTGGACCTTGGTGCTCAGCCCGCCGCGCGAGCGTCCCAGCCCGTGATCGGCGGGCTCTCCCGGGCGCGTCGCCCCCTTTTGCGTGCTCCGGCAGCGTGCTGGTGGGCCCGCACGACCGTGGAGTCCACCGACACCGTCCAGTCGAGGTCGTCATCGGCGTCCGCTGCCGCCAGGACAGCGGCGAGGATCATCTCCCAGGTGCCGTCGACGGCCCATCTGATCAGCCGTTTGTGAGCGGTCTGGAATGAGCCGAGCTCGTCGGGAAGGTCTCGCCAGGGCGAGTTGGTGCGGTACTTCCACGCGATGGCCTCGAGCGTTCGGCGGTGATCGGCCCAACGCCGCCCGCGGACCGGATCGGCCGGCAGCAGCGGCTCGATCCGGTCCCACATCGCATCGGTGATCACTAATCGGACAGACACATCCGATCAACTGACCAATCCATCAAAGAGACACGCTCTAGCTGGGGTTGGTGTCGATCACCGCGACCCGGTTGCTCTTGCTCATCAGGGCCTGCCGCAGGGCGGCGTAGACGTCCTCGGGGGTGACGGCCGTCTTCTTGCCGTTGCCGCGGGTGATGAGCACCCCGTCGAAGGCCTGCCCGTAGAGCTGCTTGAGGGCGGCCAGGTCGGGCTTGTCGACCAGCTTGCCGTCGACGGCGGTGACCCTGAGGAACTTCCACAGCGAGTTCTGCGGGCTCATCGGGACCACGTGGGCCGCGTCCGTCTGCACGGTCACGTTCCCGGACATCGCCGGCTTCGCGAAGTCCTTCATCATCCGGTCGACCTCGGCGTTCGAGACCGTCGGCTCCTTGGTGGTCGTCGGCACGCCGACCGACGACGCGGTGCCCGTCTCCACCAGGGTGCGGTAGGCCTGTTCGGCCGCCTGGGTCGACCGGGCTGCGTCGATGGCCTTGCCCGGCTTGCCGTAGACGGCGACCGCCCGGCCGTGGTCGAACCTGATGGTGCCGTCGGTGACCGAGCCGGAGCCGCCGCCGGCCTGCTGGAGGGCGGCCTGGAGCTTCTCCTCGTCCACCGGCATGGCCGGCTGGACGACGCGCTTCTGCCCGAACAGCGAGCCGACCACGTGGACCGGGTTGTAGTCGCTCTTGGCGGCCTCGCTCACCGTGGCCTGGTAGTCGAACTGGAGTCCGGCGTTCTCCGGGGTGAGGGTGACCGTCCGGCCGCCCACCGCCAGCTTCAGCGGCTTGTTCACCCGGCTGCCGAAGGCGTCGTCCAGCTTCTTGACGGCCTCGTCGCGGGTGCCGCCGCCGATGTCGACACCGAGCACGGTGGTGCCCTTGGGCACATCGGTGTGGTTCATCAGCAGTCCGGCGCCGTAGGCACCGCCCGCGACGACGACCACGCCGACGGCGAGCAGCACCAGCTTGCTGCGGCCCTTCTTCTTCGGCCTGGCCGCCGCCTTGGGCGCGGGGGCCGGCTCCGGCCGGGGCGCGGCGGGCGCCGCGGGGGCGCCGTCGGTGTGGGTGCCGAACGGGGACTTCCCGGTGCTGGGCACGACCGGGATGCCGCTGGTGACGGTGTGTCCGGAGACGTTGTCGGCGGCCGGGGAACGGTAGCCGGGCGTGCCCGGTTCCGGGGCCGGCTTCTGCGGGGTGAGGATCGCGGTGTCGTCGCTGAGCCCACCGGGCCCGCGCCCGGCGGGACCGCCACCGGGGGTGGCCCGCGGGCCGCCGGGGCCGCCCGGACCGGTGGGCCCGGCCGGGCCGGCGAGGGCGCTGCGGGCGGGCGGGGTGCCCTGACCGCCCGGCGTGCCGTAACCGGCGGGGCCGCCGGGGGCGTCGAAGGGCTCGCCGGCCGGCGGCACGAGGGGGCCGTCACCGGTGGCCGGGCCGCTGGTGGGGCCGGCCGGGCCCTGCGGGCCACCGGGGCCGCCGTGCCCGCCGGGACCGCTGAAGCCGCTGGGACCGCCGGGACCGCCCGCACCGCCCGCACCCGGGGTCCCGCCGAAGCCGTCCCGCCCGGCCGCGCCCGCGGTGCCGGCGCCGAAGCCGCCCTGACCGGCCGCACCGGCCGCACCGGCGCCGGCGTAGCCGTCGCGACCGCTCGCGCCGCCCGTGCCCGGCGTACCGGCGCCGAGGCCGTCCTGGCCGCCCGTGCCCGCCGTACCGCCGCCGTAGCCGTCCTGGGTGCCGTTCTCCGAGAAGTACGGCAGGGCGTCGCGGCGGGGCTCGCCGGGGCCGGAGGGGCCGGAGGGGCCGGAGGGGCGGGGGCGGGGGCCGCCGCCGGGCTGGCCCCCGGTCAGCGCCTCGGTGACGTCGAAGGAGCCGGTGCCACCGCCGTGGCCGGGGGCGACGGGGCCGCCGGTGGCGCCGCCGGGCAGGCCCTTGCCGTTGGTGCCGCCGGAGCGGGCGCCCGGCACGCTCATGGAGCCGACCACACCGCCGGGACGGCCGCCACCGGCACGTGCGCCGGTGCTACCGGCCGCGCCGGACGCTCCCGGGCCACCTGTACGAGCCCCCGGTACGCCGGGGGTGGCGGGGGTGGCGGCGGAACCGCCGGGCATCCCGGCGCCGTTCGTGCCGCCGCCGCCCGGAGCGCCCTTGCCGGGCGAGGACTTGCGGGGCGCGAACCAGTCGCTGGGCTTGTCGTCACCGGGGGCCGCCGGGTCGGCGGGGGCCTCGGCGGGACCGGCGGGGGCTCGCTCGGCCGCGGGGACGGGCTCGGCGGCGGGCTGCTCCTCGCCGGCGCTCTCGGCGTCCCCGACGGGCTTGCGCATGACGACCGGTGGGATGGGCCGCGATCCGGGGATGTTGATCCGGATCCGGGTCGTCAGCGTGGTCTCGGTCTTCTTCTCCTCCGGCCGCGTGCCCGAACGGCCCGCGCCCGTAGCGTCGTCGGAAGCCAAGGGGGTCCCGTACGGCGGCGTGCCGGAGGGGTATGCGGCTCCGCCGCGCCCGCTGGGCCCGGAGGACGGAGTGTCAGTTTCACGACTCAAGGCAGGTTCTCCCGGTTGGCTCCGCCGCCCGTTACGACCTCACTGCGCGGTGAGGGTCCCCCGGCCCGAACGAAGTCGAGCGCTTGGGGGAGGCTCGGCGGCGCGCACCACCATACTGGCCACTTCTGGCGCGTATCCCATGACCGCTGACTAAACCCCCACCGGACCCGCACCCGCGGCGCACGGCGAAGCGGTACGTCACTTGTCAAGTCGGGCGGAGCCGCCGCCGGGTTGCCGTCCGACGCCGACGGTGGCACAGATCACAGCGAGTGCCATGCCGCCGAGCAGGAAGAGGTAGGAGCCGACGCCGGCGCCGAACAGGAAGTCGCCCTCGGGGCGCGAGGTGGTGAGCAGGATGACGGCGACCATCCAGCCGGCCGCCGGCGCGACCGCCCCGCCCCGGCCGCCGGTGGCGTGCGCCCCGCCGAGGAAGAGTCCGCCGGCACCCGCGAGGGCGAGCAGCAGTCCGCCGGGGAACCAGCCGGCCTGGACGAGGGCGCCGGCGAGGCCCACGACCGCGCCGAGCAGGAAGAGGCCGGCGTGGGCGGCGGCCCGCCCGGCGGACGGCGGGCGCAGCGGCTGGGCGAGCAGGGAGCCCGGTCCGGTGCCGCTCATGCCGCCTCCTCGACGCCGGCGAACAGGTCGGTCTCGCCGCGCTGCCCGGTTCCGCGTACCAACTCGTAGTACTCGGTGGTGAACAGGGGCTGGGCGAGTGCGTTGGAGAGCGCGAAGTACGGCTCGGCCACCTCGATCTGGGTGGCGTGGGCACGCATCGCGGCGGCCTTGGCGGCGGCGTGCGCGGTGCCGTCGACCGTGGTGGTGATCCGCTCGTCGTCCACGACGCCGGGTACGTCGCCCACGGACGCGCCCTCGTCGAACGGGAGGACGGGCAGCTCGCCCCGGAGGCGGGCGAAGGCGGCCTCGGCGACGGAGCGGGGGACGCGGTTCCAGTACACCTTCGCCACCCGGTGTCCTCGCTCGTCCGCCAGTTCGACGGCGCGCATGGCGACACGGTGGGCCTGGATGTGGTCCGGGTGGCCGTAGCCGCCGTTGTCGTCGTAGGTGACGAGGACCTGCGGGCGGACCTCCAGGATCACCTCGGCGAGGTGACCGGCGGCCTCGTCCACGTCGGCCTGCCAGAAGCAGTCGGGGTCGTCGTTGTCGGCGGTGCCCATCATCCCGGAGTCGCCGTAGCGCCCGGCGCCGCCGAGCAGCCGGGCGTCCGTGACCCCGAGCGCACGCAGGGCGGCGGTCAGCTCGCCGCGCCGGTGCGCGCCCAGCGCGGGACCCGTTAGCTGCCGCAGCTCCGGCGGGATGACCTCGCCGCGCTCCCCGAGGGTGCATGTGACCAGAGTCACGCGGGCACCCTCGGCGGCGTACCGGGCCATGGTCGCGCCGTTGTTGATCGACTCGTCGTCCGGGTGCGCGTGCACCAGCAGCAGACGCCGCGCTGGCAGTTCCGTCATGGGACCACCCTACGAGGCTCCGCACCGGTGCCCGCGACAGCCGCCGTCAGAACTTGATACTGCCGATCATGCTGGCGACGTTGGTGGTCAGCTCGCTGATCGTCGGCGCGATGGTCGAGGAGGCGAGATAGAAGCCGAGCAGGACACAGACGACCGCGTGGCCGCCCTTCAGCCCTGACTTCTTGACCAGCAGGAAGACGATGATCGCCAGCAGCACCACCGCCGAAATCGAGAGTGCCACGGCGGCTCACCTCCAAAGATCCCAGGGACGCGGGGGGTGTAGAGCAACTCCATGCAGACGCCAGCAGGTTCATACCCACACAGCGGTAGTGATCATAACTATCCGTACTCGCGCATCGCTCGGCGCACGGCCGCACAAGGGGGCGCATGGCCAATATGGTCGGGGTATGACGACCGAGGCTGACTCCTTCCCCCGTCGGCACGCCAGGACCCAGCGGTTCACGCTCGGCGCGCCGCGTGCCTTCAGCGTGGCGCCCGACGGTTCACGTGTCGCGTTCCTGCGCTCCGGCTCCGGCACCGACCGGGCCGGTTCCCTGTGGGTCCTGGATCTTCCGGAGGGCGCGGAGCGCCTCGCGGCCGACCCGCCCGCCCTCCTGCGCGGCGCGTCCGAGGAGCTGTCCGCCGAGGAGCGGGCCCGCCGCGAACGCAGCCGGGAGGGGGGCGCCGGCATCGTCGGGTACGCCACCGACGGCGCCCTGGAGTTGGCGTCTTTCACCTTGTCAGGGCGGCTTTTCACGGCCGGGCTGCGGACCGGTGGGACACGTGAACTGGTCGTTCCGGGACCGGTGATCGACCCCCGCCCCTCGCCCGACGGACGGCACATCGCGTACGTCGCCCGGGGCGCGCTGCGGGTGGTGGGCGCTCAGGGCGACGCCGACCGGGCGCTGGCCGAGCCGGAGTCGGAGGACGTCTCCTACGGCCTCGCGGAGTTCGTGGCGGCCGAGGAGATGACGCGCTCGCGGGGGTTCTGGTGGGCGCCGGGGTCGGACCGGCTGCTCGTGGCGCGCGTGGACGACACGCCGGTACGGCGGTGGTGGATCGCGGATCCGGCCCACCCGGAGCGTGAGCCACTACACGTCAGGTACCCGGCGGCGGGCACGGCCAACGCCGATGTGCGCCTGTTCGTGTACGGGCTGGACGGGGCCCGCACGGAGGTCGCCTGGGACCGGTCGCGCTATCCGTATCTGGCGCGTGTGCACTGGTCAGAGGCGGGTGCGCCGCTGTTGCTCGTGCAGGCGCGGGACCAGCGCAGCCAGCTCTATCTGGCGGTGGACCCGGACACGGGTGCCACGCGGATGGTGCACGCCGATGAAGATCCAAGTTGGCTGGAACTGTTCGCCGGAGTGCCCTGCTGGAGCCCGTCCGGGCATCTTGTCCGGATCGCCGACGAGGGCGGTGCGCGGGTGCTGGCGGTCGGCGAACGCCCGCTGACCAGCGGCCAGTTGCACATCCGTGCGGTACTGGACGTGGGTGCGGACGACGTACTGGTTTCCGCCTCTTCCGGTCCGGAGGCTCAGGCACCGGAAATTGGCGAAGTCCATGTGTACCGGGTGAACGAACTCGGCGTGGAACGGCTGTCCCAGGAGTCCGGCGTGCACGGGGCGGTGCGCTCCGGGGGTGTGACCGTCCTGGTGTCCGCGGCGCTGGACCGGCCGGGCACCCGGGTCCAGGTGCTGGCTGACGGGAAACCGGCGGTGTCTGTCCGGTCGTACGCGGAAGATCCCGGTCTGTCCCCGCGGGTGTCCCTCACCGAGGGGGGCGCACGCCGAATTCCGTGCGCCGTGCTTATGCCACGGGACTACCACGGTGACACTCCCCTGCCGGTGCTCATGGACCCGTACGGCGGCCCGCACGGCCAGCGGGTCGTCGCCGCGCACAACGCCCACCTGACCTCCCAGTGGTTCGCCGACCAGGGTTTCGCGGTGGTCGTCGCCGACGGCCGGGGGACTCCGGGCCGCTCGCCGGCCTGGGAGAAGGCGGTCCGTGACGACCTGGCGGACGTGGTGCTCCAGGACCAGGTGGACGCGCTGCACGCCCTCGCCGAGCGGTACCCGCTGGACCTGGGCCGGGTGGCGATCCGGGGCTGGTCCTTCGGCGGCTATCTGGCGGCCCTCGCGGTGCTGCGCCGCCCGGACGTGTTCCACGCGGCGGTGGTCGGCGCCCCCGTCACCGACCTGCGGCTGTACGACACCCACTACCAGGAGCGCTACCTCGGCCACCCGGACGAGCAGCCGGAGGTCTACCGCCACAACTCGCTGATCGACGACGCGGGTCTGGTCGGGCCGGCCGAGCCGCACCGCCCGATGATGATCATCCACGGGCTGGCGGACGACAACGTGGTCGTCGCCCATTCCCTGCGCCTGTCCTCCGCGCTCCTGGCCGCGGGCCGCGCGCACGAGGTGCTTCCGCTGTCCGGCGTGACCCACATGACGCCGCAGGAGACGGTCGCGGAGAACCTGCTCCGGCTCCAGCTCGACTTCCTGCGGCGCTCCCTCCCCGCAGCCGGGCCGGCCCTCGTGAACGGGGTTAACAAGAAGGCAACTTGACGGAAGCGGCACCGATATACGGACACGGGAGGCTGAACAGCGTACGGCCGTGCGGGTGCCGTAAGCGGGCCGGGGTGCGCGATGTCACCCCGGCCCGTCGCCGTTCGCCCCCGGCTCCACCACTCCCCCCGGCACGGCCTCCTCCGCGAAGTGGCACGCCGAGGCGTGGGCGGCGGCACCACGGACGTCCCGGAAGGCGGCGGGCACCGCGAGGACCGGGACCTCCCGCGCGCAGCGGTCCCGGGCCTTCCAGCAGCGGGTGCGGAAGCGGCAGCCGGAGGGGATGTCCGTCGGCGAGGGCACGTCACCGGTGAGGATGATCCGCGCCCGGTGCGCACGGGCCTCGGGGTCGGGCACGGGCACGGCGGACAGCAGGGCCTGGGTGTAGGGGTGGGTCGGATGGTCGTAGATCTCGGTATCCCGTCCGGTCTCCACGATCCGGCCCAGATACATGACCCCGACCCGGTCCGAGATGTGCCGGACGATCGACAGGTCATGCGCGATGAAGACGTAACTGAGGTCGAACTCCGACTGGAGCCGGTCCAGAAGATTGATCACCTGGGCCTGCACCGAGACGTCCAGCGCGGACACCGGCTCGTCGGCGACGATCACCTCCGGACGCAGCGCCAGCCCGCGCGCGATGCCGATGCGCTGGCGCTGGCCGCCGGAGAACTGGTGCGGATAGCGGTTGGCGTAGTCCGGGTCGAGGCCGACCACGTCCAGCAGGTCCCGCACCCGGCGGCGCCGGTCGCCCTTGGGGGCCGCCTCGGGATGGATGTCGTAGGGCTCCCCGATGATGTCGCCCACCGTCATCCGGGGGTTGAGGGAGGTGTAGGGGTCCTGGAAGACCATCTGGATGTTGCGGCGGACCGCTTTCAGGGCCCTGCCGGACAGCCGGGTGATCTCCTCGCCCTTGAACCGGATCGACCCGGCCGTCGGCCGTTCGAGGTTGCAGAGCATCTTCGCCACCGTCGACTTGCCGCAGCCCGACTCCCCGACGATGCCCAGCGTCTCGCCCCTGCCGAGGGTGAAGTCGACACCGTCGACGGCCTTCACCGCGCCGACCTGCTTGTGGAACAGGACGCCCCGGGTGAGCGGGTAGTGCTTGACGAGGCCGGCGACCTCCAGGATCGGCTCAGCCATGCAGGCACTCCCGCCAGAAATGGCACGCGCTGCCCCGCTCGTCGGACACCTCGTACAGCGGAGGCACCTCGGTGCGGCACATGTCCCGCGCCATCGGACAGCGCGGATGGAAGGAGCAGCCCGACGGGATGCGCGTCAGGTTCGGCGGGAGGCCCTTGATGGCGTACAGCTCCCGGCCCTTCTGGTCCAGGCGGGGCACGGAGTCCAGCAGGCCGCGGGTGTAGGGGTGGGCCGGGGCCTTGTACAGGTCGTGCACGGGCGCCGACTCGACGATCCGCCCGGCGTACATGACCGCGATCCGGTCGGCGACGTCCGCGACCACGCCCAGGTCGTGGGTGATCAGGATCAGCCCCATGCGGTACTCGCGCCGCAGCTCGGCCAGCAGGTCCATGATCTGGGCCTGGACGGTGACGTCCAGGGCGGTCGTCGGCTCGTCGGCGATGACGAGCGCCGGTTCCAGCGCCAGCGCCATGGCGATCATGACGCGCTGGCGCATCCCGCCGGAGAACTGGTGGGGGTAGTCCCGCGCGCGCTGGGCGGCGGCCGGGATCCGCACCCGGTCCATCAGCCCGACCGCCTTCGCCCGGGCGGCCTTCTTCGACATCCCGCGGTGGACGACGAACATCTCCCCGAGCTGGTCCCCCACCGTCATGACCGGGTTGAGGGCGGACAACGCGTCCTGGAAGATCATCGCCATCGCGCTGCCCCGGACCCTGCGCCGCTCCTCCCCCTTGAGCGTCAGCAGGTCCCGCCCCTGGAAGAGGATTTGCCCGCCGGTGATCCGCCCCGGCGGTGTGTCCAGGATGCCCATCACGGCCTGCGCGGTGACGGACTTGCCCGACCCGGACTCGCCGAGCACCGCGAGCGTCCGACCGGCGTCCACGTGGCAGCCGACGCCGTTGACGGCGTGGGCGACCCCGTCCCGGGTCCGGAACTCCACGTGCAGGTCCCGCACTTCGAGCAGCACGACGGCGTCACCTCAGCTTCGGGTCGAGGGCGTCGCGGACCGCGTCGCCGAGCATGATGAAGGCCAGCACCGTGACGGCGAGGGCGCCCGAGGGCCACAGCAGGGCGTGCGGGGCGTTGCGGATGTAGGGGGACGCGGCGGAGATGTCGATGCCCCAGGAGACGCTGGGCGGTTTGAGGCCGACGCCGAGGTAGGACAGGGTCGCCTCCAGGGAGATGTAGGTGCCGAGCGCGATGGTCGCGACGACGATGACCGGGGCCACCGCGTTGGGCGCGATGTGCCGGAGCAGGATGCGCGCGTCGGAGGCGCCGAGGGCGCGGGCGGCCTGGACGTAGTCGTGGTGCCGGGCGGTGAGGACCGAACCGCGCGCGATGCGGGAGATCTGCGGCCAGCCGAGCAGCACCATGAACCCGATGACCGGCCAGACCGTATTGCTGGTCACCACGGAGAGGAGGACGAGACCGCCGAGGACGACCGGGATGGCGAAGAAGACGTCGGTGATCCGGGACAGTACCGCGTCCCATCTCCCGCCGAAGTAGCCCGCGAGTCCGCCGAGCACCGAGCCGAGCAGACAGACGCCGAGCGTGGCGCACACGCCGACCGTGACGGACGTACGGGCGCCGTAGACGGTGCGCGTGTAGACGTCGCAGCCCTGGCCGTCGTAGCCGAAGGGATGGCCGGGCTGTGCGCCCTCCTGGGCCTTGGCGAGGTCGCACCGCAGGGGGTTGCCGGAGGTGATCGCCGAGGGCCACACGGAGATGACGACCAGGAAGACGATGACCAGGGCGGAGAGCAGGAAGACGGGGTTGCGGCGCAGGTCGCGCCGCGCGTCGGACCACAGCGAGCGCGGCCGGCCGACCGGTCCGGCGCTGTCCGGGCCGCCGGGACCGCCGGGGGCGCCCGGGGCGCCCGGGGCCTTCTCCAGCGTGACGGCCTCGCTCGCGCCCAGGTCCATCGCGCCGCCCATGCCGGTGCCGGCGATGGCGCGCTCGGGCTCGTACGGCTGCTCAGGCATAGCGGATCCTCGGGTCGAGTACGGCGTAGAGCAGGTCGACGAGGAGGTTGGCCACCAGGAAGATCAGGACGAGCACGGTCACGAAGCCGACGACCGTCTGGGTGTTCTGCCGCAGGATGCCCTGGTAGAGCTGGTAGCCGACGCCGTGGATGTTGAAGATCCGCTCGGTGACGATCGCCCCGCCCATCAGCGCGCCGATGTCGAAGCCGATGAAGGTCACCACGGGGATCAGCGAGTTGCGCAGCAGGTGCCGGGTGATGACGCGGCGCCGGGGCAGTCCCTTGGCGACGGCGGTGCGGACGTAGTCGGAGCGCTTGTTCTCGGCGATGGAGGTGCGGGTCAGCCGGGTGACGTAGGCGAGCGAGACGGAGGCGAGGACCAGGCCGGGCACGAGCAGCTCGCCGAAGCCGGCGTCCGGGGAGACGGAGGGTCTGATCCAGCCCCACTTGACGCCGAGGAGCAGTTGGAGCACCAGACCGGTGACGAAGGTGGGGACGGAGATCACCACCAGGGTCAGCAGGAGTACGGCGGTGTCGACGGGCCGGCCGCGTCGCAGGCCGCTGAGCACGCCGAGGGTGATGCCGACGACGATCTCGAGCAGGATGGCCACGACGGTGAGCCGGATGGTGACGGGGAACGCCGTCGCCATCAGCTCGGTGACCTTCTGCCCGTTGAACGCCGTACCGAAGTCGCCGGTGAAGACCCTGCCCATGTAGGCGAGGTACTGCTGCGGGAAGACCGGCTGGTCGAGCCCGAACTCCTGCTTCAGTCGGGCGGCCGTCGCCGGATCGCACTGCCGTTCGCCGCACAGTCCGGCGACGGGGTCGCCCATCACGTTCACCATGAGGAAGATCAGCAGGGTGGAGCCGACGAACACCGGGATCATCTGGAGCAGTCGCCGGAGGACGTAGCGTCCCATGGCGGCTCAGCGGACCTTGATCTCGTTGTAGACGGGGACGCTGAAGGGGTTCAGCGCCACACCGGACAGCCGCTCGGCGTAGCCGGCGCTGCCGTTCTGGTACCAGAGCGGGATGGCGGCCATGTGGTCCCGGACGACCTCCTCGGCCCGCTGGAACAACTGGACGGACCTGGCCTGGTCCGTCTCGGCGTTGGCCCGGTCGACGAGCTTGTCGAAGTCCCCGTCGGACCACTTGCCGTCGTTGGAGGGGGCGTCGGTGTAGTACATCGGCTGCAGGAAGTCCTGGATCAGCGGGTAGTCCATCTGCCAGCCCGCGCGGAAGGGGCCGGTCATCTCGTGCCGGCCGATCCGGTTGCGGAAGTCGGCGAAGGTGCCGACCGGGTTGCCGACGCAGGCCCTGCCGTTGCCGAGGGCGTTGTTGATGGAGTTGCACACGGCGTCCACCCACTGCCTGTGCGAGCCCGTGTCCGCGTTGTAGGTGATCCGGACCTGGCCGCCGGGGATGCCACCGCCCTCCTTGACCAGCTTCCTGGCCTCGTCCGGGTGGTACTCGCAGGCCCTGCCGCACAGCCCGGCCTTGTAGCCGCCGGCCGGGCCGAGCACCGGGGAGGTCCAGTCGGTGGCCGGGGTGCGGGTCCGGTTGAAGATCGTCTCGGTGATCTGCCGGCGGTCGATCGCCATGGACAGGCCCGTGCGGACCTTCTCCGTCCCCGGCCGGTTCCACGCCTTGTCGTAGTAGGGGAAGGACAGGGTCTGGATGATGCCGGCCGGGGTGTTGAGGTAGCGGTCGCCGAGGTCGCCGGCGACGTTCTTCAGCTGGGCGGCGGGCACGTCGTCCACGAGGTCGAGGTTGCCGGCCATCAGGTCGGTGTAGGCGGTGTTGTTGTCCGTGTACACCTTGAGGGTCACCCCGCCGTTGAGCGCCTTGTCGTCGCCGGGGTAGCCGTCCCACTTCCGCAGGAACATCTGCGAGCCCTTCGTGTAGGACTCGACGGCGTAGGGGCCGTTGCCGACCGGCTTCGCCAGCCAGGCCGCGTGGTCGGTGAAGAAGGCGCGGGGCAGCGGGGCGAAGGCCGGGTAGCCGAAGGTGTCGGGGAAGGCGGAGAACTTCTGGTTGAGCCGGACGGTGAAGGTGCGCTCGTCCACGACCTTCAGGCCCGGCAGGGTGTCGGCGCTCTGCTTGCCGTGGGCGGGGTGGACCTTGTCGTACCCGTCGATGTAGGCGAAGAAGAAGGCGTTCTTCTGGCTGTTGCGCAGGCTCGCCCCGTAGTTCCAGGCGTCGACGAAGGAGCGGGCGGTCACCTTCTCGCCGTCGGAGAAGGTCCAGCCGTCCTTCACCCTGATGGTGAAGTTCCGCGAGTCGCTGGTGTCGATGGACTCGGCGAGCATGTCGGTGGCCCTGCCGGTCCTCGGGTCGTACTTCTTCAGGCCCCGGAAGATCATGTCGAGCACCTTGCCGCCCTGCACCTCGTTGGTGTTGGCCGGCTCCAGCGGGTTCTGCGGGTCTCCCCAGGAGGAGCTGAGCACCGCACCGCCGGTGCCGCCGGCCGAGCCGCCGCCCCCGCAGCCCGCGGCGGCGAGCGCCACCACCGCCGCCACCGCACCGGCGGCCCGTCGGGTGTGGGCGGTTCCCCGCATGGGCGTGCCTCCTCCATGAACACCGATCAACACCGATCAACACCGATCCGATAAAAACCAATATCAGCCGATATGACATGTATTGCACACCCGAAGTCCGGTTGAGGACCTTTTGGGGGACACGTCATCCGAATGCAGGCACGCCCGGTCCGCCACCTTGAGGATCTTGCGTGTGGAGTGCAACGGATCGCTGCGCAACGATGCGGAAACGTTGGATTCGCACGCGGCGATGTACGCATTTCGACACTCCACCGTCCGCATATCGAACTCATTGACCGTTTAGCCCGAATAGTCCGATGTGAAGCACGGATTGATTACGGCGCGCTACCCGCGTAGCTACGGATCGACCAAGTAGAGGTAAAGAAAGTAAAGAGAAACCCAAGCCGACCGAGAATTTATTGACCTTGAATGAATTGCGTTGAAAAAGTCCGGCGTAGCCCGTAGGGGAGCGCCCTGCGGAGTCATCAGACCCTCGCTTGGGCCAGGAGCACCATGCCCCCCCCAACTCCATCCGCGGCTGCCCCGCTTGAGGTGACCGACGAGACCGTCACGAAGTCGACCACTTCGGACGCCTCGAAGGGCAGCGAGGGCCGCTCTCCGGGACGGCTTGCCTGGAAGCGCTTCAAGCGTGACAGGACGGGCGTTGTATCCGCTTGCGTCGTCATTTTCTTCTTCGTGGTAGCGATAGCCGCACCCCTGATAGCCAAGCTCTACGGCAAGGACCCGTACACCACCTACGCCAGCCAGCGCCCGGAGCTCCTGGACGCCTTCTCGTACCCGTCCGGTCCGAACGGCGGGATGAACTCGGAGTTCTGGTTCGGCGTCGAGCCGCTGCTGGGCCGGGACGTCTTCACCTTCCTGCTGTACGGCATCCGCACCTCGCTGGGCATCGCCGTGGCCGCCACCCTGCTGACCACCGTCGTCGGCGTGGTCATCGGCGTCACCGCCGGCTACCTGGGGGGCAAGGCCGACTACCTCGTCGGCCGGGTCATCGACATCCTGCTGTCGTTCCCGTCCACGCTCTTCTTCATCGCCTTCATGCCGGTCGTCTACGGACTGTTCGTCGCCCCCGACGACAACATCCCCACCTCCCTGCGGGCCATCTCCCTGATCCTGGTGCTCTCGTCCTTCGGTTGGGCCTCCATCGCCCGTCTGCTGCGCGGTCAGGTACTCGGCCTGCGTGAGCGGGAGTACATCGAGGCGGCCAAGGTCACCGGTGCGTCGTCGCGGCGCATCGTGTTCAAGGAACTGCTGCCCAACCTGTGGACGCCGATCATCATCCAGTCCACGCTGATGCTTCCGGCCTATGTGACCGCGGAGGCCGGTCTGGCCTTCCTCGGCGTCGGCATCATCGACCCGACCCCGGACTGGGGCGTGATGATCCAGAGCGGCGCCAAGTTCTACACCGAGGACATCACCTTCATGCTCTTCCCGGGCCTGTCCATGGTGATCTTCGTTCTCGCCTTCAACCTGCTCGGCGACTCGGTGCGCGACGCGCTCGACCCGAAGTCCAGGCGGTAGCCACCACGTTCCACCCGGCCCGTTCAGTGTCGCGCGGCCGGCCTCATCCGTCCCGATCGTCCTTGTAAGGCAGGTTCATCCGTGTCTTTCTCCCGTAGAAACTTTGTGATCGCCACTGGCGTGGCCGCGGCCTCGGCATCGGTGCTGACCGCGTGCGGCGGCAGTGACAGCAAGTCGAACAGCAAGGGCCCTTCGGTCAGCGGTTCCAAGACCCAGGAGATCCTGGTCGGCACCAAGGCCGACTCGACCGGCCCGGCGCCGGAGGTCAAGGGAGCGGTCAAGGGCGGGACGATCTACTCGCTCGACCAGTTCGACATGGACCACCTGGACCCGGCGCAGATCTACGTCTCCACCGAGGCCGCCATCACCGTACCGATCCTGCGTGGCCTCACCGGCTACAAGATCGACGACAAGGGCGGCGCCACGTTGGTCGGCGACGCGGCCACGGACGCGGGCACCATGAAGGACGGCGGCCGGACCTGGTCCTTCACTCTGAAGGAGGGCCTGAAGTGGGAAGACGGCTCGGAGATCTCCTCTGAGGACCTCCGCCACACCTTCGAGCGCCTCTTCGCCCCGTTCATCACCGAGGGCCCCCGCTACGTCCAGCAGTGGCTGGTCGGCGGCGACAAGTACAAGGGCCCCTACGACGGCAAGAAGCTCGCCTCCATCGAGGTCGACGGCAAGACCATCACCTTCCACCTCAACGAGGCGCGGACGGACTTCAACTTCACGCTCGCCATGCGCGGCTACGCCCTGGTGAACAAGAAGCACGACACCAAGGAGAAGTACGACAAGCGTCCGTTCGCCTGCGGGCCGTACAAGATCGGTGCCCGTAGCATCGGCAAGTCGCTGACCTACGTGCGCAACGAGCACTGGGACCCGAAGACCGACTCGATCCGGAACAACTACCCGGACAAGTACGTCTTCCAGTTCGGCTTCGAGCTGCTGGCCTCGACCGACCGCTACGTCTCGGACCGGGGCAACGACCAGTACGCGATGTCGATCTTCAACGAGGTCGCCCCCGAGCGCATCGCCCAGGTCCTCACCAACCCCACGCTCAAGAAGCGCGTCCTCACCGAGGTCGACACGGTCACCTATTACTGGCCGATCAACATGACCCGCATCAAGGACGTCAAGGTCCGTCAGGCCATCAACTACGCGTGGCCGCACCAGCAGATCCAGACCATCAACGGCGGCACCGCGACCACCGAGATCGCCACCACCATCCTCGCCCCGGTGACCCCGGGTTACCAGAAGTTCGACCTCTACGGCACCACCAAGAAGCCCGGTGGCGACCCGGTCAAGGCCAAGGCCCTGCTGAAGGAGGCCGGCAAGATCGGCCAGAAGCTGGTCATCGCCTTCCAGTCGTCGGACACACAGCAGAAGGTCGCCGTCGCCGTCAAGAACGCCCTGGAGGCGGCCGGCTTCGAGGTCGTCACCAAGCAGGTCGACAAGTCGACCTTCTACACCCAGATCGGTAAGATCGACAACGACTTCGACCTCTTCGGTGCGGGCTGGAGCCCGGACTGGCCGAACGGCTACTCCGTCTTCTACCCCTGCTGGAGTGGCAAGAACATCGGCGACGGCCGCAGCAACTACGCCCAGCTGGACGACCCGAGCATCAACAGGGCCATCGACGCGGCCGCCAAGATCGCGGACACGGCCGCGGCCAACAAGGCCTGGGGCAACGTCGACCGCCAGATCATGGAGCTGGCGCCGGTCGTCCCCGACTACCACAAGATCCGCAACTGGATGTACGGATCCAAGGTCGGCAACGTCGTGTACGACAGCGGCAACACGTGCGTCGCGCTCTGCAAGCTCTACGCAATGAAGTAAGCCGTACGACCAGGGGGCGGCCGTTTCGCCCGGCCGCCCCCTCCGGCCCTCTCCCCTTCACGCCCCCGGCGACGGCGCCCCGTCCGGAAAGTCACGCCCCCATGCCCCGCTTCCTCATCCGCCGAGTCCTCGGCGCACTGGTCATCCTGCTGATCATCAGTGCCATCACCTTCGGCCTCTTCTACGCCATCCCGCGTGACCCGGCGATGATGTCCTGCGGCAAGAACTGCACGCCCGACATGCTCGCGCAGATCCGGCACAACCTGGGCATCGACCACTCGCTCCCGGTGCAGTACTGGTACTGGCTCAAGGGCGTCTTCGTCGGGCGTGACTACGCGGGCTTCGGGAACTGCAACGCGCCCTGCCTCGGCTACTCCTTCGCCAACCGCGAACCGGTCCTCGGCACGATCATGGACCGGCTGCCGACGACTCTCTCGCTCGCCTTCGGCGCGGCCATCGTCTTCCTGATCTTCGGCGTCGGCGCGGGCATGGTGGCCGCCCTGAAGCAGGGCAAGTTCCTGGACAAGTTCGCCAGCTCGGCCTCGCTGTTCGGCTCCTCGCTCCAGATCTACTTCGTCGGCTACGTCGCCATGTTCTTCCTGGTCTCGAAGCTGAACCTGTTCTCGCAGCCGTCGTACACGCCCCTCACCGAGGACCCGGGGGCGTGGTTCTCCGGGCTGCTGCTGCCCTGGCTGACCCTGGCGATCATCTTCACCGCCAACTACACCCGTATGACCCGCTCCCAACTGGTCGAGCAGCTCAACGAGGACTACGTCCGCACCGCCCGCGCCAAGGGCTTGTCCCGTGCGAATGTCTTCTTCCGGTTCGCCTGGCGCGGTGCCATGGGTCCGATCGTCACGGTCTTCGGCATCGACCTGGGCACACTGATCGGCGGCGCGATCATCACCGAGTCGACCTTCAGCATCCAGGGCATCGGCCGCCTCGCGGTGGACTCGGTGAACAAGAGCGACCTGCCCATGCTGCTCGGCGTCACCGTCCTGTCGGCCGGCGCCATCGTCTTCTTCAACATCATCGTGGACGCCGTCTACGCCCTCATCGACCCGCGGATCCGGCTCGCCTGACCTCCGCCCCGGCCGTCCTTTCCCACCCGCCCCACCCGGCGACCGCGTAACACCCCCCAGGAGCGTCCCCGTGACGAGCACCGATCAGCAGCCGTTCCTCTCCATCAGGGACCTCAAGGTCCACTTCTCCACCGAGGACGGCATCGTCAAGGCCGTCGACGGACTCAGCTTCGACCTCGCCAAGGGCCAGACGCTCGGCATCGTCGGCGAGTCGGGCTCCGGCAAGTCCGTCACGAACCTGACGATCCTGGGCCTCCACGACCGCGAGCGCACCGCGATCGAGGGTGAGATCGAGCTGGACGGCAAGGAGCTGCTCACCGCCTCCGAAAGGGAGCTGGAGCGGCTGCGCGGCAACAAGATGTCCATGATCTTCCAGGACGCCCTGGCGTCGTTGTCGCCATACCACACCGTCGGCACGCAGATCAGCGAGACGTACCGCAAGCACACCGGTGCCTCCAAGTCCGAGGCCCGCAAGCGTGCGGTGGAGATGCTGCGCCGGGTGGGCATCCCCCAGCCGGACATGCGGGTGGACGACTACCCGCACCAGTTCTCCGGCGGTATGCGCCAGCGCGCGATGATCGCGATGGCGCTGGTCTGCGACCCCGAGCTGCTGGTCGCCGACGAGCCGACCACCGCGCTCGACGTGACGGTCCAGGCCCAGATCATGGACCTGCTGAAGGACCTCCAGCAGGAGTTCGGCACGGCCATCATCTTCATCACCCACGACCTCGGCGTCATCGCCGACATCGCGGACGACGTGCTGGTGATGTACGGCGGCCGGTGCGTGGAGCGCGGCACCAAGGAGGAGGTGCTGCGCGACCCGCAACACCCCTACACCGTGGGCCTGCTCAACTCGATGCCGAGCCTGACCGGGCCGGTGGACGTGCCGCTGACGCCGATCCCCGGTTCGCCGCCCTCGCTGCTCAACCCGCCGTCGGGCTGCCGCTTCCATCCGCGGTGCACCTTCACCGACAAGGTCGCCGGCGAGCGGTGCTCGGGTGAACGCCCGCTGCTGGAAGTGGTCGACGGCCGCGGTTCGGCCTGCCACCTCACCACGGAGCAGAAGCGGGAACTCTTCCCCGACTACGCCGCGACCCGGCACAACTGACGGACACGAGAGCGGACTTCACGAACATGAGCAACACGAACCCCCTCCTGGACGTCTCGGGGCTGACGAAGCACTTCCCGATCAAGGGCGGTTTCCCGATCCGGCGCACGGTCGGCGCGGTGCAGGCCGTCGACGGGCTGGACTTCCAGGTCGGCGAGGGCGAGAGCCTGGGCCTGGTCGGCGAGTCGGGCTGCGGCAAGTCGACGACGGGCCGGCTGATCACCCGCCTGCTGGAACCGACCAGCGGCAAGATCACCTACCGCGGCCAGGACATCACGCACGCGGGCCGCAAGGGCCTGGCGCCGATCCGCTCCGAGATCCAGATGATCTTCCAGGACCCGTACGCCTCGCTGAACCCGCGGCAGACGGTCGGCAAGATCATCTCGGGCCCGATGGAGATCAACGACATCAACCCGGCCGGCGGCCGGGAGAACCGCGTCCGCGAGCTGCTGGAGACCGTCGGACTCAACCCCGAGCACTACAACCGCTTCCCGCACGAGTTCTCCGGCGGCCAGCGCCAGCGCATCGGCGTCGCCCGCGCGCTCGCTCTCGAACCCAAGCTGATCGTCGCCGACGAACCGGTCTCCGCCCTGGACGTCTCCATCCAGGCCCAGGTCGTCAACCTGCTCCAGAAGGTGCAGCGGGAACTGGGCATCGCGTTCCTCTTCATCGCCCACGACCTCGCGATCGTGCGGCACTTCTCGCAGCGCGTCGCGGTCATGTACCTGGGTAAGATCGTCGAGATCGCCGACCGCGAGGACCTGTACGACAACCCGCGCCACCCCTACACGCGGGCCCTGCTCTCCGCCGTCCCAGAGGCGACGGTGGACGAGGAGCCGCGTGAGCGCATCCGCCTGACCGGGGACGTCCCCTCTCCGATCAACCCGCCCTCCGGCTGCCGCTTCCGCACCCGGTGCTGGAAGGCGACCGAGAAGTGCGCCACGGAGGCACCGCCGCTGGTGCAGGTGGAGGGCAACAAGCCGGGCCACCTGACGGCGTGCCACTACCCGGAGACGGTGGACACCGTCCCCGCCCCGCGCCTCTCCAAGGACCCCGAGGCGGCGGCCTGACACACCCCTTTCCGTCAGCCGCCCCCTTGCGGAACGGACTTTCACCGGCCCATTGACCCGAGCCCATGAACGTCCGCTCCAGGGAAGAAGGCCCGCGTCTCCCCAGACGCGGGCCTTTCCATACCTGCACCGGAGCGGCTCCAAGGGAACCCTGCTTCGCACTACTCCTTGACAGGAGGGCTGTACCGCAGCGGCCTCGGCCTCCCCCGCGCGCAGGCGAGCGGCCGCTTTCGTGGAACGACCCGCGTCAGCTGAACCAGCGTGGCTCTCAGTCTCCCGACAGCGGACCCGGCGGCTGCTGGATGCGCACGTCATACTCACAGGCGCTTCCACACCGTGCCGAGTAGCTGATCCACCGGGATCAACCCGATAAGACGGGAGTCGAGACTCCGCTCCGGGTTGTCCCCCAAGAGGTAGAGGTGCCCCTCCGGTATCAGATGTTCGGTTCCTGTCTCCTGAGACCACCATGAATCACCCGAAGTGCCGGCGACCCGTTTGATCATCCATCCCTGCGCAGTGACCGATCGTCTCTCCTCCGGAACAGCCAGAGGTTTCGCCCACTCGGGCAGGTCGACAGCGGGTCGTTTCACGACCACCACTTGTCCGCGGCGGGGAATGACACCGCGCCGCACCAACACCCGATCACCTGGCTCATATTCCGGCTGCATGCTCAGTCCCTCGACGTCTACGACGATCAATCGCCGTCGAGCGACGACCATCAGTACGACCGCCACGGCCGCTGATGCGGGTATCAGGAGTGAGACCGCGAGGATCACGGCCCCACCCTGCCGCTCAAGGCGTCATCGGACTCCTGATATCCGGCTGATTGCAGAGTGAAGAGGCGCGCGTACAGACCAGCTCTTCCGAGCAGCTCCTTGTGCGTCCCGTCCTCTGCGATCACGCCGTCCGCGAGCACGACGATCTTATCCGCCTCACGCAGCGTCCCGAGTCGATGAGAAATCAACAAGCTTGTCTTGCCCTTTCTCAAGACCCTGAGCGTAGCCTGCATCTCATGCTCGGCTTCGGCGTCCATCCCGGATGACGGCTCGTCCAGGATGAGCAGGTCCCGGTCGTTACGCAGGAGCGCCCGCGCCAGCGCCACGCGCTGGGCCTGCCCTCCGGACAGGCATACACCGCTAGACTCGTCCGAGTCGTCTTCCGGACCGTGGAAGAAGATGCGAGTGATCGCCGTGTCATACCCGTGTGGAAGCTGGACGATAGTTTCATGCGCGTCCGCCAGCTTCGCTGCTTCCATGATGGCCGGCATATCATCGAGCCTCGACAGGTCACCGATACCGATGTTTTCACGGACTGACAGGTCATAACTCATGTAGTCCTGGAAAACTGCGCCAATACGTTGCCGCAAATCCTCGGGAGACATGTGCCGAAGATCGACGCCATCCCAGAGGATGGCGCCCTTGCCGGGATCATAGAACCTGCAAAGCAGCTTCACCAGAGTCGACTTGCCGGCTCCATTGACTCCGACGATACCGATGGCGGCCCCCTCAGGAATACAGAGGTTCAGCCCCCTCAACACCCACGGCTGGTCTTCCGTGTACCGGAACCATACATTCTGAAATTCGATACCCCGACGAAGCGGCAGAACAGCCGCGGGTTCTGCCGAGCGCGGCAAGTCCGACGCCATACACGCGATTTCCCGATAATGCTGGAAGAGGGCCAAAGCGTGATGAACTCTGGCGCCCTCCGCTGCCAGAGCAGCGGCCGCCGCTTGCACTCCGGCCACAGCGGCGATAAAAATTGACACGTCGCCGAGCGAAAGCGAACCGTGAGCCGATGCATAGAGGGCCCACACCAAACCAGCGCCCGATATCGATGCCGATAGTGCCGCCAGGGTCGACTGCGTACGAAATTCCCGGCGATCCACAACTCGTCGTTCTCGGTCGGCGTGTCGCCGCTCCGTCTGCATCCGTCTGAGGAGGAAACTCCCGATACCGAACAGACGTACTTCCTTAGCAGCCTCCGGGCTGGTGAGCAGTTGGTCGTAGAATATCTCGCGTCGTTCATGAGAGCTGATACGCAACAGCATGTCGGCTCGTCGCCGAGAGAGGGCGAGCTCGGCCATGAGAACCGGAACAGCAAAGATAAGCAGGAATGCGGCCATGACCGGGGCGATCACGGTCAGGGACGTCAGGAAGCCGATGGAGGTGATGACTGCCCTGGCAAAGCCCAGGGAACCCTCCAGCACTTCGTTGGTGGACCTTCGCCCGGACATGCTGGCAAGCCTCAACCGATCCAGGAAAGAAGGATCCTCCAGTCGTGCCAGTCCCACGAATCCGTTGACAGAGGTGAATAGGTTCCCTTGCGCGATAATACTGGTGACCCGACTCAGGTCGGCCCTGAAGTAATTGATCGCATGCTGGGAGAACGCTTGAACCACGCCCACCACCGCCAGCGCAACAGCCGGTACGAGTAGTTCCCCCATGGATATCCGGTCACTGAGGCGGTCCAGGGCCACCTTCACAAGCCACCCGGTCAGGACGGGGAGGACGCCGCCAAGGATGTTGAGTGACAAGTGCGCGACCGCTTTCCCGGGGGCAGCCGCCCAAACAATCTTCACAACAGCCAGCAAGCTGTTTGTCTTGCCGCCGACAGGTCCCGACTCGGTAATGGTCACGTTAGTGGGCCGCCTCGAGCGGTGCTTCAAGGAGATGCAGACCCTCGTCCAGGAGGCGTGCGGAGCTTTGAGCTGCGAAGAGGACGCGTCCTTCCGAGACGATGAAGTAACTCGGGAAGGACGAGACAGCCAGTTCGGCTTCGAGAGGCGCGGTATTCTCGCCACTCGGGACCAACTTACTCACGGCGCGCAGTTGGTCAGAATAGAATTCGATACCGTTCCGGTCACCGTTGATAACAGAGATCACTCTATCGGCAGGAATTTTCGATGCCCTGACGAACCGCAGGAAGGAAGGCATCTGCATCTTACAACCGCTGCAACCAACTGACAGAAAGACAAGAATCCATGGCCCCTGTTCTTCCGTAGGAAGACTGACCGGGGAATCCGCGAAATCCATCAACGGCGCCGGCATCGGTATCCGGGTGCCCGCAGCAGCCACTCCTCGCTCACGCCGAGCGAGTACTCCCTCCTCAACCAATGGGTCAAGTAGTTTCTTGACTCGCAGTGCGACGGCGAGAGAAAGCGCTACCCCAACTGACGAGACGAGCAGGGCAAGTACTGCTATACCAGTACCCATTGTCAGACCCTTCTGATATTTCCGGTGCCGAAGAAAAACATCGTGACTGCATTGAGATTGAACAGCATGACACCGATAGCAGTGCCCGGAGGCACAAGAACAAGGTAGTAGGCAAGTGATAGAGAATGCGCCTGCATCATGGCCCACCCGCTGACCCCACCCACGAGCATCAGTGTCACGTTTCGAACAACATGCACCCAAGAAACCGGATCGCCCTTTGTCCCCGAGCAGCCACAGGACACTGTGGGCCGTGTCCTCATGAGGTAGATGAGGTAACCCGTGAATCCTGCGAGAGAGACCTCGGCAAGTAGGAGTCCGATCCAGTAGAACGGAGGGATCAGGAGTGAAGCAGTGATGCAGAGCTCTCCACCGATGACCACTGGAGCCATATACGCTGCCAACGCAGGAAGAACGGGAGCAGTGTCGCGCAGGTGCCGGCGGAAGACATCGAATCCCCGAAATTTCAGGATCGCCGACCAGCCGAAGATCACTGCGAGTATGACTTGCCCGAAAGCTGCCGCCGGTCCCAAACCTCTGACCTCTCGTGAGTTCCATAGCCCGGCGTTGTTCGTCTCGGCCGGCGGATGTCTTCATACGCAGAGGAGGGCCGCCAGAAACCCAGGCTTCTGGCGGCCGCTCAGTTCCTAGATGTATACCTCGGTGCGGTCAATCATTCCGCAGCCAGGTTTTGACTAATAACAGCGCGTCGTGCAGTTGCTCATGTTGCAGCAGGTCTTCGTGGTGTACTGATGGGAAATCTCGTCCCACTCCCTCCAGCAGTTGGTGGGGCACATGGCCGCCGCAGCCGTCTGCGGTAGAACTTTCCCGGCAACCCGTCCCACGAGACCTCGAAGCATGGCCGACATAGTTTTCCGCTCCTTTTTCCAGCGCCCCGCTTCTGCGAGGGCTCAGCTGGTAGATGACGGCGATCCACCTGACTCGCATATGACGCCGTCGTTGCGATTGGATCTTAGGTGAAGCCTCACCTCCCGAGTCAAGCGAAATCAGGCACAGAAACTGGAACGGCTTGATTCCTCCAGTCACCAGCGAACCCCACCTCAGGACGTGATCAATTCCCTTGCCAAACTGCCGGAGCTACCCCTATGGCAACCGCGACACCCTCGGCCCGAGAAGAAGCCAGTCACCCGAAATAGTGGGATTGGCAGCGTTATAGAGCGTCGGAATTATTCGGTCCACTTCAGGCGCCGCCTACGGCTCTGCGCTTGCCGGCCGCCCTGAAGAGTGCTGCCCTCCGTGCGTTCGCCCAGAAAGAGTCCCGAAAACTGACGCACCGTTCAGCATCGTGTGGCACACTGCCGCGGTGGTGGATCACGTCTTTGCCGATCTCTCGCTCGCCGCGCTGTACGACAGCCTCAACCCCTGGGGACCGGGTGACGACTTCTACCTCGCCCTGGTGCGGGAGGCCGGGTCCGTGCTGGACATCGGCTGCGGCACCGGGCAGTTACTGCGGCGGGCCCGGGACGAGGGGCACCGGGGCCGGCTGATGGGGCTCGATCCGACCGCCGCCATGCTCGTCCAGGCGCGGCGGGCCCGGCCCGACGTCGAGTGGGTCCTCGGCGATGTACGGGTGCGGCAGTGGCGGGAGGAGTTCGACCTCGTCGTCATGACCGGGCACGCCTTCCAGGAGCTGGTCAGCGACGAGGAGATCCGGCACTGCCTGCGGGCCGTGCGCGCGGCCCTGCGGGAGGGCGGGCGGTTCGTGTTCGAGACCCGCAATCCCGGTGCCCGCGCCTGGGAGCGGTGGACCCCGGACCGGGTCCGCGAGATCACCACCGCCGACGGCGCGCCCGTACGGGTGTGGCACGAGGTTCAGGGTGACGGACTCCGGCGGGACCGGGTGCACTTCACCGAGACCTACGCCGGCCCCCACTGGCCGGCCCCCCGGACCCACCACAGCGTCCTGCGCTTCCTGGACACCGGAACCCTGGACGGCTTCCTCGCGGAGGCGGGCCTGACGGTGGCCGAGCGGTACGGCGACTGGGAGCGGGGACCGCTCACCCGCACCGCCCCGGAAGTCATCACCGTGGCCCACCGCGCCCAGCCCGGCAGTGGAGTGAAACGGTGAGCCCTCTGCCGGAAGACCACACACCGCCGATCAGCGAGGACGACCGCGACACGGCCGTGCGGCGCCTACAGGAGGCGTACGCCGAAGGGCACATCACGCACGAGGACTTGGACGGACGTCTCCACCAGGTGCTCACCGTCAGGACGCACAGCGAGCTGGCGACGGCGCTGGCCTCGCTCCCGGGGGAGAATGCGGGCACCACGTCCACGATCGCCGCCGCCGGTGGACGGATCCGCCGGCGCGGCGTATGGCGGGTACCCCGGACCCTGAAGGTCGAGTCCGCGTTCGGCAGGGTGCATCTGGACCTGTCCCGGGCGGTCATCGAGCACGCGGTCGTCGACATCGAGCTGCAACTCGGCACCGGCAGAGCCAGGATCACGCTGCCACGCGACGCGAGCGTCAACGTCGAGCGTCTCCAGGCGGGGTGGAAGGAATCGCTCTACAAGCCCCACCCGCATCCCCGCTCCGGCGGGCCAAAGATCCGGATATCCGGCACCATGGGCTTCGGACGACTGAAGATCCGCCACGCGCGGCATTGAGGCCCCCCGATCGGCCCGGCTCTCCTGCTGCCGCTCGGCGGTCTCGGAGCCCTGATGGACCAGCCGCGGGCGGGTCGTCTCTCGGTGGCGGCCGTCGGCCTGCCCCTGCTGGCCGTGCCCTACGTCGGCCTGATCGGGGTCTCCCTGGTCCGGCCCCTGTTCCTGGACCGCTGTGTCCTGTTCGGGATGCTGGGCCTGGCCCTGCTGATCGTCGCGGCTCTGGCAGCGGTGGTCCGGTCGGTGGGCCGGCGACACCCGCGCGCCGCACGATGGCTTGCCCCAGTCGCCGGCCAAGCGGTCCCCGGCCAGCCGCGTGGACGACATCCTGGCGGTGGCCGGGGATGTCCGGAGGCTGAAGAGGACCGGGGACGCCGTCGTCTCCCTGCCGGCGGACCGGCGTGACACCGCCCAGGTCTCCGCCGGTGAGTTCGCTGGCCTGCGGGACATCGCCCTGGTGACGGACCCCGTGGCGGCCGGGAACCTCAAGGGCGAGGAGGCCGCGCCGTACCGGATACGTGCCACGATGCTGACGCGGCGCCGCATCCTGCTGGTCACGGACGCGCCGGAGGTGGCCCCGCCGGTGTCAGCCGAGCGGGACAGGGTGAAGACCGCCGTTCTGAGGCGGTACTTCACCGCGGTGGCGGACGAGCGGGTCCGTGGTCGGCGGGTCACGGTGTACGAGCCTCGCCCGTAGCGCCGGATACGGGCCACCCCTACGGCTTCTCGGTCGGCTCCGTCCTGGAGGTCCCCTCCTCCAGCGCCGCCAGTGCCGGGTCCAGGATGATGTCCTCGTCCCGGGCCTCGATGGTCGGCTCCTCCGGGAAGTGGCAGGCCGTCAGGTGGCCGTCGTGGTTGCCGGGGATCTGGACGAGCGGGGGTTCCTCGGTGGCGCACTTGTCCTGCGCCTTCCAGCACCGGGTGCGGAAGCGGCAGCCGGAGGGCGGGGAGAGGGGGGACGGCACGTCACCGGCGAGGCGGATGCGCTCGCGCGAGGGCGCCCCTCCCTCCGTGAGGCTGACCTCGGGGACTGCGGACAGCAGGGCATGGGTGTAGGGGTGGCGCGGGCGGGCGTAGATGGAGTCCCGGTCGCCCACCTCGATGATCTTGCCCAGGTACATGACCGCGACGCGCTGCGAGAAGTGGCGTACGACGGCCAGGTCGTGGGCGATGAAGACGAACGCGATGCCCAGTTCCCGCTGCACCTTCTGGAGCAGGTTGACGACCTGGGCCTGGATGGAGACGTCCAGGGCGGAGACCGGTTCGTCGGCGACGATCAGCTTGGGTTCCAGGGCGAGCGCGCGGGCGACGCCGATGCGCTGGCGCTGGCCGCCGGAGAACTCGTGCGGGAAGCGGTTGTAGTGCTCGGGGTTGAGTCCGACGGTCTCCAGCAGCTCGCGGACGCGGTTCTCCCGTCCGCCGGCCGGGTTGATGCCGTTGATCTCCATCGGACCGGCGATGATCTTGCCGACCGTCTGCCGCGGGTTCAGCGACGAGTACGGATCCTGGAAGATCATCTGTATCTCGGAGCGGATCGGCGCCAGTTGCCTGCGCGTCGCACGGCTGATGTCCCGGCCGCGGTAGGTGATCGTGCCGCTGGTGGGCTCCATCAGGCGGGTGATCAGCCGGCCCGTCGTCGACTTGCCGCAGCCCGACTCGCCGACCAGGCCGAAGCTCTCGCCCTCGTACACGGTGAGGTCGACGCCGTCGACGGCCTGTACCGCGCCGATCGTGCGCCGGATCGGGAAGCCGCCCTTGACGGGGAAGTGCTTGGTCAGCCCCGAGACCTGGAGCAGCGGTTCCCCCTCCGGGCCGGTGCTCTTCTCGGCCGGGGCCGGGAGGACCAGGTCCTCTTTCATGACGGTGTCCTCCTAGGACGACTGACGACCTAGCCCAGTCGGGGCTTGATCTCCTCGATGAAGATGGTCCGCTTCCGGTCGGCGCTGAGGTGGCAGGCCGACGCCCGGCCGGGAGCCATCGGCGGCCGCTCGTTCACACAGCGTCCCGTCCCCTCCACCCGGTCCTGGAAGGTGCAGCGGGGATGGAAGCGGCAGCCGGACGGCGGGGTGAGCAGCGAGGGCGGGGCGCCCGGGATCGGGGAAAGCTGGGCGCCCAGGTCGGAGTCGAGCCGCGGCATCGAGTTCAGCAGGCCCCAGGTGTAAGGGTGCTGGGGCGCCCGCAGCACCTCCTCGGTGGTACCCCGCTCCACCGCGCCGCCCGCGTACATCACCATGATGTCGTCGGCCATGTCGGCGATCACCCCCAGGTCGTGGGTGATGAAGACGATGCCCGAGCCGAACTCGTGCTGGAGGTTCTTCAGCAGGTCGAGGATCTGCGCCTGCACCGTCACGTCCAGGGCGGTGGTCGGCTCGTCGGCGATCAGCAGGTCGGGATCGCAGATCAGCGCCATGGCGATCATCGCGCGCTGGCGCATCCCGCCGGAGAACTGGTGCGGATAGTCCTTCGCCCGCTCCCGGGGGTGGGGGATGCCGACCTTGCCGAGCATCTCCACGGCCCGTTCCCAGGCCGCCTTCTTCGAGGCGCCGGTGTGCTTCCTGTACGGTTCGGCGATCTGCCGGCCGACGGTGTAGTACGGGGACAGTGCGGTGAGCGGGTCCTGGAAGATCATGGCCACCTTGTTGCCGCGCAGCTTCTCCAGCTCCGACTCCCGGGCCGCGGTCAACTCGCGGCCGTCCAGGAGGATCTCCCCCTCGACCGTGGTGAACATCGGGTTGTGCAGGCCGAGGATGGTCAGGTTCGTCACCGACTTGCCGGAGCCGGACTCCCCCACGATGCCGAGCGTCCTGCCGCGCTCCACGTCGAAGGAGAGCCCGTCCACGGCCCGTACGACGCCGTCCTCGGTCCTGAAGCTGACGTGCAGGTCCCGGACCGAGAGCAGGGGACCGGCACCGGCCGGGGTCGGAGCGCCGGCCTCCTTGGTCACAGTGGTCACGACAGTGCTCCTAGGACAGCCGCACGCGCGGGTCGATGAAGGCGTACGCGGCGTCGACGACGATGTTGAAGAGCAGGATCATGCTGGCGGAGAACAGCATCACGCCGAGCAGGAGCGGCAGATCGCTGAAGCTGACGGCCTGCACGGCGAGTTGTCCGAGCCCCGGCAGGGAGAAGGTGAACTCGGTGATGATGGCGCCGCCGAGCAGCGAGCCGAGGTCGATGCCGAAGATGGTGACGATCGGGATCAGCGAACCGCGCCAGGCGTAGCGGAAGAAGACGTACCGCCGGGACATGCCCTTGGCGCGGGCGGTGCGGACGTGTTCCTCCTGAAGCTGTTCGATCATCGAGGACCGCGACATACGGGTGTACTGCGCCGCGAAGATCGTGGAGAGGACCACCCAGGGGATGATCAGGCCCGAGAACCAGGTGCCCGGGTCCTGGGTGAACTCGTTGTAGGCCGGCTTGTCGAACCAGTGCGTCTGGTAGACGAGGATCGCCAGGGCCAGCGGACCCAGGAAGTAGATCTGCAGCGAACTGACGATCATGGCACCGCCGGTGGCCGCCTTGTCGATCAGCGTGCCGCGTCGCCAGGCGGCGAGCAGGCCGGTGCCGAGGCCGACGATCAGGAAGCACACGGCCGCGCCGAGGGTGAGCGAGACGGTGGTGGGCAGGCGGTCCATCAGGGTGGCCCAGACCAGTTCGTTGGTGTGGTACGAGTAACCGAAGCAGGGGGCCGGGCAGGGGCCCTGGTCGAACCGGTCGCTGCCCAGCAGGAGGTTGTGCAGGAAGATCCAGTACTGCTCGGGGATGGACTTGTCCAGGCCGAGCACGTGGTGGATGTTCGCGATGCTGTCCGGGTTGCAGGTCTTGCCGCACATCAGCAGCGCCGGGTCCCGGGGCACCCCGAAGAACAGCAGGAACGCGACGATGCTCAGCAGGAAGAGGATGACGACGGCACCGAGGGTCCGGCGCAGGAGGAAGCGCAGCATGGCAGGGGCAGCTCTCTGACGTCGGCGGTCCGGGCGGTACCCGGCGCAACCGCTGTTGCGGCGCGCCGGGTACCGGGCAGGGACGGTTACTTGATGTAGAGGCGACGCGGGTCGATGCCGCCCAGCACGTCGTCGTAGACGAGGCCGCCGACCTTGGAGCCGGCGATCTGGGTCTGCTTGTAGTACCCGGTGGGGACGACGTTGACGACGTCCTTGATGAGGTACTGGTCCAGCTTCTCCCACGCGGCCGCGGACCTGACCGGGTCGGTGATCTTGTTGATCCGGTCGATCTCGCTGTTGACCTTCGGGTCGTTGACCTGCGAGTAGTTCTGCGCGCCCTCGGCGATCAGGCGGCCGTCGTACAGCGGCGGGATCACGGTCGAGGCGGACGGCCAGTCGGCGCCCCAGGCGGTGTGGAAGATGTCGTAGTTGTTGTTCAGCTTGGAGACCTGGTCGTAGTAGTTCTCGGCCGGGATCTCCTGGCGCTGGACGTTGAAGCCGGCCTTCTTCAGGCCCGCCGCCATGGCGGTGGAGTACTGCTGTCCCTCGGGCGTGTTGATGTAGCCGAAGGTCAGTTTCAGGTTGAGCTTGCCGGCCTTCTTCAGCAGCTCCCTGGCCTTGTCCGGGTCACCGGCGGGCTTCTTCTTCTTGCCGTGCGGGTCGAAGGCGGCGTCGTAGCCGGAGACGGTCGGGGAGATCGCGCCGCCCGCGACCTCCATGGCGTCGTCGCCTCCGTAGGCACGGACGAAGGGGGTGATGGGCAGGGCGTAGGCGATGGCCTCGCGGACCGTCTTGTCCTTCAGCGCCGGGTGGCTCATGTTGATGTTCATCTGGCCCACGTACGGCTGGTAGCCGGAGACCGTACGGGACTTCAGGCCCGGGTCCTTGAGCACCTTGGACAGGTTGCCGGCGTCGACCTGGTTGTTGAGGCTGAGGCCGGTCCTGTCCGCGCCGCTGTCGGCGAGCAGGGCCTTGGTGGAGGTCTCGTACTGCTGGTTGAACGTGATGGTGAACCGGTCCACGTACTGGTGGCGGATCGGGTCCGTCTTCGGGTCCCAGTCGGTGTTCTTGACCAGCACCATCGACTTGCCGGACTTGAACGACTGGATCTTGTACGGGCCGGTCACCACGGGCGCCTTGTCGTAGCGCTGCTTGGTGTCGCCCTTCTGGGAGACGACGGCGTAGCCGGCCATCGCGAGCGCGTAGGGCAGGTCGGGGTGCGGGGTCTTGAAGTGGAAGACGACCGTCTTCGGGTCCGGCGTCTCCAGGACGGAGGAGGGCAGGTGCTTGCCCTTGTACGGGCCGTCCTTGAGCAGGTTGCGGTAGGCGGTGCCCGGCTTGTCGGCGAGCCACTGCTGGAGGTAGGTGGGGCCCTGGTTGATGAACGGCGCGAAGAGCCGCTCGACGCTGTGCCGGACGTCCTTGGAGGTGATCGGGGACCCGTCCTGGAACTTGACGCCGTCCTTGAGGGTGTACTTCCAGGTCTTGCCGCCGTCGGTGGTGGTGCCGGAGTCGGTGGCGAGGTCGCCGACCACCTCGTGCTTGCTGCCGTCGTTGCTCGTGGCCTTGTAACCCGTCAGGCCCCGGTGGATCAGCGAGGAGAGGGAGCCTTCGTCGGAGACGTAGATCTGGCCCGGGTCGAGGTGGGCGTAGCTGTCGCGCTGGAGCACCTCCATGGTGCCGCCGGGCTTGGCGCCGGGCACCTCGGCCGCGGGACCCGTGGAGGCGGCCGCGTCGCCGAACTCGATGGACGCCTGCTGGCGTTTGGCGTTCTCCTGCTGCTTCTTCTCGTCGCCGCCGCCGTCGCTGCCGCCCTTGCTGCAACCGGTGAGCACAAGAGCCCCGGCCGCGAGCACGGAGAGTGCGCCGTAGGCGTGGCGTCCGCCCCTACTCATCACGAAGATTCCCACCCATCTGTGTGTCACCAGTGCGATCTGTGTGTCACCAGTGCGAAAGAGAGCCAGCTTGGGTCAGCGCGCTGTCTTGGGATCGAACGCGTCTCTGACCGAGTCCCCGAGCAGGTTGAACGCGACGACGAATATGATCATCGAGATGCCGGGGAAGAACATGTAGGTGATGTCGTTCTGCATCACCAGTTCGGTGGACGCCTTGGAGAACATCTGCCCCCAGTCCGGCGTCGGTTCGACGATGCCCACGCCGAGGAAGGACAGACCGGCCTCGGCGGTCACGAAGCCGGGCAGCAGATACGTCGACTGCACCAGCAGCGGGGTGACGATGTTCGGCAGGATCTCCTTGCGGATGATCCGCCACGGCGAGGCCCCGCTGACCCTGGCCGCCTCGATGAACTCCCGTTCCCGCAGGGAGAGTGCGGTGCCGCGCAGGATGCGGCCGAGGCCCATCCAGCCCAGGAGCCACTGGACGAGGATCAGCGCCACCACGCGGACGTACGTGGGCGTCTCGTCGCGCGGGCTGACGAACAAGGAGACCACGACCGGCATGCTCGCGATGAAGAACAACTGGGCCGGAAAGGCGAGCAGGAAGTCGGTGAGCCGCCCGATGGCGTAGTCGGCCTTGCCGCCGAGGTAGCCGGCGGTGACCCCGAGCAGGATGCCGGTCACGACGACCGCGACGGTGACGGCGACCGAGATCATCAGCGAGGTGCGGATGCCGTAGATCAGCTTGGTGAAGACGTCGTAGCCGTTGCCGGGTTCGAGGCCGAACCAGAAATCGCCGCTGATGCCGCCGTTCGGCTGCACCGGTACGCCGGCGCTGTCGAAGAGTTCGGGGCGCTCGTCCGCGTACACGGTGTACGGGTCCTTGCCGTACGCCTTGGAGATCAGCGGGGCGAGCAGTCCGATCAGGAAGAAGAAGCCCACGACGTAGGCCGAGATGATTCCCGTGCGGTCGCGCTTGAAGCGCGTCCACATCAGCTTGCCGGGGGACCGGCCTTCGAGCCTGACGGGTTCGTTCTTCGCCGGCGGCCCTGGTTCGCCGTCGACGACGACCGAAGTCCCGCCGTCCTCGATGTCGATAGGACTTGTCACGGTTCGTCCGTTTCACAGGTATGAGTGTGAGAGGTGCCCGGGTACTCCGAGGACGCGCGGGACCGCAGTCGGACGCGCGTAGTTCTACAGCCGAATCACACCGCTGGAAGCGACGAACTGACCCACTTGGTGTTCGTGACACCGCGCATGGGGGTTCCTCCTCATGACTCCACGTGTTCACCAACAGGAGAGGGTTTCCGTCTTCCCTCCGACACCCCTGACGGAGAGTCAGACACCCTCTGGTGCTCGCGAGTCGGCGCTGTCCCCACAGCGCGTGACCCATTGACCCGAGCGCTACGCGGCTAACTATCTGGCATGAGGCAGGTGGCGACCACCGTCTTTAAATCTCAATTCAGTCACGGCTGACGCGGAGAACTTCCAAAAACTGGACAAACTGTTCGCCAGGAGAAGGCCGCGAAACGGACGTGTTACATGGGTATCGGTCCAGGATCTCCGCAATCCGGACACCGGGGGCCCGGCACCGCCCGCCGGCCCCCGAAAAACGGGTTGCAAAAAGCCCGGGCACCCCCGTCATGGGGGTGCCCGGGCTCAACCGTCCTGCGATCAGCCGTGCTTGGCGCGGCTCGCGGCGCGGGCGCGCTCACGCTGGTCGAGGTTGACCTTGCGGATGCGAACGGCCTCCGGGGTCACCTCGACGCACTCGTCGTCGCGGCAGAACTCCAGCGACTGCTCCAGCGACAGCTTGCGCGGCGGCACGATCGCCTCGAACGAGTCGGCCGACGAGGACCGCATGTTCGTGAGCTTCTTCTCCTTGGTGATGTTGACGTCCATGTCGTCGGCGCGGGAGTTCTCCCCGACGATCATGCCCTCGTACACCTCGGTGCCCGGATCCACGAAGAGCACGCCGCGCTCCTGAAGGTTCGTCATCGCGAACGCGGTGACGGCGCCGGAGCGGTCGGCGACCAGAGAGCCGTTGTTACGGGTCGTCAGGTTGCCGAACCAGGGCTCGAAGCCCTCGTGGATGGAGTGGCCGATGCCCGTGCCCCGGGTCTGGGTCAGGAACTCGGTACGGAAGCCGATGAGACCGCGCGAGGGCACGACGAACTCCATGCGGACCCAGCCGGAACCGTGGTTCGACATGTTGTCCATGCGGCCCTTGCGGACGCCCATGAGCTGCGTGACGGCGCCCATGTGCTCCTCGGGCACGTCGATCGTCATGCGCTCGACCGGCTCGTAGACCTTGCCGTCGACGTCCTTGGTGACCACCTGCGGCTTGCCGACGGTCAGTTCGTAGCCCTCGCGGCGCATCTGCTCGACCAGGATGGCCAGCGCCAGCTCACCACGGCCCTGCACCTCCCAGGCGTCTGGACGCTCGGTGTCGAGAACCCGCAGGGAGACGTTGCCGATCAGCTCGCGGTCCAGCCGGTCCTTGACCTGGCGGGCGGTGACCTTGCGGTCCTTGACGGCGGCCTTGGCGTCGGCGCCCTTGCCGGTGCCGCCGCGGCCGACCAGCGGCGAGGTGTTCGTCCCGATCGTCATCGAGATCGCGGGCTCGTCGACCGTGATCAGCGGCAGCGGGATCGGGTTCTCGGTGTCGGCGAGGGTCTCACCGATCATGATGTCGGGGATACCGGCGACCGCGCAGATGTCACCCGGGGCGGCCTTCTCGGCGGGCTTGCGGGTGAGCGCCTCGGTCATCATCAGCTCGGAGATGCGGACGTTGCTGATCGTCCCGTCGCGCTTGATCCAGGCGACCGTCTGGCCCTTGCGCAGTTCGCCCTGCTCGACGCGGAGCAGCGCGATACGGCCGAGGAAGTTGTCGGCGTCGAGGTTGGTGACGTGGGCCTGGAGCGGCGCGTCCTCCTCGTACGTCGGGGCCGGGATGTGGTCCAGGATCGTGGAGAAGAACGGCTCCAGGCTGTCGCTGTCGGCCGGGACCGTGCCGTTCTCCGGCTTGGTCAGCGAGGCGATGCCGTCACGGCCGCAGGCGTAGACGATCGGGAACTCGATCTGCTCCTCGTCGGCGTCCAGGTCGAGGAAGAGGTCGTAGGTCTCGTTGACGACCTCGTCGATCCGGGCGTCGGGGCGGTCCGTCTTGTTGATGCAGAGGATGACGGGCAGCCGGGCCTGGAGGGCCTTGCGCAGCACGAAGCGGGTCTGCGGCAGCGGACCCTCGGACGCGTCCACCAGCAGCACGACACCGTCGACCATCGACAGACCACGCTCGACCTCGCCACCGAAGTCGGCGTGGCCGGGGGTGTCGATGATGTTGATGGTGATCGGGTCCCCGCCGTCCTTCGGGTGGTACTTGACCGCCGTGTTCTTGGCGAGGATCGTGATGCCCTTCTCACGCTCCAGGTCGTTCGAGTCCATCATGCGGTCGTCGACGCCCTCGAGCTGGTGGGCGGCGAACGCGCCGGCCTGCTTCAGCATGCCGTCGACGATGGTGGTCTTGCCGTGGTCGACGTGGGCGACGATAGCGACGTTGCGGATGTCGTGGCGCGTGGCCATATTGCGGCGTACTCCCGGAGTGGTGAGAAGGCCCTGCTCTGACGTCCGTGTGACGCGGGCCTGCCGGGCTTGACACGCCACGGCCTCACCCCATCGTACGTGTCCTTCGCGGCGGGGGCGCGCCGGGCCGACGTAAGAGGCCCGGGACACCGCCGTTCCCCTACATCAGCGGGCCGTCACCCACCCGCGCCGTCACTTGTCCGGGCTGCCGCTCGCGGGGCTCGCGGAGACCCGCACACCCTTCTTCAGGAAGCCCATGTCCTCGTACACCGGCGTCTGGAATCCGAACGCGCCCGCGTTGACCAGGTTCTTGCGCACCCCCACCAGCTCCGGCCGCTGGTAGAGCGGGATCGAGCCGGCGGCGGCCCAGATGCGCGCGTCGGCCTTCCTGATCAGGTCGCGCTCCTCGTCCTCGTCCAGCGTGGTCGCGGCCCGGTCGAAGAGCTGGTCGACCTGGTCGGTGCCGACCCGGGTGAAGTTCTGCTCGACGTTCACCGAGCCGTCGGCCGCCGGGACCGGCTTGGCGTAGACCGGCCGGGCGTCGGTGGCGGGGAAGGCCGAGGACGGCCAGGAGTACAGGGCGAGGTCGTAGTCGCCGGAGGCGATGTGGTCCTTGAAGTAGCTGTCGTCCGACACCTTGGTGATCGTCGTGCGGATGCCGACCTGCCCCAGCATCGCGGAGATGCGTGCGGCGACCGAGCCGAGGATGTCCGAGCCGGGCCCGGAGGGCAGCACGAAGCGGAGCGCGAGCGCCTTGCCGTCCTTGGCGAGCGGTCCGGCGGGGGCGGCGGCCGGGGCGGCCGTGCCCCGGGGGGCGTACGCGCCGGGCGCGCCGCCGTGCCTGCCCTCCTGCGCGAGGTCCTTGTCGCCGTGCTCGCGCTTGTCGTCGGCGGGCGCCCGCCGCTTGTCCTTGCCGTCCCGGTGCTGACCCTCGTCGTCGCCGCGCTCGTCGCCGCCGTGCTCGCCGTCGTGGCCCTTGTCGTCCTCGCCGACGATGTACTGGCCGTCCTGGCCGCCGTCCGGGACGTCCTCGGAGGGCTTCTGGGGACCGGCCGCCTTCTCGCCCTTCTTCTCCGCCCGGACCGGGCCGCCGGCCACCCACCCGGCGTCGGCGAGCAGCGCCTGCGCCTCCTTGGTGTCCTGGTCGCCGATCGCGCCGCTGCTGTCGGCGTAGGCGATCTGCCCGGACAGGGCGAGGTGGCTGCCGACCGGTACGGCGGGCAGTCCCAGCGGGGTGAGGACCAGCCGGGCCAGTTCGGCGCGGTCCAGGGCGCGGGCGACGGCCCGGCGGACGCGTTCGTCGGCGAGAGGGCCCGAGGAGCCGTTGAGGGCGAGCTGGGTGTAGGCGGGTTCCAGGGACTTGCGGACGTCGAGATCGCGCAGTGCCTGCTGCTGCTCCAGGTACCGCTTGATGACCGTGCGCAGCTTCTTCTTCGCCCTGGGCACCTCGTCGGAGTCGAAGCCGTGCGCGAGCGCCCAGGAGCGCAGTTTCTTCACCGACGTCCGGCCCGAGCCCTGGAGCGGGGTGCCGGTGCCCTTCTGCCGGCCCGCGAGGCCGATCCGCTGGGCCTCGGTGGAGTCGACCTCGGCGAGGTCCACGCTGCCGTCGGCGAGCGCGGCGGCCCGCTTGTCGCGGGCCACCGCGTGCAGCACGATCTGGTTCAGCTTGGCCGGCTTGCCCCACCAGCGCGGGTTGCGGCCGAGGACGACGTCCTTCTCTGCGGTGTCGACCTTCTCCACCCGGAACGGCCCGGCGGTGACCTTCAGCTTGCGGCGGGCGCCGTCGTTGAAGGCGTCGGGGGTGCCCATGACGTCCTTCGGGTAGAGCGGGGAGAACAGCGATTTCCAGTCGGCGTAGGGGCGGGAGAAGGTGACCCGGACCTGGAGGTCGTTGGCGCCGCGCTCGATCTTGGCGATGCGGTCGTAGCCGGCGTTGCGGGCGGTCCAGTAGGCGCTGTCCTTGCCGGACAGGGCGCGCCACTGGGCGGCGAAGTCGGCCGCGCCGATCTCCCGGCCGTCGCTCCAGACGGCCTGCTGGTTCAGCTTGTACAGCACGACCTGGCGCGGCTCGGTCTCGATGACCTTGGCCGATTCCAGATAGGCGGGATCGGCCACCGGGCGGCCGTTCACGTCCAGCCGGAACATCGACGGCAGTACGGCCTGGGCGATGCGGCTGGTGCCGGCGTCGGCGTCGGCCTGGAAGGTGTTGAGGGTCTCCGGGACGGCGTCCACGGCCCACTTCAGGGTGCCCCCGTCGGCGACCTGCGCGCGGGCGACGGGGACGATGTCCTGCCCGGCGAGGGGGCCCGCGGGTTTGTCGTCGGAGCCGCAGCCGGCCAGGAGCGGCACCGCGAGCGCGCCCGCGGTGAGGAAGACGGCCGAGCGCATGACCGCGCGCGGGCCGACGCCGTGGTGGGACATCTCTGCTACCTCCGGGAAGCCGCGGGGCTTATGCTCACTTTTGTGGCTATATGGAACTGATCACTTTTGGCGGTATATGGAGCTGATCAGATCTATGCGGCCACTGAAGAGGAAAGGTTCCAGCCACAGAGGGCGACACGGCGATGACGGGCGGTAACCCCACCCGTGCGGCGCAACACCCCCCTAGATGCATCCGTGCGCCTCCGCCAATCGCCGCACATGCCTTCCCACCGGCACGTGTGACGCGCGAGACTCCAAGGCGCATGAACGTTGCCGCCCAGGGCCCACGGGCCCGTCACATTGAGGGGCAAGTCATGACCGTGCACGACGACATCACCTCGGCCCAGCGTTCCCTCGACGACCTGCACCGGTCGCTGGCACGCCTGGAGCACCAGCTCGACCGCGGCAGCCTCGAGATGCGCCGGGTCCGGCTGGACGCCGATCATCTGCGGGAGAGCCTGGCACTGCTGAGGGCGGCGGCCGCCGCACCGGACGCGGCCCGCCGGCCGGACCTCGTGACCATCTCCGACACGCCCTACGACATCAGCCTGTGGACGGACTCGGACGACGAGGGCCTGGGCGCCCGCGACCGCCGCGCCCCCTGAGGAACCCCTACCCGAACCGGAGTCCTGACTTGGCCACTGGTACGGAACCCCGACCGGACAGTCGCGGCGTGCGGGCCCGTCCGCGCGCCGCGATCACCGCCCCGCACCTGCGGACCGACCGCTGGTGGCTGGCGCCCGCCGTCACCGCGGCCGGCCTGTTCGCCTTCGTCGTCTACTCGACCTGGCGGGCCTTCGCCAACGCCCACTACTACGCGGCGCCCTACGTCTCGCCGTTCTACTCGCCGTGTCTGGCGGAGAACTGCCAAACCATGCGCGCCGGACCGAACGCCGGCCTCCTCGGTGGCTGGTGGGGCCTGTCCCCCGCGCTCGTCATCCTCATCTTCCCGCTCGGCTTCCGCCTGACCTGCTACTACTACCGCAAGGCGTACTACCGTGCGTTCTGGGCGTCCCCGCCCGCCTGCGCGGTGGCCGAGCCGCACCGGACGTACACCGGCGAGACCCGTTTCCCGCTGGTCCTCCAGAACATCCACCGGTACTTCTTCTACGCCGCCCTGCTGGTCGCCGGGGTGCTGACCTACGACACCGCGCTGACCTTCCGGGACACGCACTACCGCTGGGGCCACATGGGCCTGGGCACCCTGGTCTTCCTGGCCAACATCGTACTGATCTGGGCGTACACCCTCTCCTGCCACTCCTGCCGGCACATCGTCGGCGGCAAGCTCAGACACTTCTCCCGGCACCCCGTGCGCTACCGGGCATGGCAGTTCGTCGGCAGGCTCAACGCCCGCCACATGCAGCTCGCCTGGGCGTCGCTGCTGAGCGTGGCGCTCGCCGACTTCTACGTCTATCTCGTCGCGTCCGGCGTCTTCGACGACCCGCGCTTCTTCTAGAGACTCCAGTGAGGGAACTGAACTGATGTCCGTGGTGGACCGGCAGGAGTGGGACGTCGTCGTGGTCGGTGCCGGCGGCGCGGGACTGCGGGCCGCGATCGAGGCACGCGAGCGGGGCGCCCGCACGGCCGTGATCTGCAAATCCCTGTTCGGCAAGGCGCACACGGTGATGGCCGAGGGCGGCATCGCGGCGGCCATGGCCAACGCCAACGAGCACGACACCTGGCAGGTCCACTTCCGCGACACCATGCGCGGCGGCAAGTTCCTCAACCAGTGGCGGATGGCCGAGCTGCACGCGCAGGAGGCCCCGGACCGGGTGTGGGAGCTGGAGACCTGGGGCGCGCTGTTCGACCGGACGAAGGACGGCCGCATCTCGCAGCGCAACTTCGGCGGGCACGAGTACCCGCGGCTGGCGCACGTCGGCGACCGCACCGGCCTGGAACTGATCCGCACGCTCCAGCAGAGGACCGTCGCGCTGCAACAGGAGGACTTCGCGGAGACCGGGGACCACGAGTCGCGGCTCAAGGTGTTCCAGGAGTGCACCGTCACCCGGATCCTCAAGAACGGCGACCGGGTCTCGGGAGTGTTCGCGTACGAGCGGGAGACCGGCCGTTTCCTCGTCCTCCAGGCACCCGCCGTGGTCCTCGCGACCGGCGGCATCGGCAAGTCCTTCAAGGTCACGTCGAACTCCTGGGAGTACACCGGCGACGGCCACGCGCTGGCACTCCTGGCGGGCGCCCCCCTGCTGAACATGGAGTTCGTGCAGTTCCACCCGACGGGCATGGTCTGGCCGCCGTCGGTGAAGGGCATCCTCGTCACCGAGTCGGTGCGCGGGGACGGCGGGGTGCTCAGGAACTCCGACGGCAGGCGGTTCATGTTCGACTACGTCCCGGACGTCTTCAAGGACAAGTACGCCGAGGCGGAGGACGAGGCCGACCGCTGGTACGACGACCCGGACGACAACCGCCGGCCCCCCGAGCTGCTCCCGCGCGACGAGGTGGCCCGGGCGATCAACGCCGAGGTGAAGGCGGGCCGGGGCTCCCCGCACGGCGGGGTGTTCCTGGACGTGTCGACCCGGATGCCCGCCGAGGTGATCCGGCGCCGGCTGCCGTCGATGTACCACCAGTTCAAGGAGCTGGCCGACGTCGACATCACGGCCGAGGCGATGGAGGTCGGGCCGACCTGCCACTACGTGATGGGCGGCATCGCCGTCGACTCCGACACGGCGGCGGCCCGCGGGGTGCCGGGACTGTACGCGGCCGGTGAGGTGGCCGGCGGCATGCACGGCTCCAACCGGCTCGGCGGCAACTCCCTCTCCGACCTGCTGGTGTTCGGCCGCCGGGCGGGCCGGCACGCGGCGCAGTACGCTCAGGTGCTCGCCCACCGCCGTCCGCCGGTGGACGACGCCCAGGTCGACACGGCCGCGGCGGAGGCCCTGCGCCCCTTCTCCGCGGAGACGCAGGGCGGCACGGACGCGCCGGAGAACCCGTACGCCCTGCACCAGGAACTCCAGCAGACCATGAACGACCTGGTCGGCATCATCCGCCGCGAGGGCGAGATGGAACAGGCCCTGCACCGGCTGGCCGCGCTGCGGGCCCGCGCCCGGCGGGCCGGCGTCGAGGGCCACCGCCAGTTCAACCCCGGCTGGCACCTCGCCCTGGACCTCAGGAACATGCTGCTGGTCAGCGAGTGCGTGGCCCGGTCCGCGCTGGAGCGCACCGAGTCACGCGGCGGGCACACCCGCGAGGACCACCCGGCGATGGACCGCGCCTGGCGCAACGTGAACCTGCTGTGCGCCCTCGCCGACCCCACCGGCGCCCTCGCGGCGGCCGACCCCGCCCGGGGCCAGATCCGGCTGACCCGCGAGAGAACCGAACCCGTCCGCCCGGACCTGCTCGCCCTCTTCGAGAAGGAGGAGCTGGTCAAGTACCTCGCCGAGGAGGAGCTGTACGAGTGAGCAGCTACGAGGCCCGCTTCAGGGTGTGGCGGGGCGACGCACAGGGCGGCGGCCTGACGGACTACACGGTCGAGGTGAACGACGGCGAGGTGGTCCTGGACATCGTCCACCGGCTGCAGGCCACCCAGGCACCCGACCTGGCCGTGCGCTGGAACTGCAAGGCGGGTAAGTGCGGTTCGTGCTCCGCGGAGATCAACGGCCGCCCGCGGCTGCTGTGCATGACCCGCATGTCGGTCTTCGACCGCTCGGAGACGATCACGGTCACCCCGCTCCGCGCGTTCCCGGTGGTCCGGGACCTGGTGACCGACGTCGGCTTCAACTACCAGAAGGCGCGGGAGGTCCCGGCGTTCGTGCCGCCCGCCGGGGTGGCACCCGGCGAGTACCGCATGATGCAGGAGGACGTGGACCGCTCGCAGGAGTTCCGCAAGTGCATCGAGTGCTTCCTGTGCCAGAACACCTGTCACGTCGTGCGCGACCACGAGGAGAACAAGACGGCGTTCGCGGGCCCGCGCTTCCTGATGCGCGTCGCCGAACTCGACATGCATCCCCTGGACGCGGCGGCCGACACCGGCCTGGACCGCGCGCGCACGGCCCAGGACGACCACGGCCTCGGCTACTGCAACATCACCAAGTGCTGCACGGAGGTCTGCCCCGAGGGCATCCGGATCACGGACAACGCCCTGATCCCGCTGAAGGAACGGGCGGCCGACCGCAAGTACGACCCGCTGGTGTGGCTGGGTTCGAAGATCAGGAGGCGGTCTCCCTAGCGCCCGGGAGCCGGACACCGCGCGGCCCCGGTCAGCCGGCCCAGTCCTCCTCGTAGGCCCGCCAGTCCGCCTCCGTCGCCGCGAAGTCGACATACAGGGCGACGCCGAACCGGGTGCGGCCGGCGTCGCCGCGGGACAGGCCGAGCCGGACGCCGCGCACGGCGGCCGGGACCGTCTCCGCGCGGGCCCGGTGGCCGAAACGGTTCTCGTGGTAGAAGGGCAGGCCCATCAGGAGGTCGGTGGTGTCCGGGGTGACCTCCAGGGCGAGGCCGGTCTGCTGGGCGACGTAACCCCCGTACAGGCTCGCCAGCGGCTGCATGGTGTCGTACGACATCACGGCGATCTGGTCCACCCGGCGTGCCACCTGCCCGAAGTACGACTGCGACCACCACTTGGGGTGGCCGGTGGTCGCACCCCAGAAGGAGTGGAAGGCGGGCAGCGGGTCGATCTGGTGGGCGGCGACGGAGAGCAGTGCGTGCCGGGAGCGGGTGAGGGCCCGCAGGTCGTCGAGGAGGCGCAGATAGTCAAGGTCGCCCGAGTGGACGGGCTCCAGATCGAAGTGGGCGCCCTCGAACCCGGCGTCGAGGATCCGGCGGGTGGAGCCGGCGATCGCGGCCCGCGTCGCCGGCCGCTCCAGCCGCAGCCCGTCCGGGCTCTCTCCGGCCAGCGTGTCGCCGAGCCAGGCCTGGACCCGGACGCCGGGCAGCTCCCGGTGCAGGGCCCCGATCAGCCAGCGGGCGTTCCGGTAGACGGACGGGGGCAGCGTGCCGTCGTGCTCCAGCGGTCCCGAGTGCACGTACAGGTCCCGGATCCCGCTGCCCCGCAACCGCCGGGCGAGCGCCGTGACGTCCTTCCCGCCCTTGCGCCCGTCCACCCAGGCGTGCCCCAGCCACAGGGCGTCCCGGTGCCGGGTGCGGGTGCCGGGGGCCGGGTCGCCGGTGTAGTTGAGCCGCAGGGCCGTCTCGGCGGTGAGGACCGGGAGCAGGAGAAGGACGAGGGCGGCGCAGACGTGGCGGACCACCCGGCGCCGCCACGACCGGGACGGCCTCCGCGGGGCCGCCGGGGGGTGCGCGGTGCCGGGGGTGCCGGTGCCGTCGGGGATATCGCGGGTGCCGGTGCCGTCAGGGTTGTCGGGGCTATCGGTTTCGTCGGTCCGAGGTTCGTCCGTCCGGCGTGCACCGGCCCGGAGAACGTCGCCCGTGACCTGATTCCGACGGTCCTCGCCGCCGCGACCGTCCCGGTGGTCGTCCATCGCGTCCCCCTGTCCGCCTGGTCCCCCACCCGCCCCCGTCCCGGTCGCGGAGCCGCCGACCTGCCCATACGCTCCGGAAGGTGACGTCCTCCCTGATCCGGGGCCGGTCCCGGCGTACCGCGGTGCACACAAGGGCGCGGGTGGCGCGTGCGGTGCTGGGCGGCCTGGCCGGAGCCGGGTGGCTGGTGTTGCCGGTGATGACGGTGGCGGCGCATGATCCGGTTCCCGTGGCCCCGGCAGGCACGGTGGCCGGTGCCGCCCAACGGCAGGACGAGACGTCCTCGGCCGACCTCGTGCTGCCGCTCGTCGCCGGGGTCGCGGCCGTGTCCCTGGCCGGATACGGCTATCTGCGCCGCACCCGGCGCGCCCGCACCCGGACGACCCCGGGGACGGTCTCCGCGCGACCGCCCGCACCCACCCGGGCCGACTCCGAACGGCAGGCCCGGGCGGCACTGCTGCTGGCCGACGAGTGCGTGCGGACCAGCCGGGAGGAACTGTCCTTCGTCCGGGGCCTGTTCGGGGAGGAGCGGACGGAACCGTTCACGCATGCGCTGCGGGCCGCCGAGACCGAGCTGTCGGCCGCGTTCGCGATCTGGCGGCGGTACGAGGAGGGCGCCCCGGAGGACGCGGGCGCCCGGCGGCAGGCTCTGGTGGGCGTGATCGGCCGCTGCGCGGAGGCCGGCCGCCGCCTGGACGCGGAGGCGGTGGCGCTGGACGGACTGCGCGGGCTCGGCGGCGCCGGGGCGGATGCGGGGGCGGCGCGTGGGCCGGGGGCGGACGGGCGGGGGGCCGGCGGGCGCGGTGGTGCCGGTGCGGCGCTGGAGGTGGCCGAGGGCCGGTTCCGGGACGTCGCGGCCCGGACGGTGACCGCGCAGGAGACCCTGGCCGCGCTCCCCGAGCGGTACACGTCGACCGCCTCGGCGCCCGTCGCCGGCTACGTCGAACAGGCCACGGACCGGCTGGTGTTCGCCACGGCCCGGCTCAACGAGGCCCGCCGGGCCGCCGACGTGGACGACGGGGAACGGACCGCCCGGCACCTGCGTGCCGGGGAGGGCGCGGTCGCCCAGGCCGAGATCCTGGTGGGCGCGGTGGAGCGGCTCGCGGCGTTGCTGCGGGAGGCGGCCGGACTGGTGCCGGCCGCGCTGACCGGTGCGGAGGCGGAGCTGGCGGCGGTCCGGGGCGGTGAGCGGGGCTCGCCGGCCCCGGACGGGCCGCGTACCCGCCTCGCCCACGCGGACGGCGTGCTGGCGGCGGTCCGCGAGGAGCTGACCGGTGGGCCGTACGACCCGCTGGACGCCCTGCGCCGGATCAGCCGGACGGTGGAGTGGCTGGGCGGGGCGCGGTCCGGTGTGCTGGGCACCGCCGCACTGCTCGTGGCGCGCGGTTCCGTCGCGGGGGCGGAGGCGTTCGTGGGGGCGCACCGGGGAGCGGTGGGCACGCAGACCCGGGCCAGGCTGGCGGAGGCGGTGCGGGAGCTGGGTGCGGGCCACCCCGGCCGGGCCGACTCGGTGGCCCGGGAGGCGCGGGAGCTGGGCGAGCGGGATGTCCGGGCGTACAGCAACCCGTACGCCGGTGCCGGAGGAAAGGCGGCCGGTGCCGGAGGGGCCGGCAGAGAGACGGCCGGTGCCGCCGGTGCCGGAGGGGCCGGAGAGGACGCGGCCGGCGTCGGAGGGGAGGCAGCCGGTGTCGCCGGTGCTGCAGGGGATGCGGCCGGGGCCGGAAGGGAGGCAGCCGGTGTCGCCGGGGCTGAAGGGGAGGCGGCCGGTGTCGGAGGGGGGCTGGGCGGCGTTCTCCTGGCCGAGGACCCGGACGGCGGCCCCCCGGCGAGCTTCGGCGGGCCCCTCACCCGGTCCCGTCACCACCTCTGACCGCCCGGCGCCGCACCTGTCCGCATCCCACCCGGCACAACCCCGCGGGGCGGGCCGGGGTGATGTCAGAACAGGCTCAGCAGGGCCTCCGCCGGGTCCGTGAGGGTTCCCTCGCCGCCCGGCAGGGGTAGCTCGAACCACACCGTCTTGCCGCGTGGCGTCCGGCGCGACCCCCAGGCCGCGCTGAGCAGCCCGACGAGCTGCAGTCCCCGTCCGCCCTCATCGGTGTCCCGGGCCCGCCGTCGCCGTGGCTGGACCAACCCGGAGTCCCAGACCTCGCAGACCAGCGTGCGGTCCAGCAGCAGCCGCAGCCTGATGTCCCCCTCGCCGTATCGCAGCGCGTTGGTCACCAGCTCGCTCACCAGGAGTTCCGTCGTGTCGATCAGCGGTTCCAGGCCCCAGCCGGCGAGCTGCGCGCGGGCGTACTCCCGGGCCCGCCCGACACTGCGCGGTTCGCGCGGCAGCGTCCAGTCGCCGACGGACTCCTCGGGCAGCCCCTGCACCCGGGCCATCAGCAGCGCGATGTCGTCCTCGCCGTGGTGGGTGTCGAGGGTGTTCAGGACGTGGTCGCAGACGTCCTCCAGGGGGCGGGAGGGGTCGGTGAGCGCACCGACGAAGGCCTGAAGGCCCTCGTCCAGGGGGTGGTGGCGGGACTCGACGAGGCCGTCGGTGTACAGCGCGAGGAGCGCGCCCTCGGGGAGTTCGACCTCGACCTCCTCGAAGGGCTCGCCGCCCACGCCGAGCGGCATCCCGGGCGGCACGTCCAGCATCAGGGCCGTCTCGCCGGGCTCGACCAGGACCGGCGGCAGATGGCCGGCGTTGGCGAAGGTGCAGCGCCTGGTCACGGAGTCGTAGACGGCGTACACGCAGGTCGCGAGGTACACCTCGGACAGGTCGGCGTCCCGGGGCTGACGGGCGGTGCGGGTGGCCTGCTGGACCCCGCCCGGCGTGCCGAGCCCCCGCGCGATCTCGTCCAACGCCGAGAGCACCTCGGCCGGTTCGAGGTCCAGCAGGGCCAGGGTGCGTACGGCCGTACGGAGTTCGCCCATGGCCACGGCCGCGCGCAGACCCCGCCCCATCACGTCCCCGACGACCAGCGCCGTACGGTGACCGGGCAGTTCGATGACGTCGAACCAGTCGCCGCCGACCTCGGTGGCCGCGTTGCCGGGCAGATAACGGCAGGCGATGTCCAGGCCGGACGCCTCGGGGTCGCCGGGCGGGAGCAGGGACCGTTGCAGTATCAACGCCCGTTCGTGCTCCCGCCGGTACAGGCGCGCGTTGTCGATGCAGACCGCGGCCCGTGCGGCCAGCTCGACCGCCAGGTCCCGGTCCCGGTCGCCGAACGGCTCGCTGCCCTTGGTCCGGGCGAACTGGGCGAGTCCGACGACCGTGTCGTGGGCGACCATCGGCACGGCCAGCGTGGACTGCACGAGGCCACCCTCCTCGGCGGGCACACGCTGCGGGCGGGCGGTGCGCAGGGCGTCCGCGCAGGGCGAGCTGAAGGGGAAGTGGTGGACCGCGCCGACCTCGACGGGTTTCCCGGAGCTGCTGAAGGGGGCGCCGGAGACAGCGCTGGCGAAGGCGACGCGCCGCAGTTCGGCGCTGCCGTCGGCCAGGCCGGGCGGGGCCTCGTCACCGGTCAGCAGACCCTGGTAGAGGTCGACGGTGGCGAGGTCGCAGAAGCCGGGGACGACGACGTCGAGGAGTTCGCGGGCCGTGGTCTCCAGATCGAGGGAGTTCCCTATGCGCGCGCCGGCGTCGTTGAGCAGGGCGAGATTGCGCCGCGCGGCGGCGGCCTCACGGGCGGCCTCGCGGCGGGCGGTGATGTCGGTGCCGAGCCAGGCGATGCCGATGGGCCGGCCGGTGCCGCTGTGCACGCGGTAGAGGTTGATGGACCAGTGCCGGCGCTCCTCGGAGCCCGGGACGAACCCGGTGACGTGCATGTCGGTGATCGACTCACCGCTCTCCAGCACCCGCCGCAGGGTGGCCGAGACCCGCTCGGCCTCGCCGCGCGGCAGGTAGTCGTGGACTTCCCTGCCCCGGTGGTCGTCCGGGGCTCCGCCGAAGATGGAGGCGAAGCGGTGGTTGGCCCGACGGACCCTCAGGTCGTCGTCGATCAACAGGAAACCGAACGGAGACTGACCGAAAATCGCCTGAGAGGCGGCGAGGTCGGTCTCGATGCTGCGGAGCGTGCGGACGTCCACGACGATACAGACGGCGGCCTTGTCGCCCTCGGCGGTGCGGGTGGGCATGACGTAGACCTCGGCGAGGCCCTCCTCGCCGCGGGTGCCGTCCGGCAGGTCAGGCATCCGGAAGGGCACCACACCGGTCCACTCGCGCCCGTCGAGAATTTCGGCCATCTTCCGTTGGCCGCGGTCGCGCAGGTCGGGGTCGATGAACGCCTCGATGGGATCCATGCCGACGGCGCGTGCGGCGGGGATGCCGAAGAGCTGTTCGGCGCGCAGGCTCCACTGTTCGACCAGCCCGCCGGGACTGATGGAGAAGGACGCGACCTTGATGTAGTCGTAGATCGAACCGGGCGGACTGCTCTGCCACATGGCGTCGCCGGGTGCCGCGGCCGCCTCCGCGGCCTGGTTCCTCGCGCCGTCCGACGGGTCCTCGGACTCCGTGGCCTTCGCTGGTATCTCGCTCACGCGAACCGTCCCCTCCAGCTCACCGCACCCGGCACCGGTCACCGGGGGCGGCTGCCCGCAGTATCCAGCACTACGGCGCCGCACGACACGGTGTTCACGATCACAGCACGGTCCAGGTGTTTTTCGGACCGGTCCGTGACAACACTCCCACTCTTCTAACCAGGGAACACACCGCCGAATCACCCACTGCTGGACCGGGCGCGTGCCCGGCGCGCACCTGGACGGCGCACCGGCGGCTGTACACCCCCGTGCGCCCACGGCCGCCGCCTCACCCGGGCACCGCCAGTTCGAACCAGACGGTCTTTCCGCCGGCGCCGGGCCTGGTGCCCCAGCGGCGTGAGGACCCGGCGACGAGCTGCAGGCCACGCCCGCTCTCGTCCTCGGGCCGGGCGACGCGCTCGCGCGGCGGGTCCGGGAGCGGGTCGGAGACCTCCACCCGCAGGGTGTCGCCGAGTGCGGCGGGACGGAGCAGCCGTACGCCGATGGGGCCGGTGGCGTGCCGCAGGGAGTTGGTGACCAGCTCGCTGACCAGGAGTGCGGCGAGGTCGGCCACGCAGTCGAGGTCCCAGCCGCGTAGCTGGCGCCGGACGGCCGCGCGGGCGTTGCGCACGGCGCCCGGTTCCGCGGGGAAGGACCACTCGGCGCGGTCACCATCGGTGTCGATCACGCCGATCACTTCCCCGGCCAACAGAGCCCGCCCATGTCCGTTTTCATGGGGTTAATGGGCACATACCCGATATCCGGCGGGCAGTACCGCGCGCGAGGGCGCACTGTGGCACGAACGGCGTATGCGGCGCTCCGTGGGACCGGCGCGAGCGCCGCGTGCGTCGAGGACGGCGACGGTTCGGCACCCCGCGCGGGTGCTCCGCCCCCTACGGCACAGTCCTGACCCGACCTACGGCGCGGCGGGAGACGGCTCTCCCTCCGCGGACCTGCCCGGCGGGGAGGCGACCCGATCGGCGGGACCCCCGTGGAAGCGGTCGGCTGGGGGTTGTTGTTCCGACCGTGGACCTGTTCGGCCCGGAGGCTCATCCGTGGACCCGGCCGGTGGGAAGGCCGCCTCAAGGCCGGGTGATATCCGTCGGCCGGGAGTCGGCCCCGCCGGCGGACTCCGCCGACCCGAGGGTGGCCGCGTCGGTGGGCTCGGCCGGCCGGGAGGTGGACCCGTCGGTGGGCTCCGTCGGCCGGGAGGTGGGCTCCGGGGGACGGAGCCTTCCGGCCTCCCGGACCGCCGGGACGTCCTGGTCCAGCCACGGGACGTCCCAGAGCCGCGCCGGGGTCAGCCAGCGCAGTTCGTCGTGGTCCTGGAGGGGCCTCGGCCCGGGCGAGCCGGGACGCAGCCGGGCGGTCCAGACCCACAGGACGTACGGCGCTCGCAGCGGCCACTCCCCCGGCACCCGCCGGACGACCTCGGCGTCGACGCCCAGTTCCTCGCGCAGTTCACGCACCAGGGCGTCCTCGGGCCGCTCACCCGGCTCCACCTTGCCGCCGGGCAGCTCCCAGCGCCCGGCCAGGTCGGCGGGCGCGCTGCGGCGCGCGGCGAGCAGCCGATCACCGTCGAACAGGGCGGCTCCCACCACGACGATCGGTTCCGTGCCGGACGGCGTGCGCGTCATGGACGGGAGCCTACGTCAGCGCGCAGCCGGTCAGTTGCGCGCGCCGTCCCCGTTCTGGCCGATGCGCTCGACCCAGTACATCTGCTTGTGCCCCCGGTCGTCGAAGCTGTCGGCGATCTTCTGCGCCTCCGCGCGGGTCGCATACCGGCCGACGCGGTAGCGGTTGCCGTTGTCGTCCTGCCGTATCACGATCCAGGGCAGTGAGACCGTGCCCTCACTCATGGCCCCCACCGCCCGCGTTCCTTCCCGCACCGCACCGCCCTCCCCCACACTCGGCTGCGCTCTCGGGCCCCCGTCGCGCACCGCCTAAGGAAACCGCAATCCGCATATGCCCGAGCGTACGCCCAACCTTCACGCTGCGCATACGACTTTTCACAAAGAGGTACGCAACCAGCCAGACCGCCGGGGGCGCACGGGACCGAACACGCCGTCGTGAACACCGCCGCCCCGGATCGGGCGCGCGCCGGGCCGACCCGGGCCATCTGCGAGAACGGCCGGATCGCTGCGGCTCCCGGAGGTCGGCGGCGGCCAGGGAGGGCGCGGTATCCGCCCGCCCGGTGCGCCGGAGTGTGCGCTACCTCACGCGGAGGCGCACGCGCCGTACGCCCGGAGGCCCGTCACCACAGCGACCCGGCGCCGCAGCGACCCGGCGCCGGAACGGCCGTACCACGGCGGTCACTTCACGGGCAGGTGGTACGCGACCCGGTAGCGGTCGGCCGGGATCACCACGTCGGCCGTCTCGACCGGCCGGCCCGAGGCGTAGTAGGTGCGCTGGACGACCAGGACCACATGGCCGGGGACACCGCCGAGCAGGTGCAGCTCCTCGGCGAGGCCGGGGCGGGCGCCGACCTCCTCGGTGACGTTGTCCACGATGACGTCGATGGCCCGCATGCGCTCGACCACGCCCATCCCGCCCAGCGGCCCTTCCTCGGGCAGCATCACCGGAGTGCGGCCGGTGACGGCGAGGGGCTCCCAGGAGGTGGAGAGCATCATCGGCTCACCGGCCTGCCGGAAGAGGTACTTGGTGCGCATGACCCGGTCGCCGGGGTGGATCGCGAGCCGCTCGGCGAGCGCCGCGCCGGCCTCGGCCTGTTCGCTCCTGGATTCCCAGGTGCCGCGCACGGCGGCGTCGGCCTGCTCCTGCCGAAACGGCGTGGCCCCGCCGGCCGGACGGAACCCGGAGCGGGCCACCTGCCGGGGCACGGGCCGCTCGCGCACGTACGTCCCCGAGCCGGAACGGCCCTCGACCAGTCCCTCGGCCATCAGCACCTTGCGGGCCTCCAGCGCGACCGTGTCCGAGACGCCGTACTCCTCGCGGATGCGGGCCTGGGAGGGGAGCCGGGTGTGGGGCGGGAGTGAACCGTCGACGATCTTCTTGCGGAGATCACCCGCGACACGCAGGTACGCCGGCTGCTCACCGAAAGTCACTGGCCGCTCCCATCAGGTTGTACAGACGGCAAGAGCCTGGCAACCCCGGGTTCCGCCGTGCAAGCAAAGGCCAGAGAATCACTCGATGTGATGACAGGCGTTGGGGAGCGCTTCACCCGGGCACTTCCTCCCCCGTACAGAGGGACCCACACCCGGAGGCCGGGCCGCGCGGCGACCACCCGGGACGGACGGACGGGGCCGGAGCCGGTGACCCAGCGCCCGCATGTACACCTGATGGACAGTCATTTATCGTTTCTTGTGCGGTAGTTGATGGCCGACACGGGGACGTCCGGGTCCGCTCGTGCGGACGGCGTGGCCGGCGGGGGCCGGGAGGCGCGGGCAGGGACACCGGTACGGTGCTCCTGGGGCGGGGCGGCGACAGCGCGGGACCGGTGGCCGGCCGCACGGTGAGCAGGACACGAACGGGGGCGGGACGAGGGTGGAGACCAGGCCGGACAGCCGGGTGGGCGACGAGGTCGTCCGCGCGGTGAACGGGCTCACGGCCCGATGGGCGGCGACCGCGCACGACGGCACGGTCCTCTCCGCGACCGGGGTCTGGCCCCTGCTGGCCTTCCTCACCGACGGCGCGGCCGGCCCGGCGCGGGCGGAGCTGGCCGGGGCGCTGGGCGTCCCCGCGGGACAGGCCGCCGTCGCCGCGCGGGAACTGCTGGCCGGGCTCGCGTCGGTGTCCGGTCTGGAGGCGGCGCTCGGCCTGTGGACCCACCACGGCCTGGCCCTGCGCGAGGAGTGGCGGGCCGGCCTGCCCGCCGGAACCCACGGCGTCTTCGGGGACGACCTGGTCACCGCGCAGGAGCGGCTGGACGGCTGGGCGGCCGAGCGGACCGGCGGGCTGGTCGAGCGCATGCCGGTGACGCTGACCCGGGAGGCGCGGATGGTGCTGGCCGCCGCGCTCACGCTGCGCACGAACTGGCGCCAGCCGTTCACGGAGCTGCCGCTGCGGCCCGCCGCCGGGCCCTGGCAGGGCCGTACCCTGCGCGGACTGCACCGGCGCAGCGTCCGGCCGGACCGCGTCGGGGTGGCGGGCACCCCGGACGGCTTCGTCACCGCGCTGACGGTGCCCGGGGACCACGGCATCGACGTCCACCTGGTACTCGGCGAGGAACGGATGACGCCCGGTCAGGTGCTGGCGGCCGGCGTGGGCGTGGTGGAGCGCGGCCTGCCGCTCACCGGGGGCGGCGGGCTGCCGCACGGGCACGTTGGCCCCGGCCTGCACGTGGAGCAGCAGCCGGCCGCCGAGCCGGAACCGAGGACGCTGGACGTGACGACCGTGTCGTACGAGGTGCGGGCCGACCACGACCTGCTCGCCCGGCCCGCCCTGTTCGGCCTCACGACGGCGGCGGACACCCGGGCCGGCCACTTCCCCGGGGTGAGTCCCCACCCGCTGGCCGTCGGCGAGGCCCGCCAGTCGGCGGTGGCCCGGTTCGGCGCGCTCGGTTTCCGGGCGGCGGCGGTCACGGCGGTCATGCCCGCACCGGCCGGCGGGGTCCCGTCGTACCGCTACGAGACGACGGTCGTCCGCGCCGCCTTCGACCGCCCCTTCGGCTTCCTCGCCACCCACCGCGAGTCCCGCCTGGTGCTGATGGCGGGCTGGGTGACGGACCCGGCACCGTACCCGGCACCGGGCTTCGGACCGGCCGGACGGTGACGCCGGGCCGGCCGGCCGCCGGCGTGCGCGTGGTGCCGCCCGCACCGCGGGCGTCTCACGGAGGCAGGGGGCATCCCCCACAGGGCGGGGTGCTACGCGTACCGGCTCAGGACGTGGAAGAAGCCGGGGACCGGTGTCGCCAGGCCGCGGCGGAGCGCTTCGCCGTAGACGTGTACGCCCACGGCGAGGTCCAGGACGCCCAGGCCGAACGGGGAGAAGACCAGGGGGCGGTCGGTGGGAAGCTCGGCCGTGCCGTCGAGGACGTCACTGAGCGTTCCGTTGATGAACGACCTGTTGCCCGTGGCCTGTTCGGCCAAGTGGGGTGAGGTGTTCGCCTTGAGGCTGTGCTCCACGTCGTCGACGACGTTGGTGGAGCCCAGGATGATCGCGGGAGAGAGGTCACGCAGGGAGATGTGGAGCACGGTCGGGTTGTGCGAGAACCAGTCCGGTTCATGGACGTGCGGCTCGCCGGCCGTGGTGGCGAAGACGATCAGGTCGGAGCCGCGGACGGCGGTCTCGGCGTCGTCGGAGACGGTCACCGTCCCTTCGTGACCCGTGCCGGAGACGTAGTCGGCGAATCCACGGGCGTACTCGGCGCTGTGGTCGTGGATGGTGACCGTGTCGAAGTCCCAGCCGGTGCCGGTGAGGTAGCGGTGCGTGGAGCAGGCGATGAGGCCGGTGCCGAAGAACGTGATGCGGCGCGGGCGCGGCCGGCCGGCGTGCAGCCGGTCCGCGGCGAGTGCTGCGGAGGCCGCGGTGCGCGTGGCGCTGATGATGGAGCTTTCCAGGCACGCGAAGGGATAGCCGGTCTCGTGGTCGTTGAGGATGAGGACGGCGGACGCCCGCGGCAGGCCCGAGGTGATGTTCGCGGGGAAGCTGGAGATCCACTTGATGCCGTCGACACCGAACTCCCCGCCCAGGGAGGCGGGCAGGGCGATGATCCGGGAGTCGGGGCGGTCCGGGAAGCGCAGGAAGTAGCTGGGCGGATTGACGGTCTGCTGCCGGCCGTGCGCGGTGTAGGCCCGGGCGACGAGATCGACGACCTCGTTCTCCCGGCCGTCGAGGACGTCATGCACGGTCGCTCCGCTGATGACCGAGAACTGCGGGGTGGCGTGTCGAACAGGCTGAGGTTCGCCTGCTGGGCGACCGCGCCGAACAGCAGCCCGAAGGGGAGGGCGCCGAGCGCGAGCGGCAGGACGTCGCGGAGACCGGTACGGACCTCCTGCCTGCGGCTCAGCGGTCGGGTGGGGGCAGCGGAAGCGCTCATCGTGGACTCTCCGTCACAGCAGGAACTTGGCCAGGGCGAAGGCGACGACGGCGGACGCGAAGACGAGGAAGAAGTTGTCCTTCTTGACCGCGCCCACACCGAACCCGACCCCGGCGCCCACCAGGTACGGAGAGAGCCAGCCCGGTCCGTCGCCCGGCGAGGGGGCCAGGATCACGGAGGGAACGATGATCGCCATCAGGACGGCGGGCATCACGTAGGGCAGTGCCTGCTCGACGCGGGCCGGCATCCGCTCCGCATTCAGCGGTCCGAAGAAGCAGAACCTCAGAGCGAAGGTCGCCGCGCCCATCAACACGATCGTCATCGTGGTCAAGGCTCACAGCCCCAGGTCCGCGCGGAGCACCGCGGCGATGCGCTCCGGGTGTGTGGCGTTGAGGTAGTGGCCGCCGTCGTCGCTCATCTCGAAACGGACGGTGTCGCTGAACAGCTTCCAGTTGCGTGCCGTTTCCTCGTGGCCCCGTGCCAGCGGGTCGTCCGGTGCGAACAGGGCCGTGAGCGGGCAGTCGAGCCGGCCCTCGGGCAGCGCGGTCAGGGCGCACGGTGGAAGGCCCGTGTCGCCTCCACGGTGTCGTACGGCCGTGGCCGGACCTGTTCCTGGGCTGGGGGGCGGTGTTCTCCCAACCGCCGACGGAGTCCTGGAGCCGCACACCGCGACAGGGGAGCCCTTCCCCGTCTCGAAAGAGTCGTCGGAAGGGGCCTGACCTCGAAAGATCGGGCCCCTTCTGACCAGCACATTTGCCAGATCATCGATGTGATCGTGCCATCCGCTACACGTGGCCATCCAGCACCCATCCAGCACCGTGGGAAGTCATCCAGCACATCCAGCACGACACAACCCGCTCCACCCCGAGGGCGGTGTACACATGGCACACTCGGTACACTTGAGCGCATGACGCAGCCCCTACCCATAGAGTCCATCCGCGACGTACGCGCGCACCTAGCCGAGGTCGTGGAGCGCGCCGATCGAGACGACGTGCCCACCGTGATCACCCGACGGGGCAAGCAGGTCGCCGCCGTCGTCTCCATCGAGGTGCTGCGCAAGTACCAGGAGTGGGAAGAGCGCGAGATCAACCGGATCATCGACGAGCGCATGGCCAACCCTGTACCCGGCATCCCGATCGAGGACATCATGAGGGAGACGCTGGCGCGCGGTGAGTGAGTACCGAACCGTCTTCCGACCGGAGGCGCAGGCCGAGCTCCGGAAGATCCGTCGCGACATGGCCTTGCGCATCCTGGCCAAACTGACCGAGCTGGAGAGCGACCCCCTCGGCTTCAACACCACCGCGCTCGTGTCACAGCCAGAACGCCGTCGACTGCGGGGCGGCGACTACCGGGTCGTCTACACGATCGACAACGGAGAGCTCGTGGTGTGGGTCGTCCACGTCAGCACGGGATTCTCGGCAAAGTACAAGAAGATCTAGAACGCCAAGACTATGCGCCAGGGATGCAGCCGTACAGAACCTCGGTGCTGTAATAGTTTCTGTACTAGACTTGCGGCCATGAAGTCACCTCGCCCCGGCGGCACGGAGAACATCTCCGTCTCGATGCCCTCGGAACTCCTCGGTGCTCTGCGCACCCGTACCGGTAAGCGCGGCGTGTCCGCGTACGTGACAGCGGCGGTCCGGCATCAGCTCGCCATGGACGGCCTCGCCGAGATCGTGGCCGCCTACGAAGCCGAGCACGAGCCGCTGAGCGAGGCCGAGGTCCAGGCCGCGCAGAGCGAACTGTTTGGTGACGCACCGGCGCCCTACGCATCGAACGACAGCGCCGCATGAAGGAGCCTGCGGCCAGGTCCCTGGTGCTCGACTCCCAGGCACTGTCACTACTGCTGCGCAACGACCGCCAGATGATCACCCGGATCGAGGCCGCCCGGCGCGTAGGTGTGCCCGTCCTCGTGTCGGCCCTGACGGTGGTGGAGGCCGTCTACGGGAAGACGGATACCGCCCGGCTGCGCTGGCTTCTCTCCCGCCTTCAGGTCCAAGACGTCACCCAGGCGGACAGTCTCACCGCGGTGCAGCTGCTGAGCGACGCAGGCGGCCTACACGGGCACAAGTACGCCATCGACGCCCTCGTCGCCGCGATGGCGCTTCGCTCCCCGGCACCCGTCCTCGTACTGACCTCGGATCGCGACGACTGGTCGAAACTGTGCGGCGACCAAGTGCAGATCAAGGACGTCTGACCTCGGCGTTTACTCAGCTTGAATCCACCTGCTGATCGACTGCTGCTTCGTAGAAGGCGTCCGCGAGGGCGATGATGATCGAGTTGATGGCCGGCCCATCGGTGAAGAAGTAGTCGGCCATCGTGTTGTGGGCGTCCTGGTTGTCTGCGACTGCCTCCGTAACGGCCGCTTGGAAGTCTGGTGACTCCAGGAACTCCTTCTTGGAGTTCGCCTTGGTCTGCTTGACCAGGTTCGGGTCATCGAGCAACCGCTCGACGAGAACCTGCACGAACTCCCTGATCTGCGATGCGGTGAACGACTCGGCGCCGAAGAGGTCGTTCATCTTGTCTATGACGACCTGGAGCGCGACGTACTTCGGATCCTTCTTCGTGCCCGTGCCGGCAGCGCTGATGCCCTTCAGTTGCCCGTCGCCCACGAGCGAGATGTCGACCGAGATCGCCTTGTTGTGCTTGACCCCGACCAGCACCACGTCGGAGAGGTCCACGTCGGCCGCCCAGGCGGACTCGGCGATGACCTTCTCCAGCAGGCGCGGGAAGATCGACAGCATCTCCATGCAGGGATCGCCGTAGTCGACGATCTGGGACATGAAGTCATAGAGCCGTACGTAGGTGGAGACGTCCTTGCGGAACAGGTCGAGCGCCTGGAGCGCGACCTTGTCCTCATCCTCGATCGCTCGCGCATAGCGGCGCCGGAAGTCGTGCTGCGCCGGGCTGATCGCCGCCGAGAGCGCGTTGTTGCCCTTCCGGGTCACCCACAGCCCGGCGACCTTACGGACATCGTCCTCGGTGTAGATTCCGGCCTGGGCAAGCTTGTTGGCCAGGTGGACGACGACGTACGGATCGGTCTCGGTCTCCAGGGTCGCGTTCTTGGAGTACGGCTCGAGGCGGCCTTGATGTCCTCGGGCTTGTTGGCGAAGTCGATGACGAACGTCTTGCACTTCCACTCTCCACCAGCAGTGCGGTGAGTGCGGTTGAGCCGCGAAAGCGTCTGCACCGCAGCGACCCCTGACAGCTTCTTGTCGACGTACATCGCCGAGAGCAGGGGCTGATCGAAGCCGGTCTGGAAATTGTTGGCGACCAGCATGATCTTGTACGTATCACCCTTGAAGGCAGCCGCCGGATCAGCTCCGGAGCCGGGGTTCATGTCGGCCTCGGTGAACTCGTCGTCCTTCGACGGCTGCGGCCCCCAGTCGCTGTGCCACGTCTCGCCCTCGGCCCAACGGAGAGCCGGGCGTCTCGGCCCGCTTCTCCTTCAGTCGCCGCAAGGGCATGCCGGCCGAGCGGCCCAGCGTCGACGAGCTGCTGGCCGTCTTCGACCGGCACACCCCTCCCGTCCGCACCGCGCTGGACACGGAGGGCGAATGGACCTTCGTGGTCGCCCTTGGGGACATGCAGCTCGGCAAGCTCGACGGCGACGGCCCCGAAGGCACGCTGCGCCGGGCGATGGACTGCATCGACAAGGCTGCCGACCTGCTGTCCGAGTACCGCATGCGCTTCACCATCGACCACGTTCACCTGGCCTGGCTGGGTGACCATGTCGAGGGCTTCGTCTCCCAGGGCGGAGCGAACACCTGGAGAACGCAGCTCACCCTCACCGAGCAGATCCGGCTGACCCGGCGCCTGATGGCGCACGCGGTGCTGAAGCTCGCCCCGCTCGCCTCCCGGCTGACGGTCGTCGCTGTCCCCGGCAACCACGGTGAAGCCGTCCGCCCGAACGGCCGGGGCGTCACCCGCTACGACGACAGCCACGACACCGACGCCCTGATCTCGGTCGCCGAGGCCCTCACCCTCGCGGGCGAGGAGTACGCGCACGTCGAGGTGTTCGTCCCCGACTCGGACGAGCTGACCGTGGTCGTCGAGTGCTCGGGAACCGTGATCGCCCATGCTCATGGCCATCAGTGGCGCAGCGGAAAGCACTTCGAATGGCGGAAGGGGCAGAGCTTCGACAAGACCTCGGCCATGCACCAGGCCGACGTCCTGCTGGCCGGCCATCTGCATCACGAACACGTGGACACCGACGGGCCGCGCACGTTCATTCAGATTCCCGCCATGGAGTCCGAATCGACCTGGTGGCGGCACCGCACCGGCACCCGGGGCGCTCCGGGCCTGATGGTCATGGTCACCAAGGACGGCGAGGTCCCGGTGAAGGAGGTCGTCCGATGACGATCTCGCTCGTGGACATCGACCAGCCGCAGCGACCTGCCACGGCCGACTGGACCATCCTGGCCGAGCCGCAGGTGGAGAGCGTGTGCCGCGCAGTGGCGCGCGGCTTCTCGCGGGACTACGGGCTGACGCTGGAGTACGAGGACGCCTTGCAGGAGGCCGTCATCGTCGCCGCCGAGCGTGCCTCCTACGTGCGCCAGCTCCTCACCGATGGCGGGGCCGGCCTGCTGCACCGCTGGCTCTCGCAGAGGCTCCGCGACCGGTGGCTGACCGAGGCGAAGCACCGCTCCGCTCACGTGTCGTACGAGGCCGCGCGCAACGCTGCCGAAAGGGGTGGCGGGTGACCCTGTACGACCGGGCCCTGGTCGAGCACCTGCTCCCGGCGGTGTGGGACGACGAGGCGGCGTACGGAATCCGCAACCCCACGGCCCCGGACGCAGACATGCCCAAGGGCAGCGTCGACCCCAAGACGGCGACCCTGCTGTTCGCTCATTTGGCCGACATACGGCGAGGCTGGGTTACGGCGCCGCTCACTCTCGAAGAGCGCCAGGCCCTCGTCCTGCGCTACGGCGTCGACCTCCCGGACACCGAGGCCGGCACCCTCCAAGGAGTGACGGACCGGGCCGTCCGCTACCGGCTCGAACGCGGGGTCGGGAAGATCGCGGCACACCTCAACGGGCGCGAGTACGTGGACGGATACGACTCGCTCGGCCATGACGATGCGTAGGTAGGGAGGGGTAAGAGGGCTCCCGAGAGCGAGGTGAGGGCGCGGGTCAGGCCAGCGATTGCATCCAGCCACCGCCGGAAAGCTGTGGCTGACCCGCTCCTCGTCACCTTGATCCACGGCGCGTAGGTTCGCCTCACGAAGTGCTGGCAAGTTTGGGCAAGTTCCTCGCTCTCCAGCGAGGGCGCAGGCAAGCTCTGGCACGGGAAGCGTAACCGGCGACGGAGGAGGACATCATGGCCCTGCGCATGCTCGGTAAGGACCCGAACAGCCCTGACGGCAACTCGCCCACCATCTACGTGGACGAGGAGACGGACAGGTACCTCGTCCAGGGGTACAAGGTTCTGGACGAGGGGCGGCTCAAGCAGTTGAACCTCCCCGCGCACGAGGGGGCGGTTGAGATCCCCCGCTATATGGTGCAGTTCTTCCTGGCAGAGGACAGGGAGACCGCCACCAAGGACGCCGAGCCGGAGGAGGAGAAGGTTGTCGAGTCCCCCGACGTTTAAGGAGCTGTTCCGCGACTGCCAGCGGACGGCTGTTCACCTGGAAGCCCGCGACGCCTACAGCAAGACGGACTCCGCCTTCGTTGACTGGAAGGCCGGCAAGTCCATCGACCCGGCCAAGCGCTGGGCCGCCTGGCACGCCATCGTCTCGGAGGCTGTCTCGCGAGGTGTCGAGGTGCGTCGAGCCCGCATCGTGTCGACGCCCGTGAGCGAGTACATCCGCTTCGAGCACGAGGTGACCGAGGGGCTGAACGTCGCGGCGGGTGAGCAGGTGCGATGGCTTCCCCGGCGAAACGCCTCGGATCTGCTTCTTCCGGGGAACGACTTCTGGCTGTTCGATTCCCGGCTGCTGTACCTGAACCACTTTGACGGCGAAGGCGAGCCCACAGAGCCCGAGATCACCGAAGACCCGGAGATCGCGAAACTCTGCGATACGGCTTTCGAGGCCGTATGGAATCGGGCAACGCCACACGCAGAGTTCGCAGCGTACTGAACACTCCGCATAGGACCGTCACCCCAAAATGAAACCGCCAGCATCTTCGAGCGCACAAGAAGCCCGAAAGGCGCTCGGGAAACGTCTCGCAGAGATCCGGGAAGCAGCCGGACTCACAAAGCGAGCACTTTCCGCAAAACTGGACTGGCATGAGTCGAAGGCTTCGCGCTTCGAGAGCGGAACACGCGCGCCCTCGGAGCGCGACCTTCGTGCTTGGTGCAGAGTCTGCGAGGCAGACAGCCTGGCGGACGATCTCGTCAAGACGGCCCGCGGAATCGAGGGCATGTACGTCGAGTGGCACAAGATGGAGGGCGACGGGCTCAAGTGGGCACAGGAGTCCGCCCTCCCCCTCTGGGAGCGAACACAGCACTTCCGGTTCTATTCGCCGTCGCTCATCCCTGGGCCCGTGCAAACTGCTTCCTACATCAAGGCGTTGCTAACCTCCATCCGTAACCGTCGCGGCTTGATCGACGACGTAGACGCGGCTGTCGAGGTCCGCCTAGAGAAGCAGAAGATCGTCTATACGCCGCGCACGTTCGTCATCCTTCTGGAGGAGAGCGCCCTCTATAACCGCATCGGCGGGACGGACGTGATGGCCGGCCAACTCGGCTATCTGATCAGCGCTATGGCCTTGCCCACGGTGAGCATCGGCATCATTCCCCGCGACATCGACCGCCCACTCATGCCCGTCGAGGGCTTTTTCATGTTCGACGACCACACCGTCAAGGTCGAACTGGTGTCGGCGCATCTAACGGTCGTACAGAAGCACGAACTTGCCATGTATGCCAGAACGTTCACGGAGCTGCACGAACATGCCGTCATTGGCAGCGCTGCGCGTGAACTCATCACCCGCGCCATCGAATCTCAAGGGTGAACGTCTGGCAAGTTCCGGCACATTCCTGGAGTACTTGCCACCCCCCTCTCTAACTTTGTTGGCACGGCATAAGGCGTGCACCGGAGGGGCCAATGAAGGTGGCAAGTACGGGCAAGGCAAGGGAGTTGGCCGAAGTTTCAGAGGAGAACGGCGGGATTAGCGTCACGGAGATCACTTCGCTGACCGATACCGTTCTCGGATTTCGGCTGGGAACCACGACCCGCGCGCAGTTGGACCACTACGTGCCGCGCCTTGCCAAGGAGTTGAACGGCCTCCTTGGCAAGGACTTAGGGGCCGAGGACGACCCCGACGCACAGGAACTCGTCCGCAGGGCGACGCGGCTGGTTGAACTCTCGGCCCGTCCCACCGCCGAGACCCCCACGTTCGGCACCTTCTTCTATCTCCGCGACATTGCCAACCTGTCGCGCCGCCTGCTGTGGCTCTACACGGACCGGCATGGGCTGGGTGCGCCGTGAGTGTCAGAGAAGACCAGATCATCCGAGAGCTGTCCCACTACATACACGAACACCCCGACGAGAAGATGGCGCTGATGCCGGTCTATGACGCAGCCGTTGATCACTCGCGGAACCGGGGCTGCACCCACGACCAGCGCTGCCCGCTCGTAATGGCAGGGGCCGTCGTCGTCGATGAACAGGCTCGCGTCCTGTGCCTGCGACACGAAGGCGGCTACGCGCTCGCCGAGGCCGAGCCCGAGGATCAGGACAACTCCCTCAGCGAGGCCGCCTTACGCCTTCTGGCCGAGGAAGTCGGCGTCTGGGATGTGTGGACCGAGCCCGGCGCCGAGGGCCCGTTCCTGGTCGACGTGACGAGGCCGGGGCAGCACGGGTACGGACGCCGCCTCCGGGTCGGCATGCGCTACCTCTTCCGGGCCCACTCGGGCGCTGTCTTCCCCTCCATGATCGAAGCCGGTGCGGCAGCTTGGGTGCCTCTTCCCGAGATCGGCATCCCGTCAGTGCGCAGGCGCGTGGAGCACCACCTGATCGGAACCCGATGAGCCCTCGAAACCAGCAGATCTCCTACGTTCTCAGTCTTATCGCGATCGGCGGCTCCCTCCTCCTCGGCATCTGGAGGGGCTGATGTACCAGCCCAGAAGCGAAGAGCAGCCCTCTGAGCCCCCGCCGCCGGTCGGAACCATGAAAGCCACCAGGACGCCGACCGATGTCCGCATAGGCGACTTCATCCTCATCGACGGCAGCTATCAGCGGGTCCGGGACATGAGGGCCGCGGGCACCTCGGCCCACCGTGTTCTGCACTTCGTCGGACATGCACCGCTGATCATGCGCAAACCGCAGACCGTTTGCCGGCCGATCTCATCGCGCTGAGCAGCCGTTCGGCACCGCACCACCCATCCCATCTCATCACGCGAGGAGCTTTGCCATGCGCTTTCGCAAGATCCACGGAGCGGGCAACGACTTCATCCTCTTCACGGACCCCGGCCCGCGAGCTGGCACGGACTGGGCCAAGGAGGCGGAACGCCTCTGCGCCAGACGGACCGGAGTGGGTGCGGATGGCCTGGTCGTCAGCCGCTTCGTCAGCCCCACCTCCACGGTGCTCGATGTCGACTGCTTCAACGCGGACGGCTCGACCGCAACGATGTGCGGCAATGCGCTGCGCTGCGCGGCCTGGGCGGCCCAGTGCGACCAGGGCTTCCGAACCATGCAGCTCCGCATGGCCGGCGTCATGCACGAGGCCACCGTCGACGCCGACTCTGTCTGGGTCACGGCTGACGTGGGCGCCATCCAGCCCCGAGTCTTACAGACGGTCATCAACGGCAGGCCGACGTGGTTCGACAGCGCGCACACCGGCACGGAACACGTCGTCGCCGTCGTGGAGAACGTGGACGCCATCCACACCGAAGTGGTCGGCCGAGTCGTCCGGCACCACAAGAACGTGGCGCCGCTGGGTACGAACGTCAACTTCGTCCAGCACCTCGGCGGCCAGGCGCTCAAGATCCGCACCTACGAACGGGGCGTCGAGGCCGAGACCCTCTCCTGCGGCAGCGGAGCCGTCGCCGCCGTCGTCATCGCCACCATGCGTGGCCTCGTCGCCAGGCGCGAGGTCACCGTCCACAACGAGGCCGGTGAGCCTCTCACCGTCCGTCCGCACGACGACCACCCGAATCGGGCCGCCTGGGTTGGCGGGCCGGTAACCCAAACCTTCGAAGGGGTACTCGCATGACCCTCTTTCTCGACTCCAGCTCGAAGCAGGCGGCGCACAAGGCCACCGAGGAACTCCGTGCGTGGAGGCAGAGCCGGCGGGGCCTGAGCGTCGCCCTCATCTACGGGCCGGTGTCCGCTGAAGACAGGCTCTACCACTCCAAGTGCCCCGTCGAGCAGCGGTCCGTGACCGCCCTGGGCGAGGCGCTGGAAGAGATCGGCGCGCGGTGGGACGTGCTGGACCCCACCCAGCCTGACTTCATCAGCGAGCTGGTCTCGTACGACGTGGCCCTCTCGAACCTGCACGGTCCCTACGGCGAAGACGGCCGCCTTCAGGGTCTGCTCGACTACCTTCGCGTGCCGTACTGCGGCAGCGGAGTCGCGGCCTCTGCGGTGGCCGCGGACAAGATCCTTTGCAAGCGGGTCATGCTGACCCTCGGCGTCCCGACGCCCGGCTGGCGCGTCTGGTCCGGCGGCCCGGTGAACTGGGCCAGCCAGGCCGTCATGGTGAAGCCGCCCTTCGGCGGGTCCAGCGTGGGCATGAGCCTCGTCCGCGACGCGGCCGACCTGCCCCGCGCCCTGGCGGAGGCCGCTGGCGAAAGCGGGGAAGAGGTACTCGTCGAGGACTACGTGATCGGCACCCCCGTGACCGTGGGCATGCTGGAGCTTCCCGGCGGCTCGGTCATCGTCTTCCCGCCGCTGACCACCGAGGCGACCGATGCCGAGTTCTACGACGCCGACACCAAACTCGACGTGGACTCCAAGGGCGCCGTCACCGTCCGCGCCGCCGAGCTGGAGCCCGTAGCACTGAACCGGATCGCCAGGGACGCCCGGACCCTGTGGGACGGGATCGGGCTGCGCGGTTCGGCCCGCATCGACTTCATCGTCACCGAGGACGGCGACGCCTACGTGCTGGAGGTCAACAGCACGCCGGGCATGTCCCGTGACAGCAACTTCGCGGTCGGGGCGGCGATGGTCGGGCTCACGCACACGGACGTCGTACTGGCGATGCTTCACGAGGCCCTGGCCCGGCCGCCGTACGATGTCCCCCTGCCCACTCCCGTGTTCTCCAGCACCACGGCGACGCGGGAGGCTGCCGTCTCCCTGTAGGAGCACGCCACTGTGCCGCGCGTCCACGATGTCCCCCTGTGCCGACAGCTCATCGCCCCCGCCGAATGGGATCTACACGGCGGATGGGCACTCGGGGACAGGATCGAATGGTCCAACCGGGCGTGCGGCCTGGCATCGCTGCGAGCGATCCTGCTCGCCTACGGGCGCGAGGCGCCCACGGTGACGGAACTCCTGAAGCTCGCCGTGAAGCACGAGGTGCTGACCCCGCGTGGAGCGCTTCACGCGGGGATCGCGAACCTGGCGACCGAACTGGGAGTGCCTTCCCTGGCGGAACCCATCCCCGCCGAAAACCTGCTCGGCCGCCTCGATGACGCCCCCCTCATCGTGTCCGTGACCGAGCAGTTCCCCGACGACGGCCGCACGGGCGGGCACCTCGTGATTCTGCGCGGCTACGACGACGGCCCCGAGCCGGTGATCCGCTTCCGAGATCCGTCAGCTTGGGGCCAGTCACATGATCGAGTTCCCCTCAGCCGCCTGTCCGCTTCCTACACGGGGCGCGCGATCACCTTCGCGCCCCTGACCAACAACGGAGACTCCTGATGCCCGAGACTGACGGCGACGCGACCGAGGCCGTAGGCGGCCGAAGGATCGCCGTACTGGGCGAGATGCTGGAGCTGGGCGAGGAAGCAGTCGAGGCCCATCGCGAGATTGGCCGCTTCGCAGCCGAAAGCGGCGTCGATCTCGTCGTGGCGGTCGGCGGAGACCTCGCGAAACAGCTCGCCCTCGCAGCGGGCGCGGCCGGCGTCCCAGACATTGCGTTCGTTGGCGACAACGCGACCGCCGCAGCGTATCTCGACTCGATCCTTCAGCCCGGTGACGTTGTGCTCGTGAAGGCGTCACGGGGCGGCCAGCTCTGGCAGATCGCCCAAGCTCTTAACGGACAGCCCGTCACTGGGCTCTAGCGAGGCGCGTTCTCGGCCCGTACCCGGGCCGCTCCAAGATTCTTGGGTTCGGCGGCCGGACCGGCATCGGTCTCCCAGTCACCTCGGCGACGTCAATCGTGACGGGCGAGCTTGACTGCGGAAATGAGCAGGATCACGGCCAGCGCAGGGATGAGCACCAGGTCCGGGAACACGCCGAGCAACAGCCCGCCCAGTACGGCGCCGACGATGGAGCCTGCGGCCATGATCATGGCGAAGCGGAGGTTCGCACCGAGGACGGCGAAGCTGCCGTCACGGCTGTACCGGGCGAAGGCCACCAGCATGGTCGGCAGCGAGACCAGCAGGGAGATGCTTCCCGCCGTCTTGATGCCCTCCCCGAACAGCAACACGATCGTCGGGATCAGCAGCTCGCCGCCGGCCACGCCCATGATCGCCGCGACCACCCCAATACCGAAGCCGGCCACGACCCCACACGGCACCTGCGCCCACAGCGGCAGATCGAGGGTGCCCAGGGTTGTTGTGTGCGTGACCATCAGGGCCGCGGCCATGAGCACCATCAGTGCGGCCAGCACCTTGTAAAGGGTGGCGGAGCGCATGCGTACCGCCCAGGACGCTCCGGCCCAGGCACCCAGCAGGCTGCCGGCCAGCAGGTTGACCGCGACGGGCCAGCGTGCGGCCAGCTCGACGGCCGGGACCGCCGCCAGACGGGCAGGCAGCGCGACCAAGACCACGACGAGGCTCATCGCCTTGTTCAGGATGACGGCCGAGAGCGCGGCGAAGCCGAAGAGGCTGATCAGCAGTGGCAGGCGGAACTCCGCGCCGCCCAGCCCGATCATCCCGCCCAGAACGCCGATGGCCGCCCCGGCGCCGAAAACCACAGGCGTTGCATGCGTCGAGCGGAGGGGAACGACGTTCTGGTCAAAGGCCATAACTGGCATCCTCGCTGGTAGCCGCCTCCGCCCGCTACGCCGCAGCCCCACATTGGGGGCAAAGCACCGGGCGCCCACCCCGAGATTCGTCCGGTCCTATGAAGCAGCTCGGAGCATCCAGCACCGATCCAGCACGGTGCGGGTGATGGGGGGTGATGACGGGTGACGAGGTGTCAGATTATCCAGCACCTATCCAGCACGGTAAAAATCTAGGGGCCCACCCCCGGAGAGGTGGACCCCCTCTGACCTGCGCATTTGTCAGATCAGCGATGTGGTGCTATGTGACCCACTACACGTTGAAGCGGAACTCCACCACGTCCCCGTCCTGCATGACGTAGTCCTTGCCCTCCATGCGGGCCTTGCCCTTGGCGCGGGCCTCGGTGACCGAGCCGGTCTCGACGAGGTCGTCGAAGGAGATGACCTCGGCCTTGATGAAGCCCTTCTGGAAGTCGGTGTGGATGACACCGGCGGCCTCGGGGGCGGTGGCGCCCTTCTTGATCGTCCAGGCGCGGGACTCCTTGGGGCCGGCCGTCAGGTAGGTCTGCAGGCCGAGGGTGGCGAAGCCGACGCGGGCGAGGGTGGCGAGGCCGGGCTCGTCCTGGCCGACGGACTGGAGGAGTTCGAGGGCCTCCTCCTCGTCCAGCTCGGCGAGGTCGGCCTCCAGCTTGGCGTTCAGGAAGATCGCCTCGGCCGGGGCGACCAGGGCGCGCTGCTCGTTCTTGAACTCCTCGTCGACCAGCTCGTCCTCGTCGACGTTGAAGACGTAGAGGAACGGCTTCGTGGTGAGCAGGTGCAGGTCGTGGAGGAGCTCCGCCCGCTCGCTGCCCTGGACGATGCCGTGCGCGAAGAGCGTGTCGCCCTTCTCCAGGATCTCCTTGGCCTCCTCGACCGCCCTGACCTTGGGCGCGATGTCCTTCTTGATCCGCGACTCCTTCTGGAGGCGGGGCAGGACCTTCTCGATGGTCTGGAGGTCGGCGAGGATCAGCTCGGTGTTGATCGTCTCGATGTCGTCCTTCGGCGAGACCTTGCCGTCGACGTGGACGACGTTCTCGTCCTTGAAGGCGCGGATGACCTGGCAGATCGCGTCCGACTCGCGGATGTTCGCGAGGAACTTGTTGCCGAGGCCCTCGCCCTCGGAGGCACCGCGCACGATGCCGGCGATGTCGACGAAGTCGACCGTGGCCGGAAGGATGCGCTCCGACTTGAAGATCGACGCCAGTTGCGCGAGACGGGCGTCGGGCACGCCGACCACGCCGACGTTCGGCTCGATCGTGGCGAACGGGTAGTTGGCCGCCAGCACGTCGTTCTTGGTCAGGGCGTTGAACAGGGTCGACTTGCCGACGTTGGGCAGGCCGACGATTCCGATCGTGAGCGACACGTTGCGACTTCCCGTTGATGAGTGGGCCAGGGGCTGCCAGACCAGAGACCGATACTGGCCGATCCACCAGTTTACGGCGTCCGGGGCGCCCGGCTCGCTGGAGCGGGGGACGGGTGGCCGGCCGTTTCCCCGTCGGCGTGTCTGAGGGCTGATCGGGCACATAAGCAGACCTAAGTTGGTCCAATGGAGCAACGCAGGACGCGACATCCGAACAACGGACGGCGACGTGGCGCACAGCCGCCCGCCCCGCTGCCACCGCAGGCCCGGCGCGGGCCGGCCGGTGAGCGCGGGCCCGCACCGGGGACCGCCCGCGCGGCGCGGCCGCGCCGGACGGTGCGCCCCGCGCGGCCGGCGGGGGCGGGCGGACGGCCGGCGGACATGAAGCTCACCGGGCTCGGCAGCGGGCTGTTCTGCGTCGTGGCGATGTTCCTGCTCGGCTACCTGGACCAACTGCTCCTGGGAGCCTCCGGCACGGTGTACGGGCTGCTGTTCCTGCCGGTGTGCCTGCTCACGGCCCTGTGGGTACGCGACGGGGACGTGCTGACCGCCCCGGTGGTCGCACCGATCGCGTTCACCCTGGGGCTGCTGCCCCTCGCCGACGGCGCCGGAGGGCTCGCCGGCCGGATGATGGGGCTGTTCACCGGGCTGGCCACGCAGGCGGGCTGGCTGTACGCGGGGACGCTCGCCGCCGGCGTGACCGTGCTCGTACGCCGGACGCGGTGGGCGGAACAGCGCCGCCGACGGAGCTGAGCGTGCGGGCCGCCCGGGACCGGACCCGGGCGGCCCGGACGGTCACCCCCGCGGGGCCGCTCTCATCGCCGCTCCCACGATCCCCGCGTTGTTCTGGAGCTGCGCGGGGACGATCTCCGCCTTGACGCCCTCGATCAGGTGCAGGAACTTGTGCGCCTTGCGGCTGACCCCGCCGCCGATGACGAACAGCTCCGGCGAGAACAGCATCTCCACGTGCGCCAGATACTGCTGCACGCGCTGCGCCCACTGCTCCCAGCTGAGGTCGTGGTCCTCCTTGACCTTGCTGGAGGCACGCTTCTCGGCGTCGTGGCCGTGCAGCTCCAGGTGGCCCAGCTCCGTGTTGGGGACGAGGACGCCGTCCACGAAGAGGGCGCTGCCGATGCCGGTGCCGAAGGTGAGCAGGATGACCGTGCCCCGGCGGCCCCGTCCGGCGCCGAACTGCATCTCGGCGACGCCCGCCGCGTCCGCGTCGTTGACCACGGTCACCGGGAGGCCGCCGAGTCTGCCGCTGAACAACGCGCGCGCGTCCGTGTCGATCCAGCTCTTGTCGACGTTCGCCGCCGTACGGATCGTGGCGCCGCCGGTGACCACCCCGGGGAAGGTCAGGCCGACCGGGCCGGTCCAGCCGAAGTGGTCGATGACCTGCTTGACCCCGTCGGCCACGCCGTCGGGTGTCGCCGGATGCGGGGTGAGCACCTTGCAGCGCTCCTGGGCCAGGTCGCCCCGGTCCAGGTCCACAGGGGCACCCTTGATGCCGGATCCGCCGATGTCCACGCCGAAGATCTGCATGGCTCCACGTTACGACGGACCACTGACGGTCAGGCCCCGGGTGTACCGGTCCCGCCGCGCTCGGCGGCCAGCGCGGCCGCCTCCTCGCGCAGGTCGCGGCGGAGTTCCTTGGGCAGCGAGAAGGTGATCGACTCCTCGGCGGCCTTGACGATCTCCACATCGGCGTAGCCGCGCTCGGCGAGCCACTCCAGGACCTGCTCGACGAGGACCTCGGGAACGGAGGCGCCGGAGGTGACACCGACGGTGCGGACACCCTCCAGCCAGGCCTCGTCGATCTCGCCGGCGAAGTCCACCAGGTAGGCCTCGCGGGCGCCGGCCAGCTTGGCGACCTCGACCAGCCGCTTGGAGTTGGAGGAGTTGCGCGAGCCGACGACGATGACCAGCTCGGCCTCGGCACCCATCTGCTTCACGGCGAGCTGGCGGTTCTGCGTGGCGTAGCAGATGTCGTCGCTGGGCGGGGAGACCAGACCCGGGAACTTCGCCGTCAGGGCGTCGACGGTCTCCATGGTCTCGTCCACGGAGAGGGTGGTCTGGGAGAGCCAGACGACCTTCGAGGGGTCGCGGACCTCGACCTTGGCGACGTCCTCGGGGCCGTCGACGAGCTGGATGTGGTCGGGGGCCTCGCCGGAGGTGCCGATGACCTCCTCGTGGCCCTCGTGCCCGATCAGGAGGATGTCGTAGTCGTCGTTGGCGTACCGGACGGCTTCCTTGTGGACCTTGGTGACCAGGGGGCAGGTGGCGTCGATCGTGGCGAGCCGGCCCTGCCGGGCCTCGTCGTGCACGACGGGGGCGACTCCGTGCGCCGAGAACATCACGATGTTGCCCGGCGGCACCTCGTCCGTGCGCTCGACGAAGACGGCGCCCTTCTTCTCCAGGGTCTGCACGACGTACTTGTTGTGGACGATCTCGTGCCGGACGTAGATCGGGGCCCCGTACTGCTCCAGGGCCTTCTCGACGGCGATCACGGCGCGGTCCACACCGGCGCAGTAGCCCCGGGGGGCGGCGAGCAGGACACGGCGGCCAGGCGAAGCGGTCATGCGACCCATCGTAAGGCCGCGTCCGGCGGCCCGGAGATCACGCGCCCGGGGCCACGCGCGGAGAACCGGCGACCGGGCGGCCGCGCACCGGTTCAGCGGGCGGAAGGCGTCCCGGCGTCACCGGGATCGTCTGCGCCATCGGCGTCACCGGCGTCCTCGGGTGCTGTCGGCATCGTCGGCGTTGTCGGTACCGAACGTTACGCTCGGGCGCATGGCTGTGAACACGTCCCCCGAGGCCCCGCTCCCCGTCGGCGCGGTGTCCCGCATGATCGGGGGCTGGATCGACCGACTGGGCGCCGTGTGGGTCGAGGGGCAGATCACCCAGCTCTCGCGCCGCCCGGGCGCCGGCGTCGTGTTCCTCACGCTGCGCGACCCCTCGCACGACATCTCCGTCGGCGTGACCTGCTACCGCCAGGTGTTCGACGCGGTGGCGGACGTCGTCGGCGAGGGCGCCCGCGTCGTCGCACTGGCGAAACCCGAGTGGTACGCCCCCCGGGGCCAGCTGTCCCTGCGCGCCGCCGAGATAAGACCCGTGGGCGTCGGTGAGCTGCTGGCCCGGCTGGAGCAGCTGAAGAAGGCGCTCGCGGCCGAGGGCCTGTTCGCGCCGGAGCGGAAGAAGCCGCTGCCGTTCCTGCCGCAACTGATCGGGCTGGTGTGCGGCCGGGCCTCCGCCGCGGAGCGGGACGTGCTGGAGAACGCCCGGCACCGCTGGCCCGCCGTCCGCTTCGAGGTGCGCAACGTCCCCGTGCAGGGCGTGCACGCCGTCCCGCAGGTCGTGCAGGCCGTCAAGGAACTGGACGCGGTCGACGAGGTGGACGTCATCATCGTCGCCCGCGGCGGCGGCAGCGTGGAGGACCTGCTGCCGTTCTCCGACGAGCAGCTCGTGCGGGCCGTGGCCGGGTGCCGTACTCCGGTCGTGTCCGCGATCGGGCACGAGCCGGACAATCCGCTCCTCGACCACGTCGCCGACCTGCGCGCCTCGACACCGACGGACGCGGCCAAGAAGGTCGTACCGGACGTGGGTGAGGAGTTGGAGCGGGTGCGGATGCTGCGGGACCGGGCGCGGCGCTGCGTGAACGCGTCCGTGGAGCGGGAGGAGCGCGGGCTGGCGCATGCGCTGGCGCGGCCCTCGATGGAGGATCCGCACCGGATGATCGACGTGCGCGCGGACCAGGTCGGCTCGCTGGCCGACCGCAGCCGGCGGACCGTGGGGCACCTGCTGGACCGCGCGGACTCGGAGCTGACGCACACGCACGCGCGCGTGGTGGCCCTCTCCCCCGCGGCGACGCTCCACCGCGGTTACGCGGTGCTCCAGCGGGCCGACGGACATGTGGTGCGGGACGCGGCGGAAGTGGCGGAGGGCGAGACGCTGCGCGCTCGCGTCGCCGACGGTGAATTCACGGTGAAGGTGGGCGAATGACGGACAAGGTGGACGAGGCGCTCTCGTACGAGCAGGCGCGCGACGAGCTGATCGAGGTCGTACGACGGCTGGAGGCGGGCGGTACGACGCTGGAGGAGTCGTTGGCGCTGTGGGAGCGCGGCGAGGAGCTGGCCAGGGTGTGCCGGCGCTGGCTGGAGGGCGCCCGGGCCCGACTGGACGCGGCGCTGGCCGAGGAGGAGGACGAGGGGGAGGGGGAGGGGGAGGGGGAGGCCGGGCCCGCGAAGGACGGGGAGCGGGCCGGGTAGGCGCGGGGGCCCGAGGAGCCCTGGGAGGGCCCCGGGGGGCGGGGGCCGGGGGCCCGAGAGGCTGGGGGCCGGGGGCCCTGGAGGCTGGAGGCTGGGGCCCTGGAGGTCGGGGGCCGGGGGCCGGGGACCCGGGGGCCGCTTCGGGTGGATGGGGGCGTCGGCAGGCAAGCGGTCTCGTGGTGCTGTGAGGCGGATCACCACACCCCCGATTTTGTTGAACATTAAACCTCACTTGTCGTAGGGTCGTGACGTCAGCCGGTCCGGCCCTCGGATCGACGCGCACCCGAGGAAGGCACGTATGTCTCTCGTTCTTGACCCCGCCGCCCAGGACCTGCTGTTCCGCGAGGCCCGCACCGCGAACACCTTCACCGACGAGCCGGTGACCGACGAGCAGGTCCAGGCGATCTACGACCTGGTCAAGTACGGCCCCACCGCCTTCAACCAGACCCCGCTGCGCATCACCCTGGTCCGCTCCGCTGAGGCCCGCGAGCGCCTGCTGCCGCACATGGCCGAGGGCAACCGGGCGAAGACCGCCGCCGCCCCGCTGGTCGCGATCCTCGCCGCGGACAACGAGTTCCACGAGGAGCTGCCGGCCCTCTTCCCGGCCTTCCCGCAGGCAAAGGACCTCTTCTTCGCCGAGCGTCCGGCCCGCGAGAGCGCCGCCGCGCTCAACGCCGCACTGCAGGCCGCCTACTTCGTCGTCGGTGTCCGCGCCGCCGGCCTGGCCGCCGGCCCGATGACCGGCTTCGACTTCGAGGGCGTCCGCAAGGAGTTCCTGGACGACGACCACACCCCGCTGATGATCGTCAACATCGGCCGGCCCGGCCCGGACGCCTGGTACCCGCGCTCCCCGCGCCTGGCGTACGAGGACGTCGTCACGACCGTCTGAGCGGCCCGCCCAAGCGAAAGAGGCCCCCGGCATCGCCGGGGGCCTCTTTCGCACGCGGTCAGGGTCACTCCATGCGCAGCGCCGCCGCCATCGCCGTCAGCTCCTCGAACGAGGCGGTGCCGGCCACCACCGTCGTGGAGCCCGGGGCGCCCTGGAGCACGAGGGCGTCGTAGCGGCCACCGGTGTAACGGGTCCAGGTACGGCCGCCGGCCTTCTCGGTCCGCCGTGTCGCCGACGCGCCCTGACTGGCCTGCTCGATGAACTCGGCGGGCTTCTGCGTGGACGACTGCTCGACCTGCACGTACTGGCCGTCCGGGGTCTGGAAGCCGAGGTGCCAGCGGTCGGAGTTCTGGCCCTGGAAGCGCACGGAGGTCGCCTTCCAGGTGTCCGGCAGGCCCTCGGGGGCGGCCACCGGATAGCTGACCGCGCGCCGGGCCGTGATCAGCTCGACCCGGTAGTCGACCCGCTTGAGGTCGGGAGAGTGATCGTTGTGCGGGAGGGCGAGGAAGTAGACGACCGCCGCCGCGATACCGATCAGGGCCAGGGAGACGATCATGTCCCGGGCCGTCTTCTGCTTGCCGTTCGAACCTGCCACGTCCACCATCGTCGCAGGTGCCCCAAGCGCTCATCCGTGGGGTCCCCTGCTCATTTTGTCTGGTCAGCGATAGAGTCAGGGTCCAATACCCTCATCCGGCCGTCGTCGTATCAGAAAGGTGCGCTCCGATGACCGAAAATCATCAACTGCCGTCCGAACTCGATGTTCCTTCGGAGGCTCCCGACCGCAACCTCGCCCTGGAACTCGTCAGGGTGACCGAAGCCGCCGCGATGGCGGCGGGCCGCTGGGTGGGGCGCGGCGACAAGAACGGCGCCGACGGCGCCGCGGTGCGTGCCATGCGGACCCTCGTCTCCACCGTGTCGATGAACGGCGTCGTCGTCATCGGCGAGGGTGAGAAGGACGAGGCCCCGATGCTCTTCAACGGGGAGCACGTGGGTGACGGCACCGGCCCGGAGGTCGACATCGCCGTCGACCCCATCGACGGCACCACGCTGACGGCCAAGGGCATGCCGAACGCGATCGCCGTCCTCGCAGCCGCCGAGCGCGGCGGCATGTTCGACCCGTCCGCCGTGTTCTACATGGACAAGCTGGTCACCGGGCCCGAGGCGGCGGACTTCGTCGACATCGACGCGCCCGTGGCCGTGAACATCCGGCGGATCGCCAAGGCCAAGCGGTCCGCGCCGGAGGACGTCACCGTCGTCATCCTGGACCGGCCGCGGCACGAGGGCCTGATCCGGGAGGTCCGGGAGGCCGGCGCCCGTATCAAGCTCATCTCCGACGGCGATGTCGCGGGCTCGGTGTACGCGCTGCGCGAGGGCACCGGCGTCGACCTGCTGCTCGGCATCGGCGGCACCCCCGAGGGCATCATCTCGGCCTGCGCCGTGAAGTGCCTGGGCGGGACGATCCAGGGCAAGCTGTGGCCCAAGGACGACGAGGAGCGGCAGCGGGCCATCGACGCCGGGCACGACCTGGACCGGGTGCTCACGACCGACGACCTGGTCTCCGGGGAGAACGTCTTCTTCGTGGCGACCGGCATCACCGACGGTGAGCTGCTGCGGGGCGTGCGGTACCGGTCGGAGACCGCGCTGACCGAGTCGATCGTCATGCGGTCGAAGTCCGGGACGGTGCGCAGGATCGACTCCGAACACCGCCTGCGCAAGCTGCGGGCCTACAGCGCGATCGACTTCGACCGGGCGAAGTAGAGCCGGGACCGAAGGACCGGCCCGTACTCCGGCCGGGTGCAGCCGCGCCCCGGCCTGCGGGGTGTGCCCCGACCGGGACAGCCGCCCCGACCGGGACAGCCCCACCCCGGCCGACGCGTGCGGGCGTCGGCCGGCGGGTGCGGCCCGGCGGACATGGCCCGGCGCGGCGGGTGTGGTCCGTCCGCCGCCTGGCCACGGGCCGGGCCCAGCCGCGTGCCGACGCAGCCCGGCGCACGACCGGGTATCGGCTCACCTCGGCCGGCGGGACCGCGCGCCGACCGGGACGGTCACGCCGCGGCCGGAGAGGCCGCGAACCGGCCCGCGGATGCGGGCGCCCGCCCACGGCCCCACGCCCAATCGCGTGCCGGCACAGCCCCCGCGCGCGACCGCGCATCACGCACCGCCCCGTGCCGAAATCGGCCCCAGCGGCGGGAACGACAAGGCGCCCCCTGTGCGGAGGGGGCGACCCGGGGTGTCGGTCAGCCCGCTATGCGGTTCGCCGTGGGGCGGGACGCCTTCTTCAGGTCCATCTCGCGGCGGCGGCGCCGGGCCAGGACCACGCGGCGTTCGGCCGCCGTGAGGCCGCCCCAGACGCCGTAGGGCTCGGGCTGGAGGAGTGCGTGTTCGCGGCACTCGACCATGACCGGGCAGCGGGAACAGACGCGCTTGGCCGCGTCCTCGCGGGAGAGCCGGGCGGCGGTCGGCTCCTTCGACGGGGCGAAGAACAGGCCGGCCTCGTCGCGCCGACACACCGCCTCGGTGTGCCAGGCGGCGTCTTGGTCCCTGTCCCGCGCCGGCAGCCGCTGCGCAGGAACGGCAGCTACTTGCAGCGACGAATGCGGCGGTTGCAGCACGGTCTACTCCTGACGACGGCTTCGCGAGCGAGAGACGATGCAGCAAGGCCTACCCGCTGTGCGCGCGCCTATGCACAGAGTTCCCGACCGCGGGCGCGTGGCGTCTCCTTCACGCCCCCCGCGTCAACGCCCCAGGTGCTTGCGGAGCTTGCGGTCGACCTTGTCCTGGACGCGCTCCAGGATGTCCGCCACGCTCCTGCCCCGCCGGGGCCGCGCCTCGACGTTGCCGAGGACGGCCCAGCCGTCCACGTAGACCACCGGCGCCCGGGAGTCGACCGAGTCGAGCGGGCTCACCTCGAAGTTGCCGAGGACACCGCCGCCGGTGCCGCGCAGCGAGACGTTCTCCGGGACGCGGATCTGGACGTCGCCGAAGACGGAGACCGCCTTGATCACCACCTGTTGGTACTCGAAGATCGCCTCGCTGAGGTCGATCTCGACGCTGCCGAAGACCGCGTACGCGTGCAGCCGGCGCCCCGCGCGCCAGCGGCCCCGCCGCACGGCGCTGCTGAACACCGCCACCACACTGGCGTCGGCCTCCTCCGGTATCGCGCCCGGCGCGGGGCGGGCCGGGACGGGCATGTAGGCGGGGGTGGCGGGCCGCTGATGGGCGGCGGGCAGGTCCCGGACGAAGACCTCCAGTTCACCCACCGTCTTGGCGTGCAGCACGCCGTCCACGCGCTCGGCGTGCTCCTCGGCGGTCAGCCGGCCCTCGGCGAGACCCTCGCGGAGGATGTCGGCGGTGCGGTCACGGTCGGCGTCCGAGGCGCGCAGTTCGGCGACGCGCGGCGCGGCGTCCCGGGGCTGAGCCTGCTTCTGAAGGTCCACGGCAGCAGCGTACCGAAACGCGATAGATCGCGACTAGGGGTGTGGACGATCCTGGGCGTGTCGCGACCGGGCCCCGCGTGACAGCGGCTGAGCCTTACGTCACAGCCGCCGAGCCGCACCTCACGGGTTCCGTGACGGCGGCAGGTCCTAGGCTGGTGAGGCCCGCCAGCGTCGGCGGGCGGCCGTCCGTCAGAGTGAGGAATGGGCTGAGAGATGCCTGAGTTCGCGTACACCGATCTGCTCCCGCAAGGAGAGGACACCACTCCGTACCGGCTGGTGACGTCCGAGGGCGTCTCCACGGTGGAGGGGCCCGACGGGCGGACGTTCCTCAAGGTGGAGCCGCAGGCGCTGCGCAAGCTGGCCGAGGAGGCGATCCACGACATCCAGCACTACCTGCGCCCGGCCCACCTCGCGCAGCTTCGCCGCATCATCGACGACCCCGAGGCGTCGGGCAACGACAAGTTCGTGGCGCTGGACCTGCTCAAGAACGCGAACATCGCGGCGGCCGGCGTGCTGCCGATGTGCCAGGACACCGGCACGGCGATCGTCATGGGCAAGCGCGGGCAGAACGTCCTCACCCGGGGCGAGGACGAGAAGCACCTCTCGCACGGCATCTACGACGCCTACACGAAGCTGAACCTGCGCTACTCGCAGATGGCTCCGCTCACCATGTGGGAGGAGAAGAACACCGGCTCCAACCTGCCCGCCCAGATCGAGCTGTACGCGACGGACGGCGGCGCCTACAAGTTCCTGATCATGGCGAAGGGCGGCGGCTCGGCCAACAAGTCCTTCCTGTACCAGGAGACGAAGGCCGTCCTGAACGAGGCCTCCATGATGAAGTTCCTGGAGGAGAAGATCCGTTCGCTCGGCACGGCCGCCTGCCCGCCGTACCACCTGGCGATCGTCGTCGGCGGTACCAGCGCCGAGTACGCGCTGAAGACCGCGAAGTACGCCTCCGCGCACTACCTGGACAACGCGCCCACCGAGGGCTCGCCGCTCGGCCACGGCTTCCGGGACAAGGAGCTGGAGGAGAAGGTCTTCGAGCTGACCCAGAAGATCGGCATCGGCGCGCAGTTCGGCGGCAAGTACTTCTGCCACGACGTGCGGGTGGTCCGGCTGCCCCGCCACGGCGCGTCCTGCCCGGTCGCGATCGCCGTCTCCTGCTCGGCCGACCGCCAGGCCGTCGCGAAGATCACCGCCGAGGGCGTCTTCCTGGAGCAGTTGGAGACCGACCCGGCGCGCTTCCTGCCGGAGACGACGGACGAGCACCTCGACGAGGCCGGTGACGTCGTCAGGATCGACCTGAACCAGCCGATGGACACGGTCCTCGCCGAGCTGTCGAAGTACCCGGTGAAGACCCGGCTGTCCCTGACCGGCCCGCTGGTCGTGGCCCGTGACATCGCGCACGCCAAGATCAAGGAGCGGCTGGACGCGGGCGAGGAGATGCCGCAGTACCTGAAGGACCATCCGGTGTACTACGCCGGTCCGGCGAAGACCCCCGAGGGTTACGCCTCCGGTTCCTTCGGCCCGACGACGGCCGGCCGCATGGACTCCTACGTCGAGCAGTTCCAGGCGGCGGGCGGCTCGAAGGTGATGCTCGCCAAGGGCAACCGGAGCAAGCAGGTCACCGACGCCTGCCACGCCCACGGCGGCTTCTACCTCGGCTCCATCGGCGGCCCCGCCGCCCGCCTCGCCCAGGACTGCATCAAGAAGGTGGAGGTCCTGGAGTACGAGGAGCTGGGCATGGAGGCCGTCTGGAAGATCGAGGTCGAGGACTTCCCGGCGTTCATCGTGGTGGACGACAAGGGCAACGACTTCTTCCAGGACCCGGCGCCGCAGCCGACCTTCACGTCCATCCCGGTGCGCGGGCCCGGCCTCGGCTGACCCGGTACCGCGACGTCTGAGGGAGCCCGCGGCCGCCGGCCGGGGGCTTCCCGCGTCCCGTACGGCGTCCCACGGGAGCGGACGCCGCCGGCGGGGTGTACTCGTGGGGGTCCGACGGGGAATACGGGTTCCGCGTCGACTGCTCACGTGTGCGGAGGTAGGACGATGACGAGCGAAGAGCCGCAGTACCGGATCGAGCACGACTCGATGGGTGAGGTCCGGGTCCCGGCGCATGCCAAGTGGCGGGCGCAGACCCAGCGTGCCGTCGAGAACTTCCCGGTCTCCGGGCAGCGCATCGAGCGGGCGCACATCGAGGCGCTGGCCCGCATCAAGGCGGCCGCGGCGAAGGTGAACGCCGAGCTGGGCGTGCTGGACAAGGAGGTCGCGGAGGCGATCCAGGAGGCGGCCGGGGAGGTCGCCGAGGGCCGCTGGGACGAGCACTTCCCGGTGGACGTCTTCCAGACGGGCTCGGGGACCTCGTCCAACATGAACACCAACGAGGTCGTCGCGACGCTGGCGACCGAACGGCTCGGCCGGGACGTGCATCCCAACGACCACGTGAACGCCTCGCAGTCGTCCAACGACGTCTTCCCGTCCTCCCTGCACATCGCCGCCACCTCGGCCGTCACCCGCGACCTGATCCCGGCCCTGGAGCACCTCGCCGCGTCCCTGGAGCGCAAGTCCGGGGAGTTCGCGGACGTGGTGAAGTCGGGGCGCACCCATCTCATGGACGCGACGCCGGTGACGCTCGGTCAGGAGTTCGGCGGGTACGCGGCCCAGGTGCGGTACGGCGTCGAGCGGCTGCGGGCCTCGCTGCCCCGGCTGGCGGAACTGCCGCTGGGCGGCACGGCGGTCGGCACCGGCATCAACACCCCGCCCGGGTTCTCCGCCGCGGTCATCGAGGAGGTGGCCCGGGTCACCGGGCTGCCGCTGACCGAGGCGCGCGATCACTTCGAGGCGCAGGGCGCCCGGGACGGGGTCGTGGAGACCAGCGGGCAGTTGCGGACGATCGCGGTCGGCCTGACGAAGATCGCCAACGATCTGCGCTGGATGTCGTCCGGGCCGCGCACCGGTCTGGCCGAGATCCGGCTGCCCGACCTCCAGCCCGGCTCCTCGATCATGCCGGGGAAGGTCAACCCGGTCGTCCCCGAGGCCGTGCTGATGGTCGCCGCGCAGGTCATCGGCAACGACGTCACCATCACGACCGCCGGGGCCGCCGGGAACTTCGAGTTGAACGTGATGCTCCCGGTCATCGCCAAGAACGTCCTGGAGTCGATCCGGCTGCTCGCCAACGCGTCGCGGCTGCTGGCCGACCGTACGGTCGACGGCATCACCGCGGACCGCGAACGCACCCGCGAGTACGCCGAGTCCTCGCCGTCCGTGGTGACCCCGCTGAACAAGTACATCGGCTACGAGGAGGCCGCGAAGGTCGCCAAGAGGTCCCTCGCCGAACGCAGGACGATCCGCGAAGTCGTCCTGGATGGCGGGTACGTGGAGCGCGGCGACCTCACGCTGGAGCAGCTCGACGAGGCGCTGGACGTCCTGCGGATGACGCGCCCGTGACCGCGGGCGAACGTTTCCGGCCACGGCCGTACCACCGTGACATGCACCGCAGCGTCCCGTGACCGCGGCACCTAATATCTGTGCATGGCGGACGACGGAGCGATGACACGAGCGGCGGCGGAACCTGCGGCGTACTGGGCGCCCGGGACGCAGATCCTGTGGCGTTACCGGGAGAACGCCGGCGAGCACGTGCACATCGCCCGGCCCGTCACCGTCGTACGGGACGACGCGGAACTCCTCGCGGTGTGGCTGGCCCCCGGCACCGAGTGCGTGAAGCCGGTGCTGGCGGACGGTACGCCCGTGCACCTGGAGCCGCTGGAATCCCGCTACACCAAGGCGCGTACGGTCCAGCGCGACCGCTGGTTCGGCACGGGCGTGCTCAAGCTGGCCCAGCCCGGCCGGCCGTGGTCGGTGTGGCTGTTCTGGGATCCGGGCTGGCGGTTCAAGAACTGGTACGTGAACCTGGAGCAGCCGCTGGCCCGCTGGGCGCGCGGGGTGGACTCCGAGGACCACTTCCTGGACATCTCCGTGCACGCGGACCGCGATTGGCACTGGCGGGACGAGGACGAGTTCGCGCAGGCCCAGCGCGACGGGCTGATGGACGCGGAGACCGCCGAGCGGGTGCGGGCGGCCGGCCGGCAGGCGGTCGAGGTGATCCGAGCCTGGGGGGCGCCGTTCTCGGACGGCTGGGAGCACTGGCGCCCGGACCCGTCCTGGGCGGTACCTTCTCTCCCCGAGGACTGGGACCGTACACCCGCGCACGTGTCCTCATGAGACCCTTGATGCGCCCCCCGGCAAGAAACGTAGGATCGTCCTCCGCAAGGGCGCACGACAGCAACTCCCGGAGCAATCGCCGGGTCTGACCGAACGTCACCGAGGGGCGGCAGGACGTGAGCGAGGGGCACCACGGCACCACGGCGAGGACCTGCGGCGACACCGCCGCGGGCCGCGCAGACCTCGCCGCCGGCACAGGTACCACCCCCGACCACGCGGGAATTCCGTTCCTGGGGCACGTATTGCGGGTATCGGAATTTCGGCGGGTCCAACTGCCCTTGGCCCCGGACGGATGGATGCGACACGCGTGACGGAGCAGCCCACCTCCTTCGAACGCCCCCAGCCGGGCGTCGACCCCGCGGAGCGCCGCGGGGCACTCCTGCGTTCCCCGGAGCCCCTCGGCGCCCCGGCGTTACCGGTGCAGGCCCGGGCCGACGGATCGCCGTCCGCCGCGGGCACGGCCACGCCCTGCGGCAAGGGACAGGACGGCAAGGGGAAGGAGCCCCCAGTCAACGGCCCCGAGCATTCCCAGCCCGCCACCGCCGAGCCCGGCGCCCATCGCCCGCGGCCCGCGCCGGAGGCCATCCCGGCGCAGCCCGGCGCCGAGCAGGAGCGGACACCGGCCGCTGAGGAGCGTCGTACCGGACGGGGACTGCCGCCGGGGCGGCCGATGCCGATGCGGCGGGACGGGGACCGGCTGCGCTTCGTGGGCGCGGCCACCCGGCGGATCGCCCGCGGACTCGACCTGGACGAGATCGTGATGGGCCTGTGCCGGGCCACCGTGCCGACGTTCTCCGACGCCATCCTGGTCTATCTGCGCGACCCGCTGCCGGTCGGTGACGAGCGGCCCACGGGCCCGGTGGTGCTGCGGCTGCGCCGTACCGACCGGATCCCGGAGGAGCGGGACACCGAGGGGGCGCTGCTGCCGCCCGCGTTCGATCCGGAGCCGGAGCCGACCGCGCTGGCGGAGCTGTCGTCGCTGACGACCGAGCTGTGCGAGGTGCGGCCGGGCGGTGCGCTGAACGAGGTGCTGCGCGGGGTGCGCCCGGTGTTCGCGGACGCGCCCGCCGCCCGGGCCGCGCTGCCGGAGCTGCTCGGTGAGGGCGGCGAGGCGATCGTGCCGGGCGGGCAGCGCGCGATCCTCGCGCCGCTGCGCGGCCGGCGCCGGGTGATCGGCGCGGCCCTGTTCCTGCGCCGCCCGGACCGGTTCGCGTTCGAGGCGGACGACCTGCTGGTGGCGGCGCAGTTGGCCACCCACAGCGCGCTCGGCATCGACAAGGCGGTGCTGTACGGCCGTGAGGCGTACATCGCCGACGAGCTCCAGCGCACCATGCTGCCCGAGACCCTGCCCCGCCCGACCGGCGTGCGGCTGGCCTCCCGGTATCTGCCGGCGGCGGAGACCGCGCGGGTCGGCGGCGACTGGTACGACGCGATCCCGCTGCCCGGCAGCCGGGTCGCGCTGGTCGTCGGCGACGTGATGGGGCACTCCATGACCTCGGCGGCGATCATGGGCCAGCTCCGGACGACGGCGCAGACCCTGGCCGGTCTCGACCTGCCCCCGCAGGAGGTGCTGCACCACCTGGACGAACAGGCGCAGCGGCTGGGCACCGACCGCATGGCGACCTGTCTGTACGCGGTCTACGACCCGGTCACGCACCGCATCACCATCGCCAACGCCGGTCATCCGCCGCCCGTGCTGCTGCACCTGGGCGGGCGCGCCGAGGTGCTGCGGGTGCCGCCGGGCGCGCCGATCGGTGTCGGCGGGGTGGACTTCGAGGCGGTCGAGCTGGATGCGCCGGCGGGCGCGACCCTGCTGCTGTACACCGACGGGCTGGTGGAGTCCCGGCTGCGGGACGTGTGGACCGGCATAGAGCAGCTTCGGGAGAAGCTGGCCGCGACCGCTCAGTTGACCGGCCCGGACCATCCGCCGCCGCTGGAAGCGCTGTGCGACGAGGTGCTCGACATGCTCGGCCCGGGCGACCGGGACGACGACATCGCGCTGCTCGCCGCCCGCTTCGACGGGATCGCGCCGAGCGATGTCGCGTACTGGACGTTGCAGCCGGAGGACTCCGCTCCCGGGCAGGCCCGCCGGCTGGCCCGGCGCGCGCTGTCCCGCTGGGACCTGGAGGACCTGACGGACTCGGTGGAACTGCTGGTCAGCGAGGTCGTGACGAACGCCGTACGGTACGCGTCCCGGCCGGTGACGCTGCGGCTGCTGCGCACGGACGTGCTGCGCTGCGAGGTCGGCGACGACGTGCCGCAGTTGCCGCGGCTCAGGCAGGCGCGGGCCACCGACGAGGACGGGCGCGGCCTGTATCTGGTCAACAGGCTGGCCCGGCGCTGGGGAGCGACCCGGCTGAGCACCGGCAAGGTGGTGTGGTTCGAGCTGAACCGGAGCTGAGCCCCGAGGGCACGGCCGACGGCGAGGGGCGCCCGGTTCTCCGGGCGCCCCTCGCCGTCCCGCGTTCCGCCCGCGCCGCTACCGTTCGAGGCCGAGGCCGGTGTCGGGGGCGGCGGGGTCGACCGGGTCCTCCGTGGCGGGTGTCGTCGGGGGCCGGCTCGTCGGCGTCTGGGACGGTGTCTCGGACGGCGTCTGGGACGGGGTCTGGGACGGCGTCCGGGACGGGCTCTTCGACGGTGTCGGGGACGTCGGGGGCGCGCTGCTCGGCGTCCGCGACGGCGTCCGGGTCGGCGTGGTGGGCGTCCACGTCGGCGTCCGGGTCGGTTCGACGGCCGCGCCCTGGACGGTGTCCAGGTCGAACGAGGCCTTGTCCGTCACGCCGAAGGTGTACGCGGCCCAGATCTGCGCCGGGTAGCCGCCGCCGTTGATCCGGCCGGGCGGCGCGATCAGGCCGGTGGCACCCGTCATCGACACATGGGCCTGGGTCTTCAGGTCCTCGCCGAACAGGCCGACGGAGGTGACCAGGTCGGGGGTGTAGCCGGTGAACCAGGCCGACTTGTTCTCGTCGGAGGTGCCGGTCTTGCCCGCCACCTGCTGGCCGTCGCGCAGCGGGTTGTCCGCCACGGAGGTCTTGGCCGTGCCGTCGTCCACCACGCCGGTGAGCACCGAGGTGACCGTGTCGGCGGTCGTACGGCTGATCACCTGGCCTCCGAGCGGGTCCGGCACCGGGACCGGGCGGCCCCTGTTCTCGGCCGCCTTGATGACCGTCGGCGTCACCTTGTGGCCGTGGTTGGCGAAGGTGGCGTAGATACCGGCCATCTCCACCGGACTGGCGCCCATCGAGCCCAGCGTCTGCGCGGGCACCGCCTGCATGCCCTTGGTGTCCATGCCGAGCCTGCCGGCCGTGTTCATGACCTTGTCCATGCCCACGTCCACGCCCATCTGCGCGAAGACGGAGTTGACGGACTTGTTCATGGCCTGCTGGACGGCGATCTTGCCGTAATTGACGTCGTCCTCGTTGGGCGGGGCGAAGCCGACCCGGGAGCCGTGGTCCACGACCGGGCGGCGGCTGGTGCCGTCGTAGAGGGTGTCGGCGTTGATCCGGGTGCCGTCCTGGGTGGTGGCGGCGCCGTCCAGGGCCGCGGCGAGGATGACCGGCTTGAACGTCGAGGCGGGCTGGTAGTCCCGGCGGGTGGCGTTGTCGAAGTAGTGCTCGTAGTAGTTCTTGCCGCCGTACAGGGCGACGATCCTGCCCGTCCTGGGGTCGACGGAGACGGCGCCGGCCTGGATGGCGCCGTCGACCTTGCGCTTCTTCTTGTCGAGCCTGCTGGTCAGTTGGGTCTTGACGGCCCTCTCCAGCGCGGCCTGCTTCTTGCGGTCGACGTTGAGGGTGATGGTCCAGCCCTTGTGGACGACCGCGTTCTCCGCCTGTGACTGGGTGAGTCCCTGCTGCGCCATGAGCTGCTGCTCCAACTGCTGGTTGGCCAGCTCGACGAGGTAGCCCTTCTGCCCGCCGAGGCCCGGGGCGCCCTTGGGTTCCTTCGGCCGGGGGAAGTGCATGGCGGCGCGCTTGGCCTTGGGCAGCCAGCCCTCCTCGACCATGTTGTCCAGGACGTAGTTCCAGCGCTCGGTGACCAGCCGCTTGCCGGCGGGCGTGGCGACCGCCCAGTCGTACTGGCTCGGTGCCTGGAGCAGCGCGGCGAGGTAGGCGCCCTGCCGGACGCTGAGTTTCTGCGCGTCGATGTGGTAGTAGGCCTGGGCGGCGGCCTGTATGCCGTAGGCGCCGCGGCCGTAGTAACTGGTGTTGATGTAGCCCGCGAGGATGTCGTCCTTCGACGTCTCCCGCTCCACCTTCAACGAGATGACCAGTTCCTTCAGCTTGCGGGTGACGGTCTGGTCCTGGTCGAGGTAGTAGTTCTTGACGTACTGCTGGGTGATCGTGGAACCACCCTGCTTGCCCTTGCCGGAGAGCGTGTTGATCAGACCGCGGGCCGTCCCCTTCAGGTCGACACCGGGGTCGTGGTAGAAGCTCTTGTTCTCGGCGGCGACGAAGGTGAGCTGGACCTTGCGGGGCACCTTGGAGAGGTCCACGATCTCGCGGTTGGTCTTGCCGTCGCGGGCCAGGACCGTGCCGTCACTGAACTTGTAGACGTTGCTCTGCTGCCGCGCGGCGGCATTGCCCTCGGGGATGTCCACGTACAGGTACAGCCCGATGAAGCCCAGGACCAACAGCAGACAGAACCCGAAGAAGGTCCCGAGGATCTTCTTCCAGGTGAATATTCGGCGTATGAGGCGGCGGGGGGGCTTGCCGCCGGCGGGCCCGATACCGGTCGGGTCCGTGGGCGCGGGGTCGGGCGTGGGGCGGCGGCGCCGGGGCGCCGCGCGGTGGCCGCCCTGTCGCGCTCGTCTCTCTTCCGCTCGTCCCATGAGTCCCTACGCTCGCTTCCGTCTCGGGGTCAGCTCCGAAAGCTAACACCCCTCTATATGACAAAGGGCGTCTGATCCGTTCTTTTACGGACGTGACAATCAGCACCCGCCCCCAAGGAACCGACGACAGATGATGGCGCTGGGTTGCCTGACGGCATAAAGTGATATCACTTAGCTAGAACAGAGCTAGGCGCACGCTGCCTGGCCTCACCAGAACCCGGGGGTCCCCTGTGTCCATATCCGAGCCGGCCGCCACCGCCGACATCCCCGAGATGCCCACCCCGAAGGTGCGGGAGTTCGCCGCCCACAGCATCGGCGGCGGGCTCGCCCTGCTGTTCGGGCTGCTCGGCCTCGGCGCCGCGGTCGCCCTGTTCGCCGCCTCCGGAGCGACCTCCTCCGCCGGCACCCGGGGCGGCCTGGTCACCGCCGGGATCCTCGTCCTCCTGGCGGCCCTCGTCGCGATCCGGGGCCTGAACACGGTCGAGCCGGGCCAGGCCCGGGTCGTCCAGCTCTTCGGGCGTTACCGGGGCACGATCCGGCAGGACGGCCTGCGCTGGGTGAACCCCTTCACCTCCCGGATCCGGATCTCCACCCGGGTGCGCAATCACGAGACCGCCGTCCTGAAGGTCAACGACGCCTACGGCAACCCGATCGAGCTGGCCGCGGTCGTGGTCTGGAAGGTCCAGGACACCGCGCAGGCCACCTTCGAGGTCGACGACTTCGCCGAGTTCGTCGCCACGCAGACCGAGACGGCCGTGCGGCACATCGCGATCGAGTACCCCTACGACGCCCATGAGGAGGACGGCCTGTCGCTGCGCGGCAACGCCGAGGAGATCACCGAGAAGCTGGCCGTCGAACTCCAGGCGCGGGTGGAGGCGGCCGGGGTGAAGGTCATCGAGTCGCGCTTCACGCACCTCGCGTACGCTCCCGAGATCGCCTCGGCGATGCTCCAGCGGCAGCAGGCGGGGGCGGTCGTCGCGGCCCGGCGGCAGATCGTCGACGGCGCGGTGGGCATGGTCGAGGCGGCGCTGGCCCGCATCGCGGAGGCGGACATCGTGGAGCTGGACGACGAGCGGAAGGCGGCGATGGTGTCGAACCTGATGGTGGTGCTGTGCGGCGACCGGGCCCCGCAGCCGGTTCTCAACACCGGAACGCTCTACCAGTGACGGACCCGACGGACCCGGGCTCCCAGGAACCCCCGCATCCGCCGGAGACCCCGAAGCGCCGGCCGCAGCAGCGCAAGCAGGTGCTGCTGCGGCTGGACCCGGCGGTGTACGAGGCACTGGCCCGGTGGGCCGGGGACGAGCTGCGGTCGGCCAACGCGCAGATCGAGTTCCTGCTGCGCCAGGCGCTGGCCGACGCGGGGCGGCTGCCCAGGAACACCGGGCCGCTGCCCCGGCGGGGCCGGCCGCCTGTGTCAGAACCGTGACAATCGGCCCCCACCTGCGGGGCCGTACTGCCCGCCACGACGTATCCACGCGGTGTATACATCCCGCGTATACACCGTGTGTAGAGTTCTCCGCATGTCCATCGGTCACACCCTCCTGGGACTCCTGGAGTCCGGCCCGCGCCACGGTTACGACCTCAAGCGGGCCTTCGACGAGAAGTTCGGTCACGACCGGCCGCTGCACTACGGCCAGGTCTACTCCACGATGTCCCGGCTCCTGAAGCACGGCCTCGTGGAAGTCGACGGCATCGAGGCGGGCGGCGGGCCCGAGCGCAAGCGGTACGCCGTCACCGACGCCGGCGTCACCGACGTGGAGCACTGGCTCGCCACTCCGGAGAAGCCGGAGGAGTACCTCCAGTCGACCCTCTACACCAAGGTCGTCCTCGCCCTCCTCACCCACCGGGACGCCTCCACCATCCTCGACACCCAGCGTGCCGAGCACCTGCGCAGCATGCGGATCCTGACCGACCGCAAACGCCGGGGCGACCTCGCCGACCAACTGATCTGCGACCACGCCCTGTTCCACCTGGAGGCCGACCTGCGCTGGCTGGAGCTGACCGCGGCACGCCTGGACAAGCTCCGGGAAGCGGTGGCCCGATGACCCCGCCGCCCGGCTCCCTGCTCGCCGCCGAGAACCTGTGCAAGGCCTACGGCCCCACGGTCGCCCTCGACGGCGCCGAGTTCTCCATCCACCCCGGCGAGGTCGTCGCCGTCATGGGCCCGTCCGGGTCCGGCAAGTCGACGCTGCTGCACTGCCTCGCCGGCATCGTGCCCCCCGACTCCGGCTCCATCACCTACGACGGCCGTGAACTGGCCGGCATGAGCGACGCCCGGCGCAGCGCGCTGCGCCGCAGCGAGTTCGGCTTCGTCTTCCAGTTCGGCCAGCTCGTGCCCGAGCTGACCTGCGTGGAGAACGTGGCGCTGCCGCTGCGCCTGAACGGCGCCTCCCGCAAGGCCGCCGAGCGGGCCGCGCTGACCTGGATGCAGCGCCTGGAGGTCGACGACCTTCGGGGCAAGCGGCCCGGCGAGGTCTCCGGCGGCCAGGGCCAGCGGGTCGCGGTCGCGCGGGCCCTGGTCACCCAGCCGCGGGTGCTGTTCGCCGACGAACCGACCGGCGCGCTGGACTCCCTCAACGGCGAACGCGTCATGGAACTGCTGACCGACGCCGCCCGCTCCACCAACGCGGCCGTGGTGCTGGTCACGCACGAGGCCCGGGTGGCCGCCTACTCCGACCGGGAGATCGTCGTACGCGACGGGAAGTCCCGCGACATGGAGCGTGCCGTATGAACGTGCGGCAGTGGGGCCGGGACCTCGGCATGGGCGTCCGGTTCGCCTGCACCGGCGGGCGCGAGGGATGGGTCCGGATGCTGCTGACGGCGGTCGGCGTCGGCCTGGGCGTGGCCCTGCTGCTGCTGACGACCGCGCTGCCGAACGTGCTGACCGTGCGCCACCAGCGCGAGGAGGCCCGCCAGGACCTCACCTACAACGCGGCCGTCCCGCCCAGGAGCGAGCACACCGTCCTGGTCGCCACCACCGACACCGAGTGGCACGCCAAGGACGTCCGGGGCCGGCTGCTGGAGGCCGAGGGACCGCGGGCGCCGCTGCCCCCGGGGGTGGACCGCTTCCCGGCGAAGGGCGAGATGGTCGCCTCGCCCGCCCTGAAGGAGCTGCTCTCCTCGGACGGGGCGAAGCTGCTGCGGGAGCGCATCCCGTACCGGATCACCGGCACGATCGGTGAGCCCGGGCTGATCGGGTCGCACGAACTGGCCTATTACGCCGGCGCGAAGGGCCTGACGGTGAAGGCGGACAGTTCACGGGTGCTGCGGCTGACCGCGTTCGGGGACCCGCACCCGACGGCCGAACGGGCCGACCCCGTGCTCATCCTCATGATGCTGGTCGTGTTCGTGGCGCTGCTGATGCCGGTCGCCGTGTTCATCGCCGCCGCCGTACGGTTCGGCGGCGAACGGCGCGACCGCCGGCTGGCCGCGCTGCGGCTGGTGGGCTCCGACAGCCGGATGACCCGCCGGATCGCGGCCGGCGAGGCGCTGGCCGGAGCACTGCTCGGACTCGTCGTCGGTACGGTGTTCTTCCTGATCGGACGTCAGGTGGCGGGCTCCGTCGAGGTGCTGGGCGAGAGCTTCTTCCCGAGCTACCTGAATCCCTCGCCCGCGCTGGTCGCGCTGGTCGCGGTCGCGGTCCCGGCGTCCGCCGTGCTGGTGACGCTGCTGGCGATGCGCGGGGTGGTCGTCGAACCGCTCGGCGTGGTAAGGGCGGCCAGGCCGGCCCGGCGGCGCCTGTGGTGGCGGCTGCTGCTGCCGCTGGCCGGCCTGGCGATGCTGTACCCGATGATCGGGAACGGCCGCTCCCACGGCGACTTCAACCAGTACCTGGTCATCGGCGGGGTGATGCTGCTGCTCGTCGGCGTGACCGCGCTGCTGCCCTGGCTCGTGGAGGCGGTCGTGGCCCGGCTCGGCCCGGGCTCGGTGTCCTGGCAGCTCGCCGTCCGCCGGCTCCAGGTGAGCAGCGGTTCGGCGGCCCGCATGGTCAACGGCATCGCCGTGGCGGTGGCCGGGGCGATCGCGCTCCAGATGCTGTTCGCGGGCGTGGAGAGCCAGTACACGAAGGAGACCGGCCGCGACCCCGGGCGGGTGCAGATGGAGGTCGACCTCTCCGGCCGGGCGCCGGTGCGGGCCGCTGGACGGGAGTTCGAGCACACCAAGGGCGTCAGGGCGGCGGTGGCGATCTCCACCGGCGGGCTCGGCGACCGGCGCCGCGACCCCGAGCACACCACGGCCGTGACCGTCGGCGACTGCGCGGCGCTGCGCGAGCTGGCCCACCTGCCGTCCTGCCGGGACGGCGACGTGTTCGCCGTGCACGGCGGCAACGGCGACGAAGGCCTGCGCGCCCTGCGGCGGTCGGGCGGGCACGGCTTCCTCGACCCCACCTACTCGGACGCCGACCGCGGACGCGAGATCCCCTGGACGGTGCCGGCCGGGCTGCCGCAGGTCACCGTCCGCAAGGACGCACTGCACCAGGGCGTCGGCGGCCTGCTGGCCACCCCCTCCGCCCTGCCCGCCTCGGCCACGCCGACGCTGTACAGCCAGGTCTACGTCCGCATCGACCCCTCTGTGCCGGACGCGGAGGAGTACGTGCGGAACACGACCGCGCGGGTGGACCCGCTCGGCACCGCGTGGCACTGGTCCTCGACCCAGCAGTCCCGGAAGTACACCTCGCTGCGCACCGGCCTGTTCGTCGGCGCGGTCGGTGTGCTGGCGCTGATCGGGGCCAGCCTGCTGGTCTCCCAGTTGGAGCAGTTGCGCGAGCGGCGCAAGCTGCTGTCGTCCCTGGTCGCCTTCGGCACCCGGCGCCGCACGCTGGGCCTGTCGGTGCTGTGGCAGACGGCGGTGCCCATCACACTGGGCCTGCTGCTGGCCTCGGGGGTGGGCCTGGCCCTCGGCGCGGTGCTGCTGAGGATGACGGCCACCCCGGTGTCCGTCGACTGGGCGAGCGTGCTGTCGATGACCGGGGTCGGCGCGGCCGTGGTCCTCACGGTCACCGTGCTGAGCCTGCCGCCGCTGGTGCGGCTGATGCGGCCGGAGGGGCTGCGGACGGAGTAGGCGGACCGGAACGCGTCAGAGCTCCTTCCCGGGGGAATCGCCTCCCCGGTAAGGAGCCCTGACGCGTGTCAGGCGTCGCCGTCCACGACCCGCACCGGCAGGGCGCGCAGCGCCTCGCGCAGGGCCGCCGCCAGCTCCTCGTACTCGGCGGCGCGGGCCGCGCCGGCCCGCATCGCGAAGGCGACGCGGCGGCTGGGGGCGGGCTCGGCGAAGTAGCCGGTCAGCAGTTGGCTGCTGCGGGTGGTCTCCAGCTTCTGCGCGGTGCGCGGCAGCAGGGTGCAGCCCAGGCCGCCCGCCACGAGCTGGACCAGCGTGGACAGTCCGGCCGCGGTGGTGGTGACCGGCGCGTCCGCGCGGCCGGCCTCCCGGCAGATGTCCAGGGCCTGGTCACGCAGGCAGTGGCCCTCGTCCAGGAGCAGCAGATTCAGCTCCCTCAGCGCCTCGCGCGGGATGCCCTCCCGGCCGCCGAGCGCGTGGTCGAGCGGGGTGACGAGCACGAAGTCCTCGTCGAAGAGGGGCAGTTCGACGACTCCGGGGACGCCGAGCGGCACGGCCAGCAGCAGCAGGTCGAGCCGGCCGGAGTGCAGGCCGTCGAGGAGGCTGGCGGTCTGCTCCTCGTGCACCTGGAGGTCGAGGTGCGGGTAGCGCTCGTGGACGAGCCGCAGCACGGCCGGCAGCAGGTACGGCGCGACGGTGGGGATCACCCCGAGCCGCAGCACCCCCGTGAACGGCGCCCGGACCGCCTCGGCCTCCTCCAGCAGCGCCCCGACCGCGTCCAGCACCGCCCTGGCCCGTACGGCGAGTCGCTCCCCCGCCGGTGAGAGCAGCACCTTGCGGGTCGTACGCTCGAGGAGGGTCACGCCGAGGGTCTCCTCGAGCGCCGAGACCGCGCCGGACAGAGCGGGCTGGCTCATCCCGATGGCCGCCGCGGCGTCCCGGAAGTGCAGGTGCTCCGCCACGGCGGCGAAGGCCCGAAGCTGCGCCAGGCTGGGCTGCCTCCGCTTGGTTCCGTTACTGATGGTCACTGATAGCCGCCTCCGATCAACACGACCGAGTGTAGCTATTTCCCTAATCAATGCACCCTGTGCCAACATCAATAGCGTCCAACCCATGAGAAACGCCCCAAAAGGGAAGTTTCTTCGCTGCAAGGAGAGCGTGTGCTCACTGTCGGTGACAAGTTCCCCGAGTTCGAACTGACCTCCTGCGTCTCGCTGGAGAAGGGTCAGGAGTTCGAGCAGATCCACCACAAGTCCTACGAGGGCAAGTGGCTGGTCGTCTTCGCGTGGCCCAAGGACTTCACGTTCGTGTGCCCGACCGAGATCGCCGCGTTCGGGAAGCTGAACGACGAGTTCGCCGACCGCGACACCCAGATCCTCGGCTTCTCCGGTGACTCCGAGTTCGTCCACCACGCGTGGCGCAAGGACCACCCGGACCTGACCGACCTGCCGTTCCCGATGATGGCCGACTCCAAGCACGAACTGATGCGCGCGCTGGGCATCGAGGGCGAGGACGGCTTCGCGCAGCGTGCCGTCTTCATCGTCGACCCGAACCACGAGATCCAGTTCACGATGGTCACCGCCGGTTCCGTGGGGCGTAACCCCAAGGAGGTCCTGCGGGTCCTGGACGCCCTCCAGACCGACGAGCTGTGCCCGTGCAACTGGAGCAAGGGCGAGGAGACCCTTGACCCGGTCGCGCTGCTGGCTGGTGAGTGACCCATGTCGCTCGACTCCCTGAAGTCCCGGGTACCGGACTACGCCAAGGACCTGAAGCTGAACCTGGGCTCGGTCATCGGCAACTCCGACCTGCCCGCGCAGCAGTTGTGGGGCACGGTGCTGGCCACCGCCATCGCCTCCCGCTCCCCGATCGTGCTGCGTGAGCTGGAGCCCGAGGCGAAGGCCAACCTGTCGCCCGAGGCGTACACGGCCGCCAAGGCCGCCGCCGCGGTGATGGCGATGAACAACGTCTTCTACCGCACCCGGCACCTGCTGTCCGACCACGAGTACGGCACCCTGCGCGCGGGCCTGCGGATGAACGTCATCGGCAACCCGGGCGTGGAGAAGGTCGACTTCGAGCTGTGGTCGTTCGCGGTCTCCGCGATCAACGGCTGCGGCATGTGCCTGGACTCGCACGAGCAGGTGCTGCGCAAGGCCGGCGTGGAGCGCGAGGCCATCCAGGAGGCGTTCAAGATCGCCTCCGTGGTGCAGGCCGTCGGCGTCACCCTCGACGCGGAAGCGGTGCTGTCCGAGTAGGACAGCCGCTCACCGGAACCCCGCTCACCCTCGGTGGGCGGGGTTCTCCGCGTCTTCGAGGACGATGTCCTCGGGGGTGACATCGGCGACCCCGTCGCCGGGCTCCCCGTCGGCCGCGTGGGCCGCGTCCGGCCCGTGGGCCCCGTCGACCCCGTCGTGCCGGTCGTGCCGGTCGTGCCGGTCGGGCCGGTCCTCGGGTGCCGGGCCGTCCCGGACCTCCTGGGCGTAGGTCCGCAGGTAGCCGACCACCGCGTTCGTCACCGCCACCAGCGGTACGGCCACCACGGCGCCGCCGATGCCGGCCACCATGCCGCCCGCCGCCACGGTCAGCACGACCGCCAGCGGATGGACCCGGACCGCGCGGCCGAGGATGAACGGCTGGAGGACGTGCCCCTCGATCTGCTGGACCGCGAGGACCACGACGAGGGTCATGACGGCGGCGAAGACACCCTGGGTCACCAGCGCCACGATCACCGCGAGCGCGCCGGAGGCCACCGCGCCCACCAGCGGAATGAACGAGAACAGGAAGATGAAGACGGCCAGCGGGACGGCCATCGGCACGTTAAGGAAGTAGATGCCGATGCCGATGAAGATGGCGTCGATGAGGGCGACCAGGACCGTGCCGCGCACGTAGGCGGTCAGGGTGCGCCAGGCGCGCGGGCCGGCGCCGGCCACACCCGGGCGGGCGGCGGACGGCACCAGCTTCAGGAACCACTGCCAGATGCGCTCGCCGTCGTAGAGCAGGAACAGCGTCGAGAAGAACACCAGCAGGATGCCGGTGAGGGCCTCCACGATGACCTGGACGCCCTCGAGGCCCGCGGACGTGATCTGGTCGGCGTTGGCGCCGATCGCCTCACGGAGGTTCTTGGCGATCTGGTTGATCTGCTTGTCGGTGACGTGGAACGGGCTCTTCAGCAGCCAGTTGCGCAGGTCGTCGATGCCGCTCTGTATCTGGGTGGAGAGCGTGTCGATGTTCTCCATGACCTGCCAGGTCACGAACCAGCCCATGAGGCCGATCACGACGAAGCCGGCGACGGCGGTCATCGCGGTGGCCGGGCCGCGCGGCACCCCGCGCCGTCTGAGCCGGGCGACCGTCGGCTGGAGCAACGCGGTGACCAGCAGGGCGATGACGAAGGCGAACACCACGAGCTGGATGGCGCTGATGACCCGCATCAGCACCCACAGGGTGCCGGCCAGCACCAGCAGCCGCCAGCCGGCCTCGGCGGCGACCCGCACGCCCCAGGGCACGGCCTGCGCCGGGTCGGGGCGCGGGCCCGGCGGGGGTACGGGCCGGCGCGGGGGCGGAACCGGCTCCTCGGCGGGCGCCTCGGCCCGCCTGCGCCGGGCGGGCCCGGTGCCGTCCTTCTCCACCTCCGCGCGGCGCTCGTCGAGGCGCTCGCTCATCTCGGTGAGGCCGGCTCCGAGCCGGCCGAGCCACCCTGGTACTCGCGACATGCCCGTCCTCTTCCCCCGCGTCCCCGGGTGTTAGCCACCACTCCCGCCTGGAGTCGTTCCGCTACGACCGTACAGGGCGAAAGCCCCTCCCCCGAGGACGGGGAGGGGCTGCGCGAGGTCAAACGTGTACCGGTCGGCCTAGTACCAGTGATTGGCCTGCCAGAATGACCAGGCCGCACAAGGGCTGCCGTACCGGCTGCTGTTCATGTAGTTGAGGCCCCACTTGATCTGGGTGGCCGGGTTGGTGCGCCAGTCGGCACCGGCGGAGGCGTACTTGCCGGCGGGCAGGGCCTGGAAGAGACCGTAGGCACCGGAGGAGGCGTTCACCGCCTGGTAGTTCCAGCTCGACTCGTGGTCCACGATGTTGCTGAAGCACTGGAACTGATCGCCGGCCACCATCTGACGCGCCATCGCCTGGATCTGCGCGGCGCTGTAGCTGGTCTGGACCGGGAAGGAGGAAGTGTCGCGGACGTCGTCGCGGCTCGCCGCCGCGGCCTTCGTCTCGGCGCGCTCCTTGGCCTCCTTCTCGGCGGCCTTGACCGCCTGCTCGGCGGCCTCCTTCTTCGCGATCGCCGTCTCGGCGGCGGCCTTGCGGGCCGCTTCCTCGGCGTCCTTCTTGGCGCTCGTGTCCGCGGCGATGGCCTGCGCGTCGGCCTGCTGAGTGAGGGACGCGGTCTGCACCTGCGCCTGCTGAGACGCGGGGATGTCCGCGAGGAGCGTCGCGTCGGCTGCCGTCGCCTCGGCGTCGTTGGTCTGCGCGGTGCTGCCCGAGGCAACTCCGACGACGCTTCCGACGGCGGTGACCGCGGTGGCCGAGGCCACTGCGAATCCCCGGACCGAAATCCGGCTCACACGGTTTCCTTCCAGCACCGTCCGCTTCGGTGACCCTGGCGGACGCGATCGTGCCCCTGACACTGGCCTCCCAACTACGGGGTCACGGGAGGCGCGGACCCGGTGGGCAACTCCCCGGAAGGGAGCGCCGCGTGGTGCTCGGGCGGCATACGGCGTCGTTATGGAGTTGAAAGTGCTGCTGTTGTGCCATACCGCTGGGGGTACACGTGTGCCGTATGCGGGGCCTGACAGGACTGAGACTCTGCCGTAACCCGACGGCGGGTGGCAATTCTGTGCTGCGTGTGAAAGCTCACATCCCGTTTGCGCCCGGGGATTTCAGGAAACCCCCACACACGAAGGCGCCGCCCGGCTAGGCTCCTATGCCTTTGCCGGACGGCGCCAAGTGGGCGTTACCGGATCAGATGTGACCGTCCTCCAGCATTTCGGTCACGAGCGCCGCGATCTGGGACCTCTCGGAACGCGTGAGGGTGACGTGCGCGAAGAGGGGGTGCCCCTTCAGCTTCTCGACCACGGCGACCACACCGTCGTAACGGCCGACGCGCAGGTTGTCCCGCTGTGCCACGTCGTGGGTCAGCACCACCCGCGAGTTGGCGCCGATCCGGGACAGGACGGTCAGCAGCACGTTCCGTTCGAGCGACTGCGCCTCGTCCACGATCACGAACGCGTCGTGCAGCGAGCGTCCGCGGATGTGGGTGAGCGGGAGCACCTCGAGCATCCCGCGCGCGGTGACCTCCTCGATGACCTCGCGGCTGGTGACCGCGGAGAGGGTGTCGAAGACGGCCTGCGCCCAGGGGCTCATCTTCTCGGACTCGGAGCCCGGCAGATAGCCCAGCTCCTGCCCGCCGACCGCGTACAGCGGGCGGAAGACCATCACCTTCTGGTGCTGGCGGCGCTCCAGGACCGCCTCCAGGCCCGCGCACAGCGCCAGCGCCGACTTGCCGGTGCCGGCCCGGCCGCCCATCGACAGGATGCCGACGTCCGGGTCGAGCAGCAGGTCGAGCGCGATGCGCTGCTCGGCGCTGCGGCCCTTGATGCCGAACGCCTCCCGGTCCCCGCGCACCAGGCGGATGTTGCCGTCGGCGGTGACCCTGCCGAGCGCCTTGCCGCGCTCGGACTGGATGGTCAGTCCGGTGTGCACGGGGAGGTCGGCGGCCTCCGGGACGTACACGTGCCCTTCCTCGAAGAGGATGTCCACCTGCTCACCGGGGAGGGTGAGTTCGGACATGCCGGTCCAGCCGGAGTTCTCCGTGATGGCGAGTTCGGCCCGGTACTCCTCGGCGAGGAGGCCGACCGAGGATGCCTTGATCCTGAGCGGCAGGTCCTTCGACACGACGGTGACGTCGTACCCCTCGGCCTGGAGGTTGCGGGCGACCGCGAGGATGCGGGAGTCGTTGTCCCCCAGGCGGTAGCCGCTGGGCAGCACGCTGGGGTCCGAGTGGTTCAGCTCGACACGGATCGTCCCGCCGAGTTCCCCGATCGGGATGGGGGCGTCGAGGCGGCCGTGCTTCACCCGGTAGTCGTCCAGCAGGCGCAGGGCCTGGCGGGCGAAGTAGCCGAGTTCGGGATGGTGCCGCTTGGCCTCCAGTTCCGTGACCACCACGATGGGGAGCACGACCTCGTGCTCGTCGAAGCGGGTCAGAGCGTTCGGGTCGGCCAGCAGGACGCTGGTGTCGAGGACATAGGTGCGCCGGTCTGGCTTGTGGCGCTTTGTGCTGGTCACCACGGAAGGACGTACCCCCTCGGATGAGGTCGGGGAGCGACGGAGTGGGAGCAGTGCCGGGAAGGCGGGGAGGGTGGGGAGATACGGCCCGGCAGGGCGGAGTGATCCATGCCGGTCGATGACCGCCCCGCGTGGGGCCGGCGACCGGCCCTCCGCCTCTTCGTCCGTGCCGTCAGGGCACGATCGGGCTGGTGCAAGGGGCCTCCCGGGCGGACGGCCCCGAGCCGCCCGCTGAGATCCGACACCCGTGGTTCGGGTGTCGACCTGTCTGGACTATGCCCTCGAACGCGCGCCGCCATGCAAATGCGGCCAACAGCGCGACGGTGAACTCCTGCTTACGCCGGCCCCAACCGGGGCACACGACGACGCCCCGTCACCGGCGGGTGGCGGGGCGGGGCCGGGGGTCAGCCGCCGTAGCGGCGGTGACGTGCGGCGTAGTCGCGCATGGCGCGCAGGAAGTCGACCTTGCGGAAGGCCGGCCAGAAGACCTCGCAGAAGTAGTACTCGGAGTGCGCCGTCTGCCAGAGCATGAATCCGGACAGCCGCTGCTCACCGCTGGTGCGGATCACCAGGTCGGGGTCGGGCTGGGCGCGGGTGTACAGGTGCCGGCCGATCATGTCGACGTCGACGGAGTCGGCGAGTTCCGCCATCGGCACGCCCTTGTCGTGGGCGTCGAGCAGCATGGAGCGCACGGCGTCGGCGATCTCCTGCCGGCCGCCGTAGCCGATGGCCACGTTGACGACTATGCCGTCGATGTGGGCGGTGGCCTCCTCGGCCTCCTTCAGGGTGCGCTGCATGCCCGCGGGCAGCAGGTCCAGGGTGCCGACGTGGTGGACGCGCCAGCGGCCGTCGGCGGCGAGGGTGCGGACGACGTCCTCGATGATGCCGAGCAGGGGGACCAGCTCGTCCCGCGGCCGGTCGAAGTTGTCGGTCGACAGCAGCCACAGGGTGACGACCTCGACGTCGGTCTCGGAGCACCAGCCGAGGAACTCCTCGATCTTCTCGGCACCGGCCCGGTGCCCGTGGACGGTGCTGGAGCCGCTCGCCTTCGCCCAGCGGCGGTTGCCGTCCATGATGACGCCGATGTGCTTGGGCACCTGAGCGTGGTCCAGGTGGCCTTCCACCCGGCGTGCGTAGAGCCTGACGAGCAGGCCGCGCAGCTTGTCGCGCAGGTTCACGTGACCCTCCGGGGGTTGGGCGCGGAGCAGGGGTGCCGGAGCCGTAGCCTACCCCTGCCGAAGGCCTGGTTCCGGCCCGGGGCTTGGGGGGTGGGGTTCGTACGGTTTCGCCGCCGGGCGCGTCCGCCGGAGCGGCTGGGCCGGGGCGGGGCCGCCGGGGCGGGCCGCTGCCGCGCGGCGCGGTCCCCGTCGGTGAGGACGCCGGACCCGCGCCGGGAGGTTCCGGCACGGGGACGAAAGAACGGGCCGGTCCGTGGGGGGGAGACGGACCGGCCCGAGGGGGGGTTTCCACCATAAACCCTTCGTAAGTGATGGTGGGGCATCGGCGCGCCACAACTACTCTCCGGAATCACCTGGCAACGCCCCGGCGCCCACGGAATGCTGCATTCAGCAGTGACGTAAGGCCGATTCGCGACGGAATCCCAGGTGAATCCGGCCGAATGCACGTGCATTCGTAAGGATTGCGCCATCTTGAGGTGTGTCCGTGCGTCGTCCGGGGATCCCCCCGCCGGGCGACGCCGTCAGCCGACGGTTCCGCCGCGGGTCCGCGTGCCGGCTCACCGGCGGACCGGCTTGCGAGATCCGAACCGCCGGCGGTGTCCCTCAGGTCGTCGGGGCGGCCGCCCCGAGGGCCAGCAGCGTGTGTTCCCGCTCCCCGTGCCGGACCGTGCCGACCCGCTCGAAGCCGTGTCTCTCCAGCAGCCGGACGGAGGCGGCGTTGCCGGAGAACGGGTCGGCGTACAGCGGACGTACGCGCTCCAGCTCCAGGAAGAGGCCGAGGGCACGGGTGCCGATGCCGCGGCCCCAGTAGGGCCGCCCGAGCCAGTACCCGAGGAACCGGCGCCCGCCGACGGTCCACGACACGACGCTCCCGGCGACCTCCCCGCCGGCCGTGACCGTCCGCACCAGGCAGTCCGGGTCCGGGAGCACCCGCTCCCGCCAGTGCCGGAGGAAGTCGTCCCGCGGCCGGGGGGTGAACGTCGAACGCCGGACGGCTTCCGGGTCGTGCTCATAGGCGAAGAGGACCTCCAGGTCCTCGTCCAGGACGTCGCGCAGGACCACCGTGTCGTGTACGTCGCTCATACGGCGCAGTGTGACAGCCGCCACTGACAACGCTCCCGTTCACGGCAGCAGCGGCCGGACCTCCTCGGCGGCGAAGCGCACGAAGCCCTCCGGGTCGGGCTCGTCCGCGGTCGGCTGGAGGACGACGGTGTCCGCTCCGGCCTCCGCGAGGCGCCGCACGGCCCCGGCCACCGCGGCGGCGTCCCCCGCCACCCCCACGTCCGGTACCGACGCCACCCCCTCGGCGGCGAGTTCGGCGCGCAGCCGGGCGTCGGCGCCCGCCCCCGTGGCGGCCAGGAGGTAGACGACGACCCGGTGGTGGCCGTCGCGCCCGGCCTCCCGCCGCCCCTCCTCGGCGAGCCGTCGGGCCCGCCGTACGCCGTCCACGGAGGTGGCGGCCGTCAGGAGGGTGCCGTCGGCCTTCGCACCGGAGAGCCGGAGCGTACGGGGGCCGGTACCGCCGGCGAGTACGTCGACCGGGCGCCGCGGGGGCCAGTCGAGGGCGACGTCGTCCAGTCGGACGTACCGGCCGCGCACACTCACCCGTTCCCCGCGCAACAGGGCGCGCAGCGCGTCGAGATGTTCACCGAGCAGACCGAGCGGCGAGTCGGCCCGGGCCCCGACCTGCCCCATCCAGTCCTGCACCCCGTGGCCCACGGTCAGGACGGCCCGGCCGGGGAACAGGCGCTCCAGGGTTGCGGCCTCCATCGCGGTGACGGCCACGTTCCTGAGCGGCACGGGCAACAGGCCGATGCCGATCCGCACCCGCTCGGTCCAGGCGAGCGCGGCGGCGGCCATGGACACCCCGCCCTCCAGGAAACAGTCCTCCCACAGCCACAGCTCCTCCTCCAGCCCCACCTCGTCCGCGAGGCGGGCGACGGCCCGCAACCGCTCGGGCGGGAGCTGGGGACGGAACACGACACCGAGTGCAGTCATGAGGCCCTTCCTAGTGGGGAGGACGGGAAAGGACAACGCAATTACGCACCGGGGGACTCGCCGCTCCCCGCGGAGGGCGGAGAACGGAGGGGGAAGGACGGAGGGGGAAGGACGGGGCATGGACAGGGATCTGGGCATGGACAGGGATCTGGGCTTGGGTGGGGACATGGACATGGGCGGGGACGTTCAGGGGGCCGGGGACGCGCAGCGGGCCGGCATCTCGGACGGGGCCGAGAGCGGGGAGGGAGCCGGGGGCATCGAGAGGGCGAGGGGTGAGGCGCGGGGCAGGGACGCGGACGGGGGCAGGGGCCGGGATCGGGCAGGGTGGCGGCGGGACGGGGGCGGGTGGCTGGTCCCGCGGTCGGAGACCGGGGAGGCACTCGCCGCGCCCGTCCCCCTGGAGATCGCAGCCTCCTACCGGGCGCGGACGCGGGGTCTCCTGGGCCGGGACTCGGTCGACGGGGCGTTGCTGCTGTCACCGGCGAGCGGGGTGCACACGTTCGGGATGCGGATCCCGATCGACGTCGCCTACCTGGACCGCCGACTGACGGTCCTGGCCGTGCGCACGATGCCCCCGGGCCGCCTGGGCCTGCCCCGCCTGCGGGCACGGGCACGTGCTGGAGGCGGCGGCCGGGGCGATGGCGGGGTGGGGGCTGCGGGCCGGGGTGCGGGTGGAGGTGGAGAGGGAGAGGGAGGTGGAGAGCGAGAGCGAGAGGGGGCTTGGGAGGGGGCCGGAGGAGGCGCTCTGAGGGACGGGCGGGCTCACTGCTGGGTGCGCGGGAAGGACACCTCGACCCGGCGGTTCTTCTTCCGGCCGGCCTCGGTGGAGTTGTCGGCGATGGGGTACTGCTCGCCGTAGCCGCGGACGTCGAAGGTGACCGCCGGGTCGTTCAGGTCCTGGTCGAGGACGGCCTGTACGGCGTTGGCGCGCTGCCTGGAGAGGGTGTCGCCGTGGGCCGAGGAGCCGAGGTCGTCGGTGAAGCCGAACACTCGGACGCGGGTCGCGTGCTGCTTCCTGATCTCCTCGACGATGACGGAGACGCGGGCCTTCGCCTCACCGCCGAGTTCGGAGCTGTCCTTGCCGAACAGCACCTCCGCCTGGAGGGCGAAGGTCACGTCGGCGTTGGTGTCCTCCCGCCGCTCGTCCCCGCTCTGGTCCTCCACGACCGACTTGATGTCCAGCACCTTGGCCTGCGCCAGCGTGGCCCCCTCCGGAAGCTTCAGATCCGGATCGGTGGGGTCGACTTTCACGGGGGCGGCGGGGGAGGGGGCGGTGCCGGGAGGGGTGCTGGGACCGGCGTCGTCGGCGACCGCTGTCGCGCCGTGCGTATACACGGTGAGCAGGAGGACAGCGGCGGTGAGCGCGAGACGGGGTGTGGTGGTCACTTCTGCCTCACCCGGAGATCTTGATGGTGGCGGAGGAGAAGGTCGGCAACTGGAAGTCCACCTCGGTCGCGTTCGCGGGGGGTGCCGGGAACTGCATGAAGACCGCCAGGCTGTCGCCTGCCCTCAGTGTCGAGAAACCTGTGGTCGTCAGCGGACGGCCCTCGGTGTCCCGTAGGACGTAGTACCGCTTCTTGCCCCGGGGATCGATGAGCGTGGCCCCGCCCAGAGACCTGCCGTTCCTGAGGATCTCGGTCTCGTTGCCGCTCAGGGCGGAGGGGACGACGACGCTGCCGGCACCGTCGTTCTTCAGAGTGCCGTTGACGGTGACGAAGCCCCCCGTGTCACGTTGTGCGGAGGTGATGCGCAGAAGGAGACCGTCCGAACCCTTCACTTCGGCCAGCGGCTCGTCCGACTGTCCCTCCTGGGCACTCGGACCGGAACCGGTCGCCTGGGAGGCGGACGCCGAACTGTGCGGCTTCTCGTCGTGACCGCCGCTTCCCCCGCAGCCGGTCGCACCGACGGCCAGACCGGCCGCGACCGACCATGCGACCATCCCCCTGCGGACCTTCGCAGTCAACCGAATGCTCATCGCTCCGCTTCCTTCGTCACTCATCGTTCGCTTGTCAGTCGGCCCAGATGGACGTCGAAGAGGTCTTCGGGCTTCGGGAGTCCCGCTGGGTCGTCCGGGTCCGGATCCCAGGTTCTGCCGTCGCAACTGAGCCGGGGCAGCGCGTCACCCTTGCCCCCCTTGTCGGGAGGTTCGAAGGTACAGAGCGGATCCACCACGGCGGTTGCGGACGCCGTGGACCTGAAGTCCTCGGTTCCGGGTACGACGGAACGGCCGACGGACCTGTTGGTCTCCACGTCGACCTCGTACGTCAGCGACTCCGGTGACTGACAGGCGCTCAGACGGGCATCGTTCTGCGCGGCGAGCTGTCCGGCCCGCCAGCACGGGTCGTCGATCGCTGCCCTGCCGTCGAAGACGTCCTGCCACTTCGCCGGGTCGGACAGCACCTGCACCCAGTCGTCCGTGAGCTGGGCACGGGCGTTCTGGGCCGCCGCGAGCGCTGCCGCGTCGGCGGCCGTCTGGGCACCGCTCCGGTTGACCGCGCCCTGACCGACCGCGAGGTAGGCCAGAGCAAGAAAGAGCAGGCCTGCCACCACCGTGAGGTAGATGGGGAAGGCCTGCCCTGCGTCGTGTCGTGGAGGAGTCAGCCGCCGGTGACCTGGGCGATCTTCTGGGTGATCGCGTCGTAGATCGACTGACCGATGCTCGTACCCGTGATCGCCAGCACGATCGCCACGACCACGGCGATGATGCCGAGGTACTCCACCGCGGTCTGCCCCCGGTCGTCGCGGGCCGCACGGGAGCGCAGGTACGCGACGGTGGTGTGGAACCATCTGCTCACGGTTTTCCCCTCCAACTGGGCCTCGGATGCCGGCAGCGTACGGTGCGACGCCCGGCCGGTCGGAGGGTCCCAGGGCCCAGGGGTGGGCCCAATTGCCGTGGGGGGTGTTCGGCCGGCTGGTCATGTCAGGACACCCCCAGCCACTTCGCCGTCGCCTGGGAGCGCGTGGTGCTGTGGAGCTTGGCGAAGATGTGGTTGATGTGGTTCTTGACCGTCTTCTCGCTGATGAAGCAGGCGGCGGCGATCTGCTGGTTGGTCATGCCGGACGCGATGAGGTCCATGATCTCCGCCTCCCTCGTACTCAGCCGGAACCGCGGTCGGAACGACTGTCCCACAGGGCATTGCAACTGCGAAAGCGATTCGGTCGAGAAATTGGTTAGTTCCGGGGGAGGTTGCCCGGTGTGATGTGCTGGTGCATCTTCGCTGAGGCCGGTAAGGAGGGCGCGTGCCGCACCCGGTGTGACATGCGGCCGTCCCTCCCGTACGTCCCGTACCGCCCGCACCAACTGCTCCGTCGTGAACTCGCCGTGCACCAGGTATCCCCCCGCTCCCAGCCGCAGCGCCTCCCGTACGGTCTCCGTCTCGTGGCTGTAGGTGAGCATCATGACGGGGGCCAGCCGTGCCAGGTGGGGCAACGCCGAGATTCCGTCGACTCCGGGCATCCGGACGTCGAGGAGGATGACGTCCGGCCGGTGCCGCAGCGCCGCCTCGTACGCCTCGCGGCCGTCCGTCGCCTCCGCCACCACCGTCGTGTCCGGGCGGTCCGACAGCAGGGCCGTCAGTCCCGCGCGGACCACGGGGTTGTCGTCGGCGATCAGCAGCCGCAGCGGCGGTGGGGCCGGCGCCGACGGCGGGAAGCCCGGCCGGGGTTCGCTGTGCGAGGCCCGCATGGTGCCTCCTCTCAGGCTTCCTGGGGTACGGGGTCGGCTGCCGGCAGGCGGAGGTCCAGGCGTACCTCCGTGCCGCCTTCGTGGCCGCCCCGCCCGATCCGGATGCGGGCACCCGCCTGCGCGGCCCGTTCGACCATCCCGAGGAGGCCGAAGTGGCCGCCGTCCCGCAGCCGTTGCAGGGTCGTGCCGGGCGGGAGGCCGGTGCCGTCGTCATGAATCGTGAGGCGCAGCAGACCGTCGTGGACCGTGGCCCGGATGTCCACCCGGGTCGCGGACGCATGGCGGTGGGCGTTCTCCAGGGCTTCCGTGGCGATGGCGAGGACGGGCCGGGTGAGCGCGGTGGGCAGGGACGGCAGGGCGGCGGCGTCCTCGGACCAGTGGCATGTCACCCGCAGGCCGGTGCGGGTGGTGAAGGCCCGCGCGTGGTCGGACAGGGCGTGCCACAGGAGGAGGGGGACCGTCGGGTCCGGCTGGTGCCGCCGCAGGTCCGTCAGCAGTTCCCGGGATTCGGCCGCCGCTCTGCGCGCCGAGCGGGACACCAGGTCCGCCTGTTCCCTGATGCGGGCCGGGTCGGGCGTCCGCGTCGCGGCCGTGACCGCCAGGCCGTCCGCCGCGAGGGCCACGCCGTACAGGGTCTTCGCCACGGAGTCGTGCATCTCGCGGGCCAGCCGGGCGCGTTCCGCGCTCACCGCCTCCGTCGCCGCGAGGCGGGCCTGCACCGTCGTCAGGGCCTGGGTCGCGGCGCCGAAGCGGAGCATCAGGCCGCGCAGGGTGGAGCCCATCGCACCGGTGATGACGCACAGGCCGGGCAGGAGGAGTGCCTCGGCGACGGGGGCGTGCCGGCCGGCCTTCAGGGTGGTGTGGACCAGGAGCAGGATCAGGGCTTCGAGGGAGGCGAAGCCGGCCGCGCCGCGCCAGCCGTAGACCAGGCCGGCCAGGAGCGGGGTGCAGACGCTGACGTAGGCGAGGGTGGTGTCCGGGCCAGCCGAGACGAGGAGGAAGGCGCCGCAGAGGGTGTCGGCGGCGAGGAGGCTGGGGTGGCGCAGGAGGAGGGGGCCGAAGCGTTCCCAGTCGCGGAAGAGGACGTAGGACACCATGAAGGTGACGACGACGGCCGCGCCGACCAGGCGGGCGCCCAGGCCGGGGGCGGCGTTGAGGAGGGCGGCGGGGGCCGACAGGACGGTCATCGCCAGGCGGAAGCCGAAGACCTGCCGGCACAGGGCTTGCAGGGCACGGATCTGAAGCTTCTCGGACGGCTCGGCGGGTACGACTGCCGGCCCCGGCGAGCCCCCCACCGCACCCTCGAACGCCGCACCTTCCGACGCCGCACCCTCGAACGCCGCACCTCCCGACGCCGCGCCCCCGAGCCCCTCGTCCGGCGCCGCCCCACCCCCTGGGGCCCCCGCTCCCCCGGTCGTCCCCTTGGCGCGGTGGGTGAAGCGGCGCCAGGTTGCGGCGGCGCCTGTGCCGGTGCGGCCGCTGCGGCCGGGCAGTGTCACCGTCATGGCCGGCCTCACTTCCCCGTGAGTGAGCCGAAGTCCACCCCGGAGCCCAGCAGCAGGCCCGCGCCCAGCAGGAGCATCGTGGCCGGGACCATGAACGTGGTGATCATCAGCGTGGCCTTGGGCACCGCGCGCGCGGCCTTGCGGCGGGCGTTCTGGGCGTCGGTGCGGCGCATGTCCCTGGCCAGGGAGACCAGGGTGTCCACGATCGGGGCGCCCAGTTCCTCGCCCTGCTGGAGTGCGGTGACGAACATGGCCACCTGTTCGGAGTCGTTCCTGCGCCGCAGTTCCGTGAAGGCCTGGCGGCGGCTCATGCCGAGGTCCATCTGGCGCAGGGTGATGCGCAGTTCGTCGGCCCACGGGCCCTCGTAGCGGGCGGCGACCCGCTCCAGGGCCTGGCGGAAGCCGAGCCCCGCGCTGACCACCACCGCGAGGACGTCCAGGAAGTCGGGCAGCGTGCGCTCGATGACGTCCCGGCGGACCCGGATCGCCGACCAGATGCCGACCTCCGTCCAGAACGCGCCGAAGGCCAGCAGGAGCAGGGCCACGAACCACTGGCCGCGCAGGAGGAAGACCAGGAAGCCCACGCCGCCCAGGGCGCCGTAGACCGCGCGGCGGGCGGCGTAGCGGTCGATGGTCAGGCCGCCGGGGTTGCCCGCCAGGTCGATCCTGCGGCGGTATCCGGCCACGCGTCGCGGGCCCATGAGCCGCAGGACCGTGGGGGCGTAGCGCATGCCCATCCGGTCGACGGCCGAACCCACCGCGCCGGTGCGGGTGGCGCCGACCTCGAGGGCGACGGCGAGGTCGGCGGGCAGCCGGGCGTCGGCGCGGTACATGCGCAGGCCCGCGAAGGCGCCCCAGACGCCGAGGCCCGTCAGCAGGGCGAGCAGGAGTGCCATGGTGCCTTCCTCACACGTCGATCCGGCTCATGCGCCGGATGAGGACGAAACCGACGGCGTACATGGCGAACGCGATGACCACACTGGCCTGGCCGAGCGGTGAGCCGGTCATGCGGTCCAGGGCGCCGTCCTTGACGCCGTTCATCAGGAACAGCGCGCCGATCCCGAGGACGGGGACGGCGTACGAGGTCATGGTCACCTGGGAGAGCTGGGTGCGGATCTCGCGCCGGGTCTCCTTGCGTTCCTCCAGGGTGTCGGTGAGGTTGCGCAGGGCGGAGACCACCTGCCCGCCCGCCCGGTTGGACAGGACGAGGGTGGTGACCAGGACGACCAGTTCGCGCGAGGGCAGCCGGTCGGCGAGTTCACCGAGGGCGTCGTCGAGCGAGTGGCCGATGGCTAGCTGGTCGGCGACCTTGGCGAGTTCCTCGCCCGCCGGGGCCTCCAGTTCCTCCGCCGCCATGCCGATCGCGGTGCGCAGGGCGAGGCCGGCCTGGGTGGCGTTGGCCAGGATGCGGGCGAGTTCGGGGAGTTGGCCGATGAAGCGTTCGATGCGTTTGCGGCGCTGCCAGTTGAGGAACTGGACGGCCGCCCAGATGCCGAGGAGTCCGGCGAGGGGGCCGAAGAAGGGGGCCAGGGTGGCCTGGCCGAGCAGCCAGAGCGCGGCGACCGTGAAGAGGACGCCGACGAAGAACTCGCCCGGTGTGACGTCGAGGCCGGTCGCCGCGAGGCGCAGTTCGAGCCGGCGGCCGGGGCGGGTGCGGCGCAGCCGCCGGTCCAGGTCGCGGAAGTGGCGCCGGCGGCCGGTCGCCGGGGGCGCGCCGGTGTGGGCGAGGCGGTCGGCGAGGGCGGCGCGCCGGGCCCGGCCCGAGGCGTACGTGTAGACGCCGGCCACCGCCAGGACGCAGGTCAGCAGCGTCACGCCGGTGGTGAGCTGGACGAGGGTGTGCAGTTCCATGGTCCTACCTGGCTTCTCGGGTCGCGAGCTGGTCCGCGCGGTGGGCGACGCCGAAGGCCTGCGGGACGGGCTGGCTCGCCATGTAGAGGCGGTCGGCGGTGCGGCGGGGCAGCGGGAAGTACTGGAAGGTGCCGTGGACACGGCCGTCGGACGTCATGGGCCGGGCGTCGAACCGGGCGACCGTGGCCAGCCGGTACGGCTCTCCGCCGTGGCTGTCGAGCAGCGCGATCTCGGTGATGCGGCGGGCGCCGTCGGCGAACCGGGTGAGCTGGACGATGACGTCGACGGCGCTGTTGATCTGGTCGTGCAGGGCGACGAAGGGGACCTCGACGTCGGACATGGAGGCCAGGGTCTGGAGCCGGGTGAGGGCGTCCTCGGCGCTGTTCGCGTGCACGGTGGCCAGGGAGCCGTCGTGGCCCGTCGACATCGCCTGGAGCATGTCCAGGGACTCGCCGCCGCGGACCTCGCCGACCACGATCCGGTCGGGGCGCATGCGCAGGGAGTTGCGGACCAGGTCGCGGATGGTGATCTGCCCCTTGCCCTCCACGTTCGGCGGGCGGGACTCCAGACGGACCACGTGGGTCTGCTGGAGCTGCAGTTCGGCGGAGTCCTCGATGGTGATGATGCGTTCGTGCGGCGGGATCAGCCCGGACAGGGAGTTGAGCAGGGTGGTCTTCCCGGTGCCGGTCGCGCCGGAGACGATGATGTTGAACTTGGCCTGCACCAGCCCGGCCAGCAGGTACACCATGTGTTCGTCGAGCGAGCCGAAGCCGATCAGCTCCTGGAGGGTGAACGAACGGGGGAAGCGGCGGATGGTGAGGATGGGGCCGGTCAGGGACAGCGGCGGGATGATGACGTTGACGCGTTCGCCGGAGGGCAGACGGGCGTCCACCATCGGGTTGGACTCGTCCACGCGGCGGTTGACCGTCGACACGATCCGTTCGATGGTCTGCATCAACTGGTCGGTGGAGACGAAGCGGAGCGGAAGCTGTTCGACCCGGCCGCCGCGTTCCACGAAGATCGCGTCGGGGCCGTTGACCATGATCTCGGTGACCGACGTGTCCTCCAGGAGCGGTTCGAGGATGCCGAGGCCGAGCGCCTCGTCCACGACCCGGCGGATGAGCTGGGTTCGCTCGACGGTCGACAGGACCGGGCCCTCGCGGCTGATGATGTGCCCGAGGACGCGTTCCAGCCGGGCCCGGCGTTCGGCGGCGGCCAGCGAACTCATCTCGGCGAGGTCGATCTCCTCCAGGAGTTTGGCCCGGTAGGAGGCGACCAGGTGCCCGTCCCCGCCCCGGCTGCCGTGGTCCTCGGGAGTGTTGATGCGTGCCCGCAGGCTCATGGGGTGCTGCTCCTCGCCTGGTGGTCGAGCGGCATGGTGGCGGACTTCCGGGCGGGGTCGAAGTGCCAGCCGGGGACGATCTGCGGGACGGACACGGTGGCGGTGACCGTCACCGAGCCGGCGCCGCCACCGTCCGGGCCGCACGCCACCGAGAGCGCGCCGCTGACCGCCTGCGCGCACGCCTGCTGGGCGTCCTGCCCCAGGGACGCCGCCCGCGCCCCGGCCCGGGCGGCCGTACCGGCCTGCTCGGCGGCGTAGGCGACGGCTCCGATCTGGATGCCCGCCATGGCCACGATCAGCAGGACCGGGACGAACCCCAGGTACTCGATGGCCACTTGGCCCGCGTCCCGTCGTGTGCGCCGGTACGACATCTCAGCGCTTCACCTCCTCGACGGCCCCGGCGTGGCCCCTGACCTCGACCGGGAAGTCGATCAGGCCGGGGAAGAGGACGGGTACGTGCAGCGTGACCCGGGCCGTCACATAGCCGCTCGGGTTGCAGTCCACTTCGGCACTCCCCTTCCATGCCGCCGACAGGTGCTTCAGCCCAGCCGCCGAGCAGGCCGCCTGCCGCGCGCCGCCCCGCGGTGCCGCCGTTCCCGCCCGCGCCGCCTCGTCCGCAGCATTCCCGGCGAGCGTGAAGGTGTACCCCACGAGCACGGCCTGCCACACGAGCACCAGCGTCAGGACGATCAGCGGCGTCATCCCCAGGAACTCGACACTGACCTGTCCGCGGTCCCCGCGGCCTTTGGGACCTGCGCGATCTCGACCCCGCCGGTCCCCGCGGTCTCCACCCCGTCTCATGGGCCGCTCACTCCTTCCGCCGCCGTAGTCCGGCCGCCCCGCGGCCCGTGCCGCGGTGGGTGCCCTCGCCCGCCTTCACCAGCCCCAGCTCCCCCGCGAGCGCCCACAGCGCCTGCTTCACCGTGCTTCTGCCGTCCAGCTCGTGGAGCCGTCCGGCGTCCACGACCCCTTGCAGTTCCCTGAAGTTGGCGGGGACGGCGGTGCGGGCGAGGGCCGTGCCGGTGATGCGCTGGATCAGGGCGGGCTGGATCTCCGTGGTCCGCGCGTTCCGGTTGACGACGACGGTCGTCTCCTCGGCCTTGCGGATCTGGAGCCGGTCCCACATCCGTACGGTCCGTTTGGCGGCGCGTACGGCGATGACGTCCGGGGTGGTCACCAGCAGCGCGGTGTCGGCCGTCTCGACGGCCACCGCGCCCGCGCCGCTGAGCTGGGAGCCGCAGTCGACCACGACGATCTCGTAGCGGGCGCGCAGGGCGCTGACGATCTGGCGGGCGGCGCGGTCGGTGACCTCCTCGCCGCGTTCGCCCTCGCCGGGGGCGAGGAGCAGGGTTAGGCCGGTGTCGTGGCGGAAGACGGCGTCGGCGAGGACGCGCGGCGAGATGTCGGTGATGGCGGCCAGGTCGACCACGGAGCGCCGGAACTGGATGTCCAGGTAGGAGGCGATGTCGCCGGTCTGGAGGTCGAGGTCGACGAGCACGGTGGCACGGCCGGAGGCCTGGGCGGCGAGGGCGAGCTGGACGGCGGTGAGGGTGGCGCCGGTGCCGCCCTTGGCGCCGCTGACCGTCACGACCGTGCCGCCGGCCCCGCCGGTCACGTCGGCGCCGTGGCCGAGATGACGGCGTACGCCCGTCGACCACTGGGCGACGGCCTGGACGCGGCCGGCGAGTTCCTCGTACGACAGCGGGAGCGCGACCAGGCCGCGGGCGCCGGCGTCCATGGCGGCGGCGAACAGGCCGGGGCTCGCGTCGGTGGTGACGAGGACGACGCCGACGGCCGGGAAGCGCAGGGCGATCTCCCGGACCAGCTCCAGAGCCGGTACCGGGCCGATGCGTTCGTGGACGACGACGACTTCCGGGAGTTCCCCGACCGATTCGGCGGCGAGCCGGGCGAGGGTGTCGACCAGCTCGGTGGAGTCACCGGCCGGGGGCTGTGGTTCGGCGTCGGGGAGCTGGCTGAGCAGGGTGGTGAGGGAGCGGACGGCGTCCGGGTCCGCGCCGGCCGGGAGGATCCTGGTGGGCATGGCCGCCTCTCACTTGTCCGTCGCGAGTTCGTAGGTGCGGTCCTTGTCGGGGACGCTCGTCTCGCTGCCGGGTGCCACGAGCGCGAGCCGGACGCGCTGGGCGAAGGACTCGGCGTAGGTGACGCGCTGGGCGTCGACGGTGGACAGCGCGAAGGTGATGGGGACGGCTTCGGTGGGCTGCTGGTTCTTGTCGCGGTCGGGGTCGAGGGCGGTGATCTGGCCGACGTCGAGGACCCGCGCGTTCGTGACGATGATCTTCGACTGGTCGGGATCGCCCTCCTTCTTGCCCTCGAAGGTGGCGTAGACGTTGACGCGTGACCCGGGGGTGATCTTGCCGGCGACGCCGGTCGCCGCGTCGATCATGATGGCGACCTCCTGCTGGCCGGGCCGGAGGGCGGGCCGGTCCACGATCATGTCGGTCTGGAGCAGCGAGCCGGGGTGCAGCGTGGTCACGGCGATCTTGCCGCGGAGCCCGCGGAGGTCGGTGACGGCGTTGTCGGACAGCCACCGCCTGGGCATCCGGATCCGCTGGAACTGGCCCGTGTCCAGCGTGGTGTACGGCTTCACCTCGGACCTGACCCGGTAGGCGGTGACCTCGGGCCCGACCTTGGAGTTCGCGTCGTGGACGACGGAGAGCACGCCGGCGAACGCGCCGAGAGCGCACAGGACCGACAGGATCAGGAGTATCACGCCGCGGCGCTGACGGGAGTTCATGAACCGTGCAACCTCATTGGGGGGAATCGGTCGAGCGGGATGTGAGGGCGGTGTCCGGGCCGGTCAGGCGGGCGTCCGCCGGTCCGGTGCGCGGGGCGGCTCGTGGGCGGGCGGGGTGGCGGAGCAGAAGACGCAGCGGTCGCCGATGACGTCCATGCCGCACCAGTGGCAGCTCGTCCGGCGCACGGAGGTGACGAGTTGGTAGAGGACGGAGAGGTCGGCCAGGTAGCTGCAGAACTCGACCAGGCGGCCGGTCCCCCACCACACCGGGGACTCGGCGGGCAGCGGGGTCTCGCGCAGCCCGTGCACGTTCCACGCCGTGCCGAGCCCGGCGGCCCAGTCGCTCTGCAACTGCCCCTTGGCGAGCAGCATCCAGGTGCCGAACTCGGGTCCGTCGAGGGTGGCGCCGGGGGCGACCTTGACGAGCTGGGGCTCGGGGTGGGCGACGACCGCGAACTGGCTTCCGGGCATCCAGGACCGGGCGTGCGCCTTGAGTCCGACGGGCACCCGGTCCAGCTTGGCGACGGAGCCGAGGACGGCGCCGGCGTGGAGGTAGTGGGTGAGCAGCCGTCCGGCGGAGGCGAGCACGCCCGGGCTCAGGTCGCAGGAGGCGAGCTGGCGTAGCTGCCGGGCCAGGACGGCGACCCCGAGGGGCGGCAGCCCGGGCCGGAACAGGGCGATGCGGTCGCTCTCCAGCAGCGAGCGCAGGGTGTACAGCCGCCGTACGACCGGTTCCGGGGTGGCCTGCGAGCAGACGACGACGACATGGCCGTACTGCTCGGTGAGGGTGTGGAGTTCGGTGAGCGCGTGGTCCAGCGGCTTGTCGTCGAGGCCGCTGAGCACGGCGGCGGGCATGGTCCGTTCGTCCTGCGCCGGCAGTGCCATGTCGGCACTGGTCACGGCGATGGCAGTTGGCACGCGCAGCTCCCCGCTCTTCACACCCTCCGGCCCACCGGTGTGACTCCCGTGCGCCGGACGACTTCATTGCGTGACTACCTGAGCACTGTATCCACGGGCGTATGGCCGGAGAACAGCGTTTGTGGAGCCGGTGTGGAAGTCTCCCGGCGCAAGTCCGATCAAACCGGTACAGGTTGAGCCCCCGGCCGGAAACGGGTTCAGCCTCGACCCCTTGACACCCGGATTGGTCTGGACCAACTTGGTGGCGAGCGGTGGCCACCGTGCTCTCCCCCTCTCCCCGCCAACTCCCCACCGGAGGCTCCCTGTGGACCGCGCACCAGGCATACCCAGACCCCGCGGACGGCGGCTCGCGACGTGGTCCGCCGCCACCGCCCTCGCCCTCTCGGTCGCGGGCCTCGCCGCCACCCCGGCCTCCGCGGCGGACGTCAACAACGTCAAGAACGCCGGCTTCGAGTCGGGCCTGACCAACTGGACCTGTACGGCGGGCAGCGGTACGACCGTCGCCTCCCCCGCCCACGGCGGTTCCGCAGCCCTCAAGGCGAGCCCGGCCGGCCAGGACAACGCGCAGTGCACCCAGCCGGTGGCGGTGAAGCCCGACTCGACGTACACGCTGAGCGCATGGGTGCAGGGCGGCTACTCCTACCTGGGCGTGACGGGCACGGGCACCACGGACGTCTCCACCTGGACCCCCGACTCCTCCTCCTGGAAGCAGCTTTCGACGACGTTCACGACCGGCGCGTCGACGACGTCCGTCACCGTCTACACCCACGGCTGGTACGGCCAGGCGGCCTACTACGCCGACGACGTCTCGGTGTACGGCCCCGACGGCGGCGGTGGCGGCGGCAGCGACCCCGCTCCGACGGTCCCGGCGGCGCCGGGCGGCCTCTCCGTGACCGGCACGACGTCCTCCTCGGTGTCGCTGTCCTGGTCCACGGTGTCGGGCGCGACGGGCTACAACGTCTACCGCAACGGCACCAAGGTGACGGCGGTGACCGGCACGTCCGCGGTGATCACCGGCCTGTCCGCCTCGACGGCCCACACCTTCCAGGTCACGGCGACCAACGCGGCGGGCGAGTCCGCCAAGTCGGCGTCGGTCACGGGCACGACGTCCGCCGGCACGGGCGGTGGCGGAGGCGGCACCCTCCCCAAGCACGCGGTCACCGGCTACTGGCAGAACTTCAACAACGGCGCGACCGTCCAGAAGCTGTCCGACGTGCCCTCCGCCTACGACATCATCGCCGTCGCCTTCGCGGACGCGACCTCGACGCCGGGAGCCGTGTCCTTCAGCCTGGACTCGGCCGGCCTCGGCGGCTACACGGTCGACCAGTTCAAGGCGGACATCAAGGCCAAGCAGGCGGCCGGCAAGAAGGTCATCATCTCGATCGGCGGCGAGAAGGGCTCCGTGTCGGTGAGCGACGCCGCCTCGGCGACGAACTTCGCCAACTCCGTCCACTCGCTGATGCAGACGTACGGCTTCGACGGCGTCGACATCGACCTGGAGAACGGCCTCAACGCGACCTACATGACGCAGGCGCTGCGCGCCCTGTCGTCGAAGGCGGGCTCGTCCCTGATCCTCACGATGGCCCCGCAGACGATCGACATGCAGTCGACGTCCGCGGCCTACTTCCAGACGGCCCTGAACGTGAAGGACATCCTCACGGTCGTCAACATGCAGTACTACAACAGCGGTTCCATGCTGGGCTGCGACGGCAAGGTCTACAGCCAGGGTTCCGTCGACTTCCTCACCGCGCTGGCCTGCATCCAACTGCAGGGCGGCCTCGCCCCGTCCCAGGTGGGCCTCGGTCTGCCTGCGTCACCGAGTGGCGCGGGCAGCGGCTACGTCTCCCCGACGGTGGTCGACAACGCCCTGGACTGCCTGGCCAAGGGCACGGGCTGCGGCACCTTCAAGCCGTCCAGGACCTACCCCGACCTGCGCGGCGCGATGACCTGGTCCACGAACTGGGACGCGGCGTCCGGCAACGCCTGGTCCAACTCGGTGGGGGCGCACGTGCACGCCATGCCGTGACCTGACCCGCACGACGAGACCGGCGCCCGGACCCCCCACGGTCCGGGCGCTGTCGCGTACCGGGAGGCACGCTGCGGCTGGCCGGACCTGACCGGTCGGGCCCGTATCGCGTTGCGGTCGCCGATGTCCGAATGTGATGATCCCGGACATGGCTGAGCACGGGGGAGACGCCGACGCGGCGGCGCATGCCCGCAGGTCACGGCTGTACGACTACGCGGAACCGACCGCTTCCGACCAGGAGCGGACCACAGCCCCGGAGGCGTCCGAGGGGCCTGCCGCCGAAGCCGTCGCGCGCGGGCGCCGCGCGTTCGCCGCCCTGCTGGGCGAGTTCCGGCGTACGGCCGTACTCGTCCCCCTCGACGCCGCGGACGGAAGCCCGCTGACCGCGGACCTCGGCGGTGTCCGCTGGTTCTACGCCTTCTCGGACGAACGGGCCCTGGCCCGCTTCGCGCTGGCCCGGGGCGAGGGCGACCGGGAGTGGCCGTACCAGCGGTGGCTGGGCGCCCGCCTGCTGGACGCGGCCGTGCCGGCGACGGGGGTTCCGTGCGGGGTGGCGCTGGACTGCGCGGACGGTGCGGACGGGACGGTGTTCCCCCCGGTCCGCGGGGTCGTGCCGGACAGGGTGGCGGTGGACGTGGACGGCGGGACGGGGGACGGACAGTGACCGACAGCGGCAAGGACCTGAGGGCCGACGGCCTCGACCTGATCGCCAAGGGGCTGACCGACGCCCTGGGCGAGCTGAAGGAGCTGGGCATGGTCGGGCAGGCCGGGGCCGGACGCGGCTTCTGCGAGATCGCGCTGACCGGGCTGGAACTGGGGCACGAGGGGCTGACGGGGGATTTCAAGTCGTTCTGCGAGCGCTGGGAGTGGGGCGTGCGCTCGCTGGTCGACGAGGGGAACGGCTTCGCGATGAAGACGGGCCTGGCGGCGGGCACGTACTACGAGAACGACCGGTACGTCGAGGGCGCCTTCAAGGTCGTCGCCAACGCGGCCGTCGGCAATCCGTACGCCTCCGAGGAGGACGTGGAGAAGACGGGCTGGGGTGACATCGTCCAATCCGGTGCGTTCGGCGGTGACGTCGACTACAGCAAGGAGTCCTTCGTACGGGCCGGGATCAACAGCGCGCAGGGCTGGAAGGACGCCGGACGCGACGTGATGACCTCGCACACCGTCGCTCCGCCGGGCCTGAACCCGGCCGACCTGCACGAGACGTTCGGCATCCCGGACGACCGGTACGACCGGATCCTGGACGACACCCTCGGCCCCTTCCCCCGAGGCCCGTGCCGAGGCCGCCGCCGAACAGCGGGGCGGTGCGGGCTGATGGGCATCGGAGACATCACCGACTCACTGCTCAGCGGCGGCGAGCACCTCGTCGACGACGGCAAGAAGCTCCTCGGCAAGGGCGTCGACTACACCACCGACAAGGTCGGTGAGGGCCTGGACCGCCTCGGTGCGCACAAGTGGGCCGACGTGGTGGAGGACTGGGGCGACGGCATCGCCTCCGGCCTGGGCGCGACCCCGGGTGAGCAGCGGCTCGGCGAGAGCGACGAGGCGAACGAACTCGTCCACGGCAGCCCGGCGAAGATCCGCGGGAGCGCCAAGCACCTGCGGGACTTCCATGGCGCGTTCGACAAGGTCGGCCGGGGACTGAGGAAGGTCGACTCCTCCGGCTGGAAGGGCGAGGGCGGCGACGCCTTCCGCGAGAAGTTCGGCGTCCACCCCGCCAAGTGGGCGCGGGCCGCCGAGGCGTGCAAGGCGGCGGCCGGGGCGCTGGAGGCGTACGCCGACACCGTCCAGTGGGCGCAGGGGCAGGCCAGGGAGGCCGTAGAGCTCTACGACAAGGGCGTGAAGGCGTCCAGGGCGGCGTTCGAGACCTACCGGCACAAGGCCGAGTCGTACAAGGCCAAGGCTGAGACGGACGGGGATCCCGGCCCCGGACCCGGCCCGTTCCACGACCCGGGCAAGGCGGATGTCCGGGCCGCGCACCACAAGCTCGCCGAGGCCCGCAAGCAGCGCAACACCGCTGCCTCCGAAGCCCAGGGCAAGGTCAGGGCGGCCCTGGCCCACGCCCCCGCCGAACCACCGCCCCTGCAACGCGTCGAGCACGACCTCAGCGACGGTTTCCGGTCCACCGCCACCGAACTCACCCACGTCACGGGCGGCGCCCTCAAGGGCACGGCCGGCCTGGTCGACTTCGTCCGCGGCCTGGACCCCGCCGACCCCTACAACGTCACCCACCCGGCCGCCTACCTCCAGAACGTCAGCATGACGCTCTCCGGCCTGGTCTCCAGCGGTGCCCACCCCCGAACGCACCGCGAAGACCATGTACGACGAGTTCCGCAAGGACCCGTCGGAGTTCGGCGGCCGCATGATTCCCCAGTTCTTCGGCACCGACGGCATCGGCATGGAGGCGGGGCTGGCGAAGGACGCCGCGGAAGCGGGCCTGGCCCGCCAGGCGGCACAGGCCGCGGCGGCCCGGGAGGCGCGGGCGGGAGCGGAGGGCGCGGCGGGGAAGTCGGCCCGCGCCACGGTCAATCGCAACCCGGCGCGGCACTCGCACGACGAGAACAGCACCAAGAGCTGCGGCGACCCGGTCGACGTGGCCACCGGCAAGATGTACCTGCCGCAGACGGACGTCGCCCTCCCCGGCGTGCTGCCGCTCCTCCTCACCCGGCGGGCCGAGTCCGGCTACCGCCTGGGCCGGTGGTTCGGCCCGTCCTGGTCCTCGACGCTGGACCAGCGCCTGGAGATCGACGCGGAGGGCGTCGTGTTCGTCACAGAGGACGGCCGGCTCCTGTCGTACCCCCACCCGGCCCCGGGCCTGCCCACCCTGGCGAGCCACGGCCCCCGCCTCCCCCTGGACCGGGTGGACGGCGGCTACACGGTCACCGACCCCCGTACCCACCGCACCTGGCACTTCGCCGACCGGGGCCCCGGCCTCGCGGTCCTGGAACAGGTGGACGACCGCAACGGCAACTGGACCACCTTCGAGTACGACGCCGAGGGCACGCCCCTGGGCGTCCTCACGAGCGCCGGACAAGGCGTCCGCATCACCACGGACGCGGGCCGCGTCACGGCGTACCACCTGACCGCGACCGGCGAGGAACTGAAGCGCTTCGGCTACACGGACGGCAACCTCACCGAGGTCGTCAACTCCTCGGGCCTGCCCCTGCGCTTCACGTACGACGAGCGGGGCCGCATCACGTCCTGGACGGACACCAACGACCGCGGCTACGCGTACGAGTACGACGACCGGGACCGCTGCACCGCCCAGAGCGGCGCGGCAGGCCACATGACCGTGCGCCTGACGTACGAGGGCCCGGATCCGCGGACGGGGCTGCGCACGACGACGGCGACGACGGCCGAGGGCCACGCGCACCGCTACCTGATCAACGAGACCTGGCAGGTGGTGGCGGAGACCGACCCGCTGGGCGCGACCGTCCACCACGTCCGCGACCGCCACCACCGGTTGCGCTCCACGACGGACGCGCTGGGCCGCACCACGACGTTCGAGTACGACGGGACCGGCAACCTCACCCGCGTCGTCCGCCCGGACGGCCGCGAGGCAAGGGCGGAGTACAACGAGCTGGGCCTGCCGGTGAAGGTCGTGGACCCGGCGGGCACGGTGATCCACCAGACGTACGACGAGCGGGGCAACCGCACGTCGGTGACGGACCCGGCGGGCCGGACGACCCGCTTCACCTACACCGCGGCCGGCCACCTGACCTCGGTGACGGACCCGCTGGGCAACATGACACGGGTGGTCTGCGACCGCTCGGGCCTTCCGGCGGAGGTGACCGACCCACTGGGCGCGACCGTCCACTACGCACGGAACGTGCTCGGCCTCCCGACCGCGATCACGGACCCCGCCGGCGCCACGACACTGCTCGCGTGGTCGGTCGAGGGCAACCTGACGCGCCGCACGGCCCCCGACGGCACGACTCAGACATGGACGTACGACGGCGAGGGCAACTGCACGAGCCACACGGACCCGCTCGGCGGCGTCTCGCGCTTCGAGTACACCCACTTCGACCTGCTGACCGCCCGCACCGGCCCCGACGGCATCCGCTACGAGTTCGACCACGACACGGAACTACGCCTCACCCGGGTCACGAACCCACAGGGCCTGACCTGGACGTACGAGTACGACGCGGCCGGACGCCTGCGCGCGGAGACGGACTTCGACGACCGTGTCCTGACGTACTCCTACGACCCGACGGGACACCTGGCCTCCCGCCGTGACGCGCTCGGCCAGGAGGTGACGTTCGAACGCAACGAACTCGGCCAGGTCCTCACCAAGAACGCGGCGGGCCGGGTCACGACCTACGCCTACGACCTGACCGACCGGCTCGCCGCGGCGACCGGCCCGGACGGCACGACGCTGACGCTGCTGCGCGACCGCCACGGCCGCCTGCGCTCCGAGACGGTCGACGGCAGGACGCTGACGTACACGTACGACACCCTGGGCCGCCGCACGGGCCGCACGACCCCGACCGGCGCCGTCTCCACCTGGTCCTACGACGCGGCAGGCCGCCGCACGGGCATGGTGGCCTCGGGCCGGGCCATCGACTTCACGTACGACGAGGCGGGCCGCGAACTGACCCGCCAGGTCGGTGCGGCGGTCACACTGGAGCACACACCTTCGACGCCCTGGGCCGCCTGACGACCCAGTCGGTGACCGGCACACACGGCCACAGAGTCCAGCACCGGAGGTACACCTACCGTGCCGACGGCGGCCTGACCGGCATCGAGGACCACCTCTCCGGCTCCCGGCACTTCGATCTGGACGCGACGGGCAGAGTGACGGCGGTCCACGCGGCGGGGTGGACGGAACGGTACGCGTACGACGAGGCGGGCAACCAGACCCGGGCGTCCTGGCCACCGGACCACCCGGGCGCGGAGGCGGTCGGCTCCCGCTCGTACGTGGGCACCCGCATCACCCGAGCCGGCGACGTCCGCTACGAACACGACGCCCTGGGCCGCATCGTCCTGCGCCGGAAGACCCGCCTGTCCCGCAAGCCGGACACCTGGCGCTACGCGTGGGACGCGGAGGACCGCCTGACGTCGGTGGTGACCCCGGACGGCACCCGCTGGCGCTACACCTACGACCCCCTCGGCCGCCGCACGGCGAAACTCCGGCTGGCGGACGACGGGGAAACGGTGCTGGAGAGGGTGGACTTCACCTGGGACGGCACGACCCTGTGCGAACAGACGACCACCTCCGTCGCCCTCCCCCACCCGGTCACCCTCACCTGGGACCACCAGGGCCTGCGTCCGCTGTCCCAGACGGAACGCATCACAGCGGCCGACGCCCCGCAGCGGGAGATCGACTCCCGCTTCTTCGCCATCGTCACGGACCTGGTCGGCACCCCGAGCGAACTCATCGACGAACAGGGCGACATCGCCTGGCACACCCGAAGCACCCTGTGGGGCACAACGGCTTGGTCGACAAGCAGCACGACATACACCCCCCCTACGCTTCCCAGGCCAGTACTACGACCCAGAAACGGGCCTCCACTACAACTACTTCCGCCACTACGACCCAGAAACAGCTCGCTACATCTCCCCCGACCCTCTCGGTCTCACTCCCGCACCGAACCCGACGACCTACGCACCGAATCCGCATCTCTGGGCAGACCCGCTTGGCCTTTCCCCTGAGTGCAAGAGCGGAACCGGCGCTTCGAAGGAGAAGAAGGATTACTTCGATACCTACAATGATGCCCGGGAGCATGCTCGTCACCGAGCGGGACTCGGGGAGGACGCCGTCCCGTTCGTTCAAGAGATCGGCCCGCATGCCGGTCGAGTAACGGGTATGCAAAGCCCGGACGGCATGCGGGGCTGGCGCGTCGACTTCGATCCCAAGGATCCAGAGAAGGGCTTCCACGTGAACTGGTGGGTGAGGAATGGACCAAAGAGAAGCGACGGTTGGGATTACGGGGCGAGCATGGTCAGGAAGAATGACCCCGAGGCGGCCAAGCAGGCATACTACGAGGTGCTGGCTCACCTGCCGCACACTTAGGGAGATGTGATGGAAATCGAGAATCAGTACGTGAAGGCATGGCGGAAAAGCCATGAGTGTAAAATTGTGAGCCCCAGAGAGGTAATGCAACTGTTTGACTACCTCAACACTCTATCGTGGGGGACTAGTCAGATCGATTGGGCAGATACACCGGGCCTTCACATCCCTTTCGAAGAAGGGGATCCTCAACCGGAGTGGGTCGACAATTTTTCTAGCACTCCACTCGGGCGTCACAAATTCATCATGGTCGCCTACGCCCCGGACAAAGAAGCACTTCTGGGCGATAGGGACGAAGTACTGGCCGATCTGGACTTGCTTTATGTCGGCGCACCCGGGGCAAGATATTTCTGCGGCGCCGACCTGGATCAAGACCGCCTCATTCTGTCAGTCGAAGATTTCGCGGAATTTTCCGATCGTGGCGTAACTGTGCACCTTCCGGACCAGTCCACCCTCCAACAGCAATGAGCCACGGCAGGAGCGAAGCGGGCGGATCTCAGATTTAGTGAAACGCGGGCCCGCGCGTCGTCCCGGTGGACGCGGGTTCCACTGCTCCGGTACGGATCGGGTCTAGTCCGTGGGGCATGCCGCTCACGCCAGGTGAAGTACCGGCGCCCGTTCGGGGGCGGTTGCTGCGGTTGGACGCCTTCCGCATCGGCGGACCTTCGCCGGTGGCACCCCCTCTGCTGAGCCCAGGTCTTCGGCCGGCCCTCTTCTGGTTTGCCTGACGTCGCATCACCCGCCCCCGCTGTTACCCACTTTCGGGTGAGGGGTGTCGCGGCGTGTTCTCGAGTTGGGCGCTCAGTGGCAATGGGGTGCATACATGGACATTGCAGCCGTGAGTCACAGATGCGTGCCCGGATTGTAACGGTGGTCCGGGTCTGCGTCGTCGTCCCCGCATGCCGCTGCATGGTGTGGATGTGCGGCCGACCGGCCGCCACCCGTACACCGCACTTCGCCGCCGCACGCGCCCTGGGCCGTCGCCGGCGGGGTGTGTACAACCCTTGCGAAGGGGGACTTCGTGTCCGTTTCCGTTTCCGTCACCGCCCGCCGTGTCGCTGCCGCCGCCCTGGCGGCGACCGCCGTCGTGGGTGCGGTGGCACTGCCGGCCTCGGCCGCCGACCGTGACCACGGCCGCTCGTACCGCACCGAGGTGGTCATCAGCGGCGTGCAGCACCCGTCGACCCGTCACGACCGCTTCGAGCGTCCCCTGAACCGGGAGTGGGTGGAGCTGACCAACGAGAGCCGCCGAGGCGTGAACCTCGACGGGTGGACGCTGTCCGACGAGGACGGCCACACCTACACCTTCCGGCACTACCGGCTGGGAGGCGAGGCGACCGTCCGCGTGCACACCGGTTTCGGCCGGGACAACCGGAACGACCTCTACCAGGACCGCCGCCATTCCGTGTGGGGCGACGACCACGACACCGCGACCCTCCGCAACGACCGCGGCCGATTCATCGACTCCATCTCCTGGGGCGACGGCGACCGCGACCGCCGTGGCCACCGCGACGGCGACCGCGACCGCCGTGGCCACCGCGACGGCGACCGCGACCACCGCGACGGCGGACGGCGTGGCGGGCGTCACTGATCCTCACCCGTCCGTGCGGCGGTGAGCACTGACCTCGCCCACCGGCAGCGCGCCCTTCCCCCCCGGGGAGCGGCGCGCTGTCCGCGTGCCCGCGGCGCGCGTCGGCGGGGTCGGCCGGTTCGCGGTGCCCCCGGCCGCACGAGCCGTGCGCGTACTTGACCCAGGCATGCCAACGCCTCACCATGAGCGCCAGCCCGCACAGCGGACTCACAGCAATGCCTCACGGCGGGTCCGCATCAGCACGTCGCACTGGCGCACCCCCAGCTCCCCAGCTCCACCCCCACTTCCGGCGATCCCGGAACCCCTGGAGACCCAAGGAGAGTTCATGCGACTTCGTATCCGCGGCTCCGGCGCGCGCGGCGGCAGACGTACCGCCGCCCTCGGCGCCCTGCTGGCCCTGGCCCTCGCCGCCCCGGTCTCGGCCACCGTCGGCCGGGCCAGTGCCGACAGTGTCCACCGGGCCGCTCCCTCCGACGACGACATCCGGCAGTACGAGATCCACCGGAGCACGACTCCCGTGACCCGTACGGCCATTCAGGCGACCGGGGTCACCGTCGACGAGGCCGACGAGGAGACCGTCGTCGTCTCCGGGCGGGCGGAGCAGATCCGGCGGCTGCGCCGGCTGGGCTACGACGTCCAGCCCCTGGGCGCCGCCCCGCAGCGGGCCGGAGCCCGGCTGTACGACTTCCCGAGCGCCGACTCGAAGTACCACAACTTCGCCGAGATGAACGCCGAGATCGACCAGCGGCTCGCCGCCTACCCGGGCATCATGAGCCGGCGGGTGATCGGGAAGTCGTACCAGGGGCGGGACATCGTCGCCATCAAGGTCAGTGACAACGTCGGTACCGACGAGGACGAGCCCGAGGTGTTGTTCACCGCCCACCAGCACGCGCGGGAGCACCTGACCGTGGAGATGGCGCTGTACCTGCTGCGCGAGCTGGGCGCGGGGTACGGGACCGACTCCCGGATCACGAACCTCGTCAACAGCCGGGAGATATGGATCGTCCCGGATCTGAACCCGGACGGGGGCGAGTACGACATCGCCAGCGGGTCCTACCGGTCCTGGCGGAAGAACCGGCAGCCCAACTCCGGTTCCTCGTACGTCGGTACGGACCTCAACCGGAACTGGGACTACAAGTGGGGCTGCTGCGGCGGTTCGTCCGGGTCGACGTCCTCGGAGACCTACCGCGGGTCCGCCGCCGAGTCCGCGCCCGAGGTGCGGGTCGTCGCCGACTTCGTGCGCAGCCGGGTCGTCGGCGGACGGCAGCAGATCAGGGCCGGCATCGACTTCCACACCTACAGCGAACTGGTGCTGTGGCCGTTCGGGTACACGTACGCGGACACGGCGTCCGGGATGACCGCGGACGACGCCGCCGCGTACAAGGCCGTGGGGGAGAAGATGGCGGCGAGCAACGGGTACACGCCGGAGCAGTCCAGTGACCTGTACATCACCGACGGGTCGATCGACGACTATCTGTGGGGTACGCAGAAGATCTTCGACTACACCTTCGAGATGTATCCGGCGTCCGGTGGAGGCGGGTTCTACCCGCCCGACGAGGTGATCGAGCGGGAGACCTCCCGGAACAAGGACGCCGTGTTGCAGCTACTGGAGAACGCGGACTGCATGTACCGGGCCATCGGCAAGGCGGCCCAGTACTGCGGTTAGCGGCTAGGCCTCCTCGAAGTAGGCGTCGAGCACCGCGTCCAGTGCCGACTCCCACTCCGTGAAGCGCGCCCTGGCCGCCGCCTCGATCTCGATCGGGTACCAGCGGCGGTCAGGGGTGTGCACGGTGATCGTGAAGCGCTTGCCGAAGCGGGGCGACTCCGTCTCCACCGCGGCGATCTCCTCCCAGGAGAACTCGCAGGCCTCCTCGTCCAGGCGGAGGCGGACCCCCCGGTGGTCGGCGACGATCCGGGCGCGGCGGTCGGAGGCCTCGAACACCGGCCCCTCGGACGCTTCGTCGTCCGCCGGACCGGATGACGGCGAGGCGTCCGACCGAGGGTCCGACGAGAGGTCCGCGTCCCCGGCCGGCGCCGCTGCCGCCGGGGTAATGGCCGTGTCGGCCGTCGTCCTCCCGGCGGCTGGGTCGTCCGCCACGGGATCGTCCGACGCCGGATCCTCGGCCGCCGGCTTCCCGGCCGCCGGTCCCTTCGCTCCCGGACCCTTCGTCACCGGACCCGTGGGCGGCGGGCCCGTGAGGCCCGGGATGAAGGCGGGGTCGAAACCGGCGCCCGTCACGGGCTCGACCTTCAACGGCTCGGCGTCCAACGGCTCGCCCTCCGACGGCTTGCTGCTCGCTCCTGTGCGCTGCTCCACGGCGGCAGTATGGACGACTTCCCTGTGCCGTAACCAGTCAGACCACGAATACGCTGACCACACCGGCCACCGCGAACCCCGCCACCGACAGCACCGACTCCAGAACCGTCCATGTCCGCAGGGTGTCGCGTTCGCTGATGCCGAAGTACTTCGCCACCATCCAGAAGCCGCCGTCGTTGACGTGCGAGGCGAAGATGGACCCGGCGGAGATCGCCATGATGACGAGGGCGGTGAAGGCCTGGGAGTGGTGGTCCGCCGACAGCAGGGGTGCCACGATTCCCGCCGTCGTCACGATGGCCACCGTCGCCGAGCCCTGGGCGACCCGCAGCACGAGCGAGACCAGGTAGGAGAGGGCGATCACCGGCAGTCCCACGTCGTGGAAGGTGTCCGAGAGGGCCTGCGCGACCCCGCTGGCCTTCAGTACGGCGCCGAAGACCCCGCCGGCGCCGACCACCAGCAGGATGTTGCCGACGGGCTTCAGGGACGACGTCGCCACCGCCTCCAGGGACGTGCGGGACCAGCCGCGCCGGATGCCGAGGAGGTAGCAGGCCAGGAGCAGGGCGACGGTCAGGGCGACGAAGGGGTTGCCGGCGAACTCCAGCACCGAGCGGCCGGGGGACGGGTCCAGGGCGATGGAGGAGAAGGTCGCGGCGAGGATCAGCAGCAGGGGCGTGCCGATGACGGCGAGGACCGTGCCGAGCGGCACCGGCCGCTCCTGCGGGGCCACGCCCTGGGCACGCTGTCCGGCCAGGACGGTACGTTTCGCCTCCTCCGCCGCGTCGGCCATGTCCTGCGGTACGGCGACGTGGATCCGCTGCCCGATCCAGGCGGCGTACGCCCAGGCCGCCAGGACGGCGGGGAGGCCGCAGACGGCGCCCATGAGGATGATCCAGCCGAGCTGGACGTGGAGCAGTCCGGCGGCGGCGACCGGGCCGGGGTGCGGCGGCAGGAAGGCGTGGGTCATGGACAGGCCGGCGAGGAGCGGCAGGCAGTAGAGCAGGACCGACCTGCCCGAGCGCCTGGCGGCGGCGTAGACGATCGGGGCCAGGACGAAGATGCCGACGTCGAAGAAGACGGGGATGCCGAAGAGCAGGCCCGTCAGGCCCATGGCGAGGGGGGCGCGGCGTTCGCCGAACAGGCCCAGGAGGCGGCCGGCGAGCACCTCCGCGCCGCCGCTGACCTCCAGGATCGCACCGAGCATCGTGCCGAGGCCGATGATGATCGCGACGTGGCCGAGGATGCCGCCCATGCCGGACTCGATGGTCGATACGGCGTCGGAACGCTGGACCGTGCCGAAGAGTTCGGTGACCGAGAGGCCGGCCAGCAGGCCGACGGTTATGGACACGGCGAGGAGGGCGACGAACGGCTGGAGCCTGACCTTGATGATCAGCAGCAGGAGCAGGGCGATGCCGAGGGCGGCGACCGTGAGCAGGCCGGGGGTGCCGTCGACGAGGAGGAGCAGGCCCCCGGTGTGGGGTGGGGTGGCGGGTGCCGGTGCGGTGAGCGGAACGGACATACGGGGGTCCTCTTCGTGAAGGCATGCTGCTTTCGGGCAGGGGGGAGCGCGGCACGGCGCCCCGGAGGGTGCCGTGCCGTGCGGGACGTGCGGGAGGTGAGGGGGCGTCAGGGGCTCAGCCGAGGACGGCCAGTGCGTCGATCTCGATGAGCAGGCCGGCGGGCAGGCCGACGTAGACCGTCGTGCGGGCGGCGGGCGGCTGGGTGAGGCCCTGCTCCGCGAAGTAGGCGTTGTAGATCTCGTTCATCTCGGCGAAGTGGCCGACGTCGGTGAGGTAGACGCGGATCATCATGACGTCGTCCCAGCTCGCGCCGCCCTCTTGGAGGATCGCCCGTACGTTGGCGAGGGTCTGGAGGGTCTGCTCGCGCAGGGTGGGGCCCGCCGGTGTCGGGGGCCGGCCCTCCTCGGTGGGCAGGAAGCCGACCTGGCCGGCGACCTGGAGGATGTTGCCCTTCCTGACGCCGTGCGAGAACGCGGCGGGCGGGGCGGTGTGGGTCTTCGGGGTGAGCGCGGTCTTCTCGGTCATGCGGGGCTGCCCTTCACTGGCGTTCTTCCGGAGTACTCGCCGCTGATCGCCTCCGCGGTACGGCGCACCTGCGGGAGCAGGGTGAGGAGTTCGTCGGCGGTGACGACGACGTTGGGCGCGGAGACCGACATGGCGGCGACGACGCGTCCGTCGGCGCCGCGGATCGGTGCGGCGACGCAGTTGATGGACTCCTCGTGGCCACCGAGGTCGGTGGCCCAGCCCTGTTCGCGTACCTGCTCCAACTCGCGCAGGAACGCCGCGGCGTCGGGGGTGGAGCGGGAGGTGTACAGGGGGTAGTCGAGCTTGTCCGCGAGGGCGCGGCGCTCGGGTTCGGGGAGGTCGGCGAGGAGCAGCTTGGCCACGGCGGCGACCGTGATGGCGACGGGCTTGCCGATCCGCGAGTACATGCGGACCGGATAGCGGCTGTCGACCTTGTCGATGTACAGGACCTCGTTCTCCTCGTACACGGCGAGGTGGACGGTGTGTCCGCAACTCTCGTTCAGGCGCGCGAGGTGCGGGTGGGCGATCTCGCGGACGTCGAGGTTCTCCATCGCCTCCTGTGCGAGGGCGAAGAGGCGGGCGCCGAGGCGGTAGCGCTGGTCGGACTGGCGGTAGACCATGCCGTGCTCGTGCAGGGTGCGCAGGAGACGCAGCGCCGTGGACTTGTGGACGCCCAGGCGGTCGGCGACCTGCCCGAGGTCTGCGGGGCCCTCGGCGAGCAGCGGCAGGATGCTCAGGGCGCGGTCGACGGTCTGACTCATGGGGTGTTCGCCTCCTCCGGGGCCCGGTCGGCCTGTGTCCAGCCGGGGCCGAGTCGAAGTCTCCCCCATGCGTCGTCGTCCAGGGCGGCGAGGCGGTCGGCGTGGCCGCGGGCGGGGGGTGTGGCGAGGTCGCCGGGGGTGGTGAGGGCGGCGGCGGCCATCAGGTGGCCGTGGCGGAGGCGGTCGCGGACGGGGAGTCCGCGCAGGGTGGCGGAGAGGAAGCCTGCGGCGAAGGCGTCCCCGGCGCCGGTGGGCGCGACGACGCTCGTGTGCGGGGCCCGTTCGAAGGCGGGCCCGCCGTCGAACGCCGTCGCTCCCCCCGCCCCCTGCTTGACGACCAGCACCGCCGGCTCGGGCAGGGCCTCGCGGATCGCCGCCGGTCCCCCGGTGACGCCCCAGGCCTGCTCCGCCTCGTCCTCCCCCACGAAGGCGAGGTCGGCCCCGCGGGCCAGCTCCAGGAGGGCCGCCGGGTCGGTTCCCGCGAGGCCCGGGCGGTGGTTGAGGTCGAAGGAGAGCAGGGGGCGGCCGGGGCCGGGGGCCGTCAGCGCGCGCATCAGCGCCAGGCAGTCGGCGGACAGTGCGGCCGTGATGCCCGACAGGTGCAGCACGCGCCCCGCCCGGACGGCCGCCAGGTTCACGTTCCCGGTGCTCATCGCGGAGGCGGCCGAGCCCTCCCGGTAGTACGCCACCTCGTGGGCGCCCGTTCCGCGGTCGCCGGCGGTGCGGAAGTACACGCCGGTGGGCCGGCGGGTGTCCCGGCGTACGGCGGAGACGTCGACCCCGTGTCCGGCGATCCGCTCCACCAGGTGGTCGCCGAAGCCGTCGGCGCCGACCCGGCCGACCCAGCGCGCCGTGTGGCCGAACGCGGCCAGCGCGCAGGCCACGTTGGACTCGGCGCCGCCGATGGCCCGGTCGAAGGAGGGCACGTCGGCGAGGCGGCCGGGCCGGCTGGGCAGGAAGGTGACCATGGACTCGCCGAGCGTCACCACGTCGACGATGTTCCACGGTTGCGCAACGGCCGAGGCGTAAGCAGCGTCGTCGATGATGACTCCTGTCGATTGCCGGGTGACGGTCTTCCGTTGACCCGGTGTTCGGCGAGATGCTAGACACCAGTCAGCACTGTATGCAATGGCTGTTGCACATATTGCAATGATGCACGGACCGAGGAAGGGGCTCCATGAGCACCGAAGCGCTCGCCCGCCTGGCCGGGGAACGGCTCGCCCGTCTGTCCGCGGAGCGTGTCGACCACCGCTTCAAGGGCCTTCCGCCGGACGCCGACGGCCTGACCGTCGGCGAACTGACGGCCCAGCGCCGCAATCTGTTCCGGGTGGACGACGGCTTCACCACCCCCGTGCTCGCGCTGTCCGCCGAGCGCCTCGCGCACAACCTCGCGCTGATGGAGACGTACACCGCCCGGCACGGCCTGGCGTTCGCCCCGCACGGCAAGACATCCATGGCTCCGCAGCTCTTCCACCGCCAGCTCGCCCACGGCGCCTGGGGGATCACGCTGGCCGTCCCCCACCAGGTGCGGGTCGCCCGTGCGTTCGGCGTCCGGCGGGTCTTCCTCGCCAACGAGCTGGTGGACGCCTCCGCGCTGCGCTGGATCGCCGCCGAGCTGGCCGCCGACCCGGAGTTCCGGTTCGTCTGCTACGTCGACTCCGTGCGCGGGGTGGAGCTGATGGACGCGGCGCTGCGGGGCGCGGCCCGTCCGGTGGACGTGGTGGTGGAGCTGGGCGCGGGCGAGGGGGCCCGGACCGGTGTGCGGACCGGGGCGGAGGCCGCGGCGGTCGCCGACGCGGTGGCCGGCACCGGCACGCTGCGGCTCGTCGGCGTGGCGGGGTACGAGGCCCAGGTGCCGGACGCCTCCCCGGAGCGGGTGCGGCAGTGGCTGGAGCGGCTGGTGGGCCTCGCGGTGGAGTTCGACCGGGCCGGGCGCTTCGCCGGGGCGGACACCGTCGTGGTGAGCGCCGGCGGCAGCGAGTGGTTCGACGCGGTCGCCGATGTCTTCGCCACCGTCCCCGCGCTCTCCCTGCCGGTGCTGCGGCTGCTGCGCTCCGGCGCCTACGTCTCGCACGACGACGTGCACTACGACCGGCTGACGCCGTTCAACCGGGTGCCCGAGGAGGGCGCGCTGGAGCCCGCGTTCCGGCTGTGGGCCCAGGTGGTGTCCCGGCCGTCGCCCACGGAGGCGTTCGTCAACGCGGGCAAGCGCGACGCCGCCCACGACCTCGACCTGCCGGTGGCCCACGTGGTACGCCGGGACGGTACCGAGCGTCCGGCGGCCGGCATCGAGGTGAGCGCCCTGTCCGACCAGCACCTGTGGCTGCGCACCGCGCCCGGCGCGGACGTCCGGGTCGGGGACTGGATCGGCTTCGGGCTGTCCCACCCGTGCACGGTCTTCGACAAGTGGCAGCTCATCCCGGTGGCCGAGGCCGACGGCACGGTCGTCGACTACGTCCGCACGTTCTTCTAGGAGGCCCCCGCGTGGAGGATCTGGTCATCCGCGACGCCGACGTCGTCGACGGCAGCGGCGCGGACTCCTACCGCGCCGACGTCGTGGTCGACGCCGGCCGGATCGTCTCGATCGTGAAGGAGGCCGCCGCGGCGGGCTGCCAGCGGCCGGGGGCCGTGCGGGAGCTGGACGCCGAGGGCCTGGTCCTCTCCCCCGGCTTCATCGACATGCACGCCCACTCCGACCTGGCCCTGCTGCGCGACCCCGACCACAGCGCGAAGGCCGCGCAGGGGGTCACGCTGGAGGTGATCGGCCAGGACGGGCTGTCGTACGCGCCGGTGGACGACCGCACCCTGGCCGAGGTGCGCCGGGCGATCACCGGCTGGAACGGGTACGGCGACGACATCGACTTCGACTGGCGGTCGGTGGGCGAGTACCTCGACCGGCTGGACCGCGGCATCGCCGTGAACGCGGCCTACCTCGTCCCGCAGGGCACGGTCCGGGCCCTCGTCGTCGGCTGGGAGGACCGCGCGGCCACCCCCGGGGAACTGGACCGGATGCGGCGGCTGGTGGCCGAGGGGCTGGAGCAGGGCGCGGTCGGGCTGTCCTCCGGCCTGACCTACACCCCCGGCATGTACGCCCCGGACGGCGAACTGACCGAGCTGTGCCGGGTGGTGGCGGCGTACGGCGGCTACTACTGCCCCCACCACCGCTCCTACGGCGCCGGCGCCCTGGCGGCCTACGCCGAGATGATCGCCCTGACCCGGGAGGCCGGCTGCCCGCTGCACCTGGCCCACGCGACGATGAACTTCGGCGTGAACCGGGGCCGGGCGCCCGAGCTGCTGGCCCTGCTCGACCGGGCCCTGGACGAGGGCGCCGACATCACGCTGGACACCTACCCCTACACCCCCGGCTGCACCACCCTGGCCGCGCTGCTGCCGGGCTGGGCGAGCGAGGGCGGCCCGCGGGAGGTCCTGGCCCGGCTCGCCGATCCGGCGGCGGCCGAGCGCATCCGGCACGACCTGGAGGTCACCGGCTCCGACGGCTGCCACGGCGTGCCCGTGGAGTGGGAGACGGTCGAGATCTCCGGGGTCACCGACCCGGCGCTGGGCGATCTCGTGGGCCGCACGGTGCGGCAGGCGGCGGACCTGCGCGGCGAGACGCCCTGGGCCACGGCCCGCGAACTGCTGCTGCGGGACCGGCTGGGTACGACGGTCCTCCAGCACGTGGGCCACGAGGAGAACGTCCGCGCGATCATGCGGCACCGGGCGCACACCGGCGGTTCCGACGGCATCCTGCGGGGCAGCAAGCCGCACCCGCGCGCGTACGGCACCTTCCCGCGCTATCTCGGGCACTACGTGCGGGAGTCGGGCGTGCTGACGCTGGAGGAGTGCGTGGCCCGGCTCACCGGGCGGCCCGCGGCCCGGCTGCGGCTGCCCGACCGGGGGCTGGTGCGCGAGGGGTACCGGGCCGACCTGGTGCTGTTCGACCCGGGGGCGGTCGCGCCGGGCGCAACCTTCGCCGAGCCGCGCCGGCTGCCCGAGGGCATCCCGTACGTCCTGGTCGACGGCCGGTTCGTCATCGAGGACGGCAGGCGGACGGACGTGCTGGCGGGGCGGGCGGTCCGCCGTACTCCGGTGTGACCGCCCGCCGCCGGTGGCTACGGCTTGGGCAGCGTGCAGCCGGACGCGCTCAGGTTGAGCTTGTTGCCCGTCGTGAAGCAGGCCGGGATGTTGTAGATCTCCTCGGCGTAGTTGATGCCCTGGCGGACGGTGACGTTGCCGTTCGCGTCCACCTCGCACGGGTTGTTCTCCGTGCAGCGCTCACCGTCCTCGTTGCCGGTGTTGTTCACGGCGACGACCTTGCCGGTGGCGGTGTCGATGACCGGGGAGCCGGAGGTGCCGCCGATGGTGTTGCAGGCCGAGGTGTAACGGACCGAGTCCTTCCAGGTCCAGTCGCCCTCCTTCAGGCGGTACACGAACCCGTCGATGTTGCAACTGTAGATGCGCTTCCAGTAGCCGGAGACCACCTTGATGGCGGTGCCGGCGACCGGGTGCGTGTCCTGCACGGTGAGCGGGCTGATGCCGTACGAACTCCGGATCGCCGCGTACGTGGTGGTGGTCCGGTAGATCGTGACGTCGGTGTCCGTCATGGTCGAGTAGACGACCTGGTTGGCGCGGAGCGTGGCGACCTTGGTGCCGGCGGAGTTCAGCAGCCCGAAGGTACGGCTGGAGGACTGACCGGTGATGACCTCGCCCGGCGCCGGGAAGCCGGTCTCCAGGCAGTGACCGTTGGTCAGCACGAGGGCCGGGTCGGTGTCGGCGGAGTTGGGGAAGCGGATGACGGAGCCGGAGCAGTTGCTGAGCGAGACGGTGCCGGCGAAGTTGACGGTCACCGCGGCGGCCTTGGCGGAGTGCGGGGCGGCGGCCTGCGCGGCGGCGTGCGGGGCCGTGGTGTGCGGTGCGGCGGACGGGGCCGCGATCGCCGGTGTCGCGCCCAGCCCGGCTATCGCCAGGGAGGAGAGCGCGGCAAGGAGAGGCTTGTTCATGTGGGGGTCCCCTCTTACGACTTGGGCGACCGGAGGTCCTCCGGTCGCCCATCGATTGTCATGCGCATTCTCAGGCGCCGGCGGGCTCGGGGACAAGGAGCCGCGTCAGGTCATAGGGGTTTCCCTGTGCGCGAGGTCGACTTTCGGACCGTGGCCGGTTCCAGGGCACACCCGGCGTCCAACCACCGGTGCGGGCACCGGCGTTGACGCGTCCGCCCGGGTCAGCGCGGCCGTCTCGGCCATCTGTGGCCGTGGCCCCGGCCGTACGGACCGCTGGACCCGGACGCCGTCGGGCCGGCGGTCGGGGCCGTGGACACAGGGCCGGCCGGGACCGTCGCCGGGGCCGTGGTCGTGGTCGTGGTCGTGGCGGCCGGGCTGCCGTCCGGCCCGGCCGGCCCACTCGGCCCGCCGGGGGTGACGCCCGGGGCCGTACCGCCGGCGGGGCGGGCGGCGGCCGGGCGGGAGGGCGCGGCCACGGCGGACCCCGCGGCGGCGGCCGGGACCGTGGTGACCGGGGCCGTGGCGGCCGGTGCCGTCGCGGCCGGGGCGGGCGTGTCCGTGCCGCCGCCGTCGGTGGCACGGGCACCGCCCGCGACCCGTCCGCCGTCCACGGGACGCGGTCCGGCCGGGGCGTGGGAACCGGTCAGAACGGCGATCACCACGACAGCTCCGGCCACCCCGAGGGCCCCGGCGACCACGGCCACCCGGCGGCGGTCACTCCCGCGCCGCCGCGCCCGGCGGCGCCCGGCCCGGCCCCCGCCCGGCCCGTCCGGCGCGGCTTCCGCCGGCACCGTGGGCAGCTCGCGCGTGCCGCCGTACGCGTCCTGCCAGCCGTGCGCCGCGGCCGGGTCGGCGTACTCCTCGTAGGCCGGGGCCGGGGCCGGCCGCGGGTGGTAGACGTTCGGCCGGACTCCCGGCGCGCCGCCCGCTCCCCGCGGGTCGTGCGCCCCCGCCTCGCGCTCCCGTTCCGTGGACATGTCAGCGGATTCTAGAGACGCAAGTGACTCCTGAGACAACCAACGGCGATATCCGGGCAAAGCCCGGTGTCTCGCGTGGTGGAAAACACGACCCACGAGGCGTTACCGCGCCGTAAGCTCGCGGCATGCAGGTGATCCAGTCGACGAAGCTCGCCAACGTCTGTTACGAGATCCGGGGGCCGGTTCTCGAGGAGGCCATGCGGCTGGAGGCGGCGGGCCACCGCATCCTCAAGCTCAACACCGGCAACCCGGCGGCGTTCGGCTTCGAGTGCCCCCCGGAGATCCTCGAGGACATCCTCCGCAACGTCTCCACCGCGCACGGCTACGGCGACGCCAAGGGCCTGCTCGCCGCCCGCCGCGCGGTCGTCATGCACAACCAGACCATCGGCATCGAGACGGACGTCGAGCACGTCTTCATCGGCAACGGGGTCTCCGAGCTGATCGTGATGGCGATGCAGGGCCTGCTGGACGACGGCGACGAGGTCCTCGTACCCGCCCCGGACTACCCCCTGTGGACCGCGGCCGTCTCCCTCTCCGGCGGCACGGCCGTGCACTACCGCTGCGACGAGCAGGCGGACTGGATGCCCGACCTCGCCGACATCGAGCGCAAGGTCACCGACCGCACCAAGGCGCTCGTCATCATCAACCCGAACAACCCCACGGGCGCGGTGTACGACGAGGCGATGCTCAAGGGCCTGACCGACATCGCGCGGCGGCACAACCTGCTGGTCTGCTCCGACGAGATCTACGACCGGATCCTCTACGACGGCGCCACGCACACCCCGACCGCGAAGGTCGCCCCCGACCTGCTCACCCTGACCTTCAACGGCATGTCGAAGGCCTACCGGGTGGCGGGCTACCGCGTCGGCTGGATGTCCATCTCCGGCCCGCGCGCGCACGCCGACTCCTACATCGAGGGTCTGACGATCCTGGCGAACATGCGGCTGTGCGCCAACATGCCGGGCCAGCACGGGGTGGTCGCCGCGCTCGGCGGACGGCAGACGATCAACGACCTGGTGCTGCCGGGCGGGCGGCTGCGGGAGCAGATGGACACCGCCTACGAGCTGCTGACGCAGATCCCGGGTGTGAGCTGCGTACGGCCCAGGGGTGCGCTGTACCTGTTCCCGCGCCTGGACCCGCGGGTCTTCAAGGTCAAGGACGACCGGCAACTGGTCCTGGACCTGCTGCGGCAGGAGAAGATCATGGTCGTGCAGGGTTCGGGCTTCAACTGGCCCGAACCGGACCACTTCCGGGTGGTGACCCTGCCGACGGTCGCCGACCTGCGGGACGCCGTGACCAGGATCGGCACCTTCCTGGACGGCTACAGCCAGCCGTAGCCGGCCGCCGTCGCGGACGGAGGGACAGCGGAGGACCGCATTCCGTGACCCGGCTCAACTTTAGACGAAATCCAAGCTAGGATGGTTTCCTGTCAGAGCACAGGAGGCCGTCCCATGTACGAACCGATCCGCACCAAGTCGGTCCACACCACGACGGCCGGCACCGCCTCCGGCTTCCCGCACCGCTCGCGCGAGGAGGAGCTGGACATCCAGCTCGCCGGCCACCTCTCGGCACTGCTCGCCGTCACCGACGAGCTGCGTGCACTGGCCCCGTCCGCCGACCTGGACACGGCCGCGGAGCGGCTCGCGGTGCAGGTGACCCGGCTGCGGGGCGGGCGTACGCCCCTGCGGGCGGCGCCGGCCGCGGGGGGCGACCCGCGCGCGCTGCACCGGCGGGCCCACACGCTCGCCGCACGCGCGCTCCTCGTCGCCGCCTCGCGCGCGGACACGGCCGCGGCGATCCTCACGGCGGAGCGGATGGACGCACACGGCGCCGCACTGTCCGGGCCGCAGGAACTCAGCACCACCCGCTGACCCCCTGCCCGGCTCCCCCGATCGGCCCCGGTCCGCGTGCACCCGCAGCGACGCGCGGACCGGGCGCCACACACCACGCGGTACCCGGCCGGCGCATCACGCCTGTCGGCCGGCTTCCGCGCTGCGGCCGCCCTCCCGGCCCGAGCCTTCCCGGCCAGAGCCTTCCCGGCCAGAGCCTTGTCGGCCCGAGCAGCGGGCGTGCGGACGGCGGAAGGGCCCCGCACGCCGTTGTGCGGGGCCCTTCCGGTCAGGTGGGTCCCACGGCCGGCCGTGACGATCGCTGGTCAGGGCACGCGACCGGCCGTGGAGTCGTCGGGGGCGGTCAGCCCAGGCGCTCCACCAGCGCGCGGTACTGGTCCCACAGCTCCTTCGGCGTGTGCTCGCCGAAGGTCTCCAGGTGACCGGGGACCAGGGCGGCCTCCTCGCGCCACACGTCCGTGTCGACGGTGAGCAGGAAGTCCAGGTCGGACTCGGACAGGTCGAGGCCGTCGGTGTCCAGGGCACCCCTGGCCGGCAGGATGCCGATCGGCGTCTCGACCCCCTCGGCCGTGCCCTCCAGCCGCTCCACGATCCACTTCAGAACGCGGGAGTTCTCGCCGAAGCCGGGCCAGACGAAGGCGCCGTCGTCGTTCTTGCGGAACCAGTTGACGTAGTAGATCTTCGGCAGCTTCGACTGGTCCTTGTCCTTGGCCACGTCGACCCAGTGGGCCATGTAGTCGCCCATGTTGTAGCCGCAGAACGGCAGCATCGCGAACGGGTCGCGGCGCAGCTCGCCGACCTTGCCCTCGGCGGCCGCGGTCTTCTCGGAGGCCACGTTGGCGCCGAGGAACACGCCGTGGTTCCAGTCGAAGGACTCCGTCACGAGCGGCACCGCGCTGGCGCGCCGGCCGCCGAAGAGGATCGCCGAGATCGGCACGCCCTTGGGGTCCTCCCATTCGGGCGCGATGATCGGGCACTGCGAGGCCGGCACGGTGAAGCGGGCGTTGGGGTGGGCGGCCGGCGTGCCGGAGGCCGGCGTCCAGTCGTTGCCCTTCCAGTCGGTCAGGTGGGCCGGGGGCTCCTCGGTCATGCCCTCCCACCACACGTCGCCGTCGTCGGTGAGCGCGACGTTGGTGAAGACGGCGTTGCCCCACAGGGTCTTCATCGCGTTGGCGTTGGTGTGCTCACCGGTGCCGGGCGCGACGCCGAAGAAGCCGGCCTCCGGGTTGATCGCGTAGAGGCGGCCGTCCTCCCCGAACCGCATCCAGGCGATGTCGTCGCCGATCGTCTCGACGGTCCAGCCGGAGATCGTGGGCTCCAGCATGGCGAGGTTGGTCTTGCCGCAGGCGCTCGGGAAGGCGGCGGCGACGTACTTGGACTCGCCCCGCGGCGGGGTGAGCTTGAGGATCAGCATGTGCTCGGCGAGCCAGCCCTCGTCGCGGGCCATGACGGAGGCGATGCGCAGGGCGTAGCACTTCTTGCCGAGCAGGGCGTTGCCGCCGTAGCCGGAGCCGTAGGACCAGATCTCGCGCGACTCGGGGAAGTGCGAGATGTACTTGGTGGAGTTGCACGGCCACGGCACGTCCTCCTGGCCCTCCTCCAGGGGGGCGCCGAGGGTGTGGACGGCGCGCACGAAGAAGCCCTCGTCGCCCAGCTCGTCCAGGACGGCCCGGCCCATGCGGGTCATCGTGCGCATGGAGACGGCGACGTAGGCGGAGTCGGTGATCTCCACGCCGATCGCGGACAGCGGGGAGCCGAGGGGGCCCATGCAGAAGGGCACGACGTACATGGTGCGGCCGCGCATGGAGCCGCGGAACAGGCCCTGCTCGCCGGCGAAGATCTCCCGCATCTCGGCGGGGGCCTTCCAGTGGTTGGTCGGGCCCGCGTCCTGCTCCTCCTCGGAGCAGATGAAGGTGCGGTCCTCCACGCGCGCGACGTCCGTCGGGTCGGAGGCGGCGTAGTAGGAGTGGGGGCGCTTGACCGGGTCCAGCTTCCGGAACGTGCCCTTCGCTACCAGTTCCTCGCACAGCCGCTCGTACTCGGCCTCGGAGCCGTCGCACCAGACCACACTGTCCGGCTGCGTCAGTTCGGCGATCTCGTTGACCCACGAGATCAGTTCCTGGTGGTGGGTGGGGACGACGGTGGGAGCCGCGATGTCGCGCGCCACGATTGCTCCTAAATGAGGGATTTTTGTGTTGTTCGCCCCGTGGGGGCCGCGGCCCGGATGCTTCGTAGCCCGCTCATCCGGTGCCGACCGCACTCATTTGATCATCCGAGTTTAGTGCCCATCTGTCCAGAGGGCATCACAGGTGAGCAGCGTGAGGAATCCCACGGTTACCGCGATTCTTTGCGTCCGCGTTGGGTTCAACTGAAGGACTTTTTGCCTCGGCGCCTTCGAAGGGCAGCACTGATGGGCGATTTCCGGTGGCCTGGGTACCATGCGGTCCATGACTGCGTCCGTCCCCGACACGCCCACGGACACGCCGGCCGCCGGCCGCGGTCCCGTCGAACTCTCCCTGCCGCACCCGGTCAAGCCCCGGCTCCGCGGCTGGCTCCACCTGGGCATGTTTCCGGCCGTACTCATCGCGGGACTCGTGCTCACCGCCGGCGCCCACTCCTCCAGGGGCCGCGTCGCCTGCGGGATCTACGTCCTCACGGCCTGCCTGCTCTTCGGCGTCAGCGCGCTGTACCACCGGGGCGACTGGAGCCCCCGGATGGACCGCGTCCTGCGCCGCCTCGACCACGCCAACATCTTCCTGATCATCGCGGGCACCTACACCCCGCTGACCCTGCTGCTCCTGCCCGGCACCAAGGGCCGGTGGCTGCTGTGGGGGATCTGGGGCGCCGCGGCGGCCGGCATCGCCTTCCGCGTCTTCTGGGTCGGCGCCCCGCGCTGGCTCTACACGCCCTGCTACATCGCGATGGGCTGGGCGGCCGTCTTCTTCCTGCCCGACTTCGCGCGCACCGGCGGCATCGCCGTCCTGGTCCTGGTGGTCGTCGGCGGGCTGCTCTACAGCGCCGGCGGCGTGGTCTACGGCATCAAGCGGCCGAACCCGTCACCGCGCTGGTTCGGCTTCCACGAGGTCTTCCATTCCCTCACCCTCGCCGCGTTCGTCGTCCACTACGTCGGCATCTCGCTGGTGGCCTACCAGCACGCCTGACCCCGTCCGTCCCGCACCCGGCACGGCCACGGCTCCCCCCGGCCGTGGCCGTTTCCCGTCCCCCGGTGGCGCCGTGCCCGGCCCGCGCGGCTGCCCCGGCCGTGGCCGCCGCCACGGCGGATGCCCGACAATGACGGGCATGACGGCCGCACCCCCGCCCACCGCCTCCACCCCCGACGGGCGCCGCCCCGGCCTGCGCGAACGCAAGAAGACCAAGACCCGGGAGGCGATCCGCGCGGCCACGTACACGCTGATCGAGGAGCAGGGCTGGGAGGCCACGACGATCGACCGGATCGCCGCCCGGGCCGAGGTGTCGCCGTCGACGGTCCTCAGGTACTTCCCGGCCAAGGAGGACATCGTCGTCACCGACGCGTCCGACGCGTACGACGCGCTCCTCCTGGCCGAGATCCGGCGGCGGCCCCCGGCGGAGCCCTGGCCGGACACCGTCCGCCACGTCCTGCGCCAGGCCGTCCTGCGGGGAGCCGAGGAGGACGCCCGCACCTGCCGACTGCGGACGCGGCTGATGGTCCAGGTCCCGGCGGTCCGCTCCCGCATGCGCGAGAGCATGGCGGGCACCGGCCGCATGCTCTGCCGGGCCATCGGCGAGCGCACCGGCCGCGACCCGGACGGCCTGGAGGTCCGCGTCCACGCCATGGCCCTGGTCGGCGGCCTGATGGAGACCTCGCTGTACTGGGCGGAGAAGGGCCACCGGGACGACCTCGCGTCCCTGGCCGACCGCGCCCTGGACGTCCTGGCGCACGGCCTGACCGGGGAGAACGGCTGAGGCGCGGACGGCGGCCCGTGCGATCCTGACAGGGTGAACGGACCCGGGATCCACGTCGAGATCGCCCCCGCACTCCGGCTGTTCGTGCCGCCCGCCCGGCGCGCCGGCGCCACGGCCCTGGCCACGGACGGCGTCTCGACCCTCGGCCACGTCGTGGAGTCCCTCGGGGTGCCGCTGACCGAGGTCGGCGCGCTGGTCGTGGACGGCCGCGAGGTCGCCCGGTCCCACATCCCCGGCGGCGGGCGAGACCGTGCGGGTCCAGGACGTGGCACGCCCCCAGCGGGTCCCCGGCGCGCCCCTCCGCTTCCTCCTCGACGTCCATCTCGGCACCCTGGCCCGCCGGCTGCGGCTGCTCGGCGTGGACACGGCGTACGAGTCGACGGACATCGGCGATCCGGCGCTAGCCGCCCGCTCGGCGGCCGAGAAGCGGGTCCTGCTGAGCCGTGACCGGGGGCTGCTGCGCCGCCGCGAACTGTGGGCCGGCGCCTTCGTCCGCAGCACCCCGGCCCGACGACCAGTTGCATGACGTCCTGGACCGCTTCGCCCCCGCCCTCAGCCCCTGGACCCGCTGCACCGCCTGCAACGGCCTGCTGAGGGAGGCCACCAGGGAGGAGGTCGCCGGCCAGCTCGAGGACGGCACCCAGCGGTCGTACGACGTCTTCGCCCGGTGCGCCGACTGCGGCCGGGCCTACTGGAAGGGCGCCCACCACGAACAGTTGGAGGCGGTCGTGGAGCGGGCGTTGAACATGCGTACCCGGAACGGCTGAGGTCGCCGGCCCGGCCCGGCGGTGCCGAGCGGGCGGTGGTTCAGGGGGTGGTCAGCCGTGTCTCCAGGGCCGCCGGGTCCGTCACCGGCAGGTCGCAGACGAAGCCCCGGCAGACGTACGCGGTCGGTTCTCCGTCGATGAGGACGCGGTCGGCGAGGAGCGGGAACTCGTCGCCGTCCGGGACGCCACGGGCGATCACGGCACCCGGAGCGGACGCCAGGAGAGCCGTACGGTGCAGGGCGGTCGTCCGCTCGTCGTCCCGGGCCGGTCCGACGACGGCCACCTCGCGCGGCCCGTCGAGCAGCGCCTCGGCGACGGCGAGCCCCCACCCGATGAACCGGGGCACCCGCGGCCCGAGCGTCTTCACCACCCCCAACGCCCTTTCGGCGCCGGTGCGATGGGCCTCGGAGCCGGTGTGGGCGGCGTACCCGAGCAGCGCGCCGGCCGCGGCGGTCCAGCCGGAGGGGGTGGCGTTGTCCGTGGGGTCCTGGGGCCGGCGGATGAGCTGCTCGGCGTCGGCGGCGGTGTCGTACAGGGCGCCGGTCTCCGGGTCGGTGAACCGGGTCAGCACCTGGTCGAGGAGGAGCCCGGCGAAGTCCAGCCAGACGCCCTCGCCGGTGACGGAGGCCAGCGTGAGGAAGCCCTCGACGACGTCGGCGTAGTCCTCCAGCACACCCGCGTTCGGGCCGACGCGGCCGTCCTTGCTGGTGCGGGCGAGGCGGGCGTGTTCGTCCAGGTGGACGCGGACGAGCAGGTCGGCGGCGCCGAGGGCGGCCTCGGTCAGGTCGGGCCGGCCGAAGTAGGCGCCGGTCTCGGCGAGGGCGGCGACGGCGAGCCCGTTCCAGGCGGCGACGACCTTGTCGTCCCGGCCGGGGGCGGGCCGCCGCGCGCGCTCGGCGAGCAGCCGGCTCCGCACGGACGCGATCCGCCCGGCGTCGGCGACGTCCTCCGTCCGCGGGAGCTGGAGCACGGACCGGCCGTGCTCGAACGTGCCCTCGTCGGTCACGCCGAAGTACCGGACGGCGAGGCCGGCGTCGTCGTCACCGAGCACCCGGCGCAGCTCTTCGGGCGTCCAGACGTAGTACGCCCCCTCCACGTGCCGCCCGCTGCCGTCGTCGCTGTCGGCGTCGAGGGCGGAGGCGAACCCGCCCTCGGTCGTGCGCAGCTCGCGGACCATGAAATCGGCGGTCTCCAGCGCGACCCGCCGGGCCAGCTCCGACCCGGTGGCCCGCCACAGGTGGGCGTACACCCGGCAGAGCAGGGCGTTGTCGTAGAGCATCTTCTCGAAGTGCGGCACGACCCAGTCGCGGTCGACGGAGTAGCGGGCGAACCCGCCGGCGAGCTGGTCGTAGATGCCGCCGCGCGCCATCCGCTCGCACGTGTCCCGCGCCATCTGGAGGGCGCCCTCGGCGCCGGTCCGGGCGTGGTGCCGCAGCAGGAACTCCAGCACCATGGACGGCGGGAACTTGGGCGCGCCGCCGAATCCACCGCGCTGCGGGTCGTACTCGCGGGTGAGCCCGAGGAGGGCCTGCGCCTGCTCCTGCTCGCCGGGCACGCGGTCGCCCTGGTGGCTGATCTCCCGCTGGGCGAGGTCGCGGACGATCTTCCCGGCGACCTCGGTGACCTCGTCGTGGCGGGTGGTCCAGGCCTGCTGGACGCCCTCCAGCACCTGCCGGAAGGAGGGCATGCCGTGCCGGGGGGCGGGCGGGAAGTAGGTGCCGAAGTAGAAGGGTTCGGCGTCCGGGGTGAGGAACACGGTCATGGGCCAGCCGCCCTGTCCGGTGGCCGCCTGGACGGCCTCCATGTAGACGGCGTCCACGTCCGGGCGTTCCTCCCGGTCGACCTTGACGCTGACGAAGTGCTCGTTCAGGTAGTCGGCGGTGGCCCGGTCCTCGAAGGACTCGTGCGCCATGACGTGACACCAGTGGCACGCGGAGTATCCGACCGACAGCAGAACGGGCACACCACGCCGCCGCGCTTCCTCGAAAGCCTCCGGTGTCCAGGGCCACCAGTCGACCGGATTGTCAGCGTGCTGAAGCAGATACGGCGAGGTCACACCAGCCAACCGGTTCATACGATCCAGCCTCTCACAACGCCCGACCCCGTCGGCGGAGCCCGCCCCAGGCCCCGGGGTTGCGCGCGAACGGGCGGAACAGGCCGGTGCCGACCTCTCCGGGCGCTTTTCCGCACCGGGCGCCCCGGTACCCGGGAAAACAGGCTGGATCTGTCGAGGCTCCTCGCAGGAGGTACATCATGACCGCCGAGATGGTGGCGCCCGCGTGGATGCGTACGCAGGTCAGCGCGGAGCAGTACGACTCCTGGCCAACGCCCGGGACGCCGCCGCAGGCCCTCTCGATCCCGCCACCAGGGCGTACCGGGACGGCGAGGTGTTCACCGGCGTGATCAAGGCTGCCGCACCCTTCTGCGTCGCACGCCGGACGCGGTCCGCCGTGCGCGCATGGCGCCGGACCGCCACGCCCGCTCGGTGAGGGAGGGGATGGCGGTGCCGGCGGGGCGGTGGCCCCGGGTCAGCCCTGCCGGGCCGGGGAGTCGGCCTGCTGTCCGGCCTTGTCCGCGTCGGCGTCCGGGGACTCCTGGAAGTCGACCTTCCGCATGTGCTTGCTCATCGACTTCATCAGACCCCACACGGCCAGGGCCATCACCGCGAAGACGATGAAGCCGAGGACACCGGGGGTGACCTTGTTCTCGTCCACCTCCTTGGCGAGGGGGACGAGGTGCGTCACTGCCAGGCTCACGCTTGCGCTCATGTCAGGCATTGTCCCGGACGCCCGCGAAGAGGTCGTCCTCGGGGAGGGAGGTGTCGACGAGGGACTTCGCCAGTTCGTACTCCTCGGTCGGCCAGACCTCCTTCTGGAGGTCCAGCGGCACCTTGAACCAGCCGCCGTCCGGGTCGATCTGCGTGGCGTGGGCGATCAGCGCCTTGTCGCGGATCTCGAAGAAGTCCGCGCAGGGCACGTGGGTGGTCAGCGTGCGCTCGGTGCGCACCATCTCGTTCCACCGCTTGAGCCACTCCCCGTACGGCGACTCCAGGCCGCGGTCGAGCATCGCCTGGTGCAGCGCCTCGGTGCGGGGGCGGTTGAAGCCCTGGTTGTAGTAGAGCTTCAGCGGCTGGTAGGCGGGGCCGAACTCGGATTCGGGGTACTTCTCGGAGTCCGCCGCGCCCTCGAACGCCACCATGGAGATCTTGTGGGTCATGATGTGGTCGGGGTGCGGGTAGCCGCCGTTCTCGTCGTAGGTGGTGATCACCTGCGGACGGAAGGAGCGGATGCTGCGCACCAGTTCCCCGGCGGCCTTGTCGATGTCCTCCAGGGCGAAGCAGCCCTCGGGCAGCGGCGGCAGCGGGTCGCCCTCGGGCAGCCCGGAGTCGACGAAGCCGAGCCACTCCTGCCGGACGCCCAGGATCTCGCGGGCCTCGTCCATCTCCTTGCGGCGGACCTCGTGGATGTTCTCCTCGATGTACCGGTCACCCTGGAGTTTCGGATTGAGGATGGACCCGCGCTCCCCGCCGGTGCAGGTCACCACCAGCACGTCCACCCCCTCGGACACGTACTTCGCCATGGTGGCCGCGCCCTTGCTCGACTCGTCGTCGGGGTGCGCGTGAACGGCCATCAGTCGCAGCTCGTCAGTCAAGACTCAATCCTCGGTCAGTCGGCGCCCCGTGTCTTCGGCGCGATCGGCGGCTTCTATAGTGACGGAATCGGGGGGCGAATAATTCCGCGGAGAGGACGATCATGAGTACGGCGAGCGCGCGGCTGCCCGAGGGCCGCTACGGCCGTTCCTCGGACGAGCGCGCCGACCGCAAGCTCAGGATCGCCGCGACGGTGCTGGGCGCGGCCCTGCTCGCCCTGGTCGGCTACTTCGCCTACCACTACGTCGCGCAGAACGAGATCAGCGGCCAGGTGATCACTTTCAAGGCGTCCGACGACGCCGTGCGGGTGCATCTGGAGGTGCGCAAGGACGCCGGCGCCTCGGGCTACTGCACCGTGCGCTCCCAGTCGGCCGACGGCGCCGAGGTCGGCCGGGCCGACTTCCGCTTCTCCGGGTCCGCCACGCGGATCGACAAGGCCGTCACCCTGCGTACGACGGCCCGGGGGACGACGGCCGAGCTGCTGGGCTGCCACACCGGCTGAGGACGGGCGGACACTCCCCGAATCACCCGGGACGCGTGGTCCCCGACCTGCGATGCCTGGTCTCCGACCTGCGCTGATGTGATTCTGATGGCTTATGTCCTCCCCCTTTCGCCCATGAATTGTTAGGCTCGTGGTTTCGCCCATCCAAGAAGGAACATTCTTCTGGGTAGGGCGATGCTTTGTATTCCCTGTACCGACGAGGAGCACCCCGTGACCCAGACCAGCGAGAACGTCACCTGGCTGACCCAGGAGGCGTACAACAAGCTCAGGGACGAGCTTGAGTACCTTACTGGTCCTGCGCGCACGGAGATCGCCGCCAAGATCGCGGCCGCGCGCGAGGAGGGCGACCTGCGTGAGAACGGCGGGTACCACGCCGCCAAGGAGGAGCAGGGCAAGCAGGAACTGCGGGTACGCCAGCTTACCCAGCTCCTGGAGAACGCCAAGGTCGGCGAGGCACCGGCCGCGGACGGCGTCGTCGCGCCGGGCATGGTCGTCACGATCGCCTTCGACGGTGACGAGGACGACACGCTGACGTTCCTGCTCGCCTCGCGCGAGTACGCCAGCTCGGACATCGAGACGTACTCCCCGCAGTCCCCGCTCGGTTCCGGCGTCACCGGCCACTCGGTCGGCGAGGACGCGGAGTACGAGCTGCCGAACGGCAAGAAGGCCTCGGTGCGGATCCTGAAGGCCGAGCCGTACACGGGCTGATCCCGGCCCCCGGCCCGCTTCGAGCCCCCGGCACCCCCAGCGGGAGCGCCGGGGGCTTCGCCGTACCCGTCCGTCCCCTCGCGGTGCCGCGTGACCGCCCCCGCGCCGTGACCGCCCGCCCGGTGGGGCGACGAGCGCGCCCGTGGTCAGCCGATGACCGTGTAGCCCGCGTTCCGCAGCGTCTGGCCGACCTCGGCGCAGTGCATCGGGCCCTTCGTCTCCAGGTGCAGCTCGACCTCCGCCTCGGCGAGCCCGAGCCGCGGGTCGGTGCGGACGTGACTCACGTCGAGGACGTTGGCGTCGGCCGCCGACAGCACCCCGAGGAGGGTGGCGAGGGCACCCGGCCGGTCCGTCAGCCGCAGCCGCACGGCCAGGTACCGGCCCTGCGCGGCCATGCCGTGCCGCAGCACCCGCTGCATCAGCACCGGGTCGACGTTCCCCCCGGAGAGCACCGCGACGACCGGCCCCTCGAAGGCGTGCGGCGCGGACAGCAGCGCGGCGACCGGGCTCGCCCCGGCCGGCTCCACGACCAGCTTGGCCCGCTCCAGGCACAGCAGCAGCGCGGCCGACAACTGGTCCTCGCTGACCGTGCGCACCTCGTCGACCAGGTCCTCGACGATCCCGAACGGCACCGCGCCCGGCCGGCCCACCTTGATGCCGTCGGCCATCGTCACCGGACTGCGCAGCGACACCGGACGGCCCGCGGCCAGCGAGGGCGGGTAGCACGCCCACGATCCGGACCTCCGGCCGCAGCGCCTTCACCGCCACCGCGATCCCGGCGGCGAGCCCACCGCCGCCGACACCGACGACGATCGTGCGCACCTCGGGGCACTGTGCCAGGATCTCCAGACCGACCGTGCCCTGCCCGGCTATCACGTCCGGGTGGTCGAAGGGGTGGATGAACACCGCGCCCGTCCCGGCCGCGTACTCCTCGGCGGCGGCCAGCGTCTCGTCGACCACCTGGCCGTGCAGGCGCACCTCGGCGCCGTACTCCCGGGTCGCGCTGATCTTCGGCAGCGGCGCGCCCTGCGGCATGAACACCGTCGCGGGCACGCCCAGCAGCGCGGAGGCCAGCGCCACGCCCTGCGCGTGGTTTCCCGCGCTCGCCGCCACCACGCCGGCCGCCCGCTCCTCGGGCAGCAGCCCGGCGATCCGCACGTAGGCACCGCGCAGCTTGAACGAGCCGGTGCGCTGGAGGTTCTCGCACTTGAGGTGAACCGGCGCGCCGACCAGCTTGGACAGGTGCCGACTGCCCTCCATCGCCGTCACGCGCGCCACGCCCGAGAGCATCTTCTGGGCACCGCGTACGTCGTCCAGGGTGACGGAGCGCAAGGTGCCGGCCGTGCCGTAGCTCATGACTCCAGCATCGCAGTTCACGTGTGCGCACGACGGGTGTGACCAAGCTGCGAGACCGGGTTCGCGCAGCGCCGGTACGGCCCGGCGCCGGGCCGCGTACCCTGTCCCCCAACCCAGCAGCCCTTCATGAAGCGAGCCTCCGTCCATGCCCACAACACCTGAAATGTCGATGGACATGACGACCGTCGGTGACACCGGTCTCCTCGACACCCTCCAGCACGAGGTGGCGGTGTTCGCGCGCCGTGCCGAACAGACCCGGCTCGGCGGCATCGGCCAGGTGCGCAACTCCATGGACCGCGCCGCGTACCTGCTGCTCAACCGGCTGGACAGGGAAGGCCCGATGGGCGTCAAGGCGCTCGCGGCGAGCATGGGCATCGACTCCTCCACGGTCACCCGGCAGGTGGCGCCCCTGGTCGACACCGGGCTCGTCAAGCGCACCTCCCACCCGGAGGACGGCCGTGCGGTGGTGCTCCAGTTGTCGCCGCGCGGGGCCGCCCGGCTGGAGGAGGTCCGCTCCTCCAGACGTCAGCTCATGGCCGAGCTGACACACGACTGGGCGCCGGAGGAGCGCGAGCAGTTCTGCACGCTCCTCACGCGCTTCAACGGCGCGCTCTCCGCGCGGATGGCGGCACCGGGCGGCCCGGCGCCGGACCAGCCGCCGACCGCCTGAGCGGTCCCGCGCCCGCCCGTGGCCCGGACGCACCGGCCGGTCGACGGACTCCCGACCCCTTGACCCCGGGCCGCCGCCGGTCTCATATGAGACCCGGGTCCTGCGTCGTACGCGGTTCACCTGTCCCGTACCGGACAGGGCCCCTTCAGGGGGAGGCCCGGTGCGTGATCGGCAGGTGGCCCGCGATGCCCGCCGGGCCGGGGAGTTCCAGGCGTTCGCCGCCGGCGCGGCCGGGCGCCTGCTGCACGCCGCCACGCTGCTCACCGCGGAGGCGCCGGACGCCAACCCGCGCGCGCGGCGCCTGCTGACGCACGCGCTCGCGCACACCTACGCCCGCTGGGACCGGCTGCGCGGCGAGGACCCGTACGACTGCGCCCGCCAGTACCTCGCCACGCGTTTCGCGCGCACGGTCTGGCACCGGTACGGCGTCCCCGGCCGCGCCCGGCCCGATCCGCGCAGCCCGCTCGCCGCGCTGGCCCCGCGGGAACGGCTGATCCTCGTACTGCGGCTGTACGAGGGCGTCGCCGAGGAACAGGCGGCGGCCCTGCTCGGGCTGCCGACGGAGCGCGTGCACACGGTCTGCGAGCGCGCGACGGCCGCCCTCCTGCACCCCGCCCGGCCGGCCGCCCCGCACCCGGCGGGCACGGAGGCGGCACCGTCATGAGGGACGAAGGAGGCGGGAGGGCGCGGTGAACCGGTCCGAGCGGGAGGCCGCCGTACGGCGGATCATGGAGCGGACGCCGGCACCCGTACCGCCCGAGCTGTACGCGGACGCGGCACGGCGCGGCGAGCGCCGGCTGCGGCAGCGGCGGCTCGCCCGCCGGGTGCTGTGGCTGCTGGCGTGCGCCGCGGCCGTCGCGTTCGCCGTGTGGGCGGCCGAGGCGCACCCGTGGGCGGAGCCGCCCTCGCAGACGACTCCGCCGGTCACCGACTGGTGACCGTCGGTTCCTAGCCGAGGGCCTGCTTCAGGTCCGCCAGCAGGTCGTCGACGTTCTCGATGCCGACGGACAGGCGCACCAGGTCGCCCGGGACCTCCAGCGCGGAGCCGGCCGCGGAGGCGTGGGTCATCCGGCCGGGGTGCTCGATGAGGGACTCGACGCCGCCCAGCGACTCGCCGAGGGTGAACACCTGGGCCCGGTTGCACACCTCGACGGCCGCCGCCTCGCCGCCCTCCACCCGGAACGACACCATGCCGCCGAACGCCCGCATCTGCTTGACGGCGACCTCGTGGCCGGGGTGCTCGGGCAGGCCCGGGTAGAGCACGCTGGTCACGCGCGCGTGCCGGGTCAGCATGTCGGCGATCCGCGTGGCGTTCTCGCTGTGCCGGTCCATGCGCACCGCGAGGGTCTTGGTGCCGCGCAGCACCAGCCAGGAGTCGAAGGGGCCGGCGACGGCGCCCATCGCGTTCTGGTGGTAGACCAGTTCCTCGCCCAGCCCCGGGTCCGAGACGATCAGCGCGCCGCCGACCACGTCGGAGTGGCCGCCCATGTACTTGGTCAGGGAGTGCACGACGACGTCGGCGCCGAGCGAGAGCGGCTGCTGCAGATAGGGCGTGGCGAAGGTGTTGTCGACGACGAGCCGCGCGCCCGCGTCGTGGGCGACCTGGGCCACGGCGGCGATGTCGGTGATGCCGAGCAGCGGGTTGGAGGGGGTCTCCACCCAGACGGCCTTGGTCTTCGGGGTGATCGCGGCGCGCACGGCGGCCGGGTCGCTGGTGTCGGCGACGGACCACTCCACCCCCCAGCGGGTGGCGACCTTGGCGAACAGCCGGAAGGTGCCGCCGTACGCGTCGTTCGGGATCACCACGTGGTCGCCGGGGACGAGCAGCGTACGCAGCAACGTGTCCTCGGCCGCCAGGCCGGACGCGAAGGCGAGACCGCGGCGGCCCCCCTCCAGCGCGGCGAGGTTCTCCTCCAGTGCCGTCCGGGTCGGGTTGGCGCTGCGGCTGTACTCGTAGCCGCCGCGCAGCCCGCCCACGCCGTCCTGCTTGTAGGTCGACACCTGGTAGATCGGCGGGACGACCGCGCCGGTGAGGGGATCCGCGGTGTTGCCCGCATGGATCGCGAGGGTCTCGAAGTGCTGACTGATGTGCCTGTCGCTCATGCCCACCGAGCGTAGTGCGCCCGGCCGGATCCTGAGTCCCGCCCGGCTCCGGCGGCACCGGCGCTAGGGATATCCCTGTGCGGACGGCCCGCGCCCGCGCGCCCCTGTCATGCCCGGGTCCAGGGTTTTCCACAGGCGCGCTGCGGGGTTCGCCAATTGTCGGCGGCGTCTGGTTCGCTTGGGGCATGGCGATTCTCTGGCTGCTGATGGCGCTGCTCATGCTGGGCTTCGTCCTGCTCCCGGTCGTACGGCGCAGGCGCGGGGCGATCGAGCAGGTTCCCCCGGGACACCCGGACGCCGCCGACCCGGAGAACTACGGCTTCGTGCGCCAGGAGGAGCTGGACGTGCGCATGCCGGGTCCGGACCAGGACCTGCTGGACGTCCTGGAGCTGGTGCAGCGCACGCAGGACTACCGGGCCGCCGCCCAGCTTCTGGCCGGCACCGAGACCGAGGGCGAGCTGCGCTGGCAGCGGGTGCAGGCTTTCGCGGGCGCCGCCGCGCTGGAGCTCCAGCAGCGCCCCGGCGGGATACACACGACGCCGGGCGGGCAGTGGCTCAGGGTGTGGAGGGCCGAGCAGCCCAAGGACGCGGGGGGCGCCGCCGTCCACGCGGAGTTCCTGGTGCAGCAGGCCTGGCGGACGTCGACGCGGGGCACGGACGACTTCCGGATCATCATGGAGGAGGCCCGGACCGCCTGCGCCCAGGCGGCCCTGCTGGCCCCCGGTGACCCGGTGCCGTATCTCGTCGAGCTGTCCATCGCACGCGGACTGGCCTACCCCGAGGCCGAGTTCGAGCGGCTGTGGCTGAAGATCCTGGACCGCGCCCCGCATCATATGGGCGCGCATCTGGCCGCGCTGCACCACTGGTGCGAGAAGTGGCACGGCTCGCGCGAGCAGGCGTACGCCTTCGCCGAGGCCGCCGCCGCCCGCGCTCCGCGGGGCTCGCTGCTCGCCGCGCTGCCGCTGTTCGCGGTGTTCGAGCACCTCCCGGAGGTGAACCTGGTCGCGGGCTTCTACCGGAGCGAGGTCGTCACCCGGGCGATCCACGGCGCGCTGCACGCGGTCCACGCCGCCCGCCCCGACGACCCGACGCTGCCGCACGTCCGGCACCTGCTGGTCTTCTTCCTGGTCCGCGCCGAGCGCTGGGCGGAGGCCATGCACCAGCTCGTGCACGTCGACGGTCACGTCGGCGCCCTGCCCTGGACGCTGTGCGCCGACCCGGCCGCGGAATTCACCGTCTACCGCGCGCTGGCGGTGGCCGGCTACGAGGCCAACGGCGGCAGCCCGGCCGGCCTCCCCGGCTGACCCGGCCGGCCTCGGGCCGAGCCCCGACTGGGTCACTTCCGCGTTCCGCCGGGACGCCTCGCGGTCAGCCCTCCGCTCGGGCGGGCAGCCGCCATCCCGGGCGCGGGAAGTGGCAGGTGTAGCCGTCCGGGTAGCGCTGTAGGTAGTCCTGATGCTCGGGCTCGGCCTCCCAGAAGGGGCCGACGGGCTCCACCTCGGTGACGACCTCGCCCGGCCACAGTCCGGAGGCCTCCACATCCGCGATCGTGTCCTCGGCGACCCGCTTCTGCTCGTCGTCCACGTAGTAGATCGCCGAGCGGTAGCTGAGGCCGATGTCGTTGCCCTGGCGGTTCCTGGTGGTCGGGTCGTGGATCTGGAAGAAGAACTCCAGGATCGCGCGGTAGTCGGTCGTCGCGGGGTCGAAGAGGATCTCGATGGCCTCCGCGTGCGTGCCGTGATCACGGTACGTCGCGTTCGGCACGTCACCCCCGGTGTAACCGACCCGGGTCGCCGTCACGCCCGGCAGTCGGCGGACCAGCTCCTCCATCCCCCAGAAGCATCCACCCGCCAGCACGGCCCTCTGCGTCTGCGCAGCCATTGCGGCTCCTCCCATATCTGTCAGCTCGGTGTCCGTTACCCCGCCCGTTCAACGCACGGGGGTTCCGAGCGATTCCTTGCCCGTCCCGCTCCCCCGTGAGCCCGACTCGTTGCTCGTCGCGGACCGGCTTGGGCGGGGCCGGCGGGGCGGGGCCGGTCGGGTGCACCATGCCCCCGTCGGCCCCCTCCGCACCGGTGCGGACGCCCGTCGGTCAGATCGTCGCCGTGTCGATGACGAAGCGGTAGCGGACGTCGCTGGCCAGCACCCGCTCGTACGCCTCGTTGACCTCGGCGGCGCTGATCAGCTCTATCTCGGCGCCGATGCCGTGCTCGGCGCAGAAGTCGAGCATCTCCTGGGTCTCCTGGATGCCGCCGATCATGGAGCCCGCCAGGGTCTTGCGGCCGCCGATCACCGAGAACAGGTTGAGGGCGACCGGCTCCTCGGGCGCGCCGACGTTCACCAGGGCGCCGTCCACCTTCAGCAGCGACAGCAGCGCGCCGAAGTCCATCGGGGCCGACACCGTCGAGACGATCAGGTCGAGGCTGCCGGCCAGCTCCTCGAAGGTCTTCGGGTCGCTGGTGGCGTGGTAGTGGTCGGCGCCGAGCTTGAGACCGTCGTCCTTCTTGCGCAGCGACTGGGAGAGGACCGTGACCTCGGCGCCCATGGCGTGCGCGATCTTGACGGCCATGTGACCGAGGCCGCCGAGACCGACGACGGCGACCTTCTTGCCGGGGCCGGCGTTCCAGTGGCGCAGCGGGGAGTAGGTGGTGATGCCCGCGCACAGCAGCGGCGCGGCCACGTCCAGGGACAGGCCGTCGGGGATGCGGACGACGTAGTTCTCGTCGACGACGATCTTCTCGGAGTAACCGCCGTAGGTGGGCTCGCCGTCCTTGCCGACGGCGTTGTAGGTGCCGACCATGCCCTTGAGGCAGTACTGCTCCAGGCCCTTGACGCAGTTCTCGCACTCGCGGCAGGAGTCGACCATGCAGCCGACGCCCACCCGGTCGCCGGCCCGGAACCTGGTCACGCCGGGGCCGACCTCGGCGACGACGCCGGCGATCTCGTGGCCGGGGACCATGGGGAAGATCGCCTCACCCCAGCCCTCGCGGACCTGGTGGATGTCGGAGTGGCAGATGCCGGCGAACTTGATGTCGATCAGGACGTCGTACTCGCCGACCGCGCGGCGCTCGATGGTCGTCCGCTCCAGCGGGGCCTTCGCGGCGGGCGCGGCGTACGCGGCAACAGTGGTCATGCAGGGGGTCTCCTAGCTGTCTCGCGTGCCCGGCCGCCTTCTGGCCGGGCACGGTGTCCAGCCTGCCCCGCGAACGGCAGGTCACCCAGGCCACGCCTTTGCGTACGACTGCTGTGCCTACCACCGGCGGGGTCAGGCTCCTGTGCGTACGACCAGGAATACTGGACGCATGGACAGCAGGGACGAGCAGCCGGCCGCAGCAGCCGGCACCGGCCGGACGCTGGACCGGCGGGCGGAGCTGAGCGAGTTCCTGCGCAGCCGGCGCGCCCGGCTGAAGCCGGAGGACGTGGGTCTGCCCGACTTCGGACGGCACCGCCGGGTGCCGGGGCTGCGCCGCGAGGAGCTGGCGCAACTGGCCGGGGTGTCGGTGGCGTACTACACCCGGCTCGAGCAGGGCAACGGGAAGAACGTCTCGGCGGAGGTGCTGGGCTCGATCGCCCGCGCCCTGCGGCTGACGGACGCGGAGCACGCGCATCTGACCCATCTGGCCAAGCCGAAGGCGCACAAGAAGAAGCCGGCGGGGCGGCAGCAGCAGGTGCGGCCGGCGCTGCGGCAGCTACTGGACACGATGGAGGGCGTACCGGCGTACGTGGTGGGCCGGCGTGCGGAGATCCTCGCCTGGAACCGGATGGCGGCGGCGCTCTTCGGTGACTGGGCGAAGCTGCCGCCGGGTGAACGCAACTGGGCCCGGCTGGTCTTCCTGTGCCCCGGCTACCGGGACCTGTTCGTCGACTGGGAGCAGAAGGCGATCGACATCGTCTGTGCCCTGCGTATGGACGCGGGCTGCTATCCGGACGATCCCCGACTGTCGGCGCTGGTGGGGGAGCTGTCCGTCAAGAGTGAGGAGTTCCGCCGGCTGTGGGCGACGCACGACGTCAAGGAGAAGAGCCACGGCGTCAAGCACCTGCATCATCCCCTGGTGGGCGAGCTGGCGCTGGCCTTCGAGACGTTCCGGCTGACGGACGGCTCGGACCAGGCCCTGATCACCTACCACGCCGAACCGTCCTCCCCCTCCGCCGGCTCCCTGCGCCTCCTGGCTAGCTGGGGCACGGACGCGGCCCACGCGGTGCCGGCGGTCTAGTGCGTCGCCGGACGGCGGACGGCCCGCGGGAGGCGTCAGCTTCCCGCGGGCCGTTCGTCATCGGGTCATGCGGCTAGTGAGGGCTCACTTGCCGTAGTACGCGTTGTAGATCGTGATCTCCGACGTGTTGCCCTTCTTGTCGGTGATCTTGGCGCGGAACGAGACGGCCTTGTCCTTCGCCGGGTTCCGGACCGTGATCCTGCCGCTCCGGACGTCGGTCCTCTTGAAGTTCTTGCCGTCGTAGGAGACGTAGACGGCGAGGGACTTCAGGTTGCCGCCGGCGGCCGAGCCTTCCACGGTGACCGGGAAGGTGACCGTCTTCCCGGCCGCGACCCGGCTGTCCAGGCCGGTCGTGGCGCCGAAGTGCAGGGCGGAGGCGGGCAGACGGGTGAAGGTGTCGGACAGCCTCTTGGAGTGGAAGGTCCAGGCCGCGTCGATCCGCGTCGAGGCCTCGGACACCTTCGGGGAGCGCTTGACCGAGGTGGTCAGCCGGTAGGCCGCGTCACCGGCCGGCACCTTGAAGGTCTTCTCCCCGTACAGCGGGTCGTCGTTGGACCCGACCTTGGTGCCGTTGCGGTACAGGGTGGTGTTCACCGAGGTGAAGCCCGAGTACCCGTTGTGCTTGGCCGAGTCGGCGACCAGCGACAGCGCACCGGAGATCTCGTTGCCGTCGCGGAAGAGGCCGGAGTCCTTGTCGAGGTGCGGGCCGAACACCGCGGTGTTGACCGTCTTGGTGTAGGTCCGGCCGGCCTTGAAGGCGAACTGGCCCAGCCCGTAGCCGGCGTCGGTGACCGGGAAGCCGTCCTGGTCCGTCCCGCCGCTCTGCTCGAACTCCAGCTCCCACTTGACGCCGCCCTTGGCGGACAGGTGCAGGGTGCGGGTGCCGGGCAGGGGCTGCGGAATGCTGACGGAGGAGGCACCGGAGCTGCCGGGCAGCCAGCCCACCGCGTCGATGGTCCCCTTCTTGCCCTTGGCCGGCGCGCCGAGGCGGGCCTTCACCGTGGCAAGGTCGCCCGCCTTGTAGTGCTTGGTGTAGCCGGTGGCGAGCTGCTTGACCGGGCCGCCGGAGGTGACGTCGTACTCCTCGTGGGCACCCTTGGTCCAGTGGGCGTCCCACTGCTGCCACAGCGAGCCGGCGGGCAGCTCAGGGCCGAGGTGGGCGGTGCGGAAGTTCTTGTACGAGTCCAGGAACCAGCCGTAGCCGTACTGGCCGTCACCGATCGTGACGTCGTACTCCGGCGAGGCGAACTGGGACTTCAGGCCCGTGGCGGGGACGGTGACGTCCACCGGCCTGGCCCTGCGCGCGTCGATGGTGATCGTCTGCTTCTTGCCGACGGTCAGCTTAGGCTGTGCGATCCAGTCGATGCCCTTGGAGGCGTCCTTCGGGTCGCCGTAGACCGACGTGTTGAGGATGTACGTGCCCTTGGGCGCGCGCACCTTCACCGTGCCGGACTTGTCGTACGGGCTCAGCGAGACGCCCTTGGCGAGGCCCGCGACGCCGCTGAGGTCGGCGCCGTAGTACGGGGCCGGCTTGCCGTCGCGGCCGATGAACTTCAGGGTGACGTCGTACGACTCGACCTCGCGCTGTACCGCGGCGGCCGTGCGAACCGTCTGGCCGCCGCCCGTCGCCGTCACGTACGCGGAGTAGGCGCCGTCGACGGTGCCGCCCAGCTTGGTGTTGACGGTGAGGCCGACCGAGGCCTTGCCGTGCGCCGGGACGGTGACCTTCGTCGCGGCGAGCTTGAAGAAGCCCGCCGGGGCCGCCGCACCCTTGGGATCGATGGCACGGCTGGCGAGGGTGAGCGTGACGTCCTCGGCACCGAGGTTGCGGTAGGTCAGCGGCCTGGTGGCCGGCTTGTCGTCGGTGTGCGGCCACTGCTGCACACCGAAGGTCACCGACACGGGCTCGGCGACGATCGACTGCTTGATGGCCTTGTCGACCTGGATGCGGCCCGAACCCTGCTGGAACGGGGTGTACTTGTCGTCCCTTGCGGAGCCGGTGAGGGCGCCCTTCAGCTCGGCGTAGCCCCAGTCGGGGTGCTGCTGCTTCAGGATGGCCGCGGCGCCCGCGACGTGCGGGGTGGCCATCGAGGTGCCGGAGATGGTCAGGTAGCCCTCGGGCTTCTCACCGACCTCCTCGTCGATGACGCTGCCCTTGGCCGCGGCCGCGGTGATGTCCACGCCGGGCGCGGTGACGTCCGGCTTGATGGCGCCGTCGCCGGTGCGGGGGCCGGTGGAGGAGAAGTCGGCGAGCTTGTCCTTCTTGTCGACGGCGCCGACGGTGAGCGCGGCGTCCGCGCTGCCCGGCGAACCGATCGACTGGGGGCCGTCGTTGCCCGCGGCGATCGCGAACAGGACGCCCTTCTCGGCGGAGAGCTTGTTGACCTCGGCCTCGAGGGGGTCGATCTCGGGGGTGTCGTAGCCGCCGAGGCTCAGGTTGATGACGGAGGCGCCCCGGGAGGCCGCCCACTCCATGCCGGCGAGGACGCCGGAGTCGTCACCGGAGCCGGTGTCGTCCAGGACCTTGCCGTTGAGGATCTTGGCGTCGGGGGCGACGCCCTTGTACTTGCCGCCGGACTTGGCGCCGGTGCCCGCGACGATGGACGCGACGTGCGTGCCGTGCCCGAAGTGGTCGGTGGCGTCGGCGGCGGCGGTGAAGTTCCGGGCCTCGATCACCTGGTTCTTCAGGTCGGGGTGGGTGGCGTCCACACCGGTGTCCAGGACGGCGACCTTGACGCCCTTGCCGGTGTAGCCGGCCTTCCAGGCGGTGGGGGCGCCGATCTGCGGCACGGACTTGTCGAGGCTGGCCCTGCGGACACCGTCGAGCCAGACGTGCGCGATGCCGGAGGCGGACCGGCTGCCGTCGGTGACCGCGTGCCACAGGTCCGTGACGTCCTTGACCGGGGTCTGCACGGCGTCCGCGTTGAGCGCCTTCAGGCTGTGGCGCAGGGTGCCCGCGTCGCGGACGCCGGCCTTGGCGGTGGCGGCGGTGCCGCGGTAGCCGACGATGACCTTCAGGCCGTTCTTCTGGGCCTTGCGGGTGGCGGCCTTGTTCAGCTCGGTGATGTCGAACAGGCGCTGGTCCAGCGTGCCGGAGGCGACCAGGTGGGCCGCGTCGGCCGGGACGACCAGCGTGTGTCCGGCGGTCCTGCGGACCTCGAACGGTATGTGCTCGCGTCCCTCGGCCCGATCCAGGCCGACGACGCGGCCCTTGGCGTCGAGGGCGACGCGGTCACCGGTGATGAGGGTGACGTGGTGCTTGGCGCTGGACGTCGGGGCGGCGGTGCCGGGCGCCGGGGCCCCTGTGGGCTTCGCCGACGCCGGGCTGGTCATACCCGCTGCGAGGGCGACTGCTGCGGCCGTTGCCACGGTGGCCCCAGCCACTCTTTTCACTTGTCTGCGCAAGATCTCCCCCTGGAGATGGTGTGCCGGGCGAATTCCCCGTTCGCCCGGCCGGGGGAAGCCTCGTACGTCTGCACGTCAGCCCCCCGGATCCCGAAGTATGCCGGGGGGGCATCTGACGGCTCAAGAGAGGGGAGGGGGGTGGGAGAGCGCCCGGGAGAAACTGTTACGCGGTGGCCGGGACACCGTTACACAACCGCGAAGTGCGCCTCTCGGTACGGGTGTTATACGGCGTCAGGCGTCGGCGTTCTCCCTCACCGTGATCTTTCCCTTGCGCAGGGTGGCCAGGCGTGGGGCCTTCTTCGCGAGCGCGGAGTCGTGGGTGACCATGATGAACGTCAGCCCGTGCTCCTTCCACAGGCGTTCGAGTACGTCCATGATCTCGTCCCGCATGCTCTCGTCCAGGTTGCCGGTCGGCTCGTCGGCCAGCAGCACCTTGGGCCTCTTCACCAGGGCGCGGGCGATGGCGACGCGCTGCTGCTGCCCGCCGGACATCTCCGAGGGCAGGTGGGCGAGCCGTTCGCCCAGGCCGACGGAGATCAGTGCCTCGGCGGCCAGTTCGCGCCGCCGGCCGCCCTTGACGCCGAGGGGGACGAGGGCGGTCTCGACGTTCTCCTGCGCGGTGAGGGTCGGGATGAGGTTGAAGGACTGGAAGACGAAGCCGATGTTCTCGCTGCGGACCCTGGTCAGGCGTGCCTCGGAGAGCGCGGACAGGTCGGTGCCGTCCAGGACGACCTGCCCGGAGGTGGGGCGGTCGAGGCCCCCGAGCATCTGGAGGAGGGTGGACTTGCCGCCGCCGGTGGGGCCCTGGATGACCAGGCGGTCGCCGTCGCCGATGGTGAGGTCGACGCCGTCCAGGGCGTCGACCGTGTCCTTGCCTCTGGCGTAGCGCTTGGTGACGTTCTTCAGTTCGTACATGTGCGTGACTCCTGAGGGAGGTCGTGGGGTGGTCGCGTCGTGGTGTCGCCGGGCCGCCGCTACTCCACCCGCCTCAGCGCGTCCGCCGGGCGCAGGCGGGACGCCCGCCAGCCGCCGAAGGCTCCCGCGATCAGGCCGCCCGCGACCGCGAGGCCGACCGCCAGGGCGATCGTCGTGAGACTGACCGGTGCGGTGAGGGCCACCTCCAGGGACCTCGCCGCCTGGCGTCCCGGGCCGCCGAAGCCGGTGCCGCCACCGGGCGCGCCGGCGCCGCCACCGAACCCGCCGCCTCCCGTGCTCCCGCCCAACTGTGCCTGGAGGGTGGGGCTGACGGCGGTCACGGCGTACGCGCCCGCCAGCCCGAGCGCGATACCGAGGACGCCGCCGACCAGGCCGTTGACGACGGCTTCGCCCACCACCTGCCGGGTGACCCGGCCCGACTTCCAGCCGAGGGCCTTCAGCGTGCCGAACTCGCGGACGCGGCGGGAGACCGCCGAGGAGGTGAGCAGGCCCGCGACCAGGAACGCGGCCACCAGCACCGCGATGGACAGCCACGTGCCGACCTTGGTGGCGAGGGAGGAGGCGGTGGACAGGGAGCCGGAGACCGTCTTGGCGAGGTCGGCGGAGGTGGTGACGGTCGTACCGGGGACGTTCTTCTGGATGGCGCTCTTGACGGTGCCGATCTGCTGGGAGCCGGCCGCCTCGACGTAGATCGTGGTGATCTTGTCCTTCTCGCCGGCGAGGGTCTGCGCCCGCTTCAGCGGGATGTACAGGTCGGCCGCCGCGTCACCGCTGGTGGCGGTGGCGATGCCGATCACCTTGAACTTCGTTCCCTTGACGGTGACGGTGGAGCCGACCTCGTACTTCTTCTGCTCGGCGTACGCGGAGTCGGCCACGGCCACCGCGGCGTCGGTCTCGGTGGTCCGGAAGGTACGGCCGCCGGTGATCTCGGAGGAGGTCAGCGGGCCGAGGCCGGTCTTCGTGACGTCGGTGCCGTAGACGGTGTACTGGTTGATGTCGAAGTCGGCGCCGCCGCCCTTGACCTCGCCCTGCGGCTGCCCGGTGCCGCCGCTCCGCTGGAAGCCGCCGTTCTCCCCGTTCTGCTGGACCCGGCCGCGGGTGAACTGCCCGCTGACCTTCACCACGTCGAGGCTCAGCCCGCCGGCGGCCTCGGCGACGCCCCGCTGGCCGGCCACCTTGCCGACGGTGGAGGCGGCCAGGGTGGTGAGGCCCTGGACGCGGACCCGGTCGCTGCTCTGGGTGGAGCCCTCGTCGTCGCCCCGCGCGTCGAAGCGGAAGCGGGGCCGCTGGGAGCCGGCGGCGGTGGGCGTGGCCGCCTTGGTGACCGTCATGTCCGTACCCAGGCCGTACAGCGACTGGAGGACCTTGTCCTGGGCCCTCCCCATGCCGCTGGACACGGAGTTGACCACGATGACCAGCGCGATGCCCAGCGCGAGCCCGGAGGCGACGACGAGGGCCGCCTTTCTGCGGCGGCGCAGTTCGCGCCTCAGGTAGGTGAAGAACATGGCCCGCAAGCTAGGGACGGACCGTGATGGGACCATAAGCCCGCCATAAGAGGAGCATGAGAAGCGGCGGCCGGCCCCGTAAAACACCGGTGCCGCCCCTGGGGGCGGCACCGGGAAGAGTGTGGGAGGGGCGTCAGACGGCCGAACCGGCCTTCCACTGCGCCCAGTCCATGTTCCAGCCGTTGAGGCCGTTGTCCGGGGCCACCGTCTTGTCGCCGGTGTTCTGGACGACCACGACGTCACCGATCAGCGAGTGGTCGAAGAACCACGCGGCCGGCGTGCTCGGGTCGCCGGCGCCCTTCTTGTCCTGGAGGCCGACACAGCCGTGGCTGGTGTTGAGGTTGCCGAACACCGAGGGGGCGCCCCAGTAGTTGCCGTGCACGAAGGTGCCGGAGGTGGTCAGGCGCATGGCGTGCGGCACGTCCTTGATGTCGTACTCGCCCTTGCCGTCGTCGTCGGTGAAGCCGACCGTCGCGCCGTTCATCCGGGTCTCCTTGAACTTCTCGGAGATCACCATCTGGCCCTCGTACGTCTTGTTGTCGGGCGAACCGGCGGAGATCGGTATGGACTTGACGACCTTTCCGTCCTGCGTGATCTTCATCTGCTTGGTCTTCGCGTCCACGTACGTGACCTGGTTGCGGCCGACGTGGAAGGTGACCGTCTTCTGCTGGACGCCGTAGACGCCGTCCGCGCCCTGGACGCCGTCGAGGGCCAGCTTCAGGGTGACGGTGGAGCCGCCCTTCCAGTACTCCTCGGGGCGGCAGTCCATGCGGTTGGCGTTGAACCAGTGGCAGGCGACCTCCTGGCCGCTGCTGGAGCTGACCGTGATGCCCTTCTGCACGGCCGCCTTGTTGGTGATCGCCTTGTCGAAGTTGATCGACACCGGCATGCCGACACCCACCGTGGAGCCGTTGTCCGGGGTGAAGGAGCCGATGAAGCTGTTGGCCGGGGAGACGGTGGTGAAGGAGGCGTTCTCATGGGCTATCCGGCCCTCGGAGTCCTTGGCCTCCGCGGCGAGCCGGTAGGTGGTGGAACGCTCCAACTGGACGCCCGGCTTCCAGCTCTTCTTGTCGGCGGAAAGCTGACCGGCGACGGTCTTGCCGTCCTGCGTGGTCATCGTGACGGCGGTGAGCGTGCCCTTGCTCACCCTGACGGACGCGGAGTTGTTGATCGAGGCGTTGGCGGAGCCGTCCTTCGGCGTGATCGTGATCTGCGCCTCCGACGACTTCTTCGCCGCCGCCGCGTCGGCCTGGGCCTGCGAGGAGTCGCCGCTGCCGCTGCCGGAGGCCTTGTCGTCGCCGCCGGAACACCCCGTGAGCACCAGCACACCGCCGAGCAGAGCGGACGCGGCCACCAGGCCCCTGCGCCGCTTACTGTCCGTCATCACAAGCTTCTCCATCGTTGCCGAGTCGCGAAAAACCCCGAGTGTCCCCGTAAAGACCTTCAACGCTACGGCCGCTCGGTCCCGTTCCACATCGGGTGGATCTGTGGGGCACACCACGTCCGCGGGTGGGGCGGGATTCGGTCCGTGCGTTCACTGGGACGACGAAACCCCGGACGGCGGTTGCCGTCCGGAGTCTTGGGTGCCCCGGGACGCTCAGCCGATGCCGCCCTCTTCCTCGTCGTCCCGCCCATCATCCTCGTCCAGGTCCCATTCGGGCGAGTCAGGGTCGTAGTCGACCCGCTCACTGGACCAGGACGCTTGCTGGAGCTCCACCCCGGGTACCTCACTGACCAGGTCGAACGGGTCCACGAGATACGCCAGGGCCTCCGCGGTGTCTTCGGTCACAGCACTCTCGGCCTGGGCCCGCTCGGACTCCGGCAGCTCGGGATCCGCGGCGAGCCTGCGCAGCGCGGCCTTGGTCACCTCGTCCTCGTCCTGCACCTCCAGGACCAGCTCCACTCGAAGCCGTACAAAGCGTGATGTCTCTTCAGTGCTCATGGCGTGAGCGTACGGCCGAAACCTCCCGTGACTTTCCCGTGACCCGCGCCTTTCACTAACATCGCCCCACACGGCCAATTCGCCAGCGTCACAAGGGGATCGATATTCCGTGTCATCCGTTCGCCGTCCGCTGCTGACCGCCACCGCCGCGGGCACCCTGCTGTGCGCCCTGTGGTTCGTCCCGTCCGCGAACGCCTCGCAGACCGCCCCGGAGAGCAGGGCGGCGGACACGTCCGCGCCGACGCGGGTCACGCAGGCGAGAGCGGTGACCGGGGCGGCCACCGACGCCACCGGCACGGCGGTCACCGCACGGGAGGCGGAGGACGGCACCGAACTGGCCGACACGGGAAGCCCGGACACGACCCCGTACGTCGTCGGCGGGAGTCTCTTCCTCTCCGTGGGCGCCGGTTTCGTCGTGTATTCGGTACGCCGGGAACGCCTGGGGTTTTAACCGTCCTTGACGAATCTTTGACAGCCCGCACATAGTTCGCACATGAAGAGATCATCGGGCGTGCGGCTGTGCGCCACCGCGGCTGTGAGCGTGCTGTCGCTCGCCCTCGCCACGGGCTGTGCCGACGGGTCGAAGGACTCCCGGGACGGCAAGGGCAAGGACGCGGCGAACCCGGCCGCGAAGGCGCTGAGCGCCGCCGAGCTGAAGAAACTGATCATCGCCAAGGGCGGGGTGCCCGGGTTCAAGGTCGGCGCGGTCGAGGGCGGTCTGCCCACCAAGGACAAGGTCACGGCGGACGACGCCAAGTGCGAGCCGCTGCTGCGCGCGTTCACCGGCATCGCGCCCGGCGACCCGGCGGCGAACACCAGCCGCATGGCCACGCAGGACAAGAAGGCCCCCACGGCCGGCGCCACCTCCGGGGGCGACCCGAGCGACGGCAGGTTCGAGGACGCGATCAGCAAATCCATGGACCTGGACGTCACCGTCGTCACGCTCGCCTCGTACGACGGCGGCGGCGCGGAGCAGGCCCTGACGTCGGTCTCCGACGCGGTCAAGGCCTGCGCGGGCGGGTTCTCCGGCCAGCAGGCCGGCGAGAAGGGCAAGTTCACCAAGGTCGCCGAGGAGAAGTCCTCCGGCACGGGTGACGCGTCGGTGGCCTTCACCGCGACCAACGACGCGGGCAAGGACGGCGCCCTGCCGCTGCACGCCGAGGTCGTGCGGCACGGCTCCACCCTCGCCACCTACACCACGATCAACATCGGCGCGATGATGGGCAAGAAGCCCTACACGGTGTCCGCTCCGGTCGTGAAGGCCCAGGCGGCCAAGCTGAAGTGACGCCTCGTCCGGCGCGCGTGACGTGACATGACGCGAAGGGGCCCCGGCCACGGCCGGGGCCCCCGCGCGTTCACCGGAGCGGGCCGGTGACCTTCTCCGCGGCCGTCACGAGGTCACCGCTGCGCACGAACGCGTCGGCGGCGGCCAGGTCGGGCGCCAGGAACCGGTCCGGACCGGGCCCCTGCACACCCGCGGCCCGTACGGCCTCGATGACCGCCCGCGAGGCGGGCGCCGGGGTGAGGCCCTCGCGCAGCTCGACGGCCCGGGTGGCCGCGTACAGCTCGACGGCGATGATCCGGGTGAGGTTGTCCACGGCGGTGCGCAGCTTGCGCGCGGCCGACCAGCCCATGGACACGTGGTCCTCCTGCATGGCGGAGGACGGGATGGAGTCCGCGGAGGCCGGTACGGCGAGCCGCTTCATCTCGCTGACCAGCGCGGCCTGCGTGTACTGGGCGATCATCAGGCCGGAGTCGACGCCGGCGTCGTCGGCGAGGAACGGCGGCAGGCCGTGGCTGCGGTTCTTGTCCAGCAACCGGTCGGTGCGGCGCTCGGCGATGGAGCCGAGGTCGGCGGCGGCGACGGCGAGGAAGTCCAGGACGTAGGCCACGGGAGCGCCGTGGAAGTTGCCGTTGGACTCCACGCGCCCGTCCGGGAGCACCACGGGGTTGTCGACGGCGGAGGCGAGTTCCCGCTCGGCGACCAGGCGGGCGTGCGCGATCGTGTCGCGTCCGGCGCCGGCGACCTGCGGGGCGCAGCGCACCGAGTAGGCGTCCTGGACGCGCGGCGCGTCGTCCTGGTGGTGCCCGGTGAGCTGCGAACCCTCCAGCACGGCCAGCATGTTGGCGGCGCTGGCGCCCTGGCCCGGGTGCGGCCGGATGGCGTGCAGCTCGGGCGCGAGCACCTTGTCCGTGCCGAGCAGCGCCTCCAGGCTGAGGGCGGCGGTGATGTCGGCGGACTTGTAGAGGGTGTCGAGGTCGGCGAGGGCCATGACCAGCATGCCGAGCATGCCGTCGGTGCCGTTGAGGAGGGCCAGGCCCTCCTTCTCGCGCAGTTCGACGGGCCGGATGCCGTGCTCGGCCAGCAGCTCGCCCGCGGGGCGGACGGTGCCGTCGGGGCCCTCCGCGTCGCCCTCTCCCATCAGGGTCAGGGCGCAGTGGGAGAGCGGGGCGAGGTCGCCGGAGCAGCCGAGGGAGCCGTACTCGTGCACGACCGGGGTGATCCCGGCGTTCAGCACGTCGGCCATGGTCTGCGCGACCTCGGGCCGGACGCCGGTGTGCCCGGAGCAGACGGTCTTCAGCCGCAGGAACATCAGGGCCCGTACGACCTCGCGCTCCACCCGCGGGCCCATGCCGGCGGCGTGCGAGCGGACGATGTTGCAATGCAACTGGGCACGGAGTTCCGGGCTGATGTGCCGGGTCGCCAGCGCGCCGAAGCCGGTGGAGACGCCGTAGACCGGCTCGGGCTTGGCCGCCAGCGCCTCCACGATCTCCCGGGCCGCCGCGAGGGCCGCCACCGCCTGCTCCGACAGTTCGATGCGGGCACCGCCGCGCGCCACGGCGAGAACGTCGGACGCCGTGACACCGGACGTCCCCACCACCACAGTGTGCATATCCATATTCAGGAGCGTACGCATTGAATGTGGCGATGTCACTAGTGGAGTGCCGGTGTGACCCTTACCGCGGGGTGTGGGCTTCGCCTCACGGCCGGCGCCCGCGGAACCGGCGCCGTTCGCCGCGCGCGGGCGGCGGCTCGTCCGCCAGCCGTACGACCGGATCGTCCGGCCCCTCCCGGCCCGCCACCACCGGCCGGTCGGCGCGCAGGGCCTTGGCCCGGTACTGGGCGGCGTCGGCGAGCCGGAACAGCCGGCGGGCGTCCCGCACCTGTCCGATCGGGTCCTCGGTCGAGGCGACCCCGCACGCCACCCCCTCCCCCAGTTCCAGCTCGGCCGCCCGTCGGCACAACTCGTCCGCGGCCTTGGCGACGTCGTCGGCGGACTGCCCGACCGCCAGCAGACAGAACTCGTCCCCGCCCAGCCGCGCGGCCAGCGCGCCCGGCACCATCGCCCCGCACAGCGACAGCACCGAGCCGAACCGTTCGAGGAGGCGGTCGCCGACGGCGTGGCCCAGGGTGTCGTTGACCCGCTTGAGCCCGTTGAGGTCGCAGACGACGAGACTGACGGCCACTCCCTCGCTGCGGTGCCGCTCGACGGCCTCCTCCAGGCTCACGTCCACGGCGCGGCGGTTGGCCAGGCCGGTCAGCGCGTCGGTGAACGCCAGCCGGCGGGCCTCCTCCAGCCGCTCGGTCTGCGCGATCCCGGCGGCGACGACCGCGGCCAGTACGGTGGCGAAGTCGGCGTCCGGGCGGCCGAACAGCGGCTCCCCGATCGCGCGGGCCACATACAACTCGCCCCATGCCCTGCCGTGCAGGACGACAGGGGCGACGACGCAGCAGCCGCGGCCCCGGCGGCGCAGGGCGGCGACCCGCTGGTGCAGGTAACCGGGGGTGCCGGCGGCGGCGCCCTCGGCCGTCTCCACCCACGCGTTGGGCCCGCCACCGCCCGCCCACCGCTCGTGCAGGAACTCGGTGATCTCCGGGAACTGGTGCACCGGGTAGGCCTCGGACTCCGGGAACTGCTCCTCGTCCGGGGCGCGGTCCCCCACGTTCACCAGCACCCGCAGGCGGCCCAGGCCCCGCTCCCACACCGACAGCGCGGCGAAGCTGCCGTCCAGCGCGCGGCAGGCGCCGACGGCGGCGGCCTGCCAGCACTCCCGTGGGGTGTGCGCCGCCGCCATGCCCTGCGCCAGCGTCACGACCGCGACGAGCCGGTTGTCCTCACCCATTCATCCAGGTTAGGGAGGAAACAGGGGATTCGCCCTACCGTGGGTGAGGCGGGCGGTCGCCGGGGGGGTGAAGCGGGGGTTCGTTGTCGGGTGCGTCGTCGGGTGCGGGTCCGGTTGTGGCTGGGCGCGCCGTTCCCCGCGCCCCTTTGGGCGCTGGTCGGGGGCGGGGATGATTCGGGGCCGTTACTCGCCCGGCCACTGGGGGGTGCGCTTCTCGTTGAAGGCCGCCACTCCTTCCGCCCGGTCGGCCGAGAACGCCACCGAGCGCCAGGCCGCGTCCTCCACCTCCAGGCCGGCCCGCAGGTCCAGCCCGTGTCCCAGCCGCAGGGCGCGCTTCGCCGCACGCAGGCCCACCGGGGAGTTCCCGGCGATCCGCTCGCCCAGTGCCAGCGCCTCCTCGCGGTCGCACCCCTCCCCGACCAGCCGGTCCACCAGACCCAGCTCGGCCGCCTCGGCCGCCTCCACCCGACGCGCGGAGAAGATCAGCTCGGCCGCGCGCGCCGCCCCGACCCGCCGCGGCAGTAGCTGCGTACCGCCACCGCCCGGGATCACGCCCACGGACACCTCCGGCAGCCCCACCACGGCCGTACGGTCGGCCACGATCAGGTCGCAGGACAGCGCCAGCTCGAATCCGCCGCCCAGCGCGAAGCCGTGCACGGCGGCGATCGTCGGCATCGGCAGCTCCAGCACCCCGGTATAGGCCGCCCGCGCCACCGGCCGCTGCCGTACGAGATCCGCGTCGGTGAAGGAGTTCCGCTCCTTCAGGTCCGCCCCGACGCAGAACGCCCGTTCGTGCGACGAGGTCAGGACGACCACCCGGGCGTCCCGGCCGGCGGCGAGCGCGGTGCACGCCCCCGCGAGGGAACGGGCCATCTCCGTCGAGACGGCGTTCATGGCCTTGGGCCGGTCCAGCACCAGCTCCGCGACGTGCCCGTGCCGCCGCACCAGCACGGACTCCCCGAACCGCTCCTCGCTCATGACACCCCTCCGGTTAACGCGGGTTAACTGACCGTCCGCTCGATCATCGCAGCCCCGCCCCGTCCCGGGAAGCCCAGAGGGCTACGCCCGTTCGAGTGACATCCCGGTTGTCCCGGCCCGTATCGCCCACGGGAGCGCATAGCGTGCGCTCCGCCATGGCGCGCCCCGGGCGCGCGGCGGAGAGGGGACCCATGACACCGATACCTGCGCGGCCCGTGCTGAAGCGGGGACACGCGCCGGGCCGGACGCCGCAGAACAGGTGGGGGGTACGCCGTGGGCGGCACCGCAGGGGGCGGCCCCGCGGGGTGCTGCTCGCCGTCGGCTGTCTCGCGCTGGTCGCGGGGGTGCTCAGTCTGGTCCGGGTCGCCCCGGACCCGGGGGTCGGGGCGCCGGGGACGGCGGAGGCCGTGTCCCGGCCCGGACCGGGCGGCGGGGTGCCGGACCGCTCGGCGAGGGCCGTCGCCAGCATCGGCACCACCACCAGCGCGCTGCCTCCGGCGGCCTCCGTCATGGGCGGCGGGGGTCCCGGTGGGACGCCGGCGGCCGACGGAGCGGGCTCGCCGGTCCCCGCCGCTCCGGGCACGGCCCGGCACGCCGGCCGGCGCCACCGCCGTACCGACCGCTGTCCCGGCCACCGGTCGGGCCACCGGCCCGACCGGCGGCCCGACCGGCGGCCCCGGCCCGCACAGCAGTACTCCGCGGCCCTCGCCGACTGCACCCGCCCCGGTGACGCCGACGCCCAGCCCCCCACCGAGCCCGCCGCCGAGCCACCGCCCGCCGGGGCACGGTCCGGGCGGGATCTGCCTGCCGGTGATCCGCCTGTGCGTGGACACGAGCGGCCAGCGGTACGAGGGGGTCGCGCGGGCCGTGGTCAGGAAGTGTCGGTCAGGGGATGTCGGTCAAGGGGCGCCGTCACGGCGCGTGAGCAGCCACGGTTCGACCACGCCGAGCCCGCGCACCGGACGCTGCCACATCGGCTGGAGCGCGAAGCGGTACACCGGCGGGTCCTCGCCCTCCTTCTCCGCGGCTGCCGCGGCCTCGGCCGCCTCCGCCTCCGAGGCGGGCGCCTCGCCGGTGCGGATCAGCTCCTCGGCGAAGGCGCTGTCGACGAGGACGGCGTCGCGCGGGGCTATCGAGGTCAGCCGGGACGCCAGGTTCACCGTCGTACCGAACACATCGCCCATCCGGGTGGTGACCGTGCCGAACGCCATGCCCACCCGCAGCTCCGGCATCGTCTCGTCGTTGGCCAGCGTCTCCACCAGCCGCAGCGCGATGTCGGCGGCCGTGCCCGCGTCGTCCGCCGCGTAGAGCACCTCGTCGCCGAGGGTCTTGATGAGCCGGCCGCCGCGCGCCGCCACGAGGTCCGCGGCGGTGGTCTCGAAGGCCTCCACCAGCTCGCCCAGCTCCTCCTCCTCCATCCGGCGGGTGAGCCGGGTGAACCCCACGAGGTCGGCGAAGGCGACGGCGAGCCGGCGGTCGACCATCTCCTCGTCGTCGGCGGTCTGCACGACCCGGCCGGCCGACGCGGCGAGCTGGCGGCGCCAGACGTAGACCAGGAACTCCTCCAGCTCGGGCAGGAGCAGTTCGACGATCGGGTACGTCACCTCGGTGCGCGTCATCCCCGGCTCGGGGGGCTCGGTCAGGCCCTCCAGGAAAGAGTCGATCTGCCACTCGGCCAACCGGGCGGTGGTCTGTCCCGTGGACCGGGCCACCTGTACCGCCATGGCCTCGCTCAGCAGGCCCGCCTCCACCAGGCCGGCGAGGCGGCGCAGGGCGAGGACGTCGGCCTCGGTGAGGGCCTTGGCCTGGCCTATGTCCGCGAAGCCCATGGCCCGCCAGAAACGAGAGGCCAGTTCCATGGAGACGCCGGCGCTGCGGGCGGCCTGGAACGGGGTGTAGCGGCGCTCGGCGCCCAGGATGAGCTGTTCGAGCCGCAGGGCCAGCGGGTCCTCGCCGGTGTCGGGGGCGTGGGGGTCCAACCGGCCGTCCCCGCCCGCGCCGGAGCCCGTGTCGTCGACGGTCACGCCTGCTGCCCTTCCGATCTGCCGCGGTCAGGTATCGACCGCGCTCAACTCTACGGCAGGTGTGCGCCAGCTCACTCCGTCGGGTTCGGCCGGCGGCACGGTTGTCGTTGGGGGGTGAATTGGTGCCCGGAGCTGCGGCGGGCGTTCCCCCCGGGCCCCGGCGTCCGGCCGGGGGGCGGCGTGTCGCCGTTGCCGCCCGCCCGTCCATCGTGGCCGATCGCACGGTTTCCCGCGCTCCCGGAAGGCGGTACGGACTGCCCTTCCGACGCGGACCCGGACCCTCCCACCCACACGGGTCCAGAACGTCCCGCCCACGCGGACCCGGCCCGCGCCTGCCCACCCGGACCCTGGCTCGTCCCGCCGACAGGCACCCTGGCCGGTTCGCCCACACGGCCCCTGGCCGGCTCGCCACCGCGGACCCGGACGGTCCCTCCCACGCGGGCCCGGCCTGTGCCGCCGACACGGACCCCGGCTGTTCGCCAATGCGGGCCCGGGCTCGTCCCGCCCACACGGGCCCTGGCCGGCACCCCGGCCCTCGCTGGGCGTCCCCCGGCCGTCACGCGGGCCGCAGATGGACGATGTCCCCCGCTCCCACCGGTTCCTGCACGCCCTGCTCCGTGGCGATGACCAGCCGGCCGTCACCGTCCAGCGCCACGGCCTCCCCCACGAGCGACCGGTCGCCCGGCAGCTCCGCGCGCACGACCCGGCCGAGGGTCGCGCAGCCCGCCGTGTACGCCTCCTGGAGGCCGCTCGCCCCGGGATCGCCGCCGGCGGCGCACCAGCGCCGGTACCAGTCCTCCAGTGACCGCAGCACCGCCCGCAGCAGCGGATCGCGGTCCGTGCTGATCGCGTCGGCCAGGGCGAGGGAGCCCGCCTGCGGGACCGGGAGTTCGTCCGCCCGGAGGGTGACGTTGATGCCGACGCCGATGACGACGCCGTCCGTGCCGGCCCGCTCCGCGAGGATGCCGCCGGCCTTGCGTTCCTCACCGTCCACGGTCAGCAGCAGGTCGTTCGGCCACTTGAGTGCCGTGTCGACGCCGGCCGCCCGGGACAGCCCGGTCGCGACGGCGACCCCGGTCAGCAGCGGGAGCCAGCCCCAGCGGGCCACGGGCACCTCGGCGGGCTTGAGCAGGACGGAGAAGAACAGGCCGGAGCGCGGCGGCGCCGTCCACTGCCGGTCCAGCCGGCCCCGGCCGGCGGTCTGCTCCTCCGCCACGAGGACCGTGCCCTCGTCGGCGGTGCCGGCGGCGGCCCGCGCGGCGAGGTCGGAGTTGGTGGAACCGGTCCGCTGCACGACCTCGACGGCGCGGTACAGGCTGCCCTCCCGGATCAGCCCCCGCCGCAGTGCCGTGGCGTTCAGAGGCGGGCGGTCCAGGTCGGACCAGCGGCTGTCGTCTGATGGATTGTGCGGCGTCATGCAAGCCACCCTAGGTGTGGTAAACGACGCAGTGCTGATCGGTAGGCACGCCACTACGCTACGGATGAGTAACCGTCCCCCCTTTTGAGCAGGCAGGGAGCCGCATCCCGATGTCCGAGCCGGAAGAGCGTCACGAGATCGAAAAGATCGATATCCACACGACCGCGGGCAAGCTCGCGGATCTCCAGCGGCGCATCCACGAGGCGACGCACGCCGGCTCCGCGCGCGCCGTCGAGAAGCAGCACGCCAAGGGCAAGCTGACGGCCCGTGAGCGGATCGAGCTGCTGCTCGACGAGGAGTCGTTCGTCGAGCTGGACGAGTTCGCCCGGCACCGGTCGACCAACTTCGGGCTGGAGAACAACCGGCCGTACGGGGACGGTGTCGTCACCGGGTACGGCACGGTGGACGGCCGGCCGGTCGCCGTGTTCTCGCAGGACTTCACCGTCTTCGGCGGGGCGCTCGGCGAGGTCTACGGCCAGAAGATCGTCAAGGTCATGGACTTCGCGCTGAAGACCGGCTGCCCGGTCATCGGCATCAACGACTCCGGCGGCGCCCGGATCCAGGAGGGGGTCGCCTCCCTCGGCGCGTACGGCGAGATCTTCCGCCGCAACACGCACGCCTCCGGGGTCATCCCGCAGATCAGCCTGGTCGTCGGCCCGTGCGCCGGCGGTGCCGTCTACTCGCCGGCCATCACCGACTTCACGGTCATGGTCGACCAGACCTCGCACATGTTCATCACCGGCCCGGACGTCATCAAGACCGTCACCGGTGAGGACGTCGGCTTCGAGGAGCTGGGCGGGGCCAGGACCCACAACACCGCCTCGGGCGTGGCCCACCACATGGCCGGGGACGAGAAGGACGCCATCGAGTACGTCAAGCAGCTACTGTCGTACCTGCCGTCCAACAACCTCTCCGAACCCCCGGTCTTCCCCGAGGAGGCGGACCTCAGCGTCGGCGACGAGGACCGTGAGCTGGACACCGTCGTGCCGGACAGCGCGAACCAGCCGTACGACATGCACACGGTGATCGAGCACGTCCTGGACGACGCCGAGTTCTTCGAGACGCAGGCGCTGTTCGCGCCGAACATCCTCACCGGCTTCGGCCGGGTCGAGGGCCGTCCCGTCGGCATCGTCGCCAACCAGCCGATGCAGTTCGCCGGCTGCCTGGACATCACCGCCAGCGAGAAGGCGGCGCGGTTCGTGCGGACCTGCGACGCCTTCAACCTGCCGGTGCTGACCTTCGTGGACGTCCCCGGCTTCCTGCCGGGCGTCGGCCAGGAGCACGACGGCATCATCCGGCGCGGCGCCAAGCTCATCTACGCCTACGCCGAGGCCACCGTCCCGCTGATCACCGTGATCACCCGCAAGGCCTTCGGCGGTGCCTACGACGTCATGGGTTCCAAGCACCTCGGCGCCGACCTCAACCTCGCCTGGCCCACCGCCCAGATCGCCGTCATGGGCGCCCAGGGCGCGGTCAACATCCTGCACCGGCGGACCATCGCGGAGGCGGCGGAGACGGGCGAGGACGCCGAGGTGGTGCGCGCCCGGCTGATCCAGGAGTACGAGGACACCCTCCTCAACCCCTACGTCGCGGCCGAGCGCGGCTACATCGACGCGGTGATCATGCCGTCGGACACCCGCGCCCACATCGTCCGCGGGCTGCGTCAACTGCGCACCAAGCGGGAATCCCTGCCTCCGAAGAAGCACGGCAACATCCCCCTCTAGGCCCCGCGGACCCTGGGAGCGGTCATGAACATCAAGGTCGTACGAGGCAACCCGACCCCCGAGGAGCTGGCCGCCGCCCTGGCGGTGGTCCGCGTCCGCGCCGCCGCGGCGGCGACCGCGCCGTCCGGTGCGGAAGGCCCGAGGGACGCGTGGGCCGACCCGGCGCGGATCGCGGACGCCCGCGTGCCCGCGCCGGGCCCGGCGTCCTGGACCCGCACCTACTGGCCGAGCTGAGGGGCGGCCCGGCGCAACTTGAGTACGGGTACTCAGGCACCGCGGCCACCGGCGCCGCACGCTGGGAGGATGCTGTGGTCAGACCCTGAGAACGAGCCGCCCGAAGAGCTGCGCGACGCGCAGGACATGCTGCGGCGGCTCGGCCTCTTCCTGGCCTCGGCCATGGTCCTGATCATGGTCGTCATCGGTCTGAGGTGAGCCTGCGGGCCGGTGCTGACTAACCTGACGGCATGACTGACACGCACCGCAGGCGACTCGTACTCGCCTCCCAGTCCCCCGCCCGGCTCGGTCTGCTCCGGCAGGCCGGCCTCGCCCCCGAGGTGATCGTGAGCGGCGTCGACGAGGACGCCGTCACCGCCCCCACCCCGGCGGAGCTGGCGCTCGCCCTGGCCGAGGCGAAGGCCTCGGTCGTCGCGGCGAAGCCGGAGGTGCGGGGCGCCCTGGTGATCGGCTGCGACTCGGTGCTGGAGCTGGACGGCAGGGCGCTCGGCAAGCCCGCCGACGCCGAGGAGGCCACCGCCCGCTGGAAGGCGATGCGCGGGCGGGCCGGCGTGCTCCAGACCGGCCACTGCGTGTGGGACACCGAGGCCGGGCGTTATGTGTCCGCGACCGCCTCCACCGTCGTCCGCTTCGGCGACCCGAGCGACGAGGAGGTCGCCGCGTACGTGGCCTCCGGCGAGCCCCTCCACGTCGCCGGGGCGTTCACCCTGGACGGCCGTTCGGCGCCGTTCATCGAGGGCATCGAGGGTGACCACGGCAACGTGATCGGCATCAGCCTGCCCCTGGTCCGCAAGCTCCTGGCGCGCCTCGGCGTGGGCATCACGGAGTTGTGGGCGCCGGGCGGGTGAACTGGGCGGGGACGGAGTCCTGCGGCTCCTCGTCCCCGTCCCGCGGCTGGTCCGTACGGTCCGTCGGCGCGTCCGCGCCGGCGGGGGACGCGCCCGGCCCGGCCCGCGTGGCCGGCCCGCCGGCCGCCCCGGGCGCCGGGCCCGGGGCGGCGCCCTGCGACCCGTCCGCGCGGTCGTACGTCATCAGGAGCAGGACGATCAGCCCGAGGACGACGACCATGAACAGGAACGCCGTCCAGCCGACCAGCCCCCAGGCGAACGCGCCGAGCAGGCCGTGCACCACGGCCGCGCTGATCAGCAGGACCCGGCCGAAACCGGCCGGGGCGCGGTCGCGGACCGCCACGAGCAGGGCCACCAGCGCGCACAGCGCGAAGTAGGCGCCGAAGACGATGCCGCCGACCTTCGAGGACGTCGCCATCACGGACGGGTCGAGGCCGGCCAGGGACATGTGCTGCCGGTCGACGACCGTCCCCATGATCCAGTTGACCGCCGCGACGAGGACCGCCTCCGCCAGCAGGACGACCGCCACGAGCCACGCCACCGGTCTGCGCACCACCGGCCCCCACCCACTCTCACACCAGCAGCCTGTTACCTCAGGTACGTTCGGGACAGCTCGAACGCTACTAACGGGTAAACCCAGGGACAAGGGTTCGGGCGGCAGCAAAGAATCATTGGGCCATTCGTAGGGACTCGACAAAGAATCGGAGTGGGCCGCAGCACGCTCTCACAGAGACCTTGACCACACGGCGGGGCTAGGGTTTTCCGCAGGAGTCCTGCGTACAGCGGTGCGACAAGGGCTTTCGCGGGTAGGGCGAGCCTCGCATCACGCTCCGTGTGGGCAAGCTCACCAGTGGGGACGGGTCGAAGTGCCGTGTCGGCAGTCCCTAAACTCGGCTTGTTTCAAGGAGGGAGCCTCAATCGTGCGCAAGGTGCTCATCGCCAACCGTGGCGAAATCGCTGTCCGCGTGGCCCGGGCCTGCCGGGACGCCGGGATCGCGAGCGTGGCCGTCTACGCCGACCCGGACCGGGACGCTCTGCATGTCCGCGCCGCGGATGAGGCGTTCGCCCTGGGCGGTGACACCCCGGCCACCAGCTATCTGGACATCGACAAGGTCCTGAGGGCCGCCCGGGAGTCCGGTGCGGACGCCGTCCACCCCGGATACGGCTTCCTCTCGGAGAACGCCGAATTCGCCCAGGCCGTGCTCGACGCCGGTCTGATCTGGATCGGCCCGCCCCCGCAGGCCATCCGCGACCTCGGCGACAAGGTGGCCGCCCGCCACATCGCCCAGCGCGCCGGTGCCCCCCTGGTGGCGGGCACCCCCGACCCGGTGAGCGGCGCCGACGAGGTCGTCGACTTCGCCCGGGAGAACGGCCTGCCGATCGCCATCAAGGCGGCGTTCGGCGGCGGTGGCCGCGGCCTGAAGGTCGCCCGGACGCTGGAGGAGGTCCCGGAGCTGTACGAGTCGGCCGTCCGCGAGGCGGTCGCCGCGTTCGGCCGCGGCGAGTGCTTCGTCGAGCGCTACCTCGACCGGCCCCGCCACGTGGAGACCCAGTGCCTGGCCGACAAGCACGGCAACGTCGTCGTCGTGTCCACGCGTGACTGCTCCCTCCAGCGCCGCCACCAGAAGCTGGTCGAGGAGGCCCCCGCGCCCTTCCTGTCCGAGGCGCAGATGGCGGAGCTGTACCGGGCGTCGAAGGCGATCCTGCGCGAGGCCCGCTACGAGGGCGCCGGCACGTGCGAGTTCCTCGTCGGCCAGGACGGCACCATCTCCTTCCTGGAGGTCAACACCCGCCTCCAGGTCGAGCACCCGGTGACCGAGGAGGTCGCCGGCATCGACCTGGTGCGCGAGATGTTCCGCATCGCCGACGGCGAGGAACTCGGCTACGACGACCCGGTCCTGCGGGGACACTCCTTCGAGTTCCGCATCAACGGCGAGGACCCCGGCCGCAACTTCCTGCCCGCCCCCGGCACGGTCACCGCGTTCGCGGCGCCGTCCGGTCCCGGTGTCCGGCTGGACGCGGGCGTGGAGTCCGGCAGCGTCATCGGCCCGGCCTGGGACTCGCTGCTGGCCAAGCTGATCGTGACCGGCCGCACCCGCGCGGAGGCCCTCCAGCGGGCCGCCCGTGCCCTGGAGGAGTTCCAGGTCGAGGGCATGGCCACCGCGATCCCCTTCCACCGCAAGGTGGTCACCGACCCCGCCTTCGCCCCGGAGCTCACCGGTTCCACGGACCCCTTCACGGTCCACACCCGGTGGATCGAGACCGAGTTCGTCAACGACATCAAGCCCTTCACCGCCCCCGCCGACGCCGAGGCGGAGGAGGAGCTGGGCCGGGAGACGGTCGTCGTCGAGGTCGGCGGCAAGCGCCTGGAGGTGTCCCTGCCCTCCTCGCTCGGCATGAGCCTGGCCCGCACGGGTCTGGCGGCCGGTGCGAAGCCCAAGCGGCGGGCGGCGAAGAAGTCCGGGCCCGTCGCCTCCGGTGACACCCTCGCCTCGCCCATGCAGGGCACGATCGTCAAGATCGCGGTAGAGGAGGGCCAGGAGGTCCAGGAAGGCGATCTGGTCGTCGTCCTGGAGGCCATGAAGATGGAGCAGCCCCTCAACGCGCACAAGGCGGGCACCGTCAAGGGCCTGAGCGCCGAGGTCGGTGCGTCCGTCACGTCGGGCGCGGCGATCTGCGAGATCAAGGACTGAGCCGTAGGGCACGCGCGAACGCCCGGTGGACCGACGTCGGTCCACCGGGCGTTCGCGTCCACCCGTCACCCGTGCCGCGCCTGGCGGTGCCTGCCGGCCCGGGGGGGGGGGGCCGTGGGAGGCGGTGTGCCGCGGCCGGCGAGGCGTACGGCGGCTACCGGCGGCGCAGGTCGGCCACCCGACCCCGGTCGGACCCGGCCGACTGCTCCCCGAGCCCCGCGGAGCGGAGCGGCACGTGCCCCCTTCTGGGCCCCGGCAGGGGAGCGCGCCGCGCCGCGGGCCCTGGTTCACCCCCCGAGTTCCCGTTCGCCCCCGTCACGGCGATCTGCACCCCCTGGTCGGCGAGCGCCTGCAACTCCGTGGCGGCGCGGTCGTCGTGCGGCGGCGGCTCGTCGGTGACCAGGCGGGTGATGAGGTCCGTCGGCACGGTCTGGAACATGGTGTCCGTGCCGAGCTTGGTGTGGTCGGCGAGGACCACGACCTCCGCGGCGGCCTGCACGAGTGCCCGGTCGACGGAGGCCGAGAGCATGTTGGACGTGGACAGCCCGCGCTCGGCGGTGAGCCCGCTCCCGGACAGGAAGGCCCGGGACACGCGCAGCCCCTGGAGGGACTGCTCGGCGCCGGAGCCGACGAGGGCGTAGTTGGAGCCGCGCAGGGTGCCGCCGGTCATCACGACCTCCACCCGGTTGGCGTGGGCGAGGGCCTGGGCCACCAGCAGGGAGTTGGTGACGACGGTCAGTCCGGGCACCCGCGCGAGCCGGCGGGCCAGCTCCTGCGTGGTGGTACCCGCGCCGACCACGATGGCCTCGCCCTCTTCGACGAGGCCCGCGGCGAGGTCGGCGATGGCCGTCTTCTCGGCGGTCGCGAGATGGGATTTCTGCGGAAAGCCGGACTCTCGCGTGAACCCGCCCGGCAGTACCGCACCGCCGTGCCGGCGGTCGAGGAGTCCTTCTGCCTCCAGTGCGCGCACGTCCCGCCGTACGGTCACTTCGGAGGTCTGGACGACGCGGGCGAGTTCACGGAGCGACACGGCACCGTTCGCTCGCACCATTTCGAGGATCAATTGGCGACGTTCAGCAGCGAACACGAAACTGACAGTAACCCCAGCGACCGTCTGGTTTCAGCAGTATGCGCCGAATAACAGAAGTTGTTCGCATGGTGGGGGCGGAGGTGATATAGGGCCTATCCGCCCCGACTATGCCGTACGCACACGCCACGACTCTTCGTGACCGGCGGGCCGCCGGATCCGGCCGGTCAGGCCTCGGCGCCCGCCTTGCGCGTGTGGAGCTGCCGGGCGACCTCCGCGATCGACCCCGAGAGCGAGGGGTACACCGTGAAGGCCTTCGCGATCTGCTCGACCGTCAGATTGTTGTCGACGGCGATCGAGATGGGGTGGATGAGTTCCGAGGCGCGCGGCGCGACGACCACACCGCCGACGACGATGCCCGTGCCCGGCCGGCAGAGGATCTTCACGAAGCCGTCCCGGATGCCCTGCATCTTCGCGCGCGGGTTGCGCAGGAGGGGCAGCTTCACGACCCGGGCGTCGATCTTGCCCGCGTCGACGTCCGACTGCGTGTAGCCGACGGTGGCGATCTCGGGGTCGGTGAAGACGTTGGAGGAGACCGTCTTCAGGTTCAGCGGGGTCACCGCGTCGCCGAGGAAGTGGTACATGGCGATGCGTCCCTGCATGGCGGCGACGGACGCGAGGGCGAACACACCCGTCACGTCACCGGCCGCGTAGACACCGGGAGCGGTCGTCCTGGACACCTTGTCGGTCCAGATGTGCCCCGACTCGCGCAGCTTGACGCCGGCCTCCTCCAGGCCCAGCCCCGCGCTGTTCGGGACGGCGCCGACGGCCATCAGGCAGTGGGAGCCGGTGATGACCCGGCCGTCGGCCAGCGTCACCTCGACCCGGTCGCCGACGCGCTTGGCGGACTGCGCGCGGGAGCGGGCCATGACGTTCATGCCGCGGCGCCGGAAGACGTCCTCCAGGACGACGGCGGCGTCCGGGTCCTCCCCGGGCAGCACCCGGTCCCGGGACGACACCAGGGTGACCTTCGACCCGAGGGCCTGGTAGGCGCCCGCGAACTCGGCACCGGTCACACCGGAACCGACCACGATCAGCTCTTCCGGCAGCTCGGTGAGGTCGTAGACCTGCGTCCAGTTCAGGATGCGCTCGCCGTCGGGCTGCGCGTCCGGCAGCTCGCGCGGGTGACCGCCGGTGGCGATGAGGACGGCGTCGGCGTCGAGGGTCTCCTCGCTGCCGTCGGCGGTGCTGACGACGACCTTGCGGGACCCGTCGAGGGCCTGCATGCCGTCCAGCCGGCCCCGTCCGCGCATGACCCGGGCGCCGGCGCGGGTGACGGAGGCGGTGATGTCGTGGGACTGGGCGAGCGCGAGGCGTTTCACCCGGCGGTTGACCTTGCCCAGGTCCACACCGACCACCCGGGCCGCCTGCTCCAGGGGCGGGGTGTCGTCGGCGACGATGATGCCCAGCTCCTCGTAGGAGGAGTCGAAGGTGGTCATCACCTCGGCCGTTGCGATTAGGGTCTTCGACGGCACGCAGTCGGTCAGCACCGACGCCCCGCCCAGACCGTCGCAGTCGACGACGGTCACCTCCGCGCCGAGCTGGGCGGCCACCAGGGCCGCCTCGTATCCGCCGGGTCCGCCACCGATGATCACGATCCGAGTCACGTACCCCATTGTCCCGCACGCTTCAAGGTGCTACTGCCCGGGGGCGTCACAGGCGCACTCCCGGGTCGCGGGAGGCGTGCGGTGCGGCTGCCGTACCCTCTGTCCATGGCGCTCTATGCCGCGTACGCCGGCAACCTCGACGCGCGGCTGATGTCCCGCCGCGCCCCGCACTCCCCGCTGCGCGCCACCGGCTGGCTGAACGGCTGGCGGCTGACCTTCGGCGGCGAGCAGCTCGGCTGGGAGGGCGCGCTGGCGACGATCGTCGAGGACCCGCTGGCGCAGGTCTTCGTCGGCCTGTACGACCTCGCGCCCATGGACGAGGAGTCGCTCGACCGGTGGGAGGGCGTCGGCCTCGGGATCTACCGGCGCGTACGCGTGCGCGCGCACACCCTGGACGGCGAGGAACCGTCGTGGGCGTACGTCCTCGACGGATACGAGGGCGGTCTGCCCTCCGCCCGCTACCTCGGCGAGATCGCCGACGCCGCGGAGTCGGCGGGCGCTCCGCACGACTACGTGATGGAGCTGCGCAAGCGCCCCTGCTGAGCCGGCCCCCGCAGGACCGGCGCCTGTCCTGTTCAGCGGTTTTGCGCCGTCTTCCGCCGCTTTCGCCCGCCCTTCGTGGAAAACGACAAGACAACGAAGCGATTCCCGTGGGGTCTGTCATCTACGCGCGTAGGCGAAGACCGGTTACTCTCGACGGCGTGAACGCATCTCTCCTTCCGGACGACATCCAGGGCGACCCCTACGCCGCCGCCGACGCCGCCGCCGCGCGCCTGCGCGCGCTGACCGGTGCCGAGACCCACGACGTCGCCCTCGTGATGGGCTCCGGCTGGGCTCCGGCCGTCGACGCCCTGGGCGCCCCCGACGCCGAGTTCCAGGTCACCGAGCTGCCCGGCTTCCCGCCGCCGGCCGTCGAGGGGCACGGCGGCAAGGTCCGCTCGTACACCTTCGGTGCCAAGCGGGCCCTGGTCTTCCTGGGCCGCACCCACTACTACGAGGGCCGTGGCGTCGCCGCCGTCGCCCACGGGGTGCGTACCGCCGTCGCCGCCGGCTGCAAGACCATCGTGCTCACCAACGGCTGCGGCGGTCTGCGCGAGGGCATGCGCCCCGGCCAGCCCGTGCTGATCAGCGACCACATCAACCTGACGGCGACCTCCCCGATCGTCGGCGCGAACTTCGTCGACCTGACGGACCTCTACTCGCCCCGCCTGCGCGCCCTGTGCAAGGAGATCGACCCCACGCTGGAGGAGGGCGTCTACGCCCAGTTCCCCGGCCCGCACTACGAGACCCCGGCCGAGATCCGCATGGCCCGCGTCATCGGCGCGGACCTGGTGGGCATGTCCACGGTCCTGGAGGCCATCGCCGCCCGCGAGGCCGGCGCCGAGGTCCTGGGCATCTCCCTGGTCACCAACCTCGCCGCGGGCATGACCGGCGAGCCCCTCAACCACGAGGAGGTCCTCCAGGCCGGCCGCGACTCGGCCGCCCGGATGGGCCAGCTACTGGGCCAGGTACTGGGCCGCATCTGAGCTGCGGCGCGGTACTCGCGTCGCGTTCAGGAGACGCGGCTGCCGCGTCCTGCGTCGAGCGGGAGGCGGCTGCCGCGCTCTGCGTCGCGCGGGGCGCGGCAGGCGCGTCCTGCGTCGAGCGGGGCGTCGGGTACCGCCGGTGGCCGGGGGGCCGCTCGGTCGTTTTTCAGCCGACCGAGTCGGGTCGTGGGTGGGCAAGGACGGGGGTCCGGGGGCGCAGCCCCCAGCGGACCAGGCAAACACAGGAGAGGTTGATCCCAAGGTGCACGACGATCTCATCGCCCGGGCCAAGGCATGGCTGGCCGAGGACCCCGACGCGGAGACCCGTGAGGAACTCGCCGAGCTGATCGACGCCGGGGACGTGCCCGAGCTGTCGGCCCGCTTCTCCGGCACGCTCCAGTTCGGCACCGCCGGCCTGCGCGGCGAACTCGGCGCCGGCCCCATGCGCATGAACCGCGGCGTCGTCATCCGCGCCGCCGCGGGCCTCGCCGCGTACCTGAAGAAGAACGGGACCCCCCACGGGGACGAGGGCGCCGGGCTCGTCGTCATCGGCTACGACGCCCGCCACAAGTCCGCCGACTTCGCCCGCGACACCGCCGCCGTGATGACCGGCGCCGGCCTGCGCGCGGCCGTACTCCCGCGCCCCCTGCCCACGCCCGTGCTGGCGTTCGCCATACGGCACCTCGGCGCGGTCGCGGGCGTGGAGGTCACCGCCAGCCACAACCCGCCCCGGGACAACGGCTACAAGGTGTACCTCGGCGACGGCTCCCAGATCGTCCCGCCCGCCGACGCGGAGATCGCCGCCGAGATCGACGCGATCGCCTCCCTGCACGACGTACCGCGCCCGGAGTCCGGCTGGGAGACCCTGGACGACGCGGTCCTGGACGCCTATCTGGCCCGTACGGACGCCGTCCTGGGCGCCGGCTCCCCGCGTACCGCCCGCACGGTGTACACGGCGATGCACGGCGTCGGCAGGGACGTCCTGCTGGCCGCCTTCGCCCGCGCCGGCTTCCCCGAGCCGGTGCTGGTCGCCGAGCAGGCCGACCCGGACCCGGACTTCCCGACGGTCGCGTTCCCGAACCCGGAGGAGCCGGGCGCGATGGACCTGGCGTTCGCGCGGGCCCGGGCCACCGACCCGGACCTGGTCATCGCCAACGACCCGGACGCGGACCGCTGCGCGGTGGCCGTGAAGGACGGCGGCGACTGGCGCATGCTGCGCGGTGACGAGGTCGGCGCCCTGCTCGCCGCCCACCTGGTCCGCCGCGGCGCGCGGGGCACCTTCGCCGAGTCGATCGTCTCCTCCTCCCTCCTCGGCCGGATCGCCGGCAAGGCGGGGCTGCCGTACGAGGAGACGCTGACCGGCTTCAAGTGGATCGCCCGTGTCGACGGCCTGCGCTACGGCTACGAGGAGGCCCTCGGCTACTGCGTGGACCCGGAGGGCGTGCGCGACAAGGACGGCATCACCGCCGCGCTGGCGATCACCGAGCTGGCGTCCGTGCTCAAGGAGGAGGGCCGTACGCTGCTCGACCTCCTCGACGACCTGGCCGTCGAGCACGGCCTGCACGCCACCGACCAGCTTTCGGTCCGCGTCCAGGACCTCTCCCTCATCGCCGACGCGATGCGCCGCCTGCGCGAGCAGCCGCCGGCGGAGCTGGCCGGTCTGCCGGTCACCCTGGCCGAGGACCTCAGCCGGGGCACGGACCGGCTGCCGCCCACCGACGGCCTGCGCTACACCCTCACCGGCGCCCGTGTCATCGTCCGTCCCAGCGGCACGGAACCGAAGCTGAAGTGCTACCTGGAGGTCGTCGTACCGGTAGCGGACCACGCCGGCCTGCCGGCCGCCCGGGCCCGCGCGGCCGAGCTGCTGGACGCCGTCAGGCGGGACCTGTCGGCGGCTGCCGGCATCTGACGCCCGGACCGCCCGCCGGTGTGCCCCGAGGGCCCCGGCGGGCACTCGCCCGGCCAGTCCCGCACCCGGCCACCCGCCCATCCGGCAACCCGGCGGCCGAACACCCCGTCACCCGGCCACCCGCCCATCCGGCAACCCGGCGGCTGGACACCCCGTCACCTGACCATCCGGCCACTGGGTCACCCAGCCGTCTGACCATCCGGCCATCCGGCCACCCGGCCACCCGGCCATCCGGTCACCCGGCGACCCCGGCCTGCCCCCCCGTAGGCCGCCTCAGCCCACAGCCAGCAGGATCGCCAGCAGTACGGCCCCCGCCACCGCGGGTGCGGCCACCTCGTACGCCCAGCGGACCGTCGGCTCGCCCTGGGCCTGGTCGGCCTCGCAGCGCCGGTCCCTCACTTCCCTCAGATGGTCCATGATCTGGTCGCTCTGCGCCCGGCCCGGCCCGGTCTCGCCGCCGCGCAGGCCGAACCCGCCGAAGCCGAAGCCGCTCGGTGCGAGCCCGCCGCCCCCGGCGCCGAAGCCGCCCGGCGTGACGCCGCGCGCCGCGTCGGCCGCCGCCCGCTGCTGCCGGCGGGCCGCCTTCTTGCGGGCCCGCAGGGAGACGGGTACGGCCCATAGCTGGTACTTGGCGCCGGACCTGGCGACGACCTCGTTGGTGAAGCCGGAGCGCAGGGCGGTGACCTCGCCCCAGGGCAGGGTGATCACGCGGAAGGGGTTGCGGACCCGCAGCCGGTCCTCGTTGGCGAAGACCGCCGGGCGCAGCGTGAAGGCGATCAGCAGCGGCAGGATCAGGATCATCGCGGCCAGCGCCAGCCAGGGGGTGCGGCCGTGGCCCTTGAACAGGGCGTCGAAACCCAGCCACAGCACGACCACGAGCAGCAGCGCACCGCCGGTGAGCGCCAGGGGCGAGCGGTAGACCCGGTCCTTGACGACGGGTGCCGGCGGCTGTGCCGCGGGGGACGGGTGGTCGGGGGTGGTCATGGCCCCGATTCTGCCCGACACCGCAGGCGGCGCGGCCACCGCCCGGCAACCGGCGCCCATCCGTGATGTGTGCGACGGTGCCGGGCGGTGGTAGGGAGCCCGGACGGGAGCGGGGGTGTACAGCCGCTACGCGCGTAGATATGCTCGTCTGGTGACCATGCCCAGTACTGCACCCACCGCACAGTCGCCCACTGCCGAACGCGTGGGCGGTAGCTCTCTCGCTGACGTCACCGCGTCCGACAGCACGCTGCGCCGCTTCCTGCACGGGCTGCCCGGCGTGGACGCGGTCGGCCTGGAGGCACGCGCCGCGTCTCTCGGCACCCGTTCGATCAAGGCCGCCTCGAAGGCGTACGCCATCGACCTCGCCATCTCGATGGTCGACCTGACGACGCTGGAAGGCGCGGACACCCCGGGCAAGGTCCGGGCGCTCGGCGCCAAGGCGGTCCACCCCGACCCCACGGACCGGACGGCCCCCACCACGGCCGCGGTCTGCGTCTATCCCGACATGGTGGCCGTCGCCAAGGAGGCCGTCGCCGGTTCCGGCGTGAAGGTCGCCTCGGTGGCCACCGCCTTCCCGGCGGGCCGCGCCGCGCTCGACGTGAAGCTGGCCGACGTGCGGGACGCCGTCGCCGCCGGTGCCGACGAGATCGACATGGTCATCGACCGGGGCGCGTTCCTCGCGGGCCGGTATCTGAAGGTGTACGACGAGATCGTCGCCGTGAAGCAGGTCTGCGGGACGGACGCCCGGCTGAAGGTGATCTTCGAGACCGGCGAGCTGTCCACGTACGACAACATCCGCCGCGCCTCCTGGCTCGGCATGCTCGCGGGTGCGGACTTCATCAAGACCTCCACGGGCAAGGTCGCGGTCAACGCCACGCCCGCCAACACGCTGCTGATGCTGGAGGCCGTGCGGGACTTCCGTGCCCAGACCGGCGTCCAGGTCGGTGTGAAGCCGGCCGGCGGCATCCGCACCTCCAAGGACGCCGTCAAGTTCCTCGTCCTCGTCAACGAGACGGCCGGCGAGGACTGGCTGGACAACCACTGGTTCCGCTTCGGCGCCTCCTCCCTCCTGAACGACCTGCTGATGCAGCGGCAGAAGCTGGCCACCGGCCGTTACTCCGGCCCCGACTACGTAACGGTGGACTGATCACCATGACCATCGAGAAGCGGTCCGCCGCATTCGAGTACGCACCGGCGCCCGAGTCCCGCTCCGTCGTCGACATCGCCCCCTCCTACGGCCTGTTCATCGACGGCGAGTTCGTGGAGGCGGCCGACGGCAAGGTGTTCAAGAGCATCTCGCCGGCCACCGAGGAGGTGCTGTCCGAGGTCGCCCGGGCCGGTGCCGAGGACGTCGACCGTGCCGTCCGGGCCGCCCGCGCGGCGTTCGGGAAGTGGTCGGCGCTGCCGGGCTCCGAGCGCGCCAAGTACCTGTTCCGCATCGCCCGCATCATCCAGGAGCGCAGCCGCGAGCTGGCGGTCCTGGAGACGCTGGACAACGGCAAGCCGATCAGGGAGACCCGCGACGCGGACCTCCCGCTGGTCGCCGCGCACTTCTTCTACTACGCGGGCTGGGCCGACAAGCTGGAGCACGCCGGGTTCGGTGCCGCTCCGCAGCCGCTGGGCGTGGCCGGCCAGGTCATCCCGTGGAACTTCCCGCTGCTGATGCTGGCGTGGAAGATCGCCCCGGCACTCGCGACCGGCAACACGGTCGTCCTGAAGCCGGCGGAGACCACCCCCCTCTCCGCTCTCTTCTTCGCGGACATCTGCCGCCAGGCGGGCCTGCCCAAGGGCGTCGTGAACATCCTTCCGGGCTACGGCGACGCGGGCGCCGCGCTCGTCGCGCACCCGGACGTGAACAAGGTCGCCTTCACCGGTTCGACGGCGGTCGGCAAGGAGATCGCGCGGACCGTCGCCGGCACGCGGAAGAAGCTCACCCTCGAACTGGGCGGCAAGGGCGCCAACATCGTCTTCGACGACGCCCCGCTCGACCAGGCCGTCGAGGGCATCGTGAACGGCATCTTCTTCAACCAGGGCCAGGTGTGCTGCGCGGGCTCCCGCCTGCTCGTGCAGGAGTCGGTCCAGGACGAGCTGCTGGACTCCCTCAAGCGCCGCCTGTCCACGCTCCGCCTCGGCGACCCGCTGGACAAGAACACCGACATCGGCGCGATCAACTCCGCCGAGCAGCTCGCGCGGATCACCACCCTGACCGAGCAGGGCGAGGCGGAGGGCGCCACACGCTGGTCCCCGGCCTGCGAACTGCCGTCGGCCGGTTACTGGTTCGCGCCGACGCTCTTCACCAACGTCACCCAGGCGCACACCGTCGCGCGTGACGAGATCTTCGGCCCGGTGCTGTCGGTGCTCACCTTCCGCACCCCCGACGAGGCGGTCGCCAAGGCGAACAACACGCAGTACGGCCTGTCGGCGGGCATCTGGTCCGAGAAGGGCTCCCGGATCCTGGCCGTCGCCGGCAAGCTGCGCGCCGGTGTCGTCTGGTCCAACACGTTCAACAAGTTCGACCCTGCCTCGCCGTTCGGCGGCTACAAGGAGTCGGGCTTCGGCCGCGAGGGCGGCCGTCACGGCCTGGAGGCGTACCTCGATGTCTGATCACAACCGTCTGAGCGTCTTCAAGACCTACAAGCTGTACGTCGGCGGGAAGTTCCCGCGTTCCGAGAGCGGCCGGGTGTACGAGGTGACGGACTCGAAGGGCAAGTGGCTGGCCAACGCTCCGCAGTCCTCCCGCAAGGACGCCCGTGACGCGGTCGTGGCCGCGCGCAAGGCGTTCGGCGGCTGGTCCGGCGCGACGGCGTACAACCGCGGCCAGGTCCTGTACCGCGTGGCGGAGATGCTGGAGGGCCGCAGGGGGCAGTTCGTCCGCGAGGTCGCCGACGCGGAGGGCCTGTCGAAGTCGGCGGCCGCCGAGCAGGTGGAGGCCACGATCGACCGCTGGGTCTGGTACGCCGGCTGGACCGACAAGATCGCCCAGGTGCTCGGGGGCGCCAACCCGGTCGCGGGCCCTTACTTCAACCTCTCCTCCCCCGAGCCGACGGGCGTGGTCGCCGTGGTGGCCCCGCAGGAGTCGTCGTTCCTCGGTCTGGTGTCGGTGCTGGCGCCGGTGATCGCCACCGGCAACACGGCGGTCGTGGTGGCCTCCGAGAAGGCCCCGCTGCCCGCGCTGTCCCTGGCCGAGGTGCTGGCCACCTCCGACGTCCCGGGCGGTGTGGTCAACATCCTGTCCGGTCGTACGGCGGAGATCGCCGCGCCGCTGGCCGCGCACCAGGACGTCAACGCGATCGACCTCGCGGGTGCCGACGGGGAGCTGGCGAAGGAGCTGGAGATCGCGGCGGCGGACAACCTCAAGCGGGTGCTCCGTCCACAGCCTGTGGACCACTCCCGCACGCCGGGGACCGACCGCATGGCCGCCTTCCTGGAGACCAAGACCGTCTGGCACCCGACGGGATCGCTGGGCGCGTCCGGTTCGTCGTACTGACGTACGTGGAGTGACGGGGCGCTGGGACGCGACGGGACGCGGCCGGGAAACCGCGGGCGTCCCGTCCGGCCGGCCGCAGGCCGGCCCCGGCGGGCCGTACGGTTCCCCGCGCCGCTTCCGAGGGCGCCCTCAGCGGCCCAGCGCGCTCAGCGCCCCGCCCACCACCGGCACGCTGCCGATCGACGGGGCCTGGGCCAGAGGGCCCGTCAGGGCCTTTGACGAGACGGGCCGGAAGTCCGCGACCTGGGTTTCCACGCCGTTGTCCAGCGGGTCGACGCCGGTGCCCGCGAGCGGGTTGGGCTTGACGCCGGCGACCGGACCGGTGACCGGGCCGAGGATGCCGGTCGCGGCGCGCGTGCCCGCCTGCGGGTCGACGTTGCCGAGATCCACGGGGCGGTGGGTGGGACCCGCGGCCGGGATCGAGTCGGCGGACGCCGTCGCCGCCCCCGCGCCCAGGGCCGCTCCGGCGGTCGCCAGGGCGATCAGGGCGCGCTGCGCGACGGAATGCGGGTGGGAGGTGTGTCGGGCCATCTCTGGTGCCACCTTCTGGTGCGCAGGGTAAGGCTGTCGACACGTAGGGTAGTTGAGGTGCGTCTCACGCTCAAAAGCCGACCCGCGGGGTCGGCACGGCGCTCCCCATGCGTCAAACTGGTCTTCCGTGAGCATTCATCCTCCGGCCCCCGCCCGTGTCGTGCTGCTCTGCGGCCCCTCGGGCTCGGGCAAGTCACTCGTCGCCGCCCGCTCCGGGCTCCCCGTCCTGCGCCTGGACGACTTCTACAAGGAGGGTGACGACCCGACTCTGCCACTGGTGGCGGGGAGTTCCGACATCGACTGGGACCACCCGGGCTCCTGGGACGCGGACGTCGCCGTCGAGGCCATCGCCCGGCTGTGCGCCACGAGGTCGACGCCGGTGCCGGTGTACGACCTCTCGCTGAGCGCCCGTACCGGCGAGGAGACCCTGAGCATCGGCGGCACCCCGCTGTTCATCGCGGAGGGCGTGTTCGCCGCGGAGATCGTGGAGCACTGCCGGGAACGGGGCGTGCTCGCGGACGCCCTGTGCCTGACCCGGGGCCCGTTCACCACCTTCCGCCGCCGCTTCCTGCGCGACCTCAGGGAGGGCCGCAAGTCGGTGCCGTTCCTGCTGCGCCGCGGCTGGCGGCTGATGCGCGCGGAACGTTCGATCGTCACCCGCCAGGTGTCCCTGGGCGCGCACCCCTGTGACCGGGACGAGGCGCTCGGCCGGCTCGCGGCAGCGGCGACGGGCGGGCAGGCGCGGCAGCGGACGGCGGCGTGACGCCCGCCCGCTCCTGACGCACGGAAGAGCGGGACCGGTCGGACCCCCCTGGCCCACCGGTCCCGCTCCTGTTTCTCCCCCGTGTCACCCCCCGTGGGCCCACCCCCCAGTGGTCCCCGGTGCTCCCCCGTCGTCCTCGTCGCCCCTGTGCTCAGGCGACCAGTTCGCCGAAGGCGCTCTCCTCGTCACGGCCGAAGCTGAGGACCTCGTCCTCGCGCAGCCGGCGCAGCGACCGCCAGATGCTGGACTTGACCGTGCCGACACTGATGCCGAGTATCTCCGCGATCTCCGGGTCGGTGCGGCCCTCGTAGTAGCGCAGGACCAGCATGGTGCGCTGGAGTTCGGGCAGCCGGGCCAGCGCCTGCCAGAGGACCGCGCGCAGCTCGGTGCCGCGCATCGCGTCCGTCTCGCCGGGCGTCTCCGGCAGTTCCTCGGTCGGGTACTCGTTGAGCTTGCGGCGCCGCCAGGCGCTGATGTGCAGGTTGGTCATGGTGCGGCGGAGGTATCCGCCGACGGCCGCCTTGTCGCTGATCCGTTCCCACGCCCGGTACGTCGAGAACAGCGCGCTCTGGAGCAGGTCCTCGGCCTCGAAGCGGTCCCCGGTCAGGTGGTAGGCGGTGGCGTACAGGGAGGCGCGGCGCTCCTGGACGTAGGCGGTGAACGCCGCTTCGGCGTCCACGTCCTGCGTCGCCGGGCGACGCTCCCCCGGATCCTCCCCGTACGCGGCTCCCCCGTGCGCCTCCCCCGTGTGCGCGTCAACCACCGTCATGAACCCGGTGTGCTGACGCCCGGTGCCGCCGCGGGCGCATCCCCGCCCTCCCCCGAGCTCACGGTTCCGCTCGAGCAGGGAGGTGCCCGTGCCGGCACCGGCCTTCTCCGGTCCCCGGTGCACGTCGTGCAGACGCGTGACCACTGCGCTGGTGCTCATGCCGTGCAGCGTGTTCATCTCGCGCTCCCCGTGGTGGACTTCCGGTGACTCGGTCGTACCGGGCTGGTTGCGGCCGACGGCCTTGCCCGTGACCAAAAGACTGCCGGGGGACCTTCATGGCCGTGTCCGCCGACTGTCACAGACCTGTCACAGGGGCCGTGTCCACAGCGGTTACAGCGTGCGCACGGGTGGTGGCGACAGCGAGGAAGGGGCGCCGACGGGTCGTACGACACCCCGTCCATGGGCCAGAATGAGCCCGTGCCTTCCCTGTTGCTGATCGAGGACGACGACGCCATCCGTACGGCCCTGGAGCTGTCCCTGACGCGCCAGGGACACCGGGTGGCCACCGCTGCCAGCGGCGAGGACGGTCTGAAGCTGCTGCGTGAGCAGCGCCCGGACCTGATCGTGCTGGACGTGATGCTGCCCGGCATCGACGGGTTCGAGGTGTGCCGGCGCATCCGGCGCACCGACCAACTGCCGATCATCCTGCTCACGGCGCGCAACGACGACATCGACGTGGTGGTCGGGCTGGAGTCCGGCGCCGACGACTACGTCGTCAAGCCGGTGCAGGGGCGGGTGCTGGATGCCCGGATCCGGGCCGTGCTGCGGCGCGGGGAACGCGAGTCCAGCGACTCGGCGACGTTCGGCAGTCTCGTCATCGACCGGTCGGCGATGACCGTCACGAAGAACGGCGAGGACCTCCAGCTCACCCCGACCGAGCTGCGGCTGCTGCTGGAGCTGAGCCGGCGGCCCGGTCAGGCGCTGTCCCGGCAGCAGCTCCTGCGGCTGGTGTGGGAGCACGACTACCTGGGCGACTCGCGCCTGGTGGACGCGTGCGTGCAGCGGCTGCGGGCCAAGGTCGAGGACGTGCCGTCGTCCCCGACGCTGATCCGCACCGTCCGCGGTGTCGGCTACCGCCTGGACGCGCCTCAGTGACCGACACGCACGGGGGGCTGCGCGGCTGGGCCGCGGGGCGCAGGGGAAGTCTGTCCCGGCTGAGGTTCACCAGCCTGCGGCTGCGGCTGGTGCTGGTCTTCGGCCTGGTCGCGCTCACGGCCGCGGTGTCGGCGTCGGGCATCGCCTACTGGCTCAACCGGGAGGCCGTCCTCACCCGCGCCCAGGACGCGGTGCTGCGCGACTTCCGGCAGGAGATGCAGAACCGGGCCGGCGCGCTGCCCGAACACCCGACGCAGGACCAGCTCCAGCGGGCGGCCGGCCAGATGGGGGCCAGCAGCCAGCGCTTCAGCGTGCTCCTGGTCGCCGGGGACGCCGGTGGCAAGAAGGTGTACGGCACCTCGGGCGGCATCAACGGCTTCGCGCTGGAGGACGTACCCGCGTCGCTGCGCGCGGCCGTGAGCAGGCGCCAGCCGGTGACCGACACCAACAAGGAGCCCTACCACCTGTACTGGCAGCGGGTCGTGGACCACGGCACGCCGTATCTGGTGGCCGGTACGCGCGTCATCGGCGGCGGCACCACCGGCTACATGGCGAAGTCCCTGGAACCCGAGGCCAAGGACCTCAACTCGCTGGCCTGGTCGCTGGGCATCGCCACCGGACTCGCGCTGATCGGCGCCGCGCTGCTCGCGCAGGCCGCCGCGACGACCGTGCTCAAGCCGGTGCACCGGCTCGGCGTGGCCGCGGGGCGGCTCGGGGAGGGCAGGCTGGACACACGGCTCCAGGTGTCCGGCACCGACGAACTCGCCGACCTGGCCCGGACGTTCAACAAGGCCGCCGAGGCGCTGGAGAAACGCGTCGCGGAGATGGCCGCACGGGACGACGCCTCCCGGCGGTTCGTCGCCGACATGAGCCACGAACTGCGGACCCCGCTCACCGCCATCACCGCCGTCACGGAGGTCCTGGAGGAGGAGCTGGAGTCGGAGGCCGGGGGCATCGACCCGATGGTCGAGCCCGCCGTCCGGCTGGTGGTCAGCGAGACCCGGCGGCTGAACGACCTGGTCGAGAACCTGATGGAGGTCACCCGCTTCGACGCGGGCACCGCCCGGCTGGTCCTGGACGACGTCGACCTCGCCGACCAGATCACCGCCTGCATCGACGCCCGCGCCTGGCTCGACGCGGTCGAACTGGACGCCGAGCGCGGCCTGCACGCCCGCATCGACCCGCGCCGCCTGGACGTCATCCTCGCCAACCTGATCGGCAACGCCCTCAAACACGGCGGCTCGCCGGTGCGGGTGTCGGTGCGGAAGGCGGACGACGCGGTCGAGATCCAGGTCCGCGACCACGGGCCCGGTATCCCGGAGGACGTCCTGCCGCACGTCTTCGACCGCTTCTACAAGGCGAGCGCCTCCCGGCCGCGCTCCGAGGGCAGCGGACTGGGCCTGTCCATCGCCCTGGAGAACGCCCACATCCACGGCGGCGGGATCACCGCGGCCAACTCCCCCGAGGGCGGCGCCGTGTTCACGCTGCACCTGCCGCAGGACCGGCTGACCGAGGAGGACGGCGAGGGCGCCGAGGGCACCGGGACCGGCACGGACCACACGGGAACGGAGGGGTCATGACCGTACGACGCCTGCTGGCGCTGCCCCTCCTGGGCGCGCTGCTCACCGGCTGCGGCATCCGGGCCACGGAGGTGCCGACCGACTTCGGGGCGGCACCGTCCGGGGTGCAGTGCTCGCTGGCCGGGCCCGACCTGTCCACGCAGTCCTCGCACGGGGTGCCGGTGCAGGTCTTCCTGCTGTGCGGGGCGTCCCTGGTGGCCGTCGACCGGACCGTACGGGTGCCCGACGGCACCCCGGACGCCCGGCGCCGGGTGATGGTCGCACAGGGGCTGCTGGACCAACTGGCCGCGTCACCGTCGGCCGCGGAACGCTCCGCCGGCTACACGACACGGGTACCGGGCGGCCTCGGCGTGAGCGGGCCCGGCCCGAAGGACCCCGACGACGCGCTCCGCCTGAGCACGGCACCGTCGCGGCTCACCTCCTACGCGGTGGCCCAACTGGTGTGCACCCTGTCCGACTCGGCGGCGACGGAGGGCGACGGCTCGGTCATCCTGGGCGGCCCGGACGGGGGCCGGCTGCGCCGCTACGAGTGCACGGACGACGTCCGCCACCACCCCGGCGCGTCCCAGCCCCCGTCCACCCCGATCACGGACCACTGACGCCCCGGCCGGCACCCGGCGGGGGCCGGCCGTCCGTAGCGGCCGGGCACGGGCACGGGCACCGGTCCGTGACGGGCCGAGCGGCGGCCCCGGGGTCCGTGGACGGCCGGGCACGGGCACCGGTCCGTGGCGGGTCGGCCGGGGGCCGGCGGGGGTCCGTGGTGGCTCGGCATCCGCCGGGGGCCGGTGGTGCGCGACCGGAGCCACGACGCCGACCCGGACGGGTCACAGCCCGCGGCCGGGGGCGGGATCCGGCCTGTCCGCGTCGGGATGTTTCCGTCGCGGAACCAACCGGCCCCGGCCCGGCGTCTAGGGGGTCGTGCAGCGTCAAGGCTCCATCGGCGGCAGCGCCGCGATCCGCATCCGTGTGACGGGAGGTGTCCTCCTCGTCGCACACCTCGCCCTCGTCGCCTGGCTGATGCTGCGCCCCCTGGACGTCCCCTGGGTGATGCCCCCGAACCTGCGCCCGCTGGCCGGCATCCGTGCCGACCTCGCGCTGGGCTGGCCGCGGGCCGTACGACCGCTCGGAGAGGGCCTCGCGCTGCTGGCCCCGCTGGGCGTGCTGCTGCCGATGGCGCACGGCAGGCTGACCGCGTCCCCGTCGGCGTCCCTGGTCCGTACGGCCGCGACGGGCACCCTGGTCTCCCTCGGCATCGCCCTGCTCCAGACGGGAGTGCCGGGCCGGGTCGTCGACGTCGACTCGCTGCTGCTGAACACGGCGGGGGTCGCCCTGGCCCATCTGGCCGTCGTACCGGCGGCCCGCGCCTGGCTGCGGCGGCGCGACGGGCGGGAGCCGGGTGCGGCCGGGTCGTCGGTCACCGTCCAGGAGGAGCTGTCTCAGGGGCGTACCCCGACGATTCCCAGGGTCGGGATCGCCCCGTAGAGCGACGCTTCGTCCCCTTGGTCTGCGTACCGTGGAAGACAGCGGGGGACGCCATCCGGGCGGCCCCGCCCCCGGCCCGGTGACGGACCGGCGACCACGGAGGAGTCCTCATGAGCGCCCTTGCCCGCCCCACCCACGGCCGTGTGATCGGCGGAGTGTGCGCCGCGCTGGCACGGCGCTTCGGCACCTCCGCGACGACGATGCGGGTGGTCTTCCTGCTGTCCTGCCTGCTGCCGGGTCCGCAGTTCGTGCTCTACGTAGCGCTGTGGATCCTGCTGCCCGCGGAGGACCGTTCCCGTACCGCCTGGTGAGCCGGGGGCGGCGGGGCGGCCACACCACGGGGGCGCATCCGGATCTGCCGGAGCGCCCCGCCCGCGTCGTGCGGAAGCCTGCCTCAGCCGAGCGCGATGCCGTTGACCGGCACGCCGTGCGTGGGCAGACCCTGGAGCGGCATTCCGCCGAGCAGGCCGCCGACCGGCCCGGTCGGACCCTTGGCGAGGACACTCTCGGCGGTCGGCTGAGCGGCGGCCACGCCCTTGCCGACGGCCGGTACCGCGGTGGCGACACCGCGCTCGGCCAGGGGCTTGAGCAGCTTCATCGCGCCGCTGTCGGGCAGGGCCTCGATGATCCCCTCGGCCGGCAGCGCCTTGGTGACGGTGTTCAGGGTCCGGCCGGCGTCCGGGGTGGCCGGGGCCGCGTTGGCCGCGCCCGCGCCCACGGCGGCGACGGCGGCACCGAGGGCGGCGACGCCCAGGGTCTTGGCAGCAGACTGCTTCATGGTGAATGCGTCCTTGAATGCGGAGACGGGAGATCACGAACGATCCGAGCGGTCCCCGACCTAAACACGCCGGCCCACCCGCCGCAAACACCGGAATACGGACGCTTCCTGACGGTGCGCCCGCATTCCGGGGCGGCGGATGTCGCGTGGCTACCCTCCCGTACCGGTGTAACCGCTGGTGGAAGCGGTCTGCTGGAACAGCCATTCGGATTTCAGCTCGGCATATCCGGGCTTGATCACGTCATTGATCATCGCGAGTCGTTCATCGAAAGGAATGAACGCTGATTTCATCGCATTGACGGAGAACCACTGGAGGTCGTCGAGCGTGTAACCGAACGCCTCGACGAGATGCTCGAATTCCCGGCTCATCGTGGTGTGCGACATCAACCGGTTGTCGGTGTTCACGGTGGCCCGGAAGTGCAGCCGGCGCAGCAGCCCGATGGGGTGCTCGGCGTAGGAGGACGCGGCCCCGGTCTGGAGGTTGGAGCTGGGGCACAGTTCGAGCGGGATGCGCTTGTCCCGCACGTAGGAGGCGAGGCGGCCGAGGACGATCGAGCCGTCCTGGCGGACCTCGATGTCGTCGATGATCCGAACCCCGTGCCCGAGCCGGTCGGCGCCGCACCACTGCAACGCCTGCCAGATGGACGGCAGCCCGAACGCCTCGCCGGCGTGGATGGTGAAGTGGTTGTTCTCCCGCTTGAGGTACTCGAACGCGTCCAGGTGCCGGGTGGGCGGGTAGCCGGCCTCGGCACCGGCGATGTCGAAGCCGACGACGCCCGAGTCCCGGTGCCGGTTGGCGAGTTCGGCGATCTCCAGGGAGCGGGCCGCGTGCCGCATCGCGGTCAGCAGCGCGCCGACCCGGATCCGGTGGCCGTTCTCCCGGGCGAGCCGCTCGCCCTGCCGGAACCCCTCGTTCACGGCCTCCACGACCTGCTCCAGGGTCAGCCCACGGTCGAGGTGCTGCTCGGGCGCGTACCGCACCTCGGCGTAGACGACCCCGTCCTCGGCGAGATCCTCGGCGCACTCCCGGGCGACCCGGACCAGGGCGTCCCGGGTCTGCATGACGCCGACGGTGTGCCGGAAGGTCTCCAGGTACCGTTCCAGCGATCCGGAGTCGGCGGCCTCGCGGAACCAGGTCCCGAGCTTGCCGGGGTCGGTGTCGGGAAGGCCGGCGTAGCCCGTCTCCCGGGCGAGTTCGACGACGGTCCCCGGGCGCAGCCCGCCGTCGAGGTGATCGTGCAGCACCACCTTGGGCGCCCGCCGGATCTGGTCCGGCGTCGGAACGTGGACCGGGATGGCCGCCGGGACGGCCCCCGTCGGTGCAGTCTGGCTCGTCATTTCCGCACTCTAACTCCTACGCGCGTAGAGCGCTCGGGGCGCGCAGCAGCCGGTTCCGGGCACTTTTCCGTCGATACGCAACGGTGACCGCACGTACGGGTTTCGTACACCGCGCCTTCTGACACTGTTCTGTCATGGGACAGCAAGCGACTGGGGTCCGAACGGCCGGGCTGGGAGTGGCGATCGGCCCCGAGCCGATGTCGGTGGGCGGAGCGGTGCTGCTGCTCCCCGGCGGGGAGGAGGTCTCCGCCCGCCGGCCGTCCCCCGTCCGGGCGTTGACCCTGATCCGTTCCCTGGGCCGCGCGTTGGCTCGCGCGGGCCGGGCCGAGGGCCTGGCCGTCCATCCCGTGCACTACCGCTACCGGGGGTGGAACGGCAGCGAGGCGCGTCTGGCGGCGGACGCCGACTGGGCCGCCGACGAGGTCGTACGACGGTACGGGGACGTGCCGGTCTGCCTGGTCGGCGTGGACATGGGCGGGCGGGCGGCACTGCGGGCCGGCGGTCACGAGGCCGTCAACTCCGTGGTGGCGCTGGCCCCCTGGCTCCCGGAGGAGGATGTCGCGGCGCCCGCCGAGCCGGTGAAGCAACTGGCCGGGCGCCGGGTGCTGATCGTGCACGGCACGAACGACGAGCGCACCGACCCCGAGCTGTCGTTCCGGTTCGCGGCGCGGGCGAAGAAGGCGAACCGGGAGGTGTGCCGGTTCGAAGTGCACTCCGACGGGCACGGGTTGCACGGGCACCGGGCGGAAGTCGTCAGCCTGGGCGTGGACTTCGTCCTGGGGGCCCTGTTCGGCCACCGGGTGTCGCGGCCGGTGGAGGACGCGCTGGCCGCGCCGCCGCCGATCGGGCTGCGGATGCCGTTGGCGGCGGGGTTCGGCAGGTCACTGAAACGGCGGTGAGGCGGCGGGGGCCGGGGGTGCCTGGCCCCGGGGCTTCGCCGGCCCGGCTCAGGGAAGCAGGCTGCCCCGCCTGGAGAGCAGGAACTTCTTGAAGGCCGCCACGGGAGGCGTGTCCGGGCGGTCCGCCAGCCAGGCCACGCCGATCTCGCGGGCCGCCCTCGGGGCCGTGACCGTCAGTTCCACCACCCCCCGGGGCGCGGGACGGTCGGCGGTGGCAGCAGCGCCACCCCCAGCCCGGCCGCCACCAGCCCCCGCAGCGTCTCCGCCTCCTCGCCCTCGAAGGCGACGCGGGGTTTGAAGCCGGCCTCGCGGCACAGGTCGTCCGTGATCCGCCGGAGGCCGTAACCGGGCTCCAGGGTGACGAAGGTGTCGTCGGCCGCCTCGGCCAGGCGGACGCGGCGGCGGGCGGCCAGCCGGTGGTCGGCGGGGACGACCAGGCGCAGTTTCTGCTCGTCCAGGCGGCGGGCGACCAGGTCGGGGGGCGTCGGGGACGGGCGAGGTGAGGCAGAGGTCCAGCTCACCGGCGCGCAGCCGCTCCAGCATCGCCTCGCCGTAGTTCTGCACCAGGCTGAAGCGGATGCGCGGGTGGTCGGCGCGGAAGGCGTGCAGCAGGCCCGGTACGGTCTCGGCGCCCATGGTGTGCAGGAAGCCGAAGGCGACCTTGCCGGTGGCGGGGTCGGCGTCCGCGCGGATCTCCCCGGCGGCCCGCCCGACCTCGGCGAGGGCCCGCTCGACGGCGGCGAGGAAGGTGCGGCCGGCGGTGGTGAGGGAGACCGTGCGGCCGTGGCGGGCGAACAGGTCGACGCCCAGGTCCTGCTCCAGGCGGGCCATCGCCCGGGACAGCGTGGACTGGGGGACGTTCATCTCCTGCGCCGCCCGGGTGACATGCTCCGTGCGGGCCACGCCGGCGAAGTGGGCGAGGCGGGGCGCCAGCAGCCGTACCGTCTCCGTCATGTCTTCTGTGTCACCGGACGGTGACAGCCGACCCTGTGACCTCTGCTGATGCACCATGGGAACGATTATGGCGATTCCATGCATTGGACGCATGAGAGGGGTCGTCCTACGGTCGAGGCATGTCTCCCGCCAGTACCCCGGCGTCCACCAGCGTGGGCGCCGTCTCCCCCGTCCGTCCCTCCGCCTCGGACGCCGACTCCCGGCTGACTCCGGGCGGCCCCGGCTACCGCCGGATGAGCCTCGCCCTCTTCCTCGCCGGAGTCGCGACCTTCGCTCTCCTCTACTCCACCCAGGCCCTGCTGCCGCTGATCTCCGGGGAGTTCGGGGTCCAGGCGAGCGAGGCGAGCTGGACGGTGGCCGCCGCGACCGGCGGACTGGCCCTGTTCGTGCTGCCGATGAGCGCCCTGTCGGAGCGGTTCGGGCGCCGTACGGTGATGACGGCCTCGCTGGCCGTCGCCGTCACGGTCGGCATGCTGGTGCCCTTCGCGCCGTCGCTCGGCGCGCTGGTCGTGCTGCGTGCGGTGCAGGGCGCCGCGCTGGCCGGGGTCCCGGCCTCGGCGCAGGCGTACCTGGCCGAGGAGGTGCGGCCGAAGGCGCTGGTCACGGCCATCGGGCTGTTCGTGGCGGGCAACAGCGTCGGCGGGATGAGCGGCCGGGTGATCACCGGCTGGGTCGCGCAGGAGTGGGGCTGGCGGGTCTCGGTCGGCGTGATCGGCGCGCTCGCGGTCGGGTGCGCGGTGGCGTTCCGGCTGCTGCTGCCGGCCCCGCGGCACTTCACGGCGGGCTCGCTGCGCCCGCGGGTCCTGCTCGGCACGGTCCGCGGCCACCTCGCCGACCCGCTGCTGCGCCGCCTGTACGCGATCGGCGCGCTGTTCATGACGGTGTTCGGCGGCGTGTACACGGTGATCGGGTACCGGCTGACGGCGGAGCCGTTCGGGCTGCCGCAGGGGATCGTGGGCTCGATCTTCCTGGTCTACCTGGTGGGCACGGTCTCCGCGTCCACTGCGGGCCGGCTGGTGGGCCGGTTCGGCCGCCGGGGCGCGCTGTACCTGGCGGGCGGCACGACGGCCGCGGGTCTGCTGCTCTCCCTGGCCGCGTCCCTCCCGCTGGTGCTGCTGGGCCTGGTGCTGATCACGGCGGGGTTCTTCGCCGGGCACGCGGTCGCCTCCTCGGCGGTCAGCAAGACCGCCGTCCACGGCCGCGCCCAGGCCTCGGCGCTCTACCAGTCCGCGTACTACATCGGCTCCAGCGTCGGCAGCACGGTCGGAGCGGTGGCGTTCCGCTCGGACGGCTGGTCCGGCACGGTCGGTGTCGGCCTCCTCGCGGTCATCGGCGTCGTCACCATCACCGTGCTCGGCACCCGGGCGGCCCGGGTGGCGGCCCGGCGGGAGCCGGTGGGCGCGCACTGAACAGGCCTTTTCCGTACTCGGGGGGCCATTGTCAGTGGGCTGCGGTAGCTTCCAGGTGCTGGTGCGCGAAGACGCGCGGACAGGACGGCCACAGGGGTGGGTGGACGATGGGCGACAGCACGGCGACGGCGGACCTGGACGTCGCACTGGAGAAGTACCGGACGGAACTGACCGGGTACTGCTACCGGATGCTCGGTTCCTCCTTCGAGGCCGAGGACGCGGTGCAGGACACGCTGGTGCGGGCCTGGCGCAGTCACGACAAGTTCGAGGGCCGGTCCTCCCTGCGCTCGTGGCTGTACCGCATCGCGACGAACGTGTGCCTGGACATGCTGACGGCGGGCAACAAACGGGCACGGCCCATGGACCTGACCGAGTCCACCCCGCTCGCCCAGGCGGCGCTCACGCCGCGCCCGGACAACACCTGGCTGGAGCCGATGCCCGACGCGCGCGTGCTGCCGACGGCCGGCGACCCGGCGGAGGCCGCCGTCGCCAAGGAGTCCGTCCGGCTGGCCTTCATGGCCGCCCTCCAGCGGCTGCCGGCCAAGCAGCGGGTGGTGCTGATCCTGCGCGAGGTGCTGGCCTGGCGGGCGAGCGAGGTCGCCGAGCTGCTGGACACCACGGTCGCCTCGGTCAACAGCGCGTTGCAGCGGGCCCGGGCCACGCTCGCGGAGCGCGGTGACACGGGCGCCGAGGGCGCGGTGTCCGACCCGCTGGACGAGGAGCAGCGAAAGCTCCTGGAGCGCTACGTGAAGGCGTTCGAGGGGTACGACATGACGGCGCTGACGGCGCTGCTCCACGAGGACGCAGTCATGACGATGCCGCCGTTCGACCTGTGGCTGCGCGGCACCGCGGACATCACCGGTTTCATGACCACCATCGGCGCCTCCTGCGCCGGCTCCCGCCTGCTGCCGGTGCAGGCCAACGGCCTGCCGGGCTTCGCGCACTACAAGCCGGACCCGGAGAACGGCGGGTTCACCCCGTGGGCGGTGCAGGTGCTGGAGATCTCAGACGGCCGGATCACCGGTTACCACTGCTTCCTCGACACCCAGCGCTGGTTCCCCCTGTTCGGGCTGCCCCTCCACCTGGAAGCGGAGCCCGACGAGGTCCAGCAGGGCGTGTAGCGGGGGGCCGGCGCCTCGCAGCCGGATCCGCCCGCCGGCCCGGCGGGCGGCCAGCTCCAGCCGCGCCAGCAGGTCGACGGCCGCCAGTCCCGGCGGCCCGAGTCCGCCGACGTCGCAGACGACGGCGCGTTCCCCGCCGCCGCCCTCCAGCAGCGCCCGCACGCCGGCGCACAGCCCGGTCACCTCGTCAGGGCCGACGGGCCAGGGCAGCACAAGAACGGCGGGGGTCTGGGCATCCACGTCCGGGTAGACCGACGGCACGGACGGAACTCATCGCGCGGCGACGAGAGCGGTGGGCGCCGGGCCGGTCCGTCGGGGGGCGAGGGCCGTCGGAGGAAGTGCGCTCAGGGCGGCCTCCAATCGGTGCGTCACCGATCCCAGCATGCCGAACGGGACCGGCGTGGGTCCACCGGTCCCGTTCACCCGATCAGGGAAACAAAAGGTCAGGCGATACGTTCCAGCACCACCGGCGTCGCCGTGAAGTCGGTGCCGGGGGGCCGCGATGTCGTACGAGCCCGTCACCGCCTGGAGCGCGTAGTCGAAGCGCTCGGGGGTGTCCGTGTGGAGGGTGAGGAGGGGCTGTCCCTCGGTCACCGTGTCGCCGGGCTTGGCGTGCAGTTCCACGCCCGCCGCCGCCTGCACCGGGTCCTCCTTGCGGGCGCGTCCGGCGCCCAGGCGCCAGGCGGCGATGCCGATGTCGTAGGCGTCGAGGCGGGTCAGCACGCCGGAGGAGGGTGCCTTGATGACGTGCTGCTCCTTCGACGTGGGCAGCTCGGCGTCCGGGTCACCGCCCTGGGCCGCGATCATCCGGCGCCACACGTCCATCGCGGAGCCGTCGGCCAGGGCCTTCGCCGGGTCCGCGTCCTTGACGCCGGCCGCGTCGAGCATCTCGCGGGCCAGGGCGACCGTCAGCTCCACGACGTCCGCGGGGCCGCCGCCCGCCAGGACCTCGACCGACTCGCGGACCTCCAGGGCGTTGCCCGCGGTGAGGCCGAGGGGGGGTGGACATGTCGGTGAGGAGCGCGACCGTCCGCACGCCGTGGTCCGTGCCGAGGCCGACCATCGTGGACGCCAGCTCGCGGGCGTCGGCCAGCGTCTTCATGAAGGCGCCCGTGCCGACCTTCACGTCCAGGACCAGGCTGCCGGTGCCCTCCGCGATCTTCTTCGACATGATCGACGAAGCGATCAGGGGGATCGCCTCGACCGTGCCGGTCACGTCCCGCAGGGCGTACAGCTTCTTGTCCGCGGGGGCCAGGCCGTCCCCCGCCGCGCAGATCACCGCGCCGGTGGTGTCGAGGACGTGCAGCATCTCCTCGTTGGAGAGCAGGGCGCGCCAGCCGGGGATCGACTCCAGCTTGTCCAGGGTGCCGCCGGTGTGGCCGAGGCCGCGGCCGGAGAGCTGGGGCACGGCGGCGCCGCAGGCCGCGACCAGCGGGGCCAGGGGCAGGGTGATCTTGTCGCCGACGCCGCCCGTGGAGTGCTTGTCGGCCGTCGGGCGGGACAGCGCCGAGAACTCCATGCGCTCGCCGGAGGCGATCATGGCCGCGGTCCAGCGGGCGATCTCGCGGCGGTTCATGCCGTTGAGCAGGATCGCCATGGCGAGCGCGGACATCTGCTCGTCGGCGACCTCGCCGCGGGTGTACGCGTCGATGACCCAGTCGATCTGCTCGTCGCTCAGCTCACCGCGGTCCCGCTTGGTGCGGATGACGGAGATGACGTCCATGGCCATGGCTGTGGCTTCCTTCCGGGAGGTGCGAAGTGCACGGCCCCCCTGAGCGGATCAGGGGGGCCGTACGGGAGTTACTTGGTGAGATGGTCCGGGCCGAAGGCCTGGGGCAGCATCTCGGCGAGCGGGAGGACGCCCGCGGGGGTGTCCAGCAGCAGGTCCGGGCCGCCGAACTCGTAGAGCAGCTGGCGGCAGCGGCCGCACGGGACCAGCAGGGCGCCGGTGCCGTCCACGCAGGTGAAGTGCGTGAGCCGGCCACCGCCGGTGCGCTGGAGCTGGGAGACGAGGCCGCACTCGGCGCACAGGCCGAGGCCGTAGGAGGCGTTCTCGACGTTGCAGCCGGTGACCGTGCGGCCGTCGTCCACCAGGGCCGCCACGCCGACCGGGTAGCCGGAGTACGGGGCGTAGGCGTGGGACATGGCCTCCCGCGCCTCGGCGCGCAGCGCCTCCCAGTCGAACCCGTCGGCCGGTGTCGCCGTCACTTGCCCTGCCCCTTGCGGTAGCGCATGCCGTCCGCCTTCGGCATCCGCAGGCGCTGCGCGGACAGCGACAGCACGAGCAGCGTGACGACGTACGGGGTGGCGCCGACGAAGTCGCTGGGGACCTCGTCGGTGAGCAGGTACCAGACCAGGACCAGCGCGGCCATGACGGCGCTGATCACGCCCTGCCACAGGGCCTTCTTGTACAGCTTCCAGCCGGCCAGCAGGGCGAGCAGGACGACCAGCAGCAGGAGCAGGGCGTGGACCGTGACACCACCGTTGCGCAGTTGGAGCGCGTCGGAGTAGCCGAACAGGCCCGCGCCCATCGCGAGGCCGCCGGGGCGCCAGTTGCCGAAGATCATGGCCGCGAGGCCGATGTAGCCGCGGCCTCCGGTCTGGCCCTCCAGGTAGGTGTGGGAGGTGACCAGCGCGAGGAACGCGCCGCCGAGGCCGGCCAGACCGCCGGAGACGGCCACGGCCGCGTACTTGTAGCGGTAGACGTTGACGCCGAGCGACTCCGCGGCGGTCGGGTTCTCGCCGCAGGAGCGCAGCCGCAGCCCGAACGGCGTGCGCCACAGCAGCCACCAGCTACCGACGAACAGCAGCACGGCCAGGATCGTCACCACGGACAGGTTCGTGATCAGACCGCCGATGATGCCGGCCAGGTCGGAGACCAGGAACCAGTGGTGCTTCTCCACCGACGCGAGGGCGTCCGAGAGGCCGGGGAAGGTGACGTCGGGCAGCGAGTCCGCGGGCGGGGACTGCTTGGGGTTGCCGCCCGCCTCCGCGGCCGTGCCGCCGGCGAAGAACAGCTTGGCGAGGTACTGGGTGGCGCCGAGCGCGAGCAGGTTGACGGCGACACCGGAGACGATGTGGTCGACGCCGAAGGTGACGGTGGCCACGGCGTGCACCAGACCGCCGAGGACACCGAAGCCGATGCCGCACAGCAGGCCGAGCCAGGGGCTGGACTGCCAGCCGATCCAGCCGGCGCCGAAGGTGCCGAGGATCATCATGCCCTCGAGGCCGATGTTGACGACACCGGCCCGCTCGGACCACAGGCCGGCGAGACCGGCGAGGCCGATCGGGACGGCGAGGGCGAGCGCGGCGGCGACCTGTCCGGCGGAGTCGAGCTGGTTCGCGCCGGTGATCACGCGGACCGCGGCGAGGAGCAGCAGCGCACCCGCGACGATCATGAGGGTCAGTCCCAGGGAGCGGCCGGAGCGCTGGGGGGCGCCCGGTGCCCTGGGCGCCGCGGGCGGCGGCGCGTCGGTCATCGTGGCAGTCATCACGCCACCTCCTGCTTCTTCGTCGCGACGGCCTGGGCGGCGAGTTCGGCGCCCACCTTCTGCTGCTGGCGCTTGAGGCCGTAGCGCCGTACGACCTCGTAGGCGATCACGACGCAGAGGACGATGACGCCCTGGATGACGCCGAGGATCTCCTTGTCGTAGCCCTGGAACTCCAGGTGGTTGGTGGTGCGCTCCAGGAAGCCCCAGAGCAGCGCGCCGAGCGCGATGCCGATCGGGTTGTTGCGGCCGAGCAGCGCGATGGCGATGCCGGTGAAGCCGATCCCGCTGGGGAAGCTGTTGTCGTACTGGTGGCTCTCGTTCAGCAGCGTCGGCATGCCGATCAGACCGGCCACCGCACCCGAGATGATCATGCTGGTGGCGATCATCTTCTTCACCGAGACACCGCTCGCGGAGGCGGCGCTCTCGGACTGGCCGACGGTGCGCAGGTCGAAGCCGAACCGGGTGCGGCCGAGCACGAACCAGTACGCGACACCGACGAGCACGGCGACGACGATGAAGCCGTCCAGGACACCGGCCGGGCCGGTGTCGATGTTGAAGAAGTGCGCGGACGACGGCAGCGGCTTGGTGGACACGAGGGTGCCCGCCTCGTCGAGCTGGCCGAGCTTCCCGGGCTGGAGCAGGTAGCCGATGATCGCGGTGGCGATCGAGTTCAGCATGATGGTCGCGATGACCTCGCTGACACCGCGGGTCACCTTCAGGACGCCGGCGATGGCCGCCCACAGGGCACCGGTCGCCATGGCGCAGATGATGATCAGCGGGATGGCGAGCCAGCCGGGCACGGTGAGCGCCCCGCCGAGCACGGCGGCGACGAACGCGGCGAGCCGGTACTGGCCGTCGACACCGATGTTGAACAGGTTCATGCGGAAGCCGATGGCCACCGCGACACCCGCCAGGTAGTACGTCGTCGCCTTGTTCAGGATGAAGACCTGGCTGTCGCTGGCGAAGCCGTAGGTCATCATGTCGTGGAAGGCGGGACCGGGGTTCTTGCCGGTCGCGGCGATCACCAGGGCGGTGACGACGAGCGCGGCGACGACCGCCAGCAGCGGCGCCGCGATCCCGAGGAGCAGCCGCTCCTTGTCGATCCGTGAGGTCAGCTTCTTCATCGCGCGTCGTCCTCTGTGTGCTCCAGGTGCCCGGTGGCCGCACCCGTCATGGCGGAGCCCAGCTCTTCGGGGGTGATCGTGGCGGGGTCCGCGTCGGCGACCAGACGGCCGCGGTACATCACTCGCAGGGTGTCGGAGAGGCCGATCAGCTCGTCGAGGTCGGCGGAGATGAGCAGCACGGCCAGGCCCTCGCGGCGGGCCTCGCGGATGTGGTCCCAGATCGCGGCCTGCGCGCCGACGTCCACCCCGCGGGTGGGGTGGGCGGCGATGAGCAGCTTGGGGTGGTGGCTCATCTCGCGGCCGACGATCAGCTTCTGCTGGTTGCCGCCGGACAGCGAGGCCGCGGTCACGTCGATGCCGGGGGTGCGCACGTCGTAGGCCTCGACGATGCGCTGGGTGTCGGCGCGGGCCGCCTTGGGGTCGAGCAGTCCGCCGCGCGAGTTGGGCTTCTCGGTGACGTGGCCGAGTATGCGGTTCTCCCACAGCGGTGCTTCCAGGAGCAGGCCGTGGCGGTGGCGGTCCTCGGGGATGTAGCCGATGCCGGCCTCGCGGCGGTTGCGGGTGGGCGTCTGCGAGATGTCGGCGCCGTCGAGGCGGACGACACCGGCGTCCGGCCGGCGCATGCCCATGATCGCCTCGACCAGCTCGGACTGGCCGTTGCCCTCCACGCCGGCGATGCCCAGGACCTCGCCCTTGTGGATGATGAGGGAGATCTCGTCCAGGATGACCCGCTCGACGCCGTCGAGGTCGGTCTGGGTGAGATGCACGCCGTCCAGCGTCAGCATGGGCACCTCGGTGACCGTGGACTCCTCGGTCTCCGGCGTGGGCAGTTCGCTGCCGACCATCAGCTCGGCGAGCTGCCTGGGAGTGGTGCCCTTCGGCTCGACCGTGCCGACGGTGGTGCCGCGCCGGATGACGGTGATCTCGTCGGCGACGGAGAGCACCTCGCCCAGCTTGTGGGAGATGAAGATGACGGTGAGGCCCTCGGCCTTCAGTTCGCGCAGGTTGGCGAAGAGGGCGTCGACCTCCTGCGGCACCAGGACGGCGGTGGGCTCGTCCAGGATGAGGGTCCGGGCACCGCGGTAGAGGACCTTGAGGATCTCCACGCGCTGGCGGTCGGCGACACCGAGTTCCTCGACGAGGGCGTCGGGCCGGACGCCGAGCCCGTAGGCGTCGGAGATCTCGATGATCCTGGCCCGCGCCCTGCCTCCGATGCCGTGCAGCTTCTCCGCGCCGAGGACGACGTTCTCCAGCACGGTGAGGTTGTCGGCGAGCATGAAGTGCTGGTGCACCATGCCGATGCCGCGGGCGATGGCGTCGCCGGGGTTGTTGAGGACGACCTGTTCGCCGCCGACGGTGATGGTGCCCTCGTCCGGCTGCTGCATGCCGTAGAGGATCTTCATCAGGGTGGACTTGCCGGCGCCGTTCTCACCGCACAGGGCGTGGACGGTGCCCGTGCGGACCGTGATGTCGATGTCGCGGTTGGCGACGACGCCGGGGAAACGCTTGGTGATGCCGCGCAGTTCGACGGCAGCGGGAGGGCTGGACGCGTTGATGGCGCACTCTCCTCGGGGAAAGGGGCTGCGGGGAGGGGGCAGGCGTCGGCGACGCTAGCGCGGCAACTCCGTGCTACACGCGTAGAGTTGACACATTGTTATGGCTCGGCCGGGGGCTCCGGGAGGCGCCCCCGCGCCGAGCCTGGGTCCGGTGGGACCCGTCAGGTCACGGGGTGGTCTTGACCTTGATCGAGCCGTCGACGATCTCTTCTTCTTCGCGGCGTCCAGCTTGGCCTGGATGTCACCGATGAAGCCACCGCTGGTGGCCAGCTTCACGCCGTCCTTGGCGAGCGAGTAGCTGTTGGTGCCGGTCAGCGGCTTGCCACCGTGGACGGACTTGATGAAGTCGTACACGCCGACGTCGACGTTCTTGACCATGGAGGTCAGGATCGCGTTCTTGTACTTGGCCAGACCCGGGATGTTGTACTGGTCCGAGTCCACGCCGATGGCCCAGGCGCCCTTCTTGCCGCTGACGGCCTCGATCGCGCCGTTGCCGGAGGAGCCGGCCGCCGTGTAGATGACGTCGGCGCCGTTGTCGAGCATGCCCTGCGCGGCCTCCTTGCCCTTGTCGGGGCTGGCGAAGCCGGAGGTGTCCGAGCCGTGGGACAGGTACTGGGTGTCGACCTTGATCTTGGCGTTGGTGTCCTTGACGCCCTGGACGTAGCCCGCCTCGAACTTCTTGATCAGCGGGACGTCGACACCGCCGACGAAGCCGACGTGCTTCGACTTGGTCTTCAGCGCGGCGGCGACACCGGCCAGGTAGGAGCCCTGCTCCTCGGTGAAGTTGATGCTGTCGACGTTCTTGGCGTCCACGACCGAGTCGACGATGCCGAAGCTGGTCTTCGGGTACTTCGCCGCGACCTTGGCCATGGAGGCGGCGTACGCGTAACCGACACCCACGACGGGGTTGTAACCGGCCTCCGCCAGGTCCGACAGGCGCTGCTCGCGGTCGGCCTCGGTGTCCGAGGTCTTGGCGGTCAGCTCCTTGATGTCACCGCCGAACTCCTTCTTGGCCTGGTCGGCACCGCGCGCGGCGGAGTCGTTGAAGGAGCGGTCACCACGGCCGCCGACGTCGAACGCGAGGCCGATCTTGACGCCCTTGCCGTTACCGGAGGAGGACGGGCTGTCGTTGTCGGAGGAGGTGCTGCCACAGGCAGTGGCAGTCATTGCGAGTGCTGCGGACGCGATACACGCAGCGGAAAGCTTGGCTACCCGGCGCACGGGAAGGCTCCTTCACCTGACCTGAGCGCCATGTCGGCGCTTGATGTGAGCACCGTGTCGGTACTCGAGCCGGGACGCCCGTTCGGCGTCGGCTTCGCGGCATCGTAACGCGCGTAGATGTCAGAAAAACACCTCTCGCGAAGCCGTTATCGATTCGAGGCAAACAGTGCCTGAACTCGCGCTCCGGGCCTTGTCGCGCCGCTGTCGCGCACCGTGAACGAATGGCTTGTATCCGTGTTGCGCCGGGCGGGGAGGCGGCCTTCCGAGGGGGCCGCCCCGCTTGGTTCCGGGCTCAGCCGCGGGCCTCGCCGATGTCCAGGAAGGCCGCCGCGGTGAACATCTCCACGCCCACCGTGATCGCGTACTCGTCGGCGTCGAAATCGCCCTGGTGCAGGTCACGCACCGTGCGCTCGCCGGGCCGGCGCACGCCGAGCCGGGCCATCGCGCCGGGCACCCGCTCCAGGTACCAGGAGAAGTCCTCGCCGCCGAGGCTCTGCTCGGTGCTCTCGACGGACTTCATGCCGCGCCGGGCGACCATGGCGCGGCGCAGCACCTCGGTGGACTCCCGGTCGTTGACGACGGGCGGCACTCCGCGCACGTAGTTGATCTCCGACTTGGCCCGGTGCAGCGTGGCGACCTCGTCGATGGCCGCGTGCACGATGTCGGGCGCCAGCCGCCAGGCCTCCAGGTCCAGGCAGCGCACGGTCCCGGACAGCTCGGCGTGCTGCGGGATCACGTTCGGGGCGTGCCCCGACTCGATCCGGCCCCAGGTGAGGGCGAGACCGGCGCGGGTGTCGACGCGGCGGGCGATCAGCGCGGGCACGTCGACGGCGACGCGGGCGGCGGCGGTGACCAGGTCGGTGGTCAGGTGGGGGCGGGCGGTGTGGCCGCCGGACCCGTCGAGCGCGATCTCCAGCCGGTCGCAGGCGCTGGTGATCGCGCCGTGCCGCAGGCCGATCCGTCCGGCGTCCACCCGGGGGTCGCAGTGCACGGCGAGGATCCGGCCCACGCCGTCCAGCGCGCCGTCCTCGATGGCGCTCAGGGCGCCGCCGGGCAGGACCTCCTCGGCGGGCTGGAAGACCAGTCGGACCGGCCGGGGCAGCAGGCCCTTGGCGTGCAGGTCGGCGAGGACGAGGCCGGCGCCGAGGACGACGGTCGTGTGGACGTCGTGACCGCAGGCGTGCGCCCGGTCGGGCACGGTCGACCGGTACGGGCAGTCGGCCTTGGTGTCCGGGATGGGCAGGGCGTCGATGTCGGCGCGCAGCGCGAGCAGCGGCACGGCCGGCTGCTCACCCTCCGCGAGCCCGATGTCACAGACGAGTCCGGTTCCGGTGGCGAGGACGCGGGGCTTGAGACCGGCTTGCTCCAGCCGCTCCTTGATCGCGGCGGTGGTGCGGAACTCCTGGTTGCCCAGCTCCGGGTGCATGTGCAAGTCACGTCGGAACGCGACGAGTTCGGCGTGCAGGGACTCGCTCAGCACGCCGGGGAGCACATCGCCCGGGAGGCCGGCCTCGGACTCTGAGGACATCAATTGCTTCACCCTCTGAAGGGTAGGACGCCCGGCCGGTCAACTACCCCTGGTTCAACAAAAGTTCAGCCCGTTAGGGGAATAAAATCTGACCGTCGGACGCATGGCGGCGGACTCTGTTGGGTAAAACCTCTGTTTCCTCCTTCCACGCATACCACGCCTCGCCGGTGTCACGCGCGCCATGTCCACGAACCGGACCCCCACGCGCCCCGGCCCCGGCGGGCCACGGCGCCGCTGCCCGGGCGGGCGTCCGGGTCGCCGCCGCGTCCCCGGGCCTCGCCCGGGCGGTCGCATCTGGCCGGGCGGCCGTGGTGCGCAAGGAGAGGCCGGGACCGGCATCAGCAGTATTCGGCCCTCCGGCCTTCGGGCACCTTGTAGCAACCGGAGACGACGGTCAGGCTGAGCTCGGGCCGCTCCCTGTTCGACAGCTTGGCGATGTGCACGCCGGCCTTCTTCCGCGAACCCCACGGCCCTGCCGAAGTCCGGGTTCGGGTGCGTGTGCACGGCTCGGCGCTCGATCGCCGCCGTCGGGTCGGTCGTGCCGGACGACGGCGACACCGTGCCGCCCTCGGGCACCTTTCCGCCGGCCTCCCGCGCGATCGGGCGCCCGGCTCCGCAGTTACGCCGGGCTGACCGCCGTCAGCCGGTGGACGTCCCTGGCCGTGCCCGTGACGCCGGACAGGAAGCCCTGGGCCCGGGGGGAGGCGGTGTCCGTCAGCCAGCTCGGGTCGATGTCGCAGACCGCCACGCGGACACCGGTGCCGGCCAGGGCCAGCGGGAGGGTGTGGACGACCGTCGAGGGGAAGCTGAGGACCGTACGGCCGATCGGGCCGCGGCGGGCGATCAGCTCCAGCGGGAGGTCCGGGCGGACGACCTCCAGGCCGGTCTCGGCGGCCAGCCGGTGCAGTTTCCCGGCGCTCTCGCGGCGGTGGGCGAAATAGCGGGTGGCGCCGTGGGCCTTGGCCAGGTCGCGGACGGCCGTCAGATAGCGGTCGCCGTCCACGACGCCGGTCTCCACCAGGGAGGTGCCGACCAGGTCCGCTCCCTTGGTGATGCGCGGCGGGCCGAAGCGGGCTCGGGTCCAGGCGAAGTCGTTGGCGGTGACGGTGACGCCGTCCGGGGTCTCCGTCACCGGCATCGAGGAGAACACCTCGACGCGGCGGTGCGCGCTGGGGGTGAGCCGGCGGCGCGCCGAGGAGGACACCGGCGCGAAGAGCAGGTCGCGGGCGCCGGGACGACCGCCCTTGCGGTGCCAGCGGACCAGGCGTTCCCCGCGGGCGAGCTGGGCGACGAACTCCATCGTCGCCGTGCCGTCGTCCACGACCACGAGGTCGCGGGCGCGGGTGATGGTCAGCAGGAGCTGTACGTAGCGGGAGAAGGGGTCGCCCATCACGATCCGCTCGGCCCGGCGCAGGGAGCCGGCCAGGCCGCCGATGGTGTGGAAGGGCGCGGTCGTCCCGCCCCGCGCCTCCTCCCAGCGCACCCGGTACCCCTCGTCCCGGGCCAGGTCGGCCATGCGGCGCAGTTGGCCCCGGGTCATGGGGTCGGTCGGGGACAGGACGACGAGGGTGAGCTGCGCGCCGGCCGGCGGCGCCGGTTCTCCGGCCGCGGGCCGGCGGGCCCGGGCGGGCGGGGCCGGCCGGGCCTGCCCGGCGGTGCCGTGCAGGCCGTGGGCGTGCGCCCACTCCAGTACGTTCAGTAGCTGTACCGGGCTCTCCACGAAGGCGAGCGTGTGGGCGGGGTGGCCGGTGCGACCGGCGCGGGGGCTCATCTGGGTACGACCGTCCCGTCGTAGGGCAGTAAGGCGGTCACGGTGCTCAGACCGAGACCGGCTCGCCCGCCGCCGCGGCGATCTCCGCCTCGGCGACGGCGCCGGCGACGCGGCGCAGCTTCTTCATGGGGCCCAGCTCGGAGTCGTAGACCTTCTTGACGCCGTCGCCGAGGGAGGCCTCGATGGTGCGGATGTCGCGGACCAGGCGGGTCAGGCCCTGGGGCTCGACGGAGGCGGCCTGGTCGGAGCCCCACATGGCGCGGTCGAGGGTGATGTGGCGCTCGACGAAGACGGCGCCGAGGGCGACGGCGGCCAGCGTGGTCTGGAGGCCGGTCTCGTGGCCGGAGTAGCCGATCGGGACGTTCGGGTACTCCTTCTCCAGCGTGTTGATCACGCGGAGGTTCAGCTCCTCGGCCTTGGCCGGGTAGGTGGAGGTGGCGTGGCAGAGGAGGATGTTGTCCGAGCCAAGGACCTCCACCGCGTGGCGGATCTGCTTCGGGGTGGACATGCCGGTGGAGAGGATGACGGTGCGGCCGGTCGCGCGCAGGGCGCGCAGCAGCTCGTCGTCGGTCAGGGAGGCGCTGGCCACCTTGTGGGCGGGGACGTCGAACTTCTCCAGGAACGCGACGGCCTCGGTGTCCCACGGGGAGGCGAACCAGTCGATCCCCTTCTCCTTGCAGTACTCGTCGATCCGGCGGTACTCGTCCTCGCCGAACTCCACCCGGTGGCGGTAGTCGATGTAGGTCATCCGGCCCCAGGGGGTGTCGCGCTCGATGTCCCACTGGTCGCGCGGGGTGCAGATCTCCGGGGTGCGCTTCTGGAACTTCACGGCGTCGCAGCCGGCCTCGGCGGCCACGTCGATCAGCTTGAGGGCGTTCTCCAGCTCACCGTTGTGGTTGATGCCGATCTCACCGGTGATGTAGACGGGGCGGCCGGGGCCGGCCTCGCGCGAACCGAAGGTGCGGAGACGGGAGTTGGTGCTCATCAGGGATGTCCTTACTTGGGGAGGGAATCGAGAGAGGGGCCGAGGATCCAACTGGCGATCTCCCGGATCGCGCCGTCACCGCCGGGGACGGTGGTGACCGCGCGTGCGGCGCCGCGTACGACGTCGTGGGCGCTCGCGACCGCCACGGGCCCGCCGACGAGGGCGAAGCACGGGAGGTCGTTGACGTCGTTGCCGACGTAGAGCACGCGCTCCGGCGCGATGCCCTGCTCCTCGCACCACTGCTTCAGCGCGAGGTCCTTGCGGTCGATGCCGTGCAGCACGGGGATCCGCAGCTTGCGTGCGCGGGCGGCGACGACCGGGTTCTGTTCCGTGGACAGGATCAGCAGTCTCAGGCCGCTCCTGCGGAGGGCCGCGACGCCGAGTCCGTCGCCGCGGTGCACGGCGACGAACTCCCGTCCGTCGGAGTCGATCAGCACCCGGTCGTCGGTCTGGGTGCCGTCGAAGTCGAGTACGACCGCGTCGATGTCGTCGGCGGTCGGCAGCGCGCCGGGCCGGTCCGCGTCGAAGAGCGGGGCGAGGGCGCGGGCGCGGGCCAGGTCGTGCGGGTCGTCGATCTCCAGCACCCGGGCCGGGTCGGTGCGCACCAGCTCGGTACGGCCGAAGAAGCGGTGGTGGTGGGTGCGGAAGCCGGCCGCGTCCATCGCGTAGGCGGCGCCGGTCTCCAGCAGGTCCTGGGGGCGGTCCTGACGGCGGGGGCGGAAGGACTTGTCGTGGTTGACGCCGTGGCCGCCCGCGCCGCCGGAGGTGTCCGCGGCGTCCGAGGCGTCCGAGGCGTCCGAGGCGTCCGAGGCGTCCCGCCACACGAAACCGTGGAAGGGCGCCACGGTGACGGCGGTGTCGGCGCCGTCCTCGGCGACGGCGGCGGCCACCCCGTCGATGTCCTCGCGGACCAGGAAGGGGCTGGTGCACTGCACGAGCAGCACCACGTCGACGGCCGCGCCGTGCAGCGCCTCGTGGGTGTCCATGGCGTGCAGGACGGCGGCCTCCGAGGTGGCCGTGTCGCCGGCGATGACGGCCGGCCGCAGCACGACCTCGGCGCCTGCCTCGCGGGCGACGGCGGCGATGGCCTGGTCGTCGGTGGACACGACGACGTCGGTCACCAGCCGGGCCGCCCGGCACTCGCGCACCGCGCGCGCCACCAGCGGGACACCGCCGACGGGGGCGAGGTTCTTCGCGGGCACGCCCTTGGAGCCGCCGCGCGCGGGGATCACCGCGAGGACCCGGCGGACCGGGGCGCCCGGGCCCGCTTCCGAGTGGGACATGGGGTTCACTCCTTGGGAAGAGGTCACAGCCCGCCCATCCGCCGGATCACCGGGGCGACCCGCTGGACGCCGTGCCGGTAGGCGCCGCGCGCGGCCCGGCGCACGATCTGGCGGACGGGTCCGGGCGCCTTGTCGGCGGCGGGCGCGCCGGGCAGCGGTGCGCCGTCGGGGCCGAGGTGGTGGCGGGCGAGGATGCCGGGCAGATAGCCGGGCGCGGTCTCGGGGGTGTAGTAGGGGTTCAGGGGCGGCAGGTGCCCGGACCGCTCCAGCAGCTCGGCGATGCGCGCGCGGGCCGCGTCGAACGCGGTGGCGTACGACCCCGCACCGCCGGAGGTGCCGCCGGCGGCGACGCCCTGCCGGGCCACCCACTCCTCGTCCGGCACCGGCTGGTGCCCGGCGTCGAGCTGGTTCCAGGAGGCGAGGCACCCGGAGCCGGTGAAGTGGTGGTTGCCGAGCGCCTCGCGCACCCCGAGGTCGGTGAGGACGGCTGTCGGCACGCGGCGGTGCAAGGCCTCCAGGGCGGCCGTGGAACTGACCGTGACCAGCAGGTCGGTACGGTCCAGCACGTCACCCATGTGCCCGTACACCAGCTTGAGGTTGGGCGGCAGGTCGATGCCCTGGACCAGCTTCTCGGTACGGCAGTTCCTCGATGTGGGTTGTGTGTTCGCCGGGTTTGGAGCGCAGCTTCAGCAGCACCTCGCGTCCGGGGTGCTTCCGGGCGTGCTCGATGAGCCGGCCGAGCAGGTAGGTACGGTCCCGGCGGTTGTCCGGGACGGACGGCTGGGCGGCGAACACGACGGTGTACGGCTCGTGTCCGCCGGTGTGGGGGTCACCGCCGAGGAAGGGCAGCGCGACCTCCGTGACGGCTGAGGCGTCGGCCCCCACTCCTTCGTACACGGCCCGGAACCGGTCCGCGTCGTGGCGGGAGTTGGCGAGGACGAGGTCCGCGCCGTGCCGCAGCAGCAGCCCGTCGGTGAGCTTCTCGTAGACGACACCGACGTAGCCGGTGACGACGACGGGACGCCTCCCGGCGCCCCAGGCGTTCCGCAGTCCGTGCAGCACGGCCTGCACGCCGCCGCCGACCAGGGCGAGGACGAGGACGTCGTACCGCTCGTCGGGGTCCTCGGTCATCGCCCGCAGGAACTCGACGGCCGTGACCTCACGGAGGGAGTCCGCCCGGACGCCGATCTCGTCGAGCTGGCGGGCGGTGGGAGTGGCGCGCCCTCGCAGGAGGTAGCCGTCGAGCCGGACCTCGGCAGCCGGCGGAGTGAGCCGTCGCGCGGTGAGCGCGCCCCACTTCCACCGGGTGTCGGAGTCCGCGAGGACGGCGATCCGGAGGGACTTCATTGCACTTGCTGGCACGCCGAAGACGCTAGAAAGCCATTCCGAGATTCCGCCCAACCCGGGCACAACAAACGGTTAACAGCACATCGCCGAATGGGGAATCGGGCCGTGATCCGGTCGGGAAAAGGCCTGGTTCACAGCTTCGCCATGTGCCGTTCACCGGGTATCAAGCAGACGGTCAAGACGAATGACGGGCCGCACCCTAACGTCCCTGACGTGGTCAAGCTCTCCGTCATCGTGCCGTTCTACAACGTGCAGCAATATGCGCCCGACACGCTCAGGAGCCTCCGGGCGAACGCGCGTGAGGACTTCGAATTCATTCTCGTCGACGACTGTTCCCGCGACGGGACACCAGAGATCCTCGCGCACGCGGAGCGCGAGCTGCCGGGCGCGGTCCTGGTCCGGCACGAGCGGAACGGGGGTCTGGCGACCGCGCGCAACACCGGTATCGACCGGGCGCGCGGGGAGTACCTGACGTTCCTGGACGGCGACGACTGGCTCGCCGCCGGCTACCTCCCGCGGCTGGTCACGGCCATCGAGGAACTGGGCTGTGACTTCCTGCGTACCGACCATGTGCAGTGCACCGCCCGGTCGCGCAGTGTGCACCGGGTGCCGGTGGGCCGCCGGAACACCGTGCTGGACCCGCGGGAATCGATCCTGCCCGCCGACCGCTCCACCTCCGTGGACTACGCCTACGCCTGGGCGGGCGTCTACCACCGCCGGCTCCTGGACAAGGGGCTGCTGCACTTCACCGACGGGCTGCGCACGGCCGAGGACCGGCCGTGGATCTGGAAGCTGCACCGGGAGGCGGAGTCCTTCGCCGCGGTGAGCCTGCTCGGCGTGTTCTACCGGCGCGGGGTCGCCTCGTCGCTCACCCAGATCGGTGACGTCCGGCAGCTCGACTTCATCCGCGCGTTCGACCAGGTCGTCGCGGAGACCGCGGCCGACCGGGAGGCCGGCGCGCTGCTGCCGAAGGCCGTCCGCACCTACTGCGCGATCATCTCCCATCACCTGGGATCCATCGAAAGGTTCGAGCCGGCGGTGGCCAAGCAACTGAAGTCCCTGAGCGCCGCCGCCCTGCGGCGCATGCCGCAGGACGTGCTCGACGAGGCACTGGACTCCATGGACCTCCAGCGCGCCACCCGGCTGCGCCGGCTGCGCCGCCGTCCCGCCCCCGCGGGAGCCGCCGCGTGACCACCCAGATCTTCCAGGCGTCGACGCTGTACGGCACGGCCACGCTCGCCGCCGCCCTGGACTCCGGCTGCTTCCGCCCGGCCGACCGGCGCATCCTCCTGGTCTGCAACAACGCGGCCACGCCCGAGACCTCACCCGCCCTGGACGAGATGCCGGGCTTCGAGCGGCTGCGCGACCGGTTCGACGACGTGGTGTCGTACAACGCGGCGATCTTCCCGTTCCACCCCGGCGGCTGGGCTCCCCGCGGGGACGACCTGCCGCTGTGGGAGCGGTATCTGCGCCACGAGTGGCGGCTCGGCACCGACGACGTCGAGCTGGCGGTCGAGTCGATCCAGGTCAGTCCGTCGCTGGCGCTCGCGCAGATCTTCACCGGCGCCCCGGTCACCGTCTACGCCGACGGTCTGATGAGCTACGGCCCCACCCGCAACAAGATCGACCCGCTGGTCGGGACCCGCGTGGACCGCGTCCTGCACCTGGACCTGGTGCCGGGTCTGGAGCCGCTGCTGCTCACCGAGTTCGGCGTGCCCGGCGAGATCGTGCCGTCGCCCGCCTTCACCAAGGTCCTCGCCACGCTGGCCTCCTCCGGCGAGGAGCTGCCGGAGATCGAGGAGCCCGCGCTGCTGCTCGGCCAGTACCTGTCCGCGCTGGACATCCTCACCGCCGAGGAGGAGGAGGACCTGCATGTGCGGATGCTGAGGGGCGTGGCCGGGCTCGGGCACACGCGGGTGGTGTTCAAGCCGCACCCGTCCGCTCCGGCGCGCTTCACCCGCTCCCTGGAGACCGAGGCGGAGCGGCTGGAGGTCGAGCTGACCGTCCTCGACACGCCGGTGCTCGCGGAGGTGCTGTACCAGCGGATGCGGCCCGCGCTGGTCGTCGGCTGCTTCTCCACCGCCCTGCTCACCGCCTCCGCGCTGTACGGCCTGCCGGTCGCCCGGGTGGGCACCGAACTGCTGCTGGAGCGGCTCACGCCGTACGAGAACAGCAACCGCGTCCCGGTCACCGTCGTGGACGCGCTGCTGCCCGAGCTGACCGACCGGACGGCCGTCGCCGGGCAGCGCCGGGGCATGGACGTGGAGACGCTGGGCGCGCTGGTGCGTGCGGTGGGCTTCGCGATGCAGCCGAAGATCCTGCCGGGGCTGCGCGCGGAGACCGAGAGCTGGCTCGGGAGGAACCTGAACGAGCGGATACTGCGCTACTTCAAGCGCAAACGGCTGACCGCGCTGGCCCTGCCCGGCGGGGTGCCCGCCCAGTTGGCGTTCATCCCGCGCAACGCGACGGTCCGCCGGGTGGCACGCAAGGCGCGCAGCCTGCGCAGGTCCGTACGGCGGTGAATTCCACCCGCCCGGCATTCGGCATTGCCGGGCGGACTGCCGGACGGGTGGCGGAATCAGGAAGTAAAGACGAAGAACGGGTTAACGGACGGGGGTGGCCGGGCGAACGATGCCCGGTCGGCGGAAATACCGCTCGACGTGCCACGGAAATTCACATGAAAATCCGAACCGAGCAACGTTTGTTCGGGAAAATGTCGAGCATCATGCCTTCTTCGCCCACCACGCTCACCGACGCTCCGCCGGTGCCCGGGACGGCCCCCGCCCCGGCCGCCCCCGGCCGCCGCCAGGACCGCGGCCGCCTGCTCGCCCTGGACGGCCTGCGGCTCGTGGCCGCCCTGATGGTCTGCCTCTACCACTACGCCGGACGCGGCGGCGCGGTCTCGGCGTCCTGGCACCAGAGCCCGGCCCATGTCTTCCCGACCCTGTCCCAGGCGGCGACCTACGGCTGTCTGGGCGTGCAGTTCTTCTTCGTCATCAGCGGCTTCGTCATCTGCATGAGTAGCTGGGGCCGCACCCTCGGCGACTTCTTCCGCTCCCGCGTCGCCCGCCTCTACCCCGCCTACTGGGTCGCCCTGGTCCTGGTCACCGCGGCGGCCGTCGCCCTGCCCGTCGTCGTCCACCCGGTCCGGACGGACGAGTTCCTCGTCAACCTGACGATGCTGCAGCAGCCGATGGGCGTCACCCGCGTCCTCGGCGTGTGCTGGACGCTCTGGGTCGAGGTGCGGTTCTACGCGCTGTTCGCCCTGTTCGTCGTCGTACGCGGTGTCACCTACCGCCGGGTCGTGCTGTTCTGCTGCGTCTGGACGCTCGCGGCGGCCGTCAGCCGCACCTCCGGCAACGCGCTCACGGACCAACTGCTCCTGCCGGAGTACGCCCCCTTCTTCATCGGCGGCCTGGCCCTCTACCTGATCCACCGCTTCGGCAGCGACCTGCTGCTGTGGGGCATCGTGGCGGTGTCCTGGCTGCTCGGGCAGAGCACCGCCACGAGCGGCCTGTGGCACGCCGGCGCGCACGGCGACTTCCACCGCGACCCGCACGTCATCCTGGGAATCGTCACCCTCGCGTTCGGGGCGGTGGCCGCCGTGGCACTGGGCTGGACACGGTGGGCGTCCTGGCCCTGGCTGGTCACGGCGGGCGCGCTGACGTACCCGTTCTACCTGGTGCACGAGCACCTGGGCTGGTTCGTCATCCGGGTGCTGCACCGAGGGCTCGGCCTGCCGCCGTGGCCGGCGCTCGCCCTGACCGTGCTGGCCATGCTGCTGCTGGCGTGGCTGATCCACCGGTGGGTGGAGAAACCTTTCGGTCCGCGTCTGAAGAGGGCGTTGAAGAGGGCCGGCGCACCGGCGTTCCCCCGGGAACTCACCGCCCCGGCGGACGGAGAACGCCGCGGCTGATCCCACGCCCGGCCTTCCGGCCCCGGTGCGACGATCACGCCCCGGCCGGGAAGGGTCACGGGAGACCGCCGGGCGCCGCGTCCGGCGTCCGGGACCGTCCGGCTCAGGAAGTGTCAGAAGGTGTCGGGGGGTGTGTGGCTTCCCCAGACCTGGCGGAGCGCCCCGCACACCTCGCCGACCGTCGCCCGGCCCCGCAGCGCCTCCTTCATCGGGTAGAGCACGTTGTCCGCCCCCTCGGCCGCCCTCTTCAGGGCGTCCAGCGCCGAATCCACCGCCCCCCGGTCCCGCCCGGCCCGCAGCACGGCCAGCCGCTCGGCCTGCCGCGCCTCGATCGCCGGGTCGACCCGCAGCGGCTGGTACGGCTCCTCCTCGTCCAGCCGGAAGCGGTTGACGCCGACGACCACCCGCTCGCCGGACTCGGTCTCCCGGGCGATGCGGTACGCGTTCCGTTCGATCTCGGCCTTCTGGAAGCCCCGCACGATCGCCGCCTCCGCCCCGCCCAGGTCCTCCACCTTCCGCATCAGGTCCAGGGCGGCCTCCTCCACGTCGTCCGTCATCCGTTCGACCGCGTAGGAGCCGGCGAAGGGGTCCACCGTCGCCGGTACGTCCGTCTCGTACGCGAGCACCTGCTGCGTGCGCAGTGCCAGCCGGGCGCTGCTGTCCGTGGGCAGGGCGATCGCCTCGTCGTAGGAGTTGGTGTGGAGGGACTGGGTGCCGCCGAGGACCGCGGCCAGGGCCTGGACGGTGACGCGGGCCAGGTTCACCTCCGGCTGCTGGGCCGTCAGCTCGACCCCGGCCGTCTGCGTGTGGAAGCGGAGCATCAGCGACTTAGGGTCGCGCGCGCCGAAGTCGTCCCTCATCACCCGCGCCCAGATCCGCCGCGCCGCGCGGAACTTGGCGACCTCCTCCAGCAGGGTCGTGCGGGCCACGAAGAAGAAGGACAGGCGGGGCGCGAAGTCGTCGACGTCCATGCCCGCCGCCATCGCCGTACGGACGTACTCGATGCCGTCGGCGAGGGTGAAGGCGATCTCCTGGACGGGGCTCGCCCCCGCCTCGGCCATGTGGTAGCCGGAGATCGAGATCGTGTTCCACTTCGGGATCTCGGCGGCGCAGTACCGGAAGATGTCCGCCGTGAGCCGCAGCGAGGGCCGGGGCGGGTAGATGTACGTGCCCCGCGCGATGTACTCCTTCAGCACGTCGTTCTGCACGGTGCCCGTCAGCAGGTCCGCCGCAATTCCCTGTTCCTCGGCCACCAGCTCGTACATGAGCAGGAGCAGCGCGGCGGGCGCGTTGATCGTCATGGACGTCGAGACCCGGTCCAGCGGGATGCCGTCGAACAGCACCCGCATGTCCTCGACCGAGTCGATCGCGACCCCGACCCTGCCGACCTCGCCGTGCGCGAGAGGCGCGTCGGAGTCGTGGCCCATCTGGGTGGGCAGGTCGAAGGCGACGGAGAGGCCGGTGGTGCCGTGGCCGATCAGCCGACGGTAGCGGGCGTTGGACTCCGCGGCCGTGCCGAAGCCCGCGTACTGGCGCATGGTCCAGGGGCGGCCGGTGTACATGGTCGGGTACACCCCGCGGGTGAAGGGGTACGCACCCGGGACGCCCAGCTTCCCGTCCGGGTCCCAGCCGGTCAGCTCGGCCGGCCCGTAGACCGGCTCGATCGGCAGGCCCGACTCCGACTCACGCGCCATGGATGCCTCCGCGGTACGACCACTACCCCTCACCATGCCTCGTGGCCCGGCGCCGGTCACGCGGGGAAGCATCGAGGGGTGGAAACGAGGGAGGGGCGGGGCGGAGAGCTGCGGGGCGCGGGCGGGACCGGGGGAACGTGTCCCGCCCGCGCCAGGTGCACGAGCCGTGGGTACGGGGGGAACCCCGGCTCAGTGCTGCGGCCGATGACCAGTCGGCTCACTCTGTACTGCGTAAGTCGCTCCAGAAACGTCACACCTCGCGCCGAAAAATTTTCGGAGACCGAGAAAACGCAGGTCAGGTGGGGTTGCGTCGGTCAGAGCGCGGTGTATGCCGGAGTCGGTGACGGGGCCGCCGGGACGCTGCCCCACCCGCCGGGGTGCTCCGGCGCGTAGGCGGAGGGGGCGGGGGCGGCGCCGCCGCGGTGCCGGCCGCCCTTGCCGCCGCCCGTACCACCGGAGCCGCCGTCACCCTTCCCGTTGCCCTCGCCGCCGCCGTCGCCCTTGCCGCCGTCTCTGTCCTTGCCCCCACCCTTGCCCTTGCCGTCCTTGCCCTTGCCGCCCTCGCCCTTGCCCTTGTCCTTGTCCTTGTCCTTGCCCTTGTCCTTGTCCTTGCCGTTGCCCCCGGCGGTGCCGCCGCCGTCGCCGTCGCGGTTGCCGTTGCCGTGGCCGGTGGGGCCCCCGCCGACCGTGCCACCGGAGCCGGAGCCGGAGCCGGAGCCAAGGACGCCCAGCACGACCTTGCAGTACCTGGTCACGCGGGCGGAGCCGCCCGCCAGGTTCACCAGCACGCGCTTGCGGCCGGCGTCCAGTTCCCGGCCGTCCCGGAGCACCCGGCAGGCCGCGGCGGCGCCGGCCCATCCGGTGCCGGAAGCCGTGGAGGGCACCCCGGAGCCGGGAGCGGCGCTCGGGCCGGTGCCGTCGGCCGGGCCGGGCGTCTCGCCGGAGGCGTCGGCGCGGCGGTCTCCCGGGGTGCCGCCGGGCGTGAGCGTGCCCGGACCGGTACCCGTGCCCGTGCCCGTCGCGTAGTCCGGTGTGGTCTGCGCGGACGCCGACGGGAGCGGCTGGTCGGAGGTCTCGTCGGTGGAGACGGACGTGGCGGGGCCGGGCTTCCCGTCGCCGAACGGCGTGGGCAGCACTCCACTGCCCGCGGCCACGGCGACTGAGCCGAGCGTGCCCGCGACCACGGCCGCGGCGATCGCCAGGCGCGCCGGGCGGGCCCAGCGGGGACGCCTCGACGGGATTCCGGTACGGCCCCGGGCGCCGATGCGGACCAGGCCCGCGTCGGCGCAGGGCACGGACGCGGGGGCACCGCCGGACGCGGGTGCGGCGGCGGTCCGGCCGGCGTCGGCAGCCTCGCGGGCCTTGCGGAACGCGGCCAGGGCGGCCTGCTCGCCGGGCAGCCCGTCGGCGTCGGGGGTGGCCTGTGCGGACAGCCCGGACAGCGCGCCGAGCGCCTGGGAGAGACGTTCGGCCTGGTCACGGGCGCAAGGGTCGACGGCTTCCGGGGACTCACCGCGCAGTAGGCGTTCCGCCGCCGCACGGTTCAGCCACCTGTACTGCTCGTCGGCCATCACATGTCCTTCTGCGTCCGCGTACGCGTATGCGTCACAGTTGCGGACGTCACCGCGCCACGGTGTGGTTCTCGCTGGGGCGGAAGCGCGTCGAGCCCGCCCGCCGATTCCGGATCGGCGCCGATCAGCTCCGCGAGCCGCTTCAGACCGCGGTGCGCCGCCGTGCGGACGGCACCCGCGCGCTTGCCGAGCGTCTCGGCGGCGGTCTTGGCGTCCAGGCCCACGACCACGCGCAGGACGACCGCCTCGGCCTGGTCCTGCGGGAGGCGGGCGATCAGGGAGAGGGCGCTGTCGGTGGTCAGGGCCTCGATGGCCTCGCCGGCCGTGTCGGACTCGGCGGCCCGGCCGGTCAGCTCAGTCTCGTCGCCGCCGATGGCGGGGCGGCGGCCCCGCATGCGTATGTGGTCCAGCGCGCGGTTGCGGGCGATCCGGGCGGCCCAGCCGCGGAACCGGTCGGCGTCACCGCTGAACCGGTCCAGGTCGCGGGCGATCTGGAGCCAGGCCTCGGAGGCCACGTCCTCTGCGTCCGGATCGCCGACCAGCGTGCGTACGTAACCGAGCAGCCGGGGATGCACCGCGCGGTACACCGCACGGAACGCGGTCTCATCACCGGTCTGTGCCGCACGCACCGCGGCGGTCAGCTCCGCGTCGTCCCCCAGCACCGCACTCCCTTTACGCCTGTCTTCGGTCGGCGCGAAAGGCACGTTACGGCGTGAAACCGTCTCTCGTCCATGTCTGTAGAAGATGCAACTAACTCGTGACCGGGTTCCGGTGTGCGCAGGGTGAGGACTCGGCGGGGGCGGGCTGTGCCCGAGCTGTGGCGGGGTGTGACAGAAACCGTGTGCACGGCGCTGAAGGGAGTACGGGCCGTGCGCGGCCCGTCCGCGCGACGGCCGGGGCCTCTCCTGTGGGGGGTGGCGGCCCCGGCCGTTGCCTTCGCGGAGCCGGCCGGTGCCTACCGCTTGCCGCCCGCCGAGCCGCCCGACTTCCCCTGGCCGCCGCCGTTCCCGCCCTTGCTCCGGCTCTGGCCTTGGCCCTTGCCGGTGGCGCCCGTACCCCCCGCCTCGCCGGCCGTCCCTCGCTGCGGGCGTGCCGCCCGGGCGGCGCAGTAGGCCGCGACCTTCTCCGGGCCGCCCGCCGCCGTGACCAGCCGCTGCCAGGCCGTCGCCGCCAGGGCACCGCCCCGCTTCCCGGCCTGTGCGTAGGCGCGGCAGTGGGCCAGGGTGTCCCGGGCGGTGCCCGGGTGCCCGGGTGATGGCGTGGCGGGGTCGGTGGACCCGGCGCCCGCCCGCCCGGTCGCCCGCCCGGTCGCCCGGTCGTCGGCCGGCGCGGCCGTTGCCGCCGGGGTGCGCGGGGCGGCCGGCGACGACCGGACGGGGCGGGGGGTGTCCCGGCCGGCGTCCGTGCCGGACCCGGCCGAGCCGATCGCCGCGACGGCGATCCCGCCCAGCGTGAGGCTCGCCAGGGCCAGCGAGAGCGTGGTCCGCAGGGAGCGGCGGGTACGGCGCGGCCGTCCGGGGCGCCAGTCGTCCCGGGCCCGGGTCCGCGCGTCGTGCGCCCCCGCCGCACGGGCGGCCCGGAAGGCGGCGACGGCGCCGTGCTCGGCCTCGGGGTCGACGCCGTCCGTGCGCAGGGCGGCCCTGAACCGGGTCTCGAACCCGGGGTCCGGCCGCGGCACGTCGGTCGGCTCGGGCACGGAGACGGTGGCGCCGGCGCGAGGGTGCGCGGACCGGCGGCCGGGCGGCCCCTCACCGCTGTGCCGTTCACCCATGCCCGTTCCTGTCCCTGTCCCTGTTCCCGTAGCTGTTCCGTTGCCGTTCCCGCACTCGCCCGGCCCGCCCGGAGACGCGCACACCGGCCCACACACGCCGTACGCCTGTTCACACACGCCGTACGCGTTCATACGTCCCGCGTGCCGTGGCGTTCATCCCGACTCCCCCGGCGCCGGGGCATCGCCATCCGTCCCACCGCCGCCGGGGCCGTCCGCCGGGCGGGCCGCGTCGAACTGGCGGGCCAGGCGGCGCAGGCCCCGGTACGCGGCCGTGCGGACCGCGCCGGGACGCTTGCCCAGGACGCGGGCGGCGGCCGGGCCGTCGAGGCCGACGACCACCCGCAGCAGCACCGCCTCGGCCTGGTCCCGGGGCAGCGCCCGCACCAGCTCCAGCGCGCGTGCGGTGGACAACGACTCCAGGGCCTGGTCGTGGGTGCTGTGCCGGCCGGGCAGCTCCAGGGCGTCGTCCCCGAGCTGCGCCGCCCGGGGCCGTACCCGCTGCCGGCGTAGCTGGTCCAGGGCCCGGTGCCGGGCGATGGTCGCGGTCCAGCCCCGGAAACCGGCGCCGTCGCCGCGGAACCGGCCGAGGTCCCGGGCGATCTCCAGCCAGGCGTCGGAGGCGACGTCCTCCGCGTCCTCGCCGACCAGACCCCGCAGATAACCCAGCAGGCCGGGCTGCACGATCCGGTAGGCCACCGCGAAGGCGCTCTCGTCGCCGTCCTGGGCCCGCGCGACGGCCGCGCCCAGCTCCCCGTCCCGCGGCTGCGGGCGGCGGGGTTCCCCTCCCTGGCCCAAGACCGTCCTCGTTCGTGCCGAGTTCCTGGCCACTGCGTGGCGCCTGCCTCACGGTCCGGCACGTCCGGCCGTGTCACCGCCCTCCACGATCATCAGCGTCGGCCCGGACGGAAGTGTCACAGCGCGGCGGTGCCCCAGGGGGCGGGGCCGGTCAGCCGCGGGCGGTCGCGTCGCGGCACAGCAGCCGCAGCGAGCCGTTGCCCCCGAAGGAGCGGCGGGCCTCGTCGACGGGGTCCCACAGCCGGCCGTCGGGGGTGCGCACCCAGTGCTCGCCGCCGCTCGCCCACCACTCGGCGCCGGTCTGGCGGACGATCACCTCGCCGGCGTAGGCACCGAGGCCGCGCAGCACGTTCTCGACGGCCGCGTACGGCGGCTCCTCACGGCGTATCTCCTCGATCATCCGGTCGACGCGCCACAGGCTCTGCGCCGAGTAGTCGAGCCGGACGCGGGCGCCCTCGCGCATCGTGGCCACCGCGTCCGCCGCCCACCGCACGGGCTTCGCCGCGGCCTGCGGCCTGGTCTCCTGTCGCGTCGTCGCGTACGGGTCCGTCGCCCGCTCTGTCACCTGGCCTGTCACATGGTCTGTCGTATGGGCTGTCACATAGGGAAGAGCGAGCCGGGCGGGATTTCCGTCACCCGGTTCCGCGGTGTTCCGCCAACCGTCGCAGGACCGCCCCACGTCCGCCGCGGGACGGGCACGAAACCCTCTCAGGCCCCCGGTCCGGTGGCGCCGCGCGCCCGGCGGGAGACCACCGCGCGCAGCACGCGCCGGCCCTCGACGGACACCTCCAGCGCCCCGCGCAGGCCGTTGACGCCGTGCCCGGCGAGGAGTTCCAGCACCACCGTCTGGCGGCGCAGCTCGGCGGCGACGAGCGGCGACGGGCCGGCCGTGTCCCCCGAAGCCCCGGCGCTCGGGTGCGTGCTTCCGTCCGGGGACGTGGTGGCGGCCGTGGCGGGGTCGAGCAGCCGGTGGATGCGCAGCGAGGCGGCCGAGCAGACGTCGGCCCAGGGGCGTACGGCGTCGGCGGTGCGCTCGGCGGGGGCCGCGTCCAGCATGCGGCGGGCGAGCCGCACGGCCTCGTCACCGGCGGACCCGGCGGACCCGGCGGGCTCATCGGTCCCGTCGGACCCGGCGGACCCCAGCGCCGCGCGGGCCTTCTCCAGGCCCCCGCCCCAGTCGGAGTCGTCGGCGAGACTCGCCCAGAGCGGGCGCAGCAGTTCGTCGTCGCCGCCGAGCAGCGGCAGACACCGATCCATACAAGCCAATCCGCTGGCGGCCAGTCCGCGGGCGTCGGCCTGTGCGATCAGTTGCACCAGGCTCATGAATGTCTCCCTCGCCAGGGCGCCGACCGGTACGGAGCCCGCACTTCCCCTTACTGCGTGCGACGGCGCGGGAGTGTCACATCCGCAGGTTTTCAGCCAAAGACAGTCGTGCCCGTGCCCGGAGACGTCGGACACCGCTCCTCAGCCCAGCCGGTCGGCCAGCTTCCTGAAGTCGGGCCAGGACAGCGCCGGAGTGCCCGGGTCCCACAGCTTCTGCACGGTGGCCCGCAGCGGCATCCGGATGCCCGCGGCGACCTGGCTCTCCGTCTGCGCTCCGGCGATGTCGCACCACACCGCGAACGAGCCGCCGAGGATCTGCGCGTCGTAGCGGGCCGGTACGGCGGTCGTGCCGCGCAGCACCCGCGGGTTCCACTGCTCGTAGATCCGCTGTCCCGTCGGGTAGACGAAGGTCTGCGGCTGGCCGAGGACGTAGTAGAGGAACTCGTCGTTGTAGTTGAGGACCTTCCGGCCCGCGCCCAGGTACTCGGCCGGCTGCCGGGCGCCGATCTCCTTGCCGGTCCAGTAGGCGACCTGGAGGCCCTGCTCGGGCTGGACGGAGGTGCCGCGGAAGAAGCCGTCGTTCCAGGCGCGGACGGTCTTGTCGTGGGCGCGGACGGTGGCGTAGCGGTCGTTGAGCCAGTCGGTGGCGAGGTCGGCGACCGTGCCGCCGGAGCCGTGGGCCTGCCGGGCGGCGGCGGCCAGTTGCGGATACGAGGCCTGCGGGTCCTTCACGGTGAGCGCCTGGTACTCGTCACCGCCCAGATGCCACCGGCCGCCGGGGAACAGCACCGCGTACTCGTTCAGCAGGTCGTCGACGATCCGCGCGGAGGCGTCCTTGGAGATGTCGACGGCGCCCTTGGTGGGCACCCCGCTCGCGTTGCGCAGCGTGAGGTCGGGGTGGGCGGCGATGACGGCCCCGAGGTGTCCTGGCGAGTCGATCTCCGGCACGACGGTGATGTGCCGGCCGGCCGCCAGGTCCACGATCCGTTTGACCTGCGCCTTGGACAGACGGTCCGGGGAGACGATCTCCGGGTGGGTGCTGGACTCGATCCGGAAGGCCTGGTCGTCGGAGAAGTGCAGCCCCAGCTCGTTGAACTTCAGGTCCCCCAGCTCGCGTATCCGGTCCTCGATCCAGGTCTCGGAGAACGGTTTGCGCGCGATGTCGAGCATGAACCCGCGGTCCGGCTTGGCCGGCTGGTCCCGGACGACGCCCTCCGGTGCCGTACCGCCGCCGTGGACCTCCTGCTTCAGGGTGCGGGTGCCGTAGAAGACCCCGGCCTCACCGGGCCCGCTGATGCCGACCCGCCCGCCGCGGACGGTGAGGGTGTACGACTCCTGGTTCCCGCCCCCGCCGCCGAGCGCGAGCCGGACGTCCCCGGCCCGCACGTCGTCCTCGCCCTTCTGCCCCGCGTACGTCAGCCCCAGTTCCCCGGCTATGAGCCGGCCCTCGTCGGCCAGCCCGGCGTCGCTCACCACCACCCGCTCCCCGTGCCGCGGCTGCCAGCCGGGCCCGCGCGCCGGGGCGTGGGAGCGCACCGCGGGTATCGTGCGCGGCGCCTGTGACAGCGGGTAGGACCGGCTGGGCGTCGGACTCGCCGACGGGGTGCCCGCCGCCCCGGGGTCGGCGCCGGCGGGGTCCGCGCCGGAGACCCGCCCGGCCGAGGACCGTGGCGCGCTCGCGTCCGGTTTCCCGCCGCCGCCGTCGGAGGCCCACACGCCGACGCCCGTGCCGAGCGCGATCGTCCCGACGAACGCGGCGGCCATCACCGCCCGTTTCGGTATCACCTGCCGCGCCGTTCCCCGGCGGCTGTGCTGGGTCACCCTGCCACCGTACGACTCTCTCCGGCTCACCGGTCATCGAGGTAGTCGGAAACTCTCCCGTTCGAGTGAAATTCACACACCACGGGGACACACCGTGACCACTCTCGATAACCTGACCACATCTTTCACAGCATCCCCTGCCACACCACCTGTGACGCGAGGACCCACGCTGCCCGCCCACCGTCTCCCGTATCTCCCCAAGCCCCTCGACGCCTTCAACACCGCCGCCGACGACGAGGTCCATGCCCTTCTGCTGCGCTGCCTGCGCAGCCCGCGCTGGTCCCGCCGGATCGCGGACCACCGCCCGTACCCCGACCTGGACGCGCTGCTGGCAGCGGCGGACGAGGCGGCCTACGACCTGTCGCCGGGCGAGCTGGCCCAGGCGCTGGCGGGCGAGTCCCTTCCCGAGCTGCCCGAGGGCATCTACTCGGCGGCCCACATGGCACTGAGCGCGGCGCAGGCGGCCTACGAGGCGCGCTTCGGACACGGGTTCGCCATCTATCTGGGTGACACGCCCCCGGACGAGGTGCTCGACCGCATCCTCGAAGCGATCCGGTCACGATTGGCGAACGATCCGGAGGAGGAGCGGGTCACCGCGGCGGAGGAGCTGCGACGCCTCGCCCGGGGGCGTCTCGGCCACCTCCTCGGGACCACGGGAAGCTGCGCGACCAGCACAAACACACCCGTATCCGGCAAATGACCGCATCACCCGCCCCGGTGGGCGCCCCGCTAGCCCAACCGCGTGCCGGTTTGATCACACAGCCAGGCCCCCCGTCAGCCACGGCGCGACGCCTCGCTACGATGCTGGGGGCCGGTGGACCGTACCCGGCCGGGCCCGACCGACAGTGAAGCCGGCGCGGCCCTAATCCCCGCTCCCGGAGGGTTCTTCCGTGCCGGCTGGAACGCTGTACCGCGGCCGGGAAGGAATGTGGTCCTGGGTGGCTCATCGAGTCACCGGCGTCCTCATTTTCTTCTTCCTGTTCGTTCATGTGCTGGACACCGCTCTCGTGCGTGTCTCCCCCGAGGACTACGACAAGGTCGTAGCCACGTACAAGACGCCGATCGTCGCGCTGCTGGAGTACGGCCTCGTCGCCGCCATCCTCTTCCACGCGCTCAACGGCCTGCGTGTCATCGCCGTCGACTTCTGGTCGAAGGGCACGCGCTACCAGAAGCAGATGTTCTGGGCCGTGATGGGCGTCTGGTTCGTCCTGATGGCCGGGGCACTCCGCCCGGTCCTCGGTCACGCCGCCCGTGTCCTCTTTGGGAGCTGACGCCGCCGATGTCGAATAACTCAGTCACGACTGAAACCGCCGCGTCCGGAGTCGGCCCCGTGGAAGGTGCCCCCGTCTACACCGTCGACAACCCGGCCCCGCTGATCGAGGCGCCGCGCAAGCGGACCAAGAAGTCCCCGAAGTCGACCCGGGGCAACTTCGAGCTGGCCGCGTGGGTCTTCATGCGCCTGTCCGGCATCGTGCTGGTGGTCCTCGTCCTGGGCCACCTGCTGATCCAGCTCGTGCTGGACGGCGGTGTGTCCAAGATCGGCTTCGCCTTCGTGGCCGGCCGCTGGGCGTCCCCGTTCTGGCAGGTCTGGGATCTGCTGATGCTGTGGCTGGCGATGCTGCACGGCGCCAACGGCCTGCGCACGGTCATCAACGACTACGCCGAGCGGCCGAACAGCCGCCTGTGGCTCAAGGGCCTGCTCTACACCGCCACGGTGTTCACCATCCTGCTGGGCACGCTGGTGATCTTCACCTTCGACCCGAACATCCGCTAGGCACGGGGCTGCGAGAATCATGAAGATCCACAAGTACGACACCGTCATCGTCGGCGCCGGCGGCGCGGGCATGCGCGCCGCCATCGAGGCGACGAAGCGCAGCCGCACCGCGGTCCTGACCAAGCTCTACCCCACCCGCTCCCACACGGGCGCCGCGCAGGGCGGCATGGCCGCCGCGCTGGCCAACGTGGAGGAGGACAACTGGGAGTGGCACACCTTCGACACGGTCAAGGGCGGTGACTACCTGGTCGACCAGGACGCCGCCGAGATCCTGGCGAAGGAGGCCATCGACGCCGTCCTCGACCTGGAGAAGATGGGCCTGCCGTTCAACCGGACCCCGGACGGGACCATCGACCAGCGCCGCTTCGGCGGTCACAGCCGCAACCACGGCGAGGCCCCGGTCCGCCGGTCCTGCTACGCCGCGGACCGCACCGGCCACATGATCCTCCAGACGCTGTACCAGAACTGCGTCAAGGAGGGCGTGGAGTTCTTCAACGAGTTCTACGTCCTCGACCAGCTCATGACCGAGGTCGACGGCGTCAAGCGGTCGGCCGGCGTGGTGGCGTACGAGCTGGCCACCGGCGAGATCCACATCTTCCAGGCCAAGGCCGTCATCTACGCCTCCGGCGGCACCGGCAAGTTCTTCAAGGTGACGTCGAACGCCCACACCCTGACCGGTGACGGTCAGGCGGCGGTCTACCGGCGCGGGCTCCCGCTGGAGGACATGGAGTTCTTCCAGTTCCACCCGACCGGCATCTGGCGCATGGGCATCCTGCTGACGGAGGGCGCCCGTGGTGAGGGCGGCATCCTGCGCAACAAGGACGGCGAGCGCTTCATGGAGAAGTACGCGCCGGTCATGAAGGACCTCGCCTCCCGTGACGTCGTCTCGCGCTCCATCTACACGGAGATCCGCGAGGGCCGCGGCTGCGGTCCCGAGGGCGACCACGTCTACCTGGACCTGACCCACCTGCCGCCGGAGCAACTGGACGCCAAGCTCCCGGACATCACCGAGTTCGCGCGGACCTACCTCGGCATCGAGCCCTACACGGACCCGATCCCGATCCAGCCGACCGCGCACTACGCGATGGGCGGCATCCCGACGAACGTCGAGGGTGAGGTCCTGGCGGACAACACCACCGTCGTCCCGGGTCTGTACGCGGCCGGCGAGGTCGCCTGTGTCTCCGTGCACGGCGCCAACCGCCTGGGCACCAACTCGCTGCTGGACATCAACGTCTTCGGCCGCCGCGCGGGCATCGCCGCCGCCGAGTACTCCGCGAAGGCCGACTACGTCGAGCTGCCGGAGGCCCCGGAGTCGTTCGTCGTCGAGCAGATCGAGCGGCTGCGCAACTCCACCGGCAACGAGCGGGTGGCCACGCTCCGCCGCGAGCTGCAGGAGACCATGGACGCCAACGTCATGGTCTTCCGCACCGAGCAGACGATCAAGACGGCCGTCGAGAAGATCGCCGAGCTGCGCGAGCGCTACCGCAACGTGGCGATCCAGGACAAGGGCAAGCGGTTCAACACGGACCTCCTCGAGGCGATCGAGCTGGGCAACCTGCTCGACCTGGCCGAGGTCATGGCGGTGTCGGCCCTGGCCCGCAAGGAGTCCCGCGGTGGTCACTACCGCGAGGACTACCCGAACCGCGACGACGTCAACTTCATGCGTCACACCATGGCGTACCGCGAGGTCGGCGCCGACGGCTCGGAAACCGTCCGTCTCGACTACAAGCCGGTCGTCCAGACCCGCTACCAGCCGATGGAGCGTAAGTACTGATGGCTACCCCTGTTCTGGACAAGGCGGACGCGGCCGGCCAGCCCGAGCCCGGCTTCGCCGACTCCCCCTACATCACGGTCACCGTCCGCGTCCGCCGGTACAACCCGGAGGTCTCGGCCGAGGCGACCTGGGAAGACTTCCGGCTGGAGATCGACCCGAAGGAACGTGTCCTCGACGCCCTCCACAAGATCAAGTGGGACGTCGACGGCAGCCTCACGTTCCGCCGCTCGTGCGCGCACGGCATCTGCGGCTCGGACGCGATGCGGATCAACGGCAAGAACCGTCTCGCCTGCAAGACGCTGATCAAGGACATCAACCCCGAGAAGCCGATCACGGTCGAGCCCATCAAGGGCCTCACGGTCCTGAAGGACCTGGTCGTGGACATGGAGCCGTTCTTCCAGGCGTACCGGGACGTGATGCCGTTCCTGATCACGAACGACACCAACGAGCCGACCCGGGAGCGACTGCAGTCCGCCGAGGACCGCGAGCGCTTCGACGACACCACCAAGTGCATCCTGTGCGCCGCGTGCACGTCGTCCTGCCCGGTGTTCTGGAACGACGGCCAGTACTTCGGTCCGGCCGCGATCGTGAACGCCCACCGCTTCATCTTCGACAGCCGTGACGAGGCGGGCGAGCAGCGCCTGGAGATCCTCAACGACCGCGACGGCGTGTGGCGCTGCCGCACGACCTTCAACTGCACGGACGCCTGCCCGCGCGGTATCGAGGTCACGAAGGCGATCCAGGAGGTCAAGCGCGCGCTGATCACGCGTCGCTACTGATCCGCCGTACGCCTGCGGCTCCTCGGGCCCCGTCCCCCGTCACGCACCGGGGACGGGGCCCTCGCCGTACAACTGTTCCGCGCCACCGTGGGTCTTCTGTGCGTACGCGATCAAGGAGACACATGCGCACGCACAGAACGCTGGCCGTCGCCCTCGCGACGGCCACGGCCGCCTCGCTGACCGGCGGACTGCTCGCCCTCTCGGCGGGCCCGGCCGCCGCGGCCACTCCGGCCAAGTACGCCGACGACTTCGACGGCGACGGGTACCGGGACTACGCGTCCGGCTGGGGCGGCGAGGTCACCGTCACCTACGGCACGGCGACCGGGCCGGGTCCGAAGACGGTGCGGTTCACCCAGGACAGTCCCGGCATCCCCGGCACGGCGGGCGACTCCGGCGGCTACGCCGACACCTTCGGCAACCAACTCGCGAACGCCGACCTCAACCGCGACGGATACGCCGACCTCGCCGTCGCCGACCGCAGCGAGAAGAGCGGTACGACGGCCGGCGCGGGCGCCGTCACCATCCTGTGGGGTGCCAGGTCCGGACTCGGCACGAAGGCCACGCGCATCCCCGCCCGGTCCAAGCTGGCGTTCGGCGCGGCCCTCGCCTCCGGTGACTTCAACGGCGACGGCAAGCCGGACCTGGCCGTCACCGACGTCACCGGCACCCTCTACGTCTACCGGGGCGGCTTCTCCACGTCCGGTACGACGGGCAGCGTGACCAGCATGGAGGTGAGTCCCAGCGGCGGCGAGGTGCTGGAGCCGGTCGCGATCGTCGCCGGCAGGGTCACCAAGGACAAGGCCACCGACCTGTACGTGCTGGGCCAGGGCTACAAGAACGGCCGGATGACGCAGGCCGCGTGGTTCGTGCAGGGCGGCTCCACCATCAAGCGCGGCAAGTACACCACCTACAACGCCTCACAGGTGGACTTCAACGCCACCGGCGTGATCGCCGACTTCGACAAGAACGGCTACGGGGACCTGGCCGTCAGCGACACGCCGTACACCAAGGGCGCGGGTTCCGTGGTGGTCCTGCGCGGCGGCGCGAGCGGCCCGGCCACCTCCTACCGCCTGTCCCAGTCCACCACCGGTGTGGCGACCGCGGCCACCCGCGACGACCGCTTCGGCTTCTCCCTCTCCGCCGGTGACACCAACCGCGACGGCTACCCGGACCTCGCCGTGGGCGTGCCCGAGGAGGAGTCCGGCTCGGTCGCCAACGCCGGCGGCGTGCACGTCCTGCGCGGTGGCGGCAAGGGCCTGACCGGCACCGGCTCCCAGTGGTTCACCCGCGCCACGGCGGGTGTGCCGGGCAGCGCCACGCAGGACGAGATGTTCGGCCTCTTCGTCCGCCTGCGCGACCTCGACCGGGACGGCGACGCCGACCTGCTGATGTCGAGCGACCTGTACCGCAAGAGCGTGCTCCTGCGCGCGTCCGCCACCGGCATCACGACCGGTGGCGCCTCGGAGACCGACCTGGACCCGAACTTCCCGCAGTGACGGCTGCCCCGTCCCCCGGAGAGCCCCACCGCGGTCCGCTGCGGTGGGGCTCCTCGCATCCGGGGAGAAGGACTCCTAATGTGACGACATGTCAGACGAAGGGTCGTACGAACTGCTCGGTTTCGACAACGTGCTGCTCCCCGTCGGTGACCTCGGCGAGGCGGTCGCCTTCTACGAGCGGGCCGGGTTCACCGTGGGGTTCCGGTTCGACGAGGGCGGGATCGCCCTGCTGAAGGTCGGGGCCGAGACACCGGGCATCCTGCTCCAGGCCGAGGAGCAGCTAGGGCACCGGTCACCGCCGTGGCCGTCGGCGCGGATCTGGCTGGAGGTGCCGGACGCGCGGGCCGCGGCACGGGAGCTGGCCGCCGCGGGCATCGCGCCGCTGGACGAGGTCGCGCAGGCGGCCACCGGCTGGACCGTGGAGATCGCCGACCCCTGGGGCAACGTCCTGGGCTTCACGGACTACACCAAGCGCCCCGAGCTGGGCCGCCGGGGCCAGGGCCTTTCGTTCGGATCACCCGCGAGCCCGGCATGATCCGAACGACAGACCCCGGCCGCCGCCATGGGCCGCCCACGCCACTCGTTAGGCTCCTGTCGTGCCCGAGAAGAACGACGGCCCCGGTGCGGCCGGCCCCCAGAGCAGCAAGTCCGAGCAGACCCGTGCGCTGATCCTGGAGACCGCGATGCGGTTGTTCCAGGAGCGCGGGTACGACAAGACGACCATGAGGGCCATCGCCACGGAGGCCGGGGTGTCCGTCGGCAACGCCTACTACTACTTCGAGGGCAAGGAACACCTGATCCAGGGGTTCTACGACCGGATCGCCGCCGAGCACCAGGCGGCGGTGCGCCAGGTGCTGGACCGGGAGACCGATCTGGAGGCGCGGCTCGCGGGCGTACTCACCGTGTGGCTGGACATCGCCCGGCCGTACCACGAGTTCGCGGTCCAGTTCTTCAAGAACGCCGCCGATCCCGACAGCCCGCTCAGCCCCTTCTCCCCGGAGAGCGAGCACGCGCGCGAGGCGGCGATCAGCGTGCACCGGCAGGTGCTGGCCGGTTCCCGGTCCAAGGTGGCGCCCGAACTGCGGGACGTCCTCCCGGAGCTGATGTGGCTCGCCCAGATGGGCCTGGTCCTGTACTGGATCTTCGACCGCACGGAGGGCCGCGAGCGCAGCTACCGCCTGGCGTGCCGCGGCGCCCGGCTGACCGCACGCGGCGTGTCCCTGGCCCGCTTCCGCGTCCTGCGCCCCCTCGTCCTGGAGATCCACGAGCTGTTCACGGACTTCCTGCCGGGCATGACGAAGGTGCTCCCGGCCCCGGACCGCGACCGGGACTGATCAGATCCATCCCAGCCGCCACAGCCGGAACACGCCCGTGCCGTCCGTCAGGTACTGGCCGCCGCCGACGTCCTCCGTGCTGACCACGTACTCCTTGCGCTGCCACAGCGGGATCAGCGGGACGTCCTCGGCCACGTCGGTCTGGATGTCGCGGAAGTCGTTGGCGGCGCGGCTGCGGTCGGCGAACTGCTGGCTGTCCAGGACGAGGTGGTCGACGGCCTTGTTGCTGTAGCCGGTACTCATCGTGGAACCGGTGCCGACGAGCGCCGCGCCGAAGGTGTCCGGGTCGGGGTAGTCGGCGACCCAGCCGACCGCCCAGGCGTCGATCGTCCCGGCGGCCCAGCGCTTCTGGAAGTCGGTCCACTCGTAGCCCTTGAGGTCCACCTCGAACAGGCCGCTCGCGTCGAGCTGCTTCTTCAGCTCCGTGGCCTCTTCCGCGCTCGCGCCCCGGCCGACGCCGTAGCCGAAGGTGAAGCGCACCGGCAGGCTCACCCCGGCCTCGGTGAGCAGTTCCCGCGCCTTCTCGGTGCTCTGCTCCGGGTACCGGTCGAAGAACGACGTGGTGTGGCCGGTGATACCGGTCGGGATCAGCGAGTACAGCGGGTCGACGGTGTCCTCGTACACGATCGCCGCCAGCTCCTCGCGGTTGACCAGCCAGGCCATCGCGCGGCGCACCCGTACGTCGTGCAACGGGGAGGAGGCGCGGGTGTTGAGGTACAGGTTGCGGGTCTCGGCGCTGTCGGACTCGGTGACCCGCTGTCCGGGGTCGCTCGGGTTGAGCGCGGAGAGCATCTTCGGGGGCAGGGTCCGCGTGGCGACGTCGACCTGGCGGCCCTTCCAGGCGCGGTCGAGCTTGTCGGAGTCGGCGTAGTAGCGCAGCTCGATCGGGCGGCCGGTGCCGCTGAGATAGCCCTCGTAGTGCGTGTTCGGCGCGAGGTCGGCCTTGTGGTTCCTGGTGTAGGCGATCAGCCGGTACGGCCCCGTGCCGTCGACGGCGGCGTCGCTGCGCAGGCGGCCGGCCGGGTACCTGTCCTTGTCCACGATGGATCCGGCGCCGGTGGCCACCTTCAGCGGGAAGGTGGCGTCAAAGGACGACAGATGGAAGGTCACGGTGTGCGCGCTGTCGGCGGTCACCGAGGCGAGCGTGGCGAACAGGGACGCCGGGCCGACAGCGGCGTTGATCTTCCTGACCCGGTCGAAGGAGTACTTCACGTCCCCGGCCGTCATCTCGCGTCCGCTCGGGAAGGTGATCCCGGAGCGCAGCGTGCACCGGTACGTCCGCAGCCCGCTGCCCGTGAAGGCGCAGCTCTTGGCGGCGTCCGGGACCGGTTCGGTGCCGCCCGGCTCGAACGTCAGCAGGGACTGGAAGACGTTGCTGAACAGCGCCCAGGACCCGGCGTCGTAGGCGCCGGCCGGGTCGAGCGCGGTGACGGCGTCGGTGGTGCCGACGGTGATGGTCCTGTTCTTGTACTGCTGCGACGGCAGGAGCTGCCAGCCGCCGATCCCCACGACGGCGAGCCCGAGCAGCGTCACGAGAATGCGCATGCGAACAGATCGCATGGTGGTGCCCTCCCCAGGCCCGACAGGGCCCTACCCCTGGCCCAGCACGAAGCGGCCACTTCCCCTCAAGTGGCGCGGCTCACCTAATCACACGGGTTTGGGCTGGGGAAGGGCTTTCTGACCAGATGGGAAAGAACTTACCGAGCGCGGCGGCTTCCCGTTATGACGTCCGGCGCAGTGCGCGCAGACCGCGCAACCCGATGCCTCCGACGACCGTCCCCAATACGAAGGAGACGACCGCCAGCAGCAGGTGCACCCAGAAGTACGCGGTCGGGTGACCGTCGTCGAAGGCGAGCCCGCTGCTGTCCTTGACGAGGTTCTTGACGAAAGTGACCCAGATGACCCAGCTCCACACCCCGAAGGCGAGCAGGAACCAGGAGACCGGGCGGCTGAGCTTCATGTCCCCAGTATCGCCGTCCCGTGCCCGGTTCCGTGTCGGGGGTGGGGCGCGGAGCGGGACTTCGCGTTTCCGTACGGGTACGTTCTCGACCGTGCCCGCACCGAAGAGGACCGGCCGGCGACCCCTGCTGGTGACCTCCGCCACCCTGCTGTCCCTGTCCGTCACCGCGCCGGCCGCCCTCGCCGCGCCGGTTCCCCGACCGAGCCCGACGGCCACCCCGCCGGCCCGGATGTCCACCCTGGGCGGCGTCCGGCTGGGGCAGCCCGGCACCCAGGTCAACCTCGCCCCGGGCGTGCCCGTGCTGCCCAAGGACCTCACCGCCCGGTCCTGGATCGTCTCGGACGCCGAGTCGGGTGAGGTGCTGGCCGCGCACAACGCCCACTGGCGGCTGCCCCCGGCGAGCACACTGAAGATGCTGTTCGCCGACACCGTGCTGCCCCGCTTCCCCAAGGGGACCCGTCACACGGTCGTCACGTCGGACCTCGCGGGCATGGGCGTCGGCTCCAGTGTGGTCGGGATGCGGGAAGGGCACAGCTACACCGTCCACGACCTGTGGCTCGGGGTGTTCCTGCGCTCGGGCAACGACGCGGTGCGCACCCTGTCCGCGATGAGCGGCGGCGTCGCGCAGACCGTGCGGGACATGCAGGAGCACGCCGGGGAACTCCAGGCCCTGGACACCCACGTGGTCTCCCCCGACGGCTACGACGCGCCGGGGCAGGTGTCCTCGGCGTACGACCTGACGCTGTTCGCCCGGTCCGGGCTCCAGAAGAAGGACTTCCGCGAGTACTGCTCGACCGTGCGGGCGACGTTCGGGTCCGCCACGATCCAGAACACCAACCGGCTGCTGAGCGGAGACACCGACGTCCCCGTCTACCCGGGGATCGCCGGTGTGAAGAACGGCAACACCACGCACGCGGGTGCCACGCTCACCGCGGTCGCCGAGCGGGGCGGCAAGGTGCTGCTGGTCACGGTGATGAATCCGGAGAAGCACGAGCACAACGAGGTCTACAAGGAGGGCGCGAAGCTCCTCGACTGGGGTTTCCGGGCAGCCGGCAAGGTCAACGCGGTGGGCGAGCTGGTGCCGCCGAAGAGCGCCGTGCCGGCCTCCGGGCAGCCGGATGCCGGCGCGTCCCCCGCGCAGGCCGCCGGGACCGGCGGATCCGGTTCGCGGCCGGTGGCGAGCGCCCCCACCGGTTCGGGTGCCGGCGGCGCGGGGGTCGCCCTGGCCGTCGCGGGCGGTCTGCTGGTGCTGCTCTGCGGCGGGGTGTTCCTGGTCAACCGCCGGTGGCCGCTGCCCGATCTGATGCGGCGCCGGGCACGTCACTGAGTCCGGCGTCCTTGCTCGGCGTCGCCGTCCAGGAGGCGCAGAACAGCACGAGCTTGGCCGTGAAGTTGATCCACAGCAGCAGGGCCACGGGGACGCCGAAGGCGCCGTACATGCTCTTCGCGGCGACCCCCTGGACGTAGCCGCTGAGCAGCAGCTTCAGCAGTTCGAAGCCGACCGCTCCGAGCAGGGCGGACACCAGCAGGCGACGGCGCGGCGGTTCGACCCCGGGCAGCAGGGTCAGGACGTAGAGCAGGACCAGGAAGTCGGCGAGGACGGCGACGACGAACGCGACGACCTGGAGCAGCACGCTGCCCCAGCCGTGTTCGGCCAGGCCGATCTGCCGGGACAGCCGGCCGACGGCGGCCGAGGCGAGGATGGAGATGGCGAGGGTGACCAGCAGGGCGCCGCCGAAGCCGAACAGGATGCCGGCGTCCTTGGCCTTGGTGACGAGGGGGTTCTCCTCGCGGTCGGGCAGCTCCCACACCGCGCGCAGGCAGTCGCGGACCTGGCCGACCCAGCCGACGCCAGTGAACAGCAGCACCGCGCCCGCGATGACGCCGACGGTGCCGGCGTTCTCCACCAGGGAGGTCAGGTCCAGTTGCTCGGAGAGGCCCGGGAACTGCTCGGCGATCTTGTGTTCGACGGTCTTCTGGCTGGCGGGGCTGAGCGTGGCGGCGGTGACCGCGGCGGCCACGGTCAGCAGCGGGAACAGGGCCACGAAGCTGACGAACGTCATGGCGGCGGCCAGCCGGGTCCACTTCACCCGGTCCAGCCGTTCGTACGACCGCCACGCGTGCGTGGCCATCAGCCGGGTGACCACCGGCCCGATGCCGGGGAGCTTCTTCAGCCAGTCCATGATCCGACCATGCCCGCTCCGCGGGAGCGTGAACACCGCGTTTCTTCGCCAGAACGGTCATATACGGGCGATACGGTCAGTTGTCATGAAGGATGCCACCGCACTGCCGCGTTCCCTGCTCGTCCTCGGCGGCACGTCCGAGATCGGGCTGGCCACCGCGCGCCGGCTGATCGCCCGCCGCACCCGCACGGTGTGGCTGGCGGGCCGCCCCTCCGCCGCCCTGGAGAACGCCGCCGCGAGCCTGCGCGCGCTCGGCGCCGACGTGCACACCCTCGGCTTCGACGCGCTCGACCCCGCATCCCACGAGACCGTCCTCGGCAAGGTGTTCGCCGAGGGTGCCGTCGACATGGTGCTGCTCGCGTTCGGCGTCCTCGGCGACCAGGCCCACGACGAACGCGACCCGGTGCGTGCGGTGCGGGTCGCCCGGACCAACTACACCGGGGCCGTCTCGGTGGGGCTGGTCACCGGCCGCGCCCTCCAGGCGCAGGGGCACGGTTCCCTCGTCGTCCTGTCCTCCGTCGCCGCCGAACGCGCCCGCCGCACCGACTTCATCTACGGCTCCAGCAAGGCCGGCCTCGACACCTTCGCCCAGGGCCTGGGCGACGCCCTGTACGGCACCGGCGCGCACGTCATGGTCGTACGCCCCGGGTTCGTCCGGACCCGCGGAACGGCCGGCCGGCACCGGCCCCCGCTCGCCACCACACCGGAGGCGGTCGCCACCGCCGTCGAACTCGGCCTGCGCCGCCGCTCGGAGACGGTGTGGGTGCCGGGGGCGCTCCGCCCGGTGATGTGGGCGCTGCGGCACGCGCCGCGCGCGGTGTACCGCCGGCTGGACGTCTGACGGGAGCGGCCCCCCGTCGCGTACGGCTAGCGGCCCGCCGGCGTGCCGCGTCCGACGTCCGCGTGGCCGGCCTGGGGCGGTACCACCGCTCCGCCGAAGGGGTACTCGCGCAGCTTGCGCCACACCCCGTCGGCGCCCTGTTCGTAGAGCGCGAAGCCGGTGCACGGCCACTCGGCGTCGAAGCCCGCCAGTTCCTCGAAGGCGCGGTCCATCGCCGCGTCGTCGATGCCGTGGGCCACGGTGACGTGCGGGTGGTAGGGGAACTGCAGCTCGCGCGCCACCGGGCCGGAGGCGTCGCGGATCCGCTGCTGCAGCCGGGCGCAGGCCTCGGCGCCCCGGACGACCCGGACGTAGACCACCGGTGACAGGGGCCGGAAGGTGCCCGTACCGGACAGCCGCATCGGGAACGGCCGGCCGGCCGTGGCGACCTCGGAGAGGTGCGCGTCGACGGCCGGCAGGGCGGCCTCGTCCACCTCGGTCGGCGGCAGCAGCGTGACGTGCGTGGGGATGCCGTGAGCCGCGGCGTCGCCGAAGCCCGCGCGCCGCTCCTGGAGCAGGCTGCCGTGAGGCTCCGGGACCGCGATCGACACGCCGATCGTTACGGTCCCCACGTCGTCTCCTTCGTCGCGTCTGTCGTCTTCTCGGCCGTCCCGTCCCGGCCGTCGGCTATCGACTGTACGGCCACGGAAGTCCTGTCGGCAGGCGCACCGCAAGTGATGTGCAGCGCTCCGCCCGCCCGGACCCGTGTGCGGTCGTACGCCTCAGTGCTTGGCCGGGAGGAAGCCCACGCGGTCGTACGCCTGGGCAAGCGTCTCGGCGGCGACGGCGCGCGCCTTCTCGGCACCCTTGGCCAGGATGGAGTCCAGCGTCTCGGAGTCGTCCAGGTACTGCTGGGTGCGCTCGCGGAACGGCGTCACGAACTCGACCATGATCTCGGCGAGGTCGGTCTTGAGCGCGCCGTACATCTTGCCCTCGTACTCCTGCTCCAACTGGGCGACCGGCTTGCCGGTGAGCGTGGAGTAGATGGTGAGGAGGTTCGACACGCCCGGCTTGTTCTCGGTGTCGTAGCGGATCACCGTGTCGGTGTCGGTGACCGCGCTCTTGACCTTCTTGGCCGTGGCCCTCGGCTCGTCGAGGAGGTTGATCAGGCCCTTCGGCGTGGACGCCGACTTGCTCATCTTGACCGTCGGGTCCTGGAGATCGTAGATCTTCGCCGTCTCGCGGAGGATGTACGGCTCCGGGATCGTGAACGTCGCGCCGAAGCGGCCGTTGAACCGCTCGGCGAGGTCGCGGGTCAGCTCGATGTGCTGGCGCTGGTCCTCGCCGACCGGCACCTCGTTCGCCTGGTACAGCAGGATGTCGGCGACCTGGAGGACCGGGTAGGTGAACAGGCCGACGGAGGCGCGGTCGGCGCCCTGCCGGGCGGACTTGTCCTTGAACTGGGTCATCCGGCTCGCCTCGCCGAAGCCGGTGAGGCAGTTCATGACCCAGGCGAGCTGGGCGTGCTCGGCGACGTGGCTCTGCACGAACAGCGTGCAGCGGTCCGGGTCCAGGCCGGCGGCCAGTAGCTGTGCGGCGGCCAGGCGGGTGTTGGCCCGCAGCTCGGCCGGGTCCTGCGCCACCGTGATCGCGTGCAGGTCGACGACCATGTAGAACGCGTCGTGGGACTCCTGGAGGGCCACCCACTGGCGGACGGCGCCGAGGTAGTTGCCGAGGTGGAACGAGCCTGCGGTGGGCTGGATTCCGGAGAGCACGCGGGGTCGGTCAATGGCCATGTTTTTCATTGTCGCAGAGAGTGCGGGAGCTTCGGTGCGGTGGGGAACCGCGGGCCCGTGACGGCCGGCCGCGCGGTTCCCCGTGCCTGTGCCGGGGCGTCTCAGCCCAGGTCGACCTCCGGGTACAGCGGGAAGCCCGCCACCAGGTCGGTGGCCCGCCCGGCGATCTCCTGCGCGACCTTCTCGTCCAGGACGTGGGCGGCCCGGGAGGGGGCGCCCGACTTGGTGGTGCCCGGCTCGGTGGTGGTCAGGACACGGTCGATCAGACCCGCCACCTCGTCCATCTCCGCCGTGCCCAGGCCGCGGGTGGTGAGCGCGGGGGTGCCGACCCGGATGCCGGAGGTGTACCAGGCGCCGTTCGGGTCGGCCGGGATGGCGTTGCGGTTGGTGACGATGCCCGAGTCGAGGAGCGCCGCCTCGGCCTGGCGGCCGGTGAGGCCGTAGGAGGTGGCGACGTCGATCAGGTTGAGGTGGTTGTCCGTGCCGCCCGTGACCAGGGTGGCGCCGCGGCGCATCAGGCCCTCGGCGAGCGCGCGGGAGTTGTCCACGATGCGCTGGGCGTAGTCCTGGAAGGACGGCCTGCGGGCCTCGGCCAGGGCGACGGCCTTGGCGGCCATGACGTGCGGGAGCGGGCCGCCGAGGACCATCGGGCAGCCGCGGTCGACCTGGTCCTTGAGGGAGTCGTCGCACAGGACCATGCCGCCGCGCGGGCCGCGCAGGGACTTGTGGGTGGTCGTGGTGACGATCTGCGCGTGCGGGACCGGGTCGAATTCGCCGGTGAGGACCTTGCCGGCGACCAGGCCGGCGAAGTGCGCCATGTCGACCATGAGGGTGGCGCCGACCTCGTCGGCGATCTCCCGCATGAGCCGGAAGTTCACCAGCCGGGGGTAGGCGGAGTAGCCGGCGACGATGATCAGCGGCTTGAGCTCGCGGGCCTGGGCGCGCAGGGCGTCGTAGTCGATCAGGCCGGTGGCCGGGTCGGTGCCGTAGGAGCGCTGGTCGAACATCTTGCCGGAGATGTTCGGGCGGAATCCGTGGGTGAGGTGGCCGCCGGCGTCCAGGGACATGCCGAGCATGCGCTGGTTGCCGAAGGCCTGGCGCAGCTCGGCCCAGTCGGCCTCGGTCAGGTCGTTGACCTGGCGGGCGCCGGTCTTCTCCAGGAAGGGCGCCTCGACGCGGTCGGCGAGGACGGCCCAGAAGGCGACGAGGTTGGCGTCGATGCCGGAGTGCGGCTGGACGTAGGCGTGGCGGGCGCCGAAGAGTTCGCGGGCGTGCTCGGCGGCGAGGGACTCGACCGTGTCGACGTTGCGGCAGCCGGCGTAGAAGCGGCGGCCGACGGTGCCCTCGGCGTACTTGTCGCTGAACCAGTTGCCCATGGCGAGCAGGGTCGCCGGGGAGGCGTAGTTCTCGGAGGCGATCAGTTTGAGCATCTCGCGCTGGTCGGCGACCTCCTGGCCGATGGCGTCCGCGACGCGCGGCTCGACGGCGCGGACCACGTCGAGGGCGGCGCGGAAGGCCGTGGACTCGGTGGAGAGGGGGGCGGAATTCTCGGGCATCGGGACCTCCGGACGGCGTGCGTACAGCGTTCACGTTCGGCCCAGGCGCACGGCACTCTTTCCGGCTCGGGCCGCTCCCCGATGGTCCGTCCCATCCCAGCGCGCCAGTCACGGCCCGCTCGTCAGCCTACCCGGCGCGCCGGGCGGGGACGGGCGCGCGTCCACCATGCGAGCGACGAGGCGATGGCGCGGTGGCCGTCAGCGGAGCGGGAGGTCGGGTCCGTGGTCGCCGGCGGCGCGGGGGCCGTGGATGCGCCGGTCGGCCTCGGCGATGGCGACGTCGTTGATCGCGGCCTCACGACGCCGCATCAGACCGTGCTCGTCGAACTCCCACAGCTCGTTGCCGTAGCTGCGCCACCACTGACCGTCGGCGTCGTGCCACTCGTACTGGAAGCGGACGGCGATCCGGTCCCCGTGGAAGCTCCACAGGTTCTTGCGCAGCGCGTAGTCCAGTTCCCGGGCCCACTTCTCGGTCAGGAAGGCGACGATCTCCGCGTGGCCGGTGAGGAACAGGTCCCGGTTGCGCCAGACCGAGTCGGGTGTGTAGGCCAGCGCGACCCGCTGCGGGTCGCGGGTGTTCCAGGCGTCCTCGGCCGCCTGCACCTTCCGGAGGGCGGTCTCCAGGGTGAACGGGGGGCAGGGCGGGCGGGTCTCGGACACGGCGGCCTCCTCGGGGCGGCGGCGAACGGGAGGGGGACGAGCGTTCCCCTCGGCGCACGACCACGGTACGGCTCGGCGGTCAGAGGATCACGTGGGGCAGGAAACGGGCGTACTCGTCGGTGATCAGGCCGGAGGACTCGCGCAGACCGAGGCCGGCCGGTTCGTCCCGGACGACCCAGGCGCCGAGGACGACGTGGTTGCCGTCGAAGGCGGGGAGGGGGGCGAACTGCTGGTAGCAGCAGGGCTCGTCGCGGAGCACCGCGGGCGCGCCGGGCTTGTGCACGGTGACGCCCTCGCCCTCGCGGCCGAGGAGGGGTTTGGCGACGTAGCCGGCGGACGCGGCCAGCTCGCGGGGGCCGTCCAGGTGGGCGGGCAGGAGATTGGGGTGCCCGGGGTACAGCTCCCAGAGGATCGCCAGCAGGGCCTTGTTGCTCAGCAGCATCTTCCAGGCGGGTTCGATCCACAGGGTGCTGCCGGTCCCGCCGCCGTTGTCGAGGGTGTCCAGGACGTGCCGGCCGAAGGCGTCGGTGGTGAGCCACTCCCAGGGGTAGAGCTTGAAGAGGGCGCGGATGAAGCCGAGCCGGTTGTCGACGAAACGGCCGGAGAGGCTGTCCCAGCCGATCTCCTCCATGGCGAGCCAGTCGGTGGTGAGACCGGCCTGTTCGGCGGTCTCCTTCAGATAGGCGACCGTCATCAGGTCCTCGCCGAGTTCGTCGGCGGCGGAGTGCGCGAAGTGCAGGGGGCTGCCGGGCGGCAGGAGCGCGGCCTGCGCGCGCCAGGCGTCGACCAGCCGTTCGTGCAGGGAGTTCCACTGGTCGGCGCCGGGGAAGCGGTCCTCCATCCAGAACCACTGCGACGAGGCGGCCTCCACCAGGGAGGTCGGGGTGTCGGCGTTGTACTCCAGCAGCACGGCCGGGCCGGTGCCGTCGTAGCGCAGGTCGAAACGGCCGTAGAGGGAGGGGAGTTCGTCACGGCGGTGCCAGGACTCGGCGACGGCCGCGGCCACCCGCGGGTCGGTGATGCCGAGGTCGGCGAACCGGTCCTCGGCCACGATGTGCCCGGCCGCCGCCAGGCACATGCGGTGCAGTTCGCCGACGGTCTCCTCCAGCGCCTCCACCTCGTCCAGGGTGAAGACGTAGTAGGCGCTCTCGTCCCAGTAGGGGCGCAGGGAGCCGTCGGGGTGGCGGGTGAGCGGGTAGATCAGCCCCTGGGCCTCGACGGTCCGCTGCCAGCCGGGGCGGGGGTTGATGGTGCGGCGTTCCATGCGTGTCCCCGTCAGCCGCCGGAGCTGCCCTTGCCGCCGCCGAAGCCGCCGCGGTGCACTCCGGAGCCGTGGTGGTCGTCGTCCGACGAACCACCGCCGCCCTTGCCGGGCTTGGTGAAGGAGCCGCCGTCGACCCAGCCGTGCTTCTCGTCGCCCTCGTAGTACCAGGCGGCGTCGGCCGTCTTCCGCAGGGACTTCCCGGCGGTCCTCTTCTTCGCGCCCGTCCTCGGCGACGTGCCGCCGGTCCTGCAGTTCTTGTCGGAGACGACCTTGTAGCCCTTGGTGAGGCTGTAGCTGTCGCGGTCGACGCAGCGCTTGTCCGGCTCGGACCCGCAGGCCGTGAGGGCGGCGGCCAGCAGGCCCATGCCGCCGAGGACGACCGTGCCGGAGCGCAGTTGCCGGCGTGTGTCCGCCATGGTGGTGTCTCCCCCGTGTGCCGTGATGTCCGGCCGACAGCCTAGGCACCGGCGTGAGCGGCCGTACAGGCACCCCCTCGGTCCGCGGGCTCGCCTAGAGTCACTCCGTGCTTCTCGGAATGGTGTGCGCCCTCGGCGCGGCGGTCTGCTTCGGTACGGCGACGGTGTTGCAGGCGGTGGCCGCGCGGGCGGCGGTCGCCGACGGGGGCGGCGGGGACGCGGCGCTGCTGCTGCGGGCGCTGCGGCAGTGGCGGTACCTGGCCGGCCTCGCGCTGGACGGGCTCGGGTTCCTGCTCCAGATCGTGGCGCTGCGGTCACTGCCCATCTACGCGGTGGGCGCGGCGCTGGCGGCGAGCCTCGCGGTGACGGCGGTGGTGGCGGCGCGGCTGCTGCGGGTCCGGCTGAGCGGGGTGGAGTGGGCCGCCGTGGGCGTGGTGTGCGCGGGCCTCGCCCTGCTGGGACTGGCCTCGGGCGCGGAGGGCGAGCGGGAGGGACCGGACTGGCTGCGGTACGCGATGGTGGTCACGGCGGTGTGTGTGCTGCTGCTCGGCGCGGCCGGCGGCCGCCTCACGGGCCGGGCCCGCGCCCTGCTCCTGGGGCTCGGCGCCGGGTTCGGGTTCGGGGTGGTGGAGGTGGCGGTACGGCTGATCGACTCGCTGCGCCCGGCCGACCTGCTCACCAACCCGGCGACGTACGCCCTGCTGCTCGGCGGCGGCGCCGCGTTCCTGCTCCTCACCTCGGCCCTCCAGCGGGGCTCGGTGACGACCGCCACCGCCGGCATAGTCATCGGCGAGACGCTCGGCCCCGCCGCGGTGGGCGTGGTCTGGCTCGGCGACCGGACGCGGGAGGGCCTGGGCTGGTTGGCGGCCCTGGGCTTCGCGGTGGCGGTGGCGGGAGCCCTCCTGCTGGCCCGCTTCGGCGAGGCACCGACGGCGCAGGAGGTCTGAGGGTGCGGGGTCGGCGCGGGGCCTACGGCAGTACCCGGCACAGGGCTTGCAGGGTGGAGGTCCAGGTGCTGTCCGGTGGGGTGCCGTAGCCGACGACCAGGGCGTCCAGGGGGGTGGTGCGGGCCTGGGGGTGGCGGTGGAAGGCGAGGCCGTGCAGGGCCAGGCCCTGCCAGACGGCGGCCTGGACCACCGACTGTTCCGTGCCAGGGGGCAGGCGCAGCACCGCGTGCAGGCCGGCCGCGATGCCCGTCACCCGCACGTCGGGCGCGTGGTCGGCGACGGCCTCGGCGAGGGCGTCGCGGCGGCGCCGGTAGCGCAGGCGGGCGGAGCGGACGTGGCGGTCGTACGCGCCGGAGGTGATGAACTCGGCGAGGGTGAGCTGGTCCAGCGCGCCCACCGTGTCGATGCGGCCCTTCGCCGCGGTCACCCCCTGGACCAGGGACGGCGGCAGCACCATCCAGCCCAGGCGCAGTCCGGGTGCGAGGGACTTGCTGGCGGTGCCGAGGTGCACGACCCGGTCGGGGTCGAGGCCCTGGAGGGCGCCGACCGGCTGGCGGTCGTAGCGGAACTCGCCGTCGTAGTCGTCCTCCAGGACCAGTCCGCCGGTGCGGCGTGCCCAGTCGACGACGGCGGCCCGGCGGTCGGGGTGCAAGGGGGTGCCCATGGGGAACTGGTGCGCGGGGGTGAGCAGTACCGCGCCCGCGTCGCCCGGTGCCCGCGGGTCCGTGCCGAGTTCGTCGTAGGGCAGCGCGGGCGTGGTGAGGCCGGCGTCCCGCAGCAGCCGCCAGTACGCGTCCACGCCGTACGACTCGACCGCCACGGTCCGTACGCCGCGCTCCCGCAGCACCTTGCCGAGGATGACCAGGGCGTGCGAGAAGCCCGCGGTGATCACGACGGTCTCCGGGGTTGCGCGGACGCCCCGGGCGCGGGCGAGGTAGCCGGCGAGGGCGGTGCGCAGTTCGGGCCGGCCGTGCGGGTCGCCGTAGCCGAGGGCGTGGAAAGGGGCGGTGGCCAGGGCGCGGCGGGCGGCCCGGAGCCATTCGGTGCGCGGGAAGGCGGCGAGGTCGGGGGTGCCGGGGGTGAGGTCGTGGGCCGGCGCCGCGGGGGTACGGCGGGGTGCCGGGCGGGCGGCGGGAGTCACCGGGGTGCTGTGGGGCACGCCGGTGGCCACCCGGGTGCCGGAGCCCTGCCGGGCGGTGAGCCAGCCCTCGGCGACCAGGTCGGCGTAGGTCTCGGCGACGGTGTTGCGGGCGATGCCGAGGTCGGCGGCGAGGGTGCGGGAGGACGGCAGGCGGGTGCCGGGGGTGAGGCGGCCGGTGCGGACGGCGTCGCGCAGGGCGTCGGTCAGGCCGCGGCGCAGCCCGCCGGCGCGGGTGGGTTCGAGGTGCAGGTCGACGCCCAGAGTGGCCCAGGATCTTGCCATGGAAATGGACCATACTCCTGGGCTGCCTGGCTTCTAGGGTCGAGGCATGAGCACTACTGAGGCAACCGGCGCCTACGCCGCAGAGGAGGCCCCGCGGCTGCGCTGGGCCGAGCACGCACCCGAGGTCTACAAGGCGATGATCCGACTGGAGACCGCCGCCCGGAAGGGCCTGGACCCGACGCTGTACGAGCTGGTGAAGATCCGCGCCTCGCAGATCAACCACTGCGCGTTCTGCCTCGACATGCACACCAAGGACGCGCTTGCGGCCGGGGAGAGCGTCGAGCGGATCGTGCAGCTCAGCGCGTGGCAGGAGTCGCGGCACTTCTACACGGAGAAGGAGCTGGCCGCGATCGAGCTGACCGAGGCGGTCACCGTGCTGACGGAAGGCTTCGTGCCCGACGAGGTGTACGACCGGGCCGCGAGCCACTTCGAGGAGGCCGAGCTGTCCCAGTTGATCGCCGCGATCACGGTGATCAACGCCTGGAACCGGTTCGGTGTGACCACCCGGATGACCCCGGGCCACTACCGGCCGGGGCAGCACACGTGAGCCGTACACAGCTACTGGAACCGGCGGATGGTCAGCCGCCGCGTCGCACCGGGGGGTCATCAGCCGTGAGCAAGGTGGAGCAGTTCCGCGCCCTGCACGTCCGGCGGGGGCCGGACGAGCCGCTGGTGCTGCCCGGCCCCTGGGACGCGGCCAGCGCCCGGGTGTTCGTGGCGGCCGGGTTCCCGGCACTGGCCACGCCGAGCGCCGGGGTGGCGGCCTCCCTCGGCTACGAGGACGGGGCCACCCCGGCCGACGAGATGTTCGCGGCTGTCGCCCGGATCACGCGGGCGGTGGACGTGCCGGTGTCGGCGGACGTCGAGGGCGGGTACGGGCTCGCGCCGAAGGAGCTGGTGGAGCGGCTGCTGGAGGCGGGGGCGGTGGGGTGCAACCTTGAGGACTCGGACGACGAGGGTGTCCTCAAGGACCGGCACGCGCACGCCGAGTACCTCGCCGAGGTCCGTGCGGCCGCCGCGGACCGGCTCTTCGTCAACGCCCGCGTCGACGTCTTCGTCCACGGCGACGGCGACCCCGAACGGGCCATCGAGCGGGCCGCGTCCTACGTGGCGGCGGGCGCGGACTGCGTCTACCCGATCCTGGCCCCGCCCGCCGTGCTGCCGCTGCTGCGCTCCGGCATCCAGGGCCCGCTGAACGCCCTGGCCCGGCTGGACGGGGACGACGGCCCCTCGCCCGCGCCGCGCTCGGCGAACTCGGGGCCACCCGGATCACGTTCGGTCCGGGACTCCAGCGACGGGCGTCCGCGGCGCTGGCCGGGATCGCCCACGGTCTGCGCGGGTGAGGGCCGTCATGACAGCCACCGCTTCCACACGGCGGGGTGGCTGTCCACCCACTTCCGCGCCGCCTCGGCCGGGTCGAGCTTCTGCTCGGCGATCATCAGCGAGACCTCGTTCTGGTCCTCGGTGGTCCACCGGAACTTCTTCAGGAAGGCCGCGGCCCGGCCCCCGTGCCGCACGAAGCCGGCGTTGAGGTACTTCTGGAGCGGGGTGTGCGGGTAGGCGCAGGCGACCTTCGCCGCGTCCGCGTCGCAGCCCTCCTTGTACGGCGGCAGCCTCACCTCCGTCATGGGGACCTTCTTGAACAGCCACTGGGGCGCGTACCAGTAGGTCAGGAACGGCTTCTTGTCCTTGGCGAACTGCTTGATCTGCGTGATCTGCGCCGCCTCGGACCCAGCGAAGACGACCCGGTAGTCCAGTTGGAGGTTCTTCACCAGCGCCCTGTCGTTGGTGACATAGGACGGGGAGCCGTCCATCAACTGGCCCTTGCCGCCGCTCTCCGCGGTGCGGAAGAGGGAGGCGTACTTGTTCAGGTTCCGCCAGTCGGTGATGTCCGGGTGCTGCTTCACCAGGTACGTCGGCACGTACCAGCCGATGTGACCGGTCACCCCGAGGCCGCCGCCGGGGGCGATCGTCCTCTTGTCGTGGACGTACCGGTTCTCCTGGTCGGGGTGGCCCCAGTCCTCCAGCAGGGCGTCGACCCGGCCCTGGCTGAGCGCGTCCCACGCGGGCACCTCGTCGACCTGGACGGTGTCGACGCGGTAGCCCAGCTTGTGTTCGAGGAGGTACTGGGCGACGGCCACGTCGGCCTGCGCGCCCACCCAGGACTGCACGGACAGGGTGACCGTCTTCGATCCCTGGGCGTTCGCGAACGGGCTGGCCTGCTTCGTCATGTCGGCGGCGCCGCAGCCGGTCGCGGTCAGCAGCGTCAGCGCGCCCGCCAGGGCGGTCGTACGTCGTCGCATGTCAGGCTCCCTTCCTCGCGTGCCGCTCGGTCGGCTGGGTGACACGGTCCAGCATCAGGCCCAGGCAGACGATCGCCGCTCCGGCGACCAGGCCGGTCGCCAGGTCGCCCTGGGCGAGGCCGAAGGCGACGTCGTAGCCGAGGGCGCCACCGCCGACCAGGCCGCCGATGATGACCACGGCCAGCACCAGGACGACACCCTGGTTGACGGCGAGCAGCAGGGAGCGCCGGGCCAGTGGGAGCTGGACCTGCCACAACTGCTGGCGGCCGGTCGCGCCGAGCGAGCGCGCGGACTCCAGCGCGGCCTCGTCGACCTGGCGCAGGCCCTGCGCGGTGATCCGGACGACGGCCGGGAGGGCGTAGACGACGGCCGCGGCGACCGCGGGGGCGCGGCCGACGCCGAACAGGGCGACGACCGGGATGAGGTACACGAACTGCGGCATCGTCTGGCACACGTCCAGCACGGGCCGCAGGACCCGCTCGACGCGGTCGCTGCGGGCCGCGGCGATACCGGTGGCGAAGCCGAGGACGAGGGTCACGGCGACCGCGGCGAGCACCTGCGAGAGGGTGTCCAGGGACGGCTCCCACACACCGAGCACACCGATCGCGGCCATGGCGAGGACGGCGGTCAGCGCGGTACGCCAGGTGCCGATCAGCCAGGCGAGGGCGGCGACGACGAGCAGCACCGACCACCAGGGCAGCCACTGGAGTCCGTCGCGTACGGGGTCCAGGACCCAGGTGGTGAAGTGGCCCGCCCAGTCGGCCGTACCGCCGATGACGGGGACGCCGGAGTACAGGTGGGAGGTCATCCAGTCGACAGCGCGGTTGACCGGTCCGGCGATGGCCAGCGTCCAGCCGGAGGGCCAGTCGAGCGCGCCGAGGAGGCGGGCGGCGAAGGCGGCGGCGACGGTGACGGCCAGGGCGTACGGCCGGCCGATCGTGCGGGGGCGGCCGGTGGCCGGGGTGCCGGCGCCGGCGGCGCCGGTGACGCGGTCCAGGACCACCGCCAGCAGCACGATCGGGATGCCGGCCGCGAGGGCCGCGCCGACGTCGACCGAGGCGAGGGCCTGGTAGACGCGGTCGCCGAGGCCGCCGGCGCCGATGACCGCCGCGATGACGGCCATGGACAGCGCCATCATGATCGTCTGGTTGAGGCCGAGGAGGAGTTCCTTGCGGGCCAGTGGGACACGGGCGGTCAGCAGCCGCTGCCGCGCGGTGGAGCCGAGCGACTCCACGGCCTCCAGGACTTCGGGGTCGGCGCCGCGCAGACCGAGCGAGGTGAGGCGGGCCATCGGCGGGGCGGCGTAGACGACGGTGGCGAGGACGGCCGCGGGGACGCCGATGCCGAAGACCAGGACGACGGGGAGGAGGTAGGCGAACGCGGGGAGCACCTGCATGGTGTCCAGGACCGGGCGCAGGGCGCGGTCGAGCCGGTCGGAGAGGCCCGCGCCGAGACCGAGGACGGTGCCCACGGCGACGGAGGCGAGGACGGCGACCACCATCAGGGCGAGGGTCTGCATCGTCGGCACCCACATGCCGAGCGCTCCGCAGGCCAGGACGGCGGCCGCGGTGCCGGCGGCGAGACGGGCGCCGCCCAGGCGCCAGGCGGTGAGCGCGCCGAACGCGGTGACGCCGGCCCAGCCCGCGGCGAGGAGGGTGAGGTAGACGGCGCGGACGGCCCAGATGACGGCGTTGCTGATGTAGCCGAAGAAGTAGAGGAACAGGGGGTGGCTGTCCCGGTTGTCCATGACCCAGTCGCCGGCCGTGGCGAGGGGCTTGGTGAGGCTGACCGTCAGTTCGTGGGGCCAGGCGGCGCCGGGCCAGTGGGTGGCCGCCCAGGGCGCGAGGACGGCGGCGAGGACGGCGAGCAGGAGGAGCTTGCCCGCGGCTCTGCTCCGGAGGACGCGGGGGGTGCCCGTGCGGGAGGTGGGGACGGTGAGGGTTGCCATCACACGGCCTCCGGGCTGGTACGGGCCCCGGGTGAGGGCGCGGCCTCCGGACCGGTGCGGGCGCCGCGCTGGAGCGTCTGCCGGTGCCTGCCGGGTGCCGTCCTGCCGGGCACGGACGCCGGCCCGGCGGCAAGGGGGCCCGGGGCCGCGTCGGCGGTACCCGGCGCGCTGACGCCGGTGCCGGTTCCCGTGGTGCCGCCGAAGCCGGGGGCGCCGGTGGCGGCCGGGGTGCCGGGGGTGCCGCTGCCGGCCGGGGTGCCGGGCATGTCGGTCGGCGGGGTGCCGGGCGTGTCGGCTGTCGTCGGGATGCCGGCGACGACACCGAGGAGCTGCTCGTGGTCGACCACGCCCATGCACGCGCCCGCGTTCATGACCCGGGCCGGGCTGCCCGCCCTGGCCACCGCCTCGATCGCCTCCGCCACCGTGGCCTCCGGGCGGAGCGCGGGACCGCTGCCGGCCTCCTCCGCGGACGCGGGCCGCATCGCCGTACGCACCGTCATCACCTGCTCGCGCGGGACCTCCCGGACGAACTCGCGGACGTAGTCGTCGGCGGGTGAGCCCACGATCTCCTCGGGTGTGCCGAGCTGGACCACCCGGCCGTCACGCATGAGGGCGATGCGGTCGCCGAGTTTCAGCGCCTCGCTCAGGTCGTGGGTGATGAAGACCATCGTGCGGCCCTCCTCGCGGTGCAGGCGGGTCACCTCGTCCTGCATGTCGCGGCGGATGAGCGGGTCGAGGGCGCTGAACGGCTCGTCGAAGAGCAGGACCTCGGGGTCCACCGCCAAGGCCCGGGCCAGGCCCACGCGCTGGCGCTGGCCGCCGGAGAGCTGGCCGGGGCGGCGCTTCTCCATGCCTTCGAGGCCGACCTTGGCGACGAACCCGGCGGCGCGCTCCCGGCGTTCGGATCTGCTGACGCCCTGGATCTCCAGGCCGTAGGCGACGTTGTCGAGGACCGTGCGGTGCGGGAGCAGGCCGAAGTGCTGGAAGACCATCGCGGCGCGGTGGCGGCGCAGTTCGCGCAGCCGGGTCCGGTCCATCGCGCGGACGTCCTCGCCGTCGATGGCGATGCTGCCGGCGGTGGGTTCGATCAGCCGGGTCAGGCAGCGGACCAACGTGGACTTGCCGGAGCCGGACAGGCCCATCACCACGAAGACCTCGCCCTTGCGGACGTCGAAGGAGACGTCGCGGACGGCGGCCGTGCAGCCGGTGCGGGCGCGCAGGTCGGCCGGGCTGAGCTGCCTGAGTTCGGGGTCGGCCGGGACGCGGCCGGACTTGGGTCCGAACACCTTCCACAGGCCGGAGACCGAGAAGACAAGGAGCGTCGGTGGTGGGGGGCTTGCGGGTGGGCACGGTGGGGGTCATCGGGGATCGCCTCCGATCAGGTCGACGGCCTTCTCCCCGACCATGAGCACCCCGATCATCGGGTTCACGGCGGTCATGGTGGGGAAGACGGACGCGTCGGCGATGCGAATGCCGGACAGACCGCGGATCCTCAGCTCCGGGTCGACCACGGCGAGTTCGTCGTCGGCGGCGCCCATCTTGCAGGTGCCGGCCGGGTGGTAGACGGTGTGCGCGACCTTGCGGGCGTACTCGCTCAGCTCCGCGTCGCCGAGGATCTCCGGGCCCGGGCAGACCTCGCGCTTGAGCCAGCCGGCCAGCGGCTCGGTCCTCGCGATCTCGCGTGCGATGCGGATGCCGTCGACGAGGGTCCGGGCGTCGTAGTCGTCCTCGTCGGTGAAGTACCGGAAGTCCAGGGCGGGCTTCACGGACGGGTCGGCGCTGGTGAGGTAGAGCCGGCCGCGGCTCTTCGGCTTGGGGATGTTCGGGGTCATCGAGACGCCGTACGCCGGGCGTTCGTAGCCGAGGCGCTCGGGGTTGTCGGTGAACGGGATCTGGTAGAAGTGGAACATCAGGTCGGGGCCCGCGTGCTGGGGGTCGCGGCGCACGAAAAGGCCCGCGTCGGAGTCCATCGCGGAGTTCTCCGGGATCGGGCCGTGGGTCTCCCAGACGATCACCGACTCGGGGTGGTCGAGCAGGTTCTCGCCGACACCGGGCAGGTCGTGCGCGACGGGGATGCCGAGCGCCTGAAGGTCCTCGGCGGGGCCGATGCCCGAGTGCAGCAGCAGCCGCGGGGTGTCGACGGCGCCCGCGCACAGGACGACCTCCTCGCGGGCCCGGACCAGCAGTTCCTCGCCGTCCTTGGTGCGCACGTGGACGCCCTCGGCGCGGGTGCCGTCCAGTTCCAGCCGGTACGCCCAGGTCTCCAGGAAGAAATGGAGGTTCGGGCGCTCGTCCAGCACCGGGTGCAGGTAGGCCACGGAGGCGGAGGAGCGCTTGTTGTCCTCGGGGTGGTAGGCGAGGTCGAAGAAACCGGCGCCCTCGGTGAACGGCGCGCGGTTGAAGCCCTCGACCCCGGGTACCCCGAGTGCCGACCGGGCGGCGTCGACGAAGTCGCGGGCGATGGCGTTCCGGTCCTTCTCGTCGACGGTGACGATGTTGTTCTTGAGGCGGGTGAAGTAGGCCTCCATGGGGACGGCGCCCCAGCCCTTGGCGCCGGCCGCCTCCCACTCGTCCCAGTCGGAGGGCAGGGGCTTGAACGAGATGAGGGTGTTGTGCGAGGAGCAGCCGCCCAGGACGCGGGCGCGGCTGTGCCGGATGTGGGAGTTGCCGCGGGGCTGCTCCACCGTCGGGTAGTCGTAGTCGAGTTCGCCGCCGAGCAGGCCCATCCAGCGGCGCAGCGTGAGGACGTCGTCGCGGCCGACGTCGCTCGGGCCGCCCTCGATGACGGCGACGGTGACGTCCGGGTTCTCGGTGAGGCGGGAGGCGATGACGGAGCCCGCGGTGCCGCCGCCGATGACGACGTAGTCGTAGAGGTGGGGGGTGTGGGACATGGGGGTGCTGCTCCGGAGGTGTGGAAGGAGTCGGGCGGGGGCTCAGCCGGCGAACCAGCGGACCGGCTTCGGCGCCAGGTTCTGGTAGACGTGCTTGGTCTCGCGGTACTCGGCGAGCCCGGCGGGGCCGAGTTCGCGGCCGGTGCCGCTCCTGCCGAAGCCGCCCCACTCCGCCTGCGGCAGGTAGGGGTGGAAGTCGTTGATCCAGACGGTGCCGTGGCGCAGGCGGGCGGCGACGCGCCGGGCGCGGCCGGGGTCGATGGTCCAGACGGCGCCGGCGAGGCCGTACTCGGTGTCGTTGGCGAGGAACACGGCCTCCTCCTCCGTCCGGAAGGTCTCGACGGTGAGGACCGGGCCGAAGACCTCCTCGCGGACGACCTTCATCTCGCGGTGGCAGGCGTCGAGGACGGTCGGCTCGTAGAAGTAACCGGTCTCCGGGCGGGCCGGCGACGGTGCGGGCCGCTTCCCTCCGCAGCGCAGCACCGCACCCTCCGCGAGCGCGGAGGCGACGTACGACTCGGTCTTGGCGCGCTGCTGCTCGGAGACGAGCGGGCCGCACTCGACGCCGTCCTCGGTGCCGCGGCCCAGGCGGATTTTCGTGGCGCGGCGGGCGAGTTCGGCTACGAAGCGCTCGCGGACCGACTCCTCGACGATGAGGCGGGCGCCGGCCGAGCAGACCTGGCCACTGTGGATGAAGGCCGCGTTGAGGGCCTGGTCGACGGCGGTGTCGAAGCCCTCCTCGGTGGCGCAGGCGTCCGCGAAGACGACGTTGGGGTTCTTGCCGCCGAGTTCCAGGGCGACCTTCTTGACGGTGGGCGCCGCGGCCTGGGCGACCTTGGTGCCGCTGGCCAGGCCGCCGGTGAAGGAGACGAGGTCGACGCCGGGGTGTTCGGCGAGCCGGGCGCCGACGGTGTGGCCGGGGCCGGTGACGAGGTTGGCGACGCCCTCCGGCAGTCCGGCCTCGGCCAGCAGTCCGACCAGCGCGACGGTGGTCATCGGGGTGATCTCGCTGGGCTTGATCACGAAGGTGTTGCCGGCGGCGAGCGCCGGGGCGATCTTCCAGCTCGCCTGGAGGAGCGGGTAGTTCCACGGGGTGATCAGCGCGCAGACGCCGACCGGCTCGTGGACGACCACGCTGTGGATGCCGGGCGAGCCCGCGTCGACGACCCGGCCGGGTGCCTCGGCGGCGACCAGGTCGGCGAAGTAGCGGAAGGCGTCGGCGACGCAGTCGATGTCGACGCGGCCCTCCTCGACGGTCTTGCCCGCGTCCCGGCTCTCCAGCAGGCCGAGTTCCTCGCGGTCGCGGACGAGGAGGTCGGCGACGCGGCGCAGCAGGGCGGCGCGGTCGGCGACCGGGGTGCGCGGCCAGGGGCCGTGGTCGAAGGCCTGCCGGGCGGCGGCGACCGCACGTTCGGCGTCCTTCTCGTCGCCCTCCGCGACCACGGCGAAGGGCCGGGCGTCCGCGGGGTCGAGGATCTCGCGGGTCGCGCCGGAGATCGCTTCCAGCCACTCGCCGCCCGCGTGGATGGTCGCCTGAGGGTGTCGTTCCGTTCTGTCCGCCATGATGGGTATCGCCTTCCGTTCCTGTTCGGTACCCCTCTGTCACACGTAGGTCACGCTCGGGGACCGCGGTCGCCTGCCCAAACGCCTGCCACGCATGCACAATCCATGGCCGAAAGTGCGCCGCGTCACGGAAAAGCCGGCTGAAAAAGGCACAAAGGCGGGTCTGGAAGGGGCTGCGAAAGGCGTCGGACGGGGTCTGCCCGTCCGCCGGGCTCCGGAGTCGGCGTCGTGCCGCGGGTGCCAGGCGCAGCCGATCGGGACGGCCGGCAGCGGGAGCGGGATCTCCAAGGTGACCAGGCCGAGCGTTCGCAGGCCGGTGGCCGGGGAGGCGGTGGCCTGAACATGACGTCGCCGACGAAGACGCCGACCGGCACGGTCCTGAACCGGATGGCGGAGGCGGCGCGGCCGGCCTCGACGACCCCGTCGAGCGATGGCTCCCGGCGCCACCCGGGACGCGTCGGTGTTCGCCAAAACGACGAGGTCCCCTCCCGCTCACCGCGGAAGGGGACCTCGTGTGTGGAGCGCCGGGCAGGCCTTGCACCTGCATCTCCCCGCAGGAAGCGGGGCGCCTTTCCTTGGACCACCAACGCATCACCTGGTGCCGGATTCCCGGCGGTCGGTGCGTGATCAACTATAGCCCACGGCCGCCGGGTCGCACCATGTCGGATCAGATGAGGCCGAGACCGCGTACCGCCTCGCGCTCCTCCTCCAGCTCCTTGACGGAGGCGTCGATGCGGGCGCGGGAGAAGTCGTTGATGTCCAGGCCCTGGACGATCTCGTACGTGCCGTTCTTGGTGGTGACCGGGAAGGAGGAGATCAGGCCCTCCGGGACGCCGTAGGAGCCGTCCGACGGGATGCCCATGGAGGTCCAGTCGCCCTCGGCGGTGCCGTTGACCCAGGTGTGCACGTGGTCGATGGCGGCGTTGGCGGCCGAGGCGGCGGAGGACGCGCCCCGGGCCTCGATGATCGCGGCACCGCGCTTGGCGACGGTCGGGATGAAGTCCTCGGCCAGCCACTTCTCGTCGTTCACGGCCTCGGCGGCGTTCTTGCCGGCGACCGTGGCGTGGAAGATGTCCGGGTACTGGGTGGCGGAGTGGTTGCCCCAGATGGTCAGGCGCCGGATGTCGGCGACCGCCGTGCCCGTCTTCTTCGCGAGCTGGGTCAGCGCGCGGTTGTGGTCCAGGCGGGTCATCGCGGTGAAGCGCTCGGCCGGGACGTCCGGCGCGGCGGCCTGCGCGATGAGCGCGTTGGTGTTGGCCGGGTTGCCGACGACGAGGACCTTGATGTCGTCCGCCGCGTGGTCGTTGATGGCCTTGCCCTGCGGCTTGAAGATGCCGCCGTTGGCCTCCAGCAGGTCGCCGCGCTCCATGCCCTTGGTGCGCGGGCGGGCGCCCACCAGCAGGGCCACGTTGGTGCCGTCGAAGGCCACGTTCGGGTCGTCGGTGATGTCGATGCCCTGGAGCAGCGGGAAGGCGCAGTCGTCCAGCTCCATGGCCGTGCCCTCGGCCGCCTTGAGCGCCGGGGTGATCTCCAGCAGGCGCAGCTTGACCGGCACGTCCGCGCCGAGAAGCTGACCGGAGGCGATGCGGAAGAGCAGGGCGTAACCGATCTGGCCGGCCGCGCCGGTGACGGTGACGTTCACGGGAGTGCGGGTCATGGCGTTCTCCGTATGACAGCTGGCGGTGGGGCGTCCCTGCCCCGGGCGGATGATCGATCCCTTGGCATCAAGAGAGATCCAGCGGTCAGGCTATCGCGCATCCGGCATGCGAGACGTACGGGACCGTGTGGCTCAGCCCACAGGGTTCACGGGCGTGCCCGTCACCGTGCCCGTCGCCGGGGACGGGCACGGTGACGGGGCCGGCGGGCGCGTGAAAAAGGCGGCCGTCCGTTCGGGAGGGGGAACGAGGACGGCCGCCGATGGGGGTACCGGTGTGCCGGACTCCCGTGGGGGTAGGGCACCCCTGCCCCGGTCACGGCCGCCGCATGCGCACCTTCACGGAATCTCCTCCTCCGCCTTGGTGCGCGGCTGGTCGGTGCAGCCCGTCCGCCCCGAGGCGAGCGTGGCGCAGGCCCGGGAGCGCGCCGGGTCCCGCACGGCGGCCATCGGGGTGTACGCGATGGTGTCCCCGGCCGCGGTGATGTCACCCGTCTGCCGGACCCCGCCCACGGTGAGCCGCACGGTGTCGCCGGGCGCGCCGCCGGTGATCCGGCCCCAGACCGTGCCGCACGTCCTGCTGTAGCGGACCTCCAGGACGGTGGTGCCGAGGATGACGGACTTGGCGGTCGTCACCAGGTCGCCGCTGCACCCCATGGCCTCGGCGTCCTTGCCGGTGCAGGCGGAGCCGGCGCACTTCACGCCCGGCGGCAGACTCGGCCGGGTACGGCCCGACGGGGCCGGTGACGCGGCCCCGCCCTTGCCCCGGCCACCGCCGCCGTCCCCGTGGGTGAACAGGAAGACACCGGCGATGATTACGAGCACGCCGGCCATCCCCGCGAAGAACATCAGCACTTGCTGCCGTCGCGGGGGCACGGGGTTCGCGGCGCTCACCGGGGCGGCCGGGGCGGCCGGGGCGGAGCAGCCCGTCGCCGAGGGCCCGGTCACCGGCCACCCGCCGCGGGGGGTCGGGGTCCCGGTGCGGCCGGGGGCGCCGGGCGTTCCGGTGGGGATGCCCGGGGTGGAGGCCGGCGTGGCCGGGGTGCCGGTGCGCGTGGCCCGGGGCGGGGCGGCGACGCGTGCGGTTCCGGCGACGATGCCGGGGGTGCCCGCGGGGGTGCCCGGGCTGTCGTCGGGCGGGACCCGGGTCGGGGCAGCGTTCGGTGTGCCCGGGGCTTCGTCGGTCGTGGCCGGGGCCGGGACGGCGGTGCCCAAGGTCAGGGCTGCGGTGCCCGACGGGCCGGTGGGGCCGGCCGGGCGGGCCGGGGAGCCGGTCCCCGGGCGGACGGTCGCCTTCGAGGGACCCCGGTAACCGGCCAGCCCCCAGGAGTTCCCGCCGGGCACCGGAGCACCGTCGGCCGCCCCGCCGGAGCCACCACCGGCCGCCGGACGGGAGTCGCCTGCAGCCGCCGCGCCGGAGCCGCCACGGGTCCGCGTCCCGGCGTTGCCGCCCGCCTCCGCCGGGGAACCGCCGCGAGCCCCGGCAGCGAGGCCGCCGCCGAAGCTCGTACCGGAGCCACCACGGCCCCCCGTCGCGGCACCTCCGCCGGCACCCGCCACGGAACCGCCGCGAACTCCCGCGCTGCCAGGACCGCCGCCCGCGCTCGTACCGGAGCCACCACGGCCGCCCGTCGCGGCGCCACCACGGCCCCCCGCCCCGCCGTCGGCGACACCCTTCGCGGTGCCGCCGTCGGTCGCCGGCCCCGGGCCCGGGTCGGTCGTCGTGGTGCGGTCTTGGAGGGGGGCGCGGGTCCGGGCGGCGCGGATCGCCTCCATCGTGCTGTCGTGTCCCGACTCCGCCCGGCTCCAGGCGCGTTCCGCCAGCTCCCACAGGGTGGTCAGGTGGACGGTGTGGGTGCCGGTGACCTCGGCCAGCGCGACGACCGCGCCCTTGGGTGCGAGGAGCCGGCCGCCCAGGTACCGCTCCCAGGACGTCCTGCTGTACCCCGTGCTGTCGGCCAGCTCCGCGACGCTCAGGCCGCTGTGGTCCACGAGCCGCCGCATCCGCTCGGTGAACTCCCTGAGCTGCGGATCCATTTCGTCCGGCAGGGTTTTCCAGCGAGGCATCGCTTCCCCCTCTTCCCCTCTTCCCCCGTGTTCCGTGCGCGTGTCCCAAGGATCCCAGTTCCCGGGCCGTGGCGGCGGCAGGGGACACGGCGGTGGCCCGGGCCCCCGGGGGGACGCGGGCCACCTGCCGTGCTGCCGGCGCTACTTGGTGACCGTGAAGTGCAGGGTGTCCTTCAGGAACGGGATCTCCAGCCACGGTCTGGGCTGGGCCATCATCGCCAGCAGCACGATCGCCAGGCCGAGGACGCCGTAGGTGGCGATGTCCGTGAAGCGGGAGCGGACGGCGAGCATGCCGACGCTGGGCAGTATCCAGCGTATGAACGCACCGGCCAGCAGCGCGGCGCCGATCAGCAGGGTGCCGACGCGGAACAGGTCCAGCGCGGTCAGCAGCAGGCCGAGCGCGGCTGCCGACAGCACCACGAGCAGGGGCCACTGGCGTGCGGGCGCCGGGGCGTCGGGGGGCGCGGCCCGGCCGCCGCCCTCCGGCCGTGCGGTGTCCCGCGTGAACAGCGGGAATCGGCGGGTGACGCGGCGCGGACGCCCCTCGGAGTCGGGGGCGCTGATCGCGTCGCGCACGGTCGGTTCCGCGGGCTCGCGGGTGTCCTCAGCCGGCACTGCGCTCCGCCGCCTCGACCACGTTGACCAGCAGGAGCGCCCGGGTCATCGGGCCGACACCGCCGGGGTTGGGGGAGATCCAGGCGGCCACTCGGGCCACGTCCGGGTGGACGTCACCGACGATCTTGCCGTCGGCGTTGCGGGAGACGCCGACGTCCAGGACGGCCGCGCCCGGCTTGACGTCCTCGGCGCGGATCAGGTGCGGGGAACCGGCCGCGGCGATGACGATGTCGGCCCGCTTGAGGTGGGCGGAGAGGTCACGGGTGCCGGTGTGGCACTGGGTGACGGTGGCGTTCTCGCTGCGCCGGGTGAGCAGCAGCGGCATCGGGCGGCCGATGGTGACACCGCGGCCGACGACCACGACCTCGGCGCCCTTGATCTCCACGCCGTGGGCCCGCAGCAGGGTGAGGATGCCGTTGGGGGTGCAGGGCAGCGGGGCCGGCTCGTTCAGGACGAGGCGGCCGAGGTTGGTCGGGTGCAGGCCGTCGGCGTCCTTGGCCGGGTCCATCAGTTCCAGGACGCGGTTCTCGTCGATGCCCCTGGGCAGCGGGAGCTGGACGATGTAGCCGGTGCAGGCCGGGTCCTCGTTCAGTTCGCGGACGACCGCCTCGATCTCCTCCTGGGTGGCGGTGGCCGGCAGCTCGCGCTGGATGGAGGCGATGCCCACCTGGGCACAGTCGCGGTGCTTGCCGGCGACGTACTTCTGGCTGCCGGGGTCGTCCCCGACCAGGATCGTGCCGAGGCCGGGCGTGACGCCCTTCTCCTTCAGCGCCGCCACGCGGGCGGTCAGATCGGACTTGATCGCGGCTGCGGTGGCCTTGCCATCGAGAATCTGGGCGGTCATGGGTCCCATCCTCGCGGATGACCCGGCCCCGGTACCAATCCGGTGGGTGTTTCCCTGATCAGCGATGTTGCACTTGCACAACGCCCGGGGCTTCCGGCTGGACAAGTAAGAGCCTGTTAAAAGACGATGAGCACACAGTGCCGCGGGCAGTACCGGGGGGACGGACCGCATCTGTAGAACTTTCCTCCGCGCCGTGCCACGCGTCGTCCCCGCACTTGAGCAAACGGAGGAAAGACCGCCATGAGCTTTGGCGACCCGAACAACCCCTACGGCGCGCCCCAGGGCCAGCAGCCCGGATACCCGCCCCCGCCCCCGCAGGGCCAGCCCGGCTACGGCTACCCGGCCGCCCCCCAGGGACAGCCCGGTTACGGCTACCCGGCCGCGCCGCCGCTCCAGCAGCACGGCTACGGCCTCCCGATGGAGATGCCCGGCCTGATGAAGACCGCCCGGGTGCTGCTGTTCATCCTGGCCGGTTTCCAGATCCTGGTCGGTTTCATCATCGGAGCGACGGTCGGTGCCGTCCAGGACGTGTCCAACGGTGTCGGCTCCGGTGACAGCACCGACGGCCTGGCCGGTCTGGGCTATCTCTTCGCGGCGCTGCTGCTGGGCCTGGGCGCGCTGTCGATCTTCCTGGGCGTGAAGTTCAAGAACGGCGGCAGCGGCATCCGCATCACCACGATCGTCTACGCGGGTCTGATGATCCTCGGCGGCATCACCAACATGGTCAACGGCGCGAACGGCTCCGCGACCTTCGGCGGGCTGATCTCGCTGGCCATGGCCGGCATCATCCTGGCGTCGATGGTCACCGGCGCCGCCTCGGCGTGGTTCAACCGTCCGCGGTACTGAGCCGCCGGGGCCCGATGTCCCGGGGCCGTGTCCCGTCCGGCCGGACGGGGCGCGGCCCGCTGCGTCTCCCGGGCCGCCGGCTCACTGGTCCAGGTAGGTCAGGACGGCCAGCACCCGGCGGTTGTCGCCGTCCGTCGGGAGCAGGCCCAGCTTGGTGAAGATGTTGCTGATGTGCTTGGCCACCGCCTTCTCGGTGACGAACAGGGCCGCCGCGATGCCCGCGTTGGAGCGGCCCTGGGCGAGGAGTTCGAGCACCTCGCGCTCCCGTCCGGTCAGACTGCCGACGGACTCGTCGCGCTCCTTGCGGACCAGTAGCTGGGAGATGACCTCGGGGTCCATGGCCGTGCCGCCCGCGGCCACCCGCTGGATGGAGTCCAGGAACTGGGCGCCGTTGGTGACGCGGTCCTTGAGCATGTAGCCGACGCCCCGGCCGCCGCTGGTGAGCAGCTCGCGGGCGTAGAGGGGTTCGACGTACTGGGAGAGCAGGAGCACCGCGAGGTCCGGGTTCTCCTTGCGCGCGGCCAGGACGGCGCGCAGGCCCTCGTCGGTGAAGTTCGGCGGGAGCCGGACGTCGACGACGGCGACGTCCGGCTGTTCCCTGCCCAGTGCCTCGAGCAGGTCGGTGCCGTTGTCCACGGCGGCGACCACGTCGTGGCCGTAGGCCCCGAGCAGGCGGATCAGCCCGTCTCTCAGGAGGAAGTGGTCTTCGGCGAGGACAATACGCACGGGATCTCCATCGTCACCATCGTCGGCCCGTTGACCGGACTGCTCAGGGCCAGCACGCCGTCGAAGGTGGCGAGCCGCCGCTCGATGCCCCGCAGGCCGGTGCCGCGGGAGGCGTCGGCGCCGCCGTGACCGTCGTCGGTGACGGTGATGTGGAGCATGCCGCGATCGTAACGAAGATCGATCCAGGCCCGGTCGGCCCGCGCGTGCTTCGCGACATTGGTGAGGATCTCGGAGATGGCGAAGTAGGCGGCGGACTCGACCGGCATCTCGGGGCGGCCGGGCAGATCGACCTGGACCTCGGTCCGTACGGGGCAGACCATGGCCAAGGCCCTTACGGCGTCGGTGAGTCCGCGGTCGGCGAGGACCGGCGGGTGGATGCCGCGGACCAGGTTGCGCAGTTCCTCCAGGGCCGCGGAGGAGGACTGGCGGGCCTCGATGAGCAGGGCGCGGACGGCCTCGGGGTTGGTCTCCAGCAGGTGCTCGGCCGCATCCAAGGTCATGCCCATGGCAACCAGACGGGCCTGGGCGCCGTCGTGCAGGTCCCGTTCGATCCTGCGGATCTCGGCCATCTGCGTATCCACCGCGTCGGAGCGGGTGGCGGCCAGGTGCTGGATCCTGCTGGCCATCAGCTCGCTCTCGCTCGGCGCGAGCATCGCCCTGGTGTACAGGGCGTGCCGGCGCACCGCGCGCGGGGCCGCCCACAGGGCCAGCGGAAGCTGGAGCAGCCCGAGGACACCGGCGAGGACCGCCGTGGCCTGGCCCTCGATCGGGATGAACTGGTACCACAGGCCGTCCCACTCGGTGGACAGCGGAACCCCGAAGAAGGCGAGGAAGACGCCCCACAGGCCGCTGAGGATCAGCGCGAGCGGGAAGAACGCCAGGAAGCCGCCGGCGAGCGGGTCGGTGAGCACCCAGACGTACTCGCGCCGGGTCTGCGGGTCGCTCATGATCCAGCGGTAGCGGGCGACGGCACCGGAGGCACCCGCGGGCGCGGGCGGCAGCGGGCCGGGCGGCCCCGGGATCTCCACCCCCGCCCAGCGCCGCGCCAGTTCACGCTGGTGCGCGGCCAGGGAACGCACCCCCTCCATCGCCCGCGGCACCATGCCGAGGCCCGGACCGACCAGGCTGATCGCCCCGGACACGGCGAGGGAACGGCCGAAAGCCGCCGTCGACATCCAGCACAGCGCCATCGCCCGCCGCAGTCCCGTCATGCCGGCGGGCACCGAGAACCCTTGAATCGCCTCTGGCTGGCGGACCCCGCCGAGCTGCATCGTGCGGTCGTCCATGCGACCCGCTCCTTCCTCGCCCTGCTCCGCCGTACGCGGCGCCGGTGTCGTACGTTCGTCGTGGGCCGAAGCGCCCGCCCCCTCATTGTGGTGGCGGAGGGGTGGCGAAATCGGTGGTGAAAACCCCCCTCTTGACGCTCCGTCCGAACTTTCGCGACGCGAACCCCGGTTCAGTGCGGTCTTTTCGACGCCGCGTCCGTCAGGGGCCGACGAACAACGACAGGGTGTCGGCCACGCAGGCGGCCCGGGGCTGCCCCTCGACCTCCACCGTCATCCGGACGGCGGCCAGATGGCCGACGGGCGTCTCCCGCACCCCGGTGAGCTTCGCGCCGCCGCGCACCCGGGAGCCGACCGGCACCGGGTGCGGGAAACGCACCTTGTCCAGGCCGAAGTTGACGCCCATCTCCATCTTCTCGATGTCGAAGATGGCCCGCATCATGGTGGGCAGCAGGGCCAGGGTCATGTAGCCGTGCAGGATGGTTCCGCCGAACGGGCCGGTCGCCGCGCGTTCCGGGTCGGTGTGGATCCACTGGAGGTCGCCGGTGGCGCCCGCGAACTGGTCCACCTGCTCCTGGGTCACCCGCGACCACGGGCTGTGGCCCAGGTGTTCGCCGACGGCGGCGGAGAACTCGTCCAGAGTGGCGAAAGATCTCATGGCGTCGATTCTGTGCGGCTGCCGAAGGGCCGGACAAGGCGGTCGCCCGCCGCGCGGCCGTTCGGTCAGCGGGTCGTCATCCGTTCGTCAGTGCGCGCCGGGCCGGGCCGGCTCCGGCGCGCACGAGGTCAGCCGTAGCGCTTCAGCTCGTGGAAGAAGCCGGGCACGGTGTGCAGTTCGCCGGTGTCGCGGACCCGGTCGTAGACGTACTTGGCCACCGCCAGGTCGAGCACGCCGAGCCCGAACGGCGAGAAGACCACCGGCCGGTCGGCGGGCGGGGTGATGGCGCCGGTCAGTACGTCGTACAGGGTGCCGGCGAGGAACTCCCGGCTGCCGGTGAGCTGTTCGGCCAGATGCGGCGAGGTGCCGGCCTTCAGGCAGTGGTCGATGTCGTCGACCGCGTTCCACGCGGTCAGGATGACCTCGGGGGCCAGGTCGCGCAGCGACACGTGCAGCACCAGCGGGTTGTGCGTGAACCATCCGGGATCACTCACGTGGGGCTCGCCGGCGACGGTGGCGAACACGACGAGGTCGCTGGAGCGGATCAGGTCCTCCGGCTTGTCGTACACGGTGACCTCCACCCCGTCCCCGGCCGCGCGCCGCAGGTACCCGGTGAAACCCTCGGCGTGCTCGGCGGACAGGTCGTGCACGCCGACGGCGTCGAAGGCGAAGCCGGTGGCCGCCAGGTAGGTGTGCAGATAGCGGGCGATCAGGCCGGTGCCGAAGAAGCCGACCCGGGTGGGCCGGGTGCCGCGCGCCCGGCTGATCCGGTCGGCGGCGAGGGCCGCGGAGGCGGCGGTGCGCGCGGCGCTGATGATGGAGGACTCCAGGCAGGCGAACGGGTAGCCGTTCGCCGCGTCGTTGAGGACGAGGACGGCCGAGGCGCGCGGCAGGCCGGTGGCCACGTTCTCCGGGAAGCTGGAGATCCACTTGATGCCGTGCACGTCGACGTCGCCGCCCACCGAGGCGGGCAGCGCGATGATCCGGGAGGACGGCCGGTCCGGGAAGCGCAGGAAATACGAGTCCGGGTTGACGGTCCGCGCCTCGCCGTGCAGCCGGTAGGCGGCCTCGACCGTCGAGACGACCTCGTCCTCGGCGCCGTCGAGCACCTGGTGCACCTGGGCACCGGAGATCACGGAGAAGGACGGGACCTGGGACACCTGTGGGGTCATGGGAACACTGCTCCGATGCGAGTACGGGAGGGTGGGGACCGGCCGGTACGCGAACCGGCGGTGGCGGGCCGCTCGGCCGGCCGGTGCGAGCCGGGCCGGTGGTGGAACGCCCGGCCGGTGCGGGCCGGGCCGGTGCGTGGCTCGGTCAGCCGATGCGGGCCAGGCCCTTGGCGTGCTGCCGGGCCCGTCCCCGCGACACCCGCAGCGGGTCCCAGCCGGCCTCGCGCCGGGGCAGCCGGGCCGGGTCGCCGAGCACCGTGCCGGCGAACACCTCGGAGAGCAGGGGCCGGCCCAGGATGTGGGAGACCGCGGCCATGCCGCCGGCGGCGACCCCGGCCATGCCGCTGCCGTGCCGGGTGTTCTGCCCGACCACGTACAGCCCCTCGACCTCGGTGCGCACATCGGGCCGCTGCCGCCCCGCGCCCCAGGTCGCCATGCCGTACGGCGTCCCGCCGCTGGCGCGGATGTAGCGCTCGTTGGTGAGCGGGGTGGCCGTCTCGACGTGGGTGATGCGGTCCCGGAAGGGGCCGAGGACCTGTTCGGCGGCGTCCAGGACCAGCTCGGTGACCTCCCGCTTGCGGGCCAGGTAGGCGGGGCGGCGGCGGTACGGCCCGCCCGCGAGGGGGCCGCCACCGGTGCCCCAGAACCCCTCCCCCGACGGCAGGATCGTCATGAGCTGGAAGTTGCTGTGCCCCGGCGGGCACACCGCGGGCGAGCCGGCGTCCTTCACGGAGGCGAAGGAGAAGGCGAGCTGGGGGATGCGGTCCAGGGTGCCGGTGCGGGCGTAGTGGTCCAGCATCTCGGCGTGCGCGCCCTCCATGTCGTCGGTGGCGTGCCACCAGATGTTGGCGTTGGGCAGGTCGGGCAGCTCGGTGTCCAGGGCGACGTACACCGCGACGACCGCGTCCCGCATGGTGGCCGCACGGGTCCGGGCGACCAGGTCGGCGGGGAAGGCCTCCTCGCCGCCGCACAGGTCGAGGACGGTGCTGCGGTAGTCGGCGTTGGACACCACCAGCGGGGCCAGGACGCGGGTGCCGTCGGTGAGTTCGACCCCGGTGGCGCGACCTTTCTCGATCAGGATGCGCCGTGCCTCGCAGCGGGTGCGCAGTTCGCCGCCGTACGCCTCCAGGGCCTCCACGAACGCGGCGACGAGGGCCTGGCCGCCGCCCTCGGGGTAGTAGGCGCCGCGCAGGTAGTGGTCCATCATCGTGACGTGTTCGGCGAGGCCGACGTCGTCCGGCATGGCGCCGTAGTTGCCGGCCTGCGCGGCGAGCAGGGTGCGGCCCCGGGCGGACAGCCCGCAGTGGTCCAGGGCCTGGCCCAGTGTGCGCCGGTTCCAGCGCATGGTCTGCGGCGACCGGCGGAACAGCTCGACCATCGGGGTGCCGAGCAGGCTGGCCCGGCCGGCGCCGGCCACGGCCGTGGCGAGGTCGACGAAGCGGTGCACGGCGTCGGCCTCGGCGGGCAGGGCCGCGGCGAGGCGGTCCCGGTAGCGGTCCCAGCCGGCCGGCACGTCGACCAGGGCGGTCGGCGTGATGATCCGGTCGAAGCCGCCCACGTTGTCCAGCGGCCGGAACCGCACCCGGCCGGCGACGCCCAGGCCGGACAGGACGGAGGGCAGCAGGCCGTCCGGGCCGCAGTCGCCGAGGTAGTGCGTGCCCACGTCGAACTCGTACCTGCGCCGGCGGCGGAAGACGTGGGCGTTGCCGCCCGCCACGTCGTGCTGTTCCAGGACGAGGACCCGGCGGCCGTCGGCGGCCAGATAGCCGGCCGTCACCAGGCCGCCGACACCGCTGCCGACGACCACGGCGTCGTACCGCTGCTCCGCCGGCCCTGCCCCCGTGCCCCGCAGCTGCTCCCCCATCAGAAGACGCCGCCCCCGTGGATCTCCACGACCGACCCGGTGATGTACGCGGCCCGGTCGGACACCAGGAACGACACCAGGTCGGCCACCTCCTGGGCGCGGCCGAGCCGGCCGAGCGGCACGCTCTTCAGTTGGCGTTCGCGGGCCGCCTGAGGCATGCCGCCGACCATGTCGGTCTCGATCAGGCCCGGGGCGACGACGTTGGCGCGCACGCCCCGCGGGCCCAGCTCCCGGGCGAGGGACTTGGTGAAGCCGATGATCCCGGCCTTGGACGCCGCGTAGTTGGCCTGGCCCGTGTTGCCGTGGATCCCCGCCACGGAGGACAGGTTGACGATGACGCCGGTGCGGCGCTTGCTCATGGAGAACGCGGCGGACCGGCACACGTGGTAGACGCCGTCGAGGTTGGTGCGCAGCACCCCGTCCCAGTCGTCCTGGCCCATCAGCACCAGCGGCCGGTCGCGGGTGATGCCCGCGGAGGTGACGACGGCGTCGACGGGACCGAGTTCGGCTTCGGTGCGCGTGTACCACTCGCGTACGTCCGCCGGGTCGGCCACGTCGCAGCGCACGGCGAGCACCCGGGTGCCCGCCTCGGCGGCCTCCTTGGCGAGTTCCTCTGCGGCGTCCTGCCGGGAGCGGTAGCAGAACGACACGTCGTGACCGTCCTGCGCGAGCCGCAGGACGACGGCCCGGCCGATCCCCCGGGAACCGCCGCTGACCAGGGCTGTCACGCGTCCTCCCCGAGCAGTCGCAGCACGGCCGCGGCCACGGCGCCGTCCCGGTCCACGGCGGTCACCAGCGCGGTCCGGCCCCGGGAGTCCGGTTCGGCCGCGGCGACGGACAGCACCGCCGCGATCTGGAAGGACGCGGAGGCGGCGCTGGTGTCGCCGAGCAGTTCCATCGACGGCACCCGGCCCAGTGCCGCGGCCGGCACCAGCGCGGCGAGCGCCTCGTGCTCGGCCCGGCCGGCGGCGCTCGGCGCCGCGCAGGGTACGGCCGCCCAGACCTCGTCGGCGCCGACCCCGGCCCGCTCCAGGGCGCGGCGGGCGCAGGCGCCGACCGCGGCGAACGGGTCGTCGTCGATGTCGACGCGGGTCTCGATGGCCAGCACGGCCGCCAGCGGCGGGCGTTCGGCGCGACCGGCCGGCTCGACGAGGAACAGTCCGCAGCCCTCGCCGAGCAGCGGCGCCGGGTCGCCGGGCGGGGCGGCGGTCGCCTCGTACCAGGCGTGCGCGGCGGAGAACTCCTCCGCCGAGCCGGCCACGTACTTGGTGGCCCGGCCCTGGGCGAGCAGCCGGCGGGCGTAGTTCAGGGCGAGCAGTCCGGAGGCCCGGCCGCCCGCGACGGTGGTGTTGGGGCCCTTCAGTCCGTGCCGGATGGCGCAGGCGCCGGCGGCGTGGTTGAGGCTGCCGAACGGGATGCGGCCCGCGTCGACGTAGAAGGGCCGCTCGTTGGTGTACGACTGGCGCAGGAAGTCGGTGACGTTCTCCAGGCTGCCCATGGTGATGCCGAGGACGACGCCGGTGCGGTCGTCGGTGGCGACCGCGGGCGCGCCGTCGGCGTCGCGCAGCAGCCCGTCGGAGGCGACCAGGGCGAGCGCGGTGAGCCGGTCCATCTTGGCGGTGCCGCGCTTGCCGAGCAGCTCCTGGATGTCGAAGCCGGGCACGGTGCACACCTCCGGCGACGGCAGGGTGCCGAGACCGGCGTCCGCCTTCACCGCCGTCTTCGCTCCGGCGCGCACGCCGGCCGCGAACGCCGCACGGCCCACGCCGTACGGCGACACCGCCGACCAGCCGGTGATGACGGGCGTGTCCGGGGGCAGCGCGGCCCGCGGGACGGCAGTTGCGTTGCTCATGGCCGTACCTTCTCCCCGTAGGTGCCCAGGATCAGCACGGCGTTGTTGCCGGCGAAGGCACTCGAGTTGTTCTGCACGATCCGTACGTCGGCCTCGACCGCCTTGTTGGGTACGACGTCGAGGGGGCACTCCGGGTCGGTCTCGCGGTGGTTGATGGTGGGCGGGATGAACCCGTGCTCGATGGCGAGGCCGCAGGCGATCGCGCCGAGCGCGCTGGCGGCTCCCATCGAGTGGCCCAGCATCGACTTCACGGCGACCGTGCGCGGCGGGGCGTCCCCGTACACGTCGAGGATGGCCGCGGTCTCGGTGCTGTCGTTGGCCCGGGTTCCGGTGCCGTGGGCGGAGATGAAGTCGACCTCCCGCTCCTTGACGCCCGCGTCGTCCAGGGCGAGCCGGATGCCCCGGGCGATGCCCTCCCGGTCGGGTGCGGTGGGGTGGGCGGCGTCGCAGCTCAGGCCGTAGCCGAGGACCTCGGCGTGGATGCGCGCGCCGCGGGCCAGGGCCGACTCCAGGCTCTCCATGACGAGGATGCCGGCGCCCTCGCCGGTGAGGATGCCCTGGCGGTCCTTGTCGAAGGGCCGCACCACGTCCGGGCTGAGCGCCCCGAACCGCTTGAACAGGGCGAACGCCTTGCGGTTGACGGCGTCCGCGCCGCCGCACAGCGCCAGGTCGACGTCGCCGGAGCGGATGGCGTCCAGGCCGTAGCCGATCGAGTAGTTCCCGGCTGCGCACGCGGTGGTGACGGTGGTCGCCTCCACGTTCGGCATGCGCAGTTCCCGGGCGATCGCGGTGGACAGCCGGCCGGCGTTGATGCGGCGGGCGCGGACCGGGTCCATCGCCTCCGGGTCACCGGCGGCGAGTTCCTGCTCCAGCAGGACGGCGATGTCGTGGGACTCGCCGTCGGTGGTGCCGACGGTGATGACGGCGGCCCGGTCGGCGAGGGCGGCCTCGTCCAGCCCGGCGTCCTCGACGGCCATGCGGGCCGCGGCGACGGCGAACTGGCCGGCGCGGCCCACGTGGTCGAGGGGCAGGTTGCGGATCCAGCGCTCCGGCTCGAAGTCGGGGACCTCGCAGGCGGTGTTCTGCCCGAAGCCCTCGGTGTCGAAGCGGGTGATCGGCCGGGCGCCGGACCGGCCGGCCCGCAGGCCCGCGGTGTACTCCTCGACCCCGGTGCCGATGCTGGAGATCACCCCGAAGCCGGTGACGACGACCCGCCGGTGGCCGGGCCGGTCCGTGGACTGCTCTGTGGACATCGGCGTCACCAGCCGGCGGCTGCGGCGGCGACCCGGTAGGTGGCCTCGACGTTGACCATGTTCGGCAGTTCGTTCATGTCGATGACGATGGAGTACTCCATCTCCAGCGCGCTGAGGACGTCGATCAGCTTCAGGCTGTCGGCGCCGAGTTCGTCGATGAAGAGCGCCGTGTCGGAAAGACGCTCGGGGTCGACGTCGATGTTCTCGGCGATGATTTCCCGGATACGGGTGAGGCGCTCGGGAGCGGCCGTGGTCATGGCTCGGTCCTCCGTTTTCGAAATTGCCGGTCGGTGACGCCGGAAGAAGGCGGGAGAAGCGGTGCGGACGAGCGGTGCGGCTGCGCGGAAGAAGGGGCAGCGAAGCGGCTCGGTCAGAAACCTAGTCAGCGCCGATGACTGCCCAGTGACCGTCAACTGACGGACCGCTGACGACGGTTGCCCGACGGATCCGCCGATGTCAGCGGCTGCCCGCGCGGCGGAATCCGCGGACGCTGCCCCACACCGCGGCGAGCAGCAGCGCCGTCAGTGTCACGGCGCTCACCAGGCCCGGGTGGTGCGTGGGGAAGCCACCGGAGGCCGCCACCCCGGGATCGTTGCCCCACAGTTGCCGGCAGGTGGTGACGACCGAGGTGACGGGGTTCCACTCGGCGACGGGGCGCAGCCAGCCGGGCAGGCCGCTGACGGGCACGTAGGCGTTGGACAGGAAGCTGAGGATGACCAGCACCAGGGCGCCGGTGCCGTCGATGGCCTCGACGTTGCGCTGGGTGGTGCCGAGCAGGATGCCGACCCACGTCATCACGTACACGAAGGCGAGCAGCACGCCGAAGCCGGCGGCGGTGCGCAGCGGGCCCTCGTGCGGGCGCCAGCCCACGCCGAGCCCGACGAGGCTGACCGCGGTCAGGCTGACGGCGCCGACGAGCAGGTCGGACAGGGTGCGGCCGAGGAGCACGGACGACGGGGCGATCGGCAGCGAACGGAACCGGTCGACCAGTCCGTGCCGCAGGTCCAGGGCGACCCCGATGGCGGTGGGGCCGACCCCGGTCAGGCCGACCTGGATGGCGATGCCGGCCATGATGAAGTCCTCGTAGGCGACGCCGCCGGGGATGTGCATCGAGCTGCGGAACAGATAGCCGACGGCGATCAGCATCACCAGCGGGTTCATGGTGACCAGCACCAGCCGGCCCGGTGAGCGGCGCAGGTGGGTCAGGTGGCGGCCGGCCAGGGCGAGCGTGTCGCCGAGGTGGCCGCGGACGGGGCCGGCCGGCCCGGGGCGGGCGGCCGGCCGTTCGGTGGCGGTCGGGGTGGTGGCCGTGGCCGTCACTGGGGCTCCTCTTTCCGGCCCGTACCCGTGAGGTCGAAGAAGACGTCGTCGAGCGTGGGCTTGCGCAGTTCGAAGTCGACGGTGGGCACGCCCTTGTCGCGCAGGGCCTGCGCGGCGCGGGCCAGGTCGTCCAGGCCGTCCGCGCCGAGCTGTACGGAGACCCGGCGGGCGGCCTCGTCGGTGACGGGGGCCGGGCCGCCGAGCACGGCCAGTGCGGCGGCGGCGTCGGCGAGGTGCTCGGGGCGGGCCACGGTCACCTCCAGCCGGTCGGTGCCGACCTGCCGTTTCAGGGCGTCCGGGGTGCCTTCGGCGATGACCCGGCCGGCGTCGATGACGGCGACGCGGTCGGCGAGCTGGTCGGCCTCCTCCAGGTACTGGGTGGTGAGCAGGATGGTCACGCCACCGGCGGCCAGGTCGCGGACCACGTCCCACAGGACGTTGCGGCTGGCCGGGTCGAGGCCGGTGGTGGGTTCGTCCAGGAACAGCACCTCGGGGTCGCCGAGGACGCAGGTGGCCAGGTCGAGCCGGCGGCGCATGCCGCCCGAGTAGGTGCCCGCGGGCCGGTCGGCGGCCTCGGTCAGCTCGAACCGGTCCAGCAGTTCGGCGGCCCGGCGGACGGCGCCGCGCCGCCCGAACCTGAGCAGCCGGGCGAGCAGGACGAGGTTCTCCCGCCCGGTGAGGAGTTCGTCGACGGCGGCGTACTGCCCGGCCAGGCCGATGCGCCGGCGCACCTCGCGGCCCTCGCGCAGCACGTCGTACCCGGCGACGACGGCCCGCCCGCCGGACGGCTGGTCCAGGGTGGCGAGGATGCGGACGGTGGTGGTCTTGCCCGCGCCGTTGGGTCCGAGGACCCCCAGCACGGTGCCGGCGGGCACCGCCAGGTCGATGCCGTGCAGCGCGGTGTGGGTGCGGTAGGTCTTGCTGAGCCCCTCGGCGAGGATCGCGGTGTCGGACACGGCCACGGTCAGTCCGCCTGCCGCTGGAGGCTGAGCGGGCGCATGTCGGTCCAGTGGCTCTCCACGTGGGCGACGGCGGTGGCGCGGTCGGTGGCGTCCAGGGCCACGCGCCAGCCGTCGGGCACCGCGGCGAAGGACGGCCACAGGGAGTGCTGCCCCTCGTCGTTGACGAGGACGAGGAAGGTGCCGTCTTCGTTGTCGAAGGGATTGGCCATGGCGGGTCTCCTGATCTCGGACGGTGGGTGGGACGGTCGGCGGCAGGGTCAGCGGGTGGCGGCCAGGGCGCGCAGCCGGTGTTCCACGGCGGCGCCGATGAGCGCGGCCGGGGCCGGCCGCAGCATCCGCTGGTGGCCGCAGGGCACCTCGTGGATCTCGGCGGGCCGGTCCAGGTACGGCTCCCAGCTCTTGGCCTTCAGAGCGCGTTCCTCCCCGGTGAGCCCGTCGGCGGCCAGGAACAGCGTCATCGGGCAGCCGTCGAAGCGGCTGGGGGTGTGCCGCTGGACCAGGTCGAGGTGGTTGCGCATGACGGCGAGCAGCCGCTCCAGGGTGGCCCGGCCCAGGCCGGCGAGCGGGCCGCCGGTGCGCTGGAGGTGGGCGGCGACGGCCGGCGGGTCGAGCCGGTCCGGGCCGGTGGCGTCGACGCCGGCCTCGGTGAGGAAGTCGGCGAGGAACTCCGCGTCGGTGGGGTGGACGCCGCGCCCGTCGTGGGGATAGGCGTCCAGGTTGGCGAGGTAGGCGACCTCCTCGCCGGCCGCGTGCAGCCGGACCGCGATCTCGTGGGCGACGATGCCGCCGTAGGACCAGCCCAGCAGGTGGTACGGGCCGTGCGGCTGGACGGCCCGGATCCGGGTCAGGTAGTCGGCCGCGACCTCGGTGACGGTGCCGGGCAGCGGGCCGGTGCCGTCGAGGCCGCGGGCCTGGAGGGCGTGCACGGGCTGTTGGGGGTCCAGGTGTTCGGCGAGCGCCGCGAACGGGATGCCGAAGCCGAGCCCGCCGTGCACGCAGAACAGCGGCGGCCGGCTGCCGGCGGTGCGCAGGGGCAGCACGGGTCCGAGCAGGTCGACGGTGCCGCCGTCGGCGTCGGCGCTCGCGGCCAGCGACTCCAGCGTGCGGTGTTCGAAGACGGCGGCGAGGCCGATCCGCAGCCCGGCGCGGGCGGCGGCGTTGACCAGCCGGATCGCCTTCAGGCTGTCCCCGCCGAGCGTGAAGAACGCGTCGTCCGGGCCGGCCGGCACGCCGAGCACCTCGGTGACGGCCGCGCACAGCAGTCGTTCGGCATCGGTACGGGGCGCACGGGCGGCGGGACCGGCGGGGCGGTCCGGGGCGGGCGGCAGGGCGGCCACGTCGAGCTTGCCGTTGACGGTCCTCGGCAGGTCCGGCAGCGGCACGTACGCGCCCGGGACCATGTACGGGGGCAGCGCCCGCGACAGGTGCCGGCGCAGTTCCTCGGGCCCGGGTGCGGAACCGCCGGGCGCGGGGACCACGTAGGCGACGAGCTGCCGGCCGGCGGGGGCGCCGGGGCCACCGGCGACGATGACGGCGGCCCGGGCGACCGCCGGGTGGGCCGTGAGGCGGCGTTCGATCTCGCCGGGTTCGATGCGGTAGCCGCGGATCTTCACCTGCTGGTCGGCGCGGCCCACGTAGTCGAGCCGGCCGCGGACGTCCCAGCGGACCAGGTCGCCGGTGCGGTACATGCGCGCGCCGGGCTCCCCGTACGGGCAGGCGGTGAACCGCTCGGCGGTCAGTGCGGGCCGGCCCAGATAGCCGCGGGCCAGGCCGGGACCGGCCAGGTACAGCTCGCCGACCACGCCCTGCGGCGCCGGCCGCAGGGCCTCGTCGAGGACGTAGGCACAGGTGTCGCCGACGGGCAGGCCGACGGGGACGCCCACCGGGGCGTCCGTGGCGTCCGCGGTGTCCTGGAGGGTGGCGAAGGTGGTGGTCTCCGTCGGGCCGTACACGTTGTACACGGTGGTGTCCGGCAGGGCGGCCCGCAGCCGGTCCAGATGGTCCCGGGAGTGTGCCTCGCCGCCGGTGAGCAGGGCCCGCAGCGGGGCCAGGGCGCGCGGCCGGGTGTCGGCGACGGCGTTGACGAACTGGGTGGTGAGGAAGGCGACGGTCACCCCGGCCTCCCGCAGGAACGCGCCGAGCGCCTCGGGGTCGGCCGGCCCCGGCGGGCAGACGGCGAGCCGGGCGCCGTGCACGAGCGGCGCCCAGATCTCGAAGGTGGACGCGTCGAACGCGACCGGCGCGAAGTACAGGAACGTGTCGTCGGGGGTGAACTCCAGCTCGGGCAGCCCGTGCACGAGGCGTACGGCGGCCCGGTGGGTGACGGCGACGCCCTTGGGGCGGCCGGTGGAGCCGGAGGTGTAGATGACGTAGAGCAGGTCGTCGGGGCGGGGTGCGGGCACGTCCGGCGCGTGGCCGGGCAGGGCGGCCAGGGCGGCCCGGGTGGCGGGCGCGTCCAGGACGAGCGGCTCGGTGCCGGGTCCGGCGGCCTCGGCGCAGCGGGCGGCCAGGGAGTCCTGGGTGAGCAGCAGCCGGGCCCCGGCGTCGGTGAGCATGTCCCGCATCCGCTCGGCCGGGTAGGCGGGGTCCAGGGGCAGGTAGGCGGCGCCGGTCTGGGCGATGGCGAGCAGCGCGGTCACGGTGTCCGGGCCGCGTTCCAGGCAGAGCGCGACCAGGTCGCCGCGGCCGACGCCCCGGGCGGCCAGCAGGTGGGCCAGCCGGCCGGCGGCGCGGTGCAGTTCGCCGTGGCCGGTGCGGGTGAGGCGGCCGGCCGCGTCCCGGTGGACCAGGGCGACGGCGTCCGGGGTGGCGGCGGCCCGCCGGGCCGCGAGTGCGGTGACCGTGGTGGCCGGGGTGCCGGTGCGGCGGGTGCCGCGGGCCAGGAGGGCGTCCCGCTCGTCGGCGCCGAGCAGGTCCAGCCGGGACAGCGGGCGCCCGGGGTCGGCCAGCGCGGCGCCGAGCAGCCGGACGCAGGCGTCGGCGATGCGCCGGGCGGTGCCGGACGCGAACAGGTCGGCGCTGTACTCCAGGGCCAGTTCCACGCGCGGGCCCGCCTCGGAGAACTGGAAGAACAGGTCCCATTTGGCGGTGGCCGACGGCACCTCCTCGGGCCGTACCGTGAGCCCGGCGGGGCCGGCGGGCATGGCGGGCGTCTCCTGCTGGAAGGCGAACATCACCTGGAACAGCGGGTGCCGGGCCATCGAGCGCTCCGGGGCGAGGACCTCCACCAGCTTCTCGAACGGCACGTCCTGGTACCGGTAGGCGGCCAGGTCCCCCTCGCGCACCCGCTCCACGAGGTCGCGCAGGCCGGGGTCGCCGGAGGTGTCGGTGCGCAGCACGAGGGTGTTGACGAACATGCCGACGACGTCGTGGAGCCGTTCGTCGCCGCGGCCCGCCACGGGCGTGCCGAGCGGGATGTCGGTGCCCGCGCCGAGCCGGGTGAGCAGGGCGGCCAGGGCCGCCTGGAGCACCATGAACGGGCTGGCGTTCCACTCGGCGGCGCGCCGCCGCAGCCCGGCGGTGAGCCGCTCGGACAGGGTGGCGCGCACGGTGCCGCCCCGGTGGCTGGTGCGGGCGCCGCGCGGGAAGTCCCGGGGCAGCGCCAGCTCCTCGGGCAGCCCGTCGAGGGCCGCCGTCCAGTACGCGAGCTGGCGGGTGAGTTCACTGTGCGGCCGGTCCTCGTCGCCGAGGAGGTCGCGCTGCCAGAGCGTGAAGTCGGTGTACGTCACCGGCAGCGGCGCCGGCGCGGGCGCGTGGCCGGCGCTGCGGGCCGCGTAGGCGTCGGTCAGGTCCCGGACCAGCGGGGTGAGGGACCAGCGGTCGCCGGCGATGTGGTGCAGGACGAGCAGCAGGACGTGCGCGTCGGGGCCGAGCGTGAACAGCCGGGCCCGCAGCGGGAGCTCGGTCTCCAGGTCGAAACCGCGGGCCACCTCCGCGGCCAGGGCCGCGGGCAGCCCGGCCTCCGTGACGCGGTCGGCGGGCAGGGGCACGGGGGCGTCGGCCGGCGCGAGCACGCGCTGCTCGGCCGGGCCGACGCTCCCCACCGGACCGGCACCGGGGCCGGCGGCGGCACCGGGGCCGGTGCGCGCCGGGAACACGGTCCGCAGCGCCTCGTGGCGGGCGACGAGGTCGCGCAGCGCCGCGTGGAGCGCGGGGACGTCGAGCGGGCCGGTGAGCCGGACCGCGAGGGGGATGACGTAGAGCCCGCCGGGCGCGCCGAGCCGCTCGATGAACCACAGGCGCTGCTGGGCGTAGGACAGGGGGACGGCCGCCGGGCGCGGCCGGGCGGTCAGCGCGGGCCGGTCCGGCGCGGCGGCGCGCAGCCGGCCGGCGAGCGCGGCCGGGCTGGGCGCCTCGAACAGGTCGCGGACCTCCAGTTCCGCGCCGAGTTCGGCGCGGACCCGGTTGACGATGCGGGTGGCGAGCAGCGAGTGGCCGCCGAGGGCGAAGAAGTCGTCGTCCGCTCCGACGCGTTCGAGCCCGAGGACCGCGGCGAACACCGCGCACAGGGCGCCCTCCTCGCGGGTGCGGGGGGCGCGGGCGGAGGTGGTGTACGCGGGTGCGGGCAGGGCTCGCCGGTCGAGCTTGCCGTTGGCGGTCAGGGGGAGGGCCGGCAGCCGTACGACGGCGGCGGGCACCATGTAGTCGGGCAGCCGCTCGGCGGCGAACGCCCGCAGTTCGGCGCCCAGTTCGCGGTCGGACAGCCCGCCGTCCGGCTCGTGCGGGACGACGCCGGACCGGTGCGGGACGGCGTCCGGCTGGTGCGGGGCGGCATCCGGCTGGTGCGGGGTGGCATCCGGCTGGTGCGGGGTGGCATCCGGCTGGTGCGGGGTGGCATCCGGTCCCTGCGGGACGGCGTCCGGTCCGTGCGGGACGGTGGCCGGCTCGTGTGGGACGACGTAGGCGACCAGGCGTGGGTCGCCGGGTCGGTCCTCGCGGGCCACCACGGCCACCTCGGCGAGCCGGGGGTGCCGGCCGAGGACGGTGGCGATCTCCCCGAGTTCGATGCGGAACCCGCGTAGCTGGACCTGTTCGTCGGCGCGGCCCAGGTAGGTGAGGGTGCCGTCGGGCCGCCAGCGGGCGAGGTCACCGGTGCGGTACATCCGCTCGCCGGGCGCCCCGTACGGGCAGGCCACGAACCGTCCGGCGGTGAGCGCGGACCGGCCCAGGTAGCCGCGGGCCAGGCCGGGACCGGCCACGTACAGCTCACCGGGCACCCCGGCGGGCACCGGCCGCAGCGCGCTGTCCAGGACGTACACCCGCAGGTCGGGTATCGCCCGCCCGATGGCACCGCCCCCGCCGGCCGCGGCCGGCTCCCGGTCCAGTTCCTGGTACGACACGTGCACGGTGGTCTCCGTGATGCCGTACATGTTGACCAGGCGCGGGGTGTGCGGATGCCGGGCGTACCAGTCGGTGAGCCGGCCGACGTCCAGCGCCTCGCCGCCGAACACGACGTGCCGCAGCGCCAGCTCGCGCGGGCGGTCGGCGTCGGCGCGCATCAGTTGGTAGAAGGCGGACGGCGTCTGGTTCAGCACGGTGACCCGCTCGGCCGCCAGCAGGTCCAGGAAGGCGTCCGGTGAGCGGGCGACGCCGTGCGGGACGACGACCAGGCGCCCGCCGTACAGCAGTGCGCCCCACAGCTCCCACACGGTGAAGTCGAAGGCGATGGAGTGGAAGAGGGTCCACACGTCGTCCGGGCCGAAGCGGAACCACCGGTCGGTACGGTCCAGCAGCCGGACGACGTTCCGGTGCGGGACGACGACGCCCTTGGGCCGGCCGGTGGAACCCGAGGTGTAGATGACGTAGGCCGGGTGGTCGGGGGTGAGAACGGGCGGGGGCGCGGTGGCCGGCGCGGCGTCGACGGCGTCCGTGTCGAGGTCGATGCGGAGCGGGCCGGGGTGGTCCGCCGCCGGGGCGGGCAGCCGGGTGTCCGTGGTGGTGAGCAACAGCGCGGGGCGGGCGTCCCGCAGGGTGTGGGCGAGGCGCTCGGCCGGGTGCGTGGGCTCCAGCGGCAGATAGGCGGCGCCGGCCTTGAGCACGGCGAGGACCGCGACGATCAGCTCGGCACCGCGCGGCAGGGCGACGGCCACGAGGCACTCCGGCCCGGCCCCGTGCCCGGCGACCACCCGGGCCAGCCGGTCGGACCGCTCGTCCAGCTCACGGTAGGTGAGCCGCACCCCACCGGGCCCGGTGACGGCCACGGCGTCGGGCGTACGGGCGACCTGGCCGGCGAAGAGGCCGGGAATGGTGTCCGACCGGCCACCGGTCTCGTCGAGGGTGGTCGGGTTGTCGGCGAGCGGGGCCGTGGGGTGCGGGCTGCTCCACTCGGTGAGGATGCGGTGCTCCTCGGCCGGGGTGAGGGCGCCGAGGTGGGCGAGGGGCGCGTCCGGGGTGTCGGCCACCTCACCGAGGATGCGCACCAGCCGGTCCAGCAGGCCCCGCGCGGCACCGAGGCCATCCCCCGGCGGCGACGCCCGGTACGACAGCCGCAGCCGCAGGCTGTCGCCGGGCAGCACGGTGAGGTGCAGGGGGTAGTGCGTGGCCGCGTGCACCCGGGCGGCGGAGACGGTGCCCCCGGAGTGCCGGCGCAGTTCCTCCTCGTCGAGCGGGTAGTTCTGGAAGGCGAGTACGGCGTCGAAGAGTTCCCCCTGGATGCCGCAGGCGGCCTGCACCTCGGCCAGCGGCAGATGCTCGTGCGGCATCATCGCGACCTGCTGCCGGGCGAGTCCCCGGAACAGTTCGCTCGCGGGCCGTTCCGGCCGTACGTCGGCCCGTACGGGCAGCGTGTTGGCGAACAGCCCGATCATGGACTCGACGTCGGGGACCTCGGCGGGCCGCCCGGAGGTGACGGCGCCGAAGACGACGTCCTCGCGGCCGGTGAGCCGGCCGAGCAACAGCGCCCAGCAGCCCTGTACGACGGAGTTGAGGGTGAGTCCCTGTGCCCTGCCCCAGCCGAGCAGCGCGGCGGTGTGCGCGCGGGGCAGCACGGCCTCGGCCTCGGCGGGCGGCTCCCCGGTGCCGGTGGCGTCCGGGGCGACCCGGACGGGGCCGTCGAGGCCTCGCAACAGCTCGGCCCAGGCGGCCCGCGCCGCGGTCCTGTCGCGGGTGCCCAGCCAGGCCAGGAAGGAGCCGAACGGCGCGGGCGCGGGCAGCGGATCGCGGTCCTGTCCGGTGTCGGTGTCGGCGGCCGTGCCGTCCCTCGCGTCCGTCCGGGCGGGAGTGCCCGGTTCCCCGGCCAGCAGGGTCAGTTCGCGTACCGCGAGGGGCAGGGACCAGCCGTCGACGAGGATGTGGTGCACGGACCACACCAGCCGGTGGCTGCGCTCGCCGAGCCGGACGAGGGCGAACCGCATGAGCGGCGGCCGGGCCGGGTCGATCCGGCGCCGCCGGTCCTCCCGCGCGAGCCGGTCCGCCGCGGCCGGCCGTTCCCCCGCGGGCAGGTGGGTGAGGTCGTGCAGCGCCCAGTCGGGTTCGACGTCGTCCGCGCGCAGGACGAGCTGCACCGGCTCGCCGTTCTTGCGGTGCCGGAAGCAGGCCCGCAGGTTCGGGTGCCGGCGCAGCAGCGCGGCGGAGGCGGCCCGCAGCCTGCGTTCCAGGTCCGTGCCGTCACCCTCGATGTCCGCGGTGAACTGCAGGACGTAGTGGTCGGTCGCCGTGCGGTCGTACGAGGACAGGAAGAGCAGCCCCTGCTGCAGCGGCGAGAGCGGCAGGACCGCACTGATTCTCGACCCGGTGCTGGTGTCGGTCACGACAGGTCCTCACTCAACTCGAGTTCCAGGTCGGCGAGTTCGTCGGCGGAGAGGGTGATGAGGGCGTCGGCGGCCTCGGGTGCGGCGGCGGTCTCGTCGGCGGACGCCTCGGTCGCGGTCCGGGCGAGGTCGGTGACGGTGCGCTGTTCGAAGACGTCGCGGGTGGTCAGGGCGAGTCCGGCGGCACGGGCCCGGCTGACCACCTGGATCGACCGGATGCTGTCACCGCCGAGCGCGAAGAAGTCCTCGTCGACGCCGACCTCGCTGACCCCGAGGACATCGGCGAAGATGTCCGTGAGCACCCGCTCGCGGTCATCGGCCGCGGCCCGCCTGGTCTCCTGACCGGCCAGGGCCGGCTGCGGCAGCGCCTTGCGGTCCAGCTTGCCGTTGGGCGTCAGCGGCAGCGCCTCCAGCACCAGCCACGACGCCGGAATCATGTACGCCGGCAGTAGCTGGGCCAGCTCGGCACGGATGCGGGCGGCGTCCACCCCCGGGCCGGTGAGGTAGCCGACGAGGCGCGGGTTGCCGGACGCGTCGGGCAGGACGGCGACCGCGGCGTCCGTGACCGCGTCCAGGTTCCGGATGACGGCCTCGATCTCGCCCGTCTCGACCCGCCTGCCGCGGATCTTGACCTGGTGGTCGCGTCGCTCGATGAACTCCAACTGCCCGTCGGGACGCTGGAGGACCCGGTCCCCGGTCCGGTACATCCGCGTCCCCGCGGGACCGAACGGATCGGCCAGGAACGTACCCGCCGTACGCGCCGGATCGTGCAGATATCCCCGGCCGACACCCGCGCCACCCACATACAGCTCACCCGGCACACCCACCGGAACCGGCTGCAACTCGTCCGACAGGACATACAACCGCGTGTTGCGCACAGCCGAACCGATCGGGACGCGGGCCCCCAGCTCCTCACCCGCCCGGATCACCGCGTGGGTCACGTCGTCCGAGCACTCCGTCGGACCATAGGCGTTCATCAGCGGCACACGCGGATACCGCTCGTGCCAGCGCCGGCACAGATCCGCGGGCAGCGCCTCACCCGTCACCATCAGCCACCGCAGATCCGCCAGCTCCGGCGCATCCCCCTCGATGTCCCAGGCGTCCAGCGCGGCCCGCAACAGCGACGGCACCACCTCCAGTACGGCCACCCGCTCACCGGCGACCATCGCGAACAGCCCCGACGCATCCGCCGCCAGCTCCCCCGCGACCCGCACCGTCCCGCCCACCAGCAGCGGAGCCAGCATCTGCCACACCGACACATCGAAGGTCAGCGGCGCGTTCTGCACCACCGCCTCCCCCGCCACCAGCTCCAGGTCACCGACCTTCGCCCACAGATGGTTCACCATCCCCGAACGCTGCACCATCGCCCCCTTGGGACGACCCGTCGACCCCGACGTGAACATCACATACGCCAGATCCAGGCCACCGCCGAGGGCGGGTGGGAGCGCGTGGTCGTGGAGGGCGTCCTCCAGGCAGAGGACGGTGGTGTCGCCGGCGAGCGCGCGGGCCTCGGCCTCGTACGCGCGCCCGGTGAGCACACAGCGGGCGCCGCTGTCGGCCAGCAGGGAGGCGTTGCGGGCCGCCGGGGCCGCCGGATCGAGCGGCAGATACGCCCCGCCCGCACCCAGCACACCCAGCACACCCGCCACGAACGACACCCCCGGATCGGCCAGCATCGCCACCACCGCACCCGTCCCGGCACCGGCCGCCGACAGACGGGCGGAGAGGCCTCCGGCGCGCTCGACTAGGTCGCCGTAGGTGACGCGGTCGGTGGCGTCGGCCACGGCGACGGCGTCGGGGGTACGGGCCGCGACGGCCCGGACGCGTTCCACGACGCCGAGGCTCTCCTCGGGCAGGGCGGGGTCCCAGGAGCCGAGCACGCCGCCGAGTTCGCCGGGCCGGCCGGGGCGGCCGAGGACGGCCGGGGCGGTGACGTCGACGCGGGCGAGCGGCAGGTCGCCGCCGTCGGCGACGGTCCGCAGCAGATGCCGGACCATGACGGCGATCCGCTCGGCGTCGGCCCCGGTGAACAGGTCGGGCGCGTAGTCGAAGCGCAGGGTCAGGGTGTCGCCGGGGAACACGGCCATGCTGAGCGGGTGATGGCGGGCGTCCCGGGCCTCGGTGCGCAGCACACGGGGGCCGCCGGTGCCGGTGGCCGGGTCGGCGGCGTCGAGCGGGAAGTTCTCGAAGAGGACGACGGTGTCGAAGACCTCGCCGGTCAGGCCGGCGGCCCGGTGGATCTCGGAGAGCCCTAGGTGCTCGTGCGGCAGCAGTGCCGTCTGCTGCTCCTGGAGGGTGCGCAGCAGTTCGGCGAGGTGGGTGCCGGGGTGCAGCCGGACCCGTACGGGCACGGTGGTGAGGAACATGCCGATCATCGACTCGACGCCGGGGACCTCGGCGGGCCGGCCGGAGGTGACGGCGCCGAAGACGACGTCCTGGCGGCCGGTGAGCCGGCCGAGCAGCAGCGCCCAGCAGCCCTGGAGCACGGTGTTGAGGGTCAGCCCGCGGGTGCGGGCCCAGCGGGTGAGGGCCTCGGTCAGCTCGCGGGGCAGGTCGACCTGCAGGGCCTCGGGCAGCACCGGCGTCCGGTCGGGGCCGGCGTCCACGAGGAGCGTCGGACCGTCGAGACCGGCGAGCGCCTCCCGCCAGGCGGCGCGGGCGGCCTGGCCGTCCTGCCGGGCCAGCCAGGCGAGGTAGGAGCGGTAGGGGACGGGGGCGGGCAGCGCGGTGCCGTCGGCGCCGGGCCGGCCCAGTGTGAACAGCTCCCGCACCAGCAGCGGCATCGACCAGCCGTCGACCAGGATGTGGTGGCTCGTCCAGACGAAGCGGTGGCGTCCCTCGCCGTGGGTGACGAGCGTGAACCGCAGCAGCGGCGGGCGGTCCAGGGCGAAGCGGTGGCCGCGCTCGGCCTCGGTGATCCGGTCCAGTTCTGCGCTCCGCTCCGGTTCCGGCAGGTCGCGCAGATCGATCTCCTGCCAGGGCAGTTCCGCCCGGTCCGGGACGAGCTGGACGGGGGCGCCGGCGGGCCGGGCCCGGAAGGAGGCGCGCAGGTTCGGGTGCCGGTCCAGGAGCGCCTGGCCGGCGGCGCGCAGGGTGGCGGGGTCGAGGTCGCCCTCGATCTCGGCGACGATCTGGAGGGTGTAGACGTCGGTGCCGCCGTCGGCCGACGTGTCGTAGTCGGCGTGGAAGAGCATGCCCTGCTGGAGCGGGGTGATGGGCAGGACGTCGGCCAGTCGGCTCCCGGCGCCGGCGAGTTCGGCCTCGTACGCCTCGATCTCTTCCTGGTCCAGGCCGGCCAGCGGCAGGTCGCCGGGGGTGAGGCCGCCCGCGCCGGGTGCGTGCCGGCCGAGCAGCTCCAGCGCGCGGAACCAGGTCTCGGCGAGGTCCCGCACGTCCTCCTCGGCGACCGCGGTCCCGGCCCACGCCCAGTTGGCGATCAGGTGCGGTCCGTCGTGGCGGTCCTCGGTCGCCGGGGTGACGTCGATGAGGTGCGGCAGCGGCATGCCGGGGTGGGCTCCGGTGCCGACGACGCCGTCACCGCCGACGGGCTGCCACGGCCGGTCCTCGCGGGCGTCGAAGCGGCCCATGTAGTTGAAGCCGATCTGGGGCCGCGGGTGGCGGGCCAGGACGCGGGCGGCGTGCGGGTTGAGGTAGCGCAGCAGGCCGAAGCCGACACCGCGGCCGGGCAGGGCGTGCAACTGCTCCTTGATCCGCTTCAGGACACCGGCGAGGGCGGGGCCGCCCGCCCACAGCTCCTCCCAGTCGGGGGTGCCGACGTCCAGGCGGACCGGGAAGGCGCTGGTGAACCAGCCGACGGTACGGGACAGGTCCAGTTCGTCCCGGAGCTGCTCGCGGCCGTGTCCCTCCAGTTCGATCAGGGTCTGCGCGTACTGGGCGTGACCGTGCCGGCGGCGCAGGTCCGCGACGGCGAGGGCGAGCCCGGTGAGCAGCACGTCGTTGATCTCGGCGTGGAAGGCGGCGGGCACCTCGGTCAGCAGGGGCGCGGTGGCCGCGGGGCCCAGTTCCAGGCGGAGGGCGCGCTGGGTGCCGTGGACGTCGCGGGCGGGGTCCGGGCGGCGGGTGCCCACCAACGGGTCCGGCCCCTCGAGCTGCCGCTGCCAGACGGCGAGTTCGGCGCCGCGGACCTGGGTGCGGGCCTGTTCGGCGAGGAGCGCGGACCAGGCGCGGTACGACGTGCCGACCGGGTCGAGTGCCGGGGCGCGGCCCTCGGCGAGGGCACGGTAGGCGGCTTCGAGGTCGGGCAGCAGGACGCGCCAGGACACACCGTCCACGACGAGGTGGTGGGCGCACAGCACCAGCCGGCCGGTGTCCGCTCCGGGCGGGGCGGTGAGCAGTACGGCCTGGATCATGACGGCACGGGCCGGATCGAGTCGGGCCCGGGCCGCGGCGGCCTGCCGCTCGGCGCGGGCCGGGTCGCCCGTGGCGTCCGGTTCCGCGGTGCCGGCCAGCGGCACACCGGTCAGGGCGCCGGGCGGGAGGACCTCCATGTGCCACAGGCCCGGCGCCGGTTCGGTGGCCCGGGTGCGCAGGGCGTCGTGGTGGTCGGCGACGGCGTGCAGGGCGGCGTCGAGCAGCGCGGCGTCGAGTCCGGCGGGGACGCTGACGACGATGTGCTGGCTGTACTTGACGACGGGCCCGGCCAGCGTGCCGGTCTCCTCGTGAAGCTGGGCCATGATCGGGGTGAGTTCGTACGGCCCGACCCCGTCGTCCTGCGCTGTCGGCGCGGTCCCGGCGGCCCGGTCCGAGCTGCCGGCCGCCCGCGCGAGGGAGGTGACCGTCTTGTGCTCGAAGACGTCGCGGGTGGTCAGGGCGAGTCCGGCGGCACGGGCCCGGCTGACCACCTGGATCGACCGGATGCTGTCACCGCCGAGCGCGAAGAAGTCCTCGTCGACGCCGACCTCGCTGACCCCGAGGACGTCGGCGAAGATGTCCGTGAGCACCCGCTCGCGGTCATCGGCCGCGGCCCGCCTGGTCTCCTGACCGGCCAGGGCCGGCTGCGGCAGCGCCTTGCGGTCCAGCTTGCCGTTGGGCGTCAGCGGCAGCGCCTCCAGCACCAGCCAGGACGCCGGAATCATGTACGCCGGCAGTAGCTGGGCCAGCTCGGCACGGATGCGGGCGGCGTCCACCCCCGGGCCGGTGAGGTAGCCGACGAGGCGCGGGTTGCCGGACGCGTCGGGCAGGACGGCGACCGCGGCGTCCGTGACCGCGTCCAGGTTCCGGATGACGGCCTCGATCTCGCCCGTCTCGACCCGGCGACCGCGGATCTTGACCTGGTGGTCGCGTCGCTCGATGAACTCCAACTGCCCGTCGGCACGCTGGAGGACCCGGTCCCCGGTCCGGTACATCCGCGTCCCCGCGGGACCGAACGGATCGGCCAGGAACGTACCCGCCGTACGCGCCGGATCGTGCAGATACCCCCGGCCGACACCCGCGCCACCCACATACAGCTCACCCGGCACACCCACCGGAACCGGCTGCAACTCGTCCGACAGGACATACAACCGCGTGTTGCGCACAGCCGAACCGATCGGGACGCGGGCCCCCAGCTCCTCACCCGCCCGGATCACCGCGTGGGTCACGTCGTCCGAGCACTCCGTCGGACCATAGGCGTTCATCAGCGGCACACGCGGATACCGCTCGTGCCAGCGCCGGCACAGATCCGCGGGCAGCGCCTCACCCGTCACCATCAGCCACCGCAGATCCGCCAGCTCCGGCGCATCCCCCTCGATGTCCCAGGCGTCCAGCGCGGCCCGCAACAGCGACGGCACCACCTCCAGTACGGCCACCCGCTCACCGGCGACCATCGCGAACAGCCCCGACGCATCCGCCGCCAGCTCCCCCGCGACCCGCACCGTCCCGCCCACCAGCAACGGAGCCAGCATCTGCCACACCGACACATCGAAGGTCAGCGGCGCGTTCTGCACCACCGCCTCCCCCGCCACCAGCTCCAGGTCACCGACCTTCGCCCACAGATGGTTCACCATCCCCGAACGCTGCACCATCGCCCCCTTGGGACGACCCGTCGACCCCGACGTGAACATCACATACGCCAGATCCAGGCCACCGCCGGCGTTCGGGAGTTCGGCGGTGGCGGTGAGGTCGGCGGGGTCGGTGAGCGGCAGGACGGCCTGGCCGTCGTGGGCCGGGGCCTCGTACGCGTCCCCGGTGAGCACGTACCGGGCGCCGCTGTCGGCCAGCAGGGAGGCGTTGCGGGCCGCCGGGGCCGCCGGATCGAGCGGCAGATACGCCCCGCCCGCACCCAGCACACCCAGCACCCCCGCCACGAACGACACCCCCGGATCGGCCAGCATCGCCACCACCGCACCCGTCCCGGCACCGGCCGCCGACAGACGGGCGGAGACACCGGCGGCCCGGGTCAGAAGCTGCCGGTAGGTGACGCGGTCGGTGGCGTCGGCCACGGCGACGGCGTCGGGGGTACGGGCCGCCACCGAGCGCACCCGCTCCACCAGACCCTCGTACCCGGCGCGCTCGGTGTGCGGGTCCCAGCCGCCCAGCAGGCCGACCGGCTCGCCGGGGGCGCGCAGGCCGACGCGGGCGAGGGGCCGGTCGGCGGGGAGCGCGGCCAGGTCGGCCAGGAACGCCTCGAACCGGGCCAGGTGGCCGGCGAGTTCGACGTCCGTGTACAGCTCGGGGTTGCCGTCGAGGTGGATCTCCATGGTGCCGTCGACGGTGTTGAGGACGGTCACGATGAGGTCGTTGACGATGCCGGTGGACAGGTTGACCACCGTGCCCCGGCAGTCGCCGAAGACCAGCGCCGGGTCCTGGTTGAGGACGTTGATGAAGGGGCCGAACACCCGCCGGTCGTCGGTGCGCAGGCCGATGTCGCGGCGGATGCGGTCACCGCGGTACCGCTGGTGCCGGAGCGCGCCGGAGACCTCCTTCCAGGCCTGCCGGAGCAGTTGCGGGGCGGTCAGCTCGGGGCGGACGCGCACGGCGAGCGGCAGGTAGTTGGCGAGCATGCCCGGGATCTCGCGGGTGACGGCACCGGTGCGGCCGGTCACCGGGAGGGTGAGCAGCGGCTCGGTGACGCCGGTGACCCGCTGCGTGTAGGCGGCCATGGCGCCGACCATGAGGACCGGCAGGGTGACCTTGCCCGCGCGGGCGAGGTCACGCAGCGCGTCGGTGGCCTGCGGGGTGAGCCGCGTGGTGTGGCGCAGGGCGCTGCGGCCGGGGGCCGGGTCGCGGTCGGAGAGCGAGACGAGTTCGGGGGCCGCACCGTGCCCGGAGGAGGTGAGGCGCCCGGTCCAGTAGGCGCGGTCCCGTTCGACCTGCCGGGAGTCCAGGTAGCGGCGTTCGCCGTCGAGCAGGTGGTGGAAGGCCGGGATGGCGTCGGCGTCCAGGGCCGCGTCGTCGTGGCCCGCGGCCAGCCGGGCGTAGAGGGCGGCGAGCTTGGGGTAGAGCAGGGCGCGGCTGAAGCCGTCGGCCAGGATGTGGTGCATGCAGAGGTAGAGCAGGTGGTGCTCGGGGCCGAGAGTGAGCAGGGCGCCGCGGAACAGCGGGAAGTCGGTGATCGTCAGGGGCTCGGCGTGGTCCGCGCGCATCCACCGTACGGCGGCGGCCGACGGGTCGGGCTCGGCGCTGAAGTCGATCGCCCTGAGCGGCAGTCGGGCGAGCGGCCGGATGATCTGGCCCGGGGTGCCCGCCTCCTCCACGAACTGCACGCGGAGCCCTTCGGCCTCGTGCCCCAGGCGGTGCAGCGCCCGCTCCAGCAGCGCGGTGTCGAGGGGGCCGCGCAGGTCGATGTAGTCGGCCATGTTGTAGGCGAGGGGACCGGTGGCGAACTGCTCGTCGAACCAGATCTCGGCCTGCGCCGCGGTGAGCGGGAGGACGGCGCCTCGGTTTGTCGTCATCGCTTTGCTCTCCGTCATTCTCGAATTCGGCCGCGCCCGGCTCGTTCGGTCCTCAGCGGCAGTCGCCGCGACCCGCTCGTTCGGTCCGCGGCGGTGGTTGCCGCGTCCGGCTCGTTCGGTTCTCGGTGGCGGCTGCCGCGCCTGGCTCGTTCAGTCAGCGGCGGCGGCTGCCGCGGCCGGCGTCGGGTCGCTCACGCCGTCCTGCTCCGCCCGGTCCGCCCGGTCCGCCGCCGGCTCCACCAGCACGTCGGGGCCGAAGGCGCCGCGCACCCACTCGTCGTGGTAGACGGTCTCCATGTAGCGGTCGCCGAGATCCGGCGAGATGGTCACCGCGGTGACCTGCTCACGGACCCCGCCCGTGCCGTCGCCGTAGTGCTGCTCCAGCCAGCGCAGGGCGCCGGTCACCGCGGTCCCGGTGGAACCGCCGACCGGGAAGCCGTGCCGCATCAGATCCCGGCAGGTGCGCACGGTGGCCGCCTCCGGGACGTGGACCACGGCGTCGACCAGGTCCTCGTCGAGCAGCGCCGGCCGCACGCTGGTGCCGAGGCCGGGGATGTGCCGGGTGCCGGCGGGCCCGCCGAAGGTGACGGAGCCGATGCTGTCGACGGCCACCACGCGTACCGAGGGCCGCCGCTCCCGGAACCAGCGGGCGCAGCCCATCAGGGTGCCGGTGGTGCCGGCGCCGACGAACAGCACGTTCAGGTCGGGGAACTGGCGGGCGATGGCGGGGGCCGTGGTGCGGTAGTGGGCCATCCAGTTGCCGGGGCTGAGGTACTGGTTCAGCCACACCCGGGAGTCGTCGGCGGCGAGCAGCGCCCTGACGTGGCGGATCCGCGCGCCGAGGAACCCCTCGCTCTCGTGCGGTTCGGTGACGACGTGGACCTCGGCGCCGAGGGACTCCATGGTGCGCCGGGTCACCGCGTTGCAGCGGGTGTCGGTCACGCACAGGAACCGGTAGCCGCGGCTCGCCGCGAGCAGGGCGAGGGCGACGCCCATGTTGCCGGACGAGGACTCCACGAGGGTGGAACCCGGGCGGAGCAGGCCCGCGGCCTCCGCCTGCCTGGGCGACCATCTCCCGGGCGGCTTTCAGTTTGATGGATCCGGCGAAGTTGAATCCCTCGACCTTCAGGAACAGCCGGCGCCCGAACAGCGGCTGAAGATTCACGAAGAGGTCGCTGACATCGAATTCATGCGACGACGCGGTGATGACCGGCACTGGCACTCCTGGCCTACGGCAGCGAATGGGCGTCGCCGGCAAGCCTGTCGGCGTGCGCTGACCGTGGACTGACGGTTTGCTGACGCGCACCGGCGCCGTCCACCGTGGCAAGAACCGTCAGCCGACGGTCAGTTGTGCGTCAGCGTGCTCGTGAAATCGTCGTCCGGTTGGAATCGCGCGGGCCGTGGAAGTTCCCGCGCCCGTCCCGCTCTTCCGTGAGGAGCACGGCTTGAACCGGCAATCCGCCATCAGTGAAGTCCTCCCGTTGTCGCCGCTGCAACAGGGTCTGCTGTTCCTCTCCGCGTACGACCGGGACGCCACGGATGTCTACGCGCTGCAACTGGTGCTCGACCTCGCGGACGTGACCGACGCCGACGCGGTGGCACTGCGGGACGCGGCGGGCGCGCTGCTCGACCGGTACCCGAACCTGAAGGCGTGCTTCCGGCACCGAAGGAGCGGCGAAGCCGTGCAGGTGCTGCCCCGCACCGTGGAGCTGCCGTGGCAGGAACTGCGGCTGCCCGTTGCCGGGTTCGACCGGGTGGCCGGCGAGGAGCGGCTGCACCGCTTCGACCTGGCCCGGCCGCCGCTGCACCGCTTCACGCTGCTGCGGGCGGACGACGGGCGGGCCCGGCTGCTGTGGACGGTGCACCACATCCTCGTCGACGGCTGGTCGATGGCGACGCTGACGCGTGAACTGGGCGCCCTCTTCACCGATTTCCGCGCCGGGAGGACACCGGAGGGACCGGCCGGCCCCCCGTACCAGGCGTACCTCGCCTGGCTCGGGACCCAGGACCGGGAGGCCGCGCGCGAGGCCTGGCGCCACGCACTGACCGGAGTGACGGAACCGACCCGCCTGGCACCGGCGACGGGAGGCGCAGCCGGGGACACGGGCGTCGGTACGGCCGGGGACGCGGTGAAGGACGCGGGCGGCGGTGCGGCGGCGGACGAAGTTCCGGTCCCGGCCGTGGCCGCCGGCGCCGCGCTGCCCCGGCGGGTCGAGGTCGAGGTGGGGTCCGAGCTGGCCGCCGGCCTGGCCCGCTTCGCGCGTGCGCGGGGGCTGACCGTCAGCGCGGTGGTGCAGGGCTGCTGGGGGCTGCTGCTGTCCCGGCTGACGGGGCAGGACACCGTGGTGTTCGGGACGGTCGCCTCCGGGCGGCCCGCCCAGCTACCGGACGTCGAGCGGATGGTGGGCCTGTTCGCCAACACCCTGCCGGTGCGCGTCGACGTCGATCCCCGGATGACCCCGGCGGAGTTGTTCGCCGGGGTGCAGCGGGCCCGCACGGAGCTGCTGACGCACGAGCATCTGCCGCTGGCGGAGATCCAGCAGCGGACCGCGGTGCGCGGGGAGCTGTTCGACACGGTGCTGCTGTTCCAGAACTATCCGATGGGCGGCCCGGAGTCGGTGCCGGGCACGGATGAGCCCCGGGTGACCGGCGTGGACATCCGGTCCGCCACGCACTATCCGCTGACCGTGACGGTGTTCCCCGGTGAGCCGTTCGGACTGGCCGTCGACCATGTGCCGGCGCTGGTCGCGCGGGACGAGGCCCGCCGGGTCGGACGGTGTCTCGTACGGCTGCTGGCGGAGACGGTGCGCCGGCCGGACGAGCCGTGCGGCCGGCTGGACCTGCTGGACGCCGACGAGGCCGCCCGCGTCGTGGCGGACCGCAACCGCACGGAAGCGCGGGTGCCGGGGCCGTGGCTGGCCCCGCTGCTGGCCCGGTGGGCGGATCGCACGCCCGACGCCCCGGCGCTGACCTGCGGTGCCGAGCGGCTGACGTACCGGGAGCTGCACGACCGGGCGGACGGACTGGCGGCGGAGCTGACCGCGGCGGGCGCGGGCCCGGAGCGGCTGGTGGCGCTCGCCCTGGACCGGTCCGCCGACCTGGTGGTCGCGGCGCTGGCCGTCCTGAAGTCGGGCGCGGCCTACCTCCCTCTTGACCCCGACCACCCGACCGAGCGGCTGCGGAACATGCTGGCGGACGCCACCCCCGTGGTCACGCTCACCCACCGCCGGATCCGCCCCCTGCTCGACGGGATGGGCACGGCGCTCACCGGTGACCTGTGGGTCCTGGACGAGACCCCCCGGCGCCTCGCCACGCCACCGTCCGCCGCCGCACCGCCCGCACCGCCCGCACCGCCCGCACCGCCCGTTCCCGTCCCCGTTCCTCCGTGCGCCGATCACCCGGCCTACGTCATCCACACCTCGGGCTCGACCGGCCGGCCGAAGGGGGTCGTCGTTCCGCACGGCGCGCTCGTGAACCTGGTCGCCGACATGGTCCGGCGCTCTGCGGTGACCTCGGCGGACCGGTTCCTCGCGGTGACCACGTTCGGGTTCGACATCGCGAACCTGGAGCTGTTCGTGCCGCTCGCGGCGGGCGCCGAGCTGGTCGTCGCCGGCCGGGAGACCGTCCGCGACCCCGCCGCCCTCGCCGCGCTGGTGTCGGCCTGCGGTGCGACGCTGCTCCAGGCCACCCCGAGCCTGTGGCAGGCGCTCACCGCCGGCCACGCCCCGGTCCTCGCCACCGTGCGCGCGCTGGTCGGCGGGGAGGCGCTGCCGGAGCCGCTGGCCCGTACGCTGGCCGCGCACTGCGCGTCGGTGACCAATGTCTACGGCCCCACGGAGACGACGATCTGGTCGACGGCGGCGCCCGTGCCCGCCGTACCGGCCGGTCCCCCGCCGATCGGCCGGCCCATCGCCAACACCCGGGTGTACGTGCTGGACGCGGCGCTGCGCCCGGTGCCCGACGGCTGCTTCGGCGAGCTGTACCTCGCCGGGTCAGGGCTGGCCCGCGGCTATCTGGGCCGCCCGGGTCTGACCTCGGGGCGTTTCGTCGCGGACCCGTTCGGGCCGCCCGGCACCCGGATGTACCGCACCGGCGACGTGGTGCGCTGGTCGCCGGACGGCACGGCCCTGGAGTACGGCGGCCGTACCGACCACCAGGTGAAGATCCGCGGGCACCGGATCGAGCTGGGGGAGATCGAGTCCGTGCTGGGCGCGCAGCCCGGCGTCGAGCGGGCGGTGGTCACCGCCCGCACCGACCAGGGCGGGGACACCCGCCTGGTCGCCTATGTCGTACCGGCGGGGACCGACCGCGACCGGCTGCGGGAGCGCGCGTCCGCGGTGCTGCCCACGCACATGGTCCCCGCCGTGTACGTCCTCCTGGACGAGCTGCCGCTGACCCCCAACGGCAAGGTGGACCGCAAGGCGCTGCCCGCTCCGGCCGAGCGGCGGGCGGGCACGGGCCGGCCGCCCGCCGGGCCGCGCGAGGAGCTGCTGTGCGGTGTCTTCGCCGAGGTCCTCGGGGTGGACCGGGTGGGTGCCGACGACGACTTCTTCGCGCTCGGCGGGCACTCGCTGTCGGCGATCCGCGTCACCAACCGGCTGCGGGCCGAGCTGGGCGCGGAGGTCCCGGTACGCGCCCTGTTCGACGCCCGCTCCGCCGAGGCGCTGGCCCGCACCCTGCCCGGACCGGGGGACGGTACGGCGGGCACCACGGCCGGCGCCACGGCGCCGGAGGGTGCCCGGGGACCGGCCCGGCCCGTGCTGCGGGCGGCGGCACCCGGCGCGGCGGTGGTGCTGTCGTACGCGCAGGAGCGGCTGTGGTTCCTGGACCGCATGGGCGCGGCGGCCGGCTACAACATCCCCCTGGCGGTGCGGCTCTCCGGCCCGCTCGACACCGGTGCGCTGGGCGCGGCGGTGGCGGACGTGGCCGCCCGGCACGAGACGCTGCGGACGCTGTTCGTGGCGGCCGGCGCCGGGGTGGCGCCGCTGGTGCTCTCCCCGGAGGAGGCGGCCGGTGCGGGCGCCGGCCTGGAGGTCGTACCGGTGCCGGACGAGGCGGCCCTGGCCGCGGCGCTGGCGGCGGAGGCGGCCGAGCCGTTCGACCTGTCCGCCCGGGTCCCGCTGCGGGCACGGCTGTTCGCGCTCGGGGACGAGACACACGTGCTCGCACTGACGCTCCATCACATCGCTGCCGACGGCTGGTCGTTCGGGCCGCTGGCCCGTGACCTCACCGCGGCCTACGCGGCACGCCGGGCGGGCCGCGCACCGGACCTGGAGCCGCTGCCCGTGCGCTACGCCGACCACGCCCGCTGGCAGCGCGAGCTGCTCGGCGCCAAGGACGACCCGGACAGCCTGCTGTCGGCCGAACTCGCCCACTGGAGCGAGGTGCTGGCGGGAATGCCGCAGGAGCTGGAGCTGCCCGCCGACTTCCCCCGCCCGGCCCGCTCCTCCCAGCGCGGCGGCGCGGTGACCCGTACGGTGCCCGCCGGGGCCCACGCCCGGCTCGCCGAGCTGGCCCGGGACGCCGGTGCCAGCCTGTTCATGGCGGTCCACGCGGGCCTGGCCGCCGTACTGACCCGGCTCGGCGCGGGCACCGACCTGCCGCTGGGCAGCCCGGTCGCCGGGCGGACCGACCACGCGGTGCGCGATCTGGTCGGCTGCTTCGTCAACACGCTGGTGCTGCGCACCGACACCTCCGGCGACCCGTCGTTCGCGGCGCTGCTGGACCGGGTGCGCGAGACGGACCTGACCGCGTACGCGCACGCGGAGCTGCCGTTCGAGCATCTCGTGGACGAGCTGAAGCCGGAGCGGTCGCTGGCCCGGCACCCACTGGTGCAGGTGGTGCTGTCCGTCACCCCGGGCGGCGAGTCGCTGCCCGCGCTGCCGGGACTGACGGCCGGCCTGGAGCCGGTGCCCTCGCACACGGCCAAGTTCGACCTGGCGTTCGAGGTGACGGAGCGCGTCACCGCGGCCGGGCGGCCGGCCGGGCTCGATGTCCGCCTGGAGTACAGCGCGGACCTGTTCACCCGGGTGACGGCCGACCGGCTCGCCGGCGCGCTGACGGTGCTGCTCGCCGACGCGGCCCGGACGCCCGGCGCGCCGCTCAGCGCCCTCGCCCTGCTCACCCCACAGGAGCGCCGCACCCTGCTGACGGGGCGGCACGGCACGGTCCGCGCCCGCCCGGCCCGTACGCTCCCGGCGCTGTTCGAGGCCCACGCGGCGGCGGGACCGGAACGTGCGGCGCTCGACGTGCCCGGAGAGGGCGAGGTGTCGTACGGGCGGCTGAACGCGGACGCCAACCGGCTCGCCCGGCTGCTGCTCGGCCGCGGGGCCGGGCCGGGTGCCGTGGTCGCCCTCCTCCTTCCCCGCTCCTCACTCACGGTCACCGCCCTGCTGGCGGTCCTGAAGACCGGCGCGGCCTATCTGCCCGTCGACCCCGACTACCCGGCCGAGCGCATCGCGTACATGCTCGGCGACGCGGGCCCGGCCGCCGTCCTGACCACGCGGGAGGCCGCCGGCCGGGTGCCGGACGGCCTGGCACGGGTGGTGCTGGACGACCCGGCCACCGCGGACCTCACCGGCACGTTGTCCGGTGCCGACCTCACCGACGCCGAGCGGATCCGCCCCGCTGTCGGCGCGGGACACCGCGTACGTCATCTACACCTCCGGCTCGACCGGCCGGCCCAAGGGGGTGGCGGTGCCGCACGGGGGCGCGGCCAACCTGGTCGCCCACCACCGGGAGCACCTGGGGACCAGGCCGGGCACGCGGGTGCTCCAGTTCGCCTCGTTCAGCTTCGACGCGACCGTGTGGGAACTTGCGGCCTCGCTGTTCTCCGGCGGCACCCTCGTGCCGGCGACCGCCGAGAGCCGGCTGTCCGCGCCGCTGCTCGCCGGACTGCTCGCCGGGCAGCGGATCGACCACGCGATCCTGCCGCCGACCGTCGTCGGCCGCTTCCCGGATCCGGCCGCCCTGCCCGGCGGCCTGTGCCTGGTGGTCGGCGGGGAGGCCTGCCCGCCCCACCGTGGTGGAACGCACCGCCGGCCATGTGACGCTGCGCAACGCCTACGGGCCGACCGAGATCTCGGTGGCCGCCACCCTCAGCGCCCCGCTCACCCCGGACAGCGGCCGGCCGCCGATCGGGGGCCCCCTGGACAACGTGCGGGTGTACGTCCTGGACGCGGCCCTCGCGCCGGTGCCGGACGGCATCACCGGCGAGCTGTACATCGCCGGTGCCGGTCTGGCGCACGGCTACCGGGGGCGTCCGGCCACCACCGCCGAGAGGTTCGTCGCCGACCCCTACGGGCCGCCCGGCACCCGCATGTACCGCACCGGGGACCTGGTGCGCCGGCGGGCGGACGGCACCCTGGACTACGCCGGCCGCGCCGACCAGCAGATCAAGCTGCGGGGTTTCCGCATCGAGCCGGGCGAGATCGAGTCCGCGCTCACCCGGCACCCGGTGATCGCGCAGGCCGCCGTGGTGCTGACCCCGGCGGACGGCGGCGGCCGGCTCACCGGGTACGTGGTCCCCGTACCGGGGGTGGCCGCCGTGGACGTGCCCGTGCTGACGGCGTATCTCGCCGAGTCGCTGCCCGCGCACATGGTGCCCACGGCGCTGGTGTCGCTGCCCGCGCTGCCGCTGACCCCGAACGGCAAGCTCGACGTGCGGGCCCTGCCCGCGCCCGGCACCCCGGCGCCCTCCGGTGCGGGCCGCGCCCCGCGCACCCCGGCCGAGCAGGCGCTCGCCGAGGTGTTCTGCGAGGTGCTCGGCCTGGACGAGGTCGACGCCGACGGGGACTTCTTCGCGCTGGGCGGGGACAGTCTGCGCTCGGTGGAGGTGGTGAGCCGGGCCGCCAAGGCCGGGCTGACGCTGGCCCTGTCCGACGTCTTCGCGCACCGCACGCCGGCGGCACTGGCGGCGGCCTCGGCCACGGCCGGACCGCGGGCACCGGCCACCGTGCCACTGCTGGCGATCCGGCCGCACGGGACGGACGCGCCGCTGTTCTGTGTGCACGGCGGGGTCGGCTTCGGGCTGCCGTTCGCGGAACTGGCCGCGCACCTCGACCCCGGCCGGCCGGTGTACGCGCTCCAGTCCGACGGCGTCGCGGCGGAGCCGGGGACCTGGGAGCGGCCCGCGGACGTGCCCTCGCTGGCGGCGGTGTACGTCGAGCGGCTGCGGCAGGTGCGGCCGCACGGGCCGTACCACCTGCTGGGCTGGTCCTTCGGCGGGCTGGTCGCCCACGAGATGGCCGTACGGCTCCAGGCGGCGGGCGAGCGCGTGGCGTTCCTCGCGGCCCTCGACGCCTTCCCGGTGGCACCCGGCGACCCGAACCCCACCGACGAGGAGATCCGGTCCGCCTTCCTCGCCCACCACGCGCGCGGCACGGCGATCGCGGCGGAGGACCTCGACCGGCTGATGACGGTGATGCGCCATCACACCGACATCGCGCGGAAGTTCACCCCCGGCCGGTTCACGGGCCCGCTGACACTGTTCGTGGCGGCGCACGGGCAGCCGGCACCCACCGCGGAACTGGCCGCGCGCTGGCGGCCCCACCTGGACGGCCCGCTCACCGTGCACGACATCGCCTGCGGTCACGAGGAGATGCTGGGCGGCGCGGCGGTACGGCGGATCGGCACGCTCACCGACAGCGCCCTGCGCGAGGCGTGAACGCGGGCACGGCTGAAGCGCCGGCGGCCCTGGGAGGCCACCGGCGCTTCACCGTCCCTCACCGGGTCACAGCAGTGACGGGTCCTGCATCAGGATCGCCTGGTAGAGCGTGTGCAGCCGCTGGCTGGGCTTGAGTCCCAGCTCGTCGTCGAGCCACTTGCGGGTGCGGTGGAAGATGTCGACGGCCTCGGACTGGCGTCCGCACCGGTAGAGCGCGATCATCAACTGCTCGCTGAACCGCTCACGTTCGGGATACTGAGCCAGCAGCTGCTTCAGCTCGGCAACGACGACCCCCGCCTCGCCGGCCTGGAGCTGCGCCTGGATCAGGTCTTCCCGTGCACTTTTGCGCTGTTCGTCCAGCCGCAGGGCCACGGCCCGGCAGCGCGGTCCGTCGCTCACGTCGAGCAGGGCGGGCCCGCGCCACATGGCGAGGGACCGCCGCAGCAGCCCGATGGCCTCGTGCGGCTCCCGGCTGACCAGGCTCGCGCCCCGCTCGGCCAGGCGCAGGAAGCGGTAGGCGTCGAGAGCGTCCTCGGCGACGTCCAGTGTGTAGCCGTTGTCGACGGTGCGGATGAGCCCGTCCTCACCGTCCGCGAAACCCAGCTCCGCCAGCGACTTCCGCATGCGGCGGACATTCGCCTGAAGAGCGTTCCGGGTGTTCTTCAGCGGGGCTTCGCCCCAGAGTTCGTCGATCAGTTCGTCGAAGGCGACCACTTGACTCGGATTCAGCGCGAGCATGGTCAGCATCACGCGAATCTTCTTGGCCCGCACACCGATGGTCTTTTGTCCGTCCCCGATCAGCAGCGGACCCAGTATGGAGATGTGCACCAAATTCCCGTCCCTACTCATAAAAACCGGTCACAAGCTCCCGCCTCGCGACCTACGGGGCGGCCACGGAACCGTGAGTGGGCAGTGTGCTATGCACAGCGCCCGACACAGGGAAACATCTGGGAGTCAGAACTGATCAATTATCAATCACATCTGGCCGGTTAGGCACTGTACCTTCGTACATGAGCAGATGGGCCTGAGCGACGAGGCCCACCTGAAGACGGGATTCCACTTTCAGCTTCGCCAGGATATTCGCGACATGCGCCTTCACCGTGCGTTCGGTCACCCGCAACCTGGACGCGATGGCGCGATTCGATAAGCCTGCGCCGAGCAGTGAGAAGACCTGACTCTCCCGCTCCGAGAGGAACTCCACCTGGGTGAGCTGGTACTGCCAACGAGTCGACGGCAGGCCGTCGTCACCGTCCATAGGGCCACTCCCCGTGATCGCCCCGCATCCCCCGTCAACGCGCGCCGGAAACCTTCGGTCGGCTTGATTCCGTCGAACGCGGGACCGAGTGTAGCGCTCTCACTACCGCCGTCGCAGAGAATGGACTTTCTCGCCGGAATTCACCGCCCACGGGTGTCGGTGACACGTGAAAGGGGCCGTGACCCCCGCCGGGTGGTGCGCCACCCGGCGGGGTTCACGGCCCCGGCCTCCCGGGATCACCGGCGGGCGCGCACCCTCACCACGTCGTCGGCCGCCACCGCCAGCGGGGCCGGCACACGCACCGGCCGGGTCTCGTCCTGGTGGGCCAGGCGCGAGGGCCACCAGGTCTTCCAGCCCAGCAGCATGACCACCGAGGGCAGCACGACGATCCGGATGAGAGTGGCGTCCAGCAGCACCGCGCAGGCCATGCCCACGCCCAACTGTTTCATCTCGATGAAGTTGAGCGAGGCCAGCAGTCCGAACACACAGACCATCACCACCGCCGCGCTCGTCACGACACCGGCCGTGCGGGTGATGCCCTGCTCCACCGCCTCCCTGATGTTCAGCCCGCCGCGCGCCGCCTCCCGGATCCGGCTGATCACGAACACGTGGTAGTCCATCGACAGGCCCAGCAGGATCACGAACAGCAGCAGCGGGAGCCACGCCACCACCCGCCCGGTGGACTCGAAGTCCAGGATCCTCTCCGCCCACGTCCGCTGGAAGATCAGCGCCAGCAGACCGAAGGAGGCCACCGCGGACAGCACGTTCAGCACCACGGTGATCGCGGCGAGCACCAGCGACCGGAAGGCCAGGGCCATCACCAGGAAGGTGAACACCAGGGCCACCAGCAGCACCCACGGCATCTTGTCCACGACGTTCGCCCGGTAGTCCACGTCGTACGCGACGTCACTGCCGCCCACCGCGTACTCGCCGCCCGCGATCCGGCCGAGCGTGGCCGGGGCGATGTCGTCCCGCAGCCGGAACAGGGAGTCCTGGGCCTGCCGGGAACTGCTGTTGAAACGGGTGCCGACGGCGATCGTCGCGACCCGCCCGTCCCGCGAGGTCCGCACCTCGGGCGGCGGCGTGTGCACGAACAGTCCGTCGTGCCGCACCCGGTCGACGAGGGCGTCGACCCCCCGCGTCAACTCCCCGCCGTGACCCACGGGCACCCGCACGGCGACCATGTGCGTGTCCGCCTGGCTCGGGAAGGACCGCGTCAGCCGCTCGTTGGCCTGCATCGCGGGGATCGACCGGGGCAGGTCGTCGATGCCGGTCGCCTTCAGGCGCAGGTCGAGGGCGGGCACCGCGAGGGCCAGCAGGGCGCCGACGGAGAGGATCAGCGCCAGGGCCGGGTGCCGCAGGGCCGGCTTGAGCATCGCCGACCACAGCCGGGGCTTGACGCCGCCCTTCTGGGTGAGCCGCCACACCAGCGGCACCCGCGGCTTGTCCAGGTAGCGGCCGAACTTGGAGAGCATCGCCGGCAGCACGGTCAGCGAGGCGAGCATCGCGATGCCCACCACCAGCACCGCGCCCGTGGCCATCGACTCGAAGGCGATGTGCCCGGCGAGGTAGAGGGCACCCATGGACGCCATCACGACCAGGCCCGAGATCATCACCGAGTGCCCGGAGGTGGCGGCGGCGATCTCGATGGCGTCGATGTTGTTCGCCCCCAACGCCCGTTCCTCGCGCTGGCGTTTGAGATAGAACAGCGAGTAGTCGACGCCGATGGCCATGCCCATCAGGACGATGATGTGGGTCACCGGACCGGGGTCGGGCACGAGCTGGGAGGCGACACCCCACAGGCCCAGGCCGGCGAGCACCGAGGAGATGCCGAGCAGCACCGGGACGCTCGCGGCGACGATCGCCCCGAACACGAAGACCATCACGAGCAGCGTCACCGGCAGGCTCAGCACGGTGGCCTTGCTCAGGTCCCGGTCGAGCATGTCGTTCAGACCGGCCTTGATGGAGCCGGCGCCGACCAGCTCCACGCGGACGTCGGTGTGCGCGTCCCGGACCGCGGCCACCTTCCGCAGCAGCGGCCCGACCCGGGCGTCCGCGGTCTCCGGGTCACCCGCGAGGGTCACGGGCACGAGCAGGGCCGAACCGTCGGGGGGCGGGCACGGGCCGGCCGACGGCGGCGACGCCCCCGACGCCCTTCACGGCGTCGACGGCCTCGCCCAGCGCCCGGTTCGCGGCCGACCGGTCCAGCGTGCCCCGGTAGGGGGTGACGAGGATGTTCTCCACCGCGCGGCTCTCCAGGCCGCCGCTGCGGGACAGGGCCGCGGCCCGGCCCGACTGCCCGATGGCCAGATCCGAGTCGGTGGCGGACCGGGTGCCCGTCATACCGCCCACCGTCAGGGCGCCGAGCACGAACACCACCCAGAGCGTCATCGCCCACCACGGGTGGACGGCGCTCCACCGGGCGGCCCTGGTGATCAGGTTCCTGCCTGCCACGTCTGCTCTCCCCTTCTCGTAAAAAAATACCCGGATCACGGGAAACGGGCCGGGGTTCTCGCCATCCGGCCGGTACATGGGCGCGCTCCTCGCGAACAGAAAACTAGTGACGGCCCGGAGCGCGATCACGGGTACAAGTACTCCGATGTGGGGGGAGTTTCTTCTACTTGACACCCAGCGTGTTCCACACGGAGTCTGGTTCTTCTGGCCGGATGTGATACCACATCCGGCTGGACACGGAAAAGGGGCCGTCGCCGAGAAGGGCGACGGCCCCCGCGTACGGACCGGGAAGCGGTACGTCCTGCACGCGCCAGGGACCGGCGAGACATCCCGTGGGGTCCCGGACGGTGCGCTGTCCGGCGCCCCGGGCGACGGGCAGCGCCATCCCCTGGGTGAGCCGCCCGCCGGCCGCCTTCACACACGCCTCCTTCCTGGTCCACAGGCGGGCGAAGGCACGGTGACCGTCCCGGGCCACCCAGGCGCACTCCTCGGCCGGGAAGAACCGTGTGGCCAGGCGCATCGTGTCCAGTCCGGCGCGGGAGAGTTCCACATCGACGCCCACCGGCCGGGGCGCGAGGGCGAGCAGGGCCAGCTCACCCGAGTGCGACAGGCTGAAGTGCGGACCGGGCACGTGCGCGAGCCGCGGTTTTCCCCAGCGGCCCCGCGTGAGACACAGCGATGCCGGGGCACGGCCCAGCCGCGCCCCGAGAATGATCCGCACGGCGGCGTGCGCGACGACGAAACGCCGCCGCATTCCGGGTTCCCGGCCCCGCCGCGCGCGTTCCCTCTCGTCCTCGTCGAGGATGTCCTCGAGTTCCGGGGGATATCCCTCCGGATCCGCTTCCGCGCCGGAGTCCAGCGGAATTCGCCAGATCTCCACCTCGTCGGCATCCGTCGCGCTGATCGGCGTCGTCAGTTCCGGCCCACCTTTCCCGTGTGCAAACCCTGGAACAGATTGAGTTTCTGGATGTTCCGGGTGCCTTCCATGAACTCCACGCCCCGCGCGTCGCGCGCCCACTTGTCGAGCAGCGGCTGGTCCAGCCGGGCACCCGGGCCGAAGAAGCCCGGCGCGCGCAGCGTCACCTCCTCGGCGACCTCGCAGGCCCTGGCCTTGGCCGCCGACGCCAGATGGCCGGCGGACGGCCTGCGGTCCACGGCGAGGGCCGCCCGGTACGTCAGCGACCGGGCCGCGTCGATCCGGCGGCCCAGCTCCTCGTACGTCTCCCGCTCCGGACCGCGCAGCAGCCGCCGGTGCTCGCCGACGTAGTCGTGGGCGGCCCGCGCGATACCCAGGGCGATGGCGGCGACACTCGGCCGGAGCTGGTTGAAGACACTGACGATGCTCCACATCCCCCGGCGGGTGGGCGGCAGATGCGCGCCGAGCACCCGCTCGGCCGGCACCCGCACCCCGTCCAGCCGGATCCGGGTGAGCTGGGCGCCGCGCAGCCCGACCGTGGGCAACGGCTCGGCGTGGAAGCCGGGGTCGGCGGTGTCCACGAGCACCGCCAGCACGCCGAGCCGCTCGGTGCCGGCGACCCGCGCGAACACGGCCCCGAGGTCGGCCCGGGCGGCGTTGCCGACGTACCGCTTCTCGCCGTCCAGGACGTAGGAGCCGTCGCCCACCGGGGTGAGCGTGCTCGTCATCTCCCCGATGGCCGAACCCCGTTCCGGCTCGGTCAGCGCGAAGCAGGTCCAGCGGGGCCGCTCCGCGAGCCGGCCGTGGACCCACTCCCGCTGCTCCGGGCCGCCCAGCACGCCGAGCAGCACCCCGCACATCGACGGGCCCGGCGAGGCCAGCATCATCCCGGCGTCACCGCGGGCCAGTTCCTCGCTCACCAGCACCCGTTCCAGGGTGGGCAGCCCGTGCGCGGGCCCGCTGCCCGGCGCCGTGCAGGCCCGGTCCCAGTCGGGCGGCACCTCGTGTCCGGCGAGGAACCGTACGGCGGGCAGGTCCAGGTAGCGGTGGATGGCGTCCGGGTCCCGGTCCAGCTCCAGGGCACCCTGCCGGAGGTCGTCGGCCCAGTGGCGCACCACGCGGTGGGCCGTGGCCAGCGAGGCGGGCAGGCTGATCACGCGTCCTCCCCTCCGGTGAGGGGGGCCGCCGGGCCGTAGGCGTCGGCGAGCAGTTCGGAGGCGTGCGCGCCGGCGCCCGGACCGTCCGCCGTGAAACCGTGAGCGCCGAGCAGCCGCAGCAGCGTGCGGTCGGCCCGGGTGATCTGCTCCTGGAGGGCGGCCAGCCGACGGTCGTCCGTGGGCCGCAGCGGGCCGAGCGGCCCGGCCAGGCCGGTGCAGACGTCGTCGAGGACACCCTCGATCTCCAGGTGCTCCAGCAGCACCTCGGCCAGCGTGCCCTTCACCATCTGCTGCATCAGCAGCGGGGCGCCGTCGGCGTGCCGGGAGGCGAGATGGGCCAGGCAGGCGTCCCGCAACCGCTCCGACATCCCGAGCCGCAACCAGGCGACGGCCCACCCCCACTCGGGCGCCGCTCCCTCCCCATCCCCCGACCGCGACAGGGCGAGCCCGGGAAGAAGCCCGACGGCCTCGGCAGGGACGACGCCCGCGACACGGGCGCCGTCGTGGACACCGGTGACAGCTTCGGCCCGGACGCCACCGTGGGCACCGGGCACGCCCTCGGCGGGGGTGGCACCGCCGGCACCGGCACCGGCACCGGTGACAGTCTCGGCCGGCGGAGTGCCGGGGGCGCCTGCTGGGGTGTCGCCCTCGACGTGCTCCGGGTGATCAGTGGGTCCCGCTCCTTCGGCGGCTCCCGCGGCACCGGCATGCCCCGCGTCCCCGGCGTGGCGGGATTCTTCGGCGTGCGCTGCCGCTGCCGCTGCCGCGTCTTCCGCCGCGAACTCCTCGAGGAGTTCACGGGGCAGGATCGCGTGGCCGCGTGGGCCACGGGGCGGGGTCTTCGGGGACAGGGCCCGCAGCAGCAGGGTCAGCGCGGGGACCAGGCCGTCCGTGCGGGCGCTCGTCCGGGCCTGCCGGCAGTGCCGGCGTACATCGGGCGGAACCGTCATCGTCTCCTCACTCCCCCGTACTCGTCCGTGGTGCCGGCGCGCCGAGGTCGAGCGTGCAGTGCGCCAGCATCTCGCGTTCCGGATCGTGGTCGGCGACGACCACCCGGGCCGGTCCGCCGCCCACGAGGTCCGCCAGCGCCGACCACACCGCGGTGGCCGGCTGCCCGGGCCCGGCCCAGGTCGCCCAGGGCCACACCCCGGGTACGGCGGTCCGCACCCCGGCGCCGGCCACGAGGGGCAGTTCCGCGTCCCACGGCGCGGCCGGTCCGGGCGCCGGCCAGGAGTGCTGCCCCATGCCGCGCACCGGTGCCGCCGCGCCGCTCCACTCGAACAGCAACGCGACCGCCGCGTCGGCCCGGACGGCGCCCGGATGCCCCGCCGGCACGGCGAACGGCTGGCTGCTCTGGTCGACGGCCAGCATCAGCAGCCGGCGGAACCCGCAGCGCCGCGCGTACTCCACCGCCGTCCTCAGCGCGCTGAACGGTGCGAGCACCCCTTGGTCGGACAGGGCGAACGCCAGCGGTTCACCGGGCAGCAGCTCCTGCACACAGGACGCGACCAACTGGCTGTGCTCGAAGTCCGGGGCCGCGTAGGCCACGACGACCAGGTCTGGGCTGTCCTCGGCGGTCAGCGGTCCCAGCTCCGCGAGCGCGCACCGGGCCAGCTCCACGGAGGTGCGGCGGGGCGCGCCGGCGAACCCCGCCCGGTCGAACGGCACCCCGTGCGGGTCGCCGAGCTGCCGGTAGAACCCCTCCCGGTCCGCGGCCGGTACGTACGGCGTCCCGGGCCCGGCCGGCGCGTACCGGCCGGCCCGTACCAGCCGCGGCACACGGGCAGGCCCGTCCGCCGGACCGTCCCCCCGGCCACCCGCCGCGTCGCCCGTCGTCCCGTCCGCCGCCGGGGCCGCGGACCGTACGGGCGCTGTCGCGCGGAACATGCTCAGGCGCCCGCTTCCGCCGCCACGAAGTCGGCGAGGGAGCCGACCGTCTCGAAGTGGGTCATCTCCAGCTCGTCGGCGTCGAACTGCACGTCGAGGATCTCCTCGATGGTGATGAGCAGTTCCAGGGCGCTGCTGGAGTCCAGGCCCAGGTCGTCGAAGAGGCGGGCGCCCTCCTCGGCGCCGGTGACGTCCTTGTTCAGCACCTCCGTCAGGCCCTGGCGCACCGCGTCCAGGTAGCGGGCGCGGTCGGTGAGGGTGGCCGCGGTGTTCTCGGTCATGTCGTTCTCCTTGTGGGTGGTGGGAGTTCAGCGGACGCCGGGAGCGGCGTCGTACAGCCGCTGGCGGGCCAGCATGGTCTCGGAGTCGTCGCGTTCCCGGATCAGATGGGCGGTGCCGTCCAGGACGAGGACCTCGGCCGGGTAGCCGTGGCTGAGGAAGTGCACGGGCGAGGCGGTCGGCCCGTACGCGCCGGAGCGCTGCACGCCGACCAGGTCACCTTCGCGCAGCGGCGGCATGGGCACCTTCTTGCCGATGACGTCGTTCGGGGTGCACAGCGGCCCGGTGATGTTCCACGGCTCGGTGGGCTGCTCGTCGAGGCGTTCCAGCGCGGCCATCGGGAAGTTGCGCTTGACGTACGAGCCGATGCCGACCGCCGCCATGTGGTGGTTGGTCCCGCCGTCGGTGACCGCGAAGTTCTCGCCCATCGAGGTCTTCGTGTAGCGCACCCGGGTGACGTAGGTGCCGGACGCGGCGACCAGGAACCGGCCCAGTTCCATGATCATGCGGGTGCCGGGGTGGCGGCTGTGGAAGGCGCCGACGACGGGGTTGAGGCGGGCCGTCAGCTCGGCGAGGTCCAGGTCCTTCTCGTTGTCGAAGTAGGCGATGCCGAGGCCGCCGCCGACGTCGACGGTCTCCAGCGGGAAGCCGATCCGCTCGGAGAGCCGCTCGGCGAGGCCGAGGATGCGCCGGGTGTTGTCCACGACGGTGTCCTCGCCGAGGATGCGCGTGCCCAGGTACACCTGCACACCCATGAGGCGTACGGCCTCGTACCGGGTGGCGAGTGCGGGTCCCGCGGCGAGGAGCTGCTCCTCGTCGATGCCGAACTGGCGGGGCTTGCCGCCCATCGTCAGGCCCGAACCCTTCACCGAGAAGGCCGGGTTGACGCGCAGCATCACCCGCGCGGTGACGCCCCGCTGCCGGGCCGCCTCGTCGATGAGGGCGAGTTCGCCGAGGTTCTCGCAGACGATGGCGTGGATGTCCGCGTCCAGGCAGGCGGCCAGTTCGGCGGTGCTCTTGCCGGGGCCGAGGAAGATGATGTCGTGCGGGGCGACGCCGGCGCGCCGGGCCGTGACCAGTTCGGTGAGCGAGGACACCTCGGCGCGGGCGCCGCTGCGGTGCAGCAGGGCGCACACGGAGACGTTGGGGTTGGCCTTGAGGGAGTAGAAGACCTCCAGGGCGGGGTGCAGGCGCTCGCGCAGGTCACGGAAGCGGCCGGTGATCTCCTCGCCGTCGTACACGTACAGCGGGGTGCCGAACTCCTCGGCGAGCCGGGTGACGCCGAGGCCCTGCACATCGAAGGCGACGCTCATGTTCAGCTCCGTTCCGTCAGGGCCGCGAGGCGGCGGGTGATGTCCGTGGCGAGGGCCTCGATCCGCTCGTCGGAGTCGGCGAGCAGCACGCCGTACAGCCGGCCCTCGAAGCCGCCCTCACCGGCGCCGGCGTCCTCCGCGGCTGCGGCGTTGACCGTGGCGTAGTTGTTCACGAACAGGCCGTACGGGCGTCCGCCGGACTGCGTGAGCAGCAGCGGGCCGAGTGCGTCGCGCAGTTCGGCGAAGGGCAGCGGGCGGTGCGGGCGGATCGGGAAGTGGCGGGCGACGGCGACGGCGTCCGGGCCGGCCAGCACCTCGTGCACCACGGCCTGGTAAGTGGACATGTTGTTGCGGGCGTTGATCTCCACCACCGGGTAGAGGCCCTCGTCGGGGTCGACCATCGCGTCGACGCCGACGACGCCGAAGTAACCGTCGGCGGACAGGCGTTCACCGATCCGGTGCGCGCTGTCCCGGATGCCCGTGATCTGGGCCTCGCTGAGCCGGGCGGGCATGCGGTGACCCTTGTGCACACCGCCCTCGGTGAGCAGCTCCTTGACGAAGTCGAAGTGCACACCACCGTCGCGGCCCACGGTGAACTGGTAGTTGAGGTCCGCCCGCTTGGCCACCCACTCCTCGATGACCAGCGCGGTGCGTACGGCGGTGCCGGCGGCCCGGGCGGTGCGCTCGGCCTGGGCGGCGGCCATGCGGTGCAGCCGGGCCAGCGTCCGCTCGTTGTCGACGACGACGATGCCCTTGCCGGACACCCCGAACGCGTCCTTGACGACGACCCGGTGCCCGGCGGCCAGCAGCTCACCGGCCGCGGCGACGGCCGCCGCCAGCTCCTCCAGGGTCTCGCAGGCCCAGCCGCGCGCCTGCCGGATGCCCAGCTCGTCGGCGAGCCGGCGACTGTACACCTTGCTGTTGACGCGCTTGCACCGGTCGGCGGGCGGCGCCGCGAGCCGCAGTCCGGTCCGCCCGGCCAGCTCCTCCTCCACCGTGGAGATGCCGTGGGCGGTGAGCCGGGCGCCGTCGGCGGCCAGGGCGGTCAGGGTGCGCAGCAGCTCCGGGTCGGCGAGGGCGTCCTCGCTGACGGTGCGCCGCGGTCGCTGCCCGGCGGCCACGTGCACGGTGGGCAGGGCGAGTCCGAGTCCCTCCAGGTAGGCGCGGTAGCCGTCGTCCAGGGCGGTCTTGAGGACGACGTGGTCGTCCTTGCCGCCGAGCAGCAGCGCGAACTCGTCCATGCGGTTGACGACGGCGCTGCCCGCGTGCGCGGCGACCCGGGGCAGGGCGGGCTCCCCGAGGGCCCACTGGTTCTCCACCTCGAAGTTGCCGAGGAACACCAGCGGCGTGCCGGCGTCACCGGTGACCGCGCGCTTGAGGCGTCCGTTGAAGCCGGGGGGTGGTGATTGCATATCGACCTCTTGATCTCTCGGGTGGGCACCGGCCGGCGTCGGGCGGGCACCCCGGTGCGGCGCGGGCTCGCGGGCTCAGTGCTCGAAGACCATGGCGGCGAAGGTCGCGCCCAGACCGACACTGGTCATCAGGTAGCGGTCGCCGGGGCGCAGCCGGCCCGCCTCGCAGGCGTGCTGGAGGTTGATGAAGGGATCGGCGCAGAAGCAGTGCCCGGTGTGCGGCACCAGGTCGAGGAAGACCCGGTCCAGGGGCAGCCCGAGGGTGCGGCACACGCCGATCCAGGACAGCCGGTTGACGTTGTGCGGCAGGACGAGGGCCAGGTCGTCGAGGGCGCAGCCGGCCTCCTCCAGGGCCGCGGTGATCACCTCGCACAGACCGGGCCCGTACCGGTCCTGGAAGTCCGCGGCGGCCTCGTCGTCCATGATGAACCGGTCACCGAAGCGGCTGTGCGTGCGGGCGGCGTAGCCGAGCATCCGGTTGCGGCCGGTGCGGTCGGCGCTGACCAGCAGCGCGGCGGTGCCCTCGCCCATGACGGTGACGTCCGGGATCGACTGGTTGTGGCTGGTGCCGGCCTTCTCGCCGGTCAGCACGAGGGCGAGGGCGTCCGGGTCGGGGTCGGCGGCGAGCAGGGTGCCGGCCAGGTCGACGGCGAGCATGCCGGAGGCGCAGGCGTGCTGGGAGACGACGAATCCGGTGGCGTGGCGCAGCCCCAGCTCGTCCTGGATCGGGCCGAGCGAGGTCCGCGGGTACGGCAGTGGCGCGGGCATGGTGCGCGCCTGCACCACGTATCTGACCCGCTGTTCCTGCCCGCGCAGCTCGGCGAGTTCGGCGACGGCGCGCAGCAGCAGCCGCGTCTCGTCGGCCTGCGGGTCGCGACACACCTCCGACAGCCCGTAGAAGCGCTGGTAGCGGCGCAACTGTACGTCTGTGAGGCCGAGTTCACGGTGGAAGCCGGCGATCGGGATGGTGTCGGGAAGACAGGTGGAGACTGCCACGATCGACGTCATGCCCACCACCCTCGCGTCCAGCGCTGACGAGGGACTGAAACATTGCTGACCGTTGCGCCGACTCCCGCTCCGGACGGTCCGGGCCGCGATGCGCAGGGCCGGGGCGGGCGGTGCCCGGACGGCCGGGATCCGGCCGGCGGGGCGGCCAGGACGGGCGGGTCCGGGACGGACGGACAGGGCCCGGCCGGCAGGGGCTGGATACGCGTGATCCCGCCCGTCGGACGACGGACGGGATCGGACGGACGGCGACGGCGGACGCCCGGCGCACCGAGCGGCACGGTGGCCGCCCGGCGCGGCGAGCGGGCCGGGTGCCGGGCGGTGCGGCGAGCGGGCCGGGCGGCGGGTCAGTGGAAGAAGTGGCGCGTGCCCGTGAAGTACATGGTCACGCCCGCCTTGGTGGCGGCCTCCACGACCTGCTCGTCACGGATCGAGCCGCCCGGCTGGACGATCGCCCGGACGCCGGCGCCGATGAGGATCTCCGGGCCGTCGGGGAAGGGGAAGAAGGCGTCGGAGGCCGCGTAGGCGCCGCGGGCCCGCTCCTCGCCGGCCCGTTCCACGGCCAGCTTGCAGGAGTCGACGCGGTTGACCTGGCCCATGCCGACGCCGACCGAGGCGCCGCCCTTGGCGAGCAGGATCGCGTTGGACTTCACCGCACGGCACGCCTTCCAGGCGAAGGCCAGCTCCCGCAGCTCCTCGGCGGAGAGCGCCTCACCGCTGGCGAGCGTCCAGTTGGCCGGGTCGTCGCCGTCGGCCTGCAGCCGGTCGGCGACCTGGAGCAGCGCGCCGCCGTCGATCGGCTTGACCTCGACCGGGTGGGTGGGGCCGTCGGGGCAGCGCAGCACGCGGATGTTCTTCTTCTTGGTGAGGGCCTCCAGCGCGCCGTCCTCGTAGTCGGGCGCGATGATGACCTCGGTGAAGATGTCCGCGACCTGCTCGGCCATCTCCTTGCTGACCGGCCGGTTCACGGCGATCACACCGCCGTACGCGGAGACCGGGTCGCAGGCGTGGGCCTTGCGGTGCGCCTCTGCGACGTCCGTGCCGATCGCGATGCCGCACGGGTTGGCGTGCTTGATGATCGCGACGCACGGCTCGTCGTGGTCGTACGCGGCACGGCGGGCGGCGTCCGTGTCCGTGTAGTTGTTGTACGACATCTCCTTGCCGTGCAGTTGCTCGGCCGCCGCGAGCCCGCCCTCGCCGGAGGTGTAGAGGGCGGCGGGCTGGTGCGGGTTCTCGCCGTAGCGCAGGGTGTGGGCGCGCTCCAGGGTGGTGCCGAGGAAGCCGGGGAACTGCGAGTCGTCGGCGGGGGCGTAGGAGGACGCGAACCAGGACGCGACGGCGATGTCGTACTCCGCCGTGTGCCGGAACGCCTCGGCCGCCAGGCGCTTGCGGGCGGCGAGGTCGAAGCCGCCGTCCTTCAGCGCGGCGAGCACGTCGGCGTACCGCAGCGGGCTGGTGACCACGGACACCGACGGGTGGTTCTTGGCGGCGGCGCGGACCATCGACGGCCCGCCGATGTCGATCTGCTCCACGCACTCGTCGGGCGAGGCACCGGAGGCGACCGTCTCACGGAACGGGTAGAGGTTGACGACCACCAGATCGAACGGTTCCACGCCCAGCTCGGCGAGCTGCTCGCGGTGGCTGTCCAGCCGCAGGTCGGCGAGGATGCCCGCGTGCACCTTCGGGTGCAGGGTCTTCACCCGGCCGTCCAGGCACTCGGGGAAGCCGGTCAGCTCCTCGACCTTGGTGACGGGAACACCGGCGGCGGCGATCCGGCCGGCCGTGGACCCCGTGGAGACCAGCTCCACACCGGCTTCGTGCAGCCCGCGCGCGAGGTCCTCGAGACCGGTCTTGTCGTAGACGCTGACGAGCGCGCGACGGATGGCCCGCTTGTTGCTCTCCGCGGTCACTGGATAACTACCTTTCGTCCCTCAATGCGATAGCCGTTGCGGGCGATCCGCCCCACGACCTCGACGAGCAGCCTTCGCTCGACTTCCTTGATGCGCTCGTGCAGCGCGCTCTCGTCGTCCTCGTCCCGGATCTCGACCACGCCCTGGGCGATGACCGGCCCGGTGTCGACGCCGTCGTCGACGAAGTGGACGGTGCAGCCGGTGACCCTGGCGCCGTACGCGAGTGCGTCACGGACCCCGTGGGCCCCCGGAAAACTGGGCAGCAGGGCGGGGTGGGTGTTAACGAACCGCCCGCCGAACCTCGCGAGGAACTCCTTCCCCACGATCTTCATGAACCCGGCGGACACGACGAGGTCGGGCTCGTACGATGCCACGACCCCGGCCAGGGCGGCGTCCCACTCCTCACGGGAGCCGAAGTCCTTCACCCGGCACACGAAGGTGGGCAGCCCGGCCCGCTCGGCCCGGTCGAGCCCCTCGGTGCCGGTGCGGTCGGCCCCGACGGCGACGATCCGGGCACCGTACGCCTCGGCTCCGGTGCGCTCGATCTCGTCCAGCAGCGCCTGGAGGTTGGTACCGGAACCGGAGACCAGCACGACGAGGCGCCTGACCGCTGGGCCGGGAGCTGGGCCGGGAGTGGTGGCGGCCACGGTGGGGCCCTTTCTCGGGAAGCGACGGGTCCGGCCGTTCCCGGCCGGACGGTTTGTACGGTCGTACGAATGCATCGCGCCCCCGGATACGGGGAAGTCTACGAAGCGGCCGACCGTCAGCAACGATACCGGCACTTCGGAAGGGCCCCTCGGTACGGGTGGCGGGGCGGACGGTAGCGTTCGCCAGGAGCCACGAAGGAGCAGCCCCGGGAACGCGGTCGTCGTGCGGTGCGTTCACGGGGTGGAAGCTCACGTCGGACAGCCGTAGCCATCTAGGGGAAGACGCTCTTTTGATGCCCGATCGCAGCCTGCGACTCCTCACGTTCCCGCCGCGCCCGGTCCAGGGAGGCGTGGCTGGCGCCGCACTGCTGCGGGACCGGCCGACCCCGCCCCCGACGGGCACACCCCGCAACGGTTCCGACCACGGCGACTCGGGCCCCGGCGACTCCGGGGAGTGGGGTTCCGGGCAGGGCGGTTCCGGCCGGAGTGGTTCCGGTGCCGGCACCGGCGTCTCCGGGCCGGACGGTTCCGGGCGGAACGGCGGGTCGCAGGACGACAATCCGTTCGCGCCGCCGCCGGAGGGCGCGCCGGACCGGCCGTGGCAGCCCCGGCACCCCGGGGGCCCGTCCGGCCACGGACACGGTCACGCTCCGGGTCCGGGGCAGGGTCCGGGCTGGGGCCAAGGCGCGGGTCCGGGGCATGGTCCGGGCTGGGGACAGGGTCCCGGGCAGGGACAGGGCCCGGGTCCTGGGCAGGGGCAGGGGCCCGGGGGCGGCTCTCCCTCGGGGAGTCACTGGAGCGACCGCCAGCCCGGCCGTTCCCCCGGCAACTTCGGCGAGCGACCCGGCAGCGGCCCCCAGGGCCCCGGCGGACCGGCCGGGACCGGCAAGCGCTGGGACCCGGCGGACCCGGCCCAGCGCCGCGCGCGGTACGCCCTGCTCTCCGGCATGTGGGCGGTCTTCTTCGTCCTGTTCAGCTGGCCGTACGTGGCTCTGCTGCTGGGCGTGCTGGCCCTGTACTGGGGCAGCAGCGCCCTGCGCGCCAAGCCGCGCCGACCGGCGCCGGACACCCCGGGCGCGCCGCACACCCCGGCGGCCACCAACGGCCGGCCCCAGACGACAGCGGCCGTCAGCGGTCTGGTCACGGCGTCCCTGGCCCTGGTCATGGTCGCCTCGACCTTCACCGTCCAGTTGGTCTACCGCGACTACTACACCTGCGTCGGTGACGCCCTTACCCACGAGGCCAAGCAGTCCTGCGAGACCCTGCTGCCGCATCGGCTGCGCGGCGTCCTGGGCGTGGAGAACGGCTGAGTCCGTCGCGCCGCCGGCACCGTTGGCGGGCCGGCGCGGGGCACCTCACGGCTTGGGGGCGTCCGGACGGCGGGCGGGGGGCAGATCACCCGTGCCGTCCGTGCCCGCCGTGCCGTCGGCGCCGTCCATGCCCTCCGTGACCTCCGCGGCCTCCGTGCCGGTGCCGGTGTCGGCCTCCGTGTAGCTGTCGGTGTCGCCGTCGGCCTCGGTGTCCTCGGGGGCCTCCCGGGCCGTGGCCGCCTCCTTCAGGGCCGCCCAGCGGGAGGCGCGGGCGACGTCGTTGTGCCATTCCGTGGGCTCGCTGAACGGGGTCGGGAACGGGTCCTCGGCGGGGAGGAAGTCGTAGAGGTCCGCCTCGGCGGCTGCGGCCGTACGGGGCGTGGCCGCCGCCCGGGCGGACGTCTCGCCCTCGTGGGCCGCGTCCCCCGCCCGCACCGCATCCGACGGATTCCCCGAGCCCTTGCCGCCCGTCGCGGCCGTGGTCCCCGACCGCGTGTCCTGCTCCGGGAGCGCCTCGCCCCGCCCGCGCCTCACCCGCAGCCGCCAGGCCCGCACGGTCAGCGCCACCGGCAGCGCGAACGTCAGCGTCCAGACCCCGGCCGCCGCCCCGGTCTGCCACCACACCGGGCCGAGGCCGGCCAGTACGGCCACGCCCAGGGGGCCGCCGGACAGCGCGGCGAACAGGGCGAGGATCACCGCGCAGACCGCCGCCGTCAGCAGGACCACCCCGGTGGTCCGGGCGGCCGGCCAGCCAGCCGGTGCCGGTTCCCCCGGCCTGGGGGACCCCACGGCCGCCCGGGCCACGAACCACCCCGCCGTCGCCCCGGCCACCGCCGGGACCAGCCCGGCCGCCCAGTTGTGCTGCATCCCCGGACCCGGGTCCGGCACCGCCGCCAGCAGCGGGAACGGCGGCAGCAGCGGGGCGGGATCGGACAGGAACGGGTGGACCAGGTGCCCGGTGCCGAGGACGAAGCCGGGGCCGAGGGCGTACGACGCGGCCCATACCGCCGCGTTGGGGATCAGCGCGATGCCGAGCAGCAGCACCGCGAACCGCCCCGTCCAGCCGTCCGTCAACTGCACGAACGAGGCCCGCGCCGGTTCGCCGTGCCACACCATTGACACGCCGACCAGCAGCGCCCCGCCGCCGAGGAGCACGGCCGTCGCGGCACCGGCGGCGCGCAGCGCCGTTCCCAGCCGCGCCCGCGCGTCGCCGCCGAACACCAGCCGCCTTACCGGCGCCGGTACGACCACCAGCGCGCGCAGCACCGGTTCGCGCGGACAGCCGTACGCCGACCACACCCCGAGGCCCGCCGCGCCGGCCACGACGAGCGGCAGACATGTCGTCACCCAGGGCCACTCGGGACGCAGTTCGCCGCCGGCGTCGTACAGCGCCGCCGCGGCGCCGACGGTCAGATAGCCGAGGACCACGCCGGTCCACGCCGTACGCGCGGGCACCGGTGGCGGCCCGTCCGGCTCGGCCGACGCGTCGGTGGCGTCCCGCGCCGCCCGGTACACCAGCCATACCGGCAGCATGAGCAGCAGCAGCGGGGTGATGCCGACGGGCAGGGGCGCGCCGGAGAGGGTGCCGGTGCGGACCAGTTCCACGCCGTGCGCCAGCAGCCACAGGGCGGCGGCGATGTGCAGCGCACCGTCCGGACCGCTGTCGGGGTACGGCGAGCTGATCCACAGCACCGTCACCAGTACGGCGGACGAACCGAGTCCGAGTCCGGCCGCGACGGCCCCGCCCAGCAGGCTCGCGGCCAGGCCGGGTGAGCGGTCGCGCATCCGGGTGCGCAGGGGTGGCGACGACGAGCGGCGCGCGGTCATCTGGATCACGCACGCCATGCTCCCAACGACACGCGCTTTCCGGTCGTAACAGGCGAACCTCCGCTGTGTCGCTCAATATACGTTTATGTTCTTTTTCGTACGAAAGGGTGCACGGTGACGACGCAGAGCCCTGCCAGCCCGCTGCCACCGCCGAACGGACGCCGACGCTCGCGCCGGCGCAGGTCACTGACACCGGCTCAGCTCACCGTGCAGGCGTCCGGAAAGGCGGGCCAGGACGGGCCCGCCCTCGCGTCCCTCACACCCGAATCCCAGCCCCTGACGCCCTCTCAGGCCTTCGACGCGCTGTACGCCTTCTGTGCCCCCGCCCTCGTACGCCAGACGTATCTGCTGACCGGGCGCCGGGAGCTGGCCCGCGAGGCCGTGGAGCGCGCCTTTTATCTGGCCTGGCAGCGCTGGTCCGAGGTGGCCCGGGACCGCGACCCGGCCGGCTGGGTGCGGGCGGTGGCGTACGACTGCGCGCTCTCCCCCTGGCACCGCTTCCGCCCCCGCTACCGGCATCCGGAACCACCGCCCGCCGACCCCGCCGACCGCGCGCTGCTGCACGCCCTGCTCAAGCTCCCGCCGTCCTACCGGCGCACGCTCGTCCTCTACGACGGTGTCGGCCTCGACCTGCCGGAGACGGCGGCGGAGACGGAGGCGAGCACACCGGCCGCCGCCAAACGGCTGACCCACGCCCGCCAGGAGGTGGTCGCGCTGCTGCCCGAACTGGCCGACGCGGCCGCACTCCACCGCCGTCTGCTCGAACTGGCCTCGACCGAACGGCCGCGCGCGCCCCGGCCGACGACCGTACGGACCGGCTGCGAGCGCCGGAACGTGTTCTGGACCCGGGCGGCCATCGCCTTCACGGTGACGATCATCGGCGCGACGACGCTGACGCTGCGCACGGCACCGACGCGGTACGAGGCACCGGTCGCCCCGGCGCAGGCGGTCCAGGGAGTCCCGCCACCGGCGGGGATGGGCCCGCTGTCCCGGACCGAACTGGTCCTGCGGGCGAAGCTGCACCGGGCGGAGGCGAGCGGCCCGGAGAGATTGCTGCCGGAGCCACACTGAACACGGGCCGACGTGAGGCGGGACGCGCCGACGCGCCGGGTGAGGCCGGACACGCGGGGTGCCCCGGGGGCGGACGGCATGGCGTCGGGCCGGCGGACGGCATGGCGTGGGGCGGGCGGCGTGTCGGACGGAGAACGGCGGCAGGCCCGCCCCGGACAACGGGAGCGGGCCTGCCGGCATGCGGCGGGGAGACTCAGGCGCTGAGGATCTCCCGCGCCAGCTTGGCCGTCTCGGTCGGCGTCTTGCCGACCTTGACACCCGCGGCCTCCAGGGCCTCCTTCTTGGCCTGCGCGGTGCCGGAGGAACCGGAGACGATGGCACCCGCGTGGCCCATGGTCTTGCCCTCGGGCGCCGTGAAGCCCGCGACGTAACCGACGACCGGCTTGGTCACGTTCTCCTTGATGAACGCGGCCGCGCGCTCCTCGGCGTCGCCGCCGATCTCACCGATCATCACGATCAGGTCGGTGTCGGGGTCGGCCTGGAACGCGGCGAGCGCGTCGATGTGCGTGGTGCCGATGATCGGGTCGCCACCGATGCCGACGGCGGTCGAGAAGCCGAGGTCCCGCAGCTCGTACATCATCTGGTACGTCAGCGTGCCGGACTTCGACACCAGACCGATGCGGCCCGGCTTGGTGATGTCGCCCGGGATGATGCCGACGTTCGACTGGCCCGGGGTGATGATGCCGGGGCAGTTCGGGCCGATGATCCGGGTCTTGTTGCCCTTCTTGCCGGCGTACGCCCAGAAGGACGCCGTGTCGTGCACGGCGATGCCCTCGGTGATGACGACGGCCAGCGGGATCTCGGCGTCGATGGCCTCGACGACCGCGTCCTTGGTGAACTTCTCCGGCACGAAGATGACGGAGACGTCGGCGCCGGTCTTCTCGACGGCTTCCTTGACGGTCCCGAACACGGGTACCTCGGTGCCTTCGAAGTCCACGGTCTGACCCGCCTTGCGCGGGTTCACGCCGCCCACGACGTTCGTGCCGTCTCCGAGCATGAGCTTGGTGTGCTTCATGCCGGTGGCGCCGGTCATGCCCTGGACGATGACCTTGCTGTCCTTGTTGAGCCAGATAGCCATGGTGTGTGAGTCCTCGTCCTCGTGCTTACTTGGCGGCGGCCAGCTCGGCGGCCTTGTCGGCCGCGCCGTCCATGGTGTCGACGCGCTGCACCAGCGGGTGGTCGGCGTCCGTGAGGATCTGCCGGCCCAGCTCGGCGTTGTTGCCGTCGAGGCGGACGACGAGCGGCTTCTCGACCTTCTCGCCGCGGTCCTCGAGGAGCTTCAGGGCCTGCACGATGCCGTTGGCGACCTCGTCACAGGCGGTGATGCCGCCGAAGACGTTCACGAAGACGGACTTGACGTCCGGGTCGCCCAGAATGATCTCCAGGCCGTTCGCCATCACCTGGGCGGAGGCACCGCCACCGATGTCCAGGAAGTTGGCGGGCTTGACGCCGCCGTGCTTCTCACCGGCGTACGCGACGACGTCCAGGGTGCTCATGACGAGACCCGCGCCGTTGCCGATGATGCCGACCTCGCCCTCGAGCTTGACGTAGTTGAGGCCCTTCGCCTTGGCGGCCGCCTCGAGCGGGTTGGCGGCGTCCTTGTCGTGGAGCTCCTCGTACTCGGGGTGACGGAACTCGGCGTTCTCGTCCAGCGACACCTTGCCGTCGAGGGCGATGACGTCACCGGAGGCGACCTTCGCGAGCGGGTTGACCTCGACGAGGAGGGCGTCCGACTTGATGAAGGTGTCCCACAGCTTGATCAGGACGTGCGCGACCTTGTCCGCGACCTCGGCCGGGAACTTGGCGGCCTCGACGATCTCGCGGGCCTTGGCCTCGTCCACGCCGTCGATGGCGTCGATCGCGATCTTGGCGACGGCGTCCGGACGGGTGGCCGCCACCTCCTCGATCTCCATGCCGCCCTCGACGGACGCGATGGAGAGGAAGGTGCGGTTGGCACGGTCGAGGAGGAAGGAGACGTAGTACTCCTCGACGATCTCCGGAGCGGTCTCGGCGATCATGACCTTGTGGACCGTGTGGCCCTTGATGTCCATGCCGAGGATGTCCGTCGCGCGGGCGACGGCCTCGTCCGGGGTGGCGGCCAGCTTGACGCCGCCGGCCTTTCCACGACCACCGACCTTCACCTGCGCCTTGACGACGGACTTGCCGCCCAGCCGCTCGGTGATCTCGCGCGCCGCCTCAGGCGTGTCGATGACTTCACCGGCCAGCACCGGTACATCGTGCTTGGCGAAGAGGTCCCTCGCCTGGTACTCGAACAGGTCCACGCGCTTCCGTCCCTATCAGTGATCTCGCGGTTCGTTGGATGCGTGGGCGTGCCGCGAAGGGCAACGTGACGTCCGCTGTCACTAGGGAAGCGCACACGGTGTCCGAGCGCGCGGCATGTCCGTCTCGCAGGTTATCGCTGCTTACGGGGGCCCTCTAAATCGCGGGTCACACCTGAGCGGTGATACCTGTCACATGATGCCGGGATTCCTGGCACGGGGTGCCGGAGCGCTGGCCGGTATGGGCGCCGGACAGGTGATCCGCCAGGCCTCACCGGGCCGGGACCGACCCGGTGAGGCCCCGAGCGCCCACGCGTCAGGCCGTGCCGGGTATCGGCAGCGGGCGCTTCTCCAGCGCCGCTGCCATCACCTCCGGGAACAGGTCGGGCGTGCAGGCGAAGGCCGGCGCGCCCAGCTCGGCCAGCGCCGCCGCGTGCTCACGGTCGTAGGCGGGCGCCCCCTCGTCCGACAGCGCGAGCAGTGTCACGAACTGCACCCCGGACGCCTTCATCGCCGCGACCCGCTTGAGCATCTCGTCCCGGATGCCGCCCTCGTACAGGTCGCTGATCAGCACGACCACGGTCTCGGCCGGACGGGTGATCCGCGACTGGCAGTAGGCGAGCGCCCGGTTGATGTCCGTACCCCCGCCGAGCTGCGTACCGAAGAGCACGTCGACGGGGTCCTCCAGCCGGTCGGTGAGGTCGACGACCGCCGTGTCGAAGACGACCAGCCGGGTGCTGACCGACCGCATGGAGGCGAGGACCGCCCCGAACACGGACGCGTAGACCACGGACGCCGCCATCGACCCGGACTGGTCGATGCACAGGACGACCTCCTTCTGCACCGACCGCGCGGCCCGCCCGTAGCCGATGAGCCGTTCCGGTACGACCGTGCGGTACTCGGGCAGATAGTGCTTGAGGTTGGCCGCGATGGTGCGGTTCCAGTCGATGTCGTGGTGGCGCGGGCGGGTGACCCGGGCGCTGCGGTCCAGGGCGCCGGTGACGGCGGCCCGGGTGCGGGTGGCGAGCCGTCCCTCCAGGTCCTCGACCACCTTGCGCACCACCGCGCGGGCTGTCTCCCGGGTGGTCTCCGGCATCGCCTTGTTGAGCGACAGCAGCGTGCCGACCAGGTGCACGTCGGCCTCCACCGCCTCCAGCATCTCCGGTTCCAGCAGCAGGGAGGCGAGGCCGAGCCGGTCGATGGCGTCGCGCTGCATGACCTGGACGACGGAGGACGGGAAGTAGGTGCGGATGTCCCCGAGCCAGCGGGCCACGGACGGTGCCGAGGCGCCGAGTCCCGCCGACCGCTCCCGGCCCGCCTGTGCCGTGTCGCTCCTGCCGTAGAGGGCGGCCAGCGTGCCGTCCATCGCCGCATCCCGGCCGGACAGGGCGCAGCCCGTGCCGTCGGCCTGGCCCCCGCCGAGCACCAGCCGCCAGCGCCGCAGCCGCTCGCGCACCGGATCGGACAGCCCGGCCACCACGACTCCGGTCACCCCGGGTCCGGTCACCACCGCTCCGGTCGCCACGGGTCCGGTCACCGCCACTCCGGTCACCGCGGGTCCGGTCACCACTTCGGTCGCCGCCGCTCCGGTCACCGCGGCTCCGCTCACCACTTCGGTCGCCGCCGCTCCGGTCACCGCGGCTCCGCTCACCACTTCGGTCGCCGCCGCTCCGGTCACCGCGGGTCCGGTCGCCGCCTCCGTCGTCCGGTTCGTCATGCGCCCACTCCCACGAAGCCGGTGTCGTTCGTCGTGTCACGGTCGGAGTCCAGGCCGAGCAGCAGCCGCAGCACCGGCAGGACGGCGTCGGCGCGCCGCGCATCCGGTTCGGCGGCGAACCCGGGCACCGCGACTGTCCGGGCGGTGGTCCCGCCGGGCCGGTCTCCGGGGCCGCGCCGGACCAGCTCGCCGAGGGTTCTGCGCACCCCCGGCTCGTACGCCGCGAACGTGCGCCGCAGCAGCGGCAGTACGTCCGTGAAGGCGGCCGCCGGTACCCCGGTCAGCCACGTGTCGAGCAGTCCGAGCAGCCGCTCGTCGTGCACCAGCAGCAGTCCGCCCCCGCCGCCGGCGAACCCCTCGATCCAGGCGGCGGCAGCGGCGGGCGGCGTGCCGGGCGACAGCGCGAGCCCCATCAGCCGGGCCGCCTCCTCCGCCCGCAGCGCCCCGTCGTCCAACAGCAGCCGCACGGCCCGCCCCCGGATGACACCGGACACGGTGTCCCGCAGCGCCAGAGCCCGCAACACGCCCCGCCAGCGATCACGCAACCCGGCATGACCACGCCGCCGGCCCACGCCGCTCCGCTGATCCCCGGGATTCCCGCGCCCCGCGTCGCCTGCGTGGGCGGGAGTGTCCGGGCCGGGCAGGCTTTCCGCGAGAAGTGCCACCGCCGTGTGTACGGCGTCCACGTGGCCGCGCATCTCCTCCGCCGCGTCCGCGTCCAGCGCGGCGCAGGCCGGTGGCAGACCGACGAAGACGCGCTCGGCGAGGGCCGCCGCGACCGCGGTCAGCGCGCCGGTGTCGGTGCCGCGTACATCTCCGTAGCGCAGGGCACGGACCAGGGCCGGCAGGGCCTGCGCGAGATGACTGACGTCCGTGTCGAGGGCGGCCCGGTCGGCCAGTACCCGCATGACCACGGGCAGCGCGTCCGGCAGGCCGGCCAGCAGGCACTGTTCGGCGAGCGCGGTGACGTCGGCGAGGGCACGCGCGGCGGTCGCGTCCGCCTCGGCCCTGGCCTGCGCCGCGTCGAGCACGGTCGTCCCCCACACGCCCGCCTCGGCGACCCGCACCGACAGCTCGGGCTCCCAGCGCAGCCGCCAGGTCTCCCGGAAGGTGCCCGTACTCCCCCGGGACCGGGCCGGCTCGCCCCAGCCGACGCCGAGCAGCCGCAGCCGGTGCAGCAGCCTGCTGCGGCCCGCGTCGGTGTCCCCGCGCAGGTCCAGCTCCAGCTCGCGCTCCAGCGCCTCGGGTTTGAACCGCAGCGCGCGCTGCTGCCGGGCGAGGTCCCGCTGGAGCGGCACCGCGGGCGCCGACTCGGGCACCTCGCCCAGGACGTCCCCGACCACCAGCCGGTCGTGCACCAGGGACAGCGGCACGTCCGAGCCCTCGCACAGCACCGCGCGGACCGCGTCGGTGGTCTCCCCCAGGCCGGGCAGCGGGCGGCCCCGCAGCACCGCCAGCGTCTCCGCGAGCCGCACGGCCTCGATGACGTGCGCGGAGGAGACGATCCGGTCCTCCTCACGCAGCAGCCCCGCGACCTTGGTCAGCCACCGCTCGACCGGCCGGTCGGGGGCGTGGAACAGATGCGCGTACCAGCCCGGCGAGTCGATGCCCGCGCCGTACCCGCCGGCCCGGGCCAGCCGGCGGTGAGTCCAGGGCACCCAGGTCAGGTCCGTCCTCATCTTGGGCAGCCCCTTGAGCAGTGCCCGGTCGGCGGTGACGGTGGTCTTCTCGCGCAGCGCGGGCACGTGCCAGGCCCCGCACACGACGGCCACGGCGTCCCCCGCCTCCTTGCGGGCGTCGCGCAGCCGCAGCCGCATGTGTGCCTCGCGGACGAGGTCCCTTGGGCGCCCGCCGGCGCCGTACCGCTCGCGCAGCACGCCCATGGCCTCCGCCACCGCGGCGAACGGCGCGAAAGGATCCCGGTCGCCCGGCCCCCGGTGCTCCACGACGTCCTCCCACCAGCGTTCCGGATCGTCGTACCCGGCGGCCTCGGCGAGCACGGCGAGGGGGTCGACGCGGACCTGGTCGCCGTCGGCGGTGGGAGCGGACGCGGGAGCGTCGTCCCCGGCGGCGGAGGCGGCCCCGGGACCGTCCACCTGACCGTCCTCAGCGTCGTCGCCCTCCTGACCGTTCAGGCCCGTCCCGCCGTCCTCGTCCGTCCCGGTTCGAGGGGTGTCCTGCCACGCGAGCGTGTGCGTGGCGGGCAGGTCGATGAAGCGGGCCGGGACGCCGTGTTCGACGGCCCAGCGGATGGCCACCCACTCGGGACTGAACTCGGCGAACGGCCAGAAGGCCGAGCGGCCGGGCTCGTCGACGGCGTGGGCGAGGAGGGCGACCGGGGGCCGCAGCCCCGGGTCGGCGGCCAGCGGGATCAGCGCGTCGGCCTCGGGCGGACCCTCGATCAGGACGGTCACGGGCCGGGCGGCGTCCAGCGCGGCCCGCACCGCGCGCGCGGAGCCGGGCCCGTGGTGACGGACGCCGAGCAGCAGCGGCCCGGAGTCGTACGCCGTGCCGGCGCCGGCGCCGGTCATGCGCTCACCTCCCGGCACGCGCGGTAGAAGTCCGTCCAGCCGTCGCGCTCGCGGACCACCGTCTCCAGGTACTCCTGCCAGATCATCCGGTCGGCCGCCGGGTCACGGACGACGGCACCGAGGATGCCCGCGGCGATGTCACCCGGGCGCAGCACGCCGTCGCCGAAGTGGGTGGCGAGCGCGAGGCCGTTGGTGACGACGGAGATCGCCTCCGCCGTGGACAGCGTGCCGCTGGGTGACTTCAGCTTGGTGCGGCCGTCGGCGGTGACGCCGTCGCGCAATTCGCGGAAGACGGTCACGACACGCCGGATCTCGTCGATGCCGTCGGGCGTGGCCGGCAGCTCCAGGGAGCGGCCGAGCTGCTCCACCCGGCGGGTGACGATGTCGACCTCGGCGTCGGCGCTCTCCGGCAGCGGCAGCACCACGGTGTTGAAGCGGCGACGCAACGCGCTGGAGAGGTCGTTGACGCCGCGGTCACGGTCGTTGGCGGTGGCGATGAGGTTGAAGCCGCGGACCGCCTGGACCTCCTCGCCCAGCTCGGGGACGGGCAGGGTCTTCTCGGACAGGATGGTGATGAGCGTGTCCTGTACATCGGCCGGGATGCGGGTCAGCTCCTCCACGCGGGCGGTCATGCCCTCCGCCATGGCGCGCATGACGGGGCTGGGCACGAGGGCGTCCCGGCTGGGGCCGTGCGCGAGGAGCCGTGCGTAGTTCCAGCCGTAGCGGATGGCCTCCTCCGGGGTGCCGGCCGTGCCCTGGACCAGCAGCGTCGAGTCTCCGCTGACGGCGGCGGCCAGATGTTCCGACACCCAGGTCTTGGCGGTGCCGGGCACACCGAGCAGCAACAGGGCGCGGTCGGTGGCGAGCGTGGTGACGGCGACCTCGACGATCCGGCGCGGCCCCACGTACTTGGGGGTGATCACCGTGCCGTCCGGCAGCGTGCCGCCGAGCAGGTACGTCGCCACCGCCCACGGCGACAGTTTCCAGCGGGCCGGGCGCGGGCGGTCGTCCTGTTCGGCGAGCGCGGTGAGTTCGGCCGCGAAGGCCTGCTCGGCGTGCGGGCGCAGCACCTGCCCGGTCTCGTCGCGCTCGGATGCGGCGGTCGTCGGTTCCACGGACTCCACGGACACAGACATGGCTGAGGCCCCCTCCAGCTCGGCCGGTTCGGATCTGACACCCACCGTGCACCACGCCACTGACAATCGCTCTGACCTGTACGAACGCCCGCGTCGGGGTGATTGTCAGTGGGGGGACCTACCGTCGGTGGCATGACTGAGCAGGGGGTGCGCCGAACCGCGGAGCAGGTGCTGGCACTGGCGCCTGACGCCGCGTCACGCAAGGCGGGGAGCAGACTCGGGGTGGCCGGGCCGTGGTCCGGGACGGGGAGCGGAGAGGGGTCGGTGTGGGGGCTGTGCGAGGGCAGTGGCAGCAGGCCGTACCAGACGGTGGTGGACCTGGCGGACGTGGCCGGGCCGGCGTACAGGTGTAGCTGTCCGAGCCGTAAGTTCCCGTGCAAGCACGCGCTCGGCCTGCTGCTGCTCTGGGCGGGCGGCGACGACGTGGTGCCGGGGTCCGCGCAGCCGCCGGACTGGGCGGAGCGGTGGATCGCGGGCCGGCGCGGACGCGAGGTGACGAGAGCGGCACAGGCCGCCGGCGGCCCGCCGGCCGGGTCCGCGGGTCCGGAGGCGGCCCGCCGGCGGGCCGAGCGCCGGGCCGAGCGGGTCACGGCGGGCGCGACGGAACTGGAACAGCGCCTGACGGACCTGCTGCGCGGCGGCCTCGCCGCGGCCGAACAGGCGGGGTACGGGCTGTGGGACGAGACTGCGGCCCGCATGGTCGACGCCCAGGCCCCCGGACTGGCCGCCCGGGTGCGGGAACTGGGGGTGATACCGGCCTCGGGTGCGGGCTGGCCCGCCCGGCTGCTGGAGGAGTGCGCGCTGTTGCACCTCCTCGACCAGGGCTGGCTGCGCCGCGACACGCTGCCGGACGCTCTCGCGGCCACGGTCCGCTCCCGGCTCGGCCTGCCCGCCACGCCGGACGGGCCACCGCTGCGCGACCGCTGGCTGGTCCTCGCCCAGTACGACACGGCCGACGCGAAACTGACGACCCGACGGATATGGCTGTACGGCGCCGAGTCCGGCCACACCCGGCTGCTGCTCTCCTACGGCGCGGCCGGACGTCCGCCGGAGACGACGCTGCCGGTCGGGCTCGCCCTGGACGCGGAACTGTCCGCCTACCCGGGCACCGGCCGGTCCCGGGCCGCCCTGGGCGAACGGTTCACCGCCCCGGCCCCGGCCGCGTTCCGCCCGCCGGGCGTGACCACCACGGAGGCGGCGGCCCGGTACGGCGAGGCCTTGCGCGACGATCCCTGGCTGGAGTCGGTCCCGGTGACGCTGGGCCGGGTGATACCGGTCCCGGACGGCGACCGGTGGCGGCTGGCCGACGCCGACACGGACACGGCCCTGCCGCTGACCCGGGCCGCCCGCTCCCGCCCCGGCCTGTGGCGGCTGGTCGCCCTCTCCGGCGGCGCCCCCGTCACGGTCTTCGGCGAGTCCGGCCACCGCGGCTTCACCCCGCTCACCGCCTGGCCGGAGAGAACGGGCGACGCGGTGCCCCTGTGCTGACCGCCCGGAGCCTCTCGGCAACACCCGGCCAGCCGCACGGAAGGGAAACACGATGAACGGGACACCGTCCGACAAGGACACACCGGCCGACGGCACGACACCGACCGACGGCGATGCACCGGCCCGCGAGCAGACACCGGACAGCACCGCGCCCCGCCCCGGGAGCGACCCCCGGAACAGCAGCGATGCCCCCGACGGCGCCATGACACCGAACGCCCAGGGGAGCCCGGCCGACTGCGCCGTACCGGACAGCGGCGCGGTGTCGGTCGACTGCGCCGTACCGGACAGCGGCGCGGTGCCGTTCGACTGCGCCGTACCGGACAGCCACGCCGTGCCGGGCCGCAGCGCGGGGTTGCCGGACAGCGGCGCGGGGCCGGTCGGTGCCGTGCCGGGCCGCACGGCCCCCGCGGATTCCGGCGGCTCGTGGGAGGACCTGGTGACCGCCGCGCTTCTCGGCACCGACCGGCGCGCCCCGGCGTACGGCATACCCGGGCGCGCCGCACCGGTCGCGCTGCTGGACGCGGCTGCCGTGGCGGCCGTACGGCGGCGGGCCGGACTGCGGCCCGCGCGGGCGCCACGGCGGCCGGAGCGAGCGCCCGCCGACCCGCGCCCGGCCCTGCCCACGGCGGCGGCAGGCCGGCTGACCACGCTGCTCGCCGACCGTTCCGGCAGGGCGGCCGGCCGGCGGGGCAGCTCCCCGGACCTCATGGAACTGCTGCCGCAGTGGCTGGCGGCGGCCAACGCGCACGGGTACGCGGCGCCCCCGCAGGCGCTGCCCGCGCTGCTGGACGCGGCCCGGGGCCGTACGGACCTGCGGCCGGCGGCACTCGCGTTCGCGGGACCACGCGCGCTGTGGCTGGCCCGGCTGAACCCGGACTGGCGCTTCGCCCTGCGCGCGGCCCCCGGCGGCGGCGCCACCCTGCCCGGCCCCGAGGACGCCGAGGCGGTGTGCCGGCTGTGGTCGGAAGGACTGTTCGCCGAGCGCGCGGCGCTGCTGGGCGCCCTGCGCGCCCGTACGCCGGCGCTGGGGCGCGAGCTGCTGGCATCGACCTGGGCGACGGAGCGGGCGGAGGATCGGCTGATGTTCCTCGACTCGCTGCGTACCGGCCTGTCGGACGCGGACGAGCCGTTCCTGGAGCAGGCGCTGGGCGACCGCAGCCGCAACGTCCGGGCGACCGCGGCAGACCTGCTGTCGGCGCTGCCGGGTTCCGCCCTCGCCGCGCGGATGGCCGTACGGGCCGCGGCATGTGTGGCCCTGGACCGGACGGGGAACTCGGCCGTGATCGTGGTGGAGCCGCCGCCCGAGTGCGACTCCGGCATGGAACGCGACGGTGTGGTGGCCACACCGCCCTCGGGCAGAGGGGAACGATCGTGGTGGCTGGGGCAGCTGGTGGAAGCGGCCCCGCTCGGCACCTGGGCCGGGCGGTTCGGCGGCCGGACGGCGCGGGACATCGTGGCGCTGCCGGTGGCGGACGGCTGGCAGGGCGAGCTGCACACGGCCTGGTGCCGGGCGGCGGTACGGCAGCGGGACGCCGCGTGGTCCCGGGCACTGCTCGGCTCACCGTCCGCGCCGGAGGCGGGCGGCCCGGGCGCGGTGTCCCTCGCGGAACGGGCGAAGCTGCTGGCGGCGCTGGCACCGGCGGAGCGGGCGGCATGGGTGGCCGGGTTCATCGCGACACACGGCTTGTCGGAGGCGTTCCAGCTACTCGGGGTGTGCGCCGTCCCCTGGGCCGCCCCGCTGGGCCGGGCGGTGGTGGACGCTCTGAACATCGCGCGCGACGCGGGCAGTTATCCCTGGAGTTTCAGCGGGGTGATGGGGCTGGCGGAACGCTGCCTGGACCCGGCGGAGACCGTACGGCTGGAGGCACTGCTGGCGATACCCGACGAGCGGGAGGACGCCGCGCCGGGGGCCGGCGGGTACTGGGCGGAGGCGTTCCAGCGCCTGGTCACGACGCTGCGGCTACGGGCGGTGATGGCGCGGGAGCTGGCACCGACACCCACCGGAGCCCCGGCCCGGCCACCACAGGCGCCGGCGCCACCGCCCGCTCGACCCCGGCAGGCACCCGCTCAGCCACCTCAGCCGTCACAGGCACCGGCGCCGCCGCCTGCCCCCGCTCAGCCATCAGATGCGCCGGCGTCACCGCCCGCCCCCGCTCGACCCCCGCAGGTGACCTCGCCGCCCCCTCAGGCAGCCCCTCAGCCGCCGGACGCGGCCGGCTGACCGGCGTTCTCCCGCACCCACTCCACGATCGACGTGGTGGTGGCGCCCGGCGTGAAGATCGCGGCGACGCCCTTCTCCTTCAGCGGCGCGATGTCCTCCTCCGGGATGATGCCGCCCCCGAAGACGAGGATGTCCGCCGCGTCCCGCTCCTTGAGCAGGTCGATGACCGCTGCGAACAGCGTGTTGTGGGCGCCGGAGAGGATCGAGAGGCCGATCGCGTCGGCGTCCTCCTGGATGGCCGTGCCGACGATCTGTTCCGGGGTCTGGTGGAGCCCGGTGTAGATGACCTCCATACCGGCGTCGCGCAACGCGCGCGCGATGACCTTGGCCCCACGATCGTGGCCGTCGAGCCCCGGCTTGGCGACCACCACGCGGATCGGACCGGCTGCCACACCCATCACTGCCTCCATCAAGCGACCACGGAAGCGATCGCTTCCGTCCGTACCGACAAGTACCGCACTTTTGGCGCGTCCCGCCACTGTCGCGAAGTGAACGAACGTTATCCACAGCATCCCGCAACCCGCGGTTTTACGGCACGCAGGGAGGGGGAAATCACATGGTGGGACATGAGGGCACACGGGGGACCGAGCCGCCTCCCGGCGTGCCGACAGGAGGTCGGCCATGAAGGTCACCGGGGTATTGCCACTCTTCCTCCCGGTCTGCCGCCGCCTGTGGCCCGGCAGACTCACCGGACTCTCCATGGCGCTGCTCAAGGCGACCGCCCTCGAGGCGGCGATCCTCGCCGGACACCTCCTGCTGTATCCGACGGGTCTCGCCCAGGAACGCCGCTCGGCGGCCCTGGCCGCGGCGGAGGGCGCCACCCGGCTGCCCGCCCACCCCGGCACGCCGGTCGTGCTGCTGCACGGCTTCATCGACAACCGCTCGGTGTTCGTCCTGCTGCGCCGCACCCTCGCCCAGCACGGCCGACAGCGCGTCGAGTCGCTCAACTACTCCCCGCTGACCTGTGACATACGGGCCGCGGCCGATCTGCTCGGCCGGCACATCGAGGAGATCTGCGAGCGCACCGGCAGCGCCCGGGTCGACATCGTGGGACACAGCCTCGGTGGCCTGATCGCCCGCTACTACGTCCAGTGCCTGGGCGGTGACCTGCGCGTACGGACGTTGGTGACGCTCGGTACGCCCCACTCCGGGACGAAGGTTGCGCCGCTGGCCGACGCCCATCCGATCGTGCGACAGATGCGGCCCGGATCGCCGGTGATCAAGGAGCTGGCCCGGCCCGCCCCCGGCTGCCGTACCCGGTTCGTGAGCTTCTGGAGCGACCTCGACTCGATGATGGACCCGCTGGAGACGGCCTGCCTGGAGCACTCCGATCTCGACGCGCACAACGTCCGGGTGACCGGCATCGGGCATCTCGCCCTGCCCGTGCACCCCGCCGTGGCGTCCGGGATACGTGAGGTCCTCGACGCCCCCCACCCCGGGGAGCGGGTCGGCGAGGGCCTGACGGTGGCCTGAGACCGCCTCGACCCGGGAGGGACGAGCCCGCGCACGGTTGACTCAGAGTCACGTGGCATCGAACAGGCTTCGAACGTAAGGCCAAGGTCGGGTCCTGCGTCCCCCGAAACACAGCCGAATGCCCGTTTCAGGCCCACGGGAAACCAGCCGAAGATTGTCGCGCCCACGTACCGCCGGGTACAGTCGCCGCACTGCTCTGGCAGCCCCTGTTGTCGAGGCGAAAGAGAAGTTGGTGAACGATCGTCACCCGTCGGGGACCATGACCACCCCGGCCCCGGCTTCCGACGCCCCCACCGCGCACTACGCGCCGTACGGGGCACAGGAAGTCCCCTACGACGACCTCACCACGTACGGCGCCTATGACACCACCGGTTTCACGAGTGGTTCCACGGGCACCGCGGCCTTCGACACCGACCCGCTCTTCGGCAGTTTTCCGGGCAGCGAGCAGACCCCCGGCGCGTACGACACGGCCCAGTGGCCGCCGGCCGGCGGCCACTCCCCCGACTACGACCCCTACGCGGCCCAGCAGCACGCCGGTTACGACTCCGGCGTCCATGACACCACCGCCTGGACGTTCCCCACGCAGGCCACCGGCAACGACGTCAGCGGCCAGTGGGACACGGGCGCCTGGCACCAGTCCGGCCGGCCCGGCAGCGCCGACCCCGCGCAGCAGTGGGACTGGGGCACCCAGACCTTCGACACGGGCGCGTACGACGCCACGCAGTGGAACTCCGCGGGGCAGACCGGGACGCCGGACCTCGAACAGGACGGCGAACCGTTCGACCAGCAGGCCACCGCCACGTTCGAGGCGGTCGGCGACGCGCAGGCCGAGGCCTTCGAGCGGGCGTCGTACGAGGACACCGCCCACGACGAACAGCCTTCCGGTGCCGACGAGCCGGGCTCCACCGGCGAACTGCCCGCCGTGACCGGCCTGTTGGACGGTCAGGAGGAGACCGGCCCGGCGCCGCAGACCCGCGCGGGCGCACGCGGCGCGGCACGCTCCCGGCGCCGTACGCCCGCCAAGCGCTCCGCGCTGCTGACCGTCGCCGTGCCCTCGGCCTGCGTGATGGGGGTCGCCGGAATCGCCGCGGCCTCGGTCGGCGCGCTCGGCGACAGCTCCGAGGACACCACCGCCTCCGCCCCGGACGTGCAGGTGGTCAAGCCGTCGATCGCCAACAGCAAGCTGGACACCCAGCTCAGGACGCTCTCCGACGGCGCCCACGACTTCGCCGACCGGGCGAGCCGCACCCAGGAGCGGATCGACCTCGTCGCACAGCAGGCGCTGGAGAAGAAGAAGGCCGCGGCGGAGGCCGCGCTCAAGGAGCGGCTGCGCCCCAAGTTCGTGCTGCCGGTCGCCCAGCGCGGACTCAGCGCGTACTTCGGCCAGGCGGGCGTGAACTGGATGTCGGTGCACACCGGCATCGACTTCCCGGTCTCGTACGGCACCACGGTGATGGCCGCCACCGACGGCACGGTCACCACCCAGTGGAACAGCGCCTACGGCAACATGCTGATCCTGACGTCGAAGGACGGCACGCAGACCTGGTACTGCCACCTGTCCAGCTACCGCGTCGCCTCCGGTACGACCGTCAAGGCCGGCGAGCCGATCGCCTACTCCGGCAACTCCGGCAACTCCACGGGTCCGCACCTCCACTTCGAGGTGCGTCCGGCGGGCGGGGCGGCCATAGACCCGTTGCCGTGGCTGCGAAGCCACGGGCTCGATCCGACGTAGGTAACGGCAGGCCCCCGCCGAGCGGCGGGGGCCCTTCGCACTACAGCTTCTCCACCGGCGCGTACCGCAGCAGCAGCCGCTTCGGCTTGGTGTCACCGAAGTCGACCGTGGCCTCCGCGTTCGCACCCGTGCCCTTCACCCCGACGACCGTGCCCAGCCCGAACTGGTCGTGGGTGACCCGGTCCCCGACGGCCAGCGCGACCACCGGCTTCTCGGCCGTGCGCCGCGTGGCGAACCCGGCCGCACCCGACGCCGAGGACCGGGAGCGGGACGAGGACAGCGAGGCCGCGATCCCGGACGCCGGTCCGGACGACACCGGTGCCGCAGCCCCTGTCCGCTTCCACTCCAGGTGGGCGGCCGGGATCTCCTCCAGGAAGCGGGAGGGCGGGTTGTACGAGGGCTGGCCCCAGGCGCTGCGCAGCGCCGACCGCGTGAGGTACAGCCGCTCCCGGGCGCGGGTGATGCCGACGTAGGCCAGACGCCGCTCCTCCTCCAGCTCCTTGGCCTCCCCGAGGGCGCGCATGTGCGGGAAGACGCCGTCCTCCATGCCGGTCAGGAACACGACCGGGAACTCCAGGCCCTTGGCGGTGTGCAGCGTCATCAGCGTGATGACACCGTCGCCGCCCTCCTCGTCGGGGATCTGGTCGGAGTCGGCGACCAGGGCGACCTGCTCCAGGAAGTCTGCGAGCGTGCCGGTCTCTCCCTCGCCGCGCTCCTGTTCGAACTCAAGTGCCACGGCCGCGAGTTCCTGGAGGTTCTCGATGCGGGTCTCGTCCTGCGGGTCGGTGGAGGCCTGCAACTCGGCCAGATACCCGGTGCGTTCGAGCACGGCTTCCAGGACGGTCGCCGGTCCGGCACCGGATTCGACGATCGTGCGCAGGTCCTCCATCAGCGTGTTGAACCGCTTCACGGCATTCGTCGACCGCGCGGCCATGCCGTACGCCTCGTCGACGCGCTTCAGGGCCTGCGGAAAGCTGATCTTCTCGCGCTGGGCGAGGGCGTCGACCATGGCCTCCGCGCGGTCGCCGATACCCCGCTTGGGCACGTTGAGGATGCGGCGCAGCGGCACCGAGTCCTCGGGGTTGGCGAGAACGCGCAGGTAGGCCAGGACGTCCCGGACCTCCTTGCGCTCGTAGAAGCGGACGCCGCCGACGACCTTGTACGGCAGGCCGACGCGGATGAAGACCTCTTCGAAGACACGGGACTGGGCGTTCGTGCGGTAGAAGACAGCGACGTCCCCGGCGCGTGCCTCCCCCGCGTCGGTGAGCCGGTCTATCTCGTCCGCGACGAACTGGGCCTCGTCGTGCTCGGTGTCGGCGACGTAACCGGTGATCCGGGCGCCGTGGCCGGCGTTGGTCCACAGGTTCTTCGGGCGGCGGGACTCGTTGCGCTCGATGACCGCGTTGGCGGCGGACAGGATCGTCTGCGTGGAGCGGTAGTTCTGCTCCAGCAGGATCGTCGTCGCGTTCGGGTAGTCCTCCTCGAACTGGAGGATGTTGCGGATCGTCGCGCCCCGGAAGGCGTAGATCGACTGGTCGGCGTCGCCCACGACACACAGTTCGGCGGGCGGCAGGTCACCGTCGCCGGGCGGTACGTCGACGTCCTCGGCGGCACGCTCGCCCGTCCCGACCAGCTCGCGCACCAGGGCGTACTGGGCGTGGTTGGTGTCCTGGTACTCGTCGACCAGGACGTGCCGGAAACGGCGGCGGTAGTGCTCGGCGACGTCCGGGAAGGCGCGCAGCAGGTTGACCGTCGTCATGATCAGGTCGTCGAAGTCGAGGGCGTTCGCCTCGCGCAGCCGCGACTGGTAGAGCGTGTACGCCTGGGCGAGGGTCTTCTCGAAGCCGTCGGCGGCCCGGGCGGCGAAATCCTCCTCGTCGATCAGCTCGTTCTTGAGGTTGCTGATCTTCGCGCTGAAGGACTTGGGCGGGTAGCGCTTGGGGTCGAGGTCCAGGTCACGGCAGACCAGGGCCATCAGGCGCTTGCTGTCGGCCGCGTCGTAGATCGAGAACGACGAGGTGAAACCGAGCTTCTTCGACTCGCGGCGGAGGATGCGCACGCACGCGCTGTGGAACGTCATCACCCACATCGCGTTGGCGCGCGGGCCGACGAGCTGCTCGACACGCTCCCTCATCTCGCCGGCGGCCTTGTTGGTGAAGGTGATCGCGAGGATCTGACCCGGGTGGACGCTCCGCTCGGCGAGCAGGTGGGCGATGCGGTGGGTGAGCACACGGGTCTTGCCGGAGCCGGCGCCGGCGACGATGAGCAGCGGAGAGCCGGCGTGCACGACCGCGGCGCGCTGGTTCGCGTTCAGCCCCGCCAGGAGTGTCGCCGCGTCGATCACGGGGCGGGGGGCGCCGTCGCGGTAGTGGGCGTCCCGGTCCGGCGGCGCGTCGAACTTCCCGCCGAACAGATCGTCCGGAAGCGGTTCCGGGGTGTGGTCGTGCTCGGGCGGCGGCGGAAGCTCCTCGTCGTGCCCGCGCGGGGGCTGGAGGTCCGCCAGGAAGCTGTCGTCAAAGAGGCTGCTCATCGCTCTCCGAGTCTAGGGCGCCCCACCGACAACCGGTCACCGTCCCGCGGACCGGTCTTCGCCACACAGGGCCGTATGACCCCTCACGCACCGGAAGCACCTGGTCACACGCGTGTGAATCCGGCCCCAGGTCACGGAAATGTATCGGACATACTGCGCACCAACCTTCACAGAAGACACACGAGTTGGCTAGGTTGCCGTCAGGCCGCACGACCCCCCTCCGGCGAACGTCGCCGGGCCGCGCGGCCTCCGCCGAGTCCGGCGTGCCCCCTGTGCGGCGCCCGGAGCCGGGGACCCACCGAATCCTGGGGTGAATCGGCCGACTCCCGCCCGGGACGACGCCGTAGGGCAACCCTTCCGTCCGCCCGAACCCGACAGCTAACCCGGTAGGCGGCAGCTAGGAAGGAGTCGCCTCCCTTGGCGTCGCACCGCAAGCCGCGCCCCGGCGGAACCCCCGGAGCGGGCATCCGCACCCCCGCTCTCGCCACCGCCGCCCTCTCCTCCCTCGCCGTGCTCTCCCAGACCGCGGAGGCCGTTCCCGAGGCCGGTCACGGCAGGCCGAGCCCGGAGGAGGTCGAGCGGAAGATCGACGACCTCTACCGCCGGGCGGAGTCCGCGACCGGGACGGCCGGAGTGGCCGAGGCGCCGGCCGGCGCCCCACGGCGGCAGGCCGACAGCCTCCAGCGACTGCGTGACGAGGTCGCCCGGCGCGCGGCCCGGGCCCGCGCCGTCCCGGCCACCCGCGGCGCCACCCACGCCCGCCCCGGCACGGCCGCCCCCGCCCAGCGCCGCACCGCCCCCGCCCCTGACGCGGCCACCCTCCCGCCCACGCGGGGCGGGGACGCCGTGGCGCCCATGGGGAGCGTGGGCGCCGCAGCACCGGCGGAGGGCCGGGACGTCGTAGCACCCCGCTGGGGTGGGGGCGCCGTGGCACCGGCCCTGGTAGACGACGTCACGACGCCCGCACCGACGGCCCCGACCGGAGGCGCCGCGACGCCGGGTCGGGGCGCGCCCGTCGCACCCCCCAGGCACACGGCGGGACCGGACCGAAGCACACCCGTCATACCGCCCAGGCACGCCGGGGGGCAGGACCGGGGCGCACCCGTCATACCGCTCGTGGACGCCGTCGTATCGCCCGGGAACGCTCGGCCGGAGGTCGTCGCGCGGGATCCGAGGGACCCGAAGGCGGTGAAGGCAGCCGTGCAGCGAAAACTCGCCCACGCGCGCGTGGTGCTGGCGCGGCGGACCGCCCCGGGCTCCGCGCCGTCCGGCGCAGACGCGGCCAAGGCCGGGAAGGCCGTCGCCTTCGCCCGGGCCCAGCTCGGCAAGCCGTGCGTGTGGGGTGCCGCCGGCCCCGGCTCCTACGACTGCTCGGGCCTGACCCAGGCCGCCTGGAAGTCCGCCGGCGTCACCCTGCCGCGTACCGCCCGTGACCAGGCCGCCGCCGGCACCACGGTCCCGCCGGCCGACGCCCGCCCCGGCGATCTCGTCCTCTTCCACGACGACCGCCGACACGTCGGGCTCTGCACGGGCGACGGCATGATGATCCACGCGCCCAGACCGGGCGCGTACGTCCGTGAGGAACCGATGTCCTCCGCCGGCGAGTCGGCCGTCCACAGCGTGGTGCGGCCGGTCTGACCTACCGGGCCGGCGCGGGCCGGCCCTCCGCGCCGGGGGTCAGGTCCAGAGGACGGCGATGAAGATGTTCACCGTGGTCAGAAGGCCGACCAGCGCGAACTGGCCCTTGTCGATCCGCTCCTCGTCGCGCTTGACGTAGACCAGCCCGAGGATCACGATCAGCAGGGCCAGCTTCACGCCGATCTTCACGGTGTTGATGTGGTGGTCGTCGGCCTGGTTGAGGCCGAGCAGCGCCACACCGGTGACCAGCATGGTCAGCGCGCCGTGCAGCATCCCGGGCACGAACCGGGCCGTGCCCCGGCCCATCGCCTTCATCTGGGTGAGGAAACCGCCGAGCAGCGCGGCGATACCGACGATGTGCAGGCCGACGAAGAGATGGATGAGTACGTCCATGGGGCCGGAGCCTAACCAGGGGTGTCCCGCTCTCCCGTCACCGGCCCCACCCGAGGGACCGTGACGGGGGTCGGAGGCGCCGACGGCTGTCGTACATATGCGAGCCATAACACCCCAGCTCTCCCTTCTGTCCCACTTCCCGCGCTTTGATCATCACACAGCGTGAAGGAATCGTCTCCCCACGCGGGGAGGGATCACCTTCGGTCACATTCCGGTTCGCCGCGGACAGTTCCGTACAGTGCGTTACCAACTCGTCACCATCCGGCCTAACGTCGTCCCCAGGTGACCGGCTCCCCACGCCGCCCGGACCGGGGCGGCAGCCGGCCACCCGCGCCGAGAAGGACCCGGCGGCGGCCCGTTCCCCTGTGCGGACCGCCGCCGGGCGCACTGACCGCTCGACATACGAGCCGTACGGAAGGACGTGACGGTCCAGGTGGCAACGCACCGCAAGCCCCGGCAACGCTCGCTCAGTGGCCATACGGCTCGCACAGCCGCCACACTCGCCCTGGCGGGCGTGGCCACCGCGACGGGCTTCGACGGGACGGGCCACGCCGAGCCCGAGCTGACGCCCGGGCAGGTGAGGGCCGAGGTGAACCGCCTGTACCGGGAGGCCGAGACGGCCACCGAGAAGTACGACGGGGCCGAGGAACAGTCGTCGGCGGCCCAGAGGCGGATCGCCGGGCTGCAGGACCAGGCCGCCCGCAGACAGCAGAGGCTCAGCTCGGCCCGCGACGCACTGGGCACGATCGCGGCGGCGCAGTACCGGGACGGCGGCGTCGACCCGGCCTGGCAGCTCGCCCTCTCCAGCGACCCCGACCGATACCTGGACGACGCCGCGTTCGCGGAACGGGCCGGCCACCGGCAGGCCGCCGCCGTGTCCCGGGTGCGCGACCAACTGCGGGAGATCGAGCGGTTACGCGGTGCCGCCCGCATCGAACTGAAGTCGCTGCGCTCACGGCAGGCCGAGCTGAACCGGCAGAAGAGGACCGTCACCGGCAAGCTGGACGAGGCCCGGCGGCTGCTCGCGCGACTGACGCCCCGGCAGCGGACCGAGGTCACCGACGCCGACGGCGGGAGCCGGCACGTCTCCCGGTCGGCCACGGGTCCGCGGGAGCCGATGCGGACCGGGGCCTTCCCTGCCGTCACCGCACGCGCGGCGGCGGCCGTCGCCTACGCCTACGGCAAACTGGGCACCCCTTATGTGTGGGGCGCGACCGGACCGAACGCCTTCGACTGCTCGGGACTGGTCCAGGCCGCCTACCGCTCGGCCGGCATCTCCCTGCCCCGCACCACCTACGCCCAGATCGCCGCGGGCCGGCGGGTGGCCCGCTCCGAACTCCAGCCGGGCGACCTGGTGTTCTTCTACTCCGGGATCAGTCACGTCGGCATCTACGTGGGCAACGGCCAGATGATCCACGCCCCGAACCCGTCGGCCCCCGTCCGCCTGGCCCCGGTCGATCAGATGCCGTTCGCGGGAGCGACCCGGGTGGCGTGAGGGTCCGCACCAGGGGGGTGAGGGACGGCACCAGTGTCTCGGGTGGAGCGAGGGCCAAGGGGAGGTGCCGCAAGGGTCAGGGGTCAGGGGTCAGGGGTCAGGGGTCAGACCAGTCGGCGGGCGGTCGCCCAGCGGGTCAGCTCATGACGGTTGGACAGCTGGAGCTTGCGCAGGACCGCCGAGACATGGGACTCGACCGTCTTGACCGAGATGAATAGCTGCTTGGCGATCTCCTTGTAGGCGTAACCGCGGGCGATCAGACGCAGTACCTCGCGTTCGCGCTGGGTGAGGCGGTCCAGGTCCTCGTCCACCGGCGGGGCGTCGGTCGAGGCGAAGGCGTCCAGGACGAACCCGGCCAGCCGCGGGGAGAAGACGGCGTCGCCCTCCTGGACGCGGAAGACCGAGTCGACCAGGTCGGTGCCGGTGATCGTCTTGGTGACATAGCCGCGGGCGCCACCACGGATCACCCGATCACGTCCTCCGCCGCGTCCGACACGGACAGCGCCAGGAAACGGACGGGCCGCTCGGGGTCCGCCATCAGGGCCGCACACCGGCGCAGCACCTCGACCCCGCCGCCGCCCGGCAGGTGGACGTCGAGGAGGACCACCTCGGGCCGGGTCGCGGTGATGACCGAGACCGCCTCATCGACGTCCGCGGCCTCGCCGACCACCTCGACCCCGGTCTCGGCGGTCCGGCCGATCTCTGCCCGGACGCCGGTACGGAACATCCGGTGGTCGTCCACGAGCACCACCCGTACCTGCCGCCCGTCCACGCCCCCGCCTTCGGACCGCTCGGTCCCTGGCGCCTCCGCAGCCCCCGCCGTGCCGTTCGCCTCGGTCGCGTCGCTCATGACGTCCTCTCCGCCCTCTCCATCTCCAGCTCGACCTCGGTCCCGCCCCCCGGCACCGCCCGCAGCCGGGCCGTACCGCCGTTGCGTTCCATACGGCCGATGATCGATTCTCTGACGCCCATGCGGTCGGCGGGTATCGAGTCGAGATCGAAGCCGGGGCCCCGGTCACGCACGGACACGAAGACCGACTTCCCCTCGACTTCGGCGTACACCTGTACGGCACCGCCGTCGCCACCGTACTTGGCGGCGTTCACCATCGCCTCGCGCGCCGCCTGCATCTGCGCCCCGGTCCTGTCGTCCAGCGGGCAGTCACCGACGATGACGACCTCTATGGGCACACCGTGCTTGTCCTCCACCTCGGCGGCGTTGCGCCGCACCGCCTCGGCGATCGTGTCCGGTTCGTCCTCCTCGTCCTTGCCGGTGCCCTCCGGCTTGTACAGCCAGGTGCGCAGGTCGCGCTCCTGGGCGCGAGCGAGACGGCGCACCTCGCTCACGTTGTCGGCGTTGCGCTGGATCAGGGTGAGGGTGTGCAGCACGGAGTCGTGCACATGGGCGGCGACCTCCGCGCGTTCCTGGGCGCGGATGCGCATCAGGCGCTCCTCGGACAGGTCCTGGGTCATGCGGACCAGATACGGCCCGGCGAGCAGGGTGATGCCCACCAGAACGGCGAGCGCGGCCTGGAGGACGGCGCCGAGGTGGGCGGTCGAGCCCTGGAGGACGAAGACGGCCGAGACACCGGCCGTGACGAGCAGGACACCACCGGCGGCCCGCAGCAGCGTGAGGGTACGGCGCCGGCGGCCGACCTCGACCCAGCGGGCCCGGCGGGCGTTGTCCGCCTGGCGCCAGACGAGGGCGACACCGGCAGCGACGAGCACGGCGGGCACGAGATAGGCCTTGGCCGGGCCGCCGAGGTTGACGCTGCCTACGAAGACCATGGACACGATGACCATGAGGAGCAGCGCGGCGATCTGTCCCCGGTCCGGCTTGCGGGCCACCAGCTTGCGCCGACCGTCCGGCGAGGTCTCCGTGCCCACCAGCGACGGTTTCTGGCCGCCGACGCCGCCGATGCCGAGCGGGACGAAGAACCAGAACGCCGCGTACAGCAGCGCTCCGAGTCCGTCTGCCATGAACAGGCCGACGAAGACGAGCCGCACCCAGACGACGGGCAGCCCGAGATGCCCGGCGAGGCCCCGCGCCACTCCGCCGAGCCAGCGTCCGTCGCTGCTGCGGTAGAGCTTGCGCGGCGGCCGCGGGTCGTCGAGGGGCGGGCTTGCGGCTTCCGGCATGGCATTGATGGTCACACGGCCGGTGGGGCAGGGCATCAGGGTCGGCCCCCGAGACGCCCCTGATCTTCCGCCGGAGCCGGCCGGGGTGGGCGGACCGTCGGGCGGCCGGTGCCGGTCGAACGTCTCCCCGTTCCGTCTCGGGGCCGATTTCAGGGTCGGGCCAGGGTTGTCCCGACTGCCGCCGGGGCGGGCGGGCCGTCACCATGGACGCATGACGGATCACGAGCACGCCGCGACGGGTCCGGGACCCGGCTCCGGCCCGCGCCCGGCCCCGGGCACCGGGCCGACGGATGCCGCGCCCGCCGCGACGGGGAAGGCAGGAGCGGCCGGCCCGGGCACCCACACCCACGCCCACAGCGACACCGACACCGACGCCGGGACCAATGCCTCCACCGCTGCCGGCAGCGGCACCGGCGGCGAGGCCGACGAGCGGGAAGGACGGCAGGACGCCACCGCGGTCTCCGAGCGGTTCCGGCGCGACCGCGGACACAAGATGATCGCGGGCGTGTGCGCGGGGCTGGGACGGCAGACCGACATGGATCCGGTGATCTTCCGGATCACCCTGGCCGTGCTGTCGGCGACCGGCGGTCTGGGCCTCATCTTCTACGGCTTCGCCTGGCTGCTGGTGCCGTACGAGGACGAGGAGGAGAACGAACTCCGCAAGCTGTTCACGGGCCGCGTCGACGGCCAGGCGCTGGCCGCCGTGCTGTTCGCGCTGGTCGGCTGCGGGATCTTCCTGACGATGCTGAGAAACGGCGGGGTGCTGGCCTTCGCCGCGGTGCTCTCGCTGCTGCTCGCGGGCGCCGGGTACTGGTCGCGGCGCCGTTACGCCCCCGACGCCGACCCACTGGCCGCGCAGGCCGCCGCCGACGCCCCGCCGGAGGCCCAGGCGCCGCCGGTCGTCACCTACCCGTCCTGGTGGCGGGACCCGATCGTCAAGGACGGCACCCATGTCGGCGGCACCGGCTATCTGTGGGGGCCCGGCGACGCCCGGGACCGGGACCTCACCTCGGTCGTCGACATCGGCATCGCCACCCCCTGGACGCATCAGGGGTCCGTACGGCCGCCCCGCACCGAGCCCCCGATACCGCGCGGCCCCCGCTGGATCGGTGGCCGGCTGTTCCTGCTGGCCCTGCTGGCGGGCGGCCTGGGCAGCGGGCTCAGCTGGGACAGCCACCCGCTGGGCACCAGCCTCCAGACCGGACTGGCGTGCGCGCTGGCGGTGTTCGGCCTGGGTATCGCGTTCAGCGCGTTCCTGGGCCGGACCGGGGCGGGCACGGTGTTCCTGGCGCTCGTCACGGCGGCCCTCCTGGCCGGGGCGGTGGCCCTGCCCCGGGACATCACCGGCGACTGGAGAGAGATGTCCTGGAAACCGGCCGCCGCAGCCCAGCTACGGTCGGCGTACGACCTCGGCACCGGCCGGGGCACCCTGGACCTGACCCGGGTGCATCCGGGCGAGGGGCAGACGGTCGCCGCGGACGTCCGGGTGGGCGCGGGACAGCTCAAGGTGATCGTGCCGGCGGACGCGACCGTGCGGATGAGCATCGATGTGGGCGTGGGCGACATCCGGTTGCCCGGGGACAGCGGAAGGGACGTGGACGTGAAACCCGGCAGGCACAAGGACATGACGCTGGTGCCGGCCGAGGGTGCCGGGGACGCAGGCACGCTGGACCTGACGCTCGGCGTCGGAGTGGGACAGGTGGAGGTCAGCCGTGCTGCGTCATGAGTTCCAGCCCGGGAAGCTGGTCGCCGGGCTCTTCCTCACCGCCACCGGCGCCCTGTACGCGGGGGACGCGGGCGGCCTGTGGGACACACCGTGGTTCGCGGTCGTGCCGCTCGTGGTGGGCGGTCTCTGCCTGGCCGGCATCACGGCCGCCCTGACCCGGGGGATGCGCAGACGCGGGGGTGCCGAGGGCGGTTAGCGGTAGCCGCCGGCCCGCTGCCGCCGGGCCCGCCAGGCCGCGTCCAGGGAGAGGTACGGGGCACCGGCGAGCACGAGGGGGAGCCAGGCCATCAGGTAGGCGAGGTCGTTGCCGTAGTAGTAGGGGGTGGTGGCCCAGCTCACCGTGAGCCAGAGGCTGAGCGAGATCAGCGCGCCGCCGAGCGCGGCCAGCCGGCCGAAGAGACCCAGCAGGGTGCCGATGCCGACGGCCAGCTCGGCGAGGGCGATGGCGTAGCCGAAGCCGACCGGGCTCTTCAGGGCCAGGTCGATCAGGGCCGGGACGGCGGCGGAGCCGCGGGCCGCGCGGAGGGTCTCGCCGATCGAGCCGACACCGCTGGAGTGGAGGAACGCGCTGTCGGTGAGCTTGTTCAGGCCGGCGTAGACGAAGGTGACCCCGAGGAAGACGCGCAGCGGCAGCAGGGCGTAGTGGGTGGCGGCGTCCCGCCAGGGACGGGGACCGTTCAGGCGGTTGGTGTACGTGTCCGTCCGCATGCCGTGAGTCATCGCTGCCAGCCGCCTCTCGCCCACCGTGCACCCCTGGTTTGACGATACGTATGGCGAAGGGAGCCCGTTCAATCCTGTCCCGGTCGATTCTCCGGATTTCCGAGGTTCGTGTGGATGGCGGGGTGGGTGGGGACCGACGGGTCCGGCCCGGAGGCGTGCCGTGCCGGATTCACCTCACTCTCCCTCCAACGGCACCCCGTCTTCCCTCTCGCCCCTCGCCGCCATCCCGTACGCCCTCTCGCCCCTCGCCGCCACCCCGTACGCCCTCTCGCCCCTCACCCTCGCCCCGTACGCCCCACACGGCCCCCCCCCCAGAATCACCTCTCTCATCGCACCGCTCCCCCGTCGCTCACTCCGTCACGTGGACCGGGTACCGGTTGGTCGCCGCGCCGGCCGCGGTCACCACCTGGATGTCCACCGCACCGGGCTCGACGTCGGCGGGTACGGGCACGGTCAGGGCGGTGTCCGTGGGGTTGCGGAAGCCGCCGGTGACGGGGACGAGGGGGACGTGGACGTCGACCGCGCCGATGCGGACCACCATGCGGGCGAGGTGGTCGGCGGTCCGGGCGCCGGGCGGGACGAAACCGGCGCCGCGGATCTCGATGTCGTCGCCGGTACGGACGGGCCCGTCGAGGTCGCCGGGTTCGCGGGCGCGGACCACCGAGAGGATCACGGGGCGACCACCCTCGGCGTACTTGCCGGCCAGGTAGGTCCCGGCCGAGATGAGCACGATCACGGCCAGGCCCCAGGGCAGGTCGGGCAGCAGATCGGGGCGGCGGGCCAGCCGTACGGCGGCGAACAGCAGGGCGACGGCGCTGACGGCGACGTACTGGATGTCGGTGAAGGCGCCCCGGCCGGAGTCGTCGGTGAGCAGGTCGGCGGCGCGCGGCCGGTGGGCCGGCACCTTCTGGAGCCGCTGGGCGAGGATGCGCAGGCCCACCACCCGGCGAACCAGGACGGCGATGCCGCACACCACGGCGAGGACGGTCAGCACACCCGCACCGCGTGCGAGGCCGAGGCCCGAGACCAGGGCGTCGCGTGCGGCCGGGTCGGAGGCCGCGGCCAGGCGGGCGGCCAGCAGCAGGACGGCGTAACCGACGAACAGCACCCAGCAGGCGGCCACGGTACGGGAGGTGGACATGCGGTTGTCCTCGCCGATCACCGGTGCGAGCGCTCCGCCGCGCGCCCGGTGGAGGAAGCAGGCGGCGGTCAGCGCACCGGCGACGGCGAGCGCGGCGAGCAGAGCGGCGGTCCGGGCGCCGGTCCAGCCCGCGCCGATCGCGGTGAGGGCCTCGGTGAGCAGCAGGACGGTGACCGCGCCCCACACCGTGTACACCGTCCGCAGCCACAGCCGGGCGAGCCAGGTGGCGCCCTCGGCCCGGCCGCGTTCGGCGACGGCCTCGGCCCGCTGGGTCAGTTCCTCGGAGACCCACTGGCGGGACGCCGGTGCGGAGTGCGCCACGGCGGCCGGCAGTCCCCGGCCGGCCGCGAACTCGTCGCGCCGGCGCAGGAACGCGGCGACGGCCCGCCGGTGCCCCTCCCCCGCGCCGTGCGGGCAGTCCCCGCAGGTGCAGCCGCCCTCGTCGCCCTCGGCACCCGTGCCCCCTCTGGCCTCCTGCACCGCCATGCCCGACGCCCGCCTTCCCCATGACCTGCCGTCATGGCCGCCGGTCCGCGCGGTGCGCGCGACCGTCCGGCAACTGCCCGATGTCGACAGCGAATTGTGCCCTACATCAGGGCCTCGGGGGCCCTGGTGCGGGGGTGCCGCGGGTGAAGCGTGGACCGCCGTGTTGACCCGGCTGCGCACATTGCCGTACCGCCGGGTCGACACAGCGGGGGAAGTCCGTGGTGACGGAGGTGGCCGTACCGGGGCTTCAGCCGAGGAGGTCCGGTTCCCTGCGGCTGATGTCCTGCCACAGCGGCTGGTAGTTGATCCAGGCCACCAGGTCGCCGCCGAGCTGTTCCCGGGTGGCGACGGCCGGTCTGTGGTCGATGAGCACCGGGCGGCCCGCCGCCTTGGCCATTAGCTGCACCTGGCAGGAGCGCTCCAGGGACAGGAACCACCAGGCCGCCGCGTCCACCGAGTCGCCGACGGTGAGCAGCCCGTGGTTGCGCAGGACGAGCGCCTTGCGGGAGCCGAGCGTGGCGGCGATCCGGCGGCCCTCCCCGGCATCGACGGTGACACCGGTGTAAGCGTCGTACAGGGCGATGTCCTCGTAGAAGGCGCAGCTCTCCTGGGTGATCGGCTCGATGAGGTCGCCGAGGGCGGCGAGGGCGCGGCCGTGCACGGAGTGGCAGTGGGCGACGGCGACGACGTCCGGGCGGGCGGCGTGGACCTGGGCGTGGACGGTGAAGGCGGCCTGGTTGACGTGGTAGCGGCCCTCGACGACCTGCCCGTCCTGATTGGCGAGGACGAGGTCGCCGACGGTGACGTGCCGGAACGGCATCCCGAACGGGTTGACCCAGAAACAGTCGGTGAAACTCGGGGTCGCGGGCCGTGATGTGCCCGGACACCCCCTCCTCCAGGCCGGCCCGCCCGAAGATGCGCAGGGCGCCCGCGAGCCGCTCCTTGCGGTGCCGGCGTTCGTCCTCGGCCGACTCGTGCATGGGCGGCATGGCGAACCGAAGCTGGTCGGTGGGCAGCGGCAGGGGCGGTTCGGGCCCGCGCATAGGTCCTCCAGCACTGGGATTGCCGTACGGGCGGAAGTTACCTCCGGCCGGGGCGGAAGAGCAGAGCCGTCGTGTGAAGATGCCGTATGCCGCGGATACCCGACAGAGGATGTCGGCATTCCCGGCGAGAGTGTCCTGTATGAACTGGGCAGCCTTCAGCACCGCCGCACCCGAACTGGCGGCGACCACCGAGAAGCGTTTCGGCGCGTACCGTCATCATGTTCTCGCGACCCTCCGCAAGGACGGTTCGCCCCGCACGTCCGGCCTCGAGGTCCGTTTCCTGGGCGGGGAACTCTGGCTCGGCATGATGCCGGGCTCCCTCAAGGCCCTCGACCTGCGCCGCGACCCCCGCTTCGCCCTCCAGGCCAACCCCGGCGAGGGGACGGGCATGGGCGGTGGAGACGTACGGGTCAGCGGGCGGGCGTACGAGGTGGAGGACGGCGCGGCGAAGGCCGCGTACGTGAAAGAGGTGGAACCGCCGCAGCCGTTCCACCTCTTCCGCACCGAGCTGACGGAGGTCGTACGGACCTCCGTCGAGGACGACAGGTATCTCGTCACCCGTGTCTGGAAGCCGGGAGAGCCGGTGCGCACTCTCCGGCGGAGCTAGGCCCCGGGGAGGACTACTCCCACTCGATGGTGCCCGGCGGCTTGGAGGTCACGTCGAGCACGACCCGGTTGACGTCCCGGACCTCGTTGGTGATGCGGGTGGAGATGCGGGCGAGGACGTCGTAGGGCAGCCGGGACCAGTCGGCGGTCATGGCGTCCTCGGAGGAGACAGGGCGCAGCACGACCGGGTGGCCGTAGGTGCGGCCGTCGCCCTGGACGCCCACGCTGCGGACGTCTGCGAGCAGCACGACCGGACACTGCCAGATGTCGCGGTCGAGACCGGCCGCGGTCAGCTCCTCGCGGGCGATGGCGTCGGCCTCGCGCAGCAGGTCGAGACGCTCCTTGGTCACCTCGCCGACGATGCGGATGCCCAGGCCGGGGCCGGGGAACGGCTGGCGCTGGACGATCTCCTCGGGCAGGCCCAGCTCCTGGCCGACCATGCGGACCTCGTCCTTGAACAGCATGCGCAGCGGCTCGATCAGCTTGAACTCGAGGTCCTCGGGCAGGCCGCCGACGTTGTGGTGCGACTTGATGTTCGCGGCGCCGGTGCCGCCGCCGGACTCCACGACGTCCGGGTACAGGGTGCCCTGGACGAGGAACTCCACGGCCGGGCCCTCGTCGGCGATGATCTCGGCCTGGGCCTGCTCGAAGACGCGGATGAACTCGCGGCCGATGATCTTCCGCTTCTCCTCGGGATCGCTGACCCCCTTGAGGGCGGTGAGGAAGCGCTCCTCGGCGTCGACGACCTTCAGCTGGACGCCGGTGGCCGCGACGAAGTCCTTCTCGACCTGCTCGGTCTCACCCTTGCGCATCAGGCCGTGGTCGACGTAGACGCAGGTCAGTTGGTGACCGATGGCCTTCTGCACGAGGGCGGCGGCGACCGCGGAGTCCACCCCGCCGGACAGACCGCAGATCACGCGCTTGTCGCCGACCAGTTCGCGGATCGCGGCGACCTGCTCCTCGATCACGTTGCCGGTGGTCCAGTCCGGCTTCAGGCCCGCACCGCGGTACAGGAAGTGCTCCAGCACCTGCTGGCCGTGCGTGGAGTGCATGACCTCGGGGTGGTACTGGACGCCGTAGAGCTTCTTGTCGTCGTTCTCGAAGGCGGCGACCGGGACGACGTCGGTGGACGCGGTCACCGTGAAGCCTTCGGGCGCGGCGGAACAGGCGTCGCCGTGCGACATCCACACGTGCTGCTCGGCGGGGGTGCCCTCGAAGAGGGTGGAGGACACCCGGGAGACCTGGAGGTCGGTGCGGCCGTACTCGCGGGCACCGGTGTTGTCGACCGTGCCGCCGAGGCTCTGCGCCATCAGCTGGAAGCCGTAGCACATGCCGAAGACGGGGACGCCGGATTCGAAGATCTCGCGGTCGAGGCGGGGAGCGCCCTCCTCGTACACCGACGAGGGGCCGCCGGAGAGGATGATGGCCGCGGGCTTCTTGGCGAGCATCTCCCGGACCGGCATGGTGCTCGGCACGATCTCGCTGTAGACCCGCGCCTCGCGGACGCGACGGGCGATGAGCTGGGCGTACTGCGCGCCGAAGTCCACGACCAGAACGGTGTCGGGGTTGGCGGCAGTGTGAGTCGCTGATGACACGGGGTGCCTTCTGGTGGTCGGGCGGGGGTCTGTGCTACCGAGTCTAACGGGGTGGACGGGGAGGCTTCCTCTGCTGAGGGCCCGTGGCATACTGGCGCCATGCTCCAGCACGCGATCTTCGTCTTTACCTATGGCACCCGGCCCGCCGGCTGCCATGGTCGTGCTGCTTGAGCGAACCGCCAAGCGACTTCCCAGGCGCCCCGGGCCGACAAGGCCCGGGGCGCCTGTCGTTTTCCGGGTTCTGCCGTTCCAGGGCATCCGCCGTCCCGACCGAGGAGCCCGACGTGACCACCACCAGCCCGCACCTGAGCACCGCCAGCCTCCGCGCGACCACCGCCCACCCGCACGCCACCACCTCCGGCGCGCACGCGACCGCCACCGGTCCGCACGCGACCGCCACCAGTCCGGAAACGGTCATCGCCGACGCCCCGGGAGCGCATCGACGTGCTCGACGACCGGATCATCGGCCTCGTCCAGGAGCGGATGGCCGTCTCCGCCGTCGTCCAGCAGACCCGGATCGCCTCCGGCGGCCGGCGGGTGAACCTGTCCCGCGAGATGGAGATCCTCGGCCGCTACCGCGACGCGCTCGGCAAGCCGGGCACCTCCCTCGCCATGACCCTGCTGGAGCTGTGCCGGGGTCGCGTCTGAGTTCGCCCCCGTTCTCACCCGTACGGCGCGTGACCAGTGCGCGCACCGCGTCGTTGAGGGGGTCGTCCGTGCCGGCCCGGGGCCGGCCGACGGAGAACCGCACACCGGCCGGAGCCCACAGGCGGGGATCGCCTGCGCAGGCCTCTGGTCGCAAGAAGCGAGCGGCGCGCTCCCCCGGGCGCCGCTTCCGGGCACCGGCGCCGCCCCGACGCCGGTGCCGACCGGCACATGGGCCCCGCGGCCTCTCCGTCCCGCGGGGCCCTTCGTCATGCCCGGCACCGGGACGGGGCGCATACGTGACTCAGGTCACAGGGGAACAACACGGCCCCGGAGCAACCCTTCGCGCTTCTCGCTGATCAAACCTGCCGGATCAACAAACGGTGAGAGGGACCTGCCTCCGGAGGGGGAGGCAGGTCCCTCTCACCGTTCGTCCGCGGCTCAGCCGCGCGATCCGTCCGCGCCGTTCCGGTCACTTCTTCGGCGGCACCGCCGGTATCCCAAGGAACGGCAGCCGCAGCGCGCCGAACGCGTCCGCGGGGACCACCGGGGTCTGCGGTTCCACCGGCTTCAGCCGCTCGTACGCCGCTCCCCGCGCCGGACGCGGATCCTGCTCGCCCTTGTTCGGCCAGAACGACATGGCCCGTTCGGCCTGCGCCGTGATCGTCAGCGAGGGGTTCACGCCCAGGTTCGCCGAGACCGCGGCGCCGTCCACCACCGAGATGCCGGGGTGGCCGTAGAGGCGGTGGTACGGGTCTATCACTCCCGTCTCCGCGGAGTCGCCGATGGGGCAGCCGCCGAGGAAGTGCGCGGTGAGCGGGGTGCCCATCAGCTCGCCGACGTTGCTGCCGGCGAAGCCGTTGATCTCGGCGGCGAGCGCGGAGGCGGCCTGGGTCGCGGCCCTGATCTGCTTGGGGTTGGGCGAGCCGTGCCCCTGCCCGGGCGGTGAGCAGCCCCTTGCCGACGCCGCCGGGCTTCAGGAACGTGGTCAGCGAGTTGTCCAGCGACTGCATGACGAGGCCGATGATGGTCCGCTCCGACCAGCGCCGGTTGGACAGGGAGCGGGCGACCAGCATCGGGTGCCGGGCCGCGTTCGCCAGCCAGGCCAGCATGCGCGAGGAGCCCTCCGCGTACGGCACCTGGAGGATCGACAGGCTGCCCATGGAGTTGGAGCCCTTGCCGTAGCGGACCGGTTCGATGTGGGTGCTGGCGTCCGGGTGGATCGAGGAGGTGATGGCGACGCCCCGGGTGAAGTCGGCCCGTGGCGCGCCGGTGGCCCGGTGGTAGCGGCGGTTGTCGGTCTGCGCGCCGACCAGCGCCTCGGAGTTGGTGCGGGTGAGGTCGCCGAGCCGGGGGGACAGGTAGGGCAACTGGCCGCCGGCCTTCATGCGGTGCAGCAGGGTCTGGGTGCCGTAGGTGCCGGCCGCGAGGACGACCCTGCGGGCGGTGAAGGTCCGGCCCTGCCCCCTCTTCTTCCGGTCCGTCGGCAGGGTCGTGACCGCGTAGCCGCCCCGCGAGTCGTCCGTGACGGACACGACGGTCGTCATGGGGTGGACGACCGCGCCCGCCTTCTCGGCGAGGTACAGGTAGTTCTCGTTGAGGGTGTTCTTCGCGCCGTGCCGGCAGCCGGTCATGCACTCGCCGCACTCGATGCAGGCCTTCCGGCCGGGGCCGGCGCCGCCGAAGTACGGGTCGTTCACCTCCGCCCCGGGCCGGGCCTTCGTCTTCCCGTCGGCGTCCTTGCCGTCGCCGAAGAACACGCCGACCGGCGCGAGGTGGAAGGTGTCGGCGACGCCCATCCGCCCGGCCGCCGCCTTCAGGTGCACGTCGGAGGGGGTCATGGTGGGGTTGATCCGGACGCCGAGCATGCGCTGGGCCTGGTCGTAGTACGGCTTCAGCTCTTCCTGCCAGTCGGTGATGTCCCGCCACTGGGGGTCGTCGAAGAAAGGCTTCGGCGGTACGTAGAGGGTGTTGGCGTAGTTGAGCGAGCCGCCACCGACGCCCGCGCCGGCCAGCACCATCACGTCGCCCAGGAGATGGATGCGCTGGATGCCGTAGCAGCCGAGCCGGGGGGCCCACAGGTAGTTCTTCAGGTCCCAGGAGTTGCGCGGGAGGTCCTCGCGGGTGAAGCGGCGGCCGGCCTCCAGGACGCCCACCCGGTATCCCTTCTCGGTGAGGCGCAGGGCGGACACCGAGCCGCCGAAGCCTGAGCCGACGATGAGGACGTCGTAGTCGTAAGCGTCCTGGGGCACGGGTGTCTCCTCATTGGGTGTGCGTGCGGGCCGTCCGTGGTCTTACGCGCTCGCGCGGCCGAGGGAGCGGGGGGCGCCCGCCGGCTGCGGCCCCGCGCCCCCGCGCCGCACTCAGCGGAACCGGAAGGCCTTCATGAGCCGCAGGCTCGTGCTCATGAAGGCGGCGTACTTCTCGTCCGTCATGCCCAGCGAGGGCGCCATGGGCAGCAGCCGCTGCCGGGCCACGGTCTGGGCCTCGGTGTACTTGAGGATGCCCTCGGAGCCGTGGCGGCGGCCCAGGCCGGAGTCCTTCATGCCGCCCATGGGGGACTGGACGCTGCCGTAGGCGGGGGCGTAGCCCTCGTTGATGTTGACCGTGCCGGTGCGCAGGCGGGAGGCGATCTCCCGGCCGCGGCGGGCGTTCCGCGTCCAGACGGAGGCGTTGAGGCCGTACGGTGTGGCGTTGGTGCGCTCGACGGCCTCGTCGTCGGTCGTGAAGCGGTAGACGGAGACGACCGGACCGAAGGTCTCCTCCTCGCAGACGGCCATGGAGTCGACGACGCCGTCGAGGATGGTGGGTTCGAAGAAGTAGGGACCGATGTCGGGCCGGGCCACCCCGCCGGCGAGCACCTTCGCGCCCTTGGCGACGGCCTCCTCGACGTGCCGTTCGACGGTCTGCAACTGCCGCTCGCCGACCAGCGAGCCCATGTCGGCGCCGTAGGCGAGGGAGCCGCCGAGCCGCATGGCCCGGGTGCGGGCGGTGAAGCGCTCCAGGAAGGCGTCGGCGACGGAGTCGTGGACGTACAGCCGCTCGATGGAGATGCACAACTGGCCGGCGGAGGAGAAGCAGGCCCGGACGGCTCCGGCGGCGGCCTTCTCGATGTCGGCGTCGTCCAGCACCAGCATGGCGTTCTTGCCGCCCAGTTCGAGGGAGACGCCGATCAGGCGGGCGGCGGCGCCGACGGCGACCTCGCGGCCGGTGCGGGTGGAGCCGGTGAAGGAGACGTAGTCGGCGTGCCTGACCAGCTCCGGCCCGACGACCGGGCCCTCGCCGAGGACGACCTGGAAGACACCGTCGGGCAGCCCGGCCTCGACGAGCAGGTCACGCGCCCACAGCGCGGTGAGGCAGGTCTCCGTGTCCGGCTTCATCACCACGGCGTTGCCGGCCGCGAAGGCGGGCAGGGCGTCGCCGACGGACAGCTCCAGCGGATAGTTCCAGGGGGCGATCTGGCCCACGACCCCGCGTGGGTGCCGGAGTTCGGTGACCTGCGTCAGGGCCGGCACGGCGCCCGCGTGCCGCCTGGGGCGCAGATAGGCGGCGGCCCGGCGGCCGTAGTGGCGGGCGGCGACGGCGACGGCCTGCACCTCCTCGTGCGCGTGCAGGCGGGCCTTGCCGGTCTCAAGCTGGATCAGGTCGAGGACCTCGGCCTGCCGCTCCAGCACCAGGTCGTGGAAGCGGAGCAGGACGGCGGCCCGCTGCCGTACCGGTACCTTCGCCCACACGGCCTGCGCGGCGCGGGCCGCCTCGAAGGCCCCGCGGACGTCGTCCGGGGTGGACTCGGGCAGGTCGGCCAGTCTCTCGCCGGTGAGGGGGGTGTGGTTGGCGGTACGGCCGGTGCCGGCGACTCCCTTGACGAGCTGGGCCACCAGCTCCGGGGTGACCACGTCGGCGGCCGTGCGGGCGCCTTCTGGAGCGGGCGCGAGCGGGTTGGTACCGGCGATGTCCGGGGCCTGCGTGTCCGTCATGAGGCGCAGGGTATGCCGCGGCGCAGGCTTTGTGTACCCGTCGGTAACGGGGATTCACGCAGTACGCACATCCCGCCAGTGATCACTGGCAGCGAATATGCTGATCATGGGCGTCGAGTGGGCGGCCCTCAGTCGCTCTCGGTTTTCTTGGCGAGGAGCAGACCCAGCGCGGACAGGGGCGCACGCCACGGCGCCGGCGCGGGGGCGGGCGCGGCGCCACCCGCGGGGGCGGGGGCGGGGGTCGGGCCCGGGGTGGAGTCGGAGGGCGGATCGGGGGCGGACGCCGGGTCCGGACTCGGCGCCCGGGGTATGGGGACGGGTTCCGGTGCGGGGGCCGGGCCGAGGTGGTCGTGGAGTACGGCGGCGACCTCCTCGGCGTCCGGCCGCGCCGCCGGCTCACCGGCGTGCAGGCGGTCCAGCAGTGGGCCCAACGGACCCAGCCGCCCGGGGTCCGCGTCCCCCACGGCGGCACGCAGCAGCGCGCCCAGGGACCACAGGTCGGAGGCCGGACCGGCGCCGGGCCCCGCCGCCCGCTCGGGGGCGACGAACCCGGCGGGCGACTCGTCCGCGTGCCCGTCCCCGATGCCGAAGTCGGTGAGGACGACCCGCCCGGTACCGGACTCCAGCAGCACGTTGGCCGGTTTGACGTCCCGGTGCACGATGCCGACGGAGTGGGCGGCGCGCAGCGCGCCGAGCACGGCGAGTCCGATACGGGCGGCCTCGGTCGGCGGCAGGGGGCCACGGCGCAGCACCTCGCGCAGGGACTCGCCCGCCACCAGCTCCATCACGATCCAGGGGACGCCGTCCTCGGTGACGACGTCATACACCGTCACGGCGGAGGGGTGCCGCACCCGGGTGGCGGCCCTGGCCTCGTGGTGGAGCCGGTGCGCGACGCGCCGGCTCTCCTCGTCGGTGGCCGGATCACCGGGCAGCAGCGGCTCCTTGACGGCCACCAGCCTCCCGCCCTGTTCGTCCCGGGCACGCCAGACGGTGCCGGCCGGCCCGGATCCCAGACGTCCGGCCAGCCGGTAGCGACCGCCGATCAGGCGTGCGTCGAGCGGGAGTTCGCCGTCTTCGGTCATGGCACATGAGTACCGTGCGCACCAGGCCGTTGTCGAAGCGGGCGGCCGTAACCGCGCATCCGGCGCCGGCAACCGCCGGCCCGTAGTCCCGCGGTCTCCCGCGGTCCGAACCCATGGCCCATAGCCCACAGGGTGCGCCGGCCGGTCACGCCTCCGTGACCGAGAAGGTGTCCAGGGCCACGTCGAAGTACTCCCGGGCCTCCCGCACCCTGCCGACCGGCGCCGACACCCACACGTCGTACAGCCGCCCGCCCTCCTCCCAGCACAGGTCGTAGGTGTGGCGCGGGCCCTCCGCCGCACTGAAGCCGTCCCAGGTGAACTCCCAGAGCGCGGCCGGGTGTCCGGCGTGCCTGGTCCGTGCGACCCGGCCGTCGCGGTAACCGGGGTTGCTGGAGGCGCCGTCGGCGGCCGACCGGTTCATCACCCCGGCGGGGCCGCCCGGCTGGGGCGGGCCGACCTTGACGCCCAGGCGGAAGGTCTCGCCCGGTGAGAGGTAGAAGACCCGCTCGCCCTGTGGGCTGCGGGTGAAGTCCTCCGGTACGGCGAGGGAGAAGCCGGCCGGGTCCCGGGCCGCGCGGTAACCGGAGGGCGCGGTATGCGAGTCGGCGGCGGTCGGGCGAGGTGCGGCGGAGGCGGCCGACGGGGTGGGCGACGAGGTGGGTGAGGGGGTGGGCGACGCGGTCGGCCGGGTCGCTGGTGGCGACGGGGACAGGGCCGTGCCTCCCGTGCCGGTCCGGGTGGCCGGGCTCGTCGCCGTACCGCCCGGGGTGCCGCCGCCCCCGCCCCCGTCCCGGTGCAGCAGCAGCGCCGCGGCCGACACGCCCGCGCCGGCCAGCGCCGCGACGAGCAGCGCCGCGACCAGCACACCGCGGGGCGACGACCGGGCCGGCACCGCCTCCCCCGGCGACCGGGGCGAGGCGTACGGCGGCGGCCCGCCGTGCGGGAGGTCCCACTGAGGGGGCGGGTGGTGCGCGGAGGGTTTCGGCGTCCGGCCGCCGCCGATCCGGTGGAGGCGCCCGCTGCCGTGCGTGCTCCCCGCCGCGCCCTGCCCGCCCGGCGCGGGCGGCGTCCGGCCCGTCTCCAGGTACGTCCCCAGCATCTGCTCGGCGTCCGCCGCGCCCAGCCGCCGGTCGGGGTCCCGTTCCAGCAGGCCCAGGACGACGGGCAGCAGCGGTCCGGCCTGGGCCGGCGGCCGGATCTCGTCGGCGACGACGGCGTGCAGGATGCCGCCGAGCGAGTCGCGCCGGAACGGCGACTCGCCGCTGAGCACCGTGCACAGCAGCGCGCCCAGCGACCACAGGTCGGACTCCGGGCCGGTGCGCAGCCCGGACATGCGTTCCGGCGCGGTGTACTCGGGCGAGCCGACGAAGGAGCCGGTCTCGGTGAGCGTCGTGGCGCCCTCGACCTGGGCGATGCCGAAGTCGGTGAGGACGACCCGGTCGGTGCCGGACTCGAGCAGGACGTTCGCGGGCTTGATGTCCCGGTGGAGCACCCCCGCCTCGTGTGCCGTACGCACCGCGCTGAGCAGGGCGATGCCGATCCGCGCGGCCTCGGCGGTGTCGACCGGGCCGTGCCGGGCGATCCGGTCGGCGAGCGAACCGCCGTCGATCAACTCCATGACGAGGTACGGCCGTTCGTCCTGCTCCACCACGTCGTGCACCACGATGATGTGCGGGTGCCGCAACTGACAGACCGCGCGGGCCTCGCGGAACGTGCGGTCCCGGCGGCGACGCGCGTCGTCGTCCGGGAGCGCGTCGTCCGGAAGGAGTTCCTTGACCGCCACGTGACGGCCCAGCACCTGGTCGCTCGCCCGCCAGACGACGCCCATGCCGCCGCGCCCGATGCGTTCCTCCAGGCGGTAACGGCCCGCGATCAGCCGGAAGCCGGCTCCCTCGGTCCCCATGCGCCCCATCATGCCGCACGGCGGGCATGCCCTCCGGGGCGCCGACCGGCCAAGCCACCCCGCACAGCCTGCCTGTTTCGGCCGTCTGCGCCGCCCGCCGCGCCGGATCAGCCCTCGTTCGGCTGCTGCCAGCTCCGCAGTACCCACGTGAACCGCTTGCCGGCCGTCACCCAGTCGGCGGCCGGTGCCGACATGTAGATCACGTATTCGGTGCCCTCACGGGAGAAGTACGTCTCCTCGACAGCATGGCGCGGCCCGGCGACGTAGGGCGGGTCCTTCTTCAGCGCGGTCCAGGTGTACTCCCACAACGCGCCGTCGCGGTCGCGGTAGATGTTCTCCTTCATGGTCACGCGCCGGTAGTCGACCAGCCGCTGGAGCTGCCGCTCCAGGTCCTCCTGGTGGGAGAGGGGCTTGGCGTAGTCCGGCGCGGTGTCGATGGCGATGCGGACGAAGTGTCTGCCACCGTCGGGCGTGTAATCGACCTGCTTGAGGTCGCCCTCGATGCCGTACACCTTGCGCGTCCAGCCCTTGGGCAGGGAGAGGCTGAAGCCCAGCGGGTCGTGGTACGTCCGCCAGCCCGCGGGGATCGTGCCGGTGGAGCCGGGCGTGCCGCTGCCGCTCACCGCCGGCTGCGGAGCCGGGCCGGAGTCGCCGCTCGTCCGGGTGTCCTGTTCCATTCCGCTCCACCACTGGACGGCCGCCGCCGCGCCACCGCCGAGTACCGCCGCGACGGCCACGACCAGCGCGAGGGCGCGCAGCCGGTGGCGGGGCCGGTCATCCGCCCGGCCGCCCCCGGTGGCGGGCTGCAGCACGGTGACCCCACCTGCCGTCGACCCACCGGGGCTGACCGGGCCGCCCGTGGGCGTGCCGGCCATAGGTGTGCCGGTGGTGGGCGTGCCGGTGGTGGGTGCCGTCGGCCAGCCTTGACCGGAGCCCGCCGGTGCGGGGCCGTAACCGCCCGCCGGGGCCCCGGAGTCGTAGGGCCCGCCCGGGCCGTGACCGCTGCCCGGGTGCACGCCCGAACCCTGGGTGGGGACGAACGCCTGTGCCGAACGCGGTCGGCGGCCCTCCGCCGCCTCGGCGAGCATCTGCTCCGTCTCCCCCGCGTCCGGGCGCCGCGCCGGGTCCTTGTGCAGCAGCGCGGCGATGACGGGCGCGAGCGGACCGGCGTGTCGCGGCTCGTCGGCATCCTCCTCGACGACCGCCTGCATGGTGCTCAGCGGCGAGGTGCGCCGGAACGGCGAGCGGCCCTCGACGGCCGTGTACAGCGTGGCGCCGAGCGCCCACAGGTCCGAGGACGGGCCGGGGTCGTGACCGCGCACCCGCTCGGGCGCGAGGTAGTCGACCGAGCCGACGACCTCCCCGGTGCGCGTGATGGTGGTGTCGCCCTCGATCTGGGCGATGCCGAAGTCGGTGAGCAGGACCCGGCCGTCATCGCCGAGGAGGACGTTGCCGGGCTTGACGTCCCGGTGCAGTACACCGGCGCCGTGAGCGGCGCGCAGCGCACGCAGTACCCACAGCCCGATCCGCGCGCTCTCCGCCGGCTCGATGCGGCCCCGCTCCTTGACCGCGTCGGCCAACGAGTTGCCCTCGACCAGCTCCATCACGATCCACGGGCGGCCGTCGTGTTCCAGGACGTCGTGCACGGTGACGACGGCGGAGTGGTTGATGCGCGCGGCGGCACGCGCCTCGGACCGGGTACGGGCGAGCAGGACGGACCGGTCGCTGTCGGAGACGTAGAGCGCGGCGGTCAACTCCTTGACGGCGACCTGCCGGTGCAGCACCTCGTCGTGGGCGCGCCACACCCGGCCCATGCCGCCGCTGCCGATGGAGTCGGCGAGCCGGTATCGGCCCGCTATGAGCAGGCCCTGCATCTGATTCACGTTGCCCCGCAATGCTCTTGACAGGCTCAGACTAAGGACCGGCCTGCCCGCAGGGAACCGGCGGGGTGCCAAGGTGACAGCACTGTGACGGTTGACGCCCCCCGCACGCGCGCGCGTATCGCTCCCGGCCGGCGGGCCGCCACTGCGACCGCTCAACTGCGAGGGCGGTACGTGGCGGTGGCCCGTCCGGCCGCCGCGCCGGCAGGCCCCCGTGACCCGCTCAACCGCTCAGCCGGTACGTCGTGGTCGCCTGTTCGTACAGCCGGGTCACCTCGTCGCGCTCGGCCTCCGGGCCGCGGACCTGGATGACGTGGTAGCGCCCGTTCAGCAGCAGCGCCATGTTCCGCACGAACAGGTCCCGCCCCTGCCCGTCGGTCCAGGTGAACTGCCCCTCCGCCATGGTCCGTCCGCCCACCTCGATGGTGCGCAACCCGGTGGCCGTGGCCCAGCTCGAGTCCCGGTACGGCTGGAGTTCACGCTCCTTGTCCCGCTGGTAGGCCATCGGATCGCTGCCGAACGCCGAGGTGCCGTCCCGCCCCGGTACGACGATCAGCTCGAAGTTCCCCTGTGCGTACTGCACTTGACCGCTGCCGTTCTTCGGGGTGCGGTGCCAGCCCTCGGCGACGGCGACCTGGAAGCCGTCCGGGTCCTTGCGCAGGGTGAAACCGTCGGCGACGGCGGAGTCACCGCCGGTCTGCGTCTCGGTCGCGGGCGCGGAGGCGCCGCCGTCCGGTGCGCTCGGCCCGGCCGACGCCCCCGCGGAGCGGGACGGCACGGGGCCGGTCCGCCCGGTGACGCCGGTACGGCCACGGTCCGCCTCGCCGCTCTCGCCCTGTTTCGGCATGAGGAGCAGCGCGTAGGCGACCGCGCCGGCCAGCAGGAGCAGGATCAGCAGGAGCAGGGTCCGGCCCAGGCTGCGCGGCGAACGGGCGCCCTCCCGGGCCCGCTTGTGCCGGCCGTGCGGGTGGGTCGCGGGCAGCCCGGCACGGCGCCGGCGCACCAGCTCGCCGCGGCGCCGGACGATCGGCAGTCGGCGCGGGTCGGTGGGCGGCACGGGCACGACGTTGATGCCGGCGTCGGGTTCGGGCGCGGAGCGCACCAGTGACCGCAGCCAGCCGCTCAGCTCCTCCGTCTCGGGCCGCTCGGTGGGGTCCTGACGCAGCAGCGACTCCACGACCGGCCGCAGCGGGCCGCACTCCTCGGCGAAGGCGGGCGGCTCGGCGCAGACCAACTGGACCAGCTCGGCCGTCGACTCCTCCGGGTACGGCGCGTGCCCCTGCACCGACCGGAACAGCAGCGCGCCCAGCGCCCACAGGTCGGTGGCCGGACCGATCGGCGCCGCAAGCTGCCAGTTCTCGTGCACGGATCCGGCCTGTTCCGGCGCCCACCGCTCGGTCACCGGCCCCACGACGGTCATCCGTAGCTGCCGGGCCCGCTCCGCGGCCAACGCCGTACCGGGTCCCCGCCGCACGGCACCCCCCTCGTCCCAACAGGCGGCCGAGGGTGCGGAAACGCCGGAGGACTCGCCCACGCGGCCGGGAACGGCGGAACGACCGGGATCGGCGGAGTGGCCGGGAACGGCGGAGTGCTCACCGCGCGGTGCGGCGCCGTGCCACGGGGCGCCGCGCACCCCGTACGGGTCGGCTATCCGCTCGGACGGCCTCGCGCCGCCCGTCTCCGGGCCGTACGGCGACGGTGCCGCGGCGTCGGCTCGGCCGGTACCGCCGCCGGCCTCGGCCGGTGGACGGGCCGCGGGCAGGGCGGGGCGCCCGTACTGCTGGGCCTCTTGCACCCGGGCGGCGGCCCGGGCACCCGCGCGGTAGGCGGCGATGGCACCGGCACGGGCGGCGCGGATGTCCTCGCCGCTCTCCAGAGCCCGCTGGCCCGCCGGCCCGGACGCACCGGCACCGGTCGCTTCACCCGCCCCCGGGACCGGCAGGCCGCCGGCCGCCCGCGCCTGGATCGCGGCCCGGCGCGCCGCCTCGGGATCGGCCCCCGCGGCCGGCCCACCGTCCGGACCGCCCCCGGCGAAGCCCCCGTCACCGTCGGAGACCGCGGGCACACCGGAGACCCCTGACCTGCCGGAGACCCCGGGCACGCCGGGAACCCCGGACCTGCCGGAAGCGCCGGGAACGCCGGGGACACCCGCGACGCCGGGAGCTCCCGCGTCCCGCCCGTCTCCCGGCGAATCGTCCCCCCGTACGTCCCCCGCCTCCCCCACGTCCGCCGTGAGCCCCTCCGGAGCCGGCACCGGGTCGTACCCGCACAGTGCCTCCTCCGCCGCGCCGACCGCGAGGCCGGTCAGCATCACGCGGCCGTCGTCGCAGACGAGGACCGTGCGGGCGGTGAGGTTGCGGTGCACCCAGCCGTGGGCGTGCAGCACGCGGAGCGCCATGAGGACGTCGGAGGCGACCTCGGCCGCCCGGTACGGCGAGAGCGGGGTCTCGGCGAGCAGGGCGGCCAGCGGGCGCGCGGCCACCAGCTCGCTGACGATCCACAGCGACCCGCCCTCGGCGAACACGTCGAAGACCTGGTCGAGGCGCGGGTGGTCGGGGACACGGGCGGCGGCCTGCGCGGCCTCGACGGCACGCCGCACGGCCGGGTCGGCGGGCTGCCGGGTGGCGGTCCTGGCCTCGGGTGCCCGGCGGGACGCGCGCTCCCGTGCGGTGAACCCCTCGGGCAGCCCCTCCGCGTCGAGGACCTCGGCCTCGACGACCTCCGGCAGCGGGACCTGCCGGACCAGGACCTCCTGACCGCTGTAGGTGTCGAAGGCGCGGGTCTCGGTGAGTTCGTACGCGTCGGACGGCGGAAGTGGCAGGCGGTAGCGGTCGGCGAGCACCCGACCCGCGTAGTCGTCCACTTGGCCTCCCCCGGCCGCCCGAGATCCGTCACTTCCGTTCGTCGTACGGCCCGTTTCGCACACGCATGCGGCTGCGTACGGTCCGCGACCATTCACGATACGTGCCGGAGGCAACCCGCACGGAGTGGATGACGGATTCCCACGCACCAAACCGGCGCGCCCGGCCTACGACTTGGGCGTGAAGGACTTGGTGAGCGTCTTCCAGGTGTCCTTGCGCAGATCGCCGTGCCAGTCGGCGCCCTTCGCGGTGTACATCAGCGCGTAACCGAGGTGGCCGTTCACCACGAAGCCCCGGTCGATCGTCCGGTACCCGGTGCCGCCCTCGTCGTAGGTGAACTCCCAGTCGGCCGTGTTCCAGCCGCGGTAGCCGACCTTCTCGATGCGTAGCTTGCGGTACTGGGAGCGCACCATGTAGCGCTCCTGGTTCTTCCAGTCCGCCACCGGGTCTCCCTTGGGCGTGCCGGTCCAGGCGACGAGCAGCTTCTGTCCGGCGGGCCCGGTGTAGCGGTCGCCGGCGCCTCCGGTGGAGCGGTACTGCCAGCCCTTCGGCAGCCCGATCGAGTACCCCTGGCCGCTCTTGCGGGTCGAGACCGCCGGGGCGCTCCCGCCGTCCTTGCCGTCGTCCTCACCGCCGGACGGGCCGGAGTCGTCGGCGGACGGGCCGGCGTCGGAGTCCGGCCCGGGGGCCGACGCCGAACCGGTGCCGGCCGGTGCGGCGCTCGCGCCGTCCGTCCGCTTCCCGCTGGCCGTGCCGCCGCCCGTCTTCCTGTCCTCCTTGGTGGACGCGGTGGCGCTGGCGGCGGCCTTGGCTCCGCTGTTCCCGCCGTTCTTGTCGTCGCCGCTCAGCGTGAGGGCGAGCACGGTGCCGAGCACCGCGAGAGCGACGACCACGGCGATGATGACGAGCGTGCGCCGGGGCACCACGTCGGTCAGCGGCGCCCTGGGCACCGGCCTCGGCGGCAGGTCCAGGTCCGGCGGCGGCACCACGGGCCAGCCGGAACTCTGCTTGGCCGCACCGGAGTCCGGCACGGATCCGGAACCCTGTGCGGGAACGGCCGGTCTGCCGGCCGGACCGGTGCCCGCCGGCCCGGCGGCGGCGGACCGCGCCCCGGTGGCCGCACCGCCGGCCGCCGGGGCCGTCGTCTCGCTCGTGGTCCTCGGCCGCGCCGCCGCCGCGCCGGCGGCCTTGCGGACCGAACGCAGCGCGCCGCGCCGTTTCTCCCCGGCCTCCTCACCGCGCTTGCCGCCGGGTGGTCCCGGCTGCGCCGGCAGGGGGACCACGCGTGTGGCGTCCATCGGCTCCTGCTCGGGCGCGTGGATCACCGCGTTGAGCATGGCCCGGGCCCCGGCGTCGTCGAGCCGCTGGGCCGGATCCTTGGTCAGCAGGCCGTAGATGACGTCCCGCAGCGGTCCCGCGTGCTTCGGCTCGTCCAGGGACTCGGTCATCACCGCGGTGAGCGTGGCGATCGCCGAGCCCTTGTCGTAGGGCGGCACCCCTTCGACCGCCGCGTACAGCAGGCCGCCGAGCGACCACAGGTCGGCCGCCGGTCCGGGCTTGTGGCCGCGGGCGCGCTCCGGGGAGATGTAGGAGGGGGCGCCGACCAGCATGCCGGTGGAGGTGATGGACGGGTCGCCCTCGACCTGCGCGATGCCGAAGTCGGTGAGAACGACCCGGCCGTCCTCGGCGATGAGCACGTTGGACGGCTTCACGTCCCGGTGCAGGATGCCCTGGCGGTGCGCGGAGCGCAGTACGTCGAGGACGGCGAGCCCCACCTCGGCGGCGCGCCTGGGCTTCAGCAGGCCGTCCTCGCGGATGACCTCGGCGAGGGACTTGCCCTCCACCAACTCCATGACGATCCACGGCCGGTCGTCCTCGTCGACCACGTCGAAGACCGTCACCGCGCTGTTGTTGCGGATCCGGGCGATCGCCTTGGCCTCGCGCAGGGTGCGCGTGATCAGGCGCCGCTTCTCCTCCTCGTCGATGTTCGTCGGGAACCGCAGTTCCTTGACGGCGACCGTCCGGCCGAGGGTCTCGTCCTCGGCGCGCCAGACCGTGCCCATGCCGCCGCGGCCCAGCACGTCTCCCAGCCGGTACCGCCCGGCGAGGAGACGCCGCTCGCCGTTGTCCTGACGAGTCTCCTGACGGGATGTACCCGCCCGCTCCGTCTCCGACATGCGTCCCCTCATACAACCCGCCCTGACAGAGCCTCCATTGTCTCTTACCCCGCAAGTGGCCGACGCCCAGGGTGCCTGTGGCCGAAGGCCGCCTCCCGCGCCCCCGAAGCCCTCGTGAAGCGGGCGTTCCGCTTACCGGGATGATGGGTTGCAAGAGGGGAGGAACCGGCATGCCGACGCTTCGGACACTCCCGGCCATACCGGCGTCCGCCGTGGCCGCCCCACGGGCGCGGCACCGACGGCGACCCATCCGCCCGGTCCCGCTGGCCCACCCCGGCGGGCTGCCCGGCTTCGGGAAGTCGCCCGGAGCACGCCTCCGCTGACCCCACCTCAGACCTACCCATAACGCCCCCTCCCTCCGCCCACCCGGGCCGCCCGTCGCGCTTCAGCTCCGACCACGTCCACCGAGCCGGCCACGTCCACCGAACCGGACCCGCACCCGGCCGGCGCGGGCGAGCCGGTGACATGCCGGCCCACCCGGACCGCTGCCACGCGGCCCGCTCACGGGCGGATTCCGCCCTCACACCCGGTAGAACGAGCCGCTTCCGAACGCAGATCCCGGTTCACGCGACTCGTTCGGGTGAAAGCCCCCCGGCCGGGGCGCCGGCAGGGCTCAGGTGAGCGGCACGATGTCCGGTGCTCCCAGCCGGGCCGCGTCCGCCGTCTGGTCGTCCGGCTGGAGCTGGGACTCCCGTTCGGCCTCCACGCGCTTCTCGTAGTGCTCGACCTCGCGCTCGATCCGGTCCCGGTCCCAGCCGAGGACCGGTGCCATCAGCTCGGCCGCCTCCCGGGCGCTGCGCGTGCCCCGGTCGAACGTCTCGATGGAGATGCGGGTGCGGCGGGTGAGGACGTCGTCCAGGTGCCGGGCGCCCTCGTGCGAGGCGGCGTACACCACCTCGGCGCGCAGGTAGTCGTCGGCGGCCCTCAGCGGCTCACCGAGCGCCGGATCGGCGGTGATGAGGTCCAGGACCTCCTCGGCCATCGAGCCGTAACGATTCAGCAGGTGTTCCACGCGGACCACGTGCAGTCCGGCGCGGGCGGCGATGCGCGCTCGCGCGTTCCACAGCGCCTGGTAGCCCTCCGCGCCCAGCAGCGGGGTCTCCTCCGTCACGCAGTCGGCGACGCGCGCGTCGAGACCGTGCACGGCCTCGTCGACGGCGTCCTTCGCCATCACCCGGTACGTCGTGTACTTGCCGCCCGCCACGACCACGAGCCCCGGTGCCGGGTGGGCGACCGTGTGCTCGCGGGACAGCTTGCTGGTGGCGTCGGACTCGCCGGCCAGCAGCGGGCGCAACCCGGCGTACACGCCCTGCACGTCGTCGCGGGACAGCGGCACGGCGAGCACGGAGTTGACGTGTTCCAGCAGGTAGTCGATGTCGGCGCTGGACGCGGCCGGGTGGGCCTTGTCCAGGTCCCAGCCGGTGTCGGTGGTGCCGACGATCCAGTGCCGGCCCCAGGGGATGACGAACAGGACGGACTTCTCGGTGCGCAGGATCAGGCCGGTGGTGGAGTGGATGCGGTCCTTGGGGACGACCAGGTGGATGCCCTTGGAGGCGCGGACGTGGAACTGGCCGCGCTCGCCCACCATGCCCTGGGTGTCGTCGGTCCACACGCCGGTGGCGTTGACGACCTGCCGGGCCCGGATCTCGTACTCCCCGCCGGTCTCCACGTCCCGCACCCGGGCGCCGACGACGCGTTCGCCCTCGCGCAGGAACCCGGTCACGCGCGCACGGTTGGCCACCTTCGCGCCGTACGACGCCGCCGTGCGCACCAGGGTGGCCACGAAGCGGGCGTCGTCGACCTGGGCGTCGTAGTACTGGAGGGCGCCGACGAGGGCGTCCTTGCGCAGGCAGGGGGCGACGCGCAGGGCGTGACGGCGGCTCAGGTGGCGGTGCACGGGCAGGCCCCGGCCGTGGCCGCGGGCCATGGACATCGCGTCGTAGAGCGCGACGCCCGAGCCGGCGTACAGCCGTTCCCAGCCCTTGTGCTGGAGGGGGTAGAGGAACGGCACCGGTTTGACCAGGTGCGGGGCGAGCCGCTCCAGGAGCAGGCCGCGCTCCTTGAGGGCCTCGCGGACGAGCGCGAAGTCGAGCATCTCCAGATAGCGCAGGCCGCCGTGGATCAGCTTGCTGGACCGGCTGGACGTGCCGGACGCCCAGTCGCGGGCCTCGACCAGGCCGGTGGACAGGCCGCGGGTGACGGCGTCCAGCGCGGTGCCGGCGCCGACCACTCCGCCGCCGATCACCAGGACGTCCAGCTCGCGCTCCGCCATCGCCGCCAGTGCCTCGGCGCGCTGCGCCGGCCCCAGAGTCGTTGTCCTCACCGCTGCCTCCCGATGTCGCAAGACGTACTCACGTCGGCCGCACCCGGCGGGCGAAGCCCGGTTTCATCCCCTCCTCATGCCCAAATTCTGACCGCGCCGTCCGACTTCGGCCACCACGTACTGACACCCTGTGGACAACTCACGCAGAACCCCCGGAAGACACACGAACACAATCACACATAACGGTCATATGTGTACCTAGTCTGACAGTGCACTCGCTCGTCTTGTCCACAGCGGTTGCGTACCTGTTCCGCTTCGGCTACTGGGAAGGACGGCCCACGCCATGCCCGCAGACCTCGCCGTCATCGGACTCGGCCCCTACGGCTTGCCGCTCGCCCAGGCCGCCGTCGCCGCCGGCATCGCCACCATCGGCTACGCCACCGGCCCCGAGGCCGGCTCGCTCAGCCCGGCCGAGCTGCGCCGGATGCACGCCTCGGGCTTCCGGCCCGGCACCGACCCGGCCCAGCTCGGCCGGGTGCGCACAGCGGTGATCTGCGCGCCCACCCCGCGGGGCGCCGACGGCGGACTCGACCTCGGCCAGGTCGAGGGGGCGGCCCGCACCCTGGCCGGACAGCTCCGCCCGCACACCACGGTCATCCTGGAGTCGCCCGTGCTGCCGGGCACCACGGAGGATTTCCTGCGCCCGCTGCTGGAGAAGGGCTCGGGTCTGCGCGCCGGCCGTGACTTCCACCTCGCCTACTCCCCCAGCCGGGTCGACCCCGGCAACCGCGACCACACCCCCGCCGGCACGCCGAAGGTCATCGGCGGCCTCACCCCCGCCTGCACCGAGTCGGCCGCCGCGTTCTACGGCCGGCTCACCGACAAGGTCGTCCGCGCGCGCGGGCTGCGCGAGGCGGAGACGGTGCAGCTACTGGAGACCAACTACCGGCACGTCAACATCGCACTCGTCAACGAGATGGCCGTCCTCTGCCACGAGCTGGGCGTCGACCTGTGGGACGTCATCCGCTGCGCGGAGACCAAGCCCTTCGGCTTCCAGGCGTTCCGGCCCGGTCCGGGCGTCGGCGGGCACGGCGTCCCCCAGGACCTGACCGGCCACGCGACCCGCACCCTGCGCATGGTCGAACTGGCCCAGCAGGTCAACAACCGGATGCCCCGGTACGTCGTCCGGCGCGCCGCCACGCTCCTCAACGAGCACGGCAAGTCCGCGCGCGGCGCCCGCGTCCTGCTCCTCGGCGTCACCTACAAGCACGACCTCGCCGACCAGCAGGGCACACCGGCCCAGGAGATCGCCGTACGGCTGATGGAGCTGGGCGCGGCCGTCAGCTACCACGACCCGTACGTGCCCGCGTGGAGCGTCCTGGACCGCCCGGTCCCGCGCGTGGACTCCTTCTACGAAGCCGCCGCCGACGCCGACCTCACGATCCTGCTCCAGCAGCACCGCACCTACGACCTCCAGGGCCTGTCGGTGAAGGCGCAGCTCCTGCTGGACACGCGGGGCGCCACGCCCACAGGGGCGGCGCACCGGTTGTGAAGGGGCCCGTGCCCCGGAACGGCGGCCCGCCACCCGGCGGCCGGCCCGCGCGCCGGCCGGACGAACGCGAGGAGCCGGACGAACGCGAGGGGCCGGTCACCCGCCCGGGTGACCGGCCCCTCGCATGTCGCGGGAGTCAGCGGCGGTGCTGGGAGTCCGCCACCGTGACCTCGACCCGCTGGAACTCCTTCAGCTCGCTGTAGCCGGTGGTGGCCATGGCGCGGCGCAGGGCGCCGAAGAAGTTCATCGAGCCGTCGGGGATCCGGGACGGGCCGGTGAGGATCTCCTCGATCGTGCCGACCGTGCCGAGGTCGACCTTCTTGCCGCGGGGCAGTTCCTCGTTGACGGCCTCCATGCCCCAGTGGTGGCCCTTGCCGGGCGCGTCGGTGCCCCGGGCCAGTGGGGAGCCCATCATCACCGCGTCGGCGCCGCACGCGATCGCCTTGGGCAGGTCGCCGGACCAGCCGACTCCGCCGTCCGCGATCACGTGCACGTACCGGCCGCCGGACTCGTCCATGTAGTCACGGCGGGCCGCGGCCACGTCGGCGACGGCGGTGGCCAGCGGGACCTGGATGCCGAGGACGTTGCGCGTGGTGTGCGCGGCGCCGCCGCCGAAGCCGACCAGCACGCCGGCCGCGCCGGTGCGCATCAGGTGCAGCGCGGCGGTGTACGTGGCGCAGCCGCCGACGATCACCGGCACGTCCAGCTCGTAGATGAACTGCTTCAGGTTCAGCGGCTCGTGCGAGGACGACACGTGCTCCGCCGACACCGTCGTACCGCGGATGACGAAGATGTCCACGCCCGCGTCCACGACCGCCTTGGAGAACTGGGCGGTGCGCTGCGGGGAGAGCGCGGCGGCGGTGACCACACCGGAGTCGCGCACCTCCTTGATGCGGGCGCCGATCAGCTCCTCCTTGATGGGGGCCGAGTAGACCTCCTGGAGACGGCGGGTGGCCGTCTCGGCGTCCAGCTCGGCGATCTCGTCCAGCAGCGGCTGCGGGTCCTCGTAGCGGGTCCACAGCCCCTCGAGGTTCAGCACGCCGAGGCCGCCCAGCTCACCGATGCGGATCGCGGTGGCCGGGGAGACCACGGAGTCCATCGGGGCGGCCAGGAACGGCAGCTCGAAGCGGTAGGCGTCGATCTGCCAGGCGATCGAGACCTCCTTCGGGTCCCGCGTACGGCGGCTGGGGACGACGGCGATGTCGTCGAAGGCGTACGCCCGGCGGCCGCGCTTGCCGCGCCCGATCTCGATCTCAGTCACGTCTTGGGCCTTTCCCTGATGCGTTTCAGCGTCTTCCAGTATCGCCGACGGGCACGGCAACGGCGGCCCCGCGGGGTGCGGAGCCGCCGTCGACGGCCGTCACGCGCGCGTGCAGACGCGTGCGTACTGCCTGAGAGCTACCTCTTGCTGCTGTAGTTCGGCGCCTCGACCGTCATCTGGATGTCGTGCGGGTGGCTCTCCTTGAGACCCGCCGAGGTGATCCGCACGAACCGGCCGCCCGTCTGCAGCTCGGGCACGGTCCGGCCGCCGACGTAGAACATCGACTGGCGCAGGCCGCCGACCAACTGGTGGACGACGGAGGACAGCGGACCGCGGTAGGGCACCTGGCCCTCGATGCCCTCGGGGATCAACTGCTCGTCGGAGGCGACGCCCTCCTGGAAGTAGCGGTCCTTGGAGAACGACCTGCGCTCACCACGGGTCTGCATGGCGCCGAGCGAGCCCATGCCGCGGTACGACTTGAACTGCTTGCCGTTGATGAACAGCAGCTCGCCCGGGGACTCCTCGCAGCCCGCGAGCAGCGAGCCGAGCATGACCGTGTCGGCGCCCGCGACCAGGGCCTTGGCGATGTCGCCGGAGTACTGGAGGCCGCCGTCGCCGATCACCGGGACACCGGCGTCCTTGGCGGCCAGCGCGGCCTCGTAGATGGCGGTGACCTGCGGGACGCCGACACCGGCGACCACACGGGTCGTACAGATGGAGCCGGGTCCGACGCCGACCTTGATGCCGTCGGCGCCCGCGTCGACCAGGGCCTGCGCGCCGTCGCGCGTGGCGACGTTGCCGCCGATCACGTCGACGCCGGCGGAGTTCGACTTGATCTTGGCGATCATGTCGCCGACCAGCCGGGAGTGGCCGTGCGCGGTGTCCACGACGATGAAGTCGGCACCCGCCTCGATCAGGGCCTGGGCGCGCTCGTAGGCGTCACCGGCCACGCCGACCGCCGCGCCGACGAGCAGGCGGCCCTCGGCGTCCTTGGCGGCGTTCGGGTACTTCTCCGCCTTGACGAAGTCCTTGACGGTGATCAGGCCCTTGAGGGCGCCCTCGTCGTCGACCAGCGGCAGCTTCTCGATCTTGTGCTTGCGCAGCAGCTCCATGGCCTCGGGGCCGGAGATGCCGACCTTGCCGGTGACCAGCGGCATCGGGGTCATGACCTCGTGCACGCGGCGGCTGCGGTCACTCTCGAACGCCATGTCGCGGTTGGTGACGATGCCGAGGAGCTTCTTGTCCCCGTCGGTCACCGGCACACCGCTGATGCGGAACTTCGCGCACAGCGCGTCCGCCTCGGCGAGGGTGGCCTCCGGGTGGATGGTGATCGGGTCGGTCACCATGCCGGACTCGGAGCGCTTCACCAGGTCGACCTGGTTGGCCTGGTCCTCGATGGACAGGTTGCGGTGCAGGACGCCGACGCCGCCCTGGCGGGCCATCGCGATCGCCATGCGGGCCTCGGTCACCTTGTCCATGGCGGCGGACAGCAGCGGGATGTTGACCCGCACGTTCTTGGAGACGTACGAGGCGGTGTCGATCTCGTCGGGTGCCATGTCCGACGAGCCCGGCAGCAGCAGCACGTCGTCGTAGGTCAGCCCGAGTGTCGCGAATTTTCCGGGCACTCCGTCGACGTTGGCAGTCATGACACCTTCCCCAAATGGCCTTGCTCGGTGCGGATGTCCATGCTAACGGGAAGCGTCGCTAGCAAATTCCACGATACGAGGTCGCTTCAGGCTTCGTATGTTCGTACGGAACCAGCGGCGCGCCTGTTCAACGACGGGCCACGGAGGCCCCGCACAGGGGGGATCACTGTTCGGCGAGCGCCCGCAGCCGGCTCAGGGCCCGGTGCTGGGCCACGCGGACCGCACCGGGTGACATTCCCAACATCTGCCCCGTCTCCTCCGCGGTCAAGCCCACGGCGATGCGCAGCAGGAGCAGTTCACGCTGGTTCTCGGGGAGGTTGGCCAGCAGTTTCTTCGCCCACTCGGCGTCGCTGCTGAGCAGGGCGCGCTCCTCGGGGCCGAGGGAGTCGTCGGGCCGCTCGGGCATCTCGTCGGACGGCACCGCGGTCGATCCCGGGTGGCGCATGGCCGCCCGCTGGAGGTCGGCGACCTTGTGGGAGGCGATGGCGAAGACGAACGCCTCGAAGGGGCGGCCGGTGTCGCGGTAGCGGGGCAGGGCGAGGAGGACGGCCACACAGACCTCCTGCGCGAGGTCCTCCACGAAGTGGCGCGCGTCGCCGGGGAGCCGGGACAGCCGGGTGCGGCAGTAGCGCAGCGCCAGCGGGTGCACATGGGCGAGCAGGTCGTGCGTGGCCTGCGCGTCGCCGTCGACGGCCCGGTGCACGAGCGCACCGATCGCCCCGTGGGCCGTGCCCGCCTCGTCGTCGCGCATCGGTCCATGGTGCCTTGCGGCCGTCCGGTCCGTCGCATCCTGTCCGTGGTTGTGCACCGAAGCGTTATGAGCAGGTGCGCCGGCACTCATTCCCTGCGCCCTCCCCTTCCGCTCGACCGACTCGTCCCCGAGAGACTCCACACCTCAAGGATGCGGCATCCGCGCCGAAACGAGCAGCGCGCGTCCGGCGGGTCGCCTTGCACCTCGCCTGTCGGCAGGTGGGGCGGGCTGGTGTTCCGGGGCGCGTACGCCCGGAGCGCGTAACCCCGGAGCGCGCGCCGGAGGCGGTTGCCGCCGGCGCGCCCCTGCGGGCACCGACACCGCGGGGCGCGCTCGGGCCGGACCCCGGAAGCGGCAGCACGGAACTGCGTTACCCCGGGAAACCATACGGGCACGGACACCGGGCGCCCACCAGGCCGGGCGCGGAACGCGGTCCCGGGCTGGACGCGGGACGCGGTCCCGGGCTGGACGCGGGACGCGGTCCCGCCCTACGACCGGGCCGGGCGGGAACCCGGAACGGCCGTGCGGACGCGGCGTCCGGGAGACCCGGGGACGGCTGCGTGCGCCGGACCCGCCGAGGCCGCACGGCGCCCTCGCCCCACACGGGACTGCGAAAAAAGTCACGGCGGCCGGAGGCGGCCTCCGGCGCCCCACCGCACCCCGCGAGCCGCCCGTACCGACCCGACACCTGAACGGCACCGCTTCCGCATCTCCGGACGGCACCGCTTCCGCTTCTCCCGGCGGCACCTTCGCCGTCGGGTCGGCCGGTCGGCGAGGGAACCGTAAGGGGGAACGGGAGCGGGGCGGGGGGCGGGGCACTGCCGGGCGGGGCCCGGCGGACGGAAGGTGCCCCGCGGGGTCGCTCACCCGCTACCGGACCAGTCCCCAGCGGAAGCCGAGGGCCACCGCGTGGGCCCGGTCGGAGGCGCCGAGCTTCTTGAACAGACGCCGGGCGTGGGTCTTCACGGTGTCCTCGGAGAGGAACAGCTCACGGCCGATCTCGGCGTTGGAGCGGCCGTGGCTCATGCCCTCCAGCACCTGGATCTCGCGCGCGGTGAGCGTGGGCGCGGCGCCCATCTCGGCCGAGCGCAGGCGGCGCGGGGCGAGTCGCCAGGTGGGGTCGGCGAGGGCCTGGGTGACCGTGGCCCGCAGTTCCGCGCGGGACGCGTCCTTGTGCAGATAGCCCCGCGCGCCCGCGGCGACCGCCAGGGCCACGCCGTCGAGGTCCTCGGCGACGGTGAGCATGATGATGCGCGCGCCCGGGTCGGCGGACAGCAGACGGCGCACGGTCTCTACGCCGCCCAGGCCGGGCATGCGCACATCCATGAGGATGAGATCGGAGCGGTCGGCGCCCCAGCGGCGGAGGACTTCCTCGCCGTTGGCCGCCGTCGTCACGCGCTCGACACCGGGCACGGTCGCGACCGCGCGGCGGAGCGCCTCTCGGGCAAGCGGGGAGTCGTCGCAGACGAGGACGGATGTCATGACCGCCCTCCGCAGCTGATGCGCGTCACCTTGAGCCTCCAGGCTGGTACGGAATCGTCACCTGTGCGGTCGACCGTCTCGGACGCCTGCCCGAGCGCTTGTTTCTTCAACCGCCTCCGCCCTCTCAACGACGGTCACTCGAAAGAGTTACGGGGCCGGGTGCCGTCTTCGGCACTCTATGTGAGGGCGTCGACACGGTGCAGACATGGCCGTCGGACTCTCACCTTTTCATCACGTCTATGACCCATTCGTCCCCTTTTCTTCCCGTTTCGTAGTGTCCGGGGCTAGATTCGCAATGAGTCATATTTTCATCTCCTTAGACCGGAGACGTACGGTCGTAGGCACCGTTTCCGCCCAGAACGGCTACAAGGGGTCACGTAATGGCAGATTTCTCCCGCCTTCCCGGACCGAACGCGGACCTGTGGGACTGGCAGCTACTGGCTGCCTGTCGGGGCGTGGACAGCTCGCTCTTCTTCCACCCCGAGGGCGAGCGCGGGGCGGCTCGGAGTGCTCGCGAGAACTCGGCCAAGGAGGTCTGCATGAGATGCCCGGTCCGTGCGCAGTGCGCCGCGCACGCACTGGCGGTGCGCGAGCCGTACGGCGTCTGGGGCGGCCTGACCGAGGACGAGCGCGAAGAGTTGATGGGGCGGGCCCGCAACCGCCTGGTGTCGGCGTCGACCACCAGCGGCGACACCACCCCTGAGCACTGAAGGAACGTTTCTGCAAAGATTCGCACCCCACCCCTCGGCGGGCACGCGAGCGTGCCCTCGACGCCGCCGGGCAGCTCCTGGACGCGGGCGAGGCCAGGACGCGCCCGGCTGTCCGCACCGCGCCTGCCGCGCCCGGTGACCGGGCCGAGTGGGCGGCGCCCGGCCAGCGCCGTACCGACCGCGTCCGATCGTCGGCGCCGCGTCAGCCGCGTCCGGTCGTCCGGGCCGCGCGGGCCAGTTGTTCCAGCGTCGCCGCCACGGCCGGCACCTGTGCCAGGTCGGGCAGGGTGAGCGCGACGATCTCCCGCCGTACCGCCGGTTCCAGCCGTACCGTCCGCACGCCCCTCGGCCGTACCGACTCCACCGCGAGCTGCGGCAGTACGGCGACCCCCAGACCCGCGCCGACCAGGCCGACCACCGCCGGGTAGTCGTCGGTGGCGAAGTCGATCCGCGGGGTGAAGCCCTCCTTCTCGCACACCGCGACCAGTTGGCCGCGACAGCGCGGGCAGCCCGCGATCCAGGGCTCGGCGGCCAGCTCTCCGATGGCGACGGCGTCCGCGCGCGCGAGCCGGTGCCGTTCGGGCACCAGGGCGACCAGCCGGTCCGTCAGCAGGGGCCGTACGACGAGGTCGTCCCAGTCCTCGGCAACCGCCGCGCCCTCGTAACGGAAGGCCAGGGCCAGGTCGCAGTCCCCCTCGCGCAGCAGTTCGACGGACCTCGGGGGTTCGGCCTCCTCCAGGGAGACGCGGGTGCCGGGATGGGCGGCGCGCAGGGCGGCCAAGGCCGTCGGGACCAGCGTGGAGCTGCCGCTGGGGAAGGAGACCAGCCGGACCCGGCCCGCGCGCAGACCGGCGATGGCGGCGACCTCCTCCTCGGCCGCGGTGAGCCCGGCGAGGATGCCGGCGGCGTGCCGCACGAGGGCCTCGCCCGCCTGGGTGAGACGCATCTCCCGGCCCGCGCGGACCAGCAGCGGGGTGCCGACGGAGGTTTCCAGGGCCTTCATCTGCTGGCTGACGGCCGGCTGGGTGCAGCCCAGTTGGCGCCCCGCCGCGGAGAAGGAACCGGTGGTGGCGACGGCGCGCAGAACGCGGAGATGACGGGCCTCGATCACCCCAGGAGCATAAGACAGCCTTGGACGAGACGTCCGATCACGCGTCGGTACTTTGGGTCCCGGTCCCGTACCGTGCGGGGAATGAAGGTTCTCTCGGTGAATGTGGGCCGCCCCCGGCGCGTGCCCTACACGGGTCAGCCGGACGGGCTGACCGGTATCGACAAGCGGCCGGCCGACGGGCCGGTGCGGGTGGCGGCGCCCGGGCCCAAGGGGACCGGCGGGAGCGGGCTCGCCGGGGACGCGGTGTGCGAACGGCGCTTCCACGGCGGGGACGACCAGGCGGTGTACGCGTTCGCCCGCGAGGACCTCGACGCGTGGGAGCGCGAACTCGGCCGGCCTCTGGCCAACGGCTGTTTCGGGGAGAACCTGACGACGGACGGCCTGGAGGTCTCCGGGGCGCTGATCGGCGAGCGCTGGCGGATCGGCCCCACGGTGGTGCTGGAGGTGACCTCGGGCCGTGTTCCGTGCCGTACGTTCCAGGGCCATCTGGGCGAGCGCGGCTGGGTCAGGAGGTTCACACAGAAGGGCGCATCGGGTGCCTACCTCCGGGTGATCGAGCCGGGTGAGATCCAGGCGGGCGACGCCGTGGAGATCGTGTACCGGCCGGACCACGGGGTGACGGCGGCGTTGCAGTTCCGCGCGATCACCACCGACCGGGACCTGCTGCCGGAGCTGCTCGCCGCGGGCGACGCGCTGCACCCGGAGGCGCGGGCGGCGGCCCGCGCGTACCTGGCCGCGCGGACCGGCTGACGGGCCGTCGCCGCAGCGGACTCCGCGGGTCCGGGTCACTACGCTTGGGCCATGACAACGGCTCTGATTACGGGATCGACCGCGGGAATCGGTGCCGCGTTCGCGCGGCGGCTCGCGGCTGACGGGCACGACCTCGTCCTGGTGGCCCGGGACACCGGGCGGCTGCGCGAGCAGGCGACCGAACTGCACGACCGGCACGGCATCGAGGTGGAGGTGCTGACCGCCGACCTGTCCGAGGACAAGGGCATCGAGGCGGTCGCCGACCGGCTCGGCGACCGCAAGAACCCGGTCGACCTGCTGGTGAACAACGCCGGCTTCGGCAACAAGGGCCGCTATCTGGACGTGCCCATGCCGGACGAGCTGATGATGCTCAAGGTGCACTGCGAGGCGGTGCTCCGGCTGACGTCGGCGGCGGCCGGGGCGATGCGGGAGCGGGGCCGGGGCGGCGTGGTGAACGTCGCCTCCGTGGCCGCCTTCGTCCCGCGCGGCACGTACGGCGCGTCCAAGGCGTGGGTCGTGCAGTTCACCCAGGGCGCGGCGAAGGACCTGGCCGGCAGCGGGGTCCGGCTGATGGCGCTCTGCCCGGGCTTCGTGCGCACCGAGTTCCACCAGCGGGCCGGCATGGGCACGGACAACATCCCGGGCTGGATGTGGCTGGATGCCGACAAGCTGGTCGCGGCGGCCCTGACCGACCTCGCGCGGGGGAAGACGGTGTCCGTCCCGGATCCCCGGTACAAGGCGCTGATGGGGCTGGTGAAGGTGACGCCGCGCGCACTGCTGGGCGGGATCAGCTCGAAGACCGGACGCAGGTACGGGCCGCAGTAGCGGACGGGGGACGCCACCGGCCTGGTGTCCCGGTTTCCCCGTGTTCCGCCGGCCCGATGTTCCGGCGGCCCGGATCCACAGTCTTCCGCCGGCCCGGATTCATGGTCTCGCGGCGGCCCGGCGGCCGGCCGGGGCCGTCCGGACGCGTCGCGGCTCGTGGCACCGGTGGAGTTGCCGCTCGGGAGAGAAGCCCGGCGAGCGCGCGTGACACCGCCGGGCCGGACGCGGCCGGGCCTGCGCGCCGTGGACAGGGCGAAGGCCCGGTCCCCTGCCGGGACCGGGCCTTCACTCGGGCGCTTGCTCGCTCAGTGCGAGTGGCCGTGGCTGTGGCCGTGGCCCGCGGCCTCAGGCTCCTCTTCCTTCTTCTCGACGACCAGGGTCTCGGTCGTGAGCAGCAGGGAGGCGATGGAGGCGGCGTTCTCCAGGGCGGAGCGGGTGACCTTCACCGGGTCGATGACGCCGGCCTTGATCAGGTCGCCGTACTCGCCGGTGGCGGCGTTGTAGCCCTGTCCCGGCTCCAGGTCCTTGACCTTGGAGACGATGACGTAGCCCTCCTGGCCGGCGTTCTCGCCGATCCAGCGCAGCGGCTCGACCACGGCGTTGCGGACCACGGCGACACCGGTGGCCTCGTCGCCGGTCTTGTCCAGGTTGCCGGCCAGGACCTTGGAGGCGTGCACCAGGGCGGAGCCGCCGCCGGAGACGATGCCCTCCTCGACCGCGGCGCGGGTCGCGGAGATGGCGTCCTCCAGGCGGTGCTTCTTCTCCTTCAGCTCCACCTCGGTGGCGGCGCCGACCTTGATCACGCACACGCCGCCGGCCAGCTTCGCGAGGCGCTCCTGGAGCTTCTCGCGGTCCCAGTCGGAGTCGGTGTTCTCGATCTCGGCCTTGATCTGCGCGACGCGGCCGTGCACGTCCTCGGTCTTGCCGGCGCCGTCGACGATCGTGGTGTCGTCCTTGGTGACGGTGATGCGGCGGGCCGAGCCCAGCACGTCGATGCCGACCTGGTCGAGCTTGAGGCCGACCTCCTCGGAGATGACGGTGCCGCCGGTGAGGGTGGCGATGTCCTGGAGCATGGCCTTGCGGCGGTCGCCGAAGCCGGGGGCCTTCACCGCGACGGCGTTGAAGGTGCCGCGGATCTTGTTGACGACCAGGGTCGACAGGGCCTCGCCCTCGACGTCCTCGGCGATGATGAGCAGCGGCCTGGAGGCACCGGCCTGGATGACCTTCTCCAGCAGCGGCAGGAGGTCGGCGATGGCGGCGATCTTGCCCTGGTGGATGAGGACGTACGGGTCCTCCAGGACGGCCTCCATGCGCTCCTGGTCCGTCACGAAGTACGGCGACAGGTAGCCCTTGTCGAAGGCCATGCCCTCGGTGAAGTCCAGCTCCAGACCGAAGGTGTTGGACTCCTCGACGGTGATGACACCGTCCTTGCCGACCTTGTCCATGGCCTCGGCGATCAGCTCGCCGACCTGCTGGTCCTGGGCGGACAGCCCGGCGACGGCGGCGATGTCGGACTTCTCGTCGATCGGGCGCGCCGTGGCGAGCAGCTCGTCGGAGACGGCCTTGACCGCGGCGTCGATGCCCTTCTTCAGGGCAGCCGGGGAAGCGCCGGCGGCGACGTTCTTCAGGCCCTCGCGCACCAGCGCCTGGGCGAGCACGGTGGCGGTGGTGGTGCCGTCACCAGCGATGTCGTTGGTCTTGGTCGCCACCTCCTTCACCAACTGGGCGCCGAGGTTCTCGTACGGGTCCTCGAGCTCGACCTCGCGGGCGATCGTGACACCGTCGTTGGTGATGGTGGGGGCGCCGAACTTCTTGTCGATGACGACGTTGCGGCCGCGGGGGCCGATCGTCACCTTCACCGTGTCGGCAAGCTTGTTGACGCCGCGCTCGAGGGCGCGACGGGCGTCCTCGTCGAACTTCAGGATCTTCGCCATGACAGCGGGAGCCCTCTCCGAAAGTGTGGGTGAAAAGAGACTGCGCCCCGGACGCCCGGCTTCTTATCGATTCGCGGGGGCCAGGGGCGCAGCTCAGAGCAGCGAAGTGCTTGAGGTGAATTACTTCTCGATGATCGCGAGAACGTCGCGAGCCGAGAGGACGAGGTACTCGTCGCCGTTGTACTTCACCTCGGTGCCGCCGTACTTGCTGTAGAGGACGACGTCACCGACCTTGACGTCGAGCGGCAGGCGCTCGCCGTTCTCGAACCGGCCCGGGCCCACGGCGAGGACGGCGCCCTCCTGGGGCTTCTCCTTCGCGGTGTCCGGGATGACCAGGCCAGAGGCCGTGGTCTGCTCGGCGTCGAGCGGCTGGACCACAATGCGGTCCTCGAGCGGCTTGATGGCAACCTTGGAGCTGGTGGTCGTCACGATCCGACCTCCCCCTTCGGAGATCTCACGGGGTTAACTGTCTGAGGTGGCGACCAGGTCGATCCGTCGTCGCGGGTGCCGGACCTGCCCGTCGCTTTGTTGGCACTCTCGACTGCCGAGTGCCAGGGCCGAGACTATGACCGTGATTAGCACTCGGTCAAGCGGAGTGCCAATGCGCGCGGCGCGTCGCCCCGATCCGGGGGTGCCGGAGCGTCCCGCGCGGGCGGCCGGGGCCGCCCGTGCCGGGGGCCTCCGGGTCCACCCGGTCCGCCTCTACAGGTAGTCCTCGAGGCGTCCGACGGTCAGCCCGTGCTCCTGCGCGTGGCGCAGGACCCGCGCCGTGCGTTCGCGCAAGGACAGGCCCGTCGACTCGTCCGGGCCCACCAGGACGATGTCGCCGGGGCGCAGCCGGTGGGGGCCGTGGGTGTAGACGAGGCCGGCCGGGGTCAGGGCGGCGCGCCACAGGGCGACCGCCGTGATGCCGCAGTCCGCCGCCGCGCGCAGGGTGGTGGTGTCGTACGAGCCGTAGGGCGGCCGGAAGAGGCGCGGGCGGACGCCGAGGCGGGCGCGGAGCCGGTGCTGCTGGCCGCAGATCTCGGCGCGCTGGGAGGCGTACGGCGTGCCGGCCGACGCCCGGTGGCCGAGGGTGCGGTTCTCGATGCCGGCGCCGAGCGCGCGCAGCCGGGCGAAGTGGCGGTAGCCGGGGCCGGCGACGCTGTCGGTGAGGAACATGCTGACCGGCAGCCGCAGGTCGCGGACCATGTCGAGGAAACTGGGATCCTGTTCGGCGCCGTCGTCGTAGGTGAGGAAGACGACCCGGTCGCGGGTGGGGACGTGGTCGGCCACCGGGGGCAGGGCGTGTGCCCCCGGGTGTGCGGTCAGCGGCCGGGCGGTGTGCAGCGGGGAGCGGGCGAGCGGTTCGGTCAGCCCCCAGCGGCGGTAGCCGCGGTCGGGGGCCCGGCCGTGCGGGCGCACCCCTTCGGCCGCCTTCTTGCCGAGCCGCTCGATGGGGTCGACGGACGGGGCGCAGCCCGTCAGGAGCAGGGCCGCGGCGAGGACCGCGGCCGGGCCCCGCGGCCTCACAGGTAGTCCTCCAGGCGGGCCACGGCGTAGCCCTCGCGCGTGACCTTGTCCAGGAAGCGGCGCATGTCGTCCACCATCGTGCCGTTCCAGTCGTCCCGGCCGCGGAAGTGGGTGAGGACGATGTCGCCGGGGTGCAGGCTGCGGTCCCACTCGCGGTACTCCCAGTGGTCCACGAAGACCTCTTCGTCCCAGATGGGCGCGTATCTGATCCCGCAGGCCCTGGCGGCGCGCAGGGTGTCGCCGTTGTAGTTGCCGTACGGCGGCCGGAAGACGGTGGGCGCCTTGCCGAACTGCTTCTTCATGATGTCCTGCATGCCGCAGATCTCGTGCTTCTGCTCGTCGTAGGACAGTCCGGGCAGGTAGGGGTGGGTCAGGGTGTGGTTGTTGAGGGTCACGCCCCGCGCCTGCATCCTGCGGAAGTAGCCGTAGTCCTCCTTGACGAGGTAGTCACTGAGGAAGGCGGTGTACGGGATCTTCAGCTCGCTCATCATCCGCAGGAACGCGGGGTCCTTCTCCGCGCCGTCGTCAATGGTGAGGAAGACGACCTTCTGCCGGGTGGGGATGGTCGTGAAGACCGGCGGGAGCCCCTCCTCCTCCTGCCCGTCCACCTCGAAGCCGTCCCGGGCGGTGATCTCGGGTTTCCTGGCGGGCGGGGCCGGGGGTGCGAGCGGGGCGCGGTCCAGGCCCCAGCGGTGGGCGGCGGCGGCCAGCCGGGCGTGTTCGGCGGCCTGGCGGGCGTGTTCCGCGGCCCGGCGGGTCTGCGGGTCGGGGGCGCGGGCGGGGCCGCCCCGGCCGGTGGCCGGTTCGGTGCGGTCGGCGCAGCCGGTGAGGAGGGCGGCGGCGGCCAGCGCGAGAGCTGCGCAGCGGACGGCCACCGGCACGCCCGATGCCTGACTTTTGTCATTTTGTACTACTACTCGCATGGTGTCGGATCCTCCCAGGCCCGGGCGTCCGCACCGGGCCGACACCGCCGCCGGGCGCGCACCATCCACCGACTGGCCCACAATGACCCGGTGAACGACCTCGCTCTGCTCCTCACCCCCGAAGGCCGCGCCCTCCTCGACGAGGTCCGCGACACCGCCCCGGCGGACGAACTCGCCGTCGCCACCCGGCTGCGCCGCGACCACCCCGCCGAGCTGGTGTCGGCCGCGCTCGGCCAGGCCCGGCTGCGGCAGCGGGCGGCGGCCAAGTTCGGGACCGAGGACGCCGGGCGGATGTTCTTCACGGCGAACGGGGTCGAGCAGTCGACGCGGACCGCCGTGGCGGCGTACCGGGCGCAGCGGTTCCGGGACCTCGGCGTCACGTCCGTCGCCGACCTGTGCTGCGGGATCGGCGGTGACGCGATCGCGCTCGCGCGGGCCGGGATCCGGGTACTGGCCGTGGACCGGGATCCGCTGACCGCGGCGGCGGCCCGCGCGAACGCCGAGGCGCTGGGGCTCGCCGGGCTGATCGAGGTACGGGAGGCGGACGTCACGGAGGTCGACGTCACCGGTTACGACGCGGTGTTCGTGGACCCGGCCCGGCGGGGCGGACGCGGCCGGATCTTCGACCCGGAGGCGTACTCGCCGCCGCTGTCCTGGGCGGTACGTACCGCCGCCGGCGCACCGCGCGCCGCGCTGAAGATCGCCCCGGGCATCCCGCACGAGGCGGTGCCCGACGCCGCCGAGGCCGAGTGGGTCTCCGACGGGGGTGACGTGAAGGAGGCGGTGCTGTGGTTCGGGACCGGGACGCCGGGTGCCGTGCGGGCCACGCTGCTGCCGGGCCCGCGCACGCTGGCCGGCCGGGGTCTGCCCGATCCCGGGGTGCGGCCGGTGGGGCGGTACCTGTACGAGCCGGACGGTGCCGTGATCCGCGCCCACCTGGTCGCGGAGGTGGCCGAGGAGATCGGCGGCGGCCTCGTGGACCCGACCATCGCCTACGTCACCGCCGACGAGCTGCGGCCCACGCCGTACGCCTCCGCCTACGAGATCACCGACCGGCTCCCGTTCAACGTCAAGAAGCTGAGGGCGCTGCTGCGCGAGCGCGGCGTCGGCACGCTGACCGTGAAGAAGCGCGGCTCGGCCGTCGAGCCGGAGGAACTGCGCCGGAAGGTGAGACCGCAGGGGCCGAACGCGGCGACGGTGTTCCTCACCCGCGTCGCCGGCGCCCCGACGATGCTGATCGGCGGACCGGTCTAGGAGTTGTCTTCAAATGTCACGCCCACATCAACAGCGATGCGAGGGTGACGGCTGCTTGGTAGGACTCGGCGGTCTTGTCGTAGCGGGTCGCGATACCGCGCCACTGTTTCAGGCGGTTGAAGCACCGTTCCACCACGTTGCGCCGCTTGTAGAGCTGCTTGTCGAAGACCGGCGGGCGCCCGCCCCGGCTGCCGCGGCGGTGCCGGTTGCGGACCTGGTCGGCCCGCTCGGGGATGGTGTGGCTGATACCCCGGCGTCGCAGCCAAGTCCGGATGGCCCGCGAGCTGTAGCCCTTGTCGCCCAGGACATGGGAGGGCCGCACGCGTGGCCGTCCCGAGCCTAGGCGGGGCACCCGTATCGCCTCCATCACGGCGGTGAACTGGGTGCAGTCGTTGGTGTTCCCGCCCGTGATCGTGAAGGCGAGCGGGCGGCCCAATGCGTCACAGGCCAGGTGAATCTTGCTGGTCAGGCCGCCCCTGGAGCGTCCGAGGCCGGGGCTGCGGAGCCCCTTTTTCGGGCTCCGGCGGCGTGCTGGTGGGCGCGGACAACGGTGGAGTCGACCGACACCAGCCAGTCGATGTCCCCGGCCGCATCTGCCTGTGCCTGGGCGGCACGGAGCATCCGCTCGAAGGTGCCGTCCAGCGCCCAGCGGCGGAAGCGGGTGTGCAGCGTGGCCCACGGACCGTACCGCTCGGGCACATCCCTCCAGGCGGTGCCGGTCCGGAACTTCCACACGATCCCGTTGAGCACGGTGCGGTCGTCCAACCGCTTCCGCCCCCGCAAGGGCTCCGGCAGCAGCGGCCGGACGAACTCCCACTCGGCGTCCGACAGTTCATGGCGACGTATCACCCCACCATGATCCACCACTCAAGATCTTTTGAAGACACGACCTAGGTATATCGCCCTGACGGGCCGGTCCCCCGGGTGGGTGACCGGCCCCTCGCGTTCGTCCGGCACCCGCGCGGGCCCGACCGCGTGGCCGAGGCGGCGGCGGCCGGGGTGGTCACCGGGCGGGCGGGCCGGTCGTCGCCGAGCGCGCTGTCGATGTCGACGCCGCGGATGTTGCCGTTCAGATGCCAGTAGGCCCACCCTGCCGCCGCGGCGCCCAGCACCAGGGCGCCCGCCAGGGCGAGGCCGGCGGTCTTCAGCACTACCGACCGCCGGCCCGCCGCTCCGGCCGTGTCGCCCCGCGCCTCGTGTCGCGTCACGACAGGAACGTACGTCCGAATTATGAACGGGATGTCAGCGAAGTCCGCACCCACCGGTTTTCTCGGGAGATTCTCATCCCAGGGTCACCGTCGGCACGGGATTGCCGCCGCTCCAGGAGGCGTTGAAGCCGAACGTCACCGAACCGCCGTCCGGAACGCCACCGTTGTAGGAGGCGTTGGCGCACGACACGGCCGTCCCCGACTGGGTGCACGTGGCGTTCCAGGCCTGGGTGATGCGCTGGCCCGCGCCGTAGTTCCAGTTCACCTTCCACGAGGACAGCGAGGCGCCGGAGCAGGAGATCTTCACCTGGCCGGTGAAGCCGTTGTTCCACTGGCTGGTGACGCTGTAGGCGGCGGTGCAGGCACCGGGGCCCGGCGGCGGGGTGGTGGTGGAGCCGCCGAGCGCCTGCGCGATGCCGTGGTACGCCGGTTTGGGCTGGTAGTTCTCGTCGTACGGTGTCGCCGCCCCGTAGCCCGGGAAGGTGCTCGGCACCCATGAGTCGGCGTCGGTGAAGCCCCAGACGGTGACGTTGACGCAGCGGGTCACCGTCGCGCACGCGGCCACGACGGACTTGAAGTCGGCCGCCTGCTGGGCGGGTTCCGTGCTGTCGGCCGGGAGCTGCATGCGGACGTCCAGCTCGGTGATCGCCACGTCGACGCCGAGGTCGGCGAAGCGCTGGATGTTCTGCTGGAGCGTCGAGGGCACCTGGCCGAGGATCAGATGCGCCTGGAGGCCGACGCCGCCGATCGGCACACCCTGCTCCTTGAGGGACCTGACCAGGTTGTACAGGGCGGTGGACTTCGCGTTGACGCCCTCGACGTTGTAGTCGTTGATGTACAGCTTGGCGTCCGGGTCGGCCGCGTGCGCCCAGGTCAGGGCGTTGGCGATGTAGCCGGAGCCCAGGCCGTTGTACCAGATGCCGGAGCGGTAGGTGCCGTCCTCGTTGAAGGGTTCGTTGACGACGTCCCAGGCGGCGACCTCGCCCTTGTAGCGGCCGACCTCGGTACTGATGTGGTTCTGGAGCAGGCTGCCGAGCTGGGCGGAGGTCCAGTTGCCGTTGGTGAGCCAGCCCGGATTCTGGCTGTGCCAGACCAGGGTGTGGCCGCGCACCTGCTGGTCGTGGGCCTGGGCGAAGGCCACGATCTGGTCGGCCTCGGTCCAGTTGAAGCTGCCCTGGGTGGGCTCGACGGTCTCCCACTTCATGGCGTTGCCGGGGGTGAGCGAACCGAACTGGCTTCCGGCGATGTCGCCGTAGGTCCCGGTGAGCCGGGAGCCGGTGACGGCGGTGCCGACGACCTTGCCCTTCGCCGCCGCGAGGTCGCGCAGCGGGGTGTCGGCGGCGTGCGCCGCGGGCGCCGTGAGCAGCAGCGCGGCGCCGGTCAGCAGGGATGCGAGGGATGCGAGGGGTAAACCGGTTCTCAGAGATCTCATGGCGGGTGCCTCCGAAAGTTTCGGTCGAACAACCGATTGACTCGGAGCAGTGTGGGGTGGCCCCCGGCACCCGTCAATACATCCGAGCCCTCAGAGCGCGGCGGGCGCCGCCGTGCTCGAACGCACCACCAGACTCGTCGCCAGCTCCACCCGGGTCGCCGCCCGCTCCCCCTCGGCGCGCCCCAGCTCCAGCACCAGCCGGGCCGCGGCCTCGGCCATCTCGGTCAGCGGCTGCCGTACGGTCGTCAGCGGCGGGCCCACCCAGCGGGCCACCGGCAGGTCGTCGAAGCCGACGACGCTCAGGTCCTCCGGGACGCGCAGCCCGAGTTCGCGGGCGGCCTCGTACAGGCCGAGCGCCTGGAGGTCGTTGCCCGCGAAGACGGCGGTCGGCCGGTCCGGGCGGCGCAGCAGCTCAAGGCCCAGGCGGTAGCCGGCGTCGTGGTGGAAGTCGCCGGTCACGACGAGCGAGGGGTCCACGGACACGCCGGCCGTCTCCAGGGCCGCCCGGTAGCCGTCGACCCGGGCCCGGCTGCACATCATCCGGGACGGACCGCTGATGGCGCCGATCCGGGTGTGGCCCAGTTCCACCAGGTGCCGGGTGGCGGCCAGACCGCCCTGCCAGTTGGTGGCGCCGATCGAGGGCACGTCCGGGCCCGGGTCGCCGGCCGGGTCCATCACCACGAACGGGATGGACCGGCTCGTCAGCAGCGCCCGCTGGGACTCGTCGAGCCCGGACAGCACCAGCACCACGCCGTGCGGGCGGCGGGCGGCCACCTGGTCGGCCCAGGTCCGGCCCGGGGTGAGCCGCCCGGCCGACTCGGACAGCACGACGCTCAGGCCCGTGTCCCGGGCCACGTTCTCCACGCCCCGGATGACCTCCATCGCCCAGGCGCTCTCCAGCTCGTGGAAGACGAGGTCGATCAGCGGCGACCGGGAGGCCTCGGCGCGCCGGCGCCGGTAGCCGTAGGCGCGCAGCAGGTCCTCGACGCGGGCGCGAGTGGCGGGGGCGACGTCGGCCCGGCCGTTGAGAACCTTCGAAACAGTCGGAGCGGACACCCCGGCCTCACGGGCGATCTCGGCGAGGGTCGCCGACTGCGTCTCTGCGGGCTTCGAAGGCTTCATGCCCGCGATCGTAACCCCCGGGCCCGTCGCGACGAAGGCCCGAGGCCGCTAGCGATCTCCGCAACATTCGCTGTCTGATCAGAAATATTCGACACTCCGGGGCGTCCGACGGGCCGCACCGCCGGCCTCGGCCGCTACGGTTCAGGCCGTCGTCCGGCCGTCGACGGGCAGGCCCAGCCGGCCGGCCACGGTGGTGAGGGCGGTTCCCAGGGGCAGTGCGACCCGGGTGAGGGCGTGCCGGTCCCCACGGGTCGCGTCCCGGTTGACGATCAGCACCGGCTTCCCGGCCCCGGCCGCCTGGCGGACGAACCGGAGCCCCGACATCACCGTGAGCGAGGATCCCAGGACCAGCAGCGAGGCCGCCGCCCGGACCAGCTCACGGCAGTGCTCCACCCGCCGCGGTGGAACCGCCTCGCCGAAGAACACCACGTCCGGTTTGAGGACGCCCCCGCAGACCGTGCAGGGCAGCACCCGGAAGTCGCCGACCTGTTCGTCGGTGAGGTCGGCGTCACCGTCCGGGTTGATCCCGGCGGCCACGGGCTCGAAGCCCGGGTTGGCCTCCTCCAGCCGCCGGGCGAGTTCGCGGCGCGGGCTGAGGGTGCCGCAGGAGAGGCAGACGACCCGGTCCAGGCTGCCGTGGAGTTCCACGACGCTCTCGCTGCCGGCGGCCTGGTGCAGGCCGTCGACGTTCTGGGTGATCACGCCCGAGAGCAGGCCGTGCCGCCCGAAGGCCGCCACGGCCCGGTGCCCGGCGTTGGGCCCGGCGCTGCCGAACGTGCGCCAGCCGAGGTGGCTGCGCGCCCAGTACCGGCGCCGGGCCCCGGCATCGGCGGTGAAGTCCTGGTAGGTCATCGGGGTGTGCCGGCTGAGGCTCCCGCCCTCGCCCCGGTAGTCGGGGATGCCCGACTCCGTGGAGATGCCGGCCCCGCTGAGCACCAGCACACGGCCCGCGCTCAGCGCGTCGGCGACCGGCTCCAGGTCCGTGGTGCCCGCGGGCAGGTCCTCGGCGGGCGTCCAGCTCAGAGTGGGGCGCATGCGCATGCCGCCAGGGTACGGAACGGACCGCCTCCACCCGCCGGGGTCGCGGACGGTGACGGACGCGGTGCGGTGGCCTAGAGGGAGTCGAGGCCCAGCTCGTGGTTCCTGATCGCCTCGCGCACGGCGCCCACGAAACCGTTCCAGAAGTGGTCGGCGTAGGGGCTGTCGGCGCTCGGCACACCGGCCGTCGTCCTGCGCTCGGCGGCGCCGGAGAAGTCACCGAACATCGCCCTGCGCAGCGCCGTGGACAGCTCCATCTGGGCGCCGGCGCCGGTCCGGGTGCGGTTGACGATGTTGGCCGGGTCGTCGCCGTTGACGGGGTCCGTGGCGCCCGCGAAGACCACGGTGACGTTCCGGTCGGCGTCGGTCGCCGGGGGGGCAGGCCGTACTTCGTGAAGGCCGCGAGCAGGTTGCGCTTGAGCCGCTCGTCCCGGCCGCCGATGATGATCTTCTTCGTGGCCGTGTCGTCGAAGCCGTGCAGGGAGACGGCGTACAGGTTCCCGGCGCAGACGGCGAGGGCGGCCGGGTCGTCGCAGTGGGTGGCGGTGACGTGCTGCGCGGCGGAGTCGGCCAGGGCCTCGAACATCCAGTAGTCGCGCTGCGGCTCTCCCGGCACCGCCGCGCCCGCCGGGTCGGTACCCGCGTCGAAGGGCGTGCAGCCGGCGACGGCCATGCACAGCTCGCTCGTGCCCGCCTCGATCCCGCCGCCGTGCGGCGCGATGACCGCCGTGCTGTTGACGGGGCTGCTCGTGCCGCGGACATTGTCCGTGACCTGCACCGGCGCCCCTATGCGGAACCGGCGCGACCAGTCGGTGCCCTCCTTGGCCGCGGTCCGGGTGTACAGCTCGGTGTTCGACCCGTACTGGTCGGCCGCCGCGGCCGGTGTGGCGCCGCCGCCCACCACGGCATCGAAGGTGGGCAGGCCCGCGGCCACGGCGGCGACGGCGGCGAGGACGGTGCGTCTGCTGCTCTTGTTCACAGGGCGATCCTGCATCACGTCCAGCCGACGGACCCCTGCGGGTTCCCCTGTGCATGACAATGGGTGCAGGACGTGGATTCCGTCGGCCGGGGAGGTGCCGTAACGCCGATACCCCGCCTCCGGGGACCCGGGGGCGGGGTATCGAGTGGAGCGCCGGGCAGGCCTTGCACCTGCATCTCCCCGCAGGAAGCGGGACGTCTTTCCTTGGACCACCAACGCACTGCGTCCGGGCCGGTGTTCCGGCCGTTCGCTGTGTGATGATCATAGCGCAGCCCGGCCGGAAGGATCAACCCGGCCGCTCAGCCGTCCGTCACCGCCTCGAACCGCCAGCGGTGCACGACGCGGGTCACCAGCTCCGCGTCCGGCTCGGGCAGTTCGGGCAGCGGCGCGTCGTACGGCGCGTCCCACCACGTGATGACCAGCACCCGGTCCTGCGGTGCGCGGAAGGTCTCGCGCCGCGCCGGCCCGGGGGTGAGGGCCTGTCCGCGGGCCCAGGCCAGCAGGTCCTCCCCGCGGCCCGCGGCGGCCCGCGCCTCCCACATCAGCGCGACGGTCACGAGTACAGGTTCTCCTTGCTGACCTCGTGCACGTGGTCGTGGCCCGGGACGTGCGGCTCGGTCACCGGCAGGGAGGAGTCGGCCGACAGGTCCCAGGCGGAGGGGACCCGGTTGCGGGCGACCATCTCGGCGCCGAGCGCGGCCACCATCGCGCCGTTGTCCGTGCACAGCTTGGGGCGGGGCACGCGCAGCCGGATGCCGGCCGCCTCGCAGCGTTCCAGGGCGAGGGCGCGCAGCCGGGAGTTGGCGGCCACGCCGCCGCCGATCATCAGGTGGTCGACCCCCTCGTCCTTGCAGGCGCGGACGGCCTTGCGGGTGAGGACGTCGACGACGGCCTCCTGGAAGGACGCGGCCACATCACGCACCGGGACGTCCTCACCGGCCGCGCGCCGGGCCTCGATCCAGCGGGCCACGGCGGTCTTCAGGCCCGAGAAGGAGAAGTCGTACGCCGGGTCGCGCGGGCCGGTCAGGCCGCGCGGGAAGGCGATGGCCCGCGGGTCGCCCTCCTTCGCGTACCGGTCGATGACCGGGCCGCCGGGGAAGCCCAGGTTCAGCACGCGGGCGATCTTGTCGAAGGCCTCGCCGGCCGCGTCGTCGATGGTCGCGCCCATCGGGCGGACGTCGGAGGTGATGTCCGAGGACAGCAGCAGCGAGGAGTGGCCGCCGGAGACCAGCAGGGCCATCGTCGGCTCGGGCAGCGGGCCGTGCTCTAGCTGGTCCACGCAGATGTGCGAGGCGAGGTGGTTGACGCCGTACAGGGGCTTGCCGAGGGCGTAGGCGTACGCCTTGGCCGCCGACACGCCGACGAGCAGCGCGCCCGCGAGCCCGGGTCCGGCGGTGACCGCGATGCCGTCGAGGTCGCGGGCGCGGACCCCCGCCTCCTTCAGCGCGCGGTCGATGGTGGGGACCATCGCCTCCAGGTGTGCCCGGGACGCCACCTCGGGCACGACGCCCCCGAAGCGGGCGTGCTCGTCGACGCTGGAGGCGACGGCGTCCGCCAGCAGGGTGGTGCCGCGGACGATGCCGACGCCGGTCTCGTCGCAGGAGGTCTCGATGCCGAGGACGAGTGGTTCGTCAGTCATTGATATCGGTTCCTTGTACGGGGGCGGAGCCCGCGGCGGGGCCGCTGCCGGGTTCCGTGGTCAGGCGCATCACCAGGGCGTCGACGTTGCCCGGCTGGTAGTAGCCGCGCCGGAAGCCGATGGGGGCGAAGCCGAAACGCTCGTAGAGCTGCTGGGCGCGGATGTTGTCGACCCGGCATTCGAGCATCACCTCGTGGCACTCGAACGCGGTCGCCGCGCGCAGCAGCTCGGTGAGCAGGCGGGCGCCGAGGCCGGTGCGCTGGTGGTCGCGGGCGACGGCGATGGTCTGGACGTCGGCCTGCTCGCCGGCGGCGACGAGACCTGCGTATCCGACGACGCGGCCGTCGGACTCGGCCACGAGGTAGCGCCGGGTGGCGTCCGGGCCCCGGGAGTGGGCCAGCTCGGACCAGAACATGCCCCGGGACCAGGCGTCCTCGGGGAAGAGGTCCTTCTCCAGCACCAGGACCGGGTCGATGTCCCACCAGCGCATCTCGCGCAGGACGGGGGCTGCCGGCTGTGTCACTTGGGGGTGACCACCTTGTAGTTCTTGGGGACCTGGGCGTCGGGCCGGCGCAGGTACAGCGGCCGGGGCGCGGGGAGTTCCTCGCCCGCGGCCAGCTTTCCTGCGGCCAGCGAGGCGAGGGAGGCGGCGGACACGTGCTCCGGCTCGCGGGCGTCCGGGAACGTGTCCGGGTAGAGCAGCGCGCCGGCGCCGACCGCCGGGAGCCCGGCGACCTGCCCGGCGATGTCGGCCGGGCGGTCGACGGCCGGGCCGGTCAGGCGGGTGCGGGGGTCGGCGTACGTGGCCCAGTAGACCTCCTTGCGCCGGGCGTCGGTCGCCACGACGAAGGGGCCCGTCTCGATGCCGGCGGCGTGGGCGAGGCCGTCGAGGGTGCACACGCCGTACACCGGGACGCCGAGCGCGAGACCGAAGGTGTCGGCGGTCATCAGGCCGACACGCAGACCGGTGTAGGGGCCGGGGCCGGTGCCGACGACGATCCCGGTGACCGCCTCCGGTTTCAGCCCGGCGCGGGTGAGTACGCGGTCGACGGCCGGCAGCAGCAGCTCTCCGTGCCGGCGCGCGTCCACCTGGCTCGACGAGGCGATGACGTCGGTGCCGTCGTGCAGCGCGACGGTGACGGCGGGTGTTGCGGTATCCAGAGCGAGCAAGAGCACGCGAACAGCCTACGGCGCCCGCGCCGCCCGCATGGCCGTCCGGGTCGTACGGTCACCGACTGCTACGGTCTGTACGAAGTACGACATATCAGATGAAACAGAGGTGGGCGCACGTGGCAGGGACCAGCTCGGGAGTCGTGGCCGTCCTCACCGCTGCGGCCGTCGGAGCGGTCGGATTCCTCGCCTACCGGGCCCAGGCGACCGTCCCCGCGTCCCTGGGGGGCACTCCCGCCGCGCACGCCTCCCCCTCGGCGTCCGCGTCCAAGGCGCCCCGGGACCGGCACAACCCGACCGCCCTGCCGAGCGCCTCCGGTACGGGTGAACGGGTGGTGTACTCGGTGGACGACGACCGGGTCTGGCTGGTCGGCGAGCGCGGCCGGATGCAGCGCACGTTCCCGGTGCGCCCCGGGAACGTGGATCCGCCCCCGGGCACCTACTGGGTGACCTCCCGCTCCCACGCGGTCACCGGGACCGACGGCCGGCCCGTCGAGCACGTGGTGCGCTTCACCAGCGTGCGGGGCGTGGCGATCGGGTTCAGCGCGGCGGTGGGCGACGGCACCGGCCCGACGCCCGACCCGGGCGTGCGGACGGGCGGGATCCGGGAGAACCGGGAGGACGGGGACGCGATGTGGCGGTTCGCGACGATCGGCGTACGCGTGGTCGTGATCCGCTAGCCGGCCCCGTGCGCCGGGGATGCCGTCCCTCGGCCGGTACCGGGCGAGGGAGACGGTGTCGCCCGGCGCGGTGGTTCCGACCCGCCCGGAGCGGCCCTTCAGCACCCGCCCGTGACGGTCCTCCGGCGCACTCAAGCGGCCCGGGGACGGTCCTCGGCGCGCGCGGTCACGGGCTCCGGCCCGCGGCGTGGTTCCGGGGCCCGCGGGGGCTGGGAGACGGCGTCCGCGGCGGCGCACGAGGCCAGGAGATCGCGCATGGACACCCCGGCGGGCGTGGCGGGCCGGGGCATGGGCCGGGCTGCGGTCATGAACGCCTCCTGATGTGCGGGGGCGGGTGTAGTTAGGCACACCTAACTACGGGCTGGGGACCATGTGACCACGCCCGGGACGCCCCGCGCAACACCGTGCCGACAGCTTGTCGGGAAGCCAGCCGGTCCTCAGCCGGACAGCGCGTCGAGGGCGGCGCCGGACCACCGCTCCCCCAGCCCCGCCAGGGTCACGTGCCGCACCTCGTCGGTGGTGTCCCCGACCGCGCGGTGGATGACGACGTGGAGCCGGTCCTCGGTCAGCTCCTCGACCTTGCCCTCGCCCCACTCCACGACGATCACCGAGTCGGACAGGGAGACGTCGAGGTCCAGGTCCTCCATCTCGTCCAGACCGCCGGAGAGGCGGTAGGCGTCCACGTGGACCAGGGGCGGGCCGTCACCGAGGGAAGGATGCACCCGGGCGATGACGAACGTCGGCGAGGTGACCGCGCCGCGCACGCCCAGGCCCTCGCCGAGCCCGCGGGTCAGGGTGGTCTTGCCCGCGCCCAGTTCACCGGTGAGCATCACCAGGTCGCCCGCGCGCAGCAGCGCGGCGAGCCGGCGGCCCAGCTCCCGCATCTGCTCGGGCGAGGTGACCGTCAGCCGGGTCTCAGCGCGGTGGTGCGGTGCTGCGGGTGCTGCTGGTCGTTCCATAGCCACTTACGGTAGCCCCTGCGGGCACCGCGCCCGCGCGGGTGAGCAGGTCGGCGAGGCGGTCGGTGACCACTTCCGGGTGCTCCAGCATCACCAGGTGCCCGGCGTCCGGCACGAGCACCAGCTCGGCCTCCGGGAGCAGGTCGGCGATGGCCTCGCTGTGCTCGCTCGGCGTGACCAGGTCCCGCACCCCGGCCAGCACCAGCACGGGCATCTCCCGGAAGCAGGTGAGGGCCTCGGTCTTGTCGTGGTCGGTGAAGGCCGGGTAGAACTCGGCGACCACGTCGATCGGCGTCGACTCGATCATCCGCTCGGCGAACCGTTCCACCGCCGGGTCGACGTCCCGTCCCGCGAACGAGTACCGCTTGATGATCCCGGCGAACAGGTCGGCGGTGGCCCGGCGCCCCTTCTCCACCAGCTCCGCCTGCTGCCCCAGCGCCCTGAGCACCCCGGGCAGGATCCGGCGCACCGCGTTGACGCCGGCCACCGGGAGCCCGAAGTTGACCTCGCCGAGCCGCCCGGACGACGTCCCCACGAAGACGGCGGCGACGACCCGGTCCCGGATCAGCTCCGGGTACTGGGCGGCGAGGGCCATGACGGTCATGCCGCCCATGGAGTGGCCGACCAGCACCACCGGTCCCTCGGGTACGGCGGCGTCGAGCACGGCCTTCAGGTCGCGGCCGAGCTGGTCGATGGTCAGGGGCACCCGGTCCCGGGTCTGGCCCACGCCCCGCGCGGACCGCCCGTGGCTGCGCTGGTCCCAGTGCACGGTGCGCACCACCCCGCGCAGGGCGGCCCGCTGGAAGTGCCAGGAGTCCTGGCTGAGGCAGTAGCCGTGGCAGAAGACGACGGTGACCGGGGCGGGCGCCTTGCGGCCGAAGAGCCGGCGCCGGCGCGGGGAGACCTCCGGGCCGACGTCCGGTTCGGTCTCGTCGACCTCGTAGTACAGCTCGGTGCCGTCGTCGGCGTACGCCTTGCCGGGGGTGCCGCGCAGGGTGCCGTACGGCCCGGTGGAGTCCAGCGCCAGCCGGGCCCGGCGGCGCATCCCGCGCCCGACCGTCATCCGCTCGATGGCCACGCCGGCCGCCGCGCCCGCGGCGAGGACGCCCAGCGCGGTGCCGGCGACGCCGGTCGCCCTGCGCCAGCTCCCGGCCGCCCCCGCGGCGGAGACGGCGGCCGCCGAGGCGACGACGTCGGCCACGACCTCCGCCACGGCCTCCGCGCTGCTCTCGCTCACGTACCGCTCCTCTTCGCCGTACAACAGTTCGCTGGTTGGGGTGAAACGGATGGTGCGCTGGTGCCCCCGTGCCCGTGCGTGACCTGCGGGACCGCCGTGCCGGACGGTCCGGGTGCCGCTCCCGAACGGGTTACCCGGGTTCCTGCCCGTTCACATAGACGCGGGGAACGCGCGTTCCGATGCGCGTGACGATCTCGTACGCGATCGTGCCGGAGGCCTTCGCCCAGTCCTCGGCGGTCGGCTCACCCCGGTCGCCCGGCCCGAACAGCACCGCCTGCGCCCCCGCCGGCGGCTCGTCACCGCCGAGGTCCACCACGAACTGGTCCATGGCGACCCGCCCGGCGACCGTGCGCCACTTGCCGTCGACCAGGACCGGGCCGGTGCCGGAGGCGTGCCGCGGAATGCCGTCCGCGTAGCCGACCGGCACCAGGCCGAGCGTCGTAGGGCCCGGGGTGACGTAGTGGTGGCCGTAGCTCACGCCGTGCCCGCCGGGAACGTGCTTGACCAGGGCCAGCGACGCGCTGAGCGTCATCACCGGGCGCAGCCCGAGGTCGGCCGGGGTGCCCAGCTCGGGGCTGGGCGAGATGCCGTACAGGGCGATGCCCGTGCGGACCAGGTCGAAGTGGGAGTCGGACAGCGTGAGGGTGGCCGGCGAGTTGGCGATGTGCCGCACCTCGGGCCGTACGCCCTGGTCCTCGGCGTACGCCACCATCTCCCGGAACCGGCCGAGCTGCGCGGCGACGGACGGGTGACCGGGTTCGTCGGCACACGCGAAGTGCGACCACAGACCGGTGACGCGGACCAGGCCCTCGGCCTCGGCGCGCAGGGCCGCGGTGACCAGGGCGGCCCAGTTCTCGCCGGGCTGACAGCCGTTGCGGCCGAGTCCGGTGTCGGCCTTGAGCTGCACCCGTGCGACCCGCCCGGCCTCCCGGGCGGCGGCGGTGACCTCCCGCAGGGCCCACGTGCCGCTCAGCGACACGTCGATGTCCGCCTCGATCGCCTGCCGCCATGGGCCGCCCGGCACCCACAGCCAGCACAGGATCCGGCCCGGCAGCCCGGCCGCGCGCAGCGCGAGGGCCTCCTCGGCGGTGGCCGTGCCGAGCCAGGCCGCGCCCGCCGCGAGGGCGGCGCGGGCGCAGGGCACCGCCCCGTGGCCGTACCCGTCGGACTTGACGACGGCCATCACGCCGGCGCCCTCCGCGCGGGCGCGCAGGGCCCGCACGTTGGCGCGCAGGGCGCCCAGATCGATCTCGGCGCGGGCCCGCAGGGAGGCGGTCGGCACAGCTGAAGTCTCACTCATGGCGCCCCCAGTGTCTCAGAGGGCGCCGTACGGCCTCCGGGCGCCGTGTCAGCTACCCGGCCTGCGCCCCCACACGAAGACGCGGTCACCCTTCTTCAGCACGCCCCACAGCGCGCGGGCGTCGGCGAGCCGCAGGTTCACACAGCCCATGGAGCCGGCGGTGGTGTGGATGCTGCCGTAGACGGCGTGGAAGGCCTCGCCGCCGTCGAAGAACTGGGCGTACGGCATGGCCTGGCCGTACAGGGTCGACACGTGGTTCTTGTGCCGCCAGTACACGGTGTGCCATCCCTTGCGGGTGACGTGCCCCTTGCCTCCGCTGCGCATCGGCACCGGCCCGAACACCACGCGGGAGCCCTTCTGCACCCAGGTGAGCTGGCGGTCCAGATCGACACAGGCGACCCGGTAGGACCGCACCGGGCACTTCCCGGCGGCGTTCGGCTTCTTCCCGGCCGAGATCAGCATCATCGTCGACCAGGTGACGGGCCCGGCGAACCCGCCGGCCGGCTTGATGCGGTACGCGATCTGGAACGCCCGGACCGTTCTGCAGTCGGCGGCGGACTGCTTGCCGTCCGCCCTCAGTTTCAGCCACCGTTCGACCTGCCGCTGGTAGGGGCCGGTCTGCTCGGTGCACTCCACCTTGGCCACGGCGTCCCCCAACGGCACGTACTCGATGAGGTCGTACGTTCCCGGTGCCGCGTCCCCGGGCTCCACCGCGTCCTCCGCCGCGCTGGGTGGGTACACCCTCGGCGGCAGGGCCTGGTCGGGCGTGTCGATCTGCCAGGGCTGGGCGGGGCCGGGCGGCACGCCGGGGACGAGGTCGGAGAGGGGCACGGAGGCGGGAGTGGCGGCGGGGGCGGGAGCGGGCGGCTTCGGGGAGAGGCCGGGGCTGCCGGGGGTGGGTACGGCGCGTACGGCGGCCACGGCGGTGCCGGTGCTGCCGGCCACCGGGAACGCCGCCCCGGCGGCGAGCAGCACCGCGACACCCCGGTACACAGTTCGTCCGCTGATCATGCAATCAGCCAAACGCGGGGACCGGCGGGAACGGGGGTGCCGCGCGGAGCGGGTCACCCGGGGGGCGGAGGGAGACGCGTACGGCTGCCGGCGGGCGGGCGTGCGGGACCGGCCGTCCGTGCCCGGGTGCGGGTTCGTCGTGGCCGGTCGCGCAGTTTCCCCGCGCCCCTGGGGGTTGGGGTGGGCCCGGGGGGACAGGGGGCGCGGCGCTCCCCGCGCCCTTGGGGGGGTGGGCCCGGGGTGAGACGGGGGTGCCGCGTTCGCCGCGCCCCTGGGAGTCAGGGTTCAGGTTCCTACGTTTCGCCAGGCCTGGGGGATGTGGGACGCGATGTCGTGGGCGGCGGCCGGGGCGCCCTGCGGCTGGGGGCCGCCGGCCGCCAGGCGGCCCGCCAGGCCGTGGAGGTACGCGCCCGCGCTCGCCGCGTCCACCGCTGCCAGCCCCGCCGCCAGCAGTGACCCCGCCAGCCCGGACAGCACGTCCCCGCTGCCCGCCGTGGCCAGCCACGGCGTCCCCGTGGGGTTCACCCGCACCGTCCCGCCCCCGGGACCGGCGACCAGCGTCGTCGACCCCTTCAGCAGCACCGTCGCCCGGTACTCCGCCGCCAGCTCGCGCACCGCGGCCAGCCGGGCGCCCTCGACCTCTTCCCGCCGTACCCCCAGCAACGCGGCGGCCTCGCCCGCGTGCGGGGTCATCAGCGTCGGCGCCGTACGCCCCCGTACCGCCTCCCGCCCGGCCAGCCGCAGCCCGTCCGCGTCCAGCAGCACCGGTACGTCCGTCGCGAGCACCTGGGCCACGGTCGCCGCGTCGTCGCCGGCGCCCGGCCCGACCACCCAGGCCTGCACCCGCCCGGCCCCGGCGGGACCGGCGTCGGAGACGAGGGTCTCCGGGAAGCGCGCGAGGACCGCGTCCCCGGCCGGGCCGACGTACCGTACGGCCCCCGCCCCGCCCCGCAGCGCCCCGGACACGGCCAGCACGGCGGCCCCCGGGTAGCGTGCCGACCCGGCGGCGATCCCGACGACCCCGCGCCGGTACTTGTCGCTCTCCGCCGCCGGCTCCGGCAACAGCCGGGCCACGTCGGCGTGTTGCAGGGCCTCCAGTTCGGGTACGGCGGGCGGCTCCAGCCCGATGTCGACGAGCCGCACGACGCCGGCGTACTCCCGCGCGGGGTCCACCAGCAGCCCCGGCTTGTACGTGCCGAAGGTGACGGTCAGGTCGGCCCGGAGCGCGGCCCCCCGCACCTCCCCGGTGTCCGCGTCGACCCCGCTGGGCAGGTCCACGGCCACGACGGCGGCCCGGGACCGCGCCACCACCCCGGCGAGCCGCTCGGCGCCGGGCCGCAGGCCGCCCTTGCCGCCGATGCCGACGATCCCGTCCACGACCAGGCCGGCCCGCGCGATCAGCTCCTCGGCGGCGTCGGCGTCGGCGACCGCGCCGCCCGCCCGCCGCAGGGCGGCCAGCCCCTCGTGGTGGACCCGTCCGGGTGACAGCGGTACGGCCGTGACGCCCGCCCCGCGCCGGGCCAGCCGCGCCCCCGCGTACAGGGCGTCCCCGCCGTTGTCCCCGCTGCCGACCAGCAGCACCACCCGGCTGCCGTACACCCGCCCGAGCAGTCCGGCGCAGGCGGCGGCCAGCCCGGCGGCGGCCCGCTGCATCAGCGCCCCCTCCGGCATCCTCGCCAGCAGCGCCCGTTCGGCCGCCCTTACCGTCTCCACGCTGTACGCAGTACGCATGGCACCGAGTCTGCCCCGGAACCCCCGCCGCCCACACCCGGGCCGCGCGACCGGTCAGCCCTCGGCGACCACCACCGCCGAGGCGACGCCCGCGTCGTGACTCAGCGACACATGCCACGCCCGCACGCCCAGTTCCGCGGCCCGCGCGGCCACGGTCCCCTTCACCCGCAGCCGGGGCTGCCCGCTGTCCTCCACGTACACCTCGGCATCGGTCCAGTGCAGCCCGGGCGGCGCCCCCAACGCCTTGGCCAGCGCCTCCTTGGCGGCGAACCGCACCGCGAGCGAGGCGATCCCCCGCCGTTCCCCGCTGGGCAGCAGCAGCTCACGCTCGACGAACAACCGGTCGGCCAGCCCGGGGGTCCGCTCCAGGGACGCCCGGAACCGGTCGATCTCGGCGACGTCGATGCCCACCCCGATGATGCTCATGCCGTGCACCCTACGACCACGGCCCCGCCGGTCCTCCCACCGTGACGGCACGGCGTGCCCGGCCACCGGGGGTCCGGGCCGGCCACCGCGCCACTCCCCCGCGACTCCCCGCCGCTCGCCCGCCGCTCCGCCTACGCTTCCGCCATGGCTTCCTCCCCCTCGTACCTCTCCGACCTGTTCTCCCTCGACGGCCGCACCGCCCTGGTGACCGGCGGCAGTTCCGGCATCGGCCGGGCCGTGGCCGGTGCGCTGGCGCGGGCCGGGGCGCGGGTGGTGGTCGTGGCGCGCGGGGAGGAACAGCTCACCGCGACCGTCGCCGAACTGGCCGCCGACGGCTGCCGGGCGGCCTGGGTCAGCGGTGACCTGGGGTCCCGGGAGGGTGTGCGCGCGGTCGCCGAGGAGGCGGCGGGTGTCTTCGGTGAGCCCGACATCCTCGTCAACTGCGCCGGGATCAACCTGCGTCCGCCGATGGGCGAGCTGGACGAGGAGGTGTGGGACGCCACGCTCGCGGTGAACCTGGAGGCCCCGTTCCTGCTGGGGCAGCGGTTCGGGCCGGGTATGGCCGGGCGGGGCTTCGGCCGGATCATCCACATCAGCTCCCAGCAGGCGCACCGGGCGTTCGTGCACAGCGGCGCGTACGGCGTCTCCAAGGGCGCGCTGGAGTCGCTGGCCCGCTCGCAGGCGGAGGCCTGGTCGCCGTACGGCGTCACCTGCAACACCCTCGTGCCGGGCTTCGTGATGACCCCGCTCAACGCCCGGCTGTCGTCCGACCGCGGGAGGGTGTCGGCGCTGGCCGCGCGCACCATGGCCGGCCGCAACGGTCTGGCCGAGGACTTCGAGGGCGCCGCCGTCTTCCTCGCGAGCCGCGCCTCCGGCTACGTCACGGGCCAGTCGATCCACGTGGACGGCGGCTTCTCGGTGCACTGAAACCCCGCGATCATGACGAGCGTCCGCGGCCATTAGTCTTGCTGGTGACCGGCGATCCGTCTCCACGCGGACGCCATCGCTCACAACGGGAGGACTCCGCCTTGAAGTTGAAGTCTCTGGGCACCGCGCTCACCACCGTCGCCCTCATCGGTACGGCCCTGACCGGCGCCGTCGCCACCGCCGGCACCGCCTCCGCGGCAACGCTGCCGAGGGACTGCAGCAAGGCGATCGTCAACGTCAAGGCCAAGGAGACCGTCAACGTCCGTACGTCGCCGAAGACGACGGCCACGGCCGTCGGCATCTGGGGCAAGGGCAAGAAGGGCGCGGTCTGCAACGACGGCAAGGCCTACAAGGGCGGTTCGTACACGGCCTGCGGCAAGAAGAGCAACCTGTGGTACTACGGCGGCGACAAGAAGAACGGCTGGGTCCCGAAGACCTGCATCAACTGGTGACCTGCATCAACTGGTGACCTGCGTCAGCCGGTGACCCGCGTCGGCCGGTGACCGGCTGACCGGTGGGACGAGGGGCGGACGGCTGCGGGCCGTTCGCCCCTTCGCGCTCACTCCACCGTCACCGACTTCGCCAGGTTCCGGGGCTGGTCCACCTCGTTGCCCCGGGCCGTCGCCAGCTCGCACGCGAAGACCTGGAGCGGCACCGTGGCCACCAGCGGCTGGAGCAGCGTCGGCGTGGCCGGGATCCGGATCAGGTGGTCGGCGTACGGCACCACCGCCTCGTCCCCCTCCTCCGCGATCACGATGGTCCGCGCGCCCCGTGCCCGGATCTCCTGGATGTTGGACACGATCTTGTCGTGCAGGACCGACCGGCCGCGCGGCGACGGCACGACCACCACGACCGGCAGGTCCTCCTCGATCAGCGCGATCGGGCCGTGCTTCAGCTCGCCCGCCGCGAAGCCCTCGGCGTGCATGTAGGCGAGTTCCTTCAGCTTGAGCGCGCCCTCCAGCGCCACCGGGTAGCCCACGTGCCGGCCGAGGAAGAGCACCGTGTTCTTGGCGGCCAGCGTGCGTGCCAGCGCGCGTACCGGCTCCATGGTCCGAAGGACCCGCTCGACCTCCACCGAGATCCGGGACAGCTCCCTGACCACGTCGCGGATCTCGTCGCCCCACTTGGTGCCGCGGACCTGGCCGAGGTACAGGGCGACCAGGTAGCAGGCGACAAGCTGGGTCAGGAACGCCTTCGTGGAGGCGACGGCGACCTCGGGGCCGGCGTGCGTGTACAGCACCGCGTCCGACTCACGGGGGATCGTCGAGCCGTTGGTGTTGCAGATCGCCAGCACCTTGGAGCCCTGCTCGCGCGCGTGCCGGAGCGCCATGAGGGTGTCCATGGTCTCGCCGGACTGGGAAATGGCGATCACCAGCGACTGCACGTCGAGGATGGGGTCCCGGTAGCGGAACTCGCTGGCCAGCTCCACCTCGCACGGGATGCGCGTCCAGTGCTCGATGGCGTACTTGGCGATCAGGCCGGCGTGGAAGGCCGTGCCGCAGGCGACGATCACGACCTTGTCGATCTCGCGCAGCTCGGAGGGGCTGATCCGCACCTCGTCCAGGGTCAGCGAGCCGGCGGGGTCGATGCGCCCGAGGAGGGTGTCGGCGACCGCCTTGGGCTGCTCGGCGATCTCCTTGAGCATGAAGTAGTCGTAGCCGCCCTTCTCGGCCGCGGAGGCGTCCCAGTCCACGTGGTAGGAGCGGACGTCGGCCGGGCGGCCGTCGAAGCCGGTCACCGTGACACCGTCGCGGCGCAGCTCCACCACCTGGTCCTGGCCCAGCTCGATCGCGGAGCGCGTGTGGGCGATGAACGCGGCGACGTCGGAGGCCAGGAACGCCTCGCCCTCTCCCACGCCCACCACGAGCGGGGAGTTGCGGCGCGCGCCGACGACCACGTCCGGCTCGTCGGCGTGCACGGCGACCAGCGTGAACGCGCCCTCCAGCCGCCGGCACACCAGCCGCATCGCCTCGGCCAGGTCGGCGGTGGCCGAGAACTCCTCGGCGAGGAGGTGGGCGACCACCTCGGTGTCCGTCTCGGAGGTCAGCCGGTGCCCCCGCTCGGTCAGTTCGGCCCGCAGCGCGGCGAAGTTCTCGATGATGCCGTTGTGGACCACGGCGACCCGGCCCGCGTTGTCCAGGTGCGGGTGGGCGTTGGCGTCCGTGGGGCCGCCGTGCGTGGCCCAGCGGGTGTGCCCGATGCCGGTCGAACCCGCCGGCAGGGGCCGTTCGACCAGTTCCTTCTCCAGGTTGACCAGTTTTCCGGCTCTCTTCGCGGCGGCCAGCCCGCCGTCGGCCGGCACGGCGACCCCCGCCGAGTCGTACCCCCGGTACTCCAGTCTCTTCAGCCCGGCCATCACGACATCGAGCGCCGACTGCGACCCTACGTATCCCACGATTCCGCACATGGGCGGCAGCCTACGGGCGGATGGCGGCATGAAACCGTCATCGCGTGCCCGAAATCGGAAATGCGCGGGGCCACGCGGAGCCGCCGGGCGCCCGGGGTGAGTGACACCCACAGGCGGAAATCAGCCATCTCTTCGCGGTCGAGGCGCGCGAAGGCGACGTTCCACACACAGAACACACATAGGAACCCCACAAATGAGGGGCCCGACGAGGTCGAGTCGGCAGGCCGGGAGACGGACGAATTCCGGCCAGCACTCCTGCGCACCGAGGAACTCCCTGTACGTCCAGTCTCATCCAGACGCCGGCCCCGTCATGGTGTGGCTCGGCGTCGCGGAGACGTCGGTCGAGGAGTTCGACCGCTCGAAGGCGGCCCAACTGGGCCAGGACGTCCAGCGACTGCTGGACTCCGCGCTGACGGACGAGACCCTCCGCACGGCGTGGCTCGCCGCCACGCACGGCGTCTTCGACCCGAGCGAGTACGGCATGAGCGCCGGCGCCTGGCTGCGGAAGGCCGAAGAGACATGGCTGGCCCGGGTTCGCCGGGACAACCCGGCGTACACTCCCCCGCCACCACAGCCGGTGGTGGACGAGGAGTTGCGGCGGGCCGTCCTGGACGTGATCCGCCCGGTCGCGGAACAACTGAGCCTCGCGGTCGGGAATCCTCCGTTCGGTATTCCCGTGACCGGGCTCGTCCCCGCGCTGGAACGGGTGGTCACCGAGGCCTGCGCGGACCTCGGCTACCGGCTGTTCCTGCGTGCCATGAAGGCGTACCACGTACCGGCCGACAGACCGGCCCTCGTCGCCCTCGGCGAACGGTTCGGCTACCCGGAATGGGTCGTACCCGAGGGGCTCAACGACCGGATCGACTGACGTTAAGGACACAGGGGCGGGTGGGCGGACAGTCCACCCGCCCCTGTGGCATGTCCCGGGCCCGGGACCCACGTGACGCACCCCACCCGCCACCCCGTTCAGACTCCGTTAACAATGGACTGTGATCTCACCGGTCTCCCCGATGCCCCGGAGCGCCCACCGGCACAGGCCGGAGGCGACTCCCTACGTCGACCTCACCCGCGCCGAGTGGAGCGCGCTGCGGAACAAGACGCCCCTGCCGCTCACCGCCGAGGAGGTGGAGAAGCTGCGCGGCCTCGGCGACGTCATCGACCTGGACGAGGTGCGGGACATCTACCTCCCGCTCTCCCGGCTCCTCAACCTCTACGTCGGCGCGACGGACGGCCTGAGAGGGGCGCTGAACACCTTCCTCGGTGAGAAGGGCTCCCAGTCCGGCACCCCGTTCGTCATAGGCGTCGCCGGCTCGGTGGCCGTGGGCAAGTCCACCGTCGCCCGGCTGCTCCAGGCCCTGCTCTCCCGCTGGCCCGAGCACCCGCGCGTGGAACTGGTGACGACCGACGGCTTCCTGCTGCCCACCCGGGAGCTGGAAGCGCGCGGCCTGATGTCGCGCAAGGGATTCCCCGAGTCCTACGACCGCCGGGCCCTGACCCGCTTCGTCGCCGACATCAAGGCCGGCAAGGCCGAGGTGTCCGCGCCGGTCTACTCCCACCTCATCTACGACATCGTGCCGGGCGAGAAGCTCACCGTCCGCCGGCCCGACATCCTGATCGTGGAGGGTCTGAACGTCCTCCAGCCCGCGCTGCCCGGCAAGGACGGCCGTACCCGGGTCGGCCTCGCCGACTACTTCGACTTCAGCGTGTACGTCGACGCGAGCGCCGAGGACATCGAGCGCTGGTACCTCAACCGTTTCAAGAAGTTGCGCCGCACGGCCTTCCAGGACCCGTCGTCGTACTTCCGCAAGTACACCCAGGTCACCGAGGAGGAGGCCGTGGACTACGCCCGCATGCTGTGGCGGTCCATCAACAAGCCGAACCTGGTGGAGAACATCGCCCCGACCCGCGGCCGGGCCGGCCTCATCCTGCGCAAGGGCCAGGACCACAAGGTGCAGCGCCTGCGCCTGCGCAAGCTGTGAGCCGTCCTGTTGGATGGGCGCATGCTGCATCTGCGTCTGATCACCCCGAAGGAGCGGACCGAGGAGGTGATCCGTCTGATCGAGGAGACGGTCGGTACCGCTCACCTCGTCGTGCTGCCGGGCGCCGCCCGTGACCCGGCCGGGGACGTCGTCCTGTGCGACGTGGCCCGCGAGGCGGGCGACGGGCTGATCGCCGGGCTGCGGCGCCTGGGCCTGGACGAGACCGGCTCGATCGCCGTCGACGACATCGGCCTCTCCCTGTCCCGCCGGGCCGAGGAGGCGGAGGAGGCCGCGCCGGGCGAGGGCGCGGACGCGGTGCTGTGGGAGGGGCTGACCGAGGCGACCCACGAGGAGTCGACGCTGTCGGTCACCTATGTCGCGTTCATCACACTGGCCACGATGATCGCGGCCTGCGGTGTCGTGCTGGACAACGCCATCCTGATCGTGGGCGCGATGGCGGTGGGACCGGAGTTCGGGCCACTGGCCGGCATCTCCACAGCCCTGGTCCGGCGCCGTCCGCGTCTGGCGTGGCGGTCGGTGATCGCGCTGGTGGTGGGCTTCGCGGTGGCCATGACGCTGACGTCCGCGTTCAGCCTGTTCATGGATGCGGTCGGCCTGTTCCACAGGTCTGAGCTGGAGGCCGACCGGCCCAACACCGGCTTCATCTACGCCCCGGACTGGTTCTCGTTCGTCGTGGCGGTGCTCGCCGGGGTCGCCGGCACGCTGTCGCTGACGTCCGCCAAGTCGGGGGCCCTGGTCGGCGTGGCCATCTCGGTGACGACCGTGCCCGCCGCCGCGAACGCGGCCGTGGCGCTCGTCTACAGCGACACCCACCAGACGGTGCGTTCCTCGGAGCAGCTACTGCTGAACCTGATCGGCATCATCCTCGCCGGGACGCTCACGCTGCTCGCCCAGAAGTTCTTCTGGCGGCGGGAGCGGCGAAAGGCCTGAGGAGCGCGGGGAACCGCGCGACCGGCCGCGAACAGCGCGCGGCCCGCCGGCGGCGGTTCCCCGGCTCCCCTGCCCGGCGTCAGCCAAGCGCCGACTTCACCGCGTCGGCGAGCCGCCCGGCGACCGCCCGGGCCTGGTCGATGTCCGCGGCCTCGACCATCACCCGGACCAGCGGTTCGGTGCCGGAGGGCCGCAGCAGGACCCGCCCGGTCTCCCCCAGCTCCCGCTCCGCCTCGGCGACGGCGGCGGCGAGATCGGCGGACGTCCCCACCCGCGACCTGTCCACGTCCGGCACGTTGATCAGTACCTGTGGCAGCCGCTCCATGACGGACGCCAGCTCCCGCAGCGTGCGGCCGGTCTCCGCGACCCGCGCCGCCAGCAGCAGGCCGGTCAGCGTGCCGTCGCCGGTGGTGGCGTGGTCGAGGATGATCACGTGCCCGGACTGCTCGCCGCCGAGGGCGTAGCCGTGCTCCTTCAGCTCCTCGAGCACGTACCGGTCGCCCACGGCCGTCTGCACGAGCCGGATGCCCGCCCGCTCCATGGCCAGCTTGAAGCCGAGGTTGGACATCACCGTGGCGACCACGGTGTCGGCGCGCAGCGCTGAGCGCTCCTGCATCGCCAGCGCGAGGACGGCGAGGATCTGGTCGCCGTCGACCTCCGCGCCGGTGTGGTCCACGGCCAGGCAGCGGTCGGCGTCGCCGTCGTGCGCGATACCGAGGTCCGCGCCGTGCGCGACGACCGCGGCCTTCAGCGGGTCCAGGTGGGTCGAGCCGCAGCCGTCGTTGATGTTGAGGCCGTCCGGCTCGGCGCCGAGGGTGACGACCTCGGCACCCGCCCTGGCGAACGCCTCCGGCGAGACCCCCGAGGCCGCGCCGTGCGCTTCGTCCAGGACGATCTTCAGTCCGTCGAGCCGGTTGGGCAGGACCGACAGCAGGTGGGCGATGTACTGCTCGGAGCCCTCGTCGTCGGACCGCACGCGGCCCACCCCGGCGCCCGTCGGCCGCTGCCAGGGCTCGCCGTGCCGGTGGGACTCGTAGATCGACTCGATCCGGTCCTCCAGCTCGTCGGCGAGTTTGTGGCCGCCGCGGGCGAAGAACTTGATGCCGTTGTCGGGCATGGCGTTGTGGCTGGCGGAGAGCATCACGCCGAGGTCGGCGCCGAGCGCGCCGGTGAGATGCGCCACCGCGGGGGTCGGCAGCACCCCGACGCGCAGGACGTCCACGCCGGCGCTGGCCAGGCCGGCCACGACCGCCGCCTCCAGGAACTCCCCGGACGCGCGCGGGTCCCGTCCGACCACCGCGGTCGGCTTGTGGCCCTCGAAGGTGCCCGCCTCGGCCAGTACGTGCGCCGCGGCGACGGAGAGGGCGAGCGCCATCTCGGCCGTCAGATCCGCGTTGGCGACACCGCGCACGCCGTCCGTGCCGAAGAGTCGTCCCACTTGTCCTCCTGAGGAAGCGTCATTGTCGGAAGCGGGGGTGCCGCGTCGGGTGGCAGACGCCTCGGCATCCGATCACACAAGCCTTTGAGCGTCTTGTGTCGTTATACGCCCTTGGCTGGGATAAACGAACGCCCCGGCGGCACATGTGGCGTGCCGCCGGGGCGTTCGGAGTACGCGGGGCCGAAGCCCGTACCACGTACGAGCAGGCAGCGAAGCTTAGCGCTTGCTGTACTGCGGAGCCTTACGGGCCTTCTTCAGACCGGCCTTCTTGCGCTCGACCGCACGGTCGTCACGCGTGAGGAAGCCGGCCTTCTTGAGCGGGCCGCGGTTGTTGTCGACGTCGGCCTCGTTCAGCGCACGGGCGACACCGAGACGGAGCGCACCGGCCTGACCGGAGACACCGCCACCCGCGATGCGGGCGACGACGTCGTAACGACCTTCCAGCTCGAGCACCTTGAAGGGCTCGTTGACCTCCTGCTGGTGCACCTTGTTCGGGAAGTAGTCCTCAAGGGTGCGGCCGTTGATCTTCCACTTGCCGGTGCCCGGAACGATCCGGACACGGGCGATGGCGTTCTTGCGGCGGCCCAGGCCGGCGGCCGGCTGGGGCTCGCCGAAGCGGGAGGCCATGGACTCCGAGGTGTACTCACCCTCGACGGGGACCTCGGACTCGGTGGTGTAGCTGTCGATGTCAAGCTCTTCGAGCGGCTGCTCGGCAGTGGTCTCGGCCACGATTCTCCTCAGATTCTCTTCGGTCTTAGGGGGTGGCCGGACTTACTGCGCGACCTGGGTGATCTCGAACGGCACCGGCTGCTGGGCAGCGTGCGGGTGCTGGTCACCCTTGTAGACCTTCAGCTTCGAGAGCATCTGACGGCCCAGAGTGTTCTTGGGGAGCATGCCCTTGACGGCCTTCTCGATGGCCTTCTCGGGGTTCTTGTCGAGCAGCTCGTCGTAACGGACGGAGCGCAGACCACCCGGGTAGCCGGAGTGGCGGTACGCCATCTTCTGGGTCCGCTTGTTGCCGGACAGGTGCACCTTGTCGGCGTTGATGATGATGACGAAGTCACCAGCGTCGACGTGCGGCGCGTAGATCGGCTTGTGCTTGCCCCGGAGGAGGGTGGCTGCGGTCGTGGCGAGACGGCCCAGGACTACGTCCTGAGCGTCGATGACGTGCCACTGGCGCGTCACATCGCCGGGCTTGGGGCTGTACGTACGCACGGTTCGTAGCCTTCGCTTCGAGTGAATGGTCCTAAACAAGGTCACCGAAACGATCACGACAGCCCTGACCGCACAGCGGTGACGCAAACCGCGTGCTGGTCGCTGGTCATCGGCCCGGTGGACCGGTGTAAGGGCCCGTCCCGTGAGAATGAGCAAGCCAATACACAACGAAGAAGTAGGTTACCGGTCGGCCCCCGGACGGGTCAAAACGAGTCCGCCCGACACCCCGTACGAAACGCCCCGGAACCGGGCGGCGGACAAAGGCGGCATGCCGCCCGACGCCCTCCGGCACCCCCCGCGCCCCGTCTAAGATGCGCCCCATGAGTTACGGGCAGGGGGGACCCCAGTCTCAGTGGGATCCCTGGAAACCGCATTCCCAGCAGCCGTGGAACAGCGCAGCCGACGACGGGTCGCCGGACTGGGCCGCGCTCGCCGAGGCCTCGGAGACGCGGAACAAGCGCCGCAAGCTGCTGTTCACAGCCGGCGGCGCGCTCGCCACCGTCGCGATAGGCACCGCGGTCGCCATGGCCGTCGTCTCCGCGAACGGCGGTGACGACCGGGCGGGCCCCGGCAGCCTGCCCGCCAGCGCCCCGCTGCCCGGCACCGGCACCGCGACGCCGTCGTTCGCGCCCACCAGCGCCCCGCCGCCGCTGGACCCCAAGGAGTTCATCTCCAGCGCCAGGAAGGACACCGCCCCGCTCGGCCCCGACACGCTGTTCCCGGGCACGCGGGTGACCATCGGCGGCACGGTGTACAAGAAGGGCCTGACGGCGGACACCACGAGCTGTGCCACGGCCGCCGGCGCCACCCTGCCCAAGATCCTCACCGCCAACGGCTGCACCCGTCTGATGCGGGTGACCTACACCGACGGCGGCATCGGGGTCACCGTCGGCGTCGCCGTCTTCGACACCGCGGCCCAGGCCACGAAGGCCCGCTCCCAGACCGACGACAGGAGCATCGTGCGCTCGCTGTTCGGCAAGGGGGTCAAGCCGTTCTGCGACGGGGCGTTCTGCCGCTCGACCCGCAACGCCTACGGCCGCTACGCCTACTTCACGATCTCCGGCTTCACCAGCGGCAAGGACGTCACCACCAAGGACACCACGGTCTTCCGCACCGGCAACGACCTGGCCCAGTTCACCGTCAACCAGATCCACCGCCGCGGCCAGGCCCAGGCGTCGGCCGCCGCCGAACGGTAGCGACCGGGCGGCGGCATTCGGACGCCGGGCGCCCAGCGCCGCTTCGGACGCAGCGGGACCACCGCCGACTCCAACTGGGTACGCAGCGTCATCTTCGAGACACCCCCCGTCCGCTCGGTGAAGCGGATCGGGATCTCGCCGGGTGAACGAGCACAGCAGGGCGGAGGTGCCCAGCATGAAGGCCAGGCTGAGCAGGCGCGTCCCGGTCGGCCCGAAGCGGCCGTCCACGACGGCGGCGAGCACCGGTTGGAGCTGCGGCGAGCCGGAGAAGCCGGACCCACTGAAGAAGTCATTGCGTTGTCCAACCCCGGGCCGTGAAGACCCGTCGGCCCCCCAGCCAACCCCGGTCAGCCCCATCGATCTCCTGGCCGGGAGGCGAAACTAACAGGCTTCGCAACCCCTGGTCCCGGGAAGCGAGCGCTTGTTCCGCGCCTCCTTGTTACGGGCCGCCAACAGCTCGTCGGCGGGGTAGCCGACCTCCTCCAGGGTCAGCCCGTGCGGCCGTACGACATGGACGGCGGAGTCCCGCACGCCGGCGGCCAGCACCTTCCCCGGCCACTCCGGTCCCCGGTGCCCGTCGCCCACGAACAGCAGCGCCCCGATCAGGGACCGCACCATGTTGTGGCAGAACGCGTCCGCGCGCACGGTGGCGGTGATGATCCCGTCGGCCCCCCGCACCAGGCTCAGCTCCTGGAGCGTCCGGATGGTCGTCGCCCCCTCCCGCCGCTTGCAGTAGGCGGCGAAGTCGTGCTCCCCCAGCAACGCCCGGGCCGCCTCGTTCATGGCGTCCACGTCGAGCGGCCAGTCGTGCCACAGCACGTGGTGGCGCAGCAGCGGATCCACCCCGCCCGGATGGTCGGTGACCCGGTACGCGTACCGCCGCCAGACCGCCGAGAACCGGGCGTCGAACCCGGCCGGAACCTCGGACAGCCGCCACACCCGGACGTCCTTCGGCAGCCGCCCCGCGAGCCGCTTGAGCAGCTTCTCCCCGTGCTCGGCCCACAGCTCGGCCGGCAGGTCGACGTGCGCCACCTGCCCGCGCGCGTGCACCCCCGCGTCGGTCCGCCCGGCCACGGTCAGGTCGTACGTCCGTGTCGACCGCGTCACCGTCCGCAGGGCGTCCTCGATCTCCCCCTGCACGGTCCGCCTGCCGCCGGCCTGCTTGGCCCAGCCGTGGAAACCACTGCCGTCGTAGGACAGGTCGAGGCGGATGCGCACGAGTCCGGGCTGTACTTCGTCACTCACGTAGGGATCCTCTCAGGGCGAAGCCGTGGGGAGAACGCGAGAGCGGGCCCGCCCAAGAAGGGCGGACCCGCTCACAGCGTCAGGCGGAGCCTCAGGCGTCCTTGGACTCTTCGGCCGGAGCCTCGGTGCCCTCGGTCTGCTCGGCCTTGGTGTCCTCGGCCTTGGCCTCGTCGGACTCCTTGACCGCGCGCTTGGTGGCGGCCTCGGCCTCACCCACGGCGTTCTGCTGCACCGTCAGCGCCTCGACCAGCTCGATGACGGCCATGGGCGCGTTGTCGCCACGGCGGTTACCGATCTTGGTGATGCGGGTGTAGCCACCCGGACGGTTCTCGTACCGCGGGCCGATCTCGGTGAAGAGCGCGTGCACGATGCTCTTGTCCGTGATGACCTGGAGCACCTGGCGGCGGTTGTGAAGGTCGCCCTTCTTCGCCTTGGTGACCAGACGCTCGGCGTACGGACGCAGCTTGCGCGCCTTCGCCTCGGTGGTGGTGATACGGCCGTGCTCGAAGAGCGCCTTCGCGAGGTTCGCGAGGAGCAGCTTCTCGTGCGCGGCGCTGCCGCCCAGACGGGCACCCTTGGTGGGCTTCGGCATGGTGTCTCTCCTAGGTGTCTGCCCCGGCCGTATCAGGTACCGGGGTCAGTGTCCGAGCGGGCGATCACCCGTCGGAGATCCGGGCGCCTTCTTCAAGACACCCGGAGGGTCCGCGCCCCGTCAGGGGCGCGGGGAACCGCACGACCCGCCACAGCGGGCCGGCAGCCGCAGAACCGGCCTCCTCGCGGAGCGCTCAGTACTGCTCGGTCTCGACGAACCCGGCGTCCGCGTCGTCGTCGGCGCCGAAGGCGTCGGCGGCGGCGGTCGGGTCGAATCCGGGCGGGCTGTCCTTCAGGGCCAGGCCCATGCCGGCCAGCTTCGCCTTGACCTCGTCGATGGACTTCGCACCGAAGTTGCGGATGTCCAGCAGGTCGGCCTCGGAGCGCGCGACCAGCTCACCCACGGAGTGGATGCCCTCACGCTTGAGGCAGTTGTAGGAGCGGACCGTCAGCTCCAGCTCCTCGATCGGCAGCGCGAGGTCGGCGGCCAGGGCGGCGTCCGTCGGGGACGGACCCATGTCGATGCCCTCGGCGTCGATGTTCAGCTCGCGGGCGAGACCGAACAGCTCGACCAGCGTCTTGCCCGCGGAGGCCATGGCGTCACGCGGACGCATCGCCTGCTTGGTCTCGACGTCGACGATCAGCTTGTCGAAGTCGGTGCGCTGCTCGACACGCGTGGCCTCGACCTTGTACGTGACCTTCAGCACCGGCGAGTAGATGGAGTCGACCGGGATACGGCCGATCTCCTGGCCCACCTGCTTGTTCTGCACGGCGGAGACGTAACCGCGACCGCGCTCGACGGTCAGCTCCATCTCCAGCTTGCCCTTGCCGTTGAGCGTGGCGAGGACCAGGTCGGGGTTGTGCACCTCGACACCGGCCGGGGGCGCGATGTCGGCGGCGGTGACCAGACCCGGGCCCTGCTTGCGCAGGTACATCACGACCGGCTCGTCGTGCTCCGAGGAGACGACAAGCTGCTTGATGTTGAGGATCAGGTCGGTGACGTCCTCCTTGACGCCCGGCACGGTGGTGAACTCGTGCAGCACGCCGTCGATCCGGATGGAGGTGACGGCGGCACCCGGGATGGAGGACAGGAGGGTACGGCGCAGGGAGTTGCCGAGGGTGTAGCCGAAGCCCGGCTCCAGCGGCTCGATGACGAACCGGGAGCGGAACTCGTCGACGACCTCTTCGGTCAACGAGGGACGCTGAGCGATCAGCATGAGTGGATCAGATCCTTCATTCGTGGACGCCCGCTATTTGACGTCCGACAAAACCGTGCGTTCGCACCGCACGGGTATGGCAAGGGTACGGGCGATACGGCCCTTTCACGGAGCCGTACCGCCCGGAAACCCCAGACCGACACGCGGCCGACGCGTCAGACGCGACGACGCTTCGGCGGGCGGCAGCCGTTGTGCGGGGTCGGGGTGACGTCCTGGATGGAGCCGACCTCGAGACCCGTGGCCTGCAGGGAACGGATCGCGGTCTCACGACCGGCACCCGGGCCCTTGACGAACACGTCGACGCGGCGCATGCCGTGCTCCTGCGCGCGGCGTGCAGCCGACTCGGCGGCCATCTGCGCGGCGAACGGCGTGGACTTCCGGGAGCCCTTGAAGCCGACGTGGCCGGCGGAGGCCCAGGAGATCACGTTGCCGGACGGGTCCGTGATGGAGACGATCGTGTTGTTGAACGTGCTCTTGATGTAGGCATTGCCATGAGCGACGTTCTTCTTTTCCTTGCGGCGCACCTTCTTGACGGCGCCCTGACGTCCCTTGGGGGGCATCTACTTACTCCTAGGGAGGTGGTCGGTCCTACAGCGAAGACCGTGGACAGATGTCCGCTGCGGACTACTTCTTGCCCGGCTTCTTCTTGCCGGCGATGGCGCGACGCGGACCCTTGCGGGTACGAGCGTTGGTGCTGGTGCGCTGACCGCGGACAGGCAGACCGCGACGGTGACGGAGACCCTGGTAGGTACCGATCTCGACCTTGCGGCGGATGTCGGCCTGGATCTCGCGACGGAGGTCACCCTCGGTCTTGATGTTGTTGTCGACGTACTCGCGGATCGCGACCAACTGCTCTTCGGACAGGTCACGGACGCGGGCGTTCGGGTCGACGCCGGTCGCAGCCAGCGTCTCCTTCGAGAGGGTCCGGCCGATGCCGAACACGTAGGTGAGCGCGATCTCCACGCGCTTGTCGCGCGGGATGTCGACACCGGAAACGCGTGCCATTCAATGGCTCCTGGTGAATCTTCGGAGGTCTTCCACAGGACCGGTTCCCGGCCGCCGTACCAGGTACGAACCGGGTCCCCGGCCTCCGACCGGGGGTGTCAAGCCGCTCGCGACGACTTGGGCCCTGCGTATGAACATATTCAGCTCGCGTCGCGCGAATCTCTGCGATAGCGGTGCAGAGGGTGGTGTTCCTGCGTCAGCCCTGGCGCTGCTTGTGGCGCGGGTTCTCGCAGATGACCATGACCCGGCCGTGACGGCGGATCACCCTGCACTTGTCGCAGATCTTCTTGACGCTCGGCTTGACCTTCATGGGGTGAGGTTCTCCGGGTCAGTGCCATCGCTCCGGGCGGGCCCGGGGCTCGGGCAAGATCTACTTGTACCGGTAGACGATCCGGCCACGCGTGAGGTCGTACGGAGAAAGCTCCACCACGACCCGGTCATCAGGGAGGATACGGATGTAGTGCATACGCATCTTGCCGCTGATGTGTGCCAGGACCTGGTGGCCGTTCTGGAGCTCGACCTTGAACATGGCGTTCGGAAGAGACTCGACGACAGTGCCCTCGATCTCGATGGCACCTTGCTTCTTGGCCACGCTTCGCCCTTCGAATCGACTACCTTGATCGACCCTCGGGCATTCCCTGGGATTCCCTTGCGGGAGCATGCGGACATGCGGGTGCACGAGAGCCGACGAGTCAGTCTACGTCGGCACACCCGGAAAGGCGAATCGAGGAAGTCTGCCCCACGCGGGTGATCCTTATGCGAGCGGGTCCGGAGCGGTCGTGATGCCGTACTCCGCCAGCTTCGCCCGGCCGCCGTCCGGGGCCGTCAGGACCAGCGGCCCCTGCTCGGTGAGGGCGACCGAGTGCTCCCAGTGGGAGGACCAGGTGCCGTCCGTGGTGATGACGGTCCAGTCGTCCTCGAGGACCTCGGTGCGCGGGGTGCCGAGGGAGACCATCGGCTCGATCGCCAGGCAGAAACCGGGGACCAGCTTCGGGCCCTTGCCGCGCCGGCGGTCGACGTAGTTCAGCAGGTGCGGGTCCATGTGCATCTCGGTGCCGATGCCGTGGCCGCCGTAGTCCTCGATGATCCCGTACCTGCCGCCGCCGGGCTTGGGCTGGCGGCGGATGTACGTCTCGATCGCCCGGGAGATGTCGACCAGGCGGTTGCCCTGCTTCATGGCCGCGATGCCGGCCCACATCGACTCCTCCGTCACCCGCGACAGCTCGATCAGCTCGGGCGCGTGCCCGGAGCCGACGAACGCCGTGTAGGCCGCGTCGCCGTGCCAGCCGTCGACGATCGCGCCGCAGTCGATGGAGATGATGTCGCCGTCCTTCAGGACGACGTCACCGGAGGGGATGCCGTGCACGACGACATCGTTCACGGAGGTGCAGATGGTGGCCGGGAAGCCGCCGTAACCGAGGAAGTTCGACCGGGCGCCGTGCTCGGCGAGCACCTTGCGGGCCACCTCGTCCAGATCCCTGGTGCTGGCACCCGGCACGGCGGCCTCGCGCGTGGCCGCGTGGATGGCGGCGACGACCAGGCCCGCCGCCCGCATCCTGGCGATCTGCTCGGGGGTCTTGATCTGCACCATGGGGGGCCTGCGCTCTCCGTCACTCACGTCGGCTGGGTTACCTGTACAACAGTACGGCCGCGGCGCCCAGGGGGTCTCCCCGGACGGAGTCCGGGAGGAGGAGGGCACCGCGGCCGGAAGGGCCGGGATCTACTGCTCGGCCTTCTCGCGCTTGAGGGCCTCCAGCGCCCGCTGCGTGATCTCGTCCACCGGGCCCAGGGAGGAGATCGTCACGACCAGGCCCTGCGCCTTGTAGTAGTCGATGATCGGCTCGGTCTGCGTGTGGTAGACCTCGAGCCGCTTACGGACGGTGTCCTCGGAGTCGTCGTCGCGCTGGTACAGCTCACCGCCGCAGACGTCGCAGACGCCCTCCTGCTTCGCCGGGCTGTACGTCACGTGGAAGACGTGCGAGGAGTCGTTGCGGCAGATGCGCCGGCCGGCGATCCGCTTGACGACCTCTTCCTCGGGGACCTCCAGGTCCAGGACCGCGTCCAGCGTGATCTCCTCGGTCTCCAGCAGCTCGTCCAGCGCCTGGGCCTGCGAGACATTGCGCGGGAAGCCGTCCAGCAGGAAACCGCCCTCGGCGTCCGGCTGCTCCATGCGGTCCTTGGCCATCGCGATGGTCACCTCGTCGGGTACGAGGTTGCCGGCGTCCATGTAGGACTTCGCGAGCTTGCCCAGCTCGGTCTGCTGGCTGATGTTGGCCCGGAACAGGTCGCCCGTGGAGATGTGCGGGATGGTCAGCTGCTCTGCGAGCCGGACGGCTTGCGTTCCCTTACCGGCACCCGGCGGCCCGACGAGGACGATACGCATCAGCGGAGGAACCCTTCGTAATTGCGCTGCTGGAGCTGGCTCTCGATCTGCTTCACCGTCTCGAGGCCGACACCCACGATGATGAGGATGCTGGTGCCGCCGAAGGGGAAGTTCTGGCTTGCCCCAAAGCCCACCAACGCCATTGTCGGTACGAGAGCGATCAGGCCCAGATACAGCGAACCCGGCCAGGTGATCCGGTTGAGCACGTAACTGAGGTACTCAGCGGTCGGTCGGCCAGCCCGGATGCCCGGGATGAAGCCACCATACTTCTTCATGTTGTCGGCGACTTCCTCGGGGTTGAAGGAGATCGCCACGTAGAAGAACGCGAAGAAAACGATCAGCAGGAAGTACGTGGTGATGTAGATCGGGTGGTCGCCCTTGGTCAGGTTCTGCTCGACCCAGGTCTTCCAGCCCGACTTGTCGTTCCCCGCGAACTGGGCGACCAGCGCCGGGATGTAGAGCAGCGACGAGGCGAAGATGACGGGGATCACACCCGCCTGGTTCACCTTGAGCGGGATGTAGGTGGACGTACCGCCGTAGGACCGACGGCCGATCATCCGCTTCGCGTACTGCACCGGGACGCGGCGCTGGGCCTGCTCGACGAAGACGACGAGCCCGACCATGACCAGGCCCACCGCGATGACGGTGCCGAACTCGATCCAGCCGCCGGCCAGCGTGCCCTGCTTCTTGATGGCCCACAGCGCGGACGGGAACGTCGCGGCGATCGAGATGAACATCAGGATCGACATGCCGTTGCCGATGCCGCGGTCGGTGACCAGTTCACCGAGCCACATCACGACGGCCGTACCCGCGGTCATGCAGATGACCATGGTGATCGTCGTGAAGATGGCCTGGTCGGGAACGATGCTCGACGCGACCGAGCAGCCGCTGAAGAGCGCGCCGCTGCGGGCGGTGGCGACCAGGCCGGTGCCCTGGAGGATGGCCAGCGCCACGGTGAGGTAGCGGGTGTACTGCGTGATCTTCGCCGTGCCGGCCTGGCCCTCCTTCTTCAGGGCCTCCAGACGCGGGATGACCACCGTCAGTAGCTGAAGGATGATGCTGGCGGTGATGTACGGCATGATGCCGAGCGCGAAGACCGTGATCTGGAGCAGCGCGCCACCGCTGAACATGTTCACGAGACCGAACAGGCCCTGGTTGCCCGACGCCTCGTTCACACACTTCTGGACGGCCTGGTAGTTGACGCCGGGGATGGGAATGTGGGTACCGACCCGGTAGACCACGATGATGCCCAGCGTGAAGAGCAGCTTCTTGCGCAGGTCGGGCGTCCTGAACGCCCGGGCGAACGCGGTGAGCACGGTGCCTCCTGCGACCCCCGCGCAACTGCGTCAAGGGTGACGGTCTGAGGTTCGACGAATACGAAAAAGAACAGTGCAGGCCACCATACCGGCGACACTGCCTCCCTAGGAACGACCAACCGGGGATACCTCATTGTGAGGTATCCCCGGTCGGGTTCGTTCTACGTCATCGAGGCGTCGCCTGAGCGACTCAGACGAGCTCGGTGACCGTGCCGCCGGCGGCGGTGATCTTCTCCTTGGCGGAACCGGAGACGGCGTCGACCGTCACCTGGAGCGCCACGGAGATCTCGCCCTGGCCGAGGACCTTGACGAGGCTGTTCTTGCGAACGGCACCCTTCGCGATCAGCGACTCGACGGTGACCTCACCACCCTCGGGGTAGAGAGAGGCCAGCTTGTCGAGGTTCACGACCTGGTACTCGGTCTTGAACGGGTTCTTGAAGCCCTTGAGCTTCGGGAGACGCATGTGGAGGGGCATCTGGCCACCCTCGAAGCGCTCCGGAACCTGGTAGCGGGCCTTCGTGCCCTTGGTACCACGACCGGCCGTCTTACCCTTCGACGCCTCACCGCGACCCACACGGGTCTTCGCGGTCTTGGCGCCCGGGGCGGGACGGAGGTTGTGGATCTTCAGCGGGTTGTTCTCCGCCATGATCAGTCGACCTCCTCGACCGTCACGAGGTGGCGGACGGTATGCACCATGCCGCGGAACTCGGGGCGGTCCTCCTTGACGACCACGGTGTTGATCCCCTTGAGACCAAGCGACCGCAGAGTGTCACGGTGGTTCTGCTTGCTGCCGATGTAGGACTTGACCTGCGTGATCTTGAGCTGAGCCATTACGCAGCACCAGCCCCGGCACGCGCACGCAGCAGAGCCGCGGGAGCGACGTCCTCGAGCGGCAGACCACGGCGAGCCGCGATCTCCTCGGGACGCTGAAGGCCCTTCAGGGCCGCTACGGTCGCGTGCACGATGTTGATCGCGTTGGACGAGCCGAGCGACTTCGACAGGATGTCGTGCACGCCGGCGCACTCGAGCACGGCTCGCACCGGGCCACCGGCGATGACGCCGGTACCGGGGGAGGCGGGCTTGAGCAGGACGACGCCCGCAGCCTTCTCACCCGTGATCGGGTGAGGGATGGTGCCCTGGATGCGGGGGACCTTGAAGAAGTGCTTCTTGGCCTCCTCAACACCCTTGGCGATGGCGGCCGGCACCTCCTTGGCCTTGCCGTATCCGACACCCACGGTGCCGTCACCGTCGCCCACCACGACCAGCGCGGTGAAGCTGAAGCGACGACCACCCTTCACAACCTTGGCGACGCGGTTGATCGCGACGACGCGCTCAACGTACGCGGTCTTCTCGGCGGCAGCTGCGCCGCCGTCACGGCCCTTCCGGTCCCGCCGCTCGCCGCCACCGGCACCGCCACCGCGGCGCTGGGGTCCAGCCATTGGAATTACCTCTCTCTGTCTCCGCTAGCTACGCAGCAACATAAGTCGCTGCCGCGACGGGCGACTCAGAACTTGAGTCCCGCTTCACGGGCGGCATCCGCCAGAGCGGCGATGCGCCCGGCGTACTGGTTGCCACCACGGTCGAATACGACGGCCTCGACGCCGGCGGCCTTGGCACGCTCGGCGACCAGGGCGCCGACCTGCTTGGCCTGCGCCGACTTGTCGCCCTCGCCACCGCGGATCGAGGTGTCCAGGGTGGACGCCGACGCAAGGGTGTGACCCTTGAGGTCGTCGATCACCTGGGCCACGATGTGGCGGTTGGAGCGGGTCACCACCAGGCGAGGACGCTCCGCCGTACCGGCGATCCGCTTGCGGATCCGGATGTGACGGCGCTTGATCGCGGCGCGCTTGTAGGCGTCGCCCTTGAGGATCTTCTGTCCGTATGCCATGGCTTACTTACCCGCCTTTCCGACCTTGCGGCGGATGACTTCGCCCTCGTACTTGACGCCCTTGGCCTTGTACGGGTCGGGCTTGCGCAGCTTGCGGATGTTGGCCGCAACCTCGCCGACCTTCTGCTTGTCGATGCCCTCGACCGAGAAACGCGTGGGCGCCTCGACCTTGAAGGTGATGCCTTCGGGGGCCTCGACCACGATCGGGTGGCTGTAGCCGAGCGCGAATTCGAGGTTCGCACCCTTGGCGGTCACTCGGTAACCGACACCACTGATCTCGAGCTTCTTCACGTAACCCGTGGTCACGCCGGTGATCATGTTCGCCACCAGCGTGCGGGACAGGCCGTGCAGGGCCTTGTTCTGACGCTCGTCGTTCGGGCGGGTGACGTTCAGAACGCCGTCCTCACCCTTGACGATCTCGATCGGTGCCACGACGGTGTGGGTCAGCTCGCCCTTGGGGCCCTTGACCTTGACCGTACGGCCGTCGATGGTGACGTCCACGCCGGCGGGAACCGCGATGGGGAGCTTGCCGATGCGCGACATAGCTGTTTCCTCCGTTCCCTTCCGCTACCAGACGTAGGCGAGGACTTCCCCACCCACGCCCTTCTTGCCGGCCTGCTTGTCGGTGAGGAGACCGTGCGACGTGGAGATGATCGCCACGCCCAGGCCGCCCAGCACCTTCGGCAGGTTGGTGGACTTCGCGTACACCCGGAGACCGGGCTTGGAGATGCGCTTGATCCCCGCGATGGAGCGCTCACGGTTGGGGCCGAACTTCAGCTCCAGGACGAGGTTCTTGCCGACTTCGGCGTCCTCGACCTTCCAGCCCGTGATGAAGCCCTCCTGCTGGAGGATCTCCGCGATGTGAGACTTGATCTTCGATGCCGGCATCGTCACGGAGTCGTGGTATGCCGAGTTCGCGTTCCGCAGACGCGTAAGCATGTCTGCGATCGGATCAGTCATGGTCATGAATTGGCCTTCGGCCTCTCTCGCCGGGGTTTCCTGGTGCGCCATCCCTCTCCCCGATCCGAGACGGGACGGGTGCGGCGCGGTGGACCTACGGCGTAGTAAGTCGTACGGGCGGCAGACGCCCAACCCCGCTAGCCTACGGCATGCGGGGACGGGCCTCTGCCTACCCAGATGCTTACCGAGAGCTTCCGGAATCCCTGGAAGGGGATTACCAGGAGCTCTTGGTCACGCCCGGCAGCTCGCCACGGTGAGCCATCTCACGAAGGCACACGCGGCACAGGCCGAACTTGCGGTACACGGAGTGCGGGCGGCCACAACGCTGGCAGCGGGTGTAGCCACGCACACCGAACTTCGGCTTGCGAGCAGCCTTAGCGATCAGAGCCTTCTTCGCCATCTCGCTCACGCCTCCTTGAACGGGAAGCCGAGGTGACGAAGGAGCGCGCGGCCCTCAGCGTCGTTGGTCGCCGTGGTGACCACGGTGATGTCCATACCCCGGACACGGTCGATCTTGTCCTGGTCGATCTCGTGGAACATGACCTGCTCCGTGAGACCGAAGGTGTAGTTGCCACGGCCGTCGAACTGCTTGGGGGACAGACCACGGAAGTCGCGGATGCGCGGCAGCGCGAGCGACAGGGTGCGGTCCAGGAACTCCCACATGCGGTCGCCACGAAGCGTGACATGGGCACCGATCGGCTGACCCTCACGCAGCTTGAACTGCGCGATGGACTTGCGGGCCTTGGTGACGGCCGGCTTCTGACCGGTGATCGTGGTGAGGTCGCGGATGGCGCCGTCGATCAGCTTGGAGTCGCGGGCGGCATCGCCCACACCCATGTTGACCACGATCTTGACGAGGCCGGGGATCTGCATGACGTTCTCGTACTTGAACTCGTCACGCAGCTTGCCCGCGATCTCCTCGCGGTACTTCTGCTTCAGACGCGGAGTCGTGGTGGTAGCCATCAGATGTCCTCACCCGTCCGCTTGGCAACGCGGATCTTGTTGCCCTCGTCGTCGAAGCGGTAACCGACGCGCGTGACGACCTTGTCGCCGTCCTTCTCCACGACCAACTGAACGTTGGAGACGTGGATCGGGGCCTCGGTGGTCACGATGCCGCCGGCCTGGGAACCGCTGGCGGTGGGGCCGGCCTTGGTGTGCTTCTTGACCCGGTTGACACCCTCGACCAGGACGCGGTCCTCGCGCGGGTAAGCGGCAATGACCTTGCCCTGCTTGCCCTTGTCCTTGCCGGTGATGACCTGGACCAGGTCGCCCTTCTTGATCTTCATGCTTACAGCACCTCCGGAGCCAGCGAGATGATCTTCATGAACTTCTTCTCGCGCAGCTCGCGCCCGACCGGGCCGAAGATGCGGGTGCCGCGAGGGTCACCGTCGTTCTTCAGAATGACGGCGGCGTTCTCGTCGAAGCGGATGTACGAGCCGTCCGGACGGCGGCGCTCCTTGACGGTGCGAACGATGACCGCCTTGACGACGTCACCCTTCTTCACGTTGCCACCGGGGATCGCGTCCTTGACGGTGGCGACGATGACGTCACCGATGCCCGCGTAGCGGCGACCGGAGCCACCGAGCACACGGATGCAAAGGATTTCCTTCGCACCAGTGTTGTCGGCGACGCGCAGTCGCGACTCCTGCTGGATCACGTCTATCTCCTGATCGTCTGCCGGTTCCCGGCAGGGGCCTCAGGTGAGGACCCCTGCCGAGCCTGGCGGAACTGACCTGCGGGTTTGCCCGCAGGAATTACTTGGCCTTCTCGAGGATCTCGACGACGCGCCAGCGCTTCGTCGCGGACAGCGGCCGGGTCTCCATGAGGAGGACGCGGTCGCCGACACCCGCGGCGTTCTGCTCGTCGTGGGCCTTGAGCTTGTTCGTACGGCGGATGACCTTGCCGTACAGCGCGTGCTTGACACGGTCCTCGACGGCGACGACGACGGTCTTGTCCATCTTGTCGCTGACGACCAGACCCTCACGGGTCTTGCGGAAACCGCGCGCTTCGGTGTTCTGCTCAGTCACGTTGCTCTCGCTCATCAGGCGCTCTCCACCGTCTCGATGCCCAGCTCGCGCTCACGCATCAGGGTGTAGATCCGCGCGATGTCCTTGCGGACGGCCTTGAGCCGACCGTGGTTCTCGAGCTGACCCGTCGCCGCCTGGAAGCGGAGGTTGAACAGCTCTTCCTTGGCTTCGCGGAGCTTGTTCAGCAGCTCCTCGTCACCCAGTTCGCGCAGCTCGGACGCCTTGGTACCGGCCGACATCACGCTTCACCTGCCTCGCGCTTGACGATCCGGCACTTCATCGGCAGCTTGTGGGCTGCGCGAGTAAGCGCCTCACGGGCGATCTTCTCGTTCGGGTAGGACAGTTCGAACATCACCCGGCCCGGGTGCACGTTCGCGATCCACCACTCGGGGGAACCCTTACCGGAACCCATGCGGGTCTCGGCGGGCTTCTTGGTCAGCGGGCGGTCCGGGTAGATGTTGATCCAGACCTTGCCGCCACGCTTGATGTGGCGGGTCATCGCGATACGAGCCGCCTCGATCTGGCGGTTGGTCACGTACGCCGGCGTGAGGGCCTGAATGCCGTACTCGCCGAACGCGACCGTCGTACCACCCTTGGCCTGACCGCGGCGCTTCGGGTGGTGCTGCTTGCGGTGCTTGACCCTACGGGGGATCAGCATGTCGGTCAGGCCTCCGTTCCGGTGCTCTCAGCCGGAGCGGACGCGGGAGCCTCGGCCTTGGGGGCCTCGGCGCCGGCAGCCTGCTGCGGCTTGCGACCGCGCCCGCCACGCTCGCCACCGCGGCCACCACGGGCCGGGCGGTCGGCGCCACCGCGGGCCGGGCGGTTACCCGCACGGGCAGCGGCGTTCTCGGCGCGGACCTCAGCGATGTTCTTGACATCGCCCTTGTAGATCCAGACCTTCACACCGATGCGGCCGAAGGTCGTCTTGGCCTCGAAGAAGCCGTAGTCCACGTTCGCGCGGAGCGTGTGCAGGGGCACGCGGCCCTCGCGGTAGAACTCCGAGCGGGACATCTCGGCGCCACCGAGGCGGCCACCGCACTGGATCTTGATGCCCTTGGCGCCGGCCTTCATGGCGGACTGCATGCTCTTGCGCATGGCCCGACGGAAGGAGACGCGGGAGGAGAGCTGCTCGGCGACGGCCTGGGCGACCAGCTGGGCATCGGTCTCGGGGTTCTTGACCTCGAGGATGTTCAGCTGGACCTGCTTGCCCGTGAGCTTCTCGAGGTCACCGCGGATGCGGTCGGCCTCGGCGCCACGGCGGCCGATGACGATGCCCGGACGAGCGGTGTGGATGTCCACACGCACGCGGTCACGGGTGCGCTCGATCTCCACCTTGGAGATGCCGGCGCGCTCCATGCCGGACGTCATCATCCGACGGATGGCGACGTCTTCCTTGACGTAGTCCTTGTACAGCTTGTCGGCGTACCAACGCGACTTGAAGTCGGTCGTGACACCGAGCCGGAACCCGTGCGGGTTTACCTTCTGGCCCATTACCGGGTTCCTTCCTTGCTGCTGACGACCACGGTGATGTGGCTGGTCCGCTTGCGGATCCGGTAGGCACGGCCCTGGGCACGCGGACGGAACCGCTTCAGGGTCGGGCCCTCGTCGACGTAGGCCTCGGAAATGACGAGGCTGTCGACGTCGGTGTGGTCGTAGTTGTGCGCGGCGTTGGCGATGGCGCTGTCGAGCACCTTGCCGACCGGCACGGAGGCGGCCTGCGGAGCGAATCGCAGGACGGCCTGGGCCTCCGTGGCGTCCATGCCACGGATGAGGTCCACCACGCGGCGGGCCTTCATGGGCGTGACGCGGATGTACCGCGCCTGGGCCCTGGCTTCCATGGTTGTCCCTTCAGTTACTTACGTGTCTGAATGCGATCCGCTGCTAGCGGCGCTTCGACTTCCGGTCATCCTTGACGTGGCCCCGGAAGGTGCGCGTCGGCGAGAACTCGCCGAGCTTGTGGCCGACCATCGACTCGGTGACGAACACCGGGATGTGGGTCTTGCCGTTGTGCACCGCGATCGTGTGGCCGAGCATCGCCGGGACGATCATCGAGCGACGGGACCAGGTCTTGATGACGTTCTTGGTGCCGGCTTCGTTCTGCGAGTCCACCTTCTTGATCAGGTGGTCGTCGACGAAGGGCCCCTTCTTCAAGCTACGAGGCATCTCAACCCGTCCTTAGCGCTTCTTGTTCGTCTTGCGGCGGCGGACGATGTACTTGTTCGACGCCTTCTTGGGCGAACGAGTACGGCCTTCCTTCTTGCCCCACGGGGACACGGGGTGGCGGCCACCGGAGGTCCGGCCCTCACCACCACCGTGCGGGTGGTCGACCGGGTTCATGACGACACCACGGACGGTCGGGCGAACGCCCAGCCACCGCTTGCGGCCCGCCTTGCCCCAGTTGATGTTGCTCTGCTCGGCGTTGCCGACCTCGCCGACGGTGGCGCGGCAGCGCACGTCGACCAGACGGATCTCACCGGACGGCATGCGCAGGTGGGCGTAGGCGCCCTCCTTCGCGAGGAGCTGCACGGAGGTACCGGCGGAGCGGGCGAACTTGGCACCGCCACCGGGACGGAGCTCGATCGCGTGGATCGTGGTACCGACCGGGATGTTGCGGAGGGCCAGGTTGTTGCCCGGCTTGATGTCGGCCCCGGGACCGTTCTCCACGGTGTCGCCCTGCTGGAGGTTACGCGGGGCGAGGATGTAGCGCTTCTCGCCGTCCGCGTAGTGCAGCAGCGCGATGCGCGCGGTGCGGTTGGGGTCGTACTCGATGTGCGCGACCTTGGCCGGCACGCCGTCCTTGTCGTGACGACGGAAGTCGATCACACGGTAGGCGCGCTTGTGTCCGCCACCCTGGTGGCGAACGGTCACACGACCGGCGTTGTTACGGCCGCCCTTGCTGTGCAGGGGACGGACCAGCGACTTCTCCGGCGTGGACCGCGTGACCTCGACGAAGTCGGCGACGCTGGCGCCACGACGGCCCGGCGTAGTCGGCTTGTACTTGCGGATTCCCATTTCTCAGTCCTCGTCCGATATCGGACGATCCGGACCGCCCTCAGGCGGTCGGACCGCCGAAGATGTCGATACGGTCGCCCTCGGCGAGGGTCACGATCGCGCGCTTGCTGCCGGCACGCTGACCGAAACCGGTCTTCGTGCGCTTGCGCTTGCCCTGGCGGTTGATCGTGTTGACCCCGGTGACCTTGACGTCGAAGACCGCCTGGACGGCCTGCTTGATCTGGGTCTTGTTGGCGCCCGGGGCGACGATGAACGTGTACTTGTTCTCGTCGAGGAGCGCGTAGCTCTTCTCGGAGACGACCGGCTTGAGCAGCACGTCACGGGGGTCCGTGAAGGACTTGCTCAGCGGGGTCTCGACCGTGTTCTTGCCCTCGGCGGCGTGACGGCGCGCCTTGGCGACGCGCGCGGCCTTGGCTGCCTTGGCGGCCTTCGAGGCGATAGCGGGGTGACGGATGGCCATCAGACCTCGCTCCCTTCGGTGTCAGTGGCCTTCGGGCCGGACACGAAGGACTCGAAAGCGGCCTGGGTGAAGACCACGTCGTCCGAGACGAGAACGTCGTACGTGTTCAGCTGGCCCGGCTCCAGGATGTGGACCTGGGGCAGGTTGCGGGCGGACAGCCACGCGGCCTCGTCGGCGCGCTCGACGACCAGGAGCAGGTTCTTGCGCTCCGAGATCTTGCCGAACAGGCTCCTGGCGGCCTTCGTGCTGGGGTTCGCGCCCTCGATCACGCCGGAGACGACGTGGATGCGGTTGTGACGCGCCCGGTCGGTGAGGGCGTGGCGCAGGGCCGCGGCCTTCATCTTCTTCGGGGTGCGCTGCGAGTAGTCACGCGGCACGGGACCGTGCACGACGCCACCACCGGCGAACTGCGGCGCGCGGGTCGAGCCCTGACGGGCGCGACCGGTGCCCTTCTGGCGGTACGGCTTCTTGCCACCGCCGCGGACCTCGCCACGCCTCTTGGTCTTGTGGGTGCCCTGGCGGGCAGCGGCCAGCTGCGCGACGACGACCTGGTGGATCAGCGGAATGCTGATCTTTTCCACGTCGAAGATCTCCGCGGGGAGCTCGACGGTACCGGCCTTGTCGCCCGCCGGCGAAAGGATGTCAACAGTGCTCATCGGTTACCTCAGGCCCCCTTGGCCGCGGTGCGGACCAGGACGAGGCCGCCGTTCGGACCGGGAACCGCGCCCTTGATGAGCAGCAGACCCTTCTCCGCGTCAACGGCGTGGACGGTCAGGTTCTGGGTGGTGACCCGCTCGTTGCCCATGCGACCCGCCATACGGAGGCCCTTGAACACACGGCCCGGGGTGGCACAGCCACCGATGGAGCCGGGGGAGCGGTGCTTGCGCTGGGTGCCGTGTCCGGCGCCGAGGCCCTTGAAGTTGTGACGCTTCATGACACCGGCGAAGCCCTTGCCCTTGCTCTTGCCGGTCACGTCGACCTTCACGCCGGCCTCGAACACCTCAGCGGTGATCTCCTGGCCCAGCGTGTACTCGGAGGCGTCCGCGGTGCGGATCTCGACGAGGTGGCGGCGGGGAGTGACGTCGGCCTTGGCGAAGTGGCCCTTGAGGGGCTTGTTCACCTTGCGCGGGTCGATCTCGCCGAAGGCGATCTGGACCGACTCGTAGCCGTCGACATCGTTCGTACGAACCTGGGTGACGACGTTGGGGCCGGCCTTGACGACGGTGACCGGAACAACACGGTTGTTCTCGTCCCACACCTGCGTCATGCCGAGCTTCTCGCCCAGGATGCCCTTGATCTGCTTAGTCATCTCTCAGATCACCCGGCCTCAGAGCTTGATCTCGATGTCGACACCGGCCGGGAGGTCGAGTCGCATCAGAGAGTCAACGGTCTTGGGCGTCGGGTCGAGGATGTCGATCAGGCGCTTGTGCGTGCGCATCTCGAAGTGCTCGCGCGAGTCCTTGTACTTGTGCGGCGACTTGATGACGCAGTACACGTTCTTCTCAGTGGGCAGCGGCACCGGGCCCGCGACCGACGCACCCGTGCGCGTCACCGTCTCGACGATCTTCTTCGCCGAAGAGTCGATGACCTCGTGGTCGTAGGCCTTGAGCCGAATGCGGATCTTCTGTCCCGCCATGGCTACTCAGTAGTCCTGTCTCTTCTCACGCTCTGGAACCCGGTGGTTCCGTATCCTTCCTTCCGACCCACGCGGTCGGGCGTGTCGCGTTCCCGCTGACACGGATGTCCCTTGTTCGAACATCCCTGCGGGGGAATGCACACGGCCCTTCCGGAACCGTAGGCCGGGGGCGGAAGGCCCACCGGATGCCTGGCCGTTGCCGCACTGCACTTCCCGAAAGATTCCCGTACGTCCGTCCCAGCGCTGCCGTGGTGGCAGTTAGGACGACGAGTACTGTGGGACTCGCTTCCGGTCCTCCCGGCGGGAGGCGCGCAGCATCAACACTCGACCGAGCAACTCGGACAGTCTGCCACACAAGACCGGGGCTCCGCCAATCGAGCGGAAGAGATTACCCCGAGAGTGACGTAGGTCAAACCCGGAACGGCCGGTCCCCCGGTCCGGACGCGCCGGTGGTCCGTCAGCCGTTCCGCACCCGCCGGCTCTCCAACGGGCCCAGATACAGGGCCGGCAGGCCGCCCGTGTCGATCAGCAGGCGTTGGAGCACCACCGTCGGGTCGACCATCCAGAACCTCAGCGGCTGGGCTCCGGTCCTCGTCAGCGTGTGCCGGGTGGCCGTCGCGTTGATGTTGTCCGAGGTGTGCCGGGCCCAGACCGCGTTCAGCGTGCCGTCGTCGGCGCCCTCGGTGATGTCCACGGTGCGGACGGGGCCGTCGTCGAGCGAGATGCCGTAGCGCAGGCCCGCCGTTCCGGGCAGGGACGGGTTGCGGGGGGAGAGGTGGGCCCAGACCGTCACCTCGGTGCCGGGCTCCGCCAGGAGGGTGACCTCGTACTCCAGGTGCGGGGAGGAGCCGCCGGGGGTGCGGCGGGCCGCGGTCACCGGCCAGGGGGTCATGCCCGCGCCCGTACGTCCGATGCCGTCCAACCGGCGCCACGGGCCGACCGCGCGGTCGTGGTGCTCGGCGTCGATCGCCACGTATCCGCCGGCCTCGACGAATCCCCGCAGCTCGCTCGGCGCCGGCCGGTCCCTCACGCAGCGCACCGGCACGGAGGAACCGGCTCCGGTCACGGTCAGCGTCGCCTCCGCGCGGCCCGTGGGGGCCCGCGTCCAGTCCACGTCCACCTCCAGCCGGACCTGCTGTCCGACCCGGCCGTGCGGGCGGTCCACGCGCAGCCAGGGCGCCGACGTCCGCACCTCGTAGGTGAAGGGGGTCCGGCCCCGGTTGAAGATCTCCACGTACTGCCGGGGGCGGGTCTGGTACGGGCTGAACGACGGCAGCACCGCCTCCCCGCCGTGCGCGGCGCCTCCCGGCCACCACTCCCCCGCGTCCTCCGCACCGTCGACCGAGACGCCCAGCTCCGCCGCCTGTGGCACCTCGATGCGCCGGACGGCCGGGAAGAGCACGTCGGGCAGGGCGACGTTGTCCTTCTCCGGCTGCTGCCAGCCCGCGTCGGGCCCGTACCGGTCCACGTCCCCGTAGTCGATGTGCGGCTGGGTCTGGAAGCCCCGCCATTTCCCGTCCGCCACCGCGGAGTTGAAGCGGTCGGCCAGCGCGAGATCGCGGGCCAGCGCCGCTTCCGCCCGTGCCGCGCGGTCGTTGGCGGTGGAGCGGCCCTGCCGGGCGTGGAGCAGGTTGGTGAACTCGGCCTCCCGCAGCGCGTACAGGTTCGCGGTGGCCGTCACCGCGTAACCGGCCAGTTGGAACCAGGCGTCCCGCAGCCGAGCGGGCAGCCGGCGCTCGATGTCCTGCGCGCGGCGGCCCAGTTCCCGCCACTCGGCGGTGACCCGCTCCAGCTCCCGGTGTGCGAAGTAGTACGGGCTCTGCCGGTCGTCATTGACCACCGTCCCGCCGGATCCGGTGATCCGGCGGTTGAGGAGTTCGGGTTTGCGGCGGGCCTGGAGCCGGCCGTAATCCGCCAGGAGCGAGGCGATCTGCCGCGCCTGGGCGTCGCCGAAGTTCTGGCGGGCGTAGCGCTCCTCCCACTCCGCCAGGCGCTCCGGGGGCCGGGCGGCGGGGTTCCAGGCGTACGTCAGGAAGAACTCGGTGGGCAGTTCGTTGCCCTTGAGGTCGCCGACGTTGGCCACCCACAGGCCGTGGTTGCCGTAGGCGTGGGCCTGGTGGAGCTGGTCCAGGACGTTGCGCAGGTTCGCCGTGTCGACCCACTTGTAGTTGCGGCCGGCGCCGACGTAGTCGAAGTGGTAGTAGAGGCCGTAGCCGCCGGCGCGGGGACCGTCCGGGTGCTTGCGGATGTTGCCCCAGTTGTCGTCGGTGAGGACCACGGTGACGTCGCCGGGTGCGCGCAGGCCCCGGTCCCAGTAGCGCTGCACCTCCTTGTACAGCGTCCACACCTGCGGGGTCTCGGACGCCGGCCGTCCGGTCACCTCCTCGATGATGCGGCGCTGGTCGGCGATGATCTGCTGCATCAGTTCGATGCCGTCGCCGTCGGGGAGGCCGGTGTCGCCGTTGCCCCGCATCCCGAGGGTCACCACGCCCTCGAAGCCCTGGTCGGCCATGCGCTGGATGCCGGCGCGCCAGTACCGGCGGACGGCTTCCGCGTTGCGGCGGTAGGACCATTCGCCGTTGCCCCCGTAGGGGTCCGTCCCGGAGCCGGCGTGCCGGTTCCACTCCTCGATGCCCCGCATCATCGGCGCCTCGTGCGAGGTGCCCATGACGATGCCGTACTCGGCCGCCCGCCGGTGGTTCTCCGGGTCGTCCTCCGCGAAGGCCCGGCCCCAGACCGCCGGCCACAGGTAGTTGCCCTTCAGGCGCAGCAGCACCTCGAACACCTTGGCGTAGAAGTCGGCGTTGAAGCCGTTGGGGTGACCGGGCGCCTTCCCGGGTCCGAAGTACGCCGGCGCCCAGGTGCCGAGTGCCGGGTTCTCGTCGTTGACGAAGATCCCGCGGTACCGCACCACCGGGGTCCCCTGGGTGAAGCGGCCGGCCTTCACCCACACCGCGTCGCGCCGGGCCGGCGGCACGTCGTCCCACCAGTGCCAGGGCGAGACGCCGATGCCGTACGAGACGTCGTACGCCCCGAAGACGGTCCCCCGCGGATCGCTGCCCGCGATCACGAACGCCCGCTCCACGCCGGGCAGCGGCCGGTCCACGACCGTCTGGAGCGAGGTCTCCCACTTCCCGCGCACGCCCGTGACGTCCAGCTTCCCGGAGCGGATCAGCCCGTCGATCAGTGGGCTGCGGCCGATCGTGCCGAGCAGGACCGGGAAGCGGCCGAGGGCGGCGCCCGGGCGCACGCCCGTCACCCGGGCGAGGTCGTCCCGGAGGTCACCGGCGACGCGGACGACGCCGGGGTGGTCCTCGGGGCTGACCACCACGGGCGCGCCGACGAGGGAGAACACGCCGTCCGTGAAGGAGATGTACGCCCCCGGGTCCGTCACCCGTGGCCCCTCCCCCGCGGCCGACACGGTCCCCGGCGTTCCCACCGGCAGCGCGGCCAGTCCGGCGCTCAGGACCGACCCGCCCACTACCGTCCTGCGGCTGACGTGCGCAGACGACATGTGTCACCCCTCCAGCACCTATTTGGTCAGTGGCATGACAAATAGTGGGTGCCGGGAACCGCGGGGGGAACGGGTCGTACGCGCCGAATAGTTTCGGGGCACACGCAGAGGAGGCCCGTACGACCGGAGTCGTACGGGCCTCCCCTAGGTCAGCAGGTGACCTGGAGCAAGCGGAGCTTACTTCAGGATCTTGGTGACCTGGCCGGCGCCCACCGTGCGACCACCCTCACGGATGGCGAACTTCAGGCCCTCTTCCATGGCGACGGGCTGGATGAGCGCCACCGTCATCTCGGTGTTGTCACCCGGCATGACCATCTCGGTGCCCTCGGGGAGGGTCACCACGCCGGTCACGTCCGTCGTCCGGAAGTAGAACTGCGGACGGTAGTTGTTGAAGAACGGCGTGTGGCGGCCACCCTCGTCCTTGGACAGGATGTAGGCCTGCGCCTCGAACTCGGTGTGCGGGGTGACCGAGCCCGGCTTGATGATGACCTGGCCGCGCTCGACGTCCTCGCGCTTGATGCCACGGAGGAGCAGACCGACGTTCTCACCGGCCTGGCCCTCGTCGAGCAGCTTGCGGAACATCTCGATACCGGTGACCGTGGTGGTGGTCTTCTCGGTCTTGATGCCGATGATGTCGACGGTCTCGTTGACCTTCAGGACACCACGCTCGATACGGCCGGTGACGACCGTACCGCGACCGGTGATCGTGAAGACGTCCTCGATCGGCATGAGGAACGGCTTGTCGACCTCGCGCTCCGGCTGCGGGATCGACTCGTCGACGGCGCTCATCAGGTTGAGGACCGAGTCCACCCACTCCTTCTCGCCCTCAAGGGCCTTCAGAGCGGACACCTTGACGACCGGGAGGTCGTCGCCGGGGAACTCGTACTCGGAGAGGAGCTCACGAACCTCGAGCTCGACGAGCTCCAGGATCTCCTCGTCGTCCACCATGTCGGCCTTGTTCAGGGCGACGACGATGTAGGGGACGCCGACCTGACGGGCCAGGAGCACGTGCTCCTTGGTCTGCGGCATCGGGCCGTCGGTGGCGGCGACCACCAGGATCGCGCCATCCATCTGCGCGGCACCGGTGATCATGTTCTTGATGTAGTCCGCGTGACCAGGGCAGTCGACGTGGGCGTAGTGACGCGCCTCGGTCTGGTACTCGACGTGCGCGATGGAGATGGTGATACCGCGCTGACGCTCCTCGGGCGCCTTGTCGATGTTGTCGAACGGGGTGGCCTCGTTCAGGTCCGGGTACGCGTCGTGCAGCACCTTGGTAATGGCGGCCGTGAGGGTCGTCTTACCGTGGTCGATGTGACCGATGGTGCCGATGTTGACGTGCGGCTTAGTCCGCTCGAACTTCGCCTTCGCCACTGGGGTCCTCCTGTGGAGTGGTTCTGTACGCCTTACTTCATCGGCGCCAGGTGATCTTTGCTGTAAAGGCCCGGAACCCGGGGCGAACATCCGTGTTTGCGGTTGTTTGCCCCATGAGGCTCCGGAGTCAAGCCTACGGCGTGTTAACGCGGTGCGTTACTCGCCCTTGGCCTTCGCGATGATCTCCTCGGCGACGTTCCGCGGAACCTCGGCGTAGGAGTCGAACTGCATCGAGTAGCTTGCGCGACCCGACGTCTTGCTGCGGAGGTCGCCCACGTAGCCGAACATCTCCGACAGGGGCACGAGGCCCTTCACGACGCGGGCACCAGCCCGCTCCTCCATGGCCTGGATCTGACCACGGCGGGAGTTGATGTCGCCGATGACCTCACCCATGTAGTCCTCGGGCGTGGTGACCTCTACGGCCATCATCGGCTCGAGCAGCACGGGGCTGGCCTTGCGCGCGGCCTCCTTGAAGGCCTGCGAACCGGCGATCTTGAAGGCGAGCTCGGAGGAGTCGACCTCGTGGTAGGCGCCGTCGTGGAGGATGACGCGCACGCCGGTCATCTCGTAACCGGCGAGGATGCCGAACTGCATGGCCTCCTGCGCACCGGCGTCCACCGAAGGGATGTACTCCTTCGGGATGCGGCCGCCGGTCACCTTGTTCACGAACTCGTACGAGGTGTCGCCGGCCTCGAGCGGCTCGATGCCGATCTGCACCTTCGCGAACTGACCGGTACCACCGGTCTGCTTCTTGTGGGTGTAGTCGACGCGCTCGACGGCCTTGCGGATCGTCTCACGGTAGGCCACCTGCGGCTTACCGACGTTGGCCTCGACCTTGAACTCACGGCGCATACGGTCGACCAGCACCTCGAGGTGCAGCTCGCCCATGCCACCGATGATGGTCTGGCCGGTCTCCTCGTCCGAGTGGACCTGGAAGGACGGGTCCTCCTCGGCCAGGCGCTGGATCGCGATGCCCAGCTTCTCCTGGTCGCCCTTCGACTTGGGCTCGATGGCGACCTGGATGACCGGCGCCGGGAAGTCCATGGACTCCAGGATCACCGGCTGCTTGTCGTCGCACAGCGTCTCGCCGGTCGTGGTCTGCTTCAGGCCCATGACCGCGACGATGTCGCCGGCGCCCACCGAGTCGATCTCCTCACGCTTGTTCGCGTGCATGCGGTAGATCTTGCCGATGCGCTCCTTCTTGCCCTTGACGGAGTTCAGCACCGAGGTGCCGGACTCCAGGCGGCCGGAGTACACGCGGACGAAGGTGAGCTTGCCGAGGTGCGGGTCGCTCATGATCTTGAACGCCAGCGCCGACAGCGGCTCCTCGTCGGACGGCTTGCGCTTGACGACCGTCTCCGGGTCCTTGACGTCGTGGCCCTCGATGGCCTCGATGTCGACCGGGGACGGCAGGTAGCGCACGACCGCGTCGAGCAGGGGCTGGACGCCCTTGTTCTTGAACGCGGTGCCGCAGAACACCGGGGTCACCGTGGTGCCGGTGCCCTTGCCGGAGGCGATGGTGATACGACGGATCGCGGCGTAGAGCTGCTCCACGGAAGGCTCCTCGCCCTCCAGGTACAGCTCCATGATCTCTTCGTCGTTCTCCGCGACGGCCTCGAGCAGCTTGCCGCGCCACTCCTCGGCAGCCTCGGTGTGCGTGGCCGGGATGTCGACGGTGTCGTACATCTCGCCCTTGGTGGCCTCGGCGGACCAGACCAGGGCCTTCATCGTCACGAGGTCGACGACGCCCTTGAAGTCGGCCTCGGCACCGATCGGGAGCTGCATGACGATCGGCTGAGCGCCGAGGCGGTCAGAGATCATGTCGACGCAGCGGTGGAACTCGGCACCGGTGCGGTCGAGCTTGTTGACGAAGCAGATGCGCGGGACGCCGTAGCGGTCCGCCTGACGCCACACGGTCTCGGACTGCGGCTCCACGCCGGCGACACCGTCGAACACCGTCACGGCACCGTCGAGGACGCGCAGCGAGCGCTCCACCTCGACGGTGAAGTCGACGTGACCCGGGGTGTCGATGATGTTGATGGTGTGGTCGACGTCCTCCAGCGGCCAGTGACAGGTGGTGGCAGCAGAGGTGATCGTGATGCCACGCTCCTGCTCCTGCTCCATCCAGTCCATGGTCGCAGCGCCGTCGTGGACCTCACCGATCTTGTACGACACACCGGTGTAGAACAGGATCCGCTCGGTGGTGGTCGTCTTGCCCGCGTCGATGTGGGCCATGATCCCGATGTTGCGGACCTTGGCCAGGTCAAGTGAAGTGGTAGCCATAAGGCTTCAGTCTTCTCTCGGTCTCGATGTGGGTAGCGACTACCAGCGGTAGTGCGCGAAGGCCTTGTTGGACTCGGCCATCTTGTGGGTGTCCTCACGCTTCTTCACAGCGGCGCCGAGGCCGTTGGACGCGTCGAGGAGCTCGTTCAGCAGACGCTCGGTCATGGTCTTCTCGCGACGGGCGCGGGAGTAACCGACGAGCCAGCGCAGCGCCAGGGTGTTGGCACGGCCGGGCTTTACCTCGACCGGGACCTGGTAGGTGGCGCCACCGACACGGCGGGACTTGACCTCGATGGTCGGCTTGATGTTCTCGAGAGCGCGCTTGAGCGTGATGACCGGGTCGTTGCTGGTCTTCTCGCGCAGACCCTCCATGGCGCCGTACACGATGCGCTCGGCGGTGGAGCGCTTGCCGTTCAGCAGCACCTTGTTGATCAGCGACGTGACAAGAGGAGAACCGTAGACCGGGTCGATGATGACCGGGCGCTTCGGGGCGGGGCCCTTACGAGGCATTCTTACTTCTCCTTCTTGGCGCCGTAGCGGCTGCGGGCCTGCTTGCGGTTCTTGACACCCTGGGTGTCGAGCGAACCGCGGATGATCTTGTAGCGAACACCGGGCAGGTCCTTCACACGGCCGCCGCGCACGAGCACGATGGAGTGCTCCTGCAGGTTGTGTCCCTCACCCGGAATGTAGGCGGTGACCTCGATCCCGCTGGTCAGACGCACACGCGCGACCTTACGCAGGGCCGAGTTCGGCTTCTTCGGGGTGGTCGTGAACACGCGCGTGCAGACACCACGACGCTGAGGGGAACCCTCGAGTGCGGGCGTCTTGTTCTTCTCGACCTTGTCCTGCCGGCCCTTACGGACCAGCTGCTGGATCGTAGGCACTACTTCTCCGGTTTCTGTGTGCCGATAGGTAAAGCTAACCTGGAACGTCGCCGACCCACGCGGTCGGGTGTGTCGAACCCGCCGGACTCCCGCCGCGAGGCGGAAAGGGCGCAGATCACGGTGGCCGCTCACGGCTCGCCATGCGGTTCACAGGCACGCACAGGAGCCAGGGCACACCCCAGGCACAAGGTCTGAGCGTACCTACCTCATTGGCTGTGGTCAAAACAAATGGGGTCCACGCCGACACGCCGGACCTTGACAGCAGGCCCGCGGGGGCCCCACGCGGTCGCGGATCGGTGGTCGGACGACCGGACCATCCCGCCGGGACCGGCCGCTGCGCGCACGTCAGGACGCCGCTCAGCGCCCTCCCGGGCGCCCAGGGTCCCGCTCCGCCCGTCGCCGGCCGTCCGGCCCCCAGGGTCCCGCCCCGCACGCCGGAGGGCGGCCACCCCGTCAACGGGATGGCCGCCCTCCGGCTCATGCTCGCTTACTGGTTGTACGGACCGTAGTCGTAGTCCTCCAGCGGAACGGCCTGGCCGGAGCCGGTACCGAACGGCGAGTAGTCGATGTCGTCGTAGCCGACGGCCGAGTACATCGCGGCCTTGGCCTCCTCGGTCGGCTCGACCCGGATGTTGCGGTAGCGGGACAGACCCGTACCGGCCGGGATGAGCTTACCGATGATGACGTTCTCCTTGAGGCCGATGAGGCTGTCGGACTTGGCGTTGATCGCCGCATCCGTCAGGACTCGGGTCGTCTCCTGGAAGGAGGCGGCCGACAGCCAGGACTCCGTCGCCAGCGAGGCCTTGGTGATACCCATCAGTTGCGGACGACCGGAGGCCGGGTGACCGCCCTCCTGGACCACACGACGGTTCTCCTGCTCGAAGCGGGAGCGCTCGACCAGCTCGCCGGGCAGCAGCTCGGCGTCGCCGGATTCGATGATCGTCACACGGCGCAGCATCTGCCGGATGATGATCTCGATGTGCTTGTCGTGGATCGACACGCCCTGCGAGTTGTACACCTTCTGGACCTCGCCGACCAGGTGGACCTGGACGGCACGCTGACCCAGGATGCGCAGCACGTCGTGCGGGTTGGTGGCACCCACGGTGAGCTGCTGGCCGACCTCGACGTGGTCGCCCTCGCGGACCAGGACCTTGGCGCGCTTGGAGATCGGGAACGCCGTCTCGTCGCTGCCGTCGTCCGGGGTGACGACGAGCTTCTTCGTCTTCTCGGTCTCCTCGATCCGGACGCGGCCGGAGGCCTCGGAGATCGGGGCGACACCCTTGGGCGTACGGGCCTCGAACAGCTCGACGACACGCGGCAGACCCTGCGTGATGTCGTCACCGGCCACACCACCGGTGTGGAAGGTACGCATCGTCAGCTGGGTGCCGGGCTCACCGATGGACTGGGCGGCGATGATGCCGACCGCCTCACCGATGTCGACCAGCTTGCCGGTGGCCAGCGAACGGCCGTAGCACATCGCGCAGGTGCCGACGGCGGACTCGCAGGTCAGGACCGAGCGGGTCTTGACCTCCTCGACGCCGTGCCTGACCAGCTCGTCGATGAGCACGTCGCCCAGGTCGGTGCCGGCCGGGGCCAGCACCTTGCCGTCGACGACGATGTCCTCGGCGAGGCAGCGCGCGTACACGGACGTCTCGACGTCCTCCGCCTTGCGCAGCACACCGTCCGCGCCCCGCTCCGCGATGACGAGCTTGAGACCGCGCTCGGTGCCGCAGTCCTCCTCGCGGATGATGACGTCCTGCGAGACGTCGACCAGACGACGGGTGAGGTAACCCGAGTCGGCGGTACGCAGGGCGGTGTCCGCCAGACCCTTACGGGCACCGTGCGTGGAGATGAAGTACTCCAGCACGGACAGACCCTCACGGAACGAGGCCTTGATCGGACGCGGGATGGTCTCGTTCTTCGCGTTCGACACCAGACCGCGCATACCCGCGATCTGCCTCATCTGCATCATGTTTCCTCGGGCACCCGAGTCGACCATCATGAAGATGGGGTTGGTCTTGGGGAAGTTCTCGTTCATCGCCTCGGCGACCTCGTTGGTCGCCTTGGTCCAGATCGCGATGAGCTCCTGCGTGCGCTCTTCCTTGGTGATCAGACCGCGCTCGTACTGCTTCTGGACCTTCTCGTCCTGCGCCTCGTAACCCTTGACGATCTCCTTCTTCGCCTCGGGGACGACGACGTCGGAGATGGCCACGGTGACACCGGAACGGGTCGCCCAGAAGAAGCCGGCCGCCTTCAGGTTGTCGAGCGTCGCCGCCACGATGACCTTGGGGTAGCGCTCGGCCAGGTCGTTGACGATCTCGGAGAGCTGCTTCTTGCCCACCGAGTAGTCGACGAACGGGTAGTCCTCGGGCAGCAGCTCGTTGAAGAGCGCGCGGCCCAGGGTCGTGCGCAGCCGGAACGAGTCACCCTGCTGCCACTCGGGCTCGCCCTCCTCGCGGGCCGGCGGGGTCCAGCCGCGCGGCGGGATGGTGCCCACCGGGAAGCGGATGTCGACCTGCGACTGCAGCGCCAGCTCGCCGGCGTCGAACGCCATGATCGCCTCGGCCGTGGAACCGAACGCGCGGCCCTCGCCCTTGGTGTCACGCAGCTCGCCGTCGGTGGTGAGGAAGAACAGACCGAGGACCATGTCCTGGGTCGGCATCGTCACCGGGCGGCCGTCGGCCGGCTTCAGGATGTTGTTCGAGGACAGCATCAGGATGCGGGCCTCGGCCTGCGCCTCCGCGGACAGCGGCAGGTGCACGGCCATCTGGTCACCGTCGAAGTCCGCGTTGAACGCGGTGCAGACGAGCGGGTGGATCTGGATGGCCTTGCCCTCGACCAACTGCGGCTCGAAGGCCTGGATGCCGAGGCGGTGCAGGGTGGGAGCACGGTTCAGCAGCACCGGGTGCTCGGCGATGACCTCTTCGAGGACGTCGTACACGACCGTACGGCCGCGCTCCACCATGCGCTTGGCGCTCTTGATGTTCTGCGCGTGGTTCAGGTCCACCAGGCGCTTCATCACGAACGGCTTGAACAGCTCCAGCGCCATCGCCTTGGGCAGACCGCACTGGTGCAGCTTAAGCTGCGGGCCGACGACGATGACGGAACGCGCCGAGTAGTCGACTCGCTTGCCGAGCAGGTTCTGACGGAAACGGCCCTGCTTGCCCTTCAGCATGTCGCTGAGGGACTTCAGCGGGCGGTTGCCGGGGCCCGTGACCGGGCGGCCGCGGCGGCCGTTGTCGAACAGCGCGTCGACGGCCTCCTGGAGCATGCGCTTCTCGTTGTTCACGATGATCTCGGGCGCGCCGAGGTCGAGAAGCCGCTTCAGGCGGTTGTTGCGGTTGATGACACGGCGGTACAGGTCGTTCAGGTCGGAGGTCGCGAAGCGGCCACCGTCGAGCTGCACCATCGGACGCAGGTCCGGCGGGATGACCGGGACGCAGTCCAGGACCATGCCCTTGGGGCTGTTGGACGTCTGGAGGAACGCGGAGACGACCTTCAGCCGCTTCAGGGCGCGGGTCTTCTTCTGGCCCTTGCCCGTGCGGATGATCTCGCGGAGCTTCTCGGCCTCCTCGTCGAGGTCGAAGGACTCCAGGCGCTTCTGGAGCGCCGCGGCACCCATCGAGCCGTCGAAGTACGTGCCGAAGCGGTCACGCAGCTCGCGGTAGAGCAGCTCGTCGCCCTCGAGGTCCTGGACCTTGAGGTTCTTGAACCGGGTCCACACCTCGTCGAGGCGGTCGATCTCGCGCTGCGCACGGTCGCGCAGCTGCTTCATCTCGCGCTCGGCACCCTCGCGCACCTTGCGGCGCACGTCGGCCTTGGCGCCCTCGGCCTCCAGCTCGGCCAGGTCGGTCTCGAGCTTCTTGGCGCGGGTCTCCAGGTCGGCGTCCCGGCGGTTCTCGATCTGCTGGCGCTCGACGGAGACGTGCGCCTCCAGGGAGGGCAGGTCGCGGGTACGACGCTCGTCGTCGACGTACGTGATCATGTACGCCGCGAAGTAGATGACCTTCTCGAGGTCCTTGGGAGCCAGGTCGAGCAGGTAGCCCAGCCGGCTCGGGACACCCTTGAAGTACCAGATGTGCGTGACGGGCGCGGCCAGTTCGATGTGGCCCATCCGCTCACGGCGCACCTTGGCGCGGGTGACCTCGACGCCGCAGCGCTCACAGATGATGCCCTTGAAGCGAACGCGCTTGTACTTGCCGCAGTAGCACTCCCAGTCCCGGGTCGGACCGAAGATCTTCTCGCAGAAGAGTCCGTCCTTCTCGGGCTTGAGGGTGCGGTAGTTGATGGTCTCGGGCTTCTTGACCTCGCCGTGGCTCCACTGACGGATGTCGTCAGCGGTGGCCAGACCGATCCGGAGCTCATCGAAGAAGTTGACGTCGAGCACTATGCGTCAATCCCTCTCAGGGTTGTTAAGTCTGTGGTCTGAAACGGGGGCCTGGGGGTCGGCGGGGCCCTGTGGGCAAGGGCCCCGCCGGACTCCCGTCAGACCTCTTCGACGCTGCTCGGCTCGCGCCGCGACAGGTCGATACCGAGCTCCTCCGCAGCGCGGAAGACGTCCTCGTCGGTGTCGCGCATCTCGATGGACATGCCGTCCGAGGACAGCACCTCCACGTTGAGGCACAGGGACTGCATTTCCTTGATGAGCACCTTGAAGGACTCGGGAATGCCGGGTTCCGGGATGTTCTCGCCCTTGACGATGGCCTCGTAGACCTTCACGCGGCCGGTGACGTCGTCGGACTTGATGGTGAGCAGCTCCTGGAGGGCGTACGCGGCGCCGTAGGCCTCGAGTGCCCACACCTCCATCTCGCCGAACCGCTGGCCACCGAACTGGGCCTTACCACCCAGCGGCTGCTGGGTGATCATCGAGTACGGACCGGTCGAGCGGGCGTGCAGCTTGTCGTCGACCAGGTGGTGGAGCTTCAGGATGTACATGTAGCCGACCGAGATCGGGTCCGGGAACGGCTCACCGCTACGGCCGTCGAACAGCCGCGCCTTGCCGGTCGGGAGCACCATGCGCTCGCCGTCCCGGTTCGGGATGGTGTGCTGGAGCAGACCCGCCAGCTCGTCCTCGCGGGCACCGTCGAAGACCGGGGTGGCGACGTTGGTGCCGGGGTCGACCTGGTCGGCGCCGATGACCTGCAGGCGCTGGGCCCACTCGTCGGCGAGACCGGAGACGTCCCAGCCTCGGCTGGCGAGCCAGCCGAGGTGGATCTCCAGGACCTGTCCCGGGTTCATGCGGGACGGCACACCCAGCGGGTTCAGGATGATGTCGACCGGGGTGCCGTCCTCCAGGAACGGCATGTCCTCGATCGGCAGGATCTTGGAGATGACACCCTTGTTGCCGTGCCGGCCGGCGAGCTTGTCACCGTCGGTGATCTTGCGCTTCTGCGCGACGTAGACGCGGACCAACTGGTTCACGCCCGGCGGCAGCTCGTCGCCCTCCTCGCGGTCGAAGAGGCGCACACCGATGACCTTGCCGATCTCGCCGTGCGGCACCTTCAGCGAGGTGTCACGGACCTCACGGGCCTTCTCACCGAAGATCGCGCGCAGCAGGCGCTCCTCCGGGGTCAGCTCGGTCTCGCCCTTGGGCGTGACCTTGCCGACGAGGATGTCACCGGCGACGACCTCGGCACCGATGCGGATGATGCCGCGCTCGTCGAGGTCGGCGAGGACCTCCTCGGAGACGTTCGGGATGTCCCGGGTGATCTCCTCGGGGCCGAGCTTGGTGTCACGGGCGTCGACCTCGTGCTCCTCGATGTGGATCGAGGAGAGGACGTCGTCCTGCACGAGGCGCTGCGACAGGATGATCGCGTCCTCGTAGTTGTGACCCTCCCACGGCATGAACGCCACGAGCAGGTTCTTGCCGAGGGCCATCTCACCGTTCTCGGTGGCCGGACCGTCGGCCAGGACCTGGCCCTCGATGATCCGGTCGCCCTCGTTGACGATGACCTTCTGGTTGACCGAGGTGCCCTGGTTGGAGCGGGCGAACTTGGCCAGGCGGTACGTGATGTACGTGCCGTCGTCGTTGGCGGTGGTGATGTAGTCCGCGGAGACCTCCTGGACCACACCCGCCTTCTCGGCCTTGACCACGTCGCCGGCGTCGACGGCGGAGCGGTACTCCATGCCGGTGCCGACGAGCGGGGACTCGGACTTGATCAGCGGCACGGCCTGCCGCATCATGTTCGCGCCCATGAGGGCACGGTTGGCGTCGTCGTGCTCGAGGAAGGGGATCATGGCGGTCGCGACCGACACCATCTGGCGCGGCGAGACGTCCATGTAGTCCACGTCCTCGGGGCCGACGTAGTCGACCTCGCCGCCACGGCGGCGGACCAGCACGCGGGCCTCGGCGAACCGCATGTCGTCACCGAGCGTGGCGTTGGCCTGCGCGATGACGAAGCGGTCCTCCTCGTCGGCGGTCAGGTAGTCGACCTCGTCGGTGACCTGGCCGTCGCGGACCTTGCGGTACGGGGTCTCGACGAAACCGAACGCGTTGACCCGGCCGTAGGAGGCGAGCGAGCCGATCAGGCCGATGTTCGGGCCTTCCGGCGTCTCGATCGGGCACATGCGGCCGTAGTGCGAGGGGTGCACGTCACGGACCTCGAAGCCGGCCCGCTCACGGGAGAGACCACCCGGGCCCAGCGCCGACAGACGGCGCTTGTGGGTGAGACCCGACAGCGGGTTGTTCTGGTCCATGAACTGCGACAACTGGCTGGTGCCGAAGAACTCCTTGATGGAGGCGACGACCGGCCGGATGTTGATCAGGGTCTGCGGCGTGATCGCCTCGACGTCCTGGGTGGTCATGCGCTCGCGGACGACGCGCTCCATACGCGCCAGGCCCGTACGGACCTGGTTCTGGATGAGCTCGCCGACGCTGCGCAGACGACGGTTGCCGAAGTGGTCGATGTCGTCGGTCTCGACGACGATCGAGTCGCCGTTGTCACCGGTGGTCTCGGACTCGCCGGCGTGGAGCTGCACCAGGTACTTGATCGTCGAGATGATGTCCTCGACGGTCAGGATGCCCGCGTCGAGCGGGGCGTCCGCACCCAGCTTCTTGTTGACCTTGTAGCGGCCGACCTTGGCGAGGTCGTAGCGCTTGGGGTTGAAGTAAAGGTTCTCCAGCAGCGTCTGCGCGGCCTCACGCGTGGGGGGCTCGCCCGGACGCAGCTTGCGGTAGATGTCGAGCAGCGCGTCGTCCTGGCCCTGGGTGTGGTCCTTCTCCAGGGTGGCGCGCATCGACTCGTACTCGCCGAACTCCTCGAGGATCTGCTCGGTCGTCCAGCCGAGCGCCTTGAGCAGCACGGTGACCGACTGCTTGCGCTTGCGGTCGATACGGACACCGACCATGTCGCGCTTGTCGATCTCCATCTCCAGCCAGGCACCCCGGGAAGGGATGATCTTGGCGGAGAAGATGTCCTTGTCGGACGTCTTGTCGATGCTGGAATCGAAGTAGACACCGGGGGAACGGACCAACTGGGACACCACGACACGCTCGGTGCCGTTGATGACGAAGGTGCCCTTGTTCGTCATGAGCGGGAAGTCACCCATGAAGACGGTCTGGGACTTGATCTCGCCGGTCTCGTTGTTGGTGAACTCGGCCGTGACGAAGAGCGGGGCGGCGTACGTGAAGTCGCGCTCCTTGCACTCGTCGATGGAGTTCTTGGGAGGCTCGAAGCGGTGGTCGCGGAACGTCAGCGACATCGACCCGGAGAAGTCCTCGATCGGGGAGATCTCCTCGAAGATCTCTTCGAGGCCGGACTTGGTGGGGACGTCCTGACCGGACTCCAGAGCCGCCTCGACGCGAGCCTTCCAGGCGTCGTTGCCGAGCAGCCAGTCGAAGCTCTCGGTTTGCAGCGCGAGAAGGTTCGGAACCTCGAGGGGCTCCTTGATCTTTGCAAAGGAAATGCGCAGCGGGGCGGTGCTGGCGCCGTTGTTCGTATTCGCGGTCGAGGCAGTGCGCGAGGCGGCCAAGAGGGGGTCCTTCCGAGGGCTCGGACTCACTACGCGCGTACCGGTCCCTCTTCGCACACAGCGACGGGAAACCCCAGGTCGGGGGGCTCTGGTCGACTGTGCTCAAGAGAGGGCAGACCCCTGGTGACGGGCAGGGGGCAGCTAACAGGCAGCGCAAAGGGTCAGTGTAGCCACTTGGCACACTGATGTCCAATGCGGGTTTTCGAAGACCCTCGTTGTCGTCACCCTCGTCGTCGTCAGCGCCCTCGGCATCCTGCCCTCAACGCACGTTGATACTGCCCTCTTCGTCGTCGATCCATGCCTCGGATTCGGATCCTTGTGACGACGCGTCCTGAGAATTGCGCGCCGCGTGCGGTTCGTCAAGGCCCCCCAGCCGGAAGCCGGCCGTCCGGTGGCACGACGAAGATCACCATACCCCCCGCCGTCGCGGGTGCAAGGTAACCGTGGTCGGGTCTCCCGCATACGCCGAAGAGCGACCACCCAGATGGATGATCGCTCTTCGGTACGTTCGCGTTACAGGCTCCGGGGCACTGGCTTCAGCGCCCCGGGAGACCGCGTGCGGCGTGTGTTCGGATCCTGGGGACCCGAGAGGTGTTACTTGACCTCGACGGAGGCGCCGGCGCCCTTGAGGGACTCGGCGGCCTTCTCGGCGGCGTCCTTGGCGACCTTCTCGAGGACGGGCTTCGGGGCGCCGTCCACGAGGTCCTTGGCCTCCTTCAGACCCAGGGAGGTCAGCTCACGCACGACCTTGATGACCTGGATCTTCTTCTCGCCGGCACCGGTGAGGATGACGTCGAACTCGTCCTTCTCCTCCTCGGCCTCGGCCGCGGCGCCACCAGCGGCACCGCCGGCGACGACGACCGGCGCGGCAGCGGCGGCGGTGACGTCGAACTTGTCCTCGAAGGCCTTCACGAACTCGGAGAGCTCGATGAGGGTCATCTCCTCGAACTGAGCAAGCAGCTCGTCCTGGGTGAGCTTCGCCATGGTGGCGGTCCTTCCACTCAAATCGGCAGGTGCCGGATGTACTGGATAAGGCGGGCGTACGTCGGCCCGCTGCGACCCGCGCCGGTGGTGCGGGTCAGAAAGCGAGCCGAATTACTCGGCACCGCCCTGCTCGGCCTGCTTGGCGCGCAGCGCGTCCACGGTGCGGACGAGCTTCGACGGCAGCGCCTGGAAGACGGAGGCAGCCTGCGACTGCTTCCCCTTGAAGGCACCGGCCAGCTTGCTGAGCAGAACCTCGCGGGACTCGAGGTCCGCAAGCTTCTTGATCTCGTCGGGGGACAGCGCCTTACCGTCAAGGACACCGCCCTTGATGACGAGATTCGGGTTGTCCTTGGCGAAGTCACGGAGACCCTTCGCCGACTCCACCGGGTCACCGGTGACGAAGGCGACTGCCGTCGGACCGTTGAACAGGTCGTCCAGCGTGGTGATCCCGGCCTCGTTGGCCGCAATCTTGGTCAGCGTGTTCTTCACCACGGCGTACTGGGCGTTCTCACCGAGCGACCGGCGCAGGTTCTTGAGCTGCGCCACGGTGAGACCGCGGTACTCGGTAAGCACGGCAGCGCTGGAGTTGCGGAACTGCTCCGTCAACTCGGCCACTGCGGCAGCCTTGTCGGGCCTCGCCATAGAGCCTCGGCCTCCTTCCGGGTGATTCTGACCGCGCGGACCCGAAGGAGGACTGGGAAAACGAAACGCCCCGGCGCAGGCGCACGGGGCGGACTCGACCGGACGCACACACCTTGGCGTGTGGTCCAGGAGTACTTCCACGGTCACCTGCGCGGGTCGTCCACTTGTCAGCGGATCCTTCGGCCACCGCATCCTCATTCGAGGGCACGGCAACGACCAGCGGTCTTTGGCTTCTTCAAGAGAGTACGGGACCGGGACGCCGTCGAGCAAATCGGCCCGTTCGAGGCCGGGCAGGGCCTCCGCCCGGAGGCCTGCGTGGCGGGCACCTGCCGGTGCGCCGCGCGGCCCGGTACCGGTGTGGCCTGCGGCTTTCTACCGGTGCGGCGGCCTGTGGCTCGCGGCCGGTGCGGCGCGCGGCCGGGTGCCGGTGCGGCCCCGGTGCAGACCCGGCCGCGGGGCCGGGTCTGTCACCGCGGCGTCGGTCAGGAGACGGTGCCGGTGCCGGTGCCGCCCGTCGCGGTGCCGGACTTCAGGAGGTCGGCGAAGTCCTTGGTGTCGCTCGCCGGGGGCGCTTCGGCGGTGACCTTCACGCCGTAGTCGCTGAAGAAGCTGGTGTTCGTCATGGCACCGTTGGCCGTGTCGGCCTTCTCGGTCTTCTTGACGAGCAGGTTGTCGTCGTTGATCCACAGGTCGACGGTCTCGGTGGTGACGCCCGCCTGGGTGAGCTGCTTCTTCAGGGCCGCGAGCTGCTCGGCGCTGAGGTCGCTGGTCTTGCCGGCGAGGTCGGCGACGTTCACCTTGCCCGAGTAGTGCGTGGTGTGGGCGCCGGCGACCGTCTCCTCGCCGACCTTCTTGACGTCGCCGGAGGCCAGCAGCATCTTCACGGACTGGTTCGGCGTCGCGTTCTGGATCTGGTCCTTCATGTACGAACCGGAGGCGCCGCCGAGCTTGGCGAGGTCGTCGTACGAGTACTTGAGCCAGTGCTTGCCGCCCGTGTGCCGGGCGTACGCGTCGCTCATGTGCGCGTAGTAGGCGTCCGGCAGGTACCGGGCCTCCATCGACGAGGTGCCGGCCTTCTTCATCATCTCGGCCATCTGGCCGCCGGTGTACGTGATGGTGAGGTTGCCCTTGAGGCCGCCGGACCAGGTCAACGCGCCGTTCGCGGTCATGGCCATGACCTTGCCGACGGACGTGCTGGAGCGCACCTTGGCCGAATCGGCCTTGTCGGTGGACTGCTCGGCAGAGCGCAGGGCGGCTATGGGGCTGACGTGCGTCACGCCCTTGCCGGCCGCGTCGCTGCCGTCCTTGCCCGAGTCGGAGGAGCCGCAGGCGGCCACCCCGGTCAGTGCGGCCACCACCGCGATGGAAAGGGTCATCCGGCGCACGGTCGTGCTGTTCATCTCGTCCCGCCCCTGTTGGAGTCCTGTGCCTGCACCGTAACCCAGGCCACTGACAGTCGTGCGAAAGGTCGCACAAAGAAAGGACGGACCCCGCACCTGGAAGGTTGCAGGGCCCGCCCTTTTCTTACGCGTACCTGACGCGGCTACCGGGCTGAGCGGAGGGCTCAGACGGCGGCCGGGTCCTCCTCGACGAGGAGGTTGCGGGTGCGGTTCGGGTCGACCGGGACGCCGGGGCCGATCGTGCTGCTGATCGCAGCCTTCCTGATGTAGCGGCCCTTGGCGGCGGACGGCTTCAGACGGAGGATCTCCTCCAGCGCGGCGCCGTAGTTCTCCACCAGCTTGGTGTCGTCGAACGACGTCTTGCCGATGATGAAGTGCAGGTTCGAGTGCTTGTCGACGCGGAACTCGATCTTGCCGCCCTTGATCTCGGTCACGGCCTTGGCGGTGTCCGGGGTCACGGTGCCGGTCTTCGGGTTCGGCATCAGACCACGCGGGCCGAGGACGCGGCCGAGGCGACCGACCTTGCCCATGAGGTCCGGGGTGGCGACGACGGCGTCGAAGTCCAGACGGCCCTTCGCCACCTCGTCGATCAGCTCGTCGGCGCCGACGATGTCGGCGCCCGCGGCACGCGCGGCCTCGGCACGGTCACCGGTCGCGAAGACCAGGACCCGGGCGGTCTTACCGGTGCCGTGCGGAAGGTTCACGGTGCCACGGACCATCTGGTCGGCCTTACGCGGGTCTACACCCAGACGGAAGGCGACCTCGACGGTGCCGTCGAACTTGCTCGTGGAGGTCTCCTTGGCGAGACGGACGGCCTCGAGCGGGGCGTACAGCTTCTCCCGGTCGATCTTGGCGTCCGCAGCGCGGAGAGCCTTGCTGCGCTTGCTCACAACTTGCTCCTGTGTGTTCTGAAAGGAGTCGTGGTCCCTGGGCCGAGCAGGCCCTGCCACGTGCGACCGGCTACGGCCGCATGACTGCTGGGGGTGGGGTTCAGCCCTCGACCGTGATGCCCATGGAGCGGGCGGTGCCGGCGATGATCTTCGACGCGGCGTCCAGGTCGTTGGCGTTCAGGTCGGGCATCTTGGTCTCGGCGATCTCGCGGACCTGCGCCTGGGTGATCTTGGCGACCTTGGTCTTGTGCGGCTCGCCGGAGCCCTTCTCGACACCAGCGGCCTTGAGGATCATCTTCGCGGCCGGCGGCGTCTTGGTGACGAAGGTGAAGGAACGGTCCTCGTAGACCGTGATCTCCACCGGGATCACCCAGCCACGCTGCGACTCGGTCGCGGCGTTGTACGCCTTGCAGAACTCCATGATGTTGACGCCGTGCTGGCCCAGCGCGGGGCCGACCGGCGGAGCCGGGTTCGCCGCACCGGCGTTGATCTGGAGCTTGATAAGCCCCGTGATCTTCTTCTTCTTGGGAGGCATGCTCTCTCCGGGTCCTTGCTGAGAGGTTGACTGCCATCCGCGTCATCCGGATCCATGCCGTGCACGATCCCGCAGATGGCATACCGCACAACGATAGCCGCTGTCCCCTCGGGACAAGAAATCGCCCAGGTCAGGCGGTTCGCACGGGCTGTCCGGGCCGCCGGCCGAGCAGCGGTCGTGCGGCTCCGGCGGGAAGTACGGGCAGGGCAGGCAGCACCGGCAGGGCCGGACCGTCCGGCAGCACGGCGAGCGGCGCGGCGGGGGCCCGGCGCGTCCGGTGTCACCGGCGCGCGACGCGCCGCGGACTCACCAGGTGCGGCGCGCGCGTCCCCACCGTGCCGCCGTCACCGTCGTCCCCACCGCGCCGCTGTCACCGTCACCGGCGTGGCCTCACGCGCGCGTGTGCGGAGCGGGGGACGGCCGGCCGGCCGTCCCCCGCTCCGCACACGCCGAGGGCGCCCCGGCCCGGTTGTCACCGGTGGGGCGCCCTCGGGGCGGATGCTCAGTTCTTCTGGATCTGGTCGAAGGACAGCTCGACCGGCGTCTCGCGGCCGAAGATCTCCACGAGGCCCTTGACCTTCTTCGAGTCGGGGTTGATCTCGTTGATGGTCGCCTGGAGCGTGGCGAACGGGCCGTCGGTGACGGTGACCGAGTCGCCGACCTCGAAGTCCAGCACCTGGACCTCGACCTTGCGCTGCGGGGCGGGCTTGCCCTCGGCCTCGGCGGCCTCGCGGGCGGCCTTCTCCTCGGCCTCCGGGGCGAGCATCTTGACGATCTCGTCCAGGGTCAGCGGGTACGGGTCGTAGGCGTTGCCGACGAAGCCGGTGACGCCCGGGGTGTTGCGGACGGCGCCCCAGGACTCGTTGGTGAGGTCCATGCGGACCAGGACGTAGCCCGGCAGCTTGTTCTGCTTGATCGTCTTGCGGTCGCCGTTCTTGATCTGGACGACCTCTTCCTGCGGCACCTCGGCCTGGAAGATGTAGTCCTCGACGTTCAGCGAGACGGCGCGCTGCTCCAGGTTGGTCTTCACGCGGTTCTCGTAACCGGCGTAGGTGTGGATGACGTACCACTCGCCGGGCAGGGAGCGCAGCTCCTCGCGCAGGGCCTGGATCGGGTCGACCGGCGCGGCCGGCTCCTCGTCGGCGGCCTCCGTGTCCTCGGCGGTCTCGCCGGCCTCGTCGACGGGGGCTTCCTCGTCGGCTTCGGCGACGACAGTGTCCTCGTCGGCCTCGTCGGCCTCGACGTCGCCGTCTTCGTCCTCGACGTGCAGGGCGGCCTCTTCGGCCGGCTCGCCCGACTCGGCCTCGGCAGCCTCGAACTCGTCCTGTTCGTCCGCGCCCTCGACGATGTCGAGTTCGTCATCCACCGACTTGTCCGGCTCGATGGCGTCGTTCAGGTTCGGGTCAGACACGATGGCTGCTTCTTCCTGGATACATAGGGGTGGAACATGCGAAAACGGGCGCCGGTACCACGGCGCCCTTCGCTTTTGGCTCAGCCGAAAACGTACTTGGCCGCGTGGTTGAGCCCATAGTCAATCACGGTCACCAGCGCGATCATGATGGCGACGAAGAAGATCACCACGGTGGTGTACGACGTCAACTGGTTGCGTGACGGCCAGACGACCTTGCGGAGTTCCGCGACGATCTGGCGGTAGAAGGTGGCCAGGCGCTTCAGCGGGCCCTTCTTGGCGCGCTTGCCGCCCTTGCGGGCCTTCTTGGACTCGGGCACCTCGTCCTGGGCATCAGGCGTATCGATGGAGCCCACGGCGTCCGTCATAGTCCTCACCTGATCCCGGGTCGTGGCCGTGCCGCGCCCGGTTCCTGAGCCGCACGGCGGTGCATTGCTGGACGTACATGCGCACACATCCTGGCGGTGTGTGTAGCAGGGCCGGAGGGACTTGAACCCCCAACCGCTGGTTTTGGAGACCAGTGCTCTACCAATTGAGCTACGACCCTTTGTGTGCCCACCAACGTACCGCATCCGGCCGGGTGCTCGGTGTGCACCGGCTGGAAGGCAGCGGCTGAAGGCCAACGAGAGGAGAGTGTACGTGGTCCGCGGCCCGGCGTCGAACAGAAAGCGCCCGTCCGGGACTCCGTGACCGAAGATCGTCCTGGCCGGCGGCCGGATTCGGACCCGTGTTCACGACTCGACCCGTAGCTGTTCAGTCTGTGAAACCCGTGTGCCGGGGACATTTCCGGTCTGGAACGATGGGCCGCATGAGCGCTGCAACCCCTCCCACCGAGCGCCGGGTCTCCGCCCGCGTCGGCGCGATCTCCGAGTCCGCCACCCTCGCCGTGGACGCCAAGGCCAAGGCCCTGAAGGCCGCCGGGCGTCCGGTGATCGGCTTCGGCGCAGGTGAGCCCGACTTCCCGACCCCGGACTACATCGTCGAGGCGGCCGTCGAGGCCTGCAAGAACCCCAAGTACCACCGCTACACGCCGGCCGGTGGCCTGCCCGAGCTGAAGGCCGCGATCGCCGCGAAGACGCTGCGCGACTCCGGCTGGGAGCCCGACGTCTCGCAGATCCTCGTCACCAACGGCGGCAAGCAGGCCATCTACGAGGCGTTCGCCGCCATCCTCGATCCGGGCGACGAGGTCATCGTCCCGGCGCCGTACTGGACGACGTACCCGGAGTCGATCCGTCTCGCCGGCGGTGTCCCGGTGGAGGTCGTCGCCGACGAGACGACGGGCTACCGGGTCTCGGTCGAGCAACTGGAGGCGGCGCGCACGGAGAAGACGAAGGTGGTGCTGTTCGTCTCCCCGTCCAACCCGACCGGCGCGGTGTACTCCGAGGCGGAGACCGAGGCGATCGGCCGCTGGGCCGTCGAGCACGGACTGTGGGTGCTGACCGACGAGATCTACGAGCACCTGGTCTACGGCGACGCGGTCTCCGTGTCGCTGCCGGCGCTCCTGCCCGAGCTGCGCGACAAGTGCATCGTGGTCAACGGTGTGGCGAAGACGTACGCCATGACCGGCTGGCGCGTGGGCTGGGTCATCGGGCCGAAGGACGTGGTCAAGGCCGCGACGAACCTCCAGTCGCACGCCACCTCCAACGTCTCCAACGTCGCCCAGGTGGCCGCGCTGGCCGCCGTGTCCGGTGGCCTGGAGGCCGTGGCGCAGATGCGCGAGGCCTTCGACCGGCGCCGCAGGACCGTCGTGCGGATGCTCAACGAGATCGACGACGTGGTCTGCCCGGAGCCCGAGGGCGCCTTCTACGCCTACCCGTCGGTCAAGGGCCTGCTCGGCAAGGAGATCCGCGGCAAGCGCCCGCAGGACACCGTCGAGCTGGCCGCGCTGATCCTGGAGGAGGCCGAGGTCGCGGTCGTCCCGGGCGAGGCCTTCGGCACGCCGGGTTACCTGCGGCTGTCGTACGCGCTCGGCGACGAGGACCTCGTCGAGGGCGTGAGCCGGCTGCAGAAGCTGCTGGCGGAGGCGCGGGACTAGTTCCGCCCCTCCACGCGCGCGTGCGGGCCGTTTCCCTGCGGGGAGGCGGCCCGCTTCTGTGTGCGGGCAAGACCACGAACGGGAAACGGCTACCGGGACGGCGGGGACATACGGCAGGATCTGGGAATGGAGCGTGTACGTGATCTGTCTGAGCTGCCGAAGGCCCATCTGCATCTGCACTTCACCGGCTCGATGCGGCCGGGGACGGTTCTGGAACTGGCCGACAAGTACGGAGTACATCTGCCCGAGACGCTGGCGGAGGCCCTCACCACCGGAGAACCGCCCAAGTTGTGCGCCACCGACGAGCGGGGCTGGTTCCGTTTCCAGCGGCTGTACGACGCGGCCCGCTCCTGTGTGCGCGAGCGGGAGGACATCCAGCGGCTGGTGCGGGAGGCCGCCGAGGAGGACCTGAAGGACGGGTCGGGCTGGCTGGAGATCCAGGTGGACCCGACGTCGTACGCGCCACGGCTGGGAGGGCTGATCCCGACGCTGGAGATCATCCTGGACGCGGTGGACACGGCCTCCCGGGAGACCGGCCTCGGCATGCGTGTGCTGGTCGCCGCGAACCGTATGAAGCATCCGCTGGACGCCCGCACGCTGGCCCGCCTCGCGGTGCGGTACGCGGACCGGGGTGTGGTCGGCTTCGGGCTGTCCAACGACGAGCGGCGCGGCCTGGCCCGGGACTTCGACCGGGCCTTCCACATCGCGCGCGAGGGCGGTCTGCTGTCGGCGCCGCACGGCGGCGAACTGACCGGTCCGGCCTCCGTCCGGGACTGCCTGGACGACCTGCACGCCACGCGGCTCGGGCACGGGGTGCGGGCCGCCGAGGACCCGCGGCTGCTGAAGCGGCTGGCCGACCGCGGCGTGACCTGCGAGGTGTGCCCGGCTTCGAACGTGGCGCTCGGCGTGTACGAGAAGCCGGAGGACGTGCCGCTGCGCACGCTCTTCGAGGCGGGCGTCCCGATGGCGCTCGGCGCCGACGACCCGCTGCTGTTCGGCTCCCGGCTGGCCGCCCAGTACGAGATCGCCCGCCACGCGCACGGCTTCACGGATGCCGAGATCGCGGAACTGGCCCGGCAGTCCGTACGGGGCTCGGCCGCCCCGGAGGAGGTCAAGGCCAAGCTGCTGGCCGGCGTGGACGACTGGCTGACCCGCCCGACGGCCTGAGGCGAGGACGGGCGGGCCGCCGGGCCGGTGCGGCTTCGGGTCCAGGCGAACGGGCCGGTGCGGCTTCGGGTCCGGGTGAACGGGCCGGTGCGGCTACAGGCTCACGGCGACCGTCACCGGCTCGTTGACCAGCGTGACGCCGAAGGCCTCGCGGACGCCGGCGACGACCTCGCGGGCGAGGGCCAGCAGGTCCTCGGTGGTGGCGTCGCCCCGGTTGGTGAGGGCGAGGGTGTGCTTGGTGGAGATGCGGGCGGGCCCGGTGCCGTAGCCCTTGGTGAAGCCCGCCCTGTCGATCAGCCAGGCCGCGGACGTCTTCGTACGGCCCTGGCCCGCCGGGTAGGCGGGCGGCTCGACACCGTCGCCCAGCCGCTCGCGCACGCGCGCGCGGAACGCGGCGAACCGCTCGTCGGTGAGGATCGGGTTGGTGAAGAAGGAGCCGGCCGACCAGGTGTCGTGGTCCTCGGCGTCCAGCACCATGCCCTTGCCCGCGCGCAGCTTCAGCACGGTCTCGCGGGCGTCGGCCAGCGGCACCCGGTCTCCGGGGTCGACACCGAGCGCGCGGGCCGCCTCGGCGTACTTCACCGGCGCGGACATCCCGCCGGCGTCCTCCAGCTCGAAGCGGACCCGGAGCACGACGTAGCGCTCGGGGTCTGCCTTGAAGCGGCTGTGGCGGTAGGAGAAGGCGCACTCCTCGTCGGCCAGCGTGACGGTCTCGCCGGCGCGCCGGTCGTAGACGGTCACCTCGGTGATCGTCGAGGACACCTCCTGGCCGTAGGCGCCCACGTTCTGGACCGGTGTGGCGCCCGCGGACCCGGGGATGCCGGCCAGGCACTCGATCCCGGCGAGTCCGGCCTCGACCGTGCGGGCCACGGCGTCGGTCCACACCTCGCCCGCCGCCAGTTCCAGGGTCGTGCCGCGCAGCTCGACACCGCGCGTGGCGATGCGCAGGGCGGTGCCGTCGAAACCCTTGTCGCCGATGACCAGGTTCGATCCGCCGCCGATCACCAGCAGCGGCGTACCGCTCTCGTCGGCCTCGCGGACGGCGGCGATCACCTCGGCGTCGGTCGTGGCGGTCAGCAGCCGCGTCGCGGGACCGCCCAGCCGGAAGGTGGTCAGCGGGGCAAGGGGGGCGTCGTGGAGTACCTGCACGGGCCCAAGACTACGAGACACCTGCGACACCTCCGACAGCCCCGCTCGTCGCACAGGCACGGAAGGGCCGGCGACGGCGCCGGGGCCACTCCCCCGCCCGTGGGTGGGGGCGGGGCGGTGAACCGTCGCGCGCGCGTGGGCCTGTCGTGGCCCACGCGCGCGTGCACGCCCGCTTCTGCCGTCCGGCGGTCTCGGCGGTTCGGCCACGGCAGTCACCGGGTCCGCCCCCGGCCGGTCGACCGACCGACCGGCCGACCGGGTACCGGGTCAGCGGGAGACGGTCCCGGTTCGGCGGTAGGTGGCCGTGGCCCCGGGTCAGCGGGAGGTGGTCTCCAGGACCGGTGTCGACGGCTGTCCGGACCCCGGCGCGAGCCGGCCGGCGCCGCGGCGGCCCGGGATCAGCAGGGCCGCGACCGCGGCGAGGGCGACCACCGCCGAGCCGGTGACCAGGGCAGGCCGCAGCCCGTCCACGAAGGACTGCGCGGAGTCGTAGCCACCCTGGGCGGAGAAGATCGACGCCATGACGGCGATGCCGAGCGCGCCGCCCACCTCGCGCAGGGCGTTGTTCGCGCCGGAGGCGACGCCCTGCTCCTGGGGGCGGACGCTGGACATGACCAGGTCGGCGGCCGGGGCGAAGTACAGGGCCATGCCGACGCCGCTGATGATCAGGGCGGGTAGCTGGACGGCGTAGGAGGCGTCCGTGGTGGCCACCCGGGCCATGTAGCCGAGGCCGGCCGCCTGGAGGAACAGGCCCGCGGCGACGACCGGCCGGCCGCCGATGCGGTCGGAGAGGATCCCGGCGACGGGCGCGACGAGCATCGGCATGCCGGTCCACGGCAGCATCCTGAGACCCGCCTCGGTGGGCGAGTAGCCGAGCACGCCCTGCATGTACTGGCTGAGGAGGAAGATCGAGCCGAACATGCCGACGAACATCAGCAGGCTGGCCGCGTTGATCCCGGAGAAGGCACGGGAGCGGAACAGGCGCATGGGCAGCATGGGGGCCGCGGCGCGCGAGCTGTAGAGCACGAAGCCCACCAGCAGCGCTCCGCCCGCCGTCAGCGCGGTCAGGACGACCGGGTCGGTCCAGCCGTCGGCGGGCCCGCGGACCAGGCCGTAGACGATCCCGAAGAGCCCGCCGCTGGCGAGCAGCGTGCCGGGGACGTCGAGCCGGGTGCCGGCGCCGTACGACTCGGTGAGGCGCAGCCGGGCGAGCGGCAGCGCGATCAGGCCGAGCGGAACGTTCAGCCAGAAGATCCACTGCCAGGAGACGTGCTCGGTGAGGCTGCCGCCGATGAGTGGCCCGGAGGCGACGGCGAGTCCGTTGACGGCGCCCCAGATGCCGTACACGGTGCCGCGTCTGGCCGCGGGGACGGCGGCGGTCAGCAGGGTCAGCGTGAGCGGCATCATCACGGCCGCACCGACGCCCTGGACCGCACGGGCCGCGATCAGCGAGCCGATGCCGGGTGCCAGGGCCGCGGCGGCGGAGGCGCCGGTGAAGACGGCGAGTCCGGCGACGAACAGCCGGCGGCGCCCGAAGCGGTCGCCGAGCGCGGCGCCGGTCATGAGCAGGACGGCGAAGGTGAGCGTGTAGGCGCTCACGGTCCACTCCAGGTCGTCCAGCGCGCCGCCGAGGTCCTGGCGTATGGAGGGCAGCGCCGTGGTGACGACGAGGTTGTCCAGGGCCGCCATGAAGCCGGCGACGCTGGTGATGACGAGGGCCCACACGGCACCCGCGCGGGAGGGTGTGGTGGTGTCGGGTGCTGCGGTCTTGTGTGGCATCGCTCCCCCTGAGCGTGATTCCGGTTAGTTATCAGTGACTAACTTCCGCGGCGATGCGTTGCCCCAAGGGCTGCGATGCCCGGTGGGAGGACAGACGTGATGCCCTCCCGGTCGCGGTACGCCTACAGGTGGCCCTTGAGGCGGGCGGAGGGGTAGAGCCCCTCCCACACCCGGTGCGTGGGCGGGAAACCCATGGCCACGAGGCAGTTGATGAGCATGCCGTACGCCAGGAAGTCGGTCGTCCCGTCGACGTCCGCGCCGAGCGCCAGCCGTACGGTGTCCCACAGCCGCATCCAGCCGGCGCGCACGCCCTCGCCGAACTCGCGGTCACCCTCCTGCTCCGCGGACGCCACGGCGACGTACATCTGCATCTGCATCATCAGCCGCTCGGGCCGTTCCGCGATGACCTTGGTGTACGCGTTCGCCATGGCGTGCAGGGCTTCCTCGCCCCGCAGCCCCTCCGCGGCCTCCTCGAAGGTGCGGATGGTGTCCTCCACGCAGCGCTCGGCCGCCGCCAGGAAGATCGCCTTCTTGCCCGGGAACAGCCGGAAGAGGTACGGCTGCGAGACACCGACCCGTCTGGCGATCGCCTCCGTGGAGGTGCCGTGGTAACCACCGCGCGCGAACTCGGCGGTCGCTGCGCGGACGACACTCTCGCGCCGCTCCGCTGCGCTCATCCTGGGCATGCGGCAGAAGTTAGTACTCAATCACTAACTTGGCAACCTCGCTCCGCGTGCGGGGGTATGCGTAAGGGGCGCCCGTCGCATGCGTAAGGGGCGCCCCCGAGGGAGGACGCCCCTTGACCTCCGCACCGCACACCGCCGGCCGTCAGGCCAGTCGTACGACCGCCCGGGACATGCCCAGCACCTTCTGGCCGCCGCTCCTGGCGATCAGGTCGACGCGCACGGTGTTGTCGTCCAGCTTCGCGGCGACCTTGGCGCTGACCTCGATGAGGGCGCCCTGGTCATCGTTCGGGACGACGACGGGCTTGGTGAAGCGGACGCCGTACTCCATGACCGCGCCGGGGTCCCCGGTCCAGTCGGTGACCACGCGGATCGCCTCGGCCATGGTGAACATGCCGTGCGCGATGACGTCCGGGAGGCCCACCTCCTTGGCGAACTTCTCGTTCCAGTGGATCGGGTTGAAGTCCCCGGATGCCCCCGCGTACCGCACGAGCGTGGCGCGGGTCACGGGAAAGCTCTGCGCGGGCAGGTCGGTGCCGACCTCGACGTCGTCGTACGCGATCTTCGCCGTCATCGTGTCCTCACGCCTCCTCGGCCGCGCGGGCCACGAGCTTGGTCCAGGCGGTCACGACGCGTTCGCCCGTCTCGTCGTGCACCTCACCGCGGACGTCCAGGATGTCGTTGCCCGCGAGGGACTTGATCGCCTCGATCGTGGAGGTGACCGTCAGCCGGTCGCCGGCGCGCACCGGGCGGGCGTAGGCGAACTTCTGGTCGCCGTGCACCACGCGGCTGTAGTCCAGTCCCAGCCGCGGGTCCTGGACGACCTGCCCGGCAGCCCGGAACGTGATGGAGAACACGAACGTCGGCGGGGCGATCACGTCGGGATGACCCAGTGCCTTGGCGGCCTCGGGGTCCGTGTACACCGGGTTGGTCTCGCCCACCGCCTCGGCGAACTCGCGGATCTTCTCCCGGCCCACCTCGTAGGGCTCGGTGGGCGGGTACGTCCGCCCCACGAAGGACTGGTCGAGCGCCATGGCCCGCACCTCCTGATGTCTGCTGTGCTGGCCCCAAATTAGCCGGAAACCGGCCGGGGAATGCGCAGGGGACCGGGCGCGGGCGGCGGCTGGGTGGGAGCCGGGGAAAACGCCGTGAGGCCGCCCCCACGGAAGGGGACGGCCTCACGGACGAGCCTGTTTTATCGCGTTTCGCGATGCGCGGTGTGCGCATTGCAACGCGGGCAGTGCTTCTTCATCTCCATACGATCCGGGTTGTTACGCCGGTTCTTCTTGGTGATGTAGTTCCGCTCCTTGCACTCCACGCAGGCCAGCGTGATCTTCGGGCGGACGTCGGTGGCAGCCACGTGAGTGCTCCTAAGACGAACGGATGGACTGGTTCAACGCAAGAAAGAGTAGCCGATCGAAGGACCGACCCCGCAATCGGCTACTGTCAGTAGCGGTGACCGGACTTGAACCGGTGACACAGCGATTATGAGCCGCTTGCTCTACCGACTGAGCTACACCGCTTTGATGAGATCAGCCCCCGCCTTGCGACGGGAACCTCTCACACCAGAGCCCCAAAACGGAATCGAACCGTTGACCTTCTCCTTACCATGGAGACGCTCTGCCGACTGAGCTATTGGGGCGAGCGATGAAGACATTACACGGTCCGCCGCCGTTCACCCAAATCCGTATCCCACCGCACACCCCGGCCCGCTTCCCGGGCCTCTCACCAGCCTCTCGACCTCGGACGGGTCGCACGCCGGACCGCCGGGCGCGGGAGCGCCGTCGGGCGTGGTGGGAGCGCCGTCGTGCGTGGTGGGAGCGCCGTCGGGCGTGGTGGGAGCGCCGTCGTGCGTGGCGGGGACCACGCGAGGGAGGCGTCCCGTGCGCTGCGCCACCCGGGGCGGACCACGCCGGTACGACTATTGCGCTCCTCCGCGCCCCGCGCGGCTCGCCACCCTAGGCTCGACCCACTCTGCGTGATCTTGGGGCGTGCACGACCCGGGATCCCTCACCCCGGTCCGGCCGAGCCCCCGGCCCCGACCCTGGAGCGCGATGCCTGACAGCCAGCCGCAGCCGCACCCGCCGTCGAACTCGCCGGGCTCCTCCGGGCCGTCCGGTCCGGACGCCCTCCTGCTCAGCGGCGCCCGGCTCACCGACGGGCGGACCGTGGACGTACGACTGGGCGGCGGACGCATCGAGGCGGTGGGCACGACCGGCAGCCTCGCCCGGAGCCCGGCCCGCACGGCCACCGTGGACCTGAACGGCTACCTGCTCCTGCCGGCCCCGGCCGAGCCGCACGCCCACGGCGACACCACCCTGACGGCCGAGCGCCCAGGCCCGGTGTCGTACGCGCCCGAGGACATCCAGCGCCGGGTGACGGAGGCGGCCCTGCTCCAGCTCGGGCACGGTGCGACGGCGGTACGCGCGCACGTGCGCGTGGGCGACGTCCAGGGGCTCGGCGCGCTGGTCGCGGTCCTGCGGGCGCGGCGGTCGCTGCGAGGACTCGCGGAGCTGACGGCGGTGGCGATGCCGCGGCTGCTGACCGGAGTGGCCGGGGCGGACGGGCTGGCGGTGCTGCGGGACGCGGTGAAGATGGGCGCCTCCGTGGTGGGCGGCTGCCCGGACCTGGACCCGGACCCCACCGGCTACGTGGAGGCCGTCCTGGAGCTCGCCTCCGAACACGGCTGCCCGGTGGACCTGCACACCGATGCCGCCGACCCGGCCCGGCTGTCCCGGCTCGCGGCGATGGCGGGCGGCCTGCGCCCCGGCGTGGCGATCGGGCCCTGCGCCGGTCTCGCGCGCCTGCCCGTCGAGGCCGCCCACCGGGTCGCCGACCAGCTCGCGGCGGCCGGTGTGGCGGTCGTGTGCCTGCCCCAGGGCGGCTGCGGCAGCGCCGACCGGCGGGGCTCGGCCCCGGTACGGCTGCTGCGTGCGGCCGGGGTGCGGGTGGCGGCCGGCAGCGGCGCCCTGCGTGACGTCTCCAACCCCGTCGGCCGCGGCGATCCCCTGGAGGCCGCCTACCTCCTCGCCTCCGCCCACGGCATGCGCCCGCAGGACGCCTACGACGCCGTGTGCGCCTCGGCCCGTACGGCACTGGGCCTGCCCGAGGTCCGCGTGGAGGCGGGCTTCCCGGCCGAACTCCTCGCCGTACGCGGTGACCGTCTGGCCGGCGCCCTCTCCCTGGCCTACAGCCGGATCGTGGTGCACCGGGGCCGGGTGGTGGCCCGGACGAGCGCGGTGCGCGAGTACTGCAACTCGGCGGCGACGGCGGAGCTGGGGCTGCCGCGGCAGGGGCGCGGCGAGCCGTCCTGAGCGTCCACACGCGCGTACGCCCGGCGCGCTCCGTGCTCGCCGGACCGCTTGTGCGGCGGATGCGTCTTCTCGGGCGTACGGTCGGAATCATGCGCATTGTCATTGCTGGTGGTCATGGTCAGATCGCGTTGCGGCTGGAGCGCCTGCTCTCCGCGCGCGGAGAGCAGGTGGCGGGCATCATTCGCAAGTCCGAACAGGGCGACGATCTCCGGGCGGCCGGTGCCGAACCGGTCCTGCTGGACCTGGAGTCGGCCTCGGTGGAGGAGGTCGCGGCGCACCTCCAGGGGGCGGACGCGGCGGTCTTCGCGGCCGGCGCGGGTCCGGGCAGCGGTACGACCCGCAAGGACACCGTGGACCGGGGCGCGGCGGTGCTGTTCGCGGACGCGGCGGTACGCACGCGCGTACGGCGCTTCGTGGTGGTGTCCTCGATGGGCGCGGATCCCGCGCACCAGGGCGACGGGGTCTTCGATGCGTACCTGCGCGCCAAGGGCGAGGCCGACGCGTACGTCACCCGGCAGGAGGCGCTCGACTGGACGATCCTGCGCCCGGGTTCGCTGACGGACGACGCGGGCACCGGGCTGGTCCGGCTGGAGGCGCACACGGGTCGCGGCGCGATCCCCCGGGACGACGTGGCGGCCGTTCTCGCGGAGCTGGTGGACACCCCGGCGACGACCGGGCTCACGCTGGAGCTGGTCGGCGGTTCGACGCCGGTGTCGGTCGCGGTGAAGTCGGTGGCCGGGAACTGAGGGCCGGGCCTGCGGGACCGGCCGGGCGGCGCGGTAGCCGGTCGCCGGTCGCCGACCGGTCGTACCCGCTGGGCTGTGGGGAGTTGACGGGCCGACGAGTCGGTGGGCTGTCGGGCGGCGGGACGTAGGGCGCCGGCGGTGTCCCGCTGTGCCGCCCCGCTTCACGACGTCCCGTCAGAGGCCCTGTCGCCGCCAGACCTCGGCGTCAGAACAACGGTAGCTGGCCGGGGAAGTCCGGCAGGACGTACCCGTCCAACGACGGTTGGGCCGCCCCGAGTCGCGCCGGCTGCCGGGAGCCCGCACAGGAGACCAGTTCGGCGCTCTCCCGCGTCCCGGGCGGGTCGTGCCGCGCGAAGCGGCCCGCGACGACGGCGATCTCGCGGTGGCACACGGGGCAGGTTCTGCGTCGGGAGGACATGCCCGCCAGTGTGCCCCGGACGGGCCGTCGACGCGCCGGGGCCGGGCACGGGGTGCGCCTGCCCGGGTCGAGGTGACGGCGGCGCGGGGCATTCGGCCGCGTGAGGCGGGCGGCCCCCAGGGCGGTGGTACGGGGCACGTCCGCCGCGTGGGGCGGGCGGCTGCGTTGGGCCACGTCTGCCGCGCGAGGCGGGGCGGCGGGGCGTCCCGTCACGTGCGGGTCTCCGCCTCCCACCTGTCGGGCCCCACTCCCCGCCAGTCGATCAGCGGGGAGTCGGCCACCTCTTCCGGTTCGATCTCCAGCCCCGCCCGGCGCAGGAACTCCACCAGGTCCCGCACGTTGTGCGCGAGGCCGAGGATCTCGCCGTCCACCCGGACCCGGCGACCGCCGGTCGGGGACGGCAGGTGCACGATGATCGGACGTTTCCCTGCCATGGCTCCAGCATCATCCGGACCGCTCGGGCACGCACCCGGGCCGGTCATTCGAGAATCCCCAGCGTGGTGTCCGGCCGGCACAGCGGGCACGCGGGGACGCCTTCCTCGGTCAGGGCGCGTACCGCCTGCTCGCGGTCCACGCCCTTCGCCCGCCCCCCGGCGGCCGTACAGCCGCCGGTGTGGACGAACACCGCGCTGCGGCCGTTGAGGCCGCGCTCGACGGCCCACTCCGCGGCTGCCTGCCGGACGGTGAACCGACGCTGTCGTTCGGCCTCCCGGCGTTCCTCGTCCGCGATCCAACGATCCATCAGCGCAAGCTGCCGGGCAGCCTGGTGTTCGACGACACGGCGGGCGAAGCGCAGCATGTCGAGACGCGTCAGCGGACGGTCATCGTTCACATGTTCGATTCTAATGACGCCGAGACGGAGCGCGACAGCGGGGACCCGTCCCACCTTCGGCCATCGGCCTCGACCGGACGGCCCGGACAGCACAACGACGAGGGCCCCGTGACCTGCTCTCGCAGGTCACGGGGCCCTCGTTCCCGTGTGGCGGCGCCAGGATTCGAACCTGGGAAGGCTGAGCCGGCAGATTTACAGTCTGCGCGACCGAAGGCGCCTGACCTGCAAAATCACCACCCCGAGGCGCACAACCCCAGGCCTACCCCATGAAGCATGGGTGCGCCCACTGAGCATCGCGAGGGACAACGGGCTGGGTCGGCGGTCCCCGAGACAGGAATCCTGTCCACCTGGCCTATCGCGCTAATTGCTGTGCGCTGCAACGCTGCGCACCGGCACCCTTGCCTCTATGACGAGGGTTGAGCAAGACAACACGCGGGCCGCCGCTGGCCTAGAAGCATTGACAGAGCTGCTGGAATCGGGTGTGGCGGCCTTTACCCCTGCCTCGGAAGACCAGCGTCCGTTCCTAGTCGGATGGGGCCTGCTGGCAGCCCTCCACGGTCAGGCGTCCGCCGTGGTACTGCTTCATCGCAAGGGGTTCGGCCACGAGGCGGCCCCCAATCGTCGTTTGATGATCGAGTACATGGCGCAGATTCAATGGCTGGCGAGGGACAGAGGGGACGCCGTCGAATCTCTGAATAAGGCGTTCCAGCACACTCAGGACAAGCTACGCAAAGCGATCGACCAGGGCGGCATCTTCTCGTACGACGACGAGGTCGCTGCGTCGGCTGACGCAGTCGCGACGGCTGTCATCGCGCCTAACGCCGCCAACCAGTACGCGAACACCAGCAAGCTCCTGAACAGCCTGGCGACCAAGGGCCTGCTGGAAGTCTGGCTCAGTGAAACACAGCTGTCGCACTCGGGCCTGACGGCCGCTCAGGCATTTCGCGATGACTCCGGCGAGGCGGTGCGACTGCTTGCACGGCCGGAGTATGGGAAGGCTCCCGACCCAAGCGAGCGTTCGCCACTCATGGCCTGCCTGCTGCTTCACCTCGGCATGCAGGCGTTCAACGACTTGATGGCGGGCCGGCCCTGGACTGCAGACCTTGACCGCATCGGGCGAGAGGTGGGGCTGATCGAGGACGAAGGCCCTCCTGGTTCCTGACGCGAGTCACCAAGTGGTTGCTGTGAAGCCGCCCCCAGTAGCGCCGTCTGACTGGCAGATTTACAGCGGACTCCGCGCAGTGACGCTTCGGTTGTCCGGCGGGCAGGATTGGGCTAGGGCTGGCCGTGTCGGGCAGCCATCAGAATCGGGGGGGTGCCTCTATGTTTTTCGTCAAGCGAGGCGTGGGGTCCTGGGCTCGTAGAAGGTCCCGTCGCGGAGCATGGCGAAGAGGACGCTGATGCGGTGGCGGGCGAGGCGGAGGAGGGCCTGGGTGTGGGTTTTGCCTCTGGCTCGGCAGCGGTCGTAGTAGGTGCGGGAGGCGGGATCGTGGAGGGCGGCGAACGCGGAGAGGAACATCGCGCGTTTGAGCTGTCGGTTCCCGCCTCTGGGGGCGTGCTCGCCGTGGATCGAGGACCCTGACTGTCGGGTGGTGGGTGCGAGGCCGGCGCAGGAAGCCAGGTGGGCGGCGGTGGGGAAGCTGCTGCCGTCGCCGACGGTGGTCAGCAGGACTGCGGCGGTCCTGACACCGATGCCGGGCATCGAGGTCAGGACCTGGGAAAGAGGGTGGGCCTCCAGCAGGGCCTCGATCTGGGTTTCCAGGGCCCGGCGTTGTGCGTGGACGGCGGCCAGTGACTTGGCCAGCGAGGGCACGATCACGTCGAGGGTGCCCGTTCCCGGGACCACGACGGTCTGCTCGTCGAGCGCGTCGAAGATGTCGTCGACCAGCCGCTGGGCCATGCGTGGGGCCCTGGGGCGGACTACTTCAACGAGTTTGCGGCGGCCGGCCTTGCGCAGGGCTTGCGGGGAGCCGTATCGCTCCAGCAGCCAGGTGATGGCGGGGTGGTCCAGGCGCGGGCCGAGGACGCGTTCGAGGCTGGGGTGGAACTGGGTGAGCAGGCCGCGGATGCGGTTGGAGGTGCGGTTGGCCTCCCCGGCGAGGTCCTGGTCGAAGCCGGCCAGCATGGTCAGCTCGGCGGTGATCTCGTCCGTGAGGTCGAGGGAGCGCAGGGTGTGGGGCATGGTGCGGGCGGCGTCCGCGATGACGGCCGCGTCCTTGGCGTCGGTCTTGGCCTCGCCCGGGTAGAGGTCGGCGATCCTGCGCATTGCGAGTCCCGGCAGGTAGGCGACCTGGCAGCCCTCGTCCCGGGCGACGGTCAGCGGCAGGGCGCCGATGGAGGCGGGCTGGTCCACGATCACCAGCACCCGGCCGAACTTGTCACGGAGCTTGTCGAAGACGGCCCGCAGTTTCGGTTCGCTGTTGGGCAGCGGCTTGTCGAAGATCTTCTTCCCGGCCGAGGTGAGTCCGCGGCCGTGATGGCTGCTCTTGCCGACGTCCAAACCGAGGAAGACGCCCGTCTCGTCGATGTCGATCACCGTGCCCCCACATGTCCCGATCCGTGCCGGCCTCGGCGGCGGGGCCGTTCGCGCGCATCCACGATATGCAGACCTGCCGCCCGCAAGCGGCCGGGCATCGCGCCCGGCCGGGTGGTGGTCGGACCTCTGATCAGCGTCTGTGACGGCACCCCTCAGGCCCGGTGACACCACCCCCCAGGTCATCCCATCGACAGGGGGCAACAGTCATGCCGGGCCCGGAGGCCAGCGGCCCTCTTGCAGGACCGCGAAGAAGATAACGGGGGGCGGCGGTGGCGCACAACGGGACGCAGGAGACCTGCGAGAGGTGGGCGCAAAAGGCCTATTCGGTACTGGTTGGTGTGGCTCGCAGCTACCACGCGGTCATCACCTACAAGGAACTAGGAACGGAGGTTCAAGAGCGATCTGGCATCCACACCCGGGCCCCATTGCAGTACTGGATTGGCTCGGTCCTGGGGAAGGTGGTCCGCGAAGCCCACAGAAGAGGTGACCCGCCACTGACGGCTCTGGTCGTGCACAGTGACGACGGCATGGTGGGCGAGGGCTACAAGGAAGTTCTTGAGGTCGCGGGACAGCCACCCGTGCACGACGTGTTGGACCGAAAACGGCATGCCGCTGAGGCTCGGCTCGACTGCTACCGAAGATTCGGCGCAACTCTGCCTCCAGGCGTAGGGGTGCGCGTGCTCGCTCCCAGGTACCAAGCGACCATCAAGCGGCGGCGCGCCCGGACTGCTGAGCCGCCGCCTGTATGCCGCGGCTGCTTCGTCCAGCTCCCGGCAACTGGCGTCTGCGACTCCTGCAACTAATACTGCAGCCGCAGTTACGGGGGTCGGTGGCCTCGTCGGCGGTAGTGGCTGAGGCGGGCGCGGTGTTGATGACGGCGTCGCCAGTATGACCAGTGCAGGATATGACCGGCTTCGTGCCGGACGGCGTGGGTGAATCTGCTCAGCAGGCGGCGGATCTCGTTCACGCTCAGTCGGATCAGGTCGCTGCCGTGTCCCCCTTTTCGTGAGCGGTGGCCCGGACCGCAGCCAGGTGAGCGGCGGCCGCCATGGCCAGGGTGATGTGCCGGTACCAGGCCGCGTACTGACGGACTTGGTAGTGATCCAGACCCGCCTCGTTCTTCGCGGCCTGGAAGCACTCCTCGATCGCCCAGCGGGCCCCGGCAGCGTGGACGATCTCGGCCGGCGCAGTGTTCGCGGGCGCGTGCACCAGGTAGTAGGCCCGTTCGTCGTCGGCGAGGGACCGTCGGATCAGCAGTGCGTCTTCGAAGCCGTCGTCGCCCTCGCCGGGCAGCGGGACCAGGGCCCAGGCGTATTCACGCAGGCCGTGCGCACCGTCACCGGCGGAACGGATCTCCCAGGCATGTTCCGGCAGGATCGCCGAGACGGTGCGGGCGTTCTGCCCGCGCGGCCCGCACCGGTGCTTGCCGGAGATCGCCAGGACGTAGCTCAGGCGCTGCCCGGCCAGCCAGCGGCGCAGGACGGGGTCCTGGCCGTAGACCTCGTCGCCGGTCACCCAGCGAAACGGCACCCTCGCGGCAACCGCCCGCTCCAGCATCGCGCGGGCCAGCGCGGGCTTGGTGCGGAAGACGACCTCGGCGCCGATCCTCGCATCCGCCCGGCGGGCCGGATCCTCGATCCAGGAGGTGGGCAGGTACAGCTCTCGGTCGATCAACGCCCGCCCCTTCGTGGAGGCGTAGGCCAAGAACACCCCTAGCTGACAGTTGTCGATCTTCCCGGAGGTGCCGGTGTACTGCCGCTGCACGCCGGCCGACCGGGAGCCCTTCTTGATGAAGCCGGTCTCGTCCACGGCCAACACGCCGTCCTCGGCGCCCAGATGTTCCAGCACGAAGCCGCGAACCTCGTCACGGACCGCGTCGGCGGACCAGTCGGCCTGGTTCAGCAGCCGCTGCATGCCGTCCGGGCACAGCTCACCGGCCTGCTCGGCCAGCGTCCAGCCGTTCTTGCGTTCCAAGGGTGCAAGCAGTCCGCGCAGATACTCCCTTGCCCGCCGACGTGGCTCGGACCTGCGGAAATACCCACCGATCCGAGCATGCAGTGCGTCCAGACCGGTCGCCCAGCGGTGCACCTCATCAACCGTGACGTCCCCACCCATGCCCAGCTCAACGAGCAGCCAGACCAACCGTCACAGCAACTGCGGCTGCAGCACTAAGGCAGATTCACAGCGGGCCCAATTCACCCTCTTTGACCTGCGACTTTCCGTGTACCGCCTGCTGCGGGGGACACCTGGAGGGAAACAGAGCTAGGACAAGGGGTCTACTGCGGACGCCCATGACGGGCGAATAGACATCGCCCCAAAGGCCAATAAATAGGTCATAAAGGGCTTATATTCAGTCTGGCCCCAGCAGGCCGCAAAGGCTGCCATGATGCGATCATGAGCGTTCAGGACGACCAGCGCGAGAACCAGATGATTGACCGGTTCAACCTTGAGGTGCCGGAGGACCGGAAGAGGTCAGACATTGACGCCTATCTGACCATCGACGGTCAGACAGTGGCTTTTGAGCTTAAGTCAGCCACGAGTAAAGGCGTGTCGACTGTGCGCGATCTCGGGCCGAATCACTTTGCCAAGTGGAAGAACATCCACTGGATTTTCGGCGTATACAACCGAACGGGCACTCGCCTCCTGCACAGCTACTATGCGTCACCGGATGACATGACTCCTTGGATTTCCAGCAAGGAAAGGTATGTTCGTCCGGACATCGAGCTGGCCGAGCACGCCATGCGTGGAATTTCCGTCGACTCAGTGACCAACCTCTTCGGTGAGAAAGATTTCTACACCAAGGAGGAGGCCAAATTGATCATGAAGAATCAGTGGTCAACAGCGCAGTATGTGGAAGCTGCGGATCTGTCAGTAGATAGGGAGCTGCGTTATTCATTGGATCGCATGGTAGAGATAATGCGATCGCGCTCCTACTACGTCATGTCTCGTGGTGCCACACTCAACAACCCGCACATCCCACTGTCCTACATCGAGAAGCTGCCGAAAATCACGACAGAGCCAGCGATCACTTTGCGTAACCTTGTGCGTGCCTACTTGGAGAGCACCTCGAGCACGGATGAGGCCACAGCGTAAGCAAGTGGCGGTGGCACGGCGTTGCCGATCTGGCCTAGGGCCATGTACGTGGCCCCAACAAAGGGCCAATCTTCAGGGAAGCCTTGGATCAGCGCAATATCAGGAACCGATAGGCGGAAGTGGCCGTTCTTGGCCACGAAGGCTCGTGCGGAAGCACGGTCGGCAGCGACCCCGTTAGGCCAAATCTGCAGGCTTTCGAACTTGCGTTGCGCTGCCACGCTATTAAGGATCGAGGTAGTGTGACGCGGTCCGGTCAGGCTGCTGCGAATGGTCGGGGAGAGGTCGTCAACGCCGATATCCGGGAGGCCCAGGGCTTCCCGGAGACCCATGCAGCGCTCGCCTTCTGTGATAGATGCGTCTCCCCAATAGTGGGTAGACTGGGGAGCTTTCCACCCATTAGCCATCTTCTTCGTCCGGAAGCCGATGAAGAATACTCTTCGCCTAACCTGCGGAACTCCGAAGTCGCTCGCCTGCAGAATGATTTTCTGAATGTGGTAGCTACCCGACAATGGCGCCATAATGCTCGTAGAGACATACTCTGAGAACTTAGGGCTGGCAAGAGCCGGAACGTTCTCCCCGATGAATGCCGCAGGACGAATCTCCTTCACGGCTCTGACGAACTGCGGCCACATGTCTCGCTCGTCCAAGTGACCCTTTTGGCGTCCAGCGTTGGAAAACGGCTGGCAGGGCGGTCCACCATGGAGCAAGTCCACCTCACCGCGCCATTGCTTGAAGTTGGCTCGCCGCACATCGCCGTCTGTCTCGCCGCTGAAGACAGCCCAATCACTTCGTGCCTTCCGGAGCGTGTCACCGGCTTCAGACATGATCTCGAAAGATGCCGTATGGCTGAAGCCGGCGCGCTCGACTCCAAGATCGAGCCCTCCGCCACCACTGAACAAGGAAAGAGCGGACAGTCCCTTCCCGTCCCGCTTCGGCATGAGGTCTAGAGGATGGAATTTCGGAACGTTGATTTCATGGAGAGGAGCTGGACCTTCGCCGGCCAGCGCTGAACGCCGGGCCTCTCGAGACTCCCGCGACATCCGTCGGAACTTCTCCCGCTGGGCCTCCGTCAGATCACGGGGCTGGTGAAAAGGGGAGGTGCTGCGGATCCTGCTCGGCACGATTGGCCCGTCAGCCCCCTCGGACTCGATAGAGGTGTCGAAGAGGCTGTGCTGCTGGATGGGGCGCTCAGGCATGCCGTGCATCCTACGAGACGCAAGAGCATTTGTCAGCTGTGTGCTGCGGCGGGCCTCTGACCTGCTCGTACACTCTCCTGAATGCTTCCCCCGTACCGCTCATGGCCGCAAGATGGCCGCGAAGGGCTATGCGCCACGTCACCACCGGCAGTAAGCCACAGTCGCATCGTCCCCGGATTTGTAGCGTGGCCACCGGCGGCCGGTCGGGTCCGTCGCCTCAATCTTGCGTACGGTCTCGATGATGTGGAGAGAGTTGTACCGCGCTGGTAGCCCAACGGTTTTCAAGGCCATCCGCTTCAACTCGATTCGACAGAGTGACTTGCGCCTATGCCTGCGACGTAGCCTTACCGGCTTCTTCTTGGCCGCAGGATGGCCACCAGAGGTGCCGAACGGGGCCGCCTCAAGCAGCGAACGGGAGTCGTGCGGGAGTCGGGGTGCGGTCCGTGAATCCATGATCCGCCGGCTGTGCCGCGCGCTGAGCGAGCCACCCGGAGACTCGCGGTCCGCCGTTCACCGCAGTCCCTTGCCGGACCGTACGAACGTGCGTGAAACCCTGCGCGAGGTAGTACCGCTGAAGCCGCTCATTCGTCGTCCAAGCGTCCAGCCGGACCCACTGGGCACCCGCCCGGTACGCCCGGTCACCGGCCCAATCGAGTAGTCGCCCCCCCGAGGTTCCGGCCGGCATACTCGCGCGCCACCGTGAGCTTGTTGACGAACATCGACGGTTCGGCAAGTTCGTCATCGGTCCAGAGACCTTCTTCGGCATCCGGGGTGAGCGTGATCGTCCCCGCGGTTGCCTGTCCGTCGCGGAGCATGAACACGGTGCGGCACGGCCGGCGGAAGTCATCGGGCTCCGGTTACAGGATTGCGAGCTGCCCCGCCGCGGGTGGGGAATGCTGCGGCTCCGGGAGACCAGCCCGCGCTCGGGCTCCGCCTGGACCGACAGCGGGGAAGCGCACGACCGGCGCGGCCTCAAGCACCGGCCTCGGAAAGCGGTCCGCGCCGTGCCGATCCCGCCCGATCTCGTGAGTCTGTTGCGCTGGCACGTTACGGCGTACGGCGTCGCCCCCGACGGCCGGCTGTTCCGGACGCAGCGGGACGGGCTCATCCAGGACACCGGATACGGCGAGGTGTGGGCGGAAGCCCACGCGCGTGCTCTCGCCCCTGCTCAGCGCGCGTCGCAGTTGGCCAAGCGTCCGTATGACCTTCGCCACGCGGCTGTGTCGACGTGGCTCAGCTCGGGCGTGGAGCCGCAGGTCGTCGCCGCGCGCGCCGGCCACTGTGTGGCCGTGCCGTTCCGGGTCTACGCGAAGTGCCTGGACGGTGCCGCGGCCACGGCGAACGCCCGGATCGAGCGAGCGCTGAAGAACGGCAGCTAGAGAGCCTGGAAGCTGCCCCACGCCTGCCCCACGCGCACTGATCAACACGCGAATCAGGGTGAGACACACTGGGAAAAAGCGCTCAAATCGGCGACACTTACCCGGTGAACGACGAAAGGGTCCGTGATCAGCATTGCTGCTGGTCACGGACCCTTTCGGTCGTGTGGCGGCGCCAGGATTCGAACCTGGGAAGGCTGAGCCGGCAGATTTACAGTCTGCTCCCTTTGGCCGCTCGGGCACACCGCCGGGGTTGTGCTGCCGTTCGCACCCGCTTTCGGCGGTGCTCCCCGGCAACGACGTAAACAATACCCGATGCGTGGGGGTGGTTCGCCACCCGATTGATCGCCACGTCTCGGGCCACGGGGTGGCTAGGCTGGTGCGGATGCGGCCCGGTGCCCACCGGGCCCGGCGGTCGCCGCCGCGCACGCCGGCACGCATCCGATACGCACCCCGATACAAGGAGCCACAGGACATGGCCGACTCCAGTTTCGACATCGTCTCGAAGGTCGAGCGGCAGGAGGTCGACAACGCCCTCAACCAGGCCGCCAAGGAGATCTCGCAGCGCTACGACTTCAAGGGCGTGGGCGCCTCGATCGCGTGGTCGGGTGACAAGATCCTCATGGAGGCGAACTCCGAGGACCGGGTGAAGGCCGTCCTCGACGTCTTCCAGTCCAAGCTGGTCAAGCGCGGCATCTCCCTGAAGGCGCTGGATGCGGGCGAGCCGCAGCTCTCCGGCAAGGAGTACAAGATCTTCGCGTCGATCGAGGAGGGCATCTCCCAGGACAACGCGAAGAAGGTGGCGAAGATCATCCGCGATGAGGGCCCGAAGGGCGTGAAGGCCCAGGTCCAGGGGGAGGAGCTGCGGGTCAGCTCCAAGAGCCGCGACGACCTTCAGACCGTGATCGCCCTGCTGAAGGGCAAGGACTTCGACTTCGCGCTCCAGTTCGTGAACTACCGGTAGGCCGGGGACGACGAAGAGGAAGGGCGGGCACCCGTGGGTGCCCGCCCTTCCGTGCTGTCGTGCCGTGCTCAGTCCCGTGAGTTGCCGAACAGCAGGCGGTAGACGATCAGCAGTACCAGGGAGCCGCCGATGGCCGCCGCCCAGGTTGCGCCGTCATAGAAGTGCTTGCTGATCGGGTGGTCGAGCCAGCGGGAGGAGATCCAGCCGCCGAGGAAGGCGCCCGCGATGCCGATGAGGGTCGTACCGATGAAGCCGCCGGGGTCGCGGCCCGGCAGGAGGACCTTGGCGATGGCTCCGGCCAGCAGTCCGAGGATGATCCAACCGATGATGCCCATGCCGTGAACCTGCCCTTCCGCGCTGTGTCCGCACGGTCCGGCCCCCGGGTTCGTGCCGAGGACGGCTGTGCGCCGCGCGCGTGTTCGTGCCGTGTCGGTGAAGAGGACGTCACGGGACCGTCCGGCGGTTGCCGCGATCAGTAGGGTGCGGCGCATGACACGTACCGGGCCCGGTCTGCGCCGCACCCTGGGCGTGCGGGACGCCGTGGTGGTGGGCCTGGGCGCCATGGTCGGCGCCGGTGTCTTCTCGGCGCTGGGACCCGCCGCGCGGGCTGCCGGGCCGGGGCTGCTGCCCGGACTGGCCGTCGCCGCCGCGGTGGCCTACTGCAACGCCATGTCCTCGGCCCGGCTCGCCGCCCGCCATCCGGCGTCGGGCGGGACGTACGTGTACGGCAGGGAGCGGCTCGGCGCCTTCTGGGGGTATCTCGCCGGCTGGGCGTTCGTGGTCGGCAAGACGGCCTCCTGCGCGGCCATGGCGCTCACCGTGGGCGTGTACCTCTGGCCGGGTCAGGCGCACGTGGTGGCGGCCGCGGCCGTGGTGGTGCTGACGGCCGTGAACTACGGCGGTGTCCAGAAGTCGGCGTGGCTGACGCGGGTGATCGTGACGGTCGTGCTCGCCGTGCTGGCGGCCGTGGTCGTCGTGTGCCTCGCCTCCGGCCGCGCCGACGCCGGCCGGCTGGCCGTCGGTCTCCCGTCGGGGGCCGGCGGGGTGCTCCGGGCGGCCGGGCTGCTGTTCTTCGCGTTCGCCGGGTACGCGCGGATCGCCACGCTCGGGGAGGAGGTGCGCGATCCGGCGCGCACGATCCCGCGGGCGGTCCCGTCGGCCCTCGGGATCGCCCTGGCGGTGTACGCGTGCGTGGCGGTCGCGGTGCTCGCCGTCCTCGGTGCGGCCCGGCTCGGGCAGGCCACCGCGCCGCTGGCCGACGCGGTGCGGGCGGCCGGGGTGCCGGGGCTCGTCCCGGTGGTGCGGGCCGGGGCGGCGCTCGCCGCGCTGGGCTCGCTGCTGTCGCTGGTTCTCGGTGTGTCCCGTACGACGCTCGCCATGGCCCGGGACGGGCACCTGCCGGGCGCGCTGGCGGCCGTGCATCCGCGCTTCGGGGTGCCGCACCGGGCGGAGCCGGCCGTGGGCGCGGTGGTGGCCGTACTGGCCGCGACGGTGGACGTGCGCGGCGCGATCGGGTTCTCGTCCTTCGGCGTGCTGGCCTACTACGCCGTCGCCAACGCCTCGGCCTGGACGCTGAGCCGGGCTCCGCTGTCGCGTGTGGTGCCGGCGGCGGGTCTGCTGGGCTGCGCCCTGCTGGCGTGCGCGCTGCCCGTGGTGTCGGTGGCCGTGGGCGCCGGGGTGCTCCTGGCGGGCGCGGCGGCCTACGTCGTACAGCGCCGGTGGGCGGGCGGGCGCGGACCGTGACACGCCGTCAGCGCGCCTGGCGGGCCGCCTGGCGGAGCTGCGGCGACGGTGTCGGTCAGCGGGCGGCGAACGGCTCGTCGGTGCGGACGATGTCGCGGCCCAGCGGCAGCAGGGAGACCGGGATCAGTTTGAAGTTGGCGATGCCGAACGGGATGCCGATGACCGTGACGCACAGGGCGATGCCGGTGGCGATGTGGGCGAGGGCCAGCCACCAGCCGGCCAGGAGCAGCCACAGGACGTTGCCGACGCAGGAGGGGGGCGCCCGCGTCGCGGCGCTCGACCGTGGTGTACCCGAACGGCCAGAGGGCGTAGACGCCGATGCGGAACGCGGCGACGCCGAAGGGGATGCCGATGACCGTGACGCACAGCAGGACGCCGGCGAGCACGTAGCCGAGGAACAGCCAGAAGCCGCTCAGGACGAGCCAGATGACGTTCATGATGGTCTTCACTGACGGCCTGCCAACTTCTCGAGCCGGGCGATGCGCTCCGCCATCGGGGGATGCGTGGAGAACATCTTGGACAGCCCCTGGCCCGGGCGGAAGGGGTTGGCGATCATCATGTGGCTCGCCGTCTCGATCCGGGGCTCGGGGGGCAGCGGAAGCTGCTTGGTGCCGCTCTCCAGCTTGCGCAGGGCGCGGGCGAGGGCGAGCGGGTCACCGGTTAGCTGGGCGCCCGAGGCATCCGCCTCGTACTCGCGGGAGCGGCTGACGGCCAACTGGATCAGGGTGGCGGCGAGCGGCCCGAGGATCATGATCAGCAGCATGCCGAGCAGGCCGGGACCGTCGTCGTCGTCCGACCGGCCGATCGGGATCAGCCAGGCGAAGTTGACCAGGAACATGATCACCGAGGCGAGGGCGCCGGCGACCGAGGAGATGAGGATGTCCCGGTTGTAGACGTGGCTCAGCTCGTGGCCGATGACGCCGCGCAGTTCGCGCTCGTCCAGCAGGCGCAGGATGCCGTCGGTGCAGCACACGGCCGCGTTGCGCGGGTTGCGGCCGGTCGCGAAGGCGTTGGGGGCTTCTGTCGGCGAGATGTACAGCCGGGGCATGGGCTGGCGGGCCTGCGTGGACAGCTCGCGCACCATGCGGTACAGCGCCGGGGCCTCGAACTCGCTGACCGGGCGGGCGCGCATCGCGCGGAGCGCCAGCTTGTCGCTGTTCCAGTACGCGTAAGCGTTCGTACCCAGGGCGACGAGGACCGCGACGATCAGTCCGGCGCGTCCGAAGAAGCTGCCGATGACGATGATGAGTGCGGACAGTCCCCCGAGGAGTACGGCGGTCCTGAGCCCGTTGTGCCGGCGGTGCACGGTGCGCCCTCCAAGTCGTACAGCGGGGAACACTCTGATCCAGTGGACCCTCCCGCTGGTGACAACGCCAGGCGGCTGTCGCGAGTTCCCCGGTGCCTGCGGCGGCACGCGTCGGCCGTACGGGTGGCGGGCCGGTACGGCGTGGCGCGCGCGAGGCGGCACGAGTGCCCCGCGCGCGCGTGGCGACTCCTCAGAAAAGTCCGGTGGCCGCGAAACGGAGGACCGCCTGCGGTGCTCCGGACAGGGCGACGCCGAGCATTCCGGTGAGGGCGATGGCGGCCGTGAGGGGGGCCGGGACGCGGTGCCGCGTGGGCTCGCCCTCGGGGGCGCGGAACAGCAGGGCCGTCCACTGGAGGTAGTAGAAGAGGGCGATGACGACGTTGACGGCCATGACGACGGCGAGCCAGCCGAGGCCCGCGTCGACGGCCGCCGAGAACACGGTGACCTTGGCGAACAGGCCGATGACGCCCGGCGGCAGCCCGGCCAGGCACAGCAGGAAGAAGGCCAGGAGCAGCGCGGTGAGCGGGTTGGTGGCGTACAGGCCCCGGTAGTCGCTGATCCGGTTCAGGACGCGGCCGCGGCCCACCAGGGCGGCCACCGCGAAGGCACCGAGGTTCACGGCGGCGTACATCAGGGCGTACGCGACCGTGGAACCGATCGCCTTCTCGGGGTCCTCGGTGTATCCGGCGGCGGCGATCGGCACCAGCAGGTAGCCGGCCTGGCCGACGGAGGACCAGGCGAGCAGCCGTACGGCGCTGTACGCGCGCGTGGCCTGCTGGCGCAGGGCGGCGACGTTGCCGACGGTCATGGTGAGGGCGGCCAGGACGGCGAGCGCGGGCCCCCAGACGTCGGCGTACGACGGGAACGCGACGACGGTGACGAGGATGAGCCCGGAGAAGCCGACGGCCTTGCCGACGACCGAGAGGTAGGCGGCGACGGGCAGCGGGGCGCCCACGTAGGTGTCGGGCACCCAGAAGTGGAAGGGGACGGCGGCCGTCTTGAAGGCGAAGCCGACGAGGGTGAGGACCACGCCGGTCCGGGCGAGGGTGTGCAGCTGCCCGTCGACGAGCGGCAGCCGCTGGGCGATCTGGGTGAGGTAGAGGGTGCCGGTGGAGGCGTAGACGAAGCTGACGCCCATCAGGCTGACCGCGGTGGCGGTGACCGAGGACAGGAAGAACTTCAGGGCGGCCTCGGAGGACCGCTTGTCGCCGTGCCGGATGCCGACGAGCGCGAACGCGGGCAGGGAGGCGACCTCCAGGGCGACGATCAGGGTGGCCAGGTCGCGGGAGGCGGGCAGCAGGGCGGCACCGGCGGAGGAGGACAGCAGCAGGAACCAGAACTCGCCCGCCGGGACGCGCCGCCGCTCGTCGTCCAGGTGGGTGACGGAGAGCAGGGCCGCGAGCAGGGCGCCGCCGAGGACGAGGAACTGGATGACGAGGGTGAACCGGTCGGCGGTGTAGCTGCACGCGCGCGCGTGGCCGCCCGTGCAGAAGGTGCCGCGGTCGCCGTCCAGGAGGGGCAGGAGCAGCAGGGCCGCCGCGGCGAGCCCCGCGACGGACACCCAGCCGAGGACGGCCTTGCGGGACTCGGGCAGGAACAGGTCGGCGACGAGGACGCCGAGGGCGACGACCGCGGTGACGACGGGCGGGGCGACGGCGAGCCAGTCGACGGACTGGACCACCGACTGGGCGAGCGGCTGGGCCAGGGCGCTCATCGGGTGCCTCCTGCGAGGAGCTGCTGCACGGCCGGGTCGGTGAGGCCGAGCAGGGCCCTCGGCCACAGTCCGGCGACGACGGTGAGGGTGACGAGCGGGGTCCAGGCGGCGAACTCGTACCCGTGGACGTCGGCGAGCCGCGGGACCTCCCGCTCGGCGCCGCCCATGCAGACGCGGCGGACCACGATCAGCATGTACGCGGCGGTGAGCAGGGTGCCGAACGCGCCGATCGCCATGAAGGTGAGGAAGGCCGGCCGGCTGAGGCCTGCGGCGGGCCGGAACGACCCGAAGAGCGCGAGCATCTCGCCCCAGAACCCGGCGAGGCCGGGCAGGCCGAGGGAGGCGACCGCGCCGAAGGCCAGCAGACCGCCCAGACGCGGTGCCCTGCCGTACAGCGCGGCACCGGTTCCCTGGGCGAGGGTGTCGAGGTCGGTGGTGCCGGTGCGGTCCTTCAACCCGCCGACCAGGAAGAACAGCAGGCCGGTGATGAGGCCGTGGGCGATGTTGGCGAACAGGGCGCCGTTCACCCCGGTCGGGGTCATGGTGGCGATGCCGAGCAGGACGAAGCCCATGTGGCCGACGGAGGAGTAGGCGATGAGGCGTTTGAGGTCGCCCTTCGCGCCTCGCCTGGCGAGGGCCAGGCAGGCCAGGGATCCGTAGATGATCCCGACGACGGCGAACGCGGCGAGGTACGGCGCGAAGGTGTGGAAGCCGTGCGGGGCCACCGGCAGGAGAATCCGGACGAAACCGTACGTACCCATCTTCAACAGGACACCGGCCAGCAGGACGGAGCCGACGGTCGGCGCGGCGGTGTGGGCATCGGGCAGCCAACTGTGCAGCGGCCACATCGGCGTCTTCACCGCGAGCCCGATCCCGATCGCCAGAACGGCGATGACCTGCACGGACGCGGTCAGCGACCGGCCGTTGTCAGTGGCGAGTGCCACCATGTCGAATGTGCCCGCCTTGATCCCGATCAGGAGCAGGCCGAGCAGCATGACGACGGAACCGAGCAGCGTGAACAGGATGAACTTCCACGCGGCCCGGGCCCGGTCCCCGCCGCCCCAGCGGGCGATGAGGAAGTACATCGGGATGAGCACCATCTCGAACGCGAGGAAGAACAACAGCAGATCGAGGACGGCGAAGGTCGCGAGGGTGCCGGACTCGAGCAGGAGCAGGAGCGCGACGTACGCCTTCGGGGACGGGCCCGACGGCGGCTTGGAGTAGGAGTACAGCGCGCAGAGGAAGGTCAGCAGCGCGGTCAGGACCAGAAGGGGGAGGGAGATGCCGTCGGTGCCGAGGTGGATCCGCACGTCGAGGGCGGGGATCCAGCTGATGTCGGTCGTGGCCTGCATCTTCGACGGGTGGTCGTGGTCGAAGCCGAGCGCGAGGACGACCGCGGCGACGAGGATCACGCCGGTGACGGTCACGCCGTGCCGGAGCACGGCCTGCTCGGGTGACTTCCCCTTCAGTCCGGGCGGTGCCGGGAGGAGGGCGGCGACGGCGCCGAGGAGCGGGCCGGCGACGACGAATGCCAGAAGGAACTGCATCACGGATTCGTTGATATCGAGCACGCCTGCTCACGCTCCCGAGGCGACGAGGAGGACGGCGACCGCCAGGACGACGGTGCCGGCGAGCAGCGCGCTCACGTAGGTCTGCACATTGCCCGTCTGGGTCCGCCGTACGGCGGACCCGAGCAGCCGGGGCAGGGCGGCGGCGCCGCGTACGTAGGTGTCGAGGACCTCGCGGTCGAGGAAGCGGACGAGGCGCGCCCCGGCCTGCACCGGGCGGACGAACAGCGCCGTGTACACGGCGTCCAGGTGGAAGCCGTCGGCCGCGTGCCGGTGCAGCGGGCCGAGCAGCAGCCGCCCGGGGTCGGCCGGGTCGAAGGCCTGGGCGATGTCGCCGTAGGCCGGTTCGTGGGTGGCGATGGCCTCGGCCTCGACCAGCCCGGCGTCGCCGGCGGGATGGGCGGCGACGGCGCCCATCGGGATGCGGGCGGCGAGCGCGGCGGTGCGCTGCCAGGCGCCGTAGGTGAGCAGTCCGCCGACCACTGCGAGACCGGTGCCGAGGACGGAGGTGAGGAGGGTCGGGGTCAGGTCGCGGCCGTCGAACCAGTCGGGCAGCGCCCGGTAGGCGAGCCCGCCGAAGGCGAGGGAGGGGATCGCGAGGACCCACAGCACCACGGTCATCGTCAGGGGCTGGCGGCCGTGGTCGGGGGCCTCGGCGCCCCGGCCGCGGAAGGCCAGCAGCCACAGCCGGGTGGCGTAGGCCGCGGTCAGCAGGGCGGCGAGCAGGCCGGCGACGAGGACGATCCAGCCGGCGGCGACCGGGGCGTGACCGGTGCGGCCCGACGTCACGTGCTCGGCGGCACCGAGGACGGACTCCTTGGAGAAGAAGCCGCTGAAGGGCGGGATCGCGGCGAGCGCGAGCAGCGCCACGGTCATCGTCCAGTAGGCGTCCGGGACGCGGTCGCGCAGTCCGTGCATGCGGGACATCGCGGCGAGCGAGTTGGTGCCGGCGGCGTGGATGACCACGCCGGCCGCGAGGAACAGCAGCGCCTTGAAGGCGCCGTGCGCGAGGAGGTGGAAGACGGCGGCGCCGCGGTCGCCGACGGCGAGGGCGCCGGTCATGTAGCCGAGCTGGCCGATCGTCGAGTAGGCGAGGACGCGCTTGATGTCGTCCTGGGCGAGCGCGGCGAGACCGGAGCCGGTCATCGTGACGGCGGCCATGACGGCGAGGACCACCATCGCGGCCTGCGAGGCCTCGAAGACCGGGAGGAGACGCGCGACGAAGTAGACACCGGCGGCGACCATCGTCGCGGCGTGGATCAGCGCCGAGACGGGTGTCGGACCCGCCATCGCGTCCGGCAGCCAGGTGTGCAGCGGGAACTGCGCCGACTTGCCCGCCACGCCGGCGAGCAGCAGCAGTGCGATCACGGTCGGGTGGTCGAGGCCCCCGCTCGCGACGGTGGCGAGGACGCGGGTGATGCGGAACGATCCGGCGTCGGTGGCCAGCGCGAACAGGCCGATGAGGAACGGCACGTCACCGAGCTTGGTGACCAGGAAGGCCTTCAGGGAGGCGGCGCGGGCCTCGGGGGTCTCCCAGTAGTGGCCCACCAGGAAGTAGGAGCAGATGCCCATGACCTCCCAGCCGACAAGCAGCACGATCAGGTCGCCGGAGTACACGACCAGGAGCATCGCGGAGGTGAAGAGGGAGACCAGAGCGGCGTACGAGGGGTAGCGCGGGTCGTCGCGCAGGTAGCCCGTCGAGTACGTCTGCACGCAGGCCGCGACGAACGCGACCAGGACGGCGACGAGCGCCGCGAAGCCGTCGATGTGCAGGGCCAGCTCGATGGGGACGGAGCCGGTGGGCGTCAGTTCGGTGTGGGCGTCGACGGCCGTTCCGCCGCCCTGGCGCACGGCCACCAGCACGGCCAGCACGAGTGAGGCCAGCGTCGGCAGCACCGCTAGCGGGCGGACGAAGCCGGGGGCGGTCCGGCCGAGCAGCAGGCCGGCCGCGGCACCGAGGAACGGCAGGAGGGGGACGAGGACGGCGAGGGTGGTCGTGGTCACGCGGTGGCCTCAGCCTTCTCGCCCGCCGGGCTGCCGGGGCCCCCGGTGCCGGGGCCTTCCGTCCCGGGGCCCTCGGCGGTGTCGCGGAGCTTGTCGATGTCGGAGGTGCCGCGGTTGCGGTACACGGCCAGCACGATCGCCAGGCCGATGCCGATCTCGGCGGCGGCCACGGCGATGGTGAACAGGGCCAGCGCCTGGCCGGAGTGCAGGGTGTCCCGCGCGGTCCGGCTGAGCCAGACGTCGAAGGCGACCAGGTTGAGGTTGACGGCGTTGAGCATCAGCTCGACCGACATCAGGACCAGGATGGCGTTGCGGCGGGCGAGGACGCCGTAGAGGCCGGTGCAGAAGAGGAGGGCGGAGAGCACGGCGGGGTAGGCGAGGTGCATCAGCGGGCGCCTTCCTTCCCGGGAGCGGCAGGTGTCGCGTTCTCGTCCGCGGGGGCGGCGGGTGTCGCCGTCCTGTCCCCGGGGGCCGCGGGTGGGGCGGTCTCGTCCGTGTCCGTCCTGCGGGAGAGGACGATCGCGCCGACCAGGGCCGCGAGGAGCAGCACGGACAGGGCCTCGAAGGGCAGCACCCAGTGCCGGAACAGGCTGGAGCCGGTGACCCGGGTGGTTCCGGCGGCCGGGCCGTCCAGGTCGATCCAGGTCGTGCGGAAGGCGTCCACGACGACCCACACCAGGGCGACGGCGGCGGCGACCGCGACGGCCAGGGCGGCCCAGCGGTTGCCGGAGTCGGCGTCCGGGGAGCGGCCGATGGGGGCCCTGGTGAGCATCAGGCCGAACAGGAGGAGGACGACGACGGAACCGACGTAGATCAGGACCTGCACCCAGGCGATGAACTCGGCCGTGAGCAGCAGGTACTCCATGGCGAGGCCGCCGAGCGCGACCACCAGCCACAAGGCGGCGTGCACCAACTGGCGGGTGGTGACGGTGACGAACGCGGCGCCCAGGGTGACCAGGCCGACGAGCAGGAAGGCGATCTCGACACCGGCCGGGGACAGGAAGCCGTGCCCGGCCGCGGCGAGGTGCGTGCCGTGTCCGGCCGCCGCGAGGGTCTTGACTGCGGTGAGGCTCACGACCCGCCTCCCTGCGGCTGCTCCGGTGCGGCCTGCTCGGCGGCCAGTTTCTCGGCGGTCCTGCGGGCCGCGGCGATCTCCTTGGGCTCCTCCGCGCCGGGGTCCAGGGCGGGCGGGGCCGGGACGGTCCACATCCACTCGCGGAGCTTGTCGCGCTCGTGGGTGAGGTCGCGGATGTCGGTCTCGGCGTACTCGAACTCCGGGGACCAGAACAGCGCGTCGAAAGGACACACCTCGATGCAGATACCGCAGTACATGCACAGGGCGAAGTCGATCGCGAACCGGTCGAGGACGTTGCGGCTGCGCTCGCGGCCCCCGGGAGCGGCCGGCGGGACCGTCTCCTTGTGGGAGTCGATGTAGATGCACCAGTCCGGACACTCGCGGGCGCACAGCATGCAGACCGTGCAGTTCTCCTCGAACAGCCCGATCACCCCGCGGGTGCGGGGCGGCAGCTCGGGCAGGGCGTCCGGGTACTGCTCGGTGACCGTCTTCCTGGTCATCGTGCGCAGGGTGACGGCCAGGCCCTTGGCGAGGCCGGAGCCGGGAATGGGGGCCATGGTTAGCTGATCACCACCTTGACGATGCCGGTGAGGGCGATCTGGGCGAGGGAGAGGGGGACGAGGAGGGTCCAGGAGAGCTTCTGGAGCTGGTCCTCACGCAGCCGCGGGTAGGTGACGCGGAGCCAGATGACCAGGAAGGCCAGGACCGCCGCCTTCAGCAGGGTCCAGACCCAGCCGAGGCCGCCGGCGCCCCAGGGGCCGTGCCAGCCGCCCAGGAAGAGCACGGTGGTCAGACCGCACAGTACGACGATGCCGGCGTACTCGGCGAGCAGGAACAGGGCGAAGCGCAGACCGGTGTACTCGGTGTACGCGCCGAAGATGATCTCCGAGTCGGCGACGGGCATGTCGAACGGCGGGCGTTGCAGTTCGGCGAGTCCGGCGACGAAGAAGACGACCGCGCCCACGATCTGCCAGGGCACCCACCACCAGTGGAACGAGTGCAGGATGCCCGGCAGGGAGACCGTGCCGGCCGCCATCGCGACCGAGGCCGCCGCCAGCAGCATCGGCAGTTCGTAGGCGAGTAGCTGGGCGGCCGTGCGCAGGCCACCGAGCAGGGAGAACTTGTTCGCGCTGGCCCAGCCGGCCATCAGCGAACCGAGCACGCCGATGCCCATCACCGCGAGCACGAAGAAGACGCCCGCGTCCAGGACCTGGCCGACGGCGCCCTCGCTCGGGCCGATCGGGATGGCGAGCAGGACGAGGAGGTACGGCAGCAGGGCCACGGCGGGGGCGAGCTGGAAGACGCGGCGGTCGGCGCCCGCCGGGACCACGTCCTCCTTCTGCGCGAACTTCACGCCGTCGGCGATCAGCTGGGCCCAGCCGTGGAAGCCGCCCGCGTACATCGGGCCGAGGCGGCCCTGCATGTGGGCCATCACCTTGTGTTCGGTCTGGCCGACGATCAGCGGGAAGGTGAGGAAGACGACGAAGACGACCAGAAGTCGCAGCGCGACGTCCGACGCGCCGTTCACTGCGGGCCTCCTGCGGGGTGGTCGGGGGTGTGCGGGTCCGGGTCGCGGGGGGCGCCCGGGGCGCCCGGGGCGCTCAGGTCCTTGGGGCCCTTGGGTTCCTTGGGGTCCTCAGACTGCTGGGGCTGCTCGGGCTCCTTCGCAGGTGGCTGCGGCTCTGGTTCCGCCTGCGGCTGCGGGTCGGGTGTCCGGTCGGGCTCAGCGGCCTGTTCGGGGTCGTCGAACGCCGGGCGGGCGTGGTGCCAGGGCGCGTCCGAGCTGCGCGGGGCCGCGCTCCGGCCGGCGGCGTCCGGTCCGGTCGGTGTCGGCTCGGTGCGGGCCGATTCCGTCGGCGCCGGCTCCGTGCCCGTCGGCTCCGGAGACTGGGGCTGGGCACGCTGCGTGGCCGAGCCCTGCGAGGCGCTGCGTGTGCGGCGCGGCCGTGCGGACGGTGTCGCCGGGCCGGGCTCGTAGGCCACCGAGGCCTCGGCGGCCGGCCCTTCCGCCGCGCTCTTGGCCGCCGCCCGGGTGGCGTCACCCTGGGCCGCGGCCTCCTTGCGCGTCGCCGCGTCCCCGGCCTGCGCCGCCTCGTCGGTCCCCGTGACCTGACCGACCGCCGGGACCTGGCTTGCCGATCCCTCCGAGGCCGAGCGGGTGCGCCGGGGCGGGCGTTCGCCCGTGGCGCGGGCCGGGCGCTCCGTCGCCGCGCGTCCCGCCGCTCGGGCCGGGCGGGCCGGGCGGGCCGGGCGGGCCGGGGCAGGGGGGAGCTGGCCCTTGAGAGGGCCCCACTCGTTCGGGTCGGGCACGCCCGGGGGCAGCATCTGGCGCCGCTTGGGCCCGCCGTGGTCGGACTCGCCGGGTTCCTTCGCGCCGGGCCAGGCCTTGGCGACGCGGGCGGCGAGGACGAAGTCCTTGCGGAGCGGGTGGCCCTCGAAGTTCTCGGGGAGCAGCAGGTGGTCGAGGCCCGGGTGGCCCTCGAAGACGACCCCGAACATCTCGTGGGTCTCGCGCTCGTGCCAGGCGGCGCCCGCGTAGACGCCGATCGCGGAGGGAAGGGCCGGGGCGTCGTGCGGGACCGTCGTGCGGACGAGGAGACGGCGGACCGGGTTCAGGGCGACGACGTGCGCGGCGACGCGGAAGCCCGTGCCCGGTTCGTCGACCGCGCTGAGCCAGTCGAAGTAGGTGCACGACAGGGTCGTACGGGCCGTCTCCAGGGCGGTGAGCCAGGAGGACGGCGGTACGTCCACGGTCAGGAGGTCGTACGACTCCTCGGCCGTGGCGTCCGTGCCGAAGAGTTCCCCGGCGGGGGCGGGCAGCCAGCCGGCCGTGCTCATGGGGCGTCCCCCTCGGTGGCCGGGGCCGCCGGGGGCCGGACCAGGTCGCTCTGGAGGGCGGCGGCCGACGGCCGGACGGGCCCTGTGCCGTACCGCTCCCCCAGCGACTCGCGGGCGATCTTCTCCTGCAGCTTGAGGATGCCCTGGAGCAGCGCCTCGGGGCGCGGCGGGCAGCCGGGGACGTAGACGTCCACCGGGATGATCTGGTCGACGCCCTTGGTGACGGAGTAGGAGTCCCAGTAGGGGCCGCCGCAGTTGGAGCAGGCGCCGAAGGAGATGACGTACTTCGGCTCGGGCATCTGCTCGTACAGGCGCTTGACGGCGGGGGCCATCTTGTCCGTGACCGTGCCGGAGACGACCATGAGGTCGGCCTGGCGGGGGCCCGGCGCGAAGGGGATGACGCCGAGGCGGATGAAGTCGTGGCGGGCCATCGACGCGGCGATGAACTCGATCGCGCAGCAGGCGAGGCCGAAGTTGAAGACCCAGAGCGAGTAGCGACGGCCCCAGTTCAGGACGACCTTCATCGGCTCGGGGGCGAGCCGGGCGAGCGTGCCGAGCCGCTTCGGCTCCGGCAGCGGCACGGGCTCCGGGACAGTCGGGTTCACGTCCATGTCAGGACGCCCTTCTTGTATGCGTACAGCAGGCCCACGGCGAGGAAGCCGAGGAAGACGAACATCTCCACGAGGGTTGTCGCGCCGTAGCCGGGGGCGGCGAAGACCGTCGCCCAGGGGAACAGGAAGACCGAGTCGACCGCGAAGATCACGTAGAGGAAGGCGTAGACGTAGTAGCGGACCTGGGTGTGGGCCCAGCCCTCGCCGACGGGGTCGACGCCGCACTCGTAGGTCAGGAGTTTCTCCGGTGTCGGCACGACCGGGCGCAGCAGGCGGCCTGCGCCGAAGGCGACCGCGACGAACAGCACGCCGACGAGGGCGAGCAGTCCGACCACCGAGTAGGACCGGAAATAACCGGCCGCGACGACGTTCGCCGCGGCGGCCGTCGAGTCCCCCAACGTCTCCCGCACGTCCGTCCCTCGCTCCCTGCCTCGTGACCTTGGCGAACTCTGTGATGCAACGTGATTCGAGGATCTGTACGCACGGGAGTCTAGGCCCTGATAAAGAACCGGTAAGCAGCCAGTCACGCCGTGGGACGGCTGGAGCCGGCGGGGGTGGGGTTCTCCCCCGGTGGCGGAGGGCGGCGTACCGCATGGCGTGAGCGGCGCCGCGCACGGCAGGCTGGCCACCATGACCGCTCCCAGCCCCGCCGCCGGCCGGACCGACAGCACCGACGGACGTGACGGACACGACGGCACCGGCGTACGTGACCGGCACGACGGCCTCGACCTGCTGCCTCCGCCCCGGCCGGCCTACGACGCGCACACCCGGAAGGAGATCGCGTATCTCCTGCTGAACCTGCCGGTGGCGGTGTTCGGGTTCGCGTACGCGTTCACGGTGCTGGTGGCCGGCGGCATTCTCAGCCTCACCGTGATCGGCCTCCCCTTGCTCGCGCTCTGCCTGCTGGGTGCCCGGCAGCTCGGGAAACTGGAGCGGGCCCGGGCCCGGAAGCTGCTCGGGGTGCGGGTGGAGGAGCCGACGCCGCTGCCGCTCTCCCGGGGCGGGGGGCCGGTGCAGCGGCTGTGGCTGGCGCTGAAGGACCCGGTGGGCTGGCGGACGCTGCTGTACGACGCGATCCGGCTGCCCTGGGGCGTGGTCACCTTCTGCACCGTGTTGACCTCGCTGTTCGTGCTGTGGCCGGTGCTGCCGTATCTGGCGCGGTTCCTCGCCAACGCCGACCGGGCGATGGTGCGCGGACTGCTGTCGCCGTCGGACGAGCTGGAGCGCCGGATCGCCGAACTGGAGTCCGACCGCGGGATCGTGGTCGACACGGCGGCGGCGGACCTGCGCCGGATCGAGCGGGACCTGCACGACGGCGCCCAGGCGCGGCTGGTCAATCTGGCCATGGGCCTCGGCCTGGCCAAGGAGAAGCTGCTGGAGGACCCGGACACGGCCGCCTCGATGGTGGCGGAGGCGCACGGCGAGGTGAAGCTGGCCCTTCAGGAGCTGCGTGACCTGGCCCGGGGCATCCACCCGGCCGTGCTCACCGACCGCGGCCTGGACGCGGCCCTGTCCTCGGTCGCCTCCCGCTGCACGGTGCCGGTGACGGTGACCGTGGACCTGCCGGCCCGGCCGGCGCCGGCCATCGAGGGCATCGCCTACTTCACCGTCTCCGAGCTGCTCCAGAACATCAGCAAGCACAGCCGGGCCCGGACCGCCTCCGTCGACGTGTGGCGCGCGGACGACCGGCTGCTCGTCCAGGTACGCGACGACGGCAGGGGCGGCGCCCGGCTGGACGCCGGCAGCGGCATGCGGGGCCTGGCGGACCGGCTGGGCGCGGTGGACGGCCTGTTCGTCGTCGACTCGCCCGACGGCGGCCCGACGGTGGTCACCGCGGAGCTGCCCTGGCGCGACCGGCAGGAGTAGCCGGCCGCATCGTGGCACCACACGCGCGGGGCGTCCGGACTTGTGACGGCCGCCCCGCGCGTCCACGCGTGCGGGCAGGCCGTCCCGCGCCGCACCCCCCGGCCGCGCCGGAAGGGTGGGGGAAACCCCCCGGTCAAGACGCCGACGGACGCCATGGCCCGGGGGCACGCGGCGGGCGACCCTGGTGGTGCGGCTGAAGCGCCGCTCGGACGAGGAGAACGGGACGGCATTCGATGGCCACGGAGTACGGGCGGGAGTACGGACAGGAGTACGGGCGGGGGCGCCGCGCCGGGGGCGGTCACCGGATGCCCGCCGCACTGCGGGCGCCGGTCGAGGGGCGCACCTGGCGTGAACTGGGCTACGTCCTGCTGGGTCTGCCGGTGTCCCTGGTGCTGTTCACCTGGACGGTGACGATGGTGGTGGTCGGCGCGGGCCTGCTGGTCACCTTCCTCGGCATCCCGGTGCTGGCGGCGGCGCTCGCGGGCTGCCGGGGCTTCGCCGTGCTGGAGCGGGCCCGGGCGCGCGCGCTGCTCGGCCTGGACGTGGCCGGCCCGGAGCCGCTGCGGCTGCGCAAGCCGGGCGCGGCGGCCTGGATGGGGGCGGTCCTCAAGAGCGGCACCTCCTGGCGGAACGCGCTGTACGCGCTGGTGCAGTTGCCGTGGGCGGTGTTCACCTTCTCGGTGGCGGTCACCTTCTGGACGCTCGGCTGGGCCCTGCTGACCTACCCGTTGTGGTTCTGGGCGTTCCCGGCGTACGCCGGCCAGGGCGGCCTGCAGTTGTACGGCGACGAGCATCACCGCATCTATCTCGACAACCCGTTCGAGATCACGGTGACCGCGCTGGTCGGGCTGGTGTTCACGCTGGTGACGCCGTGGCTCGTCCGGGCTCTGACGACGGTGGACGGGCTGCTCGTGCGTGGGCTGCTCGGGCCGTCGCCGCTGTCGGCACGGGTGGTGGAGCTGGAGTCGGACCGCGGCACGGTGGTCGACACGGCCGCCGCCGACCTGCGGCGCATCGAGCGGGACCTGCACGACGGCGCCCAGGCCCGGCTGGTGGGCCTGGCGATGGACCTGGGGCTGGCGAAGGAGAAGCTGCGGGAGGACCCGCAGGCGGCGGCGCGGATGGTGGAGGAGGCGCACGGCGAGGTGAAGACGGCCCTTCAGGAGCTGCGCGACCTCGCCCGGGGCATCCACCCGGCCGTCCTCACCGACCGCGGCCTGGACGCGGCGTTGTCCTCGGTCGCCTCCCGCTGCACGGTGCCGGTGACGGTGGACGTCGAGCTGCCGGCCCGGCCGGCGCAGGCCATCGAGGGCATCGCCTACTTCACCGTCTCCGAGCTGCTCCAGAACATCAGCAAGCACAGCCGGGCCCGGACCGCCTCCGTCGACGTGTGGCGCGCGGACGACCGGCTGATGGTGCAGGTGACCGACGACGGGGTGGGCGGTGCCGGTCTCGCCGGCGGTTCCGGACTCGCCGGGCTGGCCGCACGCCTGGACGCGGTGGACGGCGTACTGGTGATCGACTCCCCGGCCGGCGGTCCCACCCGGGTGATCGCGGAACTGCCCTGGCGGCCCTGAGGGCGGACGCCGGACCCCGTATTCGCCCGGGACGGCGGCGGTCCGGCGGGAATGCTGGAATGCTGGACCTCCGTAGGACGTCACGGACGCACGTCACCGCCCATCACCGCGGCCGGCGTGGTCGCCGGAGTGGGCTGTGGGGGGCCGAAGGATCGTGGAGGACAGAGTGCGGGTGGTCATCGCCGAGGACTCAGTGCTGCTCAGAGAGGGCCTGACCCGGTTGCTGACCGACCGCGGGCACGAGGTCGTGGCCGGTGTCGGGGACGCGGACGCGCTGGTGAAGACCATCTCCGCCCTGGACGAGCAGGGACAACTGCCCGACGTGGTCGTGGCCGACGTACGGATGCCGCCGACGCACACCGACGAGGGGGTCAGGGCGGCCGTGCTGCTGCGCCGGCTGCACCCGGGGCTCGGGGTGCTGGTGCTGTCGCAGTACGTGGAGGAGCGTTACGCCACCGAGCTGCTGGCCGGATCCAGCCGTGGCGTGGGCTATCTGCTGAAGGACCGGGTCGCGGACGTACGGGAGTTCGTGGACGCGGTGGTGCGGGTCGCCCAGGGCGGTACGGCGCTGGACCCGGAGGTCGTGACGCAACTGCTCGGCCGCAGCCGCAAGCAGGACGTGCTGGTGGGGCTGACCCCGCGGGAGCGCGAGGTGCTCGGGCTGATGGCGGAGGGGCGGACGAACTCGGCGATCGCCCGGCAACTGGTGGTCAGCGACGGGGCCGTGGAGAAGCACGTCAGCAACATCTTCCTGAAGCTCGGCCTGGCCCCGAGCGTCGGGGACCACCGTCGGGTTCTGGCCGTTCTCACCTACCTGAACTCCTGACCGGCCGGCCCGCCGGCAGCACCGTGCCGCCCGGCGTCAGCACCGTGTCAGCGCGCCGTCAGTCCGCCCCGCTTCCGTTGGGGGCGGGGCACCCGGAGGGAGGGCCGGTGGCCCGGAGCAGTGCCCAAGGACGCGCGGCCGGGTGAAAGGTCCACACGAGAACCGCGAACGGGCGGGGAGTGCCGTGGCCGGCGGTCCGGCGACGCGGGACATGATGTGACTCAGCGCGACGAGCCGTCTCGAATGTCGTCCGATCCACGGAAGACCTCGGGAAGGCGACCCTAACCGACGTAGGGTTGATCCGGGATGGTCCGTGGGACGACCGTGCCCCGGACAGCCGCCTCGAAGGAGGTCCAGTTCAGTGACCAGCCAGGTCAGCAGCCCAGCGGAGCAGGCCGACGACGAATCGGTCGTGGGAGAGCAGCGCAAACCGGCCGGCGCGAAGGACGTGCGGCGCCTCGACCGGGTCATCATCCGGTTCGCGGGGGACTCGGGTGACGGCATGCAGCTCACCGGTGACCGGTTCACCTCGGAGACCGCCACCTTCGGCAACGACCTCTCCACCCTGCCGAACTTCCCCGCCGAGATCCGTGCCCCCGCCGGCACCCTGCCGGGTGTCTCGTCCTTCCAGCTCCACTTCGCCGACCACGACATCCTCACCCCCGGAGACGCGCCGAACGTCCTGGTCGCGATGAACCCGGCCGCTCTGAAGGCCAACATCGGCGACCTCCCGCGCGGAGCCGAGATCATCGTCAACACCGACGAGTTCACCAAGCGGGCCCTCCAGAAGGTCGGCTACGCCGGCTCTCCGCTGGAGGACGGCTCGCTCGACGGCTACAGCCTTCACCCGGTGCCGCTGACCACGCTCACGGTCGAGGCGCTGAAGGAGTTCGACCTCTCCCGCAAGGAGGCGGAGCGCAGCAAGAACATGTTCGCGCTGGGCCTGCTGAGCTGGATGTACCACCGGCCCACCGAGGGCACCGAGACGTTCCTGCGGAGCAAGTTCGCGAAGAAGCCGGACATCGCCGCGGCCAACATCGCCGCGTTCCGGGCGGGGTGGAACTTCGGCGAGACGACGGAGGACTTCGCGGTCTCCTACGAGGTCGCCCCGGCCGCCCGGGCGTTCCCGGTCGGCACCTACCGGAACATCTCCGGGAACCTCGCCCTGGCCTACGGCCTGATCACCGCGTCGCGGCAGGCGGATCTGCCCCTGTTCCTGGGGTCGTACCCGATCACGCCGGCCTCGGACATCCTGCACGAGCTGAGCAAGCACAAGAACTTCGGCGTGCGCACCTTCCAGGCCGAGGACGAGATCGCGGGGATCGGTGCGGCGCTGGGCGCGGCGTTCGGCGGTTCGCTGGCGGTGACGACGACGTCCGGGCCTGGTGTGGCACTGAAGTCGGAGACGATCGGTCTCGCGGTGTCGCTGGAACTGCCGCTGCTGGTCGTCGACATCCAGCGCGGCGGCCCGTCCACCGGTCTGCCGACCAAGACCGAGCAGGCCGACCTGCTGCAGGCGATGTACGGCCGCAACGGCGAGGCGCCGGTGCCGGTGGTCGCGCCGAGGACCCCGGCCGACTGTTTCGACGCCGCCGTGGAGGCGGCCCGGATCGCGCTGACGTACCGCACACCGGTGATGCTGCTGTCGGACGGCTACCTGGCCAACGGTTCCGAGCCGTGGCGCATCCCCGAGCTCGACGAGCTGCCCGACCTGCGGGTGCGGTTCGCCTCCGGCCCGAACCACACGCTGGAGGACGGCACGGAGGTCTTCTGGCCCTACAAGCGGGACCCGCGGACCCTGGCCCGGCCCTGGGCGGTGCCGGGGACTGAGGGCCTGGAGCACCGGATCGGCGGCATCGAGAAGCAGGACGGCACGGGCAACATCTCCTACGACCCGGCCAACCACGACTTCATGGTCCGCACCCGGCAGGCCAAGATCGACGGCATCGACGTCCCCGACGTGGAGGTCGACGACCCGCACGGCGCCCGGACCCTGGTCCTCGGCTGGGGATCCACCTACGGGCCGATCACGGCGGCGGTACGGCGGCTGCGGACGGCCGGCGAGCCGATCGCGCAGGCCCATCTGCGCCACCTCAACCCCTTCCCCCGCAACCTCGGCGCGGTCCTGAGGAGCTACGACAAGGTCGTGATCCCCGAGATGAACCTCGGGCAGCTCGCCACCCTCGTCCGGGCCAGATACCTGGTCGACGCCCACTCCTACAACCAGGTCAACGGCATGCCGTTCAAGGCGGAACAGCTCGCCGCGGCACTGAAGGAGGCCATCGATGACTGACGCCGCCAACGGGCTGCTGCACCTGGTCCCGCGGGCCGAGGCCAAGCAGTCGATGAAGGACTTCAAGTCGGACCAGGAGGTGCGCTGGTGCCCGGGCTGCGGTGACTACGCGATCCTCGCGGCCGTGCAGGGCTTCATGCCGGAGCTGGGCCTGGCGCGCGAGAACATCGTCTTCGTCTCCGGCATCGGCTGTTCCTCCCGCTTCCCGTACTACCTGAACACCTACGGGATGCACTCCATCCACGGCCGCGCCCCGGCCATCGCGACCGGCCTGGCCACCTCCCGCCGTGACCTGAGCGTGTGGGTCGTCACCGGCGACGGCGACGCGCTGTCCATCGGCGGCAACCACCTGATCCACGCGCTGCGCCGCAACGTCAACCTGAAGATCCTGCTGTTCAACAACCGGATCTACGGCCTGACCAAGGGGCAGTACTCGCCGACGTCCGAGGTCGGCAAGGTCACCAAGTCGACGCCGATGGGCTCGCTCGACGCCCCCTTCAACCCCGTCTCCCTCGCCATCGGCGCGGAGGCGTCGTTCGTGGCACGCACGATCGACTCCGACCGCAAGCACCTCACGGAGGTGCTCCGGCAGGCCGCCGCCCACCCGGGTACGGCCCTGATCGAGATCTACCAGAACTGCAACATCTTCAACGACGGCGCCTTCGACGCCCTGAAGGACAAGCAGCAGGCCGAGGAGGCGCTGATCCGGCTGGAGCACGGGCAGCCGATCCGCTTCGGGGCCGACGGCGCGCGAGGCGTCGTACGGGATGCGCGGACCGGTGATCTGAGGGTGGTGACGGTGACCGAGGAGAACGAGGCGGACATCCTGGTGCACGACGCCCACGCGGCGTCGCCCACCACCGCCTTCGCCCTGTCCCGGCTGGCCGACCCGGACACCCTGCACCACACTCCGATCGGCGTGTTCCGCTCCGTCGAACGGCCGGTCTACGACACCCAGATGGCCGACCAGCTCGACACGGCCGTCGAACAGCACGGCAAGGGCGACCTGGGCGCGCTGCTGGCCGGCGGGGACACCTGGACGGTCGTCGGCTGACCCGTCCGCCGCTTCACGAGGCCCGGGGCGGGGTGCCCCGGGCCTCTTCGTTCGCGCGGCGGCGCTCGTCGTAGGCCCGGCGGGCCTGCTCCACCTCGTCCATGCGGTGCCGTGTCCACCCGGCGAGGGCGCGCACCTGTTCCGCCGCCTCACGGCCGAGGCCGGTGAGCGAGTAGTCGACGCGGGGCGGGATGACCGGCCTGGCGTCGCGGTGCACCAGGCCGTCGCGTTCCAGGGTCTGGAGGGTCTGGGTGAGCATCTTCTCGCTGACGTCCCGGCCGCCGATCCGGCTGACCGTCCGGCGCAGCTCACCGAAGCGGTACGACCGCTCCAGCAGTGCGACGAGGACGAGGACGCCCCAGCGGCTGGTGACGTGTTCCAGGACGAGCCGGTAGGGGCAGAGCGCCTCGGCGGCCACGGTCCGTTTACTTACTGCCATGCCAGTACCTTACTTCAAAGTGGGTACTTTCTATTTGTTAGCGCCACTCTTACGGTGAGTGTCAGAGCGCCTTTCCCCCGAGAACCCCTAGGAGTGCCGCACCATGAGCATCGTCGTCACCGGAGCCACCGGACAGCTCGGCCGCCACGTCGTGGACCAGCTACTGGAGAAGGTTCCGGCGGAACAGATCACCGCCGTCGTGCGCGACAGGGCGAAGGGCGCCGGCCTCGCGGCCCGGGGCGTGCGCCTGGCCGTCGCCGACTACAACGCCCCCGAGACTTTCGACGGCCTGTTCGGCGCCGGCGACAAGGTCCTGCTGATCTCCGGCAACGAGTTCGACAAGGGACGGGTGCGCCAGCACAGCGTGGTCATCGACGCCGCGAAGGCCGCCGGGGTGGCACTGCTGGCGTACACGAGCGCCCCGGGCACCCTGACGGCCGCGCTCGCCGACGACCACCGGGCCACGGAGGAGGTGCTGCTCGCCTCCGGTCTGCCCTACAGCCTGCTGCGCAACGGCTGGTACCACGAGAACTACACCGAGAACCTGACCCCGGTCCTGGAGCACGGGGCGGTCGTGGCCGCCGCCGGTGACGGCCGCGTCTCCTCGGCCGCCCGCGCCGACTACGCCGCCGCCGCGGTCGCGGTGCTGACCGGCGAGGGGCACGAGAACACGACGTACGAGCTGGGCGGCGACGAGGCGTGGAGCTTCGCCGAGTACGCGGCCGAGCTGAGCCGCCGGACCGGCCGGGAGATCGCCTACACCCCCGTGACCGTCGAGGCCCTCACCGGCATCCTGACCGGCGCCGGGCTGCCCGCGCCGGTGGCCGGGATCGTGGCCGGGGTGGATGCCTCGATCGAGAAGGGCGAGCTGGTCGTCCCCTCCGGGGACCTGTCCCGGCTCATCGGCCGGCCGGCCACCCCGCTCGCCGCAGCCGTCGCCGCCGCCCTCCAGGGCTGACCCCGGCATCCCCGACTGTCATGACCGTATGGCGATACGGGCATGACATCCGGGGGTGACCGGCGTTACCTTCGTTCTCGCGCGCGTGCGCCGGGTGCGCGGGCGGAAGGAGGGGACGTGGCCGGGACGTCCGAGGGTGAGCACCGCACAGGCCTGCTGAACGGCTTCGCCGCCTACGGGATGTGGGGGCTGGTCCCCCTGTTCTGGCCCCTGCTCAAGCCGGCCGGGGCCGCGGAGATCCTGGCCCACCGCATGGTGTGGTCCCTCGCGTTCGTGGCCGTCGCGCTGGTCTTCGTCCGCCGCTGGGCATGGGCGGGCGAACTGCTGCTCCGGCCCCGGCAGCTCGGCCTCATCACCGTGGCGGCCGCCGTCATCACCGTGAACTGGGGCGTCTACATCTGGGCGGTGAACTCCGGCCACGTCGTCGAGGCCTCGCTCGGCTACTTCATCAACCCGCTGGTCACGATCGCGATAGGCGTGCTCGTCCTCAAGGAGCGGCTGCGGCCCGCGCAGTGGGCGGCGGTCGCGGTCGGCCTGGCCGCCGTCGTCGTCCTGACCGTCGGCTACGGCCACCCGCCGTGGATCTCCCTCTGCCTCGCCTTCTCCTTCGCCACCTACGGGCTGGTGAAGAAGAAGGTCGGCCTCGGCGGCGTCGAGTCGCTGGCCGCCGAGACCGCGATCCAGTTCGTGCCGGCGCTCGGCTATCTGCTGTGGCTGGCCGCGCGGGGCGAGTGCACCTTCGTGACCGGGGGGACCGGCCACGCCGCCCTGCTCGCCTCGACCGGCGTCGTCACCGCACTCCCCCTGGTCTGCTTCGGCGCGGCGGCGATCCGGGTGCCCCTGTCGACACTGGGCCTGTTGCAGTACCTCGCCCCCGTCTTCCAGTTCCTGCTCGGCGTCGTCTACTTCCACGAGGCCATGCCGGCCGAGCGGTGGGCGGGATTCGCGCTGGTCTGGCTGGCACTGATCCTGCTCACGGGCGATGCGCTGCGCACCGCGCGGCGGACGGCACGGTTCGCCGTGCCGGCACCGGCCGGCGCCCGGGCCCCCGGACCGGCCGGCGCCCCGGCTCCCGCGTCACCCCCGGCGTCCACACCCGCCGACGCCTGACCGGCGCGGAGCGGCGCGGATCGGAGCGGCGCGGATCGGAGCGGCACGGAACCGAGCGGCGCGGAACCGAGCGGCGCGGAACGGGTCCTTCCGTCTGCGGGTCCGGTTATAAGTGGGAGCCATGACCACACAGGCGCCCGCCCCGCTGCACTGGAAGCTCGTCATCGACGCGGCCGACCCGCACACCCAGGCCGACTTCTGGGCCGCCGCGCTGCACTACACGGCCGAGGACAACAGCGACCTCGTCGAACGGCTGCTGTCCCTGGGCGCGTTGTCCGGCGAGGCCACCGTCGAGTACCACGGACGGCTCGCCTTCCGGGACCTGATCGCCGTACGGCACCCCGACGACCCCTGCGACCCGCAGACCGGCACCGGGCTCGGCCGGCGACTGCTGTTCCAGCGCGTGCCGGAGCCGAAGACCGGCAAGAACCGGCTCCACCTCGACCTGCACCCCGGCCCGGACCGGCGCGCCGCGGAGGTGTCACGGCTGGAGGCGCTGGGCGCGCGGGTGCTGCGGGAGGTGGTGGAGCCCTCCGGCCGGTGGGCGGTGCTGGCGGATCCGGAGGGGAACGAGTTCTGCGTCCACTAGGGGTGGGGGCAGCGGGCCGGTCGGGGGCGCGGTCGCCGGGTCACGGCCGGGCGGCGCGGGCCGCGCGGTCGGACAGGCGGACCATGCGGGCGCGGGCGGACTCCAGGGGGCGCGGATCGTCGGCGGCGGGGCCCGGCTCGGCGGCGAGTTCCGTCCACAGGTCGATCAGGTCGCGGCCCAGCCGCAGGCCCTCCTCGGGATCGCGCACCGCGCGCCACGCGGTCGCCGCGCTCTGCACGTTGTCGTAGGCGGCCTCCCCGTCCCGTGCCCGGCGACGCAGCCGGGCGAGGTCCAGGGACAGTTGGAAGGCGCGGACCGGGTCGCCCGCCAGGTAGGCGATGTAGGCCGACAGTTCCCGCAGGTGCAGCACCTCGGCGTGGTGGACGCCGAGCGCGGCGGCGGCCTCGGCGAGCGCACGGTCGGCCAGTTCCGCCGCCGCGTCGAGACGGCCCGCCCGTACGGCCTCGTTGATGCGGGTCATCGGCTCGGTGAGCAGCTCGGCCCCCTCTGCGGTCTCGGTCAGGGGCCCGTCCCCGAGCACCTCCTCGGCGACGGCGTCGAAACCGCGGGCCGGGGTGTGGGCGACGGCGGAGGCGACGGCTTCCCGCGACACGCCGAAAATGACCTCGGGCGGTATGGCGGTGGCTGCCGATTGCGGTACGGCGGTGGCGGCGGCCTCCGCACGTACGGTGGTGGCGGTCGTCGTCGGTGTGCCCGTGCCCGAAGCCTGTGGCGCCGGTACCCGGACCGGCTCCCCCGTCATCCGGCTCGACCCGTCCGTGGCGACCTCCAGGGGGACCACGCAGCCCGCGCGGTCGTCGCGGACCGTGGCGCGTATGGGGGCGCCGACGCTGATGGCCAGGCGCTGGAGGTGGTTCAGGACGGCCTGCTGGATCTCCTCGCCCGGCGCGGCCATGACCGGGGCCCCGTCCACCGCCGCGTCTCCCGTGCCGAACACCTGGACGGACACCGCCGCCGGGTGCGCCACGGGCTGCAGCGCCCGCTTCTTCTCGAAGCTGACTCGAGCCATCGGTTGCCCCTCACTCCCCAGGCGCCGCGATCCGGTCGTACGCGTCCCGCCAACCAGTGTGTCGGGTAGGCCGGGTTCCCGCGTCACCGCGACGTCACAGCCTCGCACCAGCCACACTCTGGTCAAATTTCCTTGCACATGCATAAAATGCACATGCCTTTTCTCGCGGTACGACATCACCCACCTGGGGGACCATATGACCCGCCGCTTCCTCTTCGTCCTGGGCAGTGCCCGCGCCGAGGGCAACACCGAGCTGCTGGCCCGCGCGGCAGCCGAGCAGCTACCCGCCGAGGTGGAGCAGCGCTGGATCCGGCTCGCCGAGCACCCCCTGCCCGACTTCGTGGACCTGCGGCACGACAGCGACCACGTCCGGCCGGCGGCGGACACCCCCGCCGGCCTGCTGCTGGACGCCACGCTCGCGGCGACCGACATCGTGATCGCCTCACCGCTGTACTGGTACTCGGTGTCCAGCCTCACCAAGCGCTACCTCGACTACTGGTCGGCCTGGCTGCGCACCCCCGGCGTCGACTTCAGGGGCACGATGGCCGGCCGTACGCTCTGGGGCGTCGCCGCCCTCGCGCACGACGAGCCGGCGGTCGCCGCCCCCTACGCCGGCACGCTCACCCACTCCGCCGCCTATCTGCGGATGCGCTTCGGCGGGGTCCTGCTCGGCAACGGCAGCGCGCCCGGTGACGTACTGGGCGACACGGACGCCCTCGCGCGCGCGAAGACGTTCTTCGCGCAGGACGCCCCGCTCGCGCGCTTCCCGCACGAGACGCCCGGCGCGTGAGTCCCGCGCCCCGGGGTCACGCGCTGATGTCCTTCGTCGTGAACCGGGCCCAGGCCGCCGAGCCGAACACGGCCGCGTACAACGCCTGGAGGCCGAGGTTGCGCGTCAGGCCGTCCCAGTAGACGGGGTCGCGCATCAGGTCGGCGAACGACAGCCAGTAGTGCGGGAACAGATACGGCTGGAGCGTGTGCAACTGGGGTATCTGGTCGACGATCTGGACGGTGACGAGCAGGCCGACCGTGGTCGCCATGGCCGCGATGCCGCTCTGGGTGAGTGTCGACACGAACAGGCCGACGGCCGCCACCCCGACCAGCGAGGCCGCCACCACCAGGGCGATGAGCAGGGCCCGGCCGAGTCCCTCGGCGAGACCGATCCGGGTGCCGGAGATCGTGGTCAGGTCGCCCAGCGGGAAGAGCAGCGCGCCGACGGCCAGCGCGGAGACCGTGACGACCAGGGTGGCGAGCAGACAGAAGGCCAGCACCGTCGCGTACTTGATGAGCAGCAGCCGGGTGCGGCCGGCCGGAGCGACCAGCAGATAGCGCAGGGTGCCGCCGCCCGCCTCCCCCGCGATCGCGTCGCCCGCGACGACGCCGACCGCCATCGGCAGGAAGAACGGCAGGGTGGCGGCCAGCGCGGTGAAGACCAGGAACAGCCCGTTGTTGGTGACCTGGGTGAGGAACGCCGGGCCCGTGCCGTTCCCGCCCGCCGGGGCACCGTCCCGCGTCTCGATCCGCACCGCGATCGCGATCAGCACCGGCACCGCGGCCAGCACCCCGAGCAGCGCGAGCGTGCGCCGGCGGCGGACGGTGGTGACCAGCTCGCTGCGCAGCAGTCCGAACGTCCACAGCGGGTTCGGCCGGCGCACGACACCCACCCGGGTCGGATCGGCGCGGCTTTCCCCAACCGGGTCGACGTGGCCCGCCCGGGTCGGGTCAGTGCGGCCCGCCCGGGTCGAGTCAGCGTGGCCCTCCCGAGCCGGGTCAGCGGGCGACATCGAAGCCCTCCCCCGTCAGCGCGACGAACGTGTCCTCCAGCGAGGCCCGTTCGACGGTGAGGCCCCGGACGCGGACGCCCGCGGCGACCAGGGCCGCGGTCACTTCGGCGAGGTCCCGGGCGGGCGGTTCGCCGGTGACCCGGTCGCCGTCGGCGGCCACGTCCCCGACGCCCTGCTCCTTGAGCACCCGGGCCGCCTCGGCCGCGTCCGGGGTGGTCACCACCAGCCGGTCGCGTGCCCCGGCCGCCAGGTCGGCCACCGGCCCCTGGGTGACGAGCCGGCCCCGCGTCATGACCGCCGCGTGCGTGCACACCTGCTCGATCTCGTCGAGGAGATGGGAGGAGAGGAAGACGGTCGTGCCGTCGGCGGCCAGCTCCCTGATCAGGGTGCGGATCTCCCGCATGCCCTGCGGGTCGAGGCCGTTGGTGGGTTCGTCCAGGACCAGCAGTCCGCGGGGCCGGAGCAGCGCGGCGGCCAGCCCGAGGCGTTGTTTCATGCCCAGCGAGTACGCCTTCGCCTTCTTGCCGGCGGCGGCCGTGAGCCCGACCCGGTCCAGTGCGGCGGTGACGCGGGCGCGCCGGGTGCGCGGGTCGGCGGCCGGGTCGGCGGCGTCGTAGCGCAGCAGGTTGTCCCGGCCGGACAGGAAGCCGTACAGGGCGGGGCCCTCGATGAGCGCGCCGACCTGCGGGAGGACCGTGCGGGCGGCCCGGGGCATGGGCCGGCCCAGGACCCGGACCGTGCCCGCAGTCGGTTCGATCAGGCCCATGAGCATGCGGATGGTGGTGGTCTTGCCGGAGCCGTTGGGGCCGAGGAAGCCGAAGACGCTGCCCGCCGGGACGGTCAGGTCGAGACCGTCGACGGCGAGCTGTCCGCCGCGGTAGCGCTTGGTGAGCCCGCGCGTGACGATGACGCCCACCCGGGCCCCCGCCGGCCCGGGCTCCGGCGGCTGACCCCGGCCGGGCTCGGCGGCGGACGGCTCGTCCATCGGCTCCCCCTCGCTTCGTCGTGCCCGGACGGGCTACTTCGCCGCGTCGGCCGCCTTCACGAGGGCGTCCTTGGTGACCGCACCGGCGTAGACCTTGCCGTCGTCGGTGATCAGGGCGTTGACCAGGCGGGTGGAGAAGACCGTGCCCTTGCCGAAGGCACCGGAGACCGGCTCGCCGAGCGAGCCGAGGAAGCCGCCGAGGTCACCGCCCTTGGCGCCGGTGGGCAGGCCGCCCTTGGCGCCGGTGTCGAAGGCGGCGACGGACGTCCAGCCCTTGCCGAGGACCGTGGCGCCGCCCGGCCCCTCGCCGGACTTTCCGCCGCCCTGCGGGACGTGCCCTCGCGTCCGGGCCCCGTCCCTGAACTCTCCGCCGGTGCCCGGGGTGTGTTCCCGCCCCGAGGACTCGTCCTTCCCCTCGGTGACCTTCGCCCCCTTGGGCGGGGTGAAGTCGAAGGTGGAGGCGGCCGGTTCGGCGAAGGAGACCCGGGTGAAGCCGGCGTCGACGACGGCGGCGCCGCCGCCGCTCGGGGTCAGCGTGAACTTCAGCGGCAGGCCCGTCCGCGCGTCCACGGCGATGCTGATCGCGCCGACGGTGGTGCCGGGCTGCCTGGGCTTGATCAGCAGTTTGTAGGCGTCGCGCCCGGCGACCTGGGCGGTGCCGTCGACGGTGACGGACGTCGTGTCGTCGACCGACTTCAGGGCCTTGTCGGCGAAGTCCTTCGGCGTGGCCGGCGCGGTCCCGCGGTGCCTGCCGGAACCGGCTCCGGTGGAGTGGTGAACCTCGTTGCTCTTGCTGTCGTAGCCCCAGACGTCCTTGCCGTCGTGGATCAGGCTGTACTCGGCGCCGCTCTCCAGCAGCGACAGCTTCTGCCGGTCGGGGCCGTCGGCGGCGACGCGCAGGGTGTGCGTGCCGGAGGCCAGCTCGGTGAGCCTGGCCCGCGGGTCGGCGGACGAGCCGTCGCCGGAGTCCTTGCCCGCCCCGGAGAGCAGGCTGTTCTCCAGGCCGCCGAGTTCGGGCAGCCCGAGGTCGGTGCTGATCTTCACGGTGCCGGACAACTGCTGCACGTCCGACCTGGCGATCTTTTCGACGAGCTGCTGTGCGCTGATCTTCGGCAGGTCGGGGTCACCGGAGTCGGCGAGCGCCGGGACGAGCCCGATCGTGGCCGCGGCCACCCCCACCACCGCGACCGGGACGGCGTACCGGGCGGCCTTGCGCCGGCCGGGACGCGGGTCCTCGTCGCGCGCGCCGCCCACTGCGTCGTCGGATGCGTACGGTGCCATGTGTGCCTTACCTCCGTCGTCGGCGGCGGCTGTCCTCACGCTGGTCCACCTGAGCCGCCATTCTCACCCGAATCGGTGAGGGAGTGGTGATTTCCGTAGTGACCATCTGACCAAATCGGCCGCGGGGAAGCGTCAGCCCTCGGGGCCAACTCCGTGTACGCCTGCGGTATGACATGCGAAGGCGGCATCTCCCCCGACCCGTAGGGGTCGTGCGGGAAGACGCCGCCCGAAGCGGGTCCGGCCGGTTCAGCCGGCGCGGTGCACCACCGCGTCGCACAGTTCGAGGAGCGCCGCCTTGGCGTCGCACTCCCGCAGTGGCGCCAGCGCGGCCCGCGCCTCCTCCGCGTACCGCACGGTGTCCCGGCGGGCCTGCTCCAGCGCGGGGTGCGCGCGCAGCGCGGTCAGCGCCTCGGCGTGCCGGGCGTCGTCGCTGAGGTCGGAGTCCAGCAGCGCGCAGAGGGCGAGGTCCTCGGTCAGGCCCAGCCGGGTGGCCCGCTCGCGCAGCCGGAGCACGGGGAGGGTGGGGATGCCCTCGCGCAGGTCGGTGCCCGGGGTCTTGCCGGACTCGTGGGAGTCCGAGGCGATGTCCAGGACGTCGTCGGCGAGCTGGAAGGCGACGCCGAGCCGTTCGCCGTACTGGGTGAGCACGTCGACGACCGTGTCGTCGGCACCGGACATCATCGCGCCGAACCGGCACGACACCGCCACCAGGGAGCCCGTCTTGCCGCCGAGCACGTCCAGGTAGTGCTCGACCGGGTCGCGGCCGTCCGAGGGGCCCGCGGTCTCCAGGATCTGGCCGGTGACCAGCCGTTCGAACGCGAGGGCCTGCACCCGGACCGCCTCGGGGCCGAGGTCGGCGAGGATCTGGGAGGCGCGGGCGAAGAGGAAGTCGCCGGTGAGGACCGCGACGGAGTTGCCCCAGCGCGTGTTGGCGCTGGCCACGCCGCGTCGCACGGCCGCCTCGTCCATGACGTCGTCGTGGTACAGCGTGGCCAGATGGGTCAGCTCCACGACCACGGCGGACGGTACGACACCGGGCGCGTAGGGGTCGCCGAACTGTGCCGCGAGCATCACGAGCAGCGGCCGGAACCGCTTCCCACCGGCCCGTACGAGGTGCTGCGCGGCCTCCGTGATGAACGGGACCTCACTCTTGGTGGCCTCGAGCAAGCCTTCCTCGACAGCCGTCAATCCGGCCTGGACATCGGCTTCCAGAGCCTGGTCCCGCACGCTCAGCCCGAACGGCCCGACGACGGTCACGAGGGGTCTCCTGTCTGCTGCTGTCTGCTGGCGATCACACGGTTTGTCGATAGGTCGCTGCCCTCACTCAACTCAGCGTATCCGGTCCTCTTTCGATCACCGATAGCGCCCACCGGTCCAGCCTGGGCGGTATCGGACCGGAACGGGCATGAGTGTGATCAGGTAGTAGGAAGGGACATTTATCGACTTAACGGCAATTCCGTACTCTGTCGTGACCTCTCCCCTCCTTCCGCCCGCCCCCTTTCGGCCACCCACCCGCACCCGTGGGTTCGACCGCGCCGCGGCCCGGATTCCTCCGTCGCCGGACTCCGGGGCGGGAATGCGCCGATTCCCTCTTGTCTGTTTTGCAGCAATTTGCCATTTAGTGAATTAGGTCACGCGCCGACCCGGCCGCCCCGCCCGTCCAAGCCCTCCCGAACCCTTGCCCCGTGGGCGAGTTGAGGATTGGCGACCGCAAAGGATCAAGTACCCCATACGACGTCGATCAAGGTCAAATGGTGCGTTGTGTGAACTCGGCACTTGTTCCCGACATGTGCTCTCGCATACGTTCCCGGCCGTCGGGCGGACGCCTAATCCTGCCGCCGCCCGCATCACCCATCGACGAACTCATTCGTACGGCAGGAGCGGGGGACCCAGGTAGGCCGCCGGACCGGAACGGCACACGCCGCGCCGGAACGGCTAGGGGTGAAGCCGTGCCTCCTTCAGGGCACGGCCGGGCGCCTCCCCGCCCGAACCCGACAGCTCACCTCGCAGGCGCCGGAGAGGAACATCGCCATGTCTGCCGTCGCTCAGCACCCCCGCACCCGCAACAGCCGCCTCGTCCGCGCCCTCACCGCCGCGGCCACCGGCGCCGCCGTCCTCGCCCTGCCGCTCATCGGCGCCACCGGCGCCGCCGCGGCCACCACCACCGCCACGAAGGCCACCACCCCCGCCGGCTACCCGAACACCCTCGACGGCTGGATCCGCGAGTCGCTCGCGATCATGGCGCAGAAGGGCATCCCGGGCACCTACAACGGCATCTACCGCAACATCATCCGCGAGTCGTCGGGCAACCCGTCCGCCATCAACCTGTGGGACTCCAACGCGGCAGCGGGCATCCCGTCCAAGGGCCTGCTCCAGGTCATCGACCCCACGTTCAACGCCTACCACGTGGCCGGAACGTCGTTCAACATCTACGACCCGGTCGCGAACATCACCGCCGCCTGCAACTACGCGGCCGCACGGTACGGCTCGATCGACAACGTCTTCGGGGCGTACTGACCGGCACCGGCGGCGGGCGCTGCTGACATCCCGGTCAGTCGGCCGGGAACAGTCTCTCGAGGACGACGGCGACACCGTCGTCCTCGTTCGACAGAGTGACCTCGTCCGCGACAGCCCGCAGTTCGGCGTGGGCGCCGGCCATCGCGACGCCGTGGCCCGCCCAGTCGAACATCGGGATGTCGTTGGGCATGTCACCGAAGGCGACGGCCCGTTCGGCGCCGATCCCCAGCCGCTCGGCGGCCAGCGCGAGCCCCGTCGCCTTGGTCACCCCGCTCGGCTGGAGCTCCACGGTCCCCGGCCCCGACATCGTGACCGTCGCCAGCGAGCCCACCACCGCACGCGCCACGGCCGCCAGCTCGTCGTCGGACAGGGCGGCATGACGCAGCAGCACCTTGCTGATGGGCGCGGACCACAGGTCGTCCCGCCGGCCGACCCGCAGCGCGGGCAGCGTCGGATGGGGCATCCGGTAGCCGGGCTCGATGAGTGTGAGCCCGTCCACGCCGTCCTGGTCGACCGCCGCGAAGACCTGCCCCACCTCCGCCTCGATCTTGCCGAGCGCGGTTTCCGCCAGCTCCCGGTCCAGCCGGACCGACCACAGCAGGCGGTCGGTCCCGGCGTCGTAGAGCTGCGCGCCCTGCCCGCACACCGCGAGCCCCGTGCGGCCGAGATCCGCCAGGAGCGGCCGTACCCGCGGGGCCGGGCGGCCCGTCACCACCAGGTGGCGGGCACCGGCCCACGCCACCCGCGCGAGCGCGGCGAGCGACCGGTCGGAGACGGTGTCGTCGCCGCGCAGCAGCGTCCCGTCCAGGTCGGTGGCGATCAGGGCGTACGCGGGGGTGGGTGCCATGATCAGAGAATACGGACACCGCACCCCGCCGACTCACCTGTCTCGTCCGGCACTTACCTGCTGACCGGCCCCGACCGGCCGGTTCCGGCCGGCCCCCGCGGGCTCCTGGACGCCGGTCCCCCAACCGGCTCCGGCACCGGCTGCCCGGACGAGGAGGAGCGGATCAGGACGGGGGTGGGACGGCCCCGGACGCAGGCGGCACGGCCCCGGACGGAGGCGAAAGGGCCCCTGGTGGAGGCGGAACCGGTGCCGGGCCCGGACGGAACGCCTCACCCGTGGGCCGCCGCCAGATGCCTCGCCAGGCGCGGGGAGGCGAACTCCGTCCCGCAGACGAAACGCATCACCGGGCCGTACGAGGAGGCCGCCGGCAGGCCGGTGAAGTACAGGCCCGGCACCGAGGAGACGTAGCCGGGGCCGAGTCTCGGCGTGCCACGGCTCACCGCGAGCCGGGTGCGCAGTCCGGGGCCGAGGAAGTCCATCGCCGCGAGGTCGACGCGGTAACCGGTGGCGGCGATGACGTGGTCGGCGGTGAGCCGCTCGGTCCGCCCGGCGTGGGTGCGGACGATGAGCACGGGACTGCCGTCCGGGGCCTCGGCGCCCACCACCCGCTCGACGTCCCGCACCCGCACACCGCTCTCGAAGCGCTCGCGCAGCCACCAGGCGCCGAGCGGGCCGAGGACCCGGCGGACCAGGTAATGACGGGTGGACTCGGGCAGGAAGCGGTACGGGTGCGGGTGATGGCTGAGCGCCCACAGCGACCAGGCGCGGCCGAACGGGGACCGGGGCCGGAACGCCGGCTGCCGCCAGGGCGGGCTGCCGAAAGCGACCCGCCCGCGTCCCCGGGCGACCACGCGCACGCGTGCACCCGCCTCGGCGGCGAGCGTCGCCGTCTCCAGCGCGGACTGGCCGGCGCCGATGACGATCAGCTCGCGGCCGGCGAACCGGCCGAGGTCGTGGTGCTGGGAACTGTGCGAGACCGGGCCGGACGGGGAAGGTCCGTCGGCCGCCGCTCCCGTCAGCTCCGGCGGCAGGTGGGCGAGCCCGGCCAGGCCGGTGGCGACGACGACCGCGCGCGCGGTGAACAGCTCCCCGGAGTCCAGCGCGATCGCGAAACCGCCGCCCGGATCGCGGTCGGCCGAGACGACCCGCACCCGCTCCAGTCCGGGGACCAGCCGCTGCTGGAACCACTCGCCGTAGGCGGTGAACGTCTCCACCGGGATGATGTCCTCGTCCGTCACCAGGCGGCGGACGCCGGCCGCGTCGCAGTAGTCGGCGAGGGTGTGGCCGGGCTGGGGACAGTCGAGGTTCGAGGCGGCGGGCGTCGACTTGAGGAGCATGCCCTCGGGCATGTGGTCACGCCAACTGACCATGGGCTCGCCGAAGACGCGGACCGGGATGCCGCGCGCCCGCAGGTGCGCGGCGGTGGACAGGCCGAACGGCCCCGCCCCGATGACTGCAACCGGTCGAATCACGAAGTACCTCCCCAGGACGCGCTGCGCCACGCCGTCGTGGCCTTGCCTGCTTCGTGCCTTGCCCAGGTCCTGCCTTGCCCAGGTCCTGCCTTGCCCAGGTCCTGCCTTGCCCAGGTCCTGCCTTGCCTAGGTCCTGCCTCGCCTATGCCGTCTCTCGCCTACGCCGTACCTCGCCCGCTTCGTACTGGTACCGCTGCCGCGGCGGTGGGTGCGCCATAGCTGGCAGAGGTGCTTCGCGCCCGGGCGCACGAAGCGGGCGAGCATCGTGAGGAACGGCAGCGGGTCGTCACCCGCGAACCAGGCCAGCTCCGTCCCGCTCGCCCGCACCGGTGCGTGCGGGGTCGTGTAACCGCTGCGGCGGTAGGCGAGGAGGGCGGGGAGGTCGATGTTCTCCACGACGTAGCGGTGGCCGGCGCGCTGTTCGCCCCGCGGGACGGCGCGGCCGGTCAGATGCAGGTGCAGGGCGCGTACGACGTCCACGCCCGACTCGTTCTCGAAGAGCCGGAACTGGGCGCCCACGCGCGGGTTGAAGTCGAGGAGTTTGTACCGTCCGTCGCGCCGGTCGAAGCGCAGGTCGAGGTCGATGACGCCGCTGAAGCCGATCTGTCTGACGAAACGTGCGGCGAGCCCGGCGAGTTCCGGGTTGTCGACGACGTACGCGTTCGCCGTCATGCCGGCGTGCGGCGGCCAGGAGCGCACCTTGACCCCGGTGAACAGCGCGAGCGGGCTGGAGTCCTGGTCGAAGCAGGCGTGCACGATCCAGTCCTCGGCGTCCTCGCGCGGCAGGTACTCCTGGAGGACGACGCCGGGTTCCCCGCCCCAGTCGCGGGCCAGGCTGAGCAGTCCCTCGCGCGTGCCGATCCTCGTGGTGCCGTTCACCGCGGGCCGCCTGCGCCGCACGAACGCCTCACGGTTCTTGGCCACCACCGGGAAACGGGTCCGGTCCGCGAAGGCGACGACGTCCTCGTACGACCGCGGGAACGCGGCCGTGGGGCTCGCGACGCCGTGTTCCGCGCACAGTTCGTGCAGCCCCTGCTTGCTGGCCAGCCGGCGCGGCAGCACCGGGTCGACGCGCGGGAAGAGGAAGGAGCCGGCCAGGTGCTCCTGGTGCTCGGCGATCAGGACGGCGGCCTCCTCGTCCGTCGGGATGAGGACCGCCGGCCGGCCGATCCGGCGACCGATCCGCAACAGGCCCTCCACCAGGTGGCCCGGATCCTCCGCACCGGTCGTCGGCCACACGAACGCCTTCCTCAGGTACCGGGAGGAGGCCGCCGGTGTGTACGGGTCCTCGGTGATCGCGTACACGGGCACGCCCAGGCGGCCCAGGCTGCGGATCGCGCCGACGCCTCCGTGGTGCAGCGGGTAGTGGCCGAACTTGACGATCAGGGCCGGCACATCGCGGTCGGCCGACCACGGTGCGCCGACGGCGTCTCCGGCCACGGGTCCCCCCACGCGTCCCCCCAGATGGAACGGATCCGCCCCGTCCGCGTCCCGAAAGGACGCTAAGCCGGAACTACCGCCTCCGACAAGGCCTATCCGGACATTGCGAACTCTTTAGGCCCTGCGCGGGCAACCTCCCAAGCGCCTTGGAAGGCACTGCCCAAGACACATGGATCAGCCGTAACGTGTGGCGCGACCACATGGAACGCAGCGCCATGCATGGCCTGGATGAGAGCGAGGCAGCACCCCATGCCCCCCTTCGACGTCCCCGAGGGCGACCCGTTCGGCCCGCACAACCTTCCCTACGGCGTGTTCTCGCCCTCCGGCAGCACCGAGCGGACGGTCGGAGTCCGGCTCGGGGACCACGTCCTCGACGCGGGCGCCGCCGCCGCGGCACTCGGCTCGCCCCACCGCTCGCTGCTCGACCGGCCCACTCTCAACCCGCTGCTGGCCGCCGGCCCCGGCACCTGGTCGGACGTGCGGCGCGACCTCGTCTCCTGGGTCACGGACCCCGCGCACCGCGCGACGGTCGAGCCGCTGTTCCGCCCCTTGTCCGAGGTGATTCTGCACCTGCCCTTCGAGGTGGCCGACTACGTCGACTTCTACGCCTCGGAGCACCACGCCCGCAACGCCGGCCGGATCTTCCGCCCGGACGCCGCGGACTCCCTCATGCCGAACTGGAAGCACCTCCCGGTCGGTTACCACGGCCGCGCCGGCACGGTGGTGGTCTCGGGCACGGACGTCGTACGGCCGTCGGGGCAGCGCAAGGGCCCGGGCGACCCGGCGCCCGTCTTCGGCCCGTCGGTCCGGCTGGACATCGAGGCCGAGGTCGGCTTCGTCGTGGGCGCTCCCTCCCAGCCGGGCCGTCCGGTCGGGCTCGGCGACTTCCGGAGCCACGTCTTCGGGCTGTGCCTGCTGAACGACTGGTCCGCGCGGGACATCCAGGCCTGGGAGTACGTCCCCCTCGGCCCCTTCCTCGCCAAGTCCTTCGCCACCTCGGTGTCGGCGTGGATCACCCCGCTGGAAGCGCTGGAGCACGCGCGCGTGGCACCCCCGGAACGCACCCACCCCCTGCTGCCCTACCTGGACGACACGGCGCCCGGCGTGGAACCGGGCGGGTACGACCTGCGCATCTCCGTCGCGATCAACGGCCACGTGGTCTCGGAGCCCCCGTACTCCACCATGTACTGGACCGCCGCCCAGCAGCTCGCCCACATGACGGTCAACGGCGCCTCGCTGCGCACCGGCGACCTGTACGGCTCCGGCACGGTGAGCGGTCCCGCCGAGCATCAGCGCGGCTCGCTGCTGGAGCTGACCTGGAACGGCCGCGACCCGCTGGAGCTGCCCGACGGCAAGCGGACGTTCCTGGAGGACGGGGACGTGGTGACGCTCACGGCCTGGGCTCCCGGCGCGGACGGAGGCCGGGTGGGACTGGGCGAGGTCACCGGACGTGTCGTGACGGCGTGACGCACCGGCCCGCGAACCCGGGCCGCGCGGGCTGACCGCCGCAGCGACCTGGGCGCCGACCGGGCCCGCCTTGCTGCCGGGCGCCGCCTCCACGGCGTCCCGGCACGGCGCGGGGACGCGCGCGTGACACCGCGGAAGCCGCCCACGCGCGCGGGCCGGGGCGGCGCCCGCGCCCACGAACGCACCCTCCGGGCACCCCCGGGCCCCGCGAGTCGCCCGCGCGCGGGCCGCGGTCCGGCCGGATCGGCGCCGACACCTGACTCCGAGCGCCCGTCTTCGTCATACTGACAGGGACACGCACCACACGCGGCGCGCAGCCGCCCGCCGCGTGCCCGCACCACCGAGACCCGCACGCCTCTCCGACCAGGAACCGGAGCCCCGGCATGACCGTCTGCCTGCTCCTGCTGAGCGTCGTCGCCCTGACGGCCGCCGTGCCGGCACCGCGCGCGCTGACCCGCGCCGCCTGGCCCGAGCGGGACCCCGTGGTCGCGTTGTGGGTGTGGCAGTGCCTGGTCGCCACCGTCCTGCTGTGCTGCCTGACCGCGCTGGTCCTCGGCACGGCGGCCGTCTTCCACACCGTCCGCGACCGCGTGTTCGCACCCGCGCCGCCCGCCGTCACCGCCGCGTACGACCTGTCCGCCGCGCCGACCTGGGCCGCCGCACTCACCGTGCTGCTGGCCTGCGGGGCCGCCTGGACGACGGCCATGCTGGGCCGGGAACTCTTCGAGGCCCGCCGCAGCCGTGGCCAGGCCAGGGCGCAGCTTCGGGAACGCGCCCCCGACCTGCCGGCCGGCCTGCCGGCGGCGCGCGGGCCGATGCTGGTGCTGGAGGACGAGTACCCGGACGCCTGGTGGCTGCCCGGACACCCGGCGCAGCTAGTCGTCACCACGGGGGCGCTGCACCGCCTCACCGACCACCAGTTGGACGCCGTCCTCACCCACGAGCGCGGCCACGCCCGCGCCCACCACAACTGGCTGCTGCACCTGTCCGCCGCGCTGGCCACGGGCTTCCCGCGCGTGCCGCTCTTCACCCACTTCTGCGACCAGACGCACCGCCTGGTCGAGCTGGCCGCCGACGACACGGCGTCCCGGCGCTGCGGGCACCTCACCACGGCCCTCGCGCTGATCGAGCTGAACCAGCACCGGGGTGTCCTGTCCTGCGACTCCAGCCGACGTCTGCTCGGCGAACGCGTGGACCGCCTGCTGGAGCCGCCACCACGGCTGCTGCGCCGGCACCGGGCCCTGACGACGACGGTGGCCGCGCTGGTGCCGCTGGTGCCGCTGCTGATCACCTTCGCGCCGGGTCTGACGGCACTGTCCTGACCGGCCCGCCGGACAGCGGATCCGTCCTGCCCGGCGACCGGTGGGAGCCGGAATCCGGTGCGGGCCGGGTCCGGGGCCCGGTACCGGTCACATCCAGTCGTCGGGCTCCGGTTCGTCCGCCGGCTCGGGCCAGTGGTCGTCCGGGGACGCCGCGCCCGCCGGGGCGGGGACGGCGTCCGGGGTGGTCGCGTCCGGGGTGGTCGCGTCCGGGGTGGTCGCGGCCGGGGTCGGTTCGTTCAGGGAGGCCAGGACCTCCAGCACGCCTTCCCCGTACGTCACCAGCTTCTTCTCGCCGACGCCGTTCACCGTGCCCAGTTCGCGCACCGAACCGGGCCGCTGGGTGACGATCTCCCGCAGGGTGGCGTCGTGGAAGATGACGTACGCCGGGACGCCCTGTTCCCGGGCCTGTTCGGCCCGCCAGGCCCGCAGGGCCTCGAAGGCGGGAAGCAGTTCCCCGGGCAGCTCGGCCCCGGCGGTCCTGGCCCTGCGGTCGCCTCCGGAGGCGCTGCCCGACCGCGACCGGGCGGCGGCAGGCTTCTTCGGCTCCTTGCGCAGCGGCACCTCGCGCTCCCGCCGCAGCACCGAGCCGCTCGCCTCGGTGAGCGTCAGGGTGCCGTACTCCCCCTCGACCGCGAGCAGCCCTTGCGCGAGTAGCTGCCGGATGACGCCCCGCCACTCGCCCTCGGTGAGGTCCTGGCCGATGCCGAAGACGGATAGCTGGTCGTGGTCGAACTGGATCACCTTGGCGGTGCGCTTGCCGAGCAGGATGTCGATGATCTGGACCGCGCCGAACTTCTGTCCGCGCTCCCGCTGGAGCCGCACCACGGTGGACAGCGCCTTCTGCGCGGCGACGGTGCCGTCCCAGGTCTCCGGCGGGGTCAGGCAGGTGTCGCAGTTGCCGCAGGCCACCGGTTCGGGGTCCTGGCCGAAGTAGGCGAGCAGTTGGCCGCGGCGACACTGGGCCGTCTCGCACAGGGCGAGCATGGCGTCGAGGTGGGCGGCGGCGCGGCGGCGGAACGCCTCGTCGCCCTCACCGGACTGGATGAGCTTGCGCTGCTGTATGACGTCGTTGAGGCCGTACGCCATCCATGCCGTGGACGGCAGTCCGTCGCGGCCCGCGCGGCCGGTCTCCTGGTAGTAGCCCTCGATGGACTTGGGCAGGTCCAGGTGCGCGACGAAGCGGACGTCCGGCTTGTCGATGCCCATGCCGAAGGCGATGGTCGCCACCACGACCAGGCCCTCCTCGCGCAGGAACCGGGACTGGTGGGCGGCGCGGACGGCCGCGTCCAGGCCCGCGTGGTACGGCACCGCCGCGATGCCGTTGGCGGTCAGGAACTCCGCCGTGCGCTCGACCGAGTTGCGCGAGAGGCAGTACACGATGCCGGCGTCGCCCGTGTGCTCCTCCCGCAGGAAGGCCAGTAGCTGCTTCTTGGGGTCGGCCTTGGGCACGATCCGGTACTGGATGTTGGGCCGGTCGAAGCTGGCGACGAAGTGGCGGGCCGTCGGCAGGTTCAGCCGCTCGGTGATCTCCTGGTGGGTGGCGCGGGTGGCCGTGGCGGTGAGGGCGATCCGCGGGACGTCCGGCCAGCGCTCGCCGAGCAGGGACAGGGAGAGGTAGTCGGGGCGGAAGTCGTGGCCCCACTGGGCCACGCAGTGTGCCTCGTCGATGGCGAAGACGGAGATCTTGCCACGGGAGAGCAGGTTCAGCGTGGCGTCCAGGCGCAGCCGCTCCGGTGCCAGGTACAGCAGGTCCAGCTCGCCGGCCAGGAACTCGGCCTCGACCGTGCGCCGCTCGTCGAAGCCCTGGGTGGAGTTCATGAAGCCGGCGCGGACGCCGAGGGCGCGCAGGGCGTCCACCTGGTCCTGCATGAGGGCGATCAGCGGGGAGACCACCACGCCGGTGCCGGGCCGGACCAGGGCCGGGATCTGGTAGCACAGCGACTTGCCGCCGCCGGTCGGCATGAGGACCAGGGCGTCGCCGCCCGCGACCACATGCTCGATGACGGCCTGCTGCTCGCCCCGGAAGGCGCCGAACCCGAAGACCCGGTGCAGCGTGGCCAGTGCCTCGCTGTCGATGGCCGGCGCCTCGCTGTCGGCCGTGTCCGGCCCCTCGGTCACCTGTGGCATCTCGCTGATCCCGCCCGTCGCGCGCATCGTCCTGGCCCCCGTCGTTCCCCCGTGTGTCGTCTCTCGACCGCTGCCTCCACCATAGGGGCCCGGACCGACAGCGCCGGAGTTATCCACAGGCTGGGCCCCGGAATGGTGATCCGCGGTGATCCGCACGCGCCGCTGCCCGGCGCCCTCGGAGCGGGGGGCCGGGCAGCGGCGGGGACGGGAGCCGGGGTCAGCGGACGAAGACTCCGGCCTGGCCGGCCAGGTCCAGGAAGTACTGCGGTGCCACACCGAGGACCAGGGTCACCGCCACGCCCATGCCGATCGCGACCATGGTCAGCGGTGACGGCACGGCGACGGTCGGGCCGTCGGGCCGCGGCTCGCTGAAGAACATCAGGACGATCACCCGGATGTAGAAGAACGCGGCGATCGCCGAGGAGATCACGCCGACCACGACCAGCGGGGCCGCTCCGCCGTCCGCCGCCGCCTTGAACACGGCGAACTTTCCGGCGAAGCCCGAGGTCAGCGGGATACCGGCGAAGGCCAGCAGGAACACCGCGAAGACGGCTGCCACCAGCGGCGAGCGGCGGCCGAGCCCCGCCCACTTGGACAGGTGGGTCGCCTCGCCGCCGGCGTCGCGGACCAGCGTGACCACGGCGAACGCGCCGATCGTCACGAAGGAGTAGCCGGCCAGGTAGAAGAGGACGGACGACACCCCCTCCTTCGACGTGGCGATGACGCCCGCGAGGATGAAGCCGGCGTGCGCGATGGACGAGTACGCCAGCAGCCGCTTGATGTCGGTCTGGGTGATGGCGACGATCGCGCCGCCCAGCATGGTGATGACGGCCACGGCCCACATGACCGGCCGCCAGTCCCAGCGCAGCCCGGGCAGGACGACGTACAGCAGACGCAGGAGCGCGCCGAACGCGGCCACCTTCGTCGCCGCCGCCATGAAGCCGGTCACGGGGGTGGGCGCGCCCTGGTAGACGTCGGGCGTCCACATGTGGAACGGCACGGCGCCCACCTTGAACAGCAGGCCCATCACGATCATGGCGGCACCGATCAGCAGCAGCGCGTCGTTGCCCATGGTGCCGGCGAGTGCCGGGTCGACGTTGGTGGCGGTGCCGTCGACGACCTGGGCGATGCGCGCGTACGACACCGAGCCGGCGTAGCCGTACAGCAGGGCGATGCCGAACAGGGTGAACGCGGAGGCGAACGCGCCGAGCAGGAAGTACTTGACCGCGGCCTCCTGTGACAGCAGCCGCTTGCGGCGGGCCAGTGCGCACAGCAGGTACAGCGGCAGGGAGAGGACCTCCAGGGCCACGAAGAGGGTCAGCAGGTCGTTGGCCGACGGGAAGACGAGCATGCCGCCGACCGCGAAGAGGAGGAGCGGGAAGACCTCCGTGGTGGCGAAGCCGGCCCGCACCGCCGCCTTCTCGCTGTCGCTGCCGGGTACGGCGGCGGCCTGCGCGGCGAAGGAGTCGACGCGGTTGCCGTGTGCGGCCGGGTCCAGGCGCCGCTCGGCGAAGGTGAACAGGCCGACCAGCCCGGCCAGCAGAATCGTGCCCTGGAGGAAGAGGGCCGGGCCGTCGACCGCGATCGCGCCCATGGCCGCGATGTGCGCCTTCGTGGTGCCGTACCCGCCGGCCGCGAGCGCGACGACCGCGGCGAACGCGGCGCACAGGGCCGCGGCGGACAGGATCAACTGGGCGTGGTAGCGGGCCCTGCGCGGGACGAACGCCTCGACGAGCACCCCGACCAGCGCCGCGCCGATGACGATCAGGGCCGGTGACAATTGTGCGTATTCGATCTTCGGCGCGTCGATCTTCGAGATCGGGTCGGCCGCGGTTGTCCACAGGCTGTGGACGGCTGCTGCGCTCACTTGGCCGCCTCCACCTCGGGCTTGGGGTCCTTCTTCTGGACGTCGGACATGGTCTGTTTGACCGCCGGGTTGACGATGTCCGTGACGGGCTTCGGGTAGACGCCCAGCACGATCAGCAGCACGATCAGCGGGGTGACGACCACCAGCTCGCGCACGCGGAGGTCGGGCATCGCCGACACCGCGGGCTTCACCGGGCCCGTCATCGTCCGCTGGTACAGGACGAGGGTGTAGAGCGCGGCGAGGACGATGCCGAGGGTGGCGATGGCGCCGATCACCGGGTAACGGGTGAACGTGCCGACCAGGACCAGGAACTCGCTCACGAACGGCGCGAGGCCGGGCAGCGAGAGGGTGGCGAGGCCGCCGATCAGGAAGGTGCCGGCGAGCACCGGGGCGACCTTCTGCACTCCTCCGTAGTCGGCGATGAGCCGCGAGCCGCGCCGGGAGATCAGGAATCCGGCGACCAGCATCAGGGCGGCCGTGGAGATGCCGTGGTTGACCATGTAGAGGGTGGCGCCGGACTGGCCCTGGCTGGTCATCGCGAAGATGCCCAGGACGATGAAGCCGAAGTGCGAGATCGACGCGTAGGCCACCAGGCGCTTGATGTCCCGCTGGCCGACGGCGAGCAGCGCGCCGTAGATGATGCTGATGAGCGCCAGTACGAGGATGACCGGCGTCGCCCACTTGCTGGCCTGCGGGAACAACTGGAGGCAGAAGCGGAGCATCGCGAAGGTGCCCACCTTGTCGACGACCGCGGTGATGAGGACGGCGACCGGAGCGGTGGACTCCTGCATGGCGTTGGGCAGCCAGGTGTGCAGCGGCCACAGCGGCGCCTTCACCGCGAAGGCGAAGAAGAAGCCGAGGAACAGCCAGCGTTCCGTGCTGGTCGCCATGTGGAGCGAGCCGCTCGCGCGGGCCTCGGCGATCTGCTGGAGGCTGAAGTTCCCGGCCACCACGTAGAGGCCGATCACCGCGGCCAGCATGATCAGGCCGCCGACCAGGTTGTAGAGCAGGAACTTCACCGCCGCGTACGACCGCTGGGTGGCCGCCGCCTCCTCGCCGTGCTCGTGGGCACGGTCCCCGAAGCCGCCGATGAGGAAGTACATCGGGATCAGCATGGCTTCGAAGAAGATGTAGAAGAGGAAGACGTCGGTGGCCTCGAAGGAGATGATCACCATCGCCTCGACCGCCAGGATCAGCGCGAAGAAGCCCTGGGTGGGCCGCCAGCGGCGGTTGCCGGTCTCCAGCGGGTCGGCGTCGTGCCAGCCGGCCAGGATGATGAACGGCATCAGGACGGCGGTCAGCGCGAGCAGCGCGACCGCGATGCCGTCGACGCCCAGTTCGTACCTGACCCCGAAGTCGCTGATCCAGGCGTGGGACTCGGTGAGCTGGTAGCGGGCGCCGTCCGGGTCGAAGCGGATCAGCACCGTGACGGCCAGGGCGAGCGTGGCGAGCGAGACGACCAGCGCCAGCCACTTGGCGGCGGTGCGCCGGGTGGCCGGTACGGCGGCCGTGGCGACGGCCCCGAGGGCCGGGAGCGCCGCCGTCGCTGTCAGCAGAGGAAAGGACATCGGTATCAGACCGCCCTCATCAGCAGGGTCGCGGCGACCAGGAGTGCCGCGCCGCCGAACATCGACACCGCGTAGGAGCGGGCGAAGCCGTTCTGGAGCCGGCGCAGCCGGCCGGACAGGCCGCCGAAGCCGGCCGCTGTGCCGTTGACGACCCCGTCGACCAGGGTGTGGTCGACGTAGACCAGGGAGCGCGTCAGGTGCTCGCCGCCCCGTACCAGGACCACGTGATTGAAGTCGTCCTGGAGCAGGTCGCGGCGGGCCGCGCGGGTGAGCAGGGAGCCGCGCGGGGCCACGGCCGGAACGGGCCGCCGGCCGTACAGGGCCCAGGCGATGGCGACGCCGATGACCAGGCACACCATGGTGGCGCCGGTGACCACGCCGGCGCTGACCGGCGAGTCGCCCTCCTGGTGGCCGGTGACCGGCTCCAGCCAGTGCAGGAAGCGGTCGCCGATGCTGAAGAAGCCACCGGCGAAGACCGAGCCGACGGCCAGCACGATCATCGGGATCGTCATGACCTTCGGGGACTCGTGCGGGTGCGGCTCCGCGTGCTCGCCGCGGTGCTCGGCGACGGGCTCGGCGCCCGGCGCCTCGGGGGAGCGGGTGGGTCGGTCCTTCCAACGCTCCTCTCCGAAGAAGGTCATCAGCATCACGCGCGTCATGTAGAAGGCGGTGATGGCCGCGCCGAGCAGGGCCGCGCCCCCGAGGATCCACCCCTCGGTGCCGCCCTTGGCGAAGGCCGCCTCGATGATCTTGTCCTTGGAGAAGAAGCCGGACAGGCCCGGGAAGCCGATGATGGCGAGGTAGCCGAGACCGAAGGTGACGAAGGTGACCGGCATGTACTTGCGCAGGCCGCCGTACTTGCGCATGTCCACCTCGTCGTTCATGCCGTGCATGACCGAACCGGCGCCGAGGAACAGACCGGCCTTGAAGAAGCCGTGCGTCACCAGGTGCATGATCGCGAAGACGTAGCCGATCGGGCCGAGGCCGGCCGCGAGGACCATGTAGCCGATCTGCGACATGGTGGAGCCGGCCAGTGCCTTCTTGATGTCGTCCTTGGCGCAACCGACGATCGCACCGAACAGCAGCGTGACAGCGCCGACGACGGTGACGGCCAGTTGGGCGTCGGGGGCGGCGTCGAAGAGGGTGCCGGAGCGGACGATCAGGTAGACGCCCGCGGTCACCATGGTCGCCGCGTGGATCAGGGCCGAGACCGGCGTCGGGCCCTCCATGGCGTCCCCGAGCCAGGACTGGAGCGGCACCTGCGCGGACTTGCCGCAGGCGGCGAGCAGCAGCATCAGCCCGATCGCGGTGAGCTTGCCCTCGGAGGCGTCACCGGTGTGGCTGAGGACCGGGCCGAAGGCGAAGCTGCCGAAGGTGGTGAACATCAGCATGATCGCGATCGACAGACCCATGTCGCCGACGCGGTTGACCAGGAAGGCCTTCTTCGCGGCGGTGGCGGCGCTGGGCTTGTGCTGCCAGAAGCCGATCAGCAGGTACGAGGCGAGGCCGACGCCCTCCCAGCCGACGTAGAGCAGCAGGTAGTTGTCGGCGAGGACGAGCAGCAGCATCGCCGCGAGGAACAGGTTCAGGTAGCCGAAGAAGCGGCGGCGGCGCTCGTCGTGCTCCATGTAGCCGACCGAGTACAGGTGGATCAGCGAGCCGACGCCCGTGATGAGCAGCACGAACGTCATCGAAAGCTGGTCCAGGCGGAAGGTGACGTCCGCCTGGAAGCTGCCGACCGAGATCCACGTCCACAGGTGCTGGGTCAGCGTGCGGTGTTCCGCGCCCCTGCCGAGCAGGCCGGTGAAGAGGACGACGCCGACCACGAAGGAGGCGGTCGACAGGAGCGTGCCGATCCAGTGGCCGGCACGGTCGAGCCGTCGGCCACCGACCAGGAGGACGGCGGCTCCGAGCAGGGGCGCCGCGATGAGCAGCGCGATCAGGTTCTCCACGATTCTTCCGACCCCTTACAGCTTCATCAGGCTGGCGTCGTCGACCGAGGCCGAGTGGCGGGTGCGGAACAGCGACACGATGATCGCGAGACCCACCACGACCTCCGCGGCGGCGACGACCATCGTGAAGAAGGCGATGATCTGGCCGTCGAGGTTGCCGTGCATCCGGGAGAAGACGACGAACGCGAGGTTGCAGGCGTTCAGCATCAGTTCGACGCACATGAAGACCACGATGGCGTTGCGCCGGATCAGTACGCCGGTCGCGCCGATCGTGAACAGCAGGGCGGCGAGGTAGAGGTAGTTGACCGGGTTCACTTGGACGCCTCCTCGGGCCGCTTGAACGTCGCCGGTTCGACCGCCCTGCGCTCCAGGCGCTCCTCGGCCCGCTGTTCCAGCGCCCGCAGGTCGTTCAGCGCCTCGGCGGACACGTCGCGGACCTGGCCGCGCTCGCGCAGCGTCTTGCTGACGGTCAGCTCGGACGGGGTGCCGTCGGGGAGCAGGCCCGCGACGTCCACGGCGTTGTGCCGGGCGTAGACACCGGGAGCCGGCAGCGGCGGGATGTGGACGCCCTCGCGGATGCGCCGTTCGGACAGCTCGCGCTGGCTCCTGGCCGGTTCGGTGCGCTCGCGGTGGGTGAGCACCATGGCGCCGACGGCGGCCGTGATCAGCAGGGCGCCGGTGATCTCGAAGGCGAAGACGTACTTGGTGAAGATGAGGGTCGCCAGGCCCTCCACGTTCCCGTTCGCGTTCGCCCGGCCGGTGCCGGCGAACTCCTTCAGGGAGGCGTTGCCGATGCCGGCGAACAGCAGGACGCCGAAGCCGGCCCCGCACACGAGGGCCAGCCAGCGCTGGCCCTTGATGGTCTCCTTCAGTGAGTCCGCGGCCGTGACGCCGACGAGCATCACCACGAACAGGAACAGCATCATGATCGCGCCGGTGTAGACGACGATCTGGACGATCCCGAGGAAGTAGGCGCCGTTGGCGAGGTAGAAGACCGCCAGGACGATCATGGTGCCGGCGAGACAGAGCGCGCTGTGCACGGCCTTCTTCATGAGGACGGTGCACAGGGCGCCGATCACCGCGACCGTGCCGAGGGCCCAGAACTGGAACGCCTCACCGGTGGAGGTCGTGTAGGCGGCGAGGTGCTGCGCGTTCATCCGCCGATCACCCTCTCCGAGGCCGGCTCCTCCTCGCCGAAGACGGACGTGGCCTCCTGCGGGACCTCGCCCCGGGAGACGGCGGTCTGCCGGACCGTGCCGGGCGCGGCCTGCGTCACCAGGCCGCGGTAGTAGTCCTGTTCGTCCGTGCCCGGGAAGATCGAGTGGGGCGTGTCGACCATGCCGTCCTCGAGGCCGGCGAGCAGTTGCTCCTTGGTGTAGATGAGGTTGGCGCGGCTGGAGTCGGCCAGTTCGAACTCGTTGGTCATCGTCAGCGCGCGCGTGGGGCACGCCTCGATGCACAGCCCGCACAGGATGCAGCGGGCGTAGTTGATCTGGTAGACGCGGCCGTACCGCTCGCCCGGCGAGTAGCGCTCCTCGTCGGTGTTGTCGGCGCCCTCCACATAGATGGCGTCGGCGGGGCAGGCCCAGGCGCACAGCTCGCAGCCGACGCACTTCTCCAGGCCGTCCGGATGGCGGTTGAGCTGGTGCCGTCCGTGGAACCGCGGAGCCGTGGTCTTCTTCTGCTCCGGGTACTGCTCGGTCAGCCGCTTTTTGAACATGGCCTTGAAGGTCACGCCGAAGCCGGCGACGGGGTTCTGGAAGCCGGGCTCGGTGTGCCCGGCCTCCTGAGGCTCCTCAGCCATCGGACGCCTCCTTTCCATCCGTAGATCCGTCACTGACAGTGTCCGGCCCACCACTGACAATCAGCTCCCGCTCGCGGTGCGGGCGGCGCCTCGGCACCGGCGGCAGCTCCTGTCCGGGCAGCGGCGGTACGGGGAATCCGCCCGCCATCGGGTCGAACGCCGGCTGCTGCTCGGCGGGTTGTCCGGCGCTCTTCGCCTTGTCGCGGAACATGTCGGCGATGAAGGAGATCAGCAGCAGGGCCAGGAGACCGCCGCCCACGTAGAGGGCGATGTCGGCGAAGCCGTAGTTCTCGTTGTGCAGCGCCCGTACGGTCGCGACCAGCATCAGCCAGGTCACGGAGACCGGGATGAGGACCTTCCAGCCGAGCTTCATGAGCTGGTCGTAGCGGACGCGGGGCAGCGTGCCGCGCAGCCAGATGAAGAAGAACAGCAGGAGCTGCACCTTGATGACGAACCAGAGCAGTGGCCACCAGCCGTGGTTCGCGCCCGCCCAGAAGCCGCTGATCGGCCAGGGGGCGCGCCAGCCGCCGAGGAACAGGGTGGTCGACACGGCCGAGACGGTCACCATGTTGACGTACTCGGCGAGCATGAACATCGCGAACTTGATGGACGAGTACTCGGTGTTGAAGCCGCCGACCAGGTCGCCCTCGGACTCCGGCATGTCGAAGGGGGCGCGGTTGGTCTCGCCGACCATCGTGACGATGTAGAGGATGAAGGAGACCGGCAGCAGCGCGATGTACCAGCGGTCGTGCTGCTGCGCCACGATCGTGGACGTCGACATCGAGCCCGAGTACAGGAACACGGAGGCGAACGCGGCGCCCATGGCGATCTCGTAGGAGATCATCTGGGCGCAGGAGCGCAGGCCGCCCAGCAGCGGGTAGGTGGAGCCGGAGCTCCAGCCCGCCAGGACGATGCCGTAGATGCCGACGGAGGCGATCGCGAGGATGTAGAGCATCGCGATCGGCAGGTCGGTGAGCTGCATCGTGGTGCGGTGGCCGAAGATCGAGATCTCGTTGCCGGCGGGGCCGAAGGGGATCACCGCGATCGCCATGAAGGCCGGGATGGCCGCGACGACCGGCGCGAGGACGTAGACGACCTTGTCCGCGCGCTTGACGATGAGGTCTTCCTTGAGCATCAGCTTCACGCCGTCGGCGAGCGACTGGAGCATGCCCCAGGGGCCGTGCCGGTTGGGGCCGATGCGTAGCTGCATCCAGGCGACGACCTTGCGTTCCCAGACGATGGAGAACAGCACGGTCACCATCAGGAACGCGAAGCAGAACACCGCCTTGACGACGACCAGCCACCAGGGGTCGCGGCCGAACATCGAGAGGTCTTCAGCGGCGAGGTACCCGCTCATGCCTCCACCTCCTTGGGGGCCGCTTCGGCGGGTGCCGCCGGGCCGATGCGGACGAGGGAGCCGGGCCGGGCCCCGGTGCCGGAGGCCACGCCGGGGCCGGCGGAGTTCAGCGGGAGCCAGACCACCCGGTCGGGCATGTCGGTGATCTGGACGGGGAGTTCCACGGAGCCGGCGGGGCCGGTGACGGCCAGGAGGCCGCCGTTGCCGACGCCTGCCTCGGCGGCCGTCGCGGCGGACACGCGCGCGCGTGCGGCGTGCCGGGTGCCGGCCAGCGCCTCGTCGCCCTCCTGGAGGACACCTTGGTCGAGCAGCAGCCGGTGCCCGGCGAGCACGGCCTCGCCGGCGGCCGGGCGGGGCAGTACGCCCGCGGACTCCGTGGGCGCGGCGGCCCGGGGGCCGTCCCAGGGGCCGAGCCGGTCGATCTCCGCGCGCGTGGTGTGCAGGTCGGGCAGCCCCAGGTGGACGTCCATGGCGTCGGCGAGCATGTGCAGCACGCGCGTGTCGGCCGGTGCGAGCCGGCGGGTCATCTGGTCGGGCTTGAGCGCGGCGTCGAAGAAGCGCACCCTGCCCTCCCAGTTGAGGAAGGTGCCCGCCTTCTCGGCGACCGCGGCGACCGGCAGGACCACGTCGGCGTGCTCGGTGACCTCGCTGGGCCGCAGTTCGAGCGACACCAGGAAGCCGACGTTCGCGAAGGCCTCACGCGCGCGTGCCGGGTCGGGAAGGTCGGCGACCTCCACCCCGGCGACCAGGAGCGCGGAGAGTTCACCGCTGGCGGCGGCGTCCACGATCTGGTGGGTGTCGCGGCCGTAGCGCGGCGGGAGTTCGGCGAGGCCCCAGACGGTGGCGACCTCCTCCCGGGCCCGCGGGTCGGTCGCGGGGCGGCCTCCCGGCAGCAGCGACGGCAGCGCACCGGCCTCGACGGCGCCGCGCTCGCCGGCCCGGCGCGGGATCCACACCAGGTCGGCGCCGGTCGCGGTGGCGGCGCGCAGCGCGGCGGTGAGGCCGCCCGCCACGCCGGCCAGCCGCTCGCCCACGACGATGACCGCGCCCTGCGTGCGCAGCGCCTCGGCGGCGTGGGAGCCGGGCCCCTCCAGTCCGGTGCCGCTCGCGAGGGCGTCCAGCCACTCGGGCTCGGTGCCGGGCGCGGCCGGCAGCAGCATGCCGCCCGCCTTCTCCAGGCCCCGGGTGGCGTGTGTGGCCAGCGAGAACACCCGCTGCTTGCGCTTGCGCCAGGCCTTGCGCAGCCGCAGGAAGACGCCGGGCGCCTCCTCCTCCGACTCGAAGCCGACGAGCAGGACGGCGGGCGCGTTCTCCAGGGAGGTGTAGGTGACGCCCGTACCGTCGAGGTCACGGCCGTGGCCGGCCACCCGGGCCGCCAGGAAGTCGGCCTCCTCGCCGCTGTGCACGCGCGCGCGGAAGTCGATGTCGTTCGTGTCGAGCGCCACGCGCGCGAACTTGCTGTACGCGTAGGCGTCCTCGACGGTGAGCCGGCCGCCGGTGAGGACGCCGGCCCGGGAGCGGGCGGCGCTCAGGCCCTGTGCGGCCGCTTCCAGCGCCTCGGGCCAGGAGGCGGGTTCCAGGACGCCGTCGGCGTTGCGGACCAGCGGGGTCTGAAGCCGGTCGCGCTGCTGCGCGTAGCGGAACGCGAAGCGTCCCTTGTCGCAGATCCACTCCTCGTTGACCTCGGGGTCGTCGGCGGCGAGCCGCCGCATGACCTTGCCGCGCCGGTGGTCGGTGCGGGTGGCGCAGCCGCCGGAGCAGTGCTCACAGACCGAGGGCGAGGAGATCAGGTCGAAGGGGCGGGAGCGGAAGCGGTAGGCCGCCGAGGTGAGGGCGCCGACCGGGCAGATCTGGATGGTGTTGCCGGAGAAGTACGACTCGAACGGGTCGCCCTCGCCGGTGCCGACCTGTTGCAGCGCGCCCCGCTCGACCAGTTCGATCATCGGGTCGCCCGCGACCTGGTTGGAGAAGCGGGTGCAGCGGGCGCACAGCACGCACCGCTCGCGGTCCAGCAGGACCTGGGTGGAGATCGCTACGGGCTTCTCGTAGGTGCGTTTCCTGCCGTCGAAGCGGGACTCGGCGTTGCCGTGCGACATGGCCTGGTTCTGGAGCGGGCACTCGCCGCCCTTGTCGCAGACCGGGCAGTCCAGCGGGTGGTTGATGAGCAGCAGCTCCATCACCCCGTGCTGGGCCTTCTCGGCGACCGGTGAGGTGAGGTGGGTCTTGACGACCATGCCGTCGGTGCACGTGATCGTGCAGGACGCCATCGGCTTGCGCTGGCCCTCGACCTCGACGATGCACTGGCGGCAGGCGCCGGCCGGGTCCAGCAGGGGGTGGTCGCAGAACCGCGGGATCTCGATGCCGAGCTGTTCGGCGGCCCGGATGACCAGGGTGCCCTTGGGCACGCTGATCTCGGCGCCGTCGATCGTCAGGGTGACGAGGTCCTCCGGTGGAACCGCCGGCCGGCCCCCTCCGGTGGGGGCGCTGGTGGTCACGGTCATGCGTTCACCTCCGGGCGGTCCGCCCAGGCCGTCGACTTGGCCGGGTCCAAGGGGCAGCCCCGGCCCGTGATGTGCTGTTCGTACTCCTCGCGGAAGTACTTGAGCGAGGAGAAGATCGGGGACGCGGCGCCGTCACCGAGGGCGCAGAAGGACTTGCCGTTGATGTTGTCGGCGATGTCGGCGAGCTTGTCGAGGTCGGCCATGCTGCCCTTGCCGGCCTCGATGTCCCGCAGCAACTGCACCAGCCAGTACGTCCCTTCTCGGCAGGGTGTGCACTTGCCGCAGGACTCGTGGGCGTAGAACTCGGTCCAGCGGGTCACCGCCCGCACCACGCAGGTCGTCTCGTCGAAGCACTGCAGGGCCTTCGTGCCGAGCATGGAGCCCGCGGCGCCCACCCCTTCGTAGTCGAGGGGGACGTCGAGGTGTTCGTCGGTGAACATCGGTGTCGAGGAGCCGCCCGGCGTCCAGAACTTCAGGCGGTGCCCGGGGCGCATGCCGCCGCTCATGTCGAGGAGCTGGCGGAGCGTGATGCCGAGCGGGGCCTCGTACTGGCCGGGGCTCGCGACGTGGCCGCTGAGCGAGTAGAGCGTGAAGCCCGGGGACTTCTCACTGCCCATCGACCTGAACCATTCCTTGCCGTGTCGCAGGATGGCGGGAACCGACGCGATCGACTCGACGTTGTTCACCACAGTGGGACAGGCGTAGAGGCCTTCCACCGCGGGGAAGGGGGGGCGGAGTCGCGGTTGACCACGGCGGCCTTCGAGCGAGTCGAGCAGCGCGGTCTCCTCACCGCAGATGTACGCGCCGGCGCCGGCGTGCACGGTGAGTTCGAGGTCGAGTCCGCTGCCCAGGATGTTCTCGCCGAGGTAGCCGGCCTCGCGGGCCTCGCGCACGGCCTCGTGCAACCGCCGCAGAACGGGGACGACCTCTCCCCGCAGATAGATGAAGGCGTGCGACGACCTGATGGCGTAACACGCGATCACGATGCCCTCGATGAGGCTGTGCGGGTTCGCGAAGAGGAGCGGGATGTCCTTGCAGGTGCCCGGTTCCGACTCGTCGGCGTTGACAACCAGATAGTGCGGTTTCCCATCGCCCTGGGGGATGAACTGCCATTTCATCCCGGTCGGGAATCCTGCGCCGCCCCGGCCGCGCAGCCCGGAGTCCTTGACGTACGCGATGACGTCGTCCGGGGACATGGCGAGCGCCTTGCGGAGCCCCTCGTACCCCTCGTGTCCGCGGTAGACCTCCAGGGTCCAGGACCGGTCCTCGTCCCAGAAGGCCGACAGCACGGGTGCGAGCAGCTTCTCCGGGCTGGTGTCCTTCACCTCGGGTACCACGGTCATCACTCCCCCTCCTCTGCGGTGGGCCCTGCCGGGTGGGCGGGGTCGGAGGCCGATGTGTCCTGCGGCGCGTCGTGGGAGCTGAGGTGCTCGGCCGGCGACGGCTCGTGCGCCGCCCGGTCGTGCGGTTCCCCCGACGCTCCCGTCCCGTGCGGGCCGCCGTCCCGCGGGTGCACCACGCGCGCGGGTGCGGTCTCTCCCTTTGCCAGGCGGAGGCCCACCAGCGACGCCGGGCCCGCGCTGCCGCCCTCCTCGACGGCCCCGGGCCGCTCGTCGGGGAAGCCGGCCAGGATCCGGGCGGTCTCCTTGAAGGTGCACAGCCGGGCGCCACGGGTGGGCTGTACGGGCCGTCCCGCGCGGAGGTCGTCCACCAGGCGCCTGGCGCTGGAGGGGGTCTGGTTGTCGAAGAACTCCCAGTTGACCATCACGACCGGCGCGAAGTCGCAGGCCGCGTTGCACTCGATGTGCTCCAGCGTGACCTTGCCGTCGTCGGTGGTCTCGCCGTTGCCGACGCCCAGGTGCTCCTGGAGGGTCTCGAAGATGGTGTCGCCGCCCATGACGGCGCAGAGCGTGTTGGTGCACACGCCGACCTGGTAGTCGCCGGAGGCCTTGCGCCGGTACATGGTGTAGAAGGTGGCGACCGCGGTGACCTCGGCGGTGGTCAGACCGAGGATGTCCGCGCAGAAGCGCATGCCGGTGCGCGTGACGTGGCCCTCCTCCGACTGCACGAGGTGGAGCAGCGGCAGCAGGGCGGACCGGGAGTCGGGGTAGCGGGCGATCAGCTCGCGCGCGTCCGCCTCCAGCCGGGTCCGGACGTCGTCCGGGTACGCGGGGGCGGGCAGCTCGGGCATGCCCAGGCTGACGCCCCGCTCCGAGGAAGAGGTGGTCACCGGTCGACGCCTCCCATCACGGGGTCGATGGATGCGACGGCGACGATGACGTCGGCGACCTGGCCGCCCTCGCACATCGCCGCCATGGCCTGAAGGTTGGTGAAGGACGGGTCGCGGAAGTGGACCCGGTAGGGGCGGGTGCCGCCGTCGGAGACGGCGTGCACGCCGAGTTCGCCCTTCGGGGACTCCACGGCCGCGTACACCTGTCCCGGCGGGACGCGGAAGCCCTCGGTGACCAGCTTGAAGTGGTGGATCAGGGCCTCCATGGAGGTGCCCATGATCTTCTTGATGTGGTCGAGGGAGTTGCCGAGTCCGTCGGGTCCCAGGGCGAGCTGGGCGGGCCAGGCGATCTTCTTGTCGGCGACCATGACGGGGCCGGGCTGGAGCCGGTCCAGGCACTGCTCGATGATCCTCAGGGACTGGCGCATCTCCTCCAGGCGGATGAGGAAGCGGCCGTAGGCGTCGCAGCTTTCGGTGGTGGGGACGTCGAAGTCGTACGTCTCGTAGCCGCAGTACGGCTGTGCCTTGCGCAGGTCGTGGGGCAGGCCGGTGGAGCGCAGGATCGGGCCGGTGGCACCGAGGGCCATGCAGCCGGCCAGGTCGAGGTAGCCGATGTCCTGCATACGGGCCTTGAAGATGGGGTTTCCGGTGGCGAGCTTGTCGTACTCCGGGAGGTTCTTGTTCATCTTCTTCACGAACTCGCGGATCTGGTCCACCGCGCCGGGCGGGAGGTCCTGGGCGAGTCCGCCGGGCCGGATGTACGCGTGGTTCATGCGCAGGCCGGTGATCAGCTCGTAGAGGTCGAGAATCATTTCACGATCACGGAAGCCGTAGATCATGATCGTGGTGGCGCCCAGTTCCATGCCGCCGGTGGCGATGCACACCAGGTGGGAGGAGAGCCGGTTCAGCTCCATCAGGAGCACCCGGATGATCGTGGCGCGCGCGGTGATCCGGTCCTCGATGCCGAGGAGCTTCTCGACGGCGAGGCAGTAGGCGGTTTCATTGAAGAAGGACGTCAGGTAGTCCATGCGCGTGACGAAGGTGGTGCCCTGCGTCCACGTGCGGTACTCGAGGTTCTTCTCGATGCCGGTGTGCAGGTAGCCGATGCCGCAGCGGGCCTCGGTGACCGTCTCGCCGTCGATCTCGAGGATCAGGCGGAGCACTCCGTGGGTGGACGGGTGCTGGGGACCCATGTTGACGACGATGCGCTCGTCGTCGGCGCGCGCCGCGGACCGGACGACCTCGTCCCAGTCGCCACCGGTGACCGTGTACACGGTGCCCTCGGTGGTCTCGCGCGCCGAGGCGGCGGAGGCCGCGGATGCTGACTGCGTGCTCACGAGTACGACCTCCGCTGGTCCGGAGCCGGGATCTGGGCGCCCTTGTACTCGACGGCGATCCCGCCGAGGGGGTAGTCCTTGCGCTGGGGGTGGCCCTGCCAGTCGTCCGGCATCATGATCCGGGTGAGGGCCGGGTGGCCGTCGAAGACGATCCCGAAGAAGTCGTACGTCTCGCGCTCGTGCCAGTCGTTCGTCGGGTAGACGGAGACCAGGGACGGGATGCGCGGGTCGCTGTCGGGGGCGCCGGCTTCGAGGCGGATCAGCCGGTTGTGGGTGATCGAACGCAGGTGGTAGACGGCGTGCAGTTCGCGGCCCTTGTCCTGCGGGTAGTGGACGCCGCTGACGCCGGTGCACAGTTCGAAGCGCAGCGCCGGGTCGTCGCGCAGGGTGCGTGCGACGAGGAGCAGGTGCTCGCGTTCGATGTGGAAGGTCAGCTCGCCGCGGTCGACGACCGTCCTCTCGATGGCGTTCTCCGGGAGGAGTCCCTGTTCCTCCAGGGCGCCTTCCAGCTCGTCGGCGACTTCGTCGAACCAGCCGCCGTAGGGGCGGGCCGTCGGTCCCGGGAGTCGGACCGAGCGGACCAGGCCGCCGTAGCCGGAGGTGTCGCCGCCGTTGTTCGCGCCGAACATGCCGCGCTGGACGCGGATCTCCTCGCCTCCCTGGCCGCGCCGGCCGGGGAGGTTGGAGGCGGAGAGGTCGTTCTCGGGGTTGACCCCGTTCCCGGCCCCGTTCGCTCCGGCGCCGTGGGTGCCGTTCGCGTCGCTCACCGCAGCAGCCCCTTCATCTCGATCGTGGGCAGGGCCTTGAGCGCCGCCTCCTCCGCCTCGCGGGCCGCTTCCTCGGCGTTCACGCCGAGCTTGGCGGTCCGGATCTTCTGGTGGAGCTTGAGGATCGCGTCCATCAGCATCTCGGGGCGGGGCGGGCAGCCCGGCAGGTAGATGTCGACCGGGACGATGTGGTCGACGCCCTGGACGATCGCGTAGTTGTTGAACATGCCGCCCGAGGAGGCGCAGACGCCCATGGAGATCACCCACTTGGGGTTGGGCATCTGGTCGTAGACCTGCCTCAGGACCGGCGCCATCTTCTGGCTGACCCGGCCGGCGACGATCATCAGGTCGGCCTGGCGCGGTGAGCCGCGGAAGACCTCCATGCCGAAGCGGGCCAGGTCGTAGCGGCCGGCGCCGGTGGTCATCATCTCGATGGCGCAGCAGGCGAGGCCGAAGGTGGCCGGGAAGACGGATGCCTTGCGCACCCAGCCCGCGGCCTGCTCGACGGTGGTGAGCAGGAATCCGCTCGGCAGCTTTTCTTCGAGTCCCATGTCTTTAAAGGCCCCTCAGTCCCATTCCAGGCCGCCGCGCCGCCATACGTACGCGTACGCGACGAAGACGGTGAGCACGAAGAGCAGCATCTCCACGAGCCCGAAGATCCCCAGGGCGTCGAAGGTGACGGCCCAGGGGTAGAGGAAGACGATCTCGATGTCGAAGACGATGAAGAGCATCGCCGTCAGGTAGTACTTGATGGGGAAGCGCCCGCCGCCGGCCGGCGTGGGGGTCGGCTCGATGCCGCACTCGTAGGCTTCGAGCTTGGCGCGGTTGTACCGCTTCGGACCGATCAGCGTGGCCATGACCACGGAGAAGATCGCAAAGCCTGCCCCGAGGGCTCCCAGTACGAGGATGGGCGCATACGCGTTCACCGCTCCTCGCTCCTCTCAGTCGGCACTGACTGCTGGCGGTTGGCCGGGCCCGCGTCCGCTCACCGGTCCCCCGGGCCCCGCTCGTCCCGAGCGAAGATCGAGAACATGTGAAGCAGGTCACAAGCCCAACTGCCTCGCATCCTATGCCTGCCGCTCTGTGATCTGCGACACGGGGTATTACACAAGCTTTGTGATCTCCACCACCTGACCAAGGATCATGAAGCCGGATGATGGGTGATCTTCACACGCGAAGCGTTCAGTTGATCACCAGAAGTGACATTTCCGCTCGTCACCGCAGGCCGGAGGGGTCGTCTCAATATCAAGAGGGTTCCGGTGCACGCAAATTGGCGTCGGACGTGCGGGGCTGGTAAAGGGCCGCATTCACACGTCAGAGGGAGGGGAGGAGCGAGGTGTGGACGGGGGCCGGGGCGCGTGCGCGTGCTCACCGGTCGCGCACGGGCGGGACGCCATGGTTCCGGTGACCGTTCCGTGACCTCCACCACACCCGTGAGAGTGCCGTGAGAACCGGGCTTGGCCAACGACCCCCACCGGTGGTAGGCGCGGAGCAATCCGGACGTAATGATCAAAGACCGTGATCAAGGGCTTGATCACGACAGTCCGCAATGTCCGTTAGGGCGTCAATAAAGAGCGACACGCCCGGGATTACGGGGTTCGATTGAACAACTGTGGCGCACCACACGTTTCTTGAAGATATGAAGGAGCCCCTGGTACCGGTTGTTCCCATGTCCCACACCGCTCACATACGCAGCCACCGGAAGCCCCGCCGCAGCGCGTCGACCCTCGCGATGCGGGCCGGAGTTGCCGGCGGCGTCCTCGGCACCCTGGCGGTCGCCGGGGCGTCCGGCTCGGCGAACGCTGCCGAGCCGGTGACGCAGACGCTCGAACTGCCCACCCTGACGGCCGACCTGGCCACCCAGGCCGCCCAGTCCGCGGACGCCACCCAGCAGGCCGCCGCGAACTACCAGTTGCAGGCCGAGCGTGACGCGGCTGCCGCAAAGGCCGCGAAGCAGGCCAAGGCGGACCTCGCCGATGCCCGGCAGAAGGCGGCGGAGGCCAAGAAGAAGGCCGAGGAGACGGCCCGCAAGGAGGCCGCCGCACGCGCCACGCGCAACGCGGAGCGGACGACGCTGTCCGCCACGGCGAGCAGCGACACCAGCACCACGACCACCTCCACGTCCACGTCCACCGGCACCTCGACGTCCACCGGCACGTCCACGGGCACCGGTTCGGCCGCGGCCGTCATCGACTTCGTCAGGGCCCAGGTCGGCAAGGCCTACGTCTCCGGCGCCACCGGCCCGTCCGCCTACGACTGCTCCGGCCTGGTCCAGACGGCCTTCCGGCAGGTCGGCATCAGCCTGCCGCGCGTCTCCCAGGACCAGTCGACCGCCGGCACCCAGGTCTCGCTGGACAACCTCCAGCCGGGCGACATCCTGTACTGGGGCAGCGCGGGCAGCGCGTACCACGTCGGCGTGTACGTCGGCGGCGGCATGTTCGTGGGCGCCCAGAACCCCTCCACGGGCGTCGTGGAGCGCCCGCTGTCGTACGACCCGCCCACCGGCGCCGTGCGGGTGCTCTGAGCGCCTCCCGCACCTCTCACGCGCGTGAGGGCCGCAGCCCCTTCGGGGGCTGCGGCCCTCATGTCGCCCCGGGCGCCGGTCCGGTCGGCGCCCGGGGGCGGCTCACGCCTTCGGGGCCACCCTGCTCAGGCCGTTGATGATGCGGTCCATCGCGTCGCCGCCCGTCGGGTCGGTGAGGTTCGCGAGGAGCTTCAGGGTGAACTTCATCAGCATCGGGTGCGTCAGGCCGCGCTGGGCGGCGATCTGCATGACCTTCGGGTTGCCGATGAGCTTCACGAAGGCGCGGCCGAGGGTGTAGTAGCCGCCGTAGGTGTCCTTGAGGACGCGCGGGTAACGGCCGAGGGCGATCTCGCGCTGGGCGGGCGTGGCCCGCGCGTGGGCCTGGACGATGACGTCTGCGGCGAGCTGGCCGGATTCCATGGCGTAGGCGATGCCCTCACCGTTGAAGGGGTTCACCAGGCCGCCGGCGTCGCCCACGAGCAGCAGCCCGCGGGTGTAGTGCGGCTGACGGTTGAAGGCCATGGGCAGGGCGGCGCCGCGGATCGGGCCGGTCATGTTCTCGGGGGTGTAGCCCCAGTCCTGCGGCATGGAGGCGCACCACGCCTTGAGGATCTCGCGCCAGTCCAGCTCCTTGAAGGAGGCGGAGGTGTTGAGGACGCCGAGGCCGACGTTGGAGGTGCCGTCGCCCATGCCGAAGATCCAGCCGTAGCCGGGCAGCAGGCGGTCCTGGGCGCCGCGCCGGTCCCACAGTTCCAGCCAGGACTCCAGGTAGTCGTCGTCGTGGCGCGGCGAGGTGAAGTACGTGCGCACGGCGACGCCCATGGGGCGGTCCTCGCGGCGGTGCAGGCCCATCGCGAGGGACAGGCGGGTGGAGTTGCCGTCGGCGGCGACGACGAGCGGCGCGTGGAAGGTGACCTCGCGCTTCTCCTCGCCGAGCTTGGCGGTGACGCCGGTGATGCGGCCGGTGCGGTCGTCGAGGACCGGCCCGCTCACGTTGCAGCGCTCGTACAGGCGGGCGCCGGCCTTCTGCGCGTTGCGGGCGAGCTGCTCGTCGAAGTCGTCGCGCTTGCGTACGAGTCCGTAGTCCGGGAAGGAGGCGAGATCCGGCCAGTCGAGCTGGAGGCGGGCGCCGCCACCGATGATGCGCAGGCCCTTGTTGCGCATCCAGCCGGCCTCCTCGGAGATGTCGATCCCCATGGTGACGAGCTGCTTGACCGCGCGCGGGGTGAGACCGTCGCCGCACACCTTCTCGCGCGGGAACGCGGTCTTCTCCAACAGCAGGACGTCGAGGCCGGCCTTGGCGAGGTGGTACGCGGTCGTGGAGCCGGCTGGCCCCGCGCCCACGACGATCACATCGGCGGTGTGGTCGGAGAGGGGCTCGGTCACGGCGGGATCTCCCCAAGGTTCGGAATGTGCGTGCCGACCGGCACTGGACATGGGCAGTCTATTCAGCAGAATTGATCACCCGGATGAAGGGCTGCCCTGTGAACCGACCTCTTCCCGCGGTACGGCTGCGCGTCCCCACGCACGAGGACGCGGTCGCCTGGCACCGGGTCTTCGACGACCCGGAGGTCATGGAGTTCTACGGCGGCAGGCCGGCGGCGCTGTCGGTCTACGAGGAACTCACCGCGCGCCAGCGGCGGCACGACGCGGAGCTGGGCTTCTGCCTGTGGACCCTGCTGGACGGGACCGGCGAGGTGATCGGGTTCACCGGCGCCCAACCGTGGCGGCCCGGCTGGGGTCCCGTGGGCGAGACGGAGATCGGCTGGCGGCTCGGCCGGGCGCACTGGGGCCGGGGGTACGTCACCGCGGCGGCGCGGGAGACGCTCAGGCGGGTGCGGGCTGCCGGGGTGCCGGGTGTGGTGGCGATGGTCCGGTCGGACAACGAGCGGTCGATAGCGGTGACTCGGCGGCTGGGCATGGAGCCGGCGGAGACCTACACGCATCCGACGCTCAACGAGCCGGCGCTCTGCTTCCGACTCAATCTCAGTGACGCACAGTAGTCGTCTGTCACAGAAAGACACCGAAGGCTTCCGGGTGGACCGGGCCGGAGTTACCCTTCCCGTACCGCTGGGGGTGACATCTGTGCGTATACCACCCGAAACACCCGACGTGCGCGTCCCGCGTCTGGTCGGCCTGATGGCCGTGGACGCGCGTGACGCGGCCCGGAGGCACGGGCTGTTCCTCGACGCGCCGGACCGCCCGGACTTCCACCGCACCGTCGTCGACTACGTCGTACGCCAGTATCCGCAGCCCGGCGCCGAGGTGCCCCGGACTCGATGGTGCACGTGTGGTTCGACCTCGGTGAGGGCGAGGGCGGCGGAGGCGTTCGGGAACCGCGCGTTCCGCGACCCCCGACGGGTGGACTGCCGCGCGAACTCGGCGAGCCGGGGCACACGTTCGAGATGATCGGGCGCTGAGCCGCGCGGGAGCGGCTCAGGCCTCCTTGAAGCCCCGGTGCAGCGCGACGACACCGCCGGTGAGGTTGCGCCACGCCACCTTCGACCAGCCGGCGCCGCGCAGTCGTCCGGCGAGGGCGGGCTGGTCGGGCCAGGCCCGGATCGACTCGGCGAGGTAGACGTAGGCGTCGGGGTTGGAGGAGACCGCGCGCGCGGCCGGCGGCAGCGCCCGCATCAGGTACTCGGTGTAGACGGTCCGGAAGGGCGCCCAGGTCGGGTGCGAGAACTCGCAGATCACGACGCGTCCGCCGGGCCGGGTGACCCGGTACATCTCCCGCAGGGCGGCGTCCGTGTCCTGGACGTTGCGCAGGCCGAAGGAGATCGTCACGGCGTCGAAGGTGTCGTCCTTGAAGGGCAGTCTCGTCGCGTCGCCCGCGGTGAACGGCAGCCAGGCGTGCCTGCGCTTGCCGACCTGGAGCATGCCGGTCGAGAAGTCGCAGGGGACGACGTACGCGCCCGTCCGCGCGAAGGGCAGCGAGGAGGTGGCCGTGCCGGCGGCGAGGTCCAGGACCTTCTGCGCGGGGCGCGCGTCGACCGCCTTCGCCACCTCCCGGCGCCAGCGCCGGTCCTGGCCGAGCGACAGCACGTCGTTCGTCAGGTCGTACCGTTCCGCCACGTCGTCGAACATCGAGGCGACTTCGTGCGGCTGCTTGTTCAGGGAGGCGCGGGTCACCCGCCCATTCTTGCAGCCCGGTCCCACGGCGGGGGCCCCGGCTCGCGCCCGCGGACCGGGGCCGGCGGCAGGGGTCCGGCGCGGGTCAGCGGCGGCGGTACAGCAACCGGCCCTCGATGACGGTCGCCACGCAGGCGGCGGCCCCGCGGCCGGCGAGGGCGGTCTCGTCGGGCACGTCGAACACGGCGAAGGTGGCGGCCCTGCCCTCGTACGGCAGGAGGGGCGCGAGGACCGCCTCGGCGAGGGGGCGCCGCCCGGCCAGCGGGTCGAGGGACGGCGGGCCCGGCGGCTCGGCGGCCCGCTCCCGGCTCGTCATCCCCGCCCGGCGTACGGCGTCCGCCACGGCCGGGCGCCGCAGCGGCCCCGCCACGGCCACGGTGCCGTGGGCGAGCATCCGCTGCACCCCGCGCCGGGCGCTCGCACCCCACCGCGCGTCGGTCATGCCGAGGGCGGCCAGGGCCGTTTCGCCGGTGAGCGGCTCACCGCCGAGCGCGTCGGCCTCGCGCGGGTCGGGATGGTAGGTCCGCTCCAGCAGTTCGGGCCCGTACGGGTTGAGCAGGCCGGGCGTGAGGAGGCCCGGCCAGCGGCGTACGCGCGCGGCCGGGTGTGCGGCGGCCAGCTCGTCGTACGGGCCGACGGCCGCGATCGTCCGGCCGTCGGCGAGGAGCGCGCCCCGGGGCAGCGGGGCGCGTCGCGGGTCGCCGGTGACGAGGAGGTCCGCGGTGTGAAGGGTCAGCACGGCGGGCTCAGTTGGAGGCCAGCAGCTTCAGCTCGGGGTGGGCGGTGCCGCCCTCGATGGCCGTGGAGGAGATGTGGGAGGCCACGCGGTCGTCGGCGGGGTCGTTCGCCGGGTCGTCGTGGACGACGAGGTGCTCGTAGGTGGTGGCGCGCTGGGCCGGCACCCGCCCGGCCTTCCGGATCAGGTCGATGATCTCCAGGCGGTTGGAGCGGTGCCTGGCGCCGGCCGAGGAGACCACGTTCTCCTCCAGCATGATCGAGCCGAGGTCGTCCGCGCCGTAGTGCAGGGAAAGCTGGCCGACCTCCTTGCCGGTGGTGAGCCAGGAGCCCTGGATGTGCCGGACGTTGTCCAGGAAGAGGCGGGCGATCGCGATCATCCGCAGGTACTCGAAGAGCGTCGCCTGCGTGCGGCCCTTCAGGTGGTTGTTCTCGGGCTGGTAGGTGTACGGGATGAACGCGCGGAAGCCGCCGGTGCGGTCCTGCACGTCACGGATCATCCGCAGGTGCTCGATGCGCTCGGCGTTGGTCTCGCCGGTGCCCATGAGCATCGTCGACGTCGACTCCACGCCCAGCCGGTGCGCGGTCTCCATGATCTCCAGCCAGCGCTCGCCGCTCTCCTTGAGCGGGGCGATGGCCTTGCGCGGCCGTGCGGGCAGGAGTTCCGCGCCGGCGCCCGCGAAGGAGTCGAGACCGGCCTCGTGGATCCGGGTGATGGCCTCCTCGACCAAGACGCCGGAGATCCGGGCCATGTGCTCGACCTCGGACGCGCCCAGCGAGTGGATCACGAGCTGCGGGAAGGCGTCCTTGATGGCCTTGAAGTGCTTCTCGTAGTACTCCACGCCGTAGTCCGGGTGGTGGCCGCCCTGGAACATGATCTGGGTGCCGCCGAGTTCGATGGTCTCCGCGCAGCGGCGCAGGATGTCGTCGAGGTCGCGGGTCCAGCCCTTGGCGGTGTCCTTGGGGGCCGCGTAGAAGGCGCAGAACTTGCACGCCGTGACGCACACGTTCGTGTAGTTGATGTTCCGCTCGATGATGTACGTGGCGATGTGCTCGGTGCCGGCGTACATACGGCGGCGCACCGCGTCGGCGGCGGCGCCGAGGGCGTGCAGGGGCGCGTCGCGGTACAGCTCCAGCGCCTCTTCGGGGGTGATCCGCCCACCGGCGGCGGCACGGTCGAGGACGGACTGGAGGTCGGCCTTCTCGGTCACCGGCGTCCCTTTCGCAAGGTTTTGGTCAGGGTTGTGGACGGACCGAACCAGCCTACGCCAGCGGGTTTCCGGCGCTGACCTCAGGCCGCGTACGCGCCGATCAGCACTCCGGTGAGGACGCCGGCCAGGAGGAACGGGCCGAACGGTACGGCGGTCCTGCGGTCGGCGCGCCGGGCCAGGACGAGCGCGCCGCCGTAGAGGGCGCCGAGGAGGAATCCGGCGAAGGCGCCGAGCAGCACGGTGGGCCAGCCGTACCAGCCGAGTACGGCGCCCGCCCCCACGGCCAGTTTCACGTCGCCGAAGCCCATGCCGGCGGGGTTGATCAGGTACAGCACGAAGTAGCCGGCGCCGAGCGCGAGGGCGCCGTAGAGGGCGGTGGGCCAGCGGCCGGCGTGCTCGGGGAGCAGGGCGGCGAGGCCGAGCAGGGCGAGAGCGGTGGCGGCGAGCGGCAGGGTCAGCGGGTCGGGCAGCCGTCGCACCCGCAGGTCGACGGCGGCCAGCAGGACGCCGACGGGCGCGAGCAGCAGCCAGACCGCCAGTTCGGGCCGGGTGCCGGTGGCGGCGGCGAGGGCGGCACAGACGAGGGCGGTGACGGCGGCGAGGAGGGGGGCGGAGGGGGCGCGGCGGGAGGCGCCCGCCGCGTTCCCCGAGAGCCCGGCATCGGCGTACGGCCCACCGCCCGCGCCACTCGCCGCGTCACCGCGCCCGTCCGCACCGGCGTACGCCCCACCGTCCGGCCCGCATGCGGCGCACCGCGCGGGGCCCAGCCAGCCTCGGACGGGGTGGCCGGTGGGGCAGTGGGTGCGCCAGGGGGCGCCGGGCGGGACGGCGAAGCGGTAGGCGGCGCGGGGCAGCAGCGTGCCCGCCAGCGCGCCCCACACCCCGGCGACGAGCGCCAGCGCCCCCGTGGTCAGCTCCACATCCCCCACCCCCCTCGCCCTGCCCGCCCCCGGTCCCTACCCGGTTCGGGCCGCCGCCACCGCTCGCGCGGCCGGGGCCCCGGCGGACCCTACGGCTTGAGCAGCTCGACCTTCACATCGGCGGGGAAGCCCGTCGTGGGGCCGACCCGGCGGGCGAACTCGGCGACGGCCGCCAACTGCGGGGCGCCGAAGCTGAAGTCGAGGGTGGTGAAGTACTGGGCGAGGGTCGCCTCGTCGAAGGCCTCCCAGCGGGCGGCCTGTTCGGCGACCTTGCCGACCTCTTCCAGGGAGAGGTTGCGGGATTCGAGGAAGGCCTCGTGGACCCGGTGGGTGATGAACGGCTCGCGCTCCAGGTAGTCCCGGCGGGCCGCCCACACCGCGAAGACGAACGGCAGGCCGGTCCACTCCTTCCACAGCGCGCCGAGGTCGTGCACCTCCAGGCCGTAGCGGGGGCCGTCGAGGAGGTTGGCGCGCAGGGCGGCGTCGCCGATGAGGACGGCGGCCTCGGCCTCCTGCATCATCAGGCTGAGGTCGGGCGGGCAGGTGTAGTACTCGGGCTCGACGCCGTACCGCTCGGCGAGCAGTAGCTGCGCGAGCCGGACGGAGGTGCGTGAGGTCGAACCGAGGGCGACGCGGGCGCCGTCCAGCCGGTCCAGCGGGACCTGGGAGACGATCACGCAGGACATCACCGGGCCGTCGCAGCCGACGGCGATGTCGGGGAAGGCGACCAGTTGGTCGGCGTGCTTGAGGAACTCGACCAGGGTGACGGGGCCGATGTCGAGTTCCCCGCGCACGAGCCGTTCGCTGAGCTTCTCCGGCGTGTCCTTCGTCAGGTCGAAGTCGAGGAGCGTGCCGGTTCTCGCGAGCCCCCAGTAGAGGGGCAGGCAGTTCAGGAACTGGATGTGGCCGACGCGCGGCCGGGTGCGAGATTTGTCCACATCGCGACACTAGACCCCGTCCGTCACGGTGCCGGGACCGCCCCCACCGTCGAGGGGCGGACCGAACGTTCAAACATCCGGGTGACGTGATCTTGACCTCTATTGCTTTCGGCGGCCCGCGTGCTAGGCTCGCCGCAAGTTGCAGTTTGGTTTCCCTTGCAGTACAGAGCCTGCGGAGCATGTGACCGCGGGCTCTCGTCGTATTCAGACGAATGCAGTTGTGCAGCACCGTTTCGCACGTGCAGGTTCTGGAGCAGGGCAACCCTTTTGAGCCCAGGGAGGGCTTATGGCTACCGGAACCGTGAAGTGGTTCAACGCCGAAAAGGGCTTTGGCTTCATCGCCCAGGAGGGCGGCGGCCCCGACGTCTTCGTCCACTACTCCGCGATCAACGCGCAGGGTTTCCGTTCGCTGGAGGAGAACCAGGCGGTCTCCTTCGACGTGACGCAGGGCCCGAAGGGTCCGCAGGCGGAGAACGTAACCCCCGTCTGATCACTCCCTGATCGCAGAACCTGAGTGCAGTACCCAAGGAGCCCCGCGCCTTCCGGCAACGGGGCTCCTGCCTTTTCCCGTTCATTTCCGGTTCGCCTCCCCCGCGCCCCCCGCAATGCGCGGTCGGGATTCCCGGGCTTTCCGGCACGGACCCCTTAGGACGCCCGCCAGACCGTCAGGTCTCCCTGGACGAAGCCGGACTCCGGTATCGCGGTGGACTTCGTCTGGATCACGAACAGGGCGATGTCCCCGGAGGGGTGCTTGATACAGATCTCGCTTCCGGCCGACGCCCCGGCGAGCGGGAGACGGTGGCTCCTGGCGTTCTTCAGGACGACACGGCACTGGTCGAGGGTGGTGCCGTGCGCACCGAACATCTGGACGAGCACACTGGTGCCGCTCTCCAGTTCGCAGCCGGTCATCTCGCAGTCGAAGCGGAGGTCGCCCTTGCGGCCGTCCGGGCCGGCGTCCGGGTCGGCGAGGCTCAGCGAGTTCTTCCGGGTCAGGTTCCGCAGGGGGTAGGAGTGGGCCACCGGCGCCGAGACCGCCGCCCCGCCGTCGCCCTTCGCGCCCGACGGGCGCCCTGGGGGTGACTTCGGTGACACCGACGACGACGGCCTGGTCGACTCGATCGAGTCCGCCGTCGACCAGGGCCCGGACCCGGACTCGTCTGCGGCGACCGTCCCGGAGCCGTACCGGTCGGCCACCGCGTCCCTGACGGCCCACACCAGACCCGTCAGCGTCAGCGCCCCCGCCACCACCGCGGCGGCCGTGATCAGTGCCGTCCGCCGTCCGCGCGCCTTCCGCTGCCCGGGCGCCGGCTGCGGGCCCCCGGTGAGCGGCAGTGTGCTTACCGCGGTCGGCTCCGGCACCGGGGCCGGAATCATGACCTCTGGTCCGGTGACGTCCCGCCACACGGCGGGTCCGCCGCCCGCGTCGGCGTCCGTGCCCAGCCGCCGCCGGCACCACTGAAGGATCTCCGCCGTCGTGGCGCGTTGCGCCGGATCGGCGTCCAGGCACCGGGCGAGCAGCGGACGCAGCGGCTCCGGCAGCACGGACAGGTCGGGTCGTGAGTGCACGATCCGATACAGGATGTTGACCGCCGGGCCGTCGCCGTACAGCGGCCTGCCCAACGCAGCGAACGCCGCGGTCTGCCCGAGCGCGAAGACATCGGTCGCCGCCGTGACCTCTCCCCCGGACGCCTGCTCCGGGGCCATGAACGACGGCGTGCCGATCGCGCCTCCCGTAGCCGTGTACGCCGTCCCGTCCGCGGCCAACGCGATACCGAAGTCGATCACCCGCGGCCCGTCGGCGGCCAGCAGCACGTTCGACGGCTTCAGGTCCCGGTGCACGATCCCCGCGCCATGGATCGCCTGGAGCGCCTCCGCCACCCCCGCCATCAGCCACAGCACCGCCGGTACGGGCAGCGGGCCGCGCCGGGCCACGGCCTCCGTCAGGGACGGCCCCGGCACATAGAGCGTGGCCAGCCAGGGGGGCGTGCCGTCCGCGTCCGCGTCGATCAGCTCGGCCGTGTACGCGCCCCGCACCCGCCGGGCCGCACTGATCTCCCTGCCGAACCGCCGCCGGAACCCCGGGTCGTCGGCCAGCTCCGGCCGTACGACCTTGATCGCCACGGGTCGGCCGCCCCGGGTGTGCGACAGGTAGACCCGGCCCATACCGCCCGCGCCGAGCCTCGCGGCGAGCCGGTAACCCCCCACCACCGGCGGGTCGTCCGCCTGAAGTGGCTGGAAATCCTCCGTCGCATGGTTCATCGGCCCCGTACCCCCCGCTGTGACGCCTTGGCCAGAGACAGCAGCCTAAGGGGGATGTCAGCGGGGCCCGCTACGGTCCCTCCCCATGACCGGTACCGACTTCCTCACCGCCACCCGCACCTTCTACGACACCATCGCCGAGGACTACGCCGGGCGCTTCGCCGACCCGCTCGCCGACAGGCCGCTGGAACGGGCGCTGCTCGGCGCGTTCGCCGAACAAGTCGGCCCCGGCGGCACGGTCGCCGACCTCGGCTGCGGACCCGGCGCGGTCACCGCCCACCTCGCCGGCCTCGGCCTGTCCGTCCACGGCCTGGACCTGTCCGCGTCCATGGTCGCCATCGCCCGCCGCGATTTCCCCGGGCTGCGGTTCGAGCAGGGCTCCATGCTGGACCTCCCCATGGCGGACGGCACGCTGGCCGGGGCCGTCTCCTGGTACTCCAGCATCCACACCCCGGACGACCGACTCCCCGCGCTCCTCGCCGAGTTCCATCGCGTCCTCGCCCCCGGCAGCCGGCTCCTCCTCGCCTTCCAGACCGGCGAGGCACCGCTCCGCCTCGACCGCCCCTGGGGCCGGCCCGTGGTCCTCGACTTCCTCCGGCGCCGACCCGACCGGATGGCCGAGCTGCTCACCGACGCGGGCCTCACCGTCCGCTCCACCACCGTCCGCGAACGGGACGAGTCACTCGGCGAGTCAGCCCCGCAGGCGTTCCTGCTCGCCCAGAAGAAAGGCTGACCACGCGGCGGGCGTGACGGTGACGTGGGGGGCGGCGGGGCGCTTGGAGTCACGGATGTGGATGGCGGTGGGGTGGGCAGCAACTTCCAGGCACTGGCCGCCTTCACCGCTGCTGTGACTCGACTTGCGCCAGTTACAAGCGACTTCGAGGCACTGCCCGCCCTCGCCGTCGCTGTAGCTCGACTTGAACCAGCTCAACTGCTCTATGGTCATCGCTCTTCCAGCATCTTCTCGATCAGATCCAGGGACTCGTGCGGGTTGAGAGCCTGCGCCCGGATGATCCCATAGCGAGCGGCGAGGACGCGGACCTCTTCCCTGTCGGTGATCAAACGCGGGTAACCGTGACTTTCCATGTAGCCCACTTGCTCCTTCCCCTTCGGCGTCAGCAAGGTGAAGGAGTTGTCCAGACAGGGATGTTCGTGTCGGCCTGTCGGCATCACCTGTAGTTGCACGTTACGCATCCGGCTGATCCTCAGTAACTGACGGAGCTGCTCGGCGTGTACGTCCGGACTACCGATCGGCCGCTCCAGCACGGCCTGCTCCATGACGAAGCTGAACTCCATGGGTGGCCACTGCTCGAAGATCTGTTGACGTGAGAGCCGGTCCGCTACCCGCCTCTCGATCGTCTCCTCGTCCAGAGGCGGGTGTCGCTGAGTGAAGACCGCTCGTGAATACTCCTCGGTCTGGAGGAGGCCCAGCACACCCATGGTGCTGTAGTCGTGCAGGGAGACCGCCTGCGCCTCCAACTCGGCATACCCCCGGTACCACTCGGGATGCCGCGTACGCGCCTTGGTCATCGCCTCCTCGACTTGCGGAATGACCTCTTTGAGCAGTCCCCCGGCACCCAGGACCTCGTCCGCCCGCTGCAAGAACTCCGGTCTCGGCGTCCGCACCCCCCTCTCCATGGCCGAGATCTGGTCGGGGCCGAAGTTCACCAGGCTGCCGAACTCCCGTTGGCTGAGCCCCGCCCGTTCCCTCATCAGCCGTAACTGCTTGCCCAGTACGACGAACACCGCAGTCGACCCGTTCTCCTCCGCGGGTGTCTCCGGCCTCCGCTCCCGTTCTTCCAACGCGCCACCTCCGACGAGCCGTACACCAACAAGACGCACCCGTACGACTACACACAGTCGCCGAGTCTCCCCTGGTCAGCGTAGAGAGAACCGGACACGCTCGGTGATGTGAACGCAGAAATCTCCACCCCCGCAACCGAACTCGCGCAACGGCTCAGCGCGACCCCCCGAGGGGCCCGGCTCGCGCGCCGGCTGACCGGCGGTCAGCTCGCCGCCTGGGGATATCCGTACGACGGCGACCTGAACCACACCGCCCAGCTCGTCGTGGCCGAACTCGCCGCCAACGCCGTCACCCACGGCCGCGTCCCCGGACGGGACTTCGAGCTGCGGCTGAAACTGCTGCCCGGGAGGTGCACCCTGCGTATCGAGGTGAGCGACACGCGCAGCGACCGCACCCTGCGGTTCCTGGACGGAGGCCTGCTGGACGAGTCCGGGCGGGGACTGGTCGTCGTCCAGGTCCTGGCGGCACTCTGGGGCGTCGCGGAGCGGGAGGTGGGCAAGACGGTCTGGGCCGAGCTGGCGCTCAGCGCTCGTACAGCCCCTCCACCTCGTCGGCGAAGTCGGACAGGACGCGATCCCGGCGGAGTTTCATCGACGGGGTCAGGTGGCCCGCCTCCTCGGTGAAGTCCACCGGCAGGACGGCGAAGCGGCGGATGGACTCGGGGCGGGAGACCATGCGGTTCGCCTCGTCGACCGCCCGCTGGAGGACCTCGGTCAGCTCCGGGTCGCCGACGAGGAGTTCCGGGGGCACCGGGTGCTTGCCGATCATCTGGCGCCAGTGCGTGATGCCGTCCGGGTCGAGGGTGATCAGGGCGGCCACGTACGGGCGGGCGTCGCCGACCAGGATCACCTGGGAGATCAGCGGGTGCTGGCGCAGCCAGTTCTCCAGCGGGGCCGGGGCCACCGACTTGCCGCCCGCGGTGATCAGGAGTTCCTTCTTGCGGCCGGTGATGGTGAGGTAGCCCTCGTCGTCCAGTTCGCCGATGTCGCCGGTGGGCAGCCAGCCGTCGCGGGTCGCGGGGACCACTCCGCCGGCCTGCGGGTCCCAGTAGCCGCGCAGCACGTGGTCGCCGGCGAGGAGAATCTCGCCGTCGGCCGCGATCCGCACCCGCGTGCCGGGCAGGGGCCAGCCGACTGTGCCCAGGCGGGGCTTGAGGGGCGGGGTGACCGTGGACGCGCCGGTGGTCTCCGTCAGGCCGTACCCCTCGAAGATCTCGATGCCGGCGCCCGCGTAGAACGCGGCGAGCCTCCGGCCGAGCGGGGAGCCGCCGCAGATGGCGTAGCGGACGCGGCCTCCCATCGCGGCGCGGATGCGGCGGTAGACGAGGGGATCGTAGAAGGTGCGCTGCGTCTTCAGGGCTCGGGTGGGGCCGCTGCCGGTGCCGGTCTGGCGGGCCTCCAGCGCCTCGCCGTAGCGCTGGGCGACGGTCGCCGCCCGGTCGAAGACCGCCACCCGGCCGGCGGCCTCCGACTTGGCCCGCGCGGAGTTGTACACCTTCTCCAGCATGTACGGGATGGTCAGCAGGCACGTCGGCCGGAACGCGGCCAGGTCCGGCAGGAGGTCCCGCGGGTCCAGGCTGGGGCTGTGGCCGAGGCGGACGCGGGCGCGGACGCAGGCGACGGCCACCATCCGGCCGAAGACGTGCGACATGGGGAGGAAGAGCAGGACCGAGGGCTCCTCGCCCGGGGACTTGAAGACCGGGTGGAGGAGTTCGATCGCGTTGTCGACCTCGGCGAGGAAGTTGCCGTGCGAGAGGGCGCAGCCCTTGGGGCGGCCGGTGGTGCCGGAGGTGTAGATGAGCGTGGCGAGGGTGTCGGGGCCGAGCATGCCCCGGCGCACGGCCACCTCCCCGTCCGGCACCGCCTCGCCCGACCCGGCGAGCCGGGCCACGTCGTCCCGTTCCATCACCCACACGTGGCACAGGTCGGGCAGGTGCGGGCGTTCGGGGCCGATGGCGGCGGCCTGCGCGGCGGTCTCCGTGACCAGGGCGACCGCGCCGCAGTCGTGCAGGATCCAGCGGGTCTGGAAGACGGAGGAGGTGGGGTACACCGGGACCGTGACCAGGCCGGCCGCCCAGGCGGCGAAGTCCAGCAGGGTCCAGTCGTAGGTGGTCCGGGCCATGACCGCGATCCGGTCGCCCGGCACGAGGCCCGAGGCGATCAGGCCCCTGGCGACCGCCTGCACCTCGGCGGCGAACCGGGCCGCCGTCACGTCCGCCCAGCCGCCGTCGGAGCGTCTGCGGCTGAGGACGGTCGCGTCCGGGGCCGCTTCCGCGTTGTCGTACGGCAGGTCGGCGAGGGAGCCGTGGGTGACCGGCGGCGCGAACGGGGGGACGGACGCCTCGCGTACGGCGCCGTCCAGCCGGCGTACCTCCGGTGCGACGAGGACCGGGCGGCCGTCGTAGTCGACGGCGTGGACGGGGGTGCCGGAGGAGGCTGGGGTGTGCGGGTACGGGGTGGACACGGGCGGCTCCTCTGGCATGCGTGCACCTGTGGTGGGCCCCGGCAGCAAGGCGTTACCGCTGGTTAGGCAGGTGATCGTACGGGCCTGCTGTGAGGGGGTTGTGCGGGTACGGAGAGCATCCGGAGCCGGGAATGTGCAGCGTCGGGGGTTATGTGAGAGGGATTCACCTTCGCGCGTACGGCCAGGAGTGCGAGTGACCCGCCCTGCCTTACCCTCGGTAAGCTTACTTCTGAGTAAGCACCTCTGGCGGCCCACGGGACGCCCGACGCGGCCGTCGCCCGGGCGCCGGTGCCACTGCCGGGCACGGTGACCTACGGCGCCGACGGCAGCGGACGGCTCGCCCTGCGGGACCCGAACGGTGAACTCCACCTGACCGGCGAGGTCCAACCCCTGCCCTGACAGTCGCGGGGGGCACACCATCATCGCCGGGAGCGGACCGTTCTAGTGCCGCATCAGGCAACGTTCGCCCTGTTCACGACCGCGCGGAGGCGTTCGTCGGCGGCGTGCTTGATTCACCAGATGATGTAGCGACTGATCACGCCACCCTGTTCGAATTGTCGAGCACGATCGCGATGCGGATCTCGGGCGGGTAGAGGCTGCGCAGGCAACGGCAGAACTCCAGGAACCTGGTCCGCTTCTTCCTCGGCTTGTTGTGGCCCCGTAGAGCTTGCCCTTGGCCAGGTCATAGGCGGCGAACAGGTGCCGGACCCCGTGCGGGCGGGTGTAGGTCGCCCGCCGGCGGGGCCTCGGCTCCCGGGCGGGGTCCTTGTGGCGGCCACCGCGTTCGGTCCACTGCCGCCCGGGGTGGGGCTGGAGGTTGAGCGGCCCGAACTCGTGCCTGCAGAAGACGACTTCGGGCTCGCCTCCCTCGGGTATGACCTCACCGTCGGCGATCGCGTAGAGGTGTTCGACCTGGGCCTTCTTGGCCGCGTCGTGTGAGGTCTTCCAGGTCTTTATGCATTGAAATCAGACGCCTTCCTCGCGGGGCAGGGCCCGAAGGCCCTCGTGGCTGATGTCGTCGAACGCCCCCTCGGCTGCCAAGAAGTCGGCCAGCTTGGCTGGGAATGACATTCCGCTCGGCCCGGACCAGGTCGCGGTGAGCATCCGCCAACGCCGCGCGGGTGCGTCGAGGAGATCGCCGTCGCGCCCGCCGGCCGGGCGTGGAGGTGCCGCCGGTGATCACCCAGGGCTGGCGGATATATTTCGTAGCTCGATATATGCTCGATGCATGACCAGACCGAATCCGCCCTTGACGGAACCGCAGTACTTCATCCTTGCTGCACTCATGGATGGTCCGTTGCACGGTTACGGCATCATCAAGGCTGCCGAGCAGGCCACCGACGGGAGGCTCCGGATCGCTGTCGGCACTCTCTACGGCGCGTTGGAGCGGATGGAGCGGGCTGGGCTGGTGGCCGCCGGCCATGAGGAGATCGTGGACGGGCGGGCGCGGCGCTACTACCGGCTCACCGAGGACGGCACCCAGGCGCTCGGCCGGGAGGCGCTGCGGATGCAGCAGGCGGCGGCCGTCGTCATCGGACACTCGCGGGACGCCGGAGCGGCCCCGGCATGAATCGTCTGCTGCTTGCGGCCTATCCCGAGCCCTACCGTTCCCGGCAGGGAGAGGAGGTGCTGGCCTGCCTGTCCGAGGCGTATCCCGGCCGCTCCTGGCCCCCGCCGCGGGAAGTTGCCGCCCTGGTGCGCGCCGGGGTGCAGGCCCGCGCCCGTGCCGTCGTCGACGACACGGCCCGGCCGTGGTGGCTGGACGGCATCCATCTGGCCGCCCTGGCCCTCGCCGCGCTGGCGCTGGTTCCGTACATGCAGGATGTGTGGCACTGGGCACTGCACATCGACCCCGGACAGCACGCCATCGCCTTCCGCTTCTCCGGCTGGTACCCGTGGTCCGAAGGTCCTACGCGGATACGGCTGCTGCCCTACGGGCTGCTCCCGCTGGGCTGCCTGATCGCCCTGCTGCGCGGCAGACCGTGGATCGCGCTGCCGGCCGCGGCAGCCATGATCTGGGCCGGCGCCACGTCCCACGGCCGCACCCTCTTCGGCGACGAGGGCAAGGCGGGCCTGGGCTACTACGGTCTCGGCTCCCCGATAACGGCCCGTGACCTGGTGCTGTCGGGGGCACTGTGCGCCGCGTGCGCCGTGCTGGCGCTCTGCCGTCCCAGCCGTCTGCGACGCCGCTCGTACCGCTGGCTGGCCCCCGTCGTGCTCGCCATGTACGTGGCCGGGGGCCTGCACATCATCTCCGTCAGTCCGGCTTTCCAGCGCGGTTTGTTCGTCCTCGAAGTCGCCGCGCTGATCGCCGCGTGGGTGGCGACGGCCGCCACCGGCGACCACCGGTGGCTGATCCCCGTCGCGGCGGTCGCGATCGTCCGCACGCAGGCGATCGTCGTCCGGCCGGACGCGTTCATGCAGTCCTTTCCGGACCTGGTCGTCCTCATCCTGCTGATCGCACCCCTCCCCGCCCTGGCGATCGCCGCCCAGCGCCGACAGGGGCAGGCACTCGCCGAATAGGAGCGGATCCCCGGTGGGCCGGCCGAGCCCGGCGGCCCACGTCGTGCCGGAAGACGTGCGTGACCGAACTCCCCCAACGGAAGAAACAGAGCGATGACTCAGCACGATTCCCAGTCCCTGCCCGCGCACCGCCCGGCGGCATCGAGGCAGGCCCCCGAGGCCCCCGCCGACCCCAGCCCGTCGCGTACGACCCGGCCGTGGATGCCGGCTCTGCTGTACACCCTGGGGTTCCTGGCGGTCTACCTGCTCGCCATCTGCACCCCGTGGGGGCAACGAGCTGAGAACGCCCTGTTTCATCTCGGTAAACAGGGCGGCGAAGAAGCATGGATCTACCCCCTGTCAGGATCGGCCTACGGCTCGACGCCCCTGCCGCCGTTGGAATTGAGCGCCAAGCCCACCGTGATGGTGGGCCTGGCCGTCATCGTGATCCTCACCCTGGTGCGGCGGTGCTGGCGGCAGGGGTGCGCGGCGCTCGGGGTCGTCATTCTCACGACCGTGGGCAAGGAGGTGCTCAAATCGACCATCCTCCCCCGCCCCGATCTGGTGGGCGCGCCGGAGAATCTCCTTGATCAGGGTTTCCCCAGCGGCCACACGGCCATCCCCGCCGCGCTGACCCTCGCCGCCGTCCTCGTGGTTTCCCCTCACATCCGCCCCTACGTCGCCACGGTCGGTGTGCTGTGGCTCGCCTGCATCGCCGCCGCCAGCGCGACCATGGGCGGCCACCGGCCCAGCGAAGTGCTGGGAGCCACACTGTTGGCCTGTGCCTGTTACGGCCTCGCAACCTGGCTGCTGCCGCCAGCCGCCGCGCCAGGCGCCACGCGGAGCCCCCGTACGCTGCCCGTCATCACCCTGACGCTGGCACTGGCCGTCGCCCTCGTTTCCGGCGCACGGAACGACACCCTCACAAGGTCACTGGTCTCCGCGGCGACGGCCTTCATATGTGCGGCCCTGGTCTGGTACGCCGCAGTCGGGCGGCCCGCACCGGGCGAACGTTGCCTGATGCGGCACTAGACGAGTCATTCCGATGTGATCAGTGGTCGTAGGCGATGAGGGAGCGTGTGACCGGCTGGCCGGTCTTGTGGTTGTGCCAAATCGCGGCGGCCATCGCGAGGACGCGCTGGGCAACGCGGACGGCGACGCCTTCGAAGGTCCAGCCGCCGTGCTGTTCCAGGTCGAGCTGGCCCTTGAGGGTGTCATTGACCGACTCGATCAGCTGTCGCACTGATTTCAGGAGGCTCTCGCCCTTGCGTTTGTTCTCGCGCTTGAACGACGGCCGCAACAACTCGGCACCCCGCAAGGCCAGATCGGCCTCGAACTCCTTGGAGGCGAAGCCCTTGTCGGAGATCACCAGCAGCCCCGGCCGGTCCGTGACCGTCTCCGGTTCGCGGTCGAGCATCGCGGTCAGTACCTCGCGTTCGTCGATCTTCGGGTTGGCAAGAGCCCACAGGATGGGCATCCCGGTCGGGGTGCATACCAGGAACAGGCGCAGGCCCCAGAAGAACCGGCTGTGGCTGGCGCAGTACCCGTATCCGGCCCAGCCGGCCACGTCCGACCGCTTCACGGTCGGACGCGAGCGACCGCATTCCACCGGCGTGGAGTCGACGATCCAATGGTTGTCGAACCAGAAGTCCGTGTCGGCGGCCAGGAGCCGTATGGTCTTCTTGACCAGCGGCAACGCGGCCCTCAGCCGCTTGTTCCAGCCCGGCTGCTTGGGCACGTACGGGAACATCTCACCCAGGCGGGAGTCCACGAACCTCAGCCACCGCGACTCCGAAGTGAAGCCTAGCAGCGCCTGCGCGACGGCGAGGCAGACGAGCTCGGAGTCCGTCAGCTGCGGCGGTCGGCCCAGCCATCGGGTGCTTCCGATCTCGTCGTCGATCTTCACGTACAGTGCGGTCAGCAGGGCGTCCAGGTTGTTCGTCACACAACGATCTTGGATGCCCTGTCTGCGTTCCCGGACACACCGTCAGCATTCGAATGTCGTAACGAGATCTGCACCCCAGTTCGGTCGGCGAGAGTATTCGTGACAGGGTGAACGAATGGCGACGAACCGTGGGCACTCACCCGATCTCCACCCCACCGGATTCAAACCGTGGTCGGACACCACCCCGGCCCACAGAGATCTCCTCGCGGCGAAAGCGCTCGTCTACGACCCCTGCGGGTTCACCTGCTCGCAGCCGGCCCCAGAAACCGAGAGTGCCGCATACGCCGCCCACGCCTTCATCCTTGACGGACTCGCCATCCGATTCCGCGCAGCCAAGACGACCCCGACCAAGGTCGGCCAGTTCGTCACCGTATGGAAGAGGTCCCCGGGCAAGCCCATCCAGCCTTTCGACGCCACCGACCCCGTCGACCTCTTCGTCGTCAGCACCCGCGACCATCATCACTTCGGCCAGTTCGTCTTTCCCATGGACGCGCTCTGCCAACACGGTGTCGCATCAGCAGACGGCTCCGGTGGGAAACGAGCCTTCCGCGTCTACCCGCCCTGGGTGACCACCACCAACCGCCAAGCCGGCGCTGCGCAGGCGTGGCAGCTGGACTACTTCCTACACCTGCCCCAGGACCGACCCATCGATTCCGCCCGCGCCCAAAAGCTGTACCACCCATAGGTCGGACGACCAGCCGGGGTGACACGATCGCCTACGACCTCTGATCATTCGGAATGACTCGTCTAGGAGTCGGCCGGCGGCGGAGCCCAGGGGTGGCCCCGCATCAGGTTGGACAGGCCCGCCCAGGCGAAGTTCATCAGGGTCGCCGCCGACTGCCGCGCGGTCACCCCGGGTGTGGCGTTCGCCCACGCGGCGAGCGACTCCGCCGCACCGACCAGCGCTTCCGCGATCCCGGCCACCTCCCGCTCGGGCAGGTCCGGATCCCGGTGCGCCTCCCGCGCCGCGACCACGACCAGCCGGGTCACGAACGCGACGATCTCCGCGCGCATCGCGGCGACCTCGGCCGCGAAGGGCTCACCGTGCGTCCGGGCCTGCAGGTGCAGCACGGACCAGCCGTCGGGATGCTCGGCGGTGTGCGCGAAGAACGCCCGCAGCCCGTCCCAGAGCTGCCGGTCGGCGGGCAGGTCCGGCCGGACCCCCGCGCGGACGGCCGCCGTGAGCGCGGCGGCCTCACGGCGGATGCAGGCGGTGAAGAGGCATTCCTTCGACGTCAGGTACAGATAGACCAACGGCTTGGACACGCCCGCGAGTTCGGCGATCTCGTCCATCGAGGCGGCCATGTAGCCGCGTTGGCCGAAGATCCGCACGGCCGCGTCGAGCATCTGCTGCTCCCGCACCGCCCTCGGCATCCGTTTGGTCTTGACGCCACCCATGAGGGCCAGCCTAGTTGGGCGCGGTGGCCCCGCCCTGCGTCCGGGACGCGTCGTCGGCCAGATCCTCCTGGCTGCGGTTGGCATCCAGGTTGGCCTTCATCCGGTCGACCTTGTGCACGATCTGCACCGAGGCCCGCTCCCGCTCCTTGCGCAGCACGACCCAGCTAACCGGTGCGGAGACGACGAGGGCGAGCAGCAGGACCCACAGGACGTTGGAGTCGCCGAAGCCGCGCGGGAAGATGCCCGAGTAGACGGCACCCCAGACGACAAGGAGGCAGCCCGCGAAGATACCGAGGCGCATCAGCGTGTAGCGGAGCATCTCAATCCACTCGTCCGATTCCAAAAGGGTCAGCGTCCAGTGAAGCACGAGCCGCGGGTGGCGACGCAGGGGGGTCGTCAGCCGAGCGGCAGCAGCATGACGATGTCGTCCCGGTCGTCGCCGGGCGCGACCCGGATGGCGTCCGGGACGCGGCCGACCTCCTTGTAGCCGCAGGAGGCGTAGAACCGCTCCAGCCCCAGCCCGCCCCGGCAGGTCAGCCGTACCGCCTCGACGCCCTCGATGTCCCGGGCCGCGTCCGCGGCGGCGGCCAGCAGGTCGCGGCCGTAGCCCCGGCCCTGGTGCCGGGGGTGGACCATCACCGTGTACAACCACACCCAGTGGGTCATCAGCCGGTGCGTGTTGCGGGTGAGGAAGGCGGTCGCGGCCACCTCGCCGGCCTCGTCGTGGCCGACGAGCAGCCGGGTGTGCCCCTCGGCCATCTGCACGAGGTGCCGTACCAGCTCGGGCCGTATCTCCTCGGGGGTCACCGGGGCGACGAAGCCGACGGCCCCGCCCGCGTTCGTGACGTCCGTCCACAGACCGAGGACGCCGTCACGGAGCGCGGGGGTGACCGGCGGGTCCAGCGTGAAGGTGAGGGGCATCGGAGACGTCAGACCCGCATCGGCTGGGGGGAATCGCGGCGCGCCGGGTCCGGGCCCTCGTACTCGCGGATGATCTCGTAGCGGGTGTTGCGCTCCACCGGGCGGAAGCCCGCGTCCCGGATCAGGTCCAGGAGGTCCTCGCGGGTCAGCTTGTTCGGGGTGCCGTAGTTGTCCGCGTCGTGCGTGATCTTGTACTCGACGACCGAGCCGTCCATGTCGTCGGCGCCGTGCTGGAGGGCAAGCTGGGCGGTCTGCACACCGTGCATGACCCAGAACACCTTCACGTGCGGGACGTTGTCGAAGAGGAGCCGGGAGACCGCGAACGTCTTCAGGGCCTCCGCGCCCGTCGCCATCTGGGTGCGGGCCTGGAGGGTGTTCCTGACCTTGCCGTCCTTCACGTCCACGAAGTCGTGCTGGTAGCGCAGCGGGATGAAGACCTGGAAGCCGCCGGTCTCGTCCTGCAGCTCACGCAGCCGCAGCACGTGGTCGACGCGGTGGCGGGGCTCCTCGATGTGGCCGTACAGCATGGTGCACGGGGTCTTCAGACCCTTCTCGTGCGCCAGGCGGTGGATGCGGGACCAGTCCTCCCAGTGGGTGCGGTGGTCCACGATGTGCTGCCGGACCTCCCAGTCGAAGATCTCGGCGCCGCCGCCGGTGAGGGACTCCAGGCCCGCGTCGATCAGCTCGTCGAGGATCTCCGACGCCGACAGCCCGGAGATCGTCTCGAAGTGATGGATCTCGGTGGCCGTGAACGCCTTCAGCGAGACGTGCGGAAGGGCCGCCTTCAGCTCCCGCAGCGAACGCGGGTAGTACCGCCACGGCAGGTTCGGGTGCAGACCGTTGACGATGTGCAGCTCGGTGAGGTTCTCCGACTCCATCGACCTGGCCAGCCGGACGGCCTCCTCGATGCGCATCGTGTACGCGTCCTTCTCGCCCGGCTTGCGCTGGAACGAGCAGTAGGCGCACGAGGCCGTGCACACGTTGGTCATGTTCAGGTGCCGGTTGACGTTGAAGTGCACCACGTCACCGTTCTTGCGGGTCCGCACCTCGTGGGCGAGCCCGCCCAGCCAGGCCAGGTCGTCCGACTCGTACAGCGCGATGCCGTCCTCGCGGGTCAGCCGCTCCCCGGAACGGACCTTCTCCTCCAGCTCGCGCTTGAGCCCGACGTCCATGCCCACACCTTTCTCCGACAACCCGGCCACGGTATCCCTAGACCTCTTCCGGCAACTCGCCGACCCGGTTCTCCCACTTCGTGGAGAGCACGATGGTGGTCCGGGTCCGGGACACCCCCCGGGTGCCGCTCAGCCGCCGGATCGTCTTCTCCAGGCCGTCCACGTCCGTCGAACGCACCTTGAGCATGAAGGAGTCGTCACCGGCGATGAACCAGCAGTCCTCGATCTCCGACAGGTCCCGCAGCCGCTGCGCCACGTCCTCGTGGTCGGCGGCGTCCGACAGCGAGATGCCGATCAGGGCGGTCACGCCGAGACCCAGCGAGGCCGAGTCCACCGTCGCGCGGTAACCGGTGATGACACCGGCCGCCTCCAGCCGGTTGATGCGGTCGGTGACGCTGGGGCCCGACAGGCCGACGAGGCGTCCCAGCTCCGCGTAGGAGGCCCGGCCGTTCTCCCGCAGAGCCTGGATGAGCTGCCTGTCCACCGCGTCCATGCGATCGAAGCCTTCCGGTGAATGTTCCTGAAGTGATGAGAGGTACGTACGTACTGCTACTTGTCCGCCGTGCCGCCGCCGCCCAGCTCGCCCCGCCAGCGCCGGTACAGGCCGTGGCGCACTCCCGCCGCGTCCAGCACCCGGCCGCCGACGAAGTCCACCAGGTCCTGGATGTGGGTGGCGCCCGCGTAGAAGGCGGGCGAGGCCGGGACGACCACGGCTCCGGCGTCGTCCAGGGCCACCAGGTGCCGCAGCGTCTGCCCGTTCAGCGGGGTCTCCCGCACGGCCACGACCAGCGTCCGGCGCTCCTTCAGCGTGACGCTCGCCGCGCGCTGGAGCAGATCCTTGGACAGGCCGAGCGCCACACCCGCCACACAGGCGGTGGAGGCGGGCACGATCAGCATCCCCTTCGCCGGATACGACCCCGAGGACGGCCCGGCGGCGAGATCACCCGCGTTCCAGTACCGCACCCCGCTGGCGTCCACCTCGAAGGTCTCCGGCTTGCCGTCCGCGCCACGCGCCAGCCAGGTGCGCAGGTCGTCCCGCCAGTGGGCGTCCCGGAACGAGATCCCCGTCTCGTCCAGCAGCGTCAGCCGCGAGGCCCGGCTGACCACCAGGTCCACCGCTTCGCCCGCCGTCAGCAGCGCGCGCAGCACGGCCGCCGCGTACGGCGTCCCGGAAGCTCCGGACACCCCCACGATCCAAGGCACGCGCTGCGTTTCTCCTGCGTTCACACCTTGAGCGTACCGGCGGACGCGAAGGGGCTCAGGACCGGTGGCCCCCAGGCCCCTCAGACGGTGAGTCCGCGCACCAGCAGATCCAGCAGCGCGCACACGAACAGGGCAATGCCGATGAAGCCGTTGACGGAGAAGAACGCCCGGTTCAGCCGGGACAGGTCGTGGGGGCGCACGATGCGGTGCTCGTAGACGAACGCGGCGGCGACGATCAGCAGACCCAGCCAGAAGAACGCACCGGCGTGGGTGGCGACGCCGTACCAGGCGAACAGGGCCGTCGTCACCGTGTGGCAGGCCCGGGCGCCCCAGATCGCGGCCGGGACGCCGAAGCGGGCCGGCACCGACCGGACACCGACCTCCCGGTCGGTCTCGACGTCCTGGCAGGCGTAGATCAGGTCGAAGCCGCCGATCCACACGCCCACCGCGAGCCCGAGGACGACCGCGTCCCAGGACCAGGACCCGGACACGGCCAGCCAGCCGCCGATGGGCCCCATGGCCTGGGCGAGGCCCAGGATGGCCTGCGGGAAGTCGGTGAACCGCTTCCCGTAGGGGTAGACCACCATCGGGATCACCGCGACCGGCGCCAGGGCCAGGCAGAGCGGGTTCAACAGGGCCGCCGCGCCGAGGAAGACCACCAGGGCGACCAGGGCGCCCGTCCAGGCGTGCTTCACCGACATCGCGCCGGTCACCAGCTCGCGGTGGGCCGTGCGCGGGTTACGGGCGTCGATCTCGCGGTCGATGATCCGGTTGACGGCCATGGCGAAGGTGCGCAGGCCGACCATGCACACCGTGACCAGGAGCAGGCGGACCCAGTGGATGTTCCTGTCCCACGCGTACATCGCCGTCAGGGTGGCGATGTACGCGAAGGGCAGTGCGAAGACCGAGTGCTCGATCATCACCAGGCGCAGGAACGCCTTGGTGCGTCCCGGCCGGGGCATGGCGGCGGACATGGACGTCACAGTCCGTACTCCTTCCAGCGGCGGTCCACCAGGGCCGCCGTTCCCGGGTCCGACAGGACCATCTCCGGCCACCCGCCGTCACGGGTGTAGCCCTCCTCCGGCCACTTCCGCGTGGCGTCGATGCCCGCCTTGCCGCCCCAGAACTGCTGGTAGGAGGCGTGGTCGAGATGGTCGACAGGGCCTTCGACGACCGTGAGGTCACGGCCGTAGTCCGTGTTGCCGAGCGCCCGCCAGGCCACCTCGTGCAGATCGTGGACGTCGCAGTCGGCGTCCACGACCACGATCAGCTTGGTGAGGGACATCATGTGCGCCCCCCAGACGGCGTGCATCACCTTCTGCGCGTGCTTGGGGTACTTCTTGTCGATCGAGACGATCGCGCAGTTGTGGAAACCGCCGGCCTCCGGCAGGTGGTAGTCCACGATGTCCGGGACGATGATCTTCAGCAGGGGCAGGAAGAAGCGTTCCGTGGCCCGGCCGAGGGGACCGTCCTCCGTCGGGGGGCGGCCGACCACGATCGACTGGAGCAGGGGGCGCCTGCGCATCGTCACGCAGTCGATCGTCAGCGCCGGGAAGGGCTCCTGCGGGGTGTAGAAGCCGGTGTGATCGCCGAAGGGGCCCTCGGGGAGCACCTCGCCGGGCTCCAGCCAGCCCTCCAGGACCACCTCGGCCTGCGCGGGCACCTGGAGCGGGACCGTCTTGCAGTCGACCATCTCGATCCGCTTGCCGGCGAGGAACCCCGCGAACAGGTACTCGTCGATGTCGCCGGGGAGCGGGGCGGTGGAGGCGTACGTGACGGCCGGCGGGCAGCCGAAGGCGATGGCCACCGGGAGGCGCTCACCCCGGCGGGCGGCCACCTGGTAGTGGTTGCGGCTGTCCTTGTGGATCTGCCAGTGCATGCCGATGGTGCGCTTGTCGTGGCGCTGGAGGCGGTAGAGGCCGAGGTTGCGGATCCCCGTCTCCGGGTCCTTGGTGTGGGTCAGTCCCAGGTTGAAGAAGGAACCGCCGTCCTCGGGCCAGGTGAACAGCGCCGGCAGCCGGTCGAGGTCGACGTCGTCGCCGTGCAGGACGACCTCCTGCACCGGGGCGTCCTTCACCTTCTTCGGCGGTACGTGCGCCATCGCGCCGAGCTTGCCGAACGCCTCGCGCACACCGACGAAGCCGTGCGGCAGCTCCGGCCGCAGCAGGCCGCCGATCCGCTCGGAGATCTCGGCGTACGACGTGAGACCCAGCGCCTTCAGCAGGCGGCGGTCGGTGCCGTACACGTTCATGGCGAGAGGCATGTCCGAGCCGCGCACGTTCTCGAAGAGCAGCGCCGGGCCGCCGGACTTCTGCACCCGGTCGACGATCTCCCCGACTTCCAGATGCGGATCGACCTCGGCCTTGACGCGCCTGAGGTCTCCCTCGCGCTCCAGTGCCCGCAGCAGGGAGCGAAGATCGTCGTAAGCCATGTGTCCCAGTATCGGCCACCCGCTACTCTGACCGGGTCACCAGGGTCGTCTCACGGCGTGGGGAGTACGCGCGGCCATGCTCAGGTATCTGCCGTTCCTGCTGGTCCTCGCGCTGTGGATCTACGCCTTCGTGGACTGTCTGAACACCCCCGACGACGAGGTCCGCCACCTGCCGAAGGCGGCCTGGCTGATCGTCATCCTGCTGTTCGGCGAGGTGCTGGTCGGACCGGTCGCCTGGCTGCTCACCGGCCGGGTGCGGCAGGGGTACGCCGACGGCCCGGCCCCGTCACGACGCGGTGACGCCACCGCCGCGCGCTGGGTCGCCCCGGACGACAACCCCGAGTTCCTGAAGTCCCTGGACGAGCGGGACACGCTGGACAAGGACGACGACCCCCGCCACGACTAGCGGAAGACGGCGACCCGGTACCGGGGCACGATCTCCCGCGCCCCGGGGTCCCAGCCGGTCACCTCACCCGGACCCGGCCCTCGGGCAGCTCCGTGACGGCTGGGACGGCCGCCCCGGTCACCGTCGGTTATTCACTTCCGCGTTCGGCCTGCCACCCGTTCCGTTGAAAAGAACCGGACGGGCATGTCCCGGCCGCGTTTCGCGGCGATGCCTTGAGGGGGGCCCGCACCCAGGGGTCCCTTTGCGATGGGAGACGCGTGCGAATCACTGACATCCAGCGCTGCGAGGTCCGGCCGGGACGGCTCGTCGAGTGGACGCTGAGCCCGGCGACCGTCGAGGCGGCGACGGCGCTCCCGGACGACTCCCGGCCGCCCGCCTACATCCAGGAGTCGCACATCAGAACGGCCAAGTGCGTACGGGACGACGGGCTGTTCGTGCCGACCTGGCTCGGCACCGCCTTCGACCTGCCGGGCCCAGTCGACCTGGACGTGCTCCAGGAGGCGCTGCGCGCCTGGACCGTACGGCACGAGACGCTGCGCAGCGGCTTCCGCTGGGCGGGCGGTGCGGGCGACGAGCTGCGCCGGTTCACGCTCGACGCGGCCGACGTGACCCTGCACCGGGAGGTGGTCGGCGACTTCCCCGACCCCGACCGGCTCGTACGGCACCTCCAGGACCGCTTCGACCGCGTCGCGGACGCGCTGCGCTGGCCGAACCTCATCTACACGGCGGTCCTCCGGGACGACGGCGCCAGCGTGTACATGGCCTTCGACCACAGCAACGTCGACGCCTACTCCGTGCACCGGATCGCCGCCGAGATCCACGAGCTGTACACGGCCGGCACCGCGGGCGTCACCCCCGAGACCCGCGCCCCCGTCGCGAGCTACGTCGACTTCTGCGAGATCGAGCGGGCGGACGCCGACCGGCTCGACGGCGGACACGACATCGTCGCGCGCTGGCGCGATTTCATCCGCCGCTGCGACGGGACCCTGCCCGGCTTCCCCGTCGACCTCGGCCTGGACCCGGACGGCCCGCTGCCGCGGCAGCAGATGCTGTGCGAGCCGCTGGCGGACGCGGACGACGCGGCGGCGTTCGAGGCGTACTGCCGCCGCTACGGCGGCAGCATGGTCGGGCTGCTGGCCGCGACCGGGCTCATCGTCCACGAGCTGGGCGGGCAGGCGGTGTACCGGACGGTGGTGCCGTTCCACACCCGGGTGAAGTCGCGGTGGAGCGACTCGGTGGGCTGGTACGTGGGCGGCGCCCCCATCGAGGTGCCCGTGAGCCGCACCCGCTTCCCGGAGACCGTGCGGGCGGTGCGTGCCGAGCTGCAGGCGAACCGGCCGCTGGCCCGGATGCCGCTGGCCCGGGTGCTGGCCCTGCTCGGCACGGACTTCCGGCCGACCTCCCCGGACCTGTACTCGATCGTCTCCTACCTCGACGCGCGCACCATCACCGGCGCCGAGCGGTGGCCCGAGCAGCGGGCGCACGCACTGCTGCGGGTGTCGTACGGGGACCAGGTGTGCGTGTGGGTGAACCGGCTGCACGAGGGGCTGTGGCTGGCGAGCCGCTACCCGGACACGGACGTCGCGGCCAAGAACATGCGCCTGTACGTCGAGCGGCTGCGGGACCGGATCGCCTCGGTGGCCCACGGACGCCTCCCGGCGGTTTCGTGACCCAACGGTCATCACGGGCCCTGGTGTGGATCAACTATCCCTTTCTACACTGGTGTTGAGGGGGAGATGCGGTGCACAGACGGTTGCACGGGCGCGGGGCGCTGTTCGACGTGGATCCGGCCGGCCTCGCGCCGCGGCTCGTGGGCCTGCGCCCGCACCAGCACCGCGGCCATCCGTACGAGCACCCGGACGAACCGCCGTTCGTGGTGCTCACCGGGGCGCGCGGGCTCGGCAAGAGCGCGGTCCTCGCCGAGCTGCGGGACGCCTACCGGGGGCACACGCCGGTCGCGCTGGCCGACTGCGCGGAGGCCCAGTTCGCGGCGCCGCCCGCGGACCGGCCCGCCGCCTCCTGGTCGCCGCTCGCGCAGGCGCTACTGGTGATCGCCGAGCAGCTCGCGGCGCCGGTGACGGGCGCCGGCCGGATCACGTTCCCGCGGCTGATGCCGGGCCTGGTCGCGGTGGCCGCGGGCGGCTGGGGCGACGCCGACTCGGAGCGGATCCGCCGGGAGGTCGAGCGGATCCTGCTGCTGAACGAGGGCGGCACGTGGATCAGCGGGCTGGCCGGGCGCTGGGCCGGGAAAGTGGCGGCCAAGGTGGTCGCCGCGGCCACCGGCACCGGGCCACTGGTGTCGGGCGCCATCGAGGCGACCCTGGAGTCCGTCGCCGAGGGGTTCAGCAGCCGCCGGCAGCAGCGGGCATCGGTGTGGTACCGGACGTATCCGAACGCGGGCGGCAACGCCCAGCGCGGCCTGATGCTGCTGTCCGGGCACTTCCGGGACGGCGGCGGCTCACGGGAGCACGCCGAACGGTATCTGGTGCGGGCGCTGCTGGCCGACCTGACGGAGGCGTACGCGGGGATGCTGCCGCGGATGCAGCGGCTGGGCCGGCCGCTGGTGCTGCTGGACAACGCGCAGTCGGCGCCGGGCCCCGGGCTGGTGGCGGCCGTGCTGCGGGACCGTACCGAGGGCATCAGGGACCGGGTGGCGTTCGTCGCCGCCCGGCGCGGCGAGGGCCGGGAGGAACTGCCGGGCGCGGCACGGCGGGAACTGGCGGAGGCGGCCCGGCGCTGCGACTGGACGCCGGACGCGGCGCCCTCCTCACGGGCGCTGCTGCTCGCGCTGCCGCCACTGAGCCAGGACGACACCCTGCACATCGTCGGCGCGGTCCGCGCGGACCTCGCGGTCCCGCCGCAGCTACCGCCCGCCGTGCACCGGCTGACCGGCGGGAACCCGCTGGGCATCGCGCTGCTCGCCGAGTCCGCCGCGCAGGCGCTGCCCGGCGTGTCCTCGCTGGGCGGACTCCTCACCGCCGGCCTGCGGCCCGCCGAGGACCGGCCCGCCGTGCCCGCCTACGAGGCGCTGCTGGACCGGCTCGTGCCGGCCGAGCACCTGGAGGAGCTGACCGTGCTGGCCGCCGCCCATGACCACGGTTCGGCCTGCGCACTGGCCGCGGCGCTGCTGCCGGACACCTTCGGACCGGCGAGCGTACGGGCGCTCCAGAGGCTGCTCGTCGAAGAGGGGCTGCCCGCCGTGCCGGGCCGCTTCGTCGGCGACCCGTTCGTCCGCACCCTGCTCCTGCTCCGGCTGCACCTGCGCGACACCGGCCACGCGTCCTGGCGTACCGCCCACGAGACGGTGGCCGCCCACTACCCCGGCCCCGAGCACGCCCGGTACCGGCTGCACCACGAACTCGCCCTCGGGGACACCGGGCCGGCGGTCGCCCACCTGTGCGACACCTTCGCCGGCGCGGACCCCCGGGCCTGGCTGCGCACCCTGCGCTTCATCGCGTCCGCGCCCTACTTCCACGCGCACGACGCCGAGGGCCGCGACTTCACCGGCCGTGACGACCGGCGGGCCGCCGTCGCGCTCGGCCGCACGGACGCCGGGCACGCCGTCCCGGAGGGCGCGGACGCCGTGCTGCACCTGCGGATACGGCGGCTGCTGCACGCCGTGTGGCTGCTGGCCGACCCGCTGGTCCTGCCCGACCCGCAGGTGTGCGACCGGCTCCGCTTCGAGCTGGAGCAGCTCTCCAACCTGCGGCCGGCGGCCAACGCGCTGCTGTGGCAGGCCTCCCGGGACTGGCCGGCGGCAGCGCTCGCCGGGCGCCCGATGGACGGCCCCGGGCCCGCGCCCGGCGGGGACGGCCCGGAGGACGCCGGCGGCACGAACGACCCGGACGACCCGGAGGACCCGGACCACCCGGCCACCGCGGACGACGGCCCGGACCACCGACGCGGGGAGACGTGATGGCGCGCAGGGGCGTGGGCACGTGGCTGCGGGAGGGCGTGTGGGAGATCCCGCTGCGCCGCTACACGGCCCTGCTGGTGACGCTGGCCCTGGTGGCCGGCCTGGGGTTCGCGGTGCGGGCCCTGCTGCACGAGGACCGCTCCTGCGCGCCCGGGGTGTCCCGGCCGGCCGGCGGCCACGAGTGCGTGGGGGTGGCGACCGGGCCGTACGACTTCGGGCAGCCCCGGCTGCGGGACGTGGTCCGGGCGATCGGCCGGGAGAACGACCGCCTCCGCGCCGGCGGTTACGTCACGGTGGCGCTGATGCTGCCGTACACCTCGACGTCGCCGACCAGCCAGAACGACATCCGCCACCAGCTCCAGGGCGCCTACCTGGCGCAGTACCAGGCCAACCACGACGCCAACGGTGAACGCCCGCTCGTCCGGCTGGTCCTCGCCAACCCGGGCGCGACCGGCGCGCACTGGCGGCAGACGGTCGACCGGCTGGTCGCGATGACGGCGAGCCCGGACCGGCTGCGGGTGGTCGCCGGCATCGGGCAGAGCACCGAAGCCAACAAACAGGCCGTCAGGGAGCTGACCCGGCACCACGTCCCGGTGATCGGCTCCTCCATCACCGCCGACGACCTCGCCAACGGGCAGCGGGGCGGGGACCCCTTCCCCGGGCTGGCCCGGGTGGCGCCGACCAACACCGACGAGGCCCGCGCGCTGGCCTCCTTCGCCAAGGTCAGCGCGGGCAGGGCGCTGCTGGTGTACGACAGGCCCGGCGACCCCTACACGCGCACCCTCCAGGAGTCCTTCGCGGCGCTGATCAAGGGCTCGCCTTTCGAGTCGCAGCCGTTCACGCCGCCCGCCGACCGCAGCAAGGAGGGCACGACCGCGAACACGTTCCGGCAGATCACCCACCTGGTGTGCGACACCCCGCGGGAGACGGACACGCTCCTGTTCGCGGGCCGGCACACCCAGCTCCGCCAGTTCATCAACGCCCTGGGCGGGCGGGGCTGCCAGGACCGGCGGTTCACGGTGCTGACCGGCGACGAGGCGTCGTACCTGACGCACGAGAAGGACCTGGACCGCGGCGCGCTGGGGCGCAACCTCGCCGTCCGCTACACCTCCCTCGCCCACCCGGACGCCTGGACGAAGGACCCGGCGCGGACGGGCGGCTCGGCGGCTGATTCCGCGGCGCTGCGGAAGCTGCTGACGGCCGCGGGCCGCGGGCCGATGGGCCCGGTCGGCTCGGTCGCCCTGGACGACGGGCAGCTCATCATCGGCTACGACGCCCTGCGGCTCGCCGTGCACGGCATCCGCGAGGCGGTGCCGGCCGGCCTGACCGTCCCGGCGCTCACGGACGTCGGGTTGCAGTGGCCGCAGGTCAAGGGCTCGCTGCGGGTGGACGGGGCGAGCGGCTGGATCTGCCTGGACGTGCACGGCAATCCGTACGACAAGGCGGTGCCGATCGTGGAGCTGACCCCTTCGGGCAGCTCGCGGTTCGTCCGGATCGCCTGGCCGGAGGGGAAGCCACCGGGGAAGGAGTGCCTGCCCCCGTCGTAGGCGGGACCGGCCTCCCGGGACCGGGCCGGGCGGCCGAGGCCGGAAGGCCGGAGCGGGAGGCCGCAGCGGGAGGCCGGGGCCGGGACAGCCGGGGCGGGGTCGGCTGTGGCTGGGGCGGCCGGGGGCGGCGGGTCCGGGGTTACGAAGGGTGGGAGGGCTCCAGGTTCTCGATCAGCCGTTCGAAGTGGGCCCGCCAGCCCCGCTCCGACGCCTCCTCGCCCTGGAACTCGTGCGTGAACCGCAGGGCGGTGCCGCCCTCCCCGTCCCGCTCCAGGTGGAACCGGATCCGGCCACCGCCCCCGACGGTGTACTCCGCGACCCGGTCCACGTCCCACGCGGTGATCTCCCCGCTGCCCAGGTCGCGCAGGGTGACGGCGCCGCCGAGCCGGGGTTCGAGCACATCGGCGGGGGTGAGCCAGGCCCCGAGCCCCTCGGCCGTGGCCAGCGCGGCCCAGACGTCCTCCATGCGCCGCGGGAGGCGCACCACGAAGTGCAGGATGTGCGTGTTCCCGTGGGTCTGGCTGATGCCCTGTGCGATGGAACCGCTCATGACACCAGCCTGCCCCCGGCGCCGGGGATGCGCACGCGGTTACGGGGCCCGGAGACGAGCGGTCAGACGCCCGCGTACGAGTGCTTGCCGGTGACGAAGATGTTCACGCCGTAGTAGTTGAACAGCCAGCAGCCGAAGGCGATCATCGCCAGGTAGGCGGCCTTGCGGCCCTTCCACCCGGCCGTGGCGCGCGCGTGCAGGTAGCAGGCGTAGGCGATCCAGGTGATGAAGGACCAGGTCTCCTTCGGGTCCCAGTTCCAGTACCGGCCCCAGGCGTCGCCCGCCCAGATCGCGCCCGCGATGATCGTGAACGTCCACAGCGGGAAGACGGCCGCGTTGACCCGGTAGGCGAACTTGTCCAGGGACGCGGAGGCGGGCAGCCGCTCCAGCACCGAGGTCGCGAACCGGCCGGGCCGGCCGCCGCTGAGGAGCTTGCTCTCGTACGAGTCCTTGAACAGGTACAGGATCGTGGCGACCGCGCCGACGTAGAACACCGCGCCGCAGAAGATCGCGGTGGAGACGTGGATGTACAGCCAGTACGAGTGCAGGGCCGGCACGAGCTGGTCACTGGCCGTGTACAGGACGGTGACCGCGAGGCCCAGGTCGAGCAGGACCGTCGTGATGAGGAACAGGCCGAGCCAGCGCACGTTCTTCTTCAGCGCCAGCAGCGCGAGGTACACGCCGACGGCGACCGTGGAGAAGGTGATGTTGAACTCGTACATGTTGCCCCACGGCGCCCGCTGCACGGAGGCCGCGCGGGCGACGACACCGACCAGCTCCACGAGGAAGGCCAGCGCGGTGAGCGAGACGGCGATCCGGCCGTACAGGTCGCCCTGGACGTCCCCGCCGTGCGCGCCCGGCCCGTCCGGCACGTCCCGCGCGCCGGACGCCGAGCGGACGACGACCTTCGGCCGCTCCAGCACGGCGGTCCCGCCGGCCTGCCGCACGGTGACGGCCGGGGCCTGCGCGGCCTGGGCCGGTGCCGTCAGCGCCGCGGCCGTCCGGGCCACCTTGCTGCGGCTGCCCAGGAGCCACTCCGCGATGTACGCGAAGAAGGCCAGGGTGTAGACGGCCATCGACGAGTAGATCAGCGTGTTGCTGATACTCGCGAGGTGTTCGTTGGTTGCGGCGGCGAGAGTCACTTCTCAGCCCCTTCGGCAGGTACGACTGGGGATTCGGAGGAGTCGTCGCCGGGGTCGGGTGCCCCCGGCGCCTGGTCGTAGAGGAGGCCGGCGAGGTCGCCCAGCTCCTCGGGCACCTTCGCGGACTCGCTGCGGCCGAGCCCGGCCATCTCCACCACCGTGACGCCGTCGGCGCCGCGCACCGCACGCACCCACACGCGGCGGCGCTGGATGAACAGGGAGGCGGCCAGACCGAAGATCGCGGCGAGGGCACCGCCGAGCGCCCAGCCGCCGCCCGGCTCCTGGACGATCTCGAAGCCGGCCCACTCCTTGACGTCCTTCTCGAAGGTGATGGACCCGGCGCCGTTCGGCAGCTTCAGCGAGTCGCCCGGCTGGAGCAGCTTCTTCAGTAGCTGCCCCTTGGCGTCCTTGAACGCCTTCATATGGGTCTTGTCGAGCTGGTACACGTTCTGCGGGCCGGCGTCCACGCCGAGGTCGCCGTGGTAGGCGTTCACCGCGAGCAGCGGGTTCAGCAGGGCCGGGTACTGCGAGAGCATCGTGCCGCTGCGGGCGCTGAACGTCGGCACGAAGAACGTCTGGAAGCCGAGCTGCTCCTTCTCGCCCTTGCCGTTGCGGTAGTCGTCCATCACCTTCACGACACCGTTGGAGGTGACGTTGCCGTCGAGCGGCAGCAGCGGCACCGCGTCGCGGTAGACGACCTTGCCCTTGCCGTCGCGGACGGTGATGACGGGCGCGTAGCCGTGGCTGACCAGGTAGACCTTGGCGTCGCCGATCTTCAGCGGCTCGTTGACCTTGACGGTGGTCGGCCGCTCCTTGCCGTACGCGCCCTCGCTGTAGCGGAGCCGCGCCTCGAAGGTGCGCGGGGTGCCGCGGTTGGGCCCGCTGGTCTCGTAGGTGGCCCGGAAGTCCTTCAGGTCGAAGCTGAACGGCACGAGGTCGTCGCTGCTGAACAGGCTGCCGGACTTGAAGTCGTCGTAGATCGGCAGCGCGTTGGAGAAGCCGTCGCCCTCCACCACCAGCTTGGTGCCGTCGGACTTGTAGAGCTGGCCCGAGGCGAAGGCGACCAGCAGCACGATCAGCGCGACGTGGAAGACCAGGTTCCCCACCTCACGCAGATAGCCCTTCTCGGCGGCGACGGCGTCGCCGGCGGCATGGGCGCGGAAGCGGCGCTTCTTCAGCAGGGCGAGCGCGGCCTCGCGGACCTGCTCGGGGTCCGCCTCGGTGCGCCAGGTGGTGTACGCGGGCAGCCGGGTCAGCCGCCGGGGCGCGCCCGGCGGACGGCCGCGGAGCTGGCCGACGAACTGCCAGGTGCGCGGGATGATGCAGCCGACGAGGGAGACGAACAGCAGGATGTAGATCGCGGAGAACCACACCGAGCTGTAGACGTGGAACAGGCCGAGTTCGTCGTAGACCGGCGCCAGCGTCCGGTGGGCGGCACGGAAGTCCTCCACCTTGCTCGCGTCGGCGCCGGTCTGCGGGATCAGCGAACCGGGGATGGCGCCGAGCGAGAGCAGCAGGAGCAGCAGCAGCGCGACCCGCATGGAGGTGAGCTGCCGCCAGAACCAGCGCACCCAGCCGACGACCCCGAAGCCGGCCGGGGCGGCCTGCTCCTCCCGTGGCGCGGTGGACAACTGGGAGCCGGCCGCCCCCAGGTCCTCCTGCTCCGCACTGTTGCCGGTGTCGGTCTTGCTCATCGGTCAGATCCCTACATCGAAGCCGTCGGACCAGGTCTGCATCTGCTGGATCAGACCGCTCCAGGCGCCGGTCAGCAGCAGCACACCGGTCAGGATCATCATCGAGCCGCCGATGCGCATCACCCACACATAGTGGCGCTTGACCCAGGCGAAGGCGCCGAGCGCCTTGCGGAAGGCGATCGCGGTGAGGACGAAGGGGACGCCGAGGCCGAGGCAGTACACCAGCATCAGCAGCGAACCGCGCGCGGCGCTCGACTCCTGGAAGGAGAGGAGGTTGACCGAGGAGAGCGTGGGTCCCATGCAGGGCGTCCAGCCGACACCGAAGAGGGCGCCGAGGAAGGGCGCCCCCAGCAGGCCGCCGGTCGGCCGCCGGTGGAAGCGGAACTCGCGCATGGTGAACCAGGGCATGAGCCCCATGAAGAACACGCCCATGGCGATCATGAGCACGCCGAGCACCTTGGACAGGGTGCCCTGGTACTCGATCAGGTTGGCGCCGAAGTAGCCGAACAGTGCCCCGCTGGAGACGAACACCGCGCTGAAGCCCAGCACGAACAGGGCGGCGCCGGCGACCATCCGTCCCCGTCGCGCCTCGGCCAGGTCGGTGCCGGCGACGCCGGTGACGTAGGAGAGGTAGCCGGGGACCAGCGGAAGCACACAGGGCGAGAAGAAGGAGACGAGCCCGGCGAGCAGGGCGACGGGCAGGGCGACGGGCAGGGCGCCGTGCAGGACGGTCTGGTTGCGCCCCGGGCCCGCCTCCGCGGCCAGCGTCAGCAGTGCGCTCACGTCACTTCTCCGCGAGGACCGGCTTGACCATCTTCAGCAGGGTCGTGTCGTCGAGCGGCTCCAGGGCGCGCGCGGCGATCCTGCCGTGCCGGTCGATGATGAGCGTGGAGGGGACGAGCTGCGGGTTGAGGGTGCCCTTCTTGAAGCGGAGCATCAGCCGGCCGGTGGGGTCGTACAGGCTCGGGTAGGTGATGCCGCGCGCCTTCTCGAAGGCGAGTGCGGGGATGGTGCTGGCGTCGCGGGTGTTGATCCCGACGAACTGGACACCCTTGCCCTCGTACCGCTTCGAGACCTGGGCGAAGTACTTCGCCTCCTCCCGGCACGGCCCGCACCAGGAGCCCCACACGTTGAGGACGACGACCTTGCCCCGGTAGTCGGCGACGTCGAGGGACCTGCCGTCGACGGTCTTGCCGGACAGGTCGGGGACGGCGGCGCGCTTTCCGGCCGGGACGGTGTCGATGCCGTTGTTGCCGGTGATGAAGTTGGTGTCGCCGCCACCACCGGAGATACCGCCCTTACCGCACGCGGACACGGTCAGGGCCGCGACGGCGGCCACAGCGCTGAGCAGGACGGCGCGGCTACGGGTACTCATGTGAAAAGTTTCGCATGCCTGTTCCGCGCATCTCGCCCGCCCCCCTGTCGGGCGGAAAACCGCATTTCAGGGCGTATTTACAAGGGACATTCCAGACAACAGCCCGCACCGGCCCCCTCAGGCGGCGTCGGAGGAGGCCGCCTTGCCGCCCCGCAGGAACTGCTTCCACCCACCGGCGGGCCGCTGCCCGACCTCCAGCGACCGCAGCCGGGCGAGCACCTCGGGCTTCTGCACGTCCATCCAGTCCACGAACTGCCGGAAGGAGACCAGCCGGACGTCGGCGCCCTTCTCCTTCTCCCGCGCGATGTGCCGGAAGGCCTCCTCGACGGAGTCCATGTAGATGCCGCCGTTCCACTGCTCGAAGTGGTTGCCGACGAAGAACGGCGCCCGGTTCGTCTCGTACGCCCGCTGGAACCCCTGGATGTACGCCTGCGCGGACTGCTTGCGCCAGGCCGGGTAGTTGTAGGCGGGCGCCTTGGTCGAGTTCACGGACTGGTTGGCGAGCATGTTGTAGTCCATGGACAGGACCTCGAACGAACGACCGGGGAAAGGTATCTGCTGGAGGGGCAGGTCCCAGATCCCCAGCTTCTTCGCCGGCCACACCTGACGGCCGCCCGGCGAGGAGGCGTCGTAGCGCCAGCCCAGCTCGCGGGCGGTGGGCAGCAGGTTGTCCTGGCCGAGCAGACAGGGCGTACGGCCGCCGGTCAGCTCCTTGTCGTAGTCGAAGGGCAGCGACGGCAGATCGGTCCAGCCGGTGTTGGTCCGCCACTCCTTCACGAACGCCTTGGCCTGCCGGATCTCGCTCCCCCACTGCTGCGGGGTCCAGTTGCCGACCGTGCCGTGACCGGCGCAGAAGTGCCCGTTGAAGTGCGTGCCGATCTCGTGGCCCTCCAGCCAGGCCCGGCGCACGTTGGCCAGCGTGGCCTTGATGTGGGCGTCGGTGAGGTAGCCGATGTCGGAGGCGCCGCGCGGGTTGTTCGGGGGCTCGTACAGCCGCTTCTTCGCCTCGGGCAGCAGATACAGCCCCGAGAGGAAGAAGGTCATGCTCGCGCCGTGCTCCTTGGCCAGGTCCAGGAAGCGGGGGAAGAGGCCGTTGCCGACCTCGCCGGCGCCGTCCCAGGAGAAGACCACGAACTGCGGCGGGGTCTGCCCCGGCTCCAGCGGCTCCGGCCTGGCCGGCTTGTGCGGCTGCCGGCCGGTGAAGGAGGTCGAGCCGTCGCCGATGGGCCGCGCCGGACGCGCCCCGCCGTTGCTTCCCTGCTCCTTCTTCGGCCGGCCGGAACCATCCGGGTGCCCGGCGCCGTCCGAGGACGTGGAACCGCCGCACCCGGCCAGCGAGGCGGCGGCCGCCGCGCCCGCGCCGAGGCCGAGTGCTCCCCTCCGGGAGAGGGTCCGGGAGAAGGTGCGCATGGAGATCCCCGATTCGTCGCGCCTGCTGGTGGTCACCCAGTCAGAGGGCGCGAAGATCGGGGAGGTTCCTGTGATTCTTATGTTTTTCGCAATATTCCCTGCGGAATACCCTAAGTCACACCAATCGGACTCTGCGTTTCCATGAGCCCGGGGCGGTCAGGCCCCGAAGGCCTTGCCCTGGGCCGCGCCCGCGCCCTTCTGGGGCTTGGCACCGGCGCGCAGATGGACCGGGACGAGATCGATGGCGGGCTCGCTGTAGCCGACCGACACGATCCTGTCGCCCTGGTAGGTGAACGTCGTCAGGGACGCGAGCGTGCACTGCCGCTTGCGCGGATCGTGCCACAGCCGCCGCCGCTCGACGTACGACCGCACGATCCAGATCGGTAGCTGATGGCTCACCAGCACCGCCTCGTGTCCACGCGCCCGGTCCTTGGCCGCGTTCAGCGCGCCCATCATCCGCACGACCTGGTCGACGTACGGCTCGCCCCAGGACGGCCGGAACGGGTTGACGAGGTGCTTCCAGTTGTCCGGCTTGCGCAGCGCGCCGTCCCCGACGCCGAACGTCTTGCCCTGGAAGATGTTCTCCGCCTCGATCAGCCGCTCGTCGGTGTCCAGGTCCAGCCCGTGCGCCTTGGCGATCGGCGTGGCCGTCTCCTGCGCCCGCTCCAGCGGGGACGCGCAGACATGGGTCACGTCGCGCGGGGCGAGGTGCTCGGCGACCCGGTCGGCCATCTGCCGCCCCAGCTCCGAGAGGTGGTACCCGGGCAGCCGCCCGTACAGGATCCCGTCCGGGTTCTCGACCTCGCCGTGCCGCATGAGGTGGACGACGGTGATGTCCTTGTGGTCGCTCATGCCGCTGTGGCCTCCGCAGCCGCCCGGGCCGCCGCCGGAAGGGCGTCGGCGATCTTCTGGATGGCCCGCTCGTCGTGGGCCGTGGACACGAACCAGGACTCGAAGGACGACGGCGGCAGGTAGACGCCGTTCGCCAGCAGCGAGTGGAAGAACGCGGTGAAGCGGAACGACTCCTGCCGCTTGGCGTCCTCGTAGTCACGCACCTGCCGGTCCGTGAAGAACACCGAGAACATGTTGGAGGCGGTCTGGAGCCGGTGCGCGACACCCTCCTTGGTGAGCGCCTCCGTGACGAGGGACCGGATCTGCGCCGAGACGGCGTCCACGGTCTCGTACGCCGCGTCGTCCAGCAGCCGCAGTTGGGCGAGCCCGGCGGCGGTGGCGACCGGGTTACCGGAGAGCGTGCCGGCCTGGTAGACGGGCCCCGCGGGGGCTAGATGGGCCATGACGTCGGCCCGGCCGCCGAAGGCGGCGGCGGGGAACCCGCCGCCCATGACCTTCCCGAAGGTCATCAGGTCCGGCCTGACCCCGTCGATCCCGTACCAACCGGCCCGGCTGGTCCGGAAGCCGGTCATGACCTCGTCGGAGATGTACAGCGCGCCGTTCTCCCGGCAGGCGTCCCTGAGCCCCTGGTTGAACCCGGGGTCCGGCGGCACGACACCCATGTTGCCCGGCGACGCCTCCGTGATCAGGCACGCGATCTCACCCGGATGCCGGTGGAAGGCCTCCTGCACGGCCTCCAGGTCGTTGTACGGCAGCACGATCGTGTCGCCCGCCTGCGCACCGGTGACACCGGGGGTGTCGGGCAGCGCGAACGTGGCGACCCCCGACCCGGCGGCGGCGAGCAGCGAGTCGACGTGCCCGTGGTAGCACCCGGCGAACTTGATCACCTTCGACCGCCGGGTGAACCCGCGGGCCAGCCGGATGGCGGACATGGTGGCCTCGGTCCCACTGCTCACGAGCCGCACCTGCTCGACGGGCTCGACACGGGCGACGATCTCCTCGGCGAGCGCGACCTCGCCCTCGCCGGGCGTACCGAAGGACGTACCGCGGGCCACGGCCTCCTGGACGGCGGCGATGACCTCGGGGTGGGAGTGGCCGAGGATCATCGGCCCCCAGGAGCACACGAGGTCGACGTACTCGCGCCCGTCGGCGTCGGTCAGACAGGCCCCTTTGCCCGACACCATGAAGCGGGGGGTCCCGCCGACGGCACGGAAGGCGCGCACCGGGGAGTTCACCCCGCCCGGGGTGACGGCGGAGGCGCGGTCGAAGAGCGCCTGTGAGACCGGCGCGTCGTAGGGATAGGGCGTTTCGCTCAGGGCACTCATGACGTGCGTCTTCTCCGACTTCTCGGACTCCGGTTGCGGGGTGACCTCCTCAGGGTAGGCCGCGCCCCGTCCGGACCGCGGACGGCCTCGGGATCGCAGCGCCGCCATCCGGCGGGCATCTGCGAGACTGGCACCTGATACACACAGCTCCTGCGCACGTAATCATCAGAAGCCGGGTGATCAGGGGCCGGACGGATCCCGTGGACTGTTGTTCCACCGCACGTTTCGGCGGGCGGCCGTGGGGGAGGTCACTGACACGATGATCGGGTTGCGCGGCGGGGGCCACGCGTCCTAGAAAAGCAGTCGGGTGGAGATATGCATCGCGGTGGCGGACTGGGCGAGGGGACTGACGACCTGGGTCCTCGACGTGCCCGGCGGGGAAGGCACCGGCGCGACGCGGAGGAAACGACCGAAAGACGGCAGGAAACACGGCAGGCCGACGCACGACAGCCCGAGGCGCGGCCGTCCGAGGCATGGCAGGCTGAGGCACGGCAGTCCGAGGCACGGCCGGCACAGGGTGTACCGAGCGAGCCCGAGCGGTACGACCGGCAGATCGACCGGGAGCTGGACCGCGAACTGGAGCGTGATCTGGACCGCGGTGCGGACCGTGATCTGGACCGTGGTGCGGAGCAGCGGCGGAACGGCAGGCCGGACCGGTCGGCCGACCACGGGCTCGACCACCGGGTCGACCGCCTCCGGGCGGGGAGCAGGAATGGTGGTCGGGTGGGGGTGACGTACAAATACTTCGGCGCGCCGGACGGTGCGACCGCGGCCCGCGTTCCCATCTCGATGCGTCCCGAGGAACTCGGCGGCGACGAGCTGGGCATGAACGGCATGTTCACCAAGATCAAGCCGGAGACGATGGCCGCGATGGTCCTGACCGGCATCGAAGGTGTCCCCCTGCACAAGGTGCCACCCCTCGAACTGGTCGTCCTGCACCCCGACTACGCGGTCGTCAAACTCCCCATGACGGTCGTGGACCCCCTGCGGGGCATCGGCGAGGAAGCGGTCGGCGCGGCGGCGTTCATCTGGTCGACGGTCCCGGACCGAGGCGGCCCCCGCGACGCGTTCAACGTGTACCAGCTACTCCACGAGTGGCAGGACTTCAGCCACCGGCTGCATGAGGCGGGGCATCAGCCTTATTGCCTTGTGTGGCCCTGAGCTGGGGTTCCTCGGGTGGCGGGCGGGGTTTTCGTACCCCGCCCTCGTCATGTGCCGGGAGGGGCCTTCAGGCGACCAGGGCACAGTGAGGGCACATTGGTTTTGCCGGGGGCACCGATGTGCCCTGGGCTTCTGGTGCCCACGTGTGTGACACCCCGCCCGGCACAGCCTGGCCAGACGCCACCGAGCCCGTCACAGCCTGGGCCCGCGGGGCCGTCAGTGGGTGGGAAGACACCTGTCCCGTCCACTTCCGGCTTTCCCGTACCTCGCGCATCTCCACCGCCCATCTGGGATCCTTGCCCGCATCGCTGCCCTCATCAAGGCCCCCTGGTCGAGTCATATTGCCGCGGTCAGCGCGAGGATGCCGGACGGCGATTCCGGCGGGGCTCTTGCCGCCGTGTCGTTCAATTCAGGTTCGAGCCGGCCATTGAGGGGCTGGTTGATCGTTAGGGTCGAGATCGCCACAGCAACGGATGGGGGAACGGTGCATTCGCTGGACAGTGCGCTCGTGCTCGGCCCGGGCGGGCACGTTGGTACCGCCTGGATGGTGGGACTCGCCCACGGCCTGCGCGGCCTGGGCGTCGACCTGGGCGCGGCGGATCTGGTCGTCGGCACCTCAGCCGGCGCGATCGTGGGCGGCGCGCTGGCCACGGGCCAGGACCTCGCACACTTCGCCGACCCCGTCGGCAGCAGCGGCGACGGTCCCCGGCCGCCGCAGGCCGATCCGCAGCGCATGGGTGAGGTCTTCGCGGTCCTCGGTGCCGGCCTGCCACCGGAGGAAGCCCGTCGGCGGGTCGGGCGGATCGCCCTCGACGCGGCCGATCCGGAGGCCGAGCGGGCCCTGGTCGCGGTGCGACGTCGGCTCGTCGGCACGGACGCCTGGCCGACTGAGCCTCGCCTTCTCATCCCTGCCGTGGAGGCGGGAAGCGGCGAGCCGGTGGTCTGGGATCGCGACAGTGGCGTTCCACTGGCGGCTGCTGTCGCGGCCTCCAGCTCGTTCCCGGGCGCAGCGCCTCCCGTCTCGATCGGCGGACGCCACTACATCGACGGCGCGCTGCGGGCAGGCACCAACGTGGACCTCGCGGCCGGTGCACGTACGTTGGTCGTCGTGGAGCCGATGGCGCGTCAGGCTCCCGTGCAGGAAGCGTTGGCCGCGCTGGGCGCGGAGACGGTGGTGTCGCTGTTCCCGGACGAGGCATCGGCGGCGACGCTCGGCACGGACCCGTCGGACCCGTCGGCGTGGGTGCCTGCGTTCCGGGCGGGGCGGCTGCAGGCCGCTGCCGCGCGGAAGCAGCTAGCCGACTCCTGGGCGCCGGCGAGAGGCGAAAGCTTGGCATGAACGCCTCCCCAGGCACGTGCCCGAGGGCACATCCAGGGCACACGAGCCCGGGAAGCGGTGTTGACCCGTGAGAACTACCGAGAGGTGTTCCGCAGGTCAACACGCGTTTGACCAAGAAATCCCAGCTCAGCCCCGCACCCCTCCCATTCCCTGCACGAGTGGCAGGACTTCAGCCACCGGCTGCATGAGGCAGGACATCAGCCTTATTGGTGAGTTCCAGCGAGCCCTGACCGAGCCCCCGCCGACCGGCCAGCCCTCAGATACGGGACGAGGGAGGGCTTACCCTCCTCGACAGCGGCCGCGTCCACGATCACGCCCGGTGTCGGCAGACCCGTCCGCAGGAAACGGCCGCGCACCCGATGCTCGTAGTTCGAGGTCACCAGCGAGCCACCCGGTAGACCTCGTCCGCATCCAGCCCGTACCGCTCCGCCCAGGTTGCCCAGACCCTGCGCTGGTTCACCGGTCACGCGTTGATCATGTCAGGCAGCGAACAGGCACTCACGGGACAGCCCTTGGCTGGCCGTGAGTCGAGGTTCCGGCAGGTAGCGGGCCGGGGCCCCGGCGGGTGGGGACAGTACGGGGCGGATCACCCGGTCGCGTGGGCGACCGTGATGTGGCGGTTCGGGCCCGGGGCCTGAAGTTCGTCGAGCACGGCCACCGCCAGGTCCTCCGCGCTGATCCAGGAACGGCCGTCCGCGTCGGTGAGCAGGGTGTCGGTGCCGCGGCGGTAGCGGCCGGTCCGGGAGCCGGGTTCGAGGAGGGCCGGCGGGCTCAGGTAGACCCAGTCGGCGGTGGCGTGGGCCTGGCAGGTCCTGAGCTGGGCTACGCCGGCCGCGGCGGTCGTCGTCACCTCCGGGGGCACGTACGCCGGGTTGTCGGCCACGAGCAGGCCGGGGTCGCCGGGGCTGCGCAGGGCACCGGCGCCGCCGGTGACCAGGACGCGGATGCCCAGGCGCGCGGCCCTCGTCCAGCACCGTACGGGTGGCGTCCACCAGGAAGTCCCGGTCGGCGGGGAACGTCCGTACCGCCAGGACGACCGCCTCCGCCCCCGAGTCCGCCAGGGCCCGGCGTACGGCGTCCGGATCGCTCACGTCCACCGCGACCGAGGGCACGGCCGGGTCCTCGCCCGTCGGCTTGCGGGACAGGGCGAGCACCCGGTGTCCGCGCGTCCGGGCCTCGTTCACCACCCGGCTGCCGACCATTCCGGTGGCGCCGAGTACCGCGATCGTCTTGTGCGTCCTCATCGGGTCCGTCCCCCTGGTTGTCGGGTCGTGAGAAGTCGTCCTGCCGTCCCTGTCGTGTGGTCGCGGCGGGAGGCACGGGTGAAGTCTCCGTTCCGTCGCGCATGCAGGCAACGCATGGTTGTGATCGCAAGGATGAGCCTCGACCATAGGTCGATGGATCTTCAACAGCTGCGGTATGCCGTCGCCCTCGCCGAGACCCGTCACTTCACCCGCGCCGCCGAGCGCTGCGGTGTGGTGCAGTCGTCTCTCAGCCATGGGATCGCTGCCCTGGAGCGGGAGTTGGAGGTGACGCTGTTCGCGCGGTCCAGCCGGCGGGTCGAACCGACCGGTGCCGGGGAGGCGTTCGTGGTCCGGGCGCGCGCGTGCCTGGCTGCCGCCGACCTCGCGGTGGCCGACGCCGTCGCGGCGACCGGGGTGCTGCGGGGGCGGCTCGCCGTCGGGGTGATCGTGACCACCGCCGCCGTCGACGTACCGGAGCTGCTCCAGCGTTACCGCGGCCGGCATCCTCAGGTGCGCGTCGCCCTTCGGTCCGGGCGCAGCGACGAGCTGGTGGCGGCGGTCCGCGACGGTGAACTGGACGTCGCCTTCCTCGGGTTGCCGGAGGGGGAGCTGCCCGCCGGTGTGGAGTACGTCGCCCTCGATCACGACGCGCATGTGCTGGTGGTGCCGTCCGCGCACCGGCTGGCCGGCGCTTCACGGGTGACGCTGCGGGAGATCGCCGGGGAGACGTTCGTGGACTTCGTGGCCGGGACGCCCCGGACGGGCCCAGTCGGACCAGGCGTTCACCGCGGCCGGGCTGGTCCGCGACGTCGCGTACGAGGTCGGTGTCGTGGAGCTGATCACCCGGCTGGTCGCGCGGGGGCTCGGGGCCGCGCTGCTGCCGTCGGCGTTCGTCCGGCCGGTGGCCGCCGCCGATCCGGGGCTGGCGCTGGTCCCGGTGGCCGACGGGCCGCGGCGCGTGGAGCACCTGGCGTGGAGCCGCTTCAATCCCAGCCCGGCCGCCCTGGCGATGCTCGATGTCCTCGGGGTACGGCGGCCGGCGTGACCGTGGCGGTCAGGCGGGGGTGGGTGGGGGTGGGCCTCGGGCACGTGGTCGTGCTCGCCAGCAGGCGCAGGGCCGCGTCGGACGGGGTGCCCGGTTCGGCCGTGTACGTGATGAGGCGCTGGCCCGCCGGACCGGGCAGGCACAGGTTCTCGAAGCTCAGGCGCAGCGCGCCGACCGCCGGGTGGTGCAGGGACTTGCCGCCCGAGGCGCAGGTACGGACCGGATGCCGGGCCCACAGGGCGGTGAACTCGTCGCTTGTGGATGGAGAGCCCGCCGATCAGCTCGGCCAGGGCGCGGTCGTCGGGGTGCCGGCCCGCGACCAGGCGCAGGGAGGCGACCGCGAGGTGGGCCTCCTCCTTCCGGTCGGCGTACAGGTTCCGGTACCGCTCGTCCAGGAACAGCATCCGTACCAGGTTGGGCCGGTCCGCCGGAGCGTCCGGGGCCTCGCGGGGCAGGTGGGCGGCGAGCAGCGCGTGGCCGAGCGGGTTCCAGGCGAGGACGTCGCCGCGCCGGTCGAGGATGAGCGCGGGTACGTCCGTCATGGCGGCGAGCAACTGACGGGCCGACGGGGTCGCGTGCTCGGCGCGGGGCCCGCCGGTGCGGCGCCCGGTGGCCGGGCGGGCCAGGTCCTTCAGGTGGGCGGTCTCGTCGTCGGTGAGCCGCAGGGTGCGGGCGACCGCCTCCAGCACGGAGTCGGAGACGCCGGCCGCGCGGCCCTGTTCGAGGCGGGTGTAGTGGGTGATGCTGACGCCCGCCAGCAGGGCCAGTTCCTCGCGGCGCAGTCCGGCGACCCGGCGGCGGCCCGGCGCGGTCGCGATGCCGACGTCCTCCGGCCGCAGCGCGCCACGGCGGGATTTGAGGAAGTCTCCCAGCTCGGACAGGGCGTCCATGCGTGCCTCCGGGGGGGGTCGGGCGGTCGTGGTCCATCCTGCCCGCCGGGCCACGGGAACGGGGTGCCCGTGGGTGGTCCTGTGATGACCAGCCTCGCGGCGGGTGGTCAGGAGGCGGGGCTGGCTGGGCCGGCCGGGGCGGACGAGCGTCGTACCGCGCAACTCCGCCGCACAGAGGGGATCTCCTCGTCATGTCCGTCGCAGTCACACCGTCCGCCGGTACGCCCACGGCCCTCACCCCACGGCTCCGCCTGGTGCTCGTGCTGCTGCTCGCGGCCCAGTTCATGCTGGCCGTCGACTTCTCCATCCTGAACGTGGCTCTGCCGGTGATCGGCGCCGGCCTGGGCTTCCCCCTGGCCCACCTCCAGTGGATCGGCACGTCGTTCGCCCTGTGCGCCGCCGGGTTCACCCTGTTGTTCGGCCGGGTCGCCGACCTCTTCGGCCGCCGCAGGATCTTCCTGGGCGGTCTCGTCGTCCTCGCCGCGGCCTCGCTGGCGGGCGGGCTGGCGCAGAGCCCCGGGATGCTGATCGCGGCCCGGGTGTGCCAGGGGCTGGCCACCGCCGCGGTGACTCCGGCGGGTCTGTCGCTGCTGACGACGTCGTTCCCGCAGGGCCCGCTGCGGGAGAAGGCGCTCGGCCTCAACGGGGCGCTGATGTCGGCCGGTTTCACCACCGGGGCGATCCTCGGCGGCCTGCTGACGGACCTGCTGTCCTGGCGCTGGTCCTTCTTCGTCAACGTGCCGGTCGCGCTCGCCGTCCTCCTCGTCGCGCCCGCGGTCATCGCCGAGTCACGGCCCGAGGAGCGCCCGAAGCTGGACGTGCCGGGTGCCGTGACGGTCACGTTCGGGCTGCTCGCCGTCGTCCTCGGTCTGACGCAGGCCGGCGAACACGGCTGGGGCGCACCGGCCACGCTGGTCCCGCTGGCGGCCGGGGCCGTCCTGCTGCCGGCATTCCTGGCCGTCGAACGCCGGGTGCCCGCGCCCCTGGTGCCGTTGGACGTGCTCGGGAAGCGGTCGGTGGCGTGGGGCAACGTCGTCGGGCTGGTCGCGTTCCTGACCGAGACGTCGCTGGTGTTCCTGCTGACCCTCTACCTCCAGGAGGTGCTGGGCTTCTCCCCGTCGGCAGCCGGGCTGTCGTTCGGCGTGCTGGGCGCGGGGACCGTCGTCGGCGGGTCCGTCGCCCCCCGGCTGATCGGCCGGTTCGGCGCCCCGCGCGCGATCCTGGCCGGCGGTCTCGTGCAGGCCCTGTTCACGGCGGCCCTGCTCGGGCTCGGCACCGGCCGCTCCTCGCTCTGGCTGCTCCTGGCGGCGACCTTCGCGGGCGGGGTGGGCAACATGCTGGTCATCGTGGGCTTCATGGTCACCGCCACGTCCGGACTGGCCGACCACGAACAGGGACTGGCCACGGGTCTGACGACGATGACCCAGCAGATCGGCATCACGATGGGCACCCCGGTGATGAGCGCCGTGGCCACCGCCGCGGTGTCGGGTACGGGCGCGGTGGCGGTCCTCGGCGGCCTCCGGACCGCGATCGCGGTGAACGCTGCCGTCGTCCTCCTCGGCACGCTCACCGGCGGGCTCTTCCTGCGGCGCGGGACGCGGTGACCTCCCGGTCAGGCCGGCTGGAGCACGTCCGCCAGCCCCGCCTCCTCGAACGCCCGCACCACGTCCTCCCGGCCCTCGGTGAAGTGCGCCCAGCTATCGCAGTGGGCCGCGACCACCCGGCGGGCCCGGAGGAGCTGGGCTGCGGTCGCGGTGCCCTTGCCGTCGAGGACGAGGAGGGCGTTGTCCAGGACGGGCAGGCGGGGCGCGCCGGCGAAGAGGACGGCGGTGTCGACGGGGCCGTACCGGACGGCGATCTCCTTGACCAGGTCGAGGGAGGCGTTGTCACCGCTGACGTAGACGGTGGGCAGGTCGGCGGCGGTGAGCAGGAAGCCGGTGACCTCGCCGACGATCGGCTCGGAGCCCTCGGGGCCGTGCAGGGCGGGCGCCGCGGTGACGGTGAGCGCGCCGCCGTCGGGGCGGGGCAGCTCGACGGACTGCCAGGGGGTGAGCGGTTCGGTACGGCCGCCCAGCCGGCCGGCCGCGGCGGGGGTGGTGAACGTGCGGGGCACGGCGGCGAGCAGGGCCCGGCCGGAGTGGTCGAGGTTGTCGGCGTGCTGGTCGTGGGAGAGCAGGACGATGTCGACGGGGCCCAGTTCGGCGAGGGGGGTGCGGGGCGGGGCGGTCTTGGTGAGGACCCGGCCGCTGGGCGCCGGGTAGTCGCCGGGGTCGTCGAAGGTCGGGTCGGTGAGGAAGCGCAGACCGCCGTACCCGATGAGAACAGTGGGGCCGCCGAGGACCTGGACGGGAATCCGCATGCCATTCACCTCATGGATAGAAAGGATGTCATCCGTGAGAGACGCTAGCCCTTTCTCATGGATGGACGCAAGCTCTACCATGAGGTACGTGAGTGAGCGCGACGAAGCAGCGGAGACAGCCGAAACGGTCGAGACCGCCGATACGGCCGGGGCACCAAGGGGACCAGGGGCACCCGGGACTTCGGAGGGTGAGGCCGCAGCGGGGCCGGAGGGCGACCGGGGCCGGCCGCCGCTGCCCCCCGCGCCCGGCGCCGCGCACCACCCCGCGCTCGACCTCGCCAACACCGAGGTCGCCCTGCCCGGCGGACAGTCGGTGGACTTCCTCGCCACGCCCGCCGCCGCCCGGCGCTGGCTGGTGGACCGCGACCTCGCCCCCGCCGACGCCGACCTGCGCGAGACCTGCGCGAGCCGGCTGCGTGCCCTGCGCGCACAGATCCGGGCGCTGCTCACCGCCCATGCCGCCGACGCTCCCGCCCCCCGGGCCGCCCTGGACGCCCTCAACGAAGCGCTCACCCGCGCCCCGGCCGCGTCCCTGCTGCACTGGTCCCCGGAGCGGGGCCTGTACCGGGTGGCCGCCCATCCCACCACGCAGATCGTGGAGCACGCCCTGGCCGCGCTCGCCGCCGACGCCGCCGACCTGCTCACCGGCCCCGACGCCGAGCGCCTGACCGCGTGCGGCTCCGCCCCCTGCGACCGCTACCTGCTCCGCCACGGGCGCCGCCACTGGTGCTCCACCCGCTGCGGCGACCGCGCCCGCGCGGCCCGCGCCTACGCCCGCCGCACCGCCGGCAGCAATACCCACACGGCCCGCACCACGCAGGCATGACCACCGAGCCGTACGGGGACGGTCAGCAGTACGGCGGCGGCCGGAGGGACGGTCAGCAGTACGGCGGCTGGTTCGTCAGCGACGCCGCGACCCGCATCCACACCCCGAACTGCCGGTACAGCGCGGGCAACCGGTCCGTCGCGCGGACCGTCCGCGCGTCGTCGGCCGTCACGCCGGGGATGCCGAGCAGGGTGGCGGCGACCGAGGCGGACTGCCAGCGGACGGTGAGCGTGACCTCGGCGGTGGACGGCTCGGGGCGGGGCGGAGCGGCGGTCAGGGCCCGCGCGACCGTCTCCTCGATGGCCTTGCGTGCCTCCGCCTCCGGCCGCAGCTCGGCCGCGAACCGGTCCCGGGCGTACTTCACGGGCACGGTGGCGACCGACGCGTCCCACTCCGTCATCTCCGCGCACGCCGCGTCGTCCCCCGTGAGGGCCACCACGGGCACCCCGAGGGCCGCCGCCGTGGCGTGGGCGAGGCCGATCTCGCCGACCGGGCGGCCGTCCAGCCACATGTCCTCGATCTCGTGCCCCATGAAGCTGTGGCTGAGCACGCCCGGTGCGCCGGCCCGGGAGTGGTAGCCGACGCACAGCGCGGCGTCGTACTCCCCGGTCAGGCCCTCCAGCATGCCGAGCCGCTTGGGCCTGCCGCGCACCAGGCGGACCGCCGGGTGCAGGGCCTCGGGGAGCAGGTTGCGCATCGGTCCGTGGGCGTCGTTGACGAGGATGCCGGCGGCGCCGGCTGCCAGCGCGCCCCGTACGGCGGCGTTCACGTCCTCGGCCATCATGGAGCGGCCCCGCTCGTAGTCCCGGCCGCCCGGCTGGACGTCGTCGGCGTCGACGAGCCCGGTGATGCCTTCCATGTCCGCGCTCAGGTAGATCAGCACGGCGTCGACCCTAACCGACCCTACGTATTGTAGTTTCCCAACCGCCAGCGGCCACCGGGCTGTTCACACGACTGTTCAACGGGGGATCCATGCAGGACATCACGGAAGCGGAGCCCGCCGGGAAGGTCTGTGCGCGCAGTCTCGCGCCGACGCTGACCGTCCTCCTCGTCAGCCTCGCGATCGCCGCCGTCGGCGTGTACGAGCTGTGCGGCTTCGGCCTGCACAGCCTGGACCGGCGCCCGCACCTGTTCAGCGACGGCCTGGCGACCGGCGGGGTGATCGTCGCCACGGTGGCCGCCGGGGCGGCGGTGGGCAACCTGGCCTGGCTGCTGACGGCGGCCCGGCGCGACGGCGGCGATGACGGCTGACTGCGGTCCGCGCGTCGGATCCCGTCAACCCCACGTCAACCCCCGCCGCCCCCGCCACCCCCGCTCCGCGTGAGCCCGCCACCGGCCGTGAAGCCGATGACGGCGCCGCCGCCCTCCCGACGGAAGGCGAACGGCGCTCCGCCGTGTGCCGTCGCGACCTCGCGCACGATGGACAGGCCGAGGCCCGAGCCCGGCAGGGAGCGCGCGTCGGCGGCGCGGTAGAAGCGGTCGAAGATGCGGACGAGGTCGCCCTCGGCGATCCCCGGCCCCCGGTCCCGCACCTCCACCCGGACCGCGCCCGGCCGTGCCGGCCCGGTGACGGCGACCTCGATCGGCGCCCTGCCGTCCCGGTCGAACTTGGCGGCGTTCTCGACCAGGTTGGAGATGGCCCGCTGGAGCATCCCGGGCCGGCCGTCGGTCGTCGTGTCACCGCTCGTGCGCAGCACGATGTCCCGGCCGGTACGGCGCCGGGCCAGCCCGACCACGTCCTCGGCCAGGTCGGCGAGGTCCACCCGCTGGGGCGGCTCGCCGTCGGACTGCCCGGCGGCGAGGTCGACCAGCTCGTTGACGAGGTCGGTGAGTTCGCGGGCCTCCTGGCCGAGGTCGGCGACCAGCTCCTCCCGGGCGTCGGGCGGCAGCTCGTCGATCCGCCGCAGCAGTGAGATGTTCGTCCGCAGCGAGGTGAGAGGGGTGCGCAGCTCGTGCCCGGCGTCCTGCACCAGGCGCCGCTGGTCCTCCTCGGACTGGGCGAGCCGCCCCAGCATCCGGTCGAAGGCGCGGCCGAGCCGTCCCACCTCGTCCAGGCCGGCCACCGGCACCTGGATGCCGAGCTGGCGGGTGCGGGCCACGTCCTCCGCGGCCGAGGTGAGGATCACCAGGCGCCGGGTGATGCGCCGGGCCAGCCACCAGCCGAACAGCCCGGCCGCCACCACGACCGCCGCCATCAGGATCAGCGTGCGCTGCTGCAACGCCCGCAGCAGGTCCTCGGTGTCGCTGAACTCCTGCGCGACCTGGACCGCGCCCCGCCCGTCACCGAGCGAGACGGTGGCGATGCGGAACAGGTCCTCGTCGACCCGTACGTCCTTGTGCTGGACCACCCTCCCGGCCGTCCGCGCGAGGGCCATGGCCCGGTCCCGGGAGGTGACCGGCAGCACCGGGTTGCCGTGGTCCATGATCTGCCCCCGCGCGCCGAGCACCTGGACGTCGGTGCGGGCGGGGCGGACCAGGTCGTGCCCGGGACGGGAGGAGAAGTCGCCGGGAACCATGTCGTGCTGCCGTACCTCGTCCTGGACGTCCCGGACGACCTGCGTGAACACCGACTGCTGGTCGACGCGGACGAGCCGCGCGGCGGAGTTGTACGACAGGATGCCGACGAGGATCGTGACGGCGGCGGTGACGGCCGCGAAGGAGACCGCGAACGTGGTGCGCAGGGAGACCAGCTTCGGCCGGGGCCGGGTCGGCAGCCGCCAGCGGCGTCCCACCTAGTCCTCCCGGAGCACGTAACCCACGCCGCGCACGGTGTGGATCAGCGGGGGTGCGCCGGGCTCGTCCAGTTTGCGGCGCAGGTAGCCGACGTACACGGCGAGGTTCTTGGAGCCGGGCCCGAAGTCGTACCCCCAGATCCGGTCGTAGATCGTGGAGTGGTCGAGCACGATGCCCGCGTTGCGCACCAGCAGTTCCAGCAGCTCGAACTCGGTGCGGGTCAGTTCCAGCTCGCGCCGGCCGCGCCAGGCCCGGCGGGCCTGGAGGTCCATGCGGAGACCGGCGGCCTCCAGCAGCCGGCCGGAGGAGCCGGACGCCTCCCGTCCGACACCGTCCCGTACGACGCCTTCGCGTACGGCACTTTCGCGTACGGCCCCTTCGCGTGCGATGCCTTCACGCGCGGTGCCGTCGGGGGTGGCGTCGGCGGTGGGCACGGGGCTGGTGCGGCGCAGCAGCGCGCGGAGCCGGGCGAAGACCTCCTCCACGTCGAACGGCTTGACCACGTAGTCGTCGGCGCCGGCGTCCAGACCGGCGATGCGGTCGGCGGTCTCCACGAGGGCGGTGAGCATGAGGATGGGGGTGCGGTTGCCCTCGGTGCGCAGCACGCGGCAGACCTGGAGGCCGTCGATCCCGGGCATCATCACGTCGAGGACGAGGACGTCCGGCGGGTTCCGGTGGGCCTGGGCCAGCGCTTCCACGCCGTCGGCGACCGCCGTCACCTCGTACCCCTCCAGGGTCAGGGCCCGCTCCAGGGCGTGGCGGATGGCGCGGTCGTCTTCGGCGAGCAGCACAGTCGGGGGCACGCCCCCAGTCTGCCAAGGCCGCCGCCGGTTCAGCCGGGGGCGGCGGCCCCACGATCACCCTTTTTACCGGCCTCTCACCGTCACAGCCGTCACCGGATTCCCGGCATCACGGCCGTCACCGGGCTCCCGGAGTGACAGTGGCCGTCCCCCGTCAGGCGCTGAGCCGGGCAAGCTGGTCGGCGAAGGGGACGACCTGGAAGCCGGCCGCGTCCGTCTCCCCGGCCTCGTCCCGCCGGGACCCCGCCGGCTTCCGCCCGGACCCCGCGGACAGGCCCGTCATCAGCACCCCCAGTTCCCCCGCGGCCCGCTCGATCCGCTCGGGCAGGCCCTCGGCCCCCCAGTCCTCCGAGGCCGCGTACACGCCGGTCGGTACGACCACGGCCCGCAGGTAGGCGAACAACGGCCGCAGCGCGTGGTCCAGCACCAGCGAGTGCCGGGCCGTACCGCCGGTCGCGCCGATCAGCACGGGCTTGCCGCCCAGCGCGTCCTTGTCCAGCACGTCGAAGAACGACTTGAACAGTCCGCTGTACGAGGCGCTGAACACCGGGGTCACGACGATCAGCCCGTCGGCCGCCGCCACCGCGTCCTGGGCGGCGGCGAGCCCCTTCCCGGCGAACCCGTTGGTGAAGGCGTGCGCGATCTCGACCGCGAGGTCCCGCAGCTCGACCACCTCGATGTCCGCCGGCGTGTGCCGGTCCACCGCGGCGGCCAGCCGGTCGGCCAGCAGCCGGGTGGACGACGGCACGCTCAGTCCCGCGGAGACGACGACGAGCTTCATACGGTGGCCGCCTCCTTCGTGGCGAGCAGGGACTGGTGGGTCGGCGCCTCCGGCACGTCCGACGGGCGGCCCTTGGCGAACTCCTCGCGCAGCACCGGTACGACCTCCTCGCCGAGCATGTCGAGCTGCTCCAGCACGGTCTTCAGGGGCAGCCCGGCGTGGTCCATGAGGAAAAGCTGGCGCTGGTAGTCACCGGCGTACTCGCGGAACGCCAGGGTCTTCTCGATCACCTGCTGCGGCGAGCCCACGGTCAGCGGGGTCTGCTCGGTGAAGTCCTCCAGTGAGGGCCCGTGGCCGTACACGGGCGCGTTGTCGAAGTACGGCCGGAACTCCCGCACCGCGTCCTGGGAGTTGCGCCGCATGAACACCTGGCCGCCGAGGCCGACGATCGCCTGCTCCGGGGTGCCGTGCCCGTAGTGGGCGTAGCGGGTCCGGTAGAACTCGACCATCCGCCTGGTGTGGTCGGCGGGCCAGAAGATGTTGTTGTGGAAGAAGCCGTCCCCGTAGTAGGCGGCCTGCTCGGCGATCTCCGGGGAGCGGATGGAGCCGTGCCAGACGAACGGCGCGACGCCGTCCAGCGGGCGGGGCGTCGAGGTGAACCCCTGGAGCGGCGTGCGGAACTTGCCCTCCCAGTCGACGACGTCCTCGTGCCACAGCCGGCGCAGCAGGGCGTAGTTCTCGATGGCGAGGTCGATGCCGTCCCGGATGTCCTTGCCGAACCACGGGTACACCGGCCCGGTGTTGCCGCGGCCCGTCATCAGGTCGACGCGCCCGTCGGCCAGGTGCTGGAGCATCGCGAAATCCTCCGCGATCTTCACCGGGTCGTTGGTCGTGATGAGGGTGGTGGAGGTGGAGAGGACGAGCCGCTCCGTCCGCGCGGCTACGTAGCCGAGCATGGTCGTCGGGGACGACGGCACGAACGGCGGGTTGTGGTGCTCGCCGGTCGCGAAGACGTCGAGCCCGACCTCCTCGGCCTTCAGCGCGATGGCGACCATGGCCTTGATCCGCTCGCGCTCGGTCGGGGTCCGGCCCGTGGTGGGGTCCGGCGTGACGTCGCCGACCGTGAAGATCCCGAACTGCATGGTCGCTCACCCTCCATCTTGTTGATTATTCAACTATACCCGCCCAACGGTCCCCCACCCCCGGTTATTCCGGCCCGGGACGCCCGCCCGGAGGGACGGGCGCGGACCCGCTCCGACGAGGCCGGCGCGGCCCACGGACCCGACGGCGAGGAGAGCGCCGCCCGGCCCGGCGGCTCAGAAGGCGTACGAGTCCCCCGTGGCCAGCACCAGCACCGTCGAGCGGTCGTTCGACGGGTTCGCGTCCACCGCGCTCCCGATCCAGACGGTGTCGATGTCCAGCGTCACCTCCCCCGGCAGCTCCACGAGCCGTACCGGCACGTGCAGTTGCTCCCCCGTGGCTTCGGCGGCCAGCGCCCCGGTCGCACACAGCACGGTCCGCTCGTCCGCACGCAGGCACCCGGCGGGCGGCTCCTGCCGGCCGGCCAGCGGCACCGACCAGCGCAGCCGGACGGTGGCGTCCGTGACGGCGCCGGGCCCCTCGTTGCGCGGGGTCAGCAGCAGATCCACCCGGTCCGCGTCCAGTACCGCGCTCCCGTGCAGAGCGAGGTCGGCCTCCGGCGCGGGAGCGGCCGACGACGGGGCGAGGACCACCGCCGTCCCCGGCGCGGCCACCACCGACCCAGGCGCGGCCACCGCCGTCCCCGGGGCCAGGACGGCACCGGTACACATCCCGGCCAGCACCCACGTCCGCACCCGCACGGACAGCACCCACGTCCGCATCCGCACGGCCCCTCACCACTTCCCGCTCGCGCCCGGTCCGCCGTACGGATGTATGCCACGCGCGCCGGCCAGGCGCCCTCCAACAGGTGACACGGCTCCGACACGGCTCCCACAGGTGACACGGCCACGGCGTGGCAAGCTGCCCGCATGCCCGTCCTCCGCTCCGCCGCCCTGTTCGCCGTCGCCGCGCTGCTCGAGATCGGCGGCGCCTGGCTGGTCTGGCAGGGGCTGCGGGAACACCGCGGCCGGCTGTGGATCACCGGCGGTGTGCTCGCCCTCGGGGCGTACGGCTTCGTCGCCGCCTTCCAGCCCGACGCCCACTTCGGCCGCGTCCTCGCCGCCTACGGCGGGATCTTCGTGGCCGGCTCGCTGCTGTGGGGCGTCGTCGCGGACGGCTACCGCCCCGACCGCTGGGACATCACCGGGGCCCTGATCTGCCTCGCCGGGACCGCGGTCATCATGTGGGCGCCCCGGAACGGCGGCTGAGACCTCACTTACGCTGGACGCGACCGACCCCGACGCAGTCCCAGGAGCAGCCATGGCCCCCGCCGCCCCGTCCGCCGCCTCCCGCATCGCCGTCGTCACCGGTGCGAGCAGCGGGATCGGCGCCGCCACCGCCCGACAGCTCGCCGCGGCCGGTTACCGCGTCGTCCTCACCGCCCGCCGCAAGGACCGGATCGAGGCGCTGGCCGAGGAACTGACGGCGGCGGGCCACTCGGCGGTGGCGTACCAGCTCGACGTCACGGACCGTGAGGCCGTGGACGAGTTCGCCACGGCGTTCCGGTCGATCGGCGTCCTCGTCAACAACGCGGGCGGCGCGCTGGGCGCGGACCCGGTGGCCACCAGCGCCCCCGCCGACTGGCGCACGATGTACGAGACGAACGTCATCGGCACCCTGAACCTCACCCAGGCCCTGCTGCCCAAGCTGGTGGCGAGCGGCGACGGCGTGGTGGTGGTCGTGTCCTCCACCGCGGGCCACGGCACCTACGAGGGCGGCGGTGGCTACGTGGCCGCCAAGCACGGCGCCCACGTCCTCGCCGAGACGCTCCGCCTGGAGATCGTCGGGCTGCCGGTCCGGGTCGTCGAGATCGCGCCCGGCATGGTCCGGACGGACGAGTTCGCCCTGACCCGCTTCGGCGGGGACGCGGAGAAGGCGGCGAAGGTGTACGAGGGCGTCGCCGAGCCCCTCACCGCGGACGACGTGGCCGAGACGATCGCCTGGGCGGTGACCCGGCCCAGTCACGTCAACGTCGACCTGCTGGTCCTGCGCCCGCGCGCCCAGGCGTCGAACACCAAGGTGCACCGGGAACTGTGATGCCCCCTGACAGTCAGCCAGTCGGCTGACTGACTGAGACGTCACTCTATAGTCAGTCAGGTGACGAACTCAGTGGACCGGCGGGTACGGGCGTCCCAGAAGCGGCGGCGGCTCACGGCGGCGGCGGCCCGGGTCCTGCACGGGCAGGGTGTGGAGCGCACCACCCTCGCCGACATCGCGCGCGAGGCCGGCGTCCCGGCCGGGAACGTCTACTACTACTTCAAGACCAAGGACGAGCTGGTCCGGGCCGCACTCTCGGAGCACCGCGCCCACCTGGACGAACTCACCGCCGCGCTGGAGGAGTCGGCGGACCCGCGCGACCGCCTCAAGGGCCTGGTCAAGGCCTGGGTCGACCAGCGCGAGACCGCCGCCCGCCACGGCTGCCCCACCGGCACCCTGGCCGTCGAACTCGGCAAACGCGCCGACGGCACCCTGGACGCGGAGGCCGGCGCGGTGATCCGGCACCTGCTGGACTGGGCCGCCGCGCAGTTCCGCGCACTGGCCCTGCCCGCACCGGACGACCTCGCCCTCACCCTGGTCTCGGCCTACCAGGGCATGTCCCTGCTGGCCAACGCCCTGCGCGACCCGACGGTCATGACCCGCGAGGGCGCCCGGCTGCTGCGCTGGCTGGACGCCCTCGGGGGGCCGGACGGACCCGACGGCCCCGGCGCGCGGTGATCAGCCCTTCACGCAGACGACCTGCTTCAGCTTCGCCACGACCTGGACCAGATCCCGCTGCTGGTCGATGACCTGCTCGATCGGCTTGTAGGCGGCCGGGATCTCGTCCACGACGCCGGAGTCCTTGCGGCACTCCACGCCCCGGGTCTGCTCCTCCAGGTCCTGCGCCGAGAAGCGCCGCTTGGCCGCGTTGCGGCTCATGCGCCGGCCCGCGCCGTGGGACGCGGAGTTGAAGGCCAGCTCGTTGCCGAGGCCCCGCACGATGTACGACCCCGTGCCCATCGAGCCGGGGATGATCCCGTACTCGCCGGAGCCGGCCCGGATCGCGCCCTTACGGGTCACGAGCAGGTCCATGCCGTCGTAGCGCTCCTCCGACACGTAGTTGTGGTGGCAGGAGATCTCCGGCTCGAAGACCGGCCGGGCCTTCTTGAACTCCTTGCGGACCACGTCCTTCAGGAGCGCCATCATGAGCGTGCGGTTGTACTTGGCGTACTCCTGGGCCCAGAAGAGGTCGTTGCGGTAGGCCGCCATCTGCGGGGTGTCCGCCACGAAGATGGCGAGGTCGCGGTCGACGAGGCCCTGGTTGTGCGGGAGTTGCCGGGCGACGCCGATGTGGTGCTCGGCGAGTTCCTTGCCGATGTTGCGGGAGCCGGAGTGGAGCATGAGCCAGACGGAGTCGTCGTCACTCACGCAGACCTCGACGAAGTGGTTGCCCGAACCGAGCGTCCCCATCTGCGCGACCGCCCGGCTCCTGCGGAAGTGCACCGCGTCCGCGACCCCGTCGAACCGGCCCCAGAAGTCCTCCCACCCGGACGTGGCCAGCCCGTGGAAGCCGCCCGGCTCGACCGGGTCCTCGTGCATCCCGCGTCCGACCGGGATGGCCTGCTCGATCTTCGACCGCAGCCGCGACAGGTCCCCGGGGAGGTCGCCCGCGGTGAGCGACGTCCGCACCGCGGACATGCCGCAGCCGATGTCCACGCCGACCGCCGCCGGGCACACCGCGTCCTGCATCGCGATGACCGACCCGACCGTCGCGCCCTTGCCGTAGTGCACGTCCGGCATCACGGCCAGACCCTTGATCCACGGCAGGGTCGCCACGTTCTGGAGCTGGCGCAGGGCCACGTCCTCGACCGCCGCCGGGTCCGTCCACATCCGGATCGGCGTCCTAGCACCCGGTATCTCCACGTACGACATACGTTCCTCATTCCCCCGGAACCGACAAAAAAGGCTAAAAGGCCATAAGCAGCAGAACGCAAAAGCGGCGCCGAGGTCGATGAAATGGGACAGGGGACCGGCGTCCGAGGCAGTGCGTGCGATACACATTGTCTCCAGTGGACGCCCCGCCGCGGCAAGCGAATAACCGGCGGGGACACTGGAGCACCAGCGATCACAGACCGTCGAGAGGAGCCCGACCGTGCAGCGGAAGGCGTACGTACCCGGCACCGCCGCCCTCCTCGCGGCGCTGCTGGCCGGCTGCACGAGCGGCTCCGGGGACGCCGATCCGGCGGACAACGCCAATCCGGGCGACGCCGGCACGACCGCGGTCGCCGCCCAGCCCGGCAAGTACCGCACGCTGCCCGAGCCCTGCGGCGCGGTCGGCCACGACAACCTGGCCGCGCTGCTGCCCGGCATCCAGCAGATCACCGACCCCGACCAGCGGGACAAGGCCTACCAGGGCGAGGCCACCCTCACGTACGACACCGACCGCAAGGTCGGCTGCCGCTGGAAGGTCGAGTCGGCCGGCGCCACGGACCGCCTGTCGGTCGACTTCGAGCGCGTCGTGTCGTACGACAACGCGGTCAGCGACGACGACCAGGCGCAGAAGCTGTTCCAGGAGAAGGAGACGGCCGCCGACCTCCCCGAGCCGAGCGGCGCCGCGGCGACGGCCGCCGTGCCGGCGGCCACCCCCTCCACGGCGGACTCCACGGACCCCTCCGCGGGCGAGGACAGCTCCCCGTCCGCGACGCGGTCCTCCCCGGCGGCCTCGGCGTCCTCGGCGTCACCCGCCGGCGCCCCGCCCGCCGACCTCCAGCCGCGCGCCCTGACCGACCTCGGTGACGAGGCGTATCTGGACGACCAGCTCAGCACGTCCGTCTCGACGGCCGAACAGCGGACGGTGACTGTGGTGTTCCGCACGTCCAACGTCGTCGTCACCCTCCAGTACGAGGAGCAGCCGACGGCCACCGGAACGGTCCCGGACAGCAAGGAAATGCAGGACAGGGCCGGTGAGCTGGCCTCTCAACTGGCCGACGCGTTCACCGGTTGACGGCCGTCACGGCCTCACCTCCGCCCGCCCGCAAAGGAGTCGGACGCGAACCGCACAGCTCCTTCACCGCGTACCGTGGCCCCGCAGGAACCCGCACGAACACCGAGCGTCATGAGTGAAGGAACCATGCAGCGAGCAGCCCAGCGAGACGACCGTGCCCCGGAGGTACCTCCCACGCCGTCTAGGCAGTCGGGGAGCGACCGGCGGGCCAGGCGCCTGCGCCGCGCCCTTGTCTGCGCGGCCGCCGTCCCGGCGCTGCTGATCACGGCCGCGTGCTCCTCCGACTCCGGGGACTCCAAGGCCAAGGCCGGCAGCGAGGGCACACCGCAGTCCACGGCCGGCAGCACCACGCCCTCGGCGAGCGCGTCCCCGACCGTGCGGCCCGCCGCCTATCACAAGCTTCCCGAGCCCTGCGGTGCGCTGTCGAAGAAGACCCTGACCGAACTGGTGCCCAAGGGTGCGAAGTCGGGCAAGGACGGCAGCTCGGACGACCCGTCGGCACGCTCCTCCTGCTCCTGGGACAGCCTGGACAACAACGGCGTCAAGGGCTCCCAGTTCCGCTGGCTGCACGTCTCCCTGCTGCGCTTCGACTCGGACGCCACGCGCGGCTCCGGCGACGACCAGGCCCACACGTACTTCGGCCGGCAGTCCGAGGACGCGAAGGCCGTGGACGGCGCCAAGAACGTCAAGGTCGTCCCGCTGAGCGGCACGGGCGCGGAGGCCACCGCGGTGCGCTACGACCTGAAGAAGAAGGAAGGCCTCTTCCGGCAGCAGACGGCCGTCGCCCGGGTCGAGAACGTCGTCGTCACCGTGGACTACAACGGCGCCGGTCTCGCGGGTGAGAAGACCCCGTCCGCCGACGACCTGACGAAGGCCGCGGAGAAGGCCCTGAAGGAGGCGGTCGCGTCCGTCTCCGCGGCCAACGGTGAGGGTTCCGCGCAGAATTCGGCGACGACGCCGCCCGCGTCGCCGTCCGCGTCGGCGTCGGCGTCCAGGACGGCGTCGCACTCACCGTCCGGGGCGCCGTCGAAGTCCGCCTCCGAGGCGCCGTCGAAGTCGCCCTCGGCGAGGGCGTCCGCGGCCAAGGCGGCCGTCGCGAAGAGCTGACCGGAGGGCCGTGGCGGCCTACCGACAGCGCGTTCGCCGCACACGTGTGCCACTCTGTTGCGCGCAACAACACGCAAGGGGAGGGGAGTACGAGTGGCCGCGCCACTGCCGCAGCTCACTCGGATGCACCGCGTACTCATCGGCGTGGTCGTGACCGGCGCTTTGATCATCGCCGGGATCGGCTTCGCCGGCTCGTACGCGGCCGTCCGTGAGCTGGCCGTCAAGAAGGGCTTCGGGAACTTCTCCTATGTGTTCCCGGTGGGTATCGACGCGGGCATCTGTGTCCTGCTCTCCCTCGACCTGCTGCTGACCTGGATCCGCATCCCGTTCCCGCTCCTGCGCCAGACGGCGTGGCTCCTGACGGCGGCGACGATCGCCTTCAACGGCGCCGCCGCCTGGCCGGACCCGCTGGGCGTGGGCATGCACGCGGTGATCCCCATCCTGTTCGTCGTGTCCGTGGAAGCCGCCCGCCACGCGGTCGGCCGCATCGCCGACATCACGGCGGACAAGCACATGGAGGGAGTCCGCCTCACCCGCTGGCTCCTCTCCCCGCTCCCCACGTTCCTGCTGTGGCGCCGCATGAAGCTGTGGGAGCTGCGCTCCTACGAGCAGGTCATCAAGCTGGAGCAGGAACGTCTCGTCTACCAGGCCCGCCTGCGTTCCCGGTTCGGCCGGGCCTGGCGCCGCAAGGCCCCGGTGGAGTCCCTGATGCCCCTGCGCCTGGCCCGCTACGGCGTTCCCCTGGCGGAGACGGCCCCGGCGGGCCTGGCGGCGGCGGGCATCGACCCGGCGCTCCTGCCGTCGGCCCCGCGACCGGCGCAGCCGGCGAGGGCGGCCGGTCCGGCCGCCCTCGCGGGCGGAGCCGGGGCGGCGCCCGCCCCGCAGCGGGCGGAGCCGTCCGGCGAGCAGCGCCCCGAGCCGCCCGTGGACGAGGAGAGCCCCTGGTTCCAGGCGCCGCGGGAGATCGAGTACCACGGCGGCTACGACCCGGCCTACGAGCCGCCCCCCGAGCCGCAGTACGAACCCGAGGAACAGTACGAGGACTGGTACGACGAGCAGCCCCCGGAGCAGTTCCAGCAGCCCTCCCCGGAGGAGACCGGCAGCTTCCCCATCCCGGTGGGCCCGCACCGCACCCGTGAACTGGGCGAGGGCGGCGGCATCCCGGAGCCGGAGCCGACCGAGGAGGACTACTACCAGGTCTTCCGCAAGTCGATCGACGGCAGCTATCCCACGGCCGCCCAGTTCCGGGACGACGTGGAGGCGACCTTCGGCATCGCGCTGCCCCTCCAGGAGGCCACCCGCATGGTGAACCGTTTCACCAACCGGCACACGGCGCAGCTCCAGGACGACCACATCGCCTGAGAGACGACGGCATGACGGCATGAGGAAGGGGCCCTCCGCGGAGGGCCCCTTCCTCATGCGCCGTGACTCACGCGCCGTGACTCACGCGCTCACTGACGCGCCGTCACTCCCCGAGCAGCTCCCGCACCCGCTCCTGCCCCACGGCGAGCAGCAGCGTGGGCAGCCGGGGGCCGGTGTCCCGCCCGACCAGCAGGTGGTACAGCAGGGCGAAGAACGCCCGCTGGGCCGTCTTGATCTCAGCCGGCAGCTCCTTGGGCGTGGCGTCGGCGGAGAAGCCGGCCTGCACCTTCGGCACGCCGTACACGAGGTGGGTCAGCCCGTCGAGCGACCAGTTCGCGGCGAGCCCGTCGAGCAGCAGCCGCAGCGACTCACGGGAGGCGTCGTCGAGGGACTTCAGCAGCTCGGCGTCCGGCTCGGCCCGGACGACGGTCCGCTGGTCGGCGGGCACCTGGGTGTTGATCCACGCCTCGGCCCGGTCGAATCGCGGGCGGACCTCGTCCAGCGAGGCCAGCGGCTGCTCCGGGTCCAGCTCGGACAGGATCCGCAGCGCCTGGTCCTCGTGCCCGGCGGTGATGTCGGCGACGGACGCGAGCGTGCGGTACGGCAGCGGACGCGGCGTCCGCGGCAGGTCACCGGCGGCGGTGCCGACGGCCCGCGCGTGGGCGGCGACGTCCGCGGGCAGGGCGGAGCCGTCGGCGACCTTGCCCGCCAGCTTGTCCCACTCGTCGTACAGCCGCTGGATCTCCTGGTCGAAAGCGATCTTGAAGGACTGGTTGGGCCGGCGCCGGGCGTACAGCCAGCGCAGAAGCTGCGGCTCCATGATCTTCAGCGCGTCCGCCGGGGTCGGCACCCCGCCGCGCGAGGACGACATCTTGGCCATGCCGCTGATGCCGACGAAGGCGTACATGGGCCCGATCGGCTGCTTGCCGCCGAAGATGCCGACGATCTGCCCGCCGACCTGGAAGGACGACCCCGGGGAGGAGTGGTCGACGCCGCTGGGCTCGAAGACGACGCCCTCGTACGCCCACCGCATCGGCCAGTCGACCTTCCAGACCAGCTTGCCGCGGTCGAACTCGCTGAGCCGCACGGTCTCCGAGAAACCGCACACGGTGCACGTGTACGACAGCTCGGTGCTGTCGTCGTCGTAGGAGGTGACCGTCGTCAGGTCCTTCTCGCAGTTGCCGCAGTACGGCTTGTACGGGAAGTACCCGGCGGAGCCGGAGCTGCCGTCGTCCTCGGCCGCGGCGCCGGAGCCCTCCGCGGCCTCCAGCTCGGCCTCGTCCAGCGGCTTCTGCTGCTGCTTCTTGGCCGGGGCCTTCTTCGTGCGGTACTGGTCGAGGATCGCGTCGATGTCACCGCGGTGCTTCATGGCGTGCAGGATCTGCTCGCGGTAGGCGCCCGAGGTGTACTGCGCGGTCTGGCTGATCCCGTCGAACTCGACGCCCAGCTCGGCCAGCGACTCGGTCATCGCCGCCTTGAAGTGCTCGGCCCAGTTCGGGTGCGGGGAGCCCTTCGGCGCCGGGACCGAGGTCAGCGGCTTGCCGAGGTGCTCGGCCCAGGACTCGTCGACGCCCGCGACGCCGGCCGGCACCTTGCGGTAGCGGTCGTAGTCGTCCCAGGAGATCAGGTGCCGCACCCGGTGACCGCGGCGGCGGATCTCGTCGGCGACCAGGTGCGGGGTCATGACCTCCCGCAGGTTTCCGAGGTGGATCGGGCCGGAGGGGGAAAGGCCGGACGCGACGACGATCGCCGCGGCCTCGGGGTCCGGCGTCACTTTGCCGGGGGCACGGCGCTCCGACTCCTCGATGACCTCATCCGCGAAACGGGAGACCCAGTCGGTGGTCTCGGTGCTCTGAGCCACGATCGGCACGTCCTTCTTTCTGAACGGGTGACACCCCATTGTCACAGACCCGCTCGCGACCAGGAAAATCACTTTGCCCCCCATGGGATACTGGCCGGGTCTATCCATCCGACGAGGAGAACGGCACCCCTTCCTATGGCCTCGGTCACGTCCCTCACCGATTCCGTCCAGCAGCGCCTCGCGTCCGCCCTCTCGGCCACCCTGCCGGAGGCCGCCGACGCCGACCCGCTGCTGCGACGAAGCGACCGGGCGGACTACCAGGCCAACGGCATCCTCGCGCTCGCCAAGAAGACCAAGGCCAACCCGCGGGAGCTGGCCGCCCAGGTCGTCGCCCGCGTCGAGTCCGGCGACCTGATCAAGGACATCGAGGTCTCGGGCCCCGGCTTCCTGAACATCACCATCGGCGACAGCGCCATCACCACCACGCTGGCGGAGCGCTACGCGGACGAGACCGGCCGCCTCGGCGTGCCGTACGCCGCCACGCCCGGTACGACGGTGATCGACTACGCCCAGCCGAACGTGGCGAAGGAGATGCACGTCGGCCACCTGCGGAGCGCGGTGATCGGCGACTCGGTGGTGGAGCTGCTGGAGTTCACCGGCGAGAACGTGGTCCGGCGGCACCACATCGGCGACTGGGGCACCCAGTTCGGCATGCTCATCCAGTACCTGGACGAGCACCCGCACGAGCTGGACCACAAGGACGCCCAGATCTCGGGCGAGGAGGCGATGTCGAACCTCGACCGCCTCTACAAGGCCGCGCGCAGGCTGTTCGACTCCGACGAGGCGTTCAAGACGCGGGCCCGCCGCCGGGTGGTCGACCTCCAGGCCGGCGACCCGCACACGCTCGCCGTGTGGCAGCGGTTCGTGGACGAGTCGAAGATCTACTTCTTCTCCGTCTTCGAGAAGCTGGACATGGAGGTCCGGGACGCCGACATCGTCGGCGAGTCCGGCTACAACGACATGCTGGCCGAGACCTGCCGCCTGCTGGAGGAGTCGGGCGTGGCCGTCCGCTCCGAGGGCGCCCTCTGCGTCTTCTTCGAGGACATCAAGGGCCCGGACGGCGACCCGGTCCCGCTGATCGTGCAGAAGTCGGACGGCGGCTACGGCTACGCGGCCACCGACCTGTCCGCGATCCGTGACCGCGTCTTCAACCTGAAGGCGAGCACCCTGCTCTACGTCGTCGACGCCCGCCAGGCGCTGCACTTCCGGATGGTCTTCGAGACCGCCCGCCGGGCCGGCTGGCTGAACGACGACGTCACCGCGGTCCAGCTCGCCTTCGGCACGGTCCTCGGCAAGGACGGCAAGCCGTTCAAGACGCGTGAGGGCGAGACGGTCCGCCTGGTCGACCTGCTCGACGAGGCGATCGAGCGCGCGTCGGCCGTGGTCCGCGAGAAGGCCCAGGACCTCTCCGAGGAGGAGATCGCCGAGCGGGGCGCCCAGGTGGGCATCGGCGCGGTGAAGTACGCCGACCTGTCGACGTCGGCGAACCGGGACTACAAGTTCGACCTGGACCAGATGGTCTCGCTGCACGGCGACACGTCCGTCTACCTCCAGTACGCCTACGCCCGTATCCGGTCGATCCTGCGCAAGGCCGGCGAGGTCCGCCCGGCGGCCCGCCCGGAGCTGGCCCTGGCCGACGCCGAGCGCGCCCTCGGCCTGCACCTGGACTCCTTCGCGGAGGCCGTGGCGGAGGCGGCCAGGGAGTACGCCCCGCACAAGCTGGCGGCGTACCTCTACCAGCTTGCGTCCCTGTTCACGACGTTCTACGACAAGTGCCCGGTCCTGCGGGCCGAGACGCCGGAGCAGGTGCAGAACCGCCTCTTCCTGTGCGACGTGACGGCCCGCACCCTGCACCGGGGCATGGCCCTGCTGGGCATCCGGACCCCCGAGAAGCTCTGATCCGCAGCCCTTAGAGTCTGTGGAGACCCTCTCCACAGACCGAAAGGCGACCCGATGCCCGAGCCCGTCCCCGATCCGACCGTGGCCCACTTCGGCGCGGACGGCATGCGCCGGTTCACGGTGCCCGGCTCGTACGGGATACGGCTGCCCGACACGGCCCGTGAGGTCCTGGCGGCCACCGGTGTTCCCCTGCACGTGACGCCGTACTTCACGGCGGCCGGTGACACCGACGGGCCCACCCTGGGCATGACCGCCGGGCACCGCGGAGTGCGGGCGCCCGCCGGGCGGGAGGACTGGCTGCGGATCGGCACGGACCCGCTGGCGCATCTGTGCGTGCGGCCGGACGGCGCGGTGCAGGCGGTGTTCGTGGGGCTGGAGGAGGACGACATGTTCGTCAGCTCCGGCGTCCCGGAGTTCAACGCCGCGCTGGCGGCGCTGGACCGACGGCTCCCGGTGATCGCCGCCTCGACCAGCCTGCCGGTGGCCGCGGCGGCGTTCCGCGAGCTGAACGCCGAACTGCGGCAGATCGACGCCGACGCCTTCGCGGAGCGCGAGAGCTGGTGGCCGAAGGTCCTGGACGACGTGCGGCACACCCTCAACTTCCCGTTCTCGTCGGCGTTCGAGTACGTCGACGCGGCGGGCGACAAGCGAATCGTCACCGACGCGACGGGCCCGGGACGCCCGCACCCCGAGGAGCTGGTCTGGCACCGGCTGCGGGCGGAAGGCGTCGCTCCCGAGCAGGTGCGGCGCGTCTACTGCGAGCTGGAACCCTGCATGATGCCGGGCCACTACTGCGCCGCATGGCTGCAAACCACCTTCCCCCACGCGGAGTTCACTCACAGCTTCGACTACGGCTCCACCGCCGGGTCCCGTGAGGAGGGACTCAAGGAGTTGATCACGTACGCGGCGGAGCAGGCGGACCGCGGGTGACACCGCCGGGAGGGACGGCGTCGGGAGAGGGGCAACCGCCCGTGGCCGAGGAGAAGTGGGGGCGCCCGGCGGCGGGACGCGAGCCTGCCGCCGCGGCCCTGCTGGCCTGGCTGGCCGACGCGGACGCGCCCCGGCTGTGTCTGGTGACCGGGAGCGCGGGCTGTGGCAAGTCGACGCTGCTGGCCTGGCTGGTGGGACACGGCACGCGGCCGGGAGTGCGCGCGGAACGCCGGGTGCACGGCTTCGTCCCGCTGGCCGGTGAAAGCGTGCTCACGGCCACGTGGACACTGGCTCAGCAGCTACTCGTGTCCGCGCGCACCCCGGGCGAGCTGGTGAGCGCGTTGGCCGCGGACAAACGCCCCACGGTGCTGGTGCTGCCGGAGCTGCACGCGGCCGACGACCCGGCGACGGTCGCGGAACTCGTCCTGCGGCTGCTGGAGTCGCGGCACGTCCGGCTGATCGTGGAACTGCGCGGCGGCGGTTGCCCGGTCCATGGCCTCCTGGCCGGGCGTGCCGCGGTGATGGACCTCGACGAGGCACGGTGGACCGACCCGGAGCGGTACGCGCTGTGGGCCGCGGCCGGCGGCTCCGCCGCCCGGCCGGCCGACGCGGGAACCGGAACACCGCTTCCCCCTGCCGACCTGGATGATCCCGCGGCGGTCTGTGCCGCGGACCCGTGGCAGGTGACGCGCCTGTACGAGCGCTCCGGGCACGACCACGGCGGTCTGCGGACGGCGTGGTTGCGGGCGGGAGCGTCCCTGACCCGTGCACGGGACTCCGCGGAACGGGCCCTGGTCCTGCTGGCCGCATCGGGTGACGACGTCGATCCGCGACTCCCGCGGAGGCTCGCGGACCTGGCCGGGGGCGCCGCGTGGCAGGTCGTCTGGCGCAGGGTGCGCGGGGACGTCCGGCCGCCGTGGCCGGGGCCGGCACACGCGCTCTCGGCCGGGCGCGGGGAACTCGCCGGGATCGTACTCGTGGCCGACCACCAGGGAACGGTCCGCCTGGTGGACGAGAAGGACGCCGGTCCGGTCGGCCGACTGCCGCGGCCCGTGCGGCGGGCGCGCACCGTGGCCGCCGGGTCCGACGGGACGGTGTTCCTCCTCGACGGACGCACAGGGGCTGCCGCACACCCGGCGCGGTCCCGCCACGTCGAGAGCCACGGGTCTCTCGGCGCTGCTGGCCGACGGCCCCACGCCTCACGAACGCCTGGTCCAGGCCGCGGCGACCCGGCTGGGGCGGCCGGCCGAGGCGTTGGCGGTCGCCGAGGCACTGCTCGCCGTGGCGGACGACACGGGGCGGGTACACGCCTTCCCGACGGACGGGAACGGTGACGGTCCACCGGCGCATACGGTCCGGTTGCACGAAGGAGACGTCACCGCTCTGGCCGCGCTGGACCTCGCCGTGTCCGACGACGCGAGCGTCCCCCTGATCTACAGCGGTGGTGCCGACGGGACGGTGCGGGCCTGGAGCCCCGGGGCCGAGCCGCCGGCTTCTCCTGTCCGGGCGCGGTCATGCCCGGTGACGGCCTTGGCCGCCGCGGCCTCGGACGCCGGCCCGGTGCTCGCCGTCGGGTGGGCGGACGGGCTGGTCGAGTGCCACTCCCTGGACGACGGCGCGGTCCGCGTCTTTCGCCCCGGTCCTCCGGTGCGTTCGCTCGCCGTGACGTCCTCCGGTCTTCTCCTGGTCGGCACGGACGAGACCTTGGTGTGCCTGCGCCCATCCTGAACTCCCCGCACTCGTCCGGTGCCTGCCGGGTGCGGGTTGTCACAGCCACGCCATGGAACGCGTGCGGCCCTTGCGCCCGCACGGCCGCCTCCCGTTAGGGTCTCCCTGTTCCTAGGATGATCATGAGAACGAGGGGGCGTCACGGGGGATGGGCTACACGCTGCCCGGCTGGCTGGACGAGGTCCTGGACTTCATAGGCATCAACTTCCCGAACGTCGACGAGGACGATTACCGCGAGATGGCCGACGCCATGCGGGAGTTCGCCGACAAGTTCGAGGGGCACGGCGCGGACGCGCACAAGGCCGTGGAGCGCGTCCTGTCCTCCTCCCAGGGGTGGGCCGTCGATGCGATGGAGAAGCACTGGTCCCAGGTCAAGGCCGGCCACCTGGACAAGATCCCGGAACTGGCCCGGTTGTTCGGGGAGGCCTGCGACGTCGTCGCCGACATCATCTTCGGCATGAAGACCAAGGCCGAGGCCGAACTCGCCGTCATGGCGGGCTCGGTGGGCCTCTCGGTCGGGCTGGCGTTCGTCACCGGCGGCCTGTCCGCCGTGCTCGGCGCGGCCGAGACCGCGGCCATGCGGCAACTGGTGAAACGCATCATCGACGAGGCCGCCGACCGGATCGTGGATGAGCTGATCGCCCGGGTCACCGAACCGGTCAACGCCAAGCTGGAGGCGATGGTCGAGGACGCGGTCCTGAACCTGGTCGACAGCGCCTTCTCCCTCCCGCCGTCCCCCGAAGGAGGCGGCGGCGGACACGGACACGGGCACGGCGGCATGCAACTGGCCTCCGCGGGCGGCGCCGGCGGCCTGGAACTGGCCTCCGCGTCCGGCGGCTCGGGGCCGGGGTCGGGAGCCGACCTCTTCATCGACCATGACGAGTTCGAGTTCGGGGCGGGCAAACTCTTCTCGCACGGCAGTGAACTCCACCTGGCCAGCTCCGCCCCGCTCGGCCGGGCCAAGGGCGCCTTCGGCCGCACGAAGGGCCGTGACCCGTTCACGCAGGTCTTCGAATCGATGCTGCACGGCGGTCTGAAGGGCTGCGAGAAGGCGCTCGCCAAGGTCGGCGAACACCTCACCGACACCGTCCCGAACCGCGTGAAGGCCACGTCCCGCCTCCACAAGGACAACGACCTGGACATCGGCGACCGGGTCAAGCGGATCAAGACGGGGAAGGCGGGTGAGGACGGTGAAACGCGTACGTACCTGCTGCACGCCGACGGTGCCGTGCAGCGACTGCACGCCGACGGCGGCACCGGGGACCTCGACGGCCACGACAAGAAGCGTCTGCACGGAATCGTCGGCGACGACGGCCGTTTCTATATCCCTGACACACCCAGAGCGAAGGCTGAATTCCACGCCGAGAGCAAGCATCCCGGCAGGGCGAAGTCGGCGAAGATCGACCCATCCACCAGCGATCTGGCCCAGGCCACGCAGGCGGCACGTGTCGCGCGCGGTGACGGCGGGGGAACGAACTATGCCGCAGGTCGCTACATCGACGCGGGCGGAAGGGAATCGGTCCTCGTCGGCTACAGCAACAAGAAGGGCCATTCCGAGCGCATGATAGGGTTCCCGATCCTGCATTCGGGACAGAAGGACAGGCTCCGGGAGATCTTCACAGAACGCGAGCCCTGTCAGAAGAATCCGGTGTGCGCCCGCTGGTTGGACTACCATTTCGGCTCGGACCTCAAGGTGACACACGTCGCCGATTATTATGACCAGAACATGAAAACCACGAACAAAGAGCACACCCAGTACCTGAACGGCCTGAAGAAGAGCCTCGGCCTGTAGCGTCACGCTAGGATGCGCCTGTGAATCTCGCAGTGACCCCCGCCGCCATGATCGAAGCCTACGGACTCACGAACGTGGTCTATTTCCCACGGTTCTCGACCGGCGAGTCCGTCGAGTCGCGCGCGTCGGCTCTCCTGAGTTCCGTGGGACTTCCCCATTCCGACGCCTTCATATCGAAAGAGAACCCGGAGGATGCGTACGGGTCCGGGTTCGATCCGCTGATCCTCGGCAGTCGCTTCGACCATTACGGACTGTCCTGCCCGGAGGAGAGCCGGAGCTGGTGGCTGCTGGGCTACCTCTTCACTTCACTGATCGCCCTGGATCCCCTCTCCGGAAAAGTGTACGCCTTTCCGGAGAGCGAAGAAGAGTACATCCTGCTCCATCGCGATATCGAGTCGCTGCAATTCAGCCTCGTCGAGTTCCGTAAGATCGAGGCCGATCACGAGAACGATGTCGATCCTGAGGAACTCGCCGAACGCTTCAGGCGTGTGGTCGGTGCCTTCGATCCCACACCGTTCGCCGATGAGGAATCGCAGTGGAACCTGGCGCTCGAGGAACTGGAGCACGGCCTCTGGTGACACGGGCCTCCCCGGGAACCACGGCGCCCCGCGGCCCGCTCTCACTCCGCGGGCGGTCCGGGGGACGTGTGCGCTTCGAGGAGGTCCCGGGTGAGCCTCAGCAGGGACTGCCGTACCGCCTCGGGGGCGAGGACCCGCAGGGGTGTCGCCAACCCGAGGAGGTACCGGGCCAGGCCGTCCGCGTCGGGGCCGCCGATGTCCACGAGGGTGGCGTCCGGACCGTCGGGGCGATGGGTGCCGACCGTGGCCGGAATGAGCCGTAGCGCCTGGTCCAGGGGGAGCGGCAGGCGGATGGTCGCGGCCAGCGGGTAGGGACCGTTGGCGATGTTGCGGGAGACGAGCCGCGCCGGGTCGGGCGGGTCGGTGAGGTCCGCCGGCTGCCCGGTGGGCTGGAGGCGGTCGACCCGGTCGGCCCGGAACGTCCGCCACTGCCCCTGGGCCACGTCCCGCGCGACGAAGTACCAGCGCCGTCCCGTGTGCACGAGACGGTAGGGGTCGATGTCCCGGACCGTGGCGCTCCCCTGCCCGTCGGTGTACGACAGCCGGGCCCGCTCGCCGCGGCGGCAGGCGTCGGCCAGGTCCAGCAGCATGCCGGGTCTGATCCGCGGCGCGTCGGGTCCGGGGAGGCGTACGAAGGCGTCGTCCATCTCGCCGAGCCGGTCCGCGATCCGCCGCGGCAGCACCTGACGGAGTTTCAGCAGTGCGGACAGTGCGGCCTGATCGCCTCCGAGGGCGCCGCTCAGCGCCGCCTCGCGCAGCCCGACCGCCACGGCGAGCGCTTCCTCGTCGTCGAGGATCAGCGGCGGCACGCGGGAGCCGGCACGGAGACGGTAGCCGCCCCAGGGGCCGGCGTCGGAGTCGACGGAGTAACCGAGGTCCCGCAGCTTGGCGATGTCCCGCCGCACCGTGCGGTCGGTGACCTCCATGCGCTCGGCCAGTTCGGCGCAGGTCCAGGACGGCCGGGAGGACAGCAGGGACAGCAGGCGCAGCAGACGGGCGGAGGCGCTGATCACGTCCGGAAGTCTCACACGACCAGGACCGAACCTGTCCTGGTCGTGTCCTACCGTCCTCACCATGACCACGGACACCGCTTCCGCACCCGCCTTCCGCTACGCCGCCGTCACCCTCGACTGCGCCGACCCCGCCGAACTCTCGCGCTTCTACGCCGAGATGTTCGGCCTGCCCGTCGCCTACTCCTCCGACGACTTCGTCTTCCTCGGCGGCAAGGACGGCGGGCCGGGCCTGGGCTTCAGCCGGGTCCCCGACCACCGCCGCCCCACCTGGCCGGACCCGGCCGAGCAGAAGCAGGCCCACATCGAGGTGGGCGTGGACGACCTGGAAGCGGCCGAGGCGCACCTGCTGACGCTGGGCGCGACCAAGCCGGAGACCCAGCCGCAGCCGGACCGCTGGCGGGTGCTGCTCGACCCCGCCGGGCACCCGTTCTGCATCACGACCCTGGTCTGACCCGGCCGACCGGCCGTTGTCAGTGGCTGCCCCTACAGTCACCGGCATGGCGACTCTTCCCAACCCGCTGCCCAGGCTGGCCACCGACCCCAGCGGGCGTTCTCTGGGGCTCCAACTCCCGCCCGGCAGACTCGTGGACGCGACAGGCGACGGCCCCTGGCACGAACCGCTGCTGTGGCACGCCGAGAAGGGATCCGCGCCCGGCACCTGGAAGGCGCTGGGCGCGCCGGCGGCCCGGGTGGGGCTGCTGCCGGTGCTGGTGGACCTGGCCGGCTGCCGGGCCGGCACAGAGGACTGGCCGCTGCTGCCGGCGGAGGCGTCCTACCCGGGGGACCACGACGCCGAGGAGGTCCTCGGGGAGTACTGGTCGCAGGAGACGGACGGTCAGGTGAGCGACGAGACCGAGCCGTTCGGGGCCCGCTGGCCGGGGCTCGCGTCCGCCGGTGTCCTCGCAGCCGACCCGGAGACCCGTGCCGCCCAGGTGGCGGACGCGCTGCACAGCGACCGGGGCACGTGGAGCGAGTGGATCGAGGAACCGCACCTCGCGCTCGTCCCGGCGCGCCGGTCCGCCGACATACCGGCGGCGATCGGCTGGACCGGCCCGCTCAACTACGACCAGGACGTGGCCCGGGTCTGCGCAGTGCTGCGGTCGTGGGAGGACCGGTTCGGCGCCCGGGTCGTCGCCCTCGGCCGGGACACGCTGGTCGTGTCGGTCGCGGCGCCGCCCACCGGGACGGAGGACGCCGAGGCCCTGGCCGCCGAGCACTACGCGCTGTGCCCGGACATCGTGGCCCGGAGCGGACCGGGGAGCGTCGGCGCGTACGCCAGGGAGCTGGTCGGCGCCACCGGCTGGTCGTTCTGGTGGGACTGACCCGACGGCGCCGGTGACCCGCCGCCTCCGCCGGTGAGCGCGGGCGCTAGCGCAGCTTCCGGGCCACCTCGGTGGCCCAGTAGGTGAGGATGTTGCGCGCCCCGGCCCGCTTGATTCCGGTGAGGGTCTCGAAGACGGCGCGGTCGCGGTCGATCCAGCCCTTCTCGGCGGCGGCCTCGATCATCGCGTACTCGCCGGAGATCTGATACGCGACGACGGGTACGTCGACGGCGTCCGCGACCCGGGCGAGGATGTCGAGGTAGGGGCCGGCCGGCTTGACCATCACCATGTCGGCGCCCTCGGCCAGGTCCAGTTCCAGCTCCCGCAGGGACTCGCGCCAGTTGGCCGGGTCCTGCTGGTAGGTCTTGCGGTCACCCTGGAGCGAGGACGCGACGGCCTCGCGGAAGGGGCCGTAGAACGCCGAGGAGTACTTGGCGGTGTAGGCGAGGACGGCGACGTCCTCGCGGCCGATCTGGTCGAGCGCGTCGCGGATGACGCCGATCTGGCCATCCATCATCCCGCTGGGGCCCACGACATGGGCGCCGGCGTCGGCCTGCACCTGTGCCATCTCGGCGTACCGTTCCAGGGTGGCGTCGTTGTCGACCCGCCCCTCGGCGTCCAGCACCCCGCAGTGCCCGTGGTCGGTGAACTCGTCCAGGCACAGGTCCGCCATCACGAGCAGGTCGTCGCCGACCTCGGCCCGCACGTCGCGCAGCGCCACCTGGAGGATCCCGTCCGGGTCGGTCCCGACCGTGCCCAGGGCGTCCTTCTTGCCCTCCTCCGGCACGCCGAACAGCATGATCCCGGAGATCCCGGCCTCCACGGCCTCCAGCGCGGCCTTCTTCAGGCTGTCCCGGGTGTGCTGCACGACCCCTGGCATCGCCGCGATGGGCACCGGCTCACTGACGCCCTCCCGGACGAACGCCGGAAGGATGAAGTCGGCGGGGTGCAGCCGCGTCTCGGCGACCATCCGCCGCATGACGGGCGAGGTCCGCAGCCTCCGGGGACGGGTACCGGGGAACGATCCGTACTTCGACATGACTTCTACGCTACGCCCGCCCCAGGAGCATCTTTGCCGACGTGCTGTCGGCCCGCGAGGGACGGCTCGGAGCCCTGCGGCAGTCCCGGGGCAGTCGGCCGCCGCCTCGCCAGCGGCCGCTGTCCGTTCAGCGCCCGAATCAGGCGACGGGCCGCTCCGAGCGGTACATGTGCCGCACCTCTGTCCGCCGCACCGCTCTCGACCGCATGGGTGGTTGCAGACGGACGAGTACGCGCGGCCTTCCTCCCGTACGCCGCCGGGCACCGACACCTCAGGGGTGCCCGGGACAAGCCCGGGCACCCCTGAGGACCGTGTCAGCCGAAGGTCACGTCGTCGTACGACGCCTGCGCGCTCCCGGTCGCCGCTCGCTGGGCCGGGTGACCGGGTCGCCGGCCTCCAGGGCCGCCGCGCGACGGCGCATCCCGAACTCCGCCAGCGCCTCGGCCAGCTTGTGGACCGACGGCTCCGGAGCCATCACGTCCACCCGCAGCCCGTGCTCCTCGGCGGTCTTGGCCGTGGCCGGACCGATGCACGCGATCACGGTGACGTTGTGCGGCTTGCCGGCGATGCCCACCAGGTTCCGCACGGTGGACGACGACGTGAACAGCACCGCGTCGAAGCCACCGCCCTTGATCGCCTCGCGGGTCTCCGCCGGCGGCGGCGACGCCCGCACGGTCCGGTAGGCCGTGACGTCGTCGACCTCCCAGCCCAGCTCGATCAGCCCGGCCACCAGCGTCTCCGTGGCGATGTCCGCCCGCGGCAGGAACACCCGGTCGATCGGGTCGAACACCGGGTCGTACGGCGGCCAGTCCTCCAGCAGACCCGCCGCCGACTGCTCACCGCTCGGCACCAGGTCCGGCTTCACGCCGAAGGCGACCAGCGCCTTGGCGGTCTGCTCGCCCACGGCGGCCACCTTGATGCCCGCGAAGGCCCGCGCGTCGAGCCCGTACTCCTCGAACTTCTCCCGGACGGCCTTGACGGCGTTCACGCTCGTGAAGGCGATCCACTCGTACCGTCCGGTCACCAGACCCTTGACGGCACGTTCCATCTGCTGAGGCGTGCGCGGGGGCTCGACGGCGATCGTCGGCACCTCGTGCGGCACGGCGCCGTAGGACCGGAGCTGGTCGGAGAGCGACGCCGCCTGCTCCTTCGTCCGCGGCACGAGCACCTTCCAGCCGAACAGCGGCTTGGACTCGAACCAGGACAGTTGGTCGCGCCGGGCGGCGGCGGAACGCTCACCGACCACGGCTATCACCGGCCGGCCGCCGTCCGGCGACGGCAGCACCTTCGCCTGCTTCAGCGTCTGCGCGATCGTGCCGAGCGTCGCCGTCCACGTCCGCTGCCGGGTCGTCGTACCGGCGATCGTCACCGTCAGCGGGGTGTCCGGCTTGCGGCCCGCCGCGACCAGCTCGCCGGCCGCCACGGCCACGGAGTCCAGGGTCGTGGAGACGACCACCGTGCCGTCCGAGGCGCCCACCTCCGTCCAGCAGCGGTCGGAGGCGGTCCGGGCGTCCACGAACCGGACGTCCGCGCCCTGGGCGTCCCGCAGCGGCACGCCGGCGTACGCGGGCACGCCGACGACGGCCGCGACACCGGGGACGACCTCGAAGGGCACCCCGGCGGCGGCGCAGGCGAGCATTTCCTCCGCGGCGTACGTATCAAGTCCCGGGTCCCCGGGCACCGCACGGACGACCCGCCTGCCGCCCCGTGCGGCCTCCATGACAAGATGGACGGCATCCCGGGCAGGAGACGGGACCGCAGTCGCTGTTGACGTGCCGTCAACGACCGTGAGCTGCGGCGTGCCCGTGCCCGGCGGTGAGACCGAGGAGGGTTCCGCGTTCGTTTCCACGACCGAGACACTTTGCCGCGCGTGCGTCCGGATCACGTCGAGCACCTCGGGCTCGGCGACCAGGACGTCCGCGTGCGACAGCGCCTCCACGGCGCGCAGAGTCAGCAGTCCCGGATCCCCGGGTCCGGCACCGAGGAAGGTGACGTGACCGTGTTCCAGGCCGGCGGTAAGGGCGGTGGGGCTCATCGTGCTCGCTCCCCCATCAGACCGGCCGCGCCCTGGGCGAGCATCTCGGTGGCGAGTTCGCGACCGAGTGCCGTCGCCCGGTCGTGCGTCTGGGGCACGGGACCGGTGGTGGACAGCTGCACCATGCGCGTGCCGTCGGTCGTGCCGACCACAGCGCGCAGGCGCATTTCGTTGACAATCTGCCCGTCGGCCTGGGGGTCCCCCCGCTCGAGCGGAGCCGAGAGTGGGGGAAGGTCGGCCAGCGCGCCCACAGGGGCGCTGCAGCCGGCCTCCAGGGCGGCGAGCAGTGACCGTTCGGCGGTGACGGCGGCCCGCGTGAACGGGTCGTCCAGTTCGCCGAGCGCGGCGACGAGTGCGGCGTCGTGGGCGGTGTTCCCCGCCCGGCACTCGATCGCCAGGGCCCCCTGGCCGGGGGCGGGCAAAACCGTGTCGACCGACAGGAAGTCGGTCACCTCGTCGATCCGGCCGATCCGGTTCAGTCCGGCGGCGGCCAGCACGACCGCGTCCAGCTCACCGGCGTGGACGTAGCCGATCCGCGTGTCGACGTTGCCGCGGATCGGGACGGTCTCGATGTCCAGGCCGTGGGCGCGGGCGTACGCGTTGAGCTGCGCCATGCGGCGCGGCGCACCGGTGCCGATGCGCGCACCGCGCGGGAGGTCGGTGAACTTCAGGGCGTCCCGCGCGACGATCACGTCCCGGGGGTCCTCGCGCACCGGTACGGCGGCCAGGACCAGCTCCTCGGGCTGCGTGGTCGGCAGGTCCTTGAGCGAGTGCACCGCGAAGTCGACCTCGCCCCGCAGCAGCGCGTCGCGCAGCGCCGTCACGAAGACGCCGGTGCCGCCGATCTGCGCCAGGTGCTCGCGGGAGGTGTCGCCGTACGTGGTGATCTCGATCAGTTCGACGGGGCGCCCGGTCACCCGGCGGACGGCCTGAGCCACCTGCCCGGACTGGGCCATGGCGAGCTTGCTCCGCCTCGTCCCCAGCCTCAAAGCCTTCTCAGTCATGCCGGTCGGCCCTTCGTGTCTGTGCTGTCCCCGGCCCGGGAGACGGCGGCGACCGTCTCGGGGTCGAGGTCGAACAGGGTGCGCAGCGCGTCCGCGTACCCGGCGCCGCCGGGCTCGGCCGCGAGCTGCTTGACCCGTACGGTCGGCGCGTGGAGCAGCTTGTCGACGACCCGGTGCACGGCCTGCCGGATCTCCCCGCGCTGGCGTTCGTCCAGGTCGGGCAGGCGGCCGTCGAGCCGCGCGATCTCCCCGGCGACGACGTCGGCGGCCATGGTGCGCAGCGCCACCACGGTCGGCGTGATGTGCGCCGCCCGCTGGGCCGCCCCGAAGGCCGCCACCTCGTCGGAAACGATACGCCGGACCTGGTCGACGTCGGCCGCCATCGGCGCGTCGACCGACGCCTCCGCCAGCGACTCGATGTCCACCAGCCGCACCCCGGCCAGCCGGTGCACGGCCGCGTCGATGTCGCGGGGCATGGCCAGGTCGAGGAGGAAGAGGAAGGGGGCCGGCCGCTCGGCGGGCGGCTCGGGCCTGCGCCGCTCGGGGATCCGGGCGCCCGTGGCGACGGTCGCGGCGAGCGCGGTGATCAGCTCGGCGTCCGCCTCGGGCGTACGGCGCTCGCGGCGGTCCAAAACCCCGTTGTCCACCCAGGCCGCGTGCTGCTCCAGGGTGGCCGCGTCCAGACCGGCCACGGCGGCCTCCCCCATGACGGAGAAGCCGGGCTGTACGGCGGCCTGGTCGAGCGGGCAGTTGTCGTCGGCGCCGGTGGACGGCGAGACCCTGGCGTTGCCGGGCTTGCCGGCCGGGTGGGCGGTGTGGGCGACGGCCGGTTGCCCGGTGCGTCCCTCGACCGCCTGCGCGACCGTCTCCGCCGTGAGCACCAGACCCGTCGCCCCGGTACAGGAGACGACGACGTCGGCACGTGTCAGCTCGTCCCGCACCGCGTCCATGGGCACCGCGCGCACGGTCACGGACGCGTCGCCGCCGGTGGGGCGCTGTCCGTGATGCTCCGCGAGCAGGAGTGCGAGCCGCTCGGCGCGTTCGAGGGTGCGGTTGGCGACGACGATCTCGGCGACTCCGGCGCGCGCGAGCGTGGCGGCGGCCAGCGAGGACATCGACCCGGCGCCGATGACCAGCGCCCTGCGGCCCGCCGCCCAGTCCTGCACGGCACCGCCCGCGGCAAGCTGCTCCAGGCCGAAGGTGACCAGGGACTGGCCGGCGCGGTCGATGCCGGTCTCGGAGTGGGCGCGCTTGCCGACCCGCAGGGCCTGCTGGAACAGGTCGTTCAGCAGCTTGCCGGCGGTGTGCAGGTCCTGGGCGCGGGCCAGGGAGTCCTTGATCTGGCCGAGGATCTGTCCCTCGCCGACGACCATGGAGTCCAGGCCGCAGGCCACCGAGAACAGGTGGTGGACGGCCCGGTCCTCGTAGTGCACGTAGAGGTGGGGGGTCAGTTCGTCCAGGCCGACGCCGCTGTGCTGGGCGAGCAGCGTGGACAGCTCGGCGACACCGGCGTGGAACTTGTCCACGTCGGCGTACAGCTCGATGCGGTTGCAGGTGGCGAGCACCGCGGCCTCGGTGGCCGGCTCGGCGGCGACCGTGTCCTGCAGGAGCTTCCCCTGGGCGTCCGCGCTCAGCGCGGCCCGTTCGAGGACGCTGACCGGGGCGCTGCGGTGGCTCAGCCCGACGACGAGCAGACTCATGCCGGCATCACGGCGGGTACGTCCCCGTCGGGCCCCTGGTCGGCGGAAGCGTCACGGGTGGTGGCGGCGGGCCGGGCGCCGTCACCGGCGGCGGTCTCCTCGCCGGCCTTGCGCTGCTCGTGGAAGGCGAGGATCTGGAGTTCGATGGAGAGGTCGACCTTGCGCACGTCGACGCCGTCCGGGACGGACAGCACGGTCGGCGCGAAGTTCAGGATGGACGTGACCCCGCCGGCCACGAGCCGGTCGCAGACCTGCTGGGCGGCACCGGCCGGGGTGGCGATGACGCCGATGGAGACCCCGTTGTCCTCGATGATCTTCTCGAGCTCGTCGGTGTGCTGCACCGGGATGCCCGCCACCGGCTTTCCGGCCATCGCCGGGTCGGCGTCGATGAGCGCGGCCACCCGGAAGCCGCGGGAGGCGAAGCCGCCGTAGTTGGCGAGGGCGGCGCCGAGGTTGCCGATGCCGACGATGACAACCGGCCAGTCCTGGGTCAGGCCGAGTTCGCGGGAGATCTGGTAGACGAGATACTCCACGTCGTAACCGACCCCGCGCGTCCCGTAGGAGCCCAGGTACGAGAAGTCCTTGCGCAGCTTGGCGGAGTTGACCCCCGCCGCCGCGGCCAGCTCCTCGGAGGAGACCGTGGGGACCGAGCGCTCCGACAGTGCGGTCAGCGCTCGGAGGTACAGCGGAAGCCGGGCGACGGTGGCCTCGGGAATCCCTCGGCTACGGGTCGCCGGTCGGTGTGTTCGGCCAGTTGCCACGGTGCTCCTGCGGGTAGAGCGGGGCTGTAGGCGGTCATACGTCACCAGACCGCCCCGTCGACAGCAGGCTATGTCTTTGTGAACGCGTGCACAAAGATGGTGTCCGATTTGCCCGGCAGAAGTGACCGGGGTCACGCGCCCTTCGCGCCCTCTGCGGGAACCGGCGCACACGCACCGACGTTCCTTCGTTACTGGGGGCAAAACCGCACACTCTCCTCACGAATCCCGCCCCCGAGACCAGACCGCCGTCGATCCTAAGCGAACTTTCCGGCCAGTTTGTACTAACCGGTCAGTGCCCGGCGCAGCCGCTCCTCGTTCACGCGCCAGAAGGTGTGCTGTTCACCGTCGATCAGGACGACCGGGATCTGCTCCCAGTACCGGTCGTGCAGGTCCGGGTCCTCGGTGATGTCCCTGGGCTCCCACACCACGCCCAGCTCGCCGCACACCTTCTCCACCACGAGCTGCGCGTCGTCGCACAGATGACAGCCGGGCTTGCGGACGAGGGTCACCCGCCGCTCACGGGGTTCTGTATTACGCCGGAAGAACGCACTCATGCCGACCATTCTCGCGCGCTCCGCGCCCGTTCCGGATCGCTTCGTCGCACGACCCGGACGCGCAGAGTTCACCCGCCCCCACCCGCTCCGCTCCGGAACCGCCGAACGGACTGGCTATGCTCACGTCATGGCCGCTCTCGGATGGCTCACTTCCCGTAGGCGCTCCGCCACGGCGCGGAGCGTGTTGGCAGGCGAGGCCTCGGCGGAGGCTGCCCGCAAGTCCACGCAGGAAGCCCAGGGAATCCCGCGGGCCGCGCCGGAGGAACCGGTGTTCCCGGTCATCGGCGACGACAAGGCCGCCGCCTTCTTCGACCTCGACAACACGGTGATGCAGGGCGCCGCCCTGTTCCACTTCGGCCGGGGGCTGTACAAGCGGAAGTTCTTCGAGACCCGCGACCTGGCCAGGTTCGCCTGGCAGCAGGCGTGGTTCCGGCTGGCCGGCGTCGAGGACCCCGAGCACATGCAGGAGGCCCGCGACTCGGCCCTGTCCATCGTCAAGGGCCACCGGGTCGCCGAGCTGGAGACGATCGGCGAGGAGATCTACGACGAGTACATGGCCGACCGCATCTGGCCCGGCACCCGCGCCCTCGCCCAGGCCCACCTGGACGCCGGCCAGAAGGTGTGGCTGGTCACGGCGGCCCCCGTCGAGATCGCCCAGGTCATCGCCCGCCGCCTGGGCCTGACCGGCGCGCTCGGCACGGTCGCGGAGTCGGTCGACGGCGTCTACACCGGCAGGCTGGTCGGCGAGCCGCTGCACGGCCCGGCCAAGGCGGAGGCGGTGCGCGCCCTGGCCTCGGCGGAGCGACTGGACCTCACCCGCTGCGCCGCCTACAGCGACAGCCACAACGACATCCCCATGCTGTCCCTGGTGGGTCACCCCTACGCCATCAACCCGGACGCCAAGCTCCGCAGGCACGCCCGCGAGCAGGACTGGCGCCTGCGCGACTACCGCACGGGCCGCAAGGCGGCCAAGGTCGGCATCCCGGCGGCGGCCGGGGTCGGCGCGGTCGCCGGCGGCACCGCGGCCGCGATCGCTCTGAGCCGACGGCGCCGATAATCACGCCCCGGCGGGGCGCGCGGCACCGCAACGGCACCGCGGCCCGCCCCGGCCGCGGCCCCCACCAGGCCGGTCACCCGTTTCCCGCCCCCTCCAAGGCCCCCGGGCGTCGGTCCCGCGCGCCCCGGATCATGCCGCGGCCACTTCAAGTCGTCCGGTACTTCACCGGAACCAGCCCCGAACCGTTCACGAACCGATCACTCTGTGGCATCCGATAGGGCCTCAATCGGTTACGGAAGCGTCGCAATCGATAGTTTGAGCAACTCGGTGTAGCAGGGCCTGTACGAAGCGTTATTCTCCTCAGACGCAAACCGGTACCCCTTCCGTCGCCACGACGGGTGAACGGTCCCGCACTGCACGTGATGGAAGCTCTGCCTCTGGGAGTCCCGTGTACCCACACGTCGGGGTTGACGCCTCGGGCCTGGCTACGCTGCGCGCAACGATCGCGACGGTCAAAGAAACGCTGCGCGGCCATGTCCCCACCGCGTACGCCGTCCCCGCCTTCGCCGCCGCCGCGCCCCTGGGCCCGTGCTACGCACTGGCCGACGGCGGCGCCGCCGTCGGCAGACGAGGGCGTGCCACCGGCGCGGCCACCGCCCGCCGCCCTGCCGCCGACAGCGACAGCGCCCGGATGATGGACCTGGTCGAACGTGCCCAGGCCGGGGAGGCCGAGGCCTTCGGGCGGCTCTACGACCAGTACAGCGACACCGTCTACCGGTACATCTACTACCGCGTCGGCAGCCGGGCGACCGCGGAGGACCTCACCAGTGAGACCTTTCTGCGGGCGCTGCGCAGGATCGGCACGTTCACCTGGCAGGGGCGCGACTTCGGCGCCTGGCTGGTCACGATCGCGCGGAACCTCGTCGCCGACCACTTCAAGTCCAGCCGCTTCCGGCTGGAGATCACCACCGGCGAGATGCTCGACGCCAACGAGGTCGAGCGCTCCCCGGAGGACTCCGTCCTGGAGTCCCTGTCCAACGCCGCCCTGCTCGACGCCGTACGACGGCTCAACCCCCAGCAGCAGGAGTGCGTCACGCTCCGTTTCCTCCAGGGCCTCTCGGTCGCCGAGACCGCCCGGGTCATGGGCAAGAACGAGGGCGCCATCAAGACCCTCCAGTACCGCGCCGTCCGCACCCTCGCCCGGCTGCTGCCGGACGACGCCCGCTGAGCCGTGCCACGCCGGGCGACGCTCAACTCACCTTCCGTGAAGGAGCGTTGCCTTTCTGATCCGATCATCCGCCGTCCGTAACCCAAGTGCCGCGCCAGTCGTTGTGCGGGATACAGGCTCCCTGTGGTCACGTCCTGGTCCACCTGATCGCTCGATCGCGTGAGAGTGGTCGCGGACGTGCACCCTCAGGACCCCCTGGGGAGTCGACCGTCATGACGAGAGGAGGTGCCGCCAGTGATCGCGAACGTATCGGCGCACCGGCGGACGAACGCCTTCGCCCAGGCCCTGGAGGAGCAGTCCGACCGGGACCCGGCGGCCGAGCAGTCCGTAGCACCGGCGGAGTCACCGCCGGCCACCGAGGAACAGACCGACCAGGGCCGGCTGCTGGCCCTGGCGGCGGGTCTCGGCGCGCTGCCCAAGCCACAGCTCGACCCCGAGGTCAAGGTCGTCCAACGGGCCCGGCTGGTGGCCGCGATGGAGGCCATGCTCCAAGAAGGAACCGGGGCGGCGGCTGCGTCGGTACCGGAACAGCACTCCCACCGGGCCAAGGGCGCGCACCGGGCGAGCCCACTGGGCAAGCTCCGACCGCGTACGAGACTGACCAAGGGCCTCGCGGCGGGCGGACTGAGCGTCGGCGTGGCCGCCGGAGCCTTCGGCGGCGTCGCCGCCGCCAGCTCCGACGCCCTGCCCGGCGACTCGCTGTACGGCCTGAAACGCGGCATCGAGGACTTCAAGCTCAACTATCTGACCGACGGCAACGACCAGCGCGGCCAGATCTACCTCGACCAGGCCTCCACGCGGCTCAGCGAAGCCAGACGGCTGCTGGAGCGCGGGCGGGGCGGCCATCTCGACCACGAGTCCATCGGCGAGATCCGCCGCACCCTGTCCGGGATGCAGCACGACGTCACCGAGGGGCACCGTCTGCTCCACGCGGCGTACGAGGCCGATCCCGGGTCCCTGGGCCCCATCCAGGCACTGTCCACGTTCTCCCGGTCCCACCGCGAGGCCTGGACCGCGCTCAGCGACAAGCTGCCCGTGCAGCTCGGCGACGTCAAACAGGAGGTCTCGTCGGTCTTCGATGCCATAGACCAGGAAGTCGCCCCGCTCCAGTCGCTCCTCCCGCAACCGTCCGCCGAGCCCGGCGCCGGCAAGCGGCGGGACGGCTCCGGCCCGGCAGCCACCGGCTCCTCCGGCAGCCACCGGTCGACGGCGCCCAGCTCCAGCGGCACCACCCCGTCCACCGGCAAGCACGCCCGCACCGGCACCCCGAGCGGCTCCGCCAGCAGCAGCGGCGACGGCCTCATCGGCGGCGGCACGGGCGGATTGCTCGACCCGCCGCGGACCGGGACCGGCGGCACCACCCCGCCCAGCCCGACCCCACCGACCAGCGCCCCCGACGTCACCATCCCCCCGCTCCTGCCGGGCCTCCTGCCCGACCTGGGCATCGACGGTGACGACGCCGACTAGCCACTCCCCCGGCCGCGGGGGCGAAGACGCCCCTCCCGAGCGGGACGCCCCCGCCCCCGCGGCCCCCCACACATCAGAAGAAGACCGACCGTCTCTGCACCAGCAGCTTGTACAGCGTGTGCTGGATCTGTTCGCGGACCTGGTCGGTCAGGTTGAACATCAGCATCGGGTCCTCGGCGGCCTCCGGCGGATAGCCGTCCGTCGGGATCGGCTCGCCGAACTGGATCGTCCACTTGGTGGGGAGCGGCACCGCGCCCAGCGGGCCAAGCCAGGGGAACGTCGGCGTCAGCGGGAAGTACGGGAAGCCCAGCAGCCGGGCCATTGTCCTGGCGTTGCCGATCATCGGGTAGATCTCCTCGGCCCCGACGATCGAGCAGGGAATGATCGGCGCGCCCCGGCGCAGAGCGGTGGAGACGAAGCCACCACGGCCGAACCGCTGGAGCTTGTACCGCTCGCTGAACGGCTTGCCGATGCCCTTGAAGCCCTCCGGCATCACCCCGACCAGCTCGCCCTGTGCCAGCAGGCGCTCCGCGTCCTCCGCGCAGGCGAGCGTGTGCCCCAGCTTGCGGGCCAGCTCGTTGACCACCGGCAGCACGAAGACCAGGTCGGCGGCGAGGAGCCGCAGATGACGGTCGGCCGGGTGGTGGTCGTGCACGGCGACCTGCATCATCAGCCCGTCGAGCGGCAGCGTCCCGGAGTGGTTGGCGACGATCAGCGCCCCGCCCTCGGCCGGGATGTTCTCGATGCCCTTCACCTCGACCCGGAAGTACTTGTCGTACACCGGCCGCAGCAGCGACATCAGGACCTGGTCGGTCAGCTCCTCGTCGTAACCGAAGTCGTCGACCTCGTAGTCCCCGGTCAGCCGGCGCCGCAGGAAGGCCAGTCCGGCCGCCACACGCCGCTCCAGCCCGCCATCGGGGCCGCCGGCCACCGACGGCTCGGGCGGCTCCTCCGCGGGGCTCACAGGCCCGTCGCCCCGCGTCCGTGTCCGCCCCGGCAGCGACTGGACCTCACCCATCTCGCCCGCCTCGCCGAGCGTGCCGCGCCGGCCGGCCCCGCTGCGGCGCCGCGCCGGGCGCTGCGCGGCGCTCCCGCGGGACCGGTCGTCGTCGAACGGAATGACCTTGGCGTCCGCCATCGTTGCTGCGCTCCTCAGTTGGCGCTGTGCGTCTGGGGGTGGCCGCCCGCCCTCGCGGTCAGCGCGGCGATCCGGTCGACGGTGCCCGCGAGGGCCTCCGGCGGCAGCAGCCCGGGGCCCCGGCCGCGCGCGAAGTCCGTGAACGTCTCCGCCGTCGTGTACCGGGGCGTGTAGCCCAGCGTCTCGCGCATCTGGGCGGTGTCGACGACCCGCCCGTGGGTGAGCAGCCGGATCTGCTCCGGCGAGAAGTCCGTCATACCCAGCGTACGGACGAGGGAGCCGGCCCAGGTGACCGCGGGCAGCAGCAGCGGCACGGTGGGCCGCCCGAGCCGCCGCGAACACTGCGAGAGCAGCAGCACCCCGTCCCCGGCGATGTTGAAGGTGCCGCTGTTGAGGGTGCCCCGGCGCGGCTCGTGGGAGGCGATCCGCAGCACCTCGATGACGTCGTCCTCGTGCACGAACTGGAGCCGCGGGTCGTAGCCGAACACGGTCGGCAGGACGGGCAGCGCGAAGTACGAGGCGAGCGGGGTGTCCGCGGCCGGCCCGAGGATGTTGGCGAACCGCAGCACGCACACGGCGACGTCCGGCCGCCGCCGGGCGAACCCGCGCACATACCCCTCGACCTCGACGGCGTCCTTGGCGAAGCCGCCGCTGGGCAGCGACTTGGGCGGGGTCGTCTCGGTGAACACGGCCGGGTCGCGCGGCGCGGACCCGTACACGTTCGTACTGGACTTCACCACCAGCCGCCGCACGGTCGGCGACTTCTGGCAGGCGCCGAGCAACTGCATGGTGCCGATGACGTTGGTCTCCTTGACCGTGGCCCGGTTGCCGCCGCCCAGGGCCGTACCGGTCACGTCCATGTGGACGACCGTGTCGGCGCCCGTCTCGGCGAGCACGCGGGCGATCGTCGGGTGCCGGATGTCGGCCTGGATGAAGTCGGCTCCGCCCAGATGGTGCGCCGGCGGCACCGCGTCCACGGCGATCACCCGGTCGACCTCCGGGTCCCGCTGGACGCGCCGCACGAACCGGCCGCCCAGTTGCCGGGCGACTCCGGTGACGAGCACGACCTTCCCCAAGATCAGCGCCTTCCTTCCGCGTACCGGTATCCCGCGTTCCCCTCCGGCCAACCTAGCGGGTCATCGGCGCGCTGTGACGACCCCCGATGCGTGAGGTGGCGGATTTTCCCCCGTCCGCAGACGCCTGTGGCCCCCCACCAGTACTGATGGGGGGCCACAGAGTCACGCTCTCGCGCGTCGCCTACTTCTTGTTACGACGCTGCACGCGCGTGCGCTTCAGCAGCTTGCGGTGCTTCTTCTTGGCCATCCGCTTACGCCGCTTCTTGATAACAGAGCCCACGACTACCCTCGCTCACTTCTCATGACTCGGTTGTTTGGGCGCCATGGGCCCACACGACCTACGAGGGGCCAGCCTACCCAACCGAGCGCCAAGGTCGTAATCGAGGGTTCCCGGGCGTCTCACCCGGGCGTCGCCGTCAGGCCGTCTCCACCCCCACGTAGCTGTCGCGGAGGTACTCGTGTACCGCTTGTTCCGGGACGCGGAAGGACCGCCCCACCCGGATCGCGGGCAGATGACCACTGTGCACCAGACGGTACACGGTCATCTTCGACACTCGCATCACCGAGGCGACCTCCGCCACGGTAAGGAACTGGACCTCGTTCAGAGGCCTCTCGCCGGCTGCGGCCATGACACACACCTGCACCTTCCGCACTCGACGGCCACCGGCTTCCCCTTCCGGTGACTCTTCGTCGCTGCGTGCTCACTCCCCAGACTAGGGGCGGGTGATGCGAGTGGGGAAGAGGTGCACCCATCGGCGGCTACTGTGACAGACATGCTCGATTGAGTACGTAGCGGGCCAGCGGCCGGTAGTGAGCAGACCGTACGGCGTCATCAACCGGAACGGCGACGGACACCCGTCCCTCCGCCTCCCCCACGAACAGCGCGGGATCGTCGGTGTCGGCCAGCCCAATGGCCTCGAACCCCAACTGACCAGCACCGCAGACCCATCCGTGGTCCCCGACGACCAGCTCGGGCAGTGGCCCGCCGGCCTCCGCGGCGGCCTCCAGCGCGACCCTAACCGGGAGCGGGGAATGGCTGTGGGCGCCCGGCTCACCACCGGGGCGCTCGCCCGCCGGTTCCCGCACCAGGGCAACCCCTCGTACGTAGTCGAGGCGATGGGTGCGTAGACCGAACCGGGTCAATATGTCGACACAGCGACCCTGCGCCGGGGTGAGCACCTCACACCCCGCCGCCGAGAGAGCGTCCGCCAGGGCGGCGTAGAAACCGAGCAGCCGCTGCGGGTGCCCGGTGCCGAACAGCACGGGCGAGCCCCGCCCGGCCGCCTCCCCGATCCGGTCCGCGAAGGCGTCCAGCGCGGCGAGCGTCCGCTCCGGGTCGATCACGTCCGGCCCGGACGTGTGCCGGGGGTCGGCGCACACCCCGCACTTCCGCGCCATCAGCGCGAGCACGTCCCGCTGCCCCCAGGTCCCCTCGGGAACGAGCCCGATCAGCACCCTCGGGTCCCCGGCGGCGAACAGCCGGTAACTGCGCAGACTGTCCTCCCGCGAGGTGGCCACGACCCCGGCCAGCCGGACGGCGAGCAGATGCGCGCGGAGGCGGGCGGAGGTCGACACGGGTGCGATGGTGACGCATCCGGGGCGGGGCGGGGACGGGAACCACCGAACTCGGCCCGGCCGGCCCAAGCCCTTGGACGACTCCGGCGCCTTGTCCGTGGACGCCGACGGAACGAACCCCCGCGGCGCCATCTCCGGCCGGGACGCCGACCTGGCGACCCTGCGATGCCCTCCCCTCAGCGGCGACCAGGCGATCCTGCGGTGCCCTCCCGGAGCCAAGGTGGGCGAGGCGGAGCGGTCAGGGCAGCAGGCCTCGCAGCGGGAACACGGATCGCCGGGTCGCCAGTACCGCCTGGTCGACCCGGTCGGCGGGGTCGTAGCCCGCCTCCCACTCGCCGTACCCCACCGGCCACAGCCCGTCCGTCATGCGACGCGGTGCCGGCTGCCGCGTCCGCGCGAACACGTCCTGCCGCCATCCCTCGGGGATCATCGCCTCGGGATCCACCGGCTTCCCGGCGGCGATCCCCACCAGATGCGTCCACGACCGCGGCACGACCTCCACCACCGCGTACCCGCCCCCGCCGAGCGCCACCCACTTGCCGTCCGCGTGCGCGTGCGCCAGCTCGTGACACGCCATCTGCACGGCCCGCTGGGCGTCCAGCGAGACGGCGAGGTGTGCCAGCGGATCCTCGAAGTGCGTGTCGGCCCCGTGCTGGGAGACGATCACCTGCGGCCGGAACCCGGCCACCAGCTCCGGCACCACCGCGTGGAACGCGCGCACCCACCCCGCGTCCCCGGTCCCGGCCGGCAGGGCCACGTTCACCGCGGCCCCCTCCCCCGCGCCCGCGCCGGTCTCCTCCGGCCACCCGGTCTGCGGGAACAGCGTCCGGGGATGCTCGTGCAGCGAGATGGTCAGCACCCGCGGGTCCTCCCAGAACGCGGCCTGCACCCCGTCCCCGTGATGCACGTCGACGTCCACGTAGGCGACCCGCTCGGCGCCCAGTTCCAGCAGCCGCGCGATCGCCAGCGACGCGTCGTTGTAGACGCAGAACCCGGACGCGCCGCCCGGCATCGCGTGGTGCAGCCCGCCCGCGAAGTTCACGGCATGGTCGGCGTCGCCCCGCCACACCGCCTCCGCCGCCCCGACCGACTGCCCGGCGATCAGCGCGGACACCTCGTGCATCCCGGCGAACGCGGGATCGTCGGGAGTACCGAGCCCGTACGACCCGTCGGCCCCCGCCGGATCCGCGGACACGGCCTTCACGGCGTCGATGTAGTCCTCCCGGTGGACCAGGCGGAGCGTCGACTCGCCGGCCGGCTTCGCCGCGACGATCTCCAGCTCCCGGTCGAGCCCGAAGGCACCGACCAGTTTCCGGGTCAGCGCCAGCCGGACCGGATCCATCGGATGGCCGGGGCCGAAGTCATAGCCCGTTACTGCCTCGTCCCACATCAGCTGTGCGCGGCCGCTCATGCCCGCCACCGTATCGGTCCGGTTGAGCCGCGAACGACCTGGCGTACCCGAGCGTCACCAGCACCAACACCATCGGCACGAGCATGGCTCCCCGGTAGCTCCACGCGTCCCCGAGGGCACCCACCAGCGGCGAACCCACCAGGAAGCCCACGTAGTTGAAGATGTTCAGCCGCGCGACCGCCGCGTCCGAAGCCCCCGGGAACAACCGCCCGGCCGCCGCGAACGTCTGCGGTACGAGGACACACAGACCGAGCCCCAGCAGGGTGAACCCGAGCATCCCGGCCCACGCCCCCGACGCCGAGGCCACCACCGCGAACCCGCCGGCCGCGACCACCGCCCCGACCCGTACGACCGCCACGGCCCCGAACCGCCGTACCCCGAGGTCCCCGATGGTCCGCCCCAGCAGCGTCGTCACCATGTACACGTTGTACGGGACCGTGGCAAGCTGCTCGGAGCTGCCCAGCACGTCCTTCAGGTACTTCGCGCTCCAGTTGGAGACCGTCGAGTCACCGATATAGGCGAAGGTCATCACCAGGCACAGCGGCAGCAGCAGCCGGAACACGAGAGTCCCGCTCCCGCTCGGCTGTCCGCCACCCTCGCCCGCGTCGACGTACCAGCGGCCGGCCACCAGCACCGCCGGCAGCAGAACGGCCACCACCGGCAGGTACGACACCCACAGGGCGAGATGCCAGTGCGCCCCCGCCCACGCCAGCGACGCCCCGATGATCCCGCCCAGGCTGTACGCCGCGTGGAAGCTGAGCATGATGCTGCGGCCGTACGACCGCTGGAGGCTGACTCCGAGCATGTTCATGGAGGCGTCCAGCACCCCTACCGCCAGGCCGAAGACGCCCAGCGCCACCGCCAGCGCGGCCAACTGCCCCGCACCGCCCGCCCCGACGCCGAGCAGCCCCAACAGCACCACCGGCTGGGACCAGCGCAGCAGCCGGCTGGGCGGCACCCGCTTCACCAGCCGCTCGGTCGTCACGCTGCCTGCCCCGGCGAGCACCGGCACGGCGGCCAGGAACACCGGCAGCAGCGCGTCGGAGACGCCGTACCGGTCCTGGACGGCCGGGATGCGCGTCACGAGCAGGGCGAAGGCGATGCCCTGGGCGAAGAACCCGAACGCCAGCGAGGCCCTGCCGCGCCGCAGCACTTCAGTCATGGCGGCGAGCGTAGGGCCCCGGGCTACCCGTGGGTAGATCCAGCCGAAGATGAGTTTCCCTCAGCTTCGCCCGTCCACCGGCTGGTGGACGGGCGAAGCCGACGGACGGGCGGCCGGTGGTCAGGTCAGGCGACGACGGCCATCGCGGCGCGCTCGGCGCGTGCCGCCTCCACCTCGGCGGCGAGCATCCGCTCCATCGGCTCCGCCGCCAGACCACCGCTGACCAGGAAGCCGATCACCATGGCGACGATCATGAAGACGCCGCCGAGCCACACCATGGTGTCCACCGGGATGGTGTAGGCGCCCACGAACCGTGCGACGCACTCGGCGAGCAGCACCACGCCCCAGATGCCCGAGAACACGTTCTCCTTGCGGCGGAAGGCCGCGGACCCGGCCGCCGCACCGGACGCCAGCCGCTCCCAGGCCGCCTCCTTGGCCGCGTCGCCCTTGACGAGGAACGGCTTCATACCGGCGGTGATCATGGGCTTCCCGAGCACGACCGAGACCAGGATGCCGATGGCGACCGTGCTGCTGACCCCGCTGTCCTTGGCCAGCATCAGCCGCGGATCACCCGAGACGAAGCTCAGCAGCAGCGAGACGACGTTCACGACGAGGATGAGACCCGCCAGGCCGTTGACCTTGCGGTCCCTCGCCAGGCTCCACCCGGTCCGCACCGCCGGCACCACACTGCTCCAGGCCAGCGCCGCGAACGTGCTCATCCCGAAGGCGTCCTTGAAAACGTAGTACGAGCCGAGTGGCACCGCCACATCGATGAGCAGCGGCTTGAAGTTGTCCAGCGCGCTCGGGTTCTGAGCCTGGGTCCCCGTCTTCTTCGTCATGCCCTCAGCTTCGCCCCCGTGAGGGGTCCGGCAGTAGAAACGATCGTCCGGTGGTCCGCATGACAGATGTCAGGTGCAGGTCGATGGCGGAGGTCATATCAGCAGGTCAACCAGCTCACCCATGTCGGTGAAGAGCCGCTGGGCGCCCACGAGCCGCTCCGCCGGCGTCATCGCGGTGAACCCGTACACGTCCATCCCGGCCGCCACGGCCGCCTGGACGCCCAGCGGGGAGTCCTCCACGACCACACACCGCCCGGGGGCCACACCCATCCGCTCGGCCGCGTACAGGAAGAGGTCGGGCGCCGGCTTCCCGCGCCCCACGTCCTGCGAGCTGAAGATCCTGTCCTCCTCGAACCACCGGTCGAGCCCGGTCGCCCGGTGCCCCACCCGGATCCGCGCATGGCTGCCGGAGGAGGCCACGCAGTACGGCACCCCGTCCGCGGCCAGCTTCTCCAACACGCCGGCCACCCCGGCCACGGGCTGGAGCTCCCGCTCGAACGCGGCGAAGACGCGGGCGTGGAAGACGTCGTCGAAGTCGTCCGGCAGCCGCTGTCCCGTCCGCTCCAGGACCAGCTCATGGATCCGGTGCATCGCCGAACCCAGGTAGTCCTGGACGGAGTCCTCGTACGAGGTGGGATGGCCCAGCTCGGTCAGATAGGCGGCCAGGTGCCGGTTGGATATCGGCTCGCTGTCGACGAGGACACCGTCGTTGTCGAAGATGACGAGTTCGTAGCGCATGCCACCGACACTAAAGGACCCACAACGCAGAAAACCCCCGCATCGAAGATGCGGGGGTTTTCCCAAAGATTGTTCGGCGGCGTCCTACTCTCCCACAGGGTCCCCCCTGCAGTACCATCGGCGCTGTAAGGCTTAGCTTCCGGGTTCGATATGTAACCGGGCGTTTCCCTCACGCTATGACCACCGAAACACTATGAAACACTTCAACCGAAACACCCCACACATACGGGGTGACGTGGTCGTGGTTTCAGAACCAACACAGTGAACGCGAGCATCAATGGACAAGCCCTCGGCCTATTAGTACCGGTCACCTCCACACGTTACCGTGCTTCCAGATCCGGCCTATCAACCCAGTCGTCTACTGGGAGCCTTACCCCATCAAGTGGGTGGGAGTCCTCATCTCGAAGCAGGCTTCCCGCTTAGATGCTTTCAGCGGTTATCCCTCCCGAACGTAGCCAACCAGCCATGCCCTTGGCAGGACAACTGGCACACCAGAGGTTCGTCCGTCCCGGTCCCTCGTACTAGGGACAGCCCTTCTCAAGACTCCTGCGCGCACAGCGGATAGGGACCGAACTGTCTCACGACGTTCTAAACCCAGCTCGCGTACCGCTTTAATGGGCGAACAGCCCAACCCTTGGGACCGACTCCAGCCCCAGATGCGACGAGCCGACATCGAGGTGCCAAACCATCCCGTCGATATGGCTCTTGGGGAAGATCAGCCTGTTATCCCCGGGGTACCTTTTATCCGTTGAGCGACGGCGCTTCCACAAGCCACCGCCGGATCACTAGTCCCGACTTTCGTCCCTGCTCGACCCGTCGGTCTCACAGTCAAGCTCCCTTGTGCACTTACACTCAACACCTGATTGCCAACCAGGCTGAGGGAACCTTTGGGCGCCTCCGTTACTCTTTAGGAGGCAACCGCCCCAGTTAAACTACCCATCAGACACTGTCCCTGATCCGGATCACGGACCCAGGTTAGACATCCAGCACGACCAGACTGGTATTTCAACGACGACTCCACAACCACTGGCGTGGCTGCTTCAAAGTCTCCCAGCTATCCTACACAAGCCGAACCGAACACCAATATCAAACTGTAGTAAAGGTCCCGGGGTCTTTCCGTCCTGCTGCGCGAAACGAGCATCTTTACTCGTAGTGCAATTTCACCGGGCCTATGGTTGAGACAGTCGAGAAGTCGTTACGCCATTCGTGCAGGTCGGAACTTACCCGACAAGGAATTTCGCTACCTTAGGATGGTTATAGTTACCACCGCCGTTTACTGGCGCTTAAGTTCTCAGCTTCGCCCACCCGAAAGTGAGCTAACCGGTCCCCTTAACGTTCCAGCACCGGGCAGGCGTCAGTCCGTATACATCGCCTTACGGCTTCGCACGGACCTGTGTTTTTAGTAAACAGTCGCTTCTCGCTGGTCTCTGCGGCCACCCCCAGCTCAGAGCGTAAAGCTCATCACCGGACATGGCCCCCCTTCTCCCGAAGTTACGGGGGCATTTTGCCGAGTTCCTTAACCATAGTTCACCCGAACGCCTCGGTATTCTCTACCTGACCACCTGAGTCGGTTTAGGGTACGGGCCGCCATGAAACTCGCTAGAGGCTTTTCTCGACAGCATAGGATCATCCACTTCACCACAATCGGCTCGGCATCAGGTCTCACCCTGCATGAGTGACGGATTTACCTACCACTCGGGCTACACCCTTACCCCGGGACAACCACCGCCCGGGATGGACTACCTTCCTGCGTCACCCCATCACTCACCTACTAACCGCTTGGTCCGGCGGCTCCACCACTTTCCTTTCCCCGAAGGGTCCGGAACGGCTTCACGGCCTTAGCATCACGATGCTCGATGTTTGACGCTTCACAGCGGGTACCGGAATATCAACCGGTTATCCATCGACTACGCCTGTCGGCCTCGCCTTAGGTCCCGACTTACCCTGGGCAGATCAGCTTGACCCAGGAACCCTTAGTCAATCGGCGCAAACGTTTCTCACGTTTGTATCGCTACTCATGCCTGCATTCTCACTCGTGAACCGTCCACAACTCGCTTCCGCGGCTGCTTCACCCGGCACACGACGCTCCCCTACCCATCCATACAGGCGTTGGCCCTATTGTATGAATGACACGACTTCGGCGGTACGCTTGAGCCCCGCTACATTGTCGGCGCGGAATCACTAGACCAGTGAGCTATACGCACTCTTTCAAGGGTGGCTGCTTCTAAGCCAACCTCCTGGTTGTCTGTGCGACTCCACATCCTTTCCCACTTAGCGTACGCTTGGGGGCCTTAGTCGATGCTCTGGGCTGTTTCCCTCTCGACCATGGAGCTTATCCCCCACAGTCTCACTGCCGCGCTCTCACTTACCGGCATTCGGAGTTTGGCTAAGGTCAGTAACCCGGTAGGGCCCATCGCCTATCCAGTGCTCTACCTCCGGCAAGAAACACACGACGCTGCACCTAAATGCATTTCGGGGAGAACCAGCTATCACGGAGTTTGATTGGCCTTTCACCCCTAACCACAGGTCATCCCCCAGGTTTTCAACCCTGGTGGGTTCGGTCCTCCACGAAGTCTTACCTCCGCTTCAACCTGCCCATGGCTAGATCACTCCGCTTCGGGTCTTGAGCGTGCTACTGAAACGCCCTATTCGGACTCGCTTTCGCTACGGCTTCCCCACTCGGGTTAACCTCGCAACACACCGCAAACTCGCAGGCTCATTCTTCAAAAGGCACGCAGTCACGAGAACAAGGCAAGCCTCGTTCCGACGCTCCCACGGCTTGTAGGCACACGGTTTCAGGTACTATTTCACTCCGCTCCCGCGGTACTTTTCACCATTCCCTCACGGTACTATCCGCTATCGGTCACCAGGGAATATTTAGGCTTAGCGGGTGGTCCCGCCAGATTCACACGGGATTTCTCGGGCCCCGTGCTACTTGGGTGTCTTTCAAACGAGCCGTTGACGTTTCGACTACGGGGGTCTTACCCTCTACGCCGGGCCTTTCGCATGCCCTTCGCCTACATCAACGGTTTCTGACTCGTCTCACGGCCGGCAGACCGTAAAAGAAAGATCCCGCAACCCCGTATACGCAACCCCTGCCGGGTCTCACACGCATACGGTTTGGCCTCATCCGGTTTCGCTCGCCACTACTCCCGGAATCACGGTTGTTTTCTCTTCCTGCGGGTACTGAGATGTTTCACTTCCCCGCGTTCCCTCCACTTGCCCTATGTGTTCAGGCAAGGGTGACAGCCCATGAAGACTGCCGGGTTTCCCCATTCGGAAACCCCCGGATCAAAGCCTGGTTGACGACTCCCCGGGGACTATCGTGGCCTCCCACGTCCTTCATCGGTTCCTGGTGCCAAGGCATCCACCGTGCGCCCTTAAAAACTTGGCCACAGATGCTCGCGTTCACTGTGCAGTTCTCAAACAACGACCAGCCACCCATCACCCGAACCAGAAGTCCGAGTGCACTGGGGCCGGCGACTGAGGAAAAATCCATTCCCTCAGACACCCAACAGCGTGCCCGACACCCTCACCCCACCCAACTCACGTTCCACGCCGAAGCAGTACTAGTGACCTGAAGCAGGCCGAGTGTGCCGAATAGTCAACGTTCCACCCATGAGCAACCAGCATCAGACATTCGCCGATGTACTGGCCTCTGACCAACCGAAGCTGGTGAGAAGTGCTCCTTAGAAAGGAGGTGATCCAGCCGCACCTTCCGGTACGGCTACCTTGTTACGACTTCGTCCCAATCGCTAGTCCCACCTTCGACAGCTCCCTCCCACAAGGGGTTGGGCCACCGGCTTCGGGTGTTACCAACTTTCGTGACGTGACGGGCGGTGTGTACAAGGCCCGGGAACGTATTCACCGCAGCAATGCTGATCTGCGATTACTAGCAACTCCGACTTCATGGGGTCGAGTTGCAGACCCCAATCCGAACTGAGACCGGCTTTTTGAGATTCGCTCCACCTCACGGTATCGCAGCTCATTGTACCGGCCATTGTAGCACGTGTGCAGCCCAAGACATAAGGGGCATGATGACTTGACGTCGTCCCCACCTTCCTCCGAGTTGACCCCGGCGGTCTCCTGTGAGTCCCCATCACCCCGAAGGGCATGCTGGCAACACAGGACAAGGGTTGCGCTCGTTGCGGGACTTAACCCAACATCTCACGACACGAGCTGACGACAGCCATGCACCACCTGTACACCGACCACAAGGGGGGCACTATCTCTAATGCTTTCCGGTGTATGTCAAGCCTTGGTAAGGTTCTTCGCGTTGCGTCGAATTAAGCCACATGCTCCGCTGCTTGTGCGGGCCCCCGTCAATTCCTTTGAGTTTTAGCCTTGCGGCCGTACTCCCCAGGCGGGGAACTTAATGCGTTAGCTGCGGCACCGACGACGTGGAATGTCGCCAACACCTAGTTCCCACCGTTTACGGCGTGGACTACCAGGGTATCTAATCCTGTTCGCTCCCCACGCTTTCGCTCCTCAGCGTCAGTAATGGCCCAGAGATCCGCCTTCGCCACCGGTGTTCCTCCTGATATCTGCGCATTTCACCGCTACACCAGGAATTCCGATCTCCCCTACCACACTCTAGCTAGCCCGTATCGAATGCAGACCCGGGGTTAAGCCCCGGGCTTTCACACCCGACGTGACAAGCCGCCTACGAGCTCTTTACGCCCAATAATTCCGGACAACGCTTGCGCCCTACGTATTACCGCGGCTGCTGGCACGTAGTTAGCCGGCGCTTCTTCTGCAGGTACCGTCACTTTCGCTTCTTCCCTGCTGAAAGAGGTTTACAACCCGAAGGCCGTCATCCCTCACGCGGCGTCGCTGCATCAGGCTTTCGCCCATTGTGCAATATTCCCCACTGCTGCCTCCCGTAGGAGTCTGGGCCGTGTCTCAGTCCCAGTGTGGCCGGTCGCCCTCTCAGGCCGGCTACCCGTCGTCGCCTTGGTGAGCCATTACCTCACCAACAAGCTGATAGGCCGCGGGCTCATCCTTCACCGCCGGAGCTTTACACCATCAAGGATGCCCAAGATGGTCATATCCGGTATTAGACCCCGTTTCCAGGGCTTGTCCCAGAGTGAAGGGCAGATTGCCCACGTGTTACTCACCCGTTCGCCACTAATCCCCACCGAAGTGGTTCATCGTTCGACTTGCATGTGTTAAGCACGCCGCCAGCGTTCGTCCTGAGCCAGGATCAAACTCTCCGTGAATGTTTTCCCGTAATCGGGATGACACCACGAGAGCGGTGCGAGAGGAGGAATGATCCTCTCGCACACAGCGTCCTCGCTGTGTTATTTCAAAGGAACCTCGCCCCCTCGTAACCGAGAGGAACGGGGTATCAACATATCTGGCGTTGACTTTTGGCACGCTGTTGAGTTCTCAAGGAACGGTCGCTTCCTTTGTACTCACCCTCTCGGGCTTTCCTCCGGGCGCTTCCCTTCGGTCTTGCGTTTCCGACTCTATCAGATCTTTTCTCGACCCGATTTCCTCGGTGCTTTCCAGGTTCCCGCTTCCGCGTTTCCCTTTCCGGCGGTTCCGACTCTACCAGACCCTTTCGGCGTCTGACTCCCAGTCAGAGGGGGCTTGCCTTCCCGGCTGTTGGGCCGTTCCGACGAGTGAGACTTTAGCGGATTCCTGGCCCCCGAGCTAATCGGCGGCCCGGCGTCCTTTCGAACGCGGATTCCTCATTTCGCAAATACGCACGCCAATACAGTCGTCGCCGAGGCGCCGATCGATTGGGTGATGCTTACGGAATGGCTGTCCGGGGACCGACCGGGGTCGGCGCTCACGTCGGACAACTCGGAGTACCTTACGGACGGACGCGGGAGGTGTCAACTCCGGCTCTCAGGCCCGCCCGGAGGCGTACGGTGGAGGACGTGACCACGCGTACGTGTACCCAGCTCTGGTGGGCCGCCTGACGGCGGCCGAACGCACGTATGCACTCAACGGCCGCCGCTTCGGCGGCCGTTCGTGTATCTCCCTCCGGATCTGCCGGGGGCCGGCCGCGGGAGCGGCGGCCCGGACCGAAGGCGGAGTGAGATGAAGCGGGTCTTCAGCGGGATCCAGCCGACCGGGCACGTGACCCTGGGGAACTACCTGGGAGCCATGCGGCGCTGGGCCGAGGTCGATCAGCACCGGGCGGACGCGCTGTTCTGCATCGTGGATCTGCACGCGCTGACCGTGGACCACGATCCGGCGCGGGTGCGCAGGCTCAGCCGGCAGGCCGCGACGCTCCTGCTGGCGGCCGGGCTCGATCCCGAGCTGTGCACCCTCTACGTGCAGAGCCATGTCGACGAGCACACCAGGCTGTCGTACCTGCTGGAGTGCGTGGCGAGCGACGGCGAGATGCGGCGGATGATCCAGTACAAGGAGAAGTCCGCGCGGCAGCGGGAGCGCGGCGGGAGCGTACGGCTGTCGCTGCTGACGTATCCGGTGCTGATGGCGGCGGACATCCTGGCCTACGGCACGGACGAGGTGCCGGTCGGGGACGACCAGGTGCAGCACGTGGAGCTGGCGCGGGATCTCGCGGTGCGGTTCAACCAGCGGTACGGGCACACGTTCGTGGTGCCTGAGGCGACGCTTCCGGGTGTGGCGGCCCGGGTGATGAACCTCCAGGACCCGACGTCGAAGATGGGGAAGTCGGACTCGGGGCAGGGGGTCGTGTATCTGCTGGACGAGCCGGACGCGGTGCGCAAGAAGATCATGCGGGCGGTGACCGACAGCGGCCAGGAGGTCGGGTACGACCCGGTGGAGCGGCCGGGAGTCGCGAACCTGCTGGAGATTCTCGCAGCGTGCACGGGCGGGAACCCTGAGTCACTGGCGGACGTTCATGACTCGTACGGCTCTTTGAAGAAGGACACCGCGGAGGCGGTGGTGGAGGTGTTGCGGCCGGTGCAGGCCCGGCACCGGGAGCTGTGTGCCGATCCGGCCTATGTGGAGGGGGTGCTGCGAGATGGTGCGGAGAAGGCCAGGGCGTTGGCTCGTCCGACCGTTGATACGGCCTACCGGGCGATCGGGCTGCTGCCGCCCGTGGCGGAGCCCTCACTGAACGCCGCGCGGTAACCGGGCGGCGACGTGCGGGCGGCGCGTGGCCGCCGCCCGCACAGGCGGTGGGCCTGCCCCGCGTGTGGTCGGCCCTGTGGTCGGCCCCGCGTGTGGTCAGTCCTTCTTGCCGGAGGCGAGTTCGCGACTGCGGTCGCGGGCGGCTTCCAGGGCGGCGATGAGGGCGGCCCGTACGCCGTGGTTCTCCAGTTCGCGGATGGCGTTGATCGTCGTGCCTGCGGGGGAGGTGACGTTCTCGCGCAGCTTGACGGGATGCTCGCCGCTGTCGCGGAGCATCACGGCAGCGCCGATCGCCGACTGGACGATGAGGTCGTGGGCCTTGTCGCGGGGCAGGCCGAGCAGGATGCCGGCGTCGGTCATGGCCTCGACGAGGTAGAAGAAGTACGCCGGGCCGGACCCGGACAGGGCGGTGCAGGCGTCCTGCTGGCTCTCGGGGACGCGGAGGGTCTTGCCGACACCGCCGAAGATCTCCTCGGCGTGCGCCAGGTGCTGTTCGGTGGCGTGGCTGCCGGCGGAGATGACCGACATGGCCTCGTCGACGACGAGGGCGGGGGTGTTGGTCATGACCCGGACGACGGGGGTGCCCGCGGCCAGGCGCTCCTCGAAGAAGGAGGTGGGGATACCGGCGGCTCCGCTGATGACGAGGCGGTCGGCGGGGATGTGCGGGGCCAGTTCGTCCAGGAGGGCGCCCATGTCCTGCGGCTTGACCGTGAGGATCAGGGTGTCGGCGGTCTTGGCGGCCTCGGTGTTGCCGACCGGGTTGACTCCGTAGCGGCTGCGGAGTTCTTCGGCGCGTTCCGGGCGGCGGGCGGTGACCAGCAGGTCGGCGGGGGCCCAGCCGGCCCGGAGCATTCCGCTGAGCAGGGCTTCGCCGATCTTGCCGGTGCCGAGGACTGCGACTTTCTGGCTCATGCGGTTCAGTTTCGCACCGGTGAGGAGGGGTGCGGGTGGGGTGTCCGGTGGGCGGACGTCCGCCGCGGCGGAGGTGGTTCAGACGGTCCGCCGGCGCAGGGTCGCCGCTCCCAGGCCGAGGACCAGCAGGGCACAGCCGGCCACGATCAGCGCGTCGCGGACGAAGACCGTCGTCGTGTCGGTGTGGCGGACGACCTCGTTCATGGCGTCGACGGCGTACGACATCGGCAGGGCGTCGGAGACGGCCTCCAGGGCGGGGTGCATGTCGGAGCGGGGTGTGAACAGGCCGCAGAGGAGGAGCTGGGGAAAGATCACCGCGGGCATGAACTGGACCGCCTGGAACTCCGAGGCGGCGAAGGCCGAGACGAACAGGCCGAGGGCGGTGCCGAGCAGGGCGTCGAGGAGGGCGACGAGAAGGAGCAGCCAGGGGGAGCCGGTGACGTCGAGGCCGAGGAGCCAGACGGCGAGTCCGGTGGCGAGGGCGGACTGGACGACGGCGAGGGCGCCGAAGGCCAGGGCATAGCCGGCGATGAGGTCGCCCTTGCCGAGGGGCAGGGCGAGGAGGCGTTCCAGAGTGCCGGAGGTGCGTTCGCGCAGGGTGGCGATGGAGGTGACCAGGAACATCGTGATCAGCGGGAAGACGCCGAGCAGTGAGGCGCCGATGTTGTCGAAGGTGCGGGGGCTGGCGTCGAAGACGTAGCGCAGCAGGACCAGCATCAGGCACGGGACGAGGATCATCAGCGCGATGGTCCGTGGGTCGTGGCGGAGCTGGCGCAGGACCCGGGCGGCGGTGGCGGTGGCGCGGGAGGCGTTGAGCGCGCGGGCGGCCGGCGCGGGGGCCGCCGTACCCGTCGTACCCGTGGTAGTCGCGAGGCTGGTGGGGCGGGTGGGGCCGGTGCGGCTCATCGGGTGCTCTCCTTCGCGTGGTCGGTGGCGGCTGCCGCGTCGACGAGGTCGAGGAAGGCGGCCTCCACGGTGTCGGTGGCGGTGCGGGTGCGCAGGGCGTCCGGGGTCTCGTCGGCGAGGATCGCGCCCTCGCGCATGAGGAGGAGGCGGTGGCAGCGTTCGGCCTCGTCCATGACGTGGGAGGAGACGAGGAGGGTGGCGCCGCGGGTGGCGGCGAGGTCGTGGAAGAGGTTCCACAGGTCGCGGCGGAGGACGGGGTCGAGGCCGACGGTGGGTTCGTCCAGGACGAGCAGTTCGGGGGTGCCCAGGAGGGCGACGGCCAGGGAGACGCGGTTGCGCTGGCCGCCGGAGAGGTTGCCGGCGAGGGCGTCGGCGTGGTGGATGAGGTCGACGTCGGTGATGGCCCGGGTGACGTGGTGACGGCGTCGTTCGGCGGCGGCACGGCCAGGGTCGAGTATCGCGGCGAAGTAGTCGAGGTTCTGGCGGACGGTGAGGTCGTCGTAGACGGAGGGGGCCTGGGTGACGTAGCCGATGCGGCTGCGCAGGGTGGGATGGCCGGCGGGGTGGCCGAGGACGTCGAGGGTGCCGGTGATCCCGGCCTGGGTGCCGACGATCGCGCGCATGAGGGTGGACTTGCCGCAGCCGGAGGGGCCCAGCAGACCGGTGATTTTGCCGCGGGGGACGGTGAAGCGGAGGTCGTGCAGGACGGTGCGGGAGCCGCGGACGACGGTGAGGTCTTCGGCGCGGACGGCGGGGGTGGCGGAGCGGGGCGGAGGGCCGCCCGCCTCATAATTCATCACGTGATGAATAGTCCGCCCGCGGGGGTGCGGCGTCAAGGGGGTGCGGGGGCGTCCGGGGGAGGTCGGGTGTGCGTGTTCACGGCCGGTGAGAGGGGCGCGGACGCGAGAGCGGCGGCCGGGGTGGGCCGGCCGCCGCGGATGGGGAAGGAGCGGGGGATGAGCCGAGGGACGAACCGGGGCGGGGTCAGGGTGTGAGGGCGACCAGGATGCGGACGTCGTAGGTCTCCTCCACGGTGCCGTCCGGGAAGGCCTTGAGCAGGTGGGCACGCTCCTCCTCCATGAACGCGGCCGTGCGCTCCTCGGACTCGACGAGGAGGGCCGAGTGACTGCCGAGGTTGGCGAGGTGGACGTCGACCGGGACGCGTCGGCACCAGCGGACCGTCCGGCGGGCGAGGTCCAGGCGTCCGCTCGGGTCGGCCCGCTCGGTGCGCTCGATGGCCCGGCGTTGCTCGGCGGCGGTGAAGTCCAGGCCGAGGAAACGGCTCGTGCGGCGGGCTGCCTCGGCGATCCACTCGACGTCCAGCGCCTCCGTGTTCCACCAGAGCGCCAGCGCACCGCCGGGCCGCAGCACGCGGAGGGCCTCCGGCACCGAGCGGGCCGGGTCGGTCCAGTGCCAGGCCTGGGCGTAGGTGAGGAAGTCGGCGTGGGCGTCGGCGACGGGAAGCGCGTTGCCGTCACCCCGGACGAGCGGGATGTGCGGCAGCGCGCGGCGGAACTCGGCGGCCATGCCCTCACCGGGTTCGACGGCGAGGACGTCGGCGCCGCGCGCGTGCAGCAGAGCGGTCGCGATACCGGTGCCGGCGCCGACGTCCACGGTCCTGGCGCCGGACAGGGAACGGCCGGCCAGTTCCTCGACGGTGTCGAGGAGGGCGGCTGGGTAGGAAGGGCGGTTCGCGGCGTACTGGGCGGCGGCGGAGTTGAAGGAGTGGGCCCGGGCGGCGACGGCGGAGGCGTGCGGGGTGGTGGGTGACTCGGGGATTGCCATGGAGTCATGGTGGGCGGGATGGGGCGGGGGGTACAGCGGTTTCCGGCGGGGTGGCGCCGTACACCGGGCAGCCTCCGCGCGGGCGCGGGCGCGGGCGCGGGTGCGGGAGGAGTTAGGAGTAGAAGTGGGGTGTGGCTGGGCGCGGGTGTCCGGTCGGGCGCGGTGCGGCGGTGCGTGGTCGGGCGGCGGTACGGGCCGCGCACGGACGGACCCCAGTGTGGGCCTCGCGGCGGTGCGGGCCGTGGGGCCGGCGGTGTTCTAGCCGCGCCGCTTCTTTCTCGACGGGTCGCCGGTGCGGCGGGTGGTGCGGCGTGCGTGCTCCTCGCGGGCCTTCTCGTACTCCTCCCGGTGCAGCTTCTCGCCCGGGGCCTCGGTGAGGGAGCGGACGAAGTAGGCGAAGAGGGAGCCGACGAAGCCGATGGCGAGCAGACCGCGCAGAGAGGCCTGGCGCTGCGGATCGTGCCGTACGCCGAAGCCGTCCCGGGTGTTCCGGAAGGCGAGCGCGGTACAGATCGCGAACATGGCGATGACCAGCATGGTCACGAAGGAACCGGTGCCGGCGATGCGGATGCCGTCGTACGCGAAGCGCAGCACCAGGCAGGAGACGGCGGCAGCGGCGAGGGAGCCGACGGCGACACCGGCGCGGCGGACCGCGTAGCCGTTGTCGTGGTGCACCCAGGAGGTGCCGAAGAAGCGCAGGGGCTCGGGGCGGGGCCCGCGGTCCGGAGCCACGCCGTCACCCCGGGGTGCGCCGCCGGTGGGGCCCGCCGAGGTGTCCGTGCTGCCGGTTTCGTCACTCACGGGACGATTATGGCTCCGTACCCCGACGGGCTCGCGGCGGGGGGCGGCTCCGTCGGTGGGGCTTCCGGCCGGATCATCCACCGAGCTGCGGCCCGCTTCCCCGCTCAGGCCGGCTACCGGACCTGGGCCCGCTCCCGGGCTGGGGCCCCAACCCCACCGAGGTCGGCTACCGGATCCAGCCCCGCTGCCGGCCTGGGACCCCGCCCCCCACCGAGGTCGGCTCACCCGCCGGCCCCGGCTTTCCCGCTGGGGTCGGCCTCGCCCGTCAGGGTCGGCTGTCCTGTCGGGGCGGAGTCCGTCGGGGTCGGGGGTCAGCCGCAGCGGGCGGCGATGTAGCCGTCGCTGCCTGTGTGTACGTACGCGTCCGAGACGTACTCACCGCTGTCGATGAGGTCCCAGACGTTCGTCGTGCCGTAAGGGCCCGACACGGTCGTACCGGGTGTCTGGCAGTAGATCGGGACCCGGACACCCTCGGGCAGGATGCGCACGAGGTTGTAACCGGTACCGGGGCCGCTGCGGACGTTCAGCCGGACGCCGGGAGCGACGGCGTAGGTGCGGATCGCCGCCGCCCCCTCGACCGCCGCCCGCTCGACCGCCGGTCCTCCGTCGATGCCCTCGGTCCCCTGCGCACGGTCGACTGACATGTTCGTGCTCCTCCCCCGTTGCTGTTCCTGTGTCGTCGAGCCGAGAAGTCGGCGCGAGACGCGTCTGCGCGACGCGCACGCAGACGCTAGCAAGCCGCCTCTGTCTCGTACGAACCATCGACTAGGCTCCGTGCGTCGCGCGCGCGGACGAAGAGCACGGGGGTGGTCCATGGCGCCACAGCGCAACATCGGGGCGAGCGCGGAAGCGGAACTTCCCGAATACGCCGGTCACTACCGTCTGGAGTCCCGTCTGGGCTCCGGCGGCATGGGCGTGGTGCACCTGGCCCGCAGCACCTCGGGCATGAAGCTCGCGGTGAAGGTCGTACACGCCGAGTTAGCACGGGATCCCGAGTTCAGGGGCCGTTTCCGGCAGGAGGTGGCCGCCGCGCGGAAGGTCAGCGGTGCCTTCACCGCGCCCGTCGTGGACGCGGATCCACAGGCCGCGCGGCCGTGGATGGCCACGCTGTTCATTCCGGGGCCGACCCTGTCCGAACAGGTGAAGCGGAAGGGTCCGATGACCGCGCCGCAGTTGCGCCGGCTGATGGCCGGGCTCGCCGAGGCGCTGCGGGACATCCACCGGGTGGGGGTCGTGCACCGGGACCTGAAGCCCAGCAACGTGCTGCTCGCGGAGGACGGGCCGAAGGTCATCGACTTCGGCATCTCCCGGCCGGCCGACAGCGAACTGCGCACCGAGACGGGGAAGTTGATCGGCACGCCACCGTTCATGGCGCCCGAGCAGTTCCGGCGTCCGCGGGAGGTGGGGCCGGCGGCCGACGTCTTCGCGCTCGGATCGGTCCTGGTGCACGCGGCCACCGGGCAGGGGCCGTTCGACTCGGACAGTCCGTACGTCGTCGCCTACCAGGTGGTCCATGACGAGCCGGACCTGACGGGCGTACCGGACAGTCTGGCGCCGTTGGTGCTGCGTTGCCTCGCCAAGGAGCCCGCGGACCGGCCCACGCCGGATGAGCTGATGCGGGAGCTGCGCTCGGTGGCGGCCTCGTACGACACACAGGCGTTCATACCGGGGCAGCGCACGGGCGAGGACGGGCCCGCTCCGGTGGCGCCTGAACGTCCCGAGCCGGCCGAACGGCGACCGGCACGGCGACCGCTGCGGCGCACGCTGCGGCGACCGGGCCGACGAGCAGGCCGACGGGTGGTGCTGGGGGCCGGCGCTGCGGCGTTGGTGCTGGTGGGTGGCCTCGCCGCGGCGTGGGGATCCAGCGGGGATGACGGGACGCCGAGGGTCGGCGGTGCGTCGGCCCGGGCGGCCGGCTCCCGCGCCTGGACGGTCCGGCCGGTGCCCGCGGGAGAAGGCATGCCGCAGTGCGCGTACGGGGCGGGGAAGTTGCTGTGCGCGCGGCCGGGTGTCGTCTTCGCGCTCTCCCCGGACGACGGCAGGCTGCTGTGGCGGCGCTCCGTCGACACCCGGTCCACGAGCGGGCCGCCGGTCGTCTCCGGTGGCCTGGTGCAGCCGTACACCGACGGCGGCTCGCGGCTCGCCGGGCTCGATCCGGCCACGGGCAGGGACGTCTGGCAGCGGCACCTGCCCGCGGGCACGACGGTGCGGTACGCCGGTGACACCGCCCTGCTCACCGGTGCCGACGGCGCGGTCACCGGCGTGGACGGCGCGACCGGCGCCACGCGCTGGCACGGTGCGGTTCCCGGCCGGGGTGTGCCGTCCTTCGTGACCTTCCCCGGCGGATCCGGTGCGGGAAGCGGGCCGGCGTACGCGACGCGGACGTCCGCCGACGGCACGAGGACGCAGGTGACCGCCGTGGACCCGGACACGGGGCGGGTGCGGTGGGACGTCCGGCTGAAGGGGTGGCTGAAACCGTTCGCGGCCCAGGCCGACGGCTCCGTGTTCTTCCTGGATGTCGACAGCGGTTACGGCGCCCGGGCGATCGTCTGCTACACCCCCGGGAACCGGTCGACGCGGCGCGTGGCGCTCCCCACCGTGCTCGCCGGCGCGCACGCGAGTGTCCGGGGGGACGTGGTCCATGTGCTGGCCACCGGTGGTTCCCTCGACGCCGTGGACATGGGGTCGGGCCGGCACCTGTGGCATCTGGAGACGTCGGTGAGCCGCGGTTCGGTGCCCGTCGCCCGGGGCGGGACCGTGTACGTCACCGGGAGCGACGGCCGGCTGCTCGCGGTCGACGCCCGCACGGGCGCGCTGACCGGGCAGACGCCCGCCCGGCTGGGCTCGCACTCCGCCGAGGTCATGAGCACGCCGCCCGCTCCGGTGAGCGTCGGCCGGGACGGGCGGGTCTGCGCCACCGCGCCCGACGGCACCGTCTTCACCGTGGACGGCCGCTCCCCCGGGACCTGGTGACTCCCGGGCACAGGCCCGATGACCTGGTGACACGGCTGGGCACGAGCCCGGTGGGCAAGGCGAAGGGCCGCTCCCGCCGGGGTGCGGCCCCTGTCATGCCCGTCCCGTCCGGTCAGCCCAGCCGGGACACGTCCCGCACCGCGCCCCTGTCCGCGCTCGTCGCCATCGCGGCGTAGGCGCGCAGGGCGGCGGAGACCTTGCGGTCGCGGTTCCTCGGGGCGTACACGCCGTTCAGCGCCTGCTCGCGGCGGGCCAGCTCCGCCTCGTCCACCAGCAGTTCGATGGTGCGGCCCGGGATGTCGATGCGGATGCGGTCGCCGTCCTGGACGAGGGCGATCGTGCCGCCGGAGGCCGCCTCGGGGGAGGCGTGGCCGATGGACAGGCCGGAGGTGCCGCCGGAGAACCGGCCGTCGGTGATCAGGGCGCAGGTCTTACCGAGGCCGCGGCCCTTCAGGTACGAGGTCGGATAGAGCATCTCCTGCATGCCGGGGCCGCCCTTGGGGCCCTCGTAGCGGATGACGACGACGTCGCCGTCCTTGACCTCCTGGGTGAGGATCCGCTGGACGGCCTCCTCCTGGGACTCGCAGACGACCGCCGGGCCCTCGAAGGTCCAGATCGACTCGTCGACGCCGGCGGTCTTGACCACGCAGCCGTCGACGGCGAGGTTGCCCCGCAGGACCGCGAGGCCGCCGTCCTTGGAGTACGCGTGCTCGGCGGAGCGGATGCAGCCGTTCTCGGCGTCGTCGTCCAGGGCCTCCCAGCGCTCCGACTGGGAGAAGGCCTCGGCGGAGCGGACGCAGCCGGGGGCCGCGTGCCACAGCTCGACCGCCTCGGTGGACGGGGAGCCGGCGCGGACGTCCCAGGTCTTCAGCCAGTCGGCGAGGGACGGGCTGTGGACGGCGTGGACGTCCTCGTTGAGCTGGCCGGCGCGGTGCAGTTCGCCGAGCAGGGCGGGGATGCCGCCGGCGCGGTGCACGTCCTCCATGTAGTACGTGCGGTTCTTCGCGACGTTCGGGGCGACCTTCGCCAGGCAGGGGACGCGGCGCGAGACGGCGTCGATCTCCTCCAGGCCGAAGGGGACGCCCGCCTCCTGGGCGGCGGCCAGCAGGTGCAGGATCGTGTTGGTGGAGCCGCCCATCGCGATATCCAGGGCCATGGCGTTCTCGAAGGCCTGGAAGGTGGCGACGTTACGGGGCAGGACCGTGTCGTCGTCCTGCTCGTAGTAGCGGCGGGTGATGTCCATGACCGTGCGGGCCGCGTCGACGTAGAGCCGCTTGCGCGCGGTGTGGGTGGCCAGGACCGAGCCGTTGCCGGGGAGGGAGAGGCCGATGGCCTCGGTGAGGCAGTTCATCGAGTTGGCGGTGAACATGCCGGAACAACTGCCGCAGGTCGGGCAGGCGTTCTCCTCGATCCGGAGGATGTCCTCGTCGGAGATCTTGTCGTTGACGGCGTCGGAGATCGCGTCGACCAGGTCGAGCGTGCGGACCGTGCCGTCCACGAGGGTGGCGCGGCCGGACTCCATCGGGCCGCCGGAGACGAAGACCGTCGGGATGTTCAGGCGCAGCGCCGCCATGAGCATGCCCGGGGTGATCTTGTCGCAGTTGGAGATGCAGACCAGGGCGTCGGCGCAGTGGGCCTCGACCATGTACTCGACGGAGTCGGCGATCAGGTCGCGGGAGGGCAGCGAGTAGAGCATGCCGCCGTGGCCCATGGCGATGCCGTCGTCCACGGCGATCGTGTTGAACTCGCGCGGGATGCCGCCGGCCTTTGTGATCGCCTCGCTGACGATCCGGCCGACCGGCTGGAGGTGGGTGTGGCCCGGCACGAACTCGGTGAAGGAGTTGGCCACGGCGATGATCGGCTTCCGGCCGATGTCCGCACCGGGTACACCCGAAGCGCGCATAAGGGCGCGGGCGCCCGCCATGTTGCGTCCGTGGGTGACTGTGCGGGACCTCAGCTCGGGCATCGTCGCTCGCTCCTTCGAAGACCTTCTGGAGAAGAGACCAGAGAGTTCTGACTCTCTTCGAGCGTACGCCGCCCCTCCGAACCGTGGACACAAGTGTCCGGAATGCGGGATGGGGATTCCGGCGCGGCACGGCCCGCACGGGATGCCGTACCGCCCGCACGGGGGTTCAGGCGGCCGTCAGGTGGTGCTGTACGACCGGTGCCAGCCGCGCGACGAGCTGCTCCAGGTCCGCGGAGGCCAGGGGCTCCAGCCTGATCACGTACCGCAGCATCGCGGTCCCCACCAACTGCGCCGCCGCCAGCTCGGCGCGCAGCTCGGCGTCCGGCAGGTCCAGCGGGGCGGCGATGCGGCGCATCAACTGGGCGGCGATCAGGCGGCGGAAGACGGCGGCGGCGGTGTCGTTGTTGACGGCCGAGCGCACGATCGCCAGCAGCGGGGTACGGGTCGCGGGGTTCTCCCACACACCGAGGACGAAGCGGGTCAGCCGTTCCCCGACGCCGTCCGGCGGGCCGTCGGCCACCGCGTCCGACGCGTTCAGGGCGGGGGCGAAGGCCACCTCCACGGCCGCCTCGAAGACCTGCTCCTTGCTGCCGAAGTAGTGGTGGACGAGCGCCGGGTCCACACCGGCCGCCTTGGCGATGCCGCGGACGGACGTCTTCTCGTAGCCGCGCGCGGAGAACTCCTCGCGGGCGGCTGTCAGGATGCGGTCGCGGGTGCCGGCGGCCTCGGTGCGCGGAGGGCGGCCACGGCGGCGGGGGGTGGTCCCGTTCATCCCCGGGGCACCCGTACGGCCGCCGAGGCCAGGTGCTTGCGCGTGAACTCCAGGGCCTCGGCGAGGTCGGCCTCGCGCTCGGCGCCGGACATCGCCCGCCGGGTGTTGACCTCGATCACGACGTGCCCGTCGAAGCCGGTGAGCGCGAGGCGCTCCAGCAGCTCGGCGCAGGGCTGGGTGCCGCGGCCGGGCACCAGGTGCTCGTCCTTGGCGGAGCCGCGGCCGTCGGCGAGGTGCACGTGCCCGAGCCGGTCTCCCATGCGGCCGACCATGTCCAGGGCGTCGGTACGGGCCGTCGCCGTGTGGCTGAGGTCGATCGTGAAGTGCCGGTAGTCGTCGTTGGTGACGTCCCAGTCGGGGGCGTACGCGAGCATCTCGCGGTCGCGGTAGCGCCACGGGTACATGTTCTCGACGGCGAACCGTACGTCCGTCTCGTTCGCCATCCGCCAGATCCCGTCGACGAAGTCCCGGGCGTACTGCCGCTGCCAGCGGAACGGCGGGTGCACGACGACGGTGGACGCCCCCAGCTTCTCCGCCGCCGCCTGGGCCCGCTGGAGCTTGGTCCATGGGTCGGTCGACCAGACCCGCTGGGTGATCAGCAGGCAGGGGGCGTGGACCGCCAGGACCGGGATGCCGTGGTAGTCCGACAGGCGGCGCAGCGCCTCGATGTCCTGACTGACCGGATCGGTCCACACCATGACCTCGACACCGTCGTAGCCGAGGCGTGCGGCGATCTCGAAGGCCGTCGCCGTCGACTCCGGGTAGACGGAGGCGGTCGACAGCGCGATGCGCACGTCCGTTGGTTCACCCACGTCCGTCACCTTACGGCGTGGGGCGGCCCGGGTGCCGGGTGCCGGTTCGCCGTTGTGAGGTATGCCATGCGGGCGGACTCGGCGGCCTGGTGCTCACCCCCGGGGCCCGCGCCGCCCGGGCCGCTACGCGGATCCCATGTGGTCCAGACGCCGCAGGATCACGCCCTCGCGCAGGGCCCACGGGCAGACCTCCAGGCTCTCCACGCCGAACAGGTCCATCACGGCCTCGGCCACCAGGGCGCCCGCGACGAGCTGGCCCGCCCTGCCCTCCGAGACACCGGGGAGTTCCGCCCGCTGGTCGGTCGTCATGCCGGCGAGGCGGGGGACCCAGGCCTCCAGGGACTCGCGCTTGAGTTCACGCTGGACGTAGAGGCCCTCGGCGCTGCGGGCGGCACCGGCGATGCGGGCCAACTGCTTGAAGGTCTTGGACGTGGCGACCACGTGGTCGGGGGCGCCGAAGCGCCTGAACTCACCGACGTGGCGGGCGATCTCCGTGCGGACGTGCCGGCGCAGGGCGCGGACCTCCTCCGGAGCGGGCGGGTCACCGGGCAGCCAGCCGGCGGTGAGACGACCGGCGCCCAGCGGCAGGGAGACGGCCGTGTCCGGCTCCTCGTCCATGCCGTAGGCGATCTCCAGGGAACCGCCGCCGATGTCCAGGACCAGCAGCTTTCCGGCGGACCAGCCGAACCAGCGGCGTACGGCGAGGAAGGTGAGCCGGGCCTCCTCCGCGCCGGCGAGGACCTGGAGGCGTACGCCGGTCTCGTCGGCCACGCGCGTGAGGACGTCGTCGGCGTTGGTGGCCTCACGGACGGCGGAGGTCGCGAACGGCAGCAGGTCCTCGACGCCCTTGTCCTCGGCGGCCTGGAGCGCGTCCCGTACGACGGCGATCAGCCTGTCGACGCCCTCGTCGCCGACGGCACCGCTGTCGTCGAGGAGCTGGGCGAGCCGGAGGTCGGCCTTGTGCGAATGCGCGGGCAGCGGGCGCGCGCCGGGGTGGGCGTCCACCACCAGCAGATGCACCGTGTTCGAACCCACGTCCAGGACACCGAGTCTCATGGACGGAAACGCTACTGCCACAACGCCGGTCCTCGGTCCCCCAAGCGGGCCCGGGCCACTTACCCTGGACAGGTGCCAAAGACGAACAAGGCGAAGTCCGCAAAGCCGAAAAAGACGGACAAGGTTCGCAAGGCCGACAAGACTCCCAAGGGGGCGAAGGTGAGCGACGAGAAGGGGCTCGACTTCGCGCGCGCGTGGGTGGAGTTCCCCGACCCCGCGGACGAGGAGCAGGTCTTCCGCTGCGACCTGACCTGGCTGACCTCTCGCTGGAACTGCATCTTCGGCAGCGGCTGCCAGGGCATCCAGGCGGGCCGCGCGGACGACGGCTGCTGCTCGCTGGGGGCGCACTTCTCCGACGAGGACGACGAGAAGCGGGTCGCCGAGCATGTGGCCCGGCTCACCCCGGACATCTGGCAGCACCACGCCGAGGGCCTCAGCGGCGGCTGGATCTCCGAGGACGAGGAGGGGTCCCGGCAGACGCGGCCCTTCCAGGGCTCGTGCATCTTCCAGAACCGGCCCGGGTTCGCGGGCGGCATGGGGTGCTCGCTGCACATCCTCGCGCTGAAGGAGGGCCGGGAGCCGCTGGAGACCAAACCGGACGTGTGCTGGCAGCTACCGATCCGGCGGACGTACGACTGGATCGACCGGCCGGACGACACGCGCGTGCTCCAGGTGTCCATCGGTGAGTACGACCGCCGGGGCTGGGGTCCGGGCGGCCATGACCTGCACTGGTGGTGCACCTCGGCGACCTCGGCCCACGGGGCGGGGGATCCGGTGTACGTCTCCTACCGGGCCGAACTGACCGAGCTGATGGGCAAGGCCGGCTACGACCGCCTGGTCGAGCTGTGCGAACAGCGACTGGCGTCGCAACTTCCCCTCCTGGCTCCCCACCCGGCCGACCCACCCCCGGTAGCGACCGCGGCCCACACGTGCCATGGCCCGGCCCGGGGCCACGGTCCGCCTCGGGCCCCGGGCCGCCTCGGGTGCCCCGGGCCGCCTCTGCCCGGCTCCCTCTCCGACCGCTCTGCCCCGCTCCGCCTCGGACCACCCTGGCCGCGGTTCCACGCGTCCCCCGGACGGCTCCGTCGTCCCCCGGGGTCTACGTGTCCGTCGGGCTCGGGGGGTCCGTGTCGGTCGGGGTGGGAGTCGGGGGCGTGGGGTCGGTGGGGGGTGGGGTGGTCGGGGTGGGGGTCGGGTCCGTGGGGGGGTGGGGACTGGGTCGTGGGCGGCTCGGTGGGAGGTGTGCTCGGCGGGGCCGAGGGGGGCGTGGCGGACGGCCGGGGTGCCGGACGGCTCGGTGCCGAGCCGTAGCCGTCGATGGAGACCACCGCGCCCGCCGGGGCCACCGCCACCTGCGCGTGCCAGTGGCCGGACGGCTCGCGCAGTTGGTCGACGTACACCTTGATCGTGAACGTCTGGCCCGGCCGGAGGGTTCCCGAGGACCGGCTGAAGTAGAGCCAGGCGGCCGGCGTGGACACCGACCAGCGGACCTCGGAGGCGCCGGAGGCTGTGAGGGTGATCAGGGTCGTGTCGCCGTCGTTGGCGGCGCCGACCGAGAGCCGGCCGGCGCCCTCGCCGTCCGCCCCGCCGACGCTGACGACCTCCACGGAGACGTCCGCCTTGCCGCCCTTGCCGTGCCGGGCGCCCGGCTTACCGCTGGCGTTGCCCGCGTTCTGGTAGCCGCCGGCCGGGTCGTTGCCGAGCACGTCGGGTCCCTGGGCCTCGTGCGCGGTCGCGGAGCGGCCGTCGTCGTCCCCGACGGCCCCGCCCCGGTAGGCGGCCCAGAGGGCGAGGACGGGCGCGGCCACGACCGTGGCGACCACCGTCGTGGTGACGGCACGCGCGCGGAGGCGGTCGCGGCGGGCCGCGCGGTCCTTGGGGTCCATGGGGAAGCCGCGCCGGTCGAAACGCGGTACGGCCGCGCCCCGCGCGCGTGGGTGGTGCGCGAGGGCCGTGCGGAGATCCGCGCGCGGGGCCTCCAGGACGGGCAGCTCGGCCGGGGTGACCGTGGCGCCGGGCCAGCGGCCGGGGGCGGTGCGCTCGGCGGTGCGGCGGCAGCGCGGACAGTCGTCGACGTGCCGGACCAGCTCGCGCCGTACGGCCGCGCTGAGCACCATCTGGCTGTCGCCGGTGAGGTGGGCCACGCTCGGGCAGCCGCCGGCCTGGACCACGGCCAGGGCCGCGCCGGTGCGCTCGACCTCGCAGGCCGCGGAGGCGAGCAGCTCGCGCGCGGCGGCCGGTTCCATGCCGAGGACGGCGGCCACCTCGGCGGCGGCGAGGTGGTGACGGACGGCGAGTTCCAGTGCCTCGCGCTGCTCGGGGGTGGTGCCGGCCGCCTCCGGCCAGGCCAGCAGGGCCAGCTCGCGGCGCCGCCGCTCCTGGTCCTCCGGCGCGACGGCCGGTTCGGTGCCGCCGTTCCCGGTTCCCCTCCCGCCCCCGGCGCGGCCCGCCGCGTGCGTGGCCTGACGTCTCTGCTTGGCCTCGGCCAGCTTGCGCAGGCACGCCCAGCGGGCCAGCGCGTACAGCCAGGCCCTGTGGTCGCCGGCGGCCTCGGGGACCCGGTGCGCGCGCCGCTCGGCCAGGGCGAGGACGTCGCCGAGGGCGGCGGTGGCCGCGTCGTGGTCGCACAGGACGGACAGGCAGTAGGTGAACAGACCGTCCAGATACGGCTCGTGACACGCCGGCGTGCGCTGCGCGAGGGCGCGCGCCGCGGCGCGGTCACGCGCCTCTCGTGCCTCCCGCGCCTCGCGTCGCGCTCCCCGCGCCTCATGCGAGTCACGTGACTCACGCGACTCTCGCTGCGCCCGGTGCGCGCCGGCCGTGCGGGTGGTGGTCTCCGGACTGCTGCTCATCACCCGTGCGACCGTAGGCGCCGTCGGAGCGCCCCTTCCGGAACCTTGAGCACTTTTACTTCGTACGGGTGAAACGATCCCTCAAAAGGGGACAGGGACCCTTCGTTCCGCGGCTCGACCGCCCTGGGCGCCGGCCGGGACCGGCCCACCGACCGCCGTCCCCGGGTCCTCTTCCGCGCTCGTCCGCCCTCCGTGATCCCCTCCGTGATCCGGTGCGTGCCCCGGTCCGTGCCCCGTTGTCAGTGCCGCGGGCTACGGTTTCCGCATGGCTGCCCGTACCAAGACCACCAAGGACCGCCCGTCCTACCGCTGCACCGAGTGCGGCTGGCAGACGGCCAAGTGGCTCGGCCGCTGCCCCGAGTGCCAGACGTGGGGCACGGTCGAGGAGTACGGCGCGCCCGCGGTCCGGACGACCGCGCCGGGCCGGGTCACCACCTCCGCGCTGCCCATCGGCCAGGTCGACGGCCGGCAGGCCACCGCCCGCTCGAGCGGTGTGCCCGAGCTGGACCGGGTGCTCGGCGGCGGCCTCGTCCCCGGCGCGGTCGTGCTGCTCGCCGGCGAGCCGGGCGTCGGCAAGTCCACCCTGCTGCTGGACGTGGCCGCCAAGGCCGCGAGCGCCGAGCACCGCACCCTCTATGTGACCGGTGAGGAGTCGGCGAGCCAGGTGCGGCTGCGTGCCGACCGCATCGGTGCGCTCGACGACCACCTGTATCTGACCGCGGAGACCGACCTGTCCGCCGTCCTCGGCCATCTGGACGAGCTGAAGCCGTCCCTGCTCGTCCTCGACTCGGTGCAGACGGTCGCCTCCCCGGAGATCGAGGGAGCGCCCGGCGGCATGGCCCAGGTCCGGGAGGTCGCCGGTGCCCTGATCCGGGCCTCCAAGGAGCGCGGTATGTCCACCCTGCTCGTGGGACACGTCACCAAGGACGGCGCCATCGCCGGCCCCCGCCTCCTCGAACACCTGGTGGACGTCGTCCTGCACTTCGAGGGCGACCGGCACGCGCGCCTGCGCCTGGTCCGCGGGGTGAAGAACCGCTACGGAGCGACGGACGAGGTGGGCTGCTTCGAGCTGCACGACGAGGGCATCACGGGCCTCACCGACCCGAGCGGCCTGTTCCTGACCCGCCGGGCCGAGCCGGTCCCGGGCACCTGCCTGACTGTCACCCTGGAGGGCCGGCGCCCGCTGGTGGCCGAGGTGCAGGCGCTGACCGTCGACTCACAGATCCCCTCCCCGCGCCGGACGACGTCCGGCCTGGAGACCTCGCGGGTGTCGATGATGCTGGCCGTCCTGGAACAGCGCGGCCGGATCAGCGCCCTCGGCAAGCGGGACATCTACTCGGCGACGGTCGGCGGCGTGAAGCTGTCGGAGCCGGCCGCCGACCTCGCCATCGCGCTCGCCCTCGCCTCCGCCGCCAGTGACACCCCGCTGCCGAAGAACCTGGTCGCCATCGGCGAGGTCGGGCTCGCGGGTGAGGTCAGAAGGGTCACGGGCGTGCAGCGCAGGCTCTCCGAGGCGCACCGGCTGGGCTTCACGCACGCGCTCGTACCGACCGATCCCGGCAAGGTCCCGGAGGGCATGAAGGTCGTGGAGGTGGCCGACATGGGAGACGCGCTGCGGGTGCTGCCGCGCTCGCGTCGCCGAGAGGCCCCACGGGAGGCGGAGGAGCGCCGGTAGACTTTGCGCAGGTCTCGCCCGTCCGTACGAACCGCGTGCCGGGACGGGAGCGCCTCAGAACCCGCGACCGGAGGAGTGCAGTGGCAGCCAACGACCGGGCAGCAGCTCCCGGCAAGTCCGGTGGGAGTGCCGGTTCCGACGGCCTGATGCGCGCCTCGTTGAGCGCCGTGGCACCCGGCACCCCCTTGCGGGACGGCCTCGAGCGCGTCCTGCGCGGCAACACGGGCGGGCTCATCCTGCTCGGTTCCGACAAGACGGTCGAGGCGATGTGCACGGGCGGGTTCGTGCTGGACGTCGAGTTCACCGCGACCCGGCTGCGTGAGCTGTGCAAGCTCGACGGTGGCATCGTGCTCTCCTCGGACCTGTCGAAGATCCTGCGCGCGGGCGTCCAGCTACTGCCGGATCCGACGATCCCCACGGAGGAGACGGGCACCCGGCACCGTACGGCGGACCGGGTGAGCAAGCAGGTCGGTTTCCCCGTGGTCTCCGTCTCCCAGTCGATGCGGCTGATCGCCCTGTACGTGGACGGTCAGCGGCGCGTCCTGGAGGACTCGGCGGCGATCCTCTCCCGCGCCAACCAGGCGCTCGCCACGCTGGAGCGGTACAAGCTCCGGCTGGACGAGGTCGCGGGCACGCTGTCGGCGCTGGAGATCGAGGATCTGGTGACGGTCCGGGACGTGTCGGCCGTCGCGCAGCGCCTGGAGATGGTCCGCCGCATCGCCACCGAGATCGCCGAGTACGTGGTCGAGCTGGGCACGGACGGCCGTCTTCTCTCGCTCCAGCTCGAGGAGTTGATCGCCGGGGTGGAGCCCGACCGTGAGCTGGTCGTCCGGGACTACGTGCCCGAGCCGACGCCGAAGCGGTCCCGTACGGTCGCGGAGGCACTGGCCGAGCTGGACGCCCTCAGCCACGCGGAACTGCTCGAACTGGGCACCGTGGCGCGGGCTTTGGGCTACACCGGCTCCCCCGAGACGCTGGACTCCGCGGTGTCGCCGCGCGGCTTCCGGCTCCTGGCAAAGGTTCCACGCCTGCCCGGCGCGATCATCGACCGCCTGGTGGAGCACTTCGGTGGTCTCCAGAAGCTGCTGGCCGCGAGCGTCGACGACCTGCAGACGGTCGACGGCGTCGGTGAGGCCCGGGCGCGGAGCGTGCGGGAGGGTCTGTCCCGTCTGGCGGAGTCCTCGATCCTCGAGCGGTACGTCTGAGATCCGCCGCCGCACGGTCCGCCGTCAGCCGGTCCGCCGCCGCACGGTCCTGCGTCGGCCTGTCTGCCGCCCTCCGCTCCTGCGCCGCCCGCGGGCCCGCCGTCGGCGCCCGCACGGTTCCCCGGGTCCGGTCGAGGCGGCCGTGACCGGCCTCCGGCCGTTCCCCGGTCCTCCCCGGCGGAGCCCCGCCCGCGGTGCCTAGTCGGCGGACAGCACGAACGAGGCCTGTGCCTTGGCGAACCCCGGGGCCTTCGCCTCCAGCAGGTACGTGCCCGCCTTGGCGGAGCCCGCGGAGGGCGTCGCGCAGTGCGGGGTGCTCGGCTTGCGGTCCCACTTCACGGTGTACGTCACGCTCTTGCCCGCGGGCACCCGGAACGTCAGGTGTCCCGCGCCGTCGGGGCAGTCGGCCGACGACCAGTAGGCGTCGTCCTTGTCGGCCGGGGTGATCGTCAACACCGCGTTCTTCGGGCCGAGATCGGTCTTGCAGTCGGCGGACGAGCTGTTCCTGGCGGCGAGTTCGAACGTCGGTGTCTGGTCGGGCGAGTAGGAGTTGCGCACACTGCGCAGGCTCAACCGCACCGCCTGAGCCGTGCAGTCGGGCAGCGAGGAGGACGCCGGGAGGGCGTCACCCGTACCGACGTGACCGCCGGCCGAGCCGGGACCCGAGCCGCCGCCGGACCCGGCGGAGCCGTCACCCGACCCGTCCGACCCGTCCGAGCCGCCCTCCCCGCCGGAACCGTCACCGGAACCGGACCCGGAACCCGGACCGGTGCCGCCGGAGCCGCCGCCTCCCGACTCGTCGCGCCCGCCCGGGTGTTGGCTGTACGCGGGCCCGGACTCGGAGTCGGACGGTCCGGGCGTGATCGTGTGCGCGGGATTCTTGCCGTCGGACCCGCCGGTGTCCTTCTTGCCGCCCCCGCCGCCGAGCGCGACGATCAACGTGACCACCAGCACCAACAGGGCGATCACGGACAGCAGTACGGCCCTCCGACGCCAGTAGATGGAGGAGGGAAGCGGCCCGACCGGATTGCGCAGAGATCCCACGGCGCAAACTGTACGAGAGATCACCGCGCTCGCTCGCGTCACCCGCCGCGCGCCCAAGAACTTTTCCGGATCATCATTCCGGTAACTGCCGTCACCGGCACGGTTCTTCCCGGCGTGCCACGCTCGGTCACCGCGCCGTCACCCACCATGTCCGCCCAGCCGTGGCAGGATCGGAAGGCCATGACTGAGATGCTCCACGCCCCCGTGATCACCTGGTTCGACGCCCATGCCCGCGACCTCCCCTGGCGCCGCCCGGAGGCGGGCCCGTGGGGCGTGATGGTCAGCGAGTTCATGCTCCAGCAGACGCCGGTGAACCGGGTGCTGCCCGTCTACGAGGCATGGCTGACCCGCTGGCCGCGCCCCGCCGACCTCGCCGAGGAGGCGCCGGGCGAGGCGGTGCGCGCCTGGGGCCGGCTCGGCTACCCGCGCCGCGCCCTGCGCCTGCACGGTGCCGCGGTCGCCATAACGGAACGGCACGGCGGGGACGTGCCGACGGACCACGCACAGTTGCTCGCGCTGCCCGGCATCGGCGAGTACACGGCCGCCGCGGTGGCGTCGTTCGCGTACGGGCAGCGGCACGCGGTGCTGGACACCAATGTGCGCCGGGTTCTGGCGCGGGCGGTGACGGGCGTGCGGTACCCGCCGAACGCCACGACGGCCGCCGAGCGGCGGCTGGCCCGGGAGCTGCTGCCGGAGGACGAGCGGACCGCCGCCCGGTGGGCCGCCGCCTCCATGGAGCTGGGCGCGCTGGTGTGCACGGCGAAGAATGAGGGGTGCCAGCGGTGTCCGATCGCCGAGCGGTGCGCCTGGCGCCTCGCGGGCAAACCGGAGCACACGGGGCCGCCGCGCCGCGGGCAGACGTACGCCGGTACCGACCGGCAGGTGCGCGGCAAGCTGCTGGCCGTGCTGCGGGAGGCGCACACGCCGGTGCCGCAGGCGGCGCTCGACCGGGTGTGGCACGAGCCGGTGCAGCGGGCCCGCGCGCTCGACGGGCTGGTCGCGGACGGTCTGGTGGAGCCGTTGCCGGGGGGGCTGTATCGGCTGCCGCTGGGCTGACGCACAGGCATGCCACAGCCCACGGGTGTCGGTTACGACACTCTGATCCGGACAAATACTGGCAACTCGGTCAAGTGGGCTGCCCCCTCTACCCCGTTCCGGCTTTCGTTACACAACCGACGGATAGCCGATTGCCAGCCGCCGTCTGGTCCGCACAGCCCCGTGACAACCGCTCCGTAGCTTCTTCTTCGTGCCCGGCGGACCACCGGTCACGGGAACGGCAGGACTTCGGGCAGCGGCCCGGAGGACAACGGGGAACGGAGGCGGTTGATCATGGCGCAGGGCGAGGTGCTCGAATTCGAGGAGTACGTCCGTACCCGGCAGGACGCACTGCTGCGCAGTGCGCGGCGACTGGTGCCGGACCCCGTCGACGCCCAGGACCTGCTCCAGACCGCGCTGGTACGGACGTACGGCCGCTGGGAGGGCATCGCCGACAAGCGGCTCGCCGACGCCTATCTGCGGCGGGTCATGATCAACACGCGGACCGAGTGGTGGCGTGCCCGCAAGCTGGAAGAGGTCCCCACCGAGCAGCTCCCGGACGCCCGTGTGGACGACTCCACCGAGCAGCACGCCGACCGCGCCCTGCTGATGGACGTCATGAAGGTGCTCGCTCCGAAGCAGCGCAGTGTCGTGGTGCTGCGACACTGGGAGCAGATGTCCACGGAGGAGACGGCCGCTGCCCTCGGCATGTCGGCCGGAACGGTCAAGAGCACGCTGCACCGGGCGCTCGCCCGGCTCCGTGAGGAGCTGGAGGCCCGCGATCTGGACGCACGCGCGCTGGAGCGTGAGGAGCGGGAGCGTTGCGCGGCCTGACCGGGGCCGGACCCGACCGGGTCCTAGGCAGTACACAGGCGGTGATCGCGGTGGGGGCCGCGCTCGCCGCCCTCGCCCTTTTCGTCGCCGCGTGCGGCAGCGGGGGCACGGGTGCGCGGGACGAGGGCCCGGCGCACGCCTCGGCAATGGCGGGAGCCGTCGCCTCCCCCGCCCCCAGCCCGTCCGGGACGTACCGGCGGGTGGATCCCGTGGCGCTGCTCATGCACGATCCCGAGGTGTCGGGGGCGGTCAAGCGGGAGCTGAAACCCTGCGACGGCGACGAGTACCCGGTCGACGTCTCCTACGGCAACCTGACCGGCGGCCCGGTGGACGATGTCGTCGTCAACGTGCTGACCTGCGCCGACGCGGTCGGTGTCGGCTCGTACGTGTACCGGAAGGACGGCGGCGCGTTCACGAACGTCTTCAAGAGCGAGGAGTCCCCGGTCTACGCGGAGATCGACCAGGGCGTCCTGTCGGTGACCCGGCAGTACTACGAGCAGGGCGACCCGATCTCCAGCCCGTCCGGTGAGATCGTGACCCCCTACACGTGGCGGACGGGACGGTTCGTCCAGGGCAAGCCCACCCGCAACGAGTACAGCAAGTCCGCAGGCGGGGGCCCGACGCCCGTGCCGGACAACTGACCGCCCACACGCACACCACGAGGACTGAGAGCACCGGGATGGCAGACCAGACCCACGTCCTGTTCGTCGAGGACGACGACGTCATCCGCGAGGCCACACAACTCGCCCTGGAGCGGGACGGCTTCGCGGTCACCGCCATGCCCGACGGCCTGTCGGGCCTGGCCGCGTTCCGGGCGGACCGGCCCGACATCGCGCTGCTGGACGTCATGGTCCCGGGGCTGGACGGCGTCAGCCTGTGCCGCCGTATCCGCGACGAGTCGACGGTGCCGGTCATCATGCTGTCGGCGCGTGCCGACTCCATCGACGTCGTCCTCGGCCTGGAGGCGGGCGCCGACGACTACGTGACCAAGCCGTTCGACGGTGCCGTCCTGGTCGCCCGGATCCGTGCGGTACTGCGCCGCTTCGGGCACGCCGGCGGCTCCGCGCAGGCCGGGGATGCCGCGTCCGCCGTCGCCGGCGGCACGCTGGCCTTCGGGGACCTGTACATCGACACCGACGGCATGGAGGTGCGCCGGGCCGGGCAGCCGGTGGCGCTGACCCCGACCGAGATGCGGCTGCTGCTGGAGTTCTCCTCCGCGCCCGGCTCCGTGCTCTCCCGGGACAAGCTGCTGGAACGCGTGTGGGAGTACGGCTGGGGCGGGGACACCCGGGTCGTCGACGTGCATGTGCAACGGCTGCGGCAGAAGATCGGCCAGGACCGCATCGAGACGGTCCGCGGCTTCGGTTACAAGCTGAAGGCCTGAGCGGAGCGACGGTATGCGGGGGATTCTTCGGTACCCGGTCCGGCGCATGGAGCGCGCGGGCCTGCGCACCGGGCTCAGATGGAAGCTGAGCGCGGCGATCGCGCTGGTGGCCGGCCTGGTGGCGATCGTGCTGAGCCTGGTCGTGCACAACGCGGCCCGCGTCTCGATGCTGGACAACGCGCGCGAGCTGGCCAACGAGCGCCTCCTGCTGGCCCAGCGCAACTACGAGCTGAACCGGGGGCCGATCTTCCCCCACGTCAAGACCGACGACCCGGAGCTGCCGGTGGCGCTGCGCGAGAAGGTCGAGCAGGGCCGCCGGGCCAGCGACGTTTCCGAACACGGCGGGGCGCCGGACATCTGGGCGGCCGTACCGGTGAAGAACGGGCACGTGCTGTCCGTGCACCTGCATCTGCCCGACCGCAGCAGCAACGTCATGAAGGACCTGGACCAGGCCCTGGTGATCGGCTCGGTCGCGGTCGTGGTCGGCGGCAGCGCGCTGGGCGTGCTGATCGGCGGCCAGCTCTCCCGCCGGCTGCGCAAGGCGGCCGCCGCCGCGAACCGGGTCGCCAAGGGGGAGACCGACGTCCGGGTCCGGGAGGCCATCGGCGGCGTCGTACGGGACGAGACCGACGACCTCGCCCGCGCGGTGGACGCCATGGCGGACGCGCTCCAGCAGCGCCTGGAGGCCGAGCGGCGCGTCACCGCCGACATCGCCCACGAGCTGCGCACCCCCCGTCACCGGCCTGCTCACGGCCGCCGAACTGCTACCGCCCGGCCGGCTCACGGAACTGGTGCTGGACCGGGCGAAGGCGATGCGCACGCTGGTGGAGGACGTCCTGGAGGTGGCCCGCCTGGACGGGGCCTCGGAGCGGGCGGAGCTGCAGGACCTCATGCTGGGCGAGTTCGTCGCCCGCCGGGTGGCCGCCAAGGACCCGGACATCACCGTACGGGTGGTGCACGAGTCGGAGGTCACCACCGACCCGCGGCGGCTGGAGCGGGTGCTGTTCAACCTGCTCGCCAACGCCGCCCGGCACGGCCGCCCGCCCATAGAGGTCACCGTGGAGGGCCGGGTCATCCGGGTCCGCGACCACGGTCCCGGGTTCCCCGAGGAGCTGCTCGCCGAGGGGCCGAGCCGGTTCCGCACCGGCAGCGAGGACCGCGCGCAGGGGCACGGGGCTGGGGCTGACCATCGCGGCCGGCCAGGCGCGGGTGCTCGGAGCCCGGCTGACGTTCCGCAACGTACGGCCCGCGGGCGCGCCCGCCCGCCTTCCCTCGGAGGGCGCGGTCGCCGTCCTCTGGCTCCCCGAACACGCCCCCACCAGCACGGGAAGCTATCCGATGCTGCCGCGCCCCCTCGGCAAGTGACCACCCGGCCGGCCGCCGGACCGGACCGTCACCGGGCGGTGCGCGTACACGACGAAGGCCCCGGAGGCGGTCGCCCCGGGGCCTTCGTGTGCGTGCGGATGTCAGACGATCTCGGCCATGGGCGCCGGCACCGCGTCCCCGCCGTCGGCGGCGGGCTTCTGCGGTCCGCCCTTGAGCGGGACCTCCTTGACGAACAGCGCCGCGACCAGCACCAGCACCGCGATCACGGCGCCGAGCAGGAACGCGGAGTGCGTCCCCTCGGACACCGCGTGCTGGTAGGCCTCCCGGGCCGCCTTGGGCAGCTTGGCCAGGCTCGCCGCGTCCAACTGCGCCGACTTCTCCGTGAGCTTCGAACCCACCGCACCGGCCCGCTCGGACATGACGTCCTGGACCCGATGGTTGAACAGCGCGCCCATGATGGCGACGCCGAAGGAGGAGCCCAGGGTGCGGAACAGGGTGGCGGACGAGGACGCCACGCCCATGTCCTTCATCTGCACGCTGTTCTGCGCGACCAGCATGGTGATCTGCATCAGGCAGCCCATGCCGGCACCCAGCACCGCCATGTAGAGGCCGGAGGTGAGGCGGGTGGTGCCCGTGTCCATCAGTGACAGCAGATACAGCCCGACGATCATCAGCGCGCCGCCGGCGATCGGGAAGATCTTGTACCGGCCGCTGCCGGTGGTGATCCGTCCGGCGACCATCGAGGTCACCAGCATCGCGCCGAGCATGGGCAGGAGCAGCAGGCCCGAGTTGGTCGCGGAGGCGCCCTGCACCGCCTGCTGGTACAGCGGCAGGAACAGGGTGGCGCCGAACATCACGAAGCCGGTGATGAAGCCGATCAGCGACATCAGGGTGAAGTTGCGGCTCCGGAAGATGTGCAGCGGCAGTACCGGTTCGGCGGCCCTGGTCTGCCAGAACACGAACCCGACCAGGGTGGCCACCCCGATGCCGATCAGCTCCATGATCCGCGCGGAGGTCCAGGCGTACTCGCTCCCGCCCCAGGTGGTGACCAGCACGATGGAGGTGATGCCCACGGTGAGCAGGACGACGCCGAGGTAGTCGATGCCCGCCTTGGACCGCTTCCTGGGCAGGTGCAGCACGGCGGTGACCAGTGCGAGGGCGACCGCACCGAGCGGCAGGTTGATGTAGAAGGCCCAGCGCCAGCCCCAGTTGTCGGTGATGGTGCCGCCGACGAGCGGTCCGCCGATCATGGCGAGCGCCATGATGCCGGCCATCATGCCCTGGTACTTGCCGCGCTCCCGCGGCGGCACGAGGTCGCCGATGATCGCCATGACACCGACCATCAGGCCGCCGGCGCCGAGGCCCTGGACGGCCCGGAACCCGATCAACTGGCCCATGTCCTGGGCCATGCCGCTCAGCGCCGAGCCGATCAGGAAGATCACGATCGAGCTGAGGAACGCGCCCTTGCGGCCGTACATGTCGCCGATCTTGCCCCAGACCGGGGTGGAGGCCGCGGTGGCCAGGGTGTATCCGGTGACGACCCAGGACAGGTGCTCCAGGCCGCCGAGATCACCCACGATCGTCGGCATCGCCGTACCGACGATCATGTTGTCGAGCATCGCGAGCATCATCGCGATCATCAGTGCGAGCAGCACCACTCGCACGCTCTTGGGCTGTTTGCCCTCTGTGACAGTTCCGACCGCTTCCGCCATCCTCGTCCCACTCCCCCTGCGGCAAGCTACTTACTTGCCGCCCGGCTAGTTCAGTACACTGGAAAAGTAGACCTGTCACTAGCCGGTCGTCAAGTAAGTTTCCGCGGGAGCGCGAGGAGTACGAGGATGGGCGTCACCATGGACGGCACCAAGCAGCAGCGCCGCGGCAACACCCGCCAGCGCATCCAGGACGTGGCGCTCGAACTCTTCGCGGAGCAGGGATACGAGAAGACCTCCCTGCGCGAGATCGCCGAGCGCCTCGACGTCACCAAGGCGGCTCTGTACTACCACTTCAAGACGAAGGAAGAGATCACCGTCAGCCTCTTCGAGGATCTGACGCAGCCGATCGAGGCCCTCATCGAGTGGGGCAGGCAGCAGCCGCACACCCTGGAGACCAAGCAGGAGATCGTACGGCGCTACAGCGAGGCTCTGGCGGGCGCGGAACCGCTCTTCCGCTTCATGCAGGAGAACCAGGCGACCGTGCGCGAACTGCGCATCGGCGACACCTTCAAGGACCGGCTGCGCGGCCTCAGGGACATCATCATCGACCCCGAGGCGCCGCTCGTGGAGCAGGTCCGCTGCGTCAGCGCGATGTTCACGCTGCACGCGGGGATGTTCGTGATGCAGGACCTGGAAGGCGACCCCGGGAAGAAGCGCGAGGCCGTTCTCGAAGTCGCCCTGGATCTGGTCACGCAGGCGCACCGGGGCGCCCACGGGACGGAGTAGCTCAGACGGACACGCCCTTGGCGTGCAGGAAGGAGACCGGGTCGACGGCGGAGCCGTAGTTCGGGGTCGTACGGATCTCGAAGTGCAGGTGCGGCCCGGTGGAGTTGCCGGTGGAGCCCGAGAGGGCTATGTGCTGGCCGGTCGCGACGACCTGGCCGATCCTGACGTCGATCCGGGACAGGTGCGCGTACTGCGAGTACGTGCCGTTGCCGTGCTTGATCACGATGGCGTTGCCGTACGCCGGACCGTCACCGGCGCCGTTGGGGCCGGCCTTGACCACGGTGCCGCCGTGCGCGGCCATGACGCCGGTGCCGGTCGGCACGGCGAAGTCCTGACCGCTGTGCTTGGCGACCCAGTGGCTGCCGGCCTGGTCGAAGCCCGCGGACAGCGTGTACGACTTCACCGGGTCGACCCAGGAGGCGGCGGACGCCGTGGCGGCGGACGCGACCCCGGTACCCAGCACGGCCGTGGCGCCGATGCCGGCAGCCAGGACGGCCACGCGGGTGCGGAGCGAGGACGTACGGGAAGAGCGGGACGTGGCGCGCTGGAACATCGATACCTCGTGGAGTCGGGAGCGATTGACCCACCCGGCGTACAGACGTCCGACCGGGCAGCCATCCCTTGGTAACCGAGCGCCCCGGCAGCCGACAAAACGCCCCACTACGGCGACAAGTAGTAGATGACCGCAGAATCATCTACTTCTTGACAGACCCCACCGATCCTGGCCACCCCCGCTGACGACGCCTTTTCCCGTCGGCGACCCTAGGCGTAAATGTCCGCTTTATCCTCTTATTTGGGTGCACTAGCACACTTAGTAGGGCCCATATGGCCTGTGCGGCTTATCACCGGGCACCCCGGCCGGCCGGCACGGAAAAGTGACGCAGGCCTCTAGGCACCTACCGTGCGGTAACCCTACGGTTCCCCTCGCGCCATCCTCATCTCAGATCATGCACCTGACATTCAGGACGCGTACGGACACGCGTACGGACGTGAGAGGAACCCCCACCGATGACCCGACGCCCCTGGGCGCGCCCCGTCTCCCTGACCGCCGCCTCCCTGGCCTCCCTGGCGGCGCTGGCCGCCCCGGCCCAGGCGGCCGGCCGCACACAGCCCACGGCCGGCTCCGCCACCGCTGCCGCGGCGGTCGACCACGCCACCTGGCAGAAGGACTGCCGGCAGGTCATGGACCAGGCCCTGCCGTACCTGAAGCAGCGCATCGCCGCCGCCCGGCCCGGCGAGAAGCAGGCCGTCGTCCTCGACATCGACAACACCGCGCTCGAGACCGACTTCGGCTTCAGCTACCCCCAGCCGGCCAACACGCCCGTCCTGGACGTCGCCCGGTACGCCCAGGACCACGGCGTCTCCCTCTTCTTCGTCACCGCCCGCCCCGGCATCCTGTACTGGCCCACCGAGTACAACCTCGAACACGACGGCTACCACGTCGCCGGCCTCCACGTCCGCGGCCTCGTGGACCTCTTCAAGGACGTCGCCGCCTACAAGACAGCCCAGCGCGCCGGCATCGAGAACGACGGCTACACGATCATCGCGAACATCGGCAACAGCCCCACCGACCTCTCCGGCGGCCACGCCGAGAAGACCTTCAAGCTCCCCGACTACGACGGTCAGTTGTCCTGACCCGCCCGTCCGCGCCTGCGCAGCCGTACGCGACGCGGGGGGCGTCATCCGCATGACGCCGGCCGTCGCCCCCGCGCGGCCCCGTGAACGTGCCGCCGCGGCGCCGGTCGCCCGCCCTGTTCCCCCGGGCGGACGTCCCGGGGGAGCGGCTCCGAGCACGCGGAAGGGGCCGGTGCCCGTAGGCACCGGCCCCTTCTTCGCTCGGCCTGTCCGCCGGACGCTTACGCGTCCTTGCTCAGGTTCGGTCCGGCACCGCCGGCCGCCTGCTCGATCGGCGGGACGTCGGGCAGCGCCGACTTCTCCTCACCCCGGAAGGTGAAGGTGTGGGTGTCGCCCTCGCCCTCGGTGTCCACCACCACGATGTGACCGGGACGCAGCTCGCCGAAGAGGATCTTCTCCGACAGCGTGTCCTCGATCTCGCGCTGGATCGTACGTCGCAGCGGACGCGCGCCCAGCACCGGGTCGTAGCCCTTCTTGGCCAGCAGCTCCTTGGCGGACTGGGAGAGCTCGATGCCCATGTCCCGGTCCTTCAGGCGCTCGTCGACCTTGCCGACCATCAGGTCGACGATCCGCAGGATGTCGGCCTGCGTGAGCTGCGGGAAGACGACGACGTCGTCCACACGGTTGAGGAACTCGGGCCGGAAGTGCTGCTTCAGCTCGTCCGAGACCTTGTTCTTCATGCGCTCGTAGTTGGTCTTCGTGTCACCCGAGGCCGCGAAGCCGAGGTTGAAGCCCTTGGAGATGTCCCGGGTGCCGAGGTTGGTCGTCATGATGATGACCGTGTTCTTGAAGTCCACGACCCGGCCCTGGGAGTCGGTCAGGCGACCGTCCTCCAGGATCTGCAGCAGCGAGTTGAAGATGTCCGGGTGGGCCTTCTCGACCTCGTCGAAGAGGACGACGGAGAACGGCTTGCGGCGGACCTTCTCGGTGAGCTGGCCGCCCTCTTCGTAGCCCACGTAGCCGGGGGGCGAACCGAAGAGACGCGACACCGTGTGCTTCTCGCTGAACTCCGACATGTCGAGGGAGATCAACGCATCCTCGTCACCGAAGAGGAACTCGGCGAGCGCCTTGGACAGCTCGGTCTTACCGACACCGGACGGACCGGCGAAGATGAACGAGCCACCCGGACGCTTCGGGTCCTTCAGACCGGCACGCGTACGGCGGATCGCCTTCGACAGCGCCTTGACGGCGTCGATCTGGCCGATGACCCGCTTGTGGAGCTCGTCCTCCATGCGGAGCAGGCGGCTGGACTCCTCCTCGGTCAGCTTGAAGACCGGGATGCCGGTGGCCGTGGCGAGGACCTCGGCGATCAGCTCGCCGTCGACCTCGGCGACGACGTCCATGTCGCCGGCCTTCCACTCCTTCTCCCGCTTGGCCTTGGCGGCGAGGAGCTGCTTCTCCTTGTCGCGCAGGGAGGCGGCCTTCTCGAAGTCCTGCGAGTCGATCGCGGACTCCTTGTCCCGGCGGACGCCGGCGATCTTCTCGTCGAACTCGCGCAGGTCCGGCGGCGCGGTCATCCGGCGGATGCGCATCCTCGAGCCGGCCTCGTCGATCAGGTCGATCGCCTTGTCGGGCAGGAAGCGGTCCGAGATGTACCGGTCGGCCAGGGTGGCGGCCTGGACCAGGGCCTCGTCCGTGATGGAGACGCGGTGATGCGCCTCGTACCGGTCGCGCAGGCCCTTGAGGATCTCGATCGTGTGCGGCAGGGACGGCTCGGCGACCTGGATGGGCTGGAAGCGGCGCTCGAGGGCGGCGTCCTTCTCCAGGTGCTTGCGGTACTCGTCCAGGGTGGTCGCACCGATGGTCTGCAGCTCACCGCGGGCCAGCATCGGCTTCAGGATGGAGGCGGCGTCGATGGCGCCCTCGGCGGCACCCGCACCGACCAGCGTGTGCAGCTCGTCGATGAACAGGATGATGTCGCCGCGGGTGCGGATCTCCTTGAGGACCTTCTTCAGGCGCTCCTCGAAGTCACCGCGGTAGCGGGAGCCCGCGACCAGGGCGCCGAGGTCCAGGGTGTAGAGGTGCTTGTCCTTGAGGGTCTCGGGCACCTCGCCCTTGACGATGGCCTGGGCGAGGCCCTCGACGACGGCGGTCTTGCCGACGCCGGGCTCACCGATCAGCACCGGGTTGTTCTTGGTGCGGCGGGACAGCACCTGCATGACCCGCTCGATCTCCTTCTCGCGCCCGATGACCGGGTCGAGCTTGGACTCACGGGCGGCCTGGGTGAGGTTCCGGCCGAACTGGTCCAGGACGAGGGAGGTCGAGGGGGTGCCCTCGGCCGGGCCACCGGCGGTGGCGGTCTCCTTGCCCTGGTAACCGGAGAGCAACTGGATGACCTGCTGCCGCACCCGGTTGAGGTCAGCGCCCAGCTTGACCAGGACCTGGGCGGCGACGCCCTCGCCCTCGCGGATCAGGCCGAGCAGGATGTGCTCCGTGCCGATGTAGTTGTGACCCAGTTGAAGAGCCTCGCGGAGCGACAGCTCCAGGACCTTCTTGGCACGGGGAGTGAAGGGGATGTGCCCGGACGGGGCCTGCTGACCCTGCCCGATGATCTCCTCCACCTGCTGGCGGACCGCCTCAAGCGAAATGCCGAGGCTCTCCAGGGCCTTAGCGGCGACACCTTCGCCCTCGTGGATGAGACCCAGGAGGATGTGCTCGGTGCCGATGTAGTTGTGGTTGAGCATCCGGGCTTCTTCCTGAGCCAGGACGACAACCCGCCGCGCGCGGTCGGTGAACCTCTCGAACATCGTTAATCGCTCCTCAGAGCGGTCAGGCAGTGGGGGGAACTTCCCCTCCCTGTCCTTCCGCAGCTTAGTCCCGCAAGCGGGGACCGCTCATTCCAACTGCCGACACCGTCGATGGCCTCCTGACCCCGAACGCCGACATCTGCTCCAACCCGATGGTGCGAGACGATGTTCCCGCAGGCCAGGCAGTTACCCCAGTCGCCAGTACGCCGATGGCGAACGTGAGACGGCCCTTCCTGCAAGTCGCCCCCTCCCACTAGGCATGTCTTACCCGCAGGCACTGACAGTCCATGCCGCGGGCACCGGTTCGCTCCGCTATGGGCGAACAACCTCGCGCCTCCCCGGACCCCCATGCGCCTCGTTATCCAGCACCCGGCGCAGCCGAGTGGGCACCCAGCGTAACCCGGGGGCTCCCCAGGCGGTTGCACGGGTATGGCTGGCTCGGTCCTCACCACCTCCGCGGTCCCCCTTCCCCGTCGGCCCCTCGATCCGGACGCACCGGGCACCCGGGCCCGGCACTGGTACGAGAACGATCTGGACTGGCCGACAGTGCCCGGACAGCCGCTGCGGCTGCGTACGGGGGTGCGGTTCGACGTGCTGGACGTGCCGGCCGAGGCGGGCACCGAGGCGCTCCGGCGGCTCGCACCGGGCTCCCCGGTGGCCCTTCGCGGCGACCGGATGGAGCTTCTGCTGGCGGCGGGCAGCGCGGAGGAGGTGCCCGGGGTGCTGGACTGGCTGGAGTGGGGCGCCGTGACGCTGGATCTGCGGCTGCTGGGCGCGGGCGACACGGTGGAGGCCCCGCCGCCGCCCGCGGGAGCCGTCATGTCAGGACGGGCGGGAGCCGTGCAGGGGGCCGCCGTGTGGCTGCGGCCCCCTGGGCCGGGACGCGGGGTCGAGGCCTTGCTGCCGGCCATGCCGGCCGTGGGGCGCGGGGGTAGCGCCCCCGATCTCGTACGACTGCTGGACACGGTGGCAGCTCAGTGTCACCGTGTCCGGCTGCGGCGCTCGTGCGCCGGGCCGGCCGTTTCCGGGCGGAATCAGCCGTTGGCCTTCTCGTAGGCCTCGCGGATGGATGCCGGAACCCGGCCGCGGTCGTTGACCTCGTAACCGTTCTCCTTCGCCCAGGCGCGGATCGCCGCGGTGTCCTGGTTGCCGCCGGAAGCGGCGCGCGCCTTTCCACGTCCACCGGAAGCACGGCCCCCGGTACGACGACCACCCTTGACATAGGGGTCGAGAAGACCGCGCAGCTTGTCCGCATTGGCAGTCGTGAGATCGATCTCGTACGTCTTGCCGTCCAGCGCGAACGTCACGGTCTCGTCCGCCTCGCCGCCGTCGAGGTCGTCGACAAGAAGGACCTGAACCTTCTGTGCCACCGCATTTCCTTTCATCGATAACGTTGAGGACCAGGGGTGTGCGGCGTCCGCCGTTTCGCCGCCCCTGTTATATGCAGTACTGCGTTACGTCGGAAAGCAAACCGCTTTTGCCGGAAAAACACAAACCCCCGGGAGTGACTCAGCGGGCCACCACCGCCCGGAAACATGCGCGTTTCGGACATAGGCCACCCGGGCAATGACGATCACAGATGCAGAAGCATCCGGCTGTTGCCCAGGGTGTTCGGTTTCACTCGTTCGAGACCGAGGAACTCCGCGACGCCCTCGTCATAGGAGCGCAACAGCTCGGCGTAGACATCGGTGTCGACCGGCGTCTCCCCGATCTCGACGAAGCCGTGCTTCCCGAAGAAGTCCACTTCGAAGGTCAGGCAGAAAACCCGGCGAACGCCGAGCCAGCGTGCTGTCTGGAGCAACTTCTCCAGCAGCCGGTGACCGACGCCGGAACCCCTCAGTCCGGGCTTCACCGCCAGAGTGCGGACTTCGGCGAGGTCCTCCCACATGACGTGCAGTGCTCCGCAGCCGACCACCTCGGCGTTGTCGTCGCGTTCGGCGACCCAGAACTCCTGGATGTCCTCGTAAAGGGTGACCATGGCTTTGTCGAGCAGGATGCGGTCACGGACGTAGGCGTCGAGGAGGTGGCGCAGGGCGGGGACATCGCTGGTCCGGGCCCGTCGGACGGTCAGGGCTTTTGCGGGGACTTCGGGACGCTCTGCTGGCATGAACGGACGCTATCGCCCGTCCGCCCCCTCTGCCGAGCCGGGGTTCTCGTCCCGGCGGTCTTCCTGGGCCCGCCGGGTTTCTTCCGGTCCCTGGACGATGCGTACGGCGTCCCTGAGGGCCTGACGCTGTTCGTCGCTCATCATCCCGAAGAAGGCGACGAGAGCGGCGGCCGGGTTGTCGCTCTGCGACCAGGCGTCGTTCATGAGGGCGGCCGCGTAGGCGGCTCGTGTCGACACGGCCTCATATCGATAGGCCCGCCCTTCCGCCTCGCGGCGGACCCAGCCCTTCTGATGGAGATTGTCCAGAACGGTCATCACGGTGGTGTACGCGATCGACCGTTCCTGCTGCAGGTCTTCCAGGACTTCCCGAACGGTCACCGGGCGGTTCCACTTCCACACCCGCGTCATCACCGCGTCTTCGAGTTCTCCCAATGGGCGAGGCACAGCTCAGAACAATAGTGGGAGATCCCGGCAATGGCGTGCCGGACGTGCGCTAGGCCTGCAAACACGCACAAAAAGGGCCTATGGCTCGGAAGGCTCCGCGGGGTGCCGGGATGCCGTACGTCCGGGCGGGCGCGTACCCGGCGTGTGCCGGGCGCGCTCGGCGGCGTACGGCAGGACGCGCGACGGCCGCGGCTGCCGCCGGTAGGGGGTGCGCCGCTGGTGGGGAGGGGTGTGCTGCTCAGGCGTCGCCGGCGGCGGGGGCCTGACGCGCACCCTCCACGCGTGCGAGGGCGGCGTCGACGGCCGCGTCCTCCTTGGCCTTGGCGGCCCCGCCCTGGGTCTTCACGATCACCCTGACCACACCGACGAAGAACGCGGCCATGACGACCGGGGGCACGAGCGCGGAGACGTAGTCCATGCCACCAGGGTAGCCACGGATCCCGTCCGGACCGGCGCGGGGTGGGCCCCTCGCCGCGCCGCGGCACGGGCCGGGGGCCGAGGGCCGGGGGGCTGGTGCCAGCCCCCCGGCGAGCCGCCGGGGTTCGGCACGGGCGGGGGCCGGGCAGTGCCGGCCCGCTGGGAGCTGCCGGGGGCCCGCCACGGGCAGGCCGGGCAGTGGCGCCAGACCACGGCCGGCCGCCGGAGGCCCGCCACGGGGCGGGGGCCGCGTGGTGGTTCAGTCCACGGCCGGCCGCCGGAGGCCCGGCACAGGCAGGGGCCGCGTGGTGCGGCCAGACCACGGCCGGCCGCCGCAGGCCCGGGCGGGCGGGGGCCGCGTGGTCGTGTCAGCCCGCGGCGAGCTGCCGGGGTTCCGCCGGCTTGCGGCGTGGGAAGACCTCTCCCGGCGTGGGGACGGGCCGCTTCGGCGCGTCCGGCGCGGGCCGCTCCCCGGGGGTCGGCGCGGGTTCCGGCGCGGGTTCCGGCTCGGGCTTGGCGGGCTCCTCGGCCCGCTCCGCCGCACCCGGCTCCCCCGCGCCGCCCGCCAGGGCCAGCAGGCGCGTCCGCGCGGACGGCACCGCGGGCGCCGGCACCTTGCGCGCGCCCTGGGCGAACCGGGCCCGTACGTCCTGCTCGGCGAGCGTGCGGCAGCGCTCCAGCAGCGTCGCCGCCACCGGGTTCCCGCGCAGTGCCCGCAGCGCGGCGAGGTCGTCCGGCGCGGGCCGGTACCCGGCTCCCAGGACCTCCTCCAGGAGGGCGAGGTAGCCGGCGGCGGTGCCCGGCAGCGCGGCCCGGTACCGGCCCAGGTCGGCCACCAGGAAGGCGCGGAGTCTGGCCCCCTCGCACATCGCCTCGTCGAGGGACTCGGCGAGGCGGAAGCAGTCCTGCACGTCCTCGGCGGAGGCGTGGCCGGGGTGGAGGGCGAGGGCGAGGGCGCGACGGAGCACACGCAGCTCCTCCACGCCGAACGCCATGCCGCCGCGGGATCCGTATGGCGTGGGCATGCGGCGACGCTATCGCTAATCGGACAAAGGTGACGGATCGGAACGCTTGTCCCGGCGCGTGTCGCTTCCGGTTTCCCCCGTCCGGTGCCACGGGCGGGGCCGGCACCACCGAGGGCGCCGGCCGCACCTCACAGCCGCGAGACGTTCCGCTCGTACACCAGCCGCAGCCCGATCAGCGTCAGCCACGGCTGGTGCTCGTCGATCACCGAGGACTCCCCCAGCACCATCGGCGCGAGCCCGCCCGTGGCGATCACCGTGACGTCGTCCGGGTCGCCGGCCAGCTCCCGGGCCATCCGGCCGACCACTCCGTCGACCTGCCCGGCGAACCCGTACACGATGCCCGCCTGCATGGCCTCGACCGTGTTCTTGCCGATCACGCTGCGCGGCCGGGCCACCTCGATCTTGCGTAGCTGCGCGCCCTTGACGCCGAGCGCCTCCACGGAGATCTCGATGCCGGGCGCGATGACGCCGCCGACGTACTCCCCGCGCGCGGAGACCGCGTCGAACGTGGTCGCCGTACCGAAGTCGACGACGATCGCCGGGCCGCCGTACAGCTCGACGGCCGCGACCGCGTTGATGATCCGGTCCGCGCCGACCTCCTTGGGGTTGTCGGTGAGGATCGGCACGCCCGTCTTCACGCCCGGCTCGACCAGCACGGCGGGGACGTCGCCGTAGTACCGCCGGGTCACCTCACGCAGCTCGTGCAGCACCGACGGGACGGTGGCGCAGATCGCGATGCCGTCGATGCCGTCGCCCAGCTCGTCGCCGAGCAGCGGGTGCATCCCCATCAGGCCCTGGAGCAGCACCGCCAGCTCGTCCGCCGTGCGGCGCGCGTCCGTGGAGATGCGCCAGTGCTCGACGATGTCCTCGCCGTCGAACAGGCCGAGGACGGTGTGCGTGTTGCCGACGTCGATCGTGAGCAGCATGGCCGTTACTCCGCCTCGCGCAGGTCCAGGCCGATGTCCAGGATCGGCGAGGAGTGGGTGAGCGCGCCGACGGCCAGGAAGTCCACGCCGGTCTCGGCGTACGCGCGCGCGTTGGCGAGCGTCAGCCGGCCGGAGGCCTCCAGCAGCGCCCGGCCGCCGGCGATGGCGACGGCCTCCTCGCACTCGCCGGGCGTGAAGTTGTCCAGCAGGATGAGGTCGGCGCCCGCGTCGACGACCTCGCGCAACTGGTGCAGGGTGTCGACCTCGACCTCGATGGGCACCTCCGGGAACGTCTCCCGCACGGCCTCGAAGGCCTGCGCGACGCCACCGGCGGCGACCACGTGGTTGTCCTTCACCAGGGCCGCGTCCGAGAGCGACATGCGGTGGTTGACGCCCCCGCCGCAGCGGACGGCGAACTTCTCCAGCGAGCGCAGGCCCGGGGTCGTCTTGCGGGTGTCCCGCACGCGCGCCCGGGTGCCCTCCAGCGCGTCCGCCCACGCGCGCGTGGCGGTCGCGATGCCGGACAGCCGGCACAGGATGTTCAGCGCGCTCCGCTCACCGGTGAGGAGGTCACGCGTGCGCGTGGTGACCGACAGCAGTTTCTGCCCGGCCTCGATCCGGTCGCCGTCCTCCACGTGCCGCTCGACCTCGAACTCGTCCGTGCAGACCACGGAGAGCACGGCCTCGGCGACCCGCAGGCCGGCCACGACACCGGCCTCACGCGCGGTGAAGTCGGCGGTGGCCACCGCCTCCTCGGGGATGGTCGCGACGGTCGTCACGTCCACGCCGCCGTCCAGGTCCTCCTGGACGGCGACGTTGGCGATGTCCTCGACCTCGATGGGGTCGAGCCCGGCGGCGGCCAGCAGCTCGGCGAGCGCGGGGTCGAGCCCGCACTCCGCGTACTCTGCGGCCTCCGCGGCCTCATCGTCGTTCTCGGCGCCGCAGGCGCAGCCGTCACCGCAGCCGCCGGTCGGGGCGAGGGGAAGGTCGTCGGTGCTCACGTCTGTCACTGCTCCTGTGGACGCTGGTCGGGCCGGATCGGGGGGAAGTCTGCGGTGGCGGTGGTGCGTACGGCCAGCGACCGGTCAGGATTGAGCCGTACGACGATGTGGCGCCGCCAGGTGGTGTCGTCGCGCTCGGCACGGTCCTCGCGCCAGTGGCAGCCGCGGGTCTCCTCGCGCAGCAGGGCCGCGGCGACCAGGACCCGGGCCACGCACAGGAGGTTCGTCGCCTCCCAGGGTGTCCACGCCGGGTTCGGCGGTCTTGCCGTTCTCCTCCAGCGCGTCCCGGGCCTCGCTGTGCAGGTCCTGGAGCTGGTCCGCGGCCCTGGCCAGGGACTTCTCCGAGCGCAGCACGCCCGGCGCCGCCGGTCATGATCCGCTGGATCGCGAACCGGCTCTCCGGGGCGAGCAGCGGGTGCGCGGGCCTGCCGGGGTGCGGGACCGGTGCGGGCACGCGCGCGCGCAGGCCGTCGTCCGCGTGTGCGGCGGCGATGTCGGCGGCGATCCGCTCGGCGTACACGAGCCCTTCGAGGAGCGAGTTGGAGGCGAGCCGGTTGGCGCCGTGCACGCCGGTGCACGCGACCTCGCCGCACGCGTACAGGCCGGGCACGGTCGTCCGGCCGTGGGCGTCGGTGCGGACGCCACCGGAGGCGTAGTGGGCGGCCGGGGCGATCGGGATGGGCTCGGTGACCGGGTCGATGCCGTTGGCCCGGCAGGCGGCCAGGATGGTCGGGAAGCGGTGCTCCCACATCTCGGCGCCGAAGTGCCGGGCGTCGAGGAACATGTGTTCGGCGTCCTGCTCCTGCATGCGCCGCATGATGCCCTTGGCGACGATGTCCCGCGGGGCCAGTTCGGCCAGTTCGTGCTGCCCCACCATGAAGCGCACTCCGTCGCCGTCGACCAGGTGGGCGCCCTCGCCGCGCACCGCCTCGGAGACCAGCGGCTGCTGGCCCTCGGCGTCCGTGCCGAGGAACAGCACGGTCGGGTGGAACTGCACGAACTCCAGGTCGCTGACCTCCGCGCCCGCGCGCAGCGCCAGCGCCACGCCGTCACCGGTCGACACCGACGGGTTGGTGGTCGCGGAGAACACCTGGCCCATGCCGCCGGTCGCGAGGACCACCGCGGGGGCGTGCACGGCGCCCACGCCGTCGTGCTGGCCCTCGCCCATCACGTGCAGGGTGACACCGGCCGTGCGGCCTTCGGCGTCCGTGAGCAGGTCCAGTACCAGCGCGTTCTCCACGGTGCGCAGCCCGCGCGCGCGGACGGCCTCCACGAGCGCCCGGGAGATCTCCGCGCCGGTCGCGTCGCCGCCCGCGTGCGCGATGCGGCGGCGGTGGTGACCGCCCTCGCGGGTGAGTTCCAGCTCTCCCGCGGAGGACTCGTCGAAGTGGGCGCCGGTGTCGATGAGCCGCCGCACCGCGTCGGGGCCCTCGGTGACGAGGATCCGTACGGCCTCCTCGTCGCACAGGCCCGCGCCCGCCACCAGGGTGTCCTCAAGGTGCTGCTCGGGGGTGTCGCCCTCGCCGAGGGCGGCGGCGATGCCGCCCTGCGCCCAGCGGGTGGAGCCGTCGTCCAGGCGCGCCTTGGTGACGACGACCGTGCTGAGCCCGGCGGCCTCACAGCGCAGCGCCGCGGTCAGGCCGGCCACTCCGGAGCCGACGACGACCACGTCCGCGGAGACGGCCCAGCCGGGCGCGGGTGCGTGCAGTCGTATGCCTGTGCTGGTCACGAGGCGGCTCCGAAGGTGAGGGGGAGGTTGTCGATCAGCCGGGTCGTGCCGACCCGGGCGGCGACGGCGAGGACGGCCCCGCCGGTGAAGTCGTCACCGATCTCCGTGAAGTCGGCGGGATCGACCAGCGCGAGGTAGTCCAGCCGGAGCGGCGGTTCGAGGCGGGCGGCGTCGTCCAGGACCTGGCGGGCGGCGGCACGGACGGCCGCCGGGCCGCCGGGCGCGGCCGTGGCCACCGCGTGCGCGTCGGCCGCCGCACGCGACTCGCCCAAGGCGCTCAGCGCCTCGGCACGCGCGTGCGTGGAGGGCACTTCCCGGGCCCGCGCGCACAGCGCCTCCTGCGCCGCGTGCCGGTCCCGGCCGGCGAACAGCGCGCGGGACAGCGCGAGCGCGGTACGCCGCTCCGGCGGCGAGAGGTAGCGGTTACGGCTGGACAGGGCGAGCCCGTCCTCCTCGCGCACGGTCGGTACGGCGACGACGTCGACGCCGAAGTTCAGGTCCCGCACCATGCGCCGGATCAGGGCTAGCTGCTGGGCGTCCTTCTGCCCGAACAGGGCGACGTCGGGGCGGGTGAGGTGCAGCAGCTTGGCGACGACGGTGAGCATGCCGTCGAAGTGGCCGGGCCGCGAACCGCCTTCCAGGCGCTCGCCCATGGGGCCCGCGGAGACGCGCACCTGGGGTTCGCCGCCCGGGTAGACCTCGTCCACGGAGGGCGCGAACACGGCGTCGGCGCCGGACCGCCCGGCCAGCGCGAGGTCGGCGTCGAGGGTGCGCGGATAGCGGTCGAGGTCCTCGCCCGCGCCGAACTGCAACGGGTTCACGAACACCGTGACGACGACCTCGCCGTCCGGGCCGGCGATCTCGCGGGCGGTGCGGATCAGGGTCGCGTGGCCCTCGTGCAGGGCGCCCATCGTCATCACGACGGCGCGACGGCCGTGGCGCACCCGCGCGTGCAGCTCTTCGGCGGTGCTCAGCAGGGCGGTGGTCATCGGTCGTTCCCCTCGATGCCGGTCGAGCCGTCGGTGCCATCGGTGCCGTCCGGGCCGTCGGTGCCGTTCATGCCTCCGGTGCCGTCCGGTCCGCCGGTGCCGCCGGTGCCGCCGTGTCCGGGGCTTTCTGGGCTTCCTGGGCTTCCGTCGGCGAGTACCCCGAGGAGGTCCTCGGCCAGTTCCGGCTTCAGCAGACCGTGTGCGAGGGCCCGGTCGGCCGTCGCACGAGCCATCGCCAGGTAGCCCGCCACCGCCTGCGGGGCGTGTTTGCGCAGCTCGGTGACGTGCGCGGCGACCGTGCCGGCGTCCCCGCGTGCGACGGGCCCGGTCAGGGCCGCGTCACCGGAGCGCAGGGCGTTGTCCAGGGCGGCGCCGAGCAGCGGGCCGAGCATCCGGTCGGGCGCCGTCACGCCGGCCGTGCGCAGCAACTCCATGGACTGCGCGACCAGGGTCACCAGGTGATTGGCGCCCAGGGCCAGGGCGGCGTGGTACAGCGGGCGGTTCTCCTCGCTGATCCACTCCGGCTCGCCGCCCATCTCGATCACCAGGGCCTCGGCGGCCAGCCGCAGCTCCTCGGGGGCGGTGACCCCGAAGGAGCAGCCCGCGAGGCGCTGGACGTCCACGGGCGTGCCGGTGAAGGTCATCGCCGGGTGCAGGGCCAGCGGCAGGGCGCCCGCGCGCAGGGCCGGGTCGAGGACCCTCGCGCCGTACCGCCCGGAGGTGTGCACGAGTAGCTGGCCCGGCCGTACCGCGCCGGTCTCGGCCAGGCCCGCGACCAGGCCGGGCAGGGCGTCGTCGGGGACCGTGAGCAGCACCAGGTCGGCGCGCCGCAGGACCTCGGCGGGCGGCACGAGGGGCACGTCGGGGAGCAGGGCCCCGGCGCGCCTGCGGGACGCGTCGGAGACCCCGGAGACGGCCACCGGGCGGTGCCCGGCGAGCTGGAGGGACGCGGCCAGCACGGGGCCCACGCGGCCGGCGCCGACGACGCCGACGGTGAGCCGCGCGGGGCGGTCCCTGAGATCTGGCTGGTGGACTGTACTCACGCGACGGCGGCCTTCCCGTTCCAGTCCGCTCTGGGTACCGGACGATTTCTCGTCATGTTAACGCTATCCGGCGGACGGCGGCCGGTTGTCCACAGGCTGTGGGTATCCGCGCGCCGCCGCACCCGCCGGGCGGCGGCGAAAACGGGGTGCCCGCGCGCGGGCGGCACGGCATCATCGCGCGCATGGACGATGCGGTGGAGCAGGGCGACGGGCGTTCGGTGCGGCAGCGGCGGGCGGCCGTCCACCGGCAGGCCCGGGTGCTGTCGCGTTCCGGCCTGCGGGACACGATCGGCTAACGGCTGGCGTACCTGACGGAGACGGCTCCCGAGGTGTACGACCTGGACGAGCCGGCCGACGTGTACGGCGACCGGATCGTCGTGCACCTGGAGGAGCGGGTCGCCGCCCTGCTCGGCACGGAGGCCGCCGCGTTCTTCCCGACCGGCACGATGGCCCAGCAGGTCGCCCTGCGCTGCTGGGCCGCCCGCACCGGTTCGCCCACGGTCGCCCTGCATCCGCTCGCCCATCCGGAACGGCATGAACGGAACGCCTTCCGCGAGGTCAGCGGCCTGCGTCCGGTCCAGGTGACCACCGAGCCCCGGCTGCCCACGGCCGACGAGGTGCGTGACTTCGAGGAGCCCTTCGGCACACTCATGCTGGAACTGCCCCTCAGGGATGCCGGTTTCGTGCTGCCCACCTGGGAGGAGCTGACGGAGGTCGTCGAGGCGGCGCGGGAGCGCGACGCGGTGGTGCACTTCGACGGCGCCCGCCTGTGGGAGTCCACTGTCCACTTCGGCCGCCCGCTGGAGGAGATCGCCGGCCTCGCCGACACGGTCTACGTGTCGTTCTACAAGTCCCTCGGCGGGTTCGGCGGTGCCGCCGTCGCCGGCCCCAGGACGCTGATCGAGGAGGCCAGGGCCTGGCGGCACCGGTACGGCGGGTTGATCGTGCAGCAGTTCCCGACCGTGCTGTCGGCGCTCGCCGGCCTCGACCGGCAACTGCCGCGGCTGCCGGAGTACGTACGGCACGCGCGCGTGGTCGCCGCCGCGCTGCGCGAGGGCTTCACGGCCGCCGGGCTCGCCTGGTCGCGCGTCCACCCGGGGGAGCCGCACATCCACCAGTTCCAGGTCTGGCTGCCGTACGACGCGGACGTGCTGGCGGAGGCGGCGGTGCGTCAGGCCGAGGAGACCTCGGTGCTGCTGTTCGCCAACGGCTGGGATCCGGCCGGCCCCGGGCTCGCGTTCACGGAGGTCACCGTCGACGAGGCCGGGCTGGAGTGGACGGCGACGGACGTGCGGGCGGCGGTCACGGAGTTCGTGGCGCGGCTGCCGTGACGGGTGCGCGGGGGAAGCCCTTGGCGCCCGGCGCCGGTCAGCGCCTTCTCCCGCTGCCGTGGCGGGTGCCGGGGCGAAGCCCGTGCGGTGCGTGCGTCACAGCGCGCGGGGGCGCAGCCAGCGGTCCAGGGCGCTGCGCAGCCGTCCGTGCGCCGGACGCTCGGCGACGACCGCGCGGAAGCGCCGGTGGTCGCGCAGTTCCCGGATCAGACCGAGGTCGCCGCGGCCCGGCGCGGGCGGTTCGGGCTCGCCGTGCAGTCGGGCGCGGTAGCTGTCGAGGAGGTACTGCTGGGTGATGCTCATGGCGGACCGCCTTCTCGGGATGCGTGGGTACGGGCAGGCACCGACTGGTCACTGACTGATCGCCGGCTGGTCACCGACTGCTCGGTGACCGATCGGGCTCCGCGGCTGCCCCGGTGCCCTCAGACTGCTCCGGGCGCGGACCGATGTCCCGTGGATTGACGGCTGCCGTCAATCCACGAGGGTCACTGTCAGTGGCGCGGTGCACGATGGGGGCATGAGCGTGACCATCGACATCACCGGGCTGGCCACCGACGGCGACGCCTCCGGCCCGAACACGGCCGAGAGGTGGGCGAGGGTCTCCGTCGTGCCCTCTCCCCTCGCCGAGCTGGGGATGGCGCTGCACGCGCTCAGCGAACCCGGCCACCACCCGGACCTGCGGGGCTGGGCGACCGCCGTCTCCTCCCGGCTGGACCCGTGCCTGGCGGACCGGCTGTGCGAGGCGGACTTCCTGTGGCGTACGACGTTCTCGGACGTCTTCGCGCCCTTCGCCGGCATCCCCGGCGGCCAGGCGCTCCCCGGGGCGACGCTCGCCGAGGAACTGGACCAGCTCGACACGCTGACGGACGAGCAGTTCGTCAACGCCGCCCTGGAGTTCACCTGCCAGCTCCGCTACGACCTGAAGGAGCCGGGTCCGCTGGACGACCCGGAGCTGCGCCGGCGCTCGCTGGAGCTGGCCGCCGCGCGCGGTTCCGTCCAGGAGCGGTTCACGCGCCGCCTGCTGACGGACCCCCCGGCCGTCCGGGCCTGGTTCCGGCAGTTGATGCTCGACTGCGACGAGGCCTTCTTCGCCGAGGCGTGGGCCCGCGTCCATCCCCAGCTCGCCGCGGACGCCCGGCACAGGACGGACCTGCTGCGCCGCAAGGGACTCGGTGAGGCCCTGACATCCCTGTCCGGGGCGATCTCGCTGGACGAGGAGGCCGGCATCATCACCGTCGACAAGCTGCTGGTGGGCCATGCCGCCACGGGCGAGGGGCGCCTGGTGCTGGTGCCGACCAGCCTCGGCTGGCCGCACGTGATGGTCCTGCACCGGTACGGCTGGCAGCCCTCGATCACCTACCCGGCGAGCGGCACGCGTGCGCAGGCCCCCTCCGTGGAGCAGCTCACCCGCCGCATGGAGGCGCTGGCCCATCCGGTGCGGATGCGGCTGTGCCGGCATCTCGCGCGGGCCCCGCACACCACGAGCGAGCTGGCCGACGCGCACGGCATGTCGGCGCCCGAGATATCCCGGCACCTGACGGTGCTGAAGAAGGCGGGCCTGATCAGCGGCTGCCGCCGCGGCCGGTACGTCCAGCACCAGCTTGACCTGTCCGCGGTGGCGCGGCTGGGCAGCGACTTCATCGAGGGCGTCCTGCGCTGAGGGGCGCGGGGCGGGGCGGTGTCAGCCGTGGCCGCCCGCGCGCACCAGCCCGGTCTCGTACGCCAGGACGACCACCTGCACGCGGTCGCGCAGACCGAGCTTGGTCAGGATGCGGCCCACATGGGTCTTCACCGTCGCCTCGCTCAGCACCAGCCGGGCCGCGATCTCACCGTTGGACAGGCCCTGCGCGACCAGCATCATCACCTCGCGTTCCCGCTCGGTGAGCCGCTCCAGCTCCTTGTGCTGGGAGTTCTTGCCGGCGGAGGGCAGCATCGGCGCGAACCGGTCGAGCAGGCGCCGGGTGGTGGAGGGCGCCACGACCGCGTCACCGCTGTGCACGGCGCGGATGGCCGCCAGCAGGTCGCCGGGCGGCACGTCCTTGAGCATGAAGCCGGAGGCGCCCGCCTTCAGCCCCGAGAACGCGTACTCGTCCAGGTCGAACGTGGTCAGGATGAGCACCTTCGGCGCGTCCGGCTCCGCGCAGATCCGCCGGGTGGCCTCCACGCCGTCCAGCTTCGGCATGCGGACGTCCATCAGGACGACGTCGACGGCGGCGGACCGCAGCACCTGGATGGCCTCCACGCCGTCGCCCGCCTCCGCGACGACCTCCATGTCCGGCTGGGCGGCGAGCACCATCCGGAACCCGGTGCGCAGCAGCACCTGGTCGTCGACGAGCATCACGCGGATCGTCATCGGGTCCTCTTCCGTGTCTTCGGTTGCCGTCCCCGCCGTCCGGTGCCGTCTCCGGCTGCCGTCGGCAGAGGGGTGCGGGTGTCAGCAAGGGGTGCGGGTGTCAGCAGGAGCGCGGGTGTCAGCAGGGGGCGCGCGGTGGAGTCAGTGCGCCGGTTTCAGTGGCAGCAGAGCGCTGATCCGGAATCCTCCGCCCGGGCGCGGGCCGGCGTCCAGCGTGCCACCGACCATGCCGACCCGCTCGCGCATGCCGATCAGGCCGTGGCCCTGCCCGTCCGCGCCGCCCTCCTCGTACAGCTCGTGCGGAGCGCCCTTGCCGTCGTCCTCGACCAGCAGGCCGAGACCGTCGTCGAAGTAGACCAGCCGGACGCTCGCGCCCGCGTGGGGCCCGCCGTGCTTGCGGGTGTTGGTGAGCGCCTCCTGCACGATCCGGTACGCGGTCAGCTCCACCCCGCTGGGCAGCGGGCGCGGGGTCCCCTCCACCCGGAAGTCGACGGGCAGGCCGGAGCTGCGGCACTGCTCGACCAGGTCGTCGATCTGCTCGACGTCGGGCTGCGGGACGTACTCGCCGCCCTCCTGGTGCTCCCCGGTGCGCAGCACGCCCAGCAGGCGGCGCATCTCGGCTAAGGCCTGGCGGCCGGTGGACGAGATCGTCTCCAGTGCCTTCCTGGCCTGGTCGGGCGCGGCGTCCATGACGTAGGCGGCGCCGTCGGCCTGCACCACCATCACCGAGACGTTGTGGGCGACGACGTCGTGCAGCTCGCGCGCGATCCGGGCGCGCTCGGCGGCGACCGCGACCTTGGACTGCGCCTCGCGCTCCTTGTCCAGCCGCGAAGCGCGCTCCTCCAACTGGGCGAAGTACGCGCGCCGGGTGCGCATGGAGTCGCCGAGCACCCAGGCCAGGGCGAAGGGCACCGTCTGGAAGACCACTATGGCGATCTGCCCGAGGAAGCCGGTCTGCTCGGCCGGCCAGCGGATCTGGGCGAGGGCCGCCGCGCAGAGGCTGCCGACGAGCGCGAGCCGGGAGGCCCAGCGCTCGCCGACCGCCGCCACCGTGTAGGTGATCACCAGCATGGCGAAGTCGGCGACGGTCGTCTCGACGTCCAGCACAAGCTGGGCCAGCCCGGTCACCAGGGCGACCAGCAGCATCGGCTCCGGGAAACGGCGGCGCAGCGCCACGACGGCACACAACACGGCGGAGACGGCCGTCCCCGCGACGAGTCTTCCGTGGTGACCGTTCACCCCGTCGGGATTGACGCCGCTCAGGCCGGACAGCCCGAACAGGGCGACGGCCCAGAAGGCGTCGACCCAGCTCGGGTGGCGGCGGAGGAAGTCATAGAGGCGCTGCACGTAACCCAGAGTAGGTAAACCGGATGTGCGCAGGGGTCAACCGGAGGGCCGATCCGGGCCCGGCGCGTGTACTCCGCAAGGTGGAGAACCTGATCATCTGTGTGCCTACTCTGTACCGGTGGCGGACGAGACGACGGCGCAGGAGCCGCGCGGGGATCGTGGCCCGCGCGGCTGGCGCGCGGCGGCCGAGGCGGCCCTGTACGGGCCCGCGGGGTTCTACCGGCGACCGGAGGGTCCGGCCGGCCACTTCCGTACGTCCGTGCACGCCTCCCCGCTGTTCGCGCGCGCCGTGGCCCGGCTGCTGTGCCGGGTCGACGAGGCCCTGGGGCGGCCCCCGGTGCTGGACTTCGTCGACCTGGGCGCCGGGCGGGGGGAACTGGTCACCGGGGTGTTCGCCGCGCTGCCGCCCGGGGTGGCGGCACGCACGCGTGCGTACGCCGTCGAGATCGCCGCCCGCCCGGCCGGCCTGGACCCCCGTGTCACCTGGCGGCACGACCTCCCCGAGGCGGTCACCGGGCTGCTGTTCGCCAACGAGTGGCTGGACAACGTACCCGTGGACGTCGCCGAGGTGGACCACGCCGGTGTGCCCCGGCTGGTGCTGGTCGCGGCGGACGGCTCCGAGCGGCTCGGTGAGCCCGTGACGGGCCCGGACGCCGACTGGCTCGCACGCTGGTGGCCGCTGCCGGCCGAGGAGGGACTGCGGGCGGAGATCGGGCTGCCCCGGGACCGGGCCTGGGCGTCGGCCGTGGACCGGGTGGCCGGCGGGCTCGCGGTGGCCGTGGACTACGCGCACACCGCCCGGACGCGCCCCCCGTTCGGCACGCTCACCGGTTTCCGGGAGGGGCTCGGGACGACGCCCGTGCCGGACGGGTCCTGCGACATCACGGCGCACGTCGCCCTGGACGCGTGCGCGGCGGCGCCCGGGTCCGCCGGGCGGGCGCGGGCGCTCGCCCGCACGGCGCGGGGGACCGGAGGTACGGCGCGCGGGCCGGCCGCCGCACGCCTGCTCACGCAACGCGCTGCTCTGCGCGCCCTGGACATCACCGGCGCACGCCCCCCGCTCACGCTGGCCTCCACGGACCCCGCCGCCTACGTGCGCGCCCTCGCGGGCGCCGGCGAGGCCGCCGAGCTGACCGCCCCCGGCGGCCTCGGCGACTTCGGATGGCTGCTCCAGCCGGTCGGCATCCCGGACCCCCTGGATCCGGCCCCCCTGGATCCGGACCCCCTCGCGCCAGGTCCGCTCGACCCGGACTCACCGGACCCGGGAGCGCCCGAGCCGCCGGGCGCGCCCCGCTGACCGGCGGCCCCCGGCCGTCTACTTGTCGATGTCGCCGACCACGAAGAACATCGACCCCAGGATCGCCACCATGTCCGCCACCAGCGTCCCCGGCAGCAGCTCGGTCAGCACCTGGATGTTGTTGTACGACGCCGAGCGCAGCTTGAGCCGGTACGGGGTCTTCTCGCCCTTGCTGACGAGGTAGTAGCCGTTGAGGCCGAGCGGGTTCTCGGTCCACGCGTAGGTGTGTCCCTCGGGTGCCTTCAGCACCTTCGGCAGCCGCTGGTTGACCGGTCCCGGCGGCAGCTCCGCGAGCCGGTCCAGACAGGCGTCGGCGAGGTCGAGCGCGTTGTGGGTCTGCTCCAGCAGGACCTCGAAGCGGGCGAGACAGTCGCCCTCGCCACGGGTGACGACCCTGAGGACGTCCTGGAGGTCGCCGTAGGCCAGGTACGGCTCGTCACGGCGCAGGTCGAAATCGACGCCCGAGCCGCGCGCGACCGGCCCGCTCACGCCGTAGGCGTGCACCGTCTCGGGCGCCAGCGCCCCGACCCCGCGCGTGCGCCCCCGGAAGATCTCGTTGCCGAGCACCAGGTCGTCGTAGACGTCCATGCGCGAGCGGACGGCGGCGACGGCCGCACGCGCGCGTGCGGCCCATCCGGCGGGCAGGTCCTCCTTGAGGCCACCGACGCGGTTGAACATGTAGTGCACGCGCCCGCCGGAGACCTCCTCCATCACGTTCTGGAGCACCTCGCGCTCCCGGAACGCGTAGAACACCGGGGTGATCCCGCCCAGCTCCAGCGGGTAGGAGCCGAGGAACATCAGGTGGTTCAGCACCCGGTTCAGCTCGGCGAGCAGGGTGCGCGCCCACACCGCCCGCTCGGGGACCTCCATGCCGAGCATCCGCTCCACGGCGAGGACCACGCCCAGCTCGTTGGAGAACGCCGACAGCCAGTCGTGGCGGTTGGCGAGCATGATGATCTGCCGGTAGTCGCGGGCCTCGAAGAGTTTCTCGGCGCCGCGGTGCATGTAGCCGATCACCGGCTCCGCGCGCACGATGCGCTCCCCGTCCAGCACGAGCCTGAGCCGCAGCACACCGTGCGTGGACGGGTGCTGGGGCCCGATGTTGAGCACCATGTCGGTGCTCTCCGCCGCGCCGCCGATCCCGACCGTGGTCTCCGCCGTAGGAGTCATGGCCCCAGTTTCCCCTACGTACGCTGGCCCCATGGAGACGGGGAGCCTGGAAGGCGCGGGAACAACGGCGGACGAGCCGGTGTGGCGGGGGCTGCGGCCCGGCCTGCTGCGCGTGCGCCGGATGCTGCTGATGGTGTGGGCGGGGGTGCTGGCGGTCGCCACGGGGCTGCCGCTGGGGCTCCTCGTGGGGCCCGCGTGGGCGGCCTGGGCGCTGCTGCCCCTGGTGATCGCCGCCTGGGGCCGGCGGCTGCTGGAGCGCAACTGGCGCTCGTGGCGGTACGCCGAGCGCGCCGACGACCTGCTGATCTGCCGCGGTGTCCTGTGGCGCGAGGAGACGGTCGTGCCGTACGGGCGGATGCAGCTCGTGGAGGTGACCTCCGGGCCCGTGGAACGGCGCTTCGGGCTGGCCACCGTGCAGTTGCACACGGCCGCCGCCGCGACCGACGCGACCATCCCCGGCCTGGACCCGGCCGAGGCGGAACGCCTGCGCGACCGGCTCACCCGGCTGGGCGAGGCACGATCGGCGGGCCTGTGACACCCCGGGGCCGCGCCGACGGCCCGGACGGCGGCGGCACGTACAGCGGCCCGGACGGCGGCGGCGCGGACGGGGGCATACCGGAGCAGCCGCCCGTCGTCGAGCGCCGGCTGCATCCGGTGACGCCCTTCCGCCGGGCGTGGGCGCCGCTCGCCGTACTGGCCGGCTGGGCGGCGCACGATCCGGGCGGCGCGCAGGAGCAGCTCACGCGGCTGACCGGCACCATGCTGCTGCTGGGGGCCGTCGTCGTGGTGCCGGTGGCCGGGCTCTACGGCTTCCTGTCCTGGTGGTTCACGCACTTCGCGGTCACCGGGACAGAACTGCGCATCCGTACGGGCCTGCTGTTCCGGCGCACCGCGCACATCCGGCTGGAGCGCATCCAGGCCGTGGACGTCTCCCGTCCGCTCCTCGCGCGCGTGGCGGGCGTCGCGAAGCTGCGGATCGACGTCGTCGGCGCCGACGACAAGGACGAACTGGCCTTCCTCGGCGAGCGGGAGGCGCGCGCCCTGCGTGCGGAGCTGCTCGCGCGCGCGGCGGGTTTCGCCCCCGAGACGGCGGCCGGCGTCGGAGAGGCGCCGGCACACGCGCTGCTGCACGTGCCCCCGTGGGCGCTGGCGCGCTCCCTGGTGCTGACGGGAGCCACCTGGGCCTCGCTGGGCGCCGCGCTCGTCGTACCCGCCGTGCTGTGGCTCGTCACCCACAACGTGTGGACGGTCCTCGCCACCGCCCTGCCCCTGTTCGGCGCGGCCGGCGCGCGCAGCGCGGGCCGCTTCGTCACCGAGTTCGACTGGACGGTGAGCGAGTCGCCGGACGGGCTGCGCATCGACCGCGGGCTGCTCGACCGCGCGCACGAGACGGTGCCGCCGGGCCGTGTGCAGACCGTACGGATCGTGGAACCGCTGCTGTGGCGCCGGCCCGGCTGGGTGCGGGTGGAACTGGACGTGGCCGGATCCGCCAATTCGGTGCTGATACCCGTCGCCCCGCGCGCGGTCGCCGAGTCCGTCATCGCGCGCGTGCTGCCCGGCGTGACGGTGCCACGGGAGCCGGCACGGGTGCCGCGCCGGGCCCGGTGGTGCCTCCCGCTCTGGTGGCGCGGACACCGGCTCGCGGTCACCGGCACGGTCTTCGCCGCCCGGAGCGGCCTGCTGCGCCGCCGGCTCTCGCTGGTCCCGCACGCCAAGGTGCAGAGCGTACGGCTCACCCAGGGGCCCTGGGAGCGCCGCTGGGGACTCGCGGACATCCATGTGGACACGGGGGCCGACAAGACCGTCACGGCCCGGCTGAGGAGCGCCGAGGAGGCCACGCGGCTCCTGGCGGAGCAGGCGGAGCGGTCCCGCACGGGCCGCCGGGACGCCCTACCGGATCGCTGGATGACCACCGGCTGACGGCGGGCTGACGGCCGACGTCGGGTCGGCGGACGGCTGACGGCCGACCGCTGAGCGCGGGTTGACAGCCGACGGCAGCCTGACCGCTGGCGGTCGGTCGCCGGCTTCGCCGGACGACGCCTCGGGCCCGGTGCGCCCGGTGCGTTCGTACGGCTGACGGACGCTCAGGAGGCCGCCGCGCCGCGCAGCCTCTGGACGTCGATCTGCTCGGTCTCGTCGTGCGCCGTCAGGTCGATGACCTGGCCGGCACCCCGGGACCGGGCGTCAGCGGCCTTGAACCCGGCCTCGGTCTCGGCCTTGTGCACGGCGAGCGCCTCCTGGCCGACGACGTCGGCCAGGTCCTCGTTCTGCACGGAGTCCAGCGCGGCCTTCGGCGCGTCCTTCAGGGTGCCGAAGAAGTCGAAGCCGCCCTCGACCGCCGGGCGCCGCGCGGGCGCGGCCGGGGCGACGGCCACGGCGGTGGGCACCGTGAAGTGCCCGGCGGGCGGCTGTGCCGCGGGACGGACGGCCTCGGCCACCGGCGCGGCGTCGGCGTCGGCGTCGGCATTGAGATCGGCATCCGTCACTGCGGCCCTGGTGTCTGCCCCTTTGGCGACCGCCTCGGCCGGTTCGCCCACGGACGTCACCTCCCCCGCGGGAGCGACCTCGCCCACGGGAGCCCGCGGCGCGTCACCCACGGTGCCGGCTTCACCTTCCACACCCTCCGCGCCGTCCATGCCCGCCACCCGCGCCGCGGGCGTCGTCGCGGCCTCCGGCTCCGGCTCCGGCTCGGGCTCGGGCTCGGGCTTCGCCTCCGGCGCGGCTCCTGGACCCGGTCCGGCCTCGGCGTCGGGCCTCGCCGATGCCTCCCGGTCGAACCGGGCCAGGGCGGTCAGGGCCCGCCGGTACAGCCGGGCGCCCTCGGGCGAGAACACCGGGTACGGCGTCGCCTCGCCCGCGCTGGCCTCCACGGCGTCCGACTCCGTCCCGGGCGCCTCCGGGCGGGCGCCGCGGCCGGGCGGCAGGGCGGGTGAGGAGGAGGGCGCCGGCTCGGGCACGACCGCCTCGATCTCCAGCAGGCGGCGCCCCTCCAGGGCGCTCGCGCGCTCGGTCTCCGCCGTGGCGTACCGGCGCAGCAGGGCCGCGTGCTCGTTGCGCAGGCCCGCCAGTTCGGCGCGCTTGGCCCTGAGCCGCTGCTCCAGCTTCACGCGCAGTTCGCGGGACTCTTCGAGGTCGGTCTCCAGTTCGGCGACCCGTTCCTCGTACCGCCATTCGTCACCGGCACGCGCGCGCGTGAGTTCGGCGACCTGCTTGCCCGCCTGGGTGTCCCAGCGGCGCATGACGACCGCGCCGGCGACCGCGGTCGCGGCGGCCGCGGCGGCCAGCACACGCACCGCCGCGGCCCCGGCGAACACCCAGGGGCCCAGCGCGCAGATGACGGACACACCGGCGAGCGCCGAGGGAGGCAACAGCCGGTGCAGAGGCGGGGAATGGCGGTGGCGTCCACGTGGCATGGCCAGAAACTTACCGCCCGTAGGCGAATCATGGGCCCCCGCCCCGTAAAAACACAGCCATACCGCGTGCTTAACGGGGTGTCAGGGGCGTCACGGGCTCAGCGGTCGGTGAGCCGCCCGCTGAGCCACTGGAGCGACGGCGGGATCTCGCGCCGCCAGGTGTTGAAGTTGTGGCCGCCGCTGTCGAGGATGATCGACGAGATCCGGGTCAGGTTCGTGGCCTGCACGCGCGCGATGAACCGCATCGTGGCGTTGTAGTTGTGCTCACCGACCCTGCTGCTGGTCACGAGCAGCGAGGTGTCCGGCGCGGACTCGTGCTGGAGGAGCCACGAGAGGTCGGCCCGGTTGCGCAGTCGCGCGTCGCCGTGGAAGAGGTCACCGGTCGTGGGGTCGATCGGCGCCCTGTAGTACGGCGAGAGGCCGGCGCCGGCCGCGTACACGTCGGGGTGGTGCATGGCGAGCTTGAGCGCGCAGTAACCTCCCGTGGAGTCCCCGATGACGCCCCAGCTACCCGGGCGCTTACCGGCCCGGTAGTGCGTGAGGACGGCCTCCGGGAGATCCTTCGCAAAAAACGTTTCCGCTTGCGGGCCGCCCGGGACGTCCACGCACTCGGTGTCCCGCGGCGGTGCCACGGTGGGCCGCAGCATGATCAGGATCATCGGCTGCACCCGCCCGTCTTTGGCCATCTGCTGCGCAGTCCTGGGGTAGTTCAGCTTGTCCACCAGCGACCGCGCCGTGCCGGGGTAACCGGTCAGCACCACGGCGGCCGGGAACGTACGCGTGCGGTACTGCGGCTGGAAGTACTCCGGCGGCAGGTACACGTACGCCGGGGTGGCGATGTGGGTCGTACGGCCGATGATGTCGACCTTCTGGACCTGTCCCCCGGTCTCGGGCCGCGCGGCGCGCACCCCCGGCACGTCGGAGGTGGAGACCACCTGGAGGGGGCCGCCGGTGCTGCCGTTGGCCGAGTGGTCGATGACGATCCCCTGCTCGGTCTCCTTGCCGAACAGGTCCGCCCAACTGGCGTAGAAGCCGAAGGCCTGGTTGGCGGCGAGCCCGACGGACGTGAAGAGCGCCACCTGGGTGGCCAGCATCAGGCCGACCCGGCCGCCGACGGCCCGCCAGCTCCGGCGGGCGAGGCGCGGCCACAGCCACACCGTGCCGACGAACAGCCCGGCGGCGATCACGATCGCCAGCACCAGCACTTTGTTGCTCGTGAGACCCATGAGCTGTTTCCTGCCTGCGCTTTCCGCCCGTACCGTACCCACGCTTCTTAGCGAAGGCTTGCCCGGGGCTTTCCTTGGCCTTTGACCGGACTTTCCGGTGAGGAGTGAACCTCTCTTGCCGAGACACCGTCCTAGAGGGCGCAATGTCGCCGGATGCCCGATCGGGCCCGGGTTCAAGGTCTCTCGCAGAACTACGGGATGCGATGTCTGTCAGGATAGATGGGGAAATGTCGGGCGAGGTTCCGAGTCGATCAAGCCGGGCGCGGCGAATCCTGCGCGCCCCGCGCCCCGAGGCCGTCCCCGCTCTGGTCGGCAGGGCCGCCGCGCTGGTGGGCCTCCTGGACATTGCCGGGGGCGTGTTCCCGCGTTTCCGTCACAGCCGTATGCACGCCCTCGCCGAGGTGCTGCCAGGCTCGTTCGGGCCGTTCGCGGCGGCGCTCTCGCTGAGCGCGGGCGTGCTGTTGCTGCTGCTCGCGCACGGCCTCAAGCGGCGCAAGCGCCGGGCGTGGCGCGCGGCGGTCGCGCTGCTGCCGGCGGGAGCGGTGGCCCAGTTCGCGTACCGGCACTCGGTCGTCGGCATGCTCATCGCGGTCGTGCTGCTGGTGCCGCTGCTGCGCCACCGGAGCCAGTTCGCGGCCCTCCCGGACCCGCGCAGCAGGTGGCGAGCGGTCGCCAACTTCGTCCTGATGAGCGCCGGTTCCCTCGCTCTCGGACTGGTCATCGTCAGCGTCCACCCGGATCGGACGATCGGCGACCCGAGCCTGGCCGATCGGCTGACGCACGTCATCTACGGGCTGTTCGGCTTCGAGGGCCCGGTCGACTACCAGGGCAACACCTCCTGGACCGTCGCCTTCTCCCTCGGCGCGCTCGGCTGGATCACCGCTGTCACCACCGTCTACCTGGCCTTCCGTCCCGAACACCCGGCCGCACGCCTCACCGAGGAGGACGAGGGCAGGCTGCGCGCACTGCTGGAGAAGCACGGCCGGCGCGACTCGCTCGGCCACTTCGCGCTGCGCCGCGACAAGGCCGTCGTGTTCTCGCCGAGCGGCAAGGCCGCGGTCACCTACCGGGTCGTCTCCGGCGTGATGCTCGCCAGCGGCGACCCCATCGGTGACGTCGAGGCCTGGCCCGGCGCCATCGAACGCTTCATGGACGAGGCCAGGGCCCACTCCTGGACCCCCGCCGTGATGGGCTGCTCGGAGACGGGCGGCGAGGTGTGGACCCGCGAGACCGGCCTGGACGCCCTGGAGCTGGGCGACGAGGCGGTGGTGGACGTGGCGGATTTCTCGCTCGCCGGACGCGCGATGCGCAACGTGCGCCAGATGGTCAAGCGCATCGAGCGAGCCGGCTACGAAACCCGCGTACGGCGCATCCGTGACGTCGGCGACGCCGAACTGGAACGGCTCCGCCGCGCCGCGGAGGACTGGCGGGGCACCGACAACGAGCGCGGCTTCTCCATGGCGCTCGGCCGCATCGGCGACCCGTCCGACGGCGACTGCCTGATCGCCACCGCGCACAAGGCCGACGACGCGCCGGGCGAGTACGGCGATCTGAAGGCGATCCTGCACTTCGTGCCCTGGGGCCGGGACGGCGTCTCGCTGGACCTGATGCGCCGTGACCGCAGCGCCGACCCGGGCATGAACGAACTGCTGATCGTCGCCGCTCTCCAGGCCGCCCCGAAGCTCGGCATCGCCCGGGTCTCGCTGAACTTCGCGATGTTCCGCTCCGCCCTCGCGCGCGGGGAGAAGATCGGCGCCGGTCCGGTGCTGCGCGCCTGGCGCGGGCTGCTGGTGTTCCTCTCGCGCTGGTTCCAGATCGAGTCGCTGTACAAGTTCAACGCCAAGTTCCAGCCGCGCTGGGAGCCGCGGTTCGTGGTCTACCGGGCCTCCGGAGACCTGCCCCGCATCGGCTTCGCCGCCATGCAGGCGGAGGGCTTCGTCGACCTCGCCCTGCCGCTGCCGCGCTTCCTGCGCCGGCGCAGGACGGCCGCCCAGCGCCCGTGCGCCCACGCGATGGGCGAACGGGACGTCCGAGCGGCCTGAGCCCGGACCGGACGAACGGTGCGGCACCACGACCGGCCCGGGCGGAAGCCCCACCCCCTCCGGCACGAGGGCTTCCGCCCGGGCCGCCGCGCGTTCACGGCCCCCTGCTGGGCCTACGCTGAACGTATGAACAACCTCAGCGGGCGCGGCCGAGTGGCCGGCCTTCCGGCATGGGACCGGTGCGCGGTCATGGGGGTCGTGAACGTGACCCCCGACTCCTTCTCCGACGGCGGCCGCTGGTTCGACACGACCGTCGCCGTCAAACACGGCCTCGACCTGGTCACCGAGGGCGCGGACCTCGTCGACGTCGGCGGCGAGTCCACCCGGCCGGGCGCCACGCGCGTGGACGAGGCGGAGGAACTGCGGCGGGTCATCCCCGTGGTGCGGGGCCTCGCCTCCGAGGGCGTCGCCGTCTCGGTGGACACCATGCGCGCCTCCGTCGCCGAACGGTCCCTCGCGGCCGGCGCCGCCCTCGTCAACGACGTCAGCGGCGGCCTGGCCGATCCCGCGATGATCCCGGTGGTCGCCGACGCGGGCGCCCCCTTCGTCGTCATGCACTGGCGCGGCTTCCTCCGGGGCGGCAACACCGACGGCGTCTACGAGGACGTCGTCACCGAAGTCGTGGACGAGCTGCACGCGCGCGTGGAGGCCGTGCTGGCGGGCGGCATCGCCCCCGACCGCGTCGTCGTAGACCCCGGCCTCGGCTTCTCCAAGGAGGCCGGCCACGACCTGGCCCTCCTCGCCCACCTCGACCGCCTGCGCGCTCTCGGCCACCCCCTGCTGGTCGCCGCCTCCCGCAAGCGGTTCCTCGGCCGGGTCCTCGCCGGCCCCGAGGGCGCGCCCCCGCCGGCCCGGGAGCGCGACGCCGCCACGGCCGCCGTGTCCGCCCTCGCCGCCCAGGCGGGCGCGTGGGCGGTGCGCGTGCACGAGGTACGCGCCACCGCGGACGCCGTACGGGTGGCACGGGCCGTGGAGGGAGCGCGTACGGCGGGGACGGCGCCGGGCGTCACGGGTGAGCGCGGGGCGCCGCCGGGTACGGCGTACGCGCCGGGCGCCGAAGGCGAGCGCGGGGCGGAAGGAGACCGGTGAGCGCCCCCCATACCGATGTCGAGCAGGTCGAGGCCGCCAACACCGCCTTCTACGAGGCGCTGGAACGCGGCGACTTCGAAGAGGTCTCCTCGCTCTGGCTCGCCCCCGTCGACCTGGGCGTGGACGAGACGTACCACGACCCCGCGGACACCGGCGTCGTCTCCTGCGTGCACCCCGGCTGGCCGGTGCTCACCGGCCGCGGCGAGGTCCTCAGGTCGTACGCCCTGATCATGGCGAACACCGACTACATCCAGTTCTTCCTCACCGACGTGCACGTCTCCGTCACCGGTGACACCGCGCTCGTGACCTGCACGGAGAACATCCTCAGCGGCGGCCCCGCCCCGGAGGAGGGCGCGGAACTCGGGCCGCTGGTCGGCCAGCTCGTGGTCGCCACGAACGTGTTCCGGCGCACGCCCTCCGGCTGGAAGCTCTGGTCCCACCACGCCTCCCCCGTCCTGGCCGAGACCGACGACGACACCGACGACGACGAGAGCGTGAACGGCGTGGACCCGGGCGACGAGCCGCTCGCCTGAGCCGGCGGGGGCACGCGGCGCCCCGACCGCGGCACGCAGGAGAGCGGAGCGGGGACGGAGAGTGATTGGAAGCGTCCGCCGGGGGTAGGAGCGGCTACCAGCCGTCGGCACGGCCGGGTTCCCCCGGGGGAACATCCGGTGAACCCTCCGCGCCGCGGCCCGGACCCGTGCCCCGCGGCCCGGCTCTGTCGGTGCCCGCGGGTAGATTCGTCCCAGGCCGGTGCACCGCCCGCACGCGGTACGGACCGGCCGTTCCCGACGATTGCAGGAGTGATTCGCGTGGATCGTGTCGCGCTGCGCGGCCTGAAGGCCCGCGGGCACCACGGTGTGTTCCCCCGGGAGCGCGAGGAGGGCCAGACCTTCATCGTGGACCTGGTCCTCGGCCTGGACACCCGGCCGGCGGCGGCCGACGACGACCTGGCGAAGACCGTGCACTACGGCATCGTCGCCGAGGAGGTCGTGGCCGTGGTCGAGGGCGAGCCGGTGAACCTCATCGAGACGCTCGCCGAGCGGATCGCCCGGACCTGCCTGGAGCACGAGGGCGTCCTGGAGGTCGAGGTCTGCGTCCACAAGCCCGACGCGCCGATCACCGTCCCCTTCGACGACGTGACCGTCACCATCACCCGGAGCCGAGTATGACCCGACCTTTCCGCCAGGGTCAGAGCGACCCCACCGTCCAGCCGGTGCCCGCCTCGGTCGTCGAGCAGGTGGACGCCGCCGACACGACGCTGCACAACCCGCAGTGGGCCGTCGTCTCCATCGGCTCCAATCTCGGCAACCGCCTGGAGACCCTCCAGGGGGCCGTGGACGCCCTGGAGGACACCCCGGGCGTCCGCGTGAAGGCCGTCTCCCCGGTGTACGAGACGGAGCCGTGGGGAGTGGCGCCCGGCAGCCAGCCGTCGTACTTCAACGCCGTCGTGCTCCTGAGGACGACCCTGCCGCCGGCCTCCCTGCTGGAGCGGGCGCACGCCGTCGAGGAGGCCTTCCACCGCGTCCGGGACGAGCGCTGGGGCCCGCGCACGCTGGACGTCGACATCGTGGCCTACGCGGACGTGACCTCCGACGACCCCCAGCTCACCCTGCCCCACCCACGCGCCCACGAGCGTGCCTTCGTGCTCGCGCCCTGGCACGACGTGGACCCACAGGCACGGCTCGCCGGCCGCGGCCCGGTCGCCGATCTGCTGTCCGCCGTCACCCGTGAGGGTGTGGAACCGCGGGGGGACCTGGAACTCCGCCTGCCCGAGTAGTCGTTAAGGTCGAGACGGGTCAGGACCGAGACCACCACGACCACACACCGGGACGGTCCGGGGGAACTGAAGGGACACCGTGAGAGAGCTGCGTATCAGGGTGCTGGTCGGCGTGTTCGCCGTGGCCGCGATCCTGTCCTGGGCGGGCGCCCGCCTCTGGAACTCGGTCGGGACCCTGCCCAGCGTCCCCGTGGCCGCCCCCATCGTGCTCGCGCTGATCGCGGTGGCGCTGCTCTCCACGGCGCTCTCGCTGCGCGCCCGCCTCAGGGCCCAGCGAGAGCGCCGGCCCGGCGCCAAGGGCGTCGACCCGCTGATGGCGGCACGGGCGGTCGTCTTCGGCCAGGCCAGCGCCCTGGTGGCCGCACTCATCGCCGGGATGTACAGCGGCACGGGCGTCTTCCTGCTGGAGCTGCTGGACATCCCGGCCCGCCGCGACCAGGCGCTCTACGCCGGGTTCTCGCTCCTGGCAGGCCTCGGCGTGATAGCGGCGGCCCTGTTCCTGGAGCGGGTCTGCAAGCTCCCCGAGGACGACGACCAGAACCCCCCGGGAGCGGAACCGGCGGCCTGACGCCGGGCCCCGCCCACCGGCGTGTTCAGCGCGCCATGATGAGGCTCATCGCCTCGTTCCGGGTCGCCGCGTCCCGTAGCTGGCCGCGCACGGCGGACGTTATGGTCTTCGCGCCCGGCTTGCGGATGCCACGCATGGACATGCACATGTGCTCGCACTGGATGACCACGATGACGCCCCGCGGCTCCAGGATGGTCATCAGGGAGTCGGCGATCTGCGTGGTGAGCCGTTCCTGCACCTGCGGCCGGCGGGCGTAGACGTCCACCAGGCGGGCCAGCTTCGACAGCCCCGTGATCTTGCCGGTCTCCGACGGGATGTAGCCGACGTGGGCGACACCCCGGAACGGCACCAGGTGGTGCTCGCACGTCGAGTACACCTCGATGTCCTTCACCAGGACCATCTCGTCGTGTCCCAGGTCGAAGGTCGTCGTCAGGACGTCCTCGGGCTGCTGCCACAGACCGGCGAAGATCTCCTTGTACGCCCGCGCCACCCGTGTCGGCGTCTCCCGCAGGCCCTCGCGATCCGGGTCCTCACCGACCGCGATCAGCAGTTCCCGTACGGCGTTCTCGGCCCGCTTCTCGTCGAACTCACCGATGGGCCCCTGGCCGTCCAGCGTCACCGGGTCGGTCATCTGGGTTCCTCGTTCCTGTGCCTTGCACGCGCGTCGGGCACGCGTTCTCTCTGCGGACATACGCAAACGCCGCGCCCCCCAGGCTAGAACCTGGGGGGCGCGGCATGCATTCCGGGCCTGCCGGCCGGAACGATCAGCTCTCGGAACGGTCCTCCGGGGCCTGCTCCGTGACCGGGGCGGGCTCCGTGGCGGTGGACTTGACCGTGCTGATCGACGCCGTCGCGCCGTTCGCACCGTTCGTCAGCGCCAGCTCCTTGGGGGAGAGCACCGGCGGACGGGTGGACGGGGTGCGGCGGGAGGAGCCCGTCCAGGCGGGCCGCGGCGGGCGCCTGACGATGGTGGCGAAGATCTCGGCGATCTCCTCCTTGCCCAGGGTCTCCTTCTCCAGTAGCTGGAGAACGAGGTTGTCGAGCACGTCGCGGTTCTCGACCAGGATCTCCCAGGCCTCGTTGTGCGCGGTCTCGATGAGCTTCTTGACCTCTTCGTCGACGAGCGCGGCGACCTCTTCCGAGTAGTCGCGCTGGTGCGCCATCTCACGGCCGAGGAAGGGCTCGCTGTTGTCGCCGCCGAACTTGATCGCGCCGAGCCGCTCGGTCATGCCGTACTGCGTGACCATCGCGCGGGCCAGGTTGGTGGCCTTCTCGATGTCGTTCGCGGCGCCGGTGGTCGGGTCGTGGAAGACCAGTTCCTCGGCCGCGCGGCCGCCCAGCATGTAGGCGAGCTGGTCGAGCATCTCGTTGCGGGTGGTCGAGTACCTGTCCTCGTCCGGCAGGACCATCGTGTAGCCGAGGGCACGGCCGCGGGACAAGATCGTGATCTTGTGGACCGGGTCGGAGTTCGGCGAAGCCGCCGCGACCAGGGCGTGACCGCCCTCGTGGTACGCGGTGATCTTCTTCTCCTTGTCCGACATGATCCGGGTCCGCTTCTGCGGGCCCGCGACCACGCGGTCGATGGCCTCGTCCAGCGCCGCGTTGTCGACCAGCTTCTGGTCACCGCGGGCGGTGAGCAGCGCGGCCTCGTTCAGCACGTTGGCGAGGTCGGCACCGGTCATGCCCGGCGTACGGCGGGCGACCGCGGCCAGGTCGACGTCGGGCGCGACCGGCTTGCCCTTCTGGTGGACCTTGAGGATCTCCAGACGGCCCTGGAGGTCCGGCGGGTCGACCGCGATCTGGCGGTCGAAGCGGCCGGGGCGCAGGAGGGCCGGGTCGAGGATGTCCGGACGGTTGGTGGCGGCGATCAGGATGACGCCGCCCTTGACGTCGAAGCCGTCCATCTCGACCAGCAACTGGTTCAGGGTCTGCTCGCGCTCGTCGTGACCGCCGCCGAGGCCGGCGCCGCGGTGACGGCCGACCGCGTCGATCTCGTCGACGAAGACGATCGCCGGAGCGTTCGCCTTGGCCTGCTCGAACAGGTCACGCACACGGGAGGCACCGACACCGACGAACATCTCGACGAAGTCGGAACCGGAGATCGAGTAGAAGGGGACGCCCGCCTCGCCGGCGACGGCGCGCGCGAGCAGGGTCTTGCCGGTACCCGGGGGCGGCCGTACAGCAGCACACCCTTGGGGATCTTGGCGCCCACGGCCTGGAACTTGGCCGGCTCCTGGAGGAACTCCTTGATCTCCTGGAGCTCCTCGACGGCCTCGTCACAGCCGGCGACGTCGGAGAAGGTCGTCTTCGGGGTGTCCTTGGTGACGAGTTTCGCCTTGGACTTGCCGAAGTTCATGACCCGCGAGCCGCCACCCTGCATCTGATTCATCAGGAACAGGAAGATGATCGCGATGAGGACCAGGGGGAGCATGAAGGAGATCTCAGGATCCCGACGAACGGGTTCTGCTTGGACGGCGAGACGGTGTAGCCGTCCGTGATCTGCTTGTCCTGGTACTTGGTCTGGAGCGTGCCGGCGATGGCCACGCCCTGGTCGCCGATGTAGCTCGCCTGGATCTTCGAGCTGCCCTGGACCTTGTAGCCGTCCTTGAGGGTGACCTTGATGCTCTGCTCGTCACCGGTGGTGAGCTTGGCCGACTCGACCTTGTTTGCGTTGATCGCCGCCACGACCTGGCCGGTGTCCACCGTCTTGTAGCCGCCGGACGAGCCGACGACCTGCATCAACACGACCACGGCAAGGACGGCCAGCACGATCCACATGACCGGCCCACGGAAGTATCGCTTCACGTCCATCCATACGGAGCGGTGCCGCCCCGTCCCTCCTGCCATAGTGAGTTTGATAAGACAGTTCTTCTGACGGTACCCCAGCATTGTTGCCCGAAGCCGCACGGAGCCGCTTCGACGGCCGGGAAAACCCGTCTCTGCAAGCTTCAACGGCGCAGGACCCGCTGGGGTTCCCGATCATCCCGCCGGGCTTGGGCCGACTGGCTCAGCCGCCGTAGACGTGGGGCGCGAGCGTGCCGACGAACGGCAGGTTGCGGTACTTCTCGGCGTAGTCGAGGCCGTAGCCGACGACGAACTCGTTCGGGATGTCGAAGCCGGCCCACTCCACGTCGATGGCGACCTTGGCGGCGTCCGGCTTGCGCAGCAGCGTGCACACCTTCAGCGAGGCGGGCTCGCGGGATCCCAGGTTGTTGATCAGCCAGGACAGGGTCAGGCCGGAGTCGATGATGTCCTCGACGATCAGGACGTGCCGGCCCTTGATGTCGGTGTCGAGGTCCTTGAGGATGCGGACGACACCGGAGGACTGGGTGCCCGCCCCGTAGGAGGACACGGCCATCCAGTCCATGGTGACGGGGGTGGACAGCGCTCGGGCGAGGTCGGCCATGACCATCACCGCGCCCTTGAGGACGCCCACGATCAGCAGGTCTTTGCCCGCGTACTCCGCGTCGATCTTCGCGGCCAGTTCGCCCAGCTTCGCGTCGATCTCTTCTTTGGTGATGAGCACCTGCTGAAGGTCGGCACCCATGTCTTTCGCGTCCACCCGCATCACTTTCGGTCGTCCCGCACTTACGGCCGCATGCACGGCCACCGGCTGGCCGGCCCGCCGGAGGATCGCTCCGGGAGAGGCCGGTTTCAGCCTTGCCGAATCACCAGTCTGCCACCCTGGCGCTGGGCGACGACTCTGCCCGGGAGATTGATGGCCCCCTGGCCGCGCCAGCCGGTGATCAGGCGGTCGACTTCCTCGATGTGGCGGGCGAACAGCGAACCGGCCGGGGCGCCGGCCTCGATGGCCGCGCGGCGCAGGATCCGGCGGCGTACGGCGGGCGGGAGGGCGTAGAGCTTGGCGCACTCCAGCAGTCCCGCCGCGTCCCGCACGGCGGCCTCGGCCTGGCCGGCCCAGGCGTCGAGGGCGTCGGCGTCGTCGCGGGACAGTTGGGCGGTGCGGGCGAGCGCCTCCACGACCCCTTTGCCGAGGGCCTTCTCCAGGGCGGGCAGGCCTTCGTGCCGGAGCCGGGAGCGGGTGTAGGCGGGGTCGGCGTTGTGCGGGTCGTCCCAGACGGGGAGGGACTGGACCATGCAGGCCTTGCGGGCGGTCTGCCGGTCGAGGTGCAGGAAGGGCCGCCGGTAACGGCCGCCGGCCCCCGAGACCGCGGCCATCCCGGACAGGGAGCGGATGCCGGAACCGCGGGCGAGGCCCAGCAGGACGGTCTCGGCCTGGTCGTCGCGGGTGTGGCCGAGCAGGACCGCGGTGGCGCCGTGGCGTTCGGCGGCGGCGTCGAGGGCGGCGTAGCGGGCGTCGCGGGCGGCGGCTTCGGGCCCGCCCTCACGGCCGACGGTCACGGCGACGCGGTCGACCGGGCCGAGGCCCAGCCCGCGCAGGCGCAGGGCGACCTCGTCGGCGCGCAGTCCCGATCCGGGCTGGAGGCCGTGGTCCACGGTGACCCCGCCGGCGCGGATGCCGAGTCTGGGCGCCTCGAAGGCGAGGGCGGAGGCGAGTGCCATGGAGTCGGCGCCGCCGGAGCACGCGACGAGGACGAGCGGGGAGGGGGGCCGCTCGGCCGTCCGGCCGGTCCGCTCGCGCTCGCCGGGGGCCTGCCGGCCGGAGTGCGCGCCGGAGGTCTGGTGGTCGTTCAGGATGTCGTGGAGGACGCGGCGAACCGCCAGGCGTATCGCCGCGACCGCAGGATGGGGACCCATGTCCGGTTCCCTTCATGAAGTTTTCCGGGGGTGAGCCCGAGCCGTCACACAGAGTGTGTAGATGGTGACAGAAGCGGGTCGTTCCCTGAGCATTGCACGCCTACGCATGGCCCACGGTCCCTCGGACGGGTGATTGAAGGGGCGATCCCCTGCCGTCGGCCGGATTCGTCTCACGACGCCCGGGCGCGGATCACGACTCGGCCTAGCGGTGCACCCGGGTGACCCAGTCGGCGGGCCGGGCGATCTCGGCCTTGGTGGGCAGGGTGTTGGGCGAGGTCCACACGCGGTTGAAGCCGTCGACGCCGACCTGGTCGACCACGGCCCGGACGAACCGTTCGCCGTCCCGGTACTGCTTGAGTTTGGCATCCAGACCCAGCAGCTTGCGCAGGGCGAGGTCCAGCCGCGAGGCGCCCTTCGCGCGGCGCTGCTGGAACTTCTCGCGGATCTCGGAGACGGTCGGTACGACGCTGGGTCCGACGCCGTCCATGACGTAGTCGGCGTGGCCCTCCAGCAAGGACATCACGGCGGTCAGGCGGCCGAGGATCTCCCGCTGGGCGGGAGTCTGCACCAGTTCCACGAAGGAGCGTCCGCCGTCCTCCTCCTCGGCCTCGGGACGGCCGCCGACCAGGGACTGGGCGGCTTCCCGGATGCGCTCCAGGAAGGTCATCGGGTCCACGTCGGTCTCCGCCAAGAACGACTGGATTTCGCCCTCCAGGTGGTCACGGAGCCAGGGCACGGCCGTGAACTGCGTGCGGTGGGTCTCCTCGTGCAGGCACACCCACAGCCGGAAGTCGTGCGGCTCCACGTCGAGTTCGCGCTCCACGTGGACGATGTTGGGCGCGACGAGCAGCAGCCGGCCGCCGCCGTTCGCGCCCGCCGGGAGGTCCTGGGCGGCGGGGGCGAAGGTCTCGTACTGGCCGAGGACGCGGGAGGACAGGAACGACAGGAGCATGCCGAGTTCCACGCCGGTGACCTTGCCGCCGACGGTGCCGAGGACCGCGCCGCCCGGGAGGCCGCCACGCCGTTCCTGCATCTTCTCCAGGAGCGGTTTGAGGATCTCCCGGAAGCCGGCGACGTTGGCGCGGACCCAGCCGGGGCGGTCCACCACGAGGACGGGGGTGTCGTGGATCTCCCCGGTGCCCATCCGGGTGAAGCCCCGGACGTGCTCCTCCGAGGCCTTCGCGTGCCGGCGCAGCTCCGCGACGACCGACCGGGCCTCGTCGCGGCTGACGTCGGGGCCCGGTCGTACGAGCCGTGTCGCGGTCGCCACCGCGAGGTTCCAGTCGACCATCCCGGGAGATGCGGTGCCACCGAAGCCAGTCATGCGTCAACCGTACGTGAGCGGCCCCCGTTGGGGCAGGCCGTGGCGGCCGGCGGGACCACGGGCGGGCGCGGAGCCGCGGCGGAACCGTACGGCCGGCCCGCGCGTGCCGTGACGACAACGCGGTGGAGCGACGCCGCGGAGGTGCGCGCGTGCCCCGCGACCCCGGCAGGACCCGGACGACGGGCCCTGCCCGCAGCCGACGACGGGCCCTACCCGCAGCCGCAGCCCGCGAGTGCCGTCGCCGCGGCGTCCAGGGCCGACTGGGCCTGCGGCGGGTCGGCCGTGTGCGAGGCCAGGAAGGCGAAGGCTAGGAGGCGGCCGTCCTTGTCGACGACCGTGCCGGCGAGGGTGTTCACGCCGGTCAGGGTGCCGGTCTTGGCGCGTACGACTCCGGCCGCGCCGTCGGTGTAGCGGGTGCTCAGGGTGCCGGTGAAGCCGGCGACGGGCAGGCCGGTGAGGACGGGGCGGAGGCCGGGCCGGGCCGGGTCGCCCGCCTTTACCAGGAGCGCCGTGAGGAGGTCCGCCGTCAGCCGGTCGGCGCGGTCGAGGCCGCTGCCGTCGTGGAAGGCGGCCCCGGACATGGGCAGGCCGAGCTTGCGGAGCTGGGTGGCGACCGCCCGGGCGCCGCCGGCGAAGCTCGCGGGGTCGCCGCCGGCGAGGGCGGTCCGGCGGGCCAGGGCCTCGGCGATGTCGTTGTCGCTGTTGGTGAGCATGCGCTCGACCAGGGCGGACAGCGGGGGCGAGGAGACGGTGGCGAGGGTCTGCGCGCGCGTGCTGGCCTTGGACGGGCCGGGGGACGTGGTGGTGATGCCGGCGTCCTTGAGGAAGCCCGCGAACTTCGCCGCCGCGTCCGCCGCCGGGTCGCTCACGCGGGGCGCCGGCCCGCTGTCGGAGCCGTCCGCGCGGCCCTCGTCGGCGGCCAGGGCGCTGACCGGGGCGAGGTTGTCGTTGACGCCGATGGGGTGCAGGGCGGGGCCGGTGTAGAGGGTGGTGTCGTACGAGAGGGTGATCTCGTGGATGCCGCGCCGGCCCAGGGCCTTCGCGGTGTCGGCGGCCAGCGTGCGCAGGTCGGCCCATTCGCCGCCGGCCTTCGGGTGTGCGGTCAGGGTGGGGTCGCCGCCGCCGACGAGGACGAGTTCCCGGGTGTCCGGTTCGAAGGCGGCGCGGGTGGTGAGGCGGTGGTCGGGGCCGAGGGCGGACAGGGCGGCGACGGCGGTGGCGATCTTGGTGGTGGAGGCGGGGGTGAGGGCCTTGCCCACGCCGGTGCCGTACAGGCGGGTGCCGGTCGCGACGTCGACGACGGCCGCCGCGCGGTCGTCGCCGAGCGCGGGGGCGGCCATGAGCGGTTCCAGGACGTCCGGGAGGGCTTTGCCGCCCGAGGGGGCCTTCCGGGTGCCGACGGCGCCCCCGGTGCCGCCCAGGCCCGTCAGGACGGGCGCGGCGCTCGGCGCGGGCCGGGGCGCCGCCCCCGCCGCCGTACCGGAGCGACCGTGATCTGCGCCACCTGATCCCTCCAGGGCGGCGGCGCGGTCCTCCTCGGCCGTACGCTGACCGTTGGCGTCCCAGGGACCGGCCACGGTCACCACGCCGGCGGCCAGCACCAGGCCGGCGGTGGCGGCGCCCGCGGTGTACTGCCAGGTTCTGACGGTCCGCGGACGGGAGAGGTGCGCAGGCCCGACCCGCACGGCCTTCGTCAGCCGCGCGATCCGCGGCCCGGCGGCCGTCGCGGCGCGCGCCAGACGGGGTCGTACGGCGTTCGCGATCCGCGCCACCTGCGGTCTCGCGGCCCGCCAAGGCCTCAGTACTGGCACGACCACCAGCCCCTTTCGCGATCACACACCTGCGTGAGGGACACTTAACCACCAGAACTATGTGCTGATCATGGAGGAGCCACCGGTGGAGTTCGACGTCACGATCGAGATCCCGAAGGGTTCGCGGAACAAGTACGAGGTGGACCACGAGACCGGTCGGATCCGCCTGGACCGTCGCCTCTTCACCTCGACCGCCTATCCGACCGACTACGGCTTCGTCGAGAACACCCTCGGCGAGGACGGCGACCCGCTGGACGCGCTGGTCATCCTGGACGAGCCGACCTTCCCGGGCTGCCTCATCCGGTGCCGCGCGATCGGCATGTTCCGTATGACGGACGAGGCGGGCGGCGACGACAAGCTGCTGTGCGTCCCGGCCACCGACCCGCGTGTGGAGCACCTGCGTGACATCCACCACGTGTCGGAGTTCGACCGCCTGGAGATCCAGCACTTCTTCGAGGTGTACAAGGACCTGGAGCCCGGCAAGTCGGTCGAGGGTGCCAACTGGGTGGGCCGTACCGACGCCGAGATCGAGATCGAGCGGTCGTACAAGCGCTTCAAGGAGCAGGGCGGCCACTGAGCCCGCACTCCGCTGAAACGGGCCGCACGCGCATGCGTGCGGCCCGTTTCGCATGCAGGCAGGTGTGCGGCCCGTCCGGGTACGTGTGCGCATACTGAGGCTTACGGAATGTGTCGTTCAGGGAGCGGTTCGAGGTGACGGAGACGCAGGACCGGAAGCCGCGGTCCGACGAGGCGCGGTACGACCCGGAGATCACCTCCGAGTTCGCCATTCCCCGGGGTCTCGACGTTCCCAGGGGCGGTGGTGAGGCGGAGACGACGTCCGAGTTCGCGGTGCCCGACGGCCTCCAGACACCGCATCCGCCCAGTGCCGAACCGGAGGGGTCCGCGTTCAGCACGCCCAGCACCTACGACGCGACGAGCCCCCCGGCCTCGTTCACGCCGGCCGCCGGAATGCCGCTGGTCAGCCTGGTCAAGGACGCGCCCTGGCAGGACCGCATGCGCACGATGCTGCGCATGCCGGTGACCGAGCGGCCGGCGCCGGAGCCGGTGCAGCGCGTGGAGGAGGGCGGTCCGGCCGTCCCGCGCGTGCTGGACCTGACCCTGCGTATCGGGGAGCTGCTGCTGGCGGGCGGCGAGGGCGCGGAGGACGTGGAGGCCGCGATGTTCGCGGTGTGCCGGTCCTACGGCCTGGACCGGTGCGAGCCGAACGTCACCTTCACGCTGCTGTCGATCTCCCACCAGCCGTCCCTGGTGGAGGACCCCGTGACGGCGTCCCGGACGGTGCGGCGGCGGGGCACCGACTACACGCGTCTGGCGGCCGTCTTCCGGCTCGTGGACGACCTGACGGACCCGGAGACGCACGTCTCCCTGGAGGAGGCCTACCGGCGCCTGGCGGAGATCCGCCGCAACCGGCACCCGTATCCCGGCTGGGCGCTGACCCTCGCGAGCGGACTGCTGGCCGGTGCGGCCTCCATCCTGGTCGGCGGTGACCCGATCGTGTTCCTCGCGGCGGCCGTCGGCGCGATGCTCGGCGACCGGCTCGCATGGCTGTGCGCGGGGCGCGGGCTGCCGGAGTTCTACCAGTTCACGGTGGCCGCGATGCCGCCCGCGGCGATAGGCGTGGCGCTGACGCTGGCGCACGTGGACGTGAAGGCGTCCGCCGTGATCACCGGTGGGCTGTTCGCGCTGCTGCCCGGGCGGGCGCTGGTGGCCGGCGTGCAGGACGGGCTGACGGGCTTCTACATCACGGCGTCGGCGCGCCTGCTGGAGGTCATGTACTTCTTCGTCGGCATCGTCGTCGGGGTCCTGGTGATCCTGTACTTCGGCGTCAAGATCGGCGGTGAGCTGAACCCGGACGCGGCGCTGGGCATCTCCGAGCGCCCGCTGCTCCAGATCGTGGCCTCCATGCTGCTGTCGCTGACCTTCGCGGTGCTGCTCCAGCAGGAACGGTCCACCGTGCTCTGGGTGACCCTCAACGGGGGCGTCGCCTGGTCGGTGTACGGTGCGATGCACTACGCGGGCGGCATCTCGCCGGTGGCCTCCACGGCCGTGGCGGCGGGACTCGTCGGGCTGTTCGGGCAGCTTCTGTCCCGGTACCGGTTCGCCTCGGCGCTGCCGTACACGACCGCGGCGATCGGACCGCTGCTGCCCGGTTCGGCGACCTACTTCGGGCTGCTGTCCATGGCCCAGAACAATCTGGACAAGGGACTGGTGTCGCTGGCCAAGGCCGCGTCACTGGCGATGGCCATCGCCATCGGGGTCAACCTGGGGTCGGAGATCTCGCGGCTGTTCCTGCGCGTCGGCTCCGCCGGCAAGCGCCGGGCCGCGAAACGGACCAGGGGCTTCTGAGCGCCCGGCGCCCGCCGGCCTACTGCCGGCGGTAGTCGTGGGGGTACTGGTTCGGGTCGTACTGGTCCTGCGGGTACTGCTGCTGCGGGTACTGCTGCTGGTCGTGGTGCTGGTGGTCGTAGCCGCCCTGGTTCCAGTGCTGCTGGGGCTGCTGCGGCTGCTCGTACGGCTGTTCCTGCTGGTGGTACGGCTGCTGCTGGTACGGCTGCTCGTACGACGGTTCGGGGTCGATGCGGCGCAGACGGGTCGTCGCGTCGTCCATGACCGGCGGCTGCCGGTACGGCTGCGGCTGCTGCTGGTACGCGGGCTGCTGCGGGGCCTCCGGCTCGGTCCGGCCGGCCGCCTTCTTGCTCTTGCCGCGCGCGCGGAGGAACTCGATCGCGACCGGGACCACCGAGACCAGGACGATCAGGATGAGGATGGCCTCGATGTTGTTCTTGACGACACCGATGTTGCCGAGCCAGGAACCGAGCAGGGTGACGCCCGCGCCCCACAGGAGGCCGCCGATGACGTTGAAGGTCAGGAACGAGCGGTAGCGCATGCCGCTGACGCCCGCGATGATCGGCGTGAACGTCCGCACGATCGGCACGAAGCGGGCCAGCACCAGGGACTTGGGGCCGTACTTCTCGAAGAAATCGTGCGCCTTGGCGACGTTCTCCTGCTTGAACAGGCGGGAGTCCGGTCGGTTGAACAGGGACGGACCGACCTTCTTGCCGAACATGTAGCCCGCCTGGTCGCCGAGGATCGCGGCGAGGCAGATCAGGCCGATCGCGGCCCACAGCGGGAAGTCCAGCTTGTGCGACGTGATCAGCAGGCCGCAGGTGAACAGCAGGGAGTCACCCGGCAGGAAGAAGCCGATGAGCAGGCCGGACTCGGCAAAGATGACGAGGAGCAGGCCCCAGATGCCGAACGTGGAGAGGAGGTGGTTCGGATCCAGCCAGCTCGGGCCGAGGGCAAGCGTCGTCACGGTTCCGGGCTCCTGAGGGGATGGCGAGGTGCGGCGGCAGGTAGCGCCCGTCCAAAGCTATCAACGCGCGGTGTCCTGCCCAGGTTCCACGGGCCACCTCGGGATGCGCCGGCCGCCGCCCGGCCCGTCCAGCAGGTCATCGGCGAGGTGTCCGGCCTCACGGTCCGCTCCCGGCGCCCGAGCACAAGGGGTGACCGGAATCTCCCCGGTGGCGGCCGGAGCCCCACCGGCTGGCACCCGGGGGGAATCCGGCTCGCCCCACCCGCTCGTACGCCCTGGACGTCACCCGTCGTGCCGTGCGCGTGCTACGCGGCGGATGCCGCCACGGGGGCGCCGGCCGCGGGGGTCTTCCCGGTCAGCTCCGCGCGCTTGCCGTTCTCGTCCAAAACGTAGAGAAGCGCCGGATGAGCTGCGAGAGGGCGATCTTCACGAGTGAGGTATCGGTGACCGCGCGGGTGAGAATATCGCCTGCTTTCCGGCGACACTCGCGACCGACCCCGCGCCGTTCGTGGCCCCGGCTCCCGGGCTCGCGTCTTTCACGTGAATCGCCATGAGCGCTCCCCCCCGCTTTGCCGACGGTCACGGCGAATGCGCACGCACCGGAAGGAAGGCCGTGCTGCACGATTCCCGTCGTCAAGACGCCCAAAACCCTTTACTCGGCGTGTTTTCGGCGCCCACCCGTCGGTCCCGGACCGCCGGCTGCGCGTGCGTCACGCCCGGTGCCGGGCCGTGTTCCCCCGGATGGCGTCACGCAGGTGTTCGGCCAGGCCCGGACGCATGGCGTCGTAGAAGGCCCTGAAGCGTTCGTCGCGGACGTACATGTCGCCCAGGCACTCGTGCATCTCGTACCCGCACTCGTAGAACCAGGTGCTGATGTGCCGCCGGTGCTCCTCCGCGAGGTCCATGGCCCGCTCACCGGCCGGCGGCTCGGCGTCGGCCAACAGGGCGACGTACCGCCGGCTCCACTCGTCGCTCTCGGCCTGCAGCCGCTTCCAGTCCTCCTTGGTGTAGGAGGCGGCCCGGCGCTGCGACTCGGCGTAGGCCTCCGTGTCGCCCCAGCGGGCCTCCACCTCCTCCGCGTACTGCTCGGGGTCGTTGTTCCCGAACACCTCGAACTTCTCCTCCGGCGTCAGGTTGATGCCCATACTGCGTGCCTCCATGGCGTGCTCCACGGCCGCGGCCATCTTCTGCAACTTCTCGATCCGGGCGGTCAGCAGTTCGTGCTGGCGGCGCAGGTGCGCGCGCGGGTCCGGGTCCGGGTCGTCGAGCAGGGCCGCGACCTCGTCGAGCGGGAAGCCCAGCTCCCGGTAGAACAGGATCTGCTGGAGCCGGTCGAGGTCGGTGTCGTCGTAGCGCCGGTGGCCGGCGTACGTCCGGTCACCGGGTACGAGCAGACCGATCTCGTCGTAGTGGTGCAGAGTGCGCACCGTGACCCCGGCGAACCCCGCGACCTGTCCCACGGAGTAGCTCACTTTCCGCTCCTTGTCGTCGGTACGTCTCCACGCTGAGGCCTCACGCCGCGTGAGGTGCAAGCCGGACGACGTTCGGGATGTTGGGTGCGATTCGTCCGCTTATGGTGAGCGCGTGGCCCAGGAGACGACGCAGCAGGCGCCCGCGAGCGCCCCCACGGCCCCGGCACGGGCCCTGCTGCCGTTCATCCTGCCCGCCGTCGCCGTGGGCGTGGCCGCGAGTCTGGTCTTCGTCGGGGTGAGCACGGCGGCGGAGAAGCTCCAGCACGTGCTGTGGGGTCCCCTGCCGGACGCGCTCGGCGTGGGCCGCTACTCGGTGCTGTGGATGTTCGTCATGCTCGTGGCGACCGGTGTCGCCGTCGGACTGGTGGTCTGGAAGGTACCTGGGCACGCCGGACCCGACCCGGCCACGCTCGGTCTCGACGCCCCGGTCCTGCGGCCGGGGGTGCTGCCCGGGCTGGTGCTGGTGACCGCGCTGATGCTGGCCGGTGGCCCCAGCCTCGGTCCGGAGAACCCGATCATCGCCGTGAACGTGGGCCTCGCGGCCTGGCTCGGCGGGCGCGTGCTGCCCCGGGCGCCGGACGCCCTGTGGCCGGTGCTGGCGGAGTCGGCGACGATCGGCGCGCTGTTCGGCACGCCCGTGGCGGCGGCGCTGGTGATCTCGGAGGCGCTGGCGGGCAGGCCGATGCGGGGACGGCTGTGGGACAACCTGTTCGCGCCGCTGACGGCCGGCGCGTGCGGGGCCATGACGACCACCCTGGTGGCCCATCCGACCTTTGATCTCGGGCTGCCGCCCATCGGCCACCCGCACGCCGGGGACCTGCTGGCGGCTCTCGTCGTCGCCCCCGTGTCCGCGGTGCTCGGCATGTGTGCCGTGTACGCCTTCCCGTACGTCCACGCGGGTTTCCGGCGGCTGCGGCACCCGATGCTGATGCTCCCGGCCGGCGGGGCCGTGCTCGGGGCGCTGGCGGCCGTGGGCGGCCGTCTGACGCTCTTCAAGGGGCTGTCGGAGGTCGGGCAGCTCGCCCGTGACCCCGAGGGCTGGTCGGCCGGGCAGTTCGCGACGATGACCGTGGTCAAGCTGGCAGCGCTGCTGGTCGCCGCGTCCTGCGGCTTCCGGGGCGGCCGTATCTTCCCCGCGGTGTTCGTGGGCACCGCCCTCGGCCTGTGCGCCCATGCGCTCGTTCCGGCCGTGCATCCCTCGCTGGGCGTGGCGACCGGTGTCCTGGGCATGCTGCTGGCCGTCACCCGGCAGGGCTGGGTGAGCCTGTTCACCGCCGCCGTCCTGGTCGCCTCGCCCACGATCATCGCCCTGCTGACCATCGCCTCGCTGCCGGCCTGGCTGCTGGTGACGGGCCGCCCGCAGATGCAGCTACGCGAGGACGGCGCCCCGGTCCGCTGACTCCCATCCTTCTCCCATCCTCCGGAGGCACACCCATGGCCCTGCACAAAGGTCCCGAGCGGCACGAGGAACGGCCGATGTCGGTCAACCCGTTCTTCGGGGAGGCGAACCCGGTCGGCGGCATGACCGAGGCCCCGCCCACGCACCGGCTCCCGGACGCCCCGCTGTCGCCGACGACGGCGTACCAGCTCGTGCACGACGAGCTGATGCTGGACGGCAACTCCCGGCTGAACCTGGCGACCTTCGTCACCACCTGGATGGAGCCGCAGGCCGGGGTGCTGATGGCGGAGTGCCGGGACAAGAACATGATCGACAAGGACGAGTATCCGCGCACGGCCGAGCTGGAGCGGCGCTGCGTGGCGATGCTCGCCGACCTGTGGCACGCGCCGGACCCGGCGGCCGTCGTGGGCTGTTCGACGACCGGTTCGAGCGAGGCGTGCATGCTCGCCGGGATGGCACTGAAGCGGCGCTGGCTGAAGCGGAACGCCGACCGGTATCCGGGCGCGCGGCCCAATCTGGTGATGGGCGTCAACGTCCAGGTGTGCTGGGACAAGTTCTGCGCCTTCTGGGAGGTGGAGGCCCGGCAGGTGCCCATGGAGGGCGACCGGTTCCACCTGGACCCGCAGGCCGCCGCGGAGCTGTGCGACGAGAACACCATCGGCGTGGTCGGCGTCCTCGGCTCGACCTTCGACGGTTCCTACGAGCCGATCGCGGAGCTGTGCGCGGCCCTGGACGCCCTCCAGGAGCGCACCGGGCTTGACGTGCCGGTGCATGTGGACGGGGCCTCCGGTGCCATGGTGGCGCCCTTCCTGGACGAGGACCTGGTGTGGGACTTCCGCCTCCCGCGCGTGGCCTCGATCAACACCTCGGGTCACAAGTACGGGCTGGTGTACCCCGGCGTCGGCTGGGCGCTGTGGCGGGACAAGGAGGCGCTGCCCGAGGAGCTGGTCTTCCGGGTGAACTACCTGGGCGGCGAGATGCCCACCTTCGCGCTGAACTTCTCCCGGCCCGGCGCCCAGGTGGCCGCGCAGTACTACACGTTCCTGCGGCTGGGCCGCGAGGGCTACCGCGCGGTGCAGCAGTCGACGCGGGACGTGGCGGGCTCGCTGGCCGGGCGGATCGAGGCACTGGGCGACTTCCGGCTGCTCACGCGCGGGGACGAGCTGCCGGTGTTCGCTTTCACCACGGCCGACGGCGTCACGGGGTACGACGTCTTCGACGTCTCCCGGCGGCTGCGCGAGGGCGGCTGGCTGGTGCCCGCGTACACCTTCCCGGCCAACCGGGAGGACCTGTCCGTGCTGCGGATCGTGTGCCGCAACGGCTTCTCCCACGACCTGGCCGACCTGTTCATGGCCGACCTGACCCGCCTGCTGCCGGAACTGCGCCGGCAGCAGGGCCCCTTCACCCGGGACAAGGGGGCGGCCACCGGGTTCCACCACTAGATCGCCCGGTCCTTCCTAGCGGCCCGATCGGGTGAACTTCCGCACGGCCAGCGGGAGGAACAGCGCGAGCAGCGCGAGCGGCCAGGCGACGGCGGCCCAGACGTGTCCCGGGTCGCCGCCCTGGCCGCCCAGCAGGTGCCGTACCGCCGTCGCCGTCCGGGACAGCGGGTTCCACCGTGACCGACGTCCGCCACGCCCCGATCCGGCGGATCCGCTCCCTGAGCAGCTCCAGCGCCTCGGACCGGGGCAGCTCGACCAGGAAGCCGATGGCCGCCGACTGCATGTCCGTCTTCTGGTCGTAGGAGACCAGGGACTCGCGCAGCAGCCGGAAGAACTCGTCCTCGCCCCGGTCCGTGATCTCGTACTCCGTACGCGGCGGACCCCCCGCCGTGGACGGCGCGACCTCGTGCGCGTGCAGCAGTGACTGCTTGGCCATCTGCTTCAGGGCGTGGTAGATCGAGCCCGGCTTGGCGTTGGACCACTCGTGCGCGCCCCAGTACTCCAGGTCGTTGCGGACCTGGTAACCGTGGGCCCGCCCGTGCTGGCGGACCGCGCCCAGCACGAGAAGACGGATCGCTGACATGCGGTCCAGGTTATGGCCGTACGGCCGCCCGCCCCTCCCCGGGCCGCGACCGTCAGGCCCGCTCCAGGGCCACCAGCTCGAACGCGGTCATCCCGTCCAGCGACTCGCGGATGATGTCGGCGTGACCGGCGTGCCGGGCCGTCTCCCGGATCAGGTGCAGGCACAGCCAGCGCAGCGAGACGCGGCCCTGGGGCGGGAACCAGGGATCGGGCGGCAGCGGGAAGGTGTCGTCCAGGCTCGGCGCCGAGCGGATGAACGCCTCCGTCCCGGCGGCGACCCGCTCCCAGTACGCCAGCTCCGAGGCGACCGTCTCGTCCCCGGTCAGCCGGAACGTCTCGGGCCAGTCCGACGCGTCGCGCCGCACCGCCGGTGGTTCCTGCCGGGCCCGGGCGATCCAGCCCTGCTCGACCTCGGCGACGTGCTTCAGCAGGCCGCCGAGGGACAGCTCGCTGGCACTGGGGCGGGAGCGTGCCTGCTCCTCGGTCAGCCCCAGCAGAGCCCGGCGGATGCCGCCGCGCTGCTCCTCGAGGAACGCGAGCAGTGCCCCGCGCTCGTCGCCCTTCGCCTCCGCCGCCACGTGCGTGACCATGACCGGCCGCCTCTCGTCGGGTTCTTCCGTCTGACACCGACGACGCTACGAGCCAATGCGGTCAGCCGCTGTCCGCAATGGCCCGTCCCCACGTGAGTGCCCTAGAACGGGAAGCCGCTGCGCCCGTGCTGCACCGAGATCCACTTGACGGTGGTGAACGCCTCCAGCGTCGTCTCGCCGTTGAGGCGGCCGATGCCGGAGTGCTTCTCACCACCGAAGGGCACGAGCGGTTCGTCGTGGACGGTCCCGTCGTTCACGTGGAACATGCCGGTGTCGATCCGCTTGGCGAAGGCCACACCCCGTTCGATGTCACCGGTGTGCACGGCGCCGCTGAGGCCGTACGGGGTGTCGTTGACGATCCGCACCGCCTCCTCCTCGCCGTCGAAGGGGATGAGGAAGACGACCGGGCCGAAGACCTCCTGCCGCAGCAGCGCGGAGTCGGCGGGGACGCCGGTGAGGACGCTGGGTTCGACGAGGTTGCCGGTCGTGGTGCCGTGCACCAGGGCGGTGGCGCCCTCGGCGAGCGCCTGCTCGACGGTGCCCGAGATCGCGCCCGCCTGCGCGGAGTTGATCACCGGGCCGATGACGGTCCGCGGGTCGCGGGGGTCACCGACCTTCAGGGTCCTGACCTTGGCGACGAACTTCTCGGTGAACTCGTCGGCGACGGCATGGTCCACCAGGACCCGGTTGGCGGCCATGCAGACCTGGCCCTGGTGCACGAAGCGGCTGAAGACCGCCGCGTCCACCGCGTAGTCGACGTCGGCGTCGTCCAGCACCACCAGCGCGCTGTTGCCGCCCAGTTCGAGGACGGAGCGCTTGAAGTTCGCGGCACAGACGGTGGCGACGTGCCGGCCGACCTTGTCCGAGCCGGTGAAGGAGATCACCTTCGGGACCGGGTGCTCGATGAACGCGTCCCCGATCTCGGCGATGTCGGTGACGACCACGTTGAGCAGACCGCCGGGCAGCCCGGCCTCCTCGAAGATCTTCGCGATCAGCGTGCCGCCGGCGATGGGGGTGTTCTGGTGCGGCTTGAGCACCACGCCGTTGCCGAGCGCGAGGGCCGGGGCGACCGACTTCAGCGACAGCAGGAAGGGGAAGTTGAACGGGCTGATCACGCCGACGACCCCGACCGGCACGCGGTAGACGCGGTTCTCCTTGCCGTCGGTCGGCGAGGGCAGGATCCTGCCCTCCGGGCGCAGCGCGAGGTGGACCGACTCGCGCAGGAACTCCTTGGCGAGGTGCAGCTCGAAACCGGCCTTCACGCGGGTGCCGCCCAGTTCCGCGATGATCAGGTCGGCTATCTCCTGCTCGCGGTCCTCGATCAGCCTCAGCGCCCGCTCGAACACCGAGCGCCGGGTGTAGGGGTTGGTCGCGGCCCACTCCTGCTGGGCGCGGGCGGCGGCCCGGTAGGCCTCGTCCACCTCGTCCACCGTGGCCACGGTGATCGAGGCCAGCTTCTCGTCGTCGTAGGGGTTGAAGTCGATGACGTCCCAGGAGCCGGTACCCGGGCGCCACTCGCCGCCGATGTACTGCTGGGCCAGGTCGGTGAAGCAGGACGACATGTGATCCCTCAATCGCTAGCGGGCACCAGATCTACGCCACGTCTGATCGGACGTCATCGTACTGGCGACACAAGGGAGTTGGGGCGCGTCAGGAGAGCTGCAGGAGGCCGCGGAGCAGGTCCCGGCTCTCGTCCGGGCCGGGGCTGTCCTGCTGCAGTTCCTTCAGGGCCTGCTCGTACTGGGCGACGTCCTCACGCTTGTCCAGATAGAGAGCGCTGGTCAACTGCTCCAGGTACACCACGTCGGACAGGTCCGCGTCGGGGAAGCTGAGGATGGTGAAGGCCCCGCTCTCGCCCGAGTGGCCGCCGAAGCCGAACGGCATGACCTGGAGCCGCACGTTGGGGCGGGCGGAGATGTCGATCAGGTGCTGGAGCTGGCCGCGCATCACCTCGCGGTCGCCGTAGGGGCGGCGCAGGGCGGCCTCGTCCAGGACGATGTGGAACTCGGGGGCGGCGTCGGAGAGCAGGTACTTCTGCCGCTCCAGGCGCAGGGCGACCCGCCGCTCCACATCGGCGGCGCTCGCGCCCTTCATGCCGCGCCGGACCACGGCGCGGGCGTACTCCTCGGTCTGGAGCAGGCCGTGCACGAACTGCACCTCGTAGACGCGGATCAGCGAGGCGGCGCCCTCCAGGCCCACGTAGGTGGGGAACCAGGTCGGCAGGACGTCGGTGTAACTGTGCCACCAGCCCGCCACGTTGGCCTCCCGGGCGAGGGAGAGCAGCGACTCGCGCTCCGACTCGTCCGTGATGCCGTAGAGCGTCAGCAGGTCCTCCACGTCCCTGGTCTTGAAGCTCACCCGGCCCAGCTCCATCCGGCTGATCTTCGACTCGGAGGCACGGATCGAGTAACCCGCCGCCTCACGCGTGATTCCCCGTGCTTCACGCAGTCGCCTGAGTTGCGAGCCGAGCAGCATCCGCCGCACCACCGATCCGGGCTCTCCCGCGCTCACGTTCGCCAGCCTCCCCAACCGTCTCCAGGGGCCGAAGTCTGCCACTAAAACACTTCGAGCAGTACTCGTCCGGTTACGGAAACGGAAAGACCTCGGCCGTCGTGGCGGGGTCCGGAGCAGGAGAGGTCGGGACCTCTGGCGGAAACCGTGGGGAACCGTCGAGTAGATGGCAGAAAAAATGGCCAAGAAGTGGTACGGGCAGCCTCATTTCGGTCACGTGCACGTGCATCTGCCCTTGCATCTGCTCTACGCATCCGAAACCATGGGTGCCGCGCCACCGCTGCATCGCAACGACCGCGAACAACCGGGAGTGCCTCGCATGGGGACGAATGGATCGACCATGCTCAAGCCGTTACGGCAGGGCCTTCCGCCGTTGGACCCCGCAGCCGTGTCCGATGCCGCCTGCTGCTCCCTGCCCGCCCGGTACGAGGCGGTGCGCGAGGCCCGGCGCTTCACCCGCGACACCCTCGACCAGTGGGACGTCGGCGACCGCTTCGACGACATCTGCCTCGTCGTCTCCGAACTCGTCACCAACGCCCTGCGCCACGCACTGCCGGCCGACCAGCGCCGCGGTGACGGGTGCGGTCCGTCCGTGCGGCTGCACCTGCTGCGCTGGACGGAGCGACTGGTGTGCGCGGTGCGCGACCCCAGCCACGAGACGCCGGCCCCGCGCGACTCGGAGGACTTCTCCGCCGAGTCGGGCCGCGGGCTGTTCCTGGTCGACTCCTTCGCCGACAGTTGGGGCTGGCACCCGCTCGCGGGCACCCTCGACGGCAAAGTGGTCTGGGCGATGTTCCGGCTCAAGGCGGCCGGCTGATCCGGTACGGCGCCGACGGACGCCCGCTGTCTACGCGCGTCAGCGCGCCGCGTGCACGCGCCTGCGCCTCCGACATCGTTGCCAACGGGCCGTCCCGCCGGCAGCCGGCGTCAACTGCCCACCAGATGGTCGAACTCGCCGTCCTTGACGCCGAGGAGCATCGCCTCGATCTCCGCCCGTGTGTAGACGAGCGCCGGTCCGTCCGGGAAGCGCGAGTTGCGGACGGCGACCTCGCCGCCCGGCAGTCTCGCGAACTCCACGCAGGAACCCTGCGAATTGCTGTGCCTGCTCTTCTGCCAGGCCACTCCGTCTAGCTGCGTGGCAGCCATGCCGTTGTACACGTCGTACCCCCCGTACACGTTGTCAACGTCGCGGTCCACAGGTCGCTCCCCGGTGGTGCACTGGCTGATGTGGCCATAGATGCTGTGGTCAACTGACCCGGATCATAACTCTGTTCACGTGCACACGCATGAGCAGATGCACGTGCACGGGGAGTGGTGCCGCGATTACGGTCTTGACGCCTGCTTTACCGAAGCCGGTCCGCCACCTGCCCCGGACCAGGCAGGCCGCGTGTCCGGGCCCGGCCCGCCCATGATCGCGCGCGCCGTCCTCCGGGCCGTACCGGCCGCATCGAACCCCCGTGCACTAGGAAGAGACGCGTAGCGAGCCCTTACTGTTCCAGGGTTCAGGTGACGGTCCGACGGGCGGGGTGCCGGCCCAGATCCCCGGGGGTTGCGGAGGGGCGCGCGAACCGGGTCCGCGCACAGGGGCCATGATGCAGAGGCACCGTCACCACCACGTGGACAAGGGACCTGCTCATGCGCGTCATTCCGCTCACCGTCACCGCCCTCACCGCCACCCTCCTGCTGACCGCCTGCGACGGCGGCGGGAGCGACAGCCGGGGCAGCGCCGGCTCGGCCTGCACGATCGGCGGGGTCTCCGTGCAGATCGGGTCGGCGAGCGTGGCCCCGGCGGCGGGAGACAGCGGCGAGGTCCCCGTCAGCATCACCAACCACAGCGCCCCCTGCACGCTGGACCACTTCCCGGGTGCCGTGCTGAAGACCGCCACCGCGCAGGCCACCGTGCCCGCGCTCAAGGGCGCGAAGGCGCAGAAGCTGAAGCTCGCCAAGGGCGACTCCGCGTCCTTCACGATCGGTTACGTGCGCGGCAAGGACGGCGACAAGAACACCCTGGCGGCCAGGACGGTACGGATCAGCCTGCCCGGATCCGGCACCACCCGGTCCTTCCCGTGGTCGTACGGCCCTGTGGCCGGCCGGGGCGACGGCGGCGGCCCGGACGCCTCCGTCAGCGCCTTCCAGCAGGTCGGCGACTGAGGGTCAGCCGAGCCGGCGGCGGGCTCGGACCTGTGCCCGGTCCGCCGCGCGGGCGCCCTCGGTCCAGCCCGCCGCGTCGCTCACCCCGCGCAGCCGGGTGGTCGTGGTCTCCGGGAACATGCGCTCCAGCCGGCCGGTGACGGCTGTCGCGCGCGTGGCCAGCACCGGCAGCAGGTCCCGGGTCACCTGGGACTCGGCCGCGGCCGCGAGCCGGTCGCCCACGCGGTGCGCGTAGGCCGCGAGGAACGACTGCCGGAACGTCTTGGTCCGCTTGCGGCCGCCGGCCCGCTGCACCGCCTCGGCCTCGGTCATGGCATGCGTGGCCTGCACCAGCAGCGAGGTGTAGAGCAGCTCGACCGCCTCCAGGTCCGCCTCGAAGCCGACGACCGTGGAGAAGCCGAGCGGTTCGTTCCACACCGCGCGGCAGTGGTTCGCGGTGGCCACCGCGTCCAGCAGGACCGCCTTGGCCTGCTCGTACGGCGGGTCGACGCCGATGCGGCAGGCACCGGGTGCGTCCGGGGCGGGCGCCTCGGCGGCCAGCAGCGCCTCGTCGACGCTGTGCCGGGCCATCAGCTCCTGCGCCTTGGCGCTGAGCGCCTCCGCCTCCTGCGGATAGCCGGTCGCCTCGGCCTTGGCGAGCAGCGCGCGGATGCGGCTCAGCATGCGGGAGGCGCCCGGACCGGGGGCCCGGCGGGACTCGTCCTCCAAGGGCTCCAGCGAGGGCAGACGCAGCAGCAGGCGGTACAGCTCCAGGACGGCGGTGGCCTGCGAGAACCGGTCGGCGCCCGGCGCGGGACCCTCGGGCAGAGCCGCGAGCTGGGCGGCCCAGCGGCGCCCGCGCGGCCGGTCCCGCCCGGCCTGGTCCCGTATCAGCGTCGCGGCCAGGCGCACATGTACGTCGTCCAGCTCGCGCCGCACCAGCCGTACGATGTCGGCGGGCTGCCAGCCGCGCTGCCAGGCCGCCGCCGTGAACTCCTCGCCCCGGCGCGCGAGTTCGGCGTCCGCGGCGGGGTCGGCGGCGAGCAGGGAGGCGGCCGTGTCGAGCCCGGTGTCGGTGTCGTCGTAGAGGGCGGCGCGGAAGGCCCGTTCGACGGTGCTGGCGGTGCTGGTCACACTGTCGATCGTGCCATGCGGCACCGACGGCCGGGGCCGGCCGTCCACACCCTGTGGACAACCGCCCGCGCGAACCGGCCCGGGAGGTCGGGGCCGAGGTGGCGGCCAGAGCGACCGGGCCCGCGTCCCACTCCGCTGGATCCCGCCACGCGCGCGGTGCGGTGTCGCGTGGCGTCCCGCTCGGCTCACTTCGACGCGACGGCCGGCCCGAGAGCGGGGGCCCGGCGGGGCTGTGGGGGTTGAACCGCAGGTCAGGGGCGTTGTCAGACCCTCCTGCGAGACTCGAAGTCATGACCGACCGGTGGGCGCTCGCACCGGCCGAGGACGGTGGCGTGGACGTCGCCCCCCTCGGCCCGGACGGGCTGCCCGCCGGGCCGGTGCGGCGGGAGAGCGATCTCGCCGGGGCGGTGCGGAGCCGCCCGGAGGTGACGCGCTGGGTGTGGCGGTCGACCGCCGAGGTCTACCCGCGTCTGCTCGCCACGGGGGTGCGAGTGGAGCGGTGCTACGACATCGAGGACGCCGAGACACTCCTGTTGGGCCACGAGGGCCGGTCGGGCGAGCCACGCTCGGCCGCCGCCGCCCTGGCCCGCCTCCGCGGCGGCCCCGTACCGCCCGACCCGCCGCAGCGCGCGGCCGCGCCGGGCGCCCAGTCCCCCCTGTTCGAGGCCGCCGGCACCCGCCTGCCCCTGCCGGAGCTGCTCGCCGTCCACGCCGAGCAGCTCCGGCGGCACGGCCGGACGGCCCACCCCGACCGGATGCTCCTGCTGACCGCCGCCGAGTCGGCCGGGATGCTGGTGGCCGCCGAGATGAACCACGCGGGCCTGCCCTGGAGCGCCGACGTCCACCGGGAGCTGCTGCACTCCCTGCTCGGCGAGCGGTACGCGGGCGGCGGCGAACCGCGCCGCCTCGCCGAACTGGCCGACCAGGTGTCCGCGGCCTTCGGCCGCCGGGTGCGGCCGGACCTGCCCAACGACGTGGTCAAGGCCTTCGCGCAGGCCGGGATCAAAGTGAGGTCCACCCGCCGCTGGGAGATCCGGTCCATCGACCACCCGGCCGTCGAACCACTGCTGGAGTACAAGAAGCTGTATCGCATCTGGGTGGCCCACGGCTGGTCCTGGCTCCAGGACTGGGTGCGCGACGGCCGCTTCCGTCCCGGGTTCCTCGCCGGCGGCACGGTCACCGGACGCTGGGTGACCAACGGCGGGGGCGCCCTCCAGATCCCCAAGGTGATCCGCCGGGCCGTGGTCGCCGAGCCCGGCTGGCGGCTGGTGGTGGCCGACGCCGACCAGATGGAGCCGCGCGTGCTCGCCGCGATCTCCCGCGACCCCGGCCTGATGGAGGTGGCCGGCCGCGCGAGCGACCTCTATCAGGCCGTCTCCGAACGCGCCTTCTCCGGCGACCGGAACCAGGCCAAGCTCGCCGTCCTCGGCGCGATCTACGGCCAGACCTCCGGCGACGGACTGAAGAACCTGGCCGCGTTGCGCCGCCGCTTCCCGAAGGCCGTCGCCTACGTCGACGGGGCCGCCCGCGCGGGCGAGGAGGGCCGGCTGGTGCGCACCTGGCTGGGCCGCACCTGCCCGCCGGCCGCCGGGTCGGGCGAGGACGCGGCGGAGGAGGCGGGCATCCCGGCCGGCGAGGACGACACCGAGGCGCAGCCGGACGACCGTACCGGCTGGGCTCCCGGTCACGCCTCCGGCAGCGCACGCGCGCGGGGCCGCTTCGCACGCAACTTCGTCGTCCAGGGCAGCGCCGCCGACTGGGCGTTGCTGCTGCTCGCCGCGCTGCGCCGCGCCTGCGCGCCGCTCCGGGCCGAGCTGGTCTTCTTCCAGCACGACGAGGTGATCGTGCACTGCCCCGCCGAGGAGGCCGACACCGTCGTCCAGGCCGTCCGCGCCGCCGCCGACCTCGCCGGCCGGCTGACGTTCGGCGAGACGCCGGTGCGGTTCCCGTTCACGACGGCGGTGGTGGAGTGCTACGCCGACGCCGAATAGACGGGACCGCGCGGCGGGCAGGGTGTCACTGCGGGACGGGCGGGCCGTCGTCCAGCAGGTCCGTCAGCTCGGCCAGGACCGCATGCTCGTCCGTGCCGTCCAGCGCGTCGAGTGCCGCGCGCCAGGCGTCGTACGCCTCCGGCCGCCGCCCTTCCCCGCACAGCAGCAGTCCGTGCTGGTGCAGGGCCAGGCCGCCCATGTAGCGGTCGGCGCGGGCGTCGGCGCGGCGCAGCAGCTCGGCGCACTCACCGGCCGCCCGCCCGGTCTCGCCAAGCTGCCGCAGCGCCCGGACCAGGCCGAGCCGGGTCTGGGACTCCCCGTGCCAGTCGCCGTGGCCGCCCAGGAGGCGCAGACTCTCCTCGAAGTGCCGGGCGGCGGCGGACGGTTCGCCGAGAGTGAGATGGGCGTAGCCGATGTTGCAGTGCGCCGAGTGCTGCACGATGACCGCGCCGATCGCGTCCCCGATGGCCAGCGAGCGACGGTGCTGCTCGATCGCGGCGCGCGGGTCGGTGTGCTCGTAGAGGTTGCCCAGGTGGCTGTGGGTGACGGCCTCCCCGTAGGAGTCGTTCAGCAGCCGGGAGTACGCGAGGCTCTGCCGCAGCGCCTCCCCCGACTCCTCGAACCGGCCGAGCCCCTCCAGCAGCAGCCCGCGGTTGTTGAGGCAGCGCCGGATGCGGGAGGCCGTGCCGAGCCGCCGCCAGATCTCCAGGGCCTGGTCGGTGAGGGTGAGGGCGTCGTTCTGCCGGCCGGTCAGGAAGTGCAGGCCCGCGAGGTCGCCGAGCGCGTACGCCTCGGCCGCCGGGTCCGCGAGCCGCCGCGCGGCGGCGAGGGCCGCTCGTCCCAGCACCTCCATCTCGGCGACCCGGCCGCTGCGCTGCACGTAGGGGAAGAGCAGCCGTGCGAGCACCGAGAGCGCGGCGATCGTGCCCGTGTCCTCGGTGCCGGCGTTCCGCTCCACCAGCGCGACGATGTTCTCCAGCTCCGTCTCGCCCCAGGCGAAGGCCTGCTCGGCCGACTCGAAGGACGCCAGCGCCGCCACGTCCGCCGCGTGCTCCACCGGCTGCGCACTGGTCGGCCGCCGCCGGTCGTCCTGGTCGAGCCCCGGTTCCACGACGGCCGTGAGCACCCGCTCCGCCGCGGCGGCGTACCACCGCAGTGCGGTGCGATCGGGGCCGGCGGTGTCCTGGGAGGCGGTCACGGCGGGTGCGGGGCGCGTACTCGCGCGCGGCCCGGTGGCGGGGACAGCGTCGGTACCCGTGGGCGACGTGGCGTCCGCGGCGGGAGCGGGGCCTTCGGGCGCGTCGGCGCCTGCGGCCTGTGCGGAGTTCTCGGCCGCGTCCGGAATCTCGGCAGGAGGCGCGGCCGGGGGCGGGGTGTGGCTTGAGGGTGAGGTGTGGCTCGAGGGCGGAGTACGGCCCGAGGGCGGGGCCGCGTCGGCGAGTTCGCGGGCGAAGTCGCGGACCAGGTCGTGGGGGGTGTAGCGGCCGTACGCCGTCTCCTCCAGGAGGGCGACGTCGACCAGGCGGTCCAGGGCGGCCTCGGCGCGGCGCTCGTCGGTGCCGGTGAGACGGGCGACGAGCGGGGCGCCGTAGGTGGGCAGGTCGAGGGCACCGATGTGGCGCAGGGCGAGGGCCGCGTCCCGGTCGGCCTCGCGCTCGGCGGCGGCGAGCGCGTCGTGGGCGACGGCCAGGGAGCGCCGGACGCTCAGGTCGTCGTACTCCAGATGGCGCAACCTCCCACCTGTGTCGGCCAGTTGGCTCGCCAGGACGTCGGGGGTGAGGGCACGCCGGGCGGCGAGCCGGGCCGCGACCACGCGCAGCGCCAGCGGTAGGCGGCCGGTCAGCTCGACCAGGGCGTGCCCGGCGTCCAGTCCCGCCCGTCCGCTCACCGCGCGCAGCAGGGCCGCACTGTCCTCGCCGGTCAGCGGGGTGAGCGGGAAGCGCCGGGCGCCGTCGAGCGCGGTCAGCGGCGAGCGGCTGGTGACGATCACCGCACAGCCGGGTCCGGCCGGGAGGAGGGGGCGTACCTGGGCCGCGTTGGCCGCGTCGTCCAGTACCAGCAGGAGGTGCGCCGGTGCGAGCAGCGAGCGGAGCAGGGCAGCCGCGGCGTCCGGGTGTTCGGGGATGTTCCGCGGCTCGGCGCCGAGGTCCCGCAGCAGCGCGGCGAGCGCCTGCGCGGCGGTCAGCGGGGTCACCCCGGGGGTGGCGCCGTGCAGGTTGACGTAGAGCTGACCGTCGGCGAAACGTTCCCTCAACTCATGGGCGACATGGAGCGCCAGCGCGCTCTTGCCGACGCCCGCCATACCGCTGATCACGGCCACGGCGGGTGCCGGGGCGGGCGGTTCGGTCAGCGCGTGGCGCAACGCGCGGCACACCTCGGCACGCCCGGTGAAGTGCGCCGGAGGCGCCGGGAGCTGGGCCGGACGCGGGGTCTGCCGTGGATCCGGCCCGTCACCGTCGCACGCTCCGGCCGGGGCCGAGGGGGCCGCGTCGTCATGGCCGGCAGCGCTCACCCGGCCGTCGCCACAAGGCTGCCGCCCGTCGCCGCCGGCCGGCCCGGGACCGCCGTGCTCACCGCCCTCCCGCCGCTGCCCCTCGTCACTCCCCCGCAGCACCTCGACATGCGCCTCGCGGACCGCCTGACCGGGTTCGACACCGAGTTCCTCCACCAGGCGGGTGCGCAGGTCACGGTGGACGGCGAGGGCCTCGGCCCGCCGGCCGGTGCGGTGCAGGGCGAGCATCAGTTGACGGTGGTACGCCTCGCGCAGCGGATGCTCGGCGACCAGAGCCGCCAGCTCCGGCACGAGGGCCGCCAACCGCGCTCCGCCGACGGTGAGTTCGGCGTCGTACCGCCACTCCAGCAGGAACAGCCGGGCTTCTTCGAGGCGCTGCACGAGGGCGTAGCCGCCGAGGTCGGCGGGGAGCCCGCTGAGCGGGGTGCCGCGCCACAGCGCGAGCCCGGTGGTGCAGGCACGGACGACGCCCGGCCAGTCACGCCGGGCGTGCGCGGCCCGCGCCTCGGCGACCCGGGCGTCGAAGACGTGCACGTCCAGCTCGCCGTGGTCGACGCGCAGCAGGTATCCCGGCGGTACGGCCCTGAGCCGCTCGGGGTCGTCCAGGAGGCGGCGCAGCCGGGTGACGTGGTTGTGCAGGGAGGCCTTCGCGGAGACGGGCGGCGCGCCGCCCCACAGCGCGTCCTTCAGCGACTCGACCGAGACGACCCGCCCGGGCTCCAGCAGCAACGCGGCGAGCAGGGCTCGGATTTTGGGGCTGCCGATGGCGCGGAGACCGTGGTCGGCTGCGTCGTCGTGGGACACCGGGTGCGTGTGCGCGTCCGGGCCGGATTCCCGGGACCCCGGGGAGGTGTCGTCCGGCATCCCGTACGGCGGTCGGTCGTAGAGGACCGGCGGCCCCAGCAGTCCGAAGCGCAGCTCGCACCGCCGCATCACGCCGCTTCACTGCCTTTCCGCGCGGTCGGGGCCGACCGTGCACCGCGGCGGGGCTGTGCCCGCCGTTGCCTGGCGGATTTCCGCCCTGTCCACAGCGGTTTCCCGCCACCTTCCGTCCGCCCGCCCGGTTCCGGAACGCCCGTGGAACCGGGCCGCGTCCGTCGCCGCCGGGCGACTTCCGGCCAGCCGGCTCGCCACCCACCGACGAACCGTTGGCCACATGTTAGCGATCCGTTGGCGAATCCTGATGTGATCATTCCATCGGGTCCGGCCCGACGGCGCGCGCGTATGTCGCGTAACTCGGGGGAGTGTCGCCGCAGGCCGGGTCCGGGGACGAACAGGGCCCCGGCCGTCGGAGGTGAACGACCGGGGCCCCGTCCCGCCTTCCGGCCGGCCCCCGCGGCCCCTCACCACCTGCGTCCTGGGATACGGCGTGTGACCCTGCGCCGATGCCCCGCCCCGACTCCGCCGGGTGCATCGCGGGGTCGAGCAACATCTCAGAAGGCGTTGAGCGGGTCGGGACTCGCCGCGCAACCGCCGAACGGCACGGCGACCGACCCTGCCCCGTACGCGGTCGCGGTCGCGGTCGCGGACGAAGTGGGCGCCGGACGGCCGGAGCGGTCGACGAGGTGCTTACGCCGGCGCAGGCGAATGTGCGGCCGCGGTCGAACGGCAGCGGCCTGCCGTTCTTGTCGACGGTGTCGGCGAGCAGTCAGGGCAGGCCGTCGACCCGACGCCGGATGATCTCGGCGACCGTGTCGCCGTCGATGCACGCATCGTCAGGGTCTCCGGGCCACGAGGGGAAGGACACAGGCTGACGGTACCCCCGTCGGCTCGCGCCGCTCCGAGATACGGGCCGCTGCGACAGGCCGTCGTCGACCGCCGACACGCGTACCCGGGGCGCGGGGGAGCGTACGCGTCAGGCGTCGTCGCCGAGGCGGGCCCTGAGGCGGCGGTTCTCCTCCTCCAGGGCGGCGAGCCGGGTGCGTACCGGATCGAGTGCGGCACTGAGCTCGGCTTCCGAGTAGCGGGGCGTGATGTGCTGGTGGCAGTTCCAGTTGAACCCCTCGACACGGATGACCATCAGGCGTTCCAGGTGGCCGGGGGTGCGCCTGGCGGAGAGTCGCTCGGTGAGGACCGGGTCCTCCTCCAGGGGCTGGACGGAGGCCCGGCCGAAGATCTTCAGCCGGCGCTGCTGCGGGTAGTCCATGAGGAACAGCGCCACGCGCCCGTCCGCTCGGACGTTCCCCGTGGTGATGTACTGGCGGTTGCCGCGCACGTCGGCGTAGCCGATCGTCCGCTCGTCCAGGACATGGAGGAAGCCGGGCGCGCCTCCCCTGAACTGGACGTACGGCCAGCCGGTCTCGCTGACGCTGGCGAGGTAGAAGCCGTCGCGGGACTCGATGAAGTCGGCCTCGCCCGCCGTCAGCGGTTCGGGGGCGTCTCCCTCCATGAGCCGGCGACCGGCTGCCGCCGCGCTTCCCTGTTCACTTTGCACCTGGCGCACCGAATCGGTGTACGCCAGGTGGGCGTAGCGACCCATGCGACCTCCTGGGCTCGGCTCGTTGGCGGCTGTCCGCTCTGCGTCGCTCGTCGCGGGGTGGTCCTGTCCCCCCGCCGGGTCATCCGGCGTGCTGTCGCCGCTCCTGCGGTGTGGAGGCCGTCAGGATCGACGTCAGCAGGCCGGGGAAGCGGTGTTCGAGTTCGTCCCTGCGCAGCTTGCTGAGCCGGGAGTTGCCCACCAGCCGGGTCGCGACGACGCCGCTCTCCCGCAACGTGCGCAGGTGGTGGGAGACGGTCGAACGCTTGACGGGGACGTCGAGGGTGGTGCAGGAACCCTCGCCGGCGCTGTCGAGCAGCCGGACGATCTGCAGGCGTACCGGGTCGGCCAGGGCCTGCAGGACCGTACCGATGTCGACCTCGTCGAGGTCGGGCTCCGGTAGCCAGGTGTCCTTCGTGTCGCGCATCGCGGCCTCCATGGTGATCGCCTCTGACGATACACATCGCATCTGTCCGCCGTCCCGCAGAAGAGTCGATGTGTGTCGGTAGTTACGATCGAGATCGACATGTACTACGATGCCCATCGTAAGGGACGGCATCTATCGGAACAGGAGCACCCGATGACCGACACCGCGCAAGCCGATCACGGCGAGCGCTGGCGCCCTCATGCGATGGTTCTGGCCCTGGGCACCTTTGCCGTGGGAACCGACGCCTTCGTGATCGCCGGCCTGCTCCCCGACATCAGCCGTTCGCTGCACGTCGACATCGCCGCCGCGGGTCAGCTGGTCAGCGTCTTCGCCATCGCCTACGCGCTGCTGTCGCCCGTCCTGGCGGCCCTGACCGGCAAGTGGTCCCGGCGCCGGGTGCTGGTCACGGCGCTCGCCGTCTTCGCGGTGGGCAACGTCGTCACCGCACTCGCCCCCGGCTACCCGCTGGTCCTGGCCTCCCGGGTGGTGGCCGCGGCGGGAGCCGCGATGTTCACGCCCAACGCGGGGGCCACCGCCGCCGCCATCGCCGGCGATGAGCGGCGCGGGCGGGCGATCGCGATCGTGACCGTCGGCCTGACGTCCTCGCTCGCCCTCGGCGCGCCGCTGGGCACCGCCATCGGGAACGCGTTCGGGTGGAGGGCGACCATGTGGTTCGTCACGGCGCTCGCCGTCGTGATAGCGCCGGTGATCGCGCTGCGGCTGCCGGACATCAGGCTCGGCTCCAAGGTGGGCCTGCGCCAGCGGCTCTCGCCGCTCACCGACCGCAGGGTGGCCAGCGTCCTCACCGTCACACTGCTGGCCTTCGTCGGGATCTACCTGCCGTACACGTACATCAGCTCGGTCTTCGCAGAGGCCACCGGCGACGACGGCGGCCGAGTGGCTTTGCTGCTCCTGGTGTTCGGACTGGCCGGTACGGCGGGGAACCTGATGGCCGGCCGCCTGGCCGACCGGCACGGGCCCCGGAACGTGGTCATCTGCGCCACCCTCGCTCTGGCCGCGGTGTTCCTCGCCATGCTGCCCAGCCAGAAGTCGTTCGCCGCCGCGGTCGTCGTGGTGGCTCTCAGCGGAGTGGGGTCGTGGTCGGTGACCGCCCCCCAGCAGCACCGCGTCATGGCGCTCTCCCAGCCGGGGGCCGAAGCGCTGGGGGTCTCGCTCAACGCGGCCGTGATGTACCTGGCGATCTCCCTGTCCAGCGTGATCGGCGCGATCGGCCTGAACTCGTTCGGAAGCGCCGCCTCGCTGCTGCCCATCGCGGTGGTCTGCGTCCTCGCGGCGGCGCTGCTGACCTGGCTGTCCGCCCGGCCGGAGCGCCAGGCGGACGAGCGGGCCACCGGCGCCGCGGCGGACACGACGACCGGTGACGTCGGGGCGTCGGCCGTGAAGTGACCCGGGTGAGTGGGCGGCGATCAGCGGATCACGGTGGGGAACCGGTGCGCCGGGCGGTCGGCGGCGCCGCCCGGCGCACGGCGGGAGTAGGCGTCGGCGACCCGGATGAGGAAGGCGGTCTCGTGGACGAGATCGTGACCGCCCAGCGCGGACAGGCCCACGACCCGCGCACGCGGCCCCTGACCCCGGTTCTTGGCGCGGCGGGCCGCTGCCAGCCAGCGCGCCATCTCCGCCGCGTACGCGGCGGAGAGGTCGGGGGCCGCCATCGGACCGGGATCGGGGAACGGCGGATCAGGCGAGGCGTAGTCGCGCAGTACCAGGATGGCGTCACGGATCTCGATGACCTGGCGGTACACCAGCAGGCTCCAGGGCCCGCGCGGCAGCAGCAGCTCCAGCAGGCGCGGCCGGGGCGGCGCGAGGGCCACCCAGGGCACCGCGGACACGAGGTCGCGCCAGAGTCTCCACAGACGCCAGAAGTCCCTCGCGTCCCGGTGCGCGCGGCGGATGGTCGAAAACGCCGGCGCGGCGATGACGGCCGCCCTGCAGAAGCAGAACACGCCCATGATGAAGGGGAGGATCGGCGCCACCCAGGAAACGTCTGAGATGAGCTGGATCAGACATCCCACCCAGGAAAGAGCTGCCAGGCAGCTACCCAGTCCGAATAGGCCCATGGTGGTCCTGAGCGGCGATTTCTCGCCTTCGTTCCAGTGTCGCAGGCACACCGCGATGCACAGAATGTTTCCGGCCTGATGTATGCCGATCACTATCAGCCAGAAAACATCGCTTCCGGTGCCGAGCGACTGACGGACGTTCATGCCCGGGTTCCACCGCGCACCGAGGATGATCAGGCAGACGATGGCAAGGCCTGAACCAAGGTGAAGCCATTCCCGCTGCGGCCGGTCCGTCGTGACCAGGACGAAGTCCATGACGATGATGGCCGAAAGAACTCCGCACAGGTGGGTTGCCAGCACATACGCCTGGTAGACGTGAAAGTCACGGCCCACCAGCTCGGCCAGGAAATCCCGCTTCAGCGTCATGGTGACGGCCGCCGCCGCGACCGCGATCCACAGGCCGCGCTGCTGCGGTGACCGAATGGCAGAAGGCGCCCGTAACAGCAGAGCGAGCCACATGACCGACGTACCGACGCTCTCGACCCACACCCCGGTCGTCGTCACGTCATAGGACACGCGACAGCCCCAGCGCCGCTTCCCATTCACTCGCGGATTCGGACGGCGGTGTCTCCGGCCGGACCGCGAAGGTCCGGATGAGACTGGCGAGCATCCGCCTTCACGGAGCGCATCACCGCGTTCGCCGAGGGGCTGAATCTCGGACTGGAGCGGGCGGTCGCGTCCGACCCGTTCTTCGAGAACGACGGCGCCCGCGCCCTCATGGCGAAGCTCAGCCCGGTCAAGTTCGAGTTCCAGGCCGCGGACGGACTGGCGATCTCGTCGGTGAACACGCACCGCAATTTCTTCGGCGAACGCTGTGACATCCGCCTCGCGTCCGGCGACGGACACGCCTACACGAGCTGCGTGGCCTTCGGACTGGAACGGTGGCTGTCCGTTCTGCTCGATCTGCACGGCGGCGACGCGCGGCAGGCGCTGGAATCCGTCAGGGCCGCCGCCCGGCAGGTTGCCTGACATGAGCTACGGACGGGTCGGAATCGACCTGGTCCCGTTCGGCCGGGTCCGCGAGATGGCGGGACGCGACCACGGGGCCGCGCTGGCCCGGATGCTCTCGGAAGAGGAAATGAGACTGTCCCGTACGGCGGGCGGGCCGGACATCGCGGGTATCGCCGGGCGGCTGGCCGCCAAAGAGGCGGTGTTCAAACTCTTCCGCGTTCCGGGGCAGACGTTGCCGTGGCTCGGCATCGAAATCCTGAAAGGCGACGGCGGCTGGCCCGTCGTACGACTCAGCGGACGCGCCGCCGACCTGGCACGGGACGCCGGCTTCGAGCACATCGAAGTGAGCATCACGCACGACGAACCATGTGCCGTGGCGGTCGCCTTCTGCGCCGGTGCGCCGGAGGCGGACACCAGTCGGCTGACATCCGCCTGACAACGGTTTGAGGAGTGGGAAATGGCATCGGCAGGAATCGACGAAGTACGCGCGTGGATCCTCGAACGGCACCCGGAACGGGAGTCCGTCGAATCCAACGAGAACCTCATCGAGAGCCGGCTCGTGGACTCGCTCTCGTTCGTTGAGCTGGTCTACGCCATCGAGAGCGCGAGCGGCGTGGAAATCGACTTCGAAGCCATCGACATCCAGGACTTCCAGACGCTCTCGGCGATCGAGAAGGCGTTCTTCGTCACGGTCTGACTCCCGGAGGGGGACAAGCATCATGGAAGCTGTCTCGTACACGGCCCAGTGGACGGCCGCGGCCCGGGCGGTCGAGTCCGAACGCGGCGACGAGGCAATGTTCGAGGACCCGTTCGCCCGCGAGCTGGCGGCTCCGCGCGGCTTCGAACTGCTGGAGAAGTACGGCGGGGGCGGCCTGCTGCCGTTCATCGCCATCCGCACGAAGTACCTGGACGACAGCATCCAGGCGATCCTGCGGGACAGCGGCATCCGGCAGATCGTCTTCATCGCCGCCGGCATGGACACCCGGGCCTTCCGGCTGGCCTGGCCGCCCGGCGTGACGGTCTACGAGGTCGATCACGAGGCCCTGGTCGCGGAGAAGCGCAGGCGCCTCGCCGAGCTGGGCGCGCGGCCGGCGACCGAACGCCGCGAGGTCGCCGCCGACCTGGCCGGGCGGTGGCTGCCCGCGCTGTACGACGCCGGGTTCGACCGGGACCAGCCCACCCTGTGGGTCGCGGAAGGGCTGATGTTCTTCCTCACCCAGGAGCAGGCGTCCGAGCTTCTCGCCGTCCTGGGATCCGCCTCGCCCGCCGGCAGTTGGCTGGCCGTCGACTTCGTCAGCAAGGCCCTGTTGCGCAGCCCGTTCTCCCGCGCCTTCCTCGAGGGCCTGCGCGAGGACGGCACACCCTGGCTGTTCGGCACCGACGAGCCCGAGGAGTTCCTGGCCGGCACCGGGTGGAAGGTGCGGGAGCTGAAGGAGCCGGGCGAGCCCGGCGCGGGACAGGGCCGGTGGCCGTACGAGGTGCAGCCCCGCGACCGACGGGGCGCGCCCCGAAGCTGGCTGGTCCGCGCGGAGTTCGCGGGCCGCTGAGAGGAGAGCACATGAGCGACGCGACGACCCTGGAGAGGATCGAGTCGTTCCTCCCCGAGCGCAGCGTGAAGATCGACGAAGTCGCCGGCAGCCTTGGCCTCAGGCGGGCCGAGGTGGGCGTGTTCCGGAAGATCTACGGCTTGGACCGGCTCAGGTTCGACCCGGACACGGGCCTGTTCGACCTGGTCCTCCCCGCGGCACGGCAGGCGTTGAAGGCACTCCCGGAAGGGCACGGGATCAGGTACGTCATCTACGCCCACACCATGCAGACCCTCACCCCGCCGCACATCGACGCCGCCCAGGTGATCCGTGACGATCTGGGGCTGCACGACGCCGAGGCGTTCGCGCTCACCCAGCAGGCGTGCGTCAGCAGCCTCGGGGCCATCGACCTGGTGGGCGAACTGCTGCGGGCCGAGGCGCCGGAGGGCGCCCACGCGCTGATGGTGACCGGCGAGCGGGCCTACTCGCCCAAGGTCCAGCTGATCCCCAACAGCGCCATCATGGCCGACGCCGCGGCTGCCTGCCTGGTGACCGTGGGCGGCCGGGGTGACGAGGTGCGCTCCCACGTCACGCGCACCCTCGGCGAGTACGCGGCCGGACTGGAGATGACCAAGGAGGAGACGCAGGGCTTCGGCCGGGCCTACGGCACGGTGCTCGGCGAGGTCATCCTGGAGGCCGTACGGAAGGCGGGGCTGACCTTCGGCGACATCGACCTCGTTGTCCCGCACAACGTGAACATGGTCTCCTGGCGGCAGACGATCAAGGAGATGGGCGCCGACCCGGGCCGGTTCTTCCTGGAGAACATCGAGCGCTACAGCCACTGCTACGCCTCGGATGTCTTCGTCAACTACACCACGCTGCGCGACAGCGACCGGCTCGTCGACGGCCGCCACTACGTCCTGTGCTCCGTCGGTCTGGGCGCCACCTTCGGCGCCATGGTGATCACCCACCGGAAGCGGTGAGCGCGATGAACGCCACCGCCTACACGGCGGATCTCAAGGAGGCGCTCACCGGCGACCGCGACGCCCGGTTCGTGTGGCTGTGCAACTTCGAGGTGGAGAACCAGTGGGCGCGCGACTACGTCGGTCTGCCGGCGGCGCGCGTGTCGGCCACCAGCGCGACCGTGCAGCGCATGGAGGAACTCGGCGTCCTGCTGGCCGAACCCGCCGACTGCCTGCTGCTGGACCGGCCGCTGGACGACGGCTACCGCCGCTACGTCGAGAAGACCGGCCTGGGCGCCCCCATCGAGCTGGTCACGCGGGAACCGGCCGGCGCCGGCGGCACCAGCAAGGCCGTGCTCGACTCACCGGAGTTGATGGACCGGCTGCGGCAACTCGCGCGGGAGGGCGCGTATCTGATGCCCATGGGCAACTCGCCCCTGGAGCAGCGGATCTCCCAGGAGACGGGGTTGCGCGCCGCGGTGCCGAACGCGGCCACCTACGAGCGGGTCAACAGCAAGATCTACAGCCGCCGCCTCGCCGGGGAGTTGGGGCTGCGCGAGATCCCCGGATTCTGCTGCGAGACGGTCCCGCAACTGCGCCACGCACTCGACCAGGGGCTGAGCGACGGCGGGCCGCTGATCGTCAAGGACGCCTACGGCGTCTCCGGCAAGGGCCTGCTCGTACTGGACAGCCGCAAGAAGGCCGACCGGCTGCTGCGCATGGTCGAGCGCCGGGCGCACAACACCGGCGACGACGCGATCCATGTGGTGGTGGAGCGGTTCCTGCCCAAGCGGTTCGACCTCAACTACCAGTTCACCATCGACCGCGCCGGAGGGGTCCGGCTCGACTTCGTCAAGGAGGCGCTCACCTCCGGCGGGGTGCACCTCGGCCACGTCATGCCGGCCGGCCTCACCCCGGCCCAGCACGAGACGCTCACCGAGGCCGCCGAGGCGCTGGGCGCACGACTGCACAAGGACGGGTTCTTCGGCATCGTGGGCGTGGACGCCCTCGTGGGCGCCGACGACCTGGTCCATCCGGTCCTGGAGATCAACGCCCGGCTGAACATGTCCAGCTACCAGGGGCGCGTCACCGAACGGTTCCTGGCCCCCGGAGGCACGGCACTGGCCAGGCACTACCCGCTGCGGCTCACCACGCCGGTCTCCTTCGACGAGGTGGCCGAGGCCCTCGGCGCCCTGGCCGAACCGCCGTCGGCGGGTACCGGAGCGGTCATCACGTCGTTCGGCACCGTCAACGCGCAAAGCGGCGGCTCCGTCCCGTTCGACGGCCGGCTCTACACCCTGCTCTTCGCCGCGCGACGCGAGGAACTCGCCGCCCTCGACCAGCGGGTGGCCCGCTCGCTCACACGATTCGGCACCACCGAGAGGAAGCCATGAGCAGCCGGAAGGAAGCCGCCAGCAGCACCAACGGCACGAGCGGCACGGAATTCCATGTGCAGGGTGTGCCGATCTCGCACATCGCCGAGGAGTTCGGCACCCCTGTGTTCGTCTACGACGCCGAGGAGCTGCGCTCCGTCTACCAGTCGCTGCGCGACCGGCTGCACCCGGCGGTGGACGTCTTCTTCTCCCTGAAGGCCAACCCGAACATCAGCATCACCTCCCGGCTGGGCTCGCTCGGCGCCGGCGCGGAGATCTCCTCCATGGTCGAGCTGATGACCGTGACGCGAGCGGGCATCGCACCGGACGACATCATCTTCCTGGGACCGGGCAAGACGCGCGCCGAGCTGGAGGCCTGCGTCGCCGCCGGTGTGTACGCCATCGTGTGCGAGTCGCTGGACGAGGTCGCCGAGATCGAGGAGATCGCCGCCGCCACGGGCCGCGACGAGGTCCCTGTGCTGCTCCGCGTCAACCCGGACTTCCACACCAAGGGCTCCGGCCTGACGATGGGCGGCAAGCCACGCCAGTTCGGCATCGACGCCGACATCCTGCGCCGCTCCCGGGGCCTTCTCGACCGCCTGCGCAGAGTGCGGGTGCGCGGCTTCCACGCCTACATGGGCACCCGCTTCCTGGGCGCCGAGGACCTGGCGCACAACACCCGCCAGATCCTCGCCCTGGCCGACGAACTCGCGCAGGCCCTCGGGATCGAACTGGAGACCGTCGACTTCGGCGGCGGCTTCGGCGTCGCCTACTTCGACAACGAGAAGGACCTCGACCTCCGGGCCACGGTCGCCGGGATCAACGAGGTGGTCGAGCCGTTCGCCGCCGCGCACCCCCGGTGCCGGCTGATCAACGAACTCGGGCGGTACCTGACCGCGACGTGCGGCACGTACGTGGTGCGGGCGCGGTACGTCAAGGAGTCGATGGGCGAGCGGTTCGTCGTCGCCGACGGCGGCACCAACCACCACATGGCGGCGGTCGGAGTCGGCAGCTTCGTCAAGCGCAACTTCCCGATCCGCTCGCTGACCCGGTACGACGACGAGCCGACCGGCACCTACACCGTCACCGGGCCGCTGTGCACCCCCAACGACGTCATCGGCAAGAAGGTCGTCCTGCCCCCGGTCCAGGCCGGTGACCTGCTGGGGGTCGAGCGCTCGGGAGCGTACGGACCGACCGCCTCACCGGGCCTGTTCCTCGGCCACGGCTTCCCGGCCGAGGTGCTGGTCCACAACGGGACCGCGCACCTGGTGCGGGAACGGGACCGCAAGGAGGAACTGCTCACCAAGCAGCGCCTCATCGACTTCGACTGACACAGGAGCGAACTGGCAATGGAACGCGACAGCGTGATCTCGGCGGTGGAGAAGTCCCTCAGCGAGGTACTGGAGCGCCCCGTCACCGGTCTCACCGAGGAGGTACGCCTCTTCGAGGACCTGCACCTGGACTCCACGTCCGTCCTGGAACTGCTGATGGCACTGGAGGACGCCGTGGACATATCGGTGGACCCCGAGGACCTGGACATGGACGACTTCACGTCGGTCGGATCGCTCACCGACTACGTCCTGTCCCAGGCCGCGCAGACCACCGGCGAGGGATGAGGCGACGGCGATGCCCACTCTGCGTGCCGCCTGCGCCGTGGTGTCCCCACCGCGCAGGCCCTACGACGACGACCCGTCTCTCCTCTCCTACTACCGCGACCTGGTCGAGCCGTTCGGGCTGGAGGTGGAGGAGGACCTGCTGCGCGCCGGGCCGAACGTCGGCCACCGGGACCTCATCGACCGGCTGGTGACGGCGGGTGACATCGGTGACAGCGCGCCCGATCTGGTGATCGTGACGCAGGCGTTGCCGGACGTCACCCCGTTCACCGCGATCTCGCCCTATCTCGACCGGCTTCTCGGCGGCCGTGCCACCAACTTCGGCATCCACCAGCAGGGCCTGGCGGCGCCGTTCACGGCGCTGCGCATCATCTCCGCCTTCCAGCGCGCCGGCCGCAGCCTCGATGCGGTGCTCGCCGTCCTGGAGCAGACCACTCTGCCCACCCGGTTCCCGCTGGTCCACGACAACCACCTGGTGGACTCCGGGGTCATGCTCCGGTTCGGCCGGGACGGTGGGCCCCGGGTGACCGAAGTCGAGGCGGTCCCCGCCACCGAGCCGGTGGCCGCCCGGATCGGCGAGGTGGCGGACAAGGAGCCGGACGGCACCCTGGTGGTGGCCGGGCCGTGGCTGGACGTGGCCACGCTCGACGGCGTCCGCCACCACTACCAGGCCGGCCGCGGCACGTACTGCACCAGCGTGTGGCTGGCGCTCGCCCGGCACTGGCGCTCCTGGCAGCAGGAGTACCCGACGGTGGTGCTGTGCGACACCGACCCGCGCTCCGGGGACAGCCATCTGGCCGTGCTGCGGTCGGACGGCCACGGCCCGCTCCCGGGCGCGGCGGGGGGTGAGGGACGGTGACGCCGGTGGACACCGCCACGACGACCTCCCCGGCCGCGGCGGGCCTGCGGGACTTCGCCACCGCGCTGGACGCCTGCCACGACAGGGCGGCCTCGGGCGGCCTGGTGGTCTCCCGCGGCGGCTGGGCCGTCGCCTCGCCGGCGCGGGTGACCGCCGGGGCGCAGGTGCCGGGCAGCTCGGGAGCGCTGATGGCGGAGCGCGGCGGGACACCGGCCGGCGACCGCCGGCAGGAGGCGTTCGCCGACGAGCTGATCGGGCTGCACCGGCAGACCCTGCGCGAGGTGCTGGACGGCGCGGTCGCCCGGCTCGACAGGCGCGTCTCGGAGGGCGCCAACCTGCTCAACCGCCAGCTCGTCCAGGGCGCGGTGGCCGATGTGGCCCTTGCCCTGTCGGAGGCGGACGACCTGCGCGAGCTGCCCATGAGCACCCCGTGGCGGCGCTGGCGGATCCACCGGGACCTGGTGAACGCGGGCCGCACCGCCCTCAAGCTGTACGGCGCCGGCGGCTTCGTCGCCGGGGGACCGGGGACCGTCCTGTACCTGACCGAGGTTCTCGGCAACACCTACCTGCGCCCGGAGCAGCCGGGACCGGAGGCCGGAGATGACTGAGCCCACCGGCGAGCGGATCGCCGCACTGCGCTCCTACGTACGGGAGGCCGGCCGGGAACTGCGCGCGATCGGCCTGGAGATCGACCGCGACCCGGAGGCGATCGACCGCTGGCTGGGACTGCCCGCCGTGGACATCATGCGCGGCTGCACCATACCGGCGGAGTACCTTGACTCCCCGCTGCGCGTCGGCGCGTACACCTACGACATGAGCTCCTGCCTCGAACACACGGTGACCATCGAGGAACTGAGCTACGGCGACACGGGATCCATGCTCGCCTGCCCCGGTCCCCTCATGTCGGGGGTGGCGGTGAGCGCCCTGGGCGACGACAAGCAGCGCCACCACTACTACGAGCGCATGGCCGGACCGGAACCCGTCTGGACGTTCTTCGGGCTCACCGAACCGGCCAAGGGATCGGCCGCCACCGAGCTGGAGACCACGCTCGTCCCAGAGGGCGACGGCTTCCGCCTCACCGGCGAGAAGCGGTACGTGGGCAACGCCGCGTACGCCCGGCTGGGCGTGGTGTTCTGCCGCCGGGCGCCCGGGCCGCTGGGCATCGAGGCGGTCCTGGTGGACACGCAAGCTCCCGGATTCCACGCCGAGCCGATCCCCACCGTCGGCATGCGCGGGGCGCGGATCTCCGCCATCAGGCTCGACGGCGTACGCGTGGAGCGTGAGCACATCCTCGGCTACGACAGCCTCAAGCCCAGCCGGCGCGGGCTGATCGGCGCCATCCGCACCCTCCAGCGGTTCCGTCCGGTGCTGGCCGGCACCATCGTGGGGCTGTGCCGCGCGGTGCTGGACCACGTACGCGAGCAGCGCCCCGCCCTGGCGGGTGGCGCCCGGGCCCGGCTGGAGGACCTGGAGGACCGGCTCACCGCCGTACGCCGGCAGAACTACGAGGTCGCCGCGGCCATCGACGCCGGCCGGGTGCGCGCCGACCGCGTCGCCGGGGTCAAGACGCGCGCCGCGGAGCTGGCCGAACGCTGCACGCTGGCCGCCGCGGACCTGATGGGCCCCGGCGCGCTCCTGGAGGACCCGCTGCTGAACAAGCTGTACCGGGACGCGCGGGCCTTCGAATTCATGGAGGGAACCGGTCACATCCAGCGGCTGGCCGTCTTCCAGGGCGTGCTCAAGAGGACGTTTCTCAACTAGCGGGACACCGCGGAGGAGCAGGGAGAACACACGGTGTGGATCGGTGTCGACGTCACGCACGAGAACGAGCTGGCGGCCCTGCTCGCCCGTCCGTGGTTCCGTGACTACACGTACGCCCCGGAGGAACTCCAGACCGCCGCCTCCTTCGGCGCGGAGCGAGCCCATGAGTTCCTGACCGGGCGCTTCGCGGGCAAGGAAGCGGTGCTGAAGGTCATCGGCACCGGCGTGGGGGCGGGCGTGACCCCCCGCCAGGTGGCCATCCTGCGGGCCCATGGCGGGGCCCCGCAGGTCCGCCTCTCCGGCGCGGCGGCCCGGCATGCCCGCGATCGTGGCATCGCCGGTATCAGCGTGTCCGTCACGCACAAGAAGGGCGTGGTCGTCGCCGTCGCGATCGGCGTGCCCGCCGCCTCGCACGCCGGCATGGAAGCCTCCGAACCCTCGCGCTGAACCGCGCGGCGCGGCCGCGACACCGCCGCCCCTCGCTGTCAGCCCACGGCGTGATCCGACGCTGGACCTGCTGCGGCCCGTCCACGCGCAGACCGCCGCCTACGGGCATTTCGGCCGCGTCCTGCCCGACTTCGCCTGGGAGCGCACCGACCGCGCCGGGGCGCTGCGCGACGCCGCCGGCATCAGACCCGTCCCGCCCGACCCGACCACAGGTCGAAGGAGAGCACGCCGTGCGTATCACCGTCACCGGTTCCATCGCCACCGACCATTTGATGTCCTACCCGGGCCGGTTCGCCGACCAACTGGTCGCCGGGCGACTCGACCGGGTCTCCCTGTCGTTCCTGGCCGACACCCTGGAGATCCGCCGGGGCGGCGTCGCGGCGAACATCGCCTTCGGCCTCGGCCGGCTCGGCCTGCGTCCGCTGCTGGTCGGGGCGGCGGGAGCCGACTTCACCGACCACCGCGAACGGCTGGAACGAGCCGGCGTGGACACCGGCCCGGTGCGCGTCAGCGCCTCGGCGCACACGGCCCGCTTCGTGTGCACGACGGACGCCGACCAGAACCAGATCGCCACCTTCTACGCGGGCGCCATGGCCGAGGCGCGAGACATCGACCTGGCCGCGGTGGTCCGCGACGCGCGGGGGGTGGACCTGGTGGTGATCGCGCCCGACGACCCGGAGGCGATGCTGCGCCACACCGACGAGTGCCAGAGCCTGGGCATCCCCTTCGCGGCCGATCCCTCGCAGCAGCTCGCGCGGCTGGACGCGGGCGAGACCCGCCGACTGGTGGACGGCGCCCGGCTGCTGTTCACCAACGAGTACGAGGCGGCCCTGCTCCAACAGCGCACCGGCTGGAGCCCAGCGCAGATCCTGGACCGGGTCGGAACCTGGGTGACCACCCTCGGTCCGGACGGCGCGGCCATAGCCCGCGCCGGCGAGCCGACCCTGCGGGTCCCCGCCGTCGCGACCAGCCGCCCGCTGGACCCGACCGGAGCCGGTGACGCCTTCCGCTCCGGCTTCCTCGCCGGCGTCGCCTGGGGCCACACCCCCGAGCGGGCCGCCCGGCTCGGGTGCACGCTGGCGACGGTCATCCTCGAATCGGTGGGCACCCAGGAGTACGAGCTGACCGCCGCCGACCTGTCCGCCAGAACCGACAAGGCGTACGCGCCGGCTCCCGCCGGCCGGCCATCGTGAAAGAGGAAAACCCCAAGTCAGAGATTCTGACCTGGGGTTCACCAATAGAGCCGCTTTCGGGATTCGAACCCGAGACCTACGCATTACGAGGGCCTGCAAGATCGTGACGGGTGGTGATCCGTGATCACGATCGATCCGGTTTTGCCTGGTCAGAGTATGTGCGCTGTGATGCGCGGTGCGGCTCGTGACGGCTCGTGCCGCACCATCCGCTCACGCATCGCTCACGCAGCCCGTGGGTTCGACCAGTACACATGCCCGCCCCAAAGCAGGAACCGACCACGCACGAATACCGAGGCGGAGTCCGTGACAACAGGAGATGGTGGTTGTCATGGTGGCGAGCCGACCGGGAGTGACGCGGCCGTCGCTTCATGGGAGGAACTTCACCTCCGGGAAGGCCGGGCACGGGCCGTCGAGCAGGTGTCCCTGTCCCCGGTGCCGCAGGTTCAGGTCGAAGAAGGCGAGCGGGTACGCCTGCTGGATCCGTACGGCCCGGGCCGGGTCGAGGGTACCGATCCAGTCCTGGATCTGCTGGGTGGTCATCCCTAGGATCTTGCCCGCTTGCGGGATCAGCGTCGCGTTGTCGCCGTATGAGTTGTGGATGGCCCCGTCGGCCTGGATGTCGAGCCGCCAGCCGCGAAGGTGCGTCCAGAATTCGGCGACGTCCGGCATGGCGGCCCGGGTGAACACGGCGGTCATCATCATGAACGGCCGGTCCAGGTCGGCGGTGATGGTCGGCTGCATCGGGCCGTCGACGCTGAGCCCGGCGCGGACGCGCCGGTCGGCGAGCATGGTGAGCGCGGTGGCGGTGCCGCCCTTTGACCAGCCGAACGCGCCGATGCACCGCGGGTCGAGGGCGCCGAGCAAGCCCTGGGGCAGTGGCTTGCCGTCGACGTCGGGGTTGCGCCCGGCGGCGAGCCTCTCCACGCAGTCGAGCAGGAACCGGAGGTCCGCGGCGAAGTCCCTCGGAAACATCGGGACGTCGCCCGGGGTGACCACCCGGCCGTCGGGGAACTGGGTGAACGTGTCGTGGGTGTGGTCGACGGTGACCACGGCGTAGCCGTGGCTGGCGAGTTCCTGGACCATGATGGTGTGGTCGCCGCGGTGGCTGCCCGAGCCGTGCGAGTACACGATGACGGGCAGGCGCTGGCCCGTACGGTGCACGGGCGCGCCCACGCGCCCGGCGGTGAGCGGGCCGAGGGCGGGGTCGAGGGTGAAGTCGGCGTCCGTCAGGAGCGCCCGCAACGCGCCCTCAGCCATCCAGGGGGCACGCGGCAGGTCCTCCGCCCTGCGCGCGGGGTACCAGAGGCTGGCCATCAACTCACGGTGATGCCCCGGGCCGGCCACGGGATCCGGACGGGAAGCGTCGACGAGGTGCAGGGGCACCGTGCCCACCGGGTACGGTCCGGTGGGCACAGGCAGGGTGAGCTGCACTGGGCCCGGGGCGGTCGAAGCCGCCCACACCGGGCGTGCGACGCCCATCGGCACGGCGGCCCCGACTGCCAGCGCGGCTCCGAGCATGCGGCGGCGTGTCATTCCTTCTTGGGTCATGAACGGCGTGATTGTCATGGTCCCTCCCTGGGGTTTCTGGGCAGCACTGGGCTACGCCCGGCGCTTGGGACGGAGGCCCGTGCCGGCAATGTTTCGGTCTGGATCAGCTCAGTGACCTGGCGGAAGGCGGCCTTCACGCGGCGCGGACATGAGGTAGGCGAGCACGGCCAGCACGCGGCGGTTGTCGTCGTCGGAGGGGGCGAGCTCCAGCTTGGCGAAGATGCTGGTGCTGTGCTTGGACACGGCTTTCTCACTGATGAAGAGCCGGTTCGCGATGGCGCTGTTGGAGCGTCCTTCGGCCATGAGTTCAAGCACTTGGCGTTCCCGCTCGGTAAGCCTGGAGAGGGTTTCGCGTTCGCCACGGCTGCGGCGGCCGAGCAGTTTGGTGACCACTTCGGGGTCCATGACCGTGCCGCCCGCGGCGACCGTACGGATCACGTCGACGAACTGGTCGTCGCTGAAGACCCGGTCCTTGAGCAGGTAGCCGACCCCTCCGGCCTGGTCGGCGAGCAGCTCCTGGGCGTAGATCTGCTCGACGTATTGCGAGAGCAGCAGGATCGGCAGCCCGGGGATCCGTTCCCGGGCGGTCAGCGCCGCACGCAGTCCGTCGTCGGTGTGGGTGGGCGGCAGCCTGATGTCCACGATCGCGAGGTCCGGCCGGAACTCCAGCAGCGCGCCGAGCAGGCCCGGCGCGCTGTCGGTGGCCGCCACGATCTCGAACCCACGTGCCTTGAGGAGCCTGACCAGCCCCTCCCGGAGCAGGAAGAGATCCTCCGCGACGACTACACGCACGGCACCTCCATGACCACGATCGTCGGCCCCCCGGGCGGACTGCTGACCGCCAGGATGCCGTCGAAGGCCGCCAGCCGTCGCTCCACCCCGGCCAGCCCGGTGCCCCGCGCGGGATCCGCGCCGCCCACCCCGTCGTCGACCACCTCGATGCGCAGCAGCCCGTCCGTGTGGGTCATGCGGATCTGGAGGCCGTGCGCCGAGGCGTGCCGGACGGCATTGGTGACCACCTCGGCGACGGCGAAGTAGCAGGCCGACTCCAGCGGTGCGGCGAGCCGTTCGGGCAGATCGATCTCGGTATCGCACGGCAGGGGCAGGTCCAGTGCGAGTGCCCGGACCGCCTCGCCCAGGCCCCGGTCGGCCAGCATCGGCGGGTGCATCCCTCTGATCAGGCCGCGCAGTTCCTCCAGTGCCGCCGCCGAGGCGACGCGGGCCTCCACGACCAGTGCGGCGGCTTCGTGCGGATCGCTGTGGATCATCTCCTCGGCGACCCTGAGGTTCATCCCGATGGTGACCAGCCGCCCCTGCGCGCCGTCGTGCAGGTCCCGCTCGATCCTGCGCAGCTCCGCGGCCGCGGAGCTGACCGCATCGGCCCGCGTCTCCGTCAGCTCCCGTACCCGCCGGGTCAGCGCCGGATCCGGACCCCGCCCCAACAGCCGCCTGGCATCCGGCAACACGGTCAGCGGCAGCAGCCAGAGCCCGAGGGCCAGCAGCACTGCCCCCTGGATCCCGCCGAGGACCGACGCATGGTGGGCCGTCTCCACGGGGAGCAACGGCGCCGGCCCGCGCGGGGAGCCGAACTTCTGCACCACGACCAGGGATTGCCCGAACCCGCTCTGAGCGACGTCGTACACCCCGATCCCCACCAGCCCCAGGGTCGCCAGATCCGCCGCCGCCCTCGGCCACCGCACCAGCCCGCCCACGACGGCAGCCAACAGCGCCAGCCCCACTAGGTAACCCAGCACTGACGGCCCGATCCCGGTGCCCGGCGACGCGGACTGCCACAGATCGAGGCCGAGCAGGTCACCGGTCATCACCACGACGGCGGGCAGCAGCAGGGCCCAGCGCGCGGACCTCGACGCGTCGGCTGCGGCCAGACGCGCGGGCCTGCCGCTCGCCAGCCAGCGCAAAGCCGCACCAGCGAAGGCGGCGAGTACCGGGACGCTCACACAGCCCACCAGGACGTTCAGCAATGTCGGCCCATAGCCAGCAGAGGAATGCGTGAGCCAGTACGTCCACTCCAGCAGTTCCCCGGTCACCGCCGCGACCACGGGCAGCACCCACCGCCTGGGGGCGCGCGCCGAGCGGAGCAGCACGGTGGCCAGCAGGCCGGCCATCAGCAGTGCCGCCGGGAGCAGCCCGCCGGGTTCCAGTTCCGGCACGGTGACGACGTAGCCGGCCCCTCCGGTGGAGTTGTGCAGGGCGAGCAGCAGAGCCGGCACACTGCCGTACGCGGCCGTACCCACCAGCCCTGCCACGACGGGCCAGCCAATCCGCCCGGCCGGTCGCACGATACGCCCCGGCCGGTCACGCGCCTGCTCAGCCCTGAAGGCCAGCACAGCGCAGACCGCGGTAAACGTCACTAGCACGGCCGCCGGCCAAGGCGCAGCCCCGTGCACCGGAAACGGCCACATATCCGCCCCCCGTCTCGTCATCCGGGCCACGCGCTGTGGCCTGGAGATCATGCTGCTGCGCGGGACCAGCAAGCACCATGGGCCGAAACCCACTTCTGAGGTAGGCAAACACCTACCCCGGCCAGACCGGGGAGCGCACGGAGACCGAACGAAATAGCGCCCGAGCCGACCGAAGCCGCTCGGGCGCTGTTGAGCAGGTCGGGGGTCGTACCCTCGCCTACCTCCAGTAGGCCCTGTGGGACTCGAACTTACAACCAGTGGATTAAAAGTCCTGGCCAAAGCTTGCCGTGTGGTTCCGGGCGGTACTTCGGGGTCCGGAACCACCTGGTCAGAGTGCGTGCGACGTGATGCGCGGTGCGGCTCGTGACGGCTCGTGCCGCATCATCCGCTCACGCATCGCTCACGCATCGCTCACGCAAAGGAGGCTGCTGACTAGTGCGTTCGTTCTCTCGGGCGTAGCTCCGCTTTCCGAGCAGCCTCAAGGCCGCATCAAGCGTGCCACCCAGCGGAGGCCGCCGTCGACCTCCGCGAGTGCGGAGCGGACCCACGGATCACCACCTACGATCCCGGCTTCTGCGGGTGACCTCCGCAGGCGCGGAGCGGACGACCACTACCCCTGCCATGGCACCGACTAAAACGGGTGACCTCCGGGGGCGGAGCGGAAACGGAGTTGCCGTTCTGGCGGATGCGCTCCCGCGGATGACTTCCGCAGGAGCGGAACCAACTCGAACGCGGTACAGACCGCGTACGACAAGACCGGGTGACCTCCGCGGGACGCAGAGCGGACGCACCGTTCCTCGCTAGGTTGGCGGTGGGTGTCTGGCTACCTCCGCATTGCACGGAGCGGGTCAGCGGCTCAGAAGCGCCGCGAAGAGAACTACAGGGACCTCCGTGGGCTCAGAGCAGACTTCACCCCAGCCACCCACTACCCCGACGGATACGGGCGACCTCCGCGTGTGCGGAGCGAACCTGCTGGTCGGGTTCATCCAGCTGGTCATGGTCGGACAACCTCCGCGAGTGCAGAGTAAACGCCGCCTTCGGAGCCCAGGCATACCTACAGGTCGGATGATCTCCGCGGGTGCGGAGCAGACGGCTGGTGCGCGCCGTCCGAGACGCTGTACGACGGATGACCTCCGCGACTGCGGAGCAGACAAGCCCATGCTGGCCATCAACATCTGCACTGGCGGGTGGCCTCCGCGGGTACAGAGCGGATGGTGATGTCGTGTTCCCTCATTGACTTGCGACCGGGCGACCTCCGTGGGTGCGGAGCAAGCCAGAAGCAAATCACCCTGGCGCATGAAGGCTGGGACGGGTGACCTCCGCAGGCGCGGAGCGGACCCGTGGATCCCGACCATGGACGACCTCGCCGATGGGTGACCTCCGCGGATGCGGAACAGACGTGGCGAGCTCGCAGAAGAACCGGTCCGGCGCCGGAGGAGCTCCGCAGGCGCGGAGCGAACGCCATGCGCTTCTCTGGCGAGTACATCTACGTCGGGTGACCTCCGCGGGAGCAGAGCAGACACAACGTTGAACCAGATACCGGAACGCTCACCCGGATGACCTTCGTGGGTACGGAGCAGTCAGCGTCCTCGATTTCGACCGCGCGCCTCTCGGAGAGTGACCTCCGCAGATTCGGAGCAGAATGGCCGTGTGCGGCGACGTGTGTGGGACGGACCGGGTGACCTCCACAGGCGCAAAGCAGACTCTCCAGGGCCGGGCAGCACCGTGGCCGCGACCGCGTGACCTCCGCGGGTGCGGAGCAGACAACGAGCTAGTCGCCACGATCGCCTGGTCCGGCGGGTAACCTCCGCGGGTGCGGAGCGGACGTCTGGGGTTCGGCCCGCAACCAGGTCGACGGCGGGCGACCTCCGCCGGGGCGGAGCATAGGGCTGGTTCCGCACCATGTCCGCGTCCTCCAACGGCCGACCTCCGCAGACCGAGCATCCCGGTGCTCCTGTCGCAGCGCCAGTACGGCTTGAGGACGACCTCCGCGAGTGCGGAGGAGACTCGTCGGCACGCGTCGGGTCGTAGTTGATCTGCGAGTAACCTCCGCACGTGCGGAGCAGACTTGAAGCACACCCCTCGGTAGAGGGTCGGCGTCGGGTGACCTCCGCAGGTGCGGAAGAGACCTGCGGAAACAGGAGCGGACCTCGACCTCAAGAGGTGACCTCCACAGGCACCGGAACCGACCGCCCGTCGGGGAGCATCCACTTCACTGCCTGGGCGGCCTCCGTGAGCGGGGAGGAGACGTGTACGCGGCGATCACCAGGTTGAGCCGCTTCGGGGAACCTCTGCGGGTGCGGAGCAGCTGCCGTCCCTTTCCATCTGGACCCGACTGTCATCGGGCTACCTCCACGGGCGCGGAGCAGACAGGAGAATCATCACGACCCAGCTGCCCATCCATGGCCGGCTTCCGCGAGTGCGGAGCAGACTACCGCGGGCCAGATGGTCGTCGTCGGCCTCAGGCGACCTCGCGATTCCGGAACAACCTCCAGCTCTATCTCCAGGAGTGCCTCCGGGTGACCTCCGCGAGCGCGGAGCAGACGACGCCTGGGCTGAACCCCAAGTTCCGTATTCGGACGACCTCTGCTGGAACAGAGCAGACTGCGCTTGGATCGTGCCCGCGTTGGCGACCGCCGAGTGACCTCCGCTAGGGCGGAGCAGAGGTCGTGAAGATGTACGCCTCTTTCGTCAAGCAGCGGCGACCTCCGCAGGCGTGGAGTCGATTCTGGCCACCAGAGCGAGCAGGCGTACGTCACCGGGTGACCTCCACAAGTGTGGTGCAGACGGATGCAACTTCCGTGCGGTCGTCGCGCAGATTGGGTGACCTCCGCGGATGCGGAACAGCCCGCTGCACAACGTCGACGTAGTTGATCGCCGCCGGGTTACCTCCTGAGCGCAGAGCGGACTCGAACGCCGGTGGTGACCCGACACCCAAGCTGCACTTCGGGTGACCTCCGCCAGGTACGAAGCAGACGGGCCGACAATCAGCGGGTTGCCGAATGCGTCCGGGGGACCTCCGCGATGTGCAGAGCAGACGCTCCAGCAAAGTGGAGCATCTCTCGCGCACGGAGGGGGACCTGCACCAGTGCGAACAAATCGCCGGAGGCCGTGGGGTTGACCGGCCGCGGATTACCTACGCAGGTGCGAAGCCAACGTTGGCCAAGCACTGTAGATGCACCAAGCAGCCGGGTTACCTCCGCGAGCGCGGAGCAGGCATGAGTCCGCGGGCGGTCCCGAGTTCCGTCGCGTGGCCTCCGCGGGCGGAGCAGACGGACTGGCCGCCGAGGAATTCGGCGCGCGATTCGGGCGACCTCCACTGGCGCGGAGCAGACCTCCTGGAGTTGCCGGAGACGGAGGTGGATCTCGGTCGACCTCTGAAGGTACAAAGCAGGGAGCCCGGGTTCTTCGAGCCCACGTCCACGAGCGGGCAACCTCCGCAAGTGCGGAGCAGACCTTTCGATCTGCGCGCGTGAGTGGCAAGTCTGCAGGCGACCTCCGGAGGCGCGGAGCAGAGTTCGAGTCCGGGTTCACCGGCACCACTACCGTCGGGTGACCTCCGCGGGCGCGGTGCGGATGGTCTGGCCGCCGAGGAGTTCGGCGCGAGGTTCGGGGTACCTCCGACGCTTGGAGTGAAATGCAGGGGGCGATGTCATCCACATCCCACACGGGTGACCTCCGCACTCGCAGAGCAGTCATTACCCGTGAGGGCGAGTGGATGCCGAGCGCCGGGTGACCTCCGCTGTCTGCGGCGAAGCCAGCCTCGCGAGCTGCCAGCGCCCTCCGCGGCTGTGGAGCAGAGACATACGTAGCCACTCCTTGATGCGTCGCGGAAGGGCGACCTCCACAGAAAACGGAGCAGACAAGTCAGATGAAGGGACAAAGAACGGCGGATACGGGTGACCTCCGCGGGACGCGGAGCGGACGCACCGTTCCGCCCTAGGTTGGCGGTGGGTGCCGGGTTACCTCCGCATGTGCGGAGCGGACCAGCGGCTCAGGAGCGCCCGCGAAGAGAACCACGGGTGACCTCCGCATGGGCGCGGATCAGACAGGCTCTGGGCCGTCCGCGTCATCGCCAGCAGCGGGCGACCTCCGCTGACGCGGAGTAGATCCGGTCCTGGTGAGGATGCCCGTAGTCTGCGCCGAGCGACCTCCGCGGGGCGGAGCTGACCACCAGCACCTCATGTTCGCCCAGGTCCGTGACCTCCGCGCTCGGGAAGCGGGCCTGGGACCACCCAGATGCCCTGGGTGGACTCCAGGAACCTCAGCAGGCGCGGAGCGGACGATGGTGTGTTTGTCCTCCAGTGACTGGACGACGGGTGACCTCCACAGGCGCGGAGCGGACACGTAGTACCCCCCGATGGTCGGGACGTTCATCGGGTGACCTCCGCAGGCACGGAGCGGACACCTGCGACGGGCTCTTGATCTTCAGGGCCTTCGGGTGACCTCCGCCAGCACGGAGCGGACTCTTGCTGACCTGCACCGGCAGATTGGCTTCGCCATTCTTTTGTCAATGTTCTGAGGCTCACGACCAAGTGGTGACTAACGAGCGTTACCGGCGCACGAGGCCGTTTTGGGGGTCGAGGCTGATGGCCTTTCCCGCTGCCCGGTAGGGGCCGATGGCGGTGCGGGTGACGTAGTGGGGCAGCAGGATGAGGTCGCGTAGGCCGGGGATGTTGGACCAGGTTTCGGGGATGTGGGTGGTGGGGTCGCGGCCTGTGAGCCATTGGCTGTTGATGGGGATGGTCGCCTGCATCAGTCGCCGAATGGTGCCACGGTCTTCGGGGTTGATGCGATCGGGCAGGGCGGTGCGTGGGGTGTAGTGGGTGGGGTGAAGCCAGTGGTGGCCGTCTGGAGTGAGGTAGGTGGGCAGGACACGGACGCTGTCAGCGCCGAGACGGGTGGTGATCTGGTCCGGGTGTTCAGCGGTGTTGGTGAGGGGGTGCAGGTCTCGGACGGTCGCTGGCGCACCGATGGCGGTGAGGTGGGCGGTGGCTGTGCGTTGCGCATCGTCGGCGAGGCGGGCGGTGTCATCGGCGCCGGCGAATTCGGGGCCGTAGACCTGGTCGACGAGGCGTTGGACGTCTCCGGGGACGTTGATGGGTTGGTCGTTGAGGGTGGTGAGGAGGTCGCGGGTACGGCGTAGGACGGAGGCGGGGTAGACGTCTCCCCAGGCGGGGGGTGGGAGTTGGCCGACGGGGATGAGGACGGCCAGTCGGGGCGTTTTCGCCCAGACGGGGCGGTCTGAGCGGGGGTGGCGGTGGCCTCGGCCGGCTCGTTGGAGGAGCAGGGCGAAGGGGGCGAGGTCGCTGATGACGAGGTCGAAGTCGACGTCCAGGGACTGTTCTGCGACCTGTGTGGTGACCACGACGAACGGCTGGTGGGGGCGTTTGCCGTGCGGGCCGGTCCACCGTTGGAGGCGGCGTGTGATCGCAGCGCGCTGTCGGGCGGGCATCCGAGCGTGCAGGATCCGTACGAGCGCACGATCGGTGTGGCTTGCCCAGGCGGTGTCGAGGAGGTCGCGGGTGGCCTGGGCGTCGGCGACGGTGTTGCAGATGACCAATGCAGCGCCAGCACCGATCTGTTGGAGGGGGGTGAGCAGATCGAGGATGGCGCGGGCGCGGCCTCGTGCATGGTCGGGGTTGTGGGTGTGGGTGCAGGTGATGGTGTCGACGGTGAGGGTGTGGGCTCGGTTGGAGCCGAGGGTGGGTGAAGTGGTGATGGTTCCGGTGGCGTGGTCGGTGTAGGTCCAGCCGGGGTAGCTGGGGTTGATCGGTGGGGTGTCGTGGTGTCCGGCGCCGCGTCGGTAGGCGTGGACGAGGGCGGCGGCGGTGTCGCCGGTGACGGTGGCGGACAGCAGGACGACGGGGACGCCGAGGGCGCCGAGCCATTCGAGCAGGCGCAGAGTCAGTGCGTGGCCGTGGGCGTCGTAGGCGTGCACCTCGTCGATGATGACGGTTTTGCCGGACAGGCCGAGCCAGCGCAGCGCCATGAAGCGGTGGGGGAGGACGGCGAGGGCGGCTTGGTCCCAGGTCCCGACAGCGATGCCGGCTAGGAAGCCGCGGTGGCGGCCACGCAGCCATTCGGCCACGACGTCCGGACTGCTGGTGACGGTGGTGAGCTGGTCCGGGGTGTACTCGGCATCCAGCCAGGCCATGGCGTGCAACAGGGTGACTGGCGGTGGGGTGCGGCAGTTGGCGCGGGCGTAGGCGCGTACCCGGGCCCACATGGCATCCGTGGTGGCCATCGTGGGCAGCAGGAAGGCCAGGCTCTTGGTGCCTGCGGCTGGGCCCATGATGCGTTCGGCGAAAAGGGCGGATTCGGTCTTGCCTTCGCCGGGCGGTGCCGTGATCAGCAGCAGGCCGGGGCCGTTGGCCACCAGGGGACGCAAGGACTGAGCGAGACTGGTCTGGAGGGGGTGCAGGGGCTTGCCGTGCAGGTGGGGGAAGAGGTTGTGGAAGCTGCGGGTGCGCCGCCAGGTGGGCGGGACGAGTTGGGCCTCGCGCAAGGTCTTCGGGGCGGCGCGGCGAGCCCGGCGGACGTGAGCGTGCCAGTCGCGGGTGGGGTCACGGTCCCAGCGGCGCTGGCGGTCGCGGATCCACGGCAGTTGGGAGACGAGCCAGTCGGCCAGGATCACCAGGCCGGTGGTGACCACGGCAGCGGGGCCAGTGGCCGGTTGGGTGGGCCAGACGGGGCTGCCGAAGAGGTCGTGGATCAGGTGGGATGAGGTGTTCGCGCTGTTCGTCCCATGCCTTCTCCCCCAGGCCGGGTGCGGCGGCGAGCGGGCAGGTGAGTTCGTCTCCTTGGTGGGAGAGGGCGAGCGGGTAGGTGCCGTGGTGGCCGCCGAGCAGTTGGCCTATCTGGTGGGCGGTGTTGCGGGTGGGGCGGCCGGTGAGCGGCAGGCCGTGCTGGCGGTGCAGGAGTTCCGGTAGGGCGAGATGGGTGGCCCGCGGGTGGCTTGGGCTTCTGGCGGTGGCGGGTGCGGGTTCGTAGCCGGGTTGTCCGGAGAGCTGGTCGGCGCCTGGCACGCAGCCCTGGAAGCCGGGTGTGATCTTGCCGAGGTCGTGGAGGGCGGCAAGGCAGATGATGAAGGTGCGGGCCTCGGCCTCAGTCAGGCCCCATCCGCCAGGCGATGACGGTGCGCTGGCGCGGGGTGAGGTAGCGGTCCCACAGGGCCCCGGCCATGACGGCGGCGTCGATGGCATGGCAACCCAGCGGGTAGGGGTGGATGAGACCGCGTTCCTTGCCCCACAGCCGGGGCTCGAACGGAGCGGACACGGGCCCTGGTTCCTTTCGTACGGGCAGGCGGGCGGCCCCGGCTGCTGCCGGGGCCGGGAGGAGCAGCAGGGTCAGGTGCGGTAAGGGGCGATGGACAGAAGGCCCAGGCCGTAGGCGCGACCCTGCCCGATACCAGTGATGATCGCGGCCCGCAGGGCTTCGGGGTCGGTGACCGTGGCGACACCCTCGAAGCGGATCGCCCGCAGCCGGATGCGTTTGGCCTCACTGCGCGAGCCGAGCACGTCGGGCTGCGGGAGGTCCAGCACGAGTTCATTTGTCAGACCTGCCCGGGCAGCCTGGCGCTCCCACCAGGCCAGCGCTTCCTCCCCGGACACGGGGACGCGCCTGCCTCGCCCACCACCAGGCACCGGCACGCTCTTGATCGGGTTGCCATCGATCCGGAACCGCACCACGCGCCCCCCAGCCACCCAGTTCAGCAGCGGGGTCAGATCGCGGTACTCGACCTGGCTGGTGTAGCCGGAGGGAAGGGCGTTGCGGTTGATGGGCAGCGTGGACTGGATCAACAGCTGTGCGCCGGTCTGCTCGCGCTCGATCCGGTAGAGGGTGTTCGTGGCCGTCCTAGGCGCAGCCCCGAGGGCGTCTGGGAACAGGGCCTGGATGGTGGTGTGCAGGCGGGAGGCGTCCTTGAGGTCACGGTGGACGTCGCGGCTTCGGGCCTGCAGGTGGAGCCGGGCCAGGTGCACCGTCTGGGTGGAGGCCGTGGAGGTGGTCATGCGGCGGCTGCCTCTCGGTAGGCGAGCAGTGCGGTGAGCCAATCGGTGCCGCGGCCGGCGTCCTCCGCATCGGGGAGCTGGCGCTGCCGCTCCCACACGGGGCGGTCGGCAAAGCGGCGGCGCGGGCCGGGCTGGTCGCGGATTTCGGTGTCCGGTGGTGCTCCGGGTTCGGGCGCGGTGTCGTAGAGGAAGGTCACCGGATCGCGGTGGCCGAAGCGCGCGGGGGTGCGGTGCAACGGCACGCGGTCGAGTTCGGCCACCGGGTCGGTGACAGCGTCGAGGATCAGGATCGGGGTGTCCGGGACACAGGAGCGCCGCCCCAGATACGGGGCAAAGCGGGGACGCTGGAGTGCCTCGGCGCACCGGGCGAGCGTGGGTGCGGGGCCGGTCACGGCGATGGTGAAGGCGGCGTCCGTCAGGTACCAGCGCTGGGTGAGGATGGTGCCCTCCCCCAGCTTGCGGAACTTGCCGTCGGCAGTCGGCGGGGTGAGGTGACGGGGGTAGCCGCCGCCGACGGTGTGAAAGTCCATCTCCCGTTGCCCCGGCCGGTCCACCCGGATCGTGTACGACAGTTCGGCGAGGTCGGTGTTGTCGGTGTCGCGTGGGCGGCCCAGGCAGCAGGCCAAAAGCCCTGCGAGGCCGGAGCGGGTGGGCCAGCGGTGGGTGGTGCGCACTTCGAAGTCCGCGTCCGAGCCCCAGGACTGCAGGGGCCCGGACAGATGCAGCAGGAGGCCGCCGCTCACGCCAGCCCCTTGGCGACGGTGTCGCTCACGCGGGCGATCAGCTCGTCCAGGCCGTCGAGACGGTCGCCCAGCGCGTCGAAGGCATCGTCGGTCAGGCCGCTGTGGGCGTGAGTGATCAGCCCCGCGGTGCCCAGGAACCGGTGGTGGGCCCTGGCGTGGTCGTTCAGCCGCTGCATGGAGCGGGGCAGGTAGCCCTCAATGCTGTCGGGCACCGGGGTCTCGTATGCGCCGACCAGGCTGACCGGGCGGTCCGATCGCAGTGCGATGTAGGTCAGGTGCGGCACGGTGAACGGGGCGGTGCCGGAGGCTTTAGCGGGCAACACCGTGGTCACGAAGGCGCGCACGAACTCCGCCAGCACGGCCTGGGCGGTCTGCGTGTCGCCGTCGAGGTTGCTCACGAGTTCGGTGACGTTCATGGAGGTGTAGCGGTAGAAGGTGGCGGAGGTGTAGCGCTGGTCCCCCATGTGCCCGGCGCCACGCTCGGTACCCTCCTCATCGAGGATGTCGTCGACGGCAGTGAAGTAGTCCAGCTGGGTGCTGGCTGCGTGGGTGCTCAGTCCGTGCGCCATCTGCACGGCGCCGTCCACGATGGAGCCGGCCTCGTTGGCGAGCATGCGGCCAAAGGCGGCGACCGAGGCGTTCCTCGACTGAAGGATCGTGAGCACCGCCGCCTTCGGCAGGATCTTGGTCGCGTACCTGGCCAGCGCGCTGCCCTCACCAACGGCGGGCTCTTCCTCGTCGTCCGCGGCCGGTTCCAGGTCGGCGTCCGCCTTCTTGCGGGTGCTCTTCTTCGCCGCTTTCGCCTGCTCGGCCTCGATGTCGTAGACAGCCTGGGTGATGTCGCCACGGTGGCCGTCGGCGAGCTCCGCCAGTTCGTCCAGAGCGCTCTCCGGCAAGAACAGCAGGGCGTTGGTGCCACCGGAGTCGGCGATGCCCAGACCCTTCACCCCGGCCGCCAGAATCAGCATCTGCCCAGCAGCCAGGGCGAGTTCCGGCTGCCAGCCGCGGGCGGTCAGTCGCTTCGCAACAGCGTGCGGGACACCGCGAGTACGCACCGCGCGGACCCCGATGGCCTTCTCCACGGCCGTGCGGTTGTGCCGCTTGCCGTTCTGTGAGGAGTGACGCGCGCGCATTGCCCCGCCGTACTTCGCCGTTTTCGGGGCCCCCTGCCGGTCCCTGTTCAGGTTGGAGTATGGGTACGACTGGATCAGATGGACATCGACGTACAAGCTTCCCGGGCCGAAGTTGGTCATTGTGCGGTCTCCTCAGCGGTGCGGTTAGTGGGGACGTGGAAGGCGCGGGCCCATTCGATGCGGACGTCATCCGCCCACTTCGGCCAGCGGGTCAGGTCCCGCAGAAGCACCGGCCACTTCACGGGGATCTGCTGCGAGCGCAGCAGCGAGATCGCACCGGGAAGCTCCCGGTGCAGATCGTCGCTGCCGAGCTCGGCGAGGTGCGAAAGCGCATCGGCGGCGTTCTCCCGGCGCATCGCACCCACGCGGGCGGCAAGGGCGTAGGACCAGCCCAGGTTCTGCCACATCTCCGCCGGCTTAACCGCGGATGGCGGGTTCGTCTTCGCCGTGCGGGGGTTGGGAGCGTCGTGGACCGCATACAGGCAGGCCACCAGCAGATAGGGGAATTCGGCCTCGCGATTGGGCGCGTAGGCCGGGATCCCTCCCGCAGGCAGCAGGTGCATGTACAGCTGCCACGGAGAGGTCAGCTCCTCGGCCAGGCCGTTACGCAAGGCGGCCCGGCCGCCCGGTGTGGCGCATGCAGTGCGAACGGTGCGCATGAACCGTTCGAACGGCTCCAGCGGGTTCTTCCTCAGCGATGGGGTGGGCGGGGACTCGGTGGTCACGCGGCCTTTGCCCTCCTTCCAGAAATCCGGGGATGAGTGAGCGTGGTACGGGCCTGGGCCACCGGGTGCAGCCCTTGCGAGGTGGTCGCGGCCGACCGGGTGGTGGCGTCGTAGATCTCCAGGGCGAGGCTGCGGAACCGCGGCGTCTCTGAGTCATCCCTGTTGATCGCCGGCCAGAACAGCGACTCGGCCCGGTCCCAGTACGCTGCGGTGGCCTCATCAGCCCATGGGCATGTCTTCTCGCCGGGCGCCATGTGTTTCCACGCAGTGCGCAACGCCTTGGCCAGGTCGGCCGCCGTACCCTCCGCCGCTTTGCGGGTGTCGGCCACGCGAGCGGCCCGTTGTGGGTGCCGAGAGGGAGGAACGCGGCGATGCTCGCGGGGGTCGTCACGGCGTACCAGTGCTCGTCCTTCTCCTGCTTCTCCTGGTGACAGCCCAGCGCCCGCACCCGCACCGACCCAAGCCCGTCGAGCACCTCCTCGGGAAGGTCGGCGAACACTGACAGCCATGCCGGGAGAATCTGTCCCTTGGTGCCCGCCGCGGCGGGGTCCTTCGCGTGGATGAAGGCGTCGAAGTCCCGCAGCAGGGAGCGACGCCAGCTCGCGCGAACAGGTCCGCCCTTGGCACGGTCGATGACGAACGGATCCCGGGCCGGGGGAAGGTCCGCCCTCGTACCCCAGGCGACCCAACAGCCACTCGCCTCCGCCCCCGTCTCGTCCGGGGACAGCAACACATGGTGGGCAGTCCGTCCGATCAGGAGCGAGACCGGGCCGCGGGCAGGAGACGGCAGCAGCGGATCTTCCGGCTCCTCACGCTCCCACGGCGCGAGATCCTGCGCCGGATCCTCTCCTCCGGCCGGTGGCGGGCACGACAGAACCAGAGAGGTGAACAGACTCTCGCCCAGCGGGTGGAAGGACACCAGCGAACGCAGCGGCCCGGCCTTCATGTTCTTGGAGTTCACACCGCCGTGCTGGCGCTGGGCACCAGTGCCCGACGGCCCGTAGCCGCGCCAGGCAAGAAGCCAGCCCAGGGCCTCACCGGACGGCACCGGCACCTGCTGAGGCGTCCGGTCCAGCCACGGCTGGTTCGACCCCGACGGCCTCGGCATCACCAGCTTCCCGGGCGGCGCCTGACGCGAACACTCCGTCGCCAGACGCGGATCCTGCAGAAACGGCCACTGCCCGTCGTAAAGGTCAAACCGATGCCGCCACTTGTCGAAGTAGGCGTGCACCGCATCCGCATCGAACCGGCCCGCCACCAGTAGGGCGTCGAAGCGGTCCTCCCACGCATCGAGGTCCGGCACATCGAGACCACCAGCGCGAACCGCAAGCGCCGTCAGCAGACGCCGCAGCATCGACTCCACCGCCGGATTCGTCACCTCAACATCCGCCACGAGATGAGCGGCTGCCAGCACCTTCCGTAGACCAACCTCGCGGCGGCCACCAGGCTCAGCCCCGGGGACCAGGGACGCTAACTCTTTGGAATCTGCATCTCGGCGGAACACAGCCGTGATGCACGGCTGCTCAGCCACATTGAAGGCACGCAAGATCCCCCCCTCCTCACGCGGTTAGGAACGTCATGGACACCTGGCAAACGCAGGTTGACACTCCGTCGTTGACCCCATGCGGAGAGCGACGTTAAGCGGGCCCATGGAAGTACCGCAACCGGAACCGGGAGACTCGAAGTAACTGTCAGAGCCACCCGATACAGTCCCCGTGGAACGCTCCGGACGAGCGGAGGTAGGCCACGGGCACATGGGAAGAAATCGCCGCGAAACACCCCGCTCTGCGTCAGCAGAGATCACAGCAATCCACCCCCTCCGCCGAGTGGCGCGAAATCAACCCACCGCTTGGCGCAGGGCAGCTATCTGCGATCGCTGACGTTCAACGCCTGCACTACACCAAGGAATGGCAAAGCCGCCGTGTTCTTGCAGGTCACGAAGTGTGCGCTCCGCACCCGCGGAGGTCGCCCGGGGTGGGAGACCGGCGTCCGGTACGAACCGAGGTGCGCTCCGCACCCGCGGAGGTCGCCCGGACATCACCGAGCCCGGCGCGTTCTCCATCCTGTTCGCTCCGCACCCGCGGAGGTCACCCGTTTTTGCCCGGCTTCCAGTAGCCAGTGAACGGGTTCGCTCCGCACCCGCGGAGGTCACCCGTGGTCAGCGCTGGACTCGCCGACGCGTGGCCGGTTCGCTCCGCGCCCGCGGAGGTCACCCTTCCTCCCGGCTGCTGCTCGTGCGCTCGGGGGAGTTCGCTCCGCACCCGCGGAGGTCACCCGTCGTCCCAGCGGGTCAGCTGCTCGAGCTCGGAGTTCGCTTCGCACCCGCGGAGGTCACCCGTTGTCCACGCAGTCGGCGCCGTGCATGTCGTAGTTCGCTCCGCACCCGCGGAGGTCATCCGCCCTGGCGCATTGCGTCCCACAGATGCCGGTCGTTCGCTCCGCGCCTGCGGAGGTGCCCCGTACATGATCGCGGCGGGAGGCGTTACAGGAACGCTCGTTCCGTACGTGGGGAGGTGTTCCGGGCTCGACCTCGTCGGCGAAACTGCATCACGTGGGCCGCGGCTCCGCTCCGCGACCACCGAGGTACCCCGAGCGTCGTCGACCTAGCAGGCGGTACGCGCACCTTCGCTCCGCGCCCGCGGAGGTAGCCCGTACTTCCGAGGTCGCTCGTCATGGTTGCCGTCGTTCGCTCCGCACCCGCGAGGTATCCCCGGTCCGCCGGCGGGCTCCACGGTGGTCTGCGGGTTCGCTTCGCAATCGCGGAGGTAACCCGGCCTCACCCGCGCCCGGCGTGATCTGGAGGGTGTTCCCTCTGCACTCGCGGAGGTAACCCGTAGCCGCCCGGCCGGTACGCCTACCGGTTCTCGCTCGCTCCGCGCCCGCGGAGGTAACCCACGGTGGCAGTTGAGCAGGTGGCTGCCGTTCTGGTTCGCTCCGCAACCCCTGGAGGGAAACCGTGGAGTTATAACTCCCGCAGCCCCGTCAAGATTCGCCCGATCAGCAGCGGGGGCGCCAACTGGCCGCTGGCGCCGCCTGGCTCATTGAGCGAGGCGTTGGGCCGAGTAGGCACGTGTGCCCAGACGATCTTCCCCGGATGGTGTCCAGGGTGGTAGTAGCCCCAGCAGCTGGCCATGGTCTGGGTCAAGAGAAGCCCACGGCCGCCGGTTGCGCCGAGACCGCCAGCGCGGAGTACCGGTGGTCTGGGGTCGGCGTCACCGACCAAGAGCACTACGCCATGCTCAGTGGGCCAGAGCCTAAGGGTGATCACACCGGGGCCGGCGGATCCCGTGCCGCTGGAGCCAGAGCTCTCGGCCCGGCGTGCGTGGAGGATCGCGTTGGTGGCCAGCTCCGAGACGAGGAGTCTGGCGACTTCGATGCCCTCGGCGGGGAAGCGCCAGCGCTGCAGGACGTCGACGGTGTGGCGGCGGGCCCAGGCGACGGCGTTGGGGGTGGCGGCGAGGGTCAGTTCACTGATGGACGGTGGCACCTGGTTCATGCGGGGGCTCCCTCGGCGGTGTGGCCGGGCGGGTCCGGGGTGTCGTGGCGCAGTTGGGCCCGCAAGCCCGGGCGGTAGGGGAGGGGCGCCCGGACTCGCGGGCAGCTCTGGGGTGGTGGTGCTACTTGGTGGCGACGACGTAGACGCTGCCCCAGCGGCGCTTCGGGTTGGCCATGGCGGGGTCGAAGGTCCAGGGCTCGACGGTGGTGAAGCCAGCCTCAGTGAAGAGCTGGATGAGCTTCTCGTGGTCGTAGGCCCACAAGTGCGGGGTGTACGTGGGGTCGTCGTCCTGGTCCCGGAAGACGAGGTTGATGAGGTCGAGGCAGGTGTTGATGTGCCCACGGCAGTCGCGCTTGGCGTACCAGCGTTCGATCATCTCGTCGGACGCATCCAGGGGGCCAGGGTACTGGTTCAGGGCAAAGGCGGCGTCGGGGACGCCGGTGATGATCCGGCCGCCCGGCACGAGGACGCGGTGGGCTTCGCGTACGTAGTGCTTGGCCGAGCGCGGGTAGTCGATGTGCTCCAGGAAGTGCTCGGAGAAGATCTCGTCGGTGCTGGCGTCCTGGAGAGGGACGCCCTCGCGGATGTCCCAGAGGAGGTCGGCCGGCGGGACGAGGTCGATGTTGAAGAAGCCGTCGATGCGGTGGGCCCCGCCGCCGATCTGGACCTTGGCGGGCTTGTCGTCGATCCGGCCGTTGGGCCAGGCGCGGCGGCTGGCGTGGTGGTAGCGGTGGAGCTCGATCTCCTTGGCGGCGGCCCGGAGGGCGCGGGCGAGGCCGTGGCTGGTGGCGGGGTCGGCGAGGACGGAGGCGATCTGCTCGCCGAGGAGGTCGACGGAGGGCATGCCGGAGGGACTCATCACGGATCTCCTGCGTGTGAGGTTGCTCGGGGTGAGGTGGGCCGCGGATGGTGGCGGCGGTGATCAGGCGGCGCTGGGCGCGGGGGCGGTCCACTGGTTGTTGCGCATGAGGGTGTACTTGATGTCCACCAGCCGCGGGGCGATGGTCAGCGAGAGCTCCTCGGCCGGGTGGAGGTGGCCGGCATCGTCTTGCTCGGCGCGCCAGGCGCGGTAGTCGAGGTTGGGGTAGGCCGGGTTGATGCCGATCTCGCCCTTGGGCATCGTGCCGTTGAACGGGGCAACGATGTCCATGTGGTTCCAGTAGTTCCAGGCTTGCAGCGCCTTGTGCTGGTCGAAGTAGAAGTAGAAGTCCGGATAGCGGCCGAAGGTGCGCAGTTCCCGGTGGATCAGGTGGCCCAGCAGCGGTCCGAGCTGGGTGGCCAGGGAGTCGAACTCCCAGCGCGTGTGGTGCCAGGCTTCGGGGGCGTCGCCAGGCGCGAAGAGGCGGGCGGCGACGAGGTAGCTGATCCGCTCGACCAGGTACGCACTCGCGTGGCTGGTGTCGATGGTCGGATCCACTCGGTGGATGAGCGCGGCAAGCTGCTTCGGACGGGGACGGAACCTCGCCAGGTCGAACTTGCCGGCCATGGCGGGGAAGGAGGCGAACAGCATCTCCTTGTACAGCCAGTTGTTCAGCTCGCCGAGCTCGGCCAGGCGTCGGGTGTGGTGAGACGCCGAGTGGAGCATCAGGTACTCGGCGACCGCTTCGAAGTACAGGTAGCCCAGGATCGGCAGGCGGGGGATCGTCTCGTCGAGCAGCTTGAGGAACGGCTCGGCGTCGACCCGGGTGCCCTGGTAGGCGACAGCGGCAGCGGTGGCGAGGAACGCGGCCGAGTTCTTGACCCGGCTGACGACGGACTCGCGCAGCTGGTGCCGTTCGCTCTTGCTCAGCAGGTATTCGAGGTGGCTGTAGATCTGCAGGTGGATGAGGCCCAGCCGCAGGTAGTCCACGCCGGCGAGACCGCGATACGCCTGCGGCGGGGTGTCGATCTCGAAGATCAGCGGGGTGGGGACTCGGTCGGTGACGCCGAGCTTGGCCAGGAAGGTCGGCGCTTCCTTGGTCAGGACGTAGGCGCCGAGGTTGTGCATGCGGAAGCCCCGGTCGGTCGCGGTGAGCGGCGCGCAGTAGATGCTTCCGACGAGGCAGCCGCCCGACGGGTAGAGCACTCCCTGCTGGCTGATCTCCTCCAGGGCATGGGTGACGTGCAGCAGGTGCAGCTTGCCGTTTCCGCTCAGTGCCTCGAAGAGGGCGTTCCGCCGCAGCAGGTGGCCGTTCGGGGTGTCCTCGGCGAGCCGTCGGTTCCAGCCCGCGGCCTGGGTGGCGAGCGGGTCGGTGTGGTCGGCGGGGCTGGGGATGAGGGTGGAGTCGAAGAAGGCGTGGGCATCGGCCCACAGGTGGTACGCGTCGAGGAAGTCCATCGTCAGACCAGGCCCTTTTCGGCGAGCGCGTAGCGGACGGCCTCGGTGCCGCTGGCCCCGGCGAGGTGGGCACGCTCTGAGACCAGGACCAGGTCGAAGGCGAGGCCGCGCAGTTGGTCGAAGGCGGGCTCGCGGACGTACCGGGCGTCCGGCCACCACTTCAGCTTCGGCAGGCGGTAGCGGTCCAGGGCATCGGCGGCCTTGACCACGTCGGTGATGCGCTCGGCCCGGGCGTGGTCGATCCTGTCGTCCGCGGTGAACGCCTCGTACGGGACGTCATGCAGGCGGACGGCGGTGGCCGCCTGCACGATCCGCCGTGGAGTGGCGGTGAGGCCGAAGTGGCCCCAGACGGTGTCGGCGTTCGCGGCGAGCCAGAGGGCCGCGCGGGCGCCGTGTCCGTGGTCATCCTTGTCATGGCGCCGCTGGCAGTCGTGGATGGCGGCGGCGAGGATCGCCGTGGCGGTGTCGCCGTCGTCCAAGCCGTTCGCCTCGGCGAGGACGGCGGCGAGCGCCGCCGCCCTCATGGCGTGCCTGACGCCGTGGAGCGAGGTGTGCAGGCGGGGGTCGGCCCACCATCGGGTGGGCAGCCCGCCCTGCGCGAGCAGCTCCTTCGACTGCGGGCGCAAGGCCGGCTGTGGCGTCGGTGGGAGGCTGGGCCTGTTGTCACTGATCCACGCGATGGTGGCGTGGTCCATGTGCTGGTGGAGCGGAAGCTGCCCTCGGGCAGCCAGGTCGATCAGACTTGCGGTCAACGGGGTCGTGCTCATTCGTGCCCACCCCCTTGGTGGTCTCCGCGGTGATGTCCCTTACCGGATCGGCGCGGCCTGCTGCTCGCGCTCCTTGCGCGCCTTCTCGGCGGCCTCGAAGGCTGCGGTGAACTCGGCCAGCTCCTGCTCCGTCATCAGGGTCACGCCCAGCCGCATGGCGATGTCCGTGATCCTGGCCTCCGCCTCGGCGCGGGCGGCGTCCGAGGCGCGGTCCTCCAGCAGGACCTCGAACTCGGCGTGGTAGCCCCACGCCTCACTCCACTTGACCGCGATCTCGACGCCGTCGAAGCGGAAGTTGTGACGGAAGTTGAACGCCTCGTGCATCGCTGTCTCGAACCCGAGGGCGTTGAACACCTTCACCGCGGCAGGAACGTCGGCGGGGGCGATGGCGAACTCGGTCTCCGCGAAGGCGGCGCCCTGCCCGATCTTGCTCCCCTTGAGGGTGATCTTGGCAGTGCCGGCAGCGGTGTTGTCGGTGACCTTCAGGAGCTGGTCGGAGAGCACGTAGAAGTAGATGTGCTTGTCATCGGGGCCCAGATCCTCCCCGTCCGCCTTCAGGCGGGTGACGAGCTGGTCGTGGACCTCCTTGGCGAAGCGGGCACGCATTTCGATCTCGACGGCCACGGGGCTGCTGCCTCCTCGTTTCAGGCATGGCGAAGCCAGCCGGACCCTGCCGTGCGGGGGCCTGTCCGGTTGGGCGATCGCTATGGGGATTGGTGATCGAGCGCGGGGTGATGCGGCCGATGCGGGTGCCAGCCGCATCACCCACGTGGATTTGTGGGTGTCAGTCGAGGGTGCCGAAGCGCTCCTGGACGACTCCCGAGTGCAGGTAGGTCGGCAGCTGGACGCCTCCCACCGACGTGCGGCCGGTGGCGACCTGCTCCTCCGTCTCGCTGGGGAAGCCCTCCAGCAGACGCAGGCACTGCTGGGCCCACTCACGCGACGCGCGCCAGTCGCCCAGGTCGCGGTGGCGCACTGCCAGGGCGTACGCGGTCTCGGTGGCCGCCCACCGGTCGGTCGCCAGCTCGCGCTGGAAGATCGACTCCAGTTCGTCGGTGGAGGCCAGGCGGGTCGGGTTGGTCATGGTGCCCTCTCGGATCAGACGGTCGTGCCCCAGTGGTGATCAACGCTCCGGCGTCCCCGCGGTGACGCCGTGACCCGCTGCTAGTACGTGTAGATCTCGGCCAGCGTCTTGTAGTCCTGCAGCTCGTCCTTGTCGAACCACAGCTCCACCTCCTGCTTGGCCTCCTCCGCGTTGCCGGAGGCGTGCACGAGGTTCGCGACTGCCTTGCCCGAGGCGATGCTGGCCGCGGCACTGTAGTGCGAGAAGTCCCCCCGCACGGTGCCGGCCGGGGCCTGGTTCGGGTAGGTGCTGCCGACGATCTTGCGCACCGTGGCGATGGCGTCGAAGCCCTCCAGCACCAGGGCGATGACCGGCCCCTGCTGCATGAACGTCGCCGTGAGGTTGTAGACCTCCGACCCCAGCCGCTCCTCCAGGTCGAAGTAGTGCCGGCGGGTGAACTCCTCGTCCATCCACCTCATCTTGGTGCCGACGATCTTCAGTGCGGCGTCCTCGAATCGAGCGATGATCCTTCCTGCCAGGCCACGCGCCAGCGCATCGGGCTTGAGCAGGACGAGCGTGCGCTCGACAGTGTGTGCCTGAACCTCGGCCATTGACTCCCTTTCGCCTTGCTAGGAACCGAACATGACGGATAATCAGCCGTCATCTGCTGAGGTTACCGGCGCTGGCAGGGCGGTTCGGGCATGCGGGCAACGCCCTGGACGGACGAACGCCAACCAAGGTGCCGCAGACCAGCCGATCGAGAGGCCCGATTCGGCCAACTTCCCTGTCTCTGCTATCCGCTGGGGGTACGCACCTAGAATCTCCTTGTGGTCGTCTGGCGCTTTCGCGCTCCTTACGCGCCTCCCAGGGACTGAGCCCTCGGCGGGTGATTCCTTGGCCCCTGGTGACTCCGATTCTTCCGGGGCTCTTCTCGCGCGACCATGAAGTGCCGGTGCAGTGGGAGTGCACTTTCGGCGCGCGGGTTCCTGCACCGGAGCGGCGACGAGGGGGGCAGTCTTGTGGACGTGATCGAGCGCTGGAGCGGCCGTTACGCCTGCCTACTGCAGTCCGCCCTACGGCTCGGCAACGAACAATTCGCCGCGCACTTGGGTATCGCCGTGAGGACCGTGGCCGCCTGGCACTCCGACGCGTCCGTCGTGCCCCGCAGAGAGATGCAGCAGCTCCTTGACACGGCCCATGAGCAGGCCCCTGAGGCTGCGCGACAGCGCTTCGCGCTCCTGCTGGCGAAGGAACGGGCCCCGGCGGACTCGACCCCGCCGGGTGCGCAGGCGCTGCGGGTGGCCATCGCGGTGGTCGTCCGCGACAGCGATGTCCTGCTGGTGTGTCGGCGGGATGACGACGCTGCCGGAATCAGGTGGCAGTTCCCGGCGGGGGTCATCAAGCCAGGTGGCAAGGCGGAGATCACCACCGTGCGGGAGACTTTGGACGAGACGGGTATTCACTGCGCGGTCCGACAGCAGCTCGGGAACCGGCTCCACCCGGTGACCGGTGTGCTGTGCGAGTACTTCCTGTGCGAGTACCTGGCCGGCGAGGCCACCAACAGCGACGCAGTCGAGAACATCGACGTCATGTGGGTCCCCAGAAACTCGGTGCCCCGTTTCATCCCCGTCGATACGATCTTTCCACCCATCCTGGCCGTCCTGGAGGAGCAGACGTGACGCAGCAGAACACGGACGAGCGGCCGGGCATCGCCGCTGCCATCGTCGTGAACGAGGGGCGTGTGCTGATGGTGCGCCGCCGGGTCAGCGAGGGACAGCTCTCCTGGCAGTTCCCGGCCGGAGAGGTCGAGCCCGGCGAGGCCCGCGAGGACGCCGCCGTGCGGGAGACCCGGGAGGAGACCGGGCTGACTGTGACGGCCGTGAAGCTGCTCGGCGAGCGCGTCCACCCGAAGACGGGTCGGCTGATGTCGTACACCGCTTGCGAAGTGTTGGGCGGTACGGCGCACGTCGCGGACACCGAGGAGCTGGCCGAACTGGCTTGGGTCGCCCACGGCGAGATCCCGCAGTACGTGCCGTACGGGCTGTTCGAGCCGGTACAGGAGTACCTGGACGCGGCCCTCATCTCCTGACTGGCCATGGGGACCAGGGGCCATGCCCGTATCGCTGTCCTGGGATATGGCGAAGAGCGCCATGGGTCGCCACGAACCAGTTGATCTCGGAACGGGTCCACTTCAACCGGTGAGCTTCGCGCGAAGACGTTCGTTCTCCTCTTCCAGGGCCTTAACGCGTCGTTCGAGCTCGGCTCGTGTCGGCTTCTTTGGGGGCGGCGGAGGCGTGGGTTCTGTTGGTTCCGGTGGCTCGGCGCGCAGTCCAATGGGTTCGAAGGCCACGATCGTTTGCTGGTCTTCCCCGCACTCAGGGCATCGCTTGCTGTATGCCCCAGCGGAGACGGGGTCGGTGTACGTGTAGTGCGCCTCAATCTCGATGATGTGGCCGCAATACAGCCGGACACGCCATCGCATGATCTCGTGGTCGGCCTTTTTAAAGGACTGCATCAGTTTGGCGACTTCCTCGAACGCCTGGCGGCGGCGCTCTGCCCTCGCCGGGTCTGCCCGGCATTTGGCGTTGTCCTCCTCGACCTGAAGCCGAACCGACTCGCTGGTCTCCTCGCTCTGCTTCTGACGGCGGTGGTCCCTGCGGGTGAGTGCGTATTCCTCCAACGGAACTCCGCTGCTTCGGTATTCGACTTCGCGCATGACGGGCAGCGTAGTAACGGCGTACCACGCGGCCGTGGAGGAGAACGGTCTTGGTCCACGATCTTGCGGTTTCTGAGACGAGATGGCAGGAGAAGCTCATGCGTGACCGCCGGGAGAAGTTTGTGTACCGGCCTCGGGGGGCCAGCCTCCTTACAGCCGTGGACGGTTGATCGGATTCGCGGTTACAGGAGTCGCGGTGGGCTGTGTCGCGTACGCCCCGAGGCCAATCGCATATGCCCGCGTGGTGGTGCGTCGCCGGGCAGCTTCAGCGCGGGGGTTGGGTGCGGGGTTGCGGCTGGTGTGCTGGATGCGGGTGATCAGCACGCGGGCGGGTTGGCGGGCGGTGGTGAGTTCGCGCTGGGCGGCGGCCTCCTTAAGGAGCTGGTGGGGTTTGTGGCCGCCGGCCTCGGCGTCGGCCAGGACGGTGGCAAGGGCCGGCCAGGCGGGGTCGGTGAGGACGCGGTCAGCGTGGTCGGGAATGGCGGCGCGGACGTCGTGGGCGAGGGTCCTGCGGGCCTGGTCGCTCGGCTGACGGACAGCGAGGCTGCCGAGGACTGGCACGAGGGCGTGGTCGGCCGCAGCCCTGAGGTGGTAAAGGGTCTGGCGGGCGGCTTCGAGCTGGTGTGCGTGGCCCTTCGCCTCGTGCCAGCGGGCGGCGACGATCGTGGCCCAGACGAGGGCGGAGAGCAGGGCGGCCAGGGCGCTGCCGTCGGGGCCGGTGGCGGTGTGAGCGATGTCGCGGGCCGCTTTGCGCAGGGTGTGGGCGGCCTGGTTCTCGGCGCGGATCTGGGAGCGCTGGGCGCGGGCGAACGCTCGTGATGCTGCTCGTAGTTCGGCGTGGAAGTCGGCAGGGGCTTTCTGGGCGGTGGCTTCGATGAGTTCGCCGAGCGCGGTGATGTGGGCCTGGGCGTGGGTGTCGTCGGTCATGCCGGTGTGGAGGGTGTCGAGGACGTCGGTGGCCTGGTGCCAGGGGGTGGCAGGTTGGTCGCGGCGGGCGGTGGGGTGTTCCTCCGGCGCGGTGGATTCGAGGCGGGCCTTGAGCTTGGGGAGGGTGAGGTCGGGGGCGATCTTTCCGCCGGGGTGGAAGATCTGTTCGCCGTCCTTGTTGAGGTCGCCGGGGCGGCCGACGGCATAGCCGAGGAGGTCTCCGGACGGTCCGCGGCGCGCTTTGACCGCGATGCCGTCGGCCTGGAGATAGGCGAGGAGTTCCTCGGCGCTGCTGGCGTGGGGGATGGCGGCGCGGATGCGGTCCTGGAGCCATGCGCGGCTGGTCTGTTCCCAGCCGAGGCGCTGGGCCTTGTGCATCTCGGCCTGGGTGGGGCGGCGTCCGGCAGTGCGGTCGCCCTTCTTCAGCTGGCGCAGGCCGTAGTCCTTCTCGATCTGGCGGCAGGCGTCGCCGACGCGGATGCCGCTGTCGTGGAGCTTTGGGCGGCGGCCGTCTTCACGGACGGTGGTGGCGAGGATGTGGATGTGGTCGTCGGCGTGGCGTACGGCGATCCAGCGGCAGGCCAGGTCGTCTTCATGCGGGGCGATGCCGGCGGCTTCGACGATGCGTTCGGCGATCTCGGCCCACTCGGCGTCGGAGAGGTAGCGATCCTCGGGAGCCGTGCGGACAGGGCAGTGCCAGACGTGCTCGGTGACCTGCCTGCCGAATTCGCTGTTCCGAAGCTGAACGGGCGCGTCGAGGTGGCGGGCGAGTTGGGTGAGGGTGGTGTCCTGGTCGCGGCCGGGGTCGGGCATGCCGAGCATGGCGAAGCCGGCGACGATGTGCGGGTCGGTGTGCTCGTCGCGCCTGCCGGGGCCGTAGAGGTAGGCAAGCAGGCCACGGGTGTTGGACCCAGCCGGTTTGATGGCGGCGATCACGCGGCCTGGTCCTTCGGAGAGTCTGCCGGTTCGCGCAGGACCTCGGCGATCAGCTCCAGCAGGCCGTGCAGCTCGTTGAGGCGCCGGCGGAGGTCGGGCGGGGTGAGGTCGCTGTTGAGGGCGCGGGCGATCTGGTTGACGTTGACGCCGATGCGGTTGAGCTCGCGCAGCACCTGGGCGCGGAACATGTGGATGCGGCGGCGGTCCTCGGACAGCGGCAGGTTGGCAGTGAACCGACCGGATACGAAGGCGAGGACGATGTCGGCGGCGAAGCCGGATTCACCCTTGTAGCCGTGCTCGGCGGCAGCCTCCTGGAGGTCGGCGTGCTCGTCGCCGGTGAACCGCAGCGGGCCGACGCGTACGGTCCGCTTGGTGCCGGTGAAACGGCGGATCGTCGGCTGGACGCTCTGCATCGCTTGCTCGCCGGCCGTCGGCTCGGCGGCGGGTGCGGGGCGGAGGATCTGCTGCTGGACGGCGTGGAGCTCGTCCGGGTCGGGGCCGCCCTCGGTCCCGACCTCCTGGCCGGGCGCCCCCTGGCGCTGGACCGTCTCCGCCACCCCCGGGGCGGAGACCCCCGGAGTCCGGCCCTGAGTCGGACTCGGGGTACTACTGGCTCCGCCAGGGGCCACCCGTCCGAACGCACGCCGCAGACGGTTCATCAGCGTAGGGGACTTCGTCAGCGGTATCGGCACGTCGTGAGTGTCTTTGGGGCGGTGCGGGTCGTGCGTCACGGGCGGTGCTCCAGGAGAGGTGGGGAAGGCGGGCAGTTCCGCAGGAGGGGGCAGCCGAGTGGGGGCGGTCACCGCGTCGTCCACAGATGTGGATAAGCGGGCGGCGAGTGAGACGGGTGGCCGACTGGCCGGGGTGACCGGAAGAGTTCCGGTCACCCCGTAGGGATTCCGGTCAGCCGCTGTCCGGACCGGTCTCGGCGGCGGCTTCGATCTCGGGCCGGAGGGCGGTCATCACGTCGGTCTGCCGCTCACTGCTGATCGTCAGCCCCTTGGCCTTGACGGCCTTTCGGAGCAGTGACCGGGTGAGCGTGCCGTGCTCGGCGAGGGCAATCCGGCCGATCTCCACGAGTTCCTCAAGCGTGGCGCCGGGCGGACGGCCACCGCGCGGCCTGCTCTCCGCAATCCCGGACGGTGGTTCCGTCGGCTGTACGGGCACGGCGGTCGGCGGCATGGGCTGGGCGGGCTCGGCCGCTGGCTCGGCGAGCGTGGTGGGTGCGGTGACCGGTGGTTCCGGCGCCTGGACCTGCGCGGGTTCCGGATGGCCCGCGGGCTGGTCGACGACCTGGTGGATCTGCCGCATCAGGACGCCGAAGGCCAGCAGGGCTGCGGTCGGGGGGACCGCGGCGACCACGTAGTCGAGCAGTGGCACGGTGCCCGCGCTGCCGGTGCCGTTGACTCCGGCAACGTTGAGCGCGATGGAGCCGACCGATCCGGTGGCTGTCAGGGCGATCGCCCACCTGTCGGTCACCCGGCGCAGGCCCGCGCGGAGCATGAGCAGTTCGCCCGCGACGATGAAGGCGTCCAGGGTCGCCGGCCAGGCCCAGCGGCGGGTGGGAGAGCTGCGCAGCCCGTGCTGTCCGGCGACCTCGGCGAGGTGTGCGTACGACAGCCAGAATCCGCTGATGGTGAGGGCGACGATGACGACTCCGGCCGCACTGAGCGTGTACCGCTCGATGTCCTGCTTGGTCATCGACAGCCGTCCTCCGTCGGGGTGGTGCCCCCGACGGGTGGGTGTGGGGGTGGGGGTGGGGGTGGGGAGGGTCAAGCGGGGTGCTCCTGGGGTTTGGCGGTGTGATCCGTCTTGCCGTCTTGGCCGTTGCAAGCGCAGGTCAGGGCCGGTACGGCAGGGGCGTGGATGTGCCGTACCGGCGGCGTTCGGGCTCTTCCCGCGTGCGCGGAGGCGGCCTGACGGCGGGCGATCGGCCGAGCGCTTCTCGGCGTGCCCCTGCCGGTCAGGACGGCACTGCTACGTGGTGCCGTCCTGACCGGCGGAGCTTTGACCTGCGGTGATACGGCGAGGACGCGTGGGACGGCACAAGACGGATCCGGGCGGCGTCCTCACGGCAGCAGCGATCACGATGATCGAGTTGCCGTCTTGTCCCCGGTTGCCGTCTTGCCTGCATGCCGTTTGACCTGCGGGATCACGGCAGGGACGGCAGGGACGCCCACCGGGGGTGCGGGGCTCAGTCTGCGGCGGGGGCGACAGGCTCGGCGTCCACGGGGTGGACAGTGGGGCAGTAGCGCCGCCAGGCATCGAGGAACTTGTTGCGCATGTAGCCCTTGCGCTGGGTTCCGTCGGCGAGGCGGACGTTGCCTGGCCTGATGTCGAACGGCCGCAGCATGTCCGACAGGTTGCGGGACGTCAGCCCGTGGCGTCCCCATTCCGCCCACGGGCTCTCGGTGTTCTGCAGCAGATGGTGCAGCAGCTCCTCCGTGGAGAGGCTGTCGACCTCCCGTTGGGCGAAGAAGATCCGGCGGATGTCGGCGAGGATCCGTGCCCCGCCGGGCTGCTCCTCCTCGACCTCGACCTCTGAAGTGACCATCCGCGCGCACGCCTCGCGGGCGCGACGGGGCCAGGGCCCGGCGGCGAGGTCGGCGACGATGACCAGTGGCTCCCAGGTGTCGGCGGCCCGGTCCTCCACCGGCATCTCCGGCTCCAGGTCCGCCGCTTCGTCCAGCAGCGGGCGGGCCCAGGCGGCGATCCGGTCGCGTACGTCGTGCAGGGCCGGAGTGTCGCGGCGGGAGCGGAAGGGCTTGACGCGCTCGCCCTCCGCCCGGCGGCGCATACGGATGACCACCGACCGGTCCATGATCGTGTCGGGCAGGTCACCGATCCCGGCGAGGGCGGCCATGGCGAAGGTGGCGAACCGGTGCGGGGTGTGGTCGTTGCCGACCACCCGTGTGACGTAGCGGTTGCGCTGGTGGCCGGCGTTGAGCAGGCCGCGCATCTCCTCGTTCTTCTCCGCCATCTTCGGCGTGCCGAAGATGGTGTCCGCCTCGTCCACCAGGAGCGTGGGCGGCTCCTCGGTGATCGACCGGAACACCGCAGCCGGTGTGGTGTTGATGGTGAGCATCGGCTCGTGGACTGTCTCGGTCAGTACGTCCAGCAGCCGCGACTTACCGCACCGCTTCGCCGGCCCCACCACCGCCAGCCGCGGCGCGTGCTGCCAGGCCGGCTGCAGATGCGTCGCCGCCACCCACAGCGTCACCGCATCTAGCGCCTCCGGCGAGGGCAGGATCACGAACTTCGCTATCTGCGCACGTAGTTCGTCCAGCAGCGCCGAGCCGACGGTCGGCTCCGGATCCGGTGCCGGAGTCTCGACAGGCGCAGTCGGCTCGGGTTCGCCCTGGTCGGGCTTGCCCGGTACCGCGACCGACGGGCAAGCAGCAGGTGCGGGGGCGGAATAGGGCGCGGGGTGCTCAAGTTGCACCAGGTGGCTCCTCTTCTGCGGCGCCGGGCATGCAGGCCCAGCGGCGCGGATCGTTCGTTGGATGCGGGCGACGGGGATTCCCGAGCCTCCGGCGTTGCCTCGCCGGAGGCTCGCTGCGTTCAGAGACTGAACACGCGCTGTGTCCCGAGTCGGGACACTCGCTCGGTTCCCCGCGGGAACACGGACAGTACGTCCGGCTCCGGCAACAGTCCAGCGATTCTGTGTCAGCTCAGCGCAGAAATGCCTGCTACGCTGCCGCCCTTTCACGCCGCCAGACCCAGCAACTCCAGCAGATCCGCGGTCACCACCCGGTAGGCGTTGCCCAGCCGCAGTACCTTGCACGGGTACTCGCCCCGCTTCGCCAGCTCATAGCCCTTGCTCCGACCGAGGCCCAGCGCGCGGTTACCTGTATCCAGGTCAACGGCCACAGGCAGGGCGAGCAGCTCTTCCCGACTCATCCCCTTCGAGCCCTTCGAGTGCTCGGCTTTCGTGTCGTCGCGCATGCAGCGCGCCCCTTCCCATGCAGCCCTCGGCGAACGCGGTCATCGCATCCGGCTCCAGGCGTCTACAAACCAGGATGACGAAGCTAATGTGTCTTCATGACACAACACGGTTTCGATGATGGAAGTGACGAGGACGACGTCCCTGAGTGGGCGGACCGCATCAAGGCCAACGTCGCCGGCGAAGTGCGGCGCAGAAGGAAGGAGATGGGATGGAGCGCGCAGGATCTGGCCGACCGGTGCGAGGAGCTCGGGTTTGCCATCCCGCGCAACGTGATCGCCAACATGGAGTCCGGCCGCCGGGCCAACCTTCCCCTCGTGGACGTGATGGTCCTGGCCGCCGCCCTGGAGACGTACCCGGTCTGCCTGATCTTCCCGGTCGGCTACGTCGAGAAGACCCAGGAACTGCCGTTCCAGCACCTCGTGCCCACCTGGGACGCCCTACGGCGCTTCACCGGCGAGGAGGACGTGCCCGGCTACGACGCGGGCCTGGTCCCCGACTTCGAACTTCACGCCAGCCTCGTCCGTACCGCTCTCGCCGCGCTCGAAGAGGAAGAACAGGCCCGGTTCGCGGCCAAGACGGCCACCAGCCGCGCCGAGAAGGAAGAGGCCGAACGCCAGCAGGCCAAGTACGCCGACCAGGCCATCTCCGCCAAGTACAGGCTCCGCTACCTGCGCCGCGACCTCCGCGAGGACGGGGCCACCCCGCCCCATCTGCCGTCCGCCCTGGGCGACGTTGACTTGCCCGAAGCTGATACCGACACCACCCCGGAGGAAAGCCTTTGAAGGGCTCCACCTACCGCCGCTGCTCCTGCCGCGACCCGAAGACCGGCAAGGAACTCGGCTCTTCCTGCCCGAAGCGCAACAGCAGGAACCACTGCACCTACTCCATACGCCAGGAACTGCCGCCCCGCGAGGACGGCAGCCGACGCTCCTTCGCCCGCGGCGGGTACGCCAGCCTCAAGGCGGCCCAGGCCGACCTCGACCACGTTCGCGCCCTCCTCGGGCTCGCCGAGTCGGACGACCCCGAAGGCACCCAGCTGATCGCCGAGATGCTGTCCGAGGTCAGCCGCGACAAGCTGCCCCTCCCCGACGTGGAGGAGACGAGGCGGCGCCTCAACGCCGGCCAGGACCTCGTCGGCAGCCTCACCGTGGGCGAGTGGCTGGACCGTTGGCTCGCGGGCAAGCGCATCCGGAAGTCGGGCATCAGCCGCTACGAGACCGACATCCGCGTGCACCTCAAGCCCCACCTGGGGCACCGGCGGCTCGACCGGTTGCGCGTGAGCCATCTCAGCGAGATGCTCACCGCCATCACCGACGCCAACGCCGAGATCCTGGAGCAGAACGCCCAGCGGCATGCGGCAGTGGAGGAGTTGGCGGCCGTGCCCTGGAAGGGCGCGGAGAACCGGGCCCGCCGCAAGGCCATGAAGGCGGCCATCGACGCCATGCCGCCCTTCCGCCGCGTCACGGGACCCTCCACGCGCCAGCACATCAAGGCCACGCTCCGCGCTGCCCTGAACGACGCGATCGGCCAGCGGGTCATCACGTTCAACCCGGCGGCCCACGTCGAGATCGACCCCGTCCGTAAACCGAAGGCCCTGGTGTGGACGGACGAGCGAGTCGCCCGGTGGGAGCAGACCGACGAGAAGCCCTCCCCCGTCATGGTCTGGACGCCGGAGCAGACCGGCGCCTTCCTCGACTTCGTGGCCGATGACCGGCTGTACGCCATGTGGCACCTGATCGCCTTTCGCGGCCTGCGTCGCGGTGAGGCATGCGGCCAGCCCTGGTCCGAGACCAACCTCGACCGGCACTCCCTCACCGTCACCGGCCAGCTCGTCCAGGACGGGTGGGAAGTCGAGGCATCCGAGCCGAAGACCGACAGCGGCTTCCGAGTCGTGGCCTTGGACGACGACACCGTCGGCGTCCTTGAACGGCACCGCAAGCAGCAGGAGGCGGACCGCGAGGAATGGGGAACGGCTTGGGTCGAGACCGGCCTCGTCTTCACCCAGGAAGACGGCTCCTGGCTGCACCCGGGGAAGGTCACCGATCTCTTCGAGCGGCTCGTCGCGGCCTCCGGCCTCCCGCCGATCCGGCTGCACGACCTCCGCCACGGCGCGGCCACGCTCATGCTCGCCGCCGGCATCGACGTGAAGATCGTGTCGGACACCCTCGGGCACAGCGACACCCGGATCACGCGGGACATCTACCAGAACTCTCAGGAATTGCATCAGGCGGGCGAGAAATTGCAGGTCGCGAGGTCAGGGCGGGGCCTGACGAGGACTCCACCCTCCTGCAACTTAGCTGCTTGAGCTGGGAATTTGGCGATCAGATCCCATCTGATGCAGGATTTGCCCTCTGAAGGGGAGGGTGAAAGTGGGTCTACAGCGACGCCCTGACCTGGCGGGGGCAGCTCACCTGGAACTGGTGTCCGGGGTGGCCCAGCTGCGTCCGCAGGACGCGATGGTCGAAGCGATGGTGCGGGGCTGGAGGGCCCAACAAGCCGCTCGCGGGCTCCGCGAGGACACCGTCACCGCCCGGGAACGACTCGTACGCCGGTTTCTGGAGTACACCAACGAGTACCCGTGGTCTTGGACTCCTGGCCATGTGGACGAGTGGTCACTGTGGCTGACCAGCGAGAAGCACCTTGCGCCGTCCACGATCCGCAGCTATCAGGGCAGCCTGCGGCTGTTCAGCGAGTTCTTGATCGACGGCCGTTACGGGTGGTCGGTGGCTTGCGAGGACGCCTTCGGCACTCACCCGGTGGCCATCTGCCACGAGTGGAACACCATCGCCCACCTCAACGACTACGAGGGGCGTCCCGAGGCGAGGCCGTTCACCCGCGAGGAGATCCAGCGCCTCCTCGACTACGCCGACGACCAGGTCGAACGGGCAGTCCGAGCCAAACGCAAGGGAGCCCTCGCCGCCTACCGCGACGCCACCCTCTTCAAGGTCATCTACGGATGGGGGCTTCGCCGGACCGAGGCGTCGAAGCTGGATGTGGTGGACTTCGGGCGGAACGCGAAGGCTCCGCAGTTCGGCCGGTACGGCACACTTAACGTCCGCTACGGCAAAGCGAAGAAGGGGCAGCCGCCGCGTCGTCGGAACGTGTTGTCGGTGATGGACTGGGCGGTGGATGCGGTCGCCGACTACGTGGAGAACGTACGGCCGCGGTTCGGCTGCGAGGATCACCCGGCCTTGTGGGTGACCGAGCGGGGCGGCCGGGTCAAGCCGGCCGAGATCAACGCCCGGTTCGTCGCCTACCGCGACGCGCTGAAGCTCCCGAAGGCGCTGACGGTCCACTCCGCTCGCCATTCTTACGTCACCCACCTCACGGAGGACGGGGTTGACCGGCGGTTTCTGCAGCAGCAAGTCGGTCACGAGAATGACAGCTCCACCGCTATTTACACCCACGTCAGCGACGACTTCATGAACACCATGCTCCACAGGGCACTTGCGCCCGCGCTTGCCCCGTTCCCCGCAAACAAGGACCGCTGATGGCCGCGAAGCTCGACTACCACTGGCACTTGCGGAAGGTCATGGCCGACCGAGGGCTGTTCTCCACCACCGACCTCATCCCGCTACTGGACAAGCGGGGCATCTCCCTGTCGTCCAGCCAGGTCTACCGGCTCGTCGTCGAGCGCCCCGAGCGGCTGAGCCTGAAGATCCTCATGGCCCTGCTCGACATCCTCAACTGCACCATGGACGAACTCATCGAGCCGACCGCCGCGGCTGGTGCCGAAACCGCTACCCGAACAAAGAAGGCTGTCGGTGCCGAGGCGGGCGTCGGTGACCTGCGACCTAAGCGAGCCCGCATCAGCGGTATCGAGCGGCCGTGACCGCACCCGGGCACCCCGAGCGGGCCGTCTCCGACCCGATCGGGCTCATCGCGGACCTGGTCGCGGCCATCGAACATCAGCTGGAGCCGGACCGGATCCGTGCCGTGGTCGCCAGCGTCGCGGGCGGACGCTCGAAGTCACGTCTCCTCGCGGCACACCTCACTAAGCATCCTCACGTGCTGAACGACGGTCGCTCGCCGGCACCCAGGGCCGTCGGCGACCTGCTCATCGCCCTGCGTGAGGCCGGGGCACAGACGGTCTCGCCGCCGTGCTGCGCCGCATGCGGCAGGCAGATACGAACGCTCCAGCGCCGCGGCCAGGACTGGTACTGCTGGAACTGCGGGCGGCCACAGCCCGAGCCGTGTGCTGCCTGCGGAAACACCCGCCGGGTCACTTCACGCGACCGGACCGGGCAGCCACGATGCGCCAAGTGCCCGGACGACGACGGACGCGACCCCATCGCAGTGATCGGCGCCCTGATCGCTGAACTGGATCCGCAGGCCGAACGGGAGACGGTCTCCGAGGCGGTCCGTCGATCGGCACCTCGTCCCTCCTACCAGCGGAAACTTGCCTGGGCCCTGGAATCCCACCCAGCTCTGCTGACCGGCGACGGTCACCTCGCACCCCACCCCGCGATCCTCAAGCTGATCGACCTGCTGCACGAGGCCGGCATCGCCGGGATCGTCCGGCCGTCCTGCCCCGGCTGCCACAGAGCCGTACGCATCGACAAGCCTCTGGACGGAAAGCGGGTCTGCCGCATGTGCATCTCCCACTCCCGCATCGAGGAGTGCTCGGGATGCGGAGCCCGCCGAGAGCCCGCCACCCGCGACGACCAAGGCCGGCCAGTATGTCCGAACTGCCTGGTCAGCGACCCGGCGAACCTGGAAACCTGCATCAACTGCGGCCGACGAAGGGTCGTGAACACCCGCACACCGGACGGCCCGCTCTGCCAAGGCTGCCCCTCCTTGCCCACCGCGACTTGCAGTATCTGCGACGCGGAGAAACCCTGCGGCACCTCCCGGGCTACGGGTCGTCCATGGTGCCTGGACTGCCAGCGTCACTCCGCGCCGTGCTCGGCCTGCGGCGACGTCGCGGCGGTCGTCTCCGGCACTCTCGACCAGCCCCTTTGCCTGGGCTGCACCGCGCCTGAGGTCTGGCACACCTGCCTCACCTGCAGCGAGCCCGATTACCCGCACCCCGGTCAGTGCGGTCGTTGTCTCATCAATCGGCGCCTCAACGAGCTCCTGGGCCCTCCGTCCGATGCCCTCCACCCCGGTCTCGAAGCCCTGCGGAACAACATCGCCAACACCGAGCATCCACTCACCGCCAATCGGTGGCTGAACAAGCCGTCCGTGTCTCCGGTCCTGGCCGACCTCGCGGCCGGCAGACGAGCTCTGACTCACGAGGCCCTCGACGAGCTGCCCGACAGCCCGCCCCTCGCCCACCTCCGCCAAGTCCTCGTCGGCGTCGGTGCCCTGCCCGAGCGGGACGAGTACATGGTCCGCCTCGAACGTTTCCTCACCGGCCTTCTCGCATCTCAGCAAGACCCCGAACAGCGCAAAGTCCTGCACCAGTACGCGATATGGCACCTGGTCCGTCGACTACGCCGACGCAGCAACGGCCGCCGTCTGACCCCGCAGCAGTTCGCTTCCGCGCGTCAACGCACCTATGCGGCCGTCGCCTTCCTTACCTGGCTTCAGGCTCATGACCTCGTCTTGGAGACGTGCCGACAGGCCGACCTCGACCGGTGGCTCACCGACGACGCCGCGACTTACCGCCACACAGCCGGGCACTTCGTCCGGTGGGCTCGCACCAACAAGCTCACCACCGTCCACGTCCCCGCTGTCCGCTGGAACGGTCCCACCCAGCCACTCGATGACGAGCACCGGTGGAACGTCGCACGCCGGCTCCTGCACGATGACACCCTCAAGCCCGAAGACCGCCTCGCAGGACTGCTTCTCCTCCTCTACGCGCAGGGGCCCTCGGCGATCCACCGACTGACCGTCGAGGACGTCGAGGTCGACGCTCAGGAGGTACGTCTCCACCTCGGTGATGCACCCGTTCAGCTGCCCGATCCCGTCGCCCAGCTGGCCCGCACTGTCGCCGCGAACCGCAAGGGGCACGCGACTATCGGCGCCCTGACACCGTCGCCATGGCTCTTCCCTGGTGGCCAGCCCGGACGCCCAATCAGCACCACACAGCTGACCCAGCGCCTGAATCAGCTCGGGATCCGGCCCAACCAGGCACGCAGCACCGCGCTCTTCCAGCTTGCCACCGAGATTCCCGCCGCGATCCTCGCCCGCACCCTGGGCATCCACACCGACGTCGCTGTCGCCTGGCAGCGACTCTCCGCCGGGGACTGGGCCAACTACGCTGCCGAAGTCAGCCGACGCACCACGAGCCCCTGACTCCGGGGAGGATGTCAGACCCCTCTGGCATCCTCCGCCTCATGCCGAACGATGCCGCCCACCACCTTGTCCAGATAACCAACCCGCACGACGTCACCGCCGAACTCCGGCAAGAGCTGATCGACTGCTGGATCGCGGTTACCAACACCGGCGGCGCCGCGGGGTTCCCGTTCCCTCCCGTCAGACGCGACGATGTCACGCCGGTCGCGGACAATCTCCTCAGCCGTCTCGACCCGCAGCAGAGTCGGCTCCTCATCGCCCAGATCGACGGCGTCCTTGCCGGATGGGTCATCCTCAACCGCGATCCCTACCGACTCGTCGGGCACTGGGGCACCGTCCACCACCTCCAGACTCACCCCGCCTTCCGCGGCCGCGGAATCGGGTCCGCCCTCGTCCACGAGCTCCGGAAGATCGCCCGCGACGAGCTCGGTCTTGAACAGCTGCATCTGGCAGCCCGCGGCGGCGAGGGCCTGGAGGACTTCTACGGGCGGCTCGGATGGCGCGAGATCGGACGCTGGCCCGAAGCTCTCCGACTTGCCCCCCACGACACCCGCGACGAGGTCCTCATGATCCTCGCACCCCTCTGATCACAGAGGTATTCGGACGGTTCCAATACCCGACGTCACCATTAAGCGTCCTCCCCCACGTCGGCAAGAGCGCCGCCGAGGCCACTGCCAAGCTGGTCCCGCTCCAGCGGAAGGCGGAGGCGGAGGAAGCCGCACGCAAGGCGGAGAAGGCCCGGAAGAAGGCCAAGCGCGCCAAGAAGGCCCAGGCCGAGGGCGAGAAGAAGGCCCAGCGGAAGAAGCCCAAGAAGTAGGGCCTAGCCCCCTCCGCTCACGCATCGCTCACGCAAGCCATCCCACGGCGCCCCGGCCATGTGACGCGTCACGCCCCGAGCAACACAAAACCCCAGGTCAGCGACTATCTGACCTGGGGTTTCTCGGAGCCGCTTTCGGGATTCGAACCCGAGACCTACGCATTACGAGTGCGTTGCTCTGGCCATCTGAGCTAAAGCGGCGCGCTGTCCGCACCATGGTGCGATCAGCAACGTCGGTAAGTCTACACAGTTTCCCGGGGTGCTTCGTACCCGCCGCGGAGCGGGTGGCTCCGGGGCGGGCGGTGCGGGCTAGGTGCAACGTTTGCCGGGGGGCGGCGGGGTGCCGCGGAGGAGGTAGGTGTTGATCGCCGAGTCGATGCAGGCGCTGCCGCGGCCGTAGGCGGTGTGGCCGTCGCCGACGTAGGTGAGGAGGCGGCCGGAGGAGAGCTGACGGGCCAGGGACTGCGCCCAGCGGTACGGTGTCGCCGGGTCGCGGACCGTGCCGACCACCAGGATCGGGGCCGCTCCCCTCGCCTCGATGCGGTGCGGCTCACCCGTCGCCCTCACCGGCCAGTACGTGCAGTTCAGCGACGCCCAGGCCAGGCCGGGCCCGAAGACCGGGGACGCCTTCTCGAACGCGGGCAGCGCCTTCTCCGCCTGCTCCGGGCCGGTGAAGGCCGGCGGCAGGTCCAGGCAGTTCACGGCGGCGTTGGCCATCATCAGGTTGCTGTAATGGCCGCTCGCGTCCCGCTCGTAGTAGCTGTCGGAGAGGGCCAGCAGGGCCGCGCCGTCGTTGTGCCGCATCGCCGAGGTCAGCGCCTCGCGCAGCCGCTCCCAGGACCCCTCGTCGTACATCGACGCGATCACCCCGGTGGTGGCCAGCGCCTCCCCCAGCCTGCGGCCGTCCGCGTCGCCCGCGGGCAGGGGGTGGGTGTCCAGCTTGCGGAAGAACGCCCGCAGGTGGTCGCCGGCCTGTGCGGGCGTCGTCCCCTTCCCGCCGAGCGGGCAGTCCGAGCGCCGTACGCAGTCCTTCGCGAACGCCCGGAACGCCGTCTCGAAGCCCGCCGTCTGGTCCAGGTTCAGCCTGCGGGCGTCCAGGGACGGGTCCATCGCGCCGTCGAGCACCATCCGGCCGACCCGCGCCGGGAACAGTCCGGCGTACGTCGCCCCGAGGAACGTGCCGTACGACGCCCCCACGTAGTTCAGCCTCCGGTCGCCGAGCACCGCCCGCAGGATGTCCATGTCGCGGGCCGTCTCGACGGTGGAGACGTGCCGCAGCAGCTTCGCCGAGTGGGCCCCGCAGCTCTCGGCGAACTTCCGGTCCGCCGCGACCAGGGTGTTCCGCTCCCGCTGGTCGTCGGGGGTCATGTCGGTCTGCGTGTACGCGTCCATCCGCCGCCCGTCGAGGCAGTGGACGGGCTCGCTGCGGGCGACGCCCCGGGGGTCCACCGCGACCATGTCGTAACGGGCCCGGACCTGCGCCGGGTAGCCGATGCCCGCGTACTCCTGGAGGTAGCCGACCGCCGAGCCGCCCGGACCGCCCGGGTTGACCAGCAGCGAACCGAGCGGCTTGCCCTTCCCGGTGGCCTTCTTGCGCGCGACGGCGAGCCGGACGGAGCCCGCGCCGGGGTCGGCGTAGTCCAGCGGGGCCTTCATCGTGGCGCACTGGAAGCCGGGCACTCCGCAGTCGCGCCATCGCAGCCGCTGGCCGTAGTACGACGTCAGCGCCGACGGCGTCGCACGCGGCAGCGCGGCCAGCGCCGCGTCCACCGTCGCACCTCGCGCCGTACCGGAACTCCCCGGCGAGCAGGCGGACATGAGCAGGGCGGCGGCCGTGACGAAGGTGGCCGTGAGACGGGCCGTCGTCCGGGTGCGGATGCCACGGGTCCGGTGAGGGGATGGCCTGGTGTGCATCAGGCGAGCGTAACGGTGCGCGACCGGCCCGGTGCGTTCTGTGCGAACTGTGGCTCGTACGAGGGACACCCTCCGCCGTGTCCCCGCGGTCGGCCGGACCGAACCGTCACCCCGCCCGCAGGGCCATGGTCATCGCCTCCACGGCCAGCAGCGGCGACACGTTGCGGTCCAGGGCCTCTCTGCACGCGGCGATCGCCTCGATACGGCGGAGGGTGGACTCCGGTGCGCCGGCGCGGGCCAGCCGTTCCAGGGCGTCCCCGGCGTCCGCGTTGGCGATCGCCACGCGGGTGCCGAGCTGGAGGGCGAGGACGTCACGGTAGAAGGCGGTGAGGTCACCGAGGGCGACGTCGAGGCTGTCGCGCTGCGTACGCGTTCTGCGGCGCTTCTGCATGTCCTCGAGGTCCTTCATCACGCCCGCCGTGCCACGCGGCAGCCGGCCGCCCTGGGGCGCGCCCAGCGCCGCCTTCATCTCCTCGGTCTCCTTGCCGTCCATCTCCTCGGCGAGCTGCTTGGAGTCCTCGGCCGCCGCATCGACCAGTTCCTGCGCGGCCCTGAGGCACGCGCCGACCTCGTCGAGGCGCAGCGGCAGCTTCAGCACGGCCGCGCGGCGCTGACGGGCCGCCGGGTCGGTGGCGAGGCGGCGGGCCCGGTCGACGTGGCCCTGGGTGGCGCGGGCGGCGGCGAGGGCGACCTCCGGGTCGATGCCGTCGCGGCGTACGAGCATGTCGGCGACCGCGTCGACCGTCGGCGTGCGCAGGTTCAGGTGCCGGCAGCGGGAGCGGATGGTGGGCAGGACGTCCTCGACGGACGGGGCGCACAGCAGCCAGACGGTACGGGGGGCCGGCTCCTCCACGGCCTTGAGGACCGCGTTGGCCGACTTCTCGTTCAGCCGCTCGGCGTCCTCGACCAGAATGATCTGCCAGCGGCCGGTCGCCGGGGCGGTGAACGACTTGCGGACCGTGTCCCGCATGTCCCTGACCAGGATCTCCGAGCCGACCGCGGCGACCGTCGTGACGTCCGCGTGCGTGCCGAGCAGCGCGGTGTGGCAGCCGTCGCAGAATCCGCAGCCGGGGGTCCCGCCGAGAGCGCGGTCGGGGCTCACGCACTGGAGAGCGGCGGCGAAGGCCCGCGCCGCCTGGTTCCGTCCCGCGCCGGGCGGGCCGGTGAACAGCCAGGCGTGCGTCATCTTCGACGCCTCCGGCGGCGGCTCGTCCGCCGCGGCGGCCGTGACGAGGGCATCGGCGTCCCGTGCGGCGGCGTCCAGCACCGCGCTCACCTTCTCCTGCCCGACGAGGTCGTCCCACACGGTCATGGGTCACGCCGTCCTTCCGTCACACACCACGTTCCGGACTCCACGGTCCGGACTCCATTGTGCGGGTGAGGTCTGACATCGGGGGCCGGCGGTGGTGCCGGGCGGAGCGGGGACGGGGTGGGCGAGCGGGGCAGGACCCGTTGAAGGCGCGAGGGCCCGGGCCACGGGCCACGGGGTGCGGCAGCGGAGCGCCAGGGTCGGCGGCCGGCCGCTGCCGTCCTCAGCCGCGGCGGCCCCGGCCGCGACCCCCGCGCTTGCGCTCCTCACCGGTGTCGCCCTGGTCACCGTGCGGCTGTCCGTCGTAGGAACCCAGCAGCTCGTCCGCCAGGCTCGGCAGGTCGTCCAGCGGCGTTTCCTCGGCCCAGTCGGAGCGCGGGCGGCGGCGCGGTGTGCCGTCGGCGTCGATCTGAGGCATCTCGCGCGTGTGTGCCTCGGAGCCGTCGGGGCCCGTGCCCGGCCGCCGGGCACCCGGCCGCTCGTCCCGGAAGAAGCCGGGCGGTACCCGGCCCGCCGGGTCGCCGTCCCGTACGGGCGGCAGCACAGCGGTCTCGTCGGCCGCACCGTGATCCACCACCGGCGGCAGCTTGGCCGTGTCCTCCACGGACACCGGCGGCAGTACGGCCGTCTCGTCCGCCGCGCCCGGTGTCACCGGCGGCTGCGGCAGCTCGGCGGTCACCTCGGCGTCGGTGTGGGAGCGCCGCGCGTCGTCGGCGGGGCCGCCCCGTTCCTCGCGCACCGGCCGCAGCACCGTGGTGTCGTCCATGGCCCGCGCGTCCGTACGCGCCCCGGCGGAGTCCCACCCGTCGCCACGCCGTCCGTCCGCGCCCGGCGGGACCACCGGCGTGGGGGCCGTGACCGCTTCGTCCGCCGTGTCCCGCGCGGTCGGCGCCGTCGGGGCGGCCGGCAGAGGTGCGCTGGGCCTGCGGGCCGCCGCGTCGGCCGCCACCGCGGCCTCGGCGGCCTGCCGACGGGCCTCCTCGGCCCGCAGCAACGCCTCCTCGGCCTTGCGCTGCGCCTCCAGACGGCGGGCCTCCTCCTCGGCGCGCAACCGGGCCTGACGGGCCTCCTCCTCGGCGCGCCGCCGGGCCTCCTCCTCGGCCTGCTTGCGCCGCCGCTCCTCCTCGGCCCTGCGGCGGGCCTCCGCCTCGGCGCGCGCCTTCTCCTCGGCGAGGAGCCGCTGACGCTCCTCCTCCGCTCGCCGGGCGGCTTCCTCGGCCCGCTGCCGGGCCTCCTCCGCCTGCCGTTCGGCCTCGCGCCGCTGCGCCTCCTCCAGCTCGCGCCGCTTGCGCTCCTCCTCCTCGGCACGCAGCCTGGCGAGCTGTTCCTGGCGCTCGCGCTCCAGGCGCTCCTCCTCGGCCTTGCGCGCGGCCTCTTCCTCGGCCTTGCGGCGGGCCTCCTCCTCGGCCTTCCTGCGCGCCTCCTCCCGGGCCTTGATCTCGGCCTCGGAAAGGGGCAGCACGATGTCCAGCCGGTGCCGGATCACGGTGGTGACGGCCTCGGGCTCCTGCCCGGCGTCCACGACCAGGTAGCGGCCGGGGTCGGAGGCGGCCAGCGTCAGGAAACCGGACCGCACGCGCGCGTGGAACTCCGCCGGTTCCGACTCCAGCCGGTCCGGCGCCTCGGTGAACCGCTCGCGGGCGGTCTCCGGGGAGACGTCCAGCAGGACGGTGAGGTGCGGGACGAGCCCGTCGGTGGCCCAGCGGTTGATGCGGGCGATCTCGGTCGGGGACAGGTCGCGGCCGGCGCCCTGGTAGGCGACGGAGGAGTCGATGTAGCGGTCGGAGATGACCACCGCGCCGCGTTCCAGCGCCGGGCGGACGACCGTGTCGACGTGCTCCGCGCGGTCGGCGGCGTATAGCAGGGCCTCCGCGCGGTGGGACAGGCCCGCCGAGGACACGTCCAGCAGGATCGAACGCAGCCGCTTGCCGACCGGGGTGGCGCCGGGCTCACGGGTGAGCACGACCTCGTGGCCCTTGGCGCGGATCCACTCGGCGAGAGACTCGGCCTGGGTGGACTTGCCGGCGCCGTCGCCGCCCTCCAGGGCGATGAAGAAGCCCTTCGCCGCCGGCGCGGTGACGGGGTCGTCGCCGCCCAGCAGCGCGTCCTTGAGGTCCTGGCGCAGCGGTACACCGGACCGGTCGTCGACCTTGGCGAGCACCAGCGCGGCCACCGGCAGCAGCAGCGCGCCGACCAGCATCAGGGTGAAGGCGGCCCCGCCGTGCGCGAAGACGAACCTGCCGTTCTCCAGCCGGTGCGGGCCGATCAGCGCGGCGACCAGGGGTGCGATCAGGGCGCCGAGCGCTATGAAGACCCGGACCACGGCGTGCAGGTGCTCGGTGGTGCGCGCCCGGCGGTAGTCCTCGGTCTCCTGGTCCAGCAGGGTGTGCCCGGTGTTGGCGGCCACGCCCGCGCCGGCACCGGCCAGCATGACGAGCAGCAGCACCGTCGTGACGTCCGGGACCAGGCCGCCGGCCAGCAGGGCGATGCCGGTGACGGCGATGGCGAGGGCCAGCAGGCGACGGCGGGACAGCGAGGGCAGCACCGCGGGGGCGGTGCGGATGCCGACGCCGACACCGCCGGTCAGGCCCAGCACCAGCAGGCCGTAGAGCACCGGGCCGCCGCCCAGGTCCTTGGCGTGCAGCACGCACACCGCGACGGCCGCCGCGATCGCGCCGGCGACCGACGCACAGGCCGGGACGAGCAGGGGCACCGCGCCCGTACGGCCCTTGTCGACGCCGGTGCCGGTGCGCGGGCGGCGCAGGCCCTCCAGCGGGGACCGCGCGCGCGGGGTGCGGGTGCCGGGCAGCTCCAGGGAGGTCAGCACGGACAGGGAGGCGGCGAACAGGCCGGCCGCCACGTACGACCCGAGGGCCACCTGGTGCTGGTCGAACCAGGCCACGCCGGTGCCCAGCAGGTTGTTCAGCAGGCCGGCGACGACCAGTGCGGCGGCGGCCAGCGGGACCGCCAGGAAGGTCGTGCGCAGCGCCAGGCGGCGCAGGGCGTCCAGGTGGTCCGGGAGCGGCCGTACCGTGGCGCCCTCCGGCGGCGGGGCCGGCAGCAGGGCGGGGGCGGCACTCTCCCGGCACACCGTCCACAGCCGCTCACAGACGCCGGTGACGAAGGCGGTGACCAGCAGGACGGCGAGCGCGTCGTCCGGGGTCCAGTCGATCCACAGGGGCGCGACGATCAGCAGCGCGGCGCGCACACCGTCGGCGCCGACCATGGTCCAGCGCCGGTCGAGGGGGCCCTCCTGGGCGGTGAGCGCGGTCAGCGGGCCGAGGAGGACGGCACCGAAGACGAGCGTGGCGAGGATGCGCGCCGCGAAGACCGTCGCGACCGCGAAGGCCACCCCGCGGTAACCGCCGCCGAAGGCGCCCTCGGTGATCGCCGCCTGGAGGACCAGGACGACCAGCACGAGAAGGGCGAGGGTGTCGCCGACCCCGCTCACCAGTTGCGCGCTCCACAGGCGCCTCAGCTGCGGTCGGCGCAGCAGGGAGCGGACGGCGCGTTCGCGGGAGTCCGCGACCAGGGCGTCGTCCGGTGCTGTGGGGTGGGCCGTTGGCTGCTCGGCTCGCGTCATGCGTTCAGCCTATCCGCAGCCACCGACACCACACCTCGCCCGTCCCGGCACGCGCACGCCCCGACATCAAAGTGATGCCGGGGCGTTCATGTCGCGAGGCCGAAGTGGACGTTTCCGGTCGGGTCCGGGCGTCAGCCGTCCGTGCCGGGAGCCGCCGCCCCGGAGACCGTCGCCTTCTTGGCGGTGGTCTTCTTGGCGGTCGTCTTCTTCGTGGCCGCCGTCGTCTTCTTCGCGGCCGTCTTCTTGGCCGCGGTCTTCTTCGCCGGGGCCGTCTTCTTGGCCGTCGCCTTCTTCGCGGTCTTCTTGGCGGGGGCCTTCGCGCGCTTCTCGGCGAGCAGCTCGAAACCACGCTCAGGGGTGATGGCCTCGACGCTGTCGTCGGAGCGGAGGGTCGCGTTGGTCTCGCCGTCGGTGACGTACGGACCGAAGCGGCCGTCCTTGACCACGACCGGCTTGCCGGAGACCGGGTCCTCGCCCAGCTCCTTCAGCGGCGGCTTGGCCGCGGCCCGGCCGCGCTGCTTGGGCTGGGCGTAGATCGCCTGCGCCTCTTCCAGCGTGATCGTGAACAACTGGTCCTCGGTCTGGAGCGAGCGCGAGTCCGTGCCCTTCTTCAGGTACGGGCCGTAGCGTCCGTTCTGCGCGGTGATCTCCACGCCGTCGGCGTCGGTGCCGACGACCCGCGGCAGGGACATCAGCCGCAGCGCGTCATCGAGCGTCACCGTGTCGAGCGCCATGGACTTGAAGAGGGACGCCGTGCGCGGCTTGACCGCGTTCTTGCCGGTCTTCGGGGTGCCCTCGGGGAGGACCTCCGTGACGTACGGGCCGTAGCGGCCGTCCTTGGCGACGATCGTGTGGCCGGTGGCCGGGTCGGTGCCCAGTTCGAAGTCGCCGCTGGGCTTGGCCAGCAGTTCCTCGGCCAGTTCGACGGTCAGCTCGTCCGGCGCCAGGTCGTCCTGGATGTCGGCGCGCTGGTGCTGCTCGGTGTCCTTCTCGCCGCGCTCGATGTAGGGGCCGTAGCGGCCGACGCGGAGCACGATGTCGTTGCCCACCGGGAACGACGACACCTCGCGGGCGTCGATCGCGCCCAGGTCGGTCACCAGTTCCTTGAGGCCGCCGAGGTGGTCGCCGTCGCCGTTGCCGGCGTCCGCGGCGACGGCCGTGACGTTGCCCTCGCCGAAGTAGAAGCGCTTGAGCCACGGCACGGCCTGGGCCTCGCCGCGCGCGATGCGGTCGAGGTCGTCCTCCATCCTGGCGGTGAAGTCGTAGTCGACGAGGCGGCCGAAGTGCTTCTCCAGGAGGTTGACCACGGCGAAGGACAGGAAGGACGGCACGAGGGCCGTGCCCTTCTTGAAGACGTAGCCGCGGTCGAGGATCGTGCCGATGATCGACGCGTACGTCGACGGGCGGCCGATCTCGCGCTCTTCCAGCTCCTTGACCAGGGAGGCCTCGGTGTAGCGGGCCGGGGCCTTGGTGGCGTGCCCGTCGACCGTGATCTCCTCGGCGGACAGCGCGTCGCCCTCGGTGACCTGCGGCAGCCGGCGCTCGCGGTCGTCCAGCTCGGCGTTCGGGTCGTCGGCACCCTCGACATAGGCCTTCAGGAAGCCGTGGAAGGTGATCGTCTTGCCGGAGGCGTTGAACTCGACGTCCCGGCCGTCGGCGGCGGTGCCGCCGATCTTGACGGTCACGCTGTTGCCGGTCGCGTCCTTCATCTGGGAGGCGACGGTCCGCTTCCAGATCAGCTCGTAGAGCCGGAACTGGTCGCCGGTGAGGCCGGCCTCCGCGGGCGTGCGGAAACGATCACCCGACGGACGGATCGCCTCGTGCGCCTCCTGCGCGTTCTTCACCTTCGCGGCGTAGGTGCGCGGCTGCGGGGGGAGGTAGTCGGCGCCGTACAACTGGGTGACCTGCGCGCGGGCGGCTTTGACCGCCGTGTCGCTCAGCGTCGTGGAGTCCGTACGCATGTACGTGATGTAGCCGTTCTCGTACAGCTTCTGCGCGATCTGCATCGTCGCCTTCGCGCCGAAACCGAGCTTGCGGCTCGCCTCCTGCTGGAGCGTCGTCGTACGGAACGGGGCGTACGGCGAGCGGCGGTACGGCTTGGACTCGACGGACCGCACGGAGAAACGGGTGTTCTCCAGGGCGACGGCGAGGGCGCGGGCGTTCGCCTCGTCGAGGTGGAGGGTGTTCGCGCTCTTGATCTGTCCCAGGGAGTCGAAGTCGCGCCCCTGCGCGACCCGCCTGCCGTCGACGGTCTGGAGGCGGGCGACCAGCGTCGCCGGGTCCGACGGATCGCCCGCGCGGCCGGTGCCGAAGGTGCCCGTCAGGTCCCAGTACTCGGCGGAACGGAACGCGATGCGCTCGCGTTCCCGCTCCACCACGAGGCGGGTCGCGACGGACTGGACGCGGCCGGCCGACAGCCGCGGCATGACCTTCTTCCACAGGACCGGCGAGACCTCGTAGCCGTAGAGGCGGTCGAGGATGCGGCGGGTCTCCTGGGCGTCGACCAGCTTCTGGTTGAGCTGGCGCGGGTTGGCGACGGCCTCGCGGATCGCTTCCTTGGTGATCTCGTGGAAGACCATCCGCTTGACGGGGATCTTGGGCTTGAGGACCTCCTGGAGGTGCCAGGCGATCGCCTCGCCCTCCCGGTCCTCATCGGTGGCGAGGAACAGCTCGTCGGAGTCCTTCAGCAGGTCCTTGAGCTTCTTGACCTGCGCCTTCTTGTCGGCGTTGACCACATAGATCGGCTGGAAGTCATGGTCGACGTCCACACCGAGGCGGCGGACCTCACCGGTGTACTTCTCGGGCACCTCGGCGGCGCCGTTGGGGAGGTCGCGGATGTGCCCGACGCTCGCTTCGACGACGTAGCCGGGGCCGAGGTAGCCCTTGATCGTCTTCGCCTTGGCAGGCGACTCGACGATGACGAGTCGGCGGCCGCCCTGTGCGGTCTCGCTGGTCGGGGACAACTTCGCTCTTCTCTCCGGTCGACGCTGGGGCCTCCCCAGGCGTTCGTCCCGGGGGCACGGCGTACTGCTGGTCGTGTGACGCTGCGGAGTGTGACGCTACATCCCGCCCCCGTGTCAAACGGGAAAAGCTCACAACGGCCACTCGAACGGTAACCCGACTACCGCCATTCCTGCCGCCCGGACCGCCTGGCAGATCCCGCCCCCTGTCCGGAGCGTGATGCTCCCCTCACCCGGTGGACACGGCGCCGCCCTGTGTCAGAGGCGGGTCAGGCAGTACACGCCGAGGGCCAGCGCCACCGTCCCGGCCACGCTCGCGAGGGTGGCCGATGCGACCCGGCTCACACCGTCGGCCACCGGTTCCCGGCGCCGCAGACGGGTCCCGGTCCAGGCCAGCAGACCGGCTCCGAACAGGGCGAACACCATTGCGGCGAAGATCGCCGGCCCGCTCTCCATGCCCCGCCCACCTCTTCCGCGCCGCCCGGCCCTGCCCAGCGCCGGGAGGGTGGCACGCGCGGGAGACGGACAGGCGACACCGGGGTGAACGGAAGACCGACGAGCCACCGGATGTGCGTTCGGACACGTCGCCCCGGAATCCGGCACCCGTATTTTTCCGGCCCTTTTTCCCTCACGGTCCGGCCGGCCTCCCGGCGGCACCTCCACGTGGCCCGTGCCACCGGCATACGACGCCGCGCGCGCCCGCTCGGGACACGGCCCGCCCGTGCCCACGGCAGCGCGGGCACGGGCGTACGGCACCTGCCCGGCGCCGGCTCGCCGGGGCCCGCTCGCCCCGCCTGGCGCGCGCCTGCTCACCTGCCCGCGCGCGCCCCGGTCGGACTCGCTCCCCGCGTGCGCCCGCTCAGCGCACCGGCTCCAGGAAGCCCTGCTCCACCAGCAACCTGATCTGCGCCGGCGTCCGGTCGCGGAGCACCACCGGGTCATCGCCGACGAGCTGCGCGATGGCGTCCAGGATGCGGCCGGCGCTCAGCGTGCCGTCGCACACGCCCGCGAACCCGGCACCGACCGTGTCCACCTTGGTCGCCCGGCGCATCCCGCGGTGCTGACGCAGCACCACATGCTCCGGGTCCTCGGCACCGGGCAGCCCGACCTGCTCCTGGACCACCTCGACGGCGAGCCGGAAGTGGCTGTCCAACAGCGCCGCGTCATCGTGCGCCCGGAGATAGTCGAGGCGCTCGAAGTGCGCCCGGATCGCCTCACCGAGGGGCTGCTCGACCGGGTGCGGCCACTCCTCCACGGTGACGGACGGCTCGGCGGCCCCGGTGCGGCGCAGAGTGATCCAGCCGAAGCCGACCGCCCTGACCTTGCGCGCCTCGAACTCGTCGAGCCATGCGTCGTACCGCGTCTGGTACTCCGCCGGGTCCGCGCGGTGGTCACCGGCGTCCCGCAGCCACAGCTCGGCGTACTGCGTGATGTCCTGCACCTCGCGCTGCACGATCCAGGCGTCGCACCCGCGCGGCACCCACGACCTGAGCCTGTCCTGCCAGTCCTCCCCCGCCACGTGCTGCCAGTTCGCGAGGAACTGCGCGAACCCGCCCTCGGTCAGCCGTTCCCCCGCCTGCTGAACGAGCGAGCGGCACAGATCGTCCCCGCCCATGCCGCCGTCCCGGTAGGTCAGCCGGGCGCCGGGGGAGATCACGAACGGCGGGTTGGACACGATCAGGTCGAACGTCTCGTCGTCCCGGACCGGTGCGAACAGCGAACCCTCGCGGAGGTCGGCGGCGGGCGCCCCGGAGAGCGCCAGCGTGAGCGCCGTGATGTGCAGCGCGCGCGGGTTGAGATCGGTCGCCGTCACGCGCGTGGCGTGCTGGGCGGCGTGCAGCGCCTGGATACCGGAGCCGGTGCCGAGATCCAGGGCGGAGGCGACGGGCGTGCGGACGGTGATACCGGCGAGGGTCGTGGAGGCGCCGCCGACGCCCAGGACGACCCCCTCGTCGCGCTGCCCGATGCCACCCGCGCCGCCGACCGCGCACCCCAGGTCGGAGACGATGAACCAGTCCTCGCCGCCGGGGCCGCCGTACGGCCGTACGTCCACGGTGGCCGCCACCTCGTCGCCGCCCACGCGCGTGAGCCACCCGGCTGCCAGCGCCTCCCCGGCCGGCAGGATCGCCGCCACGCGCGCGTGGGGCACCGGCTGCTGGAGCAGGAACAGCCGTACGAGCGTTTCCAGCGGCGTGTCGCCGCGGGTCGCCCTGAGGGCGGGCACGGTCTCGCTGCGGGCCAGCGCCGCGTAGGCGGGGGCGCCGAGCAGGTCGAGCAGCCCGTCGGCGGTGAAGGAGGCGGCCAGCAGGGCGTCCCGCAGGCGCGCGGCGATGTCGGGCCGGTCGGAAGCGGGCAGGGGAGCGAGTCCGGAGTCAGTCACGTCCCCATTGTGGCCCGGGGCGGCTGCCCGGCCAGTTGCCGCGCGGACCGGCCGCCGGCGTCAGCCGGCCGTCCCCCGCGGCGTCGCCCCGGCCTTCCCGGACGCCGCCGGGACCTTGCAGCTAGGCTGCTCGGCCATCGCCGCCTTGACATCGCCCTGCTCCAGCCGCTTCAGCGCCTGGGTACCGCTGTTGCTCTGCTTGCCGACGTCTTCGGCCTGGGCGGCGGCGACGTCCTTGAGGCCCTTGGCGAACTTGCCCTGGTCCTTGGTGTCGAGCCCGTCGACCTTCTTCTTCAGGTCGACGTACGACGAGGACAGGCCGTCCAGGGTCTTGGCGGCGTCCTGCTGCCGCTTGGCGCCGTCGTCGATCCCGGGGGGCGCTCCGGCGTGACCGAGAGCGTCGGCGAGGGCCTTGTAGCCGTCGGCCAGGTCCTGGAAGGCCTGTGCGTAAGTCTTCTGGGCGCTCTTCGGCGGGAGGTTGCTGTCCGTGGCGATGGACGCGATCGACGCGTTGGCCGACCTGATCTTGGCATCCTGCGCGGGTACCGCGTCGCACACCTTCTTGGCCCAGGCGACCAGCTTCGGATCGGGCCCCTTGTCGTCGCCGCTGCTGCTGCAACCCGACAGTGCCACTACCAGTACCGCACCGCCGGACAGTGCGGCCGCGAGCTTCTTGTTCACCGGATCGGTCCCTTCCATGGCTCTCGGCCCCCGGAATCTACACGGCGGACGGCGGCCCTCCCTCAACCGGACGGACCCTGCACAGGCTTTTGTGACTATTCGCACCGTGGGAGAGAAGGCTCACGGCGTACGCGGGCGGACGGGAGGAAGCCGCCCGGCGACGCGTACGCGGGCGCACACGAAGCGGGCGGGCGGCGCGTCAGGACGCGTCACCCGCCCGCCCGTTGACCAGGCTTTCCCGGCGGTCTACGAAACCACGGCCGCGTCCGGTGAGTTGGCGGCCCGCCCGGTGTCCTCCTCGTCGCCGACGGCGATCCCGCGCCGCTTGGAGATGTAGACCGCGACGACGATCACCAGCAGGGCGAGGACCGCGACCGCGATCCGCACACCGAGGTTCCGGTCGTCGCCGTAGGAGAACCTGATCACCGCCGGCGCGATGAGCAACGACACCAGGTTCATGACCTTCAGCAGGGGATTGATCGCCGGACCGGCGGTGTCCTTGAAGGGGTCACCGACCGTGTCGCCGATCACCGTGGCCGCGTGGGCGTCGCTGCCCTTGCCGCCGTGGTGACCGTCCTCCACCAGCTTCTTGGCGTTGTCCCAGGCGCCGCCGGAGTTGGCGAGGAACACCGCCATCAGCGTGCCCGCGCCGATCGCGCCGGCGAGGTAGGCGCCGAGCGCGCCGACACCGAGCGTGAACCCGATGAAGATCGGCGCCATGACGGCGAGCAGACCGGGGGTGGCCAGCTCCCGCAGCGCGTCCTTGGTACAGATGTCGACGACCCGTCCGTACTCGGGCTTCTCGGTGTAGTCCATGATCCCGGGGTGCTCGCGGAACTGCCGCCGCACCTCGAACACCACCGACCCCGCCGACCGCGACACCGCGTTGATGGCCAGTCCCGAGAAGAGGAAGACGACCGCGGCGCCCGCGATGAGCCCGACGAGGTTGTTGGGCTGCGAGATGTCCATCGACAGGGTCAGCGGCGAGCCCGGCCCGCTGAGCGTCGCGCCGACGTCCCGCACGTTGGTGGTGATCGCGTCGCGGTACGACCCGAACAGCGCCGACGCGGCGAGGACGGCGGTGGCGATGGCGATGCCCTTGGTGATGGCCTTGGTGGTGTTGCCGACCGCGTCCAGGTTGGTGAGCACCTGGGCGCCCGCACCCTGGACGTCGCCGGACATCTCGGCGATGCCCTGCGCGTTGTCGGAGACCGGCCCGAACGTGTCCATGGCGACGATCACGCCGACCGTGGTGAGCAGTCCGGTGCCGGCCAGCGCCACCGCGAACAACGCCAGCATGATCGACGTACCGCCGAGCAGGAACGCGCCGTACACGCCGAGGCCGATGAGCAGCGCGGTGTAGACGGCCGATTCCAGGCCCAGCGAGATACCGGCGAGGACGACGGTGGCCGGACCGGTGAGGGAGGTCTTGCCGACGTCCCGCACCGGGCGGCGGTTGGTCTCGGTGAAGTAGCCGGTCAGTTGCTGGATGACGGCGGCGAGCAGGATGCCGATGGCCACCGCGACCAGCGCGAGGATCCGCGGATCGCCGCTCTTGCCCCTGATCGCCGCGTCGGTGACGCCGTCCAGGTCGGCGTACCGCCCCGGCAGGTAGACGAAGACGGCGACCGCGACCAGCACGAGGGAGATCGCCGCGGAGACGAAGAAGCCGCGGTTGATCGCCGTCATGCCGCTGCGGTCGGCGCGCCGCGGGGCGACCGCGAAGATGCCGGCCATCGCGGTGAGCACGCCGATGGCGGGCACCAGCAGCGGGAAGGCCAGCCCGGAGTCGCCGAAGGCGGCCTTGCCGAGGATCAGCGCGGCCACCAGGGTGACGGCGTACGACTCGAACAGGTCGGCCGCCATGCCCGCGCAGTCGCCGACGTTGTCGCCCACGTTGTCGGCGATCGTCGCGGCATTGCGCGGGTCGTCCTCCGGAATGCCCTGCTCGACCTTGCCGACCAGGTCGGCGCCGACGTCGGCGGCCTTGGTGAAGATGCCGCCGCCCACCCGCATGAACATCGCGATCAGGGCGGCGCCGAGGCCGAAGCCCTCCAGCACCTTCGGCGCGTCGGCCGCGTACACCAGCACCACACAGGACGCGCCCAGCAGGCCGAGTCCCACCGTGAACATGCCGACGACGCCGCCCGTGCGAAACGCGATCTTCATCGCGGTGTGCGAGACGGTGGTGAGATCCTTTTCCGGTTCGCCTTCCGCCGGGGTGGCTTCCCGGGCCGCCGCGGCGACCCGCACATTGCTGCGCACGGCGAGCCACATGCCGATATAGCCGGTGGTCGCCGAGAAAACCGCTCCGATCAAGAAGAACACCGAGCGTCCGGCACGCTGATTCCAGTCGTCCGCGGGCAGCAGCATGAGCAGGAAGAAGACGACGACGGCGAATGCGCCGAGTGTGCGCAACTGCCGGGCGAGATACGCCTTGGCGCCTTCCTGGACCGCCTCGGCGATCCGTTTCATGCCCTCGGTGCCCTCGCCGGCCGCCAGCACCTGGCGCACCAGGACCCCGGCGACCGCCAGCGCGGCCAGGGCGACCGCCGCGATGACGGCCACGAGGATCCGGTTGTCGTCGGTCAGGACCGCAGCCGCGAGGGATGTCGGGTGACCCAACTGTCGTGAGGTGGAAAGCCCCGCCATTCGTCCTCCTTGACGCTTGGGCTGAGCTCAAGATGTGGACGGATTGTAGGTACCCCCGAGTGAACTAGACAGGGGACGGTAAACGGAATCGGCCGCCTTGTACCGTCCACAATGATCGAGTCGACGGCCGATGGCACGTCGTGCTGGTCCGAAAGAGGTAATGCCCCGAAAGCATTGTCGGCCCTATGGCCTATTGATCAAGCCATCCGGCCATTGATCGTGAATTCCTTCACGAATTCCCGTGCGGTGCCGAAAAACGCGCAAGGGCCCTGCTCGGCAGGGCCCTTGCGAGGAGTGTGCGACGGCTCGGAACGGCTCAGAGGAGCACTGTGGCCGGCGGTGCGGTCGGCCAGGTCATCCGGATCAGGCCGCCGTTGTGGCCGGTGGAGACCTCCACGTCGTCGACGAGACCGCTGATGACCGCGAGGCCCATCTCGTCCTCTTCGATCTCCGTGTCGCCGTCCGGCGTGTCGCCGGGCGTGTCGCCGCCCGGCACGGCGTGCGGGGCTTCGTCGCCGACCTCGATGGAGAACTGTTTCTCGTCCTCGATCAGCGCCACCTTCACCGGTGCCGTGACGCCGCTGTTCTGGTGCAGTCCGACGGCGCGGGAGCACGCCTCGCCCACGGCGAGCCGTACCTCGTCCAGGACGGCCTCGTCCACCCCGGCCCTGCGCGCCACCGCTGCCGCCACCAGCCGGGCGGTCCGGACATGCTCGGGCAGCGCGCTGAAGCGGAGTTCGACGGTGGCCATACATCCCCCTCGCGACTACGGGCGTGCGGTCGGGGGCGGGACCGCCTGGGGCCCGCACCCCCTGGTGTACTTCTGTGTGCCGGACCGTTTCACCGGCCCGGACCCGGACGGCTCACGAACCGGAACCGGGCGTGTCACGGGACGCGGCACAGCCCGGAGCCTCCGGGTCACGGCCCGGGCCGACCGGAGCCACGACGCCGACCCGGACGGGTCACCACCCGCGGACCGGGCCGGTTCGCAGTACGCGGCCCGGACCGGGTCATGACCGACAGACGGGACCGGTCACGGCCCGGAGCGGGACCGCTCACCGGCCGGCCTCGGACAGGTCACGGCCCGGACGGGACCGGCCGGCGGCAGACCCCGGCAGGGGCCCGGCGCCGACGGCCGGTCCGACTTCAGTCGGTGGCCGATACCGCTTCATCGACCGAGGTGTGGATCGGGAACACCTTGGTGAGGCCGGTGATACGGAAGATCTTCAGAATGCGCTCCTGGTTGCAGACCAGGCGCAGCGAGCCCTCATGGGCCCTTACCCGCTTCAGGCCGCCGACCAGCACGCCGAGTCCGGTGGAGTCGAGGAAGTCCACGCCCTCCATGTCGACGACGAGGTGGAAATTCCCGTCGTTCACCAGCTCGACCAGCTGCTCGCGCAGCTTGGGCGCGGTATATACGTCGATTTCGCCACCGACCTCGACGACCGTACGATCGCCGACGGTACGGGTCGACAGGGACAGGTCCACGGATCCTCCAGCACCTTGCTATCGAGCGCTCGCCCCTCGGGCACCTCGGCTTGCGGCCCCCGGGACGTTTCGCCAGCCGCGATGGCATTCAATCACTTACCGGCAGGCGTGCACGACGCCTTGGCTCCATTGTCCGTCACTCCAGTGACACACTCGGTGCCGATGGCCAAGAATCACCGATCCGATCAGTCCCCGGCGACCACGGCTTCCCGCCTGTCTCCGGGCACGGTCCTGGACCGGCTCGCGTCCGGGCCGAGCCGATCTGCGCGCATCACTCATACGGAGCACTTGCCCCCGCGTGCGGGCCGCCATGCCGTCTGGCCTGACCGGATTCGCTCCGAGGTGATCGCGGCCGTCCAGGCGTGCGGCATCGAGCATCCCTGGGCGCACCAGGCGCTGGCCGCCGAGCACGCCCTGGACGGCGACTCGGTGGTCGTCGCCACCGGCACCGCCTCCGGCAAGTCCCTCGCCTACCTCGTCCCGGTCCTGTCCACCCTCCTGGACGGCGCCGAAGCCCCGAACGGCCGCGGCGCCACCGCGCTGTACCTGGCCCCCACCAAGGCGCTCGCGGCCGACCAGTGCCGCTCGGTGAAGGAACTTTCACAACCTCTCGGCACGGCCGTACGCCCGGCCGTGTACGACGGCGACACACCGTTCGAGGAACGCGAGTGGATCCGCCAGTACGGCAACTACGTCCTCACCAACCCGGACATGCTGCACCGCGGGATACTCCCGTCCCACTCGCGCTGGTCCTCCTTCCTGAAGTCGCTCAGATACGTCGTCATCGACGAGTGCCACACCTACCGGGGCGTCTTCGGCTCGCACGTCGCCCAGGTGCTGCGCCGGCTGCGCCGCCTGTGCGCCCGCTACGGCTCCTCCCCCGTGTTCCTGCTGGCCTCGGCGACCTCCGCCGAACCCGCCGTCGCCGCCCGCCGGCTGACCGGCCTGCCGGTGGTGGAGGTCGCCGACGACGCCTCCCCGCGCGGCGAGCTGGTCTTCGCCCTCTGGGAGCCCCCGCTCACCGAGCTGCACGGCGAGAAGGGTGCACCCGTACGGCGTACCGCCACCGCCGAGACCGCCGACCTGCTGACCGACCTCACGGTCCAGGGCGTGCGCTCGGTCGCCTTCGTACGGTCCCGGCGCGGCGCCGAGCTGATCGCGGTGATCGCCCAACAGAAACTGGCCGAGGTCGATCGTTCCCTGGTCCGGCGTGTCGCGGCCTACCGCGGTGGTTACCTGCCCGAGGAGCGCCGTGCACTGGAGCGCGCCCTGCACTCCGGTGAACTCCTCGGCCTCGCCGCCACGACGGCCCTGGAGCTGGGTGTGGACGTCTCCGGCCTGGACGCGGTCGTGATCGCCGGCTACCCGGGGACCCGTGCGTCCCTGTGGCAGCAGGCGGGCCGTGCGGGCCGCTCCGGTCAGGGCGCCCTCGCGGTCCTCGTCGCGCGCGACGACCCGCTGGACACGTTCCTCGTCCACCATCCCGAGGCCCTGTTCGACCAACCGGTGGAATCCACCGTCCTCGACCCCGACAACCCCTATGTCCTCGCCCCGCACCTGTGCGCCGCCGCCGCGGAACTGCCGTTGACCGAGGAGGACCTGGAGCTGTTCGGCCCCGCCTGCGCGGACGTGCTCCCGCAGCTGGAGGCCGCGAAGCTGCTCCGCCGGCGTACCAGTGCCTGGCACTGGACGCGCCGGGAGCGGGCCGCCGACCTGACCGACATCCGCGGCACCGGCGGCCGTCCGGTGCAGGTCGTCGAGGCCGGTACGGGCCGTCTGCTGGGCACGGTCGACGCGAGCGCCGCGCACTCCACGGTCCACGAGGGCGCCGCCCACCTGCACCAGGGCCGCACCTATCTGGTCCGCTCCCTCGACCTGGAGGACTCCGTCGCCCTGGTCGAGCAGGCCGACCCGCCGTACTCGACGGTCGCCCGCGACACCACGTCGATCTCCATCCTGGAGACGGACACCGAGGTCCCGTGGGGCACCGGCCGCCTGTGCTTCGGTTCCGTCGAGGTCACCAACCAGGTCGTCTCCTACCTCCGCAGACGCCTCATCACCGGTGAGGTGCTCGGCGAGACCAAACTCGACCTCCCTCCTCGTACGCTGCGCACCCGCGCGGTGTGGTGGACGGTCACCGAGGACCAACTGGACGAGGCCCGGATCATCCCGGAGATCCTCGGCGGCTCCCTGCACGCCGCCGAACACGCCTCGATCGGCATGCTGCCCCTCTTCGCGACCTGCGACCGCTGGGACATCGGCGGCGTCTCGGTCCCTCTGCACCCCGACACGCTCCTCCCGACGGTCTTCGTCTACGACGGCCATCCCGGCGGCGCGGGCTTCGCCGAGCGAGCCTTCCACACCGCGCGCGCCTGGCTCACCGCCACCCGTGAGGCCATCGCCTCCTGCGAGTGCGAGGCCGGCTGCCCGTCCTGCATCCAGTCCCCCAAGTGCGGCAACGGCAACGACCCCCTGCACAAGAGGGGCGCGATACGCCTGCTCACGGCGCTCCTGCGGGGGGCGCCGGAGGAGCAGCCGGAACAGTCCTCCTGAGCGAAGAGTCCGGCTGAGCCGACGTCGGGGGGATCGGGTTGCCTGAGCGGAGAGCCGACGGGGACACGCTGACCGCTCCGACCGACAGGGCATCCGGGGCCGGCCGGGCGGAGAACCGACGGGAGACACGCGGACCACTCCCACCGACAGCACACCCGAGGCCGGCCGGGCGGAGAACCGACGGGTGATGTGGTTCCCACCCACGGCCGCCGGGCACCAGTGGCTCAGTGACCGGACCGCTCCGCACGGCCCGACGCCGAGACGTGCGGCCCGACCGGGGCGCCGGCTGGCGAGGCCTGCCGCGCGGCCCGGACGGCGGCCCGGACGGCAGGTGCCATGAGCTGGGGTGCATCCGGCATCGGCATCGGCACGGCGGACGGCTCCGGTCCCACTGGCCCCTCAGGCCCCTCAGGCCCCTCAGACCCCTCAGACCCCTCAGACCCCGGTCCCTCTGGTCCCGCCGGACCCACCGGCCCCGCTCTCGCTCTGATCTCCGCTGTGAACGGCCCGCTCCCGGAGGCCACCGACACGTCCGACGTCTCGCCCAGGATCACGCACCGCACCAGCCGCACGCCCTGGGCCGCCGTCACCCGTTCGGCCCGGGCGCAGGCCGCCGTGCCTCCCTCGGCCCAGTGGTCCGCCGCCGCGAGCGCCGCCAGGTCCGCGCCGCCGGCCGCCCGGTGCCGGACGACGACGGCATGCCCGAGAGCGAGCACCCCACCGAACACCGCCAACAGCACGGCGATCGCGCCCAGGCTCCAGACGGTGGCAGACCCCCGGTCGGACTCCCGGCACCGGTCCGGGCCCCCGAGCCCGCCGCGCCACGCCTTCTCAAGATGCCTCCGCCCTGGCGCCTTCCGCCGCTCCTCGCCCCGCCGCCGACCCCCCTCCTCGCCCCGCCCCCTGGCCCGCGCTTCCGCCCGTCGCCTGCCCGGCGCCTCGTCCCACCGCCTGCCCCGCGCCTCCTCGCGACTCCTGCCCCGCGCCTCCTCGCGACTCCTGCCCCGCGCCTCCTCGCGACTCCTGCCCCGCGCCTCCTCGCGACTCCTGCCCCGCGCCTCCTCGCGACTCCTGCCCCGCGCCTCCTCACAAGCGCCGCCCCGAGCCTCCTCCCGACCCTTGCCGCCGGTGTGCCGTCGGCCGTCGGCGCAACCCTGCCTGCCGTTCAGCTCGCGTCGGCGTCTCACGGCCCCGCCTCCCCCGCTCCCACCGTGTCCTCGACGAGTGCCACGGCCTCCTCCCGTACCTCGAACGGCAGCCCGTGCAGCCCCGGTGGCTCCGCCACCACCGTCACGCGGACCCGTTCGCCCTCGCGTGTCACGGTCACCCGTGCTCCCCGCGGCGCCGCCTCCCGGGTCACCGTCACCACCCCGTCGGCCGGATCCTGCCGGGCGGCGGCCCGGGCGCCCGTGCGGGCGGCGTCCACGCACTGGATCTGGGCCGCCACGACGAGCAGCCCCCAGACCAATGCCATCGTGAACGCCACCAGCACGGACAGCACCACGGCCGCTTCCGCGGTCACGAACCCCCGGTCCCCGCCCCGCTCACATCCGCGCACTGAGGGCCTTCTTCACGATGCCCTGTAGCTCGGCCCGGACCTGGCCGCTGGTGACGACCTCGTACAGCAGCAACGCGAACCCGACGGCCGCGATGATGCCCATCGCGTACTCCGACGTCACCATTCCGGTGTCCTGCCGGCACGCCCTGCGCACCCGGACCGCTGCTTTCCTGATCTTCCTGTTCATCTCGACCCCCGTGAAGGTTCTGGTCCGTCTGTCGCCGTTCCCGGCACTTACCTGACATGTGGGTGCTCAGTCCGCTCGCGTGCGCCTCACCTCCCTCCCACCACCCCGCCCGCCAGTCCGATCACGACGGGCAGCACGCCGACGGCGATGAACGCGGGCAGGAAACACAGGCCGACCGGCGCGGAGATCAGTACGGCGGCCCGGCGCGCCCGGGCCGTCGCGATGCGGCCCCAGTCCGCCCGCGCGTCCGAGGCGAGGCGGGCGACCGGGCCGGCCGCCGGGAGCCCGCTCTCGTCGGCCCGTTCCAGCAACCGCGCCAGGGCACCGGCACCGGGGAGCGCGGCCAGGCTGCGCCAGGCGTCCGCCGGCTCACCACCGAGCCGGACCTCCGCCGCGCCCCGCGCCAGTGCCTGCCCGACGGGGCCGCCGAGGGCCTCGCCGACCGCCTGGGCGGCGATCACCGGACCGGCGCCGGCCGCGATACAGGCGGCCAGCAGGTCGGCGGCGAGCGGAAGCCGGCGCGCGGCCCCGGCGGTGTCGACCACCTCGTCCCGCCCGGTTGCCGCCTGCCGGTCCCGCCACCGCCACAGGACCACGCCCAGACCGAGCCCCAGCAGTACCCCGGTGACTCCGCCGACCAGCACCCACGCCCCGCACGCCGCACCGGCCGGGGGCAGCCACCGGCTTGCGGCCAGCGGGATCGCGAACGGTGCTCCGGCAGCGGGCGCTTCGAAATCCAGCAACTCGACCACCCGGCGCCGTGCCAGGCGCCTCCGCCGTGCCGCCTCGAGTCTCCGGGCACCCCAGCCGAGGACCAGCACCCCGGCCATGGCCATCCCCAGCCTGTGGACGACTTCCCCGCTCATACCGCCCGCCCTTTCCCCGTCATTCGCACGGCGCCCTTCGTCACGACCACCTCGCACACCGCCCCGCCCGTCGCCCGGCCCACTGCCACGACCCCCACCGCCGCCACGACCCCCACCGCCGCCAAGGCCGCCCATCGGCCCACCCGGCCATCGGCCCCCTCCCGGGACCCGCCCCCGCATCGGTTCCACTCGGCCTCCCGCACGCGCCCAGCCCCCTCACCGCGCCTCAGCGCCCCGCACGATCCGCGTCGCCCACCACATGCCAGCCGCCTCGAAGACCGACCCCACCACCAGACAGCCGAGGCCGGCGCCGCTGTGCAGCAGGACCCGGAGCGGGTCCGCGCCCATGGCCGCGCCGAGCAGCAGGCCGAGGGCGGGCAGGACGGCGAGCAACACGGCGGTGGCCCGGGCGCCTGCCAACTGGGCTCGCAGATCGGCTTGTTGGTCGCGCTCGGCGCGCAGGGCGCCGTCCAGCCGATCCAGGCCGCCGGCGAGGCCGGCGCCCTGGTCCACGGCCACCCGCCAGCACGCCGCGAGTCCGAGCAGGCCCTCGGCGCCCGGTTGCCGGGCCGCCGCGGTGAGCGCGCCGGGCACGTCCCCGCCGAACCGGGCCGCCGCGACAACGGCCGCCCGCGCGTCGCCGAGTCCGGGGAAGTCCCGCGCGGCCCGCAGCAGCGCCTCGCCCGGCTGCCGTCCCGCCCGCACCTCGCCGGCGAGCGCTCCGCACAGGGCGATCACCGCCTCCGCCCGCCGTTCCCTGGTACGCCGGGCCTGCCGGGCCAGCCGCAGCCGGCGCAGCACCGGTACCCCGGCCGCCCCCGCGACGACCGGCAGGACCGAGGCCCCCAGCAGGCCGATCACCAGCCCGGCGAGGAGCACCCACCATTCGGGCCCCCACCGCGCCCGCACCCGCCGGAGTTCCGCGAGGGCCTGCTCCCAGGCGGGCGGCCCGGTCGCCACCACCCCGCCGCCGGCGAGCAGCAGTCGTGCCCGCCGCAACCCGTGGTGCCGTCCGCCCAGCAGCCGGGCCATGGCGCCGAGACAGAGCAGCGCGCCCGCCGTCATCCCACCGGTCACCTCGGTCATCCCGGTCACCTCTCTCGCTCGTTCCCGAAGTCGTCCGCCACGCCGAGCAGTTGCCGCAACCGCTCCCACCCCCGCTCCCGCACGAAGGCCCGCTCGCCCCACCGCAGGGCGGGCACCGTCCGGACCAGCCCGGTGGTGTCCCGGTCCAGCACATGGACCTCGGCGACACGGCGCCGCCCGGACCGGTCCCGTGCGAGGTGCACCACCACGGAGAGGGCCGCCGCCAACTGGCTGTGCAGTGCGGCCCGGTCCAGGCCGGCGGCCGTGGCCAGCGCCTCCAGCCGGGCCGGCACGTCCGCCGCGGTGTTGGCGTGGACCGTGCAGCCACCGTCATGTCCCGTGTTGAGGGCCGCGAGCAGATGCACGACCTCGGGTCCGCGCACCTCGCCGACGACCAGCCGGTCCGGCCGCATCCGCAGCGCCTGCCGCACGAGGTCCTCCAGAGTGACGAGGCCCTTGTTAGGAATAGTCCGGCTGTCTCATTCGGCTGTCTGTCTCAGTGGTGCCGGTCGCCCGTCCGGCTGGGAGGACAGAGTGTGAGCCCCACCGGTGTCTCAGCAGCGTTATCAGACCGTGACTGTGGGGCCGACGCCGAGCTGATGTAGGTCGAAGATGCGCCTGCGCGTGGCCTGGACCAGAGTGGAATCAGAGTCCGGTCCTGAACTCTTGATCAACTCGGCAGGGCCTGGAGGCTGATGTGCTGGATCTTGTGGTGAGCCTGGAGGACGTAGCCGCTGAGCTTGAGTTCGCGGCCTCTGATGTCGCCATCGAACAGCAACTCCCATTCCAGCCCGCTGCGCGGGCAATGGAGGCAGTCGCAACACTGACCGACGAGCTTTTCGTGGGGGCTGAGCCGAGCCTGGCACCAACGCTGGGGGCGGGCATTAAGGCTGGGGAAGAGGTCGCCGTTATAGCCGAACTCAAGAACAAAGTCGCGGAATTGCATAGGGAGTTCACCGAGTGGCGAAAGAACGTCTTTCGCTCAGCTAAGGATAAACTGGCCGCGATCGCAGAGCAGATCGTATCCACGGCCAAGCGACTGGGTGTAACAACAGAGCACTTGATCACCCGCCTCCAGCGGCGGATAACCTCCACCCTCGTTGAGGGGGCAATCTGCCGGCCGTTTCAGGTCGGAACAGATACCGACAAGGTGACCTTTGCCGCATCGGAAGTGACAGTCACCTCGGTAGTTAAAACTGCGCCATCACTTGCATCTATGGATGTGACAGGAGTCGTCAAGCTCTTGTCAGGGCTACTGACTCTTGAGTTGGACGTTGCGGTGAAGTATGGGACGAAGCCATGAGGGTAACTCTGACGCTCGATAAAGAGTCGGTCACCGCCGACCTGGATCCCCACCTGGTGGGCGACCTGTATGCACTTCTGGGTGGGAAGACCGTTCAGGAGGCCGATGTGGTGAGGCTCCTGCGGCAGGTTTCGTACTTCGACAACAACAAGGACGACATCGTAAGCAAGTACCCGGGACAGGCTGTGGTCATCGGCCACGAAACAGTCGTCTTTGCAGGGACGTTTGATGAAGCCTTCGAATGGACTTCAGCGAACCTCGAAGCGCGGCCTGTCTATATCGTCGCCACGACAGCACCCGAGGCTGCCAGCAGTGCCATGCTGAAGGCCATGGACTTGATGGCAATCTCACGCTAACTGAAGCCTCCGGGAGGCAGTGGTGTCCGGATCTCCCTATTTCGGCGCCGATAATCGCATGCGTATCCAAGTGGATTGGGAGGCATCCGGGGGATTTTCTCCAACGACACTGGAGTTCTTGATCGATACTGGAGCCACGAGATCCTGCATCGATATGGATAACGCCAGAGGCATGCAACTGGTCGCCATGGTGGGGGTTCAGGGCGTATCCACGACGCCGAGCCAGCTCCTGCTGCTGGGAGGTGGCCAGATTGAGTTTGACGTCGAGGACAAATCAAGCGGGGCGACGCAGACTATCAAGCACGTCGGTGACGTGTTGCTAACAAGTCAGCGACTGATCGGTCAGGACGTTTTCAGTTCTCAGTCCTTGGGTTTGATCATGGATTTTTCAGTATCCCCGCCATCGATCCGCCTGGTGCGGTAACAGGAAACGAAAGCGTCGACCGCACTCCTCGGCCCCGGCCATCGACCGGGGCCGAGGTGATGGGGCAAGTCAGCCAAAGGCGCAGGTGAGCTCAGGGGCGGCCGAGGGCGCGGGTCATCCAGCCGGCTTCGCGCCACTGGTCGGTGTTGAGGGTGCTGCGGGCGTCGATGACCTTGGGGGTGGTGGTGCGGGTGGCGAGCCGCTTGGGGTCGATGGTGGTGAAGTGGTGCCACTCGGTGAGGTGGAGGAGGAGGTCGGCGTCGTCGACGGCGGCGATGGGGTCTTCGACGTAGTCGAGGTCGGGGTGAAGCTTGCGGGCGTTGTCGAGGGCCTTGGGGTCGGTGACGGTGACGGTGGCGCCGAGGTCGTGGAGGGCTTGGGCGACGGCGAGGGCGGGTTCGTCGGCGCGGTCGATGAACCCGGCGAGGTCCTTGGGCAGGCAGCCGCCGCCGAAGCCGAGGCCGGGCCGCATGCCGTGGCGGCCGATGCGGTGGTCGTGGCCGAGGACGTCGGCGAGCCCGGCGACGTTGGCGCCGGAGGCTTCGCAGACCTCGGCCATCGCGTTGATGAAGGAGAGCTTGGTGCCGAGGAAGGAGTTCGCGGCGCCCCTGGCTTCCCTGTCAAGTCAGCGTGTTGAGATTTGATGGCGCCCAGGGGGCTCACCCAACGCTCTGACGTGATCTCTAAGGACGGCCCGTCGGTCGTGGCGGCGATGAACGCCACGTCTTGGCCTACTCGGCGGTTTGCCTGTGCGGTGGGGCCGCTACATCGTCACCGTCGGTATCTCGACGGTGGCTCTTTTGTGAGCGATCGATCAGTGATATCCCTAGTCGCAGCCGCTACAACGGCGACCGACCGGGCTGCACGAGGGGGGAACGTGTCGGATCAAACCCTGGCGCCACGAAGCGGTCCCGCCGAACCGCCGCTGATGCTCAAAGGGTCCGGGGATGCAGTTTCCGTACATGCCCAGCCCCAAGGCGCTCGTCTTCGGGTACGACCCGAACGAGTTCGAGGAGTTCGTCAAGGAGTGGGTCCCGGCTCTTCAATCCGTGTACGTGCGGGTGGAGCGTCAGGGCGGCAGCGGAGACCACGGCATCGACGTGGCCGCGTTCCGCAGCACGCAGGGTCTGGAGGGGCCGTGGGACAACTACCAGTGCAAGCGCTACAAGAACGCCTTGAACTGGAGCACAGCCGCAGGTGAGATCCGCAAGATGTTCGCCGGTGTGGTGCTTGGGCATTTCGTCCTGCCCACCCAGTACGTCTTCGTCGCGCCGGCGTTCGCCCGCGGTCTGCGCGATGCCCTGGCGAAGCCCGCTCAGACTCGTGCGAAATTCCTTACGGAACTGACCAACACGAATGATGAGATCATCACCCGGCTCACGGCCGATCAGCAGCGTGAAGTGGCCCAGCTGGCCGAGCAGACAGACTTCGCGATGTTCGTGCCTGTCGACATGGATCAGATGCTTGAGCAGCACAAGACCACCCCGCATTGGGTTACGCGGTTCCCTGACGTACAGCGCGAGCGCCCCGCCGTCATGCTGCCTCCGGACGACCATGGTCCCGAGGAGGCCCGCTACGTTCAGCAGCTTGTGCGGGTCTACGCCGAGCGGTGGAAGGCCGACGCCGACTCTCTGGAGCTGATCGCACAGCACCCCACGGCCGGCGATCACATGCGTCGACAGCGCGAGGCGTTCTACAGCGCCGAGTCGTTGCGCCGCTTCGCCCGGGATGCGTACCCCGACGGACACTTCAATGCGGTCATGGACGACGTCCACACGATTGCGGTAGAGGTGGGCGACAAGCGCTTCGAACTCGGCTGGGACCGCCTGCAGGCGGTCCTGGAGGCCGCCGGTGTCATGGCGCTGACGGAGACAGTTCTCGCCCGGTACGTGAGGCCCCTGGACCGCAAGGGGGTATGCCATCACCTGGCGAACGAAGGCCGACTGAACTGGTGTGAGGAAGGAGGAGCCGCATGAACCCGCTCAATAGCCCGCTGGAGATCAGCGTGCGAGCCCTGGTGCTCCTGGCAGAGATCCACCCCGAGCCCCTCGACCTGGCACAGCTGGCCCTCCTTGACCACGCCGTCCTCCACAGCGGCGACCTCGACGGCCCTCCCTCCCTGCACCCTTCCTTGCCCGGGCACTCCGGTGAGCTGGGCATGAAGCGCACCGTGCTGGAACAAGCGCTGCTGGTCCTCATTCGTGCCGGGCTCGCCGGCGTCGAGGCCGACGAGACGGGACTGGTGTACCGAGCCACCGAACGCGGGCCCGCTTTCGTCGACATCCTTGAGGCCCCCTACGTGGGGCGGCTGCGCGAGCGCGCCGAGTGGGTCGTGCACCACTGGGCTCCCGACACCGACGTAAGACAGGCCACTGCGGAACTCATCAGTGGCTCCCTGTCCGCATCCGCGACATTCGAGGGCCGCCGTGAGTGAACTGCAGCTGACCCATCTCACCTACTGCGGACCCAACCTCCCCCCGGCGCAGATCGTCTTCGGCCCGGAGCTGACCGTCATCTATGGCACCTCCGACACCGGCAAGTCGTTCATCGTGAAATCGATCGAATACATGCTGGGCGGCGCCGACCTGGCGATGGTCCCCGAAGGCGACGGCTACACACAGATCCTTTTGGGTCTGCTCATGCCGGATGGCAGCCCGCTGACGCTACTGCGAGCCCCTGACAGCAACAGCATTTTCCTCTACCGCGCGGATCTGCGTGATCTTGTGATGGCCACGCCGGATGCGTCGGTTACAGCGGTCCACAACGCTCGCAGCCGCAACAGCCTCTCCATCCATCTTCTGCGCGCGCTCGGCTTGGACGAGGTCCTGATCCGCAAGAATGAAGCTGGCGGTACCCGCCCCCTCGCGCTGTCCGATTTGCTGCACCTGTCGCTAGTCACCGAGAAGCGCATGATCGGTGATGTCCCGCCGGTGCTACGTACCGGGACCGCCAGCACGCGGACCGCGGAGCTGTCCGTCATGCGATTCCTGGTCACCGGAGAAGGCGACCCAGCCGTGGACGCCGGCCTCAATGCCGGGCAACGCCGTGTCCACAAGGGCCAGGTACAACTGTTGGATCAGCTTGTCCTCGACCTGTCGGCCAAGCTCGTTACGCAGGAGAACGAGCGCCAGCTCCGCGACCGGCTCATCCGGATCCGCACCGCGCTGGACGAGCAGTCCGCACCACTGCGCCAGGTCAACGAATCCCACCGCGAAGCGGTCGACTCCCGCATGGAAACCGCCCGGGAACTGGCTGCCCTAGATGAGCGGCTGACCGAGGTCAGTGACCTGCTGGGCCGCTTCAAGCTGTTGGAGGCCCAGTACCGCTCGGACCTGGAACGGCTGGCCATGGTCAACGAAGCCGGCAGCATCCTCGGATACTTCAAGGTCGGCGCTTGCCCGTTCTGCGGCGCCGAACGCGAGCACCAGCAGGCCAACCACCGGGTGGAGGAAACCACCCAGCTTCACATCGCCGTCCAGGCAGAGGCAGCTAAGACGACCGCGCTGCTTGCCGACCTACTGCCCACCATCGCCGACCTTGACGGCGAGCAGACAGCTCTGATCAGCCGCCGGGTGGAGGCGCAGTCCGACATCGGCGTGTGGGACCAGATCATCGCCGACCTGGAAGGCGGCATCGCCGCGCTGCGCTCCAATGTCGAAGAGCTGGTCGAGGAGCGCTCCGTCGTCGAGCGGGAACTGGAGCTGCAGACTCGCATCGCGGAGCTCGACGACAAGAAATCCCGCCTGGTCGGTGAGGGGGCCGTTGTCACCACACGCCCGACCCAGCACATCCCGACCGCGACCGTGGGAGCCTTCGACTCCATCCTCCAGCAGACCCTCAACGCCTGGCAGGTACCGGCGGCTGACCACGCCGAATACGACCAGTACTACGCCGAGATCCGTGCGGGCGGCCGCAAGCGGATAGAACGCGGCAAGGGGATGCGCTCGGTCCTGCACTCGGCGTTCACCACCGCGCTGGCTCGCTTCTGCATGGACCGGGACTTGCACCATCTCGGCTTCGTCGTCTTGGACTCACCTGTGGTCACCTTCCGCGACCCGGAACCCGACGACATCGACGATGTGGAGCTGACCTCCACCGTCGTGGACCGGTTCTACAAGGACATGCTGTCCTTCCCCGGCCAGGCCATCATCATGGAAAACGGCGACCCTCCCACAAAGGTGCTCTCCGAAGCCGTCACCTACCACTTCACTGGAACGGCAAGCGGCGGCAGAGCGGGCTTCTTCCCCGCGTCCATGCGTTAGCAGCGAGCCAGAGGGGGTCTGACCAGGGCATGGTCAAGTTCAGGGGTGGCCGAGGGCTTGGGGCACCCGGCCAGTCGGTAGGGGACGTCTTGTCTGCGAGTTGCCTGAGATGCCGTAGGCGGGCACCTTCTCGGTCCTTGCCGCGCCGGTTTCTCGGCTTTGCCTGGAATTCAGCCCCTTCCGCCCCTGTCGGCCTGCGGCGAATGACGAACACTGGGCCGTGACCAGCGCGAATGCCTGGTCACGGCCCCATGGTGGTGAGGGGCTCAGGGGCGGCCGAGCGTTCGGGGCATCCAGCCGGCTTCGCGCCACTGGTCGGTGTCGAGGGTGCCGCGGGCATCGATGACCTTGGGAGTGGTGGTGCGGGTGGCGAGTCGCTCGGGGTCGATGGTGGTGAAGTGGTGCCACTCGGTGAGGTGGAGGAGGAGGTCCGCGTCGTCGACGGCGGCGATGGGGTCTTCGACGTAGTCGAGTTCGGGGTGGAGCTTGCGGGCGTTGTCGAGGGCCTTGGGGTCGGTGACGGTGACGGTGGCGCCGAGGTCGTGTAGGGCCTGGGCGACGGCGAGGGCGGGCGAGTCGCGGATGTCGTCGGTCTCGGGTTTGAAGGCGGCGCCCCAGACGGTGATCCGCTTGCCGCGCAGGTCGCCTTCGAGTTCTTCGTGGGCGAGGTCGACGACGCGCTGGCGCCGGCGGGCGTTGACGGCGGCGGCTTCGCGGAGGATGCCGACGGCCTGGCCGGCGTCGAGTTCGTCGGCGCGGGTGATGAAGCCGGCGAGGTCCTTGGGCAGGCAGCCGCCGCCGAAGCCGAGGCCGGGCCGCATGCCGTGGCGGCCGATGCGGTGGTCATGGCCAAGGATGTCGGCGAGCTCGGCGACGTTGGCGCCGGAGGCTTCGCAGACCTCGGCCATCGCGTTGATGAAGGAGATCTTGGTGCCGAGGAAGGAGTTCGCGGCGCCCTTGGCGAGCTCGGCGGTGGCCCAGTCGGTGACGATCGTGGGAGTCCCCGACTCGATGATCTTCTCGAACGCCTGCCGCAGGAGGGCCTCGGCCCAGGAGTGGGTGGTGTTGAAGCCGAGGACGAGCCGGTCGGGGCGGAGGGTGTCGTCGACCGCGAAGGACTCGCGGAGGAACTCGGGGTTCCAGGCGACCTCCACGAGGTCCCCGGCGGGGGCGTACTCGCGCAGGATGTCGGCGACGCGGGGTGCGGTGCCGACGGGGACGGTGGACTTGACCGCGACGACGGCCGGGGTCGTCAGGCCGGGGGCCAGGCGGCGGACGGCGTCGAAGAGGTGGGTGAGGTCGTAGGCGTCGGTGCCGGGCTGGTTTGGGGTGCCGACGCCGATGAAGTGCAGGTCGGCGAAGTCGGCGGCCTCGCCATAGGAGGCGGTGAAGCGGAGCCGGCCTGACGCGGTGTGCTTGGCGAGGAGCCCGTCCAGGTCGCGTTCGAAGAACGGGGCCCGACCGGAGTTGAGGGTGTGGACCTTGTCGATGTCGGAGTCCATGCCCAGGACCTCATGGCCGAGTTCGGCCATGCAGGCGGCATGGGTGGCGCCAAGGTAGCCGCATCCGATGACGGTCAGCTTCATGAGCGGGGTGTCCCTTCGGGTGGGGCTGCCGTGGGCGGCCCCACCCTCGCCCCGCCCGGAAGGGCGGGGCGTCAGGAGGGCTTGGCGGCCAGGCAGCGGTAGATCCCTTCCCGGATGAACGGTGGGATCGTGAGGATGTCGAGGTAGTCGGGGGCGAAGAACTGGAGCTTGACGCCCTCCGCGAGAAGCAGGTCCGCCTCGTCGCCGTCCCAGAAGCCGGAGAAGAAGGTGATGATCTGACCGGAGCCGCGGTGGTCGGTGATCTCGAACAGCTCGGTCAGGTTCTCGACGGTCAGACCCGCTTCCTCGTCGAGCTCGCGGACGATGGCGTCGGCGGGGGATTCCCCGGGGTCGCAGCCGCCGCCCAAGACGGACCAGTGGGCGGGCCAGGCGATCTCCGGGAGGTCGTCGCGGAGGTGGAGGAGGAGTTCGCCGCGGCGGTTGGTGATGATCGCGACGGCTCCGCGGGCGGCGGTCGGCTCCTCGGTGGCGGTGGTCTCGGAGTGCATCCCCTCACCGTAGTAACGGTGTTGGGGATCATGCGGCAGCCCTCACCGTCTGGTCAGAAAACCAGGCGGCTGCCATGAGGGCCTGCATGCGGGTCCGGTCGAACCGTCCGCCGGGCTCCAAACCCCCCTCGAGGAGGGGGCGGAACGAGTGCGGGGCGTCGGTGAGGGCCATGCGGATCTGGGTGTCGGCCCAGGCCGCGAGCTGGTCGTTGAGCCAGGAGGGGACCGGGGAGGCGAAGCCGAGCTTGTCCCGGCTGGCCCAGACCTCCTTCGGCAGGCCGAGGGCTTTGGCGGCGTCCCGCAGGATCCGCTTGCCCTGGGCCGGGTCAGCGATCTTGTGGTCGACGGGCAGCCGGTAGGAGAACTCGATCAGGTCGCGGGCGAGGTAGGGGGACCGGCGTTCGAGCGCGTAGGCGGAGGCGAGCTTGTCGCTGGTCATCACCAGCGGCCTCCAGGCCGTCGCCAGATCCGCCAGGGTCAGGCCGCGGGCCAGATCCCCGCCCGCGCGGGCCATCGCGTCCGCGACGAGATCGCGAAGACGGCCGTCCGGGTCCGGGCCCCGAAGGATCAGCCGGGTGACCGCCTCCGCCGGGTCCAGGGGCTCGTCGGCGGCGTGCATGAGCTTGGCGGCCAGCGGCCGGTAAGCCGCCAGGCCGGCGTTCAGGACAGCGTCGGGGCCGAAGAGGACCAGGGCCTGGCGGACATAGCCCATCAGGAACTCGTCCGGCCCGAGGCCGCCGATCACGACCCGCAGGCCCAGGTCGGAGATCTTCCGATAGGCCATGTGCTCGGAGAACGTGGACGCGTTCCCCATCGGGTAGTCCAGGGCCCGCATCATGTGCGGCAGAGCGGTGGTGAAGTCGACGTGGTCCGGCTCGACCACCACCAGCTCGGCCTTGATGTCCCGGGCGATCACGGCCGCCGTCGACGACTCGTCCAGCCGGTCCTGGCCCGGGTAGCGGACCGTGACGCAGACCGGCGGCCGCATCAGGTAGGCCAGCACCGCCGAGTCCAGCCCGCCGGAGAGGAGGAGGGCGAAGTCGCAGGCCGGGGACCTGAGCGGGATCTGGTCGGCCAGGATCGTGGAGAACCTGGCCAGGGCCTCGTCGTAGGTACCGGTGAACGGGGACCGGTCCTCCAGGTGCCACCAGGTCATCTGGTCGATCGAGCCGGTGGTGACGTCGAAGGACAGCAGCGTGGCCGGCCCCAGCAGCTGGATCCCCTGGAACGGAGTGTCGACCCCGGTCGGGGTCTCGATCGCGGTGACCTCCGGCCGTAAGACCACCGGCGCCGCCCCGTAGCCGGTCAGGGAGGTCACTTCGGAGGCGAACGCGAGCCGGCCGCCGTCCAGGCGCCAGTAGAGCGGCTTCTCCCCGAGCCGGTCGCGGGCCAGGAACAGCTTCGCGACCCTGGGGTCATAGACGGCGAGGGCGAACATGCCGTCCAGGCCGTCCAGGCAGGACGGGCCGATCTTGGCCCAGGCCCGCAGCAGGAAGTGGGCGTCCGACTCCCGGTCGTGGACCTCGATGCCCCAGGCGGCGGCCTGCTGCCGCCAGTTGTAGATCTCGCCGTTGAAGGCCAGCAGCACCCCCGTGGTCCGGTCGAGGTAGGGGCCGGGCATGGCCTGCGGGTCGACGATCAGCAGCGTGTTCATGGCCAGCACCGCCCGGCGGTCACTGCTGGCGGCGTGCATGGTGCCGTCCGGACCGCGGTAGTGCTGTGAGGCACCCATCGCGGCGACGGTCTTCTCGTGCCGGACGGCGTCGCCTCCGGCCAGTCCTGCAATTCCGCACATCTGGTTCACCCCCGAGCGTGAAGTCGTGGTGCCTTGGCGGCGGCCACCACCGGGAGCCCTTCCTGGCGTCCCGGCGGTGGCCTGCCTCCTCATCACACCCGTCGGCGGCTCATGCCAGGGAGGGCTCGCAGGGGGGCTCACAACTCGCAAAGCAGGTTCACCCAGGGTCCGCAGGGCAATACCCTCAGTGCCTCAAGACGCGGGAAGAGCGTGCGGCTTCCCGTGCCCAGCCGGAATGCGTACGACTGAAAATGCCATGTCGACGCATGCCGGCCCCGTGGCGTTTCCTCGTCAGCACATGTTGCTGACCTGGTGGAAAAGGGGATTCGGGTGGCGTCGACCAGCCGCCGGAAGCGTCCGCCCAACGCGGACCTGGACCGGCTCATCGAGACCTGCGGCGCGAGCCACAAGTCTCTGGCCCTGCGAGTCAACCAGCTCGCCCAGCAGGCCGGGCTGGAGACGGACTACTCGCATACCTCCATCGCGAACTGGTGCCAGCGGGGCATGATCCCCAAGTGGCCGGTGCCCACGTTCCTCGCGCAGGCGATCGCCGAACGGCTCGGCCGTCCGGTGGCGCTTGGCGAAATCGGTATGGGCGAGGCCGAGACACCGGACGCGGATGTGGGGTTGGATTTCCCGCGGGACCGTGCTGACGCGGTCCGAGTGGCCACGTCGTTCTGGAGTTTCGTGAACCGCCGCGACTTCTTAACCGGATCCGGCTTCGCCGTGTCCGCGTTCACCACCCCCGTGACCCGCTGGCTGGTCACCCCCGCCGACGAGGCCGCCGACCTCGCCGGCGGCAAGAAGCAGGTCGGCCGGGCCGACCTGGAAGAACTCCGCGACGCGGCCGACGAGGCCCGCCGCTGGGACTCCAAATACGGCGGCGGGAACTGGAAGGCGAACTCCGTCACCGTCTGCCTCCAGGAACGGGCCGCCCCTCTGCTGCGGGGCTCCTTCACCGACGCGGTCGGCCGTGACCTGTTCTCCGTGACCTCCGAGCTGTCCCGCCTGGCCGGGTGGACGGCCTTCGACGTCGGGCAGCACGACGTCGCCCAGCGGCACTTCATCCAGGCCCTCCGCCTGGCCCGCGCGGGCGGAGACGTCCAGCTCGGCTGCTATGTCCTGACCACCATGGCGATGCAGTCGCTGCTGCGGGGCTTCGGCTCCGAGGCCGTCGATATGGCCCAGGGCGCCTTCGAACGCGCGAAGGGCCAGGCCGCCCCGCGTGTCCTGGCATTCACCAAGCTGATCGAAGCCCGTGCTCATGCCCGTGAGAGGGATGCCAGGGCCGCCTCACGGGCCCTTGCAGCGTCCGAGGACCTCTTGGGTCAGGCTGATGCTGCCAGCGACTCAGAGCCCGCCTGGATCGACTTCTATCACCATGCCCGGCTCTCCGCGGACGCCGCCGAGGTCTTCCGGGACCTGAAGAACCCCAAGGCGGCCCTGGCGTGGAACCAGCGGGCCGCCGCGATGCCGTCCGGGGTGTTCACCCGCTCGGTCGGGATGCGGCTGGCGATCGTCGGAACCGCCCACCTTCAGGCCCGCGACCTCGACCACGGCCTGGAGCTGGGGAACCGGTCCGTTGACATCCTCGCCCGCGTCCAGTCCTCCCGGGCCAAGGACTACGTCCGCGAGTTCAACACCGCCCTCGGCCCCTGGCGGCGCGAGCCGGCCGTCCGCGAGTTCATCCACCGCACCCGCACCGAGCTCGGAATCGCCGCCTGAGACGACTTTCCCCCCTCCTCGAGGGGGGAAAGTACCGGCGAACGTCCCCAGTCGCGTACGACTTCTTCGTGCACCATCACGTACGGATGTCCGTACTCAGCCGTCTGTTCGAGCGTGGCCAGGCTCCGCAGCGGGGGCCGGGAGAGAGGCCAGACGCCGGCTGCTGCCGAGCTTCTTCTTCAGCGCGAGGTTCTCGTGGTAGAGGTTCGCGGTGACCGCCGCGAGCGCGTCGAGCTTGCCGTTCGCTTCGGTGACCTGGGATTTCGCCTCCCTCAGCTGTTTGCGGAGATCGGCGATCGTCTCATCCCGCTGCACTTCGCCGGGGGTGCGAAGCACCGGCCGGGCGACCTTGGCGTCCCACTCGGCCAGAATGCCCTCGGCCCGGTGGACGGTCGCGTGGCTGACCTGGGCTTCCCGGGCAAGGTTCTCCTTGGTCAGAGCCCCCTCGGTGTGCAGGGGCTCTCCGGCCAGAAGGCGGGCCATGGCCTCCCGCAGCTTGGTCTCGGTCACGGCGGACACCGGCATCAGAGGTTGTCTCCCATCTCATCCTTCAGGGCATCGGTGATGCGCCGAACATCGGCCAGCCGGATCAGCACGGACTCCCGCCTCGGCGGCGCCATCCGCCGGTCCTTCGCCATCACCATGAGGTCGTCCTCCTCGGAGATCCAGATCGGTGCATGCGAGCGTGTGACCACCGAGTTGCGGCAGCGGGACGGCTCACAGGCGCCAAGCAGGGGCGCCTGCCCGCGCTGATCTTCGGGCAGCTGGTCCTGGCACTCCGCCTGCGGCGCATCGAACATGCAGTGGTTGACGGTGCCCAGGTGTAGTTCGGGGAACTCAGACACCAGCAGGGCCGCCTCGACCCGCTCATCGGCGATCTGTGCCCGCAGCTGCGGATCGCTGTCCATCGTCTCGATGACCTTGTCGAGCCCGGCATGCAGGCGGGCGGCGCCGGGGCCGACCGCCACGGCCTCGCCGTCGCGGCGGGCACTGAGGAGACCAACCAGCTTCAGGGCAGCGGCCTGCTCGAGTTCCTGGTCAAATTCCTTGGCCCATTCGGGGGCCATCTTCCCGTAGGCCTGGGAGGTGCGGTTGGCCATGGCCCGGCGGGCGGCATGCTTGAGCTGCAGCCCCACCGCGATCTCGGAGTCCGGCTCACGGGCCGCGATGGCCGACATCGTCTTGCGGAACATGTGCGGGCGGACATGGGCGGCAGGAATCTCCTCCACCCCCAGGCGGCCGTGGGTGGTGTTGATCCGCTCAATGAAGAAGTCGATCTCATCGCCGGGCGTGATGCCGTTGCGACCGACCTTCCGCGGCCTGCCGTCGCTCCGCCGTGGCCGCGTGCTTTGCCGCGGCGGCTCCAGCGTGGCGAACAAGTGGGTGGGATGCCAGGACAAGGCCTCGGCCACCGCGACGGCCTCCGCCACCGGCTCGGAGATCCACCAGAACAGTTCCGGCCGGGCCGGATCGAGCTTCGTCTTGCGGGACGTGATCGCCGGCGACCCGAAGTAGGTCACCAGCGGATTCCGCTCGATTTCTTGGACTTCCGAGTCCCGCATCATGCTCAGGGCGGCGATGAAGATGTAGCAGGCTGCCCGCAGCATCCGCAGTTCGTCGTCCAGTTCTCCTTGGGTGATCTGGGTGCGCCAGGGGCCCGAAGTGCCGTCGCTGCGGGTGACCACGGTTGCCTGGGGGCAGGGCATCGGCAGCGAACGCCACCCCGCGCGGGACCGCTCGGCACTGTCCACCAGTACGACCTGCCCGGTCTCGATCGCCCTCATGATCATCGCGGAGCGGGCCCGGTTCGTCTTCAGGCAGGGGTGGGACCGGGCCGCGTCCCGTGGTCCCCAGATCTGGCGGGCGAGCGTGGCCCAGATCGGGGTTCCGGCCTTGTCGTGGAGATCATCGACGGCCCGCACCGGGATGTGGTTGTCCGGATCAGCCAGCCAGCGCTTCACGTCCTCATCCAGCTGGGCCCCGGGAACCGGACGGCGTCCCTGCGGCTGGTAGGCCGGGGTTCCGAGCGTGCTCCAGGCGGTCGGTCCGTGAACCGTCACGCAGCGGCCCGCTGCGACCGCCTGGAGCACGGCTGCCCGGCGTGCCGTGACGCGCTTGGTCAGCCGGTCCCGGCGGGCGGTGAACAGGTCCTGGTTCCGCCCGTTGGTGACGATCCGGCTGAGCGTCTTCCAGATCGGTGTCCCGGCCGGTGAGCCCTTCCATTCCTGGGCCAGCAGCGGGACGGGGTGATCCGGATCGGCCAGCCACGTGTTCAACAGGGCATCCAGGTCAGCCGGTTTGAGCGACTCGACGCGCTCGGCCCGCGGCTTCGGCTCGGGCAGAGCGGCTGTGCGGCGCTCGAAGTCTCCGCGCCAGCTGAAGATGTCCGGGGCCAGGACATGGATGTAGGTCCAGGCCGCCCGCAGCAGTGGCCACCAGGCGCTTGGCGGGATGTCGGGTGTGGACAGGCCATCGGTCTCGGCGCTCTCGTCCGAATGCTCCTGCAAGGCGACCTTGGTGGCCGCAAGGCCATCCCACGGATCGTCGAACGGGTCGATGCCCGAGACGACAGCCGCCACTCTGCGCAGAGCTCGCACCCCGCTGACATAGGTCGCGACGGTGCTCGGGTCGAGTTCGGCGCCCTGGTCTGCGACGATCAGCTTCCAATCCTCCTTGTCCCATCCGCCGAGCCCTCGGCCCAGGCCCAGTTCACCGCCGCGGCGGGCGAGGGCCTGGAGTTTGAAGCAGTGCGCCTTGACCGTGCCGAACGCCATGGGCTCGGCCGCGAGGAAGACACCGGCCCGTCGAAGCACCGAGTGAGTGGGGTTCAGCCAGGCGAAGGCCACCTCCCGCAACTGCAGGTTGACCAGCGGATCTTCCTCCGGAAAGGCCACCTCCCAGCCGGCGGGCTGCCGGTTGGCGGGACGGCCGATGCACTCCCCGGACCAGCGGCCCACATCCCCGAACACCGGAACGGTGAAGCCGTCACGGACCTGATGCCCGTCGCCGAAGACCGGCTCGTCGTCGCGGAAGCTGGCCGACGACAGCGGTTCGGGGGAGGGGCGGCCCATCATCGGTCGAACTCCGTTCGCTGGCCAAGGGGCAGGTCCAGACGTAAGCCCAGCTCGGCGATCTGCTGCCGGGCGGCGGGCAGCCGGTCGACACACTCCGCAAAGACCTCGTCCAAGGCAGCACGTTGCTGCCCGTAGATGGCGTGCCACCTCGGCGGCGGCAACGCGGTCCGCATCCGTTCGATGCGGTCGGACAGGAGAAGCAGCCGCGGCAGCTGCGAGTAGAAGATGACGGCATTACGGCAGAGCATGCACATTGCCGGCGCGACGTGGCAGAGCTTGTTGTCCTTTCGCTGCGGGGAGTCGTAGGGATTGCGACAGTTCGTCAGGCCCATGTCCAGCTCCCCGGCCCGCATGGCCTTGGCGACCTCGATGTCCATGCCGAGCTCCTCGGCGACCTCCGGCTCCTCCAGCCTCTGCTCGGCCGCCTCGTCGACCAGCACCGGCTTGGGTACGACTTTCTGGAATACCCACTCCTGGGACCGGTTGATGGCCCGACCGGCCATGATGTGGGCGGTGGTGCCGTGGCCGTAGTGCCCCCTGTAGACCTCGACGTGGTGATCATCGCCCGCCAGGTCCGAGACCGTGCCGCCCAGGGCGACCGCGCGCACGACCTTGGTGGTCTTGCGCAGTCGGCGCACTTCGTGCGGTTCAGAGATCTTCAGAGGATGCCCCTGCGCGTCTCGCTGGGACGCGATCCAGAAACCGAAGCGATAGCGGCGCGATTTGAACTGTGCGACCTCACCGGCGTGTTCACCATTGGAAGCCACTTGCCGCACTGCCACGAACAGGTAGGGCTCCGGATCGAATGCCTCCCGGACCAGGGCCGTGGCCGCCAGCAGGCGCCGCATCAGGCCCGGCACGTCCCAAGCTCCACCGCCCGTAAATTCCTCGCCCTCGCCGTCCTCATCCCCGCCCTCCAGGTCGACTTCCGGGTGGAGATCCGCACGGATCCGCGAGGCCCGCATCTTCGTCTGCACCAGCCGCAGGCCGCCGTCGGTGAACTCGATGTCGTCCATCCGCAGGTCATGCAGTTCCTCTGGGGTGGTGTCCGCCATCCCCAGCAGGAGCAGGACGCGAAACGCCTGCAGATCGAACTCATCGGGGAACAGCAGGCGCCCCAGTTCCAGCCCCAGCGCTCGAACGCCCGGGCCTCTCGACGCGCCTTCCGGGGCCGGCAGCAGGTCAACGACCTCCGGCGGCCACCACCGCGTCTTGGCCGGCAGGTGCGTCTGCAGCGTCTGGGAGTTCACCATCCGCATCCGGGTGGCCCAGACGAGGTTGGGAAGATCGCGCCAGCCACCGCCCCGTGGATCGGCGCCCGCGGCCAGTAGTTCACGCCCCCGGGCCAGCCTCGCCTCTGTAGCCCGCACTGCCGCGCGGGCCGCGTCCCGCAGGGCAATCCGCTCCGCGTTGGAGAACTCATCCAGCGGCTGTGGCGTCGGCTTGCCATAGGACGCTGGCGCCTTGGCCCGCTGCCGCAGACGCTCGGGAATCCCCGGGGTGGCGGTGGCCCGCTGGTCGATCAGGGCCAGCAGCGCCCGCGCCCGGCGGTAAGGCTGCTTGGACTTCGGCCCGTACCTTTGCCGCAGGTCTCCCTCCCACGCATAGAGGACTTCCACCAGATCGACGGCGTGACCGTCCAGCCGGGCCTCCGCCGGGTCCACGCCCGCCTCGGACAGGTGCTTGTCCGTGAACTTGGCGAAGCTCCGCACCGCACTGGAATACTCGGATCCGCCTCCGCTCAGCGCCGCGTGGCGTGTCATCTTCAGCCACTCGTCCGCCAGTTGGGCGGCCAGTGTCGTGCACTGGTAGCCGGACGGGTCGATGGCATGCCGGGTGGTGCGGCCTCGGCGATGTTCCAGGAACACCCGCACTCCGATACGTCCCGGCGTCACCTGGGCCTTGGCCGGGCCCTTGCTGCGGACGCGCGTCTTGCGCTCGCCTCGTCTGGGCATTACGCGACCTCCCTGTCCGCCAGGGCACTCGCGTAGTCCGCGTAGGTCGACTCCCGGTCGTTCCACTCGGCGATGGCCTTGGTGACCAGCGCGTTCGTGTCCCGGATGTAGGTGAGGTAGCGCAAAGTGGTCTTCGGGCTCTGATGTCCCAGGATTCGCTGGAGGATCAGCAACGGGTTCCTCGACAGGTGATCCGTGAAGAAAGCCGAGTGGTCGCCCGCCAGGTAGCGCTCGGCCTCCTCGCGCAGGAGGAGGTGGGTGAGCACGTGCAACATGTAGATCGCGAACGTGTGGCGCGTGTCGTGGATCCGAAGCCGGGCGGGCATCACGACCTCGGACTTGTACTCCTCGCTCAGCCGCAGAGCCCGCAGGTGGGCCTCGTCAAAGATCTGCCCCCACCGCTGCTTGGACAGCATCCGGCCGCCCCGGCCTAGGAACAGGGCCATCGCCTCGAGTCCCCGGTCGCCTTCTGTGACAGCGATGCGCCGGATCTCCGCCGGCATCCCTGCGACCTTGAAGGTGCGGCGGCGGCCGTGCAGCACCCCCTTCAGCTCCATCTTCCGCAGGTCGATGTCATCGACGACGAACAGCTCGGCGCGGGCCTTGTAGAGGGACTTCGCTGACGCCCGCACCATCGCGGCTCGCTCCGTACGGCGGTAGAGGTCCAGCTCACGCAGCGTCGGATCCTGAACCGCCGCTGTGCGTGGCCATCCGCGCTTCGCGGTCGCCCTCAGCGCCACCTCGGCCGGTGATGCGTCCCGGCGGGGCGGCCCGACCTCAATGTCGAGCAGCGAGCTGAACTCCCGCGACCGCATCCCCGTCGTGATCGCCAGCTCCGGCGCCACGCTGTTGCGCAGCGGTGTCCTGCACCGGAATGCCGGGTCGAGCCGGCCATCGGGCAAGTACCCGCGTAGGCCCACCTGTTTGAGGAAGCGCCACTGCCGATAGGTCAGGTGGCGCACGTCCAGCTCGCTCACCGCGCCCCAGGACAGCACGTCCCGTCCGTTGGGGCGCCGGTAGTAGGGGCGCTCCTCCAGCAGCTTCGTCCTCGGGTCCGTCGCCCAGTCGTAGAACCTGTTGATCGTGGCCCGGCGCCGCTTCCATGTGGCCGGTTCATCTGGCTTCTCGCGGTACTCCGTGCAGTCCTCCCGGTAGGCCACCAGATCCTCTTCGGTGGCCGACAGCAGGTCAGCGGGCGGATCAAGCTCGGCCAGGAACTCCACCACGTCCATGGCGTCGTAGCCGTAGTCCTGAAGGGACTTCGCCTTTAGCGTCTTCGACAGCTCCAGGAAGAACGAGCACAGCGGCTCCAACGGGCGCATGTCCGAATCGAGGTAGAACGGCGTGCCCTCCTTCACCGCTCCCGGCCGTCGTACGTACGCCTCTGCGTCGAAGTCCGGGTCGACACCTGCAGGTGCTTCGTAGAACCGGCGCACCTTGCTCGGCGAGACAAAGAAGTGATCCATCCCAACTCCCCCTGAGACAAGTACAGATCACCGAACCTAACAACTTTCTCAGTGAACTCGACTGCCCCATAAGGACTGTTGAGACAACTACAGACACTTTCCCTAACCGGCGCCCTCCTGGTTGGCGGGCCGGGTCTCCAGCCGGACGACGTGCGGGTGGTCCGGTCTCAGCTCGGCCGAGTCCTCGGCGAGCACGATCCGCTCGCCCGGTCCGACCAGGCCGAGCAGGGCACTGAGCAGGGTCGTCTTGCCGCTTCCGGTGCCACCGCTGACGAGGAAGGACAGCCGGGCCGCGAGCAGCGCCCTGAGGATCCGGTCGCCGCCGGGCGGCACCGTACCGGCCGCGACGAGTTCCTCCACGGTGAAGGCCCGCGGGCGTACCACCCGCAGGGCCAGGCAGGTGCAGCCGACGGCGACCGGAGGCAGCACCGCGTGCAACCGGGTCCCGTCGGGCAGCCGGGCGTCCGCCCACGGCCGGGCGTCGTCCAGCCGGCGTCCGGCCACGGCTGCCAGCCGCTGCGCGAGGCGTCGTACCGCCGCCGCGTCGGGGAAGGCCACCCGGGTCAGTTCCAGGCCGCCACCGCGGTCCACCCACACCCGGTCCGGGGCGGACACCAGGACGTCGGTGACGTCGGGGTCGGCGAGCAGTGGCTCCAGGGGTCCGGTGCCCACGAGTTCGGACCTCAACTGCTCGGCCGCGCCGAGGACTTCCGCGTCGCCGAGCACCCGGCCCTGTTCGCGCAGGGCCTGGGCCACGCGCGCGGGGGTGGGTTCGGCGCCGGTCTCGGCGAGCCGGCGACGGACGCCGTCGAGGAGGGCCGCGCCGTCGGCCCGGTCGAGCCCGGGCAGGCTCATCGGGTGCCTCCCGCCTCGACCAGCGCGCGCTCCCAGAAGTGCGCACAGAACCGGGCGAGCGGGCCGCGTCCGGTGGCACCCGGGGGTTTCGCGCCGCCCTGCGGGCGCAGCAGCGCCGGTTCGACGGGTACCTCACCGGCCAGCGGCAGGCCGAGGAGCCGGGCCACCTCCTGGTCGTCCAGACCGGGTGCGTACGGCCCGCGGACGGCCACCCGCAGGTCCCGTACGACCATCCCGACGGCAGAGGCGACCCGGCCGGCGGCTGCGACCGCGCGCAGTTCGGCGGGGACGACGAGCAGGCCGACATCGAGCTGGGCCAGGGCCTCGGCGACTCCGTCGTCCAGGCGGCGGGGGAGGTCGACCACCACGGTGCCGCCGCGCCGACGGGCGGCGGCCAGCACCGCGCGCACCGCCTGGGGCGGCACCGCGACGCAGTCACCGCGGTCCCAGCTGAGCACCCGCAGGGAGTGCAGTTCGGGCAGCGACTCCTCAAGGGCGCCGCCGCCGACGCGGCCCCGGGAGGCGGCGAAGGCGGGCCAGCGCAGCCCTTCCGCGCTCTCGCCGCCGAGGAGCACGTCGAGTCCGCCGCCGAGCGGATCGGCGTCCACGAGGAGGGTGCGCAGTCCCTCGCGCGCGGAGGTGACGGCGAGCGCGCAGGCGAGGGTGGAGGCTCCGGCGCCGCCCCGGCCGCCGATGACCCCGACGGTGAGGGCCGGGCGGCCGATGCCCTCGGCGACGTCGGCGATGCGGTCGACCAGCCACTGCTCGCCGTCGGGAAGCATCAGGACGTGGTCGGCGCCGATCTGTACGGCTCGTTTCCATACCCCCGAGTCGTCCTGGTCGCGGCCGACGAGCACCACTCCGGGCCGTCGGGCGGCCCCGCGCACCCGGCGGGCGGCGTCGTCACCGACCAGCACGAGCGGTGCCGATCCCCAGTCGTCACCGGATTCCGGTACGCCGTGGTGGACCTCGGGTGTGGCCCCTGCCGCCGCGCACAGGCGCAGCAGATCGTCCAGCAGGGCGGCGTCCTCGGTGATGATGAGCGGTCGCCCGGGCCGTTCTCCGGTGCCGGACGGCGGGTCGTGGGTGACGGTTCCGGTCACGGTGTTTCCCCCTTCGCTGCGCGGGCCGCACGGCCCCCGCGGCCACGCGATTCCCAAAGGTGTGAAGAACCGGCAAGCGGTCCCCATATGAACGGCCGATAGGAACCGGCCGCACGCGCTCGGGCAATCGGAACCGGCCATGAACTCGCCGCGGCCGGAGCGCGCTGCAATCACGGTGCAGCGATCCGCGAAATGATGTGGATCTTGGTCCAAAACTGTGGACAACGCGGACCCTGTGAATATCTTCGTCACCCATACCGGCGACGCCTGCGCTGATCCGCGTGCGGTTTCCACAGCGCAGCGCGACGATTACCCTGGGTGAGCGATCATGGGCATACACAACCCGCGGACACGGCGGCGCCCAGCAGGCCGTACGACCGCGGGGAGAAAGGGAAGGAGGGGAAAATGCGTCCGGACATGCGACGACCCCCGCCGGGGGGGAGAGCGGGGGTCGTCCCCACGGCCGACTCGGGGGGGGAGGAGTCGGACCGGGTTAGCACGGTCGCGAACGATCCGTGACTTCCATGGTGTACCCGAGAGCCTTCTCAGGCAAACCCACGCGCCCCACTCTTACGCCGAATGGTGGGCGCCTATGCTCAGTGGCGTGGAAAACCACTCCTTGCCTCGCGCAGCAGCCTTCTTTGACCTGGACAAGACGGTCATTGCGAAGTCGAGCACGCTCACCTTCAGCAAGTCCTTCTACCAAGGCGGGCTGATCAGCCGCAGGGCCGCCCTGCGTACCGCATATGCCCAGTTCGTCTTCCTGGCCGGCGGCCTGGACCACGATCAGATGGAGCGGATGCGCGAGTACCTGTCCGCACTGTGCCGCGGCTGGAACGTCCAGCAGGTACGCGAGATCGTCGCCGAGACCCTGCACGAGCTGATCGACCCGATCATCTATGACGAGGCCGCCTCCCTCATCGAGGAGCACCACACGGCCGGCCGCGACGTGGTGATCGTGTCCACCTCGGGTGCCGAGGTGGTCGAGCCGATCGGCGAACTGCTGGGTGCGGACCGTGTGGTCGCCACCCGCATGGTCGTCGGCGAGGACGGCTGCTTCACCGGGGAGGTGGAGTACTACGCCTACGGCCCGACCAAGGCCGAGGCCATCAAGGAGCTGGCCGCTTCCGAGGGCTACGACCTCGACCGCTGCTACGCCTACAGCGACTCGGTGACCGACCTGCCGATGCTCCGCACGGTCGGACACCCGCACGCCGTGAACCCGGACCGCGCGCTGCGCCGTGAGGCACTCGCACACGGATGGCCGGTCCTGGAGTTCCGCCGCCCGGTCCCGCTCAAGAAGCGGCTGCCGGCACTGTCCGTCCCGCCGCGCCCGGCGCTGGTCGCGGCGGCGGCCGTAGCGGCGGCAGGGGCGACCGCGGGCCTCGTCTGGTACGCCAGCAAGCGCCGTCGCACGGCCTGACCGACGCCCGTCAATCCCCCCTTTGATACCAAATGTAAAGAAATGAGGGCAGGGGTTTCACTCTGTCCCGGCTTGCAGTACAAAGGACTCAACGGCCCGCGAGACCAGAGGACATCCGAGAGGATCCCCTACCACTACGCACGTGGCCCCACGGACCTCGCATGGACACCGCGCACCCACGCGACGTCGACCCGTCGATTACGGGCCAGCCGCACCAGGTGACGGGCAAAGTCCCCGGCCTGATGGGCATATATCGAGGACGCTTGGTAACCCGGTGAACATGCCAGCGGCGGTACGAGAACTCGTACCGCCGCAACCCTTGTCCCGGGGAGTTTCCTCAGGCCGCGCCGCGCTGCAGCGCCTCGCACACCGCCGTCGACTCCCGGACGCCCAGCCCGACCGCCCGGCCGCAGTGGGCGATCCAGGCCGCCATGCCCTCGGGGGTGCCGGACACGTACCCGTCCAGGGCGGCCAGGTAGGAGGCGCGGCCCAGTTCGGCGTGGCCGACCTCGGCCGGGCAGACCGCCTTGGGGTCCAGACCGCTGCCGATCAGCACGATCCGCTCGGCCGCGCGCGCGACCAGGCCGTTGTGGGACACGAAGGGACGCAGCGCGAGCAGTTCGCCGTGCACCACGGCGGCCGTCACCAGGGCGGGCGCGGAGCTGCCGGCGATGATCAGTTCCGCCAGCCCCTCCAGCCGGCCCGACACCTCGGCGGCGTCCGGCAGCGGCAGCTCGAGAAGCGGCTCTTCCACCGGCTCGCCGGCCTGACGCGGCCGGCCGACCTCGTCGTCACCACTCGCGGCGGCCACCAGGTGCAGCCGGGCCAGCACCCGCAGCGGCGACTGGCGCCAGACGGACAGCAGCTGTCCCGCCTCGGCGGTGAGCCGCAAGGCCGCTCCCACGACACGGGCCTCGGCGTCGCCGCTGAAGTCGGTACGCCGCCGCACCTCCTCCAGGGCCCAGTCGGCGCCGGACAGCGCCGCCGAGCCGCGCGAACCACGCAGGGCTGCCTCGGAGGTGATCTCGTTGCTGCGGCGCCGCATGACCCGGTGCCCGTAGACCCGGTCCACGGCTCTGCGCACGGACTCCACGGACTCGGCCACGCCGGGCAGTGCGCCCAGGGCCGCGAGCGGATCGGCGGTCGCGCCTGTCGTACTCATGAGTACGACACTACGCACCCCACCGGCGGACCCCACGAAGGAGTGGTCTTCTTCACGTCCGCGTGACACGGACAGCTAATGCACGACTACCCTTGGTGAACATGAAAATTGCTTTCGTCGGGAAGGGCGGGAGCGGCAAGACCACTCTCTCCTCCCTCTTCGTCCGCCACCTCGTGGCCGCCGGTGCTCCGGTGGTCGCCATCGACGCGGACATCAACCAGCACCTCGGCCCCGCACTCGGGCTGGAGGAGCAGGAGGCGGCGGCGCTGCCCGCCATGGGCGAGCGGCTGTCGCTGATCAAGGACTACCTGCGCGGCACCAACCCGCGCATCGCCTCCGCCGCGACGATGATCAAGACGACACCGCCCGGCGAGGGTTCGCGGCTGGTGCGGGTCGCGGATCCGAACCCGGTCTACGACGCCTGTGCGCGTCCGGTGGAACTCGACGGCGGTGCCGTCCGTTTGATGGTCACGGGCCCCTTCACGGACGCCGACCTGGGGGTCGCCTGCTACCACTCCAAGACCGGAGCGGTGGAGCTGTATCTGAACCACCTCGTCGACGGCCCCGACGAGTACGTGGTGGTCGACATGACGGCCGGCTCGGACTCCTTCGCCTCCGGCATGTTCACCCGCTTCGACATGACGTTCCTCGTCGCCGAGCCGACCCGGAAGGGAGTCTCCGTCTACCGCCAGTACAAGGAGTACGCCCGCGACTTCGGCGTGGCCCTGAAGGTCGTCGGCAACAAGATCCAGGAACAGGACGACACCGACTTCCTGCGCGCGGAGGTCGGCGACGATCTGCTCGTGACCGTCGGACGCTCGGACTGGGTGCGCGCCATGGAGAAGGGCCGTCCGCCCCGCTTCGATCTCCTGGAGGAGGCCAACGCCCGTGCCCTGCACACCCTGCGGGCCACCGCGGACGCCACCTACGAGCATCGCGACTGGGAGCGCTACACCCGGCAGATGGTGCACTTCCATCTGAAGAACGCCGAGTCCTGGGGCAACGAGCGCACCGGGGCCGACCTGGCGGCACAGGTCGACCCCGGGTTCGTGCTCGGCGAAGGGGTGGCGGCGCCCGTCTGAGGCTACGGCCTGCCCGCCGGCGCCCCGGGCACGCCTTTGGGCGCCGGGGCGGGGCGGCCGGACAGGAAGGACGCCCAGCCCTGCCGGGGCGTCTCCCCCACCTTCAGGGAGCGCAGCCGCATGAGGGTCTGCGGGTCCTGGGCGTCCAGCCAGTCGGCAAGCTGATGGAAGGAGACACAGCGCACCTCGGGCTTGTTGCAGGTCTCCTTCACCACGTCCTCGACGGCGCGCATATAGGTGCCGCCGTTCCAGGACTCGAAGTGGTTGCCGATGATCAGGGGCGCGCGGTTGCCGTCATAGGCCCGGTAGAAGCCCTTGAGAAGGCCGTCGCGCATCTGGTCGCCCCAGTAGTCGAACTTGTCGGGGTCGCCCTGGGTCTTGGTGCCGGACTGGTTGACCATGAAGTTGTAGTCCATGGTCAACTGCTCGTAGGTGTGGCCCGGGAAGGGCACGAGCTGCATCGACAGATCCCACAGGCCCTGACTCCTCTTGGGCCAGATCTGGTTGTCGACCCCGCTGGAGTCGTAGCGGAAGCCCAACTGGCGGGCGGCCGTCATGAAGTTCTTCTGCCCCTCCAGGCAAGGGGTGCGGGCGCCGATCAGCTCCTTGTCGTAGTCGAAGGGGAGCGGGGCCGCCCGCTCCATGCCGGTGTTGGTCTTCCAGGACTTCACGAAATCCTTGGCCTGGGCGATCTCGCTCTTCCACTCCTCCACCGACCAGGTGCCGACGCCGCCGTCGGGGCCGCAGAAGTGACCGTTGAAGTGGGTCCCGATCTCGTTGCCCTCCAGCCAGGCGAGGCGTACCTGTCTGAGGGTGTCGGTGATGCCCTGCTCGTCGTTGAAGCCGATGTCGGAGCGGCCGGGCGCGTGCTGCGGCGGCTTGTACAGGTCACGCTTCCCCTCCGGCAGCATGTACACGCCACTGAGGAAGTACGTCATGGTCGCGTGGTTCTCCTTGGCGACCTTACGGAAGTGCGAGAACAGCCTTTGACTGTCCTCGCCCGCCCCGTCCCAGGAGAACACGACGAACTGCGGCGGCTTCTGGCCGGGCTTCAGCCGTTCGGGGCTGGGCAGATACGGCTGGGCGCCGGTGTACGCGGTGGAACCGTCGCCGATCAGCCGGAGCACACTGTTGGGCGCGGGCGCCCCCTTCTGCGGGCCGGACGCCCCTTGCTTCGTGCCGTCGGAGCCGGTCGCACAACCGGCGAGCGACGCCGCACAGGCCGCGGCGGCCATGGCGCCGACGGCGATCCTCTGGGTGGCGGCCATGTTCCGCCCACCTTCTTCCTTCTCTCAGGCAATCACTGACGAGGTCCTTTTGCGGTGATGTGCCGGGTTGTACCGACAGCGCCGTCAAGGTCCCACGGGGCCGAGAAGGAATTAATACGACAAGCCGATGAAATGCTCACTTCACTCCGACGCGCGATGCATTACGCCATTTGCCCCGGAAAGTTATGCCTTGCCTTTACGTGGCATCACGATTCTTTTACCGACAGTGATCCATCCCGCCACCGCACGCCGTGCCCCACGGCCGCGACCGCGCCCCGCTCATCACCGCGGGGCTCCGTCCAGTCCGCGACCGCGCCGCCCCGGAGGAGACGGGAACATGCCAGCCCGCCCACCCCCTCACATCCAGCACCCTCGCCCACCGCACAGCCCCACAACGAAGCGCCCCCGGTTCCCCGTTGAGGGCGCCGACCTGTCCGCGGCCGTCGCGGTCTCCTGATCGCCCTGCCCCTCTCCCTCGGCATCGCCCTCGCCGCCGGCGCCCCGCTCCAGGCCGGCCTCGTCGCCGCCGCGGTCGGCGGAGTCGTCGCCGGACGGCTCGGCGGCTGCCCGCTCCAGGTGAGCGGTCCCGCCGCCGGACTCACCGTGGTCACCGCCGACCTGATCCACCGTTACGGATGGCGGGCGACCTGCGGGATCACGGTCCTCGCCGGAGTCACCCAACTCGGCCTCGGCTGCCTGCGGGTGGCCCGCGGCGGGCTCGCGGTCAGCCCGGCCGTGGTGCACGGCATGCTCGCCGGCATCGGCATCACCATCGCCGTCACCTAGCTGCACATCGTGCTCGGCGGAACCCCGGACAGCTCCGTCCTCGCCAACCTGCGAACGCTTCCCGCCCAGTTGTCCGGTCTGCACCCGGCCGCCGTGGCGATGAGCGTGCTCACCCTGGGCCTGCTGCTGACCTGGCCCCGCCTGCCCGGCCGGATCGGCCGTCTGCTGCGTACGGTGCCGGCCGCCCTGGTAGCCGTCGCCGGTGCCGGCGCGACCGCCGCCCTCACCGGCCTGTCCCTGCCCCGGGTCGACCTGCCGTCCCGGCACAGCCACGCCCTGGCCGGGCTGCCCGAGGGACCGGTGTCCGGCATCGCCGCCGCCGTGCTCACCACCACCCTGGTGTGCAGCGTGCAGTCGCTGCTCGGCGCGGTGGCCGTGGACAAGCTGGCCGCCGCCCGCCCCGGCCCGCACTCCCGGCCCGGCCGTTCCGACCTGGACCGGGAGCTGCTGGGCCAGGGGGCCGCCAACCTGCTCTCCGGAGCACTCGGCGGACTGCCGGTCGCGGGGGTGGCGGTGCGCAGCACCGCGAATGTGAAAGCGGGTGCCGTCAGGCGGAACTCCACGATGCTGCAGGGCGTTCTCGTAGTGGTCGCCGCGCTGCTGATGGTCCCGGTCCTGGAGGAGATCCCGCTCGCCTCCCTCGCCGCCCTGGTGATGGCCGTCGGCATCCAGACGGTGTCCCTGCACCACATCCGCACGGTGACGCGCCACCGCGAAGTGCCGGTCTACGCCGCGACCACACCCGGCGTGGTGGTCCTCGGCGTCCTGGAGGGCGTGTTCCTCGGGGTCGCCGTGGCGGTCGCCGTCGCCCTCCACCGCCTCGCCCGCAACCGCATCACCCACGAGGAGAAGGAAGGAGTCCATCACGTACGAGTTCGGGGCCAGTTGACCTTTCTCGCGGTGCCACGGCTCAGCAGAGCCCTGCACCTCGTCCCCCAGGGCGCCCACACCGTCGTGGAGCTGGACGGTTCGTTCATGGACCACGCGGCGTACGAGTCACTGCAGGACTGGCGCAGTACCCACACCGCCCGGGGCGGTACGGCCGAGCTGACGGGCCGGCGCGGCGGGATCCGGACCGCCGGGCGGGCCCCGGCGGCCGAGTGCCGGCGCCACCCGTGGACGCCCTGGCGCAACCACCGGTCCTGCTCCACCGAGGCCCCCGCCAACCCGGCGGGACCGGGGGCCGGCCGGGGCGGCGGGGAACTGGCCCGTGGCATCAGCTCGTTGCAGCGGAACACCGCGCCGCTGGTGCGCGAGGAGCTGGCGCGGCTCGCCCGGGAGGGCCAGCGGCCTTCCCAGTCGTTCCTGACCTGTGCCGACTCACGGCTCGTCACGTCGATGATCGCCGCCAGTGGTCCCGGTGGTCTGTTCGTGGTCCGCAACGTCGGCAATCTGGTGCCACCGCCCGGCGAGGGACACGGGGACGACTCGGTGGCCGCCGCCATCGAGTACGCGATGGATGTGCTCGGGGTGCGCTCCATCACGGTGTGCGGGCACTCCGGGTGCGGGACGATGCGGGCACTGCTGTCCGCCGGCGCCGGCCCGGGCCCACCCCGCTGCACCGGTGGCTGCGGCACGGGCTGCCGAGTCTCGCGCGGATGGCCGGGGACTCCAGCGGCCGGCCGGGTCCGGCCGGCCGCGTCCCCGCGGACGCGGTGGAGCGGCTGTGCCTGGCCAACGTGGTCCAGCGGCTGGCGCACCTGCGGGCGCACGAGCCGGTCGCCCGGGCGCTGGCCACGGGCGCGCTGGAACTGCCCGGGATGTACTTCCACGTGGGCGAGGCGCAGGCGTACCTGCTCGCGGAGGCGGAGGGGCGAGCGGTGTTCGAGGAGGTCGCGGACGGAATCGAGGGAGGTGGGCGGTGCGCGGGCCGGTGTGGGCGACGAGCTCCGGATAGGTCTAAACCAATTTGGCCGTCGACCCTTGTCATCCGCCCCTCGCGTCTGATGAGCTGTGGTCTGGGACACAACGGACACCCTTCGAAAGGGAGATGTCGTGAGCAACGAGAGCCTGGCCAACCTGCTCAGGGAAGAACGCAGGTTCGCGCCACCCGCAGACCTGGCAGCGCGAGCCAACGTCACCGCGGAGGCGTACGAACAGGCCAAGGCTGACAGGCTCGGCTTCTGGGCCGAGCAGGCCCGCCGGCTGACCTGGGCCAAGGAGCCGACCGAGACGCTGGACTGGTCGAACCCGCCGTTCGCCAAGTGGTTCAAGGACGGCGAGCTGAACGTCGCGTACAACTGCGTGGACCGGCATGTGGAGGCCGGACACGGGGACCGCGTCGCGATCCACTTCGAGGGCGAGCCCGGCGACAGCCGGGCGATCACCTACGCGGAGCTGAAGGACGAGGTCTCCAGGGCCGCCAACGCCTTGCTGGAGCTGGGCGTCCGCAAGGGCGACCGGGTAGCGATCTACATGCCGATGATCCCCGAGACCGCGATCGCGATGCTGGCCTCGGCCCGGATCGGCGCCGCCCACTCGGTCGTCTTCGGCGGCTTCTCGGCGGACGCGCTCGCCACCCGGATCCAGGACGCGGACGCCAAGGTCGTCATCACCTCCGACGGCGGCTACCGGCGCGGCAAGCCGTCCGCGCTCAAGCCGGCCGTGGACGAGGCGGTCCAGAAGGCGGGGAACGTCGAGCATGTGCTCGTGGTCCGCCGTACCGGGCAGGACGTGGCCTGGAACGCCGAGCGGGACGTGTGGTGGCACGAGCTGGTCGGACGGCAGTCCGACCAGCACACCCCGGAGGGGTTCGAGGCGGAGCACCCGCTGTTCATCCTCTACACCTCCGGTACGACGGGGAGGCCGAAGGGCATCCTGCACACCTCCGGCGGCTACCTCACCCAGGCGGCGTACACCCACTGGGCCGTGTTCGACCTCAAGCCGGAGACGGACGTGTACTGGTGCACGGCCGACGTCGGCTGGGTCACCGGGCACTCGTACATCGTCTACGGCCCGCTGGCCAACGGCGCGACGCAGGTGATGTACGAGGGCACGCCGGACACCCCGCACCAGGGCCGGTTCTGGGAGATCGTGCAGAAGTACGGGGTCACGATCCTCTACACGGCACCGACCGCGATCCGGACGTTCATGAAGTGGGGAGACGACATCCCCGCCAAGTTCGACCTGTCCTCCCTGCGCGTCCTGGGCTCGGTCGGCGAGCCCATCAACCCCGAGGCCTGGATCTGGTACCGCAAGCACATCGGTGCCGACCGGACGCCCGTGGTGGACACCTGGTGGCAGACCGAGACCGGCGCGATGATGATCTCGCCGCTGCCGGGCGTCACCGAGGCCAAGCCCGGTTCCGCGCAGCGCGCGCTGCCCGGCATCAGCGCCACGGTCGTGGACGACGAGGCGAACGAGGTGCCCGACGGCGGCGGTGGCTACCTGGTGCTGACCGAGCCGTGGCCGTCGATGCTCCGCACCATCTGGGGTGACGACCAGCGGTTCATCGACACCTACTGGTCCCGCTTCGAGGGCAGGTACTTCGCCGGGGACGGCGCGAAGAAGGACGACGACGGGGACATCTGGCTGCTGGGCCGGGTGGACGACGTCATGCTCGTGTCGGGGCACAACATCTCCACCACCGAGGTGGAGTCGGCGCTGGTCTCGCACCCGTCGGTCGCCGAGGCGGCCGTCGTCGGTGCCGCGGACGAGACCACCGGCCAGGCGATCGTCGCCTTCGTGATCCTGCGCGGTACGGCGTCGGAGGACGAGGCGCTCGTCGGCGCGCTGCGCGACCACGTCGGCGTCACGCTCGGCCCGATCGCCAAGCCGAAGCGCATCCTGCCGGTGGCGGAGCTGCCGAAGACCCGCTCGGGCAAGATCATGCGCCGACTGCTGCGCGATGTGGCCGAGAACCGCCAGCTCGGCGATGTCACCACGCTGACGGATACCGATAGCTTGCGTCGCATCGTTGACAGTTTGAAGCCGACGTCGTCAGCCCAGGAAGACGAGTAGGAGTCCACGCTGAAGGGCCAGGACCGGATCACCGGTCCTGGCCCTTTCGCTTTGTCTGACCCGCTACTACCGGGGGCCGTACTCTCGAATCATGAGCGCCAACCTGGGTGAACGGCTCCGGGGAATCCGGAAGCACAGGGGACTGAGCCAACGCGAGCTCGCCGACCTTTCCGGCGTGTCCCTCTCCCTCATCCGGAAGCTGGAGCAGGGCGAGCGCAACGAGACACGCCTGGAGACGGCCCGGCAACTGGCCCACGCACTGAAGGTGCCCACCACCCGGCTCGTAGCCGAGCACGCAGAGGCCTCCGCGGACTCCACCGTCGTTGATCGCTGGGCGCCCGTACACGCCGCTCTCGCGGCCTCTCCCGAGCCCGATGGACTGGACGAACCACCCACCTACGACGGCGTACGAGACGCGCTCACAGCCGCCGTGCCCCTGTTCTCCCACGACCGCTTCGCCGAGCTCGGAACAGCCCTCCCTCCCCTCCTCCGGGATGCCGAACTCCTGGTCGAGACCGACAGCCGCGCCCGACCCCTCCACGCACGCCTGCTGGAACTCACCGGGTGGCTGATGACCCAGACCCGACAGTTCGACGCCGCCGAAATGGCCCTGGAGCGGGCTCTGGACGACGCCACCGACCGAGTACAGGGCGCCTCGACCGTCAGCGTCCAGTGCTGGCTCCTGCTGCGCCGCGGAAGGCTCGCCGAGGCACGCGAGCTGGCCGTCGAGTGGGCCGACGAGGTCGAACCTCGCATGTCCCGAGCCACACCGGCCGAACTGAGCACCTGGGGCTGGCTCCTGCTCCGCATGTCGGCCGCCGCCATCCGCGACAACCGTCCGGGCGAGGCCGAGGACGCCCTGCGCCTGGCGCACTCCGCCACGGTGGCCCTGGGGCGGGAGTGCACCCCCGAGGAAGACTTCCTGCGCACCTTCGGGCCCGTCACCGTGGCCCTGAAGCGCACAGAGAACGCGATGGTGGCCGGTCAGCCCGACAAGGTGCTCACCCTGGCCTCGCGCATCCCTGCGGACAGCCTGAAGCCCACCTCGAACAACCGGAACAGGCACCTGCTCGACGTCGCGAGCGCACAGACACAGCTACGGCAGTACGCCGAGGCCGTCGACACCTTCCAGAAGATCCGGGCCGGCTCCCCGCAGTGGCTGCCGAACCAGCGCTACGCCCGCGACGTCCTCGGCCGCATCGTGAGCAAGCGGCGCACCCTCACGCCCGACATGCGCGAGCTCGCGGACCTGGTGCACTTGCCGGTGTGACACTGTGTGGCACTTCCGTCTGACGCCCCGCCAAAGTGCCATCGACGCAGGTCAGCGAGCTCCGTAGCGTCGGATGCGTGGCGAACGAAACAGTGCACGAAGACGCGAGCGGCAAGGTGGGATCGCCGAGACTGCTGCCCTGGACTCACGACGGCAAGACGTGCTGGCTGTCAGCCGCCAGCGAGGGCGGCATGTTGTCCAGCATGGCGGACGCGATGGAAGCCGAGCAGATGCGCGACGGCCGCGAGGTGCTGGCCCAGGCTCGCGGTCTGCTCGAGGCGTCCGACAAGCTCGGCGTCCACGAGCTGAGGTTCATCGCCTCCCGTCCGGCCGAGGGTCTGTCCGACGCGCTTCGAGTGGCCGAGTCCCGCGGCATCCGCCTCGGGATCGTCGACCCCACCCCTGACGACGACGCTGAGGAGATGGACGACGAGGGGCTGAAGGCCGGCGAGTGACCGCCCCGCCGGCCGACAAGCCTCGGGCCGGGCGCAGGGGGTACGACGACGGGCCGCCGTCCTTCATGGAGTGGTTGCACTCCATCTCGGACATCTGCGGCACGTGCTACGGCCATCGGTTGGTCTGGTGTCCGTGCTGCCTGGGGTTCGACGGGTGCTCCGCCTGTCACATGCAGACTCAGGTGCCGTGCCCGGACTGCGCTGGCGGCGACCTGTTGCCGGCGGTGTACTGAAAGCACCCTGCCCCAGCGCATCCCCCCGAGTCGCTGGGGCAGGGCCTTTGTGCCTCGAAAAAACATTCGGTCCGAGGTGCTGATGGCCCCCCTCCGCGTGCTACAGATTGGATACCGCCTGGGGCGGGGGCCCCATGATCGGCGGGAGAAGGACACGCGAGTACATCGCGGTAGCTTCTGTCCCCCTCTCACCGAAAGGTCATCACAATGACCGGACCCCGGTTCGGCGCCGGCATCCCCTCGCGGAAGGGAGCTCGGTGACCGCCAACCAGAAGAGGCTCGTCTCGTACGGGTTTGCTTTTTGTATTGCGATCATCATCGGGGGTGCCTGCGCGGCCGTGGTCGTCGCGCTCAAGGCCCCCGGACTTACGATCGCCGGGGCGTTTGCCGCCGGCTTCCTGGGCATCATGGGCGTCGCCGTGAAGGTGATCGGCCCCTTCGACTTCAACGACGACAATGCTCCCCCTCCCGCGGAGCAGGAGAAGGAGCATTCGGCGAAGTGATCAGCGGACGGGGCAGGCGCCGGTCGAGCACTCCTCGTCGGTGACGTCCTCGACCGAAGTCACTGCGTACTGAGCGAACTCCTCTTCGGTGATCCGCTCGTACGGAGCTTGAGCGCGAGTGCCGTCCGGCATCAGGGTCGTGCCCTTCAGGTCCGGGAGCCACGACTGGATGATCGCGGCGGCCTCGGCGACCAGCTTGTCCTTGGTGGGGTAGGTGACCACCATCGTGTTGCCGGACTGGTCGTAGATGCACTTCTCGACCTCGAAGCCGGCGAGCACGGCGTCCTCGACGGTCTTGGCCTGCGCCGGGTCGGGCATCGAGAACCGCACGCGCCGCTTGAAGTGGCGGGCGTAGATCGGGTGGATGCCCTCGGTCACGCCCGGCATCTTCGCGATCGAGCCGGTCGGCGCCTCGGTCGTCACCTTCACCGGCTCGGGCACGCGGAGCTGGAAGGCGTACTCGCGGGCCTCCTCGCGCACGACGTCATACAGGTCGTTCAGCAGGTTGCGGACGTCGTACCGGTACGGGGCGTCGGAGTAGCGGATGCCCTGCTTGGCGAGGAACCCTTGCACGCCGAGGTGGCCGACGCCGATGCGGCGCTCGGTGTGCATGACGTGGCGCTGCTGGTCGTCGGTCATGTCGCCGTAGGTGGCCCGGATCAGGAAGCGCGTCATGAGCTGGTGCGCCCGCTCCAGTCCCGCGCGGTCGATTCGTGCGCCCCTCACCTTGGGGGCGAAGGCGTCGAGGTTGACGTGGCCGAGGACTACCGGTGCCAGAAGGTTCGCGAGGGAGTCGAGTACCAGCACGAGTGCCAGCCCCTGTACGCAGACGACGTCGAGCAGGCAGTCATGGCCCAGGTGACCGACCTGATCAGCGACCCGGACCGGCTGCACGAGCTGATCGAGGAAGCCCTCGGCACCACCCCGAACCGGCTCGACTCCTACCGGCGCCGGCTGGCAGAGATCGACGAGACGCTGGCGAAGAAGCGCAAGACCAGGAAGAAGTCCATCGCCCGGCTCGTCGCGGCGATGGATGTCGACGACGAGGACGACGACGACTTCGCCGAGGAGATGCGTCAGGAGATCGAGGAGCTGAAAGGCCGCTACAAGGAGGAGGAGGAGGGCACCCTTCTCCAGGAGCGTGAGCGGGTCGAGTCCTGGATCGCTGACTGCGAGGGCGAGGAAGAGGTGGCCCTGCGGGTGCTGGCCGCCGCGGACAAGCTGCGCAGCAAGGTGGGCAAGCTGTCCAAGCGGGAGCAGGCCGACCTCATCGAGATGCTGGACATCCAGGTCCAGGTCGAGGGGACGGCGAAGGTGCACCGCGCGGGCAACATGGACCCGATCTTGAAGTGGCACTGGGACACCGGCACGGAGGTGCCGGCCGAGCTGAGCGACGAGCTGTGGGAGAAGGTCTCCTCGATCCTGTCCTACAAGCAGAAGTGGAAGGACGTGCGCGGGGCGGACGGTCCGGCGGTGGGATGAGAGCGGCGAGTACCGGCAGGCGCTGAAGGTTCTGGCCCCGTACCGCAAGGTGCCGGCTGCACCGCAGTTCTCCCTCCCGCCCATGCGGATCACGGGTGCTGTGGGTGCCGCTCCGAGCGGTGCTTCCGGTGGTCAGACCGATGGTGTAGCAAATGGAGAACTTGGGGACGCAAGAGCACAGGGTCCACGGACTCCACGGTCATGGATTTCATCCAGGCCAAGCTGCCGGCCGCGTCGAACGAGGACTAGGCCGTACGGCGCCACAGCAGGGGGAGGGGGCGTCCGGTGCGGTCACCGGGCGCCCCCTCCTCGTCCGTCCCACGGGCCCACGGCTCGTCCGTCCCACGGGCCATCGATGTCATAGCCGGGTAAAATGGCAGCTCGGGCGTGCCGGGAAGTCTGGTCGGCAGGGCCGTCGGCGATCCCCGCGACGGCCGGAACTTCGTCGTACCGACTCGGAGGTCTGCCGTGACCGCGCCGTCCCGCCCCCCGAACCCACCCCGCAAGGCGCTCGGACGCCTGTCCCTGCCCGAGCGGAACTTCGTGGCGGAGGCGCTGCGCACCGAGACCACCGGCGGTGTCCTGCTGCTGCTCGCCGCGGTCGCGGCGCTGGCCTGGGCGAACATCCCCGCCCTGCGCCACAGCTACGACACCGTGAGCGACTTCCCCTTCGGCCCCGGCGCCCTCGGCCTGCACCTCTCCGTCGCCCATTGGGCCGCCGACGGCCTGCTCGCGGTGTTCTTCTTCGTCGCCGGCATCGAACTCAAGCGCGAGCTGGTCGCCGGCGACCTGCGCGATCCCCGGGCGGCCGTGCTGCCCGTCGTGGCCGCGCTGTGCGGGATGGCCGTACCCGCGCTCGTCTACACCCTGACCAGCCTCAGCGGCGGCGGCACCACCCAGGGCTGGGCGGTGCCCACCGCCACCGACATCGCCTTCGCGCTCGCCGTGCTCGCGGTCATCGGCACCTCGCTGCCCAGTGCCCTGCGCGCCTTCCTGCTCACCCTCGCGGTCGTCGACGACCTGTGCGCGATCCTGATCATCGCGGTCTTCTTCACCGACCGGCTGAACTTCGCCGCGCTCGGCGGGGCCGCCGCCGGCCTCGTGGTCTTCTGGCTGCTGCTGCGCAAGGGGGCACGCGGCTGGTACGTGTACGTACCGCTCGCGCTCGTCATCTGGGCGCTGATGTACAACAGCGGCGTGCACGCCACCGTCGCCGGCGTGGCGATGGGCCTGATGCTGCGCTGCACCACCCGCGAGGGTGAGCGGCACTCGCCGGGCCAGCGCATCGAGCACCTGGTGCGACCGCTGTCGGCCGGACTCGCCGTCCCGTTGTTCGCGCTGTTCAGCGCCGGCGTGCCGGTGTCCGGCGGGGCCCTGCGGGACGTGTTCACCCGACCGGAGACGCTCGGGATCGTACTCGGTCTGGTCGTCGGCAAGACGGTCGGCATCTTCGGGGGCACCTGGCTGACCGTCCGCTTCACCCGGGCCCGGCTCGGCGAGGACCTCCGATGGGCCGACGTTTTCGCGGTGGCGTCCCTCGCCGGCATCGGCTTCACCGTCTCGCTGCTCATCGGCGAGCTGGCCTTCGACGGCGACGCGGGGCTGACGGCCGAGGCGAAGGCGGCCGTCCTCACCGGATCGCTGATCGCGGCGGCGTGGGCGACGGTGCTGCTGAAGATACGCAACGCCCGCTACCGCCGGCTGTGCGAGGAGGAGGACCGCGACGACGACCTCGACGGCATCCCGGACATCTACGAGCAGGACGACCCGGCGTACCACCTGCGGATGGCCCGGATCCACGAGCACAAGGCCGCCGAGCACCGACGCCTGGCCGCCGAGCGGGCGGCCGAGGCGCGCCACGGGCTTGCGGAAGTACCGGGTGGGGCAGGCGAGGAGGGCGACCGTCCGGCATGATCTGACGAGACGGTACAAATCAAGACGGCCCCGAGCACGGCGGCCGGCCGGCCACCCGGACACGTACGGCCGCACCCGGCCGTACGAACACGACGGCCAAACGACACAGCACACTTGCGGCACGAGAGACCTCTAAGGGAGAACGCGATGAGCGCACCCGACGGCAGCCCGGTCGGCGCCGAACGCAGCATCGGCCAGCTATTCGCCTCGGCGACGACCGAATTGTCCGCGCTGGTGCACGACGAGATCGCACTGGCCAAGGCCCAGTTGAAGCAGGACGTGAAACGTGGCGCGGTGAGCGGCGGCGCCTTCTCGATGGCGGGCGCGGTACTGCTGTTCTCCCTGCCGATGCTCAACTTCGCCCTCGCGTACGGCATCCGCACCTGGAGCCACTGGAACCTGGCGATCTGCTTCGTGCTGTCCTTCGCGGCCAACGTGCTGGTCGCCGGCCTCCTCGCGCTGATCGGCGTGGTGTTCGCGAAGAAGGCCAAGAAGGGCCAGGGCCCGCAGAAGGCGGCCGCCTCGATGAAGGAGACGGCCGGCGTCCTCCAGAACGCCAAGCCGCACCCGCGCCCCGAGCTGCCCGAGGACCGGGCGCCCGCGGCCATCGAGGCTGTGGCACGCTCGTCGTCATGACGGACCCCGCCGCCCCCTCCGCCGTACGGATCGAAGGTCCCTGGACGCACAGGGACGTCGCCGCGAACGGCGCGCGCTTCCACATCGCCGAACTCGGCGACGGCCCCCTGGTGCTGCTCCTGCACGGCTTCCCGCAGTTCTGGTGGACGTGGCGGCACCAGCTCACCGCGCTCGCCGACGCGGGCTACCGGGCGGTGGCGATGGACCTGCGGGGCGTCGGCGGCAGCGACCGCACGCCCCGCGGGTACGACCCCGCCAACCTGGCCCTCGACGTCACCGGCGTCATCCGCTCGCTGGGCGAGCCGGACGCCGCGCTGGTCGGCCACGACCTCGGCGGATATCTGGCGTGGACGGCGGCGGCCATGCGGCCCAAGCTGGTCCGGCGCCTCGCCGTGGTGTCGATGCCGCACCCGCGGCGCTGGCGCGCGGCGATGCTCCGGGACGCCCGGCAGACGGCCGCCGGCTCCTACATCTGGGGGTTCCAGCGGCCGTGGATCCCCGAACGTCAACTCACCGCCGACGCGGGCGCCCTGACGGGCCGGCTGATCCGGGAGTGGTCCGGGCCGCGGCTGCCGGACGACGCGGCCGTGGAGACGTACCAGCGGGCCATGTGCATCCCGTCCACCGCGCACTGCGCGATCGAGCCGTACCGCTGGCTGATGCGCTCGCTGGCCCGCCCGGACGGCGTGCAGTTCTACCGCCGGATGAAGCGGCCGGTGCGGGTGCCGACCCTGCATCTGCACGGCTCGCTGGACCCGGTCGCCCGGACGCGCAGCGCGGCCGGCTCCGGTGAGTACGTCGAAGCCCCCTACCGCTGGCGGCTGTTCGACGGGCTCGGCCACTTCCCGCACGAGGAGGACCCGGCGGCCTTCTCCACCGAGCTGGTCAACTGGCTGAAGGACCCCGAACCCGACCGCTGAGGAGCCGGCGTCCGGCCGGTGACCGCGCGGTGAAGAAACGATGCACTGAGTATCCGGTTTCCTGAACACTTGTCACCCGTACGGCTCATGCCCGCCGCATAGGCCAATTGGGCGGCGCCCAGGCGGTTATGGACCTTGGGGCGGGGGCACACGTCGGGGTATGGGCTGGACGCAGGACTACAGTGACGCACCCCGCACCCGCCGCTCGGCCACCCGCCTGAGCACGCCCCGGCGAGGCACCGCGCAGGTCGCGGAAGCGGACCTCCGAGTGGGCATTCCGCGCATCCTGCGCCGTCGGGCCCGCTGGGTCTCGGTGCGGCTGCGTCATCCGCGCGGCTGAGCGCACGCCGCCCGCCTACAGGGCGCAGCTATCCGTGCCGACCTGCTCGTTCGCGGTACGCCCCTGTCTGATGTCGGCCCGGATCTCGTCCGCCGTGAGCGCGTAGCCGGTGTCCGCGTCGTCGAGGGACTTGGCGAACACCACGCCGTACACCTTGCCGTCCGGCGTCAGCAGCGGGCCGCCGGAGTTGCCCTGGCGGACGGTCGCGTACAGCGAGTAGACGTCGCGGCGGACCGTGCCGCGGTGGTAGATGTCCGGGCCGTTGGCCGTGATGCGCCCGCGCACGCGCGCGGCGCGCACGTCGTAGGCGCCGTTCTCCGGGAAGCCCGCGACGATCGCGCCGTCACCGCCGGACGCGTCCCGCGCGGAGAACTTCAGCGCGGCCGTCCTCAGGTTCGGGACGTCGAGGACGGCGATGTCGCGCTTCCAGTCGTACAGGACGACCTTCGCGTCGTAGGAGCGGCCCTCACCGCCTATCTGCACGCTCGGCGCGTCCACGCCCCCGACGACGTGCGCGTTGGTCATCACCCGGCGGTCGGCGAACACGAAGCCGGTGCCCTCCAGGACCTTGCCGCAGCTCTGGGCCGTGCCGGTGACCTTGACGATGGAACGCTGGGCCTCGGAGGCGACCGGGCTGCGCGCGAGGGCCGGGTCCGGCGGCTGTACGTCCTTGATCGGCTCGTTGGCGAACGGGCTGAAGACCTGCGGGAAGCCGTTCTGGGCGAGCACGGAGGAGAAGTCCGCGAACCAGGTGTCGGCCTGCGTCGGCAGCGCCCGGGACACGCCGAGGAGCACCTTGGAGCCTCGGACCTCCTTGCCGAGCGTCGGCAGGGTCGTCCCGGCGAGCGCGGAGCCGATCAGCCAGGCGACCAGCAGCATCGCGACGACGTTGACCAGCGCTCCACCGGTGGCGTCCAGGGCGCGCGCCGGTGACCAGGTGATCTGCCGGCGCAGCTTGTTGCCGAGGTGGGTGGTCAGCGCCTGGCCGACGGAGGCGCAGACGATGACGACGACCACGGCGACGACGGCGGCGGTCGTGCCGACGTCCCTCTTCTCCGTCACGGCGTCCCAGATGAGGGGCAGCGAGTACACGGCGACGAGGCCACCGCCCAGGAAGCCGATCACCGACAGGACGCCGACGACGAAGCCCTGACGGTAGCCCACCACCGCGAACCACACGGCCGCGACCAGCAACAGGATGTCCAGCACGTTCACCGCTTCAGGCCTCGCCTACTCACTCCGGTCCCCGCGGCCCGGCCGGGGGTCCGGCACGCCGCGCAGTGGCTGAGGGACACGGCGTCCCCGGAAGACACAGCACGGGATCACCCTGTCATGCGCGCCAGTCGAGCGGGACCTGCTTCTCCCGGTCCCAGGGGCGCTCCCAGCCCGCGTAGTGCAGCAGGCGGTCGATCACTCCGGCCGTGAAGCCCCAGACGAGGGCCGATTCGACCAGGAATGCCGGACCGCGGTGGCCGCTGGGGTGCACCGCGGTGGCACGGTTGACGGGGTCCGTGAGATCCGCCACGGGCACGGTGAAGACCCGCGCGGTCTCGTTCGGGTCGACCACGCCGACCGGGCTGGGCTCGCGCCACCAGCCGAGCACCGGGGCGACGACGAAGCCGCTGACCGGGATGTACAGCCGGGGCAGCACGCCGAAGAGCTGCACACCGGACGGGTCGAGCCCGGTCTCCTCCTCGGCCTCGCGCAGCGCGGCCCGCAGGGGTCCCTCGCCGTGCGGGTCGCCGTCCTGCGGGTCCAGCGCGCCGCCCGGGAAGGACGGCTGGCCGGCGTGCGAGCGCAGCGAGCCCGCGCGCTCCATGAGCAGCAGCTCGGGGCCGCGCTCGCCCTCGCCGAACAGGATCAGCACGGCCGACTGCCGTCCCGAGCCGTTCTCCGGCGGCAGGAAGCGGCTCAGCTGGAGCGGCCGGACCGTCTCGGCGGCACGCGCCACGGGATCCAGCCAGTCCGGCAGCCCCTCCTCGCTGAGCGCCACCGCACCGCCCTGCGTGTCACTGGCCTTCATCGCCACCCCCCGTCGCTCTGCCCCCTCCAACGCCCGAGGGGCCCGGGATCGTTCCGTCACGCGGCCCCCAGCGGCGGCGCCGGCCTGCCGCCCGCGTCCAGGTAGGCCTGCGGGGGCTTGAGCCGCTGGCCGGGGAAGCCGCCCTTCTCGTACTTCAGCAGCTTCGTCGCCTTCTCGGGATCGGTCTCGCCCTCACCGTAGGCCCGGGCAGAGCGGCGCGACGGGGCAGGCACCGCAGGCGGGCTTGCGGGCGTGGCAGATGCGGCGGCCGTGCCAGATGACGTGGTGGGACAGGTCGGTCCAGTCGGACTTCGGGAAGAGCGCGCCGATGGCGGCCTCGATCTTGTCGGGATCGGTCTCGTCGGTCCACCGCCAGCGCCGGACCAGCCGCTGGAAATGCGTGTCCACGGTGATCCCGGGCCGGCCGAACGCGTTGCCGAGGACGACGAAGGCCGTCTTGCGGCCCACTCCCGGCAGCTTGACCAGGTCCTCCAGCCTGCCGGGCACCTCACCGCCGAAGTCCTCGGCGAGGGCCTTGGAGAGCCCTATCACCGACCTGGTCTTGGCCCGGAAGAAACCGCAGGGGCGCAGGATCTCCTCGACCTCCTCCGGGTTGGCGGCGGCGAGGTCCTCCGGGGTGGGGTACTTCGCGAAGAGCGCCGGGGTCGTCTGGTTGACCCGCAGGTCGGTGGTCTGGGCCGACAGCACGGTGGCGACGAGCAACTGGAAGGGACTCTCGAAGTCCAGCTCCGGGTGGGCGTACGGGTACACCTCGGCCAGCTCGCGGTTGATGCGGCGGGCGCGGCGGACCAGGGCGGTACGGGACTCGCCACCGGCCGGTGGCCCTCCGGCGGGGACGGTCCTCTCCACGGCCGCCTTCTGGGCGGGCTTCTTCCCGCTCACCGCATTCTCGACGGGCTTCTTCCCGCTCGTCGCCTTCTTGGCGGCCTTCTTGGCGACCTTCTTCGCGGTCTTCTTGGCGGGCGCGGCCTTCTCCACGACGTCGACAACCTTTTTAGTCGATTTGTCTGTTTTATTACTTTCTTCGGGGACCTGTTCGCCCACGGCGGAATCCCGACGTACAACCACCCGCCCAGCCCCCTCGGCCTGTGCTCTCACCGGCAATTTGGATACCCGGCCAGCCTAGAGCCCGGCATCATGATCCGCTCCGGACCCGGCGTACCGGCCCCCGATTGGACCCCTGACGCTTACCCCGGGACACGTGTGCGGCATCCTTGTGACAGATCACACTGTTTGGACCGTCCGGCAAAACGGGGAACACGGTCCCCTGGCACGCGGGGAGCACCATCCCCTGAGCAGGTCGACAAGGAGAAACTCGTGGACGACGTTCTGCGGCGCAACCCGCTCTTCGCGGCACTCGACGACGAGCAGGCCGCGGAGCTTCGCGCCTCCATGAGTGAGGTGACCCTCGCTCGCGGCGACTCGCTGTTCCACGAGGGCGACCCCGGAGACCGGCTGTACGTGGTCACCGAGGGCAAGGTGAAGCTGCACCGCACCTCCCCCGACGGCCGCGAGAACATGCTCGCCGTCGTCGGACCCGGTGAGCTGATCGGCGAACTGTCGCTCTTCGACCCCGGCCCCCGTACGGCAACGGCGACCGCGCTGACCGAGGTCAAGCTGCTCGGCCTCGGGCACGGTGACCTCCAGCCCTGGCTGAACGCCCGCCCGGAGGTGGCCGGCGCCCTGCTGCGCGCCGTCGCCCGCCGGCTGCGCAAGACCAACGACGCGATGTCCGACCTGGTCTTCTCGGACGTGCCCGGCCGCGTGGCGCGGGCCCTGCTGGACCTCTCCCGCCGCTTCGGCGTGCAGTCCGAGGAGGGCATCCACGTCGTCCACGACCTGACCCAGGAGGAGCTGGCCCAGCTGGTCGGCGCCTCCCGCGAGACCGTGAACAAGGCCCTGGCCGACTTCGCCCAGCGCGGGTGGCTGCGCCTGGAGGCGCGGGCCGTCATCCTGCTGGACGTCGAGCGGCTGGCCAAGAGGTCCCGCTGACGCCGGTTGCACCACGGCCCGGGGCCCGGCTGCACGCGCAGCCGGGCCCCGCGGCCTGACTAGATCAGCCCGTGCTCGCTGAGGTAGTCCAGCTGGGCCCGCACCGACAGCTCCGCCGCCGGCCACAGCGAGCGGTCCACGTCGGCGTACACGTGGGCGACGACCTCGGCCGGGGCGCGGTGGCCGTTCTCGACCGCTGTCTCCACCTGCGCGAGCCGGTGGGCGCGGTGGGCCAGGTAGAACTCGACGGCGCCCTGGGCGTCGTCCAGGACCGGCCCGTGGCCCGGCAGGACGGTGCGCACGCCGTCGTCCACCGTCAGGGCCCGCAGCCGCCGCAGGGAGTCCAGGTAGTCGCCGAGCCGTCCGTCGGGGTGTGCCACGAGCGTCGTACCGCGGCCGAGGACGGTGTCGCCCGTCAGCACGGCCCGGTCGGCCGGTAGATGGAAGGACAGCGAGTCCGCGGTGTGCCCGGGGGTCGGTACGACGCGCAGCTCCAGGCCCCCGGTGGTGACCACGTCGCCGGCGGCCAGGCCCTCGTCGCCGAGCCGCAGCGCCGGATCCAGGGCACGCACGCGCGTACCGGTCAGCTCGGCGAAACGGACGGCGCCCTCGGCGTGGTCGGGGTGGCCGTGGGTGAGCAGGGTCAGGGCTATGCGCTTGCCGGCCTTCTCGGCGGTGTCCAAGACGTTGCGCAGATGGCCGTCGTCCAGCGGGCCCGGGTCGATCACCACGGCGAGGTCGGAGTCGGGCTCGGCGACGATCCAGGTGTTGGTGCCGTCCAGGGTCATCGCAGAGGCGTTGGGCGCGAGGACGTTGACGGCCCGTTCGGTGGCGGGGCCGGAGAGGACCCCGCCGCGGGGCTGGCCCGGCAGGGCGGCTGCGTCGGTCATGCGGGGCCTCCACCGGTCTTCTCAGCGGTCACCGTCTCGGTGGCCGTCGCAGCGGTCTTCTCAGCGGACGGCGCCTCGGAATCCGTCGCAGCGCTCTTCTCTGCGGACGGCGTCTCGGCAGCGGTCATGGCGGTCTTCTCGGCGAACGTCTCACTCGTCGTCCTGAGGGCCGCCTCAGCGGGCGTCCCAGCCGTCGTCGCGGCGGTCGGGACGTGTTTGGTGAACTCGTCGTGCCCGGGCCAGGAGAGGACGATCTCGCCGTCTCGCAGGCGGGCCCGGGCCAGGACCGGGGTCATGTCGCGCGCGGGAGCGGCGGCGAGCGCCTCGGCGGCGGTGGCGTACGGCAGCAGCTGGCGCAGGGTGGCGATGGTGGGCGGCATCATCAGCAGCTCGCCCCTGTCGTACCCGGCGGCGGCCTCCTCCGGGCGGATCCACACCGTGCGGTCGGCCTCCGTGGAGGCGTTCCGGGTGCGCTGCCCCTCGGGGAGGACGGCCACGAAGAACCACGTGTCGTAGCGGCGGGCCTCGAACTCCGGGGTGATCCAGCGGGTCCAGGCACCCAGCAGGTCCGAGCGCAGCACCAGGCCGCGCCGGTCGAGGAACTCGGCGAAGGACAGCTCACGCGCGACCAGGGCCGCGCGGTCGGCCTCCCAGTCGTCGCCGGTGGTGTCGCCGACGACCGAGTCCGGGCCGGGCCCGGCGAGGAGCACGCCGGCCTCCTCGTAGGTCTCGCGGACAGCCGCGCACACGACGGCCTGGGCGCCCGCCTCGTCGATGCCGAGCCGTTCCGCCCACCACGCGCGCGTGGGTCCCGCCCAGCGGACCCGGCGGTCGTCGTCGCGCGGGTCGACACCGCCGCCGGGATACGCGTACGCGCCTCCGGCGAAGGCCATGGAGGCGCGTCTGCGCAGCATGTGGACGGCCGGACCGGCGACGGTGTCCCGCAGGAGCAGCACCGTGGCCGCGCGCCGGGGGGACACCGGGGTGAGAGTGCCGTCCGCGAGGGCGCGGATGCGGTCCGGCCACTCCGGGGGGTACCACTGACCGTTCGCCATGGCCGGAGGCTATCCCGTGCAGGGCGAATGTTCGAGAGGTACCGAGGTCAGCGACGCCTCGGCGGGATCACTGGGCCAGCTCGACCTGGATCTCGACCTCGACCGGCGCGTCCAGCGGCAACACCGCGACCCCGACGGCGCTGCGGGCGTGCACGCCCTTGTCACCGAGGACCTCGCCGAGCAGCTCGCTGGCACCGTTGACGACACCGGGCTGCCCGGTGAAGTCGGACGCCGAGGCGACGAAGCCGACGACCTTCACCACGCGCGCGATGCGGTCCAGGTCGCCTGCGACGGACTTCACGGCGGCCAGGGCGTTCAGCGCACACGTACGGGCCAGCTCCTTGGCCTCCTCCGGCGTGACCTCGGCGCCCACCTTGCCGGTGACCGGCAGTTTGCCCTGGACCATCGGAAGCTGGCCGGAGGTGTACACGTACACACCGGACTGCACGGCCGGCTGGTACGCGGCCAGCGGCGGTACGACGTCCGGCAGGGTCAGTCCCAGTTCGGCCAGCCTGGCCTCGACCGCGCTCACGCCTGCTTCTCCCGCTTCAGGTAGGCCACGAGCTGTTCCGGATTGTTCGGCCCGGGCACGACCTGGACGAGCTCCCAGCCGTCCTCGCCCCAGGTGTCCAGAATCTGCTTCGTGGCATGGACGAGCAGCGGCACGGTTGCGTATTCCCACTTGGTCATGGGGCCGACTGTAGCCGCTGTGCCGGGAGGGGCCGGACCTCCGTTATCCACAGCCTCCCGCGTGCTCGTCGACCGGACTGGTTAGGCTCGAGGACGTGAGCAGGCTCCAGGTCGTCAGCGGCAAGGGCGGGACCGGAAAGACGACGGTCGCCGCAGCCCTCGCGCTGGCCCTCGCGACCGAGGGGAAGCGGACGCTTCTCGTGGAGGTCGAGGGCCGGCAGGGCATCGCACAGCTCTTCGAGACGGAGGCGTTGCCGTATGAGGAGCGCAAGATCGCGGTCGCTCCGGGTGGCGGGGAGGTGTACGCCCTCGCCATGGACCCGGAACTGGCCCTTCTGGACTACCTCCAGATGTTCTACAAGCTGGGCGGGGCCGGCAGAGCCCTGAAGAAGCTCGGCGCCATCGACTTCGCCACCACCATCGCCCCCGGCATCAGGGACGTCCTGCTGACCGGCAAGGCGTGCGAGGCGGTGCGCCGCAAGGACAAGAGCGGACGGTTCGTCTACGACTACGTCGTCATGGACGCCCCGCCGACCGGCCGCATCACCCGCTTCTTGAACGTCAACGACGAGGTGGCGGGTCTCGCCAAGATCGGCCCGATACACAATCAGGCACAGGCGGTCATGAGGGTGCTGAAGTCGCCGGAGACGGCGGTGCACCTGGTGACGCTGCTGGAGGAGATGCCGGTCCAGGAGACCGCCGACGGCATCGCCGAACTGCGCGCGGCACGGTTGCCGGTGGGCCGGGTCATCGTGAACATGGTCCGGCCGCAGGTGTTGGACGCGAACGACCTGGAACTCGTACGGGACGTGGAGCGTTCATCGGTTGCGCGGGCGCTCTCTGCCGCCGGTCTGGGCGGGGCCCGGCGGGGCGGGAACGCCGAGAGGCTGGTGGGCCCGCTGCTGGCCCAGGCCGCGGAGTACGCCGAGCGGTACGCGCTGGAGCAGGAGCAGCGCGCGGCCCTCGGCGAGCTGGGTCTGCCGCTGGACGAACTGCCGCTGCTCGCCGAGGGCATGGACCTGGCGGGCCTGTACGAACTCGCCACCGAGCTGCGGAAGCAGGGGTTGTCATGAGTCCGGATCCGGCCGAGGCACGGGGGGCCGCCGAGGCGGTGGACACCGGCCGCCCTCTCTCCCCCGCGCGCGTGCTCCACGTCGATCCGTTGCTGGACGACCCGAAGACCCGGATCGTGGTGTGCTGCGGCTCGGGCGGTGTGGGCAAGACGACGACCGCGGCGGCCCTCGGACTGCGGGCCGCCGAGCGGGGCCGCAAGGTGGTCGTCCTGACCATCGACCCGGCCAGACGGCTGGCCCAGTCGATGGGCATCGACTCGCTCGACAACGTGCCGCGCCGGGTGAAGGGCACGGAGGGCGACGGCGAGCTGCACGCCATGATGCTCGACATGAAGCGCACCTTCGACGAGGTCGTGGAGGCGCACGCCGACTCCGAGCGGGCCGCCGCGATTCTCGCGAATCCCTTCTACCAGTCGCTCTCGGCGGGCTTCGCGGGCACGCAGGAGTACATGGCGATGGAGAAGCTGGGCCAGCTACGGGCGAAGGACGAGTGGGACCTGATCGTCGTGGACACCCCGCCGTCCCGTTCGGCGCTGGACTTCCTGGACGCGCCCAAGCGGCTGGGTTCCTTCCTGGACGGCCGTCTCATCCGCCTGCTGACCGCGCCCGCCAAGCTGGGCGGGCGCGCGGGCATGAAGTTCCTGAACGTCGGCATGTCGATGATGACCGGCACACTGGGCAAGCTGCTGGGCGGCCAGCTACTGAAGGACGTCCAGACCTTCGTGGCCGCGATGGACACCACCTTCGGCGGGTTCCGTACGCGCGCGGACGCCACCTACAAGCTGCTCCAGGCACCTGGCACGGCGTTCCTGGTGGTGGCGGCCCCGGAGCGGGACGCGCTGCGCGAGGCCGCGTACTTCGTGGAGCGGCTGGCCGCGGAGCACATGCCCCTGGTCGGCCTGGTGCTCAACCGGGTCCACGGCAGCGGGGCCGGCGGCCTGTCGGCCGAGCGGGCGCTGGCCGCCGCGGAAAATCTTGAGGACGCCCGCATTGTGGATCAGGGGGACGGGAAAGCTGGACTTCGTAACTCTCCCGACCCGTACGGCAGTTCACCATCTCCCGCATCCGAGACCGCAGCCGCCGTCCCGGCCGCTGCCGCCGAGGAAGGCTCCCCCGCCGACGCGGAATGCTCCGTAGACCAACTCACCGCGGCCCTGCTGAGGCTGCACGCCGAGCGCATCCAGCTACTCTCGCGCGAGCAGCGCACGAGGGACCGTTTCGCCGCCCGCCACCCCGAGGTGGCGGTGGTGGAAGTGCCCGCACTGCCCGGCGACGTCCACGACCTCACGGGCCTGAGGGCCATCGGCGACCGGCTGGCGAACGGGCGGCCGGGACACCCGTAGGCACGCACGCCGCGCCCACGGCACGCATGGCATGGCATGGCAGGCGCATGTGAGCGGCGGTCACCGGCACCCCGCCGGCCCGGCGCACGAGCAGCGGTTTTCACCGGCGAGGGGCACCGGCACAAATGCGAGGGCACCGGCGCAAGTGCGACGGTCGCAGGCGCCGTACGCGGCGGACGTCAGTCCCTGCGCGACGGGCGTCGACGCACAGGTGTGCGGCGCACGCGGGCGCACGGATGGTTCGCCGGGAGGGGCCTGCCAGAACGGTGCGCTCCGAATGGTGTGCCCGGGGGATGCCGTCAGCTCACCGCCGCATAGTTCTCGTAGATCTCGTCGCTGTCGAGGGACACGATCCCGACGCCTCGCTCGTACTCCGAGCGGGCGGTCTCCAGCAGCCTGCGCCAGGATGTCACAGTGGGCCGCCGGCGCAGCAGTGCGCGGCGCTCCCGCTCCGTCATGCCTCCCCACACGCCGAACTCCACACGGTTGTCCAGCGCGTCCGCCAAGCACTCCGTGCGCACCGGGCACCCGGTGCACACCGCCTTGGCCCTGTTCTGCGCTGCTCCCTGAACGAACAGTTCATCCGGATCAGTAGTGCGGCAGGCAGCCTGCGCACTCCAGTCGGTTACCCAGCCCATACCGGCGCCGTCCTCTCCCGAATCGAGGCTCCCCCACGGCGGCAGCGGCATATTCACCGCCGCCAGTTGAGGACGTTACGGAAGGTCGACACAGCGCAACACCCCCTTCGGGCCCAATCTTGGATGGCCCGAACGGACTATGGGTAAGCGGCAGATCACCCGCGGGAGTGAGCTGGCGACAAGCGCGACCATCCCGGCAAACCGGGACGGCTGCGGTGCGCCACATCGGGCACCAGGTGACACAGGAGGCGGATTCGGGCGCGCAAGGCCCGGAAAACGGGCACGCGCCCCGGTTGTTCCGGGCTACGACCGGAACGATTCGGGGTCGCCGGACGTAGTACGTACGTGACCGCATCGCTGTGACAGTCGAGAGCAGCTTAGGCCAACGCCTGCATGCGTGTCCGGCGAACGGGAACGCGTACATCCCGCTTCGCCGTGCCGACACGGTCGCTCCTTAGGAACGCTCAACAGTACGGATTAGGCTGCCCCCATGCCAAAGAAGCGCTCGGGTGGCGGTCTGTCGCCAACGCAGCAGGCCGCCAAGTTCCTCGGTGTCAGTGTGCTCGCCGGAGCCGTGCTGGCGGGCATCGCGCTGCCCGCGGCCGGCGCGCTGGGCCTCGCGGCCAAGGGATCGGTGCAGAGCTTCGACGAGATCCCGGCCAACCTCAAGAGTCCCCAGCTAAGTCAGCGCACGACCATCCTGGACAACCGGGGCAAACAGATCGCGACCGTCTACTCCCGCGACCGTACGGTGGTCGACCTCAAGGACATCTCGCCGTACATGCAGAAGGCGATCGTCGCGATCGAGGACTCGCGCTTCTACCAGCACGGCGCGGTCGACCTCAAGGGTGTGCTGCGCGCCATGAACAAGAACGCGCAGAGCGGCGGGGTCGCCCAGGGTGCCTCCACGCTCACCCAGCAGCTGGTGAAGAACTACTTCATCGAGGAGGCCGGTGACGACCCGACGAAGGTCGCCGAGGCCACCCAGCAGACCCTGGGCCGCAAGATCCGCGAGCTGAAGTACGCCATCCAGATCGAGGACAAGCTCGGCAAGAAGAAGATCCTCGAGAACTACCTGAACATCACCTTCTTCGGCGAGCAGGCCTACGGCGTCGAGGCCGCCGCCCAGCGCTACTTCTCCAAGCACGCCAAGAACCTGAACCTCCAGGAGTCGGCCCTCCTGGCCGGCATCGTGCAGTCACCGAGCCGCTACGACCCGGTGAACGACGAGGCCGAGGCCGCCAAGCGCCGCAACACCGTGCTCCAGCGGATGGCGGAGGTCGGCGACATCTCCCAGAAGGAGGCCGACGAGGCCAAGGAGAAGCCGGTCGAGCTGGACCCCAGTCACCCCAAGAACGGCTGCATCACCGCCGTGAAGGGCGCCGGTTTCTTCTGTGACTACGTCCGTCAGATCCTCCTCACCGACAAGTCCTTCGGCAGGACGAGGGAAGCGCGGTCGAAGCTCTGGAACCGGGGCGGCCTGACGATCCGTACGACGCTCGACCCGCAGGCCCAGCGCTCCGTGCAGGCGTCCCTCAAGGACCACGTCTACGAGAGCGACTCCGTGGCCACCGCCGCGACCGTCGTGGAGCCCGGCACCGGCAAGATCCTCGCGATGGGCCAGTCCCGTCCGTACGGCGTCAACACCAAGAACCACGAGACGACGATCAACCTCTCCGTGAACCAGGGCATGGGCGGCGGCGCCGGCTACCAGCCCGGTTCCACGTTCAAGCCGATCGTCGCCGCGGCGGCCATCGAGGGCGGGAAGCCCCCGACGCAGGAGTACTCGTCGCCGTACGAGATGGCGTACCCCAGCCCGGTGTCCGCGTGCGACGGCAAAACTTGGCACGACGACCCGAGCCGGCCCACGAAGCTGACCAACGAGAACGAGTCGGAGCACGGCCCGTACGGCATGAAGGAGGCGACCGCCAAGTCGGTCAACACCTACTACGTGCAGTTGATCAGCGACATCGGCATCTGCCCGGTGATCAATATGGCCCACAGGATGGGCGTGCAGCGCGCGGACGGCCGCAAGGTCCAGCAGGCGCCCTCCATCGCGCTCGGCACCCAGGAGATGTCCCCGCTGACGATGGCGAACGCGTACGCCACCTTCGCCGCGCGCGGGATGTACTGCACGCCGGTCGCCATCGACTCGATCACCCAGAAGGTGGGCAGCGAGCAGAAGTCCCTGGAGGTGCCGAGGTCGACCTGCTCGCGGGCGATGTCGGAGAACACCGCCGACACGGTGAGCACGCTCCTCAAGGGCGTGGTCGAGGACGGCACGGGCCAGGAGGCCGGTCTCGGCAGCCGCCCGAGCGCGGGCAAGACGGGTACGACGGACGAGCGCTACGCGGCCTGGTTCGTCGGCTACACCCCGAACATGGCCGGCGCGGTCTGGGTCGGCGACCCGCAGCACAAGCGCCGGATGGTCGACATCACCATCGGCGGTGTCCCGCACGCCAAGGTCTACGGCGGTGAGGTGCCCGGCCCGATCTGGCGCGACATGATGTCCGGCGCCCTGGACGGCAAGCCCGCACCGGACTTCCATCTGATCGACATCCCCGACGACACCCACAACGGGGGTGATCAGGGAAAAGGGGACGGGAGGACGGACGACGGCAACAACGGGGACAACGGGACCGCGACGGGGCAGGTGACCGGCGGGCTGATCGGCGGTCTGACGGACGGGGGCACGACCGCCGGGGGCACGACGGGTGACCAGAGCACCGGCGGCATCGGCGGCACCCTGCCGACACCGACGTTCTCCCTCCCCGGCAACTTCTTCGAGGGCCAGACGAACGGCGGCAACAACGGCCACGGCAACGGAAACGGCGGCCGCCGGGGCTAGCCGCGGCGCGCGACACGACCGCGACACGAGCGCCCGAAACGAGCGCTTCACGACCGCGAGGCCGCACCGGTGTCCCCGGGTGCGGCCTCGCGGTCGTGAAGTCGAAGGGTCGGGGGTCGGGCAGCGCGGCAGCGGCTCGGCCCTGGGACAGCCATCTCTCGCGGCTCAACCATCCCTTGCGACTCGACCCTGGGGCAGCGATTTCCCGCGACTCCGCCCTCGACAACGATTTCCCGCGACTCAGCCCAGGGGCAGCCGCGCCCCATAGCTCATGGCTCAGCCCTGGAGCCGGCGCTTCACCGCGGCGGCGACCCGGCCGCCCTCGGCCAGACCGGCCACCTTCGGGTTCACGATCTTCATGACGGCGCCCATGGCCCGCGGCCCCTCGGCGCCGGCCGCCTTCGCCTCCTCCACGGCGTGGGCGACGATGGTGTCCAGCTCGTCGTCGGACAGCTGCTTGGGCAGATACCCGGCGAGCACCTCGCCCTCCGCCTTCTCCCGCTCGGCCTGCTCGGCACGGCCGCCCTGCGCGAAGGCCTCCGCGGCCTCACGGCGCTTCTTCGCCTCACGGGCGATCACCTTGAGCACCTCGTCGTCCGAAAGCTCGCGCTTCTCCTCGCCCGCGACCTCCTCCTTGGTGATCGCGGTGAGCGTCAGCCGGAGCGTCGAGGAGCGCAGCTCGTCGCGCCCCTTGATCGCGGCGTTGAGGTCGTCGTGCAGCTTCGACTTGAGCGTGGTGGTCATGGGCCCGATTGTCGCAGGTGCCCGGCCCGGTACGCCCGCTCATTTATCCGGTGGCCGGTCTCGCCCCGGCCAACCGGTCTGACACGATGGGGACATGCGCGCGCGATACGGAATCCCCCTGGGCATCGTGGCGGCCGGCTCCGCCGGTCTGCTGTATGCGGCGGGCTTCGAGGCCCGGTCCTTCCGCCTGCGACGGGTCACCGTCCCGGTCCTGCCCCCGGGCATGCGCCCCCTGCGCGTCCTCCAGGTCTCCGACATCCACATGGTCGGCGGCCAGCGCAAGAAGCAGCGCTGGCTGCGGTCACTGGCCGGCCTGCGCCCCGACTTCGTGATCAACACGGGCGACAACCTGTCGGATCCCGAGGGCGTCCCCGAGGTCCTGGACGCGCTGGGCCCCCTGATGGAGTTCCCGGGCGCGTACGTCTTCGGGTCCAACGACTACTACGGCCCCAAGCTGCGCAACCCCGCCCGCTACCTGCTGGAGAAGACCAACGGACGCCACGGGCTGAACGGCAACGCGCCTGCGGTGGGCGTCATCCACAACCCCTGGGAGGACCTGCGGGACGGTTTCGACGAGGCGGGCTGGCTCAACCTGACGAACACGCGGGGCGTCCTGAAGATCGAGGGCGTCTCCATCGAGCTGACCGGCCTGGACGACCCCCACATCAAGCGCGACCGGTACGCCCGGGTGGCGGGCGGCCCGTCGGGGACGTACGACTTCGCCCTCGGCGTGGTCCACGCCCCGTACCTGCGGGTCCTGGACGCGTTCACGGCGGACGCCTACCCCCTGGTCCTGGCCGGCCACACCCACGGCGGCCAGCTCTGCATCCCCTTCTACGGCGCCCTGGTCACCAACTGCGACCTGGACACGGACCGCGTGAAGGGCCTCTCCACCCACACGGCCGAGGGCCGCACGTCCTACCTCCACGTCTCAGCAGGCTGCGGCACCAACCGCTACACCCCGGTCCGCTTCGCCTGCCCCCCGGAGGCGACACTGCTGACGCTGGTGGGCAGGGAGTAGGACGCACCGGGCGGAGAGGCGGCCGTAGCCCACCGGGCGAGCCCCTTGCGGCACCGGGCGGAGGCATCGACGCCATGGGCCCGCCTGGAGGTACGCACCTCGCGCGTCCCTCCAGGCGGTCGCACGGCAGGACGCGCCTCGCGCGTCCGGCGGGAATCGGCAACGCCGGGGAAGGCGACAGCGGCCGTAACCCACCCGGCCCAGTCCGCCTCGCCGTTCCCCTCCCCCGCTCCTAGCGTGAGGGCATGACCGCCCCGATACCCAGGGACATCCCGGACCTGCCCGCGATCCCGGGCCCGCCCCTGCTACTGCCCGCCCCGGTCCCGGCCACGGCGGTGGTGGCCCCGGTCCGCCGCCCCCAGGTCGCGGTGTTCCGCCTCGTCATCGCCGTGGCGGCGGCCGGCGGTGTCGCGCTGGAAGCCCTGCTGAGCACCCCGGCCCACAGCCTGAGCTACTTCAGCGTCCAGGCCAACGTCCTGCTGGCCGTGGTGATGCTCCTGTCGGCGCGCAGAGCCTGGCGGGGCCGCCGCCCCGCTGCCCTCCGCGGTAACAGGCGCCGCGCTCCTCTACATCCTGACCGCGGCGCTGGTCCACCACCTGCTCCTGGCCCACACGACGCCCCCGTTCTCCATGACCGGCGCGACGACGGCCCCGGAACGCTGGCACGCCCAGTGGGCGGTACTACAGGTCCTCCACACGGTGATCCCGGCGGCAGTCCTGCTGGACTGGCTCCTGCTCACCCCCGCGGCCCGCCTGCACCTGCGCCAGACCGCGTCCTGGCTCCTCTACCCCCTGGCCTACCTGGTCTTCTCCTTCATCCGAGCGGCGTCCCTCCCACCCTCCCACCCGGCCCGCTACCTCTACCCCTTCCTGGACGCAGCCGCCCACGGCTACCGCAGCACCCTGGCCAACGCCCTCCTCCTGGGCCTCGCGATCTACACCCTGGCCGCCCTCCTCGTGGCCCTGGACCACACCCGCCCCACCCCGGTCCGCCACCGCTGCTGAACCGGATTTCGCCTACAGCCACCGGTGGGCTAAAGTAAACGTCGTCGCCGCGAGAGCAGCGACATCGGGGTGTAGCGCAGCTTGGCAGCGCGCTTCGTTCGGGACGAAGAGGTCGTGGGTTCAAATCCCGCCACCCCGACGCTGGTCAGAGGCCCATTCACGTGATCGTGAATGGGCCTCTGTCATGCGTACAGCAGTGGAGTACAGCGACCCGGCGAAGGACCTGCATCGCGATCCGGTGGTAGGAGAACGACGCTTCCTGGAGAAGGTGCGGGTCCACGGACTCAGCGAGGAGCCGCGGAAGGCCCGGCGGCGGCCGGACATGTCTGCGGCCAGTGCGTACTGCCTGGTCGGGCAACGACCGTCCGTCTCAGTTTCCGTCTCGTTCAGCCGGACCGTCGGCGTTCAGTCGGGACCCGACGGGCTGCCCGGCTGAACGGGCGAACGGGCGAACGGGCGAACGGGCGTGAACGCTAGGTTACGGACACCTCGGCACGCACGCCGGGTTCAGCTTCGGGTTCACGCCGACCTAGAGCGTGTCTCTATGGTGGGCTCATCAGTTGATCGGATGTACCTGTCCGATCAGTGATCACTGATGCGATGTGGGACCGGATCGAGCCGCTGATGCCGGCCGATCCGGTTCGCGGACGGCGGTGGGCCGACCACCGCCGCACGCTCGAGGCCATCGCGTGGAAGTACCGCACCAACTCCCCCTGGCGGGACCTGCCCGACGAGCTGGGCTCGTTCCAGACCGCCCACAAACGGCTGATCAGGTGGGCCGACGACGGCACCTGGGAGAAGATCCTCACCGCCGTCCTCGCGGCAGCGGACGCCGTCGACGACATCGGCTGGACCGTGTCGGTGGACTCCACCGCCGTCCGGGCCCACCAGCACGCCGCCGGAGCACTCAAAAAGGGTCCGAAGGCCGCGACGAGCCGGCCGACCACGCACTCGGGTGCTCCCGCGGCGGGCTGAGCACCAAGGTTCACCTCGCCGCGGACAGCCACGCGCGGCGCCCTTAGCTCTGGCCGTCACAGCCGGCCAGGCCGGCGACGCGCCCACCTTCGAGACGGTCATGGCCCGCATCCGGGTGCCGAGAACCGGCCCCGGCCGGCCCCGGACCCGCCCCACCATGGTCCTGGCCGACCGCGCCTACTCATCCCGCGCGATCCGCGCTCACCTGCGCCGCCGACAGATCCGCGCGGTCATCCCGCAGCCTTCGGACCAGACCGGCCACCGTCTGCGACGGGGCAGCCAAGGCGGGCGCCCGCCCGGCTTCGACGCGGACGCCTACAAGCAGCGCAACACCGTCGAGCGGTGCATCAACCGCCTCAAACAGTGGCACGGCCTGGCCACACGATGCGACAAACTCGCCATCGCCTACCAGGCCGCACTCCACCTAGCCGCCATCCTCATCTGGACACTACGCTGACCAAAGAGACAGAACCTAGTCGGCCTTCCCAGAGGTTCGTCAGCCGAGCCAGGCGAGTGGGTCTTCCTCGTCCTCTCCGGATTCCCGGACCGTCGTAAAGGTGACAGGGACTCCCAGCTCAGCAAGACCTGCGAGAACGTCTGGCGAGATGTAAAGCCCCGAGCCTGACTCGGTAACGCCTGCTACGTCGACCTTCACCGCTTTTCCCGCCTCCCTGAGGGCGTCCAGCGCCGGCTTGCGGGGGCTGAGGATTCTCACAAGTTCCGCGGCCTGCCCGTCGGCGCCTTCCGAGTGCCGCTCGTCGACGGTGAGCGTGGCCCAACCGGGACCTGAGTAGATGCCCACGCCCTCAGAAGAGGAGATTACTTCGCTGTCGACGAGTTGAGACTCGATAAGCCAGGAGACAGAGTTCGCTTCCTGACCCGATACGACCAAGGACACGCTTAGGTCATTCCAGGACTTCACTATCGCAGCAGACTCCATTCCGTGATCCCCCTCTCAGCGTTCGTTCATATTGGCTGCGACCCTGAGCGGGAAGCCCAGAAGGGCGATTCGTTTGATGTCTTCCGAACGGAGGGCAAGGGTGGAATCGTTCCCGGAGAATCCGAACAGGTTGACGGTCACTTCATATCCCTGTTCCGCGAGCTGCCTGAGTTCAACCCGCTTCCGTTCCGCGATGGTAAGGATATTGTCCAACTGTTCGTGGAAGCCACGACTGGTGCGCTCGTCGCAACTGATCCTCCACTGCCCATCGATCTCGCCCGGGCGGTCCCATTTGCCGGGCCCCGGATCGCGCACACCTGTGGGCTCGATATCAAGGAACGACGTGATCTCTTCGTGGCGGAGATCTCTTCCCTTGATGACAAGCGACACCTCTGTCAACACCCAGTGGCGCTTCTCGATCACAGTCATACCTAACTCCTCAAAGGTTCAAGTCATCCTACTTGATCTCACGACAGGCTGCCCAGTGAACATTTCCCATGCCGGGCTTCAGCAGCTCTCCCAGCTGCGCCCTCTGACCCACGGTCGTCGAATCCTCGAACACACTGAAACCGCCACCACCCGATGAAACGGGAGGCGCCAATGTGTAATTTGGAACTCGGTCGCCCGCATGGAATGTCTCCGAATATCCTCCTGGGTACACGCCGCGCTCGACGGTCAGGCCGTTGAGGCCGGGAAGCTGGTCGCCGTGTTGCACGTAGAAAGAAATCGAGGTGCCCTCCGGAACCACGGTCTCACCGGCTCCGGATTCAATGTAGCCATGGCCTGCGAAGACTTTTCTCTCCATCTGGGCGGCCACCGGAAAGCACCCGATCCGCATAGTACCGGCCATCAGTGTCCGGCCACTTCTTGTTCACGATTTGCGGGTTGGAGTCGCGCAGCGCCTGCATGACGTCGGCGCGTTCGGGCATGGGGTCCCCGGAACCTCTGGCGGTTTGACGTTCGAGGCCCTCCCGCACTCCGCGTTGCGCCGCCGATTCCAAGCCCTCCTTGGTCGCCATGCGCAGTCCGCCGCGGGCGAGTCCGGCGCCTTTGGTGCCGATGAGTTCGGGGATTAGGCGGCCGATGAACTCGGATGGGTCCTTTTTGAAGCCGTCGACGGCTGCCTGGACAACCCGTTCAGGATGCGAGGCAGTGGAGACGAGGCCGGCCAGCGTCATGTTGACGTTCTGGAGGTAGGCGGCCGGGTGGGTGATGTTGTACGGGTCGGTGGGGTTGAGGCCGCGGACGAAGTTGAGCAGTCCGGCCGTGCCCTTGAGTGCGCCGCCGACGACATGCGTGAGTTCGGTGTTGGCGGCCTGGTAACCGTCCGAGAAGTCCTTGCCCAGTCGCTCCAGGGGCGGTGGTTCGGCGGGAGCGTGCGCGAGGGCCGCCTTCACCTTGCCCTGCGCCGCGGAGGCGGCCGTGTTGCGCTGTTTACGGGCCTCGGCGAGCTTCTCGGCGGCCGCCTTGACGTCGGCCTTGCCGGGGTCCTTGAACGGCTCAGGTTCAGGGCCCGGGTCCTCACGCGCCTTGATCTTGGCGTTGTAGGCGTCGACCTTCTTGTTGTACGCGTCGACCGCGTCCTTGGACGCCTTGACGCCCTTCTTGTAGAGCTCCACGGCCTCCTTGGCCTGACCTTGTGCCCACTTGACGGTATCCGCGTACGACTCCAGCGCCTTCGCCGCCGCGTCGCACGCCTCAGACGCCCGTGCCCACTCGGCGGGGTGTACGCCGAACTTCTTCCGGAACGCGTCACCGCCGTCGCCCTGCCAACCGGAGGAGTCGACCTTCCTCAGCCCGGTACTCACCTTGTCGAAGGCTCCGTGGAAGTCCTTCAGGTGCCTGGCACTCTCGCGAATCCTGTCCGGATTGCCGTGGACGAGCTCGTTGGCCTCCTCCGTCTGACCGAGTTGCTGCTCGCCGGGGGTGGCGCCCAGGTCCGAGGCGACCTCGTCGCCCCAGTCCTCCACACTGTCGGCCCAATCGTGCGCACCGACCTTGTCCAGGCCTTCGCCCACTTTGTCCGTGGCCCAGTCGACGCCCTCACCGAGCTTCTTCTTGCCCGCGTCGTAGAGGTCCTCCGCGCCGCCCAGAAGCGAGTTGGTGAGGTCTCCGAGTCCCATCAGCCTTCAGCGCCCGGTTGCTCGGCCGCCTTGGCCCGCTCCTCAGGAGAGGGACCGAAGGTGTCGTCCAGGAAATGGCCGTACTCCTGGTCCGACATGCCGAGCGCGTCGTGCAGATTCTCGGGGTTGAGGCCCAGCGGGCCGACCGTGTGCGAGGTCATCACGTCCCGGCCGGTGTCCTTCCATGCCTGTCCGCTGTTGGCCAGCGCCTTGTCGAAGGACTCCTTGCTGTAGTCCACGTTGCCGCCGTAGGGACCGGACTTCGCGATGTCAGCCCCAGCCCATCTTCTCCACGTCCTCCTCGGAGGCGTACGGATTACCGATGGCCGAGTTGGTGACGACCTTGAAGCTGCCCTCGATGTACTGATCGGTCTCGTAGTACGTGCCCGCCGACAGACCCGTCTCTCGGCGAACCCGTTGCCCTCGTTGATCAGGGATCGCACGCCCCACTCCCAGCGCTCGCAGAACGACTTGAACTCACCCGTCAACCCCTCGTGGCCGAGTTCGAGCCCGGTCAGGGCGATGTCGGAGAACCCGCGCCCGGCCCCGGCCTCGCCCACCATGCCCAGCTCCTTCAACTCGCCAAGGGCCTCCGTCAGGCCTTTTGCGATCAGAGCGAGCCCATCCGCTTTGAGGTTCTTGCCCCCACCGCTGGTCATGCCACTTCCCCCGTCTCGAAGTCCACCGCCGCTTCGTCGGGTACGACGCCTCGCACCGGTGGGAACACCATCCCGTCCGGCCCGTCCGCACAGTCCAGCGCCACCCCACAGGGCACTCCGGCGGCCGGGACCGCCACATCCAGCAGCCGCGCCCCCAGGATCGTCTGATACGTCCACTCCCGGGCGAACTCGCCCCGCGCCTGTGCGTAACGCGCGAGCGCCTGCCCATCGGAGAAAGCCAGGATGAACCGCACGCCGTTCAAATCGGCGGTCAACAACCCCCGCTCATGGTCCGGGCGGTCCGCCTCGCCCAGCGGCACCAATACCGCCGTACGCCGGAACTTGTCCAGCAACTCCGCGAACCGCTTCCTGCCCGCGTCCGCTTCGGGATCCCCGGCAGCCGGCTGCGGGGCCGGCTCAGCCGGTGCCGGGACGTCCATGTCCACGTAATCGGACAGGCGGGATCTCGGTTTGTGCGAGTTTGCCGTACTGTCTTCCCCGTGGTGAAACATGGTCGCCATCATCACATCGGCGCGTCGGCGGAGACAACGACGGGTTACGAGGCCCCGATTCCCCGCCCTTACACACCGGGCGACGGGTCAACGAGCCATGATCGAGAGCGAAGCTCCTCATGGTCAGGTCCGTGCCACGCGGCAGTCTGGACGTGTCTCTTTGATGGGTTGCCCAGTTGATCGGATGCGTCTGTCCGTTCGCTGATCACTGATGTGGTGTGGGATCGCGAACGTGCGCCAGGCCTTCGCCGCGTCCCGCAGTTTGCCGGAGTCGGCCTCCGGCCACCCCAGGCCCAGCTTGTACAGGATGTGGCGAGCTCTGCCCTCAACGCTCACCGGCACGCGCGTGTCGCATGTCCCGTCGGTGGCTCCGGGGGTGGAGCCACCGGCGGGGTGGGGGTCAGTCCTCGTCGGGGTCGAGGACCCGGCCCTTGAGTTTGACGGGGTTCGCGGCGCCCACGCGGAGTTCGCCGTCGGTGTAGCGGCCCGGTGTCGCGCCGTCCGTGGCGGTGACCTGGGCCGCGTAGCCGATGCACTCCTGGTTGGTGGAGAGGTACGGGTTGTGGGTGAAGGACAGGGTGCGGCCCTGGTTGCCCAGGGTGCCCTGGGTGGTCTGCATGTTGCCCTTGGCCTGAAGGGTGTTGACATCGTGGTAGGCCCAGGACAGCCAGCCCGTGAAGACGAAGCCCGTGGGGGCCTTGAGGGTGAAGGTGATGTCGCCGGGGTTCACCGGGTCGGGGACGGTGCTGAGGACGCCGAAGCTGAGGTGGGCCGGGACTCCTCCCGGGGCGTCCTCGACGATGCCCTGCTGGAGGATGTACAGCTTGTTCTCGGACCCCGGTTGGACGGGGGCGTGGGTCTGCGTGGCCATGGGTTTTTCCCTTCTGTGGATGGGTGTGTCCGCTTGGGCGGATCCGCCGGTGGCGGGCTCGGGGGGCGCGGGCAGCTCCGCTCGTGACCTGTGGGGGGCGAGACGGGCGCCACGCGTCAGGCGGAGGGGGCGTCCTCGGAGGGCGTCTCCTCGGAGGGGGTCTCCTCGGAAGGGGCGTGGTCGGACAGGAGCGGGCCCAGGACCGCGAGGGTGCCGAGGATGACGTCCTCGTAGAGGTAGAACCCCGCCTCCAGGGGCGGTGGTTCGGGGGCGGTGGTCCGGGTGGGGGACGGCGGGGGTGTGGTGGTGTGTTCGGTGTCGTCCTCCGCTCCGGCCCCGGGGGGCGGACGTGCCGAGGAGGTCGGTGAGGTCCTGTGCGGCGCCCAGGAAGGCGGTGCGGGCGGTGGTGGCCAGCACGCGCAGGGGAAGGTCGAGGGCGGCGGCGGTGCGCTGGCCGGGGACGGCTCTCGTCGCGGCCGGGGCCTCGGAGGTGGCGGCGGCCAGCCACTGGACCGGGAAGGTGGCGGCGGAGACGATCCGCTCGGCGGGCAGCACGGGCGGGGGGTCGCCGTCGACCATCAGGTCCTCCCACTCCATCAGGTCGAACAGGAACTGGCCGCCCTTGTAGAGGGGCCAGGGCCGGACCGTGTCGAGGAGCAGCCGGGCGCGGTCGGGGGTGTCGCGGCGCAGCGCCACGCCGTGCCGGGCCAGGGTGCACAGGCACTGCCGCAGCGAGCCGTTGATCTGGCCGAGGAAGGCGAAGGCCCGGTGGTCGGTGGGGGTGAGCGGGCCGGTGGGGGTGGGGTCGGCCGTCGGGTGGGTGCTCGTGGTGGGGTTCACAGTGGCCTCGAGGTGACGTAGTGGGCGATCTGCCGCAGCACGGCTTTGCCTTCGTTCTCGGGGATGACCTGGAGGTCTTCTTCGAAGCGGGCGATGCCTTCAGCGGCGAGCCGGTCGGCGAGTGCGGTGGCGTACTCGATGGAGCCGTGCCGGCGCATGGCGGCGAGGAGTTCCTCGGCGTGCTGCTGGGTCTTGTCGGTACGGCGCTGCCGCAGGACGTCGAGGAGGCGGGGGCGCTCGTAGGCGTGCGCGGTGCGGAACAGATGGATCAGCATCACCGTGCGCTTGCCTTCGAGCAGGTCACCGAGGGGTTCCTTGCCGTAGAGGGCCTCCTCGCCGACCAGGTTCAGGATGTCGTCCTGGATCTGGAAGGCGATGCCGATCAGGCGGAACGCCTCGTCGAACCGGCCCAGTACGGCCGGGTCGGTCACGCCGGCGCAGACGGCGCCGATGCGGCACGGGCTGATGCAGGTGTACCAGCCGGTCTTCTTGGTGCTCATCGTGAAGTAGGCGTCGTCGGCCTCGGGGACGACTTCGTGGCGGATCCAGCCCAGTTCCATGGCCTGGCCCTCGATGGACTCCCGGCACATGTGGACCGCCTCGCGGATGAGGCCGAGGGTGCGGGCGAGGCCGAGCGTCTCGAGGTTGGACAGGACGGCGTCGACGGCGAGCAGGTTCAGCCCGTCGCCGACGTTGACCGCCAGGCCCAGCCCGTGTTCCTCGTGCATGGTGGGCATGCCGCGCCGGTGCGTGGACTCGTCGGCGATGTCGTCGTGGACGAGGAAGCCGTTGTGGAACAGCTCCAGTGCGGCGGCGGCGCGTACGGCGTCGTCGGGGCGTCCGCCGAACGCTGCGCACGCGGCGATGGTCAGGGTGGGCCGCAGGCCCTTGCCCTGGCGGGCGGGGTAGGAGCGCATCAGGTCGTACAGCTCGGCACGCGGCTCACGGTCCGGCAGCAGCCGTTCGATCTCCTCGCCGGTGCGGGCCCGGCACCGGCGCATGGTCTCCATCAGGTCCGCGTCGCGGACGGTGTCCTCCAGCGTCCAACTGGTGCTGGTGCGGCCGTCCCAGAGCATGCGCGGCGCCCGTACGGTGGTGTCGCCGACCAGTACGAGGGGTGCGGGGGCGTCCTCGGGAGCGCGCCGGGCGAGGAAGTCCAGCGCCGTCCAGTCGACCGGGTCGGCGGCCGGCTCCGGGGCGGCGGGGGCCGCGCTGCCCCACAGTTGTGGGGCCTGTTCGCGGTAGGCGCCCCAGAGTTCCTGCATGCTGCGCAGGCCCGCCGCGCGCTGGGACAGCAGTGTGAAGGCCCGCCACACGGCGAGGGTGTCGTCCTGGGAGCCGCGGACGTCGAGGCTGTCGGACAGCACCTGGTCGACGGGCGGGCGCTGGAGGTCGAACAGCAGGTTCATCGCCCGGTTGTCGAAGGCGACCTCGACGTCGGGATCCGGGCAGCGGTCCTGGTGTACGACGAGACGGCTGTGCCGCGCGGTGAGCGTGGCGTGGCTGCCGTCGTCGAAGTGCAGGCCGAGCCGGATGCCGCGCAGGTGGTCGGCGGCGGCGGCGAGGACGGCCGGGGCCCGGTCGGACAGGGCGGCCACGGTCTCGTCCAGCAGGCCGGCACCGGTGAGAGCGGGGGCGGTCTCAGTCATGGGCGCCCCCGGCGAACTCCACGATGCCCTCGGCACGGAAGGCGATAGGGCGTCCGCCGACCCGGCCCTCCACGGTGAACGGGCCGAGGGTCTCGTGCACGCTGAACGGGTGCAGGCTCGTCTCCGACGGGTTGGCGATCCGGCCCGCCGTGTGCGAGCGGAAGTCCAGGACGAGACAGTCGTCGCCGAGCCGGGCGGTGATCAGCAGCCGGCCGGGCACCGCGGCCGTCGGCGGGGTGCCCAGCGTGTCCGCCAGCGGCGGCACCATCGCCACGCGGTCGCGGTCCAGGCTGCCGCTGACCGCGACCCGCAGGTTGCGGCGGGGGAAGTGACGGATCACGCGCCCCTGACTCCACAGCATCACCGACCCGTTGGCCGCGTCCGCCGGGCGCTCGGGCTGGATCAGGGTGAAGACCACCGCCGACGGCGGGGCCGCGTCGGCCGGCCCGGACGGGTCGTTGACGAATCCGAACACCCAGCCGCCGAGCGTGGGCCAGGACCAGCGACCGCGTACCCGTTCGTGGTAGCCCAGCAGGTCCGTCTCCGTGACCGTGCCGTCGCCGTGCCGCAGAGTGCCGGTTCCCAGGACCCCGGGCTCCGACTGCCACCGCAGGTGCTCGTCGTCGCCGAACGGCGCGCACTGCGAGGTGCAGGGCCTGCTGGTGCGGGTCAGCCGTACGTCGGCCGCGGGCGCCGCCGACCGGGCCGCCACCCGGAACGCGCCGGGCCGGCCGTGCGGATGCGGCCACCGGAAGGCCGACCACGGCAGTTCGGGCTGGTCGGCGTTGAACTGTGTCGCGCTCCAGCCGTGCCCCTCCGCGTGGACGAGCAGGATCGCCATGTGCTGTCCCTCGGCCGCCGTGCCGGTGCCGCTGCGCCGCCCGGTGGCCGGAGCGCCCGGGTCGGCGTAGACCTGGCCGGTGGCGGATCCCAGGACGGACAGGTTGGCGATCAGTGCCTGCCGGCCGCACCGGGACAGGAAGGCGTAGTGCAGCCACTTCCGGTCGAGTGGATGCGCGAGCGGGGCGTGCGGGAAGGGACCCGGGGGCCCGAGCCTGGGAAGGGTGGGCGTGGACACGTTTCGAACGCTAACGCACTGCATCCGTAATGTCGCAATCTGCGACCTTCGAGCGGGTGAGCTGGGAGCAGAGAAACGTTTACTTCCGTATTGGGGGTTTGGGGCCGTCACCGTCGCAAGCGCCGCGCGGCGGGCGGCCGGGTCCCGGCCACCCGTGAGCCGTCTGTGGCGGACGGGCCGCCACAGACGGCTCACGGTCTCGTACGTGCCCCCGCGTTTCCTCGCTTCCGCCGGTGCTACTCGTCGTCCGCCAGCACGCTCGCCTTCAGGCGCACCTCGGGCCGGCCCGAGATCACCGCCCGGCCGTCGGTGTACCGGCCCGGCTCGGCGTCGGCCAGGGCCCGGATGCCGAGCGTGTAGACCAGGGCCGCCGCCGGATGCTCCCGGGTGTTCAGCCGGGGTTCGTCCGTGACGGCCAGCGATCTGCCGTCGTCCCGCACGGTCGCCGTCGGTGCCCCCGCCAGGGAGCACCGTGCGATCCTCGCGGTAATACGCGCTGGTCGCCCGGCCGTCGAAGACGAAGCCCGTCGGGGCCCTGAAGTGGTGCTCCACCCGTCCCGGGGTCCACGGATCGGCGGACGAGACCCGTACGTGGAGCAACTCGTCGCCGCCTCGGGGGACTTCGACACCGACCTCCTGACGCACCAGCAGCCGTGCGGGCGGGGCGGACGGGGCCGGTGGGGGAGCTGGTGTGGGCTGCGGGTTGTGCTGAGGCTCCGGTTCCTCCGCCCCGGAAGAGGTGGCCGGGGTGGTGGTGAGGGGGAGCGCGACGATCCGGTGGTGGAAGTTGTCCGCCACGAGCAGCCGGTGGCCGGCCGGGTCCATGGCGAGACCGCACGGATAGGCCAGCGCCGTGCCGACGACCGTATCGGCTGTACCGGTCGTGTCGGGGGTGCCGGTCGTGTCGGCCGTGGCAGCGGTGCCCCTGCTCCCCACCTCACCGGCCGCCGGATCGCGCCCCGCGGTCCCCGCGGGCCCCGCGACGACCCTGGCGGCTCCGTCGGCCAGCCGCCACACCCGGTGCGCGTTCATGTCGGCGACGTAGACCGCCCCTTGGCCGTCGACCGCCACCGCGCACGGTGCGTTCCAGTCGACGGCCGTGGCATCGGTGCCGGCGTCGGTGCCCGCACCCGTCGGCCCCGCCAGTATCCGGAGCGTCCCGTCCGTGCCCAGCAGCAGCACCCGGCGGCCCGCCGGGTCGGCGATGTACAGTCGCCCGGCCGCGTCGACCGCGAGGCCCGCCGGCAGGAACGTCTCGCCGGCGTGGGCCGTACCGGGGCCACCGGACCGTCCGGATGCCGCGACGACCGTGCTGATGACGCCGTCGTCGCCGATCCTGCGCACCCTGCGACCGCCCGCCTCGCCGATGTACAGCGATCCGGTGCCGTCGACGGCCACGGCGCAGGGGGCGTCCAGCCGGGCCCGGTCGGCGGGGCCGCCGTCGCCGTTCCCGTCGTCGCCATCGCCGCCGTCTCGGGAGCCGTCCCCCGCGACGGTGTCGATGACACCCGACGGGTCGATCCGGCGGATCCGGTGGTTCGTCTCGTCGGCGACGAGGACGCCTCCGTCCGGGGCGACCGCCAGGGCGGCCGGGAAGCCCAGGCGGGCCCGCGTCGCGTCCGCGCCGTCCCCGGCGAAACCCCGCAGCCCGTCACCGGCGACCGTGGTGAGCGTGCCGGAGCCGTCGATCCGGCGTACCCGGTGGTTGGCGTGGTCGGCGACGAAGACCGCACCGCCGCACACGGCCACGGCCGCGGGAAAGGCGAGCTGTCCTGCCGGTGCGGGCCCGCCGTCCCCGGAGAATCCGGCGGTGCCGTTCCCCGCGACGGTGCCCAGCGGGCCGTCCGCGTCCGGAGCCGCCCGCTCGTCCGGGCGGGCCGGGGCCCCGGCCGTCATGCCGTCACCACCCGGCACGGGCGCGGTGTGGCCCCGGTGGCGTCCGCCCCCTTCCACTTCCACGGCCTCGTCTCCCGCATGTCGGTCTCCTTCCGAGCCGTCGTTGGCACTCCCCTGCATACCGGCCGGACCGGTCCCGCGGGAGCGGCGCGACCGAGCGCTCCACCCGCACGAGGGAGCGGCCGCGGGCGGCGGGCGGCAACGGGGTCCACCGGAGTGGGCGGTGAGCGGGGGCGGCGGGCATCAGGGGGCGCCTGCGCCTCCGGTGCGGCTCGGGGCCGTCGCGGTTCGTACGCCCGCACTCCCCCGTCGCACTCCCGCGTGCCTCAAGTCCACTCGAACAAGTGACGCAGAATCGATCCGGCATTCTCGAACGGCGGAACGGCGGCATACCGCCCGCGGAGCCGGGCTAACGATTCCCCCGAGACGGCCCGGTGCGTGCCGTGATGCCCGCGCGAACGCCCCGCCCGAAGCCGCGGGCGGCGTCCTGCCTCACGTCCTCTGCCTTCCGGACGCCGCTCCCCATGGCGTCCCGCAACTGGTGGACCACGCGCCGTGCGGTGCGGCGGGCACCGCCCGCCGTCCGGGGCTCCCGCACCGGACGTCCCCCTTCGTCACATGCTTCGATCACAGTCCCAGGAGGAACGCGGAGATGACCACCGACGTGCAGGCCAAGAAGGAAGCCTATAAGCGGGGCGAGGAGCAGGGCCGCGCCGACGCTCTCGCCGGGCGGCCCTACGCCGACCCGCCGCGAGACGGTGCGCGCGGCGAGAAGGACCAGTACGCGAACGGTTACGACTGGGGTTACGAACAGGGACGCGCGCAGAAGCTTGACCTGGTCATCTGGCAGGAGGGCGGCGTCGAGGACGCCCCCGGGGGCCTCGGCACCACCGTCAACGTCTGTGTGCGCACGCCGAACTGGAGCGAGACGGTCGACGCCGGTGAACGCGAGCACGTCTTCACCGCGCCCACCGGGTTCCGCTGGAACGGGGTGGTGGGCGCCCAGTACAAGCGCATGGACCAGACGACGCGGGGCAACCTGCCCCCTGTCCGGGCCGAGGTCAGCCAGGACGGGCGCACGCTGACCTTCACCTACCACGTGCACCTGAACACGACCGGCGACGACAAGGACTGCCTCGTCTACACCTGCGGCCTGGAGGCCGCCGACGGCGCCACGCCCGGCCGCCGCACCGACGGCGTCGCCCAGATCGGCACCGCGCCGCCGGCCAAGCTCAAGGCCGAGGTCATCGAGGACGAGGACTGAGGGCGAGGACCGAGGACCGAGGACCACGAGAGCAGGAAGCAGACATCATGACCACCGTCGTCACCTCCGGCGTCTTTCCCTCCACCACTCCGGCCGTCTCACCGCTCGACGGCCTGGGCACCGCGGACATCAGGTGGGGCAGCAACAACTCCCAGAGCGGCTACCAGTTCCGCGGGGCGGCCGCGGACGTCCAGCTCGACGGCACCGAGTTCGTCATCGGCACCTTCGTGCACCGCAACGTCCCCACGAACGTCACCCCGAGCGTGTTCGACGTCCACCTGACCATCAACGTCATGTTCGAGGACGGCAGCACCACCGACCTGAGCTTCAGCTTCCACCACAACGAGACACCCAACACGACCAACTCCAGCCCCGCGGACGACGATCTGGTCGACCTCCAGACCTTCGTGCACCCGCAGCCGGTCACGATCGACGGCAAGCAGTACCGGGCGGTCCTGAGCGGGTTCAAGCGGGGCGGTCAGATCGTCCAGCAGTTCCGCAGCCCCGAGGGCGGCATCAACTTCGCCGAGGTGGTCTGCGCGTTCGCGTTCGACGAGCCCGACGTGGTCATCTCCGGTCTGCGATACCAGGGCACCGGACCGGCGCAGGCCGACGAGTACGTCGAGATCCACAACAAGGGCGGCGCGCCGCAGGACCTGACCGGCTGGGCCGTGCAGTGCAAGCCCACCGGGTATTCCTTCCCCTTCCCCCCGGGGACGGTGATCCAGCCCGGCCAGCGCTACCGGGTCTACACGAACGAGACCCACCAGCAGTACGGCGGGTTCTCCTTCAACTCCTCCGGGGAGGTCTGGCGGGACCAGGGCGGCATCGCCCGCCTCGTCGCGGACGACGGCTTCGTCGTGGACCAGCACCCGTACCTCGACAAGGGGTTCAACAAGTCCGGAACGCCGTAGGGAACGGTCACGGCAGGGGCCCGGGTCGCCGGGGAAGTGTGCCGCCCCCGGCATGAGTTCCCGGCCGGGGGCGGTGGTGCACGGGGTCGAGGTGACCGCCGGGGCCCGTACTGCCGGTGGCGGAGGGGCTCTCGTCCCGGGGATCCGCCGTGACGTACGCCGGCCCGGGCACGGCGGCAGGTGGCGCCGCCAAGGGAGCGGAGGGGGACGCGCCGGCGCCGGGGGAGACCTCGGCGCCGGCCTGCCGGGTGCCCCGGCCGGTCCTGGCGCGGGTCAGGACCGGCCGGGGCAGCCAGCGGAACCAGGGCCAGGCCATGACGATCGCCAGCGGCATCATCAGCCAGGTCAGGATCCCGGGAGCGGATGCGCGCGTCGGAGCGGATGATGCCGAGGCAGCGCTCCTCGGCCCCTCTACCGGCGCCCCCCCGGGTGGTGATCCGCGGTGGGGTGGCCGTGCAGCGGGAATTAGGCTTTTGGTGTTGGAGCAACGCTTCGCCGCTGCGGTCTGTTCAGTCACGAGGGATGTCCCGTTGAACTTCTGGTCGATCTATCAGCACGGTTTCGCGCGTGTCGCCGCGTGTACGGGCCACACCGTCATCGCCGACCCGCGGGCCAACGCCGAGGCGGTACTGCGGCAGGCGCGCCGGTGCGCGGACGAGGGCGTCGCCGTCGCCGTCTTCCCGGAGCTGGGCCTGTGCGGGTACTCCATAGAGGACCTGCTGCTCCAGGACGCGCTGCTGGACCAGGTCGAGGCGGGGCTCGCGACGGTCGTGGCCGGGTCGGCGGAGCTGCTGCCGGTGCTGGTGGTCGGCGCCCCGCTGCGGCATCGCAACCGGATCTACAACTGCGCGGTGCTCGTGCACCGCGGGCGGATCCTCGGTGTCGTCCCGAAGTCGTACCCGCCGACCTACCGGGAGTTCTACGAGCGCCGGCAGCTCGCCGACGGGCATGACGAGCGGGGCGGGACGATCCGCGTCGGGGGCGCGTCCGTGCCGTTCGGGGTGGATCTGCTGTTCGCCGCCGAGGACGTGCCCGGGCTGGTGCTGCACACGGAGATCTGCGAGGACATGTGGGTGCCGGTGCCGCCGAGCGCGGAGGCCGCGCTCGCCGGTGCGACCGTGCTGCTCAACCTGTCCGGCAGCCCGATCACCATCGGACGGGCCGAGGACCGCAAGCTGCTGTGCCGCTCGGCGTCCTCCCGCTGCCTCGCCGCGTACGTGTACGCCGCGGCCGGACTGGGCGAGTCCACCACCGACCTGTCCTGGGACGGACAGACCATGATCTTCGAGAACGGGGTGCTGCTGGCCGAGACCGACCGGTTCCCGCTCGACGAGCAGTACGCGGTGGCCGACGTGGACCTCGACCTGCTGCGCCAGGAGCGGCAGCGGATGGGCACCTTCGACGACAACCGCCGGACCCACGGGGCACGGACCGGCGATTTCCGGACGGTCGAATTCCGGTTGGAGCCGCCGGTCACCGACCTCGGGCTGCGGCGGCGCGTCGAGCGGTTCCCGTTCGTACCGGCCGACCCCGAGCGGCTCGCCCTGGACTGCTACGAGGCCTACAACATCCAGGTCGCCGGGCTCCAGCAGCGGCTGGCGGCGATCGGCGGCCCCAAGGTCGTCATCGGGGTGTCGGGCGGCCTCGACTCCACGCACGCGCTGATCGTCGCCGCCCGGGCGATGGACCGTGCGGGCCGGCCGCGCAGCGACATCCTGGCCTTCACCCTGCCCGGCTTCGCGACCAGCGACCACACCAAGGACAACGCCCACACGCTGATGCGGGCGCTCGGCGTCACCGCGGCCGAACTGGACATCACGCCGACCGCGCGGCTGATGCTCCGGGAGATCGGCCACCCCTTCGCCTCCGGCGAGCCGCTGTACGACGTGACCTTCGAGAACGTGCAGGCCGGGCTGCGCACGGACTACCTGTTCCGGCTGGCCAACCAGCGCGGCGGCATCGTGCTGGGCACCGGCGACCTCTCCGAGCTGGCGCTCGGCTGGTCCACGTACGGCGTCGGCGACCAGATGAGCCACTACAACGTCAACTCCGGCGTCCCGAAGACCTTCATCCAGCACCTGATCCGCTGGGTGATCGGCAGTGGCCAGTTCGACGAGGAGACCGGCGCGGTGCTGGCCGCGATCCTGGATACGGAGATCAGCCCGGAGCTGGTCCCGGGCGAGGAGATGCAGTCGACCGAGTCCAGGATCGGACCGTACGCGCTGCACGACTTCACCCTCTTCCAGGTGCTGCGCTACGGCCTGAGGCCCTCCAAGATCGCCTTCCTGGCCTGGCACGCCTGGCACGACCCGGAGTCCGGCGCCTGGCCGCCCGGCTTCCCCGAGGCCAAGCGGGTCGCGTACGACCTGGCGGAGATCCGGCACTGGCTGGAGGTGTTCTGCCGCCGCTTCTTCGCGTTCTCGCAGTTCAAGCGCTCGGCCATGCCGAACGGGCCGAAGGTCTCGGCGGGCGGCTCCCTCTCCCCGCGCGGTGACTGGCGGGCCCCGTCCGACGGCAACGCCGAGGCGTGGCTGCGGGATCTGGACCGCTTCGACTTCGACAGCGCGGGGGCCGGCCGGTAGGCGGAGGGACACCTCGGACGCGGGGCCGGCCGGTGGGGGGGCGGCGGGGGCCGTTCAGGTGTTCCAGGTCTCGTCGTACGGGTCGTGCGGGGCCGGGACCGGCCGTGCCGCGGTGACGCGCAGGTACGGGACCGGGCCGCCGTTGACCGGGTCGTGGATCAGGCGGGGGGTGTACGTGCCCGTCACCTCCAGCCAGGCGTCCGGCCGCAGGACCGGCGGCAGGGCCCCGGTGAGGGCGATCTTCACCGGCTGGGCGTCCGCCGCGCAGCAGTTCAGGGCCATGCGGACCAGGTAGGGCCGGCCCGCGCTGTCCAGCGCGAGGAAGCCGGTGACGCGGACCGCGCGGCCGTGCAGCGAGCGGCCGTGACCGTAGGCCGCGCGGGAGGCGTAGTCCACCAAGGACAGCGGGACCGGATCGCCGGCGGGCAGCGGGCCGTAGGCGTACGACTTCTGCAGGGCCGTGCCGGAGCGCAGGGCGCTGTAGGAGCCGAGGGCCGGCGGGGCGATGAGGATCAGGGCGAGGAGCGGGAGCAGCAGCAGCCAGGCGACGCGGGGCTCGGGGTGCGCGTCGGCCCGGGTCCGCCGGTGGCGGCGGCGCTCGTACCAGGCCGTCGCCAGCGCCACCGCGATCAGCACCGCGCCCGAGGCCAGCAGCAGCGGGCGCAGGCCCGCCTTGACGTAGCGCAGATACAGGTCGGTGACGCCCGCGTGCAGCAGGGCCGCGCCGAGCAGGAACAGGACGGCCGCCTGGGCCTGGCGGTTCACAGCAGCACCGCCCCGGTCAGTACGGCGCCGATGACGGCCAGCGCGAAGGTGGCGGGGGCGAAGCGCAGGGCGAACGTACGGCCGAAGGTGCCGGCCTGCATCGCGAACAGCTTGAGGTCGATCATCGGGCCCACCACCAGGAACACCAGCTTGGCCGTCGGCGAGAACTGGGTGAGCGACGCCGCGACGAACGCGTCCGCCTCCGAGCAGATGGACAGCAGGACGGCCAGGACGGCCAGAGCGAGCACCGAGACCAGGGGGTTGCCCGCGGCCTCGCGCAGCCAGGTCGCCGGCACGGCCGCCTTCAGCGTGGCCGCGGCCGTCGCGCCGAGCACCAGGAACCCGCCGGCGTGCATGACGTCGTGCCGGACCGCACCCCAGAACGCCTCGCCCCGGGTGGCGCCCTCGTGCGTGCCGTGGGCCGGCGGGCGCAGCCAGTCCGTGCGGCCGAGCCGCTGCCAGAGCCAGCCCATCGCGCAGGCCACCAGCAGGCTCGCCGCGAACCGGGCGACGACCATCTCCGGGTGCCCGGGGAAGGCGATGGCCGTGGCGGTCAGCACGACCGGGTTGATCGCGGGCGCGGAGAGGAGGAAGGCGAGCGCGGCGGCGGGGGTCACGCCCCGGCGGACCAGGGCACCCGCCACCGGCACCGACGCGCACTCGCAGCCCGGCAGGACCGCGCCCGCGAGCCCCGCCACGGGGATCGCCAGGGCGGGACGGCGGGGCAGGGCGCGCGCGAAGAAGGACGCCGGGACGAACACCGCGATCGCCGCCGACAGCAGCACGCCGAGGACCAGGAACGGCAGCGCCTGGACGGTCACGGCCACGAACACCGTCATCCAGCTCTGCATCAGCGGGGTGCCGAGCAGGCCGCGGATCGGGGACTGGGCGAGGACGGCCCCCAGCAGGATCAGCGTCAGCAGCAGCGGGGAGCTGAGCCGCCGGCCCTCGTGGTCCGGCGGCGGCCCGGGACGGTCGACGTCCGCGCCGGGCGGGGCGTCTTCGGTGATGGCCACGGGTGTTCCCTCCGGCTGCTGCTCTGCCTCCCCCTCGGTACGCGCATCCCCGCACGGGTGTTCAGGGCATTGCTGGAACCACTCAACTCCTTGGGGCAGTCTTTCCCCTTGTGGCGAGCGTTCCGTATCAAGGGGGGCCGGGTCTCCCGGCGGCACACATGGTGGTGTGCGGTGACGACGGGCTCGCGCACCGGCTGGCCGCCGAGTTGCGCGGGGTCTACGGCGAGCAGGTCACCCTCGTGGTGCCGCCGAACGAACGCACCGTCCGGCCCCCGGTGGTCGGACGGGCCCGAGCCGCTTCGGCGGCCCTGTTCGACCGCATGGTCAGTGCCGCGGTGGGCTCCGTGGGCCGGACCGGCGGGGCGGGGCAGCCCGCCGGCCCCGCCGCCGGACACCGCCCGGACGCCGAGGGCGTGCTGGAGGCCTTCGAACTGACGGAGGCGGTGCTCGCGGAGGCCGGGGTGGCCCGCGCCACCGCCCTGGCCCTCGTGTACGACGACGACGAGACCAACATCCGTGCCGCGCTGACCGCCCGCCGGCTCAACCCGCGGCTGCGGCTCGTCCTGCGGCTCTACAACCGGCGGTTGGGCCAGCACGTCGAGGAACTCCTGGACCAGGCAGCCGCGTTGGCCGCCACCGGCGACGCGGACGGGAGGCTGGCGGGCGCGGGCGGCAGGAACGGCGGCCTGGAGGCCTCCACCACCGTGCTGTCCGACGCCGACACCGCCGCGCCCGCGCTGGCCGCCACCGCCGTCGCCGGCACCAGCAAGGTCGTCCAGGCCGAGGGTCTGCTGCTGCGGGCCGTGGAACGGCCGTTGTCCGCGGAGGGACCGGACGCCGACTCCGGGCTGTGCACCCTGGCCCTGCTGTCGGGCGGGGACCGGGCCGGTACCGACGGACCGGACGGCGGCGGCGAGCAGCAGCCCCGGCTGCTGCCCGACGACGAGGAGGTCCGGCAGGCCGCCGGCCGGCAGGCGGTGGTGCTGGAACAGGTGTCCGTCACGGGCGGCACGGACCCCGCCACGCCCGCCCGCGGCGTGACCGGCGTACCGCCGCTCGCCTCGCTGTTCTCCCGCCGGCTGCGCTGGTCCCTGGCCGGTCTGGTGGGATGCGTCGTGGCGCTCGCCGTCGCCCTGTGGCTGGTGACCGGCATCCATCCGCTGCGGGCTTTCTACGTCACCCTCCTCGACCTCTTCGCCATCGACGAGCCGGCCCTGCGCGCACCCCTGGGCCGGCAGCTCCTCCAACTCCTCTCCGCCTTCGTCGGGTTGCTGCTCCTACCGCTGCTGCTGGCCGCCGCGCTGGAGGCGTTCGGCACCTTCCGCACGGCCTCCACCCTGCGCAAGCCGCCCCGGGGTCTCGGCGGGCACGTGGTGCTGCTGGGGCTCGGCAAGATCGGCACCCGGGTGCTGACCCGGCTGCGGGAACTGAACGTCCCCGTGGTGTGCGTCGAGGCCGACCCGGAGGCACGGGGGCTCGCCACCGCGCGCCGGCTGCGGGTGCCGGTGGTGCTCGGCGACGTCACCCAGGAAGGCGTCCTGGAAGCCGCCAAGATCCACCGGGCGCAGGCGCTGCTCGCGGTGACCAGCGCGGACACCACCAACCTGGAGGCGGCGCTGTACGCGCGGACCGTACGGCCCGACCTGCGCGTCGTCCTGCGGCTGTACGACGACGACTTCGCCACCGCGGTGTACCGCACCCTGCGGGCCGCCTACCCGCAGGCGCTGACCCGGAGCCGGAGCGTCACCCACCTGGCCGCACCCGCGTTCGCGGGGGCGATGCTCGGACGGCAGGTGCTCGGGGCCGTCGCCGTGGAGCGCAGGGTGCTGCTGTTCGCCGCCGTCGACGTGGACGGGCATCCCCAGTTGGAGGGGCGGACTGTGCGGGAGGCGTTCCGGGCCGGGTCCTGGCGGGTGCTGGCGCTGCTGGGGCGGGCCGGCACGCCGTCCGGGCATGTGCTGGAGAAGGGGGACCGGGTGGTGGTCGCCGCCACCCGCCGGGGACTCGCGGAACTACGGTGAGCCCCCGCCGGCGGGCCGGGCGGCGCGGCCTGCGCTCACCCGTCCCCGGCTCCCCGGCCCCGTTCCTGTCCTCGGCCCCGACCCCGGCCCCGGCCCCGGCTCCCCGGCCTTCGTCCGACCCGGACGTCGGCCCGGGCACCGGCCTTCGTCCGCCCGGCCTTCGGCCCCAATCCCTCGTCCCCGGCCTTCGCTCCCGCACCCGGCCCGGCCGCCCACCCGGCCGAGCGGCGGGCAGTCGGGTGGGCGGAAGGTGCGTTACGGCGTCAGGTGCCGCTGCGCGAAGTCCAGTTCCAGCCGCACCTGCTTGATCCGCTCCTCCACCACCAGGGAGCCGTGCCCCGCGTCGTACCGGTACACCTCGTGGGCCGCGCCGCGCGTCTCCAGTCGCTTGACGTAGTTGTCGATCTGGCGGATCGGGCAGCGTGGGTCGTTGACGCCCGCCGAGATGTAGACCGGGGCCTTGACCTGGTCGACGTAGGTCAGCGGGGAGGACGCCTCGAAGCGGTCCGGGACCTCCTCCGGGGTGCCGCCCAGCAGGGTGCGGTCCATCGCCTTCAGGGCCTCCATCTCGTCGTGGTACGCGGTGACGTAGTCCGCGACCGGCACCACCGCGATGCCCACCGCCCAGGCGTCGGGCTGGGTGCCGAGGCCGAGCAGGGTGAGATAGCCGCCCCAGGAGGCGCCGGTGAGGACGAGGCGGGCCGGGTCGGCGAGGCCGGAGGAGACCGCCCACTCGCGCACCGCCGCCACGTCCTCCAGCTCGATCAGGCCGACCCGGTGCTTGAGGGCGTCGGTCCACGCGCGGCCGTAGCCGGTGGAGCCGCGGTAGTTGACCCGGACGACCGCGTAGCCGTGGTCGACCCAGGCGGCCGGGCCCGCCGCGAAGGAGTCGCTGTCGTGCCAGGTCGGGCCGCCGTGCAGGTCGAAGACCGTGGGCAGCGGGCCCGTGGCGCCGGCCGGCTTCTGGATCAGGGCGTGGATGCGGCCGCCCGGGCCCTCCACCCACGCGTCCTCCACGGTCACCGACGGCGGGCACGCCATGCCCGGCGGGTCCAGCACGACCCCGCCGGCCGTGGACCGCACCACCGGCGGCTCGGCGGCCGAGGACCACAGGTACTCCACGCTGCCGTCGGGGCGGGCCGTCGCGCCGGAGACCGTGCCGGGCGGGGTGGGGATGCGGGTCAGCCCGCGGGACGCCAGGTCGTACCGGAACAGCTCGCTGCGGGCCTCGAAGCCGTGCGCGACGAGCAGGGCCGAGCCGTCCGGGTACCACTCGGCGCTGACGTCGCCGGGCAGGTCCAGGGCCAGGTCCGTCTCCTCGCCCGTCGCCACGTCCCAGACGAGCGGCTCCCAGCGGCCCCGGCGCTGGTGCCCGACGAGCAGCCGGGTGTCGCCGTCGACCGGGGCGAAGCCCAGGACCTCCAGGCCCAGTTCCTCGGTGCCGCCCCGGGTGTCGTCCAGCTCGGCGACCGTCGTGCCGTCCGGGCGCAGGACGCGCAGCGCCGCGTGCATGGCGTCGCCGTGCTCGGTGTGCTCGACGGCGATGAGGGAGCCGTCGCGGGAGAGGTCGCCGACGCCCGCCGACTCGCGGTGCCGGTAGATCTCGACCGGTTCCCCGCCCTCACGGGCCAGGTGGACCGTCGTGCCGTCCTCGTCCGTGGAGCGGCCGACGACCGCCGTGCGGCCGTCCCGGGACAGGGCCAGGCCGGCCGGGTAGGAAGGGTCGAGACCGGGCACGGCCGGTTCGTCGGGGCCGCCCGTGAAGGGCTGGCGGCGCCAGATCCCGAACTCGTCGCCGTCCTTGTCGTCGAACCACCAGATCCACGTGCCGTCCGGGGAGAGGACGCCGTCCGTCGTGCCGTTCGGCCGGTCCGTCGCCTGCCGCTGCCCGCCCGTCGCGCGGTCCCACGCGTACAGCTCGTACGTCCCCGTCGCGTTCGACACGAACAGGGAGCGGTCCGGCGCGTCCTCCGCCCAGTCGGGCAGCGACACGCGCGGTGCCCGGAACCGCTTCTCCCAGTCCGGCATGTCCGTCGTGTCCGGCGTCCTGCTCTCACTCATCGCCCCAGTCATGCGCCCATACTGCCTGGTCGCGACGACATGTGGGCGCCGGGTGCACCCAGCCTGTGGACAACTTCCGGCCGTGGACGTCCCGGCGCCTCCGCGACCGCCCCGGGGGCCGGAGCGCCCGGACGCGGACATGAGGCGACCCGCGGCCGAGGCACCGGGGCGGGCGCCGTACCGTGGAGGGCGTGTACCGGTTTCTGCTGACACCCCGCTGGTGGGGCATCAACGTCTTCGTGCTGCTCGCCATCCCGTTCTGCGTCTTCATGGGGTCGTGGCAGCTGGGCCGGTTCGAGGACCGGGTCCAGGACCACCGTGCGGTGACCGAGCAGGTCGCGTCCGGCCGACATGAGGCCGCGCGTCCGCTGGCCGCGATGCTGCCCGTCGACAAGAGCACGGCGGGACGGCGGGTCGGCGCGAGCGGGCGGTACGGCAAGCAGTTGCTGGTGCCGGGGCGGGAGCTGGACGGCAGGAGCGGTTTCTATGTCCTCACCCTGCTGCGGACCGGCTCCGGCAAGGCGCTGCCCGTGGTGCGGGGGTGGCTGCCGGGTACGGCGGACCCCGCGAAGGCGCCAGCGCCGCCCCGGGGCGAGGTGACCGTCACCGGGGCGTTGCAGGCGTCCGAGACGCCCGGGAGCAACGGGGTCGGCGCGCAGGGCGGGCTGCCGGCGGGGCAGACCGGGATGATCAGCTCTGCGGCTCTGGTGAACCTGGTGCCGTACCGGCTGTACGACGCGTGGGTCACGCTGGACCGCGGTGACGCGGGGATGAAGGCGGTGCCCGCGAGCGCGCCGGACGGTACGGGGCTGGACCTGAAGGCGTTCCAGAACCTCGGTTACACCGGGGAGTGGTTCGTCTTCGCGGGGTTCGTGGTGTTCATGTGGTTCCGGTTGCTGCGGCGCGAGGTGGAGGCCCAGCGGGACGCCGAGCTGGGCCTGGTGACCGAGGAACACCCGGCACCGGTGACCAGCGGCTGACGGACACCGGGACGGGTGCCCGGCAGCAGCAGGTGCCGGGCCGGAGCGGCTGACCGACGCCGGGACGGGTGCCGGGCAGGGGCGGGAACGCCCGCCGCCCGTGCTCGGGGTGCCGTCGTGGCCGGCCGTTCCGCCCGCCGCGCGTCACGCCCCGGCCAGCACCCCGGTGTAGTAGACCGTCCCTGCGCACGCCCCGGACACCGTCGCCGTGGCCGTCGGGGAACCCGGTGCCGCCGTGTGGGTCACCAGGATGCTGCCCTCGGCCGTGCCGTCCTCGGTGACGAGCTGGGGGGTGGTGCCCACCGAGGTGCCGGGGTCGGTCGTCCCGCCGGCGGCGCCCGCGTCCTGGGTCGGCGTCGGATCCGGCGTGGGCTCGCCCGTGTCGGTGCCGCCGGTGCCGCTGTCGCCGCCGGTGGTGGGGCAGGTCTCCGAGGGCACGAAGGCGAACTTCTCCTCGTACGCCGCGCCGGGCTGGAGGATCAGCCCGGAGACCTCCAGGGACGGGTCGGGCAGGGCGGCCGCCGCGTCCCCGGCCACATGCCGGGCGGAGGTGGTCTTGGCCGGGTCGGCGGCGCCCTGCGCCAGGGACGTGACGGTGCCCGGACCGCCGAGCGTGCAGGCGGTGCCGGAGACGTTGGTGACGCGGAAGACGCCGTAGACGACCCCCGTCGTGTCGGGCGCGTCGGCGGTGCCGGTGGCGGAGCCCAGTTGGGCCGCCGTACACAGGGCAACGCCCGGGGTGGCGGTGGCCGGGGGGTTGACGCCGCCGGTGGAACCGCCGCCGGTGCGTGGGCCCTTGGTCTTCTCGCCGTGCTTGCCGGGCGCCTTGCCGGGCTCGGCCGTCGCGCCGCCGGCTTCCTTCCTGCCGCCCTTGTCGCCGCCCTTGTCCTTGCTCCGGCCGGTGCCGCCCTGCGCCTGCGAGGACTGGCCGGCCATGGCGGTGTTGGGATCGGAGCCGCCGGCGTACGAGACGTGGACGAGGGCGGGGATCGCGGTGCCGATGAACAGGGCCGCCGCGGCCACGCCGACCACGGCCTGCCGCTTGCGGGCGCGCCGCGCGGGCACGGCCCGGCGCAGGTGGTCCAGGGTGCCGGTGCTCGGTTCGATGTCGTCGACCGCCGAGTGCAGCAGCCGGCGCAGGGCCAGTTCGTCGGAGCCCGGCGCGTCCGGTCCTTCGGGTCCGTCGGGTCCGTCGGCGGGCCCGTCGGGACGGGGGCCGGACCCCTCGGGGCCCTTGTCTTCGGGGCCGTGGTTCACAGTTCCGTTCCCAGCGTGCGATGGCGTGTGCTGTTGCCCGTGCCGTTGTGTCGGCTCGTGCCAGGCGTAGGGCTCGTGACGTTCATGGGAGTGACGTTCGTGGGAGTGACCGTCATGCGGTTCGCCCCCTTCGGCGTGGTCGGTCATGCCGATGCCTCCATGGCCACCCGCAGCGCGGCGACGCCCCGCGAGCCATAGGCCTTGACCGAGCCCAGGGATATGCCGAGGGTCTCGGCGACCTGGACCTCGGTCATGTCCGCGAAGTAGCGCAGCACGAGCACCTCGCGCTGGCGGCGCTGGAGCCCCTTCATCGCCTTGATGAGGTCACGGCGCTCCAGTTGGTCGAAGGCGCCCTCCTCCGCGCTCGCCATGTCGGGCATCGGCTTGGAGAGCAGCTTCAGGCCGAGGATGCGCCGGCGCAGTGTGGACCGGGAGAGGTTGACGACCGTCTGGCGCAGGTAGGCCAGGGTCTTCTCGGGGTCGCGGACGCGTTTGCGGGCGGAGTGGACGCGGATGAAGGCCTCCTGGACGACGTCCTCGCAGGAGGCGGTGTCGTCGAGGAGGAGAGCGGCGAGGCCGAGCAGGGAGCGGTAGTGCGCCCGGTAGGTCTCGGTGAGGTGATCGACGGTCGTGCCGGCGGCCACGGTCGCCGGGGCGGTCCCGGTCTCCTCGGCGCCGTCACGCTGACTGGGTATGCGGGCCGGCCGCGCTGCGGGCATGGGCGCGATCACCGGCATGCCGCCGGGCGTGCGGGGCCTGAGCGCCGCACGGGGCGGCCGCAGGGCCGTGCCGGTGCGGGCCACACTGAGTTCGAGTACCTCTGCCACGCCAGTTGGACACGCTCCCCCCCTCGGAGGTTGTACGTGCCGGGCGTCACATGTGCGACAACCGACGGTGCCTCAAGTGCCGTCATGCGACCCGCTCTTCCCTTATGTCCCATATGAACGGGCGTCCCCACGCCCCGACCACGGCGTCCCCACGCCAGGATCATCACGCCCCCAGGTCCCGCAAGGGTGACCGCAAAGACGCTCCCCGCCCTCCGTACGGTTGCGGGGAGCGGGGAGGCAAATCCTCTGTCGCGAGGAGAGACCGGTTCAGGTGGTCAAGACCATGTACCCGGCCACACTTCGCACACAGATCCTACGCAGCGGGGCTAACCGCGGCCGGGCGGCTCCGCCGCGATCAGCTCCGCGATCTGCACCGCGTTGAGCGCGGAGCCCTTGCGCAGGTTGTCGCCGCACACGAAGAGTTCGAGCGCGGTCGGGTCGTCCAGGGCCCGCCGGACCCGGCCCACCCAGGTCGGATCCGTGCCCACCACGTCGGCGGGCGTGGGGAACTCGCCGGCCTCCGGGTCGTCGCAGAGCACGACACCGGGCGCGGTGGCGAGGATCTCGCGGGCACCGTCGACGCCGACCTCGCGCTGGAAGCGGGCGTGGACGGTCAGCGAGTGCGTGGTGACCACCGGCACTCGCACACAGGTCACGGCGACCGGCAGCCGCGGCAGTCCGAGGATCTTGCGGGACTCGTCGCGGATCTCCATCTCCTCCGACGACCAGCCGTCCTCCCGCAGCGATCCGGCCCACGGGACGACGTTGAGCGCGACCGGCTCCGGGAACGGCCCGGTGCCGTCCCCGACGGCCCGCCGTACGTCCCCCGGCTTGGTGCCCAGTTCGGTGCCGGCCACCAGGGAAAGCTGGGCCCGCAGCGTCTCCACCCCGGCCCGCCCGGCCCCGCTCACCGCCTGGTACGACGACACCACCAGCTCGCGCAGCCCGAACTCGGCGTGCAGCGCGCCCAGGGCGACGATCATCGTCAGGGTCGTACAACCGGGGCCGGCGACGATCCCGCGCGGACGGGACCGCACGGTGTGCGGGTTGACCTCGGGTACGGCCAGGGGCACGTCCGGGTCCATGCGGAAGGCGCCGGAGTTGTCGACGACGACCGCACCACGCGCGGCGGCGACCGGTGCCCACACGGCGGCGACCTCGTCGGGGACGTCGAACAGCGCGACGCCGACCCCGTCGAAGGCGTCCTCCGACAGGGCCGTCACCTCGGTCTCCGTTCCGCGCACGGCCAGCTTGCGGCCGGCCGAGCGCGGGGAGGCGATCAGTCGGATCTCACCCCAGATGTCCGCCCGCTGGGACAGGATCTGGAGCATGACCGTGCCGACGGCCCCGGTCGCTCCCACGACCGCGAGCGTCGGCTTGCCGGTCAGCGCCATCAGCGGCCGGTGCCTCCGTAGACGACGGCCTCGTCGGTGTCGGAGTCGAGCCCGAAGGCGGTGTGCACGGCGCGGACGGCCTCCGCCACGTCGTCGGCGCGGGTGACGACCGAGATGCGGATCTCGGAGGTCGAGATCAGCTCGATGTTCACACCGGCGTTGCTCAGCGCCTCGAAGAAGGAGGCGGTGACACCCGGGTTGGTCTTCATGCCGGCGCCGACCAGGGAGATCTTGCCGATCTGGTCGTCGTAGCGCAGCGAGTCGAAACCGATGCCGGAGCGGTTGCGCTCCAGCGCGTCGATGGCCTTGCGGCCCTCTGTCTTCGGCAGCGTGAAGGAGATGTCCGTCAGGCCCGTGGAGGCGGCGGACACGTTCTGCACGACCATGTCGAGGTTGATGGCGGCGTCGGCGATGGTCCGGAAGATGGCGGCGGCCTCACCCGGCTTGTCCGGCACACCGACGACCGTGATCTTGGCCTCGGAGGTGTCGTGCGCGACACCGGAGATGATGGCCTGCTCCACCTGCTTGTCCCCAATCGGCTCACTGCTGACCCACGTGCCCTGGAGTCCGCTGAAGCTGGACCGGACGTGGATCGGGATGTTGTAGCGGCGGGCGTACTCCACACAGCGGTGGAGCAGCACCTTGGAGCCGGAGGCCGCCAGCTCCAGCATGTCCTCGAAGGAGATCCAGTCGATCTTCTTCGCCTTCTTCACGACGCGCGGGTCGGCGGTGAACACGCCGTCGACGTCGGTGTAGATCTCGCAGACCTCGGCGTCGAGCGCGGCGGCGAGCGCCACGGCCGTCGTGTCGGACCCACCGCGGCCCAGCGTGGTGATGTCCTTCTTGTCCTGGCTCACGCCCTGGAAACCGGCGACGATCGCGATGTTGCCCTCGTCCAGCGCGGTGCGGATCCGGCCCGGGGTGACGTCGATGATCCGGGCCTTGTTGTGGACCGAGTCGGTGATGACACCCGCCTGGCTGCCGGTGAAGGACTGCGCCTCGTGGCCCAGGTTTTTGATCGCCATCGCCAGCAGGGCCATGGAGATCCGCTCTCCGGCGGTCAGCAGCATGTCGAACTCCCGGCCGGCAGGCATCGGAGACACCTGCTCGGCGAGATCGATCAGCTCGTCCGTCGTGTCGCCCATCGCGGAAACGACGACGACAACCTGGTTGCCGTTCTTCTTCGCTTCCACGATCCGCTTGGCGACGCGCTTGATGCCCTCGGCATCGGCTACGGAGGAGCCTCCGTACTTCTGCACGACAAGGCCCACGTGCGCTCCTCGCTCGGTTCGTTTGTGTCGGCTCAGTTTACCGAGCGTCCGTATCCCACCACCGTTCTCCCGCATGGTGAGACGCCGGACGCCCGCCACCGCACCTGCCCGGCGTGCCGCCCGGCACTCGGAACGTGCCCGGGCTCACAGCCGCGCCGGACGGCTACGTCGTCGGACGCATGCCCAGCGGATCGCCGATCTCCTGGGCCATCACCCGGCCCGCCTCGAACTCCAGCGTCTCGTCGCCGAGGTTCGCCTGGTCGGTGTCGAGGCCGTCCAGCTCCTCCAGGGGCTGGTTCAGGCGGACGTGGATCAGGACGGACTGGAGGGCGCGCAGCACCGCGGAGGCCATCGGTCCCCAGTTGGAGAAGTACGAGAACTGCCACCACCACAGCGCCTCGGTGGTGCGCCCCGCGCGGTAGTGGACCATCCCGTGCCGCAGGTCGGTGATGATGTCCGCGAGGTCGTCGGAGATCCGGCCGGGCACCGGCGCCTTGCGGGGCTCGTACGGGTCGAAGACCTCGGAGTAGACGTCGACGGGGTCCAGGAGGCGGGCGAAGTTCTCGCGGATGCCGTCCACGTCCGGTTCGGGCCCCGGGTCGGGCTCGTAGCGGTCGTCGGGGACGATGTCCTCGTGGGCGCCCAGCCGGCCGCCGGCCAGCAGGAGCTGGGAGACCTCAAGGAGGAGGAAGGGCACCGTCGAGCCGGGTTCGTCGCCCTTCGCCACCTCCGTGACGGCCACCAGGAAGCTCTCGACCTGGTCCGCGATCTGGACCACGAAGTCGTCCGGGTTCTGCGCCGAGGCGTGCAGTGTGGCGTCAGACATCTAGGAGTCGTCTCCCCTCGAAGGCGCGGCCGAGGGTCACCTCGTCCGCGTATTCCAGGTCGCCACCCACCGGGAGGCCGCTGGCCAGGCCGGTGACCTTCAGGCCCATGGGCTTGATCATGCGGGCAAGGTACGTCGCCGTGGCCTCGCCCTCCAGATTGGGGTCCGTGGCAAGGATCAGTTCCGTGACCGTCCCGTCGGCCAACCGCGCGAGAAGTTCTCGTATACGCAGGTCATCGGGACCGACACCCTCGATCGGGCTGATCGCGCCCCCGAGCACGTGGTAGCGGCCCCGGAACTCGCGGGTGCGCTCGATCGCGACGACGTCCTTCGGCTCCTCCACCACACAGATGACGGAGAGGTCGCGACGCGCGTCACGGCAGATGTTGCACAGCTCCTCCTGCGCCACGTTGCCGCACGTCGCGCAGAAGCGGACCTTCGCCTTCACTTCCAGGAGCGTCTGCGCGAGCCGCTTCACGTCGGCCGGCTCCGCCTGGAGGATGTGGAAGGCGATCCGCTGCGCGCTCTTGGGACCGACGCCGGGCAGCCGCCCCAGTTCGTCGATGAGGTCCTGGACCACGCCTTCGTACAACGGACTGCCTTTCCTGGAGACCTTTCGGTACGTACGGTAGTCGGCACCCGCCTTCGCGCGGAAGGCGGCGGGGTCAGAACGGCAGGCCCGGGATGCCGCTGCCGCCGCCCAGCCCCTGCGCCAGCGGGCCGAGCTTCTGCTGCTGGAGCGACTGCGCGTTCTCGTTGGCCGCCTGTACGGCCGCCACGACCAGGTCGGCGAGGGTCTCGGTGTCCTCCGGGTCCACCGCCTTCGGGTCGATCCGCAGCGCGCGCAGCTCCCCGGAACCGGTCACGGTGGCCCGCACCAGACCGCCACCGGCCTGCCCGTCGACCTCCGTGTTCGCGAGTTCCTCCTGCGCCTGCTGGAGGTCCTGCTGCATCTTCTGGGCCTGCTGGAGCAACTGCTGCATGTTGGGCTGGCCACCGGGGATCACGATCAGCTCCTCGCCGTCTTCTCCGACGTCCTTCTCGACGTCTTCTTTCTCCGTCGTGACTGAGCCTACGTGGTCCACGCGACCATCGCCCCGCCACTCTTTCGAGTGAGAACTACGGGAGTCCTCTACCTGATCAAGACGCACTTCCGGGCGGAAAAGCCGGGGAAGCCCCCTCCCCGCCACCCGTCGGACGATAGGAAGGTGGCCGCGCGTCGGCAGGGCATGTCACGCTATGTGACCGGTCGTGATCAGTTGGGAGTGCCGGGTGGGTCAGCCGGAGATGCAGCCCGAGGGTCCGCCTCAGGACGGGCGGGGCGAGGGCGCGGCCGGGCTGCGGCCGGGCGACCTGACCGGGCGGGCCTTCCCGCTCGGGGACTGGGCGGAACCCGCCGAACGGCTGGACGAGCTGTACCGGTGGGTGGAGGGCCGGGCGCTGGAGACGGCCGCGTGGTACCTGCGGGACCGGGTCCGCAAGCGGCGCGGGGCGCGGGTGCTGCGGACGGGCACGGCGGCCGGGGCCGTGGTGGGGGCGGCGCTGCCCCTGCTCGACCTCACCGGGGTGGCCGGCGGGATCGCCCCCTGGGGCTGTCTGGCCCTGCTGCTCGCGGCCTCCTGCGCCGGGGTCGACCGGTTCTTCGGGGTCACGTCGGGCTGGATGAGGGACGTGGCGACCGCGCAGGCGGTGCAGCGGCGGCTCCAGTCGCTCCAGTTCGACTGGGCGTCGGAGTCCGTGCGGGAGGTGCTGGGACCGGCGGAGGGGACGGCGAGCGAGGCGGCCGAGCGGTGCCTGTCGGTGCTGCGGCGGTTCTCCGAGGACGTCACCGAGCTGGTGCGCACGGAGACGACCGACTGGATGGTGGAGTTCCGCACGGGTTCGGTACCGCTGGGGATCCAGACGGCGGTGACGTCGGTGCCGCGGCAGGAGACCGGGGGTCCCGGCGGCCGTTTCCCCCTGCCGCCGGCGAACGGCAGCCGGCCCAACATGCCCAGACAGCGCCCACCCGAGCCGCGCTAGGCACCCCGCTCCCGAGGCGCACCGCGCCGGGCATCACGCCCTCTCACCGCCCCGGCCGCGGAGCCCGCCCCGGTCACTCCTTGCCGTACGTCAGGCTTTCCCCGCCGTTCGCCTTGGACCGCTCCAGGCGTCCGTCCGGCAGCAGGGTGACCTCGGTGGCCTCGCCGGGCGAGCAGGAGGAGGCGGGCGCACCGCTGGTGACGGTGGAGGGCCCGATCTCCAGCGGCCCGCCGGCACCGGGCTCCGCGGCGAGCGTGCCCTCGAAGACGCAGTGGTACGTCCCGCCGCCGTCGGTGGGTCCGTCCGCGACCAGCGACAGCACGGCGTCGCCCACCGCGCCCTGCCGGATGGTGAGTTCGCGGGTGTGGGAGCCGTCGGCGTTGCCGATGGTCGTCCGCCAGGAGCCCAGGTAGGCGTCCGGGACCGCCCCCGCCGTGGAGGTGGACGCCGAGGGCGCCGAGGTGGCCGGCGTGGGGGCCCCTGAGGTGGCCGGGGGCGCGGACGTGACGGTGGGGACGGGGCCGGCCGTGCCCCCCTTGCCGTCGGTACCGCTGCCGTTCTTCATCAGCGCGTACACCGTGCCGCCCGCGCCCAGCGCGACGACCAGGGCGACCACGACGAGCAGCGCGGTGGACCGCCCGCTGCGCCGCTCCGTCTCCCCCGGCACCCCGACGGCCGTCGGCCCGTACGGCGGGGTGTGGCCGAGCCCGTCGGCGTACGGGTTGTACGGCTGGGGCGCCCCGCCCCAGGCCCCGGCGCCGGACTGGTGCGGGTACCCGTAGGCGGCGGGCCCGGGGTGCCGCTGCGGGGGCTGCTGGGAGCGCTGCTGCGGATACTGCGGCGGGTACTGCTGGGGGTGCTCCTGCCGGCGGTGCTGCTGCGGGGGGTGCGCGGGCCCGTACGCGCCGGGTACGGGCCCGAAGCCGGGCGGCGCCGGCGGCGTGCCGGGCGGTGGCTTCGGGGCGGAGACGGCGGTGGGCAGATGTCCGGCACCCCCGCCGGGCACCGGTCCACCGGGCGGTACCGGCACGCCGTCGGACACGGCGGCGTGCTCGGGCGACGCACCGGCACCCACGGAGGGCGCCCGGCCACCGTCGGCACGCCCGTCGGGTGCCCCCGCTGCCCGCGGGGGCGGCGCCAGGGGGAAACCGTCCGCCGCCGTTCCCGGACCCGTGCCCACGCCACCCGCACCCGCGTCGGACGACGAGGGTCCCGGGCCGCCTTCCGGGCTCTCCACCTCCAGCAGCCGCACGGCGTGCCGTCCTAGCTGCGCGACCAGCGAACCGGGCAGCCAGGGGTCCCGGGACCGTCCGTCGGCCACCGTGTCGTGAGCCCCGGTCCGCTCCAGGATCGCGTCCAGCGAGGGCCGGGCCCCCGGGTCCTTGCGCAGGCAGTCCCGGACCAGGTCGGCGATCCCCTCCGGCACGCCTGTCAGGTCCGGCTCCTCCTGGGCGATCCGGAACATCAGCGCGTGCACCCCGCTGTCGGCGCTCCCGAAGGGCAGCGCCCCGGTCGCCGCGTAGGCCAGCACGGACCCGAGGCAGAACACGTCGCACGCCGGCGTGATCCGGTCCCCGCGCACCTGCTCGGGCGCCATGAACCCGGGCGACCCGACGAGCGACCCGGTCCGGGTCAGCCCCTCCCCGGCGGCGGTGGCCGTCTCCAGGGCCCGCGCGATGCCGAAGTCGATCACGCGCGGTCCGTCGATGGTCACGAGCACGTTCGACGGCTTCAGGTCCCGGTGCACGATCCCCGCCGCGTGGATGTCCTTCAGCGCGTGCGCGAGCCCCGCCGCCAGGATGCGCACCGACCGCTCGGGCAGCGCCCCGTGGTCGTGCCCGACGACCTGCTGGAGGCTCGGCCCGGCCACGTACCCGGTCGCCACCCACGGCACGGGCGCCTCGGTGTCCGCGTCCAGCACGGGCGCGGTCCAGTACCCGCCTACCCGCCGCGCAGCCCGCACCTCCTGGCGGAACCGTGCCCGGAACTCCTCCTGCTCGGCCAGTTCGGCACGGACGAGTTTCACGGCGACGGTGCGTCCCCGCTCCGACCGGGCCAGATACACGTGCCCCATGCCGCCCGCGCCGAGCCGCGCCAGCAGCCGGTAGGACCCGATCCCCTGGGGGTCCCCCGGTCCCAGCTTCTCCATCCCCGCGCCGCCCTTCCCCCCATAGGTCGCAACAGCCCGAGAATAGTGCGGAGGGTGCGGCGGCGGGCGCGGGCCGCTGTCTACGGTTGCGTAACAGGCTCGTCCGGGCCGTCCGGGCCGTCCGGGCCGTCCGGGCCGTCCGGGCCGTCCGGGCCGTCCGCGGCCCCGCCACCGGCCCGGCCTGTCGACAACCTGTCGCGAATTGCCCTTGTCCACGGAACAGGACGCCGATACCCCTTCCGCATCGCGGACATTTACCCTCGGCCGCATGACCCCTCAGCCCCGCCCCGACGCCGGCGCCGCAGTGAAGGCCGCGGACCGCGCGCACGTCTTCCACTCCTGGTCCGCCCAGGACCTCATCGACCCGCTCGCCGTCGCCGGCGCCGAGGGGTCGTACTTCTGGGACTACGACGGCACGCGCTACCTGGACTTCACCAGCGGACTCGTCTTCACCAACATCGGCTACCAGCACCCGGAGGTCGTCGCGGCGATCCAGGAGCAGGCCGCGAGGATGACGACCTTCGCGCCCGCGTTCGCCGTCGAGGCCCGCTCGGAGGCGGCCCGGCTGATCGCCGAGCGGACCCCCGGCGACCTGGACAGGATCTTCTTCACCAACGGCGGCGCGGACGCCGTCGAGCACGCGGTGCGCATGGCCCGGCTGCACACGGGCCGCCCGAAGGTGCTCTCCGCCTACCGCTCGTACCACGGTGGCACCCAGCAGGCCGTCAACCTCACCGGCGACCCGCGCCGCTGGGCCTCCGACAGCGGCAGCGCCGGTGTCGTCCACTTCTGGGCGCCGTTCCTCTACCGCTCCCGCTTCTACGCCGAGAGCGAGGAGCAGGAGTGCGCGCGGGCGCTGGAGCACCTGGAGACGACCATTCGCTTCGAGGGGCCCGCCTCCATCGCCGCGATCGTCCTGGAGAGCGTCCCCGGCACCGCCGGGATCATGGTCCCGCCGCCCGGCTATCTGGCCGGGGTCCGCGAGCTGTGCGACACGTACGGGATCGTCTTCGTCCTGGACGAGGTCATGTCCGGGTTCGGCCGGACCGGCGAGTGGTTCGGGGCCGACCTGGCCGGTGTCGTACCCGAGCTCATGACCTTCGCCAAGGGGGTGAACTCGGGTTACGTCCCGCTCGGCGGTGTGGCCATCTCGCAGCGGATCGCCGAGACCTTCGGCAAGCGCCCCTACCCCGGCGGCCTCACCTACTCCGGTCACCCGCTGGCCTGCGCCGCCGCCGTCGCCACGATCGGCGTGATGGCGCGCGAGGGCGTGGTCGAGAACGCGCGGCACCTCGGCGGGACGGTCGTCGGCCCCGCCCTCGCCGCGCTGGCGGCCCGGCACCCGAGCGTCGGCGAGGTGCGCGGCGTCGGCATGTTCTGGGCGCTGGAGCTGGTGCGGAACCGGGAGACCCGCGAGCCGCTGGTGCCGTACAACGCGACCGGCGAGGCCAACGCCCCGATGGCCGCGTTCGCAGCCGCCGCCAAGCGGCACGGCCTGTGGCCGTTCGTGAACATGAACCGCACGCATGTCGTGCCGCCCTGCAACGTGACCGAGGCCGAGCTGAAGGAGGGCCTGGCCGCGCTCGACGCCGCGCTGAGCGTGGCCGACGAGTACACGGTGTGACGCCGGGCCGCCGTGCCGCCGTGAACGGGGGGTGACGGCACCGAGGCTGCCGCCGGGCGGGTCCGAACGCGTAAGGTGACGTGCTCGTAAGTGATACGTACGCGCGTCGATCGCGTATGCGTACGAGTACGTCACCCCGGACCTGTGAGGAGAGGCACGGACCATGCCCGGTACCGGCGCCGTGACGCGCAGCACCCTGCGCCAGCAGATCGCGGACGCGCTGCGGGACGAGGTGCTGGCGGGGCGGCTGCGCCCGGGCCGGGCGTTCACCGTCAAGGAGATCGCCGACCAGTACGGCGTCTCCGCCACCCCCGTCCGCGAGGCGCTGGTCGACCTGTCGGCGCAGGGCATCCTGGAGGCTGACCAGCATCGCGGTTTCCGCGTGCCGGAGTACTCGCTCACCGACCACCGGAACATGATCGAGGCCCGCAGCCTGGTCACCGACGGCATGTTCCAGGCCCTCGTCGCGGACCACCCCGCCTTCCGCACCCCGCCGGACGACCCCCGCACGGCCGCCGCCCTGGCCACCGTGCGCCGCCGCGGCGAGGAGGCCCAGCGGGCCGCGACCGCCGGGGACCTCACGGTCCTCGTCGGCTACGACCTGCGGTTCTGGCGTGAGCTGAGCGCCCTGTTCGGCAACCCCTACCTCGGTGACTTCCTGCACCGCCTGCGGGTGCGCTCCTGGGTCTGCGCGGTGCAGCACCTGCTCCGCCTCCCCGACCTGCGCGGCCGGCTCTGGGCCGGGCACACCGATCTGGTCGACGCGCTGGCCCGGCGCGAGGCCGGGGCCGCCCGCGCGATCGTGGCCGCCTCGAACGCCCACGCGCTGGCACTGCTGGAACGCCTGGCCGACGGGTAGGTGACCGGTACGGCCAGCGGGGGAACCGCCCCGGGGCCGGACGCACTACCCTGCCCTGACCACCTGCTGTCGTGCGTGACCCGCGCTGCCGATGCGAGGAGCCTCTTTTGGCCTGTGACCTGTGGCTGGTGCCGCTCGTGGACGTCTTGTGCCACACCCCGGACAACCCTTTCGCCGAGGAACTCGCGCAGTACAACAAGGCGTTGGCCGAGTCCGGCCTGCCGCCGGTGCCGGTGTACCAGTACATGCCGGGTCTGTCCGGCGACGTCGCCCCGGTCGCCGGATTCGACTACGACGCCCTGCACTTCCTGCGCCGCGCCCACCTGCTCCAGGTCTGCGGCCTGCCGGTGACCCCGGTGGGACGAACTGGGCGGCGACTACGAGCAGTTGCTGGAGATGTTCGAGACGACCGCGCAGCAGTCGCACCTGGTCTGGCACTACGACCACGCGGGCGCGTACGTCCCCGTGGACTTCCCGCACCCGCTGTCCAATGACGAACTCCTCGCGGGCGGCGGGCCGCTGGGCAGCTCCCAGACCCTCCTGCGCGAACTCCAGCACGTCGCCCCGGTCATCGGCATCGACCCGGCGAACCCGCCGGCGCCGCCCACCCCGCCGGCCGGCCCGACGGAACTGGAGGAGAGCCGGCCGTCCCCGCCCCCTACGACCCCAGCCCCTTCGCCCGCGAACGCCACGTCTGGCTGGGCCTGCACGCGGCGGCGACCCGCTCACTGGCACAGGGCTCGATGATCGTGTTCAGTTGAGGCACGCCACCCGGGGCGCGGCGCCCCTGCCCACGGCGGCGGCTCCGACCGCGCCGGCGGGCCGTCACGGCCGCAGGCCGGGTACGCGGCCGATGAGGTGGATCACCGGGGGCCACAGCACCCCGCTCGCCATCAGCAGCGCGGGACCGAGGTGCACCGGGCACACCGGCAGGGGCGGCCTGTCGTGGCGGGCGATCTCGAAGACGGCGGGGTCGGAGCAGTCCGTGCCGCCGGCCCGGTGGCCCTCACCGCCGTACGGGCCCCGGCATCGTGCGTTCCGGTGGACGCCCATATGTCGATTGTGCACCGTGCACCACATGGCAGCGCCCGCCGGTCGCGCCCCGGAGGGACGGAACGGCGGGCGCTGTCGTGAGGTGGCTAGAGGAACGAGTTGATCTCGATCGTCTCGTCACGGCCCGGGCCCACGCCGATCGCGGAGATCGGGGCGCCGGACATCTCCTCCAGCGCCTTGACGTAGTTCTGGGCGTTCTTGGGCAGGTCGGAGAAGGACTTCGCCCCGGTGATGTCCTCGGACCAGCCCGGCAGGTTCTCGTAGACCGGCTTCGCGTGGTGGAAGTCGGTCTGGGAGTACGGCAGCTCCTCGACGCGCCTGCCGTCGATCTCGTACGCCACGCAGACCGGGATCTGCTCCCAGCCGGTCAGGACGTCCAGCTTGGTGAGGAAGAAGTCGGTCAGGCCGTTGACGCGGGTCGCGTAGCGGGCGATGACCGCGTCGAACCAGCCGCAGCGGCGGTCACGGCCGGTGGTGACGCCCCGCTCGCCGCCGATGCGGCGCAGCGCCTCACCGTCCGCGTCGAACAGCTCCGTGGGGAACGGGCCGGCGCCGACGCGGGTCGTGTAGGCCTTGAGGATGCCGATCACCCGGCTGATCTTCGTCGGGCCCACGCCGGCACCGGTGCAGGCGCCGCCCGCGGTCGGGTTGGAGGAGGTGACGAAGGGATACGTGCCGTGGTCGATGTCCAGGAGGGTGCCCTGGCCGCCCTCGAACAGGACGACCTTGTCGTCCTCCAGCGCCTGGTTCAGCACCAGGACGGTGTCGGCGACGTACGGCGCGAGCTTCTGCGCGTACGTCAGCAGCTCCTCGACGACCTGGTCGACGGCGATGGCCCGCCGGTTGTAGAGCTTGGTGAGGATCTGGTTCTTGACGTCGAGGGCCGCCTCCACCTTCTGGGTGAGGATCGACTCGTCGTACAGGTCCTGGACCCGGATGCCCACGCGGTTGATCTTGTCGGCGTAGGTCGGGCCGATGCCGCGGCCGGTGGTACCGATCTTGCGCTTGCCGAGGAAGCGTTCCGTCACCTTGTCGACGGTCACGTTGTACGGCGTGATGATGTGCGCGTTACCGCTGATCAGGAGCTTGGACGTGTCAACGCCACGCTCGTTCAGACCGCTCAGCTCGGAGAGCAGGACCGACGGGTCGACGACGACACCGTTGCCGATGACCGGCGTACAGCCGGGCGACAGGATTCCGGAAGGAAGGAGGTGCAGTGCGTACTTCTGGTCGCCGACGACCACCGTGTGGCCGGCGTTGTTGCCACCCTGGTATCGCACCACATAGTCGACGGAGCCACCGAGCAGGTCCGTCGCCTTTCCCTTGCCTTCGTCACCCCACTGAGCACCGAGCAGCACAAGTGCGGGCACGCGCGTACACCCCTTCCGGGCGGGGCATGTCCAAGGTCGGGGGCGTGGGCGTAAGGTTCACCGCCGCGTGCCACAGCGACCGCCGTTGGTCGCCGACCGTCGGACCGGATGCCCCGGAATAGACGAAGCCCCTGGCGCAATAGCGCAAGGGGCTCTTGCACAAAGATGCTACCCGAGGAAGCGAGGCAGGACCGAGGTGGCGACTTTCGCGACGTCCGATCAGCTGCTGGTGATCATCGATCCGGCGGCACGGCAGACGGACGGAGAGTCCGTGCGGATCGCGAAAGACGTGCTCAGCGCGGGTGCGGCGGCCAAGGTGTGTCTGCCGGAGGGGCCCGACGAATTCGCCCGCGCACTGGGCCGAAGGGGCTCGCGGCGGCCGGTGGTGATCGGCGACAGCCGGGCTCTGGTGCGGACCGTCGCCCTGCTGCACCGGCAGCGCGAGCTGGCCGGGTGCGCCCTGTCGGTGGTGCCGGTGGGCGACAGCACGCTCGCCGAGTCCCTCGGGGTGCCCGGCGGGACGGTGGCGGCGGCGCGGGCCGTGCTGGACGGCGCGGAACGGCGGCTGGACCTGCTGGTGGACGACAGTGACGGGGTGGTGCTGGGCGCGCTGGGCATTCCGCCGGCGCCGATGCGTGTGACCGCCGCCCAGCCGCTGCACGTCTCCGTGGGCCCGCCCTGGCTCCGCTCCCTGGTCCGCCCCCTGGCAGCGCGTCCGCTCCGTCTCTCCGCCGTGCCCTCCCCGGGGCCCACGCGGCTGCGGGTGGAGGTCGACGGCGAGACGGTCGTGGACCTGGACCAGCCGGTGGAGACGGTGTCGGTGGTCCCGGGCTCCCGCGGCGTGGCGGAGGTGGAGGTCCGCCCGCTGTCGGTGGGCGCGGCGGCGACTCCCCTGCTGACCTCCGGCCGCACGGTGACGGTCACCGGGGCGGACTTCCGCTACCGGGCGGACACGTCGGTGGCGGGGCCGGTACGGCGGCGGACCTGGCGGGTCCAGGAGGGGGCGTGGGGGCTGGTGCTGCCCCGCCACGCCCTCGCCGGCGGTCCGGCGGCGATAACCGACGTCTGACCCCGCGCCGGCCCTCCCCGGCCCCGGCGCGCCGTGTCACGCGGGCCGGGTCAGCGGATCTCCACGCTCAGCCCCCGCAGACCCCGGATCACGAAGTTCGGGCTGCGTTCCGGTTCCGCCGCCAGGGCCAGCGTGGGGGCCTGCCGGAGCAGCGCCGACAGGGACGCGGCCAGCTCGATGCGGGCCAGCGGGGCGCCGATGCAGTAGTGGATGCCGGCGCTGAAGGAGATGTGCGGATTGTCCTCGCGGGTGAGATCCAGGCGGCCGGGGTCGGTGAAGACGGCCGGGTCGTGGTTGGCGGAGCCGAAGAGCATGGCGATCTCCGCGCCGCGGGGGATCGTGGTGCCGTCGATCTCGATGTCGTCCAGGACCCAGCGTTCGAAGAGCTGGAGCGGGGTGTCGTAGCGCAGCAGCTCCTCGACCGCGGCCGGGACCAGGCTGTGGTCGGCGCGCAGGGCCGCCGCCTGGCCGGGGTTGCGGAACAGGGCCCACCAGCCGTTCACCGTGGCGTTGACCGTGGCCTCGTGGCCGGCGTTGAGCAGCAGGACCACCGTGGAGATCATCTCCTGCTCGGTGAGGCGCTCGCCCTCGTCGTGGGCCGCGATCAGCCCGGAGACCAGGTCCTGCCCCGGCTTCTCCCGGCGGGCCGCGATCAGTTCCCGCAAGTAGTCCGAGAACTCCGCCGACGCCCGTACCGCCCGCTGCGCCGTCTCCCGCGCCGGGTTCAGCTCGTACATCCCGCAGATGGCCGCCGACCAGGGGCGCAGCCGCCCCCGGTCCGCCTCCGGGATGCCCAGCATCTCGGCGATCACCGCGACCGGCAGCGGTTCCGCCACGTCCGTCAGCAGATCGCCGCCGCCCTCCCGGACGAGACCGGCGACCAGGTCGTCCGCCAGCCGGCGCACGTACGGCTCCAGCCGCTCCACCGTGCGCGGGGTGAACGCCTTCGACACCAGGCGCCTGATCCTGGTGTGGTCCGGCGGCTCCAGGTCGAGCATCCCGTGGTCGTTGAGGGTGTGGAACGGCTCGTGCTCCGGTGGCGGTGCGTTGCGGCCGAACTCCTCGTGCGAGAAACGGTGGCGGTAGGTGCGGCCGAGGCGGCGGTCGCGCAGCAGCGCCGAGACGTCCGTGTGGTGGGGGACCAGCCACTGGTCGGTCGGCTCGTACCGGATCACCCGGCCGCGCGCCCGCAGCTCCGCGTAGGCCGGGTACGGGTCCGCGACGAACGCCGGGTCCCAGGGGTCGAAAGCGAGGTCGGTGGGGCCTGCCATGCGGGGACGCTAACGCGTGCAGCGGCGTCTGACCAGGGGCGACGTTTTCCGGCCAGCCGGAGCTTCGGGCCTCCGCCCGGGCGCGGCCTCCGCCCGGGCGCGGCCTCCGCCCGGGCGCGGCTTCCGCCCGGGCGCGGCCTCCGCCCGGGCGCGGCCTCCGGGCCAGGCGGGGCTTCCGGCCAGGGGGGAGCTCCGGGCCAGGCGGGGCTTCCGGCCAGCGGCCAGGCGGGGCCTTCGGCCAGCGGCCAGGCGCGGCTTCGGGCCAGGCGGGGCCTCCGGCCAGGGGGAGCTCCGGGGCAAGCGGAGCTTTCGGCCAGCGGCCAGGCGCGGCTTCGAGTCAGGCGGGGTCTCCGGCAGGCGCCGCCTCCGTCCGGGGGGAGCCTCCGGCAGGCGCGGTCTCGGGCAGGCGGGGCCTCCGGCCGGGCGGGGTGGTGGGGAGCGGAGCGGGCGGGCGGGCGGGGCGGGTCGCGTCAGCCGGGCGTCACCAGTCGCGCCTCGTACGCGAACACCGCCGCCTGGGTGCGGTCCCTGAGGCCGAGTTTCACCAGGACGCGGCTCACATGGGTCTTGATCGTCGACTCCGCCACCACCAGCCGCTCGGCGATCTCCGCGTTGGACAGGCCCTGGGCGATCAGGACCAGAGCACCTCAGTCTCGCGTTCCGTCAGGTCCCCGTACGCCGCCCGCGCCGCCGGCATCAGACGCGGTGCCTCGGACAGCCGGGAGAACTCGGTGATCAGCCGTCTGGTGACCGTGGGCGCGAGGAGTGCCTCGCCGGACGCCACCACCCGGACGCCGTCGGCCAGCCGCCGGGCCGAGGCGTCCTTCAGGAGGAAGCCGGAGGCCCCCGCCCGCAGTGCCTGGTACACGTACTCGTCGAGGTCGAACGTGGTCAGCACGAGCACCTTCGCCGCCGCGTCCGCGGCCACGATCTCGCGGGTCGCCTCGATGCCGTTCAGCTCGGGCATGCGGATGTCCATCAGCACCACGTCCGGGGCGAGCCGCCGCACCTCGGCGACCGCCTCCCGGCCGTTGACGGCCTCGCCGACGACCTCGATGTCCGGCATCGCGTTCAGCAGGACCGAGAAGCCCTCGCGCACCATCATCTGGTCGTCGGCGACCAGTACGCGGATCGTCATGCCTCACCCTCGTTCACGGCCGCCGGCACCGGCAGGAACACCGTCACCTCGTATCCCCCGTCGGCCGTCGGGCCCGCCGTCATCTCGCCGTTCAGCATGGAGACGCGCTCCCGCATGCCCGTGATGCCGTGTCCGGCGCCGGGCGAGGCCTTGACGAGGTGCGGGGCCGGCGGCGGGTCGTTGACGACGCGCAGGCCCAGGCCGCCGAGGACGTACGCGATCTCGACCCGCGCGTCCGCACCCGGCGCGTGCCGCAACGTGTTGCTCAGCGCCTCCTGCACGATCCGGTACGCCGACAGCTCCACGCCCTGCGGCAGTTCCCGCACCGCGCCGGTCACCGTCCGGGTCACGTCCGGCCCGGCCGCCCGGACGTTGGCGAGCAGCCCGTCCAGGTCGGCGAGGGTGGGCTGCGGGGCGTCCGGCGCCTCGTAGTCCTCCGCGCGGACGACGCCCAGCACCCGGCGCAGCTCGGTCAGGGCCGCCACCGCGTTCTCCCGGATGGTGACGAAGGCCTTCTCCAGCTCCGGCGGCGGGTTCTGGACCCGGTAGGGCGCGGCCTCCGCCTGGATGGCCACCACCGACATGTGATGGGCGACCACGTCGTGCAGCTCGCGGGCGATGGTCGTGCGCTCCTCCAGCAGCGTGCGCCGCGAACGCTCCGCCGCGGTGGCCGTCCGCTGCGCGGTCACCTCCCGCTGGGCCTGCCGGCGGATCTGCCGGACGGCTACGACCAGCAGGACCAACGCGGAGACCACCAGCATCGGGCCCACGTCGGTGCCGTCGTGCTCCCAGCCGAAGATGCCGTCGGTCCACACGCCGTACAGGCCGGTCAGCGCCCACATCCAGGCCGCCGTGCGCGGGCGGGTGCGGGCCGCCACGATCGTGAGCACCAGCAGATGGGACACGAAGCTGCCCGGCAGCCAGGGCCAGCTCCCCCATCTGCTGCTGCCGAGGACGTTGACGACGCCGGTCGCCGCGAGCGACAGCCAGAACGCGCCGACCGGGCGCACCAGCGTCAGCAGGACCGGGGCCGCGGCGAGCAGTCCACCGAGGACGGACGGCCCGCCGACGGCCGTGTTCACCGCCCCGACGAGCAGCGCCACCAGCGCACCGGCCACCACCAGCGCGTGCGGTGTCCAGACCGCGTACGCCCGCGGCCGGCCCGACAGGTGGCGGGTCAGCGGGCCGTCCACGGCCGCGGAGGGCAGCGGACGGTAGGCGAAGGCGTCGCGGAACAGGTCCTGCCACAGCCCGCGCAGAGCGTCCACGACCAGCCGGAACTCCGGGCTGCGCGGCCTGCCGGACACGGACGGCCTCATCGGTTGCGTATACGTCGTCTCGGTCACGAGAAGAACGGTAGGCGCGGGCGGGAGCGCGGTCGTCAGCAGTGAGGGGGGTTCTCGGGGGTCCGCCTGAAGTACTACGGAGGCCGGGAGCGGGGGCGGCAGGCCCGGCGTGGGTCAGTAGCCGGAGGGGCGGATCAGGCCGGACTCGTAGGCGAAGACCGCCGCCTGGGTGCGGTCCCTGAGCCCCAGCTTCACCAGGATCCGGCCCACGTGCGTCTTCACGGTCTGCTCGGCCACGACGAGCCGCCCGGCGATCTCCGCGTTCGACAGGCCCTGCGCGATCAGCGCCAGCACCTCCGTCTCCCGGTCGGTCAGTTCGCCCACGCGCTGCCTGAGCGGGGGCCGCGGGGAGCCGTCCAGCCGGGAGAACTCCGCTATCAGCCGGCGCGTGATCCCCGGGGCGAGCAGGGCGTCGCCGGCCGCCACCACCCGCACCGCCTCGGCGAGCTGGTCGGCGGAGGCGTCCTTGAGCAGGAAACCGGAGGCCCCCGCGCGCAGCGCCTCGTACACGTACTCGTCCAGGTCGAAGGTGGTCAGCATCAGGACCCTGATGCCCGGGTGGTCCGCGGTGATGCGGCGGGTCGCCTCGATGCCGCCGAGTTCGGGCATGCGGATGTCCATCAGGACCACGTCCGGGGACAGTTCGGCGACCCGGGCGATCGCGTCCCGGCCGTCCACCGCCTGGCCGACCACCTCGATGTCCGGCTTCGTGTCGAGCAGCACGGTGAAGCCCTGCCGGACCATCTGCTGGTCGTCGGCGATGAGTACGCGGATGGAGCCGCTCGTCATGCGGTCGGTTCTCCTGACGGGGACGGGGAGGGGATCGGGGCCGGGCCGGGCGGGGGCGCGGACGGCGTGCCGTCCCGGGGGAGGAAGGCCGCCACGGCGAAGCCGCCGGCCGGGGTTCCGGCCGCCGTGACGGTGCCGCCGAGCATCGCCGCCCGCTCCCGCATGCCGAGCAGCCCGTGCCCGGCGCCCGTGGAGGGCGGGCCGGGGTGCCGCGGACGGGAGTTGGTCACCGCCAGGCGCACCCCGCCCCGGAGGTGCGCGACCTCCACCCGCACCCGGGAGCCCGGCGCGTGCCGCAGGGCGTTGCTCAGCGCCTCCTGCACGATCCGGTACGCCGACAGCTCCACCCCCGGAGCGTAGGGCCGGACCTTGCCCGTCACCTCGCAGGTCACGTCCAGGCCCGCCGCGCGGGTGTTCTCGATCAGCGCGTCGAGCCGGTCGAGCGTGGGCTGGGGGGCGTGGGGCGCCGCCCCGTTGCCGGGGTGCCCCAGCCCGTACGGGTCCTCGGGGTTCTCCGAACGCAGCACGCCGAGCACCCGGCGCAGCTCGGTGAGCGCCTCCAGCGCGTTCTGCCGGATGCCCGCGAGGTTCTCGACCAGCTCCCGCGGCGGCCGCTCGACGAGGTGCGGGGCCACCTGCGCCTGGATGGAGATGACCGACATGTGGTGCGCGACCACGTCGTGCAGCTCCCGCGCGATGCGGTTGCGCTCCTCGAGCAAGGTGCGGCGGGCCCGTTCCCCGGCGGTGAGGGTGGTCTGCTCGACGAGCTGGGCGCGGGCCTCCCGACGGCCGCGCAGGGCGCTGCCCAGCACCACGACGACCGTGGACAGCACCACCGTGACGACCCCGGTGGACTGGTGGTGCGCCCCGCCCCACCCGGCCTCCAGGAGGTAGGTGAGCAGCGCGGTCAGGGCCAGCGCCTCGACCGCCGCCCGGGTCCGCACCCGCAGGGCGAGCAGCAGCAGGACGAGCAGGTGCGCGATGATGCCGGCCGCGGTCCAGGGCCAGGTGAACGCCACCCCGGACACGCTGCCCAGTTTCCCGTGGACCGCGACGGCACCCACCAGGGTCTTCGTCATGGACAGCCACCAGCCCGCGACGGGCCGCCGCAGCGCGAGGACGACCGCGCAGCCCGACGCGAGAGCGACCAGGAAAGCCGGCCAGGCACCCAGGTGCCCGTTGTCCCTGAGCTGTGCCGCATCGCCGAGCGTGACCCCGAACGCGGCCAGGCACAGCAGGCCGTGCGGCAGCCAGCGCAGCCACACCGACAGGGGCAGCGGATCCGGCCGGACGGTCCACAGATCGGCACGCAGGTTCCGCGGCCAGCGCCGGATCCAGCCGGTGCGCACCACGGACACCCGGCGGCCCCCCGTTCCCCTCACGCGCCCCACCTTAGACACGGCGCCCCACCCGCGCGGCCTCCCGGTCCGTGTCCCGGTGCACCCGCACCACCCGCGAGCGTCTCCGCGCGCCCGGCGTGCCCCGGCCCGGACGGGGGCGGCGGGCCCCTTCCTCCAGGGAGTGGAACGCGGTCCGGCACACGCCCAGGACCAGGGCGAAGACCGGGAGCCAGAGGAGCCGGGCCGCCACCCAGGCGGCGCCGTCGGGCAGCGTGTGCAGGCCCGGCAGGCGACCGGCCGGGAGGGTGGCGACCGTCGTCACCAACAGCGCCGTCTGGTGCCACAGGAAGACCGTCATCGCGGACAGGTTGACCAGCGCGACCCCCGCCCACGCCGATGGGCGGCGCATCACCGAGCGCAGCCGGTCGCGCAGCAGCAGGGCCAGACCGCACTGGGCCACGCCGAAGGTGACGGCCGCCAGCGTCGGCGGGCCGAGGTTGGACACCGCGGCGCCCGGCACACCGACCATGGACGCGGGATAGCCCGCCCACAGGACGAGCGCGACCGTGGCCGCCGTACCGCCGAGCAGCAGGGTCCAGGCGGCGCGGCGGGTCACCGGCTCGCCGCGGGCCCAGGCCGCGCCCAGGGTGTACGGGACCAGCCAGCCCGCCGCCAGGTTCACCCAGCCCAGCCAGGACGGGCCGAGGTGCAGGCCGAAGCGGAGAACGTCCACGTGCAGGACGACGGCGAGCGGCCACAGCGGGTGGAGGCGGGCGACCAGCGGGGTGGCCGCCGTCAGGGTTACGAGGACCAGCAGGAACCACAGGGGTGACAGGGCCAGTTTCACCAGCGTGTGCAGCGTGACGAGGGAGGTGCCGCTCAGCAGCAGGACCGTCGCCGCCGCCGCCCACAGGCCGAGCAGCGCGGCGACCGGCCGGAGCAGTCGCGTCAGACGGGTGCGCAGCCAGACGCCGTACGGCACGCCGCGGGCGCGGGCCGAGACGAGGCCGCGGGTCGCCACATGGCCGCCGACCAGGAAGAACACGGCCAGCGTCTGGAACGCCCAGGAGAGGGGGGTCAGCCGCGGCAGGTGCTGCAGCGGGCTCGCCGTGTGCAGCGCGCCGTCCTCCGCGACCAGGGCGGTGACCAGCCAGTGGCCGAGAACGACACCGAGGATCGCGAAGGCCCGCAGGGCGTCCACCGCCCGGTCGCGGGAGGCGGGGGTGGCCGCGTCCACGCGCCGGGCACCCCGGCGGATCGCGTGCAGCGCGCGGCGCGGGGCACGGGCGCGCGGGGCGGGCTCAGCCACGGGACACCTCCGGACCCCTGCCGAGGGTGATCCGGGCCAGGTTGGCGAGGGCGGCCGAGCCCGGGCGGAAGTAGCCGCTGTGGTCGGCGCCGGCCGCGTCGAAGACCCGGGCGCCGAAGGCGCGGGAGACCGGGTCGGTGCCGAAGCCGACGGTGGTGAACAGGAGGTCGGCGCGGACGTGCGGGACGTACGCCACCCAGTCGTCGCTGCCGCGGGCCGCCCAGACACGGGCGGGCGTGTGCAGGCCCGCGACCGTGTCGGCGCCGGTGCCGGGGCTGCCGACGAGGGCGATGTCGTCGACGTCCAGGCCCGTGGCGGCGCGGGCGCAGACCACCGAGCCGTAGGAGTGGCAGAGGAGGGCGACGCGGGTCCGGGCGGGGGTGAGGGCCCGCAGCCGTCGTACGAGCGCCCGCAGGCGGGGCGCCGCCCGGTCGGCGCGGTCCGGGGTCGCCACCGCCGTACCGATCGTCGCCGGGGTCCGGTAGCCGAGCCAGGCGACGACCGCGACGCGGGCGCCGGCGGGGGCGCGGTGCCCGAGGTCCGCGTACAGGGACGCCGCCGCCCGGTGGAAGCGGGCGTAGGTGTCCAGGGAGGTGTCCGAGCCGGGCACGAGGACCGCCACCCGGTCGGCGTGGACCAGGTCGCCGAGGACCTCCGTGGCCAGGCCCGGACCCCGGCCGTCGAAGGAGAGGAGCCGGCGGGTGGGGGCGGCCAGGGCCCGTTCGGCGCCGGCACGGTGTGTGTCCCCGTGCGCGGCGGCCATCCGGGCCGCCTCGGCGGCGTCGGCCCGGTTCGCCTCGTACGCGGACGGGAGGGCTGCCGGCGTGAGGCGGGTGAGGACGGCGGGAGCCGGAGCGGGGATGTCCGGCCGGGCCGCCCCGGCGAGGGGGACGACGAGCCCGGCGGTGAGGAGCAGGGGGAGCAGAGCGCGCCGCCGGGCGCGGCGTGCTCCCGGGCGCGGGAGCGGTGCCGGTGGTCGGGGGACGCCGGTGGGATCCGGGACCGGCGGGCGCGGGACGTCGGTGTGGGGCTGCCCCATGGGTGGCTTCCTTTCGGGGCCCGGCCATCGGGCTTGTCCGAGAAGGAAGTTAGGAGGGGAGGACCGTCGTCGGCGTCCCGCCAGGGAGCTGTTCGGCGCCGTAGCTCTCAGGTACTACGGGTATGACCGGGGCCGGCCCCTACGTGGGAAGCGGGTGTGTCACCAGGCGAGCTGGGCGATCTCCTCCGCCACCACCGCGCAGGCGTCCGCCGCCGGGTCGATCAGCGGGAAGTGGCCCACGTCAGCCAGGAGCGTCAGCCCGGCGACCTCGCCCGCCTTCGCCGCGGCCTCGGCGTACGACTCGGCGACCGCCGGCGGCACCACCAGGTCCGCGCGGCCCTGGACCAGGGTCGTGGCGATGCCGGTCGGGAGGAGGAGGACGGGGTCCGCGTAGGCCCGGCGTTCCGCGAACACGGCGTTGCCGCCGAGGAGTTGCCGGGACGCGTGCCCGCAGACGCCGAGCTTCTCGGCCACCTCCAGGTCCGCGATCGGCGCGAGCGCGACGACTCCGCGCAGCGCCGCCGGCCCGCCGGTGCGCCAGGGGGCGTCCGCGGGGAGGACATGGCGGGCCGCCGCCCACAGGGCCAGGTGGCCGCCCGCCGAGTGGCCGGTGAGGACCGTACGGCCCGTGTCCGCCTGCGGGAGCGCCTCGTGGACCAGGGCGGGGAGGGCGTCCAGGGCCGCCGCGATGTCGTCGAGGGTGTCGGGCCAGCGGCCGGCGGGAGGCGTGTCCCCGTCCTCGGCATCCGGCTCGCGCGTCCCGGCGTCCTGTGCGGGGATCAGGGGCCGGCCACCGCGCCGGTACTCGACGTTGGCCACCGCGAAGCCCCGGCGGGCCAGGTGGTCCGCGAAGGGGGTGATGTGCCGGCGGTCGTAGCGGGCGCGCCAGGCACCCCCGTGCAGGACGACGACCAGGGGGGCCGGGGAGGCGGCGGACCCCGCGCCGGGGCGCGGGGCGTAGAAGTCGATCACCTGGTCGGGGTGGTCACCGTAGGCGGCCGTGACGTCGGGGTCGACCGCAGGGTGCGAGAAGGCCGACTCCTCTTCGGCGGCGGCGCGGGCTGCGGCGGCGTCGTCCGGCATGCTCCAACCTCTCAGCGACGGAACGGGATCGGCGGACCGGGCGGGGGCGGCCGGCCGTTGGCGGGGACGGTATCAGGCCGGTGACGTGCGGGGATACCGAGATGTCACGCCCGGTGAGGAGCACCCGGTGCGGTGGGGCGGGCCGGCCGGTGACGAGGTCCGGCCGTCCCGCCCCGTCCCGTTCCCTAGGCCAGCACCTCCGCCAGGATGCGCGCGGCCCGCTCGGTGTCCCGGAAGCCCACGTACAGCGGCGTGAACCCGAACCGGAGCACGTCGGGGTGGCGGAAGTCCCCGACGACCCCGCGCTCGACGAGGCGTTTCATGACCTCGCCGGCGTCCGGGCAGCGCAGGGCGATCTGACTGCCCCGCTCCTCGTGGCGTCCGGGTGTCACGCACTCCGTCCGCCCCGGCCCGGTGTACTCGGCCACGCACCGCAGGAAGAAGTCCGTCAGGGCGAGGGACTTCGCGCGGACCGCGGTGAGGGACACCCCGTCCCAGACCTCCAGGGCGGCCTCCAGGGCCAGCATGGAGAGGATGTCCGGCGTGCCGACCCGGCCGCGCGCAGCGCCAGGTGCCGGGGCGTAGGCCGGGCTCATGCCGAAGGGGTCGGCGTGGGAGTTCCAACCGGGCAGCGGGGAGTCGAAGCGGTCCTGGAGCGCGCCGCGCACGTACAGGTACGCCGGTGAACCCGGGCCGCCGTTCAGGTACTTGTAGGTGCAGCCGACCGCCAGGTCGACCCCGTGCTCGTCCAGGCCCACCGGCAGCGCGCCCGCGCTGTGGCACAGGTCCCAGACCGCGAGGGCGCCGGCGGCGTGGACCGCGGCGGTGAGCCCGGGCAGGTCGTGCAGGCGGCCGGTGCGGTAGTCGACGTGGTTGAGCAGGACCGCCGCCGTACGGCCGCCGAGGAGCCCCGGCACCTCCGCCGGGGTGACCGCGCGCAGGGTGCGCCCGGTCAGGCGGGCCGCCGACTCGGCGATGTAGCCGTCCGTGGGGAAGGTCGTGGCGTCGACCAGGATCTCGGTGCGGTCCTCGCCGGCCATGCGGGCCGCCGCCACGAGCGCCTTGAAGACGTTCACGCTGGTGGAGTCGCCGACGACGATCTGGCCCGGGGCGGCGCCGACCAGCGGGGCGATCCGGTCGCCGATCCGCTCGGGCGCCGTCCACCAGCCGCTCTCCTCCCAGGAGCGGATCCGCAGTTCGCCCCACTGGCGGCGGACCACGTCCTCGACCCGGCCCGGTACGTGCGCGGGCAGGGCGCCGAGCGAGTTCCCGTCCAGGTAGACCACGTCGTCGAGGACGAAACGGTCGCGCAGCGGGGCCAGCTCGTCCGCCGCGTCCAGCTTCTCCGCGAGCAGGCGCAGCTCAGACATGGGACCTCGCCGTCCACAGCTCGGGGAACACGTTCTTGCGGGCGCGCTTCTCCAGCCAGGCCACGCCGGCCGAACCGCCCGTGCCGGCCTTGGCGCCCATCGCGCGCCGGGTGGCGACGAGGTGGTCGTTGCGCCAGCGCCACACCAGTTCGGCCACGTCCGTCAGCGCCTCGCCCAGCCGGGCGATCTCGTCGCTCTCGTCGTCCGCGTAGACGGCGGCCCAGGCGGTCTCCACGGCCTCCGACGGCTCGTAGCGCCGGGTGACGTCGCGGTGCAGCACGGAGTCGGGGATCGCGTGGCCGCGGCGCGCGAGGAGCCGGACGACCTCGTCGTACAGGCTCGGCTCGTGCAGGGCCTTCTCCAGTTCCGCGTGGACGCGCGGGGCGCCGCGGTGCGGGACGAGCATGGACGCCGACTTGTCGCCGAGCAGGAACTCCAGGCGCCGGTACATCGCCGACTGGAAGCCGGAGCCCTCGCCGAGCGCGCTCCGGTAGCTGTTGAACTGCGCGGGGGTAAGCTGGCCGAGCGGCTTCCAGGAGGCGTTGAGCGCCTCCAGCTCGCGCACGGACCGCTTCAGCGCGGCGATCGCGGTGGGCACGTCGTCCGAGCGGAGCGCCTTCGCGGCGGTCTCCCACTCGTGCACGAGGACCGTGAACCACAGCTCCATGACCTGGGTGGTCACCAGGAAGACCATCTCTCCGGGGTCGTCGGAGAGGGTGTGCTGGAGATGGGTGAGCACGTCCGCCTTGACGTAGTCCTCGTACGGCGTCGTACCCGCGAAGTCGAGATGCGGGGTCTCGGGCTCAGTGGCCTCGGAAGGGGGGTGAGCCTGGTGGGACATCGCTGTCTCCTGTGTTACTCCGGGTAGCGGTCCGCCCCTGCCGATGCCGGCACGGGGGCCCCGGTCCCCACACCGCATCCTCCGCATTCCCCCCGGAAACGGCAAGGCCCGTCCGCTGCCGGACGGGCCACACCGGTGGTCGCACCCGGGGTCAGCCCAGCGTGCGGACCGCCGTCGGCGAGGAGTCCTCCAGGAACTTCGCGCAGCGCTCGTGCTCGTCCTGCTCACCGATGACCCCGGCGGCGCGGGCGAGGGCGTGCAGGGCCCGCAGGAAGCCGCGGTTCGGCTCGTGCTCCCACGGCACCGGGCCGTGTCCCTTCCAGCCGCTGCGGCGCAGGGCGTCCAGACCGCGGTGGTAACCCGTACGGGCGTAGGCGTACGACTCCACGACCGCGCCCCGCTCGAACGCCTCGTCGGCCAACTGGGCCCAGGCGAGGGAGGAGGTGGGGTACCGCGCGGCGACGTCGGCGGGCGCGGTGCCGTCCGCCAGCAGCCGGCGGGGCTCCGGATCGTCCGGGAGGTGCGTGGGGGGCGGGCCGCCGAGGAGGTTCTCGTGAATCGTCATGGGTTCAGTCTCGCGCACGCGGACACGGCCGACGGCGCCCGGGCCGGATGCCGGGAAGGTGAGCGGCCCGGGGCGGAGCAGACGGAGGGCCCGGGCCGGGCAGGCAGAGGGCAGGCGCGGGGGCGGGCAGGCGCAGGGCCCGGCGCCGTGACGGCCGCCGGGCCCACCGGGGGGTACCCGCTTACTTGATCTTGTTGCCCGCGGAGCGGAGGTGCTGCGTGGCCTCGAGGACGCGCGCGGCCATGCTCGCCTCGGCCAGCTTGCCCCAGGTGCGCGGGTCGTAGGCCTTCTTGTTGCCGACCTCGCCGTCGACCTTCAGGACGCCGTCGTAGTTGCGGAACATGTGGTCGACGACCGGACGGGTGAAGGCGTACTGGGTGTCCGTGTCGAGGTTCATCTTCACGACGCCGTTCTCCAGCGCGGTCTGGATCTCCTGCTCGGTGGAGCCGGAGCCGCCGTGGAAGACGAAGTCGAACGGGGACGCCTTGCCGAAGCGGGCGGCGACGCCCTCGTTCAGCTCCTTGAGCAGCTCCGGGCGGAGGACGACGTTGCCCGGCTTGTACACGCCGTGCACGTTGCCGAAGGAGGCGGCCAGCAGGTAGCGGCCCTTGTCGCCCAGCCCCAGGGCCTCGGCGGTGCGGATCGCGTCGTCGACCGTGGTGTAGAGGGAATCGTTGATCTCGTGCGAGACACCGTCCTCCTCGCCGCCGGTCGGGGTGATCTCCACTTCGAGGATGATGTGCGCGGCGCGGGCCTGCTCCAGCAGCTCCTGCGCGATCTCCAGGTTGTCGGCGAGGGTCTCGGCCGAGCCGTCCCACATGTGCGACTGGAACAGCGGGCCGAGGCCGGCGTCCACGCGCTTCTTCGACAGCGCGATGAGCGGGCGTACGTACCCGTCGAGCTTGTCCTTCGGGCAGTGGTCCGTGTGCAGGGCGATGTTGACCGGGTACTTCTCGGCGAGGATGTGGGCGTACTCGGCGAGCGCGACCGCGCCGGTCACCATGTCCTTGCTGTACTGGCCGCCGAGGAACTCGGCACCACCGGTCGAGATCTGGACGATGCCGTCGCTCTCCGCCTCCGCGAAACCGCGCAGCGCCGCGTTCAGGGTCTGGCTCGAGGTGACGTTGATGGCCGGGTAGGCGAACTTGCCTGCCTTCGCCCGGTCGAGCATCTCGTTGTAGACCTCGGGGGTTGCGATGGGCATCTGTCCGCTCCTTGTGTTGCGGGTGGATTCTGCGTTACGGCCCTGACCTAGACCTGGGGTGCGACGTCATCGTCGGCCCCATCCTTCCAGACACGACGTGCCCGCCGGCGCGATGGTGGGCACCCCGGCCAAGTCCAGGTCATACCGGTCCGTCAGTCCAGACCCAGTTCATCCTTCGAGAAGGCGAAACGGTACGGAACACCCGCGCCGGCCTGGATCTTCTCGGCCGCGCCGGTCGCCCGGTCCACGATGGTCGCGACGGCGACGACCTCGGCACCGGCCTCGCGCACCGCCTCCACGGCGGTCAGCGGGGAGCCGCCGGTGGTGGAGGTGTCCTCGACGACGAGCACACGGCGGCCCGCGATGTCCGGGCCCTCCACGCGCCGCTGCAGGCCGTGCGCCTTCGCCGCCTTGCGGACGACGAACGCGTCCAGCGTGCGCCCGCGCGCGGCGGCGGCGTGCAGCATGGCGGCGGCGACCGGGTCGGCGCCCATGGTGAGGCCGCCGACCGCGTCGAACTCCAGGTCCGCGGTCAGGTCCAGCAGCACCTGGCCGACCAGCGGGGCGGCCTCGCCGTCGAGGGTGACGCGGCGCAGGTCGACGTAGTAGTCGGCCTCCAGACCGGAGGAGAGAGTCACCTTGCCGTGCACCACGGCCTTGTCCTTGATCTGCTGAAGCAGCGCGCCACGTACGTCCGTCATGGCAGCCAGCTTAAAGGCGCCGCCAGCTCCAGGTGGTCGTCGCCTCCAGCGGCTCCAGCGGGGTGACCAGGCGCGGGTGGGTGTTCAGGCCGTTGGGCGGGCCGGTCTGCGGTTCCACGCAGACGGCCTCGGCCTGCTCGTCGTAGACCACCACCCACTTCTCCCGGCTGGTCACCGCCAGCTCAAGCTGCCCGGGCCAGGTGAGGGTGACGCCGACGCCGTCCGGCATGCCGAAGCAGTCGTCCCAGGGGCCGGGCCTCGGATCGACGCGCTGGCCGGTGGGCAGGTGGTCGTCACCGCGCTCCTCCTGCCAGGCGGGCGTGAAGTCCAGCCGCACGTCCTCGCCGCCGAGGTTCCGGTGGAACCACGGGTGCCAGCCGATCTGCGCCGGGAAGGAGTCGTCGTACGTCTCGACGGACACCGTCAGCGTCAGGGCGTCCTCGGCGAGCGCGACGATCTGGGTGACGCGGCCGGTGTGCGGCCAGGGATCGGTCAGCTCGTACGTGATCACCGCCTCGTTCTCCGTGACGCGCGCGGTGCGCCAGGCGCCGTCGCGCGCGGTGCCGTGGATGGCGTGCGGCGGGGCGTTGAGCGGCATCCGGCGGAGGGTGGCGCCGTCCAGGAAGCGGCCCTCCCGGATCCGGCCGCACCAGGGCACCATCGGGAAGCAGCCGTAGCGCTCGCCCTGCCGCAGCAGCTCCGTACCGCCGATCCGGAGTCCGCCGATCCGGCCGCCGTTGCCGGGTCTTACGCTCACTTCCGCGTCGCCCGCGGTCAGCGTGATGTCTTCGTCGCTCACGGGACCGACCCTACTGGGGCGATCAAGAGGGCACGCCCGAGCGACTCGGCGACACTCACCCACGGCACGGGTCGCGCACGGCGCGGGTCAGCGACGCTGGCGCACGGCGCGGGCCGACGGCGCTCACCCACGGCGCGGGTCAGCGGCGTTTGCGGAGGGCGCGGGTCAGGACGACCGCCGAGGCGAGGGCCAGAGCGGCGGCGGGGGCCGCCCAGCGCAGGGCGGGGTTGCCGGCAATGGTCTGGGGGGCCGGTACGGGAGCGTAGCGGCCGCGCGGCGGGGCGTGGTCGACCTCCTCGGCGCTGCGGCCGATCATCGTCCGGCGGGCGTGCGCGGCCTCGGCCGGCGGATCACCGGTGTCGGTGAAGTCGTCGGTGAGGCGGTCGGGGCACGCGTCGTCGCCGCCAGGTTCGTCGTCCGCGCCGGGAACCGGCGACGAGGCGGGCACCTCGGCCTCGTACCGGGACCCGCGGACCCCGGCGCCGGGTTCCGGCTCCTGGGCCCCGTCCGTCGCCAGGGCGGCCACGAAGCGGTTCAGCAGTCGTGTCGCCGCCGAGGTCACCGCCTCCGACGGCAGTTCCGTGATGCGGCCGTCCGCGTCCGCGGTGCCCCGTACGGTGACCGTGCAGCCGCCGTCGCCGTCCGCGAGGCGCAGGGTCAGGGCGAGTCTGACCGATCCGTCGCCGCGGGCCTCGCCCGCTTCAGCGTCGACGGCGTACGTGCCGTCCGCCCGGGCCGTCACCCGCAGCGCGCCCCGGTAGGTGACGGAGTGTCCGCCGACGCGCAGCTTCAGCCGGCCGGCGATCGGTGCGGCACCGGCGTCCTGCTGCAGTCCGGGAACCGCCCGGGCGACGCGCGCGGGGTCGGCCAGCGCCGCCCTGAGCCGTTCGGCGGAAACCGGGACGAAGACCTGGTGCTCCATGTCCGGTGAGCCTACCCAGTCCCCACGGATACGCACCCGGCTCCGCCACAGGCATCACCCCCGCTCGCGGAACCCGTCCGCCCCGGCCGGCTCTCAGTACCGTGGACGGAGCAGGGTCGACGCCCGCAGGCCGCCGACGCGGGTGCGTTCCGCCGCCTCGGCGTCGGAGGCGAGGGCTGCCAGGGCCGGGCTGGGCGGGTGACCGGGGCCCGGGCGCAGGGCTGGTGGGGTGCGGCCCGGTGCCGCCAGGAGGAAGCCCCAGTCGTGCGGGGCGCCGGAGGTGCGGTCGGGGCCGGCCGCGGGGCCGGAGCCGTCGCCGGGGACCCGGTAGGGCGAGGTGGCGAAGCCGGCCGCACGGAGTGTCGCGGCGACGGTCCAGAAGGCGCGGGGCCGGCCGGTGACGGGCCCGGCGTGCACCGCCAGACGGCCGTCCGCGGCCAGGACCCGGCGGACGAGGCCGTAGAACTCCTGGGAGTACAGCTTGGTGCCGGCGGTGACGCCGGGGCCGGGGAGGTCGGCGATCACGACGTCGTACGCCGGTCCCTGGGCCTCCCGCAGCCAGGTGAGCGCGTCGGCGGTGGTGACGTGGACGCGCGGGTCGGCGAGGGCGTGCCCGTTGGCGGCGGACAGGCCGGGGTCGCGGCGGGCGAGGTCCACCAGGCCGGGGTCGAGTTCGACGACGTCGACGCGGTGGACGCCGCTCCGGCGCAGCACCTCGCGGGCGGCCAGGCCGTCGCCGCCGCCCAGGACCAGGACGCGCGCGTGGGGGCCGGCGAGGGCGGGGTGGACCAGGGCCTGGTGGTAGCGGGGTTCGTCCCGGCCGCCGGCCCGGAGCCGGCCGTCGAGGTAGAGGCCGAGGGGCCGGCCGCCGGTGCCGCCGGTGCCGCCGGTCAGGACGATCTCCTGGACGCCGGTCCGCACGGCCGCCCGGACGTCCGTGCCGTACACGGCGCGGCGGGCGGCCCGCTCGAAGTCGCCGCTGAGGGCGGCGGCGGTGGCGAGGATCCCGAGGACGAGGAGGCCGGCGAGGAGGAGGGTCCAGCGGGCGCGGCGGGTGAGGTCGCGGCGGAAGAGGCCGAGGACGAGGGCGCCGCCCGCGACCACGTTGACCGTGCCGGTGAGCAGCGCGCCGGTCAGTTGGCCCAGGTACGGCAGGAGCAGGAAGGGGAAGGCCAGGCCGCCGACGAGGGCGCCGACGTAGTCCGCGGCGAACAGGTCGGCCACGGCGCCGCCCGCGTCCTGCCGGCGGATGCGCTGGGTCAGCTCCATGAGCAGGGGGATCTCGGCGCCGATGAGCAGGCCGATGATGAGGGAGAGGGCGACCAGCAGGCAGCGCGGGCCGCCGGCCCACATGCCGCCCCAGCCGCCGGTCCAGGCGAACACGGCGTACAGCGCCATGGCGCTGCATCCGCCGACCAGGGCCAGGGCCGACTCGACCGCGCCGAACCCGGCGGCCGCGTGCCGCCGCAGCCGTTTGGCGCCGAGGGAGCCGATGCCCATGGCGAACACCATGACGGACAGCACGACGGAGGCCTGGGTGACCGAGTCGCCCGTCAGGTACGAGGCGAACGCGACGAGTTCCAGCTCGTACACCAGCCCGCAGGCCGCGCAGACGAACACGCACACGAGGACCAGGAACCGCCCGGTGCCGGGCCGGACGGGCAGCCGCGCGGGGCCCGTCCGGGCGGGCGGGGCGCCCGGGGGCGCGGGGGTGTGCGTTTCGATCACATTGCGACGTTACGTCACACAATGGGTACGCCTCGTCACCCACACGTGTGGATCTGACGGCAGTTGACGGATTTCGGGTTTATGCCGCCCGGGACCGGTCCCTGCCCGGCCGTCCCGCCGCCGTCCGGGCACCGACCCGGGTCCGGGTGGCCACTAGCTGCCCGTCCTGCGGGTAGGCGTGCCAGGTGCGCCAGTGCACCTGCCCCTCGTGGCGCTGGGCGAGCATCGCGGTGAAGGCGTGGGGGCTGCCGGGGAAGACGCCGGCCAGGCCGTGCGGATGGTCGCAGACGAGGGCCAGCAGTTCCTGGGCGCGGCCCTCGAAGGAGCCGGGCGGGAGGACCTCGACGCGGGCGGCGAACTCGTACTCCCAGTCGCCGACGCGTTTGGCGACGCCCACCGGCAGCGGGGTGCTGGAGCCGGGGATGCAGGCGACGGTCTCCGAGCAGCTACTGCGGCGCTCCTCGAGGAGGATCTGGTGGGACGCGCCGAGCAGGCGCAACTGGAGCTTGGCTCCGGTGAGTTCGAGGTCGAGGGTGGCCAGGGCGGGCAGCGGTTCGCGTCCCAGGGCCCAGGCGAGGTCGGCAGCCCGTGTATCGGTGTAGGAGGTGTTCAGGGTCGTGAGCATGGGTCGGCTCCGCTAACGCGCAAGGAGGAGGGAGATCGGCCTGTCAGTCCGGTCGGCCCGGCCGCAGGGGGGCCAGGGGGACGCCGAGGGGCTGCGTCGGCGTTGTAGAGAGAACCACGAACTGTGGTGACGCCACAGCGTTTTTACCCAACTCCGCCGGGTTTCCATCCCCCGGGGGGCTCAACAGCTCAACTGTTCAACCATGGCCGTGCGGCGGGCGCGCGACCGGAACGGGCGAACGCCCGCCGGATGTTCGTATCCGACGGGCGTCCGGGTGCGGCCCGGATGCGGTTCCCCCCGCTTCCGGAAGCTCTGCCCCGTGTCAGCCGCCTCCCCCGCATCCGCCCCCGCCGCCGCCGCACGACGATCCCCCGCCACAGGAGTGGCCGCCGCCGCAGGAGTGACCTCCGTGGTGCCCGCCGTCCGACCCGGAGGCCGCGCCCAGGCCGCCCGCCCACCAACTGGTGTTGCCGCCGTCGGAGGACGATGACGACGATGCCGATGACGAGCGGGACGGCCGGCCGCGCCCGCCGCCCTTGCCGAGCGACAGCCCGGCCTGCCGGTTTTGGCGGTTGCGACTCGCCACCCGTGCGCTGACAAGAACCGCCGCCACCACCAGGATGATGCCGATGACCATGGCGTCACCCTCCTTCCGTTCCCCCGAAGCGGCCCCCCGTGGGCGCCTCGCCGTTGCCGCGTCTCGCGCGGTGACCGGGAGATGCCCACCCCGGTCCGCGCGCAAAGCACAGTTGAGGAAGTCCAGAGCTTGGGCGGAGGATGACCGCCATGACCTCCAGCGCACGCCCCTACCTCAACCGCCGGCTCGCCGCGTTCGGGACGACGATCTTCGCCGAGATGTCGGCGCTCGCCGTGGCGACCGGGTCGATCAATTTGGGCCAGGGCTTCCCGGACACGGACGGGCCCGAGGAGGTCCGGGAGGCGGCCGTACGGGCGCTGCGCGACGGCCGCGGCAACCAGTACCCGCCGGGCCCCGGCGTCCCCGAACTGCGCGCCGCGATCGCCGCGCACCAGCAGCGCCGGTACGGCCTGTCCTGGGACCCCGGCACCGAGGTGCTGGTCACCGCGGGCGCGACGGAGGCGATCGCGGCGGCGCTGCTGGCGCTGGTCGAGCCCGGGGACGAGGTCGTGGCCCTGGAGCCGTACTACGACTCGTACGCGGCGAGCATCGCGATGGCCGGCGGCACGCGGGTGCCGGTGACGCTGCGACCGCACGAGGGACACTTCCGGCTGGACCTGGACGAGCTGCGCGCGGCCGTCACCGGCCGCACCCGGCTGCTGCTGCTCAACACCCCGCACAACCCGACCGGCACGGTCCTCACCCGCGCGGAACTCGCCGCGATCGCCGAGCTGGCGGTGGAGCGGGATCTGCTGGTGGTGACCGACGAGGTGTACGAGCACCTGGTCTTCGACGGCGCCGAGCACCTGCCGCTCGCCGGGTTCCCCGGGATGCGCGAGCGCACGGTCGGCATCGGCTCGGCCGGCAAGACGTTCTCGTTCACCGGCTGGAAGGTGGGCTGGGTGACGGGGTCGCCGGAGCTGGTCGGCGCGGTCCGCACGGTGAAGCAGTACCTGACGTACGTCGCCTCGGGGCCCTTCCAGTACGCGATCGCCGAGGCCCTCGCCCTGCCCGACTCCTACTTCGAGGAGTACCGCCGCACCATGCTGGCCCGCCGGGACATCCTGACGGAGGGGCTGACCGCGGCGGGCTTCGGGGTGTTCCGGCCCGCCGGCACCTACTTCGTCACCGCCGACATCCGCCCCCTCGGCGAGAAGGACGGGTTCGCCTTCTGCCGCGCCCTGCCCGAGCGCGCGGGCGTGGTGGCCGTCCCCAACGCGGTCTTCTACGACGACCGGGAGGCCGGGGCGCCCTTCGTGCGGTTCGCGTTCTGCAAGCGGGAGGAGGTCCTGCGGGAGGCGGTGGAGCGGCTGCGGGCCATGTGAGCCGAGGTCCGGGGGCCGCCGCCCCCGGACCCCACGGACCGGGTTACTCCCCGTCGTCCTCGGGCTTCTCCGCCTCGTCGACCTCCTGCTCCAGGCCGAGCTGCTCGACCAGCCACTTGTCGAACTCGATCGCGGCCCGCACCCAGCTGACCGTGGAGGAGACGAAGTGGTTGATGTCGACGCCCGTGCCGATCAGCATCTGGGCCTCGCCGATCAGGCGGACGGTGCCGTCGTCATGGGTGTGGGTGTACACCTTGGGCCACAGGGTGCGGCGGTTCCAGTCGTCGATGGACTCCAGAAGCTGCGGCTTCTCGTCGATCGGGTGGGGGCGGTCGTAGAACGTCCGCACCGAGAAGATCGCCTGTTCGGCCTCCCCGCGGAACATGAAGTAGGTGCGGAACTGCTCCCACGGCGCCGCGAGGTCACCCTCCTCGTCGACGACGTACTTCAGCTCCATCTGCTCGAGGAGCTGCTTCACCAGGTCCTGATCCGGGAGGACGGGGCCCGCCGGTCCTTGGGGCTGCGGTTCGGGCTGGCCCCCGAAATTAGGAATCGAGGACGGGTCGATGCTCACCGTGTTTTTCCCTTCATGCGGATGCCGCCATCCTCCCCCATGCGGGGAGGGGGGTGGCAAGCCCTGACGGGGCCTGTCAGCCCGTGGCGGACATGATCCGGCAGGGGGTGCCGTGGGCGGTGACGCGGGGGTGCGCCCGTACGCCGGTCCGAGTGAACCCCGCACGCCCGCCGAAACGTGGAAGTCCCCTCTCCCGGCGTTCCGGGAGAGGGGACCGTGAGCGGCCCTACAGGGTCTTGCCGGTGGCGGGGCCGACCAGCAGCCCGTCCTCGAAGCGGTCCACGCGGACCGTGTCGCCGTCCTTGATCTCGCCGGACAGGATCTCCTTGGCGAGCCGGTCGCCGATCGCGGTCTGCACCAGGCGGCGCAGCGGGCGGGCGCCGTACGCCGGGTCCAGGCCCTCCTCCGCCAGCCAGGCCAGCGCCGGCGGGGTGATCTCCAGCGTGAGCCGGCGCTCGGCCAGCCGCCTGGCCAGCCGCTCGATCTGCAACTGGGCGATCCGCTCCAGCTCGGGCTTGGTCAGCGCCGAGAAGACGACCAGGTCGTCCAGGCGGTTGAGGAACTCCGGCTTGAAGGAGGACCGGACGACCTCCAGCACCTGCTCCTTCTTCTCCGTCTCGCTGCGCAGCGGGTCGACCAGGAACTGGCTGCCCAGGTTGGAGGTGAGTACCAGGATGGTGTTGCGGAAGTCGACCGTGCGGCCCTGACCGTCCGTCAGGCGCCCGTCGTCCAGCACCTGGAGCAGGATGTCGAAGACCTCGGGGTGGGCCTTCTCCACCTCGTCCAGCAGGACGACGCTGTACGGGCGCCGCCGCACCGCCTCGGTGAGCTGGCCGCCCTCCTCGTAGCCGATGTACCCGGGGGGCGCGCCGACGAGCCGGGCCACGCTGTGCTTCTCGCCGTACTCGGACATGTCGACGCGGACCATGGCCCGCTCGTCGTCGAAGAGGAAGTCGGCGAGTGCCTTGGCGAGTTCGGTCTTGCCGACGCCGGTGGGGCCGAGGAAGAGGAAGGACCCGGTGGGCCGGTCGGGGTCGGCGATCCCGGCCCGCGAGCGCCGTACGGCGTCGCTCACGGCGCGTACGGCCTCACCCTGGCCGATGAGCCGCCTGCCCAGCTCCTCCTCCATGCGCAGCAGCTTCTGCGTCTCGCCCTCCAGCAGGCGGCCGGCCGGGATGCCGGTCCAGGCGGCGACGACGTCGGCGATGTCGTCGGAGCCGACCTCCTCCTTGACCATGGTGTCCCGGGCGACCTCCTCCTCGGCCTGGGAGGCGGCCTCCAGCTCCTTCTCGAGCTGCGGGATCTCGCCGTAGAGCAGCTTGGCGGCGGTGTCGAAGTCGCCGTCGCGCTGGGCGCGTTCGGCCTGCCCGCGCACGTCGTCGAGGCGTTCCTTCAGCTCACCGACGCGGTTGAGGGACTGCTTCTCCTTCTCCCAGCGGGCGGTGAGGCCGCGCAGCTCCTCCTCCTTGTCGGCGAGGTCGCGGCGCAGCTTCTCCAGGCGGGCCACGGAGGCCGGGTCGGTCTCCTTGGCGATCGCCAGTTCCTCCATCTTCAGCCGGTCGACGGCGCGCTGGAGTTCGTCGATCTCGACGGGCGAGGAGTCGATCTCCATGCGCAGCCGGGAGGCGGCCTCGTCCACCAGGTCGATGGCCTTGTCCGGCAGGAAGCGGGAGGTGATGTACCGGTCGGAGAGGGTGGCGGCGGCCACCAGCGCGCTGTCCGCGATCTGCACCTTGTGGTGGGCCTCGTACCGGCCCTTGAGGCCGCGCAGGATCGCGATGGTGTCCTCGACGCTCGGCTCGGCGACCAGCACCTGCTGGAAGCGGCGCTCCAGGGCGGGGTCCTTCTCGATCCGCTCCCGGTACTCGTCCAGGGTGGTGGCGCCCACCATCCGCAGCTCGCCGCGGGCCAGCATGGGCTTGAGCATGTTGCCCGCGTCCATGGCCGAGTCCCCGCCGGCGCCGGCGCCCACGACGGTGTGCAGCTCGTCGATGAAGGTGATGACCTGCCCGTCGGAGTCCTTGATCTCGGCGAGGACGGCCTTGAGCCGCTCCTCGAACTCGCCGCGGTACTTGGCGCCGGCCACCATCGCGCCGAGGTCCAGCGCGACCAGCCGCTTGTCCTTCAGCGACTCGGGCACGTCGCCCTTCACGATCCGCTGGGCGAGCCCCTCGACGACGGCGGTCTTGCCGACGCCGGGCTCGCCGATGAGCACGGGGTTGTTCTTGGTCCTGCGGCTGAGCACCTGCACGACCCGCCGGATTTCCTGGTCCCGTCCGATGACCGGGTCCAGCCGGCCCTCGCGGGCGGCGGCGGTGAAGTCGGTGCCGAACTTCTCCAGGGCCTTGTACTGGCCCTCCGGGTCGGCGGTGGTCACGCGGCGTCCTCCCCTGGCCTTCTGGAAGGCCTCTTGCAGTTTCCTGGCGTCGGCGCCCTGCTTCTCGAGCACGTCCCCTGCCGCGCCGCCCTGCGCGGCGATGCCGATGAGCAGGTGCTCGGTGGACAGGTACTCGTCACCGAGCGCTCGGGCGCGTTCGCCGGCGTCGGCGATCGCGGCCAGCAGCTCGCGGTTGGGCTGCGGCGGCGCGACGGTGGACCCGGTCACGCTGGGCAGGCCGGCGAGGACGCGTTCGGCGCCGGAGCGTACGGCGGCCTGGTCGGCGTCGACGGCCGCGAGCAGGTCGGTGATGTTCTCGTTGTCCTGCCCCTGGAGCAGAGCCAGCAGCAGGTGGGCAGGGGTGAGGTCCGGGTGCCCCTCGGTCACGGCGCGGCTGCTCGCCGCGTTGATCGCGTCCCGGCTCCTGTTGGTCAGCTCGGCGTCCACGTGTCCGTTCTCCTCCTCGGCGTCATCGCGACGACCGCCTCTCCCAGCGCGACGGTCCTGCCTCAACCAACGTGCACAAAGTTGAGTCTATTCCACTCAAGGCAAGAGGTGTACCCGGGTCGGCTAGGTTTCCCGCATGTCCTCGTACTCCGTAGACCCGGCTTCCCCCGACGAGCCGTACCTCGCCTTCTGGCGGGAGCGGCATCTGTGCACGCTGACGACCCTGCGACCGGACGGCAGTCCGCACGTCGTACCGGTCGGGGTGACGTACGACCCCGGGGCGCGGCTGGCCCGGGTCATCACGAACGGGTCCAGCGCGAAGGCGGCGCACGTGCTCGCCGCCGGGGCCGACGGGGCGCGGGTGGCGGTGTGCCAGGTGGACGGCCGGCGCTGGGCCACGCTGGAGGGGCGCGCGCACGTGCGGACCGAGCCGGAGCGGGTCGGGGAGGCGGAGCGGCGGTACGCCGAGCGCTACCGGCGGACGCCGGGCCCGAACCCGTCCCGGGTGGTCATCGAGATCGAGGTCGAGCGGGCGCTGGGGCACGGTTGAGGAACGGCTGGTTCCGGCCACCGTCGAGGGCGCCCGTACCCGGAGAAACCCCCGGAAATTACAGCGGCGTCACCGTGTTCAGGTCACGGTGACGCCGCTGCGGGGGGAAGCGCCTGAGCGATCTGTTACGACGGGGGAATCGCGTCAGGCACTGCGGGGGGTGGCCGAGATGGTCCTCAGGTCGGTCTCCGGCGGCTCGCACAGCCGGTGGTCGCGCTGGTCCAGGTTCACAAAGATCATTCCGTATCGGATGGCGCATCGCACCGGCTGCGGCGCACCACGCGGCTTGCGCAGACACCGGTACGCCCGCACGTCCCCGTCCTCGTCCCGCGTGACGACGACCGGTTCGCCGAACACGGGCACCATCAGGGAGTCACCGCTGTGGGGGATGGCGGTGACCAGGTCGATGAAGTGCCAGCCGGAGCGGTAGGCGGTGGCCATCTCGCGACGGAAGGAGCGGTCGTCTGGCGGGGTCGTCACGTCAGCTCCTCACAGCATCCGTGTGAATCACCGGCCAACTGGTATCACTGGCGACCACGGTAGTCGTGGCCACCGACGGCCAGCTGGTGTCCGCTCGAGCGTCGCTCTTCTCACCGGTGAGGCCGCCCAGCGCTCCCGCGGCCGCCACAACGGAGAAGGCGGCGACAAGTATCGAGCGAAGCAGTCTCTTACCCATAGTCGGCTTCGTCCTCACTTGAAGGTCCCCTCTTCCCCCGTCGGGTACGACGATGGCTCATTCGGGCACGTCGTGGCCACATAATCAATGCATCATGTTCCTGCATGTTCAGGACCCTGGGGGGTGGAGATTTGGCAACGAATCAGACTAAAGCTGCACATCCCCATGCTGTGACGGAGATGTGCGAGCAAGGGGCCCGTCTCTACGCCGACGCGCTGCGTGCCGGACGCGTCGCCCGCGCCGAGGCGGAATCCGCCCCGTGCCTGCTGGAGTTCGCCCTTCTGCACCCCGATCCCGACGATCCGGAATGGCTCCGTCCGGTACCTGCGCCCGTGGCGCTGGCCCAGCGGCTCAGCCCCCTGGAGCGCGAGATCACCGAGCGCCGGCGGCTGTCGATCCAACTGGCCGACGTCTTCGAGCCGTTCATGGCTCTCAGCAGCCACATGACCGCGACCACCGATTCAATCACGGTGCTGGAGGGCGGGGAGCGCATCAACGCGGCGCTGAACCTGGCCACGGCCCAGTGCCAGGCCGAGGTGCTCACGGTCCAGCCGAGCAACCGCTACTCCGAGCGCAGCCTGCTGCGGGGGCTGGAACGCGACCGGCCGCTGATCGAACGTGGTGTGAAGATCCGGACGCTGTATCAGCACACCGCGCGGTACAACCCGGAGAAGCTGGCGTACGTGGCCCAGCTCACCAACGGCAAGGCGGAGTACCGCACCATCGACGAACTGGTGGAGCGCCTCATCATCTGCGACGAGACCGTCGCCTTCATCCCCACGCGGGACGACCAGCAGGTCGCCCTGGAGCTGCGCCACCCGGGTCTCGTCCGCTACCTGATCAAGGTGTTCGAGTTCATGTGGGACCGGGCGGTCCCGCTGAGCGCCGGCGCCCCCTACGAGACCGCCGCCGACGGCATCACCAACATCCAGCACTCCATCGCCAAGCTCCTGGTGGAGGGCCACGTGGACGAAGCCATCGCCCGCCGCCTCGGCATGAACGTGCGCACCTGCCGGGCCCACATCGCCAAACTGGCCCAGGCCCTCGGCAGCGGCAGCCGCGCCCAGCTCGGCTACCTCATCGCCCAGTCGGGCATCCTCGACCGGGACCAGTGAGGCCTGCCCCCGGGTCCGCCCGGGGACACCGTCCGCCCGCCTCAGCGCGCCCTCGGGGACTCCCGGTCGGAACCGGTGAGGGCGGTGGTCGGGGCGGGGCGCCTGAGGCCGTCCAGGCCCGCCTGGGCGATGCGCACGCCGAGCTGGGTACGGCTCGCCGCGCCCAGCGTCTCCGACAGCCGGGCGATATGGGCCCGGCAGGTGCGCACGCTGATGCCGAGCCGCTCGGCGATCACCGCATCCTGGTGGCCCTCGGCGAGCAGCGCCGCGATGGACTGCTCGCGGTGCGAGATGCCCTCGATCCCCGTGTCGGGCAGCGGGGCCGTGAGCGGGATCGCCAGCCGCCACAGGCGTTCGAAGACGGTCACGAGATATTCGACCAGGGCCGGGTGACGCAGCTCCAGGGCCATCGTGCGGTCGGTGTTGGCGGGGATGAAGGCCACCGTGCGGTCGAAGAGGATCAGCCGGTCGATGACCTCGTCCAGGGTGCGGGCCTCGACCGTGTCACCCATCAGCTCCAGGTAGTTGAGCAGCCCCTGGCCGTGCCGCGCCACGTGCGTGTAGAGGTCCCGCATGCGCACGCCCCGGCCGCGCAGGGCCAGCGCCCGGTGCAGTCCCTCGGTCAGCTCGGCCTCGCGCCGGATGCCGCCCGGCTGCACGGTGAGCACCTCGGTGGTGCACGCCTCGGTGGCCTCGTCCATCGCGGCCTGGATGCGGGAGAGCCCGTCCAGCACCCGGATGGCGCTGCCCTCGGCGGACGCCGTCAGGGGCTGCGGCTGCCGGCCCAGGCCCGCGTACCACTCGAAGGCGGCCACCGCCGAGCCCACCCGCCGCTGACTCGCGCTGACCTCGTCGTGGACCCCGCGCAGCAGCCGGGTCATGACCTCCTGCGGGGAGGTCGGCACCAGCCAGTCCATGTCATCGGGGTCCGGGTGCAGCAGGGCCAGTTCCAGCAGGCAGGGCACCGGCCCGGCGTCCGTGCGGGGCACCCGTCCCCGGCGTACGGCCCGGGAATACACCCGATCCCCGGCCTCGCACAGCCGGTCGGCACCGTGAGGATGTTCCTCCGTCCCGTGCCCGGCCATCGCCCATTCCACCCCCGGTGTGCTGCCCTTCCGCAGCGCAACTATGCGCGGCGCCGACCGGGTCCGCAACACGGCTCCCCGGACACCGGACGCCGGAACAGGCCGCTCTGCCCGGGTTTTTCCCGTGCTCCGCGCCTCACCCCGCAACAAGCTGCTGGTGCGGTCGGCACTGCGGGGCCGTCACCCGCGGCGGTGACATGCCGGCGAGCCGCACGGCCGGCGGCCGTACGGCTCGGGGGCGTCGCCGTTACTTCAGGCCGATCGCCGCGCAGGCCGCCTTGTACCTGGCGGTGCAGATGTCCTCGACGCTGTAGATGCCGTCCTCGATGACGGTGCCCTTGACGGTCTTCCTGGTCAGCGCGCTCACCTGGACCAGCTTGGACGGGATGCCCTTGGCGGTGGGGCTGTCGACCCGGTCCTGGGTGAGGGCGTCGAACTGGATGTCCTTGCCCTGGATCTTGGTGACGGCGATCTGCGCGGCGGCGGCGGCCTCGTCCGGGTAGGACTTGTAGACGCTCATGTACTGCTCGCCGCTCACGACCCGCTGGACGCCGTCCAGTTCCGCGTCCTGGCCGGTGATCGGGGGCAGCGCGGTGACGCCGGCCGCCTTCAGGGCCTTGATGACACCGCCCGCCATGCCGTCGTTGGCGGAGTAGACACCGGCGATGTTGCCCTTGCCGATCTGCGCGATCGCCTTGGCCATGTTGGTCTCGGCGTTCTCCGGCTTCCAGCCCACGGTGTCGAAGCTCGCCGCGATGTCCACCTTGCCGTTCAGCTCGGAGAGCGCGCCCTCCTTGAACTGCTTGGCGTTCGGGTCGGTGGACGAGCCGTTCATCATGACGATCTTGTCGGAGGTGTCGACGCCCGAACCCAGCGCCTCCAGCAGGGTGCGGCCCTGCACCTCGCCGACGAGTTCGTTGTCGAAGGAGACGTAGGCGTCGATCGGGCCCTCGGCGAGGCGGTCGTAGGCGATGACCGGGATGCCCGCGTCCTTGGCCTTCTTCACCCCGGGGGCGATGACGTGCGCGTCCACGGCGTCGAGCAGGATGACGTCGACCTTGTCGTCGATCATGTTCTGGAGCTGCTCGGCCTGGCGGGTGGCGCTCGCGTCGGCGTTGGCGTACTCCACCTTGCCCTGCTTCTTGGTGAGTTCGGCCACCTTGTCCTTGATGATGGGGTAGTCGAACTTCTCGTAGCGGGTGTTGGCCGTCTCGGGAAGCAGCAGGCCCACGGTGATGTCGTTGCCCTTGGTCGGGCTCGCGCTCGCTCCGTCCCCCGTCGCGTTCAGCACGCCACAGCCGGCGAGCGAGAGGGTCATCGTGGACGCGGCCACGGATATGGCGATACGGCGCATGCGAGGGCTCACTTCAGGTGCGTTCCGGACGTGGGTGCTGCAATACGACCCAGGTGTCTGAAAAGACAACGCGGAGGCCCTACCCGGCGTCAAGAAGAATCACTTAACGAGTGCGCAACGCCACGCACAGGTGACCCTGTGGAGGTTCCGCGAAACCCCCTTCAAATGCCCTTTACGGACCCTTCATCCAAGGGGAGTTCACGCGTCGGCAAAGTTCCGTACAACCTGCCCGGTCCGCTACGTCCCGTGATCGAGGACGTCCGGGACGCACATCGACTCGATCAGGAGAGCGAACAAACCCAGCCAGATCCAAGGCCGTCACGGGCGGGGCGCCGACGCCGCCGGGCACACGGAAGGGGCCGGCGGGATCGCTCCCGCCGGCCCCTGTCGGCCACGTCCGGTCCTGCCGGCCGCCGCTCGGTCCGCTCAGCTCAGTCCTGCTGCTGCCGCTTGGGCCGCCACACCACCAGCGCGCTGGTCTGCTGGACCTCCTGGTACGGCACCAGGTCGCGCCGGTAGGAGGCGTGCACGGCGGCCTCGCGCTGCCGCATGGCCGTCGCCGCGCCGTCCAGGGCCGACTCCAGCTCCGCGACGCGGGACTGGAGCGCGGCGACCTGGTTCTCCAGTTCGATGATGCGCTTGATGCCGGCCAGGTTGACGCCTTCGTCCTGCGACAACTGCTGCACCTGGCGGAGCAGTTCGATGTCACGGGCCGAGTAGCGCCGGCCCCGGCCCGCGGTGCGGTCCGGCGAGACGAGGCCCAGGCGGTCGTACTGGCGCAGCGTCTGCGGGTGGAGTCCGGAGAGCTGGGCCGCCACCGAGATGACGTAGACCGGGGTCTCCTCGGTCAGTTCATAGGGGTTGCGCCGACGGCCGTCCATCACTCTCAAGCTCCCTTCGCGGCCTCGAACAGCTCCGCCCGCGGGTCCTCGCCCGCGGTCGCCTCGCGATACGCCTCCAGTGCGTCACGAGCCTTCCCCGACAGGTCCTGCGGGACACTCACCTCGACGGTGACCAACAGGTCGCCGCGGGTGCCGTCCTTGCGGACCGCGCCCTTGCCCCGCGCCCGCATCGTACGACCGTTCGGGGTGCCGGGGGGCAGCTTCAGGGTGACGGGCGGACCGCCCAGGGTCGGCACCCGCACCTCACCGCCGAGGGCCGCCTCCGCGAACGTCACCGGCACGGTGACGGTGAGGTTGTCGCCCTTGCGCCCGAACACCGGGTGCTCGCCGACGTGCACGGCCACGTACAGGTCGCCCGCCGGGCCGCCCCGCTCGCCGGGCGCGCCCTTGCCGCGCAGCCGGATGCGCTGCCCGTCGGTGACGCCCGCCGGGATGCGGACCTGCATCGTGCGGGAGGACTTGGCGCGCCCGCTGCCCTTGCACTCCATGCAGGGGTGCTCGGCGATCAGGCCGCGGCCCTTGCAGTCGGGGCAGGGATCGGTGAGCGAGAAGCCGCCGCCCGAGCCCCGGGCGACCTGCCCGGTGCCGACGCAGGTCGGGCACACGCGCGGTGTGCCGTTCTTGTCGCCGGTGCCCGAACAGGCCTTGCAGGGCGCCTGGGAGGACATCCTGAGGGGCACCGTGGCGCCCTCGATGGCCTCCGTGAAGCTCAGCGTGACCTCGGACTCGACGTCCTGGCCGCGCCGGGGCTGGGTACGGGTGCCCGCGGTGCCGCCGCGGTTGAAGAGGCCACCGAAGACATCACCGATGCCGCCGCCGAAGCCGCCGGCCTGGGTGGTGCCCCCTCCGCCGCCGAACAGGTCGCCCAGGTCGAAGTTGAAGGAGCCGCCGGCCGCGCCCGGCCCGGGGCGGAAGCCGCCGTTGCCGAACAGGGCGCGTGCCTCGTCGTACTCCTTGCGCTTCTTGGCGTCGCCGAGGATGTCGTTCGCCTCGGAGATCTCCTTGAAGCGCTCCTCCGCCTTGGCGTTGCCCTTGTTGGCGTCCGGGTGGAACTCGCGGGCGAGCTTGCGGTACGCCTTCTTGATCTCGGCCTCGGTGGCGTCCTTGGGGACGCCGAGGACCTTGTAGTAGTCCTTCTCGATGAAGTCCTTGGTACTCATCCTCGACGTCCCTCCTTCCCCCGGGTCCTCACGTCAGCCCTCGTCCGGGCCACCGCTCTCCTTGTCGTCGGCCGCCGCGGTCTCCTCGGCATCCTCCGCCTTGACGGTCTGCGCGCCGGGCTGCGGCTCGGCGACGGCCACCCGCGCGGGGCGGATGGTGCGCTCGCCGATGCGGTACCCCGGCTGGAGGATCGCCACGCAGGTCGTCTCGGTGACGTCCGGCGCGTAGGAGTGCATCAGGGCCTCGTGGATCGTCGGGTCGAAGGGCTCGCCCTCCTTGCCGAACTGCTGGAGGCCCATCTTGGCCGCGACGGTCTCCAGCGACTCGGCCACCGACTTGAAGCCGCCGACCAGTTCGCCGTGTTCCCGCGCGCGGCCGATGTCGTCGAGCACGGGCAGGAGCTCGGTCAGGAGGTTCGCGATGGCGATCTCCTTGACCGCGGCCCGGTCCCGGTCGACGCGGCGGCGGTAGTTCTGGTACTCGGCCTGGAGGCGCTGGAGGTCCGCCGTGCGCTCGCCGAGCGCCGTACGCACCTGGTCCAGCTCGGCCACCAGGCCTGCATCTGCACTTACGTCCCCGGCCGGGGCCGCTCCCTCATCGGGAGCGGCCTTCGGTTCGGCGTCGTCGGGGGTGGCGCCGGAGGGGACGTCGGGCTTCTCCTCGAAACCCGGGGTCTCCTCCGTCACGCGGCACCGTCCTTGCGCTCGTCGTCCACGATCTCGGCGTCGACGACGTCGTCGTCGGCCTTGGCCTCACCGGCACCGGCGGACGCGCCACCGGCGGCCTGGGCGCCCTGGGCGTCGGCGTACAGCGCCTGGCCCAGCTTCTGCGAGACGGCGGCGACCTTCTCCGTGGCGGAGCGGATCTCGCCGGTGTCCTCGCCCTTGAGGGCTTCCTTCAGCTCGCCGACGGCGGCCTCGACCTCGGTCCTGATCTCGCCGGGGACCTTGTCCTCGTTGTCCTTGAGGAACTTCTCGGTCTGGTAGACGAGCTGCTCGCCCTGGTTGCGGGCCTCGGCGGCCTCGCGGCGCTTGTGGTCCTCCTCCGCGTAGCGCTCGGCCTCCTCGCGCATGCGGTCGACCTCGTCCTTCGGGAGCGAGGAGCCGCCGGTGACGGTCATCTTCTGCTCCTTGCCGGTGCCGAGGTCCTTCGCCGTGACGTGCATGATGCCGTTGGCGTCGATGTCGAAGGAGACCTCGATCTGCGGGACGCCGCGCGGCGCCGGCGGCAGACCGGTCAGCTCGAACATGCCGAGCTTCTTGTTGTAGGCCGCGATCTCGCGCTCGCCCTGGTAGACCTGGATCTGCACCGACGGCTGGTTGTCCTCGGCCGTCGTGAAGATCTCCGAGCGCTTGGTCGGGATCGTGGTGTTGCGCTCGATCAGCTTGGTCATGATGCCGCCCTTGGTCTCGATACCGAGGGACAGCGGGGTGACGTCGAGCAGCAGGACGTCCTTGACCTCGCCCTTGAGGACACCGGCCTGGAGCGAGGCGCCGATGGCGACGACCTCGTCCGGGTTCACACCCTTGTTGGCCTCCTTGCCGCCGGTCAGCTCCTTGACGAGCTCGGCGACGGCGGGCATACGGGTGGAACCGCCGACCAGGACGACGTGGTCGATCTCGCCGAGCTGGATGCCGGCGTCCTTGATGACGTTGTGGAACGGCGTCTTGCAGCGCTCCAGCAGGTCGGCCGTCAGTTGCTGGAACTGGGCGCGGGTGAGCTTCTCGTCCAGGTGCAGCGGGCCCTCGGCCGACGCGGTGATGTACGGCAGGTTGATCGAGGTCTCGGTGGACGAGGAGAGTTCGATCTTGGCCTTCTCCGCCGCCTCGCGCAGGCGCTGGAGAGCCATCTTGTCCTTGGACAGGTCCACGCCGTGACCGGACTGGAACTGCTTGACCAGGTAGTCGACGACACGCTGGTCCCAGTCGTCACCACCGAGGTGGTTGTCACCGTTGGTGGCCTTCACCTCGACGACGCCGTCGCCGATCTCCAGGAGGGACACGTCGAAGGTGCCGCCACCGAGGTCGAAGACGAGGATCGTCTGGTCGTCCTTGTCGAGGCCGTACGCCAGCGCCGCCGCCGTCGGCTCGTTGACGATGCGCAGGACGTTCAGGCCGGCGATCTCGCCGGCCTCCTTCGTGGCCTGACGCTCGGAGTCGTTGAAGTAGGCCGGGACGGTGATGACCGCGTCCGTGACCTTCTCACCCAGGTAGGACTCGGCGTCACGCTTCAGCTTCTGAAGGATGAACGCGGAGATCTGCTGCGGGTTGAAGTCCTTGCCGTCGAGCTGGATCTTCCAGTCGGTGCCCATGTGACGCTTCACCGAGCGGATGGTCCGGTCCACGTTCGTGACCGCCTGGCGCTTGGCGACCTCGCCGACGAGCACCTCACCGTTCTTCGCGAAGGCGACGACGGACGGCGTGGTCCTGGCGCCCTCTGCGTTGGTGATGACGGTGGGCTCGCCGCCCTCCAGAACGCTGACGACGGAGTTAGTCGTGCCCAGGTCGATGCCGACCGCACGTGCCATGGTTGATTCCTCCAGCTGACTTGAGTGGAACAGACTCAAGTGTGCACGAGGAGACGCGATGGGTCAACAGACCTGAGTCAATAAGACTCAAGTCTTATCCGTTCCTTACGCGCATGTGTCCCGTGACCTGCGTGGATGTCCCGCGCCGGGGCGGCTGCACAGGTACGCGCGGCCCGCGCCGGGGCGGCTGGACGGGGACGCGCAGCAGCACCAGGACGGCGAGCAGCGACACGCCCGCGACCCACAGCACGGCTCCGTCACCCGTCCACCCCGTGTGGACGAGCACCCCGACGAGCACCGCCGAGAAGGAGCCTGCCCCCAGCAGGACGACGGATCCCTGCGGGGTCAGCCCGATCCGGCGCAGTTGGTGCGCGAGGTGGTCCGGGCGCCGGCGCAGCAGCGGGTGCCGGGCCAGGAGCCGGGCGAGGACCACGAGGACGGCGTCGGCGGCGGCGACCGCGCCGAGGCAGAACGCCACCGCCGCGCTCGGCCCGAGCGCGTACCCCGCGCGCGTGAAGACCACGGACGACGACAGCAGGAACCCCGTGAACAGCGATCCGCACGCACCCATGCCCACCCGCGCGGGATGCCAGTTGTGCATCAGGAAACCGGTGAGGGCGGCGGCGAACACGCTCAGCAGTACGGCGAGCCCGTCCATCACCTCCGCGGCGGCGCAGGCCCCGGCGCCGAACGCGGTGACCACCCCGACCGTCCCCGCCAGGCCGTCGGCGTGGTCGAGGCCCTTGAAGGCGAGGGAGGCGAGCACGACGCAGCCCACGGCGAGCATGCCGCCCGGCACGCCCGTCTCGTCGTAGGGCACCACACAGGCCGCCGCCACGGCCGTACCGGCGACGAGCACGCGCGCGCGCAGCCGCCAGACGTCGGCCACCAGGCCGAGCAGGGCGACCGCGGCGGCGGCGGCCAGCAGCCTCCCCACCCCGTCGCCGAGCGGGGCGACCCGGGTCCACTCCCCCATCCAGGCGACCAGACAGGTGACGACCACGACGGCGAGCCCGCCCAGCACCGGCAGGGGGCGCTGCCGGCGCCGGTCGAGGAGGCCCAGCCGCAGCGCGGGCACCCGGAGCAGCGCCGCCAGCACGGCGGCGAGAAGCAGGGCTGCTGTTGCGGCGGCGATCCCGTAGAGCACGGCTCTAAGGTAGGGGCGAATGTAGCAATCCGGGATGAATAACACGATCGGATTGCCGGGGGAACGCGGCGCAGGCCACCCTCAGCGACCCAGATCACCCCTCACCCTGCTGCGTCCCGGCGGATGATGGGGGTAGTCTCAGACGGACTGCATAAGTTACCGCTTAGTAATGTTGCTCGGTTAATTCGAGGCCGCCTCAGGAGCCCCCATGCAACTCGCCGCGATCATCGTGTCGCTGGTCCTGACCGTGGTCGGCGTCGCGCTGCTCGCCCGTGCCATCGGCCAGTTCGTCCGGCACTTCAAGCTGGGCCAGCCCGTCCCCGCCGGAACCCGGACCGACAACCCCTACCAGCGCAGCGTGACCCTGGTCCGGGAGTTCCTCGGGCACACCCGGATGAACCGGTGGGGCATCGTGGGCGTCGCCCACTGGTTCGTGGCCATCGGCTTCCTGACGCTGCCGCCGACCATCATCAACGCCTACGGACAGCTCTTCCAGGCCGACTGGACCCTCCCGGTCCTCGGCGGCTTCCTGCCGTACGAGCTGTACATCGAGTTCATCGGCGCGATGACCACCCTCGGCATCGCGACGCTGATCGTCATCCGCCTGCTGAGCCTGCCCTCGCGGCCCGGCCGCAAGTCCCGGTTCGCGGGCTCGAAGATGGGCCAGGCGTACTTCGTCGAGTACGTCATCCTCATCATCGGCCTGGCGATCTACACCCTGCGCGGCCTTGAGGGCGCCCTGCACCACGTGGACCACTACGAGGCCGCCTACTTCGCCTCGTACCCGCTGGTCCTCGCCTTCAAGGGCCTGAGCCTCACCACGCTCCAGAACCTCACGTACCTCGCCGCCATGATCAAGCTGGGCACGACCATGATCTGGATGATCACGGTGTCGCTCAACACCAACATGGGCGTGGCCTGGCACCGCTTCCTGGCGTTCCCGAACATCTGGTTCAAGCGCAACGCCGACGGCTCCACCGCCCTCGGCGCCCTGGCGCCGATGACCTCCGGCGGCAAGCCGATCGACTTCGCGGACCCCGGCGAGGACGACGTCTTCGGCGTCTCCCAGGTCGAGCAGTTCTCCTGGAAGGGCCTGCTCGACTTCTCCACCTGCACCGAGTGCGGCCGCTGCCAGTCGCAGTGCCCCGCCTGGAACACCGGCAAGCCGCTCTCCCCCAAGCTCCTCATCATGTCCCTCCGGGACCACGCCCACGCCAAGGCCCCGTACCTGCTGGCCGGCGGCGGCAAGACCATGGAGGGCGAGGAGAGGGCGAGCGAGGAGCAGTTGGCCGGCGTCCCCGCCGCCGCCCTCGCCGAGGCCGAGCGCCCGCTGATCGGCACCGCCGAGGAGAACGGCGTCATCGACCCGGACGTCCTGTGGTCCTGCACCACCTGCGGCGCCTGCGTCGAGCAGTGCCCGGTCGACATCGAGCACGTCGACCACATCGTCGACATGCGCCGCTACCAGGTGATGATCGAGTCCGCGTTCCCGTCCGAGGCGGGCACGATGCTCAAGAACCTGGAGAAGAAGGGCAACCCCTGGGGCCTGGCCAAGAAGCAGCGCCTGGAGTGGACCAAGGAGGTCGACTTCGAGGTCCCGGTCGTCGGCAAGGACATCGAGGACCTCACCGAGATCGAGTACCTGTACTGGGTCGGCTGCGCCGGCGCCCTGGAGGACCGCGCCAAGAAGACGACCAAGGCCTTCGCCGAACTCCTCCACATCGCGGGCGTCAAGTTCGCGATCATGGGCGGCGACGAGAAGTGCACCGGTGACTCCGCCCGCCGTCTCGGCAACGAGCCCCTGTTCCAGGAGCTGGGCATGGAGAACGTCATGGCCCTGAACACGGCGTTCGGCGAGGAGCTGGACGACGACGGCAAGGTCACGGCGGAGTCCAGGAAGCCCAGGTCGGCGAAGAAGATCGTCGCCACCTGCCCGCACTGCCTCAACACGCTCGGCAACGAGTACCCGCAGCTCGGCGGCGACTACGAGGTCATCCACCACACCCAGTTGCTCCAGCACCTGGTGGACGAGGGCAAGCTGATCCCGGTCACCCCGGTCGAGGGCATCATCACGTACCACGACCCGTGCTACCTGGGCCGCCACAACAAGATCTACACGCCCCCGCGCGAGATCATCGGCAAGGTCCCGGGCCTGCGCAACGAGGAGATGCACCGCCACAAGGAGCGGGGCTTCTGCTGCGGCGCCGGCGGCGCCCGGATGTGGATGGAAGAGCGCATCGGCAAGCGCATCAACAACGAGCGCGTCGACGAGGCCCTGTCCCTCAACCCGGACATCGTCTCCACCGCCTGCCCGTTCTGCCTGGTCATGCTCACGGACTCCGTGAACGGCAAGAAGAACGACGGCAAGGCCAAGGAGTCCATCCAGGTCGTGGACGTCGCCCAGCTACTGCTGGACTCCGTCCGGATCCCGGTCCCGGACGACGAGCCCCCGGCGGGCACGGCCGACTCGGCGAACGAGCCGGAGCCGGAGCCGGTGAAGTAACGGCCCCCGGCCCCTGCCGGAACCCGGCGACACCCCCTGACCCGCACAGGCAGGGGGTGTCGTCGTGTGCGGGGTGGTCACCCCCGCCCAGGAAGGGGACGGCCGCCGTGCCCCGGGACTGGACCGGCGGCCGTAACCAGGGACCCGACCGGCGGTCGTAACCAGGGACCCGACCGGCGGTCGTGACCCGGGAACCCGACGGACGGTCGTAACCAGGAACCCGACGGACGGTCGTATCGGCCCTGGTCGGCCGGGGACGGTCGTATCGCCCCCGGCCGGCCGGTCAGGCGTTCTTGGCGCCCGCCTGCTGCACCACCTCGAACGACCACAGCGTCGACCCGGAGGCCGCCGGCTTGGGCCGCTCGCCGCCGCCCTCGCCGCCGCCCTGGTGCGCGGACTTCATCGGGCCCTCCATCCACGCCTGGAAGGACTCCTCGTCACGCCAGCGCGTGTACACGAGGTACTGGTCGGTGCCCTCGACGGGCCGCAGCAGCTCGAACCACTCGAAGCCGTCGGAGTTCTCCACGGCGTGGGCCCGCGAGGCGAACCGCTTCTCCAGCGTCTCCCGCTGCTCGGCGGGCACGGTCAGCACGTTGATCTTCACTACGCTCATGGACCCATCCTGGACCATGCCCCGGCCCGCACGGGAAGACGGCGTCGCGGGCGCGCCCACCCCTCGCCCCCTTCGCCCCACCCGTCACGGCGATCCCATACCGTTACCGAACACACGTACAACCCTTGTGCCGCACGGCGGGTCTCCTGATCGCCGACCGCCCGTGAACCGCGGAACAACCCGCGATGAACACGGACGGACGCACCCCATCAACTGCGGATGCCCCGCCAGGCGTCCCCCGCATGCCGCAGGAGAACGCATGCACACGCACCAGCCGCGACCGGCCCTCGTGACGGCCGTCGCCGCCGCGCTGACGGGCGGTCTGCTCACGTTCGCCGCCTCCCCCGCCGTCGCCGCGGACTCCGCCAAGGTCGCCAAGGCCGACTTCAACGGCGACGGCATCGGCGACATCGCCGCCGCGGCCGCCGGCGCCTACGTCAGCGGCCACAAGAACGCCGGACAGCTCGTCGTCCTGTACGGCACCCCGACCGGCGTCTCCTCCGCCAAGCGCACCACCATCAGCCAGAACACCTCCGGCGTCCCCGGCACCGCCGAGGCCGGCGACTTCTTCGGCGCCGAGCTGGCGTACGCCGACTTCAACGGCGACGGCTACGACGACCTCGCCGTCGGCACCCCGGACGAGAAGGTGGGCACCGACACCAGCGGCGGCGGCCTGGCCATCCTCTGGGGCTCCAGCGCCGGCCTGACCGGCAAGGGCATCGACGTGCCCGACCCGGCCGCCTCCTCCCACGACTACTGGGGCCAGAACCTGGCCGCCGGCGACTTCGACGGTGACGGCAGGGCCGACCTGGTCGTCGGCAGCTCCGCCAGCACCCTGTACCTGTACAAGGGCGGCTTCACCACCTCCGGCGGCTACGGCAGCCGGACCACCGTCAAGCCGCCGATCCGGTCGGGCACCAACGACTGCCCCTACGGACCGCTGAACCTGACCGCCGGCGACATCAACGGCGACGGCCGCACCGACCTCGTCGTCGACGGCTACGAGACCAAGACGCAGTACGGCTGGAACACCAACTACTGGCTGCCGGGCACCACCGGCGGCCTGAGCGGCGCCTCGGCCAAGGCCCTCAAGGCCGGCATCATCACCGCCATCGGCGACATCAACGGCGACGGCTTCGGCGACATCGTCAGCGGCGCGGACTGGGACACCAGGACCAGCGACGGCACGGCCATCCCGGACTCCGCGACCGGCGGCAAGGTCAACGTCACCTACGGCTCCGCGTCCGGCCCCGCCGCCACCACCGGTATCACCCAGAACACCGGCAACGTGCCCGGCGCCTCCGAGAAGGGCGACGCCTTCGGCTGGGAGCTGGACCTCGGCGACATCAACGGCGACGGCTGCCAGGACCTCGTCGTCAGCAGCCCGCAGGAGGACATCGACGGCGTCCCCGACACCGGCAGCGTCACCGTCCTGTACGGCTCCGCGTCCGGCGTGAACACCGCCTCCGGCACCCAGGCCTTCTCCCAGGACTCCGCGGGCGTCCCCGGCGGCGACGAGAAGTCCGACCTGTTCGGCGCCGACGTCAAGCTCGACGACGTCACCGGCGACGGCAGGGCCGACCTGGTGATCGGCTCGTACGAGAACAGCGGCGACGGCGCGGTCACCTACCTGCCGTCCGACGGCACGAGGATCACCACGACCGGCTCGCGTGCCGTCGGCGCGTCCACCGTCGGCGTCTCGGCCACCGGCACCCCGCAGTTCAGCGCCGCCTTCGCGGACTGACCCACCACCACGGGGGGCCGGGGACCGGGCACGTACCGGTGAAGCCCCCAAGAACCCCTGGTTGTCCTGCTGACGGTCCCTTAGGGGATGTCACAGGTCGGCCGCAAAGCCGGGCCCGGACCGCCGGGCCCGGCACGTCGGCCGCCCAGACCGGGTACGTTCGATGACGTGGCTGGATTCAGGATCGGACGCGGGGGCCGAAACAACCGCACCCCCCAAGGACAACAGGCGCCGCAGGGACCGCCGTACGGACGCGGACGCGGCCCCGCTCAGGCCGGGGGACCGCCGCACGGTCAGCCGTCCCGCGGCCAGTCGCCGTACGGCCAGCCGCCGCACGGCCAGCCGCCGCGCGGACGGCAGGGCGGCGGCCCCTCGTACGGCTACCCGTCGGCGCCCCAGCCGCCGTACCCGCAAGCCGGACAGCCGTACCCACAGACCGGGCAGCAGTACCCACGGGCCGGGCAGCAGTACGGCTATCCGGGACCGGCCGACGACGGGCCGGAGTACTTCGGCGACGACGGCCACCCGGGCCAGGGCCACGGCGGACACGACCCCTACGCGGCCGACAACCCGGGCCACACCCAGGCGTTCTCCGTCGACGAGGCCGCCGGCTACACCCAGGGCGCGACCTACCACGCCGGTTCGCCCGCCGCACCCGCCGCGCCGCTCGGCCCGCCCCTGCACTGGAAGGAACTGCTGCGGGGGATCGTCCTCTCCCCCAACGACACCTTCCTGCGCATGCGGGACTACACCATGTGGGTCCCCGCCCTCGTCGTGACCTTCCTCTACGGCCTGCTCGCCGTCTTCGGCTTCGACGGCGCCCGCGCGGACGCGATCAGCGCGACGCTGTCCAACGCGGTGCCGATCGTGCTGATGACGGCCGTCGTGATGGTGCTGGGCCTGTTCGTCCTGGGCGTGGTCACCCACACCCTGGCCCGCCAGCTCGGGGGCGACGGCGCCTGGCAGCCCACGGTGGGCCTGTCCATGCTGATCACGGCCCTCACGGACACACCCCGCCTGATCTTCGCCATGTTCTTCGGCGGCGACGCCGGCTTCGTCCAGATCCTCGGCTGGGCCACCTGGATAGGCGCGGGCGCCCTGCTGACCCTGATGGTCTCCCGCTCCCACGACCTGCCCTGGCCGAAGGCGCTGGGCGCCTCGGCGATCCAGTTGGTCGCGCTGCTGTCGATCGTGAAGCTGGGCACGTTCTGACCGCCTGACCATCCGCACACGACAGAGCCCCCGGCACATCGCCAGGGGCTCTTCCGCGCGCGTGGCGGGACTCGCCGCGTGGACGGCGGGACTCGCCGCAGCGGCAGCGACTCAGGCGTCGAGAACCTGCCCGGCCCGCTTCACCACGGGCGGCAAGACGCTCCACGGGAAGTTGATCCAGTCATCGGTACGCTTCCACACGTACTCACACTTCACGAGGGAGTGGGGCTTCTCGTAGACCACCGCGGAGCGCACCTCGGCGACCGTGTCGAGACAGAAGTCGCGTACGAGCTTCAGCGTCTTGCCGGTGTCGGCGACGTCGTCGGTGATCAGCACCTTCTTGTCGGAGAAGTCGATCACGTTCGGCACGGGCGCGAGCATGACCGGCATCTCCAGGGTGGTGCCCACACCGGTGTAGAACTCGACGTTCACGAGATGGATGTTCTTGCAGTCCAGGGCGTAGGCGAGCCCGCCGGCGACGAAGACGCCGCCGCGCGCGATGCTCAGCACGATGTCGGGCTCGTACCCGTCGTCGGCGATGGTCTGCGCCAGCTCACGGATGGCGGACCCGAACCGCTCGTAGGTCAGGTTCTCCCGCACGTCTGCGTCACTCATGTCGTCGTCGCCCTCACACCTGGGTCCGATGGAAGTTGAGGAAGGAGCGCGAGGCGGTCGGCCCGCGCTGCCCCTGGTACCGGGACCCGTACCGCTCGCTGCCGTACGGCGACTCGGCCGGCGAGGTCAGCCGGAACATGCATAGCTGCCCGATCTTCATCCCCGGCCACAGCTTGATGGGGAGCGTGGCCAGGTTGGACAGCTCCAGGGTGACGTGCCCGCTGAAACCGGGGTCGATGAACCCGGCGGTGGAGTGCGTGACGAGCCCCAGCCGGCCGAGCGAACTCTTCCCCTCCAGCCGCGAGGCCAGGTCGTCGGGGAGCGAGATGACCTCGTACGTCGACGCCAGCACGAACTCCCCGGGATGCAGGATGAACGGCTCGTCGCCCTCGGGCTCCACCAGCCGCGTCAGGTCCGCCTGCTCGACGGAGGGGTCGATGTGCGGGTACCGGTGGTTCTCGAACACCCGGAAGTACCGGTCCAGCCGTACGTCGATGCTCGACGGCTGCACCATGGATTCGTCGTAGGGATCGATCCGTACCCGCCCGGCGTCGATCTCGGCCCGGATGTCCTTGTCTGAGAGAAGCACGTAGCGAGGATACGCAAGCCGCGCGGAGCCACGACAATCACGACGGCTCCGCGCGCCTGCTGTGACGCCCCGGCTACGAGGCGTTCTGCGTCACCGCCATCTGCCGCTGCTCCACCACGACCGGAACGGCGCTGCGGAGCCGGGCGCAGCGCGGGCACCGCACGAGCCGGCCGGGGCCGAGCCGCCCGGCCTGCTGCATCGGGAACGAAGCGGTGCTGAAGACGTGCCCGTCCGCGCATCGGACAACGGTGCGTTCCATCAAGTCCCTCAAGTCCCTTCCCCAAGAGCCGCGTCCGGCCTCGCTGCCCGGACGACAAAAGCCACATTACGGGATCAAAGAGACGACTCTCCAGGCGGCACTCCGGCCCCGCCGAACCCCACCGCCGGTCCGCAACGGTACGCCCCAACTCGGGTCGCCCGTAGCCGTATCCCAGCCCACGCCCGACTCAAACCCCTGACCTGCCGACACCGGGGCTCCGCGATGATGTAAGGTGAGCGAGCGTCGGACACCGGCCCCACACGGGCCCGTCCGTACTTACGCGGGTGTAGTTTAATGGTAGAACATCAGCTTCCCAAGCTGAGAGCGCGAGTTCGATTCTCGTCACCCGCTCCATGATTAAGGCCCAGGTCAGCGACCCGGGCCTTTTTGCTGTGCTTGACGATCACTCGCCGCGCGCCAGATCCGTGCCAGAAGGCCTGTCGGGCACCTGCTTGGCTGCGGCGGCCCGCGCCTTCCGTACGGTCGCATCGAGGCCGGCGGCGACCTCTTCCTGTCGCTCGTCGGGCGAACGGTGACCGTCAGCCCCTCCAGGTCGACGTCCCGGCACCGCAGGGCCGTCAGCTCCCCGAACCGCGGAGTGGTGAAGGTCGCCAGGAGCACGAGCAGCCGGCAGCGCGACACGGAGAGCAACTGGGGTTGCGGTTGCCTTAACAGAGGCTCCATCCCGAGCGAGATGCTGCAACACTATTTGAGAAGCGCGCAAACCTATCGACAGGCCAACGGAGACCGGCAATCATGGGGCGAGTGCAGAGCGACCTGGAGGGCAGATGAAGGATATTCAGCAGACGTGGAGATCTCTACGTTCCTTACGTTCTGCCCCACCTGCTCCTGTCAGGAACAGCGGAAGGAGAAAGGAAGTTTTTTCTGCCTCACTGGAGCAGTCAGAACAATACTTTAGGGCGGCAGAAGCAGTCGGATACGAAACTCGCCCCGTACTTATTTTTTACGGCCTTTCCCAGATGGGAAGAGCTATTGCGGCAGCAACACATGTCGACAGGTGCCCCTCTCCCGAGGATTGGCAACTTTCCGGTCATGGAATCAGAGTACCAGGGATATCCCAAGCCGCCGCACAAGGGGATATCGGCAGACTCACGGTTCGCGATCAGGGCAAGGGCGCCTTTACTCAACTAGCCCGATTTCTAGACTCCCCGTCACTTCCCACTCCAGTGCAACTCTCTGAGGTATGGGACTCTATCCCCGAAATGGGAGGGCGCAGGTTATCCGATGGCGAACATTACCCAGCCTTGGAAATTTCAGAAGGTGCAGACCGTACGCGCGAGGACTGGGGTGACTTTGGTCCACCGCGTGCACTTGCGCTAACTGGAGTCCCAAGAGGGCTACCCTCGCTCGGAAATTTCCTCAAGCGGTATCCAACAGTGTGGCCTCTAGAAGGCTTGCAGGAGTCCAGCTTTCTAGGGTCTCCAAGAGGCGGCCTGGATGGTCAAATCTACCTGAACCCTCTACGCAAGTACGCCGCAGGTGGCTTTGCCGCGCTGCATGGGACGCGATATCGCGGGCGCTCGATGGCTTTTCCAGCACTTACTGGAAATTCCCTCCCCCTTCATCCGCTCCTTACATGGTGGGCGGTTCTATACGTACTTTCCATGCTGGCGCGCTATGAACCTGCAGCGTGGGCGACTACTGTAAACGTCGACGCAAGCAAACAAGCAGTCCCTATTGAGTACTTGTTGGATGAAGCACTTGACGCAGTACCCACTTTGGCCCTAGAGATAATGAGTGAGTGCCCTCTAAGCGATCACGAGAGGCGGCAAGCGCGCGCGAACGAAGAGGAGAAATACAAGAGGAAAGAATACAGAACTTTCTCTGAAATCGGCCGTTCCATGATCGCTGATTTTCGTCACAAGTCGCCACTGACAAAGAAAGGCGAGAAACAAGCCCCCGAGTAGGCAAGTAAAGCCGGACAGGGAGCCGTTTCCAACCTCCAGGACCGTGCCAAATCGAGCGGGGAACAACGGATAACCACAGTGACAGCCGCCGGAATGATCGCAGCTACCCAAGTCGCGTCACCTAAGACACAGCGAGGGCCTTGATGCCGGAGGTCGGCATCAAGGCCCTTCCGGTCGTCAGCTCAGACAGGAAGCAGCAGACCAGTCTGCGGAACCTTCTGCGACCGCCGCGGCCACCATCAGAACGGCCTCAAGTGACTTTCGCATTTTACTCATGGCGCTCTCCCTTCGAGTAGCGCGGGCAGTTGCGTTACCTGGCGTAGTGCTTCCTAGGACCAGTGCAGCGAACCTCAGTGCCTACGCGGCCGAAGCGAGGACGAGGAAGGACGCAAGGGGAATCGAACCCCCAACTCCTGCCCCTAGTCTCAACTGACGACGCACCGAGCGTACATGGACCACTCGCCGCGAGTGCTCAAAGCGGGTCAACAGTCCTGTCCAGGACGGCCGTGCCAGATGCGTGCCAGGTTGTGTGGGGAACCACGGGCAATAGCGGGTACCGAAGCGGTGGGCAGGCTGGGAACCGGGGCGCTCCGCCTCAGGTCAAGAGGGTAGGCGCGACCCAAGTACCCAAGCTTCCGAAGCTGACAGCGCGAGTTCGGTTCTCGTCACCCGCTCTTATCGGAGCCCCGGGTCAGCGGCCTGGGACTTGCTTGTTGTCCACACCACGCGCACTCCGGGCACGGGCAGCACCGGCACCCGGCACCCGGCACCCGGCACCGACCATCCGGAACTCGTGGTCCGTTGGCCCAGGTGATCACCGGGGACAGCGAAAAGGGCCGGGGCTCTGACCGGGCGGGCGTCGCCTCACCTCGGGCGGGCGCAGTCGTAAAGGGTGAAGCTGCCGTCGGTGCGGAGGCCGTAGGCGGTGGGCCGGATGCGGGTGCAGTGGGACTTCACCCAGGTGGTGGCGGGAGTGGTGGGGCGCTGGGTGGTGAGCAGCGCATAGCGCAATTGGTGGGCGGTGACGAGGCCGCCGAGCTGCCGGGCGGTCGGGAAGGGGGTGCTGCCGGTGAAGCCGCCCATGACGAGGATGGGTTCGGACTTCGCGCGCAGTAGGGGCTCGGCGGTGTAGGCGGCCTGGGTGGCGAGCAGGTACTTCTCGCCGTGGCGGTGCGTGGTGAGGTAGTCGAGCAGGGCGGTGTCGCGGGCGCTGGGCCGGTCGAGCCCTGCCCTCCGCGGAGCGTGACGGTGATGCTCGTTGTACGACTTGCCGACCGGACCGGCCATCGGAGAGGTGGCGGCGCCCGCGTAGAGCGGGTCGAGGCTGGAGACGGCCCAGCCGGCCGGTACGACCAGGGTGGCCGCGATCCCGGCGGCGAGGGCGGCGTGGATCATCCGTGGGGAGGTGCGCGGCCCGCGGCTCCACAGGCCCACCACGCCGCACAGCGCGAGCATCACAGCGACCGGCAGCAGCCAGGAGAGGAATCGGGTCGGCCAGTCGAGTATCAGCGCCCACGCCACCGTCAGCGCGATCACCGTCGGCAGCGCCATGTGCCGCCGGCCGGCCGCTTCGTACTCCGCCTCCTGCTCCGGCTCGTACTTCGCCTCGTACTCCGCTCGGAAGAGCGCGAGCCCGCCGCCGGCCAGCGCGGCGAGCGCCGGGGCGATGACGGCCGTGTAGTAGGCGTGGTTGCCGTTGGAGACGCTGAACACCACGATGTGCACGGCCAGCCAGCCACCCCACATCAGAAACCCCGCGCGCGGCAGGTCGGTTCGCGGTCGTCCGGCGCGCCGGACGACGCCCAGGACCGCGGCGACCACAGCGAGCGGCAGCAGCCAGGCGACCTGCGGGCCGACCGTGTGGTTGATCAGCATGTCCCAGCCGGTGTTGCCGGTGGTGCGGCTGGCGGCGGTGCCCGGGACGGCGCCGAACGCGGTGGGATCGCTGCTGAAACGGCTCAAGCCGTTGTAGCCGAAGACCAGGGCGAACGGATTGTTGTCGGACGTTCCGTCGAAGTACGGGCGGTCGGTTGCCGGTGTCACCCAGGCGATCAGCATCCAGGAGCAGGAGACCGCCAGCGCGACCGCACCGCCCAGCAGGACGCGCACAGCCCGCTTCAACGCCGTTCCCGGCGCGACGAGTTGGTACACGGTGGCGAAGACCGGCAGCACCAGCCACGCCTGCAGCATCTTCGCCTGGAAGGCGAGTCCGACCCAGATCCCGCAGGTGATCAGTGGCAGCAGCCGCTCGGTGCGCACCGCCTTCTGCAGCGCTCCGGCGGCCGCCACCAGGAGCAGGGTGAGCGCGGTGTCCGGGATGGTGGCACGGTTGAGCGCCACGGTGACCGGGGTGAGGGTGAGCGCCAGCGCGGCGATCAGCGCGGCGAACGGACCGGCCCAGGCCCGTACGATCCGGTGCAACAGCCAGACGGTGAGCACGCCCTCGACGACCTGCGGAAGCGCGGCCGCCCAGGTGTGCGGGCCGAAGAGCCAGACGGAGACGGCGTCGGGCCAGAAGGCGCCGGGCAGCTTGTCGATGCTGATCGAACCAGCGGCGTCGAGCCCACCGAAGGAGAACGCACGCCGGCTGCCGGCCATCGAGCGTATCGCCGCACCGTAGAAGGGGTGGAGCGCGGCCTGCCCGATGCCCCAGGAGTACAGCACCGCGGCGACGGCCAGCACCGCGGCGAGCGCCGGGCGCTCCCAGCGCGGGGCGTCCTCCGGCAGGCCGGAGCGGCGGGTCGCCGCCCGGCGGGCTTGCTGCGCTCCGGTGGGCTGGGCGGCGGGGATGGCGGTCATGGCAGTGGTCCTCGGTCAGCAGGTCAGGTGAAGCGGCGGTGCACACGCGGCGACATCGCACGCGGCGAAGTCACACGCGGCGACATCGAGCGAACGCGGCGGAGTCACAGGCGGCGGGCCGCCCGGAAGCCGCGGGCGTAGAAGTCGGTGCCGTCCAGCAGTGAGCGGCCCGACAGGTCACCCAGAGTGGGGCCGTTGGCGGCGGAGCGACTGGAGTAGAAGCGGTGCCGGCCCTGGTCGTCGAGGCCCATGTACATGCCGCAGTGGTCGATGAAGTCCGGCCGGTCCTTGATGATGGCGAAGAAGACCAGATCGCCGGGTTGCAGGACGCCCAGGTCGGTGGCCTGCTGCCTGCCGGTGTGGGGGATCACCAGGCGGCCGGGACCGTAGGCGGCGATGGCGAAGGCGCGGCGCGGCAGACCGGTGCCCCGGGCGTTGGTGTTGTGCAGGGGGATGCCCATGCGGTAGCCCCACACCAGACGCTGGAAGCCGGAGCAGTCGACATCGCCGTAGCGGGCCTTCTCCGGCTGCACACGCGTGCCGTCCGGGAAGGTCCAGTCCGTGCCCAGATAGTCGTAGAAGTCGGACTGCTCGTCGTGGAAGGCGAAGTCCAGCGGGTTGTTGACCTCGGCATTGCGCGGGCCGAAGTGCGCGGTGCCCGCGTAGCGCACGCCGGCAGCGTTGTGCTTGTCGGGCGCCCCGGCGCTGCTGTACTGGAACGCCACGGCGAAGACGTCCGGGCTGCTGTCGACGAGCGCCTTGCGGAACCAGCCCTCGAACCAGGCGGACTTCTCCATGCCCTGCTGCCACGCGTGCGGCAGCACCCGCACCCAGGCGTCCGTGGTCACCTTGGCCTCGGTGGTGCGCGGCTCGCTGAAGGTGCGGCTGGGCCCGGTGAGTACGGCCGTACGGGCGCCGTCGGTGAAAGTGGCGAGCGTGCCGCCGTCGCCGGCGCGGACCACGGTGCGGCCGGGGGCGGACAGCCGCTCGAAGGTGTGGGGCCCGGTGGGCCGGGCGCTCGGGCCGGAGCCCGCGCCTGCCGTACCGCCGTTGTCGTGGCTGCCGTGCCCGAGGCGGTCCCAGGCGTACCCGCCCGCCGCCCCGGCGGCCGCCACGCCCGCGATCGTCCGGAACACGGCGCGGCGAGTCGGGCCGCTTCGCCTGCCGTCAGGTGCGGAGTGCATGGCCGATCCTCCTGGGACTGTGGGGTGAGAGGGGTGAGCGGGTCAGCCGGTGGGCAGGGCCCCGATCAACAGACCGGCGACGAGCACCACGTAGGTGGCCAGGGTCACCGCCGTGGTCGAGATGACCGTGGCCGCCAGCGGCTGACGGGCCATCTGGTAGGAGACCAGGCCGGGGACGATGAAGCCAAGGGTCTGTGACGTGTACAGCAGCGGAAACTCGTGGCTGAGGGTGAGCATCACGGTGGTCTGCATCAGCACCGCGCACAGCACGATGGCGGCGAACAGCCGCTTGCCGTAGAGGATCACCGTGCGCTGCACCAGCTTCATCAGGAAGTACGTTCCCGCCGCTACAACGACCATCAGCCCGGCCATCCGCACGTCGGTGACGAGCGTGAGGGCGATCCAGCCCGGGGTGATCATGCCCCCGGGGGAGAGGTTGGTGGTCAGATAGCAGACGAGCGAGAAGACCAGCCCGAGGGCGATCCCGAGCGCGGCGGTCTGTGCGTTGAGGTTGGCGGGGATCACGGGTTCCTCGTGGACTGGGACGGATCGTAGGAGTGTTGCGGGTAGTCCGCGGTGCTCTGGTCGTCGGGCCGGCCCTGGCGGTCGGCGAACCGGCGGGCGAGCTCGCGCTGCTCCGGGACGCGGAAGGCGTACGTCGGTGTCTCCAGAGGCGCCACCCAGCTATACGGCTCCGGCTCGGGCGGCCTTGCCACCGAGACCCGCGGCCGGGGTAGGGCGATCTGCATGGTCTCCTGGTCCAGGCCGTCGCCGTCGGGAACGGCGTCGAGCGGGTCCTCGGATTCGTCCAGCGGCAGCTCGGCGAGGCATTCCAGGAACAGCTCGCCCTGGCCGTGGATGTTGCCGATCGCCACCAGCGAGGAATCCGGGCCGAGTTCCGCGAGGATCGCGGCGGTCAGCTCCTCGGGTTCCCGGCGGTCGCCGCCGAGATCCACCACCCGCCCGGTGAAGCCGTCCGGGATCGCGTCGCGGGCGCTCTTGGTCGGGTGGCCGATCAGGAACACCGTCTCGGCGGCGAGGTCGGGGACGATCGTGCCCATCTGGCCGTTGCGCTCCACCCGGTCCGGGCGGCAGTTGATGACCACGCCGATCGGCCGTGTGATCGCGCCCAGATCCTCCAGCTGCTTGACGTTCATCAGCGTCGACTCGGGGTCGTTGGCCGCGAAGACGTTGGCGAACCGCAGCCGCTTGCCCTCGTGGGTGACGTAGCGCTCCACGGACAGCACGCCCGGGTCGGGCGGCGCGTCCCACATGCCCTGCATCGCGGTCTGCCGCTCCACGCCGAGCAGTTCGGCGACGGCGAGCGCGATCGCCACGTTCTCCTTGAAGGTGAACCAACTGAAGCCGCGCAGTTCGGCGTCGGTCACCGACTCCGGATCGACCGCGATCAGCCGGCAGTTCCGCTTGTCGGCCTCCTCCTGGAGGATGTGCAGCCGGTCCTTCTCCGCCGTCACACACACCCCGCCCACCGGCATCGAGCGGGAGAGCGAGCGGGCGACGTCGTCCAGCGTCGGCCCCATCTCCTCCAGATGGTCCTCGCGGACGTTGCACAGCACGCCGATCGTGGAACGGATCAGCTTCTCCTGGTTGATCTCCTGCAGCGCGGGCATCACCGCCATGCACTCGATCACCAGCGCGTCCGGCCGGTAGGTCGCCGCCCGCCGTACGATGCCGATCTGCTCGACGATGTTGGAGATGCCGAACTTGCGGTACACCGGCTCCTCGGTGGCGTCCGGATGGATGAACCGGGCCGCGGTGCCGGTGGTCTTGGACACCGTGACCAGGCCGCCGCCGCGCAGCGCGCCCGCGCACAGCCGGGTGATCGAACTCTTGCCGCGGATGCCGTTGACCAGCACCCGCGTGGGTATCTGCTCCAGCGAGGCGAAGTGCCGCCGCTGCTCCAGGATTCCGGCGATCCACAGAGCGGCGCAGCACAGCAGGACGATGACATAGAGGAAGAGCACGCCGATTCCGTCCTTCTACCGCTGGAGGGTGTTCTCACGCGGGGGCCGGGAGGGCCCGGCGGCCTGGCCTGATCTGGCCGCCCGGTCGCGTTCCGCCAGGGCCTGGCGCACCAGCTCCAGGCTGCGGGTGACCGAGCCGATCTCGTCGTGGTTGACCGGATGCAGCACGGTGCGGCGGTCTCCGCCGGCGAGCCGCTCGACGAGCACGGCGACCGCGCGCAGCGGCCGGACCACCACGACATGCAGCCAGCCAAGGCCGGCCGCGCCCGCGGCGAGGCCCAGGATGCCGGCGAGCATGGTGCGCTGCTCGGCCTGCACCGCGGGGATCTGGAGCGCCGCCGCGGGCTCCGCGGTCACCACGTGCCAGCCGAGGCGGGCCGTCGGGCCGCTCTGCGCCAGCGGCGCGGCGGTCGACCGATGGGCCGGAGGACGTGTTGTGCACCGCCGAGGTCGCGGTGCCCGTGGTCCCCGGGGCGCCCCTGGGTGGCGCGGGCGAGACGGGTCAGGCCGGAGTCGGGCAGCGACTGGAAGGCGCGGTAGCCCACGCTCGCCGCCAGCACCTTGTCGTCGCGGTCCGTCACCCAGACGCTGCCCAGCTTCGGCCTGGGGAGAATGGAGTTGAGCGCCTTCACGTCGATCTCGCCGAACAGCACCACCCCGGCCGCCGGGGCCTTGCCCTTGCCGGCCCGGACCTGCGCGTAGGCGGCGATCGCCGGTATCCGGCCCGAGGTGTTGACGGTGGTGATCCCACCGCCGCCGGGCACGTGGACGAGGGTGCGCAGCGGTGTGCCGCCCACCCTCAGCGTGATGCCGCCCGAGCGGTCCAGGAGATACAGCGAGCGGTACTGCTTGTGGTCGGCGAGGGATTTGCGCAGAACCTCGGTCTGGGCGTCCCGGCTCCGGCCCGGCAGGCTCGCGGCCGCCTCGCTCAGGTCGGTGTACGACCGGTCGAGGGACTGCCGGATCCGGTTCGTCGCGATCTCGGTGCGCGCCTGCTGGTCGGCGAGGACCGGAGCCGGAACCGCGGTCGCGGTGTCCGCCCGGTTCAGCACGAAGATCATCGGCATCGACCAGCAGGCCACCACCACCACGCCGGCCACGGCCAGCGCCCGGTAACCCGGTCCGCGCCGGGCCGGGAACTCCCGCGGGCCGCTCTCGCCGAGCAGTTGCCCGCGCAGTGAGTCCAGGGCCCGCCCGATCCTGGCCAGTTCACCGAAGCCGTGTACCGGAACCGGCCGGGACAGCTCCGCCGGCGCGGCCGGCCCGTCCCCGGTCGCGCCCCGGGCCAGACGGCCGGCGGACAGGTACAGCCGCAGCAGTGGCTGTTGCAGGGTGAAGTACAGCACCATCCCGAGCAGCAGCGCGACCGCGGCCAGCGCCCCGGCCGCCTCGAGCGCGAAGCCCGAGTAGTCGGCGGCGGTGGTCGTGGTGGGCGCCGCGCGGGAGGTGAGCACCACCAGACCGAGGTCGTCGGTTTCGCCCGGACCGGTCGCCGAGGCGACCTGGGCCCAGCCGGCCACGGTGCGCCGGCTGCCGGTGGTGGCGCCCAGCAGGCTTCCCGAGGCGTCGGTGTCACTCCCCGACCTGTGCGCCGCGCGCGCCGCAGCCGCGGGCAGACCGTTGTGGGCGGCGGCCGGAGAGGCCGTGCCACGGACCGCGGTGGCGAGCGACTTGCCGCTCGCGTCCAGCACTTCGGCGGTGCGCCCGTCGCCGTACGCCGTGAGGGCGGGGAGCGGCTCGCAGACCACCAGCAGCCACTGCCGGGCGGGCCGGCTCGGGGCCTGGTACTGGTCCTGGTCGGGATCGTCCTGCTGCGCGGGCAGGGTGACCTTGGCGAAGTACAGCAGTTGCCGTGTGCCGCCCGACGTCACCAGCCGGGGCGGGATCTCCCCGTGCCCGGACGCCGTCCTGGCGACGTCCACCCCGGCCAGCGGCACGGTCCTGCCGCTGGTCGCCAGCAGTTTCCCGGTGTGCGCGTCGAGCAGCGCACGGCCGAGGAACGCCTTCTTGGCAGAGGTCAGCGCTTTGAGCGCGGTCGTGGGGGTCGAGGTGCTCGTCGCCGGGTACGCGTCGGCCGTACGGCGTACCGTGCCCGCCTCGGCGTCGATCGCGGTGCGCAGAGACAGCGCGGTGTCCGCGGCGATCTGCTGCTCCCCGTTCAGCACGGCCTGCGGGGTGCCCGCGGTGTGGATGCCTTCGAGGCCGATCACGGTCAGGGCGGCGACCACCAGCAGGAGTACGACGATCGAGGCTATCGGCGGGCGCACCCCGCCAAGCATCGGCATGTCGGCGCGGCGGCGGATGCGGTGTCGGCGCGGCGCCCGGGGTGCGGAGGACAGGGCAGCGGGTCCTTCCTCAATCGGCGCGAGCGCCCAAATGTTCGACAATGCGAACATTCTAGCTCCCTGCGATCACGTGCCCATCACATTTGCGCCCCAAGTGGCGTACGAGACACGGGACCCTGTGCGGCGGCGGCCCGTGCGGGTCCGCCACCCCTCCCACGCGCCGAAGGGCGGACCCGCGAACAGGCCCGGCCCTTCGGATGTCCGGTCAGCCGTCCGGTCAGCGGACGAAAGAGATCTCCGGGTACTTGCCGGCGGGCCCGTCGAGCAGGGTGCTGTGCTTGTGACGCAGCTCCTGGTCGAAGAAGGCGGCGAGGTAGACACGCTGGACCTGGACCGCCCGGTTCGGGTCGATCGTGCCGTACTGCTGCTGGACCTGAGTCTGGGAGAGCCCGAGCAGGCCCGCCCACTGCGGCACCATCCACTCGCTGTCGCTGAACGACAGGTGCGCCGCGCCCTTGAGCTTGATGTCGACCCGGTAGCCCTTCAGGTGCGACCACAGCGTGCGCCACGAGCTGTCGTTGTTCCGGTTGTGGCCGCCGGAGCTGAAGAGCATGAAGGGGCGGTCCAGGTCCTTGCTCGGCGCCGTCCCGAAGAACTGGCCGTCCAGGTTGGCACCGGCATCGATCCGCTTGTCGAGCTGCATGGCGGTGTCGACCGCCGCGCCGCCCAGCGACCAGCCGAACATCCCGATACGGGAGGTGTCCACCGACTTCGACAGCCCCGAGGGGAGCGTCGCGTGGCCGGCGTCCGGGTTGCCGCCACTGCTGATCTTGCCGAGAGCGTTGATGACGAACTTGATGTCGGCCGCGCGCACCTTGAGCGTGTCGGAGGAGTGGGTGCCCGACGGCATCCTGTTGAGTTCGAGCCGGTTGGCGGGGAACTGCACCTCGTTGGCGTCGTGGGTGTGGTCGACGGTGACGACGAGGTAGCCGCGGCTGGCGAGATCCTGGGCGAGAGCGGTGCCCATCGCGCGGTCCGAGTGCAGCCCGGTCGAGTACAGCAGGACGGGCAGCTTGCCGAGGCTGGTCTTCACCGGGGCGAGGACATGGCCCGCGGTTTTCGGCAGGGTCACCTGCTGCGGCGACAGCCCGCGCGAGGCGAGGAAGTGGGCGCCGGAGACCGACGGCATCCACGGCGCCTGATAGTGCCCGGACGTGGCGGTGGCCGGATACCAGAGCGACACCATCAACTCGCGGGGCTTGTTGCCGGGCACGTACGGATCCGTACGGGACGTGTCGACGAGGTGCAGGCCGACCATGCCCACGCTGTTCTGCCCGGTCGGCGCGGGCATGGTGAGCTGCAGGCCGGACGGGGCCGTCCGGGCGGACGTGAGCGCCTCGGGGTGTACGGGCTTGTGGTGCTGCGGCGCCTCGTCGTTCTCGGGCGCCAAGGGCGTGTTCGGGTCGGGCTGGTCGGCCGAGAAACCGGTGGCCGCAGGCTTGTCGGACGTCTTCCCGGCGGCCACCGCCGGCGTCATCCCCAGACTCAGCGCGACGGCCAGCGCACCCGCCGAGCCGACCGCTCTGGCGATCGCTCTGCGACAGTGGGGCGGGCGGCGGTGTTTCATGAAACCCCCTTGTTGGTCAGCGATCACAGAACGCGCGATCGACTGCCGCACACCGTACCGCCGCGGCGGCGGGCGGATTCGCCCGCCCGGCCAGCCACGATCCCTTGAGCCCGCATGGTGCCGGCTCCCGGGGCATGCGGTCGCGACGGACCCTCCGGATCAGCCCCGGACACCTACGGTCAACAGCGGTGCGACGCGAGCCTCACGACCGCCCGTGGAGAAGACATCCGCGCAGGTCAGAGCCGTAGAGCCTGCGCAGACGCCGTCGCTTCCCAAGCCGACCTCGATGTGGACCGGACGGCCGCCGCGCTGCTGGCGGGCGTCCAGGGAGGCGTGGCCATCATGATGTCAACGGGCGACTCGGCCCACCTCAAGGCAGCGCTCGACACCGGAATCGAACACCTTCGCGTGACGGCGGGTGAGGTCAGGTAGCCGCGGTCGGGCTCTTCTTGCGGGCACGGTACGCGGCCGCCTTGATCTTGTTGCCGCAGGACTCCATCCCGCACCACTGTCGGCGCATGCCGCGCGAGCGGTCGATGTAGGTGCGGGTGCACTCCGGGTTGCCGCACTCCTTGAGCAGGGGCACGTCCGGCCCGCTCAGGAGCTCGATGGCGCGGCGGGCCACCATGGAGAGGGCTTCTTCCGGTGTCGCCTGCGTCCATCGCCCCGACGGAGTGAGCTGCGGCACCGCGGGCGGTTTTCGTGCGGCGTTGTTCACTACGGTCAGCGCCGCTCCGTCGTACCGCTCGCCGAGCCGACGAGCGGCGACCAGCTTGTATATCGCTTCCCGTACGGTCGTCGCCTGCTCGACGTCGGCCTCCTGGCCGGGCGAGACCGCGTCGACGATGCCGGACTCCACATACCAAGCGTTCAGCCTGTCCGGGGTCACGAACATCTCGAAGCGTGCCGAACGGCGCGCTCGCAGCGTCGCGGCGAAGTCGAGTGCCGGGTTTCCGCAGACGAAGACATGGTCGAGATTCACGTCACCATTCTGACAGGTGACTTTCACATCGGGCAAGAATGCCGAATCAGAGGCCCCGGTCGGTGGCGAGGCACGAGAAGGATCTCTCCGAGCCCTCGGCGTCACGGCGTGCCGCCGCGGCGCCGTCCGTGGCCTTCCCGCTTCCCATGGCGGAACTTCCTTCGGTTCGCGGCGGTCGGATCACCAGTCGGGGCGGTGAGGCGTGTCGTCAGAAGCGGTCCACGTCGATGACGGCCTGGGTGAAGGCGGCGGGCGCCTCCTGGGGCACGTTGTGGCCGGTCCCCAGCAGGGTTCGGTGCTCGTACTTGCCCGTGAACCTGTCCCGGTACGAGGCTCCGGCACCCGGAGCGGTGAAGGGATCGCGCTCGGGGTCGAGTGTGATGGTGGGTACCCCGATCGTCGGGCGCGCGGCCAGCCGCTTCTCGAGTCCGTCATAGCCGCGCTCGCCGTCGGCGAGGCTCAGCCGCCAGCGGTAGTTGTGGATGACGACGGCCGCGTAGTCGGGGTTGTCGAAGGCTGCCGCGGTGCGCTCGAAGGTGGCGTCGTCGAAGTCCCACGTCGGGGAGACGGTGTCCCAGACGAGCCTGGTCAGGTCGTGACGCAGGGTTTTGTCCTCCATGGCGAGCCGACCACGCTCGGTGGAGAAGTAGTACTGGTACCACCAGGCGTGTTCGGCTTCGGGTGCCAGCGGCTTCAGGTTGGCCTCGCGATCGGTGACGAGGTATCCGCTCACCGACACGAGGGCCTTGCAGCGTCGGGGCCAGAGCGCGGCGATGATGTCGGCGGTGCGCGAGCCCCAGTCGAAGCCGGCCAGAACGGCCCTCTCGATCTTCAGGGCGTCCATCAGGGCGATGATGTCGAGCGCGATGACCGACTGCTGGGCGTTGCGGAACGTCCGGTCGGAGAGGAAGCGCGTCGTGCCGTGACCGCGCAGATACGGGACGATCACCCGATAGCCCTTCTCGGCCAACAGTGGGGCGACGTCGACGTAGCTGTGGATGTCGTACGGCCAGCCGTGCAGGCAGATGACCGCGGGGCCGTGGGCGGGGCCCAGTTCGGCATAGCCGACGTCCAACAGGCCGGCCCTTGTCTGCTTCGGCCGCGCAAAGGTGGCGTGCGCGCCGGGAGTGGCCGTGGGAACGGCCGACGCCGCGGATGCGCTCCGGGTGGTGGCGGACGCGGCCTGCAGGCCGGCCAGTGAAGCGGCGGCCGCGCCTGTGCCCACGCCCAGGGCCTTACCGAAACTGCGCCTGTTGATCATGCGCATCCTCCGTGTGTCGACTTCACCGGCTTGTGGACGACTGACTGTTCCACGGGTGACATCACCGGTCAAGCAGGTGACGGCGTTTTGGCTCCAACTCCGGACGCGGTCTACTTGGCGCGTACTGTCGCAAGTACTTGACTAGTGACACCCACCATAAGACCACTGCCTGAACCAGTGACTTACGCACGCGTCGCGCCGCCGCCGAGCGCAAGGTCAGGCCGGTCCAGACCGGTGGGTGGGGACGCAGCACCACTGCACAAGAGACGGGATGATGGCCGTTATGCGCATCCGCATCGACGCCTTCGACCTGCCCGGCCTCACTCGCCCCGCCTCTGCCGACGGCAAAGTGCCCGCCTACGGCAACATCCACGTCGCCGTGCAACGCCGCGACCGTCCGGCCGAACTCCTCGAGCCGCAGCCCGGCGACGCGCCGTCCGCGACATGGACCCTGGAGTGCGCCACGAGCGCATCGCCGACCGGCACCGAGGTCGAAGGGCCCTACGTGCAGGATCGTCTGGGCCGACGGTTCATCTACCTGTCGTGGGGCACGGTCGACGAGTCGGGCACCTTCACGATGTTCCGCCGCGCCAAGCTCATGCTCGATGTCATCCCCGCCGACCTACTCGCCGCCGCCGCACGCGACGGGCTGCTGGTCGGACGCCTCGGCCTGACCGACGCGCAGGGCGGGCCCCTGTGCGCACGAGTCGAGCCCCCTCACATCACCTGGACCGCCGCACGCGCCGGCTAGGAGACCTCCCAGGTCATCGGCCCGGGGCCGTTCGTCGGCCGGGCCGGTGGGCGCGTGGCGCACCACACCGTGCCTCACGCGAGGTGTGGGCCCTTTGGCAGGGTCAGTTCGTGGCCGGGACCAAGGTGCCGAAGGAGGCGGCGGCGATCTGCTGGATGTGGCGCATTTCGGTGCCGTTGAGGTTGGTCGGGTTGACGCTGTAGACGATCTTGCGGGAGAGGTCGCGGGTGGCGAACACAGCGCTGGTGTAGCCGGGGCGGGAGCCGGTCTTGCCCCAGACCACGACACCGTTGGAGGCCTTCACCCTCATGATGCCCATGGTCATGCAGGCACGGCCGGCGTCGGCCTCGGTGCGGCACTGGCTGCTGTGGAAGCTGGGGACGTCGGGGACGGTGAAGAGCTCGGCCTGCTGGGCGGGCGGGAGGAAACGGCCGCGGAAGAGAGCGGTCATGAAACGGTCGAGGTCGGCGGGAGTGGAGATCATGCCGCCCTCGGCCCAGGGCCAGGGGCTCTGCTCCGTGACGTCCACCGGGCGCGTGGTGCCGTCCGAGGACGTGACCGTCAGGTAGCCGTGGGAGCGCGGGCCGGGCAGGCGCGGGTCGTCGGCGTCGGGAACGTGGGTGTCGTGCAGTCCGAGGGGCCGGGTGATCCGGGATCGCGCCTCGTGGCCGAAGGTGTTCCCGGTGATCTTCTCGACCAGGAGGCCGGCGACGTAGTAGTTCATCCCGTTGTACTGCTGCGCGGTGCCCGGCGCGAACTGCATCGGCTGGCCTGCCATCAGGTCGACCACCTGCTGCGGGGTGAAGCTCTTGAGGCGGTTGCCGGCGAACCACTCGGGGCTGCCGTCGCCGAAATCCGCGCTGGAGGCGCCGCGCGGCAGACCACTGGTGTGGTTGAGCAACTGGCCGACCGTGACGGACGGGAGGTCGGCGGGCAGGACCCCCGGCAGGTACTGCTGGACCGGCTTGTCCAGGTCGATGCGGTGCTCGGCGGCGAGCTGGAGGACGATGGTGGCGGTGAAGACCTTGGAAATACTGCCGATCCGGATGTGCGCGTCGGGCGGGACGCCCTGACCGGTCTCCAGATCGCTCACGCCCGAGGTGCCCGACCAGTGGCCTGCGCGACCGGTGATCCGCAGCAACGCGCCGGTGACGTCCGCGTCCGGCAGGCCACCGATGGCTGCCTGGAGCTTGGCCGGGTCGAGCCTGGGCAGCGGCGCGCCGGTCGCGGCGGCGGGCGCTGGAGCCGGAGTGGCGGCGGAGGCGGGCGCGGCCGTACCCGCGGCCAGGGCAGCCAGCACGGCGCCGGACGCGGCCACGGTGGACCAACGGGGGCGCATGGTGGAGCTGTTCACAGTGAGGCTCTCCAAAGTGGTGGGGGTGAGACCGGCGGTCGAACGGCCCGGTCACGAGTCTCTTCCAACCCCACGGCCCGGCTCATCAGGGAACGTCCCTGAGCGAACCCTGACCGGGCCCCGAGAGCTGATTGCGTGTGCGGCGTCTGCCCCAGGCCGGCCGGTTCAGTGCGTCGGCGCCCCTTTCCGATGTTTCTTCTCTCATGTGACCCGCTATTGCACAGTTGTGACGGCGAGCGCACAACTCCGTCACCCTCTGCCGGAAGACTCCGTCTTGTCGCGAAGGACAGCAGGCCGAGCGGACCGGTTCAGGTTCCGGGGACGGCGGGCGGTTCCCGCGAGACTCTCGTCGCAGCGTCATTCACTCTCTGGGGGAACCTCGATGTCCGCTCGTAACCGTCGGAGCGCCGCAGCCGTCATCACCACGGGTGCCGCCGCACTGCTCACCCTGTGCGGCACGGCCGCCCCCGCGATGGCCGCTCCGTCCTCCGGCGGCGACGCCAGGGGCAGCGCCGCGATGGTCGCCGCGGCCGCGTCCGCCCACACACTCACCGTGCCCAGGGGACTCAGCATCAGCAACGGCACCCGCCACGTCGTGGTCGACGGTAGGTCGATCGACTTCGGCACCACGGTCCGTGACCTGGCCTGGAACCCCAGCGGCAGCAAGGCCGCCTTCATCGACGGGCACGGCGACCTCGTCGTCTCCAGCCCCGACGGCAGCCACCGCGTCACCGTCGCCGGCCACCCGGGCGGGCAGACCTGGTCCCACCCCACCTGGCAGGTGACCGCCGCCGACCGGGAGAACCAGATCCCCGCGAAGAACAACCTCATCTTCTCGGCCAAGATCCACGGCAGCACCGTCCTGGAGGGCGTCAAGGCCACCAGCAACCACGGCAAGCCGGCCAGGATCAGCCTGAACGGCGACCCGGGAGACGGCAACGTCCCCCAGACCGGCAACACCTGGCCGAATGTCGGCGGCAGCTACGGCTCGGCCGTCTACGAGAACACCCACACCGGCGAGGTCTACATCCGCGACGACTACCTGCGGCAGCAGGGCGGCGCGCTGACCAAGGGTTCCGAGCCGGCTCTCTCCCCCGACAACGAGGAGGTCGTCTTCGTCCGCTCCGTCCACGGGCACGACCACCTCTTCGTCGAGGACTTCGGCGGCTCCACCAAGACCGTCAAGGACGTCACCCCCAACGCCACCGCCGACTGCACCGAGCCCACCTGGTCGCCCAACGGCAAGACCATCGCCTTCCGCACCCCGACCGGTACGTACACCATCGCGAAGACCGCCCACGGCTTCGGCAAGCTCGTCAAGGTCTCCGAGCACACGGGCCTGCCCGCCTACCGCGGCTGATCACCGCCCAACCGGCCGCCAACGCGGGCGAGTTCGGCCTGGAGCTCCGGCAGATGCTGGTCGGCCGTGTCGTGCGGGAGGTACTCGACCACGTCGAGAAAGCGGAACAGGACCTGGGCCGAGGTGACGGCGAACTCGTAATCGGCGAACCCCACCACGGCACCCAGCTCACCACGAACGGCGCCCCGGACGACGTGCGCGGTCAGGTCGTCCGGGCTTTCCGCTGTCAGCCCCCGCCGCGCGTTGGGGCGGGCCAGGTACGGGCAGACCATCGAGGCGTAGAGCATGCACGCGCGGTGCCCCGGAGCCTCCAGTGTCGCCGCCATGTTGCGGTACGGCCGCCCGGCGGCAAGCGCCTCGCGGATCGCGGAACTCTCCGCGGCGCCGACCACCCGCCATACGGGACCCTTGGGCATCAGGGTGTTGCAGACGGAACACAGACGCCGGCGTGCGCACTCGGCGCTTCGCTCGTAGTCGGTGAGCGCGAACTGGGGTTCGTCGCCCTCCCACGGGGTGATGGCGGGTACGGGATAGCCACGGCTGTCACGAGGTCTGGCCTCGACGGTCGCCGGCATGGGAACGGAATCGAATCGCACACCTCATGTTCGGCCACATGGCCGCCCACCGCGACGGTTGTTCAGGCATGCGCCAGCCGTGTCCGCCTCTCACCGGATGGCGGACCTGCTCAAGGCATCAAGGACCGCCCGTCTCGGGCGACCCTGTGTTCCGCATCCGCCCGTCTCAGTTGGCGGTGTGTTCCACATCCGGTGCCGGAGCGGCGGCCGAGGGCGTGGCTGTCGGCGTCGTGCCGGTTCTCACCGCGAAGGTGTCGCCGGGGCGGACCCGGGCGTAGAACCACTTGATGTCCTCGGCGCCGAGGCCGATCCAGCCGGCTTTGGTGTCGTCGCTCAGGGTCTTGAGCTGCGGGGAGAAGAGACCGACGTAGTGCGGCCGGCGCTCCCCGTCGCGCAGCTCGACCACATACCGCACGCTCACCACGGTGGGGCCTATGGTCGGGCCCTCGGGTGACACGTAGTGGCTCAGCTCTCCCGGATCATCTTTCGCGACCACCGTCATCGGGCTCGTGGCCCCGCGCAGGGCGCCGGATTCCGAGAGGACCGGCATCACCCGGCCGTCGAACGTGAGGGTGCGACCGGACAGGTAGAGCGTGCTGGGGAAGGGTGCCGGGGAGGCCGCGGCCGGGGGCCGGTGCCCGGCCGGGTGGTCCGGGGCCCCGCCGGGGTGCAGGCTCAGGGCGAAGCCCAGCAACGCGAGGGCGGCGGTCCCCGCGCCGAGGTTCGCGGCGGCACGGCGGCGGCGCCTGCGGCGCATCGCCCGGGCACGTGTCGCGGGGCCGCCGACGACCGGAGCGGTCTCCTGTGCCGCGGCCAACTCGCGCAGCGCGGAGGAAAGTTCATCGGCCACGGCCGCTCTCCTTCCTGACCGGTCCGTCGGCCTCGTCGAGCCGCCCGTCGGCCTCGTCGAGCCGCCCGTCGGCCTCGTCCCCCGCAAGTCGCTTCGCCAGCTCCGCCCGTCCCCGGGACAGTCTCGCCTTGACCGTCCCCACGGGCGCACGGGTCTCGGAGGCTACCTGCTCCACAGTCAGGTCGCACAAATGGTGCAGTACGATCGCCATCCGCTGGGCCTCGGGCAGTTCACGCAGTGCGGCCACGAGCGCGGCGTACTCGGGGTTCGGCCCCGGGGTGGGGTCGGGCGGCGGAGTGCGCCGCACCAGTTCCAGCCAGCGCCTCGAGCGCCGCCAGCGGCTCACCGCCAGCCGCATGGCCACGGTGCGGATCCACGCCTCGGGAGCACCGTCCGCCAGGAACCGCTGTCGCCGGTCCCAGGCTCGTACGAAGGCTTCCTGAACGACGTCCTGGGCCTCGCCGTGGTCTCCGGTGAAGGCGTAGAGCTGTCCGGTGAGCCGGGGAAACGCAGCCGCGTAGAAGGCGTCGAACTCGTCCTCGGTCATGCCGCCACCGAAATCTCTGTCCTTTGCTTGCAACCCGGCCGCCACCGCCGTGCGTACAGGTCCCGTAGTCGCGTAGGTCGCATCCAGCGAAGCGCAACCCACCGGGAAGACGGCGCGCGGAGGTTCCAGGCTCCCTCTCCCTCGACCGGTGTCGGCTCGTCGGCTGACCAACCTACCGGCACACCGAACAGTTACCCGACCAGGACGGACGCCCGTACGTCCGGCCAGGACGGGGTTCCCGAGCCTAAGGACCGTCCACGTGCCACCGACCCACGATGTGCTCCCCACCGGCCATGACTTCGCCACGTACGCCCGGACGCACTGGTCCCGGCTGATCGTGACCGCGCGGCTGCTCACCGACGATCCCGGTGCGGCGGAGGAACTGGTGCGGAGAACCCTGGTGCGGATGTACGCGCGGTGGCGGCGCGTTCCGCGCAACGACACGGACTTCCACGTGCGGCGCTGTCTGGTGCAGGGCCACTTGCGCCGGCTGCGCGGGCGGCGGGCCGCGCGGCGGCGGACGGTTCTCGTGCTGCGGATCTGGGAGGGGCTGACGGATGCGGAGATCGCCCAGTTGCTGGGCTGCTCGGCAGGCGCGGTGCGTGCCCGTGCCCGTCACGGTCTGAAGGCGGCCGGCGGCGACCCCGGGCGGCTGCGCGAGGTGTACGCCCGTGCCGCCCGGGACGTCGTCCCCTGCGAGGTGCCGCTGGCCGATGTCCAGGCAGCGGGGGGCCGCATGCGGCGACGACGCCTCGTCGTGGCCTCGGCCGCCTGCGCGGCGCTGCTCGTGCCCGCCGCCCTGCTCGCGGCCGACCGGGTCGGGGGCGGCGGTGCGCAGGACGGGACACCCCGAGCCCGGGCAGGGGGCGGCGCCCGTTCGGTGACGAGCCCGGTCCGGGTCGTGGCCGCCGGGCGAGCGGGTGACCGTCGGGCCGGGGATACGGGTGTGGCTGACGGCCGACGGTGGGCACTGGTCGGTGCCCACGCATCTCCCGGGGGCAGGCGGCGACCGGCCACTCGACGAACCCGGCGTCTCCGCGCGGGTGGACAGCGTGAACGGCGGGTTCCTCCTGTCGGGCCTCTTCCACGGCCTCGGCGGCGAGCCGGGCCGTGTCGAGGTGGGCACCGGCGACGGCAAGGCCACCGCGAAGGTCCTCGTCCTGGCGGGAAGTCCGGGCTGGGGCGTCTGGTACACGAGCCCGCCGCTGCCCGAGAAGAACGTACGGATGCTTCTCGACGCGGGATCGCACGAGCGGATCGTCACGGTGTACGACGCCTCGGGCAAGATCGCCGCACGGTCGGACAGCACGTGGTGACGGACATGAACGGGAACGACGGGACGGCCGGGCCGCCGACGGCGCGCACCGTGCGGCGACCGGGGAAGGGGAGGGAGTCGGTCCCCCGGTGCGGAAGGCGCGCGCCGCTGCGGACCCGGTACCGGCGCACCCGGGGCCGGCGACTTCGCCGGCTGTTCTACGCCTTCCTCACGCTGATCGCGACGCTGTGTGCGGCGGGCGTCGTGGCGTACCACTTCACGACCATCCCGAAGCCGCACCCCGAGACCGTCACCCAGAGCACCGTGTTCCTCGACTCGGACGGCGCCTATCTGGGCCGGCGCGGACCGGTCGACCGGCAGGACATCCCGCTCTCCGCGGTTCCCGCGCATGTGCAGGAAGCGGTGATCGCCGCGGAGAACCGCTCCTTCCGTACGGACAGCGGCATCTCGCCGCAGGCCATCGCACGGGCCGCGCTGGCGACGCTGACGGGCGGTGACCCACAGGGCGGCTCCACCATCACCCAGCAGTACGTGAAGAACGCGCTGCTGAGCCCGGAGCATTCGCTGTCCCGCAAGGCCCGCGAGGCGCTCATCGCGATCAAACTGGACCGCACCCGCACCAAGGACGAGATCCTGGAGGGCTATCTCAACACCGTGTACTTCGGGCCGGGCGCCGCCGGCATCCAGTCCGCCGCGCGCAACTACTTCGGCGTGGACGCGAAGAGCCTGACGGTCGCACAGGGCGCCGCGCTGGCGTCCATCATCAACATCCCCTCCTACTACGAGAAGGCGGGCTCCGATCCGAAGGTGACCGCGAAGCTGGAGAACCGCTGGGAGTGGGTGCTCGACGCGATGGTGGCGAGCGGGAGCATCACGGACAGGCAGCGGGCCGCCGCGCGTTTCCCGGCGTTCCGGTTCTATCCGCCGGGCGAGACCGAGGGGCAGCGGCAGTACCTGATCGACATCGCGGCCAAGGAGGCCGCCGACCGGCTCGGCATCGCCGAGGACCAGCTCGCGAGCGGCGGTTACACCGTGACGACCACCTTCGACCTGGCGGCGCAGGACCGTGCCACGCAACTGGCCGAGGGGAATCCCGGGGGCAAGGGCGTCCGGGTGCACACCGCCGTCGTGGGGATCGTGCCCGGTGACGGAGCGGTACGGCTGCTGTACGGGGGCTCGGACTACGCGCGGCAGCCGTTCAACGACGCGGTGAGCGGGGCGGTGGAAGCGGGGACGGCCCTTGAGCCGTTCGACGAGGTGAGGCGGGCGGGCGAGCCGCTGGGCGGACTGCTGAGGACGGCGGCGCCTACTCCGCTGAACGTGGCGTCGGCGTACGCGACGGTGGCGGCGGACGGCAGGTACGCCACCCCGTACACCGTCGCGCGCATCACGCGTGAGGGCCGCACCGTCTACCGGGCGCGTCCCGAGGTACGGCGTGTGCTGGACGAGAAGGAGGCGATGACGGCGGGCGCACGGACGGGGGCCGGGCCGACGCCCGTCGCCGTCGGCTCGGCGGCGGTGAAGGCGTTCACCACCGGCGGAGCAGGTGGCGGGACCACCCGGCGGACCGTGTGGACCTCCGGGTACGACGACCGGCTCGCCCTGACGGTCGCGCTGTTCGCCGACCGGGCAGGCGGCAGGAAAGGCACGACGGTGCCCGCGCGACTGCCGAACGGACCGTCGCCGGCCGAGTTCGCACAGCGGGTGGCGGCGGGGATCTGGGAGGCCGCCGCCACGTAGGTCGAGTACTGCCGCTCCTCGGCCGAGTGCTGAGTGATCGGCGTTGCCTTCTCGGACGACCGGCCGGCCTCCCGGCCTGGGCACCGGCGCGGTGGCCGTCGCCGACCCGCTGCGCGGCCGGTGTCAGCCGTCGGTCCTGGCGGGCTCCTCGCCGTGCCGATCGACGACCGCGCGCTCCATGACGGCGTCGATGCCGTAGAGCGTGTCGGTCGTGATCCCCCTGGCCTTGTCCTTGGTCATGTACGACCGCGAGCCGAGGTAGGTCAGGGTGTCCCTGTCGAAGATCCACTCATCCCGGGTCGCGGAACCGGCGTCCTCACGGGTGATGCCGATGCCGTGGCGGCCGGCGGCGTCGACGGCGTCGGGGCTCTCGGTCACTCCGGGAATCCTCTCGACGGCCTTGTAGAGGGCGGAGGCGGTCGCGGGCGGCATGATCGTCGATCGCAGCAGGTCGCCGACCGTACCGAAGACGGCCTGGTCCCTCGACTCGCCCTCCACCACCTTGGTCCGGGAGTAGAGCAGCTCGAGCAGGGCGCCGGGGTCGGTGGGCAGCGAGGCCAGCCACTTGTAGGTGGGGCGGTCGATGCCCACCCGGACGGGGTCGGTGGATTCGATGGGCACCTCCTCACCGGGCATGACGGCGTCCTCGCCGGTTTCACGGAGCCAGCCGGTCCTGGTGACGGGGCCGGGGGTCTGCGCGGTCCACACTTCCGACCTGTGCAGTGCGCCGAGCTTCACCGGGCCGTCGAAGTGGCCCTTGTTGCCGCGGGTCAGGCTCTCGACGTACACGAACTGGCCGTCCCCGACCGCTGTCACGTCGGTTTTCATGGCGGCGGCGGCGATCCGGTCGAGGGTGACGATCGCGGTGGTGGCCTTGGCGGGGGCGGTGGAGGAGCCGGCCGCCGGGGGAGAGCCGTGGCCGCCGCCGGAGAGCGTGGTCACCAGTGCCCCGGCGAGTGCCATCGACGCGACGGGCAACACCAGGGCCGGGCGCAGGCGTCGGCGGCGGGGTGCCGGAGCGGAGGCGGTGCGGTTGTCGATCTGCTGCATCAGGACTTCCTTGTGATGGAGATGACGGCTCGGCGAGAGGTCCCATCCGGCCGATGCCAGCAGTTCCTCCGCCTCACTCCGGGCGGAGCCGGCGTGGGGCGGGTTATCGGCGTTCATCGGGTTTCCTCCTGCAGAAACAGGGCCGCGAACGCGGCTTCACTCTCCATCTCTCCGCGGGCGCCCGGCGGTTCCGCTCTCAGGGCGCGGAGTCGGCCGGAGCTGATCCGGGCCAGTCGCGCCCGGGCACGCGAGAGCCGCGAGCGCACGGTGCCGACCGGGATGCCGAGTGCCTCGGCGGCCTGCTGGTAGTCCAGCCCCGACCCCCACGCACAGGGCGAGCACCTCGCGGTCCTGGCGCCGCAGTTGGCGCAGGGCGTCGTGGACCGCCGCGAGACGGTGGGCGTCGTCGATCCGGCCGGCCGTCTCGTCCGCGAAGTCCTCGACCGGACGGGGTTCGGGGCTGCGTGCCAGGAAGGCGAGCCGTCGGCGCAGACCGCGGTTGGCGTTGTGTGCCTTGTGCGTGGCGATGCCGAGCAGCCACGGTTTGAGCGAGCCGCCTTCCGGTTCCACCGATTCGCGGGTGCGCCAGGCGGCGAGGAAGGTCTCGGACATCGCCTCCTCGGCCTCCGACCAGTTGCCGGTCAGCCGCAGGGCATGGCTGTAGACCGCCCGGCGCGTACTGGTCGTACAGGTCGGCGAACGCCGCACGATCCCCTGCCCGTATGCGCGCGCGCAACGACTCCGCTGGTTCTGTATGGCTCACACTCTTTACTCCCCGCCGCCCCGGCCCGGTTCCTGTGGCGCGCGCCACACCGCCGGGGGCTTCCGGGACCGCCCGTGGGCGTCAGGGGATCACGCCATGGGCCGGGCTCGCCGCAGGACCCGTCAGGGGAAGATCGCGACGGGAGACGGTACGGGTTCCTTCACGGACCCGGTGACGCGCGGCCCGGCTCGGGCCCCGCCGTGCCGGGTGCGATGCGGGTCACGGTGACCTCGACGGTGACCGGGGCCACGGCGTCGAGGGTGGCGAGGTGGGAGATGACGGCGGCCCCGACCCGGTCGTGGACGTTCTGGGCGATGTCCAGTGCCCGCCGGCCCTCGGCCAGGGCGCAGCGCACCTCGATGTGCCATCCCGAACCGTCCGGCGCCCGGTCGACGCGGATACCCGCCTCGGGGGATGTGCGGTAGGGCGCCGCGTCCGTCAGGGTGGGCGCGGCGGCTGCCGCGAGGCGGCGGGAGAGGCGCGGGTGCAGGCCCGTCACGCCGGGAACCGCGAGGGCCGCCTCGGCCGCGACGCCGAGGAGGGTGGTCGTGCGGAGGACGGTCATGACGGACCACCGCCGGGCGGGAGGAGCGGCTCCGGTTCCAGGACGTCGGCCACGGTGATGTCCACGGCCGTCAAGGCGAGACCCAGGTCCTGTGCGGCGGAGTGGAGGACCGTTCGGCGTACCTGGTGGACCCGGTCGGGCAGCGGGCCGTCGAGAACGGCGGCCAGGGTCATGGTCACCCGTACGTCGGCGCCTTCGCCCTCGGGTGCGAGCCGGCAGGTCGCGGCCCTGACGCCGGGGACCGTGTCCGCGGCCTGCCGCAGCACCCTCGCCGCGGCGCTCTCGCAGATGCGCAGGGCCCGGTCCGGGTCGGCCAGGGGCAGCAGCCGCCCGAGCCGTACCTCTGCTCTGACGATGTTCATGACGCGGTCGGCGAGTGTGTGGAGGCCGGGGACCTCGGCGCGCAGCGCCCGGGTGGCCGCGTTCACCGTGGCCAGCCCCTCGGCGGCCTCACGGCAGTGGGGGCAGGAGACGGTGTGCGGGTCCTCGGCCGGCGCCGCGTCGCGGGCCTGTTCCCAGACCCGGCTGAGCAGCCGGCCGCAGGGCAGTACCTCGTCACCCGCGAACGGGGGAACGCCGGCGGCGGCCGGGCCGGTACGGGACCCGTCGGCTCCGGGGGGTTCGCAAGGCCGCGGGTGCGGGTCGTCTAGCGCCATGGGCCCATCGCCTCCTGCAGGGATCGGCGTGCCCTGAACAGTCTGCCGCGCACCGTCTGTTCGCTGGTCCGCGTCACGTGGGCGATCTCCTTGTAGGGCAGGCCCTGCACTTCTCTCAGGATCCAGCAGAGCCGCTGCCCGGCGTCCAGTTCGGCGAGCGCGTGGCACAGGGCGGCGGTGGCCGCTTCCTGCTCGGCGGACCGGGCGGGCTGGCTCCAGGCGTCCCCCGCCGCGGGCTCGACGACGGTCTCCAGGGAGAGGGGCGGCGGCCGGCGCCGGCGCATGGTCAGGCAGCGGTTGACGGTGATCCGGTACATCCAGGTGCGGAACTCCGCGCTGTGGCGGTACTCCGGCAGCCGCCGCCACGCGCTGACGAAGGCGTCCTGGACCGCCTCCTCGGCGTCCTGGGGGTTGCCGAGCATGCAGCGGGCCAGGGCGAGGAGGGCCCCGCCGTGCCGCTGGACGAGTACGGCGAAGGAGTCCTCGTCCCCCTCGGCCGCCCGTACGGCCAGCAGCCGGTCCGGCAGGTCGCGCCCCAAGAGGCCGGGATCCGGCGATGGGGATACAGCGCGTTCGATCATGGCGCCCCCACACAAGGCTCGGACCGGTCGAGTACCCGGAAGGCCACCTGTGATGCACGTCACATTCGATGGGCGTGAGGAAGCCGCGGCCGGGCATGTCCAACTGTTCGACGGGTGCCGCACCGGTGCCCGACCTACCGATCGAGGCGACCGCCATGACGGAGAACATCACCAGCGTCGGCGGGGGCAACCGGCCGGATGCGGACGTGAGTGCGCTGAAGGGCCGTACGGGGGCCGGGGCCCCGGCCGAGACACGGGGGAGGACCACCATCGCGGACGGCGTGGTGGCCAAGATCGCGGGCATGGCCGCCCGCGAGGTGCCGGGCATCTTCAACCTGGGAGCGGGGATGTCCCGCGCCTTCGGCGCCATGCGCGAACGCGTCCCCGGCGGAGGCGGAGGCGCGGCCGTCACGCGCGGGGTGAAGGTCGAGGTCGGCGAGCGTCAGGCCGCGGTGGACCTGGACGTCGTCGTCGAGTACGGCGTCTCCATCGTGGACGTCGCGGGCGGCGTACGCACCAATGTCATCGGCGCCGTGGAGCGGATGACGGGGCTGGAGGTCGTCGAGGTGAACATCGCCGTCGACGACGTCCATCTCCCGGACGAGGAGGAGGCGGCCGAACCGGAGGAGGGTCGCGTCAGGTGATCCACCACCGCGCCCCGTGCGGGCGCGGGTGATCGCGCGGACGGCGACGTACGTCCGCGAGACGGGTGAGTGCATGATGAACGCAGGAACGACGGGCCTCGCGGCCGGCATGGCCCTGGGCTTCGCCGGTTACTTCGGTGGCTTCTGGGCATTTCTGCTGGTCCTCGTCCTGGGGGCGGCGGGGCTGATCGTCGGCCTCGTCGTGCAGGGCGACCTGGACCTCCGGCCACGGAGGCAGCGGTGAGGACCCACCCCCAATTCCCCCGGCGAGGGGTCCGACCCACGGGCGCGGGCCGCCGGCCTGCCGCCCCCCGCCGAGCGGGGCGCCACCGTCATCCCGGACCGGGTGGTCGCCCGTATAGCCGCCCAGGCCGCACGTACGGCGCAGTCCCGGCGCGCCGCCGTACCGCCCGACCGGGACAGCCCGGAGGCGCCCAGCGCCTCGGCCGCCGTCCGCACCGGTTCGGTACGCCTGCACCTGACCATGGATCTGCCCTACCCCACCGACATCCCCCGGGCGTGCGAGCAAATCCAGCGGGACGTCGCCGAGAAAGTGGCCCAGTTGACCGGCCTGGACGTGGGAGAGGTCGTCCTCACCGTCCGGCGGCTGCTGACCGCCGCCGACACGAGCCGGGGGCGGGTCCGGTGAGCGGCCACGCGGCCCGCCGCACCGGGCACGCCGTGGTGGAAGGGGCCCCGCGATGACCTCCGCCTCCGGCCCTCCCGGCCGCGACTCCACGCCGTCCGCCGCGGTGCCGCTGACGAAGGAGCCCGGACCACCCGAACGCGACGTGTCCGGGCCGGACCCCACGTCCGGTCGGCGCGACGCGGGGCACCGGTCCCACCGGCCGTGGTCCGCGCGCCGTATTCCGGCCGCGCTGGTCGCCTCGGTGATCCTCGTGGCGGCGGTCGCGGCGCTGATCGACGTCATCGCCGTACGAGCGGGACGCCCGGCGGCGGCCTGGCGGCGGCACCTGGCGGCCGAACTGGCCACCCGCTCCGTGGACGACGTGTGGATGCTGACGGGAGCCGCCGTGGCCGCCGCCGTCGGCGTCTGGCTGATCGTCCTCGCCCTCACCCCCGGGCTGCGTCGCTGGCTGCCCCAGCGCTCCCCCGCCGAGTGCCCGCGGCTGCGGGCCTCCCTGGACCGCGACGGCGCCGCCGGCCTGCTGCGTGACGCCGCGCTGCGGGTCCCCGGAGTCGGCGCGGCGCGCGTCCGGGTACGCCGTCACCGCATCAGAGCGCGCGCCGAGGTCCGCTTCCGCGACCCCCGGCAGGTGAAGGACGACCTCACCGCCGTCCTCGACGAGGAACGCGACCGGCTGGCCCTCGCCCGTCCCGCGCGCATCGTCGTACGGGTGCGGCGACGCACCGACTGACCGACAACCGCAGCACCGGGAGTCCGCCATGGCGTCGCGATCCGCACGCAACCGCACTCTGCTGGCCCTCGCCGGACTGGTCCTGCTCGGCGGTGGGCTGCTGGTCCTCTTCGCCGGGCTCGACCTCTACCGGCGACGCGATCTGGTCCCGCCCACGGGCTGGCCCCTGACCACCCGGCACGACGTCCTGCTCGGCTCCGCCGACCGGGTCCGCTGGAGCGGCCAGGGCTGGTGGTGGTGGGCCGCCGTCATCGCCGCGCTCGTCCTCGTCGCCGCGCTCGCCCTGTGGTGGCTGCTCGCCCAACTGGGCCGGCGCCGCCCCGGAGCGCTGTCCGTCGGCGGCACACCACCGCAGGAGGGCGTCGAACTGCGCGACCACGCCCTCAGCGACGCGATCGCGACCGAAGCCGGGGCCCTGCCGGGGGTCGAGCACGCGGCCGTACGCATCACCGGCCGGCCCGCCCGCACCCGCACCCACGTCAGGCTCACCCTCACCCCCGATGGCGCGCCCGGCGCCACCCTCGGTGCCCTCTGCGAAGGCCCGCTCCGCACCGCTCGCCGGTCCACCGGCCGCCCCGACATGCCCACCGTGGTCCGCCTCCAGGTCGCCCGCCACACACCACACCGCGTGGAGTGAGGAGGGGACGGGCCGTTCGGTCCCGGCGTGCGGGTGATCAGCCCGCGCAGGGCGGGCCCTGGGCCTCGCTCGACCGGTGCTGGTCATAGGCGCCGCAGGCGAGGACCGCCTTCGGTCTGTCTCCCGTCTGGCGCAGCAGGACCAGGGTCTTGTCGCGGGGCGGGGCGTTGGCGCCGTCGTAGGAGACGTATCCGGTGGCCCCGTTGAAGGCGATCCCGGCTTGGAGGACCAGCAGGACGGATTTGCGCTCGATGTCCGGGTCGGCCAGTCCGGCCTGGCGCACCGCCTGGGACAGGACGTGGAAGGCGTCGTACGAGACCGCGGAGTGGCCGTCCTGCCGCCAGGGATCGGTGCCCGCGGTGGTGGCCTTCACGAAGGCGTCGTAGTCGGCCACGAACTGTCGGGTCCTGTCGCTCGCGCCCGGATCGTCGGTCGGCAGCCGGTGCGCGGAGTAGTACAGGCGCAGCCAGTCCTTGTTGGCGAAGGCGCCGGTCTGCGCCACGTTGGTCAGCTCGTTGCCGCCGAGGACCGTCACGTCGCGCGAGGTGCACGTCCCGGCGGTGTCCATGGAGTTGATGAGGGCGGTGAAGTCCTTGGCCCGCGCCGACCAGTACACCACCGAGTCCGGTTCGTCCTCCAGCGCGTCGCACAGCGCCCGTGCCAGTGAGGCGGCGCCGTGCTCGCTGACGGCGCCGCTCAGCGGTGTGGAGCCGAACCTGCCCTCCTGGTCGAAGTCGAACACCTGGTGCGTGCCGTCGAAGTCGCCGACGAACCGGCGGGCCAGGCTGTGGCTGTACAGGTCCGCGGAGCTCTCGATCACGATCGCATGCTCGGCCGGGACGCAGCGGTCCTCGAAGCCGGGCTCCGCCACGATGTTCTCCGTGCGCGCGAAGTCCGCCTCGATCCGTGCCTCGCGGGAATTGAACGGCGTGGACGGCCAGTAGGTCAGTGCGGCGGAGCCGGTGAGCATCTCGTCGGCGGTCGCGGTGGTGCCGATCGTGGGGATGCCCGCATCGCCGAGGTCCTGGAGGGCCGCCTGGGTCTCGGTGCGGCTCTGCGCGAAACCCAGCACGCCGACGACCCGGTCGGACGCCGGGACGCTCTTCTCGTCGGCCACCTCCGCGACGAGCTTGTCCGCCTCCCTCTCGGCGTCGTGGAAGGCGACTCCCGCCTCGCGTACGTCCACGCGCAGGGGTATCAGGGAGTCGTCGGCGGCGGCCTCACGGATCAGCCGCTCCTGCCACATCGCGATGCCGCGCAGCTCCGGGATCGTCCCGTCGAAGCGCGTCTCGTCGTCGGTCGTCGGCGGATCGGACACGAAGGCGACGACCGTCCGCACCCTACGGCCCTGGGCGGCGTACTGCTCGACCCGTGCGTTCTGCTGGTCGATGGTCCGCACGGCCGCCTCGTACCAGGCGGTGGCCTGCACCGGTACCGGCTCGGTGGGAGCGGACTCCGCCACGGATCCGGTGCCGCCGAGGCAGTCGCGCGGCGGGGGGAAGACGACCGGCCGGAGCAGCAGTCCCGTTGTGAGCAGGGCGAGCGTGGTCACTCCGCTCACGATCGTGGCGGGGACGTACCGGCTGAACCTGAAGGTCTTCGGATCGACGGGCAGAACGGGCACGCCGCGCGCCGCCAGATCGGCTCCGGAGACGGTGACCAGGACGGGCGGTTCGCCGGCGGTGCCGTCGGCGGCGAGGTGCACACTCGCTTCCGGGAACGTGCTCTCGGCCGGATCGCCCAGCTCCCGCAGCAGGGCGTCGGACGGGACGCCCACGGCGACGACGAGCGGGCCCGGCGGCCCGGCGGTGGCCCGGGCTCGGCGCAGGGAACGCAGGAAGCGCTCCGCGGCGCGGGCCCCCGGCTCTCCTGCCGGGGGTAGCTCCAGGAAGAGGACCGGGCGGCTGGTTCTGCGGCGCCGGCCGGGCAGGACGCGGCCGATCGCGGGCCGGCGCAGGTCTTCCAGCAGGGCGCGCAGCAGGAGCCAGTCGAACTCCTGGAGCGTCTCCTCGTGGGCCGCGTCGTCCACGAGCTGGACGGAGCGCTCGGCGGCCAGGTGGTCCATCACGCGGAAGAGGTTGTTGCTGCCCTGGGCCACCGGTTCCGCGCCGAGCCAGGCCCGCATCACCTTGCGGGAGATGTGACGGGCCCAGATCCGTCGCGGAAGTAGCTGGACGAACGACAGCCAGCTCAGACCGGCCAGGAATCCGGCGAGCCCGTCGAGAGCCGGGCCCTCCATCCTGGTGAAGGCCAACGCGCCGCCGCGATGGGCCCGCCGCTCACCGGCGTGGGCCCGCAGCTCCGCTTCCTGGTTGCCGTTGTCCGCCCACTCCTGCGGGTGCGACCTGATGTACCCCACCAGGTCGCACATGACGTGGAAGTGCGGGAAGCGGTCGGGAGTCATGTGCTGGGGAGCGCTGCGGGACAACTGCGTTCCGGCGCCGGCGGAGAGCAGCCGGGCGTCGGCTCCCTCTCCGGTCCCGGCCGGCAGGTGGGCGAACGGCACCCGCTGCCGCAGGGCTCCGGCCAGGGCGGCGACGACACGGTCCACGCCGGTCCGGTACGACGCGCGCGGAACGCGCAGGAGGAACAACGGCGGACTGGTCGCCAGCTTCGCCCGGTTCTCGTACGTGGGGGCCACGGTCACCCGGAACTCCCGCACGAAGACGGTGGCTTGCTCGTTGGGGAATCCGGGGTCGCCAAGAGGTGTGGTCATGTGGAACTTCCCCCAAGTTCGACCTGAACGACTTACGCCGGGAATCGGCACCGGCTCCTGACCGACTCTGGCGCCCACATGCGGAGTCAGGGGGGCAGCGAGTGACAGGAGGAAGCCGAGAAGCGGAAGTCGGAGGATACCTTCCGTGTGGCAGGCGTCACAACGGGTGGTCGGAAGCGTTCCGACGGACCGCGCATGCGCCCTCTGCTCCGTCCCCGTGCGCCCCCTCCGCCCCGGTCATGCGGTGTACAGGGCGGCGGCGAACTGCGGGAGCGCGGCGACCAGCAGGAACGTGCCCCGTTCCACCCAGCGGTACTTCTTGCGGATGATGTCGCTGGTGACCAGCAGCGAGGCCAGCAGCGGGCCGGCGGGATCGCGCGAGGCACGTTCGAAGGCCCGGCTCAGCCTCTGGCTGCCCATCCCCGCCGTGATGTGTCCGAAGTAGGCGGGGCCGGCGGCGTCGTACCGGCTGTCGGTCCGGTGACGCGGCATGATGGCGCACACGAAGCAGAGGACGGCCAGGAGTGAGGTGACGACCGCGCTCCACCGCAGGATCGCGGGGCTCGGGGAGACCCCGACGAAGGCGCCGAGCACGGCTCCTGTGACCCCGAGCAGGACGGCGGCCTTGGTGTCCGCCCGCCCGATCTCCGTTCGGTTCGCCGTCATGAACCGCTCCATCGCCGCCACGGTCTCCGGGCCGCCGGCGTCCGGGACGCGCACACCGGTCCGGCGGTGCCGGTGCCGGATCGTCCGGTGCAGTTGTCGATGACGGTACGGCGAAGGGGGGGCGGCGGCGCCCGTCACAGCGTCCTCCCGTCCGCCGCCCCGTCCAGCCCGCCGTCGTAGGTCCACGTGTCCCGCTGTTCGGGAACGCGCCGTCCGAGTGCGTGCAGGCGGTCACGCAGCAACTCGGACAGTTCCTGGCGCTCCTCGTCGGAGAGCTTGCCCAGCAGGCCGGCCACCTCGTCCTGCCACGTGGTCTCCTGCCGGATCAGGTTCTGGTGGCGCACGGACCAGTCCAGTACCTGGCTGACCTGGTCGGGGTGCCTGAGGAGCCACAGCGCCGCGAGGGAGACCGGCCCGTCGCGCACGGTCCGGAGGCAGAACTGGTACTCCTCCCGGCGGTCGGCGGTCCAGGCGAAGGGTGCCTCGGAGGTGGCCGCCCTGCCCAGCCGCAGTTCGCCTTCGGTGTCCCGGGCCTGGACGTCCGTGACGCGGTAGGTGAGGCCGGTGCCGTCGAGTACGTTCGGCGCTGCGAGGCACTGCAGCATCGCCGAAGCGCTGAGCGCCTGGCCGTCGGCCTCGCAGTTGTCCGCCAGGTCGTACAGGCGCCGGCTGAGGTCTCTGCGTACGGCGTCCCAGCCGTCCGTCGTCCGGGTCCGTACGACCTGCGCGGGATCGTGTGCCCACCACAGCAGGCGCACGTCCACCGGTTCGGTGCCGTACGGAGTCGCCAGGGCGACGGGCTGGGCCGCCGGCCGCTCCGCCAGATCCACGTGGAAGGCGCTGTCGTACCCGCCGAAGAGACTCGGTGCCGGGACGTCGTCCACCGTTCCCGTGCCGGGCCCGCCGGAGCTCAGGACGTGATGGGCCCCGTTCACGGCCACGAGGACCAGGGCCCGGTCCCGGCGTCCGGACCAGCGCTGCCGGAGGATCTCCCGCCAGGGAGCGTGCGGCGCCCGGGTGCACAGGGGGTGGTTCTTCTCGATGGTCACGGTGTCCTCCCGTACGGTCGCGTGGGGCGGTGCGCGGGCCCCGGGAACGACGCCGGCGGCTCACCGTCGCGCCAGGCGCGCAGTGCCCGGCGCGCGATGCGCTGTCCGGCGATGCCGGGATCCGCGTCCCGGTCGATCATGACGAAGAGGCGCAGGACACCATGGCGCACGTCCTGGGCGAGCGCCGTCAGAAGCGTCTCCACGGCCGTCCTCTGCCGGTCGTCCCAGGCGGCCCCCCGGCACCACAGGAGCAGGGCCCGACACATCGGGTCGGACAGTTCGTGGTCGTTGATGACCCGCCGGGTCAGACCCACCACGAGGCCGGCGAACTCACCGTCGTCCAGGAGCTGGTCCCGGCACCAGGTGCCCGACGCCAACAGGTGGGGGAAGACCTCCAGCGGAAGGCGGGCGACACCACTGCCCCCGGTCTCGGCCCACGCGATGAGGTGCCCGAAGACCGTGGGCTGGTTGCCCGTCGCGAAGAGGTTCACCAGGGCGCGTCGGACCACCTTCGCGACCGTCGTCTCCTGCCGGTCCCCCTCGCCCCGGAAGACGTTGCGCAGCAGCCGCATCGCCTGATCCGGCCGGGCCGCGCCGAAGCCCGTCCCGCACGCGTGCGCGACCGTCCAGCGGACCTGCCAGCTCGACTGGACGCTCCACTGGGCGAGGCGATACTTGACCTCGCCGGCGAGGACGGGATCCTCGGCGGCCACGCCCAGCGCGTACGCGGCGACGGCCCTGCCGGTGGCGCGGTCGGACCCGGCCAGTTCGCGGATGTGCAGCAGAGCCCTGCGCCCGCCGCCCCACCGGGCCGCCATGCCCATGACCCGGCCGACCGGCTGGGTCAGGTCGCTCTCGCCGTTGACCTCGCCCATCCAGCTCGTCAGGAGCCCGGAGAGCCGGCCGTACTCCCGCCATACGTGCCGCAGCACCGCCTCCCCCTGCCGATGGCGGGTGAACCTCACCGGTTCCACCACGTAGGTGTAGCCGTGCGTCGAGTGGTACTCCTTGGCCCCGTACTCCGCCCGCACCGTGTGCAGCAGGTCGTCCAACGAGCGCCGGAAGACGAACCGTGGGTTGGGCACCGGCCTCCGCGGGCTTCCGGGCCCGTCGGGCCCCGGCACTCCCTGCTGCCCGGCTTCCCCGCCCGCGCCCGCGTTCGTGCCCGCGCCGGTGCCGGTGCCGGGCCGGTCACCGGTGCCCTGCGGCAGGACCGAGTGCAGCCGGCCGTCGGCCAGGTCGACGAGGCGCTCCGCCTGTTCACGCACGATGCGGTGATCGAGGCCCTCGAAGACGCAGGTCGCCAGGAGGAAGGCGAGGCCGTCGGGGTCGTCGCGAAGGCTTCGCAGGAGGTCGGGGACCTCCTCCTCCGCGAGGTAGCTCAGCCGGTCACGGATGTCGCCGGCCGTCGTGCCCCCGTCGGTGGTCCCGACGACCGCGTCCACCAGTTCGCGGACCTGCGCGGGCATCAGCCGGCCCGCGAGCAGTTCGTCCAGCAGGCCGGGCTCCAGGTTCGCGAGCAGTCGGGCCCGCTCCGTCCGGTTCGGCACCTCGGCCTCGAGACGCGCCTCGAACACCGCCCGCGGCGGAGGCGGCGTGCATCGCACAGGCGTGACGTGGAGGTCACGCGTCAGGCTTCGGACGACGACCGGGTCGTCGGGCAGCACGATCACCATGCGTGCGTCGGCGTCGTTCAGCAGACGCCGCAGGTTGCCGACCGTCCCGGGCTTCAGCGGACGGGCGGGGAACAGGCCGTCCACCAGGTACCCACGGGTGCCGGTGTCGGTGGGGTGCCAGGCCGCGAGGTCCTCGTCGCTGTCGACGGCCCGCAGGCTCATGGTGTGTCCCGTGTGGCGGTGGAGCAGGTTGAGCGCGGCGGTCCGGCGGCCGGTTCCCGGCTCACCGGACAGGAACAGCACACGCCTGTCGAGTTCCGCCATGGCCGTGGGGAACCACTCGGGCTCGGCGAACCCGCTCACCGCGTCCATGATCTCCGTCGCCGAGACAGGACCCTCATGGGCCACGACCCGCGGGCCGCCGCCACCGGCGCCGGCCGCGCCCGCGCCGTTGGTCACGCGCTGTCCGCCGCGGACGGAACCGGAGTTGACGGTGCCGTACGGCGCGTGGATATACGTGATCTTCGCGCCGTCGGTGCCCGGCGCGCCGAGCGGCCCGTCTCCGAAGCCGTCTCCGAGGCCGTCACCGAGGCCGTCACCGAAGCCGTCACCGAAGCCGTCGTCGAAGCCGTCGTCGAGTGTCTCCTCGGCGGATCTCCCGTCGCCCGTGGAGTCCTGCCCGATGTCCGCCCGGTGGGTCGGTCCGCTGTCCGCCCCTCGGGTGGCTTCCGGTCCCGCGGCGGCCGTGGTCCCGGAGGAGGTGAGCGCGGGCCGCCGGCCGGGCGGGGCCGGCTCATCGGTGGCCGCGCTCACCGGTCGCCCTCGTGCTTGTCGCCGTGGACGGTGTCGCCCTGGTTGCCGTGGACCGTGCCCGCCTTGTTGCCCCGGACGTAGTCACCGCCGATGTGGTCGCGGCCCACGTCGAGGTTGCTGACGCTCTGACCGCCGTACACCGTGCCGCTGTTGACGATGCCGCGGTCCGCCCTGATCACCGACCGGGATGCCGCGGTCGTCTCCCGGCCGGCCGCCTGCTGCCGGGGGTCGCCGTCCGGCCGGCGCTTCTCCTGGTCGTCGATGACCTGATCGCCCAGCACACGACGGTCGTACAGACTGCCGGACGGCATGGGCACGTACAGCCAGGCCCGCTGGGCGAACGCTTTGCCCTCGACCGTCGCCGGCACCTCGATGAAGTGGTCCGGATGGCGTCCGGTGTACCCGCTCGCCACCACGTCCTGGTAACACCGGTCCGAGAGGATCGCCGCGACCTGCGTGACATTGGCGCTCGACGCCGCCAGTACGGCTTTGACGGGGCGGGAGTCGAGCAGCCGGTGGGTGTCGTTGCGCGGCGTGCCGTTGCCGTCGAACTCGTCGCCCGTGTCGGGCAGCGGTCCGATGTTGAGGCTGGCCCGCAGGCGGATGCGTACGACTCCGGCCGAGTGCAGGTTGAACTCCGTGAGCACGTCCTGGAGGACGGCCAGCCAAGGATGGACGACGAACGGCATGACCGCCGGCTCGAATCCGAACACGTACCCGTCACCCGTGGAGTCGGGGAACCGCCGGTCCCTCCACACCTCCGCGAGCCCGGCGCGTTCGAACGACGTCTCCAGGAGCTGGGGGACGGCCCGGCTGATCGGCCCGTGCTGCACGGCCGGGTATCCGGTGAAGTCCTTGGCGTCGACGGCCAGGATCCCGCGATAGGGAGGCAGCGGACGACTGTGCGTGTGGGGCTGGTCGATGTGCGACACGGGAACTCCTCGCGTGGGCCTTCGTACGTCGTGGACGACCTCGAGCCTGCCGGGAAGGAGGGTGACCGTGTGCCCGAGGAGTGCGGAAGCGGCGTGACGGACGCCACATCTACCACCGGCTGTTCCCCTACGCCTCCCGGTCGGCGGTGAGCCGCAGAGCCGGCAGGTCATCGACGATGATTCGCTTCCGTCCCACGCGGACACCACAGGGCGCCAGGTCGTTCAGGGCGGCGGTGACGGTGTTCCGGGACGTCCCCAGGTGCTGGGCCAGCTCGTGGCGGGTCAGCGCCAGCTCCACGGGGCCACCCGGGCCGTGGGCGGAGTGAGGGTTGCCCGAGATGTCGATCAGGTGCACCAGCGCGGCGGCCAGCCGGGTGCGGACGTCGCCGCCGCCCCGGGCCTCGTCCGACTCCCGCAATCGCGTGAGGGCGTACCGCACGAGCACGGGGAACAGGCCGTGCCTGCCGACGAACGCGAGGAACTCCGCCTTGCCCATGACGCCCACGACGCACCGGGAGATGGACTCGACGCTCGCCGAGCGGACACCGTCGTCCAACACGGCTACCTCCCCCAGCAGTTCACCGGGTCCGCGGAAGGCGAGGAGCGACAGGTCACCGTTCCGCTCCTGCCGGATGACCTTGGCCACGCCCGTCACGACGGCGAGCACGTGCGTACCGGGCTCGCCCTGCCGCAGCAGGACGCTGCCCGCCGGATGCCGTCGCTCGAAGGAACGCTCCACCATGTCGGCCCAGACCGCTTCCCCGGTGAAGTCACGGAGACTTCGCCGTGGGGGCTGATGCAGCGTCATGCCCCTCATGATGCTGCATCCCGGGGGCACATCGGCGATCGGCCGACCTCAGCGGCTCGGCTTCGTGTCGCGCAGTTCGTCCGTCGCGGCCTGATAGGCCCGGGTGGCGCGGGTGAAGTAGTCGAAGAGGGTGTCCAGTTGCTCCGGCGTGTAATCGGCGAGGATCTCTCCGACCTTCTGCCGCGCGGGCGTCATGACGCGGTCCAGGTCCGCCGGTTCGCCGGCCGGCCGCACGACGACCTTGCGCCGGTCCCCGGGGTCGGGTGCGCGGCGGGCGTAGCCGGCCTGCTCAAGCCTGTCGATCAACCGGGTCGTCGGGCCGGTCGTCAGGCCTGTGCGTTCGGCCAGTTCGCCGGGGGACATCGGTCCGGACAACTGGAGGATGTTCAGCGCGTACAGGTCGGTGGCACCCAGTTCGCACGCTCTGGCGCTCGCGTGGCCGTGGAGCATGACCGCGCTCAGGTAGCGCCGGTAGACCTGGCCGGCATCGGGGCGCATGGCATCGGGGCGCTTGGGCGGCGTTGACACGGTCTCTTCCTCTCCCTAATCTCTTCCTTGGCGCAGATACATCTTCTGAGCAGATATTCTCGGTGAAGTTATCACGGAGAGCAGGGAGAGCGTCGCCAGCGTTCCCGTGGGACCCGTCGTGGGGACCTTCCAGCGAACCGGAGGCAAAGAAGTGAACATCCGCACCCCTGCCGACCCCACCCGTGAGAGCGATGCGGCCGTGATCCGTGACCTCCTCGAAGAGAGCCGCGCGGCGTGGAACCGCGGTGACGGAACCGCGTACGGCCGGTGCTTCGCCCGGGACGCGTCCGACGTGACCTTCGCCGGCACCGTCTACCGCGGCGGCGGGGAGATCGGCCGCGCCCACCAGGCGCTGTTCACCGGATTCCTCAAGGGCACCGAGCTGACCCTCGACATCACCGACATCCGCTTCTACGGCCCCGACACCGCCGTCGTCGTCACCCGCGGTGATGTCGGCAAGGGCCGGCCCGGGCGGCTGGGCAAACTCGCCACCTACACGGTCGTCCGCGACCGCGACAGCGCGGGCGGGTGGCTGATCGCCGCCGTGCAGAAGACCCGGCACAAGCGCCTGATGGAGGCCCTGTCGTTCCGGCTCCAGCCCGCCACCCGGCCCGCCACCCGGTGAGGACGGGCCGCCGGAGGACGAGTGGCAGCCGCGGTGATCACGCCCCGGGCGCACATCACCGCGCTCGCCGTGGCGGGTGGCCGTCCCGCGTTCGCGCCCTCAGGCCCGGCGCAGGCCCGCCAGTACGGCCCGCTCCACGGGCGACGGCTCCGGGCCGTCGAGGTCCAGCAGGCCCGTCGGCTCCAGCGGCGGCTGAGCGAGAAGGCGCGGGGTGCTCCCGCCGTGCCGCTGGGCGGCGTGGATGAGGAACGGGTGGCACAGGAACACATCCCCGGCCCTTCCGGTGGCGGCCACCTCGCGGCGGCCCTCGGAGGCCGGAACGGCCTCCGCGCACAGCGGGAACCACGCCCGGCCCTCCTCGCCCGCGCCGGCCAGCCGCGGCGGCAGGTCCAGGTGTGAGCCGGCCCGGATGCGGGTGGGTGCGTCGTCCGGACCGACGTCGGAGAAGAGGAACAGCATCAGCAAGGCGCGTCCGCGTGAACGCAGGCTCACCCGGTACTCGCCCGTCTCCGAGGTCCAGCCCGCGTCCAGGTGCCAGCCGTCGTCACCGGGGTCCTTCTCACTCGGGAAGCGGAGCGGGAAGGTGCCCAGCCCGAGCGGAGCACGCCAGCGCCCCGCTCCCGCCAACTGGTCGTACGCCTCGTGCAGCGCCGGGCCGTTGGCCGCCTCGCGGAACGCCGCGGTGGCCATGGCGCCGATCCGCACGACCGGCTCGGTCCAGCTCCGGGGGTCGTCGGGTGAGCAGCCGCTCGCCGCCCACAGTTGCGCGCGGCACTCCTCCACCGTCGCCCTCGGGACGGCTCCCGGGACGCGGACGAAACCGTCCGCGACGAAGGACTCGATCTCGGCGTCGGTAAGCATCCGTATCCCCCATGGGCCTGGCTCGCCGGCTACCCGGGCAGCCTCACCGAGCGGCGGCACGACGGCAACCGCGTTTTCCCGCGGGCCGCGCGGCCCGTCGTGACGCTCGGCTCCTCGGCCCGGTGCGGCGGACCACGCGCCGTGGTCCGCCACCGGCTCCGCGTCGGGCACGCCGCGGCGGCCCTGGTCGAACGCGTCCGGAGCGCCGCCCCGGGAGACGGCGGGCCGCTCACGGACGGCGTCGGCGTCCCTCGCCGGTATGGCCCCGGGCGTGCCGCGAGCGGGGTCGGGGCATCCGCAAGGAGGGAGGTGGACCTGGTGGGGAACGAGGGCTTGGGTCTGGACGAGGTGCTGCGAGCCGCCGAGGAGGCGGCGCCGACCGAATCGGTCGACGTCGTCGCCCGGAACCTGGAGAAGCGGTTCGGCGTTCGAGCGGTGTCGTTCTGGCTCGTCGACCTGATCGGGCGGGAGGCCGTGCGGCTGCCCCGCGCCGGCGAGTCCCTGCGCGACGGCACACAGCGGGCCGGGCTGCGGGGCAGCGTGTACGACCAGGTCCTGCGCAGCCAGCACCTGCACCACGAGTACGACGCCGACGAGGGGTTCCGCGTCGTCGCGCCGGTGTCGAACCGGGGCGACTGCATCGGGGTGCTGGAGCTGTCGGTGCCCCGCCTGGACGACGAGGTACGGGAGGAGATCGGGAAGGCCGCGCACGCGCTGGCGTACATCGTGGTCACCGACCGGCGCTTCACCGACCTGTACCACTGGGGAAGACGCACCACCGGCATGAGCCTGGCCGCGGAGATCCAGCACCAGCTACTGCCCTCGGCCGCCTGCTGCGAGGCCCCGCAGTTCACCCTCGCCGGCGGCCTCCTCCCGGCGGACGACGTGGGAGGCGACACCTACGACTACACCCTCGACGCCGACGCGCTGCACCTGTCGATCACCGACGCCATGGGGCACGACACCGCCTCCGCCCTGCTGGCCACCCTCACCGTCAACGCCCTGCGCGGCGCCCGGCGCGCCGGGCTCGGCCTCACCGAGCAGGCCCACGCCGCCCATCAGGCGATCCGGACGCACGGCCGCGGCATGACCACCGGGCAGCTACTGCACATCGAGCTGGACAGCGGGCGCTGCCGGCTGGTCAACGCCGGGCACCCGTGGCCCCTGCGCCTGCGCGACGGGCTGGTGGAGGAGATCCCCCTGCGGATCAACCTGCCGTTCGGGGTGCCGCTCCCGGTCCGTTACGAGGCACAGGACATCGACCTGCGCGCCGGTGACCGCCTGCTGCTGTTCACCGACGGCATGTGCGAACGGGAGGCCGCCACCCTCGACATGGCGGCCCTGCTGCGGGACACCTATGGCGAGCACCCCCGCGAGGTCGTGCGCGCGCTGGCCGACTCGGTGCACGACGTGTGCGGGGGCGTCCTGGCCGACGACGCCACCATCCTGGTCCTGGACTGGCACGGCTCCCGGCTCGGGGAGCTGCACGCGGCCGACGCCGCATTCTCCTGACGCCCCGCTCGCCGCCCGCGCGGCCCGGTCCGCACCGTGGCCGGCGCGATGCCGCGGCGGCGTCGGCGACCACCCGGGCACCGCGGCGGCCCACGCGAAGTTCGGGATGCCACGGCGGGCCACGCAGAGCCGGGGGTGCCACGGCGGGCCACGCAGCCGGGTTCTCCGGACGGCCGCCCGGAGAACCCGGTCGGGGCTGCTTTCCCAACCCCTGAACGGCGAGTAACCAGGGTCCGGCCCACGCAACCGGCCCGGCACCCGCGGACCCGGCGGACCCGGCAGACCGGGCGGCGACGGCGGTCACCGAGGACGCCGGCGCCGTCGGGTGGCGACGGCGGTTGCCGAGGGCGCCGGCATCCCCGTCCGGACCAGTCGCCACGCCGGACGTGCGATGGATCACTCCGGTGGCGCATCCCCGGCCGGCGCCCGATCAGGGCGGTTTCGGAGGGCGCGCATGACGGCGGTCGGAAATCTGTCGGGGCAGCGCCACATATCCGGCCGCGTCGACGTTAGGGTTGTGTCCACCGGGGCGCCAGACGGACCCGCGCCCCCGAAACGAAGGTGCCATGCCCGCCGAGAACACACCCGCCGGCAACCTCGACGACGACGACTACCCCGCCTACACGATGGGCCGCGCCGCCGACATGCTCGGCACCACGCCCGCCTTCCTGCGGGCCATCGGGGAGGCCAAACTCATCACCCCGCTGCGTTCGGAGGGCGGCCACCGCCGCTACTCCCGCTACCAGCTACGCATCGCCGCCCGCGCCCGCGAGCTGGTCGATCAGGGCACGCCCGTCGAGGCCGCGTGCCGCATCATCATCCTCGAGGACCAGCTCGAGGAGGCCCTGCGGCTGAACGAGACGATGCGCCACGGACCGGGCGGCGGTGGCGGGAACGACGGGGGTCACTGAGCGCCACGCCCGCCCCGTCCCGCCCCGGACGAATATCTGTCGCCGCCGGTGCAGAATCACGTCCGGGATGCCAGGAGTTTTTCCGGCCTCGTGGCGTCAGAATTACCCGTCGGCGGGACCGGAATGCTGGAAAGTCTGGGACGCCAGGGGCTCCCTGTGTTACCGTGATAACAGTTGCAGTTTTGATTGCCGGAGAACGCCTGTGAATATTCCCAGGCCTTTCCGGGTCCCCTTGAGGGGTGATCATCGCGGCGACTCGGGTTCTGCACAGTGTGGATCCCGGCACTGCCCCTAGGGAGATTTAATATGGCATCTGGCACCGTGAAGTGGTTCAACGCGGAAAAGGGCTTCGGCTTCATCGAGCAGGACGGCGGCGGCGCCGACGTGTTCGCGCACTACTCGAACATCGCCACCTCCGGCTTCCGCGAGCTTCAGGAGGGCCAGAAGGTGACCTTCGACGTGACGCAGGGCCAGAAGGGCCCGCAGGCCGAGAACATCGTTCCCGCCTGACGCTGACGATTTGCACGTGGTGGGGCCCGCGCTCTTGGGCGCGGGCCCCAGCCCGTTTTCCCCACGCTTTTCTGTCTTCGCCTTTTTGGCTCCCTTTCGGCTTGTTCTTGCGAATTCCATCGCGGTTCCGCACCGCCGAAACGAATTCCTCGATACGTGCCGCACGCATCGAGGAGGGTTCCGCGTGAGCCGCGCCCAGCAGACCCGTCGTACCGGCAACGATCCCGCCCGGTTCCGTTCGCGCAGGACGAGCCCGCAGGGGTCGAGCCCACAGGCGAGGCGGGCGCCGCACGCGGAGTTCGCGCTCCCCGTCAGCCTCACCGAGCCGCTGCCGGCCGTGGAGGCGTTCGCCGACCTCGACCTGCCCGAGCCGCTCCTCGCCGCTCTCCTCGCCGAGGGCGTCACCGCTCCCTTCCCGATCCAGGCCGCGACCCTGCCGAACTCACTGGCCGGCCGCGACGTCCTGGGCCGCGGACGCACCGGCTCCGGCAAGACGCTCGCCTTCGGCCTGCCCCTGCTGGCCCGCCTGTACGGCCAGCGGGCCGAGCCCCGGCAGCCCCTCGGCCTCGTCCTCGTACCCACCCGGGAACTGGCCCAGCAGGTCACCGATGCACTCACCCCCTACGCGCGGGCGCTGCGCCTGCGGCCGGCCACCGTCGTCGGCGGCATGTCGATCGGCCGGCAGGCCGCCGCGCTGCGCGGCGGCGCCGAGGTCGTCGTCGCGACCCCCGGGCGGCTCAAGGACCTCGTCGACCGCGGTGACTGCCGCCTGGACCGCGTGGCCGTGACCGTCCTGGACGAGGCCGACCAGATGACCGACATGGGCTTCATGCCCCAGGTCACCGGCCTGCTCGACCAGGTGCGCCCCGACGGCCAGCGGATGCTGTTCTCGGCCACGCTGGACCGCAACATCGACAAGCTGGTCCGGCGCTACCTGCACGACCCCGTGGTGCACTCCGTCGACCCGTCGGCGGGCGCGGTCACCACCATGGAGCACCACCTGCTGCACGTCCACGACGACGACAAGCACACCACCGCCACCGAGATCGCCGCCCGAGACGGCCGCGTGATCATGTTCCTGGACACCAAGCACGCGGCGGAACGTCTCGCCAGGCACCTGCTGTCGGTCGGCGTCCGGGCCTCGGCCCTGCACGGCGGCAAGTCCCAGCCCCAACGGACCCGCACCCTGGACCAGTTCAGGGACGGGCACGTCACGGTCCTGGTCGCCACCAACGTCGCCGCCCGCGGCATCCACGTCGACAACGTCGATCTCGTCGTCAACTTCGACCCGCCCGGCGACCACAAGGACTACCTGCACCGCGGCGGCCGTACCGCCCGGGCCGGCGAGTCCGGCACCGTCGTCACGCTCGTCCTGCCGCACCAGCGGCGCACGGTGAACCGCCTCATGGCCGACGCCGGCATCACCGCCCGCGCCACCCAGGTCCGCCCGGGCGAGCCCGAGCTGAGCCGTATCACCGGCGCCCGGACCCCCTCCGGCGTGCCCGTCGTCCTCGCCACGCCGGCGGCCGAGCGCCCCGAGCGCGCGGGTTCCGCCGGGCGTGCCCGCGGCGGGCGGGCGAGGCGCACCCGCCGTCCCGGCTCCGGCAGGACCCGTTGACCGTCTGAACCCCGGGCGGGGTCCGAGAGGCGCTCCGCCGAGGAAGGGAAGCCCTTGAACCCACCCGTGGAAACTCCCCTGTCCCCGGCCGCCGCACCCCGCTCGGTGCGGACGGCCGGCGGCACCGGGCTGATCGCCCGTGACGCCATGGACGCCCCCGGCCTCCAGATCGACGACCACATGACCGTCGACGTGGCCCTGTCCGTGCTCATCGGCGCCCGCGCCGGCCACCTTCTCCTCCAGGACGACGACGGCCGCTGCTCCGGGCTGGTGACCAGGGCCCAGCTCACCGCCCACCGCGCCGCCTCCTCGTACAGCGACCGGGCCCGGCTGCGGGACATACCGCTCGACCGCGGACCGTTCACCTCTTCCGTCTCGGCCCTGGGCGACGCGGAGACCGCCATGCGGGTCCGCACACTGGACGTCTCCCCCGTGGTCGACGAGCAGGGCTACGCCCTGGGCGTCCTCACCGTCATCCCCTGACCGCTCCCCGTGGAGGCAGCATGCGCTGTGTCATCGCCCGTTTCCCCTTCGACCTGACCAAGAGCGAGGTCGAGCAGTCGATGGAGGGCATCCGGCCCGAACCCGCCGTCGGTAGCTGCGTGACCATCGACCGCCGGGTCTACCCGGTCAAGCAGGTCGGACAGGTCATCACCCGGCAGGACCGCCGCGACTTCACCGCCGCCGAGGTGAGCCGGGCGCTGACCCGGCTCGGTTTCACCTGCCACGAGGTGGCGCCCGTCGCCCCCCAGGACCACGGCGAGCCCTCGACCCTCCCCTGGGCCGACCACTCGCTGGGCTAGAGACCCCCGAGCCGTCGCGGTCGCCGTCGGCCGCTCTCGCTCCGTGCCGCGGGCGGACGTACGCTGGTCGGCACCGGAAGCAAGTCGCGCGGCGACCGTGACGGTGCCGTTCCCGGCGTACGACGGAAAACGGACGGCCGGAGCCGTCCGGGACGGGATCGCACGTATGGACACGAACGGTTGGCCCGCCGCGGACGGTTTCCCGGGCGGGGCGAACACGTACCGGATGCCTCTCCCCCGGCTGAGTCTCACCCCCGACGCCGGCCACGGCCCGCTGCACGGCGCCTGGTGGCCCCGCTGTGACGCGCTCGAACTCGAACTTCCCTCACTGCTCGGCGCGTTGGGACACCGACTCGGCACGGTCGTCGGCGTCACCGTGGACACCGCCGCCTGGCCCGACGTCCCGCGTACGGTGCCGGCGCCCGGCCATGTCATCGAGGTGTTCCTGTCGGCCGTCGACATCGAGGCGCACACCATCACCCTGGACTGCGGTCCCCTGGGGCGCCGGGAGCTGCTGGTCGTCCCGCCGGGCGAACCCGCGGGCGCGGCGAGCTGGTTGCTGACCACCGCTTCCGATCCGGGCAACGCCCTGTCGGCCCCGCACATGCTGGCGCTCGCCCAGGCCAACTGGGAGCGCTGAGGGGCGGGCCCGGCCGGGCCGACAACTCGTCCCCGATCAGCGGACGTCGGTGCCGGCCGACGGCTTCAGGCCGCCGGGTGGCCCTCGTCCCGCCGCACGGCGCGGACCGCGGTGGTCACGACGGCGGTCCCCGCGAGGCTGCCCAGCATGACCAGGGTGACGCCGACCATGAAGAGGCCGGTGGAGTCGTCCGACCAGTCGAGGTAGGCGGCCGCGGTCAGCCCGGCCGTGGTGCCGAGAACCGCGCCCGCGACATGTCCACGGGCCGCCGCCCGGCCCACCGACAGCAGCAGGGTCAGCACCAGCCCCGCCACCTGCCAGACCGCGTACGGCCCGGTCGTCGTACCGTCGGCGCGCACGTCGTGATTCCGGTCCCAGCCCAGCCAGGCGGCCCACGCGGCCGACGCCGCCGCGGCCGTCACGAGGAGGGGCAGGAGCCGGCGAACGGGTGTGTGCGGTCTCTGTCGCATGATTCCAGCCTCGCGGCCCGCCCGGTCACCGGACAGAGCACGGATACTCAGGCCCGTCTGAGCATCCCTGCCCCACAAGACCCGGGCGCACGGCCGTCACCGCTGCTCCATCCGTGTGTATCCGTCATCCGATCGGCCGAGCGCGAGGCGCCCAGGGCGTCCGGTCCGGGCTCGCACGGCGAGGATGGCGGGTGACTGCCGCCAAGGCGTGGGCGGACGGCGAGCATCGGGAGACAGACGACTTGTGAGCATCCTCAACGAACCCCAGGACGGAGCCGCGGCCGCTGAGGACTCGTACGAGAACGAGCTGCCGGTCAGGCCCAAGCAGCCCGGCAACGTCGTGGTGAAGTGGCTGACGACCACCGACCACAAGACGATCGGCACGCTGTACCTGTCGACGTCGTTCTTGTTCTTCCTGTTCGGCGGCCTGCTGGCGCTGGTCATGCGCGCCGAGCTGGCCCGCCCGGGCCTCCAGGTCATCTCCAAGGAGCAGTACAACCAGTTCGTCACGATGCACGGCACCGTGATGCTGCTGATGTTCGCCACCCCGCTGTTCGCCGGCTTCACGAACTGGATCATGCCGCTCCAGATCGGCGCGCCCGACGTGGCGTTCCCCCGGCTGAACATGTTCGCCTACTGGCTCTACCTGCTCGGCTCGTCCATCGCGGTCGGCGGCTTCCTCACCCCACAGGGCTCGGCCGACTTCGGCTGGTTCGCCTACACCCCGCTGTCCGACGCCGTCCGCACCCCCGGGCTCGGCGCCGACCTGTGGATCATGGGTCTGGCCTTCTCCGGCTTCGGCACCATCCTCGGCGCCGTCAACTTCATCACCACGATCATCTGCATGCGGGCCCCGGGCATGACCATGTTCCGCATGCCGATCTTCACCTGGAACGTGCTCCTGACCGGCGTCCTGGTCCTGCTGGCCTTCCCGGTGCTGGCCGCCGCCCTGTTCGCCCTGGAGGCGGACCGCAAGTTCGGTGCCCACGTCTTCGACGCGGCCAACGGCGGCCCGCTGCTGTGGCAGCACCTCTTCTGGTTCTTCGGCCATCCGGAGGTGTACATCATCGCCCTGCCGTTCTTCGGCATCGTCACCGAGGTCATCCCCGTGTTCAGCCGCAAGCCGATCTTCGGCTACATGGGGCTGGTGGCGGCCACCATCGCGATCGCGGGTCTGTCGGTGACGGTGTGGGCGCACCACATGTTCGTCACCGGCGCGGTGCTGTTGCCGTTCTTCTCGTTCATGACCTTCCTGATCGCCGTCCCGACCGGGGTGAAGTTCTTCAACTGGATCGGCACGATGTGGAAGGGGAGTCTCTCCTTCGAGACGCCGATGCTGTGGGCGACGGGCTTCCTCGTCACGTTCCTCTTCGGCGGCCTGACCGGCATCATCCTGGCCTCGCCGCCGATGGACTTCCACGTCTCCGACTCGTACTTCGTGGTGGCGCACTTCCACTACGTCGTGTTCGGCACGGTCGTCTTCGCCATGTTCACCGGCTTCCACTTCTGGTGGCCGAAGTTCACCGGCAAGATGCTGGACGAACGCCTGGGCAAGATGTGCTTCTGGACGCTGTTCGTCGGCTTCCACGGCACCTTCCTGGTCCAGCACTGGCTGGGCGCCGAGGGCATGCCGCGCCGGTACGCCGACTACCTGGCGGCCGACGGCTTCACCGCCCTGAACACGGTCTCGACGATCAGCGCGTTCCTGCTGGGCCTGTCGATGCTGCCGTTCCTGTACAACGTGTGGAAGACGGCCAAGTACGGCAAGCCGGTCGGCGTGGACGACCCGTGGGGCTACGGCCGCTCGCTGGAGTGGGCGACCTCCTGCCCGCCGCCGCGGCACAACTTCGTCACCCTGCCCCGGATCCGCAGCGAGTCCCCGGCGTTCGACCTGCACCACCCCGACATCGCGTTGTCGGAGCACGAGAGCGCCGGGTACCCCGCGACGACCGACCGGGGTCACGGGTGAACGGACTGCCGAAGCAGGGGGCGGGCACCGGCGGCGACCTCGGCAACGAGGTGGAGGGGTACCTGCTGTGGCAGGCCAGGGTCGCCGAGGCCGAGCGGCGGGCGCGGGAGTTCACCGGGTCCCTGGAGTGGCTGACGACGGCGCAGCGTGAGGAGATCGAGCGGCGGTACGCCGCCGACAGCCTGCGCCGGGCCCGCGCGGACCTCGAACGCGTCGCGGCCCGGTGCATGTCGCTGCGCGCCGAGTACGAGCAGCGCTACGGGGAGCTGCGGCGGCGCTGCCTGGCCATGACACTGGCCGTCTGCGCCGGCCTGACCACGGTGGCCACGCTGCTGCTGGTCCTCTGACACCGGACACCCGGCGGACGCGTCACGTCCCGGACGGTTCGGTGCCCGCCGGGGCGCCCACTCCCCCGTGCTCCCTCGCGCCGGGGACCGGTACGACCCGGCGCAGGTCGGGGACGCCGGACATGACCGCGGCGCTCAGCACGATCCACGCCACGCCGCACCACAGCACCGCCTCCGGCCCGGTCCGGTCCGCCACCGGGCCGGCCCACCAGTACCCGAGCGTCATGGAGCTGACCGTGGCCACCCCGTCGTAGGCGCTCACCCGGGAGAGGGCGTCCGCGGGGACCTGGGTCTGGAGGCTGCTGGTCCACAGCACGTGCAACAGCGCGAAGCCACCGCCGGACAGGGCCGCGCCCGCCATCAGCAGGGGGACCGGCACGTGCAGGGCCATCAGCGCGGCGAACACCCCCAGCCCGAAGGTGCAGAACACCGAGGCCAGCAGCGGCCGGGCGAAGGACAGGCGCATGGCGACGAGCCCGCCGAGCACGGCCCCCGCGCCCTCCGCGGCCAGCACCAGACCCCACTGGGAGGCGCCGTGGCGGGCGCCCACCAGGGACACGCCGAGCACCATCGCCGGGCACAGCACCAGCGCGGTGGACAGCGACGTGTACACCAGCAGGGACCACAGCCAGGTGCGGGAGCTGAACTCCCGCCAGCCCTGGAGGAGCTGGTGGTGCACGGGCGTCGCCTGCCCGTCCTCCGCGTCCGCCGTCGTGGGCCGCGCCCGGACGGCGAGCAGCAGCAGGGCGCTGACCACGAAGGTGGCGGCGTCGATCGTGATCACCCAGTGCGGTTCGGTCACCGTGACCAGCAGGCCCGCGAGGGCCGGGCCGGCCAGCGAACCGACCGAGTTCAGCGTGGTGTTGAGCGCGTTGGCCTCCTGGAGCCGCGCGCCGGGGACGACCTCGGGAATGAAGCCGTAGAGCGCGGGGAGGAAGAAGGACGCGGCGACGGAGCGCAGGACGACGAAGAGCACGAAGCCGGCGAGCGGGAGCTGGGTGGTCAGCAGCAGGATCACCACGGCGGCGTCCAGCGCGGCCCGTACCAGGTCGCTGCCGATCATGGTGGCGCGGCGCCCCCACCGGTCCGCCAGGGTTCCGCCGAGGAGCAGGAACACGATGAGCGGCGCGGTCTGCGCGCCCATCACCCAGCCGATCTCGTCGGTGCCGCCCCCGGTGCCGAGGATGGCGAACGCCAGGGCGACCGGCATCATGCTGCTGCCGAGCACCGAGGTGGCCTGGGCGAGGAACAGCAGCCGGGGATCGCGCTCACGCAGGAGTGAGAAGCGCTCCGCGAACGAGACCGCCATGTTCCGCCCTCCTCAGCTCCCCCGGGGCGGGTTCCCGCCCGTCTCCCACGTCACGGCGACCACCCTAGGTGGCCGGGTCCCCGGCGGGAAGGGACGGCCCTGGACGCCGTGGGCTATGTTGCTGGCCATGGCAGACGTGCAACCGCTCCCGGAAGGCGCCGACGACGCGGCGGACGCCCTCGCGTCCCGTCTCGCGGAGGCCTGGCACGCGACGTTCGGTGTACTGCCGGACGACGACAGCAACTTCTACGACCTCGGCGGGGAGTCCATCGACGCGGCGCGGATCGCCACCGCCACGGCCCGGGCCCTGCCGGAGGTGGAGGACCTGGACGTCCACCTCATGACCGCGCTGCTCAACGAGGCCCGGCTGGCCGACGTCGTGCGCTCCGGCCGGGAGTTCATCGCGCGCGCCGCCAACGGCTCTTGATGAACTGTCAGGGACGGCCGGCGGGCGGCTGCCGCAGTTCTCTCAGCAGCGCGTCCGTGAACGCCTCGCACCACTCGGGGCTGTAGCTCTCCCGGTCGTACTGCACCAGCAGGCACGGCTCCTCGTCGTCGAGCCTTACGTCGACGTCCAGTTGGCCGCAGCCGACGAGGATCTGGGCGTCGTCGGGGTACGGGTCGAATTCCGTGAGGGACAGTGATCCGGCGGACACCGTGTGGGAGCGTGGGCTCACCCCGACCGTCAGGGGGGCCACGCGGTCCCGGCCGACCCCCATCTCCGCCGCCAGCATCGCGGCGATCTCCTCGAACTCCACGCCCTGGTGGGCCATGCCCTCCCGCAGGCCCCGGCGGACCTGGGCGAGGACGCCGTCCGCTCCGTGCGGTGCCGCGGCGCCCACCCGGATCAGCAGTGCCTGGGCCAGCGGGCCGACCGCGTCGGAGTCCATCCGGTGGGCCGCCATGGTGGCGACCACCAGGTCCCGCGCGCCGGACAGGGCCAGTGCCGTCCCGGCCGCCGCGGCGATGATCCGGACGACCGGGGTGCAGCGGGCCGCGCGGGCGTGGGCCCGTACCGTCGCGGCGAACCCGGCGTCCAGGGTGCGGCGCACTTCCGCGCCCCGGGGTGTCCAGTCGTCCTCGGGGCGCGCGTCCCCCAGCCGGACAGTGGGGCAGGCGGACAATTCCGCGCGCCAGAATTCCAGGTCGTCCGCGCGCCGGCGCACCCGCATCCCGACCAGCTCGGAATACCGCCGAGCGGGCGGCAGCGGCCTTTCGGTGCGCCAGGCCTCTGCGATGTCGGCGACCACCTGGTGCAGGGAATACAGATCCATCACCAGGCGGTGGAAATACAGCAGGAGCAGCGCCTGGCCATCGGCCATCAGCAGAAGACGCGCTCGGGCCGGTGCCTCACCGGTGAACGGGAAGACCTCCCCGGAGAGTTCCTCCACGCGCTGCCGCAGAGCGGGCAGATCGGCGTCGGCGAAGGACAGTTCCGGGTGGCGCAGCACGCGGACCCGGTGGTGGGGGGCCGGCCCGGTGTGCAGTGTCTCGCCCTCGGCGCGGAACCCGGTGCGGAGCACTTCGTGGCGGGCGAAGGCCCGCTCGACGGCACGGCTCAGCCGGTCCGGGTCCACGTCACCGCGCACCCGGAGCGCGATACCCGTGTGCAGGACGGGGTATCCCCGCACCACGCGTTCCGCTTCCCACATCCGCGACTGGTGCGCCGTCAGCGTCTCCTGGTGCATGCCCCCCACCTCCGGCAACGGACGTGCCGCCCGGAGAACAGTCTCCGGGCGGCACATGTCGTGTGGCTACCGCCTCACTTGGCGGCGACCTGCTTCTTGAGCTTCTCGATGTCCGCGAGCGTGGCGCTGACGGAGTTGACCTTCGTCATATCCATCTCCAATCCGTGAGGGGTCGGGACCGGCCGTGGACGACGGCCCGGGGGAATCCTCGCATCGGGCCCGAAGGGAGTCAACGCCCTTGAGGTAAAGGCCATTTCAGGACAACGAAGTGGTTCTGACCGGAGTCGGCGGCCGAAAAGGTTCAGGCGGCGAGGAGCTGTTGGGCGGCCGTGCGGAATGCGCCGGCCACCCGCGCGAGACGTACCGCGTGGTGGTATTGCTCGTCGTACCAGAGGGAACCGGTGATTTCGCCGCCCGCCATCTCCACAGCGGCGTACAGACTCCGCGCGCACTGGAGTGCCTGGCGCCGGCCGGTGAAACGCAGTCCGTGGTCCGGCGGTTCGTACGTCAGATTCTCCGCCGAGAGTTCCGGCCCGAACGGCGGCACCGCGCCCGCGCGGCCGGCGCGCCCCGCCCCGCCCGTCATCCGGAACTCCAAGTGCGACAGGGCGGTGCGGTAGACCGCCTCCGTCCCGGCACCCTCCCCGTCCGTGTGGCCCACCACGGCACCGAGCGGAAGGTCGACACGGTCCCAGGCGTCCAGCACCGCCCCGCCCACGTGCCGGGCCAGACCGGGCAGGTCCCGGTCGCCGAGGTCCAGCGGCACGGGCACCACGTTGCACAGCAGGCCGACCGCGTGGCGCGCCTCGGGGGTCGTACGGCCGTGCATGTACACGGACGCCACCAGCCGGTCCCGGCCGTACTCGTCGGCCACCGCCCGCGCCAGCAGGGCCAGCAGCGTGTTGTGCGGCGTGGTCCGCTGCTCGCGGCACCACCCGAGCAGGCCCTCGGTGTGCCCGGCGGACAGTGCCAGCGGTACGCCGGCGAACCGTGCCCGGTCGGACACCTCCGCGCCCGGCCGGGCGGGCAGCGGCTCCCGCGCGCCGTGGGCCGCCAGGGTCCGCGCGAGGGCGGCGGCCCGGGCCCGGCGGTCCGCGCGGGACGGCTCGGACTGCTCCCGGCGGATCAGGTCCACGTAGCCGAACGGGGCGGGCCGGCCGGCCGGGGCGTGCCGCTCGGCGCCGGTCCGGGCGGCGTAGGCGGCGGCGAGGTCCCGGCGGAACACGTCGTGGCTGGTGCCGTCCACGACGAGGTGGTGGAACTGCGCCACCAGGACGTGCTCCCCGTCGGGCGACCGCAGCAGCGTCGTACGGGCCATGCGGTCCGTCAGGTCCAGCCGCCGCGCCAGCGTGCGCCGCACCCCGGCCCGTACGCCGTCCGCGCCGGCCGGTACGACATGCAGGGCGCCCGGGGCTGACCGCAGCCGCTGGCCGGGCCAGGTGGCGTCCGCGCCGGGACCCGCGTCGCCGGCCAGGTGCAGCCGCAGCGCCTCGTGCCGGGTCTCCACCTCGGCCAGCGCCTCCCGCAGGGCCCCGGTGTCGAGGCGCCCCCGCAGCAGCAGGACCTCCGGGGACTCCAGCGGGGTGGAGTCCCCGGTGTGGCTGCGTGTCCAGTGCCAGCACCAGTCCTGCCGCGAGGAGGCCGGCAGGGCACCGCGCTCCGGCATCCGGACGCCGCCGGGGGACACGGCGGCCGATCGGCCGGGAGCGCTCATGAGGGGGTGCTTCCTTCCAGCGTGCGAAGAGCTTCGAGATAGCGGTCCGGGGTCCCCGAGGGGCCGAGCAGTGCCGCCAGGGCCCGGACCGCGGGCTCGGGGTGCTTGTCGGTGAACCGGGCGAGGGTCCGGGCGTGCTGCTCCCAGCGGTCGGGCCGCTCATGGGTCAGATGCACGCCCGGAGCGTCCGGTGCGAGGCGCATGCGCGTGCCGAGGGACCACAGCCGGCGGCCCAGTTCCAGATCCTCGCACCCCCAGGTGGTGCCGAACCCCTCGTCGTAGCCGCCCGACCGCCGCCACAGGGCCCGCGGCATCGAGGTGTTGGCGCCGATGCACACGAGCCAGGGCGCCACCGCCGGTGCTCGGCCCTCGGCCATGGCCGCGACGAGCCGCTCCAGGGCCGTCACCACCGTACGGCCGAACCGGCCCGCGGCCACGGCCTCGTACGGGGCCCGCCGCACCCCGGGTTCGGTGCTCGCCAGCAGCCGGCGCGCACCGGGGAGGTCCCGTACCGGGCCGTGCACGCAGGCGTCCGCGTCCCGGTGGTGGGCGGCGACGTGCGCGGCCACCGCGGTGGGCGGCAGCAGGATGTCGTCGTCCAGGAAGAGCAGCAGATCGCCCACCGCGACCGCGGCGCCGGCGTTGCGGGCCGCCGCCCGGCCCCGGCCGGGGCCGCGTACGGCGCGCACGGGGAGGGACGGCCGGCCGGCGGCTTCCGCGACGACCCGCTCCGTCGCGTCCGGCGTCCCGTCCCGCGGTGGCGCGGCGTCGTTGACGACGACCACGTCCACCGGCACCGGACAGCTCTGGTCCGCCAGGCAGGCCAGCGTCAGCCGCAGACTGCCGGCCTTGTCGCGGGTCGGGACGACCACGCTCACGCGCTCGGGTGTCATGCGGCCCGCCGTCCGCTCTCCGGCCTCCGCGCGCCGTCGCCTGCCCCGGTGTGCGAGCCCGCGGCGGCCGGCGGGATCCCGGGTGTCGTGGGGCTCATGCGGGTTTCCTGGCCGTCACCAGGGTGTGGGCGGTGCCGGGAACGGCTTCCGTCGCCTCCCAGACCAGGCCGACCGCTTCCAGGGCCGCCTGCATCTCCTGCGGCGTCCACCGGCGCAGGTGGCCGTGGACGAGCCAGTCGACGACCGTGGTGCGGCTGTGCTCGTCCGGCAGGACGCGGGGGTCCGCGACGAACGTGTCGGCCACGACGAGCAGCCCCCCGGGCCGCAGCAGTGCCGCCAGCCGGCCGAGCCGGACGGACGGGCCGTGCACCCCCGTGACCAGGCACGCGGCCGGCCGGTCGGCGTCCGCCAGGGGCTCGTCGTCGCCGTCGCCGTCCCACCCGGACCCGTCACCGGACTCCCGTGCCCGCCCCGCACCGGCCGCCGCGGTCAGCAGCCCGTCCACCCGTGCTCGTACCTCGGTGGGGAGGGGCGCGCCGGTGGCGGGGGCCGCCGCAGGGCCCCGGCGTACCAGCTCCGCCAGGGCGAGGACCTCGGACGACGGCGGGCCGGCGACGGCGTCGGCTCGGGCGTCCGGGACGGCGTGGGCGTCCGCAGCGGCGTCGGCATCCGCGTCGGCGGGAGCGGGGTGTCCGGTGGGTGGCTCGGTGCCGAGCACGCCCAGGGCGCAGGCCGTGTCCAGCAGCAGGGGCAGTACGTCGGCCCGCAGCCCGTGGTCGCGTGCGAGGCCGGCCGCCGTGGCGCCCTCGGTGAGCGGCCCGGTCAGCCCGAGCGCGGACAGCGCGCCGGCCACCACGGCCGCCGGGCCGGTGCGGGGGCGGCCGGCGGGGCGGAGGTGGTGGACGGGGTCGGCCTGGGCCTTGCCGAGGGCCGAACGGCGCAGCCGGTAGCGGTGCTCGAACCGGTCGGGCACCTTGTACGAGGCCAGCGCGGACCGCGCGAACGCCATGACCCGGTCCGGGCCCGCGAGGGTGTCGTCCGCCGCGACGTACTCGGCGACCAGGCCCCGGTCGTCGGAGTCCTCCGCCCCGGTGGCCATGACCCGCACGTCGGCGACGCCGGGCGCCTGCCGCAGCACGGACTCCACTTCAAGAGTGGACACCCAGCGGGCGCCGCGGCGGACGACACCGCGGTGCTTGCGGCCCAGGACGCGGTACGCCCCCCGGTCGTCGCGTTCCGCCACGTCGTGCATCGGATGACGGGTGCCGTCCTCCAGCAGCACCGCCAGCTCGCCCCGGCCCGCTCCCGTCAGCCGTTCGCCGTCCGGGCCGAGCAGGTCCACGCGGACGCCGGGCATCTCCCGGTCGAGCGCGCCCGACGGCAGCCCGCTGTGGCCCCACAGCACCGCGCCGGTCTCCGTGGAGCCGTAGTTGCGCGAGACCCCGATGCCGAGGGCGCGTGTCCACAGGGCGTCCAGCTCGTCGTCCACATAGCCGGCCCCGGCCATCACCAGGCGCAGCGCCGGATAGGGGGCGTCCTCGGTCAGGGCCCGGCGCCGGGCCCACACACGGGCCAGTCCGGGCACCGCCAGCAGGACGGTCGCCCCCTCCAGCAGCCGGGCGTGGACGGCGCCCACGGCGCGCGCGGGCACCGGCAGGACGCGTGCCCCGGCCACCAGGGCCCCGGCGAGCCAGCCCAGGGCGTAGGCGTGGCTCAGCGGGACCGGCGCCAGGACGGTGTCGTCGGGCCGGACGAGCCCGGCCCGGCGGTACCGGTACCCCTCGTCGAGCAGGGAACGCTGGGAGCGCGCCACGACCTTGGGCGCGCCGGTCGAGCCGGAGGAGGTGAGCAGGACGGTGCCCGGCACGCCGCGGCCCGGCGGGGCCGCCCCGGGCGTACCGTCCGTGACCAGCTCCGCTCCGGGGCGCGCCGCGTCCAGGTGCCGGGTCGCGCCCGCGAGGCCGAGCAGCCGGCGGATCTCGCCCGGCGGGGACTCTGCGGGCAGCAGCAGCGGGCGCGCGCCGGCCCGGACGAGGGCGAGCAGGGCGAGGACCCAGTCCGGGTCGTTGGGCCCGTGCAGGCCGACGGCCTCCCCGGGCCGTACCCCCTGTTCGCGCAGGGTCCGAGCGTGTTCGCCGACCCGCCGCCGGGTCTCGTCGGCGGTCAGGTCACCGACGAGGGGGCGGTGCGGGTCGTGCGGATGCCGGAACAGGTGGTCCGCGAGATCGGCGGGGGGCGGTCCGTCGTCCGGGGCGGCAGGGCCGCCGAGGGCGGTGCTGGTCATCCGGTGGCTCCTGCGGCGCCTCGGCGCAGCCGGTGCACCAGGGCGTCGGCCGCCAGTTCGTAGCCGTGGACGCCGAAGCCGGCGATCACGCCGACGGCCAGGGGCGAGACCACGGAGTTGTGCCGGAACTCCTCCCGCGCCCACACGTTGGAGATGTGCACCTCGGCCCAGGGAGCCGGATAATCGGCCAGCGCGTCCCGCAGGCTCCAGCCGGCGATCATCAGTGCGCCCGGGTTGACGATGGCGGCGGCCGTGTCGCGGTGCCGGTCCAGGGCGCGGATCAGTTCGCCCTCGCAGTCGTGCTGTTCGGCGCGGAGCCCGAAGCCGTGCGGGCGCAGCCGCCGGGCCACGGCCTCCTCGACCTGGGCCAGGGTGGTGCTGCCGTAGATCTCCGGCTGGCGCCTGCCGAGCGTGCCCAGGTTGGGGCCGTTGAGCAGCAGGATGTCCGCCGGGGCGGTGGGGGAAGCGGTCACGCTGCACCTTCCCTGCCCGCGAGGAGCAGTTCTCTCAGTTCCGTACATGACCCGGCGACCAGGTCCGGGGTGTGGGCGAGGAGTTCCTGCCGGCCGCCCTGGCCCCACAGGCCGGCCGCGGTGCCCACTCCGGCGCGGCGCCCGGCTTCCAGGTCGAGGGCGGAGTCCCCCACCATGACGGCGCCGTCCGGGCCGGCGCCGAGCTTGTCCAGGGCGAGCAGCACGATGTCCGGGGCGGGTTTGCCGTGCGCGACCTCGTCGCTGCCGCAGACCGCGTCCAGCAGTTCCAGCAGGCCGGTGGCGGCGAGCGCCTCCACGGCCCGGCTGTGGGTCTTGCCGGTGGCGACGGCGGTGGGCACCCCGGCGCGGCGCAGCGCGCGGAGCAGGTCGGCGGCGCCGGGACACGCGGGTATCTCGTGCACGAGTTTGCGGCTCTCGATCACGAACGGCTCGTACATCGTGGCGGGCAGCCCCATGATCGCGAGGGTGTCCGGCATGTGCCGGCCCAGATGCCGCAGATACTCCTCGAACGGCGCCTGTCCGGCGCCGACGACGAGTTCGTACGCCCGCTGGAACGCCTTGCGCATGACGTGGATGCTGTCGATGAGGACACCGTCCAGGTCCAGGACGACGGTCCGGACCGGCCGGGCGCCGCTCACCGGGCGCTCCCGGCGGCGCCCGCGGTCAGGGCCGCCCGCAGGCTGTCGATGACGTGGGTGACGTCGTCGTCCGTCATCGTCGCGCCCAGCCCGACGGTCACCGAGCGGCCGAGGAGGGCCTCGCTGGCGCGCAGCCGGGCGGGCGGTGTCCACTCGGTGCCCCAGGCGGTGCGGCCGGCGTGCACGGCCGGGTTCTGGTAGACCGTCCGGCCCTGGTAGAGGGTGGCGGCCGGGACGCCGGCCGCGGTGAGCCGGGTCACCAGCCGGCGGGCCGCCATCCGGTCCTCGGCCAGCAGCGTCAGGTCGCCTCCGCTGCCCTCCTCGTCGGGCAGCGTCCGCCAGGTCACGTCGAGCCCGGACAGTTCCTTGCGGACCGTGCGGGCGATGTCGCGCAGCCGCGTGAGCATGCCGGGCAGCCGGTCGAGCTGGACCGACAGCAGGGCGCCGGCGATCTCGGTCATGCGCAGGTTGGCGCCCAGGAAGGGGCCGCCCTCCGTGCCGCCCCGCTCGCCGCCGCGGGAGGTGAAGAACTGGCCGCCCTGGTCCTGGTAGCGGGCGACGCGGTCGTGGATGAGCGGGTCGCCGGTGACGACCGCACCGCCCTCGCCCGCGGTGATGTTCTTCTCTAGCTGGAAGCTGAAGGCTCCGGCGTCGCCGAGCGAGCCGGCCGGGCGACCCCGGTAGCTGACGCCGCAGGCCTGGGCGGCGTCCTCCAGGACGCGGATGCCGTGCCTGCGGGCCACGGCCAGGACGGGGTCCATGTCGGCGGCGGCGTGGTTGAGGTGGACGGGCATGACGGCGAAGGTGCGCTCGGTGACGAGCGACTCCCACGCCGTGGGGTCCAGGGTGAGCGACGCGTCGATGTCCGCGAAGACCGGTACGCCGCGGGCCGCGACGACCGCGCTGACGCAGCCGACGAAGGTGGCGGCGGGCACGATCACCTCGGCGCCCGCCGGCATCCCCATGCCGATCAGCGCGCAGGTGAGGGCGGCGGTGCCCGAGGAGACGCCGACGGCGTACGGCGCCTCGTGGACGGCCGCGAATCTCCGTTCGAACTCTGCCACCCGGTGCTGGAGCGCCGGGCCGTAGTACCGGAAGAGCGAACGGCTCTCCAGCACCTCGAGCGCGGCGGCCTTCTCCTCCTCGCCCCACAGGGCGAGGCCACGCATCGGCTCGTACCGCGGTGGCACGGTCGGACTCACGGGGTTGGTCACGGCGATCTTCTCCGGTGGGAACTCGGTTGGTGCGTGGCGGTGGACGGCGTTCAGCGCAGGCCGGCGGCGCGGTAGCAGGCGTCCACGACCGCCAGCGCGTCCGTGGCCTCGCGCAGGGCGACCGCGGTCGCGTCCGTTCGGGCGAACGCCTCCGGCAGCGCGTCGAGCTGGCGGTCGTACTCGTCGCCGACCCCGGTGCCGGGCAGGGGCACGTCGGTGACGCCGTCCCGGCGGGCCAGCGTCAGGGTGGGCCGCTCGACCCGGCAGGTGCTGAACCCGAACGTCGTGGTGAGTTCGGCGGTGCCCTCGGTGCCGTGCAGGACCAGCCGGGTGGTGTCGACGGGGGCGTGGGAGGCCCAGGCCAGCCGGAGCTGGACGGCGTAGTCCTCGGCGGCCACCAGGGCGGTCAGTTGGTCCTCGACGTCGCCGCCGGCCGGCTCGGCGGCCCCCGGCCGGTGCCAGGCGGCGCCGGAGCCGGCCCGGCCGAGGAAGTCGGACGAGGCGACGGCCGTGGCGTCGCGCACCGCGGACGGGCCCCACAGATGGTGCAGTACGTCGACGAGGTGCCAGCCCAGGTCGACCAGTACCCCGCCGCCGGCCGTCCGGCGCTGCCGGAACCAGCCGCTTCCGGGTACGCCCCGGGAGCGGACCCAGCTCAGCTCGGCCAGCCGGGGGGTGCCGAGGAAGCCGCCGTCCACCAGCCGGGCCAGCTCGCCCACGTCACCGCGGTGGCGGGCGGCCGTCGACAGCACGAGCCGGCCGCCCCCGGCCCCGGCGGCGTCGCGCAGCAGCGCGAGGTGGGAGTCCTCGGTCGCCGTGGGTTTCTCCAGGAAGACGTCTACGCCCCGGCGCAGCAGCGATCCCGCCACGGCGCCGTGCAGGTGGTTGGGGGTCAGCACGAACACGACGTCGGTGCCGGCCGCGTCCAGTTCCTCGTGGCCGTGGTGCACGCGGACGCCGTCGGGCAGGGCGCCGGCCCGTTCCCGTGCCCCGGCGTCGGGCTCCACCACGGCGACGAGTTCGAAGGCGTCGTGCCGCAGCAGGCGCGGCACCCATACCTCGCGGGCCACCCAGCCGAGCCCGACGACGGCCGCCCTCATCACACCGGGTTCCGCTGGGCCGTCAGGCCGGTCAGCACCTTCGACAGTGCCTCGGCGACGTCCGCGCAGTCGTCGTCGGTGCCCAGCAGCACCCGGTGGTGCAGCCAGATGCCCCGCCGGCCCAGCAGTTCGCCGACCGGGTTGCGTTCCGCCAGCTCCTCGGTGCCGGGGCCGGGCACCGACCGGAACGCCTCGGTGCGGTACACGGGCGGGTAGTTGACGAACGCGGGCAGGCCCTCGGCGACGAGCGCGCGGACCACGAGGTCGCGGTCGAGACCGGGGTGGACCTGCGGGTCCAGGGTGAACATGGCCATGTAGTGCGGGTTGATCTCGCACCGGGGGTCGCGGCCCTGGGGCACGGTCCCGGGGATCTCGCCGAGCAGCGCGGCCAGCGTCTTCCAGCGGCTCTCGCGCGCAGCTCGTTCTGCCGGGTGAGGCGGGTGAGCTGGGCCCGCAGGACGGCCGCGGCGAACTCGGTCATGCGGTAGTTGGACGAGGCGCTGAGGTGCTCGTAGTGGGTGTCGCCGATGGGCCGGCCGCAGCTATGCCGGGCGAAGGCCTCCGCGAAGTGGTCCTCCGACGGCAGGAGCAGCGCTCCGCCCTCGCCGGCGGTCATCAGCTTGCCGTTCTGGAAGCTGAACGCGGCGAAGGTGCCGTGGTCGCCGATGCGCCGGCCCTTCCAGACCGCGCCGTGCGCGTGCCGCGGCGTCCTGGAGGACCGCGATGCCGTGGGGGGCGGCCCAGGCGGTGATGGCGTCCATGTCGGCGACGTGTCCGGCCATGTGGACCGGCACGACGACCCGTGTCCGCGGGGTGCGGGCGTCCTCCAGCACCGCGGGGTCCATGCAGTAGGTGCCGGGGTCGACGTCCACCGGCACCGGGACCCCGCCCATGCGCTGGACGGCGATGGAGGTGGAGACGAACGTGAAGGAGGGGACGACGACCTCGTCACCAGGTTCCAGGCCGAGCATCTCCAGGGCGAGTTCCAGCGCGTGGGTGCCGTTGGTCACCGCGAGCACCGGTCCGCCGTGCAGGGCCCCGAACTCGGCTTCGAAGGCGGTCACTTCCCCACCACCGACACGCCACCACTGGCCCTGGTCGACGGCGCGGAGGAGGGCCTGGCGCTCGGTGTCGTCGTGCTGGGGCCAGGCCGGGAACTCCCGCATGCGTACGGGGCTGCCTCCGTCCAGTGCCAGAGCCATGGTGATCTCCTCTCACTCGGTAGGGGCGTCCGCCACCGCCGCGTCCAGGTCCTCGGCGGAGTGTGCGACCAGGTAGCCCTCCATGAGGAGATGGTCCAGCCGGCTGCCGCCGTAGAAGTCCAGTGCCTGTTCGGGGGTCTCCACGATGGGCATGCCGCGGTCGTTGAACGACGTGTTGAGGATCACCGGCACACCCGTCAGCCGGTGGAAGTGCTCGATCAGCTCCCGGTAGACCCCGTTGTCGGCCCGGGTGACCGTCTGGACCCGGGCCGTCCCGTCGACGTGGACGATGGCCGGCACCTCGCCCTGCTTCTCGGGCCGTACCGGCGCGACGATCAGCATGTAGGGCGACTCGATGTCCAGTTCGAAGTAGTCCGGGGCGTGCTCGCGCAGCACCGCGGGCGCGAACGGCCGGAATCCCTCCCGGTGTTTGACCCGTGCGTTGATGATGTCCTTCATCTCCGCGCGCCGCGGGTCGGCGAGGATGCTGCGGTGGCCGAGCGCCCGGGGGCCGAACTCGGAGCCGCCGGTGAACCAGCCGAGCAGCTCTCCGCGGGCCAGCAGGGCGGCGCCCACCTCGGCCGGGTTGTCCACCTTGCGGTAGGGCAGACCGGAGGCGTCGAGCGCGGCCCGGATCTCCCCGTCGCCGTAGCCGCGCCCGAGGTAGGCGTGGCGCTGGGCGGTGCGGGCCGGTTCGGCGCGCGGCCGGCCGGCGACGACGTGGTAGCCGTAGTAGGCGTTGCCGACGGCGCAGCCGCCGTCACCGGCGGCCGGCTGGACGAAGACGTTCTCGAACGGGGTCTCCCGCAGCAGCCGGCCATTTGCCACGCAGTTCAGCGCGACGCCGCCCGCCAGGCACAGGTCGGTCAGGCCGGTGTCGGCGTGCAGCCGGCGGGCGACGTGCAGGAGGGCTTCCTCCAGGGTGTCCTGCGCGGCGTAGGCGAGGTCGGCGCCGCGGGCGAAGCGTTCCTCGCCCTCGTAGCCGTCGAGGGCGTGCTCGATGAAGTCGAGCAGGCCGCCGTTCTTCAGGTGCAGCCGGTAGCGGCCGTCGGGCAGCAGCTCCAGGTACCGGCGGAACGTGTCGCAGTAGCGCGGGGTGCCGTAGGGGGCGAGCCCCATGGTCTTGCCGTCCTCGGACAGGTACCAGTGCCGGTCCTCGTACAGCACGAAGCCGATGGCCTTGCTGACCGCCTTGTACATGTAGCCGAGGGAGTGGTCGCTGTCGCCGGCCTGGTACACCCGCAGGGCGCTGAGGCCGTCGGTGGACCAGTTGGTGCCGTAGACCTTCGTCAGCTCGGTGATGGTGGTGTGCTCGCCGACGGCCGTGGTGAGCGTCTCCACGCCCTCGCCCTCGATGAGGCTGCCGGCCCCGTCGACGACGAGGATCGCGGCCCGCTCGAAGGGCGACGGGTAGAAGGCCGAGGAGGCGTGCGCCATGTGGTGGCGGATGAGGTGGACCCGCTTGCGGAACGGGAAGTAGGCGGGCGCCAGCAGGGTGTCGTCGGCGACGATGACGTCCACGTCGGCCAGCCGGGCCTCGGCCATGTCGAGGCAGTACCGCCAGGACTGGTTGAACAGCGAGTTCACACCGACCGAGTACTTGACCCGGCGTACGCGCTCCTCCTCGATGCCGGCGGCGATGGCACCGTCCGAGACGAGGCATGCGGCGAAGTCGTGGTTGGAGCCGCCGAGGCCGAGTGTCAGCATGCCGGTCCGTCCCTTCACGAAGGCTGAGAGGTTTCCACCGTCACGGCCGTACGGCGTGGATCACGTAGTTCAGGCCGTCGCCGCCCGAGGCGGGCGGCTCATGGACGGCCGGGTCCAGGCCCATCGTGCGCAGCAGGCGGCACACCTCGGCCACCCGGCCGCCGACGTCCTGGACGTCGATGAACACCGATCGCAGCAGCGGCCACAGCCGTTCCTCGACGCCGCGCAGCACGGCCAGTTCGGAGCCGACGGCGTCGATCTTCAACAGGTCGACGGACCGTCCGCCGTCGAGGTAGGGGGTGAGCCGGTCGACGCGCACGGAGACCCGGCGCCCCCGGAACATCCGCTCCACGACCCGCGGCGGGAAGCTGCGGCCGAGCAGCTCGCGGAGCTGTCCCTGGTCCTGCGGGAACAGGGTGGAGCTGCTGGGCAGCAGCGGGTAGTACGTGAACTCCACGCCGTCCCGGTCCTCGGCGCCCAGGGCCCGCTCGTGCACGGCCACCCGGTCCAGGGCGAACCGGCCGGCGTTCGCACGCAGTGCCGCGACGAGATCCGGGAGCGGCTCGAAGGCCAGCACCTCGGCCTTCGGCCGCCGCTGCTTCACGAACAGCGTGAACAGTCCGATGTTGGCGCCGACATCGATGACGAACGGCTCCTCGGGCAGGTCCACCCGGGCATAGGTGCCGCCCTCGAAGATCTCCCGGTACAGGAACCGGGCGTCCAGCGAGCTGGCGGAATGGACGTGGAAGCCGTCCGCGACCTCCGTCAGCCGCGGCGGTGTCGGCGCGCCCACGAAGCGTCAGCCGAGCCGCTCGACGACATACTCCGCGAGACGGTCCTCGGAGGTGAGGGTGTCCTCGGTCAGGTCCTCGTCCTCGAAAGTGACACCGAACCGCTCTTCCAGCAGCAGCAGGAACTCCAGCGCGTCGAGCGACGTGAAGCCGTAGGCGTCGAGGAAGTTCTGGCTGTTCTCGTTGACCGTGCGGCCGCTGGAGGCGGCGAACTCCTTGGCGATCTGGTGTATCTCCTGGAGCACTTCGTCGCGGTTCACAGGTGCCCTTTCCATCGGTCTGGTCGGATGACAATCTAGTCGGCGGTCCGTGGGGTGTCCACCAACTCCCTTACGGCTTCCTCGGGTTTAGCGGTGTCATGACCCAGGAGCGCTTTGAGGGAACGGTGATGATGCTGGAGCGCCAGTTCGTTGCGCCCGAAAACGAAGTGCGTATTGGCGCCGGACCCGAGAGCCGCCTGAACCTGCGCGCCCGTACGGTAATCCTCCTCGAGAACACCACGGCGCAGCAGTTCGCTGAACTCGGCCAGGTAGGCGCGCTCCGCCTCGCTTTCACAGGGCTCGCGGGTCAGCACCGTCTGAATGGTGCGGCTCTGCCCGGGGGTGGGCCCGGGGAGTATCTGCGAAACGACGGCGTGCCCGTCCCAGGTGCCGGCGATCGACACGTTCGGGAAGAACGTGTACACCGTCCCGCAGTGCGCGGCGGGGTCCCATTCACTCTCCGGCACGTCCCGCAGTGACGCGAGCGACTTGGACGGATACAGAATGCGCTGGTGCGGTCCGAAGGCGTCGACCACCATCAGGTTCGACGTGTTGGTGGGCGCGAACGTCGTCCGGTGCAGCGCCTGCACGTGGTAGTTCTCCAGGTAGCCGTCGTAGGCCACCTTCCAGCCCGGCCCAGGAAGTTCACGCTGTTCGTACACGTGCCAGGCGGCGAGGTCCAGCCGCGCCAGCTCGGTGCCGTACTCCTCGCCGAGCCAGGCGTCCAGGTCGATCGGCTCGGCGCCGGTCAGCCGCACCCACACGAACCCGTGCCGCTCCGCGGCCGGCAGCGGGCGCAGCCCGAAGTCGCCGGCCTCGACGTCGCCGAAGGTGTGCGGGCGGTGGACGGCGACGAGCGCGCCCCGGTCGTCGTAGACCCAGGCGTGGTAGGGACAGCGGAAGCGGTGGCGGGTGCCCGTGCCGGCCGGGCAGAGCTGCGCGCCGCGGTGCCGGCAGACGTTGAGGAAGGCCCGTACGAGGCCGTCGCGGCCCCGGGACAGCAGGAGCGGCACGCCCAGCATGTCCACGGCCTTGTAGTCGCCCGGGCGGGGCAGTTCGGCCGTCAGCGCGGCCATCAGCGGGACGCGTTTGAAGACGCGGTCGATCTCCTCGTGCCAGAGTCCGGCGTCCAGGTAGTCCGAGACCGGGACGCGCAGGATGTCGTGCGCCTGGTCCGTGGTGCCCTGCTCCAGGTGGATCAGCGCCCGCTGTGCGAGGGCCACGGCCTGTGCGCGCTCGATCATGGACCCATGCTCGCACGAAGGTCTCCGCCTGTCAGCGGGCCGTGGACGGCCGACCGAAAAGCGGTTCGCGCGGGACGAGCCGTACGCACCACGGAGCGTGCCTGTTCCGCACGGGTCGGCCCGGTGCCGTCGGGTGGGACACGGCCACCCTCAGGCGGGGTCCGGCCGGGCCCCGGCGGTGGGTTCGGGGCCGGTGGGCATGGCGGCGAGGGCGGAGCGGACCACCGACTCCGGTACGGAGTGCACCAGTTCGGCGCCGTCCGGCCCGTCGAGGACGAACGTCAGCGCACCGTCCGCGGTGTCCAGGCCCTTCTTGTCCCGCCGCATCAGCGAGACGAGCGTCTGCGCGCAGACCCCGGACGGCAGCCAGGTCGGCAGGCCGAAGTGCGCCACGATCTCCTGGTGTTCGGCCACCCGCCGGTCGTCGACGCGGCCCAGCGCCCCGGCCAGGCGGCCGGCGAAGACGGTGCCGGCGGCGACCGCCTCGCCGTGCCGCCAGGCGTAGTCCGTGGCCCGCTCGATCGCGTGGCCCAGCGTGTGACCGTAGTTGAGGATGTGCCGCAGCCCCTGGTCACGTTCGTCCCGGGCGACGACGGCGGCCTTCAGGGCCACGCCGGCCGCGATCTGCTCGTGCAGCGGCAGTCCACGCAGGTCGCCCGCGCCGATGAAGGCGCACCGGGCGATCTCGCCGTAGCCGGAGAGCATGTCGCGGGGCGACAGGGTGGCGAGGTGGTCCGTGTCGCACAGGACGGCGGCGGGCTGCCAGTAGGTGCCGACCAGGTTCTTGCCCTCGGGAAGGTTGACCGCGGTCTTGCCGCCGACGCTCGCGTCGACCTGGGCGAGCAGGGTGGTCGGCACGTGGATCACGGGGACGCCCCGGTGGTACAGGGCCGCCGCCAGGCCCACCGTGTCGGTCACCGTACCGCCGCCGACCGCGACCACCGCGTCCGAGCGGGTCAGCCCGAACCGTACGAAGGCCCGGCAGTACTCCTCCACCGTGGCGAGGGTCTTGTCCCTCTCCCCGTCCCGGGCCCGTACGACGTGGCAGGGCACCCCGGGATCGGGCAGGTCCGCGTCGGGCAGGGCCGTCACCACCACCACGCGCCGCGCCCCGAGGTCCCGCACGACCGAGGGCAGCAGCCGGCGGGCTCCGGGGCCGATGTGCACCGCGTAGCCGTGGTCCCGCAGCGCCACCTCGATACGGCGTATGTCCCCCGCCGCGCCCGAATTCGCTGTCCCGGACGGTGTGTTCATCGTGATCCCCCGGCTCTCCCGCGTCGGGCGCACATGCTAACCCGCTGGTCCCGCGCGGCCGGTGGGCCACTGGTGCGGCCGTTGCGGTCCGGTTAGGGTTGCGGCACGCCGTCCCGTGGCCACCGACGCAGGCAGGAACCGCGTGCGACCCGATCGCCTGCCGGAGCGCACTCGTCCACCGCACCTTCTCCGGGGAATCTCATGCGCCTTAAGGAAAAGTTCCGCGCCGCGATGACCGCCATGGCGGCAGACGGCGACCGCCTGCCCTTCCTGGTGAACGACATGGTGATCGAGGAGCAGCTCTGCCATATGCGCTGCTCCTACTGCCTCACCGAGGAATACAACCTCCTCATGAACGTCCCGGACGCCCGGCTCCGGCTCACCACCGACCGGCGCCAGGACTGGCACGAGATACTCGACCTCTACCACGAACACGTGGACGCCCCCATTCTGCGGCTTTCCGGCGGTGAGTTCTTCTGGCTGAAGGGATCGACGGAATTCGTCGAGGAGGCGAGCCGCCGCTACGAGACGGTCCAGGTCATCACCAACGGCGTTTTCCTGAACGAGCGGCGCGTCGAGGCGCTGGCCGCCCTGGGCAACGTACAGCTCAACATCTCGCTGGACGGCCACACGCTGGAACTGAACCGGCATCGGCTGCCGCCCAAACAGGCCAAGCTGCACGACGTCATCATGCGCGGCCTCGACACCGCCGCGAAGGCCGGACTGAAGATCGACATCCAGTCCGTCCTCACCGACGCCAACTACCACGGGCAGCTTCAGTTCGCCGAGTTCCTGCGGGACCGGTACGCCGGCCGGGCCACCCTCTACTTCTTCCCGGTCCGCGGCGAGACCGCCGAGCGGATGGGCCCGCCGGCCGGCGACCACCTGGTGCCCCTGGTCGAGCGGTACGACGAGTTCAGCTCCGTGCTGCCGCCGCGGGCCTATGTCGAGCACATGGCCGACCAGCTACGCACCAACGTGCGCACCATGGGCTGCTTCGTCACCGCGACGATGGCCCAGTTGTTCGGCCAGGGCGAGGTGTCGGCCTGCCCGCACGCCTGGGTCAAGCCGATGGGCAACCTGGCGGAGAACCGTACGCTCCTGCTCGATCAGTACGGCTCCCACCAGCACTACGACCTGTTCATGCACGACCGGCCGCGCTTCGCCTTCTGCAAGACGTGCGCGACGCCGTCGGACGTGATCAACCTCTACTTCCTGGACCGTGTCACCGACGAGGAGATCGGCCGCACCCACCTGTACTCGGGCGAGCGCTCACAGGCCCGGCTGCGCATGATGAAGCAGGCGTTCCGGCCCGTGATCAGCGGCGACGGCGGCCCGGAGGCGGGCGCGGCCCGTCAGACGGTCAGCCCCTCCACGCACACCGAGACGGCGTAGAGCCGCGCGATCAGCTCCTGCACCGCCAGCGCCTCGGCGGCCGGTACCGTCCGGCCGCCGGCCCGGCCCGTGACCGCGTCCAGGAAGCCGCGGATCGCGGCCAGCTCCGGCTGCCGTTCGCTCGCCGTGACCACTCCGGCGGCGCCGCGGACCTCCCCCCGCTTCAGGTCGAGCACCACGCTCTCCCCGTCGGCGCCGACCGCCTCGACACCCAGCCCGAGGGTCCGGCTCGCCCGGTCGATCCGCACGGTCGCCGGCCCCGCGGGCAGCTTCACCTCGGCGACCACCCGCTCCTCCGCGCCCTGCCGGTCCACCCGGCAGCCGACCGCCTCCGCCGGCCCGCCGAACACCGCGCCCAGCAGGTCCAGCGCGTGCGCGCCGAGGTCCAGCAGCGCCCCGCCACCGGCCCGTCGCGGGTCGCCGTACCAGTTCGTCACCGGACGCCACAGGCGCTGACCGGCCGTGGTGAAGGTCAGGGTGACCTCGTGCAGGTCGCCGGGGAGCGCGTCGCGGAAGACCGGCACCAGCTCGTGGAAGCGGTAGGGCAGGTTGACCGACAGCCGGCCGGCGAAATCGGCCGCGGCCAGCCGCCGGGCCTCGTCGAGGTCCGCGGCGAGCGGCTTCTCGCACAGGACGTGGGCCCCGGCGGCCAGGGCGGCCAGCACCGGCCCGGTGTGCGCGTCGTTCGGGGTGCACACGGCGACCACGTCGGGCCGGCCCGCGCCGAGGAACTCCGTCAGGTCGGTGGTGACCAGCACCCCGTCGGCGGCCGGACCGAGCACCTTGCGGGCGCCGGCCTCGTCCGCGTCGCACACGGCCACCAGCTCGACGTCCTCGTGCCGGGTCACCTCGGGCAGGTGGAACCGCTGGAAGACCCGGCCGCAGCCGACCACACCGTAACGCAGGGTCATCGCGCGGCCCCCGCTCCGACGGTCTCCGGCGCGCGGACGGCGTCCACGCGGCCCTTGAACTCGGCGAACGGCACTCCCAGGTGCTCGCCGTCGTACTCCGCCACGACCGCGCGCAGCTCCGCGTCGAGGCGCTCGGCGAGATCCGGCGGGTCCGTCTCCGCCAGCACCAGACCGAAGTTGACGAACGTCAGGAACAGCTCGGGCAGTCCGTTGCGCCAGGCCCGCAGCCGGCTCAGCAGGGCACGCGGGCCGTCCTCGGCGGTGGCCGCCGGCGTGCCGCGCAGCCGGCGGGCGGCCACGGCGAGGTCCTGGGCGAGGAAGGGAAGGACGTTCTCCTTCCAGTCGCTGATCTCCTCGCCGATCGCGCTCCACGCCCCCCACAGCGCCTCCACCCGTGGGTCGGGCACGCGGTAGTCACGGCGGGCCGTGCGCAGGATGTCGAAGGCGTCGCCCTCCTTGCCGGCGATGTCCGCCGGGGCCAGCGGCTCCTCGATCCGGTCGTACATCTCCGTGCCGCGCAGGGCGATGGCGCGGTTGACGAGGAAGAACGGGTTGTCGGTCTCGTGGATGCGGGCCGCCACGATGAAGCCCAGGTTCTCCCACAGTTCGTCCAGGGAGGTCTTGGGCTCGATCATGATCCAGCCGGGGTCGAGGCCGAGGCCCTCGCGCTTGAACATCCGGGCCGCGTCGAGGTTGTACGCGACGGTCGTGCCTTTCTTGAACCGCCGCAGCATGCCGGGCGATCCCGACTCGATGCCCAGCAGCGCCGAGGCGAGCCCGGCCCGGCGCAGCAGTCCGAGCGCCTCGTGGTCGATCAGTCCGGAGTCCACCCGGAACTCGCAGTGGAACTGGAACTTCAGCCCGCGCCGCAGCACTTCCTCGGCGAACTCCACGGCGTGCGCGAAGCCGTCGCTGAACGCGCCGCCGAAGTTGTCGTCGTTGAACCAGATGAAGCGGGTGCCGAACTCCCGTTGCAGGTACTCGATCTCGTCGACCACGTCACCGGGCGGGCGCAGCCGCCAGAAGCCGTCGACGACTCCGGGCTGGCGCGGGGCGTAGCAGAAGGTGCACTTGGCGTGGCAGCCGCGGCTGGTGAACGTGGAGGCCACGGGGGTCGCGATACCGGCCGCCCGGTGGGTCTCAAGGACGTCCCGGGCCGGCCAGACCAGGTGGGCGAGGTCCGGCAGGACCGGCATGCCGCTGGTGCGTACCCGGTCGCCGTCGCGGTAGTAGATCCCGGGTGTCTCGCGCCAGTCGGTGCCCGCCGTCAGCCGGTCCACCAGGCCGACGACCGTCAGCTCGCCCTCACCGAAGGCGACACAGTCGGCCTCGGGCACCCGCTCGGCGATGAGCTTGGCGTTGTAGGTGCAGAAGGCGCCGCCGATGGCTATGAACACGCCGGGGTCGGCGGCGCGGGCGCACCTGATGAGCCGGATGGCGTCGATGATGTGCAGGTCGTACATGATGCTGATGCCCACGAAGCGGGGTTTCTCGCGGCGGATCAGCTCGATGACCGCCTCGTCGCTGGGCGCGCGGCCGTGCAGGTTCAGCGAGGTGACGGTGTGTCCGGCGTGTCGCAGGTACCCCGTGATGCAGGCGAGCCCCAGGTTCTCCCGCACCTTCTCGTAGAAGGCGCGCAGGGCCGGGTCCAGCCGGACGTACTCCTCGTCGGTGATCGCCACGTTCTGGTTGTTCAGACTGGCACTGCCTGTGTTGATCTCCCGCGGAGTCAACAGAACGACATCGGTCATCTCGGTCCGGTCCTTCCCCGCGCCTGAGGCTGGGCAGATGTGGATCGTACACACGTGGCAGCCGCCGCCCCCACCTTCGCACCGCCGGGTGGCGGGCTGCTAGTCCGCCCCCAACAGCAGTGCGTGCGCGTCCTCTTGGGTGATCAGGGGTCGTGCACCGCCGGTCACGCACACGGTCGCGGGATGCCCTTCCTCCACGACGAGGTCCGCCAGCCGCAGGTCCGGCACGAGTGCGGGCCGGTCCTGCCACCGCTCGACCCGGGCCGGGCCGCCGGGCGATGACACCTCCAGGCGGCGCAGTGGCAGCCGCAGTCCGGTGCCCAGGGCCTTGAGCACCGCCTCCTTGCGGGTCCAGTACCGCAGCAGGGCGGCGGTCCGGTCGGCGGGCTCCAGGGCGTGCAGCACGGCGAGTTCGGCCGCGGACAGGACGCGTGGCGCCACCAGGTCCACGTCGGGCGGGTCGTCGGCCCGCTCCACGTCCAGCCCGATGTCCGCGCCCCGGCACACGGCCAGGCCCACGGTGGGCCCGCTGTGGCTGACCGAGAAGCGCAGGCCGTCCGGCGGGTCCGCCGCCGGGTCCAGGGCGGGCTTGCCGTGCGGGCCGCCGCAGCGCGGGCAGACCCGGCGCAGCGGCACCCGGGCGGCCGGCATGCCGAGGAGGCGGCCGAGCACCAGCCGGCTCAGCGCGCAGCCGACCAGGAACTGCTGCCGGCCCAGCGGGTCGACGGTCGCCTCGTAGCGGGCGGTCTCCACCGGGTCGAGCAGTCGGCGCAGTCGCGGCCGGTCGCCGGACAGCCGGGCCCACCACACCTGGACGGGCCGCGTGGCGTCCTGGGCGCCGGTCACCGGGGGGCGGCGGTCGTGGTGCGCACCTCGCCGACCAGCCGGAACCCCATGTGCGGCACCTTCAGGATCTGGGCGCCCGATCCGATCTCCCGGAACCGCGCGCGCAGGGCCTCCACCAGGTCGCGGGGGTCCTCACCGGTGAGCCGCAGCAGTTCGGGCCGGGCGACGATGCGCGCGGACCGGTCGGCGAGCGCGCGCAGGGCCTTCGCCTCCGCCCCGGTCAGCCGCACGGAGGCGGACGGCGTGGCGAGGAGCCCCGAGTCGTCGAGGTCCAGCACCTGGGTGGCGGTGGGCGCGGCGACGTCCCGCAGATAGGTCAGGAAGGAGCGCAGCCGCTCCTCGCGCAGGGGGGAGGCCATCAGGAAGCTCGACCCCGCCCGTACGGCCCGCAGGGTGCCGGCGGCGTCCGGGGCGCTCTGCACCGTGACGACGTAGGCGCCGTCGCGGGTGATCTCCCGCGGGTCGGCGGGCCCGTGTGCGCCGGTGAACGCGACCAGCAGGTCGTCGCGGCGGTGACCGGCCGGGCCGCCGGCGTCCACGGCCGGTGCCTCCAGGGGGAGTCCCGCCTGCTCGCAGGCCTCCTCCAGAGCGGAGAGGTCGGCCGGTTCGAGCCCCCAGGACAGTACGTACATGTGTCAGCCCTTCACCGTGTCCGAGGTCCGTCCCGAAGGCCTCGCGAGCCTTCCGGGACCCTTTCCGCCGGGTGTGCTTCTCCCATAGTTCCATGATCGGACGGTGCTTTACACTGCTCGGCATGCCGCAGCGCCCTGCCACACCGCCGTCCCGGCGGTCGACGAAGGCACTCGCACCGTCCGACCGGCCAACGGGCCTGCCGCACCTTGTTCTTGACGGCGCGTCGGTGCGCTTCCTGGGCGAGCCGGTCGACACCGGTCTGTTCCCCGCGGACGGCGCGCGGCTGTGGCGCGCGTGCGACGGAACGCGTCCGCTGTCGTCCTTCGACGCCGGGGACCAGGAGCTGATCACCCGCTGGTACGGGGCCGGCCTGCTGGTCGTCGCGCCGGCGGCGCCCCTACGGCCCGCGGCTCCCGGCCTCCCCCCGGTCATCGTCTCCCCGCACCCCGACGACGCCCAACTGGCCCTGGGCGGGCTGCTGCACCGGTCCGGCGGACGCGTGGTGGACGTGTTCTCGCACGAGACGTGGACCCGGCGGCCCTACTACCAGGAACGGCCCGAGCTGGCCTCCCGGACGCTGATCGAGGAGGAGCGCGTCGCCTGCCGGGTGCTGGACACCTCGCTGACCCTGCTCGGACATGTCGACGGTGAGGCCCGGGCGGCCTGGGCCGACGGCTTCCTCCTCCAGGACGACGCGGCGGCCCGGGTGCGTGCCGCGGAGCCCGAGCTGCTGGACCGGGTCACCGCGGACCTCGCCCGGGAACTGGCCGGCGAGCATCTGGTGCTCGTGCCGCTCGCGGTGGGCGGCCATGTCGACCACGTCCTGGCCCGGGAGGCGGTCCGCCGGCTCGTGACCGAGGGGGAACTGGCCGCGGAACGCGTGGCGTTCTACGAGGACATGCCGTACTCGCTCTTCGCCGACCCGGGGACGGCGTCGGCGCGGCTGTCCGTGGAGTGGGACGGACCTTTGGCCCCCGTGCCCGTGCCCCTGGACGAGCGGGCGGTCGAGGCGAAGCAGGAGGCGCTGTGGCCGTACCGGCTCCAGGTCCTGGAGGCGACCAGCCGCCGGATCGTCCGGTACGGCAAGAACCTCGCGGCCCGGCTGCCGGAGGCGGAGCCGGCCGCGTCCGTGGAACGCCTGTGGGCGCCGGCGGCCGCCCTGGACGCGGTGCGCCGGCTCGCACAGACGGTTTCCGGCCGGGCAGCGCGCTGAGATGCGGCTGCACACCCGGCGGTGGGGTGCGGGCGCCCGGACCGCGGTGCTGGTGCACGGCATCATGGCGGACCACCGCACCTGGGATCCGCTGGTACCGGTGCTGACCGGGCACGGCTACCGGGTCGTCGCCGTCGACCTGCGCGGTCACGGCCGCAGCCCGCGCGGGTCCTACTCCCCGGAGGACTTCGCCGACGACCTGGTGGACACGCTGGACGCGGGTCCCGAGCTGATGCTCGGTCACTCGCTGGGCGCCCTGGCGCTGGCGCTCGCGGTGGGACGGCTGAGGCCCGGCCGGGCCGTGTACTCGGAGCCCGCCTGGCGGCTCGGCGGACCCGACGGCACCCTGGACCCGGCGGCCTTCGCGGCGTTCAAGCGCGTTCCCCGGCTGCTGATGAACACGTTCCGGCCGGAGTGGGACGAGGACCGGGTCGCGGCCGAACTGGCGGCGCTCACGGCGTGGGACGAGTCATCGGCCCACGCGCTCTCCGCGTACCGGCGCGTCGATCACACCCCGGACCGGCCGCTGGTGCCCTCACTGGTCCAGGCGGCCGACCCCAGCTCGCTCATCAGCCCACCGCACCGACGGGAGTTGCGGGACCGGGGTTTCGCGGTGCGCACGCTGCCGGACGTCGGCCACTCCCCCCACCGCGATCACTTCGACGCGTTCGTGGAGTCACTGGAGGGCTGGCTGTAGACGAGAGGGTGCCGGGCGTCCGGGACGGGAAGGAGGCGCGGGGAGGTCACTGCGGGTCGAGCGGACGTTCCCGTTCGTCGGTGTCGTCCTCGTCGATCAGGATGTCCGCCGAAGCAGGGCGTGGGTCGTCGTCAGCGGACGCCAGTTCCTGCTGGAGTGCCCTGAGATCGGTGCTGGGAGCGCGATATTTGAGTTCGCGAGCGATTTTGGCCTGCTTCGCACGTGCGCGACCGCGTCCCATGATCCATCTCCTCACAGATGCCCGGACACAGGGGCCCGTACGTCATCCCCGCGACCGATACTCCCTAGACACCACACCATGCTAGCTCAGTCGGCCTGTTCCCAGCAGACAGGCCGGAGCCCCGGGCCGGTGGTCCGGACCCGGTACCTGCCGACGACCGAGTGCTCAGTGCACGGCCCGGAGCATCCGGGTCACGTTGATCCTGGTCGGGGAGAGCCCGAGTTCGACGCTCTGCATCATGCGCTCGCCGTTCAGCCGGCCGTAGGCGAGCAGATCGACGTTGGCAAGGCTGAATTCCGGCCAGGTGTGAATGCTCAGATGCGACGCGGAAAGCAGAAGAATCGCGGTCACGGCGCCGTTGGGGAAGACATGCGACGCCTCCCCGAGAACCTTGGCGTTGCCCTTGTCCGCGGCGTCGCGCAGCACCTTCAGAAGGCGCTGCTCATCGGTCAGAATGCTGTGATCGCTCACCCATACGTCGACCGCGTAGGAGCACAGGTCGTCGACGTCTATACCTTCGGTGGCGAGTTCCGCGGGATTACTCATGGCGCTCCGGGAAGCGCGCGCCTGAGCCGCTTCCCGCATCTCCTCTCCAGGGGATTCACCGCGCGGATTCACCCACGCGGATTCACAACGATCACGGTGACCGGATCGGGGCCTTGACATCCCGACTGCCGACACTTAGCCACACCAGGCTAGCACGCAGGGTAACCTACCGCAGCGCGCTGCGGTGGCCTGCGGTTCCGTCCGCCGCGGCGCCCGCCGAAGTCTTGTTGGCCGGCCAGCGGAGGGGTGCATTTTCTTGGTAAGGCCGTCGGGGGACGACCCGGATTTCACCGCGCTGGATTGCATTGCCGCCACGTTCGGCACGATAACGGCCTGGCTCGGGCGCGATCCCGCCGTACTGGGCGACGACTGGGGCTACCGGGAGCGGCCGCTCAGCGGCTCGGAATGGCCCCTGGAGGACGTGGCGACCCGCCGGCGGACGGCGGAGGACGTCCTGGCCGGCTGGTACGGCCTGACGTCGCGCCAGATCGTGCACGACGGACCGCGGGAGGTCGGACGGTACCTCGGCGAACGACTGGGCGAGGGCACCCCCGTCATCGTGTTCGTCGACGCCTTCCACCTGCCCTACACCGCGCAGTACCGGCAGCAGCACCACTGTCACCGGGTGGTGCTGCGCGCCACCGCGGACGACGGCTACGAGGTGGTGGACCGCTACCGGGGCTCGCTCCACGAGGGCACCCTGGACAGCCGGACCCTGCTGGCGGCGGTGTCCGCGCCGGAACTGGCGGACGGCCACCGGGGCGACCCGGACTGGCGGCACCGCACCATCGTCGTCACACCATTGCCCGGCCCCGTCACCGCCCCCGCCGCCGACCGCTTCCGCGCATCGATCGCGCGGACCGCCACCGCCTACGCGGCCGGGGCCGGCGAGACGGGCCTGCTGCGCCGGAGCGCGCGCCGGCTGCGGGAGGCGCCGGAGGGGTTCGCCGCGCCCACGCCGGTGGGAATGATCTCGATCAGCGCCTGGTTCGGCGAGCTGGCCAGCCAGCGGGCGCTGAACGCGCGCTTCCTGCGGCTGGCGGCGACGGTCTGCGGGATGCCGGCGCTGCACGAGGCCGCCGTCACGGCGGACGCGCTCGCCCGGCAGTGGGAGACCATTCGCAACTATTTCTTTCTCCGGATACGAAAAGGCGCTCCGGCCGTGATCCGCACAGCCGAAATGCTCGACGATATCGCGGACCAGGAAAAAAGCTGGAACAGCCGTTTTCTGGAATTGCTGGAACGCCCTTAGACACCTGGCATCGCACTTTGCCGGGCCCGTATACTGGCACGAACATTCTCACCCCATGTGGAGCAGCATTGTGACGAACGCCCGCGGACGACACCGCCGTCTCAGCGCCGACCGAGTGCTCAATGACGTCGCGGACGCCGTCAGGCTCCAGGAGGGGCCTCCGGGTGTGCGGTCGATCCTGCGTGCCATCCGCCGGCTGGCTCCGGCCTCCACCAAGGACATCAGCCGGGCGGTCGGGCTTCCCGTGCCGATCGTGGCGGCCGTGGGGAACGAACTGCGCAGCCGCGGGCTGATCACCCACGAGCGGCCGTCGCAGCTCACCCCGGCCGGCCGGGCCGTCGTCACCGAGCTGGGCATGGATCTCACCCTGGACGCCACCTGCCACACCTGTGACGGGCGGGAACTGGTGATCCCGGAGGTGCTGGAGGAAGCCGTCGCCCGGCTGGACGCCGTCATGGGGGACGGCCCGGCCGCCGACATGACGCTCGACCAGTCCAAGTGCACCTCCGAGACCAAGGTGCGGCGGGTCCTGGCGCTGCTGTCGGCCGGCACGCTGCCCGGCGGCTCGCTGCTCCTGATCGGCGACGACGACCTGATCTCGCTGGCGGTCGCCGTGGTGGGGGACGTGCTCGGCGCGCCGCTCGTCGACCAGGTGACGGTGGTCGACATCTCGCCCGACATCCTCGGTTACATCGAGCGGGTGTCGGCGGATCTCGGTACCCGCATAGAGACGGTGCAGCACGATCTGCGGAATCCGCTGCCGGAAGGACTGCACCGTCAGTTCGATGTCGCGATGACCGATCCGCCGTACACACCGGAGGGCGCCCGGCTGTTCCTCTCGCGTGCGGTGGAGGGACTTCGCCAGGGGCCGGCCCACAGCATCTTCTTCTCGTTCGGTGGAAAGAGCCCGGACGAAATGCTCCAGGTGCAGCGCGAAATCATGGAACTCGGTCTCGTCACCAACGGATACATCCGCAACTTCAACGAGTACGAGGGCAGCGGAATTCTCGGCGGTGTCGGATTCTTCCAGCATCTGCTGACCACGAGCGCGACCGCGCCCTCCCAGGAAGGCGGCTACCAGGGTCCCCTCTACACGGGTGACAAGCGCTCGCGGCAGCGGATGTACGAGTGCGTGGCCTGCGGTGAGATGGTCCGGGTCGGCGCGGGGGCGAAGTGGACCTCGGTCGGCGTGCTGCGCGCGGAGGGCTGTCCGAACTGCGGCAAGGGTCCCTTCCGTCCCGGCCCGCTGGTGCCCCTCGGAGCGGAGAACCAGCACCGGCAGCCGGAGGACCGGACCCGGCAACCGGCGGTCCCGGCCCCGGACACCGACGGCGGCCCGCGGCCCCGGAGCGCGCCGGGGCCCGTCGAGGAGGCCGCCGTACCGGAGGCAGCCGGGGAGGCCGCCGTACCGGGAACCGCCGAGGAGGCAGCCGCGCTGGAGGCCTTCGAGGAGCCGGCCCCGTCCGTCCTCGCCGACCGGACCTGGCGGCCCCCCACCCCGGACGAGCGTGCCCTGCTGGAGCAACGGGCGGCTCCCTACGTCACCCGGCAGGCCGGCGAGCACGACCTGCCGGTGATCGGGGCCTTCGAGGTCGACATCGCGCGTGTCTCCTTCGGCGGTGACGCCGTGGACGATCCCCTGCGGCACCGCACACGTCTGGCGCGCGCGATGGAGAAGTCCAGGGAAGGGATGTTCGTCGCGCACCGGCCGGGCGACCCGGCGATCGGCTGGCTGTGGGTCAGCATCAACCAGAACACGATGACCGGTGACCGGTACGCGAACTTCCGCTCGCTGGCCGTGGCCCCGGTGGAGCGCCGGGCCGAGATCGCGGAGCTGCTGATCTCCTCGGGGCTGGACTTCGCCGTACGGCACGGGCTCAGCGAGGTCGTCGGCCGGGTGCACGTCGCCAACGTGCCGATGCGCACCCTGTACCGGAAGTTCGGTTTCACCCCGACCAACCTGGTGATGAAGCTGCGCCTGCCCGCGGCGGACGACAGCCCGCCGGCCGTACGGCGGGATCCGAGCCATGCCGAGCGCTGACGGCGTCAAGTGCGTGGTGTGGGACCTGGACGGGACCCTGTGGGACGGCGTGGCGGTCGAGCGCGCCGACGGCGGGCTCCCGGAGGTCCGGCCCGACATGCTGGCGGCGGTCGACACGCTCGCCGGACACGGTGTGCTCAGCGGCATCGCCAGCCGCAGCGCCCCGGAGGTGCTGGAGCGCGTCACCCGTGACCCCCGGCTCGCCGCCCGCTTCCTGGCCCCGCGGGTCTCCTGGCAGGACAAGAGCCACGCCCTGCGCGCCATCGCCGCGGAGCTGGGTGTGGCCGTGGAGTCGCTGCTCCTGGTCGACGACTCCCCGTACGAGCGGGCCGAGGTGGAGGCCCTGCTGCCCGGGGTGCGCACGGCGGCCCCTCAGGACGTGCCCGCGCTGCTGGACGCCCTCGCCGGGCGGCCGGTCACCCCGGAGGCACGCGCGCGGGCCGGCCTGTACCGCACCGAGGAGGCCCGCCGCCGGGCGGGCGAGCGCTTCGCGGGCGGCAGGGAGGAGTTCCTGCGGTGGTGCGGGATGCGGATGGAGGCCGGTGCGGCGGGCGGTGCGGAGCTGCCGCGGGCACTGGAACTCGCCGAGCGCACCCACCGGCTGAACTCCTCCGGCCTGGACCGCGAGCAGGTCCGGGTCCTGGTCGAGCGGGGTGGACACCGGCTGTTCACAGCCCGTATGACCGACCGGTTCGGGGACTACGGCATCATCGGCACGGCGCTGGTTCGGCCCGGTCCCGCCGAGTGGTCGGTGCCGCTGTTCGCGCTGTCCTGCCGGATCGCCGGCCGGGGTGCCTCCGTGGCCTTCCTTCGCTGGCTGATGGAACAGGCCCGGTCGGCCGGCGCGGACACGTTCGCGCTGGATCTCAGGCCGACCGAGGCCAACACCGAGCTGCGGCTGCTGTTCCGCCAGGCCGGCCTGCGGGCCGGCGCCGACGGCGGCGGTCCGGCGCCGTCGACGGTGACGCTGTCCCGGACCCTTCATGGGGACCTGCCCCCCTGGCCCGCCTGGTTGCGGGTGCGTCCGCTGCCGATCGGAACGCCCTCATGACCGAAGACACCTCGCGCGCACGACGGACCCGGGTGGAGCGGGAGATCCGCGGGATGCTGGCCGACGCGACGCGTGCGGAGCGGGCCCGCGTCGAGCGGCTGCCCTCGGACACCAAGCTGTTCGGCGCCGAGCTCTCGTTGTCGTCGCTCGCCGGCGTGACCCTGCTGTCCGCCATCACCGACCGCTACGGCGTCGACGTGGCGGCCCAGGACCTGAGCCTGGAGTGCCTGGAGTCCATCTCCACACTGGTCGACTTCGTGGTACGGCACCTGCCCAGATCGCCCGAGAGCGGCGTGTGACCGTCCGGCCACCGGGGCCCCGGGCGGGCCGGAGATTGGGCACATGGTGTGCCGCGAGCGGGTACCCGGCGGGCGGACCGGCGGAGGTCACGTCTGCGGCCGGGAGGAAGCCGATGATGCGATTCGACGGCTGGATCGCCGGTCTCGGGACGGCGTCCGGCACCCGTGTGGTGCTGGGGCACTGGACGCGGTCGCCGTTCGGGCCGTTCAGTGACGTCATGGTCGAACGGGAGGACGGGCACCGGCAGCTACTCGCGCCCTCCCGGCGGATCGCGGACTTCATCGCCGGCACCTACCACTTCGACGACGTCGAGATCACGCCCGTCTCCGTGCGGGTCGAGGCGGCACGGTGGACGGTCGCGGCCGGCCCGCTGGACCTGTGCTTCACCGCGGGCCGGCGCGGTCTGCCGGGGCTGCTGCTGCGGGCCGTGCCCGCACCGCTCGCCGCCCGGCCGGCCTGGACGGCGGTGACGTACCTCCCCGCCCGGCTGCTGGGGGTGCGCACCCGCGGCAGCGCGGGCGGCGGGCGGCGCGAGTGGTACGGCGCGCTCGATCTCCGCCCGGTCGTGTCGGCCACCGTGCTCCGGGCCGGCCGGGACCTCGGACCGCTCGCGCCGGTCGTACCGCCCGTGCGGTTCGGGTTCGGTTCGGCCCCCCGCAGGCCCAGCCTCGTGCGGGTGACCACGACCGTGGCGACGCGGCGGCCGTCCCGTGCCGAGACCACCGTCACCGGTGAGGGAACCTGACGACCGGTCCCGGCGGGCGGTTCAGCACTTGTCCGTGGGGGCCACGCTCACCGCGTCGCGCTGCCAGGTCAGGTGGCGGACCGTCGCGGCACCCTTGCCGTTCGCGCCGCCCTGCCGGAGCCTGACCGTGACACCGCTGCCGTCGGCCGCCAGCAGTTCGCCGCACACCGTCTGCCCGCGGGTGTGCACCAGGACCGACCGCGCCGGCTCGTCGGGCCCCGGGGCCACCCAGGTGGCCAGGATCCCGAGCGCGGTGGCCGACACGCCGAGCACGGTCGCCCAGCGCGTGACCCGGATCCGCTTCGCGATCCGGTCCCGCTCCACCCGCTCCCAGTCCAGCAGCGCCACGGCATGGGCGTACGGCAGCCGGTCACCGGGCCGGCCGTGGGCGGCCGACACGGCGGCGAAGGCGGCGACGAGCAGCGCCACCAGCCCCGTCGCCACCAGCACGACGACCGTCAGCCGGTAACCGGCGGGCAGTTCGGCGACGTTCTCACGGCCCTTGAGGACCAGGACGGCGGCGAGCAGCCCGGTGGCGAGGGTGAGGAAGTTCCGCCAGCCCTCCGCCTGCGCCCGGGCGATCGCCACCTGGCCCTCCACCATCGCGTCCAGCCGCCCCTGGGCGCGCCGCAGTTCCAGGGGTGTGTACCTCCTCCCGGACGCCGTCACGCGCCGGCACCCGCCGGGCGGACCGCCGTCCACGCGGCGCCGCACCCCCCGGTCTCCTGCTCGTCCCCGGCGTGCGCCCGCAGGCACCGGCACTGCATGTACACCTCGTCCGGGACCGTCTCCTCCGCCGTGCGGCGGCGCCGGCCCATCGTCACCGCGCCGGGCATCACGTCCGGGACCGGGTGCACGGTCGGGCCGGCGCACGCCGGGCAGCCGCCGGAGATGACGAGCCGCCCACCGGAGAGGTCCCACACGAACCCGGCCCGCTGGTCCGGCAGATACACGGCCTCGTAGTCCTTCTCGACGTGCGGCACGTCAGCTCCTCTCGTACGGCGGCAGGCGGAGGCCGAACAGCGGCGCGTAGTCCCGGAGCCGGGCGCGGACGTCGTCGGCGGTCAGGTCCGTCTCCTCTGCGGCCAGCCGGATGTGGTCCTCGGGGACGTCACCGGACAGGACCGGTTCCCGGCCGGTGAACCGGGCGGTGAGCAGGACGACGTCCCGCCAGTCGGGGACGCGGGTGCAGCCGGGCTCGGGGAACGGGATGTCCAGCCCGATCGCGACGAAGGGCCGCAGCCTGCGGTACGTCTCCCGCAACCCGCTGCCGAGCCGGCCGGCGGCCACCACCAGGGCGAGCGGCGTCAGCGTCCAGGACCTCTCCAGGGCGGCCTGCAGCAGCGCGATCTCGGCGGCTTCGTCCCGCTCCACACGCTCGGACGGCGGGACGGAACCGGGGGGCACGGGCACGGTGGGGGCGCCCAGGGAGCGGTACTCGTTGAGGACGGCGGCGGCGGTGACGAGGTCGATACCGAAGTTGTACGCGAATCTGACCAGGTCGTGCAGCCAGATGCCCTCCCGCCACCTCCCGTCCCTGGAGGACAGGGCGGTGACCACGTCGTCGTCCGGTCTCAGGCCGACGGCCTCCCGCGGGATCTCCGGCACGTCGAAGCCGTAGGGGGCAAGCTGGTCCCGCACTCTCTTCTCGATGGTGCCGAGGTCGTCCTCGGAATCCGCCGCGAGAGCCATGAGTGAAGAGAGCCCTATCCGGGCGTCGCGCCGCCCGAAGCGCCTCGAGCCGAGGGGGCGTCCCGAACTCCGCTGACGCAGCGACAACGAGCTGCGCCCCCACAGACTCCGGGGGCGCGCGGACCGGGACCGGGACAGCCAGGTGCGGGCCGCCTCGACCGCCCCGCGCTCGGCGAGGCCCGCTTCCGCGAGCGCCTCCACCGCGGCGATGTGCTGCGCCCGCGATGCGGGGTCGTCCACGTCGGCGATCCGCCCCAGCAGTTGCCAGGTGGTGATCGGTGATGCCCCGGGCGCGTCACCGTGACCGCGGGTGGCGGCCCGCTCCGCCGGGAGCTGCCTGCACCAGCCGGGCGGCACCAGGGAGGCGAGCGGGCCCGGCTCCGCGACCTCGACGCCCAACGGGGTTGCCCAGCCGGCCAGCCAGGCCGCCGTGGCCCCGACGGTCTCCTCCCGTTTCGCCGCCAGCCGGACCAGGTGCCGCAGACCGATCGGGCCCGGGGTCAGGAAGGGCGGTTCCGCATCCAGATCGCGGCTGAGCGCGTCGAGCTGCTCCTCGTCCAGGAGGCAGGGCAGATCGGGTCCGGTGAGCCGGTACCCCAGGGGTTCGAAGCGACGTACGACCGCCTCGATCTCCGCCGGCGGGATACCGGTCTGGTGTGCCCGGTAGGCGACGTCCACCGGACGCACCGGCCCGGAGAACGCGAGCGCGATGACCAACGACGACGTGGCCCGGTCGTTCAACAGGACGCGCCGTTCACGGGCGTCCACGCGATGGGTTTCGAGTGGCCCGAGGTCCGGGGGATCGGGTATCGACGGATCGACGGCCGACAACTGCGCGAGCAACTGCGCGAGACTCCCCAGGCTCACCTTCTCGGCCGCCGACACGCGCACCATCGCCTGCCTCAGGGCATGGCCCCGGCTCTCGTCGTCCCCCCGGGCCGACGAGCCCCTCGCGTCACGGAACTCCTCGTACAAGGTGGCCGCCAGACGATTGGGGACGATGTCGTCCAGGACGCGGATGTCCGCGACCTCCGGAACGAACGCGCCCGTGAGGGCGTACCGGCGCAGCCTGCGTGTCACCTCCCGCAGCGAGCGGCCGGTGTCCATGGCGGCGCGCAGCGGTTCTCTCCACGATCTGTCCGGTGCGCTGCGGAACAGCATCGCGTCGAGGGGCTCCGGCCGGGGGAAGCCCGCGGGCGTGGTGACCGGCTCGGGCTCCTGCTGCACACCCAGGACGCCGGCGCGCCAGGCCGCGAAGAAGCGCACACCGAGGTCGGCCTCCCCGATGCTCGCCCTGAGGATGGCCTCGTCGACGGGCAGACACCCGACGTCGGCCAGCGTGAGATCGCGGTGGTCCAGGATCCAGTGGTCGCGCAGCGGCTGCGCCGGGACCGACACCCGCACGTCGGCCTCCATCAGCCGGCCGATGACCTGTTCGGCGATCCTCGGGCGGGCCTCGGCCAGGTTCCACAGCCACTCCAGCGGGAACGGCCGCCACGCCTTGCGGACCAGCGCCGGGACCGCCGCCTCCAGGTCCTCCTCGACGCGGTGCTCGTCGTACCCGAGGAACCGGTTGCGGTCGACGCTCAGCTCCAGCCGGTGCCGGGCCCGCAGGTTCACCACATAGCCGTCCGGCGCGTCGTCCTCGGAGACCAGCAGCCCGTCGGCCAGCAGCATGCCCGTGCCCTGTACCCACCACACGCCCTCGGTGGCCTTGATGCGCGTGCCCGGCAGCGAGGAGTCGCCGTACAGCTCGCCCGGCCGCCAGGTCACCGGGTCACGGCCGTGCTCCCGGGCGGTCACCTCCAGCGGGGTGCTGATCAGGAACTCGCGTAATGCCTGCACGAGGGAGGGGCGTTGGTCCTCCGTCGCGTCGGGCTCGTCGTGCAGATACAGCCGGACCCTGGTGCCCCCGTTCTCCAGTCCCGTCTGCTCCCTGCTCAGGTGCATCAGACCCGAGCCCGCGGTGACGCTGGCCCGGTGGCCGTCCTCAAGGGGCACGCTCCCGGACAGGGTGACCGGCCGGGTGACCACCTCGACCTCCTCGGCCAGCATGAAGTAGCTGAAGACGCCGATGCCGAACCGGCTGTTCAGCTCGGTGGTGATGCCCCGCCGGCGCCACCGGCGCATCTCGCGCATCCGGGACGAGGACTGTTCGGAGCGGCGGCCGGCCTGGGCGAAGAGGTCCCTCAGCTCCTCGGCCGTCATCCCGACGCCGTTGTCCTCGCACTCGATGTACGTCCGGCCCGTGGCCGGGTCGACGTCCTGGGTGAAGACGATGCGGCATCCGGCGAGCTGTTCCTGCTCGGTCTCGTCGCCGGTCTGCCGCGCGTGGTCCCAGTACCGGCGCCGTGCCTGGCGGACCCGGCACGCGTCGAGGGCGTTCTGGTACAGCTCACGCACCGCCAGCATCCGGTCCCCGTAGAGCTGGGTGCCCATGATGAGCGGCTTGACCTCGTCCTCGGCCAGCCGGAACCGGGGCGGTGGCCTGTCGAACCCGTTGTTCCTGGGCATCAGACCGTCGGTCTTGATCACCTTGGGCAGGCCGGAGAGGAGGTCACCGGTCCGCACGGCGCCCTGGTTGCGCCGGGTCGCCTCCGACACCGTGATGATCCGGGTGGTGAGCCGTTCCAGCGCCGTGTACAGGGCCGCGTTGCCGCACTTGAACACCAGCAGCCAGCGGGTGGACGGGCCCTGGCCGGGCGCGGCGAGGTCCCCCGACCGGCCGCCGGTGCTGGGCCGGAAGCCGTCGTTCGTGGTGATCTCGCCGATGATGCTCTCGGGCCGCACCTGCGTGGGCTCGCGCGGGCCCAGGTGGTCGATGAGCACGCCGTCGAGCATGCGCGGGTCGATGGCGAGGAGCCCGGCGAGGTGCAGCAGCGCGGCCAGGTCGCGTGGGCGCCAGCTCCACCGCTCCTCGCCGCACAGATACGTGCACAGGTCGGTCTCCCAGTCGGTGCCGTCGGGTGCCACGGTGTCCGCCGGGGTGCCGGTGCCGAGCTGGGAGACGACCTGGATCACGGCGTGCCGCAGCTTGTCCCGGCCCTCGGCGCCCAGGGTGAGGTCGGCGGCGCTCTCCGCCGCCCGCACCAGCAGGTCGACCGCGCGGCGCAGGCTCTCCAGCTCCGTGTCGCCGCGCTCCTCCCACAGCAGGTCCCAGTCGGCGAGGAAGCGGTGGCGCAGCCAGTACTCCGCGCCGCGGGCGTCGTCCTTCCGCCCGCGCCGCAGCAGCGTCCGGCGGGTCGCCTCGATCTGCCGGTGTGCGCGCCGTACGTCGCCCATGTCGCGGTCGAGATGCCACGCGAAGGTGCCCTCGGGCAGGGGCCGGACGGTGGCCGCGGCGGTGGCGGTGTCGTCCGGGCCGTCCCCGCGGAGGTTGCGCAGCGCCTGCAGGCCGCAGGCCAGCGCGGCCTCGCGCAGGAACGGCGCGCCGAGGAGGACCACCGTCTCGATCAGGCTCAGCCGCGCGTCGGCGGCTTCCAGGAGGTGGCCGAGCCGCTTGATCAGCCGCTCCTGGACGAGCGGGTCGTCCCACGGGTCGGACTCGGCCTGCTTGGCCCCGCGGATCTCGCCGACCTTGGTCACGACCTCCGCGAGGTGTCCCTTCGCCCTGGCCTGCTGGGCGTCCGTGCCTCCCGTCCGCTCCCACAGGTCCGACTGGACGACCGCGTCCATCCAGGGACCGGAGGACGTCATCGCCTCGCACAGCGGTACGTCGGCGTGGGAGCCGGCCTTCCCGTCGAAGCTCAGCCACCGGGTGGCGATGCCGGGCGGCCTGCGGGAGGTGTAGTTCGCCGCGATCTGCGGGGCGCGACGCTGCACGCGCCGGATCACCTCGCCGAACGTGCTGGCCGAGGACTCCGGGGCCAGGGACTCGCTCAGGGCCCTGGCCAGGACGCTGCCGCTGTCGGGGTGCCCGAGGGCCTCCTCGCCGGGGGAGCAGGCGCTCAGCATGACGACGTTGTCCCGGTCGCGGCTGACCCTCACCCCTTCGAAGGTGGCCGCGGGGGTACCGCCGCCGCTGCGGCAGGCGTCGAAGACGAGCATCACCGTGGCGCTGGAGGTGAGGGGCGCCAGCAGCTCGTCGGGCACCACCTCGATGAGTCCCTGCGGGCCCAGGGTCCGCTGCCCGTCGGGCCCCCACCGTGCGCGCGTGTCGCTCGGCAGGAGGTAGTCGGTCTCGCCGAACCGGACGCCGTGGCCGGCGAAGTAGACGAGGCCGACGTCGCCGTCCTCGCAGGAGTTCAGGAAGCGGCCCAGCTCGTCACGGACGGTGCCGCCGTCGGTCGTGTCCTCGTCGTCCAGGACGGTCACGTGCTCCGGCGGGAAGTTGCTGCGCAGCAGCGTGTTGCGCAGGGTCGCCGCGTCCCTGGCGGTGAAGGGCAGGGCCGGGAAGTCGTCCTTCAGCTCCGGCACCTGTTCGAGCTGCGGATACGCGGGCACCGCGATCAGCAGAGCCCGCCGACGCCCGGCGCTCATCGTGCTCAGACCCCCCTGGGCTCAAGCGAGTTCACGCCGGCTGCGGCGCGGAGGGCGATTATCGCAGACAGGCGCCGCCGACAGGGGCACAACCGCAGGCCCCGGGGCCCCTGTCTCCGGGTGCGCGCGGACGGCCGCCGCGCCCCGGGCCGGGGCGCGGCGGCCGTTCCGTTCCCGGCTACTCCTCGTCGCTGGTGATGACCGGCCTCGAGCGTCCGGGCTCGGGCAGCTCGGCCATCTCCGACCGCACGACCAGGACGTCACCGATGAACAGGTCGTAGATCAGGATGCCGATGGCGCCGCCGACCAGCGGCCCGACGATCGGGATCCACCAGTAGGCGGTGAACGCGCCGGGCAGGGTCCCCGGGAACGCCAGCCCGTCCCAGCCGGCCGCGTAGGTGAACAGGCGGGGGCCGAAGTCGCGGGCCGGGTTGATGGCGTAGCCGGCGTTCGCGCCGTACGACATGCCGATGGCGGCGACGATGAAGCCCACGATGAGCGGCCCGAGATTGGCCTTCACGGCCTGGTTGCGCAGATCGATGACGGCGGCGATCAGCATGAGCAGGAAGGCCGTGCCGACGATCTGGTCGATCAGCGGCCCCCAGACGCCGCCGTGGAAGTACGGCGCCGGGAACGTCGCGAAGATCGAGAACGTGGCGAGGGTGTGCCCGCCCGTCTTGGGCCCCTTCATCGCGCTGTCGAAGGCGTTGATCGCGCTGTGGTAGACGAGGTAGACCAGGGCCGCTCCGGTGAGGGCGCCGACGACCTGGGCGAACCAGTACGGCACGACCTTGGCCCAGGAGAACCCGCGGCGCAGGGCCATCGCCAGGGTCACCGCCGGGTTGAGGTGGGCGCCGCTGATGCCGCCCGCGACGTAGACGCCGAGCATGACGGCCATCGCCCAGCCCCAGGTGATCAGCAGCCAGTCGCCGGCCGCGAGGAAGATCGTGGTGGTGGTGGCGGCCCGGCCCGATCCGGGCAGTGCCGCGACCGCCATCGCGACCACGCCACAGCCGAAGGAGATGAGGACGAAGGTCCCGAGGAACTCCGCCAGACACTCGCCCAGCAGCCCGCCGCGGGCCCTGAGCCGGGACGGCTTGACGAGCGGAGGGATTTCCACAGCCATGGAGGCCCCCTTCGAGAATGCGATGCGCCCAATATCACCATATTGGCTCACAAAGCCACTCCCCGCAGGGTGACGGCCCCGGGCGCCGGCCGCAGGACGGGGGGCCCGGGTGCCGGCCCGCGGGCTGGGCGGCGGGGCGGGCTAGGCGGCGGGCGGGGCCCCCGTCGGCACGGCGGACGCCCGTTCCGTCGCCCGCATCCGCTCCGTCTGTACGGCCGTGACGGCCCGCACGGCGAGCGCCCCGGCGACGGCTGCGCCGACGACGGCCGCGTCACTCGCGAGCAGCGGCCACACCTCGGTGTAGGCGCGGGTGATGATCTCGTCCGTGGAGTCCTCGTAGAGGAGTCCCACCCCGCTGAGCATGCCGATCACCCACAGCACCCACCACACGTCGACGGAGACGGGCAGCCTCCGCCCCGGCGCCGTGCGCCGGAACGCGTCGGCGACGATCCCCCGGGGGAACCACAGGTTGACCAACGGCACGATCCACCCGAGGTAGAGCCAGATCCCCGCGTACTTGGGCTCCTCCCCCGACAGCGCCCGCGCGTTGTCCCGCACCCGCGCCAGCCACGACAGGAAGAGCAGCGCGCAGAGGACCACGGCGCCGCCCCCGAGGGAGGTGACGAGGTGGTAGGAGTTCTCCAGCGAGTTCAGGGGGCGGTGTTCCCCGCCGCCCTGGTCCGGCGGGCCCGACGCCGGTTCCCCGGCCAGCGCCAGCCGCACCTCCCACACGGCCCGCGCCACCCAGGCGGCCCCGGCGAGGAGCAGCCCCCCGGCTGCCAGCCGGCCCGTCTTCGCCACGAACCGGCAGTCGGAGGACAGGCTGCCGGCCTGGTACGTCTGTTCGGTCATCACCGCATCCTGCCATCCGTGGCAGGCGGCTCACGCCATCCAGAAGAACACCGCCGTCATGCGCTTCTCCTCCAGCGTGCGCCCGGTGTAACCGGTCGCGCTGTGCACGAGGTTGGCTTGGTAGAGGAGCAGGCGGTTGTACCGGTGGGGGGACCCGGACGTCCTCCTCGAAGGCGTCCGGGGCGACGAACCGGGTGCCGAGGGCCTCGACGAGGTCGGTGTGCGGGGCCTGGACGACGTTCCCGCCGAGCCGGCCGCCGGACAGGTGCTGGCGGTAGAAGCTGGTGCCGTACTCCTTGGGCACGCCGGGGTTGAGGTAGAGGACGGCCGCGTACCGGCACAGGGCGCGGGAGTCGGTGTGCGGGCGGGGCTCGCCCTCGCCCTCGCCGACCACCTGGACGCAGTTGTGGTTGAGCGTGCCGCCGCCGGGCGCCCGTTGCACCCACAGGTCCTTCGCGCCGGTCGCCTTCTTCACCAGCCGTTCGACGCGGGCCAGTTCCCCCGGTTCCAGGCCGGGCATGGCACGCAGTCCGGGCCAGCTCTCGGAGGTGTACGGATAGCCCTCGGTCCAGTCGTCCTTCGCCAGACACCGTTCCCGTACGGCGTCGATGCCGGGCAGGACGTCGTCCAGCACCCAGTAGTCGCGGCCCCGGGTGGGCCGGCGGTAGGGCAGGACGGGCAGCGCGGCGGCGGGGCGGGGCGGTGGTTGCGGGGGCATGCGGCGAATCTAGGGCCGCGTCCGCCGGACTTCTCCCGGCGCAGGGTCAACCTTTCGGCAACCGTTCGTCATGGTCACCAACACCTGGCAATCCCCGCACGGCGACACGGCCATGCGGAATTTTTACCCGGGAGGCAGAGACGGATCGCTCTCCCGTCCGTACTGCTGTGCGTCCCACCCGCCCGCGTTCTCCCGCGGGCCGGATCCACGACCGGACAGGAGGCACGGTGCGCTTTTCGCGGAACGCGACGGGAACTCTCTTCGTGGGCGGTGCGATGGCCCTGACCCTCGCGGCACTCGCCTACCCGGGCATGCTCGGGCTCAGCACCGTCTCCAGCTCCCCCACCCGGGTCATCGCCAACACCCAGTGGGGCCCGCTCACCGAGTCCGACCGGGACTTCGTGGTCAAGGTGCGGGCGGCGGGGCTGTGGGAGTACCCGGTGGGGCAGATCGGGCTGCAGAAGGGCGGCTCCAAGGAGGTGATCACGGCCAGCCGGCACCTGGTCGACGGGCACTCGGCCCTGGACACCACCTGCCGCAAGATCGCGCCCATGCTGAACATCACCCTGCCCAACATCGCGAGCCCCCAGCAGGAGGGCTTCGTCAGCACGCTGAAGTCGGACAGCGGCAAGCAGTTCGACACCGACTTCGCCAACATCCTGCGGATGACCCACGGCGCGATCTTCAACACGATCGCCAAGATCCGGTCCACGACCAAGAACTCGCTGGTGCGGGCCCTGGCCGACCAGGCCAACGACACCGTGCTCGACCACATGACGGTGATGGAGAAGACGGGCCTGGTCGACTTCGACCAGACCCTGTTCCAGCAGACGACCCCGCCGAAGCTCCCCGACACCGACCTGACCCCGCCGCCCCCGGCCGCGGGCCAGCCGGAGGTGGTCCTCACCCCGCCGCCGACCGCCACCTCCACCCCCGTGGACATCGACGGCATCGCCGGTGGCGGCGGCAACGTCCCGGCGCCCGGCGCGAGTCCGGCGCCCACGGTGCGTTAGGCCAGCCACACGGTGGTGTCCGGTGGCAGGGTGCCGCCGCCCGGCAGCGGGACGCTGCTCAGCAGGACCTCGCCCGGCGGGAGCGGTACCGGCTCGGCGCCGAGGTTCGTGACGCACCGCCAGGCCTCGCCGCGGGTGAGGTCCAGCACCCCGGCGGGCGCCTCGGGCGTCCAGGTCAGCGACTCGTCCTCCAGCAGCTTGCGGCGCAGCCGCAGCGCGGTGCGGTACAGCTCCAGGGTGGAGCCCTCGGTGCCCGCCTGCGCCTCGACGGCGTACGCCGCGAAGGACTCCGGCTGCGGCAGCCAGGCGGCGCCGGACCCGAAGCCGTACGACGGCCCGGTCGTCGTCCACGGCAGGGGCACGCGGCAGCCGTCGCGGCCCTTGCGGACGTGGCCGGTGTGCTCCCAGATCGGGTCCTGGAGCACCTCGGTGGGCAGGTCGGCGACCTCGGGCAGGCCGAGTTCCTCGCCCTGGTAGAGGTACGCCGACCCGGGCAGCGCCAGCATCAGCAGGGTCGCGGCCCGGGCCCGGCGCAGGCCCGCCGCCGCGTCGACCGCGGGCGCGGTGCCGCCGGACAGCAGCCAGGCCGCCGGGTCGGTGCCGGGCGGCAGCACGAGGCGGGAGGCGTGCCGGACGACGTCGTGGTTGGACAGCACCCAGGTGGCGGGGGCGCCGACGGCACGGGCGGTGGCCAGCGAGGCGGTGATGACGTCCCGCAGCTCCTCCGCGTCCCACGGGGCGCCCAGGTACTCGAAGTTGAACGCCTGGCCGAGTTCGTCGGGGCGGGCGTACAGGGCCCGCCGGGTGCCCGGCACCCAGGCCTCGGCGACGGCGGTGCGCGGCGGGCTGTAGGCGTCGAAGACCGTGCGCCAGTCGCGGTAGATCGCGTGGACCTCGTCGCGGTCCCAGTACGGGTGGCTGCCGGGCGGGACCGCCAGCAGGGCCTCCTCACCGGTCGCGCCGACATCGCCGACGTCCCGCAGCGGCTCGGTGAGGTCCTTGGCCAGCCCGTGCGCGACGTCGACCCGGAACCCGTCGACCCCCCGGTCGGACCAGAAGCGCAGGGTGGTGCGGAAGTCCGCGCGGACCTCCTCGTCGTCCCAGTTGAGGTCGGGCTGTTCGGGGGCGAAGAGGTGCAGGTACCACTCGCCGTCGGGCACCCGCCGCCAGGCGCTGCCGCCGAACAGCGACTGCCAGTCGGTGGGCGGCAGTTCGCCGTGCGCGCCGCGGCCCTCGCGGAAGACGTAGCGGTCGCGGGCGGCGGAGCCTGGGGCGGCGCGCAGCGCCTCCTGGAACCAGGGGTGCCGGTCGGAGGTGTGGTTGGGGACGACGTCGACGACGACCTTCAGGCCGAGCCGGTGCGCCTCGGTGACCAGGGCGTCGAAGTCGTCCAGGGTGCCCAGGCGCGGGTCGACGTCCCGGTGGTCGGCGACGTCGTAGCCGCCGTCGGCGAGTTCGGAGGGGTAGAAGGGGCTCAGCCACAGGGCGTCCACGCCGAGCGTGGCCAGGTGGTTCAGGCGCTGGGTGATGCCCCTGAGGTCGCCCAGGCCGTCGCCGTCGGCGTCGGCGAAACTGCGCGGGTAGACCTGGTAGATGACGGCCTGCCGCCACCAGTCGGGGTTCCTGGACGAGAGGTCTGCCATGCGGGCTCCCAGAGGACGGACGACGGTACGGACTCGGTATCTGTCCACATTGCCCGGAAAGGGAACCTTTTTCGAGGCCGGTCAGGGGGTGCAGTGCTCCAGCAGGTCCCGCACCCGCGCGTCCACCACGCGGTAGCGCACCACGCGCCCCTCCTTCTCCCCCGCGACCACCCCGGCCGCCCTCAGCAGCCGCAACGCCTGGGAGACGGCGGGATCGTTCATGCCGGTGGCGATCGCGAGGTCGGAGACGGCGAGCGGGCCGGTGCGGTGCAGGGCGAGCAGCAGCGCGAGCCGGTTGGCGTCGGCCAGGAGGGAGAAACGGCCGGCCCAGGTGCGCAGGTGGTCCGCGTCGCCGATGGCGGCGATCGCCTCGCACACCCGGTGACCGTCGATGGTGCGACGGTCGGCTCGGTCGGCAGGCACGAGATGCATGACGCCATCCTCGCAGGCACCGATGTGATCTTGAATACCTGCGCAGGTGCGCAGCTATGCAGGGAACCTGCCGCCCCTCTACGGTGGGCGGGCCGTGGTGCTCGGGAAGTCGATGCAAGGTCGACGCGGCCCTCGCCACTGTGATCAGGGAGTTCCCGTTCCGTCCGGCAGCAGCCGGGCCACTGGTCGTACGCGACCGGGAAGGCAGGGACGGCGGACGCGGACCTGTAAGCCAGGAGACCGGCCACGGCGACTCACGAAGTGATCCACGAGGTGCTGGAGCGTGAACCTGATGGCCGATGCCGCGTCTTTCCGCTGGCGACGCGAGGACACCGTCAAGACGGCGGGGCTGATGGCGGTGATAGTCGCCCTGCACGTCGTCGCCTTCGGGATCCTCTTCCTCCTCGTCGCCCCCGAGCACTACCGGGTGGGCACCGACGTCTTCGGCGTCGGACTCGGCGTCACCGCCTACACCCTCGGCATGCGGCACGCCTTCGACGCCGACCACATCGCCGCCATCGACAACACCACCCGCAAGCTGATGGCCGACGGCAAGCGGCCCGTGTCGGTGGGCTTCTGGTTCGCGCTCGGCCACTCCAGCGTCGTCGTCCTGCTGGCGCTGCTGATCGCGGGCGGCACCTCCCTCGCCGGGAAGGTCATGAACGAGGGGTCCAGCACCCACCAGGTGCTCGGCGTCCTCGGGACCACGGTCTCCGGCACGTTCCTCTACCTCATCGCGGCCCTGAACCTGGTCGCACTGGTGGGCATCCTGCGGGTGTTCCGCGCCATGCGCGCCGGAGCGTACGACGAGAAGGAGCTGGAACAGCACCTGGCCTCGCGCGGCTTCATGAACCGGCTCCTCGGCCGGCTCACCAGGTCCGTGTCCCGGCCGGGCCAGATGTACCCGCTCGGCTTCCTCTTCGGCCTCGGCTTCGACACGGCCACCGAGGTCACGCTGATGGTGATGGCCGGCTCGGGTGCGGCGGCCGGCCTGCCCTGGTACGCGATCCTCTGCCTGCCGCTGCTCTTCGCCGCCGGCATGAGCCTGTTCGACACCCTCGACGGCACGTTCATGAACTTCGCCTACCAGTGGGCGTTCTCCAACCCCGTCCGCAAGGTGTTCTACAACCTCGCCATCACCGGCCTGTCCGTCGCCGTCGCCTTCTTCATCGGCACGATCGAGCTGGTCGGCGTCCTGCACGAGAAGTTCGACCTGCACGACGACGTCACCGGCTGGGTCGCCGGCCTCGACCTGGACAACGTCGGCTACCTCATCGTCGGCCTGTTCGTCGTCGTGTGGGCGGCGGCACTGGCGTACTGGCGGTTCGCCAGGGTGGAGGAACGCTGGTCGGAACGGGTACCGGCCACCGCCGACTAGGGCGTGGCGTCGAACTCCCGCCGTGGGGCGGGCGGGGGTTCGACGGCACGGCCTAGCGGCCGACGGTCTCCAGGTACAGCCTCACGTACCGGTCCGCGTCCACCTCCAGGGCCACGTCCACCAGGGCGTGTTCGCGGCGGCCCTCGTGGATCTCCGACTCGCCGGGACGGGGCCGGCGGTCCACGACCGTCTGGCCGCGGGACGGGCCGGGGGCCAGGGTGACCTCCACCGGCAGCAGCCGGGTGGTGATGCCCCGCGGGTCGGCGACCGCGCACACCGCGCCCGCGTCGCCGAGGCCGCCCGCCTCCTCCGCCTCGGCCGGCCCGCCCGGCGAGGTCGGCCGGTGGGCGAGGAGGTCGCCGGCCAGGCGGGTGCCGGGCTCGTCGCTGGCGCGCAGCCGGTGCACCTCCGGGCCGTCCACGACGACCTGCTGGAAGACGTCCAGGCCGTACATCGTGATCGGCACCCCGGCCGTCAGCAGGATCGCCGCCGCCTCCGGGTCGTGCCAGACGTTGAACTCCGCGACCGGGGTGGCGTTGCCGACAGCCACGGCCCCGCCCATGAACACGATCCGCCCGATGTTCGACGTCACCTCCGGATGGGTGCGCAGCAACAGCGCGATGTTCGTCAGCGGGGCGGTCGGGACCAGGGTCACCGGGCGCGGGGAGGCGAGGATCTCCCGGTGCAGCAGGGTGACGGCGTCGACGGCCGCCGGGGCCCGGGTGGGCGCGGGCAGGCCCAGGTCACCCATGCCGTCCGTGCCGTGCACGTGCCGGGCCGAGCGGGCCGGCTCGATCAGCGGGCGTGCGGCGCCCCGCGCCACCGGGATGTCGGGCGCGCCCGCCCGCTCCAGCACGGTCAGCGTGTTGCGGACCACCCCGTCGACGTCGGTGTTCCCGGCCACGCAGGTCACCGCCCGCAGGTCGAGACCCGGGTGCCGGACGGCGAACAGCAGGGCCAGGGCGTCGTCGACGCCGGTGTCGCAGTCGATGATCACGGGGATCGGCTCACCGGTCACAGCGCACTCCTTCCGTCGTCCCGACCTTAGATCAGCCTCCGCGCACCCGACCGGCACCGGCCCGGCCGGCCCCCGGGCGGCACCGCGCGGCGTCCCGCGCGTCCCCTCACCCGTACGGCCCCGGAGCGCTGGTGGGCGGGGCGGGGCGGTGGTGCCGTGGGAGCAGGCGTCCCGCCGGTCCGTACGCAGCCCAGGAGGCACCGATGACCCCCGCGATAGCCACCCGCGTCGCCCGGCTCCCCCGGGCCGTCCTGCTGCCCCTCCTCGGCGCCGGTCTGCTCACCGCCGGCGGCTGCGCCGCCCTCGGCCTGAACCGACCGGCGTCCGCCCCGCACCCCCTGCCCACCGTCGACCGGCCGGCCGCGACGCCCAGGACGTCCCCGCGGCCCGACGGGTCCACGCTCAGCGACGAGCAGGCACAGGCCGCGCTCATCACCGAGGGCGACCTCGGCGCCCCCTGGACCTCCACGCGCGGCGCGGCCACCTGGCGGGACGGGCTGCTGAAGGCGACCACCTCGGCCGGGGAGTGCCAGCGACTGCTGGACGCCCTCTACAGCGACGAGTTGCTCGGCGCCCCGGCCCGCGCCGCCATCGGCCTGGACGACGCCGACACCGACGCCCAGCTCCGCTACCAGATCGGCACCCGCCGCCCGTCGGACGTGAACGCCGTACTGGCCTGGTTGCAGACGATGCCGGCGCGGTGCGCGCGGTTCACCGCCACCACCGAGCTGGGGGCGGTGGAGGACGTCCGGGTGATCGACGCGCCGCTGCCCGAGGTCGGGGACGCGCGCCAGGGCCTCAGGGTCAGCGTGGCCGGTACGACACCGGACGGTGAGGAGAGCCTGCTCACGCTGGACCTCGCCACGGTCCGGGTCGGCAAGGACTCCTTCGCCCTCACCAACGGCGGCCTGGGTGACGTACCGAACGACGCGACGCAGGCCGCCGTCCAGATCGGCGCCCTGCGCCTGGCCGACATCCGCGCGCGGGGCCGGGCCCAGGTGTGAGGCTCACAGGGGCGGGTGGGCCGGGGCGGGGCCCAGGGTGGTGGTGCCCGGGGCGGTGCGGTGCCCCAGCCCGGTGCGGTAGGCGTCCAGGGCCGCCTCGACACGGCCCGTACGGCGGAGCAGGTCGCCCAGGAGGCGGCACAGGTCGGCCAGGTCGCCGGCGGCACCCGCGCGTTCCAGCAGGCTGAGGGCGCGGACGTAGTGCTCCTCGGCGGCCTCGGTGTCCCCCGCGTCCTCGGCGATGATGCCGAGCAGGCGGTGCGCGGCGGCGGCGTGGACGGCGCCGCGCTCGGAGGAGAAGTCCCCGGCGACGCCCCGGAGCAGCTCGGCGGCCTCCTCCGACTTGCCCCGGCGGTGCAGCACGTCGGCCAGTTCGACCGCGGCCTGGCTGCGGTACAGGGCGGCCCGGCTCTGCGCGAGCATGGTGTGGGCCTGGCGCAGTTCGGCCTCGGCGCGGTCGAGTTCGCCGTTCTGCGCGCAGACGTAACCGCGCATCCAGTGGCAGTTGGCCAGTTCGGTGCGCAGGCTAAGCTGCCGGTACAGCTCGGCGGCCTTGGCCAGGGAGGCGTCGGCCTCGGCGGCCCGGCCCTCGGCGAGCAGGGTGCGGGCGACCGAGCGGTGCATGCGGGCGATGAGCGCGGGGTCGCCGGCCCGCGGGGCGAGCGCGAGGGCGAACTCGGCGGCCTGGGCGGCACGGGCGTGGGCGCCCATGTCCATGTACGGGCCGATCACGCCGGCGTAGAGCAGCAGGAGGGCGTCGGGGTCGTGCAGCCCGCCGCGGTTCAGCTCGTCGAGGGCGCTCTCCAGGAGGTAGACGGCGTAGCGCAGTTCCCCGGCGAGGTAGTGGGCGACCGCCCGGCCGCGGACGGCGGGCACCCGCATCGGCAGGGACTCGCCGGCCAGTTGCTCCTCGGCCTGTTCGAAGTACTCGCGTGCCCTGGTCAGCTCGCCGGTCTCCAGGGCGCAGTCGCCGAGCCCGAGCAGGGCGGCGGCCTGTTCACAGCCGAGTCCGTGGGCCTCCGCCTCCGCCCGCAGCACCCCGTACTGCGCGGCCGCCTCCTCGGCCCGGCCGTCGGCGAGGACGCGCTGGGCCTCGGTGAGCCGCAGCCTGAGGCCGGTGGCGAGGTGGGCGGGCCGGCCGGTGGTCAGCTCCTCGAAGGCCACGCCGAGCCGCCCGGCGATATGCCTCAGCGCCTCCTCGGAGGCCCGCGCCCGCCCGGCCTCCAGCGTGGAGATGTAGGCGGGGGTGTACGCCGGTTCGGCGAGCTGCCGCTGCGTCAGCCCGCGTTGGGCGCGCAGCCGCTGCACGCGCCGCCCGATGACCTCCGGGTCGTCCCTGTCCCGCACGCGTCTCATCCCCCCGACCCCCCCGCCGCCTCTTGCCGTTCGGCTCCGGCAGCCCCTAGGTTAAATGGCGGGTCAAGCATGCTTGATACGCCGCTTTCGTGTAGCGAGGTAGCCGTGGCCGGACGTCCATCCGCACCCTACGCACGCCCCCACGCCCCGCTGCGCCCGGCCGGGGCGCCCTCGCCCGCCCGAGGGGTGATCGCGGCCGTCGTCGCCGCCACGGCCCTCCTCCTGGCGGCCAACGCCGGCCCGGCCAGGGCGGCGGCTCTCGCACCGGCCCCCGCCGCGGTCCCGGCGGCGGCACCGGCCCCCGCCCCGGCGGCGGCGCCGGCCCCGGCGGCGCCCCCGCAGGCGCGTCCCTGACCCCCCTCACCCGGCGCCCCCGCTCCCGCCCCCGGACGTCCCCGGGGCCCCCGGCGTACTTGTCAGAGGCATGACCTACTCTTTGCACACTCGCCACGCGAGGCACACACGGCTCATGCACAGGGGGCTCACGCAACGCCGTGCCCGCGCGGCACCCATGCCTTTCCCATTCGTTCCGGGGGGTTCGAATCAGCGTGCGCAAGCGCTCTCTCACCGCTGCCACCACTCTGGCGGTCCTCTTCAGCTCCGCGGCCCTCGCCGCCACCGCGGCCCACGCCGACTCCAGCACGAGTCTGCCGGTCAGGACGACCGGTGACATCGTCGTGGACGCGGTCCACCGGCAGGTCTTCGTCAGCGACCCGCTGAACGGCAAGATCGTCGTCACCGACTACACCGGCAAGACCCTCAAGCAGCTCACCACCAACCTCTCCGGCGTCAGCGGCCTGGAACTGTCCGCCGACTCCGGCACGCTCTACGCGGCCGTGCAGGACCTCGACGCCATCGCCGCCATCGACACCGCCACCGACACCGAGACCACCCGGTACACGGTCGGCGACAAGCCGCTCAGCGTCGCCCTCGCGGGCGGCCGGCTGTGGTTCGGCTACGGCGGCGCCGCCGCGGGCAACATCGGCTCCGTCGACCTGACCGGCGAGCAGCACGAGGTCACCCTCGACCAGGACAAGAGCTGGTACCAGGCCCCGATGCTGGACGCCGCGCCCGGCTCCGGCACGCTGGTCGCGGGCGCGGTCGGGCAGAGCCCGGTCGAGCTGGCCTCCTACGACGTCTCCTCGGGCACCGCCACGAAGCTGGCCGGCACCCGGGAGGCCGGCAGCAACCTCGGCGACCTCCAGGTCACCCCCGACGGCAAGGACGTCGTGGTGGCCAGCGGCGCCCCCTACTACCAGCAGGTGTTCCGGACCTCCGACCTCAACGAGGACGGCAAGTACGTCACGAACGCCTACCCCAACTCCGTGGCCATCGCCCCCGACGGCACGGTCGCCGCCGGCATCAACGGCTCCTACGACCCGGACGTCTACATCTTCCGTCCGGGCAGCAGCGAGGCGCTGCGCAGCTACGACTTCCCCCGCACCGGCCAGAGCAGCGGCTCCGACCTGCTGGCCCCCTCCGGGCTGGCCTGGACCCCGGACGGCTCCCGGCTGTTCGCGGTGACCAGCAACAGCGCGGGCGCCTACTCGCTGCGCGTCCTCACCGCGCCCACCAAGGCGGCCACCACCGTCACCGTGGACGCACCGGCCACCGCCACCCGCGCCAAGCAGCTCACCGTCAAGGGCAAGGTCACCTCCACGGCGGCCCTCCCGGCCGGCAGCAGGCTGACGGTGACCCGCACCGACCTGGAGTCGCCGAAGGGCAAGGCGCTGGCCGCGGCGACCACCAGGGCCGACGGCACGTTCTCCTTCACCGACACCCCGCCGGCCGGCGGCAAGGTGAAGTACACGGTGGCGTACGCGGGGGACGCCGGTCACACGGCCGGCTCCGGCTCGGACACCGTCGACGTCTCCCGTGCCAAGCCGGCGCTGACCGTCGACAACAACGGCAAGGTGTACGCGTACGGCAAGGACGTCCGGTTCACCGCCCACCTGGGCAGGACCTACAAGAACCGCACGGTGGAGATCTGGGCCGACCCGTTCGGCTCCGACAAGACCGACAAGCTGGTGAAGTCCGGCAAGGTCAACTCCGACGGCAACCTGTCGGTCACCCTGGACCTCAAGCGGGACACCAAGGTCACCGCGAAGTTCTCGGGCGACTCCCGCTACACGTCCGCCTCCGCGTCCAGCACCGTCGGCGCCGAGGTCAGCGTGTCGACGTCGCTCGCCGGCCAGTACAAGTCGAAGTCGGCGTGGGGTCACACGTACGCCTTCTTCCACAAGACCGAGGACCCGCTGGCCACGACGAAGATGCCGTACTACCCGGGCCGGGCGCAGAAGTTCGAGTTCGAGGTGTACTACCAGGGCCGCTGGTACCCCGGTGACCCCGCCTACTTCAAGCTCGGCACCGACGGCGTCTCCAGGGTCCGCATCACCGGCGACCACGGCCAGGACGTCGGCTGGCGGTTCCGGATCCGCTCGTCGTACATCAACAGCGCCTCCGGTGACACCGTGAACTCCACGACGCACGGCGCCTGGAAGTACTACACCTTCACCAAGTAGCGCTACGAGGTGGCCTGGAGCTGGCGTAGCTGCCGCTGGACGTTCTCCAGCGCGCCGCGCCGGCGTCCCGGCACCCGCAGCCTCAGTTCCGCGAGCGCGGGCCCGAGTTCACGGGCCCGCGCCGTGTCGTCGATACGGCCCCACTGGTGGTGGGCGCGGTCCACGGCCGCCTCCACGGCGGGCGCGTCCACCGCCTGTCCCGCCGCCAGCCGGGCCGCGGCGACCTCCAGCCAGGCCCGGCAGCTACGCACCGGGTCCCCCGCGAACATCGCGAGGTCGGCCCGGACCTCGGTCCAGTGCAGCGCCTGCTCGGAGCCGGCCCCGTGCGCCCGCGCGGCGGCCTCCTCGTACCGCGCGGCCAGCCCGTCGGCCTCCTCGTGCCGCCCGTCCCGTACGGCGGCGCTGATCGCGGCGTGCGGATCGTCCGGGCGCGCACCCGCCCCGGGACCAGCACCCGGGCGGGGTACGGCCGCGAACCCGCCGGCGCCCCCACCGGACACGGGGCCGGTCGCGTACGCGTCCGCCGCCGCACCGGGCGCCGTCCCGCCCACGGCACCACCGGCGAAGCCCCCGCCGGTGACCGTGCCCACGCCCGCCAGCAGGGCGTTCCCCCGGGTCTCCTCGGGGACGCGCTCCAGCGCCTGCCGGTGCAGGACGTCCAGCGGTGGCCGGTGGCCGCTGCGCAACAGCGTGGCGATCGTCCTCATGTACGCCGGACCGGCCGGGCCCCGCCGGCCGGGCGGCGGGGCGACACGGCCGTACACGGCGGTGCTGGGGCCGGAGTCCAGGCCGCGCTCGGTGACGTACCGCCAGGCCTCCGCATCGGCGTGCAGGTCGACGACGAGCGCGGTGTCCGCGGCGGACCGCAGCCGCAGCTCCTCCCGGATCCAGTGCCAGGGCACCGCCGTGTAGCGGACCGTGGCCGGGGTGGTGCGGGCCAGGGCCAGATGCGGCTGGTGCTGGCGGCGGTCCAGGTGGAGCTGGCCGGTGAGGTACACGGTGAGCGGGCCGGGCGCGGCGGCGGCGGCACGCAGCCGGGTGAGGACGGCCTGCGGCTCCAGCGGGTCGGCGAGTTCGACCACGTTCGCGGTGTCCGCGCCGGACAGCACGGCGGGGGCGACGGCGGCCAGCACCGGCAGCACACCGGCCGCGTCCACCAGGCGTCCCCGGCCCAGCGGCGCCGCCGCGAGCAGCAGCACGGTTCCGGGCATCGTGCCTCCCCCTGTCACCTGTGGATCCGCTTACCAGCCAGCACCGTAGCCGCTGGCGCTGCTCACCGGCGCTTCAGGCGCGCAAACGTCCCCGTTCGGGGGGTTCGCCCACCGCGTGTTCCGCCCGCCGCACCGCGAAGACCGTGGTGTCGTCCTCCAACCGCCCCCGGCTGTGCCGCAGGACACCGTCACGGACCCGGCGGACCAGGAGCCGGGGTTCGGCGCGGCGCGGGTCGTCGGCGACCGCGCGGGCGACATCGCGAGCCAGCGGGTAGAAGGCGCCTGGCTTGTCGCGGGCCTCGGTGACCCCGTCGGTGACCAGCAGCAGCGTCTCGTCGGCGGCCAGCGGCACCCGGTGCACGGGCGGCAGCGCGCCCGCTAGGTCGCCGAGGCCGAGCGGGACGCCGTCGCCGCTGGGCAGCTCGCGCACCCCGCGCGGACCGACGGCGAGCGGAGGTTCGTGACCGAAGTTGACCATCTCGATCGCCTCCGGGGTGTCCTCGGGGAAGGCGATGAGCACGGCGGTGGCGAAGCGGTCACCGTCGTGGTGACCGAGCGCGATGCTGTGGGAGCGGTGCCGCAGCATCCGGGTCTCCAGACGGGCGGCGACGGTCGCGAGGTCGGATTCGTGGTAGCCGGCCTCGCGGAAGGTGCCGAGCAGCGCGGCGGCGGTCTCCACGGCCCCCAGTCCCTTGCCCTGCACGTCACCGACGAGGAGCCGGGTGCCGTGCGGGCCGGGCTGGATGTCGTAGAAGTCGCCGCCGACCCGGGCGTCGACATCGGCGGTCAGGTACACCCCCGCGTGCTCCAGGCCGCCCCAGGGGGCCGGCAGCGGGCGCAGCACGGTACGCCGGGTGGTCTCGGCGATGTCCCGGATGTGCAGCACCTGCCGTTCCTGGCGGACCCGCACGGCGGCGGCCAGGGTGGCGAGGAGGCCGCCGAGGGCGACCAGCAGGAAGTTGCCGAACCCGGCCCGGTACTGGTCGGGCCAGGCGCTGTCGACCGCGACGTACGTCACCAGTGACAGCACGCTGTAGGCGGCCGTCGTCCACACGCCGCAGATCGCGGCGGCGATGCCCGGGACCAGGACGATCCAGGTGATGATGCGGAAATCCTCGCCGGTGTAGAGGTCCAGCAGGATGACGCCGACGAGCAGCAGCAGCGGCGGCAGCCAGGCGATGCTCCGGCCGCGGAGCCGCAGCAGCGGGCGCCGCCGTCCGAACTCCATCTCCGTCACGCCGGGCCGCCCTCCATTGCTTCAGCGAATCACGGCGGCCATCGGCACGCATCCGGGCACCCCTCACCCTCCTGGCCGAGTTGCCGGGCCGTGCGCCCCGGTGTGCCCTGGAAGACGGGGGTGGATCGGGGGCGAGGACTGGAAGGAGTGCTCTCATGGCTCAAGCGGCACCCGCGCCCGACGGAATGTCCCGGCCCGGCCGCACGCCCGGGGCGGAGCGGAGCGACACCGACGTGCGTCAGCGACCGCCGGACGTCTTCGACGCCCGCGCCCACCGGATCGCCCGGCTGGCCGTGCCGGTCCTGCTGGGGCTGATCTACGGCTGCTGGGTCGCGGCCGACAACCGCTTCGGCGGCCCCATCACCGGCTGGAACGTCCTGCTCGGCGTCGTGAGCGCGCTGGTGTTCGCGGTGGTCTGCGCGGCCCTGCTGGTGCTGGCCCCGCGGATGCGCCGGGAGGTGCACGCGCTGTCGTGGGCGGCGTTCACCGGGTGCGCGTTCGGCTTCCTGTACAGCCAGAGCGGCGTGACGGTGCTGGGGGCGGCGCTGCTGTCCCTGGTGGTGGCGGCGGCCACCTTCGCCGTGCTCTTCTACCGGTACTACACGCACGAGGACGCGTTCGGACACCGGGTCCGCTGAGCACGCCGTGCGGGGGCCCCGGCCGGGTGGCCGGGGCCCCCGCACTCCCCTGTGTCCCCCTCCTCACCAGACGGGGATCCCGGCCCCGCTCCGGCTCCACGACCCTGAGAAGCCGGAGCGGGGGGGGGGACCCGCTGGTGGTCCGGTGCCGGCCGGGGTCACCGTGACGGGTGCGGCCGGCGTGCGCGGGACGACGACACCGGGGGACTCCGACGCGGCCGGCGCGGGGCGTGCCCCGCGGTCTGCGGTCCGCGTCACGTGTGCGGTCGGCTCGGGGTGCCGGCACCGGCACCGGCACCGGTGAGTCACCGTCACGTGTGCGGCCGGCGCGGGGCGGTGGGCCGAGTGCCGGGCGTCGCGCGGGCGCCGGGCGGTAGTGCGCGGGGCGCGGCACCCCGCGACGCGTGCGGCGCCGCCACCCGCTGCGGCGGGAGCCGAGTCGGCGGCCGGCGAGTCGGCGGCCGGCGAGTCGGCGGCCGGCGCCGGTGGGCGGGACGGCTCCCGGGAACCGCGGGACCGTACCCGGGGACCGCGGGGCCTCGGTGACGGGCATCCGACTCGCCTCCTTCTCCCCAGCACCAGGAAACACCCGTTCGGGCGAACCCTCCACCGGAGAGGGGGGAACACCGGCTCCGCCGAACGAGTCGTCCGCCGCCCGAACGCAGTCGCCCCGCTCGCGCGCCGCTGCCCGAGGCCATTGCCTGGAAACGTGCCCCCACGCCTCAGGGCCGCCCTGTCGGCCGTACTGATCGCCCTGTCGGGCCTCCTCGTGCCGTTCGGCGCGCTGGCGGCCTGGGCGGCGTACGAACTCGCCGACACGGACCGGTACGTCACCGCGATGGCGCCGCTCGCCACCGACCCGGCGGTGCGCGAGGCCGTCGCGGACACGGTCGGCGACGGCATCCTGCGCGCGGTGGACCAGCACCTGGACGTTCCCCCGTTGCCCGGCCCGCTACGCCCGTTCGTGCGCGACGCGGTGCGTTCCTTCACCCAGACCCGGGCCTTCCGGATGGCCTGGGACACCGGCAACCAGGTCACACACGACGCCGTCCTGCGCGCCCTGCGCGGGGCGGACGACCGGGACGTCACCGTCGACCTGGCGCCCGTCACCGCCCAGGTCAAACTCCGGCTCACCCAGGACCATGTCCCGCTCGCCGCGCGCATCCCGGTGGAGCACACAACGGTGGCCGTGCTGCCGGCGGGCGAACTGACCGCGCTCCGGAAGGGGTTCCACGTGCTCGAAGTCGCCGGGTTCTGGCTGCCGGTGGCGGCCGTCGTCTTCGCCGTCGGCGGGATCGCCCTCGCCGTCCGCCGCCGCCGGGCCGTCACCGCGACCGCGCTGGGCACGGCCCTGGGCGGCGCCCTGCTCGCCGGCTGCCTCGCCGTCGGCCGCAGCCTGACCCTCGCCGGTCTGCCCGCCGACGTGCCCCATCCGGCCGCGGGCGCCGTCTACGACGCCCTCACCGCCACCCTGCGCACCGTGGCCTGGCTGCTGCTCGGTCTCGGCCTCGTGGTGGCCCTCACCGCCTGGCTCACCCGGTACCTGCGCCTGACGCGTCCCGCGCGACGCCCGCCAGGGTCGTCAGCGCCCGCGCCAGCTCCGGCTCCGGCGCCGACGCGAGCCCGAGCCTGACCGCGTCCGGGGTCCGGCCGGGGCCGACCGCGAACGCCGTACCCGGGGTGACGGCGATGCCGTGCGCCCGCGCGGCGGCCGTGAAGGTGTCGGCGCGCCACGGCGGGGGCAGCTCCCACCAGGCGAAGTAGGCGGCCGGGTCGGAGCGCACGGCGAACCCGGCCAGCTTCTCGGCGACCAGCCGCTGCCGCCGCCGCGCGTCGGCTCGCTTGGCGGCCACCAGCCGGTCCACGGTCCCGTCGCCGAGCCACCGCACGGCCGCCTCCAGCGCGAAGCCTCCCGCTCCCCAGCCACCGGACCGGACGGCCCGCGCGACCGCCTCGACGCGGTCGTCCGGTACGACGGTGAAGCCGACGGTGAGACCGGGTGCGACCCGCTTGGACAGACCGTCGACGAGGTGGACGCGTTCGGGGGCGAGCGCGGCGAGCGCCGGGGTGCCGCCCGGGTGCAGGAAGGACCAGATCCGGTCCTCGACCACCGGTATCCCCAGGCTGTGGACAGTTTCGGCCAGCCGACGCAGCCGCCCGGCACCCGTCGTCCGCGAGGTCGGGTTGTGCAAGGTCGGCTGGAGGTACAGGGCGGACAGCGGCGCGCCGCGGTGCGCGGCGGTGACCGACCCGGGCAGCAGCCCCTCCTCGTCCGTGGCGAGCGGGACGAGGGTGAGGGCGAGGCGGGCCGCGATCTCCTTCACCAGCGGATACGTCAGCGGCTCCACGCCCACCCGGCCGCCGGGCCGGACCAGCGAGGCGAGGGTGGCGGCGATCGCCTGGCGGGCGTTGCCGGTGAACAGGATCCGCTCCGGAGGGACCCGCAGCCCGGACCGGGCCAGCAGGGCGGCGACCGCGTCCCGGGCGTCCGGGGTGCCCGCGGCGGCGGCGGGCCGCAGCGCCTGGGCGAGCGCGTCCGGCCGCAGCAAGGGCGCGAGACCCGGCGCCAGCAGCTCCGCCTGGCCCGGCGCGGAAGGGTAGTTGAGTTCCAGGTTGACGGTCGGTGCCCCGGCGGCCTCGGTCAGGGCGTGTCCGGGCTGCCGGTCCGGTGCGGCGGCCCGCACGAACGTGCCGCGCCCGACCTCGCCCACCACCAGTTGCCGGCGCACGAGTTCGGCGTACACCCGGCCCGCCGTCGACGGCGCGATGCCCCGGCGGCGCGCGAACACGCGCTGTGGCGGCAGCCGTTGCCCCGGCCGCAGCCGGCCGCCCGTGATGTCCCGCGCGATCAGGTCGGCGATGCGCCGGTAGTCGTCCACAAGTCCCCCCGTTCGCCGGCGCCTTGGATTGCACCGAGTGCAAAGATCTTATTGCACCGAGTGACGGCCCGGCCTAGGGTCGGATCATGCCCCCCTTCCTCGCATACGAGGACAAGGGCCCCGGAACGTCCTCGCGGGTCCCCCTCGTCCTGGTCCACGGACACCCCTTCGACCGCACCATGTGGCAGCCGCAACTGGCCGAGTTCGCCGCCGGCCGCCGCGTGATCGCCCCCGACCTGCGCGGCTACGGCGCCTCCCCCGTCACCCCCGGCCCGGTCCCGCTCGCCCGGCACGCCGAGGACATCACCGCCCTCCTGGACCACCTCGGGGTGGGCGCCTTCGCCCTCGCCGGCCTGTCCATGGGCGGTCAGATAGCCATGGAGTGCGCCGGCCGCCTCGGCGACCGCGTCCGGGGCCTGGTCCTCGCCGACACCTTCGCCGCCGCCGAGACCCCCGAGGGCCGGCACGCCCGCGACGCCATGGCCGGCCGGCTGCTCGCCGAGGGCATGCGCGGTTACGCCGACGAGGTGCTGGAGAAGATGGTCGCCCCCTACGCCCGCCCCGAGGTCAAGGCGCACGTCCACCGCATGATGACGGCCACCTCCCCGGAGGGCGCCGCGGCGGCCCTGCGCGGCCGGGCCCGGCGCCCCGACTACCGCGACCTGCTGACCACGCTCACCGTGCCCGCCCTCGTCCTGGTCGGCGCCGACGACACCTACACCCCCGTCTCCGACGCCGAGGCCCTGCACGCGGCCCTGCCCGACTCCGTCCTGCACGTCATCGAGGGCGCCGCCCATCTGCCCAACCTGGAACGGCCCGAGGAGTTCAACCGGGCCCTGGCCGCCTTCCTGGCGCGGCTCGACGGGTGATCGTAGGCTCGCCCCCATGACCCAGCACCGCGGCCGCAGGCCCGGCGCCTGGTGTGCCGGTCTGCTGCTCGCCGGGGTGAGCGCGGTCGTCGGCTGCCGGATCGCCGACACCGACGGCATCACCCCCGTGCCCCAACTGCTCGCCTTCCTGCCCTGGCTGCTCGCACCGGCCGGTCTCGCCCTGCTGTGCGCGCTGTTCACCCGCTGGTGGACGGGCCTGGTCTGGGCAGTCGCCGTGCTCGGCCTGCTCGCCTGGTACCTGGAGCCGTACGGCAAAACCAGTGAGCCGGACGGCCCGCCCCTCGCCGCCCTCCGCGTCCTCACCGCCAACGTCGAGTTCGGCCGCGGCACCCCCGCCCTCGCCCGTGCCGTGCGCGACCGGCACCCGGACATCGTCTTCGTGCAGGAGTGCGAGTCCGGCTGCCGGGCCACCCTGGAACACGACACCGGCACCCGCTACCCGCACCGCCGGGCCGTCGAGGCGGACGGCTCCCGGGGCTCCCTCGTCCTCAGCCGCTACCCGCTGATCCCGGCCCCCGGCGTCCACGGCACCCTGGGCATGCCCGGCGCGGTCGCCGACGTCCACGGCCACGCCGTACGCCTCCAGCTCGCCCACCCCGTGCCCCCGCTGCCGGGCCGGGTCGGCGTGTGGCGCCGCGAACTCGGCCGGCTCCGCGCCTTCGCCGCCACCGGTCCCCGCACCCCCACCGTCCTCGCCGGCGACTTCAACGCCTCCCAGGACCACGCGGCCTTCCGGCACATCATCGACACCGGCCTGACCGACGCGGCCCGCCTCACCGGACACGACCGCGTCCCGAGCTGGCCGTCGCGCACCGCCTCCGTCCTCGGCGCCCAGCTCGACCACGTCCTGGTCTCCCGGGACTTCACCGCCGCCGGCGCCCGCTTCCTGCCCCTGGCCGGCACCGACCACCGCGCCCTCGTCGTGGACCTCACCCTGCGCCGACGCACCTGAACCGGTCCGATCGAAGCCGCCATAATGGGCGCATGTCCCGAGAGTTCCCCATCAGCCTCACCCCTCCCGACTGGCTGGTCCGGAACCTCAAGCCCCACCAGGCCCCCCTCAACCGGGCCGCCCTCGCCCGCGCCGCCGTCGGCATGTCCCTCCCCCTGGCCCTCGGCCTCGCCGCCGACCGCCCCGCCTACGGCGCCCTCGCGTCCATGGGCGCCCTCTCCGGCGTCATCGGCGACACCGCCGACGCCTACCGCATGCGCATCCTCAACATCGCCGTCCCGCAGTTCTTCGGCGCGGCCGGCGTGGCCCTCGGCGCACTGGCGCACGGCTACGGCTGGTACGCGGTGGCCGTCGTGACCGGTGTCGCCCTGCTGTCCGGCATGATCTCCACGATGGGCGCGGTCGCCTCCGTCTCCGGCCTGCTCCTGCTCCTGAACTGCGTGGTCGGCGCGGGCCTCCCGCTGCCCTCCCCCTGGTGGCTGGCCCCGGCCCTGATGACCGGCGGCGGCCTGCTGATCCTGCTGCTCGCCCTGCTGGCCTGGCCGCTGCGCGCGGGCGTCCCCGAACGCGCCGCGGTCGCCGCCACCTACCGCGCCGTCGCCGCGCTCCTGGCCGCCGCCGGCACGGACCGCGCCGAGGAGTACGAGGAGGCCCGCCGCACCGTCACCCAGTCCCTCAACCAGTCCTACGACCTCATCCTGGCCCGGCGCGCCCGCCACCACGGCCGCAGCCCCGAACTGACCCGGATGCTCGCCCGGTTGAACGCGATCACCCCGCTGATCGAGGCCGCCCCCGCGGCCCACCTGGCCGCCCGCCCCCCTCCCCGAGCCGATCCCCGCGACACTGCACCGGCTGGCGGACGCCGTCGAGACGGACCGCACACCCCCCACCCCCCTCACCCTGCCCCTGCCCACCACGGAGACGGCCCGCGCGGTCGACCACGCCCTGCGCCACGCCGCCGAGGTCGTCGCCACCCCCGACGTCGACCCCCGGGGCACCGACGACCGCCTCGGCCGCCCCGCCGCCCTGCGCGTCCGCACGGCCCGCGTCGCTCGCGACGTCGTCCTGTCCGCCAACTCCTGGCGCTACGGCGTACGCCTCGCCCTCTGCATCGGCATCGCCCAGGCCCTGGTCTCCCTCATCCCCGTCCCCCGCTCCTACCTGGGTCGCCCTGACCATCACCTTCGTCCTCAAACCCGACTTCGGCTCGGTCTTCTCCCGCGCCCTGCTGCGCGCCCTCGGCACGGTGGCCGGCCTGGTCGTCGCGGCGGTCGTCCTCGCCGAGGTCCCGCTGGGCTGGTGGGACGTCCCGACGCTCTTCCTCCTCGCGCCCCTGATCCCGGCCCTCACCCCCCGGGGCTACGGCTACCAGACCGCGGCCATCACCCCCGTGATCCTGCTCCTCTCCGACATCCTCAACCACCAGGGAACGGCCCTGCTGCTCCCCCGGCTGACCGACTCCCTCCTCGGCTGCGCCATCGCCCTGATCGCCGGCTACCTCCTGTGGCCCGAGAGCTGGCACACCCGCGTCGGCGACCGCCTGGCCGACGCGGTCGCCGACACGGCCGCCTACGTCGAAGCGGCCTTCGGACCCGCCCCCGACCCCGCCGCCCGCGCCCGCATGCGCCGCCGCCTCTACCGCGACCTGTCCGTCATCCGCACCGAGTTCCAGCGGGCCCTGACCGAACCCCCGCCGACCGGCCGGCGCGCCGCCGCGTGGTGGCCGCTGGTCATCGCCGTCGAACGCGTCGTGGACGCCACGACAGCGGCCCGCGTCCGCGTCCGCCGCGGCGCCAAGACCCTGACCGCCGTCCGCACCGACCTCACCGGTCCCGCGGGCAGCGTCCTCGAACCCCTCCGCCAGGAGCTGGCCGCGGCCCGCTCGATCACGTCCCCGCACTGACGCGGACCGGCCATCCGGGGCCGCTAACCTTACGTGTCCGTCCTGGCCAGTGATTGACGGGCTACAACTCACGCGAAGGGTTGCGCACATGGGCATTCTCACTCTCCTGCGGAACGCGTTCGGCCGCTCACGCAAGGCACGAGCCACCGAGGCGGAGGGTGCGGACCGGTCCCCCGAGCGCACCCCCGCCTCCGCCATCCCGGCCCCCACCGACGAGCACGAGCTGGTGGCGGCGGCCTTCGACAAGGTAAAGATCCCCGCCCCGACAGCCCCCGAGAAAACCCCCGAACCCGACCACACGCCCGAGCCCGAGGCCACCGCTGAGGCGGAGGAGGCTCCGGCTGAGGAGAAGGCCGAGGCCGAGGCCACGGCCAACGCCGAGGGCGAGGCCACGGCCAAGGAGCACGCCGAACCCAAGGCCACGGCCGACGCCGAGGCCGAGGCGGAGAAGCACGCCGAACCCAAGGCCACGGCTGAGGAGAAGGCCGAGGCCGGCGCCGCGCCCGAGGGGAAGGCCGAGGCCGAGGTCTCGGCCGACACCGAGCCTGAAGCCACGGCCGACACCGAGGCCGAGGCCGCGTCCGAGACGACGACCGCGGCTGAGGAGGAGACTCAGGGGACGACGGGCCCGGCCGAGGATGCGGCGGAGGAGTCGCCCGCGGTCGAGGACGGTCCGGAGTCCGAGCAGGGCACTGAGCAGTCGGCCACGGCGGAGGCGGAGCCGGCGTCCGTGGAGGCCGCCGGGACGACGGCCGAGGAGACCGCACCGGCCGAGGACACGGTCGCAGCCGCAGCCGAGGAGGCCGAGCGCACCGCCCCGGCCACCGAGGCGGAGCCCGAGCCGGAGGCCGACCGGAGCACGCCGGTGGCCGAGGAGACCGCACCGGAGCCGGAGCCGGCGACGGCCGAGGCCGGCACCGTGGAGGAGCCGGAATCCCCGGAGACCGTCCCCACCGAGACGACGGCCCCGCAGGCCGCCGACGGCGAGGACGCCTCACCGGGGGCACCCGCACCCGACGACGAGACCCGCACGGGTGGTGCGGGTGGGAACACGGACGCCGAAGGCGAAGCCGAGACGGAACCCCACCCCGCCCTCCCCCTCGCGGAGCTGAAGCGCGCCGCCCCCCGCCCTCGCCACCGCGTACAAGGCCGCGGCAGCCACCCTCACGAAGACCGGCCTCACCGGCACCCGAGCCAAGCTCTACCTCGTGCTGGACCGCTCCGCGAGCATGCGCCCGTACTACAAGGACGGTTCCGCCCAGGCCCTCGCCGACCAGACCCTCGCTCTCGCCGCGCACCTGGACCCCGGAGGCCACGGTCCACGTCGTCTTCTTCTCCACGGAGGTGGACGGCACCACCGACCTCACCCTCACCCCGGACCACGAGACGAAGATCGACGACGTGCACGCCGGCCTCGGCCGCATGGGCCGTACCAGCTATCACGCCGCCGTGGACGCCGTACTCGCCCACTACGACGAGAAGGTCGCCCCCGGCACCCCGGCCCTGGTCGTCTTCCAGACCGACGGCGCCCCGGACGCGAAGACCCCGGCGACCCAGTCCCTCACGAAGGCCGCGGCCGGCCACCCCGCCGTCTTCTTCTCCTTCGTCGCCTTCGGTGAGCACGACAACAAGGCCTTCGACTACCTCCGCAGGCTGAAGACCGGCAACACGTCCTTCCTCCACGCCGGACCGACGCCCCGCGAGCTGACGGACACCGAGCTGTACGAGGGCGTACTGGCCACCTGGCGCCCTTAGCCACCCGCGCGGGGGGCGGGCCGCCGTCCACATCACCGACACCGGTCCACCCCCCGAAACGCGTGTGAGTCGATCTTCGGTGGGCCAGTAGGATTTCGACTTATGGCGGCCACTGGATCCGAGAAGCAGGGTGGAAAGGCGTACTACGTCTCCACCCCCATTTACTACGTCAACGACGCTCCTCACCTGGGCCACGCCTACACGACCGTCGCAGGGGACGTGCTCACCCGCTGGCACCGTCAGCGCGGCGAGAAGGTGTGGTACCTCACCGGCACGGACGAGCACGGTCAGAAGATCATGCGTACGGCCGAAGCCAACGGGGTGACGCCCCAGGAGTGGGCCGACAAGCTCGTCACCGAGGCTTGGAAGCCGCTCTGGGAGCACCTGGAGATCGCGAACGACGACTTCATCCGCACCACACAGAAGCGCCACACCGACCGCGTCCAGGAATTCGTCCAGGATCTGTACGACAAGGGCGAGATCTACAAGGGCGGCTACGAGGGCCCGTACTGCGTGGGCTGCGAGGAATACAAGCTTCCGGGCGAACTCCTTGATGGTGAAGGCGAGTTCGCGGGTCAGAAACTGTGCCCGATCCACAAGAAGCCGGTGGAGACCCTCAGCGAGGAGAACTACTTCTTCAAGCTGAGCGAGTACGGCGACAAGCTGCTCGCCCATTACGAGGCGAACCCCGGCTTCATCCAGCCCGAGTCCGCGCGCAACGAGGTCCTGAACTTCGTCCGCCAGGGCCTCCAGGACCTGTCCATCTCGCGCTCGACCTTCGACTGGGGCATCCCGATCCCCTGGGACGACAAGCACGTGATCTACGTGTGGGTCGACGCACTGCTGAACTACGCCACGGCGGTCGGCTACAACGAGAACCAGGAGAAGTTCGAGGCGACCTTCCCGGCCGACGTCCACCTGGTCGGCAAGGACATCCTGCGTTTCCACGCGGTGATCTGGCCCGCCATGCTGATGGCGCAGGGTCTGCCGCTCCCCGGCAGGATCGCCGCCAACGGCTGGCTGATGGTCGGCGGCGAGAAAATGTCGAAGTCGAACCTGACCGGCATCAAGCCGCAGGACCTCACCTCGCACTTCGGCGTGGACGCCTACCGCTGGTACTTCCTGCGGGCCATCGCCTTCGGCCAGGACGGCTCCTTCTCCTGGGAGGACTTCTCCGCCCGCTACACCTCCGAGCTGGCCAACGACTATGGCAACCTCGCCTCGCGCGTGGCCGCCATGGTCGGCAAGTACTTCGGCGGCGCACTGCCGGAAGCGACTGCCGACGGTGAGGCGGAGAAGGCCGTCCATGACGGGCTGGCGAGGGCCGTGACCGAGGCGGACCGCCGCATCGGCGACGAGCTGGACTTCCAGGGCGGCATCCTGGCCGTCTTCGACTTCGTCAAGCAGGTCAACGGCTACATCACGGAGCAGGAACCGTGGAAGGTGGCCAAGGACACGTCGGAGGAGGGCAAGGGCCGTCTGGCCACGATCCTCTACACGGCCGCGGAGTCCCTCCGTGCTGTGGCGGTGCTGCTGAACCCCGTCATGCCGGAGACCTCCCAGAAGCTCTGGGACTCCCTCGGCGCGGACGCCTCGCTCGGCGCCCTGGCCGACCAGCGGGTCCAGGAGGCCGGTGTATGGGGCAAGCTGCCGGCCGGTTCCACGGTCACCAAGGGCGCGGTCCTCTTCCCGCGCCTGGAGGAGAAGCCGACCGCGTAGGGCGCACCCCTGACGCGCAGAGGCCCGGAAACACTTGTTTCCGGGCCTCTTCACCGTGGTTCCCCGGCGGTAGGCCAGACCCGCCCAACCGGGGTATCACCGTCCGCCCACTGCCCGTGTACCGGTGACCGCTCGCAGATCGAACGACGGGCCATCCACACGGCCACCGCCACCGCCCGCCGCAGCCTCGACTGCCGTCGCACGCGACCAGCGGAAACAGCACAGGCACCGGAACCCGACAGCGTGGGTTCCGGTGCCGTCGGCGGTCTCCCCCGAGTGAACATCACCAACTGAGCTGGATTCGGCACCGGTTGTCCGCCCTACGCTCAGCGCAGCACGGCACGACAACCCCGGACATACGACGGCCCTCGCAGGGACTGGCATCCCGTTGCGAGGGCCTGACCACCAAGGAAGTAACAGCCTTCCCGATGGACACCCAAGACACTAGCGTGCGCCCGCACGCCCAGTCCCGTATCGGCGGGAAAAACCACCCGCACCGGCGCTCCCCGGCGAACGCGACCGCGCACGCGCGTCCCGGCGGCGTCACCCACGACAACACCCGCCACACCACCCGCTTCACGGTGATCGGCAACCACCTCACGCAGCACCGGGACCTGTCGCTGCTGGCGATCGGCCTGGCCTGCCACATCCAGTTCCTCCCGGCGGGCGCTCCCATCGGCATCAAGACCCTGGCGGCCCGCTTCCCCGAGGGTCCGACCCGGATCGCCGCGGCCCTGCGCGAGCTGGAGGCCCACGGCTACCTGCGCCGCACCCGCGAACGCACGCCGGCCGGCCATCGTCACCCGCACCGTCTCCTGCAACCAGCCGGGCCGCCGGAACGACCCCGACTCCCCCGAGACGGCCCCGTCCGAGCCCCGCGCCCGCCGCGCGACCACGGCCCCGCGACAGAAGCCCCCACGCCGCGCAGCCCTCCCGGCCGTACCGAAGCCCGCCTACAGCTCGCCCGCCCTCTTGCGGACGGCCGTCGACGTCCTCGCCGGTCTCCGCCGCACCGACCCCCGTCTCCTCCTCTCCGCCACCGACACCGAGCACCTCGCCCCCGGCGTCGTCGCCTGGCTGGAGCGGGACCTGCCCTCCACCGCCGTACACCACGCCCTGACCGCCGACCTGCCGCCGGAACCCCTGCTCCGCCCGGCCGCGCTCCTGGCCCACCGCCTGACGGTCAAGCTCCCGCCCCTTCCGCCGTACCGAGCACCCGCGTCCCGACCGGCCGTCCCGCACTCCCTCGTGAACTGCGACGGCTGCGACCGCGCCTTCCGCGGCCCCTCCGGCGGTCACTGCGGCGATTGCCGGTCCGATCCTCCTCGAGGCCGCCTAGCATGAACGTGACGATCCTTGCCCCTGGGCACAGACGACGAGGAGCGAGCGCCATGACCATCGCCCCGGAGGACGCGCGGCAGGGCGCCTCCCACCTGTACCGGGTCATGCGCGACTTCGTTCGGTCCGCGGACGACAACCTCCCCGGCAAGTTCGAGATCACCAAAGAAGGAATCGTCCTCGACATGATGTCGCCCATGAAGCCGCACGAGCTCACCGTGCTGCGCGTCCGCAAGCGCCTGGAAAAGGTGATGCCGGACGAGATCGTGGCGCACACGGGTGAACCCGACGTGGAGGACGAGCACGAGGGCATCATGCGCCGGCCCGACGTGATGGTGATCGCCGAGGCGGAGATGGAAGGAGAGGGTTCCTTCGCCCCACGCTCGCTGGTCGCCGCCGTGGAGGTCGTCTCCCGCTCCAACCCGGACAACGACTGGGTCACCAAGATGCGCGACTACCCGCTCATGGGCGTCCCCGTCTACGCGGTCTTCGACCCCCGCACCGGCACCGGCACCGTCCTCACCGACATTCACGCCACCCCCGACGGCCCCCGCTACGCCACCCGCAAGGACTTCGTCTACGGGGAGGACGTGACCATCGCGGACTGGACCATCTCCACCGAGGACCTGCCGCGTTACGAACACGGGACCGGCGAGCGGCGGTGAGCCCCGCTCCCGCTTCGCCCGGAAGGCTCCGCGGGAGCTGAGCGCCGTCCTGACGAAGCCATGGTGGACGGTACTGCGGGGCCCGGAGAGCATCGGTGCGCTTCCCGGACCCCTCGGTCGGTGATCCTTACTTCAGCACACCGGCACCGGTGGTCGTCGCCAGTTCCGTCGGGAGGTTCTTCGCCGACGTCTCCAGGCCCGCGGTGAGCGTCGGGGTCCAGTTCACCGTCGTCCTGATCTTCTTGGAGGAGGCGGCGTTGTACGCGGCGACCAGGTCGGTGGCCGTGCCGTTGACGAGGTTGCCGCTGCCCGCGACCGACCCGGTGCCGTCGCCGCTGAGCAGCTTGGCGACCTTGCCGCCGGACGGCACCGTCCAGTAGTTGTCCTCGGCGACGACCTGGGCCTTCGCGCGGGAGTTGATGCTGTACAGGGGCGCGTAGCCGTCGACGGTCGTCGTGTCGTACACGTTGTTGTAGACGTGGATCTGGCCGATGCGGGCGAGCGGGGCGCGCTGGACGATGCCCTTCCACACGTTGTGGTGGATGGAGACCCGCAGCTTGCCGGTGCTGTCCTTGTCGCTGGAGCCGATCAGCATCGTCTTGTCGTGGTCGGTGAACCGGTTGCGCTCGACGGTCACCAGGTCGGAGCCGTTGGTGATGTCGAGGGCGCCGTCGTGTATCTGGTACTCGCGGCCGAAGTACCTGGGGTTGGCCCGGTCGAGGTGGGGGGCGTCGGTGAACGTGTTGTGGTCCGCCCACACGTGCGTGGCGCCGCGCAGGGTGACGGCGTCGTAGGCGGAGTTCCAGTTGCCGTCGTCGCCGTCGGTCGGGTCCCACTGCGGGAAGCAGTCCTCGGTGGCGGAGAAGGCCAGGTTGCGGATGATGACGTTGTCGACGCTCTTCACCTGGAGGCTGCCGCCGGTGATCCCGGCGCCGGTGCCGGGCACGCCCATGATCGTGGTGTTGGCGGGCACCTTGAAGACGATGTTCTTCGCCTGCTTGTCCTGGGCGGCGGCGCGGGCCTTCTCCTGGGTGCCGGAGGGCAGCTTGGCGCGGCCGTAGGTGGCGGGGTCGTACGCCTTGAGGTAGGCCGACAGCGCGTACCCGGTGCCGGCCGCGTAGTCCGCGCAGGTCAGCTTCTTGCCGCTGTCGTCGGTGTTGGCGTCGATGGTGCCCTTGACCTTGATGATCCGGGGCGTGGTGTCGGAGGCCGAACCGAGGGCCTTCACGAGCTGGGCGCGGCTGGCGACGGTGAAGGTGTGCGCGGAGTCGGCCTTCGCGCCGCCGGTGGTCCCCGTGCCGGAGGCGGCCCAGCCGTCCTTGGCGGTGAGCGTCTGGTGGTACAGGTCGACGGCGTCGGCGTTCGCGGTCATCACGAACACCCCGGCGCCGACACCGGCGGCCACTACGGCGGCGGACACGGCGAGGGCGCGCCGCCCGCGGAGGGACCGGCGGTGGGAGGGAGCTGCCACGGAGGAGTCCTTAAGGGTCTGCTGGACGAGTCTTACGCCCCCTCAGTGGCCGCCGGCCGCCGGAAGGTTGCCGCGTCCGGAGCAATTCCTTCGGGTGATCCGTGGGCTTCCGGCGCCCCTGTCGCGCCGGACGTCGCGTGTGCGTGCCGGGAAGCCGGAAATGATCTCCCCGTGGACATCCCCGAACCCCATCACCGCCTCCTCGCGGACGTCGTCCCGGCGGGCGGACCGTACGGCCTGGTACTCGCCGGCGGGTACGCGCTCCAGGCCCACGGGCTGCTGCGGCGCCCGCACGCCGACCTCGATCTCGCCACGGAGAGTTCCGGGGCCATGGAGCACATCGCCGCCACCGTCGGCGCGGCGCTGGAGGCGCGGGGGCGGCAGGTGCGCACCGGCGCCGGCACCGCGCTCACCGCGCAGCTAACGGTCACGGACCCGGTGAGCGGCGAGGAGTGCGCGCTCACGCTGCACAAGGAGGTGTTCTGGCAGCCGCCGGAACTCACCGGGTACGGCCTGGCGCTGTCCCTGGAGGACGCGGTCGGTACGAAGATCCGCGCGCTGTACGACCGGGGCGCGGCCGTCGACCTCGTGGACGCGCGGGCGGCGGCGGCCCGGTTCTCCCTGCCGCGTCTGGAGGAGCTGGGCCGCCGGCACGCCCACGACTCCTTCGACCTGCCCACCCTCCAGTCCCGGCTGACCGGAACGGACTTCTACGCCGACGCCGACTTCCTCCGCCTCGGGCTGGACGGTGAGCGGATCGCCGCCCTGCGCGCCTGGGCCCAGCACTGGTCCGACGACATCGCCGAGCGGCTGCTGGAGGACGGGGCCTCACCCGACGCCATGGCCGAGGACGGCGACGACGACGGCGAGGACGGGTACGACGGTGAGGCCGGCCCGGGCACCCGCGGCTAGCGAGGGTCCGGAGACGGCTGTGCGCGCCGATCGTCGAGAGTGGGTCAGGACGGATCGGCGCGCACCGGCGACAGCGTGCCCTACTTCGGCTGCGGCTTCCTGATGTTCAGGTGCAGCTCGCGCAGGCGGGTTTCCTCCAGCTCGGTCGGGGCGCCCATCATCAGATCCTGGGCGTTGCCGTTGAGCGGGAAGGCGATCGTCTCGCGGATGTTGGGCTCGTCCGCGAGGAGCATGACGATACGGTCCACGCCCGGGGCGATGCCGCCGTGCGGCGGGGCGCCGAAGCGGAACGCGCGGAGCATTCCCGCGAACTCACGCTCGGTGGTCTCGTGGTCGTAGCCCGCGATCTCGAAGGCCTTCAGCATGATGTCCGGCTCGTGGTTCCGGATCGCGCCGGAGGACAGCTCGACGCCGTTGCACACGAAGTCGTACTGCCAGGCCAGGACATCCAGCGGGTCCTGGTTCTCCAGCGCGTCCATGCCGCCCTGCGGCATCGAGAACGGGTTGTGCGAGAAGTCGATCCGGCCGGTCTCCTCGTCCTTCTCGAACATCGGGAAGTCGACGATCCAGCAGAAGCGGAAGACGTTCTCCTCGAACTGGCCGGCCCGCTTGGCGGCCTCGACGCGGACCGCGCCCATGATCTTGGAGACCTCGTCGAACTCGCCCGCGCCGAAGAACACCGCGTGGCCGGGGGCGAGGGAGAGCCGCTTGGTCAGCTCCGCGACGTTCTCCTCGGTGAGGAACTTCGCGATCGGGCCGGACAGCGCGCCGTCCTCACCGACGCGGACCCAGGCCAGGCCCTTCGCGCCCAGCGTCACGGCGAAGTCACCGAGCTGGTCGAAGAACTTGCGCGGCTGGCCCTGGACCGCCGGCACCGGCAGGGCGCGCACGTGCTTGCCGGCGAACGCCTTGAACTCCGAGCCCTCGAAGACGTCGGTGATGTCCACCAGCTCCAGCTTGGCGCGCAGGTCCGGCTTGTCGGAGCCGTACTTGAGCATCGCCTCGCGGAACGGGATGCGCGGGAACGGGGAGGTGACGTGGCGTCCCCCGCCGAACTCCTCGAACAGCTCGGTCATCAGCCGCTCGATCGGCCGGAAGACGTCCTCCTGCTCCACGAAGCTCATCTCGACGTCGAGCTGGTAGAACTCGCCCGGCGAGCGGTCGGCGCGGGCGTCCTCGTCGCGGAAGCAGGGCGCGATCTGGAAGTAGCGGTCGAAGCCGGAGATCATCAATAGCTGCTTGAACTGCTGCGGGGCCTGCGGCAGGGCGTAGAACCTGCCCGGGTGCAGCCGGGAGGGGACCACGAAGTCACGGGCGCCCTCGGGGGAGGTGGCCGTCAGGATCGGGGTCGCCATCTCGTTGAAGCCGAGCGCCGTCATCTTCTGGCGGATCGCGCCGATGACCGCCGTACGCAGCATGATGTTGCGGTGCATGCGCTCGCGGCGCAGGTCCAGGAAGCGGTACTCCAGGCGCCGCTCCTCGTTGACCCCGTCCTCGGCGTTGATGGTGAAGGGCAGCGGCTGGGCCGCGCCGAGCAGCTCGACCTCGGCGACCTCGACCTCGACCTCGCCGGTCGGCAGGTCGGGGTTGACGTTCTCGGCGCCGCGGGAGACGACGCGGCCGTCGACGCGGACCGTGGACTCCTTGGAGATGCTGTCCAGGGCCTCGTACGCGGGGGTGCCGGGGCGGGCGACCAACTGGGTGATGCCGTAGTGGTCGCGCAGATCGATGAAGAGGATGCCGCCCAGGTCGCGCCGATTGTGCAGCCAGCCGCTCAGCCGGACGTCGGTGCCGACGTCAGAGGCGCGGAGCTGGCCGCAGGTGTGGGACCTGTACCGATGCATCGTCGTTCATCGTCCTTCGTGGTGGGGTTCCTCCCGCCGGCTCTGCCGACCGGCGGGAACGGGCACGGGGCCCGGACCCGTCAAGGGTACCGGGCAGCCCGTGATCGGCTCCCCACCATTACCGTCCGCTCGCCTACACTGGCAGCTATCGTTCATATCTCCCTAAAGTAGGGCAATGCGCACAGGCGAGCCCTTCCCGTCCGTCGAGGACGTCCTCGCCGCCCTCGCGACCGGGACGTGGCACTGGGACACGGCAACCGGGCTGGTCACCGTGGACGCGGAGGCGGCGCGGCTGCTCGGGCTGCCCGCGGAGCCGGCCACCCTCACCGAGGCCCAGACCCGGGCCCGGCTGCACCCGGTCGACTGGAGCGAGATCACCGGCGTGGTGCCGCTGGCGGTCGCCGAGGGCACCCTCGCCGAGGTCCGGATCCGGATCATGGACGAGGAGGGCGACGTCCTGCGGGTCGTCCGCAGCCGCTCCAAGCCGTCCTTCGACCCCGAACGGCGGGCGTACGAGCTGATCGGCACCCTCCAGGAGGTGACCGAGCCGATCCCGGGCACGGCAGCCGCCCGCAGCGCGGTCACCGGCGACTGGCGGCGCTCCCGGGAGGCGTTCCTGCTGGACGCGGGCCGGGCGCTGGCCGAGGCCCGGTCGACGGAGGAGGTTCTGCGGGTGGTGGCCGGCCTGTCGATGCCGGGGTTCACCCCGGACGGACTCATCCTGTTCGGCGTCGAGGGCGACCGGCTGACCATCACCGGCCAGCACGGGCACCAGCCCGGTGACATGGGCCCCTTCGCGTACATGCCGCTGACCACCGACTACCCGGCGACCGAGGTGGTCCGCACCGGCCGCGCGGTCTACCTGTCCTCCCCCGAGGAGTACAAGGCCCGCTACCCGGCCACCTGGCCGCTCGCCCGGCACTTCGCCCGCCGGTCCTGGGCGTTCCTGCCGCTGACCTTGGCCGGGCGCACCATGGGCACCTGGATGGCGGGCTTCACCTATCCGGTGGCGTTCACGCCCGACGAGCGGGCCGTGCTGGCGACGGTCGCCCGGATGCTCGCCCAGGCCCTGTCCCGAGCCGGCACCGCCGAGTCCGAGCGGGAGCTGACCGACGGGCTCCAGCGCTCCATGCTGCCGTCGCTGGGCCCCGAGATCCCGGGCATGCGGGTGGCCGCCCGCTACATCCCGACCGGCGGCGGACTCCAGGTCGGCGGCGACTGGTACGACATGATCCCGCTGCCCTCCGGCCGCTTCGCGCTGGTCATCGGCGACGTCCAGGGCCACGACGTCCGCGCCGCCGGGCTCATGGGCCAGTTGCGCATCGCACTGCGCGCCTACGCCGCCGAGGGACACCGCCCGGACGCCGTCCTCACCCGCGCCTCCCGCTTCCTGCACGGCATCACGCACGACGAACAGATGACCGACCTGCGGTTCGCGACCTGCCTGTACGGCGAGGTCGACCCGGCGACCGGGATGCTGGAGATCGCCCGCGCCGGGCATCCGCACCCGGTGATCCGGATGGCCGACGGCACGGTGATGCTGCGGCCGACGGCGGGCGGACTGCCCCTGGGCATCGACCCGGACGCCGACTACCCGACGACCCGGTTCGCCCTCGAACCCGGCGAGACGCTGATGCTGTGCACCGACGGCCTGATCGAGACCGGCGGACACGACATGGCCAGCGGCTGGCACCGGCTGCGGGCGATCCTGGAGGAGCATCAGGACGACCTGGAGACGCTGGCCGACGCGCTGGTGCAAGGCGTGCACGGGCCGTCCTCCCACCACACCACCGGCCCGCTGGCCGACCGCCGTGAGGACGACATCGCGCTGCTGCTGCTCTGCCGGCCCGGTGCGGACGGCGGCTGCTCGGCCGCCTCCGTACAGGACACGGCCGTACCGCCCAGGGTGCGGCGCACGCTGCTGTCGGTGGGGCAGGACGAACCCGAGCGGATCGCCGAGGCGCGTCAGTACCTGCGCGACCTGCTGCACGACTGGGCGTCGGCCGACCAGGTGGACTCGGCGGTGCTGCTGGTCTCCGAGATGGTCACCAACGTGCTGGTGCACACCGACGCCGACGCACTGCTGCTCGCCGAGGTCACCGGCGAGGGCGGCGGGCGGCGGCTGCGGGTGGAGGTCTTCGACACCGGCGACGACCTCCCGCACAAGCGCCGCCCCGGCGAACTGGCCTCCTCCGGCCGCGGCCTGATGCTGATCGAGCTGCTCGCGGACGGGTGGGGGGTGGACCCGCGGGGCGAGGGCAAGAGCATCTGGTTCGTCCTCTACGAGCCGCCGGACGCGTCGGCGGACGGCCCGGACCCTGCCGTGTGACGTTCCTTCAACTCCCGTACGACCCCGAAGGCCGCCGCGGTCAGCGGGACCGAGAGGAGCATGCCGAGGACGCCCGCTACGGAGGCGCCCGCGGTGATCGCCAGCAGCACCACGGCCGGGTGCATCTGCACGGTCCGGCTCTGGATCACCGGCTGGAGCACGTGCCCCTCCAGCAGTTGCACGGCGAGCACCACCCCGAACGCCCACAGCGCGATGACGAAACCCCGGTCGGCGAGGGCGACCAGCACCGCCACCGCACCGGAGACGAACGCCCCCAGGTACGGGATGTAGGCGCCGACGAAGACGAGCGCCCCCAGCCCGACCGCGCCGGGCACCCCGAGGACGAGCAGGCCGACGGTGATGCACAGGGCGTCGATGAGGGCGATGAGGGTGGTCCCGCGCATGAACCCCTCGACCGCGGCGAAGGCCCGCCGGCCGATGGCCTCCACGGTGTCGGCGGTGCCGCCGGGCGCGAGCGACCTCGCGGCGGCCACGGCCCGCTGGGAGTCGCGCAGGAAGAAGAAGACCAGCAGCAGCGCGAGCACGGCCATGGCGACGGTCTCGCCGACGAGACCGACCCCGCTGATGACGTTGGACACGGCGGTCCCGCCGAACCGCCCCAGCAGCTTGCGCGCGTTGCCGGGGAAATCACCGAGCCCGGACCCGGCGGCCCCGAAGTGCCGCGTGACGCTGTGGGCGCCGGCCCGCAGCGAGGCGAGGATCTGCCCGCCGGTGTCGATCAGCGCGGCGACGATGATGTACAGGGCACCGCCGACGACGGCCACCACGGCCACGCAGGTCAGCCCGGCCGCGACCGACGGCTGCACCCCGGCCCGCACCAGCCGCCGGTACAGCGGCCCGAGCAGCGCGGTCCCGAGCAGCGCGAGCAGCACCGGCGTGACGGCCGTACGCAGCTCCGCGCACAGCCGCACCCCGACCCAGCCCACCCCCGCGACGAGCAGCAGCACGACGCACCAGGCAGCGAGCCGCCGAACGGCCGCGGGCAACAGAAGCACACCCCCACCCGACCACACACCCCGGCGCCTGTCCTACGACCGGGGGCCGGGCGGGTGAGCACGGGAGGGAGGTCCGGGTGACGGCCGCGCGGCCCGGCGAGCACACGTACGCACGGGCGGCCGGGACGGACCGGGCCGGGCGGCACACGCGGACGAGCCCCGTCCGTGTGCGGACGGGGCTCGTCGCGGGAGGCTCCGGCGAGGCAGGCCTACAGCCCGCCCTCCGACATCCCGTGCACCGCCGGGACCGTGCCCAGGCGGCCCTTCTGGAAGTCCTCGAAGGCCTGCTGGAGTTCCTCGCGGGTGTTCATGACGAACGGGCCGTAGTGCGCCATGGGTTCACGGATGGGCTGTCCGCCGAGGAGGACGACCTCCAGGTCCGGGGTGTGGGCGTCCTGCCTCTCGTCCGCGCGGACGGTCAGCGAGGATCCGGCGCCGAAGACGGCCGTCTGGCCCATGTGGACCGGGCGGCGCTCCGCACCGACCGCGCCACGGCCCGCGAGGACGTACGCCAGCCCGTTGAAGTCCTCCCGCCAGGGCAGGGTCAGCTCCGCGCCCGGCGCGAGCGTCGCGTGGACCATCGTGATCGGGGTGTGGGTGATGCCGGGGCCGGCGTGGCCGTCCAGTTCACCGGCGATGACACGCAGCAGCGCGCCACCGTCGGGGGAGGTGAGCAACTGGACGTTGCCGCCGCGGATGTCCTGGTAGCGGGGCGCCATCATCTTGTCGCGGGCCGGGAGGTTCACCCAGAGCTGGAGGCCGTGGAAGAGGCCGCCGGACACGACGAGGGACTCCGGCGGCGCCTCGATGTGCAGCAGGCCCGAGCCCGCCGTCATCCACTGCGTGTCGCCGTTGGTGATGGTGCCGCCGCCGCCCTGGCTGTCCTGGTGGTCGAAGATCCCGTCGATGATGTACGTGACCGTCTCGAAGCCGCGGTGCGGGTGCCAGGGGGTGCCCTTGGGCTCGCCCGGCGCGTACTCCACCTCGCCCATCTGGTCCATCATGATGAACGGGTCGAGGTGGCGGTAGTTGATCCCCGCGAACGCCCGGCGCACCGGGAAGCCCTCGCCCTCGAAACCGCTCGGCGCGGTCGTGACGGTGAGCACGGGACGTGCCACGGCGTCGGCGGGAGCGGTCACACGGGGCAGCGTCAACGGGTTCTCGACAGTCACTGCAGGCATGGGTACCTCCTAGGTACGCCCACTTTAGTTGACGATTGAACTTCTTGCTCCCCAGAACAGAGAAAGCCCGGAGGACATTCCCTCCGGGCCACCCGTTCGGCCTGGGCGAAGACGGGGCGTTCAGCCGCCGTACATCCGGCGCATCGCGAAATCCACCATCTGCTCGACGGCCTTGGCGTCGAAGACCATCCGGTGCTCGCCCTCCATGTCCAGGACGAAGCCGTAGCCGGTCGGCAGGAGGTCGATCACCTCGGCGCCGGTGATGACGAAGTACTTGGACTCCTTGCCCGCGTACCGGCGCAGCTCCTTGAGCGAGGTGAACATCGGGATCACCGGCTGCTGGGTGTTGTGCAGGGCCAGGAAGCCGGGGGTGTCGCCGCGCGGGCAGTACACCTTCGAGGTGGCGAAGATCTGCTGGAAGTCCTCGGCGGCCATCTGACCCGTGGTGAAGGCGCGCACCGCGTCCGCGAGCGAGGGCGGGGACGGCTCCGGGTAGAGCGGCGGCTGCTGGCCGTACCCGCCCGCTCCGCCCGGCATCTGCTGCTGCGGCGAGGCGTACTGCTGCTGGGCAGTGCCCCCGTCCATCGGCTGGCCGTATCCGTACATGCGCGCAAGCGTACCGAGGCGGCGACCCGGGAAGGACGCCGTCCGGGGCACGGCGGCACCCCGGGGCGCACGGGGCGGGCATACCGGCCGGTCACCCGTCCTCGGCCGGTCACCCGGACCGCCGGGCAGCCCTGTCCAGGGGTTCGGCCGGGTAGACCCTTCTCACACTTCACCGGCAGGGGTTGCTTCTTATTACCGGCGGGTAGCATCATCGTAGCTACTTGTTGGTATGCGAACTAGGTGCGAGGAGTCAGTGCCTCGCCGATCTCTCTACGGAGCCGTCACCATGGGGCACTACAAGTCGAATCTCCGCGACATCGAGTTCAACCTCTTCGAGGTACTGGGGCGCGACAAGGTGTACGGCACCGGCCCGTTCGAGGAGATGGACGTCGAGACCGCCAAGAGCGTCCTGGAGGAGCTGACCCGCCTCTCCGAGAACGAGCTGGCCGAGTCCTTCACCGACGCGGACCGCAACCCGCCCGTCTTCGACCCCGAGGCCAACACCGCGCCGGTCCCCGCGTCGTTCAAGAAGAGCTACCAGGCCTTCATGGACTCCGAGTACTGGCGGCTCGGCCTGCCCGAGGAGATCGGCGGCACCACCTCGCCCCGCTCCCTCATCTGGGCCTACGCCGAGCTGATCCTGGGCGCCAACCCGGCCGTGTGGATGTACTCCTCGGGCCCCGCGTTCGCCGGCATCCTCTTCGAGGAGGGCAACGAGGTCCAGAAGCACATCGCCAAGGTCGCCGTGGACAGGCAGTGGGGCTCCACCATGGTGCTCACCGAGCCCGACGCGGGCTCCGACGTGGGCGCCGGCCGCACCAAGGCGGTCCAGCAGGAGGACGGCTCCTGGCACATCGAGGGCGTGAAGCGCTTCATCACCTCGGGTGAGCACGACATGTCGGAGAACATCCTCCACTACGTCCTCGCGCGCCCCGAGGGCGCCGGCCCCGGCACCAAGGGCCTGTCCCTCTTCCTCGTCCCGAAGTACCTCTTCGACTTCGAGACCGGCGAACTGGGCGAGCGCAACGGCGTCTACGCCACCAACGTCGAGCACAAGATGGGCCTCAAGGCCTCCAACACGTGCGAGATGACCTTCGGCGACAAGCACCCCGCCAAGGGCTGGCTGATCGGTGACAAGCACGACGGCATCCGCCAGATGTTCCGCATCATCGAGTTCGCCCGCATGATGGTCGGCACGAAGGCGATCTCCACGCTCTCCACCGGCTACCTCAACGCGCTGGAGTACGCCAAGGAGCGCGTCCAGGGTCCGGACCTGGCCAACTTCATGGACAAGACCGCGCCCAAGGTCACCGTCACCCACCACCCCGACGTGCGCCGCTCGCTGATGACGCAGAAGGCGTACGCGGAGGGCATGCGCGCCCTCGTGCTCCACACCGCCTCGGTCCAGGACGCCATCCAGCTCAAGGAGGCGAACGGCGAGGACGCCTCCGCCGAGCACGCGCTGAACGACCTGCTGCTGCCCATCGTCAAGGGCTACGGCTCCGAGAAGGGCTACGAGCAGCTCGCCCAGTCGCTGCAGACCTTCGGCGGCTCCGGCTTCCTCCAGGAGTACCCGATCGAGCAGTACATCCGGGACTCCAAGATCGACACCCTGTACGAGGGCACCACGGCGATCCAGGGCCAGGACTTCTTCTTCCGGAAGATCGTCCGCAACCAGGGCACCGCGCTGAACTCGCTCGCCGAGGACATCAAGAAGTTCCTCGCGCTCGGCACCGGCGGCGAGGACCTGGCCGGCGCCCGCGAGCACCTGGCCAAGGCCGCCGTGGAGCTGGAGGGAATCGTCGGCCTGATGCTGACCGACCTCGCCGCCACCGAGCAGGACACCAAGAACATCTACAAGGTGGGCCTGAACACCACCCGCCTGCTGATGGCCTCCGGTGACGTCGTCGTCGGCTACCTGCTGCTCAGGGGCGCCGCGATCGCCGCCGAGAAGCTGGTCACGGCCTCGGCGAAGGACAAGGCGTTCTACACCGGCAAGATCGCCGCGGCGAAGTTCTTCGCGGCGAACGTCCTGCCGGGCGTCACGCTCGCCCGCAAGGTCGCCGCCGGCGTCGAGCTGGACCTGATGGAGCTGGACGAGGCCGCGTTCTAGGCCCCCGCCCGGCCCCGGAGCACAAACCGGAATCCGGCGTCCGTATCCGTTGATTGGCCGCACGGGCCCGCTCTCCCACCGGGAGCGGGCCCGTGCACGTCGTTAAGGTGAACCCATGAGCGCAGCAGCCCGCTTCGACCGCGGCCACACCGACGACCTGATGACCTTCCTGGCGGCGAGCCCCACGCCGTACCACGCCGTCGCGAACACCGCCGAGCGGCTGGAGAAGGCAGGCTTCCGGCAGGTCGCCGAGACGGACGCCTGGGACGGCACGCACGGCGGCCGGTACGTGCTGCGCGGCGGCGCGATCGTGGCCTGGTACGTCCCCGAGGGCGCCGAGCCGCACACCCCGTTCCACATCATCGGCGCCCACACCGACTCCCCCAGCCTGCGCGTCAAACCCCGCCCCGACAGCGGGGCGCACGGCTGGCGCCAGGTCGCCGTGGAGATCTACGGCGGCCCGCTGCTCAACTCCTGGCTGGACCGCGACCTGGGCCTGGCCGGCCGGCTCACCCTGCGCGACGGCTCCTCGGCCCTCGTCGACGTGGACCGGCCGCTGCTGCGGGTGCCGCAGCTCGCCATCCACCTGGACCGCTCGGTCTCCGCCGAGGGGCTCAAGCTGGACAAGCAGCGCCACCTCCAGCCGGTGTGGGGCCTCGGCGAGGTGCGCGACGGCGACCTGATCGCCTTCCTGGAGCAGGAGGCCGGCCTCGCCGCGGGCTCGGTCGCCGGCTGGGACCTGATGGCGCACCCCGTCGAGCCGCCCGCCTACCTCGGCCGGGACCGGGAGCTGGTCGCCGGCCCGCGCATGGACAACCTGCTGTCCGTGCACGCCGGCGTGGCCGCGCTGACCGCCGTCGCCGCCGCCGGCACCCCGCCCACCCGCATCCCCGTGCTGGCCGCCTTCGACCACGAGGAGAACGGCTCCCAGTCGGACACCGGCGCCGACGGCCCGCTGCTCGGATCGGTCCTGGAACGCTCGGTGTTCGCGCGCGGCGGGACGTACGAGGACCGGGCCCGGGCCTTCGCCGGCACGGTCTGCCTGTCCTCCGACACGGGCCACGCCGTGCACCCCAACTACGCCGAGCGGCACGATCCGACGCACCACCCGCGCGTCAACGGCGGCCCCATCCTCAAGGTCAACGTCAACAACCGCTACGCCACGGACGGTTCGGGCCGCGCGGTGTTCGCCGCGGCCTGCGAGAAGGCGGACGTCCCCTTCCAGAGCTTCGTCTCCAACAACTCCATGCCGTGCGGCACCACCATCGGCCCCATCACCGCGGCCCGGCACGGCATCCGCACGGTCGACATCGGCGTCGCGATCCTCTCCATGCACAGCGTGCGCGAACTGTGCGGCGCGGACGATCCGTTCCTCCTCGCGAACGCCCTCACGGCCTTCCTGGAGGGCTAGATCACGCTTCGCCGGACTCCCGTACGTCCCCTGGACGGAAGGGAGTTCGGTGACGCGGCCTAGTCGGGCCCGCGCCGGGTACCCGCACGGCACCGGAGATTCCGGAACCGGAAGGGGAGGCGAGGTCTCATGGGTCTCGGCGGATGCATCATCCTCATCGCCGTAGGGGCCATCCTGACGTTCGCGACCGACTGGCACATGACGGGCGTCAACGTCACCGTGGTCGGGCTGATCCTGATGGCCGTGGGTCTGATCGGCGTGGCGACGTTCAGCGGCATCGCGCGCCGCCGCCGCGTCGTGGTGCCGACGACACCGGTGGTGGAGGAGGAATCCCGCCACCACCACGTCGACGGCTACTCCGACGGCTACGGCGTCTGACGCACCGCCTCCTGCTCGTCCAGGCCCGCCAGGACGAGCGGCAGGCGGTCCGCACCGCCCTCGGTGAGGCGGACCGGGACGTCCCAGTCCCGCTGGCGGACATGGCAGGCGGGGTGGGCGTCGGCGTCCTCGGCAGAGGCGCCGTCGGACGCGATGTCGTCGCAGGATGCCGCCGTCGCGAAGACGTGCAGGACGCCCTCCGGGACGGCCGGGTTCAGCTCCAGCTCGCGGAAGAGGTCCGTGTCGGCTCCCTCGCCCTTGAGCAGCAGCCCGGGCGGTGTGGCGGAGACCAGCAGGCGGGTGGCGGACCCGTAGCTCGTGTCGGGTTTGCGGCCCGCGGGGACCTCGAGGATCACTTCCAGGCGGAGGCGGCCGGGAGCGACCTCCGTGGCGGCCGGCCGGGTGCGGTGGGCGACCGGCTCCACCCGCACCGCCTCCTCCGGCAGCCGCAGCCGGGTCAGCCGGTGCCGCGCCGACTCCACGACCACGATGTCCGCGCCGTCGACGACCGCGTCGCCGGGCTCGCGCAGATCGGTGGCGAGCGTGGTCACCTCGCCGGTGGCCGGGTCGTAGCGGCGCAGGGCGTGGTTGTACGTGTCGGCGACGGCCACCGAACCGTCCGGCAGGGCCGTGACACCCAGCGGGTGCTGGAGCAGGGCCTGGTCCGCGGCACCGTCCCGGTGGCCGAAGTCGAACAGCCCGGTCCCGACGGCCGTGTGCACCCGCCCGTCGTGATCCACCCAGCGCAGGGCGCTCGTCTCTGAGTCGGCGAGCCACAGCCGGTCGGCGGTGGCCGCGAGCCCGGACGGCTGGGCGAACCAGGCTTCCGCGGCGGGACCGTCCACCAGGCCCTCGTTGGTGGTGCCCGCCTCCACGGCGACCGTGCGGGCGGCCAGGTCGTACGTCCAGAGCTGGTGGACGCCCGCCATGGCGATCCACACCCGGCCGCCGAAGACCGCCACGTCCCACGGTGAGGACAGATCCACCTCACGGGCCGCACCCGAGGTCGCCGAACCCCGCCACCACTGCTTCCCCGTCCCCGCCAGGGTGGTCACCTCGCCCGTGGCCGGATCCAGGCGGCGCAGGGCGTGGTTGACGGTGTCGGCGACGACCACCGCGCCGTCGTCGAGGAGCACGAGGCCCTGCGGCTCGTTGAAGGACGCCTCTCCCGCGGACCGCCGTCGGCGAACCCCCGCGCACCGGAACCGATCCGGCGTACGACGGTCTCGGCGTCCTCGGCCAGCTCCACCACCTGGTGCCGGGTGGTGTCGCTGACCAGGAAGGTCCCCGACGGCAGCAGCAGCGCCTTGCCGGGGAAGCGCAGCGTCGTCGGCTCCGGCTCCGGCGGCACGTACGGGCCGCCACCGCGGCGCAGGGTGCCCTTCGCCTCGTGCTCGGCCGCCAGCTCCTCCACCAGCCGCCCGATGGCGTGCACATGCCCCTCGCCCGCGTGCTGCGCGACGACGTACCCCTCGGGGTCGATGACGACGAGCGTCGGCCAGGCCCGGACCGCGTACTGCTTCCAGGTGACCAGCTCCCGGGTCGTCCAGCACCGGGTGCGCCACGGCGTACCGCTCGACCGCGTCCACGACCGCCCGGTGGTCGGCCTCGTGCACGAACTTCGGCGAGTGCACCCCGATCACCACGACCGTGTCCCGGTGCTTCTCCTCCAGCTCCCGCAGCTCGTCCAGGACGTGCAGGCAGTTGATGCAGCAGGAGGTCCAGAAGTCCAGGACCAGGATGCGGCCGCGGAAGTCGGCGAGCGTCGGGTTCTTCCCGCCGGTGTTGATCCAACCGCCCCTGCCGGCCAGCTCGGGAGCGCGGACGCGGACGCGTCGGGGCGCGGAGTCGCTCATGGTGCCAAGGGTGCCATCCGGCGCCGACGACCGGTCCGGCGCCTGTGGACGACTCCGGGCCGTCCGGTCGTCAGCCCTGGTGGACCACGTCGCGGCCGGGGCCGCCGGAGAGCGTGTCCCGGCCGGTGCCGCCGTACAGCCTGTCGTTCCCGCTGTTGCCGTAGAGCCTGTCGTCGCCGGCGCCGCCGTACAGGACGTCGTCGCCCCTGCCGCCGTACAGGGTGTCGGTGCCGGTCCCGCCGTAGAGGGTGTCGGTGCCGTCGTCGCCGGACAGGTCCTGGCCGCCGGCGCCGCCGCGCAGGACGTCGTCGCCCCTGCCGCCCCTCGCGATGACCAGGTCGCCGTTCGCGTGGACCGTGTCGTCGCCGTCACCGCCGAAGGCCAGCCCCGCCTCGCCGACCGTGAGGGTGTCGTCGCCCGCGCCGCCCGAGACGTCGTTGCCGTCCAGGCGCCCGCTGTCGGTGAGCCTGTCGTCGCCGGCGCCCAGGGAGATCTCGGCGAAGCAGTACACCTGGCCGGTGTGGTTCGCGTAGGCGACCGTGTCGTCGCGGTCGCCGAGGTCCATCGTGAGGGCGGCGTACGGGTCCTGGCTCTCCTCGGCGGTGACCGTGCAGGAGACCTTGGTGTGATCGGCGGCGTCCGGGTGGGCGCAGCCGTCGCCCGCGCCGATCGGCACGACGTCGTCGATCACATAGGTGATGCCGGCGCCGCCGCCGGTGCGGGACGCGGTGACGGCCGCCCTGTTGGTCTGGCCGGGCGCGGCCGTGTAGGCGAGCTGCCAGCCGTACCGGTTGACCTCGGCGGTGGCCGGGGGGACGGCCGTGCGGGTGGACACGGGGACGGCCGCGGCGGCGCTGCCGGTCAGAGCGCACGGCACGGCCAGGGCGGCGGCCGTGCCGAGGGCCAGGGCGAGCGTGCGTACGGGCCGGTGGCGGTCGGGGCGAGCGGACATGGCGGACCTCCGGGAGGAACGGTTCGGCGTGGTCGCCGACTTCCGTCCGGTCCGACTCGCCGGCCCGCCCGCCGGTTGGTCGCCCGCCGCGGGAGAACGGGAAGTTCACCCGGGCATCACCCGGTGGCCCGGCGGATTCCGGTGCCCGGTCAGGTGGGGCCCGGCCCGGCGGGATCCCGTCCGGTGCGGCCGGCCCGGTGAGCCCCCCCCCATGAGGCCCCGTCAGGTGAGCGCGTGGCCCGTGGTCGCGTCCACGTGGCCGGGGACGTCCTCGTGCCGGTCGCCGACGGTGAGGGTGCCGGTGGGTTCGAAGAGCAGGATCTCGGTCGGTACGGGCGCGTACGGCCTGTGTTCGGTGCCGCGCGGGACGGTGAACACCGACCCCCGGGGCAGGACCACCGTGCGCTCACCGGTGGACTCGCGCAGGCCGATGTGCAGTTCGCCGGCGAGGACCAGGAAGAACTCGTCGGTGTGGTCGTGGACGTGCCAGACGTGCTCGCCCTCCACCTTCGTCACGCGCACGTCGTAGTCGTTGACGGTCGTGACGATGCGGGGGCTCCACCGCTCGGTGAAGGAGGCGAGGGCCGTTTCCAGGGAGATCGGTTCCATGCGCTCATCGTGCGCGTGACGGGACCGTCCCACGAGTGCTAGGAATCGCACATGCCGCAACGATCCTCGCAGGCCCCGCACCGCGTCGTCGTGATCGTCGACGAGGGCACGAACCCGTTCGAGGTCGGCGTCGCCACCGAGCTGTTCGGGCTGCCCCGGCCGGAGCTGGGCCTGCGAGAGCCCCGCTACGAGGTGACGCTGTGCGCGCCCACGCGCGCGGTGCGGATGAACCACGGCTTCTTCACCATGAGCGGCCTGCCCGGGGTGGAGGCGGTGGACGGGGCGGACACCCTGGTGGTCCCCGGCCGTCCCGACAACGTCGTACCGCGCGGGCCCGACGTCCTGGCCGCGATCCGCCGCACGCACGCGCGTGGTGCCCGTGTCGTCGCCTTCTGCACCGGCACCTTCGCGCTCGCCGAGGCGGGCCTGCTGGACGGGCGCCGCGCCACCACCCACTGGATGTGGGCGGACGCCTTCCGGGAGCTGCATCCGCGGGTACTGCTGGAGCCGGACGTGCTCTTCGTGGACGACGGTGACATCCTCACCGCCGCGGGCAGCGCCGCCGCGCTCGACCTCGGCCTGCACATCTGGCGGCAGGACCACGGCGCGGAGACGGCCAACGCCGTCTCCCGCCGGCTCGTCTTCGCCGCGCACCGCGACGGCGGGCAGCGGCAGTTCGTGGAGCGTCCGGTGCCCGAGGTGCCCGACGCGTCGCTCGGCCCGCTGCTGGCCTGGGCCCAGGAACGGCTGGGCGAGCCGCTGACCGTCGCGGCTCTCGCCGCCCGCGCGGCCGTCTCCCCGGCCACCCTGCACCGCCGGTTCCGCAGCCAGCTAGGTACGACCCCGCTGGCCTGGCTCACCGGGGAGCGCGTGGCGCTGGCATGCCGGCTGATCGAGCGGGGCGAGGAGCGGCTGGACGTCGTGGCGGCGCGCAGCGGCCTGGGTACGGCGGCCAACCTGCGGGCGCGGCTGCGGCGGGAGACGGGGCTGAGCCCGTCGGCGTACCGGAGGCGGTTCGGCGGAGGGCCGGCGGAACGGGCGGAGGCAGGGGCGGTGGGGGCGGCCGTCGGGTGACCCGGGGTGCGCGGGCGCCGTCGCGGGGCCGGCGCGGACAGGCCGCTCTGCGCCGGCGGTGACGGCCCTGTGACGATCAGCCGGTGCCGGGGAAGCATGACCCGTATGAGATTCCTCGTACGCGACCGGATCCTCGGCATCGGTGACGACTGGTGGATCGAGGACGAGCACGGCCGGAAGGTGTTCCTCGTCGACGGCAAGGCGATGCGGCTACGGGACACCTTCGAGCTGAAGGACGCCCAGGGCCGGATCCTGATCGACATCCACCAGAAGATGTTCGCCCTGCGCGACACGATGGTGATCGAACGGGACGGCGAGGCCCTGGCCAGGATCAGGCGCAAACGGCTGTCCCTGCTGCGCAACCACTACCGGGTCTCGCTGGCGGACGGTACCGAACTGGACGTCAGCGGCAAGATCCTGGACCGCGAGTTCGCCGTCGAGTACGACGGCGAACTCCTCGCGGTGATCTCCCGCCGCTGGCTGACCGTGCGCGACACCTACGGCGTCGACGTCGTACGGGAGGACGCCGACCCGGCGCTGCTGATCGCGGTGGCGGTGTGCGTCATCCACCTCGCCGAGAAGGAAGGGGAGGAGAACTGACCCCGGCGTGGCGGGACCAGCCGGGGGGTGCCTGGAGACCGAGGACCCGGTCCTTCAGTGCCGGGAACTGCTCGCGGGTGGCGGACACCTTCGCCGGGTCGAGGTCGACCGTGAGGATTTCCTCGCCGGGACCCGCCTCGGCGAGCACCTCGCCCCACGGATCCACCACGATCGAGTGACCCGCCTGCGGAACTGCGGCGTGGGTCCCGGCCGTTCCACAAGCGAGCACGAACGCCTGGTTCTCCACCGCTCGCGCCTGAGCCAGCAGCGTCCAGTGCGCGCGTCGCCGCTCGGGCCAGCCCGCCGGGATCACCAGCATCTCGGCGCCGGCGTCGACCAGTCCACGGAAGAGTTCGGGGAAACGGAGGTCGTAGCAGGTGGCCAGGCCGAGCGTGGTCCCGGGCAGCCGGACCGTCACCAGCTCCCGGCCCGCGCCCATCAGCACGGCCTCGCCCTTGTCGAAGCCGAAGCGGTGGATCTTGCGGTAGGCCGCGGCCAGTTCACCGGTGGGGGAGAAGACGAGGGACGTGTTGTAGAGGGGGCCGTCCTGGGTGACGGAGCCGCTGCCGGACGCCGCCCGTTCGGGGACGGAGCCGGCGTGCAGCCACACGCCCGCGTCGCGCGCCGCCTCGGCCATCGCCTGGTACGTCGGACCTTCGAGCGGTTCGGCCTCGCGGCCGAAGTCCTCGTAGGCGAAGGCGCCGGTGGTCCACAGTTCGGGCAGTACGACGAGGTCCGCACCGGCCTGCTCCCGCACCAGCGCGGCGGCCCGCCGCCGCCGGGAGTCGACCGTTTCGCCCTCGTCCACGGCGATCTGGATCAGCGAGGCGCGCACACTACCACCGTCCTGGCAATTCGAGTCGTCCACACAGGCCTACGATCGTCACACGAAAGCACTGCCGGGGTGCCTCTCCGCAGCGTAACTTAGCGTCAAGACACCCGCCGAAGTGCAGCCGCCGCCCGCTGGCAACGCCGCCACAACCCGCCCGTGTACCGACCGCCGAGGGGTCCCGTTCCGTGAGTCTGCATCCCACCCTCCAGCCCTACGCCGACGCCTGGACGCACTCCATCGAAGCGATATCCGAGATGGTGCAGTCGCTCGTCGAGGGCGAGTGGAACCGGCGGACCCCCTGCCCCGGCTGGTCGGTCCGGGACATCGTGTCGCACGTCATCGGCCTCGACTGCGAGATGCTCGGCGACCCGCGCCCCATCCACGCGCTGCCGCGCGACCTCTTCCACGTCGCCACCGAGCACCAGCGCTACATGGAGATGCAGGTCGACGTCCGCCGTCATCACACGGCGCCGGAGATGACGGCCGAGCTGGAGTACACCGTCATCCGCCGCAACCGCCAGCTACGCAACGAGTCCCGTGACCCCGGGACCACGGTGCGCGGCCCGCTCAGCACCCAGATCACCCTGGAACAGGCCTACCGCGCCCGCGCGTTCGACGTGTGGGTGCACGAACAGGACCTGCGTACGGCCCTCGGCCGTCCCGGCAACCTGGACTCTCCCGGCGCGTACGTCACCCGGGACGTCCTGCTGGCCGCACTGCCGAAGGTCGTCGCGAAGGACGCGGACGCCCCGCGCAGTTCGGCGATCGTGTTCGACGTGCACGGCCCGGTCGAGTTCCTGCGCACCGTCCGCGTCGACATCCAGGGCCGCGGCACCGTGGAAACCGCCCCGGCCCTGGGCCCCGCGGCCACGCTCACCCTCGACTGGGAGACCTACGTCCGCCTGGCCTGCGGCCGGGTCACCCCCCAGGCGGTGGCGGACCGGGTGAAGACCGAGGGCGACCAGGACCTGGCAGCAGCCATCCTCCACAACTTCACGGTGACGCCGTAGGGGTCCGCCGTCCGGGAGAAGGGGCGGCCCGGTGAGCCTGGTGGGCGTGAACCAGGTGGCGCGGGGTGCCAGCCGCTGACAGCCGGAAAGCCGCCGGCGGACGCCCGCCCCCACAGGTCACCCAGCCTCTCGGCCCACTGGAAGCGGGCGGCGCGCGGGTGGGCGAACCACCGCCTCAAGCCGCAGGCACATGCACCGTCTCCACCCGGCTGGCCACCAACCGTTCCCGCTCCCGCCGAACCGCCCGCCCCCGCAACCGCAGGATCTGGCTGACCCCGAGCGCCTGGAGCACGAACACCGCGGAGAAGGCCACGGTGTAGTCGTCCCCGGTGGCGTCCAGCAGCACGCCGACCGCGAACAGCGTCGTCATGGAGGCGATGAACCCTCCCATGTTGGTGATGCCGGACGCGGTGCCCTGCCGCTCGGGCGGGTTGGCCGGCCGGGCGAAGTCGAAGCCGAGCATCGACGCCGGCCCGCACGCCCCGAGCACCGCGCACAGCACCACGAGCAGCCACATCGGCGCGTGCTCCCCGGGGTAGGAGAGCGTGGCCGCCCACAGCAGCGCCGTCGCGCTCACCGTGCCGAGCGCCAGCGGCAGCCGAGCCGCGTGGTGCCGGGCGACGATCTGGCCGTAGACCAGGCCGATCACCATGTTGGACAGGACGACGAGGGTGAGCAGCTCGCCGGCCGTGGCCCGGCTGAGCCCCTGCGCCTGCACCAGGAACGGCAGCCCCCACAGCAGCAGGAACACCATCGCCGGGAACTGGGTGGTGAAGTGCACCCACATTCCGAGCCGCGTACCCGGCTCCCGCCAGGCCGCGGCGATCTGCCGGCGGACGTACACCGAACCCTGGTGCGGCGACGGCTCCGGTTCGTGTCCCTCGGGGTGGTCCTTCAGGAACAGCAGGGTCAGGACGAGGACGACCACGCCCGCGAGCGCGCTGCCCGCGAACGCCCGGGTCCAGCCGATGCCGTGCAGCAGCCGGGCGAGTGCGAGGGTGGAGACCAGGTTGCCCGCCATGCCGACCAGCCCCGCGAGCTGTGCCACCAGCGGTCCGCGCCGGGCCGGGAACCAGCGGGTGCCGAGCCGCAGCACGCTGATGAAGGTCATCGCGTCGCCACAGCCCAGCAGGGCCCGGGAGGCGAGCGCGGTGCCGTACGAGGGGGAGAAGGCGAAGCCCAGTTGCCCGGCGGTGAACAGCACCGCCCCGATGCTCAGCACCTTCTTGGTGCCGAGCCGGTCGACCAGCAGGCCGACGGGTAGCTGCATGCCCGCGTAGACCAGGAGCTGCAGGATGGAGAACGTCGACAGGGCGGAGGCGTTCACATGGAAGCGGGCGGCCGCGTCGAGTCCGGCCACGCCCAGCGACGTACGGAAGATGACGGCGACGAAGTAGACGGCCACGCCTATGGACCACACGGCGACGGCGCCCCGCCCGCCGGGCGGATCGCCCGGAAGGGTGGCGCTGCGCGCGGGACCGCTCATCGGACCTCACCTCGCGCGAGGTGCGAGAACCAGCTCACGTGCCGGTGCACGACCCCGACGGCCGCCTCCGCGTCCCCGGCGCGCAGCGCGTCGAGGATCTCCTCGTGCTCGGCGAGCGTCTTGGCGATCCGGTCGGGGTGCGAGTGCATGACGGCGACGCCCATCCGTAGCTGGCGGTCGCGTAGCTGGTCGTAGAGCCGGGAGAGGATCTCGTTGCCGCCGCTGCGCACGATCTCGGCGTGGAAGCAGCGGTCGGTGACCGCGGCGGCGGCCAGGTCACCGGCGGCGGCCTGCGCCTTCTGCCGCGCCAGCAGCTCCGTCAGCCGTTCCAGCAGGCCCGGCGGGGCGGGTACGGCCTTGCGGGCCGCGTGCTCCTCGACCAGCAGCCGGGTCTCCACCACGTCGGCGATCTCCTGCGCGGAGACGGGCAGGACGAGGGCGCCCTTCTTGGGGTAGAGGCGGATCAGGCCCTCGGCCTCCAGCCGGAGCAGCGCCTCCCGGACGGGCGTGCGCGAGACCCCGACGGCCTCGGCCAGCTCACCCTCGGTGAGCAGGGTGCCGCCCTGGTAGTGGCGGTCGAGCACGCCCTGTTTGACATGGGCGTACACGCGGTCGGCAGCGGGTGGCGGTTTCAGGGACTGGGGCGCGGACTGCTCGACGGCCGTGGTCATGCCGACAGCATAGATACATCACGTACGCAAGCAGGAGTCCAGTCCATCATGCGGACGTGACGAACGCCCCCCGCAGCGACCGCACAACCTTCTGTGCTACTTACGTGTCACACACGTGCGGCCCGCTCCGTTGCCACGCCAACTCGGCCGCACACCAAGGGCATTCAAGACATTCGAGGTATATCACTTTGATTACCGGCATTCAGGGCACCCGCCTTCGCAGAGCCGCCGCCGTCGCCGTCAGCTCCGGCGCGCTGCTCGCGACCGGTGCCCTCACCGCAGCGCCCGCGCAGGCCGTCACGACGCCCTCGATCGTGGCGAAGGGCGGTTTCGTGATGAACGACGCCACCGGCTCGACGCTGTACACCAAGACGGCCGACACCAAGCGGTCCACCGGCTCCACCACGAAGATCATGACCGCCAAGGTCGTGCTCGCCCAGTCGAACCTCAACCTCGACTCCAAAGTCACGATCCAGAAGGCGTACAGCGACTACATCGTCGACAACAACTACGCGTCGAACGCGGGGTTGATCGTCGGCGACAAGGTCACCGTCCGCCAGTTGCTGTACGGGCTGATGCTGCCGTCCGGCTGTGATGCGGCGTACGCGCTCGCCGACAAGTTCGGCTCGGGCTCGACGCGGGCAGCACGCGTGAAGTCGTTCATCGGCAAGATGAACAGCACAGCGAAGAGCCTGGGCCTGCCGAACACCCACTTCGACTCGTTCGACGGCATCGGGCATGGCGCCAACTACTCGACTCCGCGCGACCTGACGAAGCTTGCCAGCAGCGCGATGAAGAACTCCATGTTCCGCACGATCGTCAAGACGAAGCACTACACCGCGAAGACGATCACGAAGACCGGCAGCACCCGCACCATGAAGACGTGGGACAACACCAACACGCTGCTGTCCAGCTACAGCGGCACCATCGGTGTGAAGACCGGCTCCGGCCCGGAGGCCAAGTACTGCCTGGTCTTCGCCGCCACCCGGAACGGCAGGACGGTCATCGGCACCGTCCTCGCCTCCACGTCCATCACCCAGCGCGCGACGGACGCGAAGAAGCTCCTCACCTACGGCTTCGCCAAGCTCGGCTGACGCCGGCGGAACAGCGAAGGGCCCGTCGCAGCGATGCGACGGGCCCTTCGCCGTGTCCGGCCAGCGATATCGCCGCTTTTCACTCGCAATCGTGAACATCCCTTTTTCCACTGGCATATTCCATTTCATCCGCTCTACGTTCCGCAGCGGAGGTGGTTCACATGAACGAACCCAAGAAGCAGTCCGAGTCCGACTCGGCAGCACGGCGTGAGGCGATCGACGTCAGCGACTTCGTCTACGCCGCGACCGGCGCCCGCGTCCGCCGACTGACCATGCCGGACGGAAGTCACTGGTTCCCGGCGGTGGATGTGTGCAAGGAACTCGGGCACACCAACTCGAGGCAGGCGCTCTCCGACCACGTCCCCGAGAGCCATCGAGAGATTCTCGAGACCGTAACTGGAGCTTACGGTCTCAGCATTCCCGCAGGTAGGGAGTGGCGTCGAGACCTGAATATCATCTCTCTGCAAGGTCTCATCCTCCTCGTCAGCGCCTGCACCAAGCCCGCCTGCGCCCCCTTCAAGCAGTGGGTCGCCGAGGTCATCGAGACCGTGCAGCGGGAGGGTGCCTACGCCCTCGAAGAGGCCGAGGTGCAGCCGACCGAACCGGGGGCGCCCGTCGCGTACGCCATGCCCGAGCAGGTCGCGGAGGCCATCGTCCGGCTGGAGGCGCACAACCTCCAACTGGACGAGGAGCTCGCGAGCGGGCAGCGCGACTCGATCGCCGTACAGAAGGAGATGCTGGCCGTCCAGCGGGAGACGCTGGCGGTCCAGAGGGCCACGGTCGCTGTGCATCAGGCCATGGTCCGGGCGATGGAACGCATCGCGGACCGGCTCGACGCCCTCGTCCTCACGCGTCCGGCCCCCGGGGGCCGCCTCACCGCGTCGCCCACCACGGAATCCGTACTGGCCGACTGGCGTCAGCGGCTGTCCGTGACGGAGGACGTGTGGACGGTCGCCGTGGTGATCGCCCCCATCCTGGTCGAGAAGGGTGAGCTGCGCGAACCGCTGGAATCCATCGCGGCGCGTACGGGACTGACGGTGCGCCACGTCAACGCGTGCCTGCGCCTGCTGCGCATGCACGCCTGCATCCGCTCACAGGGCGGTACCGATGACGGCGCACCGGTGTACGTACTCAACCAGGGCTGAAAAGAACGGGGGGACGGTCGCAAACAGACGTTGCGGCCGTCCCCCACAGGGTCGGAGATTACCTGCCGAAGGCCCTCCCGCCCAAGCGATGGCCGAAGCCTCACGCCCAGGTGATCAGTCGCTTCGGCTGCTCCAGAACGGCCGCGACGTCCGCTAGCACCTTCGAGCCCAGCTCCCCGTCCACCAGGCGGTGGTCGAAGCTCAGGGCCAGCGTGGTGACCTGGCGGGGCTTGACCTTGCCCTTGTGCACCCACGGCTGGAGCTTGATGGCGCCGACCGCGAGGATCGCCGACTCGCCCGGGTTGAGGATCGGCGTGCCGGTGTCGACGCCGAACACGCCGACGTTGGTGATGGTCACCGTGCCGCCCTGCATGGCGGCGGGCGAGGTCTTGCCCTCACGGGCCGTCGTCACCAACTCGCCCAGCGCCTCCGCCAGTTGCGGGAGCGTCTTGTCGTGGGCGTCCTTGATGTTCGGGACGATCAGGCCGCGGGGGGTGGCCGCCGCGATGCCCAGGTTGACGTAGTGCTTGCGCACGATCTCCTGGCCGGCCTCGTCCCAGGACGCGTTGACGTCGGGATTGCGCTTGATCGCGACCAGCAGGGCCTTGGCGATCAGCAGCAGCGGGTTGACCCGCAGGCCCTGCATCTCCTTGTCGTGCTTCAGCTCCTCGACCAGCTTCATCGTGCGCGTCACGTCCACGGTCACGAACTCGGTGACGTGCGGCGCCGTGAACGCCGAGCCCACCATCGCCTGCGCGGTCGCCTTGCGGACACCCTTGACCGGGATGCGGGTCTCGCGCGCGATGTCGTACGACGCCACGGGCGCCGGGGCCGCCACGGGGGCCGTCGGGGCCGGTGCCGCCGGTTCGGCGGTGCGCGGGGTGGCCGCCGCGTGGACGTCCTCGCGCGTGATGACGCCGTCCGGGCCGGAGGGGGTGATGGCGGCGAGGTCGACGCCCAGGTCCTTGGCGAGCTTGCGCACCGGGGGCTTGGCCAGCGGACGGACCTTGTCCGCCACCGCGCCGTGGCCGTTCAGCTCCGACTGGACCGCCTGCGCCGCCGCCGGAACGGTGACCTCGGGGCCCTTGCGCGGGCGGCGCTTGGTGGAGGAGGTGGCCACGCCGTAGCCGACGAGGACCGGCTGGCGGCCCTCCGGCTTCGCTTCCTCCTTCGGCTGCGCGGGCACGGCCCGGGCCGGTTCGGCCGGGGCCTCGGGGGCTGCCGCGCCTTCGACGGCCACCGCGATGATGGACGTGCCCACGTCCACCGTGGTGCCCTCGGGGAAGTGCAGTGCGCGGACCACGCCGTCGTAGGGGATGGGGAGTTCGACGGCCGCCTTGGCGGTCTCGACCTCGCAGACCACCTGGCCGTCGGTGACCGTGTCACCCGGCTGGACGTACCACTTGAGGATCTCGGCCTCGGTGAGTCCCTCGCCCACGTCGGGCATCTTGAACTCGCGTACGGACGCTTCCGTCATCGTCGTCACGACCCTCTCCTCAGTACGCCAGCGAGCGGTCGACGGCGTCGAGCACGCGGTCCAGGTCGGGCAGGTACTCCTCCTCCAGGCGGGCCGGCGGGTACGGGGCGTGGTAGCCGCCGACCCGCAGGACGGGTGCCTCCAGGTGGTAGAAGCAGCGTTCGGTGATCCGCGCGGCGATCTCCGCGCCGGAGCCGAAGAACACCGGTGCCTCGTGGACGACGACGAGGCGGCGGGTCTTCTCCACCGAGGCCTGCACGGCGTCGAAGTCGAGGGGGCTGACCGAGCGCAGGTCCAGGACCTCCAGGGACTTGCCCTCCTCTGCCGCCGCGTCCGCGGCCTCGTGGCACAGCTTCACCATCGGGCCGTAGGCGGCCAGGGTGAGGTCCGTGCCCTCGCGGACCACGCGGGCCTTGTGCAGCGGGGCCGGGATCGCCTCGGGGTCGACCTCGGCCTTGTCCCAGTAGCGCCGCTTGGGCTCGAAGTAGATGATCGGGTCGTCGCTCTGGATGGCCTGCTGCATCATCCAGTACGCGTCGGAGGAGTTGGACGGGCTGACGACCTTCAGGCCCGCCACGTGCGCGAACAGGGCCTCCGGCGACTCGGAGTGGTGCTCGACCGCGCCGATGCCGCCGCCGTAGGGGATGCGGACGACGACCGGCAGCTTGACCTTGCCCAGTGAGCGGGCGTGCATCTTGGCGAGCTGGGTGACGATCTGGTCGTAGGCCGGGAAGACGAAGCCGTCGAACTGGATCTCCACCACCGGGCGGTAGCCGCGCAGGGCGAGGCCGATCGCGGTGCCGACGATGCCGGACTCGGCGAGCGGGGTGTCGATGACCCGGCTCTCGCCGAAGTCCTTCTGGAGGCCGTCCGTCACGCGGAAGACGCCGCCGAGCTTGCCGACGTCCTCACCCATGACGAGGACCTTGGGGTCGGCGTCCAGGGCGCGGCGCAGCGACTCGTTGATGGCCTTGGCCATCGCCATCTTCTCGGCCATCTCAGTGACCCCCTTCTTCCGCGAACGACGCCTGGTAGGCGGCGAACTGGGCACGCTCCTCGTCGACGAGCGCGTGCCCGTCCGCATACGCGTTCTCGAAGATGGCGAAGTGGTCCGGGTCGGGCATGGCGCGGACCGCTTCGCGCACTCGTCTGCCCAACGTCTCGGACTCGGCCTCGAGTTCCGCGAAGAATCCCTCGTCCGTGTGGTTCGAGGCCTCCAGGTACCGGCGGAGACGCAGGATCGGGTCCTTGGCCTCCCAGGCCAGCCGCTCCTCGTCGCCCCGGTACCGGCTGGGGTCGTCGGAGGTGGTGTGGGCGCCCATGCGGTACGTGTACGCCTCGACCAGGGTCGGGCCCTCGCCGTTGCGGGCGCGTTCCAGCGCCCACTTGGTGACCGCGAGGCAGGCCAGCACGTCGTTGCCGTCGACGCGGACGCCGGGGAAGCCGTAGCCCTGGGCGCGCTGGTAGAGCGGGACGCGGGTCTGGCGCTCGGTCGGCTCGGAGATCGCCCACTGGTTGTTCTGGCAGAAGAACACCACGGGGGCGTTGTACACCGCGGAGAAGGTGAACGATTCGGCCACGTCGCCCTGGCTGGAGGCGCCGTCGCCGAAGTAGGCGATGACCGCCGAGTCCGCGCCGTCCTTGGCGATGCCCATCGCGTAGCCGGTGGCGTGCAGCGTCTGGGAGCCGATGACGATCGTGTACAGGTGGAAGTTGTTGCTGTTCGGGTCCCAGCCGCCGTTGTTCACGCCGCGGAACATGCCGAGCAGGTTGGTCGGGTCGACACCGCGGCACCAGGCGACGCCGTGCTCCCGGTAGGTCGGGAAGACGTAGTCGTCCTCGCGGGTGGCCCGGCCGGAGCCGATCTGGGCGGCCTCCTGGCCCAGCAGGGAGGCCCACAGTCCCAGCTCGCCCTGGCGCTGCAGGGCGGTGGCCTCGGCGTCGAAGCGGCGGGTGAGCACCATGTCGCGGTACAGGCCGCGCAGCTCGTCGGGGGTGATGCCGGCGACGTAGGCGTCGTACTCGGCGTTCTTGACCCGCTTGCCCTCGGGGGTCAGGAGCTGTACCAGTTCCGGGTCGGTGCCCTTCCCGGCGGTGCTGCGGGTGGTGCGCTTGGTGCCGGCGGCTCCGGTCGTGTCGCCGGCCGTGCCGGCCTTGCCTGCGGCGGTGCGTCGCGGCTTGCGCGCGGCACTGCTCTCCACGGTCACGTGTGCTCCTCCGTCGTTCCGGCCCCCGGGGTTGCCGGTAGGCCAGTGCGGCTCACCTGTTCCGACCACCGGGCACGGGGTGGGTGCCACTCGGCCGGGAACAGGCGTGACAGGTGCCCCGGCGAGCGCCCTGCAACCAACACGTTACCCAGTGCTTCACATTTCTGTGAAACCCCCTTTGACCTGCGATTTTGCTTGGATTTCCAAGTAAATCGAGGGGAGGTGAAAGCGTGCTGGTCACAGCCTTGCGGTAGTCCGGAGCACCCGCACGTTATCCCGCGCACCCAGGTCACGGGAAGAGTCGTATGTGAGACCGACCTCGCACATGAAGTGGGAAAAGTCGGGACATCACCCGCGACCGTCCCGTCCTCATCCGTCCCGCGTCCTGCGGGCGCCCGTCGGCCGACGGAAAAGCCCCGCGCATGACCGAAAGCGACCGTCAGCGACTGTCTGTGACAACCCGCAGCTCACAGGGGCAGCGAGTGCCCTACCATCTGGCGCGTGCCGCGCTCATGTGTACCACCCCACAAGTCCCACGCGCCCCCTCTGGGCGCCCTGCTGCGCCTGTACGGCGCGGGTACCGCCCTCACCTGTGAGCCGGTGGACCAGGGACTGCTCAACCGCGGCTACCGGCTGTGCACCACGCGTGGCCGCTACTTCCTCAAGCACCATTTCGACCCGGACACCGCCGACCCGGCCGCCATCGAGCGCCGGCACCGGGCCACCCAGCGCCTGGCCGACCTCGGCGTCCCGGTCGCCCCGCCGCTCGCCCACCGCGAGGGCCGTACGGTCGCCGTCGTCGGCGGCCACGCCTACGCCCTGCACCCCTGGATCGACGGCAGGCACCGCCACGGCGGCCAGCTGACGCGCGGGCAGAGCGCCCGCCTGGGGGCGCTCCTGGGGGCCGTACACGCCTGTCTGGAGCGCGTGATGCCACCCAAGGGGCGCACCCGACCGGCGTCGAGCCCCCACCCCGTGCGCAGCGCCGACCCGGCCGACACCTTCGCCCTCATCGACGCGCTGCTCGGCCGGGTGCGCCGGCACCGCCCCGCCGACGCCTTCGACGAGCTGGCCCGGCACCGGCTGCTGGAACGCCGCGCCCTCCTGGAGCAGCACGCCGGCCGGCGCCCGCCGCGCGGCGGCTCGGTGGGCTGGGTGCACGGCGACTTCCACCCGTTCAACCTGCTCTACAAGGACGACGCTCCGGCGGCCATCGTGGACTGGGACCGGCTCGGTGTGCAGCCGCGCGCGGAGGAGGCCGTGCGCGCCGCGGTGATCTTCTTCGTCCGCCCCGGCGGGACGCTGGACCTGCCGAAAGTGCGTGCCTACGCGCGCGCGTACCGGCATGCGGCCGGTGCCCCGCCCGCGGAGCTGGCGGCAGCCGCGCACCGGGTGTGGTGGGAGCGGCTGAACGACTTCTGGATGCTGCGCTGGCACTACGAACGCGGCGACACGCGCGCGGACTGCCAGTTCCCGGCCGCGTCGGCGCTCGCGGTGTGGTGGACCCGCGAGTACGACGCGGTGTGCGACGCGTTCGTGCGGTGAGCCGGGCGGGCGGCCGGGGGCGGGATCAGCCCGCGGGGACCGCCGTCCCGGTCGCCGTCGGTGTCGGTGTCCTTCAACCGGTGGTGTCGCCCGTGGTGCTGCCGTCCGTCGTGGTGCCCGCGGTGGCACCGCCGTCACCGGTGCCCGCGTCCGTGCCCGCGTCGGTGGTGCCGGTGTCCGTGCCGCCGTCGGTGGTGCCGGTGTCCGTGCCGCCGTTCGTCGGGTCCGTGGGCTGGGACTGCGAGGTCTGCGGGTCCGTCGGCTCGTCGGTCGGGGTGGAGTCGGCCGGCTTCGACGGGGTGTACGACGGCGTGGTCGCCGGCGGCCAGCCGTTGCCGGTGCCGGTGCCGGTTCCGGTGTCCGAGCCGGTGTGCGTGGAGGGGTCCGAGGGCGCGCCGGTGTCGTCGTCGGACGGGCTCGCGGAGGGCTTCTCGTGCTTGGTGCTCTTGGAGTGCGTGCTCGACGGCTTGGTGTCGGTGCCCTTGCCGCCGCCGTCGCCGCCGGCGCCCTTCAGCGCCAGCGCCACGCCCGCCGCGATCGCGACGACCGCGAGGACGGCCAGGATCCACATCTTGCCGCGTCCGCTGCCCTTGTTGCCGTGCCCCTCGAAGCCGCCGTCGTCGCCGCTGCCGTAGCCCGTCGGCAGGATCGGCTGCGGGATCTGCGCGGTGCCCGAGGCGTCCATCGGGTGCGGCATGACGGTCGTGCCGGCGAAGCCGGCCGCCGGGGCGTGCCGGCCGTCGTGCGCCGCCACCGGGCCGGTGTTCCAGGTGCCGGTGTGGCCGCCCTGCTCGTACAGCATCTGGAGGCCGTACTGGACGAGGCCGCGCATCTCCTCGGCCGTCTGGAACCGGTCGTCGGGGTCCTTGGCGAGGGAGCGCATGACCAGGCCGTCCAGCTCCGGCGGGCAGGTCCCGTCCGCGACCTGCGACGGCGGCGTCGGGATGTCCTGGACGTGCTGGTAGACCACCGACAGCGGGGTCTCGCCGGTGAAGGGGGGCCGGAGCGAGAGCAGTTCGTAGAGCAGGCAGCCGGTGGCGTACAGGTCGGAGCGGTGGTCGACGGCCTTGCCGAGCGCCTGCTCCGGGGAGAGGTACTGCGGGGTGCCCATGACCATGCCGGTCTGCGTCATCGTCGTGGACGCGCCGTGCAGGGCACGGGCGATGCCGAAGTCCATCACCTTGACGGCACCGCTGTGGGTGATGATGACATTCGCCGGCTTGATGTCACGGTGCACGATGCCATGCTGGTGCGAGTAGGCGAGCGCCTCCAGCACCCCGGAGACGATGATCAGGGCCTGCTCGGGGCCCGGCGCCTCGGCGTTCAGCAGCAGGTCGCGGATGGTGCGGCCCTCGACCAGCTCCATGACGATGTACGGCACGGACTGGCCGCCCACGCTGTCCTCGCCGGAGTCGTACACGGCGACGATCGCGTGGTGGTTGAGTCCGGCGACCGACTGGGCCTCGCGGGTGAAGCGGGCCTTGGAGACCGGGTCCTCGGCCAGGTCCGCGCGGAGCAGCTTGACCGCGACGGTGCGGCCCAGGCGGACGTCCTCCGCCGCGAACACCTCGGCCATGCCGCCCCGGCCCAGCCGGTGCGTGAGCCGGTACCGGCCGTCGCCGACGAGCCCTCCGTTGCCCCACATCTCCGGCGCGTCCGACATGCCGCCGCCAGTCGCCTCGGGGTCGGACGGGCCCTGAGAGCGCTGCTGCTGTGCCATCAGTCCTCGCCGTCGTTTCTGCCCGCGGTGCGCGCGGTGTTGTCACGGTCTCCGTCGGCCACGCTACAGCCTCCGCGGGGGCCACCGGTCCGGAACCGCAACCCGGACCGGTCCGCGACGGACCGGTCATGAAACCTCTAGCACGCGCTGTCGTGCAAATCCCGTGTGCCTGTCGTACGACACCGGTAACGCTTGCGCGACGCTTCTTGCGCGTACGGTCACGGAACGGGCACCGAGCTTGACGTGCCCGTGCCCTGGGGCAGACTTGGCCGGGAATGACACACGATCAAGGCCTGTTCGCCGGTGACGGCGCCGGAGGGCCAGTGGGGGACGCGGACAGATGAGCCAGGACGGCGCACACGGCCGGTACGCGGGGCAGGCGCTGGCCGGGGGCCGCTACCAGCTGCGCGACCTGCTGGGTGAGGGCGGCATGGCCTCGGTGCACCTCGCGTACGACGCCGTGCTGGACCGCCAGGTGGCCATCAAGACGCTGCACACCGAACTCGGCCGGGAGCAGGCCTTCCGCGAGCGGTTCCGCCGCGAGGCCCAGGCCGTGGCCAAGCTCACCCACACCAACATCGTCTCCGTCTTCGACACGGGCGAGGACGAGCTGAACGGCATGGCGACGCCGTACATCGTCATGGAGTACGTCGAGGGCCGTCCGCTGGGCTCGGTCCTGGCCGAGGACATCCGGCAGTACGGTGCGATGCCCGCCGACAAGGCCCTGAAGCTCACCGCCGACGTGCTCGCCGCACTGGAGATCAGCCACGAGAAGGGGCTGGTCCACCGCGACATCAAGCCGGGCAACGTGATGATGACCGGGCGCGGCGTGGTCAAGGTCATGGACTTCGGCATCGCCCGCGCCATGCAGTCCGGGGTCACCTCGATGACCCAGACCGGCATGGTCGTCGGCACCCCGCAGTACCTCTCGCCCGAGCAGGCCCTCGGCCGCGGAGTGGACGCGCGCTCCGACCTGTACTCGGTCGGCATCATGCTGTTCCAGTTGGTGACCGGGCGGCTGCCGTTCGACGCGGACTCCCCGCTGGCGATCGCGTACGCGCATGTGCAGGAGGAGCCGGTGCCGCCCTCCTCGGTCAACCGCGCGCTGCCGCCGGCCGTGGACGCGCTGGTCGCCCGCGCGCTGAAGAAGAACCCGAACGAGCGTTTCCCGACCGCCGAGTCCATGCGCGACGAGTGCCTGCGCGTCGCCGCGTCCCTCCAGGCGGTCCCGCCGAGCATCGTGCCGGGCGCCGGGCCGGCACAGAGCGGTGCGGGCGTCGCCTCCGCCGTGTTCCCGCCGGTCGACCGGTCGGCCCAGGCGCCGCACGGGCCGGTGCAGACGCCGTACCCGCATGCCCCGGCCCAGAACCCGTACGGCCACCCGGCGCCCGCCGCGGCCTACGGCTACCCCCAGCAGGGCGGCTACCAGACGCCCCCGGTGGGCTACGGCCCGCAGACCGCCCCGACCCCGCCGCCGTACACGATCGCCCCGCAGTCCACCCCGGCCTCCCCCGGTGCCGGGCGGGGCAAGCGGCGCAGGCCACTGGTGATCGGCTCGGTCGCGGTGGTGGCCGTCGCGGTCGCAGGGCTGATCGTCGTGCTCACGCTGAAGAACGCCGGTGACGACATCAAGGGCGTGACCGGCGGTTCGAGCGCGTCGGCGTCCGCCTCGCACCGGGCCGGTTACCGCGGGGCGGACCCCACGCGGCAGATCGACAAGTCGGAGTGCACCGAGCCGCAGGAGTCGTACACCGACCCGAAGAAGGTCGAGATGCCCGACTTCCGCTACAAGGACATCGGCTCCGTGAAGAAGTGCCTCCAGGCCGCGGGCTGGAAGCTGCGTATCGACCACGAGGACGACGCCACCTGGGGCGAAGGGACCGTGCTGAAGCAGTTCCCCGACCACGGCACCGATGTCGACCCCGACGACGTCGGCACCATCGACCTGAGCGTGTCGACGGGCAATCCGCCGCAGTGACGCCGTACCGGGCGCGGTGAGGCCGCACCGGACACAGAGAGGGCCCGGCGGGTGTCCGCCGGGCCCTTCGGATGTCATGACCTCGTGACCGGGCCGGGTGGGCCGCCTACAGGTACGGCCCGCCCGTGTGGGCGCCGCCGCGGTGGTCGTCACCCAGCCCGTCAGGACCGGACACGCCCGGCGGGAGAGCGCGGCGCATCTGCTCAAGCTGGGCCCGCGCGGCCATCTGCTGGGCGAACAGCGTCGTCTGGATCCCGTGGAAGAGACCCTCCAGCCAGCCCACGAGCTGCGCCTGCGCGATCCGCAGTTCCGCGTCGCTCGGGGTCACCTCGTCGGTGAACGGCAGCGAGAGCCGTTCCAGTTCCTCGACCAGCTCGGGGGCCAAGCCGTCCTCCAGCTCCTTCACGGAGCTGGCGTGGATCTCCCGCAGGCGCACCCGGCTGGCCTCGTCGAGGGGAGCCGCGCGCACCTCCTCCAGGAGCTGCTTGATCATGCTGCCGATCCGCATCACCTTGGCCGGCTGTTCCACCATCTCCGTCACCGGGGTCTCGCGGGACTCCTCGTCCCCGCCGCCACCGAGCGCCATCCCGTCCTGCCCCACGACGAGGATCTGGGGATTCTCCGGCGACCGTTCGTTCCTCGGCATCTCCATGCCGCCATTGTCTCGCACACCGCCACCTCATCACCGTGGTGCCCCCTGTGTGGCCACTCCACCGTTTTAGACCCGTCGGCGCAATCCGACGTGCCACGCCGATCGCCGGATGTGAGGCTTGTCCCCGTCGGGTTTCCATCGGTCACGGCACCTGGGCTCCGGGAGGTCACCGACGTGACTCCATGCCTGCGACTGGCGCTCCGCTGCGTCCGGCTGCTGCTCCTCCTCCTCACGGCGGCGGCTCTGCCGGCGTACGGCGTCACCGTCGCCGTCGTCTACGGCGCCCCGCCCGCCCACGGCGCCGAGCGGGACCCCGTCCACCCGTCCGCTCCGGGGCACCGGGAGCAGCGGGAGCCGGCGCTGCCGGGCGCCGTGCCACCGGGCCCCGGGCGGCCGGGCCGGAACGAGCCCGACGGCGGCGGCCCGGGACACGACCGGCCGGGAAGCGACCGGCCGGAACACGGCCTCCCCGGTACCGCCGCCCTCTCCACCCTCGGTCCCGTGCACGGCGTGCGCGAGCAGGATCGGCCCGCCGACGATCCACCGGCCGCCGCCGTCCCCATGCCGTCCGACTCGGCGTCGGCGTCGGTCCGCCCCTCGGTCTCCGCCCGTCTCACCGCCGAGCCGTCGCGGGCGGGCAGCCGGGCCGGTGAGGGGCGGATACGCCCCGGACGGCCGGACGGGCCCGCCGCCGAGGTGGAGGGCGACGAGGACCCCGACACCGAGGCCGCGCAGGCGCAGGAGCCGGAGACGGCGGACGTGCCGCGCGGTACGCAGGCGGCCTCACCGCCGCCCGAGGAAGCCGGGCTCGACCCCGCCAGGCCTCCGCTGCGGCCCGCGGCCCAGCAGGCGGTCCAGCAGGGTGAGGGCCCCACGGAGCCGGTCCTGCAAATCCTTCCCCTGGGCACGGGGCTGGTCCTCATCGGCCTGGGCCTGGCCCTGGCCCTCCTGGGCCTGAGACTCCGCAGAACCTGACCCCGGGGCCCCTGCGTTCCCCGGCCCGGGTCGGACCCCGCACGACCCGTCCGCCTGCCGCTTCCGTCACGGCGCCACCAGGAGCACCTTGCCGATGTGGCCGCTGGCCTCCACCAGGTGGTGCGCCTCGGAAGCCCGCGGCATCGGCACTTCACGGTCGACGACCGGGCGGACGTGGCCGTCGGCGAGCAGCGGCCACACGTGCTCGCGTACGGCGGCGACGATCGTCGCCTTCTCCTCCAGCGGGCGGGCGCGCAGCGAGGTCGCGCTGACCGCGCCACGCTTGGCGAGGAGCGCGCCGATGTTCAGCTCGCCCTTGGTGCCGCCCTGCATACCGATGATGGCGAGGCGGCCGTTGACGGCGAGGGCCTGGACGTTGCGGTCCAGGTACTTGGCGCCCATGTTGTCGAGGATGACGTCGGCACCGGCGCCGTCGGTGGCTTCCTTGATCTCGGCGACGAAGTCCCGCTCGCGGTAGTTGATGAGCACGTCGGCGCCCAGCTCGGCGCAGAAGTCCAGCTTCTCCTTCGTGCCGGCGGTGACCGCGACCCTGGCACCGAATGCCTTGGCGAGCTGGATCGCCATGGTGCCGATCCCGCTGGAGCCGCCGTGCACCAGCAGCGTCTCGCCGGGGCGCAGATGGGCGACCATGAACACGTTGGACCAGACCGTGCAGGTCACCTCGGGCAGCGCCGCGGCCTGCTTGAGGTCGACGCCCTGGGGGACGGGCAGGAGCTGCCCGGCCGGTACGGCGACCTTCTCGGCGTAACCGCCGCCGGCGAGCAGCGCGCACACCTCGTCGCCGACGGACCAGCCGGACACCCCGGGGCCGAGGGCGGCGATCCGGCCGGAGCACTCCAGGCCGGGATGAGCGGATGCGCCGGGCGGCGGGTCGTAGAAGCCCTGACGTTGCATGATGTCGGCACGGTTGACGGCGCTGGCCACCACCTCGACCAGCACCTCGCCCTCCCCGGGCACCGGTTCGGGGACCTCGTCCCACACCAGAGCCTCGGGACCACCAGGTTCGGGAATCGTGATCGCATGCATGCGGGTGACGCTACCCCCCGCGGGCCCCGTCACCCGTGTGGGAGGGGGCGGGTGTCCGGTGTGGTCCGGGCACCGGGCGTGACACGGACGATCGCGATGAGCCGGTCCGTCAGTTGGAGGGTGCCGAGCGACGGATCGTCGTAGCCGAGCACGCGGTGTCCGCGGACGACGCTGACCACGAGGTCGTCCGTCTCGCGGGGCGCCCTGCCCACCTCGGCGCGGACGACCGGCCGTTCGACGATGTCCAGCCCGCTGCCCTGCTGGATCAGGTCCTCCATCACCATGCCGGCGGCGGGACTGAGCACGGAGAGCCCCAGCAGCCGGCCGGCCGCGCTGGCGCTGGTGATGACCGCGTCCGCTCCGGACTGCTTGAGCAGCGGGGCGTTCTCCTCCTCGCGCACGGCGGCCACGATCTTGGCGCCGCGGTTGAGCTGGCGGGCGGTCAGCGTGACGAGGACGGAGGTGTCGTCGCGCTGCGGGGCGATGATGATCTGCCGGGCCCGGTGCGCCTCGGCCCGTCTGAGCACGTCACTGCGGGTGGCGTCGCCCATGACGCCGGCGTAGCCCTCGGCGGTGGCCGCGTCGACCGCCTTGGCGCTGGGTGAGCGGGGCGCTGTCGCTGACCTGGGTGATGTCGCCGTATCCGGTGGTGGAGAGGGTGACGGTCGCGTAGTAGAACGCGTCGGGCAGATCCACCGAGCCGTCGGAGTTGTCGCGGTAGCCGTCCCGGTCGGCGTAGACGACGAACGCGGTGACGACCAGCACCAGCAGGGCCATGAACAGCCGCTCGACGGCCTGGCGGACGGGCCGCTCCACCACTTTCCTCGGGAGTTTCACCCGATGGGTCACCAGATACTCGTCCGCCTGACGGGCGATCGCGTCGCGGCCCGGAAGTTTCACGTGAAACACACACCGATCCCGGCGGTCGCCCACGGCAGGTCCAGCAGCTCCGTCTCCTCGCCCTGCCGGGCCCCGCCCGGCGGTACGACGGCCAGCGCGTCGGCCGCGGCGATGCCACGGAGCATGGCGGGGCCGTTGTAGTGCAGCGGCACGGCATGGTCACCGCGCAGCACCACGGGGACGAGCCGGGTGTCGTACGGATGCCCCTGCACCGCCTCCCGCAGCGGCAGCGTGTACGGCTCGGGGGCGGGCCGGGCGGCGAGGGTCCGCAGCAGCGGCTCGGCGAGCGTGAGCAGCCCGGAAACGGCCGCGAGCGGGTTGCCGGGCAGTCCGACGAGGTGCTGGTCCTCCTTGGTGCGGGCCAGCAGCATGGGGTGACCGGGGCGCACCTTGACGCCGTCGACGAGGAGTTCGGCGCCGATGCGTTCCAGGACCGGATGGACGTGGTCGACGGGTCCGGCCGCGGTGCCGCCCGTGGTGACGACGAGGTCGGCGCCGGAGCCGGTGATCGCCTTGCGGAGCGCCCGGGCGTCGTCGCCGAGCCGGCGTACGGCGACGACCTCGGCGCCGAGCGCCCGCAGCCAGGGCGGCAGCATGGGGCCGAGCGCGTCCCGGATCAGCCCGTCGTGGGGGAGTCCCCCGGTCAGCAGCTCGTCACCCAGGACGAGGACCTCGGCGCGCGGGCGGGGCACGGTGGTGACCGTGTCGTATCCGGCCGCCGCGGCCAGGCCCAGGACGGCCGGGGTGACCAGGGTGCCGACGGGCAGCAGTTGGTCCCCGGTGCGGCACTCCTGGCCGCGGGGGCGGATGTCCTGGCCGTGGAGCATGTCGCGGGTGGCGTGGAGGCGGCCCTTGGCGTCCGTACGGCCGTGCTCGGCGCGCAGGACGGCGGTGGTGTCGGCGGGGATGCGGGCACCGGTGGCGATCGGGACCGCCTCCCCGTCGGTCAGCGGGTCGGGTTGCGCATGCCCGGCGAGCACGCCCTCGGCCCGTACCTGCCAAGGACCGGGGCCGGCGACCGCCCAGCCGTCCATCGCGGAGGTGTCGAAGGAGGGCAGGTCGGTGAGCGCGTCGAGGGGGGCGGCCAGGACCAGTCCCAGGGCGTCACCGAGCGGGACGGAGACGGGGGTGCGGCGGGCACCGGCGGGGACGGCCGCCGAGCCCTTCGCGGCAGCAGGGCGCGCGGCGCGGGCGGCGATCTCACGGGCGCGGGGCCAGTCCGTGGCCCTGTGCCGCTCGGCGGGCCGCACGCCGGACGGCTGCGGAGCCGGAGCGCTCACATGGCCCGTGCTGTCGTCCCCGGCTTCCGGGGGGGCTTCCCTCACGAGGGCCAGGGCCTCCTCGACGTCGAGGTCGTCGCTCTCCTCGGCGGATGCCTGGGCCCGGGTACCGGGGGCGGTCATCCGGCGTCCGGGGCACTCGGGCCCCCGCTGTTCTCTTCCGTGCCGCCGTCGCTCTCCTCCGCCCATCGCAGGGCCAGCGCGGCGGCCTTGCGGGCGGCCTCCGCGACGGCCTCGGGGCCGCCCCGGCCCTGGGCCGCGGCATAACCGACGAGGAACGTGGTCAGCGGGGCGGCGGGCCGGGCCACGCCGTGCGCGGCGTCACGGGCCAGGTCGAGCAGGGCGCCGGTGTCGACGTCCAGGTCGATGCCCAGCTCGTCCTTGACTGCGGAGATCCATTCATCCAACACGTGCCCATGCTCCCTGATGCGTGCCCTGGCATGGGTGATGTCGTCCCAGGTGTCGCAGTCGAAGGACGCCTGCGTGTCCGGGACGCGGGTGAGGCGGAGGGCGCCCGTCAGCCGGCGCAGGGGCAACCCGGAGAGGCCGTCGGGCGTGGCGGCGAGGGCGGTCAGCTCGCGTTGGAGCGCGGCGGTGCGGTAGGCGGCCACGAGCGGCTGCTCACGGCCGTCGGCGTCGGTGAGCAGCGCGCCGTCGGCTCCGGTGTCCCGAAGGACGGTCAACAGCCGCCGCACCGTGCTCTGCTGGAGGAACGGCAGGTCGGCGGAGAGGACGACGGTGTGCGCGGCGGCGGTGAGTCGCAGGCCGGCCTCCAGCGCGGCGACCGGTCCACCGCCGGGCGGCTCCTCGCACGCCCAGCGCACCGGCCGGGCCGTGGGGCGGGGCGCGGCCACCACGACGGTCGTCCGGGCGCCCGCACAGGCAGCGAGCACCCGGTCGAGGAGCGTACGGCCGCCGACCCGGAGTCCGGGCTTGTCGGCCCCGCCGAGCCGCCGGGCGGCGCCGCCGGCCAGCACGACGGCGTCGTACGGCGCGGACGTCCCGGGGGCGGCGGGGGCGGTGTCGGTCACCGTCCGAGTATGTCCTGCCGGCCTGCCCTGCCGGTGTGGGCGTACGTCACACCATGCGTGTACTCACCTTTCGCAGGGTGCGCTCACCCCTCCGGCAGGGTGCGCTCACGTCCCCCGGGAGGGTGCGCTCAGGTCCCCGGCAGGTGTTCCCCCGTCTCCGGCAGGCGCGCCCCCGGGGCGCGCTCACAGGGTGCGCAGCAGCACCGCCGGCTGTTCCACGCAGTCCGCCACGTACCGCAGGAAGCCGCCCGCCGTGCCGCCGTCGCATACCCGGTGGTCGAAGGTGAGCGAGAGCTGCACCACCTGGCGGACGGCCAGCTCGCCCTCGTGCACCCACGGTTTGGCGACGATGCGGCCGACGCCGAGCATGGCCGCCTCGGGGTGGTTGATGATCGGGGTGGATCCGTCGACACCGAACACCCCGTAGTTGTTCAGCGTGAACGTGCCGCCGGTGAGTTCCCCGGGCGTGAGCCTCCCCGCGCGGGCCGCTTCGGTGAGGCGGGCGAACTCGGCGGTCAGCGACTCGGCGTCACGCGCGTGGGCGTCCCGGACGACCGGTACGACCAGTCCGCGTTCGGTCTGGGCGGCGAACCCGAGGTGGACCCGGTCGAGCCGGACGACCTCGCGGGCGTCGGCGTCGACGAAGGAGTTCAGCTCGGGGAACCGGGCCAGGGCGGCCGTGCTGATGCGGGCGAGCAGGGCGAGGAGGGAGATCTTCGGCCCCCCGGCCGCGTTGACCGCCGCGCGGGCGCGCAGCAGTTCGGACGCGTCGGCGTCGACCCAGCAGGTCGCGTCCGGGATCTCCCGGCGGCTGCGGGAGAGCTTGTCCGCGACGGCACCGCGCACTCCCTTGAGCGGGACACGGACCGCGCCCCCGGCCGGGGCCGCGACGGGCGTGCTTACGGCCGTCTCCCCGGCCGCCGGTGCCTGCGCCGCCCTGGCCCGCAGCACGTCCTCGACGTCCGCGCGCAGGATGAGCCCGTCGGGCCCCGATCCGGCCAGCTGTCGCAGGTCCACACCATTGTCACGGGCGAGCCGGCGCACGAGGGGCGAGATCACGGGGACCGGTCCGTCGGCGGACTCGGGGGCCGGTGCCGGTGCGGGGGCTTGTGGCGGTGCCGGCGGGGAGGCCGGTGCCGCTGCCGTTGCGGTCACGCGCGCGCGGGCGCCCGTCGGGGCGTTCCCGTGCACTGCGGCCTGCCCATTGTCGGCACTCTGCCCAGGACCGATGCCCTGCCCGGGACCGGCACCCTGGCCGGGGCCTGCTCCCTGACCGTGCCCGGCCGCCGTACCGGCCGTCGCCGTACCGGCCGTCGCCGTCCTGACCCGGCGCCGCCGGGCCGCCGGTGCCTGGGTGCCGTAGCCGACCAGGACGTTGCCGGAGCCCTCGGGTTCCGCCGTCGGTTCGCCCACGGCCACCGTCAGCAGCGGGGCGCCGACGGGCAGTTCGGCACCCTCCTCACCGAAGCGGGCGGTGACCACGCCACCGTAGGGGCAGGGCACCTCGACCATCGCCTTGGCCGTCTCGACCTCGACCACCGGCTGGTCGACGGCGACCACGTCACCGACCTGGACCAGCCAGCGGACGATCTCCGCCTCGGTGAGCCCCTCGCCGAGATCCGGCAGCTTGAATTCCAGCACCTGGGCCATCAGCCCTCGGCCTCCCATTGCAGCCGGGCCACGGCGTCCAGGATGCGGTCGACGCCGGGCAGATGGTGCCGCTCCAGCATGGGCGGCGGATACGGGATGTCGAACCCGGCCACGCGCAGCACCGGCGCCTCCAGGTGGTGGAAGCAGCGCTCGGTGATCCGGGCCGCGATCTCCCCGCCCGGCCCGCCGAACCCGGTGGCCTCGTGCACGACGACCGCGCGTCCGGTGCGCCGGACGGCCGCGCAGACCGTCTCGTCGTCGAACGGCACCAGGGAGCGCAGGTCGACGACCTCCAGCTCCCAGCCCTCGGCCCGGGCGGCCTCGGCGGCCTCCAGGCAGACCGGGAGCGAGGGGCCGTAGGTGATGAGCGTGGCGGTGCGGCCGGCCCGCCGGACCACGGCCCGGCCGATGGGCTCGACGTCCATGGGGTGCTCGGGATTCCAGGCGTCCTTGGACCAGTACAGCCGCTTGGGCTCCAGGAAGACGACCGGGTCGTCGGAGGCGATGGCCCGGCGCAGCAGTCCGTAGGCGTCGGCGACGGTCGCGGGCGTGACGACGTGCAGGCCCGGGGTCGCCATGTAGTAGGCCTCGGAGGAGTCGCTGTGGTGCTCGACGCCGCCGATGCCGCCGCCGTACGGGACGCGGACCGTGATCGGCAGGGGCAACCTGCCGCGGGTGCGGTTGCGCATCCGGGAGACATGGCTGATCAGTTGCTCGAACGCCGGGTAGGCGAAGGCGTCGAACTGCATCTCCACCACGGGCCGCAGGCCGTACATGGCCATGCCGACGGCGGTGCCGAGGATGCCGGCCTCCGCGAGCGGGGTGTCGGTGCAGCGGTCCTCGCCGAACTCCTTGGCGAGCCCGTCGGTGACCCGGAAGACGCCGCCGAGGGTGCCGACGTCCTCGCCCATGACATGCACGGCCGGGTCGGCGGCCATCGCGTCGCGCATCGCGCGCGTGAGGGCCTGCGCCATGGTGGCGGGCTTGACGGCCACGGTGGTCATCGGGCGCCGCCTTCCCGTGCGCCGTGCTCGCCGTGCCCGCCGTGCTGCTCCTGCTCGGCCTCCAGCTCGGCCCGCAGCAGGGCGCGTTGCTCCCGAAGCTGCGCGGTGCTCTCGGCGTAGACGTGGTCGAAGAGGTCCATGGGCTGTAGTTCGGGGTCCCGGTTCATGCGTTCCCGCAGGTCGGCGGCCATCGTCTCGGCGTCCTGCCGGGCGGTCTCGATCCCGCTCCCGTCGAGCAGCCCGCGCGTGGTCAGTTCACGCTCCAGCAACTGGACCGGGTCGTGCGCGCGCCAGGCCTCGACCTCGGCGTCGCCGCGGTAGCGGGTGGCGTCGTCGGCGTTGGTGTGGGCGTCGATGCGGTACGTCACCGCCTCCACCAGGGTCGGGCCGCCGCCCGCGCGCGCGTGCCGTACGGCGTCGCTGAGGACCTCGTGCACGGCCGCGGCGTCGTTGCCGTCGACCAGCCGGCCCGGCATGCCGTACCCGACAGCCTTGTGGGCCAGGGAGGGCGCGGCGGTCTGCTTGGCGAGCGGGACCGAGATGGCGAAGCCGTTGTTCTGCACCAGGAAGACGACCGGTGCCTGCCAGACCGCGGCGAAGTTCATCGCCTCGTGGAAGTCGCCCTCGCTGGTGCCGCCGTCGCCGACCATGGCGAGCGCGACCACGTCGTCGCCCTTGAGACGGGCGGCGTGGGCGAGGCCGACGGCGTGCGGCAACTGGGTGGCGAGCGGGGTGCTGAGCGGGGCCACCCGGTGGGCGTGGGGGTCGTAGCCGTTGTGCCAGTCGCCGCGCAGCAGGCTGAGCACCTCGACGGGGTCCACGCCGCGGGCGACGACGGCGAGCGTGTCGCGGTAGCTCGGGAAGAGCCAGTCGCGCTCCTCCAGGGCCAGCGCGGCGGCGATCTCGCAGGCCTCCTGGCCGGTGGTGGACGGGTAGACGGCGAGCCGGCCCTGCTTGGTCAGCGCGGTGGCCTGCGCGTTGTAGCGCCGCCCGCGCACCAACTGGGTGTACAGCCGGCGCAGCAGGTCCGGGTCGGCCTTGCCGGCCGCCTCGGTGCCGAGGACGCGGTAGGGCTCGGCGTCGGGCAGCAGCGGCGCGGGGTCCATACGGGGCTGCCAGGCGGGTGGCGGCGAAGGCCGGTACGCGCCCCGCTGCTCCAGAACCGTCATGACGGCACCTCCTCGTGGGAGCGGCTACGGGAGACGTGTCGGCTGTGACCCGCCTCACCAACCGATTGTTCGGTCGTGGGCGCATTTTGGCTACAGGCACCACCAGGCTGTGGACAAACGGTTCTGCACAGCCTGCAATGAACGCAGGACGTCCACGGTGAGGGAGCGGGGGGACATGGGACCTGAACAAATGGCCGACGGGCCTCAGGACGGTGGCCTGCTGCCGCCCCGTCCACTGGACGCCATCGACCAGGACATCCTGAAGATCCTCCAGGCTGACGGCCGGGCCTCGATACGGTCCGTCGCCGAACGCGTCCACGTCTCGCGTGCCAACGCCTACGCCCGCATCAACCGGCTCGTCGAGGACGGGGTCATCCGGGGCTTCAGCGCGCGCGTGGACCACGAGCGCGCGGGCCACGGCACATCGGCCTACATCACCCTGAAGATCGTCCAGAACTCCTGGCGCACGGTCCGCGAGCAGCTCAGACTGCTGCCCGGCGCCTCCCACATCGCGCTGGTCGGCGGTGACTTCGATGTGCTGCTGCTGGTGCACACACCCGACAACAAGGCGCTGCGCGAGCTGGTGCTCACCCGGCTCCAGGCGATCCCCGAGGTGCTCAGCACCCGCACGCTGCTGGTCTTCGAGGAGGAGGACCTGGAGCCGGACGGCTGAGGTCAGCCCCGGCGCAGCCCCGAGAACACCAGCCGGACGACGGCGTCGGACACGTCGCGGGCGCTCGCGCCCCTCGGGTCCGGCCGGTACCACTCCACGATCGAGTTGATCATCCCGAAGACCAGCCGGGTGGCGAGGCGGACCTCCACGTCGCCGCCCACGTCCCCCTCGGCGGTGGCCGCCTTGAGCAGCTCGGCGACCCGGTGGTCGAAGTCGCGGCGGCGCTCCAGCGCCCACCGCTCGGTGGCGGTGTTGCCGCGCACGCGCAGCAGCAGCGTCACATAGGGCAGCTCGGCTATGAGCACCTCGACCATGCGGCGCACGACGTGTTCCAGCCGGTCGGCGGGGCGCCCCACGCGCGCGTGCTCCTCCTCCAGGATGGCGAACAGGCCGTCCAGGGCACGGCTGACGGCGCGGCGCAGCAGTTCCTCCTTGCCGCTGACGTGGTGGTAGATCGACGACTTGGAGATCCCGGCCGCCTTGGAGAGGTGTTCCATGGAGGTGCCGTCGTAGCCGCGCTCGTTGAAGACGCGGACGGCTACGGCGAGCAGTGTCTCGGGGGTGTACGTGTCGCGCCTGGCCGTGGTCATGAGGTGCCCTCCCGCTTGTCGGTGGCATACACGTGGCGGTACAGCGCGAGGGAGGGCGCATACCGTCCGGAGGGGTCGCGGTCGTGCATCTCGCGCAGGAGGCCGAAGGCGAAGCCGGAGCCGAGCCTGCGGTCCCACTCGAAGGGCCCGAGCGGGTAGTTGACGCCCAGGCGCATCGCGGTGTCGATGTCCTCCTCGGTGGCCACGCCCTTGGCGACGGCGTCGTGGGCGAGGTCGATGATCCGGGCGACCGTGCGGGCGACGATCATGCCGGGCACGTCGCCGATGACGCTGACCTCCTTGCCGAGCGCCTGGAACAGGCCGGTGGCCTCGGCGAGGGCCCGCGGCGAGGTGTCCTCGGAGGAGGAGAGGGCGATGCGGGTGGCCGTGCGGTAGTCCAGGGCGAGGTCGAAGTGGACGACGTCCCGGAACTCGGCGGAGGTCCGGCCGTCGGCGAGGACCAGCCGGCCGCCGCCGGGGAGCACCAGGCGGGTGCCGCCGTACGCGTCCTCCGCGCGGATCTCGATGCCCGCCTCGCGGATCAGCTCGATCAGCCCGGCCGCCGGGCCCAGGCCGCCCTCGACGACGACGTGGGCGGGCGGCTGCTCCTTGCCGGCGGTGTGCGGCCGGGGCCGCTCGGCGCCCTCGGTGTGGTCGTACCAGCCGTGCCCGCTCTTGCGGCCGAGCCGGCCGGACTCCACCAGCCGGCGCTGGGCCAGGGAGGGGGTGAAGCGCGCGTCCTGGAAGAACGACTGCCACACCGAGTGTGTGACGGACTCGTTGACGTCCTGGCCGATGAGGTCGGTCAGCTCGAACGCGCCCATCCGGAACCCGCCGCACTCGCGCAGGACCGCGTCGACGGTCGCGGGGTCGGCGGCCCGGGCCTCGTGCACCGCGAACGCCTCGGCGTAGAACGGCCGGGCGATGCGGTTGACGATGAAGCCCGGGGTGTCCGCGCAGGCCACCGGGGTCTTGCCCCAGGCGCGGGCGGTCTCGTACGCGCGCGTGGCCGACCCGGCGTGGGTGGCGAACCCGGAGACCACCTCGACCAGCGGCAGCAGCGGCGCCGGATTGAAGAAGTGCAGGCCGACGAAACGTCCGGGGTGGCGCAGGGCGCCGCCGACGGCCGTCACCGACAGCGAGGAGGTGTTGGTGGCGAGCAGGCAGTCCTCGGCGACGATGTCCTCCAGCTCGCCGAAGAGCCGCTGTTTGACGTCGAGCCGCTCCACGACGGCCTCCACGACGAGCGCGCAGTCGGCCAGCTCCGTGAGGCTGTCCGCGGGCTGCAGGCGGGCACGGGCCGCGTCCCGGCCCGCGTCGGTGAGCCGGCCCTTGGCCACCAGCCGGTCGAGGCGTGCGCCGATCGCGTCGGCCGCGTCCCGGGCACGCCCGGGGACGGCGTCGTACAACCGCACGGGGTGGCCGGCGACCAGCGCGACCTGGGCGATTCCCTGGCCCATGGTGCCGGTGCCGACGACGGCCACGGGGCTGCTGAGGTCGAGTGCTGTCATGTGCGCGATCCTCCCGCACGGGGTTTTCCACAGATGCGGCGGACCCCCTTGTCCCGACCGATCGTTCGGTTACTCTAGCTCTGACTGCCCCATCCCGCTGCTCTTTCTGCCAGGTCGTGAACTCTGACGCAGAGTTCTCCAGACGAGGAGTTGGTCCCGCATGGCCGCCGAACTGACCGCGCACGAGTTGACCGCGAAGCACCGGCCCACTCTCGACCAGGCCCTGGAAACGATCCGCACGCGCGCGTACTGGTCCCCGCACCCCGAACACCCCAAGGCGTACGGCGAGCACGGCAGCCTGGACGCGGCGGCGGGCAAAGCCGCCTTCGACGCCCTGCTCGGCACCCGTCTGGACCTCGGCCAGCCCGGCACGGACGACTGGGTGGGCGGTGAGGTCTCGCCGTACGGCATCGAGCTGGGCGTCACCTACCCGCACGCGGACATCGACGTACTGCTGCCGGCCATGCGAGCCGGACAGCGGGCGTGGCGGGACGCGGGCCCGGAGGTGCGCGCGGTGGTCTGTCTGGAGATCCTCAAGCGGATCAGCGACCGGACGCACGAGTTCGCGCACGCCGTGATGCACACCAGCGGTCAGGCGTTCATGATGGCGTTCCAGGCGGGCGGCCCGCACGCCCAGGACCGTGGCCTGGAGGCGGTGGCGTACGCGTTCGCGGAGCAGGTCCGCACCCCCGGCACGGCGGAGTGGAGCAAACCGCAGGGCAAGCGGGACCCGCTGACCCTCACCAAGCGGTTCACCGCGGTCCCGCGCGGCATCGGCCTGGTCATCGGCTGCAACACCTTCCCCACCTGGAACGGCTACCCGGGTCTGTTCGCCTCCCTGGCCACCGGCAACGCGGTCCTGGTCAAGCCGCACCCGCGCGCGGTGCTGCCGCTCGCCCTGACCGTGCAGGTCGCCCGGGACGTGCTGGCCGGGGCCGGCTTCGACCCGAACCTGGTCGCGCTGGCCGCCGAGCGCCCCGGCGAGGGCGTCGCCAGGACCCTCGCCACCCGCCCCGAGATCAGGATCATCGACTACACCGGGTCGACGTCCTTCGGCGACTGGCTGGAGACCAACGCCCACCAGGCGCAGGTCTACACGGAGAAGGCCGGCGTCAACACGGTGATCGTGCACTCCACGGACGACTACAAGGGCATGCTGTCCAACCTGGCGTTCTCGCTGTCGCTGTACAGCGGCCAGATGTGCACCACCCCGCAGAACCTGCTGATCCCCCGGGACGGCATCTCCACCGACCAGGGCCCCAGGACCTTCGACGAGGTCACCGCCGACCTCGCCCGCGCGGTCGACGGCCTGCTGGGCGACGACGCGCGCGCGAACGCCCTGCTCGGCGCGATCGTCAACCCGGACGTCAAGGCCCGCCTGGAGGCAGCGGCCGGTCTCGGTGAGGTCGCCCTGGCCTCCCGCGAGATCACCAACCGGGAGTTCCCGGACGCGGTGGTCCGCACCCCCGTCATCGTGAAGCTCGACGGCGCCAAGCCGGACGACGAGGCGGCCTACATGAGCGAGTGCTTCGGACCCGTCTCCTTCGCCGTCGCCGTCGACTCGGTGACGGACGCGGTCGAGCTGCTGCGCCGCACGGTCCGGGAGAAGGGCGCGATGACGGTCGGCGCGTACACCACCGACGCCGGGACCGAGGGCGCCGTCGAGGAGGTCTGCCTGGAGGAGGCGGCCCAGCTCTCGCTGAACCTGACCGGTGGGGTCTACGTCAACCAGACGGCCGCCTTCTCCGACTTCCACGGCTCGGGCGGCAACCCGGCGGCGAACGCGGCCCTGTGCGACGGCGCGTTCGTGGCCGGCCGCTTCCGGGTGGTGGAGGTCCGCCGGGAGGCGTAGACGCCCGCTCCTCACCGGCCGGGTGCCGCGGGCCGTTCGCAGCCGACGGGCGGCCCGGGGGCCCTGTACGCACAGCAGGGCCGGCCCGGGGCAGCCGGCTAGGGCGCGTCCCCGGGCGTGCCGTCAGCGCTCCAGTGGTACAGCGTCATCGCCACGCTGGTGGCCAGGTTGTAGCTGGAGACCTGAGGGCGCATCGGCAGGCGCAGGAGGTGGTCGGCACGGGCCCGCAGCTCCGCGGAGAGGCCGGTGCGTTCCGAGCCGAAGGCCAGCACGGCGTCGTCGGGCAGCCGGGTGCCGCGGATGTCCTCGCCCTCCGGGTCGAGGGCGAACAGCGGGCCGGCGGGCAGGTCACCGACGTCGAGGTGTTCCACGGTGGTCGCGAAGTGCAGGCCCGCGCCGCCGCGCACCACCGCCGGATGCCACGGGTCCAGCGTGCCCGTGGTGACCACACCGGTGGCCCCGAAACCGGCGGCCAGCCGGATCACGGCACCGGCGTTGCCGAGGTTGCGGGGGTTGTCCAGGACCACGACGGGCGCGGTGCGCGGCGTGCGGGCGAGCGCCCGCAGACCGGCCGCGCGCGACGGCCGCACGGCGAGCGCGGCCACGCCGGTCGGATGCGGGCGGGGGACGAGGGCGGCGTACGCCGGCCCGGACACCTCCGTCAGCAGGGCGTCCAGCGTGTCCCGTACGTCCCCGGCCAGCTCCCCGGCGAGGGTGAGCGCGGCCTCCCGGTCGGTGGTGACCGCCACCGGCACCTCGGCCCCGAAGCGCACCGCGTGCTTCAGGGCGTGGAAGCCGTCGAGCAGCACGGCGTCCTCGGCGTGTGCGCGCCAGCGGGCCAGCGGGTCGGTCATGCGGTGAACCCTACGCGGCCCGGCGTGGCCTCCTCGGAGGAGCGTGGCGGCGGCACCGTACGTCCGCCGCGCCGCACGAGCCGTCCACGCGCGCGTGCCGTCAGGCCGCCCAGCCGGCGCAGGAAGCCCGTCGGCAGGAACACCGCGTCCGCCGCGATCATCGCCAGCGAGAAGAACGGCAGGCCGAGGACGACCGCGATCACCGCGTGCTCGGTCATCATCACCACCAGCAGGACGTTCTTGACCCGCCGGTTGAACAGGGCGAACGGAAAGGCGACCTGCACCATGACGGTCCCGTAGGCCACGGCCATCATGATGGTGCCACTGGAGGACATCAGGTCGGCGAGTCCGGGCCAGGGCGAGAAGTAGTCCAGGTGCAGCGGGTAGTAGACGGCGGTGCCGTCCTGCCAGCGCGAGCCCTGGATCTTGTACCAGCCCGCCGTGGCGTAGATCAGACAGGCCTCCGCCATGATCACGGCCAGGGCTCCGTTGTTCAGGACGTTGGCGACGACGTCCAGCAGGATGCGGGGCTGGTCCCAGGCCTCACGGCGGCCGACGGCCCACCACAGGCCGAGCGCCGCCCAGGCCGTCCACAGCAGCGCGGGGATCAGCCAGCCGTTGTCGAAGCGGCCGCTCAGCGTGACCGCGCCGAGCGCCGAGCCGAGCACCGCCCACAGCACCGGTCCCACCCGGTCGGCGGCCACGTGCTCGGCACGCGCGCGTGCCGCCTCGGCGCGTGCCGCGCGCCGCGCGTCGAGGGACCACACCTGGCCGCAGCGCGTGAACACCAGGTAGAAGGACATCAGGTGCAGGACGTTGTCACCGCCGTCACCGACGAAGACGCTGCGGTTCTGGAGCGACAGCACGCCCACCATGAACAGCAGGGAGGCGGTCCGGGTGCGCCAGCCGAGCAGCAGGGCGGCGCTCGCGAGGATCGCCAGCGTGTAGCAGCACTCGAACCAGAGCCGGCTGTCGGACCACAGCAGCGCCGTGAAGGCGTGGTTGTCGGCCGTCAACTGCTTGGCGAGGTTCCAGCCCCACGGTCCGGTGGGGCCGTACAGCTCCTGGCGGTGGGGGAACTCGCGCAGCAGGAAGAGCAGCCAGGTCACGGAGAAACCGATCCGGATCACAGCGCTCTGGTAGGGGCCGAGGGCCGCCTCGGTGACCCGGGCGACACCGCGTGACAGTGCCAGGGACAGCTCGTTCACCGCACGCCTCCCGCCGCCTCGTCGGCCGTCAGGGACCACCAGGGCATCAGACGGTAGACGGGCTTGTCGGAGACCCGCTCACGGCTCCACGCCGGCGGCTGGACGTTGGTGGTGCTGGAGCGGACCTGCACGCGCTGGATCACACCCTCCCGGCTAGTCGGATCGTCCCGGTACAGGCGCATCACCACGATCCGCCGCAGGTACTGCTCGGAGAGGGAGCCGCGCAGCCCCACGGGCCGGTTGTCGGCGCCGTGCGTGGCCGCGAAATAGTCCCAGGCCCGGCGCAGCTCGTTCTGCTGTGTGTGGCTGGGCACCAGGTTGCCGTCGATGGCGGCGCCGTCCTGGGCCGAGAGATCGGTCCAGCCGGTGGTGCGCACGCCTGCGTCGTGCAGGCGCACCTGGGCGCGCACCTGGACGGCGATGTTCTGCTGCAGCGGGTTCGGCGCGAACAGCTTCCAGTTCTGCTCGAACTCCGGATAGAGCCACTCCTCTATCGCCTTGCCGTGCTGCTTGGTCACCGTGTTGGCGGGCGCGAGGCTGAGGAACACCATCAGCACGTGCACGCAGGCGGCGACGGCGACCACCGCGAGCGCCAGCGCGGCGCCGACCTGGTAACGGGGGGAGAGCGCGGCGACTCCGGTGCGGGGCGGGGGCGGCGGGTGCTGTGGCGGCTCTTCCGGGAGACGCGTCCCGGCCGACCCGTCCGGGCCCTGCGGGCCCCTCGGGTCCTCGTCGTACGCGTCCATGTGGTCCCGTCCCCCGTTTCGGCTCATGCGGTCGGCTCGGTCGTCCCGCTCGGTCGGTTCGTCCGCTCGGTCCTGCGTCCCGCTCGGTCATACGGCCCGGTCGCCCGGCCCAGCGGTGCGGCTGAGCGGGACGATCCGGTGGCACGGCGCCCGGCACAGGCCCCGCATGCCTCACGAGCGCCATGTCTCGGCGCTCGACGGAACGGTACTCAGCCCCGGGCACCGGGCGCAGCCCCGGGTACGGGCCCGGCACAGGCGGACCTTCACGACGCATTGCGCGTCCGGTCCCGTCCGGCCGGCCGCACGGTGGGTCCCCGGCCCGGGTCCCGCCTCGCCCCGGCCGGTCTCCGGCCTGCTCGCGGGCGTTGTCCACAGGTGGCTGGTGGAGTTTTCCACAGCGGTTGACACCCCGTGGCGGCCCGGCACACCATGGATGCGCACGAACCGAACGATCGGTCGGGACTTGGGTGGCGGCCCGATCAGGACAGTGCTCACCGCAGAGCCCGAGGTCAGGGGGACCACATGGCCACAGCAGCCGCGCAGCGCACGGCCCGTACGGAGGCGGACGGCGCCCGCACCGACACGGCGGCCTACCAGAGCGCCTTCGACGCGGCCGTGGCCGCCGACGAACGCATCGAACCGCGTGACTGGATGCCCGACGCCTACCGGGCGACGCTGGTCCGGCAGATCGCCCAGCACGCGCACTCCGAGATCATCGGCATGCAGCCGGAGGCCAACTGGATCACGCGCGCGCCCTCCCTGCGCCGCAAGGCGATCCTGATGGCCAAGGTCCAGGACGAGGCCGGCCACGGCCTGTATCTGTACAGCGCGGCCGAGACCCTCGGCACCGGCCGCGACGAGCTGCTCGGCAAACTGCACTCCGGCCGGCAGAAGTACTCCTCGATCTTCAACTACCCGACGCTGACCTGGGCCGACGTCGGCGCGATCGGCTGGCTGGTGGACGGCGCCGCGATCACCAACCAGGTCCCCCTGTGCCGCTGCTCCTACGGCCCGTACGCCCGCGCGATGGTGCGGATCTGCAAGGAGGAGTCCTTCCACCAGCGCCAGGGTTACGAACTGCTGCTGGCCCTGAGCAGGGGCACCCCGGAGCAGCACGCCATGGCGCAGGACGCGGTGGACCGCTGGTGGTGGCCGTCGCTGATGATGTTCGGCCCGCCCGACGACGAGTCCCAGCACTCCGCGCAGTCGATGGAGTGGAAGATCAAACGCCACTCCAACGACGAGCTGCGCCAGCGCTTCGTCGACATCTGCGTCCCGCAGGCCGCCTCCCTGGGCCTCACCCTCCCCGACCCGGACCTGCGGTGGAACGAGGAGCGGGGACACCACGACTTCGGAGCGATCGACTGGACCGAGTTCTGGGAGGTCCTCAAGGGCAACGGGCCGTGCAACGAACAGCGGATCACCCAGCGCAGGCGCGCCCACGACGAGGGCGCATGGGTACGGGAAGCGGCCGCGGCCTACGCGGCCAAGCACACCGGCAACACCGGCAGCACCGGCAGCACCGGCAGCACCGATGAGACAGGAGCGACGCGAGCATGAGCACCACCGACTGGCCCCTGTGGGAGGTCTTCGTGCGCTCCCGGCGCGGCCTCTCCCACACCCACGCCGGCAGCCTGCACGCCCCCGACGCCGCGCTGGCCCTGCGCAACGCCCGCGACCTGTACACCCGGCGCGGTGAGGGCGTCTCGATCTGGGTGGTGCCGGCCGCCGCGATCACCGCGTCGTCACCGGACGAGAAGGACCCGTTCTTCGAGCCGGCCGCCGACAAGCCCTACCGGCACCCGACCTTCTACGAGATCCCGGAAGGTGTGAAGCACCTGTGACCGCCACCGGCCCCGCCACCGGCCCGACCGCCGGCCCGGTGCCCCCCACCGGCGCCGCCACCGTCCCGGTGACCGCCGCGCTCGCCCTGGGCGACGACGCCCTGGTGCTCTCCCACCGCCTGGGGGAGTGGGCCGGGCACGCCCCGGTCCTGGAGGAGGAGGTCGCCCTCGCCAACATCGCCCTGGACCTGCTCGGGCAGGCACGGGTGCTGCTGTCACTGGCCGGCGACGAGGACGAGCTGGCCTACCTCCGCGAGGAGCGCGCCTTCCGCAACCTCCAGCTGGTCGAGCAGCCGAACGGCGACTTCGCGCACACCATCGCCCGCCAGCTCTACTTCTCCGTGTACCAGCAACTGCTCTACGGCGAACTGGCCACCGGTGACGGCCCGTTCGCGCCGCTCGCCGCCAAGGCGGTCAAGGAGGTCGCCTACCACCGCGACCACGCCGAGCAGTGGACGCTGCGGCTCGGTGACGGCACACGGACCGGCCACGAGCGGATGCAGCGGGCCTGCGACGCGCTGTGGCGGTTCACCGGGGAGATGTTCCAGCCGGTGGAGGGCCTGGACGTCGACTGGCCGGTGCTGGAGGCACGCTGGCTGGAGTACGCCGGCGACGTGCTCGGCCGGGCCACCCTCACCGTCCCGCAGGGACCGCGCACCGGGGCCTGGGCGGCGGGCGCCGGCCGGCAGGGCCTGCACACCGAACCGTTCGGCCGGATGCTCGCCGAGATGCAGCACCTGCACCGAAGCCATCCGGGGGCGTCATGGTGACCGCGACCGCCCTGGAGGCGGAGCTGCTGGAGCTGGCCGGCGCGGTGCCGGACCCCGAACTGCCCGTGCTCACCCTGCGGGAGCTGGGTGTGCTGCGCGGGGTGCGCGTGCACGGCACGGACACGGTGGACGTCGACCTGACCCCGACCTACACCGGCTGCCCGGCCGTCGAGGCGATGAGCCTCGACATCGAACGGGTCCTGCGTGCCCACGGGATGCGCGAGGTGACCGTCCGCACCGTGCTCACGCCCGCCTGGTCGACCGACGACATCACCCCCGAAGGGCGGCGGAAACTCCAGGAGTTCGGCATCGCGCCCCCGCGCCTGCACGCCGCCTCCGACCCGGTCCCGCTGACGCTCGGCCCGACCCGCACGCACGGCACGGAGACCGGCATTCACGGCGCCGCGGATCCCGTCCGCTGCCCGCACTGCGGCTCGGCCGACACCGAGCTGCTGAGCCGCTTCTCCTCGACCGCCTGCAAGGCGCTGCGCCGCTGTCTGGCCTGCCGTGAACCGTTCGACCACTTCAAGGAGTTGTGATGGCACGCTTCCACCCGCTCCCGGTGGCCGCGGTCGACCCGCTCACCGAGGACTCCGTCGCCCTCACCCTCAGCGTCCCGCCGGGGCTGCGCGAGGAGTACCGGCACCGGCCCGGCCAGCATCTCGCGCTGCGCCGCCGGGTCGACGGCACGGAGATCCGGCGCACCTACTCGATCTGCTCCCCCGCCCCCGACCCGGCCGGCGGTGGGCCGGGCACCCTGCGGGTGGGGGTGCGGCTGGTCGAGGGCGGTGCCTTCTCCTCGTACGCGCTGAAGGAGATCGCCGTCGGTGACGAGCTGGAGGTGATGACCCCGGCGGGCCGTTTCACCCTGGACCCGGCGCCGGGGCTGTACGCGGCGGTGGTCGGCGGCAGCGGCATCACCCCGGTGCTGTCCATCGTCACCACACTGCTGGCACGCGAGCCGGCGGCCCGGTTCTGCCTGATACGCAGCGACCGCACGGCCGCCTCGACGATGTTCCTGGAGGAGGTCGCGGATCTGAAGGACCGCTATCCCGAGCGGTTCCAGCTGGTGACCGTGCTCTCCCGGGAGGAGCAGCAGGCGGGCCTGCCGTCGGGCCGGCTCGACCGGGACCGGCTGGCGGGGCTGCTGCCGGCGCTGCTGCCGGTGGAGCGCGTGGCGGGCTGGTTCCTGTGCGGGCCGTACGGGCTGGTCGAGGACGCGGAGCGGGCACTGCGCGAGCTGGGCGTGGACCGGTCGCGGATCCATCAGGAGATCTTCCACGTGGACGCGGGGACCGCCTCGGTGGTCACCGCCTCGGCGCCCGCGCACAGCACCGTCACCGCGCGGCTGGACGGACGCGGCGGCACCTGGCCGGTGCGGGAGGGCGAGTCGCTGCTGGAGACGGTGCTGCGCAACCGGACCGACGCGCCGTACGCCTGCAGGGGCGGGGTGTGCGGGACCTGCCGGGCCTTCCTGGTCTCGGGCGAGGTCCGCATGGACCGCAACTTCGCGCTGGAGAAGGAGGAGACGGAGGCCGGGTACGTGCTGGCCTGTCAGTCGCATCCGCTGACGGAGAAGGTGGAGCTGGACTTCGACCGCTGACCCCCACCGCCCCGCTGACCACCGCTGACGGGCCACCGCACGACACCCACCGCTGATCGCTCACCGCACCGCGACCCCGCCCGGACCGAGCACCTGGAGCCGGCGCTCGTCCCGGCGGCGGCGTACGGGAGGACGAGACAGGACCGGACGGGTCGGGACAGCCCGGATCGGACCGGGCCCGCCCGGTTACAGGACGAAGCCCGGCTTGCCTTCGTCGGTGACCACCGGGCGGCCGGTGGCGTGCCAGTACTGCATGCCGCCGTCGACGTTCACCGCGTCGATGCCCTGCTGGACCAGGTACATGGTCACCTGGGCCGAGCGGCCGCCCGAACGGCAGATGACGTGGACGCGGCCGTCCTGCGGGGCGGCCTCGGTCAGCTCGCCGTACCGGGCCACGAACTCACTGATGGGGATGTGCAGCGCTCCCTCGGCGTGACCCGCCTGCCACTCGTCGTCCTCCCGGACGTCCAGCAGGAAGTCGCCGTCCTTGAGGTCGGTGACCGGGACCGTGGGCACGCCAGCTCCGATATTCATGGCCCCGACGCTACCCGAAGGACCGTGCGGCCCAGGAACGGTTCGCCCCGGGGACCGTGCGGTCCGTGAACGGTTCGCCCGGGGAACCGTACGGCCCGGGGCGATGCGGCTCAGGCCTGTCCCAGCAGGTCCGCCAGCTTCGTCTCCCGCTCGGCGATGTCGGCGCGCAGCCGGCCGGCGATCTCGTCGAGCAGCCCGTCCGGGTCGTCCGGGGCGAGACGGAGCATGCCGGCGATCGCCCCCTCCTCCAGCTCGCGGGCGATGAGGGTGAGCAGCTCCTTGCGCTGGGCCAGCCACTCCAGGCGGGCGTACAGCTCCTCGGCGGGGCTCGGCCGCCGCTCGGGCGGCACCGGGCCGGCCGCCCATTCCGCGGCCAGCTCCCGGAGCAGCGTCGCGTCGCCGCGGGCGTAGGCCGCGTTGACCCGGGAGAGGAACTCCTCGCGCCGCTTGCGCTCCTCGTCCTCCTGCGCCAGGTCGGGGTGGGCCTTGCGGGCCAGCTCGCGGTAGAGCTTGCGGGCCTCCTCGCTGGGCCGTACCCGCTGCGGGGGCCGTACCGCCTGGTCGGTGAGCATGGCGGCGGCCTCCGGGAAGAGACCGTCACCGTCCATCCAGCCGTGCAGCAGTTCCTCCACGCCCGGGATCGGCAGGACGTGGGCGCGGGCCTCCGCGGCCCGCCGGATGTCCTCGGGGTCCTGGGTGCGGGCGGCCTTGGCCTCGGCGATCTCCGCGTCGAGTTCCTCGATACGCAGGTAGAGCGGGCCGAGGCGCTGCTCGTGCAGGCGGGAGAAGTTCTCGACCTCGACGCGGTAGGTCTCCACGGCGATCTCGAACTCGATCAACGCCTGCTCGGCGGCCCGTACGGCCTGTTCCAGCCGTTCCTCGGGACGCGGTGCCTGGGACTGATCGGCTTCCGGGGTCGTCACCCGCCCAGCGTAGCCGCTGCATCCGGCGCGGACCGGCACGCACCGGGGGCCGGTCCGGCCTGACCGCACCCTGGTCCCACGCGGGGGCCCTTCTCCAGCGGCGAGACAGCGCCCCCCAGGAAGCCGCGGTTCCGCTGGTTCCGCTGCCGTGGCGGAACCGGCCCGCTCCCCTCACACCCCCGACTCGGCCGCGATCCGTCCCGCCCGGACGCCCGCGAGCAGGTCGGCGTGGTCCGCCTCGGTGCGGTCGGCGTAGGCGACGGCGAAGTCGGCCACCGCCTCGTCCAGCTCCTCGTTCTTCCCGCAGTACCCGGCGATCAGCCGGGGGTCGGCGCTGTGGGAGTGGGCCCGGGCCAGCAGGGCGCCGGTCATGCGGCCGTAGTCGTCGACCTGGTCGGCGGCGAGCGCGGCCGGGTCGACGCTGCCCTTGCGGTTGCGGAACTGTCGCACCTGGTACGGCCGCCCCTCGACGGTCGTCCAGCCCAGCAGGATGTCGCTGACCACCTGCATCCGCTTCTGCCCGAGGACCACCCGGCGCCCCTCGTGCTCCACGGGTGGCGCCTCGAAACCGGCCGTGGCCAGGTGCGGGACGAGCGCCGAAGGGCGGGCCTCCTTCACCTGGAGCACCAGCGGCTCCCCACGGTGGTCGAGGAGCAGCACGACGTACGACCGGGTGCCGACGCTGCCGGTGCCGACCACCCGGAAGGCCACGTCGTGGACCGCGTGCCGGGCGAGCAGCGGGTGCCGGTCCTCGCCGAGGGTGCCGGCGTAGGACTCCAGGGACGCGGCGACGGCCGCGGCCTCGGCGTCCGGGATCTCGCGCAGGACCGGCGGGGCGTCCACGAACCGGCGTCCGCCGTCCGTCAGCGCCTCGGTCGACTTCGCCGCGAACCGGCCGCTGGTGTTGGCCCGCGCCTTCTCCGAGACCCGCTCCAGCGTGCCGAGCAGGTCGTGGGCGTCGGTGTGGGAGACCAGTTCCTCGTCGGCGATGGCGTTCCAGGCGTCCAGGACGGGCAGGGCGGCGAGCAGGCGCATGGTGCGCCGGTAGGCGCCGGTCGCGTCCCGGGCCGCCGCTCGGCAGGTGTCCTCGTCGGCGCCGGCCCCGCGCCCGGCGAGCACCAGGGAGGTCGCGAGTCGCTTCAGGTCCCACTCCCAGGGGCCGTGCACGGTCTCGTCGAAGTCGTTGAGGTCGATGACCAGCCCACCGCGGGCGTCGCCGTACAGGCCGAAGTTGGCTGCGTGCGCGTCACCGCAGATCTGGGTGCCGATGCCGGTCACGGGGGTGCGGGCCAGGTCGTACGCCATCAGCCCGGCCGAGCCGCGCAGGAAGGCGAACGGGGTGGCCGCCATCCGGCCCACCCGTATCGGGGTCAGCTCGGGCAGCCGCCCGGCGTTGGACTCGACCACCGCGCCCACCGCGTCGGGGCGGGCGGAGTCCAGGTCGAGGGTGCGGTGCGCGCCGCGCGGCACGCTCGCCCTGAGCGCCTTGCCCTCCTTCTTCGGCGAGTCCTGCGGCGGCCACTGGGCGAATCCGCGGACCCGGGGCAACCGACGCGTGCCCCGGCCCGCCCCCTCGCCGCCCTCGGCCCCGTCCCCCACGACCGCCACACCGGTTCCGGTCATCACGACCGCCTCCCCCGCCACTCCCGCACGCCTGCCGAGCAGGCGCCGGTACGAACACCGACTCGGGGGAGACCGTACAACCGGTGACCGGAACACGTCAGACCGGCAGCAACACCGGCAGTGACACCGACAGCGGCACCCGACAGCAGCAGGGAGAACCGCACCCGCAACCGCACCGGCAGCCCCTGACTCCCCGCGAGTCCCCCTGAGTCACCGTGAGATAGCTCACCGGATGGACCGGAAGGACGGGCGCGGTCGGTTCCACGGCTGTGCGATGCCTCACAGGCACGGCACAACGAGAAACGGGCCCCCACCGTGACTTCCGTCACCGGTGGAGACCCGTTTCATCGGTTCTCGTTGTGCGCGAGGGGGGAGTTGAACCCCCACGCCCTTGCGGGCACTGGAACCTGAATCCAGCGCGTCTGCCTATTCCGCCACCCGCGCATTGGGTGTGTCTTCCGTTTCCGGCCCTTGCGGGCTGGCCCCTTCCGACACGCAGAACATTAGCACGTGGGACGGGGTGGAATCACATCCCTTCCCGGCCGCCCCGGCCGCCGGTCCGGGGGGTCCGGTGCGGCGCGTCCGTGGCCGTGGCGCGGCGGCGCGCGTATCAAGGAGACGCGGTTCACGTATCAACCTCGTACCGGTCCCGGCCGTCTCACCAGGAGCAGGACCGGGTCCACAGCCGGGTGCGGGACACTGGTCCTCGCCCGCCTCTACGATCCATGCCAGCAGGACACGTGCCAGGAGTTCGAAGGGGAGCCGCTGGGGGAACCGGCTGATTGACGGGCGCGTAGATACGATCAGTGAGCAGTACCGGCAGTACCCGGCAAGACAGCGGCAGACAGCAGGGCAAGACAGCGGCAGGGACGGAGGAGGTGCCCCATGGGAGTCCTGAAAAAGTTCGAGCAGCGTCTCGAAGGTCTGGTGAACGGCACCTTCGCCAAGGTCTTCAAGTCCGAGGTCCAGCCCGTGGAGATCGCCGGAGCGCTCCAGCGGGAGTGCGACAACAACGCCACCATCTGGAACCGTGACCGGACCGTCGTACCCAACGACTTCATCGTGGAGCTGAGCGCGCCCGACCACGAGCGCCTCAGCCCCTACTCCGGGCAGCTCGGCGACGAGCTGGCCGGAATGGTGCGCGACTACGCCAAGCAGCAGCGCTACACCTTCATGGGACCGATCAAGGTCACCCTGGAAAAGGCCGAGGACCTGGACACCGGCCTGTACCGGGTGCGCTCGCGCACCCTCGCCTCCTCCAGCAACCAGCAGGGCCAGGCACCCGCCGCACCGGCCGGGCGGCCCGGCCCTCCAGGCGGCCCCACGGGCGCCGGCGCCCCGGGCGGCTACGGCCCCGCGCCCGCCGCGCCCGCCGGACCGCCCCCGATGCCGGCCGCGCCGCCCCCCGGCGCCCGCCCCGGCGGCTACGGCTACCCGCAGCCCGCCACCCAGCGACCCGCCGCCGCCCCGATGAGCGGCGCGCGCACCCGCTACTGGATCGAGATCAACGGCACCCGCCACCAGATCTCCCGCCCGACGCTGGTGCTGGGCCGCAGCACCGACGCCGACGTGCGGATCGACGACCCGGGCGTCTCCCGCCGGCACTGCGAGATCCGGACCGGAACGCCCTCGACGATCCAGGATCTCGGCTCCACCAACGGCATCGTGGTGGACGGGCAGCACACCACCCGCGCTACGCTCCGCGACGGCTCGCGGATCGTCGTGGGCAGCACCACCGTTATCTATAGGCAAGCCGAAGGGTGAAGCGGGGGCAATGTCAGAGCTGACCCTCACGGTCATGCGGCTGGGTTTCCTGGCCGTACTGTGGCTGTTCGTGATCGTGGCCGTGCAGGTCATCCGGAGCGACCTGTTCGGTACGCGCGTCACTCAGCGCGGATCGCGTAGGGAGGCCGGGCGCCCGCAGCAGGCTGCCCGGCCGCAGACCCGGCAGCAGGCCGCCGCGCCCCCGCCCCAGCGTGGGCAGCAGGGCGGCGGCAGGCGTGGCCGCAACGCTCCCTCCAAGCTGGTCGTGACCGAGGGCACCCTGGCGGGTACCACCGTCGCGTTGCAGGGCCAGACCATCACCCTGGGCCGGGCGCACGACTCCACCATCGTGCTGGACGACGACTACGCCTCCAGCCGCCATGCCAGGATCTACCCGGACCAGAACGGTCAGTGGATCATCGAGGATCTCGGCTCCACCAACGGCACCTACCTGGACCGGTCCCGGCTGACGACCCCCACACCGATCCCGCTGGGCGCGCCGATCCGCATCGGCAAGACCGCAATCGAGCTGCGGAAGTAGTGCTACGTCATGAGTAAGCGCGAGCGGAGCGAGCACGCAGCGGCAGGCCGCCACCCGGTCTCCGGCGCGCTCCCGACCGGAGGGTGGGCAGTGTGGCTCGACACGACCGGCTGTACCCGGAGCCGACGGGCGAGGTGCGCATGAGTCTGTCACTGCGCTTTGCCGCCGGATCGCACAAGGGCATGATCCGGGAGGGCAACGAGGACTCCGGTTACGCCGGTCCGCGCCTGCTCGCCATCGCCGACGGCATGGGCGGCCAGGCCGCGGGCGAGGTCGCCTCCTCCGAGGTGATCTCCACCCTGGTCACCCTCGACGACGACGTGCCCGGCTCCGACCTGCTCACCTCCCTCGGTGTGGCCGTGCAGCGCGCCAACGACCAGCTACGCTCCATGGTCGAGGAGGACCCCCAGCTCGAGGGCATGGGGACGACCCTCACCGCCCTGCTGTGGACCGGGCAGCGGCTCGGCCTGGTCCACGTCGGCGACTCGCGCGCGTATCTGCTCCGCGACGGCGTGCTCACGCAGATCACCCAGGACCACACCTGGGTGCAGCGCCTCGTCGACGAGGGCCGGATCACCGAGGAAGAGGCCACCACCCACCCGCAGCGCTCCCTGCTGATGCGCGCCCTCGGCAGTGGCGAGCACGTCGAACCCGACCTGTCGGTCCGTGAGGTCCGGGCCGGCGACCGCTACCTGATCTGCTCCGACGGGCTGTCCGGAGTCGTCTCCCACCAGACGATGGAGGAGACCCTCGCCAGCTACCAGGGCCCGCAGGAGACCGTGCAGGAGCTGATCCAGCTCGCGCTGCGCGGCGGCGGCCCCGACAACATCACGGTCATCGTCGCCGACGTCCTCGATCTGGACACCGGGGACACCATCGCCGGGCAACTGTCCGACCAGCCGGTCGTGGTCGGTGCCGTCGCCGAGAACCAGCTCCACCTGCACGACAACGGCATCATGCAGACGCCGGCCGGCCGCGCCTCCCACCTGGGCCGCCAGAACCAGCGCAACGGTGGCGGCGAGTTCGGCCCCCCCGGCTCCGGCGACACCGCCGGCTACGTCCCGGACGGCAGCTTCGACGACTACGCCGACGACGACTTCACCAAGCCGCGCGGGAAGCACCGGTGGCTGAAGAGATCCCTGTACGGCGCCCTCGCGCTCGCCGTCGTCGGCGGCGGCCTCTACGGCGGCTACCGCTGGACACAGACGCAGTACTACGTCGGCGCCAATGACGAGCACGTCGCGCTGTACCGCGGGATCAGCCAGGACCTGGCCTGGGTGTCGCTGTCGAAGGTGGAGCGGGACCACCCCGAGATCGAACTCAAGTACCTGCCGCCGTACCAGCAGAAGCAGGTGAAGGCCACGATCACGGAGGGCGGTCTCACGGACGCCCGGACGAAGGTCCAGGAACTGGCCGTGCAGGCGTCCGCGTGCCGCAAGCAGGAAGAGCGGCAGGCCGCCGACAAGGCGCGGAACAACGCCAAGAACGACCGGGGCAAGTCCGGCGGCGCCATCGGTACCGCCACGCACGCCGCCTTCACCAAGGCATCCCCGAGCCCCGATCCGTCGGCTTCGAGCACGTCCCCGACGTCCCCTCCGAAGTCTCCGTCCACGACCCCGTCCGCGACCCCCAGCCCCGGCCCCACTCTCTCGGAGGATGAGCAGAAGGTCGTCTCGCTGTGCGGTAAGCAGTAGGCAAGCCGTGAGAGGCCCCGTCACACGATGAGCAGTACTACGAATTCGCCGACGCATCACACGTCCACGATCGGCGCGATCGGCGCACCGAGCCGTCGCAACACCGAGCTGGCCCTGCTGGTCTTCGCGGTGGTCATCCCCGTGTTCGCCTACGCCAACGTGGGCCTGGCCATCGACGACCAGGTCCCCGCGGGCCTGCTGAGCTACGGGCTCGGGCTGGGCCTGCTGGCCGGCGTCGCCCATCTCGTCGTACGGAAGTTCGCGCCGTACGCCGACCCGCTGCTGCTACCGCTGGCGACCCTGCTCAACGGGCTCGGACTCGTCGTCATCTGGCGGCTGGACCAGTCGAAACTGCTTCAGTCGCTGCCCCACTTCGCCCCGGCCGCGCCCCGCCAGCTGCTCTACACCGCGCTGGGCATCGCCCTGTTCGCCGTGGTGCTGATCTTCCTGAAGGATCACCGGGTCCTACAGCGCTACACCTACATCTCGATGTTCAGCGCGCTGGTCCTGCTCATCCTGCCGCTGGTGCCCGGCCTCGGTGCCAACATCTACGGCGCCAAGATCTGGATCAAGATCCCCGGCCTGGGCTCCCTCCAGCCCGGCGAGTTCGCGAAGATCGTCCTCGCGGTCTTCTTCGCCGGATACCTGATGGTCAAGCGCGACGCCCTCGCCCTCGCCAGCCGCCGCTTCATGGGCCTGTACCTGCCGCGCGGCCGCGACCTCGGTCCCATCCTGGTCGTCTGGGCGATCTCGATCCTCATCCTGGTCTTCGAAACCGACCTGGGCACGTCGCTGCTGTTCTTCGGAATGTTCGTCATCATGCTGTACGTCGCCACCGAGCGGACCAGCTGGATCGTCTTCGGTCTGCTGATGTCCGCGGTCGGCGCCGTCGGCGTGGCGAGCTTCGAGTCGCACATCCAAACGCGTGTGCACGCCTGGCTCGACCCGATGCGCGAGTACCAGCTCAGCCGCCAGATCACCCATGACGGCATCCTCCACTCCGACCAGTTGCAGCAGGCCCTGTGGGCGTTCGGTTCCGGCGGCACCCTCGGCACCGGCCTCGGCCAGGGCCACTCGGACCTGATCAAGTTCGCCGCCAACTCCGACTTCATCTTCGCCACCTTCGGCGAGGAGCTGGGGCTCGCCGGCATCATGGCGATCCTGCTGATCTACGGTCTGATCGCCGAGCGCGGTGTGCGCACCGCCCTCGCCGCCCGCGACCCGTTCGGCAAGCTGCTCGCCATCGGCCTGTCCGGCGGCTTCGCGCTCCAGGTGTTCGTCGTGGCCGGCGGTGTGATGGGCCTCATCCCGCTGACCGGTATGACGATGCCGTTCCTCGCGTACGGCGGTTCCTCCGTGCTGGCCAACTGGGCTCTGATCGGCATCCTCATCCGCATCAGTGACACCGCCCGCCGCCCGGCGCCCGCCCCCGCCGCCAACCCCGACGCCGAGATGACCCAGGTGGTCCGCCCGTCATGAACAAGCCCCTGCGCCGGATCGCGCTCTTCTGCGGACTCCTCGTCCTGACCCTGCTGCTGCGGGACAACTACCTCCAGTACGTCAGGGCCGACAAGCTGAAGGACGACCCGAACAACCGCCGGGTCACGATCGCCCGCTACGCCACCCCGCGCGGCGACATCATCGTCGGCGGCGGCCCCATCACCGGATCCGCGCTGACCAGCAAGACCGGCGAGAACGACCTGAAGTACAAGCGCACCTACAAGAACGGCGCCATGTGGGCCCCGGTCACCGGGTACGCCTCGCAGGCCTTCGGTGCCACCCAGCTGGAGTCCATCGAGGACGGCATTCTCACCGGCGACGACGACCGGCTGTTCTTCCGCAAGACGCTGGACATGATCACCGGCAAGGAACAGCAGGGCGGCAACGTCGTCACCACGCTCAACGCCGCCGCGCAGAAGGCCGCGTTCGACGGTCTGCGCCACCAGGGTGGCAAGGGCGCGGTCGTCGCCCTGGAGCCGTCCACCGGCAAGATACTGGCGCTGGCCTCCTACCCGTCGTACGACCCGTCGTCCTTCGCGGGGAACACCAACGACGACGCGGCGGCCTGGAAGAAGCTCCAGAAGAAGTACAACCCGGCCGACCCGATGCTGAACCGGGCGCTGCGCGAGACCTATCCGCCGGGCTCCACCTTCAAGGTGGTCACGGCCGCGGCGGCGCTGGAGAACGGCAAGTACACCTCGGCCGACCAGAAGACCGAATCGCCGCTGCCGTGGACCATGCCGGGCACCACCACCCAGCTGAAGAACGAGGGCAACATCCCGTGCGAGAACGCGACCATGCGGGTCGCGCTCCAGTACTCCTGCAACACCGTCTTCGGCAAGATCGGCGCCGACCTCGGCAACGACAAGATGCTCGCCGAGGCGAAGAAGTTCGGCTTCGACTCCCAGCAGTTCACCCCGGTGCGGTCCAGCGCCTCGGTGTTCTCCGACGACATGAACGCGTCGCAGACCGCGCTGTCCTCCATCGGCCAGTACAACACCGCGACCACCCCGCTCCAGATGGCCATGGTCGCCTCGGCGGTCGCCAACGACGGCAAGCTGATGAAGCCGTACATGGTCGACTCGTTGCAGTCCCCTTACCTGGACCCGGTCGCCAAGACCCAGCCGGAGGAGCTGAGCCGCCCGCTGTCGCCCGAGAACGCGCAGATCCTCCAGTCGATGATGGAGACGGTCGTCGAGAAGGGCACCGGTACCCGCGCGAAGATCGACGGGGCGGTCGTCGGCGGCAAGACCGGTACCGCCCAGCACGGTGTGGAGAACAGCGAGAACCCGTACGCGTGGTTCATCTCCTACGCCAAGCTGAGCGACCACAGCAGCCCGGTCGCCGTGGCCGTGGTCATCGAGGACGAGGGTGCCAACCGCGACGACATCTCCGGCGGCGGCCTGGCCGCGCCGATCGCGAAGGACGTCATGAAGGCGGTCATCAACTCCAAGAAGTGAGCGTCCCGGTCACCGCCGAGTGACGCCGCTCACACCGCCCTCGCATCACCGCACGTTGCGGTCCCGGTCCTGTACCGGGTTACGGGCTTGGCCAGGTCACACAGAGCGAGCCGGGTACGGTAGGCCCGGACGGCAGCCTCCGGCCGCACACAGAGGTGCGCGGCCGGGACCCACGGAGAGGGCTGGTAGGTAGCTATGGAAGAGCCGCGTCGCCTCGGCGGCCGGTACGAGCTGGGCCAGGTGCTCGGCCGCGGTGGCATGGCGGAGGTCTACCTCGCGCATGACACCCGCCTCGGCCGCACCGTGGCGGTGAAGACGCTGCGCGCGGATCTCGCGCGTGATCCGTCCTTCCAGGCCCGGTTCCGCCGGGAGGCCCAGTCGGCCGCCTCGCTCAACCATCCCGCGATCGTCGCGGTCTACGACACGGGCGAGGACTACATCGACGGGGTCTCCATCCCGTACATCGTGATGGAGTACGTCGACGGTTCCACGCTCCGCGAGCTGCTGCACTCCGGCCGCAAGCTGCTGCCCGAGCGTGCGATGGAGATGACCATCGGCATCCTCCAGGGCCTGGAGTACGCGCACCGCAGCGGCATCGTGCACCGGGACATCAAGCCGGCCAACGTCATGCTGACCCGCAACGGCCAGGTCAAGGTCATGGACTTCGGCATCGCCCGCGCCATGGGCGACTCCGGGATGACCATGACCCAGACGGCCGCGGTGATCGGCACGGCCCAGTACCTCTCGCCGGAGCAGGCCAAGGGCGAGCAGGTCGACGCCCGGTCCGACCTTTATTCGACCGGGTGTCTCCTCTACGAGCTGCTGACGGTACGGCCGCCCTTCGTGGGCGACTCCCCCGTGGCCGTCGCCTACCAGCACGTGCGCGAGGAACCCCAGGCTCCCTCGGTCTTCGACCCCGAGATCACCCCCGAGATGGACGCCATCGTCCTGAAGGCGCTGGTCAAGGACCCTGACTACCGCTACCAGTCGGCCGACGAGATGCGCGCCGACATCGAGGCGTGCCTGGACGGCCAGCCGGTCGCGGCCACGGCCGCGATGGGCGCGGTGGGCTACGGCGGCTACCCCGACGATCAGGCGACGACGGCCCTGCGGTCGGACGCGGGCGCGGGCGCGACCAGCATGCTCCCGCCCATGAAACCCGACGAGGGCGGCTACGGCTACGACGACCGCCCGGACCGCCGCCGCCAGCAGAAGAAGTCCCACACCTCCACGATCCTGCTGGTGGTGGCGGGCCTGCTGGTGCTGGTCGGCGCGATCCTGATCAGCAAGTGGGCCTTCACCGGCGGGGGTTCGGGCGACGACAAGGTGACCGTACCGACGTTCGTGGGCCAATCGGAGAAGAGGGCCCGGAAGCTGGCCGACAACGCCGGCCTCCAGGTCTCGGTCACCAGGAAGTCCTGCGACGACCAGGCCACGGGCAACGTGTGCACCCAGAACCCGGATCCGGATGAGAAGGTCGCCAAGGACTCCACGGTCACCCTGGTGATCTCCACGGGTGCGCCGAAGGTGACCGTGCCGGACGTGCGCGGCGCCCAGTACGACCAGGCGGAGGCCGAACTCAAGTCCAAGGGGTTCGACGTCGAGAAGAGCACCCAGGTGTCGACCCGCACGCCCGGTGTCGTCATCACCCAGGACCCGGCGGGCGGCACCAGCAAGGAGAAGGGCACCACGATCACGCTCACGGTCGCCAAGGCCGAGGAGAAGATCACCGTGCCCGACGTCACCGGGAGGTCCTGTGACGAGGCGAAGGCCGAACTCCAGGCCAAGGGGCTCGCGCCGACCTGCAACGACACTCAGGTCAGCGACCCCGCCCAGAACGGCAAGGTGCAGAACACCAACCCGGCGGCGGGCCAGCAGGTCGTGAAGAACACCAATGTGGTGATCAACGTCGGCAAGGCGCAGGAACAGCCGAAGACGCAGGTCCCGGACGTCCGGGGCCGTACGGTCGCCGTGGCCAGGCAGTTGCTGAACGCCGCGGGCTTCACGAACATCCAGTTCGCGAACGGCAGTGACGGCAGCGACACCGCGATCGTCGCCGCCCAGGACCCGAAGCAGAACGACCAGGTCGACGACCCGGCGGGCACCACCGTCACCCTGACGACCCTGGGCTTCGGGAACAACAACGGCGGCGGGAACGGCAACGGCAACGGCGGCGGCAACGGCGGCACGAACTTCTTCGGCGGCACCACCGGCTGACGCCCCGCGCTCGCACGTGGGCCCCTGCCGGGACATCCCGGCAGGGGCCCACGCCGTTCCCGGCGTCCCATGAGCGGCGCGCCGGCACGATGCCGGCTGCGCGGTTCCGTCAGCGCAGTTCCGCCGGCGGGGTCCGCCGGGCGTCGACCTTCTGCACGCGGACCAGTTCGCCCCAGACGACGTAGCGGTAGCGGGAGGTGTAGACGGGGGTGCAGGTCGTCAGGGTGATGTAGTGGCCGGGCTTCTTCCGGCCGGACTCCCTGGGGACGGACGACAGGACCCTGACGTTGTACTTCGAGGTCTCGGGGAGGACCGAGTAGACCTTGTAGACGTACCAGTCGTCCCGGGTCTCGAAGACGATCGGGTCGCCCTCGCGCAGCTTGTCGATGTTGTGGAACTTCGCGCCGTGGCCGTCGCGGTGGGCGGCGAGGGCGAAGTTGCCGGCCTTGCCGGTGCTGGGCAGCGAGGACCTGACCGGGTCCGTGTAGTAGCCGGCGACGCCGTCGTTGAGGACGTCCGTGCCCGTGCCCTTCTCGACCAGCACCTCACCGTTCTTCATCGCCGGCACGTGCAGGAAGCCGATGCCGTCCTTGGTGTCGAGCGCGCCCGGGCCGGTCTCCTCCTGCTGCGCCCAGTGCTCGCGGACCCGGTCGGCCTGCCGGTCCGCCTTGCGGTCCGCTATGACGTTGGTCCACCACAGCGAGTAGACGACGAACAGGCCGAGCAGCACGCCTGCCGTGATGAGGAGTTCACCGAAGACGCTGACCGCCGTCGCGATCCGGCCGGGGCGCCGACCGCGCGCAGTCGGATCCGGGTCCGGTTCGGACGCGTCCGTGGTGTCTTCGGTCTCGTCGGTGGTCGCTGCCACAGTTCTCTCTGCCCTTACTCGGTGAGCCCTACTCGATGAGCGCGTCCGGCTTGCCCTTGCTCCGCGGGCGTTCCTCGACCATCTTGCCCCAGACGATCAGCCGGTACCTGCTGGTGAACTCCGGCGTGCAGGTGGTGAGGGTGATGTAGCGGCCGGGCCCGGTGAACCCCGAGCCCGGCGGGACGGGGTCCAGCACGCTCGTGTTGGACGGGGGGGTCACCGGAAGCATCGAGGTCACCTTGTACACGAAGTACGTGTCCTGCGTCTCGACCACGACCGCGTCGCCGGCCTTGAGCCGGTTGATGTACCGGAACGGCTCACCGTGGGTGTTGCGGTGCGCGGCGAGACCGAAGTTGCCGGTCCGGGCGTCGGGCATCGCCGTCCTGAGCGCACTCCGGCCGCCGTAGTGCCCGACCATGCCCTTGTCGAGGACCTTCTTGTTGCTGACGCCCTCCGCGATGGGCGCGACCACGTCGAGGGTGGGGATGTGCAGGATGGCGAAACCCTGGCCCGGTTCGAAGACGCCCGGCTTGCGCCTGCCGCTGGCCCAGTCGTCCTGGAGCTGGTGCGTCTCGCTGCCGGCCTGCGCGTGCGCGCGGACGTTGGTCCACCAGAGCTGGTAGGTGACGAACAGCAGCATCAGCACGCCGGTGGTGATGAAGACCTCGCCGACGGCGCGGCTCACGAAGACGGCCGGGCCCGGCTTGCGCAGTTTCGCCTGCCGCCGGGCCTCCACCCGGGACTGCGGGCGCCCCGCGACCGGCTCCGCCGACGGCGGAGCCTCCGTCCCCCTCGCCCCGCCGTGGCGCCCGCCGCGGCGCTTGGCGGCCTTTCTGCGGGCCGCCCGGCCGCCCGGTGTGACTCCGGTTGCGGAAGGGGCCGGGGAGGCAGCAGGCGGACGCACGGGCGCGTTCTGCGGGCCGGTGCCCCCCGGTACCGGGATCCGCAGCGCCATCGTCTCCTCGTCGGCGGGAGGTGACGGCGCCATGAGGTGCTCGCCCCGCGCCGGGCCCGCCTCCGTCAGCCGGGGCATCGGGGCCGTCGGCGGATCCTCCCGGCGTCCCGTGTGCGGCCGCGCACCGCCGGAGGACTCGTACGGCCTGCCGCCGCCGTACAGATCCTCGCGCTCGGGGCGCAGCGCGGTCACGCCGTGGCCCTGCCCACCACCGGGGCGAGCCCCGCCGATCTCGCCACGGCGCCCTGGTCGCCGCACTCGGCGAGCCAGTTGGCCAGCATCCGGTGGCCGTGCTCGGTCAGCACCGACTCGGGATGGAACTGCACGCCCTCCACCGGGAGTTCGCGGTGGCGCAGGCCCATGATGATGCCGTCGTGCGTGCGGGCCGTCACCTCCAGCTCGGCCGGGACGGTCGCCGGCTCGGCGGCCAGAGAGTGGTAGCGGGTCGCCGTGAAGGGGGAGGGCAGGCCCGCGAAGACGCCCTTGCCCCCGTGCTCGACCGGCGAGGTCTTGCCGTGCAGCAGCTCGGGCGCCCGGTCGACCACGCCGCCGTACGCCACCTGCATGGACTGCATGCCGAGGCAGACGCCGAAGACCGGTACGCCGGTCGAGGCGCAGTGGCGGACCATGTCCACGCACACGCCGGCCTGCTGCGGCGTCCCGGGTCCGGGCGAGAGCAGCACGCCGTCGAAGCCGTCCTGGGCGTGCGCGGTCGACACCTCGTCGTTGCGCAGCACCTCGCACTCGGCGCCGAGCTGGTACAGGTACTGGACGAGGTTGAAGACGAAGCTGTCGTAGTTGTCGACGACGAGAATCCGCGCGCTCACTGGTTGTCCACCGTCACATCGTTGAAGGGCAGCAGCGGCTCGGCCCACGGGAAGACGTACTGGAACAGGACGTAGACCACGGCCAGGACCAGTACGAGCGAGACGAACGCCCTCACCCACGCGTTGCCCGGCAGATGCCGCCAGATCCAGCCGTACATGCCGTCCCCTGCCGTCCTTCCGTGTTCCCTACGGCACCAGACCCACGCCGTACGTCACCAGACTAGCGGCGCGGCGCCCCCGGTTCTCCTGCCTCCGCGGAGCCGGTGCCGTCCGGGGCGCGCACGCCGGGGTTGTGCGCGCGGGCCGGTCACCCCACGGGCTTGGCGTAGTGCAGGTCCACCGTGCCGGAGTAGCCGGGAAGGGTCACCGTGCCCTCGTCGGCGACTTTCCAGCCGAGGCCGTAGACGTTGACGTACACCATGTAGGTCTGGATCGCCTTGCTCGCCGCGAGCGCCTCCTTCAGCCGCCCCGGGTCCCCGACCGCCGTGATCCTGTACGGCGGCGAGTAGACGCGGCCCTGGAGGATCAGGGTGTTGCCGACGCAGCGCACCGCGCTGGTGGAGATCAGCCGCTGGTCCATGACCTTGATGCCCCGGGCGCCGCCCTGCCACAGCGCGTTGACGACGGCCTGGAGGTCCTGCTGGTGGATCACCAGGTAGTCGGGCTGGGGCTCGGGATAGCCGGGGAGCTTGGCAGTGGCGTTGGGCGGGGCGTCGTTCAGGGTGACGGTGACGGCCTTGCCGGTGAGCCCGCGGGTGCCCGCTTCGTTCTCCAGGGCACCGAGCTTCTCGTCCTCGGCCCTGGTGCTGCCGTCGTCGCTCTCGGCCAGCGACTCCACTCCGGCGCGCAGGGCCGCGTCGGACTCGTCCAGCCCCTTGTTCTTGCGGCTGCGCTGCTGGATCAGGTCGGACAGCTTCAGCAGGGAGCCGTCCTGCCGGATGTCGGTGCCCCGGGCGGTGTCGAAGCTGGTGAAGAAGATGAGCCCGGCGAGGGCGAAGACGGCCGCCGTGAGGATCCGCACGGGCCGGGGGCGCGGCCGGCGGGCCGGGCCGGAGTCCGTTGATCCCGTCCCGGGAAAGTCGGCAGAATTGCTCAACGTACCCTTATCTCCTTCGGCGCCACGGAAGCACTACGCTAACGGACGCCCGGGGGAGCACACAGAGTCGTCATGTCGGCCCCTTGTACGCTGCCCCGAGCCCGACCCAGTTCCCTGCGCGGCCACGCAGCGCATCGACAGGAGAGTCCCTCGTGCCGAAGTCACGTATCCGCAAGAAGGCCGACTACACGCCGCCCGCGGCGAAGCAGGCGCAGGCCATCAAGCTCACCAACCGTGCCTGGGTCGCACCGGTCATGCTGGCCATGTTCCTGATCGGTCTGGCCTGGATCGTCGTCTTCTACGTGACCGACGGATCGCTGCCGATCGACAGCCTGGACAACTGGAACATCGTGGTCGGTTTCGGCTTCATCGCCGCCGGCTTCGGCGTCTCCACGCAGTGGAAGTAGCGGCGGGCCGCCTCCGGGTGGCGTAGCTCTGCCCAGGGCTATCCACTGAGTTATCCACAACTGTTTTCCACAGTGGGGAAAAAGAACGACGATCTGTGGATAACCCGTCGCGTGTTGACGCCGGTGTGACTGGCGGACGGCCCGCCACACATACGTTCGCCCCCTGCCCACCTGCGGAAACACATCCGAGCGGCAGGGGGCACAGTCGTGCCCGCACAGCGTGCACAACACTCGCCACCCTCTGTGGACAACGGTTCGGTAGCCGGGTGTTCGCAGGCCCGGTCAGGTGAGCTGAGCGGTCCTGACCAGTGCCACGGCCACCGTCACGACGAGGACGGCGGCACAGGTGCCGTACTGCACCAGCGACCGCTTCTCCCGTGGGGCGTGCACCATCGCGAAGCCCGTCACGACCCCGGCGACCAGGCCGCCGATGTGCGCCTCCCAGGCGATGTTGCTGAACCGGAACGTGAAGAACAGGTTGATCACCAGCATCGCGATGACCGGACGCATGTCGTAGTTCAGCCGGCGCATCAGCACGGCGGTGGCGCCGAAGAGACCGAAGATCGCACCGGAGGCGCCCAGCGAGGCGGTCGTAGGGGAGGCGATCAGGTAGGTGAGCGCGCCGCCGGCCAGCCCGGAGACGAAGTACACCGCAAGATAGCGGGCCCGGCCGAGGGCCGCTTCGAGCGGACCGCCCACCCACCACAGGCTCAGCATGTTGAAGCCGATGTGCCAGTACTCCTCGTGCGCGAACATCGACGTCACGAAGCGGTACCACTCGCCGTCCGCGACCCCCGTGGTCGGCGTGAACGGTCTGGGGGGCCACTGGCCGATGAGGACCAGGTGCTCCAGCAGGGACCGGTCGGCCTGGACGGCGATGAACACCGCGAGGTTGATCCCGATGAGGATCTTGGTGAGCAGCCGGGGATCGGACGTGACCGTGCCGCCCGCGAGCGTCCGCGGCCGGGACGCCTGCGGCGCGTGCCCCGTACCCGAACCGCCGCGGACGCAGTCCGGGCACTGGAAGCCGACCGAGGCGCTGACCATGCACTCCGGGCAGATGGGGCGTTCGCACCGGGTGCAGCGCACGCCGGTCTCGCGGTCCGGGTGCCGGAAGCACACGGGCGCGCTCCCGGCGTCCTGTGCGCTGCCTGCGGCCTGCTCCATCGGATCCCCTTGGTCGTCGTGTCCCTGCCTGACGGCACTATCCTGCCCCGCTCATCCTTACGGACGGGCGCCGCGGTTGGTTCCCCGCGGGGCTTTTCCGGGAAGGCGGGGTTTCTCCGGGGGACCGGGGAGGGAAGGGAGCCGGGAGTGAAGGGGTCCGAGAGGGCGGGAGTGAAGGGGTCCGGGGAGCCGGGGTCAGCCCTCGCGCGTCTCGATGACCACCGTGTCGATGACGACGTCCTCCAGCGGACGGTCGTTGCGTCCGGTCGGCACGCTCGCGATGGCATCGACGACCTTCTGCGCCGCCGGGTCCGTGACCTGGCCGAAGATGGTCCGCTTGCCGTTCAGCCAGGTGCTCGGGGTGACCGTGATGAAGAACTGCGAGCCGTTGGTGCCCGGACCCGCGTTGGCCATGGCCATCAGGTAAGGGACGCCGAAGGACAGCTCGGGATGGCACTCGTCCTCGAACCCGTAGCCGGGTCCGCCGATGCCGTTGCCCAGGGGATCGCCGCCCTGGATCATGAAGCCGCTGATGACGGAGTGGAAGACCGTGCCGTCGTAGAGCCGCTTCCGCCCCTTCTCGCCGGTGCCGGGATGCGTCCACTCGCGTTCGCCCCGGGCCAGTTCGACGAAGTTCCGCACCGTCACGGGAGCGTGGTGCGGGAAGAGCCGCACCTCGATGTCGCCGAGGGTGGTCTTCAGAGTGGCATACAGCTTCTCAGCCACGAGGTGCCTTCCGTCGTCGTGCGCTGCGACGACTCGATCCTCGCACGGTCCCGCCCGCGCGTCGCCGCGCGGCCGCGACTTCCGCCGGGAGAGGGTTGTCGGCACCCGTATGCGCGTCCGCACATGCTGCGGCCGCGGTTGACAGGCATGATCCGTAAAAGGGTGGAAAGTCGAAATACCGTACGCCACCGAGGAGGAGGAACCCGTGACCCGCATCGAGAGCGTGCGCGCCGCGACCGGTTCGGCGAAGGACAGCGTGCTGCACGCCGCGGAAGTGGTGGCGCCTTACGCCGACACGGCCAAGGAGCGTGCCTCGCATTATGCGCAGGAGGCACGCGTACGGCTGGCGCCCGTGGTGTCGCAGGCCGCCGGACAGGCCCGCGTGCAGTACGACGCCCGGCTCGCCCCACGCGTGGAGCAGGCGCTGACCCACGTACCGCCGAAGGTCGACCAGGCCGCGCACGAAGCCGCCGCACTCACCCGCAAGGCCGCCCGACAGGCCGCCGAGTACTCGCTCCCCCGGATCGAACAGGCCGTGGCCGCGACCGCTCCGGTACGCGACGAGGCCGCCGCGCGCGGCGCCGCCGCCCTGGCAGCGCTGCGCGGCCAGGTCTCGGCCCAGCAGATCCAGAAGCTGGCCCGGCGCAACGAACGGCGCTCCCGGACCGGCCGCACCGTGAAGGCGCTGCTGGTGGTCGGCGCCGTGGCGGGTGGCGCCTTCGCCGCGTGGAAGTGGTGGGACCGGCAGGCGAACCCCGACTGGCTGGTCGAACCGTCCGCGGCGACGGAGGTCCCCGACGCGGGCCGCCTCAGCTCCGTGGACGGCACGGACGCCGCGACGCTGGACCCGGAGGTCGAGGCCAAGCAGGTGCAGGACGACCTGACGGACCGCGACGACCAGGCCTGACCCACGCGCTCCCACCGCACCCGGGAGAAGGCCCCTCCGGCCCGCGAATGAACGGGCCGGAGGGGCCTCCCCATGCCCAAGGGCGGACGCCGGCACCCGCGGGTCCGCGCGGACGCCGGCCCGCCCGTTGAACAGGCCGGACCGCGATCGGAGAAAAGAGCAGCGCCGAGGCCGTCCCTTGCCCCGTGAACACGGGCAGCCGAAGGCTGCGCAAGCAGGACAAAAACACCCCCCTGACGGCGTTTCCGCATGTCAGAGGGGTGGAACAGCGTGGAGCCTAGGGGAGTCGAACCCCTGACATCCGCCATGCAAAGACGGCGCTCTACCAACTGAGCTAAGGCCCCGGGAAGCAGCGCCCGGCCGGAGGAACCTCGTTCCGGCGGGTGCCGCAGACCAGAGTACCGGGTCACCCCCCGTATCCCGCAAAAAGATTGGGGGTCCCCGCGGATGACCACTCTCCGTAGGATGCTCGACGTGGTTCGCTACAGCGAACCGCGGTTTTCAGGGGCAGCGATGGGGAGACGCAATGGACGCCGCACAGCAGGAAGCCACCACGAGAGCGCGGGAGCTCCAGCGGAACTGGTACGGGGAGCCGTTGGGGGCGCTCTTCCGTAAGCTCATCGACGATCTCGGGCTGAACCAGGCCCGTCTCGCGGCAGTCCTGGGTCTGTCCGCTCCGATGCTCTCGCAGCTCATGAGCGGCCAGCGCGCGAAGATCGGCAACCCCGCGGTGGTGCAGCGGGTACAACTGCTCCAGGAGCTGGCGGCCCAGGTCGCGGACGGCAGTGCCAGCGCCGCCGAGGCGACCGAGCGCATGGACGAGATCAGGAAGTCGCAGGGAGGCTCCGTGCTCAACAACACGACGCAGACCACGGGCAGTTCCGGGGCGCCCACGGTCAAGCGCGTCGTCCGCGAGATCCAGTCGCTGCTCCGCTCGGTGGCCGCCGCGGGCGACATCATCGACGCCGCGGACACCCTCGCCCCGAGCCACCCCGAACTGGCGGAGTTCCTGCGCGTCTACGGCGCTGGCCGCACCTCCGACGCCGTCGCGCACTACCAGTCCCACCAGAACTGACGGCACGGCCCGCGCCACCTGAGGGACGTCCGGGCGGGACACGGGCCGGGGCGCCCGGATGGAGGTGCTCCGGGCGGAGGCACCCGGGCGCACAGGCGCGTATCTCCCGTCACATGGGTAGGGAAGGGGAGCGGGGGGCGCGGGGGCCTCGCAGGGCCAGGGGGAGGAGCGGCGGCTGTCATGGGTGAGGTCTTCGCCGGCCGGTACGAGCTGGCCGACCCGATCGGACGCGGTGGCGTGGGCGCCGTATGGCGGGCCTGGGACCACCGCCGCCGGCGGTACGTGGCCGCCAAGGTCCTCCAGCAGCGCGACGCGCACTCCCTGCTCCGCTTCGTCCGCGAGCAGGCCCTGCGCATCGACCACCCGCACGTCCTCGCCCCGGCCAGTTGGGCCGCCGACGACGACAAGGTGCTGTTCACCATGGAGTTGGTCGGTGGCGGCTCCCTGGTCCACCTGGTGGGCGACTACGGGCCCCTGCCGCCCGCGTTCGTGTGCACCCTGCTCGACCAACTGCTGTCCGGGCTCGCCGCCGTGCACGCCGAGGACGTCGTCCACCGGGACATCAAGCCCGCCAACGTGCTCCTGGAAGCCACCGGTACCGGCCGGCCGCGGCTCCGGCTGTCCGACTTCGGCATCGCCATGCGGCTGGGTGAGCCCCGGCTGACGGAGACCAACCTCGTGGTCGGCACGCCCGGTTACCTCGCCCCCGAGCAGATGCTGGGCGCCGAACCCGACTTCCCCGCCGACCTGTTCGCCGTCGGCCTGGTCGCCCTGTACCTCCTGGAGGGCGCCAGACCCGACGCCAAGGCGCTCGTGCAGTACTTCCTCGAACACGGGACTCCCGGACCGCCCAAAGGCGTCCCGGAACCGCTCTGGCAGGTCGTCGCCACGCTTCTCCAGCCCGACCCCGCGGACCGTTTCCGCACCGCCACGGGGGCTCGCAAGGCGCTCGCCGCGGCGGCGGAACTCCTGCCGGAGCCCGGCCCCGACGACGAACTCATCGAGATCTTCGACCAACTCGGCCCGCTGCCCCCGGGCTTCGGCCCCGAGGGTCCCCTCGCCCGGGCCTCCGGCGTGGCCCTGGAGACGGTCCCGGGGACGGGTGCGTGGACAGTCCCGGAGGCGGCTCAGGCGGCTCACCCAGCTCACCCGGCTCACCCAGCTCACTCGGCGGCCCCCGCGGCCGGCACCGGCTCCGGCGCCCGGCGTGGGAGCACACCGACGGGCACCGGCTCCCTGCCGGACAGCGGCCCCAAGGACACCGACCCGACGGGCACCGGCTCCCTCTCGGACACCGGCAGCTTCCGCCTGCCCCCACCGCGGCACCCCCCGGCACCGGATCCGCGTGCCGGCTCCGGCACCGCTTCCTACACCGCCCTTGATCCCCAGGCACCGCCCCGAACACCTCCACCGGCCCCGGCAGCTCCACCGGCCCCGGCAACTCCGCCCGCCCGGCGGCGCCGCGGTCGGCGTGCGGCCCGCCGCCCCGGTCCCCCGGCCCGCGTCGCGCTCCCGGTGCTGCTGCTGGCGCTCGCCTGCTACGCGGTCGGTTTCTGGGCGCTGACCCGTCGCTGAGCCCGCCGGGCCACCACCGTCCAGCCGCCGAGAAACAGCAGCAGCGCGGTTCCCCCGCCGATCCCGCCGACGGCGACCAGCGTCATCGTCGGGTCACCACCGTCCCCGGTGGCCCCGGTCAGCGCGGCCGTCCGGTCCTGCCCGGTGACCGTGAGGACGCCGGCCGGGACGGGCCGCCCGGCGTACGCCGGCCCAGAGTGCGCCTGTCCGCCCACCCGGACCCGCAGGGTCACCTCGAACGGCCCCGGCCCGAACGTGCGGGCCGTCCGCGCGCTGAGGTGCAGCACCAGGTAGTAGTCACCGGCGAAGCGGACGGAGGTCACCGCGGTGGGAACGGCGTACCGGTTGGCGTACTCCACCGGCGGGAGCGGCTGGAGGGCGGCGGGCCCGGCGGTGCCGGTGTAGCCGACGGAGGCGTCGTCGACGTAGCCGCGGACGGGGTTGTACAGGGAGAGGTTCAGGGCGCCGCCGACGTATCCGTGTCCCGGGGAGTCGCCCAGGCCGGCGGAGGCGTACAGCCGCCGGCCCCAGTCGAGCGGCACCTTGTAGAACCGGGTCTGTCCGGGTTCGAGGCGGGTCCGCCAGACGCCCTCGCCCAGCGGACGCGCCGCGGTGAAGCCGGTGCCGCCGGAACGGTCGCGGGGCGCGTCGGTCAGGGGCGCCGGGGTGGCGGAGTCCCAGGCCCGGGGTGCGGTGGTGGTGCCGGTCCGGGCCAGGGCCGGTTCCGTGGCGGGCGCGATCTCCAGCTCCCACGCGTCGTCCGGGGCCGCCGCGTGGGAGCCCTGGGCGTCGAGGCGTTCGACGAGGAGGTAGTACGTACCGGCGCCCTGGCACAGCGACTTACCGGCCTCGCGCTGCCCCAGGGCCGTGACCGGGCGCGGGCTGAGCCCGGCGCCGAATCGGGCGGAGGCGTACGAGCAGGACGTGCCGTGCGCGTCCCGGAGCGAGACGCGGATGCCGTCGGTGGCGGAGACGGTGGCGTCCACCGGCGGTACGGCGGTGACGGGGACGTACGCGGTGTCCCCGGCGGTCAGTTCGAGCCGGTAATAGAGCCTGCCGTTGCGCGGGAGAGTGCCGCGATAGGTCCGGCCGGGGTCCAGCAGGGCGGCCCCGGCGGTGTCCCGCGCGCCCACGACCCCCCGGGCGCCGGGGGCGAAGGCGTACGGCCCCGGGTCCGCACCGGCGGCTGCCGCCGGCGACGCGGCCGGCAGCACGAGCGCGGCACAGACGGCCACCGGAGCGAGAGCGGCGCGGAAAGCGGCGGCGAGGGCGGCACCGACGGCCGGCAGCACGTGCCGTCGGACGCCCCGCCACCACGCCGGAGGCCCTGCCACGTGCCGCCACCGCTCCGTACATCCTCGCGCGTCCCACCGCCACGCCGTGGGCCCTGCCAGGTGCCGCCACCGCTCCGTACGTCCTCGCATGTGCCGCCACCCCCGGTCCTCGGTCCGCCCCCGTCGTCCGCGTCCCATCCTGCCCCGGCCGCCCCTGCGCCGTCCGGGGCATCCGTACGGCCGTCCGAAATGCCCGCCGCCGCCCCGCCGAGCCGCCGTACCCCACCCACCGGAACCCCGCAACACGGAACCCCGCCTCCCGGGAACGCGAAACCCCGACCGCGAAGGCGGCCGGGGTCGGTTCAGCTCGGGTGTGGGGGACTCACGAACCCGTGGGCACGGAGTCAGTCGCCTCCGTCCACAGGTCCTGCTCGGCGCGATCCGCCTGGATCTGCCGGTACACGAGGAGCCCGCCGATGGCGGCCAGTGCGACCAGGAGCAGCTTCTTCACCGCGCGACCTCGTCTTTCCTTGACGTAAGGGACCTCTGGCGCCCGACTATACACACCGACCGATATCGATCGGTGACCTGCGTCGGGGCCCCGACTCCCCGCCTTCGGCAGCCCCGGGGTTCTCCCTCCCCGTGCACCCGTCCGGGTGGTGTTCATCGGAACATCGACGCGCCACGGCCGTTGGTCCACCACTTCGCGAACCTCATACACATCATGAGGAAAGTACGCAAATCGCCCAACCCGAAAGTGAGGGGCCATGACCCAGAACAAGGTCATGAAGCTGTGGACCGCCATCGTCACCGCCTTCCTCGCGCTGTGCACGGCGCTCGGACTCGCCACCGCGGGCACCGCGACCGCCGCCGCGGCCGGACCCCGGGCCGAGAGCCCCCGCACCGGCACCGCGCAGCAGTCGGCACCGATGATCCCGGCGACCAGTCACTGGGCCTGGTCCCACGGCAGGGCCCTGCCCCCCACGATGAAGCAGCGGATCCGGGCCGAGGCCCACGGAAAGGCCCCGCGCTGCCGGCACCGCCCCCGCACCGAGGCGCAGAACGGGACGACGGACACCGATGACGCCGCGGAGTCCCTCGACTGCTGATCCGTTCCTGCCGCAGTACCGCAACGTCTCGACACCACGGCGACTTGCGTACGCACCAGTCGACACGGAAGACCCCCGGCCGGGATCGGTCGGGGGTCTCGCGCTGTTCCGGCCCCCGCGTCGCGGGCGCGCCCGGCCCGTACGTCATGCTTGTCACGACACCGACCCGCGGCCCCGGAAGGTGGTGAGTGCCGCCGTGACCCGGCGCGTCACCGTTGTCACCGCTGTCCACGGCCCGTCCGCCCGTTTCCTGCCGGACGCCTACGCCTCCCTGTGCGGTCAGCGGCTCCCGGACGGCTGGGAGTGGCAGTGGGTCGTCCAGGAGGACGGCTTCACGGACGAGGTCCGCCCGCACGTCCCGGAGGGCGACCCACGCGTGGCCTTCCGTCAGGGACGCCCCGGCGGGCCCGGAGTCGCGCGGACGATCGCGCTGGCGCGCGCCGAGGGCCCGTACGTCAAGGTCCTGGACGCCGACGACCGGCTCACACCGGGCGCGCTCGCCCGCGACCTGGCCGTGCTGGAGGCGGACCCGGCCATCGGATGGACCACGTCCCGCGTCCTGGACCTGCTGCCCGACGGCTCCACGGCCGGCTTCCCCGGCGACCCGGACGACGGGCCGCTCGAACGCGGTACCGTCCTCGACCACTGGAGCCGCAACGACTTCCGCGCACCGGTCCACCCCGCGACCCTCTGCGTCCGGCGGGAGCTGCTGACCGCCCTGGGCGGCTGGATGGCGCTGCCGGCCTCCGAGGACACCGGCCTGCTGCTGGCGCTGAGCGCGGTGAGCCGCGGCTGGTTCTCGGCGGAGACCGGCCTGCTGTACCGCAAGTGGGAGGGGCAGGTCACGGGTCAGGCGCCGCACGGTGATCCCGTCGAGCGCGCCGCCCGTGCGGCGGTCGCGGAGGCCCGGGCCCGAGACCTGGCCGGCCTGGGCTGGAGCTACCCGCCCGCCGCGCCGACGCCGTCCCCCTCCGCCCCGGCTACGACGTGACGTCCTGCTCCGTGCAGACGATCGCCTGCGAGGGACACCTCTCGGCCGCCTCCCGGATCGCCTCCCGGCTCCGGGGGTCCGCGGCGGCCTGAGCGCCACCGGGCCGTACGACGCCGTAGCCGTCCTCGAACGCGAACACGGCCGGCGCCCGGTGCGCGCACTCGGCCGAGCCGTAGCACAGGGAGCGGTCGACGAAGACCTTCATACGTCCTCCAGCCGTCAGCGGTGACTCGGTGGCATCCGGTCCCGTCCCTGCCCGGCGGAGCACCCGCCGAACCGCCCCCGCACGCATCGGTGTCCGGCCGCGGCACGTCCGCGCGCCCTGCCCGTCCGGCACCGGTCCCTCCCCTCGTGGGGACCGGTACCGGACGGTGCGGGGCTGTCGGCCCGCGCCACGACGGCGTACCGGCGCGGGTCGAAAAGGGAACCGGTTGCGGAGCGCCGGCGGGCTCTGTCACCCGCCGGTGTCGTCGCCGTTCCCTGTCTGTGTCGGAAGTTGACCGATAACGTTCGGCGCCATGGGCCGCCTTCTCCGGATACGGGGCCGGTGGCCTGTCCGAACGGTGTGTGACGGATCCGATACCGGGTTCGGATCCTGCCATCTGTTACCGCTTCCGAGGAGGTTCCGGTCTCCACTCCAGCCCTTCTCCCCAGGTCAGGCGTATAAGGTGAGTTTTCCGGTCCGGACGTCCTGGGGTGGGGGGAAGTAAGGGGTGGGACCTTGAGTTCCGACTCAGGGGCACGCACAGCCTTCGCCGAACGCCTCGCGCTGCTGTACAGGGAGGCCGGCAACCCTCCCCTCAAGAGCGTCGCCGAGGCTGTCGTACGGCTCCGGCGGGTCGACGAGCGCGGCCGTCCCGTACGGGTGTCCGCGCAGCGGATCAGTGACTGGCGCCGGGCCAGGAACGTACCGGCTCAGTTCGCCGCCCTCGCGGCGGTCCTCCAGATCCTGATCCCGGAGGCCCGGCGCCTGCGTCCCACACCGGTCTCCACCGGCCTGTACGACCTCGCGCACTGGCAGCGGCTGTGGGAGCGCGCGCTCGCCGGCCCGGTCGGTGACGGTACCGCGCCCGAGGCGCAGAAGAACCGGCGGCCACCGGCCCAGGTCCCGCCCGTCACCGGAGTCGTCTGCCCGTACCGGGGACTGGCCCCCTACCGGCAGGAGGACGCCCGGTGGTTCTTCGGCCGGGAGCGCAGCACGCGGGCACTCGTGGACCAGTTGCGCGCCGCCGAGCAGGCGGGCGGGCTGGTGATGCTGGTCGGCGCCTCCGGGGCCGGTAAATCGTCCCTGCTGAACGCCGGCCTGGTGCCCGCGGTCCGCGCCGGCGCCCTCGCGACGCGCGCCGGCGGGACACGCGCCGACGGGACGCGGGTGGCCGACAGTGCCGTCACCGCGTCCGGGACCGCTTCCCGGGGCGCGGCCGGGACCGCGTCCGGGACCGCGTCCACCAGCGTTTCCCGGACCGCTTCCGCCACCACGTCCGGGGCCGCCTCCAGGACCGCCTCCGGGGCCGCCTCCAGGACCGTTTCCGCCACGGTGTCCGGGAAGCCCTCTCCAGCCGCCCCCGCGCCCCCCACCGCCCCCACCGCGTCCGGCACCGGACCGCCCGCCACGGACACCGAACCGTCGGGCCCCGTCCTCCAGTTCGTCCCGGGCGCCGACCCGTTGGCGGAGCTGGTCCGCCGGGTCCCGGACCTCGCCCGCGTCGCCGCCGACGCGCGCCGGGCCGAGCAGGAGGCGACGGAGAACCCGGCGGCCCCCGGCTCCGACGCCCCGCACCTCACCCGGGCGGTCCGCGAGGCGGTCACCGCCTGGGCGCACCGGGAGACCCCCGGGGACACCCGGCCGGTCGTCATCGTGGACCAGTTCGAGGAGGCGTTCACCCTCTGCCCCGACGAGGCGGACCGGCGCACCTTCATCCAGCTCCTGCACGCGGCCTGCACCCCGGGTACCGGCTCCGACGGGCCGGCGCCCGTCCTCGTCGTCCTCGGCATCCGCGCCGACTTCTACGAGCAGTGCCTCGGCTACCCGGAACTCGCCGACGCCCTCCAGCACCGCCACATGGTGCTCAGCCCCCTGACCAGCGCCGAGCTGCGCGACGCGGTGACCGGTCCGGCCAGGGCCGTGGGCCTGGAGCTGGAGTCCGGGCTCGCCGAGCTGATCGTCCGCGAGGTGAGCGCCGACGGCCCGCGCGGGGCGCACGACGCGGGCGTGCTGCCCCTGCTCTCGCACGCCCTGCTGGCCACCTGGCAGCGCCGCAAGGCCGGACGGCTGACGCTGGCCGGCTACCGCGCGGCGGGCGGCATCCAGGGCGCGGTGGCGGCGACCGCCGAGCGCGCCTGGTCCGGCCTGGACCCCGCCGCCCGTATCGCCGCCCGGCTGCTCCTGCTGCGCCTGGTCCGCCTCGGCGAGGACACCCAGGCCACCCGCCGGCGCGGCACTCGGCGGCAACTGGCGGAGGAGTCCGCGGACCCCGGCAAGACGGAGGAGTCCCTCGAGGCCCTTGTCCAGGCCCGGTTGGTGACGCTGGACGCGGACACCGTGGAGATCACCCACGAGGCGCTGCTGCACGCCTGGCCCCGGCTGCGGCACTGGATCGACGAGGGCCGCGGCGACCACCTGGTGCGCCAGCGGCTGGAGGAGGACGGCCGGGCCTGGGAGAGCACGGGCCGGGACAGCTCACTGCTGTACCGGGGGACCCGGCTGGAGAAGACCCGCAACTGGGCCCGGGCGACGGGGGACACGAGTCTGACCCGCAGCGCGGTGGAGTTCCTGGCCGCGTCGGTACGGCTGCACCGGCGCACGGTGTGGCTGAGCCGGGCCGCGGTGGCGGCGCTGGTGGTGCTGGCCGTGCTGGCGGCCGGTTCGGCGGTGATCGCCTGGAAGCAGCGCGACGACGCCGTGTTCGAGCAGGTGCTCGCCGAGGCCGACCGGGTCCAGCACACGGACCCGTCCCTGGCCGCCCAGCTCGACCTCGTCGCCCACCATCTGCGCCCCGGCGACGAGGGCACGTACAGCCGCCTGATCTCGATCGTGAACGCACCCCTCGCCACCCCGCTGACCGGCCACACCGGCGCCGTCTACCTCACCTCCTTCAGCCCCGACGGCCACACCCTGGCCACCGCCAGCTACGACCGCACGGTCCGGCTGTGGAACGTCACCGACCCGCATCGCCCGGCCCCGCTCGGCAAACCCCTCACCGGGCATACCAGCTGGGTGAGCAGCGCGGTCTTCAGCCCGGACGGGCACACCCTGGCCAGCGCCGGCGACGACGGCACGATCCGGCTGTGGGACGTCACCGACCCCGCCCACCCCGTACCGCTCGGCACGCCGCTCACCGGCCACGAGGGCACCATCTACCTGGTCGCCTTCAGCCCGGACGGGCACACGCTCGCCTCGGCCGGCGAGGACCGCACCGTACGGCTGTGGAACCTGGCCGATCCGCACCGGCCCACCCCGCTGGCCACGTTGCGCGGCCACAGCGCCGCGGTCCGCTGTGTGACGTTCAGCCCGGACGGGCGGACGCTCGCGACGGGCGGCGACGACGACACGGTGCGGCTGTGGGACGTGTCCACCGCGCGCCGGCCACGGCCGGTCGGGGCGCTGCGGGGACACACGGGCCTGGTGCACACGGTGGCCTTCAGCCCCGACGGCGACACCCTGGCCAGTGGCAGCGCGGACGACACGGTCCGGCTGTGGAACGTGTCCGACCCGGGCCGTGCGGCGGCGGCCGGCCCGCCGCTGTCCGGCCACACCGGGCCGATCTGGTCCGTCGCGTTCAGCCCCGACGGCGGCCGGCTGGCCGCCGCGAGCGCGGACAGCACGGCGAGCCTGTGGAACGTCAGCGATCCGACGTCCCCGTCCCAGGTCGGCGAGCCGCTCGCGGGCAGCAGCGGCGAGATGTACGCCCTGGGGTTCAGCCCCGACGGACGGACCCTGGCCACCGGCAGCGGGGACGGCAAGGTGCGCCTGTGGTCGGTCCCCACCTCCGACATGATCGGCCGGAGCGGGGCGTTCCGCCCGGACGGCCGGGTCCTGGCCACGGCCGCCCGGGACGGCCGGCTGCGGCTGTGGAACGTGGCGCGGCCCGGTCGGCCCGTCCCGCTCGGCGAGCCGTTCATGCGGGCCGACGGCGGCCAGCGTTCCCCCGTGTTCTCCCCCGACGGCCGCACCCTCGCCGTCCTCACCGGCGACGAGTCGGTGTACCTGTGGAAGGTCACCGACCCCGCCCACCCGGTCCCCGCCGGCCCGCCGCTGCGCCTGCGGTCCCGCTTCATGGGCCCCGACGCGCTCGCCTACAGCCCGGACGGGCACACCCTGGCCACCGCCTACGACGACCGCACGATCCGGCTGTGGAACGTCACCGACCCGGCGCGCGCGGTGCCCCTCGGCAAGCCGCTCACCGGCCACCGGGGTTTCATCAACACCCTGGTCTTCGCGCCCGACGGCCACACCCTGGCCAGCGGCAGCGCCGACAGCACGATCCGGCTGTGGAACGTCACCGACCCCGGCCGGCCCGTACCGCTCGGCACCCCGCTCACCGAACACTCCGGGCCCGTCAACGCCCTCGCCTACAGCCCGGACGGCCACACCCTGGCCAGCGGCAGCGACGACGACACCGTGCGCCTGTGGAACGTCACCGACCCGGCCGCGGCCAGCGCGCGGGGCGCCCGCCTCACCGGCCACACCGAGGCGGTCACGTCCCTCACCTTCGGCCCGGACGGCCACACCCTGGCCAGCGGCGGCAACGACAACACGGTCCGCCTGTGGAACGTCTCCGACCCCGCCTCGGCGACCCCCGTCGGCCAGTCGATGAGCCCCAACGCCAAGACGGGCAACTTCCTGTCCTTCAGCCCCGCGACCCGGGTCCTCGGCGTCTCCAGCGGCACCGACACGATCCGCCTGTGGAGCCTGGACGCCGACGCGGCGATCCGGCACATCTGCTCGGTCACCCGCAACGTACTGACCGAACACAAATGGCACGAATACCTGCCGCGCCTCTCCTACGACCCCCCGTGTGGTCGATGATCGGCCAACGTACGGGGATTCTCCCGGACTTGCCCCACGGAACCGACAACCTTGTTACCCTTGGCCATAGCCCGATCGCTGGTGCATCCCCCGTCGCCAGCGGTCGGGCGTTCGCGTCCCGGCACCCACCGGACCGGCCGGCCCACCCCACCGGCCATCACCGGGCACACAAACCGAAGACCCCCAACCGTGATCGGCTGGGGGTCTCCGTGCTGTGGGGCTAACAGGATTTGAACCTGTGGCCTCATCCTTATCAGGGATGCGCTCTAACCAACTGAGCTATAGCCCCGCCGCGCTCTGCGGTGTATGTCCCGCGCGCTGACTCCTGAAGATTAGCGCACGACCGCGTCAGTCCCAAAATCGGTTGCCGGGGGCTGTCGGGCCGGGTGGCCGCGGGCCGTTACTCGTCCTCCGCCAGGGTCAGCTCGATGCCGCCCACGAAGCCCGCGGACAGGTTGTAGATGAACGCGCCGAGCGTCGCGAGCGCGGTGGCCAGGACCACGTCGATGACCGCGATGACCATCGTGAACATCAGGACGTGGGGGAGGGACAGGAACGCCTGGAGGTCGAAGCCGTTCGCCTCGTTGGAGCCGGTCGCCTCCGAGATCGTGCCGCCGACCGTCGAGAACACGCCCATCGCGTCCATGACCATCCACAGCACCGCCGAGGCGACCACCGTGCAGATGCCGAGCGCGATGGAGAGCAGGAAGCTGACCTTCATCACCGACCACGGGTCGGCCTTGGCCACCCGCAGCCGCGCCTTGCGGGTGCGCGGTGTCGTGCGTACACCGGTGCGCGGCTTGCGCGTCGCACCGGTGGGGGCCTGCGCCGGGTAGGCCTGCGGCGGGTGGTACGGCCCGCCGGCCTGCTCCGGACGCCGCTCGCCGGGAAGCGGCGAAGCCGGTTGCGCCTCGCCGGCCCGGGCCGGGCCTCGGGTGTCCGTCACGGTTCCCCCCTGGGGCTCCTGCTGGGATTCCTTCGTGCCGGACGCCTCCGGCGCGGAAGCCTTCACCGGCTTCAGGTTCGTCGTGTGCGGGTCGTCGGCGTTATTCGCCGGCGCGGCGGAGCCACGGCCGCCGCCGTCCGTTTCCGTACCCGTGGAGGTACCGGCCGATCCGGCGCCCGTGGCTCCGCTCACGATGACTCTCTCCTCGTGCTACTCGGCCGAGGGCGCCTCGCCCTCGTCCGTGCCGGTCGTCGCGGCACCTTCGTCGGTCTCGTCCACGGCCACGTCGCCGTCGACTTCCTCCGCCTCGCGTCCCGCCTCGGCGTTACGTGCGACACCGACCACGGCATCGCGCTTGCCCAGGTTGATCAGTTGGACGCCCATGGTGTCACGGCCCGTCTCCCTGATCTCGTTGACTCGCGTACGAATCACACCACCGGAGAGGGTGATGGCGAGGATCTCGTCGTTCTCCTCGACAATCAGCGCGCCGACGAGCGACCCACGGTCCTCCACGATCTTGGCGGCCTTGATGCCGAGGCCGCCACGGCCCTGGACGCGGTACTCGTCGACGGCGGTCCGCTTCGCGTACCCACCGTCGGTGGCAGTGAACACGAACGTACCGGGTCGCACCACATTCATCGAGAGGAGCTCGTCGCCCTCCCGGAAGCTCATCCCCTTGACGCCGGAGGTGGCGCGGCCCATCGGGCGCAGGGACTCGTCCGAGGCGGTGAACCTGATCGACTGCGCCTTCCTGCTGACCAGCAGGAGATCGTCGTCGGCCGAGACGAGTTCGGCACCGATCAGTTCGTCGTCGGTACCGTTCTCGCGCTCCCGCAGGTTGATCGCGATGACACCACCGGAACGCGGCGAGTCGTAGTCCTTCAGCGACGTCTTCTTCACCAGTCCGGACTTGGTCGCCAGCACCAGGTACGGCGCCGCCTCGTAGTCACGGATGGCGAGGATCTCGGCGATCGCCTCATCCGGCTGGAAGGCGAGCAGGTTCGCCACGTGCTGTCCGCGCGCGTCCCGGCCGGCCTCCGGCAGCTCGTACGCCTTCGCCCGGTACACCCGGCCCTTGTTGGTGAAGAACAGCAGCCAGTGGTGGGTGGTGGAGACGAAGAAGTGGTCGACGATGTCGTCCTCCTTCAGCTTCGTCCCGCGCACGCCCTTGCCGCCGCGCTTCTGCGCCCGGTAGTCCTCCGTCTTCGTCCGCTTGACGTAACCGCCGCGCGAGACGGTGACGACGATGTCCTCCTCGGCGATCAGGTCCTCGATGGACATGTCGCCCTCGTACGGGATCAGCTTGGTCTGCCGGTCGTCGCCGTACTTCTCGACGATCGCGGCCAGCTCCTGGCTGACGATCCCGCGCTGGCGGACCGGGGAGGCGAGGATCTCGTTGTACTCGGTGATCTTCGCCTGGAGTTCGTCGTGCTCCTGGACGATCTTCTGGCGCTCCAGGGCGGCCAGCCGGCGCAGCTGCATCTCGAGGATGGCGTTGGCCTGGATCTCGTCGATCTCCAGGAGGCCCATCAGGCCGGTGCGCGCGACGTCGACGGTGTCGCTGCGCCGGATCAGCGCGATGACCTCGTCGATGGCGTCCAGGGCCTTCAGCAGACCGCGCAGGATGTGCGCCCGCTCCTCGGCCTTGCGCAGCCGGAACCGGGTCCTGCGGACGATGACCTCGATCTGGTGCGTCACCCAGTGGCGGATGAACGCGTCCAGGGACAGCGTGCGCGGCACGCCGTCGACCAGCGCCAGCATGTTGGCGCCGAAGTTGGTCTGGAGGTCGGTGTGCTTGTACAGGTTGTTCAGCACGACCTTGGCGACCGCGTCCCGCTTCAGGACGATCACCAGGCGCTGGCCGGTACGGGACGACGTCTCGTCGCGGACGTCGGCGATGCCGCCGATCTTGCCATCCTTGACCAGGTCGGCGATCTTCTGTGCGAGGTTGTCCGGGTTGGTCTGGTACGGCAGCTCCGTGACCACCAGGCACTGGCGGCCCTGGATCTCCTCGACCTCGACCACCGCGCGCATGGTGATGGAGCCGCGCCCGGTGCGGTACGCCTCCTCGATGCCCTTGCGGCCGACGACGAGCGCGCCGGTCGGGAAGTCCGGGCCCTTGATGCGCTCCATGAGCGCGTCCAGCAGCTCCTCGTGGGACGCCTCGGGGTTCTCCAGGTACCACTGGGCGCCGGCCGCGACCTCGCGCAGGTTGTGCGGCGGGATGTTGGTCGCCATGCCGACCGCGATACCGGCCGAGCCGTTGATCAGCAGGTTCGGGAAGCGGGCCGGCAGGACGGTCGGCTCCTTGGAGCGGCCGTCGTAGTTGTCCGTGAAGTCGACGGTCTCCTCGTCGATGTCGCGGACCATCTCCATCGACAGCGGCGCCAGCTTGCACTCGGTGTACCGCATCGCCGCCGCCGGGTCGTTGCCCGGGGAGCCGAAGTTGCCGTTGGAGTCCACCAGCGGCATCCGCATCGACCACGACTGGGCGAGGCGCACCAGGGCGTCGTAGATCGAGGAGTCGCCGTGCGGGTGGTAGTTGCCCATGACATCGCCGACGACGCGGGCGCACTTGTAGAAGCCGCGCTCGGGACGGTAGCCACCGTCGTACATCGCGTACAGCACGCGGCGGTGGACGGGCTTGAGGCCGTCGCGGACGTCGGGCAGCGCGCGGGACACGATGACGGACATCGCGTAGTCGAGGTACGAACGCTGCATCTCCGTCTCGAGCCCGACGGGCTCGACACGCATCGCGACTTCGCCGCCCTCTTCAGGGGTGACGGGAGTGTTCTCGTCGGCCATTGCTGGTGAAGATCCTTCCTGGTGCGGTCAGCTGAGACCGACTCAGATGTCGAGGAAGCGGACGTCCTTGGCGTTGCGCTGGATGAACGCGCGGCGGGCCTCGACGTCCTCGCCCATGAGGACCGAGAACAGGTCGTCGGCCTGGGCGGCGTCGTCGAGGGTGACCTGGCCGAGGACCCGGTGCTCCTGGTCCATGGTGGTCACGCGCAGCTCTTCGGCGTTCATCTCGCCGAGACCCTTGAAGCGCTGGATCGAGTCCTCGCGGATGCGCTTGCCGCGCTGCCGGCCCATCTCGATCAGCGCGTCGCGCTCGCGGTCGGAGTAGGCGTACTCGATGTCGTCCCGGCCCCACTTGATCTTGTACAGCGGGGGACGGGAGAGGTACACGTGCCCGGCCTCGACCAGCGGCCGCATGAAGCGGAAGAGGAAGGTGAGCAGCAGGGTGCTGATGTGCTGGCCGTCGACGTCGGCGTCCGCCATCAGGATGATCTTGTGATAGCGGAGCTTCTCGATGTCGAAGTCCTCGTGCACACCCGTGCCGAAGGCCGAGATCAGCGCCTGGATCTCCTGGTTCTGGAGGATCTTGTCGATCCTGGCCTTCTCGACGTTCAGGATCTTGCCGCGGATCGGGAGGATCGCCTGGTACTGCGGGTTGCGGCCGGACTTGGCCGAGCCGCCGGCGGAGTCACCCTCGACGATGAAGATCTCGCACTTGGTCGGGTCGTTGGACTGGCAGTCCGACAGCTTGCCCGGCAGGGACGCCGACTCCAGCAGGCCCTTGCGGCGGGTCAGGTCGCGGGCCTTGCGGGCCGCCACGCGCGCGGTGGCCGCCTGGATGCCCTTGCGGACGATGTCCGCGGCCTCGACCGGGTTGCGGTCCAGCCAGTCGTTGAGGTGCTCGTAGACCGCCCTCTGCACGAAGGTCTTGGCCTCCGTGTTGCCCAGCTTGGTCTTCGTCTGTCCCTCGAACTGCGGCTCGCTCAGCTTGACCGAGATGATCGCGGTCAGACCCTCACGGATGTCGTCACCGGTGAGGTTGTCGTCCTTCTCGCGCAGCAGCTTCTTGTCCCGCGCGTACTTGTTGATCAGCGAGGTCAGCGCGGCCCGGAAACCCTCTTCGTGGGTACCGCCCTCGTGGGTGTGGATGATGTTCGCGAAGGAGTACACACCCTCGCTGTAACCGCTGTTCCACTGCATGGCGACCTCGAGGGACAGGCTCTTGTCCCTGTCCTCGGCCTCCAGGTCGATGATCGTGGGGTGGACCGCCTCCCCCTTGCGGGAGTTGAGGTACTTCACGAAGTCGACGATGCCGCCCTCGTAGTGGTACGTGACGGTCTTGACCTCGGCCTTCTCGTCCGCACCGGCCTCGTCCGCACCGGTGACGGCCTTCGCCGACTCGCGTTCGTCGGTGAGCCGGATCGTCAGGCCCTTGTTGAGGAACGCCATCTCCTGGAAACGCCGGGACAGCGTCTCGAAGGAGTACTCGGTCGTCTCGAAGATGTCCGCGTCCGCCCAGAAGGTGACCGAGGTGCCGGTCTCCTGCGTCGCCTCGTGCTGGACGAGCGGGGCCGTCGGGACGCCCATCTTGTAATCCTGCGTCCAACGGTGGCCGTCGGTCCTGACCTCGACGGAGACCTTGGACGACAGGGCGTTCACCACGGAGACACCGACGCCGTGCAGACCACCGGAGACCGCGTAGCCACCGCCGCCGAACTTGCCGCCCGCGTGCAGCACGGTCAGCACGACCTCTAGGGCCGGCTTGCCCTCGGAGGGCACGATGCCCACCGGGATGCCGCGGCCGTTGTCGACTACGCGCACACCGCCGTCGGCGAGGACGGTCACGTCGATGGTGTCCGCGTAACCGGCCAGCGCCTCGTCGACGGAGTTGTCGACGACCTCGTACACCAGGTGGTGCAGACCGCGCTCGCCCGTGGAGCCGATGTACATGCCGGGCCGCTTGCGGACCGCGTCCAGCCCTTCGAGCACGGTGATGGCGCTGGCGTCGTAGGAGGCGGTGGCGGTGGCCTCGCCGCTCGCGGGGGCCTGAGGGGCCTCGCGGCTCACGCCGGCGTCGGTGGACGGGATGTTCTCGTTGGGGTTGCCGGAATCGGCCACGAAGCGCCCTTTCTGGCACAGCACGAGCCGGGCTCGTCGGCGGGGTTGCCGGAGCGGCTGCGGCATGTTGCGTTGGTAAGCCTTGATCAGCGTTGCTCAGCTTTTCCCGGGCGGTCCCCACGTGGGGGCGGGATTGTCTTCCAGTCTACCGGTAGCGCTGACATCGATGGGGGTTTGCCGGTACCTGAGTCCCCATGTGCCGCCCTCAACCGGTCTCCGCCGGGTCCCGATATACGGATGGGGGCTCCAGGGGGCTCACGGCGGCACTCAGCGCCTTGAGCCGTCAACCCTTGGCTACTCCCGGGTCAGATGGCGATCCACACCTGTGCACGAGGGTGATCCGGGCCTGTGCGCGGGGATACGACGGTGCCGCCCGTCCGCCTCGTACGTGAGGTACGTCACCTCGGCGTCATCCGGGCTTCAGGGGCCCTTCTCCGGGGTCTCGGCGCATCCACAGGGGGCGGATTCCGGTGTCCGGACCGTGCCCTGGGCGGCCCTCCCGGCTGCGCCGCGACGGTCCCGTACCGGTGCCTGCCCGCGCCCGCGGAGCCCCGCCCGGCCGGGTGGCACCCGTATCCACAGAAGGGCTGCGCCCGGCACGGGTGGCACCCGTGTCCGCAGAAGAGCCCGTGCCGGCCTCTCGTCCGTGCCCCTGCGCGTCCCCGTCGCCGGCTCAGCCGTAGGTGTCGCCGGGGCCCGTGCTGCCCGGCGCCCGCAGGGGACCGTAGCGGCGGGGGGGACCGCCCGGACCCTGCACCTTGATCAGCCGCACCGCGCCCTGCCCGAGATCCTTGTTGAGCCGGGCCACCAGCTCCGGCGCGAGCAGCCGGAGCTGGGTCGCCCAGGCCGTCGAGTCGCACTGCACCGTCAGCACCCGCTCGTCCTCGTCGTACCGCTGCGGCACACAGTGCTTGGCCAGGTCCTCGCCGACGATCTCCGGCCAGCGGCCCATCACCCCGCCCACCGCGGCGGGCGTCTCCCAGCCCCGCTCGGTGATCAGCCGGTTGATCGCCGCGCCGAGCGCCAGCGGATCACGGCCGTCGGCACGCGCACCGGAGCGCAGTCCGCCGCCCCGCCGGGCCTGCTTCTTCTGCCGTGCCGCGTCCCCACGCGCGCGTGCCTGCTCCTTCGCCGCGCGCAACGCCACGCGCGCGAGGTCGACACCGGAGGGTTCCGTCCTCCCCGGGTCCTTCCCCGGGGCCTTCCCCAGGCTCCTGCCCGGGTCCTTCCCCGGGTTCTTCGGTGCGGGTCCGTCGGGGCTCATACGCGCTCCACCGTCCCGTCGGCCACCGTGTACCGCGCGCCGGCCAGCACGTGCGGCACGTCGTCGTCCACGGCGGCGGTGACCAGCACCTGCTCACCGGGCGCGACCAGCTCCGCCAGCCGTTCCCGGCGGCGGGCGTCCAGCTCGGCGAAGACGTCGTCCAGGATCAGCACCGGTTCGTTGCCCTCGGCGCGCAGCAGGTCGTACGAGGCCAGCCGCAGCGCCAGGGCGTACGACCAGGACTCGCCGTGCGAGGCGTACCCCTTCGCCGGTAGCTGCCCCAGCTTGAGCAGCAGGTCGTCCCGGTGCGGGCCCACCAGTGTGACGCCCCGCTCGATCTCCTGTTTGCGCGCCTCCGTGAGGGCCGCTGTCAGCCGGGCGTACAGCTCCTCGCGCCCGTGCGCCTCGCCGGGCGCCGACGGCTTGTACTCCAGGGCGACCGGGCCACCGCCCGGAGCCAGTTGCTCGTACGCCTTGTCGGCCAGCGGTTGCAGCGCGGCGACGAGATCCATCCGCTGGGCGAGCAGCTCCGCGCCCACGCGCGCGAGGTGCTGGTCCCACACGTCGAGGGTGGACAGGTCCATGGACCGCCCGCCGTGCCGGCGCGCGAGCGCCGCCGACTTCAGCAGGGTGTTCCGCTGCTTGAGCACCCGCTCGTAGTCGGAGCGCACGCCCGCCATCCGCGGGGACCGCGCGGTGATCAGCTCGTCGAGGAACCGCCGCCGCTCCCCGGGGTCCCCCTTGACCAGCGCCAGATCCTCCGGCGCGAACAGCACGGTGCGTACGATGCCCAGCACGTCCCGCGGCCTGACCTGCGAAGACCGGTTGACGCGGGCGCGGTTGGCCCGGCCGGGGTTCAGCTCGAGCTCGATCAGCTGCTGCCGCTCGCCCTGCCGGACCTGCGCCCGGACGACCGCCCGCTCGGCGCCCATGCGGACCAGGGGCGCGTCGGAGGACACCCGGTGGCTGCCGAGCGTGGCCAGGTACCCGACCGCCTCCACCAGGTTGGTCTTGCCCTGCCCGTTGGGGCCGACGAAGGCGGTGACGCCCGGGTCGAGCGGGACCTCGGCCCGGGCGTACGAACGGAAGTCGGCCAGCGAAAGATGCGTGACGTGCATGGTCGTTCCGCCGACCTCCCTGCTCCTGTGGCGGCTACTTCTTCTCTACGGCGTGGCCGCCGAACTGGTTGCGCAGCGCGGCGATCATCTTCATCTGCGGCGAGTCGTCCTGCCGGGAGGCGAACCGCGCGAACAGCGAGGCGGTGATCGCGGGCAGCGGCACCGCGTTGTCGATCGCGGCCTCCACCGTCCAGCGTCCCTCACCGGAGTCCTGTGCGTAACCGCGCAGGCCTTCCAGGTGCTCGTCGTCGTCCAGGGCGTTCACCGCGAGGTCCAGCAGCCAGGAACGGATGACCGTGCCCTCCTGCCAGGAGCGGAAGACCTCGCGGACGTTCTCCACGGAGTCGACCTTCTCCAGCAGCTCCCAGCCCTCGGCGTAGGCCTGCATCATCGCGTACTCGATGCCGTTGTGGACCATCTTCGCGAAGTGGCCCGCGCCGACCTTGCCGGCGTGCACCGCGCCGAAGTCACCCTCCGGCTTGAGCGCGTCGAAGACCGGCTGCACCTTGGCGACGTCCTCGGCGTCGCCGCCGTACATCAGCGCGTACCCGTTCTCCAGGCCCCAGACGCCACCGGAGACGCCGCAGTCGACGAAGCCTATGCCCTTCGCGGCCAGCTCCCCGGCGTGCTTCTCGTCGTCCGTCCAACGGGAGTTGCCGCCGTCCACGACCACGTCACCGGGTTCCAGCAGCTCGGCGAGCTGGTCGATGGTCGACTGCGTGGGCTCACCGGCCGGGACCATCACCCAGACGACGCGCGGGCCGCTGAGCTTGCCCACAAGCTCTTCCAGGCTGTGGACATCCGCGAGGTCGGCGTTGCGGTCGTATCCGAGGACGGTGTGGCCCGCGCGGCGGATCCGCTCGCGCATGTTGCCGCCCATCTTGCCGAGGCCGACGAGACCGAGCTCCATCAGTTGTGTTCCTTAGGTCGCTGTGTGGCGTGACAGGCACCGGAGTGCCGAGCCGAGCCTAAACCCGCCCGGTCACGCACAGCTGTGGGCATACGTGCTCATCCGTAGCCCTTCACCTGCGGATTTCCTCCACAGGCCGGGACGGTTCTCCACCGGCCTGTGGACGACCGCCGGCCGCTCAGCCGCTGAGCCGCACCGGCATGATCAGGTACTTGTACGCGTCGTCGGCCTCCGCGTCCACCGAGGGCTTCCCGCTGAGCAGCGCCGGCTTCGTGGACGTCGTGAAGGACAACTGGGCAACCGGGGAGTCGATCGCGCTGAGGCCGTCCAGCAGGAACGTCGGGTTGAAGGCGATCGAGATGTCGTCACCCTCCAGGTGGGCGTCGACCCTTTCCACAGCCTGTGCGTCGTCGCTGGACCCGGCCTCGAGGATCAGCACGCCCTGCTCGAAGCTCAGCCGCACCGGGGTGTTCCGCTCGGCGACCAGCGCCACGCGCTTGACGGCCTCCACGAAGGGCGCGGTCTCGATCACGGCGACGGTGTTGAACTCGGTCGGGAACAGCGTCCGGTACTTCGGCAGGTCGCCCTCGAGCAGCCGCGTGGTCGTACGCCGGCCCGCGCCCTCGAAACCGATCAGGCCCTCACCGGCACCGGAGCCGGAGAGCGCCAGCGTGACGTTGTCACCGGCACCGAGCGACTTGGCGGTGTCCAGCAGCGTCTTGGCGGGGACCAGGGCGACCGCGGAGGCGTCCGGGTTCTCCGGCTTCCACAGGAACTCGCGGACCGCGAAGCGGTAGCGGTCGGTGGAGGCCAGGGTGACCGTGTCGCCCTCGATCTCGATGCGGACACCGGTGAGCACCGGGAGCGTGTCGTCACGCCCGGCGGCGATGGCCACCTGGGACACGGCGGCGGCGAAGACCTCACCGGGGACGGTGCCGGTCGCGTTCGGCATCTGCGGCAGCGCCGGGTACTCCTCCACCGGCAGGGTGTGGAGGGTGAACCGCGAGGAGCCGCAGACCACGGTCGCCCGTACACCGTCTGTGGAGATCTCCACCGGCCGGTTGGGGAGGGCCCGGGAGATGTCGGCCAGCAGGCGGCCGGAGACGAGGACGGTGCCCTCCTCCTCGACCTCCGCGTCGACGTTCACCCGGGCGGAGACCTCGTAGTCGAAACCCGACAGGCTCAGCTTGCCGTCCTCGGCCTTCAGCAGAAGGCCGGCGAGGACAGGCGCCGGCGGACGGGCCGGGAGGCTGCGTGCCGCCCAGGCCACTGCCTCCGCGAGTACGTCGCGTTCCACCCGGATCTTCACCGTAAGCCGCCTCCTGCTGTTGCTACTGAGTCCTCCGACTCGGTGTCGCCGCCCACTGCGACGGGCGGAGCACCGGGGACCAGTCTGACGCACGGCACTGACAGTAGGTGCCCGTCGGGGTCAAGTCGGTCCGGGGGGCAGCCGGGCTCGAGACGGCGAGTTGTGCACAGGCCCCGCTTCGAAGCGGTTTCCCAGCTATCTCTAGTCGGGAGTAGTAGTAGGGCCTGTGGATACCGTGGATAACTACGTTTTCCCAGTTCAGCCCGCGAATTTTATCCACCGGGCCTGTGGGTGGAGCCGGTGGACAACCTGGCCCGTCTGTGGAGAACAAAAAGTTCTGCACACAGCGCCCACAGGGTGAGGGCAGTTCTCCCCAGTTGTGTCCCCAGGAATACCCGGGTTTCCCACACCCCAATCCGGCAGCATCGTGTGACGCCTTTCACTCGACGTGGTGACCGGGGTCATCGGGTTGCCGAACAGTGGACAGCCATGTGGAGAAGCGGCCGATCGCTGGGGACAACCGCCCCCAGCCTGTGGGTTGCCCGTGGACAACTTCGTCCACAGGTTGACGGCCCTCAAGTTGTCCACAGGCTGTGGAGATCGTTCATCCACGAATCCACAGGCCTCTGAGCTGGGCGGAGGCCGTAGGGCCAGCCTGCCTGTGGACACAGTTCGGGACAACTCCGCGGTCCCCAGGGTGTGGACGGAAGAAAGTCACCGAATCTGTGGAGAGTGGCCGTAACCCGGCAAGTATTCGAACACCGGATGACAAGGGAGGAACGGCCCACCGGGGTGGGCGGGGCGCCCCGGAAGGCCGGAACACCGACGAACGGCCCCGGCGAGCGACCACCCACGCCGCCGGAAGCGGGCCTCTGCGAGCGAACGGAGGGGACGGAGGGCGGAGAGAGCCGAGCGGGCCTGCCGGGCGCCGGGCGGTCCCCCGCCGGGACGGTTCCCGCCCTGTCGATTCGGCCACAGGCACGGCTCCCGCCCCGTCGGCACGGCTCCCGGGGACGGCGCCGGACGTCCGGGGACTGCGGAGGGCACCCGGGTACGGCGAAGGGCGCCCCGGGATGTGTTCCGGGGCGCCCTCCGTGCCGGTCGGCGTACGGCCCGCCTGCTGGCCTGCCAGGCTGCCGGGCTGCCTCAGCCGTTCTTGATGCGGTTCGTCAGCTCGGTGACCTGGTTGTAGATCGAGCGCCGCTCGGCCATCAGCGCGCGGATCTTGCGGTCGGCGTGCATGACGGTCGTGTGGTCACGGCCGCCGAACTGCGCACCGATCTTCGGCAGCGACAGGTCCGTCAGCTCGCGGCACAGGTACATGGCGATCTGCCGGGCCGTGACGAGCTGGCGGCCCCGCGAGCTGCCGCACAGGTCCTCGACCGTGAGCCCGAAGTAGTCCGCGGTCGCCGCCATGATGGCCGGCGCGGTGATCTCCGGCGTCGAGTCCTCGCCGCCGGGAATCAGGTCCTTCAGGACGATCTCGGTCAGGCCCAGGTCCACCGGCTGCCGGTTGAGCGAGGCGAACGCCGTCACCCGGATCAGCGCGCCCTCCAGCTCACGGATGTTCCGCGAGATCCGGGAGGCGATGAACTCCAGCACCTCCGGCGGCGCGTTCAGTTGCTCCTGCACCGCCTTCTTGCGCAGGATCGCGATCCGCGTCTCCAGCTCGGGCGGCTGGACGTCGGTGATCAGACCCCACTCGAAACGGTTCCGCAGCCGGTCCTCCAGCGTCACCAGTTGCTTGGGCGGCCGGTCGCTCGACAGCACGATCTGCTTGTTGGCGTTGTGGAGCGTGTTGAACGTGTGGAAGAACTCCTCCTGCGTCGACTCCTTGTCCGCCAGGAACTGGATGTCGTCGACGAGCAGGATGTCCATCTCGCGGTACCGCTTGCGGAAGCTGTCGCCCTTGCCGTCGCGGATCGAGTTGATGAACTCGTTGGTGAACTCCTCCGAGCTCACATATCGCACACGCGTGCCCGGGTAGAGGCTGCGTGCGTAGTGCCCGATCGCGTGCAGCAGATGCGTCTTGCCGAGCCCCGACTCCCCGTAGATGAACAGGGGGTTGTAGGCCTTCGCCGGCGCCTCGGCGACCGCGACCGCCGCCGCGTGCGCGAACCGGTTCGACGCGCCGATGACGAACGTGTCGAACAGGTATTTGGGGTTCAGTCGCGCGGTCGGCTCGCCGGGTCCGTTCGTCTTCGCCGACTGCCCGGCGGGCGGTCCGGGGACACCAGGCCCGGACATGTCCGGGCGGCCGTGGCCGCCGCGGTGCGCCGACGGGTCGGGCAGCTCGCGGCGGACCGGGTCGCGCTGGTCGTACTCGGTCCGGGAGGAGTCGTAGTCCGGGCGGGACGGCTCGTAGGGCGCACGCGGGGCGTCGTAGTCGCCGCGCTGCCGCTCGTACGACGGCCGGTCCCTGCCCTGCGGCCGGTAGTCCTGCGACGGCGAACCGTACGAGTCCCCCCCGGAGCCGTAGCCGTCCTGGGACGACGGCGACGCGTACGGGTCGCGCTCGGGGAAGCCGAGCCGCGGCTGCTGCCAGCCGTAGTCGTCCTGCGGGGGACGCGGCCAGGCGCCGGGCTCGGGGCGCTGGTACTCCGACGGGTAGGCCGGGCGGGCGGTCGGGAGCTGGTCCGGCCGGCTCTGCGGGGACTGTTCGCCACGCGGCTCGGTACCCGGGATCTGGTCGGGGCCGCGGTGGCGGCCGTAGCCCTCGTACGGTCCCGAGGGCAGCTCCGGCTCCTCGTAGCGCGACGCGGGGGCCTGCTGCGGGGTGGGCGCCGGCGGTTCGCCCGCCGAGTCGTCGACGGTGATCGCGATCCGGATGGGCCGGCCGCACTCGCGGCTCAGGGTCTCACTGACGACCGGCGCGAGCCGGCCCTCCAGTACGCCCTTCGCGAATTCGTTCGGTACGGCGAGCAACGCGGTGTCGGCGACCAGCGCCAGCGGCTGGCAGCGTCGGATCCAGTGCTCGTCCTTGGCCTCCACACCCTGACCGCGGCCCTCCCCGAGGAGCTGCTCCAGTACGCGTGGCCACACTGCGGCAAGATCGGCAGGTACGTCAGCCACAGGGCACGCTCTCTCACAGGTCCCACGAACGTGTGGTCCGGGGGGACGGGTCGGGATCTGAATCGGGTGGTGAGTGGGACAAGGGAACGAATCGGAGTCCAAGTCCGGCCACGGTAGTCAGCGCGGCGGGTAGGGTTCAAGTTGTTGTCCCCAGCCTGTGGACAGTGTCTCTCGGCAACCGCCGGTTTGACCGGACGGCCCAGCCGCGCGTACCGTAACCAGGTCGAGTTGTCGATGGCTGCTGCCGCCTGCCTCCGATGGGCACAGATCACTTGGGTGATCGGGAAGCGGTGCACTCGGGCGTGAAGCGAGCTACTCGTGGGCGCACGGTGACAGCCAGGACGGCACCCCGCCACTACCTTTCTTCTGGAGCCCCCGAGTGAGCAAGCGCACCTTCCAGCCGAACAACCGTCGCCGCGCGAAGACCCACGGCTTCCGCCTGCGGATGCGTACCCGTGCCGGCCGCGCGATCCTGGCGAACCGCCGCAGCAAGGGTCGCGCCAGCCTGTCCGCCTGATCCGATCAGGTCATGACATCGTGCTGCCCACCGACAACCGGCTGAGGCGGCGCGAGGACTTCGCGACCGCGGTGCGACGAGGGCGCCGGGCCGGCCGCCCGACACTCGTCGTCCACCTTCGTAGCGGTGCCACGGACCCGCACGCGCCTGGGGAGAGCGCTCCCCCGACGCGTGCGGGTTTCGTCGTGAGCAAGGCCGTGGGTGGTGCGGTCGTGCGCAACAAAGTGAAGCGCAGACTGCGCCATCTGATGCGTGACCGAGTCGCCTTGTTCCCCCCCGGTAGCCTGGTAGTCGTACGAGCGCTGCCCGGATCGGGCGACGCAGACCACGCACAGCTGGCCCGAGACCTGGACGCCGCCCTACAGCGGCTGCTGGGAGGGGGCGCGCGATGAAGTACCCGCTGCTGGCTCTGATCAAGCTGTACCAGTGGACGATCAGTCCGCTGCTGGGGCCGGTGTGCAAGTACTACCCGTCGTGCTCCCACTACGGCTACACGGCCATCGACCGGCACGGCGCGGTCAAGGGAACGGCACTCACCGCCTGGCGCATCCTCCGGTGCAATCCGTGGTCGCTCGGCGGTGTGGACCATGTCCCTCCGCGTAAGCACCCGCGGTGGCACGAAAGGCTGCGCAACGCCTGGCGCGCACGCAGGGGCGGGCCCTCCGCCGCCCCGGCCATCGAAGCGAAGCCCGAGAAGCCTGCTTCCGAGCTTCCCCCGAGCCCGGCCGCAGAGACCTCGTCCCATGCCCAAGGAGCATGATTAGTGGACACGATTGCCAGCCTCTTCAGCTTCATCACGACACCCGTCTCATGGGTCATCGTCCAGTTCCACACGGTGTACGGCGCCATCTTCGGCCCGAACACGGGGTGGGCCTGGGGCCTGTCCATCGTGTCCCTCGTGATCCTGATCCGCATCTGCCTGATCCCGCTCTTCGTGAAGCAGATCAAGTCGACGCGCGCGATGCAGACGCTCCAGCCGGAGATGAAGAAGATCCAGGAGCGCTACAAGAACGACCGGCAGCGCCAGTCCGAAGAGATGATGAAGCTGTACAAGGAGACGGGCACCAACCCGCTCTCCTCGTGCCTTCCCATCCTGGCGCAGTCCCCGTTCTTCTTCGCCCTGTACCACGTGCTCAGCGGCATCGCCTCGGGCAAGAAGATCGGCGTCATCGACGAGCAGCTGCTCGCCAGCGCCCGACAGGCGCACATCTTCGGCGCCCCGCTCGCCGCGAAGTTCATGGACAGCGCGGCCACGGTCGAGGCCCTGGGCGCCACGCTGACCGACGTCCGGGTCGTGACCGCGGTCATGATCGTGATGATGTCGTTCTCGCAGTTCTACACGCAGCGTCAGCTGATGACGAAGAACGTCGACACCACGGTGAAGACGCCGTTCATGCAGCAGCAGAAGATGCTGATGTACGTCTTCCCGGTCATGTTCGCCGTCTTCGGCATCAACTTCCCGGTCGGTGTCCTCGTCTACTGGCTGACCACCAACGTGTGGACCATGGGCCAGCAGATGTACGTCATCCGCAACAACCCGACGCCGGGCTCCAAGGCGCAGGCCGCCTACCTGGAGCGTCTGACCAAGCACGTCACCCAGCACGGCAAGATCCGCCGGCGCGGTGAGAAGGCCATCGTCAAGGCGATCGTCACCAAGGGCCGCGACCGCAACGAGTTCGAGCGCAAGTTCATCAACGCGCTGAACAAGGCCGGTCTCGCCGCTCAGGCCGACGGCACCGTGGTGCGCAGCTCGGCCCAGGCCGCGGCGCAGACCGAGGACGGCGTGACCACCACCACGGCCGTGACCGACACCGCGGCCCGGCGCCAGCAGCCCAAGCGGCAGAGCAAGTCCCAGCGGCAGTCCGGCGGGCCCAGGCAGCCGGGCGACGACTCGCCGTCGCTGGAGAAGGCCGACGAGCCGCGTGACGTCAAGCCCGCAGCGGCCAAGCAGCCCCAGAAGCCCGGCTCCGCCACCCGCAGCAAGGCCCAGTCCGGCCAGCGCAAGGGTGGCCCGCAGCGGCCCAAGTCCCCGTCCAAGAAGTAAGAAGGAGCCCATCCCGTGACGGAAGGCACCACCTCCGCCGCTGCCGAGGGTGCAGACACCCTCACCCGCCTGGAGCAGGAGGGTGAGATCGCGGCGGACTACCTCGAGGGTCTGCTGGACATCGCTGACCTCGACGGCGACATCGACATGGACGTCGAGGCCGACCGCGCCGCCGTTTCGATCATCAGCGACGCCGACAGCCGCGACCTGGAGAAGCTGGTCGGCCGGGACGGCGAGGTGCTGGAGGCGCTTCAGGAGCTGACGCGCCTGGCGGTGCACCGGGAGACCGGTGACCGCAGCCGGCTGATGCTGGACATCGCGGGGTACCGGGCCCGGAAGCGGGCCGAGCTGTCCGAGCTGGGCGCGAAGGCCGCCGCCGAGGTGAAGAGCAGCGGCGAGCCCGTGAAGCTCGCGCCGATGAGCCCGTTCGAGCGCAAGGTCGTGCATGACGCGGTCAAGGCCGCAGGACTGCGCAGCGAGTCCGAGGGCGAGGAACCGCAGCGGTTCGTCGTCGTCCTGCCCGCCTGATCGGACCCTCGCGTTTCACCGGCCCCGTCTGTTGAGCAGGCGGGGCCGAATATTTGTCAGCCTGGTGGTTCTGGTGGCCGGTGTGCGAAGCACCGGCGCTGTACGGAAGGACGGTCCCCGTGACGGAGGCAGCGGAGCTTCCCCCCGCACCCGCGCAGGCGCGGGAAGTGTTTGGTGATCGCTTCGCGGATGCGGTGCGCTATGCGGAGTTGCTCGCCGAGGCAGGCGTGCAGCGTGGCCTCATCGGCCCGCGGGAGGTGCCCCGCCTGTGGGAGCGGCACCTTCTCAACTGCGCGGTGCTGTCCGAGGCAGTCCCCGAGGGGGTGACGGTCTGCGATGTCGGCTCGGGCGCCGGCCTGCCGGGTATCCCGCTGGCCCTGGTCCGCGACGATCTGAACATCACCCTGTTGGAGCCGTTGCTGCGGCGTACCAACTTCCTCAGCGAGGTCGTCGAACTGCTCGGCCTGGACCACGTCACCGTGGTGCGCGGCCGTGCCGAGGAAGTCATGGGCAAGTTGCCTCCGGTGCATGTGGTGACCGCTCGTGCGGTGGCTCCGCTGGACCGCCTGGCCACCTGGGGCATTCCGCTGCTGCGTCCGTACGGCGAGATGCTCGCGCTGAAGGGTGACACGGCCGAGGAGGAGCTGAAAGCCGCGGCCTCGGCCCTCAGCAAGCTCGGCGCGGTCGAGACGTCGATCCTGCATGTGGGCGAGGGCGTGGTGGATCCGCTGTCCACCGTGGTGCGGGTCGAGGTCGGGGAGAGCCCGGGCGGTGTGCGCTTCGCGGCCAAGCGTGCGAAGGCGGCCCGCACCGGTCGCGTCCGTCGCCGTCGCTGATCCTTCCTGACGACGAGCCGTACTCCACACAAGCTGCCCCTCTACCGTGCTGCGGAGTGTCGCGGAGGTCCGGTCGCAGGTGCTGTGCATCGTGTTTCACGTGAAACGTCGCTCATTGCTGCACGGCATCATCGGTCGCGGCCGCGCCGCGGCCGAACCCCGCGACCGGAAGTCTCTCGGCTCGCTCGGGCAGGAACCCCCTCCGGGCGCCCCGCCCCCCTCCCGGGGCACGGAGTTGTCCACAGAGGTGGATTTCTCCACAGAACACCAGGCCTCACTGGTTCATGACCCCGACGGCATGGGAGGCTCTGTTCATTGCGAGCCTGATGTCGAGGAGAGTGAATCCGTGCGGTCCGACGCCAACATCGCGGGACCGATGACCGATCCGGTCCCCGGTCCCCGCACCGAGTCGATGGGGGCGGATGTTTCACGTGAAACACCGCCCCCGATGGACGACACTCCCATCGGTCGAGCGGCCCAACTGGCGGTGGAGGCTCTCGGCCGCGCCGGCGAAGGTCTGCCGCGACCGGGACAGACCCGACTGATCGTGGTCGCCAACCAGAAGGGCGGCGTGGGCAAGACGACGACGACCGTCAACCTTGCCGCCTCGCTGGCTCTGCACGGCAGCCGCGTCCTGGTGGTAGACCTCGACCCGCAGGGCAACGCATCCACGGCTCTGGGGATCGACCACCACGCCGAGGTCCCCTCCATCTACGACGTGTTGGTGGAGAGCAGGCCCCTCGCCGAGGTCGTCCAGCCCGTCGTCGATGTCGAGGGCCTCTTCTGTGCCCCCGCCACCATCGACCTCGCCGGTGCGGAGATCGAGTTGGTGTCCCTGGTGGCCCGGGAGAGCCGGCTCCAGCGGGCGATCCAGGCGTACGAGCAGCCGTTGGACTACATCCTCATCGACTGCCCTCCCTCCCTCGGTCTGCTGACGGTCAACGCGCTGGTCGCGGGCCAGGAGGTCCTCATCCCGATCCAGTGCGAGTACTACGCGCTGGAAGGACTGGGCCAGCTACTGCGCAACGTCGACCTGGTGCGGGGGCACCTCAACCCCACGCTGCATGTGTCGACCATCCTGCTCACCATGTACGACGGCCGGACGCGTCTCGCTTCCCAGGTCGCCGAAGAGGTGCGCACCCACTTCGGCGACGAGGTGCTGCGGACGAGCATTCCCCGCTCCGTCCGTATCTCCGAGGCGCCGAGTTACGGGCAGACGGTGCTGACTTACGATCCAGGATCGAGCGGCGCCCTCTCCTACCTTGAGGCGGCCCGAGAAATCGCGCTGAGGGGCATCGGTGTCGGCTACGACGCCGGCCATGCCCACATCGGCGCCCAGAACGACCCGAGCATGGTGGAGGGCATCCAGTGAGCGAGCGACGGAGGGGACTGGGCCGTGGACTCGGTGCGTTGATCCCCGCTGCCCCGACCGAGAAGACCCCGGCGCCGGCCGCGATGGGCGGCGGAGCATCGACCTCGCCCGCAGCCGTCCCGGTACTGACGACCGACCGGGGGGTGGCCGCGGCGAAGGTGGCTACGCTGCCGCCTGTCGTGCACGAGGGCGAGGCGGCCCCGGCGAGCCCGGCCGTGGAGGTGCCCGCGCCTCCGTTGGGCGCCCACTTCGCCGAGATCCCGCTGGACGACATCACGCCGAACCCGCGTCAGCCGCGCGAGATCTTCGACGAGGACGCGCTCCAGGAGCTGGTCACCTCCATCAGGGAGGTCGGTCTCCTCCAGCCCGTCGTGGTGCGGCAGCTAGGACCGGCCCGCTATGAGCTGATCATGGGCGAGCGCCGTTGGCGCGCCTGCCGTGAGGCCGGCCTGGAGGCCATCCCGGCCATCGTCCGGGCCACGGACGACGAGAAGCTCCTCCTGGACGCGCTGCTGGAGAACCTGCACCGGGCGCAGTTGAACCCGATCGAGGAAGCCGCTGCCTACGACCAGCTGCTGCGCGACTTCAACTGCACGCACGACCAGTTGGCGGACCGGATCGGACGCTCCCGTCCGCAGGTCTCCAACACCCTGCGTCTGCTGAAGCTGTCCCCGACCGTGCAGAAGCGGGTGGCCGCCGGAGTGCTCTCGGCCGGCCACGCCCGGGCGCTGCTGGCCGTCGATGATTCCGAGGAGCAGGACCGGCTGGCACACCGGATCGTGGCCGAGGGACTGTCGGTGCGGTCTGTGGAAGAGATCGTCACGTTGATGGGCTCGCGCCCTCAGAAGGCCTCGCGTTCCCGGGGGCCCCGAGCCGGCTCAGTGCCCTCTCCGGCACTGAGCGAGCTGGCCACCCGGCTGTCGGACCGCTTTGAGACGCGGGTGAAGGTCGAACTGGGCCAGAAGAAGGGCAAGATCACCGTCGAGTTCGCCTCGCCGGACGACCTCGAGCGGATCCTCAGCGCGCTCGCCCCGGGTGAGAAGCTGGCCCTCCAGAAGAGCCTTCGCGAGGGCGACAGCGAGGAGACGCACGACTGATTCTCGTGCGGATCCATCTCGTTGTGCAGGGGAGCGGGCCGCGTCCGGCGTATGCCGGAACACGGCCCGCTCTTTGCTTTGCGGCGGTATCGAGCGATTCCCATCGTGGATACGATGCGAACAGGTATGGCGCATCCACCGGACAGCATCTGCATCTCTGAGCGGGGAGTCGGGGCCATGCGATCGATCAGCCGCACCGGACTGGTGAGCGCGGGTCTGGGCCTCGGCGCGGTCGGTGGCTTCATCGGCAGCCTGCTCAGGGAGCGGAGTGCTCTGACAGCCGCACATGATGCGGCGGGCGAAGGAAGCGAGGATCAGCCTTCATGGGGCGTCGGCTCGTGCCGCTCACGCTGGACAACCTTCAGGACCTTCCCCAACGCTGTCGCTCATGCGTCTTCTGGGAACTGGACCCCGTCAGCGGCGAAGCGGCGGTGACAGCGGGCACATCCGCGACGGAGAAGGAAGCCTGGATCTCCGCCGTCCTGCTGGACTGGGGATCATGCGGCCGGGTGGCATACGTCGATGACGTAGCGGCGGGATTCGTGCTCTACGCCCCGCCCGCCTACGTGCCGCGTTCGACGGCCTTTCCCACCAGCCCGGTCTCACCGGACGCGGTTCAGTTGATAACGGCCTTCATCCTGCCCGGTTATCAGGGACAGGGACTGGGCCGGATGCTGGTGCAGGCGGTCGCCAAGGATCTGCTGCGCAGGGGCTTCAAGGCGATCGAGGCGTTCGGCGATACCCATTGGAAGGAGCCGGCCTGTCTGCTGCCCGCCGACCATCTGCTGGCCGTGGGCTTCAAGACGGTCCGTCAGCACCCCGCACACCCCCGGCTGCGGTTGGAGCTGCGGTCCACGGTCTCCTGGAAGGAAGACGTGGAGATGGCGCTCGACCGTCTCCTGGGCGCGGTCCAGAAGGAACCCGCGCTGAGACCGCTGTAGCGGACGGATATGGGTGGGCTGTCGTCAGCGGACGGTCGTCCCACGAGAATGGGCCAACCCCGAGGGGTTGGCCCATTCGTGTTTCACGTGAAACGTCACTTGGTGATGAACTCTTCGAGGTCACGCAGCAGCGCGGCCTTGGGCTTCGCGCCGACGATCGTCTTGGCCACCTCGCCGCCCTGGTAGACGTTCAGGGTCGGGATGGACATGACGCCGTACTTGGCGGCCGTGCCCGGGTTCTCGTCAATGTTGATCTTGACGATCTCAATCTGGTCGCCGAACTCGGCAGCGATCGCCTCCAGCGACGGGGCGATCTGGCGGCACGGGCCGCACCAGGCCGCCCAGAAGTCCACCAGGACAGGCTTGTCGTTCTTCAGGACGTCCTGGTCGAAGGAATCGTCGGTCACAATCTTGAGGTTGCCGGCCACGGCGGGCTCCTTACCTTGGTCGTGCGGTGGGGCGAGGGAAGAGGGGAAGGTCAGACGGCGGCGGTCTTCTCGGGCTCCGCCTGGTCCTCGTCCGCGAGTGCGGCGAGGAAGCGCTCGGCATCGAGAGCGGCGGAGCAGCCGGTACCGGCCGCGGTGATCGCCTGGCGGTAGGTGTGGTCGACCACGTCGCCGGCGGCGAAGACCCCGGTCACGTTGGTGCGCGTGGACGGAGCGGCGACCTTCAGGTAACCCTCATCGTCCAGGTCTAGCTGCCCCTGGAACAGCTCGGTGCGCGGGTCGTGACCGATCGCGATGAACAGACCCGTGACGGGCAGCTCGGACAGCTCGCCGGTCTTGAGGTTGCGCAGCTTCAGTGCGGAGAGCTTCTGGTCACCCTGAATCTCGGCGACCTCGCTGTCCCAGACGAACTTGATCTTCGGGTCGGCGAAGGCCCGCTCCTGCATCGCCTTCGAGGCGCGCAGGGTGTCCCGCCGGTGGACGATCGTCACGGACTTGGCGAACCGCGAGAGGAAGGTGGCCTCCTCCATCGCGGTGTCACCGCCGCCGATCACGGCGATGTCCTGGTCCCTGAAGAAGAACCCGTCACAGGTGGCGCACCAGGAGACACCACGGCCGGACAGTGCGTCCTCCTTCGGCAGGCCCAGCTTGCGGTGCTGGGACCCGGTGGTCACGATGACGGCCTTGGCCTGGTGGACGGTGCCCGCGGTGTCGGTGACGGTCTTGATCTCACCGCTCAGGTCGACGGAGACGATGTCGTCCGGAACCAGCTCGGCGCCGAAGCGCTCGGCCTGTGCGCGCATGTTGTCCATCAGGTCGGGACCCATGATGCCGTCGCGGAAGCCGGGGAAGTTCTCCACCTCGGTGGTGTTCATCAGGGCCCCACCCGCGGTGACGGCGCCTTCGAACACCAGGGGCTTCAGCGACGCACGGGCGGTGTAGAGCGCCGCCGTGTAGCCGGCGGGCCCGGAGCCGATGATGATCACGTTACGGACGTCGCTCACGGCTTGATTCCTCGTCTCTGGTCAGCGTCAGTCGACCGGTGAGAGCCCTTTTCAGGACTCTCACCCACCCAACGGATCCTACGGGGCGTGCATTCCCGGTGTGTCCGGGCACACGCATGCGCTCCGGCGGCCGAAGGAGTGTTCCCGCCGGCTCAGGGCCGTGCGACGGACTGTTTCAGCAGGACCTCGCCGGCCGGGGCGCTCTGCTGCCGCACACAGGCCTCGTCGATCACATACGCGGTGACCCGCTTACTCTCGCGAGCATCGGCCACGACGACGAGGTAGGCGGCCTTCCCGGCATAGGTGCCCGTCTTGGCACCCAGGACATCGGCGCCCCGGCTGAGCGCCAGCCGGACACAGTCCGGGACGGGGACGGCGGTCTGCATCAAGGTGTTCGGGCCCGGGGTCACCCCCGGCGTCTCCGACCCGCCCTCGGTGTTCAACCGTGGCTGCTCACTGCCGTGCGGCAACCCCCTCTGCGCGGCGAGGAGGCCACGCACCTGGTGCTGCACGCTGTCACCGGAGAAGGCGGTGGCAGAGGGGGTCGGCGTCCCGTGGGCCGTCGTATGGCCGGTGTGGTCACCGAGCGACGTCACAACCAGGCCGCCGCCGCCCAGTACCGCGGCAGTGAGCACGGCACCCAGGACGAACCGGCCGCGGCGCCGCCCGCGCTCGGACGGCTTGCGCCCGGGCCCGGTCGTCGCGCGCGGTCGCCCGGCGGGACGATTCGCCACGGTCACTGTTTCACGTGAAACGTGACCGGCGGCTTCCTCGCCGCCGACGTGCAGCGGTACCTCGGCGGCCAGGGCGGCATCGATACGCTCGGCCACGTCGTCCGGCATCCGCTCCGGCTCCGGTACGGATCCCAGCAGGCTCCGGATCTCCTCCAACGAGGCGTACATGTCCGCGCACGGCTCGCACGTGCCCAGATGACGCCGCACACCGGTGCTCCGGTCCGGCGGAAGCAGGCCTTCGGTGAGGTCGGAGATCTCGGCGACGTCCGGGTGCCCCGCCGTGTCCGTCGTGGAAGTCACGCTCGCCCACCTCCGCCCTTCACTGCGGCTGAATCGCTCGGCCCCGCGTCCCGGGGGTGTCCGCTCGCTGATCCCGTTGCCGGTGGGACGGATGCCCCCGGCCCCCGGTTCCGTCTCGGGCCGGATTCTTTCCGTCCCCCGGCGCCCTCGGCCTCTTCACCGCCGCCGGTACGGGCGGACCGTGCGTCCGCGCCGGCCTCGGGTCGCAGATGGGTGAGCAGAGGCAACAACCGGGCCCTGCCCCTGGCACACCGGCTCTTCACCGTCCCCGTCGGCACATCCAGGATCCGCGCGGCCTCGGCCACCGGGTATCCCTGCATGTCCACCAGGACCAGAGCGGCCCGCTGCTCCGCCGGAAGGGTGCCGAGCGCCTCGAGGAGCTGGCGGTGCACATCCGCGCGCTCGGCCGGTGCCGACGCGGACTCGTGCGGTTCCAGTAGCTGCTCCAGCCGCTCGGTGTCGTCGATCGGGGCGGTCTTGCGTGAGGCCGCCTTGCGGACGCGGTCCAGGCAGGCGTTCACGGTGATCCGATGCAGCCAGGTGGTGACGGCCGACTGCCCCCGGAAGGTGTGGGCGGCCCGGTAGGCGGAGACCAGGGCGTCCTGCACCGCGTCGGCGGCCTCCTCCCGGTCCCCCAGCGTCCGCAGCGCGACCGCCCAGAGCCGGTCCCGGTGGCGCCGCACGATCTCACCGAAGGCTTCGGGATCGCCTTCCACATGACGGGCGAGCAGATCCTTGTCGCTCGCTGCGTCGTATCCGGCGCCCTCCGCCATCTGCCCCTCCGGTCCGGGTGAGACGTCAGCCCGTGAACTTCACTTCGCCGATGGCCTGCTTCCAGCCGGCCCCGGCGTACAGGACGGAGTCGTACCCTGAGTTCGGTACCGCCGTCAGCCAGACGAGGACGTACTGCGTCTTCACCGACTTGGTGACCTTCACCGTAGCGCTGGTGCCCGTCGTCGTGACCTTGCCGATCTGTTCCATCGAGTCCAGCGAGGGTGGCGTCAGCGAGTCGGCCGTGTACAGCTCGACCGTCGTGTGGTCACCGGCGTAGCGCATGTCGATGGTGGCGGTGCTGAGCTTCCTGACCGAGCCGAGGTCGTAGACGATGCCGACGCCCGGCTTGAGCGGCGCGATCGTGGGGCCTTCGTTGAAGCTCCTCGTCCTCCAGTAGGTGGACGCGTCCCCGTCGTACGTCTTGGTGACGTCGTTCGGGCGCTGGGCGTCCCCCCCGGCGACGAACTCCTGACTGTGCTCGATCTTTATCGGAACCGGCTTCGTCTTCACGGGGTTCTTGTCGCCGTCCGTCGTCTGGCTCTTGTTGGTGTCGTCCGACGTATCACTCCGGTCCATCAGGGCATCCGCCAGCTGCCAGCTACCCAGGCCCAGTGCGGCGATCAGGAGTGCCGACACGGCCCACTTCAGGGCCTTGCCGGTGCGGCTCTGGAGCGGGGGCGGCGGGGCCGTGATCGGCTGACCGGTCCCGGGGTGCGGCGCCGGGCGGCCGTAGGTGCCCTGCTGGTAGGTCGTGCGCTGGTAGTCCGGCGGGGCCGTGAACGACGGCTCCGGCGGGCGGATGCGGGGCATCTCGCCGATCGCCTTCACCAGCTCCTCCGGCGTGGCGCACGCGGCCTCGTGACGGGACGCCGTGGCCCCGTCGTTCACCAGGGCGCGCATGGTCAGCTCGGACAGGCCGCGGTGCACACCGGCCCGCACCTGGTCCGGGGCGATGAGGCCGATGTCCTTGGGGAGGCCGGACAGGCCGTAGGCGTCGTTCTCGTACGGCCAGCGCTGGGTCAGCGCGGCGTACAGCAGGGCGCCGATGGCCTCGGTGTCGGTGCGCTGCGGGGTGTCGGAGCTGACGCCGCGCAGCGCCGCGTTCACGGCGAGGCCGCGGATGCGCCACTGACCGGTGGAGGTGCGCAGTACGGCGTTCGGATTCAGTCGGAGATGGGCGAGGCCCTCGCGGTGCGCCGCGGCCATGGCCGAGGAGACCTGACTGACCATCTGGTAGGCGTCGTGCGGCTCCAGCGGACCGCCGGCGAGAAGGGCGGTCAGCTCGGTGGCGTCGGGCAGCCACTCGTGCACGACGTACACGAGGTCGTTCTCATCGACGGCGTCGAGGACCTGGACGAAACGCGGATCACCGAGCAGCGCGGAGGAACGGGCGGCGGCGAGGACGGAGCGGGCCCGGACGTGTTCCGCGGGCAGTACGTGGACGCCGACGGCGCGGCGGAGTTTCTCGTCGACCGCACGCCAGCTGCTGAAGCCGTCCAGACGGGTGACGCACTCCTCCAGCCGGTAGCGTCTGGCCAGCTTGTGACCGCTGTGCAGTTCCGGAGGCGAAGCCTTCTGCGCGGGACTCTCGGTGCCGCCACTCCCCTGTGCCTGGTCGCTGTCCGTGTCCCGCTCCGGGTTCTTGGCCACCCCGTCGGCCGTGGACTGGTCCGCCTTGGCGGTCAGCGGTTGCTCACCGCTGGTGTCTGCCACGTCGACGGCAGCCGTGCTCCGTTCCGCCACCGTCGTCCCTGCCTCCCCATCCGTTGCACGCTGTCCGACGCCGAAACCAATTGTGCCCACAGTCCGCCGCTATGCACGACACACAGCGGCGGACGATGGTTGTGCGCGTACCCCCGCCTCAACGCCCCAGACGCCCGCGCACCATACCCACGAGCGAGTTGAGTTCCTCGATGCGCATCCGCCGGGCCGCCACGAAGAAGACACCCAGCAGGACGGCGCCGCCGGCGAGCAGCGCGGCGAACGAGCCGACGACGCCCTGGCCGAGGGTGTGCCCGATGCCGTAGCAGACCGCGCCGCTGAGCAGGGCCGCGGGCAGGGAGGCGATGGCCAGCCGCGCGTACGTGCGCAGCACCCGGGCCTCGTCCAGGTCGCCGCCCAGCCGCTTGCGCAGCCGCCGCCAGGCGATGCCCACCCCGATGGCGTAGGCGAGGCCGTAGGCGGCGGCCATGCCGGCGACCGCCCAGCGCGGCGGCAGCAGGAAGTAGCAGAGAGCCGAGGCGCTCGCGTTGACCGCGGCCACGATGACCGTGTTGTAGAAGGGGGTGCGGGTGTCCTCGTAGGCGTAGAAGGCGCGCAGGACGACGTACTGCACGGAGTACGGGATCAGGCCGAGACCGAAGGCCATCAGCATGTATCCCATGTTCACGGCGGCACTCGTGCCCGCGGAGCCGAAGATCAGCGTGCACATGGGGATGCCGAGCGCGAGGAAGCCGAAGGCGATCGGGACGATGGCCACGGCGGTGGTGCGCAGGCCCTGGGAGATGTCGTCACGGACCGCGCCTCCGTCGCCCTCGGCGGCCGAGCGCGAGATGCGCGGCAGCAGGGCGGCCATCAGGGAGACGGTGATGATGGCCTGCGGCAGGCCCCAGATCAGCTGGGCGTTGGCGTAGGCGGCGAAGCCGGCGCCCTTGATGCCGGAGTCCTTGCCGGCGGCGGTGGACAACTGGGTCACCACCATGGCGCCCGCCTGGTTGGCGAGGACGAACAGCACCGTCCACTTGGCGAGCATCGCGGCCTTGCCCAGGCCGTGGCCGCGCCAGTCGAAGCGCAGCCGGACCCGGAACCCTGTCTCCCGCAGATACGGGATCATCGCCAGCGCCTGGACGACCAGACCGAGCAGCACGCCGACGCCGAGCAGGCGCTGGCCCTCCGGCGGGATGTTCGTGACGGTCATGTGGGAGTTGGCCGCGGTGCCGTAGACCCAGATGAACATGCCGAGCGCCACGATGATGACGATGTTGTTCAGCACCGGGGTCCACATCATCGCGCCGAACTTTCCGCGCGCGTTGAGGATCTGACCCATCACCACGTGGATGCCCATGAAGAAGATCGAGGGCAGGAAGTAGCGGGTGAAGGTGACGGCGACGTCGTTGCCCGCCGGGTTGGTGGCGACCGGGTTCGACAGCAGGCGCACCAGCAGGGGCGCGGCGAACATCGCGAGCCCGGTCAGCGCGGCCAGCGCCACCATCACCAGGGTGAGGAGCCGGTTGGCGAAGGCCTCGCCGCCGTCCTCGTCCTCCTTCATGGAGCGCACCAACTGGGGCACGAACACGGAGTTCAGGCCGCCGCCGACGGTGAGGATGTAGATCATCGTCGGTAGCTGGTAGGCCACCTGGAAGGAGTCGGCGAGGAAGCCGAGGCCGAGGGCGGCGGCGATCAGCGCGGAGCGGACGAAACCGGTGAGGCGGGAGACCATCGTGCCCGCCGCCATCACGGCACTGGACTTCAGCAGCCCGGTGGCCCGTCCGCCCTTCTTGGCGGGTGCGGCGGAAGCGGTGTCGGCCGCGCGGCCCTCCGGCTCGGTGGTCCCGGGGCCGCCCGGGACACCGGCCAGGGCCGGCGCGGCGGCCGGAGCGGGCACCGTGGACTGCGCCGGGTGTCCGGCGGTGGCACCGGCGGTGTACGAGGCGTGGGCCGGGTAGGCGCCCGCGGCGTACGGGTCGCCCTGCTGGGGGCCCTGGCCGTACGGACCGCCGCCCGGCGCGGTGGCCGAGCCCGGGGCGGCCGACGGGTCCACGGGCGAGTGGCCGCCGCTGTGCTGCTGGTCCTTGAAGAGGTGGGCGAAGGCGTCCGGCTCGTGGTACTCCTCGCCGGAGTGCGTGACCAGGTCGTCCACGCCCACGAACTGGGTGGTGCGCGGGTCGTCGCCGTACGGCAGGTACGGGGCCGGTGCTTCCGGCTCGGGCGCCGGGGGCTGGGCCCACACGCGCGGGTCGGGCGAGTACGGCGACTGGGCGGGTGGGGCGTACAGCGGCTGCTGCGGGTCGTACGTGCCCGGCGGCGGCGGAGGGTGTGCGGCGCGGTCGTAGAGCGCCTCGGCGACCGGGTCCTGGGCGGACAGGTCGTGCGCTCGGTAGGGATCCTGCTCGTAGGCGTCCTGGAGGTACATGTCCGCCGCGTGCTGCGGCGGCACCTGGCCAGGCTCGGGCGGCGGCTCGGGGTAGCCCGAACCGGCAGCGCCCTCGCCGCGGTCACCGTCGTACGGCGCGCTCATGCTTACCCCACCTCATCGTCCCGGGCCCACCGGCCACGACATCGCTCAACGGTCCACTCTCTCACCCGTCCCGGAGGGGCCGGTGCTTTCCGGTGCGGTGTCCGGCGCAGGGTCACTCGGCTGCTCCGGGCCGCCTGCCCCGGAGGCGGGGTCGGGCTCGTCCGGGAGACGGTCTCCGGGGGCCTCGGGGTTCCCCGGTTCGTCCGAGTCCCCTTCCGCGGTGCCGGGACCCTCCTCGTCGGCCTGCCGGGCGGCGGCACGCTTGCGCTGGGTGTACATCCGGAAACCGGCGAGGACGAGGAGCAGCACGCCGCCACCGATGACCAGCATCACGGTGGGCGTGACCTCGGTGACCTTCACGTCGAAGGTGACGGCGTCGCCGTACTCCTGACCGTCCTCGGTGAACAACTGGGCGACGACCGCCACCCGGCCGTTGGCGTTGGCCGAGGTGGTGAACTTCACCGACTGGCTGTGCCCGCCGGAGACGTCCACCTGCTGCTCGGAGTAGGCCTTGCCGCCGATCTTGAGCCGGGTCGGCATGGTCGAGGTGAGGCGCAGCACCAGGTGACCGACCGGCTGGACCAGGCGGTTCTGGACCGTCACCGGGATGGTGGCGCTGCGGCCGGAGAGCTTGGTCTCCGACTTGTCGATCAGCCTGACCTGGTCGGCCAACTCGTCGAGCCACGCCTCCACACCGTCCCGGTATCCGGCCGCCTCGTCACCGCCGGCGCGCCATGACGTGGACATCTCCCGGTGTATGGCCAGCCCGAACGGAGTGGCCACGCGGGACCGGTCGCTGAGGATCACCTGGAAGTTGTCGAGCTTGTCCTGGGTACGGGCGATCTGTGCGAAGACCGCCCGCGGCAGCTCCTGCCGGCGCAGCGAGGAGGGGTACGCGGACGTCGAGGGGATGCGCGTGGTGGCCCCCGGGTCGGGCTTGGCCTTCGCCGCCGCGCTGAGGTCCTGCGACTGGGACCAGCCGCTGCCCTGGAGCGCCGTCAGTGCTGCCGCCATCGCCTGTGCCTGGCTCGCCGTGGGCACGCGCTGCGGGGCGACGACGATGCTGCGTTCCTTGTCCGTCTGCGCGTTCAGCTCCAGGCTCTGCGCCAGGAACCGCTGTACGGCGAGTGTGGCCGAGCCCGCCTTCGTCAGGTCACCCTCGAACGCCCTGGACAGCCGGGCGTCGGCGACCACCGCCGTGGTGCCCCCGCCGACCGGGCGGGCGGCGGACGGCGTGTACGGCAGCCCGGAGGTCTCCTGGAGGCTGTCGCTGCGGGCGATCACCCGGTCGGCGCCGGCGGACGTGGCGACCTTCATGATCGAGGGGTCCACGGCGCCGTTCACGGGCCAGGCGAAGTCGGTGGTCGGCGTGACGTGGAGCACCGTCTTCACCGTGGTCACGGCGACATCGGTGGCGTCCTTGAGGTGGCTGAGCGAGCCGGTGACGCTGGTGCCCCTGTGTGCCAGGGAGGCCAGGTCCGGATCCGCGAAGGGCAGGGCGACGACCTCCTTGCCGGCCACCGCCTTCTGGAGTCCTGCCAGCCACTGCTTGGCGACCGCCTGATGTTCCCGGGAGCCGGGCGTGGTGGTGCCGTCGGCGCTCGGGAGCCGGTAGTTGCCTGTGGCCATCGCGTCGACCGAGGCCAACAGGTCCGGATCGATCACCCAGGTCACGTCGAGGTCCTTGCCCAGATCCACCATCTGGGCCAGCCGGCCGCCCGGTGCCAGCTCCTTGGCCAGGTCGTCGTCGAGGAACACCGGTGTCTGAAGGTCGCCGGCGCCCGTCTTGGCCGTCATGTGCACGGTGGAGATCAGCGGCCACAGGAACGTCGTCCTCGTCCGGGTGCCGGCCTCGGACGACTGCCACGGCAGGAACGTCTGCCGGATGCCGAGCAGCCGGTCCCAGGGCTGCGCGGAGGTCTGCCCGGACAGGGAGACCCCGAACTCGTAGACACCGTCCTCGCCGAGGTCGAGCTTGTCCACGGGGACGGAGATGCTGAAGTGCTCGGCGACGCCCGGGGTCAGTGTGGCGAACTTCTCCTCGTACTTGCCGTCGACCTCGGAGCCGGTGCCGCCCTGCGGTTCGTCGGAGTGCCGGGCGACCGCGTCGATGGCCGAGCGGGTGGTGAGCTGGGGCCCCACCCGCAGGTTCACGTGGGCGCCGGTGACGGTCCGCTTGCCGTTGTTGGTCACCGTGCCGGAGACGGTCAGCGTGTCGCCGTCCGTCGGGACGCTGGGGCTCAGGGTGTCCAGGGACACCGACACCGTGTCCGAGGAGGCGGCCTGTGCGGGCGCCGCGGCGGGAAGCTGGAGCAGGCCGGCCAGCAGAGGCGCCCCGGCGAGCAGTGCTCCCGCGCGTCGCATCCACCGGCGGGCAGGTGAGGCACTGGTCCCCTGGAAGTCAGCCGCCTCGGCCACGCGCTCGCCCGTCCCTCGTCGTCGTCAGTGGTCGTCGGAATGTGCGTCCACGCATGGTAACGATGCGCGCTGAGGGGAAGTGCCGCGGTCTGCTCCGCAAGATCGGAAGGCCGACGGCGACCCGTCCTCTATATCCAGTATCGAGGGGAGAGCGGCCGTACGCCGTAAGAACATCGCTTGCACGGGTATGGAGGGAGCTGTCCGCGCCGTTCGACGGGGGCGCCCCGGTCGCGCGGGCACGTACCCTTTTCTGTTGTGCCGAACCCCAACGAAGACACTCCCTCTGCCCTGAGCCAGGCGCAGCAGCGCGCGGTCGCCGAGCTGCTGCGGGTGGCTCCCGTCGCCGACGACCTCGCCCGCCGATTCCAGGAGGCCGGGTTCTCACTCGCCCTGGTCGGCGGTTCGGTCCGTGACGCGCTGCTCGGCCGGCTCGGCAACGACCTGGACTTCACCACCGACGCCCGCCCCGAAGACGTACTGAAGATCGTCCGGCCGTGGGCGGACGCGGTCTGGGAGGTGGGGATCGCGTTCGGCACGGTGGGCGCACACAAGAGCGCCCGCGTCGGAGACACCGACTGGCACTTCCAGATCGAGATCACCACCTACCGGTCGGAGGCCTACGACCGCACCTCGCGCAAGCCCGAGGTGTCGTACGGCGACTCCATCGCGGAGGACCTGGTCCGCCGTGACTTCACGGTGAACGCGATGGCCGTGGCGCTGCCGGAGAAGGAGTTCATCGACCCGCACGGCGGCCTGTCGGACCTCGCGGCGCGCGTGCTGCGGACCCCGGGCACGCCCGAGGAGTCGTTCTCGGACGATCCTCTGCGCATGATGCGGGCCGCCCGGTTCGCCGCCCAGCTTGATTTCGAGATCGCCCCCGATGTCGTCACCGCCATGACGGAAATGGCCGGGCGCATCGGGATCGTCTCGGCGGAGCGGGTCCGTGACGAGCTGAACAAGCTCGTTCTCTCCGCCCACCCGCGCAAGGGGCTGGCCCTGCTCGTGGACACCGGGCTCGCCGACCACGTCCTGCCCGAGCTGCCGGCGCTCCGCCTGGAGCGCGACGAGCACCACCGGCACAAGGACGTCTACGAGCACACGCTGATCGTCCTGGAACAGGCGATCGCGCTGGAGCAGGACGGACCGGATCTCACGCTCCGCCTGGCCGCGCTGCTCCACGACATCGGGAAGCCGCGCACGCGCCGCTTCGAGGACGACGGCCGTGTCTCCTTCCACCACCACGAGGTGGTCGGGGCGAAGATGACCAAGAAGCGCATGACCGCCCTGAAGTACCCCAATGAGCTGGTGAGGGACGTCTCACGGCTGGTCGAACTCCACCTGCGCTTCCACGGGTACGGCACCGGGGAGTGGACGGACTCGGCGGTCCGTCGCTACGTCCGTGACGCGGGTCCGCTGCTGGACCGGCTGCACAAATTGACCCGTTCCGACTGCACCACCCGTAACAAGCGGAGGGCAACCGCACTGTCCCGGGCTTACGACGGCCTGGAGGAGCGCATCGCCCAGCTACAGGAGCAGGAGGAACTGGACTCCATCCGCCCCGACCTCGACGGCAACCAGATCATGCAGATCCTGGACGTCGGGCCCGGCCCGGTCATCGGCAAGGCGTACAAGCACATGCTGGAGCTGCGCCTGGAGAACGGGCCGATGGGGCACGACGCCGCGGTGGAGGCCCTCAAGGAGTGGTGGGCCGCGCAAGGCTGAGCCGCACCGCGCCCGGCGGTGTTTCACGTGAAACATCTACGCGGGCCGACGGCGACCGGGGCGGTGTTTCACGTGAAACACCGTTCCTCCTCGCTTCCGGCCCTCTGCCGTTCGAAGCGGGCCAGGAACGCGGCGATCCCGCCGTAGACCAAGGCGACCAGCACTACCAGGACGGTCGAGCGGCCGTCCGGTGGCAGTATCAGGGCCGCCACACCTGCCGCGCCGACGAAGGCCACGTTGAAGAGGACGTCGTACACGGAGAAGACCCGGCCGCGGAAGCCGTCGTCGACACCGGCCTGCACGACGGTGTCCGTGGCGATCTTGGCGCCTTGGGTGATCACCCCCAGGACGAAGGCCGCCGCCAGGAGCGGGGCGGTGGTAAAGGGAAGGCCGAGAGCCGGTACCAGCACCGCTGCCGTGCCGGAGCACGCCACGATCCAGCGGCCCGGGCCGAGCCGCCCCGCCGCCCAGGGCGTCACCACGGCCGCCGCGAAGAATCCCGCGCCGGACAGCCCCAGTGCCGGCCCGAGCAGGCGCAGTCCTTCATCGGGAGTGTCGGAGAGGGCGTAGCGGCAGAGCATGAGCAGCAGCACGAGGAGCGCGCCGTAGCAGAAACGCATCAGCGTCATCGCGACCAGAGCCCAGGCGGCCTCCCGGCGGCGGGGCGCGGCCAGGTGCCGGACGGCCGAGGCCAGCTCGCGTGCCGTCCCGGTGAGCGCCGTACCGAGGTGGGGGCGAGCCGGGTGCCGGTCGGGGCCGAGGAGGCCGGGGGCCAGGCTCAGCGACGCCAGGCTCGCGCACAGGTAGAGGAGCGCGCCGAGCAGGACGACCGCGGCGTCGGAGCCCGAGGCCAGGAGCCTTACACCGAGGGCCAGCCCGCCACCGGCGGTCGCGGCGAGCGTGCCGGCCGTCGGTGAGACCGAGTTGGCCAGCACCAGGCACTCGGCGTCCACCACGCGGGGCAGGGCGGCGGACAGCCCGGCGAGAACGAAGCGGTTGACTGCGGTGACGCAGAGGGCGGAGACGTAGAACAGCCAGTCGGGGACGTGGCCGATGATCAACCCGGCGGTGGTCGCGGCGAGCAGGGCCCGCAGCAGGTTGCCGTACACGAAGACCTGCCGTCGCCGCCAGCGGTCCAGCAGGACCCCTGCGAACGGGCCCACCAGGGAGTAGGGGAGCAGCAGGACCGCCATCGCGGAGGCGACCGCGGCGGCCGAGGTCTGCTTCTCCGGGGAGAAGACGACGTAAGCGGCGAGCGCGACCTGGAAGACGCCGTCGGCCCCCTGGGACAGGAGACGGACGTACAGCAGACGCCGGAAGTACCGCAGACGCGACAGGAGGCGCAGGTCTCGTACGACAGGCATGGGGCACAGCCTCACACAGGTGAAGGTCCCCGGGGTCAGGGGACCCGGGGACCTTCACCGCCCTGGCAGGAGCGTTCTGTGCGATGCGCCGCCGTGCCGGGCCGGCGATCAGCCGTGACTAGCGCTCGACGTCACCGCGGATGAACTTCTCGACGTTATCGCGGGCCTCGTCGTCGAAGTACTGGACCGGCGGGGACTTCATGAAGTACGAGGACGCCGACAGGATCGGGCCGCCGATGCCGCGGTCCTTGGCGATCTTCGCGGCGCGCAGGGCGTCGATGATGACACCCGCCGAGTTCGGGGAGTCCCAGACCTCGAGCTTGTACTCCAGGTTCAGCGGGACGTCACCGAAGGCGCGGCCCTCGAGGCGGACGTAGGCCCACTTGCGGTCGTCCAGCCAGGCCACGTAGTCCGACGGGCCGATGTGGACGTTCTTCTCGCCGAGGTCCCGGTCGGGGATCTGGGAGGTGACGGCCTGCGTCTTGGAGATCTTCTTGGACTCCAGGCGCTCGCGCTCGAGCATGTTCTTGAAGTCCATGTTGCCGCCGACGTTCAGCTGCATCGTGCGGTCGAGGACGACACCGCGGTCCTCGAACAGCTTCGCCATGACGCGGTGCGTGATGGTGGCGCCGACCTGGGACTTGATGTCGTCACCGACGATCGGCACGCCGGCCTCGGTGAACTTGTCCGCCCACTCCTTGGTGCCGGCGATGAAGACCGGGAGGGCGTTGACGAAGGCGACCTTGGCGTCGATGGCGGCCTGGGCGTAGAACTTCGCCGCGGCCTCGGAGCCCACGGGGAGGTAGCAGACCAGGACGTCGACCTGCTTGTCCTTCAGGACCTGGACGATGTCGACCGGCTCGGCGTCCGACTCCTCGATGGTCTCGCGGTAGTACTTGCCGAGACCGTCGAGGGTGTGGCCGCGCTGGACCGTCACACCGGTGGTGGGAACGTCACAGATCTTGATGGTGTTGTTCTCGGAGGCGCCGATGGCGTCCGCGAGGTCCAGGCCGACCTTCTTGGCGTCGACGTCGAACGCGGCGACGAACTCGATGTCACGCACGTGGTAGTCACCGAACTGCACGTGCATCAGGCCGGGGACCCTGGACGCCGGGTCGGCGTCCTTGTAGTACTCGACTCCCTGCACCAGCGACGCCGCGCAGTTGCCCACGCCGACGACGGCTACGCGAACCGAACCCATTCCGGTTGCTCCCTGTGTGTACGAGTGAGGCCCTGACTGGGCGCTCACGTGGCGGTGTCGTCGGGCGTATCCGTCCCGGAGGTGTCCCCGGGACGGGGCAGGCCGCCCGTCGATCCTGTGGTGGTGTTCTGCTGAGCGGGTCCCCCGGATGCGGAACCCTTCAGGTCCCGCCCGGCCCGCTCGCTCTCGATGAGCTCGTTCAGCCAGCGCACTTCGCGCTCCACGGACTCCATGCCGTGGCGCTGCAGCTCAAGCGTGTAGTCGTCCAGGCGCTCCCGGGTGCGCGCCAGCGAGGCGCGCATCTTCTCCAGGCGCTCCTCCAGGCGGCTGCGCCGGCCCTCCAGCACGCGCATGCGCACATCGCGCGAGGTCTGCCCGAAAAAGGCGAACCGTGCGGCGAAGTGCTCGTCCTCGTACGCGTCCGGGCCGGTCTGGGAGAGCAGCTCCTCGAAGTGCTCCTTGCCTTCCGCGGTCAGCCGGTAAACGATCTTGGCGCGGCGGCCGGCGAGGGGAGCGGCGAGCGCGTCCTCGTGGGTGCTTCCCGGCTCCTCGATCAGCCAGCCGTTGGTGACCAGCGTCTTCAGGCAGGGGTAAAGCGTCCCGTAGCTGAACGCACGGAACACACCCAGTGACGTGTTCAGACGTTTGCGCAGCTCGTACCCGTGCATCGGGGACTCCCGGAGCAGGCCGAGTACGGCGAACTCGAGGATGCCGGAACGCCGGCTCATCGTCGCCTCCTCCCGGTCCCGCAGGGCGATCCCGCAGGTCTCGCAGTGCCTGTCCGTGTCTTTATACCGTGCAGATGTATCGACTCGATACATCAGCACGATAGAACGGCTCACTGTGGGCGACAAGGGGGATGACGGTGAACGGGATCACATCACCGATTCGTTGGAGGCAACTTGCCTGTTTTGGGGTGAACTTCGGAGCTCGGCGGGTTTTGGCGGTGCGTAGTCTGTGCGGCATGCACACCACCGGGAACCCCGCGGCGCCTGGGACGCGTCGTCGTCCTTGGTGCAGTACGGGTGAATGCGGAACCGACCACATCCGTACTTCGGGGGGACCGGAAACCAGCCGCCGTTCCAGGCGCGCACGGGTGCGCCTGCCCGAGGAGTAATCGTTCGATGAGCGAGCACCGTCGCAAACCGCCGCAGCCGCAGGGAGGCGGACGTGCCGCGGCCCGACGCGGCCAGTCCGGTTCGTCCCCAGGCCGCCGTGCGGCTCCGCGGGGCGCCACCGGGTCCCCTGCCGATTCCTACGCGTCCGGTTCCTACGGACCGGACTCCCAGGACTCGGGAGGCGATGTCTACGGCAGTCGTGCCGAGGCCCGCCGGGCGGCGCAGAAAGGCGCCCGTCGCAGACCGGCCGACGCGGCGGTCCCGGACGGGCGACGCGGTGGTCCGGGCGGTCCGACCGGCCCCGGACGCGGCCGGGGGCGGGCGACGACGGCACCCGGCAAGAAGCGACTGATCGACTACCCCCGGGCCGGCAGGCACGGCTGGCGACGCTGGGTGCCGTCGTGGAAGCTGGTCAGCGGCCTGTTCATCGGGTTCGTCGGCAGCCTGGTCGCGATGGTGGGCATCGGCTACGCGATGGTCTCGATCCCCAACGAGAACGACGCGGCCAAGTCCCAGAACAACGTCTACTACTGGGCCGACGGCAGCCAGATGGTCGCCACGGGCACTGGCGTCAACCGGCAGAACGTCAACATCGAGCAGATCCCCCCGGCGATGCGTTGGGCCGTGATCTCCGCCGAGAACAAGTCCTTCTACCAGGACTCGGGTATCGACCCCATGGGCATCGCGCGCGCCGTGGCCAACATGGCGCGGGGCGGTCAGACGCAGGGTGGCTCGACCATCACCCAGCAGTACGTGAAGAACACGTACCTCAGCCAGGATCAGACGCTCACCCGCAAGTTCAAGGAGATGTTCATCTCCATCAAGGTGGGCACGAAGCTGAAGAAGGACGTCATCCTGCGGGGGTACCTGAACACCTCGTACTTCGGCCGGGGCGCGTACGGCATCCAGGCCGCGGCGCAGACCTACTACGGCAAGGACGCGGTCGACCTCCAGCCGAGCGAGTGCGCCGTCCTCGCGGCCCTGCTCAAGGGCCCGACGTACTACGACCCGGCGGGCAACCCGGATCTTGACAGGTCGGCGAACGCCGAAGCCAACAAGAAGCGGTCGCAGAACCGCTGGGCCTGGATCCTCGGCGAGATGCACAAGGACAAGCACCTCAGCGACGCCGACTACCAGAAGGCGATCAAGAGGTACCCGATGCCCGACGGCCGCAAGGCGACCAAGGGCATGACCGGGCAGATCAGCTACCTGGCCGACACGGCGAAGAAGTACGTCCTCACCCACTCCGACATCACCGAGGCCCAGTTCGACCGGGGTGGTTACCAGATCTACACGACGTTCCAGAAGGGCAAGGTCAACGCCCTGGCCAAGGCCGTCAAGAACGTCCAGAAGGACCGTCTCGACCCGAAGCACCGCGAACTCGACAAGTACGTCCAGTTCGGTGCGGCCTCGGTGGTGCCCAGGGACGGCGCCATCGTCGCTCTCTACGGCGGTGACGGCTACGAGAACGGGCACTTCACGAACAACGCGGACACCTCCGGCGTCCCGGTGGGTTCGACCTGGAAGCCGTTCGTGCTCGCCGCGGCCATGCAGTACGGCACGTACGACTCCAAGGGCGAGGGCGTCTCCCCGCTGAGCAAGTACAACGGCAACGACCACCTGAAGGTCCATAAGCCGGACGGGTCGTTCTATCTCAACAAGGACAACTCGTACTTCTTCCAGAACAACGAGAGCGACCATCAGTGGGGGTACATCACCCTGCGCAAGGCGATGGAGCAGTCCGTCAACACACCGTTCGTGCAGCTCGGTGTCGATGTGGGGATGACGCACGTCCGGGACGTCGCCAAGTCCGCCGGCATCCTCGGTGACAGCATGTCGCAGGACCTCAACCCGTCCTTCGCCATCGGTACGTCGACGCCCAGCGCGATCCGCATGGCCGATGCCTACGCGACGTTCGCCGCGTCCGGCAAGCAGACGGCCCCGTACTCCGTGACCGCGGTCAAGGTCAATGGCGCGGACGCGCCCAGCTTCGTCAAGCCCAGGCCCGCTCCACAGCAGGCACTGGACCCGAACATCGCCAACAACGTCACGGACGTCCTCGAGAACGTCATCCAGAACGGCACGGGCACGAACGCCAAGGCTCTCGGCCGGACGGCGGCCGGCAAGACGGGTACCACCGACGAGAACAAGTCGGCCTGGTTCGTCGGCTACACCCAGCAGCTGTCGACCTCGGTGGCGATGTTCCGGGAGAACCCCAAGGACCACAAGCTGCTGTCCATGAACGGCACGGCGGGCGTGGACTCCATCCACGGTGGTGACATCCCGACGTCGGTGTGGACCGAGTACATGAAGACCGCGCTCAAGGGCAAGAACGACCCTGGTTTCCCGCCCGCCACCGAGATCGGCACGGTCCAGAACGAGGTGGGCGCCCCCACCCCGACCCCGAGCGCCACGTTCACCCCGACCCCGACCCCGACGCCGAGCGCCACGCCGAGCCCGACACCCAGCGAGACGACACCCACGCCGTCTCCCTCGGCCAGCGCGTCCTGCGTCCCCGGGTGGGGCAACACCTGTGACGGGAACACCACGGGCCCAGGTGGCACGGACACGGGCGGGGGAACCGACGGAGGCACCAGCCCGACGCCCACGGACACGGCCGGCAACGGGAGCACCCGGGGTAACGGCAACGGCAACGGCAACGGCAACGGAGGCTTCTTCGGAGGCCCGACCGGCTGACGAGGCGATCCGCCCGATTGGCAGCCTTATCGCCGGGCAGGGGTGTTTCACGTGAAACACGGGCCGCCGCACCCGCGAGGTGCGGCGGCCCTCGGCGTGTTCCTGGGCGGGTACGGCAGGATGTGCCTCATGCCCAGTGCAGAGATGACGCCCACGAGCATGCACGAGCCCGAGCCCGTGCGGGCCGCCACGGCAGAACCGGTGCAGCCGACCAGGGAGGACGAGGTCGCCGCCGCCGGCAGTGAGCTGATCGGCGGCCCCCTGGGGCAACGCGCCCTGCCCGGGACCACCTGGTGGACACCCGTACGGATCGTGCTGCTCGTGGCGATCGGCATGTTCGCCCTCGGCCTGGTCCAGAAGGCGCCCTGCTACCACAGTGCCTGGTTCTTCGGCGCGAGCAGCCAGTACACGCACGCCTGCTACTCGGACATCCCGCACCTCTACCAGGGCCGTGGGTTCGCCGATCATCTCGTGCCGTACTTCGACAAGCTGCCCGGCGACATGGGATACCTCGAATACCCGGTGCTGACCGGGCTGTTCATGGAAGTGGCCTCCTGGCTGACCCCGCACAGCGGCAGCATCCAGCACCAGGAGCAGTGGTACTGGTTCGTCAACGCCGGGATGCTGATGGTGTGCGCCGCGGTCGTCGCCGTCTGTGTGGCTCGCACCCACCGCCGGCGCCTCTGGGACGGCCTGCTGGTCGCCCTGGCGCCCGCCTTCGCCCTGACGGCGACCATCAACTGGGACCTGCTGGCGGTGGCTCTGACGGCCGCCGCGATGCTGATGTGGTCGCGGGGCCGGGCCCTCGCCTTCGGGGTTCTGCTGGGCCTCGCCACGGCCGCCAAGCTGTACCCCGTCCTGCTGCTGGGTCCCCTGCTGGTGCTCTGCTGGCGGGCCGGCAGATGGCGGCAGTTCGGCCGGGCCGTGGCCGGCGCGGTGGGCGCCTGGCTCGTGGTGGACCTGCCCGTGATGCTCACGCACGACGCGACGGGCTTCCACATCCGCGAAGGCTGGGCGAAGTTCTACACCTTCAGCGAGGAGCGCGGGGTCGACTTCGGTTCCTTCTGGCTGATCTGGTCGCAGAACTCCAGCAACCCGCCCACCATCGGCTTCGTCAACAACGCGGCCATGGTGCTGGTGGTGCTGAGCTTCCTCGGCATCGCCGCGTTGGCGTTCACGGCTCCGCGACGACCGCGCTTCGCCCAACTGGCCTTCCTGATGGTGGCGGCCTTCGTCCTCACCAACAAGGTCTACTCCCCGCAGTACGTCCTGTGGCTGGTGCCACTGGCGGTCCTCGCCCGGCCGAAGTGGCGCGACCTCCTGGTCTGGCAGGCGTGCGAGGTGGCGTACTTCCTGGGTATCTGGCTGTACCTCGCCTACACGACCAGCGGAGACGCCCACAAGGGCCTGCCGACGCAGGGCTACCACTGGGTGATCGTCGTGCATCTGCTGGGCACGCTCTACCTGTGTGCCGTCGTCGTACGGGACATCCTCATGCCGGAACAGGACGTCGTGCGCCGAGCCGGTGACGACGATCCCTCGGGCGGGGTGCTCGACGGGGCGGAGGACGCCTTCGTGTTCGGTGCGGCGACCCGTCCGCCGCTGCACGCGGCCCGTTCTGAGGGGCCGCAGGTGGACTGGGGCAGAGGCGGGACACCGGCCGGCAGCGACCGTTTGCTCTGAGCGAACAGGCATCCTCGGCCGGTCGTCAGGTCATGCAGAAGGCCGTACCCCGGAACTCCGGAGTACGGCCTTCACGCTGTCCGGACGGGCTCAGCGGTCCACGATCCGGTCGAACTGGGTGGTGGTGTGCCGCAGATGGGCCACCAGCTCGTCACCGACCTTCGGCTCGGGGGCGTCCGCGGGGACGAACAGGATGGACACCTGCATGTGCGGCGGCTCGGCGAACCAGCGCTGCTTGCCGCCCCAGACGAACGGCGAGAGGTTCCGGTTGACCGTGGCGAGCCCGGCCCGTGCGACACCCTTGGCCCGCGGCATGACGCCGTGCAGGGCCTTCGGGGCCTCCAGGCCCACCCCGTGCGACGTACCGCCCGCCACGACCACCAGGAAGCCGTCGGAGGCGGCCTTCTGCTGGCGGTAGCCGAACCGGTCGCCCTTCGCCACGCGGGTGACGTCCAGGACGGCTCCGTGGTACTCGGTGGCCTCGTGGTCCCCCAGCCACAGCCGTGTGCCGATGCGGGCACGGAACCGGGTCTGCGGGAACTGCTGCTGAAGCCGGGCCAGTTCGTCCGCCTTGAGGTGGCTGACGAACATCGTGTGCAGCGGCAGCCGGGCCGCGCGCAGCCGGTCCATCCAGCCGATGACCTCCTCGACGGCGTCCGAGCCGTCGGTGCGGTCGAGGGGCAGGTGGATGGCGAAGCCCTCCAGCCGGACGTTCTCTATGGCCTGGTGCAGTTGCGGCAGCTCCTGCTCGCTGACGCCGTGCCGCTTCATCGAGGACATCACCTCGATCACGACACGGGCGCCGACGAGGCCGTACACACCGTCGATCGACGACACCGAGCGCACCACCCGGTCGGGCAGCGGCACCGGCTCCTCGCCGCGCCGGTACGGCGTCAGCACCAGCAGGTCACCGCTGAAGAAGTCCTTGATGCGCGCGGCCTCGTACGTGGTGCCGACGGCGAGCAGGTCGGCACCGAGCCGCGTGGCCTCCTCCGACAGCCGTTCGTGCCCGAAGCCGTAGCCGTTGCCCTTGCAGACCGGGACCAGCCCCGGGAACTGCTCCTGCACGTGCTTGTGGTGCGCACGCCAGCGCGCGGTGTCGACGTAGAGCGTGAGCGCCATGGCCGGACCCGGGACCTTTCTCGTGACTGCGGTGGATCGGAGATGTGAGGACTGTGAAGGCTATGGAATCAAACGTCCGCGCGGCTCAGCGGCGCGACATGTAGATGTCGAGCGCCTTGTGGAGCAGTTTGTTCAGGGGGAAGTCCCACTCGCCGAGATACTCGGCGGCCTGGCCGCCGGTACCGACCTTGAACTGGATGAGGCCGAAGAGGTGGTCCGTCTCGTCCAGCGAGTCGGAGATACCGCGCAGGTCGTAGACGGTGGCGCCGAGTGCGTAGGCATCGCAGAGCATCCGCCACTGCATCGCGTTCGACGGCCGGACCTCGCGGCCGATGTTGTCGGAGGCGCCGTAGGAGTACCAGACGTGCCCCCCGACGATCAGCATGGTCGCCGCGGACAGGTTCACCCCGTTGTGCCGCGCGAAGTACAGCCGCATGCGGTTGGGGTCCTCGGTGTTGAGGGCCGTCCACATGCGCTGGAAGTACGACAGCGGGCGCGGTCGGAAGTGGTCGCGGACGGCCGTGATCTCGTACAGCCGCTGCCACTCGGGCAGGTCCTGGTAGCCACCCTGGACGACCTCCACGCCCGCCTTCTCGGCCTTCTTGATGTTGCGGCGCCAAAGCTGGTTGAAGTTCTTGTGGACCTCTTCCAGGGAACGGTTGGCCAGCGGCACCTGGTAGACGTAGCGGGGCTGCACGTCACCGAAGCCGGCACCGCCGTCCTCGCCCTGCTGCCAGCCCATGCGACGCAGCTTGTCGGACACCTCGAAGGCGCGCGGCTCGATGAAGTCGGCCTCCAGATCGCGCAGCCGCTTGATGTCCGGGTCCTGGATGCCCCTCTTGATGGTGTCCGCGTTCCAGCGACGGATGATCACCGGCGGGCCCATCTTCACCGAGAAGGCGCCCTGCTGCTTCAGATGCGCCAGCATCGGCTGGATCCACTCGTCGAGGTTCGGCGCATACCAGTTGATGACCGGGCCCTCGGGCAGATACGCCAGATAACGCTTGATCTTGGGCAACTGGCGGTAGAGGACCAGGCCCACGCCGACCAACTGGCCGCTCTTGTCGAACCAGCCGAGGCTCTCCGAGCGCCACTCGGCCTTCACATCGGCCCATGCCGGGACCTGCATATGGCTCGCCGCCGGCAGGCTCTGGATGAAAGCCAGATGTTGCTCACGGCTGATGGTCCTCAGGGTCAGGCTCATGTCGGGGCGCTCCTCGGGCTGGTGTGTCCCCATGGGTACAGGGGCTCCGGCTCTCGCGCCGAAGCCTACTGCGCCCCGCGAGCGCCCCGACTGGGCGTACGGGCCTTAACCCTGACGGGTCAGCTGATGAGCCCGCCGAACAGCCCGCCGTGCGCCATGCCGAGCAGGAATCCGATTCCCGAGGCACCGAGGCCCAGGATCAGACCGAAACGCTCGCGAGTGGTCACCGAGATCCACTGTCCGTACGCGCCGACGAAGAGACCGACCAGGCCGGCCCAGGACGTCAGCAGGTGGAGGCCGTGGAAGAACGACGTGATGAAGGACAGCAGCCCCAGGACCAGCGTCACCGCCATGAGGGCGTCCTGGAGCGGATGGGACTTGCCGTCCGTCGCGAACAGGGATCCGGCTGTGTTGGGCTGCAATGCCTGTGCCATGGGGCACCTCCTGCGGAAGCGGCGCATCGTAGCGCCGTAGACACCCGATGTGTACAGATTGAGGGCGTCGGCGGCAGGATTTCAACCGGAAGCAGGTGTGCGGGTAGTCTGTAACGTCTGCACGGTGTCTGCCCACGCCCGCCGGGTGCCCTTCGGGACCCCCGAGTGTCAGTGGTGGCCGATACCGTTGCGTACGCATCACAACCCTCCTGCCACGGAACGACCGTGGCCGCTGAGTCCGAAGGAGGTGGGTTCCACATGCGTCACTACGAGGTGATGGTCATCCTCGACCCCGATCTCGAAGAGCGTGCTGTCTCCCCGCTGATCGAGAACTTCCTGTCCGTCGTCCGTGACGGTGGCGGCAAGGTCGAGAAGGTCGACACCTGGGGTCGTCGTCGTCTCGCCTACGAGATCAAGAAGAAGCCCGAGGGCATCTACTCGGTCATCGACCTTCAGGCCGAGCCTGCGGTCGTCAAGGAGCTCGACCGCCAGATGAACCTGAACGAGTCGATCCTCCGGACCAAGGTCCTCCGCCCCGAGATGCACTGAGCTTCCGCTCAGCTGATCCCGGGACTCGAGTAGCAGCACCAAGCAGCCAGCAGCAAACCCGCCGAGAGGTTCCCCCATGGCAGGCGAGACCGTCATCACGGTCATCGGCAATCTTGTCGACGACCCCGAGCTGCGCTTCACCCCGTCCGGTGCGGCGGTCGCGAAGTTCCGCGTCGCGTCCACTCCCCGCACCTTCGACCGCCAGACGAACGAGTGGAAGGACGGCGAGAGCCTCTTCCTGACCTGCTCGGTCTGGCGTCAGGCGGCGGAGAACGTCGCCGAGTCGCTCCAGCGAGGCATGCGCGTCATCGTGCAGGGCCGGCTGAAGCAGCGGTCCTATGAGGACCGTGAGGGCGTCAAGCGCACGGTCTACGAGCTGGACGTCGAGGAAGTCGGCCCCAGCCTGCGCAATGCCACGGCCAAGGTCACCAAGACCGCCGGTGGCGGCCGCGGTGGCCAGGGGGGTTACAGCGGCGGCGGTGCCGGCGGCCAGCAGGGCGGCGGCTGGGGCGGAAGCTCCGGCGGTGCCCAGCAGGGCGGCGGCTCCGGCGCTCCGGCCGAAGACCCGTGGGCGACCGGCACTCCTGCCGGTGGCAACCAGGGTGGCGGCGGCTGGGGCGGAAGCTCCGGCGGCAATGGCGGCGGCTACTCGGACGAGCCCCCCTTCTAGGCCTGTCGGGCCGAGTGAGGGTGGGTCGTACCCCAACTTCTTGATCACACAGGAGAAACACCAATGGCGAAGCCGCCTGTGCGCAAGCCGAAGAAGAAGGTCTGCGCATTCTGCAAGGACAAGGTCACGTACGTGGACTACAAGGACACGAACATGCTGCGGAAGTTCATTTCCGACCGCGGCAAGATCCGTGCCCGCCGCGTGACCGGCAACTGCACGCAGCACCAGCGTGACGTCGCCACGGCCGTCAAGAACAGCCGTGAGATGGCGCTGCTGCCCTACACGTCCACCGCGCGATAAGGGAAGGGTGACCGACTAATGAAGATCATCCTCACCCACGAGGTCTCCGGCCTCGGTGCCGCGGGCGACGTCGTCGACGTCAAGGACGGTTACGCTCGTAACTACCTGATCCCGCGGAAGTTCGCTATCCGCTGGACCAAGGGTGGCGAGAAGGACGTCGAGCAGATCCGTCGTGCTCGCAAGATCCACGAGATCCAGACCATCGAGCAGGCCAACCAGATCAAGGGCCAGCTCGAGGGCGTGAAGGTCCGCCTGGCCGTCCGCTCCGGCGACTCCGGCCGTCTCTTCGGTTCCGTCACCCCGGCCGACATCGCTTCCGCGATCAAGGCTTCCGGTGGCCCCGAGGTCGACAAGCGCCGCGTCGAGCTGACCGCTCCGATCAAGACCCTGGGCGCCCACGAGACGTCCGTGCGTCTGCACCCCGAGGTTGCCGCCAAGGTCAACATCGAGGTCGTCGCGGCCTGATCGCTGCGTGATCGCTGTGCTCACCTGAGCAGGTGAAAGGGGCCGTATCCGTCCAGGGTGCGGCCCCCTTCCCATGGCCGGGGGAAAGGGCGCCGCACCGTGTTTCACGTGAAACGGTCAGCGCGCAGCGCCCGTCACGATCCAGCGGCCCGAGCGCGTCCGCAGCCACAGGGTCAGCATGCGCACCGTCATCATCAGCGCCATCGCCGCCCAGATCGCGGTGAGCCCGCCACCGAGAGCGGGCACCAGCAGGGCCACCGGGGCGAACACCGCCAGGGTGACGACCATCGCCCAGGCCAGGTACGGGCCGTCGCCCGCGCCCATCAGGACCCCGTCCAGGACGAAGACGATCCCGCAGACGGGTTGGGAGAGCGCCACCAGCAGCAGCGCCGGCAGGGCGACGTCCTGAACCACGGGGTCGCTGGTGAACAGCGGCAGGAACAGCGGCCGGGCGGCCACCACGAGCAGACCCAGTACGACACCGGTCGCGATCCCCCACTGGATCATGCGACGGCACGCTTCGCGTGCGCCTTCCGCATCGTCGGCGCCGAGGTACCGGCCGATGATGGCCTGCCCCGCGATCGCTATCGCGTCGAGCGCGAAGGCCAGCAGGTTCCACAGCGACAGGGTGATCTGATGTGCGGCGATGTCGGCGTCACCGAGGCGTGCCGCTACCGCCGTGGCGATCATGATGATCGCTCGCAGGGACAGGGTGCGGACGAGGAGGGGGACGCCTGCCCGGGCCGAGGCCCGGATGCCGGCGGCGTCCGGGCGGAGGGAGGCACCGTGCCGTCGGGCCCCGCGGACGACGACGGCCAGGTAGACGGCCGCCATCCCGCACTGCGCGATGACCGTGCCCCAGGCGGAGCCGGCGATGCCGAGCCCGGCGCCGTAGACCAGCGCCAGGTTCAGTCCGGCGTTGGCGACGAAGCCGCCGACCGCGACGTAGAGGGGGGTCCGGGTGTCGTGCAGGCCGCGCAGGACACCGGTGGCAGCCAGGACACCGAGCATGGCGGGGATGCCCAGCGAGGAGATGCGCAGATACGTCGTGGCGTAGGGAGCCGCTGTCGCGGAGGCGCCGAAGAGGTCCACGATGCCTGGGGCGAGGGGCAGGACGACGGCGATCACCGCGGCACCGAGCAGCAACGCCAGCCAGATCCCGTCCATGCCCTGCCGGATGGCTGCCTGGAGATCACCGGCTCCGAGGCGCCGGGAGACGGCGGCCGTGGTGGCGTAGGCGAGGAAGACGAAGACGCTCACCGCGGTGGTGAGGAGCGCCGAGGCGACGCCGAGACCGGCGAGCTGCGCGGTCCCGAGGTGGCCGACGATGGCGCTGTCCGCCAGGACGAACAGGGGCTCGGCGACGAGGGCACCGAAGGCCGGGACGGCCAGCGCGACGATGGCCCGGTCGTGTTGCCGTCGGGTGGCGCGGGGGGTCGCTGGAGCCTGTGTCATGAGCGTCAATGTAATCATCCACAGGTAAGTGATGCAACTGGCTATCGATCCTTACTTGCCATCTGGTGGCGTGTCCTTTCGGGCACCGTTCGAAGCGATCTTGGCCCGATGGGGAAAGTTTTTCTTCTGCACAGCCGGTGGATGGCAAAAGCGCAGGTCAACGGGTTCTCCTTGAGGGGATCGAGGGCTTGTTCACAGGGCTGTCCACCGGGTCGTGCACAGGTTTCGGCGAGTTCTCCACAGCATCCGGGCGGTCGTCCACATGGCCTGTGGATAACCAGATTGGCTGACGGTGCCGACGGGCCTACCGTGGTCCGGCGCCCGCTCCTTTTCGCGGCCCCGGAAGTATCCCTGTTCCGGCCCGGGAAACGTCACAAATCCGACGCGACAGAAGCGGAGTTGGGCCTCTTGTTTGTCAGTGCCGTGCCGTACAAAAGAGGTCACGGCGAGGTCCGCCGTGCGGACGGGAGGAGGTGGCTCGGTGAGCATTTCCGAGCCCTTGGACGATCCGTGGGCCGACAGCGGGCCCAGTGATCGTCTGCCGGCCTCCCGGCGGCGCGGTGACGGTGGCCGGAGCCGTGACGAACAGCACGACCGGGGCCGGGACAATGGTTCCTGGGAGGGCTCGGGTTCGGCCTTCGAGCGGGTTCCGCCCCAGGATCTGGACGCCGAGCAGTCGGTGCTGGGCGGCATGCTGCTGTCGAAGGACGCCATCGCCGACGTCGTCGAGATCCTCAAGGGCCACGACTTCTACAAGCCCGCGCACGAGACGATCTACCAGGCCATCCTGGACATCTACGCCAAGGGTGAGCCGGCCGACCCGATCACCATCGCCGCCGAACTCACCAAGCGCGGTGAGATCAACAAGGTCGGCGGGGCCGCCTATCTCCACACCCTCGTCCAGACCGTGCCGACGGCGGCCAACGCCGAGTACTACGCGGAGATCGTCCACGAGCGGGCCGTCCTGCGCCGCCTGGTCGAGGCCGGAACGCGCATCACGCAGATGGGATACGCGGCCGACGGCGACGTGGACGAGATCGTCAACAGCGCCCAGGCCGAGATCTACGCCGTCACCGAGCAGCGCACCAGCGAGGACTACCTGCCGCTCGGCGACATCATGGAAGGCGCCCTCGACGAGATCGAGGCGATCGGTTCCCGCAGCGGCGAGATGACGGGCGTGCCCACCGGGTTCACCGACTTCGACTCGCTGACGAACGGCCTCCACCCGGGGCAGATGATCGTCATCGCGGCCCGTCCCGCCATGGGTAAGTCGACGCTCGCACTGGACTTCGCGCGGGCCGCCTCGATCAAGAACAACCTCCCGAGCGTCATCTTCTCGCTCGAAATGGGCCGCAACGAGATCGCGATGCGACTGCTGTCCGCCGAGGCCCGGGTCGCCCTGCACCACATGCGCTCCGGCACGATGACCGACGAGGACTGGACCCGGCTCGCCCGCCGCATGCCGGACGTCTCGGCCGCACCGCTGTACATCGACGACTCGCCGAACCTGTCGATGATGGAGATCCGCGCCAAGTGCCGGCGCCTGAAGCAGCGCAACGACCTGAAGCTGGTCGTCATCGACTACCTCCAGCTGATGCAGTCCGGCGGCTCCAAGCGCGCCGAGAGCCGCCAGCAGGAGGTCTCGGACATGTCCCGTAACCTCAAGCTGCTCGCGAAGGAGCTGGAAGTCCCGGTCATCGCCCTCTCCCAGCTCAACCGTGGCCCCGAGCAGCGCACCGACAAGAAACCGATGGTCTCCGACCTGCGTGAGTCCGGTTCCATCGAGCAGGACGCCGACATGGTCATCCTGCTGCACCGCGAGGACGCGTACGAGAAGGAGTCCCCGCGCGCGGGCGAGGCCGACCTGATCGTCGCCAAGCACCGCAACGGCCCCACCGCCACGATCACGGTCGCCTTCCAGGGCCACTACTCCCGTTTCGTGGACATGGCCCAGACCTGATCCGAGCCGATGCGGGGCCTCAGGCTCGGTGTCGTTTTCTCCGCTGTCGTGTCATCGCGACGGCGGTCCTGACGCGCCGGACGGTTCCGTCACGGGCAGGCACTCGGCGAGCAGGCCGACGACGTCGCGCCAGGCTCGCTGCGCGTGCCGGGGGTGGTAGCCGACGCCGGGGACCACGTTCTGGTCGACCGGTGGGTGGTGGAAGGCGTGCAGGGCTCCGCCGTAGACCACGAGGCGCCAGTCGACGCCCGCGGCCCGCATCTCGGCGGTGAAGGCGTCCCGTTGCTCAGCGGGCATGATCGGGTCCTCCGATCCGACCCCGGCCCACACGGGGCACCGGATGCGTGCCGCCTCACCCGGTCGGCCCGTGGTGAGCGCGTTGACCGTCCCGATCGCGCGCAGGTCGACGCCGTCGCGGCCGAGTTCCAGCACGATGGTGCCCCCGGTGCCGTAGCCGATGGCGGCGACCCGGGCCGGGTCGGTCCGCGGTTCGGCACGCAGCACATCGAGTGCCGCGTGACCGATGCCCCGCATCCGGTCGGGGTCGGCGAGCAGCGGGGTCGTGTGCGCCAGCATCTCCGCCGGGTCGGTGAACCAGCGCCCGCCGTTGATGTCGAAGGCCAGCGCCACGTAACCCAGTTCGGCCAGGGCGTCGGCCCGGCGGCGCTGGAAGTCGTTCAGGCCCGGCCCCTCGGGCCCGATCAGGACCGCGGGCCGGCGGTCGGTACCGGTGGGGAGCGCGAGGTGCCCGATCATCGTCAAGCCGTCGGCCGGGTATTCGACCGTACGGGTGGTGACAGTCGTCATGAGACCGGACTCTAGTGATCGTCGAGCCCGGCCGGGCCGGGCTTCGCCGTCGGCGGAACGGGGCGGGTGCGGGCCCGTGGCTGACGCCGTGGAAGGCACCCCTGGTTCTTCACCGCACCGCTCGGCTCACGTCAGCAGGGCGTGGTGATCGTGCGTCGAGGCGGCGGGGGGGGGGGGGCATTCGCGGCCATGGGCTGCACCGCCGGTAAGGCGATCACGGCACTGCCCGTGAGGATGTGTCGGATGCTCACAGTTCTCCCTGGTCTCGTTCCCGGACTGGTTGGCGTGCCGGCGACAGGACTGTGCGGCGTTGCCCCGCGTCGTCGTCAACCTCGGCGTTCTCGACGATCGACCCGCCGATGCGCGCCGTCCGTCCGTCCCGGATATCTCGGACACGCGGGCACTCCTGAGGAACCTCCGCGGCGCCCGAGAACCGTTCAGGTGGGAGAGGGCAGACGACACGGGCCGTGAGGACCGCCGGCCGGCAGGCGGGTGACCGCCTGCCGGCAGCGTTCATGGGGCAGTCCTCGGACCGGCTTGGTGTCTCAGACCAGTTCCGGCTGGGGTTCCGGTTGGGGTACTGGTGCGGTTTTCGGTTCCCACGGTCCGGTGGTCCGTATGTAGCCGTAGATCACGGAGACCATCGCCAGCGCGAGAAGTGGTCCGAACACCGACGGAAGCGCGGCCATTTCCACCGGCAGATAGCGATAGGACACCAGGAGCGCGGCGAAGACCGTCGTGCCGTAGGCGACCAACTGGATTCCCGACCGGTCCCAGCCGCGTTCGAGCGAGCGCAGAGCCGCCTCGATCGTGAGGGTGAACACCACGCCGGCGATGATGTCCGTGCCGTAGTGGTAGCCGAAGCCCAGGGTGGCGCCGAGCGTGGCGATGAGCCAGAACGTGCCGGCGAAGCGCAGAAGCCGCGGGCCCTTGCGGGAGTGAATGAAGATCGCGGTGGCCCACGCGGTGTGCAGGCTCGGCATGCAGTTGCGCGGGGTGATCTCGTCGAACGGCATGTGGTGCGGGGTCGCCAGGGCCGGCGCCGTGTGCGGCCACTGGTCGGCCACCGCCCAGTGCCCGCCGTCCGCGCCGTAGGCGAAGATCGGCCCGACCACCGGGAAGAGCATGTAGATGCCGGGCCCCAGGAGGCCGATCACCAGGAAGGTGCGCACCAGGTGATGGCGCGGGAACCGGCGCTCGGCCGCCACGTTGCGCAGCTGGTAGAGCGCGACGACGACCGCGGCCACCGCGAGCTGGATGTAGACGTAGTCGAGGACATGGTCACCGATCGAGCCGGTGGCCCTGACGATCCGGCCCGCTACCCAGGACGGGTTGCCCAGCGCGTGATCGGCGGTCGCCACGTACTGGTCCAGCACCGTCGGCCGGGTCTTCGACGTGATGAGCAGCCAGGTGTCACCGGTCTTGCGGCCGGCCACCAGGAGCAGGCCCAGCCCGACACCCTTCAGCAGCAGGACGCGTTCCCGTCCGGTGCGGCGCGTGACAGCGATGACCGCATAGCCCAGGACCACCCACAACGCACCGTTGCCGAAGCCCATCTTGGTGTCGGTCGCCCAGCGCACCAGCAGGAAGACGACATCGATGCCGACCGCGACACCAGCGGCGATCAATCGCTCCCGCCAGGTGAGCACCACCATCATCAACGCCATGCTGGCGTACAGCAGTGGCCCTGATTTAGGGGCGACCACGACCTCTTTCACCTGGTTGGTGATCGGCCCCGGCAGACCGTAGTGACGAGCGGCGATCTCCAGCGCGATGAGGAATCCGAGGGCCACCACGCCCACCGTGGCCCACAGTACGGTTCGTGGCCGACGCCACGCGGAAGATGTAATTCCGCACCTTATTCGCGAAAATACCTGCGATGCCATAGATGTCAATTGTCTGGCCGATGCGATAGGGATTGGTGGAGTAGGTCACTCATCGTGCTGGTGGCATCGTTTTCCGGTAAGGACGGGTGATGAGGGCGATCGTCGTAAGTTAGAACATGTTATCGGAGTGGTGCGAGCGGGTTTCGTCGGTCACCGATGCGGCGAAGGCCGGGCGGTCCGGCGCTCGTTGGTCCAACGTCCCGGGGATGACCATGGCACTGTCCGCCCCCGCCGGTACAGCCCCCTGTACGGTCCGCGCGTCCCGAGGGCGTGCTTTCGCACCGCACGGGCCCGCATTCGACGTCCGGCGCCGCAACCGGTGGACTGAGCCCATGACGACATCTCAGGAAGCACTGCTCCCCGGCACCCGGCGAGCCCTGCTGCACCGGATCGCTGTCGCGCAGGCCGAGGGGCGGGCTCCGTCGCTGGTGGCCGCCGTCGTACGGGACGGACAGACCGTGTGGCACGGAGCGCGGACCTCGGTGGAGGGGCACGGGCCGGACGAGACCGTGCAGTACCGGATCGGCTCCCTCACCAAGATCTTCACCGCCGTACTGGTGCTGCGGTTGCGAGACGCGGGTGTGCTCGACCTCGGTGATCCGCTGGAGAGGCATCTGCCGGGCACCGGCGTGGGCGAGGCGACGATCGGGGAACTGCTCGCGCACACCGCCGGATTGGCGGCCGAGTCGCCCGCGCCGTGGTGGGAGCGCACTTCCGGCGCGCTGCGGCCCGAGCTGAGCGACGTGCTGGGTGATCAGCCCCTGCTGCATCCCGTCGGCCGGCGGTTCCACTACTCCAACCCCGGCTACACGGTGCTCGGCGCCCTGGTGGAGGAGCTGCGCGGGGCCTCCTGGGAGAAGGTCCTGCGAGAAGAGATCCTGGAGCCGCTGGGCCTGCACCGTACGAGCGCGCAGCCACGGGCCCCGCACGCGGGTGGCTGGGCGGTGCATCCGTGGGCCGATGTCCTGCTGCCCGAGCCGCTGGAGGACCTGGGCCGGATGGCGCCGGCCGGCCAGCTCTGGTCGACCACCGGGGACCTGGCGCGGTTCGCCTCCTTCCTGGCCCGTGGCGACGACCGGGTCCTGAGTGCGGAGTCGGTGCGAGAGATGCGGACCCCGGCGGCACCCACCGAGGCCGCGGACGTGATGGACGGAGCCACCTACGGCCTGGGCATGCAGATCCAGCGCCGCGACGGCCGGCTCCTCGTGGGGCACTCCGGCTCCCTGCCGGGATTCCTGGCGAACCTCACCATCAGCGTGGAGGACGACGTGGCCGCGGTGGTGCTCGCCAACTGCACGAGCGGACCGCTACTGGGTGCGGTGGGCGCGGACCTCGTCCGGATCGTCGCCGAGGCGGAGCCACGGATCCCTGAGCCCTGGCGGCCCCTGCGAGAGGTAGAGCCGGCGGTGCTGGAGCTGGCGGGGCAGTGGTACTGGGGCCCGCATGCCGTCGCCATGCGGGTGACCTCCGACGGTCTCCTCGTGCTGGCACCGCTGACCGGCGGCGGTCGTCGCGCCCGCTTCCGCGCGAACGGCGACGGCACGTGGACGGGTACGGAGGGCTACTACGCCGGCGAAGTGCTGCGGCCGGTACGGCGCTCCGACGGAACCATGAGCCACCTCGATCTCGGCTCGTTCGTGTTCACGCGGCAGCCGTACGATCCCGAGGCACCGGTGCCCGGCGGGGTCGACGCGGAGGGGTGGCGGGGCATCGGCTAGCCCCCTGGGACGTCCGAGGGGGTGTGTTTCACGTGAAACACACCCCCTGGGCGGTTCCTGATGTTTTCGCCCGCCCGGTACGGCGGTCAGAGGCGCAGCTTGAAGCCCTCGTGGGACGCGGTGAAGCCCAGCCGTTCGTAGAAGCGGTGGGCGTCGGTGCGCGACTTGTCGGACGTGAGCTGCACCAACTGGCAGCCGAGCCGCCGGGAGGTGTCGACCGCCCACTCGATCAGCCGGCTGCCCAGTCCGCTGCCACGCTCGTCGGCGTGGATCCGGACCGCCTCGATGAGCGCGCGGGTCGCGCCCTTGTGCGACAGACCCGGGACGAGCGTGAGCTGGAGGGTCCCGATCACACGGCCTTCGCGGACCGCGACGACGAGATGCTGGTTCGGGTCGGCCTCGAGCCGTCCCAGCGCGGCCCGGTACGGCGTCAGATCGTCGGGTGACTCACGCTGGGCGCCCAGCGGGTCGTCGGCGAGCATGGCGACGATCGCCGGGAGGTCGTCGGCGGTCGCGTCCCGTATTTCAAGATCTCCCATGCCCGCACCCTATGCGGGCACGTTCAGGGACTCCACCGCTCGGACCAGCGGCGCCAGTTCGGCGTTCCTGGACGCCTCGTCCAGGGCTTCACGCAGTGCGGCGTCGTTGGTGGGCCGCGCCTCGTCCAGCAGGCGCAGGCCCGCCGGAGTGACGTTGGTGTAGATGCCGCGCCGGTCGGTGGGGCACAGATACCGCTCCAGCAGGCCGCGGTCCTCCAGCCGGGTCACCAGGCGCGTGGTGGCGCTCTGGCTGAGCACGACCGCGTCGGCGACCTGCTTCATCTGTAGATGGCCGCCCTCGCCGTCATGCTGCCGGCTGAGCACGTCGAGCAGGGAGTACTCGCGCACGCTCAGGTCGTGCCCGGCCTGCAGGGCGCGCTCGATGTGCGCCTCGATCCTTCCGTGCAGCGCAGAAAGGGCGCACCACCCCTGGGCGAGCGCGGTGAGCGCGGGGTCCGTCGCTGTCATTGGCGTTTCCTCCGTCCCGGAGCGGCTGCACCACCAGGATAGAGCACGCCCGCAATAGTCAGCGATTGCAAGTAACCCGCGTGTGCAACTATTGTGGGCGAACGCAAAGCGCCCCTGCAATCGTCTGGAAGGTGTACCCCTCCATGCCTCTCGCGCTTCTGGCCCTCGCGATCGGGGCCTTCGGAATCGGCACGACCGAGTTCGTGATCATGGGCCTGCTGCCCGAGGTCGCGAGCGACTTCGGGGTGTCCATCCCCATGGCGGGTCTGCTCGTGACGGGCTACGCACTCGGCGTGGTCATCGGAGCCCCGCTGATGACCGTCCTCGGCACCAAGGTCCCGCGCAAGCGGATGCTGATGCTGCTGATGGGCCTGTTCATCGCCGGCAACCTGCTCTCCGCCGTGGCCCCGGCCTTCTCGGTCATGCTGATCGGACGCGTGGTCGCCTCGCTCGCCCACGGTGCCTTCTTCGGCATCGGCTCGGTCGTGGCCGCCGAGCTGGTCGCGCCCCACAAGAAGGCCGGCGCCATCGCCATGATGTTCACCGGTCTGACCGTCGCCAACGTCATCGGCGTCCCGCTGGGCACACTCGTCGGACAGACCGTCGGCTGGCGTGTCACCTTCGCCGTCGTCACCGTCCTCGGCTTCATCGGTCTCGCCGGCATCGCCAAGCTGGTGCCCGACCTGCCGCGCCCACAGGGCGTCCACCTGCGACACGAGCTGGCCGCCTTCAAGAACGCCCAGGTCCTGCTCGCCATGGCGATGACCGTTCTCGGCTTCGGCGGCGTCTTCGCGGCCATCACCTACATCGCGCCGATGATGACCCACGTCACCGGCTTCGCCGACGGCTCGGTCACCTGGCTGCTGGTGCTCTTCGGTCTCGGCATGGTCGGCGGCAACCTCCTCGGCGGCAGGTTCGCCGACCGCGCGCTCATGCCGATGCTGTACGTCTCCCTGGGTGCCCTGGCCGTCGTCCTCGCGCTCTTCACCTTCACCGCCCACAACAAGATCGCGGCCGCGGTGACCATCGCGCTGATCGGTGCCCTCGGCTTCGCCACGGTGCCGCCGCTCCAGAAGCGCGTCCTCGACCAGGCGCACGGCGCCCCGACGCTCGCGTCGGCGGTGAACATCGGCGCCTTCAACCTGGGCAACGCCCTGTCCGCCTGGCTGGGCGGCCTCGTGATCGCGGCCGGCTTCGGCTACACGGCCCCCAACTGGGTCGGCGCCGCCCTCGCCGCCGCGGCTCTGATCCTCGCCGTCCTCTCAGCCGCCCTGGAGCGTCGCGACGGCGCACGCACCACCGTGGCCGCCTCCGGGACGCCCGCCGGGCAGCGGACGCCCGTCCACCACTGAGCCGTCCGGCACACCGGACATCCGTACCGGGGTGCGCCCCCGGTACGGCGGACATCCAACCCAGCACCACCAAGGAGAACAGTTCCATGAGCACCACCGCCGTCGCCCCGCTGACCATCCAGGACGCCGAGTTGCTCATCGGTACGGCCCGCCGGGCGGCCGAGGACGCCGGAGTCACCGTCAGCGTCACCGTTCTGGACGCCGGCGGCAACCTGCTCGCCTTCCGCCGGGACGACCGGGCCGTGCTGATCTCCGGCGAGACCAGCACGCGCAAGGCCTACACGGCGCTCCAGTTGAACGCGCCCACCGCCGACCTCGTCGACGCGGTCCAGCCCGGCGGCCTTTTCCACACGCTGCCCACGGCCCTGGACCGGCCCCTGCTGTTCATCGCGGGCGGTCTACCCGTCCACCGGGACGGCCGGCTGATCGGCGCCATCGGTGTCGGCGGCGGCGCACCGGAGCAGGACCACGGCTTCGCCACCGCGGCCGTGCAGGTACTCGCCTGAGCACACGGACGATGCCAGTGACGCAGGCCCCGCCGCTTCGAGCGGCGGGGCCTGCGTGCGTCGTACGCGGTTCAGCCCGCGGCCACCGTCAGCGGCGCGAACCGCCGGGTCCAGTCCCCCGGGAGGTCCGTGATGCCGTGGGTCATCACGGCGTTGAAGCCGACGGAGACCAGCCCGCGCGCTTTCGCCCAGGTCAGCAGCTCCTCGTGCCGCACGTCGATGTCGGTGCGCAGCGGACGGTCCGTGTGGGCCGCCAGCGAGGCGACGAGCGCCTTGGCGGTCTCGGTGTCCCGGGCAACCAGCGGACCGACGACATGGGTGTCCATGTTGGGCCACGCGGCCGTATAGCCGATGAGTCGGCCACCCTCCTCGGCCACCCGTAGCTGATCGGCGAACGCGGGCAACCGGGTGATGAGGGGCGTGCGGTCGGTGCCGAACACCTCCTCGTCGAGACGCAGGATCGCCGGGAGGTCGTCCGCCGTGGCGGCGCGGGTGGCGATCCGTGGCTCGAGCCCGCCCGGAACGAAGCTGCCCCTGAGCATCTCCGCCCGGCCCGTCACCTTGAAGCCCAGCTCCTCGTACAGGGGACGGCCGTAGGGCGTGGCGTGCAGGGTCAGCGGGGTGGCTCCCATGGTCGACATGACATGCCGCATCAGGCGTCGACCGACGCCCCGGCGGGCGTGGCGTCCGGCCACCAGGACCATGCCGACGGCGCCGAGATCCGGCCGCCCCCACGGGCCGTACTCCGTGACCACGCACGCGGCCACGAGGCCGCCCTCGGGGTCATCGATGCCCAGGCCCTTCCCGGCTGTGAGGAGGAAACCCCACTTGTGTTCCTCGCGGGGCCACCCCCGGTCTTCGGACAGATCGGCGCACGCGGTGAGATCGCGAAGCGTCAGGCGGCGGATGGGCAGAGCGGCGAGGGGAGGAGTCGGCACGCAGGTCAGGCTGTCCGACCGACACCCTCGCCGTCCACCCGTTTCGATGCAGACGCACGTGCTTTTGGCCATCTCGTGGCCCCGTGGACAGCACGAGGACAGTTTCTGCGGGTGTTTCACGTGAAACATCAGCAGCCGACCGACCTCGGGCCACCATCGTGTTTCTGTTCGACGGGGCATGGGTGGGGTTGCATGGTGGACGGCGACGCGTTCTCGGACAGAAATCCGTTCGCTGCCGTACCACTTTCCGTCGCTGTGAACGCCGACGGTCGTCCGGCCGCGCCCGCGACCACTCCTCCACGCGTCGCGGCTTGTGGCTACCCACGAACTGATCGGCCCTGCGCCGCAGTTGTCGAATCGCACCGTGTGCGACGTGCTGTCGGCGCGAGAGTGGAGAAGGGGACTCGTGAGCGCGGCGACGGCCGGTAGGGTCGAATGCGGTTTCCGTACGGGATGCGACGCACGTGCCCGTGCGGGCCGAGAACAGGGCAAGCAGCCTAACGGGAAGGAGAGATCGAGACCCGCGTTTTCGGGTACGCGACCGCGGCAGCCGATCGGAATGCAAGGCTGCGGACCGAGTGCTACGGCCGGCCACCCGCCGGGGGAATGCATGCGCCTTGCGAGGAGCGGGGTGCGCGGACCGACCGAGAGATGTTCGAGGCGAGGGCACACCATGGACGCTCCGACCACCACGTCGGGGGAGAACGACATGTCGGGCGAGGGCGGCTGGTTCCTGCCGCGCAGGGATCCATCGGCTCCGCCGCCGGACGGTGATCCGGCAATGCCGGAGGAAGCCGCCCCGCGACCCGCACCGGCACCCCCTCAGGGACACTCCGCGGCCCCGCAGGGCGATGCCCTGACCCCGCGGCGCGTGCTCGCTCGACGGTCGGCGCCGGCCGCCACGGGGGACTCGGCGGACGCGTTCCTCATCCGCCGCACGATGACCGAGATCGGCCCCGTCGCCGACAAGGTCACCTCCTACTTCTACGCCCTCCTCTTCGTCCGCCATCCCGAACTGCGCTCACTGTTCCCGGCCGCGATGGACATCCAGCGGGACCGCCTGCTGAGGGCGCTGCTCACGGCGGCCGAGCACCTCGACAACGCCCGCGTCCTCGTCGACTACCTTCAGAACCTGGGCCGCGGGCACCGCAAGTACGGAACGCGTGCCGAGCACTATCCGGCGGTGGGCGAATGCCTGATCGGCGCGTTGAGCAAGTACGCCGCCACCGTCTGGAACCCGGAGACCGAAGCGGCCTGGGTGCGGGCGTACACGACGATCTCCCAGGTCATGATCGACGCGGCGGCGGCGGACGAACTGCGGGCCCCGGCCTGGTGGCAGGCCGAGATCGTCGCCAATGAGCTGCGCACCCGTGATGTCGCGGTCCTCACCGTCCGCCCCGACCAGCCCTATCCCTTTCTCGCGGGCCAGTACACGAGCGTGGAGACGCCCTGGTGGCCACGGGTGTGGCGGCATTACTCCTTCGCCTCGGCGCCCCGGCCGGACGGGCTGCTGACGTTCCATGTGAAGGCGGTACCGGCCGGCTGGGTCTCCAACGCGCTGACGCACCGGGCGCGGCCCGGAGACGTCATCCGGCTCGGTCCGCCGACCGGCTCGATGACCGTCGACCACACCACCGACAGCGGACTGCTCTGCCTGGGCGGTGGCACCGGCATAGCGCCCATCAAGGCCCTGGTCGAGGATGTCGCCGGGCACGGCGGACACCGGCCTGTCGAGGTGTTCTACGGCGCACGCACCGACCACGACCTGTACGACATCGACACCATGCTCAGGCTCCAGCAGAAGCATCACTGGCTGTCGGTCCGCGCGGTCACCGACCAGCAGGCCCAACTGCGGCTCCCCGACGCCGTACGCGGATACGGCCCCTGGAACGAGTACGACGCCTACCTGTCGGGTCCGCCGGGCATGATCCGCAGCGGCATCGACGCGCTGCGGGACAGCGGTATCGCGCCGGGCCGCATACGGCACGACTCGGTGGAGGAACGGCTCGTCGTCGCGGACTGAGCGCGTCAGCCGAGGTCGGGGGCGTGCATGGCGCGTACCCCCTCGATGTTGCCGTCCAGGTAGTGCCGCAGGGACAGCGGGACGAGATGGACGGAGGCGATGCCGACGCGGGTGAACGGGATGCGGACGATCTCGTACTCCCCGGTCGGCTCCTCCACTTCGGGGCCGTGACGCAGCGAGGGATCCATGGACTCCAGGCGGCAGACGAAGAAGTGCTGCACCTTCACGCCGGTCGTGCTGCTGTCCTCGCCGATGTGCTCGACGGTGTCCACGAAGCACGGCACGACATCGGCGATCTTGGCGCCGAGTTCCTCGTACACCTCCCGGTGCAGGGCGTCCACGACGGTCGAGTCCCGGGGCTCGACTCCGCCACCGGGGGTGACCCAGTAGGGATCGAGGCCGGGCTTGGTGCGCTTGATGAGGATCAGGTCGTCACCGTCCAGGAGAACGGCACGGGCGGTGCGCTTGACCACGGGTCGGACGGTCATGGGAGAAATGTGGCCCGGCTGGTTCCACGTGAAACATCGCAAAGCGCCATGACGTGACCGCGGGGCGTGCGTAACCGGCCCGACGGTGTCAGTACCAAGCCGCGGCGGCACGCTGGAGGCACGCGTGGGCCCGTGCGACAAGGGGCAGGGCGAGGGTGCCGGTGCGCACCACCAGGAAGTACGTGCGCAGCGGCGGGACCACCGGGTCGTGCAGGGCGACGAGCGTGCCCTGGCACAGGGCCGGGGCGCACAGATAGCGGGGCAGCACCGCCAGTCCGGCACCCGCGATCGCGCAGGAGAGGACGGCCCGTAGATCAGGGACGACGACCGTGCCCGAGGCGGCCGGGCGGGAGTCGAAGACGGAGGCCCAGTAGCGCGCGACGAACGGCAGCGACTCGTGCACCTCGACGACGGGCAGATGGTCCAGGGCCGGCGCGCCCTTCAGTCGCAGCGCTTCCGAGTCGATGCGCTCGGCCCAGCGCGGCGCGGCGACCAGGACGTGCTCCTCGTCGCAGAGCGGAGTGGCGCTGAGCAGGGCTCCACGTGGCCGGGCCGTGCTGATGGCCAGATCGTGGTGGCCGGAGGCCAGTCCTTCCAGCACCTCCTCGGCGGTGCCGAAGGAGGCGCGCAGCGCCAGACGCCGGTCGTCGTCGCCGGTGAGCCCCGTGAGGGCGGGCAGGGCGCGTTCGGCCGTGAACTCCGGGGGCCCGGCCAAGTGCAGCGTCCGGGGTGAGGTCTCGTCGTCCAGGCCGCTCTCGGCTATCTCCACCAGGGCGTCGAGATGCGGTGCGGCCTTGTGCGCGAGTTCGTCACCGATGGTCGTCGGGATGACGCCGCGCGCCTGGCGAAGGAAGAGGGGTCTGCCAAGCTGGCGTTCGAGCGTGCGGATCTGCGAGGTGACGGCGGGCTGGGAGAGGCCGAGCAATGCGGCGGCGCGAGTGAAGGAACCGGCCCGGTGCACGGTGACGAAGGTCCGCAGCAGGGCCAGATCCATGGCATGCCTCCCTCTACCTGCCTCCTCCGGCCCCCAGGCAGGCACCAACTATAAATATGTCGATAGGCTCCTGTCGCTAGCGTGATTGGACACTGACGCAGAGTCAACTAGCCTTGGTCGCGCGGCTCTTCGCGAGCGAATCCGCAGACGGTCCGAGCCACGAGGGGGGGAGGCTCGGACCGTCATCAAGGCCTGTTCTGCGCGCCGCCGAGGCCCGGGGTGCCGCCGGCCACCGCACCATCCGGCGTGCCCCCTTCGGTGCCGTTCCGCACCTGGGCGACGGCGTCCTCCGGTTCAGTCCGCGGACTCGTCCAGGGCGCGCAGGACGTCGGTCACCAGGTCTTCGGGGTCCTCGGCGCCCACGGACATCCGGACGAAGCCCTCCGGGACCGCGTCCCCGCCCCAGCGGCGGCGGCGCTCGGCCGTGGACCGCACCCCGCCGAAGCTGGTCGCGTCCTCCACCAGGCGCAGGGCCCGGAGGAAACGCTCGGCACGCGCGCGCGTGGGCAGCGCGAAGGAGACGACACAGCCGTAGCGGCGCATCTGCTGCGCGGCGATCTTGTGAGAAGGGTCGTCGGGTAGCCCCGGGTAGCGCAGGCCGGAGATCTCGGGCCGCTGCCGCAGGGCCTCGGCGAGGGTGAGCGCGGTGGCGTTCTGCCGGTCGACGCGCATCTGGAGCGTGGCGATGGACCGGTGCGCGAGCCAGGCCTCCATGGGTCCGGAGATGGCACCGACGATCTTGCGCCAGCGGCGTACGGCGGCCATCGCCTCGGCGCTCCGGCCGGTGACGTAACCCAGCAGGACGTCACCGTGGCCGGTCAGCTGCTTGGTGCCGCTGGCCACGGAGAAGTCGGCGCCCAGCTCCAGCGGGCGCTGCCCGAGCGGGGTCGCGAGGGTGTTGTCGACGGCCACCAGAGCACCACGCGCGTGTGCCGCCTCCGCGAGCCGCCGGATGTCGCAGACGTCGAGCCCCGGGTTCGACGGGGACTCGATCCACAGCAGCCGGGCGCCGTCGAGCACGTCCAGTTGCGCGTCGCCGCCGGTCGGCGCGGTGCGCACCTCGATGCCGTACGCCTCTAGCTGGGCGCCCACCATCGGCAGTACCTGGTAGCCGTCGGACGGCAGCACGACCGCGTCGCCTGCGCGCAACTGGGAGAACAGCACGGCGGAGATCGCCGCCATGCCCGAGGCGAACACCAGAGTCTCGACGTCCTCCCGGCCGGGCGCCTCCAGCTCGCCGACGGCGCGCTCCAGCAGTGTCCAGGTCGGGTTGTCGTCCCGGCCGTACGCGTACGGTCCCGTCACCTCGCCGGGCAGGTGGAAGTGCGCCGCGAACACCGGTCCGGGCAGGGTCGGCTCGTGCTTGACCGGCTCGGGCAGCCCCGCCCGTACCGCGCGCGTACCGTCTCCGGTGCGGCCCTCGTCCTTCGTGGCGTCGCTCATGCGGCCCGTCCCTCCAGCTCTTCGCGTACGGCGGCGAGCAGACCGGTGCTCGCCGCCTCCACCATCTCAAGACACCGCTCGAAGCCGTCCCGGTGTCCGTAGTACGGATCGGGTACGTCGAGGTCGTCGCCGGCGGTGGGATCGTACGAGCGGAGCAGACGGACCTTGCGCGCCTCCTCCCCGGTCGGCGCGAGGCGGCGCAGGGCCCTGAGGTGACCGGTGTCGAGGGCGATCACGAGGTCGAGACGGGCGAACCACGACGGCTCGAACCGACGGGCGACGTGCGCGCCGCCGTAACCGTGCTCCTCCAGGACCGAGACGGTGCGCGGGTCGGCGTGCTCGCCCTCGTGCCAGCCGTCGGTGCCGGCGCTGTCGACCGCCACCAGGCCGTCGAGCCCGGCCTCCGCCGCACGCGCGCGGAAGACGGATTCGGCCATCGGGGAGCGGCAGATGTTGCCGGTGCACACGAAGCAGACGCGATAGGTCATGACGGGCTCAGTCCTCGTCGGGCAGGACGACGTGCAGCGCCCAGGAGACGATCGAGATGATCAGGCCGCCGAGCACGGCCGTCCAGAAGCCCTCCACGTGGAAGCTCAGGTCGAGCTTGCCGCACAGCCAGGAGGTCAGCAGCAGCATGAGCGCGTTGACGACCAGGGTGATCAGGCCGAGGGTCAGGATGAACAGCGGCAGGGTGAGCAGCCTCACAACCGGCTTGACCAGCCAGTTCGCCAGACCGAAGATCAGCGCGACGACGATCAGCGTGCCGGCCTTCTCCGCGGTGTTGTCACCCGTGAGAGTGATCTTGTCGAGCAGCCACACGGCGACCGCAAGGGCACCCGCGTTGGCGATCGTCTTGACTACGAAATTCATCATGTGTCTGATCGTGGCAGACCGTACGGTCGGCGAGCAGGGTCACGGCGAGCAGCGAGACGAGGGCGGCAGCGGCGATGAAGGCATTCCGGCTGGACGAACTGGAGGCGGAGCGTGCCGCTCACGAGGGCGCCTACCTCCAGTTCCTGCGCGAGCGGAACATGTCGGTCGGCCTGTACGCCCTCGACGCGGGTGAGCACGACCCGCAGAAGCCCCACCGGCAGGACGAGGTGTACTTCGTCGTCAGCGGCCGGGCGTCGATCACGGTCGGTCCGGAGACGACGCAGGTGGCGCGGGGCAGCGTCGTGTACGTGCCGGCCGGGGTGCCGCACAAGTTCCACCACATCAGCGAGGACCTAAGGGTCCTCGTCGTGTTCTCTCCGCCCGAAGCGTGAGCCCGGACCCCTGACTCCCTAGGGGACGGATCAGGGGAGGACAAGGGATGCGCGGCCCCCGTGCGGCCCCTTCGCGGCCCTAGCATCGAGTGCAGGACATCGACAGCGCACGAGACACGAGGGACGAGGACGATGCGGGAGATCTTCGCGGGGATGCCGTGGTGGGTGAAGTGGGTCGCGGTGCCGGTCATCGCCCTGGTCGTGTTCGGCGGCCTGATAGCGACCGTCGTCGGGTTCGTGATCGGCCTGCTGTTCAAGGCGCTGGTCTTCGTCGCCCTGGTCGGCGGACTGATCTACGTCGTACGCAGGTTCACGGCGAGTTCCTCGTCGCGCAGCGACTGGTGAGCCCCATGGGGACCGGAGGTCGATGAGGGGACCACCGGTTCCCTCGGGGGAGGGAAGTTTCCCCGGGAGCCGTCTGCGCGTGCGGTGGCCGACGGTTAGAGTCCGGAACTCCCACGGGCTCCGGCCTCGTGGGTGGCGCAGACCCCCCTCCGTGCTCTTCCCCGCACGGGCTGCCCCCTCGCGCTACGGGAGTACCCCTTGGCCACGGTCGACACCGCACCGGCAGAACCCCACGTACCCCCCGTCCCACCGCGCTCGTGCGCGCCGCCCGCCCGGCGACCGGCCTCCCCGGCCGTCCCCGGACAACCCACGGCCGCCACTCTCCCCGGACAACCCACGGCCGCCGCCCAGGGACCACCGGCCGGCGCGACGCTCATCGGATCCGTCCAGCGCGCCATGCGCCTGCTCGAGGCCGTCGCCGCCCGCGCCTACGGCGCCCCCGCCAAACAGCTCGCCCGGGAGACGGGCCTCGCGCTGCCCACGACCTACCACCTGCTGCGCACCCTGGTGCACGAGGGCTACCTGTACCGGGAGAAGGGGCTGTTCTTCCTCGGGTGACGCCGCCGCGCGGCTCGCCAGCAGCGGAGCACAGCAGAAACGTCGCAGCGCGGTGGCGGACACGCTCGCGCACTGGCGGGATTCGATCGGTGTACCGGTGTACTACGCGATGTACCGGGATGGCGAGATCGACGTGATGTGCGTCTCCGAGTCCCGCGAGACACCCGCGGTCGAGGAGTGGGCCGACTTCCGGGAGACCGGCCACGCCCATGCCATCGGGCAGTGCCTGCTGTCCCAACTGGACGAGGACGCCCGCCGCGACCACCTCGCCCGCTATCCGGCGGAGCCCCTCACGCCGTACACCGTGCGGGACCACGGCGCGCTGCTGCGGCGGCTGGCCCGGACGCGGCGCATGGAACTGACGGTGGAGCGTCAGGAGTACGCGCTCGGGACGGTCTGTGCGGCGGTCCCCATCACGGTCGGTACGACCGCGGCCACCATGGCCATCTCCCTGCCCGGCCAGCGGGCCGACCGGCTGCTGCCCGCCGCCCGCCGGCTCCAGACGGAGATCGGGCGGCACGTCGGATCGCTCACGCTCTCTATCAGTATGTGAAAACTTACTCCTTGTGATCTGTTGCGCACTTTCAGCAAGATTTGCCCATGGTCAGAGGGATCAATCCCGGCCAGTCGATGTCATATGACGGGGTAGGCGATGCGCGAGTCCGTACAGGCAGAAGTCATGATGAGCTTTCTCGTGTCGGAGGAGCTCTCCTTCCGCATCCCGGTGGAGTTGCGCTACGAGACCTGTGATCCGTACGCGGTGCGGCTCACCTTTCACCTGCCCGGTGACGCCCCGGTGACCTGGGCCTTCGGGCGCGAGCTGCTGATCGACGGGGTCGGACGCCCCTGCGGGGAGGGTGATGTGCGCATCGCCCCCGCCGATTCCGAGGTGCTGGGCGAGGTGCTGATCCGGCTTCAGGTGGGCGGGGACCAGGCGCTGTTCCGTTCGTCGGCGCCGCCGCTGGTGGCCTTCCTCGACCGGACGGACAAGCTCGTGCCGCTCGGTCAGGAGGGTGCGCTGGCCGACTTCGACGCTCATCTCGAGGAGGCATTGGACCGCATCCTGGCCGAGGAACAGAGCGCCGGCTGAAGCGTCACGGCACGAGGCGCCGACGCCCCGTCAACTCGTCGGCTCTGTGCAGGAACGCTTCTGCAACCGATGGGCGGCGCCCCGCCCCACACCCGGCCGCGCTCACCGCTTCCGGCGCCGGCCCCGGCCGCCGCGCGCCGGTGCGGAACGGCCCCCGGCAGGCGCCGGGGCAGCCGGTCCGGGCCGGTCGGCCGAGACCACCAGCGCGGCCAGTGCGGTGGTGACCGGTACCGAGGCGACCAGGCCGATCGACCCCACCAGCGTGCGCACGATCTCCTCGGCCACCAGCTCGCTGTTGGCCACGGTCCCCACGCTGCTCTGCGCGATCGAGAACAGCAGCAGCAACGGCAGCGCGGCGCCGGCGTAGGCGAGCACCAGGGTGTTCACCACCGAGGCGATGTGATCGCGGCCGATACGGATGGCCGCCCGGTACAGCGCCCGCCAGCCCATCGCCGGGTTGGCCTCGTGCAGCTCCCAGACGGCCGACGTCTGCGTCACGGTCACGTCGTCGAGGACGCCGAGCGAACCGATGATGACGCCGGCCAGCAGCAGACCGCTCATGTCGATCGACGGATACAGGCCGTGGATCAGACCGGTGTTGTCGTCCGTGTTGCCGGTCAGCGCCGACCAGCCGATGAACAGCGAGCCGAGCAGGCCGATCAGCGACAGGGAGATCAGCGTGCCGAGCACCGCCACCGAGGTACGGGCCGACAGGCCGTGGCACATGTACAGCGCGATCAGCATGATGGCGCTCGCCCCCACCACGGCCACGACCAGCGGGTCGGAGCCCTGGAGGATGGCGGGCAGGATGAACAGGGTCAGCACCAGGAAGCTCACCGCCAGGGCGACCAGTGCCATGACACCGCGCAGCCGGCCGACCACGACGACGGCGACGGCGAAGATCCCCGCGAGCAACGCCATGGGGAACGTGCGGTTCACATCGGTCACCGAGTACTGGAGGTTCCTCGGTGCCGAGGGCTCGTAGGCGACGACGACCTTCTCGCCCTGGTGCAGCCGCCGTGTTTGGTCGGGCTGCACGATCTCGGTGAACGTACGGCCAGTGTCCTCGCCGGTGTCGACCCGGACGGTCGCCTTCTTGCAGGGTCTGCCGGCCTCCTGCTTCACGGGGGCGCCGCCGGTGGCGGAGGGGGCACCGGTCGGGGCGCCGCCGGAGGCGTTCACCGACGCGCAGCCGACCTCGGTGACCCGGGTGACCGTGGCCTGCTGGGTCTGCCGGTCGAAGCCGACGCCGGTGCGCGTATGGGACGGGGCCCCGCCGGGCCAGAGCACCACGAGACCGACCACGACCGCCACGGTGAACGGGATCAGGACCGCCGCGATGACCTTCCGCAGATGCTGGGAGACCGGCGCGGCCGGGCCGTGGCCGTGCGCGTGACCGTGGTGGCCGCCTCCACCGGTTCCGTGGCGGTGCGTGTGACCGTGGTGGCCGCCCGTACCGGTGTCGTGGCCGTGAGTGTCGTCCTGCTCCGGGCCGTCTCGGCGGGGCGGATCGGGCGGCTGGTGGGGGTACTGCTCCATCCTGGTCACCGCCAGATCATCGCAAGAACGGTGGGGGCCCACTGTTCACGGTGCCTCCCATGCCGCTAGCGTGGGGGCACCTTTGCACACGCGGGAGCTCGGAGCACCGGGCTGAGAGGGCGCTGACCTCCGTAGACGCGATGTTTCACGTGGAACGAACAGGTTTCACGCAGGACATCGGCACACGGGAACCGCTGCGTCGACCGCCGAACCTGTTACCGGGTAATGCCGGCGTAGGGAGTAGGTCTGATGACCAACAAGGACGCACGCACGCCTGCCTCCGTTCAGGACGAGAAGTCCGAGGAGGCCGGGAAGTCCATCGGCTGGCACAAGGCGTACGTCGAGGGTTCGCGCCCCGACCTGCGGGTGCCGGTCCGTCAGGTGCACCTCACCAATGGGAAGTCGGTCACGCTGTACGACACGTCGGGGCCGTACACCGATCCGCTCGCCGACACGGACGTCCGCAGGGGCCTGTCACCGCTGCGCGAGAACTGGATCATCGCCCGTGGTGACACCGAGGAGTACGCGGGCCGTCCCGTCCGCCCCGAGGACGACGGGCTCAGGCACACCTCGCCGCGCGGCGGGCTGCGCAACCTGGACGCGGTCTTCCCGGGACGCCCGCGCCAGCCGCGCCGGGGCCGGAGCGGCCGGCCGGTGACGCAGCTCGCCTACGCCCGACGGGGTGAGATCACGCCGGAGATGGAGTTCGTGGCCCTCCGGGAGAACGTCTCTCCCGAGGTGGTCCGTGAGGAGATCGCGGCGGGCCGGGCCGTGCTGCCGGTCAACGTCAACCACCCGGAGATCGAGCCGATGATCATCGGCAAGCGGTTCCTGGTGAAGGTGAACGCCAACATCGGCAACTCCGCGGTGACGTCCTCCATCGAGGAGGAGGTCGAGAAGATGACCTGGGCGACCCGCTGGGGCGCCGACACGGTCATGGACCTCTCCACCGGCCGCAACATCCACACCACCCGGGAGTGGGTGCTGCGCAACTCCCCCGTCCCCATCGGCACGGTGCCGCTCTACCAGGCACTGGAGAAGGTCGACGGCCGGGCCGAGGAACTGACCTGGGAGATCTACAAGGACACCGTCATCGAGCAGGCCGAGCAGGGTGTGGACTACATGACCGTCCACGCGGGCGTCCGGCTGCCGTACGTCCCGCTCACCGCCAACCGTAAGACGGGCATCGTCTCGCGCGGTGGTTCGATCATGGCCGCGTGGTGCCTGGCGCACCACAAGGAGTCGTTCCTGTACGAGAACTTCGAGGAGCTGTGCGAGATCCTCGCCGCCTACGACGTCACGTACTCGCTGGGCGACGGGCTCAGGCCCGGATCGATCGCGGACGCCAACGACGAGGCGCAGTTCGCGGAACTGCGGACGCTCGGGGAACTCAACCGCATCGCCAGGCGTTTCCATGTACAGACGATGATCGAGGGCCCCGGGCACGTCCCGATGCACAAGATCAAGGAGAACATCGACCTTCAGCAGGAGATCTGCGATGAAGCTCCGTTCTATACGCTCGGCCCGCTGACCACGGACGTCGCGCCGGCGTACGACCACATCACCTCCGGCATCGGTGCCGCGATGATCGCCTGGTGGGGTACGGCGATGCTCTGCTACGTCACGCCCAAGGAGCACTTGGGCCTGCCCAACCGGGACGACGTCAAGACCGGCGTCATCACCTACAAGATCGCCGCGCACGCGGCCGACCTCGCCAAGGGACACCCGGGCGCGCAGGAATGGGACGACGCGCTGTCGGACGCCCGTTTCGAGTTCCGGTGGGAGGACCAGTTCAATCTGGCCCTGGACCCGGACACGGCACGGGAGTTCCACGACGAGACCCTGCCCGCGGAACCCGCCAAGACGGCCCACTTCTGCTCCATGTGCGGGCCGAAGTTCTGCAGCATGAAGATCTCGCAGGACATCCGGCGCGAGCACGGTGGCGACCGGGCCGAGATCGAACAGGGGATGGCCCAGAAGTCCCAGGAATTCGCGGCGGCGGGCAACCGGGTGTACCTGCCGGTCGCGGACTGAACGGCACGGTGAACCCGCCGCGCCCGCCGGGTCCGTGACAGGACGGCTGGTGCGGCGGGCTCGAGTCGTCCGGCACACGAGTCGGGACCGCCGCGGGTGGGGTCAGTCGGGCTGGTGCTCCGGGCCGCCGTAGTCCGGGCTCGTGTAGTCGGGGCTGGTGAAGCTCGGCCGGCCGGTCGTGGTGCCGCCGTCCCCGGGGCTGCTGAAGCCGGGGCGGTCGTAGCCCAGGTGTGGGATGCGGCCGGGCGTCGGGGCGGGCGGGGCCGTGTGGCGCAGGGCGGGCGGGCCCGGTTCGGTGAGCGCCTCCCGCAGGAACGGCAGGATGCCACGCTCCAGCAGGGCCTCCCGCCACGCCTCTCTGGCCCTGGCCAGCTCCTCGTGCGCCGCCTCCTGTGCGCGGGCCTCCGCCGAGGTGTTGTTGCGCAGGGCGGTGAGCAGCAGCCCGACGGCGGCGACGAGTATGCCGGCCGCCGTCAGAGCGCCGAACACCCAGCCGGTGGTGAGCATGGTGCGGGCGAAGGTCTGCCCGGGATCCAGCACCTTCAGGATGTAGCCGACGAGCAGGAAGAGGACGGCCGCGGTTCCGGAGAGGAGGGGAGCGAGGACGGCGATGACGGCGACGGCACCCGCGCCGGTGTTCTCGGCGGCCTCCCCGAGGGCGGTGGCGAGGTCCGTGGTGTCCGGACCTCGCTCCACGGCGCCGGGGCTGCCGGCGGCGGGCTGGACGGACAGCGCCGGGTGACGCAGTTCGTCGCGGACCGTGACGTAGTGCTGGTACTCGGCCACCGCGGCCGCCGTGATCAGGGCCTCGGCGCTCCGTGCCATGGTGCGCAGTTGTTCGGGGTTGAGCCGCTGACCCACAGCGGCCAGTTCAGGTCGGTCGGGTGCGGAGCGCAGCGCCTCATCGAGGAGCCGCTCGAAGTCCTGGCGGTCCTCGCTCTGAAGGTGCTGCGGAACGCTGTTCATGTGCATCCCCCGGTGCTCCGTAGGGCTGGGGCTCGCACGCCGGCGAGCCGTCGGGCAGAAACGGAGGGGAGCCTGCTACGGATAAGCCGATGGTAGAGCCGGCATGGCGCGCGGTGACAGGGGTTACCGGAAATTGCGTCCCGGCCTGCGCTTACGCGGCCGGGTGACCCGTGCCCGGGGAACGGTCAGCCCTCCAGCGGCAGTTGCTGGACCAACAGCTTCCCGGCCATGGTCACCCCGCCGTCCATGGCGATGGCGAGGCCGTCGGCGTAGACGTGCGGTCCCTCGACGGCCGGGCCGCCGCCCTCCTCGCTCTCCTCGGAGCCGACCTCGCCGAGGAGGTAGGGAATCGGGCTGTGCCCGTGAACCACCCGGGTGCCGCCGTACGTATCGAGGAGGGAGCGGACGGCGTCGGCGCCGCCCTCGTCCCGGAAGGAGAAGCGCTTGGTGAACTTGCGGAACAGGTCCCAGACCTCGTCGGCGTCGTTGCGGGTCAGGGCCTCGCGGATGGTGTCGTTGACCGCCTCGATCGAGTCGCCGTAGTCGAGGTAGGCGGTGGTGTCGGAGTGAATGAGCAGATGGCCGTCGACCTCCTCGACGGCGTCGAGGCGGGCCATCCACTGGAGATGGTGGTCCTGGAGGCGGTCCATGTCGGTCTTCTGGCCGCCGTTGAGCAGCCAGGCCGCCTGGAAGGTGGCGGTGCCCGCGCCGGAGTTGACGGGGGTGTCGCCGAACCGCTTGGCGCCGAGCAGCAACAGCTCGTGGTTGCCCATCAGGGCCTTGCAGTAGCCGCCGGCCGCGGCGGCCTCGGCGGACAGCCGCATGACGAGGTCGATGACGCCGATGCCGTCGGGGCCGCGGTCGGTGAAGTCGCCGAGGAACCACAGCCGGGAGGTGCCGGCGCACCACTGGCCCGAGGCGTCGACCAGGCCCTGTGCCTGGAGGGCGGTCATCAGTTCGTCGAGGTAGCCGTGGACGTCACCGACGACGTAGAGCGGTCCGGGACCGGCGACGGGCTGCGGTGCCGGAGCGGCGGCGGCCGGCTCGACGGGGACCTGGAGCGTGTCACCGGGGCCGATGACGGGCAGGTCACGCTGGGTGGGCGTGTAGTCCTCCGGGTACGCCTCGCCGGTCGGCGGTTCGGCGTCGCCCGGGTGGATGCCGTGGACGTACGGACCGGTCTCGTGGACGTACGCGGGTACCCGGAAGTCGCGTAGCGTCGCCGTCCGCTCCGCCTCGGGTCCCTGACCGGCCCCCTGAGTCATCAGACCCCTCCACCATCGCGCCGCATCTGCACCGCTTCGGACTGCCTGGTCGCAGCGGTCCGCGGTGTCGTGGGCCCATCATAGGAATGCGCGTAGCGCCGTGTGATGACCCAGGGGTGGTGAATCGGAACAAGACTCCGGTTCGCCGCGGCTTTCGCCCCGTTTGGGCAGGTGTTCGGCAGGCTGTCGGACGACCGGAGTGTCGGCCGGCCACGCACCGGCCGGCCGTGACCAAGCCCCGGGGCACCCCGGGCTCCCCGTCCCCCGGCGCCCGGGACGCTGCGCCGGCGTTACGTGTCGTCCGGCGTACGGGGTGGGCTGATCGTCGTGCGCGGCGGGCGTCGCTGGGACGAGGTGCGCACGATCAGCTCGGTCGGTATCACCTGCTCGACCGGCCGGTCGCCCTGGACGCCCTCGATGGCGTCGATGAGCAGTTGCACGACCGCCGTGCCGATGCGGCGCGGCTTCAGGGAGAGCGTGGTGACGGGCGGCTCGGTGCTGGCGTACACCGCCGACTCGCTGCAGCACACCACCAGCAGGTCCTCGGGGACGCGGAGTCCGTAGCGGCGGGCGGCGGCGAGCAGGTCGGTGCCGTTGGGGTCGAACAGGCCGTAGACGGCGTCGGGGCGGTCGGGGCGGGCGAGCAGCCGGTCGGCGGCGACGGTGCCCGCGCACGGGTCGTGCGCCGGGTAGGCCTCGTAGACCGGTTCCTGGCCGACACGTTCGCACCAGCGCAGGTAGGCGGAGGTCGACAGATGGGTGTACGTGTCCGTCGAGGTGCCCGTGAGCAGGCCGATCCGGCGGGCGCCGGAGTCGGCGAGGTGGTCCAGGATGTCGAGCACGGCGGCGGCGTGGTCGTTGTCGACCCAGGCGGTGACGGGGAGCGCGCCGGCCGGGCGGCCGTCGGAGACGACGGGCAGTCCCTGCCGGACCAGTTCGCTGACCACCGGGTCCTGGTCGGAGGGATCGATGACGATCGTGCCGTCGAGGGCGACGTTGGACCAGACGTCGTGACGGGAGGTCGCGGGCAGGATGACCAGGGCGTAGCCGCGGGCGAGCGCGGCCGAGGTGGCGGCCCTGGCCATCTCGGCGAAGTAGGCGAACTCCGTGAAGGTGAAAGGTTCATCCCCGTACGTCGTCACGGTCAGACCGATCAGTCCGGACTTGCCGGTACGGAGGGTGCGGGCGGCGGCCGAGGGCCGGTACCCCAGCCGGTCGGCGACCTCGCGGACATGGCGGCGGGTGGCGTCCGGGAGTCTGCCCTTGCCGTTGAGGGCGTCGGAGACGGTCGTGATGGAGACCCCGGCTGCGGCGGCGACGTCTCTGATGCCGGCCCGGCCGGGCCGGTTGCCTCGACGCGAGGTTTCCGCGCGGCTCACCTGGTGCCTCCCTGCTGCTGTCATGGCGAGCCGATAGTAGGGCTCATGCGGTGGGGTAGTGCGGACGCATATGCACGCGTTGACAGGCACGTTTCTGCATGGTCATACGGAGTCAACACCCTTGGAAAACAAGGTAGTTGAGCAATCCAATGATACGACGTGATGTGTCGACGCGGATGGACCTGCCGAGGGTCCGATGTCTCGAAGAGGTCTCAACTCACCTTCACGGGGGACGCGCGCCAGGGCGCGTGGCACCGGCGCGTAGATATATGTACGGCGCGCCCCCTGAATCGCACGCCTTCGTGTGGTGATGCCCGTGATGCCGCCTGGCCGGGCGAGGTTCGTCCTGTTTGCGGACCGCGCTCGCACTTCTGCTCGTCCCGCGCCTGTACGCAGGGGCGTCGAATCCTCATAAGGTGATGAGTATGGGAAGCCGGCGGCGTCGATGGTCCGCCGGTGGTCGCGAGGAGGACTGCGGTGAGCGAGACGAACCCCAAGCTGCGCGCCGAGCTGGAGGGGATCCCCACCTACAAGCCGGGCAAGCCGGCCGCGACCGGCGGACCGGTGGCCTACAAGCTGTCCTCCAACGAGAACCCGTACCCGCCGCTGCCCGGCGTGCTGGAGAGCGTGACCGCGGCGGCCTGCGCCTTCAACCGCTACCCGGACATGGCCTGCACCGGACTGGTGAACGAACTGTCGGACCGCTTCGGCGTCCCGCTGGCCCACCTGGCCACCGGAACGGGCTCGGTCGGGGTCGCCCAGCAGTTGGTGCAGGCCACCAGCGGGCCGGGTGACGAGGTGATCTACGCCTGGCGGTCGTTCGAGGCCTACCCGATCATCACGCAGATCAGCGGCGCCCGGTCGGTGCCGGTGCCGCTGACGCCGGGTGATGTGCACGACCTGGACGCGATGGCGGACGCGATCACCGACCGGACGCGGCTGATCTTCGTCTGCAACCCCAACAACCCGACAGGCACGGTGGTACGGCGGGCCGAGCTGGAACGATTCCTCGACCGGGTGCCCGGTGACGTGCTGGTGGTGCTGGACGAGGCCTACCGGGAGTTCATTCGGGATGCGGAGGTACCCGACGGCGTCGAGCTGTACCGGGAGCGGCCCAACGTCTGCGTCCTGCGCACCTTCTCCAAGGCGTACGGGCTCGCCGGGTTGCGCGTCGGTTTCGCGATCGCCCATGAGCCGGTGGCCGCCGCTCTGCGCAAGACGGCGGTGCCGTTCGGGGTGAGCCAGCTCGCGCAGGAGGCGGCGATCGCCTCGCTGCGGGCCGAGGACGAGCTGCTGGGCCGGGTCGGCTCGCTCGTGTGTGAGCGCACGCGCGTGGTCGACGCGCTGCGGGGCCAGGGCTGGACGGTGCCCGAGACGCAGGCCAACTTCGTGTGGCTGCGGCTGGGGGAGCGTACGGCCGCGTTCGCACAGACCTGTGAGGAGCACGGCGTGGTGGTCCGGCCGTTCCCTGGCGAGGGTGTGCGGGTGACGGTCGGGGAGACCGAGGCGAACGACATCTTCCTGAAGGCGGCGGAGGCGTTCCGCGGGGCGCTGTAGCCCGGCGCTGTTCTCTGCTCCTCGATCAGCTCCACACGGACGGGGTCGCCGTTTCGTACGGTTGCCAGGACGTCGGCGTCCCCGTCCGCGCTTGCCGAGGACGTTGCACGGGCTCGCGAGGCGGCATTCCCCGTCCAGAAGGCGACCGTGCCCGGTTCCACGATCTGCCGGGCGCCCGTTTCACGTGAAACAGAGACGCCTGTGTCGAAATACAGCTCCTCACCCCATGTGTGCGCGGTAGAGGCGAGCGGCAGCACCTTCGGCAGGACCTGTGTGGTCGGGTTGCCTGCGTAGAGGGTCGCGGCGACGGTGAGGTGCCCCCCGTTCGACGGCCGAAAATCAGTGCGTGCATAATGGCTTGTGAATGTGAACGCGTTCACAAGCGCGTCCCGATTGCTCCGGTATGTGCGCAACGAACGGGGCAAACCGCCGCTGTACCACGGCGTAGTAAGGAGAGTGACGACGTGGACCTGGCTCTGGCGCCGGAGACACTGGCGCGCTGGCAGTTCGGCATCACCACCGTCTACCACTTCCTGTTCGTCCCGCTGACGATCTCCCTGGCCGCCCTCACGGCCGGGCTCCAGACGGCCTGGGTGCGTACGGAGAAGGAGAAGTACCTCAGGGCGACGAAGTTCTGGGGCAAGCTCTTCCTGATCAACATCGCGATGGGCGTGGTCACCGGCATCGTGCAGGAGTTCCAGTTCGGCATGAACTGGTCGGACTACTCGCGCTTCGTCGGGGACATCTTCGGTGCTCCGCTCGCCTTCGAGGCGCTGATCGCCTTCTTCTTCGAGTCCACCTTCATCGGCCTGTGGATCTTCGGCTGGGACAAGCTGCCGCAGAAGATCCACCTGGCGTGCATCTGGATGGTCTCGATCGGCACGGTGCTGTCGGCGTACTTCATCCTCGCGGCCAACTCCTGGATGCAGCACCCCGTCGGCTACCGGATCGACAAGGCGAAGGGGCGGGCGGAGCTGACCGACTTCTGGGCCGTGCTGACCCAGAACACCGCCCTCAGCCAGGCCTTCCACACCCTGTCCGCCGCCTTCCTCACCGGTGGCGCCTTCATGGTGGGTATCTCCGCCTACCACCTGGCCCGCAAGAAGCACATCCGCGAGATGAAGACCTCGCTGCGGCTGGGCCTGATCACCGTGGTCATCGCCGGTCTGCTCACCTCAGTCAGCGGTGACGTGCTCGGCAAGGTCATGTTCAAGCAGCAGCCGATGAAGATGGCCGCGGCCGAGGCGCTGTGGGACGGCCGGCAGCCGGCGCCGTTCTCGATCTTCGCCTACGGGGACGTCGACAAGGGCCACAACACCGTGGCCGTGGAGATACCCGGCCTGCTGTCCTTCCTCGCCGACGACAACTTCACCTCGTACGTCCCCGGCATCAACGACGTCAACAGGGCGGAGCAGCAGAAGTTCGGGCCCGGCGACTACCGGCCCAACATCCCGGTCGCCTTCTGGGGCTTCCGCTGGATGATCGGCTTCGGCATGGCCTCGTTCGCGATCGGCCTGGCCGGTCTCTGGCTGACGCGCAAGAAGTTCATGCTGGCGCAGCACCTCAGGGTCGGCGACGACGAGGTGCCCCACCTGGTGGTGTTCAGGAACAAGACCCTGGGACCGAAGCTCACCCCCTGGTACTGGCGCATCGCGGTGTGGACCCTGGCCTTCCCGCTGATCGCCAACTCCTGGGGCTGGATCTTCACCGAGATGGGCCGCCAGCCGTGGGCCGTCTACGGCGTCCTCCAGACCCGGGACGCGGTCTCCCCCGGTGTCTCGCAGGGTGAGGTCCTCCTTTCGATGACCGTCTTCACCGCGCTGTACGCGATCCTCGCCGTGGTCGAGGTGAAGCTGCTCGCGAAGTACGTCAAGGCCGGCCCGCCCGAGCTGACCGAGGCCGACCTCAACCCGCCAACGAAGATCGGCGGCGACACCCGTGACGCCGACAAGCCGATGGCCTTCTCGTACTAGGCCGAGGGAACAGTCATGGAACTGCACGACGTCTGGTTCGTCCTGATCGCCGTCCTGTGGACCGGCTACTTCTTCCTGGAGGGCTTCGACTTCGGAGTCGGCATCCTCACCAGGCTGCTGGCCCGCGACCGGGCCGAGCGCCGAGTTCTGATCAACACCATCGGCCCCGTCTGGGACGGCAACGAGGTATGGCTGCTCACCGCGGGCGGCGCGACCTTCGCCGCGTTCCCGGAGTGGTACGCCACCCTCTTCTCCGGCTTCTACCTGCCCCTGCTCCTCGTCCTGGTCTGCCTGATCGTCCGGGGCGTCGCCTTCGAGTACCGGGCCAAGCGCCCGGAGGAGAACTGGCAGCGCAACTGGGAGACGGCGATCTTCTGGACCTCTCTGCTCCCGGCGTTCCTGTGGGGCGTCGCGTTCGGGAACATCGTCGGGGGCGTGCGGATCGACCGGAACTTCGAGTACGTCGGCAGCGTAGGGGACCTTCTCAACCCCTACGCCCTGCTCGGCGGCCTGGTGACGCTGACGCTGTTCACCTTCCACGGGGCGGTGTTCACCGCGCTCAAGACCGTCGGCGACATCCGGGTGCGGGCGCGGCGGCTGGCCCGGTGGGTCGGTCTCGTCACGGCGGTGGCGGCGCTGGCGTTCCTGCTGTGGACACAGGCCGACAGCGGTGACGACAAGAGCCTGGTGGCCCTGGTCGTGGCGGTGGCCGCCCTGGTGATCGCCCTCGTGACCAACCAGTTCGGGCGTGAGGGATGGGCGTTCGCGCTGTCCGGCCTCACCATCGTGGCCACCGTGGCGATGCTCTTCCTGTCGCTCTTCCCGAACGTCATGCCGTCCACCCTCGACAGCGACTGGAGCCTGACGGTCACCAACGCCTCGTCGAGCCCCTACACCCTGAAGATCATGACGTGGTGTGCGGCGATCGCCACACCGATCGTCCTGCTCTACCAGGGCTGGACCTACTGGGTGTTCCGCAAGCGGATCGGCACGCAGCACATCGCGGCCGACGCCGCTGCCGGCACCGCGCACTGAGTCCGCCGAGGGTGTGTTTCACGTGAAACACACCCTCAGGACCGAAGGGCCTGTTTCACGTGAAACCGATCGATCCACGCCTTCTGCGGTATGCCCGCGCCACCCGGTTCTTTCTCGCGGCGGTCGTCGTCCTGGGCGCTGTCGGCGCGGGGCTGGTCATCGCCCAGGCGATGCTCGTCGCCGAGATCGTCGTCGGCGCGTTCCAGCACGGAAAGTCGGCGGCCGGCCTGGCTACCCCCCTGCTGCTGTTGACGGCCGTGGCCGTGGGGCGGGCGGTGGTCGCTTGGCTGACCGAACTCGCGTCCCACCGGGCGAGCGCGGCCGTGAAATCCGAGCTGCGCGGGCGACTCCTCGACCGGGCGGCGACGCTCGGACCCGGATGGCTGAGCGGACAGCGGACCGGGTCGCTCGTCACCCTGGCCACACGCGGGATCGACGCCCTGGACGACTACTTCTCGCGCTATCTCCCGCAGCTAGGGCTCGCGGTGGTCGTGCCGGTCGCGGTGCTCGCCCGGATCGTCACCGAGGACTGGGTGTCCGCGGCGATCATCGTCGGCACCCTGCCGCTCATCCCGCTCTTCATGATGCTGATCGGATGGGCGACCCAGTCCCGGATGGACCGGCAGTGGCGGTTGCTGTCCCGGCTCTCCGGCCACTTCCTGGACGTGGTGGCGGGGCTGCCCACGCTGAAGGTGTTCGGCCGGGCCAAGGCGCAGGCCGCGTCCATCCGGCGGATCACCGGGGAGTACCGGCAGGCCACGCTGCGGACGCTGCGGATCGCGTTCCTCTCCTCGTTCGCGCTGGAGCTGCTCGCCACGCTGTCCGTCGCGCTGGTCGCCGTCACGATCGGGATGCGGCTGGTCCACGGCGAGATGGATCTGTACGTCGGACTGGTGATCCTGGTGCTGGCGCCCGAGGCGTATCTGCCGCTGCGGCAGGTGGGCGCGCAGTACCACGCGGCGGCGGAGGGGCTCGCCGCGGCGGAGGAGATCTTCACCGTGCTGGAGACGCCGATGCCGGAGCCGGGTACCGGTGCGGTGCCCGCGGGTGCGGTGGCCTTCGACGGCGTCACCGTCCGCTATCCCGGGCGCTCCGCGGATGCCGTGACCGGTGTGTCCTTCACCGTGGAGCCCGGGGAGACCGTCGCTCTGGTCGGGCCGAGCGGAGTGGGCAAATCGACGCTGCTCAGCGTGCTGCTGGGGTTCGTACGGCCCGATGAGGGGCGGGTGCGGATCGGGGGAGCCGATCTCACCGGGCTGGACGTGGCGGAGTGGCGGTCGCGGATCGCGTGGGTGCCGCAGCGACCGCACCTGTACGCCGGGAGCATCGCGGAGAACGTACGGCTCGCCCGGCCCGGAGCGGACGACGACGCCGTACGGCGTGCGCTGCGGGACGCGGGGGCGTGGGAGTTCGTGGCGGCGCTGCCCGACGGGGTGGACACCGTGCTCGGGGAGGACGGGGCAGGCTTGTCCGCGGGGCAGCGGCAGCGGCTGGCTCTGGCGCGGGCGTTCCTCGCCGACCGGCCCGTGCTGTTGCTGGACGAGCCGACGGCCGCGCTGGACGGGGTGACGGAGCGGGAGGTCGTCGCTGCGGTGCGGAGGCTTGCCGCGGGGCGGACCGTGTTGCTCGTCGTGCATCGGCCGGCGTTGTTGGAGCTGGCCGACCGGGTGGTACGGCTGGGTGGCGGCGAGCCGGTGACGTACCCGGCGGGCAGCCGGCCGACCAGGGGGCTCCGCCCCCTGGGACCCCGCCTTCGCCCACCCGCCACCCGACTCGGCGAACTGGAAGGCGAGCCCGAGGTGGCTGCTCCCGGCGGGCCGGTGGCTGCGCCGGTGGGAGCTGGGCTTGTCGGGCCGGTGGGGGCTGGACCAAGCGGGTCCGCTGGACTCGGCGGAGTCGCGGGTGGGCCGGTGGAGGCCGGTTCCCGCGAGCCCGTTGGCTTCGGTGGGTCGGTGGAGGCCGGTTCCGGTGCGCCCGTTGGCTTCGGTGGGCCGGTGGGGAACGGTTCCGGTGGGGCGCGGGGGGTTCTTCGGCAGGTGTTGCGGGGTGGTGGGGCCTGGCGGGGGCGGATGGGGCTTGCCTGGGGGCTCGGGAGTCTGGCCGTCGGGAGTGCCGTGGGGCTGATGGCGACCTCCGGGTGGCTCATCTCGCGGGCTTCGCAGCAGCCGCCGGTGCTGTACCTGATGGTGGCCGTGACCGCCACGCGGGCATTCGGGATCGGGCGGGCCGTGTTCCGGTACGCCGAGCGGCTCGTGTCGCACGACGCCGTCCTGCGGATGCTGGCCGACACCCGGGTCGCGGTGTACCGGCGTCTCGAACGCCTCGCGCCCGCCGGACTGCGTACCGTGCGCCGCGGTGATCTGCTCACCCGGCTGGTCGCGGATGTGGACGCGTTCCAGGACTACTGGCTGCGCTGGCTGCTGCCCGCCGCGGTCGCCCTGACCGTCTCCGCGGCCTCCGTCGGCTTCACAGCCTGGCTGCTGCCCGAGGCCGGGGCAGCTCTCGCGGCGGGCCTGTTCGCGGCCGGCGTCGGTGTACCCCTGCTGACGGCACGCGTGGCCCGGCGGACCGAGCGGCGGCTGGCGCCCGCCCGGGGAGTCCTCGCGACCCGCGTGACCGACCTCCTCACCGGCACCGCGGAGCTGACCGTCGCCGGCGCGCTGCCCAGCCGTACGGCCGCGGTCCGTCGCGCCGACGGCGCCCTCACCCGGATCGCCGCGCGCGCCGCCACGGTCACCGGGCTCGGTGACGGGCTGACCGCGCTGGTCTCCGGGCTGACCGTCACGGCCACCGCGCTGCTCGGCGCCCAGGCGGTGGCGGCCGGCCGGCTCGGCGGCGTGGCGATGGCCGTGGTGGTCCTGACCCCGCTGGCCGCGTTCGAGGCCGTCCTCGGGCTGCCGCTCGCCGTGCGTCACCGGCAGCGGGTGCGGCGCAGCGCGGAGCGCGTGTACGAGGTCCTGGACGCCCCCGAGCCCGTACGGGAGCCCGAGCGGCCCCGGCAGGCGCCCGCCTCGCCGTTCCCGGTGATCGTCAAGGGGCTGACCGCACGGTACGCGGGACAGCGGCGGGAGGCGCTGAGCGGGCTGGACCTGACGCTGGAGCAGGGCCGCCGGGTCGCCGTGGTCGGCGCGTCCGGTGCCGGCAAGTCGACCCTCGCCCAGGTGCTGCTGCGGTTCCTCGACCCGGAGGCGGGCTCGTACACGCTGGCCGGTGTGGACGCGTACGCGCTGGCCGGTGACGACGTGCGGCGGCTCGTCGGGCTGTGCGCCCAGGACGCCCACCTCTTCGACAGCTCGGTACGCGAGAACCTGCTGCTGGCCAGGAAGGACGCCACCGAGGCCGGACTGCGTGAGGCACTGGCCCGGGCCAGGCTGCTGGACTGGGTGGACTCGCTGCCCGACGGTCTGGACACGCTGGTGGGCGAGCACGGGGCACGGCTGTCCGGCGGGCAGCGGCAGCGGCTGGCGCTGGCCCGCGCGCTGCTGGCGGACTTCCCCGTCCTGGTGCTCGACGAGCCCGCCGAGCATCTGGACCTGCCGACGGCGGACGCGCTGACCGCCGATCTGCTGGCCGCCACGGAGGGCCGTACGACACTGCTGATCACCCATCGGCTGGCGGGGCTCGACGCGGTGGACGAGGTGCTCGTGCTCGACGCGGGCCGGGTGGTACAGCGGGGGCCGTACGCGCGGCTGATCGCCGAGGACGGGCCGCTGCGGGAGCTGGCCCGGCGGGAGGCGGAGGCGGAGGCCCTGGTGGGAGCCCCGGCCGCCACGGTGGGAAGCCCCGGATAGGCGGCCGGGGAGCCGGGAGCGAGAGCCGGGAGCCGGGCCCGGGGATCGGGAGCCGGGCTCGAGGATCGGGAGTCGGGCTCGGGGATCTGGAGCGGGCTTGAGGACCCGAGTCCGGGATCCGGCTCGGGGGGCGTTACACGGTGTGGTTCGTGAGCAGGTCCTCGATCACCACCGCGACCCCGTCGTCGTTGTTGGCGACGGTGCGGCCCGATGCGGCGGCGATGACGTCCGGGTGGGCGTTGCCCATCGCGTACGACCGGCCGGCCCAGGTGAGCATCTCGACGTCGTTGGGCATGTCCCCGAAGGCCACGACCTCCTCGTGCGAGATGCCGCGCTCGGCGCAGCACAGGGCGAGGGTGCTGGCCTTGGAGACGTCGGGGCCGCTGAGTTCCAGCAGGGCGCTGGGGCTGGAGCGGGTGACGTTGGCGTGGTCGCCGACGGCGAGGCGGGCCAGGGTGAGGAAGGCGTCGGGGTCGAGCGACGGGTGGTAGGCGAGGATCTTCAGGACGGGCTGGTCGGCGTCCGGGCCCTCGGGCGCGAGCAGCTCCTCGGCGGGCCGGAGGTTGTCGGGGATCTCCATATGCAGCTTGGGATAGTCCGGCTCCTGGTGGAAGCCGTACGTCTGCTCCACCGCGAACACCGTGCCGGGTGCCGCCTCGCGCAGCAGCCGTACGGCGGTCAGGGCGTTCTCCCGGAGCAGCTCGCGTACCTTGACGAACCGGTGGGCGCCGGGGCCGCCGTGCAGGTCGACCACGGCGGCGCCGTTGCCGCAGATCGCCAGGCCGTGGCCGTGGACGTGGTCGCTGACCACGTTCATCCAGCGGGCCGGCCGGCCGGTGACGAAGAAGACCTCGATGCCGGCCGCCTCGGCGGCGGCCAGCGCGGCGACGGTCCGCGGGGAGACCGACTTGTCGTCGCGCAGCAGGGTGCCGTCGAGGTCGGTGGCGATCAACCGCGGCCGGATGGCGGCGGACGGGGTCCCGGGCTGTCTGGTCGCTGAGGTCACCCGGTCATTCTCGCGCATATGCCTGCACGGTCGTGCGGAAGTGCGCACAGATGAGACGCAGATGACGCTCGGCGGGCCGACGCGGGCCGACACGGGCCGACGCCGCCCGCGGCAGGACGGCGGGTGGGGCCGGTTCGCCCGGCCCCCGCGTGGCTCAGGCCAGCCGGGCCGGGGCCTCGGTGGCGATCCGCTCGAAGACCTTCTCGTCCGCGGCGAAGTCGGAGTCCGGGACGGGCCAGTGGATCACGATCTCGGTGAAGCCCAGCGCCTGGTGGCGGCCCGCGAAGTCCACGAAGGCGTCCAGGGACCCGAGCGGCCGGCCGCGGTCCGGGGTGAAGCCGGTCAGCAGGACCTTGTCCAGCCCGGCCACGTCCCGTCCGGCGGCCTCGCACGCCTCGGACAGCTTGCCGATCTGTCCGCGCAGCGCTTCGACGGACTGCTCGGGGGAGCCGGTCTCGTACAGCTTCGGGTCGCCGGTGGTCACCCAGGCCTGGCCGTACCGGGCGGCGAGCGCGAGGCCGCGGGGGCCGGTGGCCGCCACCGCGAACGGCAGCCGGGGGCGCTGCACACAGCCGGGGATGTTCCGCGCCTCGTGCGCCGAGTAGAACCGGCCCTCGTGCGACACGGTGTCCTCGGTGAGCAGGCGGTCGAGGAGGGGCACGAACTCGGCGAACCGGTCGGCGCGCTCCCGCGGGCTCCAGGACTCCTGGCCGAGGGCGGTCGCGTCGAAGCCGGTGCCGCCGGCGCCGATGCCCAGGGTGACCCGGCCGCCGGAGATGTCGTCGAGGGTGACGAGTTCCTTGGCCAGCGTGACCGGGTGCCGGAAGTTCGGCGAGGTGACGAGCGTGCCCAGGCGCAGTCGGTCGGTGGCCGCCGCGGCCGCGGTCAGCGTCGGGATCGCGCCGAACCAAGGCCCGTCACGGAAGGTGCGCCAGGACAGGTGGTCGTACGTGTACGCCGTGTGGAAGCCGAGCTGTTCGGCCCGCTCCCAGGACGCACGGCTGCCTTCGCTCCAGCGGCGGTACGGCAGGATCACGGTGCTCAGACGCAGACTCATGGGTTCGAGAGTAAGCGCCCGGCGCGGGCCGGTGCTCAGCGCGGGCCCGGAAAGCGCAGGTAGCGCGGGGGTACGGCCGCCGTCAGCCAGACTCCGTTGGCGCTGACGCGGAAGACGTGTCCGTCGCGGTGCATGGCGCCGGAGTCGACGCTGAGCACTACGGGACGGCCCCGGCGGGCGCCGACCCGGGTGGCCGTCTCCCGGTCGGCGGAGAGGTGGACGTCGTGCCGGCCCATGGCCCTGAGGCCCTCCGCGCGGATCGCGTCCAGGCTGCCGGCCACCGTACCGTGGTAGAGGTACGGCGGTGGAGTGGCCGGGGGCAGACCGAGGTCGACCTCGATGCTGTGCCCCTGGCGGGCGCGGATCCTGTCGCCGTCCGTCACGAAGCGCTGCTTGTCGTTCGTGGCGACGACATGGTCCAGTTCCTCGCGCGTGAACCGGAATCCGTGCGCGGTGGCCGCGGCGATCAGGGTGTCGATCTTCACCCAGCCGCCCGGGTCCGGCGTGATCCCGATGCGCTCGGGCTGGTGGCGCAGGTGTCTGGAGAGGTACTTGGACACCTTCACGGTGCGTCGTTCGTCCATGGGGCCAGCGTGCGGGAGAGACGCGGATCACGCAGGTTTTTTTCTTCGCGGGTTTGGTCCACAACCAAGTGGGGTTATCCACAGGGGAATTGGCGAAGGTGTGGACAACTGGTGCCCCGTTCAGGCGGTTTCGCGAACATCTTCACCGCGGCGGATGGTGTGGGGTGGCGTGTGCGGGCGCTCGCCCGCACCCAGCCCCGGCTCATAGTCTCGGTTCCACCCGGGCGATCCTGCGCAGCGTGCCCGGCAGGAAGCGGGACAGCAGGTGGGCGGCCCGGGCTTCCGGGGTCACCGGGGCCACCGCCCTGTTGTGCGCCACCGCGTCCAGGATGGCGTTGGCGACCTTCTCCGGTGGGTAGTTGCGCAGGCCGTACAGGCGGGCGGACCGCTGCCGGCGGCGCCGCTGCTCGGCCTCGTCGACGCCGGTGAAGCGGGCCGTGGAGGTGATGCTCGTGTTGACGAAGCCGGGGCAGACCGCCGTGACGCCGATGTCCTGGGAGGCCAGTTCGGCGCGCAGACACTCGGAGAGCATCAGCACCGCCGCCTTGGAGGTGCTGTAGGCCGGCAGGGCGCGGGAGGGCTGGTACGCCGCGGCGGAGGCGATGTTGACGATGTGGCCGCCCTGGCCGCGCTCGACCATGCGCGCGCCGAACAGCCGGCAACCGTGGATCACCCCCCACAGGTTGACGTCCAGGACCTTGCGCCAGTCGTCGGCCGTCGTGGCGAAGAAGGAGCCCGACAGGCCGATGCCCGCGTTGTTGACCAGCACGTCCGGTACGCCGTACTCGCGGTGGACCCTCTCGGCGAGCTTCTCCATGCTCTGCTCGTCGGAGACGTCCACGGGCTCGGCCCAGGCGTCGGTCGCACCGGCCAGCCGGGACAGTTCGGCGGTGCGGGTCGCGGCGTCGGCGTCCCGGTCGACGGCGATCACGCGCGCGCCGGCCTCCGCGAAGGCGAACGCCGTCGCCCGGCCGATGCCGCTGCCGGCGCCGGTGATCAGCACCAACTGCCCGGCGAAGCGGTCGGCGTGGCGGCCGGTGGCCTCCGGGGCGGGACGGCCCTCCTCCACGGACGTGACGAACCCGTCGATCCAGGCCGAGACCTGGTCGGGCCGGGTACGCGGGACCCAGTGCCCGGCCGGGAGCGTGCGGCGGGTCAGTTGTGGCACCCACCGGTCCAGGTCGTCGTAGAGCCGCTCGGAGAGGAACGCGTCGCCCTGGGGGGTGATGAGCTGCACGGGCACGTGTGCGTACGCGTCCGGGCGCGGCCTGCGCATCCGTGCGCGGATGTTGTCCCGGTACAGCCAGGCGCCGTGCGCGGCGTCGGTGGGCAGGGAGGCGGTGGGGTAGTCGCCGTCGGAGATCCGCTCGGCCCGCTCCAGGATCTTCGGCCAGCGCCTGCCGAGCGGGCCGCGCCAGGCCAGTTCCGGCAGGACCGGGGTGTGCAGCAGGTAGACGTACCAGGACCGGGCGCCCTGGCCGAGGAGCTGGCCGGCCCGGCGGGGCGTCGGACGCCTCACGCGCGCGTCGATCCAGTGCCCGAAGTGGTCGAGGGAGGGCCCGGAGATCGAGGTGAAGGAGGCGATCCGGCCCTTGGTGCGGGCGACCGTGACGAACTCCCAGGACTGCACCGAGCCCCAGTCGTGCCCGACGAGATGCACCGGCCGGTCCGGGCTGACCGCGTCCACGACGGCGAGGAAGTCGTCCGTGAGCTTGGTGAGCGTGAAGCCTCCGCGCAGCGGCCGGGGCGCCGTCGAGCGGCCGTGGCCCCGGACGTCGTACAGGACCACGTGGAAGCGGTCGGCGAGCCGGTCCGCGACCTGCGACCAGACCTCCTTGCTGTCCGGGTAGCCGTGCAGCAGGACGACCGTCGGCCGCTCGGGGTCGCCCAGCTCGGCCACGCACAGCTCGACCCCGCCGGTCCGCACCCAGCGCTCACGCGCGTCTTTCCGTGTCACTTCTCCTCCGCCCAGCGCCGCAGGTGCGGCAGGTCGTCATCCAGCCAGAAGGCGCTCTCCCCGGGGTCCCGTGAGTCGGTCACCACCAGGATCTCCTCGAACTTGGCCCCCGTGCCGCGGAAGCCGAGGTGGGGTTCGACCGCCCACAGACCCGGCCGCGGCGGGTGGTCCGAGAAGCGGTACGGCGACCACAGCGGCGACCAGCCCTCGCGGTGGCCGTGCAGCGCGTCGGCGGCCAGACCCTTGAGGGACTGCGTGCCGAACCCGAACAGGTGCGGCGACCAGCGGCGCTGCCTCACCCGGTCCACCTTGTGGGCGATCACCCCGAAGGGATACGCCCGGTGCCGGTTGGCATAGCCCTGGCGGATCATGAGGCGGTCCACGTCCTCGTAGATCTCCCGCAGCGGGCGCCGCTCGCGCACCTCGCGCAGGATCAGCTCGCGGTGCGCTTCCAGATCGGCCATCAACCGGTTGTGCACGGGGTTCACGCCCAGCGAGCCCGAGTAGCCGATGTCCGCCGTGTACCCCTCGTACACCGGGGCCATGTCCAGGATGAACGGCATCCCGGGCTCCAGCGCGCGGCCGGTCGGGAAGAACTGGAGCGGGACGCGGAAGCCCGTGAACGCCGTGCGGTCCCCGAACCAGGCGAAGGGGAGGTGGAACCAGTCCCGCACCCCGCGCTCACGCAGCCACTCGCGCTGCATCCGGGCCGCCTCGCGTTCGGTCACACCGGGTTCGAGACGGGCGGCGACCGCCTCGGCGCACTCGTAGGCGAGGCGCTGCACCCTTCTGAAGCCCCGTAGTTCCACGGAGAGTCCGCTGCTCACTGCCGTCGTCATGCCGCCCCGTCCCGTCGTCCCGGCGACTCGTCCCGTCGACCGCGGTACGCGTCCGTAACTTGACACTGGTGAATGTGACAGTTGTTAGAGGAGGCGTCAATAGGGAAGATCCCGGACTGTGGACGACCGCCGCGGGGCCGTCCGGGACCACCCCTGGACAGGCCTCCCTCAGGGGCCCGTCCTACCTGGGTCTGACGTGGAACGGCTCTGAGGTCTGACGACCGGCGTGGTCCGGGTCACTACTGTCAGGGGCGTGACTGTGATCGCGACCGAAAGCCTGAGCAAGCGGTTCCCCCGGGTGACCGCGCTCGACCGGCTGTCCGTGGACATCGGACCCGGTGTGACCGGGCTCGTCGGGGCCAACGGCGCCGGCAAGTCCACCCTGATCAAGATCCTGCTGGGTCTGTCCCCCGCCACGGAGGGCCGCGCCGAGGTGCTCGGCCTCGACGTCGCCACCGAGGGCGCCGCCATCCGCGAGCGCGTCGGGTACATGCCGGAGCACGACTGCCTGCCGCCGGACGTCTCGGCCACCGAGTTCGTCGTGCACATGGCCCGCATGTCCGGCCTGCCGCCCACCGCGGCCCGCGAACGCACCGCCGACACCCTGCGCCACGTCGGCCTGTACGAGGAGCGGTACCGCCCGATCGGCGGCTACTCGACCGGCATGAAGCAGCGGGTGAAGCTCGCCCAGGCGCTGGTGCACGATCCGCGGCTGGTCTTCCTGGACGAGCCGACCAACGGCCTGGACCCGGTCGGCCGCGACGAGATGCTCGGCCTGATCCGCCGCATCCACACCGACTTCGGCATCTCCGTCCTGGTCACCTCCCACCTGCTGGGCGAGCTGGAACGCACCTGCGACCACGTCGTCGTCGTAGACGGCGGCAAGCTCCTGCGCTCCAGCTCCACCACCGACTTCACCCAGACCACGACCACCCTCGCCATCGAGGTCACCGACAGCGACAGCCACCCCGACGGCACCCGCGCGGTCCGCGAGGCGCTCCACGCGCGCGGGGTCGACACGCACGCCGAGGCGGGCGGCCTGCCCGGCGCCGGACACATCCTGCTGCTGACCGCCGCGGGCGAGGAGACGTACGACCTCGTCCGTGACGTGGTCGCGGACCTCGGGCTCGGCCTGGTGCGCATGGAACAGCGCCGGCACCACATCTCCGAGGTGTTCACCAGCGGCGACGAACAGCGGAAGGAGGCCGTCGGCCATGGCGGTTGAGCATTCCCCGGCAGCGCCCACCGGCGACCGGTCCCGCATCCACGACATCGGCTACCGCGGCTACGACGGCCCCCGTCTCGGCCGCGCCTACGCCCGCCGCTCGCTGTACTCGCAGTCCCTGCGCGGCGCCTACGGCCTCGGCCGGTCGGTGAAGTCCAAGGTGCTGCCCATGCTGCTGTTCGCGGTGATGTGCGTGCCCGCCGCCATCATGGTGGCCGTCGCCGTCGCCACCAAGGCGCACGAACTGCCGGTGTCGTACACCCGTTACGCGATCACCATGCAGGCCGTGATCAGCCTGTACGTCGCCTCGCAGGCTCCCCAGGCGGTCTCGCGCGACCTGCGCTTCAAGACCGTACCGCTGTACTTCTCGCGGCCCATCGAGAGCATCGACTACGTCCGCGCGAAGTTCGCGGCGCTCGCCTCGGCCCTGTTCGTGCTCACCGGCGCCCCGCTGCTCGTGATGTACATCGGCGCGCTGCTGTCCAAGATGGGCTTCGCCCACCAGACCGAGAAATTCGGCCAAGGACTGGTCTGCGTGGCCCTGCTCTCCCTGCTCTTCGCCGGCATCGGCCTGGTCATCGCCGCCTTCACCCCGCGCCGGGGCTTCGGCATCGCCGCCGTCATCGCCGTGCTGACCATCTCCTACGGCGCCGTGTCCACGCTCCAGGCCATCGCCGACTCCCAGGGCAGCAGCGACGCCGTCCCGTGGATCGGCCTGTTCTCGCCGGTCACGCTGATCGACGGCGTGCAGCACGCCTTCCTCGGCGGCAGCTCCGGCTTCCCCGGCGGGGTCGGCCCGTCCAGCGGCGAGGGCGCCGTGTACGTCGTCCTCGTCCTGGCCCTGATCGCGGCCTGCTACGGCCTCCTGAACCGCCGCTACAAGAAGGTGGGACTGTGACCACGCTCACCATCGACCACGTGTCCCGCTGGTTCGGCAACGTCGTCGCCGTCAACGACATCACCATGACCATCGGCCCCGGCGTCACCGGTCTGCTCGGCCCCAACGGCGCCGGGAAGTCCACCCTGATCAACATGATGGGCGGCTTCCTCGCGCCCTCCACCGGCACGGTCACCCTCGACGGGCAGCCGGTCTGGCGCAACGAGGCCATCTACCGGCACATCGGCATCGTCCCCGAGCGGGAGGCGATGTACGACTTCCTCACCGGCCGCGAGTTCGTCGTCGCCAACGCCGAGCTGCACGGCCTGGGCGCCAAGGCGGCCCAGCGCGCCCTCGCCACGGTCGAGATGGAGTACGCGCAGGATCGGAAGATCTCCACGTACTCCAAGGGCATGCGGCAGCGCGTGAAGATGGCGAGCGCCCTCGTCCACGACCCGTCGCTGCTCCTGCTGGACGAGCCGTTCAACGGCATGGACCCGCGTCAGCGCATGCAACTGATGGAGCTGCTGCGCAGGATGGGCGACGAGGGCCGCACGGTCCTGTTCTCCTCGCACATCCTCGAGGAGGTCGAGCAGCTCGCCCGGCACATCGAGGTCGTCGTCGCCGGGCGCCACGCGGCCAGCGGTGACTTCCGCCGGATCCGCCGGCTGATGACCGACCGCCCGCACCGCTACCTGGTGCGCTCCAGCGACGACCGCGCCCTCGCGGCCGCGCTGATCGCCGACCCGTCGACGTCCGGCATCGAGGTCGACGTGACCGAGGGCGCGCTGCGCGTCCAGGCCGTCGACTTCGGCCGTTTCACCGCCCTGCTGCCGAAGGTCGCCAGGGACCACGGCATCCGGCTGCTCACGGTCTCGCCGTCCGACGAGTCCCTGGAGTCCGTCTTCTCGTACCTGGTCGCGGCGTAGGAGGCCCATGATGTATGACCCCACCGTCGCCCGACTCACCTACCGGGCCCTGCTCGGCCGCCGCCGGGCCCTCATCCTCGGCGCGCTGCCGCTGCTGCTGATCGTGATCTCCGTGGCCGTGCGCGGCCTGACCGGAGCCGACGACCAGACGGCGGCGGACGTCCTCGGCGGGTTCGCGCTCGCCACCATGGTGCCGATCATCGGTGTCATCGCGGGGACGGGCGCGATCGGACCGGAGATCGACGACGGCTCCGTCGTCTACCTGCTGTCCAAGCCGCTCAAGCGGCCCACCATCATCCTGACCAAGCTGATCGTCGCCGTCGCCGTCACCATGGTCTTCTCGGCGGTGCCGACCCTGATCGCCGGCCTGATCCTGAACGGCAACGGCCAGCAGATCGCCGTCGCCTACACGGTCGCCGCGCTGGTCTCCTCCATCGCCTACTCGGCGCTGTTCCTGCTGCTCGGCACGGTCTCGCGGCACGCGGTGGTCTTCGGACTCGTCTACGCCCTGGTCTGGGAGGCGCTGTTCGGCTCCCTGGTACCGGGTGCGCGCACGCTGAGCGTCCAGCAGTGGTCGCTGGCCGTCGCCCACAAGCTGGCCGGCGGGGACCTGGTGACCTCCGAGGTGAGCCTGCCGACGGCCACCGTGCTGCTGGTGGCGGTCACCGTGCTCGCCACCTGGTACGCCGGGCAGAAGCTGCGGGCGCTGAAGCTGGCGGGCGAGGAGTAGCCGCGGCGGGGCCGCCGGCGGCCCGACGGGAGGCCTGACGCCGGTCCGGGCGGAGTGTCCGGACCGGCTCCGCCCCGCGAACACCGTGAACAGGTACGGGGGCCGCGCGAGCGGCCCCCGTCGCATTCCGCGCCCGGTGCCGGGCCGCGGGCCCGACGCGCGAGCGCTATGCCAGCGACCGCTCCAGCACGACCGCGATGCCGTCGTCCTCGTTGGAGGCCGTCACCTCGTCGGCCACCGCCTTCAGTTCCTGGTGGGCGTTGGCCATGGCCACGCCCCGGGACGCCCAGGCGAACATCGGGATGTCGTTGGGCATGTCACCGAAGGCGATCGTGTCGGCGGCCTTCAGGCCGAGCCGGCGTGCGGCGAGGGACAGGCCCGTGGCCTTGGACAGGCCGAGCGGGAGCAGTTCCACGATGCCCTCGCCCGCCATGGCCACCGTGACGAAGCCGCCGGCCGCCCGCCGGGCGGCGTCCGCCAGCTCGTCGTCGCCCAGCGTCGGGTGCTGTATGTAGACCTTGTTCAGCGGAGCGGCCCAGATGTCGGACGCGTCCGTGAACGGTGTCGCGGGGAGCCTGCCCGTGACCGCGTACCCCGGGCCCACCAGGACCTCGCCGTCCAGGCCGTCCCGGCTGGCCGCCAGGTACAGCGGGCCGACCTCGGCCTCGATCTTGGCCAGGGCCACGCCCGCCAGCTGCCGGTCCAGGGTGACGGAGGTCAGCAGGCGGTGGCTGCCGGCGTCGTACACCTGGGCGCCCTGGCCGCAGACGGCGAGGCCGTCGTAGCCGAGGTCGTCCAGGATGTGCCGGGTCCAGGGCACCGCGCGGCCGGTGACGACGATGTGCGCGGCGCCCGCCGCGGTCGCCGCGTCGAGCGCGTCCCGGGTGCGCCGCGAGATCGACTCGTCGGAGCGCAGCAGCGTGCCGTCGAGGTCGGTGGCGATGAGCCCGTACGGGAAGGTCACCGGGACACCGGCTCCAGGACCTCGCGTCCGCCCAGGTAGGGGGCGCAGCACCTCGGGGACCCGGACGGAGCCGTCGGCAAGCTGGTGGTTCTCCAGGATCGCCACGATCGTGCGCGGTACGGCGCACAGCGTGCCGTTGAGCGTGGCGAGCGGCTTGACCTGCTTGCCGTCGCGGACCCGGATGGACAGGCGGCGGGACTGGAACTCGGTGCAGTCCGAGGTCGAGGTCAGCTCGCGGTACTTGCCCTGCGTCGGGATCCACGCCTCGCAGTCGTACTTGCGGGCGGCCGAGGAGCCGAGGTCACCGGAGGCGACGTCGATCACGCGGAACGGCAGCTCCAGCGACTCCAGCCACTGCTTCTCCCACGCCAGCAGGCGCTGGTGCTCGGCCTGCGAGTCCTCGGGAGCGACGTACGAGAACATCTCGACCTTGTCGAACTGGTGTACGCGGAAGATGCCCCGCGTGTCCTTGCCGTGCGAGCCGGCCTCGCGGCGGAAGCAGGGCGAGAAGCCCGCGCGCGTACCGCAGCGGCAACTGGTCGGCGTCGATGATCTCGTCCATGTGGTAGGCCGCCAGCGGGACCTCGGAGGTGCCGACCAGGTAGAGGTCGTCCTTGTCGAGGTGGTAGACGTCCTGGGCGGCCTGGCCGAGGGAAGCCGGTGCCCGCCATGGACTGCGGGCGGACCAGCGCCGGGGTGAGCATCGGCGTGAAGCCGGCCGCGGAGGCCTGCGCGATCGCCGCGTTCACCAGGGCCAGCTCCAGCAGGGCGCCGACACCGGTGAGGAAGTAGAAGCGGGAGCCGGAGACCTTGGCGCCGCGCTCGACGTCGATCGCGCCGAGCAGTTGGCCCAGCTCCAGGTGGTCCCTGGGCTCGAAGCCCTCGGCACCGAAGTCACGGATCGTGCCGTGCGTCTCCAGCGTGACGAAGTCCTCCTCGCCGCCGACGGGCACGTCGGGGTGGACGAGGTTGCCGAGCCGGAGCAGCAGCTCCTGGGTCTCGGTGTCGGCCGCGTCGCGCTCGGCGTCGGCGGCCCTGACGTCGGCCTTGAGCTGCTCGGCACGCTTGAGCAGCTCGGCCCTCTCGTCGGGGGAGGCCTTGGGGATCAGCTTGCCGAGCTGCTTCTGCTCGGCGCGCAGTTCGTCGAAGCGGACGCCGGATGACCTGCGCCGCTCGTCGGCAGACAGGAGGGCGTCGACGAGCGCGACGTCCTCTCCACGGGCGCGCTGGGACGCGCGCACACGGTCGGGGTCCTCACGGAGCAGGCGAAGGTCAATCACGGGGCCAAGGCTACCGGTGCCCGGTCGCCGCTCACGAATCACTATTCCGGGGTGTTGCGATTCGCCGCTTACGTTCCGTTATGCACTAATTGCCGAACGTGTCAAGGAAAAGCATCCCACTCCCTGGGACGGGCCACGCTCCGACCGCCGCGTTGACCGGATTCCCTTTGCGGCGGACGGGATTTGGCGGCCCGGTTGTCCACAGAGATCCGCACCCTCCGAAAAGTTATCCACAGGCTGTGTGGAAGATCTGTGGATTTCTGAATTGATCACTCCGGAAACCCCGGATCGGCTGAAGAATTCCCGGGTCAAACCCCATCGACACCCACGTTCGGGTGGAAAACGGTCGCCCTAAAAGATGAATCGAAGCAAACGGATGAGCGAAGGGTGGCCCTATGGAGGGTGGCGGTGCCGGAGTGGTGTAGGGCGATTTGTCGACCCGTCGGGCCCCCCACTGTCGACTTGTCCCCAGGTCGAGAAGGGCACCTGTGGATAACTCCTGTGGATAACGTTGGTATCCAGGTACGACCGCTGGAACGGCCGGCTCAGAACCGGCCGTCCTGGCAGCGCGCCACCCAGTCCGACGCCGCCATGAACTCCTCGTCCGACGTCCCCGGCAGCGTCGGACGGACCGCGTCCGGCGTGATGTCCGCGCGCGGATAGGAACCCAGGAAACGCACCTGGAGGCAGACGCGTTTCAGGCCCATCAGCGTCTCCGCCATCCGCCGGTCGGCGATATGGCCCTCGGCGTCGATGCAGAAGCAGTAGTTGCCGATACCGGCGCCGGTCGGCCGGGACTGGAGCAGCATGAGGTTGATGCCGCGCGAGGCGAACTCGCCGAGCAGGTCGCGCAGGGCACCGGGGTGGTCGTCCCGCTGCCACAGCACCACCGACGTCTTGTCGGCACCGGTCGGCGCGGCGGGCCGGGCGGGGCGGCCGACCAGCACGAACCGGGTCTGGGCGTTCTCCGCGTCGTGGATGCCGGTCTCCAGCGCCTCCAGGCCGTACCGGGCGGCGGCGAACTCACCGGCGAACGCGGCGTCGTAGCGGCCCTCCTGGACCAGGCGGGCGGCGTCCGCGTTGGAGGCGGCCGACTCCCACACCGCCTCCGGGAGGTGGGCGCGCAGCCAGTTGCGCACCTGCGGCTGGGCCGCGGGATGGGCGGAGACGGTCTTGATGTCCGTGAGCTTCGTGCCGGGCCGGACCAGCAGCGCGAAGGTGATGGACAGCAGCACCTCGCGGTAGATCGTCAGCGGCGCGCCCGCGACCAGCTCGTCCAGGGTGGTGGTGATCCCGCCCTCGACCGAGTTCTCGATCGGCACGAACGCGGCCTCGGCCTCGCCGGCCCGTACCGCGTCCAGCGCGGACTGCACCGACACGTACGGGATCAGCTCCCGGGTGGCCGCCTCCGGAAGCGTGCGCAGGGCGACCTCCGTGAAGGTGCCCTCCGGGCCGAGATAGGCATAGCTCGCTGGCATGCCCTCACCCTAATGGCCGCGTGGCCGGCCGGTCCCGCCGTCTCACGGGATCCACCCGGCCGGGTGGTTTCAACCAGGAACGTCCCACGGACGGGTGCCGATGTGCGTACGCGGTCTCAGCCCTCCGGCAGCCGTCGCCCGGCACTGCCAGGCCGCACGGGCGGCGGCGGTCAGCCCTCCAGCAGGCGCTGCCCCACGTACTCGCCCTCGGCCGCGCCGCCCGGCACCGCGAACAGCCCGCTCGCCTCGTGGCGGATGTACTTCGACAGCGCGTCGCCCCGGTCGAGCTTGCGCTGCACCGGCACGAAGCCGCGCAGCGGGTCCGCCTGCCAGCAGACGAAGAGGAGGCCGGCGTCGGGCGTGCCGTCGGGGCCGATCCCGTCGTGGTAGGAGAAGGGGCGCCGGAGCATGGCCGCGCCACCGTTCTTGTCGGGCCGGGTGATCCGGGCGTGCGCGGTGAGCGGGACGACGTACTCGCCGTCGGCGTCGGTCTTCTCCAGGTCCATAGGGGTCGTCTCGTCGCCCCCGGACAGCGGTGCCCCGTCGGCCTTGCGGCGCCCGATGACCTGCTGCTGCGCCGTCAGTGACAACTTCTCCCAGTCGTCCAGGAGCATGCGGATCCGGCGTACGACGGCGTAGGAGCCGTTCGCCATCCACGTGGGCTCGCCCGACGCGGGCACGAAGATCCGCTTCTCGAAGTCGGTGTCGGCCGGCTTGGGGTTGCGGGTGCCGTCGAGCTGGCCCATGAGGTTGCGGGCCGTCATGGGGTGGGCCGTGGCGCCCGGAGTGCGGTTGAAGCCGTTCATCTGCCAGCGCACCCGTGCGGCCGAGCCCGCGTCCTTCTGGATCGCGCGCAGGGCGTGGAAGGCGACCAGGGCGTCGTTGGCACCGATCTGCACCCACAGGTCGCCGTCGCTGCGCGCCCTGTCGAGGTGGTCGGAGGAGAAGTCCGGCAGCGGGTCGAGGGCGCCGGGCCGCTGCTTCTCCAGGCCGGTCCGCGCGAAGAAACCGCGACCGAAGCCGAAGGTGAGGGTCAGCGAGGAGGGACCCGCGTCCCGCGCCACGCCGGTGTCGTCGTGCGGGGCGGCCTCGCCCGCCATGAGCCGTCCGGCCGTCACCGACCAGCGGCGCAGCAGGGCCGCCGCCTCCCTGCGGCCCGCGCCCGCCGTCAGGTCGAAGGCGACGAGATGGCCGCAGGCCTGGAGCCCCTCGGTGATGCCGGGCTGATGTTTCCCGTGAAACATCACCCGGCCGGAGCCCACCGAGGACAGCGGAGCGGCCTGGGCGGGCGCGGCGGCGTAGCCCGCGGCGCCGCCCGCCGCGCCGAGCGCGAGCCCGGTGGCGCCGGCCGTGCCGAGCAGGGCGCGCCGGGAGACCCCGCGCGCCCCGGACACCGGCCCGGCCACCGGCGTGCCGGGCGTACGGGTCTGCGGGAGGGACTGGTCGGGCATGGTGGTTCAGCCGATCTGCGCGTGCTTGGAGACGGTCGTCTGGTCGATGTCGGAGGTGCGGACCTTGACGGCGACGGTCCAGTCGCCGGCCATCGGAATCTGCACCTCGCTCGCCGACCAGTGCCCGGTGGTGATGTGGTCGGGGGTCACGGGCAACGGGCCGACCTTCTTCGCCGCCAGGGTGAAGGAGACCTTCACCTCCGGGACGTCGAAGGCCCGGCCGTTGGGGCGCTGGACGTAGACGTGCATCTCGTTGCCGCCCACGCGCGCGGGGTCGAGGTCGAGGCTGACGACGCCCTTGCCGTCGGTGCCGCCGGTGTCGAAGGGCATGTCCAGGGTGAGGGCCCCGGAGGGGGCCGAGGTGGCGGAGCCGGACGCGGCCGAGGTGGCGGCCCTGGCCTCCTGCTCGGTGCGGCCCGGCTCGGTCTGGGTCAGCGCGGTGGTGACGGCGAGCAGCGCCAGGGCGACGCCGGTCTCGGCGAGCACCGAGCGACGCAGGCCGGCGCGGTGCGGGTCGGCGTCGCGCAGCCGCTTCTGCCGGGCGGCGTCGACGGCCGCGCGCTGCCGGGCGAGCTGGGCGGCACGCCGGAAGTCACCTGAACCGGCACCGGCCGCCTGGTCGGCACGGGCACCGGCCTTCTGGTCGGCACGGGCACCGGCGCCTTGCCCGGCACCGGCGCCGGAGCCATCGTCGGCACGGGTCGCCCTGGACGCGGTGACCTGTTCCCTGGCCCGGTCCTTCTTCGCCTTCCCGGTGCGGACGGCCGGGTCCGTGAGCTGGGCCGTCCAGCGCCGGGACAGCGCCGCGACACCGACCAGCAGCGCCACCAGCGCGATCTTGGCCAGCAGTAGCTGCCCGTACCGCGTGTCGGTGAACGCCGACCACGAGCCGAGCTGCCGCCAGGACTGGTAGACGCCGGTGGCGACGAGCGCCAGGACGGAACCGGAGGCCACCCGGGAGAACCGCTGTACGGCGGCGCGCCCGACCGGGGTCTCGGCGGGCGCCCGGTACAGGGCGACCAGCAGTGCGGTGAGCCCGCCCAGCCAGGCGGCGACGGCCAGCAGATGGACGACGTCGACCGGCATGGCGATGCCCGGCTGGAGCCCGGTGGAGGCGTGTTCGGCCATCGCCCAACTGGTCGCCAGTCCGGCCGCGACGACGCCCCCGCCGACCGCGAGGCCGAAGGTCAGGTCGCGCTTCTCCTGCGGCTCCTCGCGCCGGGTGTAGGTGCCGAAGAGAACGGCGACGAACAGCGCGGCGGCGGCGGCGAGCAGCAGCAGCCGCGAGACCAGCGCGGCACCGGTCTTGGTCTGGAGCACCTGGCCGAGCAGACCGAGGTCGAAGACATCGGCGAGCTTGCCGGAGGTGGTGTACGAGCCGCGCAGGAGCAGCAGCCACAGGGTGGCCGCGGTCAGCGCGACCCAGCCGCCGGCCACCAGCCGTTGCAGGGCCCGTACGCCCGCGCCGCGCTGCCAGCAGGCGAGCACGAACGCCGCGCCGCCGGCGAGCACGAGGAAACCGGCGTAGGACACGTACCGTCCGAACGCGTACAGCCCGCCCACCACTCCGCCGCCCGCGGCCGGTCCGGTGCCCTGCACGACGGTCTGCGAGGGCGCGCCGATGGAGAAGGTGTAGGCGCCGGAGACGGGATGGCTGTCTGCCGAGACGACCTGGTAGGTGACGGTGTAGGTGCCCTTGCCGAGGCCGTTCCTGAGCCGCACGGCGTACGTCGTCCCGCTGATGTTCGCCGGGCTGCCCGTCTGGACCGGCCTGCCCCGGGGGTCGAGGACGCGCAGGGAGTCGTCGTTCATCGCCACCTTCTCGGAGAAGGTGAGCGACACCTGGGTGGGTGCCTTGTCGGCCACCACCCCCTGCGCGGGGTCGCTGCCGGTCAGTGCCGCGTGCGCGGAGGCCGGTCCGGCGCCCGCGAGCAGCGCGCCGGTGACGGCGAGCAACAACAGCACCAGGTACCGCAGGCGGGGGGTGATGGTCCGGGTCACGGTGGTCCCTCCCTCAGTGGCCGGTCGACGGGTGGTACGTGGCGGACTCCACCGGCATCTCGACGGTGAGGTGCCCCGACCGGGCGAACGTGAGCTTCACCGTGACCGTCTGGCCCTGCTTCGGCGCGCGCCTCAGCTTCTCGAACATCAGATGGTTGCCGCCGCTCTCGAACACGAGCCGGCCGTGGGCGGGCACCGCGAAGGAGGACTTCTCCGCCATGGCGCCGCCCTGCGTGCTGTGCATGGTCACCTCGCCGGCGACGTCGCTGCTGACCGAGGTCAGCTCGTCCCCGGCGCCGCCCTCGTTGGTGATCGTCAGGAAGCCGGCGGCCATGTCGGCGGAGACGGGCTTGGGCATGTACGGGGAGCTGACGGACAGTTCGGCCCGGTCCGGGCCGGAGTCGGAGCCGGATCCGGAGCAGCCCGTGAGGGCCAGGGCACCGGCGAGGGCACCGGCGGCCAGGACGGCCGTGGGACGTGTCACGGGTTGGCTCCCCTGACGAGCTTGGGCAGGTCCCGGCTGTAGTCGTCGACCGTGGTGTCCTCGCCGTAGAGGACGTAGCCGGCGTCCGTCTTCGGGGAGAAGGCGATGACCTGGGTGCCGTGCACCGAGACGAGCTTGCCGTTCTTGTCCTTCGTCGTCGGTTCCACGGAGATGCCGACCGAGCGGGCACCGGTCTTGACGGCGGCGAAGTCACCGGTCAGACCGATGAACCGGGAGTCGATGCCCTTGAGCCACTTGCCCAGTTCGGCGGGGGTGTCGCGGCCGGGGTCGGTGGTGACGAAGACGACCCGCAGATCGTTCTGCTCGGCCTTGGGCAGCGTCTTGCGGGCGACGGCGATGTTGCTCATCGTCGCGGGGCAGATGTCGGGGCAGTGCGTGTAGCCGAAGTAGAGCAGGGTCGGGTGGCCCTCGGTCTCCTTGCGGAGGTCGTACTTCTTGCCGTGGGTGTCGGTGAGGACCAGGTCCGGCTTCGTGAACGGCTGGTCGAGAACGGTGGCGGCCTTGCCCGCGTCCGACCCTCCGGAGACGACGGCGACCGGCGCGCCGCTGTCGTCGCCGGTGCCGCAGGCGGAGAGGGTCAGGGTGGCGGCGGCGAGCGTCACGGCCGCGGCGAACGTCTTCTTGCGCATAGGAAAATGTCCCAGATGTGTGAAATCCGGCGCGCACCGGGGTCGTACGACGGGCGTCCTCGGCCGGGGCCGGCGGACGGAGCCGCACGACGCCCGGCGCGCGCTGGGGAAAGGGGCTCAGGCGGTGCGGCGGCGGCCCGCGAGGACGCCGTAGGCCACGCCCGCGACGCCGACGACGATGCCGATCACGCCGAGCACGCGCGCGGTGGTGTCACTGCCGCTGCCGGAGTCCTCGGCCGCGGCCGTCTTCCCGCTCTTGCCGTCCGCGTCGTCGTCGGCGGCGGCTGTGGTGCCGTGGTGGTCGTCGTCGGAGGCGGCGGTCAGCTCCAGGACGGGGGCCGGGTTCTCCGGCTCGTCCTGGCCCTTCTGCGGCACCTCGATCCAGCGGACGACCTCCTTGTTCGAGTACGTCTGCACCGCCTTGAACACCAGTTGGTCGGTGTCCTCGGGCAGGGCGCCCAGGGAGAGGGGGAACTTCTGGAAGTAGCCGGGCGCGATGCCCTTGCCGCCGTCGGCGGTCCAGGTCACCTTGGTGACGGCCTCGTCGATCTTCTCGCCGTGCATCGTCAGCGGCTTGTCGAGCTTGGACTTGGTGACGTCGATCTTCCAGCCGGGGATCGGCTGCGGCATCACCGAGGCGATCGGGTGGTCGGCCGGGAGGTTGACCTCGATCTTGGTGGTCGAGGCGTTGTCGCGCTCGTTGGGGACCTTGAAGTCCACGACCGCGTAACCGCCCTTGGCCGCGGTGCCCTCCGGCTGCACGCCGACGTGCGCGAAGGCGGGAGCCGAGAGGGCGAGGACGGCGGAGCCGGCGACGGCAGCGGCGGCGGCGATACGAGAAGCCTTCATGGAAGGAAGTACTCCACTCTGAGTCAGGTCCGGTGATGAAGAGGAATACGCGCGTGCGTGGCCGACGTGCGGGCCGTACCACTGGAAAAAGACGCGCACGCGCGCGTGCCGCGCGTCGGCGGCCCACCGGGTCCGTGGAGCGGGGGTCGCGTCAGGCGGCGAGGAGGAACGCGGCGGCGGGCGGGCCGCGCCGGATCACCGTGTGCTGGAGTACGGCGGTGTGCGGGGCCGGTGCCTCGTCGCGGTCGGTACGACGGCCGCGCGGGCCGGGCTCGTCGGTGGGCAGCAGCCCGGCGCACAGGGCGTGCGCCAGCGCGAGCGCCGCGCGCAGGGACCGTACGAGCGCCCCCTCCACGACTCCGTGCGCCGACAGCTCGATCAGCCGCAGCACGGCGAGGTCCCCGCGGCGCAGCAGCCAGCCGGCGGTGACGGCCGCGAGCAGGTGGCCGAGCAGCATCGGCAGCGAGGGCAGCAGCCCCGTGGCGGAGCCGGTGACGTCGTGCGCGTGGTGCAGGACGGGCAGGGCGCCCGTGGGGCGGCCGGCGCGGTCGATGAGACGCGCGTCGAGCAGCAGCCGGAAGGCGTGCCCCGGGGTCAGGGACGACGGGGCCGAGCCGCACACCAGGCGCGCGGCCTGCTCGACGAGCGCGCTGTCGCTCAACGCCCCGCCGGCGGAACCTGCCGGCCCGGACGACGGCATCGACGGCATGGTCATCGCGTCGGAGGCCGCCGCGGCCCCGTGCCGGCCCAGTCCGAACAGCGTGTGCAGCACGGCCTGGCCGAGGGCGAGGAGCGCGGCGATACCCGGCAGCGAACGGGCCCGCCCGGCGAGCGGGGCCACGAGCAGCAAGGAGCCGAGGAAGCCCGCGCCCAGCGTCCACAGCGGCACGCTCGCGCAGGAGGCCAGGGTGTGCCCGGCCGCGGCCAGCGCGACGCAGACCGCGGCGAACACCGCGGCCCGCAGCAGCCGGAGCCCGGCTCCGGGGCGCGCCGTGCGCGGGTGGGGGGCAGTCATGGCGGGGTCATCATCGCACTGAGCCCGCCGGGTGCCTACGGCGGGGCGGCCGGGCCGTCCTTCATACACCGATTCCTCCCCCGGCGCATCGGCTGTATGGGCGGAGTCACGCCCACGCAGTGCTTACGGCCGCCTACGGGCGGCAATACGTAACGGTATGTCGAGCCGCGGCCGGGAGGCTGGAGCATGAGCATCTGGTGGTCACTCCATCTGCGGCGTGACGCCGCGAGCGTGCCGCTCGCCCGGCGGTTACTGATCGGCACCATGGAGACGGCGGGCGTCGATCCGGAGGTCTCGTACGATCTGTCCGTCGCCCTGAGCGAGGCCTGCGCGAACGCCGTCGAGCACGGCGGGGACAGCGCGCCCGGCGCCTCGGAGGCGTACCGGGTGACCGCGTACCTCGACGGCGAGAAGTGCCGTATCGAGGTGGCCGACTGGGGGCCCGGCTGTGTCCGTACCCAGGACATCCGGCCCGCCCGCCCGGACGCCGAGCACGGCCGCGGCCTGTGTCTGATCCGCGAACTCGCCGACCACGTCCACATCGGGCCCAAGCCGGGCCGGGGCGGGACGGTGGTCAGCTTCGACAAGATCCTCAAGTGGACGAAGGACCCCACCCTGCTCACGGCCTGACGGGCCGGCGGGGCGCCGGGGTGCGTGCGGCAGCGGCCGGCACGCGCGCGTGAGGCGGGCCGGGTCAGCCGGAGGGCAGGCGTGCGTGAGGCACCCGGGGCCCCGGCCCACCCGGGCAGCCCGGGGCCCGATCGGCTGCCGACGGTGGCTTGGCCTGGTGGCCGGCGTGCCGGATGGTGGCTTGGCCTGGTGGTCGGCGTGCCGGACGGTGGCCTGGCCCTGGTGGCTGCGCGCCCGGTGGCGGACTCGCCCGTCATCGGCGCGCCCCGTCCTCGGTGGCCCCCTCATCGGTGCGCGCCGCGTCGGGTTCGAGATGCAGGTCCACGCCCGCGCCGGACCGGAGACCGTCCACGCACACCCTCCCCCCGGGCGCGTGAGACCTTCGCGCGCCCGCCCCCGTGCCGATGGCCGGGCACCGCCACGGTGCCCGGCCATCATCGCCTTGTTCCTACCGTTCGTTCCGTTCGTACGGTCCGTGCCGGTCAGCCCTTCAGGGCCGCCATCCACGCCTCGACCTCGTCGGACCGCCGCGGCAGCCCGGCGGACAGGTTCCGGTTGCCGTCCTCCGTGACGAGGATGTCGTCCTCGATGCGGACGCCGATGCCCCGGTACTCCTGCGGAACCGTCAGGTCGTCGGCCTGGAAGTACAGGCCCGGCTCGACCGTGAGCACCATGCCCGGCTCCAGCGTGCCGTCGACGTACGTCTCCACGCGCGCGGCGGCGCAGTCGTGGACGTCCAGGCCCAGCATGTGACCGGTGCCGTGCAGCGTCCAGCGGCGCTGGAGGCCCAGCTCCAGCACGCGCTCGACCGGGCCCTCGGCCAGTCCCCACTCGACGAGCTTCTCGGCGAGCACGCGCTGGGCGGCGTCGTGGAAGTCGCGGTACTTGGCGCCCGGCCGCACGGCCGCGATGCCGGCCTCCTGGGCCTCGTACACGGCGTCGTAGATCTTCTTCTGGATCTCGGTGTACGTGCCGCTGACGGGCAGGGTGCGCGTGACGTCGGCGGTGTACAGCGTGTGCGTCTCCACGCCCGCGTCGAGCAGGAGGAGGTCGCCGGAGCGGACCGGGCCGTCGTTGCGGACCCAGTGCAGGGTGCAGGCGTGCGGGCCGGCGGCGGCGATCGTGCCGTACCCGACGTCGTTGCCCTCCACGCGGGCGCGAAGGAAGAACGTTCCCTCGATGTAGCGCTCGCTCGTCGCCTCGGCCTTGTCGAGGACCTTCACGACGTCCTCGAAGCCGCGGACCGTGGAGTCGACGGCCTTCTGCAGCTCGCCGACCTCGAACTCGTCCTTGACCAGCCGGGCCTCGGAGAGGAAGACGCGCAGCTCCTCGTCGCGTTCGGCGGTGACCTTGTCGGTCAGGGCCGCCTCGATGCCGGCGTCGTGCCCGCGCACCACGCGGACCGGGCCGGTGGCCTCGCGCAACTGCTCGGCCAGCTCGCGCACGTCGGCGGCCGGGATGCCGTAGAGCGCCTCGGACTCGGTGAGGGAGTGGCGGCGGCCGACCCACAGCTCGCCCTGGCCGGAGAGCCAGAACTCGCCGTTCTCGCGGTCGGAGCGCGGCAGGAGGTAGATCGTCTCCTGGTGGCCGTCCGTGGTGGGCTCCAGGACGAGGACGCCGTCCTCGGTCTGGTCGCCGGTGAGGTAGGTGTACTCGACGGAGGCGCGGAAGGGGTACTCCGTGTCGTTCGAGCGGGTCCTCAGGTTGCCCGCCGGGATCACCAGGCGCTCGCCCGGGAAGCGGGCGGAGAGCGCGGCACGGCGGCGGGCGGTGTGCCCGGCCTGCTCGACCGGCTCCAGGTCACGCAGCTCCGTGTCGGCCCAGCCGGACTTCATGTTCTCGGCCAGCTCGTCGGAGACGCCCGGGTACAGGCCGTTCTTCCGCTGCTTGATGGGCTCGTCGGACTCGGTCTCGGCGCCCTCCGCGGTAGCGGAGTCGGGCACAGCCGGGTTGAGCTCGTCGGACACGTGATCCTCCTCGATACGCCATGTGATCTCCCCCGGGGCCCGCGACGCTCCTGCTTGTGGCCGAGCGGGGACCTCCATCATCGTACGGTCGTACCGCGGGCGGGCCCGGCCGGATGACCTGTTATGCCCGGTCATGCCGGTCCCGGGCGCACGGCTCTGGACCGGAGCGCCGGCGCACGGCTCGGTTCGAGCGCCGGGCGCGCGGTTCAGTCGAAGCGGGCCGCCAGCAGGACCACGTCCTCGTCGCTGTCGGCCGCCTCCAGCCCGTCCGGCAGGACCGTGCGCAGGACGTGGTCGGCGACGGCCCCAGGGTCGTGGCGCACCGCGCGCGGGACGCCCGCGGCGGCCGCGTGCAGCCGGGCGAAGGCGCGGTCCATCGGGTCGCCGGTACGGTGCAGCAGCCCGTCCGTGTAGAGCAGGACCGTCTCCCCGGCCTCCGCCTGGATCTCCACGCTGGGCGCCTCCCAGCAGGCGAGCATGCCGAGCGGTGCGGAGACGGAGGTCTCGGCGAACTCGGTGCGCCGCTCCCCGATGAGCAGCGGCGGGCTGTGTCCGGCGCCGGCCAGGGTGACCTTGCGCAGGGCGGGCTCGCAGAAGGCGAACAGGGCGGTGGCCGAGCGGGCGGGCTCCGTCAGCCGCAGCAGCAGCTCCAGGTCGGACAGGACGGCCACCGGGTCCTCGCCCTCCATCACGGCGTACGCCCGCAGGGAGGCGCGCAGCCGGCCCATGGCGGCCACCGCGCTGGGCCCCGAGCCGGTGACCGAGCCGACGGACAGGCCGAGTGCGGCGTCCGGCAGCGGCAGGGCGTCGTACCAGTCGCCTCCGCCGCGCGGGCCGGTGCGGTGCCGGGCGGCGAGCTGGACGCCGGCCACCCGGGGCAGCCGGGAAGGCAGCAGCTCCGCGGTGATGGTCGCCATGGACGCGCGCGTGCGTTCCACCTCCAGCAGCCGGGCGAGGTGCTCGGTGGCGTGCCGGACGTACAGGCGGGCGAGGTGACGCCGCCGCTCGTGCGGCTCGGCCGGTTCGTCGTAGAACCAGACGGCGGCACCGAGGCGGCCCGCGGATCCGGTCGCGAGGGGCAGGGCGTAACTGGCGGCGTAGCCGAGGCGGACGGCCACCTCGCGGTGGCGGGGGTCGAGGCCGACCTCGGCGAGCAGGTCGGGGTGGACGGCCTCGGCGCCGCGCCCGTGTCGTACGGCAGGGCGCCGCGGGGCACGGTCTCGATGAGGCCGAGGTCGGCGCGGCCGAGACCGAGGCCGAGGGTGGTGCGGGGGCCGATGCCGGCGCCGGGTTCCAGGACGACCAGGCCGCGGCGGGCGCCGACGAGGGACGCCCCGGCGCCCAGCAGTTCGTGCAGGGCGGCGTCCATGGTGCTGGTGCGCGTGAGGCGCTCGGTGAGTTCGTGGAGGGTCGTCAGGTCCGAGACCCAGCCGGCCAGCCGGTCCTGGAGGACGGCGCCGGGCGCGGGCGGGTGGGGGAGCGGGGACGGGGGCGGTGTCCGGGGCGGGGCCGGCCCCGGGGGCGGGAGGGGTGGGCGCGACAGTGTGGACGGGCGTGGGAACCGTTGGATCGATTCCGGCCACTTTCGGAGGGTGCGGGGCGTTCATGGTGTCCGGCTTTCAGACCGGTGCGTATAGCTCAGAAGCATCGCAAACCCCCATGTCATTCTGCGCCGCTGGCAGTGTCTCCACATGTACACGCACTCGTGAGGGGATGTCCAGCATTGTCCTGCGGGGATTCCTGGTGTCCATGGGGCGGACGAGGTTTTTCCCGAAGTCCTTGCCTTACTGGCAAGTTGGCTGAAAACTGTCTCGGGTATCGGTTCATTGCGGTCGACTGGCCTTGCTCCACGGAGCGTCACAGCGGTCGTGATGGGTACGTACTCGGAGAAGGCCAGGGGTGGTTGGGGACCGCCCGGAACCTGGCGACGGACCCGGGCGTCATAGCCACCGACGGCCGAGCCCCATCCTCCCGTGGCGGAGGCGGAAGAACCACGCGCGACGGCGAAACGCCAGACTTCGCCACCCCCATGCCGCAGCCGTGCGTGTGAGAGACGCACCATGGGCGCGGCCCACGCTCGACCCCTGGGGTTCCCCCTGCCGTGCGCAGGGGTGTGATGCGCCAACAGGTACGCACAGTGAATCGATCGACACATGGTGTGATGTGGACCACGGTGTTGCCAGCGGTGCAACGGAAAGGAACGAGCGCTCATGCGCGAGATCCTCGGAAGGCGACGCAGGCTCCTGTCCAGGCGGAACGACGGGCAGCCTGAGCTGATCAGCGCGGCCCTGACCTTCGCGACGCAATGGCAGTGGCCCGTACTCCCGGGTGTGGCCCCGGACCCACAGGGGCGGGCCCGCTGCGCCTGCCCGGACCCGGAGTGCACGGTGCCCGGCGCGCACCCCTTCGACCCCGGCCTGCTCGCGGCCAGCACCGACGCGCGCCTGGTGCGCTGGTGGTGGACCAACCGGCCGGGCGCGCCGGTCATCATGGCCACCGGCGGCAAGGCGCCCTGCGCGGTCAGTCTGCCGGCGCTCGCCGCCTCCCGCGCGCTCGCCCTGCTCGACCGGCGCGGCATGCGGCTGGGCCCGGTGATCGCCTCGCCGACCCGGTGGGCGCTGCTGGTCAAGCCGTACTCCATGGAGCAGCTCGGCGAACTGCTCTACGCCAAGGACTTCGTTCCCGGCTCCCTGCGCTTCCACGGCGAGGGCGGCTATGTCGCCCTGCCCCCGTCGGAGACCGGCCAGGGCACCGTCCGCTGGGAGCGTGCCCCGCTGCCCGGCTCGGCCTCGCCGTGGGTGCCCGACGTGGAGGCCGTGGTGGACGCCGTGGTCGACGCCCTCACTCGTACGGGTGTGAGCGCACCCGAGTTGTAGGGGGTGTCGGGCGCGGACGCGGCGGACGGGCCCCGTCCGCTCGTACTGTTCCGTCCATGCCGCGTCATTCCCGGGGACACAGCGCCCCCCAGCCGCTCCGCGGCGGGCCGGACGGCCGAAAGCTTCGTCTGCTCGCCCTCCTGGGCATCGTGGCGGCCGTCGCCGCACTGCCGCTGGCCGTGGCGTCGGCGGGGCAGGGGGCAGACACCGGCCGGGCCGCCGTACCGGCCGCGCCCCGTGGCGACGCCAAGGTCCGCACGACCCACTCCGGCCGCTCCCCGTTCCTGCTCGGTCTGGGCCTCGCCACCGCCGCACGCTGCGGCCCCGGACTCACCTCGCCCGACGGCATCGAGGCGCAGACCTGTGTGCTGACCCAGGGCACGGACACCTGGGCGCGCACCTACTACCGCAACGCCACCGGCGAGTCGCTGGACTCCGTGCTGAGCCTGATGGGGCCGGGCGGCCGGACCGTGCAGATGCGCTGTGTCACGGGCGCCGACGACGAGCCCGCCACCTGCGAGACGCCCCGCGAACGCAGCCGGGGCGGACCGGACGCCTACACGGCCGTCACCGAGTTCGCCGCACACGGCACCGACGGGGCGCTGCTGCTGCGCTCGGGCAGCAACTCTTAGCGCGCACCGGGCGGTTGACGTCCACCGGCGCGCTGTACACCGGGTGCGGACATGGAAAGACCCGGTTGCTGGCGACGGGGGATGCACCAGCAACCGGGCTACTGGAACGGTAACAAGAGATCGGCGGTTCGCAAATTCCGCCTGGGCTATTCGGACACCGATTTCCCCGGCGCGGCGGGGAGTTGTGACAGGAGTCACCTACAGGGCGGGCCGGCTCCACGGCTGACCGACCGGTCAGCCGTGGTCCCCCCGCGCGGAAGTCAGCTAAGCGTGACCTGCCGGTTGGTGAGTCCGCCGCGCGCCCGGCGCTCGTCCGCCGTCAGCGGTTCCGTCACGGCGAGGGCGGCGGCCAGTCGCTCGGCGAACTCGGCGGCCGGCTTCTCCACGTCCTCGGCCCCGACCTCGCTCGGCAGGTCCCAGACCGGCACGGTGAGGCCGTGAGCACGGAAGGAGCCCACGAGCCGGGTGCCGTCGCCGAGGCTGGAGCGCCCCGCCGCGTGCAGCCGCGCGAGAGCGTCCAGAAGCTGCTCCTCCGGATGGGGCATGACCCAGCGCAGGTGGTTCTTCTCCGGCGTCCGACACCAGTACGCGGCGTCCACGCCGGCCAGCTTCACGGTCGGGATGGCGGCGGCGTTGGCCCGCTCCAGGGAGGCGGTCACCTCCGGCGTGGCGTTCTCCGCGTCCGGCACCCAGAACTCGAAGCCGCTGTGCACGATCGGCTCGAAAGCGCCCTCCGGGTCGAGCAGGTCCTGGAGCCGGGGCCCCTCGGCGGGGGCGCGGCGGCCCTGCACCGGGCTGCCGGGCTCGGCCTCCAGCGCGCGCAACAGCGTGTCCGCGAGGTCACGGCTGATGTCGCCCGACGCGGTGTCGTTCTGGAGGCCGATCAGGACCGAGCCGTCGTCGCGGCGCAACGCGGGCCACGCCATCGGCAGCACGGTGGCCAGCGTGACCGACGGGACGCCCGCGGGCAGGCCGTCCCGGAGGGTCAGCTCCGCCGTCGCCGCCGGGACCAGCTCGCGCAGGGCGACCCAGTCGCACTCGCCCGGCAGTTCCTCGAAGGGACGGTGCACCAGCTCGGTCGCGGCATGCGCGGCGGCCCGGCCGTGACAGGCCTTGTAGCGCCGGCCGCTGCCGCAGGGGCAGGGTTCGCGGGCGCCGACGACCGGGATCTCCCCGTCGGTCAGCAGCGGCTTGGCCTTCGTCTGGGGTCGCTTCTTGGCCATGGTGGGGTCTCCCGGTTACGGCGCTTCTCGTACGTCCGGAGCCTAGCCGTTCGGGCCGGGAGCGACGGGAACCTGTGGACAACGCACGCGCGCCCGACGCCGGTGGTGTGAACCTGTGGACGACGACCCGCTGCCGGCCGGGATCAGCGCCGACCCCGGCCGCCCCGGGTCGGCCGGGATCAGTCCCGGGTCATTCGAGGTCCTCGAAGGCGTCCGCGAGGTTCAGGGCGGGCAGATCCGGGAGCGCCAGATCCCGGAGCCCCAGGTCCTGGAGCCCCGAATCCTGGAGTCTCAGGCCCGGAAAGGTGCCGTCGGAGGACGTCGGGTCCGTAAGGGGCAGATCCGTCAGGTCCGTCAGGTCCGGCAGCGTCACGTCGGTGCACGTGAAATCCGAAAGGGTCAGGTCCGGGAGTGTCGAGTCCGCCGCCGCGAGGTCCGGGAGCGTCATGTCCGTGGACGTCAGGTCCGCGAGCGTCATCTCCGGCAGTGCGGCGGGTGCGGCGGGTGCGACGCGCGTAGCGAGGCTGCCGCGACGGCACCCGGCGTCGGGGTCGTGAACGTCTTCGTGGACCACCGCCCAGACCGTCACCTCGCCGTGGACGTCGTCCCGGACGCCCCAGTCGTCGGCGAGGGCGGTGATGATGTTCAGCCCGCGACCGCCGTGCGCGGTGACCGACGGGGTGGCCGGCGCCGGGCGGGTCGGGCCGCCGCCGTCCGTGACCTCCACGATGAGCCGCCCGCGCGTGTCGACGCGCCAGGCGGCGCGGACGTCCCCGTCCCCGACCGGCTCGTCACCCAGCGGTCGGCCGTGTTTGCAGGCGTTGCTCAAGAGTTCGGAAAGGATCAGTACGGCATCGTCGACGACCGATTCGGCGACGCCACCACTGCGTAGCTGCGCACGCATCCGGTGCCGCGCCTTCCCCACGCCCGCAGGACCATGGGGTACGGCCATGCTCGACGACGTGGGCACCTCCTGTGCCACCACCAACGCCACCCCCGAGACCTCCTTCGCCCCACGCCACGGTGTGGATGCCCCATCGGCCTGTGCCGGAAACCGGCCAGTCCCCTTCCGGTGACGCATTCGGAACACGGCCGCACGCGGTGAACGCGCCGGAGCACTCCCTGTGACCGAGGCCGCCGGATGGCAACCGGTATGGCGCGATTTGACCGCCCGGGGGAGCAGCCGAAGAGTGGTCCCGGAAAGTCAGAGTCCGCGGAGTCAGCGTCCCAGTTGCCGCAGTACCGCGTGCGGGCGGTTGGTGATGATGGCGTCGACGCCCAGTCCGACACAGAGGTCGACGTCGGCGGGCTCGTTCACCGTCCACACGTGGACCTGGTGGCCGGCCCGCTTCAGCCGCTCCACGTACGAGGGGTGGCTGCGCACGAACCGGATCGAGGGGCCCGCGATCCCCACGCCCGCGGGCAGCCGCCCGTCGCGCAGCCGGGGCGAGACGAACTGCATCAGGTAGACCGTCGGCAGCGTCGGCGACGCGGCACGCACGCGGTGCAGCGAACGCGCCGAGAAGCTCATGACCCGCACCTGCGAGCCGGCGGCCGGGTCGGGCGCGTCCAGGCCGAACCGCTTCAGCAGGGTCAGCAGCCGCTCCTCGACCTGGCCGGCCCAGCGCGTGGGGTGTTTGGTCTCGATGGCCAGCTCCACCCGCCGCCCGGCGTCCGCGACCAGTTCCAGCAGCCGCTCCAGGGTGAGGACGGACGTCTCCTCGCGGTCCTCGGGGCGGTGCTCCCAGTCGGGCTCCTCGTCCCGCCCGTGCCAGGCCTCGCGCGTCTTCCAGGACCCGAAGTCGAGGGCTGCCAGATCGGCCAGCTCCAGCGCGGAGACCGCGCCGCGGCCGTTGGAGGTACGGTTCACCCGCCGGTCGTGGACGCAGACCAGATGGCCGTCCGCGGTCAGCCGTACATCGCATTCCAGGGCGTCCGCGCCGTCCTCGATCGCCTTGCGGTAGGCGGCCAGGGTGTGCTCGGGAGCGTCCTCGGAGGCACCTCGGTGGGCGACGACCTGGATGGAGTGCTGTGGTGCGTGGGTCACCGCGTCATGGTGCCACCGTCATCGGGTACACGGGTGGCGCCCGCACGGCCGGTCGGCGAACGAGGGCGGTCACCCTGTTCCTCTGTATAACGTTTGCGTCAAAGATCCTATATAAAGAAGAGTCTCGGACCCACAGCCACCGCTTATGGTGCTCTGACGGCCCGTGGGAAAAGCTGACTACCGACCGAGTGCGACCGACGACACAGGCGTGGATCGAGGAGAAGAGCTGTGAGCACCGAGAACGAGGGCAACGCGGTACCCCCGGCCCCGTCCGCACCTCCCGTGCCGGTGGCCCCTCACGATGCCTCCCCGCAGGGCGCCGTGCCCGAGGGGAACGCGCCGACGGCACCGCTCCCGCCCGTGCCCCACGAGGCCCCCGCGGCCTACGGGACGCCCGAGGCCCCCGCGGCCTACGGGGCGCCCGGGCACGGTCCGGCGCACCAGCCCGGTCCGGCCGCCGACGGCTCCTGGCCGCCTCCGCCGCCGAGCACCCCGTCCTACGGTGACGGCGGCACCGGCGGACCGGGCACCGGCTGGGGAGCCGCGTACCAGCAGCCCGCCCCCAAGGCGCGCGGCGGACGCGGCGGCCTCGTGGCGGCGGTCCTCGTGGCCGCGCTGGTCGCGGGCGGTCTGGGCGGCGGCCTCGGCTACACCCTGGCCAAGGACCACGACGACCACGGCTCCACCACCGTCTCGGCCTCCGACAGCAGCGCCGCCCAGGTCAAGCGCGCGCCCGGCACGATCGCCAACGTCGCCGCCACGGCGCTGCCCAGCACGGTCACCATCGAGGCCGAGAGCAGCAACGGCGAGGGCGGCACGGGCACCGGGTTCGTCTTCGACACCCAGGGCCACATCGTCACCAACAACCACGTCGTCGCGGACGCGGTGGACGGCGGCAAGCTCACGGCCACCTTCCCGAGCGGCAGGAAGTACAACGCCGAGATCGTCGGCCACGCGCAGGGCTACGACGTCGCCGTCATCAAGCTCAAGAACGCCCCGTCGGACCTGAAGCCCCTCGCCCTCGGCGACTCCGACAAGGTGGCCGTCGGCGACGAGACCATCGCCATCGGCGCCCCCTTCGGCCTGTCCAACACGGTGACGACCGGCATCATCAGCGCCAAGGACCGTCCGGTGGCCTCCAGCGACGGCAGCTCCACCAGCAAGGCCTCGTACATGAGCGCCCTCCAGACGGACGCGTCCATCAACCCCGGCAACTCCGGCGGCCCGCTGCTGAACTCCTCCGGCGCGGTCATCGGGATCAACTCGGCGATCCAGTCCAGCAGCAGCGGCGGATTCGGCGGTTCCGGCCAGTCCGGCTCGATCGGCCTGGGCTTCGCCATCCCGATCAACCAGGCGAAGTACGTCGCCCAGCAGCTCATCAAGACCGGCAAGCCGGTGTACGCCAAGATCGGTGCCTCCGTCTCCCTGGAGGACACCACCGACGGTGCGAAGATCACCGACCAGGGCACGGGCGGTTCCGCCGCGGTCGAGTCCGGCGGCCCCGCGGACAAGGCCGGCCTCAAGCCCGGCGACCTCATCAGCAAGCTCGACGACCACGTGATCGACAGCGGCCCCACGCTGATCGGCGAGATCTGGACCCACAAGCCCGGCGACAAGGTCACGGTCACCTACAAGCGGGACGGCCAGGAACACACGGTCGACCTGACCCTGGGAGCCCGGGACGGCGATAGCTGACACGCCCCGCCCCGATCCCGGTACGCCTCGAGGCAGCGATGTCTCCGTGGGTTCGCATCCCACCGCAGCCCTCGGTGCCCCACTGGAGATACTCCTGGGAGCTACAGCGGCAGAGGCTGACCGGCTGGCTTCACGGGGCCGGCCCGAGTACCTCGTCGGCGCTGCGGGGCTCTGTCCGCGGCTGCTGGTTGAGCTTGTGGCGTTGGACGGAGGAGCGCCGGTAGACCTTTTTGCGGGCCCGCATGATGTTGCCGAGGGGGGCGTGCTCGGCGGTGACCCGCCAGGGGGTGAAGGACAGTGAGTCCATCTTCTCCAGGTTTTCCGGGCTGGAGATGTCCTGCTGGGGCAGCCGCAGCTTGGCTACGGTGACGGACGGCGAGAGCTGCTCGGGCCACTCCACGGTGGTGTCCTCCACCGGCATGCGTTCCAGGTCGGTGCAGAGCTGGACCTGGATGTCGAAGGCGTAGGGCCGCTCCTGCAGCTCGGCCTGCAGCGCGGGCCGGAAGACCTCCGCCCCGGAAGCCGGGGCGATGGTGCGCCGGACCACCGAGGCCGCGGAGTCCGGGTCGGGGGTGATGCGTACTTTGGCGATGTAGTCCCCGTGCCGGACCGCGCCCATCGTCCAGTAGGTCGACAGGAGCAGGTTCGCCGGAGGGGTCTTTGCCAGGCGGAGGAAGGCCAGGAACTCGTCCCATGCCCAGTTGTCCTGCTCGAGGGTTCCTTTTCCGGTCAGGAAGTCGGTGAAGAAGCGGTGTGCGCCGGGTCGGCCCTGGGCGAAGTAGGCCGGCGCGTTCAGGAACAGTTCCTGGATGAACAGGTAGTGCTCGACCGTGTTGCAGAAGAAGATCGGTCCGTTGATGTTGGCGTAGTCGAAGGTGCCCGTGTCCGGCTCGTCTTCCAGCAGGGTCGGACCGGGGATGTCGAACATCTTCAGCGCCAGTCCGGTGGCGGCGCCCAGACGCGCGTCGGCTCCGGCGTGAGGTGAGCCGTTGGAGAAGCGGATGAGCGCATCGTGGGTTCCCGGGGTGGCGTAGATGCCCTGGGCGTACTCGGTGGGGAGCCCGTCCAGGATCTCCACCTGCCCTCGGACGAGTCCGTAGCCCTTGGCATGGGCGTCCCGCAGGGCCTGTCCGGTGCCGCCGGCCTCGACCGACTCGGTGATGTAGCTCTCGGTCCTCTCGATCACCGTCTGCAGGTTCTGGTCGAAGTCCGAGTCATCGTCTTCGACGTCAGGGGTGTAGGGGACGAACTGTGCTGCCATGACCTCGACCTCTCCTCGGAGAGCGGTATCGGACCTCGGGGAGGGTGCGAATCTCCCTCAGTCCTCCAGTTCGGCGAGCCAGCGCAGGGCACGAAGGCCCGGCACGAAGCAGTACTCGCCGCCTCGGGTGGCCACGAAGCTGGGCAGGTTCCGCAGGCGGCGCCGGACGGGCTTCTCCGGGATGGTGACGCTGTCGGTTCCGTCGTGATGTCCGGCCACCGGGTCCTTCTCGCCGGGGTAGCCGATGAAGTTGCCGTCGTTGACCCACTCGGCCTTGATGAACTCGAACTGACGTTCCAGGTGGGCCCCGATGAAGACTCCGACCAGGCCCCGGTCGGCACCATCATCCTCCAGCACGCCCTCGGGCAGCGGCGGACCGTAGGTGGTGCCACGGCGGATGAGCCGGTGCATCCGTGCGTCGCCGACGATGGTGGCATCGCGGGGGTTGTTCCGGCGGATGTGCGCACCGGCCGGGCACCGCAAGCCGCGATCGTCATTCTCCCGGTACAGGAAGTTGTTGACGCGCTGCGGATCCGCCGCCAGCTCCGGGTCGTCGTGCTCCGGCGCCAGCGTCAGCGGAGCCCCACTCGGCCAGCGCCCGACCATTTTCGCCGCCAGCAGTGCTTCCTCCTCGGCGTTGGAACTGTTGGCGCGCAGGTATCGGCGCCAGGCCGCCACGTTGGTGTGGATCTTGCGAACGGCCACGTAGGTTCCGTTGCGTCCCAGCACATCAGGGCTGGGCATGGGCGGCAGATTGCCGGTTTCGTCGGGGTAGCCGAGGATGAACTCGCCCGCCTTGACGGGGACTTCCTGCGGGTTCGAGCCGGGCAGTCCGACACCCTCGATGTTCGGATGGCTGATGCCGTCCCGGAAGCCGAAGGTGGTGCGCCCGGTCGGAAGCTGGTGGACGTCCTGTTGCCAGATCACCTGGACCCCCGGGGTTTCCCGGTAGGCGACTCGGGCGCGCTCCAGCTCCTTGTCCAACTGTTCCGCATCCGAGGAGAGGGCGCTCAACGCGATGTGGACATCGCCCGTCCCGAACGGTGCCTCCCAGTGGGCCGGGGCGTTCTCCCCCACATCACCGATCAGCTCCGCCCGAGCGGCCATGCCCTCACGGAACGCCCGCGGGAAGCTGTCCAGCGACTCCTGAGGCACCCCCAGGGCCCTCAGCCCCTGGTAGGTGAACGCCACGGCCACCCAGGCATCCTGGCTCCGGTCCGCGCTCGGCAGGCCACCGGAGGTCACCGGGAGCAGCCGCCGCAGCAGAGCACGACCGGCGTGGCGGTCGTCGACGCGCAGGAAGAGGAACTTTCCCTCGTAGGGCACGGGCCTCGGACGCAGTGCCCCGCTCTGGACGTCCTCGATCTCGACGCGCACGCCCGCCGCGCTGCCGCTGTCTGCCGTGGTCATGAGTGTGTGTGCCTCCACATCGGTCCTGTCCGGACAGCCCCGGAGCGACCGGTGCGCGCCCGCGGACGCGGTCCACCGAAGTGGGGTCGGCTCTGAGTGATGGCTGTGGGCGGGTGTCAGGCCGAGGCTTCTTCCAGCAGCTTCTGGAAGGCAGGCGTGGCCACCAGCTCCGCGTTGTCCGGGTTGTCCAGCACCGCCCGGAACTCAGGGGTGTCAAGTACCTCCTCGAATGCCTCCTCCACGCGGTGGTCCTTGTAGATCTGCTGAACGGTCAGGTCGGGATAGGCGCTGACGAAGACACCCGCGGGCGCCTGGTGGGCGAGGAACCACTCCTTCGCTCCCGGATCTCTGACGCCGGGGAACCCTTCGCTGTGCGAGAAGACCTTGTCGAAGCGGTCCCCGACCACTGTCTTGGCGAAGTCGTCGATGTAGGTGTCCCAGGAGCCGTCGAAGACGCTGGCGAACATGAACCGGGTGTCGTTGTCGAAGATCACGTGCCGTGCGTCGTGCAGGGTGCCGATCTGGCGCAACGCCGCATGGACCCTCTCGTCACCCGTCGGGTCGGCGAGCGTGGCGAGATCCTCACGCAGCGCTTCCGCATGGCCCGGCTTGATCTTGGTGAAGACGGTGAACTCGCTGCACACCCCGTCCGCCCTGCCCGGGCGCTCGGGGTGAGCTGATTGAGCTGCACCTGACGTCGCAGTCATCGTGAGAATCCCCTGCCACGAATCGGTGCGAGGGTCACCAAGCGTCCTCCGACATGAGGCGCCATCGCCCTCACGACTCAATCCTCACCGCGGATGCGCAGCCCCGCATCTTCGCCTCTCAGCCGCTGATCGCCTGGGTCGGATTCACGAGAGGGAAAGCGATCCCGGTGCCGGCCTGCCGTCCGGTTCAGGAAGGAGGCGACACGGGGCGGCAGGCCGATGCCGCCGTCTTCGCGTCCCGAGAAGCTCCCGAGGACAGATCGAGCCGGGCGCAGGAGGATGGCACTGGGTGCGTGCTGACTACGGGGTCGTCACCTTCTCGGTCAGCCACTTCCGCATGGCCGTGAAGCCGCGGCGCAGCCGATCGCACAGGAACCCGTCGCGCCGCCCAGGCGGCCGGGGCACCCCTCTCCTCCGCCGGACCCTTCCCCAACCGGACCGCCACCCCTACCCCAGTCTGGAGGAAACCATGGGCGCAGTTCTCGGTGACGTGCTGGGTTTCGCGGCCGCGGTCGCGGTCAGCCCGCTTCCGATCATCGCCCTCATCCTCATCCTCGCCACGCCGCGGGGACGTCTCAACGGCATCCTCTTCACCGTCGGTTGGATCCTTGGACTGTCGGCACTGGGCGCGGTGATGCTGGTGATCGCCTCCCCCGCAGGTGCCTCCGCCCATAAGCACCCGGCCACCTGGGTCGGGGCTCTCAAAATCGCTCTGGGCCTGCTCCTCCTCCTCTTCGGCGCCCGGCAGTGGCGGCGGCGCCCGAAGGATCCCTCGCAGGCACAACTGCCGAAGTGGATGGGCGCCATCGACCGCCTCACGCCGGTCAAGGTCTTCGGCCTCGGTACGGCCCTGGCCGCGCTCAACGCCAAGAACGCCCCGCTGACCATCGCCGCGGGTGCCACCATCGGCTCGGCCGGACTGCCGGTCGGGCAGCAGGTCGCATCGCTGGCGATCTTCGTCGTGATCGCCACGCTCGGTCTGCTGGCCCCGCTCGGAGTCTTCCTCCTCGGGGGAGAGCGGGCCAAGACCACGCTCGGCAACTGGAAGGACTGGGCAGCTCAGCACAATGTCGCCGTGATGGCCGTCCTGTTCTTCGTCCTCGGGCTGAAACTGCTCGGGGACGGCATCTCCATCCTCACCCCCTGAGAGGACAGGTCCACGCGTGGCGGGAGTGATCCGATCACTGACACGCGGCCGAGCAGGTCGCCCGTAGCGATGCCGGCCGATGGCTCCGCACGGGGGCGGCGGCAGAGCTGTCGCTCAGGAGGTTACGAGGAGAGCCCGGCCGCGGCGGCACTGGCGACCGGAAACCGAGCCAGTGGGTCCCGTGTGAACCGCGGACCCCGCGCGAGGCCGGAGGCCGGTGCGCTGTACCCGCTCCGCCCCAGGTGGGCGAGGGCCGAGGTGGGTTGGTCGAGCGGCCTGGGGGAACGGTCCTGAAAACCGCCGTGGCGTGAGAACGTCACCGTGGGTTCGATTCCCACCGCCTCCGCGGGTCAGCGACGTGCTGGTCAGAAGGGGTGTCCCTCGGTGAGAGGCGCCCCTTCTGCATGGGCGTTGTCCCACCCCGATTCAGCACATCGAGGGCCGCCGAGTCCAGGAACGGCACGGGGGACAGATCCAGGACCATGGATCGCTCACCCGGGAGAACCAGTTCCCGGACTGTGCCCCGAGTACCGGACCCGTCACGTACTCCGTCTCGCCGCTGACTCCGGCTACCAGGCAGCGTCCCTCATGTGTCCTCATCGAGGGAACTCCAGTCACAATGCGACGACCTGTCACAGACGCCGGACCAGAACCTATCGGCGACTGCCCCACGGCCCTCTGTCAATCAGGCCGGGTCGGATTGTGGCGCAGCCAGGAGGCGGGCCGCCGCCCATGCGCGAAGCGACGGCCCGTCTCTTGGCTGCGCCTGTGGCCGGCACCGGAGGAACGACAGTGGCGCAACAGTCCGCGCCATCGGCCCGGCCGTGAACCGAGCGGCAAGGTGACCGGAGTCAGAAGCATCCTCGCACATCGCTGCTAAGGATTTCTTCCACCTGCGGGGGGCATTGAATTCCCGTCACCCGTATAGGCGATCAGCCGCTCTCGGACGCATGCGTGCCACGGGGAAGAACCGAGTACAACGGAATCCCGCTTGCCTTCGGCATCGGTGGGCGAACGCTGAAGAAGGACAACAAAGTGTTTCGCTCCTGTGGGTGCCCGTAAGGCGGTTGCCTTCAGCGATATCACGCGAGGGTTGCATGAACTCCCCGTGGCGGGGCTTCTGTTCCGGCGGTGCCGGCCGACTGTCCCTCCTGGATAAGCAGTCCTCTTTAGTGATGTAGTCCGTTGCCCGTCTGCGTGGATGATTGAAGCCATTCGGCCCATTAAGCATTTTTGCATGTCGCGATCCGCTCGTCAGGTTCGGTGAAATCACCCAGATGAATCGTAACCCGCCCCATGTTCCTGCGTAATATGACAGCGGCAGAAACCCGGCGATTCTGAATAATCGAGAATCGCCAGACGTCACCATCCCCTCAGAGGAGTTGGCCCCTCAATGACGCTGAATATCCCTGTTGCGTCGCTACGGCGCACGCTGTCGGTTTGGATCGCGGCGGCAGTTGCCGTAGCGATCGCCGCCGTCGTAGTCGCGGTGACGCCGACGCAGGCAAGTGCCCTCGCCACACCTGTACCACTGGGTACGGCGGAGAGCTTTGCGGTACTGGCCGGTTCGGCCGTCACCAACACCGGTCCCACGGTGGTCACCGGGGATCTCGGAGTGAGTCCGGGGACGGCCATCAGCGGGTTCCCGCCCGGCCTGGTGAACGGGACCCAGCACTCTGCGGACGCTGTGGCTGCCCAGGCCCAGGCCGACCTGGTCGCCGCGTACAACGACGCCGCCGGACAGGCCACCGACGGTGCCCTTCCTGCGGACGCTGGAGGCCTGACGCTGGTTCCGGGCGTCTACACCGCCTCCTCCACTCTCGGGCTCACCGGCACCCTCACCCTGGACGCCCAGGGGGACCCCAACGCCGTCTGGGTGTTCCAGATCGGTTCGGGTCTGACGACGGCGTCCGGTAGCAGGGTGCTCCTCATCAACGGCGCCTCGCCGTGCAATGTCTTCTGGCAGGTCGGCAGCTCGGCCACCCTCGGCACCGACTCCACCTTCGTGGGCAACATCCTGGCCCTGACGTCGATCTCTGCCACGACGGGCGCGACCATCGACGGGCGGGCGCTGGCCCGTAACGGTGCTGTGACGCTGGACACCAACACGATCACCCGGCCGCAGTGCGCCGCTGGCACTACCGGTGCGACGACCGCCGGAACCACGGCCGGGACGACCGCCGGAACCACGGCCGGGACGACCGCCGGAACCACGGCCGGGACGACCGCCGGAACCACGGCCGGGACGACCGCCGGAACCACGGCCGGGACGACCGCCGGAACCACGGCCGGGACGACCGCCGGAACCACGGCCGGGACGACGGCCGGGACGACGGCCGGGACGACCGCAGGAACCACGGCCGGGACGACGGGTTCGACCACCGCCGGAACCACCGCCGGGACGACGGCCGGGACGACGGCCGGGACGACGGGTTCGACGACCGCCGGAACCACGGCCGGCACCACGGGTTCGACGACCGCCGGAACCACGGCCGGCACCACGGGTTCGACGACCGCCGGAACCACGGGCGGGACTACGGGTAGCACGACCGGTGGCAACACCGGCGGAAACGGGCATGGCTGCAAGCCCGGCAAGCCTGGCAAGCCCGGCAAGTTCGGCAAGCACGGCAAGTTCGGCAAGCACGGCAAGCACGGCAAGACCGACGAGTTCGGCAAGACCGACGAGTTCGGCAAGACCGATGAGTTCGGCAAGACCGATGAGTTCGGCAAGACCGGCGAGTTCGGGAAGACCGATGAGTTCGGCAAGTTCGGCAAGCCTGGCAAGTTCGGCAAGCCCGGCGAGTATGACGATCACGCCGACTATGACGACCAGTCCGGCACGGACTACGGCTACGACTGTGACCCTGCCTAGCGCGATGGTCAGCGTGGCCGGGAGCGAATCCCACATGCCTTTGGGGTTTGCGACGGTGTAGCCGGATCACGTGCGTGCGCTCCCCGGCAGCGGGTGTGCGCGGGGGCAGCCGCCCACGTGCGTGAGTAGGACGGACGGCGTGCGGCGCGGATCGTCATCGCTTCCGCCGCACGCCGTCGGTGAAACCTCGGGAGAACCAAGTGAGAGAAGTCGGGCCGCAGGAGTTGGGCGGGACCGTGCGGGGTGGCGTCGCATCAGTGGATGCCGACGAATTGAACCGGACCGGCACTGGGAGAGCCGCACAGAACGAGGGCGGCAGACCCCCTGCCGTCGAAGCGCCTTCGAGGCCGCCCGTCGCCGTCAAGGCCGGAGTGCACGTCGCTGTGGTCCTATGTCTGGCGACGGCCCTGGTGCACGTGCTCCTGGTATTCCTGCAGGTGGCACCTCCGAATTCCATTTCCCGACAGTACAGCCGGCAGGTCAATGCCTGGATCTACCCCTTTTTCGAGCAGAACTGGCGGCTCTTCGCCCCGGACCCGGAGTCGGCCAACCTGCAGATCTCGGCGAGGACCATGCACACCGCCCCGGACGGCACTGTCCAGGTCAGCAACTGGTTCGACCTGACCACCGTCGACACAGCCGCGGTGAAACACGACCCCTACCCGAGCCACACAGCACAGAACATGCTGCGCCGGGCCTGGACCTCCTACCTTGAGACGCACGGCGGCGACGACCGGCCGCACTCGCAGCGCGCTCTGATGATCCAGCAGTACCTGCGCAACATCGCGGCGGATCGCGTCGCCGCTCATCGTCACGGCACATTCGAATCCATCCAGTTGCGGGTGATCACCGTGTCCATCACCGCGCCACCCCCAGCCGGCGGCTCCGGTCCCGGCGCGGCCGCACGGAAGCCCGCCGACACCCGTTACCTGCCCTGGTGGAAGGTGGCCCGTCATGCAACACGCTGAGCCGACATCGACCCGGGCGACCACGCCGTCGCGATCCGGACACGGCACCGGGCAAGCGGGCGCGCATGTGCCGCAGCAGATGCTGACCCGCGTCGCCACGCTACTCACCCTCCTGCTGGAGCAGCCGATCTCCCTGTACGCCGCGGCGGTCTTGCGCATCGGGTACGGGTTCCTCTACTTCACCTTCCTGCTGCGCGAGTTTCCCCACCACGACGAGATCTGGGGTCCCGGCTCACCGTGGACGCCGACACTGGCCAGGCAACTCTTCGACCAGACCGGCTGGGTCAGCATCCTCACCCTGTCCGACAGCCGCGCCTACTTCGAGGTCTGTTACGCGGCAGCCCTCGTCACCTCGGCGCTGTTCATGCTGGGCTGGCGAACCAGAGCGGTATCCGTGCTCTTCGCGGTCGTAGTGGCGTCTTTCCATGCCAAGGCGATCTTCATGACGGACGGAGGGGACAACCTCATCCTCCTCATGGCCCTCTACCTCGTCGTCACCGCATGCGGCCGGCGCTGGTCCCTCGACGCGCGCAGGGCCCGGCTCCGAGCCTCCGCCGGCAAGGCTGGGCGACTTCCGCTGAGCCAGGCATCCGGCGAGCTGCGACGTCACCTCCACGACGCGCGCCTGACAGTGATCACCGTGCTGCACAACTGCGGCATGCTCGTCATTGCCGCCCAGGTCTGCTTCCTCTACGGAGCCGCCGGCCTGTACAAGGTGCAGGGCGCCTCCTGGGGCAACGGCACCGCCCTCCACTACGCCCTGAACCTCGACCTGTTCCGGCCCTGGCCCTGGCTTTCCACCATGGCGGACCGACACGTCCTGCTGATCGCCCTCACCTGCTACCTGACCGTGCTGGTGCAGGTGGCTTTCCCGTTCGTCCTGTTCGGCAGGCTCAAGTACCCGGCTCTGATCGTGTTGTTGAGTATGCACGTGGGTATCGCGGTGTTCCTGGGCCTGCCGCTCTTCTCCGGCGCGATGATCGTCGCGGACGCCGTCTTCCTTCCGGACCGCTTCTACCGGTATCTCGGACAGCGGTGGCGGGGCGTCGCCCGGCGGACAGACACCTGGGAGGCGGAGACTCCGCCCCGCGGAGAGCCGGTACTCGTGCCGCCGCAGCACGCATTCTCGCGCCAGTGAGGGGCCCCGTTCTGCCAGGGTGACGGTCAGGCGGACGGCGAGTTCGTCGAAGGTACCGGAGCTGGGCAGGGCTGCCGGGATGGAGTAATACGTCGGTCAGACCGAGCAGGCGGTCGACGTACTCAGCCAACGAGCCGGGCCACTCCCGGGTGTCGAGCATCCACGGGGCCGCACCGTCGGGCAGGGGTGCGCGCCCCTCCCGGATGAGGGACTTGGACAGCTTCGCGCCCGTGTCCGTGACCCCCTGGGGGCAGAACAGTCGGGCGGGCAACTGCCCGCGGGTGATGCCGACCGCCGTGGCGAAGGTGAGCGACTGGGCCGGGGACGTTCCGACGTGCGGGGCTCCGTTGATCTGCGTTGCCACCACGAACACGATCCGCTCGGGCTCCGCGTTGACGATGTGCGGCCTGAGCAGGTCTTCCGCACTCGTGAGCGCGTTGGCGAGCACGGTGTTCGGCGATGCGGGATAGGTGGTCACCACGTCCTCCCCTCGGTAGCTGGGCAGGACCGCGCCGCAGAGCGGCGGGTGTGCTTCAGCGGTCGAGTGGTGGACCCGCCCCCGCGCCGGGGGGAACCAGGAAGAGCGCGGGGGCGGGAGTCATCGGAACGCAATGGTGATGTCGGGGGGCCGGGCTCGGTCTCCGAGCCCCGCACTGGGGCGCGACTCAGAGCTGAACCTGGACGAGTGGACGGAGCCAGTGGACCCTGTGTGGACCACACCCCCACGATCAGCTCCGATCCCGGTACGCTGTACCCGCTCCGCCCCAGGTGGGCCGGGGCGCAGGTGGGTTGCCCGAGCGGCCTAAGGGAACGGTCTTGAAAACCGTCGTGGCGCGAGTCACCGTGGGTTCAAATCCCACACCCACCGCCAGCGGGTCAGAGGGGGTGCGGCTCTCCGGAGCGGCACCCCCTTCCCCGTGACCTCGTCGCACCTCGGCTCGCCGGTCTCCCACTGTCCACATGCGTACGGGCTGCGAAGAGAACAGCCGCCACCGTCGCCTGCGAGTGCTGTTCCGGGGGACCGCTGTCAGCGGGTAGGACGTATCCGCCGAGTGACGACGTTCTCCAGGAGCACTACGCGTGAAGGCGCTGCAGGAAGTCGACCCGACGCTGCCGGACGATCTGAACCCCGAGCATGTCTGGTACACGTCATACGGCTCCAACATGCACCTGGACCGCCTCCGGTTCTACTTGCAAGGCGGACGGCCGCCAGGCACGGCGACGGTCTGTCCCGGGTGCAGAGATCCACGGATGCCGACCCGCTCGATCCCCGTCGAGCTGCGCGGTGTTGTGTACTTCGCGACCGAGTCGGCGCTATGGGGTGGCGGGAGGGCGTTCTACGACCCGAGAGCAGAGGGCCGCGTTCTCGCGAGAGCGCACCTGGTGACGGCGGGACAGTTCTCGGATGTCGCGGCTCAGGAGATGTACCGGGAACCGGGTACGGGGATCGACCTGACCGACGTCCTGACCCGGGGCACGGCGGTCCTGGGCGACGGGCGCTACGAGACGTTGGTGTGTGCGGGCCAAGTGGAAGGGCTGCCGCTGCTGACCTTCACCGCCCCATGGGGGTTGCGGGACGTTACGTGGAACCCTCCGTCTGCCGCGTACGTGCGTTACTTGGCGGCGGGCCTGCTCTCCGCGGAGGCCTGGGACGTGGACGCGGTCGCTTCGTACGTGGCGGCCTGTCCGGGCGCGGCGGGTCACTGGTCGGAGGAAGCCATCGCGGCCATGTTGCGGGACTGATTGCGTGGCCCGTGGGCCGTGCGCGGGCCGGACGGCTCCCGGGCCCGACTCGGGGAACCGCCGCGTCGTGAGGGCTCCACCACGGCTCTCTCGCAGCCTTCACGCGCGATGCGCTCAGGTCGCCTGCTGCTCGGGACCGGCTGAGCGTGGTGGCCGACCGAAGGCCGGGCACGACACGCCGTGGGACGACACCCCGCAGTGGGAGGACCGACGCGTGCGTTTCCGAAGCCGTCGGGAAGGCTCTGAGCTGATCACCACACCTGGGGGCGGTGGCCTGTCATGCGGGCCGCCGAGGTGATCGTGGCGCGGGCCTCGCGTTCCGAGAGGCCGGTGTGGAGGGCCGCCTCGGTGAGGGGTGCTTCCAGGGCCGGCCCGATGCCGTTCTCGTAGGCGCGGCAGGCCGCCCAGAACAGGCGGGTGTTGCGCTGGCCCTCGTGCGCGGAGAGGACGAACTGGACCAGGCCGCGGCCGTGGCCGCCGGGGACGGGCGGTGCCGGGGGGCTCGGGCGCGGCGGGGGCAGGAGGAGGCGCAGGAGGGACGGCGGGCAGGGGGCGGGGGGCAGGTCGGCGGTGCCGGGGGCCGTGGCGTAGACGCCGTGGTCGGTGCGGGAGCCGGGGCCCACGAGGTAGCCGCCGGCGCCGCGGATGTCGATGCCGGGGGCGAGGCGGCCGGCCGAGTTGGGGACGGTGACGTCCGGCGGGCCGGTCAGCCACAGGTGCCGGCCTCCGCTGGGGGTGAGGACGACGACCGTCTCCGGGACGGTGAACAGGTGGCGCAGGGCCAGTTCGCGCAGGGCGGCCGAGGAGTCCGTGGCGGACTTGGTGTCCAGGTCGACGCCGATCAGGTGGTACGGGGGCAGGCCGCAGGCGATGCCGTAGCCGGTGGCCCAGGGGGCGGCGGCGAAGAGGGCGCGGATGCGGGTGGGGTCGGCCGAGGCGTCGTACACACCGTGGCCGGAACGGCCGCACCGGCCGTGGCAGCGGGGTCCGGCCGGGTCGGGGTCGTCGTGGTGGGGGGAGCGCAGGGCCGGGAGTTTCGTCCGGCCGAGGGGGATGACGGCCAGGCCGCGTTCGGCGGCTGACAGGGCGTGTGCGAGGGCCAGCGTCGTGGCCTGCCGGTCGGTGGTGGCCATGGGTCTATGTTCGTATGTATGTTCGAAAAAGGGAAGGTGGTGTCGTGCCCCCTAGGGTGCCGTTGTGTCCTGAGGAGGGTGGACGGGGCTGGTCCGGGTGGCGGGCGGCCGCGTTCTGGGGGCCGTACCCGCAGACGGAGCGGGCCCCGTACTCCACCTACAGGAGGTGGAGCAAGCCCTACCCCTACAACCTGAGGGGGACTTCGCTCCGGGACCTGGGGCCGATCCGCCGGAGTGGGGCCCGCTCCTAGCGTGGAGCCATGACCACGCCCGTCTGCACCAGCGCCTCGGCCGCCGCCGCACCAGCGCGGCAGACCCTCCATGACTCCCGGCTCCGCCCGGGTGGCGGGACCCCCGCCTACCCGTCGTTCGCCTCGTACGTGCGGGCCCGCCAGTCCGTCCTGCTGCGCGCCGCGCGCTCACTGACCGCGAACCCGTGCGACGCCGAGGACCTGCTCCAGACCGCGCTCGCCAAGACGTACGTCGCGTGGGAGCGGATCGAGGACCAGCGGGCACTCGACGGCTATGTGCGCCGGGCCCTGCTGAACACCCGGACCTCGCAGTGGCGCAGGCGCCGAGTGGACGAGTTCGCCTGCGAGGAGCTGCCCGAGCCGGACCACGCGCCCGGCGACGAGGACCCGGCCGAGCGGCAGGCGCTGCACGACGCCATGTGGCGCGCGGTCATGAAGCTGCCGGCGCGGCAGCGGGCGATGGTCGTCCTGCGGTACTACGAGGATCTCAGCGAGGCCCAGACCGCCGAGGTGCTCGGGGTGTCGGTGGGCACGGTGAAGTCGGCGGTGTCGCGCGCGCTCGGCAAGCTGCGGGAGGACCCGGAGCTGATGCCGGCGCGCTGATCCCCTTGCGCCCTGACCCCAATTTTCCTCCCGCTAGTGACATACCGCGCGGTATGTGCGCAGAATCAGCGCAACCTCTACCACCGCGTAGGCAATGTCGCCCAGGAGGACGCCGCCGTGCTGAGCACCATGCAGGACGTACCGCTGCTGATCTCGAGGATCCTGACCCACGGGGCAGCGGTCCACGGCTCGTCGCGGGTGACCACCTGGACCGGGGAGCCCGAGCCGCACCGGCGCACCTTCGCCGAGGTCGGTGCCCGCGCCGCCCAGCTGGCGCACGCCCTGCGCGACGAGCTGGGGGTGACCGGCGACGACCGGGTCGCCACCCTCATGTGGAACAACGCCGAACACGTCGAGGCGTACTTCGCGATCCCGTCCATGGGTGCCGTGCTCCACACCCTCAACCTGCGGCTGCCCGCCGAACAACTGGTGTGGATCGTGCACCACGCGGCCGACAAGGTCGTCATCGTCAACGGCTCGCTCATCCCGCTGCTCGCGCCGCTGCTCCCCAAGCTGCCGACGCTGGAGCACATCGTCGTCTCCGGCCCCGGCGACCGCACCCCGCTGGCCGGCGCCGGCGCGCGGGTGCACGAGTACGAGGAGCTGATCGCCGGCCGGCCCACCCACTACGACTGGCCGGAGCTGGACGAACGCCAGGCCGCCGCCATGTGCTACACCTCCGGCACGACCGGCGACCCCAAGGGCGTCGTCTACAGCCACCGTTCGATCTACCTGCACTCCATGCAGGTGAACATGACCCAGTCGATGGGCCTGTCCGACCAGGACACCTCCCTGGTCGTCGTCCCCCAGTTCCACGTCAACGCCTGGGGCCTGCCGCACGCCACCTTCATGACCGGCGTCAACCTCCTGATGCCCGACCGCTTCCTCCAGCCCGCCCCGCTCGCCGAGATGATCGAGACCGAGCAGCCGACGCACGCCGCGGCCGTGCCCACCATCTGGCAGGGCCTGCTCGCCGAACTCACCGCCCGCCCCCGCGACGTCTCCTCCCTCACCCAGGTCACCATCGGCGGTTCCGCCTGCCCGCCCTCCCTGATGGAGGCCTTCGACAAGCTGGGCATGCGGGTCTGTCACGCCTGGGGCATGACGGAGACCTCCCCCCTCGGCACGGTGGCCCGCCCGCCGGCCCACGCGGTCGGCACCGAGGAGGAACTGGCCTACCGCCTCACCCAGGGCCGCTTCCCGGCCGGCGTCGAGGCCCGGCTCACCGGCCCCGGCGGCGGGCGCCTGCCCTGGGACGGCGAGTCGGCGGGCGAACTGGAGGTGCGCGGACCCTGGATCGCCGGCGCCTACTACAACGGCCCCGACGCCGATCCTCTGCGCCCCGCCGACAAGTTCAGCGACGACGGCTGGCTGAAGACGGGTGACGTCGGCACGATCTCCACCGACGGCTTCCTCACCCTCACCGACCGCGCCAAGGACGTCATCAAGTCCGGCGGCGAGTGGATCTCCTCCGTCGAGCTGGAGAACGCGCTGATGTCCCACCCGGACGTCGCCGAGGCCGCCGTCGTGGCCGTACCCGACGAGAAGTGGGGCGAGCGCCCGCTGGCCACCGTCGTCCTCCGCGAGGGTGCGACCACCGACTTCGCCGCCCTGCGCGCCTTCCTCGCCGAGGAGGGCCACATCGCCAGGTGGCAGCTACCGGAGCGCTGGACGGTGATCGAGTCGGTGCCGAAGACGAGCGTGGGCAAGTTCGACAAGAAGGTGCTGCGCAGGCACTACGCGGACGGCCGCCTGGACATCACCCGCCTCTGACAGCCGCCCGGACGCCAACCGCGTCCGGACACGGGCGCCCGGACGCCAGCCGTCTCTGACACGGGCGCTCTCCTGGCAGTCGTACGACCCGACGGGTGCCGTACGGTCCTGGTGCCGGTGGTGCCCTGTCCGTCTGGGCGGGCGGGCGTCCCCATCGGCGACGCGACCGGGGCAACCGCTCTTGCCGGGCCGACCGCTTCTACCGGGCCGACCGCTCCTGCCGCCCCGGCCGGCTCGCCGTGCCCGCCCAGCCCAGTGCCAGCCACACACCCGCCACCGCGCACACCCCGCCCCAGCCCCAGTGGCCGAAGGCAGGGCCCGCGGCGGCCGAGGCGAGGGCGCCGCCGGCGAAACCGGAGACGACGTAGGCGGTGTTGGCGGTCGCCGGGGTGGAGGTCGTGGTCAGGGCCAGGGTCTGGTTGGCGACGTGGGAGGCGACCAGGGCGGCGTGGATCGCGATCGCCGCGGCGCACAGCGCGACCAGCACCTGTCCGCCGAGCCAGAACAGCGGCACGGCCACCGCGGCCAGCAGATACGCGGTGCCCACGACCCGCGCGGCGCCGAACCGGTCCACCAGGCCGCCGGCCAGCGGCGCCACCGCGGTGGAGGTCAGTCCGAAGAGGCCGAAGAACCCGGCGGTCGCGGTGGACAGGCCGTACGGGGGGCCGGTCAGCAGCAGCGCGAGAGTGGTCCACAGAGCGCTCCACGCGCCGAACATCCCCGCCTGGCGCAGGCACGCCCGCCACAGGTCGGGCGAGCGGCGCAGCAGCCCCGGCAGCTCGGCGATGCCCGAGAACAGGGCGCCCCGCCGGGTCCGCCGCTCCGTCGGCAGGGCGAGGGCGGTGGCCAGTCCCAGGGCGAGGGTCAGCACCGCGGAACCGGCGAACACCCAGCGCCAGCCGAAGGACTGCCCGGCGAGACCGCCGAGGACGCGCGCCGCGACGATCCCGGTGAACAGTCCGGCTATGACGGCCGCGACATGCCGGGCGCGCCGGTCGGCGGGGGCGCGTTCGGCGACCAGCGGGACGAGCAACTGCGGGACGACGGTCGCGGCGGCGGCGGCGAACACGGCGGCGGCGAGGGCCGCGGTGCCGGGAGCGACGGCGGCGACGACCAGGGCCACCGTGGTGGCGACGGAGAGGCCCGCGACGAGCGGGCGCCGGTTGACCCGGTCACCGAGCGGGGCGAAGAAGAGCAGCCCGGCGGCGTAGCCGAACTGGGCCACGGAGGCGATCCAGGTCACGGCCGAGGGGACCGTGCCGAAGTCGTGGGCGATGAGGGGGAGCAGCGGGGCCGCGAGATAGATGTTGGCGGCCGTGACGGCGGTGCAGACGGCGATGAGGAGGAGGAGGGAGCCGGAGGCGGGCCGTTCGCGTGCGGGAACCCGGACCTCGGGTGCCTGCTGGGTGCTGGTGGCTGTCGGCATGGGCGGAGCTACTCCTTGGGAACCGGCTCGCGTGACGGACGGGGCGCACACAACTAACTGGTTGGTTGGAACTATGCAACAGCGTGCCCGGCCCCCGCATTCCCGTCAATCATGGCAACCAAATAGTTGGTTACCCGTCGCCCGCGCTCTACCCTGTCCGCATGGGCACAGTCAGGGACCCCGAGGCCACCAGGACCCGCATCTTCGACGCGGCGCTCGCCGAGTTCGCCCGGCACGGCATCGCGGGCGCCCGCATCGACCGCATCGCCGAGCGGGCGAAGGCCAACAAGCAGCTCATCTACGCCTACTTCGGCAACAAGGCGGAGCTGTTCACCCGGGTCCTGGAGAGGTCGATGCTCGACCTGGCCGTCGCCGTCCCCGTGGACCCCGACGACATCGAGGGCTGGGTCGACCGCGTGATCGACTACCACGCGGCGCACCCCGAAGTGCTCCGCCTGCTCTTCTGGGAGGGCCTGGAGTACGGCGCCGACACCGAACTGCCCGATGAGAACGGGCGCCAGGAGCACTACCGCCAGAAGATCGACGCGCTCCGCGACGGCCAGGAACGGGGCGTGATCACCGACGCGATCCCGGCCCGCGACCTGCTTTTCCTCCTCATCGGCCTGGCCAACTGGGCCGCCGTCGTCCCGCAGATGCGCCGCATCGTGGTGGGCACCGAGGACGCCGACCGGGACCGCCTGCGCGCCTCGGTCAGGGAAGCGGCCCGACGCCTGGTCGCCGGCTGACCCAGACGCCTGGTCGCGGTTGACCCCGGCGTTCCGTGCGGGTGGCGTCCGGTGCGGCCGGCTGCTCGCCGCGCGGCCGGCCGGCTCCGGCGCCCCGGGCGGCTAGTTGGTCCCGATCCGTGCGAGCAGGTCGACGATCCTGCTCTGCACCTCGGTGCTGGTGGACCGCTCGGCGAGGAACAGCACGGTCTCGCCCGAGGCCAGCCGGGGCAGGTCGGCCTGCTCGACGGCGGCGGTGTAGACGACGAGCGGGGTGCGGTTGAGCTGCCCGTTCACCCGCAGCCAGTCGATGATCCCGGTGTGTCCGGCCCGCCGCAGGTGCACCTGCATCAGGTCCATCACCACCAGGTTCGGCCGGAACTGCCCGGCCAGCGTCACCGCGTCGTCGTCGCTCGCGGCCCGCGCCACCTGCATCCCGCGCCGCTCCAGCGTCGACGTCAGCGCCAGCGCGATCTCCGCGTGCTCCTCGATGAGCAACACCCGCGGCGGATGCTGCTCACTGTCCCGGGGGGCCAGCGCCTTGAGCAGAACGGCGGGATCGGCGCCGTACGCCGCCTCGCGCGTCGCCTGCCCGAGCCCGGCCGTCACCAGCACCGGAACCTCGGCCGCCACGGCGGCCTGCCGCAGCGACTGGAGCGCCGTACGCGTGATGGGCCCGGTGAGGGGATCCACGAACAGCGCGGCGGGGAACGCCGCGATCTGCGCGTCGACCTCCTCGCGCGAGTGCACGATGACCGGCCGGTACCCGCGGTCGCTGAGCGCCTGCTGGGTGGTCACGTCCGGCGCGGGCCACACCAGCAGCCGGCGCGGGTTGTCCAACGGCTCCGGGGGCAGCTCGGCGTCCATCGGCTGCGGGCGCGGGGTGTCCGCCACCTCGACGGCACCGCCGGGCCCGTCCAGCGGCTCCGGCCCCTCGGCGGCGTCGGGCTCCGGAGCCCCTATGGCGTACGACCGCCCGATCCCCTCGGTCCCCGGGGCCGGCCGGGACGGGGGCAGGGGCGCCTGGCCGCCCAGCGACGGCTGGGCGGGCGCCGGTGCGGCCGACGGGTGCGGTCGGCCCGACTGCTCCGGCTGCGGTGCCGTACGCGCGGCCGGGTCGGGAGGCGTACCCAGCCTGCGCCGGCGGCCCGAACCACCCGGGGCGTGCGGAGGCGGCGTGGCCGTCGGCTGCTGCACCTGCGCGGCCTGCCGCGCGAACGGTACGCCCTGTCCGAGCGTGCGAACGCTGATCGCCCGCCCCTGCGTCGAGTCGGGGTCGACCGGCGCGCCACCCGCGGCCTCCGCGGGCAACGGCTGCGCGGCCCGCTGCGGCCGTCCACCGGGCAGCGCCGTACCGGGTGCGGACGTCCCCGCACCGCCGGTGTCGCCGGCACCCGGCCACTGCCGGGGGGCACCGGACGGCACGGGCGGGGTCTGCCCCGCCGCTGCCTGCCCGGCCCCGGTCGCCGTGGGCAGCGGATGGGCGCCCGGCGGCGGTACGACCGGGCCGCCGGCGGACGGCGTCCCCGGCTGCCCGGCCGGAAGCTGTGCTGCCGGGGCCTGGGCGGCTACGGACTGGCCGGGCGCGCCCTGGGCCGGTACGGCGGTGGCCTGGTGCCGGGCCTGGGGGACGGAGGCGGGCGGCGCGGCGGTGCCGTGGGCCGGAGCAGCCGACGGCTGTGCTCCCTGGGGGCCGGGCCCGGGCCGGCCGTGCGCCGTGCCCTGGGCGGGAACGACGGGGTGGGTGGCCGTCGCCGGCAGGCCCGGGGCGGCGGCACCGGGCTGGGTACCGGGGCCCGGCTGCGCGGCGCCCGGAGCCGCGGCCTGCGGCTGGCTCGCGGGCGGGACGGGACCGGCCTGGACCGGGATGCCCGCTCCGGCCGTACCCTGCGCCGGAACGCGGTGTCCCGGGACCTGCTGACCGGGAGCAGGCGGCGGTACGGCGGTGTCGTGCGGGCCCTGGCCGGGGGTGACCGGCGCCACCGCAGGCACCGGCACCGGCTGGACGGGGGGCGCCTGCCCAGGACCCGTCTGTCCGGGACCCACTTGTCCTGTGGCCGACTGTCCGGGAGCCGTCTGTCCGTGGACAGCCTGTGCCGGGACGGTCGCGGGCGCGGTCCCCGGCGCCACCGCCCCGGCGGGCCCGGCCGGCTGGGCCACGGCCCGGCGGCGCCGGCCGGTCGGGGCGCTGGTCGGGTGCGCCTGCGGTGGGGTGTGGTCCTCGGACTGGTCGAGCGGTACGGCGTCGTGCCGGCCGTCTTCACCCGGGAAGCCCGGGAAGCCCGGGAAGCCCGGGGTGGGCGGGACGTCCGGGGTGCCCGGGACCCCCGTGACGGACACCGGCTGCTGCGCGGGCATCTGCGCCTGTCCGGGCACCGGCCCGGCACCGGCGGCCTGCGGTTGACCGGCATCGGCACCCGGAGCCGCGGGGGCCGCGAGGGGGGCGGGAGTCAGGGGGGCGTCCGTGCCCGGCTCCCCGGGGACACCGGCGTCCGCCACCCCGGGAGCGACAGGACCCGGAACCGGTGGCCCCACCGGACCCGCTACCGGCGCCACCGGACCGGGACCCGCTACCGGCATCGGCGCCGGGCCCGTACCCGGAGCCGCCGCGTCCGCCGTGTCAGGCGCGTCGACCGGGTCCGCGTAGTCCGGGGCCCGGTCGGCCTCGGCCGGGGGCAGGGCGAAGACCGCACGCGGGTTGTCCGCACCCGCACCCGTACTGGCCCCCGCCTCCTGAGCCGCCGCCGCCCGCTCCGCCGCCGCGGCCAGCGCCCGGCGGCGCCGCCCGGTCGGCTGCCCGTCGTCGTGGACCGCCTGCGCACCCTCTCCGGGAGGAACGTCCGCACCGCTCGCCGGGACCGCGTGCGACGCGCTGCCTGCCGCGGGAAGGGCCGGCGGCAGGGCAGCCTGCGGGGCGCCGTCGCGGCGGGCGCGCCGGCCCGTGGGCACGGGTACGCCCTGCGGCGGGACGGTCCCACCGAGTCCCGTACCGGAGGCGGCCGCCCCCGCGGCATGCTCGGCCGCGGTCACCACCGCCCCCTCGGTCACGCTCTCGACCATGCCGACCATGCCGACCATGCCCGTACCGCCGGCCTCGCCGGCAGGTGAACCGGCACCGGCAGCACCGTCACCCGCGTCGATGTCGGCGTCGATGTCGGCGTCGATGTCGGAGGGCCGCCCACGGCGTCGCCCGGTGCCGCCGGGCTCGGGCGTGATCTCCACGGCCTCCGCCGGTACCGCGGCCGGCAGTGCGGCCGGCTCCCCGGCGGGGGCGGCGGCCCGCCGCCGGCGTCGCCCGGTCGGCAGGGGCGCGTCCGCGTCACCGGCGTCAACCGCGCCGGCGACGTCACTCTCCAGGAAGGCGTCCGTGGAGCCCCGGCGCGCCCGCCGCCGCCCGCCGCCGGCCCCCTGCTCACCCATGCCGGCATCGTCGGCACCACCCTCACCGAAGGTGCCCGGCGCCTGCCCGCCCGGGGCCGCCTGGCCCGGGAGCGCCAGCCGTGCCGCGACCCCGGCGACCGCGCCCGCTCCGCCGCCGAGCGGCACCTCGAGCACGTACGCGCTGCCGCTCATGCCCGGCACCTCGTGCGTCTGGAGGACACCGCCGTGGGCGCGCACGATCCCGCGCACGATCGGCTCGTGCACGGGGTCTCCGCCCGCGTACGGCCCGCGCACCTCGATGCGTGCGACCTCTCCGCGCTGCGCCGCCGCCACGACGACCGTGTTGTCCAGATAGCCGCCCGCCGAGACGGGCGTGTTGCCCGTGGCGTCGACTCCGGCGACATCCGCCACGAGATGCGCGAGCGCGGTGGCGAGCCGCTGCGGGTCGACCTCCGCCTCGATGGGCGGCGCGTGGACGGCGAACTGCACCCGGCCCGGCCCGATCAGCTCGACGGCACCGTCCACACCGGCGGCGACGACGGCGTCCAGCAGCACCTTCGTACGGGTGATGTTCTCGGCGCCCGTGTCCAGCCGCTGGTATCCGAGGACGTTGTCGATCAGCGTCGTGATGCGTGAGTAGCCGGCCGAGAGATGGTGGAGCACCTGGTTGGCCTCGGGCCAAAGCTGCCCGGCGTCGTCGGCGGCCAGCGCGGCCAGTTCGCGGCGCAGTTCGTCGAGCGGCCCGCGCAGCGACTGCCCGAGCAGCGTGAGGAGCTGCTCGTGCCGGCCGGCCAGCGCCTCGTACCGGTCCTTCTCCCGCTCGGCGAGCGACGCGTACCGGTCCTTCTCCCGCTCGGCGAGCGAGGTGTACCGCTCCTCGCCGGCCGCGATCTCCTCCGCGTGCTGCTCGCGCAGCTCCTCCAGCTCGGTGACGTGCTGCTGGCGCAGTGCGGTCAGATCGGAGGCGTGCTCCTCGGAGAGCCGCTCCAGCTCCTCCGCGTGCGCCTTCTCCAGCGCGGCCTTCTCCTCCGACAGGGAGTCGAACGGCCGCCGGTCGGCGAAGGTCATCACGGCGCCGACGAGCTGGTCGCCGTCCCGTACCGGCGCGGTGGTCAGATCGACCGGCACCTTCCGGTCGCCCTTGGCCCACAGCGCCTGCCCGCGCACCCGATGCTTGCGCCCGGAGCGCAGGGTGTCGGCGAGCGGCGACTCCTCGTAGGGGAACGGCGAGCCGTCGGCACGCGAGTGCAGCACCAGGGTGTGCAGCTCCTTGCCGCCCAGTTCACCGGCCCGGTACCCCAGTATCTGCGCGGCGGCCGGGTTGACGAGCACGATCCGCCCGTCGGTGTCCGTGCCGACGACGCCCTCCGACGCGGCCCGCAGGATCATCTCCGTCTGCCGCTGCGAGCGCGCCAGCTCCGCCTCGGTGTCGACGGTCCCGGACAGGTCCCGGACCACGAGCATGAGCAGCTCGTCACCGGTGTAGCCGTAACCGTCGTACGCCTGCTGCCCGTTCTCCAGGTTCGCGCTCGTGACCTCGACCGGGAACTCGGTCCCGTCGGTCCGCCGCGCGACCATCCGCGTCGGCTTCGTACGCCCGCGGGGATCCATGTGATCGGGCCGCCGCATGGAGCCGGGGATGAGCCGGGAGTCGAACTGCGGCAGCAGATCGAGCAGCCCGCGCCCGACGAGCGCGGTCCCCGGCGCCTCGAAGGCCTCCAACGCGATGGTGTTGGCGTTGACGACGGTTCCGTTGGCGTTGACCAGGACCAACGGCGTTGACCAGGACCAACGCGTCCGGCAGCGCGTCGAGTATGGCTGCGAGGCGAGCAGCGCCTCGGGATGGCCTGCTGCTCACGAGACGCCTTCCTCCCTGTTACCGCACCTTGCCGACCGCTCCGGCCATATTGCCAACCGGCCCGCGACGTGTCACGCGAGGGAGTCTAAGCGCACGGGTCGTGCCGGCGGCGCCGGATGCGAGGGAGGTCCCACGGGGAAGTGACGCCGAACGTGTGTGACCGTGCGCCCCGGCTCCCCGATCCCTCCCCCGGACCTTTACGGAACCACTGCGTCCGCCAAGCCCCTCCCACACCCCCCGGCCGCCCGCTACGCGCCGGCGCGCGGCAGCAGGGGCACCATCCGGTCCCACCGCTCGATCTGGCACCCGTCACTGCGGTCGTACGAGGCGTCGACCGGGCGTCCGGCCCAGACGCCGGTGACATGGGCGGTGGCCGGGCCGCCGTAGAGGGGGATGCACAGGGCGCCCGGGTCCACCGGCGCGAAGGGATCGCGCCCCCACCGGGTGTTCGTGTCGAGCTCCCGGCAGGCCCCGGCCACGTCCGGGTGACGGCCGGCGCCCGGGTGACAGGACAGCTCGTACGTCCCGTCCCGCCCGGCCCCGGCGTGCCGGACCACGACGGTGAGGTGATCACCCCGGTCCTCGGGCCGGACGGGCGGCGGCATGGCACCGGCCGTGGCGGCGGGTACGGCGGTGGCGAGCGGGAGAAGGGAGGCGGCGCCGGCGAGAGACGCCAGCAGCAGGCGCCGCGCGGCACCCGACAGAAGAGAGGTCATGCCCCGTCCAACGCCGAACCGTCCAGGACGTTGCGCAACCGCCTCCCTTCACTCCTCCGGTCCACCCTCCCGCCCCGCCGGGGAAGGCCTTTGCCCTGCGGCCCGACTGCCTAGTACCGTGGGGGGCGATTGGTGACAGGGCGCTCGCCTGTGTCATCATCTGCACGCACCGATCACGCGCTCGCGTGAGCGGTTGTGCTGGAGGCGTCGCCTAGTCCGGTCTATGGCGCCGCACTGCTAATGCGGTTTGGGTCTTAAAGCCCATCGAGGGTTCAAATCCCTCCGCCTCCGCACCGATCCCGAAGCCCCGGTCCCCAGGACCGGGGCTTCGGTGTTCCCCGGCCGCGATCGCCCCTCCGCCCGGAGCAACGTTTCCGCAGGTCACAAGGGGTATGCGAACCGGATTTCACATGACGGCGGCAGTCATGTAATGTTCTTCCTGTCGCCGCGAGCGGGCCGAAAGGGCCGGGAGCGAAGACAAAACAAAAGAACAAGCACTCGTAGCTTAACGGATAGAGCATCTGACTACGGATCAGAAGGTTGCAGGTTCGAATCCTGCCGAGTGCACAAAGAAACACCAGGTCAAGGCCCTGATTCTCCCAAGTGGAGGTCAGGGCTTTTGCGTTGCGTCTCACGGAATCACTCGTCACTGTACGTGATTGATCAGTTACAGTTCAGCCGAGCAGTTCCATCAGTTTCTCGGAGCCCGCCATGAGCGACTGCGGGTCGGGGTGGACGTGGTTGCGCTTCGTGAAGGCCAGGTCGCTGTGCCCGGCCCACGCCGAGACCACCGTGTCCGGCACGCCACCGTCGGCCATCCACGACAGGCAGGCGTGGCGAGCGTCGTACAGCCGGGTCTTGCGGACTCCGGCGGAGGCCATGAGTTTGTACGCCTCACGCCGCAGCTTGTCCGTCTTCCAGTCCTTGCCGATGTGGAAGGCCTTCGATGAGGTTCTGAGCGTCAACGCCGTACACGGCGGCCTCTCGGAGCGTGTTCCAGCCCCGCAGGTAGGTAGCCACGCTCTCGGCGTCGTCCAGCCACAGCTCTGCATGCCAGTCCTCGGCGATCACGAGCCTGTCATCCAGGATCCAGAAACCGTTGGCTGTCGGGATCTTGAGCGAGGCGCCGAGCGGAATGATCCCCAGCTTCACGGTGTCCATGCCGATGATGCCCGCGAGCCGGTCGAGTTGGCTGGCGAGGACAGACGGAGGACAGATCAGGGCGTGTAGAGCCGCCTCCCACACCAGGGCGTGGAACTTCCGGCCTGCCTCGTACAACCACTCCTGGCGCCGCATACGGGCGCGGACGGCAGCATCTGTGTCGCGGACCGAGCCCTGGAGGTCTGCGTACCGCAGGAAGATGTGACGTGCGTAGTCGGCCGTCTGCAGCATGCCAGGGACGACAGACTCCTCCCAGGCGTAGATGGCCTGGGATCGCCCGACCTCAAGGTTCCAATTGTCTTGCACGGGCCGGTGCCCGGCGGCCAGTTGCCGGCGCCAGGAGCGGATGTGGGACTCAAAGCCCTTGAGCCGGGCGTCCAGTTCATCGAAGACGTCCGGCTGGCCGACGCCTCCGGCCCAGGCCCGTAGGTCTTCGCTGGTGGCGGTCTGCTGGCCGTTCTCCAGCTTGTAGATCTTGGAGTGGGGCCAGCCGAGTCGCTGAGCTAGTTGCGTGCCGGTGAGCCGCCCTCCCGGGGCCGACAGCCGGAGTTCCCTCAAGCGCAGCCCGAGGGCCTCCCTGGCCTGCTGGAAGTCTGTGCTCACTGGTTCCGCTCGCTAGTGGTCGGCGCCGAGGAGCGCCGCGAACTCGTCGTACCGGACGGACCCGTGCACCGCTGCGTCGCGGACCTGGCAGTACCGCAAGACCTCGGCAGGCTCCGTGATGACCTCGACGTCATGGAAGGCGTCCTCGTCATCGAAGCGCAGGACGGCCACCAACCGACTGTCGAAAATCCAGAAGTCTTCCGCGGGCAACCCGGAGCCGCTCCGCGTCCTCGCGCCACAGGTTCCGCACGTCCTCACCCGTCGCCGCGTTGCACTTCGCGTAGTCGAGCAGGAACAACTGTCCCTCTGTCGGCGGGTTGTCGACGACGCGGACCCGCCCGACGTACTTGCCGCTGGCCGTCTGCTGGCGGATGTTCGCGCACCACTCGCTGTCGAGGTCGCACGGGGCCGTGCCGGTGGATCAGCTTGGGCACGCGGGTGACCTTCTTGGGCCCGTGATTGACGAGGAGTTCACGCGGCACGATCACCGCAGTATCTCCGGGACCGAAGTGCTGGAGCTGGGCGATGTCCTCGGGGCCGGTGAGCGGTGTTCCCTGGACGATGATCTCACCGGAGTCGAGATCCTCGTGGGTGTGGGGCCCTGTCGCCACCAGCATCACCGGCGCTGATGCGCCCGCACCACAGCGTGCACCCCCTCGCGTGAGACCACACGAGAACGGTCAGCCAGACTGAGAGAACATTCGAGAACATCGCATCGCGGCCAGTAGCTCCCGTCCTTACCGTCCTGTCCATGGTCACAGCACGCGACGATGTTGATCCCTTCGCAGTCATGGAGTCCCTACAGGCGGCTCCTGATCAGGCACGCATCGTGCTGCCCTCGCTCGGAGTCGATGCCGGCTCGCCCGCTCTTGGGCTCGTGGAACTGGGCCGCGCGCGTGCCGACGTAGCCATGCGACTGGCAGAGGCGCTCCGACATGGCGGCGACGAGTGGGCGGCGCGGGTAGGCCCGGCGAGGACTGCGGTCTCCCGCCCCGGATGACCTTGCGGGTCTACACCGTGGACCGCAAAGGTCGCGTCACGAGCGACTCCGGCATCCACGGCTTCGAGGGCGCCGAAGCCGAAACGGCCACAAGCCTTGGGCAGGAGTTCCCTCCCTGTGCGTGCCCTCACCACCGGGCCATGAGGACAGTGCGATGAGCGCCCCCACCACCGACACCGCCTCATGGTCCCCGGAGTGCGCTCTCGCTCTCCGCCCGGGTTACGAGGACCTGCACGCACAGTGCCGTCAGACGGAGGACGTTCCTCTGCCCTACGCCACCGGACTCCTGCTCGTGCACCGCTGCACCTGCCTGTGCCACGCCTACAACCGCCAGGGCACCACCCGAGTCGCCCGTTCCAGCCAGATGACTCAGTAGCTCCCGCTGGGACGGGATCCGCAAGGCGCCCCCACCGTGCGTCCAGACCTGGACAGGCTGGCAGACGGGGCGGGCTTGAACCGGTACGGCACGACCTGTCTCCGAAGGAGTAGTCCATGACCGTCACGCTCGACCGACCTACGAGCGCCCGCACACGGAACCCGAAGGAACTCCTCAACGCCGTCCAGCCCCACATCAAGCACCTGACGATCAACGTCCTGGACAGCGGCATGACCCTCTGGGACCGTGAGGTCGCCCTGCTGCTGCGCGACCACACGATGGTCCGTGACATGGCCGAGCGCATCCTCGGCAACGCCGTCATGTACACCATTGGCTGCATCGAGCAGCCCGAGGTCCACCTGGGGGTCGGCAAGCTTGTCGACATCGGCGTCCACCGGCTCATCCTCGACACGCCGGTGTGGTGGGCCCTCTGCGACGTGTACAACGAGGGCCGCTACAAGCACCACGCCCCGTTCATCTAGCGCCGCCGCGACGGTCTGTGCCTGCGCACGGCGGACTTCCTGAAGTCCATCGGCTTCGACGTCGACGAGGAGCTGTGGGCGATCGACAGCACGGACTGCTCACCGTGCGACAACAAGGTGCCCGACAGCCACTGAACGGTCCTACCCTCGCTCCTGTCCTCGGTCCCCCCGGAGGACAGGGGCCAGCCCTTTCGAAGAGGAATCGCCTTGCCCGCACAACACGACATCGCCGCCGAGACGGAGCTGTGGGACACCTACGCCGCCTCCGCCTTCGCAGACGACGCGGAGCCGAGCTTCTGCTGGACCCAGTACGCCGGACACGGACCCGGCCCGGAACTACTCGGCAACCCACACACCGTCCTGGAGATCGGCTGCGGCACCGGCCGCGCCCTCGCCCACCTCACTCAGCGCGGCATCACGGCTCGGGGCGTGGACTTGTCTCCCGTCATGGTCGAGAGGACCACCACGAAGTGGGCCAGCACTGGAGCGGAGTTCGTGTGCTCCGAGGTCCTGGAGTACCTGGGCGAGCATGAGGACGCGTACGACGCCGTCTACTCGATCTTCGGAGCCGCCTGGTTCACTGACCCGAGCCGCCTCTTCCCCCTTGTCCGTCAGCGGCTCAACTCCGGCGGCGTCTTCGTCTTCTCACAGCCTCCAGCCATCCCCGGCGCGTACGGGCCCCAGGGCATGTACAAGGGAGGCTTCGCCGGCAAGGCGATGTTCACCTACCGCTACAGCTACCGTCCGGCGGTGTGGAAGCGCATGCTGACACGGGCCGGGTTCGCCACAGCCGACGCGCAGGTCCTCGACGCGCCTCACCCTGGGTACATCGGGACGCTCCTCGTCCGCGCGGTCGTTCCGTGACTTCTCATCCCATGAGAATGCCGTCCCCACCACCCTTGAGAACGGATTCGGTGCCCCAAGATCCTGTCAGTGACTAGGAGCGTGGGTCAGTAACAGGCAACTGGTTGGGAGGCCGTGAGCGGTGAGATCAGTCGCGGTCGTCCGGTTGGCGCCTGTGAGGCAGGGATGAGGTTCTGCCCGTCAGGTGAGCGGCCTGGTAGGGCCGTGACGGGGCCGGGGACCGGCTGATCAGCCGACCACGGTGGCGAGTCCGGCGGTTCCGGCGTGTCGGAAGATCTCGCGGAGGTTGTGGCAGGCGGCCAGCAGGCGCCACTCGCCGCGGGCGCCGTCTTCGCTGCGCAGGAGGAGCCGGCGGCCGCTCTGGCAGGTCATGATCTGGCCGAAGACGGGTTCGACGATGGCCTTGCGGCGACTGTAGGCGGCCTTGCCGGGCCTGGTCCGCAGCTTGCGGGCCATCCGCTCCTTCAGGGTGGCGTTCGCTGGTATCCGTCCGCGCGGTGCGGGCGGGACCTGCTCGTCGTGTGCCAGGCGTCCGGTGGCCATGAACGTATCCGTGTCGCAAACGAGTTGACGGTCCCTCGCGGCGTTGAGATTGGCCTCGGAGCAGTAGCCGGCGTCGACCAGCGCCTGCTTGGGGTGGCGGCCGGTGTTCGCCGCGGACTGGTCGAGCATGGTGGTGTAGTTCAGCGCGTCCGAGGGGTTGGTCGTCACGTCGGCTGCGGTGGTGACCTGGTGCTTCTCGTCCACGACGGCCTGGGCGTTGTAAGCCTGGATGTAGGCGCCGTCGCTGTTCTTCATGATCCGCGAGTCGGGGTCGGTGAAGTTGGCCTGCGCCTTGGGCTTGGGATGCGCCTTCGCGGCGGCCTTGTCCCCGGCGTCGGTGACGGCCTGCTCGTCGCTGGTGCCGCCACGCTCCTGACGGCGGCGTTCCTTGTCCTGGGCGCGGCGGCGTGCCTTGGCGGCGGCCTCGGCCTCGATCTGCGCGCGAGCGGCCTGCAGTTTGGCCAGGCGCTTCTCCCGGCGGTCCAGCTCGGCGGGCAGGTCGGTGTCCTTGCCGTCGGTGCCGAACATCTGGTCCTCGGCTTCGTCGGTGGCCTGCGCATCGGCCAGCAGCGCCTGGGCCTTCGCCTCCAGGGCTGCTGTGTCGGCCTCGATCCGCTCCTCCTTGTCGACCAGGCGGCCGTAGCTCATCGCCTTGTGCTTGGAGGCGTTGGCCTGAAGTTTCGTGCCGTCCAGGGCGACGCGGCCCATCTTGACCATGCCGAGCTTGGTCGCGAGGTGCAGCGACTGGGTGAACAGGGTGGCGAGCGCGTCCAGGTGGCGGCGGCGGAACCGTGAGATCGAGCGGAAGTCCGGGGCTTGGTCGGCGGCCAGGAACCGGAACGCGACGTCGTCGGTGCACTTGCGCTCGATCGCCCGCGAGGAGCGGACGCCGATGGTGCAGCCGTAGATCAGCAGCCGCAGCATCAGCCGGGGGTCGTATGGCGGGTAGCCGCGCTTGTCGGTGTAGTCCGCCAGCACCGGCGAGAGGTCGAGCACCTCGTCGACCAGGTCGGCGACGAACCGGGCGAGGTGGCCCTCGGGCAGCCAGTCGTTCAGCGACGGAGGCAGCAACAGGACCTGGTGCGGGTCGAACGCCCGGAACGTCTTGTCCACCGCCGCCGGACGGCCTCCAGACCGCTTCTTCTCGACCGGCTCGACCTCGAACAGTCCATCCCCACCACGCATATCGTGATCATTTCGCATGAAAGATCGCGAAGCGCTGGCGGGGCGCCGCCGGGCCCTCGTGCGTGGCAGTGGTCAGCCTTGCTGGCGGAAGTCCAGCATGTAGAAGACCTTGTCGTAGCGGTGTTCGCCGACGGCGACGAAGTCGGGCAGACGGCCGTATTCGGCGAAGCCCAGCGACCGGTAGAGGTGCAGGGCATTGGTGTTGTCGCCACGGGCGTCCAGGGTGAGGACCTCGATACCCGCCTCCCGGGCGTCAGCGATCAAGGCAGCGGTCAGCGCCCGACCGACACCACGACCATGGGCAGCAGCATCTACCGCGATCTTCTCCAGATCGGCGTGTGGCCGATGGGTCGGTCGGGCGTAGCGGAGCCAGTACCCCAACCCGACAAGCCGACGGTCGAGGTAAGCGGCACGCAGGGCCGCATCCCCGGCCTGCACCGCAGAGACGACGTAGCCGAGAAGTTCCGCCACCTCATCCCGCGAGGGTGGTTCGACCCAGCCCAGCGCGGCACCTCCACCCACCAGGTCCGCCAGGATCCGGTGGGCCGACTCCGCGAACCGGACCTCCAGTTCCGGATCGGAAGTCAGCTCCATGGCGTCAAGGATGGCGGGCACATTGGTCACACCGCTGGTCATGGCCGGATTCATGACCTGCAGCCTAGGCCAGCCCCAAGGCCCAGCCGAGGCCCCTCGCTCCAGCCTCGGCTGCAGCCAACCCGTTACTGACCCATGCTCCTAGGCACCGCAGATCATCGCAGGTGAGGGCGCCATCTCCACTGCCGGATAACGCGCAGGCACCAACACTCAGAGCACTGTGAAAGACCGAGGCAGATTGTCAGGCCGGAACGCCATGATTGGTCCGTGACCTCACTCAGCCACGCCCAGCGGTTGGCCGCCTACGTCAGGACGACCCTCGGCGACGGCCCGTTCCCGTCGCCCGGCGGCTGGATGCACATGGGTGCCGTGATTTGCGACGCCAGCTTCCAGGCACGCCGCAAGTACGAGTCGACGATCCGGCCGCGGATTCTCCAGCTCCAGTCGGCATGGCCCGACGCTGCCACGGTCCAAGGCTTCCAAGCGCGACTTGCTATGGAAGATCTCGCCGCCGCCATGAACTTCAACAGCCCCCGCAGGGTAGCGACAGCCCACGGCATCACCGATCTGCTGGCCGCCAATGGGGTCAATACCCGTGACGACCTCCACCTATGGCTCGACCAACAGGCCAACCGTGCCGCCCTACGCTCGGTGAAGGGTGTTGGGCCGAAGACGGTGGACTACATCGGGAACCTCGTCGGCCGATCGCAGGTCGCCGTTGACGTTCACCTGCGGGCCTTCGCTGCGGATGCCGGTGTCTCCGGCCTCGCGTACGGGCAGTTGCGAGCTGTGTACGAGGCGACCGCCACCATTCTCGGGCACGAACGCGGTGGGTTGGAGCACGCGGTCTGGCGGTTCAAGTCGCAGACCCTATAGCCCGACAAGCCGCAGAGCCTCTACACGGTGGCCCCTGCGCGCGTCGGGGGTGGCTCCACGGACGGCGCCAGCCCGAGTGCCCTGGCCATCGGGCTTGCTGATGAACTCTTGGATCCCATCACATTGCATTCCCTCGGTTTCGGTGGTGACGGGTGGGGTGTCATGGCTGGAACTGTCTTCGATCTATATCGTGCGGGATCACGCGGAACCTGGCGCGCTGGCCCGCAGGGCGAACATGCGGGTGAGGTCGCCCGGCTCGATCCCCGAAGCGCGCGATGCGGTGTACCCAGCAGACCGGGGACCGGAAGGCGGCCGGCGACCTGGGGCAGGACACCCGCGAGCTGATCTTCACCCCGAGGAGCGGTCGGACATTCCCGTGTCGACCTTCGTTGACATGCTGACCCAGGCCCGCGAGCACATCGACGTGTTGGTGTACGCCGCCGATTTCCTGCACGAGGCGTACCCGCGGCTCAATGACCTGCTACGAGAGCGCGTTGCCGACGGGTGTGCCGTCCGTATTGCGATCGGCGATCCGGACAGCACGAATGTCCAACAGCACGGTGAGGAGGAGAGGTTCTGCCACGGGATCGAGTCCTGTTGCCGACTCACCCTCATGCACTACCGCCCCCTGGCCGAGGTACCCGGCATCGAGGTGCGGACCCATGCCACCACGCTCTACAACTCCATTTATCGTGCGGATGACCAGGCGCTGGTCAACGCCCATGGCTGGGGCGTGAACGCGTACGGGGTGCTCCCGTGTGGCATCTTCGGCGCAGCGGGAAGGGCGGCATGTTCGACACCTACGCCAGCAGCTTCGACGCGGTGTGGGAAACCGCGACGCCGGTACGAGAAGGGTGACCATGGCACGGACCGAGTACTACGACGACCCAGCGGCACCGGAGCCGAACAGTTTGGTGGTCGCCGCGTCCGCCGTGGTCACCGACGACGAAGGGCGCGTACTCCTTCAGCGCCGCCGGGATAACGATCTTTGGGCGCTACCTGGCGGCGGCATGGAGCTGACCGATTCACTCCCAGGAACGGCCGTCCGCGAGGTGAAGGAAGAAACCGGTCTGGACGTAGAGGTCACCGGGCTTGTGGGCACCTACACCGACCCTTGTCACGTCATCGCCTACTCGGACGGTGAGGTGCGCAGGCAGTTCAACGTCTGCTTCACCGCCCGTGTGATCGGGGGCCGGCTCGCGATCTCGGACGAGTCCACGGAGCTGCGGTTCGTCCGGCCGGAGGAGATCGATCAGCTCCCGATGCACCACACGCAGCAACTCCGGATCCGCCACTTCCTGGAGCACCGTGAGCGGCCCTATCTCGGCTGATAGCCCCCGCGACACCCGCTTTCAGGAGAGAGACAGCGCCATCGTGCCGTTGAGCTGGGGTTCCATACCAGGTCAAGCTGCGCCTTGAAGCTCGATCCGCGATGTGCCGAGAGTGACTGTCGTCGGCTGAGGTTCGTCGTCGGTGAGCATGACGCGTGCTCCGAGCATGCCAAGGTGGTCGTCGACCCAGCGCCGGAATCCGTCCCCAGCGATCTCCTCGCGGGCCTCAGTTGGTGTGCCGAGTAGCTCGACGGGGTCACGGATTTCATCAGGCCAGCACATCGCGTGCAAGACCAGACGTCTCCGCAACAGACGCGCCCCTACGATGCGCAATGCACCGGTTCGCGACATTCGACCATGCATGATGCGGTGACTCAAGTGTTGGGATGCGAGTTACCAGAGGCGGGTTCAACATGAGTCCAGCGGTAGTCAAAACTGATCTCACGGATGGGCAGTACCAGGACGCATTCCAGGATTTGACCCGTGTCAAAGGGATGCGCCTAGTCGAGATCTGCGGCTATGAAGTGAATGGCCAGGCCCGCTATTCCGCCATCTGGGAGCCCCCGCACGGCCTGGACCCCGTACAGGACTATATCACCAAGCACGCAATGTCACCTACCGATTACGACCTGCTCAATGACCAGTGGTGGATTCAGGGATACAGGCCCGTACGGGTGAACTGTTACAGCGTCGGCGACAAGACGCTAATCGCTTTTATCTGGGCATCTGACCCGGGCTTGAACGACCAGCAGACGAATATTGGCCGCCCTAACATCCTAAACCTGGCACAGCATCTTCGTGAGGTCCGCGCTCAAGGGGCCCGTATCGTCGACATCGATTGTTATACGAGCTGGGAGCCCAACCCGGACTATCTGGGGCCCGGCCCCGCGCCGCTTGTCTGGGTCACTCGTTTCGCATCGATCTGGGCTCCTGCCGACGGGCGCGACTGGGACGTGAGCCTCCCAGCGAACAGCGACGTGTACCAGGCCGAATTCAACCGCCAGATCGACCTCGGCCGTTTCCCGGCAAGAGTCAGCGGTTTCAACCTTGGCGGCAAACAGCATTTCGTTGCCCTCTTCGAGGAGCTGCGGGGGAATGCTCGCCAAGCCCGCCACGGCAGATCCTCCGTGAACTACGACTCGGACCGCTTGCAGTTTGAGAGTACGAATTGGCGGCAGATCGCAGTAGGCGGGTACTCCGTCGGTCACGGTACCGGAGCAGTACAGCGGTTCAATCCCATCTGGGAGTACCGGGACGCGAATACCGTCATCCCAGGGCTCGCGGCCACCTTCATGCGGGACTTCGAGGTCCCCGGCCTCTCGCTCGCCGTGGCGAAGGGCGGCCGCCTGGTTTACGCAGCCGGATTCGGTCTTGCGGACAAGACCACAGGTACACAGGTGACACCGTCCAGTCTGTTCCGCATCGCCAGTGTCTCGAAGCCGATCACGGCGGTGGCCTTGATGCGATTGGCTGCCGAAGGCAGGATCCACCCTGACGAGGATCGAGTCTTCGGACCCGGCGGCCGTCTGAGCGCGCTCGGAACTCCCGTGGACTCCCGCGCCGCCCAGATCGGCGTGCGTCACCTGATGGAGCACTCTTGCGGAGGCTGGTCCAACGCCGCACCGAACGACCCGATGTATTCAAAGCCAGAACTCAGCGCTCGCGATCTCATCACCGACGTGCTGACCCATCGTTCGCTGGACCACGCACCGGGCACGGCCTACGCCTACTCCAACTTCGGTTACTGCGTGCTCGGCCGGATCATCGAGGAAGTGACCACCCAAACCTACGAGGACTATGTGCGGCAGAACGTCCTGCTGCCCTGCGGCGTACAAGACATGTTCATCGCGGGGAACACAGCAATGGAGAGGCGGCCGGGCGAGGTGACGTACTACGGCCTTGATGGCGACGACCCCTACGGCATCCCGGTCCACCGGATGGATGCGCACGGCGGATGGCTGGCCACGCCGACCGACCTACTGCGCTTCGTTGTGCGCGTGGACGGGTTGCCTACCCCTCCCGACCTCCTGCCGGCGGAACAGATCACTTACATGACCACAGCCTCCGGATTGCCCGGATCCGGCGACTACGCGAAGGGCTGGCACGTCACCAGCGACGGGAACTGGTGGCACGATGGCATTCTCGAAGGGACGGCGTCGATCCTTGTACGGACTACGGATGGCTACTGCTGGGCGGCGGTGACTAACACGGGGCGCAAAAACTCCACCACCTCGGGCCTCGACGATCTGATGTGGAAGATCCACGACCGGGTCGATGTCTGGCCGACGAATGAGCCGCTGTGAGACTTCCCGCACTGGTTGGGGAACCGAGGCTCAACAGGCGGGAGCGGGGTGGCGGCCTCAAAACCGTGCCCTACGTGGTGAGCATCCAACTGCGTGACGACGTCGGCGTACAACGGCGGACGAGTACGGACGTCAGCGTCCCCTCAGCGCGGCCAGGACGATCCCGACCACGGACAGCACCGCTATCAGGACGACGAACCACGTCGGCATCAACTCGAGGCCTTTGTAGGCGACAGGCGTGGTTCTGGGCATCGAACCTCCTTCGGTGGGCGCGGAGTTCGGGTGCCCGCCGGTGAGGTCGTGATGCCGTGTCGTGCGGGAGCAGGGCTGTGGATCGGTGGTCATCGGGTCCGGGTGTCCGCTTGGGCGGGGCGGTCCGCGGAGGGGGGCCGTAGCTGGTCCGCCCGGTCGGTGACGACGAGGGTCGTGGCCATCTTGTCCCACAGTTCCTGCCGGTTGCGGTCCCACAGGAGCCAGAAGTACGGGATCAGCAGCGTGTACGCGGCAAGGACGCCGATGATCCCCTTGGCGATGAACTCCCGGAAGAACATGCGCCCCCACCGGGCGGTGCCGGCCCGCGTGATGTGGACGACCCTCATGTGGAGGAGCTGCTTGGCGGGCGTCTGGCCGTGCTGGAAGACGACGAACGCCCAGATCAGCCAGCCGATGCCGAGAGTGCAGACGAACAGTGCCGCTTCCAGCAGGTGGCCGCCGAAGCGGAGTCCGGCGGTGGAGAGCGCGATGCCCCGCGGGAGGAAGAGGACCTGTCCGCAGAACTGACAGCACGGCTCGACCCCGGTCGCGTGCCCGCAGGCCGTGCACGCGGTCCTCGGGGCGACCGCCGTCGGGGCGGCCAGCGCCGCCGCTGATGCCGGCCGGGGGCGTGTGGACCACTGCTGTCCCGGCTTGGTCCCCGTACCTCGGCTCTCGCCCGGGTTCGTGGTCATGACCGACTCCCTCGGCACACCCAGGGTGCCTTGTGTCGCATACGCGCCCGCTGACGGAAATGAGCCGGTCACAACCCTGCGGATGTTCCTCGCCACACATCCAGAGAGGGGCGGACGGATAGGACGGACGACCGTCTGCTGTCGCACCGGGCGGAGGAAGGGAAGTCTCCGCCGTGCTTCTCGTCGGACGCGGAGTCCGGCAGCAGGCGCGATGTGCCCACAGGGCCTACGGCGACGCGGGCAGAACCTGATTCCAGCGGAACACGGGGATGCGGTCGCCGCACCTCGATCAAGCGCGGTATCGCACCGGGACCGCACCGGGACCGTCCCGCCGCTGTCAGTGCCTCCTTCTACCCTGACGAGTGATGGCACAGGTCTGGAGATGCGCGGGGCTTCGGTGGGTGGGCGGTGGGCCCGTGCTGGAGTGGGGCGGTGGGCGGCGCAGTGCGTTGCCCTGGGGGAAGCGGGTCGTGTTCGCGGTGCCGGAGGGGGGCGTGCGGAGGTGCGTGGGGGCTCGGGGGCACGCCTGCCCGCGGGGGGTCGCCGTGCCGGGGCGGAGTACGGGGGCCCGGTGCGAGGAGTGTGCGCGGCTGGACCGGGCGCACTCCGTGGCCGCCGACACGATCGCGGACGACCCGCGGCCGTACCGCGTGTATCTGGCGTGGTTCGGGCCGGGACTGGTGAAGGTCGGCATCACCGCCCTCGAACGCGGGCCGGCCCGGCTGCTCGAGCAGGGTGCCGTCTGCTTCGGCTGGCTCGGTACCGGTCCGCTGATGGCCGCCCGGCGCACCGAGGAGCTGCTGCGGGCCGCGTTGCGGGTGCCGGACCGGATCGCGTACGCCGAGAAGCGTGCCGTGCGGTCGGCGCTGCCGGGGACGGAGGCGGAGCGTGCCGCCGAGGTGCGGGAGCTGCATGCCCGGGCCGTCGCTCTCCCCGGGTGGCCGGAGTCCCTGCGGCGGGAGGCGTGCGACGTCACCGACCATGTGCGGGCGTTCGGGCTGGCGGAGGTGCCGGGGGCGCTCGGCGAGGTCGTGGAGCTGGTGCCGGGCGGCGCGGTGAACGGTGAGCTGGTCGCGGCTGCCGGGCCCGATCTGCATCTGGCGGTCGCCGGCCTCGGTGTCACCGTGCTGGACACCCGGCTGATGACGGGATGGGAGCTGGCCCCGGTGGCCTTGCCGTCCGGCACGTTCACCGTCCCGGTACGGCAGTTCAGAAGGGAGCAGGACGGGCTGTTCTGACGTACGGCCCCCCGGGGGAGGGCGGCCGGTCCGTGGCGAGGCGCCGGGAAGGCGGGGCGCGAGCACTGGGGGGACCGGTACGTGATCCACATCGCGCGGGTCGAGCACGGTCCCGCCTTCCGGCGTTCCTGATGCGCCTCTCCCAGGCGGTGCCTGTGCCTCCCAGGCGGTGCCTGAGAGGTTCCTGTGCGCTTCTCAGAGAAAACACAGACTCCGGAAAGCGTGTTCTCAGAGGACCCCGACATGGTGTCCGGCATGACCACGACCTCGCCCCAGGGGCGCACCGAACTGCTGAGGCCGGACGGGAGCCCCGTCCGCGTGCTTGTGGTGGACGACGAGCTGTCGATCACCGAACTGCTGAGCATGGCCCTGCGTTACGAGGGCTGGCAGATCAGGAGTGCGGGGGACGGGCAGGGGGCCGTGCAGGCGGCCCGCGAGTTCCGCCCCGACGCCGTCGTGCTGGACATGATGCTGCCGGACATGGACGGCCTGGCCGTGCTCGGCCGGCTGCGCCGTGAGCTGCCGGACGTGCCCGTCCTGTTCCTCACCGCCAAGGACGCGGTGGAGGACCGTATCGCCGGGCTGACCGCCGGCGGCGACGACTACGTCACCAAGCCGTTCAGCCTGGAGGAGGTCGTCGCGCGGCTGCGCGGGCTGATCCGCCGCGCCGGGGCCGCCGACCGGCGGTCCGACTCCGTGCTCGTCGTGGGCGACCTGACGCTGGACGAGGACAGCCACGAGGTGTCACGGGCCGGGGACAACATCCACCTCACCGCCACCGAGTTCGAGCTGCTGCGGTTCCTCATGCGCAATCCCCGGCGGGTGCTCAGCAAGGCGCAGATCCTGGACCGCGTGTGGTCGTACGACTTCGGCGGGCAGGCCAACGTCGTGGAGCTGTACATCTCGTACCTGCGCAGGAAGATCGACGCCGGCCGGGAGCCGATGATCCACACCCGGCGCGGAGCCGGTTATCTGATCAAGCCCGCCGTGTCATGAGCGGACGACGACGGCCGCGTCAGCGGAAGCGGCGGGCGGGACAGCCGCGCACCCTGCGGACGCGGCTCGTCGTCGCGTCGGTGGCGTTGATCGCCGTGGTGTGTGCCGTGATCGGTACGGTCACCACGTTGGCGCTGCGCTCGCACCTGTACGACCAGCTCAACGGTCAGCTCAAGGAGGTGGCGTCACGTGCGTCCGGGGCCTTCGGGCCGCCGGGGCAGCACCCCGGGGGCGTTGTCGCGCCGGACGGGCAGAGGTTCAAGGCGTACCCGCCGACCCTCACGGAATTCGTCACCAGGAGCCCGCAGCCCCAGGGCACCATCGCGGCCAAGGTGGAGAACGGCGTCATCACCGACGCCAAGCGGGGCGTGAAGTCCGCCAGCGACTTCGAGATGAGTCCCGAGCCGCTGACCAGGGCACAGCTCACCGTCCTCGGGTCCGTCCCCCGAGTCGACGGGCAGCAGCACACGGTCGTCGTCCCCGGTGCGGGCCGGTACCGGGTCGAGTACCGGACCGGCGGCAACGGCTCCTACTACGTCGCCGTACCGACCTCCGGTGTCGACAACACGATCAACACCCTGATCCTGGTCGAGGTCAGTGTCACCGCCGCCGGTCTGGTCGCCGCCGCCATCGCCGGTTACGTCCTCGTCGGCGTCGCCACCCGCCCCCTGCGCAAGGTCGCCGCCACCGCCACCCGGGTCTCCGAACTCCCTCTGCACACCGGCGAGGTGAACCTCAGCGAGCGGGTCACGGAGTCCGAGTGCGACCCGCACACCGAGGTCGGCCGGGTCGGTGCCGCGCTCAACCGGATGCTGGACCACGTCCACGGGGCACTGCTCGCCCGGCAGCAGAGCGAGACGCGGGTCCGGCAGTTCGTGGCCGACGCCAGCCATGAGCTGCGCACCCCCCTCGCCTCCATCCGCGGGTACGCCGAACTGACCCGGCGCGGGCGCGAGCAGGTAGGCCCCGACACCCGGCACGCCCTCGGCCGGATCGAGTCCGAGGCGGGCCGGATGACCCTCCTCGTCGAGGACCTGCTGCTGCTCGCCCGGCTCGACGCCGGCCGGCCGCTCCAGTTCGAGCGGACAGATCTGGTCCCGCTGGTCGTCGACACCGTCAGCGACTCCCGCGCGGCCGGCATGGGCCACAACTGGCGGCTCGACCTGCCCGACGAACCGGCGCTGGTCTCGGCGGACGCGGCACGGCTGCAACAGGTGCTGGTCAACCTGCTGGGCAACGCCCGCAAGCACACCCCGCCCGGTACGACCGTGACCGCGCGCGTGCGGCGGCGCGGGACGTGGATGTGCGTCGACGTGGAGGACGACGGGCAGGGCATCCCGCCCGAGCTGCTGCCCCACGTCTTCGAGCGGTTCGCGCGCGGCGACTCCGCGCGCTCCCGCGCCACCGGGTCCACGGGGCTCGGGCTCGCCATCGTGCAGGCCGTCGCGATCGCGCACGGCGGTGCCGTGACCGTCGACAGCGTGCCCGGCCGCACGGTGTTCACCGTGCACCTGCCCGCGCCGGCCCCCGCCGTCCCGGGGTCCTCCCCGGAAGCGGGCCGGGAGTCGTTCTCACAGGCACAGCACAGTGCCACCACATGGGCGGGACAGGGCGGTTGACGAGAGTCGGTCCATGCGAACCGACTCTTCTCCCGGCACCCTGCCGGCGCGGGAGCACCTCCCGGCCACAGACGCCGGAACGCCTGTCCTCGACGTAGTGATCCCCGTGTACAACGAGGAGAAGGACCTCCAGCCGTGCGTCCGCCGACTGCACGAGCACCTCACGCGCACCTTCCCCTACGCGTTCCGCATCACGATCGCGGACAACGCTTCCACGGACCGCACCCCGCTGGTGGCGGCGCGGCTGGCGGCCGAGATCCCTGAGGTCGGCACCTTCCGCCTGGAGCAGAAGGGACGGGGGCGGGCGCTGCGGACGGTGTGGTCCGCGTCCCGGGCGCCGGTCCTCGCCTACATGGACGTCGACCTGTCCACCGACCTCAACGCCCTGCTGCCGCTGGTGGCACCGCTGATCTCCGGCCACTCCGACCTCGCGATCGGCTCCCGGCTCGCCCGTGACTCCCGGGTCGTACGGGGCCCCAAGCGGGAGTTCATCAGCCGGGCCTACAACCTGATCCTGCGCGGATCTCTCCAGGCCCGCTTCTCCGACGCGCAGTGCGGCTTCAAGGCCATCCGGCGCGATGTGGCGCAGGTGCTGCTGCCGCTGGTGGAGGACACCGGCTGGTTCTTCGACACCGAGATGCTGGTGCTCGCCGAACGGGCCGGCCTCAGGATCCACGAGGTGCCGGTCGACTGGGTCGACGACCCGGACTCCACCGTGCACATCGTGCGGACGGCCACCGACGACCTCCGGGGCGTGTGGCGGGTCGGCAGGGCGCTGGCCACCGGTTCGCTGCCGCTGGACCGGCTGGCCCGGCCCTTCGGCGACGACCCGCGCGACCGCGAACTGCCCGACGTGCCCAAGGGACTGGCCCGTCAGCTCGTAGGGTTCTGCGTGGTCGGCGGCCTGTCGACCCTGTTCTACCTGGCGCTCTACAGCGCCTTCCGGCAGTTCACGGGCTCGCAGATCGCCAACGCGCTCGCCCTGCTGGTCTCCGCCGTCGCCAACACCGCCGCCAACCGCCGGCTCACCTTCGGGGTGCGCGGCCGGGGCGGCGCCGTACGGCACCAGGCGCAGGGCCTGGTCGTCTTCGGCATCGGTCTCGCCCTGACCAGCGGCTCCCTGGCCGCCCTGAGCGCGGCGACCGGCAGCCCGGCCCACTCCACCGAGCTGGCGGTGCTCATCGCCGCCAACCTCGCGGCGACCGTGCTGCGGTTCCTGCTCTTCCGCGCCTGGGTCTTCCCGGACCGCGACGGGGTCGGCGGCACGTCGACCCCCACCGCGGCCACACCGGCGCACGGCACGACGGCGCCGTACGCACCGCTGCCGCAGCGCCGGGTGCCGACCCCGCAGGCGTACGAGCAGCAGCCGTACGAGCAACAGCCCCACGAGCAGCAGCCCTACGAGCAGCAGGTGCACAGCCGACAGGGTTGCGAGCCGGTGCGCCCTCACCACAACGACCCGGGGGATTCCCGATGACGACCCACTACGACCCGCCGACCGCACCGCAGGGCGCCACGGGCGGCGGGGAACCCTCCCCGGTCGCACCCGCGCGGGCCCCCGGGGCCGGTGAGCCGCGCCAGCCGTTCGTCCGCGGGCTGTGGCGCGGCCGGCCCGAGGACCCGCGCTGGGCCCGTCCGGCCCTCCTCGGCCTGCTGGCCGCCACCTTCCTGCTCTACCTGTACAACCTCAGCGCCTCCGGGTACGCCAACTCCTTCTACTCCGCGGCCGTCCAGGCGGGCAGCACGTCGTGGAAGGCGTTCTTCTTCGGCTCGCTCGACGCGGGCAACGCCATCACCGTCGACAAGCCGCCGGCCGCGCTGTGGCCGATGGAGCTGTCGGTCCGGCTCTTCGGCCTGCACTCCTGGGCGATCCTGGCTCCCGAGGTGCTGATGGGCGTGGCGGCCGTCGCCGTCGTCCACGCCTCCGTACGCCGCCGGTTCAGCCCCGCGGCCGGTCTGATCGCGGGCGCGGTGCTCGCACTGACCCCCGTCGCGGCGCTCATGTTCCGGTTCAACAACCCGGACGCCCTGCTGGCCCTGCTGATGTCGGTGGCCTGCTGCCTCGTCGTCCGGGCGCTGGAGGACGGCCGTACGAAGTGGCTGGTGTGGGCCGGTGTCGCGATCGGTTTCGCGTTCCTCGCCAAGACGCTCCAGGCGTTCCTCATCCTGCCGGCGCTGGCGTCCGTGTACGCGGTGTGCGCGCCGGTGCGGCTGCGGAGGCGGTTCGGGCAGCTTGCCGCGGCGACGCTCGCGCTGGTCGTGTCCAGCGGCTGGTGGGTGGCCGTCGTCGAGCTGTGGCCTGCCTCCTCCCGCCCGTACATCGGCGGTTCGCAGAACAACAGCTTCCTGGAGCTGACCTTCGGCTACAACGGGCTCGGCCGCCTCAACGGCGAGGAGACCGGCAGCGTCGGCGGCGGGGGCGGCGGGGGCGGCACCGGCATGTGGGGCGAGACCGGCTGGGACCGGATGTTCGGCTCCGAGGTCGGCGGCCAGATCTCCTGGCTGCTGCCCTCCGCGCTGATCCTGCTCGTCGCCGGCCTGGTGGCCACCCGCAGGCTCGGGCGGACGTCCGTCACCCGCGCCTCGTTCCTGGTCTGGGGCGGTTCGCTGCTGACGACCGCGGTGGTGTTCAGCTACATGGCGGGCATCTTCCACCAGTACTACACGGTGGCCCTCGCGCCCTACCTCGCCGCGGTCGTCGGCATGGGCGCCGGGCTGCTGTGGGAGAAGCGGCGGGAGCTGTGGGCGTCGATCGCGCTCGCCGCGTCCGTGGTCGCGGCGGCGGCCTGGGGGTACGTCCTGCTGAACCGGACCTCCGGCTATCTGCCCTGGCTGAAGTGGCTGGTCCTGGTCGGCGGGCTCACCGCCGCGCTCGGCCTGGTCTTCGCGGGCCGCGTCCCGCGGCGACCGGCGCTCGGGGCGGCGGCCGTGGGGCTCGTGGCCGCGCTGGCCGGACCGACCGCGTACACGCTGAGCACGCTCGGGCAGGGCCACACCGGTTCGATCGTCACGGCGGGCCCGGCGGGCGCGAGCATGATGGGCGGCCGGGGCGGCGGTCCCGGCGGTGACGGCATGCGGGGCGGCTTCGGCGCCGGGGTACCCGGCGGCCTAGGACAGCAGAACCAGCAAGGACAGCAGAACCAGCAGGGCAACGGGTTCCCCGGTGGTGGCGGCTTCGGCGGAGGCGTGCCGGGCCAGAACCAGCAGAACGGCAACGGCAACAGTCGGACGCAGCCGGGTCAGCCCGGGCAACAGGGGCAGCAGGCTCAACCCGGCCCGCAGAACGGCAACGGCTTCCCCGGTGGTGGCCTGATCGGCGAGGGCGGCCCGGGCGGTGGCGGCGCCGGCGGTCTGCTCAACGGCACGAGCGTGTCGTCCCAGGCCAGGAAGCTGCTGGAGAGGAACGCCTCGGCGTACACCTGGGTCGCCGCCTCCGTCGGCTCGCAGAACGCGGCCGCCTACCAGCTCGCCACCGGTGACCCGGTGATGGCGATCGGCGGCTTCAACGGCACGGACCCGTCCCCGACGCTCGCCCAGTTCAAGAAGTACGTCGAGCAGGGGAGGGTCCACTACTTCATCGCCGGCGGCGGTATGGGCGGCGGTATGGGCGGCAACAGCGGGAGCGCCTCCCGGATCAGCTCGTGGGTCCAGAGCACCTTCAAGAAGGTGACGGTCGGTTCGGCCACGTTCTACGACCTCACGCGGAAGGCCGGTAGCTGACGTCACCTCTCAGTGCCGTACACCGTACAGTGACTGCTGTACGGTGTACGGCACTTCGTTGCCCCAAGGTCGTCCGCAGCGCTGGGTCCCCGCTCGGTCCCGCGCCCCCCTCCGGGCCGGCCGCGGCCCTAGCATCTGAAGCGACATCCGAGGTGGAGGAAGGTGCGCCGGTGACGAAGGCAGCAGGTCGGTCGGCGCGGCACAGCGTGTGGCTGGCGGACAGGGCCCGCCGTGGCGGGCGCAGCGGGCAGCCCTCGGGGCTCGACCGGGAGCGGATCACCGAGGCGTCGGTGCGGCTGCTGGACGCGGAGGGCCTCGCCAAGTTCTCCATGCGGCGGCTGGCCGCCGAGCTGAACGTCACCGCCATGTCTCTGTACTGGTACGTCGACACCAAGGACGACCTGCTCGAACTCGCCCTGGACGCGACCTACGCCGAGCTGCGGCTGCCCGACCCGGACAACACGGACGCGGACTGGCGGGAGCAGCTCCGGGAGCTGGCCACCGCGTACCGGACGCTGCTGGTCCGCCATCCCTGGGTGTCCCCGCTGGCCGGCCGCTTCCTCAACATCGGACCCCGGTCGGTGGCCTTCTCCCGCGTGGTCCAGCGGGTCGTCCGGCGGGCGGGGCTGCCCGTGCGCGGGGTGACCGGGGCGATCGCGGCCGTCTTCCGGTTCGTGTACGGCTACGGCACGATCGAGGGCCACTTCCTCGCCCGCAGCGCGGACACGGGGCTGAGTCCCGACGAGTACTTCGAGCAGGCCATGACGGTCGTGGCCGAGGCCCCGGGCACCGCCGAGGTGATGCGGGAGTCCGAGGAGCTCATGGCGGCCCGCGGCGGCGACACGGTGGGCGAGATGATGGAACGCGACTTCGCCTTCGCCCTGGACCTGCTCATCGCCGGCATCGAGGCGATGGTCGACCGCGGCTGACCACTCCCCGGGCGGCGTCGAGGCCATGGTCGTGCGCGGCCGACTACGCCTCGGGTGCCAGCCGTGCCGGGAAGCCGCCGGTGGCCACGGGACCCCACCGTTCGGGTGTCACCCGGATGACGGACTTGCCCTGCTTGACCATCGCCTGCCGGTACTCGTCCCAGTCGGGGTGTTCGCCGGCGATGTTGCGGTAGTACTCGACCAGGGGCTCCACGGAGTCGGGCAGGTCGACGACCTCGGCGGTGCCGTCGATCTGGACCCAGGGGCCGTTCCAGTCGTCGCTGAGGACGACCAGGCTGACGCGGCTGTCCCGCCGGGCGTTGCGGGTCTTGGCGCGCTCGGGGTAGGTCGACATCACGATCCGGCCGGAGTCGTCGACGCCGCAGGTCAGCGGGGACGCCTGCGGGCTGCCGTCGGCGCGGCGGGTGATGAGGAGGGCGCGGTGGCGCGGGCGGACGAAGTCCAGCAGCTCGGCTGCCGATACCCGGGTGTTGGACGCGATGTTCGGTGCCATGGAGGCAAGCGTAGGCCGGAAAGGCCCCGGTCGGCCTGTCCCCGCCAGGGGCAGGTTCGGCTGATCAGGGCCTCGGAGTGGCACGCGTCGGGGCCCGGGGACCCGGGGTGTCACGCGGTGGGCAGGGAGTCTCCCTGTACGGCCTGGATGTCCAGTTCCACCCTGAGGGTGGTGCCGATGGCGGCGATGCCCGCCTGGAGGACCTGGTTGTAGTTCATGGCGAAGTCCTCGCGGTGCAGTTCGGCGGTGGCCCGGAACGCGGCACGGGTGCCGCCCCACGGGTCGGCGCCGGTGCCCAGGTAGGCCAGGTCCAGGTCGACGGGGCGTACGACACCGTGCAGGGACAGCTCGCCGTGCACGGTCCAGCGGTCCTGGGCGGCCAGCGTCAGGCCCGTCGAGCGGTAGGTGATCTCCGGGTGCCGTTCGACGTCGAGGAAGTCGCCGGAGCGCAGGTGGGTGTCCCGCATGCCGTTGCCGGTGTCGATGGAGGCCGCCCGGATGACCGCCTCCACGCGGGACTTGGCGACGTCGTCGGGCGCGATCTCGATCGTGCCGCCGAACTCCGTGAACCGGCCGTGCACGCTGGAGATGCCCAGGTGCTGGGCGACCGCGGCGACGGAGGAGTGCACCGGGTCGATGGTCCAGGGGCCGGGCGGCGGCAGCTCGGTGCCGCCCTGCCGGGTCAGCGTGACCGTGCCGACCTCGGCCCGGCCGCTGGCGGTGACGATCGCGCTGGACGCGGCGGGCGCGTACCCGACGGCGGTCACGATCACCGTGTACGCCCCCGGCGTCAGCTCGGTGGTGTCCCGTACGGCCCCCTCGGCGTCCGCCTCGGCCCGCAGCACCTGCGTGCCGGTCATGTCGGTCACCGTGACGACCGCGTGCGACACGGCCCACCCGTCCCGCGTACGGATCTTCGCGGTCAGTCCCATCCCGTTATCTCCCTGGAAAAGCTCAAAAAATGGTCGTATGAGACCGGCCCGTGGCGGGCGCGCCCTCCGCTCAGGGCGCGCGCCGCCACGGGCCGGGGTGTCGACTACTCGCCGGGGTGGGCGAGTTCGATGTCGTGGCCGTCCACTCCGGTACCGGCCACGGTCAGCGCGGTGGCCACCGGCGGGTAGCCCGTCGCGATGACGGTGTACTCACCGCTGTCCAGGTCGGTGAAGGCGTACGCGCCGTCGGTGCCGGTGGTGGCGGTGCCGACCACGTTGCCCGCCTGGTCGACCAGGGTGACCCGGGCGTCCGCCAGGGCGCCGTGCGGGGCCCGGACGACACCCTGGAGCCGGGCGCCGGCGTCCAGGTCGACCTCGATCCGGGTGACGCCGGTGGCGCCGACCTCGACCGGCAGGGCGCGCGGCCGGAACCCGCTGGCGTTGACCGCGACGGTCACGGTGCCGGGCACCAGGTCGGTGAGAGCGAAGTCGCCCTGCTCACCGCTGGCGGCGGTGGCCAGCAGGTCTCCGCGCACGTCGGTGACGATCACCATCGCGTCCTTGACCGGCAGCGCGCTCCCGGCGGCCCGGACCACGCCGGTCAGCCCGCTGGTGCCGCTGAGCAGGATGTCGTACGACAGCGCGTCCTCGCCCACCATGACGGTGGAGGCCTGCGGCTGGTAGCCGTCGGCGGAGGCGATCAGGACGTACGAGCCGGCGCCCGGGGCGGCCAGGGTGTAGGAGCCGTCGGCCCGGGCGACCGAGCGGCCGAGCTGGCGGCCCGACAGCGAGATCAGCGTGACGGCGGCCTGCGGGACCGGGGCGCTCTCGGCGCCGCGGACGAAGCCGTGGACCGGGGTGCCGCCGGCGGTGCCGGGCTCGGCGGCCGAGGCGACGGCCGTTAGCTGCCGGGTGGCGGTCGCCGTGGCCGTGCCGTCGGACCCCGCGGTGTCGGACACCGGGGCGGCGGAGACGGCGGCCGGGACCTGCTCGGCGGCCGGGGCCTGGGCCTCGGCGACGGCGGGAGCGGCGGCCGGGTCGGTCACCGGGGCGTCGGCCTCGGCGCCCTGGGCGAGCGCGCCCCTGGTCTTCAGCGGGACCTCCTTGATGAACAGCGTGATCAGGAAGGCGACGGCGGCGAGGCAGCCGGCGATCAGGAAGACGTCGGCGATGCCGTGGCCGTAGGCGCTCTCCATCAGCGTCCGGATCGGGGCCGGCAGCTTGTCCATGTCCGGGATGGTGTCGGTGGAGCCGGAACCCCCGGCCAGGGCGGCCTGGTACTTGGGGCTGAGGTCGGAGACGCCGTCCTTGACGTAGTCGGTGATCTTGTTCGCCATCACGGCACCCAGCGCGGACACGCCGACCGCACCACCGAGGGAGCGGAAGAAGGTCACCGTGGAGCTGGCGGAGCCGAGGTCGGACGGGGCCACCTGGTTCTGCGTGGCGAGCACCAGGTTCTGCATCATCATGCCGATGCCGAGACCCAGCAGGGCCATGTAGATGGCCATCTTCCAGTAGTCGGTGTCGTACCGGATGCCGCCGAGCAGCAGCAGGCCGGCCGTCACCAGGACGCCACCGCTGACCAGCCACGCCTTCCAGCGGCCGGTGCGGGTGATGAACTGGCCGGAGACGGTCGAGGAGACGAACAGACCGCCGATCATCGGGATGGTCATGACGCCCGACATGGTCGGGGACTTGTCCCGGGCCAACTGGAAGTACTGGCTGAAGAACACGGTGCCGGAGAACATCGCGATACCGACGAACAGGGAGGCGAGCGACGCCAGGGTGATCGTGCGGTTCCTGAACAGGCGCAGCGGGATGATCGGCTCGCTCGCCCTGGACTCGACGAGCACGAAGAGCGCGCCGAGGACGATCGAACCGCCGATCATCGCGTAGGTCTGCCAGGAGACCCAGTCGTACTTGTCACCGGCGAAGGTGACCCAGATCAGCAGCAGGGAGACCGCGGCGGCGATGAGGGTCGCGCCGCCCCAGTCGACCTTGACGTCCCGCTTGACCACGGGCAGGTGCAGGGTCTTCTGCAGCACGATCAGCGCGATGATCGCGAAGGGGACGCCGACGTAGAAGCACCAGCGCCAGCCCAGCCAGGAGGTGTCGGTGATGACACCGCCGAGCAGCGGGCCGCCGACGGTGGCGACGGCGAACGTGGCACCCAGGTAGCCGGAGTAACGGCCGCGCTCGCGCGGGGAGATCATCGCCGCCATGACGATCTGCGCCAGGGCGGACAGACCGCCGACGCCGATGCCCTGGAACACCCGGAAGGTGATCAGCATGCCCGGGTTCTGGGACAGGCCGGCCGCCATGGAGGCGACGACGTAGATGATGAGGGCTATCTGGACGAGAGCCTTCTTGCTGTACAGGTCGGCGAGCTTGCCCCAGAGGGGGGTGGCCGCGGTCATCGACAGCAGGGCGGCGGTGACCACCCAGGTGTAGGCGGACTGGCCGCCGCCGAGGTCCCCGATGATGTGCGGCAGGGCGTTGGAGACGATCGTGGACGACAGAATCGCCACGAACATGCCGAGCAGCAGCCCGGAGAGGGCCTCCATGATCTGCCGGTGGGTCATCGGGGCGTCGCCGTGGGAGCCTCCCCCGTGCTTGGCGTGAGCCCGCACACCGGCTGGTGTGGTCGTTGCCATGGACTTCCTTTTCTTACGTGCTTGCGGGTGTACGGGTGGTCTCTTCGAGTACGGGGGCGGGGAGCCGCGGGGCGGACCGGCAGTCACCGAAGGACGCGCGCAGCCGTGTCATCAGCCCGATGAGCTGGCCGACCTCCTCGTCGGTCCAGTCGGCCAGCCGCTCGGCGAGCAGGTGCGTGGTCCGCCGGGACAGCTCGTCGAGCTGCTCCAGACCCTCGGGTGTCAGGCGCAGGATGCGCGAGCGCTTGTCCGCGGCGTCCGGGTGCCGTTCGATCCAGCCGCGTGCGGCCACGTGCGCGACATGCCGGCTGGTGACCGACATGTCCACGGCGAGCAGCTCCGCGAGCTTGCTCATGCGCATGTCGCCGTGGCGGCCGAGCAGGGTCAGCACGGCGGCCGAGCCGGCCGGGCAGTCGGGCGGCAGGATCCGCCCCATGTCCCGTTTCACGGCTCCGACGGCACTGAGCTGACGCGCCAGCTCTTCGAACTGCGCCCGCTCGGCCATCACACCTCCCGTATTCGTTGCTTGAAGCAACCATAAGGGTGCTTGGTTGCTGAAGGCAAACAAGTTGGGATCCGGCGGCGCAAAAACTTGGCAAACACAAGTATTGCTGGCGTAAATATTCAGGTGAGGTGCGGGAAAAGTGCTCTTCCCTCTCCCGGAGCCCTCCCCGCAGGCCCCCGCTTGGGTCGCGGGGCGGTACTTCGCTAAGGTCTCGGGCCATGGCTAACACCCAGGGCCCCCAGGGCAATTACGACCCCGCCGGCAACACCCAGATGTTCCGCGCGTTCGTCGACGAGGCCCCGCAGGGCCGACAGCAGCAGGCAGCCCCCTCGGGCCCCCGTATCGGCCTGATCGTCGGCATCGTGGTGGCGCTCGTCGTGGTGGCGGGGGTCGCCTGGCTGGCGCTCAGGTAACGCCGGCGGGTCCCGCTGCCCCGGACGGGCGCGTTCCGCGTGCGATGCGCATGCCGACGCCTCCCCGGTCGATGCCGGGCGCGCCGGTGCCGTACGCCCTTCCGGGCGGATGCCGGACGACGGGCGCGACCCGGCCCCGGACGGACGAGGGCCGCCGACGCTGCCTGTCACGGCGCTTCGGCGGCCACGCGTATCCGTCGTACGCGTCGTCCCTGTGGCCCCGCCCGGTCCCGGCTCTCGTCGCTGACGGCTGTCGCGGCGGGGGAGTCCGGTGGGCGGTGGCCGGTCAGTCCGAGATCAGACCCTCCCGCAGTTGGGCCAGCGTCCGGGTGAGCAGCCGGGAGACGTGCATCTGGGAGATGCCGACCTCCTCGCCGATCTGCGACTGGGTCATGTTGGCGAAGAAGCGCAGCATGATGATCCGCCGCTCCCGGGGCGGGAGCTTGGCCAGCAGGGGCTTGAGGGACTCGCGGTACTCGACCCCCTCCAGCGCGCTGTCCTCGTAGCCGAGCCGGTCGGCGAGGGAGCCCTCGCCGCCGTCGTCCTCGGGGGCCGGCGAGTCGAGGGAGGACGCGGTGTAGGCGTTGCCGACCGCGAGGCCGTCGACGACGTCCTCCTCGGAGACGCCGAGCACGGCGGCCAGTTCCGTCACCGTGGGCGAGCGGTCCAGCTTCTGCGACAGCTCGTCGCTGGCCTTGGTGAGGGCCAGGCGCAGCTCCTGGAGGCGGCGCGGGACGCGCACCGACCACGAGGTGTCGCGGAAGAAGCGCTTGATCTCACCGACGACGGTCGGCATCGCGAACGTCGGGAACTCCACGCCCCGTTCGCAGTCGAACCGGTCGATCGCCTTGATCAGGCCGATCGTGCCGACCTGGACGATGTCCTCCATCGGCTCGTTGCGTGAGCGGAAACGCGCTGCCGCGTAGCGCACCAGCGGCAGGTTCAGCTCGATGAGGGTGTCCCGGACGTAGGCCCGCTCGGGGCTGTGCTCGTCCAGCGCGGCGAGGCGCAGGAACAGTGAGCGGGACAGGGTGCGGGTGTCGAGGTTCGCCGTGGCCTGCGTGGCCGGGACAGCTTCGGCGGCCGGGGCGGCGGCCGGGGACGGCACGGCCTCGAGGGCTGTGACGCCCTCGAAGCCGTCGAGGACGTCGAGAGCGTCGAGAGCGTCGAGCTCCTTGGGCGCTGCCTCGCTCAGCGTGGGCGTCAGCACCTTCGAGCTGCCCTGGTCTGCGGACATGCCACCCCCTTTGGGTCGCGGGACGGTCGCGGCGGCGTCCTTCCCGAGCGACGCAGCCTTCACCTGAATACCGGAGCCGAAGCCTCGGCAAACGCGCTTCCCGCAGAATGTCACATGTCGGCAACGCGCTGTAGTGACATGTCGACATGTAAGAAGTGAATACCCCCTGCAGAGAAGGGGTCTGACGGTATTTCGGGCCGCAACTGTCGGCAACTGCCCTGGTGAGGGATTCGCCCGCGCCGGTTACGGCTCGCTCGGATTTGCGATGCAGTGCCGTCCGGAGTGTGCTTCCGTGCGCCCGCTGTGCAACCACGTGTCGCCCGCTGTGCGACGGTTCGGCGGTCGCGTGGTCCGCGGGTCTACGCGTCGATCCGATTCGCGGAACGCAGCCGTTGGAAGCTGCGGGCGAGCAGCCGCGAGACATGCATCTGGGAGACGCCGAGTTCCGCGCTGATCTGGGACTGGGTGAGATTGCTGTAGTAGCGCAGCAGGAGAATGCGCTGTTCCCGTTCGGGGAGCTGGACGAGGAGATGGCGGACCAGGTCACGGTGTTCCACGCCGTCCAGCGCCGGGTCCTCGTAACCGATCCGGTCGAGCAGTCCGGGCAGCCCGTCGCCCTCCTGCGCGGCCTCCAGCGAGGTGGCGTGGTACGAGCGTCCCGCCTCGATGCAGCTCAGCACCTCCTCCTCGCTGATCCGCAGCCGGTCGGCGATCTCGACGGTGGTCGGTGAGCGGCCGTGGAGCGTGGTCAGGTCCTCGGTCGCGCTGTTGACCTGCACCCACAGCTCGTGCAGCCGGCGGGGGACGTGGACCGTGCGGACGTTGTCCCGGAAGTACCGCTTGATCTCGCCGACGACGGTCGGCATGGCGAAGGTCGGGAACTGCACCCCCCGGTCGGGGTCGAAGCGGTCGATGGCGTTGATCAGGCCGATGGTGCCGACCTGGATGACGTCCTCCATCGGCTCGTTGCGGGAGCGGAAGCGGGCGGCGGCGTAGCGCACGAGCGGGAGGTTGGCCTCGATGAGCGCCCCCCGCACGCGGTTGTGCTCCGGCGTGCCCGGGGTGAGCGTCTTCAGCTCGGCGAACAGCACCTGGGTGAGGGCCCGGGTGTCCGCGCCCCGGCGCCTCTCGGGGGTCGGCGGGGGCGGAGCAGGTGCCTCCTCCTGGGGCGGCGCAGTACTGGCCGACACGGTCAACGCCACCTCTTCACGGTCAATCATCCGTCAAAAGCTGTCATAGCATCACAAGACATGTGCACTGTGTGCAAGCACCGCATAACCCCGTGTTGTGCTCAAATACTGACAAGTTGGGGCTCAAGACGCGTGAAAGCCCCCCGCCGTTCCGGCGGGGGGCTTTCACGGGGGAAGGGCTCAGAACTCGTAGTCGGCGATCACCCACGTGGCGAACTCGCGCCACAGCGCGACGCCCGCCTGATGGGCCGGATGCTCCAGATAGCGCCGCAGGGCGTCGGCGTCCTCGACGGCCGAGTTGATCGCGAAGTCGTAGGCGATCGGCCGGTCGCTGATGTTCCAGGCGCACTCCCAGAACCGCAGCTCCTCGATCTGTCCGCCGAGCGCCCGGAAGGCCTCGACACCCGCGACCACGCGCGGATCGTCGCGTCCGACGCCGTCGTTGAGCCTGAAGAGGACCAGATGACGGATCATGGGACGTACCTCAGCTCTTTCCTCCGTTGGCGAGCCAGGTCATGAAGTCGCCTATGGCGCTGGCCGCGTCCGATATGCCTTCGAAGCCTATCTGCACGTAGTCGGCCGCCTTGGCCGGGTCTGTGATGATCACGTACAGCGCGAAGACCACGAGCACGTACACGGCGATCTTCTTGGCGTTCACCGCCATCGCGGCCTCCCCTGTGCCAGTGCCCCGAGGGCCCCCTGTTGCCGGCGGCGAGTGTAACCTTCGCGCCTTCCCCCACCGCCGACAGCCCGTCGGCGCGGTCGGGCCCGGGACACGAGAAAGGCCCCGCCGTGGGGCGGGGCCTTTCTGCAAGCGGTAGCGGAGGGATTTGAACCCTCGGTGACTTGCGCCACACTCGCTTTCGAGGCGAGCTCCTTCGGCCGCTCGGACACGCTACCGAGGGAGACCTTACAGCACGGTGCGGCCGGGTTTGAAATCGTGATTCAGCGGTCCCGGAAGAACCCGGTGAGGAGCCGGGCGCACTCCGCCGCGAGGACGCCCTCGATGACCTCCGGGCGGTGGTTGAGCCTTCGGTCGCGCACCACGTCCCACAGGGAACCCGTGGCGCCCGCCTTCTCGTCCCGGGCGCCGTACACCACCCGGTCCACCCGGGACTGGACCAGTGCGCCGGCGCACATCGTGCACGGCTCCAGGGTGACGACCAGCGTGCAGCCGGTCAGCCGCCACTCCCCGAGCCGGGCCGCGGCCCGCCGGAGCGCGAGCACCTCCGCGTGGGCCGTGGGATCACCGGTGGCCTCGCGCTCGTTGTGCCCGGCCCCCAGTACGGTCGTACCGTCCGGGGACAGCACGACCGCGCCGACCGGGACGTCACCGCCCCGGGCGGCCAGCCCGGCCTCGTCCAGGGCGAGCCGCATCGCGGGCCGCCAGCGGTCGCGTACCGGGTCCGGTGTGCCCCGCGGGTCCTGGATCGCGGTCAGCGGACGGTCTCCAGCACCTCCGAGGCGCCCAGGGCCTCGGCGATCGTGTTCAGCGCGTCGTCGGCGTCCAGGGCGCGCAGTTGCTTCTCGCCGATGCCCAGGTCCTCCAGGATCTCGCTGTCGCCCACCGGGCTGTGCGGCACCGAGTCGGCGCCGGGGGTGCCGTCCTCCTCGGCGTCCTCGGCGTCCTCGGACTCGCCGTCCTCCGTGCCGTCGAGGTCCAGGGAGTCCAGATCCGGGCCGTCGTCCGAGCCGGGCTCCCGGCCGAGCAGCTCGTCGGTGAGCAGCAGCTCGCCGTACGCGCTGCGCCGGGCGGCGGCGGCGTCCGACACGTAGATGCGAGGGTCCTCCTCGCCGTCCACGCGGAAGACTCCGAACCAGGAGTCCTCCTGCTCGATCAGGACGAGCACGGTGTCCTCGTCGGGAGAGGCTTCCCGGGCCAGGTCGGCCAGATCCGACAGGGTCTCCACATCGTCCAGCTCCGTGTCGCTCGCTTCCCACCCGTCTTCGGTGCGCGCGAGCAGTGCGGCGAAGTACACCGTGACTCTCCCACTGGTCATAGGCGTGCCGGTTGGGGGTCCCCCCGGCGGAGGTACGTGGGAGGGGAGAGCCTGGGCCCCGAGCCCCACCCACTCGGAATCGTGGCAGAAACAAGGCGTCCAGGGGACGTCTTCGGCTCCCTGTGTCTGGCTGTTTCGACCGGGATCGGTGATCGGTCCACCAGCGCGCTCATTGCCGCCACCTGCGGATCGTACGCGGCTTTCCCCGGCGCTCACGCATGCCCGCCGTACCGACACCGGTGCGGGCTGGATCTCCGTCCTCCGGACGTCCGCACCGGGCCCGGCCTGCGCGGCTCCCGTCCGGGCGGCCCGCCTATCGGCGGAACGTGCGCATTCGCATCGCGTGGCGCAATCGGGCGACCTTGGCGCGCCGCGGCTGGACGCGGGCGCGCAGTTCCCGGGCCTCGGCGAGATCGCGCAGAAACTGGGCGCGGCGGCGCCGGCGGTCGGCCGCGCTCTCGGGCGCGTCGGGACCGGTTCTCGAGGACTCGCTCCCGGAACCGGCCGCTCCGCCGGTGGCCCCGAGAACGTCCATACGCTTGTCAGGCAGGTCAGACACGTCACACCACCCCTGTCCGTCCTACCCACTTTCCCCCGGACGGCCGGTTTGACGCCAGCGTGAGGGGGCGCGCGGCGCAGGTACCGTTAGGGCATGCGCCTCCACGTCGTCGACCACCCTCTGGTCGCCCACAAGCTCACCACGCTGCGCGACCAGCGCACCGATTCCGCGACCTTCCGGCGGCTCGCCGACGAGCTGGTCACCCTGCTCGCCTACGAGGCCACGCGGGACGTGCGCACCGAGACGGTGGGCATCCGGACGCCGGTCGCGCAGACCACCGGCGTCAAGCTCGCCCGCCCCCGCCCGCTCGTCGTGCCGATCCTGCGCGCAGGTCTGGGCATGCTGGACGGCATGGTCCGGCTGCTGCCGACCGCCGAGGTGGGCTTCCTGGGCATGATCCGCAACGAGGAGACGCTAGAGGCCTCCACGTACGCCTCGCGCATGCCCGAGGACCTCTCGGGCCGCCAGGTGTACGTCCTGGACCCGATGCTGGCCACGGGCGGCACCCTGGTCGCGGCGATCCGGGAGCTGATCAGGCGCGGCGCCGACGACGTCACGGCGGTCGTCCTGCTGGCCGCCCCCGAGGGCGTCGAGGTCATGGAGCGCGAGCTGGCCGGCACCCCGGTCACGGTCGTCACGGCGGCCGTGGACGACCACCTCAACGAGCACGGCTACATCATCCCGGGTCTGGGTGACGCGGGGGACCGGCTGTACGGCGCGGCGGAGTAGGCGCCGCGCGGGTACGACCACGGCACGAGGGCTGCACGGGGCGGGTACTACCGCGCCGCGCAGCCCTTCTTCGTCGTGGCCGCGGACGAGGGCGCGGCGGAGGCCGCGGGTGCGTTCAGCTCGGCGAGGGCCCGGTCGGCGGACGCCTGCCCGGTCAGCCCCTTGAACGCGTCCCCGATGACCAGGTCGAGGTCGGTTCCCTTGCGGCCCGCGTCGGTGCTCAGGCCGGCCCCGCCGAGCTGGGTGCCGAGCACCCGCAGCGAGGTGTCCCGCGCGGCGGCCGGGCCGAGGAGCAGCCCCGTGCCCTTGACCTTCTTGTCGAACTGCTTTGGCGCGTTGCCCACGGCGCCGATCCGGAAGCCGCGTCTGCGTAGCTGGTCCGCGGTGTCCTTGGCGAGTCCGGTGCGCCGGGTGGCGTTGTAGACGTTCACCTTGATCCGGCCGGGCGCGGGCAGCGCCACGGCCCGGGCCGCCGGGGCCGCCGCGGCCTTGAGCCGGCAGTCCGCCGCGGAACCGGCCGCGGGTTTCCTGTCGCCGGAGAAGACGTCGATGAGCTGCAGGGTGCCCCAGCCGGTCAGGCCGAGCACGGCGGCCGACGCCACTACGACGGCCACGAGCCTGACGTGCCGCCGGGGCGGGCGCATCCGCGGGTAGGTGTTCCCCGTGATGCGGTACCGGCCGCCCATGCCGGGGGGAGTCAGCATGCTCATGAACGCAGCGTAGTGCGCCCGGGCGACGATGCCTATCAGATGATCAGCTCATGCCGCCCAGCGGAACCCGAAAGGGCCAACGGCCGTGTCGCGCCGCGTCAGTCCAGTTCGAGCACGCGTGCGTGCAGCACCTGGCGCTGCTGGAGCGCGGCGCGGACCGCGCGGTGCAGTCCGTCCTCCAGATACAGGTCGCCCTGCCACTTCACGACGTGCGCGAAGAGGTCGCCGTAGAACGTCGAGTCCTCCGCCAGCAGGGTCTCCAGATCGAGCTGCTGCTTGGTGGTGACGAGCTGATCGAGGCGGACCGGGCGCGGCGCGACGTCCGCCCACTGCCGGGTGCTTTCCCGGCCGTGGTCGGGGTACGGCCGGCCGTTTCCGATGCGCTTGAAGATCACACGGAAAGCCTACCGGTCAAGACGTTCCGGGCGCAGCCATGGTGGCCGAGTGCCACGCTTGAAAAGATGGAACAAATCAGGCAAACGGGCTACTACGGGAACAGGGGCCGTGGATGAGTGACAGCGACAAGGCGCCGACCGCCGGCCCGCAACAGTCCGCCGCGCTGCCCGCCGGGGCCCGCGCGATCGCCTCCGGGTACGCCTTCACCGGCCCCGCCCTCGACCTCGGCGCCCTCCCTGTGGGACGGACGGTGTCACGCGGGCGCGCCGGTGTTCCTCGCGGACATCAAGGGCGACCTGTCCGGCCGCGCACCCGGCCGGGCCAGGACGGCGACCGGGTGCGCGGCCGGGCCGCGGAAGTGGGCCAGGACTGGACCCCGGCCGGATTCCCGGCGGAGTTCCTGGCGCTCGGCGGCCTCGGCCACGGCATCCCCGTACGGGCGACCGTCACCAGCTTCGGGCCGGTGCTGCTGGCCAAGGTGCTCCAGTTGAACCCGACCCAGGAACAGTCCCTTGGCCTGGTCTTCCACTACGCCGACACCAAGGGCCTGGAACTGATCGACCTCAAGGACCTGCGCGCGGTCGTCGCCTTCCTCGCCTCCGACGAGGAAGGCGACGAGCTGAGGAACATCGGCGGGCTGTCCGGCGCCACGGCCGGGGTCTTCCTGCGCGCGCTGACCGCCTTCGAGGCGGAGGGCGCGGCGGACTTCTTCGGCGAGCCGGAGTTCGACACGGCCGGCCTCCTGCGCACGGCGGAGGACGGCCGCGGCATCGTCTCCGTGCTGGAGCTGCCGGCCGCCGCGCTGGACCGGGCGGTCCGTGGCTCCTCGCTCCGCGGACGTTATGCACAGGCTGTGGACCGCGAGTCGGCGTACGAGAAGCTGAGCGTGGGCCGGGCGGCGGCGGAGGCGGAGGCGCCGTCGGCGCGCGAGCCGAAGCACAAGGGGGCGGCACCGCGGGAGGAGCCGTCGCTGGCCGAACAGGTCGTGAGCAGCGGCGTGTTCAAGTCGCTGGCCCGCTCGGTCGGCACCCAGCTAGGGCGGGAGATCACCCGTTCCCTGTTCGGCACGGCCCGACGGCGACGGTAGTACGGCGCCGCCCGTGGGTAGTTGGGGCTCGCGCCTGCCGGGGTGGTGAACGGCGTTCCCGTGCGGCTGGGGGTGGGTGCGGGTGCGCGGGGGCTGGCCGCCTCAGTTGCCCGTGTCCCTCGGGGGCCGGCTCTGTTTCTTCGTCGCCTTCATCTCCTGTCTGTACGCGCGGACCTTGGCCAATGATTCCGGGCCGGTGATGTCGGCGACGGAGCGGAAGGAGTCCGGTTCGCCGTAGGGCCCGGCGGCCTCCCGCCAGCCCTCGGGGGCGACCCCGAGCCGCTTGCCGAGCAGGGCCAGGAAGATCTGCGCCTTCTGTCTCCCGAACCCCGGCAGGTCCTCCAGCCGCCGCAGCAGCTCGGCCCCGCTGCCGGCGTCCCGCCAGACCGCCTCGGCGTCCCCGTCGTAGTGCTCGACGAGGTACTGGCACAACTGCTGCACCCGCTTGGCCATCGAACCCGGATAGCGGTGCACCGCGGGCTTCTCGGCGAGCACCGCGGCGAACGCCTCCGGATCCGTCGCCGCGATCTCGTGCGCGTCCAGATCCTCGGTGCCGAGCCGGTCCGCGATGGTCCGGGGCCCCTTGAACGCCCACTCCATCGGAACCTGCTGATCCAGCAGCATCCCGGTCAGCGCGGCGAGCGGGGAGCGCCCGAGCAGCGCGTCGGCCGCGGGCTCCTGGGCGAGGTGCAGGGTGACGTCCATGGGTCGATGATCCCGCGCGGTCCCTCAGTCCGCGCGCCAGTACCCCAGCGCGTGCACCCGCTGCTTCGGCACGCCCAGTTCCCTGCGGACGTAGCCCGCGAGCGTCCGGGTCGTCGCCGTGTCGCAGGCGATCCAGACGTACGGGTCGGGAGTGCCGGCGAGGGCGGCGGGCAGTTCGGCGCGGACCCGTTCCACCAGGTGGGCACCCCCGTCCCGGCGCGGCACCGGCCGTATCTCGTGCGGGGCCCGGCCGGCCGGCCCGGGCAGTCCCGCCGGGTCGCCCTCGAACCAGACGGTCGCCGGGACCGGACCCAGCGCGGCCAAGAGCGAGTTGACGGCGGGCAGGGAGGCCGGGTCACCGATCGCGACGAGATGCGAGGGCGTGGGATCCGGGTGCCGGAACCCGGTGCCCTGCACGGTCGCCTCGACGGTGTCGCCGGGCCGCGCGGCCCGCGCCCAGTCGGAGGCCCGGCCCTCGTGCAGGGCGAACTCCAGGCCGAAGGTGCCGGCGGCCGGGTCGGGGTCGACCAGGGTGTAGGCGCGCTGGTGCGGCCGGCCGGCGTCGGCGAACCACAGCCGTACCCACATCGTGGGGTGGACGCCGGCCGCGGCGAGGAGCCCGCCGTCGCTGAGCCGGAGCCGCCGGTAGCGCGGGGTGACGTCCTCGGCGTCGAGGACCGTGCAGCGGAAATCCTTGCCGCCCAGCAGCCTGAGGACCGTGCCTTCCCAACCCCGCCCCTGCCCCATGACCCCTCCGCCGCTCGCGTACGATTCCCCCAAAAACTTAGGCCAGGCTAACCTAAAGAGAGGGAGGGGTTCCCGGGTGACCACCGAGACCTACCGCGACGCCTGGGGCATCCCCCACCTGCGCGCGTCCGGCGTCCGCGAACTCGCCCACGCCCAGGGCAGGGTCACCGCCCACGACCGGGCCTGGCAACTGGAGGTCGAACGGCACCGCGCGCAGGGCACCTCGGCCGCCTTCCTCGGCGCCCCGGCCGTCTCCTGGGACGTCCTCGCCCGCCGCGCCCGGCTGGACGACACCGCCCGCCGCTGCTTCACCGCCCTGGAGCGCCGGGACCCCGGGACGGCCGACTGGGTCCGGGCGTACGTCGACGGCGTCAACGCGGGCCTGCCCGCGGGCGCCCGCCGCGCCCCCGAGTTCGCCCGCACCGGCCTGGCGCCCGGCCGCTGGCAGCCCTGGACGCCCCTCGGCATCTGGCTCGCCACCCACATCCTCTTCGCCGGCTTCCCCGCCAAGCTCTGGCGCGAGCACGCGATACGGCACCTCGGCCCGGACGCCGTCCGCCTGTTCGCCGCCGACGGCCCCGGCACCGCCGGCAGCAACGGCTGGCTCGTCACCGGCGAGCGCACCGCCAGCGGCCACGCCCTCATCGCCGGTGACCCGCACCGCTTCATCGAGGACCCCGGCGTCTACCAGCAGCTCCGCCTCTCCTGCCCCGAGTTCGACGTCGTCGGCCTCGCCGTCCCCGGCGTCCCCGGCATCGCCCACTTCGGCCACACCGGCACCGTCGCCTGGGCCATCACCAACGCCATGGCCGACTACCAGGACCTCTACCGCGAACGCCTGCGCCGTACGGGCGCCGGCGTCGAGGCCCTCTCCCCGGACGGCACCTGGCACCGCGCCGCCCGGCACACCGAGACCGTCGAGGTCGCCGGCGGACCCCCGCTCGTACTGGAGATCGTCGAAACCGCCCGGGGCCCGGTCATCGCCGGCGGCCCGGACGGCTTCGACGGCACGCCGGACGGGGCGCACGGGCCCGAGGCCGCCGACGGTACGGCCGTACCCCCGGGGCCGCCCACCGCCGACGAGAGCCGTACGGCCGGGCCGGGCGGGAGCGGCAGTCCCGCCGGGGGGCTGGTCGAAGCGCTCGCCCTCCGCTACCCGCCCCGGGTCACCGAAGACCTCGGATTCGGCGCCCTCCTCCCGCTCCTCCGCTCCCGCACCGTCTCCGACGTCGACCGGGCCCTGGACGCCTGGGCCGAACCGGTCAACGTCGTCCACGCCGCCGACACCGAGGGGGGCACCCTCCACCGCGTCGCCGGCCGCGTCCCCGCACGGGCCGAGGCCAACCGGCTCCACCCGGTCCCCGCCTGGATTCCCGGCCACGCATGGCAGGGCACGCACGAGACGCCGTACGCCGCCCCGGCCGACGGCATCGCGGTGATGGCGAACGAACGCGGCCTCGCCGCCCCCCTCGGCGTCGAGTTCGCCCCACCCCACCGCGCCGCCCGCATCCGCGCCCTCCTCGACGCGCGCCGCACCTGGACCGCCGACGACATGGCCGCGATCCACACGGACACCCACCTCGCCTCCGCCGGCCCGCTCCTGGACCACCTCGCCGCCCTCACCGGCCTCACCCCCGCCGCCGCCGGCCTCCGCGACCGCCTCCTCGCCTGGGACCGCCGCATGGAGGCGGACAGCACCGACGCGGCGGTGTACGCGGCGGTGCGCGGCGCCGTCGTACGCCACCTCGCCGCGCACCCCGCCCTCGCCCCGCTCACCGCGCCCCCGGCCTACCCGGACGTCCTGCTTCCGTGGCTGGCCCTGATGCCCCGCGTCGGCTACGCCCTCGAACACCTGCTGCGCGCCGAGAGCCTGTACGGCATCGACCGCGCCGCGGCGGTCCGTGCGGCCCTGGAGGAGGTCGCCGCCGCACCGCCCACCGGCCCCTGGTCGGCCACCCACCGGCTGGCCCCCTGGAGGGCACTGCCGACGGACCCGCCCACCGGCCCGGACACTCCCGTCCCCGGCACTCCCGTCCCCGACACCCCCCGCTCCACCGCTCCCGGCCCCACCGCTCCCGGCCCCACCGCTCCCGGCCTCGCCGGTGACCACGACTGCGTGCTCAGCACCTCGGCCGTCCCCGGTCTCACCGACCGCTCCGCCCGCGGCCCGGCCGCCCGTTACGTCTGGGACCTCGCCGACCGCGACAACAGCCGCTGGGTGGTCCCCTTCGGAGCCGACGGTGTCCCCGGCGCCGCCCACAACCGCGACCAGCTCCCCCTGTGGCTCGGGGGAGACCTCGCCCCGGTCGTCACCGACTGGACCCTGCTCACCCCCGAGGAGACCGATGACTGATCTGCACATCCAGCACATCGACGGTTACGGCACCGTCCGCATCCGTCCCCTCGACCCGGAGGGCGACGCGGGGCCGGTCCACGCCTGGGTGAGCGAGGAACGGGCCGCGTTCTGGGGCATGAACGGCCTGTCCGAGGCGCAGGTCGCCGAGATCTACGCCCACATGGCCACCCTGGACACCCACCACGCCTACCTCGTCACCAAGGACGACCGGCCGGCCGCGCTCCTCCAGACGTACGAGCCGGCCGCCGACCGCGTGGGCGAGTGCTACGACGTCCGCCCCGGCGACCTCGGCGTACACCTCCTCCTCGCCCCCGCCGGCCCCGACGGCCCGCACACCAACTGGACCTCGGCCCTGCTGACGGCGATGACGACGTTCGCGCTCCGGGTCCTGGACCGGCACCGGATCGTCGTCGACCCGGACGTCCGCAACGCCAAGGCGCTCGCCCGCTTCGAACGCCAGGGTTTCCGCCGGGGCCCCGCGGTCGTCCTCCCCGAGATCGACCTTCCCGAGGTGCACCTGCCTCAGAAGCACGCCCAACTCGCGTTCCTCGACCGGGCGGCGGCCTTCCCCGGGTGACGACACCCGAGGAGCCGACCGCCCACCACGGACCCGGAGCCCCGGCCCACCGCCGCTTCCCGGCCTTCCGGTGGTGGACGGCGCGAAGGCCACCCGGCCGCCCGGTGAGCGGACGGGCCTTCCCACCCGTACCCCTACCGAGGCACTGGCACGGGTGCACATGGTCGTGGGGACGGAGGCTGACGACGGTGCTGCGCGACGGACACCGACGACCGGAACGGCAACACATCCCAAGCGCCACAAGGCGCCCCCTCCCGGCGCTCCTGCTGCTCCCGGCCCTCCTGCTCGGCCTCCTGCCGGGCCTGGTGCTGGGCACGGCCGCCCCCGCCTCCGCGCACGCCGTCCTGCGCGCCACGGATCCCGCCGACGGAACCGTCCTGCGTACGGCACCCCGTCACGTGACCCTCACCTTCACCGAGTCGGTCGGCCTGCTGACCGACTCCTTCCGGGTGTACGACCCCCGTAACCACCGGCTGCGCACCGGGCCCGCCGGCCACGCCCCCGGCCGCTCCGACACGGCCCGCGTGTCCCTGCCCGCCCGGGCGGCCACCGGCACGTACACGGTCGCCTGGCGGGTGGTGTCGGCCGACAGCCACCCGGTGTCCGGCGCCCTCACCTTCTCGGTCGGCAAGCGCACGGCGACCCCGGCGGCCCCGCCCCCGGACGGCACGGAGAACGGGGCGACGACCGCCCTCCACACGATCGCCCGCTACCTCGCCTACCTCTCCCTGGCCCTGCTCCTGGGTACGGCCGCGTTCGTGGCGTACTGCCGTCCGCCGACGACGGCCCACCTGCGCGCCCCCGCCCTGGCCGCCACGGTCACGCTGGTCCTCTCCACCGGCGCGCTGTACCTCCTGCGCGCCCCCTACGAGGAGGCGGCCTCCCCGGCCACCGCCCTCAGGCTCTCCGCCCTCACCCACACGGCGACGACCCGCCCGGGTCAGCTCCTCCTGGTCCGGCTGGCGCTGCTGTCGCTTGCGGCCGCGATCTTCGCGGCCCCGCCGAGAATCAGGCGTGCGCGGCTCCCGCGCAGGGCCGGCCTCGCGGCAGCCGCGGTCCTCGCCGTCGCCCTGTCCCTGACCTGGTCGGCGTCCGACCACGCCTCGGCGGGTATCCAGGTCCCCGCGGCGATCGTCTCCTCCACCCTGCACCTGCTGGCCATGGCGGCGTGGCTCGGCGGCCTGGCCGCCCTCCTGTGGACGTTCCGGCACACCCCGGCGCCGGCCGGTCTGCCGGCCTCGGTCCCGGCCCGTTTCTCCCGTCTGGCCGCCGCCTCGGTGACGGTCCTAACGCTGACCGGCGTCTACCAGTCCTGGCGGGGCCTCGGCTCCTGGCAGGCCCTGACGGACACGACGTACGGCCGTACCCTCCTGGCCAAGCTGGCCGCGGTCGCCGCCCTCCTCCTGGCGGCGGCCTGCTCCCGCACCTGGACCGCCCGCCTGACCCGGGCCGCCGCCGCCCCCGTCCGTCAGCGCGTCCCCGAACCGGCCACGGGCCCCCCGCTGCCCCTACTCCCCCCGGAGCCTCCCCCCGCCGTCCCCCTCCACCTGCTGCGGCGGTCGGTGCTGGCGGAGGCGATGGCCGCCGTGCTGGTGCTGGCCCTGACGACACTGCTGACCAGCACCGTGCCAGGCCGCGCGGCGACCGGTTCCGTGTCGTCCGGCGCCCAGGCGACGGCCGGCATCCCCACGGCGTCCGTCATCACGATCCCCTTCGACACCGGGGCCCCCGGCGGCCGGGGCACGGTCCAGATCACCCTGGACCCCGGCCGCGTCGGCACCAACTCCGTCCAGGCGGTGATCTACGGCTCCGACGGCGGCCTCTCCGCCGTCCCCGGACTCCGCCTCACCCTCACGCTCCCGTCCCGGCACCTGGGACCCCTGGACACGCGGGTCACCGACCGCGGCGGCTACTGGTCCGCCCCCTCCTTCACCCTGCCCCTGCCCGGTACCTGGACGATGAAGGCGACGGTCCGCGTCTCGGACCTCGATCAGGTGACGGTGTCGGCACCGCTACGGGTGACGCGCTGACGCGACCACTCCGGCCCGGCAGCGGCTTCTCGGTGGTCAAGGCCGCACGTATCACGCGTCTATGGGTGGCGAGGTCGCGGTGACCGCGGAGGGCGTGCCGGTGAACGGCGTCCTGGCACTCCGGCTGACCGGTGCGGAGCCGCCACGGCTGCGCACCATGTCCGAGGACAGCCGAAGGGCGGGCGGCCGGCTGTCGGCGTCCACGGGAACCGGCTCATCGCCCGTCCGGTGATGGTGATGTCACGGCGGGGCTTCGCCACAGCGCACGACCCCGATGCCGGCCCCGGCAGACTCCTGCGACGGGCGGCCGGACTCAGCCGGGAACTCGGCGCGCTGTCGGGCGAGGTGGTGGACGCGCGCTACGCGGGCGCGTTCCTCGCCCCGCTGTTGATCAATCACACGAAGTGCCGCGACCTCGTGTCCGAGGCGCTCGCGCAGCAGGGCCGGTGAACCGTCCGGCTGCCGGAGCGGCGGTGCTCGGTGAAGCAGGCCACGCGGGCGCCACCTCCCGCGTTGCGGGACGGGCGCCGACGCGGGCGCCCGCCAGTGGTGGAGGCGGGCGCCGCACAGGGCCCGACGGCCGTGCGGCGCGCCCGGGAGGAGCTAGGCGGCCGCGCGCCGCGCGGGGCGCCCGTCCGAGCCGCTGTCAGGGCCCGGGGCCTCGGCGTCCTCGGTCCAGAGCGTCTCGTCGTCCCCGAAGTCCGGGGCCTGGAAGGGGTTCGTCGTCGGACGCGGCGAGCCCGCGGTGGAACTGCGGGGCTGGCCTTCCGGAGCGGAGAACAGCGACGTCGGTTCGATGAGAGGTCTCTCTTTCGTTACAGGCCCCTGACGGGGCCCGGCGTGCCGTGACCGGGCACAGCGGTCTACAGCTTGGTCATCTTGGCGTACGGGCTCAGGATCCGCATCTGCGCCGAGCCGAAATCGACGAGCACCGCGATTCCTTCCTCGACGCCGATCACGCGGCCGAGGCCGTACATGTCGTGTGTGACCTGGTCGCCCACGGCGAAATGCTTGGGAGCCGGTGCGGCCGGGGCCTTGAAGGGGCTGGTCGGCAAGTGACGCTTGGGTGCAGCAGGCTTTGTCATTGTCCCCAGTATGCGCCCAAGTGCCTCCGGTCCGCTGCGGCCGTGCACATCCGTTATCCGGCGGGGGTGCGGCCGGCACCGGCCGCGCGCGGGCGGAATCCGGGCCGCGCTGCCCGTGACCTGCGTCTTCCATGGCCGGGGCCGCAGCCGTCCTTGGTGACGGCGGCCGACCACGGTTCGCTCCGACGTTCCGCCTCCGCTCGTCCCGGCGTCCCGCTTCCGCTCGTCGCGGCGTCCGGCCCCGGGTCGATCCGGCGTCCCGTGGCGGGGCGGACAACGACGAAGGGCCCCCACCGCAAGCGGCGGGGCCCTTCGACATCGTGCCCGGTGAGGCACTGGCGGAGGATACGAGATTCGAACTCGTGAGGGGTTGCCCCCAACACGCTTTCCAAATGTTCGTCTGGGGGTACGGGGACGATCAGGAGCGTTCTGACCTGCGCCGGAGCGGCGCTGCGAGCATGTCCTGGACGGTGCTGAACAGTGGTGAATGCAACCAGAACTGCAACCACGGAAGCGGACAGCGTGAGTGTGTCCGGCTTCTGCTCGTGGTTCCTGGTCAGCGGGAATCGCCTCGTTACTCCCCGTTCTGCGACCAGACCGCGGTGAGCGCGGTGACCGGGTCGCTGTCGGCTGCCTGTGCCGCGGGCCACCATTCGCTGTCGTCGTCCTGGAGGTAGGGGTACCAGCGGGCGTCGGGGCCCAGACGTAGCTGGATGCCGTGGTGGGTGAGGGTGAGGCGGTTGCGCCAGGCTCTGAGGTGGGTGGGGGAGTCGGTCATCTCGGCGAGGGCCGCTTCCAGGGCGGTGCGGGCGGCCTTCATCACCGTCGGGTCGGGAGTGTGGGGCTGTTCGGCGACGGTGATGCCCGTGGGGCCGCCGTGGCGCCAGGCGCGGGTGAGGCGTGCGAAGGCGGTGGGTTTGGTGCCGGTGTTCCGGCTCAGGTGGTGGAACCACTCGGGCCCGGGGTTGCTCGCGGCGATGCGGACGGCGTCCTGGTGCTGGGTCAGGTGCAGGTCGGCGGTGTCGCCCGCGAGGAGCCGGGCGGCGCGCGCGGTGGCGTCGGCCATGAGGCGTTCCAGGTCCGCGGCGTCCAGGCCGCTGCCGGGTGGCGGGGCGACGGGCAGTGCTGTGGTGTGGGCGGCGGGTTCCGGGAGTCCGGGCAGTTCGGGGCGCCCTTCGGCCCAGTGCGCGTACGCGGCGGCGGCCGGGATGCCGGCCGGTGCCGGTGGGGCGGCGGTCTCCTGCGCCGCCGTACGGAGTGCGCGCAGCCGGGTGAAGACCTCCTCGCGCCCGCGGCCGCGCAGTGCGAAGAGCACGAACGGGTCGGTGTCGACGGTGGCGGCGATGGCGTAGCAGAGCGCGGCGGCGTGCTTGCAGGGGTGTCCCCAGTCGGGGCAGGAACACTCCGGATCGAGCTCGGTGGGCAGGGGGAGCAGGGGGACGCCCGCGTGCCGAGCGTCGTCCACGAGTTCGGCGGGCATCTCGTCGTCGAGAAGCGCCGCGAGATGTCCGGCGCGGGCCGCGATCGCGCCGAGCAGGGTGTCCCACTGGGCGTCGGTGAGGACGGGCAGATGGACCGAGGAGCGGTACGGGCGCGGGCGGCTGCCCTGGACCGCGGCGCTGACCTTGCCCGCAGCGACGATGACCGGTCCGACCATGCCCTTGCGGGCGTACGTGCGTCCGCGCGAGAGCCGTCCGGCGTCCAGGGTGGAGTCCTCCAGGGCGGCCACCCATGCCTGGCCCCACCAGGTCGCGGCGAAGGCGCGCTTACCGCGGCCGGGTGCACGGCGCGGGCCGGGGACGACGGGGCTCATGACTGCCTTCCCAGGGCGACGAGTTCGGCGAGGTCGGCGTCGGACAGTTCGGTCAGGGCCGCCTCACCGGAGCCGACGACGGCGTCGGCGAGGGCGCGCTTGGCTTCGAGCAGCTTCGCCACCTTGTCCTCCACGGTTCCCTCCGCGAGGAGCTTGTGCACCTGGACGGGCTTGTCCTGGCCGATGCGGTAGGCGCGGTCGGTGGCCTGGTTCTCGACGGCCGGGTTCCACCAGCGGTCGTAGTGCACGACGTGAGTGGCGCGGGTGAGATTGAGCCCGGTGCCCGCCGCCTTCAACGACAGCAAAAACACCGGCACTTCACCGCGCTGGAAGCGGTCCACCATCTCCTCGCGCCGCGCGATGGGCGTGCCGCCGTGCAGGAAGAGAGTGGGGACGCCGCGCTCGGCGAGATGCCTCTCCAGCAGAGCCGCCATCTGCTTGTACTGCGTGAAGACCAGCACGGATTCGCCTTCGGCCGTGATGGTGTCGAGAAGTTCGTCGAGCAGGTCGAGCTTGCCGGAGCGGCCCCGCAGGGGAGCGGCCTGGCGCAGGCTGTGCTCTTTCCCGTACGAGGGCTCCTTCAAGTACTGGACGGGGTGGTTGCAGATCTGCTTCAGCGCGGTGAGCAGCTTGAGCACCAGACCGCGTCGGGCGATGCCCTCCGACTCCGCGATCCTCGCCATGGTCTCGCGGACCACGGCCTCGTACAGGCTGGTCTGCTCGGCCGTCAGCCGAACGACGTGGTCGGTCTCGGTCTTGGGCGGCAGCTCGGGCGCGATGCCGGGGTCCGACTTCTTACGGCGCAACAGGAAGGGACGTACGAGACGGGACAGGCGCTCGGCTGCCTCGGGATCCTCGCCCGCCTCGACGGCGCGGGCATGCCGGTCACGGAAGGCGGTGAGTGAGCCGAGGAGCCCGGGGGTGGTCCAGTCGAGCAGTGCCCACAGCTCGGAGAGGTTGTTCTCCACGGGGGTGCCGGTGAGAGCGACGCGGGCGCGGGCGGGCAGGGCACGCAGCTCGCGGGCGGTGACGGCGTAAGGGTTCTTGACGTGCTGGGCCTCGTCGGCGGCCACCAGCGACCAGGCTGTCTCGTCGAGCACCTCGCGGTCGCGGCGCAGCACCCCGTAGGTGACCAGGACGATCTCGTCGTCGGCCAGGTCCCCCAGGTGGCGGTCGCCGCCGTGGTAGCGGCGTACGGGGGTGAGCGGTGCGAATCTGGCGGCCTCGCGCTGCCAGTTGCCGAGGAGGGAGGCCGGGCAGACGACAAGGGTGGGGCCCGCGGTGGTGGGGTCGCTCTGGCGGTGCAGGTGCAGAGCGAGCAAGGTGATGGTCTTGCCCAGGCCCATGTCGTCGGCGAGACAGCCGCCGAGCCCGAGTGCGCACATCTCGGCCAGCCAGGCCAGGCCCCGCTTCTGGTACTCGCGCAACGTGGCCTTGAGGGCGGCGGGCTGGGGCACGAGGGTGCGGGACTCGGGATCGCGGATACGAGCGACCAGGTCGCCGAGCGCACCGACCGCCGCACAGGGGACCCGGTCACCGTCCCGCTCGACTTCGCCGGTCAGCGCGGCGCTCAACGCCTCCATGGGGGTGAGCGGTTCCATCCGGCGGCGCTTGGCACGGGCCACCAGATTCGGGTCGGCGAGCACCCACTGGTCGCGCAGCCGGACGAGGGGGCGGCGTGACTCCGCGAGAGCATCCATCTCGGCCTCGGTGAGCGGTTCGCCGCCGAGGGAGATCTGCCAGCGGAAGTCGAGAAGGGCCTCGGTGTCCAGCAGGCCGCCCGCGGCGGAGCCGGGGGCGGTGCGCTGCCCGATCTCCGCGGTTGCGGTGAGCGCCTTGACCAGGTCGCGCGGCCAGTGCACGTCGACACCGGCCGCGCGCAGCGCGTTCGTGGCATCCCCCAGGAGTTCGAAGACTTCGTCGTCGCTCAACCGGAGCTGATCGGGAGCGGCATCGTCGAGCAGCCTCCGCAGCGGGGGCCAGGCGCGGGCGCCGCGGCGTAGGGCGAGCAGGGTCTCGGTCTCGGCGCGTGGGCCGAGCAGCCGCTCCACTTCGGCCGGCTCGCTCCACAGCCGTGCGGCCTCGACGACGAGCGCCGGGTCCGCCGCGGTGTGCAGTTGCAGGACGGCCCGGAACTGCCGTCGGCGTCCTTCGGGTACGTCGACGCGCAGGGAGGCACTGACCTCGGCGGTGAGCGCCGCCTGAGTTTCCTCGGTCCATTCACGCAAGGTGGGCACGGCGCGGGCCTCGCGCCAGGCGTACGGCAACGCTCCCATGGCGAGCGGCGCGGCCGGCGTACGGACCAGATCATCGGCGACCGCGTCGCAGAACTGGCGTACCAGTGCGGCCGGTTCGGCGATCCGTACCGGAGCAGGGCCAGGCTCGGGCAGGCAGTGGGCGTGTGGCGGGAAGGCGGCGGCCAGGGCGTCCAGCGTCCGGCGCTGGGCGGCGGTGAAGGGACCCACCTGCCAGGTGTCGTAACCGGCGGGGGTGAGGGGGTCGGGTGGAGGCGGCCGTCGGCGAGCAGCCGCAGCGCGAAGCGAGTGGCGGCCTGCCAGGCGGCGCCGGAGGGATGCGTCGGCTCCGCATTGGTCAGGGCGGAGACAGCGACGGCGACAGGCAGCGCGTAACCCTCGACCCTGCGCCGCCTGACCGAGCGGCCGTGCGGCAGGACCAGCTCCACCGCCTCGGTCTCAAGGCCGGTGGGCGCCATACTGTCTCCGGCTGCTGCCCCGGTCGGCTTCCACAGCAGCAGCCGCCCAAGGCGGGCGGGCTCACCGGGCAGGAACACCGCCGCCCAGCCGTCGTCGAGCAGCTCCCTCACGATGGCGGATGTTTCCTGCCGGGGCCAGTGGCGGTGCGCCCCTCGCGCCCGTACTCGGCCTCGGCTCTCGTACGACGACTCGTGCCACTCTCTTCCGCCCCTGTCGCTTGCCGGGACCCTCCCCTGGGCCGCTCACTACCGAACCCCACCAGGCAACGTCACACGCTGGCAACCGCGAGCCTTGGCTTGACTGCTGGCGACGGTGCCACGACGGATACGCCGCTGCTGAACACACCGGTCCTCAGCCGTACGGTGCAGCGCTACGGTGAGGCCATGAGTCCCTGGGCCCCAGCCGCACTGGAGGCGTTGATCGAAGAGGCCACCGTCGACGCCTACGGCGAGGACGAGCAGCTCACCGGCTTCTTCACGATGATCGAGGAGAGCCTTGCCGTGCCCTTCACCACGACTGTTCTCGGCGTCGAGGTGAGCGTGGTCGGTGTCGATCTGGCTGAGGACGGACGCGTGGTCGCACGCTGCGCCCGGGGGTCGGTCCGGCAGGACATCGGAATTCTGGACCTGCCGCTGCCGGAACCCGCCCCCGAGGGCTGGCAATGGATCGAGGCATACCGCTACTGGGCCCGCTGAACTGGCGCGTCGTACAACTGCCCAGCTGAGCCCCTGCTCGAACGGACAGTCGCCCCGACTGCCGCTGACCGGACCGACTGCGGGAACAGACAGCACGTACCGCGCATACCGCAGTATGCTTGCGGCTATGGCTGACACCACGCGCATCACGGTGACACTCCCCACTGAGCAGGTGGCGGAGCTGAAGAAGATCACGGACAACATCTCCGGCTACGTGGCCGAAGCGGTCGCCAGGCAGATCCGGCACCAGCTCCTGGGGGCCGACCTGCGCAGCCACACAGACGAGCACGGGGCCTTCAGCGAGGAAGAGCTGGCCGAGGCGCGGGCGCGCATCTTCGGTACGACGTCGGCCGCCGGCGGCGCGAGCGCCGCGTGAGCGGGCACATCGAGACCGTCGTCCTGGACAGCGAGGGGCTGTCGGCCTGGGTGGCGCAGGACCGGAGAATTCTGGCGATGTTCCAGGTGTTCCACGACATGGGAGCGGACCTTGTCGTCAGCGCCAACACCATTGTGGAGGTGAGTCACGCCAGGGTGAACCTGCCCCGACTGCAATGGGCGCTCTCCCGGGTCAAGGTGGAGCCGGTCACGGAGGCAGCGGCCAAGGCGGCGGCCCAACTGCTCAAGGGCGCCGGTCTGCACGGACACAAGTACGCGATCGACGCCACCGTGGCGGAAGCGGCCTTGCGTCAGCCTGGCCCGGTCGCCATCCTCACGTCGGATGTCGATGACATGACCCGGCTGTGCGGCAGCAAGGCCCTGATGATCGGGCTTTGACCGCGACATCGTCCCGGGACCATGGACAGATCCGCGTGGATCCGCCGAGGCCAGAGTCGCACCGGGCCATCGTGTGGGTCCTGGCTGCCGGTAACCGTCGTGGCCTATCCCGTCAGATGGCGTGGCTCCCCGCAGTCGGCGCCGGTCGGCCCATAGGGCGTGAGCGTGCGCCGTTCCTGCTTGAGGTAATGTCCTAAATGTCGTCTATAAATGCAACCGAAACTGCAACCAAGGCATACCGAAGAGCTGGACCACAAGGAGTGGTCCAGCTCTTCGGTATGCCTGGTCAGGCGACTGCGGAGGATACGAGATTCGAACTCGTGAGGGGTTGCCCCCAACACGCTTTCCAAGCGTGCGCCCTAGGCCTCTAGGCGAATCCTCCGCCGCAAACATTACATGACCGTGGGGGGTGCTCACGAACCCGTTCCCGCAGGCCCGCATCGGGTCTGCTCGCAGGCCGGCATCGGGTACTGATCGCGGGCCCGCATCGGGTACTGTGGGCGCAGCCCCTCACGCGGCGCTATCTGACTGAACTCCCCCAGGGCCGGAAGGCAGCAAGGGTAGGTCGGCTCTGGCGGGTGCGTGGGGGGCGCTTGCGTTCCCGGGACCTTCGGGCGGAGCACGTTGTCGGTGGGCGCCATTAACCTCGTATGCGTGTCGTCTCTCGCGCTGTACCGCCGCTACCGACCGGAGACCTTTGCCGAGGTCATCGGGCAGGAGCATGTCACCGACCCGTTGCAGCAGGCGCTGCGGAACAACCGGGTCAATCACGCGTACCTGTTCAGCGGACCGCGCGGCCGCGGCAAGACGACCAGCGCGCGGATCCTCGCCCGCTGCCTGAACTGTGAGCAGGGTCCCACCCCCACCCCGTGCGGCACCTGCCAGTCCTGCCAGGACCTGGCCCGCAACGGACCGGGTTCGATCGACGTCATCGAGATCGACGCCGCCTCCCACGGAGGCGTGGACGACGCGCGTGAGCTGCGCGAGAAGGCCTTCTTCGGCCCCGCCGGCAGCCGGTACAAGATCTACATCATCGACGAGGCCCACATGGTCACGTCGGCCGGCTTCAACGCGCTGCTGAAGGTCGTCGAGGAGCCGCCCGAGCATCTGAAGTTCATCTTCGCGACCACCGAGCCCGAAAAGGTCATCGGCACGATCCGGTCGCGCACGCACCACTACCCGTTCCGGCTCGTCCCGCCGGGCACCCTGCGGGAGTACCTCGGCGAGGTGTGCCGCGCGGAGGACATCCCGGTCGCCGAAGGCGTGCTGCCGCTCGTCGTGCGCGCCGGCGCCGGGTCCGTGCGTGACTCCATGTCCGTCATGGACCAGTTGCTCGCCGGCGCCGGGACCGAGGGTGTGACGTACGCCATGGCCACGTCCCTCCTCGGGTACACCGACGCCTCTCTCCTCGACTCCGTGGTCGAGGCCTTCGCCACCGGTGACGGGGCCGCCGCCTTCGAGGTCGTCGACCACATCATCGAGGGGGGCAACGATCCGCGGCGGTTCGTCGCCGACCTGCTGGAGCGGCTGCGGGACCTGGTCATCCTCGCCGCGGTGCCGGACGCCCTGGAGAAGGGGCTCATCGACGCCCCCGCCGACGTCCTGGAGCGCATGCAGGCCCAGGCCGGCACCTTCGGGGCCGCCGAGCTGAGCCGCGCCGCCGACCTCGTCAACGAGGGCCTCACGGAGATGCGCGGCGCCACCTCGCCCCGCCTCCAGTTGGAACTGATCTGCGCGCGCGTGCTCCTTCCCGCCGCCTATGGCGACCAGCGGTCGCTGATGGCCCGCCTCGACCGCATCGAGCGCGGCGTCCAGTTCTCCGGCGGCGCCGGCGCGCCCGCCATGGGTTACGCCCCGGGCCCGGAAGCCCACGGTGCGGCCCTCGTCGGCGCGGGTGCCGGTGCCGACGCGGGCGCCGGTGCGGTGCCCGTGGCGCCCGGCGGCGGCCCCGCGGCGGCCCGCGCGGCCGTACGCGGCGGCGGTCCCGGCGGTCCGGGTACGGCCGGTGCGGCGGGTGGCCCGGGCGCTCCGGCGGGTCCGGCTGACGCGGACGGGGCTGCGGCCACTGCCGCGCCTACGACCCCTGCCCCGGCCCCTGCCCATACCCCTGCCCCCGCGCCCACTGCTGCTCCGGCCGCCGTGTCCGCCCCCGCTCCCGCCCCCGCCGCCCAGGCCCCGGCGTCACCGTCGGCCGCCCCGGCCGCCGCTCCCGCCCCCGCCCCCGGCGCCTGGCCCACCGCTGCCACCGCCGGCGGCGGCAGGCGTCCCGGTGGCTGGCCGACGGCCGCCGCTCCGGCGGAGAGCCGGCCGGGACAGGGACCCGGCCCGGCGGCCCCCGCCCAGCCGCAGCCCCAGCCGAGCCAGGCCGCCACCGCGCCGACGGCCCCGACGCCCGTTCCCGCCGGCGGCCCCGACCCGCGCTCGCTCTGGCCGAACATCCTGGAGGCGGTGAAGAACCGCCGCCGCTTCACCTGGATCCTGCTCAGCCAGAACGCCCAGGTGACCGGTTTCGACGGCACCACGCTCCAGCTCGGCTTCGTCAACGCCGGTGCCCGTGACAACTTCGCCGGCAGCGGCAGCGAGGACGTACTGCGGCAGGCGCTGACCGAGCAGTTCAACGTGCACTGGAAGATCGAGGCGGTCGTGGACCCGTCCGGTGGCGGCTCGGCCCCCATGGCCCCGGGCGGCCCGTCCGGTTACGGCGGCGGTGGCTACGGCGGCGCTCCCACGGCCGGCCACGGCGGCACACCCGGCGGTGGCTACGGCGCCCCGGCCGCCGCCCCCCGCCCCACGGCGCCCCAGTCGGCTGCGCAGGCCCCCGCCGCCCCGTACGACGCACCGGGCGGGTCCGCCGCGCCCGCCCCGGCTCCCCGGCCGGTGGCCGCGCCCGAGCCGCGGTCCGTCGCGCCCGAGGACGACACTGCCGAGGACGACGACCCGGATCTGGACGAGTCGGCACTCTCCGGCCACGAACTGATCGTGCGGGAACTGGGTGCGACGGTGGTGGAGGAGATCGCCAACGAGTGACGCTCCGCGGGTGACGGGCCGCCCCGAGGCGCAGTCCCCCGGACCCGCCCCCGGTTCCCCGGGCCCGCCTCCTTGGACGAACGTACGACAAACCCGCCCCCCAGGCTTCGGCGACCTTGCCATTAGGCTGGGCGCGTGAAGGTCCTCGTCATCGGAACCGGCGCCCGCGAACACGCCCTGTGCCACTCCCTGTCCCTCGATCCCGACGTCACCGCGCTGCACTGCGCCCCCGGCAACGCCGGCATCGCCGGGGTCGCCGAGCTGCACCAGGTCGACGCGCTCGACGGTGCCGCGGTGGCCGCGCTGGCCACCCGCCTCGGTGCCGACCTGGTCGTCGTCGGCCCGGAGGCCCCGCTGGTCGCCGGGGTGGCCGACGCCGTCCGGGCGGCGGGCATCCCCGTGTTCGGCCCCTCCGGGCAGGCCGCGCGGATCGAGGGCTCCAAGGCCTTCGCCAAGGACGTCATGGCGCGGGCCGGCGTGCCGACCGCCCGCTCCTACGTCTGCACCACCGCCGAGGAGGCCGCCGTGGCGCTCGACGCGTTCGGCGCCCCCTACGTCGTCAAGGACGACGGCCTGGCCGCCGGCAAGGGTGTCGTCGTCACCTCCGACCCGGACGCCGCCAAGGCGCACGCCGCCGCGTGCGACCGCGTGGTGATCGAGGAGTTCCTCGACGGCCCCGAGGTCTCCCTGTTCGCCGTCACCGACGGACGGACGGTCGTACCGCTCCAGCCCGCCCAGGACTTCAAGCGCGCCCTGGACGGCGACGAGGGCCCGAACACCGGCGGCATGGGTGCGTACTCGCCACTGCCGTGGGCCGACCCGAAGCTGGTCGACGAGGTGCTGGAGACGGTGCTCCAGCCGACGGTGGACGAGATGCGCCGCCGGGGCACCCCCTTCTCCGGGCTGCTCTACGCCGGTCTCGCGATCACCTCGCGCGGGGTCAGGGTCATCGAGTTCAACGCCCGTTTCGGCGACCCCGAGACGCAGGTCGTGCTGGCCCGGCTGCAGACCCCGCTGGCCGGTGTCCTGATGGCCGCCGCCACCGGCACCCTCGCCGACCTGCCGCCCCTGCGCTGGAGCGAGGACGCGGCCGTCACCGTCGTCGTCGCCTCGCACAACTACCCCGGCACCCCGCGCACCGGTGACCCGGTCACCGGCCTGGACGAGGTGGCCGCCGAGGACGCCCCGCACGCGTACGTGCTGCACGCCGGCACCCGGCGGGACGGCGACGCGGTCGTCAGTGCGGGCGGCCGGGTGCTGTCCGTGACGGCGACCGGCACGGACCTGGCCGAGGCGCGCGAGCGGGCGTACCGGGCGGTGGGCCGGATCGGGCTCGACGGCTCGCAGTACCGCACGGACATCGCGGCGAAGGTGGCGAGGGCGGCGGGCTGATCCGTGGCTAGGGCGGCGCGGCCGGCGCAATGATCCGTGGCCGCAGGGCCTGCCCGGCCTTGGCGCCCCCTGTCCGACCTGCTCGTTCTGCTTCAGGCCCCGGATCTTGATCCGGGGCCTGATCTTCGCTGTCTGTCACCCAGCTCTGACCAAAGCCATTCCATCGAGTGAGCGATCGCCTATACGGCTGACTGGGGCGTGGGCCCCAACTAGGGTGCCGCGCAAGCGTTCCGGCACTTGGCCGCACCGGCATTGCGATGTCGGTGGCGGGTGCCACAGTGGGGGAGTGAGCAAGACCAGAACGGCACACGTCGGACAGCGAGGGGGCGAGGTCGGCACGTGACCGGAATCGGTGTGGAGGCGGGCGCGCAGGCCGCGCGTTCCCGGGCGCTCGCGGTGCTGCGGGTGCGGGGCCGGGCGCTGGCCGTGGCCCTGCTGCCCGCGGGCGCCGCGGTGATCCTGCTGACCGGCGCCTCCACCGGCCGTCTCGTCGGCCCGGCCTGGGACGCCGCCTGCTGGACGGCGGGCGTGCTCGCCGTGCTGGTGCTGCTGGCCGCGGCCGGCGTCGGCCTGGTCGTCGCCCGGGCCCGCCCCGCCGTGAGCCCCACGGTGCCGATCGCGGAGAAGACCGCCCCGGACCTGTACCGGATGGTGCGCGACCTCGCCGATCGCCTGGACGTGCCGGTCCCCTCCGCCATAGCGCTCACCCCTGACTGCGATAGCTGGCTGGAGGACCGCACCCACGCGGCCCACGGCCCGCCCCCGCGTCCGGTGACCGGCGGGCCGGTGACCGACGGGCCGGTGGCCCCGGGCCGCCGCCGGACCCCGGTCGCGCCGGTCCTCGTCATCGGTTCCCCGTTCCTGTGGTGGATGCGCGTCGGCGAGCTGCGCGCGGTCCTCGCGCCGGTCATCGCCGGCACGGGCCCCTCGGCGCACCCGGACATAGCCGCCGCCCGCCGCTTCGTGCGCGGGCTGGACGCGGCCGTGGCCGTCGCTTCGACGCCGGGGCGCTGTCCGCCGGTGCGCGGGGTGTGCGCGGCCCTCGGCTGGGTGGCCCGGCTGCTGCTGCGCGGCTGCCGGGAGCACGCCACGCTGATGGAGCGCGGGGTCGCGGCGGCGGCGGCCGAGCGCGCCCGGACGGTGGACTACGGCCTGCGGATCGTCGCCCAGGAGCAGGTCGGACTCGCCTATGCCGGCTGGGACCGGCTGCTGACCAGGGTGGCGCTGCCCGCCTGGCGCATGGGCCGCTGGCCCGCCCGGCTGGACGCGGGCGTGGTGGCGGCGCTCACCGAGCTGTCCCGCCGTGACCGTCTCGCCGAGGGCTTCGCCTCCCGGCTCGGCGAGCGGCCCGCCTGTGACCTCCTGGAGGAGCCCGGCGCCGTGGACGAGGCCGCCTCGCTGCTCGCCGCCCGGCTGTTCCACGGCGGCCCGGCCGAGACCGGTCCGGACTGGGCCCCGGTGGACTGGCAGGCGTATCCGGAGGAGGTCGTGGACCGCGCCTGGCGCGCCCACGCGGCCCGTCTGCACCGCGTCCTGGACTCCCTGGGCGTCCGCCCCGCCCAGGACGGCCCCACGGCCCCCGAGCACAACGGCGCCACCCTGGCCCGCGTCCTGGACCACCTCACGGAACCGGCCGGCCGGGCCGCCCCCGCCCCCGCCACCGGCACCGGCGCCTTGCACGGCGGCGAGGAGGACCCCGATCCCACCACCGAGCGCAGCGCGGTTCTCGCCGCCGGGCTGAGCGCCGAGGTGGCCCGGGAGGAGGGTGCCGGGGCGGCAGGCGCCGGCGCGGCCCGGCGCAGCGCGGAGAGCGACCTGTGGGACGACGGCTGCCTGCCGCTCTTCCCGCTGCAACCGCCGCGCACCGCCCGCGAGCTGCTCACCGACCACGTGACGGCGATGGTGTGCTGCGCGGCCGTCGACACCGCCGGCGCGGCCCCCGCCCTGGACTGGCTGGACGGCCCGTCCCTGCTGCTGGACGGCGAGCGGGCCGCCGATCTGACGCCCAGGGTGCTGAGCCTGATCGAGGAGGGGGACCCGGGCCCGCTGCGGGACTGGCTGGCCGCGTCCGGGATACGCCCGGAGAAGCCCGTACGGCTCGTCTGACCCCGCCGTCCCGCCCGTACCGTCCGCCGTAACGGAAAGGCGACTTCCACTTCAGGTCAATTCGCAACGACTAGTGACCGGGCCCGTGCGTTATGTGATGTGCTGGGACCGACCACGCCGTTGGCAAAAGCTCGCGACATACGACACGGCGACGTACGACACCGCATACGGCAGCACGGGCGGGCACGGCCCGGCGTGCACTGACAGGACACGGGGGCACCAGGGAGGGGAGCGACCATGGCCTCGGACCACATCCGCCGCTGGGAGTCCGGAGCACTCGCGCACGCCGTCACGGACCCCTTCGGCCAGGGCCCGGTGCCCTGGCTGCGCGGCAGCGAGACGTACTTCGACGACACCGGTCACGTCGTCCCCTGGTACGTCGACCCCAGCCCGCAGCAGTACACCAGCAGGTCCGGCGCGCGTGTGCCCGCGCCGCGGTCGGCCGGTTCCGGGCCCCGTTCGGCCGACGACGTGCACCGCCAGATCAAGGGCTTCACCGCCACCGGCGCGGTCGCACCCGGCGAGGCGATCGACTTCCACGTCACGGTCGACCCGCCGCAGGAGTTCAGCGTCGACATCTACCGCATCGGCCACTACGGCGGCGACGGCGCGTCCAAGATCACCACGAGCCCCCGGCTCTCCGGCATCGTCCAGCCCCCGCCGCTGGCCGCCGACCGCACGGTCTCCTGCCACCACTGGTGGCTGTCCTGGCGCCTCCAGGTGCCCTCCTACTGGAACATCGGCGCCTATGTGGCCGTCCTCACCACCGTCGACGGCTACCGCTCCCACGTGCCGTTCACGGTCCGCGACGACCACCCCGCCGACCTGCTCCTGCTGCTGCCGGACATCACCTGGCAGGCGTACAACCTCTATCCGGAGGACGGTCACACCGGCGCCAGCCTCTACCACGCCTGGGACGAGCACGGCCGTCTCCTCGGCGAGGCCGACGCGGCCACCACCGTCTCCTTCGACCGTCCGTACGCGGGCGCGGGCCTGCCCCTGCACGTCGGCCACGCCTACGACTTCATCCGCTGGGCCGAGCGCTACGGCTACGACCTCGCCTACGCCGACGCCCGTGACCTGCACGCCGGCCGCGTCGACCCCACCCGCTACCGGGGCCTGGTCTTCCCCGGCCACGACGAGTACTGGTCGGTGCCGATGCGCCGCGCCGTCGAGGACGCCCGCGACCGCGGCACCTCACTGGTGTTCCTCTCCGCCAACACCATGTACTGGCAGGTGGAGCTGGGGCCGTCCCCGTCCGGCGTCCCGGACCGGCTGCTGACCTGCCGCAAACGCAAGGGCCCCGGCCGGCCGGTGCTGTGGCGGGAGGTCGACCGGCCCGAGCAGCAGCTGGTCGGCATCCAGTACGCGGGCCGCGTCCCCGAACCGCACCCGCTGATCGTCCGCAATGCCGGCCACTGGCTGTGGGAGGCGACCGGGGCCCACGAGGGCGACCCGATCGAGGGCCTGGTCGCCGGTGAGGCGGACCGTTACTTCCCGCGCACCCCGCTGCCGGGGCACGACGAGCGGATCCTGCTCGCGCACTCGCCCTACACGGACAACGACGGCGTCCTGCGCCACCAGGAGACCTCCCTCTACCGCGCCCCCTCCGGCGCCTGGGTGTTCGCCTCCGGCACCTTCGCCTGGTCCCCGGCCCTGGACCGCCCCGAGCACCTGGATCCCCGGGTTCAGCGCGCCACGGCGAATCTGCTGGACCGTATCTGCAAGCGCGACTGACCCCCGGGCGCGGCCGATCGCCCCCGTACGGGAGAATCGAGGCACTTGTACAGAGCCACGGGGAGGAACCGTGTCCGGATTCGTAGAAAAGCCCGAGCCGATCGAGGTTCCGGGCCTGGTGCACCTGCACACCGGCAAGGTGCGCGAGCTGTACCGCAACGAGGCGGGCGACCTCGTGATGGTCGCCAGCGACCGCATGTCCGCCTTCGACTGGGTGCTGCCGACCCAGATCCCCGACAAGGGCCGCGTCCTGACCCGGCTCTCCCTGTGGTGGTTCGACCAGCTACGCGACCTGGCCGACCACCACGTCATCAGCACGGACGTCCCCGAGGGCGCCCCCGCCGACTGGGAGGGCCGCACCCTGGTCTGCAAGTCGCTGCGGATGGTCCCGGTGGAGTGCGTGGCCCGCGGCTACCTCACCGGCTCCGGCCTGCTGGAGTACCAGGAGTCCCGTACGGTCTGCGGCCTCGCCCTCCCCGAGGGACTCGTGAACGGCTCGGAACTCCCCGCCCCGATCTTCACCCCGGCCACCAAGGCCGAGGTCGGCGAGCACGACGAGAACGTCTCCTACGAGGAGGTGGCCCGCCAGGTCGGCGCGGACACCGCCGCACAGCTACGCCAGGCCACGCTGGCCGTCTACGCGCGCGCCCGGGACATCGCCCGGGAGCGGGGCATCATCCTGGCGGACACGAAGTTCGAGTTCGGCTTCGACGGCGACACGCTCGTCCTCGCCGACGAGATCCTCACCCCGGACTCCTCCCGTTTCTGGCCGGCCGACCAGTGGCAGCCGGGCCGGGCGCAGCCGTCGTACGACAAGCAGTTCGTGCGCGACTGGCTGACCTCGCCGGAGTCCGGCTGGGACCGTCACAGTGAGCTGCCCCCGCCGCCGCTGCCGGAGAAGGTCGTGGCGGCCACCCGGCAGAAGTACGTGGAGGCGTACGAGCACCTGACGGGCACCGGCTGGGCATAGGGCCACGAAGAAGCCCCCCGGTGAGAACCGGGGGGCTCGATCTGGAGCGGACGACGAGGCTCGAACTCGCGACCTCAACCTTGGCAAGGTTGCGCTCTACCAACTGAGCTACGTCCGCGTGGCGCCGTGGCGCGAGAGCAACTATACCCAACCGCGCTCGCGGGCGAGACGCACCGCCGTGTGCCGGTTCTCGGCGCCGAGCTTCGTGACGGCCGAGGAGAGGTAGTTGCGCACGGTCCCCGGGGACAGCGCGGCCCGCTCGGCGATCTCCGCGACGGGCGCGCCGTCGGCGGCCAGCTCCAGCACCTCGGCCTCCCGCGCGGTCAGTGGTGAGTCGCCCGCGGAGATCGCGTCGGCGGCCAACTCCGTATCGATATAACGGTTTCCCGCGTGCACGGTCCGGATGATCTCGGCGAGGCGCTGGGCGCTGACGGTCTTCGGGACGAACCCGCGCACACCTGCCGCGAGCGCCCGTTTCAGATGCCCGGGCCGGCCGTGCCCGGTGACGATCAGCACCCGGCAGCCGGGCAGTTCCGCGCGCAGGGATGTGGCGACCTTCACACCGTCGGCGCCCGGCATCTGGAGGTCGAGCACGGCCACGTCGGGGGTGTGCGCCCGGGCCATGGCCAGTGCCTCGGGCCCGCTGGCCGCCTCGGCGACGACCAGCAGATCGTCCTCCAGGGAGAGCAGCGCGGCCAGCGCCCCCCGGATCAGATGCTCGTCGTCGGCGAGCAACAGCCGTACCGGCGCGTTCACGAGGTGACTCCTCCCACCTGGGTCAGGGGTACGTCCGCCACCAGCCGGAACCGGTTCCGTCCGGTCCCGACCACGCCCGCCTCCAGGGTCCCGTCGACGGCGGCCAGCCGCTCCCGCAGCCCGGCGAGTCCCGTGCCGCCGCCGCCCGGCCCGTCCGGGACCCCGTCGTTCTCCACCGTCAGCACCACATGTCCCTCCCGCACCGACAGTCCCACCTCGCACCGGCCCGCGTCCCCGTGCCGCAGCACGTTGGTGGTCGCCTCGCGCACCACCCAGCCGAGCGCGGACTGCACCTCGGCGGGCAGCCCGGGGGCCTCCGCGCGCACCGCGCAGTCGATCCCGGCCGCCGCCAGCACCCCCTGTGCGCCGGCGAGTTCGGCACCGAGGTCGGCCTCGCGGTAGCCCCGCACGACGGCCCGTACCTCCCGCTGGGACTCCTGCGCGATGCGCTGCACCTCGATCATCTGCTCCACGGCCTCCGGCCGCCCGCGGCGGGCCAGTTGGACGGCCAGCTCGCTCTTGAGGGAGATCACGGACAGGTTCCGGCCCAGCACGTCGTGCAGGTCCCGCCCGAACCGCAGCCGTTCCTCGGCGACCGCCAGCCGGGCCTCGGTCTCACGGGCCCGTTCCGCCTCCCAGAGCACGGACAGGGTCCAGGCACCGGCGCGGAAGGCGATCAGCGCGAACACCGCCTGGAAGGCGGCCGTCAGACCGGTCGCGAGGAGGCCGACCCCGTCGTGGTCGGTGAGCCAGACGGCACCCGTCACCAGCACCGCGAGCACCGCCGACCGGCGCAGGAACCCCCGTACGGGGACGGTGAGTCCGTAGAGCAGCCCGAACGGCAGCAGGACGGCGGCGACCGCCCAGCGGACGGTCAGCGGGTCGGCCGCGTCCAGCGCGGACAGGGCCAGGACCAGCGCCAGTGCCAGCCCGAGCAGGACGGCCGGGACGCGGTGCGCGCCGGCCGGCAGCCGGGCCCGCCCCAGGTAGTGGTCGAGTGCGAGCCGGGTGAGCCGGTTCGAGGCCGCGCACTGGAGTACCGACACGAGGACGAGCAGGACGCCGAGCGCGAGGGCTCCGGGCCGGTGGCCGAGCCCGGAGACCAGGGGCAGCAGCAGCCAGCCGAGGGAGAAGATCCAGACCGACACGTACCAGGAGACGACGGTGTACAGCTCGACCCGTTCGGCCTTGCTGCGTTCCCGCCACTGCCGTTGCTGCCAGCGCCGTACCCACCCCGTCATGCGCGCCCCCGTCCCTCAGCGCCGTGGCTCCCACCGGAACCACCGCCGTACAGCAAACACCGCCACGACCGTCCAGGCCAGCGCGGTCGCGAGGGTGCCCAGGATCTCGTACGCGCCCAACTGTCCGGTCCAGCCCGCCCGGACGAGCCGGATCGCCGGGGACAGCGGGAGCAGTTCGCAGACGGAGGCCAGCCTGCCCGGCATGACCTCGGTGGGGAACATGACCCCCGAGCCGGTCATCGTCACGAGCACCAGGGGCAGCGAGGTGACCTGGCCGCTCTCCACGGACCGTGTGAAGGAAGCGGTCAGCGCGGCGAGTGCGGCGCTCAGCACCAGCCCGGCAGCGAGCCCCAGCAGGCTCAGGTACGGCGCCCTGGGGGCCCCGGCGTGCAGCAGGACCGCGCCCCCGGCGCACAGCAGCAGCGCCTGCGCGAGGCCCACGGCCATGGCGGGCAGGGCGGTGCCGGTGAGGATCTCGGCGTCGGTCGGTTCGCCGGTGCGCAGCCGTTTGAGGACGAGTTCCTCGCGGCGGGCGACGAAGATGTTGACCAGCGCGGTGTAGACGGTGAAGAGCAGGGAGAAACCGACGGCGGCCGTGAGCATGACCGTGCCGGCGCTCACGTCGTGCCTCTCCAGGTCCGGTCGGTCCAGGGCCGGCCGCACGCTGAACGGCAGTGCGAGCGGCACGACGAGCGCGGTGAACAGGACGCCGCGGTTGCGGCCGAGCAGGGCCAGCTCGGCCCGGGCCAGCGCCTGCAGCCGCCGGGTCGCGGACGCCGGGGCACCGGGGGACGGACGGTGTGCGTGGCCGGCTCCGACGCCGGGGGACACGCCGTTCACGCCGCCACCTCCTTCCCGCACTCCCGGCTTCGCCGGAGCGGGGGGACCCCCGTCCGCGCGATCCCGAGGAACGCCTCCTCCAGGGAGGCCGAGCGCACCTCCAGGCCGCGCAGTTCGACGCCGGTGCGCTCGGCCCAGACGAGGACGGCGGTGGCCGTCCGCTGGAGTTCGCGCGTGCGCAGCCGCACGATCCGGCCGTCGCTCTCGTGTCCGCAGACGCCGAGGCCGGCGAGGGGCGGCAGGTCGCCGGGGAAGTGGCCGGCGGGCAGTTCGAAGGAGATCCGGGACGGCCGGCCGGCGGTGACCTCGGCCGGGGTGCCGGAGGCGGCGATGCGCCCCTCGTGCAGGATGGCGAGCCGGTCGGCGAGGCCCTCGGCCTCCTCCAGGTAGTGCGTGGTGAGCAGCACGGTCGTGCCCGCGTCCCGCAGCTCGCGCACCAGCGCCCAGGTGTCCCGGCGGCCCTCGGCGTCGAGCCCGGTCGTCGGCTCGTCGAGGAACAGCACCTCGGGGTCGCCGAGCAGGGCGAGTGCCAGGTCGAGGCGGCGGCGCTCCCCGCCGGACAGTTGCTCGACCCGCACCCGTCGCTTGTCCGCGAGCCCGACCCGGGCCAGGACCTCGTGCTCCGGCCGGGCTCCGCTGGTGCATCCCGCCCACATCCGGGCGGTCTCCGCGACGGTCAGCCCGGCGGGGAAGCCGCCCTCCTGGAGCATCACGCCGGTGCGGGGGCGTACGGCGGCCCGCTCGCGGTGGGGGTCGTGGCCGAGGACCCGGATCCGGCCGGCGGCGGGTGCCGCGAGCCCTTCCAACAGCTCGACCGTGGAGGTCTTCCCGGCGCCGTTGGTGCCCAGCAGAGCGAAGATCTCCCCGCGCCGCACGGAGAAGGTGACGCCGCGTACGGCCTCGAACCCGTCTGCGTAGACCCGCGTGAGGCCGGTGGCCTCGATCACGTGCTCGTGTCCTTCGATGTCCATGGGACAAGCGTCCCGGCGGCGTCGTCCGGCGGGCAGTGCGCGGTGTCATCGTCCGGCATGACACATGTCAGAGTGGGGCCCGGACAACGAGAAGACCCCGGTCCAGTGGACCGGGGTCTTCTTCCCGAGCGGACGACGAGGCTCGAACTCGCGACCTCAACCTTGGCAAGGTTGCGCTCTACCAACTGAGCTACGTCCGCATTGCCCCCGACCGGCTCCCACCGATCGGTGCGGGCACCAGCCTACCTGATCCACCGTGGTGGTCGTGTCGGCGGTGCAGAGCGGGTGACAGGAATTGCACACTGCGCCTTCCCCCTGGAAGGGGGATGTTCTACTACTGAACTACACCCGCGTGTCCTCGGGATCCGGCCTTCCGGCCTCGCCCCTCGGCGTGTGCCAGACATTAGCTGATCGGCAGGGGGGTAGCGCAAGTCGGCTCCCCTTGTGACCCGGTTCGCCCCAAGTGCACGGTCCTCAGGGCCCGCTGACGGACCCTGAGGACTCGCCCCTTCGCGGGCTCACTGCGCGGCGCTGAACGCCTCGTAGACCTTCTTCGGGATACGCCCGCGTGCGGGCACGTCCATCTTGTTGGCCTGGGCCCAGGCGCGGACGGCCGCCGGGTCGGGGGCGACCTCCGTCTGCTTGTACGCCTTGCCGGACCGCGACCGCTTGCGGCCGGCCTCGACGTAGGGCGCGAGCGCCTTGCGCAGTTTCCTGGCGTTGGTTTCGTTCAGGTCGATCTCGTACGAACGGCCGTCGAGTCCGAAGGCGATCGTTTCCGCCGCTTCCGAGCCGTCGATGTCGTCGGAGAGAGTGACCACGACCTTTTGCGCCACGAATATCGGTCCCTTCGTGCGGCACGTCGATACAGCTCACCGCCGATGACGTGCCGGGTAACGGCTATTGCCAATTCATTTGTACGGTGCCCGGCAATGCAAATGTACAGTGCCCGGCAATGCAAAGTGAAGCCCGACTAAATCCGCCCGCGTGTCCGAGCACAATAGGTGGATCGGGAGGATGGTCGAACTTTCCCAGAACTTTTCGCGGGCGGGCGGGTTCGACACCCGATCGTGATGCGCCTCACGTAGTTTCCTCCAACTCTACCCGCGTAGAAATTTTGTGCGGGTAGTCTGAAGGGACCTGCTCAGCACCACACACCGGGAGTGCCAGTGGCACGCGTCGTAGTCGACGTCATGCTCAAGCCGGAGATCCTCGACCCCCAGGGCCAGGCGGTCCAGCGTGCGCTGCCGCGCCTGGGTTTCGAGGGGATCTCGGACGTACGTCAGGGAAAGCGTTTCGAACTGGAAGTTGACGGGCCGGTCGACGAGGCCGCGCTCACCCGCATCCGCGATCTTGCGGAATCCTTCCTCGCCAACACCGTGATCGAGGACTTCACCGTCCGGGTCGACGAAGTCGCGGAGGCGGCCAAGTGACCGCTCGTATTGGCGTCGTCACTTTCCCCGGCAGCCTGGACGACCAGGACACCCGGCGCGCGATCCGTCTGGCGGGTGCCGAGCCGGTCGCCCTGTGGCACAAGGACAAGGACCTCAAGCAGGTCGACGCCGTCGTCCTGTGCGGCGGTTTCTCCTACGGCGACTATCTGCGGGCCGGCGCCATCGCCCGCTTCTCGCCCGTCATGGAGTCCCTGATCGAACAGGCGAAGGCCGGGCTCCCGGTCCTCGGTATCTGCAACGGCTTCCAGATCCTCACCGAGGCCCACCTCCTCCCGGGCGCGATGCTCGGCAACGACCACCTGCACTTCATCTGCCGCGACCAGAAGCTGCGGGTGGAGAACGCGGAGACGGCCTGGACCGGCGACTACCGCGCCGGCCAGGAGATCCACATCCCGCTGAAGAACATGGACGGCCGGTACGTCGCCGACGCGTACACGCTGGACGAGCTGGAGGCGGAGGGCCGGGTCGCCTTCCGGTACGTGGACTTCAACCCGAACGGCTCGCTCCGGGACATCGCCGGCATCACCAACGAGGCCGGGAACGTCGTGGGGCTGATGCCGCACCCGGAGCACGCCGTGGAGCCGCTCGTCGGCACCGGCCGCACCGACGGCCTCCCCTTCTTCACCTCGATCCTCAAGAAGCTGGTCAACGCATGAGCCGGACGCCTCTGGACACGGTCGAGCACGCGGCCGGGACCCCCGACGTCGAGCTGCCCTGGGCCGAACTCGGCCTGAAGAAGGACGAGTACGAGCGGGTGGTGGAGATCCTCGGCCGCCGCCCCACCGGCGCCGAACTCGCCATGTACTCGGTCATGTGGTCCGAGCACTGCTCGTACAAGTCCTCCAAGGTCCACCTGCGCCAGTTCGGCGAGAAGGCGCCCGAGTCGGACGCCATGCTCGTCGGCATCGGCGAGAACGCCGGCGTCGTGGACGTCGGCCAGGGCTACGCGGTCACCTTCAAGGTCGAGTCGCACAACCACCCCTCCTACGTCGAGCCCTACCAGGGCGCGGCCACGGGTGTCGGCGGCATCGTCCGCGACATCATCGCGATGGGCGCCCGCCCGGTGGCGGTCGTGGACCCGCTGCGCTTCGGCGCCGCCGACCACCCCGACACCAAGCGCGTCCTGCCCGGCGTGGTCGCGGGCATCGGCGGCTACGGCAACTGCCTGGGCCTGCCCAACATCGGCGGCGAGGTCGTCTTCGACGCCTGCTACCAGGGCAACCCGCTGGTCAACGCCGGCGCCATCGGTGTGATGCGGCACGAGGACATCCACCTCGCCAAGGCCTCCGGCACGGGCAACAAGGTCATCCTGTACGGGGCCCGGACCGGCGGCGACGGCATCGGCGGCGCCTCGATCCTCGCCTCCGAGACCTTCGACAACGCATCCGACAGCGCCTCCGGCACGGGCAAGCCGTCCAAGCGGCCCGCGGTGCAGGTCGGCGACCCCTTCCAGGAGAAGCTCCTCATCGAGTGCACCCTGGAGGCGTTCAGCGAGAAGCTGGTCGTCGGCATCCAGGACCTCGGTGCGGCCGGCCTGTCCTGCGCCACCTCCGAGCTGGCCTCCAACGGCTCCGGCGGCATGCGCGTGACGCTGGACGACGTACCGCTGCGCGACTCGACGCTCTCGCCCGAGGAGATCCTCATGAGCGAGTCGCAGGAGCGCATGTGCGCGGTCGTGGAGCCGGAGAAGGTCGACCGGTTCCTGGAGATCTGCGAGAAGTGGGACGTCATCGCCACCGTCATCGGTGAGGTGACCGACGGCGACCGGCTGGAGATCTTCTGGCACGGCGAGAAGATCGTCGACGTCGACCCGCGCACGGTCGCGCACGAGGGCCCGGTCTACGAGCGCCCGTACGCGCGCCCCGAGTGGCAGGACGCGCTCCAGGCGGACGACGCGAACAAGCTGGCGCGCCCGGAGACCTCCGAGGAGCTGAAGGACCAGGTCCTGAAGCTGGTCGGCTCCCCCAACCAGGCCTCCAAGAAGTGGATCACGTCTCAGTACGACCACTTCGTGCAGGGCAACACCGTCCTCGCCCAGCCGGAGGACTCCGGCATGATCCGCGTGGACGAGGAGACCGGGCTCGGCGTCGCGATCGCGACGGACGGCAACGGCCGCTACGCCAAGCTGGACCCGTACACCGGCGCCCAACTGGCCCTGGCCGAGGCCTACCGGAACGTGGCGACCACCGGCGCCAAGCCGCTGGCCGTCTCCGACTGCCTGAACTTCGGTTCGCCCGAGGACCCGGCGGTCATGTGGCAGTTCGCGGAGGCCGTGCGCGGTCTCGCCGACGGCTGCCGCCAGCTCGGCACGCCCGTGACCGGCGGCAACGTCTCGCTGTACAACCAGACCGGCGAGGCCGCCATCCACCCGACCCCGGTCGTGGCCGTCCTCGGCGTGATCGACGACGTCGCCCGCCGCACCCCGGTCGCCTTCCAGGAGGAGGGCCACCTGCTCTACCTCCTCGGCGACACCCGCGAGGAGTTCGGCGGCTCGGCCTGGTCCCAGGTGATCCACGACCACCTCGGCGGCCTGCCGCCCAAGGTCGACCTGGAGCGGGAACGGCTGCTGGCCGACATCCTCATCTCCGCCTCCCGCGACGGCATGGTCGACTCCGCGCACGACCTGTCCGACGGCGGCCTGGTCCAGGCCGTGGTGGAGTCCGCGCTGCTCGGCGGCAAGGGCGCCCGCCTGGTCGTCCCGGACGGCCTGGACGCCTTCACCTTCCTGTTCTCCGAGTCGGCCGGCCGCGCGATCGTCGCCGTACCGCGCTCGGAGGAGGTCCGCTTCAACGACATGTGCGGTGCACGCGGTCTGCCGGCCACGCGCATCGGTGTCGTGGACGGTGACACGGTCGAGGTGCAGGGCGAGTTCACCCTCACCCTCACCGAACTCCGCGAGGTCCACGAGAACACGATCCCGGCGCTGCTGGCGTAGTTCCCGCAGCACCGCCGAACGCCCTGCCCGGCCCCGGGCAGGGCGTTCGCGCGTACTCCCCGCTGTATGCCCGTCCCGGGTCCCGGACTCTGCCCCCGGGTGCTCACACCGCCACCGGACGAACCCTGACGGCCGCGACGGGCCCCGGGGCGGTGGCCCGGGAAAAGCGCCTGAGGTCCCGGTGCCATCGGGATTAAGGTCGCTCCCATGCCACCGGCCAGGAAGCGCGCCCGCAGCTATGACCCCGCCAAGACCCGCGCCGCGGTCTTCGCCCAGTTCGGCACCGTACGGGAGGCCGTCCGCCGCCTCGATCCCGGGCAGCTCGCCCTGCCCACCCGGCTCGGTGACTGGACCGTAAGGGACCTGATCGCGCACATCGGCATGGCCGTCACGGCCGTCCACCGCGCCCTGGACCGGCCGGCCCCGCCCAGGCAGGACGTCCAGGTGGTCGAGTGGCCCTTCGCCACCGCCGCCAAGTCCGCCGAGATCGCCGACTTCACCCGCAACCTCGCCGCGGACCGCCCCGACCTCGACGCCTACCTCACCGACGTCGAGGACAGCCTGCGCGCCCTGCTCGCCGCACACCCCGGCAGCCGGCTCCTGGAGACCAACGCGGGTGCCCTGCCGCTGGACGACTACCTCGTCACCCGCACCGTCGAACTCGTCGTCCACACCGACGACCTCAACGACGCCGTCCCGGGCCTGGAAGTGCCCTACGACCGGCAGGCCCTGGCCGCCGCCACCCGGCTGCTCGCCGACGCCCTCGCCGTGAAGGCGCCCGGCGGCTCCACCGAGGTGCGGGTGCCGCCGTACGCCGTCGTGCAGTGCGTCGAGGGGCCCCGGCACACCCGCGGCACCCCGCCCAACGTGGTGGAGACCGACCCGCTGACCTGGATCCGGCTGGCCACCGGGCGCCTGTCCTGGGCCGACGCGCTGGCCGGGGCGAAGGTCGGCGCGAGCGGGGAGCGGGCGGACATCGGGGGACTCCTGCCGGTCATGTCGTAGCGCTGCTCGCGGGACTCCCGCAGCCCTGCACGCCGATTCGCGGCCCCGCTCGACGGCCTCGTCACCCCCTGTCCGCCGGTCCGTCATGGGCGGCCCCCACCGCGGAACCGGCCGCACCGCTCGCCCGTCGAAACCGTATGAACCGGCACAAGCAGCACATGTCCCTGGCGGTAGCCGCCGTGTTCCTGCCGCTCACGGTGGCCTGCGGCAGCGCGGCGGGGGACAGTGGAGCGGTGAGCGACCAGCAGCCGGTGACCGGGATCGACTGGCGGGTCGACGGCATCACCGCCGGCGGCACGACCCGGCACGCGCCCGCCACCGCCCGCCTCCGCATCGACGAGGACGGCAGGGCGGCCGGCAACCTCGGCTGCAACCGCTTCAGCGCCCGGGGCACCGTGCACGGCGACCGGATCACCATCGGTGACCTGCGCACGACCCGGATGGCCTGCGCCCCGGCCCGGATGGACTTCGAACGCGCTCTCGCCCGCGCCCTCACCACCGGCACCCTGACCGCGCGGACCGACGGGGCGAAGGCGACGCTCACCGACGGCGACGGCGACCGCGTGCACCTCAGCCGCCGCGCGCCCGGCTGATGTGCGACACCTCACTCACGCACCCGCAGAAATGCCCCGGGGTGCCCCCGCACGGCACGACCAACGCCTTGGGCTGCTCGTGAGTCACCGCTCTGACCTGCATAAACACGGAAACATCCAAAGTGATCGCGACTGCGTTCTCGGCAACCGACACGATCCCCAATTCGGACCGGTGACCGATCTCGCCTACACTCGGTGGCGTGCCACGTGGTGACGGTCGACTCAATCACGATCTGCTTCCCGGCGAAAAAGGCCCCCAGGACGCTTGCGGCGTCTTCGGTGTCTGGGCTCCGGGTGAAGAGGTCGCAAAGCTCACGTACTTCGGGCTCTACGCCCTCCAGCACCGGGGTCAGGAATCCGCGGGAATCGCGGTCAGCAACGGCTCCCAGATCCTCGTCTTCAAGGACATGGGCCTGGTCTCCCAGGTCTTCGACGAAACCTCTCTCGGCTCGCTCCAGGGCCACATCGCGGTCGGACACGCCCGCTACTCGACCACCGGTGCCTCCGTGTGGGAGAACGCCCAGCCGACGTTCCGTGCCACCGCGCACGGCTCGATCGCCCTCGGCCACAACGGCAACCTGGTCAACACGGCGCAGCTCGCCGAGATGGTCGCCGCGCTGCCCAACGACAACAACAGCCGTTCCACCCGGGTCGCGGCCACCAACGACACCGACCTGCTGACGGCGCTGCTGGCCGCCCAGGTCGACGAGGACGGCAAGCCGCTGACCATCGAGGACGCCGCCCACGCGGTCCTCCCGAAGGTCAAGGGCGCCTTCTCCCTCGTCTTCATGGACGAGCACACCCTCTACGCCGGCCGCGACCCGCAGGGCATCCGTCCGCTGGTCCTCGGCCGCCTGGAGCGCGGCTGGGTGGTCGCCTCCGAGTCCGCCGCCCTCGACATCTGCGGCGCCAGCTATGTGCGCGAGATCGAGCCGGGCGAGTTCGTCGCCATCGACGAGAACGGCCTGCGCAGCTCGCGCTTCGCGGAAGCGAGGCCCAAGGGCTGTGTCTTCGAGTACGTGTACCTGGCCCGCCCGGACACCGACATCGCCGGCCGGAACGTGTACCTCTCCCGCGTGGAGATGGGCCGCCGCCTGGCGAAGGAAGCCCCCGCCGAGGCCGACCTGGTCATAGCGACCCCGGAGTCCGGCACCCCGGCCGCCATCGGCTACGCGGAGGCCTCCGGCATCCCCTTCGGCGCGGGCCTGGTGAAGAACGCCTACGTCGGCCGTACGTTCATCCAGCCATCGCAGACCATCCGCCAGTTGGGCATCCGCCTCAAGCTGAACCCGCTGAAGGAAGTCATCAAGGGCAAGCGCCTGGTCGTCGTCGACGACTCGATCGTGCGCGGCAACACCCAGCGGGCCCTGGTCCGCATGCTCCGCGAGGCGGGCGCCGCCGAGGTCCACATCCGGATCTCCTCCCCGCCCGTGAAGTGGCCCTGCTTCTTCGGCATCGACTTCGCCACGCGCGCGGAGCTGATCGCCAACGGCATGACCATCGAGGAGATCGGCACCAGCCTGGGCGCCGACTCCCTGGCCTACATCTCCATCGACGGCATGATCGAGGCGACCACCATCGCCAAGCCGAATCTGTGCCGCGCCTGCTTCGACGGCGAGTACCCGATGGACCTGCCGGACCCGGAGCTGCTCGGCAAGCAGCTTCTGGAGACGGAGCTGGCCGCGGGCCCGGCCGCCACGGCCGCGTCCGACGCGATCCGCCGCCCGTAATCCCCGCTGTTCACGCAGTACGACAGGAAAGTTCTCAAGGTCATGTCTTCTGCTGGTTCTCATCAGCGTGCCCCGCATGCCGACCCGTCCGCCGCGGACGGCGCCAGCTACGCGGGCGCCGGCGTCGACATCGAGGCGGGCGACCGCGCGGTGGAGCTGATGAAGGAGTGGGTGAAGAAGACCCGGCGCCCCGAGGTGCTGGGCGGCCTCGGCGGCTTCGCCGGGCTCTTCGACGCCTCCGCCCTCAAGCGCTACGAGCGCCCGCTGCTGGCCTCCGCCACGGACGGCGTCGGCACGAAGGTCGACATCGCGCGCCGCATGGGCGTCTACGACACCATCGGCCACGACCTGGTCGCCATGGTCATGGACGACATCGTGGTGTGCGGCGCCGAGCCGCTGTTCATGACCGACTACATCTGCGTCGGCAAGGTCCACCCCGAGCGGGTCGCCGCGATCGTCAAGGGCATCGCGGAGGGCTGTGTGCTGGCCGGCTGCGCCCTGGTGGGCGGCGAGACGGCCGAACACCCGGGTCTGCTGGGCGAGGACGACTTCGATGTCGCCGGCGCCGGTACGGGCGTCGTGGAGGCCGACCGGCTGCTCGGCGCGGATCGCATCCGCACGGGTGACGCCGTGATCGCCATGGCGTCCTCCGGGCTTCACTCGAACGGGTACTCCCTGGTCCGGCACGTCCTGCTGGACCGCGCCGGGATGGCCCTGGAGACGGAGGTCGCGGAGCTGGGCCGGAGCCTCGGCGAGGAGCTGCTGGAGCCCACGAGGATCTACTCGCTGGACTGCCTGGCGCTCACCCGCACCACCGACGTGCACGCCTTCAGCCACATCACCGGCGGTGGTCTCGCCGCCAACCTGGCCCGGGTGATCCCGGACGGCCTGCACGCCGTGGTCGACCGCTCCACCTGGGCCCCGGGTGCGATCTTCGGCCTGGTCGGTACGGCCGGCAACGTCGAGCGCCTGGAGCTGGAGAAGACCCTGAACATGGGCGTCGGCATGATGGCGATCGTCCCTCAGGAGTCCACCGAGGTGGCCCTGGCGACCCTGGCCGACCGCGGCGTCGAGGCGTGGGTGGCCGGCGAGATCACCGAGCGGGACGGGAAGACCACCGGCGCGGAGCTGGTCGGGGACTACGCCGTCTGACCGTGCGGACAGCACGAAAGCCGGTCGGTGGCTGGGCCACCGACCGGACTGGTCCGTGCAAGGTCAAGCGCCGCGACGATGCGATGAGGACTCCTCGTCCTCGTCCTCGTCGTCGTCCCCATAGAGGTCGGCGTACCGTGCATACAGGTCGTCGTCTTGCTCATCGTCCGTGAAACGGCCGCCGTTCCGCGACTGGTTCGACGTCGATGCGCCCAGCTCCTCGGCCAGGCGCGAGAGATCCGTCCCGCCGCTGTTGTACTTGAGCTGACGGGCAACCTTCGCCTGCTTGGCCTTGGCCCGGCCGCGCCCCATGGCTCGACCCCCTCAACGACGGGGCTCGACGGCCCCAGAGTCTGACACGCGTTCATGGTCTGGAACGGACTCTCCGAGGAGAGGCCGGTCCGTAGGGCTCCCACGGTACCTGAGCCCGCGCCCATACGGTACGTCGCCCGCGGTACGCGCGTGTGCCCAGAACCCTCGAGGCGCCCTGTCCTCGCTGGTCAGTGGTGATTTTAACCAGTTCTGGAGGAACGACCCGCCGGTGGAAGTGAGAGTTGTCTCCCACGTTCCCGCCGACGGGAACCGCTCGTCGTCCGATCGCCTCAGTGTGCGATGCCGCCCGCGCGGGCCTCGGCCATGCGCTGCTCGGCGATCCGGTCGGCCGCGGCGGCCGGCGGAATGCCGTCTTCCTTCGCGCGCGCAAATATGGCCAGCGTGGTGTCGAAGATCTTCGCCGCCTTCGCCCTGCACCGGTCGAAGTCGAACCCGTGCAGCTCGTCGGCGACCTGGATGACCCCACCGGCGTTCACCACGTAGTCCGGCGCGTAGAGGACCCCGCGGTCGGCGAGGTCCTTCTCCACGCCGGGGTGGGCGAGCTGGTTGTTGGCTGCCCCGCAGACCACCCTGGCGGCGAGCACGGCCACGGAGTCGTCGTTCAGGGCCCCGCCGAGGGCGCAGGGGGCGTAGATGTCCAGGCCCTCGGTCCGGATCAGCGCCTCGGTGTCGTCGACGGCCGTCACGCCCTCGGTGTACTGGTCGAGGATGCGCTGGACGGCGTCCGCGCGCACGTCCGTGACCACGACCTCGGCGCCCTCGTCCCGCAGGTGCCCGACCAGGTGGTGACCGACCTTGCCGACGCCGGCGACGCCGACCTTCCGGCCCCGCAGCGACGGGTCGCCCCACAGGTGCTGGGCGGAGGCGCGCATGCCCTGGTAGACACCGAAGGCGGTGAGCACGGAGGAGTCGCCGGCGCCGCCGTTCTCGGGGGAGCGGCCGGTGGTCCAGCGGCACTCGCGGGCCACCACGTCCATGTCGGCGACGTACGTGCCGACGTCGCACGCCGTGACGTAGCGCCCGCCGAGCGAGGCGACCATGCGGCCGTACGCGAGGAGCAGCTCCTCGGTCTTGTCGCGCTCCGGGTCACCGATGATCACGGCCTTGCCGCCACCGTGACCGAGACCGGCCATGGCGTTCTTGTACGACATACCGCGCGCGAGGTTGAGGGCGTCGGCGACGGCCTCGGCCTCGGTCGCGTACGGGTAGAAGCGCGTGCCGCCGAGAGCGGGGCCCAGGGCGGTGTTGTGGATGGCGATCACGGCCTTGAGGCCGCTGGCGCGGTCCTGGCAGAGCACGACCTGCTCATGGCCGCCCTGGTCCGAGTGGAACAGGGTGTGCAGGACATCAGCAGACGCGCCGGTTACGTCGGTCACTGTGGTGACTCCTGTGTAAAGAGCGGCGAGTGGGGCCGGACCCCGTACGGGTGGCGGGGTGCCGTGGCATGAGCGTAGAGCCTCCGCCCGAGCACCATCCGCGCAGTGTTCAGGATCACTCTCCCGGGTCCTGGGCGCACGCACCGCCGTGGCACGATGCGCAGTGGTTTCGAGCCGGACCCGCTGGGGAGGGAGCAGGCGTGGCCAAGGAGTACTCGGTGGTCGTCCCCTACGCCACGTACCTGCGTGTGTACGAGCCGCTGGGCGCCTTCCCGGACGCGGAACGCGCCCACTGGGAGCGCTACGCCCGCCGCCCCGACCGCCCCTCCTACCAGGACGAACTGCGCCGCTCCCTCGCCGCCCTGCTGCCCACCCCGCCGGTCGCGGTCCCGGTGCACGAGAGCGCCGACGCCTTCGTGCTGGAGGCCGACGGGATGGTCTGCGTGTGCCCGTGGCGGACCCGGCTGCGCGGCTGGCAGGCCCTGGACGAGCTGCCGGGCGAGTTGCCGCCGACGGTGCTGGACGCGGTGCTGCCGCCGCTGGTGCGCCGCCAGGCCGCCCAGGACCACGAGCGCTGGCTCGCCCGCAACCCCGACGCCCGCCCGTGGATCCGGACGGCGACCTGGCAGGTGCCGCTGCACTGGTTCGTGCTGGTCTCCGACGAGGAGCGCCGGTACGACGAGGGGACCGCGGAGGTGCCCCCGGTGCTGCGCTACCGCACGCCGATGGTGCAGGCCAGGCGCCGGGTGGCGCGGGCGCTGCGCACGCTCAGGGACACCGTCGAGGAGGGGCCGCTGATCGACGGCCTGATGGACGTGGGCCGCTGGCTGGAGGAGTTCCACCCGCGCTCACTGGTCGAGCTGGACTACGGCGGCCTGGTGCACGTGCTGCCGGCCGGTGAGCTGGAGGACGACCGCTCGGCGGCGGACGTGGCCGCCGGGATCGAGGCGCTGCGCCGGGGTGACGGGACGGCGGCCGGGGAGGCGTACGGGCGCCTTGTGGAGCGCTGGCGGGCGGTACGGGACCGGCGCTCCGCGAACTGAGCGCGGGATCAAATTCGAACTGAGTGACGTACGTCACGGCCCAAACCGCCGCGCACGACGTACGGTCTACGCACTTGGGCCATCTGACGGGACGTTGGTTCAGAGCTGGACTTTCGTCCCAAGGGTGATGGACGGCACTTACCCGGCCCTTGCGTCTCTTGCCACCCCTCATGCCAAAATAGGACAAGGGGTCCGGGGAGGGCTTCTTCCGTCCAACTATGCTCGATGCTGGGCGGATTCTCCGCTTTGTAAGTTTTGGGGGGTCTGGTGACCTCTGATCGCCCTGTGACTGATCGTCACAGTGGCGTGACTGTCCGCTATGGCACGGTCCATCGGCATCCGTCGCTGATGAACACCTGGGAGGGCAATTCCATCGGTTTGGCCGACGGGGCTGGACGGATGGTGTAGTTGTAGTGCCGAGGACAAGCCGTTCGTCCTATAACCGACTCGACTCGCGTCCGCCATTTCGGGCAACGCGGGTCAAGGTGCAGAATTTAGAGGAAAGAACCGAGAAGGTTCGGTTCTCCCGAGGAGGCCGCTCATGACCGCTCGCACCCCTGATGCCGAGCCGCTGCTGACCCCGGCTGAGGTCGCCACCATGTTCCGTGTCGACCCCAAGACGGTCACGCGGTGGGCGAAGGCCGGCAAGCTCACTTCCATCCGCACGCTCGGCGGGCACCGCCGCTACCGCGAGGCCGAGGTCCGCGCGCTGCTCGCGGGCATCCCGCAGCAGCGCAGCGAGGCCTGAACAACTCCATAACCGGGCAAGACGGTCGGTCCCCCAACCGGCCGAGGCGCCCGAAACCCTAGCTACAAGCGACGCGGGACCTGCCCCAACAGGGCCCACGCCCGAGCCGAAGAGAACGTTTCAGGCAAGCCGCACAGGGTGCGTCGTCGATCGCGCTGGACTCCGCCGAGTCCAGCGCGATCTTTTTTGTGCGCGGGCCGGGGGCGGGGGGCGGCGTCGTGAGCGTCCTTGTCGGAGTCTGGGGAGGCCTGTCGGAACGGCTGTGCGTGACCCCTGGGGCCGGTGCAATTGCACATATTAAATCGACCCGTTGTATGAAGGGGGTAAATACCGCCGTTTCAGAAACTCATGCGGTGACTCCCGTCACACGCCGGGACGCTTGTTGTCTCCGGCACGCGTGCGCTAGTGGAAGCGCCTGGTCCAGGGTCCCACGCTTGTACGGGCGTTGGGGCCGGCCGGTGTCACGCGGGCCGCGGATCCTCGTCCTCGACGGCCTGCCGCCCGCCCGCGTACTCGTCCTCGTCCTCCTGGCTCCGCGGGCCGGTGTCCATCGCCAGCCGCAGCAGGCGGTGACAGATGGGGCAGTGACGGGTGAGATGCCCGTACGACGAGGCGGCCGACAGATGCGCCCTGAGGAGCGCCCGCGTCTCGTGCCTGGCCGAAGCCGCCATACGCCACCTCCGGGGCCGCACGGGAGGACGAGCCCTGCTCCTTGGGTACCGAGGGAAAGCAACGCCGTCAAGACCGCACGCCGTTGGCGCGGGGAGTGTCGCTAGGGATACGGCTGAGGCCCGCGTCCCTTGCGGGATGCGGGCCTCAGCCTTTGTGCGGTCCTGACGGGATTTGAACCCGCGGCCTCCACCTTGACAGGGTGGCGAGCACTCCAAGCTGCTCCACAGGACCAGGTCTCGCGGCGCTTGTTGCTGCGTTGCGCTGCGAGAAGGACTCTACAGGAGGGTGAGGGTCCTGGTCGAACTCACCCTCCGTGCGGGCCCCGTCACGGCGCGGCGGCGTCGATCGCCTTCAGGATCCGCTTGTCGGAGATCGGATACGCCGTGCCCAGCGCGTGGGCGAAGTAGCTGACCCGGAGTTCCTCCAGCATCCAGCGGATGTCCAGGACGGAGGACGGCACCGGGCGGCCCTCCGGGAGCTGTTCCAGGAGCCAGGCGTACTCGTCCTGCATGTCGTGGACCTTCTCCATGCGCGTGGTGTCCCGCTGGACGCCCGTCGGCATCTGCTGCAGACGCCGGTCGACGGCCACGAGATAACGCAGCAGGTCGGGCAGCCGGCGTATGCCCGCCCATGTCACGAAGCCGGGTTTCACGAGGGCGTCCAACTGCTTGCGCACGTCCGTGAGGTTGGCGAGCAGCGCCGGGCTGGAGACGGCCTTGAGACGGCGTTCACAGGCCTGCCAGGCGGCGAGGACCTGCTGCACCTGGGCGACTGTACGGACCGTCGTGTCCACGATCTCCGCACGCACCTTGTCGTACAGCTTGCGGTACGACTCCTCGTCCCACGCCGGCCCGCCGAAGTCCGCGACGAGCTTGTCCGCCGCGGCCGTCGCGCAGTCGTCGAACAGGGCCTGCACGGAACCGTGCGGATTCGCGGACAGGGCCAGCTTCTGCTGGTTCGTCAGCCGGTCCGAGGCGAACTTCGCCGCGTTCACCGGGATGTTGCGGAGGATCAGGCGGCGGGTGCCCTTCCACATCGCCTCCATCTGCTCGGCCTCGGTGTCGAAGAGGCGGACCGAGACGGTGTCGCCGTCGTCCACCAGCGCCGGGTACGCCTTGACCGGCTGTCCGGCCCGGCGGGTCTCGAAGACGCGGGTGAGCGAGCCGATCGTCCAGTCGGTCAGGCCCGCGCGCTCCAGGGACTCCCCGCCCTCGCGGGAGGCGGTCGCGGCGGCGGCCTGGGAGAGCGCCTTCCTCGCCTTCGGCTTCAACTGGAGCTGCAACGCCTCCAGATCCTTGTCCTCGGCCAGCTTCCGGCGCCGCTCGTCGACGATCCGGAACGTGATCCTGAGGTGGTCGGGAACCTTGGCCCAGTCGAAGTCGTCCGCCTCGAAGGGGACGCCGACCATGCGCTTCAGCTCGCGGGCCATGGTCACCGTCAGCGGCTCCTGGAGGGGCACCGCCTTGTCCAGGAACGCCTTCGCGTAGTTCGGCGCCGGGACGTAGTGGCGGCGGACCGGCTTGGGCAGCGAGCGGATCAGCTCCGTCACCACCTCCTCGCGCAGGCCCGGGATCTGCCAGTCGAATCCCTCGCCGGTGACCTGGTTGAGCACCTGGAGCGGGACGTGCACGGTCACGCCGTCGGCGTCCGTGCCGGGCTCGAACTGGTAGGTCACGCGGAAGGAGAGCTGCCCCTGCCGCCAGGTGTCCGGGTAGTCGGCCTCGGTGACCGCCTCCGCCGACTCCCGGATGAGCATCTCCCGCTCGAAGTCGAGGAGGTCCGGCTGCTCCTGCCGCTTGTGCTTCCACCAGGAGTCGAAGTGGGCACCGGACACGATGTGCTGGGGCACCCGCTGGTCGTAGAAGTCGAACAGCGTCTCGTCGTCCACGACGATGTCCCGCCGCCGGGCGCGGTGCTCCAGCTCCTCGACCTCGCTGAGCAGCCGGCGGTTGTCGGCGAAGAACTTGTGGTGCGTGCGCCAGTCGCCCTCCACCAGCGCGTTGCGGATGAAGAGTTCGCGGGAGACCTCGGGGTCGATGCGGCCGTAGTTGACCTTCCGCTGGGCGACGATCGGGACGCCGTACAGCGTCACCTTCTCGAACGCCATGACGGCCGCCTGGTCCTTCTCCCAGTGCGGTTCGCTGTACGTCCGCTTCAGCAGGTGCCCGGCGAGCGGCTCGACCCACTCGGGTTCGATCTTGGCGTTGACCCGCGCCCAGAGGCGGCTCGTCTCCACCAGCTCTGCCGACATCACGAACTTGGGCTGCTTCCGGAACAGCGCCGAACCCGGGAAGATCGCGAACTTGGCGCTGCGGGCGCCCAGGTACTCGTTCTTGTTGCCGTCCTTCACGTCCTTCATCCCGATGTGGGACAGGAGGCCGGCGAGGAGGGAGAGGTGGACGCGGTCGCCGGGGGCGTCGTCCTCGTTGGGGTGGATGCCCATCTGCTTGGCGACCGTGCGTAGCTGGCTGTAGATGTCCTGCCATTCGCGGATGCGCAGGAAGTTCAGGTACTCCTGCTTGCACATCCGCCGGAAGGACGACGAGCCGCGCTCCTTCTGCTGCTCGCGGACGTACCGCCACAGGTTCAGATAGGCGAGGAAGTCACTGGTCTCGTCCTTGAACCGGGCGTGCTGCTGGTCGGCCTGGGCCTGCTTGTCGGCCGGGCGCTCGCGCGGGTCCTGGATGGACAGCGCGGCGGCGATGACCATGACCTCGCGGACACAGCCGTTCTTGTCGGCCTCCAGGACCATCCGGGCCAGGCGGGGGTCGACGGGTAGCTGGGCCAGCTTGCGGCCGGTGTCGGTGAGCCGCTTGCGGGCGTCCTTCTGGGCCGGGTCCAGCGCGCCCAGCTCCTGGAGCAGTTGCACGCCGTCACGGATGTTGCGGTGGTCCGGCGGGTCGATGAAGGGGAACTTCTCGATGTCGCCGAGACCGGCCGCGGTCATCTGCAGGATGACGCTCGCCAGGTTCGTACGGAGGATCTCCGCGTCGGTGAACTCGGGGCGGGCGAGGAAGTCGTCCTCGGAGTACAGCCGGATGCAGATGCCGTCGGACGTACGGCCGCAGCGGCCCTTGCGCTGGTTGGCGCTGGCCTGGGAGACGGCTTCGATGGGCAGCCGCTGGACCTTGGTGCGGTGGCTGTAGCGGCTGATCCGGGCGAAGCCGGGGTCGATGACGTACTTGATGCCGGGCACGGTGAGGGACGTCTCCGCGACGTTCGTCGCCAGGACGATCCTGCGTCCGGTGTGCTGCTGGAACACGCGGTGCTGCTCGGCGTGCGAGAGCCGCGCGTACAGCGGCAGTACCTCGGTGAACCGGTATCTCTTCTTCTCCAGCGCGTCCGCGGTGTCCCGGATCTCCCGCTCACCGGAGAGGAAGACGAGGATGTCGCCGTTGCCCTCCGCCATCAGCTCCTCGACGGCGTCGGTGATCGCGGTGATCTGGTCCCGGTCGGCGTCCGCCGCGTCGTCGGAGTACTCCTCCAGCAGCGGCCGGTAACGCACCTCCACCGGGTACGTCCGGCCGCTGACCTCGACGATCGGCGCGTCGCCGAAGTGCCGGGAGAAACGCTCCGGATCGATCGTCGCCGAGGTGATGACGACCTTCAGGTCGGGGCGCTTGGGCAGTAGCTGCGCCAGGTAGCCCAGCAGGAAGTCGATGTTGAGGGAGCGTTCGTGGGCCTCGTCGATGATGATCGTGTCGTAGGCGCGCAGCTCGCGGTCGGTCTGGATCTCGGCGAGCAGGATGCCGTCCGTCATCAGCTTGACGAAGGTGGCGTCCGGGCTCACCTGATCGGTGAAGCGGACCTTCCAGCCGACGGTCTCGCCCAGGGGGGACTTCAGCTCGTCCGCGACCCGCTCGGCGACGGTCCGGGCGGCGATCCGCCGCGGCTGCGTGTGCCCGATCATGCCGCGCACGCCCCGGCCCAGTTCCAGACAGATCTTCGGGATCTGGGTCGTCTTGCCGGACCCGGTCTCACCGGCCACGATGACGACCTGGTGATCGCGGATGGCGTCCGCGATCACGTCCTTCTTCTGGCTGACGGGTAGCTGTTCGGGGTAGGTGACGGCCGGCACGCGGGAGCGCCGCTCGGCCATCCGCTCCTCGGCGCGGGCGATCTCGGTGTCGATCTCGGCGAGGACGGCGGCGCGGGCCTCCGGCTTGCGGATCTTGCGCGCGCCCTCCAGCCGCCTGCCGATCCGGTGCGCGTCGCGCAGCGACAGCTCGGACAGGCGGGGGGCGAGGGTGCCGAGGGCGGGGGCGGGATGCGTAGACATACGGCCTCCAGGATCTCACCTCGCCCGAAAAACACGCGAACGAATTGACTCGGGCGCGGTCGGCGGGCCGCGCGGCCAGCCGGCCCGGGTTCTGGCCGTGCCGGCAGCCGCCCCCCCCGCGAACAGTCCACGTCGTCGCGGCGGAACGACGGGGCGACGGGACGTGACCTAGCGTGGGCGTTATGCCCGATTCCCCCCACGGAAGCCACGGTCGCCCCCCAACCCGCGCGGAACGCTGGTCGGCGTTCCGGGAATCGCCCTTCCTGCCGGCCACGGTCCTGCTGCTGATCATCGCCGCCGCGGCCGGGCTCTTCGCCGGTTCCTACACGTACGCCATGGCCAACCCCACTCCTCACAACATTCCGACGGCGGTGACCGGCGCCTACGGTCAGCCGGCCGCCCGGCGGTTCCTCGACGGCATGGAACAGACCCTGGGCGCCTCGCTGAAACTGCACCCGTACGGCAGCCGGCCGGCCGCGGCGCGGGCGGTGGACGAGCAGAAGGAGTTCGCGGTGGTGGAGGCGTCCGCCGACGGCCGGTCGATCAGGCTGGACGTGTCGAGCGCGTCCGGGGCGACGGTCGCCCAGGTACTCGGGGAGGCCGCGTTGAAGGTGGGCAAGGCCACGGGCACCACCGTGACGGTCCGTGACCTCAAGCCGTTGCAGCGGGGCGACCCGCGAGGGCTGGCGATCTTCTACATCTCCCTGGCCGCCGTGATCATCGGCTTTGTCGGCTCCATCCAGCTCAGCGTGCACGCGCGGGCCCTGAATCCGCTGGAGCGGGTCGCCTTCACCGTGGCCTACGCGCTGCTCGGCGGGTTCGTGATCGCCGCGGTGGTGGACTGGCTGCTGGGCGCGGTGAAGCTGCCGTTCCTGGAGTCCTGGGGGATCCTCGCCCTGACGATGTTCACCACCGGCATGGTGTTCACGATGTTCAACACCCTCGTCGGGCGCTGGGCGATGCTGCCGACCTGGGGACTGATGGTGCTGCTGGGCAACCCGTCGTCCGGCGGTGCCGTCTCCTGGCCGCTGCTGCCGTCACCGCTCGGCGCGATCGGCCGCTGGCTGCCGCCCGGAGCCTCGGTGAACGCCCAGCACACCGCGGTGTACTTCCGGGGCCACCAGCACGCGTTCCCGTTCCTGGTGCTGACGGGCTGGGCGGTGGTCTCCTGCGCGGTCTTCCTGATCTGGCGGCACCGGCACCCGGGCGGCCGGCCGGTCCGCCCGGCCCACGCGGCCTAAGGGGTGCGCTGGGCGGGCGGGGCCGCTTCGGCGTGCCTGGGGCCGGATCCGTTCCCGAGGGCTATGGACCGCGCGGTGTTGGAGACGGCCTTGATGCCCAGGTAGGCGGTGGTCATACCGCTGACGGCGGTGAAGGCGGCCGTGAGGACGCCGACGATCACCGCCTTGTCGCCGTGGAGCCGCCACACGCCGAAGATCGCGACCGCGGCGATCGCTGAATTGCTGGTGACGATCGCCAGCAGACCGTACCGGGCCCGGAGCTTCTCCAGGTCGGTGTCCCCGATGGCTCCGGTCTCGTTCCGGCTCATGTCTCCCCCGCCCCGTGCGCACCACGCTCGTCCGCCTGAACGTAGCGCCGGGCGGGCGTGGTGCCAAGGTCACCGGACGTCGACGTGGCCCTCCGCGCCACTGCCCACGAAGTTGCCGAAGGAGCCTTCGCCCATCGGCGGCTCACCGCCACAGTCGTTGGCGTACCCGGCTGGTGTGGGCGACACGGAAGAGCCCCTCTCCGTTGACGCCGGAGAGGGGCTCGTGCCCTGGTGAGGGCGGCTGTGGCTGGGGCCGGGGTCGAACCGGCGACCTTCCGCTTTTCAGGCGGACGCTCGTACCAACTGAGCTACCCAGCCACGGTGTTTCACGTGAAACACCAGCGGTCCTGACGGGATTTGAACCCGCGGCCTCCACCTTGACAGGGTGGCGAGCACTCCAAACTGCTCCACAGGACCAAGCGTGTGTGCAACAGTGTCGCACACGGTAATGCGTGCCCCCAACGGGATTCGAACCCGTGCTACCGCCTTGAAAGGGCGGCGTCCTAGGCCGCTAGACGATGAGGGCTATCGGCCCGCCTGGGCGCTTCTCAGCGCGTCGGGGACGTGAGAAGCATATGGGATGGCGAGGGGTATCGCCAAAACGGTTCAGGGCGAGGTGGCGGAACCGGTCGGGGAGGGCGTGTGCGAGGCACCGGCGCCCGGCCGGTTCTCGTCCGCCAGATGGCGGCTGACCTCCGCCGTCGTCAGTCCCAGGCCCCCCAGTTTGATCGCGTCCCAGGCCTGCAGCGTGCGGCTGTCCCGGTCGAAGTACAGGATCGAGGCCTCGACCGGCGCGGGCTCCCCGTGCTCCACCGCGCGCAGCCCGCTGCCGCCCGTCGAGCCCTCCATGCGCAGCCGGGTGCCGTACGGCAGCATCTCCGTGCCCTCGTGGTGCAGGTGCCCGCAGAGCACCAGCGGCACCTCGCCGTCCGTCTCCCGGGCGGCGGACGGCTCGTGCGCGACGGCCACGTCCGCCGGGGTGCCGGCCGCCCGCTGGTCGCGCAGGGCACTGGCCAGCCGGTCGCCCGCCAGTTCCTCGGACGCGTCCCGGCCGTGCGCCGCCGAGCGGTCGGGGGTGAACTGCGGGTCACCGGTGCCCGCGAACCGCAGGCCCGCGACCGTCTCCGCCCGGCCGCCGTCCAGGACGTGCACGTTCCGCATGCGCTCCAGGTACTGCTGGGTGGCCCGGGAGTCGTGGTTGCCGCGCACCCAGACGTACGGCACGCCCAGGTCCCGGACCGGGTCCAGGAAGCCGTTCTCCGCCGCCGTGCCGTGGTCCATCGTGTCGCCGGAGTCGACGATCACGTCCACCTTGTACTGGTCCACCAGCGAGCCGATGATCTTCCAGCTCGCCGGGTTGAGGTGGATGTCCGACACGTGCAGGACCCGGATGGTGGAGGGGTCCGGGCGGTAGGCCGGGAGCGTGGAGGTGACGTCGTAGAGCTTCGTCACGTTCGTCACCAGGCGGGCCAGTTCCTTCTGGTAGACGTCGAACTCCGTGACGATGCTGCGGGCGTTGCCGACCACGGACGGCGCCGAGCTGAGCAGCCCCGAGAACCGCGGCTCCAGGACCGACTTCGGGTTCCACGTGGCGTACGCCGACGCGCCCGACGCGGCCAGCAGGACCAGCGCGAGGCCGCCGGCGGCCAGGGCCGGGCGCGGACGGCGGTAGACGGCGAGTCCGAGGGCCGTGGCCCCGGAGACCACCGCGACACAGGAGCGCACGGCCAGGTCGAGCGTGCCGTGCTCGACGTCCCGGGCCACCTCGTCCTGGAGCCCGGAGAGCCGCTCGGGGTGGTCCACCAGGGCCTGGGAGCGCAGCGGGTCCAACTGGTCCACGTTGACGTCCAGGCGCACCGGTGCCACATGGCTGTCCAGGGTGAGCGCGCCCAGCGGCGACACGTTGATCTTCGTGCCGCCGGTGAGGGAGGGGCGCAGCGCCATGGTCGTGTCCATCGGGCCGACCGGGGCCCGGACGTCGCCGACGACCAGCAGGCCCAGCCAGGCGCCGAGCAGGACGACCCCGGTCAGCCCGAGGGCGCGCGACCAGGGGCGGGCCCGGGCGGTGGGCTCGACGGAGGGGAGCGGGGGGATGCGCGGGCGGGCGGGGCGTGTGCGGTTGGAGGTCCGGTTCAGCACGGTGCTCAGGGCTGCGAGGGGGACGCGGGCCATTGGTCCCGTATGCCCAGGTGCCGACGTGGATATGCGGCGGTCCGGAACTCACGTCCGGGCCTCGCGTACCGGACAATGACGGTGTGCTGGAGATGACGCGCGAGGAGTTCGAGGAACTGGTGGCCGAGGCGCTCGACCGGATCCCGCCGGAGCTGACGCGGCTCATGGACAACGTGGCCGTGTTCGTCGAGGACGAGCCGCCCGCCGACGACCCCGGGCTGCTCGGGCTGTACGAGGGCACCCCGCTGACCGACCGGGGCGAGTGGTACGCCGGTGTGCTGCCGGACCGGATCACCGTCTACCGGGGGCCCACGCTCAGGATGTGCGAGAGCCGCGAGGACGTCGTCGCGGAGACCGAGGTCACGGTGGTGCACGAGATCGCCCACCACTTCGGCATCGACGACGCCCGGCTGCACGCCCTCGGTTACGGCTGAGCGGCGATGCTCGCGGGACGCGTGTCCTCCCGCGGACGGCGGGAGTTGGGGAGGTTGACTCCTTCCCCGCCCCCGGAGGTGGCCGCCGTGCGCCCCTTGAACGTACCCGTCCGTCTCGCCGTCGCGGTGCTGGCCGTCACCGCCGCCGCGGGCTGTGTGAACGTGGGTGACGACGCGGGCCGGGCCCGGCCCGCCCACTCCACGGGGCGGCACCGCGGCGGCGCGCCCGGCGGCGGCCCGGTGGCCGGCGCGGGCGGCGTGGGCCGCGAGGAGCCGGCGGTGGGCGGCAAGCACGGGCGCGGCGGCAAGGCGAAGCCGGGCGGGTCGCACCCGGCGACGGCCGGCCCGAGCGGGGCGGACAGCGCCTCCGCCGCCCCGGCGAAGCCGGGAAGTACCGCCGAGCCCGGGGAACCGGCGCCGAGCAAGGTGCCGCCTACACCGCCGGTCACGTCCGCGCCGGCCGAGCCGCCCGCCTCCACGCCGCCTGCGCCGGTCTCGGAGCCACCGTCGGCCGAGCCGTCGTCCTCGGCGCACGAGGAGACGGGACCGCAACTGGTGCAGCGTGAACCGGCACCCGCGGCGGGCGTCGCGGCATGATGTGACCTGGCCTTATGCGCCTCGGTTTGCCTTCGGGGGCAGGGGGTGCGTATGGTAGTAGATCGTTTGATCCCATTTGCCCGGCGCCATCACAGAGAGCGCCGTGTGGCGCGTACTCTCCCTTACCGTGGCGGACCGCATTGAGGCGGTCGTGAGCGAATCACGGAGTTGACGGGCGCGTGCCGAAGAGACTCCGGAAGGTTTCGCATTCGCATGTCCGTGTCCAGTACTGACCAGATCGTCGTGTCCGAGAACGAGAACGAGAACGAACTCGTCGACGTGACGACCGAGGTCACCGAGGCCCCCGAGGCCGCTGACACCCCCCAGACCTTTGCCGACCTCGGTCTCCCCGAGGGCATCGTGCGCAAGCTCGCACAGAACGGCGTCACCACCCCCTTCCCGATCCAGGCCGCGACCATCCCGGACGCCCTGACCGGCAAGGACATCCTCGGCCGGGGCCGCACCGGCTCCGGCAAGACCCTCTCCTTCGGTCTGCCGGCCCTGGCCACCCTGGCCGGCGGCCGCACCCAGAAGCACAAGCCGCGTGCCGTCATCCTCACGCCCACCCGTGAGCTGGCCATGCAGGTCGCCGACGCCCTCCAGCCGTACGGCGACGTCCTCGGCCTGAAGATGAAGGTCGTCTGCGGCGGCACCTCGATGGGCAACCAGATCTACGCCCTGGAACGCGGCGTCGACGTCCTCGTCGCCACCCCGGGCCGGCTGCGCGACATCATCAACCGCGGCGCCTGCTCCCTGGACGACGTGCAGATCACGGTCCTCGACGAGGCCGACCAGATGTCCGACCTGGGCTTCCTGCCCGAGGTCACCGAGCTGCTCGACCAGGTCCCGGCCGGCGGCCAGCGGATGCTCTTCTCCGCCACCATGGAGAACGAGATCAAGACCCTCGTCGACCGCTACCTGAACGAGCCCGTCCTGCACGAGGTGGACGCGGCCCAGGGCGCGGTGACGACCATGTCGCACCACATCCTCATCGTGAAGCCCAAGGACAAGGCGCCGGTCACCGCCGCGATCGCCTCCCGCAAGGGCCGCACGATCATCTTCGTCCGCACCCAACTGGGCGCCGACCGCATCGCCGAGCAGCTCTGCGACTCCGGTGTGAAGGCCGACGCGCTGCACGGCGGCATGACGCAGGGCGCGCGTACCCGGGTGCTCGAGGACTTCAAGAAGGGTTACGTCAACGCGCTCGTCGCGACCGACGTCGCCGCCCGCGGTATCCACGTCGACGGCATCGACCTGGTCCTGAACGTGGACCCGGCCGGCGACCACAAGGACTACCTGCACCGCGCCGGCCGCACCGCCCGCGCGGGCCGCACCGGCACGGTCGTCTCCCTGTCCCTGCCGCACCAGCGGCGCCAGATCTTCCGCCTCATGGAGGACGCCGGCGTCGACGCCGGGCGTCACATCATCCAGGGCGCCGGCGCCTTCGACCCGGAGGTCGCCGAGATCACCGGCGCCCGCTCGATGACCGAGGTCCAGGCCGAGTCCGCGGCCAACGCCGCCCAGCAGGCCGAGCGCGAGGTCGCCCAGCTCACCAAGGAGCTGGAGCGCGCCCAGCGCCGCGCGACCGAGCTGCGCGAAGAGGCCGACCGGCTGGTCGTCCGGGCCGCCCGCGAGCGCGGCGAGGACCCGGAGACCGCGGTGGCCGAGGCGCAGGCGACGGCGGCGCAGGAGCTCGTCGTGGCCGCTGAGCCGGCGGAGCGGGAGACCGAGCGCGAGGAGCGCCCGGCCGCCGCCGCGCCGTACGAGCGCCGGGAGCGCCGCACCTTCGACCGTGACCGTGGCGAGCGGGGCTTCGAGCGTCGTGACGACCGTGGTGACCGCGGTGGCCGCAACTTCGAGCGTCGTGACGACCGTGGTGACCGTGGTGGCCGTGGCTTCGAGCGCCGCGACGACCGGGGTGGCCGTCCGTTCGAGCGTCGTGACGAGCGCCGCACCTTCGACCGTGACCGTGGCGAGCGGGGCTTCGAGCGTCGTGACGACCGTGGTGACCGCGGTAGCCGCAACTTCGAGCGTCGTGACGACCGTGGTGACCGTGGTGGCCGTGGCTTCGAGCGCCGCGACGACCGGGGTGGCCGTCCGTTCGAGCGTCGTGACGAGCGCCGCACCTTCGACCGTGACCGTGGCGAGCGGGGCTTCGAGCGTCGTGACGACCGTGGTGACCGCTCTGGGTTCCGCCGGGACGAGCGCACCGGACACCGGGGCAGCGACCGTCCGTTCAACCGTGACCGCCGCGACGACCGCCCGGGCTTCCGCTCCGGTGGCAACGAGCGCCCCAACGGCCGTCGTGACGACCACCGCGGCACCGGCTCCTTCGGCCGCCGCGAGGACAAGCCGCGCTGGAAGCGCAACGGCTGACGCTGAGTGAGCCAGTAAGGGCCCGTACGACTCCGGTCGTACGGGCCCTTACTGCATGCCCGGTGCCCGCCGGGTGCCGGGTGCCGGTGGCGCGACGCGCCGACGCCTCCCGGGGCGGCGAGACCGGGCCACCCAGCCGCCGACCGCGCCATGACGCATGTCACGCCCTCGCGCAGGGAATTGCTGGGGGCATGACAGAAGACGCGAGGGCGGGCGACAACGCGAGCGAACCGCGGAAGGCGTCCGGCCGCCCCGGCCCGTCCCGAGCGCCCGGCCTGTCCGAAGCGCCGGACCCGCCCGGCGTACCCGACCCGCCCGGCATACCCGACCCGTCCGGCCTGTCCGACGAGGAACGGCTGGCCGAGCTGGGGTACACCCAGGTCCTCGCCCGCCGGATGTCGGCGTTCTCGAACTACGCCGTCTCCTTCACGATCATCTCGGTCCTCTCCGGCTGCCTGACCCTCTACCTCTTCGGCATGACCACCGGCGGCCCCGCCGTGATCACGTGGGGCTGGGTCCTGGTCGGCCTGATGACGCTGTCCGTGGGACTGGCGATGGCGGAGATCTGCTCGGCGTACCCGACCTCGGCGGGCCTGTACTTCTGGGCCCACCGCCTGGCGCCCCCGCGCTCGGCGGCGGCCTGGGCGTGGTTCACCGGCTGGTTCAACGTGCTGGGCCAGGTGGCGGTCACCGCGGGCGTCGACTTCGGCGCGGCCTCCTTCCTCGGCGCCTACCTGAACCTCCAGTTCGGCTTCCGGGTGACCCCGGGCCGCACGGTGGCGCTGTTCGCCGCGATCCTCGTCCTGCACGGCCTGCTGAACACCTTCGGCGTCCGGATCGTCGCGTTCCTGAACAGCGTGAGCGTGTGGTGGCACGTACTGGGGGTGGCGCTGATCGTCACCGCGCTGGCCTTCGTACCCGACCACCACCGGTCGACGGCGTTCGTCTTCACGGAGTTCGTCAACCGGACGGGGTGGAGCAGCGGCCCGTACGTGGTCCTGCTGGGCCTCCTGATGGCCCAGTACACCTTCACCGGCTACGACGCCTCGGCCCACATGACCGAGGAGACCCACGACGCGGCCACGGCCGGCCCCCGGGGCATCGTCCGCTCGATCTGGACCTCCTGGATCGCCGGCTTCGTCCTCCTCCTCGGCTTCACCTTCGCCATCCAGTCGTACGACGACGAGCTGGCCTCCCCCACGGGCGCCCCGCCCGCCCAGATCCTCCTGGACGCCCTCGGCGCCACGGCCGGCAAACTCCTGCTGCTGGTCGTCATCGGTGCCCAGCTCTTCTGCGGCATGGCGTCCGTCACCGCCAACAGCCGCATGATCTACGCCTTTTCGCGGGACGGCGCGCTGCCTCTCTCCCGCGTGTGGCACACGGTCAGCCCGCGCACCCGCACCCCCGTGGCCGCGGTCTGGCTGGCCGCGCTCGGCGCCCTGGCCCTAGGCCTGCCCTACCTCATCAACACGACCGCGTACGCGGCGGTGACGTCGATCGCGGTCATCGGCCTGTACATCGCGTACGTCATCCCGACCTTCCTCCGCGTCCGCAAGGGCAGCGCCTTCACCCCCGGCCCCTGGCACCTGGGCGGCTGGTCACGCCCCGTCGGGATCGTCTCGGTGAGCTGGGTGGTGGCGATCACGGTCCTCTTCATGCTCCCGCAGGTCTCCCCGGTCACCTGGAAGACCTTCAACTACGCCCCGGTCGCCGTCCTGGCCGTCCTCGGCTTCGCCGCCACCTGGTGGCTGGCCTCGGCCCGCCACTGGTTCCTCACCCCTGCTTCCGCCCCCGCGCCCACGCCCATCCCGGCAGAAAAGTAACGATCCCCCGCACTCCCGCCCCTCCGACATGGCCGTGTCCCCGATACCCGATCGGAGACACGGCCTCCTCCCGCTATGCTCGGACAGGCAACATCGCCTGGGCCCTTAGCTCAATTGGCAGAGCAGTGGACTTTTAATCCATTGGTTGTGGGTTCGAGTCCCACAGGGCCTACGGACGCGGGGGAGGGGAAACCCCTTCTGACCTGCGGCGCAGCGCTTGGGTCGGCTTCGGTCGGGTCAGGCGCTGTGGCGTTTTCGGGGTTCTGCGTGAGCGATGCGTGAGCGGATGTTCGAGCAGAGCAGCGAGGCTAGCGTCGGCTGGTTGGTCTTTCGGTCAGGGTGCGATGCGCTGATCACTCGCAGCCGTCAGGGAACCAGGGCTGCGGCGCCTCTCTGCGCCCGTACAGCCCTTGAGGCGCTGGGGGCCCAGACAACGAGTGGGATCGTTCGCGGATATGCGTGGGAGGCTTGGCAGCGGCTCGGTGCGAAGCCTCCCGACCCAAGATCTAGTCCCTCTCGATGACGAACAGCACCGTCAGGATGTGCTCAGCTGTTCCCAGCAGACAACGAGCCATGGACAAGTCGCCGGCCGAAGCGTGCTTGATGGCCTGGGCGCGCGCAGTTGCCTGCGTTTGCAGGGAGATGATGTTGTCCACAAGGGTGCACGCCATCTTCGCTTCGTCCTTGTGCCCGCGCATGATGTAGCGGATCCGCACGGCGCGGGTGAGCCGGCCGTTGGACGACCGCCATTCCTTCTCAGGACGCCCCGACGTAGGCAGCCACTTCTCAACCTCGCTATCCGGGGCTGCCGCACGGATAGCCCTGTCGATGGATTCCACAGCGCACTGGGCGGCCATCTCGGCGGCGGCCGGAGGGGCCTGGCGGACTACATGCCATCCGCCCTCGAGCATCTCCACGACCTTCGTGTCGATGGACGTCAACGCTCTGCGGAGGTCTTCCAGTACGTCGAGACGCCCGGCCTGCTGAGGGGAGAGCAGATCGTCGACGCGGTCGGCGACTTCCACCTCTAGGTCAGCGTCGCCCAGGACAGTCTCGGAGCTGAGTGCGTCCGCTCCGAGCAGCCCGTTCACTCCCAGACCAGCGTGCAGGGAGGAGTCGAGCTCGAAGCGTGTTGGACTGTCCCCGAGGCTGCCCAAGTAGTCCCGGTACAACGACAGAGGACGGCTGCTGATCTCCGACAGCAAGCCGCGGCCGGAGTCCATCCGCGCCAGCCAGTCCGTCATATACACCTGGCGGTGGACCGTGAGACTGAGGCTCTTGCGGAACTCTTCCGTAGCCCACACCGGGGGCATCGGTACCTTGAAGACGGGGCCCTTGATGATCTCGCCTATGACGCTCTCGATCTGAAGAGACGTCCGCCAAGCAGACAAGGTGCCTGGTCCGACTGCCAACTCGCTGAGCGCGGCCGTCGCCTTCAGGTACTTGAGATGTTCCCTCCCTGCCACTTGGTCCATCGAGCGCAGTCCTGCGGCAAAGCCCGTGAGAGCGCTCGGGAACATACTCTTCTGGACGTCGGCCAGGAACTTCTTGGTACCCAGTAGGTCTTGGTCCTGCAGCAATTTCGCAGCCTGGAACGCCGGCCCTGCTTGCAGCTGGCGGAAGAGATCGCCGTAGATCCTGCTGGTGTCGATGATCTTTGCGACCGCGGCCACTGCTGGGTCAGAACTCGTCGATGTCGGCTCGACTTCGTTGCCGATGCCGGGTACCTCGTCGTCTTCGCCATCGTCTGCAGCGGCCTGAATGACCATCAGATTTCCCTCCCTTGATCACACACTGCGATCTACGGAGGATACGCCCCTCATCCGGACTGTTCAGAGCATTACGCTCAGCCAGGTAGGGCGCAAACGGCTCTACGTCAGGTACGCAAGGAGCCAGCCCACGCACCTTGCTCGCCTCGGCGTCACAAGACCGTAAGACCCGGTTGGGGCGGGATCCGGAAACCGGCACTGAACATGCTTACTTAGCGCCATTTCGAGGGCGGCGGGGGACCAACGAAGCCGCCTTCTCCGCGATCTCACGGTCGAGCTCAGGGAGCAGGCTCGTGTACGTGTCCGAGGTCAAGGTGATGGTGGAGTGCCTCAGCGTCTCCTTCACCGTGTGGATGTCGCCGCCACCTCCGTGCGTGAGCGTCGCGGTGACGTGGCGTAGGTCCCGCAGGGTGATGGGCGGCAGGTTGGTCGTGGCGAGGATGCGGCGGAAGGTCTCGGAGACCGTCCCGGGGTGGAGCCACGAACCGTCTTCCTTCGTGAAGACCTTGCCGGTGTCCTGCCAGGCTTCGCCCCACTTCGCGCGCTCCTTCTCCTGGCGGGCTTTGTGGTCGCGCAGTTCGGAGATGGTCGTGCTGTCGAGCGCGATCGTGTTGGCGCTGCCGTCCGTCTTGGGCTCGGATTCGTAGGGGTCCCAGCCGTCCACCACGATCTCCTTGGCGGGCGTGATGAGGCCGGCGTCGAGGTCGATCTCGTGCCAGTCCTGGCCGACCGCCTCGCCGCGACGGAGGCCGCGAGTACCCATGAGGTGGAAGATCGCGTACAGGCGGTCGCCCTCGGCTGCGTCGAGGAAGGCGCCGAACTGCTGCGGGGTCCACACCATCACGGGGCCGGGTATCTCGCCCGTCTCGCGCCAGCGCCGGACTCGTTCATCGGTCCAAAGAAGGGGCTTCGGGCGCTTGCCGGACTCCAACTCGACGTGGGACGCCGGGTTGAAGGTGACGAGCTGCTGGGCGATCGCGGAGTTCAGGGCCGCGCGTAGGGTGCGGCGGATCGCCTGACGGGATGCCGGGCCGGTGATCTTCCGGAACGGCTTCATCTCCGCCAGCTTGGCGCGCTCGACCGCGAGCAGCTTCCGCTCGGCTCCAACGGGGCGGCCGGGCTTACTCGGCTTGCAGCGGGCGATCTGCTCGCGGCGGGCCCCGTTCTCGGCCGCGATGACCTCGTTGTCGTCGGCTATCCCGTCGAACATCTCAACGAGGTGGCCGACGTTGAGGCGGTCGAGGCGTACGTGGCCGATGCGCGGCTTCAGGTGGACGCGGATGTGGGAGGCGTAGCCGTTGAGTGTGGTCTTACGGCGCTTCTTCGCGGCGAACCACTGGTCGAGCCACTCGCCGACGGTGAGGCTGCCACGGAGGGCCAGGCCCGCCCGCAGACGGCGTCGGGTCTCCTCGAGGGCCGGCAGCGGGGCTTTCTCGGTTCCGACCGCCTCCAGCATGTCCACGAGGCGCTGGAGGCTGTCGGGGTCGTCCTTGTCCGCCAGGGCGAGCAGCGAACGGACGTGATCGAGGTCCGCCTGGGCGTCCTTCAGCGACTCGTAGCCGGCGCGGCTGAAGGAGCGGCGGGTGCCGTCCTCGTGGGGCGGGAGCTCCTGGCGTATGGAGTACGAACCGTGCTTGCGACTAGAGAGCTTGGGGCAGGACTTGCCGAGCGGCTTGCCGGTCTCAGCGTCACGGCAGTAGCAGCGGCGGTGGGTGGAACCCTTCAAAAACCGTTTTCCTCGTTGGTGTTGGCGTCACTTCGGGGCGGGTCGATATCGGCGAGTTCGGGCGGCAGCGAGGGGGGAGTGCCACCGTCGGCGCGAATTAAGGCACGCGCGCTGCGCAGCCGGTACTTGGCGTCCAGGGCTCTTTCGGCGTAGGCGGCCTGGGCGAGTGTGGCCTCCTCGCGTTCGGCCTGGTTGGGTGCGGTCTCGGCTTTCCAGCGCTCGTGCTTCTCGCCCTTCAAGGCGGCCAGGGCGGCGCGCTGGTGGCTGGCGTGGGCGCGGAAGGCGCGGAGCATGTCGTCCTCCATACCGAAGCCCTCGCTGTCGCCGGTGAACCAGTGCAAGGCGTCCCATGTCGCCTCGTCGTCCCGGAGTGGTAGCCGCTGAACCCTCTCGACATAGCCGACTGGATAGAGCAGGCAGATCGGGTAGGTCTGCAGGGCCTCGGCCAGCACCATGACCTCGACCAGGGGCAGCGTTGAGCGGCGGCCGGACTCCATGTTGGCGATCACATTGCGCGGGATCGGATAGCCGATCTCCTCGCATTTGTCTGCCAAGTCCTGGGCGCTCATGCGCAGTTCCTTTCTCCGCCTGCGGACCTCGGCGGCCACGGTGGCCGTCACCTGATCCGCCCACTCCGGGACGTCGTCCTCGTCCCTACCAGCATCGAAATCGTTTTGTGTCATGAAGACACATTAGCTCGCCGATGATGGTTATTCGTGGCCTGGAGCCGGACGTGACGCCGCGTTCGCCGAGGGCTCACTCAAGGATGGAGCGTCGTATGCGCAATGACGAGACCGACCGGGAGTCGAAGGGCATGACGCGGGAGGAGCTGCTGACCCTGCCCGTAGCCGTTGACCTGGACACCGGCAATCGGGCGCTGGGGCTGGGGCGGAGTAAGGGCTACGCGCTGGCCAAGCGCGGCGAGTACCCGTGCAAGGTCCTGCGGCTGGGCAACGCGTACCGGGTCGTGACGGCCGACCTGCTGGATCTGCTCGGCCTGGCAGCGTGAAGGGGTGGCAACGTAGCAGACGCTTCTGCGCTGAGCTGACACAGAAACGCTGGACTGTGACCGGGCGTGGACGTACTGTCCGTGGTCCCTCGCCCCGGCCGCGGAAGCGAGAGAGCCTCCGGCGCGCCAACGCCGGAGGCTCAGCACACTCCACTGCCCGCATTCCAACAAACGACCTGCGTGACCCGGGTCTGCATGCCCGAAGTCACCGGATAGGAGCTGCCCTGTGCAACCTACGACACCCGAGCCGGATTCCGCACCGGCCGAAGTCGTATGGCCGACGGCCGCGGTGCCTGGTCGCCCCGGTTACCCCCCGCCCGAAGCCGCTCCGGCGACCGACGACAGGGCACCTGATCCTGTACCGGCCGATGAGCCGGCTGAGGAAGCAGTGCCAGACCCAGATTCAACGTACGGCTCCGCGCTGCTGGATGAGCTACGTGCTCGGATAGCCAAGTTCGTGATCCTGCCCTCCGAGCAGGCGCTGGACGCCGTCACGCTCTGGGTGGCGGCCACCCACCTGCAGCCCGCCTGGCAGCACGCCCCACGTCTGGCGGTCGTCGGGCCGGCGAAGCGGTGCGGCAAGTCACGGCTCCTGGACATACTCACCGAGACGGTCCACGAGCCGATGCTCACCATCAACACCACGCCCGCGGCGGTCTTCCGCTCCATCACCGACGAACCCCCCACTCTGCTGGTGGACGAGGCGGACACCATCTTCGGCACCCCGAAGATGGCGGAGAAGAACGAGGAGATGCGCGGCCTGCTCAACGCCGGCCACCAGCGCAACCGCTACGTAACCCGCGTCGTCGGCAACGACCACACACCCCACAAGTTCGCCACCTTCGCCATGGCCGCCCTGGCCGGGATCGGTGACCTGCCCGACACGATCATGGATCGGTCCGTGGTCATCCGTATGCGCCGCCGAGCCGAGGGCGAGAGCGTCAAGCCCTTCCGCTCCCGCCGCGACACCCCCGCCCTCCACGACCTGCGCGACCGCATCGCCGCATGGGCCAGGCCCCTGCTCGATGAGGCCGCCGACCTGGAACCGGCGATGCCGGTCGAGGACCGCGCCGCCGACACCTGGGAGCCCCTGGTGATCGTCGCCGATCTCGCTGTCGGGTCCTGGCCCCGTCGCTCTCGCGAGGCATGTGCGCGGATGGTGGCTGCGGAGGTTGAGGTGGAGGAGGAACAGCCCGGCGGAGCACGGATCCTCGCCGACATCCGCAGTGTCTTCGTCGCCCAACGGGAGGTAGACAGCCTCTCCACGGACGAACTGCTGCACCACCTTCGGCAGAACGCCGAAAGCCCCTGGGCGGAATGGGGACGCAGCGGGCTGACCGCCCGGGACCTTGCAAGGATGCTGAACCAGTTCGGCATCAAACCCGGCAACGTCCGCCTCGCCGACGGAACCCAGCGCAAGGGCTACATGCGGAACAAGTTCATCGACGCATGGCGGCGCTACTGCCCCACCGTCCACCCGGTGGACACCGAACCCGCTGCCGCAGTGGGCTGAGCCCCCGCACCCCCCCAGTGGCCGTCCCTGCCGTCCCTGCCGTGATTCCCCAGGTCAAACGGCATATGGGCAAGACGGCAACCAGGGACAAGACGGCAGCGCGATCACGAAGACCGCGCTGCCTCCGCCAGCGAACCGCCCGGATCCGTCTCGTGCCGTCCTGGGCGTCCCCGCCGTATCACTGCGCAGGTCAAGGCCCCGTCGGTCGGGACGGAGTGACGCAAGAGCCCCGTCCCGGCCGACACAAAGGACACGCGCTGGGACGGCAAGCCGAAGCCACTGCCGTACCCGCGCTGACCTGTGCTTGCAACGGCCAAGACGGCTAAGACGGATTACACCGCCACCCCCACCCAGCCGAAGGGGCCGATCGTGGCACCGGCCGAGCGTGCCTCAGCAGCTTGAGCGATGCGGTCGAGCGCGTCCTCGATTTCGGGGGTGTCCTGCCACCGATCGGCCTTCCGGAGTAGGCCGAGGTGATCCAGGGCTCGTGTCGGGAGGCTACGCAGCCGTTCCTGATCGAGGACCGGCAGCGCGGCTGCCATGCGGGTGCTGTGCAGGACCACGGCTGCTGCTGCGCCGTCGAGGTCGTCCGCCTCACGGATGGCGGGGCCGAGGTCTTCCAGCAGCATCCCGAGCCAGCCGTCCCGGACCGCGGAGGCGTGAACGGCAGGCACGGGAACGCCGAGCGAGTCGGCCAGGCGGAGCGCGTGGTCCTCGTTCTCGAAGGGCCTCTTGGCGTACTTGAAAATGGCCGTGGTGCCGTCGGTGAAGGCCAGGCGCTCGACGCCGGACATGGACCAGACACGCACCTCTTCACGTGATGGCGAGGTCCGGCCGGCGATGGTCAGCAGGTTGTCCAGGAGTGCGGCGTTGAGGGTCGCGTCCATGAGGGAAGCTCCGGTGCGGTTGGAGGCGTCCGGGGCAGGCGAGAAGTGCCGGCCCGCCCCGGAGCCTGGCGTGCGGTGGTTACGCGGCAGGGCTCACGCGCTGGGCGTAGACCCGCTCGATCCAGCCGGCCTTGAAGGCCGCGAGGTCGTCGCGGAAGGCGCTCATCGAGGCACCGTAGGGCGCGACGACACCCCCGGTCTGGTCCGGTACGGACTGGCAGCCGTGCACGAGCCGGCCGCCGAGGGCGGCGTGGGCCTTGATGGACTCGATGCGGCGGTGCTCGTTGAACCAGCCGCCGTGGTAGACCTCGTCGAGCGTCCCGCCCATCTCGTCGTCCAGGTCGAAGACGACGGAGGTGGCGGCGGGGAAGAACCAGCACGGGCCGACGTTGGAGATGTGCCCGTCCAGCTCCACCTTGTTGAGGGCCATCAGCGTCGCGGCCTCACGCAGCATCCGCAGGTGGTCGGCGGTGATCTGCGGCAGTCCGAGGCTGGCCAGGTGTTCGTCGCGGAAGAGGTAGGCGTACACCTCGTAGGCGGTGGCGAGCACACGTGTGGCGTCCGAGGTCGACCCGGCGTGGGCCTTGATGAAGTCCAACGCGAGCTGCTCGACCGCGCTCTCGGTGGTTTCCTGCACGTCCAGGAGCTGGGCCTTGACCAGCTCCCAGTCGGCGACGAGCCAGGTGTTGGACTCGAAGCGGAAGAAGTACTCGGCGGGGTCGATAGTGATGCGCCGGCCGTCGACCTGGACGCCGGGCAGTCGGCTCCAGCGCTCGTCGAACGCCTCGGGCAACTCGACCGTGATGGCCGTGGTGTCGATGGTGGTCACCGTGTCTCCGTCTCTGATCGGCCGAGTTCGGGCACGGTGATGCCCGAACCCGGAGCGGTTGTATGGAACTTCGGGGAGCCGCCCGACCGAAGGGGGGAACCTGGCCACTGTGTCGGACCGTGCCGGGCGGCTGATGTTTAGTGAACCCTCCGTCACGCACGGTGGGTACGGTGGGAGCCAGTTGAAGCGGTATACGCGGTTTACAGCTCCGGAGCGGAGGCGATCGTGGCAGCCCAGAGAAGACTCAACGCCCGCCTGCGTGAGGTCATCGAAGCGATCGGCTGCACCTACGACGCACTGGCGAGGGATATCCGGCGTATCGCAGCGGAGAACGGCGAGATCCTTCAGACCAACAAGTCAGCCGTCTCACACTGGGTGAACGGCACGCGCCAGCCGACCGGTCGCACTGACCAGTACCTCGCCGAGGCGCTCTCTCGCAGGGCAGGCCGCACCATCACCTTGGCCGAGATCGGCCTTCGCACACCCGAAAACACCGTGTCCGAGGAACCCGACCCTGTTCTGGCGGTGACCGACCTGGGCCGTGCCGACGTTGAACGCCAACGCTTCCTCGCCGTCGCTGCCTTCACCACCGCCGGTGTTTCCATGCCCCTCCTGTACGACCAAGAAGCCACCGCCCGCATGCTCAGAGCTCGCACCGGTGGCTCCCTGGTCGGGATCGAGGACGTGGATGTCGTACGGCAGATCACCGCAGCGTTCAGCAGCGCCGACGAGCGCCTCGGTGGCGGCCACGGCCTGACCACGGTCGCCGCCTACCTCGCAGACACGGCCGCCCCCATGCTCCGCGGGCGCTTCCCGAACGAAGCCCTACGGCAGGCTGCCTTCGGATCCGTCGCTGAACTCGCCTACCTCGCTGGGTGGAAGCACCACGATCTCGGCCAGGAAGGCGCTGCCCAGCGCTACTACCAGGTCGGCTATCAGCTCGCCTGCGAAGCCGACCCGCGAGGTCACGCCGCCTGGATGATGCGCGCCCTCGCCCATCAGGCGCTGAGTCTCAAGCAGCCCCACCACTGCGTCGACCTCGTCGAAGGAGCCCTCACCCGCTGCCTCGGTCACGTCGACGGCCAGACCGAAGCCCTCCTTCACATCACCCACGCCCGCGCCTACGCCGCGGTAGGAGAGAAGCCGGCAGCGGCCCGCGCGCTGCTCGCCGCCGAAGACGCTCTTCTGCGCGACGACGCGCCCCAGCCCAGTTACTCCCGCGTCAGCGGCCCTGCCGCCGGCACTGTCGCCAGCCACACCGCCCGCACGCTGACCGACCTTGCCGACCACGTGGGCACCGAGCAACAGCACCGCGATGCCCTGATGCGCTGGGACCCCGAGAAGTACAAGCGCGTCCACGCCCTCACCTACGCCGACCTCGGTGACAGCCTCGCGGCCCAGGCCCGCGCTGACGAGGCTGTCGCCGCCTGGTCTCAGGCCCTGACCCTCATGGAGGGCATGACGTCCGACCGCACCCGTAAAGCGATCACGTCGCTCCGCTCCACCCTCGCCATCTACCAGCGCCGCAAAGTGCCCGGAGCTGCCGAACTCAACCGCCGCGCACGCGAAGCACTGGCCTAAGCTGCCCACCAACCGGCCGACGAAGGGACACCAACCGTGGCTCAGCCGACAACCGACGACCAGCGCAAGGCCCTCAAGCCTGCTCTCGAATCCATGACTCTTCTGGTCGCCGCCGTCATCGTCCACGACAAGGCCACCAACCGCGTTGTCCTCCTCCAGCGCAGCGAGAACGCCAAGTTCGCCCAGGGCATGTGGGATCTCCCTGTCGGCAAGAGCGAACCTGGCGAGCCCATCACCGAGACGGCGGTGCGTGAGCTGTACGAGGAGACCGGGTTGACCGTGAAGCCGGAGACCCTGAAGGTTGCCCACATCATCCACGGCGCCTGGGGTGTGGAAGCTCCCAACGGCTTCCTCACAGTGGTATTCGCCGCCGATGAATGGACTGGTGAACCCGAAAACCGTGAACCGCGTAAGCACGCGCAGGTCTGCTGGGTCGATGCTGAAGCCATCCCCGAGGCGTTTGTCGATACCACGGCAAGCGCCCTCCGCCGGTACCTCACGGGCGGTTCGCAGGTGTCCCTTGACGGTTGGCGGTAGCCTCCCGAGACCGTTAAAACTGCCGTCGAGCCGGGGACTTTCGCGGAGCGCCTTCTCGCGCCCCGCGACGTGATCCGTGACTTCGAAGGTTGGACTGCCGCGGGGGTCAGCTTTCGGTCATTACCTGATCGCAGCACCTGGATGTGCGCCTTGTACTAGTTTGTGGTGTGGCGGCGTGCCTTCTGTCCGAAGATGATGCCCCTTTGTGTCTGCCACGAATTGCTGTCGTGGTTGAAGCAAGAGACACGGGGGGCAGCTTGTCGTACACGGAGCACCAGTCGGTGTTCTCAGGCCCCGCGGTGCCCGTGGGGGTCGCGGGTGATGCCCGGGAGGTGATCGGGCAGGGGGTCTACACCGAGAGCATCACACGCCAGCTGAGTGCTGCCGCGTTCGTCCGCCCTGACTGGCTGGCCACGTTTCGCGCAGTGCTGGCGCAACTGTGGGATCACCTGAAGGCCGCGGTGAAGAAGCGCCTGCGATGGCTGTTCCCTCCGAAGGAGGCCGAAAAGGCTGTTGGTGCGGAGCCTGCGCCCCCAGCGGTTGTGCTCGGTGAGGACTACGCCGTCTGGATCCGCCGTCGAATCAAGAATCCGGCACGGCCGGTACCGGTCTACGGCTTCCATCAGGAGCCGGTGGTGCACGCGTGTGATCGTGCGATTCAGCAAATGCGCAGACGCCGAGTGGCCATCGTGTCCTTGATCGCGGTCGTTGTCTGGCAGGCCATAGCTGGCCTTCTCACGGTGGGCTGGGCAGCCCTAGTCCTGCTGACGGGAATATGGGGCGTCTACCTGGTGGAGCGTTACCTGGCACAGCTGCGGCTCAATGCTCTACTGGCCGGAGAACTGCGTGCGCCCCCGACGGCGGTACAGGCCCATGCCCTGCCGTACTTCTACGAACGTCGCCCCAACGGTGACCGGCACCGGTTTATCGGAGCAGGACTTCAGGCATGGCAGGAAGCCGTCATTGGCATCGACGTCGAGCCCGCACCCGAGAGCCAGGACGACGAGGACGACAGCACGGGCTTGCTTCCCGGCATCAGCTCACCGACACAAAACCCAGGTCGTCCCGACATGGCCGAGGTGGCACAGGCAGTCCTTGACGCACTGGCAAGACACAACAAGCCGGTTGCGCGCAAGCCGATGAAGCACTTCACCGCCGCTCAGCTGCACGCCTATATCGCACGCCGCTTGGAAGACCCGGCTCCCTCCCACCACCGTGATCATCCGAAACTGCGCGTGGAGGTTGTCGGGATCGCAGGCATTCACTACAAGCGCTGGGACCAGATCGACGAGGACACCTGGCGCAGCCTGCACACCCTCGCCGTGGACACCGCTGGAACCAAGCCTGTCGAGGAGATAGCTCGCCGTTACGTCTGGGCGCGCATCACCGCCTGGAACGGCGACTTGATCGCCGCCATACTCGTCCGCTTCGCTTACCAGGGTGGCTTCCTGCGCGTCACCGTCCGTCCGCACATCATGGGCCCCCTCAACCCGAAGGTCGCCGGTCTCGGGCCCGCCGATCCACGCACGCCGAAGTGGCTAGGCCGCGCCGCATTCAACGCACTCGTCGACGCCTAGGTCGGTCTGGAGCGGCTCATACGTCGCAAGGCTCGTCCGCGCCCCGAACTCGACCCCGGCAGCGGGCCGGTCAGCCTCCGCGAGGTCTACAGCGTCCGACGGCTGGAGGACATGCACATGTACGACGACGCCCGTTACTACGTGCAGATGATGCAACGCCGGGTCTTCGACTCCACCGAGGTCTTTCTGCGAGACCACAACGTCGACATCGCCGCCTACCGCCAGCAGTCCACTGCGATCTACAACTTCGGCGTCATGAACGGCGGCACGATGAGCGGCCCGGTCCAGGCCGCACCGTTCTCGGCCAACCCCTCCACGACCAACTGACCCACAGGCCCGACAGGAGCCCCGCATGCCCATCCGCCGGCAGCCCGATCCCATCCCGAACGGCCCTAACTTCGGCATTGTCAACAACGGCCACATGAGCGGCCCCGCCCAAGCAGCGCCGTTCTCCCAGAACGCAACCCAGACCAACAACATCACTAACGAAGCCGTCGAGAGGGCCCGCGAAAGCATCGACGACCTGAGGCGACGCCTGGAAGAGCTGCGTGGACGGTACCCCGAGGTGGACGCTGCCCTGCGCGACCTCGGCATGATCGCCCCACGGCTGGACGAACCCGAACGCGATCCGGGCACTCTGCGGTACATGCTCCAGAATCTCGTCGAGCGATGCGGGGGTATACCCGGTGTCCTCGCTGCAGCCCAGCTCGTTCAGTCCACGGTCATGGCGCTCCTGCCGGGCTCTTGAGCCCCTCCACCACCCAGAAGGCATTCACCGACGCGAGCTGCCCCGTTTCGGCAACGCCAGGAAGAAACGCGGTGCCCAGATCGGTTCCAGCGCGGTGGCAGAGGTCCTCGCGGTCGGCGCAGCCGGAGTACCCGACATCGGCTTCGTCCGCGACAACGAGACCGCCGCTGCCTACATCGGCCCCCTCCTCCAACCCGGCGATGTCGTCCGTGAAGGCGCCCCGCGGCGGCCAGCCGCGGCAGATTGCCCAGGCCCGCACGGGACAGCCGGTTACTGGGCTGTGAGAACGCCCGTGCTCGATATGGCGGGGGCCTGCTCTGGTTCCCGGGCAGTCTCCACAGGTGGTGTACCCGCCCGTTCGCGTCGTGCCCTCAGCTCCCGGTGCTTGGCTGACGCCGGGGAAAGGCGTCCCCGCTCGGCCAGTGCTCGGGCAGAGCAAGAGACGTGTGGATGGGGCGAGCCGCTGGCTTGCGTTCGACGTGATTGTCAACCAATTGTGCCGTTTCCCAGGTGGGGAGAACGGGGGCCGGGAGCGAGCCACGGGTGGGGCTTTGCCAGAGAACGGGGACCTTCTTCGTCCAGGTCCAAGGTGCCGGGTTGTCGACAGTCAGTACGCCGCTGACCCGACTATGGGCCTGTTCCTGTGCAGCAGTCCAGTAGCCGTCGGGATTGCGGCCGAAGGTCGATCCGGTGCGGTGGGCGTATTCGACCGAAGTCCCGTACAGTGCGCTCTCGATATCCTCATCTTCCGGAAAGACGGCCGAATTGCCAACCGCCACGATGAATGGCAGCGCCAAGTCGCCGTACCTCCCACCCTTCTTTCTCACGGCTTTGAGCAGTCGTTTGGAGTCGTCAGCGACCCATACCGAGGGATGGAAGCCGATTGTCCTGCTCGCCGGATCGCCCCGCCTGCCGGGGCTGCGGGGGATCGCCTCGAAACTGAGGCGCCAGTCTGCCTCCTGCCAGGTGTGCCTGGGCAGCGGTACCTTCTGCTCATACTCGGCAGTGACCAGGTCGGGATCCAAGTTCGCCAGCCATCCTGTCAGTTCACTCTTCAGTCGCTTTTGCGGCGGTGTGGTCGAACCGATGCTGTCAACCTTGTATGACACGTAGAAGTTTGGGCTCGGAATGCGGTCGATGGCGTCCGCCACCTGAGGCGGGAGCGAGCTGCTCCCGGTGGCGTCCAGATGCTGGTTCGCCCAGATCGCCTCGACAATGAATTGCTCGTCGTCACGAGTCACCAAGAAGTCCGGGTTCTTCCCGCCTGTGCCTATTTGCTGCTCGATCTCTACCGTGCAACCGGAGCCGAGCAGCATCTCGTGCAGGTACAGCTCCCAAAACGCGGAGAAGACGTTCGCGTTGGAATTGCGGTCCCGTAGGCGACTGCGCAGGCTGGGCTGAGCATCGGGGGGAAAGTGCGACCACCACTCGTTGATCACATCCCGAACTTGGTCCCAGAACGGACCGGCGATCCGTTCGAAGAACTCGGCATCCGACTCCGATGCCCGCTTCGGTGCCGCATCTGTCCGATGTCGGCTTGTGTACACGCCCATGGCGAGCGATAGTAGATTGCTCCGCGTGGCGCTCTCACCTGATTTCTGCAGCGTCCCAGTGACCCTTGGGTTGACCACCAGGCCGACCGCAGAGATCCAGCCCAGCGGCGACAGCGGTCGCGGCTGCCCAGCGCCCCGGTCTGGCGCCGACCGCCCGGCGCCAAGTCGGAGCGAGTGCAGAGGTCAGCCCAGGTGTTCCTCCTGCTCGTTCCGCAAGGCGTCCCGCACGGAGCGCCAGGCACGGATTGCGTCACCGAAGTCCTCCAACAGCCCTCGTAGCTGGCGAATCAGAACCCGCGCAACACCAACTGCAGTAGCGACTTCGAATTCCATCGCGAGCCCCCTCATCGGCTGCTCCCCACCTCGGGCACCAGCCTCTCCGCCTCGCACCGCGGAGTCTGTACCCCGCTAAGGGCTGTCCCGTAAATGATCTTTGACGTGCCTGGTGACCTGCTTGTTTTCTCGTCACCCGGCGAGGGTGAGGTTGTACAGGCGGGCGATGCCGAGCATGGCGTGATGGACGCCGTCGCCTTTGAGGCGGCAGTCGCGGAGGATCTTCCAGGTCTTCATGCGGGCGAAGGCGTGCTCGACGCGGGCGCGGACCTTGCGGTGTGAGGCGTTGTGTTCCTCTTTCCATTCGGGGAGGTCGGCCTGGCCGGGCTGGCGGCGGTGCGGGATGACCAGGCCGGTGCCGCGGTAGCCGCCATCGGCGATGACGGTGGTGTGGCCGACGGCATCCTTGGTGCCGGACAGCTCCCACGCCTTGCAGTCGTTACGGTTGCCGGGCAGTGGTCGGCCGACAGCGACGACGAGCCGGGTGTCGGCGTCGATGACGACCTGGTGGTTGGTGGAGTACCGGTAGTTCTTCGACTGCTCGGCCACCTGGTGGTCGCGGGTGGGGACCAGGGTGCCGTCCACGATGAGCATGGTGTCCTTGCGGAACCGCTTGCGCTGCTGCAGCGCGAGCGCCGGGCCGAGGTGGTCGATGATGCGGTCCGCGGCCGACTTCGACACCCCGAACAGCGGCGCCAGTTGGCGCAGGGTGAGGTTCGTGCGCCAGTACGCGGCGACCAGCAGGACCCGGTCCTCCAGCGGCAGGCTCCACGGCCGGCCCTTGCGGACCGGATCCGCACCCTCCCGCCGCAGCGCGGTGACCAGCTTGCCGAACTGCCGCGGGCTCAGCCCGGTGAACGGGGCTATCCAGGAAGGCTCCGACGCCGTGATCACACCAGACACGGCAAGATCATCTCACCTGTGACCAGCAGTTACGGGACAGCCCTTACTGAGTTTTTCGTAAGTTCGGTGGGTGTAGTGGCCGTGTGGGTGGGAGGCTGTCGGGGTGGCATATCAACCTTCCCCTTCGGTTGCCGGCTCCTGCCTTCCTCCCTTGTCACGGCCTCAGTTGGCGGAGGCGCGTCGTGTTCGGGCAGTCGAGCTGTTCGAGGGCGGCGTCTCGAATGCGGAGATCGCGGGGGCGGTGGGGGTGTGTGCCGAGAGTGTGCGGCGTTGGCGGCGGGTGTGGGAGCAAGACGGTGCTTCGGGCCTGCGGAGACGGGCAGCCACGGGACGCCCACCCAAGCTGGACGACACCCAGGTCGAAATCGTCCGGGCCGCGTTGGAGCAAGGTGCCCAGGCTCATGGTTTCGAGGCCGACCTGTGGACCCTGGAACGAGTCGGCGCGGTCGTTACCCGGGCAACGGGGGTGGTGTTGTCGAGGGCGTCGGTGTGGCGGCTGCTGACCGGCCGGCTCGGATGGAGCCTGCAACGGCCCGAGCGGCGGGCGGTCGAGCGGAACGAGTCCGAGATCGCCCGCTGGATCGCACACGAATGGCCGCGCATCAAAAAGGGGCCGTGAACACACGTGCCTGGATCGTCTTCCTCGACGAATCAGGCGTCTCCCTGCTCCCTCAGATCCGCCGCACCTACTCGCCCCGAGGGCGGACTCCGCTCCTGCGGCACCGCCTGAACTGGAAGCGTGCGTCGATGGCCGGAGCCTTGGGCTACCACTCCACCGACCCCGATCGCGGGGCACGCCTGTGCTTCCACCTCAAGCCCGGCAGCTACGACACCGCCACCCTGATCGAGGTCCTGGAGCAGGTGAAGGTGTTCTACCGCGGCGAGCGAGTGGTCCTGGTCTGGGACGGCCTGTCCGCCCACTGGAGCCGGGCGATGCGGGCCTGGGTCGCCGAACAGGACTGGCTCACCCTGGAACGATTACCCGCCTACGCTCCCGAGCTGAACCCGGTGGAACTGCTGTGGTCCTCGCTCAAGAAGCGTGAACTCGCCAACCTCGCTGGCGACCACCTCGCCGATGTCGCCGACGCCACCGAGCAAGGCATCCACCGCATCAACGCCAACCCCCGACTGCCATGGTCATTCCTCGCCCATACCGGCCTGACCATCCGCCCACCACACCCACCGAACTTACGAAAAAATCAGTAGGTACATTTCGCGATCACCCTCGGCTTCACCCACGCGATCAGACGGACACGCGGCTGACCCCAACGAGCCGAGCCTCTTTGAGGCACCGCGTACAGGAGTCGCCGCCGTGAACGCGCGGGTCAGCATCAGAGTTGAGGCATTTGCTGATCTTGAAGGTTCGCACCACGGGAACGAGGCCGAGCCGACGCCCCCAGGGTGCCCGGCGAGCGGGCCGGCGTCTGTAGGGTCGAGCCTATATTTTGTGATCTTGGATGGATCTGCATGCGTGACCCATCCGGGGATGTTCTGCGCAGGTCATTCGAGGTGTCCTGCGTGAGCGATGCGTGAGCGGACGGTCCGGCAGGAGCTGTCACACACCGAACCCCGACGCACGCTGAACTCTCCCTGACCAGGCGGTTCCGGACGCCGAGGCAGCGTCCGCAACCACTCGTCATGCTTTGGTCAAGACTTTTAATCCATTGGTTGTGGGTTCGAGTCCCACAGGGCCTACGGCTGCGGGGGAGGGGTTACCCCCTCTGGCCTGCCACGCAGCGCCCGGGTCGACTTCGGTCGGCCCGGGCGCTGCGGCGTTTTCGGGTCCTGCGGGAGCCGGACCCGATGAGTGCGGTGCCCTTGTCCGCGTATCGGGCGCGGACTGCTGACCGGCGCCGATCGCACGGACCCGCCCGCCGGACTGCTCGCTCGCTCCACATCACCCGCCCCGTCAGACCGTCAGTTCCGGCAGCTCCGTCAGTGGCAGGGTGTGCTGGGTGTGGAGGACCTTCGCGCGCAGGTAGCGGACGTTGTGGTCCGTGGGGAAGACGCCGGTCGGCACCCGGTCCCGCACGGCGACGCCCAGGGCGCGCAACTGTCCCGCGTTGTCGGGGTTGTTGGACAGCAGGTCCAGCTCGCTGACGCCGAGGGCGGTGAGCATCTGCGCGGCGGCCCTCGCGCGGCCGGGCGCCGCAGTCGCAGCGGGCCGAGCCGAAGGCGTCGCCGGTCACCTAGTCGGCGCAAGGCGACGACCGTCGGCGCCACGGCACGTCCTCCGCCGCGGTGGCGCCGCCGTCCTCCCCCTGGAGGCCGCGTGCGATCCCCGCGCAGATCTCCTCCAGTTGCCCCACCTGCTCCGGGGTCAGCCGGTCGAACAGGGTGGTGCGCACCGTCTCGACGTGGCCGGGCGCCGTACGCTCCAGTACGGCCGTCCCTTCGTCCGTGAGCACCGCGAGCGAGCTGCGCCGGTCCCGGCCGGAGCTCTCCCGGCGCACCAGGCCGTCCCGCTCCAGCCGGGTCACCACGTACGTCAGCCGGCTTCGCGTGATCTTCAGCGTCTCGGCGAGATCGGTCATGCGCAGTCGCCGGCCGGGGGCCTCGGAGAGGTTGGCCAGCACGGAGTAGAACAGGTGCGGCATGCTCCCCTCCTGCTGGAGCTGGCGGTCGATCGCGTCCTCCAGCAGCCGGGACGCGGCGAGGTAGGCGCGCCAGGCGCGCTGCTCCGGCGGAGTGAGCCAGCGGGTCGTCATGCCGCCAGTGTAGATTTGTTCCAAATTTGAACCAAGACTTCGGCCGGTCCACCGGGCCGCCGCGAGGGAGTACGCCGATGCCCCTGCCGTACGTACTGCTGTCCGCCGCCGTCTCCCTCGACGGCTTTCTGGACGACACCGGCCCTGAGCGGCTCCTGCTGTCCGGCCCGGCCGACTTCGACCGGGTCGACGCGGTACGGGCCTCCGTCGACGCCATCCTGATCGGCGCCGGCACGATCCGCGCCGACAATCCGCGCCTGCTGGTCAACTCCGCCGAGCGGCGTGCGGCCCGGGTGGCGGCGGGCCGGCCGGCGTACCCGCTGAAGGTGACCGTCACCGCCTCCGGGGACCTCGACCCCGGCGCCCACTTCTGGCACACCGGCGGCGACAAGCTCGTCTGCACCACCGATGCCGGTGCCGCCCGGGCCGCCCGGCTCCTCGGCGGCACCGCCGACGTCGTCGCGCTCGGCCCCGCGCTGGACTGGCGGGTCCTGCTGGAGCATCTGCACGACGTGCGGGGCGTCGGGCGCCTGATGGTCGAGGGCGGAGGGCAGGTCCACACCCAGTTGCTCCAGCAGGACCTCGCCGACGAACTCCAGCTCGTCCTCGCCCCGCTCCTCGTCGGCGACCCCGCGGCCCCGCGCCTGTTCGGCCCCGGCGCCTACCAGGGCGGACGCCTGCGCCTGACCGACACCCGCCGCATCGAGGACGTCGTCCTCATGCGCTACGAGCCCACGGCCCCCGGCACCGGCCCGGTCGCCACGCCCGCCGACCGGCACTGGCTGCGCACCGCCTGCGAACTCGCCGCGCTCTGCCCGCCCTCCCAGACGGCGTTCAGCGTCGGCGCGGTCCTGGTCGCCGCCGACGGTACGGAGCTGGCCCGCGGCCACTCCCGTGAAGGCGCCGACCCGGTGGTCCACGCGGAGGAGGCGGCCCTCGCGAAGACCGACCCGGCCGACCCGCGCCTGCCCGGCGCCACGGTCTACAGCAGCCTCGAACCCTGCGCCCGCCGGGCCTCCCGGCCCGCCCCCTGTGCCGAGCTGATCCTGCGGGCCGGGGTGCGCCGGGTGGTCACGGCGTGGCGGGAGCCCGACACGTTCGTCGCGGCGGCCGACGGCACGGGCGTCCTGACCGGCGCGGGCGCCCGGGTCGTCGTACTCCCGGAGCTGGAATCCCTCGCCAAGGCGCCGAACGCGCATCTGCTCGCCTGACAGCACTCAGGGCCGGAATCCATTGGATTCCGGCCCTGAGTCTTCAGTAGCGGGGACAGGATTTGAACCTGCGACCTCTGGGTTATGAGCCCAGCGAGCTACCGAGCTGCTCCACCCCGCGTCGTTGTGTCTCTACTGTACGCCATCCACGGGGTGCGATGCACATCGGTTCCCCGGCCCCCGGCGACCGTCACCGACAGTGAGTGGGTGGGCGCCGTGCGGCAACGGCTGAGTCACCATCAAAGACGCGAATGACTCCTGTACGTCGGTCAACTCGTCCGGTTTGCAGGAGTCATGGCTGGTAAGTCCCCGGGTGTGAACATTAATGATCAAGACGGACGGCTTGGAAAGTGACTGGCAGGTCTATTAACGTTCGATAACGCAGCGCGGTCGTCCCAGCCGTCACCAGCGACGGCTCCGTGCGCACGCGCCGAATCCCGCAAGGGAACCGGGGAACCACCACCCTGGGGTGAATCTCGCGAACGCCGACGTGGAACTCATGGAGTCCACGACCGGTATACGCGCGTAGGAGACCTTCCTGCTCCGAACCCGTCAGCTAACCCGGTAGGCGGCGGAAGGAAAGGAGCACGCCCGCGTGGCGTCCAACCGGCCTGCCCCAGAAACCCCGTTCGTGCCGGCTCAGCGCGAGACCGAGACCTTCGGCTACGACGCCCACCGAGCCGACGAGGGCCCCTGGGAGGAGTGGAACCCCACCGAGGACTCCGTCGCCCCGGTCCGCGGCCGGCACCGCGTCGCCAAGCAGCGCGGCGGCTTCGCGCGCAGCTCCACCGTCCTCGGCGTCGGCGTGATCGCCGCGGTCGGCGCGGGCGGCATGGCCAGCGCCAACACCGGCAAGCCGCCGGTCTCCATCTCCCTGCCGGACCTGCCCTCCGTCGGCTCCCTCTTCGGCGACACCTCCACCGAGGCGCCCAGGACCGCCACGACCGCGCTGAGCAGCGTCGGCGTGGCCTCCGCCGACGACCAGCAGGGCACCGACGCGGGCGAGGCCCTGCGCAACCGGATCCTGGCCCAGGCCGAGCAGCAGCAGGGCCAGGCCGACAGCAGGGCCACCGCCGTCGCGCTCGCCACCGCCGAGAGGCAGAGCGCGCAGGCCGCCGCCCACGCCGAGGAGGAGGCCGCCGCGAAGGCGGCCGAGGCCAAGGACGCGGCGGAGGCCGCCGCCGCGAAGAAGGCGGAGCGGAAGGCCGCGAAGGAGGCCGAGGAGAAGCGGCAGGCCGAGCTGGCGAAACTGGCCGGGCAGTACACGCTGCCCACCTCCTCGTACACGATCACCTCGACGTTCGGCCAGGCCGGCACCATGTGGTCCTCCGGCCACCACACCGGCCTCGACTTCGCCGCCCCCACCGGCACCCTCATCAAGGCCGTCCACGGCGGCACGGTCACCGAGGCGGGCTGGGCCGGCGCCTACGGCTACCGCACGATCCTCACCCTCGACGACGGCACCGAGCTGTGGTTCTGCCACCAGTCCTCGATCAACGTCACGGCCGGTCAGAAGGTCACCACCGGCGAGGTCATCGGCCGTGTCGGCGCCACCGGCAACGTCACCGGCCCGCACCTGCATCTGGAGGTCCACCCCGGCGGCCAAGCAACCGGCATCGACCCGATGACGTGGCTGCGGGACAAGGGCCTCACCCCCTGAACGCCCCCTGAACGGGTGTTCGCCGGAACTCGGCGCCGGTGGCGGGGATGTGATCACCCGCCGTCGGCGTTGTAGTGACGTATGACCTCAACCACATCACCCCGCACTCTCGGCTCCTCCGATCTCCAGGTCTTCCCGCTCGCCCTGGGCGGCAACGTCTTCGGCTGGACCGCCGACGAACAGACCTCCTTCGCCGTCCTCGACGCCTACACGGCCGCCGGCGGCAACTTCATCGACACCGCCGACTCCTACTCCGCCTGGATCGAGGGCAACCAGGGTGGCGAGTCGGAGACGATCATCGGCAAGTGGGTCAAGGCCCGCGGCAACCGCGACGACGTCGTCATCGCCACCAAGGTCAGCCAGCACCCCGAGTACCAGGGCCTGTCCGCGGCCAACATCAAGGCCGCGGCCGACGCCTCGCTGCGCCGCCTGGACACCGACCACATCGACCTCTACTACACCCACTTCGACCAGCCCGAGGTGCCGGTCGAGGAGATCATCGGCGCGCTGGACGAGCTGGTGAGGGCCGGCAAGGTGCGGCACATCGCCGCCTCCAACATCAGCCCCGAGCGCCTGCGGGCCTCCCTCGACCATTCCGACCGCGAGGGCCTGGCCCGCTACGTCGCCCTCCAGCCCCACTACAACCTGGTCTCCCGCGACACGTACGAGGGCCCGCTCCAGGACCTCGCCGCCCGCGAGAACCTCGCCGCCGTCCCGTACTTCTCCCTCGCCGCGGGCTTCCTCACCGGCAAGTACCGCCCCGGCACGACCGTCGACAGCGCCCGCGCCGGTACGGCCCAGAAGTACGCGGACTCCGAGCGCGGCCGGCGGGTCCTTGCGGCCCTGGACGACATCGCCGCCGCCCACGAGGCCCCGGTCGCCACGGTCGCCCTGGCCTGGCTCGCCGCCCAGCCGACCGTCACGGCCCCGATCGCCTCGGCACGCACGGTGGAACAGCTCCCGGCGCTGCTGGGCGTGGCGGACCTGAAGCTCACGGACGACGAGCTGGCAACCCTGACCACGGCCTCCGCGTAGCCCCCGGCCGGGGCGGCCCACGACCCGCGTGTCCTCCCCGGCCGTCCTGTCCGGCTACGACCGGTACGGGTTGTACGCGGGGTAGGCGCCCGCCGGGGCGCCCTGCCAGTACGGCATGGGACCCGCGTACACCGGCCGGGGCGGCGTGGCGGCCCGTGCCGCGTACTCCAGTGCCGGGCGTGCCGGTTGCCTGCGTCGCCACAGCTCGTCCAGCAGTTCCCGCTCCCGTACGACGAAGTCGGCCCCGGCCCGCCCGCGCCGCCCCCGGTGCCGCAGGAACGCCAGCGAGGTCGCGCACGCCTCGTAGCGCGCCACCTCCCGCGCCGCCGGGCGGCCGAAGTGGTGCCGGGCGTAGTCCCGGGCCATCCGCCGTGCCCGCATCGACCCGAGCGCGAACGGCTCGGCCGGGCCCAGCCATCCGGCCAGCACGTACGCGGGGAGTTCCGCGCGCACCGTCCGCAGCTCCCGCTGCCGCGTCCAGATCGCGAGCCAGGTCAGCAGCGCGAACGCGGGCAGCATGAAGGCGGCGTAGACGGCGAAGAACCCGTACTCGCCGAACGTGGAGGAGCCGTTCCAGAAGGCGTGCATGCTCATCGCGAGCAGCAGTCCGCAGACCGGCAGGAGGACCCGCCGCACGTGCTGCCGCTCGCCGGACAGCGCGGCGACGCCGAAGCCGATGCCGGTCAGGACCGTGAAGAGGGGGTGCGCGAACGGCGACATCACGATGCGCACGAAGAAGGTCGCGGCGGTGACGGAGGCGATGCCGCGGTCGCCGGTGAGCTGGTCGGTCCCGAAGGCCGTACCGAGGTAGAGGATGTTCTCGGTGAACGCGAACCCGGTGGCGGTGATCCCCGCTATCACCACGCCGTCCACGATCCCGGTGAAGTCGCGTCTGCGGAACAGGAAGACCAGCAGGACGGCCGCTGCCTTCGCGGACTCCTCCACGATCGGCGCTATCACGGTCGCCCCGAGGGTGTCGGCGCCGGCCGGGTCCGCGGTCGAGGTGGCGATCCACCGGGTGGCGAAGCTGTTGGCGACGATCGCTATCAGCGCCGCCGCGCACGCCCCCCAGGCGAAGGCGAAGACCAGGTTCCGCCGGGGTCCCGGCTCCACCCGGTCCAGCCACCGGAACGCGGCTGTCAGCCAGGGCACGGGCAGCACGGCCAGCCCGAGCCCGACGACGAAGCCCTCCGTGCCGGTCTGCCGCCGCACGAGCGCGAGGATGACCAGGCCCGACAGCGCCAGCAGGGTGCTCAGCGCCCCGTACCGCACCCACGTGCGCTGCCACCAGTGCGGATGGCGGAGGGCACCGCCGACGGGGCTCGGGGGGTAGGTCGGAAACGCAGGACTGGTGGCCACGGCATCGACCCTAACGGTGACGGGACGAGGGGCAGGAGCGGATTATCGGCCCGGGCGCGGGGCCGGGCTCATCGCCCCCGGTGCGGTACGCGCCGGAACAGCAGGTCGTTCACCACATGACCCTTGTCCAGTCCCTGTCCCTCGAAACGGGTCAGCGGCCGGAACGCGGGGCGTGCGGCGAATCCGCCCCCTGCCTGCGTGTTCTCGAAGTCGGGGTGCGCGTCGAGCACCTCGAGCATCTGTTCGGCGTACGGCTCCCAGTCGGTCGCGCAGTGCACGACGGCGCCGGGCTTCAGCCGGGTCGCGGCCAGGGTCAGGAACTCGGGCTGGATGAGGCGCCGCTTGTGGTGCCGCTTCTTGGGCCAGGGGTCGGGGAAGTAGACGCGCAGCCCGTCCAGCGCGTCGGGGCGCAGCATCTCCCGGAGCAGGATGATCGCGTCGCCGTTGCCCACCCGGACGTTGGACAGTCCGTCGCGGTCCGCGAGATTGAGCAGGTTGCCCTGCCCCGGGGTGTGCACGTCCACGGCCAGGATGTTGGTGTCCGGGTCGGCCGCGGCCATCCGCGCGGTCGCCTCGCCCATCCCGAACCCGATCTCCAGGACCACGGGACGGTCGTTCCCGAACAGCTCGCCGAGGTCGATCACCCGCTGCCCGTCGATGTCCAGCCCCCATGTGGCCCACAGCCGCTGGAGGGCGTCGGCCTGCCCGGCCGTCACCCGGCTGCGCCGCGGCTGGAAACTCCGGATCCGCCGTTCGAAGTGCGATCCGGCGGGATCGGCCCTGGGCCCGTCCGGGAACCGCGGCTCACCCCGGGTCCGGGTGTGCCGGACGGAGACACCGGGGTCGTGCGGTGCCGAGAGCGGGGCGTCGGGGGTGTTCAGGGAGTCAGCCACAGTACGACCGATTTTACGGCGCCCCACGAGGCCGCCCTCCTGCACGAGCCCGGCCGTCCCCGTGCCCGGACCCACCCGAGCGGAGCCAGTGCCCGGCTTCCCCCCCCGTGGGCGGTCCAGCGCCCGGCCCTACGCGAGCAGGTCCAGTGCCCGGCGTCCGACCTCCCTGCCGATCGGCAGGGACGCGGTGGCCGCGGGGGACGGCGCGTTGAGCACATGCACGGTCCGCGCACCCTCCTTGATGAGGAAGTCGTCCACCAGCGTCCCGTCCCGCAGCACCGCCTGTGCCCGCACCCCGGCGGCGGCCCGCACCAGATCGCCGGCCTCCACCGCGGGCAGCAGTCTTCGCACGGCCTCCAGGAACGCTCTCCTGGACACCGACCGCCGCAGCTCACCCGCCCCGTACCGCCAGTGCCGCCGGGCGATCGCCCACGACCCCGGCCACGCGAGTGTCCCGGCCAGCTCCCGGGGCCGTACGACCCCCCAGCCGTACCCCTCGCGGGCCAGCGCCGGCACCGCGTTCGGCCCGATGTGCACACTCCCGTCGATCCCGCGCGTCAGATGCACTCCGAGGAACGGGAACGCCGGATCCGGCACCGGATACACCAGCCCCCGCACCAGCTCCGGCCGCGCCAGCTCGTAGTACTCCCCGCGGAACGGCACGATCCGCACCTCGGGCTCGTCCCCGGTGAGGCGGGCCACCTCGTCGCAGTACAGCCCGGCGCAGTTCACCAGCACGCGCGCGCGGACCACGTCCCCGGCCGCGGTGAGCACGGCCACGCCGCGCTCCGGCCGCCGGTCCACCCGGACGACCCTCGCGCCGTACCGGATCTCCGCCCCGGACGCCCGCGCCAGTTCGCGCGCGACGCCGACGAAGTCGCACACCCCGGTCGTTCCCACGTGTATCGCGGCGAGACCGCGCACCTCCGGCTCGTACTCGCTGATCTGCGCGGGCCCCAGTTCGCGCACCGGGATGCCGTTCTCGCGGCCCCGCTGCACCAGCGCGTGGAGCCGCGGCAGCTCCTCCCGTCCGGTCGCCACGATCAGCTTGCCGGTGACGGCGTGCGCGATGCCGTACTCGGCGCAGAACTTCACCATCTCCGCGGCGCCCCGCACCGCGTACCGCGCCTTGAGGGAGCCCGGGCGGTAGTAGATCCCGCTGTGGATGACGCCGCTGTTGCGTCCGGTCTGGTGCCGCGCCGGGCCGGGCTCCTTCTCCAGCACCGTGACGCGCGTACCCGGTGCGGCGCGCGTGATCGCGTACGCCGTCGACAGCCCGACGATCCCGCCACCGATCACGAGCACATCACAGTCGTACGCCCCGGCCCGCACCTGCACCACCTCCGCCCTCGATAGTGCACTGCGCCACTGACAGTGGCTTCAAACGCCGACCGGTGACAGCGCCCCCGGAGCGGCACCGGCAGCGGACGCCGCGGCGCCGCTACGCCGGCGTCACCAGCAGCGGCCGGGCCCGCTCCCGCAGCTCCACCACCCGCGGCTCGTCCCCGTACGGCTCCAGGCGGTGCAGCAGGTCCTTCACGTACTCGGTGGTGCGGGCGGAAGAGATCCGTCCGGCCACCTCCACGGCCCGCACCCCCTGCTCACAGGCCGCGTCAAGGTTCCCCGACTCCAGTTCGGCCACCGCCGAGACGACGAGCCGCAGCCCGTGCGAGCGCACGAACTCCTCCGTCGGCTTCGAGAGCGCCTGCTCGGTGAACCGCCGCACCTGCCGCGGCGCCTTCAGGTCGCGGTAGCACTCGGCGGCATCAGCGGCGAACCGGTCGTAACCGTAGAAACCGAGCCAGGAGGGGTCGTTGTCGCCCTCCCTGGACCGCTCCAGCCACCCCTCGGCGGCCTTCAGTGCGGCGCCCGCCGCCTGCGCGTCCCCCGCGCGCGCGTGGGCCCGTGCCTCGATCAGCCGGAAGAAGCTCATGGTGCGGGCGGTCGCCAGTCCCCGGTTGCGCTCCAGGGCCGCCTGCGCGAGATCCACGCCCTCGTCGCCGAAGCCCCGGTAGGTGGCCTGCAACGACATGGAGGCGAGGACGTACCCGCCCAGGGGGACGTCGGCCGCCGCGCGCGCGAGGCGCAGCGCCTGGATGTAGTACCGCTGGGCGGCCTCCTGCTGGCCGGTGTCGAAGGCCATCCAGCCGGCGAGCCGGGTGAGTTCGGCGGAGGCGCCGAACAGGGCGCGGCCGACCTCGTCGGAGTAGGAGCCGAGCAGCAGCGGTGCCGCCTCCACCCGCAGGCACTCCGGCACCATGGACGAACGCCAGTCGCCGCCTCCGTATTTGGAGTCCCAGCGCCTGGCGTCCTCCGCGGCTTCCCGCAGCTTCTGTACATCGCTGTGGCCGACTTTGATCGGTGCGCCCGATTCCTCGGCGGAAGCCGTCTCGCGCGCGACCGAGCTGTCGGCGGGGGTTATCAGCCATCGTGAGGCGGGCGTCGCGTAGGCGCTGACCGCGAAGGACCCGGCGAGCGACTGCCAGATGCCGCCGGCGCCGGACCTACGGCCGGCGAGGTCGAGGCGGTACAGCTCCGTCGCCGACCTCACCGCCTGTGCCACGTCCCTGGGGAAGGCGAGGCCCACCTCGGGCGCGGGGTCCGCGTCGGCCAGGCCGATCTCGTGGAGCGGCACCGGGCGGCCGAGCTTCTGCCCGATGGCGGCGGCGATGAGGTGCGGTGCGGCACCCTGGGGCACCATGCCCTTCGACACCCAGCGCGCCACCGACGTCTTGTCGTAGCGAAGCGTCAACCCGCGCTGGGCGCCCAGGTCGTTGACGCGCCGCGCGAGTCCTGCGTTGCTGATTCCCGCGAGGGCGAGAACGGCGCCGAGTTTTTCGTTCGGCCCGCGTTGCTCCCTGGACATGCGCCACCCCTCGACACAGACGGCTGCCGCGATGGCATAACCGCGCGGCATTCGTAAACCCAGCGTAGTTCGCCGCATCCCAAGCGTTAAGGGGCATTCTTCCGGATGGCGGGATTGTGGTCCGTACGGCAGTACGGTCCTGTACGCACCGTGCACGGCCCGCCATCGCGTGCCCCCGCGCGTGTGGCCGTGCGCCCGTCCGTGCGCTCTTCTCCGGCCACCGGGGGAGCGGTTCCATGGCTTCTGCGTGGGTCGGCCCGCTGTACTGGATCCAGTGGGCTGGGGGACACCGCCGCCTTCATCCCCGCGGGTGGCGGACCGGTCCGGGAGGCGATGCCCGCCTCCCGGACTGTGCGTGCGCGCGCGCCGCCCGGCGCTCCGCAGGCCTGTACGGAGCGTGCTCATCTCCGTTGCCGCTGCGCGTAATTGGCCGAAAACCGCCCCCCTTTCCGGACCTCGAATTTCCGGTCCCACCACGCAACTTGAGGGCGTGAGGGGCGGTTTGGGGGCGCGTACTGGGGGCGCATTCGCGCCGCACCCGTCGGACACCGCCCGGAACCCGCTCCCCCCAGCCGCGCGGGCCACCGGCCAACTCCCCTGGCACGTGCCGCGAACTTCCCCCGGTCGAAGGCGGCGCCGCCGCCCCTCCCCGGCGCGTTCTTCATGGCAGCATGGGGACCCGGTTCGTACGGTGCACTGGTTGTCCACAGCGTGTGGAGGCGTCGATGCGGTGGTTGGTGGGGTGGAGCAGCACCGCCGCGGGCACCGCCGGGACCGGCACCGCGGGCGCCACCGGATACGACGGCGAGACCCTGCGCCCGGTCGGATCACAACTCCTGTGGGGCGACCCGGATCCGCTGTGGGCCGTCGGCGACTGGCGCCCGGACGAGGTCCGCGTGGTGCACGCCGACCCGCAGCACCGCATCGCCGTCCTCGGCATCTGCGGCGCCACCGACGAGGAACTGCGGCGCGGCCTGGTCACCGCGCGCGGGGGTGCCCTGCGCCATCTGACCAACTGGCCCGGCAGCTACACGGCCGTCGTCCAGGCCGGCCGCCGCATCACCGTCTGCGGCGACCTCGCGGGCGTCCGGCCCGTGTTCCACACGCCCTGGGCCGGCGGTACCGCCTACGCCACCGCCGCGCTGCCCCTCGCCGACCTCGTCGAGGCCAACCTCGACTTCACCCACCTCGCCGCGCTGCTCGCCGCCCCCGACGTACCGGCCGCGCTGCGCGACACCACCCCGTACGAGGGCGTACGGCGCATCCCGCCGGGACACGCCCTGGTGCTGCGCGCCGGAGCGCGCGAGATCGCCGGCTACGAGCCGGTCGCCTCCCTCGCCGTGGCCGCGCCCGCGTCCGACCCCGACCGCGCCGTGGACGCCGTGCGGGACGCCCTCGTGGACGCCGTCCGCACCCGGCTCTCCGCACCCCGGCACGTGCCCGACCTCGACCCCGGGCCGGTGCCCGGCATGGGACCCGCCGAGCGCCGGGCCGCGCGCGGGATGCCGGTGCCCGGCATCGGCGCCGACCTGTCCGGCGGCCCCGCCTCCGGCACCCTCGCGCTGCTCGCCGCCGGGCTGCCCGGCAGACCCGGCACGCTCCTCGGCCACGGCACGGGCGCGGGCGAGCGGCTCCTCGCCGTCACCTTCAACGACCTCGCCGTGGCCGGCCGCGAGGCCGAACTCCAGCGCGCCGGCGCCCTCGCCGCCAACCCCCGCCTGCACCACGTCGTGGTGACCGGCGGCGAGGAGACCCTGCCCTACGCCGGCCTCGACGGCCCCCTGACCGACGAACCCGGACCCTCCCTGGTGCTGGCCGCCCGGCACCGCGCCCGGCTCGCCGCCGGCAGCGCCGACCACTTCACCGGCCACGGTGCCCGCCAGGTCCTGGACGCCCACCCCGCCCGCCTCGCCGACCTCCTGATGGACCGCCGACGACGTCACCTGGTCCGGCCGGTCGCCGCGCTCGCCCGGGCCGACGGCTCGGTGCTGGTCCCCGCGCGCGTGTACGGCGCGGCCCGGCGGCTCGCCCGCACCCCCTACCGGGCGGGCCTGGAGGTGCTGGCCGAGCGGCTGATGCGGCGCCGCTTCGACGAGCCCAAGGGAGCGGTCGGCGCGTCGCTCGCCGCGCTGACCTGGGCCGGACCGGGGCCGGCCGCCCGCTGGCTGACGGGTGAGGCGCTGGCTGAAGTATCGGTTCTGCTCCAGGCGGAGGCCGACCGCTCCGGGACCGGCGCGCAGCGTCCCGGCGACTACCGCGCGCGTGCGGCGCTCGCCCGGCACGCCGCCGACCTCCGCGTACTGGAGCAGGCCGCGGAGATCCGCTCCCAGCGGCTGCACGCGCCGTTCCTCGACAACCAGGTCGTCCGCGCCTGCCGCGACCTGCCCGAAGCCCTGCGCGTCCAGCCCGGCGCACGGTCCGCCATCCTCCGTACGGTCCTGGCGGGCTCCGGCGTCACCGACCTCCCGCCCGGCTGGGGCACCCCCTCCCACGGCTCCTCGGCGGCAGCCGCGCGCGCGGGTCTCCGCGTCGCCGCCGACTCCCTCCTGGACCTCTTCTCCAGCCCCCTCCTGGCCGACGCCGGACTGATCGAGGCCCGCGTCGTCCGCAAGGCCCTGCGCACCGCCGCGGCGGGCGAGGCGCTGCCCCTCGACGGGCTGGCCGGCCTCGTCTCCCTCGAACTCTGGCTCCACCGCCTCCTCGGCCGCCGCGGCACCTGCTGGACGGGCACCCCCTCCCGCTCCCGAGCGGTCCCCTCGGGAATCCAGCCCAGACGGGGAGCGCTGACACCGGGGGCGTGAGGGTTCGTCGGGGCGCGGGGTGGCGTGTGGGGGGCGGGCATGCGCGCCGTGGCTGCGGGCAGTCGTGCCGCTGGGGCGGCACGGGTGGGCGCGGCGGCACCCCGCGAGCGCGGGTGAGCGGCCCGGCCCCCGGCCGGCGACAGCACCGGAGCCCCTGTCGGCGTGGGTGAACGGCTCGATCCGGCGGCACCGGAGACCCAGCCGAAGCGGGTCAGCAGCCCGGCCCCCGCCCGGTGGCAGCGCTCCGCCGGTCGCGAAACCCCCGTGCCCCGGCTGCCGTCTCCCGCGACAATGCCCTGGTGCGGTACAGAATTCTGGGCGTGACCCGAGCAGCGGACGACCAGGGCACCCCCCTGCCCATCGGCGGCCCACGCCTGCGTACGCTCCTCGCCGCCCTCGCCCTCCGCCCCGGCCGCACCACCACCCCCGACACCCTCATCGGCGAGATCTGGGCGGACGCCCCGCCCCAGGACGCCCCCGCCGCCCTCCAGGCACTCGTCGGCCGTCTCCGCCGTACCCTCGGCAGGCACGCCGTCACCTACGCGCCCGGCGGATACCGCCTGGAAGCGACCGAGGACGACGTGGACCTGCACGTCTTCGAGCGGCTCACCCGCGTCGGCACCCACGCCCTCACCGCCGGCGACCCGGCCACCGCCCACCGCACGCTCACCGAGGCCCTCGCCCTCTGGCACGGCCCGGCTCTCGCCGACCTGCCCGACCGCACCGCCGCCGCCCGCCCGGACGCCCTCCGTCTGGACGCGGCCCGTGCCCGCGCCGCCGCCGCGCTCGCCCTCGGCCGCGCCCAGGAGGCCGTACCGGAGCTGAGGGAACTGGCCACGGCGCACCCGTACGACGAACCCCTGCACGCCCTCCTGATCCGCGCTCTGCGGGACACGGGCCGTCCGGCCGACGCCCTCACCGCCTACGAGTCCGTCCGCCGCACCCTCGCCGACACCCTCGGCACCGATCCCGGCCCGGAACTCCGCTCCCTGCACACGGCGTTGCTGCAACAGGAGAACCCGGCGCGCTCAGTGGATCCGGCGCACCCGATGCCCCCCGCGCACCCGGCGCCTCCGGTGCACCCGGAGGTACCGCACCGCGCCCGGCCTCCCCGGCGCACCGGTAATCTCCGTCCCCGTCTGACGTCCTTCGTCGGGCGGGAACCGGAGCTGGAGGCCATTCGTTCGGATGTGCACAGGGCCCGCCTGGTCACGCTCACCGGACCGGGCGGCTCCGGGAAGACCCGTCTCGCCGAGGAGGCCGCCGCCGCGTTCCCCTCGGCCTGGCTGGCCGAACTGGCCCCGCTCGACCGGCCGGAGGCGGTGCCCGGCGCGGTGGTCAGCGCCCTCGGTATGCGCGAGACCGTGCTGCTGGGCAACGAACTGGCGACCCCGCAGGCCGACCCCACGGCGCTGCTGGTCGAGTACTGCGCCCCGCGCAGCCAACTGTTGATCCTCGACAACTGCGAGCACGTCATCGGCGCGGCGGCCACCCTCGCCGAGACCCTCCTCACCCACTGCCCCGGCCTCACGGTCCTCGCGACCAGCCGGGAACCCCTCGGCGTCCCGGGTGAGTCGGTGCGCCCGGTCGAGCCCCTCGTCCCGGAGCAGGCGCACCACCTCTTCGCCGAGCGCGCGAAGGCCGTCCGGCCCGACGCCGACACCGTCCTCGGCGACACCGCGGCCGTGACGGAGATCTGCCGCCGCCTGGACGGGCTGCCACTCGCGATCGAGCTGGCCGCCGCCCGGCTCAGGCTGCTGACCCCACGGCAGATCGCCGACCGGCTGGACGACCGCTTCCGCCTGCTCACCTCCGGCAGCCGTACGGTCCTGCCCCGCCAGCAGACCCTGCGCGCGGTCGTCGACTGGTCCTGGGACCTGCTGGACGAGCGGGAACGGACGGTCCTGCGCGAGGTTTCGGTGTTCGCCGGCGGCTGGGACCTCGCCGCGGCCGAGGCCGTGTGCACCGGCCCGGTGGCGGAGCTGCTCGGTGCGCTGGTCGACAAGTCCCTCGTCGTCGCCGCCCCGCACGACCCCGACGGCACCGCCTCCGGCATGCGCTACCGCATGCTGGAGACCATCCACGAGTACGCCACCGAGCGCGCCGCCGAGGTCCCCGGCCTGCGCGAAGCGGCCGAGCGACGCCACCGCGCGTGGGTGCGGGCCCTCGTGGAGGAGGCGGAGCCGCGACTGCGGTCGGCGGCCCAGTTGCCCTGGATCTCCCGTCTGGAGACCGAGCTGGACAACGTCCGCGCGGCCCTGGACCGCGCGGTGCGCGCGGGCGACGAGGCCGGGGCGGGCGCCGTCGTCCTGGCCATCGGCTGGTTCTGGTGGCTGCGCAACCACCGCCAGGAGGCCGTGAGGTGGGTACGGCTGGTGCTCCGCCTGGGCGTCGCCCTGGACGCCGTGTCCGCGGGCGCGCCGGACGGCGGCCTGATGGCGCTGGTCGAGTCGGCCGACCCGGTGGGCGCCTTCCTCGCCGCCCCAGACGGCGAGGCCGGGCATCCGCTGCACGAGCTGCGGACGGACCTGCGCATGCTCGACCTGTTCCTGACGTCCGACTCCAGAGCGGAGAACCTCACGGCCGACGACCGGGCCCCGGAGTACGTCGCGCGCGTGCGCGCCGCCTACGAGCCGGGGGGCCCGCGGGCGGCCCGGCTCCCGGGCCTCGTCTGGCCGCTGACCGCCCACTACCTGGGTGCCCCGGCCGACGTCCACCCGGACCTGACACAGGCCGTCGCCAACTGCCGCCGCCACGGCGGTGCCTGGGAGGTGGGCGTCGCCCTGATGTTCCGCACCCACGTGACCGTCGACTCGCCGGGCAACCTGGAGGGCGTCGACGAGGACCTGGCCGAGCTGCGGCAGCTTAGCCGGCGCGTCGGCGACCGCTGGATGCGGGCCCAGGTGTGCGGCGCGGCCGGCGAGGCGGCGATGGCCCGCGGCCGGTTCGACGCGGCACGCGCCGAGTACGAGGAGGCACTGCGGCTCGCCTACGAGGTCGGCGCGTACGCGGAGTCCCCGTTCCTGTTGGCCCGCCTCGCCGAGATCTCCTACCGCTCCGGCGACCGGAAGGCCGCGCTCGCCGCCCTGGACGAGGCGGAAACGGCCGCCGACCGGTACGTGGTGCCGGAGTCACGCGCCTTCGTCATGCTGCTGCGCGCCCACATCGCCCTGCAGGACGGCTGCGCCGCCCGCGCCCGCGAGCTGTACGAGGCGACCTGCGCGGTCGTGCGGGGGAGCACCCGTCCTCCGCAGTTCGTGGCGGCCCAGCGCACGGTCGAGGCGCTGCTCACGGCCGACGAGTCCGGTCCGGCACACGGCCTGCCGATCGTGGCGCAGGCCCTGCGCGAGGCCGTGGAGCAGGGGGGTGCCGAGTCGATCACGGCGGGGCTGGTGGACATCGCCGCCGGCCTGCTGGCCCGGCTCGGTGATCTGCCGAGCGCCCTCCGGCTGTTCGCCGCCGCGGACCACTGGCGGGACGGCCGCCCGCGGCCCGAGCCCGAGCGCGGCGTCGCCGCCCGGGTGCGCGCCGGTGCCCGCGCGGCCCTCCCGGCCGACCGTTACGCGGCCGAGAGCGCCCGGGGCGCGTCCCTCGGCGTCGCGGACGTCCTGCGGGAGCTGGGCGTCCCGGCGGCCGTCGAGTGACGCCCGGTGTGTCCGGCCCGGCACGGCCTAGCGGCAGGTGAACCGGGACTTTGCCCAGTCCGCGAGCGCCGCCCGGTCGAAGGCGGTGCGGTACGGCTCCACCACGAGCCGTACGGTCCCGCGGCCGGTCAGGTCCACATGGACGGGGGCGGCCGGGTCGCGGCCCCCGACCAGGGGGGACCGCCAGAGCCGGACCCCGTCGGCGTACACGGAGAACGAGACCCTGCCCAGGCCGAGGGTGAGGTCGTCGACGCCGGCCAGTGCGTCGTAGGCGGTGCACCGGCGGTTGAGGGCGATGGTGACGGAGGACCGGCCGGACACGGTCACCCCGTGCGCGTACCGGCCGCCGCCGACCGACATGCCGTACCGCTGCCACACCCAGCCGCTGCCGCCCAGGGAGATCTCCGGCCGGGTGCCGTCGCCGTCGAGGTCGTAGCGCAGCTCGCTCAGCCGGTAGACGGCGGCCACCGGCGGTGGGGGTGGGCGCCGGGACGGGCGTCCGGGGCGGGGTGGGCGCGGGCTTCGGCGCGGGGGTGGGCGTCGGTTCGGGGGTGGGGGTGCGGCTGGGGGCCGGGGACGGAGGCGGTGACGGGGATGCGGGCGCGGTGGGTGCCGGCGCCGTCGGCTCCGGGGTGAGGGCGACCGGTTGGGGCATCGGCTTCTTCTTCTTCTCCGGCCGCCCCGGACGCGTCAGCCTCGTCGGCGGTGCCGGCTGTGCCGGCGGCGTGGGCGTCGGAGCCTGCGACCGCACGATCGGCGTGGGCGGCCGCGGCCGGGCGGCCTCCTTCGCCGGACGACCGTCGTTCACCAGGGCCAGCGCCACCGCCGCGACGGCCACCGCGACGACACCGGCCGCGATGCCCGCTTTCACCGGCGCCCCGAGCCCCTCCGAGGCCGCGGCCCCGCCGCCCGCCCCGCCGGACGACCCGGTGGCCGCGGTGGCGCCGGCAGCCCCGGCCCCGGCGCTGCCGGCCACGATCCCGAGGGCCTTGGCGTACCCGACGGCCCCGAACCAGCCGATGACCGCGACCGGTACGACACCGGGGATACCGCCGGCCACCTCCTCGATCTGCGCCGCCGCCAGCCGGCACTTCGCGCACTCCGCCAGGTGCTTGCGCAGGCCCCGCTCGGCGCGGACACGCAGTTTGCGGCGGGCGTACGTGCCGAGCTGGTCGGCGTAGCGGGCGCACTCCCCGTCCTGGGCGAGGGCGGCGCTGACGTGGGCCTGGAGGTAGGCCTGCTTCAGCCCTTCCCGGGCGCGGCTGGCGAGCACCCGGGTGCCGTTGGCGTCCAGGCCGAACAGCACGGCGACCTCGCTGGGGGACTCGTCCTCCACCTCGGTGTGCCACAGCACGGCCTGCCAGCGTTCGGGCAGCGACCGGAAGGCCCGCATGGCCATGGACTGCTCGGCCTCGTGCAGGGCGCGCACGTCGGCGCCGACCGCGGCGGTACCGGCGTCGGGTAACTCTGTCTTCAGTGCGGCCTGTTGGGCGAAGACGGCGAAGTCTTCGACGAGCTGCTCGCGCCGGGCGGACCGGCTCCAGTGCGCGGCGACATGCCGCACGGAGGTCAGCAGGTAGGCCCGTACGGCGTGTCGGGGGCCCGACCCGCCCCGCACCGCTTGCAGCATCCGCGCGAACACCTCGGCGGTGAGGTCGTCGGCGGTGTGCCCGTCCCGGCAGCAGCCGCGCGCGTACCGCCGCACCGCGTCCGCGTGCCGCCGGTACAGCTCTTCGTAGGCCGAGTCGTCACCGGCGCGCATCCGCCCGATCAGCTCGCCGTCGGCGGGGGGTGTCTCCCGGGGCGGCGGCAGGACGCTCCCCTCGCGCTGGGCCGGCACGCTCTCGCCACCCGGGCCGCCGACGGCAGCGGGGCGCCCGCCCTGGTGGGGCACGTGGGGTGAGGTCAGCCCGTGGGCTTCCGTCTCCCCGTCGTCACCGCGTGACTCGCCCCACCCGTCAACGCCCATCACGGAAAGCCCCCGACACCGGCCCAGCCCAACCCGACACCGGCTCAGAGTGCCACAGCGCGTTCGCCCGGAGGGCCCGTCACAGAGCCCATCCACTCGTCCGAGCGGACTTCTCCCACCCCACTCGAACACCCCGGCCGGCGACGGCGCGCGACAGAGGTCACCCGCGACAGGGGACACCCGCGCCCGTACGACTGGGACAGCCGCACGGGCGCGGGTGGGAGACGGCATTCCGCCGACGGCAGGACCGAAGCCAGCGGCGGTCACACCGGCCGGGACCGGAGTCCCCGCCTACACCGGCCGGGACCGGAGTCCCTCCAGCAGGATGTCCAGCAGCCGCGCGGACGCCGCCGCCTGCTGTGCCGCGTCCGGCAGTGACGGGGCCGCCGTGGCGATCACCAACAGCACGTCGCCCACGGACACGTCCGCCCGCAGCTCACCCGCCGCGCGCGCCCGCTCCACGAGCTGCCCGACCACCTCGAGCAGTGCCCCGGCCCCGGTGTCGTCGGCCGTCAGCGAGACCTCGTCCGCCACCAGCCGCAGCTCACCACCGCCCGGCTGCACCCGCTGCTGGGGCATCCGGGTCTCCTCGGCCGAGGAGACCGAGGAGACCCGGGCGACCGCTTCGACCGGCGGGACGATCCCCACCGAGCCGGCCGGCCCACCTGACGCCTCCGACTCGTCCGGACCGGCGGAGCCGACCCGCAGCACCTGCGGCGGCAGCAGCCGTCCGGCCCCCGACGCCACGGACGTCCGCAGGAACCGCGACAGAGCCGACCACGGCTCGTCCTCCTGCCCGAGCGCGGTCCGCGCCTGCTCGGTCAGCCGTGCCGTCTCCTCCTGAGCGATCCGCCGGACCAGCACGTCCTTGCTCGGGAAGCGCCGGTACACCGTGCCGACCCCGACCCGCGCGCGTCGCGCCACGTCCTCCATCGGCGCGCCGTAACCCAGCTCGCCGAACACCTCACGCGCCGCACGCAGCACGTGTTCCAGATTGCGCTGTGCGTCCACCCGCAGCGGTGTCGTACGCGCCCCGTCCGCGCGTCCGTCGCCCATCGCCGCGGTCATCGATCCGCCACCGGGCGTGATGGTGGCCGTAGATGCCCAATGCTTGTCCTGAACATGCATGTGTTTCCCCCGGTAATGACGTCTCCCCCCGGAGACTCCCCGCCACTGAATGCGAAGTGCGCGGAAGTGGCATCGGTCCCGACCGGACCCGCCCGTCGCGGACCCGCTCGACCACAGTCCCTACACCCCGTCGACACACGAACATAGTTGAGAGGCAGTCAATTCAGAAGGGGCAGGTTCCGCACAGTGCGCCCCCCGATCGGAGTACGGAGCACGTACGCCCCGATTGCGCCCCTTCGTGCACTGTCGCCCGCCCCCGCTGACCTGCCCCGATTCGTCCTGCGGGGACACCGCGGCCGACCTTGGGCACACCAGGCCGCCGGTCACACAAATTGCCGGGGCTGTGGACAAACAACTGCGCCGGGTGCGTCATGGGACGGTGAAGGAACGTGCGCGCATTCTGGTTGTCGGCGGCGGCTACGTCGGGATGTACACGGCCCTGCGCCTCCAGCGGAAGCTGAAGGGCGAGCTGCGGAGGGGCGAGGTCGACATCACGGTCGTCACTCCGGACCCGTACATGACGTACCAGCCCTTCCTTCCGGAGGCCGCCGCCGGCTCGATCTCCCCGCGGCATGTCGTCGTCCCGCTGCGCCGCGTCCTGGACCGCTGCCACGTGGTCGTCGGGGAGGTGACGTCCCTGGACCACGCGACCCGCACCGCCGCCGTCAGCACGCTCGCCACCGCCGAGGAGGGCCGACCCGCCGAACTCCTCGGCTACGACGAACTCGTGCTCGCCCCCGGCTCGGTCTCCCGCACCCTGCCCGTCCCCGGCCTCGCGGAGTACGGCATCGGCTTCAAGACCGTCGAGGAGGCCATCGGCCTGCGCAACCACGTCATCGAACAGATGGACATCGCCTCCTCCACCCGCGACCCCGCCATCCGCGACGCCGCCCTCACCTTCGTGTTCGTCGGCGGCGGCTACGCGGGCGTGGAGGCCCTCGGCGAGCTGGAGGACATGGCCCGCTACACCGCTCGCTACTACCACAACATCCACCCCGACGACATGAAGTGGATCCTCGTGGAGGCCACCGACCGCATCCTCCCCGAGGTCGGCGTGGAGATGGGCCGCTACACCGTCACCGAGCTGCGCCGCCGCAACATCCAGGTGCTGCTCGACACCCGCCTGGAGTCCTGCGCCGGCCGCGTCGCCGTCCTCAGCGACGGCCAGCGCTTCCCGACCCGTACGGTCGTGTGGACCGCCGGCGTGCGACCGCACCCGCTGCTCGCCGCCACCGGCCTCCCGCGCACCGACCGCGGCCGGCTCAGGTGCACGGCCCAGCTAACGATCGACGGCACGGAGCACGCCTGGGCCGCGGGCGACGCCGCCGCCGTACCCGACGTCACGGCCGCCGTACCCGGCGCCGAGACCGCCCCCAACGCCCAGCACGCGGTCCGCCAGGCCCGCACCCTCGGCGACAACATCGCGCACTCCCTGCGCGGTGAGCCCCTGGAGACGTACGCGCACAAGTACGTCGGCTCGGTCGCCTCCCTCGGCCTGCACAAGGGCGTCGCCCAGGTCTACGGCCGCCGGCTGAAGGGCTACCCTGCCTGGTTAATGCACCGCGTGTACCACCTCAGCCGGGTGCCCACCTTCAACCGCAAGGCCCGGGTGCTCGCCGAATGGACCCTCGCCGGACTCTTCAAACGCGAGATCGTCTCGCTCGGCTCACTCGAACACCCCCGAGCGGAATTCGAACTTGCGGCCGGTGGAAAGTCCCCTCACGACCCCTCCGACGACCCGAAGGGGTCGTCCTGACCCGACCCGGGAACTCCACGGCGCGCCCCGGCGTCTGACGGTTGTCGCTCGCCGCGGCCCGCTCCCTGCCAGACTGCCCCACGACGTCGGACGGGCCACCCGCCCGCCCCAGCACCCACGAGGCCTTCCCCAAGTGAACTTCACGCGCTGGAGCGCCCGGCTCCCCGGAACGCAGCGCCGCGCTGCCGCGCGGACCAAGACGCCGGTCCCCCCGGACCGGCGGGGAGAAGGCTCCGTGCCCGCGGCCCGCGCCGAACGGTCCGCCGACGGCACACCCCCGGTGCCCGCGGTCGACGAACTGCCCGCGCGTGAAGTGCTCGACCGCGTCCCGGCCCTCGTCGCCCTCGTCCACGGCCCGGACCACCGCATCGCCTACGTCAACGACGCCTACACGGCGGCCTTCGGCACCCGGCCCACCTGCGCCCCCGCCCGCGAGGCCCTGCCCGAACTCGCCCAACTGGGCCTGTTCCCGCTCCTCGACCAGGTACTGCGCAGCGGCAGACCCCGCACCCTGAAGTCCCGCAAGGCCGTAGACGGCCGCTCGTACACCTTCACCTGCACCCCCGTCGCCGAGGACGGCGACCGCGGCGCCGGCGTACTGGTCTTCGCCACGGACGTCACCGACCACGCCGAGGCCGCCGAACGCCTGCGCGCCAGCGAGCGCCGCCAGCGGGAAACCGCCGTCACCCTCCAGCGCTCCCTGCTCCCACAGGAACTGGAACAGCCCGACGACCTGCGCATCGCCGCCACCTACCAGCCCGGCGGCACCGAGGCGGCGGTCGGCGGCGACTGGTACGACGTGATCACCCTCGGCGGTGGCCGCACCGCCCTGGTCATCGGCGACGTCATGGGCCGCGGGGTGCGCGCCGCCGCCGTCATGGGCCAGCTCCGCACGGCCGTCCGCGCCTACGCCCGCCTGGACCTCCCTCCGCACGAGGTGCTCCAGCTACTGGACGGCCTCGCCACCGAGATCGACCCCCATCAGATCGCCACCTGCTGCTACGCCGTCCACGACCCCAGCGAGGGCCGCCTGGTGTACGCCTCCGCGGGCCATCTGCCGATCCTGGTCCGCGACGAGAACGGCACCGTCTCCCGCACCGACGAACCCACCGGCCCGCCCCTCGGCACCGGCGGCTGGATGCACTCCTCCGGCTCCATCGCCCTCGGCCCCGGCGCCACGGCCGTCCTCTACACCGACGGCCTGGTCGAGCGCCGGGACGCCGACCTGGACGAGGGCATCGCCTCGCTCGCCGGCGCCCTCGCCGGGGCCACCGGCACCCCGCAGGTCGTCTGCGACCGCCTGGTCCGCTCGGCCGGGGTCACCGCCGACCACGACGACGACGTGGCCGTCCTCGTCCTCCAGCACCCCGCCCGCACGGGCCCCGACGGCGACCTCTTCCGCAACGCGGCCCTGGAACTCCTCGGCGGTGTCGAAGCGGCCCCCCGCGCGCGTGCCTTCGCCTCCGGCGTCCTCACAAGCTGGCGCTTCCCCACCGAGCTGCACGACCTCGGTGTCCTCGCCGCCAGCGAACTGGTCGCCAACAGCCTCCAGCACGGCACCCCGCCCATGCGCCTCAGACTCCGCCGCACCGACCGCCGCCTCATCGTGGAGGTCACCGACGGCGACGACCACCTGCCCCGGCGCCGCCGCGCCGAACCCGGCGACGAGTCCGGCCGGGGCATCGCCATCGTGGCGACGATCGCCACAAGCTGGGGCTGCCGCCGCACGCCGGACGGCGGCAAAGCGGTGTGGTGCGAGTTCGTCCTGCCCAAGCGCTGACCACCGCCGAGCGCCGACCCCCTACAGCCACCGCCGCTGCGGTCAGTGGCGCCGCCGCGCGGCACGGCAACGGGCGCCCTACGCCTCCGCGGCCACCGGCTCCGTGGACGCACCACCACGCGTGACCACCCGGCTGGACCGCGCCAGCCACGGCTGGTCCTGGACGGCGGTGAGCTGCCGCCCCAGCCGCAGCGCCAGGTAGGTGATTCCCAGCGAGAACAGCAGGAAGGTCACGACGTACGGCGCGTGCAGCGACGCGCCCAGAGGGCCGCCCACCGCCGGGCCGACCGCCAGCGCCAGTTGCTTGACCAGTGCGAAAGCCGAGTTGTACTGCCCGGCCATGCCCTCCGGGGCCAGATCGGCGACCAGCGGCGCGACCGTCGGCGACAGCATCGCCTCGCCCAGCCCGAACAGCGCGTACGTCGACACGAACGCGGCCGTGGCCATCTCCTGGCTGCCGTGCCCCAGCCCCGCGTACCCGGCGGCCAGCCAGGCCACGGCCCAGATCAGCCCGACCCCGGCGATCACCCGGGACCGGCGCCGCCGCTCCACGAACCTCAGCACGGCGAACTGGGCCACCACGATCATCAGGGTGTTCGCGGCCAGCGCCGTCCCCAGCGCCGAGGTGGATATCCCGGCGGCCTCCACCCCGTACGCGCTCAGGCCCGACTCGAACTGTCCGTAGCAGGCGAAGAACAGTACGAAGCCCAGCACGCACAACTGCACCATCGTCCGGTTCCCGAGCAACTGCTTCCAGCCGCCCTTCGCCGACCGCGCGGGCGCGTCCTCGATCCGTGGCGAGTGCGGCATCCGCACCGTCGCCACCACACCGACCAGCAGCAGGAACACGGCCGCCTCGATCGCGAACAGCAGCGTGAACGAGGACGCGCGGGTGGTGTCGACGAGGTGGCCGCCGATGAGACCGCCGACGCCCAGCCCCAGGTTCTGGAGGAAGAACTGCATCGCGAACGCCCGCGAGCGGGTGTCCGCCGTCGAACAGTCCACGATCATCGTCGCGAGGGCCGGCTGCATCACGGCCTGTCCGGCGCCGAGCGCCGCCGCGGAGAGCAGCACGGTGGCGGCGGCGCCCGCGAGACCGAGGCTCAGCGCGCCCAGGGCGGCGGTCACCAGAGCGGCGACCAGGACCGGCAGCGGGCCGCGCCGCACGATCGCCCGGCCGGCGAACGGCAGCACGATCAGCGCGGCCACGGCGAAGACGGCGAGCACCAGTCCCGCTGTCACGGCTCCCAGTCCCCGCACCTGCGCCACATAGACGTACAGGTAGGGGACGGTGAAGCCGAGCCCGAACGCGCTGAGTGCGTTACCCACGTGGATCCGGCGCATCGCTGCGCCCATCGCCCTGGTCACGTTCACCTCTTCCACTAGTTAGACCTGAAGACTTCGAAGCTAAAGAGTACACATCGAAGGACTTCGAGGCAAAGGAGGTGCGTGCGATACTGCGTCCATGGCCGACACCCCCGGCGTCGCGGAGCCGACACTCGAAGAACAGATCGCGGCGTACCAGCGCGAGTTCCAGGACCTCGACCCCCAGGTCGAGAAGATCGTGTCGGCGCTCTCCCGGCTGAACCGCCGCATGAACGTCGCGTACGGCCGCCAGACCGCCGCCCTCGGCATCAGCAACGCCGAGTGGGAGGTCCTCAAGGCGCTCGTGCTTTCCGGCGTCCCGTACCGCATGGGCCCCGGCGAACTGGCCAAGCGGCTCGGCCTCACCCCGGCCGCCATGACCCACCGGATCGACCGCATGGTCGCCGAGGGCCTGGTCACCCGGGACCGTGACGAGTCCAACCGCGTCCGGGTCATCGTGGAGCTGACCCCCGGCGGCCGCGAGAAGTGGCTGGAGGCGATGCGCATGGCGACCGTGTTCGAGGAGGAGCTGCTCCAGGACCTGACCCCCGTGGAGCGTGTCGTGCTCGGCGAGGTCCTGACCCGGCTGCTGCGCAGGGTGGAGCACGCCCAGCCGGACGCCGGTGGCCGGCTCAGCGACCTCGACTGAGCCGTCACCGCGGGCGACCTAAAGATCTTGACAGCAGGGTGTTGACACGCCCTTGTCTGATCCGTACAGTTCTTCGGGTTGCCGCAGAGCCGTAACGGTTCTGCGACCGCACCTCAGCCGCCTCGAGCGGCACCCTCAAACACCAGCACGACCCCTGACCGGATTGATTTCGGCGTGCCCGAATTCAAATTCGAATATGGACTCGGCGGCCCGATTGGGAATCGCCGGACGGATCGGCTAAGGTTTGAGACGTCGGAACGGCCCAACAGCCGGGAAGGCAAGCCCCCTCTGACTGGGAGTCAGACGCCGAAAGGGTCTGATAGAGTCGGAACCGCCGGAAAGGGAAACGCGGAAGCGGGAACCTGGAAAGCGCCGAGGAAATCAGATCGAGAAAAGATCTGATAGAGTCGGAAACGCAAGACCGAAGGGAAGCGCCCGGAGGAAAGCCCGAGAGGGTGAGTACAAAGGAAGCGACCGTTCCTTGAGAACTCAACAGCGTGCCAAAAGTCAACGCCAGATATGTTGATACCCCGTTCCTCTCGGTTACGAGGGGGCGAGGTTCCTTTGAAATAACACAGCGAGGACGCTGTGTGCGAGAGGATATTCCTCCTCTCGCACCGCTCTCGTGGTGTCATCCCGATTACGGGAAAACATTCACGGAGAGTTTGATCCTGGCTCAGGACGAACGCTGGCGGCGTGCTTAACACATGCAAGTCGAACGATGAACCACTTCGGTGGGGATTAGTGGCGAACGGGTGAGTAACACGTGGGCAATCTGCCCTTCACTCTGGGACAAGCCCTGGAAACGGGGTCTAATACCGGATATGACCATCTTGGGCATCCTTGATGGTGTAAAGCTCCGGCGGTGAAGGATGAGCCCGCGGCCTATCAGCTTGTTGGTGAGGTAATGGCTCACCAAGGCGACGACGGGTAGCCGGCCTGAGAGGGCGACCGGCCACACTGGGACTGAGACACGGCCCAGACTCCTACGGGAGGCAGCAGTGGGGAATATTGCACAATGGGCGAAAGCCTGATGCAGCGACGCCGCGTGAGGGATGACGGCCTTCGGGTTGTAAACCTCTTTCAGCAGGGAAGAAGCGAAAGTGACGGTACCTGCAGAAGAAGCGCCGGCTAACTACGTGCCAGCAGCCGCGGTAATACGTAGGGCGCAAGCGTTGTCCGGAATTATTGGGCGTAAAGAGCTCGTAGGCGGCTTGTCACGTCGGGTGTGAAAGCCCGGGGCTTAACCCCGGGTCTGCATTCGATACGGGCTAGCTAGAGTGTGGTAGGGGAGATCGGAATTCCTGGTGTAGCGGTGAAATGCGCAGATATCAGGAGGAACACCGGTGGCGAAGGCGGATCTCTGGGCCATTACTGACGCTGAGGAGCGAAAGCGTGGGGAGCGAACAGGATTAGATACCCTGGTAGTCCACGCCGTAAACGGTGGGAACTAGGTGTTGGCGACATTCCACGTCGTCGGTGCCGCAGCTAACGCATTAAGTTCCCCGCCTGGGGAGTACGGCCGCAAGGCTAAAACTCAAAGGAATTGACGGGGGCCCGCACAAGCAGCGGAGCATGTGGCTTAATTCGACGCAACGCGAAGAACCTTACCAAGGCTTGACATACACCGGAAAGCATTAGAGATAGTGCCCCCCTTGTGGTCGGTGTACAGGTGGTGCATGGCTGTCGTCAGCTCGTGTCGTGAGATGTTGGGTTAAGTCCCGCAACGAGCGCAACCCTTGTCCTGTGTTGCCAGCATGCCCTTCGGGGTGATGGGGACTCACAGGAGACCGCCGGGGTCAACTCGGAGGAAGGTGGGGACGACGTCAAGTCATCATGCCCCTTATGTCTTGGGCTGCACACGTGCTACAATGGCCGGTACAATGAGCTGCGATACCGTGAGGTGGAGCGAATCTCAAAAAGCCGGTCTCAGTTCGGATTGGGGTCTGCAACTCGACCCCATGAAGTCGGAGTTGCTAGTAATCGCAGATCAGCATTGCTGCGGTGAATACGTTCCCGGGCCTTGTACACACCGCCCGTCACGTCACGAAAGTTGGTAACACCCGAAGCCGGTGGCCCAACCCCTTGTGGGAGGGAGCTGTCGAAGGTGGGACTAGCGATTGGGACGAAGTCGTAACAAGGTAGCCGTACCGGAAGGTGCGGCTGGATCACCTCCTTTCTAAGGAGCACTTCTCACCAGCTTCGGTTGGTCAGAGGCCAGTACATCGGCGAATGTCTGATGCTGGTTGCTCATGGGTGGAACGTTGACTATTCGGCACACTCGGCCTGCTTCAGGTCACTAGTACTGCTTCGGCGTGGAACGTGAGTTGGGTGGGGTGAGGGTGTCGGGCACGCTGTTGGGTGTCTGAGGGAATGGATTTTTCCTCAGTCGCCGGCCCCAGTGCACTCGGACTTCTGGTTCGGGGTGATGGGTGGCTGGTCGTTGTTTGAGAACTGCACAGTGAACGCGAGCATCTGTGGCCAAGTTTTTAAGGGCGCACGGTGGATGCCTTGGCACCAGGAACCGATGAAGGACGTGGGAGGCCACGATAGTCCCCGGGGAGTCGTCAACCAGGCTTTGATCCGGGGGTTTCCGAATGGGGAAACCCGGCAGTCGTCATGGGCTGTCACCCTTGCCTGAACACATAGGGCAAGTGGAGGGAACGCGGGGAAGTGAAACATCTCAGTACCCGCAGGAAGAGAAAACAACCGTGATTCCGGGAGTAGTGGCGAGCGAAACCGGATGAGGCCAAACCGTATGCGTGTGAGACCCGGCAGGGGTTGCGTATACGGGGTTGCGGGATCTTTCTTTTACGGTCTGCCGGCCGTGAGACGAGTCAGAAACCGTTGATGTAGGCGAAGGGCATGCGAAAGGCCCGGCGTAGAGGGTAAGACCCCCGTAGTCGAAACGTCAACGGCTCGTTTGAAAGACACCCAAGTAGCACGGGGCCCGAGAAATCCCGTGTGAATCTGGCGGGACCACCCGCTAAGCCTAAATATTCCCTGGTGACCGATAGCGGATAGTACCGTGAGGGAATGGTGAAAAGTACCGCGGGAGCGGAGTGAAATAGTACCTGAAACCGTGTGCCTACAAGCCGTGGGAGCGTCGGAACGAGGCTTGCCTTGTTCTCGTGACTGCGTGCCTTTTGAAGAATGAGCCTGCGAGTTTGCGGTGTGTTGCGAGGTTAACCCGAGTGGGGAAGCCGTAGCGAAAGCGAGTCCGAATAGGGCGTTTCAGTAGCACGCTCAAGACCCGAAGCGGAGTGATCTAGCCATGGGCAGGTTGAAGCGGAGGTAAGACTTCGTGGAGGACCGAACCCACCAGGGTTGAAAACCTGGGGGATGACCTGTGGTTAGGGGTGAAAGGCCAATCAAACTCCGTGATAGCTGGTTCTCCCCGAAATGCATTTAGGTGCAGCGTCGTGTGTTTCTTGCCGGAGGTAGAGCACTGGATAGGCGATGGGCCCTACCGGGTTACTGACCTTAGCCAAACTCCGAATGCCGGTAAGTGAGAGCGCGGCAGTGAGACTGTGGGGGATAAGCTCCATGGTCGAGAGGGAAACAGCCCAGAGCATCGACTAAGGCCCCCAAGCGTACGCTAAGTGGGAAAGGATGTGGAGTCGCACAGACAACCAGGAGGTTGGCTTAGAAGCAGCCACCCTTGAAAGAGTGCGTAATAGCTCACTGGTCTAGTGATTCCGCGCCGACAATGTAGCGGGGCTCAAGCGTACCGCCGAAGTCGTGTCATTCATACAATAGGGCCAACGCCTGTATGGATGGGTAGGGGAGCGTCGTGTGCCGGGTGAAGCAGCCGCGGAAGCGAGTTGTGGACGGTTCACGAGTGAGAATGCAGGCATGAGTAGCGATACAAACGTGAGAAACGTTTGCGCCGATTGACTAAGGGTTCCTGGGTCAAGCTGATCTGCCCAGGGTAAGTCGGGACCTAAGGCGAGGCCGACAGGCGTAGTCGATGGATAACCGGTTGATATTCCGGTACCCGCTGTGAAGCGTCAAACATCGAGCATCGTGATGCTAAGGCCGTGAAGCCGTTCCGGACCCTTCGGGGAAAGGAAAGTGGTGGAGCCGCCGGACCAAGCGGTTAGTAGGTGAGTGATGGGGTGACGCAGGAAGGTAGTCCATCCCGGGCGGTGGTTGTCCCGGGGTAAGGGTGTAGCCCGAGTGGTAGGTAAATCCGTCACTCATGCAGGGTGAGACCTGATGCCGAGCCGATTGTGGTGAAGTGGATGATCCTATGCTGTCGAGAAAAGCCTCTAGCGAGTTTCATGGCGGCCCGTACCCTAAACCGACTCAGGTGGTCAGGTAGAGAATACCGAGGCGTTCGGGTGAACTATGGTTAAGGAACTCGGCAAAATGCCCCCGTAACTTCGGGAGAAGGGGGGCCATGTCCGGTGATGAGCTTTACGCTCTGAGCTGGGGGTGGCCGCAGAGACCAGCGAGAAGCGACTGTTTACTAAAAACACAGGTCCGTGCGAAGCCGTAAGGCGATGTATACGGACTGACGCCTGCCCGGTGCTGGAACGTTAAGGGGACCGGTTAGCTCACTTTCGGGTGGGCGAAGCTGAGAACTTAAGCGCCAGTAAACGGCGGTGGTAACTATAACCATCCTAAGGTAGCGAAATTCCTTGTCGGGTAAGTTCCGACCTGCACGAATGGCGTAACGACTTCTCGACTGTCTCAACCATAGGCCCGGTGAAATTGCACTACGAGTAAAGATGCTCGTTTCGCGCAGCAGGACGGAAAGACCCCGGGACCTTTACTACAGTTTGATATTGGTGTTCGGTTCGGCTTGTGTAGGATAGCTGGGAGACTTTGAAGCAGCCACGCCAGTGGTTGTGGAGTCGTCGTTGAAATACCAGTCTGGTCGTGCTGGATGTCTAACCTGGGTCCGTGATCCGGATCAGGGACAGTGTCTGATGGGTAGTTTAACTGGGGCGGTTGCCTCCTAAAGAGTAACGGAGGCGCCCAAAGGTTCCCTCAGCCTGGTTGGCAATCAGGTGTTGAGTGTAAGTGCACAAGGGAGCTTGACTGTGAGACCGACGGGTCGAGCAGGGACGAAAGTCGGGACTAGTGATCCGGCGGTGGCTTGTGGAAGCGCCGTCGCTCAACGGATAAAAGGTACCCCGGGGATAACAGGCTGATCTTCCCCAAGAGTCCATATCGACGGGATGGTTTGGCACCTCGATGTCGGCTCGTCGCATCCTGGGGCTGGAGTCGGTCCCAAGGGTTGGGCTGTTCGCCCATTAAAGCGGTACGCGAGCTGGGTTTAGAACGTCGTGAGACAGTTCGGTCCCTATCCGCTGTGCGCGCAGGAGTCTTGAGAAGGGCTGTCCCTAGTACGAGAGGACCGGGACGGACGAACCTTGGTGTGCCAGTTGTCCTGCCAAGGGCATGGCTGGTTGGCTACGTTCGGGAGGGATAACCGCTGAAAGCATCTAAGCGGGAAGCCTGCTTCGAGATGGGACTCCCACCCACTTGATGGGGTAAGGCTCCCAGTAGACGACTGGGTTGATAGGCCGGATCTGGAAGCACGGTAACGTGTGGAGGTGACCGGTACTAATAGGCCGAGGGCTTGTCCATTGATGCTCGCGTTCACTGTGTTGGTTCTGAAACCACGACCACGTCACCCCGTATGTGTGGGGTGTTTCGGTTGAAGTGTTTCATAGTGTTTCGGTGGTCATAGCGTGAGGGAAACGCCCGGTTACATATCGAACCCGGAAGCTAAGCCTTACAGCGCCGATGGTACTGCAGGGGGGACCCTGTGGGAGAGTAGGACGCCGCCGAACAATCTTTGGGAAAACCCCCGCATCTTCGATGCGGGGGTTTTCTGCGTTTGTCCCCGTTACGGATGACAGCCGCTAGAAGGTGACTTCTGCGGTGTCCACCGCTCCGCCCCGGCGGCCGGGTGCCGCTTGCCACTTCCAGTACAGGTTGGTGTGGGTGATGACCTGCTCCGGGGTGGGTGCGCCGTACGCGGTGTGGTCCGCCGTGGTGTGCGCGTCGGCGACCAGCGTCGCGTCGTAGCCACGGACGATCGCGCCGTGCAGCGTGGAGCGGATGCACGCGTCCGTCTGGGCGCCCGCCACGACGAGCCGGCCCACCTTGTGCCGGGCGAGGACGTTCTCCAGCTCGGTCTCCTCAAAGGAGTCCGGGTAGCTCTTGTGGACCAGCGGCTCGTCGGCCTCACGGACGAGTTCCGGGACGTACTGCCAGTTGTCGCTGCCCTTCTGCAGTGCGTCGTCCGAGTGCTGCACCCAGATCACCGGTACGTCGGCCGCGCGTGCCCTGCCGATGAGGGCGTTGATGTTGGCGATGACGTCGTCCCGTCGGTGGGCGCCGGCGACCACGTCGTTCTGGACGTCGATGACGAGCACCGCGGTGTTGGGTCGGTCGTTGAGTGTGGTCATGCTGTCAAAATACGGGGTACCACCGACAACGCGTGGTCTACGGTGACCACATGACCAGCCCCTACCGGTGAACCTGGCCTGACCAGGGACGACTACACCGTCCGTGCCATACGTCCCGACGAGTGGGCCGCCGTGCGGCGGCTGCGGCTCGACGCGTTGCGGGATCCGGCCGCGGGTATCGCCTTTCTGGACACCTACGATGAGGCCGTCGGCAGGCCGGACGACTTCTGGCAGGACCGGGCCGTCGGGTCCGGGGAAAACTCCACGACGGCCCGGCAGTTCATCGCCGAGGCCCCGGACGGGTCGTGGGCCGGCACCGTCACCGTGCTCGTCGAGGAGGCAGGGACGAAGGACTGGGCCGGGTATCCGGTCGAGCGGCGGCAGGGACATGTCGTGGGCGCGTACGTCCGGCCGGAACACCGCGGGAACGGGTTGATCGAGGCGCTGTTCGGCGCCGCTCTGGACTGGGCCTGGCAGCAGCGGGCGGAAGCGGGTGCGGCTGATCGTGCACGAGGACAACGTGCGGGCGCAGGGCGCGTACCGGAAGGTGGGGTTCGTGCCGAGCGGTCTCGTCGTGGCGTTCTCCCACGACGAGACCGAGAACGAGCTGGAGTTCGTCCTGGAGCGGTAGGCAACCTAGACCGGCAGTTCCCGGTGCGGCCAGCGGGAGCGGGCCTGTTCGCGCGAGCGGAGCAGGGCCAGTGTCGGCAGGCCCTGGTCGGTTCCGGTGGCGAGCAGGGCCGGCAGCTCGGGGAAGGGTGCCACGGCCGCGATGTCGTCCAGCACCAGGGTGAGTGGTGGGTCGAGCCGACCGGAGGATGACCGTTCGGCCATGCGCCGGCCGTGCTCGACCACGCTGGAGACGAGGGCCGTCAGGAGCGGCATCGCGCCCGGGTTGCTCCTGGGGTCCTCGATGGATTCACCGACCACATAAAGTGTGCCCCCCTTGTGGATGAAGGAATCCAGGGCGAGGGCATCGGTTCGGTTCGGGGTGCAGGCCTCGCGGATGTTGACCGTGAAGAGGGCGGACAGGGCCCTGCTCGTCAGTTCCTGGGCGATGTCCCGGCGTTCGGGGTGCGCGGTGAGGGCCGCCTCTAGTTCGCCGGCGGCGCCGGGGGCGGCCTTGGAGTGGGTGCGCAGGGTGCGTACGGCGTCCTGGACCTGGGTGCCCTGGGCCCAGCGGTGGACGTGGCGGATGGTGCGGTTCTCCAGGGCGGCGGCGTGGAGGTAGCTGCGCAGCAGGGTGGTCGCCGTGTCGGCCACGGCCTGGTCGATCCTGGCGGTGGGGCGTACGGGGCCGAGGAGGGCCGTCGCTCTGAGCAGCGCCGTCTGCCTGTCCGCGCAGCCCGCCGTGGGGGACCAGTGGAGGCGGGCCGGGGTGTCGCAGAGGTGCGTGGGGTCGTAGAGGAGGGTGGGGCCCAGTTTGGCCCTCGCGTCCTTCGTTTCCGTCCAGAGGGCCGGGTTGGACGTGACGACGAGGGTGGGGCCGGCCGCGTCCCGGATGGCCTGGACCGCGGCCGGCCGGCGGGTCGCGGGGGCGCCGTAGAGGACCTGGCCGTCGGTACGGGGGGTTTCCCATCCGCCCCTTCGCGTACCGCCGGCCGGGAAGGTGCCGGTCCCCTGCGGCTCGGGCTCGCTGCGAGGCGCCGGGATCTCGTGCGCGGGCGCGGGAGGCGGAGTGGGTGTGGGCGGCGGCGTGGGTGCCGGTGAGGGCGTTGCGGGGACCATCTCGAGTGGCGGACTCGCGACCGCGGGTTCGGGGGCGATGAAGCCGGTGGCCACGGGTCCGCTGACCCCCGGGTCCACCGACGCCGGGCCCGCTCGTCACAGGTCCACTGACCCCAGGCCCAGTGGGCACAGGTCCGCTGATCACAGGTCCCCCGGTCCCGGTCCCGGCGTTCGTCAGCCCACCGCGTCTCGCCGTCGCCCGGCGGGCGCGCCACCGGGTCACCGTGCCGATCACGAACAGGGTGAGGACGAAGAGGGTCATGAGCTGGCCGATGAACAGGCCCCAGAACAGGCCCCAGCCGGACAACTGGGCCGGTGGGGTGTCCGGCCAGGCGCCGGTGATGTCGTGGGGCCGGGCGACGAGATGGCGCATGGCCAGGGGGGTCCGGGTGAAGGTGACGCCGTGGGGCCAGGCGCCCTGGGCGAACCGGGCCGCCAGCCCCGTGGCCGTCCACACCAGCAGGGTCATGCCGAGGAGGAACGCGAGCAGGCCGACCAGCAGCCCGTCGGGGATGCCGCCGCCCCGGCCCTGCCCGCGGCTGTCACGGCGGTCGTCCGGTCTCACCCCGCCCCTCCCTACGCCACCGTCGACTCGGAGTCGCCCAGATGCTGCTGCTCCACGAAGGCCGCCGCCCGCTGCTCGGCCTCCAGCTCGGCCGCGCGCAGGGCCTCGTCGGCCGCCAGGTCGCTGGAGGACTGTGTCATCGCCCGGTCGGTGAAGACCAGCGGGCGTTCCGTCTCCGTGATCAGGTGTTTGACCACCTGGACGTTGCCGTTGACGTCCCAGACCGCGATGCCGGGGGTGAGCGTCGGGATGATCTCGACCGCCCATCTGGGCAGGCCCAGCACCCGGCCGGTGGCGCGTGCCTCGTCGGCCTTCTGGGCGTAGATCGTCCGGGTCGACGCCATCTTCAGGATGGCCGCCGCCTCCTTCGCGGCGGCGCCGTCGACCACGTCGGACAGGTGGTGGACGACGGCCACGAAGGACAGGCCGAGCCGCCGGCCGAACTTCAGCAGGCGCTGGAACAGCTGGGCCACGAAGGGGCTGTTGATGATGTGCCAGGCCTCCTCGACCAGGAAGATGCGCTTCTTCCGGTCGGGGCGGATCCAGGTGTGCTCCAGCCACACGCCGACGATCGCCATGAGGATGGGCATGGCGATGGAGTTGCGGTCGATGTGGGAGAGGTCGAAGACGATCAGCGGGGCGTCGAGGTCGATGCCGACCGTGGTCGGGCCGTCGAACATGCCGCGGAGGTCGCCGTCGACCAGCCGGTCCAGGACCAGGGCGACGTCGAGGCCCCAGGCGCGTACGTCGTCTATGGCGACGTTCATCGCCTCCGCCGAATCGGGCTCGGGGTGCCGTAGCTGCTCGACGATGTCGGTGAGGACCGGCTGGCGGTCGAGGATGGTCTCGTTGACGTACGAGTGGGCGACCTTGAGGGCGAAGCCGGAGCGTTCGTCCAGGCCGTGGCCCATCGCCACCTCGATGATCGTCCGGAGCAGCGCTAGCTGGCCGGTGGTGGTGATCGCCGGATCCAGGGGGTTGAGCCTGATCCCGTGGTTCAGGGCGGCCGTCGGGTCGAGCCGGATGGGGGTTATCCCCAGCTCCTCGGCGATCAGGTTCCACTCGCCGACCCCGTCCTCGCCCTGGGCGTCCAGGACGACGACCTGGCGGTCCTTGAACCGCAACTGGCGCATGACGTACGTCTTCTCCAGCGCCGACTTGCCGTTGCCGGACTCGCCGAGGACGAGCCAGTGGGGGGCCGGGAGCTGCTGGCCGTACAACTGGAAGGGGTCGTAGATGTATCCCTTCCCGGAGTAGACCTCGCGGCCGATGATGACGCCGGAGTCGCCGAGGCCGGGGGCGGCCGTGGGCAGGTAGACGGCCTGGGCCTGGCCCGTGGAGGTGCGCACCGGCAGCCGGGTCGTCTCCACCTTCCCGAAGAGGAAGGAGGTGAAGGCGTCGGTGAGGACGGACAGCGGATCCCGCATCGGCGAATCAGCCCCTACCTTCGGATGCCGGTGGCGAACGGAAGTGTGTTCACGAAGGCGCGGTGGTGCTCTCGGTCGCACCATTCCAGCTTGAGGTACGACTTGCCGGCGGAGGCCCTTATCGTGCGCTTGTCGCGGGCGAGGGCCTCGGGGGAACGGGAGGAGACGGTGATGTAGCCGACGAGGTTGACGCCCGCGGCGCCGCTGGCGAGGTCCTCGCCGCGCTGATCGAGACGGTTGTGGGCGGCGATGTCCCGGGGGTCCACGGTGCGGTTCATCTTGGCGGCGCGGGACGCCTCGGCCTCGTCGTTGGTCTTCTCGGTCAGCATGCGCTCGATGGCCACCTCGGTGGGCTCCAGATCCATCGTCACGGCGACCGTGCGGATGACGTCCGGGGTGTGGACGAGGAGGGGGGCGAGGAAGTTGACGCCGACCGGGGTCATCGGCCACTCCTTCACCCAGGCGGTGGCGTGGCACCAGGGCGCCCGGGTGCGGGACTCGCGGGTCTTGGCCTGGAGGAAGGTGGGCTCCATGGCGTCCAGCTCGGCCGGCCAGGCGTTGCGCTTGGTCATCGCCTGGATGTGGTCGATGGGGTGGTCGGGGTCGTACATGGAGTGGATGAGGGAGGCCAGCCGCCCCTGGCCCAGGGGCTGCCGTACGCGGATGTCGGCCTCCTGGAGCCGCGAGCAGATGTCGGTCAGCTCACGGGCCATGACGACGGCGAGCCCGGCGTCCCGGTCGACCTTGGTGCCGTGGGCGCGGACGGCACGGGCCATGGCGTTCGCCTCGGCGGCCAGGTCGCGGGTGTAGTGCATGCAGGCGACGAGGTAGGCGCGGTGCTGCTCGCTGCTGGTGGACACCATGGACTGCAACTGGTCGTAGGACCGCTGGAGCCAGTCCGGGGAGCGGTCGTCGCCGCGCTGGGTGACGTCCTTGGCGTGCGCGTCCGGGTCCGCCGGCAGGGTGCGGGCGAGCATCTGGATGCGGGTGACGAAGCCGTCCCCGTTGGCGACGTGCTTGAGCAGTGTGCCGAAGCGGTCGACGAGGGCTTCCTGGTCCTCGGAGTCGCGCAGGCCGACGCCCGGGCCCTCGATCTCGATGGCGGCCGTGACCGTCTTGCGGTCGGCGTGCAGCAGTACGGCGATCTCGTCGGGCCCGAAGGGGGCGGCGAGCCAGTTGATGCGTCCGATGCCCGGGGGAGGGCCGATCTCTACCTCGCGGCCGTCGAGGCCGGTGCCGGCCTCCATGACGGTCGAGCGGTAGTGGGGGCCGCGCTTGACGGTCCGTTTGTAGCTGCGGTTGATCTCGAACCACTTGTAGAAGGTGCGGCGCTTGTACGGCACGTAGACCGCGGCGAGCGCGAGCAGCGGGAAGCCGGTCAGCAGCACGATGCGCAGGGGCAGCACCGGGACGAGGAGGCCGCACATCATGCCGAGGAACGCGCCGATGACGATCAGCGCGATCTCGCCTGACTCGCGGTTGCGGCCGACGATCGCGTTGGGCCGGGCGCGGCCGATCAGATACGTACGGCGGGGCGTGATCGGATGGGACAGATGGGACTCGGTCGTCAACGCCCTTCACCTCCTGAGCGGTTGTTGCGGGTGTTGCTGGCGTGCGGGGTGTTCACCGGGCTGGCCGCGCGGGGCGCGGGCGCGGCGGAGGGGACTGCTCCGCCGGAGCTCCCGGAGGGGGTACGGCTGCTGTGGGCGGCGACACCGCCGGAGACGGGGTTGGCCGGGCGCGGGGCGCTGCCGGACTGGCCTCCGCCGCCGTTGTTGTCGGCGCGGGTGCTGTGGGTCTTGATGCCCTGGGCGACGAGGGTGGCGGGTGAGCTGATCACGGCGGCGGCCTTGCCCTCGGCGCCCTGCATGATGCGGTTGCTGCGGGAGCCGGCGATCTCGTCGCCGAAGCCGGGGACGAAACGGTAGATCATCGCGCTGGCGAAGATGGCGAGCAGGATGATGGCGAGGCCGGAGACGACGGCGGAGAAGGCGTCGGGGCCGTCGGCGCCGGAGAGGGCTCCGGCGAGGCCGAGCACGATGACTATGACCGGCTTCACCAGGATGACCGCGATCATGATGCCGGCCCAGCGGCGTACGTGCCCCCACAGGTTCTTGTCCACGAGTCCGGCGTAGACGACGGTGCCGAGGAGGGCGCCGACGTAGAGCAGGGCGGCGCGGATGACCAGCTCCAGCCAGAGGATGCCGGCGGCGAGGATGCTGACCAGGGAGACCACGATCAGCATGATGGGGCCGCCGCCGATGTCCGTGCCCTTGTTCAGGGCGCCGGAGAAGGTGCCGAAGAAGGTGTCGGTCTGGTCGCCGGTGGCCTTCGCGAGGACGTCCGTGACGCCGTCCGTCGCCGACACGACCGTGTACAGGATCAGGGGCGTGAAGGCGGAGGCGAGCACCGTCAGCCACAGGAAGCCGATGGCCTCCGAGATGGCGGTGGTGAGCGGGACACCGCGGACCGCCCGCTTGGCCACGGCCAGGAGCCACAGGAGGAGGGTGAGGATCGTGGAGGCCGCGAAGACGATGGCGTACTGCTGGAGGAACTTGGGGTTGGTGAAGTCTACGTTGGCGGTTTCCTTCACGGCTTTACTGAGCTTGCCGACGGTCCACGCGGCGGCTTCGGCACACCCTTTACCGAGAGAGGAAAGGGGGTCGAGGGTGTCGGTCAGGGGGTTGTTGGTGCCTAGCTTCCCCCCTTTGGAACTACCGCCGCCTTTTTCGCAGTATTGCTTGGCGGGACCTCGGATCAGGTCACAGGGATCGTTGCTCTTGCTGGGCGACGGAGAGGGCTCGGCGAAGGCGGGGGTGGCCAGCAGCAGCGCGGCTGTCTGCACGGTTCCGACGACGGTGGCGATCCTGCGGACACGGTGGTTAGCGCGCATACGTGAACCCTCCATACTCCTCGACGGCCTTCGTCATGTCGTCAGCGGTGGAGGCCTTCTGGTCACGGCCCACGGGAACGGGTCCGTCCTTCTGCTGGAAGTCGGTGACCTTCCAGTCGTCGTTGACCCACTTCAGTTCGTACGTCGTGGTGAACCAGCTTTCGGTCACCGGGTTGGTCGAGGCTTCACCCGAGAGGCCGAACAACGAGGTGTACCAGACCTCGACTTTTGCGCTGTCCGCTCCCATTGAGGTGACCTTGGTACCTACGGGAATGACACGAGATACGAAGTTCTGCCCTCTGGGAGGGGTGCCGTCCTTCGTGAGGCCGATATTGGAGAGGAAGCTTTCATTGGAGTAGGCGCTGTCCAGAGCCGACTGCCTGGCGGCAGCGATGGCCGGTGCGTAGACCGCGAGTACGATCTCGTGCCGTCGTGCTGCGCTGAACATGTCGGCAGATCCCAAAACCACCGCATAGTTCGCCGCCGCGCTCTGTGCTCCCTGTTCCGTGCGGGGGAAGCCTGAGGGGATGCCTGTTGTTCTGGTGCCGACGGGGTGGGTGCCTGAGGGGGCTGTCGAGGAGGTCTGGGGGCGGGATCCCTTGGTGGTGGCGGTGTCCGTGGGTGTGTCGTCGCCTCTGTTTGCGAAGGCGATGGCTGCGATCAGGAGGACCACCACGCCGACCACTGTGACCAGGCTTTTGGAGGAGGACCGGTGGGGGCGGCGGGGGGCGCCGCCGTAGGGGTCGTTCTCCGGTAGACGGGTCCGGGTGTGGCCCGTGTCGCCGTAGTCGGTGTAGCTCTGTTCGTCTCCGGGATTCATGCCGCGTACGCCCCCTCCACCTCGTAGACGTACGACGGTAGCCGTGCTGGTTCCCGCGCGGGCGCGGTGTGGTGACTCGACATCAGGGAAACGCAACCTCAGCCGGTGGGCACGACGGGTGGGTGGGGTGGAGGGGACAGCCGTGGCCGGGCGTGCCCGGGAGGGGAGGGGTTACACCGCCATGCCGTACACGATGGTGAACAGGGTGCCGAGGGAGCCGATGATGAAGACTCCGGTGAGGCCGGCGATGATCAGGCCCTTGCCCTGTTCCGCGCTGAAGGTGTCCCGCAGGGCCGTGGCGCCGATGCGCTGCTTGGCCGCGCCCCATACCGCGAGACCGAGGCAGAGGAGGATGGCCACGGCCATGACCACCTCGATCATCACCTTGGCCTCGTTGCCCAGGCTGCCGAAGGGGCCCCAGTCCGGAGCGATCCCGCCGATGATGGTGTTGATGTCTCCCTTGTCGGCCGCAAAGAGCATGTAAGTCACCGCCCCTGGTGGGTAGTTCCGCGTGAGCCTCTGCGGTGTGCAGAGGTCAGGCCTCATTGTCGCCGACAACGCCGCCTACGTATGTCGACTTGGCGTCATTGACTGGCGGGTTTCGTGCGAATGGCCCGCACGGTCACTCTGTGTATCACGGCAGGTCACCGCGGGCAATGAGGTCGAAGCGGAACCTGGCGTGTGGTGCGGTCGTTGACCTCTTTCACGGCCGCCGTCGTTCTCGGGCGCGGTGTCTGACGGCCGGTCGGGTGAGGCTTCGTGCCGATGTTCTCACGGGCGGTGGGGCGGATGCCGTGGCCGACCCGGCCGTCATCGTCGGCGTGGCTACCGTCCGACCCGTCCGTGCCGCAGGTCTCGGTGGAGCAGCCACGCCGTGCCTGCGACGACCGTCCCGCAGACCGTGGGCACGAGCAGCCAGGGGAGGCCCGCCCACACGGTGAGGAAGCCCACGACGGTGCAGGCGGCCACCGTGACGAGGCACAGCCACATGCCGTACGGGCGCCAGGTGAAGAGGCCGGGGCCGCGCGGCCTGGCCAGCCGCATCACGCCGAACAGCAGCGCCAGGGCCGCCAGCAGCCCCGTGAACGTGCCGAGGGCGGCGGTCATCTGGGGTTCGTCGCGCGGCGCGTCGGAGGAGTTCTGCCGGTCGTCCCCGGCGGCGACCACCACGACGACGCCGCGCCAGAGGGTTGCGGTGACCCGGTCCCCCCGCTCTAGCTCGCTCAGCACCGGTCCGGAGTCGCCGAACGGCACGACCATCTCGGGGAAGGGCTCGCGACCGTGCAGGGTCGCCCGCATGTACTTGGGGGTCTTCCGGGTGTCCTCGACGGTGAAGGTGACCTTTCGCAGGCAGTCCTCCGACCTCGGTGTCACCGTGCGGGCGGGGCACGCCTTGGCCGCCTCGTACTCCCGGTACAGGGCGCGATCGCCGGGCAGCCAGGTGGTGAAGACGAAGTGGCAGGTCAGTGCGGCGGCGAGGGACGAGAGCAGCAGTGCCGCGCCCACCAGCCGGTTCCGGCCGGCCCTCGGTGGGGGCGGCGGCGATCCGGCCGCCTCCTGGACCGTGCCGGTTCGCATGGTGGTCATCGCTCGTCTCCCCCGCCGTTCCCCGCGACATACGAAGGACACCAGTCTCTTCCATCGGTGATCAAGCGGACAAGGAGACCGGGCCGCAGTCCCCGCCGTCCTTCGGCGGCCGGCCGGTACGGCCTCCCAACGGTCGTCCCGGGCGCGGCCGCGCCCCTGCTGTCCCTTGGGCTTTCGGCTCTGCGGTGGCGGGGCACCCGATGTTCACAGGACAATCTCAGTGATGTCGGAGCGGGTTTCTCAGCTTCGTGGGACAGAGTGGGGCTTGATGAAGCGCATCTCACGCATCTCACGCATCTCGGTCACCTCCCGGCCCGCGCTGCTCGGCGCGGTGGTGATGCTCGCGCTGACCTCGGCGTCGGTGGCCGCCGCCGACGACGGGCCGGGGCCTCTCGGGGTCACGGCCGATGCGGTCGCGACCCGCCAGAGCGCGCGGGTCGGGGCGCTGTTCGACGCGGACCGGGCGGGCAGGCCGGCCGGTGGCCACTTCTGCACCGCCTCCGTGGTGCACAGTCCGCGCGGCGACCTCATCGTCACCGCCGCGCACTGCGTGGACGGCGATGACGGCGATCTGGTGTTCGCGCCGGGCTACCGGGACGGACAGGCGCCGTTCGGGATGTGGAAGGTGATGCGGCGGTTCCTGCCCGACGCGTGGACCAGCGGTCAGGACGAGGACAGTGACCTCGCCTTCGCCGCCGTCGCCGAGCGGGACGGTGAGCGGCTCGAGGACGTCGTCGGGGCCAACCGGTTCGCGGCCGGGGTGGCCACCGGTGCCACCGCCGTGACCGTCATCGGCTACCCGGACTCCCGCGAGGCGCCCGTCACCTGCACCGACAAGCCGGCCTCGCGCAGCGACACCCAGCAGCGCGTCGAGTGCCCGGACTTCACCGGTGGCACCAGCGGCAGTCCCTGGGTCAACGGTGACGGCCAGGTCGTCGGGGTCATCGGCGGCCACGAGCAGGGCGGGGCCACGGCCGACGTCTCCTACAGCGTGGTGCTGGGCGGCGAGGCGGCCGAGCTGTACCGGGACGCGATGTCCGCGTCCTGAGGGGGCGTCAGTGCGGTGGTACAGCCGCGAAATGACGCCACTTCGCGTCCAAATGGCCTTGAACGGCGTCCGCGTGGGGGAAAGTTGAACCGTGCGGAAGGTATGGGTGTTCGGTGGGGCGGCCGTCGCGCTCGGCATGGGCTTCGTCATGCTGCTCGTCGTCGGGGTGTACATCGTGGCCGGGAACCTGGTCAACGGCGCGACCTCGGGTGCCCGGGGGCTCGCCAAGGGCGCCGTACCGGCCGCCTACAAGTCGCTGGTGCAGCAGTGGGGCAATCTGTGCCCGGCGCTCAGTCCGGCGCTGCTCGCCGCCCAGCTTTACCAGGAGAGCGGGTGGAACCCGACGGTGGTCAGCCCGGCCGACGCCCGCGGCATCGCCCAGTTCATCCCGAGCACGTGGGCGACCCACGGCATCGACGGCAACGGCGACGGCAGGCGCGACATCTGGGACCCGAATGACGCGATCCCGTCGGCCGCGTCGTACGACTGCGAGCTGGCCAAGTACGTCAAGGACGTCCCCGGCAATGTCTCCGACAACATGCTCGCCGCCTACAACGCGGGCGCCTACCGCGTCATAAGGGCGCGGGGTGTTCCGGCCATCAGCGAGACGCGGAACTACGTCCAGCGCATCCGCAGCCTGGAGGAGAGCTTCGCCGCGCCGGTCAGCCGGCTGGACCCCACCCGGGCGGCGGCGGGTGCCATCGCCTTCGCGCAGAGCAGGCTCGGCACGCCTTATCTGTGGGGTGGCAACGGCACCGCCGACCAGGGCGGACGCTTCGACTGCTCGGGTCTGACCAAGGCCGCCTACGAGAAGGTGGGCATCACCCTGCCCCGCGTCGCCAACGACCAGTACAACGCCGGCCCGCACCCCTCGCGGGACCAGCTCCTCCCCGGCGACCTGGTGTTCTTCTCGGACAATCTCACCGACTCCCGGGCCATCCGGCACGTGGGCATCTACGTCGGCGGCGGATACATGATCGACGCGCCGCGGACGGGTGCCGTGATCCGGTTCGACCCCATCGACACCCCGGACTACTTCGGGGCGACCCGGGTCACCGAAGATGGCGCAAAAGCACTCCCCACGAGGGTCTGAACCGAGTGTGAACCCACCCCCTGAGCTGCGGCGATGAGTCTCTCTTCGATAACGTCTGCGTGATCATTCGGTGGAGAGTGGAACGTATGAATGGTGGCTGTGCGTTCCTGTTGTCGTAGCCGAGCGGACGTCAGTGCGGCAGTGCAGCGGAAGCGGATCTACGTACCACAGGGGGCAGGAGCGACGCACACCCGGTGCGTCCGGACGAACGACGAAGGGGCCGCAGCACCATGGCTGTACTCGCCGATTCCGGATCGAACCCCGACGTCGACCTGCTCTACGACATCAATGGCCTGGCCAAAGACGCACCGCACTGGTGGGACCGGGTCATGGAGTTCGTCGGCGAGTACGGCCTGCTGCTCGCCATGGTGCTGCTGCTCGTGTGGTGCTGGTGGTCGGTGCGGCGCCGGGGCGGTGAGGACGCGGCGCCCTCGGTGGCCGCGCTGGTGTGGGCCCCGCTGGCGGCCGGCCTGGCGGTGCTGGTGAACGTCCCGATACGGGGCTTCGTGCGGCGCCCCCGCCCCTTCCTGGACCACCAGGGCCTGGACGTCCTCGTCTCCGGGAAGAACGACTTCTCCTTCGTCAGCGACCACGCGACGATCACGATGGCGCTCGGGGTCGGTCTCTTCGTCGCCCACCGCCGCTTCGGCCTCGTGGGCATCGGCCTGGCCCTGCTGGAGGGCTTCTGCCGGGTCTACATGGGCGTGCACTACCCGACGGACGTCGTCGGCGGCTTCGCGCTCGGTACGGCGGTCGTCCTGCTCCTGTCCCCGGCGGCCACGGCCCTGCTGACGCCGCTGATGCGGGCCGTGGAGCGCTCGCCGAGGGTGGGCGGGCTGGTGCGGCGGCGCTCGGCGCCGGGCGTCCCGGTCCTCGCCGGCGCCCACCGCCCGGCGGAGTCCGAGGAACGGGACCTGGCCGCGTGAGCCGCTGCGGGTGCCCGCGCGGGACGGCCGGGTACGGCGTCGGCGCGGCGGACGGCGGCTGAGCCCCTCCCAGGGCGCGAGGAGCCGCACGGACGGCCACGACGGCCCGGCAGCCGGTGTCCCCCGCCGGGGGACGGCACCCGGCGGCCGCTGCCGCTACAGCCCCTGCGTGTAGGAGAAGAAGCGCTGGGGGTCGTACTGCTTCTTGACCTTGCCCAGCCGGGTGGCCGCGTCCCCGTAGTACGCCTGCTTCCAGTCCTTCAGGGTCGGGTCGGTGTAGTTCTGGTAGGCGGCGCCCGAGGCGTACGGCTTCATCGCGCTGTGGGCCGAGGTCAGCCAGGTCTGGGCGGTGCCGCCGGAGGCGCCCGCGCCCCAGGAGACGAGGTACTGGGCCAGCATCCGGGAGCGGCGGTGGACGAACGCGGTCGCGGTCGGCGAGACCCGGTTGACCTCGCCGCCGAGCGCGGTGAACGCGACACTGCCCGCGCCGCCCCGTACGGCGGTGATCTGCTTGAGCACGGTCTGGATGCCGGCCGCGGACAGTGAGCGGTCGAAGAAGTCGGAGCGGGCCGCGTACGTCTCCCGGCCCAGCTTGCCCTGCGGGGAGCGGCCCGGGGTGGAGCCGGGCAGGTGGCACTGGGCGTCGGCGGAGAAGGAGGAGCAGCCGGCGTAGATCTCCATCGCCTCCTCGTAACCGCGGCGGCGCAGGGTGACGGAGGCGGCGTCGGCGCCGGCCCGGTGGGCCAGGCGGTCCACGGCGTTCTGGAGTTCGCCGTAGGTGCCGAGGGAGAAGCAGGAGACCGAGACGGCCGGGGTGCGGCCGGGGGAGCACGACAGGTGCAGGGAGGACCAGATCTCGTCGGGCTGGCTCGGGCCCCACTCCTGCCAGGCCTTGAGCACCTTGGCGGCCTTGGACCAGGGCCAGGTCAGGTAGGCGGTCACGGCCTGCGGTGCCGGATGCGTGCGGAAGTGCAGCTCGGTGACGACGCCGAAGTTGCCGTTGCCGGCGCCGCGCAGCGCCCAGAACAGGTCGGCGTGGTGGGTGGCGTCCGCGGTGACCTGGGTGCCGTCCGCGGTGATGAGGGTGGCCTGGGTGAGGCTGTCGCAGGTCAGGCCGTAGGCGCGGGAGGCGACGCCGTGGCCGCCGCCGAGCACCAGGCCGGAGATGCCGACGGTGGGGCAGGAGCCGGCGGGCAGGGTCACGCCCTTGGCGGCGAGCCCGCGGTAGACGTCGATCAGCTTGGCGCCGGCGCCCACCACGGCCTGGCCGCCGCCGGCCCGGACCCGGTTGAGCCGGGAGACGTCGAGGACGAGCCGGTTGTCGCCGGAGGAGTAGCCGGCGTAGGAGTGGCCGCCGTTGCGTATCGACACCTTGATGTGGTGCGCGCGGGCGTAGGCCAGGGTCGTACGGATGTCGGCGGGGTGCGCGACGTAGGCCACCGCGGCCGGTTTGAGGCCGTCGAAGCGGGTGTTGTAGAGCTGGTGGGCCGTCTTCCAGGAGGCGTCACCGGGCCGCACCAGGGTGCCGTCGAGGTCGCGTGCGAGGGCGGCCCAGTTCGCGGCGGCGCTCGCGCTGGTGGTCCGCAGAGCCGTCAGCGAGGACGAACCCGTCGGTGACGGTGTGCCCGGGGGCGCCGCGGCCGGGGCGGAACCGCCTCCGCCCGCACCGCACGCGGTCAGTGCGGTCGTCGCCAGGGCGGCCGTGCCGCCCGAGATGAACGTGCGCCGTTCCATGTCCGTCGCCTTTCCTCGGCTCTCGGGGAACGAGACGACGCCCCGCGCCGTAGGGTTCCCCCGACCGGATGAAGAGCATCGAATATACGTCCGGGCAAGCCGGCCGTCGGAACCTCCACGTGTTCTCACCGTGAGCATTCCGTGACCTCACCGGGCCGACGGCAGGGGTTCACTCCTCGTTCACTTCGGGCCATCGGTGGCTTCACCTGTTCTGCCTAATTTCGGCCGTACCGGGTGCTGAGTGCGGGCATGAACGCGCTCAACGCATTCATGCACCTTTTCGACCCTCGCGCGCCGCCGACAGCGGCGGCTCCTGGAAGGAACCACCAGAAGTGAAGCTTCAGCGCAAGAACCGGCTGCGCGCCCTCTCTCTCGGTGCTGTCGCCGTCTCCGGCGCCCTGGCACTGACGGCGTGCGGCTCGGACGACAACGGCGACGGTGGCAAGGCGTCGGGCAACACCTCCGCGTCGGCGGGCGCCGGCTCGGTCAAGTGTGATGACGCCAAGGGTCAGCTACTCGCGGACGGCTCCTCCGCGCAGAAGAACGCGATCGACGCCTGGGTCAAGGCCTTCTCCCAGGCCTGCCACGTGCAGATCAACTACAAGGGCGCCGGCTCGGGTGCCGGTGTCACCTCCTTCAACCAGGGGCAGATCGCCTTCGCCGGTTCGGACTCCGCGCTGAAGCCCGAAGAGGTCGCCGCCTCCAAGAAGGTCTGCTCCGGCGGCCAGGGCATCGACCTGCCTATGGTCGGCGGCCCGATCGCCCTCGGCTACAACGTCCCGGGTGTCGACAACCTGGTCCTGGACGCCCCGACGATCGCCAAGATCTTCGACGCCAAGATCACCAAGTGGAACGACGCGGCGATCAAGCAGCTCAACCCCGGCGCGAACCTGCCCGACCTGAAGATCCAGGCGTTCCACCGCTCCGAGGACTCCGGTACCACGGACAACTTCACCAAGTACCTGATCGCCACCACCCCGGACAACTGGAAGTACTCCGGCGGCAAGGCCTGGCAGGCCAAGGGCGGCCAGGCGGCGTCCGGTTCGGCCGGTGTGGCCCAGGGCGTGAAGCAGAACTCCGGCGCGATCGGCTACTTCGAGCTGTCCTACGCCAAGGACATCACCACGGTCTCCATCGACACCGGCGCCAAGTCCCCGGTGAAGCCGTCGACCGACTCCGCCACCGCCGACATCGCAGCCGCCAAGGTCGTCGGCACCGGCAAGGACCTGGCGCTCCAGCTCGACTACAAGACCAAGGCCGACGGCGCCTACCCGATCACCCTGGTCACCTACGAGATCGTCTGCGACAAGGGCAACAAGGCCGACACCCTGCCCGCCACCAAGGCGTTCCTGCGCTACATCGCCGGCGAGGACGGCCAGAAGGTGCTGGCGCAGAACGACTACGCCCCGATCCCCGACGAGATCATCGCCAAGGTCCGCACCACCATCGAGGGCCTGAGCTGACCTGATCCGAGAGTGCGGCCCGGTACCGCCGAGGTCCGGGCCGCACCGTCCGGTGCACCGCCGCCACGAGCCGCGGCCCCCGGTGGGGGCGCGGCTCCGCAGACCGGAGAACCCGATGGACATATCGACGACGACCGACGTTCCCCCTCCCAGCCCCCAGCCCGCGGTGACCGGGCAGAAGCGCACGTCCCGTGGCGCGGCCCGCCCCGGTGACCGGATCTTCCTGGGCCTGTCCCGCGGCTCCGGCATCCTGCTGCTGGTGGTGATGGGCGCGATCGCGGTGTTCCTCACCTACCGTGCCTCCCTCGCGATCAGCAAGGACGACGGGAACTTCCTCACCACCTTCGAGTGGAACACCAACCTCACCCCGCCGGTGTTCGGCATCGCGGTGCTGGCCTTCGGCACGGTCGTCTCCTCGATCGTCGCCATGGTCATCGCGGTGCCGATCGCCGTCGCGATCGCGCTCTTCCTCACCCACTACGCCCCGCGCCGGCTGAGCGGCCTCATCGCCTACGTGATCGACCTGCTCGCCGCCGTGCCGTCCATCGTCTACGGCCTGTGGGGCGCCCTCATCCTCGTCCCGCACATGCAGGGCCTGTACGGCTGGCTGGACACCTACCTCGGCTGGACCGGCCTGTTCACCTGGAACGGCGGAGCCCCCCGCGCCATGCTCACCGTCGGCATCCTGCTGGCGATCATGATCCTGCCGATCATCACCAACGTCAGCCGTGAGGTCTTCCGGCAGGTCCCGCGGATGCACGAGGAGGCCGCGCTGGCCCTCGGCGCCACCCGCTGGGAGGTCGTCCGCATGTCCGTCCTGCCCTTCGGCCGCTCCGGTGTGATCTCCGCGTCGATGCTCGGCCTCGGCCGCGCCCTCGGCGAGACGATGGCCGTGGCCACCGTGCTCTCCCCGGACTACGACGTCCACCTCAGCCTGCTCGACCCGGGCGGCGGCACCTTCGCCCAGAACATCGCCAGCAAGTTCGGCGAGGCCACCGAGCAGGGCCGCGACGCGCTGATCGCCTCCGGTCTGGTCCTGTTCGTCATCACGCTGGTGGTCAATGGCGCGGCCCGCGCGATCATCGCCCGCCGCAAGGAGTACTCGGGGGCCAACGCATGAGCACCGCAGCCGTCACCGACAAGCGCCCCGGCTCGCTGCGCGGCGCCCGCCTGCCGAAGTGGTCCCCGTGGGCCATCGCCGCCGGTTCGGTCGCCCTCGCGGTCGTCATCGGACTGGCCGGCGGCCTGCACAGCAAGGTCCAGTGGGGCCTGATCGCCGCGATCCTCTTCGTCCTGGGCACCTACGGCATCGCCACCCGGGTCGAGGGCCGCCGGCAGGCCAAGGACCGGATCGCCACCTCGCTCGTCTGGGTCGCCTTCCTGCTCGCCGTCGTCCCGCTGGTCTCCCTGGGGTGGACGACCGTCTCGCGCGGTGTGAAGGTCCTCGACTTCTACTTCCTCAGCCACTCCATGGGTGTCGTCGCCGACTCCGAGGCCGGCGGCGGCATCTACCACGCCATCATCGGCAGCCTGGAGCAGGTCGGCCTCGCCACCGTCATCGGCGCCCCGATCGGTGTGCTCACCGCGATCTACCTGGTCGAGTACGGGCGGGGCCGCCTGTCGCAGGCGGTGACGTTCTTCGTCGACGTCATGACGGGCATCCCGTCGATCGTCGCCGGTCTGTTCATCCTCAGCCTGATGCTCATCTTCAAGATGCAGCCGTTCGGCTTCGCCGGTTCGCTGGCCCTGGCCATCCTGATGATGCCGGTCGTCGTCCGCTCCACCGAGGAGATGCTCAAGCTCGTCCCGAACGAGCTGCGCGAGGCCTCCCTGGCGCTCGGCGTGCCGAAGTGGCGGACCATCCTGAAGGTGGTCCTGCCGACGTCCATCGGCGGCATCACCACCGGCATCATGCTCGCCATCGCCCGTATCGCGGGCGAGACGGCGCCGGTGCTGCTGCTCGTCTTCGGCAACCCGTTCATCAACAACAACCCGTTCGAGGGCGCCCAGGCGTCGCTGCCGCTGTACATCTACCAGCAGTACGCGCAGAGCGCGGGCGCCAACGCGGCGTACGACCGCGCGTGGGCGGCGTCCCTCACGCTGATCGCCTTCGTGATGATCCTCAACCTGGTGGCCCGCGGTATCGCCCGCTGGAAGGCCCCGCGCTGACAATCCGCGGCTACCGCCGCGTGGCCGGCCGCCGACCGGGGGCCGCCAGGCGACTGACTGGAAGTGAAGTAGTAATGGCCAAGCGAATCGACGTGAGCGGACTCACCGCCTACTACGGCTCCCACAAGGCGATCGAAGACATCTCGATGACCGTCGAGCCGCGCTCGGTGACGGCGTTCATCGGCCCCTCCGGCTGCGGCAAGTCGACGTTCCTGCGCACGCTGAACCGGATGCACGAGGTCACCCCGGGTGGCCGTGTCGAGGGCAAGGTGCTGCTCGACGACGAGGACCTGTACGGCACCGGTATCGACCCGGTGTCGGTCCGCCGCGAGGTGGGCATGGTCTTCCAGCGCCCGAACCCGTTCCCCACCATGTCGATCTTCGACAACGTGGCGGCGGGCCTGCGGCTGAACGGCAGCTACAAGAAGAGCGAGCTGACCGACGTCGTCGAGAAGTCGCTCAAGGGCGCGAACCTCTGGAACGAGGTCAAGGACCGCCTGAACAAGCCGGGCTCCGGCCTCTCCGGCGGCCAGCAGCAGCGTCTGTGCATCGCCCGCGCGATCGCGGTCGAACCGGACGTCCTGCTGATGGACGAGCCCTGCTCGGCGCTGGACCCGATCTCCACGCTCGCCATCGAGGACCTGATCTCCGAGCTGAAGGAGCGCTTCACGATCGTCATCGTGACGCACAACATGCAGCAGGCGGCGCGGGTCTCGGACCGTACGGCGTTCTTCAACCTGTCGGCGGTCGGGCAGCCCGGCCGGCTGATCGAGATCGACGACACCGAGCGGATCTTCTCCAACCCGTCCGTCCAGGCCACCGAGGACTACATCTCGGGCCGCTTCGGCTGACCCCAGGAACCCCTCGCGGTGCTGCATGGCGGTGCCACCGCGAGGACGCAGAAGGGCCCGCCCCCGGATCCCGGGGGCGGGCCCGACGCGTTGCCGGTCAGAGCGCCACGAGGTTGACGATCCCGAAGGCCGCGGCGGCGACCAGCGCGGCGGCCGGCATCGTGATGAACCAGCCGAGGACGATGTTCTTCGCCACGCCCCAGCGGACGGCGTTGACACGCTTGGTCGCGCCCACGCCCATGATCGCCGAGGTGATCACGTGGGTCGTGGAGATCGGCGCCTTGAAGAGGAAGGCGGTGGTGAACATGATCGACGCGCCCGTCGTCTCCGCGGCGAACCCCTGCGGCGGGTCGAGTTCGATGATCTTGCGGCCCAGCGTGCGCATGATCCGCCAGCCGCCGGCGTAGGTGCCGAGCGAGAGCATCAGCGCGCAGACGAGCTTCACCCACACCGGGATCGGGTCGTCGAACGTCGCGTTGCCGGAGATCACCAGGGCCAGCACCACGACACCCATGGTCTTCTGGGCGTCCTGGAGGCCGTGGCCGAGCGCCATGCCGGCCGCCGAGACGGTCTGCGCGATGCGGAAGCCCCGCTTGGCCTTGTGCGGGTTCGACCGCCGGAAGAGCCACATGATCGCGGTCATCATCAGGTAGCCGACGATCAGACCGACGAACGGCGACACGAACATCGGGATGATGACCTTGTCGAGGACGCCGCTCCAGAGCACGTCCGTGCCCCCGGCCAGCGCCGCGCCCACCATGCCGCCGAACAGCGCGTGGGACGACGAGGAGGGCAGCCCGAAGTACCAGGTGACCAGGTTCCAGACGATCGCGCCGACCAGCGCGGCGAAGAGGATGCCCATCCCCTTCGAGCCCTGGGGTGTCTCGATCAGGCCCTCGCTGACCGTCTTGGCGACCCCGGAACCGAGGAAGGCGCCGGCGAGGTTCATCACGGCCGCCATGGCGAGGGCCGCCCGCGGGGTCAGCGCCCGCGTCGACACCGAGGTGGCGATCGCGTTCGCGGAGTCGTGAAAACCGTTGGTGTACGTGAAGAAGAGCGCGACCGCGACGGTCACGATCAGGGCGAAGGTGTCCATCGACGCCTCAGGACTCCTTGACGGCGATGGTCTCCACCGTGTTCGCCACGTGCTCGAACGCGTCCGCCGCCTCTTCCAGGACGTCCACGATCTGCTTGAGCTTCAGCACCTCGATCGCGTCGTACTTGCCGTTGAAGAGCTGGGCGAGCAGCTTGCGGTGGATCTGGTCCGCCTGGTTCTCCAGCCGGTTGACCTCGATCCAGTACTCGGTGAGGTTGTCCATGGTCCGCAGGTTCGGCATGGCCTCGGCCGTCAGCTCGGCCGCCCTGGCCAGGACCTCGATCTGCTGCTCGACGCCCTTGGGCAGTTCCTCGACGTTGTAGAGGACGACCAGGTCGACGGCCTCCTCCATGAAGTCCATGATGTCGTCGAGGGACGACGCGAGGTTGTAGATGTCCTCGCGGTCGAAGGGCGTGATGAAGGAGGAGTTCAACTGGTGGAAGATCGCGTGCGTGGCGTCGTCACCTGCGTGTTCCGCGGCCCGCATACGCTCGGCGATCTCGGCCCGGGCGGAGGAGTCCGCCCCGAGCAGTTCCATCAGGAGCTTCGAGCCCGTGACGATGTTGTCCGCGGACGCGGCGAACATGTCGTAGAAGCTCGTCTCCCTGGGGGTCAGACGAAAGCGCACGTGGGGTCCTCGGGGTGCTTCGGTTTCGGTCAGGCTGATGCTAGGCGCATCATCCGGCCACGGCTAACGGGCCGTCCCCCAGTGTCGCCCATGAACCTCGGTGATCAGCACGGGGGCGTTCCAAGGCCTCCCTACCCCGCAAAGTTCGTTACCATATACCCACAGGGGGTATGTATCCCTTTTGTCCGCAGCTCGTTCCGCGACGGAGGCCAGCGATGACGACGACCGAGGCCGGCGCCACGCACGGCTACCACCAGCAGAAGGACGAGCACCTCAAGCGGCTGCGCCGGATCGAGGGCCAGATCCGCGGGCTCCAGCGCATGGTGGACGAGGACACCTACTGCATCGACATACTCACCCAGGTCTCCGCCTCCACCAAGGCGCTCCAGTCCTTCGCGCTGCAACTGCTGGAGGAGCACCTGCGGCACTGCGTCGCCGACGCGGCCGTCAAGGGCGGTGACGAGATCGACGCGAAGGTGGACGAGGCGACGAAGGCGATCGGCCGCCTGCTGCGCACCTGAGCCGCCCGGCCCCGGTCGGGGCCGCCGTCAGGCCGGATCCCGCTCCTTAGCCACCCGCAGCACCTCGTCGATGCTCTCCGGACTGAGCCGGTCCTCGGCGGCCGACGCCGCGATGATCAGCTCCCCGCACAGCTCGATCTCGGCGAGAGCCACGTGGTCCTGAACCGCCGTACCACCGACCGGAGCCACCCGCCTCACCTCTTCCCCGCCGTCACCGACTTCCTAGAGTAGGCAGCGGCCGACACACCGCGCATGGCACGGACGGGCTACTTACGGGGTGGCATCCCGGACTAGTGCGCTGGCCTGTTTCCGATCCTGCCGGTGGTGGCGCGCTCGGCGACCCGGCCGGCGTAGATGTCCGCCGGCGCCGGCAGCCGCACCTCGGCGGGGACGCCGAAGTCGTACAGCAGCAGGGTCGAGGCGACCGCGACGGTGGCCTTGCGGCGGCCGTTGACGAAGCTGAAGCGCTGGCGGAGCTTGCGGATGCGGCCCTGGTCGTCCAGGTAGGCGTCGAACGGCACCGCGGCCGTCGCGAAGCCCTTCGCCGCCGCGGCCAGGGACGCCCTGTTGCCGGCGGAGGCGGACCGGGCCGCACGGGCCAGGTCGGCGGTGCCCCGGTAGTGCCGGACCGCCGTCCCGCCGACCCGGGTCCGGCCGACGAAGACCGCCTGCCGCGTTCCGCGCAGCACCTCGGCCGCCGCGTACGGGTCGGTCGCGCCGCCGGTGACCAGGTTGCCGTCGGACAGCGTCGCGCTGTCCACCCGCACCCACTTGTCGGCGGGCACGCCCGCGCCCCGGTTCTTCATGAACAGTGCGCCCGGGGCGAGGAGTTCGGTGATGGGCCGGTGCTCGGAGGCGCCCGCGGGATCCTCGGGCAGCATGACGGTGAGCCGGCCCAGGCGGCGCCGGTAGTCGTAGACACCCCGGCCGCGGATGGTGACCCGGGTGCCGCCCGTCGCCATCTCCATCGAGGTGCCGGCCTTGGAACTGCCCGCGTCGCGCAGCGCGTCGGCCGCCCGGTGCAGCACGGCGACCGGATCGCCGCCGCCCTTGACGTCCTCGGCGGCGGCCCCGCTGCCGGCACAGCCGGCGGCGCCCGCCCCGAGGCCGAGGAGGATGCCCACCGCGACGACCGTCCTGCCCGCGCGTCTGTCCTGCCGCCGATCCATCGCCTGCCTACCCCCAGCCGGAGTGTCCGTCACGGGTCCCCCTGTCGTCCGGATAACGACGGCTGGGGAACGCCGTCACGCGCCGCCGCGGGCACGGCCGGGCCGGGGCCGGGGCGGCGGCCCGGAAAGCCCGGGGAAGCCCCGGGAAGCCGGGAAGGGGCGCGAGGGTGGGTCGGTCCGCGGATGGGTACCGTTGTCGGCGTGGCAGTCACCGCGGCGCAGCAGGACGGGCCGGAGCGTGCCCGGCCCGGGCAGGAACACCTCACGACGACGGCCGAGCAGGGCCGTTTCTGCGTGGCCAGATGCAGTTGCGGCTGGCGCGGCCCCGCCCGCCGAGCCCGCAGCCAGGCCCGCACGGACGCGGAGGGCCACACAACGCTCCAGTGACGGCGGCCGCGCGGGGCCGGCGGGCACGGCAGGTCCCGGCCGCCGGTGGCCGACGCCCGGTGCCGCGGCAACGCGGTCGACCGCCTGGCCCCATGGGGCGTCCGCGCCCGGCCCGGTGACAGGCCTCAACCCCACCGCCCCGCGCGCCTGGCAGGCGCCGGGCGTCCGTGGCCGGTGGGGGGGGGTGCGGCTTTCGGCGCTGTGCTCAGGGGGCGTTGGCCGTGTGTTTCTGCCAGGCTTGTTGGAAGGTGAAGCGGGACGCTTCGACCTCGTGGCGTTGGTCGGCGTGCAGGACGCCGAGGGCGTAGGCCGTGGCCGGGGTGATGCGGGGGGTGCGGGCCGCCTGGGCCGCCGCCGCTGCCGCCTCCGAGGCGTCCCGGTGGCGGTTGAGGGCCTGGCCCGCCGTCAGCAGGCGCAGGTCCACAGGCGCGGCGGTGCCGGTGCCGTGCAGGACCTCGTGGGCGTACCGGTGCAGACGCAGCAGCAGGCGGACCTGGTGCCAGGGGCCGTCCTGGGGGTGCGGTGACGGCTCGGGGGACAGGCCGTGGACCAGGGCCTCCGCGTTGTAGGGGTGGCCGGCGGTGACCAGGGGGAGGGCGGCGACGGCGTCCGTGAGGCGTTCCTCGGCCGCCCTGGCGAGGGTGTGCAGGGCGGTGGTGGGCGCGGCGGGGGCGAGGGGCACCTCGCTGGCGAGCAGGGCGACCTTGTCCGCGACGGCGTGGAAGCGGGAGGAGCCGAGGGCCTGGAGGGCCGTGGAGTGGGCCCGTGTCCGGGCCAGGGTGAGCTGGCGTTCGAGCAGCGCGCCCGCCTTCGCCGCGCCGACCGTGAGGGCGCTGCGCTCCGCTGTCGCCGCCGGCCGGTCGGGCCCGCCGCCGGGGCCGACGGCGGCCGGGGCCGCCGTACGCCCGGGGAGGACCGCCGCTCCCGACAGCCGCTGCAACGCCAGCAGCAGGCGCTCCAGCCGGGCCTCGTAGGCGTGCTCCAGGCCCAGCGTGCCGGACAGCCAGGCCAGTTCCGGGCGCATCTCCTCGGACCAGTCGGGGTCGAGCAGGGGGCGGAAGGTGTGCAGGCTGCCGCTGATGCGGCGGGCCGAGCGGCGCAGCGCGCGGGCGGCGTCGACGGACTCCTCCGTGCCGCCCACGACCCCGCCCGCCCCCGCGCGGGCCCGGGCGGGGGCACCCCCGCTCTGGCCCCCGGTCTCCCGGTGCAGGCGCAGGGCGCGGAGGAACTCCGTCGCCCGGGCGCGCAGATAGCCCGCGAGGGCGTCCCCGGTGACCGGCACGGCCGGGGTGTCCGTCGGGTCAGGGTGTCGCTGTGCCACGCCGGCGCCTCCGGGCGTCTATGAGCATCTCCTGGACGTTGCGCAGGGGCTGGCCGTCCGTGTCGGTCGCGTGCCGGGTCCACTCGCCGTCGGGGCCGAGGTGCCAGGAGGCCGTGGTGTCGGACATGCCGGTGTCCAGCAGCCGGTCCAGGACGGCGCGGTGGCCGGGGTCGACGACCCGGACCAGCGCCTCTATCCGGCGGTCGAGGTTGCGGTGCATCATGTCGGCGCTGCCGAACCACACTTCGGGTTCGCCGCCGTTGCCGAAGATGAACACCCGGGAGTGTTCGAGGAAGCGGCCGAGGATGGAGCGGACGCGGATGTTCTCCGACAGGCCGGCGACGCCGGGGCGGACGGCGCAGATGCCGCGGACCCAGATGTCGACCGGTACGCCCGCCTGGGACGCCCGGTACAGCGCGTCGATGACCGCCTCGTCCACCATCGAGTTGACCTTGATGCGGACGAACGCGGGCCGGCCGGCCCGGTGGTGCTGGGCCTCCTTGTCGATCCGCGCGACCAGGCCGTCCCGCAGGGACTTGGGGGCGACCAGGAGCCGGCGGTAGGTCTCGCGGCGCGAGTAGCCGGACAGGCGGTTGAACAGGTCGGAGAGGTCCGCGCCGACCTGGGGGTCGGCCGTGAGCAGGCCGAGGTCCTCGTAGAGGCGGGCCGTCTTCGGGTGGTAGTTGCCCGTGCCGACGTGGCTGTACCGGCGCAGGAGGTCGCCCTCCTGGCGGACCACGAGGGACAGCTTGCAGTGGGTCTTCAGGCCGACGAGGCCGTAGACGACGTGGCAGCCGGCCTCCTCCAGTTTGCGCGCCCACTTGATGTTGGCGTGCTCGTCGAAGCGGGCCTTGATCTCGACCAGGACGAGGACCTGCTTGCCGGACTCGGCGGCGTCGATGAGCGCGTCGACTATGGGGGAGTCGCCGGAGGTGCGGTACAGGGTCTGCTTGATGGCGAGGACGTCCGGGTCGGCCGCCGCCTGCTCCAGGAAGGCCTGCACGGAGGTGGAGAAGCTGTCGTACGGGTGGTGCAGGAGGACGTCCCGGGCGCGCAGGGCCGCGAAGACGTCGGGCGCGGACGCGGACTCGACCTCGGCGAGGTCGCGGTGGGTGCCGGCGACGAACTTCCGGTACTTCAGCTCCGGCCGGTCCAGGGAGGCGATGCGGAAGAGGCCGGTGAGGTCGAGGGGGCCCGGCAGCGGGTACACCTCGGCCTCGGAGATCTTCAGCTCGCGCACGAGGAGGTCGAGGACCTCGCGGTCGATGGACTCCTCGACCTCCAGGCGCACGGGCGGCCCGAAGCGGCGCCGCATGAGTTCCTTCTCCAGGGCCTGGAGGAGGTTCTCGGTGTCGTCCTCCTCGACCTCCAGGTCCTCGTTGCGGGTGAGGCGGAAGGTGTGGTGCTCCAGCACCTCCATGCCCGGGAACAGCTCTTCGAGGTGCGCGGCGATGACGTCCTCGATGGGGACGTAGCGGCCGGGGCTGCTCTCCAGCAAGCGGGACAGCAGCGGCGGCACCTTCACGCGCGCGAAGTGCCGGTGGCCGCTGACCGGGTTGCGCACGATGACGGCCAGGTTCAGGGAGAGGCCGGAGATGTACGGGAAGGGGTGCGCGGGGTCCACGGCCAGCGGGGTGAGGACCGGGAAGATCTGGTGCCGGAAGAGGGTGAAGAGCCGTGCCTGCTCCTTCTCGGCCAGCTCGTTCCAGCGGACGAGGTGGATGCCCTCCTCGGCGAGTGCCGGGGCGACGTCCTCGTGGTAGCAGGCGGCGTGCCGGGCCATCAGCTCGCGGGAGCGGGCCCAGATCATCTCCAGGACCTCGCGCGGCTGGAGGCCGGAGGCGGAGCGGGTGGCGACGCCGGTGGCGATACGGCGCTTGAGGCCGGCCACCCGGACCATGAAGAACTCGTCGAGGTTGCTGGCGAAGATCGCGAGGAAGTTGGCGCGCTCCAGCAGGGGGGTGGCCGGGTCCTCGGCCAGTTCCAGGACGCGTTCGTTGAAGGCCAGCCAGCTACGTTCCCGGTCGAGGAAGCGGCCCTGGGGCAGGGGGCTGCCGCCGGCGTGCGACTCCTCGTAGGCGTCGAGGTCCGCGTCGATGTCGGGTTCCAGATCGGAGACCGTGGCCGCCACGGTGTGCGGGCGGTGTGCGGCGAGGGAGCCCACGGAGGGCTGCGGGTGCTGGACTTCCGCCTGGGTGTCTGACTGGCTCATGAACCCATTCTTCCGCGCGGCGGGTGACTCAGGCGCGTCGGAACGTGCGGGCGGGAGCGTGACGGCCCCGTTCCCCGCGGGCCCCTCGGGGGGCGGCGAAGGTTCTGGCACGGCGGGCTTCATTGGCCGAGCGTCGCAAGCCCGTCTGAATCAGTGGTTACGGAGACATGACGTGCGGGATAGCGCGGGGCGGCTCCAAGGGGTTCCCGGCCGTGAAATGGCCCGGTCCGGTACGTGCCGTGCGGTGGCGTACCGGACCGGGCGCGGGCCGGGGGGGCTCAGCCGGACCGGCGGTGCAGGACCGTGTAGGCGGCGGTGGTGGCGAGCGCGGTCAGGGCGAGGATCATGCCGGTGGCGGCCAGGTGCAGCGGCCAGAAGCCGTGCAGGGGGCCGCGCAGTGGCCGCCACAGCTCGCGCAGGTACAGCCGTACGGCCAGGGTGCCGGCGCAGGCGGCGGCGAGCGCGGGGAGCGTACGGCGCAGGGCCAGGCCGGCGAGGGCGCCCGTGACCAGGGCGCACAGCGTGAGCGCGGGCAGCAGTGGGCCGCGCGGCACGAAGACGCGGTCCCAGGCCCAGTGGCTGACCAGGACGTCCTGGTCGGCGGACCACACCGTGTTGTAGGTCAGGGCGAGCACGGCGGTGCCGGCGAGCAGGGGAAGCGCGGCCGTGGTCAGTTTCGCGGTCAGCCAGCGGACCGGGCCGGCGCCCTGCGTCCAGGCCAGCGCGGCGGTGCCGGACTCCAGTTCGCGGCCGATCAGGGCGGCCCCGGCCCAGGCGGCGACCGCGCAGGGGGTGTAGGAGAGGGCCTCGCCGAGGAGGTTCATGACGTTGCCGGTGTCGGTGAACGCGGTGTACGCGCACCAGCCGGACCGGCAGGACCGGTCCCGGGGCGCCGCCGAGAAGTGGATCCAGAGCAGTCCGCCGGCCACGAGGAGCACGAATGCCGTCCACACGAGCAGGGCCGGGCGGTGCAGCCGCAGCAGGGTGCGGCCGATGGCCGGGCGGGCGGTGGCGGGCAGGACGGTCATGCGGTGGTTCCTCCGGTGGCGGCCCCGCCCGCGGTGGTGGCCGGTCCCGTCAGCCGGCGCAGGGCCAGGAAGCAGCCGAGGACGAGCAGCCCGGCCACGGCGAGGACGAGCGCGCTGGTGGTGAGCTGGAGCGGCCAGTAGTGGGAGAGGGGGTGGTAGGTGTTCCAGTGCCCGGTGAAACCGGCGTACGCGCTGCGGCACCCGTCGACGGAGTCGCAAGCGGGGACGGGCACGCGGGCGCCGGTGCGGGTGACCAGGCCCTGGTCGACGGTGAGGCCGGAGCCGACGAAGCCCTGGTCCATCGTGGAGAGGCGGGTGACGGCGGGCCACAGGTGCGGCAGGGCGATCTCGGCCAGGCCCCGGATGCCGGCGGCGACGGCCGTGCCGAGCAGGAGCGCGGGCAGGGTACGGCGGAGCAGCAGGCCGGCGAGGGTGCCGGCGGCGAGCCCGGCGAGGGCCAGGGCGAGAGTGCTGGGGCCGTTGGCGTGGAAGGTCCAGCGGTCGGACCACGGTTTGGCGGTGTGGATGCGGCCGTGGCCCGCGTCCCAGGCGAGGTGGTGCAGCCAGAACAGCAGCGCGGTCCCGGCGGAGACGGCGACCGCCGGGACGGCCAGCCGGACCGCCAGCCAGCGCGCCGGTGACGCGGCCTGCGTCCAGGACAGCAGGGCCGTGCCGGACTCCAGTTCCCGGCCGGTGAGGGCGGCGCCGGCCCAGGCGGCCACCAGGAGGGGCAGCGCGTTCAGCGCGAGGGTGGCGTAGTTGTAGTAGTCCTTGTAGCGCAGGATCGCGGCCTGGTCGTAGCCGCACCGCTCACCGGCGCAGGCGTCGTACTGCCGCCAGGCCTCGGCGGCGGCGTCGGCGAGCGGGCCGCGCAGGGCGAGCAGCAGGGCCGCCAGGACGAGCACCAGGCCCGCCCACGCGTACAGCGCGGGCCGGTGCAGGCGCAGCACCCAGCGGGTCAGGCGTGGTCTCGCGGCGGCCGGCGTGGCGGTGGCGCCGGTCAGGGTGGCGGTCATGCGGCACTCTCCTCGGTCAGGCCCGGAGCGGCGGGGTTGCGCAGGTGGGCGAGGACCAGGTCCTCCAGCGAGGGTGCGGAGGTGTGCCAGTCGCCGGGGAGCGGTGCCGCCGGGCGGATCAGCGCGGTGAGCTGGCGCCCGGTGACCCGGGACTCCACCACGGTGTGCCCGCCGAGGGCGGTGGTGTCGGCGGCGCCGGTCACCCGCAGGTGGGCGGCGAGCAGTTCGTCGATCTCGCCGGCCAGCCGGATCCGGCCACCGCCGACCAGCAGCAGGTGGTCGCAGGAGTCCTCCAGCTCGGCGACGACGTGCGACGACATCACGATGGTGGTGCCGTACTGGGCGGCCTCCGCCATGAGCGTGCCCATCAGCTCGTGCCGGGCCAGCGGGTCCAGGTCGGCCATGGGCTCGTCGAGGAGCAGCAGGGCGGGCCGCTTGCCGAGGGCGAGGGCGAGTGCCACGCGGGTGCGCTGGCCGCCGGACAGGGAGCGGACGCGGGCCTCGGGGTCCAGGTCGCCGCCCTGGACGATGCGCTCGGCGACGGCCGTGTCCCAGTGGCCGGGGTTGAGGTCGGCGCCCATGCGCAGGGTTTCGGCGATGGTGAGCTGCGGGTAGAGCGGCTTGTCCTGGGCGACGTAGCCGACCCGGGGGCGGGCCGCGGCGGGTGTGGTGCCGAGGACGCTCACCGTGCCCTCGGTGGGGGCGGTGAGGCCGGCGGCCAGGGCCAGCAGGGTGGATTTGCCGGCGCCGTTGGGGCCGACGACGGCGCAGACGCGCCCGGGGGGCAGCCGGAACGAGCAGTCCCGCAGGGCCCAGGCCCCGCGGCGGCCGAATCGTTTCCCGAGAGCCTCGGCTCTCAACGCCGTGTCGCTGCTCATGACGGGTCTCCCTGGAAGTGCTTGTCGAGTACGGCGGTGAAGAGTGCGGCCACGTCGTCCCGCTCCAGCCCGGCGGCGCGGGCGCTGCGCGCCCACTGCTCCAGTTCGGTGCGCAGCGGGGAGTCGGCGGGGGCGGTGCCGAGGGACCGGCGCACGAAGGTGCCGAGTCCGCGCCGCGCCTCCACCAGGCCCTCGCGTTCCAGCTCGCGGTACGCCTTCAGGACGGTGTTGGGGTTGATGGCCGTGGCCTCCACCACCTCGCGGGCCGTGGGCAGGCGGTCGCCCGGTTCCAGCAGGCCCATGCGGAGGGCCTGTTTGGTCTGTTGGACGATCTGTACATAGGTGGCCACGCCGCTGTGCCGGTCGATGCGGTATTCGACCACCGCTGCACCACCCTTTCACTAATCAAGTAGTGAAAGGGTGGTGCAAGGGGGCGTGAAAGTCAACCTTGATCCACCGGACCCCGGCCGCGGGTGCCGCCGGGGTCCCTCACGCGCGCGGGCGCCCGGCGGGGCTCACGTCTCCGTGCGGTACATCAGGTCCGTCTCGTGGACCCGGAAGCCCAGGCGCTCGTAGACCGACACCGCCGCCTTGTTGTCGGCGTCGACGTAGAGCATCGCGGCCGGTAGCTGCTGGGCGGCCAGGTGGCGCAGGCCGATGGTGGTGAGGGCCTTGCCGAGGCCGCCGCCCTGTGCGCCGGGGCGCACACCGACGACGTACACCTCGCCCAGCCCCTCCTCGGCGTGCGTCTTGGTCCAGTGGAAGCCGACCAGCTCCCCGTCCCGCTCGGCGAGGAAGAACCCGGCCGGGTCGAACCAGGGCTCGGCCTTGCGGGCGTCCAGGTCCCGCTGGGTCAGCGAGCCCTGTTCCGGGTGGTGGGCGAAGGCGGCGGCGTTCACCGCGAGCCAGGCCGCGTCGTCCTTGCCGGGCGCGAAGGCGCGCACGGTCACACCCTCGGGCAGCGTCGGGGCGGGCAGCTCCAGATCGGTCAACGACCTTCGCATCTGGCGCAGTTCGCGGAACAGGGTCAGTCCGAGGACCTGGGCGAGGTGCCGGGCGGCCGGATGCCCGCCGTGCGCCCACACGCGCAGCCGCTTGCCGGAGGCGGCGAGCAGGGCCGAGCCCAGCGCCCGGCCGTGCCCGTGCCCGCGGTGCGCCGGGTGCACGACGAGTTCGGCGGCCGGCGCCTCCACCGGGTCGGTGTCCTCAAGCTGGGCGTAGCCGGCGGGTTCCCCCTCGACGGTCAGCAGCAGGTGGGAGACGCCCGGACGGGTGCCTCCGCGGAGCTGGAGGCGGCCCTGCTCGGACACCGGCTGCTGGCCGTCCACCCGGGCCGCCTCGCCGAGCAGGCGCAGCACGGCCTCGGCCCGGTCCGGGGTGAGCGCGGAGTAGGTGTCGATGGAGCGGGCGGGAAAGGCCCGTACGGTGTCGTCGCTGCTCATGCGTATGAGGGTACGGGGCGGGCGGCGGGAAGTGCCGAAACCAGGATGTGACCCCGAACCCCCTGTCGCGCTACGCGCGTTGACCCTAGGCTGCGCCGAGCCAGCACAGCCGACCCACAGGGGGGTCCCCATGCCAGCCGCGCCCCGGCGCACCGGCCGTCGTACGTACGGTCTTCTCGCCACCGCCGCAGGCCTCGCCACGATGGCCGCGCTCACCGCCGCGCTGCCGGCGGACGCGCACGAGAGCGGGAGCCGTCACGGCCGCTACCAGGACGTGCAGCTACTCTCCTTCAACGACCTGCACGGCAACCTGGAGCCGCCGGCCGGTTCCTCCGGCCGGGTCAGCGAACTCCAGCCGGACGGTACGACGAGGACGGTCGACGCGGGCGGTGTCGAGTACCTCGCCACCCACCTCCGCCGGGCCCGCACGGGCCACCCGTACTCGATCACGGCGGCCGGCGGCGACATGGTCGGCGCCTCCCCGCTGCTGTCGGGCCTGTTCCACGACGAGCCGACCGTCGAGGCGCTGGACAAGCTGGACCTGGACGTCACCTCGGTCGGCAACCACGAGTTCGACGAGGGCGCCCGGGAGCTGGCCCGGCTCCAGAACGGTGGCTGCCACCCGACGGACGGCTGCTACACCGGCAAGAGGTTCCGCGGCGCGGACTTCCCCTACCTGGCCGCGAACGTCCTGGACGACAGGACCGGCAAGCCGATCCTGAAGCCGTACTGGATCTGGAAGAAGAAGGACGTCCGCATCGGCTTCATCGGCGTCACCCTGGAGGGCACCCCGGGCATCGTCTCCGCGGACGGCGTCAAGGGACTGACCTTCAAGGACGAGGTCGAGACGATCAACAAGTACGCCAAGGTGCTCCAGCGGCAGGGCGTGCAGTCGATCGTGGCCCTCGTCCACGAGGGCGGCTACCCGGCCTCCGGCAGCTACAACTACGACTGCGACTCCGCGGGCGCCGGCGCGGGCCTGTCCGGCCCGATCGTGGACATCGCCAAGAACGTCACCCCGGCGGTGGACGCCCTGGTCACCGGCCACACCCACCAGGCGTACGTCTGCACGGTCCCCGACCCGTCCGGCCGGCCCCGCATGGTGACCTCCGCGGCCTCCTTCGGCCGGCTCTACACGGACACCACGCTGACGTACGACCGCCGCACCGGCGACATCGCGCGTACGGCGGTGAGGTCCGCGAACCACGTGGTCACCCGGGACGTCCCCAGGGCACCGGACATGACCGACCTGATCTCCCGCTGGAACACCCTGGCGGCCCCCATCGGCAACCGCCCCATCGGCTACGTCTCCGCCGACGTCGACAGCACCGGCACCGAGTCCCCGATGGGCGACCTGATCGCCGACGCGCAGCTCGCCCACGGCCGCGCACTGGACCAGAGGACCAGCCTGGCCCTGATGAACCCGGGCGGGGTGCGGGCCGGTCTGACCTACGCGGCCAAGGGCGCCGAGGGCGACGGGGTGGTCACCTACGCCGAGGGCTTCACGGTCCAGCCGTTCGCGAACACCGTCAACCTCCAGGACTTCACCGGCGCCCAGCTCATCCAGGTGCTGAAGGAGCAGGTGAGCGGGGCCAACGAGGCGGCGCCGAAGATCCTCCAGCCGTCGGCGGGGCTGACGTACACGCTGGACCTGACGAAGTCGGGCGCGGACCGCGTGGTGACGGACTCGATCCGGCTGAACGGCGCGCCGATCGACCCATCGGCCACCTACCGCGTCGCCACGAACAGCTTCCTCGCGGGCGGCGGCGACGGCTTCCCGGCCCTGGGCCAGGGCACGGGCGACCTGGTCGGCGGCGACGACCTGACCGCCCTGGCGGACTACCTGACGGCGCACTCCTCGGCCGCCGGTCCGATCGCCCCGCCGAAGGCCGACCGGATCACCGTCGTGCGGTGAGAACTGGATGAGACCCCGGTGAGACCCCCAGGTGGCTCCGCACCCGCGACGGCGGGTGCGGAGCCACCGGTGTTCCACGGCCGGGGTTCAGGACGCGGTGGGTGTCCAGTCGCCGAGCCAGTCGGCGACCTCCTGCCGGGCGGCCTGGGCGTCGGTCAGCAGGGGGCGGTCGGTGCTCGCCGCGCCCGCGCCGGGACCGGTGTTCTTGTACTCGGCGAAGCGGTCGTCCTTCCAGGAGAAGCCGCTCATGTCGGTCCACGGTGCGGTCCGGACGGCGGCGCTCAGAGTGGTGTTGCGGACGGTGGTCTGCGGGTCGAGGGTGGCGTCGCCGCCGGCGTGCCAGGGCCGCCCCAGGTAGAAGGAGCGGTCGGAGACGTCGCCGGTCACGGCCGAGTTGGCGATCAGGATGCCCTTGCGGCCGGCCGCGGTGCTGGGCGCGGTGACATAGCCGGCGGAGGAGCCGTCCCACCGCTTCTTCAGGGTGATGACCGACCGGTCGAGGACGGCGGTGGCCCGCCCGAAGACGAAGTCCACGTTGCCGGTGACGTAGGAGTCGGTCAGGTAGACCCGGCCGAGCCTCTCCTTGGCGGCGGTGTCGAGGAGCAGCGTGTCCTGGTCGCCACTGACGATGATCCCGTCGAGGAACACCTTGTCGGCGGCGGTGCGCAGGGCGACCGCCTGCTGGGCGATGTCCTGGTGGGCGCGCTCGTCGAAGTCGTTGGTGATGCTGAGGTTGCGGGCCTGGAAGTCGTCGGCCTCGACGGCGACGGTGGCGCTGCCGCCGGTGCCGTAGGTGCCCGACCCGTCGGGTTTCCTCGTCCCGGAGGCGTTGCCGTAGACGATGACGGTGTCCTTGCGGCTGGCGCCGGTGCCCCGGAGGGTGACGTGGGGCTTGTTCGCCGGGATCCGGACGGTCTCCCGGTAGGTGCCCGGCTTGACTGCGATGACGACCCGGGAGGGGTTGTTCGCGGGTACCGCGTTCACGGCGGCCTGCACGGTCGTGTACTGGCCCGAGCCGTCCTTGGCGACGGTGAGGGTGGCGGCGGTTCCGGCCGTGGTGGCGGCCGTCGTACCGAGCGAACCGCGCGGGCCGGCCCCGGACTTCACGACGGACGGCACGTCGGCGGCCTTGTCGAGGGTGTAGTGGTAGTAGCTCCTCGGGTCCCAGGCGGCGCCCGTGCCCCCGCTCTCGTTGCGGCCGGTGGTGCCGGTGGTGCCGGTGAAGATGTTGCCGCGCTGGACGAGGGTGGCGGTGGCGTCCCGGATCACCGGGTTGGTCAGGCCCTGGAAGTAGCTGTTCTCCAGCAGCATGCCGGTCCTGCCGCGCGCGTAGTTGCCGTACGAGGACGTGATCGCCGTGCCCGGGTCGTCCTCCAGGTAGTTGTTGTACAGGTGCGCGTGGGCGACGTTGTCCGTGGACGGGTTGCGCTGCTCGGTCTCGCGGATCCAGTTGTGGTGGATCGTGATGTCGGCGGTGGTGTTCTCGGTCCAGCCGATGCCGAACGCCTTGTTCTCCTGGCCGAGCCGGTTGAAGGACACGGTCAAATACGTGGTGTCCTTGCGGCTGTCGATGAGTCCGTCGGCCATGTGCCGGATGTCGTTGTGGTCGATCCAGACGTGGTGGGCGCCGTCCATCTGGATGCCGTCGAAGTCGTGCTCCTTGTCGTTCCAGACGCCCTGGTACGCGTCCCGGATGGTGAGGTTCCGGATGATCACGTTGTGGACGCCCTGGCCGAGGAAGAAGCCGCCGCCGACTAGCTGTCCCGAGGTGCCGGAACCGATGATCGTCTTGTCGGACGCAACCTTGATCTCCTTGCCGACCGGGTTCATGGTGATCGCGGCGGCGACGACGATGACGTACGGCTTGTCGGCCGTGGCGTACTTCTCCAGGTCGGCGAGTGTCTTCACGGTGACGATCGAGCCGCCCCGGCCGCCGTACGTGCCGTTCTGCCCGAGGGCGTTCACCGAGGCGAAGCCGTCCGCGGTGGCGGTGGCCCAGGCCGGCGCGGACGCGGGGGCGGCGGAGGCCCGGTTCTGGGCACCGGGTCCGAGGAAGCCGTAGCCGAGGGCGCCGGCGGCGGCCAGCGCGAGCGGCAGCCCGAACGCGAGCGCCGTACGGCTTCTGCGGTGCCGGGCGCGAGGGGGGTGGGGGACGCGGGGACTCATGGGCGGCTCCAGTCGGTGATCCGGGCGGGTGCTGCTGTGGAGTCGCCGCGGGACGGGAGAAGGTTGCCGCTGGGAGTGGAGGTACGGCGGCGCCGGTGCACGCCGCCGGAGCCGGGGCGCGCGGTCAGCCGGCCGGTGTCTCCGGCGGCGGGATCGGCGCCCCGGGCAGCCGTACGGTCGCCACCGTGCCGCCGCCCTCCGCGCGGGTCAGGGTGACCTCGCCGCCCGCCTGCCGGACCGTACGGGCGACGATCGACAGGCCGAGGCCCGAGCCGGGCAGGGCGCGGGCGCTGGGGGAGCGCCAGAACCGGTCGAAGACGTACGGCAGTTCGTCCTCGGGGATGCCGGGACCGTGGTCGCGGACCGTCAGCACGCCCTTGCTCAGCCGCACGTCGACCGTGCCGCCCCCGGGGCTGAACTTCACCGCGTTGTCGAGGACGTTGACGATCGCCCGCTCCAGCGCGGAGGGTTCCGCGCGGACGAACCAGGGCTCCAGGTCGGCGGTGATCGTCAGTTCCGGGCCGCGCAGCCGCGCCCGGCGCAGGGCCGCCTCGACCGCGTCCTGGAACCCGGTGACCTGGACCCGCTCGCCGCGCTGGTTCTCCGTGCGGGACAGCTCCTGGAGGTCGCCGATGAGGGCGGCCAGCTCGGTCATCTGCGCCTTCACCGAGGCGAGCAGCGCCTTGCGGTCCGCCGGCGGGATCGGCCGGCCGGTCTCCTCGCTGCGGCTGAGGAGTTCGATGTTCGTCCGCAACGACGTCAGCGGCGTGCGCAGTTCGTGGCCGGCGTCCGCGATGAGCTGCTGCTGGAGGTCGCGGGAGCTGGCGAGGGAGGCGGTCATCGAGTTGAACGACCGGGAGAGCCGGGCCACCTCGTCCTCGCTGTCGTCCTGGACGGGGATGCGGATCGTCAGATCCTCGGTACGGGCCACGTGTTCCACGGCCTCGGTGAGCTTGTCGACCGGACGCAGCCCGGCCCGGGCGACCGCGAGGCCGGCGGCTCCGGCGCCGACGACACCGATCGCGGACACCAGCAGCAGGACCAGGGCCAGGTCGTTGAGGGTCTTCTCGGTGCTCTTGAGCGGCAGGGCGACGAGCACGCCGATGTTGGGTCCGGGCGTGCCGCTCGCGGTGGAGGTGGGGCCGAACGGCTGGGTGAGCACGCGCAGCTCGTTGCCTTCGCTGTCGGTGCCGTTGCGGAAGTAGATGACGCGGGGCTTCAGGTCCTTGATCTCGGACCTGTCGCCCTGGGTGACCCGGATCCGGCCCGAGGCGCCGCCGAACAGGCAGACCCGGCCGTCCTCGGTGACCACCTGGGAGTACCGGTCCCGGAACAGGCCGTTGCTCGGCGGGGTGTCGGTGCAGTGGTCGAGGGTGTCCTGGAGCTGGTCCGTCTGCGTCGTGGCCCGCAGCGACTTCTTCAGGTCCTCGTCGAGCTGGTCGTACAGCTTGCCCTGCACGATGAACCAGCACGTCACCGAGACCGCCGCCACCGCGAACGCGACCGCCGCCGCGACCAGCACCGCCAGCCGGGCGCGGATCGGCAGGGCCCGGTACCGGCGCACAAGCTGGTTCACTCGGCGCCGCCCTGGCGCAGGACGTAACCCACCCCGCGCACGGTGTGCACGAGGCGCGGCTCGCCGCCCGCCTCGGTCTTGCGGCGCAGGTACATGACGTAGACGTCGAGGGAGTTGGACGACGGCTCGAAGTCGAAGCCCCAGACGGCCTTCAGGATCTGCTCGCGGGTGAGGACCTGGCGCGGATGGGCCATGAACATCTCCAGGAGCGTGAACTCGGTGCGGGTCAGTTCCACCTGCCGGCTGCCGCGCGTCACCTCCCGGGTCGTCAGGTCCATGCGCAGATCGGCGAAGGTGAGGGCGTCGTCCTGCTGCGCCTCGGCGGACACGGTGACCGCGTAGGAGCTGCGGCGCAGCAGCGCGCGGATGCGGGCGAAGAGTTCGTCCAGCTCGAAGGGCTTGACCAGGTAGTCGTCGGCGCCGGCGTCGAGGCCGGTGACCCGGTCGCCGACCGTGTCGCGGGCCGTGAGCATCAGGATCGGGGTGGTGTCACCGGCGCCGCGGATGCGGCGGGCCGCGGTCAGGCCGTCCATGCGCGGCATCTGGATGTCGAGGACGACCAGGTCCGGCCGGTAGGCGGTGGCCTTGTCCAGGGCGTCCGCGCCGTCGACGGCGACCTCGGTGTCGTACCCCTCGAAGGCGAGGCTGCGCTGGAGTGCCTCGCGTACGGCCGGTTCGTCGTCGACGATCAGGATGCGCTGGGAGTCACGGTCGCCTTCGGCGGGGCTCATCGCTCGCGGTTCCTCGGGGTGTGGTGGGTGGGCCGGTCGGGGGCGTCCAGCCTCGCACGGCCCCGGGCCGGACGGCGGGCAGGCCGGGCCTCAGACGCCGAGCGCGCTCAGGTTGCGCATCGTGTTGAGCCGGTTCAGCGGCACCTTGCGCCGGTGCGGCCGGGCGGCGGAGGTGCGCAGGCCCATCAACTGGGGGACCGGGGTGGGGACGACCTCGGGGGCGCGGTCGGCCCCGGTGGACGCGTGCAGCTCGTGCGCGACCGACAGGGCGACGGTCAGGTCGGCCGGGCCGCGGCCCGCTTCCTGGTGCGAAACCTGCTGGATCATGACGTGCTCCCTGCTGGCTGGACGGACGCCGGCCGGACGGGTGCCGGCCGGGCGGGCGTCAGTTCTGTGCACCCGACCGCAGCTTGGCCAGGTCGGACTTGACGGTGTTCACGGGGATGGCGAAGCCGAGGCCGACGCTGCCCGCGTCCGAGGACGAGGACGACTGGGCGCTCGACGCGTACATCGCGGAGTTGATGCCGATGATGTGACCGCTCGCGTCGATCAGCGCACCGCCGGAGTTGCCGGGGTTCAGGGACGCGTCGGTCTGGATGGCCTTGTACGTGGTGGTGGACGAGCCGGTGTCGCCGTTGAACTCGCGGCCGCCGAACTGGAACGGCCACTGCCCGTCGCCGCCCTGCCCCTGGCCCTGGCTCTGGCTCTCCTCGGTGGGCACGGTGACGTCCCGGTTCAGGGCGGAGACGATGCCGCTGGTGACGGTGCCGGTCAGGCCCTCGGGGGAGCCGATCGCGACGACAGTGTCACCGACCTGGACGTTGCCGGAGTCGCCGAGCGCGGCCGTCCGCAGGCCCGAGGCGCCCTGGAGTTTGATCAGGGCGAGGTCCTTGGAGCTGTCGGTGCCGACGACCCGGGCGGTGTATCCGCTGCCGTCGCTGGTGCGCACCTTGATCGAGGTGGCGCCGGAGATGACGTGGTTGTTGGTGACGATCTCGCCGCCGGAGGTGATGACCACACCGGAGCCGGTGGAGGTGCCGTTGCTCAGCGTCGCGTTGATCTCGACCACGCTGGGGCTGACCGCGGCGGCGATCGTGGCGACGTCGCCCTTCTTGGCGGCGGGCACCACGGTGGTGCTGCTGCCGGCGCCGGCGCCGGCGACGGTGTCAGTGCCGGCCAGCTCCTGGAAGCCGTACGCGGTGCCGCCGCCGACGGCCGCCGCGACGATCGCGACCGCCGCGAGCAGGGCCATCGGCCGGCGGGCGGCGCGCTTGCTCGGCGCCGGCTCCGGGGCGGCGGTCGCCGTCGCCGGCTCGTACGGCGGCGGGGGCGGCCACTCGGGGTTCACGGGAGCGGAGTAGCTGTGCTGCTGGGGGTACGTGCCCTGGGGGTCGTCGTACCCGTACTCGCCGCTGTGGCGGAGGCTCTCGGTCATGACAAGAAGAGTCCCCCGCGACCATGAGAGCTTCCTGAGTGCTCCCTGAGAAGCCCGGCAGAACCTTCTTCGCCCGGTATGAGAGCCCGCCGGCCCGTCCTGACACCGCGGTCCGGCGGCGGGGCGCGGCCGGTCAGCTCAGGCAGCCGCAGGAGGTCCGCACCACGAGCCGGGACGGGAACGTCTTCAGCCGCTCGCGCCGGGACCCGGCGACGCGCAGCCCGTCGTCCAGCACCAGGTCGACCGCCGCCCGGGCCATCGCCGAGCGGTCGGAGGCGACCGTGGTCAGCGGCGGGTCGGCGAGCGCGGCCTCCTTGATGTCGTCGAAACCGGCCACCGCGAGCTGCCCGGGCACGTCGATGCGCAGCTCGCGTGCGGCCCGCAGCAGGCCGATCGCCTGGTCGTCGGTGGAGCAGAACACCGCGGGCGGCCGGTGCGGGCCGGCGAGCAGTTCCAGGGCGACGCGGTAGGCGTCGTACCGGTTGTACGGCGCCTCGAACAGCCGGCCCTCGGTGGGCAGGCCCGCCTCGGCCATGGCCCGCCGCCAGCCCTCGACGTGGTCGGAGACGGGGTCGCCGACGGCCGGCGTCTGCGCCGTACCGCCCATGCAGGCGACGTACTCGTAGCCGTGTTCCAGCAGGTGGCGCACGGCGAGCTGGGCGCCGCCGAGGTCGTCCGTCACCACGGCGACGTCGTCGATGGCCTCCGGGCGTTCGTGCAGCAGCACCACCCGGGCGTCCCAGGCGTCGATCTCGGCGGCGGCGCTGTCGTTCAGCGCGTGGGAGACGAGGATGAGCCCGGAGACGCGCATGCCGAGGAAGGCGCGCAGGTAGTGGACCTCGCGTTCGCCGATGTAGTCGGTGTTGCCGACGAGGACCATTTTCCCGCGCTCGGAGGCGGCCTGCTCGACCGCGTGCGCCATCTCGCCGAAGAAGGGCTGGCGGGCGTCCGGGATGATCAGACCTATGAGGTCCGTACGGCGGGACGCCATCGCCTGGGCGACCCGGTCGGGCCGGTACCCCAGCTCCTTGATCGCGGCGAGGACACGCTCGCGCGTGGCCGGGGCGACCGGCCGGGGTCCGTTGTTGTTGACATAACTGACGACGGCGGTGGAGGTCCCCGCCAGCCGTGCCACGTCATCCCGAGTCACCTTGGGCACGCGCGGAGTCTACGCGGATTGACCCGCCCTGGGCAGGGCGTATCACATCCCGGCCGGACGGGCCGGGCACCGTGCCCGGACCCGTGCCCGCGCGGGCTACGCCTCGGCGTGGACCTCGACGCCGTCCAGGACGGCGGTCGGGGCGTCCTCCGTCGTGGCCCGGCCCGTCCTGGCCCGTGCCTCGCCGGCGGACCGGTCGGGCTGGTCGGACTTGTCGGTGGACCGGTCGGACCGCTCGGGCTTATCGGGTGTGACGAAGCGGTAGCCGACGTTGCGTACGGTCCCGATCAGCGACTCGTGCTCCGGGCCGAGCTTGGCCCGCAGCCGCCGTACGTGCACGTCGACCGTCCGGGTGCCGCCGAAGTAGTCGTAGCCCCACACCTCCTGGAGGAGCTGGGCGCGGGTGAAGACCCGGCCCGGGTGCTGGGCGAGGTACTTGAGCAGCTCGAACTCCTTGAAGGTCAGGTCGAGGACCCGGCCCTTGAGTTTCGCGGAGTAGGTGGCCTCGTCCACCGAGAGGTCACCGTTGCGGATCTCCATCGGGGAGTCGTCGTTCACGATCTGCTGGCGGCCCATGGCCAGCCGCAGCCGGGCCTCGACCTCCGCGGGGCCGGCGGTGTCGAGGAGGACGTCGTCGATGCCCCAGTCGGCGGTGACGGCGGCGAGGCCGCCCTCGGTGACCACGAGGATCAGCGGACAGCCGGGTCCGGTGGAGCGCAGTAGCTGGCACAGGCTGCGCACCTGGGGGAGGTCGCGGCGGCCGTCGACCAGGATCACGTCGGCGCCCGGGGTGTCGACCAGGGCGGGCCCCTCCGCCGGGGCGACCCGCACGTTGTGCAGGAGCAGTCCGAGGGCGGGAAGCACCTCCGTCGACGGCTGGAGGGCGTTGGTCAGGAGCAGCAGAGAACTCATACGTCTGGTTCCTCCTCGGTCCCTGCGAGGACGTGTGCGGTGCGGCACTGCTCTGCGATCCCGAAGGCCCCGTACACCCGCGGTCACCTGAGGTTTCCCGCTTCGTATACAACGCTTCCGAAAGCACGAAAGGACCCGGGGGCTACGCTGCCCGAGTCCTCTGCCCAGCAGAATAGCCCACATGAGCAACCGTCCGGCAGGTCATGTGGCAGGTTCCACCATTCGTCCGAATCCCGAGACAGGCAGACGGGGCCCTATCCGGACGTTTCTGCGCACGGCCGACGGGATCGCGGTCGAGGTTGTATACGATCCCGGCGCCGCCGCCCCCTCCGCGGTTCCGGACGCCTCCGGTGCACCCGCCCGTGACCTGGTGTTCGTGATCGCCCACGGGTTCACCGGTGACGTGGACCGGCCGCACGTCCGCCGGGTGGCACGTGTCCTGCGCGCTCACGGCGCGGTCGTCACGTTCTCCTTCCGCGGCCACGGACGCTCCGGCGGCCGGTCCACCGTCGGAGACAAAGAGGTACTGGACCTGGCCGCGGCCGTGGAGTGGGCCCGCGGCCTCGGGCACGCGCGCGTGGTGACCGTCGGCTTCTCCATGGGCGGCTCGGTCGTCCTGCGGCACGCGGCGCTGCGTCCGGGGGCGGTCGCCGCGGTGGTCGCGGTGAGTTCACCGGCCCGCTGGTACTACCGGGGCACGGCCCCCATGCGCCGCCTGCACTGGCTGGTCACCCGCCCCGCGGGCCGCCTGGTCGGCCGCTACGGTCTGCGCACGCGCATCCACCACCGGGACTGGAACCCCGTCCCGCTCTCCCCGGTGCAGGCGGTCCCGCGGATCGCCCCCACCCCGCTGCTGCTCGTGCACGGCGACCGGGACGGTTACTTTCCCCTCGACCACCCCCGGATGCTCGCCGGGGCCGCCGGTGACCACGGGGAACTCTGGATCGAGGCGGGCATGGGCCACGCGGAGAACGCGGCGGACGACGCCCTGCTGGCCCGGATCGGGGACTGGGCGGTGTCGGCGGCGGGCTAGCCTGACCCCACACTGTCTTTGTCCATGTCTTTTCCTGCCGTCGAGTGAGGATCGAGATGCCCAAGGTCACGGTGCGGTACTGGGCCGCCGCCAAGGCCGCGGCCCAGGTCGCCGAGGAGCCGTACGAGGCGGACACACTGGCCGACGCACTGGCCGCCGTGCGCGCACGCCACCCCGGTGAGCTGACCCGCGTGCTGAAGCGGTGCTCCTACCTCGTCGACGGCGACCCGGCCGGAACCCGCGCGCATGAGACGGTACGGCTGGCCGAGGGCGGCACGGTCGAAGTGCTCCCGCCGTTCGCAGGAGGGTGAGCATGACCGACCAGCCGTACCAGGGCGACCCCTACGAGGGCTACGACCAGCACCAGCAGCAGTGGCCCGGGCACGAGTCGCGGCACGGGCAGCAGTCCGGGCACGATCCGGAACTCACCCAGCAGTGGCAGGGCCAGACCTGGGAGACGCAGACGCACGCGCCGGTGCCGGACCCGGCGTATCCGCCGCGGCAGGAGCGGCAGCCGTACCCCCAGCCGGCGTACCAGCAGCCGTACCAGCAGCCGTACGGGCAGGGGCAGCAGTACCAGCAGGAGCAGTACCCGCCGTACGAGGGCTCGTACGGCGGTTCCCACGGCGACGGCTCGTACGGCGGCGGTGCGTACGGGGAGGCCTACGCCCCCGCGCAGCAGCCCGCCCCGGCGCCGGCGCAGGTCCCGGCACCCGCGCCCGCTGCCGCGCCCGCTGCCGCGCCCGCTTCTGCTGCCGCACCCGTGCCGGCGGCCAAGGAGGGGCCGGAGTACGGCCCCGCCACCCTCGCCGGCAACGCGCGGATCACCGACGCCCAGCGGGCCCGCCTGGAGGGCCGCTCACCGGTCATAGAACCCGGCATGCAGCCGGCGGCGCTCACCGCCGTGCTGGGCCTGCTGCTGGCCGCGACGGCGCCGGTCGGCTCGTACGCGCTCGTCGTGCCGCTCGTGGTGCTCCAGGCGGTGACGGCGGCGGGCTGGTTCCGGCTGAACGGCATGTGGCCGGCCCGGCAGGGCATCGCGCTGGCCTTCGCGGGCGCGCTGACCGCCGACGTGGCCGTCCTGGCGGCCGGCCGTGACCACGCCCTGGTGGCCATCCTCGGCTCGCTCGGCCTGTGGGTCCTGCTGTCCCTCGTCCTCCAACTGCGCTCGCACGCCTCGGCGGATGAGCGGATGTACGGCCTGATGGCGACGGTCGCCTCGGCGGCGCTCGCCGTGCTGGCGACCGGGTTCCTGGCCGCCGGCACGCACGCGGTGTCGGTGGGCGCGGCGGCGGTCGCCGTGGCCGTCCTGGCCCGCGCCCTGCCGCTGCCGACCCCGGCGTCGGTCGTGGTGTCCGTGCTGGCCGCGGCGGGCGCGGGGATCGCCGTCGGCACGATGACCGGCTTCGGCGCGAAGGGGGCGCTGCTGGGCGGGGCCGCCGGGGTGTGCGCGCTGATCGGCCACCGGGTCGCGAGCTACGACTACCCGTCCCGCTTCGTCCACTTCACGGCGGGCGTGGCCCTGCCCCTGTCGGCGGCGGCACCGGTGGTGTGGGTGATGGGACGGGCACTGGGCCACTAGGACCTGCCCGGCCGGCCTGCGCGACCGAGAACGCCCACGGCAAGGTCCTCATCGGCTTCGACGCGATCGCAACATCGAGGTGCGCGCTGGGGTCCGGTCAGGCGGGGGTCGGCAGGAGTGTGGTGAGCAGGGTGCGGATGCGTCGTTCGATCTCGTCGCGGATCGGGCGGACGGCGTCGACGTCCTGGCCGGCGGGGTCGGCGAGCTGCCAGTCGAGGTACTTCTTGCCGGGGAGGACGGGGCAGGTGTCGCCGCAGCCCATCGTGATCACGACGTCGGACGCGCGTACGGCCTCGACGGTCAGCACCTTCGGCGTCTCGGCCGACATGTCGACGCCGACCTCCGCCATCGCCTGTACGGCGGCCGGGTTCACGGCATCGGCCGGCGCGGACCCGGCGGACCGGACCTCGACCCGGCCCCCGGAGAGGTGGGTGAGGAAGGCGGCGGCGGCCATCTGGGAGCGCCCGGCGTTGTGGACGCACACGAACAGCACGGACGGCTTGGACTCAGACACGGGCGGAACCTTCCGGAGCGGCGACCGTCTCGGCCGGCGGGGCGGGCTGGGGGAAGAAGCGGCGGGCGGCGAGGGCGACGTACACCAGGCCGATCAGGACGGGTACCTCGATGAGGGGCCCGACGACTCCGGCGAGAGCCTGCCCGGAGGTGGCGCCGAACGTGGCGATGGCGACCGCGATGGCCAGTTCGAAGTTGTTGCCCGCGGCGGTGAACGCCAGCGTCGTCGCCTTCGGATGGCCGAGTCCCACCGCGCGGCCGGCGGCCATGGACCCGGCCCACATCAGCGCGAAGTACACCAGCAGCGGCAACGCGATCCGGGCGACGTCCAGCGGGCGGGAGGTGATGGCGTCGCCCTGGAGGGCGAAGAGCACGACGATGGTGAACAGCAGCCCGTAGAGGGCGAACGGGCCGATCCGGGGGATCAGTTGCGTCTCGTACCAGGTACGGCCCTTGGCCTTCTCACCGATGCGGCGGGTGAGGAACCCGCCCAGCAGCGGGATGCCGAGGAAGATGAGCACGGAGCGGGTGATCTCCCACACCGACACGTTCAGCGTGGTCTGCTCCAGTCCGAGCCGGCCGGGCAGCACGCTGAGGTAGAACCAGCCCAGCGCGGAGAACGCGATCACCTGGAACACGGAGTTCAGCGCCACCAGGACGGCGGCGGCCTCGCGGTCGCCGCAGGCGAGGTCGTTCCAGATGATGACCATGGCGATGCAGCGGGCGAGGCCGACGATGATCAGCCCGGTGCGGTACTCGGGCAGGTCCGGCAGGAAGAGCCAGGCGAGCGCGAACATCAGCGCCGGGCCGACGATCCAGTTCAGCACCAGCGACGGGATCAGCAGGCGTCGGTCGCGGGTGACGGTGTCGAGGCGGTCGTAGCGGACCTTCGCCAGCACCGGGTACATCATCACCAGCAACCCGAGCGCGATCGGCAGCGAGACCCCGGTGACGGTCACCCTCGCGAGTGCGTCACCCAGGCCCGGGACGAGGCGGCCCAGGCCGAGGCCGGCGGCCATCGCGGCCAGGATCCACACGGCGAGGAACCGGTCCAGGAAGGACAGCCGTCCGGCGACCGGCCGCGCCGACGCGGTGGTGCCGGTGCTCACGAGGCGGCCCCGGCGGACTCGGGCAGGAGTGCTCCGGGGCGGGTGAGGATCGCGGCCAGTTGGTCGGTCGTCTCGGGCAGCAGCCGGTAGTACACCCACGTCCCGCGCCGCTCGGAGTCGATCAGTCCGGCCTGTTTCAGCAGCTTCAGGTGGTGGGAGATCGTCGGCTGCGACAGGTCGAAGGCCGGGGTGAGGTCGCAGACGCAGACCTCGCCGCCCGCACGGGAGGCGATCAGCGACAGCAGTCGCAGCCGTACCGGGTCGCCCAGCGCCTTGAACACCTTCGCCAGCGTCTCGGCCCGGTCCTCGTCCAGCGGAGCGGTCAGCAGACCGGGGCAGCATCCGTCGGCGCCGTCCCGGCCGAGCACCTCAAGCTGTTGTTTCGACATGCTTCTATGTTGACGTTTTTCGATCCAAGGCGCAAGCTTGAATCGACAGACATCAATCCAACCTGATCGGGGGGACCGTCATGTCCCGTGTCCAGCTCGCGCTCAACGTCGCCGACCTCGAAGCGTCCGTCGCCTTCTACTCCAAGCTGTTCGGCGCAGAGCCCGCCAAGCGGCGCCCCGGCTACGCGAACTTCGCGATCACCACCCCGCCGCTCAAGCTCGTCCTCATCGAGGGCGAGCCCGGCCAGGAGACCCGCCTCGACCACCTCGGCGTCGAGGTCGACACCACCGACGAGGTCACCGCCGCCACCACCCGCCTCAAGGACGCCGGGCTCGCGACCTTCGAGGAGAACGACACGTCCTGCTGCTACGCCCTCCAGGACAAGGTGTGGGTCCACGGCCCCGGCAAGGAGCCGTGGGAGGTCTACGTCGTCAAGGCCGACGCCGACCGGATGGGCGCGGGCCCCGTCCCGGGTGGGGCCACCGGGTGCGGGTGCTGACCGGCCGCCCGGCGGTGTCGGCTGACCTGCCAGGAGTACGGCGAGTCGGGGCCGCGTCGAAAGCCGTCTCGCAGAGCTTGGCGACTTCGGCACGGTCGTCCAGCTCCGGCCCGGCCGAAGGTGCAGGCGTGTTCGTAACGGCTGCACGGGCTCACCGGCTCCGACACGATGTGGGCCCGGCGGAACACCACCCCTCGGGCCGTCGCGTCACGGCCCAGGTGTGGAAGTCGTTCCACCACGTGGCCGGGTCAGGATCGGGCCGCCAGCCGGAACACCACCGTCCGACCTCGGCGGCCTCCTCGCCGATTCCGTAAGGGTCTCGCATCTCCAGGTGCACGGCGGAGTGGTGCGTGTTCGCGAGTGAACCGTCAGCCGAGCGGGCGTTCGCGTTTGATCCCGGACACGAAGGCCGCCCAGGTGCCGGCCTGGAAGACGAGGGCTCCGCGGGTGGGCGCCTTGCTGTCACGGACGGGGACGACGGAGGGGAGGTTGTCGGAGACTTCGACGCACTCGCCGCCGTCGGAGTTGCTGTAGCTGCTTTTGCGCCATGTCACGTTGCTCATGTCGATGGCTCGCACCGCATTTCCTCCAACATCCGCAGGATGAACGTCCGCGACTCGGCCGGGGGCAGGGCCACGTCGCGCACCGCATCATAAGTGCGCTGGAAACGCTCAACCATGGCTGGTTCCTCGATCAGTTCGCCGTGGACGTCGTTCTCGGCGTACGCCACTGTCCGGCTGTCCAGCAGGCGGAGGAACATCATGGCGGTGCTCGCCAAACCATGCGGACCGGCATCGAGCGGCAGCACCTGGAGCGTGACGTTCGGGCGCTCCGACACTGCGGCCAGGTATTCCAGTTGCTTCCGCCACTCCCGCTTGTCACGCAACCGAGTCCGCAACACCGCCTCGGAGAGGATGCTGCGGAACGTCGGTGCGTCGGCCCCCTTCAGCAACTCGCGTCGGCCGACTCGTGCTTCGACCTGCTGGTCCAGCTCCCGTCCCTCAAGGCCGCCCGCCGCGAGCGCCTCGCGTGCGTACGCTTCGGTCTGGAGGAGTCCAGGCGGCCTGCTCACGGCGTAGTGCCACAGGTTCATCGCCTCCGACTCCAGAACCATGTACCGCCGATACTGCTCCCTGAACTGCGTCGGATCGGCGACCGCCAGTTCCCACAGGGTCACCAGCAGGCCCGGCGTTCCGTAGTACTGGTCCAGTGCCTGTACGACCTCGGGCCCGCCCAGGGTCTGGCCGCTCTCCATCTTGCTGAACTGGGACGAGTCCCAGCCCACCTCCTTGGCGAGGTCCCGCAGGGACAGGCCGCGTTCGTTCCTGAGGCGCCGTAGCTCCTCGGTGAACCGCGCCCTCGGCTCCTGGCTCCGTCCCGTGATCACCAGCCGTTGTGGCATCGCGCTCCTGTTGAATTTGTTGAATTTGAGGGGCCCAGCGTTGAATTTGGGCCTCTCAGCAGCTCAAACGCGCTTTCCGTGGGCCATGCTCGTAGGCATTCCGAACACGCAGGGTAGTCCTACGTATGCGCTGTGTTCAGGCGTTCATGGAAAGGAGCAGGCCGCGATGACAACGACGTCGGAGCCCCACGAGCCGGGACGTCTCCTCTACGACCCGGCCACCGACCGGGTCGGCGAGTACCGCGACCGGGTGGGCCCGTACGCGATGCTGCGCCCCGTCGGCGGTGGGGTGGAGTGGGAGGCCGACCCGGCGACGCTGCGTCCGGCCACGGACCGGGAGCGGCTCGGCGCGAGCGTCCGGGCCGTCAACCGCCGTACCGGGTCGCTGCCTTCGCTGCCGCCGCCGCTGGACGACGTCAGCCGGCCGCCGCGCCCCGTCCCCGGCTGTGCCGCCTGCGCGGAGCTGGCGGAGCGGCGGGAGGACGCGCGGACGGCGTACGACCGCAGCGCCGAGACCGACGCCAACGTGCTGCTGCGTCAGCACCGGCGACAGGAGCACCGGGCATGACGGCCACCGGGGGACTGCCGTACGAGGAGTGCGTGCGGTGGGGGCGGCGCTCGCCGCGGGGCGCCGTGAGCCCGCGGCCGGCCTACGCCCTGCCGCCGTTCCGGCCGGGTGTGCGGGAGGTGCCGGTCGTCCCCGTGTTCCGGCCCGCGCCCCGGCCGTCCGCCGGCCGTCCCCCGCGCCGGGCCCGGCACCGGGTGGTCGACGGCGCGGCGGTGAGCGCCGTGCTCACCGCGCTCTGTGCCGCCGTGCTGCTCGTGACCGTGGTTCTCGCGACCGTCCGGACGCGCGGCTGACGGAAGGTCAGGCAACAGCCGAAGGGCCGCACCCCCCACTGGCGTCCAACCCAGGGGATGCGGCCCTCAGCCGTCGGTGGGTCCGCCCGCGGGCGGCTCAGACCGCGATGGCGACCTCGGCCAGGCCGCCCTGCTGGGCGACGACCGTGCGGTCGGCCGTGCCGCCCGGGATCAGCGCCCGCACGGTCCACGTGCCCTCGGCCGCGTAGAAGCGGAACTGGCCGGTCGCGGAGGTGGGCACCTCGGCGGTGAACTCGCCGGTCGAGTCGAGCAGTCGGACGTAACCGACCACGGGCTCGCCGTCGCGGGTCACCTGGCCCTGGATCGTGGTCTCACCGGGCTTGACGGTCGAGGCGTCCGGGCCGCCGGCCTTCGCTCCACACATGCTGTCTCTCCAGAGGGGTCTGACCGGGAAGGTCGGTCGGATGGGTTACTTGCCGGAGCCGAGTTCGATCGGCACGCCGACGAGGGAGCCGTACTCGGTCCAGGAGCCGTCGTAGTTCTTGACGTTCTCCACGCCGAGCAGCTCGTGCAGCACGAACCACGTCAGGGCCGAGCGCTCACCGATGCGGCAGTAGGCGATCGTGTCCTTGGCCAGGTCGACGTCCTCCGCGGCGTAGAGGGCCTTGAGGTCGTCGTCCGACTTGAACGTGCCGTCGTCGTTGGCGTTCTTCGACCACGGGATGTTCTTCGCGCTCGGCACGTGGCCCGGCCGCTGCGACTGCTCCTGCGGCAGGTGGGCCGGGGCGAGCAGCTTGCCGGAGAACTCGTCGGGCGAGCGGACGTCGACCAGGTTCTGCGCGCCGATCGCGGCGACGACGTCGTCCCGGAAGGCGCGGATCGCCTTGTTCTGCGGCTGGGCGGTGTAGTCGGTCTTCGGGCGCTCGGGGATCTCGTCACCGGCGACCAGTTCGCGGGCGTCCAGCTCCCACTTCTTGCGGCCGCCGTCGAGGAGCTTGACGTTCTCGTGGCCGTACAGCTTGAAGTACCAGTAGGCGTACGACGCGAACCAGTTGTTGTTGCCGCCGTAGAGGATCACCGTGTGGTCGTTGGCGATGCCCTTCTCCGACAGGAGCTTCTCGAAGCCCTCCTGGTCGACGAAGTCACGGCGGACCGGGTCCTGGAGGTCCTTGGTCCAGTCGATGCGGATCGCGTTCCGGATGTGGTTCTTCTCGTAGGCGGACGTGTCCTCGTCCACCTCGACGATCGCGATGGTCGGGTCGTCCAGGTGCTCCTGGAGCCAGTCGGCGTCGACCAGGACGTCGCTGCGGCTCATGCTCTTTCTCCTCCGGGGCAGTTACGGCGGGGCGTGCGAAGTAGCGAGGGGCGCGCGCTCGGTGCCCGAGCGGCGCGCGGATGCCCTGACGACAGGGCGGTGAGATGCGGGAGCCGGGCTTCCGCTCAGAAGGGGCGACAGAGCATGGCGGCAACGCGGCACAGGTCCACTGCCCGCCGCTTCGTGAGATCCGCCTGTCGCCTCATGCCGTCGATCGTAGGGACGTACGGGCGGGCGTGTCACCGGCGTGTCATATGGCGAGACGCGATCGTCCGAATGGCGGGATACGGGAAGCGCCCGGCGATCCTCCGTGGACCTCCGGGCGCTCGCGCGGGTCGCCGCGCCTACGGTACGAGCGTGACCGTCTCGCTAGTCGGACAATCGGTGTCCACCGGCGGTCCCGGCCCGCGGTGCCGGTCGTCTACCCCGCCAGCCTGACGTCCGAACCCTTCACGCTGATCTTCACGCCGTCGGACGCGGCCTGCACCTTGTCCAGCTTGATGCCGCCGGGCAGCCGGTCGATGGCCTGCTGGAAGTCGGTGATCTCACGGACACGGCTCTCGGCGACGGCGGCGGCGCCCAGCTTGGGCAGCGAGTCCGCGTGCACCTCGACCTTGTCGTTCACCACGGCCACCGAGCTGAGCACCGACACCGTCTGCGTCAGACCGAGGGACGAGACGGTTCCCTCCACCGCGACCTTGATCTTCCCGTTGCCGCCGTCGGAGAGCCCGACGATCCGGGCGGTGACCCCGGGGGCCACCTCGGTCGGTTCGGACTTGGCGGTCTTCAGCAGCTCGGCGTACGAGACCGTCGCGGTGCCGGTCGCGGTGTCCGCGGTGGCGGAGCTGTAGTCGCCGGAGAACCTCACGCCGTTCATGTGGGCCTTCAGGTCGTCCACCCGGATGGTCTGGCCGGCCTTGCCGGTCGCCGCCCGGTAGTCGTCGATGCCGACCTCGACGTCGTCGAGGGAGCCGCCCGCAAGCTGGGTGAGGAACGGGAAGCCCTTGATGTCCACGTCCGGGGTGGAGGCCAGGTTCTCCGACGCCTTCAGCTTGTCCGCCGCCTTGCCCTCCGCGAAGTGCACGGCGACCCGGTCCGCGATCACGAACAGCCCGCCCAGGATCACGACGAGGATCAGCAGTATTCGCAGGGCGCGCATGTGGTGGGTCCCCCGGGTCGGTGACGGTGGTCGGTATGCGTACGTCTACGCCACGGTAACCCCCCGGGTCCCGGGCGGACGGTCATTGTCGATCAGTTGTGACAGGGCCCGCCGGACCTACCCTGGAAGCATGTACGCCCGGCGGCGGCACCTCTACTTCGCCATGATGGGGATCTGCATCGTCCTCTTCGTCCTGGCGTGGGGGGTCGTGCGCATGTGGTCCGTGCCGGCGGCCGTCGGCATGTGCGTCGTGGCCATGGTCATCCCGCCCGTCGCGGCGATGGTCGCCAACCGCCGGGGTCCGGAGGACCGCTGGTGGGACGACCCCTCGGGGGACCCGGAGTCGGACGACTGGTGGGACGAGCTGGACGGCAGGAAACGCCCGCGCCGCTGAAGCCCCGGTGCGGCTGCCCGGACGACGGCGGCCGTCCCGTGGAGCGGCGGGCGGGGCTCAGTACACGAGCGCCTGGGTGTCGTCGGCCAGCGCCTCCTGCACGAACACCTGCGCACCCGCGATCCGTACGCCCTCGATGACGTCCTTCTCCGTGATCTCCCGGCGGGCGGCGCACTGCGTGCACAGCGTGACGCGTCCGGCCGCGAGGACGGAGTCGATCAGGTCCGGCAGCGGCGCCGCGTGCGGCAGTTCGAACTCGGCCGCCCGGCCCGGCAGCGCGAACCAGGACGACTCCCCGGTCAGCCACAGCGAGACCTCGACGCCACTGGCCACGGCAACCGCGGCCACCGTGAACGCCTGCGAGCAGCGCTCGGGGGCGTCCGCCCCGGCCGTCACCTTGATCACGAGCTTTTTCGCCATGACCGAATCGTAATCCGCTTGCCCCCAACTGCATGCGCATGCCATCCGCCACGTCGTGCCATGCGCGGAGATGAAGCCGTACGGCGCCGAGCAGCTCCGGCAGGCGCACCTCGTGGCCGGGGACACCGTCGCGATCATCACCCAGGCCCGCAAGGGCGGGACGAACGCCGTCCCGTTCCGGCAGGCCGTGACCCTCCAGACCGAGCTGCTCACCTGAGCCGACCTCGTCGGGAGGGTGGGGCCCGGGCCGCGTAAGCTGGTCTGCGGCTCTGTCGTCCGTCCACCTTCGCTCAAGGAGCACCCGTGGAACTCTTCTACGAAATCCTGCTCGTCCTGGTCTGCGTCGGCGTGCTCGCCTTCGCCGGTCTGACCGTGAAGAAGCTGTACCAGGGCCAGCGCTGACCCACCCCAAGGAAAGCTGTCGCTCATGATCGAGATCCCGTCCGACCTGCACAAGGACCTCGTCCCGCTCGTTTTCCTGCTCGGCAACTGGGCCGGCGCGGGCGTGCACGACTTCCCCGGCTCGCAGAAGTGCAACTTCGGGCAGGAGGTCGCCTTCACCCACGACGGCCGGGACTTCCTCGAGTACCGCTCCCACACCTGGGTACTGGACGACGACGGCAACAAGGTGCGCCCGCTGGAGTCCGAGCACGGCTTCTGGCGGATCGACGCCGAACGCAAGGTCGAGGTGACGATGACCCGCGACGACGGCGTCATCGAGATCTGGTACGGCGAGCTGGCCGACAAGAAGCCCCAGATCGACCTGGTGACGGACGCCGTCGCCCGCACGGCCGCCTCGCAGCCCTACAGCGGTGGCAAGCGGCTGTACGGGTACGTGAAGGGCGACCTGATGTGGGTCGGCGAGAAGCAGACCCCCGAGGTCCCGCTGCGTCCCTACATGTCGGCCCAGCTCAAAAAGGTCGTCACCCCCGACGACGACGTCGAGCGCTGGGCGAAGGCCCTGCCGGACGACCTCCCGGACGACGGCATCGCCTTCTTCAAGTAGGCCCCCGCCGCCCACGGCCCACCGGTCACCGCCGGCCCCACCGGTCACCCCTGGCCCACCGGCCGGGTGGTCCTAGACTTCCAGTGTGGTGAGCACCGACTGGAAGAGCGACCTCAGGCAGCGCGGCTACCGGCTGACGCCGCAGCGCCAGCTTGTCCTCGAAGCCGTGGACACCCTCGAACACGCGACCCCCGACGACATCCTCGTGGAAGTGAGGAAGACGGCGTCGGGGGGTCAACATCTCCACCGTCTACCGGACGCTGGAGCTGCTGGAGGAGCTGGGCCTGGTCAGCCACGCCCACCTCGGCCACGGCGCGCCCACCTACCACCTCGCCGACCGCCACCACCATCTGCACCTGGTGTGCCGGGACTGCGAGAACGTCATCGAGGCGGACACCGGGGTGGCCGCGGAGTTCACAGCCAAGCTGCGCGAGCAGTTCGGTTTCGACACCGACCTGAAGCACTTCGCGATCTTCGGCCGGTGCCAGGACTGCTCCCTGAAGGGCTCGACCACCTCGTCGTAGTCTTGCGGTATGAAGAGCCCCCTGTTGTCCCTGCCCGGCGCCGTCCCCGCCGAGGGCGTGGACGAAGGCGTCGCCGCCCACTACGGCGACCTGTTCCGCGAGCAGCGTGCCCTCGCCGACGGCACCGGCTTCGTCGACCTCTCGCACCGCGGTGTCGTCACCGTCACCGGCGAGGACCGGCTGAGCTGGCTGCACCTGCTGCTCACCCAGCACGTCAGCGAACTGCCCGCCGGTGAGGCCACCGAGGCCCTGATCCTCTCCGCGAACGGACACATCGAGCACGCGCTGTACCTGGTGGACGACGGCACGACCGTCTGGGCACACGTGGAACCCGGCACCCAGGAAGCGCTGATCGCGTACCTGGAGTCGATGAAGTTCTTCTACCGGGTGGAGGTCGCCGACCGGACCGCCGACATCGCCGTGGTCCACCTGCCCGCCGGCTCGATCACCGAGCCGCCCGAGGACGCGGTCGTCCGCGAGACGGCGTACGGCCGTGACCTGTTCCTGCCGCGCGCCGCGCTGGAGGACTTCGCCGCCGGACACGGGCCGGCCGCCGGCATCCTCGCCCACGAGGCGCTGCGCGTGGAGCACCACCGGCCCCGGCTCGGCTTCGAGACCGACCACCGCACCATCCCCCACGAGCTGGGCTGGATCGGCACGGCCGTCCACCTCCAGAAGGGCTGCTACCGGGGGCAGGAGACCGTGGCCCGGGTGCACAACCTGGGCAAGCCGCCCCGACGGCTGGTCTTCCTGCACCTGGACGGCAGTGAGGTCCACCTGCCGCCGGCGGGCACGGAGATCCGCCTCGCGGACGAGGAGCCCGACGGCCGGAAGATCGGGTTCGTCACCACGTCCGTACGCCACCACGAACTGGGGCCGGTGGCCCTGGCCCTGGTCAAGCGGAACGTGCCGGTCGACGCGCGGCTCCTGGCCGGCGACACGGCCGCCGCCCAGGAAGTCGTCGTGGCGCCCTAGCTCTCCCGGCGTCCCGGGTCTCCCGGTGTCCTAGACCTCCAGCAGTACGGTGAACGGGCCGTCGTTCGTCAGCGACACCCGCATCCGCGCGCCGAAACGGCCCGTCGCCACCGTCGCGCCCAGCGCCCGCAGCCGGGCCACCACCTCGTCCACCAACGGCTCGGCGGCCTCGCCCGGGGCCGCCGCGTTCCAGGTGGGCCGGCGGCCCTTGCGGGCGTCGCCGTAGAGGGTGAACTGACTGATCACCAGCAGCGGGGCGGCGGTGTCGCTGCATGACCTCTCGTCGTGCAGCATCCGCAGCGTCCACAGCTTGCGGGCCAGCCGGTCCGCCTTCTCCGGGGTGTCCTCGTGGGTCACCCCGACGAGGACGCACAGTCCCTCGCCCTCGATCGCGCCCACCGTCTCGCCGTCCACGACGACGCTCGCGCCGTCCACTCTCTGCACCACCGCACGCATGCGGACCATCATGCCCGGTGCCGCACCCCCGGTTACGGGGGCCACCGGGGGCCGCGGAGGGGACCGCGGCAGGCCCAATTTGGTTCTGTTACCGCCTATCTGGGGCTGTTCGGGGGTACTAGGTCACATAGTGGCCGGTTGGGGTGGCACGATGCTGTCACACGCCGGGCGAGGGGACGGTCACCACCTGATGAGCACACCGAGTACCAGCGGGCGGCTGGGGACACAGAAGGCGTGCCGGCCGCCCGCACAGCGCGCCGACGGCACGGCGGGACCGGAGTCCCGTCCGGGCCTGCCGGGCGCGGGCCGCCCCCAGCCGCACGACCTGGCCCGGCTGAGCCTGCCCGAGCTGCGCGCCCTGCGCCGCGACGCCCAGCGCGACGAGGCGGACCTCAGCTATGTGCGGCGGCTGCTGCAGGGCCGGATCGACATCCTGCGGGCGGAGCTGGGCCGGCGGGGCCGGACGTCCCTGCCGGCCCCCGTGGACGGCTCGGTGGTCGACCGGCTCCCGGAGATCCTCCAGGACGCCCCGGCCCGGCAGCGCTCCTCGGCCCGCCATGTCACGCTCGGCACCCCGCACAACGAGGAGTACCGCCAGCTCGCCGCCGAGATGCTCGGCGAGGTCGAGCTGTCCGACCTGACGGCCCGGACCGACCCCGAACTCGCCGCCGCCATGGGCCGGCTGGTCTGCTACGAGCAGGAGGTCTCCCGGCGCCGCCAGCGGCTCCAGCACACGGCCGACGACTGCAGCGGGGAGATCACGCGCCGCTACCGGGTGGGCGAGGCCCAGATCGACGACCTGCTGATCTGACGGCACGTGAGCGGCACGCGCCGGGCGGGCGAGAGGGCGCCGTCCGGTGGCCGGCGCCCTGGTGTGCCCGTCCGGGCGGCCTTGCCGCCCGGACCGTCGCTGCGGCTCCCCTCTTCCGGCGGCGCTGGCTGTTCATCCGTAGCGAGCTGTTCAGTTGTGGCTGTGCGATGCGGATGTTCGGTTGTGGCTGTACGAGCTGTTCAGTTGTGGCTGTGCGCTCCGGTGGCCGTCCCCGGTCCGGGCTCCCGGCTCCCCTCCGGGAGGGAACCCGGGCGGCCAACCACTGGGAGGCTCGACCATGTCGGGCAAGTTGGCTGCCAACTTCACTGTACTTATCTCCGCCGGGAAGCGGCTCATAACCAGCCGTCGGTGAACTGCCCTAAGTTGGCGAGAAGTTGTAGGGTTCAGGGGTGGACCCGGAGCACGCCTTGGCCAGTGGGCGGACGCGGCCCCAGCGACACCGCCCGTCCCACCGTGAGATCGCCGACGAACTGCGACACCGGATCAGGTCCGGAGTGCTGCGGCCGGGCGAGCGCATGCCCACCCAGGCGAGGCTGGCCGACGAGTTCGGGGTCGAGCGCGGGGCCGTACGGCAGGCACTGCGCATCCTCCAGTCGGAGGAGCTGCTCACCGACGTTTCCAAGGGCAGCCCCGCCACCGTGGCGGCGGTCCCGGGGTCCGCGCGTCCCCCGGACGGCCCGGCGGCGCCGCCGCAGCCCACCATGGTGGCCCTCGCGCCGCGGATCGCCGGCGCCTTCGCAGCACCGCACGTGCGGATCGACGCGCTCTGCCTGACCGCGGTATCGCTCACGATGGCGATCGGGGAGCCGCTGCGGCAGATCCACGCGGGGCGGCTGGAACCGGCCAAGATCGACCTCCGGCTGCTGCTGCCCAGCCGGAACATCGACCTCGCCTTCCCGGCGCCGGTGGACGCCGACGACGCCGGCCTGCTGCACCGGCGCTGGCTGTCCCAGCGCAACGCCCAGGGCCTGGTGCTGCGGCAGAACCTGCTGGCCCTGCGTGCCACCCACGGCATCGACGTGCGCATCTCCTTCCGGGCGCTGCCGTTCACCCCGCCGGTGAAGCTGTACCTGCTCAACGGCTCGGAGGCGCTGTTCGCGTACTACACGCTGGGGCGCCGCGAGCGGGAGATCGAGCACGAGCACGTGGAGATGTACGACGCCGACGGCACCCGGTCCGTGCTGTTCGCCTTCGGGCAGCGGACCGGGCAGCGGGACGCGGCGTTCGTGGAACAGTCCCGCCTGTGGTTCGACGCGCTGTGGGAGACGATCAGTTCGGAGCTGGCCCTTACGCCCTGAGGGCTGCCAACCCGTCGGAGTCCGTGCCAACTCGGCGATACTTGTTCTCACTTGGCCGTCCGTGCGAACAACTCGCGCGCAACTCCCCAGAGATGGATCAGGGTTGTAGCGTTTGGTCGTGACCCAGGAGAACATGGCAGTCGACGGCAGCGGACGGCGCACGTCGCGGCAGATCGCCGACATCCTGCGCGACCGCATCCGTTCCGGCGCCCTGCGGGCCGGTGAGCGGCTCCCGACCCAGGCCGAGCTGGCCGGTGAGTTCGGCGTGGAGCGGGGCGCCGTACGCCAGGCCCTGCGGGCACTCCAGGAGGACGGCCTGCTCAGCAATGTCAGCAAGGGCAGCCCGCCCCGGGTCGCCGGGCCGGCCCCCGCGCACGAGGAGCCGCAGTCGACCATGGTGGCCCTCGCCCCCCGGCTGACCGAGGCCTTCGCCGCGCCGCACGTGCGGATCGACGCCGTCTGCCTGACCGCGCAGAGCCTGATACCCGCCCTCGGCGAACCGCTGCGGCTCATCCACGACGGCCGGCTGCGACCCGGCCGGGTCGACGTCCGCGTCCTGCTGCCCTCCCGGGACATCAACCTCGCCTTCCCGGTCTCCGTCGACGCCGGCAGCGACGACGACGCGGTCCACCAGCGCTGGCTGGCGATGCGCAACGCCCAGGGGCAGGTGCTCCAGTACAACCTCCAGGCGCTGCGCGGCACGCACGGCATCGACGTCCGGGTGACGTTCCGGGCGCTGCCGTTCACCCCGCCGGTCAAGCTGTACCTGCTCAACGGGTCGGAGGCGCTGTTCGCGTACTACACGGTCACGCGCCGCGAGGAGTCCACCGACGACGGGACGCTGGAGATGTACGACGCGCTCGGCTCCGAGTCCCTGCTGTTCTCCTTCGAGCGGCGGGCCGGACAGCGGGACGCGGCGTTCGTCGAACAGTCGCAGAAGTGGTTCGACGCCCTCTGGGAAACCATCACCACGGACCTGACACTCTCCTAGTGACTTCTGATGCGACTTCTGGTGCGCCTTCTGTTGCGAGCGAGATCGAGAAGCTACGGGAACTGATCACACCGGCCCGTTTCGTGCTGTGGGACTTCGACGGGCCGATCTGCCGCCTGTTCGCCACGCACCGGGCCGAGCGGGTGGCCGCGGACCTGGTGGAGTGGCTGGAGCGGCAGGGACTGCGCGGCCTGCTCACCGACGCCGAACGCGAGACGCTGGACCCGCAGGTCGTGCTGCGTGCCGTGGGCCGCCGCCGCCCGGGCAGCGACCTCGTCACCGGCCTGGAGGAACGGCTCACCCAGGAAGAACTGCGGGCCGCCGCCTCCGCGCTGCCCACCGCCTACGCCGACCCGCTGATCCACACCTGGACGGCCGTCGGCGCCCACCTCGCCGTCACCACCAACAACTCACCCCGGGCCGCCCGCACCTACCTCGAGTCCCGCGGCACCGCCCGCTGCTTCACCCCGCACCTGTACGGCCGGACCGAACACCTGCACCACCTCAAACCCGACCCGCACTGCCTCAACCGGGCCCTCAACGCGATGGGCGCGGCCCCCTCGACGGCCCTGATGATCGGCGACTCCCTCTCGGACCTGACCGCGGCCCGCCGGGCCGGCGTACCCTTCCTGGGCTACGCGCGCCGCGCCCAGAAGGCGAAGGCCCTGCGCGCGGCGGGCGCGGACCACGTCGTCCGCTCACTGGAACCCCTGCTGCGGCTGCTCCGCGGCGCCCACCGCTAGCGTGCCGCCGCCGCGCCCTGCGGTGCGTTACGATGCCGCCACTCCGGGCCACCGCCCGGGACGCGTGCGCACACTCGGCGCAGGTGAGCGGCCGACCACCCGTCGGGCCGTCCGTCCTGGGCGCGAGGGCGCGGCGAACCCCCGCCGGACCCGGCGTCCCGACCGACGGGCCCCGGCGGCGCCGTCCCGGGACCCCGGACCCGCGCCTCCCGACCAGCCTTTCCCGACCCCTCCTCCTCGACCAGCCTTTCCCGACCCCTCCTTTTCCGCACGACCTACCCGGAGCGGCCCGTGGGCGCACCGCCCGTTCCCCGCGCCGTGGCCGGGAAGCACGCCGGCACCGTCCGGACCGATGCCCTCGTCCGGGAGTTCGTGGCCCGTGCCGTCGCGGCCGGCCGGGCGAGCGGCGGCCACCACCGCCGCGACCACGTCGTCCCGCTCACCGAGCCCCTGGCCGGGCTGCTCGGCCGTGAGCCGGGCACCCCGGTGACCGTACGGGTGCCGCGGCCGGACGCGGCGGCGGTGGTGATCCGGACCTGGCGGAGCGAGCCGGACATCCTGCGCGCCGTGCGCAGGGCGCTGCCGAACGTGCCCGAATGCCTGGCCGCGGGGCCCGGCTACGCCGTCCACAGCCGGGTGGACGGCACCGTGCTCGCCGACGTCCACGGCCCCGGCGAACCGGTCGACGGGCCGCTGCTGCGGGAACTGGCGGACCTGCTCGCCGCGATCGCCCAGGTGCGCGGCGGTGTCCTGCCGCCCCTGCCGGCCCACTGGCCGCGCAACCACACCGACTCCCAGGGTTTCCTGCGCACTCTCGCCCACCTGGCCGACGAGCAGGTCCGCCGGCCCGACCGGCGCCGTTACGGCGGCCTGTTCACCGCCCTCGGGGTGCCCGAGGACGCCCTGTCGCGATTCGCCGACCGCGTCCCCGCGCTGACCCGGCGGCCGTACGGGCTGATCCACGGCGACCTGCACCTCGGCAACCTCGTCCGGCCGGCCGCCGGCGACCCCCGGCCGCACTGCGTGCACTGGGAGCAGGCGAGCTACGGCGACCCGCTGTACGACCTCGCCGTCCACCTGGTGCGGACGCGCCACCCCGAACACCAGCGGCCCGAGGTCGTCGACGCCTGGGCCGAGGCGGTGCACCGGGTACGGCCCGCCGCAACGGCCGGCCTCCACCGGGACCTGCGGCACCACCTCGCCTTCGAGTACGCCCGGTCCCTGTACGCCGACGTCATCCGGGCGGCGCGCTCGCTGGAGGACACCTTCGACCAGCGGCGCCTGGACGCGGCGGTGGCCACCGTCCGCGACGCGCTGCGCGCCGCCGCCGGCCCGCTGCGGCTGGGCCGGGTGCCCGAGCGGCGGGAGATCGAGCGGATCCTGTTCCGGCGGGCGGCGTCCGGGGCCGTGCCCCGGCGCCCCGCACCGGCCCGCGCCCTCGACTGGACCCCCGACCGGCGCGTCCCCGAGCACCCCGACTTCCCCTACCCGGCGGTCGCGGACGCGCTGTTCCTGGAGGGCGCCGCCCCGGCCGACCGGGTGTTCAAGGGGGCCGCGCACCTCACCACGGTGCTCCGGGTGCCCGGGACCGCCTTCCCCGTCGTCGTCCGCCGTGAGGCGACCGTCGTCCTGCGGCGCGAGACGGGCTTCCTCAGCGAGCACGCCGTGCTCCGGGCGATCGAGCGCTCCGGGGTGCCGGTGGCCGCGCCCCGGGTGCTCGCGCTGGGCACCAGCCATGCCACGGATCCCGCCCACCGCTACGGCGGGGACGCCTTCACCGTCCACACCTACGAGGGCGCCCGCGACCTCGGCCGCCGCCCCGAGCACCCGGTGCACGGACTGCTGCCGCACGAGGCGGACTGCCTGGTCGACCAGCTAGCGGCGCTCACCGGCGTCGACTACGCCCCGACCGACCCGGTGGCCGGCGGCCCCGGCTTCTACGGCTGGCTCAGCGACCAACTGGTGGCGCTGGTCGCGGGCCTGCCCGCAGAGTCCCAGCGGGCGGCCCGCATCCTCGGCCTGCCGGACGCGCCCCGGCTGCGCGAGATCCTCGCCCGGCACCGGGTCACCGACCGCGCCTGCGCCCTGCTGCACGGCGACCTCAACCCCTGGAACCTGGTGCGCCGCGGCGACGGCCCGCCCCTCACCCTCATCGACTGGGAGATGGCGCTGGTCGGGGACCCGCTGTACGAGCTGGTCCGGCACATGCACCTGACCCCGACCCGGCCGGAGATCCGGGACCGCATGTTCCGCCGCTGGGACGCCCGGCTGCCCGCGCGCTTCACCGGGGGCTGGCAGCGGGACTGGCGGGTGTACCGGTGGATCGAGATCGTCCGTTCGGCCTACGTCGACCTCGACCGCCTGGTCACCGGCACCAGCCTGGACGCCCCCAACGTGCGGCGGGCGGTGGACTCGTACGCCATGACGTTGGCGGCGGCCACCGCCTCCCTGGGCCTGTCGTCCCGGCGGCGCGGCACCCCGCGCCCGGCCTGGCCGACCGGCCCCGGCACCCCTGCGTAGGCTCCCCCCATGGGTGAGATGGGCCTGCGTGAGCGCAAGAAGCGGCAGATGTACCAGGACGTGTCGGACATCGCCGTGCGGCTGTTCCTGGAGCGGGGCTTCGAGGCGGTGCCGGTGGCGGAGGTCGCCGCGGCGGCCGGGATCTCCAAGCCGACCCTGTTCCGGTACTTCCCGGCCAAGGAGGACCTGGTCCTGCACCGGATCGCGGACCACGAGGCGGAGGCCGCGCGGGTGGTGGCCGGGGCGGCCGACCCGGTGGACGCGCTGCGCCGGCACTTCCTGGCCGGGCTGGAACGCCGCGATCCGGTCACTGGGCTGAACGACCATCCCCAGGTGCTCGCCTTCCACACCCTGCTGTACGGGACCCCGGCGCTGGTGGCGCGGGCGTACGGCCATCTGGAGCGGTCGGAGGCGGCGCTCGCGGAGGCGCTCGGCGGCGGGCTGGACGCCCGGCTGGCGGCGGGGCAGATCATCGCCGTCCAGCGGATCCTCGCGCAGGAGAACTGGCGGCGGATCACGGCGGGGGAGCCGGTCGAGGCGGTGGCGCCGGAGGCCGTACGGGCCGCGGAGCGGGCGTTCGGGCGGCTGGCCGCGGGCCTGCCGGAGTTGAGGTCCGAAGATTGAAACTCAGTTAAAAATGTAACTCGGTAACGTTTGACGGTAGGCTGACGCCATGACGTCACTCGACCCGGCCCTCACGGACACCCTCCACGCCGAGCGCGCCTACCACGACACCTGCCGCGCCGCCCTCGCCGCCATGGTCGAGGACGCCGCCGAACAGGTCGTCATCGGCGAGGACGTCTCCGCCTCCGGCGCCGACGCCGAAGTCCTCGGACACCGGCTGCGCAGCCAGGCCAAGGCCGTGCGCGAACTCCCGCCCGGTCCGCTGTTCTTCGGCCGGCTCGACTTCGGCGAGGACGATCCGGAACACGGCGGGCAGCACTACCACGTCGGCCGGGTACGGATCACCACCGACCCCGCCGCCCCGCCCCTGGTCGTCGACTGGCGGGCCCCCGTCTCCCGCGCCTTCTACCAGGCGAGCGCCGGCGACCCGCAGGGCGTGGCCGTCCGGCGCCGGTTCGGCTGGGCGCCCGGCAGCCGGGGCGACTCCGCCGGCCTCACCGGCCTGGAGGACGAACACCTCGGCCGGGGCGAGTCCCGGCCCGGCGATCTCCTCGCCCGCGAGATCGAACGGCCCCGCATCGGGCCCATGCGGGACATCGCCGCCACCATCCAGCCCGAGCAGGACGACCTCGTCCGCGCCGCCCTCGCCGACTCGGTGTGCGTGCAGGGCGCGCCCCCGGCACCGGCAAGACCGCCGTCGGCCTGCACCGGGCCGCCTACCTGCTCTACACCCACCCGCGCCGGCTGACCCGCTCCGGCCTGCTCATCCTCGGCCCCCACCGCGCCTTCCTGTCCTACATCGCCGAGGTGCTGCCCTCCCTCGGCGAGAGCGGCGTCCGCCAGGCCACCCTGCTGGACGAGATCGCCCGCCACCCGGTCACCGGCACCGACACCGTGCCCGCCGCCACCGTCAAGCACGACCCGCGCATGGCCGAGGTGCTGCGCCGGGCGCTGTACGCGCACGTGAGCACGGAGGGCGTCACCGACCTCTCCGTACCCGACGGCTCCTACCGGTGGCGGGTGCCCGCCGCCGAACTCGCCGCCGTCGTCGCGGAGGTACGCGCCGAGGAGCCGCCGTACGCCGTCGGCCGCGAGCGGGTGCGCACCCGGGTCGTACGACGGCTGCGCGACCGGGCCGAGCGGCGCTCCGGGGTCCTGCCGGCCTCCTGGGTGCGCCGCGTCGAACGGTGCCGGCCGCTGACCGCGCGGCTCGATGCCGTCTGGCCCAGGGTCCGCCCCGAGGAGGTCCTCACCGAGCTGCTCACCGACCCCGCCGCGCTGGCCCGCGCCGCCGACGGGCTGCTCGACCCTCGGGAGCGGGCGGCGCTGCCGTGGCCCCGGCCGCCCCGCTCGTACAGGTCCGCCCGCTGGTCGGCCGCCGACCTGGTCCTGCTGGACGAACTCGCCGGACTGATCGAACACCCCGAGGGCTACGGGCACATCGTCGTGGACGAGGCACAGGACCTCTCGCCGATGGAGTGCCGGGCCGTCGCCCGCCGGGCCGTGTTCGGCTCCCTCACCGTCCTCGGCGACCTCGCCCAGGGCACCACCCCGTGGGCAGCCCGCGACTGGTCCGTGCAGTTGCGCCACCTCGGCCGCCCCGACGCGGCCGTGGTGCCGCTGACCACCGGGTTCCGGGTGCCCGCGGCCGTCGTGGAGCTGGCCAACCGGCTGCTGCCCCGCCTCGGCGTCGCCGTACCCGCCGCCACCTCGCTGCGCACCGACGGGGAACTGACCCTCCGGCCGACCGAGGACGTCCTCGGCACCATCGTGACCGCCGTGCGCGACGCCCTCGCCCGGGAGGGCTCGGTCGGCGTGGTCACGGCCGACGCCGACACCGGCCCGGTGCGGGCGGCACTCACCGCGGCCGGCCTGGTCCCGGCCGGCCCCGACGCGCTCGGCGCCCGGCTGGCCGTCGTCCCCGCGAGCGTCGTCAAGGGCCTGGAGTACGACCACGTCGTCGCCGTGGAACCGGCCGCCGTGGTGGAGGCGGAGGAGCGGGGCGCCCACCGGCTGTACGTGGTCCTGACCTGGGCGGTGTCCCGGCTCGACGTGGTGCACGCCCGCCCCCTGCCGTTCTGAGGGCGGGCGGGCGGGCGGTACGGGCGTGAGGCTCCGCACAGGGGGCGCCCCGACCTGCGGGCGCCCGGTACGACGCCGGCTCGGGGTGGCGCTCAGGCGCCGACGTACTCCGCCAGGTGTTCGCCGGTGCGGGTCGAGCGGGCCGCCACCAGGTCGGCGGGGGTGCCCTCGAAGACGATCCGGCCGCCGTCGTGACCCGCGCCGGGACCCAGGTCGATGATCCAGTCGGCGTGCGCCATGACCGCCTGGTGGTGCTCGACGACGATGACCGACTTGCCGGAGTCCACCAGCCGGTCCAGCAGGCCCAGCAAGTGCTCCACGTCGGCGAGATGCAGACCCGTGGTCGGCTCGTCCAGGACGTAGACCCCGCCCTTGTCGGCCATGTGCGTGGCCAGCTTCAGCCGCTGCCGCTCGCCACCGGACAGCGTGGTGAGCGGCTGTCCGAGGGTCAGGTAACCGAGGCCCACGTCGGCCATGTTCCCGAGGACCCGGTGGGCGGCCGGGGTCCGCGCCGCACCCGCGCCGAAGAACTGCTCCGCCTCCGTCACCGTCATCGCCAGCACCTCGCTGATGTCCCGGCCACCGAGGCGGTACTCCAGCACCGAGGCGTCGAACCGCTTGCCCTCGCACTCCTCGCAGGTCGTCGCCACACCGGCCATCATCGCCAGGTCGGTGTAGACGACACCGGCGCCGTTGCAGCCCGCGCAGGCGCCCTCCGAGTTGGCGCTGAACAGGGCCGGCTTGACGCCGTTGGCCTTGGCGAAGGCCTTGCGGACCGGGTCGAGCAGCCCGGTGTACGTCGCCGGGTTGCTCCGCCGCGAGCCGCGGATCGGCGCCTGGTCGACCGACACCACACCCTGCCCGGCCGGCACCGACCCGTGGACCAGCGAACTCTTGCCGGAGCCGGCGACACCGGTGACGACGACCAGCACCCCGAGCGGGATGTCGACGTCCACGCCCCGCAGGTTGTGCCGCGTCGCACCGCGGATCTCCAGGGCCCCGGCCGGCTCGCGCACCGACTCCTTCAGCGCCGCCCGGTCGTCCAGATGCCGGCCCGTGAGCGTGCCGCTCGCCCGCAGCCCCGCCACGGTGCCCTCGAAACAGACGGTGCCGCCCGCCGTGCCCGCACCCGGGCCGAGATCCACCACATGGTCGGCGATCGCGATGACCTCCGGCTTGTGCTCCACCACCAGCACCGTGTTGCCCTTGTCCCGCAGCCGCAGCAGCAGGTCGTTCATCCGCCGGATGTCATGGGGGTGCAGGCCGGCCGTCGGCTCGTCGAAGACGTACGTGACATCGGTGAGCGAGGAACCGAGGTGACGGATCATCTTCGTACGCTGCGCCTCACCGCCCGAGAGCGTGCCGGCGGGCCGGTCCAGCGAGAGGTAGCCGAGGCCGATCTCCACGAACGAGTCCAGGGTCTCGCCCAGCGAGGTCAGCAGCGGCGCCACCGACGGCTCGGCCAGCGCGCGCACCCACACGGCCAGGTCGCTGATCTGCATCGCGCAGGCGTCGGCGATGCTGATCCCCTCGATCTTCGAGGACCGGGCCGCCTCGCTGAGCCGGGTCCCGTCGCAGTCGGGGCACGTGGTGAAGGTGACCGCCCGGTCCACGAACTCCCGGATGTGCGGCTGCATCGCCTCGCGGTCCTTGGCGAGCATCGACTTCTGGATCCGCGGCACGAGCCCCTCGTACGTCATGTTGATGCCCGCGATCTTCATCCGGGTCGGCTCGCGGTACAGGAAGTCGTGCAGCTCCCTCTTGGTGAACGTGCGGATCGGCTTGTCGGGGGAGTAGAGGCCGGACTCGGTGTACAGGCGGTGGTTCCAGCCGCCGGGCATGTAACCGGGGATGGTGAGCGCGCCGTCGCCGAGCGACCTGTCCGCGTCGTACAGCCGGGCCAGATCGATGTCGGTGACCGAGCCCCGGCCCTCGCAGCGCGGGCACATGCCACCGGTGATGCTGAACTCGCGCCGTTCCTTCACCGTCCGTCCGCCGCGCTCCACGGTGACCGCGCCGGCCCCGCTGATCGAGGCGACGTTGAAGGAGAACGCCTTGGGCGAGCCGATGTGCGGTGTGCCGAGCCTGCTGAACAGGATCCGCAGCATCGCGTGCGCGTCGGTGGCGGTGCCGACGGTCGAGCGCGGGTCGGCCCCCATGCGCTGCTGGTCGACGATGATCGCGGTGGTCAGCCCGTCGAGCACGTCGACGTCGGGCCGCGCCAGCGTCGGCATGAAGCCCTGGACGAAGGAGCTGTACGTCTCGTTGATCAGGCGCTGAGACTCCGCGGCGATGGTGTCGAACACCAGCGAACTCTTGCCCGAACCGGAGACCCCCGTGAACACCGTCAGCCGGCGCTTGGGGATCTCGATGCTGACGTTCCTGAGGTTGTTCTCGCGCGCCCCGTGCACGCGGATCAGCTCATGGCTGTCGGCGACGTGCGCGGTGTCCGCCAGCGCGTCCGTCCTCGTACCCATGCTCATCGTCTCTCCGTCCGTAGTGCCGCCCCGACACGCTAACGGCACCCACCTGCCTCCCGCTTCTCGATTCCTGACCGATCGGGGAGAAGAGCCAGCATGGCTGGTCCCGGGGTGCCCGCCGTCAGTGGCCGCGGCTCTCCGTGCGAGTGTCCGAGGCCGGCTGCGCAGGGGTGGCGGCGAACAGCAGCGCGGCGAACACGACGGGGGCGGCTGCCTGGTACCCGATCCACGTCTCACCCCCGGCGCCGTTGCCCCGCCACGCCATCAGGAGGCCGGCAAGGGCCGTCAGCACCCAGCCGCTGTCGTAGGCCACCATGAGCCGCGTGTACGTGCGCAGCGACCGGCTGCGCGTATACGCGATCTCGATGCCTCCGCCGATCAGCAGGGCCACGCCAGAGGCGACCAGCAGCCAGGCGGGCGCGCCGAGCAGACGGCCGAGCGGGGCGGCACCGGCTATGTACACAGCGGCGAGCAACACCTTGAAGACGCCATCGGCGAGGATCCCCGCCGTCCGGCGTGTCACTGCCGGTGTTACGACCTCGGACATGAGCGTTCCCCCCTGAAACCCCGTCCCGACCGGTCCCGTAACGAGATTACGGCAATAATCAAATTATGAGAATGACGAGAGCGGAGACCAGGGAACGCAACCGCCGCGCCTTGCTGGACGCCGCGTTCCAGGTCGTCTCCCGAGAGGGGTACCGGGCCAAGCTCGAGGAGATCGCCGAACGCGCCGACCTGACCACCGGCGCCATCTACTCACTGTTCGGAAGCAAGAACGGCCTGGTGGTCGCCCTGGTCGCCGACCACCTGCGGCCCCACTACGAAGAGATCGAGCAGACGGTTCCCGCTGAACTGGACCTGCTCGAAGCGGTCGACGCCTTTGCCCGGTACTACCGGCGCGGTGGTGACGCCCCCGACGCGCTGTCTCGTCTGTCGCTCCAGATCACCTTGCTGGACATGGCCCTGCACGACCCGGACCTGGGGTCGCAGCTCGCCACGTCCATCCGGGCGCAGGAGACCCACCTGATCGCGCTGTTCACGGGAAGATCGCACAACGGGGGCGTCGTGACGTCGCATCAGGCGCAACGCCTGGCTACCGCGCTCAGAGCACTGTTCGTCGGCCTCAGCCAGGGCGTCCCCCTCGGCCTGGCCCCTGGTGCCGACGAGCAGTACTTCGCCGACGCTGCCCGTGCTCTGGCCACCGGCATGACTGTCCTGTAGGGCGGCTGCGCGCTATTCGGGCTGTGTGCCGGCGCCTTTGACCACCCGAGGCCGAACGCCGACTTCGCGGGCCTCCACGGCGGGTACGGACGCTGGAACTGGGTGCGGGCAAGCCGGATCACCAGCCTCACGAACCTGCCGAGGCGCGGGTCCTCACCGATCCGGCCGGACGTCGTCCCTTCTGCATCGTCACCGGCTGACCGGGAGGCAGGAGGCGATCAAGGCGGAAAAAAATCTGTGAATCTTCAAGTGCGCGGCAACCTTTTCGGCCTCCCCGGACCACTCGGTGCTGTCCGACCAGATGGTCCGGTCGGATGCAACGGCTGAAAGAGAGCACAGACATGTCCCTCGCCCACCCACGTCATCGGTGGCGTACCGCGCTGGCGGCCGCCGTGCCGCGCGGCCACGCCCGCGGTCGTCGCCGGTCGTCCCCCTCACCCGTCACGGGGAGACGACGAGTGATGCATCGTGCCCGTCGGCTGTTCGCGCGTCGGAGTGTCTGGGCGGCCATCGTCATGGCCGTCGTGGCGGGCTCCGTTGTCGTGGTCAACACGGCCTCAGCGGGAACCGTGGATCCGAAGACCTGGTACGTGCTGGTCAACCGCAACAGCGGCAAGGTGCTGGATGGCCGCGACTTCGCCACGCACGACGGCGCGGCGGTGGTGCAGTGGGGCCGCCACGGCGGGGCCAACCAGCAGTGGCGGTTCATCGACGCGGGTGACGGGTACTACCGGCTGCAGAACCGGAACTCCGGCAAGGTGCTGGACGACCACAACTGGTCGAAGACCGCCGGCTCCGACATCGTGCAGTGGAGCGACCGCAACGGCACCAACCAGCAGTTCGAACTGGCGGAGTCGCCGGACGGCTACGTGCGTCTGATCAATCGCTTCAGTGGCATGGCCGTCGAGGTCCACAACGCCTCCAAGGCTGACGGGGGTGACGTCGTCCAGTACCACGACCGAGGCGGCGCCAATCAGCAATGGCAGCTCGTCCCGGCCGGGAGCGTAGGCAGCGCCGGCACGCCCACCGAGACGGGCGGCAGTGCTCCCACGAGCCGGGCTCCGAGCGACACGCGCCCCTCGTCGTCTCCTGCGGCCGGTGGCGGCAGCTCGACGACACGTTTCATGGGTAGTGACACGGTGCTCATCGGCGGCTCGATGTCCGACGCCTCGGCGACCGCAGCGCCGTTCGACGTGCGATACGCCTATGTGCACAGCCAGCCCGCGCCCTCGTCGGCCTACTATTCGGCGTCGCGTTGCCAGGATGCGTGGAAGAGCTGGTGGGGCTGCTGGTCCGGCAGCACCACGGCGCCCGGCAATTACGTGACCTGGTGGGACGACCATGTGGCCCAGGCGACTTACAAGGGCAGCCCGCACCCGCAGAAGTTCTTCTGGACCTGGTACTCGTTGCGCGACCTCGGGGATCTGGCAGGCTCGGGCGACGGTCCGGGCGAGGTCGTGGCCATCAACAGGGTTGACCTGCTCACCCGGTATATGAACGACTACCGTTTCTTCCTCCAGAAGATCGGCAACTCGCACGACATGATCGACCTTGAGCCTGATTTCTGGGGCTACGTCCGGTCGCTCGGCAATCCGCACCAGGTTGCCGCGCAGGTCTCGGGCGCGAATCCGACGGATTGCGGATCGCAGGAGAACAGCGCCGCCGGACTCTCCCGCTGCCTGATCGCGATGGCGCACAAATATGCGCCGAACACCACCGTGGGGTTCCACCTCTCCTGCTGGGACTGGCAGACCGACACGCAGGGATGCGCCAAGGACTACGCCAACCTCGGGGCGCAGAACGCCGACTTCCTGGTCGCCGATGTGTCGGACCGCGATGCGGGCTGGTACGCGCAGCCGGCCCACGGCGGCCATGACAACTTCTGGACCGACCAGAAGGCCACTGCCTCGCTGGGGTTCTACAGGACGATGGCCGAGTCCGTGGGCAAGCCGGTGGTCCTGTGGCAGATCCCCGTAGGCAACAAGGCGCAGAACAACACCCTCAACCATTACAAGGACGACAAGGTCGACTGGTTCTTCGCGCACATGGACCAGGTGGCGAACGCGCATGTCGCCGGCCTGCTGTTCGGTGCGGGGCAGCAGGAACAGACATCGGTCGAGACCGACGGCGGAAACCTGATCGACAAGACGGTCGCCTACCGCAACTCGGGTGGTACAGCGCTCAAGTAGCCGGAGGGGCGCAGCCGGCCGGCCCTAGAAGATGATCGTGTCGATACCTGACGGCGGGACGCCACGCTCGCTCGCGAGGTCGAGACACGGCGCGGCCGGCGCGCCCCCAGGTCCAGCCGAGCGCCTCGGCGTCGGGCGACTCGCCAGGCACACTTTTGCAAGCGGGTGCTTGCAATAGTTAGCGGGGGTGGGGCAAGGTGGAGGCATGGCATCGCTGAACGTCGGCAACCTCGGTGAGTACCTGCGCGAACAGCGGCGGAACGCCCAACTGTCGCTGCGGCAGCTCGCCGACGCCGCCGGCGTGTCCAATCCGTACCTGAGCCAGATCGAGCGCGGGTTGCGCAAGCCCAGCGCGGAGGTGCTCCAGCAGGTCGCCAAGGCCCTGCGCATCTCCGCCGAGACGCTCTACGTCCGCGCCGGCATCCTCGACGCCGAGCGGGACGGGGAGGAACGCCTGCGGGAAGGGGCGACCCGCGCCGTCATCCTCGCCGATCCCTCGCTCGACGAGCGGCAGAAGCAGGTGCTGCTCCAGATCTACGAATCCTTCCGCAAGGAGAACGGATTCGGGGGCGGCCGGCCCGCCGAGGGCGAGGGGACCGGCTCGGACACCTACGCGGCCGGCGCAGGCGATGCCACCGGAAGTGACACAGACGCCGGTCCACGGCGGACGGCCGGGTAACGCCGGACCAGGGCTCCGGACGCCCGCCGCGGACCACACCAACCCAGTCGAACGCGAATCCGATCCGGGAGGACCCTTCACCATGGCCATCACCGACGACCTGCGCAAGACCCTCAGCGACCCCACTCCGCTCTACTTCGCCGCCGGCACCGCCGATCTGGCGCTCCAGCAGGCCAAGAAGGTGCCGGCCCTGGTCGAGCAGCTCCGCACCGAGGCCCCGGCCCGCATCGACGCCGTGCGCAACACCGACCCGAAGGCCGTGCAGGAGAGGGCCGCCGCCCGCGCCAAGGAGGCGCAGGAGACCCTGCAGACCCGGGTCAGCGGCTTCATCGGGTCCCTCGACGTGAAGAAGTTCGGCGAGACCGCCCAGGACCTCGCGCTGCGCGGTGTCGGCGTCGCCGCCGAGTACGCCGTCAAGGCCCGCGAGACCTACGAGAAGGTCGCCGAGCACGGCGAGCAGGCCGTGAAGACCTGGCGCGGCGAGGCCGCCGAGGAGATCGAGGAACTGGCGATCGCCGTCGAGGGCAAGGCCGAGCCGGGCGACGTCACCATCGACGCGCCCAAGCCGGCGGCCGGACCGACCGTCGCCCCCGCCCCGACCGTCGCCCCCGCCCCGGTGGTCACGCCGGCACCGGCCGAGACGGTGACCACGCCGGCACCGGCCGAGACGACCACCGTGTCCGCCGAGGAGAAGCCGGCCCGGAAGACGCCGGCCGCCCGCAAGACCGGCACCTCCACGAAGAAGGCCACCCCGCCGGCCATGTGACCATGACCGGTGTGGCGCGTCCCGGGCCGGGCACCTTCGGGGTGTCCGGCCCGTTGTCTGGGTACGGTGGCGGCGTAGCAGGATCGGGAATCAACGGGCGGTGGGCAGCATGCTGATGTTGGGCTTCGCGGGATTCATGGGCATCTTGAAGATCGTTCTGATGGCCCTGGCCGCGTTCGGGCTGTTCGACGCGGCGTTCCGGCGCGAGGACGCCTTCCGTGCGGCGGACAAGCAGAACAAGGTCTTCTGGCTGATCATCCTCGGCATCGCGCTGGTGGTCAGCTATCTGTTCTCGATCCTGTCCATCCTGCCGATCGCCGGCGCCGTCGCCGCCATCGTGTACCTGGTGGACGTGCGCCCCGCCCTCCAGCAGGTAGGCGGCGGACGCGGCTGGGGCCGCCGGGGCGGCGGCAGCAGCAGCGACGGTCCGTACGGGCCGTACAACGGCGGCCGGTAGCGGCCGGCCGTCAGCAGGACGGGTGCCAGCCGGGCGGCTGTCAGCCGGGTGGCTGTCAGGCGGGTGGCGGGGCCGCCGGCGGTCGGGTTCCGCCGTGCCGGGCTCTCGCCGTCCGCCTCGCCCGCGCGGCACCGGTGGGCGCCCCCGCGGCCCTCACGGCGAGGCGTCGGTCAGGGGGTGCGGTCCAGCAGGACCACCGCGACGTCGTCGGTCAGCTCGCCCCCGTTGAGGTCGCGGACCTCACTGACCGCGGCCCGCAGCAGTTCCTCCCCGCGCAGTCCCTCGGCGAGCTGGCGGCGGATCATCTCGACCATGCCGTCCTGCCCGAGGCGATCCCCGTCCACGCCGACCCGGCCCTCGATCAGCCCGTCGGTGTAGAGCATCAGGCTCCACTCGGCGCCCAGCTCCACCTGCATCCGCGGCCAGCGGGCGCCGGGGAGCAGGCCGAGGGCGGGGCCGTTGTTCTCGTACGGCAGCAGCCGGGCGGGCCGGCCGGGGCGGGCGATCAGCGGGGCCGGATGGCCGGCCAGGCACAGGCCCGCGCGGCGGCCGTCGGGGGCGATGTCCACCGTGCACAGCGTCGCGAAGATCTCCTCGTCGGCGCGCTCGTGCTCCAGCACCTGCTGGAGCGTGTTCAGCAGCTCGTCCCCGCACAGCCCGGCCAGGGTCAGCGCCCGCCAGGCGATGCGCAGCTCCACGCCGAGCGCCGCCTCGTCCGGGCCGTGCCCGCAGACGTCGCCGATCATGGCGTGGACGGTGCCGTCGGGGGTGCGGACGGCGTCGTAGAAGTCGCCGCCGAGCAGGGCCCGGGAGCGGCCGGGGCGGTAGCGGGCGGCGAAACGCAGCGCGGAGCCGTCCAGCAGCGGGGTCGGCAGCAGGCCGCGTTCCAGGCGGCGGTTCTCCTGGGCGCGCAGCTTGCCCTCGGCGAGCCGCCGCTCGGCGGTGTCGGACCGTTTCCGCTCCACCGCGTAGCGGATGGCGCGGCTGAGCAGCCGGCCGTCCAGCTCGTCCCGGAACAGGTAGTCCTGGGCGCCCACGCGCACGGCCTCCGCGCCGCGCTCGGCGTCACCGGAGGCGGTCAGCGCGAGGACGGCGTGCCGGGGCGCGAGCTGGAGCACGTGCCGGAGCACGGCCAGCTCGTCGTCGGCGTCGCTGCCGCCCGGCGCCGGGAGCGCCAGGTCCAGCAGGATGCAGTGGACGTCGTCGGTGAGCAGCCGTCCGGCCTCGGTGAGGTTGCGGGCGGTGCGGACGCGGATCGGCTTGCCGGCCGGGTCCAGCAGGTCGGGCACGACCGGCATACCGGCCGGATCGTCCTCGATCAGCAGCAGGGTGAGAGTGGCGCCGGTGCTGTGCACGGGCGTGGCGTCGACGTGGGCCTCTTCCTTGAGGGGGCCGCCGACTGTGCGGGCGGCCTGCGCCTGACCACTCTCCACGGCCGGGATCGCTCTCTGCCGCGGTACGGGTACGGGCATCGTCCTGGGTTCCTTCCCTCCCCCCGAGGGCACGGCGGCGTCGAGGGTCTCGACCCACCGACGGGTGACCCTAGCGGCTGCCACCGCCCCGGCGGAATGGTGTGAGCCGCGTCGCTCCGGGGCCCGCCGCCGTCATATGCCGCGTTCTGTACCGCAGTTGGACACGACCTCGGCGGGCGGGTGATGACGAAGCTCACGTCCTGTACCGGTTTGGGCGGGCGCCGGGCGTGCGGTGGGTCACATGACGTACGTCACCGGGCAGATGGACCGCGCGCGGGGCCCCTCAATCGTCCGGCCCGCCGTGCGAAGGAGCCGTCGCGTCCGGCCGTACGACCCCGAGGATCGGCATCGAACCGGCGCCCGCGACCGTCACCGTACGTCCGGGGCGCGGGGCGTGGATGATCCTGCCGTCGCCGATGTACATCGCGACATGGCTGGCGTCGTCGAAGTAGATGACGAGGTCGCCGGGGCGCATGTCCTCGACGTCGACGTGCGGGAGCTGCTTCCACTGCTCCTGCGAGGTCCGCGGGACCGGGTGCCCGGCCGCCGCCCAGGCCTGGGAGGTCAGCCCCGAGCAGTCGAAGGAGTCCGGCCCCTCGGCGCCCCACACGTACGGCTTGCCGAGCTGGGCGGTGGCGTACCGCACGGCCTTGCCGGCCCGGACGGAGGTCTCGGCGTCCGTGTCCTTCAGGACGCCGGTGTCCAGCCAGGCCGTCTGCGCCTTGGCGGCGGCCTCCCGCTCGAGCTGTGCGAGCCGCTCCTTCTCCTTCTTCTCCAGCCGGGACTCCAGTTTCTCGGCCGTGTCGATCTGCCTGCGGATCTTCCGCCGGGCGGCGTCCCGGGCCTTGCGGTCGGCGTCCAGCTTCTTCCAGCGGACGGCGGCGTCGTCGGCGTACCCCTGCAAGTCCTGCTGGGTGCGGGCCACTTCGGCGATCAGCTTCTTCGTCGCCTGCTGACCCATGAGCACCCGGCCGGCGCCGTCCAGGAACTGGCCCGGGTCGTCGCTGAGCAGGAACTGTGCCGTGGGCGACAGGCCGCCGGTGCGGTACTGGTCCCGGGCCGCCGCGCCCGCCCGGTCCGTCAGCTCCGCCAGCCGTTGCCGCCCCTGGACGATCTTCTTGGTCAGGGCGGTGATCTCGGCGGACTGCTCGCGCGCCTTCTCCTCGGCCCCGTTGTAGGCGTCGGTGGCGACGGCCGCGTCGTGGTACAGCCGGTCGAGCTTCTCGCGGACCTCTTCGAGGTCCTTGCTCGGCGGGGGAGTCGCCGTCGGTACGGGGGTGGTGGGGACGGGGGCCGCGAACGCCGTGCCGGGCGCCCCGAGAACGGTCACCGCGCAGACCACGGTCAGGGCGGCGGTGAGCAGGCCGCGCTTGCCCGTACCCATAGCTGATTCCCCCCGGCTGATTTACCGTCAGTAACTTACGGTCGTCGGAGGGATCGTGCCACGGCCGCGCGCAAAACGACAGAGGTCGTCCGGAGCCGGATTCCCCCGGCCCCGGCCGGCCCCCCCCGGCGTCCCCCGCCTCCACGTCCGTACGACGATCCGCCATCTCTCCGCGATGTGACGTACGGCGCGGGGAGATCGTTCCCCCGCGGAGATCGTTCCCTCTGCCCGCGCCGCTCAGCGGACCGGCGCCAGCGCCTCCCACGCCACCGTGACCTCGCCCTGCCGCCAGCGGGCCGGCGGGTCCGTGACGGGCCAGTCCGCCGCGAGGTCCCGTACCGCGCGCAGCCAGCGCTGACGGGCGCCGTAGGAGGCGTAGGGCGCGGCGGCGGCCCAGGCGCGGTCGAAGTCGCGCAGGAAGGCGTGCACCGGCTCGCCGGGGACGTTGCGGTGGATCAGCGCCTTCGGCAGCCGTTCGGCGAGGTCGGAGGGGCGGTCCAGGGAGCCCAGCCGGGTGGCGAAGGTGACGGTGCGCGGGCCCTCGGGGCCGAGCGCCACCCATACGTGCCGCCGCCCGATCTCGTCGCAGGTCCCCTCGACCAGCAGCCCGCCGCGCGAGCCGCCGCCCGGCGGGGCGAGCCGTGCGCACAGCCGCTCCCACACCGCGGCGACCTGGCCCTCGTCGTACTGCCGCAGCACGTTCGCGGCCCGGATCAGCAGCGGACGCCCGGGCACGGGGACCTCGAAGCCGCCGTGCCGGAAGGCCAGCCCCTCCCGCTCGTACGGCCTGGCCGCCGCCACCCGGTCGGGTTCGATCTCGACGCCGACCACGCGCGCGCGGGGTGCGACGGTGCGCAGCCGGCCGAGCAGCTCGACGGCGGTCCAGGGCGCCGCGCCGTAGCCGAGGTCGACCGCCACGGGATCCGCGGCGCGCCGCAGCTCGGCACCGTGCACGGCCGCGATCCAGCGATCCATGCGGCGCAGCCGGTTGGGGTTGGTCGTCCCGCGCGTCACCGTTCCCACGACGGGGGTCCCCCCGCCCGCGCGAAGCCGGGAGTGGGGGAGGGGCGTCGCGCGGGCTGTCATACCTACGAGGGTAAGAGGACGGGGGCCGGGACTCCCGCACGGCAGCGGGGGGCGGGCTCCTGCCCACTCCACCCGACCTCGAACAGTTGACACCTTCAGGGTAATGATTCGGCAAAGCCGCTTGATCGGGAAATGGTCGGCACCCGCCCGCTGTTGCACTCCCTGGAGGGAGACGGCGGCCCTCCGGCAGGCATGCCCGCAGCGAGGAGGAACGCCACGTGAGCCAGTACGTCAGCAGGCTCGGGCGACGCTCCCCGTCGGCCGCCACCCGGCTCCGGCTGCACCGGCGTCCCCGCCGGGTCGCCATGCTCTCCGTGCACACCTCCCCGCTCCACCAGCCCGGCACCGGCGACGCCGGCGGCATGAACGTCTACATCGTGGAGCTGGCCCAGCGGCTCGCCGCGATCAACATCGAGGTCGAGATCTTCACCCGGGCCACGGCCGGCGGCCTGCCCCCCGCCGTCGAGCTGGCCCCCGGTGTCCTGGTCCGGCACGTCGACGCGGGCCCCTACGAGGGCCTCGCCAAGGAGGAGCTGCCGGCCCAGCTATGCGCCTTCACGCACGGCGTGATGCAGGCGTGGGCCGGCCACCGTCCGGGCCACTACGACCTCGTCCACTCCCACTACTGGCTCTCCGGCCACGTCGGCTGGCTCGCCGCCCAGCGCTGGGGCGTCCCCCTGGTGCACGCCATGCACACCATGGCCAAGGTCAAGAACGCCAGCCTGGCCGACGGCGACACCCCCGAGCCCGCCGCCCGGGTCATCGGCGAGACCCAGATCGTGGCCGCCGCCGACCGGCTCATCGCCAACACCGAGGAGGAGGCCGGCGAGCTGCTGCGGCACTACGCGGCCGACCCCGCGAAGGTCGCCGTGGTCCACCCCGGTGTGAACCTGGAGCGCTTCCGCGCCGCCGACGGCCGGGCCGCCGCCCGCGCCCGCCTCGGCCTTCCCCAGGATGCGCTGATCCCGCTCTTCGCCGGCCGCATACAGCCCCTCAAGGCGCCGGACATCCTGCTGCGCGCGGTGGCCGTCCTGCTGGAGGAGCGCCCGGAGCTGCGCTCGCGCATCCTCGTCCCGGTCGTCGGCGGCCCCAGCGGCAGCGGGCTCGCCAGGCCGGAGGGCCTGCACAAGCTCGCCGCCCGGCTCGGCATCGCGGACGTCGTACGGTTCTGCCCGCCGGTCGGCCAGGAGCGGCTGGCGGACTGGTTCCGGGCCGCGTCCGTCCTCGTCATGCCGTCCTACAGCGAGTCCTTCGGCCTGGTCGCCATCGAGGCGCAGGCGGCCGGTACCCCGGTGATCGCGGCCTCGGTCGGCGGCCTGCCGGTGGCCGTGCGCGACGGCGAGACCGGCTTCCTCGTCCGCGGCCACGACCCCGCCGACTACGCGCGCGTGCTGCGCCGGTTCGCCGACGAACCGTCCCTCTCCTCGCGCCTGGGCCAGGCCGCCGCCCGGCACGCCCAGTCGTTCGGCTGGGACACGGCAGCCGCCGCCACCGCAGACGTCTACACGGCCGCGACCCAGTTCCACCGCCGTCACGTACGCTCGCACCATGGGTGATGTCGAGAAGGCCGGGCAGGTTCTGGAGGCCGTCTTCAAGGACGCCGGACTGGAGTGGGAGAACCCCGAGCCGGGGAACTACGTCGTCACACTCCCCGGCAGCCGCAAGCTGTCCACGACGGTCGCCTTCCTCGTCGGCCGCCACTCCCTCTCCGTCAACGCCTTCGTCATCCGCCACCCCGACGAGAACGAGCCGGCCGTCCACCGCTGGCTCCTAGAGCGCAACCTCCGCCTGTACGGCGTGAGTTACGCGGTGGACCGCCTCGGTGACATCTACGTCACCGCGCGCCTCCCCCTCTCCTCCGTCACCCCCGACGAGATCGACCGCCTCCTGGGCCAGACCCTGGAGGCCGCCGACGGCGCCTTCAACACCCTGCTGGAACTGGGCTTCGCCTCCTCCATCCGCAAGGAGTACGCCTGGCGGGTGTCCCGCGGGGAGTCCACGCGGAACCTGGACGCGTTCAAGCACCTGATCGACCGCCCGGCGGACTGACCGGGTCCGGCTCGACCGTCCGGCGGGCGGACCGGGCTCGGCCGGAGAGTCGGGAGGAGGACGGCCGGGGACTCAGGACGGGTCCGGACGCGGGCTCAGGACGGGTGCGGCTCGGGCCGGCCGTTCCCACCGCTGTGGTCGAGTTCGTCGGCGAAGGCCCGCAAGGCGTCGGCCAGTTCCTTCTTGGTCGGTAGCTGGTCGACCTTCTTGTCCAGCTCCGTGATGCGCCGGTTCAGCTCGTCGAGGCTCGTCGACCCGGTGGGCTCGTCCGAGGGCTGGGGGCCGCTCGGACTCGGGTCGGCGCCGCCGTCCGTCCCGGCGTCGGCACCCACGCTGCTGCCTCCTTCGGTGAGGCCGCCGGTGCTGCCGGAGCCCGCGACGCCGCCGGCATCCGTGCCGCCGCCCGACGTGTCCCCACCGGCCGTGCTCCCGTCGGACGCACCCCCGTCGGACGCACCCCCACCGGCCGTGTCCCCGCCGGACGTGCCCCCGGTGTCCGTGTCCGGCGGGGTGGTGTCCGTTGCGCCGTGCCCCGGGCGGGAGCCGTGGTCCGAAGGCGCGGCGAGCGCCACGCCGACGCCGAGGGCGGCCAGGGCCGCGGCGCCCGCGACGGCGACCGAGAACCGTCTGAGCGGCAGTGAGCGGATGTGGCTGGATGAATCGCGCGGAGACTGTGGTTCCTGTGCTTTCTGTATGTCATCCATGGCCGGAGATTAACCAGCGGTGATCGGTGGACGGGTGGGTTCCGCCCATTTCCCGGAGTCCTCACCGTGAACAACAACGGCCGGCACGGCGGGGACGCCGGCGCCGGGCCGCTGTTCGGCGCCCGCTTCACCCACTGGAACATCCGGGTCACCAACGGCCGCGCCGGCCTGGTCAGGATCGACGGCCTGGCCCCCTGGTCGGCGACGGTCGCACTGAACGACGTCCACGAGTCCGACCAGATCGACGTCCCCGACTTCACCGGCGACCTGTACTCCCGCCTGGAGCTGTACGGCACGAGGGACGCCGTGCACCCGCGCGACCTGTACGAGGCTCAGCGCGCACTGCGGTAACGGCCGGGCGTCACCCCGACCAACCGCTTGAAGTGCCGGGTGAGATGGGCCTGGTCGTGAAATCCGGTCACCGGCGCCACCTCGGCCGGCGCCAGCCCGTCCAGCAGCAGCCGGCGGGCCCGGCCGATCCGGCGGGACATCAGGTACTGGTGCGGGGGGATGCCGTACGCACCGCTGAACGCCCGCACCAGATGCGCCGGATGGGCGTGCAGCAGCCGCGCTGCATCCGCCAGCGGGATCCCGTCGACGACCCGGGCGTCCAGCAACTCCCGGAGCCGGCGGGCGAGTACCGGGTCCCGGTGCGGGCGCGGCACGTCCGCCCGGCGCCGCAGATGGTCCCGCAGCCGCTGTCCGACGAGGGTCAGCCGGCTCTCCGCCTCCAGCTCGTCACCGGGCCGGGCGAGAGCGGCGTGCAACTGCCCGACGCGCAGCCGCAGTACGGGATCCCGCAGGTCCGGCGCGTCGACGGCCGGACCGATGAACTCGTCCCCGAGCCGGCTGCCGTCGAGGTAGACGACCCGCTTGCGGAACCCGCCCGGTGAGGCCGGCGAACCGTTGTGCGGCACATGCGGCGGCAGCAGCGACACGGTGTCGTGCGGAGTGCCGTGCTCGTGCCGGTCGAGGTCGTACCGCACCGCTCCGACGTCCACGATGAGCAGCGTCCAGGCGTCGTGGACGTGCATCGGATAGGCGTACTCGGTGAAATGGGCGTGGAAGACCTCGGTGACCCCCGGCACACGGGGACGCCACGCGGTGACTTCCTGCCGGACGGCCATGCAAAGAACGTACAAGACGGGGGCGTACGGCGGTCGGCAGTCTCGACCCATGAGCACCGAACCCCGCCGACACGACACGAAGATCGCCGTACTGCTCCGCACGGACCTGGCGCCCTGGCAGCGGCTGAACGTCACCGCGTTCCTGGTCAGCGGCCTGGGCGCGGCGGCCCCCGAGGTGATCGGCGAGCCCTACGAGGACGGGGACGGGGTCGCGTACCTCCCCATGTTCGGGCAGCCGGTACTGGTCTTCGAGGGCACCCGGGAGACCCTGCGGGCGGCCCACGGCAGGGCGCTGAGCCGTGCCCTGCCCCGGGCGGTGTTCACGGCCGACCTGTTCGCCACCGGCAACGACCACGACAACCGGGCTGCGGTGCGGGCCGTACCCACCGCCGGCCTGGATCTGGTCGGGCTGGCGGTGTACGGCCCGCGCAACGGCGTCGACAAGGTGCTGAAGGGCGCGCGCATGCACCCGTGAGACCGCGCCCGCCCTCGGCCGTGACGCCGTGCCCGCCCCCCCGTCGGGCATGCCGGGCACGGCCGTGACGCCGCGGTCGTCCTCAGCCGAACATGCCGGGCACGTAGTCGCCGGCCGGCTGCTGCACGATGACGTTGACGCGGTTGTAGGCGTTGATCACGGCGATGAGCGCGATCAGGGCGGCGAGCTGGTCCTCGTCGTAGTACTTGGCCGCGTTCGCCCAGGCCTCGTCCGTGACCCCGCCGGCCGCGTCGGCGATCCGGGTCGCCTGCTCGGTCAGCTCCAGCGCGGCCCGCTCCGCATCGGTGAACACCTTCGCCTCACGCCAGACCGCGACCATGTGCAGCCGGGTCGCGCTCTCTCCGGCCGCGTCGGCGTCCTTGGTGTGCATGTCCGTGCAGAACGCGCACCCGTTGATCTGGCTGGCCCGGATCTTCACCAGCTCCTGGGTGACGGCCGGCAGCGCCGACTCCGTGATCACCCGGCCCGCCGAGTTGAAGTGCTTGAACAGCTTCCCGGCCAGCGGGTTGTTGAAGAGGTCGAGCCGAGCTTCCATGATCTGCTCCTACGTGGTCGAGGCGACTTACACGTCATTGACGGCCACGCGGGGCGGGATGTGACATGGATGGACGTGGCGCGCGTCACGCGGGACATGCCCCGGCTCGTGGGTGCACCGCCGGCCCCCGGGCACGGTCCGGCAACTCGGCGAAGCCGGCGGGACGCCCCTCCCTCAGGCCGTACGGACCTCCGGCTCCGTGCCGGTGCGCATCCCGCCCGGTGCCGGGTGCTCCTGCGGCAGGCGTCGCATCACTGTCCCGTACCCGACCCCGGCCGCCGTGCCGACCACCGCGCACAGGCCCCACAGCCACTCCGCGCCGAGGTGGTCGATGACCGTGCCGGACATCAGGGGGGCGACCAGGGCGGCGACGGACCAGGAGAGGGTGTGCACGCCCTGGTACCGGCCGCGGCCGTGGACGGGGGAGAGGCGGACGACGAGGCCGGTCTGGGTGGGGGCGTTGACGATCTCGGCCAGCGTCCACACGCACACGGTCAGCATGAAGGCGCCGACCGAGCCGGCGAAGACGGTGAGTCCGAAGCCGTACCCGGCGAGCAGCGAGGAGGCGACCAGGAGGGTGCGCGGGTCGCGGTGTTCGATGAACCGGGTGACGGGGATCTGGAGCACCACGATCAGGATGCCGTTGACGGCCAGGGCGCTGCCGTAGTCGGCGGGCGAGAACCCGGCCCGGCCCATCGCCACCGGCAGTCCGACCGAGCCCTGCTGGAAGACGAGGGCCACGAGGAAGGACAGCCCGACCACAGCCATGTACCGCCCGTCCCGCAGCACCGTGCCGAGGCCGACGTCCGGCCCCGCCTGCCGGGCCGGGGCCGCGGGCCGGGACTCCGGCACCCGGGCGAAGACGACGAGCGCGCAGGCCAGGGTCATCCCGGCCTCGATCAGGAACCCGGCGAGGTAGCTGACCTCGGCGATGAACCCGGCGGCCATCGAGGAGACGGCGAAGCCCAGGTTGATGGCCCAGTAGTTGAGGGAGAACGCCCGCACCCGGTCCTCGGGGCGGACGATGTCGGCCATCATCGCCTGCACGGCCGGCCGGGAGGCGTTGGAGGCCATGCCGACGAGGAAGGCGACGCCGGCGATGGCGACCGGGTCGGTCACGAAACCGAGCAGGGCGACGGAGGCGGCGGTGGCGGTCTGGGCGATGAGCAGGGTGGGCCGCCTGCCGAGCCGGTCGGCCATGACCCCGCCGCCGAGCGAGGAGACGACCCCGCCGAGCCCGTGCAGGGAGGCGACGAGACCGGCGTACGAGGCGGAGCAGCCCCGGTCGAGGGTGAGGTAGAGGGCCATGAAGGTGGCGACGAACCCGCCGAGCCGGTTCACGAGCGTGCTGGTCCACAGCCACCAGAAGGCGCGGGGGAGCCCGGAGACGGACTCCCGGGCAGCACGTTTCAGACCGGTTGGTGACATTCGCGATCCCCCGCACAGGTAAGTGGCCCGACTGGCATGCGCACCTTACCGAAACGGCTCACGGCGGCGCCAGCCGTTTAGCGGAGCGCGGGGAGCGGCTCGGGCGGCTGCCGGGGAGTGCCTCGTCAGGCCTTGGACCGCGTCCGGCGTCAAGCTTCGGGACGCGTCGGCTCGGTTCGCGGCGCGCGTCCGGTGTCAGTTCGCGGGGCGCGTCAGCCGTGCCGGTGTCGCCGGCGTCGTCGCCGCTGACACCGTCGCCGCCGCCCCCGCGGGCCCCGCCGCCGGGGCCTCGCCGCGCGCACCGTGGGCACCGCGCGTCCCACGCGCCCCGCGTCCGAGCGCCGTACGCCCCGCACGTGCCGCGCGCCGCCCGAGCGCGCCCCGGGCAGCCTCCCGGGGTGACGCGACCGGATACGGCCCGCCGCGCGCCCTCCGCTCGAAGCGGCTCGGGAAGGGGTACTTCCGCTCCAGGAACGCCCCGATGGCCGCCTGGGCCGCCGCCCGGTCCGCCGGGTCGGTGTCCACGTCGTTGAGGCAGAAGAAGTCGACGTCGTCGCCGGCCGCCAGGCGGGCCAGGCGGCGCCGCATGTCCGGCGTGCCCAGCTCCACGTACCGGAAGCGGTAGTCGGCCGGGACCGCCCGGCCGGTCGCGATCGCCCAGTGGTGGTGCAGCGTCGAGGCCGGAGCGACGTCGGCGGTGGAACGGAACCGGGAGTACGACGTCCGCTCCAGCTCCTCGATGCCGAGGCCCTCCATCTCCCGCATGACCGACAGCAGTTGGGGATGCGGGGTATGCAGCGACTTGTGCGTGGCGTACCGGCCGTGGAAGCGCCGGATCACCTCGCGGGCGTTCTTCCCGGCGGAGTTCGGCGCCGGTTCCAGCGGATGCGGGGCACCCGCGCCCAGCTTCAGCGGAGACAGCGGGATGCGGGCGATGCCGCTGCCGTGGAAGAAGTGCCCCGCGCCCACCGGGCGGTTGATGAAGACGTCGTCGTTGAAGTACAGGTAGTGCTCGGACAGGCCGGGTATGCGGTGCAGCCGGCTCTCGATCGCGTGCGAGTTGAAGACGGGCAGCGCGTCGGCCGGGAGGATGTCCCGGTGGTCGACCACGGTCAGGCCCGCCGCCTCCGGGTCCAGCCAGGCCGGGACCTGGGAATCGGTCACCAGGTAGACGTGCCGGACGAAACCGGCGTACATCTCCAGCGAGCGCAGCGCGTACCGCAGTTCGTCATGGCTGGTGTAACGGGACGCGCCGGTCTCGCGCCCGGCGATGACGTTGTCGGAGAGCACCTGGTGCGCGCGGCGCTTCACGGCCATCGCCGGGTCGTCCCCGTCGACCCACGTGTACACGACGTCGACGGGGAAGCACACCTCGTCGATGCCCGGCTCGGCGAACGCCGCGAACGTCGGCACACGGCGGCGCGGCGCCATCGGCGTCGCGGCCGTGGCCGTGGCCGGGGCCGTCGTCACGTCGGCGGTCACCGTCGCGGGCTGCCGTGCCGTGTCCGGCAGCACCTCCGACACGGCGTTGCGGCGCGGCGCGACCAGCGCCGGACCGAAGTCGTCCGCCAGTCGGCTGCCGGGCACGGTGAGATGCCCCGGATCCCTGCCCAGCTCGCGGCCGTACCGCCAGAACTCCAGGTCGCAGCCCGTCTCCAGCCCGGTGAGCACCTGCCCGCCCGGGCCGAGGCGCACCACGCCGGTACGCAGCACCGGCGCCCGGCGCAGCGCCCGCGGCAGCCTGCCGTCGGCCCACAGCACCGCGGCCGTCACGGCGCCGTCCGGCCCGACCGCGCCGACGTACCCGGCCGTGCGGGCCAGGTGCCGTGCGGCCTGGGCGAGGACCGCGCCACGGTGGGACTCCTCAACCCCGACCACCGGTCGCGGCGTACCGGCCCCCTGCTCGGCGGGGACCAGGAAGTACGGGACGCCGGCCGCCTCCATCAGGGCGCACACCTGCTCCAGGTCGTCGGCGGCGGCGTCCGCGGCGGTGTAGGCGGCGACCGTACGTCCGTACAGCCGCGCCGGTCCGCACGTGATCCGGCGCAGCCCCGGGACACCGGCCCGCAGCCGCCGGCGGGCCGGGGCCGCGCACAGCGCCCAGAGCCGGGCCGACAGCCACAGCCGCAGGCGCAGCAGGAGGCCACGGACGGCCCGCAGCCCCGTCGGCCGCGCCGAGAAACGGTGACGGATGTCCATGGCCGAGGCCCGTCAGCTCTGCGTCTCGAAGGAGGCAGGAGCGGACACCGGGGAAACCGTCTGCCGCGCCACGGAGACCGCGGGAGGCGTCTGCGGCTTCTCGAAGGGGCTGGGGAAGGGGAAGTAGTTCTCCAGGAACTCGTGCATCCGCACGCTGACCTGCTCCCGCTCCTCCGGCGGCACGTCGACGTCGTTGAGGCAGAAGAAGTCGAACCGGCGGTTGCGCCGCAGGTCGGCCAGGCGCCGCTCGGCGTCCGGGCGGCTGATGTTCACGTACCGGAAGCTGAACTTGCCGGGCACACCGCGTCCCGTCATCAGCGCGTACTGGTAGAGCAGCGGCGCCGTCACCGCGATGTCCTGCGGCGAGCGGAACCGGGACGCGGTGGTGCGGCGGATGTCCTCCGGGAACAGCTCCTCCAGCGCCTGGAGCGTCGCGCGCTGCTGCGGCAGCGGGGTATGCATGAAGTTGTTCGTCGTCATCCGCCCGAACGCCTCCAGCAGCAGCCGCCGTACGTTCTTGCCGGCGGAGTTGGTGGCCGTCTCCTCGGCGTGCGGCTCGCCGACGCCGATCTTGAGCGGCGAGACGGGGATCTTCATCAGGCCGCTGCCGAAGAAGAAGTGCTCGGGGGTGATCCGGCGGCCGACGAAGACGTCGTCGTTGAAGTAGAGGTAGTGCTCGGACAGGCCCGGTATGTGGTGCAGCCGGGTCTCGATCGCGTGCGAGTTGAAGACGGGCAGGACGTCCGCGGGGAAGATGTCGCGGTGGTCGACGACCGTGATCCCGGGGGCGCTGTCGTCGAGCCAGTCCGGCTTCTGGCCGTCGGTGACGATGTAGATGTGCCGCACGAAGTCGGCGTACATCGCGAGCGAGCGCAGCGAGTACTTCAGCTCGTCGTGGCTGGTGTAGCGGGAGGCGTTGGTCTCCTTGTCCAGGATCTCGGCGATGCCGTGGTCCTGGTAGCGGGCCCGCTTGGCCCGCATCGCCGGCTCCTCGCCGTCCACCCACGTGTAGACGACGTCGACGGGGAAGGTCACCTGGTTCACCGTCGGCAGGGCGAGCGGGGCGAAACTCGGCAGCTCCCGGTCCCCGACCCGGACGGTGACCGGCGTCTGCTCGGCGGCCGGCAGCACGTCCGTGATCCCGTTGTTGCGGGGCGTGACCAGCGACTCGGCGAAGATGTCGGCCGACGCCTGCGGCTGCACCTTGGCCAGCCGCCGGGGTCCGTCGGCGGACGCGAGCAGCTCCGCGCCGTCCTCCCAGAACTCCACGTCACAGGCCAGCTCCGGCCCGGCCAGTAGCTGTCCGGCGGGCCCGAGGTGGTTCTCCCCGACCCGCAGCACGGGGGCCGTACGCAGCGGGGCCGGCAGCGCGCCGTCGAGGAACAGCGCGGGATGCTTGAGCTGCCCGCCCGGCAGGGGGCGGCCGATGAACACGGCCGTGTCGGCGTTCAGGGTCTCCAGGGCGGCGAGGAACCGCTCCCGGTCCACGACGTTCACGGCGACCGTGTGCCGGATCCGGGACGACGAGGGCACCAGGAAGTAGGAGATGCCTTCCCGCTCCAGCGCGGCGACCACCAGACCGAGGTTGGACGCGGCCGCCTCGGCCGCGCTGAACCGGTCCACGACCCTGCCGTAGAGCTGCTGGCCGCGCACGGCCACCGGACGCAGCACCGGATCAGTGACCGCCGCCTTGCGGCGCCGCCGCATCGTACGGAGCTGCCACACCCGCTCGGCGGCCTTCCGCTCGACCCGCGGACGCATCCGCCGCGCAAAGGAACGCACGGTCACGTTCGGTGCTCCTCTTCCTGAGCCCTGACCTTCCTGGCGACAACAAGACAGCCGAATGTGACGAAAGGTTGTAGAAGAATTAACCGGAACGTGCAGAAAACCTCGCGGCGACCCCGATCCCCCGGCCGGGCGGCCCGTGCCACTCCCTCGGTGGGCGGCGCGGCCCCCAGGCCCCTTAGGTAGGCTGAAGGCCATGGCCGACGCACCGTACAAGCTGATCCTCCTCCGCCACGGCGAGAGCGAGTGGAACGCGAAGAACCTGTTCACCGGCTGGGTGGACGTCAACCTCAACGAGAAGGGCGAGAAGGAGGCGGTCCGCGGCGGTGAGCTGCTCAAGGACGCCGGCCTGCTGCCCGACGTGGTCCACACGTCCCTCCAGAAGCGCGCCATCCGCACGGCCCAGCTCGCGCTGGAGGCCGCGGACCGCCACTGGATCCCCGTCCACCGCTCGTGGCGCCTGAACGAACGCCACTACGGCGCCCTCCAGGGCAAGGACAAGGCGGCCACGCTGGCCGAGTTCGGTGAGGAGCAGTTCATGCTCTGGCGCCGCTCGTACGACACCCCGCCGCCCCCGCTGTCGGACGACTCCGAGTTCTCCCAGGCCCACGACGCGCGCTACGCGACGATCCCCCCGGAGCTGCGCCCGCGCACGGAGTGCCTGAAGGACGTCGTCTCCCGGATGCTCCCCTACTGGTACGACGCGATCGTCCCCGACCTCCTGACCGGCCGCACCGTCCTGGTCGCCGCCCACGGCAACTCGCTGCGCGCCCTGGTCAAGCACCTGGACGGCATCTCCGACACCGACATCGCGGGCCTCAACATCCCGACGGGCATCCCGCTCTCCTACGAGCTGGACGCCGACTTCCACCCGACCACCCCGGGCGGCACCTACCTCGACCCCGACGCGGCGGCGGCGGCGATCGAGGCGGTCAAGAACCAGGGCAAGAAGAAGTAAGCGCTCACCTCCAAGCCCCCGACCTGCAAGCTCTTCGCAGGGTGGGGGCTTTTTGGTGTGCTGTGACCGTCCGCGAGCTGGCAGCCCGGACGAGAGGGGGGCTCATCCTCTCGGTGTCTCGACGGGCACCTCCGCCCATACCGTCTTGCCGACCGGCCGCCGTGGTGCCGACCCCCACCGCGCGGCCAGGACGTCCACCAGGAGCAGCCCTCGGCCGGACTCGCCTTCCGGGTACGACGAGGGCGGCACCGTCGGCGGTCGCTTGGCCGAGGCGGCGTCCGCGACCTCGATGCGGACCAGGCCCGTAGCCCTGTCGAGGGTGAGCCGGAGGCCGAAGTCACGTCCGGGGACCCGGCCGTGCCGCACGGCGTTCGCCGCGAGTTCGCCGACGATGAGGGCGACCGTGCACGACGCGTCCGAGGCCGGCGGACAGCCCCACTCCTCCATGCGCCGGACGGCGAGCCGCCGGGCGAGCTGCGCACCGCGCGGTGTGGAGACGAACTGCGCCGAGAAGGACAGGAGTCCGCGTGCCGTCTCGGCGGGCGCGGTGGCCCGGTCCGGCTCGTCTCCCGGGGTGGCCGTTCCTGTGAGCACGGCTTGTCCGTCCTTACCTGTCGAGCGTGGGGAATTCCCTGGGTACGTGAATCGTCACGTTCCGTGAACAAGAGTCGTCTCATCGCCCTACGCTCGACAGGTGGAGCAGGCTTACTTTTCGAGCCGTAAGAGAGGGAAGTGACGCTTTGGCCAATGCAATTGACCCCAGTGCGTCGATGGCGGCTCTGTTCGGCGCGCGGGTGCGCAGGCTCCGCACGGCGGCCGGACTGACCCAGGCGGAACTCGGCGAGAGAACGCACGTCGTCAGCACGCGGATCACGCAGATCGAGCGGGCGTCCGGGGCCAAGCCGACGCTGGAACTGGCGCGCGCGCTGGACACGGCCCTCGGTGCGGACGACCTGCTGGTCGAGCTGTGGCCGTACGTGTACCGGGAGGCGTTCCCGGACTGGTCGCGGGCGTTCATCACACACTCGGAGCGGGCCGTGTCCATCCGTGAGTACGCGGCGCACGTGGTGCCCGGCCTGTTGCAGACCAAGGAGTACGCGAGAGCCGTTCTGAGCGTCGGACTGACGCTCAGCGGTGAGGAGCAGTTGGAGGAACGGCTCGCCTTCCGCATGACGCGGCAGGGGCGGCTCGGTTCGCCCGATCGGCCGGAGCTGTGGGTGATCCTGGACGAGGCGGTACTGAGGCGTCCGGTCGGCGGCCACGCCGTGACGGGGAAGCAGTTGGCGCGATTGCTCGACGCTGCGTCGGAACGTCACATCACCGTGCAGGTACTGCCGTTCGATCAAGGCGAGCATGACGCGATGGGTGGTTCCTTGACGGTGCTCACGCTGCCGGACGGCTCCGAAGTCGCCTACACGGAGGGCGCGCATTACGGCCAACTCATCGAGGATCCGGCCGAAGTCAGGCACTTCATGGTGACCTACGATCGGCTACGGGCGAATGCCCTGCCCCCGCTCATGTCGCTCGACATGATCCGATCCGCGATGGAGGGCTACAACCGTGGAGCGAATCTCCCGCCCCGAGCTGAGCGCCGCCGTGTGGCGCAGGAGCAGCTACAGCAATCAGGAGGGCGGCAACTGCGTGGAGGTGGCCGACGGGTTCCGGGCCGTCGTCCCGGTCCGTGACAGCAAGGTTCCGCACGGTCCGGCGCTGTGCCTCGGAACCCCCTCCTGGCACGCCTTCATAGGCGATTTGAAGGCCGGGCGCCGCCGTCCCTGAGGCGGCCGGGCTCCGGTCGCCGTCCCTGGTCCGGGCTCACCGGGTCCTTGTCCGCGAGGGTCCGGCGAGCCACTGACCTCCTGAAAGAACCGGGGAAAGAACTACCCGCCCACCCACCCTCCCCGGCCCGGAAGTGCGCGTCACCCGTCCGAGTGACCGGCTTGCAAGGGCGGGATACGGACGGTTACGTTCGCCGCGACAACCGCAAACAGATACGCCCCCCGGCCGGGACGGCAATCCCGATCGAGGGCCTGACCGATCAGGAAGTAGACCCCTTCCCGATGGCTGACCCGCAGTCTAACGCGCCCCTGCGCGCCGACGCCGGAACACCGACCTCCGGCGTGATCCACGTACGCACCCGGCTGACGGCCGACTTCACGGTGCTCTCCAACGGCCTCGTGCAGCGATGCGGCAGCGCGGTCACGGTCGGCGTCGCGGCGTACATCGCCTCCCTGCCCGATGGTTCGTCCGTGACGATCACCGCCCTGTGCGAGCACTTCAGCGAGGGCGAGATCCTCGTCTCGCGAGCACTCAGGGAGCTGGAAGCGGCCGGATACCTGGAGCGGCGTCGTGAGCGAACGCCCACCGGACAGGTGCGCACCCGGACTACTCCGCGGCAAGCGCCCACAAGGGAGGCGACCACGGGGAAGTCCTTCACGGGATGCGGAACCTGTGGTCAGGAGTGCGCGCAGGGCGGCGTCGGCGTAGGAGTCGTCGCGGAAGTGCCGCCATGCCTCCAGGAGTACGGGGACGATTCCGGCCGTACCGCTGTAGAGCATCGGGTCGAGTTCGTCGTCCGAGGGTCTGGTCGGCCAGGCGAGGCCTCCTCCGGAGGTCTCCCGCGCCGCCGCGGTCAGCCACCGCAGCCCTTCCACCGCGAGTTCCTCGACCTCGTCGACCGCCCTGACCGTGGCTTCCGGTGCCGTCATGCGCTCACCCTCGCATGATCTTGCGGACCCGCACAGAGGGTGGGGCGGCCGGCGGTCGGGGACGACGAAGGCCGGTGCGAAGGGCGTTCACACCGGCCCGGGGGTCGTTCAGCCGCACTGGCAGGGGTTGCCCGACTGGCATCCGCAGCCGCATCCCGAGCCGCAGCCGCACGCGCCGAACAGCGGCAGGCTCCTGATCTCGGCGGGCTGGTCGGTCTCGCGCTCCTGAGTGGGATCGGGGGTGGTGCCGGGGGATTCGGCCATGGGTCCCTCCTAGACGCTGGGGCAGGGATGCCCTCGCCTATTCCATGCCCGTTCCGCCGGGCGCATCAACGGCGCACGGAGGCGCCCCCGCGCCTCCGCCACACCACCGACAAGCCCCCTCCCCCCGGCAACCGACCACCGACAAGCCCCCTCCCCCCGGCAACCCCGCCTCGGACCGATCGCCGAGCCCCCCGGCAAGCGCCCCCATCAAGCGGCGCCCCCCGGCGCCGTCCCCCCCGCCCCCGTAAGGGCTACGCCCCCTCCGCCCCCGTGACCGGCTGGATGTCCGCCTGGAGGTTGTCCGCGTGTTCGCCCGTGACGAGGTAGACGACCCGCTTGGCGACGGCGACGGCGTGGTCGGCGTAGCGCTCGTAGTAGCGGCCCAGCAGGGTGACGTCCACGGCCGTCTCGATGCCGTGCTTCCAGCGCTCGTCGATCAGGTGCTGGAACAGCGTGCGGTGCAGCAGGTCCATCTCGTCGTCGTCCTGCTCTAGCTGGAGCGCGAGGTCGACGTCCTTGGTGATGATCACCTCGGCGGCCTTGGCCATCAGCCGCTGCGCGAGCTGGCCCATCTCCAGGATCGTGGCGTGCAGGTCCTGCGGAACGGCCCGCTGGGGGAAGCGCAGCCGGGCCAGCTTCGCCACGTGCTGGGCGAGGTCACCGGAGCGCTCCAGGTCGGCGGACATGCGCAGTGACGTGACGACGATGCGCAGATCCGTGGCGACCGGCTGCTGCCGGGCCAGCAGGGCTATCGCCCGAGCCTCCAGGTCGTGCTGGAGTTCGTCGATCTTCTGGTCGCCCTCGATCACGCTCTCGGCCAGCTTGAGGTCGGCATCGAGGATGGCGGTCGTGGCGCGTCCGATCGCCGATCCGACCAGCCGGGCCATCTCCACCAGTCCGTCGCCGATCGAGTCCAGTTCCTCGTGGTACGCGTCCCGCATCAGAGTTCCCTCTCGTACGTGTGCTTCGGGGGGTCTACGGGGGATGTGACACCACGCGCCCCGTGGCGAAACCGGCGGTGCGAACCCCACGCTCCCACGTTCCGTCCCGTACGCGTCCGTTTCCGCCACCCCAAATGAACCACTACCGGCCTCCAGGTGAACTCTGGGCGACGAGTGTTCGAGGTCGCACCTCGGTGGCTGTGGTCATGTCGTACGCCATGCCTAACCTAAAGGTATGGACGTGAACGCGGCGGTCGCCGCAGCGGCAGCGATCGCCGGGGTACTCACCGGTGTCATCGCCATGCTGGCGTTCCGCTGGAGTGAACGCGACCAGAAGCGGCCGACCAGGACTTCTCTGCACACCGATGCCGTACTGCCACCCGGCGTGGACACCGTGCTGTCGGTGCTGCGCTCCTCCGCGGTCGTCCTCGACGAGGCGGACGCCGTGGTCAAGGCCAGCTCCGCCGCGTACGCCCTCGGGCTGGTGCGCGGCGGCAAGCTCGCCGTGGAGCCGATGCTCCAGATGGCGCGGGACACCCGGCGGGATGGCGAGATACGGCAGGTCGAGCTGGACCTGCCCCGGCGCGGCACCGGACGCGGCGAGGCCCTCGCGGTCTCCGCGCGTGTGGCGCCGCTCGGCTCGCGCCTGGTCCTGCTGCTGGTCGAGGACCTGACGGAGGCCCGCAGGATCGAGGCGGTACGACGTGACTTCGTGGCGAACGTCAGCCATGAGCTGAAGACCCCCGTCGGCGCGCTGTCCCTCCTCTCGGAGGCGGTGATGGACGCCTCCGACGACCCCGAGGCCGTACAGCGCTTCGCCGGCCGGATGCAGATCGAGGCGACCCGGCTGACCAACCTGGTGCAGGAGCTGATCGACCTGTCGAGGGTGCAGAACGACGACCCTCTGGAGGACGCCGAGCCCGTCCGGGTGGACGAGCTGGTCGCCGAGGCCATCGACCGCTGCCGCCACCAGGCCGGTACGAAACAGATCACCATGGCCGCCGGAGGCGCCGACGACCTGCGCGTCTGGGGCAACCGCGGCCAACTGGCCGCCGCCCTGGGCAACCTGGTGGAGAACGCCGTCAACTACTCGCCGGCCCGCACCCGCGTCGGCATCGCCGCCCGGCAGATCGCCGCGCCCGGTGGTGACATGATCGAGATCGCCGTCACCGACCAGGGCATCGGCATCTCCGACAAGGACAGGGAGCGCATCTTCGAGCGCTTCTACCGCGTCGACCCGGCCCGCTCGCGGGCCACCGGCGGCACCGGTCTGGGTCTCGCCATCGTCAAGCACGTGGTCGCCTCGCACGACGGGGAGGTCACGGTGTGGAGCGCCGAAGGCCAGGGCTCCACCTTCACCATCCGGCTGCCGGAGGCGGCCGCGGCCCGCGACCGCGCACAGCAGCACCCCGACCTCGACGACGAGGCCGGCCCCGACTCATCCCCGTACGCTCCGCTTCCCGCCCCGGAGGTCCTTCCGTGACCCGAGTGCTCGTCGTCGAGGACGAGGAGTCCTTCTCCGACGCTCTGTCCTACATGCTGCGCAAGGAGGGCTTCGAGGTCGCCGTGGCGGCGACCGGTCCCGACGGACTGGACGAGTTCGAGCGCAACGGCGCCGACCTGGTCCTCCTCGACCTGATGCTGCCGGGGTTGCCCGGCACCGAGGTCTGCCGCCAGCTACGCGGCCGTTCCAACGTCCCCGTGATCATGGTGACCGCGAAAGACAGCGAGATCGACAAGGTCGTCGGCCTGGAGATAGGGGCCGACGACTACGTCACCAAGCCCTTCTCCTCGCGTGAGCTGGTGGCCCGGATCCGCGCGGTGCTGCGGCGCCGCGGCGAGCCGGAGGAGGTCACCCCGGCCGCGCTGGAGGCGGGCCCGGTCCGCATGGACGTGGACCGGCACGTGGTGACCGTCAGCGGCTCCAAGGTCGACCTCCCGCTGAAGGAGTTCGACCTGCTGGAGATGCTCCTGCGCAACGCCGGCCGGGTGCTGACCCGCATGCAGCTCATCGACCGCGTCTGGGGCGCCGACTACGTGGGCGACACCAAGACCCTCGACGTGCACGTCAAGCGGCTGCGCGCCAAGATCGAGCCGGACCCGGGCGCGCCGCGCTACCTGGTGACGGTGCGGGGGCTGGGCTACAAGTTCGAGCCGTAAGCCGGCAACCCGTAGGGCGCACCACGTGCGTACGGCGAAGGGCGGCACCCCGCGCGGGGTGCCGCCCTTCGCCGTACAACCGTCTCAGTGACCGGCGCTCGACTGCGACGCCGAGTCGGTCGGGGCTACGGCCGCCGAGGCGCTGGACGACGAGCCGGCCGCGCCGCCCTTGCCCGGCTTGCCGCTCGGGGTGGCGGTCGCGCCGCCGGAGGCCGTGGCGCCGGGGGCGCCGCCGGCGGACGCCGGGGCGGACGGGACCTCGGAGGGGCCCCACTCGCCGAAGTAACTGGCGGCCGGGACGACGAAGGCGCGCAGGGTCACCTTGCCGGTCTTGCTCAAGGTGAAGGTGACCTTCTGGGCGTTGCCGTCCTGGACGGCCTCACGGCCGCTGGGCAGCACCGCGGAGGCGTTGCCCTTGCCGCCGAGGATCAGCGAGCCGCCGGCCGGGACGGTCAGGCTCTGTCCCTTGGCGGCCTTCAGCTCGACGGACGTACCGCTGCCCTCCACGGTGACCGACTGGAGGGTCTGGTCGGTCCTGCCGGTGTTGAACACGTTCGCGGAGATCACCGCGGGGCCCGCCGCCTTCAGGTCGGGCTGGGTGATGACCACGGCGTTCTGGACCTTGATGTCACCGACGTGGACGGCCGCGTTGTCCGGCTGGATCTCCAGCGTCTGAGCGTTGTTGCCGGCGCCGCAGGCGGCGAGCGAGGCGATCGAGAAGGCGATGGCGGAGGCGGCGAGGGCGCCGCGTCGAAGGCTGCTGCTCACGGCGGCGGCAACTCCTTGAACGCGCGGGCGGCTCCCCTGATAAAGCCGCCCTAAGGGTCTGTCAGCGGGCTCAGGTTACCGAGCCGTTCCCGGACGACCGCACCCGACCCTCCCCCAAGCAGCGGCCTTCCCTCCGGGTGGGGGTACCCCACGGGTCCGCGGGCGACACCCTCGTCACATTGCGGGGACGCTCGTCTGTCATTCACATAACGCGCGGGCGAGCGGCTCGCGACAAACGGCGAGAGACTCGCGACAACACGCGCGACATCCGCACGGCACCGCTTGCGAGATTTCCGTGAAGGATTCCGCACCGCCCACGATATTGATCACGGAGCGCGGCTCGCGCGGCCGTTGATCAATTCAGGAATCGGCTCACATCCGCCTGTGGTCACCGAACGGAGTAGCGGAAGTCGTACGCTTGGAAGCGGACATATCAGGGCGTTCAGCCACTCGGGCGGACCTGCCCGGGTGTGTGACGTACTCGTTTCGGCCCGCCCACAGAGCCCCTCCGACCTGCGAATACCCGCTTCCGCGGACGCTCCGCAGCACGTTCCGGATGCTGTTGTCAAGCCCCGAGATATGCCCTGACCTGCGAAAACGCCATTCAGAAGACGCCGTATCCGTGTTACCCTGGATAGCCACGGAAGGGGTACCTGTCACATGACGTTCAAGGTTGGCGACACCGTGGTCTATCCCCATCACGGGGCCGCGCTGATCGAGGCTATCGAAACTCGTCAGATCAAAGGCGTGGACAAGACCTACTTGGTGCTGAAGGTCGCCCAGGGTGACCTGACGGTACGTGTGCCAGCGGACAATGCGGAGTTCGTCGGCGTGCGTGATGTGGTCGGTCAGGACGGGCTGGACCGGGTCTTCGAGGTGCTGCGTGCGCCGTATGCCGAGGAGCCCACGAACTGGTCGCGTCGTTACAAGGCAAACCTGGAGAAGCTCGCCTCCGGCGATGTCATCAAGGTCGCCGAGGTCGTGCGTGACCTCTGGCGTCGTGAGCGCGAGCGCGGACTCTCCGCCGGTGAGAAGCGCATGCTCGCCAAGGCTCGCCAGATCCTGGTCAGTGAGCTGGCCCTCGCGGAGAACACGAACGAGGACAAGGCCGAGGCCCTGCTCGACGAGGTGCTCGCCTCCTGACGCGCAGCGGCAGCGAACCCTCGCTTCCGGCACGCTCAGCCCAGTAAATGCCGCGGTGCCCGATGACACTTACCCTGTCGCCGGGCGCTGCGGCATGTTCGTCCCCGGAACGCATCACGGTGAACCCCGGAAGAACCGCGGCGGAACCCCGAGGATCCCCACCGACCGGACGGGACGCCGCAACGCTCGCCGGGCACCTCGGGGGAAACCCCCCGTACGCGTCGTGCCGGGCCCGGGCCGGCGGCTCGACCAGGGTCACGGAAAGGGTCCGGTCAAGGCGTCGCACCAGGCACTTCCCAGGCCATACCCACGTAGGTCGAGCACACAAACCTGACAGGAACCGATGTCTGACGAATCGCGCCCCACGCCCGCGCAGAGCCCCGTCGCCGCCGTGATTCCCGCAGCCGGCCGAGGCGTCCGCCTCGGTCCGGGCGCCCCCAAGGCACTCCGCGCGCTGAACGGCACGCCGATGCTCATCCACGCGGTCCGCGCCCTCGCCGCGTCCCGCCACGTCTCCCTCGTCGTCGTCGTGGCCCCGCCGGAGGGCACCGCCGAGGTCAAGTCCCTGCTCGACGCGCACGCCCTGCCCGAGCGGACCGACTTCCTCGTCGTGTCCGGCGGCGAGTCCCGGCAGGAGTCGGTCCGGCTCGGCCTCGACGCCCTGCCGCCCGAGTACGGCGTCGTCCTCGTCCACGACGCGGCCCGCCCGCTCGTCCCGGTCGACACGGTCGACGGCGTCATCGAGGCCGTACGCGACGGCGCGCCCGCCGTGGTCCCCGCGCTCCCGCTGGCCGACACCGTCAAGGAGGTCGAGCCCGCGGCCGTCGCCGGCGACCCGGAACCGGTCGTGGCCACGCCCCGGCGGGACCGGCTGCGCGCCGTCCAGACGCCCCAGGGCTTCGACCGCGCCACCCTGGTCCGCGCCCACGAGGAAGTCACCGACGACGTCACCGACGACGCGAGCATGGTGGAACGGCTGGGCCTGACAGTGGTGGCCGTCCCCGGTCACGAGGAGGCCTTCAAGGTCACCCGCCCCCTCGACCTCGTCCTCGCCGAGGCGGTCCTGGCGCGCAGGAGGCTCAACGATGGCTTCTGAGGCATCCGGCCCCCAGCCGCCGCCGGTGCTGCCCCGGGTCGGCGTCGGCACCGACATCCACGCCTTCGAGGAGGGCCGCGAGCTGTGGTGCGCGGGCCTGCGCTGGGAGGGCGAGGGGCCCGGCCTGGCCGGGCACTCCGACGCCGACGTCGTGGCGCACGCCGCGTGCAACGCCCTCTTCTCCGCCGCCGGCCTCGGTGACCTGGGACAGCACTTCGGCACCGGCCGGCCCGAGTGGTCCGGGGCGTCCGGGGTCACCCTGCTCACCGAGGCCGCCCGGATCGTGCGCGAGGCCGGCTTCGCCGTCGGCAACATCGCCGTCCAGGTGGTCGGCCCCCGCCCGAAGATCGGCAAGCGGCGGGACGAGGCCGAGAAGATCCTCTCCGACGCGGCCGGCGCCCCCGTCTCGGTCTCCGGCGCCACCACCGACGGGCTCGGCTTCCCGGGCCGCGGGGAGGGGCTGATGGCGGTGGCCACGGCACTCGTGGTGCGGGTGGGCTGAGAGCGTGCGAGGGTACCCGGAGAGTCACCGCTGACGGCTTTGTGTGGAGGTACCCGTGTCCGCTGCCCTGTCCGACCGTGTGAAGTCCCTGCTCGACGGCACCGTGTTCATCGTCGTCGGCACCCTCCAGCCCGACGGCAGCCCGCAGATGTCCCCGGTATGGGTGAAGCGCGACGGTGACGACGTCCTCTTCTCCACGACGACCGACCGCCGCAAGTACCGCAACCTGGAGCGCGACCCCCGGGTGACCGTCGTCGTCATGAACCCCGACCAGCCCTACGAGTACGCCGAGATCCGCGGCGTCGCCGAGATGACGACCGAGGGCGGTCGCCAGCTCATCGACGAGCTGAGCCGCAAGTACACCGGCAAGGACTACGCCGACTTCAATCCGGCCTCGGTCCACGACGCCGAGCGGGTCGTCGTGCGGATCCGGCCGCGGAAGGTCGTCGGGATGTCGTGAGCCGTGGCGTTCCCGGCGGTGGGCGCATGGCACTGTCCGGCGCCCACTACCCTGGAGTGGTGACTATTCGCCTGTACGACACCAGCGCCCGGCAGATCCGTGACTTCGCCCCGCTCAAGCCGGGTTGTGTCTCGATCTACCTGTGTGGCGCCACCGTGCAGGCGGCCCCCCACATCGGCCACGTCCGCTCGAACCTGAACTTCGACATCATGCGCCGCTGGTTCGCGTACCGCGGCTACGAGGTGACGTTCGTCCGCAACGTCACCGACATCGACGACAAGATCATCGCCAAGAGTCACGAGCAGAACCGCCCGTGGTGGTCGATCGGGTACGAGAACGAGCGAGCCTTCAACGACGGGTACGCGGCCCTCGGCTGCCTGCCGCCGGCGTACGAACCGCGCGCCACCGGCCACGTGCCGGAGATGATCGAGATGATGCGGGGCCTCATCGAGCGCGGGCACGCCTACGAGGCCGACGGCAACGTCTACTTCGACGTACGGTCCTTCCCGTCGTACCTGGAGCTGTCCCGGCAGGAGCTGGACAACCTGCTCCAGCCGTCCGGCGAGGGCGAGACCGGCAAGCGGGACCAGCGCGACTTCGCGATGTGGAAGTCCGCCAAGCCGGGCGAGCCGAGCTGGCCGACCCCGTGGGGCCCCGGCCGCCCCGGCTGGCACCTGGAGTGCTCGGCGATGGCCCACAAGTACCTGGGCAGCGCGTTCGACATCCACGGCGGCGGCCTGGACCTGATCTTCCCGCACCACGAGAACGAGATCGCCCAGGCCAAGGCCTACGGCGACGAGTTCGCGCGGTACTGGGTGCACAACGCCTGGGTCACCATGGCCGGCGACAAGATGTCCAAGTCGCTCGGCAACAGCGTCCTGGTCAGCGAGATGGTCCGCCGGTGGCGCCCCATCGTGCTGCGGTACTACCTGGGCACCCCCCACTACCGCTCGATGATCGAGTACAGCGAGGAGTCGCTGCGCGAGGCGGAGTCGGCGTTCGCGCGGATCGAGGGCTTCGTGCAGCGTGTGGTGGAGAAGGCCGGGGGAGCCGTCGAGCCCGCCCCCGAGGTGCCGCCCGCCTTCGCCGAGGCGATGGACGACGACCTGGGCGTGCCGCAGGCCCTCGCCATCGTGCACACCACAGTCCGGCAGGGCAACAGCGCGCTGGCCGCCGACGACAAGGAGGCCGCCGTCGCCCGGCTCGCCGAGGTGCGGGCCATGCTCGGCGTCCTCGGCCTGGACCCGCTCGACGCGCACTGGGCCGGCGACGGCGCCGACCGGGGCGAGGACCTGCACGGCGTGGTCGACAGTCTCGTACGGCTCGTCCTCGACCAGCGCGAGTCCGCCCGTACCCGCAAGGACTGGGCCACCGCCGACGCGATCCGCGACCAGCTCAACCAGTCGGGCCTCGTCATCGAGGACAGCCCCCAGGGGCCCCGCTGGAGCCTCCCGCCGCGCTGACCGCCCGGCCGGCCCTTTGATCGATTGTGCCGCCCGGCCGTCCGGGCGGCACACTGCACAGACATACACACACTTCCGTAGAGAACAGGTAGATCATGGCCGCGAACAACCGTCGCATGTCCGGCAAGAAGGGCGCGCAGGTCGGCAGTGGCGGCCAGCGGCGCAAGGGCCTGGAGGGCCGGGGGCCGACCCCGCCCGCCGAGATGCGCAAGGGCCACAAGAAGAACCGCGTCGCCAACGCCAAGGCGAAGCAGGCCGTGCGCCGCCCCATGGCCCGGGGCCGCGGCGGGAAGTCCGCCTCCGAGCTGGTCGTCGGCCGCAACCCGGTCTTCGAGGCGCTCCGCGAGGGCGTGCCCGCCAACACGCTCTACGTCCAGCAGTTCATCGACAACGACGAGCGCGTCCGCGAGGCCCTCCAGCTCGCCGCCGAGCGCGGCAACATCAACCTGATGGAGGCCCCGCGCCCCGAGCTGGACCGCATGACCAACGGCCTCAACCACCAGGGTCTGGTCCTCCAGGTCCCGCCGTACGAGTACGCGCACCCGGACGACCTGCTCGACGCCGCGGCCGACAACGGCGAGGACCCGCTCGTCGTCGCCCTCGACGGCGTCACCGACCCGCGCAACCTCGGCGCGGTCGTCCGCTCCACCTCCGCCTTCGGCGGGCACGGCGTGATCGTCCCCGAGCGCCGCTCGGCCGGCATGACCGCCGGTGCCTGGAAGACCTCCGCCGGTACGGCCGCCCGTACGCCGGTCGCCCGCGCCACCAACCTGACCCGCATGCTCGAGGCCTACAAGAAGGCCGGCGTGACGGTGGTCGGTCTGGCGGCGGACGGCGAGGTGGAGGTCGGCGACCTGGAGGCCCTGGGCGGCCCGGTCGTCATCGTCGTCGGCAGCGAGGGCAAGGGCCTGTCCCGCCTGGTCGGCGAGACGTGCGACCACCGGGTGCGCATCCCGATGCCGGGCGGCGCCGAGTCGCTGAACGCCGGCGTGGCCGCGGGCATCGTGCTCTACGAGGCGGCCCGCAGGCGGAGCTGAGCACCGTCCCGTCCGGACGGGAGCGGAGTGCGAACGCCCGTCCGGAAGCTCGCCCCCGTGGGGTAATCCCGGCGCCCATGTGGCCTGACGGGCCGCTTTGACGGGGTCCGGACACATCCGGGCGGTCAAGGCAGTGTCCTAACGCCACGTCACTCGGTTAGATGAGTGTGGACACCAGAACACCCCGCACACCCACGGGGGACCGCTCGTCGGGTATCGACGACGCTCCCGCGCTGAGCATGGTGAAGGTGCCGAGCGATCCGGCGCAGGTCATCGTCGCTCACGCCAGCTTCCGCGTGCTGCTGGGCGCGTCGGCGAAACACATCCAGTCCCCGCGGATCGCCCGGCACCTGAGCGCCGGCCAGGACACGCCCCGGATGCCCGTCGTGGGCACGGCGGGCGCCACCGGCCGCCGCCGTCCCGTCGTGTGGAGCGGCAGGTCCGCCCCCGACGACACCGGAGCCCACCGGCTCCTCCAGGCCGTGCGGGGCAGCAGCGTCCGCCACGCCGACGAGTCCCAAGCCGGCGCCACCCGGCTCGTCCCGCGGGTCCGGACCGGGTACGCCGACACGTACGACGCCCTGGACCGGACCGTCGAGACGCCCGTCGTCGGCCACCAGCGGACCGCGGCCGAGGCCGACGGCACCCGCCTCCTGCCGCACATGCGCACGGCGACCGGTGCCTACGACGAGCAGACCTGGGCCGACCACGAGCCGTACGACGCCTACCCGGACGACGACGGCACCCCGCGCCCGGCCAAGCGCCACGGCGACGACCCGGCCCGGCACGCCTACTACCCCGGCCGCCGGTTCAACCTCGGCGTCGTCCTGCTCCCGCTGCGCATCTTCCTCGGCTTCATCTCGCTCTACGCCGGCATGGGCAAGCTCTGCGACCCCGTCTACTTCGACGGCGGCAAGCGCGGCTCCATGGTCACCTGGCTGAACACCCTGCACCCCTGGGCCGTCGCCGAACCACTGCGTCAGACGGCCCTGCACCACCCCGTCGGCTGCGGCCTGGTCATCGCCTTCCTCCAGGTCGTCGTCGGCGTCCTGACCGTCCTCGGCTGCTGGCAGCGCGTGGCCGCCGTCGTCGGCGCCCTGCTCTCCGCCGCCCTGCTCGTCACGGTCAGTTGGAAGACGGTCCCCGCCTACGACGCGCCCGACATCATCTACCTCGCCGCCTGGTCCCCGCTGATCATCGCCGGCGCCCCCGTCTACTCCGTCGACGGCCGTCTCGCGGGCAGCGCCTGGCGCCGGCTCGGCCCCCGCGCCGACATCTGGGAGCTGCGCCGCTACGTCCTGCGCCGCGGTGCGGTGCTCACGGCCGTCAGCGTCGGCCTCACCCTCCTCGTCGGCTCCCTGCTGGGCGGAGCGGTCCGCGACTCCAGCCGCGTGGTCGTCCCCGGCCCCGGCGAGGCCCCCCGCAACCAGCTCCCGGGCTCGCCGCTCCCGCAGGAGCCCGGCAAGCGGCACAGCAAGCCCCCGTCGATCACCAGCACCCCCACCGGTGGCGCCACGGCCGGCGCGGTCCCCTCCGGCGCGGCGACGACTCCCGGTACGAGCAGCCGCGGCACCGGCGCCACCACCACGACGCCCAGCCAGACGCAGGGCACCACCGGCCAGGTCCCGCCCCGCCGGGTCGCGCCCACGGGCGGCGGTGCCCCGAGCACGACGGCCGGCCCGACCAGCACGGGCGGCACGGGCGGCACCACCTCGACCGGCGGCACCACGTCGACCGGCGGCACGACCGGTTCGGGCGGCGGCTCGACCTCGGGCCGGCCGGGCCTGGTGGGCGGCCTGCTGGGCTGACACCCCGCACCACGAGAAGGACCGGCGGCAAGAGAAGGGCCCCGTACCGAGGACGGTACGGGGCCCTTCTCCATGTGGTCGGGTGGTCGGGTGGTCGGGCGGGTGGGGTCGGTCAGACGGTCATGCGCGGCCGGGCCGTCATGCGGTCGATCACGGCCAGGCGGTCGTGCGGGGCGGTCGTGCGGGGCGGTCCTGCGGTCGTGCGCTCAGGACATGAGGTCGTGCGGTCGGAACGGCGCACGCGTAGGGCGGCGCACGCGGCCCCCGGCGCCCCGGCTACCGCCCCAGCGCCGCCAGCTCCTTCGCGGCCTCCGTCAGATCCTTCGCCGTGTCGATGGCCCGCCAGTAGGCCCCGTGCGGAATCGTGAAACCCGCGAGCCGCTTCTCCCGGGCCAGCCGGGGGAACGTCGTGCGCTCGTGGTCGCCGCGCTCGGGAAGCATCGCGGAGAACTCAGGGGAGAACACGTACACGCCCGCGTTGATCTCGAACGTCGACGGCGGAGCCTCGATGAAGTCGGTGATGTGCCCGAACCCGTCGGTCTTCACCGCGCCCCAGGGAATCCGCGGACGGGCCAGCGCCAGCGTCGCCACCGCGTCCCGCTCCGTGTGGAAGTCGGCCATGTCACGCAGGGAGAACCGCGTCCAGATGTCCCCGTTCGTGGCGTACCAGGGCCGTTCGGGGTGGGGAAGGCGCGCCGCCGCGTACCTCAGACCGCCGCCGCGGCCGAGGGGCTCGCTCTCCACGACGGTGGTGACGGAGACGGGGAGGTCGGCCGAGTCCAGCCACTTCTCCAGGACGTCGGCGAGGTGGCCGCACGAGACCACCACGTCCGTGACGCCTTCCTCGGCGAGCCAGGTGAGCTGATGGCCGATGATCGGCGTCCCCGTGCCGGGGATCTCGACCATCGGCTTGGGCCGGTCGTCGGTGTACGGGCGCAGCCGGGAGCCCTGGCCACCGGCCAGGACCACGGCTTGAGTGGGGCGCGACGCGGCGCTCGGATGGGTCATGACGGCACTGTACGTGGCGCCCCACCGCTGGGCGCGGGCGGCAACGCGCTCCCAAGGGAGCGGCTGCCCGGTGCCCGCCGGTACTCAGCTCCGCGCGGCCAGGACGCCCGAGGCGAAGGCCGTGTCACACACCGGGCGCGCGTACGACTGGGCGCGCGGGGCGCCGTAGATCCGCACCGCGGCCCTGCCGAGGGCGCGGGCGATGGAGGAGCAGTGCCGGGCCAGCTTCGGACGACCGTTGACGGCCTGCTGGAGGTGGGTGAGGACGACCCCGGGGTCTCTCTCCTGGAGTTCGGTCATCAGGTGGTCGCGGAGCACGTCCTGCGGCGCCTGGGCGGCGGCCTTCCTGACGGGAAGCGCGGCCGTCGAGACGTCGGAGGCGGTCAGCACCGAGCTGGAGGGGCTCCCCGTCCAGTTGACCCGGGTGACCGCGAGGGTGCCGGAGAGCACCAGGAAGACGGGCAGGACGAGGGCGAGTGTGCGGCCGATCCGGCGGGCAGGGCCGCCCCGGTGGCCGCGTCGCGTCTGAGGGATGGTGGAGTGCTTCACGCGTGTGAGAGTAGCGCCCGGTAGTGACATGGCGACATTGAGTCACCCGTATGGGGGATGAGATGGCGCCGCTTTCGGGGTAACGGGTTGACGCCGACCGCCCGGAATGATTACTGCGCCGAGGGTCTCGTGCCCCCACGCGGCAGGGGCCCCGCACGCCGTGCGCGCGGGGCCCCTGCCGTACGAGGTGGGCCGTCAGTCGGTCAGCCGCTCACCGGTGGACGTGGAGAACACGTGCAGCTCACCCGGTCGCGGCACGACGTGCAGCGTGGCGCCCTTCTCCGGCACCTGGCGCCCGTTGACGCGGACGACCAGGTCCTTGACCTCGCCGCCGACCTCCGCGGTGCCGTAGACGTAGCCGTCGGCGCCCAGCTCCTCGACGACGTTCACGGAGACGGCCAGGCCGGCCGGCGCGTCCGCGCTGTCCTTGGTCAGGGCCGTGGCGGCGCCGCCGCCCAGCTCGACCACGTCGAAGTGCTCGGGACGGACGCCGACGGTCACCGTGCGGTCACCCTTGTCGGCGGCGGCCTGGAGCGCGTCCCGGTTGACGGGGACGACGCTGTTGCCGAACTTCACGCCGCCGTCGGTGATCGGCACCTCGACCAGGTTCATCGCGGGGGAGCCGATGAAGCCGGCGACGAAGAGGTTGACGGGCTTGTCGTACATGTTCCGCGGCGAGTCGACCTGCTGGAGCAGACCGTCCTTGAGGACCGCCACGCGGTCGCCCATCGTCATGGCCTCGACCTGGTCGTGGGTGACGTACACGGTGGTGATGCCGAGGCGGCGCTGGAGGGACGCGATCTGCGTACGGGTGGAGACGCGGAGCTTGGCGTCCAGGTTGGACAGCGGCTCGTCCATGAGGAAGACCTGCGGCTCACGCACGATCGCGCGGCCCATGGCGACACGCTGGCGCTGACCGCCGGAGAGCGCCTTCGGCTTGCGGTCCAGGTACTCGGTGAGGTCGAGGATCTTCGCGGCCTCCTCGACCTTCTGCCGGATCTCCGCCTTGTTGACGCCGGCGATCTTGAGCGCGAAGCCCATGTTGTCGGCGACCGTCATGTGCGGGTACAGGGCGTAGTTCTGGAACACCATGGCGATGTCCCGGTCCTTGGGCGGCAGGTGCGTGACGTCGCGGTCACCGATGCGGATGGCGCCGCCGTTGACGTCCTCCAGGCCCGCGAGCATCCGCAGGGAGGTGGACTTGCCGCAACCGGACGGGCCGACCAGGACGAGGAACTCGCCGTCCTCGATCGCGATCTCCAGCGAGTCGACGGCGGGCTTGGTGGAACCCGGGTAGATCCGGGTCGCCTTGTCGAACGTGACAGTGGCCATGGTGAATGGACCCCTTCTACCGGCAGGAACGTGCCGGACGATCCGTTGTAGGAAGGCGGTTGGTGTAGTCCACGTGAGTGAACTGGATCGAGACGGTACCTGGCGTTCACTCGCTCTGTCAGTACCCGGACCCCTGTGAACTTCGGGGAAATTCCCCGCGGAGCCGCTCCCGGACCTGGGTACACTGCACTGGCACGGCGGTGCCACGCACGCGTGCAGGCCTCCTTAGCTCAGTCCGGCCAGAGCAACGCACTTGTAATGCGTAGGTCGTCGGTTCGAATCCGACAGGGGGCTCCAGCGGGGAAAGGCCAGCTAGGAACGCTCCTAGCTGGCCTTTCGTCGTTCAGCGGACGCGGCGGCGGCGCCGCGCCCGTTCGGCCTTCCGGTCCTCGGTCTCAGTTGTGGTCTCAGTCGGGGGTTTCTGGCGCGGCATGAAGGCATCGCCCATGCGCTTCATGGCGTCCTTCGACAGGTGTGATCTGCCTTTCACGTACCGCCGGGTCTGGCTGATCTGGGTGTGCCGCAAGATCTCCATGATCGTGGGCATGTCGACCCCGAGTTCGTTCAGGATCGTCCCGGCGGTGTGCCGGCTTCCGTCGTACAGGCGCCGGTCATCGATGCCCGCTTCCGAAAGCAGCTCCTTGAATTCCTCCCAGTCGGCGCGGGGGTCGATGGGCCGGCCGTCCGGCCGCGTGAAGACGGCGCCGCACTCCTGCCACTCGTCGCCGGCCGCCGCGCGCATGGCGTCCTGCCGTTCCTTGTGCTCGACCAGGTAGGGAACGAACGGGGGCGGGATCGGTACGGGGTTCCGGCTCTTCTTGGTCTTGGGCCGGGTGAAGACGAGACCGCCGCCCTTGCGCTGCGGGCACACGCTCGCGTGCCCGGTGCAGCCCTTCGGGCACGGCTTCGGGCAACCGCGCTTGTAGCCCTTGTGGGCCGGGCAGTCCGGCGGGCACGGCTGGAAGCGGTGAAGGCGTGCGCCGCAGGAGTGAGGGTCCTGACAGCCGTGGCGCCAAGTGAGCCGTTGGAGCTGCCACTGGGGGTGGAACAGCTCGTTCTCCAGGTCGACGTACGGCCACCGGAGACCTAGGGTCTCGCCCTGCCGGAACCCCATGCCGACTCCGACGCACCAGCGCATGAAGGTGGGCCGTTTAGCCGCGGCTTTCAGGAACGCTTTGGCTTCCTCGGTGGTGAAGGGATTGGCTTCGGTCTCGTCCACGGTAGGCGGGTCGACCAGCGTCGCCACGTTCTCGGCGATGATCCGGCGCCGGTGGGCGATCTTCAGCGCGCGCGACAGGATGCGGTGCACCTTGAGCACGTGCGATGGCGCGTGACCTTCGTCCAGCATGGCGCGGTACATCCGCTCCAGGTGCTCCGGCGCGAGCTTGTCGAGCCGGTGCTGACCGACGCCCGGGACGATGTCGTTGCGCGTCTTGGACCAGTAGTCGTCCAGCGACCGCGGCTTGAGCTTGAGACTCGCGATCTCGGTCAGGTAGGTGTCCATCCACTGCGCCACGGTCGGCTTACGGCCGGCCTTCGGGGCGCGACCCTTCTCGCGCAGCGCTTCCAGCTCGCGGACCTTGCGCCGTACCTCGGCTTCCGTCTTGGCCCGGCGGTGGCGCCGGTCGGGGCTTCCGTCATTCTTGACGCCCATCGTGACGCGGCCGTGCCACCAGCCGTCGGCGCCCCGGTAGACGGACGATTCCATGTTGGCCTTGCGGGGGCTCATGTACTCCTCTACTCCTCCGAACGCGAGGTGGCCCCGGACGGGCGGTCCGGGGCCACCTCGCGCGGTCAGATCAGGCGGACTGCGGTTCGAGGGCGTTGACGAACTCTTCGAGGTGGCTCCGCTTGATGCGGCGCGACCGTCCCCGCTTGATGAACTTCAGCTCACCGGCGGCCATCAGCTCGTAGACGGTGGAGCGACCGAAGCTGAGGACTTCGGCGGCTTCCTCCGGGGTGTAGAGCAGACGGTCGAGGTGCGCGACGGCGGTGCTGTTCACCTGGATCTCTCCTCAGCAGTGCATCGGGGCTCCGGGCCCCTTCTGGGGAATCCGCAACATCCGCCACGCCGCAACATTGCTGGTCAGCGGCTTGAATCTGTGGCGGATGCCGGTTGTGTTGCGGATAGGTGCCGCCACGCGAGGTGCGCGGCGGCATCCTCGGGTGCGGGTGGTCAGCCGGCGATGCGAAGTTGGGGTGTGTCGGTTTCCGCGAGCATGTGGCGGCTCTCTGAAGTGCCTTCCGCCACAGATTCCCCCTCGTTGACCTGCGGTGTTGCGGCTGTGGCGGATGTTGCGGATTCTCCGGGGTCCGGGGGGCAGTAGCGGGCCCAGGCGTCGCTGAGGTCCTCCGCGTAGTAGCCCTTGGGTGTCGTGCTGCCGACGCGGATTCCGCGGGGCTTGATCGGGGTGTTGTCGGGGCGCACGTACTGGCTCAGGAGCTTGGACAGGGCGCGCGCGGTGAGCGGCTTGCAGTTCTGTCCGTCTTCGCTCAGGTCGGACCAGGGAGCGTCATCGAGCTGGAGGAGAACCTCCAGGATGGCGGCGGTGGGCATGCGGTCCACGCCGCAGAACACGCGGTCCCGTAGGTCCGTGAGCAGCTTGACGCCCAGGGAGGCTTGGTCGCCCTCGGATGCGGCTTTGATCAGGGCGATGCACGCGGCGCGGGCCCGCTCGGGCCAGTGCCCGCCGGCCGCGTCCGCGACTGCGAGCAGCGGCTCCCACACGTCCGCGGGCCGGTCCGTGACGCCCTCGGGCATCTCCGGCCACGCCTGGGCGATCTCGTCGTGGATGGTGGCGGTCCACTCGGCGAGCCGGTCCCGCAGCACGTGGCCCTGCTTCTCGTGGATGCGGCGCCGGTAGGGCTCGCACTTCTCGTTGGGCGCCTTCTTGCGCATGCGGATGATGACCGACCTGGTCAGGATCGTGTCGGGCAGCGAGCCGAGTCCGGCCATGGCGACCGCGCAGAACGAAGGGAAGAAACCTGCCTTCTGCTCGGAGCCCTCTCCGACGCAGCGCAGGGACTTGGCGCCGCGCCGATAGCCGGAGTTGAGGAAGCCGCGGACCTCTTCGTTCCCGCCGGCCTTGGGTCCGAAGACGGTGTCGATCTCATCGAACAGCAGCGTCGGTGTTCCCGCGTCCGCCGCCACCAGCCGGAACAGGGCGTTGGCGGAGGCGTTGACGGTGGTCGCGGAACGCGGCGTGAGCGTTTCGATGATCTCCAGCGCCCGGGACTTCCCGGAGCCGGGTTCCGGGCTCAGGAAGGCGATGCGGGCGGTGCCGTCCAGTGCGTCGATGAGGTGGGCGTGTGCGTCCCACAGTGTCACGGCGACGTAGGCGTGTTCGGTGGGGAAGACGTTGAAGCGGCGGTGGAAGGCTTCCACCTCGTCGAGCAGCGCGGCGCCGTCGATGGCGGTCATGCGGCGGCCTTCCCTTCGGGGGTTGCGGCGGGGGCTCCCGTGCAGGCGGATCGGTGGGCGTCGTACTCGGCGGCCAGCGCGGTGACGGCGTCGGGGCCGGTGGCGGTGCCGGTCAGTCCGCAGTGGCAGGCGTAGGCGGCGGTGGGTAGGGCGCCGGGTCGGGTGGACCAGCGGGCGCCGTCGTAGTGGTGGCGGTAGACCGGCGGGGCGAAGATGCGGATGCCGGGCCGGTCGGGCGTCGGGTCGGCACCGGGGCGTGCGTGGCCGGCCGGGAACCGGTCCGAGCGGGGAAGAGCAGTGACGACGCCCTTGCGGGCGGCGCCTTTCGGCTCGCCCACGCCCGGCCGGGGCTTGGCCGGCCGGGCGGCGCGCGGGCCGGTGGGTGTCGGGGGTTGGCCTTCCAAGGGAGGGGTGGCGGGGGTGCTCATGCCGCCTCCCGGGGCCGGGCTTTGCGGATAGAGCTGTCCAGGGCGCTGCGGATGGTGGTGCGGCACTCGGCAGCGGTGAGGCCGGCCGCCTCGCCTGTCCCTTGGAAGGCCTCCTCTGCCACGTGCCGGGGGAGGTCGCCCCACGCGACGAACCGCCCCACCTTGAACGCGCACCGGTTCAGGGTGGCGTTGCGCAGGCCCTCCGGGGTGGCGGCCACGACCGCGCACTCAGCCTCCAGCGCGGCCAGCGCTGCACGGCTGCCGTCCACGACAGGAAGCGCCAGCGGGGTGGCAGGACGCGCGGGCGCGGGGACAAGGGCGGTGTGCAGCCATGACGGCAGTGGGGCCGCCACCGGGGCGCACAGTGCTTCGTACCGTCCGGTGTGGGTGGTGCTGCCCGCGGCGACGACGTATCCGCCCCACGCTCGGGTGTCGACCGAGTCGGCGACCGTGCCGGCCGTGTTGCCCAGCCTCAGACCTGGCGGGGCTGTGAAGTAGAGGTGGGTTCCGCCGCTCGCAGTCCGCACCCGGTAGGTGGCGGGGACGGCGTGTCCGGCGCGCTCGCAGAGCGCTGCAAAGGTTGCCGCGCCGTCAGGCGCGTCCGAATTGCCCTTGTGGTCCGGGGTGTCCAGGTCGATGACGACCAGCCCGGACGGGCCGGTGGCGATGCCGATGTTGAACGGCGCCCGCGACCAGGCGGCGCGGATGCGGGCGGGGTCGGTGGTGGCGCGCTGTTCCCACTTCACGTGCCCGGCCGCGCAGGGTCCGGCGCCGGTGCAGGACTTCTCTCCGTGAAGTGCCGGCGGCTTCCCGCCGGGGCGCAGGGGGAAGACGTGCCAGCCGCGTGCGGCGGAGTCCAGTGCCGCGGACAGCAGCGGAGATTGGGCAACATGGGTCATGCTGGATGTCTCCAGTCCTGTTGAGGGTGCTGGGTGACAAGGGCGGCCCCGACTTCTTGCCGGAATGGGGGGCCGCTCTTGGCGTAGTCAGGTCTTGTTGCGGGTGAGCTTGAGCGTGATGCCGCCCAGCCCGATGGGTCCGGCGGCTCCGGCGATGACGGTGGCGGTGTGGGCCGCGGCGTCGAGCAGGAAGCACAGGGCGGCGACCAGTCCCCACCCGCCGGCCACGGCGGCTCCGGCGACGGCGAACGGGATCACGATGCGGCGCCACGGGATACCGGCCGGCTCGGTGTTGTGGACGACGATGACGACGGGTTGTCCGGTGGCCTGTGCGCGCTGCCAGTCGGCGGCGGGTATGTGAGGTGCGATGGTGCCCGGCGGGGTGCGGTGGTCCATTTCGGGGCTCCCTCGGGGTGTACCGCGGGCCCGCACCACCTGGTGGTGCGGGCCCGCTCGGTCGGGGTGGGCTTGTCGCGTTGCTTGTCGTCTTCCTTGTCGTGCGGCTTGTCGTCTGGCTTGTCGCTTGTCTTGTCTTGTCGCTTGTCGTCTCGCAGGTCACAAGCCGTTTCCGGCGCTCTCAGCCCCGGTTGTGGGGCGTGTGGAGGGCAGGGGTCGGCAGGCGACAAGTGATCAGTTGTTGGGGGTGTGGGAGTGGTGGACGTACCGGGCTTTGGTGCCTTCTCCGACGCGGACGGCGGTGCCGTCCTTCACCCAGTCCCTGAGCCAGCCGACGACCGTCTGACGGGACGTGCCGTGCTGCTCGGCCAGGGCGCGGGCGATGGCGGACGCTCCGGTGCCGTCGGGGCCGGCGGCGAGCAGCGCGGCCAGCGCAGCCCGCTGCGCGGGGTTGTCCTGCTCACCCCGCAGCGCGGACAGGTTCAGCCCACCCGACCCGGCCGGCGGCCCATCGGCCTCGGTGGGCCGGGGGTCCGGGGCGGTGCCGAACGTGGCGTCGATCTGCTCGCGGAAGCGGCGCAGCATCGCGTCCTCGGGCGAGTCCTGCGTCTCGTCCTGGCCGTTCAGCGCGGACAGCCGCAACCCTCCACCCGCGGACCCGCCGGCGTCCGTACCGCCGGGGGTGTGGTCGCGTATCCATGCCGTGCGCTCGGCGTCCCAGCGTCGGGCGTAGGCCGGCCCGGCGGCTTTGGCGGAGACGGCGTCGAGGGTGGGGTGGCGGTCGGAGGTGGCGGCGATGATCTCCCGGATCTGGTTCGGCAGGATCCGCCAGGCCTTGAACAGTGCGGCCGGGGATTCGGGGGTGCCCATGAACCCGGCGCCCTTGTGCGGGGCCTGGTCGACGCGCAGTCCGCCGCGCGAGCCCGGGAACATCTTGGACAGGTCCATGCCCTCGTTCTCCCCGCCGGTCAGGGCAACCCGGACCTTGGCCTCCCGCCGGATCATGAGGTTGCTGAGCACGCTCCCGGTGGCCCCGAGGGCGGTCAGCACGGTGCGGATACCCATGGCGCGGGCGATCCGGATGACCTCAAGGATCTTCTCCCCGAGCTTGCGGACCTGCCGGTCGGGGCTGGCCAGGATCTCCGCGCCCTCATCGATGACCAGCATGATCTGCGGAATCTGCGCGCTGATCGGCAGCAGATCGGTGTTCGCGCGGGCGAGCACGTCCTGATAGCCCATCTTGCGGTGCTTGGCCACCCTGACCGCCGTGTCCAGCATGGTCATCGCCTCATCGAACGTGCCGGCGAGCCAGTCGATACCCGGGCGGACCGGCTTGCCGTCGGCGGACTTCACCTCCCCGTTCAGTGCGGGCAGCACCCAGGGCAGGCCGGCGCTGCCGGCGTTGAGGTCGATCACCCAGGTCAGGATGTCGTCGGCGCGGGCGAACCCGGCGAGGATCGAATGGACCATGTTCGTTTTGCCGGAGCCGGTGGGGCCGACGATGAGCGCGCACTGCTCGCGCAGGTAGGCCAGGATCTGTTCGGCGTTGGTGCGGTAGCCCCAGGGGATGCCGGTGTGCACCGAGAGGGGCCCGTAGTCGACCGGGTAGGTGCGTTCCTGTTCCAGCACGTTGACGGTGGTCACGTCGATGATGACGCGGCCCTGGTGGATGCCGGGGGAGGCGGTGGCGGTGCAGCCGTGCGGCAGCCGGGCGTCGGCGGACAGGCGGGGTGCTTCGGCGGCGATCTTGTTCCAGGTGGCGCCGCCGGGCGGGAGTTCGGCGTCGATGGAGTACCCGGCCATGGTCTCCCACTGCTCGACACCGACCACGCGCACGGTGATCGAGCAGACCCGCTGGATCCGCTCCACCCATTCCGCGGCAATCGCCCGCCGGTCGGCGGACAGCTCCCGCGCGATCTGCCGCTGCTCGGCGGCGATGGCTTCCTCCTCCCGGGCTTCCTCGAACAGGGCCGATGACCGGGCGGCGGCACCGATGCCGACCCCGAGGGTGGCCAGCGAGCCGAGGGCGGCCCAGGTGAGGGGGCCGGTGGTCATGGCCCAGGTGGTCCAGCCGGCTCCGACGAGCCAGGAGGCGGCGCGGGTGGCCAGGGTGCGGCCGGCGTTGCGCACCCGCAAACCGACGATGGTGTGTCCGAGGGCGCCGGCGGTGCCGACGGCCAGGGCCCAGCCGGGCGGCATGTGTGTGGCGGCGCCGGTGGTGGCGAGGGCGAAGGCTCCGGTGGTCGCGGACAGGGCGCCGGTCACGGGTCCGTGACCGGCGTTCCAGTCCAGCACCGGGCCACTGCTCACCTGCTGCTTCTTGGCGGTGGCGGTGTTGGTCATCTCAGACGTTCCAGCCCTTCTCGGCTTCGGGACCGTTGCGGGGGTCCTCGTGGCGGGCGATGTCCTGCTCGTGGGCCTGCCGGAAGAGCGGGCCCATGTCCTCGGCGACCGCGACGGCGCTCATCAGGGCGCCGAAGATGTCGTTGAAGCCGTCCGCGACCTCCTTCTCCAGCGGGAATTCCGAGTCGGAGCGCTCGGCGAGGATCTTCATGACGTTCGCCACCGAGGTGAGGGCGGCGGGGAGGCCTTCGACCATGGCGAGGATCTCCATGGCGTTCTCGGGCTCGTAGGAGTTGGCGGCCTGCTCCATCTCGGCGGCGGCCTCTTCGAACCGGAAACCGGACACGTGCTCTCCTTCACTCGCTTCGGTGGTGGGGGTCTGACCGGCGGGCCTCTCCACGCCGTCCGTGATGCCGTCTGCGTCCTCGGCTGCTTCCGCGTCGGCTGCGGCTTCCTTCGCGGCCAGCTCCTTGCGGATGGCCGCGTCCCGTTCGGCACGCTCCGCGGTGGCCGTCCGGACGATCCGCGCGTACAGGCGACGGCCCGGGTACATCAGCCACGGGATGCCGAGCTTGCGCCCGAGCGGCGTGGTGATGAGTCCGAGCAGTCCCAGGGGCGCGGCGAGCAGCGCGGCCAGCAGCCGGCGGCCGTGGAAGCGGGCCGCGGACCGGCGCAGTGCCTGCCGGGCCGCGCGGCGGGCGGGGGCCTTACGGACCGCGGCGCGTTTGGCGGCGACCGTGCCGGCCGCCGCGGCGTCGCGCTTGGCACGCAGCTTGGCGACCGCCGCACCCCGGGCGGTGCGCGCCCTATGGGCGGCGCCACCCAGCATCCGGCCCGCCGGACCGCCCCGATGTCCGCCGCGGCCGGCGGACCCGGTGCTGCCGGAGCCACCGCGAGTGGCGCGGGCTGTGGCGTTGCGGCGGGCGTCGGCGACCGCGCGGCGGGCGGCGGTGGTCTGCGCCCGCTGTCCGGCCCGGGTGCCGGCCGCCGCGTGCTGCGCCGACCGCAGGGCCTTGACCTGCCCGATGCGGCCCGCGGCCTTCCACATCGCGGTGCCGGCCGCGCGCTTGGCCCCGCCGCCAGCGGTCTTGCCACGGCCCTTCCCGACCGCGCCGGTCGCGGTGCCGGCGTTGCCCTTGCGGGCGGTGGTGCCACCGGATGCGCGGCGGTGTTGGCTGGGCAAACTGCCCGACCGTCCACCGGCACGACCGGCCCGCGAGCCGGACGAACCACCCCCGGCACGGTTGTTGCTGGTGGATGCGCCACCGCGGCGCAGGCCGGTGGCGCGGGCCGCGGCGGTCCGGCCGGCTGTGCGGGCGGCGGCCCGGCGCGCTTCCTTGCGGGGGCTGGCCTTGCGGCTGCGGGTGGCGGCGACGGTGCCGAGGACGACGGCGCCGGTCGCGGCGACCATGGCGGCGATGGGGCCACCGGCCAGGGCCGCGGTGGCCACCATGCCCACGGTGCCGTTCGCACCCGACAGGGCAAGCGGTACGACCGGCCAGCCGCCGGGCGTGTGCTCCACCTCCGCCACGGCCGGGGCCGGCGTCTTCTCGGTCGGTGCGGGGACGGTGGGGGGCAGTGTGGGCGGGGCCGGTTCGACGGCTACCGGCTCTGCGCTGAGTTCCGTCATGCTGTGTGCACTCCTCTTCGGGGAGTAGGGCCCGGCCGGGGCCGTAGGAAGTTGCCGGCCGGGCCTGCCGAATCAGGTGTGGTGCGGGTGGCGTGCGGCGATCTCCTGCCAGCGCCGGTTCTCCGCGCTGTCCGTGCCGGTGAGGCGCACGCGGAAGTCGCAGCCGGGCCGCGAGCAGCGGTGGGTGGTCGTCGCCCACGCGCCGATCAGGCGGAAGAACAGGCCGGAGAACGTGGCCAGGCAGGACAGGCAGCAGGCCAGCAGCAGCGAGACGGGCACGCCGTAGCCGGACAGCCGCACCCCGATCGCCAGGGCCAGGACCGCGCTGACGGCGACGGCGCCCGTGTTCGGGACACGCTGACGTGTGACGTTCACTCCAACTCCTCGGTTCGGATCGGGTGGTCAGGCGGCGCGCTGTTCCTCGGCGGGGTCGAAGCAGGGGGCGCACATCCCCAGCTCGGCGGGGATGACGTAGCCGGCATCCCGGCCGCACTCCGGGCAGATGCGCCGGGCGGTGTTGGCCTTTGCCAGGGCCGCCCACTTCGCGGGCGTCATCGGCCGGACCGGCTTGGCCTGCTCGATGGAGTAGAGGTAGGCGACCAGCGGGCCGCGGCGGCGCCGCGGACGCTCCAACTGGGCGGCCACGTCCTGGCCGCCGGGCCGCAGCCCGAGGGCGCGCAGCTGGCGGCGGGTGGCCAGACCGTCCGGGGCGAGGCGCCACCGGTAGGTGGGGAGGCCGGCCATCACCGGCTCGCGATGGCCAGCTCAGCCCCGCCCGCACCCGGGTCGCGGTGCTCGGCGTAGCGGGCGGACACCCACCCCACCGACCAGCCGCACAACTCCGCGGCGGACCGCACGGGCAGTCCGGCGCCGAACGCGGCGGCGACGATCTGACGGGCCTCACCCTCGGGAAGCTTGCCGTCGGCCGGCCCGCGCTCCAGCAGCGCGGCACGTTCACGCTCGGCCCGCTCCTCGCGTGCCTGCTGTTCACGACGTTCACGCGCCTCCCGCTCGGCCTGCTCGCGGGCACGGCGTGCGGTGGCGTCCCGCTCGCGCTGTTCACGTTCCTGCTCACGCTGTTCACGCTCGCGTTCACGGCGTTCACGCTCGGCCCGCTCGGCAGCCTGCCGGGCGGCTTCCTGCTCCCGCTCCTCGCGTCGGTGTCGCTCCTCGCGCTCAGCCTGCTCACGGGCCAGCGCGGCTTCGTGTTCACGCTGTTCACGCGCCAACGCCGCGGCGTGCTCGCGCTCCTCGCGGGCCTGCCGGCGGGCGGCTTCCTCCCGCTCCCGCGCCGCCTGTTCTCGCCGCTCCCGCTCCGCCCGCCGTTGTTCCTCCACCGCCGTCACGGCGGCGGCGATGGCGCGGCGGTAGGCGAGGCTGGTCTCTGCGGTGACGATCAGCAGCAGTGGGGCGACCGAGTGGACGGCCACGCCGACCAGGTCTTTCTTCAGCGCGGAGTCGGCCGTGTTGAGGGCGAGCGTCATCAGGCCGGTCATCCACCGCAGCACCATGGGCCAGCGCCCGCCGTGCCCGCCCAGGCGGGCCAGCACGTCATCGAGCTTGACCACGATGACCACCGCGGCGTCCACCACCAGCGGCAGAATCGGCGCGGTCCAGCCCCACTGCGCGGCCGTGTGCTTCGCCATGAGCGGCGTAACCGTGAGGATCGAGTAGAGCATCGCCCCACACACGATCAGCCACGTCCCACCCGACAACGCCCGCTCCGCTGAACGCGTCTGAACACCGCTCACGGCGCACCCCCCGCCGCAGCCGGCGTCAGGGTGTCCACGTCGCTGAAGCCAGTCAGCTCCAGCACCGCGCCCGCGAAGGTGGTGAACGTGTTCAGCACCCGGGTGCGGCCCGTGCTCTGCTCGCGGTAGATCACGCCCTCCGGGCGGATCTTCAGGGCTTGGCGCCAGACTTCGAAGTCGTCCAGCCCGTGGTGGAACGTCAGGGACAGCCGGTCCGGGTAGAGGGGGGACACCTGCACGTCCGGAGCCGGCAGATGCCCGAAGTCCATCGCCAGCAAGCGAAGCGCCCGCAACGCTCCGGCCAGGTCATCCAGGGTCAGGGTCTGGTCACTCATGCCGCACCCCCGAGGGCGAGCAGGGCCGCCAGGACGAGCAGGGCGCCACCGATCTGGGTGAGGTCGACCGCGCGGCGCAGGCCCGTGTACTTGGCGACCGCGAGGCGGGACAGGCCGGCGATGTCGGCGGCCAGGTCCCGGGAGACGGTGTCGGTGATCTCCTCCGCGGTGAGCGTGGCCCACAGCGGGAAGCCGTGCCGGCCGCCCAGGTTCGGACGGACCGAACGCAGCAGCAGACCGGCCGCGCCCAGCAGCAACGCCAGCCCGGGAACCCCCGTGAGGATGGCGGCCGGGTTCAGCGGCAGGTCGCGGGCGACCGACCACGTGCCGGCGAGCACCGCACCCACGAACGCCAGCAGCAGGCCGGTCTTGGTGTCCGTCCGTGCAATCTCCGCCTTGACCTCGGCGTGCGCGGCGGCCAGGTTCGCGTCGATGGTGCTCACGCGGCATCCCCCGCCAGGCTGGTGCCGGCCGCGTAGTTGGCCAGGTCCCGGCGGACGCTGAGCACGCGGTGCTGCGCCCGGCGGATGCGGCGGGTGTCCAGCTCGTTCGGCGTGCGGTCCAGGTGGGTGATCTGCGCGTCGAGCAGGTCGATGCCCGCGAGGATCGCCGGCATCTCCTCCTCGATCGCGTCCAGCTCCGCGTCCGTCGGCTCCATGAAGTCGGCGAACGCGGTAACAACGTCCTGAACAGTGACGATGTGGCTCATGGGTCGTGTTCTCCTTCGCAGGTGGACGGCCCTAACGCGGCTCCCGGGTGGCACCCCGGGAGCCGCTCGCCGTTGAAGTCGGACGATCCGGCTCCCCTCAGCGCTGCTCGTGCGAGACGAGCAGCGGAGGCAACCGGCGCGGCGCTATCCGCCGCGATGCGGTGAGAGGTGACCGGTTGGCCGCAGCACACGGAGGTGCTCGCGGACCGGGGAGGGAGCGGCGCTGCCGTGCCGGTCGATCACGGCCGCGCCCATCGCTTTCGTCGGTTCACTACCGCTCCTCAAGGCTTTGAACAGGGGGTATGCACTGCAAGGGGGATCGATGTCCCCACCCTCCGGCCGTTGATCGCGGTCACCGGGCCACCTCGCCAGTTGGGCCGTAGCCCTGTCCTCTGGCCTTCAGCGGGATTGCAGCGTCCCCGCCTCCTGCGCATGCGGCGTGCAGCCGCTCACAGCCGAGTTGTTCCGTTCGGCTATGTAGTACCTGTTTTACAGGTACTACATGGGGGTTCGTCAAGCACGTCGACCGAACCTCTTGTCTGCGCGCCGGGACTTCCTGGCGCACATTCAGAATTGCTGCTGGTCAGGGGAGTTGGTCACCCCGCGCGTGGACAGCTTCGGGACTTCTGGCTACGGTCAAGAAATCCCAAGACGTCCCAACGGGGGTGCAGATGTCGAACGAGCGGTTACGGTCGGCCCTTCTTGCCCGCGGCATGACCGTGCAGAGCCTGGCTGAAGCGATCATGGTCAACCCCAAGACCGTCGAACGCTGGATCACTCAGGGCAAGGTGCCGTACCGGCGTCACCAGTACGCGACAGCGGCGGCGCTCAAGGTCGACGTGACCACGCTGTGGGAGGATGGCCGGACCGTCGACAGCGCGACGGACCTGACGAAAGCCGAGATAGCGACCGTCTACCCGCACCGGCACACAGTCCCATCCGGGCTCTGGCGGGAGCTTTACGGCCGTGCTGAGCGGAACCTGGACGTGCTTGTGTACTCCGGCTTGTTCCTCTCGGAAGATCCCCTCTTCCACGACGTGGTGAAGGCGAAAGTGGAGGCCGGGGCCCAGGTGCGCATCCTGCTGGGAGACCCTGCCTGTGCAGCCGTCCGACAGCGCGGCATTGACGAGGGGCACCAGATCATGGACGGGAAAATCCGCAACGCACTGCTGCTCTACCGGCCGCTCATGCGTAGCCACCCGAACATCGACTTCCGGCTGCATGACTCGACGCTCTACAACTCCATCTATCGCGCTGATGACGAGATGTTAGTGAACCCGCACGTCTACGGCATCGGCGCGTATTTGGCGCCTGTTCTGCACCTCCGCCACCTACCGGGCGGGGGACTCTTCAACACGTACGCGGACAGCATCGATCACACCTGGAAGAACGCCCGTCCGATCACTGACCAGGACATAGACAGCATCACGGGAGCCTGAACCATGGGACGCATTGACTACCTGCACGACCCCGACGCCCCGCCGGCCAACTCGGTCGTGCCGTCCGTCGTCGCGTTCGTCCAGAACGACGCCGACCAAGTGCTGATGATCCAGCGATCCGACAATGGGCGCTGGGCACTGCCGGGCGGCGGCCACGACGTGGGCGAGTCCATCAGCGACACCGTCGTGCGCGAGGTCTGGGAAGAGACCGGGATCAGGGTGGAGGTGGTCGACGTGTCCGGGCTCTACACGGATCCCGGACACGTGATGCAGTACGACGACGGCGAGGTGCGACAGCAGTTCAGCATCTGCTTTCGCGCGCGACCGGTCGGTGGCGAACTCCGTACGAGCAACGAGACGACTCAAGTCCGCTGGGTCAACCCGGTGGACCTGACGGAGCTGGACGTGCACCCCACGATGCGGCTCCGCATCGAGCACGCCCAGGACAAGACGCGAACGGCTCCCTACATCGGCTGACGCTTGGCGGCGCCGACACGTTCGAGCACGCGGGACGTACACGCCAGGATTTCGGGTTCAGCCCGACGGATGAACGTCCCGATGAGGCTGTCCGGCCCGTACCGCCCTGTGATCTCGTTGATCCGATCCACCGGATTCGTGGACGTGCCGTCCGGCGTGGTGTTCATGTCGCAGTAGCAGAGCGCGTCGTTCAAGTGCTCCTGCTCGCGGGGAAACTCGCCCTCCAGCTCCTCGCGCATGCCGCGCGCCTCCGCCTCCATCCAGGCGCAGGAGTGATGGGCCACCAGGTTGATGACCCGTTCATCGGCGCCGGCCACGTCTCGGAGGTAGCGTGCGCCGTCCAGCGGGTGGAAGCCCGTCTTGGCCAGGTCCGGCGCGTAGCCGATGTCGTGCAGGACCGCCGCGGCCTCCAGCAGCTCCGCGTCCTGGTCCAGGATGAGCGCGATCGTGCGCGCCCTCTCTGCGACCCCGAGACAGTGCTTCCAGCGCCGCGGCAACGGCTCGGCGAGCAGGGACTCGGCCAGCGGATACGCCCACTCTGTCAACGTCGGCAAGCTACGAACGCTCCTCTCGCGTCGGCACGGCGCGGACCGTCCGCACCCTGCCCTGTCCGCCCCCCGCCAGCACGCCGGCGGCCTCCAACTTCTCCAGAGCCCTGGTCACCGTTGGGCGCGAGACCCCGAACCGCTCGGCCAAGGTGGAGGCGCTCAGGAACGCTTCCCCGACCTTGAGTTCGTCAGTCGTGATGACCTCTGCGATCCGCTCATGGAGCGGCCGTCGATCCACCTGCGCATCTGATCGCACGACGCGCCATCGTTCGCCTGGTGCTGGTTGAGCCAGTCCTTCTCGCCGAAGCTCGCCATATGCACGGATGGCGACGCCACGCGAGACACCATGCTCGCGCATGACCTCGGCCAGGGAAGGCAGTTCCGTCATCTCCGGGTTGCCCTCGATCAGAGTCCTCACCGAGTCGGCGACCTTGAGGAAGGTCCCCCGAGGGCTGGCCTGCTGCGACACTCGCTCTCCCGTCTGCTGCCCGCTGGCGGAGTCAAGCGTCGCACGCTCGTCCCGTCTACGTGGAGGCCCAACCTGCGGGTGGCGCGTTGATCCGAGTCACCTCCGGCCGACTAGTAGTGTGATCTACAACACAACCCATCTTCCTGTGGAGGGGTCCGGAGAGCCTCACTGGCAAACGCTGCAACCGAGTCGTCTCGTGACGCTTACCGAAGGCTTCCCTGCGCCTAACCGTCACTCCGTTGGCGCCTGCCGACCGACGACGTGCTGTGCCTGGTGCATGACCTCGGGGAATGTGGAAATTACGCCTTTCGATCGCGTAGCTATGAACGCTAATAGCTTGCGCTAACGGAAGCAAGGTTAGCTCCGATTAGTCCCACTCTGGCACGCCTGAAGACTTAATCGGCAAATTTGCAAGACGGAATTTTGTTTGCGTTAGATCGAATTGGGTGTAACCGACTTGTGGTCGTCCGGGTCCTCCCTCTGCCCAACCCGCCTATGCTTGGCGCCGGTTCCTCCCAGAGGTCCCACCGAGTCGTTCGCCTCGGTGGGAGGCGAACCCCTGAGTTGTACTCAGGGCCCCTCAGGGACGGAAGGAGAGGAACCAGGTGGCCGAAGAACAAAATGACGGCAGTCGCTGCGCACGGTGCGAACGCCGCCGGTCGATCAGACAGGCGGTTGTGGACTGGTTGCCGGTGATCGCCGTGGCCATCAAGGAAGTGGTGCGGTACTTCTCGTCATGACGAGAGACATGAACCGGCCGGCGGGCTCAAGCAGTGAGCCCGACCGGATACTCCTCGGCCGGGCTCGTGATCTGCACCGTGGGGCCTGGCGCTGGTGGGCAGCGTCGGGCCCCTTCTTGTCTAGCAAGACTTGCAGGGTCAGTCACCCATGCTACCCGTCTATGCATTACCTCGCCATGCATAGAACGGTACGGTGAAGCGCCCCTGCCGGTCAGTGAGAGCAGCGTCAAACGACTGACGCTGTACTACTCGCCCATGGTGCGCGACCAGGCGATCAGGCCGAAGTTAACTCCGTCAGCCGACTCACGGATGCTCGGTCGTGGCCATCTGCGGCTGGGCAGCGGACCATGCCTGCGATGCCCCTAGGGGTCTCACTTACGGTCTCGATGTGCACCGATTCCGGTGACGTCCGCCGTCGTCTCTCACGGCCATGAAAGACCACTGACCAGCACTGACTCACGCTCGGCGGACGCCCGTGGATGCTCACGGACGGGCATCGGACAACTTGTAATGCGTAGGTCGTCGGTTCGAATCCGACAGGGGGCTCCGAGAGCCCAGGTGGGACCCCTCCCACCTGGGCTTTTCCTATGTCCGGACGGTCGGGCCGGGTGGTGTGCCGGGGAGCGCCGGGGATGTCGATCACGTGCCGGGCGGTGCCGGCGTGGCTGAATCGGTGCATGCGATTTCGGCGGGGTCTGCGCAGGGTGCGGGCGTATGTCCGCGGTGCTCCCGGCACGTACGTGTGGCTGGGGATCCTGTTCGTCACGACGGTCGTCCTGCACCACATGCCGCCGGAGTTCGAGGAGCGTTTCCTGCGGCACCGGTCGACCAACCTCCACGAGCTGGCGCGCAGCCCGGTGCGGGTGCTCGTGGTGAGCGCGTTGTGGATCGAGGGCGGCGACTGGGTGCCGTACGCCTTCCTGTACACGGTGTTCCACGCGCCGGCCGAGCGGTGGCTGGGGACGCTCCGCTGGCTGGCGGTCTGCGTGCTCGCGCACGTCCTGGCCTCGCTGGTCAGCGAGGGGGTGCTGCTGAGGGCGATCGGGGAGGGACTGGCTCCGCGCTCGGCGGTCGACACCCTGGACATCGGGGTGAGCTACGCGCTGGCGGGGGTGATCGCGGTGGTCGCGTACCGGATCGCGGTGCCCTGGCGGTACGGGTACCTGGTGACGGTGCTCGCCGTGTTCGGGCTGCCGCTGGCGGCCCCCGGCCCGACGTTCACGGACTTCGGTCACTTCGGGGCCGCGCTGATCGGGCTGGCCTGCTATCCGCTGGTCAGGGGCCGCGGAAAAGCATGGAATCCGAAGGAGACACTGGCCGGGTTCAGGGGTTAACGTCCCGGCCATGAGCAGCTCGGCAAGCAGTGTCGTGAACGGCGGGTTCTCCTTCTGGTACGCGGACGACGGTCTTCCGGCGGTACGGGAGCCGCTGTCCGGGGACGCCTCCGCGGACGTCGTCATCGTCGGCGGCGGATACACGGGCCTGTGGACGGCGTACTACCTGAAGAAGGCGGTCCCCTTCCTGCGGATCACCGTCCTGGAGCAGAAGTTCTGCGGCTACGGCGCCTCCGGCCGCAACGGCGGCTGGCTCTACAACGGCATCGCGGGCCGGGACCGGTACGCGAAGCTGCACGGCCGTGAGGCCGCCGTGCGCCTGCAGAAGGCGATGAACCACACCGTGGCCGAGGTCGTCGCGGTGGCCGGCGCGGAGGGCATCGACGCCGATGTGCACCGGGGCGGTGTGCTGGAAGTGGCGACCACACCGGCCCAGTTGGCGCGGCTGAGGGCCTTCCACGAACACGAGCTGGCGTACGGCGAGACGGACCGGGAGCTGTACGGCGCCCGGGAGACGGCCGAGCGGATCAGGGTCGCGGACGCGGTCGGCTCGGCCTGGACCCCGCACGGGGCCCGGCTGCACCCGGTGAAGCTGGTCAAGGGGCTCGCGGCGGTGGTGGAGGCGCTCGGCGTGACCGTCCACGAGTCGACACCGGTGACGGAGATCCGGCCCAAGCACGCCGTGACCCCGTACGGCACCGTCCGCGCTCCCTACGTCCTGCGCTGCACCGAGGGCTTCACGGCCTCCCTCAAGGGCCAGAAGCGGACCTGGCTGCCGATGAACTCGTCCATGATCGCCACCGAGCCGCTGACCGGGGAGCAGTGGGCGGCGATCGGCTGGGACGGCCGGGAGACCCTCGGCGACATGGCCCACGCCTACATGTACGCCCAGCGCACCGCCGACGACCGGATCGCGCTCGGCGGGCGCGGGGTGCCGTACCGCTTCGGCTCGCGCACCGACAACGACGGCCGCACCCAGGAGGCGACCGTCGAGGCCCTGCGCGAGATCCTCACCCGCTTCTTCCCGGCCCTGGCGGGCACGCGGGTGGCCCACGCCTGGTCGGGGGTGCTGGGCGTCCCGCGCGACTGGTGCGCCACGGTCACCCTGGACCGCTCCACCGGTCTCGGCTGGGCGGGCGGCTACGTCGGCTCCGGCGTCGCCACCGCCAACCTGGCCGCCCGCACCCTGCGCGACCTGGTCCAGCAGGACTCCGGCCAGGGCGGCCGCACCGAACTGACCGACCTGCCCTGGGTGAACCACAAGGTCCGCAGGTGGGAGCCGGAACCCTTCCGCTGGCTCGGCGTCCAGGGCATGTACGCCACCTACCGCGCCGCCGACCGGCGCGAACGCCTCCACCCCGGCATGGAGTCCTCGCGCCTGGCCAAGGTGGCCGACCGGGTGGCGGGACGGCACTGAGACCCGGGGGACCGGCCGGTCAACCTCCCCCCATGATTCGTGCCGCGATCCCCGCCGACGTCCCCGTCATCCACGCCCTCGTCCGTGAGCTGGCCGAGCACGAGAGGTCGCTGGAGGAGGTGCGGGCCGGTGCCGAGCAGTTGCGGGAGGCGCTGTTCGGGGAGCGGCCGGCCGCCTTCGCGCACCTGGCCGTGGACGACGCGAGCGGCGAGCCGGTCGGCTTCGCGCTGTGGTTCCTGAACTTCTCCACGTGGCGCGGGGTGCACGGCATCTATCTGGAGGACCACTACGTCCGTCCCTCCGCGCGCGGCGGCGGGCACGGCCGGGCCCTGCTGGCCGAGCTGGCGCGCATCTGCGTGGAGCGCGGTTACGAGCGGCTGGAGTGGTCGGTGCTGAACTGGAACCGGCCCGCGATCGGCTTCTACGAGGCGCTCGGCGCCCGCCCGCGGGACGAGTGGACGGTGTACCGGCTGACGGACGGGGCGCTGGCGGGGCTCGCCGGGCCGGCCCGCTGAGCCGCGCTGCCGCCCGGGCCGCCAGGTCGGTCGGGCCCAGGTCCGACAGGTGTCCGGCGCGGGCGAGCCCGTCGGCCCGGGTCCCGTCGGGTCCGGCCGGGAACCGCCCCTTGAACAGCCGTTCCCCGGCCGGCGCGAGGGCCGGGTCCCGCGCCGTGCACCGCTCCAGCCGGCCGGGGGCGTCCAGGCCGCCCACGGCGAAGGCGGCCCCGCGCCGGACGCGCGGGGCGAGGTCTCGCTGTCGCTGTCGCTCGCTGCCCGGTGTCTCCCGGTCAGGGGTGGTTGTCAGTGGCGGGGTGCAGCATGGGGGGATGGTGAGACGAGCGGCGGGTGGCGGGCCGGCGGAGCGGGCAGGGGTGCGGGGGGCGCGGCGGCCGGAGGTGCGGCTGCCGGACCTGGAGCCGTGGGGCGCGTTGGAGTTGGAGCCGGACGGTGACTATGACGGGCTGGAGTTCAGGGAGCTGGACCTGGCCGGGCAGGACGGCATGGGCGCCCGGTTCATGGACTGCGCGCTGACGGGCTGCGTGGTGGACGGCACGGCGCTGGGCCGGGCTCGCGTGCTGGACTCGGTGCTGACCGGGCTGCGGGGTGTCGGCACGCAGCTCGCCGAGGCCTCGTTCCGCGATGTGGAGCTGGCCGACGCGCGCCTGGGCGGTACCCAGATGCACGGCGCGGTGCTGGAACGGGTCGTGATCCGCGGCGGCAAGATCGACTATTTGAACCTCCGCGAGGCCCGCCTCAAGGACGTCGTCTTCGAGTCCTGCGTCCTGGTGGAGCCGGACTTCGCCGGCGCGCGGCTGGAGCGGGTGGAGTTCACCGACTGCGCGCTGCGGGGCGCCGACTTCGGTGGCGCGACCCTGAAGGACGTGGACCTGCGCGGTGCCGCCCCCCTGGAGGTGGCCCGGGGCCTGGACCGCCTCTCCGGTGCGGTCATCAGCACCGGTCAGCTCCTGGACCTGGCTCCCGCGCTGGCGGCAGGGCTGGGGATCAGGGTGGAGGGCTGAGCCGCCGAGCCGCTATGTCACGGCACCCGCGGGAAGCGGGCCTGGAGGGTCCACAGCGCCGGGTTCTCCGCCAGGTCCTCGTGGAGGTCGGTGAGGTCCGCGATCAGGTCGTGCAGGAAGTCGCGGGCCTCGCGCCGGAGTTCGGTGTGGGCGAAGCTCAGCGGGGACTCCTCGGCCGGCTGCCAGTCCGAGGTGATGTCGACCCAGCCGAAGCGGCGCTCGAAGAGCAGCGCGTCGCTGGACTCGGTGAAGTCCAGTTCGGCCCGCTGGGGGCGGGCGGCGCGGGAGCCCATCGGGTCCTGGTCCAGCCGCTCCACGATGTCGCACAGCGCCCACGCGAAGTCCAGCACCGGCACCCATCCCCAGGCTGTGGACAGCTCCCGGTCCGTCTCGGTGTCCGCCAGGTACACGTCCCCGCAGAACAGGTCGTGCCGCAGCGCGTGGACGTCCGCGCGGCGGTAGTCGGTCTGCGGCGGGTCCGGGAACCGGTTGGAGAGGGCGTAGCCGATGTCGAGCACGGAAGAGATGGTGTCACGCCGGTCCGCCCGGCCCGCCTGCGGTGCGTCCCGCCAGCCTAGGATCACTGACATGTCCAGATCCGTGCGCCTTGTCCCGGCCGTCGCCGCCCTTCTCCTCCTCGCCGCCACCGGCACCGCGTGCGACGGCGGCGCGCGGGGCACCGCGGGCGGATCCGGCGTGCATGACCCGTACTTCCCCGACGCCGGCAACGGCGGCTACGACGTCGGCCACTACGCCCTCACGCTGGACTACACCCCGCACACCCGGCACCTCACCGGTACGGCGGTCATCACCGCCCGGGCCACCCAGGACCTGTCCGCGTTCGACCTGGACCTGGCCGGACTGCACGTCGACTCGGTCACCGTCGAGGGCAGGGGCGCCGGCTGGAGCCGCAGCGGTCAGGAACTCACCGTCCGCCCGCACGACGGACTCAGCGACGGCGAGACGTTCCGCACGACCGTGCGCTACTCGGGCACCCCGCGCACCCTCACCGACCCCGACGGCTCCAAGGAGGGGTGGCTGCCCACCGCCGACGGCACCCTCGGCCTCGGCGAACCGGTCGGCTCCATGGCCTGGTTCCCCGGCAACCACCACCCTGCCGACAAGGCGTCCTACGACATCACCGTCACCGTGCCGAAGGGTCTCCAGGCCGTGTCCAACGGCGAGCTGACGGACCGGAGCACGAAGGGCGGCCGTACGGCCTACCACTGGCACACCGCCCAGCCCATGGCGAGCTACCTCGCCACCGTCGCCGTCGGCCACTACGACATCGCCCGCACCACCGGCCCGCACGGCCTGCCCGTCGTCACCGCGGTCGATCCCCACCAGGCCGGGGCCGCCGCCGGGGTGCTCGCGAAGATCCCCGCGATCATCGAGTGGGAGGAGACCAACTTCGGGCCGTACCCCTTCTCCTCGACCGGCGCGATCGTCGACCGCCCGGACGACGCCGGGTACGCCCTGGAGACCCAGACGCGGCCCGTCTTCCCCGGCGCCCCCGACACCTCCACCCTCGTGCACGAACTCGCCCACCAGTGGTACGGCGACTCGGTCACCCCCGAGTCCTGGCGGGACATGTGGCTCAACGAGGGATTCGCCACCTACGCGGAGTGGCTGTACAAGGAGGACCACGGCGGCCCCAGCACCCGGGAGACCTTCACCCGCTACTACGACGGGGACCACGAGCAGATCTGGGCCTTCCCGCCGGCGAAGCCGTCCAGCGCCGCGCACATCTCCGACAGCCCCGTCTACGAACGCGGCGCGATGGTCCTGGAGAAGATCCGCCGCACGACCGGCGACGACACCTTCTACGACATCATCCAGGGCTGGGCCGCCGCACACCGCCACGGCACCGCGAGCACCGCCGAGTTCACCGCGTACGTGGAGAAGAAGGCCCCGGACAAGGACTTCGGCGAGATCTGGAAGGACTGGCTGTACGGCGACGGCAAGCCGCGCCACCCCTGACGGTGCGGGCCGGCGGCGTGCGCCCGGGAAGGACGCCGCCGCCGGTCCCTGCCCGGCGGACGTGGTGTCTGCGTCAGACGTTCACGCCGAAGTCCTGGGCGATGCCCACCAGGCCCGAGGCGTAACCCTGGCCCACCGCGCGGAACTTCCACTCCGCGCCGTTGCGGTACAGCTCGCCGAAGACCATGGCCGTCTCGGTGGCCGCGTCCTCCGACAGGTCGTAACGCGCGATCTCGGCGCCGCCGGCCTGGTTGACGATGCGGATGTAGGCGTTGCGGACCTGGCCGAAGTTCTGGCCGCGGTTCTCGGCGTCGTAGATGGAGACCGGGAAGACGATCTTGTCGATGTCGGCCTGGAGCGCGGCCAGGTTGACGTTGATCGCCTCGTCGTCGCCGGAGCCCTCACCCGTACGGTTGTCGCCCGTGTGGACGATGGAGTTGTCCGGGGTCTGCTTGTTGTTGAAGAAGACGAAGTGGGCGTCCGAGTAGACCTTGCCCTCCGTGTTGACCGCGATCGCGGAGGCGTCCAGGTCGAAGTCCGTGCCGGTGGTGGTGCGGACGTCCCAGCCGAGGCCCACGGTGACGGCGGTCAGGCCCGGAGCCTCCTTGGTGAGCGAGACGTTGCCACCCTTGGACAGGCTTACAGCCATGTTGGGAGTCCCTTCCCTAGATACCCGTGCATACGTGCACATCTGTGCCGACGAAGCTACCGTCACCCGGAACAACGTCGAGGGGGGTCCCGCCGGTTCCGGGTCCCTTTACCTTTTTTACCGAACCGGATATCCAGGTGACGCACACCCCGCGGGTCCGGGAACATGGCATACATGTCCGGGCCCTACCTCATCCGCGGCTCGGTCTCGCTTCCCGAGGCCGAGCTGACGTGGCGTTTCTCCAGGTCCTCCGGGCCCGGCGGACAGCACGTCAACACCAGCGACTCACAGGTGGAGCTGCGCTTCGACCTCGCCGGCACCGAGGCGCTGCCGCCGGTGTGGAAGGAGCGGGCGCTCCAGCGGCTCGCCGGCCGCCTCGTCGACGGGGTGCTGTCCGTACGGGCCTCCGAGCACCGCTCCCAGTGGCGCAACCGCGAGGCCGCCGCCGTACGGCTGGCCGCCCTCCTCGCGGAGGCCACCGCGCCGCCGCCGAAGCCCCGCAGGCCGACGCGCATCCCGCGCGGCATCAACGAACGCCGGCTGCGGGAGAAGAAACAGCGCGCCCAGACCAAGCGGGGACGCACGGGCCGGGACTGGGGTTAGCCGGCCTCCTGCCGCACCGGCCGGCCCCCGCCACGACCGTCACAGGTCCAACACGCCCACCGTCTGGTCCCCGCTCGTCTCGCCGGTCTTCCGGAAGCCCAGGCGGAGGTAGAAGTCCTCGGGGCCCGTCGGGCCGGGGTGCCAGGTGACGTGGAGTTCCCTGCCGCCGCGGCGGCGGATCTCCGCGGCCACCGAGCCGACGGCGAAGCGGCCGTACCCGCGGCCCTGGGCGTCCGCCGCGATGTTCAGCCGCCACAGCCCCGAGCGGTGCAGGCTGCCGTCGCGGTGCCAGTCGATGCCGAAGAAGGCCATGAGGAAGCCGACCGTGCGGTCGCCGTCGACGATCAGACGGGGCCAGGCGACACCGGCGGGATGGACGTACGCCTCGGCGAGGGAGGTGACGACGGGACTGACGGCGTGTTCCTGCCCGGGGCGGACGCGGATGCCCACGGCGGTGTCGAGGTTCTCCGGTGTCACTTCTTCAAGGCGCGGTGTCATCCCCGCACCCTAGGCATTCCCTTTTCCCCGGGCGATGGGATTACGGGGGCGGCGGAATACCGGGCTCAGTCCAGTTGCCGGTATCGGCCGCGGAAGTACAGCAGCGGGCCGCCCTCCGCGCTGGGCACCCGCGCCGTGAGGACCCGGCCGACGACCAGGGTGTGGTCCCCGGCGGCCACCCGCTGCTCGGTACGGCACTCCAGGGTGGCCAGCGCGCCCCCGGCCAGCGGGGCGCCGGTGGCCTCGCCGCGGACGTAGGGGATGTCCTCGAAGAGCAGCCGGTCGCTGATGCGGCCCTTCATGGCGAAGCGGCCGGCGATGTGCCGCTGGCTCTCGGTGAGGACCGACACCGCCCACAGCGGCTGCTCGGCCAGCAGGTCGTCCATGCGGGAGCCCTCGCGCAGGCTGACCAGGACCAGCGGCGGATCGAGGGAGACCGACATGAAGGCCGTGGCGGTCATGCCGACGTCCTCCACGCCCGGCGCGTCGGGGTCGTCCGGATCGAGCGGCGGTTCCTGCGCGGTGACCAGCACCACGCCCGCGGCCAGCCGGGACATGGCGGCCCGGAACTCGTCGTTGCTCACCCCCTCAGCATGCCCGGGAGGCAGGGGGGTGATGGGTGAGGGAGTTTTCAGCACACCGGAAACGCTAGTGTCCGCACCGCGCCGGGCGCATCGGCCCTCCGCCCGAGCCGGGTCCTAGGACCAGCGGCGCACGCGGGCGTACACCCACCGTGCACCGGCGGTGCACGGTCCGTGCGTCATGGGTGCACGACCGCACACTCCGTGTTCGGAATGCGTACGGGAGAAACGCAGAAACTCCACTCAATTGTTCACGTTCTCCTGTGACTTGAGTCACAGGAGGCAGTTATTGTTGACCCTGTGTACCGGGTGGGGAGCGCGCTGTGATTCAGTGGCGGGGAGCCGTACGAGTAAACCGCCGGAGCCAACGCGAAAGCCATCGTAAGGAAGTGCCGAAGACAAACCCTTGATTCGCTGTGAGGTCTCGGGGGGAGGGCGAGCATGGAGACCGAGTCGGAGCCTTATGTCCGTCTTGCGTCCCTGCGGCAGCTCCACCAGGTCATGGCCGACATGAACACGGCACGCAGCCTGGCGGACACGTTGCAGACCGTCGCGGACGGTGTCGTGGGCGCCCTGGGATACGAGATGGCGGCCGTCAATCTGGTACGCCCCGACGGCGATCTCGTCGTCGCCGCCTTCTCCGGGAACTCCGCCGCCGAGGCGCTGATCACCGGCCGGGCCGGCTCCCGGGACTCCTGGGACCGACGGCTGGGCATGGGCGAACGCTGGGGCGACCTCGTCTTCATACCGCACACCGAGGGCTGGGTCCTCGACGACGACGACGTCCCCCAGTGGTACACCGACGGGCCCGCGCCGCGCTTCGAGGACGAGTGGCACCCCTCCGACCGGCTCTTCGCGCCCATGTACACCCCGGGCGTGCAGGGCGGCTCCTGCGGCGAACTGCTCGGGGTCATATCCGTCGACCGCCCGCGCAACGGCCGCCGCCCCGGCGCCTGGGGCCGCGAGGCCTTGCAGATGTACGCCTTCCAGGCCGCCATCGCGATCAGCAACGCGCGCCTGCGGGCCAACATGCAGCGCGCCCTGGTCCGCCTGGAGCGCGAGCAGCAGGCCCTGCGCTCCAGCGAGGAGTCCTTCCGGCAGGCCTTCGAGTACGCCCCCTCGGGCATGGCCATCGCCGAGATGGGCGGCGACCAGCACGGCCGCATCCTGCGCACCAACGACGCCCTGTGCCGGCTGCTGGGCCGGCCCGCCTCCGCCATGCGCCGTTACTCCTTCGCCGACCTCGTCCACCCCGAGGACATCGGCACCCTGCTGCGCACCTCCGCCGAGGGCGGGCGGGCGGAGCTGCGGCTCGGCCGGCGGGACGGCACCTACGTGTGGGTGTCCCTGCGCAACAGCGTCGTCGCGGACGCCGCCGACGGCCCCCGCTTCCTGCTCAGCCACGTCGAGGACATAGAGGAACGCAAGCGCCGCGAGCTCCAGCTCGCCCACCGCGCCTCCCACGACTCGCTGACCGGCCTGCCGAACTCCGCCGAGCTGCGGTCGCGCCTGGCGGCCCGGCTCTGCCGGCGGCCCGCGCAGGCCGGCGCCCTGGAGTCCCTGGACGCGGCCTACGGCCACCCCGCCTTCGACGCCCCGGCCGGACACGGCTTCGACTTCGCGCCGGGTACGGAGGCGTACGACGCCTACGACCACCATGTGCACACCATCGCCCCCGCGGAGGGCCGCGACGACGGCAGCAAGGGCCTCGCGGTCCTCTTCTGCGACCTCGACGGGTTCAAGTCGATCAACGACCGCTTCGGGCACAACGCGGGCGACGCGGTCCTCATCGAGGTGGCCCGGCGGCTGAGCAACGGCGTCCGCGACGGTGACACGGTCGCCCGGCTCGGCGGCGACGAGTTCGTGATCCTCGCCGACGGCCTCGGCCGGGCCGACGCCCAGGACCTCGCCGTACGGCTGCGCAACGAGATCATCCAGCCGATCCGCGCCGAGGGCCGGGCGGTCCGGGTGGGTGCGAGCTTCGGCATCGGCTGGGCGCACTGCGGCATGACGGCGGACGAGGTGCTGAAGTCCGCTGACGAGCGGATGTACGTAGAGAAACGATCTCGTCCCAAACAACATCGCCGCGCCGGGTGACCCGCAGGTCAGCGGGTTGATGCGGTTCGGGCCACCCGTTTGGGCGAGTGAGAGCGGGTAGGCTCGCCATTCAAAACCCGTACCGCATCCGCCAGCACCTGTTGAGGAGTACCCAAGGGATGACGCCCGGCGACAACGGCGCGAGCCCGCCCGAGGACGACGACCCGTTCGGCTACCTGTACGCAGACGGCCAGGCCCGGGGAGCCCAGCCGCCCTCCGGCGGCGGTTACGGCTATCCGAACTCGGTCAGCAGGGTCCGCGCGGTCGGCGAGCGCACCTACGGCCAGCAGGTGCCGTACGGCCAGCCGCCGCAGGCCGCGTACGGTCAGGGCGCACCGCAGCAGGGTCCCCACGGTCAGTCGAACGCCCACTACCAGGCCCCCGAGACGCTGCCCGGCGGCGCGCCGGGCGGCCGGGCGCCCGCGTCCGGCCGACGCGGCCCGAACACCAAGGGCCTGCTGATCGGCGCGGTCGCGGTGGTCGCCGCGGTCGTCATCGGCATCGGCATCGCGATGATCAACGGCCACACGGACGACGACAAGTCCGCAGGCCAGGCCGGAACCAACACCAATCAGTCGCAGAGCAGCAAGCCGAGTCCATCGGGGAGCAGCTCGGCGACATCGGGCGAGCTGCCCAAGAGCGACGCGAGCGCCCTTCAGTTGGCAGGTGGCGCGACCAAGGCATCGGACGTCAAGGGGGCGAAAGCGGCCGGTGGGGTTTAAGTGGCAGGGTTCAATAGTGTCGGTGCTTCGGTGACCTGGACGGTCAGTGACGTCCAAAAAGCTGGCTCGTACCGCCTGTATGTGCGTTATGGAATTCCCGGCGAGGACGCAAACGCGACGCTGACGGTCAACGGCAAACCCAACCCACAGCCCTTGGGTATGAAGAATTTCATTGGCTCACCGAAGGGTGACTTTGAGAAGGGCTGGCAGTCCACCTGGGCTCCAGTGACGTTGACTAAAGGCACCAACACGTTGACGATCGCCTGTGGTCAGGGGAACCAGTGCAACGCCCTTATCGACCAACTTTGGGTGCAGTAAAGTCCAGACAGCGGAACGGTCCGTCGGAATTCACGCCGGTGGCACCGCCTCTCCTGGAGTGGCCTTCTAGGGCGGGTTCTTCATAAACGCCGCCGAGCGCCCGTACCTGCCCCTGCCGCGGCTGCACTCTTCGTGTATGTGCGGCGCCGTCCGTCGTCGTCCTGGCCTGCTGCAAACCCTGCGAACGCGATCGGCTGATCAGACCGCGCACCGGTGGCTCGGCGGCCCGATCGTGCTGGTCCGGGACGCCTTGCGGTCCCCAAGAGCTGGCATTGTGCAGGTCAGGACGGCTCATAGCGAGGGCGGATTGCGAGTGCTCAAGAGCGGTGCGGGGCGGAGCGCCCTCGATGCACCTCATGCTCGGCCGTCGGTACAACGGCCGCGGCACTACTACCCGTAGACCCCGATCCCTGTAACGGTGCCATGGGTATCGTCTGAGTGGGTGCCCGGCTCCAGAGTGAGCAGCCGGGTGCCGATGTCGCAGCCGGTGCCGGGAGTGATGTGCCAAAACTCTATGCGATGGGACGTCTGGTTCGAGACTGACCTGGCAGTGGTGAAGGGAGAGCAGCCGGACGTTACAGAGATAACGGTCCTGGTTCCCGTCCTGTTGGTCCCCGACCATCCACAGAGCTTTCCTTTCGGGCAGGTATTGGGATCAGCCGCCGCAGCAGGTGCGGCAAAGGCGCCACCCAACAACGCACTGGCCAGAGCCACCGTCGTCAAGCCATTTCTAAACACGCTCATAGGAGGTTCCCCTCTGTCTTTCGTCACTGGTCGATGTGGCCTGCAGATGGTCATTTGATCACCCGGCTGACATGAGGGGAAGAGCGTTTCTCGGCCGAACTGTTAGGCAGGCGAATCTGCCTAGGGTTCCCTCGCTTTCACGCCGCCGTAACCAACACTCGTGCCAGGAGTTCGTCATAGGCAGTGCGGCCGACGTCGCCCGCTGTCGGGGCGTGGACGGTCGCTGTCGCGAGGGCCACCGCTCGGGTCAGGCGGGCCGGCCAGTCGAGGTTCTCCACGAGGCCCGAGAGCAGGCCGGCCACCGCCGCGTCGCCGGCGCCGGTCGGGTTGCCGTGGACGCGGGAGGGCGGGGCGGCGCGCCAGCGGCCCTCGGGGGTGACGGCGAGCAGGCCGTCCGCGCCGAGGGAGGCCACGACCGCGCGGGCGCCCCGTCTGCGGGCGTCCTGGGTGGCGCGTGACGGTTCGTGGGAGCCGGTGAGTTCGGCCAGTTCGTCGGCGTTGGGCTTGATGACGTCCGGGCGCGCGGCGACCCCGCGGCGCAGCGGCTCCCCGCTGGTGTCCAGCAGGGCGGGGACGCCGAGGGCGCGTGCGGTCCGTACGAGCGTCGCGTACGCCCCCACCGGCACCCCCGGCGGCAGGCTGCCGCACAGTGCCACCGCCGAGGCGCCGGCCAGCAGCTCCTCGTAGCGGTCCAGGAAGGTGCCCCACTCGGCCGGGGCGATCTGCGGGCCGGGCTCGTTGAGCTGGGTGGTGTCGCCGGACCGTCCGTCGACGACCGCTATCGTGCGCCGGGTCGCTCCGGCGACCGGGACCAGCGCGTCCACCGGCCCGGACGTGCCCGCGAGCCGCTCCCGCAGCACCTGTCCGGTGGCGCCGCCCGCGAATCCGGTGACCGTCACCTCGTGCCCGAGCGCGGCCAGGACCCGGGCCACGTTCACGCCCTTGCCGCCGGGCCGCTCGACGACCTCCGAGACCCGGTGCGAGGCGTGCGGACGCAGCGACCGCACGCGATAGGTGAGGTCGAGAGCGGTGTTCAGCGTGACCGTGAGGATCACCCGGGCCGGCCTCCCTCGAAGTCCCTGCGCCTGTCATCGGTTTCCGGGGCCACGATCATGCCAAAGAGACGGCGGCCGGCCCAGTGCGCGGGCGGTGGCCGTCTCCCCGACGGCGGTACGGATCAGGGCAGTTGGGGAGCTACCACCCATTCGCCCCGCCGCATGACGCCCTTCACCCGGAAGTCGGCGTCCAGCAGGACGAGGTCGGCGTCCTTGCCGGGTTCCAGGGAGCCGATGCGGTCGGAGAGGCCGAGCAGCCGGGCCGGGTTGGCGGACAGGGCGGTGACGGCGTCCTCCACCGGCAGCCGGTCGACGGTCACCGCCCGCCGGAACGCGCGGTCCAGGGTGAGGGTGGAGCCGGCGATCGAGCCGCCGTGCACGAGCCGGGCCACGCCGTCGCTGACCTCGACCTCCATGGGGCCGAGCATGTAGCGGCCGTCGCCGATGCCGGCCGCGTCCATGGCGTCGGTGATGAACGCGACCCGGCCGGCGCCGGCATGCCGGAAGGCCAGTTCCAGTGCGGCGGGGTGCAGGTGGGTGCCGTCGTTGATCAGTTCCACCGTGACCCGCTCGTCCTCCAGCAGGGCGGCGATGGGGCCGGGGGTGCGGTGGTTCAGGCCGGGCATGGCGTTGAAGAGGTGGGTGGCGACCGTGGCCCCCGCGTCGATGGCGTCGACCGTCTGCTCGTAGCTGGCGTCCGTGTGGCCGATCGCCGCGATCACCCCGTGCTCGGCGAGCAGTCGTACGGAGTCGATGCCGCCGGGCAGCTCGGTGGCGAGGGTGACCATCTTGGCCTTGCCGCGCGCCGCGTCGATCAGTTTGCGGACGTCCGCCGGGTCCGGGTCGCGCAGCAGTTCCTCGGCGTGCGCGCCCTTGCGGCAGGGCGAGATGAACGGGCCCTCGAAGTGGATGCCGGCGATCTCGCCCTGTTCGGCCAGTTCGCTGAGCAGGCCGGCCTGCCGGGCGAGCAGGTCCATCTCGTCGGTGACCATGGATGCGACGAGGGTGGTGGTGCCGTGCCGCCGGTGGGTGTGGACGGCGGTGAGGATCTCCTCGGCGGTGCCGGAGAAGGCGGCGCCGCCGCCGCCGTGGTTGTGGATGTCGACGAAGCCGGGCACGAGCCAGTGGCCGGTGACGTCGATGATCCGGGCGCCGGCCGGGGCGGTGGCGGTGATGCGGGTGCCATCCACGGCCAGCCGGCCGTTGCGCACGGTTTTGGTCGGGAGCACCACGTGTGCGCCGGTGAGCACCTGCTGGTCCGCCGTGGCGATCCGCGCCCCGCGGCCGGGCCGCGGATCGTCACCGTCCCGCGTCCCTGGCGGGGCGCTGTCCGGGGCCGGAGTTTCCCGCTCGGTTGCCATCAGGTGCTTACCTCCGGAGTCGTGGGAGCGGTGGTCGTCAGCAGGTCCCGGGCGAGCAGGCCGGCGCCCAGGCAGCCGGCGCTGTCGCCGAGGGCGGCGGGGACGATGGTGGGCAGTTTCTGGAAGGTGACCCGCTGCCGGACGGCGTCCCGCAGCGGCTGGAACAACACTTCCCCCGCCTCGGCCAGCCCGCCACCGATGATCATGGTGCGGGGGTTCAGCAGGGTGAGCGCGGTGACCAGGCCGTCGGCGAGCGCGTCCACCGCCTCCTGCCACACCCGGACGGCGTTCGGGTCACCGGACGCGACGGCCTCGGCGCAGTCGGCGGCGTCCGCCTCCGGGTTCCCGCAGGCGGCGGCCCATGCGGCGCTGACGGCGGACGCGGAGGCGTACCGCTCCAGGCAGCCGTACTGTCCGCAGGGGCAGGCGGCGCCCTGGGGGCGTACGCGGATGTGGCCGATCTCGCCGGCGAAACCGTCCGCGCCGGCCTCCACCCGGCCGTCGATGCCGATGGCGCCGGCGATCCCGGTGCCGAGCGGTACGAACAGGAACCTGTCCGCGCCCCGGCCCGCGCCGATCCGGCCCTCGGCGAGTCCGCCGGTGCGCACGTCGTGGCCGAGGGCGACGGGCATCCCGAGCCGGTCGGTGAGCAGGGCCCGCAGGGGTACGTCCTTCCAGCCGAGGTTGGCGGAGTAGACGGCGGTGCCCCGGGCCTCGTCGACGATGCCGGGGACGGCGATGCCGGCCGCGGCGGCCGGTCCGCCGTGGTGCTCGACGCCGTACGCGCGCAGCTCGGCGGCGAAGGCGAGGATGCCCTCGATCACCGCCTCGGAGCCGCGCTCGCGGCCGGTGGCACGGCGGGCGCGGTGCAGCAGGGCGCCGTCGTCGCCGACGAGGGCGGCCTTCATTCCGGTACCGCCCACGTCGAGGGCGATGACATGTCTCACCACGGGCCCTAGTGTGACCCTCCCACCCGGGAAAGGTCTAGTCCACTCACGTGGTGTAGACCTTAGCTGTCCATATATCGAACGGTCAGACAGCAGGGTTGGGGCTTTGAGGGTGCGTCGGCGTACGACAGGAACGATCGCGGTGGTGTCCGCACTGGGCATGACGGCGGTTCTCGGCGGCTGCGGGAGCACGGGCTCCTCCGACGTGACCCTCAGACTCGTCGCCGCCGACTACGGCGACTCCCCCGCCAACAGCTCCAAGAAGTACTGGGACGACCTGGCCGCGGAGTACGAGTCGCACCACTCCGGCGTGAAGGTCGAGGTCAGCGTCTACTCGTGGAACGACGTCGACCGCAAGGTCAAGGAGATGGTCGACGCCGGCCACGCCCCCGACCTGGCCCAGATCGGCGCCTACGCCGACTACGCCGCGGCCGGCAAGCTCTACCAGGTGTCCGACCTGCTCTCCATCCGCACCCAGGCCGACCTCCTCTCCCAGCTCTCCGACGCCGGCGAGTGGAAGCACACCCAGTACGGCATCCCGTTCGCCGCCTCCACCCGGGTGCTCTTCTACAACAAGACCCTGTTCGCCGGGGCCGGCATCACCCCGCCGACCACCTGGGACCAGTTGGCCGCCGACGCCCGCGCCCTGAAGGACAAGGGCGTGAAGTACCCCTACGCCCTGCCGCTCGGCCCGGAGGAGGCCCAGGCCGAGACCATGCAGTGGCTGCTCAGCGGCGGCAGCGGCTACACCGACGACGTCGGCACCTACACCCTCGACTCCGCGCAGAACATGGAGACCTTCGCCTGGCTCAAGGACGAGCTGGTCGGCAAGGACCTGACCGGCCCGGTCGCCCCCGGCAAGCTCAACCGCGCCGACGCCTTCGCCGCGTTCGCCGACGGCCAGGTCGGCATGCTCACCGGGCACCCCACGCTGATCCAGCAGGCCGGCCGCAAGGGCGTGAAGTTCGGCACGGTGCCGATGCCGGGCCGCACCGGCAAGGCCCGCGCCTCCATGGGCGTCGCCGACTGGATGATGGGCTTCCGGCAGAACGGACACGCCGAGCAGATCGGTGACTTCCTCGACTTCGTCTACAGCGAGAAGAACGTCCTCACCTTCTCCCGCACTTACGGGCTGCTGCCGGTCACCGGCTCCGCCTCCACCGCCATGAGCACCTCCGGCAAGTCCTCCGACAAGGTCCTGCGCCCCTTCCTGGACCAGTTGCCCACGTCCGAGCTGTACCCCGTCGGCAAGACCTCCTGGGCGTCGGTCAGCGCGGCCGTGAAGCAGAACATCGGGCAGGCCGTCGCTCCCGGCGGCAGCCCTTCCGGCGTCCTGACCCGGCTCCAGTCGACGGCCACGGCGGCCGACAGCGGAACCGCCGGCTAGGCCGGGTCGTCCGACTCCCGCGGCGGGAGTCCGACGGCACGACCGGTCCGGCTGTCCGTGCCCGGCGCTACGGTGGCTCCCATGGAACTGGGCAGCCGCGAGAAGGCGATCCTCGCGCTGGAGCGCCGGGCGTTCCCCGGGCCCGGCGCGAAGGAACGGGCGATCCGCGAGGAGCTGGATCTGTCCCCCGTCCGCTACTACCAGCTCCTCAACGCCCTCCTGGACGACGCGCGGGCCCTGGCCCACGACCCGGTCACCGTCAACCGGCTCCGCCGGATCCGGCAGACGCGGCGCGCCGAACGCTGAGGAGTGGACCGGCCTTCCGCGGATAGGGTCGCCGTATGGGCACCCACACGACGGACTCCCTGCACCCGCTGCCGCTCCCGACCACCCAGGCCGGCCGGGACGGGCTCGCCGCGCTCCTCGCCCGGCCCCGTGACGCCGTGATCGGGCTGGACTTCGACGGCACGCTCGCCCCGATCGTCGCCGACCCCGAACAGGCCCGCGCCCACCCCGGGGCCGTGCCCGCGCTGGCCGCGCTCGCCCCCGAGGTGGCCTCCATCGCCGTGATCACCGGCCGCCCGCCCGAGGTGGCGGTCCGCTACGGCGGCTTCGCGGACGTCCCCGGCCTGGAGCACCTCACCGTCCTCGGCCACTACGGCGCCGAACGCTGGGAGGCGGCCACCGGCAAGGTCACCGCGCCGCCCCCGCACCCGGGCGTGGCCGCCGCCCGCGCCGAACTGCCCGGCCTGCTGGAGCGCGCCGGCGCCGGGCAGGGCACGTGGATCGAGGAGAAGGGCCGGGCGCTCGCGGTCCACACCCGCCGCGCCGCCGACCCGCAGGCCGCCTTCGAGGCCCTGCGCGGCCCGCTCGCCGGCCTCGCCACCCGGCACGGCCTGATCGTCGAACCCGGCCGCCTGGTCCTGGAGCTGCGCCCGCCGGGCATGGACAAGGGCGTGGCCCTCCTGGACCACGCCCGCGCCACCCGGGCCGGCTGCGTCGTCTACGCCGGCGACGACCTGGGCGACCTGCCCGCCTTCGCCGCGGTCGACGAACTCCGCGCCGCCGGCACCCCCGGCCTGCTGGTGTGCAGCGGCAGCACGGAGGTCACCGAGCTGGCGGACCGCGCCGACCTGGTGGTGGCCGGCCCGGAAGGTGTCGTGGAGCTGCTGCGGGGGCTGGCGGCCCACCTGGGGTGACGCTCTCGGCCGGTCGGTGCCCGGGAACACCGGGCACCGGCCGGCCAACTCCACAGCGCACCGGCCGACCGGTCAACTCCGCCACGCATCCGCCGACCGGGTCCGGGCTGCCGACCGGTCGGCTCCACGGGGCATCGGTCCAAGTTGCCGGCCGGCCGGCGGCGAGTGCACCGAGCCGCTGCCGGGTCCGGGTTGTCGGCCGGTCGGCTGTGCGGGGCACCGGTCCGGGTTGTCGGCCGGTCAGGTGCGAGGTGCCGGCCGGTCAGTTGCGCAGGGCGTCAAGCTGGTCCAGGAACCAGCGCGCCGGCGGCAGCGCGGTCGCCGCGGCGGCCAGTCGCTTCGACCGCTCCGCCCGCTCGGCCACGGGCAGGCTCAGGGCCGCGTGCAGCGCGTCCGCCGTCCCCCCGATGTCGTACGGGTTCACCACGATCGCGTCCTCGCCCAGCTCCTCGTACGCCCCGGCCTCCCGGGACAGCACCAGCGCGCAGCCCTCGTCGGAGACCACCGGGACCTCCTTGGCGACCAGGTTCATGCCGTCGCGGATGGGGTTCACCAGGGCCACGTCGGCCAGCCGGTAGGCGGCGAGGGAGCGGGCGAAGTCGTCCTTCACGTGCAGGACGACCGGGGTCCAGCCCGCCGTGCCGTAGCGCTCGTTGATGTCGTCCGCGACCCGCCGGACCTCGGCGGTGTACTCGCGGTACACGGCGAGGTCCTGCCGGGACGGGTACGCGAAGGCGACGTGGACGACCTTCTCCCGCCATTCGGGGTGGTCGTCGAGTAGCTGCCGGTAGGCCAGCAGCCCGCGCACGATGTTCTTGGACAGCTCGGTGCGGTCCACCCGGACGATCGTCCTGCGCGCCGTCCCGTCGGGGCCCGGGCCGATCTCCGCGCGGAGGGCCGTCATCCGCTCGGCCACGTCGTCCTGGTGGGCCCGCCCGCGCAGGAAGTCCGCGTCCGCGCCGAGACCGTGCACCCCGATCCGGGTGCCGGCGGCGGCGTCGGGCCCGAGGACCACCTGACAGCAGGCGGTGAAGGCGTCCGCCCACCGCTGGGTGAGGAACGCCGCGCGGTCCGCGCCCAGGATGCCGCCGAGCAGCTCGGCGGCGATGTCGTCGGGCAGCAGGCGGAAGTAGTCCGGCGGCGCCCACGGGGTGTGCGAGAAGTGGCCGATGCGCAGGTCGGGGCGCAGCTCCCGGAGCAGGCGCGGGGCGAGGGCCAGGTGGTAGTCCTGGATCAGCACCGCGGCGCCCTCGGCGGCCTCCTCGGCCAGCGCCTCCGCGAACGCCTGGTTGTAGGCCCGGTACGACGCCCAGTGCCGCCGGAACTCCGCGTCGAAGACCGGCTCCATCGGGGTCTGGTACAGCATGTGGTGGACGAACCAGAGCACCGAGTTGGCGATGTCGTTGTAGGCCGCGGCGTGCACGGCCGGGTCGATGCCGAGCATCCGCACCCGCTGCCCGCCGGTGTCCGCGGCCGGCAGCAGTCCGCCGTCCGCGCGCCGCACGGCCTCGCGGTCGCCGTCGCCGAGCGCGGCGCACACCCACACGGAGTCCGCGTCGGACCCGATGGCCGACAGCCCGGAGACGAGCCCGCCGCCGCCCCGCCTGGCGTGCAGCGAGCCCTCCTCGTCGATCTGATACGAAACCGGGCCGCGATTGGACGCGACCAGCACCTGAGCCTGTTCAGCAGTGCCGTGCGTGGAAGCCATACGCCTCAACCTAGCCCGGCCCACAAACGCTCAAACGTACGGTCCGCCCGCAAACGGGACCGTATACGGACCGTTCACGCCACCTTGCGCTCGGCGTACTCGGCGATCTCCACCATGGGCGGCCGTTCCTCGGTGTCCACCGAGTAGGTGTGCGCGGCTCGAACCCGTCCTCGCCCCGCTCGAACTGGGTCAGCGCGGGCCGGACCAGATGGCCGCGGGCCAGCCGGAGCTGGGCGGTGCGGTAGATCGCGGCGGCCATCCGGCCCAGGGCCTGCCCGTCCTGGTGGCGATGCAGGCGCACACCCACGTCGACCTGGGCCAGCGCGTCCAGGCCGGCCAGGTGCAGCGCGTCCACCAGCATCCCCAGCTCCACGCCGTAGCCGACGGGGAACGGCAACTGCTCCAGCAGGGAGCGGCGGGCCGCGTACTCGCCGCCGAGCGGCTGCACGAAGCCGGCCAGTTGCGGCCAGTGCATGTTCAGCAGCGGCCGGGCCATCAGCTCGGTGACCCGGCCGCCCTGCCCGGCCGCGCCGCCGAGCGGGCGGTCGTACATCGCCTTGACCAGGTCCACGCCGGGTTCGGTGAGCAGCGGGCCGACGATCCCGGTGACGAAGTCGGAGGAGAACTCGCGCAGGTCCGCGTCGATGAAGCAGACGATGTCCCCGCCGGTCACCAGCAGCGAGCGCCACAGCACCTCGCCCTTGCCGGGGACGGCGGGGATACGGGGCAGGATGGCGTCGCGGTGCACGACCCGGGCGCCGGCGCGCGCGGCGACCTGCGCGGTGCGGTCGGTGGACCCGGAGTCGACGACGACGATCTCGTCGACCAGCGGTATCTGCTCCACGAGGTCGTGGCGGATGACCGCGACGATGTCGCCGACCGTCTCCTCCTCGTTGAGCGCGGGCAGCACGACGCTGATCGTCTGGCCCGTGCGCTGCTTGGCGGCCAGGACGCGGTGGAGCGGGCGGTCGGTCACGGACCAGGAGCGGTCGGCCAGCCAGCGCTCGACTTCTTCCAGCACGGTCTGCGGCTCCTCACTGTCACGACCACACGCACACGGTGTGATCCATCTCGCGGTACGGACGACTATCTCAACTGTCCTGGCCTTCGGTTACAGTCTTGAACAACGCCGGTGACCATCGCATGTCGGGGGTCGCCCGCGTCAACAACCACATATTGCTCATCCAGAGGGGCAGAGGGACACGGCCCGATGAAGCCCCGGCAACCCTCCAGTCGGTTCTCGTAGATCAGTTCTGATCGTCTCCGCGAGGCTCCCGGCTAGGGAAGGTGCCAAATCCGTCTCACGGCGAAGTGCGTCGTGAGGAAGATGAGGAGAAAGGGCCTCGCCTCCATGGCTGTGCAGACAGTTGCAAGCGCCAGCAGTCCCACCGTCGACCTCGGTCCCGCCACGGCCCTGAGCTGTCGCGAGTGCGGTCACCGGGTGCCGCTCGGCCCGGTCTTCGCCTGCGAGGAGTGTTTCGGTCCGCTGGAGATCGCCTACGACTTCTCCGCCTACGACACCGAAGAGCTGCGCCGCCGCATCGAGGCGGGCCCCGCGAACATCTGGCGCTACGCCCCGCTGCTGCCCGTCCCCGCGGACGTCGCCGGCAAGCCCAACCTGAACCCGGGCTGGACCGAGCTGGTCAAGGCCGACAACCTGGCGCGCGAACTGGGCGTGACCGGCGGGCTGTACGTGAAGGACGACTCCGGCAACCCGACGCACTCCTTCAAGGACCGGGTCGTCGCCCAGGCCCTGGAGGCCGCCCGCGCCTTCGGCTTCACCACCCTGTCCTGCTCCTCCACCGGCAACCTGGCCGGTGCCGTCGGCGCCGCCGCCGCCCGGGCCGGCCTGCGCTCCTGCGTGTTCATCCCGCACGACCTGGAGCAGGCCAAGGTGGTCATGGCCGCCGTCTACGGCGGTGAGCTGGTCGGCATCGAGGGCAACTACGACGACGTGAACCGCTTCTGCTCCGAGCTGATCGGCGACTCGGCCGGCGAGGGCTGGGGCTTCGTCAACGTCAACCTGCGGCCGTACTACGCGGAGGGCTCCAAGACCCTCGCGTACGAGATCTGCGAGCAGCTCGGCTGGCGGCTGCCCGACCAGATCGTGGTCCCGATCGCCTCCGGCTCCCAGCTCACGAAGATCGACAAGGGTCTGCGGGAGCTGATCAGTCTCGGCCTCGTCGAGGACCGGCCGTACCGGATCTTCGGCGCCCAGGCCGAGGGCTGCTCGCCGGTGTCCACCGCCTTCAAGGCCGGGCCCGACGTCGTACGGCCGCAGAAGCCGAACACGATCGCCAAGTCGCTCGCCATCGGCAACCCGGCCGACGGTCCGTACGTCCTGGACATCGCGCGCCGCACCGGCGGTGCCGTGGAGGACGTCACCGACCAGCAGGTCGTGGACGCGATCCGGCTGCTCGCGCGGACCGAGGGCATCTTCGCGGAGACCGCCGGCGGGGTCACCGTGGGCGTCACCCGCAAGCTGATCGAGAACGGTGTGCTGGACCCGGCGAAGACCACGGTCGTCCTCAACACCGGCGACGGCCTGAAGACTTTGGACGCGGTGGCCGGGACCGGCCTCACCGCCACCATCCGCCCGACCCTGGACTCCTTCCGAGAGGCTGGCCTCGCATGAGCGTGACCGTTCGCATCCCCACCATCCTGCGCACCTACACCGGCGGCTCGGCCGAGGTCGCCGCCGAGGGCGCGACCCTCGCCGACGTCATCGCCGACCTGGAGAGGAACCACACGGGGATCGCCGCCCGGGTGCTGGACGACCAGGGCAAGCTGCGCCGGTTCGTCAACGTGTACGTGAACGACGACGACGTCCGCTTCGAGCAGGGCCTGCAGACCGCCACGCCGGACGGCGCGGGCGTGTCGATCATTCCGGCGGTCGCCGGCGGCTGATCCGCCGCATCATTACCTTCGGTAACGTCGGTTACATGTTGTTCCTGCGATTGCCCCCTCCACAAGAGAAGCGGAGGGGGCAATTCTGTGTGATTGAGCGCGGTAGAGTTGGGGAACACGGTCGCGGTCCGCGGGTCGGCGGCCCTTCATTCGGTGCTGTGCGCCCGACAAGAAACAGCCAAAGTGCTGGGGTGTTCCGCGGCATTTGTTCCCTTTGTGGGGCCCGACTTGCCCTGAAGTCGGATGAATTCTCGCCACATTCCGGACCGCTCGCTTCCAGATTTCTCGTCCGATTGACCTGTTGCAGAGGGCAGTTGGACAGATACATTCAGCCGCGGTCGACGCGTTCCGGCGCACGCCCCCGGCCAATGGGGGGTGAGGTCTGACCCGGGTCCGCGAAGTGCGGATCTGTGCAAGGGCCAGTAATAGGGGAGTTAGGCATGGCTCAGGGCACCGTCAAGTGGTTCAACGCGGAGAAGGGGTACGGCTTCATCGCGGTCGACGGTGGTGCGGACGTCTTCGTCCATTACAGCGCCATTCAGATGGACGGCTACCGCACCCTGGAAGAGGGCCAGCGGGTGGAGTTCGAGATCTCGCAGGGCCAGAAGGGCCCGCAGGCCGACATGGTTCGCCTCGGCGCCTGAACGTCTTTTGTGGCGAAGGGCCCGCACCGGCACAGGGTGCGGGCCCTTCGCCGTGCCCGGGTCCGTGCCTGCTCCGTGCCCGGTCCGGGGCGGGATCCGCGTCCGTCCGTGCCCGGTCCCGTGTCCGCGCCCGGTGTTCGCGCGGGGCTGACGGAGGGCCCGTTACCCCGCGAGGCGCTTGCACTCGACCATGCCGAGTGCTAATCATTGGCGTTAGCACTCTGAAGGTGAGAGTGACAACGAAGGACCGGGTCGGTGAGGCCCGCAGGCCAAGTGGGGCAAGGAACCACGCGGCCGGCGAGCCGTCCGTCGCGGGCGCGGGCGCGGTCCGAAGGAATCACCCCCAGTCCTGGAGGGACCACTTCACATGGCCAAGATCATCGCGTTCGACGAGGAGGCGCGGCGCGGCCTCGAGCGCGGCATGAACCAGCTCGCGGACGCCGTAAAGGTGACGCTCGGCCCCAAGGGCCGCAACGTCGTCCTCGAGAAGAAGTGGGGCGCCCCCACGATCACCAACGATGGTGTCTCCATCGCCAAGGAGATCGAGCTCGAGGACCCGTACGAGAAGATCGGCGCCGAGCTGGTCAAGGAAGTCGCCAAGAAGACGGACGACGTCGCCGGTGACGGTACGACCACCGCGACCGTTCTCGCTCAGGCCCTGGTCAAGGAAGGCCTGCGCAACGTCGCCGCCGGCGCCAACCCCATGGCCCTGAAGCGCGGTATCGAGAAGGCCGTCGAGGCCGTCTCCGCCGCCCTGCTGGAGCAGGCGAAGGACGTCGAGACCAAGGAGCAGATCGCCTCCACCGCGTCCATCTCCGCCGCCGACACCCAGATCGGCGAGCTGATCGCCGAGGCCATGGACAAGGTCGGCAAGGAAGGCGTCATCACCGTCGAGGAGAGCAACACCTTCGGTCTTGAGCTGGAGCTCACCGAGGGCATGCGCTTCGACAAGGGCTACATCTCCGCCTACTTCGCGACCGACATGGAGCGCATGGAGTCGGTGCTCGAGGACCCCTACATCCTCATCGCCAACTCCAAGATCTCCTCGGTCAAGGACCTGCTCCCGCTCCTGGAGAAGGTCATGCAGTCGGGCAAGCCGCTGCTGATCATCGCCGAGGACGTCGAGGGCGAGGCCCTGTCGACCCTGGTCGTCAACAAGATCCGCGGCACCTTCAAGTCCGTCGCCGTCAAGGCCCCGGGCTTCGGCGACCGCCGCAAGGCCATGCTCGGCGACATCGCCATCCTCACGGGCGGCGAGGTCATCTCCGAGGAGGTCGGCCTCAAGCTGGAGAACGCGACCCTGGACCTCCTGGGCCGTGCCCGCAAGGTCGTCATCACCAAGGACGAGACCACCATCGTCGACGGTTCGGGCTCCTCCGAGCAGGTCAACGGCCGGGTCAACCAGATCCGCGCCGAGATCGAGAACAGCGACTCGGACTACGACCGCGAGAAGCTCCAGGAGCGCCTGGCGAAGCTCGCCGGCGGTGTCGCGGTCATCAAGGCCGGTGCCGCCACCGAGGTGGAGCTCAAGGAGCGCAAGCACCGCATCGAGGACGCCGTCCGCAACGCGAAGGCGGCCGTCGAGGAGGGCATCGTCGCCGGTGGTGGCGTGGCCCTGCTCCAGGCCTCCCAGGTCTTCGAGAAGCTGGAGCTCGAGGGTGACGAGGCGACCGGCGCCAACGCCGTGCGCATCGCGCTCGAGGCCCCGCTGAAGCAGATCGCCGTCAACGCCGGCCTCGAGGGCGGTGTCGTGGTGGAGAAGGTGCGCAACCTCACCCCGGGCCACGGCCTGAACGCCGCGACCGGTGAGTACGTCGACCTGGTCGCCGAGGGCATCATCGACCCGGCGAAGGTGACGCGTTCCGCGCTCCAGAACGCCGCGTCCATCGCCGCGCTGTTCCTCACCACCGAGGCCGTCATCGCCGACAAGCCGGAGAAGAACGCCGCGCCGGCCGGCGGCGGCATGCCGGGCGGTGACATGGACTTCTGATCGGCCTCCGGCTGATCGCCTGTCCTTCCGACCGAGGGCGGCACCTCCTGCTGACGCAGGGGGTGCCGCCCTCGGGCGTTTCCCGCGACGGGTGTGCGGTGTGACCGGGGTCACGGAGCCGGTGGGGTGCGGGTGGAATGCGCGAACGCGTGCCGGAGGTTTATTCATTAGGTGCAACATTGCGTGCGCACATACCGACTGGTCTACCGAGTGAATCCCCGAGGAGCCCCCACGTGACCGTCACGACCCCCGCCTCCCGCGCGGCCCGGATCCTGTCCCGGCCGATCTCCCTCAACGGCCTCACCGTCCCCAACCGGATCGTGATGGCGCCGATGACCCGCATGTTCTCCCCGGGCGGCGTCCCCGGCGAGGACGTGCGCTCGTACTACGCCCGCCGCGCCGCCGCCGGTGTCGGCCTCATCGTCACCGAGGGCACCTACGTGGGCCACGAGTCGGCCGGTCAGAGCGACCGCGTCCCGCGCTTCCACGGCGAGGAGCAGTTGGCGGGCTGGGCGAAGGTCGCCGAGGACGTGCACGCGGCCGGCGGCACGATCGTCCCGCAGCTCTGGCACATCGGCACCGTCCGCAACGAGGGTGACGCGCCCTTCCCGGACGCCCCCTCCCACGGCCCCTCCGGCCTGCGCGTCGACGGCACCGCGGACGCCACCCCCATGACCCAGGCCGACATCGACGCCGTCATCGGCGCGTTCGCCCGGGCCGCGGCGGACGCCGAGCGCATCGGCTTCGACGGCGTGGAGATCCACGGCGCCCACGGCTACCTCCTCGACCAGTTCCTGTGGGCGTACACCAACCGCCGCACCGACGGCTACGGCGGCGACCCGGTGGCCCGGGCGCGGTTCACGGCGGAGCTGGTCGCCGCCGTCCGCGACGCCGTCTCCCCGGAGTTTCCGATCATCTTCCGCTACTCGCAGTGGAAGCAGGAGGCCTACGACGCCCGGCTCGCGCAGACCCCCGAGGAGCTGGAGTCCATCCTCACCCCGCTGGCGGAGGCCGGTGTCGACGCCTTCCACGCCTCCACCCGCCGCTACTGGCTCCCCGAGTTCGACGGTTCGGACCTGAACCTGGCCGGCTGGACCAAGAAGCTCACCGGCAAGCCGGTCATCACCGTCGGCTCGGTCGGCCTCGACGGCGACTTCGTGCACGCCTTCGAGGGCGAGGGCTCCCCGGTCCGCGGCCTCGACAACCTCCTGGACCGCCTGGAGGCCGACGAGTTCGACATGGTCGCCGTCGGCCGCGCGCTGCTCCAGGACCCGGAGTGGGCCGCCAAGGTGCTCGCCGACCGCTTCGACGAGCTGCAGCCGTACGACGCGGCGGCGATCAAGACCCTGAGCTGACCCGGCCGCGGGCCCCGCGCCGCTCCGGCTACAGATTGCCCATGGGCTCGATGTCGACCCGTACCGGGGTTCCCCACACCCGCAGCACCTCGTAGTCGGTGAACTCGTGCACGAGCCGGTACGCCATGGCCGGGCGGGAGCCGCGCCGCTGGGCCGCGAGGTACGCCTCGGCCTCGCGGAGGTCCCGCCGGGGTGTGCCGCAAAGCTGCCACTCCTGCCCGTTCCACAGCTCCGGCAGCCACCGCTGCTGGGGCTCTGGCCGGTCGCCGCGGACGCCGTAGCGGGAGGGGGCCGACGGCACCGGCTCGCCGGGCCGGGGCCGGCCCCGGAACTCCGAGCGGCGGGCGGCCCGGCGCCGGGTCTCGCACAGCAGGCACAGGTCGGGGGCGCTCTCGTCGACCGGCCCCTGCGGATGCTCGGGGCACCGGGTGGCGGGCGCGCCGGCCGTGACGCTGTCCTCCAGCAGGTCGAGGGCGCGCCGCAGATCGCTCCTGATCTCGTGCAGCCGCGCGTCCGGCGTGTCGGCGGTCAGGGCCTCTCCGTGCTCCCCGAGCAGCCGCAGAGCCCGTCCGAGGGCGGTGAGCTGGGCATGGTTCATGTCGATCGGTCGCCTCCTCCCCACCATGGTGCCCTGCCCGCCCGGACCCGGGATCCCGGGTCGTGGGCCGGGCGTCTCCGGTGGGCGCGCTCAGGTGCCGGGCGCCGGGGTGGCGGTGCCGGTGGAGGTGGCGCCGGTGGTGCCGATGGTGCTCGTGGTGCCGGTGGTGCTGGCGGTGTCGACGGTGCCGGTCGTGCCGGTCGTGACGGTGGTGCCGGTGGTGTCGGTGGGCCGGAAGGTGAGGTAGGTGGCCAGGAAGCCCACCAGGTAGCCGGTGAGGAGGCCGCCCGCGTAGACCGAGGCCAGCATGGCCGGGCCGCGGTTCCCGGCCAGCAGCGGGAACAGGGCCCAGCCCGACGGGCCGATCGCCGTGGCGCCCACCCGGGTGCCCAGCATGGCGAAGAAGCCGATGAACGCACCGCCCGCCGCCCCGCCCGCGCAGGCGGTCAGGAACGGCCGGCCGAGCGGCAGGGAGACGCCGTAGATCAGGGGTTCGCCGACCCCCAGCAGGCCCGCCGGGAGCGCCGACCTGATCGTCGTCCGCAGCGGGACGTCGTGACGGAGGCGGACGTAGACCGCGAGGGCAGCGCCCACCTGCCCGGCGCCCGCCATCGCCAGCAGCGGCAGCAGTGCCGTGTAGCCCTGCTGTTCGATCAGGGTGGCGTGCAGCGGGATCAGGGCCTGGTGCAGGCCCAGCATGACCAGGGGGAGGAACAGGCCGCCGAGGAGCAGCCCGGCCAGGGCGCCGGTGGTGGCGAGCAGCCAGGTCGCGGCCGTGCCGATCGCCGCCGCCACCGTCCCGGCCGCGTACATCAGGCCGTACAGCGTCACCAGGCCGGCGACGAGGACCGTCACGGCCGGGGTCAGCAGGACGTCCAGCGCGCCCGGCACCCGGCCCCGGCACCACTTCTCCACCCGCGTGGCCAGGAACGCCGCCGCGAGCGCGCCGAGCACCCCGCCCTGCCCGGGCGCCAGGTGCACGCCGAACGCCGTCACCTTCGCCACGCCCGGATACACCACGACCGCCGCGACGGCCCCGCCCAGCACGGGCGTGCCGCCGAACTCCTTGGCCGTGTTGTAGCCGACGAACACCGGGATCAGGGCCATGAACGCGGAGGCGATCGCGGACAGAGCGGGGGTGAGCGCGGGCAGCAGGCCGGCGTTCAGCAGCAGGCCGTTGAGCCCGGCCAGGATGCCGCAGCCGATGAGGGCGGGGATCAGCGGGACGAACACGTGCGCGACGCGCCGCAGGGCGGTCCGGACGGGGGCGGCGTCACGGCGCCGGACGTCCTCCGGGGCCCGGGCCGCCCGGTCGGGTGCCGTCTCGGGGGCGGCGGCGTCGGTGGTGTCGGTGGTCCCTGCGGCGAGCAGCGTGCGGACCTCGGCCGTGACCTCGTCGACCACGCCGGGCCCGAGCACGATCTGCCACATGTCCCCGCCGCTCACCACCCCGAGCACGCCGGGTACGGCCCGCAGGGCCTCCTCGTCCCCGGCCGCCGGGTCGGCGAGGGTCAGCCGCAGGCGGGTCATGCAGTGGGTCACGGAGACGACGTTGGCCGGTCCGCCCACCCGGGCGAGGACGGCGGTCGCGGTGGAGGCGGGGTCGATGCGCACGCCCCGAGCGTGCGGGTCAGCGGGGGGCGTGCGCCAGCGCGGCACGCAGATGGCCGTCACACTCCTCCAGAAGGCGGGCGGCCGTCGGGCCGTCGACGCCGGCGAGCAGCGCCAGGATCGCGTGTTTGACCTCGCCGCCGGTCCGGGTGAGGGCCTCCTCGATCTCCTCGTCGCCCGCTCCGGTGGCGAGCGCGACGATCCGGCGGGAGCGGGCCCGCAGCTTCTCGTTGGAGGCGCGCACGTCGACCATCAGGTTCCCGTACGTCTTGCCGAGCCGGATCATCGTGATCGTCGACAGCATGTTGAGGACGAGCTTCTGGGCCGTGCCCGCCTTCAGCCGGGTGGAGCCGGTGATCAGCTCCGGGCCCACGACGACCTCGATGCCGTGCTCGGCGGCGGCGGCCAGCGCGCTGTTCTCGTTGCAGGCCAGGCCGACGGTCAGCGCGCCCAGTGCGCGGGCGTGCTCGACGGCGCCGACCGCGTAGGGGGTGCGGCCGGAGGCGGAGACGCCGACCACGCTGTCCTCGGCGTTCAGCTTCAGCGCGTCGAGGTCCCTGCGGGCCAGTTCCGCGGAGTCCTCGGCGCCCTCCACGGAGGTCACCATGGCGTCGGGGCCGCCCGCGATGAGGCCGACTACCTGGGCGGGGTCGGTGTTGAAGGTGGGCGGGCACTCGGAGGCGTCCAGCACGCCGAGCCGGCCGGCGGTCCCGGCTCCGGCGTAGACGAGCCGTCCGCCGCGGGTCATGCGGTCGGCGACGGCGTCGACGGCGGCGGCGATCCGTGGCAGCTCGGCGGCGACGGCGGCGGGCACGCCCGCGTCCTCGCCGTTCATCAGCCGGGCGATCTCCAGGGTGGGCAGCCGGTCGATGTCGGCCAGCTCGGGCCGGAAGGCCTCGGTGGTCAGGGAAGCCAGTTCGGTGCGCAGGTCATGAGAGGTCATGGGGGGTGGCTCTCTCCGGTGACTCTTGGGACAGGGGGGCCAGTGAACCGGTTTCGGGGCGCGGGGAGCTGCGCGACAAGCCCAGTCGGCCCGCGGATCCCCGCGAACGGTACGTCGTGCGTTCTACCGCGAAGCGCTGCGGTGCCGGTGGGCCAGCGCCTCGTACGACGCGGCCAGGGCGGGCGCCGCCGTCTCGTACGTCCGCTGGGCGACCCCGACGAACAGGCAGTCCACCACCAGTAGCTGACTCGTCCGGGACGACATCGCGGCGGGCCGCAGCTCCGACTCCCGCGAGGTCGACGTGGTCAGCACCAGGTCGGCGTACTGGGTGACGGGCGAGTCGGGCCTGCCGGTGATGGCGACGGTCGTCGCGCCGTGCTCGAAGGCGGCCCGGAGCGGTTCGATGACGTCCCCGGTGGACCCGGAGTGCGTGATGGCGATCGCCACGTCTCCCGAGCGGAGCTGCACCGCGTTGGTCACGGCGAGATGCGGGTCGCTGTGCGCGTGGGCTATGAGCCCTATCCGCAGCAGCTTCTGGGTGAGGTCCTGGGCGACGAGCCCGGAGGCTCCTATGCCGTACACGTCGGTGCGCCGGGCGCCGGCCAGCGCGGTGACCGCCGCGCCCAGTTGGCCGGTGTCGAGTCCGGCGGCGGTGTCGGCGAGGGTCTGCTGTTCCTCGTAGGCCAGTTTGGCGACGACGTCGGCCAGGGGATCGTCCACCGCGATGTCGGTGGTGATGGCGGGGGCGCGGCCGGACTGCTGCTGGGCGGCGAGTCCGGCGAGGGCGAGGCGCAGGTCGCGGTAGCCGGGGTAGCCGAGCAGCCGGGCGGTGCGCACGACGGTGGCCTCGCTGGTGCCGGTGAGCCCGGCGAGGCCGGTGACCGTGAGGGCGGCGCAGCCGGCCGGGTCGCTCGCGACGGCCTCGGCGACGCGCTGCATGGAGCGGGTCATGGAGGGGGCGAGGGTGCGCACCTTGGCGGCGAGGGAGCCGCCCGGACTGCCGAAACTTTCCTTCAGGTCCTGGGTCACCTCTGAAAGATATTTTCGGTTCCGTACCGGGGTCAAGAGTGCGCACAATGGGGTGCATGGAACCCATCAGCCCCCTGGAACAGGCGTTGCACGCGGCCCGTGCCCTGGTGCTCGCGGACCTGGTCGCGGGCCGGGCCGCGGAGCCGGACGTGGTCTCGCTGGTGGAGGACTCGGTCGTGCAGCGGCGCTGGTGGGTCGAGCAGTGGCCGGAGGGCGCCGGTTATGTCGCCGGGCTGGTCGCGCAGGACGTGCAGGACGCGCTGCTGGACCGGTACGGCCGCTGGCCGTTGTGCCCGGTGTGCGGGGGCGGCGAGCCGCACGCCCTGGAGGTGGAACCGGAACTGGGCCCGGACCCGCACTGGGTGTGCCACAAGGCGGGCGTGAAGGTCGCCCCGGTGGGCTCGCTCGGCTCGGCCACGGGCGGGACGGGGTCCTCGTGAGGCGCCGATGACCGTCTACATCGACCCGCCGGCCTGGCCCGGACACGGGCGCATGTGGTCGCACCTGGTGAGCGACGTGTCCTACGACGAACTGCACCGGTTCGCCGAGGCGCTGGGCGTTCCGCGGCGGGCCTTCGAGCGCGACCACTACGACCTGCCGTCGCACCGGTACGCGGACGCGGTGGCCGCCGGGGCGGTGGAGGTCCGCAGCCGCGAGGTGGTGCGCCTGCTGCGGGCGTCCGGGCTGCGCCGGCCGAAGGGTCGTCAGGTGCGGCGCACGTAGAGCCGGAGGCCGCCCTCCATGTCGTACTCCTCGTGGGCGGTCCGCTCCTCCTCCACGGTCGCCCGGACGAATCCGGCCCGGGTCGCCACCCGTTGCGAGGGCAGGTTGTCCGGCTCGATGGTCGCGATGACCATGTCGACGTCGTCCCGGGCCAGCGCCCACTCGGTCAGGCCGCGCACCGCCTCGGTGGCGTAGCCCTCACCGCGGGCGGCCTCGATCAGGTCGTAGCCGATCTCCACCCGGCGTTCCGCGTCCGGGGCGCCGTGGAAGCAGATGCCGCCGACGGCCCGGCCGTCCTCGGGCCGGACGAGGGCGAAGACGCCGAACTCCGGGCGGTGCATGCCCGTTTCGTAGGCCTTCATCAGATGCGAGCAGGCCTGCCGGGTGCCCTCGTGCGGGCCGTCCCCGAGCCAGTCCAGGCCGCCCTTCCCGCCCAGGCGCACATCGTCGGCGGCGGCGGGGCGGATGCCGGTGAGGAGGAGGCGCTCGGTGGGGATGACCAGGTTGTTGTACAGGGTCCAGTCGGTGACCCGGGCGCGGCCGGGCAGGTCGCCGCGGCCGGTCGCCCACAGCAGGGTCGGCCAGGGCTCGGGGCCGGGCTGGACGTGGGGGAACAGCCAGGCGAGGACGGCCGCGGCGAGGTCCGGGTCGGGCTCGTGGGCGAGGCCGAGACCCCGCGCGATGTCGTGGGTGTGCAGGAGCGACTCGTTGACGGCCATCGCCGCGAAGCCCTCGCGGTCGGCGGTGCCGAAGGGCTGCGGGTGGAAGGCGCGGACCCCGGGCGGCGCGGTGCGTACGGCGGCGGCCACCAGGGCGCCGGTCGCCTCGATCACCTGTATCAGTCCGGCGTTGTCGGCGCCCTCGGGGAGGGTGATGGCCAGCGGAAAGCGGTCCTGGGCGCGGCCGGCGAGACGGCTCGCGTAGTGAGTGAAGGCCTGGGCGATGTGGAAGGCCGTCGTACGGCAGGTCCAGTCCATGCCGGCCGCGTGGACCGTGTCCCAGTCCCGGTCCACTCCGGCGCGCAGTGTCGCCGTGCAGCTCGCGACGGCCGCATCCACCTGGTCCCCGCTCATCGTCCGCATGCGCGCACAGTACGGCGGGGGCCGTCCTCAGGTCGACAGCATTTCCAGCTCGCCCGTGAGGTTGTGGCGGGCGGTGGCCTCCCAGTGTTCCTGGCCGTACGGCGTGCGGAACAGGCGTGGCAGGTCCAGGAGTTGGCGCAGGACCGCCGAACGGCCCGTGCGGAAGGCGGCGTCGGGGACGAAGTGGTACTCCTCGCGGATCCGGACGGTGTAGGCGGCGTACGCCGACGGGGGCGCGGCCAGGACGGCCAGGTCGGCGTCGCACAGCACCTGCCCGTCGCGGTCGGAGGGAGCCGGGTCGTGCGTGACGGTGAGCCGGACCAGCCGGGCCACCTCGGCCGTCTTCGCGGCGGACAGGCCGGCCTCGGGCAGGGCGCGTTCGGCCAGCCGCGCCGACCGCTCCTCGTTCTCGGACCGTTCGGGCAGGTAGACGGCGTCGTGGAACCAGGCGGCCAGGCGGACCACGTCCGGGTCGGTGGCGCAGGGCGCCAGGACGTCGACACGGTCGAGCACCTCGGTGAGGTGGGCCACCGTGTGGTAGCGGCGCTGCGGCTCCTGCCAGCGGATGAGCAGGTTGTCGGCGTACGGCGTGGGGTCGGGGCCGCCGCCGGGGGCGCGGGCGGCTTCCAGGGCGCGGGCGAAACGGAGACGCAGGGCGTCGAGGTCGGCCATGGACGGCATTCTCCCGCGCCGGCCGGCCGCCGGCGCCCCGGTCCCGTCCGGGTGAGGGGCGGCCCCGTTCGGGCGTAGGCTTTGATTGGACTAGACCTGTAGTCGCGGAGGAAATGGGGTGCCATGAGCAAGCGTGCAGTCCTGGAGGTGATCGCCCTCGACACCGAGGACGCGGTCGCCGCCCAGGCCGGAGGCGCGGACCGGCTGGAGCTGGTCACCGAGATGGCGGCCGACGGGCTCACCCCCTCGCCCGCCACCGTCGCCGCGATCCGCGCCGCCGTCGACATCGACCTGCGCGTGATGCTCCGCCTCGCGGACGGGTTCGCGGCCGGTGACGTGACACGGCTCGCCGGGATCGCCGGCGAGCTGCGGGCGGCCGGCGCCGACCAGTTCGTGCTCGGGTTCCTGGACGCGGGCGGCGGTGTCGACCTGCCCGCCGTGGAGCGGGTCGTGGGCGCGCTCGACGGCTGCCCCTGGACGTTCCACCGGGCGATCGACCGGGCCGCCGACCGCGACGCCCTGCGCAAACACCTCGCCGACCTGCCCGGCCTGGACACCTACCTCACCGCCGGCTCCGCCACGGGCGTGGACGACGGCCTGCCCACCCTGCTCGCCGAGGCGGCACGCGGCGGCGAACCCGGGTACGCGCAGCAGATCCTGGTGGGCGGCGGCCTCCGGCTCGACCACGTGCCCCGGCTGCGGGCCGGGGGCCTCACGGCGTTCCACATCGGCGGCGCGGCCCGCCCCGACGGCTGGCAGGGCCCGGTCTCGGCGGAGGCGGTCACCCGGTGGCGCACGACCCTGGACGCCGTCGCCGCCTGACCCGCCACGTCCGCCGTCACCTCACCACGGGTGCGCCCCTGTCCCCGGCCGCCCTCCTCACCCGGCCGGAAGCGGGGACCGCGCCGACGGTGCCGTGCGCTACCCGGCGAGCTGGGCGGGCAGCGGGGCCGAGTGGGTGACGACCAGGCCCGACACGGCACGGGTCAGCGCCACGTACAGCCGGCGCAGGCCCGTGCGTTCGTCCGGTTCGCCGTCCACCACGGCCCGCGGCTCGTCCAGGACCACGTAGTCGTACTCCAGGCCCTTGGCGAGGGAGGCCGGGACGAGGGTCAGCCGGGTCTCGCGGGTCGTCTCCTGGCCCGGCCCGAGGTACCCGATGCCGGCCGCGGTCAGCGCCTCGGCCAGTTCCGGGATCCGGGCGTCGGCCGCGATCAGACCGGTCGAGCCCTCGTTGCGCAGCAGCTCGGCGCAGGCGGCGACGACACCGGCCGGCTCGGCGACCGTACGGATGTCGAAGAAGCCCGGGTTCTCCCGGACGGAGGCGACCGGGGTGAGGCCGGGCGCGATGTGGGGCAGCAGCCGGGAGGCGTACGTGATCACGTCCGTCGGCACACGGAAGCCGGCCGTCAGTTCCTCGACGGCCCCGTCCGGCTTGCCGAGGTGGCCCAGCGCCTCCGCCCAGCTCCGGGTCGCCCACGGGGTCGTGCCCTGCGCGAGGTCGCCCAGGACGGTCGCGCTGCCGGTGGTGCAACGGCGGCCGACGGCCCGGTACTGCATCGGGGACAGGTCCTGCGCCTCGTCCAGGACGACATGGCCGAGCGAGGAGGTGCGCTGGATCAGGTCGGCCGCCTCGTCGATCAGCACCGCGTCCGCCGCCGACCACCTGGCCGCCTTCACGCCCCGCACCGGCCTGGCCCACAGGATCGTCCGCTGCTCGTCCTCGTCCAGGAGGCCGGCGGCGTGCTCGGCGAGGAACTCCGCGTCGGTCAGCAGCCGCAGTACCAGCTTCGCCGGGTCGACGGCCGGCCAGACGCTCTTCACGGCCGCCTTCACCGCGGCGTTGCGGGCGACCGCGTCCTGTACCCGGTCGTCCGGGGCCTCCCCGGCCCGCTCCATCTGCACGAGCACCGCGTGCGCGATGCGCTGCGGCAGGGCCTCGCGGGCGGCCCCGTACCGGATGTCCCGCGCCAGCAGCTCCCGGACGATGACCTCCAGCTCGTACGCCGGTACTCGCCAGCGCCGCGAGCCGCGCACCACCACGACCGGCTCGGCCGGCATGGTCACGTGGGAGTACAGGGCCCGGCGCAGCACCTCGGCCATCCGGGCGTCGCCCTTGACGACGGCGGCGGGCGCGTCGTCCGTGCCGCGCACCTCCACGTGGGCGACGAGGTCGTCCACGGTGGCCTGCTGCACGGCCAGTTCGCCCAGGGCGGGCAGGACCTGCTCGATGTAGTGCAGGAAGGACCGGTTCGGCCCGATGACGAGGGTGCCGGTGCGGGCCAGCCGCTCGCGGTGGGCGTAGAGCAGGTAGGCCACCCGGTGCAGGCCGACGGCCGTCTTGCCGGTCCCCGGGCCGCCCTGCACGCAGACCGTGCCGCCCAGCCCGCTGCGGACGATCTCGTCCTGCTCGGGCTGGATGGTGGCGACGATGTCCCGCATCGGGCCGACGCGCGGCCGTTCGATCTCCTGCTGGAGCAGCTTGCTGGTGGGGCCGCCCTCCGAGGAGTCCGCCGGGCCGGCCGGGTCGCCGAGGTGCTCGTCCTCGTACGCCGTGAGGTCCCCGCCCGTGTAACCGAAACGGCGGCGCAGCCCGATGTCCAGGGAGTCCTTGCGGGACGCCCGGTAGAACGGCTGCGAGACGGGTGCGCGCCAGTCGATGACCATGGGGTCGCCGTGGGCGTCGTGCACGTGCCGCCGCCCGATGTAGAAGCGCCCGCCCGTCTCCCACCGCTGCTCCTCGTAGTCGAGGCGGCCGAAGAACAGCGGGGTGTCGCTGAGGTCGGCCAGCGCCTTGACGCGGTCCTCGATCTGCCGGGCGAGCACTTCGGCGTTGACCCAGTTCGCGGTGACGTCACGGATGTCCAGGGCCTCCGCGTCCTGACGCATGGCGCGCAGGGCGGCACGGGACGCGGCGAGGTGGGCTCGTTCCCGGGCCAGGGGGTCATCGGTGGGCGTGGACAAGGGGGTGCCTCCGGTGGGCCTGCTGCGTGGGCTGTGTCGGTGCCGTCCGGTTTCCGGCCGGACGGCGGCGCTCCGTGGCGGAGGCGGGCAAGAGCGAGGATTTTAGAGGGACCGGCGGGCGGGGGCCACCGAATATCGGTGCCGCAGGGCGGGGCCACCGGATCTCGGTGGTGCAGGGATTCACCGCGCGCGTGACCCCAGGAGCGACATAAGGTCACATCCGTGTGGAAACGGACGGTGATGCCTCTCCTCCCGGCCCTCCCCCCTGCCCCTCCTCGTGCCCGTGCCTCTGCCCTGCCTGTCCTGCCCGTGCTGCTCCTGGTGCTCTCCCTCGGCTGCTTCGCCGCCCTGTGCGTGGCGCAGCGGGCCCCGATGGCCGACCTGCTGGTGTACCGGGCCGAGGGCGCCGCCGCGGCCCACGGCGGCGACCTGTACGGCTTCACGGTCACCGAGTGGCGGCTCCCGGCGACCTACCCGCCCTTCGCGGCCCTCCTCTTCGTCCCCGCCGCCTGGCTGCCCGTGCCGGCCCTGAAGGCGGCCTCCCTGGCGGGCAACGCCGCTCTGCTCGCCGTCCTGGTCGCCCTCTCGGCCCGCCTGGCGTCCCGCCCGCTGTCCCCGGCCCTGCTGTGCACGGCCACCGCCGCCGCGCTCTGGCTGGAACCGGTCTTCCAGACCCTGCTGTTCGGCCAGGTCAACCTGGCCGTGGTCTGCCTGAGCCTGTGGGACCTGACCCGGCCGCCCGGCGCCCGCGCCCGGGGCCTGGCCCTCGGCCTGGCGGCCGGCGTCAAACTCACCCCGGTCCTCTTCCTGGTCTACCTGCTGCTGCGCGGACGCCGACGGCAGGCGGCCACGGCGGCGGCCGGTCTCGCCGCCACCGTCCTGCTCGGCTTCCTGCTGCTCCCCGCGGCGAGCACCGACTTCTGGACCCGGCGGCTGTACGAGACCGGCCGGGTGGGCAAGGCGTGGATCGTGGACAACCAGTCCCTGCGGGGGCTGGTCGCGCGGGCCCTGCACGACCCCGCGCCGGGCCTCGCCTGGGCGCTGCCGGCGGCGGCCCTCACGGTGGCGGGCCTCGCGCTGGCCGGCCGTGCCCGCCGGGAGAGCCACGGCGTCCTGCTGACCGCGTTCACGGCCCTGCTGGTCTGCCCGGTGAGCTGGACCCACCACTGGGTGTGGTGCGTGCCGCTGCTCGCGGTGCTGCTGGCGGAGGGCCGCACCCGTACGGCCGTGCTGGTGGCCCTCGTCTTCACCGCCCGCACGATGTGGCTGGTCCCCCACGAGGGCGCCCTGGACCTGCGACTGCCGTGGTGGCAGCAGCCGTTGGCAGCCGCGTATCCGCTGGTGCCGTTGCTCCTGCCGTTCCTCCTGCCGCCGGGCGCCGCGCAGGCGGCCTGTCCGGTAGCGCCTAGCTCTCCGCCAGGATGTCGTCCGCGTCCATGATCCGGTACGCGTACCCCTGCTCCGCCAGGAACCGCTGGCGGTGGGCGGCGAAGTCCTGGTCGAGGGTGTCGCGGGCGACGACCGAGTAGAAGTGCGCCTGGTGGCCGTCGGCCTTGGGGCGCAGCACCCGGCCGAGCCGCTGGGCCTCCTCCTGCCGGGAGCCGAACGTGCCCGACACCTGGATGGCGACCGTGGCCTCCGGCAGGTCGATGGAGAAGTTGGCGACCTTCGACACCACCAGCACGCTGATCTCGCCCTGGCGGAAGGAGTCGAAGAGCTTCTCCCGCTGCGCGTTGGAGGTCTCGCCCTTGATGACGGGCGCGTTCAGGTGCTCGCCCAGCTCGTCAAGCTGGTCGATGTACTGGCCGATGACCAGGATCTGCTGCCCCGCGAACCGGCGGACGATCGCCTCCGTGACCTTCCGCTTGGTGGCGGTGGTCGCACAGAACCGGTACTTCTCCTCCGCCTCTGCGGTGGCGTACGCCAGCCGCTCGGAGTCGGTGAGGTTGACGCGGACCTCGACGCAGTCGGCGGGCGCGATGTAGCCCTGCGCCTCGATCTCCTTCCAGGGCGCGTCGAACCGCTTCGGCCCGATCAGCGAGAACACGTCCGACTCGCGGCCGTCCTCGCGGACCAGGGTCGCCGTCAGACCCAGCCGCCGCCTCGCCTGGAGGTCGGCGGTGAACTTGAAGACGGGCGCGGGCAGCAGGTGCACCTCGTCGTAGACGATCAGCCCCCAGTCCCGGGAGTCGAACAGCTCCAGGTGCGGGTAGACGCCCTTCCGCCGGGTCGTGAGGACCTGGTAGGTGGCGATGGTGACGGGACGGATCTCCTTGCGCGTCCCGCTGTACTCGCCGATCTCCTCCTCGGTCAGCGACGTCCGCTTCACCAGCTCGTGCTTCCACTGCCGGGCCGAGACGGTGTTGGTGACGAGGATCAGGGTGGTGGACCGCGCCTGGGCCATCGCCCCGGCGCCGACCAGCGTCTTGCCGGCGCCGCAGGGCAGCACCACGACACCGCTGCCGCCGTGCCAGAAGTTCTCCACGGCCTGCTTCTGGTACGGCCGCAGCGCCCAGCCGTCCTCCAGCAGGTCGATGGGGTGCGCCTCCCCGTCGACGTACCCGGCGAGGTCCTCGGCCGGCCAGCCCAGCTTCAGCAGCGTCTGCTTGATCTGCCCCCGCTCCGAGGGGTGCACGGCGACGGTGTCCGCGTCGATGCGGGCACCGACCAGCGGGGGCGATCCGCTTGGACTTCAGCACCTCCTCCAGCACCGGGCGGTCGGTGGTGGTGAGGACGAGTCCGTGCGCGGGGTGCTTGCTCAGGGTGAGGCGGCCGTAGCGGTCCATCGTCTCGGCGATGTCGACGAGCAGTGCGTGCGGCACGGGGTACCGGCTGTACTCCACGAGGGCGTCCACGACCTGCTCGGCGTCGTGGCCGGCGGCGCGCGCGTTCCACAGGCCGAGCGGGGTCACCCGGTAGGTGTGGATGTGCTCGGGTGCCCGCTCCAGCTCGGCGAAGGGCGCGATGGCGCGCCGGCACTCGCCGGACCGCTCGTGGTCGACCTCCAGGAGCAGGGTCTTGTCGGATTGGACGATCAGTGGACCGTTCACGCGCGGCACACCCTTTCCGCAATAGCCAAACGTCCAGTGTGCCCTCATCGGGCGGGGATCCCCGCGGGTTCCGGTGGGCCGGCGGCGTCAGGGGGGCGGTCTCAGTCCTCCGCCAGCTCGGCGACGCCCGTGATCCGGTGCAGGGGGTACGTCCGCACCTCGTCCGCCGTGTGGTCGTACGCCGTCACGAAGCCGCCCTCGACCCGGATCGGGGCGATGACCCGCTGGCTGGCGGCACCCTCGGCGTTGACGTAACCGATCCACACGGAGTCGCCGGTCAGGACGGCGGCCTGCATGGTGGCCAGGGTGTCGGCGGAGGACGTACGGGGCAGTTCGCCGCCCGCCGGGGACCCGTCGACGGGCTTGCGCGGGGTCGTGGCGGCCAGGTCACCGGCCCGGATCGCGCGGACCGCCGCCGCGAGCAGCGTGGCGTCGGGCGGCGGCGGCCCCTCCGGCACCGGCTCGGGCGCGGTGCGCGGCGGGGTGCGGCGGGCGTGGGCGCGGGCGATCAGGACGTCGCCCTCGGCGGACTCGGCCGCGGGCGCGTAGCCCATCGCGCGCAGTCCCTCCAGCAGCGTCGCCGGGTCGCTCGGCGTGGCCAGCACGGTCGGGGCGAGGCGGCGCAGGCGCAGACCGGCGGCGCGCCGGTCGGCGAGGATCTCGTTCAGCAGGGCGTCGTCGTCGCAGCGGACGTACGCGGAGGCCGCGCCGACCCGCAGGTGGCCGTGTCTGCGGGCCACGTCGTCGATGAGGTAGGCGAGCGGCTGCGGGACCGGGGTGCGGGAGTGCTCGGTGAGGAAGGCGTGCAGGTCGGCGGCGGCCCGGCCGGCGTCCAGGGCACGGCGTACGGACGCCGGTGTGAACCGGTACACGGTCGCGCCGCCCTTGGACTCCACGTCCGCGAGCACGCCGAGCATGTCCGCGAGCGGGCGGCGCAGCGGGCCGGGGGCGACCGCGGTCAGGTCGGCCTGGAGCAGCACGTGGTCCAGGGGCTCCGGCAGCAGCGGGGCGAGCAGCCGGGCCGCGGCGGCGGTCGCGACGCCCTGGTCGGCGTCGGAGAGGGGCGCGAGCGGGACGGCGGGCCGGTGGTGGTGCACGGGGAGCTTGTCACCGGGGCCGGCCGGTTCCGGGGCGGCAGCCGATGCGCCGGAAGCGGAAGGGCCGGAAGCGGACGCGCCGGGGGCGGACACGCCGCCGGGTGCGGGGGAGCCGGTCGCCGACGGCCCGGCCGCGGGCGGGGCAGGCCTCGCGGAACCGGAGCGGGCACCGGAGGCGGGGGCGGCGGGGGGTGTGCCGAGGAGGGCGCGTCCGTGCGCCGACAGCGCGCCGCGCCCGGTCACGCCGAGCAGTTCGGTCTCCGTCAGGGTCCAGCGGGCGAGCCGGGAACGCAGGTCCTCCTCACCGCCGTCCTTCCCCCACGCCCCGCCGCGCTCGCGCGGTGCGACGCCCACCGGGCCGCGCAGCGGGTGTTCCCAGCGCAGCCGGCCCAGCACCGACTGGGCGTCCGGGGCCGCGCCCAGCGGCAGCGCGGCCAGCAGGGCCAGCACCCGGTGCCGTACCTCGGGCGCGGCGGACCGGTCCAGGCCCGGGCCCAGCGCCGACAGCGTGCGGTCCTTGGCGTCCCGGCCGCCGATCAGCCCCGGGGTGCGGGTGGCCGTCAGCCAGGCCTGGGCGAGCCGGCCCCAGCGTTCGGCGGGGGGCAGTTCCAGCCACTCGTCGTAGGCGGGCGTGGCCGCGTACCGCTCGTCGGCCTCGCCGTCGGAGGCGATCAGACCGGCCGCGTGGGCCAGCTCGACCCAGAAGGCGGCGACCGGCTCCGACACGTCCAGGGCGACGGCGGTCCGCTTCAGGTCGCGGACGCTCAGCCCGCCCGCCCGCAGCACCGCCGGCCCGCCCTCGTCCCAGCCCTTCAGCAGCTCCTCGACGGTGGCCAGGGCGGTGTACGCCTGCCCGGCGGCCGTCGCGTCCACCACCTGCGGGCTGTGCGTCGCGGCCGGCGCCACCGCGGGCGGCAGCGGCTCGGGGGTGCGGTGGGCGCGGCCCTCCCGCAGGTGCAGCGCCACCTCGCGGGGCAGGACGACCGTGCCGGGGGCCGTCGGCAGCAGCAGACCGCGGTCCAGCAGCCAGCGCAGATGCGCGGCCGGGTCCGCGGTGACCTGCCCGTACGGCGGCCCCCACACCAGCCGGGACAGCACCTCCCGGGCCGCTTCCGGCGCCCCGGCGAGCAGCTTCGCCATCTTCCCGCGGTGGGTGAACAGCCCGGTCAGCGCGGTCACCGCGGACACCGAGTCATGGGTCGAGGGCAGCCCGGCCGCCGTCACGATCTCCTGGATGCGGCCCGGCGACATGCCCGAGGTGGCTTCCTGCACGGTGGGGCCCAGCCCGGTCGGGGACGGGTGCTGCGGGGACGGCGCGAGCAGTTCGCGGGCGGTCCGCACCAGCCGCAGCCGGTCGTCGTCGCCCCACACCAGCGCCTGCTCGCGCAGGGTGGCCAGGGCCCGCGGCAGCGCGGCGGCCACCGCCTCGTCCACGGCGTCCCCCGCCATCAGCCCCAGCAGCGTGCCGTACGACGCCGGGTCCGGGGCCACCGCCAGCGCCTCCGCCGTCTGCAGCGCGAACCGGTCCAGCCGCTCCAGGGCGCGCAGCACCGACGCCCGCGTGCCCGCGCGGGTGGCGAGCTGGGTCAGGTCGGTGGGGACGGGGGTGATGAGGTCCGGGCGGCTGCGCAGCAGTGCGGTCAGGGAGGCGTCGTCCCTGGCGCGGAGCGCTTCCGCGAGGGACCGAGGGACTGAGTGGGCCTCGGGGCTCATCCGGCCAACGGTAGCGGACTTCACCGTGCCGGGGGCGCCGGGAAAGAAGCGGTACGGTCCTCACGGGGTTTCAGTCGGCGTCACCCCGGAGGGGTTTCGTGGGGATCGAGAGCGACCAGGTCGTCTACGAGTATCTGAGCCGCGTCGGAGACATCGCGCAGCGACGGCAGCTTCCGTCGGCCACCCGCATGCGGCTCGTGTCGGAACTGCGCAACGAGATCGACCGGTCGCGGGCGAGGACGACGGTGGACTCGCCCGCCGCCGTCCGCCGCATCCTGGAGCGTCTGGGCAGCCCCGACGAGGTGGTCTCGGCGGCGGACGGCACCGCCGGGGGACCACAGCCGCCCAGCACGGCGGTGCCGGCGCAGCCCGCGGCCCGGGAGCGGGCGGCGGGGACGGCGGAGCCGGCGGAGTCGGCGGAGCAGGGGGTCCGGGGGCGGTCGCGGTGGGGGCGGGCCGTACCGCGTCCGCGCGCCGCCGAGCCGGCCCCGCCCGCCGCGCCGGCCCCGCCGCATCTCGCGCCCGCGCACGAGCTGGGGGACGGGGACGCGGCGCCCGACTGGTGGCGGATGAGTCCCGGCGGTCCGGTGGCGGACCTCGATCCGGTGCCGGGGTTCGTCGGCGGGGTGGAGATCCCGGAGCTGCTCAGACGGCCCCCGCAGGCCGAGGGCCCGGACGCCCGGAAGGCGGACGGAGCCGATGCCCGGAAGGCGGACGGAGCCGATGCCCGGAAGGCGGGCCGGCGTAGGGGGCACAAGGCCGTGGCGGCGGGGTCCGACGGGGACGGCGCCGGGACCGAATCCGACGTCGTGGCCGGGACCGTCCGGCGCCGCGGACTTCGCGGACCCGCCGCCGGGTGGTCCAACCCGCTCCTGCTGCTGGGTGCCGCCGCGCTGGTCGCCGGTGCCGTGCTCGGCAACTGGATCCCGTTGCTGCTGGGCTGGCTGATCGCCTACGGCTCCCGGCGGCTGACGCCCGCGGAGACGAAGTGGGCGGTGCTGGTGCTGCCCGGTGCGGCGGTCGCGGCCGGGCTGGTGTGGCTGTGGGGGCGCAACGACGGGCGGTGGGGTGAGCCGATCGCCCAGGGCCACATGAACGACGCCGTCGGCGAGACCTGGCCGTGGGTCGTCAGGGGAGCGGCGGTGGCCACGGCGCTGTACCTGGCCTGGCGCTCCCAGCGGGCGCGGTGAGCGACGGGTCGCTTCGCGGCGGGACCCGGGCGCGGGTGGGCCGTGGTCGCTCGCGCGGTTCCCCGCGCCTCTTCCGGGGACCGGCACAATGTGGGGTATGGCTTCCTCACTGACCGTCGGGTTCGACCTGGACATGACCCTCATCGACTCGCGGCCGGGCATCCGCGCCTGTTATCTCGCGCTGTCGGAGCGGACGGGGACGTTCATCGACGCGGATCTCGCGGTGACCCGGCTCGGACCGCCGCTCGTCGAGGAGCTGATCCACTGGTTTCCGGCCGATCAGGTGCCGGTGATGGCCGATCTGTACCGGGAGATGTACCCGTCCAGGGCCATCACCGCGACGCCGGCCATGGACGGTGCCCGGGAGGCGATCGACGCGGTGCGGGCGGCCGGCGGCAGGACGATGGTGGTGACGGCGAAGTACGAGCCGAACGCCAAGCTGCACCTGGCCCACCTCGGCATCGAGCCGGACGTGGTCGTCGGTGACCTGTGGGCCGAGCAGAAGGCGCTGGCGCTGCGCGAGCACGGCGCGGGCGTGTACGTCGGCGACCACGTCGGCGACGTGCGCGGGGCCCGTACGGCAGGGGCGCTCTCGGTGGCCGTGGCGACCGGCCCGTGCCCGGCGGAGGAGCTGCGCGCGGCCGGGGCGGACGTCGTCCTGGACGACCTGTCGGCGTTCCCGGCGTGGCTCGCCGGCTACCGGGAGGCGTCCCTCGCCTGACGCCGTCCCGCGGCGACGGACCGCAGGACACCGGCGCCGGCGACGAGGAACCCGACGGCCATGAGCATGCTCAGACCGAACATGTACGTCGGGAAGGGCGTCGCACCGAGCAGCATCGGAGCCACCGTGACCAGGGTGGCCACGGCCCCGACGAAGAAGACGACGGCACCGGCGCGGATCAGCCGGTCACCGGGCGCGGTGGAATTCGGTTGGGTTTTGTCACGCACCGGACCAGGGTAGTTCCTGGCGCGAGAGAACAGCCGGGGGCCGTCTTGTCACCCGCCCGAAGACCATTAGCCTTGGTAGCGGCGGGTCACGGCCGATCCGCTCTGTGCTATCAAGAGCCGTTTCCGAAGCATTCCCCCGACGAGTACGAGGACGAGGACAGACGTGCCTACCGGCAAGGTCAAGTGGTTCAACAGCGAGAAGGGCTTCGGCTTCCTCTCCCGCGACGACGGCGGTGACGTCTTCGTCCATTCCTCGGTTCTTCCCGCCGGAGTCGATGTGCTCAAGCCGGGTCAGCGCGTGGAGTTCGGGGTGGTCGCCGGCCAGCGCGGCGACCAGGCGCTGTCGGTCATCGTGCTCGATCCGACGCCGTCGGTCGCCGCCGCCCAGCGCAAGAAGCCGGACGAGCTGGCCTCGATCGTGCAGGACCTGACGACTCTGCTGGAGAACATCACGCCGCAGCTCGAGAAGGGCCGTTACCCCGAGAAGGTCTCCGGCAAGAAGATCGCCGGCCTGCTCCGCGCGGTCGCCGACCAACTGGACGTGTAGGGCACACCGTCAGGGAAACGCGAGCGCGTCCGGGCCGAGGGGCGGTACGAGTCCCTCGGCCGCCGCGCGCGTGAGCAGCCCGCGGACCGCGGCGTACCCGTCCTCGCCGAGGTCGGCGGTGAACTCGTTGACGTACAGCCCGATGTGCTGGTCGGCGACGGCCGGGTCCATCTCCTGGGCGTGCGCCAGGACGTACGGGCGGGAGGCCTCCGGGTCGTCCCAGGCGGCCCGCACCGAGGCGCGGACGGACTCGGCGAGCCGGCCGAGCGTCTCGGCGCCCAGCGCGCGCCGGGCGATGATCGCGCCGAGCGGGATCGGCAGCCCGGTGGTCCGCTCCCAGTGCTCGCCCATGTCGGCGAGCTTGTGCAGCCCGTAGTTCCGGTAGGTGAACCGGGCCTCGTGGATGACCAGTCCGGCGTCCACCTTGCCGTCCCGTACGGCCGGCATGATCTCGTGGAACGGCAGGACGACGATCTCGCCGACCCCGCCCGGCAGCGTGTCCGCGGCCCACAGGCGGAACAGCAGGTAGGCGGTGGACCTCTCGCTGGGCACCGCGACGGTACGGCCCGTGAGTCCCCCACTGCCGAAAGCGTGGGAGGTGCCCCCAGCGCCCGGCTCGCGGGTGAGGACCAGCGGTCCGCAGCCCCGGCCCAGCGCGCCGCCGCACGGCAGCAGCGTGTACGTGTCGAGGACGTACGGCAGGACGGCGTACGACACCTTCAGCACGTCCGACTCGCCGCGCTCGGCCATGCCGTTGGTGATGTCGATGTCGGCGAAGGTCACGTCCAGCGCGGGGGCGCCGGGGACGCGTCCGTGGGCGAGGGCGTCGAAGACGAAGGTGTCGTTGGGGCAGGGCGAGTACGCGATCTTCAGCGGCTCAGTGCTCATGGGGGTTCCAACTCTCCAGTGCGGGCGCGAGCTTCCCGAAGCCCTCGGTGAGGGCGGCGAGGGCGTCGCCGATGCGCCAGGCGGCACGGTCGCGGGGCCCGACGGGGTTGGAGACGGCGCGGATCTCCAGCACGGGCACCCCGTGCGCGGCGGCGGCCTCGGCCACCCCGAACCCCTCCATGCCCTCGGCGAGCGCGCCGGGGTGCCGGGCGCGCAGGGCGGCGGCGCGGGCGGCGGTGCCGGTGACGGTGGAGACGGTCAGGATGGTGCCGGTGCGGGCACCGGTGGCCTCGGACACCACTCGTACGAGTGATTCCGGCGGGCGGTGGGTGACGTTTCCGAACCCGAGTTCGGTGACCGGCAGGAAGCCGTCGGCGGTCTCGGCGCCGAGGTCGGCCACGGTGACCGCGTCGGCGACGACGAGCGAGCCGACGGGCGCGCCGGGCGCGAAGCCGCCGCCGATCCCGGCCGAGACCACCAGGCCGTAGGGCCGGCCGGCCAGCGCGGCGGCGGTGAGGGCACCGGCGGCGGACGCGGCGGCGAGCGCCGGGCCGACCCCGGCGGCCAGCAGGTCCCAGCCGGCGGCCGTACGGCACAGCACCGCACCCGGCAGCCGTATCTCCTCGGCCGCGGGCAGCGCCCGGGCCACCGCGTCCCGCTCGACGGGGACCGCGGTGGCGACCAGGACCCGTACCGCCGTCGTGATCAGGCCTTCTTCAGCTTGAAGGACCAGACGCCCTCGTTCGACTTGCCGCCCATGCGGATGGACACCGTGTTGGTGTTGCCCTGGGTGCCGTACTGCGCGCTGAAGAAGGCGCTGCTCGGGATCGTCCGGTACGTCTCCTTGCTGGTGTCGGTGAACTGGCGGCCGTTCACCAGGAGGATCCAGCCGGCGTCCGCGATCTTCGGGTCGACGCCGACGCGGACGGTCTCGTCCTGGCCGACCTTGATCGACTCGACGTCGCCGGCCTTCTTGACGCACTTCGCCAGCGACTTGTCGTCGAGGGCCTTGCCGTCGTTGTAGCAGAGAGCCTCGGCGTTGACCGAGCTCCTGCCGACGGTGATCGTCGCGACGGGGGTCGGCTTGTCGCAGGCCGACAGGACGAGCAGTCCGGCGGAAACGGCGCCGGCGGCGGCGACGGCGCGGCGGCGTCGCACAACGGATTGCAGCGTGGTCATGGCCGAAGGCTATCGGGCGCCCGTGGCCGTCCGCCCACGCGGGGTGCGGCGTGCCCGGATCGTCACGCCACCTGCGCCCGGGGCCGGGTGCCGTGCCGGGCCGAGGCGAGCAGCCCCCGCAGCGTGGTCAGCCAGCCGACGGCCACGAACGCGGCGCCGACCAGCAGCCCCACCGTGCCGTTGAGCGGCATCACTATGCCGACCGCGCCGCCGAACACCCACGCCATCTGGAGCAGCGTCTCCGAGCGGGCGAACGCCGAGGTCCGCACCGCCTCCGGCACGTCCCGCTGGATCAGCGCGTCGAGCGCCAGCTTGGCCAGCGCCTGCGCGAACCCGGCGACGGCGGCGAGGCAGGCCACCAGGAACGCCCCGAAGAACAGGGCGGCGATCATCGCGGCGCCGAGGACCACCGCGACCACGGTCACGATGATGATCTCCGGTGCGCGGGACTTCAGCCACGCCCCCACGGCCGTCCCCAGCGCGTTGCCCGTCCCCGCCGCGACCCCCACCACGCCCAGGGACACCGCCGCGCTCTCCCCGGTCAGCGGGTGCTCACGCAGCAGGAACGCGAGGAAGAAGATCAGGAAGCCGGACAGGCAGCGCAGGCCGGCGTTGGCGCCGAGCGCGTGCGTGACGGCGGGCCCGACGGTCCGCAGCCCCGGCCGCTTCGTCGGGATACGGCACGAGCTGTGCGGACGGCCCTCGTCGCCCGCGAGCAGTGCCCTGCCCTCGCCCTTGGCCGAGTCGACCCTGGGCGGCAGGGAGAACGACAGGATCGTTCCCCCGACGAAGATCACGAAGGCGCCGTACAGCGGCCATGGATCGCCCATGGCGTGCAGTCCCGCCGCGACCGGCGCGGCGGCACCGGTGGCGAGCAGCCCGGCGAGGGTCACCCGCGAGTTGGCCTTCACCAGCGAGAACCGGGGCGGGAGCAGCCGGGGCACGACGGCGCTTCTCACCACGCCGTACGCCTTCGACGCCACCAGCACGCCCAGCGCCGCCGGGTACAGCTCCAGGCTGCCGCTCGCCACCGCGCCCGAGATGATCAGCGCGAGCAGCGCCCGCGCGAGCATCGCCCCGGCCATCGCCGCCCGCCGCCCGTGCGGCAGCCGGTCCAGCAGGGGCCCGATCACGGGAGCGAGCACCGTGAACGGCGCCATGGTGATGGCGAGGTACAGCGCGACCCGCCCGCGGGCCTCGTCGGTGGGCACGGAGAAGAACACGGTGGAGGCGAGCGCCACGGTGATCATCACGTCGCCGGCGCCGTTCACCGCGTGCAGTTCGATCAGCTTGCCCAGGCCCGATTCGCCGGCCCCGTGCGCGTGCGTCACTCTGCGGATGCCCCGCGCCGGGCCGGTGACCGGAAGGTGCAGGGCACGCCCCACCGAGCGGACGGCGCCACCCACCCGGCCCGAACCGCCGCCCCGACCCTCTACCTTGTCCGCGGCTGCCACGACGTTCATAGTGCCCCCAGATCGGCTTGGATAGTGCCCTTAAGATGCGTGTGGCGGCGTACAAAGCTCTGATCGGGGCCCGCCGGGGCTTCGGATCGGGGTCCCGCGCCCGCCACTCGGCCGGGGCGGGTGGCCGGGTCGGGGAATCCACGAATCCCGCCCGGTGTAGCGTGCCTATCTCAGCCATAACGCAGAATGGATGGCAGAGGTGCGCCCGGGCGCGCGGATGCAGACGTCGATGCGGTCCCCTGGTCCGCTCCGTAGGCGAAACCGCCGGAGGCAGCCGCACTCGATGAGACGGCGTAGGAGAGAAGCGATACCTGTGAGCGCAGCGACCACGCGAAGCCGCACCCCCGACCGCCTGTGCGCCGAGGCCGTCGACCTCGCACGCGCCGCCGCCGAGGAGGCCGCCGCGCCCGGCGTGGTCGGTGAGCACAGCGGCCTGGTGTCCGAGGGCGACCGCGTTGTCACGCACTTCTTCGCGTGCGAGGAGCTGGGCTACCGCGGCTGGCGCTGGGCCGTGACGGTGGCCCGCGCCTCCCGCGCCAAGGCCGTCACGCTCGACGAGGTCGTCCTCCTGCCCGGCCCCGACGCCCTCCTCGCCCCCGAGTGGGTCCCGTGGAGCGAGCGCCTGCGCCCCGGCGATCTCGGCCCCGGCGACCTGCTCCCCACCGACCAGGACGACCTGCGCCTGGAGCCCGGCTACACCGGCGAGGAGGAGCCGCTGCCGAGCGCGGCGGTCTCCGAGGAGATGCGGGAACTGGCGGAGGCGGAGGACGCCGACGTCACCCCCGGCGCCCCGGCCGCTCTGCCGGCCATCCCCGCCCGGGGGACGATCGCCGCCGTCGCCGAGGAACTCGGCATGCGCCGGGCCCGCGTCCTGTCCCGGTACGGCCTGCACAGCGCCGCCGACCGCTGGGAAGAGGCCTTCGGCCCCAAGACCCCCATGGCCGAGGCGGCCCCCGCGAGCTGCGTGAGCTGCGGCTTCCTCACCCCCATCGGCGGCTCCCTCGGCCAGGCCTTCGGCGTCTGCGCCAACGAGTTCTCGCCGGCGGACGGCCGCGTGGTCTCCCTCGCCTACGGCTGCGGCGGCCACTCCGAGGCGGCGGTCATGCCCAAGCCCCCGCAGCCGGCCGCGCCGGTCATCGACGAGACCCGGGTCGACCCCTTCCCGCTCCGCCCCGCCCGCGACTCCGGCTCCGTCCCGGACATCGGCGACGACGAGACGGCGGAACTCGGGCACTCCTGACCCACGGCTCCCGCCGCCGGGCCGTCCCCCGACCGCAGGCACACCTCCGCCCACACGGTCTTCCTCGGTGACGGCCCGGGCGCCGTACCCCACCGCCGCGCGAGCGCGTCCACGAGCAGCAGCCCCCGGCCCGTGTCGGCGTCCGGTGCGGGCCGGCCGCGCTCGGGCAGCCGGTCACCGCGCGTGTCGGTCACCTCGATACGGAGGGTGTCCCCGACGGCGTACAGCGTCAGCCGGAAGTCCCGGCCCGTGACCCGGCCGTGGGTGGCCGCGTTGGCGGCCAGCTCCGCCACGATCAGCTCCGCGGGGTCCAGCGGAAGTCCCCAGGCACGGAGCCGCTCCGTGGCCAGCAGCCGGGCCAGCCGGGCCCCTCGGGGCGTGGGCGAGAGCTGCACCGTGAAGTTCGGGACGGGGGTGGAGATTTGCTCGTTCACAGCACTCAGAGTGGCCGCGCCTGCTACCTGTGAACAGTGACTGCGCGGTTGCGTACGGTCACTGTCCATCGCTTGTCCGGACGGGTCCGGGCTGTCGAGAAGGGGGCGCGCTGTGAGCGAGGAAGAGGAGCCGGGGTGGGAGGTCGATCCCGATGACGACTGGGGGCTCGCCGTCATCGCCACGGTGGGGCGCCAGTTGAGACTGCGCCGCGAGGCGCGGGGCATGCGCGTGGCCGACTTCGGCAAGGCCGCGGGGTACGGCGAGGACATGGTCTACAAGATCGAGTCCGGCAAACGGATCCCCAGGCCGGAGTACCTCGACAAGGCCGACAGGATCCTCGACGCGGGCGGGCTGCTCGCCGCGATGAAGGAGGACGTGGAGAAGGTCCGCTATCCGAAGAAGGTCCGGGCGCTGGCGGAGAGGGAAGCCAAGGCGGTCGAGGTTCAGCTCTACGATCCCCTGAACATCCACGGGCTCTTGCAGACGTCCGAGTATGCTCGCGCCCTGCTTCTCATGCGGCGCCCCGCTTACAGCAACGCAGAGGTGGAGCGGTACCTGTCAGCGCGGATGGCTCGAAAGTCCATCTTCGAGCGGGATCCGGCGCCCGAGGTCAGCTTCGTCCTGGAAGAGTGGTCGCTACGACGACCGCTCGGAGGGAAAGAAGTGCTGCGCCGCCAACTGGAACACCTGCTCACCGCTGGTGAGTTGCGCAGCGTCGAGCTTCAAGTGATGCCCATGGACCGTGAGGAGCACGCCGGTTCGGCCGGTGGCATCGAGGTACTGAAGTTCGCGGACGGCTCGGCAGTGGGCCGGTCACCAGCCGTGGTCAACGGCCGACCAGTCGACGAGCCCAGGCACCTCCGTATCCTTGAGCTGCGCTACGGCATCATCCGGGCGCAGGCGCTCACTCCTCGCGAGTCGAGGTCCTTCATCGAGCATCTGCTGGGGGCAACATGATCCGCTGGTTCAAGAGCAGCTACAGCGACGGCCCCGACGGTGATTCCTGCGTCGAAGTCGGCCTGCACTGGTTCAAGAGCACCTACAGCAGCAGCAGCGAGGGCGACTCCTGCGTCGAGGTCGCCACCGCCCCCTCCACCATCCACATCCGCGATTCCAAGCAGACCGGCGGAGCCGTCCTCACCGTCGCGCCCGCGGCCTGGACCGACTTCATCAGGCACGCGGCCGTCGGCTGAACTACCCCCGTGTCAGCGTGGTTTCGTGCGCGGTGCGCAACTCCGCCTCCGGGGTGGTCAGTTCCAGGCGCAGGTGGGCCGCGCGGCCGCGCAGGGTCAGGGTCATGAGCTGGTTGCCGAACCATGGCCCGCCCTGCTTCCGCCAGGTGACCGGAGGCCGCTCGCAGCGGCCGTGCCGGGCGAGGAGGCGTCCCAGCAGGCGGGCCGGCGCGCTCCAGCCGAAGCGGAAGCCGATCCGCATCGACAGGGGCACGGAGTTGTGGACGGGTGAGCAGGTGAGCTGGACGACGGGGGTGCCGGGTCCGTCGGTGGGCCAGGAGGCCCGGGCCAGGTAGCCGTGGTGCACGTCCCCGGAGAGGACGCACACGCTCGCGGGGGCGTCCGGCGCGGTCCCGGTCTCGGCTATCAGCGCGGCGAGGGAGGCGAAGGAGCGGGGGAAGGCGGCCCAGTGCTCCAGGTCGGCGCGGCGGCGCAGGTACTCGCCGAAGCGGGCCCAGCGCGCCCCGCGTTCCCCGGCGCACAGGGCGGCGTCCCAGTTCTCGGTGTCGTGCACGAGGTGCGGCAGCAGCCAGGGCAGGGAGGTGCCGAGGAGCAGGTGGTCGTACGACCCGGGGTCGGACAGGACCTGTTCGCGCAGCCAGTCGGCCTCGCTGGGGGCGAGCATGGACCGGCGGTCCTCGTCCAGGACGCGTGCCGCCCGGGAGTCCACCATCACCACGCGGACCCGGCTGAAGTCGCGGCGGTAGCTGAAGCGGACCGCGGTGGGGTCGGCGTCGGCGCGGGTGGCGAGGTCGCGCAGCGCGTCGGTGCCGTCCTGGGCGGCGCGTACGGCGGCGTAGGCGGGGTCCGCGGCCAGTTCGGCGGGGGAGAGGTTGCCGAGGTGCTGGTGGACCCAGTAGGACATCAGGCCGCTGAGGAGCCGTTCCTGCCACCAGTCGGTGGCGCGCATGTCGGCGAGCCAGGAGGCGGAGGTGTTCCAGTCGTCCACGATGTCGTGGTCGTCGAAGATCATGAAGCTGGGCACGGTGGACAGCAGCCAGCGGATCTCGGGGTCGAGCCAGGACTCGTGGTAGAGGTGGCAGTACTCCTCGTAGTCCGTGACCTGGCTGCCGGGCGGCTGGTCCAGGTCGCGGCGGCCGGCCAGCCAGCGCCGGGTGTTCTCGGAGGTCTCGTCCGCGTACACCTGGTCGCCCAGGAGCAGCAGGACGTCGGGGCGCCGGGCGCCGGGGTCGGCCGCCAGCCGGGTGGCGAGGGTGTCCAGGGCGTCCGGGCCGACCGGGTCGGTGCCGTCGGCCGGGGGCGCCGCCCAGCGGCAGGACCCGAAGGTGACCCGGACGGCGTCGCCGGCGCCGGGTGCCCGGATCACGGAGGGCGGGAAGCGGGAGTCGGGCAGCGGCCACACCGGGGCGTCGTCCAGGAACACCTCGTACGACGGTGAACCGTCCGGCCGCAGCCCGGTGACCGTGACGAGCGCGTAGTGGTGTCCGGCCACCTGGAAGGTGGGGGCCGTGCCGCCCGCACCGTCCGAGCAGCGCACCTGCACCGTGCAGGGCCGGCTCGTCTCGACCCACACGGTCGCGCACGAGTCGTCGGTGTACCTCAGCACTGGTCCCAGACGCAGTTCCGGCACGTGCGGGCCCTCCTGTCTCGCGCTGTACGGATAGGGACGACCGTAGCGACCGTACAGGGCGGAGGCGGACGGCGGTCATCCGGCGGCCAGGTCGTGTGTCTGGGTTCGGTCTTCGCGGGCAGGCGGGAGAAGGACCGCGGTGGGGTCCGGCGGGATGGCCCCGGCGAGTGGCCAGGCGGGAGAGGCGGTCCATGGCCGAGCACGAGCAGGTGACGGAGACACGGGGCACCCACGGCACGGTGAGGAAGGACGACCTGCTGCGGGGTCTGGAGGTGGACGACCGGCAACCGGAACGGCCGGTGCTCCTGGGGGCCGACGGCGGGCCGGTCGAGACCTGGCGGGAGAACCACCCCTACGACAGCAGGCTCGGCCGGCGCGAGTACGAGCGGACCAAGCGGATACTCCAGATAGAGCTGCTCAAACTCCAGCGCTGGGTGAAGGAGACGGGCCGGCGGGTCGTCGTGGTCTGTGAGGGCCGGGACGCGGCCGGCAAGGGCGGCACCATCAAGCGGATGACCGAGCGGCTCAACCCCCGGGGGGCCCGCGTGGTGGCGCTGGACAAGCCCACCGAGCGCGAGGCGGGACAGTGGTACTTCCAGCGGTACGTGACGCACCTCCCCGCCCGCGGCGAGATCGTCTTCTTCGACCGCTCCTGGTACAACCGGGCGGGAGTGGAACGGGTCATGGGTTTCTGCACGGAAGCCGAGTACGAGCAGTTCCTCGTGCAGACCCCCATGTTCGAGCGGCTGCTCACCGACGACGGCATCCTGCTGGTGAAGTTCTGGTTCTCGGTGTCCCGCGCCGAGCAGCGCACCCGGTTCGCGATCCGCCGGATCGACCCGGTACGCCGCTGGAAGCTCTCGCCCACCGATCTGGACTCCCTCGACCGCTGGGACGACTACACCACGGCCAAGGTCGCGATGTTCCGGGCGACGGACACGGCACACGCGCCCTGGACGGTCGTGAAGAACAACGACAAGCGGCGGGGCCGGCTGGAAGCGATGCGCAGTCTGCTCGACCGCTTCGACTACCTCGCCAAGGACGCCACGGCGGTCGGCACCCCCGATCCGCTGATCGTCGGCGCGGCGGACACCCTGCTGGAGCCGGGTGAGGAACCCACGGCGCTGTCGCCGACACCGCTGGCCGGGCCCGGCAACGGTCCCGGGAACCATCCGGGCCCGCGGTGACGGCCGCCCGCTTCCACCGCTGAGGAGACGCAGACCATGGGGACGGTGGTCCACGTCCCGCAGACGCGGGACATGATCGGGGAGGAACTCTCCGGCGACGAGGCGTTCACCGCGCTGCGGCGCTACGGGGGCGTACGGCTGCTGCTCGACGCGTTCTCCCGGTTCCGCTACGCCGACGGCTTCACCAACGCGCGGGCCCTCGGCTTCCAGATCGTGCTGGGCATGGTGCCGCTCGTCATCGCCCTCGTCGGCCTCGCCACGGCCGCGCACACGGAGAGCGTGGGCCGCGTCATCGAGCTGACCCTGCGCAGGATCGTGCCGGGCGGCGGCTCGGACGTCATCCAGGACGCGCTGCGCGGCACCCGCCGCACCGCCGGCTCCGACATGTGGGGCAAGGTCGCGCTCTGCCTGGGCCTGGCCTTCTCCGTCCTCAACCTGGCCTCGGCCATGGGCCAGGTCGAACGGGGCGCCAACCGCATCTACGGCATCGAACGGGACCGGCCCTTCCCCCGGAAGTACGGCAGGGCCGTGCTCCTCGCCTTCGCCGCCGGGGTGCCGATGGTCCTGGGCTTCCTCGTCCTCGTCGCGGGCGAGGCCGTCGGCGCCGCGACGACCGAGGCGCTCGGCCTGTCCGCGCCTCCGGCGTGGTGGGGCGCCCTGGAGGTGCCCGTGGGCACGGCCCTCGCCTGGGTCGCGTCCGCCGTCATCCTGCGCTGGTCGCCGCGCCGGGACCAGCCCGGGTACACCTGGCTGGCGTTCGGTTCCGCCGTCCACCTGGTGCTGTGGGTCGTCGCGACCTGGCTGCTGACCCTCTACGTCTCCCGCAGCGGCTCCTTCGGCGCCGTGTACGGGCCTCTCACCGCGTTCGTCGCCCTGCTGCTGTGGGCCAACCTCACGGCGGTCGCCCTGTTCCTGGGCATCGCGTTCGCCGCCCAGCTAGAGGCCGCGCGCGCCGGTCTGGGCCGTGCCGTCAACCCCGATCCCGGACCGGGACCCTGACCCGGGGGCATGACGCCGCCGAGCGGTGTTCCCCCTGGCCACCGGTGTTGCCGTACCCGGGCGACCGTCCCCGGCCCCGCGGTCACCCCGCCCCTTCGGTCTCCCGACCGCCCGCGCTGTACCTTCGACCTCACGTCGACGAGGAGAGTGAACGTGAGCAAGTTCGTGCGGCCTGCGGCCGAGGGCGCCGACCCCTTCGGCACCGCCCGTCTGCGCCGCGGCGTTCTCGACGCCTGGGCCACCAGCCCCGCCCGGTTCCGTGAGGACGCCAACGCCGAGGAGGACCTCGTCCTGGGCGGCTACCGCGACCGGCTCGTGGTGGAGCTGGCCCAGAACGCCGCCGACGCCGCCGCCCGGGCGGACGTACCGGGGCGGCTGCGCCTCACCCTCCGCGACGGCGTGCTGGTGGCCGCGAACACCGGCGCGGCCCTGGACGCGGGCGGTGTCGAGTCGCTGTCCACGCTGCGGGCCTCCGCGAAGCGGGACGCCGGGAACACGCACGGCGCCGTCGGCCGGTTCGGCGTCGGTTTCGCCGCCGTCCTCGCGGTGACGGACGAACCCGCGATCGTGGGACGGCACGGCGGGGTGCGCTGGTCCCTCGCCGAGGCGCGGGAACTGGCCGCCGGCACCGCCCGGCACAGTCCGGGACTCGGTGACGAGGTGCGGCGCCGCGACGGACACGTGCCCCTGCTGCGGCTGCCGTTCGCCGCCGAGGGCACGGCCCCGGACCCGTACGACACCGCCGTCATCCTGCCGCTGCGGGACGCCGCCGCGGCCGGTCTCGCCGAGCGGCTGCTCGACGCCGTCGACGACGCGCTGCTCCTCGCCCTGCCGGGCCTGGAAGAGGTCGTGATCGAGGTCGAGGACGCGCCGGCCCGGACCCTGCGCCGGCACGTGCGGGACGCCGTCACCGTCGTGGAGGACTCCCGGGAGGGCGCGACGGCGTGGCGGACCGCGTCCGCGCACGGCCCGCTCACCCCCGACCTGCTCGCCGACCGGCCCGTGGAGGAGCGGCTGCGGCCCCACTGGTCGGTGACCTGGGCGGTGCCCGCCGACGAGCAGGGGCGGCCGGTGCCGCCCCGCACGAGCGCCGTCCTGCACGCGCCGACCCCCAGCGACGAGCCCCTGGGCGTGCCCGCCCTGCTCATCGCCTCCTTCCCCCTCGACACCACCCGCCGGCACGCGGCACCCGGCCCCCTCACCGACTTCCTGGTGCAGCGCGCGGCCGACGTCTACACCGAACTCCTCGCCGGGTGGCGGCCGGTGACGGACGGGATCATCGGCCTCGTGCCCGGGCCGCTGGGCCGGGGCGAGCTGGACGGGGCGCTGCGGCAGGCGGTCCTTCAGCGGCTGCCGCGGACCGCCTTCCTGCCGCCGGCCGTGGAGACGGGCGGCGACGAGGAGCTGCCCGAGGCCCTGCGGCCCCGGGACGCCGAGGTCGTGGAGGGCGCCGGGTCCGGCACCGTACGCGTCCTCGCCGAGGTGCTGCCCACGCTGCTGCCCGCCGGGCTGGAGCGGCGCACCGAGCTGCGCACCCTCGGCGTGGCCCGGCTGCCGCTCGCCGACGCCGTCGACCGGCTCGCCGGGCTGGAGAAGGACCCCGACTGGTGGTGGCGGCTCTACGACAGCCTCGCCGGGGTCGACCCCGACCGGCTCTCCGGGCTGCCGGTGCCGCTCGCGGACGGCCGTACGGCCGTCGGACCCCGGCAGGTCCTCCTGCCCACCCCCGACGCCGCCCCCGTCGACCCGGACGTCCTCGGCCGGCTCGGGCTGAAGGTCGCCCACGAGGACGCCGCGCACCCGCTGCTGGAGAAGCTGGGCGCGCTGCCCGCGTCGCCGCGCGCGGTGCTGACCACCCCGCAGGTGCGGGCCGCCGTGGCCGGCTCCCTGGACGAGGGCGGCGGGATCGGCTGGGAGGAGGACGCGCCGGACGCCGAGGAACTGGCCGAGACCGTCCTCGCCCTGGTCCGGGACGCCGGGCTGGAGCCGGGCGACGAACCCTGGCTGGGCGCCCTCGCACTGCCCGACGAGGACGGTGAACTCGCGCCCGCCGGTGAACTCGTCCTCCCCGGCAGCCCGTTCGCCCGGGTGATCCGGGACGGTGAACTGGCCGCCGTGGACGCCGGCCTGGCCGAGCGGTGGGGTGAGCAGCCGCTGGCCGCCTGCGGGGTGCTCGCCGACTTCGCGCTCGTCCGCGCCACCGACGTCGTCCTCGACCCGGACGAACTGGAGCCCCGCGAAAGCGACTACGCCGAACCCGACGACGCCGGCCTGCTGGACGCCGTCGACGTGTGGTGCGAGGACATCCTCGACCGGTTCCCGGACAGCCCGGTGCCGCCGGTCGCCACCGAACTCGTCGCCGTCCGCGATCTGGACCTGGTGGACGACGCCCACTGGCCCGAGGCGCTGGCCCTGCTGGCCCGGCCGCCGCTGCGGGACGCCCTGACCCAGCCGGTGCGGATCCTGCTGCCCGACGGCACCCACGAGGCCGTACGGCCGTACACCGCCTGGTGGCTGCGCGGGCACCCCGTCCTGGACGGGCGGCGCCCGGCCGGTCTCCTCGCCGCCGGCGGGGACCCGCTGCTGCGCGGCCTGTACGACGAGGCCGACGCCACCGGGTTCGAGGACGAGCAGGTGCTGCGGGCGCTCGGCGTGCGCACCTCCCTCGGCGCGCTGCTGGACGAACCCGGCGGTGCCGCCGAACTGCTCGACCGGCTCGCCGACCCGGACCGCCCGGTCACGGCCGCCCAACTGCACGGCCTGTACGGGGCGCTGGCGGAACTCGACCCCGAGCAGGTGACGCTGCCCGACGAGCTGCGGGCCGTGGTCGGCGGGCGGGTGGAGGTCGTGGACGCCGGGGCGGCCGTCGTGGTCGACTCCCCGGACCTGCTGCCGTTCACCGCCGGGGTGCCGCTGCTGCCGGTCCGGCCCGCGCGGGCCGCCGAGCTGGCCGAGCTGCTCCAGGTGCGACGCCTGAGCGAGTCCGTCACCGGGGAGGTGCACTCGGAGGGAACCGAGCACGAGGTGCCCCGCCCGGTGCGGGTGCTGCTCGGGCCGCGTACGCCCGGCACGTACGTCGAGCACGGCGAACTCGTCGTGGACGGCGTCGGGATCGACTGGCGCCTCACCCACGACGGCGTGCTGCACGCGGCCACCCTGGAGGGCGTCGCCGCGGGCCTGGCGTGGGCGGCGGATCAGTGGCCGCGGCGGTTCGAGGTGGCAGCGCTGCTGCTGGAGGACCCGTCGCGGACGGAGGAACTGGCGCGGGACCGGTGGTTCGACTGACCGCGACCGCTCTTCTACGAAAATCCGATCACTAGTACAACCTTTCACTATGTCCCCACGTCACATGTGTGGAGTCACGCGACTCTCTGGATCTGAACGTGGGGACAACACATGCGCATCCGAGTCTCTCCGAGTCTCTGTCGCCGTCGTCGGCGGCGCTCTGGCCCTGTCCGCCCTCGCCGTGCCGGCCGCCCAGGCCGACGGCAGCCAGGGCGACACCAAGATCACCAAGGTGGTCGTGGACGGTGACAACAAGGTGTCGATCGGCACCTCCAGCGCGGTCACCGTCAAGGTCAGCGTGACCGCCACGGACGGCTCGGGGATCAAGGGCGCCGACGAGTTCGACCTCTACGGCCCCGACAACGGTTACGCGACGACGAGCAAGCCCACCTGCGCCAAGGTGAACACCACCACCTCCACCTGCACCGCCTCGGTGACGATCGACCCGAGGACGGACTACCTCACCGACAAGAGCGCCGGCACGTGGTACGTGGACGCGTGGGTCGACGCCAACGACGAGGACTACAGCTGGAAGGAGAAGGCCGGCTCCTTCTCCTTCCAGCGCGCCGCCAAGCTCACCGTCAACGCGGCCCCGGAGCCGGTGACGAAGGGCAGGACCCTCACCGTCACGGGCGCCCTCACCCGCGCCGACTGGGAGTCGCTGAAGTACGGCGGCTACGGCTCGCAGGCCGTCAAGCTCCAGTACCGCAAGAGCGGCTCCAGCACGTACACCACGCTCAAGACGGTCACGGCGGACTCCAAGGGCAACCTGAAGACCACCACCACCGCCTCGGCCGACGGCTACTACCGCTTCTCCTTCGCGGGCAGCTCGACCACCGCCGCGGTCAGCGCCGCCGGTGACTTCGTCGACGTGAAGTAGCCGGGCCCCAAGCACTCTCTCCGACAGGAAACAGGAACACATGCGCTTCCGTGCCACTGTGGCCGCCGTCTCCGGCGCCCTGGCCCTCTCCGCCCTCGCCCTGCCGGCCGCGCACGCGGCCGACGGCGGGTCGTCCTACCGCGCCGCCGTCGCCGATGCCCTCGCGCGGCACACGTCCGGCAAGGCGGCCTTCACCGCCACCGCCGCGCCGATCGGCGACCTGGACGTGTCCTTCTCCGACTTCAAGATCGCCAAGGCGGTCAAGGTCGGTACGACCAACCGCGTCTCCACCACGGTCACCTTCACGCTGACCCACGCCGCCGGCCTGGACCCGACCAGCGACGGGTTCGCCACCGGCCCGCTGATCTACCACGGCTCCTCCGACGACCCGGACAACGTCCTGGGCGGCGAGGACCCGGCCACCTGCGTCAAGAAGACGTCCACGACGGCCGCCTGCAAGGGCCCGATCGACATCAACCCGCGCGAGACCGACGCCGACCTGAAGCTGTTCAACAGCCAGGCCGGCACCTGGCACGGCGCGGGCCTCGCCCTGGACATGGACAACGACAAGTCGGCCGTCCAGTTCGGCCTGGGCACCACCCTGGTCCAGCGCGCCTCCACGCTGACGGTCAACGCCTCCCCGGAACCGGTGAAGAAGGGCAAGACCCTCACCGTGACGGGCAAGCTCGCCCGCGCCAACTGGGAGGACCACAAGTACCACGGCTACACCGGCCAGCCGGTCACGCTCCAGTACCGCAAGAAGGACTCCAGCACCTACACCACGCTGAAGACCGTCAAGACGGACTCCACGGGCAACCTGCGGACGACGACCACGGCCACCGCCGACGGCTACTACCGCTTCTCCTTCGCGGGCAGCTCGACCACCCCGGCGGTCAGCGCCACGGGTGACTTCGTCGACGTGCAGTAGGACGCCGGACGCAAGGAACGGTCAAGGGCCCCGGGAGCGAGAGTGCTCCCGGGGCCCTTCACCGTGAGGCGGCGGTCACGACGGTCGTTCGGCGCAGCCGGGCCGGTTCGGGTCCTGAGCAATGATCGAGATCGGATCTCAGGACCCGAACCGGCGGCCCACCCATCTCCAGACGAACTCCAGCAGAACCGCCGCCCCCACCGCCGCCCCCGCCGCCGTCCACGGCAGCTCCACGCCGACCAGTTCGAGCGCGAAGAATTCCCGCAGGGCCGGCACCACGAGGACGAGCAGGAACGCCACGCCCATCGCCGCCACCAGCGCCACCCGCCACCAGGTGTAGGGCCGCGCGATGATCGCGAGCACCCACAGGGAGATCAGGAACAGGGTCAGGGTGGCCGCGCTGGTCTCCGCCTCCAGGGCGCCCGGGCCGGTGTAGTGGTGGCGGGCGAGCAGGTACGTCACGAAGGTCGCCCCGCCGGCCACCACGCCCCCGGGAACCGCGTACCGCATCACCCGGCGCACGAAGTGGGGCTGTGCCCGCTCCCCGTTGGGCGCCAGGGCGAGGAAGAAGGCCGGCACGCCGATGGTGAGCGTGGACAGCAGGGTCAGATGCCGGGGCAGGAACGGGTACTCCACCCGCGCGCACACCACCAGCACCGCCAGCAGTACCGAGTAGACGGTCTTGACCAGGAACAGTGTCGCCACGCGCGTGATGTTGCCGATCACCCGGCGGCCCTCGGCGACCACCGAGGGCAGGGTCGCGAAGCTGTTGTCCAGCAGCACGATCTGGGCCACCGCCCGGGTGGCCTCCGAACCCGAGCCCATGGCGACACCGATGTCCGCGTCCTTCAGCGCCAGGACGTCGTTCACGCCGTCCCCGGTCATCGCGACCGTGTGCCCGCGTGACTGGAGCGCGCCGACCATGTCCCGTTTCCGCCGCGGGCCGACCCGCCCGAAGACGGTGTTCGCGTCGACGGCCTCGGCCAGGGCCGGCCGGTCGCCGGGGAGCCGCCGCGCGTCCACCGCCGTACCCTCCAGTCCCAGTTTCGCGGCGACCGCGCCGACCGACACCGCGTTGTCCCCGGAGACGACCTTGGCGCGCACGCCCTGCTCCGCGAAATAGCGCAGGGTGCCGGCCGCGTCGGGGCGCAGCCGCTGTTCCAGCACGACCAGCGCGGTGGGGCGGGCACCCCGGGCCGGCTCGGCGTCGTCCAGGTCGCGGTTGGCCCGGGCCAGCAGCAGAACCCGCAGCCCCTGCTCGTTCAGCCGCCCGGTCTCGGCCAGGGCCGGGGCGGCGGGGTCGAGCAGGACGTCGGGGGCGCCCAGCAGCCAGGTGCTGATCTCGCCGTCGCCCTCGCTGAACGCGGCCCCGCTGTACTTGCGGGCGGAGGAGAACGGCAGCGACTCCACGCACCGCCAGTCGTCGCTGTCCGGACAGGCGTCGATGATCGCCTTGAGGGAGGCGTTGGGACGCGGGTCGGACTCGCCGAGCGCGCCGAGCACCTTGCGCACGTACGTCTCGTCCGCACCGTCCAGGGGCCGCAGCCCGGTGACGTTCATGCCGCCCTCGGTGAGCGTGCCGGTCTTGTCCAGGCAGACGGTGTCGACGCGGGCCAGCCCCTCGATGGCCGGCAGCTCCTGCACCAGGCACTGTCTGCGGCCCAGCCGGATGACGCCGATCGCGAAGGCCACGGAGGTGAGCAGCACCAGCCCCTCCGGGACCATCGGCACGATGCCGCCGACCGTGCGGGCGACGGCGTCCGCGGGGGCGTCGCTCTTGACGACGAGCTGGGTGACGACGAGTCCGAGGGCCGCCGGGACCATCATCCAGGTGACGTACCCGAGGATGGTGGAGATGCCGGTGCGCAGCTCGGAGTGGACGAGCGTGAACCGGGACGCCTCCTCGGCGAGCTGGGCGGCGTAGGCCTCGCGGCCGACCCGGGTCGCGGTGAAGGCACCACCGCCGGCGACGACGAAGCTGCCGGACATGACCCGGTCGCCGGGGCGCTTGACGACCGGCTCGGCCTCGCCGGTGAGCAGCGACTCGTCGATCTCCAGACCGTCCGCCTCCGCGCACACCCCGTCGACCACGACCCGGTCACCGGGGCCGATCTCGACGAGGTCGTCCAGGACGATCGCGTCGGTGCCGACCTCGACGGCGGACCCGTCCCGCCGTACCGTCGGCCGGGCCTCCCCGATCACCGCGAGCGAGTCCAGGGTCTGCTTCGCCCGCCATTCCTGCACGATGCCGATACCGGTGTTGGCGATGATCACGAAGCCGAAGAGGCTGTCCTGGACCGGTGCGACGCACAGCATGACCAGCCAGAGGACGCCGATGATCGCGTTGAACCGGGTGAGGACGTTCGCCCGGACGATCTCCCGGAGCGACCGACTGCCGCGCACCGGCACGTCGTTGACCTGTCCCCGGGCGACGCGTTCCGCGACCTCGGCCCCGGTCAGCCCGCCCGGCCGGTGCGCGGGCGGGGTCGCGGGGTGGACGGGGTCGAGTTCCGCACCCGCGCCTATGGGGGTCATGTTCTCGACGGTACGTGCGGTTCCGCCCCGTCGCCCGCCGGATCGGGCCGGCCGGGCGGCTACTCGGCGGGCGCGGGCCGCGGCGCGGCGGCCCGCTTGAGCGCGGCGTCCCGCCTGCGCACGTACCAGACGCCGATCAGGCCCAGACCGCCGCCCGCCAGACACGTCCACAGCCACCACAGGTGCCCGTGGTCCTGGAACCAGCCGTAGAAGGGCAACTGGACGAGGAAGAGCACGAACCACACGATCGTGACGCCGGTGATGGTGGCGACCACGGGGCCCTCCAGGGGCTCCGGCGCTTCGTGCTGAGGGGTCCACTTGGCCATGGGGACAGCTTACGAGGCGGCGCGGACGCGGCGGGCGGCGCGCACGACATCGGTGCCAGGCACGTTCTACGCGCGGAGATAGCGATCTTCTCTCTCATACCTTCATACTGAAACCGTTTGTCTCTGACCACTTCCGCTCGTATGAAACTCCAACGGGGCTCGGGGGAACCCCGCTGGTGATGAGGTTGCGCATGTCCACCTCGGCACCTGCCAAGGTCCCCACCCCCGAGAAGCCGGGCGGTGCGTCCGGCTTCGGTCCCCTCGACCGCTACTTCCGGATCTCCGAGCGCGGCAGCTCCGTCGCCCGTGAGGTCCGCGGTGGTTTCGCCACCTTCTTCGCGATGGCGTACATCATCGTGCTGAACCCGATCATCCTCGGCAGCGCGAAGGACATGTACGGGCACCACCTGGACAACGGCCAGTTGGTGACCGCCACCGCGCTGACGGCCGCGTTCAGCACGCTGCTGATGGGCGTCATCGGCAACGTGCCGATCGCGCTCGCCGCCGGCCTCGGCGTGAACTCCGTCGTCGCGCTCCAGCTCGCGCCCCGGATGTCCTGGCCGGACGCCATGGGCATGGTCGTCCTGGCCGGCTTCGTGGTCATGCTGCTGGTCGCCACCGGCCTGCGCGAGCGGGTCATGAACGCCGTGCCGTTCGGCCTGCGCAAGGCGATCGCGATCGGCATCGGCCTGTTCATCATGCTGATCGGCCTGGTCGACTCCGGGTTCGTCACCCGGATGCCGGACGCGGCCCAGACCACCGTCCCGCTCCAGCTCGGCACCGGCGGTCACCTCACCGGCTGGCCGGTGCTGATCTTCATCCTGGGCGCCCTGCTCACCTTCGCGCTCATCGTCCGCAAGGTGCCGGGCGCCATCCTGATCTCGATCGTCGGCATGACCGTCCTCGCGGTCGTCATCAACGCGGTCGCCACGATCCCGTCCTGGGGCCTGACCGTCCCGAAGTGGCCCGGCAACCCGGTCTCCACGCCCGACTTCGGCCTGGTCGGCCAGGTCAGCCTGTTCGGCGGGTTCTCCAAGGTCGGCGTGCTGACCGGCATCCTCTTCGTCTTCACGGTCCTGCTGTCGTGCTTCTTCGACGCGATGGGCACGATCATGGGCATCAGCGACGAGGCCAAGCTGACCGACGCCCAGGGCTACATGCCCGGCATCAACAAGGTCCTCTTCGTGGACGGCCTCGCGGTCGCCGCGGGCGGTGCCAGCTCCTCCTCGGCCACCACGGCCTTCGTGGAGTCCACGGCCGGCGTCGGCGAGGGCGCCCGCACGGGCCTGGCGAACGTCGTCACCGGCGGCCTGTTCGCCGTTGCGCTGTTCCTCACCCCGATCGCCACGATGGTCCCGTCCCAGGCGGCCACCCCCGCGCTGGTCGCGGTCGGCTTCCTGATCCTGTCGAACTCGATCAAGGAGATCGACTGGGCCGACTACACGATCGCGATCCCGGCGTTCGTGACCATGCTGATGATGCCGTTCACGTACTCGATCACGAACGGCATCGGCATGGGCTTCATCACCTTCACGGTGCTGCGGCTGGCCGCCGGGCGGGCCCGGGAGATCCCGGTGGCGATGTACGCCGTCTCGGCCGTCTTCGCGTTCTACTACCTGATGCCGGCCCTCGGCCTGACGTGAGCCCCGACCACCCGCCCCACCCGTCTCACGTGACCCCGTAGAACCTCTCCGTCTCCTCGACGGCGGCCCGGAACCGCTCGTCGAAGTCACCGCGAATGAGCGTCCGGACGACATAGTCCTGGACGCTCATTCCTCTTTTCGCCGCGTGGTGCCGGAGCCGCTCGAGCAGCTCCCTGTCCATCCGCAGGCTGAGCACACTGGTCCCCATGCGTACGAGGGTCGCCACAGGCGGCCCGCCGGTGCGCCGTTTTCCGCGACCGGCTCACTCGTACGGGTGATGCGTGGGCGCAGTGGCGGGCGTCACGGGCGCCACGGCCGTTCCCGGTGGTCTTTAGCGAGAGTAATGAGTTACGCTAAAGAACATGCCGGATCTTACCCATGGCGACGACGCTGCCGCCGTGAACGCCCTCCGCTCCGCCGTCATGCGGCTGTCCCGTCGGCTCAAGCACCAACGGGTCGACGAGTCGCTGAGCCCCACCGAGATGTCGGTGCTCGGCACCCTCGCCCGCTGCGGCTCGGCCACCCCGGGCGAGCTGGCCCGCAAGGAGCACGTCCAGCCGCCGTCGATGACCCGCATCGTCGCGCTGCTGGAGGCCAAGGGCCTGGTCCGGCTGGAGCCGCACCCCGAGGACCGGCGGCAGAAGGTCGTCACCCAGACCGAGCAGGCCGAGGCCATGCTCGAGGAGAGCCGCCGCAAGCGCAACGCGTTCCTGGCAGGCCTGGTCGAGGGACTCGCCGAGGACGAGTGGGTCGCCCTGCGCACCGCCGCCCCCGTGCTGGAGAAGCTCGCACATCTGTAAGCAAGCCGACGGAGGAGGCGAACGCTTTTGAGTACGGGATCGGGAACACCTTCCGCCCCCGCACCGACCGCCACTACTACCCCAGCTCCCCGCACGACCTCGATGTTCAGCTCCCTGAAGATCCGGAACTACCGCCTCTTCTTCCTGGGCCAGGTCGTCTCCAACACGGGCACCTGGATGCAGCGCATCGCCCAGGACTGGCTGGTCCTCGGGCTCACCGGCTCCTCCGCGGCCGTCGGCATCACGACCGCCCTGCAGTTCCTGCCGATGCTGCTGTTCGGCCTCTACGGCGGCGTCCTCGTGGACCGCCTGCCCAAGCGGCCGACCCTGCTGGGCACCCAGTCCGCCATGGCCGTCACCGGTCTGGTCCTGGCCGCGCTGACCCTCTCCGGCCATGTCCAGGTGTGGCACGTCTACGTCGCCGCGTTCGCCGTCGGCCTCGCCACCGTGCTCGACAACCCGGCCCGCCAGTCCTTCGTCTCCGAGATGGTCGGCCCCGACCAGCTCCAGAACGCGGTCAGCCTGAACTCCGCGAACTTCCAGTCCGCCCGGCTCGTCGGGCCCGCCGTCGCCGGCCTGATGATCACCGGCGTGGGTACCGGCTGGGCGTTCCTCGCCAACGGCCTGTCCTTCGCCGCGCCCCTCGCCGGCCTGCTGCTGATGCGGGCCCGCGAGCTGCACGTGGTCGAGCGCGCGCCGCGCGGCAAGGGCCAGTTGCGGGAGGGCCTGGACTACGTCGCCAAGCGGCCGGAGCTGATCTGGCCGATCGTGCTGGTCGGCTTCATCGGCACGTTCGGCTTCAACTTCCCGGTGTGGCTGTCGGCCTACGCGGACGACGTCTTCCACGCCGGCGCGGGCGCCTACAGCCTCTTCAACACCCTGATGGCCGTCGGCTCCCTCGTCGGCGCCCTGCTGGCCGCCCGGCGCGGCACGGCCCGGCTGCGCGTCCTGATCGCCGCCGCGCTGGCCTTCGGCACGCTGGAGACGGTGGCCTCGGTCGCGCCCCAGTACTGGCTGTTCGCGCTGCTCATGGTCCCCATCGGCATCTGCGGCCTGACGGTGAACGTCACCGCGAACACGGCGGTCCAGATGGCCACCGACCCGGCCATGCGCGGCCGGGTGATGGCCCTGTTCATGATGGTCTTCATGGGCGGTACGCCGCTCGGCGCGCCGGTCGTCGGCTGGATCACCGACACCTACGGCGCCCGGATCGGCTTCGCGGCCGGCGGTGTGGTGTCGGCCGTCGCGGCCGGTGCCGTCGGACTGGTCCTGGCCCGCGTCGGCGGCCTGCGCCTGTCCGTGGGCTGGCACCACGGCCACCCCCGGGTCCGCTTCGTCCCGCGCGAGCCGGAACGGCTGGCCACGGCGGCGTGAGCGGCCCGGGGCAGCCCCAGTGGTCCCGGGGTCCCCGGGAACCCGCAGGAGCCGGGGGCCTACAGGACCCTCCGGGCCAGCACCTGCCCCGGCCACGCGTCCTCGCCGTAGGTGAAGGGCTCGGTCCGGATGAAGCCGTTGCGCTCGTAGTAGGCGACCAGCTTGCCGTCGTCGCCCGCGTAGCAGTCCACCCGCAGCAGCGAGACCCCCTCCCGCCGGGTCACCTGGGCCGCGTGGGCGAGGAGGGCGGCCCCGGCGCCCCGCCCCTTGAACCGGCGGTCGGAGGCGAACAGGCTGATGTACCGCTCGGGTTCGTCGGCGGGCTCCAGGTAAGGGCTCGGGGCGTCGGTGAGGGTGAGGGTGGCGGCCGGGACGCCGTCCACCTCGGCCACGTACGGCCGGCCCAGGGTGGCGTACCGCTCGACCATGGCCACGGCCCGGGGATTCCCCGACCAGGGCTCGGTGCCCCACTGCCGGGTACGGCCCTGTGAGACCAGCCACTCCACGGAGCTGTCCAGCATGCCCAGGATCAGGGGAACGTCGTCGGGGCCGCCTTCGCGGATCGTGATCGGCATCGGATCATTCTGCCCCCGGCGTTTGGGATGGTGAAGACATGAGACTCTTCGCCGCCGTACTGCCCCCGGAGGACGTCACCGACGAACTCGCCGCCGAGGCCGCCCGGTTGGGTGAGCTGCCGGGCGCCGGCCGGCTGCGCTGGACCGGCCGTCCCGGCTGGCACCTCACCCTCGCCTTCTACGGCGAGGTCACCGACGACCTCGTACCCGCCCTGTCGGACCGCCTGGCCCGCGCCGCCCACCGTACGGCGCCGTTCGCCCTGCGCCTCGCGGGCGGCGGCCGGTTCGGGCAGGGCCGTGCGCTGTGGGCGGGCGTCCGGGGAGACGTGGAGGCCCTGGGGCTGCTGGCCGGCCGGGCCGAGGCGGCGGCACGGAAGGCCGGGGTGCCGATGGGGGAGCACCGGCGCTACAAAGCCCATCTCACGCTGGCCCGCAGCCGGGAGGCGGTGGACGTGCAGCCGTTCGTCACCGCGCTGGCGGAGTTCACCGGCACCCCCTGGACGGTCGCGGACCTCGCCCTCGTGCGCAGCAGCCTGCCGAGGTCCGGGGTGCCCGGCGAGCAGCCCCGGTACGAGGCGGTCGCCCGCTGGGCCCTCGGCGCGGGCAGTTAGGCTCGACGGCGTGGACCCGAAGACGCGGAACCGGATCATGGCCGGTGTGCTGGTGCTGATGTTCGTGGTGGTCGCCTTGGCGGCGGCCGTGAAGTAGCGACCCCTGCGACCGCCGGTGGCCGTCGGCGGGGTGACGGCTGCCGGCCGTCCCAGGCCCCGCAGCCACCGCTCCCCCCGCCCCCGCGGAGCACCGTCGTACGCCGCCCCGCCTGCGGAGCGCCGCCGGTCCTTGCCCCGCCTGCGGAGCGCCGCCGCCGGTCTCCGCCCCCCTGCGGAGCGCCGGCGTACCTCGCGGGCCCCGCGGAGGGGGCGGTGCCGGCCGGCCCTGTGGGGCGGCCGGGGCCGGCCGTTGTCACCAGGCGAAGGCCTCCGGGGACGGGCCCGGGCCCGGGAAGATCTCGTCCAGGCCGGAGAGCACGTCCTCGCTCAGCTCCAGCTCCACCGCCCTGAGCGCCGAATCGAGCTGCTCGGCCGTGCGCGGGCCGACGATCGGGCCGGTGACGCCGGGGCGGGTCAGCAGCCAGGCCAGGGCGACCTCGCCGGGCTCCAGGCCGTGCTTGTCCAGCAGGTCCTCGTACGCCTGGATCCGCGCGCGGGCGGCCGGTTCGCCGAGGGTGTCCGAGGCCCGGCCCGAGCCGCGGCGCCCGCCCTGGACCTCCTTCTTGAGGACCCCGCCCAGCAGGCCGCCGTGCAGCGGCGACCACGGGATGACGCCGAGACCGTAGTCCTGCGCGGCCGGGATGACCTCCATCTCGGCCCGGCGCTCGTACAGGTTGTACAGGCACTGCTCGCTGACCAGACCGAGGGTGCCGCCGCGGCGGGCGGCCGTCTCGTTGGCCTGGGCGATCTTGTAACCGGGGAAGTTGGAGGAGCCGGCGTAGAGGATCTTGCCCTGCTGGACGAGGACGTCGATCGCCTGCCAGATCTCCTCGAACGGGGTGTTCCGGTCGATGTGGTGGAACTGGTACAGGTCGATGTGATCCGTCCGGAGCCGCTTAAGGCTGGCGTCCACCGCGCGCCGGATGTTCAGCGCGGAGAGCTTGTCCTGGTTGGGCCACACGGACGCGCCGTCCAGCTCCATGTTGCCGTACACCTTGGTGGCGATGACGACCTTGTCGCGCCGTTCACCGCCCTTGGCGAACCAGTTCCCGATGATGGACTCGGTCCGGCCCTTGTTCTCGCCCCACCCGTAGACGTTCGCGGTGTCGAAGAAGTTGATGCCCGCGTCCAGCGCCGCGTCCATGATCGCGTGGCTGTCCGCTTCGTCCGTCTGCGGGCCGAAGTTCATCGTCCCGAGGACGAGTCGGCTGACCTTGAGTCCCGTGCGTCCGAGCTGTGTGTACTTCATGGTTCACCAGCCAACGACCTGGAGTGCGCTCCAGGCAAGGCCCCCGGCCGTCCACGGCCGCGCGGTTCAACCGTGCGCAGGGTGACCGGGAACGCCGGAACCCGGCCGGTCCGTTCCGGCCGCGTACGGCCGTCCGACCCCCCACGCCTCCCACATCGCCCCCGCGAACGCCCCCGCGATCCGGTGCTCGCCGTGCGCGTTGGGATGCGTGCCGTCGTACGTGTCGGTGTCGATGTCGTACGCCTCCGGTGGCGAGGCGGACAGCAGGGGCGAGCGGGGCTCGTCCAGGTCGGCCACGGCCTTGGCGAGCAGGACATTGAACCGGTCCACCTGCTCGGCGAAGGACGGGTCGGCCGCGGCCCTGATGTTCGGGATCACCGGCAGCAGCACCATGCGGATGCGCGGGTCGGCCTCGCGGGCCGCGGCGACGAAGGCCCGTACGTTGTCCGCGGTCTGCTCGGCGTTGGTGTAGAAACCGAGGTCGATCAAGCCGAGGGAGACGAGGAGGACATCGGGGCGGTGGGCCCGTACGGCGTCGCCGATCAGCGGCACCATGTGCAGCCAGCCCTCGCCCCAGCCCGCCAGGTGCGCGCACGGGAAGGCGGGCTCGGCGTAGGCGAGGGACGTCGGGGCGTCGTCCTGTTTGTCGTACAGCGTCTCGCGCGGGCCGACGAAGGTGAACGGGCCGCCGTGCGACGTGCACAGGTGCCGCCACAGCCGGTAACGCCACGTGTGGTCGCCCGCGCTCCCGATCGTCATGGAGTCGCCCACGGGCATGAACCTAAGCATCCGGTCATGATGGACGATCGCGGGAGCCGGTGGGATCCACGGTGCGTGTGAGGCGGAGCACGTCCCCCGAACACCCGCCGGTGATGGCAGGCTTGGGGGCATGCGTCGATCGTTCGCCGTCCTCGCCGGGGTGCTGCTCGCCGGCGCCTGCGCGCTGCCCGCCTCCGCCGCCGACGGAACCGGCGACCGGGGGTTCACCCTCAAGGATCCACGGATCACCGAATCCAGCGGGCTCGCCGCCTCCCGTCTGCACCCCGGTGTCTACTGGACGCACAACGACAGCGACGACGGGCCGTACCTCTACGCCGTCGACAGCGCCACCGGCAGGACGGTCGCCCGGATCACCCTGCGCGGCATCGGCTCCCCGCGCGACGTCGAGGCCGTCTCCATCGGCCCGCACAACGAGATCTACGTCGGGGACATCGGCGACAACTTCGGCGGCCGGTGGCCGTATGTGTGGATCTACAAGTTCCCCGAGCCGAAGCGGCTGACGGACCGGACGGTCACGGCCGCGCAGTACGTCGTGAAGTACGCGAACGGGCCCCGCGACGCCGAGTCGCTGCTCGTCCATCCGACGACCGGGCGCGTCTACATCATCGACAAGAAGCAGGACGGCGGGCATCTGTACGAGGGCCCGGCCACCCTGTCCACCTCCGGCGCCAACGTCTTCCGGCCCGTCGCCGCCGTCGACCTCTGGGCCACCGACGCCGCGTTCTCCCCGGACGGCCGGCAGCTCGCCGCCCGCGGGTACTTCGGCGGCGTGTACTACGGCTTCGACGGCGGCCGGATCAAGCGCGAGGGCAGCCTCGACGTGCCGTTGCAGGGACAGGGGGAGTCGGTGTCGTACTCCGCCGACGGCACCAAGCTGATGTACGGCAGCGAGGGCGCGGGCAGCGCCGTCCGGGCGGAGGACACGCCCCGGCCCGCCCGGACGCGAAGTCGCCGTCTGCGAAGGGCGGTTCCGGCGCCTCGGAGGACAAGGGCGGCGGTGCGAGCCTCAAGGTCGGCGCCGTGATCGTGGTGGCCGGACTGGCGGCCCTGTTCGGCCTGCGACGGCTGCGGCGCGGCTGAACGCGGTGGGCGGAGGGAAATCAGCCCTTCCGGGTTCTCCTCCGCACGTCCATTTCCGCCTCCTCCGTGAGGCGTAGCAAGACTGTTCCGCAGATGGATCCGATGACCTCCGTGAACACGAAATGGTGTCCGTGTCCCGGAAGTTGACGGAAAGGAACGGCTATCGTGCGGAAAGGACGCTTGGCGCCCATGCTTGCCGTGGGCGTCACGGCAACGCTGCTTCCCGCTCTCGCGCCGGCGCAGGCCACCGCGGCGGAACCGCTGGGGAAGTACGAGAACCAGAAGCCCGCGTGGCACAGATGCGACGCGTCTGAGCCCGCTGCGTACCAGTGCGCGACGATCAAGGTCCCGCTCGACTACAGCCGCCCGGACGGCACGACGATCAAGCTGGCCATCTCCCGCCTGAAGGCCGGCGTCCCGGGCAAGCGGCACGGCGCGCTCCTCTTCAACCCCGGCGGTCCGGGGGGCGAGGGCCTGGGCATGCCCGTCATGATGAAGGACGTGCTGCCCAGGAAGGTCCGCGAGCAGTACGACCTCATCGGGTTCGATCCGCGGGGCGTGGGGCGCAGCAGCCCGGTCACCTGCCGTCTCACGGAGACGGAGCAGAACTCCGAACATCCCTACAAGCGCGCGACGTTCAGCCACGACGTCAAGTGGGCCCGGACCGTCGCCGACAAGTGCCGTGCCCGGAACGGCGACAGACTCCGGTACATCACCACCCGCAACACCGCCCGCGACATGGACGTCGTCCGCGCCGTCCTCGGCGAGAAGAAGATCTCCTACCTGGGTTACTCCTACGGCACGTACCTGGGTGCCGTCTACGCGCAGCTCTTCCCCGAGCGCACCGACCGCTTCGTGCTGGACAGCGCGGTCGACCCGGCACGTGTCTGGCGCGGCATGATCCAGATCTGGGCGGAGGGCAGCGAGCCGGCGTTCACCCGCTGGACGAAGTGGACCGCGCAGCACCACCGCACCTACAAGCTCGGCACCACCCCGACCCAGGTGAGGAAGTCGTTCTGGGATCTGATCGCCCGGGCCGACCGCACCCCTATTGAGGACGGCGACGCGAAGGTCACCGGTGACGACATCCGCGCAGCCCTGCGCGGCGCGTTCTTCAGCCCCAAGTACGCGGCTGAGGCGGTCGTCCAGCTCAAGAAGGCCGCCGACGGCCGTGCGCCCTCCCGCCACGCCCTCCTCCCGGGCGTCCAGCAGGAGCCGCGCTGGTCCGCGGCCCACGCGGGTTCCAGGGCTTCCGCCGCTTCCGCCGCGCAGCCGCCGGCCGACAACGGCAGCGCTGTCTTCTGGGCCGTGGTCTGCGGCGACACCGGGGCCTGGCCGCGCGACCCGGAGCAGTACCGGCGTGACGCGATCCGGGACAAGGCCAGGTATCCGCTCTACGGCGACTTCGGCTCCAACATCACGCCCTGCGCGTTCTGGGACAAGCCGACCGAGCCCGTCACCGCCGTCCGCAACCACGTCGGTCTGCTCACCGTGCAGAACCAGTGGGACCCCCAGACGCCTCTGGCCAGCGGCCTGGGCATGCACCGCGCCCTGAGGGGGTCGCGCATGGTGTACGTCAAGGGCGGCGAGGGCCACGGCGTCTACTCCATGGACCCGCGCTCCTGCGCCGACCGCACCGTCAACGCCTACCTGAGCACCGGGAGGCTTCCGGCACGGGACGTCACCTGCAAGTCGTCCGGCAGCCAGGGCCTCGGCGTGAAACCGCAGATCATCCCGGCACCCCGGCACACCCCCCGAAGCCCCCGCTTCTGACCCGCCGGCGCGCGAAGGGCGCCCGGTGGCCACCGGGCGCCCTTCCCCTCAGACGCCCAGCGGGCACGGCAGGGTGGGGAGCTGATGGTTCGGGGCGCAGCTCACCAGCGCCAACGAGAGGTACGCGGGACGTTCGAGGTAGAAACCGAGCGAGACGTCACCACCCGATTCCAGCCGCTCGGCTGCGGAGGTGACGAGGGTGCTCAGACGCGTGCCGCTGCGCTGTGCCTCGGATGCGAACCGGGGTGCGTACTCGGTGAGACGGTCACTCAGCCAGGCTGCCGCCGCCTTCGCGTCCTGCCATGTGCCGCGCACCAGTCGGCGTGGCTTGGCGAGCCAGTAACCCGTCTCCAACGGGGGCAGGTCGCAGGCCGGGAACTCGACGGCGGCCGTGCGGTACCGCTGGATCAGCTCGGGGCTGCTGCCGGGCGGAGGCGGATCGGGATGGGGAGGCCGTCGCAGGGCCTCCTGGTCGAAGCGGGCCTTGGGCCCGGTCCAGAGGTAGGCGTGATGGTGCACGGGATGTCCCACTCGGTGCGTAGAAGGAGGGCAGCCGGTCCCTGACGCGGCTGCGCCACGCGGGGACCGGCTGGTTACTCAGACCGACAGGCCGAACCGCGCCGGATCGAGGCCGGCGGCTGCCAGCTCGGCCGAGGTGAAGCGCAACGGCTGCGCGTCGGGCCGCTTGCTGTCACCGAGGGCCCAGGCGTCCTCGCCGATACGGGCCAGGGTCACGCAGGCCTCGCCGTCCGGGTGAGTACTTCCCCCGCACGCCTTCACGAACGAGGCGCTGTCGAGGTCGAGGGCGTACAGGTCACTTCCGTTCACCATCGGTGCACCTTCCTGCTCCGCTGTCGCGGCCGTGTCCGGCCGCCGCCGCCCTGGACGGGCGGGAGTCCATGGGGGGAGAGGGGCGGTCGTGGACGCCCGACGGGTGGTCACGGATCTCGGTGGCGTGACGCCCCGCCCGCGTGATGTCACCGGCCTGCTCGCAGGCGAGGAGCTGCCGCCAGTTCGCGACGCACACGTCGCAACCGGCGACGGGGACGCAGTCCAGCAGCCAGGCGTCGAAGCCGTGGGGCAGGTGCGCCGAGTGCTTCTGCCGCGCGTTCACCATGCGTGTCACCGTGTCTCCCCGAGTGGGTGTGGCTTCGGGGATGACCGTAGAGAGGGGGAGGGGAGCAACGGATCGAATATTCTCCACTATTCTCGTGAGGTCACTCAGAATGCATGGACATTCACTCTGAGGTACCGCCATGCTGGCGCACGAACATCATCGACACCCAGGGGGTGGTTGTGCGTGGCACGCAGGTTGCGGTTCAACGGGACCGGGAGCGGTGTTACCGGATGCCCGTCCGTCCACGAGGATCTGGACAGTGGGGAGGTGATCGTGCACGGTCCTCCGCTCACCGATCCGGAGGAGGTCGAACAGCTTCAGCATCTTTCAGAGGGCGAGGTCGCCGTCGTAGTGCCACGGGATCTCCTGGTGGACTGGGGCCCGAAGGAGCGGACACGGCAGGTGCGGACGATCGATCTGGGTGAGTTCCACACACTGTTCGAAAAGTTCGAGCACACGGCGTGGCGACTGGAGACGCGCCGCCGGTACGCGAGTGACGAAACGGGTGAACGGTGGAAGCGGTTCGTCAAGAACGGAACGATCGGTGAGAGCGAGGATTCAGAATCGGTCTATAGCTGGTGGGCCGAGACGATTCGCGCTCACGCAGCGCAGGGCAGGCGGGTCGAGCGGGTACGCATCGTGGACCAGCCCCCCCACCACCGGTCAGCGATACCTCCTCGACAGCGCAAGGTGGAACGTCGGACTCGGCGAGGACATCCGCAATATGTGGCGCACCGACGCGGACCGGCTTCGGCTGCCCGCCGAGGACTTCTGGCTGTTCGACAGCCGCCTCATCGCCCTCCTGCGCTTCGATGACGACGATCAGCTCACGCATGTGGACCTGATCACCGAGCCCGCGGAGGTGGTGCGCTGCTGCATGGTGCGGGATGCTGCCTGGCACCACGCCGTACCGTGGAAGCAGTTCACGGCGGAGATGCACAGCGACACGTAAGGACAAGAGCGAGTACCGGTGAGCACGGACTATCAGAGAGCGCGCGCGGAGCTGGGCCACAGGCTCAGGGAGCTTCGCGTCGAGAGCCCTGATGGCCGGCTCACCGGTACGGAGCTGGCCCAGCGGCTGCGGTGGCCGCAGTCGAAGGTCAGCAAGCTGGAGAACGGCAGGCAGACCCCCACGGACGATGACCTGCGCGCATGGACCGATGCCGTGGGGCAGTCGGCCGCTTTCGATGAACTCCGCGCCCGGCTCAGGGGTTTCGAGAGTCATATCCGCTCCTGGCAGCGCCAGTTGGCGGCAGGTCACCGCCCTGTGCAGGAAACCTGGAATGCGCTTGTCGCGGAGTCCCGGGTTCTGCACATGTGGGAGAACAACGCGGTCAGCGGCATGCTTCAGACCGCCGAGTATGCCCGATGCATCTTTGAGCGCTACACCGATCTCCGTTCCTCCCCGCGAGACATGGAAGAGGCCGTGAGGGCTCGGATGAAGCGGCAGGACTGGCTGTACCGACCCGGTAGACGGCTCAACCTGCTCATGTGGGAAGGGGCCCTGCGGGCCCGAGTGTGTCCCGCGGAGGTCCTGGTTGCTCAACTGGACCGCTTGTCCGGCGTGGTGGGCATGGACACGGTGCGCCTCGGCATCCTGCCCCTGGACGCAGAACTCCGAATCCCGCCGGGCAACCCCTTTTCCGTACTCGACGAGCGTCTGGTCGTGGTCGAGGACTGGCACGCCGAACTCTGGCTGGACGAGGCAGAAACGATCGCCCTCTACCGTCGCGTGTGGGACACCTTCGCCGAGTCGGCCGTGTTCGGCACCGAAGCCCAGCAGGTGATCGCCCGTGTCCGCCGGAGCATCAAGGTCTGAGGACGTACGGCCGCGCCACCTCGTCGGAGGTCTCCCACAGGGGCTGACACACGAGGGGCGCCCGGTGTTCACCGGGCGCCCCTCGCTGTCGTGCCGGTGACGGCTACAGCTTCTCGATCACGTAGTCGACGCACTTCGTCAGCGCCTCGACGTCCGCCGGCTCGATCGCCGGGAACATCGCGACGCGTAGCTGGTTGCGGCCCAGCTTGCGGTACGGCTCGGTGTCCACGATGCCGTTGGCGCGCAGCACCTTGGCGACGGCGGCGGCGTCGATCTCGTCGGAGAAGTCGATCGTGCCGATGACCTGCGAACGCTCGGCCGGGTCGGCGACGAACGGGCTCGCGTACTTGGACTCCTCCGCCCAGCCGTACAGACGGGTCGAGGAGTCCTTCGTGCGGGCCGTCGACCAGGCGAGGCCGCCCTGGCCGTTGAGCCACTCGAGCTGCTCGTTCAGCAGGAAGAGCGTGGCGAGGGCCGGGGTGTTGTACGTCTGGTTCTTGCGGGAGTTGTCGATCGCCGTGGGGAGGCTGAAGAACTCCGGGACGTGACGGCCGGAGGCGTGGACGCGCTCGGCGCGCTCGATCGCGGCCGGGGAGAAGACACCGATCCACAGGCCGCCGTCCGAGGCGAAGGACTTCTGCGGGGCGAAGTAGTAGACGTCCGTCTCGGCGATGTCGACCGGCAGGCCGCCCGCGCCGGAGGTGGCGTCGACCAGGACGAGCGCGCCCTCGTCGGCGCCGGCCACGCGCCGGATCGGCATGGCGACACCGGTGGAGGTCTCGTTGTGGGTGAAGGCGTAGACGTCGACGCCTTCCTCCGCCCGCGCCTGGGGGTGGGTGCCGGGGTCGGCGGCCACGACGGTGGGCTCGGCCAGCCAGGGGGCGAGCTTGGCCGCCTTGGCGAACTTGGAGGAGAACTCGCCGAAGGTGAGGTGCTGCGACTTGTTCTCGATCAGGCCGTGGGTGGCGATGTCCCAGAAGGCGGTGGAGCCGCCGTTGCCGAGGACGACCTCGTAGCCCTCGGGGAGGGAGAACAGCTCGGAGATGCCCTCGCGGACCTTGCCGACCAGGTTCTTCACGGGCGCCTGCCGGTGCGAGGTGCCCAGCAGGGACGTACCGGTGGCGGCGAGGGCGTCCAGCGCCTCGGTGCGCACCTTGGAGGGGCCCGCGCCGAAGCGTCCGTCGGCGGGCTTGATGTCAGCGGGAATCTGGATGTCGGCCACGGGACGAGGTTAGCCCGTGGCGTCGGCCGGGGGAGCGGCGTGTCCGTCGGATGAGACGAGTCGCACGGGACGCTGACTTGTGAGGTTGTACGACGATACGGATGGGGTTGTGGAAAAGAGGCGGTGACTGTGCGTGATCGGATGCATCCTGGACGCATGACAGATCTTGCGGGTGAGCTGCGCGGGGCCGTCCGGGGCGAGGTCGGCTTCGACGCGGGCTCCCGGGCACTGGTGACCATGGACGCGTCCAACTACCGGCGCGTGCCCCTGGGCGTGGTGGCCCCCCGGGACGCCGACGACGTCTCCGCCGTGCTGGAGGTGTGCCGGGCGCACGGGGTGCCGGTGGTGGCGCGCGGCGGGGGCACGTCGATCGCCGGGCAGGCGACCGGCACGGGCGTGGTGCTGGACTTCACCCGGCACATGAACGGCCTGCTGGGGCTGGACCCGGAAGCCCGGACGGCCGTCGTGCAGCCGGGACTCGTGCTCGACCGCCTCCAGGAGGCCGCCGCCCCGCACGGACTGCGGTTCGGCCCCGACCCGTCCACACACAGCCGGTGCACGCTCGGCGGGATGATCGCCAACAACTCCTGCGGCTCCCACTCGGTCGCCTGGGGCACCACCGCGGACAACGTACGGGAGCTGTCCGTCCTCACCGCGCGCGGGCAGCGGCTGCGGCCCGGCCAGGACTGGGCGGGCGCCCCCGACGGCCTGCGGGAGCTGGTGGCGGGCGAGCTGTCCCGGCTGCGCACGGGCTTCCCGGACCTGCCCCGCCGCATCTCCGGCTACGCACTGGACGCGCTCCTGCCCGAGCGGGGCGCGGACGTCGCCCGCTCCTTCTGCGGCTCCGAGGGCACCCTCGGCATCCTCACCGAAGCGGTGGTCCGCCTGGTCGAGGTCCCCCGGGCGCGCGCCCTGGCGGTCCTGTCGTACGCCGACGAGAGCGCCGCCGCCGAAGCCGCCGCGGGCCTGCTGCCGCACGGACCGCTGACGGTGGAGGGCATGGCCGCCGACCTCGTTCCGGCCGGGGCCGGCCTGCCCCCGGGCGGCGCCTGGCTGTTCGTGGAGACCGGCGGCCGGACGGCGGCGCAGGCACACGCCCGTGCCCGGGAGATCATCCGCGCCGCCGACGTCGTGGACGCCCTGGTCGTCACCGACCCGGCGGCCCAGCGCACCCTGTGGCGCATCCGTGAGGACGCGGCCGGCACGGCCACCCGGATGCCGGACGGCACGGAGGCGTGGCCCGGCTGGGAGGACTGCGCGGTGCCGCCCGCCCGCCTCGGCGCCTACCTGCGCGACTTCCGCGCCCTGCTGACCGCCCACGGGCTGCGCGGCACGCCCTACGGCCACTTCGGCGACGGCTGCATCCACGTCCGCATCGACTTCGACCTGCTCACCGAGGCCGGTGTCGGACGCTTCCGCCGCTTCTCCGAGGAACTGGCCGACCTGGTGACACAGCACGGCGGCTCGCTGTCCGGGGAGCACGGGGACGGACAGGCCCGCGCGGAACTGCTGCCGCGCATGTACGGCGCGGAGACGGTCCGGCTCTTCGAACGCGCCAAGGCCCTCTGGGACCCGGACGACCTGCTCAACCCCGGCATGCTGGTCCGTCCCGCCCCGCTCGACAGCAACCTCCGCTTCTCCGTCCTGCCCCGCCGCCCGGTCGACGTGACCTTCGGCTACCCGGCCGACGGCGGCGACTTCCGCGCGGCCGTCAGCCGCTGCGTCGGCGTCGCCAAGTGCCGTACGGCCTCCATGACCGGCCCCGCCGTGATGTGCCCCTCCTTCCGGGCCACCGGCGAGGAGCAGCACTCCACCCGCGGCCGGGCCCGCCTGCTGCACGAGATGCTCGCGGGCGAACTGGTCACCGACGGCTGGCGGTCCACGGAGGTCCGGGACGCCCTCGACCTCTGCCTGTCCTGCAAGGGCTGCCGCTCGGACTGCCCGGTCGGCGTCGACATGGCCACCTACAAAGCGGAGTTCCTCCACCATCACTACGCCGGCCGCCGTCGCCCCGCCGCCCACCACAGCATGGGCCGGCTCCCCGAGTGGCTGCGCTGGACCGCCCGCACGCGCACGGCCCCCCTCCTCAACGCGCTCGCCTCGATACGGCCGCTGGCGGCCCTCGGCAAACGGCTGGGCGGCATCGCGGCGGAACGGGACATCCCCCGGCTGGCGGCACGGACGTTCACCGCGTGGTGGCGCCGCAGGAAACCCACCCGGGGCACCGGGGACCTCGTCGTCCTCTGGCCGGACACCTTCACCGAGCACCTCACCCCGTCCGTCGGCCGGGCCGCCGTCCGCGTCCTGGAGGACGCCGGCCTGCGCGTGGCCCTCCCGCCGACGCTGCCACCACACCGGGGAGTGATCGGCGACGGCCGGACCAGGGCGGCGACCGCGCTGCTCACGGCCCGCCGCGCCCGGGTCTGCTGCGGCCTGACCTATGTCTCCACCGGCCAGCTCGACCGCGCCCGTGCGGTGCTGCGCCGCACCCTGGACCTGATGGAACCGGTACTGCGGGCCGGACTGCCGGTCGTCGTCCTGGAACCGAGCTGCGCCGCGGCCCTGCGCGGTGATCTCCCGGAACTCCTGCACGACGACCCGCGTGCCGCCCGGCTGTCCGCCGCGGTCCTCACCTTCGCCGAAGCATTGGAGCGGCACGCCCCGCACTGGACACCGCCCGCCGTCGACCGCCCGGTGGCCGGCCAGACCCACTGCCACCAGCACGCGGTGCTCGGTGACACCCCCGACCGCCGGCTGCGCGCCGCCGCGGGCCTCACCGGCGACCTCAGCGGAGGCTGCTGCGGCCTCGCGGGAGACTTCGGCTTCGAGAGAGGCCACTTCGACGTCTCCCGGGTCTGCGCGGAGGAGCAGCTTCTGCCGGCCGTACGGGAGGCACCCGAGGGCACGGTGATCCTCTCGGACGGCTTCTCCTGCCGTACCCAGTTGGACCAGCTCGCCGGAGTCCGGGGCAGGCACCTGGCGGAGGTACTGGCGGAGGCACTGGAGAGGAGGACGGGGACGACGAAGCCGACGCCGTGACCGCGAGACGACCGGCCGCCACGTCGGTCACCTGGGGGAGACGCGGTGGGCCCGCCGGCGTCCGGGGGCTGGGCCGCGGGTGACGCCGAGAACCACCGTTGAGCACGATCACCTGAGTCGTCACCGCGTCACAGCAGAGGCACCGGGGGAGCGGCCGGAACGCGATGGCGTCACGCGACCGCACTGTCCGGGGGCCCGGTGGGAGCCGGTGCGACCCGCGGTCGAGTCCAGGTGACGTGATCCGTACAGTCCGCCGGAGCCCGACGCGATACGCGGGACGGCGGGCACCGGTCCTCGGCCGGGCCGGCCAGGTGGGGCGTCACTGGCCCTCGACGGGGAGGGGGAGTCTGCCTCGGGTCACCTGGGTGCGTACCGCGCCGATGCTCGCCGCGATGACCAGGGCGATCGCGGCGGCCTCCGTGGCGGACAGGGCCTGGTCGAGGATCAGGAAGCCGGCCGTGGCCGCGAGGGCCGGTTCCAGGCTCATCAGGATGGCGAAGGTGGAGGCGGGCAGCCGGCGCAGGGCCAGGAGTTCGAGGGTGTAGGGCAGGACCGAGGACAGCAGCGCCACCGCCGAGCCGAGGGCGATCGTGGTGGGGTTCAGCAGGCGGGTGCCCGCCTCGGTGATGCCGAGGGGGAGGAAGAGCAGGGCCGCGACCGCCATGGCCAACGCCAGACCGTCGGCCTGGGGGAAGCGGCGCCCCGTACGAGCGCTGAAGATGATGTAGGCCGCCCACATGGCGCCCGCGCCCAGGGCGAAGGCGACACCTGTGGGGTCCAGGTCGCCGAAGCCTCCGCCGCCGAGGAGGAACACGCCCGCGAGGGCCAGGCCCGCCCAGAGCGCGTTGACGGCGCGGCGGGAGGCCAGGACGGACAGGGTCAGCGGGCCGAGGACCTCCAGGGTGACCGCCGGGCCCAGTGGGATGCGGGCGACCGCCGAGTAGAACAGGCCGTTCATCGCGCCCATCGCCATGCCGAAGACGATCACCGTCCCCCAGTCGGTGCGCGAGTGCCCGCGCAGCCGGGGCCGGCAGACCACCAGGAGGACGATCGCCGCCGCGAGCAGGCGCAGGGTCACCACACCGAGCGCGCCCGCCCTGGGCATCAGGGTCACCGCCAGGGCCCCGCCGAACTGCACCGAGATGCCGCCGGTCAGGACCAGCCCCACGGGGCCGAGCGTGCCGAGGCGGCCCTGCCCCGGGGCGGGGGCGACCGGGGTCGGCGTGGCGGTGCTGGATCTGGCGGTCACGGGCGGTCCTGTGGCTTGGCTCGGGGTGAGGGGTACGGTCGCCGGAGTTCATCGGGATGTACTTTTGCGTCCAGGGTAATGGACTTCGACAGGTGCGTGAACCCCTTTAGGAACTGTCCCGGATGCTGGGACCGGATCACTCCGGTCGCTCGGATCACTCCGGTCGCTGGGATCACTCGGATCACTCGGGTCGCTCGGCTCAGAGGCCCTGTGGCCGGAGCCGGCTTCCGTCCGGGTACCCGTAGTCGTGCCCGTACCCGTACTCGTAGGCATCATGATCGTCGTACGGCCCGCCATCAGGCGGCGCAACGGTGTGACGACGCGGCGGGCGGCCATCGCGTCCAGCCCGGTGGTCGGCCCGTCCAGGACCAGGACGGGCGCGTCCCGCAGAATGGCGCGGGCGATCGCCGACGCTGCGACCGGCCGCCGGACAGCCGCGCCGAGTGGGCGTCGGCCCGGGTGTCGTAGCCGTCGGGAAGCCCGAGGACGAAGTCGTGGGTGTCGGCGGCCGGTGCGGCGTCCAGGATCGCCCGGTCGCCGGCACCGGGCCGGCCGCAGGCTGTCGAATCCGCTGTGCAAGCCGGGGAGGGCCTCAGCGTCGGGCCATGTAGACGTTCAGCGCCTTGTGCAGCAGGCGGTTCAGCGGGAAGTCCCACTCGCCCACGTACTCCACGGCCTCGCCGCCCGCGCCCACCTTGAAGCGCAGCAGGCCGAGCAGGTGGTCGGACTCCTCCAGGGTGTCGGTGATGCCCCGGAAGTCGTAGACGTGGGCGCCGAGTTCATGGGCATCGCACATCATGCGCCATTGCACGGCGTTGCTGGGCTGGACCTCGCGCCTACGGCTGGTGGAGGCACCGTAGGAGTACCAGACATGGCCGCCGACGACCAGCATCGTCGCCGCGGCGAGCACGTCCCCGTCGTGGTGGGCGAGGTACAGCCGCATCCGGTCGGGGTGTTCGGCGGTGAGCGCGCCGAACATGCGCTGGAAGTACGGCAGCGGGCGCGGCAGGAACCGGTCGCGCTCGGCGGTCTCGGCGTACAGCTCGTAGAAGGCCGGCAGGTCCTCCGGGCCGCCCCGCACGACCTTCACGCCCGCCTTCTCGGCCTTCTTGATGTTGCGTCGCCACTGCTGGTTGAGCCCGCGGTGGATGTCCTCGAGCGATCGTCCGGCGAACGGCACCTGGCACACGTACCGGGGCTGCCCGGCGGCGAAGCCCTCCTCCCCGCCCGGCTCGGCCTGCCGCCAGCCCATGCGGCGCAGCCGGTCGGCGAGTTCGATGCCGCCCGGCTCTTCCGACGTCGCCGGCACATCGCGCAGCCGGTGCGCGTCGGGGTCGGCGATCGCGGCCTTCACCGCCTCGGGGCTCCACCGCCGGGTCACCACGGGCGGCCCCATCTTCACCGAGAAGGCACCCCGGTTCCTGAGATGGGCCAGCATCGGCTCCAGCCAGTGCTCCAGGTCGGGCGTCCGCCAGTCGATGACCGGACCCTCCGGCAGATACGCCAGGTACCGCTTCGTCCGGGGCAGCGGGCGCAACAGCACCAGGCCGACTCCCGCCAGCCGACCGTCCTCCTCGAACCACCCCAGGCTCTCGGCCCGCCAGTCGGGCTTCACGTCACCCCAGGACGGCACCTGCATATGGCTGGCCGAAGGGCGCTGTGCCACGAAGGAGAGGTGGTCGGCGCGGGACACGGGGCGGACGGTGAGGCGCATGCGCGGGCTCCTTCGGTTCGGCTCCTCCGGTCACTGTATGAGCGCGTTGCGGCCGGCCTCGGTTCCGCTCGCCCACCTGGAGCACCATTCCGCGTCCGGGTGAGCGGGGGACCAATTCATGCAAGCATGCTTGATTGTTTCTGCTCCCGCTGCCATGCTCCCCCCATGTCCGATCCGACGCCCGTCTTCGACGACCTGCGTGAGGAAAGTGAGCAACTCGACCTGCTGGTCGCCGAGTTGCCCGAGGAGCGGTGGGCCCTCGGTACGCCCGCCCCACGCTGGACCATCGCCCACCAGATCGCCCACCTGCATTGGACGGACCGGGCCGCGCTGCTCGCCGTGACGGACGAGGACGGGTTCGGGACGGTGCTCCGTCCGGCCCTGACGTCACCCGACGCCTTCGTGGACGAGGCCGCCGACGAGGGCGCCCGCCTCCGGCCCGCCGAACTGCTGGCCCGGTGGCGGGAGGGCCGGGCCGCGCTCGACACGGCGCTGCGGGCCGCCCCGAGCGGCAGCCGCTTCCCCTGGTTCGGGCCACCCATGTCGGCCGCCTCTATGGCCACCGGTCGCCTTATGGAGACCTGGGCCCACGGGCAGGACGTGGCGGACGCCCTGGGTGTGGTCCGCGCACCCACCGACCGGCTCCGGCATGTGGTCCGTATCGGGGTGCGAGCCCGGGACTTCGCCTTCGGGGCACGGGGGCTGCCTGTGCCGGCGGAGGAGTTCCGCATCGAGGTGACCGCGCCGTCCGGACAGATGTGGGCCTACGGCCCGCCGGACGCCGCCCAGCGGGTCACCGGCCCCGCCCTCGACCTCTGCCTCCTCGTCACCCAGCGCGCCCACCGCGCCGACCTCGCCCTGCACGCCGAGGGCCCGGACGCCGACCGCTGGCTCGGCATCGCCCAGGCCTTCGCGGGCCCCCCGGGCACGGGCCGCCCGCCGAAGCGCCCCGACCACGCCGACGCCGCACCCGGGGGTTCCGGCCCTCCACCCGGTGCCTCCCAACCCCACCGGGACGAGGGGACCACCCCATGACCGGTTCAGGCGCGCCCGAGCCGGTGGCGCCGACCGGGTCCGACGCGTCCGAGCCGGTGGCCCTGCGTATCGGCAACTTCTCCGGCTTCTACGGCGACCGCTCCGACGCCCTGCGCGAGATGCTCACCGGCGGCGACGTGGACGTCCTCACCGGTGACTACCTCGCCGAACTCACCATGCTCATCCTCGGCCGCGACCGGCTGAAGGACCCGGCCGCCGGGTACGCCCGTACCTTCCTGCGCCAGTTGGAGGACTGCCTCGGCCTCGCCCACGCGCGCGGGGTGCGGATCGTCACCAACGCGGGCGGTCTGCACCCGGCCGGACTCGCCGGGGAGATACGGAAGCTGGCGGACCGGCTCGGCGTCCCGGTGCGGGTCGCCCATGTCGAGGGCGACGACCTGGGCGCGGCCCACCCCGGAACCCTCGCCGCCCACGCCTACCTCGGCGGTTTCGGGATCGCCGCCTGCCTGCGGGCCGGCGCCGACATCGTGGTCACCGGCCGGGTGACCGACGCGGCGCTCGTCACCGGGCCCGCCGCCGCCCACTTCAACTGGCAGCCCGGGGAGTACGACCGTCTCGCCGGTGCCGTCGTCGCCGGACACGTACTGGAGTGCGGCACCCAGGCGACCGGCGGCAACTACGCCTTCTTCACGGAGGGCGACGTGCGCCGGCCCGGCTTCCCGCTCGCCGAGATCCACGCCGACGGCAGCAGCGTCATCACCAAGCACCCCGGCACCGGCGGCTTCGTGGACCCGGGCACGGTCACCGCCCAGCTACTCTACGAGACCGGCGGCGCCCGGTACGCCGGCCCCGACGTCACCGCCCGGCTGGACACCGTACGGCTCGGCCGGGACGGGCCGGACCGGGTGCGGATCGAGGGCGTGCGCGGCGAGGCGCCCCCGCCCGCCCTCAAGGTCGGGCTCAACCGGCTCGGCGGTTTCCGCAACGAGGTCGTGCTCGTCCTCACCGGGCTCGACATCGAGGCCAAGGCGGCCCTGGTGCGGGAGCAGCTCGCCGGCGCGCTCGCCGCGTCGCCGCCGGAGGAGGTCCGCTGGGACCTGGTGCGCACCGACCGCGCCGACGCCGACACCGAGGAGACGGCCAGCGCGCTGCTGCGGCTCGTCGTACGGGACCCGGATCCACAGGTGGTCGGGCGGGCGCTGAGCGGGGCCGCCGTGGAGCTGGCGCTCGCCAGCTACCCCGGCTTCCACATGCTGTCCCCACCCGGAAAGGGCGCTCCCTATGGGGTCTTCGAGGATGTGTACGTGCCCCATGGGGCCGTAGCCCATATGGCCGTCCTCCATGACGGGCGCCGGGTCCCCGTGCCGCCGCCCCAGGAGACGCGCCCCCTGGAGGCCGTACCGCCTCCGCCCCTCCCTGAACCCCTCCCGCCCGGCCCGGTCCGCCGCGCGCCCCTCGGCCTGGTCGCCGGGGCCCGCAGCGGGGACAAGGGCGGGAACGCCAACGTGGGTGTGTGGGCGCGGACGGACGAGGCCTGGCGGTGGCTCGCGCACACGCTGACCACCGCACGCCTGCGCCGGCTGCTCCCCGAGGTCCGGGACCTGCCCGTCACCCGGCACGTGCTGCCGCACCTGCGCGCCGTGAACTTCGTCGTCGAGGGTCTCCTCGGCGCCGGCGTCGCCGCCCAGCACCGCTTCGACCCGCAGGCCAAGGCCCTCGGCGAATGGCTGCGCTCCCGCCACCTGGACATCCCGGAGACCCTGCTGTGACGGTTCTGCGAACGGCCCTCGACCCCACGGGACCCGACTTCCGGGCCCACCGCGAGGCGATGCTCGCCAAGCTCGCCGGCCTGGAGGCCGAACACGCCAAGGCGCTCGCCGGCGGCGGCGAGAAGTACGTCCGGCGGCACCGGGAGCGCGGCAAGCTGCTCGCCCGCGAGCGCATCGAACTGCTGCTGGACCCCGACACCCCGTTCCTGGAGCTGTCCCCGCTGGCCGCCTGGGGCAGCGATCACCCCGTCGGCGCCTCCCTGGTCACCGGCATCGGCGTGGTCGAGGGCGTGGAGTGCCTGATCACCGCCAACGACCCGACCGTACGCGGCGGCGCCAGCAACCCCTGGAGCCTGAAGAAGGCCCTGCGCGCCAACGACATCGCCCTCGCCAACCGGCTGCCCTGCATCAGCCTGGTGGAGTCCGGCGGTGCCGACCTGCCCTCCCAGAAGGAGATCTTCATCCCGGGCGGCGCCGTCTTCCGGGACCTCACCCGGCTCTCCGCCGCCGGCATCCCGACGATCGCGGTCGTCTTCGGCAACTCCACCGCCGGCGGCGCCTACGTTCCCGGCATGTCCGACCACGTGATCATGGTCAGGGAGCGGGCGAAGGTGTTCCTCGGCGGGCCGCCGCTGGTGAGGATGGCCACCGGTGAGGAGAGCGACGACGAGTCCCTGGGCGGCGCCGAGATGCACGCGCGCGTGTCCGGCCTCGCCGACCACTTCGCCCTGGACGAGCCCGACGCGCTGCGCCAGGCCCGGCGGGTCGTGGCCCGTCTCAACCACCGCAAGGCCCACCCGGACCCCGGCCCGGCCGAGCCGCCCCGGTACGACCCGGAGGAGCTGCTGGGCATCGTCCCCGAGGACCTGAAGGTCCCCTTCGACCCGCGCGAGGTCATCGCCCGGATCGTGGACGCCTCCGACTTCGACGAGTTCAAACCGCTGTACGGCACCAGCCTGGTCACCGGCTGGGCGGCCCTGCACGGCTACCCCGTCGGCATCCTGGCCAACGCCCGGGGCGTCCTGTTCAGCGCCGAGTCCCAGAAGGCCGCCCAGTTCGTCCAGCTCGCCAACCAGCGCGACATCCCGCTGCTCTTCCTGCACAACACCACCGGCTACATGGTCGGCCGGGAGTACGAGCAGGGCGGGATCATCAAGCACGGCGCGATGATGATCAACGCGGTCGCCAACAGCAGGGTCCCGCACCTGTCGGTCCTCATGGGGGCGTCGTACGGGGCCGGGCACTACGGCATGTGCGGCCGGGCCTACGACCCCCGGTTCCTGTTCGCCTGGCCCAGCGCCAAGTCCGCCGTCATGGGCCCGCAGCAGCTCGCCGGCGTGCTGTCGATCGTCGCCCGGCAGTCGGCGGCGGCGAAGGGACAGCCGTACGACGAGGACGCGGACGCGGCGCTGCGCGCCATGGTGGAGCAGCAGATCGAGGCCGAGTCGCTGCCCATGTTCCTGTCCGGGCGGCTGTACGACGACGGCGTCATCGACCCGCGCGACACCCGCACCGTTCTCGGCCTGTGCCTCTCCGCCCTGCACACCGCCCCCTACGAGGGCGCGCGCGGCGGCTTCGGCGTCTTCCGGATGTGAGGGATCCCGTGATTTCCAGTGTGCTCGTCGCCAACCGGGGCGAGATCGCCTGCCGCGTCTTCCGTACCTGCGCCGGCCTCGGCATCCGCACGGTCGCCGTGCACTCGGACGCGGACGCCGCCGCGCTGCACGCGCGCGAGGCCGACACGGCCGTACGGCTGCCGGGCGTGGCGCCCGCCGACACCTATCTGCGCGGCGACCTGATCGTGCGGGCGGCCCTGAGCGCCGGCGCCGACGCCGTGCACCCCGGGTACGGCTTCCTGTCGGAGAACGCCGGCTTCGCGCGCGCCGTCCAGGCCGCCGGTCTGACCTGGATCGGGCCGCCCCCGCAGGCCATCGAGGCCATGGCGTCCAAGACCCGCGCCAAGCGGCTGATGGGCCTCGCCCCGCTCGACGCGGACCGGGTCACCGACGCCGACCTGCCGGTCCTGGTGAAGGCGGCGGCCGGCGGCGGCGGGCGCGGCATGCGGATCGTGCGCCGCGCGGAGGAGCTGCCGGCCGCGCTGGAGGGCGCACGCGCGGAGGCCGCGAGCGCCTTCGGCGACGGCGAGGTGTTCGTGGAGCCGTACCTCGCACACGGCCGCCATGTGGAGGTGCAGATCCTCGCCGACACCCACGGCACCGTGTGGCCGCTCGGCACCCGCGACTGCTCCCTCCAGCGCCGCCACCAGAAGGTGATCGAGGAGGCCCCGGCGCCGGCCCTGCCGGCCGCGCTCACCGAGGAGCTGTACGCGCTGGCGGTGCGCGCCGCCCGGTCCGTCTCCTACGTCGGCGCCGGCACGGTGGAGTTCCTGGTCGCCGACGGCCGCGCGCACTTCCTGGAGATGAACACCCGGCTCCAGGTCGAACACCCGGTCACGGAGGCGGTGTTCGGGATCGACCTCGTCGCGGAGCAGATCCGGATCGCCGAGGGGCACGCCCTCGACACCGTGCCGCCCCGCGCGAGCGGCCACGCGGTCGAGGCCCGCCTGTACGCCGAGGACCCGGCCCGCGACTGGACCCCGCAGACCGGCATCCTGTACCGGCTCGCCGTACCGGCCGGCGTCCGCCTGGACACCGGTTACACCGACGGCGACCCCATCAGCGTCCATTACGACCCGATGCTCGCCAAGGTCGTCGCCCACGCCCCCACCCGGGCCGAGGCGATCCGCCGGCTGGCCGGCGCGCTGGAGCGGGCCACGGTGCACGGCCCGGTCACCAACCGCGACCTGCTGGTGCGGTCCCTCAGGCACGAGGAGTTCACGTCCGCCCGCATGGACACCGGCTTCTACGACCGTCACCTCGCCGGGCTGACCACGCCGGCCCACGACCCGTACGCCCCCCTGGCCGCCGCCCTGGCCGACGCCCACGGCCGCTCCCGCTTCGGCGGCTGGCGCAACGTGTCGTCGCAGCCTCAGGTGAAGCGGTACGCGAGGGACGGCGAGGAGCACGAGGTCCGCTACCGGCACACCAGGCAGGGCCTCACGGCGGAAGGGGTGCGGGTCGTGCACGCCGACGCCCGTCTGGTCGTCCTCGAGATCGACGGCGTCCGGCGCCGGTTCGAGGTGTCCGCGTACGGCGACCGGATCCACGTCGATGGCACCGCCCTCACCGCACTGCCCCGCTTCCCCGACCCCGCCGCCCGGCTCGCTCCCGGCTCCCTGCTGGCCCCCATGCCGGGCACGGTCGTACGCGTCGCCGAGGGCCTCGCGGAGGGCATGGCCGTCGAGGCGGGCCAGCCGCTGATCTGGCTGGAGGCGATGAAGATGCAGCACCGGATCTCCGCCCCGGCCGCCGGAACGCTCACCGCCCTGCACGCCAGGCCGGGACAGCAGGTGGAACCGGGCCTGCTGCTCGCCGTCGTACAAGAATCCTAGGAGCGCCATGACCTCCGTCATCGAATCCGAAGAGCACCGGGCCCTGCGGTCCGCGGTCGCCGCCCTGGGCGGGCGCTACGGCCGCGACTACCTCACCCGGACCATCGCGGACGGCCGCCACCCCACCGAACTGTGGTCCGAGGCCGGCGCACTCGGCTACCTCGGGGTCAACCTGCCCGAGGAGTACGGCGGCGGAGGCGGCGGCATCGCCGAACTCTCCATCGTGCTGGAGGAACTGGGAGCGGCGGGGTCGCCCCTGCTGATGCTCGTCGTCTCGCCCGCGATCTGCGGGACGGTGATCTCCCGCTTCGGCACGCACGAGCAGAAACGGGCCTGGCTCCCCGGACTCGCCGACGGCACCCGCACCATGGCCTTCGGCATCACCGAGCCGGACGCCGGATCCAACTCCCACCGCATCACCACCACCGCCCGCCGTGACGGCGCCGACTGGCTCCTGACCGGCCGCAAGGTGTTCGTCTCCGGCGTGGACCAGGCGGACGCCACGCTCATCGTGGGCCGCACCGAGGACGCCCGCACCGGCACCCTCAAGCCCTGCCTGTTCATCGTCCCGCGCGACACCGAGGGGTTCTCGCGCCACCCGATCGACATGGAACTCACCGCCGCGGAGAAGCAGTTCGAGCTGGTCCTGGACGACGTGCGGCTGCCCGCACAGGCGCTGGTCGGTGACGAGGACGCCGGTCTGCTCCAGCTATTCGCCGGGCTCAACCCCGAGCGGATCATGACGGCCGCGTTCGCGATCGGCATGGGCCGCTACGCCCTCGCCAGGGCCGTCGCCTACGCCCGCGAACGCACCGTGTGGAAGTCGCCCATCGGTGCCCACCAGGCCGTCGCACACCCTCTGGCGCAGGCGCACATCAGCCTGGAGCTGGCCCGGCTGATGATGCAGAAGGCGGCCCGTCTGTACGACGCGGGCGACGACGCCGGCGCGGGCGAGGCCGCCAACATGGCCAAGTACGCGGCCGGTGAGGCCTGTGTGCAGGCCGTCGACCAGGCCGTGCACACCCTCGGCGGCAACGGGCTCACCCGGGAGTTCGGGCTCGCCTCGCTGGTGACGGCCGCGCGCGTGGCCCGTATCGCCCCGGTCAGCCGGGAGATGATCCTCAACTACGTCTCCCACCAGACCCTGGGCCTGCCCAAGTCGTACTAGGCCGCGTCCGCCCTGGAGGACCCGTGTTCCGCAGCGAGTACGCAGACGTCCCGCCCGTCGGCCTGCCCACCCGGACGGCCGGCTGTTCGTCGTGGACCGGGTGAAGGAACTCATCAACCCGAACCGGAGGCTCTCCTGCTCACCCACCCGGGCATCGCCGACGCCGCCGTCGTCGGCGCCCGCACCGAGGACGGCAACGAGATCCCGCACGCCTTCGTCGTCCGCCGCCCCACCGCCGCCGACCTGACCGGGAACGACGTCCCGCTGTACGTCGCCGAACGCGTCGCCCCCTGCAAACGCGTCCGCCGGATCACTATCAGGGGCGCCGTCCCCCGCGCCGCCTCCGGCAAGATCGTGCGACGGCAGCTCAGGGAGCACACATGAGCGCACCGATCGGACGCACGCGCGCGCGTGGCGTCGACACCCTCAGCCTGGACGCCACCGGCAGCCGCAACGCCCTCTCGGCGTCCCTGGTGTCCGCACTCGCCGAGGCCCTGGCCGACTGCGGCCGGGACCCGGACGTACGGGCCGTGGTCCTCACCCACACCGGTACGACGTTCTGCGCCGGCGCCGACCTGCGCGACCCGCCGGACCCCCACGCCCTGGTCGCCCTGCTGCGGCAGATCGTCGAACTGCCCCGACCGGTCGTCGCCCGCGTCACGGGACACGTCCGCGCCGGCGGCCTCGGCCTGCTCGCCGCCTGCGACATCGCCGTCTCCTCCACCGCGGCCACCTTCGCCTTCACCGAGGTACGCATCGGCCTCGCCCCCGCGGTGATCTCCCTGCCGGTGCTCCCGCGCGCCGACCCCCGAGCCCTCGCCCGCCACTACCTCACCGGCGCGCGCTTCGACCCCGCGGAGGCCGTCCGCACGGGCCTGCTCACGGCGTGCGCCGACGATGTGGACGACGCCCTCGCCCCCGTCCTGGAAGGCCTGCGCCGCTCCTCCCCCGAGGCCCTGGCCGAGACCAAACGGCTGCTCACGGCTAGGGTGCTGGAGACGTTCGACCGGGACGCGGCGGAGCTGACCGCGCTCTCGGCCCGGCTGTTCTCCTCCGCCCACGCCCGGGAGGGGATGACGGCCTTCCTGGAGGGACGGGACGCGGCATGGGTGGTGTGAGTACGACGGAACGCGAGCGGGTGCCCAAGCAGGACCGCAGCCGGGCCACCCGGCAGCGGCTGCTGGAAGCCGCCGTGGCCTGCCTCGCCGAGCACGGCTGGGCGGGCTCCACGGTCGCCGCCGTGGCCGAACGGGCCGGCGTCTCCCGGGGCGCCGCCCAGCACCACTTCCCCACCCGCGAGGACCTCTTCACCGCCGCCGTCGAGTACGTCGCCGAAGAACGCTCCACCGCCCTCAGAGCCCTCTTCCCGGACGGCCCCGCCGAGCGCCACGCCGTCGTCGCCGCCCTCGTCGACCTCTACACCGGCCCCCTCTTCCGCGCCGCCCTCCACCTGTGGGTCGCCGCCTCGGACGAGGAGCAGCTCCGTGGCCGGGTGACCGAGCTGGAGGCCCGCGTCGGCCGCGAGACCCACCGCATCGCCGTCGACCTCCTCGGCGCCGACGAGACCCGCCCCGGCGCCCGCGAGAGCGTCCAGGGCCTCCTCGACATGGCCCGCGGCCTCGGCCTCGCCAACCTCCTCACCGACGACACCGCCCGCCGGCAGCGGGTCGTGGCCCAGTGGGCCGCCCTGCTGGATCAGAGCCTGGGCCGTGACCCGGGCGGGAACGCGGGCGGAAACCCGGGCTGACGAGTTCGGACGCACCACCGGCACGGGGGGTTACTCTTGGGCCCATGCCTCCGATGCTCGTCCGCCGCCGCCACGTGGACTACGTGCGCGTCACGAGCATGGGCTGTCGGCGCTTCTCCGCCTGATCCAGCCCCCTTTCTCCCTTCCTCTTCCGGCACCCGGGGGCCGCTCTCGACCCCTCGGCGGCCACCCGTGCCCCGTACACCCTGCGGACGCACCATGACGATCCACCCCGCGACGACGCACACCCCGGCGACCCCGTCGTACCACCAGCTCCCGATCATCGACCTGTCGGCGGCCGACCGCGGCCCCCAGGCCCGCGCCCTGCTCCACGCCCAGCTCCACAGCGCCGCCCACGACGTCGGCTTCTTCCAGCTGACCGGGCACGGCGTGACCCAGGCCGAGACCGACGCCCTGCTCACCGCCATGCGCGCCTTCTTCGCCCTCCCCGAGGCCGACCGGCTCGCCCTGGACAACGTCAACTCCCCGCACTTCCGCGGCTACACCCGCACCGGCGACGAGCGCACCGGCGGCTCCCGCGACTGGCGCGACCAGCTCGACATCGGCGCCGAACGCCCCGCCCGCGTCCCCGGCCCCGGCGAACCCCCCTACTGGTGGCTCCAGGGCCCCAACCAGTGGCCGGCCGCCCTGCCCGCACTGCGCACGGCCGCCCTGGCCTGGATCGACCGGCTGAGCGCGGTCGCCCAGCGCCTGCTGCGCGAACTGCTGACCGCCATCGGCGCCCCCGCCGGCTTCTACGACCCCGTGTTCGGCGCCCACGCCCACCCGCACCTCAAGCTCGTCCGCTACCCCGGCAGCGCGGACGACGGCACCGGCCAGGGCGTCGGCGCCCACAAGGACTACGGCTTCCTCACCCTGCTCCTCCAGGACACCGTCGGCGGCCTCCAGGTCCAGCGCGAGGACGGCCGCTTCCACGACGTACCGCCCATCGAGGGCGCCTTCGTCGTCAACCTCGGCGAACTCCTGGAGGTGGCGACCGACGGCTACCTCCTGGCCACGAACCACCGGGTCGTCAGCCCGCCCGGCGCCACCGAGCGGTTCTCCGTCCCGTTCTTCTACAACCCGCGCCTGGACGCGCGCATCGAGCCGCTGCCCTTCCCGCACGCGTCGAAGGCCCCCGGCATCACCGCCGACCCGGCCAACCCGTTGCACGCGGAGTACGGCTACAACGAACTGAAGGGGAAGCTCAGGGCCCACCCGCTGGTCGCCGAACGCCACCACGCGGGCCTGCTGACACCGGCGTGACACACCGCCCGGGAGGGTGCGGAGCCGCACCGGTACGCGGCTCCGCCCCCTAGCGGGCGACGTCGGCGATGTCCGTGATGTCGGCGTATCCCTCGATCTCCTGCGGACGGCGCGACCCCGGCCCCACATACCGCGCGGAGGGCCGCACCAGCCGCCCCGTGCGCTTCTGCTCCAGGATGTGCGCCGACCAGCCCGCGGTCCGGGCACACGTGAACATCGACGTGAACATGTGCGCCGGCACCTCGGCGAAGTCCAGCATGATCGCCGCCCAGAACTCCACGTTCGTGGCGAGCACCCGGTCCGGCCGGCGGTTGTGCAGCTCCTCCAGCGCGGCCTTCTCCAGCGCCTCGGCGACCTCGAACCGGGGCGCCCCCAGCTCCCGCGCCGTACGCCGCAGCACGCGCGCCCGCGGATCCTCGGCCCGGTACACCCGGTGCCCGAACCCCATCAGCCGCTCACCGCGGTCCAGCGTCCGCCGGACGTACGCCTCCGCGTCGCCCGTCCGCTCGATCTCCTCGATCATCCCGAGCACCCGTGAGGGCGCACCGCCGTGCAGCGGCCCGGACATCGCGCCCACCGCACCCGACAGCGCGGCGGCGACGTCCGCGCCGGTGGAGGCGATGACCCGCGCGGTGAAGGTGGACGCGTTCATGCCGTGCTCGGCGGCGGACGTCCAGTACGCGTCCACGGCGGCGACGTGCCTCGGGTCCGGCTCCCCCCGCCAGCGGATCATGAACCGCTCCACCACCGAGTGCGCCTTGTCGATCTCCCGCTGCGGCACCATCGGCAGCCCCTGCCCGCGCGCGGACTGGGCCACGTACGACAGGGCCATCACGGCGGCCCGCGCCAGGTCCGCCCGCGCCTGCCGCTCGTCGATGTCGAGCAGCGGCCGCAGGCCCCACACCGGAGCCAGCATCGCCAGCGCCGACTGCACGTCCACCCGGATGTCACCGGAGTGCACCGGGATCGGGAACGGCTCGGCGGGCGGCAGACCGGGGTTGAACGCGCCGTCGACCAGCAGCCCCCACACGTTCCCGAACGAGACGTGCCCGACCAGGTCCTCGATGTCGACGCCCCGGTAGCGCAGGGCGCCGCCCTCCTTGTCGGGTTCGGCGATCTCCGTCTCGAACGCGACGACTCCTTCGAGCCCGGGTACGAAGTCGGACATCTGGCGGCTCCTCGTGATGTACGGCCGGCGGTCACCCCGGTGATGCCCCGATCGGCCGGTGGTCACCCGTGGTGAACCCAACCGCAAGGGGATCAGCACGATAACCCCCGGTGCCGGACTTGGGGAGACCACACGACACCCGGTGCCATACCCGTTCGATACGGCAAGATGACCGCGTGACCGACCGCGACCCGTTCCTGGACCCCGTCCTCGATCCCGCCGCCATGCGCAAGCAGTACCGGGCCGACGGCCTCGCCGAGGAGGACCTCGCCACCCACCCCATGGACCAGTTCGCCCGCTGGTTCGAGGACGCCGCCCGGGCGGCCGCCCACGGCACGCTCTACGAGGCCAACGCGATGGTCGTCTCCACCGTCGACCCGACGGGCCGGCCCAGCTCCCGCACGGTCCTGATGAAGCAGTACGACACCGACGGCTTCGTCTTCTACACCAACTACGACTCGCCCAAGGCCCGCGACCTCGCGCACAACCCGCGCGTCGGTCTGCTCTTCCCCTGGCATCCGCTGGCCCGCCAGGTCATCGTCACCGGCACCGCCCGCCGCACCGGCCGCGACGAGACCGCCGCCTACTTCCGCACCCGCCCGCACGGCTCCAAGCTGGGCGCCTGGGCCAGCGCCCAGTCCACGGTGATCGCCTCCCGCACCGACCTGGACACCGCCTACGCCGCGCTCGAGGCCCGCTACCCCGCCGACGAACAGGTCCCGGTCCCGCCCCACTGGGGCGGCTTCCGCGTCGCGCCGGAGACCGTCGAGTTCTGGCAGGGCCGCGAGAACCGGCTGCACGACCGCCTGCGCTACGCCGCCCGGCCCGACGGCACCTGGCGCGTGGAACGCCTCAGCCCCTGACCGGGAGGGACCGGGGAACGCAGACGACCCGCGGGCTGGGTTCCTCGAAGAGGAGCCGGCCGGACGTACCGGCAGCCCGCGGGTCGGGTGACTGCGTTGGATTGGCCGGCCGCGTGGTGCACACGCCGGTCCGGCACCGCACTGGGTGTGGTGGCGGGCCGCTAGCCCGCAGCCACCTCGCGCGTCCGGGTTTCACTCATGTACCCGATCACCTCCTTTCGTACGTGCCCCCAGCGTAGAAAGGCGGCCCGGTGGACTCAACCGTTTTTTCCGGCGGCCCGCGCACCGGGCCCGCCGGAACTCTCCCGGGCCGGGGGTTTCCCCTGACAGGCGGGCGACGCGGATGGTAGACGTGCTGGCGTGACCGGACTTCGGATCGTCGCCGTCGACGACGACGACATGCTCGAACACTGGCGGTACGTCCACAACGCGGTCGTACCGCCCGCCGCCCTGTCCCCGCAGGACGCCCGGCGGCGACGGCAGTGGTACCGGCTGGCCAACGCCTACCTCGGGGACGTGGTCGTCGGGTGCTCCACCGTGCGGCCCCCGACGGGCCGGGACGGCGTGGCCACCGTCATCGCGCGCGTGCTGCCCGCGTTCCGGGGACGCGGGTTCGGGACGGCGGTGTGGGAGGACGGGCGGGCACACGCGCGCGTGCTCGGCGCCGCGGTGATCGAGACGTGCGTGCTCGCGGCGAACGAGGACGGGCTGCGGTTCGCCCTGCGGCACGGGTTCGTGGAGGTCGAGCGGTACGTGCTGGAAGGCGAACCGGACGAGTGGGTGGATCTGCGGCTCCCGCCGGGCGGGCCCGGGGATTGATTGCCGCAATCTTGCGGGAACAGGATGTGGGCTGTGTCACGTTCCAGTTGAATGAAGGCCAATGAGCGGACCGAGCGCCGTACGTGCGCGGACGCAGCCTCCAGGGGGTCCAGGTGAGTGCTTCGCGGCGGAGTGGGACCACGGACGAGCTGGGGCCGGACGAGCCCGGTGAGCCCGGGGGTTCGGACCTGCTCGCCGCACTGCTGGACGGCATGGACGCAGCCCTCTGCGCCTTCGACGCCGACGGGGTGGTGACCCACTGGAACCGGGAGGCCGAGCGGATCCTCGGCTGGACGGCCGGTGAGGCCGTCGGCCGGCACGGGTTCGCCGGCTGGGCCGTGCGCAGCGCCGACGCCGAGGAGGTGCACGCCCGGCTGATGTCGGTGATGCGGGCCCCCGGGCGACAGGTGCACGAGTTCGCGCTGGTGACCAAGGACGGCGGCCGGGTGCTGGTGCGGACCCAGTCCGCCGCCGTACGCGGGCCCGACGGGAAACCCGCGGGGGTGTACTGCGCGTTCAGCGAGGTGCACGCGCAGATCGACCTGGAGCGGTCCATCGCGTTGAGCGAGGCGCTGTTCGAGAACGCGTCCTGGGGGGTCGTACTGGTCGACGCCGACCTGCGGCCCGCCGTGGTGAACGCGCACGCGGCACGGGCCCTGGGCGTGGGACGCACGTCCGTGCTGGGGCGTCCGCTGGGCGAACTGCTCGGGCGGGGCGTGGAGGAGCTGGAGGCGGCGCTCACCCACGTCCTGGCCGAGGGCGCGCCGCCCGCGCCCGCCGACCTGTGGGTCGGCGTGCGCACACCGGAGGGCGAGAAGCGGCGCTGCTGGCGCAGCGGGTTCCTGCGGCTGGCGTCACCGCTCGCGGAGGAGCCGGTGCCGCTCGGCGTGGCCTGGCTGTTCCAGGACGTCACCGAGGCCCGGCAGGGCGAGCAGGAGACGGCCCTGCTGCGGTTCCGGGCCAACCAACTGCACCGGGCGGTCCGGGCCGCGGCCGAGTGCGAGGACCCGGCCGAGGCGGCGACCGTCCACCTGGACTTCGCCCTCGCCGGCTTCGCCGACCACGCGCTCATCGACCGGGTGGCGGGCACCCCGCGCGCGGAGGGCGCGCAGGAGGAGGGCACGGATCCGGTACGGCTGGTACGGCTCGCCGCCACACCCGCCGGAGCGCCCGGCCCGAGCGTGCCGACGGGTGCGGCGGGACTGCCCGTGCGGTACGCGGAGGGGCATCCGGCGCTCCAGTGCGTGGAGCGGGCCGGGATCGTGCGTGCGGACGCCGGGTCGGTGCCGGCGGAGCGGGCGCGGGAGTGGGCGCTGGAGCGGCGGTGGCCCGGCGACGCGGTGCACGCGCTGTGCGCGGTGCTGCGCAGCCGGGGGCGGACGCTGGGCGTGGTGACGTTCCTGCGCGGGGCCGGCCGGAACCGCTTCGAGCGGTCCGACACGGCCTACGCGGAGGACGTGGCCGTACGGATCGCCGCGGCCCTGGACCTGGCGGAGGCGCTGCGGGGGCGACCGGGGGAGTAGCCTCCCCGCTCAGCGGCGGTAGAAGATCCGGTCGCCGTACTCCTCCATCACCCGGCCGTTCCACTCGTGTCCGCCGTCGACGTTGCCGGAGCGCAGCAGCGGGGGCTCGATGCCGCGGTCGGCGAGGGCGGCGGCGGCGGTCGCCATGACGGCCTGCACGAGGGCGGTGGTGACGACGGTGGAGGCGGGGGCGAAGGGCGCCGGGATGGTGTCGAGGGTGAGTTCCGCGTCGCCGACCGCGATCTTCGAGTCGAGGACGATGTCGCAGTGGTCCTTCAGGAAGGTGCCGGAGGCGTGCCGGGACGTGGTGTCCGTGGCGTAGGCGACGGAGGTCACGCCGATGACCTTCACGCCCAGGGCGCGGGCGCCCTGGGCCATCTCCACGGGCAGGGCGTTGCGGCCGGAGAGCGAGATGATCAGGAGGGCGTCGCCGGCGCGGACCGGGGAGGTGCCGAGGACGGCGCTCGCGAGGCCGTCGACGCGTTCCAGGGCGGAGCCGAGGGTGGCGGGGGTGACGTCGACGCCGACGACACCGGGGACGGCGAGCAGGTTCATCAGGGCCAGGCCGCCCGCGCGGTAGACGACGTCCTGGGCGGCCAGGGAGGAGTGTCCGGCGCCGAAGGCGAACAGGCGGCCGCCGGCCGCGACGGTGTCGGCGAGCAGGGTGCCGGCCGCGGTGATCGCCCCGGCCTCCTCGTCCCGGACCCGTTGCAGCAGGCCGACGGCGGCGTCGAAGAACAGGTCGGCAGGCGTGCCGTCGCTCATGCGGTGCCCCTTCGCAGCGTCTGTGTCGCGGATCACCGTGCGGTCTGGACCAGTGCGGTGTCAATACGGCCGACGGCGCCGGGTACCGGTGCCGGCCCCGGCCGGACGGGCCCCCGTTTCCGCGGCGCCGCACGCTTGTCAGTGGGATCCGGCAGAATTGGGTCCAGGGCCAGCGCACGCGTCGGGCTGCCGGCCGAGGTAATCGAGGGGCACGTATGTCCGGACTGATCGACACCACGGAGATGTATCTCCGCACCATCCTCGAACTCGAAGAGGAAGGCGTAGTCCCCATGCGCGCCCGCATCGCGGAGCGGCTGGACCAGAGCGGGCCGACGGTGAGCCAGACGGTGGCGCGGATGGAGCGCGACGGCCTGGTGTCCGTGGCCAGCGACCGGCACCTGGAACTGACGGACGAGGGGCGCCGGCTGGCGACGCGCGTGATGCGCAAGCACCGGCTGGCCGAATGTCTCCTCGTGGACGTGATCGGCCTGGAGTGGGAGCAGGTGCACGCGGAGGCGTGCCGCTGGGAGCACGTGATGAGCGAGGCGGTGGAGCGCCGCGTGCTGGAGCTGCTGCGGCATCCGACCGAGTCGCCGTACGGCAACCCCATCCCGGGCCTGGAGGAGCTGGGCGAGAAGGACGGGGCGGAGGCGTTCCTCGACGAGAGCATGGTGTCGCTGGCCGACCTGGACCCGGGCACCGACGGCAAGACGGTCGTGGTGCGCCGCATCGGTGAGCCCATCCAGACGGACGCGCAGCTTATGTACACGCTGCGGCGGGCGGGCGTGCAGCCCGGCTCGGTGGTGAGTGTCACCGAGTCGCCCGGCGGGGTGCTGGTGGGCAGCGGCGGCGAGGCGGCCGAGCTGGCGGCGGACGTCGCCTCTCATGTGTTCGTGGCCAAGCGCTGAGACGGGAGAGGGTCCCGGCGCCGTGCGGCGCCGGGACCCGTCCTCCCCTGTGCTGACCCGGAGCCCCGAGCTCCCAGGGTCATTTCCCCTCGGACCGTTTTTCCCCGAGCGGTCCGCCTCCTGACAGAAGAGATCCCCTCGGTCACGGCGATCATTCCTTGAGAGGTGTCACTCGAATGAGGGGTGTTGTCCGCAGAGACAGTATTTTCGAATAGGCATTCGATAGCCTGAAACAAGTGGACGACGAGGCACGCGGAGCTGGGGGGTACCAGGCCGATGGCACGGCGTATCGACGTGACGGGAGCGGGCGGGGTGCGCCTGGCCGCCTGGGAGTTCGCGGACCCTCCGAAAGCGGAACCTCCGGAACCGACGGGGGAGCCGGGCGTGCAAGCGGAGTCCGATGCCCCCGGCGTGCTGTTACTGCACGGCCTGATGGGCCGCGCCTCCCACTGGGCGGCCACCGCCCGCTGGCTCGCCGGGCGCCACCGCGCCGTGGCGCTCGACCAGCGCGGCCACGGCCAGAGCGACAAGCCCGCCCCGGCCGCCTACACCCGCGAGGCCTACGTCGAGGACGCCGAGGCCGCCGTCGAGCAGCTCGGCCTCGGCCCGGTCCTCCTCGTCGGCCACGCCATGGGCGCCCTCACCGCCTGGCAGCTCGCCGCCAAACGCCCCGACCTGGTGCGCGGGCTGATCATCTGCGACATGCGGGCCTCCGCCCTCGGCGCGGCCTCACAACGGGACTGGGCCGACTGGTTCCGGTCCTGGCCCCTCCCGTTCGCCAGCCTCGCCGACGTCCGCGCGTTCTTCGGCGAGCACGACCCCTGGGTGGAGCGGCCGAACCCGGCGCGCGGCGCGTTCTACGCCGAGGTGATGCACGAGTGCGAGGACGGCTGGCGGCCGGTGTTCGAGCCCGAACAGATGCTCAGCTCCCGCGAGGCCTGGGTGTACGACGCCCACTGGGAGGAACTGGCCCAGGTCCGGTGCCCCGCGCTCGTCGTCCGCGGTCTCGACGGCGAACTGGGCCGCGCCGAGGCCCAGGAGATGGTCCGGGTCCTGCCCCGGGGCGTCTACGCCGAGGTGCCCGACGCCGGCCACCTCGCCCACTACGACCACCCCGAGTCCTGGCGCGCCGCGGTCGAACCCTTCCTGGGCCGCGTCCTCACCGCCTGACCAACCACGCCCACCCCTGTCCTTGACGGCCGCATCCTGTCCCCGGCCGCCCCGCCTCCGCCTCCGCCTCAAGGGTCACCGCCCCCCCGTACTCACAGTGAGGACCGCGTCATGAGCACCCGGACCCAGGAGGACTTCCTGAAGGGCTTCCACGCCGAGCGGCCGGCGGTGACCACCGAGGTGTTCGCCGCGGCCCGCGCCGCCGGCGCCCGCACCGGCTACGAGGCCCTGCGGGACCGTGTCGCCGACCGCCGCCGCGTCCTGGACCTCGGCTGCGGTGACGGCCTGCTGCTGGAGCTGCTGGCCCGCACCCCGGGCCGCCGGCTCGCCGGGGTCGACCTCTCACCACGCTCGCTGTCCCTGGCCCGCCGCCGGCCGGGGCTGTCCACGGCGGCCCTGCTGGAGGCCCGGGCGCAGCGGCTCCCGTTCCGTACCGGCGCCTTCGACGCCTGCGTCTCGCACCTGGCGCTGATGCTGATGGCCGACCTGGACCAGGTCCTCGCCGAGCTGTCCCGGGTGCTGGCGCCGGGCGGCCTGCTGGTGTGCGCCATCGGGGCCGGCGGGGGCGGGACGGCGTACGAGCTGTTCGGCGAGCTGCTGCCGCAGGCGCTCGCCGGGGCGCCCGCCGGCCGCCGGATGCCGGCGCTGGGCGACCGCCGGGCCCGGGACCCCGAGGCGCTCGGCGCGCTGATCGCCGGGGCCGGGTTCGCCGGTGAGCCGGAGTGGGAGACGGTGACGGTCGACATCGGCGGGCCGCCCGAGCGGGTCTGGAGGGCGCTGTCCGGCATGTACGACCTCGCCGCGCTGGACACCGCGGCGCTGGCCTGGCCGCGCTCGGGCAGACCTTCCGCACCCGGTCCGCCGCCGTCACCGACGAGGACGAGGACCTGGACTGCCGCTTCCGCCTGCGCATACTGACGGCCCGACGTCCCTGACCCGGCCCGGTCACGTCTCCCGCCGCCGCCCCAGGTGAACCCGAGCGGACCTGAGCGGCCCCGAGCGGATTCGAGCGGCCCCGAGCGGACGCGGACGGACGTGGGCCGGGCCCGGTCGCCCCCGTCCCGGCCGGCGGCGGATGGCTAGCGGTCCCGGCCGCACGCGTAGGTCAGCGGGGAGATCAGTTCCTCCGCGTCCGGCAGCCAGCGGTTCGCCGGGGTCGGCCGGCGGGCCCACTGCACGGCCCCCCGGGACCCGAGCCGGGTGGGCGGCGCGGCCACGTACGCGCCCTCGCCCAGCGCGAGCAGATCCAGGGACGACTGCGACCACCCCAGTTTCCGCACCAGGTCCGGCACCTTCGCGCCGGCCCCCGGCAGCACGAAGAAGTGCATCCGCCGGTCAGGAGTCAGCGTGACCGGCCCGAGCGACAGCTCCATCCGCTCCATCCGGGCGAGGGCCAGGAACCCCGTGCTCTCCGGAACGGACAGCGTGTCGAAGGTCCGTCCCGTCGGCAGCAGGATCGACGCCGTCGGCTGCTGCTGCCACATCCGGCGCACGACGGTCGCGCTGCCGGTCGCCTGGGCCGCCCAGTCGGGGCGCGCGGGGTGCGCACCCGGCGCGGGACAGGAGACGTCACGGCACGAGCAGTACGGCACCCCGTCGACCGCTTCCAGCCAGCTTCCCGGGACCACGTCCCAGTGCCGCTCCTCGGCGTACCGTACGGCGCTCTCCAGCAGCGATTCCCCCCGTTGCTGCGGAACGTGACCGGCAGTCTGAGTGTCCTGGGCGCCCGCGATCGTCTCTTCCACGCCCCTCTCAACTCCCTCACCCACCCGGGGTTACGGCCGCGGCGCGCGCGGGGGAGGAGCACCGGTCCGGCAGTCGGGGCGCATGGGAGCACGTGCGGGGGCGCGCGGGAGGAGGCGAGGCGTGGGGTGGGTAGCCAGGAAGGGGGAGGGCAACCGTCGTTACCCCGGCAAAACGCACATGTCGTGCATTGGCGGTATGTCGGCTGGGCAGTGATCTTCCCGGCCTGAACTTCACGCTCCAGGGGATCGCAACGCAGGGGGTAGCACATGGCCGCAAGGCCGCTCGTGGCGAGGCAGCCGAACGAACGCCTCCAGACACTCATCCAGGAAGCGGGGTGCTCGAACGCCGGGCTGGCCCGGCGGGTCAACATGTGCGGCGCCGAGCACGGTCTCGACCTGCGCTACGACAAGACGTCCGTGGCACGCTGGCTGCGCGGCCAGCAGCCGCGGGGCCGGGCGCCGGCGATCATCGCCGAGGCGCTCGGGCGCAAGCTCGGCCGTACGGTCACGATCGACGAGATCGGCATGGCCAACGGCAAGAACCTCGCCTCGGGGGTCGGTCTCCAGTTCTCGCCGACGGTACTGGGAGCCATCGAGCAGGTCTGCGAGCTGTGGCGCAGCGACGTGGGGCGCCGGGACTTCCTGTCCGGCTCCTCCGTCGCCGCCTCCGCGCTGGTCGAACCCAGCCGCGACTGGCTGATCTCGGCGCCGGACGCCCAGGTCGCCCGGCAGGCGGGCCCGCGCGTCGGCCAGTCGGACGTCGCCGCCGTACGGGCCATGACCCAGTCGCTGACGGACCTCGACCACCAGTACGGCAGCGGGCACGTGCGCCCGGTCGTCGTGCACTACCTGAACAGTGTCGTCTCCGGACTGCTCGCGGGCTCCTACCGGGAGGCCGTCGGGCGGGAACTCTTCGCGGCCGTCGCCCGGCTGACCGAACTGGCCGGGTACATGGCCGTGGACACCGGGCAACCGGGCCTGGCCCAGCGGTACTACATCCAGTCGCTGCGGCTCGCCCAGGCCGCCGGGGACCGGGGGTACGGCGGCTACGTCCTCGCCGCCTCCATGAGCCACCTGGCCGCCCAGCTCGGAAACCCGCGGGAGATCGCCCAGTTGGCGCGGGCGGCGCAGGAAGGGGCACGCGGGCAGGTGACCCCGCGCGTGGAAGCGATGTTCCACGGGGCCGAGGCACGCGGGCACGCCCTGCTCGGCGACGCGCGCGCGGCGCAGGCGTCCACCGGGCGGGCGGTCGCGGCGATGGAGCGGGCGGACGACTCCCGCGGCGACGACCCGGTGTGGATCCGGCACTTCGACGAGGCCTACCTCGCCGACGAGTTGGCGCACTGCCACCGTGACCTCGGACAGGCCGAGCAGGCGGCGCGGTACGCCGAGCAGTCGCTGGCCGGACACCCCGAGTCCCGCGCCCGCCGGCGCGCCATCGGCTATGTGCTGCTGGCCACGGCCCAGGTGCAGCAGCGCGAGATCGAACAGGCCTGCAGCACGGGCATGAGGGCGGTCGAGCTGCTGGAGACCCTGCGGTCCAACCGGGGCGCCGAGTACCTGGACGACCTCCAGCAGCGGCTGGAGCCGTTCGGGGACGAGGCGGTGGTGCGGGAGTTCGGGGCGCGCCTGGAACTTCCGCAGGCCGCGTGAACACCCACCCGGCCAGGGGGTGAACGGACGGCGAACGACGGCCGGGTGTGCGCCCGGTGGCGTGAAGGGCGCGTCGTGGGGCGGCTCTGTTACCGCCGTCACAGGAAAGGGGATTGCGTCCTGAGCTGCGTGGCACCCGGCTCGGGGGACCCGATAGCGTGAGCCGACGATTCACAAGGTCCCCCATTAGTAGGAGTCCCGGTGACGCAGAGTGGACAGGGCGAGGAGCCCTCGGCGCGGCCCGCGCGCGAAGGCATCGTGCTGCCCTCCGACGGAGGCGAGCCCCTGCTGCCGGGCACGACCGGAACGCCCGCCCCCGCGGCCCCGGCCGGCGGCCAGGCCTGGGGCGGCCCCCGGGGCCCGGAGCGGCAGGCACCCCAGCCGGATCAGGGGCTGCCCCCGGTGGCCGCCCCGCAGTGGGGCACCCCGGACGGCTCCGGCCCGCAGTCCCCGCCCCCCGGGAACCCGGGCCCGCTGCCCCCCGAGGGCGCCCCGGCCCCGTCGTACGGCGGCCGGACCCCGTCCTACGGCGCCCAGGCCCCGGCGTACGGCCCCGGCGGCCAGCCCCCCACGTACGGCTCCCCGGCCGGCCCGGACGCGCAGTACTACGGCGGCCAGAACGGTCCCGCCGGGCAGGGCGGGCAGCAGTACGGCGGCCAGAACGGTCCCGCCGGGCAGGGGGCGCAGCAGTACGGTGCTCAGGGCGATCCGGCCGGGCAGGGCGGGCAGCAGTACGGCGGCCCGCAGAGCGGTGGCTACGGCGTGCCCCAGCAGCCCCCGTACGGTACGCCCGGCCCCTACGGGCAGCCCCAGCCCCAGCACCCCCAGTCGCAGCAGCACCCCCAGTCCCCGCAGCACCCCCAGTACCCGGCGGCGGGTGCGCCGTTGCCGCCCATGGCCGACGGAGCCACCCAGTACCTTCCGCCGATACCCGCCGGCCCCGCCGACGAGGGCGCCACCCAGTACATCCCGCCCGTCCAGGCGGCCCCCGCGGACCAGGCCGCGACCCAGTACCTCCCCCCGGTGCCGCCCGGCACGGCGCCGTCCGGGTCGGCCGGTGAGCAGACGCGGTACCTCGGCCACGGGCCCCGCCCGGCGGCGCCCGCGCACTCCGACGCGGAGGCCACGCAGTACATCCCGCCCTACGCCGCCCAGGCCCAGGCGGCCGGCGGGGACCGGCAGCCGCCCGCCGAGTTCGACAACCTCTTCCGCGGCGGCCCGGCGGGCGACGACAGCCCGGCCGGGTCCACCCAGCAGCTCCCCCGGGTGCCTGACCCCCACCCCGGCCCGGCGCAGGCGCCGTACCGCCCGGCGCGGCCGTCGTACGGCCCCGAGGCGGACGACGAGGGCGGGCGGCGCCGGGGCCGGTCGCGGCTGCCGCTGATCGCCGCCATCGGCATCGGCCTCGTCGTGCTCGGCGTGGGCGCCGGCGCGCTGCTCAGCGGCGGGGGCGGCAAGGACGGGGGCACCGACGACAAGACGGCCGCCAGCGCTCCCCCCACCACCCACGGCTCCGCCTCGCCGACCGTCGACCCGGCCCGGCAACAGGCGGTCGACCTGGACAAGCTGCTCGCGGACAGCGGCAGCAGCCGTGCCTCGGTGATCCAGGCGGTGACCGACGTCCGGCGGTGCGACAACCTCGACCGGGCCGCCGCCGACCTGCGGGACGCCGCCAAGCAGCGCGGCGGGCTGGTCACCCGGCTCGGCAGCCTGTCCGTCGACGAGCTTCCGGGCAGCGGCGACCTGACGGCCGCGCTGACCAGCGCGTGGCAGGCGTCCGCCGCCGCCGACAACCACTACGCGGTCTGGGCCGACCAGGCCAAGAACCGCAAGGTCTGCCACAAGGGGCACGCCCGGACCACCGGTGAGACGCAGGCCGGCAACCGGGAGAGCGGCACCGCCAGCGCGCAGAAGGCGAAGGCGGCGGCGCTGTGGAACACGATCGCGCGGAAGTACGGCCTGACCCAGCGCCAGCCCACCCAGCTATGACCGCCCGACGGGTCCCGGCCGCCGGGACCCGTCACGGCACGTCCGCGTGCTCCAGGGTCGACGTCATGTCGGTGATCCCGGTGCCGCGGCCGACGCCCTTGCGGGCCGCGACCAGCCTGCCGTCCCGGACGACCTGGAGGGTGACGTCGGCGTTGACCAGCCGCGGGAAGCCGACCGCGGCGAGCCTGCTCTCGTAGGGCCAGCGCAGGGTCGGGGTGAGGCCGCCGGTGGAGACGCGCAGGCCGCCGCCGAGGGTGTGCCGCACGGTGTCGGCGCTCACCTCGCCGCCACCGATCCGCTCCAGGGCGGCCCTGAGGACGGTGTAGGCGATCCAGGTGGTCTGCACACCGGCGTCCGCGGGATCGATGCGGTTGTCGCCGAAGGCCTCCTCGTTGATCACCTTCTTCATCGGGGCCCACCGCGGATCGGAGGCGACCGGGTACCAGCCGGTGATGTACGCCCCCTCGTAGGGGCCCGACGCCCCGCCGGTGGCATCGATCACGGTCTGGTCGACGCTGCCCAGCACGGTCGCCGTGCGCACCCGCGGGAAGTCGTCGCGGGCCCGCCGGAAGGAGTCCATGAAGGTGTCCGTGCGGTCCCCGAGCGCGGGCACCACACAGCCCTTCCGCGCCGTGTCCCCGGTCGCGTAACGCAGCGCCCGTTCGGCCTGGCCGCCGTACTCGGTGGCGTCCTCCGCGGCCGGCTGGTCGCCGGCGTCCGGGTGCCCGGCCACCCGCAGCCCCGAGTCGAGCATCGTGGGCAACTGGTCGCCGGCGATGCTGTCGGGCCGGACCAGGGCGACATTGCCGCAGCCGTCCGCGAGGGCCTCGCCGAGCCCGGCCAGGAGGGCGGGCTGGCCGCCGTTGACCGGGTAGGACATGGAGCCGGTGAACTCGTCGTTGGTGACGCCGTAGCCGCCGATGTAGGGGATGCCGGCGCCCTCCAGAGGGGCGAGGAAGGAGTCGCCGAACTGGCTGTAGGAGCCGACGACCGCGACGACGTTCTCGTCCGCCGCCCGCCGGGCGCACTTCGCCGCGCCCACGCTGTCGTTGTGGTCGTTGCAGGTCAGCACCTGGAGCCTGTGGCCGTGGATGCCTCCGTGCGCGTTGACCCAGCGGGCGTAGGCGCGGGCCATCGCCGGCATGCCGGGCTTGTTGGTCGCGTCGGTGTCCTGCGGGGCCCAGGTCATCACCTTGACGGGGTCGTCCCCGGAGCCCCCCGTGGCACCGGGGACGACCCCGCACGCGGCGGTCAGCGACGTACAGAGAGCCACGGCGCCCGCCGCGAGGGCGGTGGCTCTGACAGCACGGGACGGTACGGGAGGAAAGGTGCTGCGGGTGCGTCGCCTGCCGGTCATGCGCACACACGATTCCCTCACACCGCTAACCCGGAAGTGACCCACGGTCGACAAAGGGTGACGCCGGGATGAATTACGGGGGCCGGTGGGACCCGCGACGGGCGGAACGTACGATCGATGACCGTGCAAGGTTCGGAGAACACTTCCCGTCGCGGCCGTCGCTCCTCCACCATGGGCGGCATGCCCTTGAACGACATGCCGTGGTGGCGGTGGCGCAGCAACGTGCGCTCGGCGCTGCACATGCTCTCCGACCCGGTGTTCCAGCGGGACGTCTGGCTGGCCGGTGCGGACGGCTTCGGTGACGTCACCGACGCCGTGTACCGGCTGGTGGAGGACACCTGGCTGGACAACTGGTCCGCGGAGAAGTACGTCGGCACCGTCTTCCGCGACTCGCAGGAGGCGGCGCTCGTCGACACCGCCGTGCTGCGGGTGCTGCGGATCATGCACCAGGTCGGGCCGGACGCGCCGGTCGCCACGTACCTGGAGCATCCCGGGTGGCCGGAGGCGGTGCGGGCGGCGCGTGACGCGCACGTGCGGATGTCGGTGAGCGACGGGGACGACCCGGAGGCGCCGCCGAAGAGCCTGGACATCCTGCGCATCCAGACCCGCAGCGCGTAGCGCGGGTCCGGCTGGCGGACGGGCGGGGGCGGCGGGCCGCCGGTATGGGACCCTGTGGTGCATGAACGAGCAGTCCGCCTCCTCGGCCGCCGCGCCGGCCGACCAGTACGTCCTCACGCTCTCCTGCCCGGACAAGCAGGGCATCGTGCACGCCGTGTCCAGCTACCTGTTCATGACCGGCTGCAACATCGAGGACAGCCAGCAGTTCGGCGACCACGACACGGGTCTGTTCTTCATGCGCGTCCACTTCTCGGCCGAGGCGCCGGTGACGGTGGAGAAGCTGCGGGCGAGCTTCGCCGCGATCGGTGACTCCTTCCACATGGAGTGGCAGATCCACCGGGCCGACCAGAAGATGCGGATCCTGCTGATGGTCAGCAAGTTCGGGCACTGCCTGAACGACCTGCTGTTCCGGGCGCGGACCGGGGCGCTGCCCGTGGAGATCGTCGGGGTGGTGTCGAATCACACCGACTTCCAGGAGCTGGTGGGTTCGTACAACATCCCCTTCCACCACATTCCGGTGACGAGGGAGAACAAGGCGGAGGGCGAGGGCAAGCTCCTCCAGATCGTCCGCGAGGAGAACGTCGAACTCGTCGTCCTCGCCCGCTACATGCAGGTCCTCTCGGACGACCTCTGCAAGCAGCTCAGCGGGCGGATCATCAACATCCACCACTCCTTCCTGCCGAGCTTCAAGGGCGCGAAGCCGTACCACCAGGCGCACGCGCGGGGCGTGAAGCTGATCGGGGCGACGGCGCACTACGTCACCGCCGACCTCGACGAGGGGCCGATCATCGAGCAGGAGGTCGAGCGGGTCGGGCACGACGTGACGCCGGACCAACTGGTGGCCGTCGGGCGGGACGTGGAGTGCCAGGCGCTGGCGCGGGCCGTCAAGTGGCACGCGGAGCGCAGGATCCTGCTCAACGGCCGGCGGACGGTCGTCTTCGCCTGAGCCGCCACGGTGGCTACGGCGGCCACGGTGGCTACTCGGCGACCGTGAAGTAGCGCGCGAACGCCGGTACGATCTCGGCCTCGCCGATCCCGCCGTCGCCGTCGGTGTCGAGGTCGGCGGCGACCTGCCGGGCGACCTCCTCCGGCACGCGCAGCACCCGCAGCACACGCGCGGTCTCGGCGGTGCCCAGCCGGCCGTCGTCGTCGGCGCCGGCCACGGCCAGGGCCGCGTGCAGGAAGGGGCGGGCGATCTCGGCGAAGCGGCCGGGGTTGTCCCGCAGCCGCTTGACCGCCCCGGTGACGAATTCCTCGCGGGTGATGCGCTGGTCGCCGTCCCGGTCGGCGATGCCGGCCATGCCCTGCCAGAACGCCTCCGCGCCGGCGTACAGCGCCTGCCCCCGGTCGGAACGGGCGGGCACGGCGAACTCGGCGAGCAGGGCCTTGGCCGCCGCGTTGAAGTCCGCGCGGTCGATGGTGCCGTTGCCGTCCTGGTCGAAGGTGGCGAACCGGGCGGCGATCCTGCGCTCGTACTCGGTGCTGACCATGTCTGTTCGGGCCGCCTTATGTGGGGGTCGTCCATGTGGGCCGCGCCTGTCGGTGGGGCCGGCCTGGCAGGGAGCGTACGACGCGGGTGACCGCCAGGTGGCGGGAAACCGGCAGTTGTGCCAAGACCGGGGGAATTCCGCGACAACGATGTGGCCGAGTCACGCAGTCGTGCGGGCCGCTCAGGCGGAGAGGGGCCCGGCCTCGTCGTTGGTCGCCGCGTCGAGGTCGGGGTGGACGTCGAAGAGGCGCCGGACGCCGAGCGCGCCGAGGACGCGGTTGACGTGCGAGCCGTCCTCCGCGCCCCGGTCCGGCAGGATCAGCCGGAGCCGGCCCTGACAGGAGCGGATCAGCCGACGGGAGGCGATGAGCACGCCGACTCCGCTGGAATCGCAGAAGAAGACGTCCGAGAGGTCCACGACCAGGCTGTGATTGCCCTCGGCGACGACATCGTGCACCCGCTGGCGCAGCACCGGGGAGGTCATCAGGTCCAGTTCCCCGGAGACCCGGAGCACGGTCCACTCGCCCCGTTCGACGCCGGTCACGTTGAATGCCACGGCCCTGCCCCTCCGTTCGCCGGATCTCCCGGAACCGCCCGGAAACGGAAGCAGTTCCTGCGTTTCCTTCCGGGCTGCTGCCCAGCGGCCGTTCCCTGAAACGCCAAGCGGTAAACGGCAGATGATCGACAAGGGACTCATTTCGGTCACCATCGATCATGTTCGATCAGAGGCGCACGCGTTGGGCGTGAAGGATGTGTGAAGGGGGCACTATCACCTGCGGTGCTCCGGGGGGCGCACTTTGACACAGAGGGGCGTGCACCGTCAGACGTGCCGACTACATTCGGGACGGCAGGGACGACAGGCTGGTCGGGCCGGACACGCGCGAGGGAAGGGGACGGCATGGCCGGAAGGACGTACCACCCCGCTGGGACCGGAAAATGCAGCAGCGGCTCGCCCGCGGAGAGGCCGCGGCCCTCGGCGAGCTGTACGACCGGTTCGCCTCCCTCGTGCACGGCCTCGCCCACCGCGTCCTGGGCGCCGAGGAGGCCGCCGACGCCGTCACCCGCGAGATCTTCGCCCACGTCTGGGAACACCCCGAGACCTACGACCCCGGACAGGGTCCCCTGCGCACCTGGATCGCCGGCCTCACCCACCGGGCCGCCGTCCGGCGGCTGCGCGACCGGGAGGAACGGGAGCAGCCCCGGCCCGAGGAACTGGAGAACACCGTCCGCCGCGCCTCGGTCGCCGCCCGCGCCGATTACATCGTCCACTCCATGCCGGCCCCACTGCGCGCCGCCCTGGACCTCGCCTACTCCCGGCGCCGCGACTACCGCCAGACCGCGGCCGACCTCGGAGTGACCGAGGAGGAGGCCCGCCGCCGGCTCCGCCTCGGCCTCCAACTGCTGTCCACCGCCCACGACGCCGGGACACCGCCGGAACACGGAGGTGCGGCGTGAGCGGCGCGGACCGGAGCGAGGCGCACGACGGACACGAGGACCGCGGACCGGAGCAGCGGCACGCCCACGAGACCGACGGCGAACAGCCGCACGCCGCCGCCGACCCGAACCCCGGCCACCCGGCCCACGAGGGTGGGAACGCCGCTGCCGGCACGGACGCCGCTGCCGGCACGGACGCCGCTGCCGGCACGGACGCCGCCGCCGGCACGGACGCGGACGCCGGCACGGGGGACGCGTCGCCCGTCTCCGGTGGCGCCGACGGCGGTGCGGGGAGCGCGTCGCACGGCAACGGCGGTTCCGGCCCCGCCCGGCAGCCCCGGATACCCACACCCCGCGCCTCCGTCGAGGACAGCGGGCTCCGGCTGCCCGGCCCGGTGGGCCAGGCGCCCGCGTCGTCCGGCCTGTCCGGTCCGGCGGGGCACGCGCCCGCGTCGTCCGGTCTGTCGCACGGTGTCCTGAAGTCGCTTCTCGGTGCCTGGGCGCTGGCCGCCTGCTCGGCGGCGGAGACGGCGGCCGTCGAGGAGCACCTGGGCGACTGCGGCGGCTGCGCCGACGAGGCCCGCCGGCTGCGCGAGGCCGTCGGCCTGCTGCACCAGCCGGAGAGCCTCGACCTGAACCCGGCCCTGCGCACCCGCGTCCTGAAGAACTGCCTGAGCCGCCGGCCGCCGCGCATCCCGGTGCCCGACTGGGCGCTGCCCTACGACGCCGAGACCGCCCGCCTGGACGCGCTGCTCCAGGACTTCGGCGACGCGGAGTGGCACGCGCCGGTGCGGCTGCGCTGGTTCGACGACGACCGCCCGACCGGCCGCCGTACGACCGTCGCCGGGGTCATCGCGCACCTGCTGTCGGTCGACGGGCTGGTCGCGACGGCGCTCGGCCTGGAGGACCCGCTCCCCGCCGCGCCCGGGCACGGCGATGGCGTCACCGGCCCGGCCGGGCGCACGGAGGCGTACTGGCGGGCCTCCCGCTTCCCGCCGACCCGCACGGTCCGCGGCCCCTGGCGGGAGCAGAGCCACAACCTGGTGCGGACGGTGTCCTTCACGGGCAGCCACGCCGGTGGACTGCCGGTGGCGTACGGCGACTTCGCCCTGCCCCTGCACGACGCGATGCTGGACCGCGCCTTCGAGTGCTGGGTGCACGCCGCGGACATCGCGGAGGCGGTGCACTACCCGTACGAGCCGCCGGCCCCGCGCCACCTGAACCGGATGATCGACCTCGCGGCCCGGCTGCTGCCGGTGGTACTCGCCGAACGCCGCCGCGCGGGCCTGTCCGCACCGGGCGACCGGACACCCCACCTGGTCCCGGCCGGCGCCCCCGGACGCAGTCTGCGCCTGGAGATCGAGGGCGCGGCCGGCGGCGAGTGGCTGATCCCGCTCGACTCACCGGCGGCGGTGGGCTCAGCCGACCACGAGGTGGCCCATGTCGCCCTGGACGGTGTGGAGTTCTGCCACCTGGCCGCGGGCCACATCTCCCCGGAGGACGCCGCGGCGGGCCGGCGCGGCGACCGCCAGGCGATCAGAGACGTACTCTTCGCCACGGCAAGCCTGAGCCGGATGTGACAGGAGCCGGCCGGCGCGCCGTCCCCGTTCGCACCGCCGTGGCCGCGTCGGTCCGGAAGGGGGCCACGGGCGTTCTCGCCCGGCGGATCGACACCCCCTTCCGACCGCCACGATCGGAAGGTGGAGGGGCCGGGCGGGGGCGGCGGCCGGGGGTCGGTTCGCGGCTGCGGCGGGGGCGGGATGCCGAAAGCTTTGGCCTTTGATGTCGCGGATCGTGGCGTGTCGGCATCACAGAGCGTTGATACCGGGTTGTGTCCATACCGCGACTTGTCACGGCCTGGAGTCGGGCGTCCGCTCCGGTACCTTGTGTGGGATGCGAGTGGCTGCGCGGACGAGCCGGGCCGGTGATGCCCCTGGGGCGATGCCGGGCCGTGCGGTGCGCGCCGCTGCTGGCAGGGCGGTCGGGCCTTCGGCCGTCGCCTGTTCGACTCCCCGGCACGAGCGTCGCACAGTATGCCTCACGCGTACTCCTTCGCGCGGGAATATGCCCGAAGCGCTTGTTGGGGTGACTGTACGTCAACCATGCTGTCTCGCAAGGGAGTCACACAACGTGACCCCTGCTCTGGCCGTTGTCCTGGCCATGCAGAAAATGGCTACGATCGTGGCCCTCGTCGTGATCGCCGCCGCGGCTGACGCCGTGACGCGCGGCCGGCGTGGGGTCATGTGTCCGCCGGTTCGGATGGTGTGAGCGGTGCAGGTGCTTCAAGTGCAGCTGGAGATCCGGCCCGACCCCGCGGAGGTGGGACGGGCCAGGAAGTGGGCCCGCTCGCGGCTCGCCGGGTCGGGGATAACGGCCGACGAACCGCTGGCCGAGACCCTGATCCTGCTCGTCTCCGAGCTGGTGACCAACGCCGTGGTGCACACCGGCCGTCCGGCCGTGCTGCGCCTGTGCCTGCCGGGTCCGGTGGCCGGGAGGGCCGCGTCGGCCACGGTGCGGGTGGAGGTGGCCGACACCAGTTCCCGCGCTCCTGTGCCCCGTTGTGCCGGCGGTGACGCCACCGGCGGCCGCGGCCTGGCCCTCGTGGACTGTCTGGCCGACCGCTGGGGCTGGAGCCCCGACGGTGCGGGGAAGAGCATCTGGTGCGAGCTGGACCGCTGTTCCAAGCCCCGGGACAGCGCGGCGACGGCGTACGGGGGCGCGCTCTCCGCGTACGAGGGCTTCGCGTTCGAGGTGGTGTAGTCCCTCCGCGCGGTGGTGCGCCGGCGGTGCACCCGTGCGCGGGGTCCGCGCAGAGCGCGTGGACGGGCAACGCCCGTACCGGCGTTGACGTCAGCCCGTTGTCTGATCAGGCTGGTGGACGTCGATTCGCCGCGAGGGGACGGCGAGGGCCCGGGTGACGGCGACCCTCGTCGAGCGTGGGTCGCATCGGAGGGCGGCGCGCGCGGTGACGCTTGGGGGGCGCGCCGCCAACCCCCCTGCCGCCACGAGCGTGCCCCGCGCGGGGCCGGCATCCAGACGATCACCACCGGTGTCCCCGTGTCCCCGGCGACCGCCGACGGTGGGGGAGCGCGTCCGTCTTTTTACTCCACAGGCTGTGGATAACTTTTCGCCGTCCGGCGGAGCGGTGCTCGCGCTCAGATGCCGCTGGCCGCCCGGAACGTCCGCCGGTACGCCGTCGGCGTCACCCCGAGTGTCTGCAGGAGGTGCTGCCGCATCGACTGAGCCGTGCCGAAGCCCGCCTCCCGGGCCACCTGGTCCATGGACAGACCGGTGGATTCCAGCAGATGCCGGGCACGTTCCACGCGCTGCCGGGTGAGCCACTGGCCGGGACTGACGCCGACCTCCTCACGGAAGCGGCGGGTGAACGTGCGTACCGACATGGCCTCCCGCCCGGCCATGTCCCGTAGCTGGATCGGTTCGTGCAGCCGGGTCAGCGCCCACGCGCGGGCGGCGGCCGTCGTGGCCAACTGCGGATCGGGGACCGGGCGGTGGATGTACTGCGCCTGGCCGCCGTCGCGGTGGGGCGGTACGACCGTGCTCCGGGCGACCTCGTTGGCGACGGCCGTGCCGAAGTCGCGGCGGACCATGTGCAGGCACAGGTCGATCCCGGCGGCCACCCCGGCCGAGGTCAGCACGTCACCGTCGTCGACGAACAGCACGTCCGCGTCCACCCGGATCCGCGGGAACATCCGCTGGAGGTGTTCCGCGTGTGCCCAGTGCGTGGTCACCGGGCGGCCGTCGAGGTAGCCGGCGGCGGCGAGGACGTAGACGCCGGTGCAGATGGAGGCGAGCCGGGTGCCGGGGCGGATGCGGGCGAGGGCGGCGGCCAGGTCGTCGGTGAGCCGGCCCTCGTCGTGAACCGGGCCGCGTTCGTGCGACGCCGGGACGATCACCGTGTCGGCCGTGGCCAGCGCCTCGGGGCCGTGGGTGACGTGCACGGTGAAGTCGGCGTCCGTCTCGACCGGGCCGGGTGGCCGTACCGAGCAGGTCACGACCTCGTACAGGTGCCGTCCCCGCGCGTCCCGAGGGCGGCCGAAGATCCGGTGCGGGATGCCGAGTTCGAAGGGCAGCAGGCCGTCCAGGGCGAGGACGGCGACCCGGTGCGGCCGGAATTCCCTGGATGTCATGGCCCGATCGTAGCGAAGGCTGTCCTCCGGGCCACTCGTCGCACGCGCGCGAGGATCGGAGGCTGGGTGACGTGACTCGGACAAGCCCAGCCCCCGCCCCGGACGCCACCCCCGCCCCGGACGCCGCTCCCGTCCAGGCCCCGTGGGCCCGCCACCACCGCGTGCACCGTGCCTGGTTCGTCGCCGCCGTCACATTCGTCACGATCATCGGCGCGGCGGCCTTCCGTTCCCTGCCCGGCCTGCTCATCGACCCGCTGAACCAGGAGTTCGGCTGGTCGCGCGGCACGATCGGCGCGGCAGTCTCCCTCAACCTCGCGCTGTACGGCCTCACCGCGCCCTTCGCCGCCGCGCTGATGGACCGCTTCGGCATACGGCGCGTGGTCGCCGTCGCGCTCACCGTGATCGCGGCCGGCTCCGGGCTGACGGTCTGGATGACGGCGGCCTGGCAACTGTGGCTGTGCTGGGGTCTGCTGGTCGGCCTCGGTACCGGCTCCATGGCGCTGGCCTTCGCCGCGACCGTCACCAACCGCTGGTTCACCGAGCGGCGCGGCCTGGTCAGCGGCATCCTCACCGCGGCCTCCGCCTCCGGGCAGCTGATCTTCCTGCCGCTGCTGTCCCGGATCGTCGAGCGGCACCATTGGCGTCCCGCCGCGGTGACCGTCGCCCTTGCCGCGCTCGCGGTGGTGCCCTTCGTCTGGCTGCTGCTGCGCGACCACCCGGCCGACGTGGGCGTGGCTCCGTACGGCGCGCGGGAGTTCGTGCCGAAGCCGCCGCCCGTCACCGGCGCAGCCCGCCGCACGCTGACCGTCCTGTCCTCTGCCGCCCGGACGGGCACCTTCTGGCTGCTCGCCGGCACCTTCGCGATCTGCGGTGCCTCCACCAACGGGCTGATCCAGACCCACTTCGTGCCCGCCGAGCACGACCACGGGATGCCCGTGACGACGGCGGCCTCGCTGCTCGCGGTGATCGGCGTGTTCGACGTCGTCGGCACGATCGCCTCCGGCTGGTTCACCGACCGCTTCGAACCGCGCCGCCTGCTCGCCGTCTACTACGCCCTGCGCGGCCTGTCACTGCTCTTCCTGCCGATGCTGCTGGGTCCCGCCGTGCACCCGCCGATGCTCTTCTTCATCGTCTTCTACGGCCTGGACTGGGTGGCCACCGTCCCGCCCACCCTGGCCCTGTGCCGCGAGCGGTTCGGCGAGGACAGCGCCATCGTCTTCGGCTGGGTCCTCGCCTCCCACCAGATCGGCGCCGCCCTCGTCGCCTACCTCGGCGGTCTCGCCCACGACGTCCTCGGCTCGTACGACCTGGTCTGGTACGCCTCCGGCACCCTGTGCGCGGCGGCGGCCCTCATGTCCCTGGTCATCCGCCGCCGCCCGGCCGCCCTCCCGGTCGCCGCGTGAGGGCGCCCGGCGGGGTCACCCCCGGGCGGGAAGGCTCCTGGCGACGGCCCGCGCGATCCTGCGCGCGTCGATCGCCAGCTCCCGCAACATCCCGCTGATCGGGTTGGTGAAGCCGGTGAAGTACAGGCCGGGCGCCTGCGCGGGCGTACGGCCGCCGTGCACCACCGGCCGCCCGCGTTCGTCCAGCACCCCGAGGTGCCCGACGAGCCCCTCCAGCGCCCGGACGTACCCGGTCGCCGCGATCACCACGTCGGGTGTGATCCGGCTGCCGTCGGCGAGGACCACCTTCCCGTCGTCGAACGCCTCGACGGCGGCGACGATCTCCACCTTGCCGCCGCGCACGGCGTCGGTCAGGCCGACGTCCTGGACCGGGATCGCGCCCTGCCGCACCCTGCTGTAGAGGCCGGTGTCCGGGCGCGGCAGCCCGTGCGCGGAGAGGTCGGGGGTGCTGAGCCGGGTCACCGGACCGGCGAGCCGGTCCACGAGCCGCACCGGCAGCCGCCGGACCAGCACGCCCGTGTACTGGGCGGCCCAGCCGAGGGTCGACCGGCGCAGGATGTGCGGCGCCGTGCGCACCGCCAGCCGCACCCGCGCGGCCCCGCCCTCCACCAGGTCGACGGCGATCTCCGCGCCGGTGTTGCCGATGCCGACGACGAGCACGTCCCGGCCGGCGTACGGCCCGGCGGCGCGGTACTCGCCCGCGTGCAGGAACTCCCCGGTGTACGTCCGGCGGCCGGGCCAGTCGGGGACGCGCGGGGTGTGGTTGTGGCCGGTCGCGACGACCACCGCGGTGCCGGTCAGCTCCCGTCCGCCGGAGGCGTGCAGCAGCCAGCCGGTGCCGTCCCCGGTCCGCTCGACGCGGTGCACCTCCACCCCGGTGACGATCTCCAGCCGGTGGTGTTCGGCGTACTTCTCCAGGTAGCGCACCACGTTGTCCCGGGCCACCCAGCGCCCGAACCGGCGGGGGATGGCGAGGCCGGGCAGCGCGGACAGCCGCCGGGTGGTGTGCAGCCGCAGCCGGTCGTAGTGCCGGCGCCAGGAGGCGCCCACCCGGTCGGACCTCTCCAGCACCACGGCCCGTACGCCCCGTGCCCGCAGCGCGTGGGCGGCGGCCAGGCCGCCCGGACCGGCGCCGATGACGTAGACCGGGCGGTCCGCGGGGGTCGGCGGGAGAGGGGCGGGGGAGGGGCGGGAGACGGCCATGAGCGGGAGCGTAATCACCCACCAGGTTGATGGGTCTCGGTCAAGACCGGAATCGGTTGCGGATTGATCACGGCGCCCGGCCCGCGGCGCGCCCACGGCCGCCGGCACGCCCCGCCCGGTGGACCCCCGGCTCAGTGCCCGGCCGGCGCCCTCAGGGCCACAGCAGGCCCCTGCTCCAGCCGAACCCCGTGCTCCGGTACTCCAGCCGGACGTGCCGGCGTCGCGCGTCCCCCTGGAAGAACTCCACCGTCTCCGGGCGGACCCGGTACAGCGTCCAGGTCGGCGACGGCTCGTCCGGGTTCTCCCGTGCCCTCTCCCACGCCGCCTCCGAGGCCTCCCGCAGCTCGGCCGCCGAGGACAGCTCCTCGCTCTGCCGCCCGGTCAGCGCCGCGGCCAGCGCGCCGGTGGAGCGCGCGTGCAGATCGGCCTGGCTCTCCGGCGACGGCGCCGCCGCCACCGGCCCCCGCAGCCGTACCTGCCGCCCGAGCACCGGCCAGTAGAAGGTGAGGGCGGCATACGGCCGGGCGCCCAGGTCGCGGCCCTTGCGGCTCGTGGCGTGCGTGGCGAAGGACCAGCCGTCCGCGTCGGCGCCGTGCAGCATCACGATCCGCGCATCCGGCCGGCCCTCCTCGTCCACGGTCGCCAGCGACATGGTGTGCGGCTCCGGCTGCCCCGCCGCCACCGCCTCCGCGAACCAGTCCGTGAACAGGGTCAGCGGTGTGGGAGGTGCCGTGTCCGGGTCGAAGGGACGCAGCTCCGTCACCCCGGGGTCCCAGACGCGCAGCGAGCGGAGGAGTACGTGGAGATCCTTTTGTGCCATGGGGCGAGTATCACCGGTGGACGCGGTCTCACTCCCGCCCGACGCCACTGTCCCCGATGCCTCGCGCCGCGGGCCCGGGCGCCGCCGTCCCCGGGGCCCCGGGCGCGGGAACCCTAGAGCGTGGCCAGCCGTTCCACCAGCAGCAGGGCGCCGATGCCCAGCATCGCCGCGCCGGAGGTGCGGGTCACCGCGCGCGCCGCCGCGGGGCGGGCGGTGAGCAGGGTGCGGGCGAGGACCCCGACGCTGAGGTAGACGGCCGCGCAGCACGCCATGTGGAGCAGCCCGAGTGCCGCCGTCTGCGCGGGGACGGGGAGGTGGGCGCCGCGCAGGGTGAGGAACTGGGGGAGGACGGAGAGATAGAGCAGCAGGCCCTTGGGGTTCAGGCCGCTGATCGTCGCGCCGCGCAGGAACGGCCGCCCGGCCGGCGGGGGCCCGTCGGCGGCGCCGGGGGCCGCCGGGCGGCGCAGGACGCCCCAGCCCAGCCACAGCAGATAGCCGGCGCCGGCCACGGTCAGCGCCGTCAGCAGCCGGGGGGAGCCCGCCACCAGCACCGCGAGGCCGGCCGCCGCCAGGGCCGTGTGCAGCGCGTATCCGCAGACCAGGCCCGCCACCGCGCGCGGGACCGGGCTGCCGCGCAGGGCGCCCGCGATGACGTACGCCCAGTCGGCGCCCGGCACGCACACCAGCAGCAGGTCCACGACGAGGAAGGAGAAGAGCAGTCCCGAGTCCATGTCGGGGACATTAGGCCCGAATGGCCCGAAAGTGTTCCCGAAGTTTGCCCATGATCGCGAGGTCTGAGCAAATATCTTCTTCATGGACGATGTGGACCGGAAAATCCTTGCCGAGCTGCAAGAGGACGGGCGGCTGACCGTGACCGAGCTGGCCGCCCGGGTGCGGCTGAGCGTCTCGCCCTGCCACCGGCGGCTGCGCGAGCTGGAGCGGTCCGGCGCCATCCAGGGTTACCGCGCGGTGGTGGACGCGACGGCGCTCGGGCTGAACTTCGAGGCACTGGTCTTCGTGTCCATGCGGCAGGAGGACCGGGACACGGTCGCCGGGTTCGAGCGGGCGGTCGGTGAGCTGGAGCATGTGCTGGACGCCCAGCGGCTCTTCGGGGAACCGGACTATCTGCTCCGGGTCGCCACCGCCGACCTGGCCGCCTTCCAGCGGCTGTACGACGAGCGGCTGGCGACCCTGCCGGGGGTGCAGCGGCTGACGTCGACACTGGTGATGAAACACGTGGTGCGGGACCGGCCGTTGCCGGCATGACGACACAGGCGGTGGTTCACCTCGGGTGAACCACCGCCTGCCGGACAGGACATGGGCCGGGACATAAGGAGTGGCATAAGGAGTGGGCGCTACTTGCTCGGCTTCCTGCCGGTCACGCCCAGGTGCACCAACAGCGCCAGAGCGGGCTTGAGTTCGGCCGCCTTCACGCCCCAGGGCGAGGGGCCCTTCTGGTGGCCCGCGACCGCCGCGAGCATGGCGACCAGCGCACCGGCCACCGCCGCCGGGTTCACGTCCTTGTCGACCCTGCCCTTGGACTGGAGTTCGGCGATGGAGCCGGCGAGAGAGGTGTTCACCGAGTTCAGGATCTTCATGCGGATCTTGTGGAACCGTTTGTCCCCCTCGGCCGCGCCGAGGTCGATCACCCGCAGGATCGCGTCGTTGCGGCGCCAGAACTCCAGGAACCCGTCCACGAGTTCCTGCGAGGTCTGCCAGCCCGACCGGCCGGCCCAGGTGCGTCCCCCGAGCAGTTCGGTCAGCCCCGTGCCCTCGGCCGCCATCTGCTCGGCGACCTCCAGGACGGCGCCCTCGACGTCCGGGAAGTACTGGTAGAAGGTCGCCGGCGACGTCCCCGCCCTGCGGGCGACATCGATGACCTTGACGTCCCGGTAGGGGGAGGAGCTGAGCATCTCGCTGAGGCAGTCGAGCAGCTTCTGCCGGGTCGCCTGCCCACGCCGGCCGGCCACGCGGCCGTCGACGGTACGCACCTGTCCTGTCATGTCGTCAGCTTACCGAGGGGTGATGGGAGCGCGATTCGGCCGACTGCAAATGGGGTGCGCGGGGGGATCGAGGGTGGCGTGCCTGGTCTGCGCGCTGCGCGCGGCCCGGTTACTTTGACCGCATGGCCGAAAACAGGGCATCCAGGAACGAAGAGGTGTACGGGGAGGGCGTCCCCTGCTGGGTCGACGCCCAGCTACCCGACGTCGAGGCGGGCAAGCGGTTCTACGGCGGGCTCTTCGGGTGGACCTTCGAGGAGGCCCACGGTTCCGCCGTGTGGGCACGGCTGGACGGCGGCCTCGTCGCCTCGCTGGCCCCGAAGTCGGACGGCCGCATGCCCACCGTCTGGACCGTCTCCTTCGCCACCTCCGACGCCGAGGCCCTCGGCCGGCGGATCACGGCGGCCGGCGGGCAGGTGGTCATGGCCCCGTTCCCGGTGGGCGACCTCGGGACCGCCGCCCTGGCCGCCGACCCCGAGGGCGCGGTGTTCGGGCTGTGGCAGCCCGGCACCCACCGCGGCTTCGACCGGCGGCACGAGCCCGGCACCTTCGTCTGGGCCGAGCTGTACACCCGGGACACCGCCGGCGCCAACGCCTTCTACGGCGGCCTCTTCCACGACGCCCTGTTCGGTGGCGGCGCCGAACCCGACTTCGGCCGCGCGGAGGTCACCGAGGTGTTCCCCGCCGAGATGCCCTCGCACTTCCTCGCCCATTTCCGGGTCGCGGAGCTGGCGGACTCCCTGGGGCTCGTGGGGCGGCTCGGCGGGCGGGTGCAGGCGCCACCCTTCGAGGCGTCGTACGGACGCGTGGCCGTGGTCACCGACAATCAGGGGGCGTCGTTCGCGCTGCTGGCGCGCTGACGCGTCCGCTTTGACATGAGACACCCCGATATCTGACCGGGTTCGCAACCAGCCGCCCGGCCAGGAAGAATCGGGGTGCGTGCCGCCATGGCGGTGCGGTGGTGAGACGCTGCACTTCGGTCGCGTACATATGTGGGTGGCGCGGCTCGTACGGGGAGGTGGCAGGCAAGTGGTGGATCAGCTTACGCAGCACGATCCGCGGCGGATCGGGCCGTTCGAGGTGCTGGGCCGGCTGGGGGCCGGCGGCATGGGGCTGGTCTATCTCGCGCGCTCGGCGTCCGGCCGGCGCGTGGCGATCAAGACGGTGCGCACCGAGCTGGCCGAGGACCAGCTCTTCCGCGTCCGCTTCACCCGCGAGGTGGAGGCGGCCCGCGCGGTCTCCGGCTTCTACACCGCGGCCGTGGTCGACGCCGACCCGCGCGCCGCCGTGCCCTGGCTGGCCACCGCCTACGTGCCCGCGCCCTCGCTGGAAGAGATAGTGAACGATTGCGGGCCGCTCCCGGCGCAGGCCGTGCGCTGGCTCGCGGCGGGCGTCGCCGAGGCCCTCCAGTCCATCCACGGCGCGGGCCTGGTCCACCGCGACCTCAAGCCGTCCAACGTCCTCGTCGTCGAGGACGGCCCCCGGGTGATCGACTTCGGTATCGCCTCCGGTGTCTCGAACACCCGGCTGACGATGACGAACGTCGCCGTCGGCACCCCCGCCTACATGTCCCCGGAGCAGGCCAAGGACTCCCGCAGCGTCACCGGCGCCAGCGACGTCTTCTCGCTCGGCTCCACCCTTGTCTTCGCGGCCACCGGCCACCCGCCCTTCCACGGCGCCAACCCGGTCGAGACCGTCTTCATGCTGCTCCGCGAGGGCCCCGACCTCACCGGCCTCCCGGACGAACTGCGCCCGCTCATCGACGCCTGCATGCAGATGGAGGCCACCGGCCGCCCCAGCCCCGCCGACCTCCAGTCGCAGCTTGCCCCGCACCTGTTCGGCTCCGGCTCCGACGACAGCGGCACCGCCTCCGCCTGGCTGCCGGAGAAGGCGGTCGCGCTCATCGAGACCCGCCGCGGCGGCCGTACGGCCGTCAAGGCCGCCCCGGTCGCCACCGGCGGACCCCGCAGCGGTGGCCGGCAGGCCGTCCCCCCGCCGCCGCCCTACGACCCCCCGGTCCCGGCGTCCGTGCCCACCCCGGCCGGAGCCCCCGACACGGGCCCGATCCGGCTGGCCGGCGCCCAGGTGCCCATCGGCCCCGGCCCCCGGGTCGCCGACGCCCGCGCCGCGGCCGTCAAGGCGCCGCCGCCCGAGGCCGGCCTGGTGGCCAGTTGGTCCCGGCCCCGCCCCGGCGTGGCCGGCGCCGACCCCGCCGTACCGCCCGTGCCGCCGTCGCCCCCGGAGACCTCGGGTGGCTGGCGCCCCTGGCGTTTCCGCATGTCCAACGACGTCTGGGGCACCCCGTCGGTCGACGGCGACCTCGTCTACGTCACCTCCTTCGAGGTGCACGCCCTGGACGTGGCCACCGGCCGCCGCCGGTTCAAGACCCGGGACGTGGCCTGGTCCATGGCGGTGGCGGACGGCCGTGTCCACGCCTCCGACGGTCCCACCCTGTTCGCCCTGGACGCCCGCGAGGGCACCGACCTGTGGCGGCTGTCCACGGACGCGTGGGTGTACTCCCTGAACGCCGACCGCGGCACCGTCGTCACCGGCACCCGGGGCGGCGGCGCGCAGGCCTGGGACGCGGTCAACGGCCAGAAGCTGTGGGAGATCACCGGCTGCCAGACCGACTTCGAGTCCCCCGAGGCGGGCCCGGTCGTCCACGACGGCACGGTCTACGTGTGGCAGGACGCCCGGCTGCGCGCCCTGGAGGCCCGCACCGGCGAGGAACGCTGGTCGTACCCCATCGGCGACGCGGCCTCCTGCGGCGGCGTCCCCGTCCGTCTCGCCCCGGCCCCCGACGGCTGCGTCTACCTCTCCGCCGGCACCCGGGTCCTCGCCGTCGAGGCGGCGAGCGGCATGGTCCGCTGGCACTTCGAGGCCCCCGCGGTCTTCCTGTCCCCGCCCGCGTTCGCCCCGGGCCCGGCCGTCACCGGCGGCGGCGTCTACCTCGCCGACTACCTCGGCACGGTCTACGCCCTCGACGCCGCCGACGGCCGCGACCGCTGGCGCATCGCGACGGAGGCCCGCTCCTCGGTGGAGCCCGTCCTGGTGGCCGCCGGGCACGTGCACGTCGGCAGCGGAAAGGGGCTGTACACCCTGGACGCGGTCACGGGCACGCCCAAGTGGCGCTTCCAGGCGGGCGGTGACGTCGTGGGCGCGCCCGCCGTGGCGGAGGGCCGCATCCACTTCGGCTCCACCGACCACCTGCTGTACACCCTCAAGGCCGACGACGGCCGGCTGCGCTGGAAGCTCGCCACGGGCGGTGAGATCACCGGCTCGCCGGTCGTCCGGGACGGGGTGGTGTACGCGTGCAGCAAGGACCGGTGCGTGTACGCGCTGGACGCGGAGAAGGGCACGGGGACCGCGCGGACCGCGTAGCGCGCGACGGCCGTCGCACCGGTGTACACGGAAGGGCTCCGGACGGCGGCCGTCCACGGCCGACGCTACCCCCGCCACCCGGCCCCCGCCAGACGGCACGCCCCCCGGCCGTCCCGCCCGACGGCGCGGCGCCGGTGGTTCCCGGGAACCACCGGCTTCCGGACATGCCTCGGCCGCGACGGCTCCCCCTCCGCGCCGCCGCGGCCGATTCCCCCGTCGGATGAGAGGCCGGTCAGACCGTCTCGTCGGTGGCGTGCGAGTTGTCCGGCGTGGCCTCACCGGTGGTCCCGTCACCGGAGACGGGGCTCAGCTTCACCGGCTGGATGGTGGCGTGGCTGTTCAGCGTGGTGATCTCGGCCGCCTCGGTGTTCGCCGCCGCTGCCTCGGTCGTCTGGTTGTCGCTCATGACTTCGCTCCCCTGAAAGTTCTTGCTCCGTGGCCTGGAAGGCCCGTCCGGCACTCCCCCGAGTGCCACCGGACGGGCCTTCGGGCCGCTACACCTTACGGTGTGGCCGCTCGCCGGCCCGCGTGCCCCCCGACGTGACGGATCGACAGCACGAGAGTGCCCTGAGGCGATAAACGAACGATGAACGCGCCCGGCTTCAGGCGAGGGCACGGGGCTGGAGAAGGGCCCTGACCTCCCCGGCCTCCGCGGCCTTCAGGGCGTCGAAGATCTCGAGCGCCTCCTGCCAGCAGACCTGTGCCCGGCCGGGCTGCCCGATGCCGGTCAGGGCGCGACCCAGCACGGTGAGCACGTTCCCGCGCCGCCAGTCGCCCCCGACCTCGCGCAGGAGGGCGAGCGCCGTCTCGGCATCGGTCGCCGCCTGCGCCGGGCGTCCGGCCGCCAGGGCGAGTTCCGCGAGCCGGAACAGTGACATGCCCTCCCACAGACGCTGCCGGCTGTCCCGGAACACCGAGAGCGCTTCCTCCAGACGCTCCGCGGCCTGCTCGTACCGGCCGCACTGGGTGAGCGCGAGCCCCAGCGCGTACCGCCCGTTGGCGCCCTTCAGGGCGTGCCCCATGTCGTCGTACATGTCGGTGCCCTGCTGGGCCAGGGAGACGGCGCTGCGGGTGTGTCCCATGGCCAGCCGGATCCGCGAGAGGTTGCACAGGGCGCTGGCCTCGCCGGGGCGGTCCGCGCAGGAGCGGAAGCTGTCGATGGCCCGGGTCAGGTGCTTCTCGCCGTCCTCGAACCGGCCCTGGTACAGCGCGATGATGCCCAGCATGTTGGAGGCCCAGCAGCAGGGGAGGGGGTCTCCCGTCAGGTCCGCGAGCCGCAGCGCCTGGCCGGCCTCCTCGTCGGCGAGTTCGAACCGGCCGGTCAGATGATGGGCGTTGGCCAGGGTGACGAGGGCGCGTGCCTCCGCGTGCCGGTCGGCCGCCGCCCGTGCCGCGGCGCGGATGGAGTCGCCGGTCGCCTCGTACTCCCGGGAGTTGGCGCCCGACTCGGTCAGGTCGATGGCGGCCCACAGCAGATCCACGGCGCGCCTGAGGCGGCCGGGAGCCGTGGACTGCCGCACGCACGCCAGCAGGGTCGTGGCCTCCGCGTACAGCCAGTCGCGGGCCTGGTGCCGGTCGTCGAAGGCCAGCCCCGGGTACGCCGTGGCCTCCCGGTGGTCCACCAGCCGGTCCCCGGGCCGTTCGATGGCGTAGACCCCCGCCGCCGTCGCCAGGTAGAAGTCCAGCAGTCGGGACAGGGCCGCCTCCCGTTCGCCCGGCGGTTGTTCGTCGCGCTCCGCGCACGCCCGGGCGTAGAGGCGGACCAGGTCGTGGAAGCGGTAGCGGCCGGGTGCCGCCGACTCCAGGAGGGACGTGTCCACCAGGGACTCCAGGAGGTCCTCCGTGTCGTCCGCGGGGAGGTCCAGGACCGCTGCCGCCGCCGCCAGGGAGAGGTCGGGGCCGTCGGCGAGGCCCAACAGGCGGAAGGCGCGGGCCTGGGCGGGTTCCAACTGGCCGTAGCCCAGTTCGAAGGTGGCCTTCACGGCGAGGTCGCCGGCCTGGAGCTCGTCCAGACGCCGGCGTCCGTCGGCGAGCTTGGCCGCGAGGACGGACACCGTCCAGGTGCGGCGGGCCGCCAGCCGGGAGGCGGCGATGCGGATCGCGAGGGGGAGGAAGCCGCAGGCGGCGACCACGTCCAGCGCGGCCTCGCGTTCCGCGGCCACCCGTTCCTCGCCCACGATCCTCGTGAACAGGCACAGGGCCTCGTCGGGGGACATCACGTCCAGGTCGACCAGGTGGGCCCCGGCGAGGTCGAGCATGCGGACCCGGGAGGTGACCAGGGCGGCGCAGCCCTCGGTGCCGGGCAGCAGGGGCCGTACCTGGGCCGCGTCCTTGGCGTTGTCCAGCAGGACCAGGACCCGGCGGCCGTCCAGGACCGAGCGGTACAGGGCCGCCCGTTCCGCCGGGGAGTCGGGGATCGCGGAGTCGGCGGTGCCGAGGGCGCGCAGGAAGGAGCCGAGGACGGTCTCCGGTTCGGCGGGGCGGGGGCCCGCGCCCTGGAGGTCCACGTACAACTGGCCGTCGGGGAAGGCGGTGCGGGCGCGGTGGGCCACGTGGACCGCCAGGGTCGTCTTGCCGACGCCTCCGATGCCGGCCAGCGCCGACACCGCCATCACCCGGCCCTCCGTCTCGGACGCCGAGGAGAGCACCTCGCCCAGCTCCGACACCAACGCGGCCCGGCCGGTGAAGTCGGGCACGGACGCCGGGAGTTGCGCCGGGCGGACGGACACCGCGGCGGGCTCCGCCACGGGCGCCGAGGGCTCGGCCAGGGCCGGGTCGGCCCGGAGGATGCGCTGCTGGAGTTCCCGCAGGCCGGGACGCGGGTCCACGCCGAGTTCCTCGGCCAGCAGGCGGCGGGTGTCGGCGTACACGGCGAGGGCCTCCGCCTGCCGGCCGCTGCGGTACAGGGCCAGCATCAGCAGCTCGCGCAGGCGTTCGCGCAGCGGGTGGGCGGCGGTCAGGGCGGTCAGTTCCGAGACGGCCTCGGCGTGGCAGCCCTGCTCCAGGTCCATGTCCAGGCGCGCCTCCAGCAGGCCGAGGCGCCATTCCTCCAGCCGGGCCCGCTGGGCCTCGGCGTAGGGGCCGGGGACGCCCGCGAGCGGTTCGCCGTCCCAGAGCGCCAGTGCCCTGTTCAGCAGGGTGCGGGCGTGGGCGAGGTCCCCGGCGGCCCGGGCCTTCTCCGCCTCCGTCGCCAGGTCCTGCGCGACCGTCGCGTCCAGGGCGCCCTCGCGCAGCCCGCGGACGGCGTAGCCGCCGGACTCGCTGACCAGCACGCCGGGATCCAGGCTCTTGCGCAGCCGGGACGCGTACGTGCGGACCGCCGCCAGCGCCTGGGACGGCGGCTCGGACCCCCACAGCGCGTCGATGAGTTCCGCCGCCGTGGCCGTACGGCCTCCGCGCAGCAGCAGGGCGGCCAGCAGGGCGCGCTGCTGGGGGGAACCCGTGCTGAGCGCCTCCTCGCCGCGCCAGGCCCGTACCGGGCCGAGCACGCCGAAGCGCAGCGGGGCCGCCTCCGCGGTGGCCACGGAGCCGGCGCACCGCTGCTCGGGTACTCGCGGCCGACCGTCCATGCGTTCGTCCCCCTCGGCATCACGAACAACCCCGTCAGTTTGCCTTGTTCCCAGGGGTTGCGTCAGCCGTGGGAGACGCCGATCACAGGCGACGGGTTCCGGTGCACAAGGCCCTCACACGGTCTCCGCATCCGGTCCGCCCGACGGCCACGACTGACGTTCCGTCAAACAGGCGCGCTATAGCGGGACATGGGGGACGCGGGGTGCCCGCTCGGCCCGTCGGGCCCAGCCGGACCGCCGGCAGGTCCGTGCCGGACGCCCGTACCGCCGCCGCCCTCGGCCGGGCCCTCTCCGGATGCCCGATTCCGACCAGTCGGTATGGACAGACGGGCCGGCGCCCGGTACAGATGCCGCATGCGTATCTCCGTCACGGTCTTCCTCACCGACGAGACCGTCACCCCGACCCGTCTCGCCCGCGAACTAGAGGCCCGCGGCTTCGCCGGCCTGTATCTCCCCGAGCACACCCACATCCCGGTGGAGCGCACCAGCCCGTACCCCGCCGGCGGTGATCTGCCGCGCGAGTACGGCCGTACCCTCGACCCGTTCGTCGCCCTCGGCCAGGCCGCCGCCGTCACCGACCGCCTCGGCCTGGGCACCGGCATCACCCTGGTCGCCCAGCACGACCCGATCGACCTCGCCAAGCAGATCGCCACCCTGGACCACCTGTCCGGCGGCCGGTTCACCCTCGGCCTCGGCTACGGCTGGAACGTGGAGGAGGCCGCCGACCACGGGGTGCGCTGGGGGACCCGGCGTGCGCTGGTCCGGGACCGGATGGCGCTGATGCGCGCCCTGTGGACGCAGGAGCCCACCGCGTACGCCGGGGAGTTCGGCGGCGTGCGGGCCAGCCTCGCCCACCCCAAGCCCGTGCAGGAGCCGCGCGGACCGGTCACCGGTCCCCGCACGCTCGTCGGCGGGGCCGCGGGGCCCAGGCTGTTCGCGCACATCGCCGAGTTCGCCGACGGCTGGCTGCCGATCGGCGGGCGCGGGCTCACCGAGGCGCTGCCCGTCCTGCGCTCGGTGTGGCAGGACGCGGGCCGTGACCCGGCCGCCCTCCAGATCGTCCCGTACGCCGTCCGGCCCACCCCCGGCAAACTCGCCCACTACGCCGAGCTGGGCGTCGAGGAGGTCGTGCTCCAGTTGCCGCCCGCCGGGGAGGCGGAGGTGCTGCGCGCGCTCGACGCGTACACGCCGCTGCTGTAGGTCCCGAGGGCCCCGTGGGGGTGATCAACGCGAACGTATGCTCAAGAGATGACGACTTCCGCGACCCCCGGAACCGGCCCCACCGAGAACTCCATGCGTCGCGCCCTCAAACGTGCCCGGGACGGCGTCGCCCTCGACGTGGCCGAGGCGGCGGTCCTGCTCCAGGCGCGCGGCGAGGCGCTCACCGGCCTCGCCGCGTCGGCCGCCCGGGTGCGGGACGCGGGACTCGAGGCGGCGGGCAGGCCCGGCGTCATCACGTACTCGAAGAGCGTCTTCGTCCCCCTGACCCGGCTCTGCCGGGACAGGTGCCACTACTGCACCTTCGCGACCGTGCCGGGCCGGCTGCGCCGCGAGGGACACGGGATGTTCATGTCCCCCGACGAGGTGCTGGACATCGCCCGCAAGGGCGCCGCCCTCGGCTGCAAGGAAGCCCTGATCACCCTCGGTGACAAGCCCGAGGACCGGTGGCCCGAGGCGCGCGAGTGGCTCGACGCGCACGGCTACGACGACACGATCGCCTACGTCCGCGCCGTCTCCATCCGCATCCTGGAGGAGACGGGCCTGCTGCCCCACCTCAACCCGGGCGTCATGAGCTGGACGGACTTCCAGCGTCTGAAGCCGGTCGCGCCGAGCATGGGCATGATGCTGGAGACGACCGCGACGCGGCTGTGGTCCGAGCCGGGCGGCCCGCACCACGGCTCCCCGGACAAGGAGCCGGCCGTACGGCTGCGGGTGCTGGAGGACGCGGGCCGCTCCTCCGTGCCCTTCACCTCCGGCCTGCTCATCGGCATCGGCGAGACGTACGAGGAGCGCGCGGAGTCCCTGTTCGCCCTGCGCAAGGTCGCCCGCGCCCACCACGGCATCCAGGAACTGATCATCCAGAACTTCCGCGCCAAGCCGGATACGGCGATGCGCGGCATGCCGGACGCCGAACTGGACGACCTCGTCGCCACCGTCGCCGTCGCCCGGCACATCATGGGCGCCACCGCGTGCCTGCAGGCCCCGCCGAACCTGGTCGACAGCGAGTACGAGCGGCTCATCGGGGCGGGCATCGACGACTGGGGCGGTGTCTCCCCGCTCACCATCGACCACGTCAACCCCGAACGCCCCTGGCCGCAGATCGAGGAACTGGCGCGGAGGTCCCGGGCGGCGGGCTTCGAGCTGCGCGAACGCCTCTGCGTCTACCCGGAGTTCGTCCGCCGCGGCGAGCCCTGGCTGGACCCGCGGCTGCGCCCGCACGTCAGCGCCCTCGCCGACCCGGCGACGGGCCTGGCCCGCCCGGACGCGGTCGTCGAGGGCCGGCCGTGGCAGGAGCCCGACGAGGCCTTCACGGCGACGGGCCGCACCGACCTGCACACGTCCATCGACACCGAGGGCCGCACGGCCGACCGGCGCGGGGACTTCGACGAGGTCTACGGCGACTGGGAGGCCCTGCGCGAGGCGGCGGCCCCCGGCATGGCGCCGCAGCGCATCGACGCCGACGTGCGCGGGGCGCTGCGCACCGCCGCCGACGACCCGACGCGCCTGACCGACGCCGAGGCGCTCGCCCTGTTCCACGCGGACGGCCCGGCACTGGACGCGCTGTGCCGGGTGGCCGACGACGTCCGCAGGACGGTCGTCGGCGACGACGTCACCTACATCGTCACCCGCAACATCAACTTCACCAACGTCTGCTACACCGGCTGCCGGTTCTGCGCCTTCGCGCAGCGCCGCACGGACGCGGACGCGTACACGCTCTCACTGGAGCAGGTGGCGGACCGGGCGCAGCAGGCGTGGGACGTCGGCGCGGTCGAGGTGTGCATGCAGGGCGGCATCCACCCGGACCTGCCGGGCACGGCGTACTTCGACATCGCCAGGGCGGTCAAGGAACGCGTCCCCGGCATGCACGTGCACGCCTTCTCCCCGATGGAGGTCGTCAACGGCGCGAGCCGGACCGGGATGTCCGTGCGCGAGTGGCTGACCGCGGCGAAGGAGGCCGGTCTGGACTCCGTCCCCGGTACCGCGGCCGAGATCCTGGACGACGAGGTCCGCTGGGTGCTGACCAAGGGCAAACTGCCCACGGCCACCTGGATCGAGGTGATCACGACGGCGCACGAGCTGGGTATCCGCTCGTCGTCCACCATGATGTACGGGCATGTGGACCAGCCCCGCCACTGGCTCGGCCACCTGCGCACCCTGGCCGGGATCCAGCGGGAGACGGGCGGCTTCACGGAGTTCGTGACCCTGCCCTTCATCCACACGAACGCGCCGGTGTACCTGGCGGGCATCGCCCGCCCGGGCCCGACGACGCGGGACAACCGGGCGGTGACCGCGATGGCCCGTCTGCTCCTGCACCCCTGGATCCCCAACATCCAGACGAGCTGGGTGAAGCTGGGCACCGAGGGGGCGGCGGAGATGCTCCGCTCCGGCGCGAACGACCTGGGCGGCACGCTCATGGAGGAGACCATCTCCCGGATGGCGGGCTCCTCCTACGGCTCGTACAAGTCGGTCCGCGACCTGGTGGCGGTGGCGGAGGCGGCCGGCCGCCCGGCGAAACCGCGCACCACCCTCTACGGCGAGGTCCCCGGGGAGCGGCGGCGGGCGGCCGAGGCGTCCGACGGGCACCTGCCGGAACTGCTGCCCGTCCTGGACTGAGTACGATGATCCGACCCCCGATCCCAGAAGGGGCCCCGTAGCGGAGGAGATGCGTACCCGTGGCTGCCCTACTGCCCTCGTGGGCCTGGGTCACCGGTCTGACGGCGGGGGCGACCGCGGTCGTCGTCGCCCTCGCCGTGCAGGCGGACCACGCGCCGCATCCCACGGCCGCGACGGCCCGGCCCGGCCCGTCGGCGTCGGCGAGCGCCCACGCCTCCCCGACCCCGAGGACGCCGGCCGTGCCGGCCCTGCCGGACGCGTCCGGCGAGGGCCGTCGCATCGTCTACTCGCTCGGCGCGAAGCGGGTGTGGCTGGTCGACGCGACCGGCCGGGCCGGCCGCACGTTCCCGGTGTGGCCGGGCACGGTCGACCCGCGGCCCGGCCGCTACTCGGTCACCCTGCGCACCCAGTCCCTCAAGGGCTCGGACGGCGTGGAGATCGAGCACGTCATGTACTTCACCAAGGCGTCCGGCGTGAACATAGCCTTCTCCAACGCCCTGGACGGTGCCTCGCCGCCGCCGGCGAACGGCCAGAAGCTGGGCGGCATACGCATGCACAAGGAGGACGGCGCCGCGCTGTGGGCCTTCGGCGACCAGGGCACCAGGGTCGCGGTCGTCAACTAGCGTCCGGCCGCCCGTCGCCGGGCAGGTGGTTGACGATCAGGGCGACTCCGGTGATCAGGAACACCCGGGTCGCCGCGTCCAGCCCGTTCCAGCTCTTCGACTGCCACATCGCGAACCACTCGCCGCCGATCGCGATGAACCCGGCACCGAAGAGCAGCAGCAGCATCAGCAGCCCGTAGGTGGACACGCGCCGGGCGAGGCCGTGCCGCCCCCGCGCCCACAGGTACGTGCCCCACACCAGGACCAGGGCCGCCACCGTCTCCCACGCGATGATCAGGACGTAAGCGGTGTCCTGGAGGCCGGTGCTCGTGATGGCCCGCCGCATCAGGGCGTCGTCCCGGAACGTCGTGTCCATCGCCAGCACGTGCCGGACGAACTGCTGGTTGGTGCCGAAGTCGGTGATGTTCCCGACGGCCACCAGGGCGATGTACAGGGCGATGATGCCGGTGAGGAGGCCGGCCGCGGTACTGGAGGTGCGCGAGGTGCGCGTGGTCATGTCCATGGCTGGCATCTTGCCCGACCGCGGGCGGCTCGCGTGGGGGTGCCGCGATCCCCGCGCACGGAATCCGCCACCCCGCGCCGCCCCCGTCCCCTTCGGCCCGCTTCGCCCCACTGAACGGACCGTCCCCGGTCGATTACAGTGCCTAGCGTCGTACGGATGGACGGTGCCGTGAGGAGGCCTGGTGGGTGCGACGTCCGGCGCCGTCTGGGGCCGTGCCGAACAGCAGGACTTCCGCAGCAGGGTGCGCGGCACCCTCCTCGGCACCGCCGTGGGCGACGCGCTGGGCGGCCCGGCGGACGCGCTGTCCTTGGACGGGATCCGGGCGGCCTACGGCCCCGAGGGGCTGCTCGACCTCGCCTTCGGACACGGGCGGCAGGGCACGGTCACCCACCACACCCAGCTCACCCTGTTCACCGTCGACGGCCTGATACGCGCCCAGGTGCGCCGCGACACCGGCGCCTGGCACCCGCCGACCGACCTGCACCGGGCGTACCGGCGCTGGGCCGCCACCCAGACGGACTGGGGACCGGACGAACGCCGCAAGGACGACGGGTGGCTGGCCCGCGAGGAGTGGCTGTACGCCCGCCGCGAGCCGACCCGGGCGCTGCTCATCGGACTCGGCGACGCCGTCATGGGCACGCTGGAGCGGCCGAAGAACCCCGGCGAACCGGGGCCGGAGGCCGTCGCCCGGTCGGCGCCGTTCGGACTGCTGGTCGGCTGGGAACCGCAGCTCGTCGTCCAGCTTGCGGTGGAGTGCGCGGCCCAGACCCACGGCCACCCCCTCGCCTGTCTGTCGGCGGCCGCGTACGCCGTGATCGTGCACGGGCTGGCCCGGGGCGAGAGCCTGGAGGGTGCCGTGCGGGGGGCCCTCGACCTGCTCGCCGTCCGCCCCGGCCACGAGCCGGTCGCGGACGCCCTGCGGCACGCCCTCAGCGCCGTACGGCAAGGCGTCCCGGACCCGGACCGGGTGGAGGAGCTGGCCGGGGACGGCACGGCGGACGGGCTGCTGGCCGCGGCCGTGTACTGCGCGCTGGTCGGTGAGGACGTACGGCACGGGCTGTGCCTGGCGGTGAACCAGAGCGGCCCCTCGGCCGCCGCGGGCGCCCTGACCGGCGGCCTCCTCGGCGCCCTGCACGGCGAGACGGCCCTCCCCCCGGCCTGGCTGGCCGAGCTGGAGGGCCGCCCGACGATGCTGGAACTCGCCGACGACTTCGCGATGGAGATGACCCAGGGCCCCGCCCTGCACGGCCCCGCCGGGTCGTCACCGGGCTGGCTGGCCCGGTACCCGAGGGCGTGACGCGGCCAGAAGCCGGGGACCGCTCCCCGGGGGCCGCGTGGACAGCGCCCCCGAGACGGTCACCGCCGCCCGGGAGCACCTCGCGGCGTGGGCGGCTCCCCCCTCCCGGCTCTCAGGCCCGCACGCAGTGGTGGACGGTCATGCTGCCGCTCGTCTCCGTGTGACGGATGCGCACACCCGCCTGCTTGGTGTACTCCACCTCGAGCCGCTCGCCCGAACCGGTGTCCGACTCACCGGGCGACTCACCGCTGGAGCCGCCCGTGCCGTTGCCCTTGCACGCGGCGAGCAGGGACGCTCCGACACCGGCGGCGAGATAGCGAAGAGTGGTGCGGCGGCCCACCACCCTGGAGGCCGCGCGCACTGAGTCCAGACCCATGTTTTCCCCGTTCATGCCAAGCTGGTGACCAACCGGCAGGCTACAGGGGCTTGTTGGGCGCTCCGATGATGTCGTCTCCCGCCGTGGCCGGCACCGGGACCGTTGCCGCCGCGTCCCCGTCCGTGTTGACCTTCTCGATGACGGCCAGCCGCGCCGGGGTCTCCTCCGGCTTCAGATAGCCGATCAGGACGTACAGGACCAGGGAGACCGCGAGCGGCACCGAGACCTGGTACTGGAGCGGGACGCCTCCGTCGATGTTCCAGTTGACCGGGTAGTTGACCAGCCAGAAGGCCAGCAGGCCCGCCGCCCAGCTTGTGAGGGCCGCCGTCGGGCCGGAGCGGCGGAACGGGCGGAGCAGACCGAGCATCATCGGGATCGCGATCGGCCCCATCAGACCGGCCACCCACTTGATGACGACCGTGATGATGTCCTTGAACGCGGGCGAGTTGACCTGCGTGGCCACCGCCATGGACAGGCCGAGGAAGACGACCGTGGTCACCCGGGCCGCGACCAGCCCCGACCGCTCGCCCCACGCCCGTGCCCGCGCCGACAGCACCGGCGCCACATCCCGGGTGAACACCGCCGAGATCGCGTTCGCGTCGGAGGAGCACATGGCCATGGTGTGCGAGAAGAAACCGACGATGACCAGGCCGAGCAGGCCGTGCGGCAGTAGCTGTTGGGTCATCAGGGCGTAGGAGTCGGAGCCGTCCGGCTTCTGCGCGTGGACCAGCAGCGGGGACATCCACATCGGGAAGAACAGGACCACCGGCCAGACCAGCCACAGGATCGCCGACAGCCGGGCCGAGCGCTCGGCCTCGTGCGCGCTGCCCGTCGCCATGTAGCGCTGGGCCTGGTTGAGCATGCCGCCGTTGTACTCGAAGAGCTTGATGAACAGGAACGCCAGCAGGAACACCGTGGTGTACGGGCCGACCAGCGGCTTGCCGTGGCCGTGCAGGGCCGGCTCGTGCCAGGCGTCGAGGAAGCCGATGTCCCGGTCGCCGAGCTTCAGCACGGCCGCGACGAACATGGAGACACCGGCCAGCAACTGGATGACGAACTGGCCGAGTTCGGTCAGCGCGTCCGCCCACAGGCCGCCGATCGTGCAGTAGACCGCCGTGATCGCGCCGGTGATCAGGATGCCCTGGTTCAGCGACACGCCCGTGAACACGGACAGCAGGGTGGAGATCGCCGCCCATTTCGCGCCGACGTCCACGATCTTCAGCAGCATGCCGGACCAGGCGAGCGCCTGCTGGGTGCGCAGGTCGTACCGGTTCTTCAGGTACTCCAGCGGGGAGGCCACATGGAGCCGGGAGCGCAGCCGGTTGATCCGCGGCGCGAACAGTTTCGAGCCGATGGCGATGCCGAACGCGATGGGGAAGGACCAGGTGACGAACGAGGTGACGCCGTAGGTGTAGGCGATGCCCGCGTACCCGGTGAACATCACCGCGCTGTAGCCCGACATGTGGTGCGAGATGCCGGACAGCCACCAGGGCATCCTGCCGCCGGCCGTGAAGAAGTCCGAGACGTTGTCCACGCGCTTGTGCGACCAGACGCCGATCGCGACCATCACGCCGAAGTAGCCGATGAGCACGGCCCAGTCGAGACTGTTCATGTGCCCGATCGTGGGTCCGAGCACATGAACACGACAAGCGAGCGGTAAGTCAAGTCGAGGCAAAATCGTCCGTGGTACTGATCTGAGTTCATCTACATGAACGTGATGGCCGTGGCCGCACCACGAACGAAAGCGGCCCGGCACCGCGCCGGCACGGCGGCGGGCCGGGCCGCTCACGAGCGACCGCGGGGCCTGCGTCAGGCGGGCGGACGGACCCGCACGCGGCCCGCCGCCACTACCCTCACGGCCTCTTCAGCTCGTCCGGACACGGCGTACCGCGCGGTAGCTGATAGGGCGCGGCCAGGTGATACGTCCCCGTGTGCGGCGCCAGCAACACCGTCCACCGGTCCCCGTTCGCGTCCTCCGGCGTCTGCATCAGACACCCGTCGACGTTCCGGTACGTCTTCGGCGCGTCGGGAGACAGCCGCGGCGGCCGCACACTCTTGCCGTGCTCGTCGACGACGCTCAGCCACGGCGAGTACGGGATCCGGATCAGGATCCGCCCCGCCCTGCGCACCTCCAGCGTCATCTCGCCCTGCTCGGCCCGGTCCACCACCGCGTTCGGCTCGGCGAGCGGCGCCGGATCGGTCACCTTGAACAGTTGCCAGTTGGCGTCGCCCCACACCTGCTCCAGATACGGCATCCCGCGCCGCAGCAGCTCCCGCTCGCGCTCACCGCCGTCCCCGTCCGGGTTGTCCCGGGGCAGCACCACGAAGTGCACGGCCCACCGCTGGAGCCACTCGTGGTAGTTCGCCGAGTTGAGCGTGTCGTCGTAGAAGAGCGGGTTGCGCTCCATGTCGGCCTGCCGGTTCCAGCCGCGGGCCAGGTTCACGTACGGGGCGAGGGCCGAGGCCTCGCGGTGGGAGCGGGCCGGGACCACCTCGACGCGGCCCTTCTCGGCACCGGCCTTCTGCAACTCGTGGACCAGCGGCGCCAGCTCCCGCGCCCAGGACGCGGCCGGCGTCGTGTGGATGATGTCGTCCACCGTCTTGAAACCGAGCCAGCCGGAGAAGCCGAGCAGCGCCAGCACGGTCAGGTACCACGGGCGCGACTTCCGCACCGTGTACGGCAGCACGGCGATCAGCGTCGCGCCCGCGAACAGCATCGGCAGCCGGGATATGTTCGACCCGATCTGCGAGTTGATCAGCCACACCAGGACGACACCGAGGCTGTACACCGCGGCCGTCAGCCGGACGGTCACCCACTCCTTCGGCACCAGGAACAGGCACAGCAGGCCGTACAGCAGCGGCAGGATCACCGAGCCGATGGCCATCGGCTGAGTTCCGGAGAACGGGAACAACCAGGCCGACACCGCGACCACCGCCGTCGGCGCGAGACCCAGCGCCCACGCGCCCGGCCGCCGCTTCTGGAGGAACAGCGCCGCCGCGACCAGACCCACGAACAGCCCCGCGACCGGCGACGCCATCGTGGCGAGCGCGGCCAGCGGGGCGGCGACCAGCGCCTTCGCCCAGCGTTTGTACCGCCACCGGTGCGGCCAGCAGAACACGGCCGCGACCGCGCCGAGCGCGAACATCATGCCGAGCCCGAAGGTGACCCGCCCGGAGATCGCGTTGCACAGGAACGCGACGACCCCGGCGAGCGAGGCCCACAGCGGGTTCCGCACCCCCCGGCTGCGGATCAGCACCAGCGTCAGCAGGCCCGCCGACACCGTCCCGGCGATCATCATCGTCGTACGGACGCCGAGGACCGACATCAGATACGGCGACACCACGCTGTACGAGACCGGGTGCATGCCGCCGTACCAGGCGAGGTTGTAGGCCGAGTCGGGGTGACGGCCGACGAACTCCGCCCAGGCGTCCTGCGCCGCGAGGTCGCCGCCGCTGTTCGCGAACGTGAAGAACCAGATGATGTGCAGCACACCCGACAGCGCGGTGAGCGACAGCACGGGATGCCGCAGCAGCCGCTGCCGGAGAGCCTCGAAGGCGCCGGACGCGGTCCTGCCCGCCCGCACCCCGGCGGCGGGTCCACCCGCGCCGGTCGTCCCCGCGTCAGTCGCCGGCCGGCGTATTCGCGGCCCGGGTCCCGGGTCCGGATCGGTGTCGTCGGCGCGTGTCGGCTCCACTGTGGCCACCTGAAGGCACTCCCCGTGTCCCGTCTTCTGTTCTCGGCCGCATTCCTCGGTGGTCCCGGCCGCTTCCCGTCCAGTGCGCCGCCGCGTCCCGCGACCGGCGACCTGCCCCGATTCGTGACGCTAGCACGCACCCCGCCGCGGGGCTCCCCGGTGGGGTTCCGTCGACGGGGTGCGGGCCGGGCCGGTCGGCCGGCAACGGGTCAGCCGATACGGGTCAGCTTCGCGCCGAGCCCGGGCTCGGCCAGATCCTTCTCCAGGGCCACCGGGACCCGCACCCCACCGGCCGAACCGTCACCCACGGTGAGCGAACCCACCTGGGTGCCGGCCTTCGCGGTGTGCGGCACCGTACCGGAGGTGAAGGACAGGCTCACCTTCAGACCGGACCAGCCGACAGCGGAGACGTCCTTGGTGACCACCACGGGGGTACGGCCGCCGAGCCGGTCGTCCACGTAACCGACCACGTCGCCCTTCTTCAGGATCTTCGACGGGGTCAGCGCCTTCTGGGCGGCGAGCAGCGCGGTCTTGCTGACCTCGTTCGCCGTGGTGAGGATCGGCGGCTTCTGCTGGTCCAGGATCGCGCCGACGACGGTGACCGCCTGTCCGCCGACCTGCTTGCGGGAGGCGAAGAGCAGGTTGCCGCCGGCCGCGGTGGTGGTGCCGGTCTTGATGCCGAGCGCGCCGATCCGGTACGGCAGCTCGTTGTAGTTGGGCCAGTTACGGCCGGAGGGGTCCGTCCAGCTTGCCGCGCTGGTGATGTCGACCAGCGCCGGCACCTTCACGACCGCCCGGCCCAGCTTCACCTGGTCCTGGGCCGTCGAGACGGTGGTCTCCTTCAGGCCCGAGGGATCGGTGTACCTCGTACCCTTCATCCCCAGCTCCCTGGCGGTGGCGTTCATCTTCTTCACGAACGCCGCCTCCGAGCCCGCGTCCCAGCGCGCCAGCAGCCGCGCGATGTTGTTGGCGGAGGGGATCATGACGGCCGACAGGGCCTGCTTCTCGGTGAGGTGGTCGCCGGCCTTGACGGTGTTCAGCGTCGACTCGCCGTCCTTGTCGTAGCCGCCCTCCTTCTCCGCCTTCGCGTCGACCTCGATCTTCGGACCCTCCTGGCCCCGCTTCAGCGGGTGGTCCTTCAGCACGATGTAGGCGGTCATGGTCTTGGCGACCGACCCGATGGCCACGGGCGTCTGCTTGCCGAAGTGGCCCATCGTGCCGACGCCGTCCACGTCCACCCAGCCCTGGCCCTCGCCGGGCCAGGGCAGCCGCAGCGGGTCACCGTCGAACGTGTAGGTGCCCTCGGCGGTCAGCGCGAGCGCGGGGGGCGGCAGTGGGCGGAACGCCTGCACGACCGCCAGGACGACCACCAGGAGCAGCACCAGGGGCGTCCAGATCTTGACCCGGCGCACCAGGGTACGGACCGGGGTCTCCGGGGGCGGCGGCGTGTTCGTCAGCTCCGCCAGCAGATCCAGCGGCGGCTTGGGCGGAAGCGGCTGCTGCGTGGTCCGCTCGGGACCGACCTGGGGGACGGGGGTGGTGGCGTCGGGGACGGAAGCGGGGGCGGGCTTGGGCTTGGGCTTGGAGGTCGTGGCGGGGGCGGGGGTGGACGTGGGTGCGGGTGTCTTGCCGCCCGGCCGCATGTCGTCCCTCAGCGCGACGAACTTGCTGGTGCGCTCGGACTCGGACTCCGGGGGCTTGGGCTTGCCGCCGCCGAGCTTCAGCATGGTCGTCGGCTGATCGACCTCGGGCTTCTTCGGCCGTACGGCCTTGAAGACGGCGGTCGCCTGATCGAGCGCCTCGGCTCCGCCATCGGCCGCCTTCGATTTCCCACCCGCACCACCCGTGCGGCTCTCGTCGTCACCCGCGGGTGGCCCCTGCGGGTCGCCCCCGCCGTCGGCGGCTTCCGGCTCGACCTCGGCGTCGACGGCGCCCTCAGGCTCGGCTCCACCGGCAACCTCGGCCTCGGCCGCGGCCTCACCGGAGGCGGTCGCGGGGACGGCCTTGGCGGCAACCTTGGGCCCGGTCTTGGCGGCGGCGGTCGCGGGGACGGCCTTGGCGGCAACCTTGGGCCCGGTCTTGGCGGCGGCTTCCGGTTCCTTCCGGCCGTCGGCGGCCTCCGGCCTGTCCTCGGCGTCGGCGGCTTCCGGCCTGGCGTCGGCGGTCTTCGGCTCGGTGCGGGTCTTGCGGGCCTCGGGCACGTCCTTGGTGGTGCGGGCCTGTGCGCCTCCGGCGACGGCGCCCCCGGCCGCGCCGCCCCGGGCCTTGGCGCCGGGCCGGGCCTTCGTGCCGGCCCTGCCCTTCGTGGGGGTCTTGGGGGCGGCCCCGACGACTCCGGTGTCCGTGCCGGTCTCCGCGTCGGCGCCGGCCTTCGAGGCGGACTTCGTGCCGGGCTCGGACTTCGTGCCGGCGTCGGCCTTCGAAGCGGTCCTCGTACCGGTCCTGCGCTTCGAGGTGCCCTTGGCTGCCACGTCGGCCTTGGCGGTCGGTTCGCTCTCGGCGCTCGCCCCGACGTCCGCGTCAGCCTTCGTGCCCGCGGCCGGGGCAGTCTTCGCCGCCGCGGTGCTCGCCGGCTCGGCCGAGGGGGTCCCGGGGGCCGTGTCCCGTCCTTCGGCGCTCGCCGTCGGGCTCCCCGTGCCGGTGGGGTTCGGCTCGGCCGGGGTCGGGCGCTGCGCGGAGGTGCCGGGGTCGGGCTTCGGGGTCTCGGCTCCGCGTACCCACGCCGACACCGCGGTGCGAAGGTCGGCATCCTCGTCCGGGACCGTCGAGGGCTCGTCTCCGGGTTCCGTCGGCTCGGTGACCGCGGCCGGCCGTGCGCCCCGTACCGACAGGACCGTCGTCGCCGTATCCACCCGGCCGCCGCCCGAGGAATCCTTCTCGCGGGAGACCGCGCGGCGCGGATCGCGCGCCTCGGGAACCGAACCCGCGCTCCCCGACGTCGGTTCCGCCGACGACTCGCGCTGCTTCGACCTGTCGGGGGACTCGCCCGCCACCGATGCCTCCTTCATGCGCCGCACGCCCACGAGCGCGCCCTGTCCGAACCATGTACCAGTGTCCTGTGTGAGGACTTGGCCCCTGCGGTAGACGAGAACGACATACCTGCCGGTTCCCTCATGAACCGGTCACGTGCCCTCGACAAGCCAATGTGAGAGGGGTCACCCTGTCATTCATCCACGCGGGGAGGCATGGATGGGCAGGAGCCGCAGAACACTTCCGGAGGAGCTTCTGTTGCTCGCACTGGACCCGGCCACGGGTACCACTGCGCAGCCGCAGTCGCTCGACCTCGGTCTGGCCGGTGCACAGCTAGTGGAGCTGGCGCTGGCCGGACGGATAGCCCCAGACGGGGATCGTATCGCCGTGGTGGTGCCACGGCCGACAGGAGATCCGACTCTGGACTGCGCGTTGGAGTTGCTGCGAAGGCGTGGCGCTCCGGTACGTGCCGTCCACTGGATCGGCGGGCCGCGCCTGGGGCTCCGCCAGACCTACCTCTCGCATCTGGAGAGGTGCGGCATGGTGCATGCCGTGGCCGGCCAGATGTGCGGGGTACTGCCGACGACGCGTTATCAGGCGACCGACAACGAGATCAGCCGGGAGATCCGAGCCCGGCTGGATTCCGCGATCCGCACCGGCGTACCGCCGGACCCGCGGACCGCGGCGCTCGCCGCGCTGGCGCACGCCGTCGGGCTCGGCAAGCACCTGTATCCGGGGAACGAGGGGCGCTCGTCCCGGTCCCGGCTGCGGGACCTGATCCGCCACGACCCCATGGGCGGACTGGTCGCGCACGCGGTGATGGACGTGCAGAACGGTGCGGGCGCACAGCCGCGCCGGGGCCAGGCCCCGGTCGGCCGGCAGGCCGCGTCGGCGTCCGGCGTCCGGTCCGCACCGGAACCCGCACGCGGGGTTCCGATGCAGCCGCGCCACGGGTCCATGGTTCGCGCAGTGGCCCACTGAGCCGTAACCCCGGTTCCCACAGACCCGGTTCGGGAGCCGCTGGTCCGAGCGGGGCGGCGAGACCCTTGTGGTCCGCCGCCCCGCTCGGCTGCGTCCGGGTTGCCGCGACGACACCCGGTGTGCCGCACATCCACTGTTTTCCAGCGGCGGAAAGCACCTTGGTGGCAATCTGCTCAACAGCAGATACGGAAAGTCAGGTAACAGGCAGGCAGCCGGAGGTGCGCGTCCCGTGGCGTCCAATGTCAATCCCACCGTCAGGCGGCGCCGGCTGGGCCAGGAGCTGCGCAGGCTCCGTGAGCTCAAGGGCATGACGGCCGAAGAGGTGGCGGAGCGGCTGCTCGTGTCGCAGTCGAAGATCAGCCGGCTGGAGAACGGCCGCCGGAGCATCAGTCAGCGCGACGTGCGCGATCTGTGCGGGGTGTACGAGGTCGAGGATCAGCGGATCGTCGACTCGCTGATGGAGATGGCCAGGGACTCGCGGCAGCAGGGGTGGTGGCACACCTTCGGGGACATCCCGTACAGCGTGTACATCGGCCTGGAGACCGACGCGGAGTCACTGCGGGTGTACGAACCCCAGTTGGTGACCGGCCTTTTGCAGACCCGGGCCTATGCCGGGGCGCTGGTGCAGGGGGCGTTGCCGGAGACGTCGACGGCGGAGATCGAGAAGCGCGTCGAGGTCCGGATGCGGCGACAGGAACGTATCACCGCCGAGAACAACCCGCTGCGGCTGTGGGTGGTGCTGGACGAGGCCGCCCTGCGCCGGGTCGTGGGCAGCAAGCTGGTGATGCGGGAACAGTTGGAGCACCTGATGGAGATGTCTCAGCTACCGCACGTCACCGTGCAGGTGCTGCCCTTCGAGGTGGGCGCGCATCCGGGGCTCAACGGCCAGTACGCGATCCTGGAGTTCGCCGACGCGGCCGACTCCAGCGTGGTGTACCTGGAGGGCGTCACCAGCGACCTGTACCTGGAGAAGGCGCAGGACGCGCAGAAGTACGCCGTGATGTACGAACATCTGCGGGCACAGTCGCTCAATGTGGAAGCATCCCGGCAGTACATCGCGAATGTGGCGAAAGGGTACGCCGACTGAGCCGTTCCCGGTGAGGGCGCCGGATCGTACACCGCCGGTCCACTCCAGTGGAAGACACATCCGGAATATGCCATCCGGTCGAGTGAACGGCTCCTCCGGCGGCGGCAGTTGCCCGGTAGCGTCGATCACGCCAAGCAGCCGACATGGTTGGCGTGAACCGCACTACCGAAACTCGCAACAGGAGTGGACATGGCACTGATTCAGGGCGCTTCGGAGACGTGGATGAAGTCTTCCTATTCCGCGGGCAACGGCGCCTGCGTCGAGGTCAAGTCGCCCACCGCCGCCGAACTCGCCGTCCGTGACTCCAAGGACCTCCAGGGCCCGGTCCTGGCCTTCCCCGCGACCGCCTGGAACGCCTTCGTGGCCTCCGTCAAGGCGTGAGGGGCTCTCCCTGACCCTGGCCCGACAACTCCACAGCACCACACGCATCGAGAGCACGACAGCTCCACAGGCACGACAAGCAGCACGAGCACCACAAGTACAACGAGCAGCACAAGCATCACCGGAAGAGCCCTCTCGTCCAGTCGCCGTCCTAGCCGAGAGGGCTCAGGCCCGCCCCACGCCCCCTACGGGGCGCAGCGGCCGGTGTGGAAGCTCATCTCCCCACTGAGCAGGTCACTGGGAAGGCGACGTCACACACCGGATCGTCGGCCCCCGCCGCCTCCCAGTCCGCGAAGTACACCTCGCGGCAGGGCCCCGCCGCCCGAAGCCCCTGCCCGGCCAGCCACTGCTCCACCGCCTCGAACGCGGCCAGGATCTGCGGATGTGCCACCTGCGCCTTGGTGATCCGGGTGTAGGCCAGCCGGATCGCCGGCTGCACCCGTACCCCCGCCTCCCAGGCCCGCCCGTGCCGCACGGCCCACGCCCGGGCCGCCGCTTCGTCCGCCACCGGCACACAGCACTCGGCCGGTCCGTCGCTCTCCATCGACACCTCGGAGTGGTAGACCACGAACGGCGCTCCGGTGACGCCCCCGCACTCCCGCGCAGCACCCTCCAGCCGCCCCAGCGACGCCCCGATCCAGGCCGGCAGCTCGTCCGCCAGCGTGTGCCGCGACTCGGTGACCAGCACCTGCTCCGGCACGTCCACGGTCTCGATCACGAACTTGTCGTACATCTCGGAGTTCCTCCCCGACAGCCGTCCACGGAGGTACTCGGCGAGGGTCCGCTGCCCGGCCAGCCGGGCCTCCACGTCCGCCCAGTAGGCGTCGAGCAGCTCGGCGGCCCGGGCGCCCTCGGCCCCGGCCACCTCGGCGATCCGGGCGAGCGGCATGTCCAGCCGCCGTAGCAGGGCCACCAGCCGCGCGTGCTCCACCTGGCCGGCGCGGTAGTAGCGGTAGCCGCTGACCTCGTCGACATGGGCCGGGGCCAGCAGGCCCAGCCGGTCGTACAACCGCAGCGCCTTGGCCGACAGCCGGGCCCGCGCGGCGAACGCGCCGATGCTGAGCAGTTCCTCGTCCACGGCGCGGACCCCCTCGGTCACCGGCTCGCCGGCAGGACGCCCGAGCCGGTGCCGGGGGGCCCGAACACGCTCGGGCCTTCCGGCCGCCGCGCACTCGCACCCCCGTCACCGACGGGCCGCTACGGCTCCCTCACTCCTCCGTCACCGGGCGGTCCGTTCCGCCCGGCACGCAGGACGCTCGTCCTTGCCCCTGGGGCAAGGTCAAGCCGTGTTCAGCCGAGCTGCCCCTCGATCGCGGCGATGACCGCGTCCGACTCCGGCTCGGTCTGCGGCGAGAACCGCGCGACGACCTGGCCGTCCCGCCCGATCAGGAACTTCTCGAAGTTCCAGCGGATGTCCCCGCTGTGCCCCTCGGCGTCGGCGAAGCCGACCAGCCGCTCGTACAGCGGGTGCCGGCCCGCGCCGTTCACCTCCACCTTCTCGGTCAGCGGAAAGGTCACGCCGTACGTCGCCGAGCAGAACTCCGCGATCTCCTCGGCGCTGCCGGGCTCCTGCCCGAGGAACTGGTTGCAGGGCACTCCCAGCACGGTGAACCCCTGCTCGGCGTACCGCTCCTGGAGCTTCTCCAGCCCGGTGTACTGCGGGGTCAGCCCGCACTTCGAGGCCACGTTCACGATGAGCACGGCCTTGCCCGCGAACCGCCGCAGATCGGCGGAGCCACCCTGGAGGGCGCCGATCTGGACATCCAGCACGGAGCCGTTGTGGTCAGTAGTCGTCATGGGCGGATGCTAGCCCCTGCGCTACGGCCGGCCCTCACCCTCCTGCGCCGGAGCGGGAGCGGAAGGACGCCGGTCCTCGGCCTGCCGGGGCACCCCGTGGTCGCCGTCGAGCTTCTTCGCGGCCCGGTCGAAGTACCGCAGCAGTTCCACCGGGAACGGCATCACGAGCGTGGAGTTCTTCTCGGCGGCCACCTCGACGACGGTCTGCAACAGCCGGAGCTGCATCGCCTCGGGGGTGTCCGACATGATCCGGGACGCGTTGGCGAGCTGCTGCGCGGCCTGGAACTCGCCGTCCGCGGTGATGACCCTGGCCCGCCGTTCCCGCTCGGCCTCGGCCTGCCGCGACATGGACCGCTTGAGTGACTCCGGTAGCTGTACGTCCTTGATCTCGACCCGGTCGATGTGGACACCCCACCCGGCGGCCGGGCTGTCGATCATCAGCGCGAGCCCTTCGTGCAGCCGCTCCCGGTCACTGAGCAGGTCGTCCAGGTCGCTCTTGCCGATGATGGACCGCAGGGAGGACTGGGCGACCTGCCCGACCGCGAAGACGTAGTCCTGCACCTCGATGGCCGCGCGCACCGGGTCGGTGACCCGGAAGTAGACGACGGCGTCGACCTTCACCGACACGTTGTCCCGGGTGATGCCCTCCTGTGTCGGCACGGGCATGGTCACGATCTGCACGTTCACCTTGCGCATCCGGTCGGCGAACGGGATCAGGAAGGTGATGCCCGGCTGCCGGTGGCTCGGCAGCGCCTTCCCCCAGCGGAACACGACCCCGCGCTCCACCTGGTTGACGACCCGCATCCCGGCCTTCAACACGAGCAGCAGAACCCCGACCACGACCACCACTGCCACGACGGTGCCTTCCACGGCACTCCCCTCTCCGACGCGATCCGGACAACGGGGAGGACACCGCGACGGGGGCCGGCGGATCCGGCCCCGGCGTCAGGGAAACGTAAAGAACGCCGGCCTGGACACGCCGGGTCAGGTGGGGGGTGTGTCGTCCGGCTGGGTGTCCGCGAACTCCCACCAGGCCAGCGGCAGCCAGTCTCCGTCGACGAAGCCGTCGACGGACCCTCCGGTGCCCCGTATGGTCACCGGGGTCCCTTCCGGATAACTGGTGCCGGACAGCCCTGACACCGGGACGAGCAACTTGCCGAGACGTCGTGTCAAGGTTCTCGATCCTCTCTGAACTGTACGGAAATAGGACTTCGCAGCCCTTAGATGCAAATCGTCTCATCATGCGCCAGTCTGGAATATGAGGAAACGCACAGAAGGCCGGTCGAGCTGCGTGGATCAAGGCCCGTTTCCTCGATGGACAGCGGGGTCTCTCCGGCTGCCGTTCCCGTACGTGATCGAGCAAACACACTAGGTGGAGGTGCTCGACAATGAGGGCTGTCGTGTACAAGGGACCGTTCGAGGTAGCGGTCGAGCAAGTGGAAGATCCCCGGATCCAGCACCCGAACGATGTGATCGTGGGCGTCACGTCGACCGCCATCTGCGGCTCCGACCTGCACATGTACGAGGGCCGCACCGCCGCCGAGGCGGGGATCGTCTTCGGCCACGAGAACCTGGGGGTCATCGAGGAGGTCGGCGAGGGGGTGACGGCGCTCAGCCGTGGGGACCGGGTCGTCATGCCGTTCAACGTCGCGTGCGGTTTCTGCAAGAACTGCACGGCGGGCCTCACCGGCTTCTGCCTGACCGTGAACCCGGGCTTCGCCGGCGGTGCCTACGGCTACGTGGCGATGGGCCCCTACGTGGGAGGACAGGCGGAGCACGTACGGGTGCCCTACGCCGACTTCAACTGTCTGAAGCTACCCGAGGGCACCGAGAAGGAGACCGACTTCGTCCTGCTGGCCGACATCTTCCCCACCGGCTACCACGGCAACGAACTGGCCGACGTGCGCCCCGGTGAGAGCGTCGCCGTCTACGGTGGCGGCCCGGTCGGGCTGATGGCCGCGTACTCGGCGATCCTTCGGGGGGCGAGCAAGGTCTTCGTGGTCGACCGGGTGGCCGAGCGGCTGCAGAAGGCCGAGGACATCGGCGCCGTACCGGTCAACTTCACCGAGGGCAACCCGGTCGAGCAGATCCGGGAGCAGACCGCGGGTGAAGGTACGGACAAGGGCATCGACGCCGTCGGCTACCAGGCCCAGGCGGGCGGCGAGGGCCGCGAGGAACCGGCGACCGTGCTCAACTCGCTGGTGGAGACGGTCCGGCCGACGGGTGCTCTGGGTGTGCCGGGCCTGTATGTTCCGCGCGACCCGGGTGGACCGGACGAGCAGGCCAAGCAGGGCATGCTGATGGTCGCCATCGGGCGCTTGTTCGAAAAGGGACTGCGTGCGGGCACCGGCCAGTGCAACGTCAAGCGCTACAACCGTCAACTGCGTGACCTGATCATCGAGGACCGCGCACAGCCCAGTTTCGTCGTGTCGCACGAACTGCCCCTCGATGAGGCACCGACGGCGTACGAGAAGTTCGACAAGCGGGTGGAGGGCTACACCAAGGTCGTACTCCACCCCCAGGCGTAAACGCCCCGCGAGCACCCGGCTCGCCGCGGGCCGGAACCGGGGCCGCCTGTCCAGGCGGCCCCGACGGGTCGTCCCCGGGAACTCCCTCAGTCGAGGTCCACCGGACCGTCCTTCGGCTTCTGCTCCTTGCCGGCGGCCAGTCGGAGCAGGCCGCTGTCCTCGCTCCTCTCGGGCCGGCGACCGTCGGAGTCCTGACCGTTCAGGTTCTGCCGGACGGAGTCGAGGATCGTCAGCCCCTGGGACACCAGACCGGCGGCGATCTCGCCGAGGCCGTCCGCGCCGTTGAGGACGTTGACGTTGGCGCCGGCGAGGCCACCGGCGGCCTCCTTGACGATCTGCGGGAGCTGGTCGATCAGCATCCGGTCGAGCGCGACCCGGTCGTAGGAGGCCGCCGCCTCTGCCTGGATCTTCATCCGCTGCGCCTCGGCGGCCGCGAGAATCCTGACCCGCTCGGCCTCAGCCTCGGCGGGCTTCACGATCTCGGCCACCAACTGCTGCTGACGCAGCTTGGCCTGTCGCTGGGCCAGCTCCGTCTGTGCGGCGAGCACCTCCTGCTGGGCGTCCGCCTGCGCCAGCGGTCCGGCCTGCGCGGCCTTGGCCTGGGCGCGGTCCACCTCGGCCGAGTACTCGGCCCTGACGATGGCGGTCTGCCGGGCGTACTCGGCCTGCTCACGGGCCGCCGCCTGTTCCGCCTGGGCCGCGGCCTGGGTGGCCTGCGCCTGGGCGATCTGGGCCTGCCGCTGGATGGCCGCCTTGTGCGGCGCGGACATCGCGTCGATGTAGCCGGTGTCGCCGTCGTCGATCGACTGGATCTGAAGGGAGTCGACGGTCAGACCGATCTTCGCCATCTCGGTCTTGGAGGTGTCCAGGACCTCCGCGGCGAGCTTCTGCCGCTCGGTGACGATCTCCTCGACCGTCATCGAACCGATGATGGCCCGCAGGTGACCGGCGAAGATCCGGCCGGTGAGCACCGACATCTGCTCCTGGTCGGAGAGGAACCGCTGGCCCGCGTTGATGATGCTCTCGTGATCGTTGCCGACCTTGAAGGCGATGACCGCGCGGACGTGCAACGCGATGCCCTGCCTGGTCACACACGTCTCGGTGACCTCGGACTCACACATGGACAGGGTGAGGAAACGGACCTTGCGGAAGACCGGGAGCACGAACTTGCCGTGCCCGGTGACCACTCGAAACGGCGCGCCCCCCAGGCCCCGCCTGCCTCCCGAGATCAACATCGCCTCGTCGGGGGCGGGAACGCGGTATCCGAACATGCCTGTACTCCTCAGTCGGCGTCGGCGGTGTCCTCGCCGAGCGCGTCCAATGGATCCACCCACTCGATGACACCGACCTCACGGCATCCACGCGATTCGATCACGAGCACCGTCGCGCCCGCGGACAGGGGGTTCTCCGACCAGGCGAGGAAGGTCTCGGAGCCGCCTCTGACCCGTACCAGGATCTCGCCGGGGCCCGCGGATCCGCGAGTTCCGATGAGTACCTTCCCTGTGCAGCCGATCACGGCCTCGTCCTGCGGCATCACCGGCTGTCCTCCTCGTCCTGGCCCCATGTGATTCCGACGATAGCCCCAGCCCGGCCGGGACCCAACGGCCAGAAGGCCACGCTCTGCACCGCCGACGCCCCGCAGCGGAACCCCGGGGCCGAGCCGGAGCCGCGGGGCCATGCCGGTGCCGGGTCCGACGTGACCGAGACGCCCACTCACGTCTCCGTCGTCCCCCTCGTCCCCGTCGTCAGGGGCGGACCGCCGCGGTCCGGGCCGCCACCCGGTCGGCCGACCCGGCGCGCGTCGTCCCAGCGTCCCGGGAGGGCATCGCGTCCCAGGAGGGCATCCCAGGTATCCATGTTTCCGCAGGTCAGATGGGGTGGGATGGTTCCACCGTCGCAGGTGTGGCGGCAGCTCTTGTGTGGCTCCCCGGCGTCCTCGAAGCTCTGGGTGTCGCACCGGCCGAGGCAGAACGACCGCCCCGGGAAGCAGCGCGGCAACGACACCCACCCTGCGCCTGAGTACCGGGACAGCTCTGTGCCCGCGTACCCGAGGCGCGGCGTTCGGCACCCCGCGGCGCCCGTCGCCACACGACGGCCCCGGGGGGCGAAGACACCGGGCCGACTCCTGTCCGATCGGGCAGTCGGGCCGTCCAGTCCTCGAACCGGTCGGACGCGGACGGGGTGGCGACAGACCGGCGGACGCCTCCGGCACCAGATCCGGAACCGGCCGCGAGCAACCACATACGAATCAGAGAGACGAAGGAAGACACACATGAACAAGAAGCCCCTCGCACACCGTCGTCCGGGCCGCCGCGCGGCCGTCGCCGTCGGCCTCGCCCTGGCTGTCGGACTCGGTGTGTCGGCACAGGTGCCGGCCCAGGCGTCCGTCCATGCCCCCGCGAAGGTGTCCACCGCCGCACCGCAGTCGGTCAACGGCACGTCCGGCCAGGCGGTGACCCGGGTCGCTGACTTCTACGGCGCGTACATCGACGCGAAGGGCGACTACACGGACCCCGACAGCACGCTGGCCACGGCGCTCCGCAAGCACTACCTGACGCCCGACTTCGCCAAGCGGCTGACGGCCTGGGAGGAGAAGAACGAGGCGGACGGCGTCCTGCGGGCCCAGAACGTCCCGGCGCACTGGACGGTGACCGACAACGGCGCCGTGGGCAACGGCCACGAGGTCATCGTCACCCTGACCTACGGCAGCGGGGAGACGACGCAGAAGACCAAGCTCTTCGTGCTGTTGGAGCGGTACGACCACATCGCCGACATCAGCACTACGAGCAACCGCTGACGGCGGAGCACGGAGAGACCCACCGCCTACTCGGACGCGTCCTGGGGTGATCGGCGTCCGGGGTCGTACGCCACGGTGAACGCCGGAACGGTGGCGCGGATGTGTGGGGCGCGGCCGTCAGACGCCGACCGGCGGTGAGCGGAAAGTGAGCCGGACGAGCCCGAGGGGTCCGACCACGCCATGGTCGGACCCCTCGAACGTGTTCGCTCCCTGGCCCTTTGCACCCGTTGTGCTGGACGTCACGCACAGTAGCCTCAGGCCATGCCCGAACCCTCGGTGGCACATTTCTACGACGAGTACCGTCTACTGGGCGCTCGGCCAGGACCGGCTGGCCGGCCTCGTGACTGCCGCCGGGTTCGTGGACGCCGAGTGGCGTATGCCGCACGAAACGGGTTGGGAGTCAGGACGGGGGCTGGAGAACCGCGTCAATGACGTAGATGGTGGCGTTCGCGGCCTGGATGTTCCCGCAGACGATGTTCGCCTTGCCGTTCACCTTGAAGTCGGTGCCCGAGCCGGATGTGGTCAGTTTGCCGCCTTCGACCGTCGTGAAGGAACCCTTGGAGAGTTCGTCCGGGGTGATCTGCTTATCCACCACGTGGTAGGTGAGCACCTTCTTAAGCTGCCCCTGATTGCCGAGCAGCGAGGCAAGCTGCGACGCGGTCACCTTCTGGAACGCCTGTTGGTTGGGAGCGAAGACGGTGATGTGCGGTTTTCCGTCGAGGGTGTCGCTGAGCCGCGCTCTGACCAGGGCTGAGACGAGCTGGCTGAGCTGTGGATAGGCGGCCGCGGCCTCCACGACCTTGTCCTTGGCCGTGTCGGCCTTCTGGGAGAGCGCCGAACAGCCGGAACCGAACGTCCCCGACGGGCTCGGAGACGCATCCCGCGCGTGGCTCTGCGACGCCGGAACTCCGAGCGCGAGCGGGATGGCGACCACAGCCGCCGCGGCGGCCTTTGCTGTACGCATGCGGGTGAACCTCATCGCAACTCCCTCCGGGGCGTGAACACTGCGAAGGCTGGGACTGCGGTGGACTGCGGAAGTCTTCGTCTCCGCTGACGGCGGCGGGGGCGGCTGCTGCACCCGAACTCGGGGCCGACATCACCCGGCCACCCAGCGAGCGTATCCAGCAGGCGCTGATGACCGCATCTCGAAGCCGGGACACGGCACCCCCGGCCCCGCCGGCCTCGACCTGCGCGGGCTCGCCGAGTTGCCGACGCCTGACGGCCACGCGTCCCGCAGCTCTGCGACGGCGGTGTCCATGAGAGCGCGGCATGGCCTCGTCTCCGTGGAACTCTTCGGCCAGGGCCGCCGGGCCACGGGATCCAGTGCGCTGAATCACTCATCGGTGAAGTGGACCGGCAGACGCGGTGAGTTGCACGACACGAGCGCCTAGTACTGCAGCCGCAGTTACGGGGGTCGGTGGCCTCGTCGGCGGTAGTGGCTGAGGCGGGCGCGGTGTTGATGACGGCGTCGCCAGTATGACCAGTGCAGGATATGACCGGCTTCGTGCCGGACGGCGTGGGTGAATCTGCTCAGCAGGCGGCGGATCTCGTTCACGCTCAGTCGGATCAGGTCGCTGCCGTGTCCCCCTTTTCGTGAGCGGTGGCCCGGACCGCAGCCAGGTGAGCGGCGGCCGCCATGGCCAGGGTGATGTGCCGGTACCAGGCCGCGTACTGACGGACTTGGTAGTGATCCAGACCCGCCTCGTTCTTCGCGGCCTGGAAGCACTCCTCGATCGCCCAGCGGGCCCCGGCAGCGTGGACGATCTCGGCCGGCGCAGTGTTCGCGGGCGCGTGCACCAGGTAGTAGGCCCGTTCGTCGTCGGCGAGGGACCGTCGGATCAGCAGTGCGTCTTCGAAGCCGTCGTCGCCCTCGCCGGGCAGCGGGACCAGGGCCCAGGCGTATTCACGCAGGCCGTGCGCACCGTCACCGGCGGAACGGATCTCCCAGGCATGTTCCGGCAGGATCGCCGAGACGGTGCGGGCGTTCTGCCCGCGCGGCCCGCACCGGTGCTTGCCGGAGATCGCCAGGACGTAGCTCAGGCGCTGCCCGGCCAGCCAGCGGCGCAGGACGGGGTCCTGGCCGTAGACCTCGTCGCCGGGCACCCAGCGAAACGGCACCCTCGCGGCAACCGCCCGCTCCAGCATCGCGCGGGCCAGCGCGGGCTTGGTGCGGAAGACGACCTCGGCGCCGATCCTCGCATCCGCCCGGCGGGCCGGATCCTCGATCCAGGAGGTGGGCAGGTACAGCTCTCGGTCGATCAACGCCCGCCCCTTCGTGGAGGCGTAGGCCAAGAACACTCTTAGCTGACAGTTGTCGATCTTCCCGGAGGTGCCGGTGTACTGCCGCTGCACGCCGGCCGACCGGGAGCCCTTCTTGATGAAGCCGGTCTCGTCCACGGCCAACACGCCGTCCTCGGCGCCCAGATGTTCCAGCACGAAGCCGCGAACCTCGTCACGGACCGCGTCGGCGGACCAGTCGGCCTGGTTCAGCAGCCGCTGCATGCCGTCCGGGCACAGCTCACCGGCCTGCTCGGCCAGCGTCCAGCCGTTCTTGCGTTCCAAGGGTGCAAGCAGTCCGCGCAGATACTCCCTTGCCCGCCGACGTGGCTCGGACCTGCGGAAATACCCACCGATCCGAGCATGCAGTGCGTCCAGACCGGTCGCCCAGCGGTGCACCTCATCAACCGTGACGTCCCCACCCATGCCCAGCTCAACGAGCAGCCAGACCAACCGTCACAGCAACTGCGGCTGCAGTACTAGCCCAGTACAGACCGCCCACTCGCCCCACTGCCGAGATCATCGCTCCGGAAGCGGATCCCGAGCCCGCCAGCGCGGAGAAACCCGAAACGGAAGCCGTGCCGAGCAATGCTGATTCGTTGGTGGACGTCAGGGAGATCAACTCCCCATCCGCTCACGCAAACGGCCCCGGTCATGGAGCCGAGGCCGAGTAGAGGCCATAGGTCGCGGGCGCGCGCGGCGTGGCCGGGAGGAGGCGCAGGTTGGGGATGCCCCGGCTTGCCTCGCGCTATGCAATTGGAGGTATATACCGTTGATTGCATAGCGGAGCGATGGGAAAGCGAGATCGAACCCGAGGTGCGGGATTGGCTGGAGAGACTTCCGTCCCGCCTCTACCGGCGCGTGGAGGACAAGACGGACCGTCTCTTGGACGAGCCGACGACGCTTGGCGAGCCGTACTCGCGTCACCTGGGTGGCAAGCCGCGTGAGCTGCGCTTCGAGCTGGACGGCGAGGCCGTGCGCATCCCGTACTGGCTTGCCCCGGGGCAGCGGATCGTTCTGTTGACGGTGTTCCGTAAGACGAGGATGCGTGAGGCGGCGGAAGTCGAGCGTGCGCATCAGGCCCAGAAGATCTGCGAGGCCGAGCACAGCCGGGCCGAGCACACCTACGATCGGCGCAAGGAGAGTCGATGAATCACAGCACGTGGAGGACGCGCCGGGTCCGGCAGCTTGCGGGTGAGGCGGTGGAGTACGACCAGGAGTACGTCGACGCGCGGCTGGCCGGCGATCTCGGGCAGGCGGTCTACGACCGTCGGATCGAACTCGGCCTGTCCCAGGAGCCGGAGTCGCGCGACCCGGAGCCCAAGCCGGTGCGGGCGTTCATCGTCCCCCCGGCCAAAGCCTGACCGTTTCCCAGCCCCGGCCGGCCGTGAGGTTGGCCGGGGTTCTACTTCGTGGCGTCATCACTGAAAACGGCGGCGTGGATACGTGCCCCGATTCCCCGGCGGCGGGTGAGTATCCATGCGGGCAGCGGATCGAATGGCCGCCTGCCGGGCGTCCGCGTCTCCGCCCCTTTCGGCCGTTGGACGCCATGACTGGGACGCCATCGGAGTCCAGGCCCACTTGCCGGTAGGTTCCGGCAAGATCGCGCGAGGATGTGGCATCCGGTCATGGAACAGGCCCCCCGTTCGAATGGAACGAGGGGCCTATACCTACTTTGACCTGCTGTTTAGGTCTGTGCCCCCGGCAGGATTCGAACCTGCGACACCCGCTTTAGGAGTGGGATTGGATCCTTGCCGGGGGGTGCTCCACCCTGCCGTAGGGCGCTGTTCTGCCTGATCAGCGCCCTACGGCGTCGTACCCCATCCGGCTCGTGACGCCCTGTGCTGGACCGTCCGCTCACGCATCGCGCACGCACGCAAGGCCGGTCAGGAGTCCAGACTCTTGCGACGCACGCGCATGTAGGTTCCTGATGTGGTACTCCCGCCCCACCCGCCAGTCGTGGCGATGTCCCATCCTTGCTGGGCGCGCATCTGCTTGGCGAACGCGTCGAGGTCATTGATGGCGCATCCGCAGTCCAGATGGACGCGGACAGTGATGTAGCTGCCCATCGGCTTCTTCTCGCTGGGGTCCAGCGTCCAGCGGACGGCGTGCTCGTGGTCAGCGAGCCCGGTGCGCTGTTGATCGTGAAGGAGTCCGTGTGCGCGGGCATACTCGTCGAGGTCGTCGATGACGAACAGGTCGCTTCGCCAGGAACCCGGCCATACGGCGAACAGTCGGGACTCCCCACTGCGAGCCCGCTCGTAAGCGCCGGCATCAACGCCGTGGGACACCGTTCCGTCCTCGGCTACTTCGATATAGCACAGCGTCTTCGCGGTGTACGGGAAGTCCCTGCCGACAGCAGCTGCGCTGCGGGGTTCCATGCTGCTCCTTCGGGCTGGTGGTGTTAGACCGACTGGCCGCCAAGTACCAGGGCCTCAGGTGATCCTGGCATGAGGCGGAACTCGACGAAGGGGCTTTCTGAACTGCGATCACGCAGCGAGGAGGAGCGTGCGTGACAGTGGCTCATTGGCGCTGCCGCATACCTGCGTGGCCCTGGCGGTTTGCGCTACTTGATCCGTCGACCGTTGAAGACGCCCTGGCACCGTCTGCGCCTACTTCACGACTTTGTGCGCCATTGTCACCACGCCTGCGCCCGGGTAGCCTGCCGCTAGCCATGCGGACCCGGGCTGAGGTGCCGGGTCTGACAGCAACCCGCTTTTGGCCATGCGAACGAGCATGTAGCTCAGACGACACGTTGATCGGCAGGGTTTCCCCTTACTTGTGGCGGTGTCCGCGCGTGTTCGTGCCCGCGCCGCCTCTGAGACGTGATGTGAGACAGGAAATGATTCATTCGTTCATCGCACACACGAGTCCGGGGCGGAGCAGAGTATTCGCCCTTGCCAAAGGCCCTCGCGACGAGTTGGAGGCGGTCACTACGCTGGGAGCGGGCGATCTCCATCTGACCGGGGAACTGGTCGATGCACTCAACTGCTTCCTGGCCGACCGAGACGAGGCTTCTCTCGGAGTGGTGCTGGATCGAGTCCCGAAGCCGGTGCGCATGGCCGCGCAGCAATATCTCAAGAACAAGTGCGCACCGATGCTTGGAGCCTTCACTGGCTTCGGGCCGATTGACGTGGTTCGCCCCGCTGTCTATTTCAGCGATATCGATGACGAACTCGAGGAGTACCTTGAGGGCGCGTACATGATCGGGCTCGGCATTCGCATGTCGAACGAGCGCGGCAGCGATGGAGACGTCGACTGGGTTGTGCAATTGCTCAGCGACGAGGTCTCCGTGCCAGCCAGCGCCGAGCCGCGTACATGGGCACTTCCCGTAGAAGCGAAGCTCCTGCAAACCTGGACGAGTAAGCGGCTGACTGGCGGCATCGGCCCCGTTCGTAGCGCCCTAAATGTGGCGGAGGACGCGAGTGCCGAGGGGCGTTGGGTAAGGATCCATACGTTGCTTCACAGCGACCGCGATGTCGACTTCGAGGGCAACGGATCCTCGGAGTTCGTCGTCGACGTCTTCGATGCGTCCATCCCACTACAGCACTTGGATGAGTAGGCCGGCTGTGCTTGCCGCGGTTCAGCGAGCAGGTCCTGCGGGCTGCCACCGGGCGACTATGCATAGGCCCTGGCAGCGAGCACTCCCCCCTGCGCTCAGGGGGAATTTCGGCCAGGCGCGTGATCGGCGGCAGCGACCAGGTGTCTGCTGGTGCAGCGCCAGGACACTGCTCATAGAGCCCGAGGTTGCCCCCCCCCATCGATCAGTAGTCGGTGACGACAGTGCTGCAGTCCATGGGCGCTCCGAGTTGGGGCGCCCATGGACTGCCCTGTGGTTCGCGCACGGCCACGCTGATTCACCCGGCTGGGGCGCCCCGGTGTGCCGTGGGCCAGCACCGCTGAAGGTCTCCTGGGGGCTTGGTCACCTGTCAGTTCGGACGAAACGGCAGAAGGGCGCCTCGAATTTCAGGGAGACGGATTCCTTGCACTGCTTACCTCCGACCTTCAAAGCCCGCACGGTGGCTGAGTCGGCGTCGGGCAGGTTGGTCCAGTAGACCCCGTCGCGATGTAGTTCAACGATGGTGTTGGCGCCGCGTGCGATAGGCGTCGGGACATGTCGCAGTTCGAGCGGCTCGTCAGGCCCTTCGCTCAACGCGCGAGCTGTGATCAGAACCGCGAGGTTGTGTTCCTCCGCAATGCGGCGTGCCACGTCCATGCTCAATGCCAGGCCCTCCTCGTCCAGCTCGCTGTAGCTCTGGATCGTGTCGACCACCCACAGGGCAAGGCGACCACGCTGCGGTGGGATGACCGTAGTTGCGGCTTCCCGGAAGACCTGTTCAAGCGGGAGCCCGATGGTCGGGGTGTGCCAGCCTGGCACCCTGACTGAGGACTCTGATGCGCGGCGACGCACGGAGTCGAAGTCCACCGTGTCGGCGGGGTATCGCAGATCTGCTCCGCAGGTGGCGCTGACGAGCTTCCGCTCGATCGTGTCGGAGTTGATCTCGCAGGTGCTGAAGACCGTGAGTCGTTCGGCTGTGGCATTGTGCAGCGCGATGTTCAGCGCCATTGTCGAGCGGCCGGCAGTTGGCACGGACACGATCGCGGTGACCGTCCCAGGCTCCAGCTTCAGGAGGTCGTTGACGTCCGGCCACGGAGTGGCACCAGGAGTCTTGCCGAGGCCGATCCAGGTGCCTTCCTCATCAATGCCAGGCACCGGGTGCGGTACTTCCTCGGAGCCCTCGTCCCCTGTGCCCTCGGCGGCGTTTTCAGCGGGCCAGGCGTGCAAGGGGACCTGCGCGTCGCGGGATGCCACCTGCATCATGTCTGGCTGCCACATCACCTTGCTGAAGAACGTCTCCCCGATGGCCGAGAGAGGGAGATTCCAGGGCCGACCGAAGGGCTTGACGTCCCAGCCGTTGGCGCGGGCCCTGTCGGCGCTGGCGCTGATCCGCCCGATGGTGCTGTTGGCGGCTTGCCGCTTGTTCACTCCGCCACGCTGGTAGTAGGCGGCGGAGTCCTTGGCCGCCCGGTAGATGAAGTTGAAGACCTGGCCGAGGCTGAAGGTGCTCAGGGCGTCTTGGAGGGCGGTGCGGGTCCCCTCGCCCTGGTTCATCTCAAGGTGGTGCTCGCCGAGCTTCATCGCGAGGTAGTCCTGTGCGTCCGCCAGCACCAGCTCGTCCCATAGCTCGCGCCACTGGCCCGCCCAGGAGGTCGGCCACGGGCCTTCCCGGAAGGTGCGGTTCAGAGCTTGGAGGAGGCGGGGGTGCCGATCAGTGAGCTCGTCGGCCTGGCCCATGAGGTAGTAGCTGACGCGGCCGAGGTAGAAGGAATCGCTGAGTTCCCCGTCGTCGTCCAGGGCGAAGGCGTCGAGGTGCGAGTCCGGGTGCACTTTGATCAGGCGCGGCACAGCCTTCAGGAGCCCACGCTCGAAGTCATACCGAAGCTGCTCGGGAGCCCAGCGGCGCTCCTTCGGCCAGATGTCGGTGGGAGACGTCAGCCCGGCGTCTTCGACTGCCGGGTCGCTAAAGAGGGTATGCAGCGCGATGGCCTCGAAAAGAGTGAGGTCGGCGGGCTCCAAGTCGGGACGGTTCAGGACGGGGTACTGCTCGTAGACCTCGGCACGACGCCGCGCCTTCTGTTCCTTGGCCCGTGCGGCCTGCTCTTCCACTTCGCGTTCGTGGCAGCTCGGGCACTTCCAGCTTTCGAAACGGAGGGCTTGAGTGAGATCACTGCGGCTGGACACGGGGTAGGGGTCCTCGCAGGACTCGCACAACAAGTCGGTCAGGTAGGCCGTGCCCGCCTGCTGGGCGATGCGGGTCATCTGCTGCGGCTTCAGCCCGTACTCCGCGCGGATGGCAGTGACGGTCTGCGCCCACGTCTCACCGTCCTCGTTGAGTCGCCAGTACGCCTCGAAGGCGGCTGCCTCGGGCGCATCGTCCGTGAGCACTTCGAGTTCGAGCTGAGCCACGTTCCCCCCTAGGGTTTGTCGGCAGGCGCCAATTATTTCGAGTTTGCGGACAAAGGAGGGGCGTTTTAGCTGCGTAGACTGCGCTGACCTGCTCTGAAGAGCGATGCTCCGTGTTCCGCTGCCGCGAGAAATCATTGTTGCGGCCACGGGGGCGGGTCTCCGCCAAGGAGAACGGCGAGATGCTTCACCCCGCCAACGTCACGCGGCGGTTCATCGAGCTGTACGAGGAGATCGGTCTCCTGCCGGTCCGGCTCCATGACCTCCGTCACGGTGCTACGACCCTCGCCCACGCGGCTGGGGCCGACCTGAAGGGCATCGAGGAGATGCTCGGCCACTCCTCGATCACCATCACGGCCGACACGTACACGAGCTTGCTCCCCGAGGCGGACCTTGCGATCGCGGAGGCCGTAGCCCGGCTCGTCCCGCGCGCCCGCGTCACCTCCGAAACCACCGCCCCCGAAGGAAGCGAGTCCGTGGTCGCCTGTACCAAGTGACCATGGACGCGTCATAATGGAGTGATGGGGCTTTCGTTACCTGAACCGAGGGGTCACCAGCGGGACGTCGTCTTCCTGAACGAACGCGGCCACTGCGTCGTTCTGGGCACGGCGGGCAGCGGCAAGACGACGATGGCGGTTCATCGGGCTCACTATCTAGCCACGGTCCCGGGTATCGGAGGCCGCACCCTGTTGGTCACCTTCAACAAGGCTCTCGTTACCTACCTCCGGGGTATGGGCACCGCGCCCCCGAACTTGCAGATTGAGACCTACCATACATTCGCGCGCGGCTACCTCGCGCACCGGACAAAAGCGCCGGTGCGCATATGCAAGTCCAAGAAACAGATGGTCGAGCGGGCATTGGTAGAGGCCCGCCAGCGTCACCACTCCCGGGCAGTGATCCACCGCCCACTCGATTTCTTCCTGGACGAATTGCACTGGATGGTTGGGCACGGCATTGTCGACCAGCAGACGTATGTGGAAAGCCGCACACGTCGAGTTGGCCGGGGTAGGCCGCTTCAGCAACCTGACCGTGAAGTCGTCTTCGAGGTCTACCAACGCTATGTGCAGTTGCGTGCCGAAGCCGGGTACGCGTACGACTTCGACAACATGGCGTCGACTGTCCTGGCTGCCCTTGAGGTTGACCCGACCAAGCGGCTCTACCGGCATGTAGTCGTCGATGAGGGTCAGGACTTCACACCTGAGATGATCCGAAGTCTGGCGGCTGCCATTCCTGACGACGGTTCGCTGACGTTCTTCGGGGACTACGCGCAGCAGATCTACGGAAGTCGGATGTCCTGGCGCTCGTTGGGTCTTCACGTGTCAAATGTCGTGGAGTTTGCCCACAACTATCGCAACAGCCGTCAGGTCGCCCAACTCGCCCAGGGCATATCGGATATGCCGCACTTCAAGGACGACGTTGATCTGGTTCAGCCGACCGGATCGGCGGCCGATGGTCCGAAACCCACCATTCTGGAGACAGCAAGCACGGACGAGCAGCTCGTTCAGGCAGCACGCAACGCTCTGGCGCTGGGCGCGGACCGTCAGGTCGCTATCCTCATGCGCACGAGAGACCATGAGGGCAAACTCAGATCTCTCCTTGACCGAGGCCGTGTCTCCGTTCGCCGCCTGCACCGTGATCTTGCGTGCTGGACAGACGAACCTGGGGTGTTCTACGGGACTTATTCCGCGGCGAAAGGCTTCGAGTTCGACTCGGTCATCCTCCCATTCTGCGATGCGGACGAGTTGCCGAAGCCGAGTGAGGTGGAGGCCCATGGCTTGGAGGAGGCCAAGGCCCGCGAGGCCCGGCAGTTGTACGTGGCTATCACCCGGGCTCGTACGGACCTCATCGTGTTGCACTCGAGTAAGCTCACCGATCTGCTGCCGCACGAGATGTCCGATCTGTATGTGCGGGTGGGCTTGTGAACGACATCCTTGAGCAGGGCCGTGCCCGAGGGATCACCCGCCTATGCCACCTCACCAAGTCAGCCAACCTGTCCCACATCCTTGACACCCGGCAGATACGTCCCGTGGCTGTCCTCCAGACGGCTGCCGACGCCTACCGGCCTGCCGACACTCAGCGCTTGGACGGCGCACCGGAGTTCACCTTCCTGAGCGTGGAGTACCCGAATACCTGGTACCTGGCGCAGGCCGCGAGCCGGGACCGCTATTTCCAGGACTGGGTGGTCCTCACGCTGGACGTCGACTTGCTCGCTGCCCCCGGCGCCCGGTTCTCCCCCTACAACTCTGCACGGGACAGGAGCGCCGGCGCCCGGACCGGAGCGGACGGCTTCAACGCTATGTTTGCGCCTACGGTGACCGGCAAGGTGACTCTGCGACGAGAACGCGGGCATCCGTCCTGGTGGCCCACGGACGATCAGGCAGAGATACAGATACCCGGCACCATCCCGCTGTCCGCCGTACGCACTGTCATCGTCCGGGACGAGAAGCAGGCGGAGCTGGAGCACTTCAGGCATGGCCGGTTCGGCATGGCGGCTCTGCTGCCACCCCTGGTCGTCGCTCCCGTGCTCTTCGACAAGTACGCCCTGAGCAGATCGGTGCGCTCCGGTAAACGACCACTGGAGACCCCGTACATCCCCGGAACAACTCTGGCAGAGTGAACACGTGAACGCTGAGCTTCACCCATGGACCGACAGGGCCCGCGGCATGCTCCTCGGGGCAGCTGTCGGGGACGCCATGGGCTGGCCTTACGAGAGGCGGGATCGAACCCGCTCACTTCCGCCGCTTAGCCAGGTATCGGGTCGATTCTTCGCCTGGCAGCGGATGGCTGGCAGCCGATTCCGTCCAATTCTTGAGGAGATCGGACCCGGCGAGTACAGCGACGACACCCAGATGCTCATCGCTGTGGCCCGCGCTCGCCTCAGCGCGGGCGACGACTGGCTCACCTGGCTGCAACGAGTCGAGTGGCCTTTCTTCCCCGACTACGAACGCGGCGCCGGTGCCAGCGTCAAACGAGCCTGCCGTGCCTGGGAGAAGCACGAAGCGGCTTGGGGCCACAGGACCGACGACCAGGAGAAGTACTTCAGCGCCGGGGCCAACGGTGCGGCCATGCGCATCGCGCCGCACGTCATCGTTCACCACGAGAGACCTTTCGGCGACCTAGCTGCAGACGTGGTCCGCGACGCGGCCACGACCCACGGGCACCCGCGTGCTCTCCTAGGCGCCCTGGTGCACGCGTACGCTCTGTGGATCAGTTTGCGACAACCCGCGCCGCTGGCCTACGGCTGGCTCGTCGAAGCCACGCTGGATGGGCTGAAGGACTGGCGAGAACCGGTGTGGCAGGGCTTGGACCAACATTGGCGCGATGCTGCCGCCAAGGCGTTCCCGAGTGACTACGAGCGGGCCTGGGACGACACAGTGCAGGAGGTGGAGGACCTCCTCAGCAGTGCGCGGTCCTCGTTGGACAGCGGTGCGCTCAGTGCACCCTCGGCCTTTCTTGAGGAGCACGGCCTGACCAGGACGAGAACCCGTGGTTCGGGGACCCTGTGCGCAGTGGCCGCCATCTACCTCGCGGCGCGGTCCGCTGCCGGCCCCGAGCGCGGCATGGCCGTCCCGGCCCGTCAGGAAGGCGCAGACACGGATACCTTGGCGTCCATGACCGCCAGTTTGCTCGGCGCAGGTCTGGGTCAGGAATGGCTCGGCTCGTTCGGCCGGACCGTTCAGGACGGTGCCCTACTCATCACGCTGGCCGAGAAGCTACTCCGTCCCGTCTCCGAGACACTGCCCCCGCCCTCGCACGATGAGGTTGGCGAAGCTCGGTCACGATTCCTTCATGAACTCGACGGAGCCGACTCTCGAGCCGGTCTCCTGCTGCCGGACCGCCGTCAGGCCCGCGTCGTCGCCGGAACCACCCTGACGTCTGGCAACTGGACTGCGCAACGCACTCAGTTGCTCACTGCGGACGGTCAGAACCTCTTCATCATCCGCGGGGTCCAGCGGGTGGAAGCGAAACGCGTACAGGAGGCCCCGCGTACTGAGGTGGCACAGGCCGCCGAGCACCGGCCGTTCCGGCCGGCGACCCAAGCCCGACTCCAAGGCGCCTATCTGCCGGTGGCCGACATCAGCCGCGTTACCGAGGCCCTGACTGCTCTGGGGTTGACCGCACCACGCCGCGGGAACGACTGGGTCTCCTACGAGAACCTGGTCATCAGACAAGCCCCCGCAGGGGAACGGGCCACAGGATTTCCGGCGGCCCAACTCCGTGTTGCCATCTCCGACGTCCAAGCGGCATGGGAGCGCCTGCGAGCCATGGAGTTCGAGGGAGCGATCCAAAGGGACGGCAGTGCCTTCTGGCTCCGGGTCGACCCGCACTTGATCGTCGCTGTCAACAACGCTGAGTCGCCTGCCGGGTGACGCCAGCCGGTACCGAGCCTGCTCGGATGGCCCGGGTCAACTGCTTGCCGACGATCGCACCGATGCTGCATAGCCACTCGGGAGACAGGCGGGCCACCTGAAATGCACCGTGCTGCCGTGGACGTTTCACTGCTCTGGCTGCGTAACAGTCGGTGAAGGTGGGACCCATGGTTCGCATACGCGCCCATCGGCCTCTAGACCGTGTTTGAGCAATTTTTGCCATCGCGGTTCGTAGGAGCGTTCTCCGGCCAAGTGCTGCAATGCGAAAGGGTCGCCGGCGTCAGCGGCTTGGAAGGCAAGCCGTTCGGCCTCCGCGAAGTCCCCATCATCGACACACATCCAAGCCAAGTTGAACAGGGCGCCGACGTCACCAGCGTCGACAGCCAGTTGAAAGAGGCGCCTAGACTCCTCGCGATCTCGCAGAAGCGCAATTTCTGTCAAATGGCTCGTATCGCCAGCCTTGGCGGCTGCAAGAGCTATGCGTTCGGCGGATTCAAGGTCACCAGCATGTTCCCGCATCAAAGCCAGGGACCGCAAGTTGAAGGCGCCAGTTATTCCCGCTTCGGCAGCGCGTACGGAGATACGCTCGACGCTCTCCCAGTCGTCATCCTCTCCCCGCGAGTTCGCCAGGTGGAACAGGGCATCAGTGCTGCCGGCTTTGACACCCAGCCAAGCGAGACGTTCGGCCTCTTCGTATTTTCCATCGTCATCTCGGTTGTCGACTAGGTCTCTCAAGGCATTCGTGTTTCCATATCGAATGGCACGCAAGGCGAGGAGCTCTGCCTCTTTGTGCTGTCCCGATTCTTCTCGCATGTCAGCCAAGTTCCCAAGAACATAAGGATTACCGGCTTCAGCGGCCCGGTGGGCTAGATTTTCGGCCGCCTCATATTGGCCGGATTCTTCTCGTATCCGGGCCAAGCCGTCGAAAGCATCGATGTCCCCTGCGTTTACAGCGTTCTGGTAGAGGCGTTCAGCCTCCGCCAAGTCTCCGGCTTCCTTCGCTGCGAGGGCCAGACAGCGCACGGCATAGGTGCTCCCCAAGTCCGCTGCTTGCTGGAAGGCGCGTTCGGCGCTTTCGAAATCTCCGATCTCATCTAGCATTTCGGCTAGTGCAACCATGGCGTCGATGTCCCCCGCGGCGATAGCGTATTCGTATAGACGCTTCGCTCCTGCCTGGTCGTCGCCGCTAAAGTCTCGCTGTTCGGCCAATGCTATTAGAGCGTCTGTATTTCCGGTATTTACGGCTTGCGAGATAAGTTGTTCGGCCCCGTCGTGATCTCCAGATTCTTCCCGCATCAGGCATAGTTCTACAAGGGCTTGAGGGTCTCCTAGCTCTATCGCCAGCTGGTAGAGTCGGATCGATTCTTCTCCTTCTGCGGCCCGAGCTAGATTGACTAGTGGGTCCGTATTTCCTGATGCTGCGACATGCAGGAGGATCTCTTCCGATCCCTCTCGATTGCCAGCCTTTTCCAAGAATCCGGACAATTGTATGAGCGCGTTTAGGTCTCCCATGTCGGCAGCTTTTAGATATAGGCGGACCGAATGCTGGAGGCGCAATCGCTTCTGGGCCTCAGAAGCGAGGGATGTAAGGTCATCAGGGTTGCTGACGTGCAGGGCTGCCGCGTCCCAGAAGGTACTGGGAGGCGCCTTGAATTTTCGAGCTGTCCGGGCGTCCTGTTCGAGAAAGTCGGCAAGACGGTAATGAGGCTCATTAAACCTCGCCTTGCCGGGGCGGGGACGCATTCGAGACAGTGGTCCACGTGCGCCGTTGAGAGGGATTGCTGCGTAGTTCAGTGCCTGTTGCAGCCAATCATCCGCCGATTGATCCCATTGCAGGTCGGTCAGGTAGCCCGGTGCAGCCGCCTCAAGAAACGTAAGCGGTAGGGCTAAACTGTGGCCGAGGCGCCGAGCATCCATGGCAGCATCGATCACTGCCTTAGCGGCAGGCGGCGCATTGCGGTAACGCTCCATAAGGGCTGGTGCTGCTGCCAAGTACTGCGTGATGTGACCTTGTTCCGCATTCTCGGCAGCGAGTTTCAGCCGCGGGTCGGTTTTAACGGTGGCGCGGAGGGTATCTAGCGCTCTCTCGCTAAACACCTCTGGAACGGGTACATCTTTTCCCATCATGAGGGCACGAGCTTGCGCGTGGGGATCTGCTTTTCCGGAGGTAGGAGAGGTAGTGAGGGTAATCCAATACTCGTTCCAGATTGTGCCGAGAACCAATACAGGGGCACGCTTGGGGTCTCGGAGCAGTGTGCGCAGCTTCGAGGCTACCTGCTCGCCCAGGGAACTTGTCGTCGTTAGGAGGTAGTGCTGGATCTCGTCCAGCCACACCACGGTGTGTGGCTGGATCGCGTCTGCGACGGACAGGATTTCCTGAAGTCCGCTGGGATCAACGGGATGCCACAGTCGCCAGTGATTTGGGAGGCTTTGTATGGCCTCCCAACAGGCGCGGGTCTTTCCGGTCGAAGATCCCCCCACCAGGATTGCAATTCCGCTCGCTCCTGCAGCGGCATGCTGCGTAACGTCGCGTAGACGTTGGTCATGATCCCGCTCGATGTAGAGGGGTAGTTCGGGCAGGTTCTCGCCGCCCGTGGATGGTGAGGCAGTGATGGCCTGTTTCACGCTCAATGTGTATGGGTTGGTAACCTCGCTGATCGGCTGTCCGGTTGCTTGAGCAGCAAGTCTACGGCGCTGGAGAGCATCACCTTCATGAATGATGATGTCCCCACCGGCTTGATAAATCCGAGCATTGTCCGTCGCGTGGGCGTCTTGCTGCACGGACTGCCGCCCGCGGTCGCTGATCACGATTCGTTGATGGTTTGGTTGCCCGCAGCCTGGAAGATTCGGGCCCGACCGGAAGCCCGTGCGTGCATCTCGACTTTCTTTAGGCTGTCACGTACCGCAGCGGTCAGCAGCGGCGTGAGTTCCTCATCCAGTACTCGGCGTAGCTCGTCTCCCAGGGTGGGATCGTTCTGCAAAAGCCTTCGCAGCCGACGTTGCCAGTCCGCAGCAAGTTCGCTCTCTGCCTCCGCGTCTCCCGATTCTCTGGCAGCCAAAACCTCGTCCCGGACCTCAGCCAGTTCTCCCTCGATCACTGGGATCCGCTCCGGGTGCACTCGCTGCCACAAGGTGACTGCCGAAGCACGCGCCTGCTGCCAGGCATCGGTCGCCATCGCGCTCACCAACGCCGTACCCACGGCCAAGACCAGCGGTTCCACAAGACTCCTATCCGCAGAAGCTATGCCGTCACCGTAACGGACGGGCCGTCACACGACCGAGTCATTGGATAGACGTTGTTGGAGTACAAGTGGCAGGCCCGTTCCCACAGTTGGGATCTCGGCGGTGATTGTCGCCGGGCTGTCGGCCGCGAGGGTGGGGGGCATCGATCGCGACGATCCTGGAGAGTGCCAGTGATGGCGGTCAGGCGCTCGACCGAGACGTCATCGAGTACGCAGGCGCGCTACCTCAATGCGTGCCATATGGCGCCTGTCATCGGCTGGCGCGGATCATCACGGTGAGGACTGGTGAGGCCGGTGACGGTTGGCTTTGCCCGATGTCCTCGTACCCCCACGACTCGTAGAGCGCATGGACCTTTCCGTCCCCAGCGGCCGGGTTGACCATGAGCGTGACGTACGGTTCGTCGCGGGTGGCGAGGAGGGTGTCGTGGATGCGGCGGGCGGTGCCTGTTTTCCGCCAGGTCGGCCGGACGCCGATCTCCTTGAGGGCCAAGGCCGGACGCTCGGTGTAGATATCCGCCGGCGTCGGGCTGGTGCGCTGCCAGTAGCGGTCACCGTGCTCGATGGTGTTGCCGTACGCGTAGCCGACCGGATGCCCATCCGCGTACGCGAGGACGGCCGTGAATCCCGGCTCGGTGCTGTGCCGGTCAAGGCGTTCGCCGAACGCGGTGACCGCGTAGTTCGGCAGGTGGAGGAGCGGGGCGCGCACTTCGGCGTATACGTCGAGGAGGTCGCCGCGGGCGGTGTCTAGGGTCGTGAAGGTGCGCAGTTCGATGGCGGGCGCCGTGGTCATGCGGCCATCCTCCAGGTGGCGGTGTGCTCGGTCCAGGTCTGCACGGTGGAGCTGCCCGGCGCGGTGGCGCGTAGTGCGGCCCCGAACTCCTGCAGCATGCGCGTGACCCGAGCGTGCTGGGTGGCGGCCTCGGCGGAAACCTTCATCGCGGTGGCCGTGGCAGCGTCAGGGGCGCCCTGGGCGAGCTGGGCGTGTGCGAGCCGGGTGGTGGCGATGGCGCGGGACCGGATCATGTGGGGCCGGAGGGCGGACAGGCAGCGGTGGGCGTGGTACTCGGCGGCCGAGTAGTCTCCGAGCGCCAAGTTCGCGGAGAGGGCCAGGGAGTCCAGTTCGGCCTGGTCGTAGAAGGCGAGCATCCACACCGGCCGGTAGTCGGCGGGATCGGCGCGCAGCATGGCGTCCTGCGCCTGCTCGAAGGCCCGGCGGATGCCGGTGCGGTCCTGCGCTGTGCCGTGGATGGCGCCCTGGCGGGCCAGGCCGAGGGAGGCGAACAGGGGGTCTCGGCGGGTGAGGTGCAGGTTGCGGGCGACGTCATTGGCGGCAAGCGCGTCGGCGGGGCGGCCCATGTGGCGGTACATGGTGCCCGCGTGGCTCCAGATGCGGAACTTGATCGCCTGGTCGCCGGACATCTCGGCGAGGGCTTGGGCCTCGCGCATGTGCGCCTTGGCGACGTCGTAGCGTCGGCCGTCGATGGCGGCCCACATCGCGGAGGAGCGGAAGGCGGCTGCGGAGGCGTAGAGGTTGCTGCGTACGCGCTGGGTGGCGCTGCCGGCGTTCTGGAGGTTGAGCGCCTCGTCGGCGAGGGCGGCGGCCCGCTGCTCGATGCCGAGTTGTCCGCCGTGGCGGTGGTCGCTGGCGATGATCTCGGCGAAGCGCTTGTTGAGGCGGTTGACGTCGCTCATGCCGATACGGCGCGGCGATGCGGTGCCGGGAGCGGCTGCTGCTGCGGCCGCCGCTGCGATGCTGCCGACGAGGGTGCGGCGCTTCATGTCGGGGTCCTCCTGCTGCGGTGGGGCCGGGGTGGACGAAGGCCGGCTCCGTGGCACGAACCCTAAAGCGACGGCGGGTAGTCCGGTGACGTCCTCAAGTGCCTTGCGGGCGGCTGACTTTGGCCACGTGACCCGGCCCGCTTTCCATGCCCGGACCGATGAGCCGTCGAGTCCTCCAGGGCGCCCGGTCAACCGTTCAATGGCCCTGTTCACTGCCTCGGCGAGGCTGTTGGAGCTGTAGCCGTGTTCGGTCATCCACGCCTCAAGAACGGTGTTGCGGGTGGTGTCCATGCGGGCACGGTAGCCCGCGCAATCCCCGCTCGCCAGGTAAAGGAGAGGTCAAAACGTCCTAGGCGAGTCCGTCGGCTGAGTGCCTGAACGTCCTAACCAACCTGTTGGGAAAGGGAGTTGTCTGGGTGCTGGTCGCCCGTCGCGCCCCACCGTGCGGGCGGCTGTTGACGGCCCGGCCTGCCCCTGAGGTTCCCCCGCGGGGGCGGGCCGGGCGCCGAGACGACACGAAGGCTCCACCCCAATGACGAGTCTGAGAAAAACAGTTGAGGGTCCTCTCCGTCGGTCACCCCACGTACAGCCAGACCTTCCCGTGCGAGCCGTCCACGGCTGAGCTCGGCCGTCGACTCGTCCGAGGCGTCCTCGGCGTGTGGCACCTCGACGGCCTCGCCGACCGTGCCGCGCTGATCATTACGGAGCTGATCGCGAACGCCTCCAGGCACACTCCGTGTCCCGAGATCCGCCTCACGGTTGGGCGGCCGAGCGCGACACGACTGCGTGTCGGGGTCGTGGACCGGGAACCATCGCGTCTGCCCATACTCAGCCAGGCGGCTGACGACGACGAGTCGGGGCGCGGGCTGCTCCTCGTCGATGCCGTCGCCGACCGGTGGGGCTACGACCTGCACGGCTCGGGCAGACGCTCTTGGGGCAAAGAGGTCTGGGCGGAACTCCGTACCGAGGGCGGCAAGTGAGCATCCCCGCCACGGCACCCTCGCCCCTTCCGGACCTCGCCCGACTCCGGCCCCGCCAGCAGATGGCCATGGACTGCGCCCTCTGCGCCCGGCCGCTGGGAGCGAGCGGTCGACGACTGGGCGATCTACGCCACCGGGGCCTGCCGTTCCAGCTCTGGGCCTGCGCTCCCAACTGCCAGGCCACCAGATCGACTATCCCGACCAGCTGAGAAAGGGGACCTCCTTCCATGGAGTGGCCGTGGATCACCGGTGATTGCTGGCTCGGCTGCGGGCGTACGGGAGTCCTGGTGATCTGGCTCGGCCCGGTGCAGTGGGACGGGCAGCACGCCCCTTTCTATGCGTGCGAGCCGTGCCTCGATCGCCTCAAGGCACAGGCGCTCGCCTACTTCATGGAGCGGCGACCGGCATCCGCTTGATCAGTCTCCCGGCACACGACTTCCCGGCGTGAGAGAGGCAGCCCGCGAGGACTTCCTACGCGGAGCACGTCCCCTCGCGCCGGGCGGCCAGGAGCCGTCGGGGGGAGCAGCCGTCTGGCAGCGCTCCCGTGGCGGCACCTGGTGGGCGCTCCAGCCCAGTAACACCACAACGATTACGAGGAGTTGCAGCATGACGCGCAGCACCGTAGTTCCCAGCCGCACCGAAGTACGCCCGCAGATCCCGGGGGCGTCGGACGGCTTCGACCTGGACGTCTCCCTCGTCGAGATCGCCGATCCGGCTGGCCTGGTCAACCTGACCGACGACAACTGCGGGTCCACCTGCGGCGCCTGCACCACCAACGTCGCCTGACCCGGACTCCAGATCACCCAGAGCTGGTGCCGCCGCGTCTCCGCGCGGCGGCACCAGCCGCCCGCCCCCTCACCTACGGAGGTACTTGGTGGTTGCTCCGCCTGCAGCGTTCCGCACCGGTTCCACTGTTCTCGTGCGCGCCGTGGCCCGGCCCTCGCTGCCGATTCCTCCATGCCCTGACCTCGATGACCGCTCGCCCAGTGGTTCGTCTGCCCGTGTGTCGTGGCTACGCGCGGTCTGGGCGGACAAGGACATCACCGAGGCCCTTCAGCACTCCAGCCCGGTCCTGGCCGCGCAGGTACGGGCCCTGTGCACGGCCGAGCACCCAGCCCTCCGGGATGTGCAGCGCGCGGCGCTGTCCGTGGCCCGCTACCTGCTGCGGGCCCAGCACCGGGCGACACCCTTCGGCCTGTTCGCCGGCGTGGCCACCGCGGCGTTCGGCCCGCAGGCGCGGGCCGACTGGGGCGAGGAGCACGTGGCCGTCGGCCGGGCAGGGGCGGAGTGGTTGGCGGCCCTGGTCGCACGGCTGGAGTCATGCCCGGACCTCCTCGAACGGCTGCCCGTCGTCATCAACAACACCGTGACGTACCGGGGAGACCGGCTCATCGTGCCGTTCCAGCCCGACGTTAAGGACGACCGGACTCGCGCGGTCGAAGCGTCTTTGGCCCTGACTGGACCGGTGCGCGCAGTCCTGGCCGCGACCCGGGCGCCGATTCGGTTCGGCACCCTCGCGGACAAGCTCCAGGCGGAGTTCCCCGAGGCCGGTCCCGAGAAGGCGCGTCAACTGCTGGCGGAGCTGATCCGGCGGCGGGTACTGATCACGGGCCTGCACGCTCCGAGCACCGAGACCGATGCCCTCGGGTATCTGGTGGGCCAACTCGACGCGATCGACGCCGGCAGCCTCGCCCCGGTCGCCGAGACCGTACGCGAACTCCACGCCATCCGGGCGGGCCTGGAGGAGTGCGCCACGTACGGCGGCCGGGACAGCGTCGCGGCGCGGATGCGAGACCTCATCCCTGGCCTGCGTCGCCACCCCGTCGCGCTCGACCTCCGCCTGGATGCGCGGATCGTTCTGCCGGAAGCGGTCGCCCGAGAGATCGAGCGCGCCGCTCTCGTCCTGACCCGATTGAGCATCCGCCCGTACGGGACCGCCGCGTGGAACGACTACCACCAGCGGTTCTACGAGCGCTACGGCATCGGCACGATGGTGCCGCTCGCAGAGGTCGTCGCGGACAGCGGCACCGGCTATCCCGACGGCTACCCAGGCGCTCCGGCCGACGCACGCAGACCCCGCGTCTCCGCTCGGGATGACGCCCTCGTACGACTGGCTCAGGCCGCCGCGCTCGACGGCCGTGACGAAGTGATCCTCACGGACGAACAGATTGAGGCGCTGGACGTGGGTCCCGACGAGCCTCGGCTGCCCCCGCACTTGGAGATCGGGGTGCGGGTGCACGCGGTCAACCTGGAGGAGTTGCAGCGTGGGCGGTTCCGGCTGGAGGCCGTGAGCGTGTCCCGTGGCGCCGGTGTCTCCACGGGCCGGTTCCTCAGCGTGCTGGCCCCCGCCGACCGGGATGCCCCGGTCGCAGAGCTTGCCGACCTCCCGGCCGCAGATGGCAACACCGTGCCCGCGCAGCTCTCTTTCCCGCCTCTGCTCCCCGAGAGCGCCCACGTCACTCGCGCCCCACAGGTCCTGCCCACTGTGATCAGCCTTCAGGAGCACCGCGTCCCGCAGGACACCGTCCTCACCCCGGAGGACTTGGCTGTGGGGTGCGACGGCCGCCGCATGTACCTCGCCGTCCCTGAGCGAGGCCAGCGCGTGGAGGTCGTTGGAATGCACGCGCTGAACCTGCGCACCCACACCCCGCCGCTGGTGCGGTTCCTCACCGAACTGTCCCGCGCCCAGTGCGCGCAGGTCACCGTCTTCGACTGGGGCGCCGCCGCGGCGATGCCGTTTCTTCCACGTCTGCGGTACGGGCGGACAGTACTGGCACCGGCACGCTGGAGGCTGGAAGCGTCCGAACTGCCCGGCCATGCCCGCCCTCGGACCGAGTGGGACGCCGTGCTCGGCGACTGGCGTGCCCGGCGGAGGCTGCCGCGCCGCGTCCATCTCGTTGAGGACGATCGACGTCTCTTCCTTGACCTCGACGAGGCCGGCCACCGTGCTCTCCTGCGCAGACACCTCGACCATTCGCGCCTGGCCGTGCTAGTCGAGGCCCCGGAACCAGAGGCGTACGGCTGGTGCGGCGGGCGAGCCCACGAGGTCGTAGTTCCGCTCAAGGCAACCCGACCGCCGACGTGGCCGCCACTGTCCGCCCCCAGCCGGGCCCGTGCCCTGTCAGCGGACCAGATACAGACACCTGCCTCTTCCTCAGTTCTTCTGGCCGCCCTGTACGGCGACCCCCGCCGCCAAGACATGCTGCTCTCACAGCACTTGCCCGGCCTCCTCGAACAACTCGGCAACCCGCCGTGGTGGTTCATCCGCTTCCGCGACCCGGACCAGCACCTCCGTGTACGCATCGCCCTCCCCGACCCGGAAGCCTTCGCCGACACGGCCCGAACGGTGAGTGCCTGGGCCGATGAGCTGCGGTGCGTCGGCTTACTGGCCGATCTCCGCTACCCCACCTCTTACCGCGAGATGGGCCGCTGGGGCTCCGGCACCGCATGGGAGGCGGCCGAGGAGGTCTTCCGGGCCGACTCGCGCAGCATCCTGGCCCAACTCACGCAGCCACAACGTCCCGGACAGCGCACGCTGGTAGCGGCCCACACGGTCGCCATTACCTCCGCGTTCCTCGGCAGCACCGCAGCCGGGATGCGGTGGCTGATCGACCACATCCCTCCGACAGCCCCCGCTCCCGTTCCACGCCCGCAATTCACCGACGCCGCACGGCTCGCCGACCCGAGCGACGACTGGGTGACGCTGCGCTCTGTCCCGGGCGGGGACGCCATCGTGTCGGCATGGGCTGACCGGGATACGACGCTCGCCGCGTACCGGCCGCACCTGCCCGGCCCGGACACCCAGGGCATCGCCGTCGACGACGTCCTGACCTCCCTGCTGCACGTCCATTTCGTGCGCCACGTCGCCGTGAACTTTCCGGAGGAGGAGGTGTGCCTCTACCTGGCGCGTGCCGCCGCCCTGGCTTGGACCGCCCGCACCAGGGGGAGGGCTTCGTGACCGCCCGCCCCGCGCTCGGCCTGGTCGACGCCATCGCCGACCGGCTCGCCGATCCCGACACCGTGCCCCTCGGCTCCAGGACGCTGTCCTCGGACCGGCAGCACCTTGCTTACGGCCCGCCCGGAATCGCGCTCCTTCACATCGAGCGGGCCGCGAGCGGCCTCGGCCCGTGGCACCGCGCCCACGCCTGGCTCGCCGCCGCCTGTCGGCAGCCGCTCACCAGCGGCCCGGACAGCCACCCGTTCTACGGGGCGCCCGCCTTCGCCCACGCCCTGACCTGTGCCGCCGACCACCTTCCCGGCTCCTACCAGCGCGCCCTCAATGCGATGGACGGACAGATCGCCGTCAACGTCGGGCGCCGTCTCGATGCCGCGCACCGCCGCATCGACGCCGGACGCCTGCCGCAGCTCGCCGAGTTCGACGCCATCCGGGGCCTCACCGGATACGGCGCCTACCTACTGCGCCGAAACCCCGGCAGCTCCACGATGCGCGCCGTTCTCGACTACTGCGTGCGCCTCACCGAACCGATCACCCACCATGGCGAGACCCTGCCGGGCTGGTGGACGGAGACCGGGCCCTCCGGCAGCCCGGACGACCGATTCCCCGGCGGACACGCCAACACCGGCATGGCGCACGGCATCGGCGGTGTGCTCGCGCTCTTGGCCCTCGCCGCTCGGAACGGCTCCGTGACCGACGGGCACCACGCGGCACTGCACACCATCCTGACCTGGCTGGACCGCTGGAAGCAGAGAGCTGACGGCGGACCGGTCTGGCCGTACTGGGCCACTCAGGACGAGCTGCGCAGAGGGCGTCTCGCCCCGTCAGCGCCCCGGCGACCGTCCTGGTGCTACGGCACCGCCGGCCTCGCCCGCGCCCAGCAACTTGCCGCGCTCGCCCTCGGCGATACCAGCCGCCAGATCGACTCGGAGAACGCGCTCGTGGCCGCCCTCACCGACCCCGAGCAGGTGAAGGCCACGACGGACAACGGCCTCTGCCACGGGTTCGCCGGCCTCGCCCACGCCGCCGCACGTACGGCAGACGACGCCCACCCCTCGACCGCGGGGAAACTCCGCGCCGCGATCCCGGCCCTCCTGGCTGCAGTCACCCCACCGGACACCGACCCCGAACTCACGGCCACAGCGCTCATCCAGGACCAGGAAGGCGGCCCCGGCCTCCTCGACGGCGCCGCCGGCATAGCCCTGGCCCTCCTTGCGCCCAGCACCGCCGCACCACCCCGGTCCGCCTGGGACGCATGCCTCCTCATCGCTTGATCCACCGACCGAAGGACCCTTATGCCTCCCGACCGCTGGCAGCAGCACAACATCACCTTCGTCGACCGCGAGATGGCACGGCGCACCATCGCCGAACGCCTCGGTCCCGCCCTGATCGAGGCCGAGGCCGACGGGCAGCTCACCGGCTGGTGGTTCATGAACAAGCAGCCCTGGCCGCTGCGTTACCTTGCCGACAAGCCCTCATCAGCCATCGAGTCGCTCCTGAGCGATCTCATCGGCGACGGCGTGGCCACGTTGTGCCTGCCCTGCGTCTACGAGCCCGAGACCGACGCATTCGGTGGGCCCGAGGCCATGGAGGCGGCCCACGAACTCTTCCACAGCGACTCCCGCCACCTGCTCACCTACCAGCCGAGCCCGATGCACTTGGGACGCCGGGAGACTGCGGTCCTGCTCGCGAGCGCCATGATGCGCGGCGCCGGACTCGACTGGTTCGAACAGGGCGACGTATGGGCGAAGGTCGCAGCTCTTCGACCGGTCACCAATCCACCACACCTTGAACGAGCCGCCGAACTGATCTCGCCCATGCAGAAGTTGATGACCGCGGATGCCCTCAGCCTCTGCCGCCGGAACGGTCCACTGCACAGGTATGACGAGTGGGTCACCGCCTTCGTACGGGCCGGAGCCACGCTCGCCGACCTCGCAGCCCGCGGCGCCCTCACCCGCGGCCTGCGCGCCGTCATCGCCCACCACGTGATCTTCCACGCCAACCGCGCCGGTCTCCTCCGGCACGACCAGAGCGCCCTGTCCCACATCGCACGAGAGGTAGTCATGGGAACGAGTGACCACACCGAGTCGCCCACCGAGGCAACGGCCGACATCGATAGCGTCAGCGCGGTGAACACCGACACGACCACCACCCCCACGGCGGACGCTGAGCGTCTCCGCAACGCCCTGGTCGACCAGCTCCGTACGGACGGACACGCCCGCACGCCCGCCGTCGAGACCGCGTTGCGGACCGTGCCCCGACATGTGTTCGTGCCCGACGCGTCACTCGAAGACGCCTACGCCAACGCACCCGTGCACATCAAGTACGACACCGACGGCACCTCCATCTCCTGCGCCTCCCAGCCAGGCGTCGTCGCCCTCATGCTGGACCAGCTCGAAGCTCAGCCCGGCGAGCGCATCCTCGAACTCGGCGCCGGCACCGGCTACAACGCCGGTCTCCTCGCCCACCTGGTCGGCGAGAGCGGACACGTGACCACCCTCGACGTCGACGACGACCTCGTGGAGGGTGCCCGCGTGCACCTTGCCGCCGCCGGGATCACCAACGTCGAGGCCGTGACCCGCGACGGGGCACTCGGCTACGCCGAAGCAGCGCCGTACGACCGGATCATCGCCACTGTCGGCGCGCACGGCGTAGCGCACGCCTGGCTGCAGCAGCTCGCACCCGGCGGTCGGCTCCTCGTCCCCCAGCGCCTCAAGGGCACAGTCTCCCGCTCCATCGCCTACGAGCAGCGCGACGGCCGGTGGGTGTCCCTCGGCAGCGAGATGAACACCTTCATGCCGCTTCGGCGGGGCATCGCCGACGACGACCGCCGAGTGATCCCTCTCAGCACGGACGGCGCCGTACGACTCCAGGCCCCCGCCGGGCTCAACATCGACGCCGACGCCCTCGCAGGTGTACTTGACCAGCCGCACACCGAGGAGTGGACCGGTATGACGGTCCGTGCCATGGAGTCACCGGAGTGGATGGAACTGTTCGTCACCTGCTCCCTGCCCTCTGGTCTGATCCGGATGCTGTTTCCCCAGAGCGCCAAGGGCACTCTGCTCACCGAGGACCCCTACCCCTCGTCGACCGCGGTCGTCGACAAGGGTGCCGTCACCTACCTTGCCCGGCGCCTGTCGAAGGAGAAGACTCACGACGGCGACAGGCTCTGGGAGTTCGGCGTCATCGGCCACGGCCCCGGCAGTGACGAACTGGTCGCGAGGGTCGCCGACGCCATCCGCACCTGGGATCGCGACTACCGCGACCGTGAGGCCACGTTCGAGATCCAGCCCCTTGACGCCCCCGAGATCGAGCAGCGCCCCGGTCTCTTCGCCCTCGATACCCCGCTGAACCGCATCGTCGTCGACTGGCGATGACGCCCCACCCCTAGCGGACGGTGCCCGTCGGCACACGACTGGCGGGCACCGCCGCCTCAGCAGTCCTCACTCTCGACCCGGGGGATCCATGGACCCGCACGGCCTCACAGCCCAGCGCTTCCCGCTCGTCGCCCGATTCCGCCCCGCCTGCCTGCCCCTGCCTGAACGCGTACGCGCACTCGTCGACCTGGCCGACACCGCAGTGAAGAAGGCCGACCAGGGGCTCGCATCGGCCGTCTACAACCAGGCCGCGCTCATCGCCTCCGACCTCGACCTCCCCGACCTCGCCCGCGAGATGTGCCACCAGCACGCCGCCGCCTACCTCCACGCCTGCCCCCTGCCCGGCATGAGCGCGATCCGAGGACTGGAACCGGTCGTCAACCTCGCCCGCCTCCAGATCCGCGCTGGCCACGCCGATGAGGGGCGCCAGCGACTCCTCGACCTGTACAAGGCCGTCGAGACGGGCACAGCGGCACGGTTCGAGGGCGTCAACGTCCCTGCGGACCTCACAGCGACCGGCGAAGACCGCCAGGAAGTTCGCGCGTGGCTGTGGCGCGTCCTCCTCGCCGACGGCACGCGCACCCTCACCACCGAGGGGCGATGGGCCGAGGCCCTGGCGCACATCGAAGCCCACCATGGCATCGGACAGCGGATGCTCGACGGTCGGCAGGTCGCCGTACTCACCGCCCTCGTTGCGAACGACACGGCAGGGGCGGCTGGTCTCCTCGCCGACACGATGCCCGGCGACCCGTGGGAGCAAGCCGTCACGGCATGCCTGACCGTCCTGTGCCGCAGCGACGCCGGGCAGCCGATCGACAGCCACCTGGCCGACCTGCTCACGACCTACTCCGGACGGAAGGCCGAACCCGGGATGACCGTCTTCGACACCCGCCTCGGACTTACCGTCCTCGACGCGATCGGTTCCGCCGAGGCGCTCGCCGCGCACTGCATCGTCGAGGACCTCCACCGCAGGACGACGGACGCCGAGGACGGCTACGCGGCCCGCGAGAACTTGGCTCACCCTCGGTTCACCGAGATCGCCACGGACCGGCAAGTGCAGGACTGTCGCGCGCTGGCGAGCGCCTGCGCCCTCGGCACAGGGGTCCTCCCGGACGAACTGCGAGGAGAACTGACGTCGGCTCTGCGCGCCAGCGACAGCGTGATCCGGGAAAGCCTCACACGTTCCTCCGATCCCGGACGAACGCAACCCCTGCGGGCCTGACAGTGCCTATCGGCGCTGTCGGCGCTGCTGTTCGGTAGGCGTCGTAGCAGCCGACGGAAACTGACCGTCGTGGCTCTGCCGGACGCGGACCGAGGCTGCGAGGGTGGAGCGGCGACGGGCGGCTTCGGCTCGCCGATTGGGTGCCGGGTTGCGGCCGGTGTGCTGGATGCGGGTGATGAGCACGCGGGCGGGTTGGAGGGCGGTGGTCAACTCGCGCTGAGCCGCGGCTTCCCGAAGGAGTTGGTGGGGTTGGTGGCCGCGGGCTTCCGCGTCGGCGAGGACGGTGGCGAGCGCGGGCCAGGCCGGGTCGGTGAGGATGCGCTCAGCGTGGTCGGGGACGGCTGCCCGTACGTCGCCAGCCAGAATGCGGCTGGCTTCATCCCTGGGCGGTCGGGCGGTGAGTTCGGCGAGCGTCGGGGCGAGGGCCAGGTCGGCGGCTGTCTGGAGGTGCTGGACGGCCTGGCGGGCGGCGTCGGCCTGGTGGGCGTGGTGCTTCGCTTCGTGCCAGCGCGCGGCGACGATGGTGGCCCAGACGAGGGCTGCGACCAGAGCGGCCAGGGCGCTGCCGTCCGGGCCGGTGGCGGTGTGGACGATGTCGCGCGCCGCGCCGCGCAGGGCGAGGGCGGCACGGTCCTCGGCCCGGACCTGGGAACGCTGGGCCCGGGCGAACGCCTTGGAAGCGGCCTGGAGTTCGGCGCGCAGAGGGGCAGGTACCTTCTGGGCGGTAGCTTCCAGGAGTTCGCCAAGGGCGGTGATGTGGGCCTGGGCGTGGGTGTCGTCGGCCAGATCGGTGTGGAGCATGTCGAGGGCGTCGGCGGCTTGGTGCCAGGGGGTGCTGGGGTGTTTGCGGCGGGCGGTGGGGTGTTCTTCGGGCCGGCTGGATTCGAGGCGGGCCTTGATTTTGGGCAGAGAGAGGTCGGGGGCGATCTTGCTTCCGGGGTGGTAGATCTGCTCGCCAGCCTCGTTGACGTCGCCGGGTCGGCCGGCGGCATATCCGAGGAGGTCGCCTGACGGGCCGCGCCTGACCTGGACCTCGACGCCGCTGGCTTGCAGGTAGGCGATGAATTCCTCGGCGCTGGTCACATGGGGGATGGCGGCACGGATGCGGTCCTGGAGCCACTCGGCGCTGGGCTGGTCCCAGCCGAGGCGTTCGGCCTTGTGCATCTCGGCCTGAGTCGGGCGACGGCTTCCGGTTCCGTCCCCCTTCTTCAACTGCCGTAGCCCGTAGTCCTTCTCGATCTCGCGGCACTCGTCACCGACGCGCACGCCGCTGCCGTGGAGTTTGGGACGGCGGCCGTCTTCGCGGACGGTGGTGGCGAGGATGTGAATGTGGTCATCCGCGTGCCGTACGGCGATCCAGCGGCAGCCCAGATCATCACCGGTCGGCGCGATACCGGCCGCTTCAACGATGCGCTGGGCGATCTCGCCCCACTCGGCGTCGGAGAGGTAACGGTCCTCGGGGGCGGCACGGACCGGGCAGTGCCACACGTGGTCGGTGACCTGTTTGCCGAACTCGCCGTTGCGCAGCCGCACGGGCTCGTCGAGGTAGCGGGCGAGTTCGGTGAGGGTGGCGTTCTCGTCGCGGCCGAGGTCGGGCAAGCCGAGCATCGCGAACCCGGCCACGATGTGCGGGTCGAGGTGTTCGTCGTGGTCGCCGGGGCCGTAGAGGTAGGCGAGGAGGCCGCGGGTGTTGGACCCGGCCGGTTTGATGGCGGCGATCACGCGGCTGCCTCCGTCTCCGGGTCGGCGGGCTGGCGCAGGGCTTCGGCGATCAGCTCCAGCAACTGGTGGAGTTCGGTCAGGCGCTGGCGGATGTCGGGTGGGGTGTGGTCGCTGTTGAGGGCGCGGGCGATCTGGTTGACGTTGACGCCGATCCGGTTGAGCTGGCGCAGGACCTGGGCGCGGAAGACGTGGGTGCGGCGGCGGTCCTCGGACAGGGGCAGGTTGGCGGTGAAGTGGCCGGTGATGAAGGCGAGGACGATGTCGGCGGCGAAGCCCGAGTCACCCCTGTAGCCGTGCTCGGCGGCAGTCTCCTGGAGGCGGGTGTGCTCGTCGCCGGTGAAGCGCAGCGGGCCGACGCGAACGACGCGCTTGGTGCCGGTGAAACGGCGGATCGTGGGCTGCACGCTCTTCACGACAGGCTCACCGCCGACGCTCTCGGCGATGTCGACGGCACGTACGCGGCGCAGAGTCTCGCACTGGAGGGTGTGGAGCATGTCCTCGTCGGAGCCGCCCTCGGCCCCGACGCCCTGGCCTGGCGCCCCCTGGTGCTGGGCCGTCTCCGCCACCCCCGGGGCGGAGACCACCGAAGACCGGCCTTGAGTCGGACTCGGGGTACTACTGGCTCCGCCTGGGGCAGCTCGTCCGAACGCGCGCCGCCAACGGTCCATCAGCGTAGGCGACTTCGTCAGCGGCAGCGGCTCGTCGGGGGCGTTTTCGGGGGCGAGCGGGTTGTGAGTCATGGACGGTTCTCCAGAGCGGGGTCGGGAGGGCGTGCGGGGCACGGCGGAGATCAGGCGGAGTTCGGACGGCTGCCGCCTCATCCACAGGTGGGGGCGATCGCGCGATTCTTGGGAGGCGGTATGGCGGGCCGGGTGACCGGAAGGGTTCCGGTCACCCGGCAGCGGTTGCGGTCAGCCGCTGGACCGATGGGTCTCGGCTGCGGCATCGGGTTCGGCCCGGAGGAGGTTCATCACCTCGGTCAGCCGCTTGCTGCCGACCGTCAGCCCTTTGTCCTCGACCGCCGTCCGGACTACGGCCCGGGTGAGCTTGCCCTGCTCAGCGGCAGCGGCCCGGCCGATCTCCACGAGTTCCTCAAGGGGAGCCCCGGGCGGACGGCCACCGCGCACCTTGCCCGCCGCGGCGGAGGCGGGCGGTTTCGGAGACTGGACGGATACAGCGGCCGACAGCCCAGCGGCCTGGACGGGCTCAGTCAATAGCTCGGCAGGCCCGAAGCGCCCGGCCGGAACCTCGCCGGACCGGCCGACCGCGATGGCCGGCGCCTCGGCGAGGTGGACGGATGTGGTGACCGACGGTTCCGGCACCTGCACCGAATCGGGGCCCGATTGGTCGACATCAGGCTGTGCGACGAGTTCGTGGATCTGCCGCATCAGCACGCCGAAGGCCACCATCGCGGCGGCCGGGGGAACCGCGGCGACCACGTAGTCGAGCAATGAGACGCTGCCGACGTCGCGCGTGCCGGTCACCCCGGCCACGTTGAGCCCGATGGAGCCGAATGATCCGATGGCGGTGACGCCGATGGCCCACGGGTCGGTGACGCGGCGCAGGCCCGCGCGGAGCATGAGGAGTTCGCCCGCGACGATGAACGCGTCCAGCGTCGCGGGCCACGCCCATCGGCGGATCGGAGAGTCGCGGAGTCCGTGCTGGGCGGCGACCTCGGCCAGGTGGGCGTAGGAGAGCCAGAACGCACCGGCGGTAAGGGCCACGATGACGATGCCGGCCGCGCGGAGCACGTACTGCTCCGCGGAGAGCTTCGCCTTCGCTGGTTGCTTCTCACCGGGCTGGTCGCCGCGCGGCGGGCGGTCTCGGCGGCGGGACATGAGAGGGACCTTCAAGCGGGGGGTGCTCCTGGGCTGGTGGTGTGGTGCGTCTTTGCCGTCTTGGCCGTTGCAAGCGCAGGTCACAGCGTGTACGGCAACCGCCTCGGCCTTCCGTCCTGGCGTGTGCCGCCGACGTCTTGTTCCGAGTCGGAACAAGACGTCGACGCGTCCTAGCGGGCCTGGTTCCGGTGCGGCAGTGCCCCGGGCCGGGACGGTGGCCTTGTGCCTTCCGTCCTGGTGCTCGGTGCTTTGACCTGCGCTGATACGGCAGGACGGCGGGGGACGGCGCAAGACGGATGCGGGCGGCGTCTTGGCGGTAGGGCTGCCATGGCGGATCGCGTTGCCGTCTTGGCCCCGGTTGCCGTCTTGCCGGTATGCCGTTTGACCTGCGAGATCACGGCAGGGACGGCAGGGACGGCAACAAGGGGGCGGGGTTCGGCCCGCGTCGAGTTCGCCGGGCAGGGCGTTCACTCAGTGAACGGCGGGTGGTTCACCGGGCGGGCCGCCTGGGGGTCCACTGAGTGGACGGTGGGGCAGTACCGGCTCCAGGCATCCAGGAACTTGTTGCGCATGTAGCCCTTGCGCTGGGTCCGGTCGGCCATGCGCACGTTGCCGGGCCTGATCTCGAACTCGCGCAGCATCCTGCCCAGTTCACGGGCGGTCAGCCCGCCCCGCCCCCACTCCGCCCACGGCGCCTCCGCGTCCTGGCGCAGGTGATGGAGGAGTTCCTCGGTAGACAGACTGTCCACCTCACGCTGGGCGTGGAAGACCCGGCGGATGTCGGCGAGGATCCGCGCTCCGCTCGGGTGCTCTTCCTCGGCCGCCACTTCGGCGGCGACCATCCGCGCGCACGCGAGGCGCGCCAGGCGTGGCCAGCGCCCGCCGGCGAGGTCGGCGACGATAACCAGGGGCTCCCAGGTGTCCGCGGCACGGTCCTCGACCGGCATGTCCGGCTCCAGGTTCGCCGCCTCGTCCAGCAGCGGCCGGGCCCACGCGGCGATACGGTCGCGCAGGTCATGCAGGGCCGGGATGTCGCGGCGGGAGCGGAAGGGCTTGACCTTCTCGCCCTCGGCCCGGCGCCGCATGCGGATCACGACCGACCGGTCCATGACCGTGTCGGGCAGCTCGCCGATTCCCGCGATGGCCGCCATGGCGAAGGTCGCGAAGCGGTGCGGGGTGTGGTCGTTGCCCACGACCCGGGTCACGTACCGCCCTCGCTGGTGGCCGGCGTTGAGCAGGCCGCGCGTCTCCTCGTTCTTCTCCGCGACCTTCGGGCCGAAGATGGTGTCCGCCTCGTCCACCAGGAGGGTTGGCGGGTTGTCCTCGGAGATCGACCGGAAGATGGCCGCCGGGGTGGTGTTGATGGTGAGCATCGGTTCGTGGACCGTCTCGGTCAGCACGTCCAGCAGCCGCGACTTGCCGCACCTCTTCGCCGGGCCCACCACCGCCAGGCGCGGGGCGTGCTGCCATGCGGGCTGCAGGTGCGTCGCTGCCACCCACAAGGTGATCGCGTCGAGGGCCTCCTGAGAGGGCGGGATCACGAACTGGGCGATCTGCCCGCGCAGTTCGTCCAGCAACTCGGAGCCGTACGTCGGCTCCGCATCGGATATTTCCTCCGGCCCGCTCGGCGTCTTCGCCTCGTCGGTGCTGCGGGCATCTGCATCACTGCCGGGGCTCGGATCGGCGTCGTCGGCCTGCGTGGCGTGCAGGTGGGCGCCGGGTCGGCCGGGGATGGCCGCCGCGGGCCAGATGGCCTGCGCGGGGGCGGAATAGGGTTCGGGGTTCTCGGGTTGCACTCGGCAGCTCCTCGTCTGGCGGTGGCGGGCTCGCACGCCCTTGCCGCCGGGTTGGTTCTTCCAGGGCCGTTCGGGGTTGCTCCGCCGGGGGCCCACCCTCTTCTCGCGAGCGTTCGGTGATCGCGAGGGAACACGGACCGTACGTCCACGCCTGGCCACAGTCCAGCGTTTCTGTGTCAGCTCAGCGCAGAACGGTCTGCTACGGTTCCCCGCTCTCACGCGGCCAGGCCCAGCAGGGCCAACAGGTCTGCGGTCACCACCCGGTAGGCGTTGCCCAGCCGCAGCACCTTGCACGGGTACTGGCCGCGCTTCGCCAGCTCGTACCCCTTGCTTCGCCCGAGCCCCAGCGCCCGGTTGCCTGTCTCCAGGTCAACGGCGGCGGGAAGCTCCAGCAGCTCCTCGCGGCTCATGCCCTTCACCCGGCCGGCGAGTCCGTTCTCGCGCATACGCGCTCCATCCATGACTGAGCCCTCGGCGAACACGACGATCACGCTCGTCTCCAGGCCATGGAATCAACGGTAGGGAAGTTAATGTGTCTTCATGACACAACACGGTTTCGATGCTGGAAGGGACGAGGACGACGTCCCGGAGTGGGTGGACCAAGTGATGGCCACCGTGGCCGCCGAGGTCCGCAGACGAAGGAAGGAGTTGCACATGAGCGCCCAGGACCTGGCCGACCGCTGCGAGGAGATCGGCCACCCGATCCCGCGCAACGTGATCGCCAACATGGAGTCCGGCCGCCGCGCCAACCTGCCCCTGGTCGACGTCATCGTCCTCGCCGAAGCCCTGGACACCTACCCGATCTGCCTGCTCTACCCCGTCGGCTACGTCGACCGAGTCCAGCGCCTCCCCCTGCAGCACTCCGAACGGACCTGGGATGCCATGCGCTGGTTCACCGGCGACAGGGAGGAGCTCGGCAGGGAAGACGCCATGCTCCGGTCCTTCCGCGCCCACATCCGCCACCAGCGCGCCGCTCTGGCCGCCCTGAAAGGCGAGAAGCACGAGCGCTGGAAAGCGGAGACAGCACCCAACAAAGCCGAACGCGAGGAAGCCCTCCTCGCCCAAGCCGACTACGCGGAAAGGGTGTTGGAAGCCAAGTACCGGCTTCGCAGCGCCCGCGCCTTCATCCGCGAAGACGGCGGCACACCACCGCACCTGCCGCCGGAACTCGCCGATGTCGACCCACCCGAAACCGCCCCCAACACCACCGAGGAGAACGATCTTTGAAGGGTTCCACCCACCGCCGCTGCTACTGCCGCGACCCCCACACCGGCAAGCCGCTCGGCAAGAAGTGCCCCAAGCTCTCCAGCCGCAAGCACGGCTCGTACTCCATACGCCAGGAGCTCCCGCCCCGCGAAGACGGCACCCGCCGCTCCTTCAGCCGCGCCGGCTACGACTCCCTCAAGGCCGCCCAGGTCGACCTCGACCACGTACGCGCTCTCGTCGGCCTCGCCGACGCCGATGACGCCGAGGGCCTGGCCCAGATAGCCGAGCTGCTGGAGAAGGTGGCCGAGGAGAAGGCCCCGCTGCCGAACATCGAGGCCACCCGCAGGCGCCTCAGTCACGGCCTGGACCTGACGAGCAGGCTCACGGTTGGCGAGTGGCTGGACATGTGGCTGGCGGGCAAGAAGGGGCGGCAGAGCGGCATCAGCCGGGACGAGAGCAACATCCGCGTCCACCTCAAACCACGGATCGGGCATTACCGGCTCGACCGCCTCCGGGTCGCCCACCTGTCGGAGATGTTCGAGGCCATTGCCGAGGCCAACGTCGAGATCGCGGAAGGCAACGCGGCCCGCCGCAAGGCGTTCGAGGACCTCGCCCAGATCCCCTGGAAAGGCCGCGAGCCCCGCGCCCGCCGCAAGGCGATGAAGGCAGCCATCGCCGAGATGGAGCCCTACCGCCGCATCGTCGGTCCGGCCACACGCCAGCGCGTCCGCTCCACCCTGCGGGCCGCACTCAACGCTGCGATCGCCCAGCAGCTCATCACCTTCAACCCGGCCGCCCACGTCGAGTTGGAGGCGGGCAAGCGCCCCAAGGCCCTCGTATGGACCGAGGAGCGCATCCTCCACTGGAAGCGCAGCGGAGAGAAGCCGTCGGCAGTGATGGTCTGGACGCCGGAGCACACCGGCCTCTTCCTCGACCACGTTGCGGAGGACCGCCTGTACGCGCTGTTCCACCTGATCGCGTTCCGCGGGCTGCGGCGGGGCGAGGCGTGCGGGCAGAAGTGGACGGACACCAACCTGGATGCCGGTCTCATCACCGTCGCCAAGCAACTCGTCGTGGACGGCTGGGAGGTGTACGAGGACGACCCCAAGACAGACGTCGGCGCGCGCACCATCGCGCTGGACTCCGACACGGTCCAGGCCCTCAAGCGGCACCGCGCCCAGCAGGACAAGGACCGCGAGGAGTGGGAGAGCGCCTGGGTGGAGACCGGACGCCTCTTCACCAAGGAGAACGGTGAGTTGCTCCACCCCGCCAACGTCACGCGACGGTTCATCGAGCTGTACGAGGAGATCGACCTCCCGCCGGTCCGGCTCCACGACCTCCGCCACGGTGCCGCGACCCTCGCCCACGCGGCCGGGGCCGACCTGAAGGACATCCAGGAGATGCTCGGCCACTCCTCGATCACCATCACGGCCGACACGTACACGAGCCTGCTCCCCGAAGCGGACCTGGCGATCGCCGAGGCCGCAGCCCGGCTCGTCCCGCGCGCCCGCGCCACCTCCGAGAACACCGCCCCTGAGGCGGAGGCCGAGCCCGACGACGCGGAGCATCCCGGCCCGGAGTCCGTGCCGGATGATGCTGATCCGTCGGGAGAAATTCCGGAGATCAACTCTCCGTCCGCTCACGCACCGCTCACGCAAACGGCCCCGGACAAGGAGTCCGAGGCCGAGTAGGAGCCCTCCCTGGGGGAGAAACCCCAGGTCAGAGCGGTTATGCGCTGTGCCCCCGGCAGGATTCGAACCTGCGACACCCGCTTTAGGAGTTCGATCCGCTCCCGCTCCAACTGGTGTCGGCGACTGGGGCGACGGCTGGCCAGAATCGCGGGTGTACGCCTCCGTCCGGCGTCGTTGATGTCAGGCGTGGATGTCGGGCGTCTGCTGGATAGAACGGATGCTGAGGCGGTAGCGAGCCCAACAGGAGCGGGGCGCCACCTACCAGCCATTCGCCAACCGATCAGGCCGCAGTGAGCTGTGGCGACGGTGGACCGGGTCTGTGAAGGGGGGCTGCTCAGGGGCGGCTTGCAGCGAGTGTCCGCTGGGTCCACTCAGCAAGCTGGCGAGTCACCTTGCTCGACCGGCCGGCCCCACCTTCCGTGAACGGCAACACCACCAACGCAGGAATGCTTGCGATCGTCACGAGAATCACTGGGATTAGACACAAAGCGACCAGTAGGACGCGCTGTAGCGCACGCGATGCTGATGCTAGCCGCGGCAGGAAATTGGGACCAATCAACGATGTCTCCTCTCAGCACTGAACTAGGTGTTTGCCACCTTGCCTCCTGTCAGTAGTTGCAAGAAGCCGCATCTGTTGACTCTCCGGTGCAACAATGAGGGCTCGGAGGACGGAGGGGGCCATGGGGGATAACCGCAGGTCAGCGAGTCGACCATCGGAGATTGAGCTGAGCAACCTGCCCGAGGTTGCAGCGCTTGCAACCGAGTTGACCTTGATCTTCAACAGCCTGGAGATGAGTCGTCAACACTTCGCAATTCGGTCCAACTATGACAAAAGTTATGTTTCGCGCTTTCTGAACGGTCGGCGAGTGGCCACACCAGATTTCATCGATCGCCTGCTAAAGGAGGTGGAATGCCACAGGAAGGTGCCTGTCACTGCGCAAACTCGCGCCCGTCTACACGGCATGCGTGCCGAAGCGTTGCGAGTCTACGACCCCGATCTGTATGAGCTTGAAAGAATTCGCGGTGAAGCTCAAAAATCCGAGCGGGAGGTAAAGCGTCTGTTGTTGCATCAGGAGGCCCTCGAAGGGCTTCTTGAGCGACGGCAAGCTGAAGTCAATGAAATGCGCATGGAGCTCACCCAGTCCCAATCGGATTGGATTGCGGACCGGATCCACATCGAGGCTGAAATGCTTATTTTACAGGGAGAAAACCAACGGAATCGAGATGAGCGGGCGGATCTCTTGGATGAGATCTCGCGACTCCGTCAAGAGTTGAAGGACACGATCAGGCAGAAGGAGATGGCCGAGGAACGCTGCGCTCAGCTAGAGAAGCGGGCAATTGTAGTAGAAATTGAAGTCGCCGAAAAGAGGGAGAGGGATAACATTGATGACATTGGCTTGCCGGTGGAATTTGTTCAAGCGAGATTGAGAGACGCTGGTGATGTCGAAATGCATCGCGAATTGGCTGAATTTTCCTTGAGTCGAGCCAGTGCCGACGTTGCTAAATTGGCTATCTGGCTTGAGGGGTGCGACATGGGCGACCATGCCAGCCAGCTCGTGACGGATTACTGTAGGCAGCATCCAATTTCAGCTTCAGTCGACTTGGTAAGGGAAGTCGAGGAAGTATCCAGCGCGGACCACTCGAGTAGAGCTCGGACACTGCTGTTGGGCTGTGTAGAGAAATCAGTAAGCCGCAGGCCGATTGAGGATTTGTTCGGATTCTTGGAAGGGTACCTTACTTTTAGCTCGGAGGGGGCGGCTACGAGGGTAGACGCCTTTCTGGCCGGCGTCGCTTCCCGTTGGCTCAGGCGATGGAGTCATTATCCGGATCGCAGTAACCGGTTCTTCGACATAGTCGACTTCTTGGATGCGCAGGGACAAAGGCAAGCTTCGGTCAAGCTGATTGAGGAGCAGGTTGGATACACGGGGTCGGTGACGAAGTTTGGACAGATAATCGCGGAGTCAAATCGGGAAGCCGATATTAGAGTATTCGCGAGCCGATGGCTCAAGCGAATTAAGTCGGTGAAACATGGCGACCTATACCGGCTGGCGCGCCAGATGAAGAAGATGTCTGATTTTTCGAATCCGCTAATGTTCGAACTGGTGCTTCAGGACATTTTTAGCGTCTACGATCCGTTGCACATTGCTAAGATTTATGTGTACTCTCTCGACGACTCTCGTGACCAGACCACCTTCACGAAACGTCTAATTAGAGTCATTGTGCAAAATGGCCTCGCCGAGGAGGTTCATGGATATCTATTGGCAAATTTCGGCATGCCCTTCGATGGCGGTGCACCGCGAAACGCGAGCGAGGCCAACTAGGTCATAAAAGAAGTAGGGAGGGGTCCCATGGGTGGAAGGGCGTCCAACGTGAGGTCGGCGGAGCGGCTTTGGGCTGGAGCTGCTTTGGCGCGAGTGATCATGGCCCCGTAAGCTTTCGGCGCGTCGGGCAGTCTGTGGACCTGCCCGGTAAAGCACGACGTTGGGGCCATGATCTTCGAGGCTCGCGCCAAAGTGGCTGCCTAAAGCCGTGGAGCCGACCGCCCCAGCCACGACGTACCCCTTCTCTGACGCCAGGTGGCTGATCGCCAAGAGCGCGGCACGGGCGCCGGCCGGGCTGGAGCGGGGCGGAGACATGAGCGCAGGCCCGGCCGGGGGCCGGGCCGCGCGCGGGGAGCGGAGCGACCCGCCTTGAACCAGTAGAGAAAGTTGTAACTCAGTCGGACATGCGGGGCTTGAAGCCGTGTGCGCAGGCTGGGAGTTCCAGGCCCTGACGGTGTGCGAGGGGCAGGAAGATTGCTGGTCGGACTGTCCATGTGATGCGCGTGCTGACGTGCGTGATGGATACCGTCCAGGGCTCCCGACGCAACAGGGCGCGCCTTGTGTCGATGCGGTCGTCGTGGAGTCGCGTCCATGCTTCCTGGGAAGCGGCCGTGTCGAGTGCTGGTGAGATGGTGCGCAGGATCGTCGCCACCCAGTTGTTCGCCTCGACCGCCGAGTAGGCATCGAACGACGCCAAGCGCGTCGGCCCTTCTGTGCTGGCGGCATCCTCGGTCCAGCATTCGCACCAGAAGCCGCGGGTGGGCCCGTTCATGACTTCACTCCCACCGGGTAGGCCAGCAACACGTAACGGGTGCTCTCGTCATAGAGGGTGAGTTGGTAGCCCGTGCCGCCGGTCATGTAGGCCAGGGCGCGTTCGTGTTCGGCTTCGTCCGTCAGCCAGTGCAGGCCCGGCTGTGCGTACGGGGCGTCGAGCTGGTCAGTGATGTCCCGCGCGCGCTCTCGTAACCAGCGCAGCGCCAGGCGTGGGCTCGTGGCGTCGTGTGATCCCAACGGGATGGAACGGACCTCGTCCAGCGGGTAGGCGGCGGCTCGGCACTGGCAGAGGAGGGGGCTTCTGTCCGTCCTCGGCGGTACGGGAAGAGCGGGCATCAGCACGGGTGCCCTCCCGCCGGCCCGGCCTGGGGGAAGAGTTCCGCGGTGACGGTGTACCCGCCGGGACTGTCGTGGACAACGACTCGGTGAGCGATTGCGCTGACCATGCTCAGGCCCCGGCCGTGCTCGGCCCGCTCGTCCTGGTGCCCGACCTTCGGCGCCGTACCGGTGCTCCCCTCGTCCATGACCGACAGGGCGACCACCTGCGACGAGACCGCGAGTGCCAGATGAAAGCTGCCCGACCGCATGCCACTGGCCGTGTGAAGGATCGCGTTGGTGCTCAGCTCGCTCACGATCAGCTCGGCGTCGTCGGCCAGAGGAGAGCCGCGCAGGATGTCGCGCGTCCAGCGGCGGGCCCGGCTGACCTCTTCCGGGAAACCTGGGCAAGACAGTCCCCAGACCCGGGCTGTACTCGTATACTCGTGCATACAAGTTCCTTCGTGCTGGTAGGCCGCCATGTGCAGCGGGTTCGGGCTAGACGAGTTTCACGCCGTCATGGGCGCGAATGGCCGGCGGGGACGCCGCGTCGAGTGCGTCAAGGACGCGGACCGCGTACGCCTCGTCGGCGAGTTCGATGACTTCTTCGCGGGTGGCCCAATGCAGCGCGCGGGTCTCATCCCCGGTGGTCGGAGTGCCGTCGGCCGCCTGGCAGCGGAAGACGAGGGAGACGATCAGGCCTGTCATGTTCTTGTAGATCCCGGTCAGGGTCGCGGGAAGTGCGATCTTGATGCCGGTTTCTTCGAGGACCTCGCGCTGAAGGGCTTCGGGGATGGTTTCCTCGCGTTCGAGGACTCCGCCCGGGGGCTCCCACTTACCGTTGTCGCGGCGCTTGATCAGAAGGGCCCGGCCTTGGTCATCGACGATGACCCCGGCGACGCTCACGGAGTGCGGGCGTTCTGTGCTCACGTTCCTCGGCCCTCTCGGCTGACTAGGCTCTCCACCGTAGCAACAAGACTCGCCCACTCGTCTAGATACCTAAAGGAGTACGCATGGCGTCCCTACCGAGCATTCTCGGCGGCCTCGACCCGACCAGTGATCGTGCGGTCTTCCGGCAGATCGCCGACCAACTGCGCGAAGCCATCGACCGTGGGCGATTCAAGGAGGGGGAGAAGCTGCCCTCCGAGGCTGAGCTGGTCGAGCACTACGGGGTTTCCCGCATGACGGTCCGGAACTCCTTCTCGATCCTCCAGGGTGAGGGCCTGGTGCACGCCGAGCACGGCAAGGGCGTCTTCGTCCGTCCCCGGCCTCCGGTCCGTCGGCTCGCCTCCGACCGGTTCGCCCGGCGCCACCGTGAGCAGGGGAAGTCCGCGTTCATCGTGGAGGCCGACGCCGCCGGCGGTCACCCGAAGGTCGACAGCCTGGAGGTCAAGGAGGAGAAGGCCAGCCAGGACATCTCTACCCGGCTCGGTTCCGTGCGGCGCGTACTCGCCCGGCGTCGCCGGTACCTGCTCGACGGCCGGCCGGTCGAGTTCGCCACCTCCTACCTTCCGCTCGACATCGCCCGCGGTACGCAGATCGCCGAGCCCAATCCTGGCCCCGGCGGCATCTACGCCCGCCTGGAGGAGCTGGGCCACCAGCTCGACCACTTCGAGGAGGAGATCCGGGCCCGGATGCCCTCGCCGCCCGAGGTGAAGACGCTGCAACTGGCTTCCGGTGTGCCGGTGATCCACCTGATCCGTACCGCCTTCGACACCGCAGGGCGGGCCGTGGAGGTCTGCGACACGGTGATGGCGGCGGACGCGTACGTCCTCTCCTACCAACTTCCGGCGACCTGACCGGCGGTGCGCGAGGCCACTTCTTCGGGCTCGTACACACCGACACGCATACTCGTATAGACGAGTGAGCAAGTCGTGTGGCAAGGTGGTTCATGTTCCCGGCGAAGTCGGGTTCGAAGGATGCATCTTGTCTAGACGAGTAGATAGGAAGAAGCCTTGCGCACCATCCGTGTGGAGACCTCGGCCGCGACGATCCTGCTGACCGAGGCGCCCGAGCCCAAGGTCCGCGACCGGCAGTCGGGCGAGATCGCCAAGGACGCCGTCAGCGGTGAGGCGCTGATGACGATCGGCGTCGTGTACATCGAGGAGGGGGAGTCGTCCCTGATCAAGGTCACCGTTCCGGAGAGCGGGGTGTCGGAAGGGCTCGCCCTCGGTGCCCCGGTCTCGCTGCCGGGCCTGGTCGCCCGGCCGTGGGAGAGCGTGTTCAACGGGCAGCAGCGCCACGGCATCGCCTTCCGGGCCGCCGCCGTCACTCCGACCGCCTTCCCGGCCGCTGTGGGAGCCACGGCCTGATGACCGAACTGGCAACGCTCCTGGAGGTGGGTGGTCCCGTCGCCGCACTCGGTGGTGGGGCCGCCTACGCCCGGGCGCGACACCCCGGCGTCTACTGGTCCACGGTCGGCTTACCGGTGTCCACGGTCCGGCTGCTCAGCTCCTACGGCTCCGTGATGGAGGCGTGCGGCCTCACTGTGGCCCCCTCCCGGCTGCGGGTCCTGGCGGTCAAGGCCACCACTCGCCGCGAGGTCCGGCCCGTACCGCCGCGTCGGGGAGTCATCAGGCCGACCGCGACGGGGCTGCGGGTCCGTCTGCGGCTCGCCCCGGGACAGGAACCCGCCGACGTGGCCGCCTCCGCCGAACGGCTGCGGCACGCCTGGGGCGTCCATGCCGTCTACGTGACCACGGTCAAGCCGGGCGTGGTCGACCTGCGGCTCGTCGGCTTCGACGTGCTGCGGCGGGTCCGCATGCCGCGAAAGCTGCCCTGGGGGCTTCTTCGGGTGCCGGTCGCACTGCGGGAGGACGCCACTCCCTTCGTACGCGACTACCGCACCGTGCCGCACCAGCTCACGCTTGGCGCCACGTTGTCCGGCAAGTCCATGTACCTGCGGCACCTGGTCGCCGGGCTCGCCCGTCAGCCCGTCGCCCTGGTGGGCATCGACTGCAAACGGGGCGTGGAACTGGCGCCTTTCGCTCCGCGGCTGTCGGCGCTCGCCACCGACCCGGACGAGGCCGCCGAACTCCTGCCCGTGCTCGTCAAGGAAATGGAGGACCGGTACGACCTGATCAAGTCCCGGCAGGGCATCGAGCCGAGCACGCCGGACGAGGAAATCACCTCCGACATCTGGGGCCTGCCCGAACACGAACGGCCGGTCCCCGTCGTGTTGTTCGTTGACGAGGTCGCCGAACTGTTCCTCGTGGCCACGAAGAAGGACGAAGAGCGGCGGGACGAGATGGTCACCCAGCTTATCCGGCTTGCCCAGCTCGGTCGGGCCGCCGGCATCTATCTGGAGGTCTGCGGGCAGCGCTTCGGCGCCGAGCTGGGCAAGGGCGCGACCATGCTGCGGGCCCAGTTGACCGGCCGCGTCTGCCATCGCGTCAACGACGAAGCCTCCGCCAAGATGGCGCTGGGCGACATCGCCCCCGAGGCTGTCTCCGCCGCCTGTGCCATCGCACCCGAACGGCCCGGCCTCGCCGTGGCCGGTGACACCTCCGGCGGCTGGTCCCGCATCCGCACGCCGCACCTCTCCCTCAGCGACGCGGCCGAAACCTGTCGCGAATCGGCCCACCTGGTCCCCGAACTGCCCGCGCTCAACCGCTTCCGGCCTCACGTTCCCGTGCGGCCCGTCGAGACACCGAGCCCGGTCGTGCGGCCCCGACCGGTGACCGACTGACCCGCACCCGCCCTTGCCCTCGGTCGGCGTGACCGCCTCACGCCATGTCCCTACCCCTCCCATGCCCGACCCCGGAAGGAGCCGCAGCATGCGCGCCCACCTGGCCCGCGTCGACGCGGTGCTCGTCCAAGCGGTCATCGCCGCCGCGCTGTCCTTCGCCCACCTGCACGACGTCGCCTCGGCGGCCGGACAGGACGGGTGGAAGGCGTGGGCCTATCCCGTCTCGGTCGACCTGCTGCTCGTCGCCGCTTGGCGCCGACTGCGGTCGGGTGAGGCAAAAGCGGCTGGGTGGTGCTGGTTCCTGATCGCACTCGCCGCGTCCCTGGGTGCGAACGTCGCCACCGCCGGGCTGCTCGACCTGGACCACGTGCCGGCCTGGCTTCGCATCCTCGTCGCGGGCTGGCCCGCGGTCGCCTTCCTCGGCGGAACCCTCCTCGCCCACTCGTCACCGACCACGCATGACGAGACCAGTGACGACGTGGGCCAGGAGAAGGTCGAGGACATCCAGGGCGAGGAGGACGCGCCCGGCCCCGCGCCGGAGCCCCCGGTGGCACCAGCACTCGAGCCACTACCGGCCCCGGTTCCCGTCGCTGTCCCGGCCGCTCTGGACGAACACGCCCGCAAGGTCGCCGCCGAGCACCACGCCCGTACCGGAACAGCCATCGACACCCCGACCCTGCGCGCCCGCCTCGGCGTCCCGCCGCCCATGGCCGACGCCATCGCCGCCCAGCTCTGAAAGGACACCCCACGTGAGCGCCAACCGCCGCTTCCGCTCCGTCACCCGCATCGGTCCCGTCCAGGTCGGCACGTCCTACGACGGTCGCGGACGGGAGAAGCACACCGCCGCCTGCACGGCTCCGCGCTGCGGCTTCTCCGCCGACTACGACAGCCGCGCCGCCGCCGAGCTGGCCGCCCGCACTCACCGCTGCCCCGTCCGCTGAAAGGATCCGAAAACCGTGACCGTCAGCCTCCCGCTCGTCGCCGTCCTCGGCTTCTTCGCCTGGGGGAGCGGTCAAGTTCCTCGGCGTCCGCACGTGGATCGTCGTCCTGATCGCCCTTTTCGGGTTCTGGCTCTCGCACACGTTCATGGCCCCGGCCATCGAGTCCGGCACGCGCTCCGGCGTGGGCATCGTCAACGGCTCGCATGACTAGACGAGTAGGCAAGGAGAGCTGCGCCGTGTTCCTGCCCAAGTACCCCGACAGCCCCGACACCGCCGCCCGCGTACCCCCACACCGTGGCCGACCCGGCACCCGCCCGGCGTCCCGTCCCTCAGATCTCCGTCAGCACCGGAGCGGTCGCGGCCGTCCTCGTCGGCGGTGTCGTGCTGACCGCGCTCCTGGCCGCCGTCGCCGTCACGGCCGCCTCCGTGGCCGTCGCCACCGTAGTCCTGCGCTCCCTGCTGCGAGACCAGCACCGCCGCTGACGCACCGAACCCCCGGGGCGGCCTCGATACCGCCAAGCATCCGCCGCCCCGGGGGCTGTCTCCCTCCAGCCGAACCAGAAGGAGAAGCCATCATCACCCGCGCCACTCCGCCTCCTCTCCAACAACTCGGCGAACTGGCCGCCCTCGGCACCATGCCCGCCCTCCTGCGCCAGCTCGCCGGCCTCGGCGGCTGCACGCACCCGATCCGCCTCGACGGCCACCGCACCGAGTACGACGTGAACACCCGCACCGGCGAGATCGGCCACGTCCTCCACCACCTCGACTCCTCCAACCTCCCGGCCGGTCACCTCCTGGTCCGCTGCAACAACCGCCGCACCACCCGGTGCGCGGCCTGCGCCGAGGTCTACCGCCGCGACACCTTCCACCTGATCACCTCCGGCCTGCGCGGCGGCAAGGGCGTCCCCGAACGCGTCGCCGCACACCCCCGCGTCTTCGCCACCTTCACCGCGCCGAGCTTCGGCCCGGTCCACAACCGGCCCACCGCCCCGGCCGGGTCGGTCCGCCGCTGCCGCTGCGGCGCCCTCCACGACCAGGACGACCCGGCCCTGGGCACTCCGCTCGACCTCGACCGCTACGACTACGAAGCGGCCGTGCTCTGGAACGCGCACGCCGGTCCACTGTGGCGGCGCTTCTCGACCTACCTGCGCCGAGAGGTCGCCAAGCGCGCCGGCCTCACGCAGCGGGCCTTCCGCGAGTACGCCCGGGTGTCCTTCGCCAAGGTGGCCGAGTACCAGAAGCGCGGAGCCGTCCACTTTCACGCCGTCGTCCGAATCGACGGCCCCGGCGGCGGCGACACCCCGCCTCCCGCCTGGGCCACCGCCGAGCTGCTGACCGACGCCATCCGGGCCGCCGCCATCGCCACCCGCGTGGACGGCCCGGTCATCGACGGCCGGGCGCACGCCTTCACCTTCGGCCGTCAGCTCGACGTGCGCACCATCCGCTCGGCCGACTTCGACGGCGGCCAGGAGCTGACCGAGCGGGCCGTCGCCGCCTACATCGCCAAATACGCCACCAAGGGCGCCGAGACCGCCACGGGAGCTCTCGACCGGCCGCTGAAGTTCCTCGCCGAACTCGCCCAGCTCGACATCAGCGACCACGCCCGCCGGCTCGTCCGCACCGCCTGGACCCTCGGCGCCCGCAAGGACCTCGAACACCTCCGCCTACGGGCCTGGGCCCACATGCTCGGCTTCCGCGGCCACTTCTCCACCAAGTCCCGCCGCTACTCCACCACCCTCGGCGCCCTCCGCGACGCACGTGCCGAATGGCGCCGTGTCCAGGCTCAGACCGCTTTCGACGGCGAGGCCGAGCAGGACACGACCCTCGTCCTCGCGCACTGGGTCTACGCCGGAACCGGCCTCACCGACGCCGAAGCCTGGCTCGCCGAAACCCTCGAACCCGCCCCCGGAACGGAAGGAGAACCCACCCATGGCTGACCGCTACCTGACCGTGGCGCAGGTGGCCGAACTCCTCAGCACCACGGAACGCTTCCCGCGCCGCCTGATCGCCGAGCGACGCATCGTATTCGTCAAGGTCGGTCGGCACATTCGTATCCCGGAGAGCGCACTGAACGCCTTCATCGACGCCAACACGGTGCAGCCGATCGGCCACCGGCGCAGCACCCTGCGGAGGGCTGCCTGATGGCCAACAAGAAGGGGAAGCGTCGGGAGTTCGGTTCGGTCCGACAGCTTCCGTCCGGCCGCTGGCAGGTCCGCTACCGGGACCCGGAGACGGGCCAGCTCCGTCCAGCGGAGAAGACGTACACGACCAAGACCGATGCCCAAGTAGCCCTCACACACATCGAGTCGGACGTCGCGCGTGGGCAGTGGTCGGACCCGGACGCCGGGGCGGTGAACTTCGCCGAGTACGCCACCGCATGGCTGCGAGACCGGAAGTTCGCCGACCGCACCCGTGAGCGGAACGAGTCGGTGATGCGGCTGCACATCCTGCCCACCCTCGGGGCCGGGACGGTGGCGGACGTGACGACTGCCCGTGTGCGGAGCTGGCGGGGCAAGCTCCTGGCGGCCGGCGTCGGCGAGCCGTCGGTCGTCAAGGCGTACCAGTTGCTGCGTGCCCTGATGAACACTGCCGTGGACGACGAGCTGATCCGGCGCAACCCGTGCCGTATCAAGGGCGCGGACCGTTATGACGTGCCCGAGCGACCGGTCCTCACCGTCGCGGAGGTCTTCGCCGTCGCCGACTCCATCGCTCCGCGTTACCGGCTGCTCGTGCTCCTGGCGGCCTTCACCACCCTGCGGTTCGGGGAGCTGGCGGCCCTGCGGCGCCGGGACATCGACCTGGAAGAGCTGACCGTTACCGTGCGCCGCGCTCAGGCCGAGTTGCAGGACGGCCGGCTCTTCGACAAGGCGCCGAAGTCCGCGGCCGGGGTGCGCTCCGTTTCTTTCCCGGCCGAGCTGCTGGACGCGGTCACGCACCACCTGGAGCACTTCGCCGCTCCCGGCCGCGAGGGGCACGTCTTCATCGGGCCGCAGGGTGGGCAACTGCGGCGGAGCAACTTCCGGGACGACTGGGTCAAGGCTCGGAAGGCTGCGGGCGTCACGGCCGGTCTGCACTTCCACGATCTGCGGCACACGGGCAACACGCTCGCCTCCACAGCTGGGGCCAGCACCCGTGAGCTGATGACCCGCATGGGCCACAGCAGCTCGCGCGCCGCGCTGATCTATCAGCACATGACCAGCGACCGCGACCGGGCCATCGCTGACCGGCTCGGCGCCATGATCCGAGGCGACGGGAGAGCATCCTCGGATCTGTCGAGCGAGATCCCCGGGCGGCGGTAGCTACCTACATAGCCACAACGGGGGGGTGTGAGGCCAGCCCGTGAGAGCTCCTCTTTCGGTCTGGCTCATCTACCTGCGCCATCTTGATTCGTTCGTCTTTTTCTCCTCATTCTCCTTTTACGCGACCTGCGTCCTTGATCTGTGTTACGCTCTGCTCGTCGAAACCGGCTGACAAGGGGGAGGGCATGAGCCCAACTATTGAGGTTGATGCGCAGACTTATCGCTACATCGAGTTCGCCGCGCGCATGGGGAACACAACTGCAGGTGAGGTCGTCGCTCGGCTTGTGAGGACCGCAAGTGTGCCGTCCTCGGCGCCAGCCGCCGCCAACGGGCAGGATGCGAAGGCGGAGCGCAAGGTCGACGTCTATGCCGACTACGAAGGTCATCGGACCCGTGGCAGCTATGACCGGGACACGAAGAGGATCGACATCACGTCGGGACCGCTTGCGGGGCAAAGCTTCAAGACGCCTACCGGAGCGGCTCGGGCTGTGGTGACGCACTACAAGCCCGACGTCAACCCAAACCGCAACGGCTGGTCGTTCTGGTTGCTCGATGACGGATCCGGCGAGTTCGTGCAGTCTATCCGGCACGCTTCATGAGCGCGTTGGGGCGATTCGCCGCGTGGTCTCTCGTTCGTAGGTAGCGAACCGCCCGAGGCGAAAGTGCGGGTGTAGTGGCACGCCTGTGGCACGACCCTTGGAACGCCGAAGGGCCAGCCCGGGAGGAAACCCCTCCTGAGCTGGCCCTTCTCTCTGTGCCCCCGGCAGGATTCGAACCTGCGACACCCGCTTTAGGAGAGCGGTGCTCTATCCCCTGAGCTACGAAGGCGTGGGTGGGCGTCCTGGTGGGCGCTCGGTCCACAGGGTACCGGATCGGGCGGGACGGGGTGGGGGTGGTTGATCAGGAGGGTGGGACGTGGGTGAAGCGGGACGCGCTGTGAAGGTCTGCCTGGATGCGGTCGGCTGTTGAGCGCAGGGCCGGGAAGGGAGGTCCTGGACGCCGTCGTCGACGGTGCGGCGGGTCGGCTGGGTGGTCAGGTCCGGCGGGTCGGCTGGGTGGTCAGGTCCGGCGTGGCTACGCCGCCGCCCCACCCTGCCGGTGGGCCCGACCGTCTGCGCAGGTGCCGCGTCCGACCCTCGCCGCCCACCCCGTCGAGGGGTCCAACTGCCTCCGCAGGTGCGCGTCCGACTCCTCCGCCCCGGTGGCGGGGCCGGTGGTCCGGCGGTTTCTCGTGGGCCTCGGCTCTCCGGTACCGGGGTTGCGGTGAGCCGCCGGTTCGGCCGGCCGGTGTTCCTGTCCCGCCCCCCGGCCCTTCTCACGCCCGCGTTATCCGTATCCGGTAGTTCCCGTCCTCGTCCTTGCTCATCACCTGCACCGTTATCCCGTGGCGCGGGTCCTTGAAGCTTTCGCCGGGGGTGAAGGGGGCGTCGGAGAGTTCCGTGTGGACGTTGGGGCTGCGGGTGCAGCCGCCGCTGGAGCGGTGGCTGTCGTAGACGGTGACCGGGCCCCGGCCGGTGTCGACCGTGGCGTCGATCTTGTAGATCAGCAGGCCCGGCCGGCACACCATCTCGTCGTTGCCGCCCTGTGCGCGTATCTCCAGCGCGTAGGTGCTGCGGGCGGTGACCGGCACCAGGATCAGCTTGCCGCCGTCCACCTTGTACAGCGGTGACAGCGTGTACTCGAGACTGCCCCGTGCCGCCGCGCAGCCGACCTGGTTGTCGTCCAGCCAGCCCAGTTTCCACTTGTGCCAGCCGAGCAGGTCGTTGTCGGCGCCCCAGTCCTCGCTCATGATGTCCCAGTGCCCGACCGCGCCCCCGCCCTCCTGGGTGTACAGGTCGGGCAGGCCGAAGGTGTGGCCGTTCTCGTGCGGCAGCACCCGGAAGCCGGCGTGGGCGTAGGAGCCGGAGCCGTCGTCCTGGCGCGGGAGTAGACGAAGGACGCGTTGGCGACGCGGACGCCGTCGGCGACCGGGGCGTCGGTGTTCCCGGCGAAGGTCACGGACAGCACGGTGTCCAGGGCGGAGGGGCCGGCGTTCGGGGTGACGAGCACGTTCAGCAGGTCGTAGTCGCGGAAGTCGACCGTGGGATCGGCGGCGGCCACGATGTCCTGCACCAGACGCCGGTAGCCGGGGTCGAAGGGGGGCGCCGCGCTCTATGCCGTACGCGCGGAAGTTCTTCGGCATCCGCAGCCAGTCGGTGACGGGGGTCTCGGGGCGGTAGTCGAGACGGCCGTACGACGCGGTGCGGAACCATTCCTGGGTCTGCGGGAAGAACTCGTGGAAGCGGTCCATGGCGCCGCCCTGGCCGGGTGCGTCGGGGAAGTCGACCATCAGGGTCAGGGCGTGGACGGTGCCGGTGGAGCGGGAGTAGCCCGGCGGGGTGGGCAGGCCCTCGGTCATCTGCACCTCCGGGCCGCCGTGGACCATGCACGGTACGAGCGCGGAGGAGCGGGCCAGGCCGGCCGGCCCGGCGGCGGTGGGCGCCGTCAGATGCCCGGTCCCCGCCGAGGTGCTGACCGCGAAGGTCAGCACGGTCACCACGGTGAGGGCGGTCACACGGCGCGGGCGTATGCGGCGGCGGGGCGGCTGCGGCTGCATACATGGACCTTTCGCTCCACGGCAGCCGCCGGTCTCCGGCTGCACCCTTGCGATCACCCTGGGGCGGTGGCAGGCGGGGCGCGCGCTGGAGGAGCCGATCGTGGGAATGCCGGTCCGCAGAGGGGTGAAACCCGGGGGGAGGGTGAGTGTGGCCCAGGTCACAGGAATTTCGGGGAAGGTGGGAAATAACCGGGGAGGCTCTCCCCGTTTAGCCAGGTGTCCGGATGAAACGGGGACCGGCTCCCCGGATCGACCACCTCGCCCCGGCGCGCCACGACCGGCGGCGCGACGAACGGCGCCACAGCGACACAGAACAGCGCCACAGCGACACAAGGGCGGCGCCGCGACACGAGAGCGGCGACGCAGCCATCAACTCAGGCCCCGCGCCTCAGAGACCCCAAGGAGTACACCGTGACGGCCACGACCGCCTCCGTGCGCAAGGTGCCCCGGCCCCGCGCCGACGCCCTGCGCAACCGGGAGCGGATCGTCACCGCGGCCCAGGAGATGTTCGTCGAGCACGGGCCGGATGTGCCGCTCGACGAGATCGCCCGCCGGGCCGGTGTCGGCAACGCCACGGTGTACCGGAACTTCCCCGACCGTGACGCCCTCGTCCGCGAGGTCGTCTGCACCGTGATGGACCGTACGGCCGAGGCGGCCGAGCAGGCCCTCGCGGAGACGGGGGACGCCTTCGCCGCCCTGGAGCACTTCGTGCACACCGCCGCTGACGAGCGGATCAGTGCCCTGTGCCCCATGGTGTCGAGCACCTTCGACCAGCACCATCCCGACCTGGAGGCTTCCCGCAGGCGCATCGAGCAGCTCGTCGAGGAGGTCATGGGCCGGGCGGCGGCGGCCGGACAGCTCCGGCCCGATGTGGGGGTCGGTGATCTGCTGATCGTCGTGGCCCAGTTGAGCCGGCCCCCGGCCGGCACGGACTGCGTCCGCGGCGACCGCTTCGTCCACCGTCACCTGCAACTGTTCCTGGACGGCCTGCGGGCCCCCGCCCACTCCACCCTGCCGGGCCCGGCCGTGAGCATCGCGGAGCTGCGCGACTGCTGACGTGATCAGTACGACCAGTCAGTAGGGCCGATCGGTCCGGCCGGTCAGGAGGACCGGTCAGGCCGGCCGATCAGTTCGGTCCTCGGCCGCAGTCCACCCACCACGTACAAGGCAGCCGCCCTGTCACCGTCCGGTCGCCGTGCATCCGCTGTTCTCCTGTTTTTTTCTCCTTGTCTTCGTTTTCTCGTCATTTTTCCGTTACACGCCATCTTTTCCGTCACGAAGTACCGAAGTGGGTATCCCCATGTCAGAAACAGCCCTCAAGGCTCCCGGCCTCGCCGCCCCGCGCGGTGACGCCAACCGCTGGAAAGCGCTCGTCTTCATCGCGCTCGCCCAACTGATGGTCGTCCTGGACGCCACCATCGTGAACATCGCCCTGCCCTCCGCCCAGCAGGACCTCGGCATATCCGAAGGCAACAAGCAGTGGGTCGTCACGGCGTACGCCCTCGCCTTCGGTGGCCTGCTGCTCTTCGGCGGCCGCATCGCCGACCTGTGGGGCCGTAAGCGCGCCTTCGTGCTGGGCCTCGTCGGTTTCGCCGCCGCCTCCGCGCTCGGCGGTGCCGCCACCACCGGCGCGATGATGTTCGGCGCCCGCGCCCTCCAGGGTGCCTTCGGTGCGCTGCTCGCCCCGGCCGCGCTGTCCCTGCTGGCGGTGATGTTCACCGACGCCAAGGAGCGCGCCAAGGCGTTCGGCATCTACGGCGCCATCGCGGGCGGCGGCGGCGCCGTCGGCCTGATCCTGGGCGGTTTCCTCACGGAGTACATGGACTGGCGCTGGACCTTCTTCGTGAACGTCCCGTTCGCCGTCGTGGCCGCGGCCGGCGCCTACTTCGTCATCCGGGAGCCGGAGGGCGGCCGTAACCGCTCACCGCTCGACATCCCCGGCGTGATCCTCTCCACGCTCGGCCTGGTCGCCCTGGTGTACGGCTTCACCCGCGCCGCTTCCGACGGCTGGGGCGACAGCGTGACCGTCGCCATGTTCGTCGCGTCCGTGGTGCTGCTGGTGGCGTTCGTGATCGTCGAGGCCCGGGTCAAGGCCCCGCTGCTGCCGCTGCGCGTGGTGACCGACCGCAACCGCGGCGGCATCTACCTCTCCCTCGGTCTCGCGATCATCGGCATGTTCGGCCTGTTCCTCTTCCTGACCTACTACCTCCAGATCGTGAAGGGGTACTCGCCGGTCAAGACCGGCTTCGCGTTCCTGCCGATGGTCGCCGGCATGATCACCGGGTCCACCCAGATCGGCACCCGGCTGATGACCCGCGTCCCGGCCCGCATGCTGATGGGCCCGGGCTTCCTGGTCGCCGGTCTCGGCATGCTGCTGCTGACCCAGCTTGAGATCGGCTCCTCGTACGCCGGTCTGCTGCTGCCCGCGGTCGTGCTGCTCGGTCTCGGCATGGGTACGGCGTTCATGCCGGCGATGTCCCTGGCCACCCAGGGCGTCCAGCCCCGGGACGCCGGTGTGGCCTCCGCGATGGTCAACACCTCGCAGCAGGTCGGCGGCGCGATCGGCACCGCCCTGCTGAACACGATCGCCGCCTCGGCGACCACCTCGTACGTCAGGGACCACATCGCCGGTGCCGCGGCCAAGCCGCAGCAGGAGCTGGTGAAGCTCCAGGGCATGGTGCACGGCTACAGCACCGCGATCTGGTTCGCCGTCGGCATCCTGGGCCTCGCCTCCCTGATCGCCTTCACGTTCGTCAACGCGGGCCGTCCCGGTACGACCGTGGTGGCCACCGGCGAGGACGCCGAGGACGAGCTGCCGGTGCCGGTGATCGCCCACTGACGGCCCGCCGTCCGCTCCCGCTTCGGTACGTGAGCCGGCGGAGCCGCGGCGGGTCCGCGCCCGCGGCGCCCGGCTGACCCGTGTGCGGGTCAGCGGAGCCAGGGCAGGTCCGCCCCCGCTTCGTCGGGCTGGAGGCCCTCGGCGACGATCTCCATGATCTCGCCGAGGGCCTTCTGCTGTTCCGGGGTCAGCCGTTCGAACAGCGCCTGCCGTACGGCGGTCACATGGCCCGGTGCGGTGCACCGCAGCACCTCCTGGCCCTCGTCGGTGAGTACGGCGAACTGGCCGCGCTTGTCGGAGGGGCAGTCCTCGCGCCGTACCCAGCCGTTCTTCTCCAGGCGGGCGATCGCGTGCGAGAGCCGGGAACGGGTGATCTTGGCCTGAATGGCCAGCTCGGTCATCCGCAGCCGGCGGCGCGGTGCCTCGGCGAGGCCGACCAGGAGCCCGTAGTAGACGTGCGGCATGCCCGCGTCGCGCTGCAACTGCCGGTCGAGGTGGTCCTCCAGCAGCGTGGTGGCGTGCAGGTACGCGCGCCAGACGCGCTGTTCCTCGTCGGTGAGCCAGCGGGGCGATGTGGCGGTGTCCGGTGCCGTGTTCATGGGTCCACTGTACGAGCCGGCTGCTTGAAACTTGAACAAGTCGGGCGTAAGGTCTGAACTGCGAGCTTGAGAGTTAAAGTATCTGGCTCGAGACCCGCAGTCTCTGGACCACTGGGAGCCGCCGAGATGTCCGCCACCACCCAGGAGCGCATGCCCGCCCTGTACCTCAGCCACGGCGCCCCGCCGCTCGCCGACGACCCCGTCTGGCCCGGCCAGCTCGCCGCCTGGTCCGCCGGCCTGCCCCGCCCCCGGGCCGTCCTCATGGTCTCCGCCCACTGGGAGGAGGCCCCGCTCGCCCTCGGCGCGGTCGAGACCGTCCCGCTCGTCCACGACTTCTGGGGCTTCCCGGAGCACTACTACCAGGTGCGGTACGCCGCCCCCGGCGCCCCCGCGCTCGCCGACTCCGTCCGCAAGCTGCTGCGCGCCCCCGGCATCCCCGTCCAGGACATCCCCGACCGCGGCCTCGACCACGGCGCCTACGTCCCCCTCGTCGAGATGTTCCCGGCCGCCGACGTCCCCGTCCTCCAGATGTCCCTGCCCACCCTCGACCCGGTCCGCCTGATGGACATCGGCCGCAGGCTCGCCCCGCTGCGCGACGAGGGCGTACTGATCGTCGGTTCCGGGTTCTTCACCCACAACCTCGCCGCCCTGCGCCACACCGGCCCGGGCGTGCCGAGCTGGTCCTCCGAGTTCGACGACTGGGGCCGGCGCGCCCTGGAGGCCCGCGACTGGGACGCCCTGCTCGACTTCCTGGACAAGGCCCCGGCCGGCCGCTACGCCCACCCGCGCACCGAACACTTCGCCCCGCTCTTCGTCACCATGGGCGCGGCGGAGGCGGGCGGCGAGCTGGACACGCAGAAGTCGGTGATCGACGGGTTCTGGATGGGAATGGCGAAGCGGTCGGTGCAGTTCGGCTGAGCTACAGCGGCTTCTCGTACCAGGCCACGTCCCAGTAGCGGCCGAACTTGCGCCCGACCTCCTGGAAGGTGCCGACGCGCCGGAAGCCGAAGTGCTCGTGGAGCCGGACGGACGCCTCGTTGGGCTGGGCGATACCCGCGTAGGCGCGGTGCACGTCCTCCCCGGCGAGGGCCTCGAACAGGGCGCCGTAGAGCAGCGTGCCGATCCCGCGCCCGACCGCCTCCGGCGCGACGTACACCGATGTCTCCACGGACGTCACGTACGCCGGCCTCGGCCGGTGCGGGCCGGATGTGGCGTACCCCAGAATCCGCTGTGAGTCCGCGGCCGTGGCAACCATCAGCCGGTGCGGGCCGTCTTCCGGGTGGGAGAGCAGCCAGGGGCGGCGCTCCTGCGGCGTGAGGACCACGGTGTCGAATGTGACGGCCGTCTCACGTACGTAGTGGTTGTAGATCGTCGTGAGGTTCTCGAGATCCGCCTCGATCCCCGCCCTGACCTGCATCTCGGCGGTCCCTGACGGCATCTCGCCTCCTCGCGTGGTGGGACAGGGTACTGCATGATCAGAAAAATCGGGGGGCGGGTTGGGAATTCTGTCCGGATTCCAGTCGTTGTTTCCCACGGATGCAGGGCACTCGAAGAGAGTTCCAGAGACAGTCCCCGGAGTGCTGAGCGTTCACCAGGACCACCCGCCAGCCCACCACCGCAAGGGAGCTCGCATGGCAACCCGTGCCGTCGCCCGTCGTAAGTCCGCCACCGGCGAGACGGCCGACTCGGCAAGTGTTCGCGCTCATGGCGGCGAGATCGCAGATCGCGACCTTGTCGGCATGTACCTCGACGAGATCGCGCGCACGCCGCTGCTGGACGCCGCAAAGGAAGTCGATCTCTCCCAGACCATCGAGGCGGGTGTGTTCGCGAGGCAGGTCCTCGACGGCTACGAGGAGACGAAGACGCCCGCCACCCGCGAGGAGCTGGAGACGCTGGTCGCCGAGGGGGAGCGGGCCAAGGACGTCTTCATCCGCTCCAACCTCCGCCTCGTCGTCGCCGTCGCCCGGCGCTACCCGCGAAGCGGCCTGCCCCTGCTCGACCTCATCCAGGAGGGCAACGCCGGCCTGGTGCGCGCCGTCGAGAAGTTCGACTACCGCAAGGGCTTCAAGTTCTCGACGTACGCCACCTGGTGGATCCGCCAGGCGATCACCCGCTCGATAGCCGACCAGTCCCGCACGATCCGGCTCCCCGTCCATCTCGTGGAGGAGCTGGGCCGCATCCGCCGCGTCCAGCGCGAGTTCAACCGGGAGAACGGCCGCGAACCGGAGCCGGCCGAGATCGCCGCGGAGCTGGGCTCGACACCGGAGCGCGTCATCGACGTCCTCGACTGGGCCCGCGACCCGGTCTCGCTGAACATGTCGGTGGACGACCAGGGCGAGACCCAGTTCGGCGACCTGCTGGAGGACACCTCCGCGGTCTCCCCCGAGCAGTCCGTCCTGACCCTGCTGCGCAGCGAGGAACTCGACGACCTGATCGGCCGCCTCGACCAGCGCACGGCCTCCATCATCAAGATGCGGTACGGCATCGAGGACGGTCGTGAGCGCACCCTGACCGAGGTCGGCAAGGAGCACGGTCTGACCCGCGAGCGCATCCGCCAGATCGAGAAGCACGCCCTCCTCGAACTGAAGAAGCTTGCCCGTGACACGGGATTCGACGCGGCGGCGTAGCGGAACGCAGTGGGAGACGGGGAGGGCGTGGGGCAAGAGCGTCGGGGAGCCTGGCCGCGTACGGCGCGGTGGGGTGCCGGCGGCCGTACGCGGCGGGGTGCCGACCGCACCCGGTGTGGTGCCGGCCGTGCACGGTCGTGTGCGGGCCGTACGCCGACACGGCGAAAACGGCGTACCGGATGTACGGCCTCCGCGCGGCGCGCACGCCCGTGGCGAAAGACGGCGCAAACATGGCGTGGTCCGGTCGCTTCAACCGTGGAGCCCGAGGGAACAACCCATGCGGGCCCTGTAGCGGGCCTCGCAACCGCACTCCCCACCCCCACCGCACCACCCGGCTGACCCCAGCCGACCCCATGTGAGCCACGTCCCGACGCAATCCCCCCCCGGCGCCGGGACTTCCCCGCCGGGCTCCGGCGCCCTCCCCCCCCCGGGCGTCCGGAGCCCGGCTTCTTCTTGTTCCCGGGGCCGGATCCAGGGGGCTGTGGCGGGGCGGTGGTCACGCCTGCCGGCTGTTCGTCACGGCTGTTCCGGGTGTCCGGGCACTGGAACGGCGGCCCACCCCGTACCTGAACCCCGGGGTGGACCGCCGGGATGGCAGATTCTGTCACACGGGCATAGATTGCCCGGATGAGCACCACCCCTACCCCTGCCCACCAGCCGTTTTCCGCCTCCGCGCCGGTGTCGCTCACCGAACGCCGCAAGGCCGAGACCCGGATGGAGATCGCCAGGGCGGCGGCGGCCCTCTTCGTCCAGCAGGGTCTGCGCGCGACCCGCGCGGAGGACATCGCACAGGCCGCCGGCGTCGCACCGCGCACGTTCTACCGCTACTTCGCCACCAAGGAGGAGGCGGTGGCCCCTCTCTACGCGGCCGGCGCCCAGCGCTGGACCGAGGCGGTCCGCACGGCCCCGGCCGACCTGGATCTCCCGGACGCCCTGGAACACGCCGTCCGGCACACCCTCGCCCCCGGCGTAGGCGTCTCGGCCGCGTCCTGGGAGTGGGTCCGCACCCTCATCCGCCTGGCCGACACGAGCCCGGCCCTGCACAAGGTCTGGGCCGAGGTCTGCCAGACGTCGGAGCGGGCGCTGGCGGAGATCATGACGTGGCGAACACCGGCACCGGCACCGGCGGCCCCGGCACCGGCACCGGCGAGCCCCACACCCGCACCGGCGGCCGTGCATCCGGCGGCGCCGGCCGCGACCCCGGCCCCCGCGACCCCGGCCCCGGCCCCGGCGCCGGCCCCGGCGGCGGCAGCCGCAGGCCCGGTACCGGCGGCCGGGCCGGCGCCGTCGGCCGTGCATCCGGCGGCGCTCGGGGCGAGCCCGGTGGTGGTCACCCCGGACACCCGGTTCGCCGCGGCCGTGGCCGGTTCCGCCGTCCGCGTGGCCGTGGAGTGCTGGGCCGCCACCGGGGCCCCGCCCAGCGGCCCGCAGGGTCCGGCGGCCCTGGCCCTGCGCCACCTCGCAGCGGTGCGGGACTTCGGCTGGGGAGGGGAGAAGCGGCAGGCGCGGTAGTGCCCCGCACCCCGTGAGCGCCCCCTCCCTCGGCTCAGGGGCCCTACGGCGTCGTGCTGGTGGCTCTGGAGAGGCGTTCGCCCAGTTCTCGTACGCGGGTCACGAGTTCCGCCGGGCCGCGCACGGTGAACTCGCATCCGACCATGGCCAGCCGCACCGCCAGCCACTCGACGGGACCGCCGGTTGTGCCGCGCAGGACGCAGCCGCCCGTGCCGTCGTCCTCGGGTGTCCCGGCCCACGTCGGCATCCGCGCGGAGACCTGCTCCGCCGGCGCGGCGAACCGCACGTCGAACGTGTACGTCTCCTGCCGCCGGTGGATGGACTGCCGCAGATACTCGGCGGCGCTCCCCGTCGGCAGTTCCCTCGGCGCGAACCGGACCCCGGTCGAGAACGGCCGGCTGACCCGGTCCACCCGGAACGTCCGCCAGTCGGCCCGGTCGAGGTCGTAGGCGACCAGGTACCAGCGGCGCCCGGTGGACACCAGCCGGTGCGGCTCGGTCAGCCGCCGGGACGCGCTGCCGTCCTTGTCGCGGTAGGCGAACCTGAGGCGTTCCCGCCCCGCCACGGTCGACGCCATCACGGTGAGCGTCTCCGGTGCGATGCTCGGCCCGTCTCCGCTGGTCAGCAGCGTCGTCGCGGCCTGCAATGTGGACACCCGGTGGCGCAGCCGGGCCGGCAGCACCTGTTCGAGCTTGGCCATGGCCCGTACGGACGCCTCGTCCACGCCTTCCACGGCGTGCCCGGCACCGGCGCGCAGTCCCACGGCGATCGCGACCGCCTCCTCGTCGTCCAGCACCAGCGGCGGCATGGCCTTGCCCGCGACCAGCCGGTACCCGCCGTCCGCGCCCTTCGTGGCCTGCACCGGATACCCCAGTTCGCGCAGCCGGTCGACGTCCCGCCGCACGGTACGCCGGGACACCCCGAGCCGCTCGGCCAGCTCCCCGCCGGGCCACTCGCGGGGGGTCTGGAGGAGGGAGAGGAGCTGGAGCAGGCGTGCCGGGGTGTCGGTCGTCATGAGGACCAGGATGCCGTGGATATAGGACACGATCTGACCTACTTCCGGTCTAGCGTGCTCGTATGACCTCGATCGACCGCAACGCCGAGAAGACCCGCGGCACCGGCACCGGTACCGGCCCACTCCCACGCACGCCCGCGGCGTCCGGCGACAGAACCCGCTGGCTGGCCCTGGCCATCGTCATGACCGCGGCCTTCATGGACCTGGTCGACGTGACGATCGTCAACATCGCCATCCCGTCCATCCAGCGCACCGCGCACGCCTCGGTCAGCCAGATCCAGTGGATAACCGCGGGCTACGCCCTCGCGTTCGCCGCCGGTCTGATCACCGGCGGCCGGCTCGGCGACATCCACGGCCGCAAGCGGCTGTTCCTCGTCGGCGTCGGCGGCTTCACCCTGGCCTCCGCCCTGTGCGGCTTCGCCGTGAACCCGGAGATGCTGGTCGCCTCCCGCATCCTCCAGGGCGGCATGGCGGCGCTGATGGTGCCGCAGGTGCTGTCGATCGTGCACGCCACCTTCCCGGCCCACGAACGCGGCAAGGTCTTCGGCCTGTTCGGCGCGATCGTCGGTCTCGGCGCGGTCTCCGGCCCGCTGCTGGGCGCGCTGCTGACCGAGTGGAACCTGTTCGGCCTGGAGTGGCGGCCCATCTTCCTCATCAACCTGCCGGTCGGCGTCGTCTCCTTCCTCCTCGGCCGCCGGTTCATCACCGAGTCGCGCGCGCCGAAGGCCCTGAAACTGGACCTCGTCGGCGTCGCCCTGGTCACGCTGGGCCTGCTGATGCTGCTCTACCCGCTCACCCGCGGGCGCGAGCTGGGCTGGCCGCTGTGGGGGTACGTGTGCATGGCCGGCGCGCTCGTCGTCTTCGCCGGACTGGTGGTCTACGAGCGGCGCAAGGCGGCCCGGGACGGCTCCCCGCTGATCGAGCTGTCGCTGTTCCGCGTGAAGAGCTTCGCCGCCGGCATCGCCGTACAGACCGTCTTCGGCGTCGCGCTCGGCATCTTCTTCCTGGTCTGGACGCTCTACATGCAGATCGGCCTCGGCTGGAGCCCGCTGCGGGCCGGCCTGACCGGGGTGCCGTTCTCGCTCGCCGTGTCGACGGCGGCCGGGCTGTCGGTGCAGCAGCTCGTCCCGCGGTTCGGCCGCAAGGTGCTCCAGGCGGGCGCGCTGCTGATGGGCGCGGGCGTGCTGCTCTACCTGTGGGAGGCCCGCCACTACGGTCTCGCCATCGCCTCCTGGCAGATGGCCCCGCCGCTGGTCGTGATGGGCGCCGGGATGGGGCTGATCGTCGCCCCGCTGACCGACGCGGTGCTCTCCGAGGTGCCGCGTGAGCACGCCGGTTCCGCCTCCGGGCTGATCAACACCGTGCAGCAGATGGGCAACGCGCTCGGACTGGGCCTCGTGTCGGTCGTGTTCTTCGGGGAGATCGGCGACCGGCTGACCCTGGACCGGGTCGGCCCGGCCTTCGTGCACGCCTTCCAGCACGCCCTGTGGTGGGTCGCCGGGATCATGGCCGCGATCTTCCTGCTGATGTCCGCCCTCCCCAAGCGCCCGGCGCAGCACCTGGAGGGCGCCGAGGATGTGGAGGGCGGTGCGGGCCAGGAGGCGCCGGTGGCGGGGGAGCCCGAACCGGTGTCGTGACCACGCACGCCGTGGCTCCCCGCCACGGACCCGCACCGGTGGGGCGGACGCTCGTACGAGACCGGTGAGGCCGGCGCGGTACACGCCCGTACGACCACGAGGCCCGGCGCCGACAGGTGCCGGGCCTCGTGTTGCCCGTACGCCTGTCTCGCCGTCCGTTCCCGCCGGTTCCCCCTGGCTCCCATCGGTTCCCGTCCGTTCCGCCTGTTCCTGTCAGTCCCCACTCGGGGCATGCCCGCTCACGCCCGCTCTGTGCCCGATTCTGTTTACTTCCTGGAAAGCCAGGCGTAGTCTCGCCCTTAAACCACACGTTCGGGCATGACATCGGAAGTGGCCGGACATCGAGGCGGAGGCAGACGGACATGTACGCACCGGAGCGGCAGCAGGAGATCCTCCGGCTCGCCCGTGACGGCGGCCGGGTCGACGTGCTGTCGCTCGCCGAGGAGTTCCAGGTCACCGCGGAGACGATCCGCCGCGATCTGAAGGCCCTCGACCGCGCCGGCCTCGTCCGCCGGGTGCACGGCGGCGCCATCCCCGCCGGCCGTCTCGACTTCGAGCCGGACCTCGCCGAACGCGAGACCACCGCCGCCGACGAGAAGGACCGCATCGCCAAGGCCGCCCTCGCCGAACTGCCGGCCGAGGGCACGATGATCCTCGACGCGGGGACGACGGTCGCCCGCCTGGCCGCCGCCCTCCCGCTGGAGGCCGGCCTCACCGTCGTCACCCACTCCCTGCCCATCGCGGCCCGCCTCGCGGACCATCCCGGCCTGCAGCTCCACCTCATCGGGGGGCGGGTACGGCACCGTACGCGCGCCGCCGTGGACGCCTGGGCGCTCCGCGCCTACGGCGAGATCCGCGCCGACGTCGCGTTCGTCGCCGCCAACGGCTTCTCCGCCGAGCATGGTCTGACCACCCCCGACCTCGCCGAGGCCGCGGTCAAGCGCGCGGCGATCGCCGCCGCCCGGCGCGTGGTGCTGCTGGCCGACTCCGCCAAGCACGGCCAGGAGCACTTCGCCCGCTTCGGGGGCCTGGGCGACGTGGATCTGCTGATCACCGACAGCGGGCTGAGCCCCGAGGACACCGCCGTCATCGAGCGCGGCGGCACGGAAGTAGTGCGCGCATGATCCTCACCGTCACCCCCAACCCGTCCCTCGACCGCACCTACGAGGTGCCCACCCTGGAGCGCGGCGAGGTCATCCGCGCCACCGGCGAGCGCATGGACCCCGGCGGCAAGGGCGTGAACGTCTCGCGCGCCGTCGCCTCCGCCGGCCGGCGCACCGTCGCGGTCCTGCCCCTGGGGGGTGCGCCGGGGGCGCTCGTCGCCGAGCTGCTCGACGCGCAGGGCATCGAGGTCGCGCCGGTCCCGGTCGCCGGCGCCACCCGCTCCAACATCGCGCTCGCCGAGGACAACGGTGTGCTCACGAAGATCAACGCGCCGGGCCCCAACCTGACGGCGGCGGAACAGGAACTGCTCCTGGACACGGTCCGTGCCCAGTCGCGCGACGCCGACTGGATCGCGTGCTGCGGCAGCCTGCCCCGGGGGCTCACCCCCTCCTGGTACGCCGACGTCGTCACGCGGGCGCACGCCGGCGGCGCGCGCATCGCCCTGGACACCTCCGGGCGTGCGCTGCTGGAGGCGCTGCGCGCGCGGCCCGACGTGGTGAAGCCGAACGCCGAGGAACTCGCCGAAGCGGTCGCCCGCCCCCTCGCGACCGTCGGCGACGCCCTCAAGGCGGCCGAGGAGGTGCGTGCCATGGGCGCAGGCGCCGTGCTCGCGAGCCTGGGCGCCGACGGCCAGCTCCTGGTGTCCGACGCCGGCGCCTGGTTCGGCAGCGCGCGTGTGTCCGCCGTCCGCAGCAACGTCGGCGCCGGTGACGCCTCCCTCGCCGGCTTCCTCATCGCCGGCGGCACCGGCCCCGGCGCCCTGGCCTCCGCCGTCGCCCACGGCGCCGCCGCCGTCCAGCTCCCCGGCAGTGTGATGCCGGGCCCCGCCGACCTGGACCCGACGGCGGTGACGGTCACGGCCGACATCCCCCTCGACCGTGAACTGACGGAGCCGGCGCCATGACCCCCCTCCCCGGCACCACCCCGCCCCGCTCCCCCCACACCACCCCCGTCCCCACCACCGCCCACCCGTTCCTCCGGGCGGTACGCGTGCAGAGGAGCCCGCGATGAGCGACATGATCACCGCGGACCTGGTCGATCTCGACCTGTCCGCCGACACCAAGGAAGCGGCGGCCCGTGCCCTCGCCGAGCGCATGGTGGCCCAGGGCCGGGTGACCGACCTGGAGGGCTTCCTCGCCGACGTCGCCGCCCGCGAGGCCCAGATGCCGACCGGCCTCGACGGCGGCATCGGCATCCCGCACTGCCGCAGCACCCACGTCACCGAGCCGTCCCTCGCCTTCGGCCGCAGCGCCACCGGCGTCGACTTCGGTGCCGCGGACGGCCCGGCCGACCTGATCTTCCTGATCGCGGCACCCGCCGGGGCCGACGACGCCCACCTGACGATCCTCTCCTCCCTCGCCCGCCAGCTCATGAACGCCGAGTTCACCGCCGCCCTGCGGACGGCGGACGACGCGGAGACGGCCGCGGCGCTGATCCGCGGGGACGAGGCGCCGTCGGCGGAGCCGGGCGCGCAGGGTGCCGCCGCGAGCGCCGGTGACGAAGCCCCCGGTGACGCGGCCCCCGAGGGTGAGACGGGCGCTGAGGGCGCGGAAGGCGCCGCTCAGGGCACCGGAGGCACCTTCATGGACACCGCTGCGGCGCCGGCGGCGGCCTCCGCCGGCGCCGCAGCGGGCAGCGGCACGGCGGCCAACCCGCCCACAGCCGCCGCCACCGGTTCCGGCTCCGGAGCCGGAACCGCCTCCGCCTCCGGCGAGCGTCGCTTCCGTATCGTCGCCGTCACCTCCTGCCCCACCGGCATCGCCCACACCTACATGGCGGCCGAGTCCCTGGAGAACGCGGGCCGTGCGGCCGGTGTGGAACTGGTGGTCGAGACGCAGGGCTCGGCCGGCTTCACCCGGCTGGACCCGGCGGTGATCGCGGCGGCCGACGGCGTGATCTTCGCGCACGACGTCCCCGTGCGCGACAAGGACCGCTTCGCGGGCAAGCCGACCGTCGACGTGGGTGTGAAGGCGGGCATCACCCGTCCCGCCGAACTCATCGCGGAGGCCCGCCAGAAGGCGGCGCGCGGTGAGGCGAGTGCCCCGGCGCACGCGTCGGCCGGCACGCCGGTCGAGCGCGCGGGCGACTCCACCGAGGGGTACGGCACCAAGCTACGCAAGTGGCTGATGTCCGGCGTCAGCTACATGGTCCCGTTCGTCGCCGCGGGCGGTCTCCTCATCGCGCTGGGCTTCGCGATCGGCGGCTACGGCGTCAAGAACGCGCCCTCGGTCATGGACCACTTCCTGTGGAGCCAGGCGGAAAGCTGGGGCGCGCTGCTGTTCCAGATCGGCGGCGTGGCCTTCGGCTTCCTGGTCCCCGTCCTGGCCGGCTACATCGCCTACGGCATGGCGGACCGCCCCGGATTGGTCCCCGGCTTCGTCGGCGGCATGATCGCCTCGACCATCAACGCCGGTTTCCTGGGCGGCCTGGCGGCCGGTCTCCTCGCCGGCGGCGTGGTGATGGCGATCCAGAGGTTCGACGTACCGGCGGCGATGCGCGGCATCATGCCGGTGGTGGTGATCCCGCTGATCTCCACGGCGATCGTCGGCTTCCTGATGTTCGTCGTGATCGGCAAGCCCATCGCGACGGCCCAGAAGGGTCTGACCGACTGGCTGAGCGGCCTCACCGGCACCAACGCCGTCCTGCTCGGCGCCCTGCTCGGCCTGATGATGTGCTTCGACCTGGGCGGCCCGGTCAACAAGGTCGCCTACACCTTCGCCACCGCCGGTATCGCCGTCGCCAACCCCAGCGACTCCGCCATGCAGATCATGGCCGCGGTGATGGCGGCCGGCATGGTCCCGCCGCTGGCGATGGCCCTGGCCACCACCGTGCGCGGCAGGCTGTTCACCCGGACCGAGCGCGAGAACGGCAAGGCCGCCTGGGTCCTGGGCGCGTCGTTCATCTCCGAGGGCGCGATCCCGTTCGCGGCGGCCGACCCGCTGCGGGTCATCCCGTCCGCCATGGTGGGCGGTGCGCTCACCGGCGCCCTGTCGATGGCCTTCGGCGCGACTCTGCGCGCCCCGCACGGCGGCATCTTCGTGGTCCCGCTGATCGGCAACCCGTTCCTGTACCTGGTGGCCGTCGCGGCCGGCGTCTGCGTCTCCACCGCCTTGGTGGTCGTCCTCAAGGGCATGCGCAAGCAGGCTCCCGGGTCCCCGGCCGACGACCCCGCCCCGGACCCGGCCACCGCACCGGAGGGAACCAGGCAGCCGATAGCGGCCTGACCGCCGCGCCGGTCCGTGCGGCGCCTTGTCCCTTTAGTTCGCTGTGAGTTGTTCACGGCACCTGCGAGATACGTCACGGTCCGGGCCCGAAGTCCCGGACCGTGGTGTGTACTGGGGTGCATGCCTGAGCACGCCCCGACCCTCCAGTTGATCGGCGAGGCCGTCCTCGCGGTGGCGGCCGTCGCCTGGGCCGTCGTCCTGGTGCGTCTGCTCCGCCTGCTGCGCCGCCCCCGGGCCACCGCCCGGCGCCGCGCCACGAGGCTCCCGGCGCTGCCGCGCCAGACCCGGGTCGGCCCCCCGCTGGAGTCCGTCGAGCTGACACCCGCGGAACAGGACGCGTTCGCCGGCCTCGTACGGCAGCTCGCCGACGGCTGACCCCGGAGCTGTCCCCGTCACCCCTGCCGCAACGTCACCCCTCCCGGCACCGTCAGCCCTGCCGCGTCGCGCGCCTCTCCATGGCCTCGCGGGCCGCGTCCTGCGACAAGTACACCTCGCACATGTGCCGCCCGTCGGGGGTCGCCGTGTGCTCGACCTCCCACAGGGAGATCTCGGTGCCGTCCGGCAGCAGGAAGGCGTGCTCGTACAGCGTGTAGTTCAGCCCCGCCCGTCCGGCCCGGCCGGGCCGTCCGAAAGCCTGGGTGATCTCGTGCGCGGTCGCCGTCGCCAGCAGCGCCGCCGTCTCCGCGCCGGGCCGGTCGGCGTTCTCCGCGCGGCGCAGGAGCCGGCGCGCGTGGTCCGCCGAGTCACCGGAGGCGAACGTGTGCCGGGGCTCGGGAACCGCCCACAGCCGCATCAGCGCGGGCAGCTCGAACTCCCGTGTGTCCGGCGGCATCCCGAGCCGTGCCGTGGCGGCCTGCAGCTCCTCCTCGTCGGCGTACACCTCGTGCTCCGGGGCGCTGCCGGGCATGGGGTTGTGCACCAGCTCCCACAGCGTCACCGCCGCACCGTCGGCGAGCAGCCAGGTGTGCCGGTACGTCTCCCGGTGCAGCCCCGCGCTGTGGTACGCGGAGTGCAGCGAACTGTCGTGCGCCAGCGCGCAGTCCAGTCGCCGTAACACCTCGTCAGGCAGTTCGAAGGAGTTCAGGGCACGGCCGAGGAGTCGCGCGAGATGCTCCTCAGGAGACTCGGGCGACTCGGCTGGTTCGTACGCTGCGGTCTCGTACGGAACGCTCAAGGCATCTCCCGGCGTTGCTGCATGTCACCTTGTGGGTGCATACCGTAGCCCCTCGGTCGGACATCATGCCCGGGAACCGGGAAAACGTACGCCGGGAAAACGCGCGGGCCGCGCGAAATGTTCCCGCACGGCCCGTCGTACCGTCAAAACCCGCCGGTCAGACGGCGCTTCCGGCGGTCCAGGCGCTCCAGGACATGTTCCAGCCGTTGAGTCCGTTGTCGGGGGCGACCGTCGCATCGGGGGAGTTCTTGACGATCACGACATCCCCGACGAGCGTGTTGTCGTAGAACCACTTGGCGGACGTGGCGCCCTGCGCCCCCTGCACGTCCGCGAGCCCGACACAGCCGTGACTGGTGCCCTCCCGGCCGAAGGGCGGGTTGCCCTTGTCGTACCAGTAGTTGCCGTGGATGAACGTCCCCGACGACGTCAGCCGCATCGCGTGCGGGACGTCCGCGATGTCGTACTCCCCGCCGAACCCGACCGTCGAGCCGTTCATGCGGGTCTGCACGAACTTCTCGGAGACCACCATCTGCCCGTTGTACGTCGTGTGCTGCGCGCTGCCCGCCGATATCGGCACCGACCGGAAGGTCTTGCCGTCCCGCACCACCGTCATCGTCTGTGTTCCGGCGTCGACGGTGGAGACCTGCGACCGCCCGACCGAGAAGGAGACGTTCTTCTTCTGCACGCCGTAGACGCCCTTGGCGCCCTCGACCCCGTCCAGGTCGACCTTCATCGTGACCTTGGACCCGGCCTTCCAGTACTCCTGCGGCCGGAAGTCCAGGCGCCGGTCCCCGAACCAGTGCCCGACCACCTGCTGGCCGCTGCTGGAGTTCACCGCGATGTGCGACTGCACGGCCTTCTTGTCGGTGATCGCCTTGTCGAAGGTGAACGACACCGGCATGCCCACGCCGACCGTCGTGCCGCTGTCCGGCGTGTAGGTGCCGATGAAGCTGTTCGACGAGGTGACCGTGGTGAAGATGGAGTTGGCAGCCGCCGTCCGCCCCTGGGCGTCCTTCGCGGTCGCGGCTATCCGGTACTTCGTCCCGCGCTCCAGGTGCTCCTTCGGCTTCCACCTCCCGCCGTCCGCCGATATCGCCCCCGGCACGGTCTGCGCCGACCCGGCCACGGTCATCTTCACGTCGGTCAGCCGGCCGCCGCTGACCTTCACCCCGGTGGCGTTGATGGACGCGCCGGTCGAACCGTCCTTGGCCGATATCGCTATCTCCGCCGTCGACGTCTTGGGGGAGCCCTGGCCGCCCTTGCCGTCGTCCTTGCCGTCGGCGGCGCCGCCACCGCAGGCGGTCAGGGTGAGGGCGCCGACCATCAGGGCGGCACAGGCCCCGAGTACGCGCCGCGCTGCAATGTCCGGCGTTGTCACGGGCTGCTCCAGTTCATGTGATGTGCGTGGTCCGTTCCAGTGCGTGGAGAAAGAGGGAGCCGACGCCGGTCGGGGTTCCCTCCGGCCCCCGTTGACGCCATCACGTGACAGAACCGCGACAAAGCGACGCCGTGAGCGGCGCACCCCGTCCCACCAGCCCAACCCAGCCCAGCAGCCAGCCCCGGCACGGGCGTCCCGCGAACAGCGCGCAGTGACCGCCCGAGTCCTACTCCTGCCTGTGCCCGTACAGCTCCCCGTACGACGGCCACACCCCTCCCGGCCCGTCGACCGACCCGGCGGCGCGCACCGCCCGCACGATCGCGCGCGTCACCAGGTCGGCGCCGGCGGCCAGGATGTCGTTGAGCGCCAGCGGATGCGTCCCGAGCGCGCGGGCGCCGGTCGCCAGCGCGAACACCGTGTCCCCGTCGTGCAGGAGGTGCACCGGCCGCACCGCGCGCGCGATCCCGTCGTGCGCCGTGCCCGCCAGCTTCTGCGCCTGCGCCTTGGAGAGGTCCGCGTCCGTCGCGACCACCGCCAGCGTCGTGTTGAGCGGTGCCGGCGCGTTCCGGTCGGCGACCTCGTCGAGACGCCGGCGCGCGGCCTCGTGCACGCGCCGCTCCGGATATGTCACCCGTCCCTGGAAGAACTCCCCGTACAGCGCGCCCGTGTCGGGGTCCGCGACCGATCCGGCCGCGTTCGCGACCACCAGCGCCGCCACGGTGATGCCCGAGCCGAGCACCGTGCTCGCGGTGCCCACCCCGCCCTTGAGCCGCCCCGCGACGGCGCCCGTACCCGCGCCCACGCACCCTTGCGGCACCCGGGCGCCGGAGGGACGGGCCGCGGCGTCCTCCACCGCGGCGCGCCCCGTCGCCGCGTCCGGACGCGCCCGGAAGTCCCCGCCGCGGCCCAGGTCGAAGACGCACGCGGCGGGCACCACCGGTACGACGTGCGCCGGATCCGTCCCCACCGGCACCCCGCGCCGCTGTTCCTCCAGCCAGGCCATCACCCCGGAGGCGGCGTCGAGCCCGTAGGCGCTGCCTCCGGTCAGCACGAGGGCGTCGACCTTCCGCACCACGTTGCGCGGGTCCAGCGCGTCGGTCTCCTTGGTGCCGGGGCCGCCGCCGCGGACGTCCACGGCGGCGACGGCGCCGCCTACGGGGGCGAGGACGACGGTGGTGCCGGTGAGCCAGCCGTCCCCGCTCCGGGTCGCGTGCCCCACCCGCAGTCCGGCGACGTCGGTCAGTGCGTCAGCTGTCATGCACGCCAGTCTGGCCCAGCCCCACCCCGCCGGGGAGTGACGGCCGGAGCAGTGCGCCAGGCCGTTCCGGCGGGCGCCGTACCCTGGTGGCATGAGCACCGCCCCCGAACCCGTGCCGCGTGACCCGAAGCCCGCGCTGGTCTTCGACGACCCGCTGGAGCAGCAGTCGTCGGACGACACCGACCGCGGGTGGGGCGAGCGCACGGACCGTGACAGCGCCGCCGACCTGAAGCGCTTCCTCGACGAGAAGCCGCCCCACCACCTCTGAGCCGTCCGCGGGAGGACCTCTAGCGCTCGTAGTCGGGGCCGCGCTGCGCCACCAGCGCGTCGCGGATCTCCTTGAGCACCTCCACCTCGGTCACCTGCACGACCTCCTTCGTGCCCTCCCGTGCCTCCTTGCGGGCCGCCTGCCGCGCGAGGTACTTCGACATGGGCAGCACCATCAGGAAGTACACCACCGCGGCGGTGGTCACGAAGGTGAGCGTGGCCCCGAGGACGGAGCCCCACAGGATCGGTACGCCGCTCTTGACCGTGCCGTTCGCGCTCACCTGGCACGGGGCCTTCAGGCACGAGCTGTAGTTGTCGAGATTCTGGGTGCCGATCGCTCCGACCAGCGGGTTGATGATTCCCTTCACCACCGCGTTGACGATGTTCGTGAAGGCCGCGCCGATCACCACCGCCACGGCCAGATCGACGACGTTGCCGCGCATCAGGAAGGCCTTGAAGCCGTGCCAGACGCTCGGTTCCTTCTTCGCGCTCACCTGGGGGACTCTCCTCGCATGCACAGGGTGTGGAACAAAACCCTCCGCAACCTACGTCACGGTGTGGCCATGGTGTCCAGTTCCGCAGCCCGATCAATGCCCTCGACAGGAGGCCGCCGAGCACGCGGGCGAGTGAGGTCAGCACAGTGTCACCGCCAGGCGGGCCGTCGCACTCGCGCCTACCAGCCGTGCCGCCGTGGCCCGCGGCGCCGCCAGCACGACCAGGGCCCCGCTCCCGGCCGTACCGTCCAGCGGCTCCGGCACCTTCGTCACCCGCACACCGCGCGCGAGCACCCGTGCGCCGCCCCCGGCCGCCGGGTCCTCCGCGGCGATGACGTCGACCCGGTCACCGGGCCGCAGGAGCCGCACCGTGGCGGCGTCGGCGATCCGCACCGGTGCCGTCACCATGTCCACCGTCGCGTGCCGTCGTACGGGCTCCGCCGGCCGGTGCCCGCGGGCGGGGTCGGCGCCGTGCGCTTCCGGACCCGTCCGGGGTCCGGCGGCCACGAGTGCCGCCGCGGTCACCGCGAGGCCGGCCACGACGGCCCGCCTGCGGTGCCGTACGAGCCGTTGCAACTGATAGCGCCCGCCGCGTACGCGCACCGGATCGAACGCGGGCACCTCGTGGGTCGCCGGAGCATCCGTGCCCAGCGGGCGCGGGGGCCGCAGCGGAACCGGCAGCGCGGCACGAGCGGGTGGGCGGGAAGGCGAGGAGCGCGAGGACGGGACGGGCGAGTACGGGACGGGCGGGTACGGGCTGGGGGAGGACGAGGGCGAAGGCATGGGGATCACCGCCTGCGACGAGGAATTCGGCTTGCCCTGCCACCATGGGGCCTCACACCGGATCCCGTCGGACACGGTGGATCACCGACCGATTGTGGACAACTCGCTCACCCGAACGGGCAGTTCCGCACGGTGCCCCCACCGCTCCACCCGATGCCACCCCACCGCTCCGCCCAGTGCCGCCCCCGCGCTCCGCCCAGTGCCGCCACGCCCCCCGCCGCGCGTCACGGCAGCTCGAACCCCGGGTCCATCCCGCCGAGCGCGTTCCCGCACAGGCAGTCCCGCGCCCCGGTGTCCGGCAGCGCCGCCACCGCGTCGAACAGGACGCCGCGCAGCCGGTCGACGTTGGCCGCGAACACCCGCAGCACCTCCTCGTGGGAGACGCCCTCGCCGGTCTCGGCGCCCGCGTCGAGGTCGGTGACCAGGGTCAGCGACGCGTAGCACAGCTCCAGTTCCCGGGCGAGCGCCGCCTCGGGGTGGCCCGTCATACCCACCACCGACCAGCCCTGTGCCTGGTGCCACAACGATTCTGCACGCGTGGAGAAGCGCGGCCCCTCGACCACGACCAGCGTGCCGCCGTCCACCGGTTCCCAGTCCCGTCCGCGCGCCGCCTTCAGCGCTGCCGCCCGCCCGGTGGGGCAGTACGGGTCGGCCATGGACACGTGCACGACGTTCGGCACGGTGCCGTCGGGCAGCGGCAGCCCGTCGAAGTACGTCTGCGCCCTGGACTTCGTACGGTCCACGAACTGGTCCGGGACGAGCAGGGTGCCGGGGCCGTACTCGGGACGCAGGCCGCCCACGGCGCAGGGGGCGAGAACCTGTCGGACGCCCACCGAGCGCAGGGCCCACAGGTTGGCGCGGTAGTTGATGCGGTGCGGCGGCAGATGGTGACCCCGGCCGTGCCGGGGCAGGAAGGCGACCCGCCGGCCGGCGATCTCGCCGAGGAAGAGGGAGTCGCTGGGCGCCCCGTAGGGGGTGTCGACCTGGACCTCGGTCACGTCCTCCAGGAACGAGTAGAAGCCCGAGCCGCCGATTACACCGATCTCTGCGTTCGCCATGACCAGCACACTAGCTGGCGGCGGATCCGTGGGGGAGCAGGTCCCGGAGAGCGCGGAAGACCCCGCCGTCGTAGGACGGCGGGGTCTTCGGGGAGAGGTCTCAGGCGGCGGAGCTGCTGCTGGAGGAGCCGGAGCCCGTCGAGGACGAACCCGCGGAGGACGAACCCGAGGACGGGGTCGCCGACGAGGCCGCCTTCGAGTCGGACGACGACGAGCCCGACGACGACTTCGACGCCGGCGCGCTGCTCGACGTGGAGCCCCGCGAGTCGTTGCGGTAGAAGCCGGAGCCCTTGAAGACGATGCCGACCGCGGAGAAGACCTTCTTCAGGCGGCCGTGGCAGTTGGGGCACTCGGTCAGGGCGTCATCGGTGAACTTCTGCACCGCCTCGAGGCCCTCGCCGCACTCGGTGCACTGGTACTGGTAGGTCGGCACTGTCTTCCTCCTGGCACTCTCACTCAATGAGTGCTAACGACGGTCCATAGTGACGTATTCCCGGGGATCAGTCCACCGTGACCGGCACGCGGTGACCGACGCCACGTGCGACCGTGCGGTTGCGGGGCGGCGGGACCAGCCGGGAGCGCAGCGCCAGCAGGGTGATCAGCGCTAGCACGGTGCCGGCCATCGGCACCAGGAATCCCGCGCCGTCCCACAGCCGGTCCTCGAGCTGTCCGGCGACCGTCACGGCGGCGGCCTGGCCGAGCGCGACGGCGCCGGTCAGCCAGGTGAAGGCCTCCGTGCGGGCACCGGCCGGGACCAGGCCCTCCACCAGTGTGTAGCCCGTGATCAGCGAGGGCGCGATGCACATGCCGACCAGCAGGCCGAGCGCGGCGAGCAGCAGCACCGAGTGCGCCGTCCACAGGGCGGACGCGGCCAGCGCGAGTGCCGCGTAGCCGACGACCAGGCGCTTGTGGGGCGCCACCTTCCAGGCGATCGCGCCGCAGACGATGCCGGACAGCATGTTCCCGGCGGCGAAGGTGCCGTAGAGGACGCCGTTCAGGCCGGGCTCGCCGATCGACTCGGTGAACGCCGCCAGGGACACCTGCATGCCGCCGAAGACCGAGCCGATCCCCAGGAAGGTCACGACCAGCACACGCACGCCGGGGATGCGCAGGGCGGAGACGTGCTGCACGCGCGCGTGCCCGTCGTCGCCGGTCACCGAGGGCTGCGTGCTCTTCTGCGCGGCGAACAGCAGGCCGCCGACGAGGGTCAGCGCGGCCTCCGTGACCAGGCCCGCCGTCGGCGCCACGGCCGTGCACAGGGCGGTGGCCAGCAGGGGGCCGAAGACGAAGGTCAGCTCGTCCGTGACCGACTCGAACGCCGCCGCGGTGGTCATCAGGGGCGAGCCCTGGAGCTTCACGCCCCAGCGGGCCCGCACCATCGGGCCGACCTGCGGCACCGAGGCGCCCGTCGGGACGGCCGCGAGGAACAGGGCCCACAGGGGCGCGTGCCCGAGGGCGAGGGCCGTCAGTGTCAGGCCGGCGAGCGTGTGCACCAGGACGCCGGGGACCAGCACGGCGCGCTGTCCGTAACGGTCCGCCAGACGGCCGCTGTAAGGCGCGAACAGCGCCATGGAGACACCGGTGGCGGCCGCGACGGCACCCGCGGCGCCGTACGAGCCGGTGGTGTGCTGCACCAGCAGCACGATGGAGATGGTGAGCATCGCGAACGGCTGACGCGCCGCGAAGCCGGGGACCAGGAACGTCCAGGCGCCGCGGGTGCGCAGTAGCTGTCCGTATCCAGGGCGGGACGACGCCTGCGGGTTCTCCGCCGGCTCGGTGGTGACCGTGGACGCCACGGCCCGTGCCTTTCTTCCGCCTGGTAGCGCGCCCGTGCGGGGGCGCCGAGAGCTGTCCTCTTGCGCGGAACTGCGGTAGATACCGGGGCCTCTGCGAAAGGGCGTTTCCGGCCGCCATACGGTCGCGCCAGCTCTGCATCAGGCAGAGTTGGTTCGATCAGTGCGCCTTTATCGTACAGGGATCAAGGCTTTGCGCCCCTGTGAAGATGAGCACCGTCGGGCGTGTCCGCCTGTGATCGGCGCGGGTGTGAATCGTACGAAACGCGGTCGTGACGCTTCCCGACCGACGGGTGCCCCCGCCCGCGCGCCCGGTGCTCACCCGAGAAGCCCCCTCCCGCCCGGCCGCACGCTCACCGTCGGCCGTCCGCCTCGCCGGTGCCCAGCCAGCTCGCCAGTTTGCCGCCGCGGGCGACCGCGCGCAGCCGGCGTTCCGCCGCGTCGCGGACCGGGTCGGTGGCGACGACCAGCAGCTCGTCGCCCCGTCTGAGCACGGTCGTGGGCAGCGGCACGAACGACTTGTCCGCGCGCACGACGAGGGTGACGGCGGCACCGGCCGGCAGCCGCAGCTCGTTGACCTCCACGCCGTGCATCCGTGAGCCCTCGGGGATCGAGACCGACAGCAGGTGCCCGCGCAGCCGCTCCAGGGGCGCCGACTCGATGCCGAGGTCGGAGGCCTCGCCCTGCTCGCCCAGACGCAGGGTGCGCGCCAGCCACGGCAGGGTCGGCCCCTGGACGAGGGTGTAGACGACGACCAGCACGAAGACGATGTTGAAGATGCGGTGGCTGTCGGTGACGCCGTTGACCATGGGGATGGTCGCCAGGATGACGGGCACGGCGCCCCGCAGTCCGGCCCACGACATCAGGACCTGCTCCTGCCACGGCACCCGGAACGGGGCGAGGCTGGACACCACGCTCAGCGGCCGGGCCACCATGGTCAGGATCAGCCCGATGACCAGCGCGGGCCAGACGTCGTCGCCCAGCTCGTGCGGGGTGACCAGCAGGCCGAGCATGACGAACATGCCGATCTGGGCGATCCAGCCGAGCCCCTCGGCGAAGCCGCGCGTGGCGGGCCAGTGGGGGAGTTTGGCGTTGCCGAGCACCATGGAGGCCAGGTAGACGGCGAGGAAGCCGCTGCCGTGTGCCAGGGCGCCGGCGGCGTACGCCGTGACGGCGATCGCCAGCACGGCGATCGGGTAGAGGCCGGAGGCGGGCAGGGCCACGTGCTTGAGCCCCCAGGAGCCGAACCAGCCCACCGCGAGCCCCAGGGCCGCGCCGATGGCCAGCTCCAGGGCTATCTCGCCCAGCAGCACGTACCAGTGGTCGACCGGGCCGGCGGTGGAGAAGGCGACGACCAGGATGACCACCGGGGCGTCGTTGAAGCCGGACTCCGCCTCCAGCGTGCCCATCACGCGCGCGGGGAGCGGGATGCGCCGCAGTACGGAGAAGACCGCCGCCGCGTCCGTCGACGAGACCACCGCTCCGATGATGAGCGCCTGCCGCCACTCCAGCCCGATCAGGTAGTGCGCGCCCGCCGCGGTGACCCCCACACTGACCGCGACTCCGGCCGTCGCCAGGACGGAGGCGGAGGGCAGGACCGGCCGGACCTCCTTCCACTTCGTGCCGAGGCCACCCTCGGCGAGGATCACGACCAGGGCCGCGTACCCCATGACCTGGGTCACCTCGGCGCTGTTGAAGTGGATGTCGCCGATGCCGTCCTGGCCCATGAGGACGCCGATGCCCAGGTAGACGAGCAGGCTGGGGAGCCCGCTGCGCGAAGAGATCCGGACAGCCGCGACGGCGACCAGCAGGACGACGGAGCAGACGAGCAGGAGCTGGTTGAGGTGGTGGACAGTCAGCGGGCGTTCCTCCTCCGAGATGGCCGGTTACTTCGTTACCTTACCTAACTCTTGACGCTTTCTTGACGTTCCGCAGGGCAAGATCGAACGCTCGTGCGCGCCGGTTCCCGACTCCGCGTCAAGCGGCGCAGGGCCCTGCGCCTATGGTTGCTCCAGCGCTCATTCAAAGTCACAGCCCGACCTGCCGCTCGCGTTAGGACAGCAAGGACAGCGATGCCCCCCAAGACCACCGCCACAACGGGTGACAAGCCCGCCAAGTCCGGCAGGAAGAAGGGGCGCAAAGCCCGACTCGTCGTGCTCGTGCTGGTTCTGGCCCTCATCGGGGGCATCGCCTACGGGGCGTACTGGTCGATCAGCACCGTCCGCGCCTCCTTCCCGCAGACCACGGGTTCGATCAAGCTCGACGGCCTGTCCGGCCCGGTCGACGTCAGGCGGGACGGCAACGGCATCCCGCAGGTCTACGCCTCCTCCGACGAGGACCTGTTCATGGCGCAGGGCTATGTCCAGGCGCAGGACCGGTTCTACGAGATGGACGTGCGCCGGCACATGACCTCCGGCCGCCTGTCGGAGATGTTCGGCAAGGGCCAGGTCAAGAACGACGAGTTCCTGCGCACCCTCGGCTGGCACCGGATCGCCCAGCGGGAGTACGACACCAAGCTGTCGCCCGCCGCGAAGAAGTACCTCCGGGCGTACGCCGAGGGGGTCAACGCGTACCTCGAGGGCAAGGACGGCGCGGACCTCTCCCTGGAGTACGCGGCCCTGGGTCTCACCAACGACTACAAGCCGGAGAAGTGGACCCCGGTCGACTCCGTCGCCTGGCTGAAGGCGATGGCCTGGGACCTGCGCGGCAACATGCAGGACGAGATCGACCGCGCCCTGATGACCAGCCGTCTCGGCCCGCAGCAGATCCAGGACCTGTACCCGCAGTACCCCTACGGCCGCCACAAGCCGATCGTGCAGGAGGGCCAGTACGACGAGCTGAACAAGAGCTTCCAGCCGGGCGGCGCCACGGGCACCTCGCAGACGCCCGGCACGACGGGGACGACCGGTACCACCGGCACCACGGGTACGAGCGGCGCCACGGGCACCACCGGCACGACCGGTACGGCAGGCACCTCGGGCACCGCCGGCACCACAGGTGGCTCGGCGGGCGGCTCCCAGGGCACGGCGGGCACGACCGGCTCCACCATCACGGGGGCGAGCGGTTCGGGCCTCACGAGCCAGCTAGGGGGCCTCTACAACGTCCTGGACGACGTCCCCGCGGCCGTCGGCGTGAACGGTCAGGGCATCGGTTCGAACTCCTGGGTCGTCGCCGGGAAGTACACCGTCAGCAAGAAGCCCCTCCTCGCCAACGACCCGCACCTGTCGGCGTCCCTGCCGTCCGTCTGGTACCAGATGGGCCTGCACTGCCGGACCGTGTCGGGCAAGTGCCAGTACGACGTCGCCGGCTACACCTTTGCCGGCATGCCCGGTGTGATCATCGGTCACAACGCGAAGATCGCCTGGGGCCTGACCAACTCCGGCGTCGACGTCACCGACCTGTACCTGGAGAAGGTGACCGCGAACGGTTACCTGTACGACGGCAAGGTCCGGCCCTTCAAGACCCGCGACGAGACCATCGAGGTCGCCGGCGGCAAGTCCAAGACGATCGTCGTCCGGCAGACCCAGGACGGCATGCCGCTGCTGTCCGACCGTGACGACGAACTCGTCCAGGTCGGCAGGAAGGCCGCCGTCAACACGGCCGCACCCGACCGCGGCGACGGTTACGGCATCGCCCTGAGGTGGACCGCCCTCGACGCGGGCACCACCATGGACGCGGTGTTCGCCCTCGACAGGGCGGCGGACTGGAGCGAGTTCCGCTCGGCGGCGGCCCTGTTCGACGTGCCCTCGCAGAACCTGGTCTACGCCGACACGGACGACCACATCGGCTACACGCTGCCCGGCAAGATCCCCACGCGCTCCGCCGCGGACGACGGCTCCATCCCGGCGCCCGGCTGGGAGTCGAAGTACCGCTGGACCGGCTTCATCAAGCAGGACGAGCTGCCCTACGAGTACGACCCCGCGCGCGGCTACATCGTCACCGCCAACCAGGCCGCCGTCGGCAAGGACGCGTACCCGTACACGCTCACCGCCGACTGGGGTTACGGCACCCGCAGCCAGCGCATCACCGACCTGATCGAGTCCAAGATCAAGGACGGCGGCAAGATCTCCACCGAGGACATGCGGCAGATGCAGTTGGACAACAGCAGCGAGATCGCCAAGCTCCTGGTGCCCAAGCTGCTGAAGCTCGACCTGGACGACCCGGACGTCCGCGAGGCGCAGAAGCTGCTGGAGGGCTGGGACTACACCCAGGACGCCGACTCCGCCGCGGCCGCCTACTTCAACTCGGTGTGGCGCAACATCCTCAAGCTCGCCTTCGGCAACAAGCTCCCCAAGGAGCTGCGCGTCAAGGGGCAGTGCCTGTGGGTCGACAAGATAGACAGCACCGGCCCGGTCGACGACGACACCAAGGTCCGCGAGTGCGGCCAGCGCGACGCCGACCAGGCGCAGCCGGACGGCGGCGACCGCTGGTTCGAGGTCGTGCGCACCCTGATGGACAAGCCGGACAGCGACTGGTGGAAGACGCCCAGGTCGGGCACCCGCCCCGGTGCGGCCAACCGCGACCAGCTCTTCGCCCGCGCGATGATCGACGCCCGCTGGGAGCTGACCGCCAAGCTCGGCAAGGACATCGACACCTGGAGCTGGGGCCGGCTGCACCGCCTGTTCCTGAAGAACCAGACGCTCGGCACCGAGGGCCCCAAGGCCGTGCAGTACCTCCTCAACCGCGGCCCCTGGAAGCTCAGCGGCGGCGAGGCGGCGGTGAACGCGTCCGGCTGGAACGCCGCCGGCGGCTACAACGTCGTGTGGGTACCGTCCATGCGGATGGTGGTCAACCTCGCCGACCTCGACAAGTCCAAGTGGATCAACCTGGCGGGTGCCTCCGGGCACGCCTTCAGCGCGCACTACACGGACCAGACGGGCCTGTGGGCCAAGGGCGAGCTGCTGCCCTGGTCGTTCTCGGACAAGGCGGTCGGCAGGAGCACGAGCGACACCCTCGTCCTCAAGCCGTGAGCCGCTGACGGCACAGCACGGGAAAGGCCCTCCACGCGCGTGGAGGGCCTTTCCCGTCCGCGAAGCCCGGGGACCCGCGGGACGTCCGCGGAGCCCGGGGGACCGCGAGGGACACCGGCCGTGCGGACGCCCGGTCCGTCAGCCGGGCGCGAAACGGTGCACGCCGCGGGGCGTCACCGCCGCGTGCACCGGCTTGTCGTGCGCCTCGGCCGGGACCCGCCCGACGACCTCCGTGTCGTACAGCAGCACCACCAGCCGGGGGCGTGCGCCGGCCCGCTCGAGACGGGCCAGCACCCGGTCGTACGAGCCTCCGCCGCGCCCCAGGCGCATCCCGCGCCCGTCCACCGCGAGCCCCGGCAGCAGGACGACGTCCGCGCCCGTCACGGCGTCCGGGCCGAGACGCGCGCCGGACGGCTCGGACAGCGTCATCCTCCCGCCGTGCCGGACCCGCGCGAGGGAGTCCCGGCCGGTGTACTCGCCCCAGTCCAGATCGTTGTCGGGCAGCAGCACGGGGAGCAGCACCCGCACCCCGCGGGCGCGCAGCGCGTCCACCAGCGCGAGCGTGCCCGGTTCGCCGCCCACGGAGACGTACGCCGCCACCGTGCGCGCGTCGGCCAGCTCGGGCAGCTCCAGCGCGCGTTCCGCCAGCGCGCGGCCCGCCTCCCGGACGTCATCCGCCGTCAACCCGTTCCTCACCGCGAGGATCTCCCGCCGCAACCCGCCCTTGTCAGGCTCGCCCGTACGTCCGCCGAGTTCCACTGGTCGTTCTCGCACCCTTCTCTTAATGCAGGCGATATAAGGCTCAACCAACCGGAGCCACAGATCTCCCACAAAGACACCGGATATGGTTGCGGGCATGACTCAGTCCCACCCCAGGATCAGCAAGGCTGTCATCCCCGCGGCAGGTCTCGGCACCCGGTTCCTGCCGGCGACCAAAGCCACTCCCAAGGAGATGCTGCCGGTTGTGGACAAGCCGGCGATCCAGTATGTGGTCGAGGAGGCCGTGGCGGCGGGACTCGACGACGTCCTCATGGTCACCGGGCGCAACAAGCGCCCCCTGGAGGACCACTTCGACCGCAACTACGAGCTGGAGTCGGCGCTCGGCAAGAAGGGCGACGCCGAACGGCTCGCGAAGGTGCAGGAGTCCAGCGACCTGGCCACCATGCACTACGTGCGCCAGGGCGACCCCCGGGGACTCGGTCACGCCGTGCTGTGCGCCGCCCCGCACGTCGGTCACGAACCGTTCGCCGTCCTCCTCGGTGACGACCTCATCGACCCGCGGGACCCCCTGCTCCAGCGCATGATCGAGGTCCAGGAGCGGCACGGCGGCAGCGTGATCGCCCTCATGGAGGTCGCGCCCGAGCAGATGCACCTCTACGGCTGCGCGGCCGTGGAGGCCACCGCCGACGGCGACGTGGTCAAGGTGACCGGACTGGTCGAGAAGCCGGACCCGGCGGACGCCCCCTCGAACTACGCGGTCATCGGCCGCTACGTCCTCGACCCGCGCATCTTCGGCATACTGCGCACCACCGAGCCGGGCCGCGGCGGCGAGATCCAGCTCACCGACGCCCTCCAGCAGCTCGCCCAGGACGAGAAGGCCGGCGGCCCCGTGCACGGCGTCGTCTTCAAGGGCCGCCGCTATGACACCGGCGACCGCGGCGACTACCTCCGTGCCATTGTCAGACTCGCATGCGAACGTGAGGACCTGGGCCCGGACTTCCGGACCTGGCTCCGCAGTTACGTAGCCGAGGAGATGCAGCAGCCTTGAGCAGCGCCGCGACCCGCCCCGCCGCCCCGGACGACCTGTGGTCGGTGGACGAGCACCTGGAGGACATCCTCTCGGCCGTCCGCCCCCTGGAACCCATCGAGCTGCAACTGCTCGACGCCCAGGGCTGCGTCCTGGTCGAGGACGTCATGGTGCCGGTGTCCCTGCCGCCGTTCGACAACAGCTCCATGGACGGGTACGCGGTGCGGGTCGCGGACATCGCGGGCGCCGGCGAGGAGTTCCCGGCCGTCCTGGAGGTCGTCGGGGACGTCGCGGCGGGCGCGGCCGACCCGGTCCGGGTCGGTCCCGGGCAGGCCGCGCGCATCATGACCGGCGCGCCGCTGCCGCCCGGCGCCGAGACCGTCGTCCCCGTCGAGTGGACCGACGGAGGGCTCGGCGAGGGCCCGGTGAGCGGCATGCGGTCGCGCAGCCTCGCTCCCCAGGGCGCCGAGGGGCACGTGCACGTGTACCGGTCCGCCGCGGCACGCGCGCACGTGCGCGCCAGGGGCAGCGACGTGAAGGCCGGCGACCTGGCCCTGGAGGCCGGCACGGTCCTCGGCCCGCCGCAGCTCGCGCTGCTCGCCGCGATCGGCCGCGGCACGGTCCGGGTGCGTCCGCGCCCGCGCGTGGTCGTCCTGTCCACCGGCAGCGAACTCGTGCAGCCCGGTGAGGAACTGGGCCCGGGTCAGATCCACGACTCCAACAGCTTCGCGCTCACCGCCGCCGCGCGGGACGCGGGCGCCATCGCCTACCGGGTCGGTGCCGTCGCCGACGACGCCGAGACGCTCCGCTCCACCATCGAGGATCAGCTCATCCGCGCGGACCTGCTGGTGACCACGGGCGGCGTGAGCGTCGGGGCGTACGACGTCGTCAAGGAGGCGCTGTCGTACGCCGGTGACGCGGACGAGGCGGGCAGCGGCGTCGAGTTCCGCAGGCTCGCCATGCAGCCAGGCAAGCCCCAGGGCTTCGGCTCCATCGGCCCCGACCACATCCCGCTGCTGGCCCTGCCCGGCAACCCGGTGTCGTCGTACGTCTCCTTCGAGCTGTTCGTCCGACCCGCCATCCGCACCCTGTCGGGCCTGACGGACGTCCACCGGCCCCGCGCGCGGGCCGCGCTCACGGCGGACGAGGCGCTGCGCTCGCCCCGGGGGCGCCGCCAGTTCCTGCGCGGCGTCCACGCCGACGGGAAGGTCACCCCCGTGGGCGGCGCGGGCTCCCACCTCGTCGCGGCGCTCGCGCGGGCCAACGCGCTGATCGTCGTCCCCGAGGACGTGGAGTCGGTGGAGCCCGGCACCGAGGTGGAGGTCGTCCTCCTCGGCTGACGTGCGCGCGTGCCCGTCCACAGGACGATCCTCGTCCGCTGCGCGCCCCGGCTTGGCGGTAGCGTGTCGCGCACAGCAGGCCCGCGCACCGCACCGCGCCGGGCCCGGACCGGGAGCGCCACACCATGACTGTGCCTTCCCGGGGGGAGACCCCCGGACGCCCTGTGCAGGACCGACTGACGCACATCGACGAGGCGGGCGCGGCCCGCATGGTCGACGTGTCCGGGAAGGACGTGACCGCGCGCACCGCCCGCGCCAGCGGCCGGGTCCTCGTCTCACCGCGCGTGGTCGAGCTGCTGCGCGGTGAGGGGATGCCCAAGGGGGACGCCCTCGCCACCGCCCGCATCGCGGGGATCATGGGTGCCAAGCGCACCCCGGATCTCATCCCGCTGTGCCACCCGTTGTCGGTGTCCGGTGTGAGACTGGATCTGTCGGTCGCGGACGACGCCGTGGAGATCCGGGCCGCCGTCAGGACGACGGACCGGACGGGCGTCGAGATGGAGGCCCTCACCGCGGTGACGGTCGCCGCGCTCACCGTGATCGACATGGTCAAGGCGGTCGACAAGGGAGCGGTCATCACGGACGTACGGGTGGAGGAGAAGACGGGCGGCGCGTCGGGCGACTGGAGCCGGGCATGACCGGCGGCGTGACCGCCGGTGGCATGACGGGTGACGGCGTGACCGGCGGTGCGCTGTCGGCGCCGTACGCCGCGCTGGTCGTCACCGCGTCCAACCGGGCCGCCGCCGGGGTCTACGAGGACAGGGGCGGCCCGCTGGTCGTGCGCGGCCTCGAGGGCTTCGGCTTCGCCGTGGACGGGCCGCGGGTGGTGCCCGACGGCGATCCGGTCGAGGCGGTGCTGCGGGAGGCCGTGGAGGCCGCGTACGACGTGGTCGTCACCACCGGCGGCACGGGCGTCTCGCCCACCGACCGCACCCCCGAGGCGACCCGCGCGGTCATCGACCACGAGGTGCCGGGCATCGCCGAGGCCATCCGCGCGTACGGGCGGGACAAGGTGCCGACCGCCGCGCTGTCCCGGGGGCTGGCGGGCGTGGCCGGCGGAACGCTGATCGTCAACCTGCCCGGGTCCACCGGAGGGGTGCGGGACGGCCTCGCCGTCCTGGAGCCCCTCCTCGTCCACGCCGTCGACCAGCTCCGCGGCGGTGACCACCCCAGACCCGGCAGCGGTGGGGGTGCGAGCTGAACAGCCTCTCCTGGCCCGTCGTGCTGGCGGACGGCGAGGTCGTCCTCCGGCCGATAAAGCTGCGCGACCAGCGGGTCTGGCGCGAGGTGAACCGGCGCAACCGTGACTGGCTGCGCCCCTGGGAGGCGACCATCCCGCCGCCCACGCCGAGCGGGCCGGTCGCGCACCGGCCGACCTACCGCCAGATGGTCCGGCATCTGCGGGCCGAGGCCGGCGCGGGCCGGATGCTGCCGTTCGTCATCGAGTACCAGGGGCGGCTGGTCGGACAGCTCACGGTCGCCGGGATCACCTGGGGATCGATGTGTTCCGGACACGTCGGTTACTGGGTGGACGCGGGCGTGGCCGGACGCGGGGTGATGCCGACGGCCGTCGCGCTCGTGGTGGACCACTGTTTCCGCACCGTCGGGCTGCACCGCGTCGAGGTCTGCATTCGCCCCGAGAACCGGCCGAGCCGCCGGGTCGTGGAAAAACTCGGATTCCGCGAGGAGGGGATCCGGCCGCGTTATCTGCACATCGACGGGGCCTGGCGCGACCACCTCGTCTTCGCGCTCACCGCGGAAGAGGTGCCCGACGGGCTGCTCGCGCGCTGGCACCGGGCGCGCTCCCGCGAGGCCCGGCGCGCCGGGGGGCCGGCAGGCGCCCCGGGGAATCCGGCCGAACGCCCGGGAAATTGAATATGTGTTCGAAATTGATCGGATGGCGACCGTTCCGGAGGCGCATAATTCGCGCCTGCGACGGTCCGCTGATCGCATCGGTCCCAAAAAATGCTGGAAATATCAGCCGGATCGTGCGACACACCGGCCCAATTGGCGGATGGCCTCACGCAAACCCCTCTACCGTGTGAGGCGTGAGCAGCAGCGGCCTCATCTACGCAGTCATTGTCGGGGCCTGGGCCGCCTACTTGGTGCCGATGTGGCTCCGTAGGCAGGACGAGCTGAACGAGGCCCGTCCGACGGAACGCTTCAGCACCGCCATCCGGCTGCTGTCCGGACGGGCGGGGATGGAGCGCCGGTACGCCAGGGACCTGCTGGCGCGCTCCACCCAGGAGGGGGAGCCGGACGCCGGCGATCCGGACGCGGTCACCGATTCGGTGGACGTCCGGGCCTTCGCCATGCCTCCGACCCGCCGTCAGACCACCCCGGACGCCGAGCCCGAGACACCCGGCGGCACCGGACCGGCACGCGACCGGGCCGCCGAGCCGGCGGCCGGGCCGGGATCCGGCCACCCGCCCGGGGTCACGGTCCCGGCCCAGCGGGAGCCGGCCGCGCGGCGCGAGCCCTCGACGGAGGCGGCCGAGGCACGCGCCCGGCGCTCCAAGGTGCTCGCGCGCCGACGGCGCACCACCGTGATGCTCTTCCTCGCCTTCACGCTCGGCGCGATCGTCGCCGCCGTCGGCGGGCTCGCCTTCCTGTGGGTGCCCGCCGTGCCGGCCGCGACGCTCAGCGGCTACATCGCCTACCTGCGCACGCAGGAGCGCCGCCGGTTCGCCTACCAGATGGACCGCCGGCGTGCCGAGATCGCCGCCCAGCGCCTGCGGGAGCGCCAGCCGCGCCGCCGGGCCCCGCACGACGCGGGCCCCGGCGCTGACCAGTTGGAACAGGGTTCGGACGGCGGGACCGACACCGGCCTCTCCGCGCTCGCCGCGGACCGCCGTGCCCTCGTCGAGCAGACCGACCACGCCGAATGGGTCGACCAGCAGCGGGAGCGGCAGCGCAGGCCCGGGCACGGGGAGAGCTGGGACCCCGTACCGGTGCCCCTGCCGACGTACGTCACCGCGCCGGTCGCTCCGCGCGCCACCTCCGACGTGGATCTGGGGGCGCCCGACACCTGGAGTTCGGCGCGGTCCAGCTCGGTCGCGCCGGAGCGCGAGGCGGGCCACGCGCCGCAGGACGAAGCGGACGAGGCGGCCGCCGCGTCCGGGGAGAAGCCGGCGGCCGGCCGCAGCGACGCACGCCGCGCGGCCTCCGCCCGCCGGGCACGTGAACGCGGCCGTACCCCGCTCTTCGACCAGTGCGACGAGGACGGACGCCCGCGCGCCGCCAACGAGTGAGCCGGGCCGCCCGCACCCCGCCCGGCCCGCCCTGACCAGTCAGGGAGCGGATTTCCGGGCACCGCGATCGGGATGCTAGAGTTTCACTCGTTGCAAGGGCCTGTGGCGCAGTCCGGTAGCGCACCTCGTTCGCATCGAGGGGGCCAGGGGTTCGAATCCCCTCAGGTCCACGCACAACTGTCCTCGAGTCAGCTCGGGACGGTGGACGAAGATCCCGCCGATCATCACGATCGGTCGGGATCTTCGTCGTTTCCGGGCCTGGCACGAGGCCGGGCCCACGCCGCCGGGGGAGCGGTGCGGGGCCCGGGGCGTGCGCGGTTCAGAGCCGCTTGGCGTAGCAGCGGCTGTCCTCGTAGTGGCGGTAGTAGCCGAACTTCACGCACGGCGCGTAGCCGCTGGAGGTGTACAGGGCGATCGCCTCGGGCTGCTTGGTGCCCGTCTCCAGGACCATGCGGAGCCGGCCGGCCGCGCGGGCGTCCTCCTCCAGCTCCGCGAGGATGCGGCGGGCCAGGCCCCGGCCGCGCATCTCCTCGACGACGTACATGCGCTTGAGTTCGGCGTCGCCGTCCTCGTTGCCCTCCTCGTTGCGGTCCTGGCTGCGCCAGCCGCCGGTGGCCACGGGGCGGTCGTGCTCGTCGTACGCGATCAGGTACAGGCCCCGGGGCGGGTGGAAGTCGGCGGGGTCGAGGGCCGTGGCGTCGCCTCCGTCGCCGTAGCGCAGGTGGTACTCGGCCTGGACCTCGTCGTTGAGCTTGGTGGCGTCGGGGTGATCGAACCGAACGCGACGTATATTCATACTGAGTATCGGGATTCTGTGCAGTCGGCGGCAGGGGTCCGGGGGGTGCGGACCCCGACCAGTGTGCCGGTAGGGTGCCCGGGTGCTGAATGTGACCTCCGTGAACGTGAACGGGCTGCGAGCCGCCGCGAAGAAGGGCTTCGTGGAGTGGCTCGCCGGGACCGAGGCGGACGTCGTCTGCCTCCAGGAGGTCCGCGCCGAGCCGCACCAGTTGCCCGAGGAGGTCCGCCGGCCCGACGGCTGGTACGTCACCCACGCCCCGGCCGCCGCGAAGGGCCGCGCGGGAGTCTCCCTCTGCACGCGCCGTGAACCCGACCGGGTCCGGGTCGGCTTCGGCTCGGCCGAGTTCGACGGCAGCGGGCGCTACGTCGAGGCCGACCTGCCCGGCGTCACCGTCGCCTCCCTCTACCTCCCCTCCGGCGAGGCCGGCACCGAACGGCAGGACGAGAAGGTCCGCTTCATGGACGAGTTCCTCGCCCACCTGAAGGACCTGCGCGAGCGGGCCGCCGCCGACGGGCGCGAGGTGCTGGTCTGCGGCGACTGGAACATCGCCCACCAGCAGGCCGACCTGAAGAACTGGCGCGGCAACACGAAGAACTCCGGCTTCCTGCCCGAGGAGCGCGCCTGGCTGAGCCGGGTCCTCGACCCGGCGGACGGCGGCTACGTCGACGTCGTCCGCACCCTCCACCCGGACACCGAGGGCCCGTACACGTGGTGGTCCTACCGGGGCCGGGCTTTCGACAACGATTCAGGCTGGAGGATCGACTACCACGTCGCCACGCCCGGGCTCGCCGGCCGGGCGGTCAAGGGTCTCGTCGAGCGCGCGGCCACGCATGCCGAGCGGTGGTCCGACCATGCTCCGGTCACCGTCGTGTACGACCTGTAGCGGGCCTACGGGCGCTCCTGGCCGCGCTCGGCCATGCGGCGGTCCAGGGCCAGGGAGAGTTCCGCCTCCACGACGCTGCGGGCCAGGGGGCGTAGGCGGTGGAGGTCTTCCTCGGGGGCGTGGCGCAGGATCAGGTCGGTGAAGAGGGCGGCCAGGGTGTCGGCGTGTTCGCGGACGCGGGCGCCGGCCGCCAGGACCTCGGCGAGCGGTATGCCCTCGCGGACCAGGGCGGAGGAGACGTCGAGCAGGCGCCGGCTGATGTGGACGATCTCGTCGCCGTCGGTGCCGAGGTAGCCCAGTTCCATGGCGGCGGCGAGGTTGTCGGGGGTGACCTCGCCCTCGAAGCGGGCGGCGAGTTCCTCGGGGGTGAGGCGGACCGGTTCCTCCTCGCTGGGGGTGCCGACGCCGAGCAGGTCGGCGACGTCGCGTCCGTGGTCGAAGGCCTCGGCCAGCTCGGCGATGCCGGTCAGGGTGTGGCCGCGCTCCAGGAGGGCCGCGACGGTGCGCAGCCGGGCCAGGTGGTGGTCGTCGTACCAGGCGATGCGGCCCTCGCGGCGGGGTGGCGGCAGCAGTTTGCGCTCGCGGTAGAAGCGCAGGGTGCGCACGGTGATGCCGGCCAGCCGGGCCAGTTCCTCCGTGCGGTACTCGCGCGGCGCCGGCGGGTGCGCCGCCCCGGGGTGGGCCTCGAAGTGCTCTGCGTCCTGTGCCACGACCGCAGCCTATGGTGTACCGCCGGTAACTTCCTTCCCCCGCCCCCTACCGCTCGGTACGGAGCTGCTCTACAGTCCCATTGCGCCAGTGGTCACTGGCAGAGTTCCTAGGTGATGCGTGGAGGCTTCGGGATGGCCGAGCACGAGCATGTACGGGTGGTGGTGATCGGGTCCGGCTTCGGCGGTCTCGGGGCCGCCGTGCGGCTGCGCCGCGAAGGGATCACCGACTTCGTCGTCCTGGAGCGGGCCGACAGCGTCGGTGGCACCTGGCGGGACAACAGTTACCCCGGGTGCGCCTGCGACGTGCCCTCCCACCTGTACTCCTTCTCCTTCGCGCCGCACCCCGACTGGCCGCGCACCTTCTCCGGGCAGCAGCACATCCGCGCCTACCTGGAGCACGTCACCGATCTGTTCGGACTGCGCCCGCACCTGCGCCTGGGCTCCGAGGTCGAGCTGATGACCTGGGACACCGAGAAGCTGCGGTGGACCGTCGAGACCACGCGCGGCACGCTGACCGCCGACGTCGTCGTCTCCGCCACCGGGCCCCTGTCCGACCCGAAGATCCCCCGGATCCCGGGCCTGGAGTCCTTCCCCGGCAAGGTGTTCCACTCCGCCCGCTGGGACCACGACTACGACCTGCGCGGCAAGCACGTCGCCATGGTCGGCACCGGCGCCTCCGCCATCCAGATCGTGCCCGCCATCCAGCCGCAGGCCGGCCGGCTCACCCTCTTCCAGCGCACCCCGCCGTGGGTGATGCCCCGCGTCGACCGGGCCATCAGCGGCGCCGAACGCTGGCTGCACCGGCGGCTGCCCGTCACCGCCCAGGTCCGGCGCGGGCTGTTGTGGGGCATCCGCGAGCTGCAGGTCCAGGCGTTCACCAAGCGCCCCGACGAACTCGGCCTCGTCGAACAGCTCGCCAAGCGCAACATGGCCCGCGCCGTCAAGGACCCGGCCCTGCGCGCCAGGCTGACCCCCGACTACCGCATCGGCTGCAAGCGCATCCTGCTCTCCAGCACGTACTACCCGGCGCTCGCCCGGCCCAATGTGGATGTCGTCGCCAGCGGGCTCAGCGAGGTCCGCGGATCGACGGTCGTCGCGGCCGACGGCACCGAGGCCGAGGTCGACGCGATCATCTTCGGTACGGGCTTCCACGTCACGGACATGCCCATCGCCGAGCGGGTGGTCGGCGCCGACGGCATGACGCTCGCCGAGTCCTGGAAGAACGGCATGCGAGCGCTGCGCGGCGCCACGGCGGCCGGGTTCCCGAACTTCATGACGGTCATCGGGCCCAACACCGGCCTCGGGAACTCCTCCATGATCCTCATGATCGAGTCCCAGTTGAACTACCTGGCCGACTACCTGCGCCAGCTCGACGTCCTGGGCGACGGCACCGCCCTGGACGCCCGGCCCGCCGCCGTCGAGACCTGGAACCACCGGGTGCAGGAGCGCATGGAGCGGACCGTGTGGAACACCGGCGGCTGCACTAGCTGGTACCTGGACGCGAGTGGCCGCAACACGACCATCTGGCCCGGTACGACGACCGAGTTCCGGCGCGCGACCCGGCGGGTGGATCTCGCGGAGTACGAGGTCGTGCGCGCCGCCGGGCGCACCGCGCCGGCGCAGGGCGACGGGACCCGGCGCAGCGGGGCCGCCGCATGAGCCGGCGCGCCCCGGTCGCCTCCATGGCCTCCGGTCCGTACGCCCCGCCCGTCCCCTCCCGCACCCTCACCGTCACGTCCGCCGACGGCGCGCGGCTGCACGTCGAGGTGCACGGCCCGCGGGACGCGCCCCCGGTCGTCCTCTCCCACGGCTGGACCTGCTCGACGGCGTTCTGGGCGGCCCAGATACGGGATCTGGCGGCCGATCACCGGGTGATCGCCTACGACCAGAGGGGCCACGGACGCAGTCCGGCGAGCCCCGCCTGCACCACCGACGCGCTGGCGGACGACCTCGAAGCGGTGCTCGCGCAGACACTCGCCCGCGGGGAGAAGGCGCTGGTCGTCGGCCACTCCATGGGCGGTATGACGGTCATGGCCGCCGCCGGGCGCCCCCGCCTGCGCGAACACGCCGCCGCCGTCCTGCTGTGCAGCACGGGGAGTTCGCGGCTGATCGCCGAGTCGCGGCTGGTGCCGATGCGCGCCGGACGTGTGCGCACCTGGATCACCGGGCGCGTCCTCGGCTCGCGCGCCCCCCTGGGACCGGTCACGCCCGTCGCCCTGCGCGTCCTCAAGTACGGGACGATGGGCGCCGGTTCGGCCCGGCACATGGTGGAGGCGTGCGCGCGCATCGTGCACGGCTGCCCGCGCTCCGTGCGCCACGCCTGGGCCGGGGTGCTGGGCACGCTCGACCTCGACCACGGCGTGCGGGAGTTGCACGTGCCCACCGCCGTCCTGCACGGCGCGTCCGACCGGCTCACACCCCCGCGGCACGCCCGTGCGCTGGTCGCCGCGCTGCCGTGCTGCGTCGGGCTCACCGAGCTGCCCGGCATAGGCCACATGACCCCGATCGAGGCGCCCGGGCCGGTGAGCGGCCGCATCCGGGAACTGGTCGGCACGTACGTCACCGGGGTCGACTCCCCGAAGTCTCCGGCAGGTTCCCCTGTCGTACCCGTGCAGCAGATCAAGGAGGGCGCATGAGCAGGGTCAGCCTCGAAGGACAGGTCGCGGTCGTCACGGGAGCGGCGCGCGGCGTCGGTGAGCTGCTGGCGCGCAAGCTGTCCGCGCGCGGGGCGAAGGTCGCGCTGGTCGGTCTGGAGGAGGAGGTCCTCAAGGAGGTCTCCGGGCGGCTGCACAGCGAGAGCGCCCACTGGTACGCCGACGTCACCGACCACGAGGCGATGAGCCGGGTCGCGCGGGAGGTGAAGGAACGCTTCGGGAAGGTCGACATCGTGGTCGCCAACGCCGGTGTGGCGACCGGCGGTCCCTTCGCCGACTCCGATCCGCAGGCATGGCGGCGGGTGATCGAGGTGAACCTGATCGGTTCGGCGGTGACCGCGCGGGCGTTCCTGCCGGTGCTGGCCGAGAGCCGCGGCTATCTGCTCCAGATCGCCTCGCTCGCCGCGATCACGCCGGCGCCGATGATGTCGGCGTACTGCGCGTCCAAGTCGGGTGTGGAGGCGTACGCGCACAGTCTGCGCGCCGAGGTCGGTTACCGGGGCGTGCGCGTCGGGGTCGCCTATCTGTCCTGGACCGACACCGACATGGTGCGCGGCGCCGACCAGGACGACGTCATGCGGGAGCTGCGGCAGCGGCTGCCGTGGCCGTCGAACAAGACGTACCCGCTGGGCCCGGCCGTGGACCGGCTGGTCGCCGGGATCGAGCGGCGCTCGGCGCATGTGTACGGGCAGTGGTGGCTGCGCGGCATGCAGGGCGTGCGCGGGTATCTCCCGGCGCTCATCGGGACGGTCGGTCAGCGCGAGATGAAGCGGTTCGCGCCCCGGCTCCAGGGCATGCGCTCCGGGCTGGTCGGCGCAGGTGGGGCGGCCGACGAGACGGCGAGGGCCACGCACCGTAACTGATCGACATGCACTCCGTGTTCGCCCGTGTGAATCTGGTCGAGGCCCCACCGAGGGGCCGATTCCCCACCCACTTACGGGAGTGAACCCACATGGGTATGAAGGACCAGTTCCAGGAGAAGTCGGGCCGGCAGCACGAGCAGGCCGAGGAGAAGCCCGGCCAGGCCCGCGAGAGGGCCGGCCAGCGCGGCCAGCAGGAGCGCCAGGGCCGGCAGCCTCAGGGCCGGCAGCCCGAGCGGGGCCGTCCGGGCCACCGTGACGTCGAGGACACGGAGAAGCACGCGGAGGACCGCTTCGACCAGGACTACGACGCCTAGTCGACGCGCTCGGCTCCGGCCGGTCCGGCGTGGGGTGCCCTTCTTCGTGAGGGGTGCCCCGCGCCGGCGTGCGGGGGACGGTCCGTCAGGAGACGTTCCGCGGCGGCAGTTTCGGCCGGGACCGGTCCGGGACGTCGCGGTGTCCCGGTGGCGTCGCCGCGGGGGTGGCCGCCAGGAGGTCCAGGGCCAGCCGGACGGCGTCGGCCAGTTGGGCGTGGCGGCCCTCCGCCCAGTCCAGCGGGGTGCGCGTGATGTCGAGGTCCGGGGCGACGCCGTGGTTCTCCACGGACCAGCCGTAGGCGTCGAACCAGGCCGCGTTCATCGGGACGGTGATGACGGTGCCGTCGCCCAGCCGGTGCCGGCCGGTCATGCCGACGACTCCGCCCCAGGTGCGCTGGCCGACCACCGGGCCGAGCCCGAGCAGTTTGAAGGCCGCCGTGATCATGTCGCCGTCGGAGGAGGTCGCCTCGTCGGCGAGGGCCACCACCGGGCCCCGGGGGGCGTTGGAGGTGTACGACACCGGTTGCGCGTCCCGGGTCAGGTCCCAGCCGAGGATCGTACGGGTCAGTTTCTCGATGACGAGTTCGCTGATGTGCCCGCCCGCGTTGCCGCGGACGTCCACGATCAGTGCGGGCCGGGAGACCTCCATGCGCAGGTCGCGGTTGAACTGGGCCCAGCCGGAGCCGCCCATGTCGGGGATGTGCAGGTAGCCGCACTTGCCGTCGCTCAGCTCCCGGACGACCTGGCGGCGTTTGGCCACCCAGTCCTGGTAGCGCAGCGGGCGTTCGTCGACGAGCGGGACGACGGCGACCCGCCGGGCCCGGCCGGGTTCGCCCGCGGCGGGGGTGAACGTCAGCTCCACGGTCGTACCGCCGGAGCCGGCGAGCAGGGGGTAGGGGCCGGTGACCGGGTCGACCGGGCGGCCGTCGACGTGGGTGAGGACGGCGCCCTCGCGGATGCCCGTGCCGGCCAGCGGTGAGCGGGCCTTGGAATCGGAGGAGTCGCCGGGCAGGACGCGTCCGACCAGCCAGCGGCCGTCGCGGCGGACGAGGTCGGCACCGAGGAGGCCCTGCCGGCGCTGGTAGTGGGGCGGGCCCTCGTTGCGGCGGGCGGCGGTGACGTAGGCGTGGGAGGTGCCGAGTTCGCCGAGGACCTCGCGGAGCAGGTCCGCGAACTCGTCGGGGGAGGCGACCCGTTCGACCAGGGGACGGTACTGGTCGAGCACCGCCTCCCAGTCGATGCCGCACATGCCCGGGTCCCAGAAGTAGGCGCGGATCAGGCGTCCCGCCTCTTCGTAGGCCTGGCGCCACTCGGCGGCCGGGTCGGCCTCGTGCAGGATGCGGCGCGAGTCGATCCAGACGGTCGTGTCGTTGTCGCCGGTCTCGGTCGACGGTACGGCCCGCAGGTCGCCCTCGTCGACGACGACCAGCCGGGTGCCGTCGCCGCTGACGGCGAACCAGTCGAGGTGGCCGACGAGTTCGGACTTCTTGGCCTTGCCGATGCCGAAGTGTTCGAGGGTCGGCCGGCCCGTGGTGTCGTCGGGGCTGGCGAAGGTCTCGCCGAGCGCGCCGGAGATCGGCCAGCGCAGCCAGACCAGGCCGCCGCCGGCGACCGGGTACAGCGCGGAGTACTTGGATGCGATGACCGGGAACGGCGTGACCCTGTTCTCCAGCCCCTCCACCTCGACCGTCACCGTGCCGGCCTCGCCGGTGTCCTCGCCGTCCACCAGCGGGTCGAGTCCGCCGGCGGCGGGGCGGCCCTCGGGGTTCAGGGCGAAGGGGGAGGGGGTCGCCGAGGAGAGCGGGACGAGGTACGGGCGGCAGCCGAGCGGGAAGGACAGGTCGCCGGTGTGGACGTCGTACACCGGGTCGAAGCCGCGCCAGGAGAGGAAGGCGAGGTAGCGGCCGTCGCGGGTGAACACCGGGTTCTCGTCCTCGAAGCGGCCGTTGGTCACGTCCACGATGAGCCGGTCCTTGATCCGGGCCAGTTTGATCTGGCGCAGGGTGCGGCCGATGCCGGGGTGGGACCAGGTGAGCCAGGAGCCGTCGGGGGAGAAGGCGAGGTCACGGACGGGCCCGTTCCCGGACCGCACCAGCTCGGTCACCCGCCCGGCCGGCGAACCGCCCTCTTCCTCTCCCGCTTCCTCCTCCGGCACGTCGATCAGCAGCAGCCGTCCGTCGTGCGAGGCGACGGCCAGCCGTTCGCCCTGCGGGTCGCAGACCAGTTCGCGGACGCGGCCCAGTGCGCCGGAGGCGAGCCGGCGGGGCGGGCGGTCGCCGGTGGCGCGGGGCAGGTGGGCGATCTCGACGGCGTCCTCGCCCTCGGCGTCGGTGACGTAGGCGACCTGCCCGGTGGCGCCCAGCATCTCCGGGAGCCGTACCCGGACGCCGGGCGTGTCGGTGATGGTGCGGGCGGGGCCGTCGCGGTGGGTGAGCCAGTACAGGCTGCCGCGGACGACGACGGCACTGGCCCGGCCGGTCTCGTCCACGGAGATGCCGTCGACCTCCTGCGCGGCCGGTACCTGGTGGCGGCGGCGGCCGGTGCGCGGTCCGGCGAGCCGGACGTCGAGCCGGCGCGGCACGCCGTCGCGGGAGAAGTCGTCCACCAGCCACAGGTCGCCCGCGCACTGGTAGACCACGCGGTCGCCGTCACCGGCGGCGTGCCGGGCGTAGAAGGTGTCGTGGTCGGTGTGGCGGCGCAGGTCGGTGCCGTCGTGGGCGCAGGAGTAGAGGTTGCCGACGCCCTCGTGGTCGGAGAGGAAGGCGATCCGGCCGGCGACGAACACGGGGGAGGACAGATGGCCGCCGAGGTCCGGCAGGAGCCGCTGCCCGTGCAGCCACAGCCGGCCCGTGGCGCCGCCGCGGTAACGCTTCCACGAGGCCGGTTCGTGCGGCGGGGTGCCGGTGAGCAGCAGGGTCCTGTGCTCGCCGGCGAGGTCGGCGGCCTGGATGTCGGCGACCGGTCCCCAGGGCAGCCGTCCGCCCGGGTCGCCGTCGGCGGGGACCTTGTAGGCCCAGGTGAAGTGCGAGAAGGGCTGGCCGTGGGAGGCGACGGCCAGAATGCCGGTGGTGCCGTCCGGGTCGGGGGGCGTCCAGCCGCGGACCTGGGTGTCGGCGCTGCCCCAGTGCGTGAGCTGCCGCGCGGGGCCGCCGTCGACGGCGACGAGGTGGATCTCGGGGGCGAGGCTGCGCCAGGACGTGTACGCGATGTGCCGGCCGTCGGGTGAGAAGCGCGGGGGCCCGGTCTTGGTGCGGTCCACGGTGAGCCGCCAGGCGCGGCCCGGGGCGTCGAGGGGGGCCAGCCAGAGGTCGTCCTCGGCCACGAAACACAGCAGGTCGCCGCTGAGGTGGGGGCAGCGCAGATAGCTCACCTCCCCATGCTTTTCCGGTCCCGGGGCACCAGCAACTCGTGAGCCGGCGCGTCCGGGCGCTTACGGGGTCTTCACCTTCGTGACCCAGCACACGTACGAAACCGTTTCGTTTCGCAGATGCCCGGGGTATCTTCTTGGAAGTACGACGAGGAAAGTTCCGGGAGCGGGGAAGGTGACAGGCATGACCGAAGCCGTCTCGACGGCGCGTCGCAGCCGGATCACCCCCGAGCGCGAGGCCGAGCTGTACGAGGCCGTGCTCGACCTGCTCCGGGAGGTCGGCTACGACGCCCTCACCATGGACGCCGTCGCCGCCCGCACCCGCTCCAGCAAGGCCACGCTCTACCGCCAGTGGGGCGGCAAGGCCCAACTGGTCGTCAAGGCGCTGCGGCACAGCAAGCGGGTCCGCACGGAGGACATCGACACCGGTTCCCTCCGCGGTGACCTGCACGCCATCGTGTCGCTGGAGGACGACTGCACCATGGAGCGGAACTCCGCGCTGATGCGGGGCGTCGCCATGGCGATGCACCACAACGACGATCTGCGCGTGGCCTTCCGCGACCAGATGGTCGACCCCGAGATGGGCGGGTTCCGGCAGGTGCTGCAACGCGCGGTCGACCGGGGCGAGGTCCGCCCGGACTGCCCGGCGATCGAGTTCCTGCTGCACATGATGGTCGGCGGCTTCGCCACCCGGGCCCTGCTGGACGACCAGCCGCCCACCCGGGCCTTCCTCACCTCGTACATCGACGCCGTGGTCCTCCCCGCCCTCGGCGTGCAGACCGACTGACACTCCCCTCGAACCAGCCTGAGACCAGCCTCCACCTGACGTCACCGCTCACGTCGTCGGGCTGATCACCCCTGCCCAGCTCAATCCACGACCTGACCGGGAGTACGCCTCCGTGGCCACGTTCCTCTACAAACTCGGCCGGCTCGCCTTCCGGCGACGCCACTTCGTCGCCCTCATATGGGTCGCCCTGCTCACCCTCGCGGGGGTGGGCGCCGCCTCCGCGCCGGCGGCCGGCAACACATCCTTCTCCATCCCCGGCACCGAGGCCCAGAAGGCCTTCGACCTGCTGGAACAGCGCTTCCCCGGCATGAGTGCCGACGGTGCCACCGCCCGGGTCGTCTTCAAGGCCGACCACGGCGGGAAGATGACGGACGCCGGCAACAAGGCGGCCGTCGAGAAGACCGTCAAGGAGCTGGGAAGCGGCTCCGAGGTCGCCTCCGTCGCCGACCCCTACCGCGCGGCCACGCCGTCAGCAAGGACGGCACCGTCGCCTACGCCTCGGTGAAGTACAAGGTCTCCGGCATGGAACTTGAGGACTCCTCCCGGGACGCCCTGAAGGCCCGCCGCCCAGCACGCGCGGGACGCCGGGCTGACCGTCGAGGTCGGCGGCGACGCGCTGAACGCGACGCCCGAGACCGGCTCCAGCGAGGTCATCGGCATCGCGATCGCCGCCGTCGTCCTCGTCATCACCTTCGGCTCCCTGCTCGCCGCCGGACTGCCCCTGCTGACCGCGGTCATCGGCGTCGGCATCGGCGTCTCCACGATCACCGCGCTCGCCTCCGCCCTGGACCTGGGCTCCACCACCTCCACCCTGGCCTCGATGATCGGCCTCGCCGTCGGCATCGACTACGCCCTGTTCATCGTCTCCCGCTACCGTGCCGAACTCGCCGAGGGCCGCGAACGCGAGGAGGCCGTCGGCCGCGCCGTCGGCACCGCGGGCTCCGCGGTGGTCTTCGCCGGCCTGACCGTCCTCATCGCCCTGGTCGGCCTGTCCGTCGTCAACATCCCGATGCTGACGAAGATGGGCGTCGCCGCGGCGGGCACCGTCGCCATCGCCGTCCTGATCGCCCTCACGCTGATCCCCGCGCTGCTCGGCTACGCCGGCCGCAGGGTGAAGCCGACCGGTGAGAAGAGCAGGCTGCTCGGCGGCGGCAGGGCCCCGAAGAACCCCGGCCGCCCCAACATGGGCACCCGCTGGGCCCGCTTCGTCGTCCGCCGGCCGGTCGCCGTCCTCCTGCTCGGCGTGGTCGGCCTCGGCGCGGCGGCGCTCCCCGCCGCCTCCCTGGAGCTGGGCCTGCCCGACGACGGCTCCCAGCCCACCTCCACCACCCAGCGCCGCGCCTACGACCTGCTCTCCGAAGGCTTCGGCCCCGGCTTCAACGGCCCCCTGATGGTCGTCGTCGACGCCAAGGGCAGCGCCGACCCCAAGGCCGCCTTCACCGAGGTCGGCGACGAGATCAAGGGCCTGAAGGACGTCGTCACGGTCACGCCGGCGGCGCCCAACAAAGCGGGCGACACCGCGACCATCACGGTCGTACCCAAGTCCGAGCCGTCCTCCGCGACGACCGAGGACCTGGTGCACGCCATCCGGGACAAGGGCACGGACATCGCGCGGGACACCGACTCCACGGTCCTCGTCACCGGTTCGACCGCGATGAACATCGACGTCTCCCAGAAGCTGAACGACGCCCTGCTGCCGTACCTCGCCCTGGTCGTCGGCCTGGCCTTCCTGCTGCTGATCGTGGTGTTCCGCTCGGTCCTGGTCCCGCTTAAGGCGGCCCTCGGCTTCCTGCTGTCGGTGCTCGCCGCCCTCGGCGCCGTCGTCGCCGTCTTCCAGTGGGGCTGGCTGTCCGGCCTGATGAACGTCGAGCAGACCGGCCCGGTCATGTCGATGATGCCGATCTTCATGGTGGGTGTCGTCTTCGGCCTCGCGATGGACTACGAGGTGTTCCTCGTGACCCGCATGCGGGAGGCCTACGTCCACGGCGAGAACCCCGGCCAGGCCGTGGTGACGGGCTTCCGGCACGGCGCGCGCGTCGTGACCGCCGCCGCCGTCATCATGATCGCCGTCTTCTCCGGCTTCATCGGCTCCAGTGAGTCGATGATCAAGATGATCGGCTTCGGACTCGCGATCGCCGTCTTCTTCGACGCGTTCATCGTCCGCATGGCCATCGTCCCGGCGGTCCTGGCCCTCCTCGGCCGGCGGGCCTGGTGGCTGCCGAAGTGGCTGGACCGCGCCCTGCCCAACGTCGACGTCGAGGGCGAGGGGCTGCGCACCGCCGCCGACCCCGACGCGGAGAAGGAGCTGGTACGCGCCTGACGTACCGCGGCCCAACGGCCGGTGAGGGTGCCCGTGGGGACGGGGCCGCACCCTCACCGGCTCTCTCTTGTCCCGCCTCTGTCCCGTGCTGTCCCGGCTGCCCCTCGCGTTGTACGGGTACGGCTGCGACTGGAGGTGCGTGGGACGTGAACGAGGATGTGGACGAAGCCGGTTGGGACGTCGAACCGGGGGACGAGATCGAACCCGTGGTGCAGGCGGTGGGGCGCCTGCTGAAGGTGTGCCGGGAGTCGGCGGGGATGCGGGTCGCGGACCTGGGCGAGGTCACGGGGTACGGCGAGGACATGATCCGCAAGATGGAGAACGGCACGCGGATCCCCCGGCCGGAGTTCCTGGACCGGGCGGACCAGGTGCTGCGGGCGCAGGGACACCTGCGGGCGTTCGCGGAGGACATGCGCAAGGCGCGGTATCCCAAGAAGGTGCGGGAACTGGCCCACATGGAAGGCCGCGCGGTGGAGATGCTGCTGTACAGCACCCACAACATCCACGGTCTCCTGCAGACGCCGGAGTACATGAGAGCGCTGTACGAGGTACGGCATCCACCGCTGTCCGAGGACGTCATCGAGCGGGAGATCGCCGGACGTGTGGGACGCCAGTCCGTCTTCGACCGGGAACCGGCCCCTTCGCTCAGCTTCATCCAGGAGCAGGTCACGCTGGAGCGGCCGATCGGTGGGAAGGCGGTGCTGCGCCGACAGCTCGAACACCTGCTGGCGGTCAGCCGGTTGCGCAGGGTATCGCTCCAGATCATGCCTACCGAAAGGGAAGAGCATGCCGGTATGCACGGGCTCGTCGAGGTACTGAAGTTCTCCGACGGCACCGCGATCGGCCGATCCGAAGGCGCCTTCAACGGACGTCCGGTCGAGAGCCCCAGGGATCTACGGATCCTCGAATCGCGCTATGGGATGATCCGGGCGCAGGCTCTTCCGCCGCGGGAGTCGCAAGCCTTCATCGAGCAAGCGCTGGGGAGACTATGAGCACGCCGGAACTCCAATGGTTCAAGAGCAGCTACAGCAGCAGCAACGAACCCGGCGACTGCGTCGAAGTGGCCACCACCCCCACCGCCGTCCACATCCGCGACTCCAAGACCCCCCGCACCGCCCAGTTGAAGATCACGCCCTCCGCATGGGCGCGCTTCCTGACGACGCTGCCGACATGACGGGGCGGGGTGCTGTGGCGCACCCTGGGAGGAGTGGTTCTCGGAGGTGGTCGTCATGATGCACACCGTTGTGGGATGGCACGTCGAGCTGGAGTTCCTGGAGGACGATCAGCACACACGCGCGGCGGCCATGGTGCGCCTGCCCGACGGCAGCGAGGTACGGGGGCACGGCCGCGCCAGCCGGCACCGCGTGGACGCCAACCAGCCCCGGGTCGGCGAGGAGGTCGCCGGGGCCCGGGCGCTCAACGAACTGGCCATGCGGTTGCTGGCCAAGGCGCACGGGGAGATCGACGAGGACTCCGGGCGGATCTCGCACCCGATCAACGTGTGACAGGCCCCGCGGACCAGGTCAGCGCCGTGCGTACGGCCCTCACCAGCGCCTGCGCCCTCGGGTCCGCCGTCACGCTCTTGCGGAAGCCGTTGGTGACGTAGCCGAAGGCGATGCCGGTGTCCGGGTCGGCGAACGCGAGGGCGCCGCCCCGGCCCGGGTGGCCGAAGGAGCCGGGGGAGAGCAGCGGGGACGCGGCGCCGTGCAGCATGTAGCCGAGGCCGAAGCGGGTGTTCACCACCAGGACCCGGTCCGCTCCGGCCGACTGCTCGGTGCGGGCCAGTTCCGTCGTCCCGGGCGTGAACAGGCGGGTGCCGCCGTCCACCTCGCCGATCAGCGAGGCGTAGAACCGGGCCAGCCCGTCGGCGGTGGCGATGCCGTTGGAGGCCGGCAGGGCGGCGGCGCGGTAGGCGGGATCGTTCTCGTCGGGCAGCGGGGTGATCGCGGCGAACGCGCGGCGGGTCAGGGAGCCGGGGTCGGCGTAGGCCTCGGCCACCGCCCGCTTGGGACGCGTCCTGAGGCCGCCGGCGGTCGCGGGCGCGTCCAGCGGGCCGACGCGGCCCACGCGCGCGTGCTCCGATTCCGGCAGGCCGAGCCACAGCTCCGCGCCGACGGGCCCGGCGATCTCGTCGGCGATCCACTCGCCCACGGGGCGGCCGGTGACCCGGCGCAGCAGTTCGCCGGCGAGCCAGCTATAGGTCTGGGCGTGGTAGCCGTGGTCCGTGCCCGGCTCCCACACCGGGGCCTGGGCGGCGACGGCCGCGGCGCCGACGCCGGGGTCGGCGGCTTCGGCGGGGGTCAGCGGGCGGTCCAGCACGGGCACGCCCGCGCGGTGCGCGAGCAGGTGCCGGACGCGCGTGTGTTCCTTGCCGGCCGCCTTGTACTCCGGCCAGTACGTGCCGACCGGGGCGTCCAGGTCCAGTTCGCCGCGCTGGTGCAGGAGCAGCAGCGCGGCGGCGGCGACGCCTTTGGTGGCGGAGCGGACGATCTGCGCGGTCCCGGACTCCCACGGCGCCGCACCGGCCGGGGCGTCCGGCACGTCGATGTCCCTGGTGCCGGCCCACAGGTGGACGGCCCGGTGTCCGTCGCGGTAGACGGTGACGGCCGCGCCGCGCTCGCCGAGCTGCGCGAAGTTCGCCGCGAACGCCTCCCTGACCGGCTCGAAGCCCTCGGCCACAGTGCCGTGCACGTCCACGCCCGCCGTCCCTTCGATCGCCTGCGACAGCGGGTGCAACACCGGCTGCGGACCTGCGATTCCTCGGTGACCCAGGGCTGGAGCGTGAGGTGTCTCTCAGCCCGGTGTCACGCGCCCGTCGTCACGGACCTCGGGTCGAAACCGAACGGCAGTTCAAGCCGGTGCGCCCGCATCAGCGTGTCGTCGGAGAGCAGCTCGCCGGTCGGGCCGTCCGCCACGATCACGCCGTCGCTGAGGATCAGGGAGCGCGGGCACAGCTCCAGCGCGTACGGCAGGTCGTGGGTGACCATCAGCACCGTGACGTCGAGGGCGCGCAGGATGTCGGCGAGTTCGCGGCGGGAGGCCGGGTCGAGGTTGGAGGACGGCTCGTCCAGGACCAGGATCTCCGGTTCCATGGCGAGCACGGTGGCCACCGCGACACGGCGGCGCTGGCCGAAGGACAGGTGGTGCGGGGGCCGGCCGGCGAAGTCCTGCATGCCGACCTGTTCCAGCGCGGCGCGCACCCGCTCCTCCAGCGCGGCCCCCTTCACCCCGGCGGCGGCCGGCCCGAACGCCACGTCCTCCCGCACGGTCGGCATGAAGAGCTGGTCGTCGGGGTCCTGGAAGACGATGCCGACCTTCTGCCGGATCGCGGCCATGTGCCGCTTGCCGACGGGCAGCCCGGCCACGGTCACCGTGCCGGTGCCGCCGCCGAGGATGCCGTTGAGGTGCAGCACCAGCGTGGTCTTGCCGGCGCCGTTCGGGCCGAGGAGCGCGACCCGTTCACCGCGGGCGAGGGCGAAGTCCACGCCGAACAGGGCCTGGTGCCCGTCCGGGTAGGCGAAGGCGAGGCCGGAGACCTCCAGAGAAGCAGTCACAGTACCCATCCCAGCAGACAGACGACGAGGGCGGCGCAGGGGAGGGTGAGGGCGTGCCGCCACTGTGCGCGGGACGCGGTCACCTCGTCGATGACCGGCATCGCGCCGGCGTATCCCCGGCTCACCATGGCCAGGTGGACGCGCTCCCCGCGCTCGTAGGAGCGGATGAACAGCGCGCCGGCGGACTTGGCGAGCACGCCCCAGTGCCGCACGCCCCTCGCCTCGAAGCCGCGCGACTCACGGGCGATCCGCATCCGGCGCATCTCGTCGGTGATGACGTCGCCGTAGCGGATCATGAAGGACGCGATCTGCACGAGCAGCGGCGGCAGCCTCAGCCGCTGGAGCCCGAGCAGCAGTTCGCGCAGTTCGGTGGTGGCGGCGAGCAGCACGGAGGCGGCGACGCCGAGGGTGCCCTTGGCGAGCACGTTCCAGGCGCCCCACAGTCCGTTCACGCTGAGCGAGAGTCCCAGCACGTGCACCCGTTCGCCCTCCGCGACGAACGGCATGAGCACCGCGAACGCGACGAAGGGCACCTCGATCAGCAGCCGTCCGAGCAGGAAACGGGCGGGCACGCGGGCGTGGTGTGCGACGGCGGCGAGCAGCACGGCGTACCCGGCGAACGCCCACATCGCCTCGCGCGGGGTCGACACCACGACCACCACGAACAGGAAGGTGGCGGCGAGCTTGGTGTGCGGCGGCAGGGCGTGCACGGGCGAGTGCCCGTGCCGGTAGAGCTTGTGCGCGTGTCCGGCACCCACGTCAGACGACCGTGTTCGCGGGGGAGACGTCGTCGGTGCGCCGCCTGCGCACCGCCCAGAACACCGTGCTGCCCGCGACGACCGTGACGCCGACGCCGATGACGCCCGCGAGGCCGCCGGACAGCCGGGCGTCCCTGACGTCCTTGACGCCGTAGTCGGCGAGCGGCGAGCCGGACGCGGTGTGCTTCCTCGCCTTCTTGTCGATCCCCTTGTCGTGCGCGACCTTCTCCAGGCCGTCGGGGCTGGCGGAGGCGTAGAAGCTGACGAAGCCGGCGAGGACGAGGGAGGTGACGAGGCCGGTCACCCACAGCGTGCGCCGCGAGGTGCGCGCCGCCGCGGGTGCCGCGGGCGCCGGCGCGTCCACCAGCACGCCGTCCACGCGCAGCCGGAGCCGCTGGTGCAGGCCGCGCGCGCCGTGCACCAGGTCGGGCCGTACGGCGATGACGGCGCCGACGGTGAGCGCGGTGATGACCGCCTCACCGATGCCGATCAGGACATGGACGCCGATCATGGCGGTGGCGACCTTGGCGGGGGAGACGTCGGTGGTGCCGCCGACCGCGTAGATCAGGGTGAAGGCGACGGCGGCGGCCGGTACGGACACCAGCGCGGCGACGAAGGAGGCGACGGTCACCGAGCGCCGCTTGCGGGGCAGCACGGCGAGCAGGCCGCGGAAGACGGCGTACGACACGACGGTGGTGACGATCGCCATGTCGGTGATGTTCACGCCGAGCGCGGTCAGGCCGCCGTCGGCGAACAGCACGCCCTGCATGAGCAGCACCACCGACACACACAGCACGGCGGTGTACGGGCCGACGAGTATCGCGGCGAGGGCCCCGCCGAGCAGATGACCGCTGGTGCCGCCGGCGACGGGGAAGTTGAGCATCTGTACGGCGAAGATGAACGCCGCCACGAGACCCGCGAGCGGCGCCGTCCGCTCGTCGAGTTCGCGGCGTGCGCCGCGCAGGCTGACCGCGAGGGCGCCGGCGGCGACCACGGCGGTGACCGCGGAGGTGGGGGCGTCGATGAATCCGTCAGGTACGTGCACCGTACGATTTTAGGCCCTTGTTGCGAATGCTTTGCAAGAGAGACCCGGTCTCGTTTCTCGCCGGGGCGGGACGCGGACGAGTGTGCGACTCTGGATAGAAAGCGGATGCACGCGGATGCACGGCTTTCGCATACGTCACGATGCGTGAGAGGGCGGTCCGATGTCGGTGGTCGAACAGTACGCACGCGCCCATATCGTCACGGACGAGGAGGACCCGGGGGCCGTGCCCGTCATGCTGCGCTACGACCCCGACAGCGATCCCCGCTCCGTCCGCGTCGGCCTTCCCGGACCGCACGAGTGGACCTTCTCCCGCGCCCTCCTCGAGCAGGGGCTGCGGACGCCGGCCGAGAGCGGCGACGTCCGGGTCTGGCCCTGCGGACGCGTCCAGGCCGTCGTCGAGTTCCACACCGACCACGGTGTCGAGGTGGTGCAGTTCGAGTCCAAGGCCCTGGTCCGGTTCCTGCGCCGGACCTACACCGCCGAGCCCGTACGGATCTGACCGGCCGAGGCCGTACGGATCCGACCGGCCGGCTCAGCCGCCCGTCCGCAGCAGCGTCGCCACGATCGGGCCCGCCGTGTCGCCGCCGTGGCCGCCAGCCTGGACCACGCCCGCGGCGGCGAGGTCGCCCCGGTAGGCGGTGAACCAGCCGTTGGGCTTCTTCTGCCCGTCGACCTCCGCGGAGCCGGTCTTCGCGCCGTAGTCCGGGCCGAGCCCCGACATGGCCTCAGCGGCCGTACCGGAGGCGGCCGTGTACCGCATCAGCTCGCGCAACTGGGACAGCGTCCCGGCCGGCAGCCGGCGGGACGCCTTGGCCAGCGTGCGGTGGTCCACGGCCGGGGACACCAGGTAGGGCTGGTGGAAGGTGCCCGACCTGACCGTGGCGGCGACCGAGGCCATGTTCAGCGGGTTCATGCGCACCCCGCCCTGCCCGATCAGCGAGGCCGCCATCTGGGCCGCCGACTGCACCGGCACCGAGCCGTCGAAGGTGGGTACGCCGATCGCCCAGTTGTTCATGGACAGGCCGAAGACCTGCTGGGCCTGCCGGGTCAGGTCGTCGTTCCTCAGCTTCTTCGCCTGGCTGACGAAGGCGGTGTTGCAGGAGCGGGCGAAGCTCGCCTTGAACGTGCCGCCCTTGATCTGGAAGTCGTCGTCGTTGTGGAACTTCCAGCCGCCGTAGGTGACCGTCTTCGGGCAGGGGTGCGTCCGGTCCGTGGCCGCCAGGCCCTTGTCGATCAGCAGCGACGAAGTGATGATCTTCATCGTGGAGCCGGGTGCGAGGGAGCCCTGGAAGGCGGTGTTGAAGCCGTGGCCGCTGTTGGCGACCGCGAGGATCTCACCGGTCGAGGGGCGCAGGACGACCACTGAGGCACGCGCGCGCCGGGCCACCTGCCGCTCGGCCACCGTCTGGAGCGTCGGGCTGAGTGTCGTGCGTACCGTGCCCGGCGTGCCCTCGGTCAGCTCCGCCAGCGTCTTGTCGGACAGCTTGGCCGCCCTGGACGCCTTGCCGCGCACCACGCGCAGCTCGACGCCCGCGGTGCCGCCCGCCGTCTTGCCGTACTTCTCCCGCAGCCCGTCCAGCACCGTGCCCAGCGACGGGAACCGGGCGGCCGTCATCTCGGCGCCGTCGCGGTCGAGCGCCTTGACGGGCGGGGTGCCGGACGCGCCGGTGACGAGCGTGTCGCCGTCCTTCAGGTCCGGGTGGACCACGGAGGCGTGCCAGTCGACCAGCGGCCTGCCGTCGCCCGCCCGGCGCACGACGGTGAGCGAACTGCCGTAGGACAGCGGCTTGGCGACGTGGCGGTAGGCCACCGTCGCCCTGACCGAGAACGGCACCGTGGCGCCCTTCGCCGGGCCGGGGGTGAGCCTGACGTCTGTCAGGTGGGCGTCCTTGCCGTAGCCGGTGAGCAGCCTGCCGGCGGCGGACGGGTCGTCGGTGGCGGCGGCGGCCTCGGAGATCCTGCCCCGCTGCCAGGCGGTGAGGAAGCGGGTGGAGGCCGTGCGGACCTCGGTGACGGCGAGCGGGCCGGCCGGCACGGGCTTGTGGCCGGCCGTGGCGGCGGGCCGCTCGTCGGCCGCCGCCCCGCCGACGTAGAGCGCGTAGACACCGAACCCGGCGCCGCCGACCACCACGGCGATCATCCCGCCGAGTACGGCCGGACGGGTCCTCCGTCGCTCGGCGACACGCCTTCGCTTGCCCACAGCCCCGGTTCCTCCGCATCTTCCCCGGGCTGCCCGCAGCCCTCACACACTCCGACGACGCCATTCACCTTAGAGTCCCCGTTTTCACGGGTGACATCAGCCGGCGTTCCGTAGCACGCTTGCGACAATCGGACCGGCCGCGTCGATGCCGTGGCCACCGTCCTCGACCATCGCCGCCGCGGCCACGTCGTCACGGTAACCGGTGAACCAACTGTCCGACCTGGCCTCCCCGTCGACCTCCGCCGACCCCGTCTTCGCGCCCACGTTCCCGTTCAGCCCGGCCATCACACCCGCCGCCGTACCGCTGCGCGCGGTGCGGTTCATCATGGCGCGCAGTTGCGCGACCGTGCCCGGCGCCAGCCCGCGCGCGCGTGCCGGTGTGCGGCCGTCCAGGGAGAGCGGCACGAGCACCGGCTGCCGGAAGGCGCCGGTCATCGCGGTCGCCGTCACGGACGCCATGTTCAGCGGACTCATCTGGACCTGGCCCTGGCCGATCAGACCGGCCGCCTTGTCGGAGCCCCCGGCGGCGGGTACCCGGCCGTCGAAGGACGGCACCCCTATCCGCCAGTTGTTCCGCCCGAGCCCGAACCGCTCCTCGGCCTCCCGGGTGAGGGTGTCGGGCTTCACCTCGTCCGCGAACTTCACGAACGCCGTGTTGCAGGAACGGGCGAAGCTGTCGGACAGGGTCGCGTGGTGGTCCGGCGCCAGGTCCTTGAGGTTGTGGAAGGTCTGGCTCATCGAGACGGCGGACGGCGGGCAGGGTGCCGGGCCGTTCGCGGTGGTCCGGCCGTTGTCGATGAGGGCCGCCGCACTGATGATCTTCATCGTGGAGCCGGGCGCGCGTTCACCGAGCAGGGCCGCGTCGAAACCGTCGTTGCGGTGGTCGGCGACGGCCAGGATCTCGCCGGTGCTCGCCCGGACGGCCACGACGGAGGCGTCCGGGTACTTCCCCACGGCCGTCTCGGCCGCCGTCTGCGCCTTCGCGCTGAACGTCGTACGGAGCCTGCCCGGCCTGCCCTTGACGAGGGTGAGCAGCGGCGTGTCCGCCCGGCCCTCACCGTCGGCGCTCGCGTGACGGATGGCCAGCTCCACGCCGGCCCGGCCGCCCGCCCTGTCGCCGTACCGCTTGCGCAACTCGTCCAGCACGGGGCTGAGGGACGGGTACTTCTGCTTCGTCAGCACGCCGTCGTCGCGGTCCACGGCCTCGATCGGCGGGGCCGCCGCCTCGCCGGTCACGAGCGTGTCCCCCTTGCGCAGCCGCGGATGCACCACGGACGGCTGCCAGTCGACCAGCGGGCGGTGCGAGGTCTCCCCGCGGACGACGGTCAGCCTGCTGCGGTAGGCGAGCGGTCGCGACGTGCCGTCGTACGACACGGCCGCCGTGACCGTGAACGGCACGGACCTGCCGGCGGCCGTGCCGGGGGTGACGCGCACCTTGGTGATGTGCGCGTCACCGCGGTAGGCCGTCAGCAACTGCCGGGCGGCCTCCGGAAAGTTCGTGTACGAGGCGGCGGTCGCCGCGTCGCCCTTCTCCCAGGCGGCGAAGAACCGAGCCGATGTCTCCCTGACCTCGCCGGCGCCGGGCGGCCCGGTGCTGACCGCCGTGCCACCGCCGCCGCCCGCGTCGCCGTCCAGGGCGCTCAGCAGGTTGTAGGCCCCGTAACCGGCACCGCCCACCAGCACCGCGCACACGACGCCTGTCACCCCGGCCCTGACTCCCCTGCGCATCGCGCGCCCCTCCCCGTGTCCCCGTCGGACCCTGTCACGCCCGGTTTCCTGAACGCGTTCAAAACAGGTTGCCGCAGGCACTCTATGCGGTGGGGAAGCCGCCGCGACGGATCGTGTCGAAACCGTGACTCAGACCCAGGTGTCCAGCCACATCCGGGACCGCCAGGAGTCGAGGGGGATCGCCGTGCCGGTGTACAGGGGCCAGAAGTAGATGAAGTTCCAGGCGATCAGCAGGACCAGTACGCCCGCCGCCGACGCGCCGATCACGCGGCGGGTGTCGCTGGAGCCCGGTGGGCCGATCACCGCGCCGGTCATCATGGCCAGCGCCAGGCACAGGAACGGCAGGAAGACGACCGCGTAGAAGAGGAAGATCGTCCGCTCCTGGTACAGGAACCAGGGGAGGTAGCCCGCCGCGATGCCGCAGGCGATGGCGCCGGCCCGCCAGTCCCGGCGGAACGCCCACCGCCACAGGACGTAGACGAGCGCGAAGCAGGCCGCCCACCACAGCAGCGGCGTGCCGAGCGCGAGGACCTCGCGGGCGCACTTCTGGCCCGCGTCCACGGGGCAGCCGTCGGCGCCGGGGGAGGGGGACTCGTAGAAGTACGACACCGGGCGGCCCAGCACGATCCAGCTCCACGGGTTGGACTGGTACGTGTGCGGCTGCGACAGGTGCAGGTGGAACTCGTACACCTCGTGCTCGTAGTGCCACAGGCTGCGCAGCCAGTCCGGCAGGAAGGACCACGTGCCGCCCTTGCCCTCGGTGTCCGCCCAGTTGCGGTAGTAGCCGCCGGTGCCGTCGGTCGCGGACAGGATCCAGCCCGTCCAGGACGCCACGTAGACGACGAGGGCCACCGGGACCGTCGCCGCGAACGCGAGGCCGGTGTCGTACTTGAGGACGGCGGCGTACGGGCGGCGGGCGCCCGCCACCCTGCGGGTGCCGACGTCCCACAGGACCGTCATCACACAGAACGCGGCCAGCACGTACAGGCCGTTCCACTTCGTGCCGACGGCCAGGCCCAGCATCAGCCCGGCCGCCCAGCGCCAGGGCCGCAGACCGAAGCGGAACGTGTCGGCGACGTGCGCGTCCGGGCGGACCCGGCCGTCCGGGTCCACGGGCAGCGCGGCGGCCAGCCGCTCCCGGGCCCGGTCCCGGTCGACGACCAGGCAGCCGAACGCGGCCACCACGAAGAACATCAGCACCCCGTCGAGCAGCGAGGTGCGGCTCATCACGAAGTGCAGTCCGTCCACCGCCATCAGCGCGCCCGCGAGGCAGCCGAGGAACGTCGAGCGGAACATCCGGCGCCCGATCCGGCACAGCAGCAGCACGCTCAGCGTCCCCAGCACCGCCGTCATGAACCGCCAGCCGAACGGGTCGAACCCGAACATCAGCTCGCCCAGCCCGATGACGTACTTGCCGACCGGCGGATGCACGACGTACGACGGATCCGTCGGGATGCCGATCCGGTCGTGCTGGTGCAGCACCAGATCGTTGGCGGTCTTGCCGTACTTGTCCCAGCTCACCTCGAAACCGCGGTGGACGATCGCCCACGCGTCCTTCGCGTAGTACGTCTCGTCGAATATCACCTCATCCGGCCGGCCCAGCTTCCAGAACCGCATCAGGCCCGCCATCAGCGTCACCAGCAGCGGCCCGCCCCAGGCCGACCAGCGGGTGATCCGCTCGGCCAGGACCGGCGGCACGCCGAACACCCGCCACAGCCGGGGACTCGGCTCGGCGTACGGCGGCACCAGCCGGTCGCGTACGTCGCCCGTGGGCGCGTCCGCGGACGGCGCGTACCCGAAGCGGCGCAGCCGCTGCTGCCACGACGGCCGCCGGTCGTGCGGCGCCTGCCCCTGCCGGAGGTCCATGGAGGACGCGGTACTGGTCACCGCGCCATCGTAGGGAACCGTGCTGTGCGAGTCCCGTGCAAGCGAGGTACCGGTCGGGACACGGTCGCGCTCCCCGGCCGCCGGGCGCCCGGAACCGGCCCCTGAACTCCTGGGAGGATGGGGGCGTGACTGGAACCCTTGTCCTCGCAGGTACCCCCATCGGCGACGTCGCGGACGCGCCGCCCCGGCTCGCCGCGGAACTGGCCGGCGCCGACGTCGTCGCCGCCGAGGACACCCGGCGGCTGCGCCGGCTCACCCAGGCGCTGGGCGTCACGCCCAGGGGGCGCGTGGTCTCCTACTTCGAGGGCAACGAGTCCGCCCGCACGCCGGAGCTGGTCGAGAACCTGCTCGGCGGGGACCGCGTCCTGCTGGTGACCGACGCCGGCATGCCGTCGGTGTCCGACCCCGGATACCGGCTGGTCGCCGCCGCCGTCGAACGGGACATCCGGGTCACCGCCGTACCCGGCCCGTCCGCCGTGCTCACCGCGCTCGCCCTGTCCGGGCTGCCCGTCGACCGGTTCTGCTTCGAGGGGTTCCTGCCGCGCAAGGCCGGTGAGCGGCTGTCCCGGCTGCGCGAGGTCGCGGACGAACGGCGGACCCTCGTCTACTTCGAGGCCCCGCACCGGCTCGACGACACCCTCGCCGCCATGGCCGAGGTCTTCGGCGCCGCCCGGCGGGCCGCCGTCTGCCGCGAGCTGACCAAGACGTACGAGGAGGTGCGGCGCGGCCCGCTGGACGAGCTGGCGCGGTGGGCCGCGGAGGGCGTCCGCGGCGAGATCACCGTCGTGGTCGAGGGCGCCCCCGACACCGGACCCGAGGAGGTCGGCCCCGCGGAGCTGGTCCGCCGGGTGCGGGACCGCGAGGAGGCGGGCGAGCGCCGCAAGGAGGCCATCGCGGCCGTCGCGGCGGAGGCGGGGCTGCCCAAGCGCGTGGTCTTCGACGCCGTCGTCGCCGCCAAGCGCGCCGGAGAATGAGCCGGTCCGTGCACTTCACGCCCCATAGGACGGCAAAGGGCTGACGAGCCAGGCAAAGCCCACGCGCCTCATCCGCGGTGCTTGGGCAAGCCCGGCCCAAATCGACTCCAACACTCGACAGCCCCCGTGCGCTCAGGCCGGTGGCGCAGTCCACTGGTCGCAAGGACGCACCCGTCCACGAGGGAGCTGGCATGAGTGAGAACGCAGGGCGGACCGGTCTCCACGGCACGGCCACGGCGGTCGTTCACGAGTCGTACTCGTTCGCCTGCATGCGCTGCGGGCACGGCTGGGAACAGTCGTACGAGATAGAGCACCACACGGACACGCAGGGGGAGGAGTTCGTGCGGTACGTGGCCGACGGGCGGATCGTGCCGTCGCCGCTGAGCCGGCCGGCCTGCCAGAACTGCGACGGGCACGTCGTGCGGATCATGCGCGCGGGCCAGGTCTCCTCGGTGCGCCGCGCGGCCGAGCGGCAGCACCACCAGGTGCCGCAGGCCGGTCCGGCCGAGGCGCCGCAGGTGCCCGGGCAGGGCGCGCCGGCCGGGCCGCCGCACCACTGGCACCTGTCCGACCTCCTGCACCCGTTCCAGCGCAGGGCGAGCTGACCGGAGCACCGGCCCGCCCCTTTCGTAGGATCGGGGCATGCCTTCGAACACCGGCCGCGGCTCCACGGACGACCGCAACGCGGCACCACCGCTCCCGGCACCCCTCCAGGTGCCCGTCGCCGACTCGCACACCCATCTCGACATGCAGTCCGGCACCGTCGAGCAGGCTCTGGCGAAGGCCGCGTCGGTGGGCGTCACGACGGTCGTCCAGGTCGGCTGCGACATCAAGGGCTCGCAGTGGGCCGCACAGACCGCGGCGGCGTTCGACGCCGTCCACGCCGCCGTCGCCCTCCACCCCAACGAGGCACCGCGCATCGTCCACGGCGACCCCGACGGCTGGTCCCGGCAGGGCGCCCGCACACCGGGCGGCGACGCGGCGCTGGACGAGGCCCTCGCCGAGATCGACCGGCTGGCCGGGCTGCCCCAGGTGAAGGGCGTCGGCGAGACCGGGCTCGACCACTTCCGCACCGGACCCGGCGGCAAGGCCGCACAGGAGCGGTCCTTCCGCGCCCACATCGAGATCGCCAAGCGGCACGGCAAAGCGCTCGTCATCCACGACCGCGACGCCCACGACGACGTCCTGCGCATCCTGAAGGAGGAGGGCGCCCCCGAGCGCACCGTCTTCCACTGCTACTCCGGCGACGCCGAGATGGCCGGGATCTGCGCCCGCGAGGGCTACTACATGTCCTTCGCCGGGAACGTCACCTTCAAGAACGCCCAGAACCTGCGGGACGCGCTCGCCGCCGCCCCGCTGGAGCTGGTCCTCGTGGAGACCGACGCGCCCTTCCTGACCCCGGCGCCGTACCGCGGACGGCCCAACGCCCCGTACCTCGTCCCGGTCACGGTCCGCGCCATGGCCGCCGTGCGCGGCACCGGCGAGGACACGCTGGCGACGGCCCTGAACGCGAACACCGCCCGCGCCTTCGGGTACTGAACCACCCGTCGGCCGCGACACTCCGTAGTCGCGCCGCTTTGGAGAGTGACCGACGCTCCGCTAGGTTCTGGGGGCCCGATCCGGACCCCTGTGGCCCTCTGGAGCGTGTCGGCGTGAGCACATCGCAGTACGAGACCCAAGAGGCGTACGGCCCCCACGGCGCGCCACCCGGTGCGCCCGACGGCGCGTGGCCCGCTCTGCACGACGCGGAGACCGTGACGTACGGGGTCCCGGTGCACGGGGTCCCGGTCCCGGTGCACGCGTACGACGACACCTACCGGCCCGCGTACGAGGCGCGGACGGCCCCGCTCCCGGTGGCACCCACACTCGCGCCCTCGGCAGCCCCCACGCTCGCGCTCACCCGGGCGCCCGCGCCCGTTCCCACGCCTACGCTGACGGCGGCGCCCGCGTACGAGCCGGGCGCGCACGCCGGAACGGACGGGCGGGCCTCGCGCCGGCGCAGGGCCCGCTACACCGAGCGCCCGGACTCCGCCATGCGCCGCCTGCTGCCGCAGGCACTGGTCGTGGCCTTCCTCGCCGGCGGCACCACCGCCTTCGTCGCCGAGGACAAAGCCGTCGACCTGAGCGTCGACGGCCGGCAGCGCATCCTGCACACCTTCGCCGACGACGTGGGCGACCTGCTCGCCGAGGAGGGCGTACGGGCGGGAGCGCACGACATGATCGCGCCCGTTCCCGGCGCGGCGCTGCACAGCGGCGACGCGGTCGCGGTGCGGTACGGCCGCCCCGTCCGGCTCACCCTGGACGGCCGGCCGCGCGAGGTGTGGACGACGGCGCACACGGTGGAGGGCGCGCTTGACGAGCTGGGGGTGCGCGCCGAGGGCGCCTACCTGTCGGCCTCCCGCTCCCGGCCCATCGGACGCGCCGGGCTCGCGCTCGACGTGCGCACCGAGCGCGCCGTCACCGTCCTCGCGGACGGCCGGACCCGGACCGTCCGCACCAACGCGGCCACCGTCCGCGAGGCGGTCGAGGAGGCCGGGATCACCCTGCGCGGCCAGGACACCGTCTCCGTCCCCCCGCACAGCTTCCCGCGCGACGGGCAGACGGTGACCGTGCTGCGGATCAGCGGCGTCCGGGAGGTCCGCGACGAGCAGGTCCCGTTCGGGGTCCGGCGCGTCCAGGACCCCACCCTGTTCCGCGGCACCGAGGTCATCGCCCGGCCCGGACAGCCCGGACTGCGCCGGACCACCTACGTGCTGCGCACCGTCAACGGGGTCCGGGAGAAACCGCGCCGGGAGCGGACCGAGCTGGTGCGCGAGCCGCGCCGGCAGGTGGTGCGGGTGGGCACCAGACCGCGGCCCGCCTCCGTGGACGGCGCCGACCACCTGAACTGGCGCGGCCTCGCGGCCTGCGAGTCCGGCGGCCGGCCGCACGCGGTGGATGCCTCGGGGACGTACGGCGGCCTGTACCAGTTCGACGCGCGCACCTGGCGCAGCCTCGGCGGCAGCGGACGCCCCCAGGACGCACCGGCGGAGGAGCAGACGTACCGCGCGAAGAAGCTGTACATGAGCCGCGGCGCGACCCCCTGGCCGCACTGCGGGGCACGCCTGCACACGTAGACGGCCCGGGGCGCCCGCGGGCCGGGCGGCACGGGTGGGCGCGGACGCCTGGTGAGAGGGGCGGTGCCACCCCCGTACCCTTGTCCCGTGAGCAGCCCCCTCCCCGACGCCCTCCTCGGCCCGGCCGACATCCGTGAACTCGCCGCAGCACTCGGTGTCCGTCCCACCAAGCAGCGCGGCCAGAACTTCGTGATCGACGCCAACACGGTCCGCCGGATCGTCCGCACCGCCGGCGTCCGCCCCGACGACGTGGTCGTCGAGGTCGGCCCCGGGCTCGGCTCCCTCACCCTCGCCCTGCTGGAGGTCGCGGACCGGGTCACCGCCGTCGAGATCGACGACGTCCTGGCCGCCGCGCTGCCCGGGACCATCGCCGCGCGCATGCCGGAGCGGGCCGACCGGTTCGCGCTGGTCCACTCCGACGCGATGCACGTCACCGAGCTGCCCGGCCCCCCGCCGACGGCCCTGGTGGCGAACCTGCCGTACAACGTCGCCGTCCCCGTGCTGCTGCACATGCTCGACACCTTCCCGACCATCGAGCGGACGCTGGTGATGGTGCAGTCGGAGGTCGCCGACCGGCTCGCCGCCGCGCCGGGCAACAAGGTGTACGGCGTGCCGTCCGTGAAGGCCAACTGGTACGCCGAGGTGAAGCGGGCCGGGGCCATCGGACGCAACGTGTTCTGGCCCGCGCCGAACGTCGACAGCGGGCTGGTCTCCCTCGTCCGGCGGACCGATCCGGTCCGGACGACCGCCGCCAAGGACCAGGTCTTCCGGGTGATCGACGCGGCCTTCGCCCAGCGCCGCAAGACGCTGCGGGCGGCGCTCGCCGGCTGGGCCGGGTCCGCGGCGGCGGCCGAGGCGGCCCTGGTCGCGGCCGGCGTGTCGCCGCAGGCCCGCGGGGAGGCCCTGACCGTCGAGGAGTTCGCCCGCATCGCCGAGCACCGCGACGCCGGGGACGACGCCCCCCGGCAGGGCGGGTAGCGCCCGCGGCACGCGAAGCCGGCGGCGCCCCGCCCCTAAGGCACCGCCGGTAACCCCCGCACCGCCGGCACCCTCGGCGAGAGGGAGCGGCGCCGGCACCGCCGTAAAGCCCGCACCGCCCAGCCCCGTAAAGCCCGCACCGCCCCGTACAGCCTTCGTCCTCCAAGGAGCCCGGTCAGCAGTGAGCGTCACGGTCCGCGTCCCCGCCAAGGTCAACGTCCAGCTCGCGGTGGGCGCCGCCCGCCCCGACGGGTTCCACGACCTCGCCAACGTCTTCCTCGCCGTCGGCCTGTACGACGAGGTCACCGTCACCCCGGCCGACGAACTGCGCGTCACCTGCGCCGGCCCCGACGCCGCCCAGGTGCCGCTGGACCGCACCAACCTCGCCGCGCGCGCGGCCCTCGCCCTCGCCGGGCGCCGGGGCATCGAACCCGCCGTGCACCTCCACATCGCCAAGGACATCCCGGTGGCCGGCGGCATGGCGGGCGGCAGCGCGGACGGCGCGGGCGCGCTGCTCGCCTGCGACGCCCTGTGGGGCACGGGCGCCTCCCGCGCCGAACTGCTCGACCTCTGCGCCGAACTGGGCAGCGACGTACCGTTCAGCCTGGTCGGAGGCGCCGCCCTCGGCGTCGGGCGCGGTGAGCGGCTCACCGCCCTGGAGGTCGGCGGCACGTTCCACTGGGTGTTCGCGATGGCCGGGCGGGGCCTGTCCACGCCGGCGGTCTTCCGGGAGTTCGACCGGCTGGCGCAGGGGCGGGACATCCCCGCACCGGTCGCCTCCCCGGACCTCCTGGAGGCGCTCGCCAAGGGCGACCCGGAGGCGTTGGCGGCGGCCGTGTCCAACGACCTCCAGCCCGCGGCCCTGTCCCTGTTCCCCGAACTGGCCGACACCCTGGACGCGGGCCGCGCGGCGGGCGCGCTCACCGCGCTCGTCTCGGGTTCCGGGCCGACGACCGCGTTCCTGGCACGCGACACCGAGTCGGCGGAGCGGATCGCGGCGGCGCTGCGCACCTCGGGAGCGTGCCGGTCGGTACGGACGGCGGCGGGACCGGTGCCGGGGGCGACCGTCCTCTGACAGAAGGCTCGAAGGACAGAAGGCTCGAAGGACAGAAGGCTCGAACGACAGAGGTCCTGAGGTCCGTCCCCTCGCACCCCGCATCCACCCCCCGAAGGCCTACGCTAGAAGGCTGACCGACCCCCGCGCACAGGAGTGAAATGGCCGTCAACCTGGTCAATGTCGAGAACGTCAGCAAGGTGTACGGCACCCGTGCCCTGCTGGACGGCGTCTCGCTCGGTGTGTCGGAGGGGGACCGGATCGGGGTCGTCGGACGCAACGGCGACGGCAAGACCACCCTCATCCGGATGCTCGCCAAGCTGGAGGACGCCGACACCGGGCGGGTCACGCACTCCGGCGGGCTGCGCCTGGGCGTGCTCACCCAGCACGACTCCCTCGACCCCGCCGCCACCGTCCGCCACGAGGTCATCGGCGACATGGCCGACCACGAGTGGGCCGGCAACTCCAAGGTCAGGGACGTGCTGACCGGGCTGTTCGGCGGCCTCGACCTGCCCGGGTTCCCCAAGGGCCTCGACACCGTGATCGGGCCGCTGTCCGGCGGCGAGCGGCGCCGGATCGCGCTCGCCAAGCTGCTCATCGAGGAGCAGGACCTGGTCGTCCTCGACGAGCCCACCAACCACCTCGACGTCGAGGGCATCGCCTGGCTCGCCGAGCACCTGCGCAACCGGCGCTCGGCGCTGGTCTGCGTGACCCACGACCGGTGGTTCCTGGACCAGGTCTGCACCCGCATGTGGGACGTGCAGCGCGGTGACGTGTACGAGTACGAGGGCGGCTACTCCGACTACGTCTTCGCGCGCGCGGAGCGCGAGCGGATCGCCGCGACGGAGGAGACCAAGCGGCAGAACCTCGTGCGCAAGGAGCTGGCCTGGCTGCGGCGCGGCGCGCCCGCGCGGACGTCCAAGCCCCGCTTCCGCGTCGAGGCCGCCAACGAGCTGATCGCGGACGTGCCGCCGCCCCGGGACAGCAGCGAACTGATGAAGTTCGCCTCCTCCCGGCTCGGCAGGACCGTCTTCGACCTCGAGGACATCACCGTGCAGGCCGGACCCAAGGTGCTGCTGCAGCACGTCACCTGGCAGCTCGGCCCGGGCGACCGGATCGGCCTCGTGGGCGTCAACGGCGCCGGCAAGACCTCCCTGCTGCGCGCGATGGCGGCGGCGGCCCGTACGGAGGGCGAGGCCCAGCCTGCGGGCGGCCGTATCGCCGTCGGCCGGACCGTCAAGCTCGCCTACCTCTCCCAGGAGGTCGGCGAACTCGACCCCGCCCTGCGGGTGCTGGAAGCCGTACAGCAGGTCCGCGAGCGCGTCGACCTCGGCAAGGGGCGCGAGATGACCGCCGGGCAGTTGTGCGAGACGTTCGGCTTCAACAAGGAGAAGCAGTGGACCCCGGTGGGGGACCTCTCCGGCGGTGAGCGCCGGCGGCTCCAGTTGCTGCGGCTTCTCATGGACGAGCCCAACGTCCTCTTCCTGGACGAGCCCACCAACGACCTCGACATCGAGACCCTCACCCAACTGGAGGACGTCCTCGACGGCTGGCCCGGCTCGATGATCGTCATCTCCCACGACCGGTTCTTCGTGGAGCGCACCACGGACCGCGTGTTCGCCCTCCTCGGCGACGGCGCCCTGCGGATGCTGCCGCGCGGCATCGACGAGTACCTGGAGCGGCGCCGGCGCATGGAGGAGACGGTCGCCGCGCAGACCGCCACCGCGGCCTCCAAGCCGGCCACCACGGAGCGGAGCGCCGCCGACCAGCGCGTCGCGAAGAAGGAACTCCAGAAGATCGAGCGCCAGTTGGACAAGATCTCCGAGAAGGAGTCCACGCTGCACGCCCAGATCGCCGACAATGCCACCGACTTCGCGAAGGTGGCCGAACTCGACACCCGGCTGCGGGACCTCGCCGGGGAGCGCGACGAACTGGAGCTGCGCTGGCTGGAACTGGCGGAGGACGCGTAGCGCGCGGCACGACGCGAGCACAACGCGCAGCGCGCACGTACGGCGGGATCCAGCCGCGTACCGGCAGCGCACCAGTCGCGTACGACGCCGGCGCGCCGCCCTGCGTGAAGGGGGCGTGAAGGCGCATAACGGGGGCGTCACGGGCCGGTCCTCCCTTGGGAACAGCGGGGGGCGCGGGCCCGTGCGCTGTCGGTGCCGGGTGATAGAAAGAGCCGTCCGAGAACCGACTCAGTACGACCTTGGGTCCGTCACGAACCTCAGGGCGTGGCTGAAAATCAGTGAACGAGGGGGAAGAGCGCTGATGACTCAGCCGCCCGACCAGCCGCCGCAGGGCGGGTTCGGAGCACCGCAGGACCAGCCGCCGCAGCCCGGCGGTTTCGGCCCTCCGCAGACTCCACCGACCCAGAACGGTCCCGGCACCCCCGACGCCCCGCCCGCGCAGGGCGGTTCCGGTGCTCCCCAGACTCCGCCCGCGCAGGGCGCGCCCGGTGTCCCGCAGACTCCGCCCGCGCAGGGTGGGTTCGGTGCACCGCAAGTGCCGTCCGCCCAGGGCGGGTTCGGTGCTCCTCCGCCGCCCGCCGGGCCCCCGCCGCAGCCCCAGCCGGGTTACGGCTACCCCCAGCAGCCGGGCCCGTACGCCGGCGCCCCGGGCCCCTACGGCTACCCGCAACCCCCGCAGCAGCCGGGCCCGTACGCCGGTCCGCAGCCCGGTTACGGCCACCCGCAGCAGCCGCCGTACCCCGGCGCGCCCGGCACCGCGCCCGGCAGCCCCTTCCCCGGCGGCCCCGGCAAGCCGGGCTCCCGGAAGAAGACGGCGCTCGTCATCGGCGCGGCGGTCGCGGCGCTGCTCGTCATCGGCGGCACCGTGTACGCGGTCACCTCGGGCGACGGTGACGAGGGGCAGAAGAAGCCCGTGGCCCAGGGCAGCGACGCCCCGAAGCCGTCCGCCTCCGGCACACCGACCGCGGCCGCGGGCGGTGACGACCCCGAGCACCTCAACGAGGGCCGGCAGACCGGCGACGGCCGGGTGCTCTGGTACAAGCCGGCGCCGGACGCCCCGGCGTCGGGTGCCGACGCGCCCGGCCTGTGGATCAGCGGCGACACGGTGGTGAAGGCGGCGTACAAGCAGGTCTTCGCCTTCGGCACGCAGGACGGGAAGACCGCCTGGGGGCCGATCGCCTTCCCGCAGAAGATATGCGCGGTCACTCCGCAGAAGTCGGCCGACGACAAGGTCGTCGTGGCGTACATGAGCGGCGGCAGCGACCGCGCCAAGTGCAACCAGCTCCAGCAGATCGACCTCGCGACGGGCGAGAAGGGCTGGAGCGGCGAGGTCGCCGACGGCGGGCTGTTCGACAGCGCGCTCACCGTCGAACTGAGCATCAGCGGCAGGACGCTGATGGTCGGCCGCTCCCAGTCGGGCACGGCGTACGACATCGACAGCGGCAAGAAGCTGTACGACAAGAAGAGGTACGGCGAGGCCTGCTTCCCGGCCGCGTTCGCGGGCGGCACCGGGCGGCTGATCCAGGTGGCCTCCTGCGGTGTGGGCACCGGCAACGAGCACGAGGAGATCCAGGAACTGGATCCGGCCACCGGCAAGGTCCGCTGGACCCGGCCGGTCAAGAAGGGCTGGGAGGTCTCCCGGGCGTACTCCGTCGACCCGCTCGTGGTCTACCTGACCAACCGGGAGAAGAAGGCCTGGAACATCTCCACCTTCACCAAGGACGGCGCGTTCCGTTCGGAGGTCAAGGTGGACGAGAAGTTCGCCCCCCGCTGCGGCTGGGCGATCCTCGAACGCGAACTCCAGGGCTGCCAGGGTGTGGTGGCCGACGCCGACACGCTCTACCTGCCCACCGACTCCACCATGAGCGCCAACGAGGTCGTCGCGATCAGCCTCTCCGACGGCAAGGCGAAGTGGCGGGTCAAGTCCCCGGCGAACCAGCCGATGACCCCCGTGAAGATCGAGGACGGCAAACTCGTCGCGTACGTGCGGCCGTCGTACGACGCGGGCGGCCAGGTGGTCTCGTTCCCGGTCACCGGCTCCTCCCACACGACGACCAGGGCTGCTGCGGAACCCGCAGGGCGGCGCCGACGCCGAGAACTCCTTCTACGACGGTGTCGTCGACTTCTCCGGCGGGCGGCTCTTCGTCTCCTCGGGCCGGCTGTCCGGCAACGACGCCTCGAAGGAAAAGCTGATCATGGCCTTCGGCGACTGAGCCCGGCGCCCGTTCCCGGCCTCCCGCCCGTACTTCCGAGTTCCTCTCCGCCCGTCCGGCCGCCCGACCGTCCCCGAGGTACCCGCGCCATGACCCAGCCGCCCCCGCCGCCCCCCAACCAGCCCCCGCCGCCCCCCCGATCAGCCGCCGAACCAGCCCCCGCCGCCCCCTCCGCCCGGCTACGGCTACCCCCAGCCGGCGCCCCCGCAGCCACCGGCCCAGCCTGGCTACGGCTACCCGCAGCCACCGGCCCAGCCCGGCTACGGCTATCCCGGCGCACAGCAGAACCCGTACGCCCAGCCCACGCACCCGGGCTACGGCTATCCGGGCCAGCCCGGCTATCCCGGTCACCCCGGCCAGCCGGCCACCGTGCCGATGCAGCCCCAGCCCGGGAAGGGCGGCGGCGGGCGGAACAACACCGCGCTGCTCATCGTCGTCGCGGCGGTCGTCGCCATCGCGCTGATCATCGGCGGCGGCGTCTGGTACGCCCGGTCCTCCGGCGACGACGGCAAGAAGCACGACACCGCCTCCTCCTCCGGCGGCACCGGCGGCAAGAACGGCGCGGACACCTCCGCGGGCACCTCGGGTGGCGGCGGCAAGGAGAAGGCGCCGGCCGACACCGCGTCCAAGGTGCTCTTCCAGGTGCCGATGCCCCGGACGGATGACACGATCGGCACCTCCGGCTCGTGGCTGACCGACACGGTGTACGCCAAGAGCGGCATCGCCGAGATCGTCGGCCACGACCCCGCCAAGGGCACCGAGCTGTGGACGCTCAAGCTCCCGGGGCCGGTCTGCGCGGCCAGCAGCCACGTCACCTCCGCCGGCCTGACGGCGATCACGTTCCAGCCGAAGATGCCCACCAAGAACAAGACGGCGGGATGCAGCAAGGTCGCCGCGATCGACCTCTCCGCCGGCAAGAAGCTGTGGACGAAGTCGATCAAGACGGGTGACGTCCCGATCACCTTCCAGAACGTGACGGTCGCTCAGCAGACCGTCGCGGTCGGCAGCTCCGACGGCGGCGCCGCGTTCGACATCGGCTCCGGCAAGGTCCTGTGGCAGCCCAAGCCGGACGACACCTGCTACGACGCGGGTTACGGCGGCGGCACCCGGCTGGTCGCGGTCCGCAAGTGCGGCTCGTACGACAACCGGCAGCTTCACATCCAGACCATCGACCCGAAGACCGGGAAGGTGATCTCCGAGTACAAGATGCCCGACGGCGTCGAGTACGCCTCCGTCGTCTCCACGGACCCGCTCGTGATCGCCGCCGACGTCGGCGACAGCGCGGGCGACGGCAGCGGCGTCTCGGACTACTTCTCCCTCGACGGCAGGACCGGCCGGCTCCTCGCCCGCATCCCCGCGCCCGGCGACACGTACGGCGGCCACTGCGACGGCATCACCCGCATCGAGGGGTGCCGGCAGATCGTCGCCGGCCACGGCAGGCTGTACCTGGCGACCGAGGTCCACGACGGCTCGGGCCAGTACAACAAGACCAACGAGGTCGTCTCCTTCGACCTGAACACCGGCAAGCCGGCCCGTGGACGCGCCGAGGCCGGCGACGGCTACACGCTCTCCCCGCTGCGCATGGACGGCGGCAACCTGCTCGCCTACATGGCGCCCCCGTGGAACAAGGGCGGCCAGGTCGTCAGCATCGACGGCGACTCGCTGAGGACGACCAAGCTGCTGGAGAACCCGGGCACGCGCAGCGTGCACCAGGGCGAGAGCGGCCTGCTGCCCGAGTACGCGGAGATCCTCTTCGGCAAGGGCCGCCTGTACATGTCGGCCGTCTTCGCCCACAAGACGAACCCGGCGTACGGCAAGGAGTACCTGCTGATGGCGTTCGGCACGGACGGCTGACCCGGCGCGGACCCCGTCACCGGTGTCACCCGAATGAGTGGCTTGCCGAGAAGTGCCCCGGATTTCATCGATCCGGGGCACTTCTCGGCAAGACAGGCAGCGCGACGTCGAACAAGCGTGTAGCTTCCGGGGGCATGAAGGGCGGGGGTGCCCGGGGGTCTGGGGGGTTGGGCTATGGGAGTGCGGCTCGTGGTCGTCGACGACCACCGCCTGCTCGCGGAGGCGTTGGCGTCGGCACTGAAGCTGCGCGGGCACCGGGTGCTGGCCGCGGCGGCACCGGCCGCGGGCGCGGCCGATCTGGTGATCGCACGGGCGCCCGAGGTGTGCCTGCTGGGTACGGCGGCCCCGGCCGAACCGGGGATCTTCGACCCGGTCGTCAAGATCAAGCGGGAACGGCCGCAGGTGGCGGTGCTGGTGCTGGGCCCGGTGCCCTCACCGCGCGGGATCGCGGCGGCCTTCGCCGCGGGGGCGTCGGGATACGTACGGCACGACGAGCGGATCGAGGGCGTCGAGCGGGCCATCGGCAAGGCCCGGGCCGGCGAGGCCGCGGTGGCGCCCCAGTTGCTCCAGCAGGCCTTCGGTGAGCTGCTGAACCCCGCCGCACAGCCCGACGACGAGGCGCAGCGGCTGCTGGAGATGCTGACACCGAGGGAGGTGGAGGTGCTCGTCAGGGTGGCCGACGGGGAGGACACCCGGCTGATCGCGGCGGGCATGGGCATCGCCCCCAGCACCGCGCGGACGCATGTGCAGCGGGTGCTGATGAAGCTGGGGGTGGGATCACGCCTGGAGGCAGCGGCCCTGGCCGCCCGCACGGGCCTGCTGGACCGGGCGTCCACCTCCCGCCCCACCCAGGACCCCCACCCCTGACCCGCCCCGGAAGGGGCGCGGGGAACCGCGCGACCGGTTCCCACGCGCCCGCGCCCACAAGACGGCGGGCAATTACTCCGTGTCCTGCGGAGGAACCGCCGGCGGAGTGGGCCGCAGCTTCAGCCAGCCCAGGAAGAAGATGCCCAGCAGCAGCATGCCGATGCCGGTCCACAGGTTGATGTTGACGCCCTCGGCCTTGTCGATCGCGGCCTGGGAGTCGGTGATGCCGGTGATCGTGACGATGATGCCGTAGACCACGAACAGGCCGCCGATGATGCGGCGCAGGTCGAAGATGCGCGCCGCCGTGGCGGACTTGCCCTCCAGCTCGGTGACTTCCCGCTGGACGTCCTCCTCCGAGTAGCCGGGGCGCTCGGGGTGACGGTCGGAGTGCTCGTTCATGATTTCCTCGATCCTCCCGCGTCAGAACGAGAACGGGATGTAGCAGGCGGCGGCCAGGACGACCGCGCCCCAGCCCAGCAGGGCCGGCCTGCGGTACCAGGCGTCGTCGCCCGCGGCGGCCGGTTCGGTCATGCCGGGGGAGCGGGTGCCGTAGACCAGGCCCTGGAGCTGCTCCGCCGGCTTCGGCTTGGTGAACAGGGACACCGCGACCATCACGACCGCGCCGGCGACGAAGCCCGCGATGGCGGAGACGAAGTTGGCGCCCTGGTCGGTGGGGATGGAGATGATGCCCTTCTTGTAGAGGACGAAGTAGTTGACCATCGCCGTGACGGTGCCGGCCAGCAGGCCCCAGAACCCGGACTTGGCGGACGCGCGCTTCCAGAACATGCCGACGATGAAGACGACGAACATCGGCACGTTGAAGAAGGAGAACAGCGTCTGGAGGTAGCTCATGATGTTCGAGAACGACGACGCCAGGAACGCCGTGCCGACGGACGCGGCCACGCCGACCGCGGTGATCAGGCGGCCGAAGCGGACGTAGTAGGCGTCCTCACGGCCGCGCACCACGTACTTGGCCCAGATGTCGTTGGTGAACACCGTGTTGAACGACGACACGTTCGCGGCCATACCGGCCATGAAGGCCGCCAGCAGACCGGTGACGGCGATGCCGAGCACGCCGTTGGGCAGCAGCTCCTGCATCAGGAACGGGATGGCGTCGTTGTACTGGTAGCCGGAGGCGGCGGTGCCGAAGTTCGGGATGAGGGCGGCGGCGACCAGGCCCGGGATCATCACCAGGAAGACGATGAAGATCTTCGGGTAGGCGGCGATCAGCGGGGTCCGCTGCCCGGCGGACATGTTCTTCGCGGACAGGGCGCGCTGCACCTCGGCGAAGTTGGTGGTCCAGTAGCCGAAGGAGAGCACGAAGCCGAGGCCGAGGACGATGGTGAGCCAGTTGGCGCCGAGCGGGTTGGCGCTGCCGATGCCGGTGCCGCCCCAGGCGGTGGTGAAGTTGCCGCCATGGGTGGCGGTCAGCTTGTCGGTCAGCCCGCCCCAGCCGCCGACCTTCTTCAGGCCGAGGATGGTGATCGGGATGAGGGCGGCGAGGATCACGAAGAACTGGAGCACCTCGTTGTAGATCGCCGAGGACAGGCCGCCCAGGGTGATGTACGCGAGCACGAAGGCGCCGGCGACGACGATGGCGACCCACTGCGGCCAGCCGAGCAGGGCCTCGACGACGATCGCGAGGGCGTAGAGGTTGACGCCCGCGATCAGGATGGCGGCGAACGCGAACAGGATCGAGCTGAGCAGGTGGGCGGCCCGGTCGAAGCGCAGCAGCAGGAACTCGGGGACCGAGCGGACTTTGCTGCCGTAGTAGAAGGGCATCATCACCAGGCCGAGGAAGACCATGGCGGGGATGGCGCCGATCCAGTACCAGTGCACGGTGTAGGCGCCGTACTGGGCGCTGTTCGCGGCCATGCCGAGGATCTCGGTGGCGGCCAGGTTGGCGGAGATGAAGGCGAGGCCGGTGATCCAGGCGGGCAGGGAGCGTCCGGAGAGGAAGAAGTCGAGGCTGGTCTTCACGGACCGGCGGGCGGCGAGGCCGATGCCGAGGACGACGAGGAAGTAGATCGCCAGGATCGTGTAATCCAGCCAGTTGGTGGGGAGCCGTAGCTCCGCCGCCAGGTAGGTGGGGGACTCTGTGGGGGTTTGCATGAGAACTCGCTTCGTTGCGCGAACTGATCCAGAGCGGAACCTACGCCGCCGTGTTCAGTATTTGAACACTTCGACTGGTGTTCTTTGTTTGATTGTGATCGAGCGAGGCGATGTCGAGTTGTGATCTGTTATGTTTGATTGTGTTGATTCATTGGGTGCGGGCACGCCCCCGCGGGGCGTCGAGCAAGGAGTCCGGCGTGAAGAAGACCTCGACCCGGCTGGCCGACGGTCGTGAGCTGATCTACTACGACCTCGGGGACGACACCGTGCGCGACGCGGTCGACCGCCGTCCGCTGGACCCCACCGTCACCACCTCCGAGATCCGCCGCGACCCGCTGCTCGGCGACGCGGTCGCCGTGGCCTCGCACCGCCAGGGCCGCACCTACCATCCGCCGGCCGACGAGTGCCCGCTGTGCCCGACCCGGGGCGAGCGGCTCAGCGAGATCCCGGACTCCTCGTACGACGTCGTCGTCTTCGAGAACCGGTTCCCCTCGCTCGCCGGCGACTCCGGCCGCTGCGAGGTCGTCTGCTTCACCTCCGACCACGACGCCTCCTTCGCGGCCCTGACCGAGGAGCAGGCGCGCCTGGTGCTGGACGCGTGGACGGACCGCACCTCGGAGCTGTCGCAGCTACCCTCCGTCGAGCAGGTGTTCTGTTTCGAGAACCGTGGCGCCGAGATCGGTGTGACCCTCGGTCACCCGCACGGACAGATCTACGCCTACCCCTTCACCACCCCGCGCACCGCGCTGATGCTCCGCTCGCTCGCCGCGCACAAGGAGGCGACCGGCGGGGAGAACCTCTTCGACGCGGTCCTGCAGCGGGAACTCGCCGGGGAGCGGGTCGTCCTTGAGGGTGAACACTGGGCGGCCTTCGTGCCGTACGCGGCGCACTGGCCGTACGAGGTCCACCTGTACCCCAAGCGCCGCGTCCCCGATCTGCTCGGGCTCGACGAGGCGGCGCGCACAGAATTCCCCCAGGTCTATCTGGAACTCTTGAGGCGCTTCGACCGGATCTTCGGCGAGGGTGAGCCTGCGACGCCGTACATCGCGGCCTGGCACCAGGCCCCGTTCGGCGCGCCGGAGGAGTTCGACGGCGTCACGCGCGACGACTTCGCGCTCCACCTCGAGCTTTTCACCATCCGCCGCACTTCCGGCAAGCTGAAGTTTCTCGCGGGTTCCGAGTCCGGCATGAACGTGTTCATCAACGACGTGCCGCCGGAGCGCGCGGCCGAGCGACTGCGAGAGGTAGCGAGTTCATGAAGTACCTGGTGACGGGTGGCGCGGGATACGTCGGCGGTGTCGTGGCGCAGCATCTGCTGGAGGCCGGGCACGAGGTCACCGTCCTCGACAACCTCTCCACCGGCTTCCGCGCGGGCGTGCCCGCCGGCGCCGCCTTCGTCGAGGGCGACGTCCGCGACGCCGCCAAATGGCTCGACTCCTCCTACGACGGCGTGCTGCACTTCGCCGCGTCCTCGCAGGTCGGCGAGTCGGTGGTGAAGCCGGAGAAGTACTGGGACAACAACGTCGGCGGCAGCATGGCCCTGCTCGCCGCGATGCGCGACGCGGGCGTGCGCTCGCTGGTCTTCTCCTCCACGGCGGCCACCTACGGCGAGCCCGAACAGGTCCCGATCACGGAGAGCGCGCCGACGCGGCCGACCAACCCCTACGGCGCCACCAAGCTCGCCGTCGACCACATGATCACCAGCGAGGCGCACGCCCACGGCCTGGCCGCGGTCTCGCTGCGCTACTTCAACGTCGCCGGTGCCTACGGTGCCCACGGCGAGCGCCACGACCCCGAGTCGCACCTGATCCCGCTGGTCCTCCAGGTCGCCCAGGGCCGCCGCGAGGCGATCTCCGTCTACGGCGACGACTACGCGACCCCCGACGGCACCTGCGTCCGCGACTACATCCACGTCGCCGACCTGGCCGAGGCCCACCTGCTGGCCCTGACGGCGGCCCGGCCGGGCGAGCACCTGATCTGCAACCTCGGCAACGGCAACGGCTTCTCCGTCCGCGAGGTCGTCGAGACCGTCCGCCGGGTCACCGGCCACCCGATCCCCGAGGTGGTCGCCCCGCGCCGGGGCGGCGACCCCGCGGTCCTGGTCGCCTCGGCGGACACGGCCCGCGAGAAACTGGGCTGGAACCCGTCCCGCGCGGACCTCGCGGGCATCGTCGCGGACGCGTGGGAGTTCGCGCAGAGCATCACAAGGGAGCACTAGTGGGGGCACAGCAGGTCGCGGAACGCTTCGCCGAGCTGTACGGGGCGCGGCCCGAGGGCGTGTGGGCGGCCCCCGGCCGGGTCAACCTGATCGGTGAGCACACCCGACTACAACGACGGCTTCGTCATGCCGTTCGCACTGCCGCACCAGGCGCTCGCGGCGGTCTCCCGCCGGGACGACGGGCTGCTGCGCCTGCACTCGGCGGACGTCGAGGGCGGGGTCGTGGAACTGCGGCTGGACGCCCTCGCGCCCGGCAGCGACGAGAACTGGACGGCGTACCCGGCGGGCGTGGTCTGGGCCCTGCGCGAGGCGGGCCACGAGATCACCGGCGCCGACGTCCACCTGGCGTCCACCGTGCCGACGGGCGCCGGCCTGTCCTCGTCCGCCGCGCTGGAGGTCGTCATCGCCCTCGCGCTCAACGACCTGTACGGCCTCGGCCTGCAGCGCTGGAAACTGGCCCGCCTGTGCCAGCGCGCCGAGAACGTCTACGTCGGCGCCCCCACCGGCATCATGGACCAAACGGCGTCGGCGTGCTGCGAGCAGGGCCACGCCCTCTTCCTCGACACCCGCGACCTGTCCCAGCAGCAGATCCCCTTCGACCTCGCGGCCGAGGGTCTGCGCCTGCTGGTCGTGGACACCCAGGTCAAACACGCCCACAGCGGCGGCGAGTACGGCAAGCGCCGGGCCGGCTGCGAGAAGGGGGCGGCGCTGCTCGGCGTCGACGCCCTGCGGGACATCCCCTACGCCGGCCTGGACGCGGCGCTGGCCCGTCTGGGCGACGAGGAGGAGGTCGTCCGCCTCGTCCGCCATGTCGTCACCGAGGACCACCGGGTCGAACGCGTCGTCGACCTCCTCCGCTCCGGCGAGCCCCGCGCGATCGGCCCCGTCCTCACCGAGGGCCACGCCTCCCTGCGCGACGACTTCCGCATCTCCTGCCCGGAGCTGGACCTGGTCGTCGACACCGCCCTGGCCCACGGCGCGCTGGGCGCCCGCATGACCGGCGGCGGCTTCGGCGGCTCGGCGATCGTCCTGGCGGAGGCGGCCGACGTGGACACGCTGACCAAGGCGGTCGAGGAGGCCTTCACCGCGGCGGGCTTCACGGCCCCCCGCGTCTTCGAGGCCGTCCCGTCCCCGGGAGCCCGCCACCTCCCCTGACCGCGCCCCGGCCCCGTACCCCACCAGGACGTACGGGGCCGGGGTGGTCGTTCCCGCGGCCCCGCCGCCTGCCAGGTACCGGTGACGTACGTGCCGTCTCGGCCCCCGTCAGGTCAGGCGTCTGGTGAGGGTGTACTCCGTGATGCCCGGCGGGTAGTCGGGGACCGTGCCCACCACCTCGTAGCCCTGCCGGCGGTAGAAGTCAGGGGCCTGGAAGTCCCAGGTCTCCAGGCGGGACGCCGTGCAGGCGCGGTCGGTGACGGCCAGGTGCTCGGCCTCGGTGAGCAGACGGGTGCCGAGGCCCGTGCCGCGGTGGCGGGCGTCGACCCACAGGTACGTGATGTGCAGCCAGGCCGCCCAGGTGTGGCCGACCAGGCCGCCCGCCAGGTCACCGGCGCCGTCCAGCGCCCACACATGGAGCGGTGCCTCGCGTTCGGCGGGGGTGTCGCGCAGCGCGGCGAGCACCGGGGACGCCGCGGTGTTGGTCTCCCTCAGCCGTGAGCGGAGCAGATCACGTCGGTCTCTGTCGACTTCCGCCTCAATACGAAACATGCGGCACACGATAGGCGCGCCGGGCGGCCAGTTCTGCAAATCGTCTTCCGCTGCGTGCCCGCATCCGTACTCTGAGGAGCAGCACCGGTGGGGGCCGGTGCCGTTCAGGGGGCGAGACAGGCGGGTACGGCGCCCGCGGTGGGGGTAGCGGACTCCGCAACGGCGGCGGCCATGCGGTGTGCCTGCTTCGCCGCGGGTGCCGTGCCCGCGCATGCCGTCGTGCTCCGCACCTTTTCCGGGCTTTCCGGACCGGCTCATCCGGAGTCTTCCGGACCTTGGCATCCCCTGCTCCGCGCGGAGCCTGGGGAAGGGGGTTTCGTGGTTCGTATCCGAGTCCTGGTCGTGGACGACCACCGCATCTTCGCCGAGTCGCTCGCCGCCGCCCTGGCCGCCGAGCCCGACGTCGAGGTCTCCGCCGCCGGCAGCGGCCCGGCGGCGCTGCGCTGCCTGGAGCGCGCGGCCGGCGAGGGCCGCCGCTTCGACGTCCTCCTGGCCGACGCCGACCTGGGCGGCAACCTGCCCGGCGCCCGACCGGCCGTGCCGGTGCAGGACGGCGACGCGGAGGGCCTGGTCGACGGGATCTCGCTCGTCGCCGGGGTGCGGGCCGCCCAGCCGCGGGTCCGGATCGTCGTCCTCGCCGAGAAGGACGACCCGCGCCGCGCGGCCCTCGCGTTGCAGGCGGGTGCCTCCGGGTGGGTCGCCAAGGACTGCTCGCTGTCCCGCCTGCTGACGGTGGTACGCGGAGTGCTGCGCGACGAGACCCATCTGCCGCCGGCGCTGCTGACCGGCGTGCTCAGGGAGCTGACGGCCGCGCGCCGGCACCGCACCGAGAGCGAGCGGCTGGTGGAGTCCCTCACCCCGAGGGAACGGGAGGTGCTGCGCTGCATGGTGGCCGGGCTGGGCCGCAAGGCCGTCGCCGAGCGGCTGTTCCTCTCCCCGCACACCGTCCGCACCCACATGCAGAACGTCCTCGGCAAACTCGGCGTCCACTCGACGCTGGCCGCGGTGGCGCTCGCCCGGCGGGCCGGAGTGGGGCCGGCGGTCCTAGCCGGGGACGTTGTCGAACGGGGCGGTCAACTGGCGTAGCAGTCCGGCGAGTTCGCCGCGCTGGGCGCGGGACAGCTCGCCGAGGATCGCCCGCTCCTGGTCCAGCAGGCCCGCCAGCGCCTGGTCGGCGCGGTCCCGGCCCTCGTCGGTCAGCCGGACCAGCACACCGCGCCGGTCACTGGGGTCGGGCAGCCGTTCCACCAGACCCTTCTTCGCCAGCCGGTCGATCCGGTTGGTCATCGTGCCCGACGTGACCAGGGTCTGGGTGAGGAGCTGGCCGGGAGAGAGCTGGTACGGCGTTCCGGCGCGCCGCAGCGCGGTCAGCACGTCGAACTCCCAGGGCTCCAACTGGTGCTCGGCGAAGGCGAGCCGGCGGGCGCGGTCGAGGTGCCGGGCGAGTCGGCTCACCCGGCTGAGCACTTCCAGCGGCTCCACGTCGAGGTCCGGACGCTCCCGGCGCCACGCTGCGACCAGCCGATCGACCTCGTCCTCCATGGAGATCAGTGTAGTGGTTGTGTCGACATGAAGTCTCTTGATGTCGAGTCTCTTGACGTTGAGATAAATGAGCGGGGAGAGTGGGAGGCATGACGACGCCGCCCGCCTGGGACCCCGCCCAGTACCTCCGCCACGCCGGCCACCGGGCCCGCCCCTTCACCGATCTCCTCGCCCGCATCCCGGACCCGCCCACCGGCCGGCCACGCGTCGCCGACCTCGGCTGCGGCCCCGGCAACGTCACCGCCCTGCTCGCCGGCCGCTGGCCCACCGCGCACATCACCGGCTACGACAACTCGCCCGCGATGCTCGACAGGGCCCACGTCGAGCACGACGGCCCCACCGCCGGGGGCGGCCGCCTCGACTTCTCCCACGCCGACGTACGCACCTGGACGCCCGAGGAGCCGTACGACCTGATCGTCTCCAACGCCACCCTCCAGTGGGTGCCCGGGCACGCCGACCGCTTCGCCGACTGGACCGCCGCCCTGAACCCCGGCGGCACCCTCGCCTTCCAGGTGCCCGACAACACCGACGCCCCGCTGCACACCCTGATGCGCGACCTCGCTGCCACGCCCCGCTGGCGCGCCCGCCTCGCCGGCGTCCTGCGCCGCCCGGACTCCGTCCACACCCCCGGCGCCTACCTGGACCGCCTGGCCCGCCTCGGCTGCGCCACCGACGTGTGGCAGACGACGTACCTCCACGTCCTCACGGGCGAGGACCCGGTGCTCGACTGGGTCAAGGGCACCGGCCTGCGCCCCGCCCTGACCGCCCTCGCCGACGACCCCGGGGCGCGGGACGCGTTCCTCACCGAGTACCGGGACCTGCTGCGCACGGCCTACCCGCGCGCACCGTACGGGACGGTCCTGCCGTTCCGGCGGCTGTTCGCCGTCGCCCGGAAGACGGGCTGAGCGCACACCCGGGCGCGGCGGGAGGACTGGGGCCCGGGCGCGCCCGGCACCACGGCGCAAGGACTGCGGCCCACGGACCTCAGCTCTTGCGGTGGCCTATCAGCCGCGGCCTCTGCTCCAGTCCGTCCAGGCCGTGCCAGGCCAGGTTCACCAGATGCGCCGCCACCTCCGCCTTCTTCGGGCGGCGCACGTCCAGCCACCACTGGCCGGTCAGCGCGACCATGCCGACCAGCGCCTGGGCGTACAGCGGGGCGAGCTTCGGATCGAAACCGCGGGACTTGAACTCGCGGCCCAGGATGTCCTCCACCTGGGTGGCGATGTCCGAGATCAGCGAGGCGAAGGTGCCCGTGGACTGCGGGATGGGGGAGTCACGGACCAGGATGCGAAAACCGTCCGTGTACTCCTCGATGTAGTCCAGGAGCGCGAAGGCCGCCTGTTCGCACAGCTCACGCGGGTGACCGGCGGTCAGCGAGCTGGTCACCATGTCCAGCAGGCGGCGCATCTCGCGGTCGACCACCACCGCGTACAGCCCCTCCTTGCCGCCGAAGTGCTCGTACACCACCGGCTTGGACACCCCGGCCTTCGCCGCGATCTCCTCCACCGACGTGCCCTCGAAGCCCTTGGCGGCGAAGAGGGTGCGACCGATCTCCAGTAGCTGCTGACGCCGCTCCGCACCGGTCATACGGGTCCGGCGGGTCCGCCGCTGCTTGTCGTTGCCCGGATCACCCGGGGTGCTGCTGAAGTCGGTCGCCACGGCGTCAATCATGCCGCCTCGGCGGTCTCCTTCCGGCGCCGGGAGCCGCCCTCCCCGGTGTCACGGCGTGAATCGATACGCGAGCGTGACGGCCAGCGCACGTCGTACGCCCAGCCGAGCAGCTCGAAGAAGCGGATGAAACGGGCCGACGAGTCGATCTGGCCGCGCATCACCCCGTGCCGCGCCGAGGTGGGGTCGGCGTGGTGCAGGTTGTGCCAGGACTCACCGCACGACAGCACGGCCAGCCACCACACGTTGCCCGACCGGTCCCGCGACTTGAACGGCCGCTTGCCGACCGCGTGACAGATCGAGTTGATCGACCACGTCACATGGTGGAGCAGCGCCACCCGGACGAGTGAGCCCCAGAAGAACGCGGTCGCCGCGCCCCACCAGGACATCGTCACCAGACCGCCGATCAGCGGCGGCAGCCCGAGGGACACGACGGTCCACAGGAGGAACTGGCGGGAGATAGCCCGGATGGCCCTGTCCTTGATCAGATCCGGCGCGTACTTCTCCTGCGGGGTCTGCTCCTCGTCGAACAGCCAGCCGATGTGGGCCCACCACAGCCCCTTCATCAACGCCGGCAGCGTCTCACCGAACCGCCACGGCGAATGCGGGTCGCCCTCGGCGTCGGAGAACTTGTGGTGCCTGCGGTGGTCGGCCACCCAGCGCACCACCGGGCCCTCCACCGCCATCGAGCCCATGATCGCCAGCGCGATGCGCAGCGGCCGCCGGGCCTTGAACGAACCGTGGGTGAAGTACCGGTGGAAACCGATGGTGACGCCGTGGCACGCGAGGAAGTAGAAGAAGACCAACAGGCCCAGATCGAGCCAGCTCACCCCCCGGCCCCAGGCCAGCGGCACGGCCGCCACCAGAGCCACGAAGGGCACGACGATGAACACGAGCAGCGCGATCTGCTCGATCGAACGCTTCTGCTCGCCGCCCAGCGTGGCGGGGGGAGAGGGTGTGTCGGTGGCCTTACGGGCTTCTTCGATCACATCGGAACGTGAGGTCATGCGGTCCCCTGTGGGGTCGAGGGTCAAGACAGGCAGGTGCGGGCCGCCGGGACCGGGTGGACTCGCCGGTACTCCCTACGGTTCCGTAACCTACGGCGCCGTAAGTATCGCAGCGTGCCGCGCCGCGGCAAGAGCCCCGAACCCTGCGCGTCCGCGCGGACACCTATCCTTGGAAGCGGTCGGACAGCGCGGTCCGCTGACGTTTCCCTTCCCGGACGCTCCGGCCCGTATGCGGCGCCCGCCGCCCGGCAGCCGACCGGGTTCCCCTCCAGACGAGCTTCAACACTGCAAGGAGCCGCACCTGTGAGCAGTGCCGACGACCAGACCACCACGGCCAGCACCGAACTGCGCGCCGACATCCGCCGCCTGGGTGATCTCCTGGGCGAGACCCTCGTCCGGCAGGAGGGCCCCGAACTCCTCGAACTGGTCGAGAAGGTCCGCCGCCTCACCCGGGAGGACGGCGAAGCCGCCGCCGAGCTGCTGCGCGGCACGGAGCTGGAGACCGCGGCCAAGCTGGTCCGCGCCTTCTCCACCTACTTCCACCTGGCCAACATCACCGAGCAGGTGCACCGCGGCCGGGAGCTGCGGGCCAGGCGCGCCGCCGAGGGCGGCCTGCTCGCCCGCACGGCCGACCGGCTGAAGGACGCCGACCCCGAACACCTGCGCGAGGCCGTGCAGCACCTGAACGTCCGCCCGGTCTTCACCGCCCACCCCACCGAGGCCGCACGCCGCTCCGTCCTCAACAAGCTCCGGCGCGTCGCCGCCCTCCTGGACACCCCCGTCCTCGACTCCGACCGCCGCCGCCACGACATCCGCCTCGCCGAGAACATCGACCTGGTGTGGCAGACGGACGAGCTGCGCGTCGTACGGCCCGAACCCGCCGACGAGGCCCGCAACGCCATCTACTACCTCGACGAACTGCACGCCGACGCCGTCGGCGACGTCCTGGAGGACCTCACCGCCGAACTCGAACGCGTCGGCGTCAAGCTCCCCGACGACACCCGCCCCCTCACGTTCGGCACCTGGATCGGCGGCGACCGCGACGGCAACCCCAACGTCACCCCCCAGGTGACCTGGGACGTCCTCATCCTCCAGCACGAACACGGCATCAACGACGCCCTCGCCACCATCGACGAGCTGCGCGGCCTGCTCTCCAACTCCATCCGCTACGCCGGAGCCACCGAGGAACTGCTGGAGTCGCTCGGCACCGACCTGGAGCTGCTCCCCGAGATCAGCCCCCGCTACAAGCGCCTCAACGCCGAGGAGCCCTACCGGCTCAAGGCCACCTGCATCCGGCAGAAGCTGGAGAACACCAAGCAGCGCCTCGCCAAGGGCACCCCGCACGAGCCGGGCCGCGACTACCTCGGCACCGGCGAACTGCTGGCCGATCTGCGGATCATCCAGACCTCCCTGCGCGAGCACCGCGGCGGCCTGTTCGCCGACGGCCGCCTCGCCCGCACCATCCGCACCCTGGCCGCCTTCGGCCTCCAGCTCGCCACCATGGACGTCCGCGAACACGCCGACGCCCACCACCACGCCCTCGGCCAGCTCTTCGACCGGCTCGGCGAGGAGTCCTGGCGCTACGCCGACATGCCCCGCGACTACCGCGGCAAGCTGCTCGCCAAGGAGCTGCGGTCCCGCCGGCCCCTGGCGCCGACCCCCGCACCGGTGGACGCGGCCGGCGAGAAGACCCTCGGCGTCTTCCGGACCGTCAGGAAGGCCCTGGAGGTCTTCGGACCCGAGGTCATCGAGTCGTACATCATCTCCATGTGCCAGGGCGCCGACGACGTCTTCGCGGCCGCCGTCCTCGCCCGCGAGGCCGGCCTCCTCGACCTGCACGCCGGCTGGGCGAAGATCGGCATCGTGCCGCTGCTGGAGACCACCGACGAGCTGCGCGCCGCCGACACCATCCTCGAGGACATGCTCTCCGACCCGTCCTACCGGCGCCTGGTCGCGCTGCGCGGCGACGTCCAGGAGGTCATGCTCGGCTACTCCGACTCCTCCAAGTTCGGCGGCATCACCACCAGCCAGTGGGAGATCCACCGCGCCCAGCGCCGCCTGCGCGACGTCGCCCACCGCTACGGCGTCCGGCTGCGCCTCTTCCACGGCCGCGGCGGCACCGTCGGCCGTGGCGGCGGCCCCTCCCACGACGCCATCCTCGCCCAGCCCTGGGGCACCCTGGAGGGCGAGATCAAGGTCACCGAGCAGGGCGAGGTCATCTCCGACAAGTACCTCATCCCCTCGCTGGCCCGCGAGAACCTGGAACTGACCGTCGCGGCCACCCTCCAGGCCTCCGCCCTGCACACCGCGCCCCGCCAGTCCGACGAGGCCCTCGCCCGCTGGGACGCCGCCATGGACGTCGTCTCCGAGGCCGCCCACGGCGCCTACCGCCGCCTGGTGGAGGACCCCGACCTGCCGGCGTACTTCTTCGCCTCCACCCCCGTCGACCAGCTCGCCGACCTGCACCTGGGCTCCCGGCCCTCCCGCCGGCCCGACTCCGGCGCCGGCCTCGACGGCCTGCGCGCCATCCCGTGGGTGTTCGGCTGGACCCAGTCCCGGCAGATCGTCCCCGGCTGGTTCGGCGTCGGCACCGGCCTGAAGGCCCTGCGCGAGGCCGGCCTGGACACGGTCCTGGACGAGATGCACCAGCAGTGGCACTTCTTCCGCAACTTCGTCTCCAACGTCGAGATGACCCTCGCCAAGACCGACCTGCGGATCGCCCAGCACTACGTCGACACCCTGGTCCCGGACGAGCTGCGGCACGTCTTCGACACCATCAGGGCCGAGCACGAGCTGACGGTCCGCGAGGTCCTGCGGGTCACCGGCGAGACCGAACTCCTCGACGCCCACCCGGTCCTCAAGCAGACCTTCACCATCCGCGACGCCTACCTCGACCCGATCTCCTACCTCCAGGTCACCCTCCTCAAGCGGCAGCGCGACGCCGCCGCCGCGGGAGCCAACCCCGACCCGCTGCTCTCCCGCGCCCTGCTCCTCACCGTCAACGGCGTGGCGGCCGGCCTGCGCAACACCGGCTGACCACCCCCGCCCCGGCACAAGGATGCCCCCGAGGCCACCAGGCCCCGGGGGCATCCCGCGTCAGGCGCATCCGCACCCGTCGTAGCCGCGTCGGTGTCCGCGTCCGCCGTCACCGCGACGCCACGAACGCCGCCGCCGTCAGCAGCCCGCGGCACCGCCTCAGGAGTTGTACGTGCCCTGCGCCCGCTCCAGCCCCTCGATCACCAGGGCCTCCACCGCGTCCGCCGCACGGTCCACGAAGTAGTCCAGCTCCTTGCGCTCCGCCCCGGAGAAGTCCTTCAGCACGAAGTCCGCCACCTGCATCCGCCCCGGCGGCCGGCCGATCCCGAACCGCACCCGGTGATAGGCCGGCCCCATCGCCTTCGTCATCGACTTCAGACCGTTGTGCCCGTTGTCGCCGCCGCCCAGCTTCAGCCGCAGCGTGCCGTAGTCGATGTCCAGCTCGTCATGGACCGCCACGACGTTCGCCACCGGCACCTTGTAGAAGTCCTTCAGCGCGTTCACCGGGCCGCCGGACAGGTTCATGTACGACATCGGCTTCGCCAGGATCACCCGGCGGTTGGCCGGCCCCACCGGACCGATCCGCCCCTCCAGGACCTGTGCCTGCGCCTTGCCCGCCCGCTTGAACTTTCCCCCGATCCGCTCCGCGAGCAGGTCGGCCACCATGAAACCGACGTTGTGCCGGTTCATGGCGTAATCCGGCCCGGGATTACCGAGCCCGACGATGAGCCAGGGCTCGCTGGCGGGAGTGCTCACGTCCATCTCTCCTCGATACGCGCCAGCCGCCGCTCCCGGCGAGGGGAGCGGCGGCTGACCGGTTGACGACGACGGCGAGGATCAGGCCTCGGCCGCCTCCCCGCCCTCGGCCTCGCCCGCGGCCTCCTCGGCCTGCGCGGCCAGGACCTGGAGGACGACCGTGTCACCGTCGACGGCCAGCGTGGTGCCGGACGGGAGCGGGATGTCCTTGGCGAGGACGGAGGCACCGGCCGACAGGCCCTCGATGGAGACGGTGACCGACTCGGGGATGTGCGTGGCCTCGGTCTCCACCGGCACGGTGTTCAGCACGTGCTCCAGCAGGTTGCCGCCCGGGGCCAGCTCGCCCTCGGTGTGCACGTAGATCTCGACGTTGACCTTCTCGCCGCGCTTCACGAGCTGCAGGTCGACGTGCTCCAGGTAGCCCTTCACCGCGTCACGCTGCACGGCCTTCGGGATCGCCAGCTCGTTGGCCTTGCCGTCGATGTCCAGCGAGATCAGGACGTTCGGCGTACGCAGCGCCAGCAGCAGCTCGTGACCCGGGAGGGTCAGGTGCAGCGGGTCGGAACCGTGGCCGTACAGCACACCGGGAACCTTGTTGTCACGGCGGATGCGGCGGGCGGCACCCTTGCCGAACTCGGTGCGGGTCTCGGCGGCGAGCTTGACCTCGGACATGTGAATCACTCCTCGTAGAACTCGGAACGGACGTGGTCACCCGGCCACGAACGGCCTGCTACGAAGAGCGCGTCGATAACGGACCACCACGTTCGCGGAAACGAACACGGCCTCCCTCGCCGAGCAACTCGTGCAGTTTACTCGGAAAGGGAGGCCGCACCCAAAAGGATCAACGGCTAACGCCGGCGACGACGGTGCAGAAACCTCACTGCTCGTCGAAGAGGCTGGTCACCGAGCCGTCCTCGAAGACCTCACGCACCGCGCTCGCGATCGTCGTGGCGATCGACAGCACCGTGATCTTGTCCAGATCCACCGCCAGCTCACCAGGCGTCGGCAGCGTGTCCGTGAACACGAACTCGCTCACCCGCGAGTTCTTCAGCCGGTCCGCCGCCGGACCCGACAGCACACCGTGCGTCGCCGTCACGATGACGTCCTCCGCACCGTGCGCGAACAGCGCGTCCGCTGCCGCACAGATCGTCCCACCCGTGTCGATCATGTCGTCGACCAGGACACACACCCGGCCCTCGACCTCACCCACGACCTCGTGGACGGTCACCTGGTTCGCCACGTCCTTGTCACGCCGCTTGTGCACGATCGCCAGCGGCGCACCGAGCCGGTCGCACCACCGGTCCGCCACCCGCACCCGGCCGGCGTCCGGCGAGACCACCGTCAGCTTGCTCCGGTCCACCTTGCGGCCCACGTAGTCCGCCAGCAGCGGCAACGCGAACAGATGATCCACCGGACCGTCGAAGAAGCCCTGGATCTGGTCCGTGTGCAGATCCACCGTCAGGATCCGGTCCGCACCCGCCGTCTTCATCAAGTCGGCGATCAGCCGCGCCGAGATCGGTTCACGGCCCCGGTGCTTCTTGTCCTGCCGGGCGTAACCGTAGAACGGCACGATCACCGTGATGGAACGAGCCGACGCACGCTTCAGCGCGTCGATCATGATCAGTTGCTCCATGATCCACTTGTTGATCGGAGCCGTGTGGCTCTGGATCAGGAAGCAGTCCGCACCACGAGCCGACTCCTGGTAACGGACGTAGATCTCACCGTTCGCGAAGTCGAAGGCCTTCGTCGGGACGACCCCGACACCTAGCTGCTGGGCGACCTCCTCGGCAAGCTCGGGGTGGGCGCGGCCGGAGAAGAACATCAACTTCTTCTCGCCGGTCGTCTTGAACCCGGTCACAGCACTGTCTCCTCAGAGGTTGTCTCAGCCAACCGGCTGCTCGGCGACCTCTCGGCTGGGCGTGAGAGGCCGTATCAGCGGATAGGGGTGCGGGTGCACGCGTGCGGATGTGCACTTATCACGGTACGCCGTGTTCGGCCCACCCGTTCGCGCTCAGTCCTCGCGCTCACCCTGCCGCGACGCCGCCTCCGCCGCCTTCGCCGCCGCACTCCCCGGACGCTTCCGCGCCACCCAACCCTCGATATTCCGCTGCTGGCCACGGGCCACGGCCAGCGAACCCGGCGGCACATCCTTCGTGATCACCGACCCGGCAGCGGTGTAGGCACCGTCCCCGACCGTGACAGGAGCCACAAACATGTTGTCCGAACCCGTCCGGCAGTGCGACCCGACCGTCGTGTGGTGCTTGTCCTGACCGTCGTAGTTCACGAACACACTCGCCGCCCCGATGTTCGTGTACTCACCGATCGTCGCATCCCCCACGTACGACAGATGCGGAACCTTCGTCCCCTCACCGATCGACGCGTTCTTCGTCTCCACGTACGTCCCGATCTTGCCCTTCGCACCCAGCCGCGTCCCCGGACGCAGATACGCGTACGGCCCGACGACCGCCCGCGCACCGATCCGCGCCCCCTCCGCCACCGAGTTGTCCAGGCGCGCCCCCGCACCCACGAGCGTGTCCCTCAGCCGGCTGTTCGGCCCGACCTCGCACCCCTCACCCAGATGCGTCGACCCGGACAACTGCGTCCCCGGATGCACGACGACGTCCCGCTCGAACGACACCGTCACATCCACCCAGGTGGTCGCCGGATCCACCACCGTCACCCCGTCCAGCATCGCCCGCGTCAACAACCGGTCGTTCAGGATCCGGCGCGCCTGAGCCAACTGCACCCTGTTGTTGATCCCGGCGATCTCCCGGTGATCACCGGCCACCGACGCCCCGACCCGGTGCCCGGCCTCCCGCAGGATCCCCAGCACGTCCGTGAGGTACTCCTCACCCTGACTGTTGTCCGTCCGCACCTTCTTCAGCGCGTCCGCCAGCAACGGCCCGTCGAATGCGAACACCCCGCTGTTGATCTCCCGGATCGCCCGCTGCTCCCCGGTCGCGTCCTTGTGCTCCACGATCGCGGTGACGGCCCCCGTCGCCCCGTCCCGCACGATCCGGCCGTACCCGGTCGCGTCCGGCACCTCGGCCGTCAGCACGGTCACCGCGTTGCCGTCCGCCCGGTGCGTCTCGGCGAGACGCGTCAGCGTGTCCCCGGTGAGCAGCGGGGTGTCCCCGCACACCACCACGACGGTGCCGTCCACGGTCCCGCCCAGCTCCTCCAGGCCCATCCGTACGGCGTGTCCGGTGCCGTTCTGCTGCGCCTGCACGGCCGTGCGCACGTCCGGGTCGATCTCCGTCAGGTGCGCGGTGACCTGCTCACGGGCGTGCCCCACCACGACGACCAGGTTCTGCGGGTCCAACTCGCGCGCGGCGGCCAGCACATGTCCGACCAGGGAGCGGCCGCAGAGCTGGTGGAGGACCTTGGGTGTGGCCGACTTCATACGGGTGCCCTCACCCGCGGCGAGAACGACGACGGCGGCCGGGCGGATGGCGCTCACGGGGTTGCCCTTCGGCTCTGGATGGGTGGGGGTGACAGCCGCAGGATACCGGGGCGGGTTGGGGGGGAAATGAGTGCGGGCCCTGACGGTGAGGTCAGGGCCCGGTCGTGTGTGGCTCCCCTGCCAGGACTCGAACCTGGAACAAATCATCCAAAGTGACCCGTGTTGCCGATTACACCACAGGGGAGTGTGTAAGCCCCTTAACGGACATTTGGCTAGTCCGTGGAGGCCGCGGCACCTACTATGCCGCACCACCAGCCCTCGATGCGACGGTACAAGTCGGCACCCTTCAGGACTTTGATCACGAGACAGCCGCGGTAGTCGTCACACCGGTGTTCCTGCGGACCGTCCTGGGGTTGTGCTTCTTGAGGGTGGTCTTGTTGAAGGCGCGGATGTCGGCGTCGACGAGGTCCGCCCAGTACCGCTCGGCGCCCGCCACGTCGGCGTTCTCATGGATCGTCACCGTGTAGCGGATGCGGTCGCGCTCCACGCCGACGAGGCGCAGCCGAGCGAGGAACACCCTGATCATGCCGGGGTCGCTGTTGACGGAGACGACGCACTCCCGGCGGTCGTAGGGCTTGTCCTTGCCGCCCTCGGCCCAGTAGAGGCCGACACCGATCAGGAACAGCTCGCGGTCGGAGAGTTCGCCGACCTCCGCCGCGGCCGCCGTTTGGTCGCGGCGCGTTCGCGGTCCTGCGCCGCCCGCACGGCCGCGAGGCCCTCGTTCATCAGGGCCCGCTGTTCCTCGGGGGTGTAGCGCGGCTCCGGCTTCGGCAGGTCCCGTACCCACAGGGAGACCGAACTCCGCGAACACCCCAGCTCCGCCTGGATCCGGTCGTAGGTCCAGCCTTCGCGTCGTAGCTCCCGCGCCCTCTCCCGCAGGCCGTCCTTCGCGTTCGGGCGCTTCGTCCATTCCTGCGGCGGCTCCCCCTTCACCAGCTGGTTGAGGGTGTCGTTGTTGAAGACCTTCAGCTCGTCCCGGATCTGGCGGAGGCTGTGACCCGCCCGTCGCAGGGCGACCGCGCGTCGGCGCAGGGACTCGAAGTCGGGGGGTGTGCCGGGTGCGTGTGTCATACGCATACCGTCCGGGTGGAATGTCGGGTTCCGGGGGTGGACGGCGGCGGTTCACCAGTTCGGGGGATAGCGGTGGGTTTCGAGGCCGTTCGGTTACGGAGTGTGGCGTGTGGAGGTAGGGGAAACTCACCGGAAAAGCCGCACCTCCCGCCCGTAGGCTGGGTGCATGACCACGACGGGGGAAGACCATGCCAGGGCTCTGACCGGCCCCTGGTGGTGGGCCAGGTGGCGCAGCGCGGTGCTCGACGGGAGTGTCGCGCTGGTGTCCGCCGTGGAGTGCGGTGCGGAGGGGATCCCGTTCGCCCGGGACTCGGGTGTCCCGGTGTGGGTGGGGATCGTGTTCGGGGTGATCGCCGGGTCGGTGCTGTTGCTGCGGCGGAAGTGGCCGATCGCGGTGGTGCTGGTGGCGATCGCGATCACGCCGGCGCAGATGGGCTTTCTGCTGGGGGTGGTGGGCCTGTACACGCTCGCCACGTGTGAGCTGCCGCGGCGGGTCCTCGCCGCGTTGGCGGGGATGTCGCTGCTGGGGACGGCGGTGGTGACGTTCGTGCGGGTGCGGCAGGACATGGCGCGGGGGGATCTGACGCTCGGTGACTGGTTCCTGCCGTTCGCGGCGGTGACGACGGCGCTGGGTCTGACGGCGCCGCCGCTGCTGCTGGGGCTGTACGTGGGGGCGCGGCGGCGGCTGATGGAGAGTCTGCGGGAGCGGGCGGACTCGCTGGAGCGGGAGTTGCAGCTCCTCGCGGAGCGGGCGGAGGAGCGGGCCGAGTGGGCGCGTAACGAGGAGCGGACGCGGATCGCGCGTGAGATGCACGACGTGGTCGCGCACCGGGTGAGTCTGATGGTGGTGCACGCGGCGGCGCTTCAGGCGGTGGCGCGGAAGGAGCCGGAGAAGGCTGTGCGGAATGCCGCGCTGGTGGGGGACATGGGGCGGCAGGCGTTGACCGAGTTGCGGGAGATGCTCGGGGTGTTGCGGGCGGGGGAGGGTGTGGGCCGGCGGGCTGCTTCGGCGTCGTCGTTGGCGGCGGTCGGGGAGGCTGCCGCGGCGGCGGCTTCGCGGGTGGCCGAGGCGGAGGGGGCGGTTGGAGGGTCCCTGGCTGTCGGAGCTGGAGGAGCTGGTGGGGCAGTCGGCTGCCGCGGGGATGGTGGTGGAGCTGTCGGTGCAGGGGGAGGTGCGGTCGTATGCGGCGGAGGTCGAGCAGACGGCGTACCGGGTGGTGCAGGAGGCGTTGACGAACGTCCACAAGCATGCGGCGGGTGCGAAGACGTATGTGCGGCTGGCGCACCGGGTGTCGGAGATCGCGATGCAGGTGGAGAACGAGCCGCCGCCGGAGCCCGCGTCGGCGTCGGCGGGGCTGCCGTCGGGCGGGAACGGGCTGGTGGGGATGCGGGAGCGGGTCGCGGCGCTGGGCGGGGTGTTCGTGTCGGGGCCGACGGATGCGGGCGGGTTCCGGGTGTCGGCGGTGATTCCGGCGGTGTAGGGCGGGGCGGGCGGGTGGTGGCCGTGGTCCCGGTGGTGTGGGGCGGGTGCTCGGCCGTCGCTCAGCCGGCGGTGAGGCGTACGGGTGGGATGCCGGTGATGAGGGTGGTCAGGGCGTGGTCGATGTCGGGGCCGAGATACCAGTCGCCGGTGTGGTCGACGGTGTAGACGCGGCCTTCGGTGTCGATGGCGAGGACGGCGGCGGTGTCGGTCTCCTCGCCGAGCGGGCACAGCTCGGTGCCGAGGGCGCGGCCGAGGTCGCCGAGGGTGCGGGCGAGGTGGCGGCCGTGCAGGGGGTCGAGGCGGAGGGTGGCGGGGGCGATCTGGCGGCCGGGGCCGGTGGGGGTGATGTCGAGTCCGCCGAACTCGGCCCAGGCCTCGACGGCGGCGGGGAAGATGGTGTGCCGGTGGCCTGCGGGTGAGGTGTGTTCGCGCAGGGTGTCGGCCCAGATCTCGGCCTGTTTTATGTCCCAGCGTCCGGGGTGCCAGCCGGCGGCGCGCAGGGCGGCGTCGACGGGCACGGAGAAGCGTGTGGAGGACCCTGCCGGGGTGCGGGGGGCCGGGGGCTGGGGGGTGGAGGCGCGGTCGGGGTGCATCTGCCCTTCGTTCGTCGTGCTCGCGGGGTCGTGCCGGTGCGGCGGGTTCCGTCGGCGGGTTGTGTCGGCGGGTTGTGTCGGCGGTTTCTGTCAGTCGTCTCCGTCAGTGGTTCCTGCCAGTGGTCCTGTCGTGGTGGACGGGGGCGGTCGCCGTCGGTCGGGCCCGGCGGGTGTGGTCACGGGTGTGGTCAGCCGTCGGTCGGGGTGGGGTCGACGATGCGGACGCCGAAGTGGGCGCTGAGGGCGGTGCAGGCGCGGCAGGGGGCGGCGAAGCTGCCGTGGAGGGGGTCGCCGTCCTCGCGTATGCGGCGGGCGGTGAGCTTGGCGTTTCGGAGCGCTTTGCGGGCCTCGCCGTTGGTCATGGGTCTGCGGGCGGCGCGTTTGCTGCGGGCGGCGTCGGCGGTGGTGAGGTGCCGTGAGATGAGTATGGTCTCGGCGCAGCGTCCGGTGAAGCGGTCGCGTTGGGCGCTGGTGAGGGTGTCGAGGAAGTCCTGGACCAGGGGGTGCAGGGCGGGCGGCTGGTCGCTGCGGGTGGCGGTGCAGGTGAGGATGGCGCCGCGGACGGAGAGGGCGGCGGCGATGGTGGGCATGATGCCGTCGCGGCGGTGCCGGAGGGTGGGGGCGGGGGGTGTGCCGGTGCCGCTCCAGCCGATGCGGGGGTCGCCGGCCCGCACGTCGGCACCTCCGGTCTGCAACGCGTTCATGGTCGTTTTCCCTCCCGGGGCGTCCCCCTGACGGACACAGGGTGCCAAATGCCGTGGCTGGTGGGGAAGCTGGGGCGGCGCGACACGCCCGTGCGAGGGTGGGTGGTGACGGTGGGTTGACGGCTGGTCACGGAGGCGGGCGAGGGGGTGCGGCGCGCGGGGAGCGGGGGTGGTGGCGGGGACGCGGTGGGCCGGTGACCGTGGTGGGCGTACCGCATAGGCTGTCGCCGTCCGCGATCGACACCGCCGTTCAGGCGCCACAGACAACGCCGCAGGGGGCAACCGCCATGACGACAGGTCGGCTCGGGCTGGGGGCACCGCCCAGCCGCCAGGCCGGGGGACGAGTCGCGCCGCCGAACGCGGCCTACGCCGGGCAGGTCGTGCACTTCCCGGACCCGGTGCGGGCGGCGCGTCACCCGAGAGGGGTACGGGTCGACGAGCACGGTCACCCGGATTTCTCGCCGTACGCGCGCGTGGCGGTGGAGATCGCCGAGCCCCCGGAGGGGTTCGGCGTGGACGAGCTGCGGCTGACGGACTACGTGTCGGCGAACGCCGCGCTGGCGGCGCAGGGCCACACGTTGTGGGACACGGTGCCGGATGTGGCGACGCCGCACGGCTGGACGTGGCATCACGTGGCGGGAACGCGGCGGCTGGAGCTGATCCCGGTCGAGGTGAAGGCGTTGCTGCGGCACCACGGCGGGGTGGCGACGGCGCCGGTGGACCACACCAAGCGGGGGACGCGGCCGTTGCAGGAGGCGCGGCCGGCGCACTTCCGTCTGCCGAAGTCGGGTGTGGCGGTGCCGGAGACGCAGGTGCAGGGGCTGGAGGAGGATCTGGGCTACCGGCTCCCCGGCGCGTACCGCTCGTTCCTGAAGGCGGCGGGCGGTTGCGCGCCCGTCGGCGCGGCGCTGGACGCCGAGCTGGGGCTGCTGCTGGACCAGCCGTTCTTCACGGTGCGGGACGAGGCCGCGGTCAACGACCTGGCGTACGTGAACAAGTGCCTGCGGGACCATCTGACGAAGGACTACCTCGGTGTCGTCTTCGTGCAGGGCGGCCTGCTCGCGGTGAAGGTGAAGGGTGAGCGGGCCGGTTCGGTGTGGTTCTGCGCGTACGACGATGTGCGGGACGTGGACCCGTCGTGGTCGCCGGCGGAGCGGGTGGAGCGCCTGCTGCTGCCGTGCGGGGACGACTTCGACGCCTTCCTGTCCCGGCTGGCCGGCCATCCGCCGGAGTTGGAGACGGTGGCGGATCTGATGGTCGACGGCGGTTTCGTACGTGCCGTCCCGGTGTCCTCCGGCTCGGCGTCGCCGGGTCCGGCGGGGGAGTGAGCTGACGACGATGGTGACGTACGCGCAGGCGCAGGAGCGCGCCGAGGAGTGGGTCAACGGCGACGTGCCGGCGTACCAGCACCGTGAGGTGCGGGTGCGGGAGTTCGAGCTGGGTTTCGTGGTGTGGGGTGAGGACCGGGCGGAGGGTCCGCGGTCCGACGCGGGCGGCCAGCGACTGGTCATCGCCCGGGACAGCGGGGAGGCGACGCTGTGGCCCGCCCTGCCGGTGGGTGAGGTGATCCGCCGGTACGAGGAGGAGTACGGCCGCCCCGACGGGCCCGAGGACGCGGCACCGGTGGCTGCCGCCCGGGTGGACCTGAACCAGACGTCGTTCCTGCTGACTCCGCCGGAGTGGTTGCAGGAGGCGGCGGACAGGCTGGGAGTGGGAGAGCGCCGGGACGAGGCCGGCTCGGGGCCGGCAACGGGGCCGGAATCGTCCGAGGGTTCGGGTGTCGCCGGGGGTTCGGGGCCGTCCGGGGGGCCGGGGTCGGCTTCCGGGCCGGGCTTTGATCCGGCTGGGGCTGGGGCTGGGGCTGGGGGTCCGGCTGGCGCTGCGGGTCCGGGACCGGGTCCGGCTGGCGCTGCCGGTGCGGCCGTGGGTCCGGTTGCGGCTGGCGCTGCGGCTGCGGGCCCGGGTCCGGTTGCGAGTTCGGCCTCTGCTGCCGCGGTCGCTGACGCGGTGCCGGGCGTGGCGTCCTCCGGCGCCGCGGCCTCCCTGGGCGGAGGCGCGCCGGCGCAGACGCAGGCCGGGCTGCCGATGGGGGCGTCCGCGGGGGAGCGGAGCGGTGCCGGGGCGCCCGGCCCGGTGGACGTGCCTCCGGGAGCCACCCCCTGGGCCGGTACCGACACCAACGGCGGTGAGGACGACCGTTCCGTGCCGCTGCCCGCGACGGTGTTCGCGCCGCCGCTCAGCGACCAGGGCGCCCCGCCGCGCCCGCCGATGGCCGCGCCGGACGCGCCGACGGCGCTGATGTCGGGCGGTAGCCAGTTGCCGCCGACGGCGATCGCACCGGCGCTCGACGCGTCGTTCGCGCCGGGCGCGCAGGACGTTCCGCCGGGCGTGCCGGGAGACGCGTCCGCCGCCGGCGCCGCGCCGGGTGCCGGGCAGGGCGGCACGCCCCCGCCCCCGTCGGGCGCGCCGGTGTACGGCACCCCGCAGGCGCAGACGGTCCCGGGGACTCCGCCCCCGCCTCCCACGATGCCGGGCGCGCCGGGCGCCCCGCAGAGCAGCACGCCGCCGCCTTTGCCGCCGGTCGGGCCGTCGTCCGGCTATCCGCAGGGCGCCGGTCCGCAGGATGCCCCGGGGTACGGCTACCCGCTGGCGCCGGCCGGGCCGGGCGTCCCGGGACGGCGGCTCGCGCCGAACGCCGGGGACATCGCGGACGCCGCGACGAGCAAGGCGGCGCCGCCGCCGAAGAAGGCCCGCGGTGGAGCGGGAGCACCTCCGCCGCCCCCGGGTGTCCCCGGTCTGCCGGGCGCGCGCCCGGGGAACGCGGCGACGCCGCCCGCGCCGGGCGCGTCCGAGGGCGGATACGTGCCGACGCAGCTTGTCTCGGCGCTCGGACCCGAGGGGCCGGCGGGGCCTGAGGGGCTTGCCGGGTCCGAGGGCCGGGGTGGCACGGGCGCGCCGGCCGGTCCGGGGAGCGTGGACGGGACGCGGGCGCCGGGCGCGCCGAACGCTCCGGGCGCCCCCCGTCCGCCTGTCGCACCCCCGGGCGCTCCGGGCGGTACGCCTGCGGGCGGCGTCCACCAGGCGGCCACGATGCTGGCCGGTCCCGGCCCGATGGGCGGGACCGGCACACCCCAGCCTCCGGGCGCCCCGGGCGCGCCGGTTGCGGGGGGCTCCCCGGGCATGCCGTACCCGCCCGGCGCTCCGGGGGGCCCGGGTGGCCCGGGTATGCCCCACCACCCCGGCCCGCCCCAGCCTCCGGGCGCTCCCGGGATGCACGGTGCCGTGCACCATGCCGAGACCGTGCTGTCCGCGCCTCCGCCGTCCGGCCCGGGCATGCCCCCGCCGCCCGCCCCCGGCGCGCTCGGTGCGCCGGGCGCACCCGGCATGTCCCCGGGCGCACCGGGAGCCCCGCCGATGCCGCCTGGTGCGATGCCGCCGCCTGGTGCGATGCCACCGCCCGGTGGGCCGTTCCCCGGGCAGGCCGGGGCGTACGGGTATCCGCAACTGGGGCAGCCGACGGTCGGCCCCGGTTATCAGGCGGTGCTGCGCTACCGCGCGCAGGACGGTTCGGAGCAGCAGCTGATCCGGCGTTCGGCGCCGGGTACGCCGCACCCGGAGTGGCAGATCTTCCATGAGCTGCGGGTGATGAACGTACCGCCGGACCAGGTGCTGGAGCTGCACACGGAGCTTGAGTCGTGCGAGCTGCCGGGTGCCTACTGTGCGCGGATGATCCGGGAGCAGTGGCCGCAGGCGCGGATCGCGAGCATCGCGCCGTACGGCACCGATCACGCGAGCCGGCAGCAGGGCATGCGGCAGTTGCTGGCGCACCAGGGCGAGTTGCACCAGGTGGCGGACGGTCCCGCGCGGCCGGCGCCGGTGCGGGCGCCGTTGCCGCCGGTGCAGGCCGTGCCGCCCGTCCCGCCGGAGGGCGTCGCGCAGGAGCTGGCCGCGGCGTTCGGGCCGGGGGTCTTCCGGTTCGAGCAGCAGGCGGTCTCCCGGCAGGGTGTGCCGCCGGTCGTGGCGCACACGCTGGTGGTGGCGGGGCTGCCGCTGGACATGGGCCCGTTCTTCTGGGCGCAGGCGCAGCCGGGCCGTCCGGTGCCGACGCTGGCGGAGCTGGCGGCGGAGCGGAGGGTGCAGCCGGCCGCGGACGCGGGCTCGTACCTCGTCATGGGCACCGACTTCGGCAAGGCGGTCTGTGTGCAGTACGGGACGGCGAACATCGTGGCCGTTCCGGTGGAGGCGGGGCCGGGCGGGGCGCCGGTGCCGCCGCAGTTCGTGAACTCCGGGCTGCCGGAGTTCGTCCGCTGCCTGGCCCTGCTGGGCCGGATGTGGCGGCTGCGGTACGGGCTGAACCAGGAGCAGGCGGGCCGCTGGACCGTCGATTTCCAGGCGCAACTGGCCGCGCTGGACCCGGCGGCGCTCGGGTCGCCGGAGAGCTGGTGGTCGGTGCTGCTGGAGCAGATGTGGGACGGACTGCTGTAGCGGACACCGGCCGGGTGTGAGCCCTCGTGCCCTTCACGCGCGCGTGAAGGGCACGAGGCGTTTGCGGGCACCTGGGGCACCCGTCGGTGAGGCGTGCGGGGACACCGACCGTGACGTGACTGCGGAGTGTCGCGTTATGAACACTTACGTCCCATCCATCAAGATGTGCGCGAAATCATCCCGTCGTGTATGTCCGGTGGAGAGGGGTTCCAGGATGAGCAGCGCAGCGATGCCGCCGCACGGCTTCGTGACCGTCCGGGGGCGCGGCTACCGCCCCGACCAGGTCCACGCGTACCTGGAGGCGCTCTCCGAGGACCGCGACGCCGCCTGGGAGCGTGCCGCCCGGCTGACGGTGCTCGCCCGGGAGATGGAGGAGGAGGCCGTACGGCTGCGGGAGACCGTCGCGCAGCTCGCGCCGCAGACGTACGAGACGCTCGGGGAGCCCGCGCGGCGCCTGTTCCAGCTCGCACTGGAGACATGTGCCGACCTGCGGGAACGCACGCGGTGCGAGACCGGGCAGGAGGTCGCGCGGGCCGAGGAGCGGGCCGAGGAGGTGCGCCGGGAGGCGCGGGAGGCCGCGGACGCGGTCCGCGCGGAGGCCGACGAACGCGCCGGCGAGTGCCTCCTCGCCGCGCGTGCCGAGGCCGACGGCCACCGGGTCGGCGCCCGGTGCGAGGTGAAGGAAGGGCGCGGGCAGGCGCTCGCGGCGTTGCGCGAGACGCGGCAGCGCATCACCGCGATGCTCGCCGAGCACGCCCGGGAGCAGGCCGAACGCTGGGCCGAGGCCGAACGTGAGGAGGCCGAACGGGTGGCCGCGCTGGACGCCGGGCACGCCGAACGGGTGAGCCGGGCCGAGGCGGAGCTGTCCGCGGCCGAGCGGGCTCTGGCGGAGGCCCAGGAGTCCGCGCGCCGCCGAGAGGAGGAGGCACACGCGCGTGCCGCCGAGACCGTCGCCGACGCGCGCGTGCGCGGGGAGCGCATCGCCCGGGAGACCGAGCGGGTGCTGCGTGAGCACAGTGAGACCTGGGACGACGTCCAGGCGCACATGGACTCCGTACGCGACAGCCTCATCTCGCTGACCGGGAGGGTGGCCATGGAGTAGCGGCCGGTGCGGTCACCGCGGGGTCCCGGAGCGGCGGCCGGTGCGGCGCACGCGTCGTCAGTCCTCCTCCCGTACCGCGCCCGCCAGGATCCGGGCCTCCACCGCCTCGTACCGGTGCCGCTGCCGTTCCGCCCCCGCGCGGCCGGACAGCACCGTGCCCAGCCAGCCGAAGAGGAAGCCGGCCGGGATGGAGACGGGGCCGGTGGTGGTGAACGGGAACCAGGCGAAGTGGGCGTGCGGGAACGCCGCGGTGAGCGATCCGGAGACCAGCTCGGTGCCCGGCATGAGCAGCAGCACGGGCAGGGAGTCCCCGATCAGCGCGCCGAGCAGCCCGGCGCGGGTGTAGCGGCGCCAGAAGAGGGCCGTAGACCAGGGCGGGGGCGAGCGCGGAGGCGCCCAGGCAGAACGAGAGCGTCACCAGGGGCTGGAGGCTGTGGTGCTGCACCAGGGTGGCCAGCAGGATCGTCGGCGCGCCGATGGCGAGCGCCGAGACGCGCGCCAGGGTCATCTCGCGGCGGGCCGGCATCTCCTGCACCCGGGCCGCGAACACGTCGTGGGCGAGGGAGTTGGCGCAGGCGAGGATCATCCCGGCCACCGAGGCGAGCAGGGTCAGGAAGATCGCGGCGGTGACCAGGGTGAACAGGAAGGTCTCCGCGCCGTTCACTCCTCGTCGAGCACCGGGAACCGGCGTGGCGCCACCAGCAGCAGGAGGACGAACGCCAGTGCCGCCGCTGCCGCCGCGCCGAGGTACACCGCGTGCACCGCCTCCGCGATCGCCCGCCGGGTGGTCTCCGGGGCCGTACCGGCGCGCAGCGCGCGTGTGACGGAGTCCAGGTCGCCCGCGCCGCCCAGCCGCGCGGCCAGCACGCCGTTGGCGACGGCGCCGAACAGGGACGCGCCCACGGTCTGCCCGGTCTGCCGGCAGAAGAGCACCGACGCGGTCGTGGTGCCCCGCTCCGACCAGCCCACCGTCGACTGCACCCCGACGATCAGCGGTAGCTGGAACAGTCCGAGCGCCCCGCCGAGCAGCAGCATCAGCAGCGTCGGCTGCCACCAGGACCCGGGGTACGGCAGGAAGGGGAACGCGGACAGGATCAGCGCGGCCAGGCCGATGCCGAGCAGCGCGGTGTCCCGGAAGCCGATCCTGCGGTAGACGTGCTGGCTGAGCGCGGCCGTCACCGGCCAGCTCAGCGTCCATACCGACAGCACGAACCCCGCGGCCACCGGCGCGAGCCCGAGCACCGACTGCGCGTACGTCGGCAGGAACACCGCCGGTGCCACCATCAGCAGCCCCAGCGCGCCGAGCGCCAGATTGACGGCCGCGATCGTCCGGCGCCGCCACACCCACCCCGGGATGACCGGCTCCGCGGCCCGCCGTTCCACCGCGACCACCACGCCGACCAGGGCGAGGCCGGTGGCGAACAGGGCCAGGGACGGTGCCGACAGCCACGGCCAGGCCACCCCGCCCTGCACCAGCGCGGTCAGCAGCACCCCGCCGCACGCGAACACCGCCAGCGCGCCGGCCCAGTCCACGCGCGCGTGGCGCGGGTGCCGCCGTTCGGGTTCGTGCAGGTGACGGACGATCAGCCACAGCGCGGCGGTGCCGATCGGCAGGTTGACCAGGAAGATCCAGCGCCAGTCGGTGTACGCGGCGAGCACCCCGCCCAGCCCGGGGCCGGCCACCGCGGCCACCGCCCACACCGTGGACAGCCTGGACTGGATCTTCGGGCGTTCCGCCAGCGGATACAGGTCGGCGGCCAGGGTCTGCACCGTGCCCTGCAACGCCCCGCCGCCCAGGCCCTGCACGATCCGGAACGCGATCAGCGCCGCCATGTTCCAGGCCGCCGCGCACAGCAGCGAACCCAGCAGGAACACGGCCGCGCCCACCACCAGCACCGGCTTGCGGCCGAAGGTGTCGGACAGTTTGCCGTAGACGGGCAGCGTGACGGTGACGGCGAGCAGATAGCCGGAGAACAGCCACGAGAAGACGGAGAACCCGCCCAGGTCGCCGACGATCTGCGGTACGGCCGTGGCGACGATGGTGGAGTCGAGCGCCGCCAGTGCCATCGCCAGCATCAGGGCGGCGACCACCGCACCCCGTCGGCCGGTGTTGAACTGTCGCGCGGCCCCGCCGCGTATCGCCGGTGTCGTGCTCCCCACCGCATTCCCCTCCCGTCAGCCCTGCCGGGCGGCGTTCCGTGCCCCCTGCACCTGTCGCCCGGACGACAGCCTCCCACGGCGGGCGGGACACCGGCCCTGACGCGGCACAAGGGTGGAGGCCTCCCGCACCGAAGGGTGGAGGCGACCCCGGAAACGGCTCCACCCGGCGGTGGAGCACCCCTAGGGGTATCTCCGTATCACGGCTCGGGGAGGGGTCGTCCCGGCGGAGGACGAGGCCGGCCGGGGGGAGTCCCTAACCTGGTTTCAACGCCGCTGGGGGGTGGCGGACCGTACCGGCGGGGGTGGGGTTCACCCCCCGGAAAGACGGGGCTCCGCACCAGCGCGCGCCACCCCCGTCGGCCGCGAGACTCGACGACGTATCCAGGACGGCCGCCCGGCACACCGGGGCTTCGCACCGACCTGTCCATGACATAGGAGACATACCGTGACATCGGCTGTGACCATTCCCAGGCACGGGGGCACTGGAGGGCGTACGGCCGTTGCCGCACGGGCGCGACAGGTCGTGAAGGCGTACGGGTCCGGCGAGACCCGCGTCGTCGCCCTCGACCATGTCGACGTGGACATCGACCGCGGCCGGTTCACCGCGATCATGGGCCCCTCCGGGTCCGGCAAGTCCACCCTGATGCACTGCCTCGCCGGCCTCGACACGGTGACCAGCGGTCACATCCACCTGGACGAGACCGAGATCACCGGGCTGAAGGACAAGAAGCTCACCCAGCTCCGCCGGGACCGGATCGGCTTCATCTTCCAGGCGTTCAACCTGCTGCCGACGCTGAACGCGATCGAGAACATCACGCTCCCCATGGACATCGCCGGCCGCAAGCCCGACCGGGCCTGGCTGGACCGGGTGGTGGAGACCGTCGGGCTCGCCGGACGGCTCAAGCACCGGCCGACCCAGCTCTCCGGCGGCCAGCAGCAGCGCGTCGCCGTGGCCCGCGCGCTCGCCGCCCGCCCGGAGGTCATCTTCGGGGACGAGCCGACCGGGAACCTCGACTCGCGCGCGGGAGCGGAGGTCCTGGGCTTCCTGCGCCGCTCCGTGGACGAACTCGGGCAGACCATCGTGATGGTCACCCACGACCCCGTGGCCGCCTCCTACGCCGACCGCGTGCTCTACCTCGCCGACGGCCGCATCGTCGACGAGATGCACCACCCGACGGCCGACCAGGTCCTGGACCGCATGAAGGACTTCGACGCCCGGGGGCGCACGTCATGACCGTCCTGAAGACGTCGATGCGCAACTTCTTCGCGCACAAGGGACGCATGGCGCTGTCGGCGGTCGCCGTCCTGCTGTCCGTGGGCTTCGTGTGCGGCACCCTGGTGTTCACCGACACGATGAACACCACCTTCGACAAGCTGTTCCAGGCGACCGCCTCGGACGTCACGGTCAGCGCCGACGGCTCCTCCGACAACGGGCAGACCGTCTCCCGCACCGGCAAGCCGCCCGTCATGCCGGCCTCCGTGCTCGGCCGGGTCCGCGGCACCCGGGGCGTCGAGTCCGCCGAGGGCACGGTGTTCTCCACCACGGCGACCGTCGTGGACGCCGGCAAGGACAAACTGTCACCGAGCAGCGGCGCGCCCACCATCGTCGGCGGCTGGAACCGCAACGACGCCCGCACGATGGACATCACCTCCGGTACGGCGCCCAAGGGCCCGAACCAGGTGATGGTCGACGCCGACACCGCGGGCAAGCACCACCTGCGTCTCGGTGACGAGATCGGCGTGATCACGGCCGTGGGCACGCACCACGCGCGCTTGTCCGGCATCGCCGCCTTCCGGGTCACCAACCCCGGCGCGGCCCTCTTCTACCTGGACACCCGGACCGCCCAGCAGGTCATCGTCGGCCGGACCGGCGTCTACACCGACGTCAACGTCACCGCCGCCAAGGGCGTGACGGACGCGCGGCTGAAGAAGAACGTCACCGCCGCCCTCGGGCACACCTACAAGGTGCGGACCGCCAAGGAGGTCGCCGACGCCAACCGGAAGAGCGTCGGGAGCTTCCTGAACGTCATGAAGTACGCGATGCTCGGCTTCGCCGGGATCGCCTTCCTGGTCGGCATCTTCCTGATCATCAACACCTTCTCCATGCTGGTCGCCCAGCGCACCCGGGAGATCGGCCTGATGCGCGCCATCGGCTCCTCCCGCAAGCAGGTCAACCGGTCGGTGCTGGTCGAGGGGCTGCTGCTCGGCGTGATCGGCTCCGTGCTCGGTGTCGGCGCGGGCATCGGCCTCGCCGTCGGCCTGATGAAACTCATGGGCCAGATGGACATGCACCTGTCCACCGACGACCTGACGGTCGCCTGGACCACCCCGGCGATCGGCCTGCTGCTCGGCGTGGTCGTCACCGTGCTCGCCGCCTACCTCCCCGCCCGGCGCGCCGGCAAGGTCTCCCCGATGGCCGCCCTGCGCGACGCGGGCGCCCCCACCGACGCCAGGGCCGGCGCCGTCCGGGCCGGCATCGGCCTGCTCCTCACCGCCGCCGGCGCCTGGAGCCTGTCCACCGCCGCCACCGCCGACCGCGCCACGACCGGGTCGGTCTGGCTCGGCCTCGGCGTGGTGCTCACCCTGATCGGGTTCGTCGTCATCGGCCCGCTGCTCGCCGCCGGTCTGGTCCGCGTCCTCGGCGTGGCCGTCCTGCGGGTCTTCGGGCCCGTCGGCCGGATGGCCGAACGCAACGCCCTGCGCAACCCGCGCCGCACCGGCGCCACCGGCGCCGCCCTGATGATCGGCCTCGCCCTCGTGGCCTGCCTGTCGGTGGTCGGCTCCTCCGTGGTGGCCTCCGCCACCGACCAGCTCGACAGGACCGTGGGCGCGGACTTCATCGTCGAGGAGGACCAGGGCCAGGTCATCGACGCGCCGGCCGTCGAAGCCGTCAAGCGCGCACCCGGCCTCGCGCGGGTCACCGAGTACAAGGTGCTGGACGCCTCCCTGACCACCCCCGACGGCCGCACCACCAGCAGGAAGACGGTCAACGCCGCCGACCCGGCCTACGCGCGCGACGTGCGCACCAAGACCGTGGCCGGCCGGCTCGCCGACGCCTACGCACCCGACTCGATGTCCGTCTTCGAGGGCTTCGCCAAGGACCACGGCGTCAGGCTGGGCTCCACCGTCGCCGTCCACTTCAAGGGCGGCAGGACGGCGGAACTCACCGTCCGCGCGATCACCAGCGACGACGCCGTCATCGACAAGGGCGCGATGTACGCGTCCATCGCCACCGCCGCGCGGTACGTGCCCGCCGACCGGATGCCGCTGGACCAGTCGGTCCTCGCCACGGCCAAGGACGGCCAGGAGAAGACCGCCTACCGGGCGCTGAAGTCGGCCCTGCACGAGTTCCCGCAGTACACCGTGCGCGACCAGACCGACTACAAGCAGGAGCTGAAGGACCAGATCGGCCAGCTCCTGAACATGATCTACGGCCTGCTCGCCCTCGCGATCATCGTCGCCGTCCTGGGCGTGGTGAACACCCTGGCCCTGTCGGTGGTCGAGCGGACCCGGGAGATCGGCCTCATGCGGGCCATCGGCCTCTCCCGCCGCCAGTTGCGCCGCATGATCCGCCTGGAGTCCGTGGTCATCGCCGTCTTCGGGGCGCTCCTGGGCCTCGGCCTGGGCATGGGCTGGGGCGCCACCGCCCACGAACTCCTCGCCCTGGAGGGTCTGACCGTCCTGGACATCCCCTGGCCGACGATCATCGCGGTCTTCGTGGGCTCCGCGTTCGTGGGCCTCTTCGCCGCGCTCGTCCCGGCGTTCCGGGCGGGCCGGCTGAACGTCCTGAACGCCATCGCGACGGACTAGCCGCACCGCACCGCGCCGACCGCCACCGCACACGGGGGTTGCGGGGGAAGAACCCGGTGCCGGGACGCCTTCGGGCGCCACCGGCACCGGGTTTCCCCGAGTCGGCACCGGCTCCTCTCCGCCACCGCGCGGGACGCCGGACGACGGCGGTCGTCAAAAGCGGGCGTCGTCCACAGCCGTGTTCCCAGGGGGCGTCCACAGCCGTGTGCCCGGTGGTTGTCCACAGCCGCGGCCCCGGTGGTTGTCCACAGCTCCCGCACCGTCGGGCGAGGCGTCGTACGCTGGACACCCCCGGCCGCTCCAAGCGTCGGGCTCTTCGCGTTGCCCCCACGACCCGGACGGAAAGCCCCCTCCATGAGCCTGCACGGTCTGCTCGACGCCGTCGTCAAGGACCCCGCCCTCGCGGAAGCGATCGGCGCGGCAGCGGACGGCAACCGCAAGCACGTCGACCTCGTCGGCCCCCCGGCGGCCCGCCCCTTCGCCCTCGCCGCCCTGGCCCGCGAGACCGGCCGGCCGGTGCTGGCCGTGACGGCGACCGGCCGCGAGGCCGAGGACCTCGCCGCGGCCCTGCGCTCGCTGCTGCCTCCCGACGGCGTCGTGGAGTACCCCTCCTGGGAGACCCTCCCGCACGAGCGGCTCAGCCCCCGCAGCGACACCGTGGGCCGCCGCCTCGCCGTCCTGCGGCGCCTCGCCCACCCCAGCACCGACGACCCCGGGGCCGGCCCCGTCTCCGTCGTCGTCGCACCCGTACGCTCCGTGCTCCAGCCGCAGGTCAAGGGCCTCGGCGACCTGGAGCCGGTGTCCCTGAGGACCGGCCGGACCGCCGACCTGAACCAGACCGTCGAAGCCCTCGCGGCCGCCGCCTACGCGCGCGTGGAGCTGGTCGAGAAGCGCGGCGAGTTCGCCGTGCGCGGCGGCATCCTCGACGTGTTCCCGCCCACCGAGGAACACCCCCTGCGCGTCGAGTTCTGGGGCGACGACATCGAGGAGATCCGCTACTTCAAGGTCGCCGACCAACGCTCCCTCGAAGTCGCCGAGCACGGCCTGTGGGCGCCCCCGTGCCGCGAGCTGCTCCTCACCGACGAGGTCCGCACGCGGGCGCGCGCCCTCGCCGAGGAACACCCCGAGCTGGGCGAACTGCTCGGCAAGATCGCCGAGGGCATCGCGGTGGAGGGCATGGAGTCCCTGGCCCCGGTCCTGGTGGACGAGATGGAACTGCTCCTCGACGTGCTGCCCGAGGGCGCCATGGCCGTCGTCTGCGACCCCGAGCGGGTCCGCACCCGCGCCGCCGACCTCGTGGCGACCTCCCAGGAGTTCCTCCTGGCCTCCTGGGCGGCCACCGCGGGCGGCGGCGAGGCCCCGATCGACGTCGGCGCCGCCTCCCTGTGGTCCATCGCCGACGTACGCGACCGCGCGCGCGAGCTGGACATGATGTGGTGGTCGGTGTCCCCGTTCGCGGCCGACCTGGAACCGGACGCCGACACCCTCAAGCTCGGCATGCACGCCCCCGAGACCTACCGCGGCGACACGGCGCGGGCCCTCGCCGACACCAAGGGCTGGCTCGCCGACGGCTGGCGCACGGTGTTCATCACCGAGGGCCACGGCCCGGCCGCCCGCACCGTCGAGGTGCTCGGCGGCGAGGGCATCGCCGCCCGCCTGGACTCCGACCTCGGCACGCTCAGCCCCTCCGTCGTGCACGTCTCCTGCGGCTCGGTCGAGTACGGCTTCGTCGATCCGGCGCTCAAGCTCGCCGTGCTCACCGAGACCGACCTGTCCGGCCAGCGCACCGCGAGCCGCGACGGCGCCCGCATGCCGGCCCGCCGCCGCAAGACCATCGACCCGCTCAGCCTGGAACCGGGCGACTACATCGTCCACGAACAGCACGGCGTCGGCCGCTACATCGAGATGGTGCAGCGCACCGTGCAGGGCGCCACCCGCGAGTACCTGGTCGTCGAGTACGCGCCCGCCAAACGCGGCCAGCCCGGCGACCGGCTGTACATCCCGACCGACCAGTTGGAACAGATCACCAAGTACGTCGGCGGCGAGGCGCCCACCCTGCACCGACTGGGCGGCGCCGACTGGACGAAGACCAAGGCGCGCGCGAAGAAGGCCGTCAAGGAGATCGCGGCCGACCTGATCAAGCTGTACAGCGCGCGCATGGCCGCCCCCGGCCACGCCTTCGGCACCGACACCCCGTGGCAGCGCGAGCTGGAGGACGCCTTCCCCTACGCCGAGACCCCCGACCAGCTCACCACCATCGCCGAGGTCAAGGAGGACATGGAGAAGTCGGTCCCCATGGACCGCCTGGTCTGCGGCGACGTCGGCTACGGCAAGACCGAGATCGCCGTACGGGCCGCCTTCAAGGCCGTACAGGACGGCAAGCAGGTCGCCGTCCTGGTGCCCACGACCCTGCTGGTGCAGCAGCACTTCGGCACGTTCTCCGAGCGGTACGGGCAGTTCCCGGTCAACGTGCGGGCGCTCTCCCGCTTCCAGACCGACACCGAGGCCAAGGCCGTCCTGGAAGCCCTGAAGGACGGCACCGTGGACGTCGTCATCGGCACCCACCGCCTGTTCTCCTCCGAGACCAAGTTCAAGGACCTCGGCCTCGTCATCGTCGACGAGGAGCAGCGCTTCGGCGTCGAGCACAAGGAGCAGCTCAAGAAGCTCCGCGCCAACGTCGACGTGCTGACCATGTCCGCCACGCCCATCCCCCGCACCCTGGAGATGGCGGTCACCGGCATCCGCGAGATGTCCACGATCACCACCCCGCCGGAGGAGCGCCACCCGGTGCTCACCTTCGTCGGGCCGTACGAGGAGAGGCAGATCGGCGCCGCCATCCGCCGCGAACTGCTGCGCGAGGGCCAGGTCTTCTACATCCACAACCGGGTCGAGTCCATCGACCGCGCGGCGGCGAAGCTGCGGGAGATCGTCCCCGAGGCCCGCATCGCCATCGCCCACGGCCAGATGTCCGAGGCGGCCCTGGAGCAGGTCGTCGTCGACTTCTGGGAGAAGCGGTTCGACGTCCTCGTCTCCACCACGATCGTCGAATCCGGCATCGACATCTCCAACGCCAACACCCTGATCGTGGAACGCGGCGACACCTTCGGCCTGTCCCAGTTGCACCAACTGCGCGGCCGGGTCGGCCGGGGCCGCGATCGCGGCTACGCCTACTTCCTGTACCCGCCGGAGAAGCCGCTGACGGAGACCGCCCACGAGCGGCTCGCGACGATCGCCCAGCACACGGAGATGGGCGCCGGCATGTACGTCGCGATGAAGGATCTGGAGATCCGCGGCGCCGGCAACCTGCTCGGCGGCGAACAGTCCGGGCACATCGCGGGCGTCGGCTTCGATCTGTACGTCCGCATGGTCGGCGAGGCCGTCGCCGACTACCGGCGGCAGTTGGAGACCGGCGGGGCCGAGGAGGAGCCGCCGCTCGAGGTCAAGATCGAACTGCCCGTCGACGCCCACGTCCCGCACGACTACGCCCCCGGCGAGCGGCTGCGCCTCCAGGCGTACCGGGCCATCGCCTCCGCCAACAGCGAGGAGGACATCAAGGCCGTCCGCGAGGAACTCACCGACCGCTACGGCAAGCTGCCCGAGCCGGTGGAGAACCTGCTGCTGGTGGCCGCCCTGCGCATGCTCGCGCGCGCGAGCGGCGTCGGCGAGATCGTCCTCCAGGGCACCAACATCCGCTTCGCGCCGGTGGAGCTGCGCGAATCGCAGGAACTGCGGCTCAAGCGGCTCTACCCCGGCACGGTCATCAAGCCCACCGCCCACCAGATCCTGGTCCCGCGCCCCAAGACCGCCAAGGTGGGCGGCAAGCCGGTGGTCGGCCGCGAACTGCTGGGCTGGGTAGGTGAGTTCCTCACCTCGGTCCTCAACTGACCGACGGGGGGCGCGGGCGCGGAGCGGCTGTGGGGCTGGTCCCCGCTCTCCCCGCCACGGCGCCGACCGCCCCCCCCGTAAAGCCCTGCTTGCCCGGTAATCGCCCCTTTGTGCCCCATCTGATGGGCGCCGAAGGGACGTTACCGTTGGGGGCGGAACGATCCGCCCGTACCCGGAGGGCGGTTCAGGGCGAGCGAGGGGGCGCACCGTGACGCGTCTGAGGGGCGGGGCGGTCATCGCCGTGGCCATGATGGTCGCCGTGACCGGCTGCAAGGTGGAGCAGACGAAGGGGTCCGGCGGACCGCAGCGGACCGCGGGCGGGGGCCCGGCCATGGCCGCCGCCGGCTCACTGGCCGTCAAGGGGCGTGCGCCGAAGACCGGTTACTCCCGGGAGCGGTTCGGCACCGCCTGGGCGGACACCGACTCCAACTCCTGCGACACGCGCGACGACATACTCAAACGCGACCTGGAGAAGGTCAGGTTCACCGGCGGCGACTGCAAGGTCTCGTACGGGCTGCTGGCGTCCGACCCCTACTCCGGCAAGGAGATCACTTACCGGCGCGGTCGCAGCCAGGTCGACATCGACCACGTCGTGGCCCTCTCGGACGCCTGGCAGAAGGGCGCCAAGTACTGGGACCCCGGCAAGCGCATCGCCCTGGCCAACGACCCCCTCAACCTTCTCGCGGTCGACGCGAGCACCAACCGCGGCAAGGGGGACGGCGACGCGGCCACCTGGCTTCCCCCCGACAAGGCCTACCGCTGCACCTACGTCGCCGCCCAGGTCGCCGTCAAGAAGAAGTACGGCCTGTGGGTGACCGCCGCCGAGAAGTCCGCGATGCGCAAGGTGCTCGCCACCTGCCCCGACCAGAAGCTCCCCACCGGCGGCAACCCGACCAGCGCACCGGACCGCTTCCGCGCCCGCTGACCGGCCTGCTGACCGGCCTGCTGGCCGGCCCGCTGACCGGCCCGGCGGCCGGGCGCCCCCGTGGAGCCCGGCCGCCGATGCCGTTGATCACGCGCCCGTCTTGCCCTTCAGCGACCCCAGGACCTGGGTCGTCAGCTTCTTCGCGATCGCGGAACCGTTGTCGCCGCCCGCCGTCGACAGCACGGTGACCACGGCGTTGCCGGAACGAGCCGCGATGAGCGTGGTGCCGTTCTCCCAGGCGCCGCTCGTCAGCGTCATCGTGTACGCCTCGTCGCCGAGCCCCGTCGTCGACTGCCCGGCGACCTTCACCTTGGCGTGCGCGTCGGTGTCCGTGAAGGAGGCGCACTCGGTGGCCACGGACCGCAGGCTCTTCATGACCGTCTTCGCCGTAGCGCCCTGGAACGCGTCGACCTCCTGGGCCACTTCCTCGGTCTTGTCCTGGTTCACGTAGTCGTTCTGCGCGAAGGACGCACCGCCCTTGAAACCGGACACCTGTATCCACGACGTGCCCTCCAGCCGGGTGCAGTCCGGCTTCGCCGTGCTCCTGGCGGACGCGGCGACGAAGTCGCTGCCGCTGTCCGAGGCGCCGTCGGCCTCGGCCGTGAACCCGGCCGGGAAGGCCGACGCGGGCGCCAGCACACCCTTGAGCTGCGTACCGGTGAGCAGACCGGCGTTGGGGTTCTTCGCCTTGGCCGGCTTGGCGCTCGTGGTGTCGGAGGAAGAGTCGGAGGAGCAGGCGGACAGGGCCAGGGGAAGGGTCGCGACCGCGAGCAGGGTGACGACACGGGACGAGAGACGCATGACAGTCCTTCAGAACGGTGGCTGGAACGGGGGTGGAACGGGGGTGGGGGGTGGCGAAGAGCCACGGAGGCGGAGTGACCGCTCGTCCGCGAGGCCAATAAGATCAAAGCTTGTGAACCGAGTCAACACGATGCATGAATACTCTTGTGTACACATCGTGAAGCTCTGGATCATGTGTACGTCGGTATGCTCGATGCACACACGGGACGAGGGGAGCGGCAGCCGTGCAGGACGCGACAGAGGTGACCGCAGCCGGTATCGCACGGCTCGCCGGAGTGGGCCGTGCCGCCGTGAGCAACTGGCGCCGCCGGCACGCCGACTTCCCCAAACCGGTCGGCGGCACCGAGACCAGCCCGTCCTTCGCGCTCGCCGAGGTCGAGTCCTGGCTTCGCGCACAGGGGAAACTGGCCGAGGTCCCGCTGCGGGAGCGGGTCTGGCAGCAGCTCGCCGGCCACCCCGAGGGCCCGCTGACGGCCCTGGTGCACGCCGGCTGCGCGCTGCTGCTGATCCACGAACGCCCCACGGTCTGGCTCGACGCGAGCGCCGGTTCCGACGCGCGGCTGGCCGCGATGCTGCCGGGCGCACTGGAGCAGGTGCTGGCACCGCGCTTCGGCACCATGAGCGTCGGCAGGGGCGCCGGGCCGGGTGCCGAGGGTGTGAACACCGCGTCGGCGCGCCCCGCTGTGAACCCGGCACCGTCGGCGCAGCCCGTGAACGCCTCACCGGCCGCGCCGCCTGTGAGCTTCGCACCGATGCCGCCGCCCGCGAACCTCGCGCCGACCCCGACACGCGTGAACCCCTCACCAACGGTTCACAGCACCCCAGCCGTTCACGGCCCAACCCCTGCCGCCCACGCCGCAAACTCCGTCCCCACCGCCCCCGCCATCCGCACCCCCACCGGCCCCCAACTCCTCCCCTCCGTCCCCCTCCTGCGCGGTGCCGCCGAGCTGGCCGCCGAGGTGGGGGCGCGGCAGGCGTTCGAGTTCCTGCTGGGGCGGCACCTGGACGCCAACCCCCGCCAGTACACGCTCACCCCGGCCGAACTCGCCGGCCTCATGGCGGACCTCGCCGGCCCGGCCCGTACCGTCCTGGACCCGGCCTGCGGCACCGGCGCCCTGCTGCGCGCCGTGGACACGCGCCCCGGCCAGGAGCTGTACGCCCAGGACAGCGCTCCCGACCTCGCCGCGCTCAGCGCACTGCGGCTCGCGCTGCACTCAAGGGCCGCCGTACGCGGTGCCGTGGGTGACAGCCTGCGCGCGGACGCCCACCCGGAGCTGCGCGCGGACGCGGTCCTGTGCCATCCGCCGTTCAACGAGCGCAACTGGGGGCACGACGAACTCGCCTACGACCCCCGCTGGGAGTACGGCTTCCCGGCGCGCACCGAGTCGGAGCTGGCCTGGGTCCAGCACGCGCTGGCCCGGCTGACCGACGGCGGCACCGCCGTCCTGCTGATGCCGCCGGCCGCCGCCTCCCGCCGTTCCGGGCGCCGGATCCGCGCCGACCTGCTGCGCCGGGGCGCGCTCAGGGCCGTGGTCGCGCTGCCGGTCGGTGCCGCACCGCCGTACAACATCCCGCTGCACCTGTGGGTGCTGCGCCGGCCGGACCGTACGCCGGCGGCGCCGGAGGTGCTGCTCGTGGACACCGGGAGGTTCGCCGCCGAGGGGCGCGGCGGGCCGGACCGGGCGGCGGTACGGGAGGCCGTCCTGGACGTCTGGCGTGCGTTCGGGCGGGCCGGCCGGCTGGCGGAGCGGCCGGGGCTCGCCCGTTCCGTGCCGGTGATCGCGCTCCTCGGCGACGACGTGGACCTGGCCCCCGCCCGTCATCTGCCGCCGCCGGCGGTGGCCGACGGTGCCGCGCAGCTCGCCGAGGTGCGCGAACGGCTCGGCGAGACCCTGCGCCTGACCGCCGGCCTCACCCCGGCCCCCACCGACCCGGTGCCGGCCGCGCGCCGTCCGACCACCACGATCGGTGAACTGGCGCGCGGGGGCGCGCTGGTGCTGCGTACGGGCGGGAACGGCGGCCACGCGCGCGTGCCCGTCCTCACCGACCACGACGTCCTCGCCGGGACGGGGCCCTCGGGCACGCTCCCGGAGAGCGAGGAGGACGCCGTGCTGACCGAGGCCGGTGACATCGTCGTACCGGTGCTGGGCGGGGGCTCGGTGGCGCGGGTGATCGACGAGGGGACAGCGGGTGCCGCCCTGGGGCGCAACCTCGTGCTCCTGCGCCCCGACCGCACGGCGCTCGACCCCTGGTTCCTCGCGGGCTTCCTGCGCGGTACGGCCAACAACCGCCAGGCCAGCAGCTACGCCTCCACCGCGACCCGGCTCGACGTGCGCCGGTTGCAGTTGCCCCGGCTCCCGCTGGAGGAACAGCGGCGTTACGGCGCGCGGTTCCGCGCACTCGACGAGTTCGAGCGGGCCCTGCGCCACGCGAGCCGGCTCGGGGAGCAGCTCGTGCGCGGGATGTACGACGGTCTCACCGACGGCACGGTCGCGCCCGGCTGATTCCGGGGCGGGCGGCCGTCGGACAACGGTTCGGTACAACCCGGACCGGTTGTCCCTGCCGGGCCATATGCTCGACGCGACATGCGCACGACCGGTGTCCGTCCGCCCCGCGGAGGATGCCGGCCGGGCGCGCACGCCCACTTCAGGCATCAGGAGCAGCCATGCAAGGCCACGGCTACGGACAGCCGGTGAAGCAGCCGCCGCACACCGCGTGGCTGGTTCTCCTGCGTGTGCTGTTCGTGGCGCTCGGGTTCCTCACCATCGGCTTCCTGGCGTGGGCGATGCTCCTCCGGCTGGCGGCCGTGACCCGCCGGCCGCTGGACTGGGGGCTGTTCGTGGCGGCGCTGGCGGCCGACATCCTCAGCACCGCGCTGCTGGCGGCCGAGCCGGGCGACGACATCCACACGGCCGGCGGCTATACGGGCATCCTGCTGCTGCTCGGCACGCTCGTGGCCACGACGGCGTACTACCTGGCCGCGGACATCCGCCACTTCATGGTGCGGCAGCAGGCCTACGGGGCGCGGCAGCAGGCGTACCGGGCGCCGCAGCAGGCCCCGGCGTACGGTTACCCGGCCGCCGCGACGCCGTACACCGCGGCGACCATACCGACCCTGCCGACGGCGGCAACACCCACGGCGCCCACGCGCCCGGCCCACACGCCCACGGGCCCCGCGCACCCGACCGCCCCGCACACGCACACCCCGCCCCCGGTACCGCACACGCCCGTGCCCCCGAGCCTGGCCCCCGCGCCGCCGCAGCGTCCCGCGCCCGCCCGGATCGACCAGGTGCGGGCCGAGCTGGACGAGCTGAGCGACTACCTCCGCCGGCACGACGGCCATGAGGACGGCCGGTGAGCGTGGCGACCGGACGTGTCGTCGCGGACCGTTACGAGCTGTCGACGCTCATCGGCCAGGGCGGCATGGGCCAGGTCTGGACGGCGTACGACCAGCGGCTGGACCGGCGCGTGGCGGTGAAGCTGCTGCGGCCCGACAAGGTGGCGGGCCAGGAGGCGGACGAGCTGCGCCGGCGCTTCCTGCGCGAGTGCCGGGTGACCGCGCAGGTGGCCCACCCCGGACTGGTGACGGTGCACGACGCGGGCACCGAGGGCGAGGAGCTGTTCCTCGTCATGCAGTACGTCGACGGCGCCGACCTCTCCGACCACCTCGCCGAGCACGACCCGTACCCGTGGCAGTGGGCGGTCGCGGTGGCCGCGCAGTTGTGCGCCGTGCTGAGCGCCGTGCACGCCGTGCCGATCGTGCACCGCGACCTCAAGCCGCGCAACGTGATGGTGCAGCAGGACGGCACGGTCACCGTCCTGGACCTGGGCGTGGCCTCGGTCATGGACACCGACACCACGCGCCTCACCCACACCGGCTCCCCGATCGGCTCGCCCGCCTACATGGCGCCCGAACAGGCGATGGGCGGCGCGGTCGGCCCGTACACCGACCTGTACGCGCTGGGTGTGCTGTTGCACGAACTGCTCAGCGGTGACGTGCCGTTCGCCGGGTCCACGGCGCTCGGCGTGCTGCACCGGCACCTGTACGAGCCTCCGCTGCCGGTGCGCCGGATACGCCCCGAGGTCCCCGAGGCGCTGGAAGCCCTGGTGCTGCGGCTGCTCGCGAAGGACCCGCAGCACCGGCCCGCGTCCGCGCAGGAGGTGTACGAGGAGCTGGCGCCGCTCCTGCCCGCGCGCGGGATGCCCACCGGCGCGCCGCTGGATCCCACCCGCCCCTTCCTGCGCCCGCACGCCCCCTGGCCGGATCGCGCGCGGACCCCCGCGCCGCAGCCCGCCCCCGTCACGCCGACGCCTCCGGTGGCCGGGAAACCCGACGTGGCCGCCGCCGTCGACGACGTCAAACGGCTGCTGGGGGAGGGCCGTATCACGCAGGCCGTCGACATCCTGGGCGCGATCCTGCCGGCCGCCGCGCAACAGCACGGCGAGCACTCCCCGGTCGTACGCACGCTGCGCAAGCAGTACGCGGCCACGCTCATGGACGACGGCCAGTACCGGCGCGCGCTGCCCGAACTGCGCCGGCTCGCCGATGAACGCGCCGCCGAGGCCGGCCAGGCCGACCCGCAGTCCCTGCGCTACCGCTACGAGGCCGCGCAGTGCCTGGAACAGCTAGGCGAACCGGCCGCGGCGCTCGCCGAGTACCGCGCGCTGCTGCCCTACTACGAGAACCAGTACGTGTCCGGGGACCCGGGGCTCGCGCACGAGGTGCGCCGGCGCATCGGCCATCTGCTGCTCGCCCTCGGCGACCGGCCGGCCGCCCACGACACGCTCGCGCGGCTGCTGATGGACGTGGAGCGGCTGCACGGCCCCGGCCACCCCACGGCCGTGGAGGTCCGGCGGACCCTGCAGTGGCTGGGGCAGGTGCGCGGGTAGATTCTGCCGTTCCCTGGGTGTCGGTCGCGCACTCCGGGGGCGCGGGTTTCCCGACGGCAGACCCGCGGCTGTGCCCAGCCCAACCTCATCGCCTCCTGGGTGAAGGACCGGAACGACCTGCCGGGCGACCTCGGGTACGCGCCCCGGGACAAGCTGAACACGACGACCGCGGACCGGCCGTGGGGCGCCACCCGGTTCACCCGGCACAGCCGCGCCCACCAGTACCTGGTCAACAGCAAGGAGTCGCACGGCGGCGTCACGCTGACCGTCGACCGGGACGCGTGGGACGCGCCGGTGGCCCTCGCCGGCTGACCCGGCGGCAGGACCGTGGCGGGCGGCGGTGCCCGAAGGGCGTGTGAATCGTTGGTCGAATGGGTTGGCCGCAGCCTGCCCACTGCCTACCATCGATCATCGCAAGTCATTGCAATCTCCCCTGGAGGTTTCCTTGCACCGCCGCCGTCGCACCGCGCTCGTCCTCACCGCCGCGATCGCCGCCGCGGCACCCCTGCTGACCGCCTGCGGAAACGACGCGCACCCGGGCGCCGCGGCTGTCGTCGGCGGCGGGCGGATCACCGTCGCCCAGCTCGAGAACCGGGTCGACGAGGTCCGCGAGGCGCAACGGGCCGCGGTGGCGGACGACGCCCAGTACCAGCAGGTCGTCTCCTCCACCAGCAGCCTCACCCGCGACACCCTGCACAACATGGTCCTCGACCGGGTGCTGCACCGCGCCGCCCGGGACGAGGGCGTCACGGTCACCCGCAAGGAGATCCAGCAGATGCGTGCGGGTCTGGAGCAGCAGACCGGCGGCGCCAAGGGCCTGGAGACGGCCTGGCTCCAGAAGTACGGCATCGCCCCGGAACGCCTCGACGACAACCTGCGCCTCCAGTTGGAGGCGCAGAAGCTCGCCGCGAAGCTGGGTACCGACACCAGCCAGCCGGCGTTCTGGAAGGCCCTGTCCGCGGCGTCCCGGGAACTTCACGTCGACCTCAACCCGCGCTACGGCACCTGGGACGTGCAGAAGAGCAGCCGCGTGGACGCCCGGACGCCGTGGGTCCGTGAGGTCACGACGGCGGACGGACAGCCGGGCACGGCGTAGGACGCCATGGGGTAGGACGCCACGGGGTAGGACGCCACGGCGTAGGGCGGGCACGGCGCACAGGCCGACCCGGGCGCAGGCCGGCCACGGCACAGGCGAACGTGGCGCCAGGCCGGCCACGGTACAAGCGGGCCTCAGCGCCAAGTCGACCGGTCATACGATCACAGGACTCCTCGGCCCTGTGGACAACGCAATCCGTTCCATCGCGCCGTGGGTTACGTTCGGATCGTGAACGAAACCAGCCGCGAAACCGCTGCCGCCCCCGGCCGTGTCGTCCTGCTCACCACCAGCCATCGGGTCGCCCCCGGCCTGCTGTCCTGGCCCGCCTGGCAGGCGCTGCGCGCCGCCGACGCCGTGCTGTGCGCGGACGGCGAGCATCCGCAGTTGCCGTATCTGCGGGAGGCGGGGATAGCGGTGGCGCAGACGTCGCCCACCGCGCAGGAGCTGGTCGACGCCTGCGCCGGCGGACGGACGGTGGTGGTCGTGGCCACCGGTGAGGGGGAGCCCGCCCTCACCGACGGCCTGGCCCCGGCTGGCCGGCACCGGCCGGACCGCCATGCCGGACCTGGAGCTGCTGCCCGCCTCCTACGACCTGCCCGGCGCCCGCCTCCTGGACCTGGTCCAGGTCATGGACCGCATCCGCGCGCAGTGCCCGTGGTCCTCCCGGCAGACCCACGAGGGCCTGGCGAAGTACGGCATAGAGGAGGCGTACGAACTGGTCGAGGCGATCGAGGCCGGCGACCGCGAGGAAATGCGCGAAGAGCTGGGCGACGTCCTGCTCCAGGTCGTCTTCCACTCCCGGATCGCCGAGGAGCACCCGGACGCGCCGTTCTCCGTCGACGACGTCGCCGGCGGCATCGTCGCCAAGCTCGTCCACCGGCACCCGCACGTCTTCGGCGACGAGACGGCCGAGACCCCGGAGGACGTCAAGGAACACTGGCGGCGCACCAAGGCCGAGGAGAAGCGGCGTGCCTCGGTCACGGACGGCGTGCCCCTCGGCCAGCCCGGCCTGGCCCTCGCCGCGAAGCTCGCCTCCCGCACCCGCACGGCGGACCTGGACGTACCCCTGCCGCGCGGCGAGGGCATCGGGTACGAACTGCTGGCGCTGGCGGTCCGTGCGGAGGCGGCCGGCATCGACCCCGAGGCGGCGCTGCGGGCGGCGGCGCGGGTGTACCGGGACGCGATACGGACCGCCGAGGGTCTGTCCGCCTAGCACCCTCGCTACAGGGGGCGGGTGCGGGCCCGGTGACACCCGTCCGCGATGACGCCGTCCGAGATGGCGTGGGCCCCGGTGACGCCGTCCCGGTGACGCCCGGCCATGACGGCGTCGGCCCCGGTGACGCCGTCCGCGATGACGCCGCCCGCACTGGCGGCGGCCCAGTGACGCCGTCCCAGTGACGCCGGCCGTGATGGCGCCGGCCCGGAGGCGGCGGCCGGTACGGGGAGGTACCGGCGGGGGAGCGGGCGGGGCAGGAGCCCGGAGCTGCGTGCGCCGCGCGGCACACACGGCCGATCCGCAAGCGCTTGCCCGACACCCCGCCGCGCGCCCCCCGGCGAGCCGGATACCGTCGGGGAGTGACCGACCAGCTCCGCCCCGACGGCCCGGCGCCCGCCCTCTTCACATGGGAGTTCGCCACCGACCCCTACCCCGCCTACGCCTGGCTGCGCGAGCACGCCCCCGTGCACCGCACGCGGTTGCCGAGCGGGGTCGAGGCCTGGCTCGTCACCCGGTACGCCGATGCCCGGCAGGCCCTGGCCGACCAGCGGCTGAGCAAGAACCCGGCGCATCACGACGAGCCCGCGCACGCCAGGGGCAAGACCGGCATCCCGGGCGAGCGCAAGGCCGAACTGATGACGCACCTGCTGAACATCGATCCCCCGGACCACACCCGGCTGCGCAGACTGGTCAGCAAGGCGTTCACACCGCGCCGGGTCGCCGAGTTCGCACCCCGGGTGCAGGAGCTGACCGACCACCTCATCGACCGGTTCGCGACGACGGGATCCGCCGACCTCATCCACGACTTCGCCTTCCCGCTGCCCATCTACGCCATCTGCGACCTGCTCGGCGTTCCGCGCGAGGACCAGGACGACTTCCGGGACTGGGCGGGCATGATGATCCGGCACGGCGGCGGGCCCCGGGGCGGGGTCGCCCGGTCGGTGAAGAAGATGCGCGGCTATCTCGCCGAGCTGATCCACCGCAAGCGCGCGGCGCTGCCCGCCGAAGCGGCGCCCGGCGAGGACCTGATCTCCGGCCTGATCCGCGCCTCCGACCACGGCGAGCACCTCACCGAGAACGAGGCCGCCGCGATGGCCTTCATCCTGCTGTTCGCCGGCTTCGAGACGACGGTCAACCTCATCGGCAACGGCACCTACGCCCTGCTCACCCACCCCGGGCAGCGCCGGCTGCTCCAGGAGTCCCTGGTGCGCGGGGAAGGGGACCTGCTGGAGACCGGCGTGGAGGAACTGCTCCGCTACGACGGCCCGGTGGAGCTGGCCACCTGGCGGTTCGCGACCGAGCCGCTCACCGTCGGCGGGCAGGACATCGCGCCGGGCGATCCGGTGCTCGTCGTCCTCGCCGCGGCCGACCGGGACCCGGAGCGGTTCGACGGCCCGGACGTGCTCGACCTCGCCCGCCGCGACAACCAGCACCTCGGCTACGGCCACGGCATCCACTACTGCCTCGGCGCGCCGCTCGCCCGGCTGGAGGGTCAGACCGCGCTCGCCACCCTGCTCACCCGCCTGCCCGACCTGCGTCTAGCCGCGGACCCGGCCGAGCTGCGCTGGCGCGGCGGGCTCATCATGCGTGGCCTGCGCACCCTGCCTGTGGAGTTCACGCCCACCGCCTGAGGGCCGCCGTCGCACGGGAAATGACGGACGTTCAACTCTGTGATCTTCACGTGATCTGTGCGGCATTAACTTGTGACAAGCGATCGTCTGCCGATACGTTCACCCCTCAGCGCGGCGGGCACCGTTCGCCGTGCCGGTCCTGCTGTCGCTCGAAAGGCTCCTGCATGCTCTCCGGGAACGGCCGACACCGTCGCCCCCGTCAGGCTCCGGCCCTCCTCGTCGCGGCCGGCGTGACCGGTTCCGCCATCGCCATTCCGCTCCTCGGCGCGGCGGGCGCCCACGCGGCCGACGGCACCACTTGGGACAAGGTCGCCGAATGCGAGAGCGGCGGCTCCTGGAGCGCGGACACCGGCAACGGGTACTTCGGCGGCCTCCAGATCTCGCAGGACGACTGGGCCAAGTACGGCGGCACCCAGTACGCGGCCAGCGCCGACCAGGCCAGCCGCTCCCAGCAGATCGCCGTCGCCGAGAAGATCCTCGCCACCAAGGGCACCACACCGTGGGCCACCTGCGCCCTGCTGTCCGGGCTGACCTCGAACTCGGGCTCGGTGGACGTCGACACGGGCGTCGGCGGCTCCGGAGGGTCGGGTGACACCGGTGGCACCGATGACACCGGGGGCTCGTCCGGCACGTCGGACTCGACCGGCACGACCGGCTCGACCGGCACCTCCGACGGTTCCGGTACTTCCGGCACGTCCGGTTCGCCGGATTCGCCGTCCTCCACCGGTACCGGTTCGGACACCGGCTCCGGCTCCGGCGCCGGTTCCTCCTCGGGCACGGCCACCACGCCGAGCGCGAAGCCGGGCAAGGGCGCGGGCAGGACCACCGGTTCCACCGGGACCGACACTCCCAAGTCCGACAAGTCCGCCCCGTCGGACATCGGAGCCGGAGCCTCACAGGGGGTGGACGGCTCGCCCACGGCAACCCCGGATGCCGGCAATCAGGACAATCCCCAGCAGGCCGCCGGTTCCTGGAGCCTGGTCGACACCGGCAGCCTCGGCGCGGCCGGGCGTCATCGCGGCACGAGTGCGGACGAAAGTGCGACAAACGGTCAAAGTCCCGCACTGTCCGGCCGGCACGCCACCCGGGAGTCGGACACCTACACGATCCGCGCGGGCGACTCCCTGGCCTCCATCGCCGACTCCCTTGAGGTCGACGGAGGATGGCGGGTGCTCTATGCCGGCAACAAGAAGGCCATCGGCACCGACCCGAACCGCATCACTGCCGGTCAGACCCTCGAAGTCGGGGACGAAACGGGCGCCGAATAGGGGAAATTGACGCCTCATTTGGCGCTTGATGTCCGTTTTGGCGAAAGTGTGGGATGAGTCTCAGAAGCCCTGATCGTCTTTGAAATTCCGTGGATCACGTGTCTACGGTCGAGATCGCTCGTCACCACGAGCCCCGGCAGTCGCAACGCCGAATCCTGCCAGCGGTTGCCCGGGAACAGTCGTCGCGTCAAGCGCCGCAGGCAGGAGCGGGGGACCCAAGGTAAGTGCCGGGACCAGCAGTTGAAGAGGCTGGCACCGGCTGGGGGTGAAGCCGCACCTCGCACACAGCGAGGGTGCGGCCGGGCAACTCAACCGGCCCGAACCCGACAGCTCACCTCGCAGGCGTCGGTGAGGGGATAGATTCATGCTGTTTTCCGCCAAGGGCAAGCACCGTCGTCCGTCCAAGGCCGTTCGCGCCATCACGCTCGCCGGTGTCACCGGCGCCGCCGTCGCCGCCCCGCTGATGGCGACCGGCACCGCCTCCGCCGCCACCTCCTCCGAGTGGGACGCCGTCGCCCAGTGCGAGTCCGGTGGCAACTGGTCCATCAACACCGGCAACGGCTACTACGGCGGCCTTCAGTTCTCCGCCTCCACCTGGGCCGCGTACGGCGGCACGCAGTACGCCGCCACCGCCGACAAGGCCGGCAAGGCGCAGCAGATCGCCGTGGCCGAAAAGGTGCTGGCCGCGCAGGGCAAGGGTGCCTGGCCGGTCTGCGGCACGGGCCTGTCGGGCGCGTCCTCCGGCGGTTCCGCCCCGACCACCACTTCGGACTCGGCCGGCACCAGCACCTCGGGCTCGGCCGGCACCACCACCCGCTCCGCCGACCAGCAGGCCGCCTCCCGCTCCGCCGAGCGCCCGGCCGCGTCCGCGAGCCAGACCCCGAGCCCGAGTCAGAACAAGAGCAAGACCGTCACCACCCCGACCGGCAAGACGGTCAAGAAGGGCGACGGCGAGTACAAGGTCGTCACCGGCGACACGCTCAGCTCCATCGCCACCGCGCAGCACGTGCGGGGCGGCTGGGCGAAGCTGTTCGAGCTGAACAAGGACGTCGTCGAGGACGCCAACCTCATCTACCCAGGTCAGCAGCTGCACCTGAAGTGACACCCCGGCTCCGCACGGAGCCGCAGCCCCCTCGCGGCCCGGCCCCCATGCCGAGCGCCTCGTGAGGGGGTCCCCGTCCCCACGGGCTCCCCGCCCGGTGCGTGTTCCCCCGTACGCACCGGGCGGGGCTTTCTGCTGTCGGCGGCCCTTTTCGCGGAGCCCGTTGCCCCAAGCTCTTTGTTTCGACAAGAAACAAAAGTACGGTCGCCTTGTCCACGGGACGGTCGGTCGGTGGCCGACGGCCCCTGGACGGTTAGGCTCTAGTCGCAAGGCACAGCCGTAAGGCACACAGCCCCGCACTTCCAGCGTCACATCCAAGAAGGAGATGCTCGTGCCGTCCATCGACGTCGTCGTAGCCCGGGAAATCCTGGACTCCCGAGGCAACCCCACGGTCGAGGTCGAGGTCGGCCTCGACGACGGCAGCACGGGTCGTGCCGCCGTTCCCTCCGGCGCCTCGACCGGCGCCTTCGAGGCCATCGAGCTGCGCGACGGTGACCCGAACCGCTACCAGGGCAAGGGCGTCGAGAAGGCCGTCCTCGCCGTGATCGAGCAGATCGGCCCGGAGCTGGTCGGCTACGACGCCACCGAGCAGCGCCTGATCGACCAGGCCATGTTCGACCTGGACGCCACCGACAACAAGGGCTCCCTCGGCGCCAACGCCATCCTCGGCGTCTCGCTCGCCGTCGCCCACGCCGCCTCCGAGGCCAGCGACCTGCCGCTCTTCCGCTACCTGGGCGGCCCGAACGCGCACCTGCTGCCGGTGCCGATGATGAACATCCTGAACGGCGGCTCGCACGCCGACTCCAACGTGGACATCCAGGAGTTCATGATCGCCCCGATCGGCGCGGAGTCCTTCTCCGAGGCCCTGCGCTGGGGTGCCGAGGTCTACCACACGCTGAAGAAGGTCCTGAAGAACAAGGGCCTGTCCACCGGCCTCGGCGACGAGGGCGGCTTCGCCCCGAACCTCGGCTCCAACCGCGAGGCCCTCGACCTCATCCTCGAGGCGATCAAGGAGGCCGGTTACACCCCCGGCGAGCAGATCGCGCTGGCCCTCGACGTGGCCGCCTCCGAGTTCTACAAGGACGGCTCCTACGTCTTCGAGGGCAAGACCCGCTCCGCGCAGGAGATGACCGAGTACTACGCCGAGCTGGTCGAGGCGTACCCGCTGGTCTCCATCGAGGACCCGCTGTTCGAGGACGACTGGGAGGGCTGGAAGACCATCACCGCCCAGCTCGGCGACAAGGTCCAGCTAGTCGGCGACGACCTGTTCGTCACCAACCCCGAGCGCCTCGCCCGGGGCATCGAGGACGGCGCCGCCAACGCCCTGCTCGTCAAGGTGAACCAGATCGGCTCGCTGACCGAGACCCTCGACGCCGTCGAGCTGGCCCAGCGCAGCGGCTACAAGTGCATGATGTCCCACCGCTCCGGCGAGACCGAGGACGTCACCATCGCCGACCTGGCCGTCGCGACCAACTGCGGCCAGATCAAGACCGGTGCCCCGGCCCGCTCCGAGCGCGTCGCCAAGTACAACCAGCTACTGCGCATCGAGGAGATCCTCGACGACGCCGCGGTGTACGCGGGCCGCTCGGCCTTCCCCCGGTTTCGCTCCGCGAACCGGTAGGCACAGCGCTCCGCGAACCGGTAGGCACAGCGCTCCGCGAACCGGTAGGCACAGCGCTCCGCGAACCGGTAGGCACAGCAGGGGCTGAGCCTGCCCGGGCCGTGTCCTAGCCAGTCGTACGTACGTCCCCGTACCCGGTCCCGTACCGTGTCCGGGGACGTACGCGCGTGTGACGGGAGGCGGGAAACAATGGCCGTGAAGGACCGTGACCGGTTCTCCACCGCGACCAGGCTGCGGCTGCTGGGTGAGCAGACGGCGGCCCGGGTCTACCGCTCCCAGACGAAACGGCAGGCCCGCCGCTCCCGGCTCACCGGACGCGCGGCCCTGCTCGCGCTCGTGCTGTGCTCGCTGGTCGTCGCCCTCGCCTATCCGATGCGGCAGTACGTCTCCCAGCGCGCGGAGATCGCCGACGTCCAGCGGCGGCAGCAGCAGGCCCGCGAGCGCGTCGAACAGTTGCGCGACCTCAAGGCCCGCTGGCAGGACGACGCCTACGCCGAGCAGCAGATCCGCCGCCGGCTGCACTATGTGAGGCCCGGCGAGACCGGGTACGTCGTCATCGACCCGGGCGCCGCCAAGCAGTCCCGCGCCGACCTCCGGGCCGCCCACCGGCCCTGGTACGCGAACGTCTGGGACGGGGTCGACAAGTCCGACGCCTCCGACCAGTGAGCCGGCGTCAGAACCGGCACAACGACGAGAAAGCCACCCTGAAAGCAGTCATGGAAACCCCTCCGCCGCCCACTCCGCGCACCGAGCCCACCGACGCGGATGTCGAGGCCTTCAAGCAGCAACTGGGCCGCCCGCCGCGGGGCCTGAGGGCCATCGCGCACCGCTGCCCCTGCGGTCAGCCGGACGTCGTGGAGACGGCACCGCGCCTGCCCGACGGCACCCCCTTCCCGACGCTGTACTACCTGACGTGCCCGAAGGCGTCCTCCGTCATCGGCACGCTGGAGGCGAACGGCGTCATGAAGGAGATGACCGAGCGGCTCCAGCGCGACCCCGAACTGGCCGCCGCCTACCGGGCCGCGCACGAGGACTACATCCGGCGCCGGGACGAGATCGAGGTCCTCCAGGGCTTCCCGAGCGCGGGTGGCATGCCGGACCGGGTCAAGTGCCTGCACGTGCTCGTCGCCCACTCCCTGGCCGCCGGTCCGGGCGTGAACCCGCTCGGCGACGAGGCCCTGGCGTTGCTGCCGGAGTGGTGGCGCAAGGGCGCCTGCGTGACCCTCGACGACACCGAGGGGGACGGGAAGTGACCCGCGTCGCCGCCATCGACTGCGGCACCAACTCCATCCGTCTGCTGGTCGCCGACGCCGCCGACAGCGCCCCCGGCGCGGGCACGGCGGGCGGACCGGCCGAACTGGCCGAACTGGACCGCCGTATGACGATCGTGCGGCTCGGCCAGGGGGTCGACCGCACCGGCCGGCTGGCCCCCGAGGCGCTGGAGCGCACCTTCGCCGCGTGCCGCGAGTACGCGGACGTCATCAGGGAGCACGGCGCCGAGCGCGTCCGCTTCGTCGCCACCTCCGCCTCCCGGGACGCCGAGAACCGTGCGGACTTCGTCCGGGGTGTCGTGGACATCCTCGGGGTCGAGCCGGAGGTCATCACCGGCGGCCAGGAGGCCGAGTTCTCCTTCACGGGAGCGACGAGGGAACTGCGGGGCCGCGACGACCTGCCCCGGCCCTACCTGGTGGTGGACATCGGCGGCGGCTCCACCGAGTTCGTCGTCGGCGACGACCGCGTACGCGCCGCGCGGTCCGTGGACGTCGGCTGCGTGCGGATGACCGAGCGGCACCTGGTGCACGACGGCCAGGTCGCCGACCCGCCCACCGAGCGGCAGATCGCCGCCATGAGGGCCGACATCGAGGCCGCCCTGGACCTCGCGGAGCAGACGGTCCCGCTGCGCCAGGCGCGCACCCTGGTGGGCCTCGCCGGATCCGTCACGACGGTGTCCGCGATCGCCCAGGAGCTGCCCGCGTACGACTCCGCGCGCATCCACCACTCCCGGATCTCCCGCGACCGCGTCCGCGAGATCACCGAGTGGCTGCTGAGCGCCACGCATGCCGAGCGTGCCGCGATCCCGTCCATGCACCCGGGCCGGGTCGACGTCATCGGCGCGGGCGCCCTCGTCCTGCTCGCGATCATGGAGCGGACCGGCGCCGAGGAGGTCGTGGTGAGCGAGCACGACATCCTCGACGGCATCGCGTGGTCGGTGGCGTAGCTCTCTTTCATTACCGAACGGTAGCCATCTGCTGAGCAGGCTGGATAACGTTTGAGCGGCTTCGGGGGCCCCGTGAGGGGCCCTCTGTCGTAGGTGCGCGAAAAGGTTCGTGAAGTTCTTCACAAGGAATTCCCTCACGTCGGATCCCCGATAGGGGTCCATTGGCCCTTCCGGGGGCCCAAGAGCCGTTTGAACATGTTCAGATGGAAAGGGTGAGGGTGCCCCGGGACGGCGCGTTCCGGGGGTGTCACGCGACCGTCACGGCCACCGCGTCGCCCTGGAGAGGCAGCTCACGCGGCATTGACAACGGCACCGGCCGTCCTGCGGTTCCCCCGTGCCCGCATGACCTGCGTCACGTGGGCCGCGGAGTTTAACACAGGCCCCGTCAGACCTTGTGAAGGGGCGCACGAGCGACCCCCCGGCGGCGGGTGGATACTCGATGGCATGAGCACCACGGAGCGTCCCAGGATCCTCGTAGTAGGCGGTGGGTACGTAGGCCTGTACGCAGCTCGGCGCATTCTCAAGAAGATGCGCTACGGCGAGGCGACCGTCACGGTCGTCGACCCCCGGTCGTACATGACCTACCAGCCCTTCCTCCCCGAAGCCGCCGCCGGCAGCATCTCCCCTCGGCACGTCGTCGTCCCGCTGCGACGCGTGCTGCCGAAGGCGGAGGTCCTCACCGGTCGGGTCACCACCATCGACCAGGACCGCAAGGTCGCCACGATCGCCCCGCTGGTGGGCGAGGCGTACGAGCTGCCCTTCGACTACCTGGTCATCGCCATGGGCGCGGTCTCCCGCACCTTCCCGATCCCCGGCCTCGCCGAGCAGGGCATCGGCATGAAGGGCATCGAGGAGTCGATCGGCCTGCGCAACCACGTCCTCGAGCAGCTCGACAAGGCCGACTCGACCGACGACGAGGAGATCCGCCGCAAGGCGCTCACCTTCGTCTTCATCGGCGGCGGCTTCGCCGGCGCGGAGACCATCGGTGAGGTCGAGGACATGGCCCGGGACGCGGCCAAGTACTACAAGAACGTGTCGCGCGAGGACATGCGCTTCGTCCTCGTCGACGCCGCTGACAAGATCCTCCCCGAGGTCGGCCCCAAGCTCGGCCAGTACGGCAAGGAGCACCTGGAGAGCCGGGGCGTGGAGATCTACCTCTCCACCTCGATGGACTCCTGCGTCGACGGCCACGTGGTGCTGAAGAACGGCCTTGAGGTCGACTCCAACACCATCGTCTGGACCGCCGGCGTCAAGCCGAACCCGGCCCTCGCCCGCTTCGGCCTGCCCCTCGGCCCCCGCGGTCACGTCGACTGTGAGCCCACGCTCCAGGTCAAGGGCACGAAGTACATCTGGGCCGCCGGCGACAACGCCCAGGTCCCGGACCTCGTCGGCCGCAAGGCGGGCAACGAGAACGCCTGGTGCCCGCCGAACGCCCAGCACGCGCTGCGCCAGGCCCGCGTCCTCGGCGACAACGTGATCTCCGGTATGCGGGGCTTCCCGCAGAAGGAGTACGAGCACGCCAACAAGGGTGCGGTCGCCGGCCTCGGCCTGCACAAGGGCGTGGCGATGATCGTCATGGGCAAGATGAAGATCAAGCTCAAGGGCCGCCTCGCCTGGTACATGCACCGTGGTTACCACGGTCTGGCGATGCCGACCTGGAACCGCAAGATCCGCGTCTTCGCCGACTGGACCCTCGCCATGTTCCTCAAGCGTGAGGTCGTCTCCCTGGGCGCCATGGAGAACCCGCGCGAGGAGTTCTACGAGGCCGCCAAGCCGGCGCCGGTCGCCGCCGCCAAGACCGAGGAGAAGGCCAAGGCCTCCTGACCTCGGGATCATCCCGTACAGCCCGAAGGGGCCGCCCGCCATCCGTGGTGCGGGCGGCCCCTTCGGCGTACGCCGACGGTTCCCCGGCCAGCCCGGGGCGGCCGGGCAGACGGTTTTCCCCGTCAGTCAGGTGATCTTCGCGCCCGCCGCCATGCCGGCGGGCGCATCCGGTGGTACACGACGCAGGTGAGCATCCCACCGCCTCCGGGCCCGCCCCCCGGCCCGCCGTCCGGACCCCTGGGTCCGCCCACCGTCGCCCTGTCGCCGCGGCGCCCCTGGTGGCGCAGGTCCGGTGTGGTGGCCGGCGCGGTGGTGGTCGTCGCCGTCGCCGCGGTGGCCGCGCTGGTGCTGGCGCGGCGCGGCGGCGGGAACACGCCGTCCGCCGGCACGCCCGCTCAGGCCCGGGACATCACCCGCCGGGTGACGCTGACGCCGGCCGACTGGGGGCCCGACGCCGTGCGGAACGATCCCTACGAGAACGACGACAAGGTGGTGCTCGTCGCCGACGACGGCTGCAAGGTGGTGCGGCAGCCGGGGGTCAACATGCTGGGCTACCTGGACCGCAACGTCCGCAAGAAGGACCTGACCGAGTACGTCACGTCGACGGTCATGGTCTACCGCGACGCCGGCCTCGCGCAGGCGGACGCCGCCCGGTTCCGGGCGGACGCGCAGCGGTGCGGGAAGGAGAGCGACACCGGGAGCAAGGCGCGCTGGGAGGACATCCACGAGGTGGACATCTCGACGCTGAAGGGCTTCGACGACGTGGTGACGGCCGAGGAGGGCCGCCTGACCGTCGACACGGCGGGGCGCAAGGCGGACTGGTACTACACGACCGTGACCGGCCGCACCGGACAGTTCCTGCTCCAGGTGACCGTCCTGCGTGACGCCTCCCCGGGCCAGAACCGCGAGGAGGCGCAGAACGCCCTGACCGTCATGCGGGGCCGCCTGTGACAGCCGTCGGGGCCCGGTCCGCCGTCGGACCGGGCCCCGGGGTGCCGTGCGGTCAGGTGGACCGGGTGTCGTCGCCGGGCGGCGGTGCCGTGCCACCGGCGGGCGGTGCCGAGTCGCCGCCCGAGGGTGCCGTGCCGTCACCGGGAGGTGCCGTGTCACCGGGCAGCCGGACGCTGTTCATGAGCTGGTCGTAGTCGGCCTGCATGGTGCCCACCTCGTCCTGGGTGCCGATCACGTACAGCTCGAGCAGATGGCCCTTGACGACGGTGTAGGTGGTGTGGCCGAGGGTGCCGTCGGCGGCGACGAGGTCCGCGTCCAGGGTGGGGCTCCCGTCGTCCGTGGTGCCCTTCTGGACGTGCTCGCTGCGCAGGACGTCGTCGGAGGACCGGGAGTCCTTGTTGTAGTGGTCCAGGTTCTCCTTCAGGGTGCCCGGGAGGTCGAAGTCGCCCCCGTCGAAGACCGAGAAGCCGATGCCCCCGTAGGGGGTCTGCACCTGATGTGCGCGGCCGTCCTCGTCGTCGAGCCGCTGGGTCTCGGGCTGCCCTGGCAGCCGGGCGGAGATCCCGCTCTCCTTGTCGGTGGCCTCGGTCCACCGGTCCACCGAGCCGGTGCCGCCGGCCTCGGCGGCGCCGGTACCGGTGGCGGTGGCGGTGCCGTCCGGGGCGACGGCGGCGGTGTGGGGAGCCACCGGCGTGGCGAAGGCGCTGGTGGGCAGCAGTGCGCCTGAGGTGATCACCGTGGTGGAGGCGGCGAGCAGGGCGAGGCGCTGGTACGTGGAGCGACGGGTCATGGGGTGGCACTTCCTGGTCTGCGGGGTGGGTGGGGGCCGTGCATCCATTAGGGCGCACCCCGCGCGCCGGGTCATGCCGGGGGAATTCGGGGCTTGACCGGTGGCGACCGGACGCGCACACTCCACCGGCCCGCGTGTCGGCGAGGGCGTACGGAGGGGAATGACGGCGATGTACGCGATGGTTTGCCGGGAACGGATGCAGACGGTACGGGCCGATTTCCCCTCACGGAGGTGTGCGCCATGGCCGACGCCGCGTCGCGGCTGACGAGTCTTGCCGAGCAGATGCTGGGAGCCCCGCTCCCGCTACGGGTACGGGCCTGGGACGGCTCGCAGGCCGGGCCGCCGGACGCTCCGGCGCTCGTGGTCCGCAACCGCCGGGCCCTGCGCCGCATGCTGTTCAAACCGGGAGAACTGGGCCTCGCCCGCGCCTGGGTCTCCGGCGACCTGGACATCGAGGGCGACCTGTACACCGCGCTCGGCGCGATCGCGGGCCTCGTCTGGGAGCGCGGGGAGGACGCCCGCGGCCTGGTCGAGGCCGTACGCGACCCCGCCCTCCGGGCCGCCGCCCGTGACCTGCTGAGGCTGGCCGGTCCGCCCGTCCCGCCCGCCCCGCCGCGCGAGGAGGTCCGCAGACCGCGCCGGGGCCTGCACACCCGGCGCACCGACCGGCGCGCCATCAGCCACCACTACGACGTCGGCAACGACTTCTACGAGCTGGTCCTCGGCCCCTCGATGGTGTACTCCTGCGCCTACTGGGAGCCCGACGGAAGCGGCGCCAGCCTGGAGTCCGCCCAGCGCGACAAGCTCGAACTGGTCTCGGCCAAACTCGGGCTGAGGGAGGGTCAGCGGCTGCTGGACGTCGGCTGCGGCTGGGGTTCCATGGCCGTCCACGCGGCCCGCGAGCACGGGGTGAGCGTCGTCGGGGTCACCCTGTCGCAGGAACAGGCGGCGTACGCCCGTAAGCGCGTCGCCGACCAGGGACTGACCGACCGGGTGGAGATCCGCGTCCAGGACTACCGGGACGTCGTGGACGGCCCCTTCGACGCGATCTCCTCCATCGGCATGGCCGAACACGTCGGCGCCGAACGGTACCTGGAGTACGCGCGCCAGTTGTACGCGCTGCTGAGGCCCGGCGGACGGCTGCTCAACCACCAGATCGCCCGCCGCCCGGAGCGGGACGAGTCGACGTACCGGCCGGACGAGTTCATCGACGCCTACGTCTTCCCCGACGGCGAACTCGCTCCCGTCGGCACCACCGTCACCCAGTTGGAACGGGCCGGCTTCGAGGTCCGGGACGTGGAGTCCATCCGCGAGCACTACGCCCGCACCCTGCGCCACTGGGTCGCCAACCTGGAGGCCGGCTGGGACCACGCGGTCGGTCTCACCGGGTTCGGCCGGGCCCGCGTCTGGCAGCTTTACATGGCCGCCTGCGCGCTCGCCTTCGAACGCAACCGCATCGGCGTCAACCAGGTCCTGGCCGTCCGCACCCCCGAGTCCGGCACCTCCGGCCTCCCGCTGCGCACCCGCACCTGGAACACCTGACACGCGGGCCCCCGGACATTTGACACGACGAAGGGCCCCGCCCCGCCGCCGCGGGAGCGGGACCCGTCGCCGTACGGCTACTCGGCCTTGATGGCCGCCAGCATGTTCAGCCGGGCCGCGCGGCGGGCCGGCCACAGCGCGGCCAGCACGCCGACCGCCCCCGCCAGCAGCAGGAACAACGCCATCCGGCCCCAGGGCAGGACCAGTTCGTACGTCGGCATCTTCGCGGCCAGCAGTTCACCGGCCGCCCAGCCGAAGAACACGCCGAGGCCGATGCCCAGCACCCCGCCGAACAGGGAGATCACCAGGGACTCCAGGCGGACCATCCGCTTGACCGCCCGGCGGTCCAGGCCGATAGCGCGGAGCATGCCGATCTCCTGCGCCCGCTCGAAGACCGACATGGCCAGCGTGTTGACGACGCCGAGCACGGCGACGATCACCGCCATGGCGAGCAGGCCGTAGACCATGTTCAGCATGAGCGTGAACGTCTTGGCGATCTCGTCCGAGATGTCCTGCCTGTCCTGCACCTTGATCGCCGGGTTGGAGCCGAGGACCTTCTCCAGCCGGTCCTTGGCCGCGCCGGACGCGCCGTCCGCGGTCCTGACCATGACCTGCATGTCGGCCGGGTCGCTCAGATGCGGGGTGAGGACCTCGTCGTCCAGGATGATCCCGCTGAGCATGTCGTTGCCCTGGTAGACCCCGGCGACCGTCAGCCGCCGCGCCTTGCCGTCCTCGAAGTGCGCGGTGAACCGCGAACCGGCCCGCCAGCCGTGGGCTTCGGCGGCGTCCTCGTCCACGACGGCCTTCGTGCCGCCCACGGTGAAGGAACCGTCGGTCACCTTCAGGTCGGTCAGCTCGCCGATGGCGGCGCCGTCGACACCGGTCAGGAACTCCGTGTCGCCGTCGATGCGGGACTCGCCGTTGCGCAGCGGGCTGCTGGCGGTGACCCCGTCGGCGGCGGCCAGCCTGCGCGCCACGTCGGGGGAGAGCGGGCCGCGGTTGGCCATGGAGACGACGTAGTCCGCGCGGATCGCCGCGCCGGCCATCTTGTCGATCGAGGTCTGGAGACTGCCCGCCATCACCGTCATGCCGGTGATCAGGGTCAGCCCGATCATCAGCGCGGAGGCCGTGGCGGCGGTACGGCGCGGGTTGCGCACCGAGTTCTGGCGGGCCAGCTTGCCCGCCGTCCCGAAGACGCGCAGGACCGGGGCGGCGGCCGCGATCAGCGGACGCGACAGCAGCGGGGTCAGGACGAACACGCCGAGGATCAGCAGGACGGCGCCCACACCCATCGGTCCCTTCGCCGCGTCCGCGTCCATCGACGTGGCCGCGAGGACCGCCGCGACACCGGCCCCGGCGCACACCGCGCCCAGCGTGTTGCGCAGCACCAGCGACTTGGTGGTGGCCTTGGCGTGCACGCTGTTCATCGCGGCCACCGGCGGGATCTTCGCGGCCCGGCGGCCGGGCAGCCAGGCGGCCAGCATGGTGACGAGGACGCCGACCGCGAGGGCGGCCACCACCGTGCCGGGGCTGACCACCAGCGGCCCGTCGGGCACGCTCGCGCCGAACGAGCCGAGCAGCGCGCGCAGACCCGCGCCGATGCCGACACCGGCGGCCAGGCCGGCGACACCGGCGACCGTGCCGACCGCGAACGCCTCGGCCAGCACCGAGCGGGTGACCTGGCGGCGGGAGGCGCCGACCGCCCGCATCAGGGCCAGTTCCCGGGTGCGCTGGGCGACCAGCATGGTGAAGGTGTTGGCGATGATGAACGTGCCGACGAACAGGGCGATGCCGGCGAACACCAGCAGCGTCTGCCGCAGACCGCTCATCGACGCGGAGATGGCGCGGGCCTGGTCGTCCGCGAGTTCCCGGCCCGTCGTGGTCCGCACCAGGTGGGCGGGCAGGGCCCGGTCCAGCGCGGCCTTCAGCGCCGGCTGACTCGTGCCGGCCGCGGCCCGCACGTCGATCTCGTCGTACGTGCCCTTCTTCCCGAACAGCGCCTGCGCGGTCGGGGTGTCGAACAGGACGAGGCTGCCGCCCGCGGCCACGTTGCCGTCGTCGGTGGTGAAGATGCCGCTGACGACCGGAGTGAGGACCGGGCCGTCGACGGACAGGCGTACCCGGTCGCCGACCGCGTAGCCGGTCCGCTTCGCGGTCGCGGAGTCGATCAGCACCTCGCCCCTGCCGTGCGGCGCCAGGCCGCTGACCAGCGGATAGCGGGGGTCCTCGGTGCCCCAGTAGTTGCCGCCGGCGGACTGCCAGTCGCCGCCGACGAGCTTGCCGTCCTTGCCGGCGAGGGCGGTGAACCCGGAGACGGCACCGGTGGCGGAGGCGGCCCCGGGGACGTGGGCGGCCTTGTCGAGCAGGGCCCGGGTCAGCTCGGGGGTCCTGCCGACCTTGTCGCCCTTCGAGTCCTGGTACTCGGGCTCCACGGCCACGTCGACCCGGTCGAAGCCCTTGGCGGAACTCCTCTGGTAGGCGTCGGAGATGGTGTTGGTGAAGACCAGCGTCCCGGAGACGAACGCCACGCCGAGCATGACGGCGAGCACGGTCATCAGGAGCCGGGCCTTGTGCGCGAGGACGTTGCGCAGGGCGGTGCGGAACATCAGCGGGTACGGCCCTTCGCGTCGGACTCGGCGGGCTGGGCGCCCCCGGGGAAACTGCGCATGAGGTCGAGCACGCTGTCGGCCGTGGGGTCGTACATCTCGTCGACGATCCGGCCGTCGGCCAGGAAGATCACGCGGTCGGCGTACGCGGCGGCCACCGGGTCGTGGGTCACCATGACCACCGTCTGGCCCAGCTCGCGCACGGAGTTGCGCAGGAAGCCGAGGACCTCGGCGCCGGCGCGCGAGTCCAGGTTCCCGGTCGGCTCGTCCCCGAAGATGATCTCGGGCCGGGAGGCGAGGGCCCGGGCGACGGCGACGCGCTGCTGCTGGCCGCCGGAGAGCTGGGAGGGCCGGTGGCTCAGCCGCTCGGACAGCCCCACCATCTGGATGACCCGGTCGAGCCACGCCTTGTCCGGCTTCCGCCCGGCGATGTCCATCGGGAGGGTGATGTTCTCCAGGGCGGTCAGTGTCGGCAGCAGGTTGAATGCCTGGAAGATGAAGCCGATCTTGTCCCGGCGCAACTTGGTGAGCTGCTTGTCCTTCAGGGAGCCCAGCTCGGTTTCACCGATGCGCACCGACCCGGAGGAGAAGGTGTCCAGACCGGCCACGCAGTGCATCAGCGTGGACTTGCCGGAGCCGGACGGACCCATGATCGCGGTGAACTCGGCCTGCCGGAAGCCGACGGAGACCCGGTCCAGGGCGACCACGCGGGTCTCACCCTGCCCGTAGATCTTCGACAGCTCGGTGGCGCGTGCGGCCACGGCGGTGGTCCGGCCGGCGGTGGGGGTGGTGGTCACGGGACAGTGCTCCTGTCGGGACGACGTCTGTGCGAGGGGACCTGTTCATCGTCCCGGCGCGGAGCGGGCATGTAGTCAGTCGCTGTTCCGGTTCCGGGGGGCGACTCGGGTCGGACGGGAGGCGGTCGTGTCATACCTGGGGAGGACGGCCGACCCCGAGAGGGCGGGCCGGCGCGGGAATCGCCGCCTGATTGTCAGGAACAGGTGGGCCACCCTCGTTCAGACGGTGAAATTCCGTCATTTCACGTACGGGCGCCGGAGCGGCGGGTCAGGCTGTTGGCACGTGCGGACGGCGCTTTCCCTGGGCTGATGCACCCTCAGGCGCCAATAAAATAAGACAACATCGGTCCAACACTCCGCTGTCCGGGGGATGGGTGCCGATAGGCTCGACTCCTCGAAGCGGAGCCCATGGCCTGCCCGGATGGTGGAAAGCAGACACGGCGAGCTTAAACCTCGCTGCCCCTTCGCGGGCGTGCCGGTTCAAGTCCGGCTCCGGGCACCTTTACCGATACGGCGCCTGACCTGGGGTAATGACCCGGCGGCGCCGTTTTCCACAATTCAGACTGGCGCACCACTGGCGCACGCACCCCTATCCTCCCCTCCATGGCATACGTGCAGGCGATGAAGGGCAAGGGCGGTGCGGTCACCAGTCATCGCGTGCGCTGGCGTCTGGGAGGCGCGCGCACGGGTGAGTGGTAGAAGGAGCGTTTCGACGGTGACGAGGCTGGCCGGGAGGCGGCCGAGGTCTTCCGGGACGCCGTCAACGACGCCGGCCAGCAGTGGCCCCCGGGGTGGGTGCCAGGCGAGGGGTACATCGACCCCTCAGCCGGCGTCGAGGACTCCTACATCTTTCACAATTACGCGCGGGAGGTGATCAAGAACAAGACCGGTGTGGAGGAGCGCTACCGCCAGGACTGCTACCGGGAGCTGGAGACGTACCTGCTGCCGACGTTCGGCAACTGTGACATCCGGAGCCCTGAGCACTTCAGCAAGGCGACCGTGGCGGCCTGGGTCAACAAGATGGCGCAGACGTACGTGTGGCGTGGCTCCAAGCGGAAGCTGATGAGCCCCAAGACCCTCAAGAACCTGCGGGCCCTGCAAGGATGACGCCATGGCTGAGCACGGACTGAGCACGGGCGAACTCCTCAAGCGCGCGGCCCGCCACGGCCAGATGCTCCGGGAGGCCCTGGCCGAGACGGAACCCGAAGGCGGGGAGGGCGCCATCGAGGAGGGCAGCCCGCAGGACGTGCTGCGCTCCGCCGCCTACCGGCTGCTCACCACGGTGGACCTGCTGACTGTGGACGTGGAGGACCCAGGCGAGGGGGAGTGTCAGACCCCCGGCGTACGGTGAAATCGTCCACATGGCAGGCGTGCTACTCGGACGCATGTGAAGCGCCCCGCCCCGGCGTGGAAAACCGGAGCGGGGCGCACCCATGTGCAGGGTCAGGCGGCGGTCGTCCAGCCGGCGCCGTCCGGTGGACAGATCTCCGCCCACCGCTCCAGCAGCCGCGCGTACTGCTCGGCGCGCTCTCGGGTGGCGGGTTGTCCCATCAGGCGGCGGATGACGTCGTTGAGGCGGTCCCGAGCAGGGCAGCACGCTGCGCCCGGAAGCCGGGGGAAGGTGGACATGGGACCACGGTACGGGCGGGGACTGACACCGCCCGCACCCTGATCAGGCGTAGGCGAGCTGCCAGGAGCGGGCGCGCTCGTCCAGGTCGGCGGCGGCCTGGACGCCGCGCCGCTCGAACACCTTCAGCGAGCGTCGGATGCCGCGGACCTCGCTGACGGCGCGGGCGGAGCGGACCCCGCCGAACAGGTGCAGGCTCTCACCCCAGGTGGAGCATGCCTGTTCCAGGTGGCCCTGGGCAGCCTGCTCGCGGCCCTGCGCGGCGAGGGTGAGTGCGGTGATCCGCTGGTGCTCGTGGCCGCTGCCGGGGCGGCTGCGGGCTGATACGCCATAGTGTCGCTCGGCGTTGGAGTGGTCGCCGAGTTCCCGGAAGGCCTTGGCGGTGTGGGAGGCGACGGTGGCCCGGGGGGAGCCCCACAGAGCGGCCCAGAACGGGAGGGCCTGCTCGTCGCCGCGCAGCACCAGGTCCTGCGCCTCGCGGAGCTGGGCGACTGCATCGGCGCGGCGGCCGGCGTGGGCCAGGGCTCGGGCGCGGGTGACGGCGAACAGCGCTTCCGTGGACGGGTCCACCTGGCCGTGGACGCGGGCTAGGGCGGCCTCTGCCAGGTCCACGGTGCGCTCCGGTCGGCGGACGTCCATGCCGTTGTGCGCCAGGATGCGCAGTATCCACGCCCCGTGGAGGTCGTCCCCGGCCTCCTTCGTCAGGGAGTAGCTCTGGAGGTAGTAGCGCTGGGCCAGGCCGTGCTCGCCGGCGTCGAATGCTTTCCAGCCGCATAGGTAGGCGACGCAGGCGGCGGCGCCCAGGGCGTCGCGACGGTGGTCGTCGGTGTCGAACGTGGCCCGGCACAGGTCGGCGACGTCGGATCGCAGGTACTGGACGACGGCGCTGCGGCCGTGCTGGCCGCCGTGGCGCTCGTCGATGCGGGTGAACATGTCGACCATGTCCCGGACGGCTGCGATCTCCGCGTGTCCGGCCCGTTGGTGGCCTGCTTCGGCCCGGTGGTGCTGCTCGACGGCCTGGTCTATGCCCAGCGGCAGAGCAGCCGCTGCGACGCTGTAGGCCGCTCCCGTGAGAAATCTCCGCCGGTGAATGTCCGCCTCCCCGATCCGCTTGAGTGTGTCCACCGGATCCGCGCCCAGGATCAGGCCCAGCCGGTCGTGGGCGGGGTCCTGGCCGGGGTCGCACAATCCGAGATCGCTCGGTCGCAGACAGCGGCCGAGCCTGCGCGACAGCGCTTCGGCAATGTACGTGGCGGTCTGTGGCTTCGGCCGGAGGCCTTGGACCCAGTGGCCCAGGGCGGCCTTGTTGGTGCGGAGTAATTCGCCGGCCTCGGCGGCCACCACGCGGACGGCGGCGGCGGCCTGTTCGTACGTGAGATCGGCGTCTCTCAGGGCCTGTTCGAGCGCTTCGTTACGCACGCGCGGGTGATTCCCCATGTCGTCCACCCTCCCAAGCAGGGCGTTAAACCCGTTAGACGCATCAGCGCCCAGCGGTCCTAGTGCACCCAGCGTATTCCCCGTTGTACTCACCGTAAGAGCAAACCGCGCGAAGCCGCTTGGGGGCGTCAGCATGGCGAGCACCACACACCAGACGACGAGCACGGAACGGCTACGGCCGTTCTGGCGTCCGGTCGACTCGACCACCGGAGACCCCGCTTACAGCGGGGTGCTACAGCGGGACGAGCAGGCTGCCGAGGACGCCCGGAAGATGGTGGACACGGTGCTGGCCGTCTGGCACCTGGAGCAGCTCGCGGATGACGCCAAGCTGGTAGCCACGGAGCTGGTGGCCAATGCCTCCCGGCACGCCCGCGGCACGGTCGTGCGGATGGTGGTGACTCGTACGGCCCGCTACCGGGTACGCGTGGCGATCACAGACAAGAGCCGGGCACTGCCGGCGCTCCAGCTCGGGGATCCACTGGCCGAGACCGGCCGCGGCCTGCGCCTGGTCGACGGCGTGTCCTCGAAGTGGGGGGTCATTCCTTACAACTGGGGCAAGAGCCTGTGGGCTGAGGTGGGCACCGCGTGACCGCCGACACCCTCGTGACGCCGCCGTACCTGCCGCGCGCGGCTGCGCCGCTGGACCTGGTCGCGGTGGACGGCACATGGAACGCGGTCACCGTCCCCGCCCTGTGGGGCCGCCTGGTGCTGGACGTCCTGGCGGAGCGTTCCGGGCCGGTCCTGGAAGACCCGGCCGCGGACCACCTGCTGTGGGTGATCCCGCCTGGCGGCGCGGACGGCTGGCCGGACGCCACGGCCGCCGGCGTCCAGGTGCACCGGCAGGGCGCGGAGCTGACGGTGTGCGCCCTGGACGGCCACTGGTGCGGGATGCGGTGGCTGCGCGTGCCGACGACCCGCCGGTGGGACACGGACGCGCGCCTGCTGCGCCTGGGCCTGGAATGGGTGGCCGGGCCCCTCGCCGATGCCCAGCCGATCCAGGTGTGCGTCTCCTGCGCGGCGCCCACCCGGGCCGGCCATCTGCTGGCCCGCAACCTCGGCGACACGGGCTCGGGCTACGAGGTCCACGCCTGCCCGACGTGCTGGCGAGAGATGACCCGAGGCGGCCCCGGCCGCCACCTCCATGTGATGAAGAAAGGTCCCCTGTGACCCCCCGTACCCACGTGGTCTGGTGCTCGGTGACCTGTGCGGCGCTGTTGTCGACGCTGCTGCTGGCCACCTTCACGTGACCACCTGAGCACCCGCCCTGGGCCGGTAGCGGCAGACCGGCTCCCCATGCCCGGACCCGCATCCCTCCCCGCGTGGTCCCCGGCCCGGGGCGGGCCCGCGTTCCGGGCCGACCCTCCGTGGGGGAGTGACGGCGGCCAGGAACACCGGTCCCGGCCGCTCGGACTCCTGGCGGCCGGGACCACCCATGACAGACCGCCGCCCGCGACCAGGGCGGCCGACCTCCCACGAGGAAGCCGAATGATCAAAGAGGGTGCTCACACCTACGTCGACGGGCAAGGGCCCGTCGTGCCTTTCACGGGGAAATACGCGGTAAAGAACGAAGACCCGTTCGCCGTCATCCGTGCCGGCTGGGACGCGGCGGGCATCTCCGGCGCCTACCGTCCGCTGCGCGTCGAGTTCGAGCTGACGGACCGGTGCAACGACACCTGCAAGTCCTGCGGCATGGGCGCCAAGCCCCTGGCCGACGGCGTCACGCTGTCCGACACACAGTTGGATCGCCTGGTCACTGAGTTCGCCGACGTGGCGCTGTCCTCGGTGGCCATCACCGGCGGCGAGCCTTTCGTGGCGTCGCGTCAGCTCTACCGGTTCATGGACCGGGCGCGCGGCACCGTCGATATCGGCAAGATCACCACCAACGGGATCTGGGGCAGCGAGAAGCGCTGCGCGCCGACCTTCGAGCGGCTGGTGAACGCCGGCCTGCTGGAAAACCGGATCTTCGTGCCGCTGCTGATGATCTCCATCGGAGAGCAGACGACACCGCTGGAATACGTGGCACGGATCATTCACCACGTGGTGACCCAGTTCACCGACCGGGAGCTGAACCTGGCGGTGTCCAGCCTGGCGGACCCGGCCGACCGCAAGCACCGCGTGTACGAACTCCTCGCCCTCTACGAGCAGATGTACGGGGACTTCCCGCATGACCGGGTGCACTCGACGATGCGGGTGTACCTGGAGAACGAGCGCCTGGAGGACCAGGCCCCGATCAGCCGGCCGGGCAACACCACTGTCACGCGGTGGATGAGGTCGTGCTACGACTGCTTCGCCCCCACGGTCGGCACGTACGTCCTGCCCTGCGCGCTCATGAAGGCCAACGGGGACCTGTACTCCTGCGCCGCCTTCAACGTCCCGGAGAAGCTGGGGTTCGGCAACCTGCTGCGGGAGTCGTTCCGGGAGATCCTGGACCGGGTCAACTCCTCCGCGTACGTGCGCACGGTGCGCGCCGGCCACGGCCTCAAGGGCGTGGGCGAGGTCGTTCCGCCGTCCGTCACCGACCGGATGACCTGTGACAGCTTCTGCGGGTCATGCAAGCTGCTGATCAACCGCTTCGAGGAGGCGACCGGCCAGCAGGAGCCCGGCGGGCGCTTGCCCACATTCATCCCGCTCCAGGACCTGTCAGTGCGAGGGGGGCAGCGCGCGTGATCACGAACCTGGTGACGGGCGCGCTCGTGGCCGTCAGCGGCAGGCCGCCCGTGGAGTGTGCCGAGCCCGGTCGGCACCTGTTCCACGATCTCGGCTTGGACAGCCTGGGGCTTATGGAGACCGTGACGGCTCTGGAGAAGCTGGTCCGCTGCACCATCCCGGACGAGATCACCGGGCAACTGGCGACGGTGGGGGACCTGCGCGACGCGGTATACCGGTGTGCGAGCGGTGCTCCCCGCCGGATCGCGCAGGCGGAGGAGTACCTCGGCGGTCATACGAGCCTTCACTTCGAGCGCGCCGCCCGGTTCCGCGCGGCCAGCGAGCGCCTGCGGGCCAGCGCCCTGGACGACTCCGACATCCTCGTCGACCTCGGCGCCGGTCTCACCGAGCTGGACTACGTCCTGCGCGCTGAGTACGGATGGCGCGGCCGGTACGTGGCCATGGACGTCTGGGTCGACGGCACCTTCGACCTCGACACCTGGCGGCCCGCGCGGCCCGTCGGCTGGTACGCGGCCCTGGAGGTGCTGGAGCACCTGGCGGACCCGGAGGACCTGGTCCGCCGAATGAAGGAAAGCGCTGCGAAAGGCTTCGTCGTGACGACACCCAACAGCGGTGTAATGGATGTTTTGGCGCAGGACCCCACCCATGTCACACCCCTGGACGAGGAGACTCTCCAGTCGTGGGGCCTAACGACCAGCCTGCACAACTTCTACGGCCAGTACCAGGACGGTATCTGTGGCCTGTGGCGAAAGGACTGACGACGTGGACCTGAGCGGTAGGAAGATCCTGGTCTTCGGTGTCCTCACCGAGACCAGCATGGGGTTCAAGATCGCCGAGGCAGCGATGAGGCAGGGCGCGGACGTGATCCTCGCCAACGCTCCGGGCCGGCCCAGCTCCATCATGGGCCGCATCGCCGGACGGCTGCCGAAGGAGCCGATCGCGTGCCTGTCCGCGGACATCACCGAGCCGGGCGACCTGGCGGCCCTGGCCGAGGAGATCGCCGGCCGCTGGGACGCCCTGGACGGTGTGGTGCACGCCGTCGCGTTCGCGCCCCAGGACGCGCTCGGCGGTAACTTCCTCAACACCCCGTTCGAGTCGGTGGCCACCGCCATGAACGTGTCGGCGTTCTCCCTCAAGGCTCTGACGACGAGCATGCTGCCGCTACTGGAGAAGTCCGACGGGGCCTCGGTGGTCAGCCTCACGTTCAACGCCACCGTGGCGTGGCCGGTCTACGACTGGATGGGCCCCACCAAGGCCGCACTGGAGTCGGTCAACCGCTACCTTGCCCGGGACCTGGGACCTAAGGGCATCCGCGTGAACGCAGTCGACAGCGGGCCGATCACGACCATGGCCGGCAAGAGCATCCCTGGCTTCGACGAGCTGGCAAAGCTGTGGCCAGAGCGGGCCCCGCTGGGCTGGGACACCTCGGATGCCACTCCGGTGGCCGACACCGTCGCCTTCCTGCTGAGCAACGCGGCTCGCGCCATCACGGGTCAGGTCCTGCACGTGGACGGCGGTTTCTCTGCCGTGGGCGCCTGACCGCCCACCAGTCCCCGCTGCTGCCCCGGCCATACGCTGGCCGGGGCAGCGCCGCGTTACCGCCCTACTGCCTCAAGGGAACCTCGCCGTGCCCATGCCTCGCGTCGACTTCACCGAACTGCCCGCCGCCGCTCTCCAGGCGGTCACTCTCCACACCGGGCCCGTCCGCTCCGTCCGCACCGTGCAAGCCGGCCACAACTCCGCCGTGGCCGCCGTCCTGGCCACCGCGTCCGGGCCGGTCTTCGTCAAGGGCATCCCCGCCGATCACCCGCAGGCCGCCTCCCAGCACCGTGAAATGGCCATCGCCCCGCACGTGCCTGCCAACTCCCCGCGGCTGCTGTGGCACACGGAGACTGGCGGCTGGCTGCTGCTCGGCTACGAGGCTGTGCAGGGCCGCCACGCGGACTACCAGGCGCCGGCGGACCTGCACCTGGTCCTGACCGCACTGGAGGACGCGCAGCGCCTCCAGGCGCCCGCCGAGGTGGAGCTACGCACCGCCGTGGACCGGTGGGGGCCGTACGCCGACGAGGGCGCCGCGGAGCTGTTCGCCGGGGACGTCGTGCTCCACACCCAGTGGGCAGCGGACGACGTGCTCATCGACGGCCGCCATGTGCGCCTGGTGGACTGGGCCTGGCCCACCCGGGGCGCGGGGTGGATCGACGCGTACATGTGGGCGCTGCGGCTGATGGAGGCCGGCCACTCGGCGGTCTCGGCGGTGGACTGGGCGTGTGAGGTCACCTCGTGGCGAGATGGCGACCCTGCGGCGATCCGGGCGTTTGGCGCGGCGGTCGCCCGGGTGTGGCACGAGATCGCCATCGAGGAGCCCGCCGCCTGGAAGGTGCACATGGCGGTCCAGGCCGCGAAGCTGCGCGCCTACCTCGCGTTGGAGCCCGGCAAGGCGGAGCGCTGACCGCGCCCGTTACTTGGCCAGGCCAATGGCGCTTGTACTTCTTTCGGGTGACAATGAGTTGCGAGGCGCATTCATCTAGTCACGCTGGTCACTTCACGGTTAAATGACATCCGTGTTTCGGCCAGACGGCCGTGACTTGATGGAACAGGCTGCCGCGCCCACGGGGCGTGGTGGAGCGGTATCCCTCGTCCATACTCCGCAGGTTGGGCAGGGAGGCCGCGGGTGGGCCCGGCGGCGAGACGTGCCGCCGGGCCCACTGAGTTATACGGCGCGAAACCCCTTGCTGTATGCGGTCGGCCGCATCTATTTGACGCGATCTCGACGTACGGAAGCACGAGCGGCGCAGACCTACCTCCCGGCCACCGATCAGGGCGCCAGCGTGTGCGCCAGTTGGCGCACCATGCTCCTGCCGGGACGGTCTGGTGGGGTCTGGCCCGGGCCGGTCCGGTCTCGTCCGGGCCGGGCGACCTGCGGGAATGAGAAAGTGCCAGGTCAACGGGGGTCACCTCTTCCGGATCAAGTCCGGCTCCGGGCACCTTCCGTACCGACGACGCCGACCAGGTGACAACACCGGTTGGCGCCGTCATGCGTCCGTACGGCGGCGTCAGGGGCCCGCTGATCCACTGCCGGTGACGCCGCCCACGTCGTGCCGCCGACCGGTGCCAAGGGGCTCAACCTCGCCGTCGGCGACGTCGTCACCCTCGCCCGGGCCCTCGGACCTGACGACACCGGGTTCCTTTCGATCAGGCGGCGGTTTCGTCCGGAAAGGTCATCGTCCGTGGCCGGGAACCGGTCCTGCGCGTAGCGTGTGGGAGAACACGGCAGGGGAAAGATCCTCCTCAAGTATCATGGTCGATCCTTTGCCAATCCATTACTCTTGAGCCAAGGCTGCGCACGGCAGCCATGGAGGAGTGAAATGAGGAGCAGTAACCCGGTCTTCTCGCGACGGGGGTTCAGCCGCGACAACGGCTACGCCGGCTTCAACACCGCACCGCAGGCCGGGTACGCGCAGGGCAACCCCTACGCCCAGAACCCGTACGCGCAGACCGACGTCCAGCACGGTGCCCCGCCGCAGGCCCCGGTCACCGCCGACCGGATGACCATGGACGACGTCGTCGTCCGCTCGGCCCTCACGCTCGGCACGGTCGCCGTCGGCGCCGTCCTCGCCTGGGCGCTGCTGCCGGTCTCCGGCACCAGCTACGGCCTGGCCGTCGGCTCCGCGCTGATCGCGTTCGTCCTGGCCATGGTCCAGAGCTTCAAGCGCACCCCGTCGCCCGCGCTGATCCTCGGGTACGCCGCGTTCGAGGGCGTGTTCCTCGGCGTCATCAGCGAGATGTACAACAGCCGCTGGAGCGGCGCCCCCTTCCAGGCGGTGCTCGGCACCATGGCGGTGTCGGCCGCGACCCTGCTGGTCTACAAGGCCGGCTGGATCCGCGTCACCGCCCGCTACGCCCGCATCGGCATCGCCATCGCGATCGCCTTCATGGTGGTCATGACGGTCAACCTGCTGCTGGTCGCGTTCGGTGTCGCCGCCGACGGCGGTCTGCGCAGCTTCGGCCCGCTCGGTGCGATCGTCGGCATCTTCGCGATCCTGCTCGGCGCGTTCTTCCTGACCCTCGACTTCAAGCAGATCGAGGACGGCATCGCCTACGGCGCCCCGCGCAACGAGTCCTGGCTCGCCGCGTTCGGCCTCACCATGACCCTGGTGTGGATCTACGTGGAGATGCTGCGCCTGGTAGCGATCTTCAGCAGCAACGACTAGCGGCCCCGACGGTCGTACGCGAAGGGCCCCGGACTCGTTCCGGGGCCCTTCGTCGTCGTCCTCGCCGGTGCGGCGGCTAGAGCAGCTTGCGGGCCGCCCTCCTCAGGTCGTACTCGTGCACGAGGGCCTTCGCGTGGCCGTACGCGAGGTCGTACTCGTGCCGGAGCCAGCCGACCTTCTCCTCGAAGCGGAACAGGGCGGGGCCTTCTTCGACGGTGCGCAGCCAGTCGGAGACCTCGCGGCCGGTGCAGTGCGGAATGCGGGCGAGAATGTTGCGGTGGGTCTCTTCGGACAAGACGTGGGACATCGGCGCCTCCGAACGCAAAGGGGATGTGAGCCGGTCCTTCCCGTCACCGTGCCTGAGCGTCCGCGTATTGGCAACAGTGCGGCGCGTTACCCTCGGCGGGTGGTTGATACGACGCCCTTGAGCCGAGCAGTGGATCACTTCGCCGACCGCCTGCGGGCCGCTCCGCAGAGCCGGCTGCAACGGGGGGCCGCCGCCGCGGCGCTGGCCGCGGCCCGGGAGCTGTCCCGGTGGGCCCAGCGGCTGGAGGAGCCGGGCACCGAGAGCCGGGAGATGCCGGATGCGGGGATGTTCGCCGCCGCCGACCAGATCCTGGTGGCCGCGCACGACCTGGCGGTCGTGGTGGAGAGCGACGAACAGGTCGCCGAGGCGGTGCGGCTGGTGGAGGAGGCCCGGCAGCGGGCCGGGCTCTGAGCCGGCGTCAGAAGGACGCGATGACCCGGTCGGCCAGGATGTAGAGCATGTCCTCGCCGCACGCGAACGTCAGGGTGTACGCGCCGGAGATGCCGGAGCCGCCTAGGAGGTACGGGGCCTCGCCCGCTTCCAGGGCCGCCGCCAGCCGTTCGGCCGTCTCGCGGTGGCCCGGGGTCATGCACAGGGTGGTGCCGTCGGCGAAGACGTAGACGTCGAGCGTGCCGAGCGGGCCGGGGCGGACGTCGGACAGGGCCACGCGGTCGGCGGCCAATTGCTCCAGGGCGGTCACCGTGCGCTCGTGGTCGTTCACCGCCGGCGACTGCACGGGTACGAAGTCGGGGTGCGAGGGGTGGCGGCGGCGGGCCGCGGCCAGCTCCGGGGACTCCCCGCCGAACTCGTCGGCGTCCAGGGTCGGCTCGGACACCGGCTCCAGCGGCTCCAGGCCGAGGAAGTCGGACTGCCGCGGCAGGAACAGATCCATCTCGGGCAGGCCCAGCAGCGAGGGGGCGTCGGAGATGTCACGGGTCTCCTGAGCCGCCCAGAAGGCGCGCGCCTCGGCCAGCTCCCGCTCCCGTTCCTCGGCGAGCGCCTCGGCCACCGCCGCGCGTATCTGGTCGGCGTCCGCGCCGGAGCGGGCGTGCGGCAGCAAGGTGCGCGCGCCGGCCGCCCGGTTCCCGGCCAGCGTGCGCTGCAGCTCCGTGAGCTGGCGGCGCAGCTTCAGCACGGTGCGCAGGACGGCGACGCCCACGGCGCCGGTGGCGGCCGTGGTGAGCAGCAGGGCGATCGGCATGGCGCTCACTGACGTACTCCCGGTTCAGACTCGTCCCCCGACTTCCTACATCAGCTTGAAGGGCGGACTATCCCGCTGTCAGTGCGTAACGTCACGAAACGGACAGGAACTTGGCCGCGCGATGCGGGGATGGATTTCGCCGACCCCCTCTGACCTGCGGCGATGTCCCCGGGGAGCGAGATAGGTCACATCCTGGGGGAGATTGGATCACGGAAAGGCCCAGAACCTCGGTGTTTCCTCGGTTCTGGGCCCTTGTGCGACGTGACGTGCGCATCCCGCTACGGACGGTGTGTCAGCGGAGGCGCTCGATCACCATCGCCATGCCCTGGCCGCCGCCGACGCACATCGTCTCCAGGCCGAACTGCTTGTCGTGCCACTGGAGGGAGTTGATGAGCGTGCCGGTGATGCGGGCGCCGGTCATGCCGAAGGGGTGGCCGACGGCGATGGCGCCGCCGTTGACGTTCAGCTTGTCGAGGTCGATGCCGAGGTCCTGGTAGGAGGGGATCACCTGGGCGGCGAAGGCCTCGTTGATCTCGACCAGGTCGATGTCGTCGATGGTGAGACCGGCGCGCCGCAGCGCCTGCCGGCTTGCCTCGACCGGGCCGAGGCCCATGATCTCGGGGGACAGGCCGGAGACACCGGTGGACACGATCCGGGCGAGCGGGGTCAGGCCCAGCTCGCGCGCCTTGGTGTCGGACATGATGACGAGCGCGGCGGCGCCGTCGTTGAGGGGGCAGCAGTTCGCGGCGGTGACCAGGCCGTCGGGGCGGAACACCGGCTTGAGGCCCGACACGCCCTCCAGGGTGACGCCCGCGCGCGGACCGTCGTCCTTGCTGACGACCGTGCCGTCGGGGAGGGTCACCGGGGTGATCTCGCGCTCCCAGAAGCCGTTCTTGACGGCTTCCTCGGCGAGGTTCTGCGAGCGGACGCCGAACTCGTCCATCTCCTGCCGGCTGATGCCCTTGACGCGGGCCAGGTTCTCGGCGGTCTGGCCCATCGCGATGTACGGGTCGGGCAGCAGGCCGTCCTCGCGCGGGTCGTGCCAGGTGCTGCCCTCCTGCTGGGCGACCTCGACGGTACGGGCCTCGGCCTCGGCGAACAGCGGGTTGTGGGTGCCCGGCATGTCGGAGCTGCCGTGGGCGTAGCGGGAGACCATCTCGACACCGGCCGAGACGAAGACGTCGCCCTCGCCGGCCTTGATGGCGTGCAGCGCCATGCGGGAGGTCTGGAGGGAGGAGGAGCAGTAGCGGGTGATCGTGCAGCCCGGCAGGTGGTCCATGCCCATCTGTACGGCGACGATCCGGCCGAGGTTGTGGCCCTGCTCGCCGCCGGGGAGGCCGCAGCCGAGCATCAGGTCGTCGATGTCCTCGGGGTTCAGCTCGGGGACCTTGGCGAGCGCCGCCTGGATGATCGTGGCGGTCAGGTCGTCGGGGCGCAGGTCCTTCAGGGAGCCCTTGTTCGCGCGGCCGATGGGGGAGCGGGCGGTCGAGACGATGACGGCTTCGGGCATCACGGCTCCAGTGGGACGGGAGGGATCGGGCAGGGCCGGTTGGGAAGTTACCCGTCCGTATGGCCCAGGTCACCGGTGTTGCGGTGTGACACTGACCGCAATTGTCTAAGCGCTTGCTTGGCCAGGTGGGCGCCGCCGACGCCACCGGGACGCGACGGCGGGCACCTCCCGCCCCGGCCGCGCCCGCCGCGACGGGCCGACGCCCGCCCGCCGTGACGGGCGGGCCGGCGCCTGCCGGACCGGGGCCGGCGCGCGCCGGTCAGGCCGAGGGGCGGGCCGGCTCCGCTTCGGGTACACGGCGCCGACGCCTCCGCTTGAGCAGCGCCCACGGGCCCCGGGGCCCCGCCGGCATCGCCGCCGTGACCTCCGTACCGGCCTCCGACGCCGCCTCGGCCGCCGCCCGCGCCACCGGCAGGAACCCCTCGCGCCGCGACGCGTCCGGCCGTTCCTCGTCCGCCGGCCACAGGCCCAGCGCCGCGCACACCGTCGGCAGTATCGCCATCGCCGCCGTCGCGTACCCCTCCGCCGAGGGGTGGTAGTTGTCCGGGCCGAACAGCTCCCGCGGGTTCGCCTCGAACTCGGGGCCCAGCAGGTCGCCGAGCGACACCGTGCGTCCGCCCTGCTCCACCGCCCCGATCGTCTGCGCCGCCGCGAGCTGCCGGGACGCCCGCCGGGCCAGCCAGCGCAGCGGCTGCTGCACGGGCTCGATCGTGCCGAGATCGGGGCAGGTGCCGACCACCACCTCGGCGCCGGCCGTGCGCAGTCGTCGTACCGCCGCCGACAGGTGCCGTACCGAGCGGGTCGGCGGCATCCGGTGGGTCACGTCGTTCGCCCCGATCATGATCACGCAGACGTCCGGGACCGGGAACGCGGACGAGAGCACCAGCGTCACCTGGCGGTCGAGGTCGTCGGACCGGGCCCCGGGCAGCGCCACGTTCCGCAGCTCCACCGGGCGCTCCGCCACCGCCGCCAGGCCCGATGCCAGCAGCGCCCCCGGTGTCTGGCCCGCCCGGTGCACGCCCTGCCCCGCGGCCGTGGAGTCGCCGAGCATGGTCAGGTGGAGGGGAGGTTCGCCGGGGATGTCGTACCCGTGGCCGTACACCCCCTCGGCCGTCGGCACCCGGCCGCTGCTGCCGTTGCCCACATGGCGCCGGGCCAGCCGCAGCTCCGTCAGTACCAGGCCGACGGCCGCCGCGCCGACCAGCCCGACCCCGCCCCCGCCGTACGCCGCTCCGGCCGCGATGCGCCGGGCCACTCGCGCCCTGGACATGCTCGTCATGCGTCGCCGCCACCTCCTCGTAGCCGTACACCCACTCCTTGCCCCGTACAGACGGTCCGCCAATCTCGACGGGGAGTGAACGACCGCCCCGGTTCGCCCCGGGGCCTTAGGCTGGCGGCACCACTTACGACCACATTTTGCGCAAGCAACCGGAGACAACGGTGCGATTCCACGACTCGATGATCAGCCTCGTCGGCAACACCCCGCTGCTGAGGCTCAACAGCGTCACCAAGGGCATCCAGGCGACCGTCCTGGCCAAGGTGGAGTACTTCAACCCGGGCGGCTCCGTGAAGGACCGCATCGCCCTGCGCATGATCGAGGCCGCCGAGCAGAGCGGGGAGCTGAAGCCGGGTGGCACGATCGTCGAGCCGACCAGTGGGAACACCGGCGTCGGGCTGGCCATCGTCGCGCAGCAGAAGGGGTACAAGTGCATCTTCGTGTGCCCCGACAAGGTGAGCACCGACAAGATCAACGTGCTGCGGGCGTACGGCGCCGAGGTCGTGGTGTGCCCGACCGCCGTGGCTCCGGAGCACCCGGACTCGTACTACAACGTCTCCGACCGGCTCGTCCGTGAGACGCCGGGCGCGTGGAAGCCCGACCAGTACTCCAACCCCAACAACCCGCTCTCGCACTATCACTCGACCGGCCCCGAGCTGTGGGAGCAGACCGAGGGGAAGATCACCCACTTCGTCGCGGGCGTCGGCACCGGCGGCACCATCTCGGGCACCGGGCGGTACCTGAAGGAGGCCAGCCAGGGCACGGTCAAGGTGATCGGCGCCGACCCCGAGGGCTCCGTGTACTCCGGCGGCTCCGGCCGGCCGTACCTGGTCGAGGGCGTCGGTGAGGACTTCTGGCCGACCGCCTACGACCGCACCGTCGCGGACGAGATCGTCGCCGTCTCCGACAAGGACTCCTTCCAGATGACCCGCCGGCTGGCCAAGGAGGAGGGCCTGCTGGTGGGCGGCTCCTGCGGCATGGCCGTCGTCGCCGCGCTGGAGGTCGCCGAGCGGCTCGGTCCGGACGACGTCGTGGTCGTCCTGCTGCCGGACAGCGGCCGCGGCTACCTCAGCAAGATCTTCAACGACGAGTGGATGGCCGACTACGGCTTCCTGGAGGACGAGGGCCCGAGCGCCCGCGTCGCCGACGTCCTCAGCGACAAGGCGGGCGGCACCATCCCGTCCCTGGTGCACATGCACCCGGAGGAGACCGTCGGCCAGGCCATCGAGGTGCTGCGCGAGTACGGCGTCTCGCAGATGCCGGTCGTCAAGCCGGGCGCCGGGCACCCCGACGTCATGGCCGCCGAGGTCGTCGGCTCGGTCGTGGAACGGGAGCTGCTGGACGCCCTGTTCAGCCAGCGCGCGTCCCTGGAGGACCCGCTGGAGAAGCACATGTCGGCGCCGCTGCCCCAGGTCGGCTCGGGTGAGCCGGTCGGCGACCTGATGTCGGTGCTCGGCGCGGCCGACGCGGCGATCGTCCTCGTCGAGGGCAAGCCGACCGGTGTGGTCAGCCGGCAGGACCTGCTGGCCTTCCTGGCCAAGGGCGGCGGCAAGTAGCGGACCCGGTGCCCGGCCCGGGGACGCCGCGAGCACCGGGGGACGGGGTTCGCGGAAGTGGTACGCGCGTGTCACGTGCGCGCAGCACCCGCTTAACACGGGCCCGGCACAGTGGTGGGTGTCGGCAGGGCGGTGGGAGCGCCTCCCGGGCCAAGCGCCCGGGGAGAGGCTCCCCGGCCAGGCCGGCGCCGAACGGCGCCATGGACCTCCGGAGCGGCTCCCGGACCTCCCTGGACGCCACGGACGCGGGGGCCCGGCCTGACCCGGCCCGCGTCCCTCGCGGGGACCGCCGTCGTCCCGCCCCCCGGAAACGGGGGTGCGGCGGTCCCCGCGAAAGTCTTCCACGCGCTCGCCCCGCTGCCGGGCACCGCGAGAGTCTCCCGGCCGTCCCCGGCCCCCGCCCGGCCGGCGGGTCACCGGTGCCGGGCCGGGTCCGGTCAGTCGTCGCCGGTGGACCGGTCGTGGCGGGGGAGGAGCCCGGGGTTCAGCCGGACCGCCTGGACCGCGTTGACGCCGACGATGCCGAGCCAGGTGACGACCGTCCCGGACAGCCCGGCGAAGGTGGCGGCGATCGCGGACAGCGGAATGGCCAGGACCAGCGTGATCAGAGCGAAGCCGTGGCGCTCGGCCCAGGAGTCGGCCGGTTTCGGCCGTCGGGTGCCGCGTGCCGCCGCCATGTCCTGCTCGGCCAGCCGGCGCCGCACCCGGCGGTCCACCGCGTCGTCGATCCGCTGTCCGACCTTCTCCAGGAACGAGTCGACCAGTACGGAGTCGTAGTCGTCGCCCAACTCCCTGCGGGCCCGCACGGTGGCGTCGAGGTCCTTCCCGAGGTCGGTGCCTCGCGGGTCGAAAGTGTTCATGCGGGTCAGCCTAGGGAGCGGCGGCCCGTGCCGCACTGGGGCCAGCCCCCGGTCCGGACCTCCGGGATGTATAACGGTATACAGTGACACGCTCTCTGAATAAATGACTGGTGTGTGTCCACGCCCCGGCGCTGTACTCTCCCGGGGCGTCGAGGACTCGCAGAGGGGGAGTACGTCATGAGTGCGACCGACAGCCCGGCCAACCGGTTGCAGGCCCTCTTCGAGGGGCACCGGCTCACGCCGACCCAGCGCCGCATCGCGCACAGCATGGTGCGCCGGGCCGCCGACGTGCCCTTCCTGTCCAGCGTGGAGCTGGCCGACCTGGCGGGGGTCAGCCAGCCGTCGGTGACCCGGTTCGCGGTCGCCCTCGGTTTCGACGGCTATCCGGCCCTGCGCAAGCACCTGCGTGAGGTCGTCCCGGCCGAACCGGTCGCCGGGGCGGGCACCTACAACGAGTACCAGCAGGCCGTCGAGGCCGAGATCGAGAACCTCAGGCACCTCGCCGAGCTGCTCGCCGACCCGCGCCCGGTGCAGAAGGCCGGCCGGATCCTCGCCGCCTCCCGCCCGCTGCCGGTGCTCGGACTGCGCGCCGCCGCCTCCCAGGCGTACGGCTTCGCCTACTTCGCCGCCAAGGTCCACCCCGACGTCCGGCTGCTCCACGAGGGCGGCACCATGATCCACGACCGCATCGACGCCGCCGTCCGCGCGGGCGCCACCGCCCTGCTGTGCTTCGCTCTGCCCCGGCATCCCCGCGAGGTCGTGGACACCCTCGCCTACGCCAGGGACGCGGGGCTGACCGTCGTCACGGTCGCCGACTCCGCGTTCGCGCCCGTCGCCAAACACTCCGACCTGCTGCTGCCCGCCGCCGTCGGCACCGGGCTGGCCTTCGACACCGCGTGCGCGCCGATGCTGCTCGGCCGGGTGCTGCTGGAGGCGGTCTGCGACGACCTGCCGGACGCCCAGGCCCGCCTGGAGGAGTTCGACGCGGGCGCGGCGGCACGCGGGCTGTTCGTGGAGTGAGGATTCCGCACGGCCTCTCTCAGACTCGTCTCACGTTCTGCCGTTAGCTTGCCTGCGAAACACAGGCGCTCACTGCAACGTGACACGGGAGGCTGACGTGGCGCGCGGAGGACAGGGACTGGCCCGGGTGGCCGTCGTCGTACGGGCGGGGGCCGCTCCGCTCTGGTGGACCGGGGCGGTCGCCGCGGGGATCGGCGCCGTACCGCAGGGACTGACCGGACGCCGGATCGGCGTCCTCGCCGGGGCGGCGCTCTTCCTGCTCGCCGCGGCCGGCGTGGCGCTCGCCCACCGGGGCCGGTACGCCGCCCTCGCCCGCGGCGCCGTCCGCGCCGGCAAGTACGACGTCCTGCAGGACCGGGCGGTGACCGTGCGCGACTGGCGCCGGGGACACCGCTGGTGGCTGCTGCTCGGCGGCGCCGCCGCCCTCGGGTCCGCCTTCGCGGTGCCCGCGGCCGGCGGCCTGCTGCTGGCCGGGATCGGCGCCGGGCTGCGGCTGAAGGCCGCGTGGCTCGGCCGGCTGGAGCGGGCCGGGCAGACGCTGCTGTGGGTGCGCGTCGACTGGCTCGGCCGGTACGGCGGACGCCCGGCCGGCAAGGCCGTCAGGGGCCTGCGGGGTACGGGCATCGCGGCCGGCGACGCGGCCCCGGGCGGGACCCGCCGCCGTACCGCGGCGCTCGTCTGAGCCGCCGTCAGACCTCCAGTTCCTCCTCGATCCGCTTGAGCTGGTGCCGGGCCATCGCCAGGTTGGCCCGGCCCGAGTCGAGGACCAGGTAGAGGAACAGGCCGTTGCCGCCGCGGCTGTTGAGCAGGCGGATCAGGTGGTACTGGTCCGACAGGGTGATGAGGATGTCCTCGATGCCGCCCTTGAGGCCCAGCATCTCCATCGTGCGCATCTTGGCGCGGATCACGTCGGTGTTGCCGGCGGCGGCCACGTTCAGGTCGAAGGTCTTGCTGCCGCCCATCGTGCCCAGCGCCATCCCGCTGGTGTAGTCGACGAGCGCGACGCCGGTGGCGCCCTCGATGGAGGTCAGCGCCTCTTTCAGCGCGGTCTCGGTGTTGGCCATGGTGAGTCCTCTCGGATCGTTCAACTGTCGGTCGCGGTGCGCGCTTCGGCGCTCGTGGTGCGGGGGGTCGGACGGACGCGGGCCGGGGGCGCGGGGCTGACGGCGCCCGGCGGTCTGCGGGCCGGGCGGGCGGTCCGGGCCGTGGCCTCGGCGGCGTCGAGCAGTTCCCCGACGCGCGCTCCGGCCCGGCGGCCCTCCAGGTGCAGCCGGCCGACGTTGACCCGGTCCTGGGCGAGCAGGGTCAGTACGGCGGTACGGCCGGCGGCGTAGGTGGCGACGTAGCCGCGCTCGCCGCGCACCAGCAGTTCGCGGAAGCCGCCGTGCCCGGTGGTGTCGGTGACCCGTACGGCGACGCCGAGCGCGGCCGCGGTGAGCGCGGACAGGCCCTCCGGGTCGACCCCGGGGGTGTCGTGGGCGATGACGAGACCGTCGACACCGGCCGCCAGGGCGCCGGTGAGCTGGGGCACCCGGGTGCGCAGCCGGCGCAGCTCGTCCAGGACGGCGTGGAGATCCTCCTCGGACACCATCAGCTCTCTCCTCTCGGCGGGGCGGTGCCGTTCAAAGTGCCTCCAGCGCATCCCTGAGCCTCTTCAGCAGCGCGATGTCGGGGTCGGTGACCGGCGGTGGGGACGGCGGAGCGGGCCGCGCGCACCCGGCCGTCGCCGGGGCGACGTGGCCGGCCGCCGCGAGCCGGCGTACGTCGACGAGCGTGTGGAAGGCCTGCCGCCCCAGGTTCCGGGCGATCTCCACGGCCGAGCGGACGCCGTCCACGCGGTCCAGGACCGCCCGCTGCCGGGGTGTCAGCGGTGTGGACGCCGCCGGGTCCGCGCGGATCAGCGGGGTGCCGTCGACGGCCGGGTCCGGCCACAGCCGGTGCAGCAGCAGGCGGCGTCGCAGCGTCTCGCGTTCCAGCGCGACGACCGGGACCGAGGGCAGCGGGCCGGGTCGGAGCGTGCTGTCGTAGCGGAACCGGCCAGGGGTGCCGCTCGGCGCCAGCGCGAAGTAGCCGGCGTCGTACAGCGCGTCCAGGTGGCACAGCTCCAGCGCGCCCGCGGGCAGCAGTCCGGAGTCCAGCAGGAGTCCGGCGGCCTGCGGGGGGCCCGCGGTGCGGGCGGCGGCCCACTGCCAGGCGGCGGTCGCGAGGGTGCCGTGGGCGGTGAGGAGCACGTCGAGGCCGGGGGCGAGGGGGCTCTCGGCGTGCACCACCCGGCCCTCGGCGAGGTACAGGGTGCCGTACTCGCGGAGCAGGACGCCGGTGGCCCGCTCCTCGGCCAGCCGGGTCAGCATCGGCGACAGCGCGCGCGGTGCCGTCTTGTCCCGCACGGGCAGGAGGGGCGGAGGTGTCCGGACCATGGTCATCCCAGCACCAGCCGGGCGGCCATCTCGCCGAGCCGGATCCGGGCGAGCGCGAGGTTGCCCTCCTCGCGGCCCAGCCACAGGTGCAGGAACACGCTGCTGTCGAAGGACGTGTCCAGGAAGCGCAGCAGGTGGTAGCTGTCACCGTTGCTGATGATCACGTCCTCCACGGGGAGCAGGTCGTCCCCGCGCGCCGCGAAGGTGCCGTGTTCGGTGGCCATCCGGGCCAGTTCGGCCGCCTCGGCGGCGGTCGTCTCGTGGTCGCCGCCGGGGGCCTCCCCGACGGTCCCGAGGGCCAGTCCGCTGGTCCAGTCCACCAGCGCGGCTCCCCGGGCACCCGGTAACCGCATCGCTTCCAGCAGGCACTCGTCGATTCCGGGCACCGTGGCTCCCCTCCCGCCTGTACTCCGGTTGAGTGACAGAGACACTACGCAACGTGTGTGCGGGAGGTGATGTGTTTGGCATTTTCCACTGGAACATGCTTCCTGCGTACTAATGTGGGTCAACTGACCTCTGTGACGCAGGAGTTGATCACCACCGGCGGGGGGTCCGTCAATGGCGCGTGGGCGCACAAGGGTGGTGAGAGCGGGCGTGCACGCCCCTCCGGACCTGCGCCGCCCCGGGGGCGCCCCCTTCCCGCAGGACCGGCCGTCCGTCCGGTGCGCGCGGACCCGGCCGCCCCCATGTATTGACTAGCCCTATTCAGGCAGACAGGATGTGAATAGACGTAGGCACCGGAGGAGGCAGACGATGTCGGGACCCCGCCCCGTACGAGCACCGCGCGGCACGGAACTCAGCGCGCTGGGATGGCAGCAGGAAGCCGCCCTGCGCATGCTCCAGAACAACCTCGACCCCGAGGTCGCCGAGCACCCCGACAAGCTCGTCGTCTACGGCGGCACCGGCAAGGCCGCCCGTGACTGGCGCTCCTTCGACGCCATGGTGCGCACGCTGAGGACGCTCAAGCAGGACGAGACCATGCTCGTCCAGTCCGGCCGCCCGGTCGGCGTGATGCAGACCCACGAGTGGGCCCCGCGCGTCCTCATCGCCAACTCCAACCTCGTCGGCGACTGGGCCAACTGGGAGGAGTTCCGCCGCCTGGAGGCCCTCGGCCTGACCATGTACGGCCAGATGACCGCGGGCTCCTGGATCTACATCGGCACCCAGGGCATCCTCCAGGGCACCTACGAGACCTTCGCCGCCGTCGCCGCGAAGAAGTTCGGCGGCACGCTCGCCGGGACGATCACCCTGACGGCCGGCCTCGGCGGCATGGGCGGCGCCCAGCCCCTCGCCGTGACCATGAACGACGGCGTCGCCCTCTGCATCGACTGCGACCCGCGCGCCATCGAGCGCCGCATCGAGCACCGCTACCTCGACGTCGCGGCCGACAGCCTGGAGCACGCCCTCCGGCTGGCCGTCGAGGCCCGTGACGCCCGCCGCCCGCTGTCCATCGGCGTCCTCGGCAACGCGGCGGAACTGGTCCCGCAGCTCCTCGCCATGAACGCGCCCATCGACATCGTCACCGACCAGACCTCCGCCCACGACCCGCTGGCCTACCTGCCCACCGGCATCGCCTTCGAGGACATGGCCGACGCCGCCGCCAAGGACCCGGCCGGCTTCACCACCCGGGCCCGGGAGTCCATGGCACGCCACGTCGAGGCCATGGTCGGCTTCATGGACGCCGGCGCCGAGGTCTTCGACTACGGCAACTCCATCCGCGGCGAGGCCCGGCTCGCCGGCTACGACCGCGCCTTCGCGTTCCCCGGCTTCGTCCCCGCCTACATCCGCCCCCTCTTCTGCGAGGGCAAGGGCCCCTTCCGCTGGGCCGCCCTGTCCGGCGACCCCGCAGACATCGCCAAGACCGACAAGGCGCTCCTGGAGCTGTTCCCCGAGAACGAGTCCCTGGCCCGCTGGATCAAGATGGCCGGCGAGCGCGTCCACTTCCAGGGCCTGCCCGCCCGTATCTGCTGGCTCGGCTACGGCGAGCGCGACAAGGCCGGCGAGCGCTTCAACGACATGGTGGCGAGCGGCGAGCTGGCCGCCCCGCTGGCCATCGGCCGCGACCACCTGGACTGCGGCTCCGTCGCCTCCCCGTACCGCGAGACCGAGGCCATGCTCGACGGGTCCGACGCGATCGCCGACTGGCCGCTGCTGAACGCGATGGTCAACGTCGCCTCGGGCGCCTCCTGGGTGTCCCTCCACCACGGCGGCGGTGTCGGCATGGGACGGTCCATCCACGCCGGGCAGGTCACCGTGGCCGACGGCACGAAGCTGGGCGGCGAGAAGATCCGGCGCGTGCTCACCAACGACCCGGGCATGGGCGTCATCCGGCACGTGGACGCCGGGTACGACAGCGCCGAGTCGGTGGCCGCCGAGCGCGGGGTCCGGGTCCCGATGCGCGAGGGTGACGAGGCGTGACCCAGCGCTCTGCCGAGTCCGTCGTGGGCAGCTCCTTCCATGAGATGTGGGCGGAGCTGCTCCCCATCGGCCGCCACCCCGGCTCCCGGGGATACCGCCGTTACGCCTGGACCGGGGCCGACGCCGACTGCCGGGCCTGGTTCGAGGAGCAGGCCCGGGTGCGGGGGCTGGCGTACGAGGTCGACCGGAACGGCAACCAGTGGGCCTGGCTGGGCGATCCGGCCGCCGGGGACGCCGTCGTCACCGGGTCGCACCTGGACTCCGTGCCGGACGGCGGCGCCTTCGACGGGCCCCTCGGGGTGGTGTCCTCCTTCGCCGCCCTGGATGAGCTGCGCGACCGGGGAGCCGAGTTCACCAGGCCGCTGGCCGTCGTCAACTTCGGGGACGAGGAGGGCGCCCGGTTCGGGCTCGCCTGCGTCGGGTCCCGGCTGACCGCCGGGCAGCTCACCGTCGAGCAGGCCCACCGGCTCACCGACGGCGACGGGGTCAGCCTGCCGCGCGCCATGGAGGCCGCCGGGTACGACCCCGAGGCCATCGGCGCCGACCCCGAGCGCCTGGCCCGGATCGGTGCCTTCGTCGAACTGCACGTCGAACAGGGCCGCGCGCTGGACCTGTCCGGCGACCCGGTCGGCATCGCCAGCGCCATCTGGCCGCACGGCCGCTGGCGGTTCGACTTCCGCGGCGAGGCCAACCACGCCGGCACCACCCGGCTGGCCGACCGCCGCGACCCGATGCCGTCCTACGCCGAGACCGTGCTCGCCGCCCGCCGCGAGGCCGAACTCGCCGGTGCCGTCGCCACCTTCGGCAAGATCTCCGTCGAGCCGAACGGCGTCAACGCCATCCCCTCGCTGGTGCGCGGCTGGCTGGACTCCCGCGCCGCCGACCAGGAGACCCTGGACACGGTCGTCGGGGGGGTGCAGAAGGCCGCCCGCGAGTACGCCGCCGCGTACGGCGTCGACCTCGACGTCGTCCGGGAGTCCTTCACCCCGGTCGTCGAGTTCGACCACGCCCTGCGGGACGAACTCGCCCGCATCCTGGGCCGGGACAGCGGCCTGCGGGTGCCCGTCCTCGGAACCGGCGCCGGACACGACGCCGGGATCCTGTCCGGGAGCATCCCGACCGCCATGCTGTTCGTGCGCAACCCCACCGGTGTCTCGCACTCCCCGGCCGAGTCCGCGGCCGAGGACGACTGCGTGGCCGGGGTGCGCGCACTCGCCGACGTACTGGAAGGACTGGCCTGCCGGTGACCGAGGGAACCTACTGGCTGGAGCACGCCTGGCTGGGCGACCGGGTCGAGCCGGGCGTGGCGGTCGACGTGGCACGGGGCCGCATCACGGCCGTCCGCACCGCGGCCCCCGCCCCGCCGCCCCGCGCCGAGGTGCTGCGCGGGCTGACCCTCCCGGGTCTGGCCAATGCCCACAGCCACGCCTTCCACCGGGCGCTGCGCGGCACCGTCCAGGTCGGCAGCGGAACCTTCTGGACCTGGCGCGAGGTGATGTACTCCGTCGCCGACAGGCTGACCCCGGAGACCTACCACGCCCTGGCCCGCGCGGTGTACGCCGAGATGGCCCTCGCCGGCATCACCTGCGTCGGCGAGTTCCACTACGTGCACCACGCGCCCGGCGGCACCCCCTACGCCGACCCCAACGCCATGGGCGAGGCGCTGATCGCCGCCGCCGCCGAGGCCGGGATCCGCATCACCCTCCTCGACACCTGCTACCTCTCCGCCGGCTTCGGGCAGCCGCCCAACAGCCATCAACTGCGCTTCTCCGACGGCGACGCGGAGGCCTGGGCCGCACGCTGCGCGGATCTCCGGGAGCGGGACCACGCCCGGATCGGGGCGGCGATCCACTCCGTACGGGCCGTGCCCGCCGGGCAGTTGGCGACCGTGGCCCGGTGGGCCGGGGAGCGGCGCGCCCCGCTGCACGTGCACCTGTCGGAGCAGACCGCCGAGAACGACGCGTGCCGCGCCGCCCACGGCCGCACGCCCACCCGGCTGCTCGCCGACCACGGCGTCCTCGGACCGCGCACCACCGGTGTGCACAACACCCACCTCACCGACGAGGACATCGCCCTGCTCGGCGGCTCGGGCACCGGCACCTGCATGTGCCCCACCACCGAACGGGACCTGGCCGACGGCATCGGCCCGGCTGCGGCGCTGCAGCGGGCCGGCTCCCCGCTCTCCCTCGGCTCCGACAGCCACGCCGTCATCGACCTGCTCGAAGAGGCACGCGCGATGGAGCTGGACGAGCGGCTGCGCACCCGCACCCGGGGCCACTGGACCGCCGCGGCACTGCTGCGGGCCGCCACCGCCGACGGCCACGCCGCCCTGGGCTGGGACGACGCCGGCACCATCGAGCCCGGCGCGCTCGCCGACCTGACGACGATCGCCCTGGACACGGTCAGGACGGCCGGGCCGCTGCCCAGGCTGGGCGCCGAGACGGCCGTCTTCGCGGCGGGCGCGGCGGACGTACGGCACACGGTCGTGGGCGGCCGGCACGTCGTACGCGACGGCGCGCACACGCTCGTACCGGACGTGCCGCGGGCGCTGGCCGCCGCCGTCGAAGCCCTGCGCGGCTGAGGAACGCCGACTCCCCCGAGGACGACACCATGAGCAGCACCGTCATCACCAACATCGCCACGCTGGTCACCAACGACCCCTCCCTGGGAGGCTCCCCCCTCGGTCCCATCCAGGACGCGGCCGTCGTCATCGACGGCGACCGCATCGCGTGGACCGGTGAAGCAAGCAAAGCACCCGCCACCGACAACCGGGTCGACGCGGGCGGCCGGGCGGTGCTGCCGGGGTTCGTGGACTCCCACTCCCACCTGCTCTTCGCGGGCGACCGCACGCAGGAGTTCAACGCCCGCATGTCCGGCCGCTCCTACACCGCGGGCGGCATCCGCACCACGGTCGCCGCCACCCGGGCCGCGAGCGACGCGGAGCTGGAGGCGAACCTGACCCGCTACCTGGCGGAGGCGCTCCGCCAGGGCACCACCACCTTCGAGACCAAGTCGGGCTACGGCCTGACCGTCGAGCACGAGTCGCGCGCCCTGCGCATCGCGGCCGGGCACACCGAGGAGGTCACCTACCTCGGCGCGCACATCGTCCCCCCGGACCACGCCGACGACCCGGCGGCCTACGTCGCCCTGGTCACCGGCGAGATGCTGGACGCCTGCGCGCCGCACGCCCGCTGGATCGACGTGTTCTGCGAGAAGGGCGCCTTCGACGGCGACCAGGCCCGCGCGATCCTCACGGCCGGCCGGGCGAAGGGCCTGCACCCGCGGATCCACGCCAACCAGCTCTCCTACGGCCCCGGCGTCCAGCTCGCCGTCGAACTCGACGCGGCCAGCGCCGACCACTGCACCCACCTCACCGACGCGGACGTCGACGCCCTGGCCCAGGGACGTACGGTCGCCACCCTGCTGCCCGGCGCCGAGTTCTCCACCCGCGCGCAGTGGCCCGACGCCCGCCGCCTGCTGGACGCGGGCGTCACCGTCGCCCTCTCCACGGACTGCAACCCCGGCTCCTCCTTCACCTCGTCGGTGCCGTTCTGCATCGCCCTCGCCGTCCGTGACATGGGGATGACTCCCGACGAGGCGGTCTGGTCGGCCACGGCGGGCGGCGCCGCCGCCCTGCGCCGCACCGACATCGGCCGCCTCACGCCCGGCGCCCGCGCCGACCTGACCCTCCTGGACGCCCCGAGCCACGTCCACCTGGCCTACCGGCCGGGGGTGCCGCTGGTCAGCGGGGTGTGGCGCGGGGGCGTACGCGTCGTCTGACCGGCGGCCGGAACACCCGGCAGCGGAGCCCGCTCGACGTCCTCGCGGACCGGTCAGGCGGGCTCCACCGCGCTGCCTCCGCGGCCACCACCCACCACCGGCGCCCGCCCTCCGTCCACCACCGGCGCCTGCCCGCCGGCCGCCACCGTGGCCTGCCCGCCGTCCACCGTGGCACCATCCGCCGGGTCACCACCCACCGTGACACCGTTCGCGGCGACCCCGTCCGCGCCCGCGCCGCCCTTCCCACCCCGGTCCGCCGGCGTCCGGCCTGCCGGACCGATCCGACCCCATGCCGTACCGGCGAGCACCAGGACCGCGCCGAGGTATCCGAGCGGGCCCGGCCGGTCGCCGCCCAGGGCGATGCCGACGGCCGCGGCCCACACCGGCTCCGTGCCGAGCAGCAGGCTGACCCGGGAGGGGGACGTACGCCGGACCGCCCACATCTGCACGAAGAACGCGAGCAACGTGCAGAACACGGACAGGTACAGCAGCCCCAGCCAGCCCCCGGCGCCGAACCCGGCCGCGGCCGACCAGGGCGAGGCGCCGGTGCCCGGCAGCGCCGCCAGAGCGGCGAACACCACCACCGCCCCGCCGAGCTGAACGGTCGTCAGCGACAGCGCGTCCGCCCCGCGCACCGACCTCATACGGGACATGGCCAGGACGTGCGCCGTACGGGCGGCGGCTGCCCCGAGCATCAGCAGGTCGCCGCCGGTCGGGGCGGTGAAACCCGCGCCCAGGGTCAGCAGGGCGACACCCAGCACCGACAGTCCGGCCGCCGCCACGAAGGACCCGGGCAGCCGGGTGCCGCGCACCCTGCTCTCGGCGAGCGGGGTGAACACCATGGTGAGGCTGATGATCAAACCCGCGTTCGTCGCCGAGGTGTGCACCACCCCGTACGTCTCCAGCAGGAAGATCCCGGCCAGGATCAGCCCCAGCAGACCGCCGCCGCGCACCTGGACCGCGCTCAGCGCGCGCAACCGCCGCCGGCCGGTGACGACCAGCACCGGCACGGCCACGGCGAACCGCAGCACCAGCACGGCGAGCACCGTCCGCTCCGTGGTGACGCCCTTGGCGGCCAGGTAGCTGGAACCCCACACCACCGCGACCAGCAGAACGGGAAGATCGGTGAACCGGCCGCCGCGGGCCGCGGTGACAGTCATGGACATCCTTCGGGGCGTACGGACGGGGGCGTACGGGCGGGGCCCGCGGACGGGCGTACCGCGTCGGCATGACGGTTGCCCGGGCGGGTACTCCTCAGCCGGTGGAGGCTGTCCGGGAACGCGGGAGCGGCCCGGCGCGTCGGCCGGGCCGCTCCCGCGGTGCACGAAGGGGTCACTCCACCACGGTCAGTCCCTTGCGCAGCCGGACCAGCGTGCGCGACAGCAGCCGGGACACGTGCATCTGGGAGATGCCGAGTTCCTCGCCGATCTCCGACTGCGTCATGTTCGCCACGAACCGCAGCGAGAGGATCTTCCGGTCGCGGGACGGCAGACCGGCGATCAGCGGCTTGAGCGACTCGATGTACTCGATGCCCTCCAGCCCGTGGTCCTCGTACCCGATGCGGTCCGCGAGCGCGCCCTCGGAGTCGTCCTCGTCGGGCTGGGCGTCCAGCGAGGAGGCCGTGTAGGCGTTCGAGGCGGACATGCCCTCGACGACCTCCTCGTTGGAGAGGCCGAGCCGCTCGGCGAGTTCCGCGACCGTCGGGGCGCGGTCCAGCTTCTGCGCCAGCTCGTCACCGGCCTTGGCGAGGTCCAGCCGAAGTTCCTGCAGCCGGCGCGGGACGCGCACGGACCACGAGGTGTCACGGAAGAAGCGTTTGATCTCGCCGATGATGGTCGGCATCGCGAATGTGGGGAATTCCACACCACGGGCGAGTTCGAAGCGGTCGATCGCCTTGATCAGACCGATCGTGCCGACCTGGATGATGTCCTCCATCGGCTCGCTGCGGGAGCGGAAGCGGGAGGCGGCGAACTTGACGAGCGCGAGGTTCAGCTCGACGAGCGTGTTGCGGACGTACGCGTGCTCGTGCGTCCCTTCCTCCAGCGACTCCAGGCGCTCGAAGAGGGTCTTGGACAGCGCTCGCGCGTCGACCGGGCCGATCTCGTCGTACGGGGGGATCTCCGGGAGTCCCTCGGTGGGGTCGAGGGGGCCGATGGGATGATCCAGTTGTTCCGGTGGGGGTGTCGACGTCGCGATCGGGGTATGCGATGCGTCGAGCCGGGGTGACATGGGTGTCCTCCATCGTTCTCGGCATATGGCTGCCGAAGCCAGTGCGTGCACTACGGTGTGCGGCGCCTCCGAAGCCGGCGTGTAGGGATGTGTGTCCTTACTAGCCCTACCCGCTGAACCGAGCGAGTCGCAAGTGAGTTCTGTTGTGATATGTCCGTTTCCGCGCGGTTGTTCGGGTGTCGGAGTGCGCGGGGAAGGCGTAATGTTCGAGGGCATCAGCAGCCAAGACCTCGGGAGAGAGACGGCATGGACCACGGGACGGTCGGCAGCGCACAGTCGGGCCGACTTCTGGTGGAGGTGCGGGAAGAGGGCTCCAGCGCCGTAGTGACACCGGCCGGAGAGCTGGACAACCACACCGCCGATCTTCTGCGGGAGCCCCTCGACGACCTTCTGGCCAAGGGCTTCGCACGGCTCGTGGTGGACTGCTCACGCCTGGAGTTCTGCGACTCCACAGGGCTGAACGTTCTGCTCGGCGCCCGGCTGAAGGCGGAGGCCGCCGGAGGCGGTGTCCACCTGGCCGGAATGCAGCCAGTAGTCGCCCGCGTGTTCGAGATCACAGGGGCCGAGGCGGTCTTCACCGTCCACGACTCCCTGGAGGCGGCCCTGGCCGACGGTGCCGACTGACCCGCGGCCCGCGCGGCCCGTTCCGCGCACCCGCCGCCGGCCGCTTTCCGGGCGTTGCACGCGTCACGCCGAACACAGGGGTGTTCCGCCGGATCGGTCGGGCAGGAGAGGGCAGAAGAACCCTGAGGCGACCGGACGGCCGCCGGACCCGGCCCGGGTCCGGCGAACGGCCTGGACGGGACGTGCCTCGGCGGACCGGTGGTCACCACGCACGGACGACGTGCGGGCGACGGCCGGACGACGTACGACCCGGCACCGGCGGTGCCGGACTTTTGACCGCACTTTTTGGATCATGAACTGGTGAATCGGTGAGGTGAAGCGCTGATGAGCACCACCCGGCCTTACTCGCCGGGCGACCGCGGCCCGGAGCCCAGCGGCGCTTCCGGGGCGTCCGAGGGGGCTGCGCCGGTCGTCGGCGCAGCCACGGGGGCAGCCGCGCCGTCCGTGCCGTCCGGCCCGACCGACGGCACACCGCAGGAACGGAGCCGGCAGATCCGCAGACTCCGTCTGGAGGGCGAGAGCGGGGTCGTCCCGCTCGCCCGCGACTTCACCCGCCAGGCGCTGTACGCGTGGGGCTGGCTGCCCGCCGACTCCGCGGACCGGCGGGCCGCCGCCGAGGACGTCCTGCTCGTCGTCTCCGAGCTGGTCACCAACGCCTGCCTGCACGCCGAGGGCCCCGACGAGCTGTTCCTCTCCTGCGACAACAAGGTGATCCGGGTGGAGGTCTCGGACCGGGGTGCCGGCCAGCCGGCCCCGCGCAACCCGCACCGCGCCGGCCGCCCTGGCGGACACGGCATGTTCATCGTGGAGCGGCTGTGCCTGGACTGGGGCGTGGTCCGCGCGGCCGACCACCCCGGCAAGACCGTCTGGGCGGAAATGGGCGCACCCGCCTGACCGTTGCCGCGAGGCGGCGCGTGAGCGCCGCCGTACCGCCTCCGGAGCCCCCGCCCCACCGAGTCGTTCCCCAGCACCGCCACCGGAGCCTGTGCCGCCCCGGTGGTGTTCCTCGCGCCGCCACCCCGCCGCGCGACACGCCTCACCTCCCCGCAAGTTCCGCCGTACCGCGACGGCGCTCTCCGACACCCCGTCAGAAGCCCGGTCCTGCCGAGCCGTGCCCTGCCCCTGCCCGGCGCACCACCCCTGTCACCGGCCACACCGACGGTCGGACGGCGCGCAGGACACGCGGAAGGGCGCCGTATCCCAGGCGCACGCGGCGCAGGCCGCCGCACCTCGTGAAACACCGGCAGGGCCCCGTAGAACGCCCGGAGGGCCGCCGCATCCCGGGATGCGGCGGCCCTCCGGCCATGTCGAGCGGGGGTCAGTTCACGTTGCCCATGAGCTTCTTGACCTTGTTGCGGTACATCCACACCGCGAAACCGGCGATCACGGCGAGCGCGGCCTCCAGGGCGACGAAGCCCATCCGGTCGAGGTTGACGCCGCCTACGGCCGGGTTGGACAGCAGCGCGGTGATCGAGTCGCCCGCGGTGACCGCGAGGAACCAGACGCCCATCATCTGCGAGGCGTACTTCTTCGGCGCCATCTTCGTCGTCACCGACAGACCCACCGGCGACAGCGTCAGCTCACCGACGGTCTGCACGAAGTAGATCGCGACCAGCCACAGCGCCGCGGCCTTGTGACCGCCCTCGGCGATCGACAGCGGGGCGAGGAAGAGGAAGAAGGACGCGCCCACCAGGACCAGGCCGGAGGAGAACTTCACGATCGTGCTCGGCTCCTTGCCGCGCCGGTTCAGCCACAGCCACAGCCAGGCGAAGACGGGCGCTAGGGCCATGATCATGACCGGGTTGACCGACTGGTACCAGGAGACCGGGAACGTCCAGCCGAGGACCGAGTTCTTGGCCGAGTCCGAGGCGAAGATCGACATGGTCGAGCCGCCCTGGTCGTAGATCATCCAGAAGACGGCGGCGGCAACGAAGAACCAGATGTACGCCGACACCTTCGAGCGCTCCGCCGGCTCCAGGTCCTTGTCGCGCAGGATCCGGGTGATGACCAGGATCGGCACGATGAGGCCGATCAGGGTGAGCGGGATCAGCGCCCAGTTCAGCGTGAAGTGGCCGGAGAAGCTCACGGCGCCGTAGAAGACGGCGGCGACGGCCAGCCAGATCAGGCCCTTGCGCAGGGTGGCGGCCTTCTCCTCGGCCGACAGCGGGGTGGGGACCTCGCTGCTGCGCGGGTTCAGGTGACGCCCGCCGAGCAGGTACTGGACGAGGCCCAGCGCCATGCCCAGTGCGGCCAGCGCGAAGCCCAGGTGCCAGTTGACGTTCTCACCGACGGTTCCGATGACCAGCGGCGCGACGAAGGCGCCGAGGTTGATGCCGATGTAGAACAGCGTGAAGCCGGCGTCCCGGCGAGGGTCGTCCGGGCCCTTGTACAGGTGGCCGACCATCGTGGAGATGTTGGCCTTCAGCAGCCCGGAGCCGATGGCGACGAGACCCAGGCCGACGAAGAAGCTGGCGGCGGCGGGCAGCGCCAGGCACAGGTGGCCGAGCATGATGACCAGACCGGCGACGGCGACCGTCTTGCGGGGGCCGAGCACCCGGTCGGCGAACCAGCCGCCGGGCAGGGCGAGCAGGTAGACGAGCGACACGTACACGGAGTAGATCGCGGTCGCCGTGCCCGCGTTCATGTGCAGGCCACCCGGGGCCACCAGGTACAGCGGGAGCAGGGCCCTCATGCCGTAGTAGGAGAAACGCTCCCACATCTCGGTCATGAAGAGAGTGGCCAGTCCGCGGGGGTGGCCGAAGAAGGTCTTCTCGGACCCGGGGGTGCCCGGGCGGACCGAGTCCTTCGTCAGGCTGGACGCCATGGTCGTTCCTTGCTGGTCGGGACGCGCGGTCGAGCGTGCGCGCCCGGTGGGGGTGCGGCCGGCACCGGCGGGGTCGGCCGCCCACCCCCACGCCCAGGGGGAGTCCGCTTCCGGATCACGGAAGCGGTGGACGGCGACCACCGGGATCCACGCCCCGACGCGTCGCTGCGTCCGGAGCCCGGCCAGAGGTCATTCCTTTCAAGGCTGATCCTGATCAGCCCGCACACAAAAGAGACCTTCAGCGTCCACTGCCCGCCAAAGGCCCCCGGTGTACTACAGGCGTTCAGGGTCACCATACGGCAGGACACTGCCGGATATGGAAGGACTTGAGACGCGGATCACAGGTGTCACGGGAACCGCACGAGGGAATTCGAAGGTCCCTTCTACGATCCCATCCCCAGGTCAATGGTTCGTACCACCGGGTCGCGAAGGTAAGAAGCCCGGGAAGCGATCACACCCCGGCACCCTCCGTGGGCGGTCTACCATCACCTCATGACCCGTGTACTGCTCGCCGAGGACGACGCGTCCATCTCGGAGCCGCTGGCCCGCGCCCTGCGCCGGGAAGGTTACGAGGTCGAGGTGCGCGAGGACGGACCCGCCGCGCTCGACGCCGGAATGCAGGGCGGTGTCGACCTGGTCGTGCTGGACCTGGGCCTGCCCGGCATGGACGGCCTGGAGGTCGCCCGCCGACTGCGCGCCGACGGCCAGACCGTGCCGGTCCTCATCCTGACCGCGCGGGCCGACGAGGTGGACACCGTCGTCGGCCTGGACGCGGGCGCCGACGACTACGTCACCAAGCCCTTCCGGCTCGCCGAACTGCTCGCCCGGGTCCGGGCCCTGCTGCGGCGCGGCGCCGCCGAGCCGCAGCAGCCGCCGGCCACGCACGGAGTGCGGATCGACGTCGAGTCGCACCGGGCCTGGATGGGCGACGAGGAACTCCAGCTCACCGCGAAGGAGTTCGATCTGCTGCGGGTGCTGGTGCGGGACGCCGGCCGGGTCGTGACCCGGGATCAGCTGATGCGCGAGGTGTGGGACACCACCTGGTGGTCCTCGACCAAGACCCTCGACATGCACATCTCCTGGCTGCGCAAGAAGCTCGGCGACGACGCGGCGAACCCGAGGTACATCGCGACGGTCCGCGGCGTGGGCTTCCGCTTCGAGAAGAGCTGAGCGTGCGGAGCTGAGCCGACACGGCTGAGCGAGCAGAGCCGAGCCCGGACCCAGCGACAGCACAGGTGACCGACCATGCGCCGACGTCTCATCCAGTCCACCCTCGCCGTCGTCCTGGTGGTGATCGCCGTCTTCGGCGTCTCCCTGGTGATCGTGGAGACGCGCACGATCAGCAACAGCGCCCAGGAGCGGGTGTACTCCGAGGCGGTGCGGCTGGCCAGCATCGTCGACAGCCGGGTCCTGGCCGCCGAGAACGTCAACGCGGACGTGCTGCGCAACCCGGTCAGCAAGGACCAGTACGCGGTGATCCGCATGCCCGGCCGGCCGCCCATCGAGATCGGCGCCCCGCCGGAGGGTGACGTCATCCGCGCCCGGCAGACGGGCGAGGAGGGCGAGACCGTCACCGTGGAGGAGCCGCGCTCCGCGGTGACCCGCGAGGTCGGCCGCACCCTGCTGATCATCGGGCTGGTGGCGCTGCTCGCCGTGGTCGCCGCCGTGCTCCTCGCCGTACGCCAGGCCAGCCGGCTCGCCTCCCCGCTGACCGACCTCGCCGAGACCGCCGAGCGGCTCGGCTCCGGCGACCCGCGCCCCCGGCACAAGCGCTACGGCGTCCCCGAGCTGGACCGGGTCGCCGATGTGCTGGACTCCTCCGCCGAGCGGATCGGGCGCATGCTGACCGCCGAGCGGCGACTGGCCGCCGACGCCTCCCACCAGCTCCGCACGCCGCTGACCGCCCTGTCCATGCGGCTGGAGGAGATCACCCTCACCGACGACCCGGACACGGTGAAGGAGGAGGCGACCATCGCGCTGACGCAGGTGGAACGGCTGACGGACGTCGTCCAGCGGCTGCTGACCAACTCCCGCGACCCGCGCACCGGCTCCGCCGTCACCTTCGACCTCGACGAGGTCATCCAGCAGCAGCTCGCCGAGTGGCGGCCCGCCTACCGCAGCGCCGGCCGGGCGGTCGTCAGCTCCGGCAAACGGCATCTCCAGGCGGTCGGCACCCCGGGCGCGGTCGCCCAGGTGCTGGCCGCGCTGATCGAGAACTCCCTGATGCACGGCGGCGGGACCGTCGCCCTGCGCACCCGGGTCACCGGCAACCAGGCCGTGATCGAGGTCACCGACGAGGGGCCGGGCGTGCCGGCCGACCTCGGCGCGCGGATCTTCGAGCGCACGATCAGCGGGCGGAACTCCACGGGTATCGGCCTGGCCGTCGCCCGGGACCTCGCGGAGGCCGACGGCGGCCGGCTGGAGCTGCTCCAGGCGCAGCCCCCGGTCTTCGGCCTGTTCCTCTCCCGCACGCCCCCGGCCCGCACCTTGGACGAGGACCGCCCGACGGTCCGCTGAGCGCTCCCGTCACCGACCCCGCCGCGGCGCTCCCGTCAGCGGACGCGCTGCTGCGGCTCGGACGTGTGCGGTGCCGGGTGCGCCTCGGCCGCGAGGATCGACTCCGCCTCGCGGGACGGCAGCGCCCGGAACACCCAGGTGCGGTACGACCAGAAACGGAACAGGGTCGCGACGCCGATGCCGACGAACTTGAAGACGTTGCTCTGGAGCGGGCTGTCCCAGCCGAAGCCGTAGGTAGCCAGGTACAGCAGGCCGTTCTCGATCACCAGGCCGATCGCGCTGAACAGCAGGAACAGCGAGAGTTCCTTGGTGCGGCCGTGCTTGTCGCGGTCCCGGTAGGTCCAGTAGCGGAAGCCGACGTAGTTGAAGACGATCGCCACGACGGTCGCGATGACACTGGCCCGCACCACCGGCAGCCCGGAGACGTGCCGGACCAGGTTGAAGACACCGAGATTGACGAGGACACCGGCGCCGCCGACGGCCCCGAACTTGGCCACCTCGCGTACGAGCCGTTGCAGCCCCGAGGAACGAGGTTCCATGGCTGTGCAGCTCCTGTCGGTAGGTTCCGTCAACGCCGCCATGCTATCCGGGCCGGGCCGCCGATGCCCGTGGGCCGGGACACGCCCCGGAAACGACCTGGAAAGAGCCGGGAAAGCGCTGGGTAAGAGATCGGGAGCGGGACGGTATCCGGCCGCCCCGCCGTGGCCGATACGCTAGGGGTGTGACGTTCCCGGTAGTCGGCATGGTCGGCGGGGGGCAGCTCGCGCGTATGACGCACGAGGCGGGCATCCCGTTGGGCATCAGGTTCAAGCTCCTCAGTGACACTCCTCAGGATTCCGCGGCGCAGGTCGTCGGTGATGTCGTCGTCGGCGACTACCGCGACCTGGACACGCTGCGCGAGTTCGCGCGTGGCTGTGACGTGATCACCTTCGATCACGAACACGTGCCCACCGAGCATCTGCGTGCCCTGGAGGCGGACGGCATCCCGGTCCGCCCCGGGCCCGACGCGCTGGTGCACGCCCAGGACAAGGGCGTGATGCGCGCGAGGCTCGACGCGATCGGCATCCCGTGCCCGCGGCACCGGATCGTGCGCGACCCCGCGGACGTGGCGGCCTTCGCGGCGGAGGGCGACGGCTTCCCGGTCGTCCTCAAGACCGTCCGCGGCGGCTACGACGGCAAGGGCGTGTGGGTCATCGGCTCCGCCGAGGAGGCCGCCGCGCCGTTCCGGGCGGGCGTGCCGGTCCTCGCCGAGGAGAAGGTCGACTACGTCCGTGAGCTGGCCGCCAACGTCGTACGCTCCCCGCACGGCCAGGCCGTCGCCTACCCGGTGGTGGAGTCGCGGCAGGTCGACGGCGTCTGCGACACGGTGATCGCCCCCGCGCCGGACCTCGACGAGGGCCTGGCCCTGCACGCCGAGCAACTGGCGCTGACCATCGCCAAGGAGCTGGACGTCGTCGGGCACCTCGCCGTGGAGCTGTTCCAGACCCGCGACGGCCGTGTCCTGGTCAACGAGCTGGCGATGCGCCCGCACAACTCCGGCCACTGGACCATGGACGGCGCCGTCACCTCGCAGTTCGCCAACCACGTCCGCGCTGTCCTCGACCTGCCGCTCGGCGACCCGCGTCCCCGCGCGCCGTGGACGGTCATGGTCAACGTCCTGGGCGGCGACTACCCGGACATGTACGGGGCGTACCTGCACTGCATGGCCCGCGACCCCAAGCTCAAGATCCACATGTACGGCAAGGACGTGAAGCCCGGCCGTAAGGTCGGACACGTCAACACTTACGGCGACGACCTGGACGACGTGCTGGAGCGCGCCCGTCACGCAGCCGGCTACCTGAGAGGCACGATCACCGAATGAGCCCCGTTGTTGGCATCGTCATGGGGTCGGACTCCGACTGGCCCGTCATGGAAGCCGCCGCCAAGGCCCTGGACGAGTTCGAGATCGCCTACGAGGTCGACGTCGTCTCCGCGCACCGCATGCCCCGCGAGATGATCACGTACGGGGAGCAGGCCGCCGACCGCGGGCTGAAGGCGATCATCGCCGGTGCGGGCGGCGCCGCCCATCTGCCCGGCATGCTCGCCTCCGTCACCCCGCTGCCGGTCATCGGCGTGCCGGTGCCGCTGAAGTACCTGGACGGCATGGACTCGCTGCTGTCCATCGTGCAGATGCCGGCCGGTGTCCCGGTCGCCACGGTCTCCGTCGCCGGTGCCCGCAACGCCGGTCTGCTCGCGGCCCGGATGCTCGCCGCGCACGACGAGGACCTGCTGCACCGGATGCGCGACTTCCAGCAGGACCTCAACGACCAGGCCACCGAGAAGGGCAAGCGGCTGCGCTCCAAGGTGGAGGGCGCGAGCGGCTTCGGCTTCCGCAAGTGACCGCGGTGACGTCCCTGGAGGAGGCCCGGGAACTGCTGCGCGAGTTCCCGGTCGTCGACGGCCACAACGACCTGCCGTGGGCGCTGCGCCAGAAGGCCGGCTACGACCTGGACAAGCTCGACATCGCCGCCCACCAGGGCGCCCACCTGCACACCGACCTGCCGAGGCTGCGCGAGGGCGGCGTCGGCGCGCAGTACTGGTCGGTGTACGTGCCCGCCGAGCAGCCCGAGCCGGTCGCGGCGACCCTGGAGCAGATCGACTGCGTCCGGCAACTGCTCGCCCGCTACCCGGAGGCCCTGGCGCCCGCGCTGACCGCCGCGGACCTGAGCCGGGCGCGCCAGGACGGCCGTATCGCCTCCCTGATGGGCGCCGAGGGCGGCCACTCCATAGCCAACTCGCTGGGCACCCTGCGCGGCCTGCACGCACTCGGCGTGCGCTACATGACGCTCACCCACAACTCCAACGTGGACTGGGCGGACTCCGCGACCGACGAGCCGAGGGCCGGCGGCCTCACCGCGTTCGGCCGTGAGGTCGTCCGGGAGATGAACCGGCTCGGCATGCTGGTCGACCTCTCGCACGTCGCGGCGACGACCATGCGCGACGCGCTGGACACGGCCTCCGCGCCGGTGATCTTCTCGCACTCCTCCGCCCGCGCCGTCTGCGACCACCCGCGCAACATCCCCGACGACGTCCTGGAGCGGCTGCCCGGCAACGGTGGTGTGGCCATGGTGACGTTCGTGCCGAAGTTCGTGCTCCAGGCGGCCGTCGACTGGACGGCCGCGGCCGACGAGAACCTGCGCGCCCACGGCTTCCACCACCTGGACACCGGCCCCGAGGCGATGAGGCTGCACCGCGCCTTCGAGGAGCGCACCCCGCGCCCCGTCGCCACGGTGTCGACGGTGGCGGACCACCTCGACCACATGCGCGAGGCGGCCGGCGTCGACCACCTGGGCATCGGCGGCGACTACGACGGCACCGCGTTCACCCCGGACGGCCTCAGCGACGTCTCCGGCTACCCGAACCTGCTCGCCGAGCTGCTCGACCGGGGCTGGTCCAAGGCCGACCTGGCCAAGCTGACCTGGCAGAACGCGGTGCGCGTGCTGGGCGCGGCGGAGGACGTGGCCCGTGACCTCCAGGCCACCCGGGCGCCGTCCCTCGCCACCATCGGGTCGCTCGACGGCTGACGGTCCAGGGCGGGGGAGCCGTTGCAGCCCTCCGCCCCGCCCACGTACATGAAGTAGCGGTCCCGGACCGGGTGGAGCGGCGCGCCGGCGCGCAGCCGTCGACCAGGTCCGGGTTGGCGAGGAACGGCCTGCCGAGCGCCACCAGGTCGGCGCCGGCCACCAGCATCTCCCGCGCGGCCCGGGCGACGGCCTCGCCGGCCAGGTCCGGGCATCCAGGAGCTGTACGCGGCCGGCCTGAACAGCGAGAAGATCCGAGCTGTTGCCCTGCACGCGCGACCGGGACGCCGGCCCCTCCGCGATCGCCACCCCCCGGCTGGTCACCGGCCTCAGCGCCGAGCGCCACCGCATCGACCGCATGATCACCGACCTCCGACGCTCCCGGGAGACCCTGGACGAGGCCATCCGCACCGCCCGCGAGACCTGACCGCCGTACCCCCGAACGCCCCGCTCACCAGGAAGCGTTCCTCCTCACCGTGCGACCGTGGGCGGTACGCCAGCCACATCACGACGCAGCTCTCGACGTACGGAGCCCGCCATGGCCGACCTCCAGGACGACATCCCCACCACCGCCGAGGGCGGCGGGGAGGACGGCCTGCCGGACGACCCCTTCCGTCCGCCGCACGCGCCGGCCGGCGAGACACTCGAGCGGGCGCACGCCCTGCTCGCCGCCCACCCGGTCGCCGACGGCTACAGCGGCCTGCCCTGGGCCCTGCGCCACCTGCCCTGGTACGACCTCGAACTGGGCGAGGCCGCGATCGACACGGACGTGCCGCGGATGCGCGAGGGGCACGTCGGCGCGCTGTTCTGCTCGCTGCACCTGCCCGAGGGCCCGGGCGGCGAACGCGTCGTGGCGGCGACCCTGGAACAACTCGACCAGGTGCGCACGGTCGTCGAGAACCACCCCGAGGGACTGCGCCTGGCCCGCACCGCGGGACAGATCATCGACGCCCGCAACTGCGGCCGGGTCGCCGTCGTACCGGGCCCCGCGCACGGCACCGCACTCGGCGACTCCCTCGGCATCCTGCGCATCCTGCACGCCCTCGGCCTGCGCGTGCTCACCCTCACGGGCACGGCCTGGACCGACCGGCCCGGGCTGACCCGGTTCGGCGAGCAGGTGGTGCGCGAGATGAACCGGCTCGGCGTGCTCGCCGATGTCTCCGGCGCCTCACCGGCCACCGTCGAGCGGACCGTCGCCCTGTCCAGGACCCCGGTGCTGTGCACCCGCTCCGCCGCCCGCGCCCTGCGCCCGCACCCCGCCAACCTGCCCGACGACCTGCTCGCCGCTCTGGGCGAGGCCGGCGGCCTGTGCATGGTCCCGCTGACCGCCGAACAGACCGGCCCGACCGTCCGCGACGTCGCCGACCACCTCGACCACGTCCGGGACGTCGCCGGCCCCGAGTGCGTCGGCCTGTCCGGCACCTACGACTCCGGCGTCACCCACCCCCACGACCTCGCCGACGCCTCCCGCTACCCCCACCTGATCGCCGAACTCCTGCGACGCGGCTGGTCCGAGACGCAGCTCTCCCTGCTGACCTGGGGCAACGTGCAGCGGGTGCTGCGCAGCGCGGACTCCACCGCCCGGGCCGCGCAACACCGCAGGGAGGCGTCCCACGCCAAGATCACCGAGCTGGACGTCCCCTAGGACGCCCCCCGGGACACACCCCCCGGCACGTCGCGGTCACTCGATCCGGCACAGGCAGAACGGGTGCCCGGCCGGGTCCGCGTACACCTGGAAGTCCTTCTTCTCCCGGTCCGCCGCGTCCAGTGGGCGGGCGCCGAGCGCCAGCACCCGCTCGTGCGCCTCGTCGACCTCCGCCCAGGTGCTGCCCGCGTCGAAGTCCAGGTGGAACTGCTGGCCGTTGCGGTCCGCGCGCGGCCACTCCGGCGGGGTGTGCCCCTCGGCCCGCTGGAAGGCCAGCCGAGGCCCGTCGGGGACCCGCAGTACGACCCAGTCGTCGTCCTCGGCCTGCGGGGTGCCCCCGGCCACCGCCGCGTAGAAGGCGGCCAGCGCATGGGGATCGGGACAGTCGAGCACGACGGAACGGAGACGGGCGACGGGCGCCATGATGCCCTCCTTCGGATACGACTTCGGGAACGACTCGTGAACGGCTTCGGGGACGGCGTGCGCCCCGGTCAGCAGGCGCAGAGGCAGAACGGGTGCCCCGCGGGGTCGGCGTAGACACGGAAGCCGCGCGAGCGGTCCGCCGCGTCCAGCGGCTGCGCCCCCAGCTCCAGCACCCCCTTCTCGGCCGCGTCCAGGTCCTCCACCACCAGGTCCAGATGGAACTGCTGGGAGTCGTCCGGGGCGGGCCACCGCGGCGGCACGAACCCGGGCGCCCGCTGGAAGGCCAGCGCCGGCCCCCCGGGCACCTTCAGGTCCACCCACTCTCCCTTCCCCTCCACCGTGCCGCCCAGCACACCGGCGTAGAAACCGGCCAGCGCACGGGGGTCGGGACAGTCCAGGACCACGACACCGAGCTTGGCGAGAGCCATGACGCACCTCCTTTTGTTACCCGCAGAACCGGGTAACCGGTAACGGTTACTGCATGCTCCCGCATCGGGGGTAACGTCGCAAGCATGAGCGAGAGATCGGCCGCTCCCGGCGGCCTGGCCCTGATCGAGTCGCTCGTGAACACGCTGGACGTCGAGACGGGCGCCGACTCGCTGGACACCGCGGAGGTCCGCGCCCGCCTCGGGATCACCCAGGCCGCGCTGGGCGACGCCCGGGAGCTGCGCGAGTCGCTGCGGGCCGCGCTGCTCGCCCACGCCGGCCACCCGCCGCACCGCGCGGTCACCCCGCTGGACACCCTGCTGGCCCGGGCCCCGCTGTACGTCACCGTCGACGGCCACGACGGCTCGGCCCGCCTCGCCCCCGCCGACGAGGGCCCGCTGCTCTCCCGGGTCGCCGCCGCCGTCGCCGAGGCGCTCGTCGCGGACACCTGGGCCCGCCTGAAGGCATGCGAGGCCGACACCTGCCACTGGGCGTACTACGACCGCAGCCCCGCCGGGCGCGGGCGCTGGTGCTCGATGCGGGTGTGCGGGGCCCGCGCGAAGATGCGCCGGTACCGCGCGAAGGGATCCTGAGCCGGCGCGATGTGGTGCAGAATGCGGGAAGACGCCGGTTCGGCCGACTGAGCCTCGGCCGAACCGGTGTCACCCGCCCCGCCTCCGGCCCGCCCCGTGTGCCGGCCCGACCGTGTGCCGGTGCGCCCCGCGTGCCGGAGGCGCTACGCGGTGGGGCGTCCCATCGCCCGGTACGTCCACCCCGCCCGCCGCCACAGCTCCGGGTCCAGGGTGTTGCGCCCGTCCAGCAGGACCCGGTCCGCCGCGGCCTCGCCGAGCGCCACCGGGTCCAGCTCGCGGAACTCCTGCCACTCGGTCAGGTGCAGCACCACGTCCGCGCCCCGGGCGGCCTCCAGCGCCGAGTCGGCGTAGCCCAGCGTCGGGAAGACCTTGCGGGCGTTGGCCATGCCCTTCGGGTCGTACACGGTGACCTGGCCGCCCTGGAGGTGGATCTGGCCGGCCACGTTCAGCGCGGGCGAGTCGCGGACGTCGTCCGAGTCCGGCTTGAAGGTGGCGCCGAGCACCGCCACCCGCCTGCCGAGGAAGGAGCCGCCGCCGAGCGCCTCCCGGGCCATCTCCACCATCTGGCCGCGCCGGCGCATGTTGATGGAGTCGATCTCGCGCAGGAAGGTCAGCGCCTGGTCCGCGCCCAGCTCGCCCGCGCGGGCCATGAACGCCCGGATGTCCTTGGGCAGGCAGCCGCCGCCGAAGCCGATCCCGGCGCGCAGGAACTTCCGGCCGATCCGGTCGTCGTGCCCGATGGCCTCCGCGAGCCTCGCCACGTCACCGCCCGCGGCCTCGCACACCTCCGCCATCGCGTTGATGAAGGAGATCTTGGTGGCGAGGAAGGAGTTCGCGGCGGTCTTCACCAGCTCCGCGGTAGGGAAGTCGGTGACGACGAACGGCGTGCCGTCGCCGACCGGGCCGGCGTACACCTCGCGCAGCAGCTTCTCGGCGCGTTCGCTGCGCACGCCGACGACGATCCGGTCCGGGTGCAGGGTGTCCTGGACGGCGAACCCCTCGCGCAGGAACTCCGGGTTCCAGGCGAGTTCGGCGTCCGCGCCGGCCGGGGCGTGTTCGGCCAGGTAGGCGGCCAGCCGGCCGGCGGAGCCCACCGGCACCGTCGACTTGCCGACGACCAGGGCCGGGCCGTGCAGGTGCGGGGCGAGGGAGGCGATCGCCGAGTCGACGTACGACATGTCACAGGCGTACTCGCCGTGCTTCTGCGGCGTGTTCACGCACACGAAGTGCACGTCGCCGAAGGCACCGACCTCCGCCCAGTCCGTGGTGAACCGCAGCCGCCCGGTGGCACCCTCGATCCCTGCCACGTGCCGGCGCAGCAGTTCCTCCAGGCCCGGCTCGTACATCGGGGTCTCGCCGCGCTCCAGCATGGCGATCTTCTCGGGTACGACATCCAGGCCCAGCACCTCGAAGCCCAGCTCGGCCATGGCCGCGGCGTGGGTGGCGCCGAGGTAGCCGGTGCCGATCACGGTGATCTTCAGGCTCATGCGAGTGCTCCAGCTCGGGTCCGTCGGTCCTTCGGTCATGCGGTGCCTGAGCATAGTCGGGGCGCTGACCGGGCAACTTTCCCGCTGTCGCCAAGCTCACGTAGGCGTGTTCGCGCCAGAGCTCTAAAATTCAGTTACTTAACGGTAATTAGCGTCAGTATCACTGCGTCTTTGGAGCGTGAGAGACCGTGGCCGGAACGGCTGACTTCGACCTGTACCGCCCGTCCGAGGAGCACGACATGCTCCGTGACGTCGTCCGGGCCCTGGCCGAGGCGAAGATCGCGCCGTACGCCGCCGCGGTGGACGAGGAGGCCCGTTTCCCGCAGGAGGCGCTCGACGCCCTGGTGGCCAACGACCTGCAGGCCGTGCACGTCCCGGAGGAGTACGGCGGCGCCGGCGCCGACGCGCTCGCCACGGTCATCGTCATCGAGGAGGTGGCCCGCGTCTGCGTGTCCTCCTCGCTGATCCCGGCCGTGAACAAGCTGGGCTCGCTGCCGGTGATCCTCGCCGGCTCCGAGGACCTGAAGAAGAAGTACCTGGGCCCGCTCGCCAAGGGCGACGCGATGTTCTCGTACTGCCTCTCGGAGCCGGACGCGGGCTCGGACGCGGCCGGCATGAAGACCAAGGCGGTCCGCGACGGCGACCACTGGATCCTCAACGGCGTCAAGCGCTGGATCACCAACGCGGGCGTGTCGGAGTACTACACGGTGATGGCCGTGACCGACCCGTCGAAGCGCTCGAAGGGCATCTCGGCGTTCGTGGTCGAGAAGTCCGACGAGGGCGTCTCCTTCGGCGCCCCCGAGAAGAAGCTCGGCATCAAGGGCTCGCCGACCCGCGAGGTCTACTTCGACAACGTCCGTATCCCCGCCGACCGCATGATCGGCGAGGAGGGCACCGGCTTCGCCACCGCCATGAAGACCCTGGACCACACCCGCATCACCATCGCCGCCCAGGCCCTCGGTGTCGCCCAGGGCGCCCTCGACTACGCCAAGGGCTACGTCCAGGAGCGCAAGCAGTTCGGCAAGCCGATCGCCGACTTCCAGGGCATCCAGTTCATGCTCGCCGACATGTCCATGAAGATCTCGGCGGCCCGCGCCCTCACCTACCAGGCCGCCGCCGCCTCCGAGCGCGTCGCCGCCGGAGGTGAGGAGAAGGACCTCACCTACCTGGGCGCCGCCGCCAAGTGCTTCGCCTCCGACACCGCCATGGAGGTCACCACCGACGCCGTCCAGCTCCTCGGCGGCTACGGCTACACCCGCGACTACCCGGTGGAGCGCATGATGCGCGACGCGAAGATCACGCAGATTTATGAAGGCACGAATCAAGTCCAGCGGATCGTGATGGCGAGGAACCTTCCCTAGCAGGGTTTTTGCAGGTCAGAAGCTGTTTCGAAGGTCCGGAGGGACACCCTCGGCTTTCTGTCCGTTGCGGCCCGATCAGGGCCGTTCCTGGGCGTCATGCTGGGGGAATCCTGGGCAGATGCCGGGCTGAAAACAGCCACTGACCTGCACAAACAACACAGCCCCCGGCGTGCTGCCGGGGGCTGTTGCCGTACGTGGATCAGGCGACCTCTGACGCCTCCGAGGGGTCGTCCGCGCCGGGCGTCAGCATGGTTGCGATGGCTGCCCGAAGGTGAAGCGGCAGCCGCTCAGCCTTGAGGACAAGGTGCGGGCCCGAATCGAGATGCACGGCGGTCGGGCCACTTCCTCCCAGGTGCTCCCGTACGTGGGAGCGACCGCAGGGCACGAACCAGGTCCAGCGGATCGTGATGGCCAGGAACCTCCCGTAGCGGGACGCGGCGGATCTCCCACAGCCCCCGGCGTGCCGGGGGCTGTCGTCATCCCCCCGGTGGGCTGTAGGGCCGTAGGGGCGTAGGCCGACGTGCGGAGCGGCGGTGCCGGACGTAGGACGGAAGCAGACGGGGTCCGCCCCGGATCCCCACCGCCTCCGAGGAGGAGCCATGACTCAGTCCGGAATGATGCCCGCCATCACCCAGCAGATGCAGGACTGCATCGAGGCCTGCATGAGCTGCCACAGCATGTGCGAGGAGACCATGAGCTCCTGCATGCAGCAGGGCGGTCAGGCGCAGATGCAGGTCATGCGCGCGCTCATGGACTGCTCCGAGGCGACCCGGATGTGCGCCGACATGATGATGCGGCGCTCGCCCATGGCCGGCGAGATGAGCATGCTGTGCGCGAAGGTCTGTGACATGTGCGCCGAGGCGTGTACGTCCGTGCCGGACGACCAGCAGATGATGCGCTGTGCGGAGGCGTGTCGCCGCTGCGCCGAGACCTGCCGCGCGATGGCGGGCGCCACGATGTGACCCGGCCCGGCTGAGCCACGCGTCAGGGGCACCCTCGCGGGTGCCCTTGGCGCCGTGACCGCGCGGCCCCGTCAGTTGCCGGTGACGGTGACCTTCTCGTCGCTGTTCAGTTCCTTGACGAGGGTCTTCACCTTCGCCTTGTCCCACAGCAGGTTGCCGCCGGCGGAGCCGGAGACCGGCATGTTCATCGAGGTGCCGTCACCGCCGTTGACGCCCTTCATCGCCCAGAACATGGAGGCCAGGTCCCACAGCGACATGTCCTTGTCGACGATGAGGGAGTCCAGGCCCGCGCCCATGGTCGGGTAGAGCTTGAAGGGGTTGAGGACCGTCGACGGGGTGGCCACCTGGTGGGCCAGGGCGGCCAGGAACTTCTGCTGGTTCTTGGTGCGCTGGAGGTCGGAGGCGGCGAACGCGTGCCGGGTGCGGACGAAGGCGAGGGCCTGCCGGCCGTCCAGGGTCTGCTTGCCGGCCTTGAAGTCGGCGCCCGACCACTTGTCCTTGAAGCCCTTGTCGATGGTGATGTCGACCCCGCCGACCGCGTCCACGATGTCGGCGAAGCCCTGGAAGCCGATCTCCACGTAGTGGTCGATGTGCAGTCCGGTGTTGTACTCGACGGCGCGGACCAGCAGGGTCGGCCCGTCCTCGGCGTAGGCCGCGTTCAGCTTCTCGTGCCGGCCTCTGGCGGGGTAGGTCTTCCCGGACGTCGAGCCCCGGTACGACGGGATCTCCACGTCGGAGTCGCGCGGCAGCGAGATGAGCGTGTCGCCGTTGCCGCCGACGTGCAGGATCATCATCGAGTCGGTGCGCTTGCCCTCGGCGCCACCGGTGTGCAGGTTCTTCTCGTCCTGCTTGGACATGCCCTCCCGGCTGTCGGAGCCGACGATCAGGTAGTTCGTGCCGTCGCCCCCTTCCGGCCGGTCGATGACCGTGGAGAGGTCCACCTCGCGGCGCAGCTTGGAGTCGGCCCAGAAGTAGGTCGCGACCGATGTGACGACCACCACGGTCGCCACCGTGATCGCCGTCCACTTGATCCGGCGCCGCCAGTTCGGCGCGGGGCGCGGCGCGCGGCCGGCCGCTGTGCCGGGGCCGTCCGGACCACGGCCGCCGGGGGCGCCGTAGACCTGGCCGGTGTTGTAACCGCTGTCGTACGCGTCCTGGCCGCCGTCGTCGTGCCCCCGGCCGTCGACGTACGAGGGCTGCTGCGGCACGCCGGCCCCGTACGGCGGTGCCGACGGGCCCCGCCGCACCTGGCGCATCACGCGCGCGCCCTCAGGCTGCGCGCCGGCACTGCCGCGTCCGTGGCGCGTGCCGCGGTTGTCGTCGGACCATCCCTCGGGCCAGTCATTCATGGGCCCCAGTGTGCAGGGCGACGCCATGTGCTCCACAAGGCCTGTCGGAAAATCAGGGCGCCGCTGTTGCGAACCCGACACAAATTCCGCGAAGGGGGCTCGGCATAAGGTGGAGGGCATGACAGATCAGGCCACGGACAGGGAAACGGACATCCCGGGCAAGCCCACGTCCGCCTCACGCACCACCCTCAGCCACATCATGACGAACAACGACACCAACCTGCTGGGTACGGTGCACGGCGGGGTGATCATGAAGCTGGTCGACGACGCGGCGGGCGCGGTGGCCGGCCGGCACTCCGGCGGTCCCGCCGTCACCGCGTCGATGGACGAGATGGTGTTCCTGGAGCCGGTCCGCGTCGGCGACCTGGTCCATGTCAAGGCCCAGGTCAACTGGACCGGCCGCACCTCGATGGAAATCGGCGTCCGGGTCCTGGCCGAACGCTGGAACGAGTCCGACCCCGCCACCCAGGTCGGTTCGGCCTACCTGGTCTTCGCGGCCGTGGACGCCGACGGCAAGCCGCGCCGGGTGCCGCCGGTGGTCCCGGAGACCGACCGCGACCGCCGCCGCTACCAGGAGGCCCAGATCCGCCGCACCCACCGCCTGGCCCGCCGCCGGGCGATCCGCGAGCTGCGCGAGAGGCGCGCCGCGGAGGGCTTCGAGGACTAGGCCCGCCGCTGGTCCCCGGCGTCCTGCGCGTCCCGCTCCGGCGTCCTACGCGTTCCCGGAGCAGATCACCTCGTTGCCCCGCACCACGTTCTGCTCCGGCTGTCCCGGGTCCTCGAAGCGCACCTTGCGCACCTTGCGGACATCGCCGAGGTCGGGCCCGGCGGTCACCTTCAGCAGGGGGCCCGAACCCGGGGCCGCGCGCAGCTCGCTGCCGGGCAGGGCCGCGGCGAGCGAGCGGGCGGAGCGGTCCCAGCGGGGGTCGTAGGAGATCACCGTGTGCCGGACGCGGACGGTGGCTGTCACCGGCTGCCGGGTGGTGGCGAAACCGTTCGCCAGGAGCGCGGCGTCGACCCGCTTGGCGAGCCCGGCCGTGCCGGAGCCGTTCTCCACCTGCACCCGGACCCGGTCCGGGGCCACCTCCACCGGCACCGGTGCCGGGCCGCGGTGCGGGCGGTCCACGGTGAGCGGTTTGTCGTCGCGCAGCGACTGGAACAGCTCGGCCGCCTTCGCCTGGTCCCACTTCAGGGTCGAGCCGATGCCCTTGACCTGGTAGTCCATCTGCGCGAGGGGAACGGTGGTGAACTCGGAGGACGACGGGGAGAAGGTGCGCATCGCGCGGCCGAGGTCGAGCAGTTCGTCGGTGCCGAACCCCTCGTCGGCGCGGACCGAGCCGAGCACCGCCCGGGTCACGTCCCGGAACCGCATCGGGTTCAGCAGCACCCCGGAGGAGGTCGCTTTCTCGATCAGCGCGGCCAGGAACCGCTGCTGCCGCTTCATCCGGCCCAGGTCACTGGCTCCGTCGACATGCCGGGCCCGCACGTACTGGAGGGCCTGCCCGCCCATGAGGGTGTGCGTGCCGGGCGGGAGGTCCAGGCCGGTGTACGTGTCCTTCAGCGGTGTCGGCGTACAGACCTTCACCCCGCCGAGCACGTCCACGGTCCGCATGAAGCTGGTGAAGTCGACCTCCAGGTAGTGGTCGATCTTCACGTGGGTCATGTTCTCGACGGTGCGGATGGTGAGCTGGGGGCCGCCCTCGGCGTAGGCCGCGTTGAGCTTGACCGGGTGCGGGCCGTGGCGCTGCCCGGAGTTCTGGTCGACGTGCGCGGGCATCTCGGCGTAGGAGTCGCGCGGCAGGCTCACCACGGTGGCCCGCTCCCGGCCCTCCGCGAGGTGCACGATCATCATCGTGTCGGTGCAGTGGCAGGGCTCGCCGCCCAGCCGGAACGCGCGCCGCTCCCGCTCGCCGATCTTGTCGCGGCCGTCGGTGCCGACGAGCAGGACGTTCATGCCGTGGCCGGCCCGGGGCCGGTTCTTCATGTCCTTGAAGGCGTCGACCCGGGCGATGCCGGCGTCCAGGCTGCTGACGACCGCGTGTCCGATGCCGGCCGAGGCGAGCACCACGACCGAGAGGGTGGTCACCGCCCGCATGGCCCAGCGTGGCCGCCGGGGGGGCCGGACGGAACGCACCGGCCGCTCGGGCGGGCGCGGCACACGGCGGGGCGGTTGCGGACGAGGCTGCGGACGCGCGGGCGACCGAGGCGGGCTGGGCAAGGGGGACACCTCCGGACGAGGCCGTGCGTGGGATCCGTGAGCACAGTAGGCCGATATGATCTCCGGCCCGCTGTACCGTCCCGGCGGCGCGCACCGGTGTCCCCCGTTCGCGGTAACGTGACTCTCCTATGAACGCCAAGCCCGACGTGCGGCTCCCCGCTGTGTCCGTGATCATGCCCGTCCTCAACGAGGAGCGGCATCTGCGCGGGGCCGTCCAAGCGATCCTCGCGCAGGAGTACGCCGGCGAGATGGAGGTCGTGATCGCCCTCGGTCCGTCCACGGACCGCACGGACGAGATCGCCGCCGAGCTGGTGCACGAAGACCCGCGCGTGCACACCGTCCCCAATCCGACCGGCCGCACGCCCGCGGCGCTGAACGCGGCGATCAAGGCCTCGCGGCACCCGGTCGTGGTCCGCGTCGACGGCCACGGCATGCTCTCGCCGGACTACATCGCCACCGCCGTCCGCCTCCTGGCGGAGACCGGCGCGCAGAACGTCGGCGGCATCATGCACGCCGAGGGCGAGAACGACTGGGAGCACGCGGTCGCCGCCGCCATGACCTCGAAGATCGGCGTGGGCAACGCCGCCTTCCACACCGGTGGCCAGGCCGGTCCCGCCGAGACGGTCTACCTCGGCGTCTTCCGCCGCGAGGCCCTGGAGCGGCAGGGCGGCTACAACGAGGAGTTCATCCGGGCCCAGGACTGGGAGCTGAACTTCCGCATCCGTGAGGCGGGCGGGCTGATCTGGTTCTCGCCCGAGCTGAGGGTGTCGTACCGGCCAAGGCCGTCCGTGCGGGCGCTGGCGAAGCAGTACAAGGACTACGGCCGCTGGCGGCACGTCGTCGCCCGCTACCACCCGGGCTCCATCAACCTGCGCTACCTCGCCCCGCCGACGGCGGTGTGCGCGATCGCGGCGGGGATCGTGGTGGGCGCGGCCCTGACGCCGTGGGGCCTGCTGGTCCCCGGCGGCTATCTGGCCGCGATCGCCGCGGGCTCCGTCCCGGCCGGCCGGGGGCTGCCCCTGAAGGCCCGGCTGCAGATCCCGGTGGCCCTCGCCACCATGCACATGTCCTGGGGCTGGGGCTTCCTCACCAGCCCCCGGTCCCTGGCCAGGAAGGTCATCGCCTCCCGGCGCCCGGCGGTCCTGGACGCCGCCTGACCGGCCCTGCGCGACGGGGCCCCACCAGCCGGGTGGGGCCCCGTCGCCGTTCGACCGGCTACCACCGGTAGACGCTGTACACCGGCATGCACGACTTCGTGTCCGAGCCGTTGACCGTGTCGGTGTTACCGGGCAGGTCGCCCGCCTTCGGCTCGGACTTCCCGGGGTAGGAGGTGCCGGTGCGCCAGTCCGCGCCGACGACGAGCGTGACCCCCGAGACGTCGGTCGACTTCCGCACCGCGCTCATCGGGATGCCCAGCGACGCGGCCAGGGCCTGCGCGTCACCCTCCAGGTCCGCGCTCGGATACCGTACGGCCGTCCTGTCCTCGGCCAGGCTGCCCGAGGTGTCGGCCTGGGCCCGGGCGTAGCCCTTGCCCACGAGTGTCCGGGTGATCGCCGAGGCCCGCTGCCGCACCGCGGCCTGCGTGGCGGTCCGGGTGGCGTTGCTCACCAGCACCCCGAGCCGGCCCGGGTCGACCGACGGCTTCCTGGTCGGCTTGTCGTCCTTGGCGTCCTTCTTCGACCCGGACTTCCCACCGTTCTTGTCGAACGCCACGTCGTCCTGGAGCATCTGCCACATCTTGTCGGCGTTGGGCTTGTCCGGCACGACGTGGTCGCGGTTTCGCGGGTCCTGCCTGTTGGGCATGGTCACCGAGGTGATGCGGTCGGCCGGCACCGACTTCATCTGCATGCCGAGGTCGTAGAGCTTCTTGACGGTACCGATCTCCTCGGACACCTTCAGCGACTTGGTGGCCGCTTCGGCCAGGTCCGTGAGCCGGCCGGTGTCGGTGAACACGTTCTGCTTCTTCAGCGTGCGCATCATCGAGTTCAGGTACATGTGCTGGGCTCGGGCCCGCATCAGGTCGTCGCCCCAGGCGTGCCGCGTGCGCAGCCACTGGAGTGCCTGCTCGTGGTAGATCTTGTGCGTTCCGGCCCTCAGCTTCAGCCCCGAGCCGCCGGACACGTCCCGCGTCGGGTGGTCCCACACGTTCTGCTGCACGCAGACCTCGACACCGCCGATGGCGTCGGCCATCCGCACCACACCGGCGAAGTCGATCGTCATCCAGTGGTCGATGTAGACCCCGGTGAGGTTCTCCCAGGTGAGCAGGGTGCAGCCGGCGCCGCCGCGGGCCAGGGTGACGTTGATGATGTCGTTCGTCGGCGGATACCGCTTGCCGGTCGCGGGGTCCTTGCACTCAGGGATGTCCACCCGGGTGTCCCGTGGGATGCTGACCATGGCGGCGCTTCTGCGGTCCGCCGAGAGGTGGATGAGCATCTGCACATCCGCGAGCGGCGGGTCACCGGCGTGGTCCCTGCTGCCGCCGAGCTTCACATTCTCCGCGCTGTTGCGGCTGTCGGAGCCGATCAGCAGGATGTTCAGCGGGGTCTGACCGGCCGCGTTCGGCTCGGTCCGGTGCGCCTTGGAGTCGTCCCCGTTGGCACGGGCACCCTTTTTGATATTGCCGTTGAGATGCTGGTAGTACAGATAGCCGGCGCCTGCCGTGCCGAGTATCACCACCGCCAGCACGGTCGCCGACCAGCGTATGACTCGCCGTCTGCGCCGTCTCGGCTCGCTCTTCGGGCCACCGGCCCGACGCCTGCCGCCGCGCCGGCCCCGCCCCGCCGACGCGTCCGCGGTCCGCGGCGTGAGCGACTTCGCGTCCTCGACCGCCGCAGCCCGTCCGCGCACCTCGCTCTGCGCCAACTCCCTGCCCTCCCACCCCTTGCGCCGGACAACGGGCCCGCCCCGCGCCCGGTTAGACGCACGACGGGCCCGTCGGGTTACCTACGAGGCGCACTTGACCTTGTCCGCGGTGGACTTGTCCACCTCAGGCGCCTTCGACGGCACCGTGAGCGAGACCCCCGCACCCTTGAAATCCTTGCCCAGGGTCAGCGTCATCGCCGGCAGCCCCTGGGAGTTGGTCACGCTCTTGCCCGGCTTCATCGCCGACCCGGACATCCCCATGAGGGCGGCCAGCCGGCGCGCCTGGGCGGCCTGGCCGGGGGCGTACTCCAGCGTCGTCCTGCCGAGCGCCGCCGGGGCGTTGCCCGCGTTCTCCGACCTGGTCACACCCTCGTCGTTCTGGAGCCAGCTGAGCACCGCCTGGGCGCTGCCGGTGACGGCACCGCCGTTGAGGATGCGCACCCGCACCTCGGAGGCGGGCGCCTTGCTGCCCTTGAGGCGGGCGGCCTGGGCGTCCTTCGCGGCCTTCTCCTTCTTCTTCACCTCGGAGAAGGAGACGTCGTTCCTGACGGCGTCGAAGACCGCGGGCGCCTTCGCGTCGTCCAGCACCACGGTGGCATGGACCTTCTCCGCCGGGTTGTCCTTGACCGGCACCGTGGTGAAGGTCAGGTTCTTCGGGTTGAGCTTGCCCATCTCCAGGCCCAGGTCCTTCAGCTTGACGATGCTGTCCAGCTTGTCGTCCACGGTCAGCGCCTTGGTGCCCGCCTCCGCCAGCTTCAGCATCTTCGTCGGGCTGGTGAGCGTGGAGTTCCCCTTCAGCTTGCGCATCAGCGCGCCCAGGAACTGCTGCTGGAGCCCGATCCGGCTCAGGTCGCCGCCGAAGCCCACGGAGTGCCGGGTGCGGACGAACGCCAGCGCCTGCTCACCGGAGATCGTGTGCGTGCCCTTGGACAGCTTCAGGTGCGAGTCGGCGTCGTCGATGTCATGGGCCAGGCAGACGTCGACGCCCTCGACCGCCTCGGTCAGCGTCTTGACCGCGTTGAAGTCGGCGACCATGAAGTCGTCCGGCGTTATCCCGGTCAGCTCGGTCACCGTGCGCATGGTGCAGCTCGGCGTGCGGTCGTCCTGCCCGAGGCTCTGGTTGAAACGGGCGCCGTCCGTACCGGGGATGACCTTCCGGGTGCCGTCCTCCTGCTGCGTCGGGCAGTCCGGGATATCGGTGATCAGGTCCCGCGGGATGCTCAGCGCGGTGGCGTTCGACCGGTCCTTGGACAGGTGCAGCAGGATCGTGGTGTCGGCGTGCCCGACGCTGCCCGAGTCGCCGTAGCCCTCGTTGCCCTTGCCGGTGCGCTTGTCGGTGCCGATCACCAGGATGTTGATCGCCCGATCCTTGCTGAAGCCGCCGGTGCTGGCCCCGTCGTCCGACAGCGACGTGATGTTGCCGTTGAGGTGCCTTATGTACAGGTAGCCGGCGGCCGTCACGGCGACCAGCACGAAGGCCATGCTCCCGCCGGTCCACAGCAGGACCTTCTTCGTCCTCGACTTCTTCTTCACCGGCCGCCGGGCCGCGCGCCGCCCCTGGGGCGGCTCGGGCTCCGGCTCACCGCCGCGGCGCCGGGCCGAGCGCGGCGCCGGCACGTCGGTACCGCGCGTGCGGGGCTCCGGCCGGCTCTCGCCGGCCGGCTGCCGGGTACGGCCGCCCGCCGCGCGACCGCCGTCGCGAGGGGAGGGCCTGCGCGGCCCGGGGACCGGCGACTGCGCTGCGGAAGGAGTCAGTCGCAGTTCGTATTCGCCGGTGTTCGGATTGAGTACCCACTGGTCTGCGGGGTCGATGTTGTCCGCCCGCCCACGGCCTTGCGCGTCCACGGTTGTCCGAATCCTCCGTCGGGGCCACGCGGCGCCTTCCCCCTGCAAGGCGCTCGGGTCTCGGTGAAACAGTGCACGACCCCAGGTCGGACCTCGCGGCCAGGTGCACCGGATCGCTCACACTATCCGCCCAGTTCAGCGTCGGGCGACGCCGGTGACAAATTCCACCTCCCTACAACTGGGCAATCCCCCTCATTTTCCGAACGGAAGTCCGTTGTCTTGGTAAGCGCCTTACTCACAGGTGTGTTCGGCGGCGGTGTTCCCGCGGAAGGTCGGCACCGGCGAGGGGTCGCTCCCGCCGTCCCGTCCCGGGTTCTTCCCTGTGTCCTCGCTGTGCCCGTCCCGGGTCACCGCGACCGGCCGGTCCGCCCGCAGCCGCGCGAACAGCCTCTCGGCCGCGGGCTCCACGAGCTGGTCACGGTTGGAGTCGTAGACGTACGACTCCCTCGGTACGGTCAGGAACTGCACCTGTTCGGTGGGGATGTCGCGCAGTCCGCGCACCAGTTGGTACAAACCGCGCAGACTCGCCAGTTCCGGGTCGGTGGTCAGCGACGACGTCGCCGCGTCCAGCACCGGATACAGCTTCACCGGGTTCAGCAGGACGTCGTTGCCGCGCACCTTGCTGACGAGCGCCCCGAGGAACCGCTGCTGCCGCTCCATCCGCTCGGTGTCGCTGCCGTCGCCGAGCGTCTTGCGGGCGCGCACATAGCCGAGTGCCTGCTCCCCGTCGAGCAGGACCTTCCCGGCGGGCAGCTTCAGCTTCGCCGCCTCGTCGTCGACGGGTTCCCGCAGGCACACCTCGACGCCGTCGACGGCGTCCACCATGTCCTTGAACCCGCTGAAGTCCACGACCATGTGGTGGTCCACGCGGATGTCCGTCAGCTTCTCGACGGTACGGATCGTGCAGGCCGTACCGCCCACCTGGAAGGCGTGGTTGAGCATCGCGAACACCGGGTCGCTGCGGGTGCCGTCCGACTGCCGGCAGCCCGGGACGTCCACCATCAGGTCCCGGGGCAGCGAGACCGCGGTGGCGCTGCGCCGGTCGGCGGCAAGGTGCAGCAGGATCGTCGTATCCGACCGCTCACTGCCCAGGTCGCGCCCGTACCGGCCGTTGTCCTCCCCGGCCCGCGTGTCCGACCCGATCAACAGGATGTTCTGCGCGTCGCGCACCAGCGCGGTGGGCCGTTCCCGCTCGTAGCGCGCCAGCTCGGCGGCTGCCGCGTCGTCGGCGGTGATGTTGGCGCTGAGCTTGGCGTAGACGGCCCACCCGGCCCCGCCGGCCAGGACGGCGAGCACGGCGGCCCCCAGCGCCGAGTACCGCAGCCAGCGCCGCCGCCGGCGCCGGGACAGCCCGTCACCGGTGGCGGAGGCTCCCGGACCGGGACCGAGGGAGTTGCCTGCGGTGTCGGTCACGGTGGGGCCACCCCCTCATGGCGTACGAGCGTCACGTCCTGCTCCTACGACCATGGCGGCGGCCGGGGCGGGAGGCGCCCTGTACTACTCCGACCGGGTGAACGACACGGCCACGGCTGCTGGACCGCCTGGGGGACGCGGCCCTTGGGGCACCTGGGCTCCGCGGCCCCGCCGGGACACCTGGGGGACGCTGCTGCCTCCGGAGGCACCTGGGGCCGCGGCCCGCGGTCGCCCGGGGGGCGCGGCCCGCGGTCGCCCATGGCCCACGGTCTTCGGGTCGCCCACAGTCCGCGATCGTCAGGACGGCCGCGGCGGCCCCGGCGGCCGCGGCCCTCGGTCGCCCGGGGTCCGCGGTCTTCGGGCTGCCCGGGGTCGCGGTCTTCGGGTCGCCCAAGTCCGCGGACGTCGGGGCCGTCCCCCGACGATCGCCGTCCTCGCGGCAGCGAGCCCAGCGAGCCCCGGGCCGCCCTACCGCCTGACCGCCGTCACCCGCTCGCTCTCCACCCGCTTCGCGAGGCGGTCCTCGTCCAGTTGTTCCAGGTGCCGGCACAGCACCACGGACCCGCCGACGGCCAGCGGCGCGTACAGCCCGGCGCTGAGCCCCTCCCAGGTGTCGTACGGCAGCCCCGACAGTCGCGCCCCCGGCCCCGTCAGCTCCAGCGCCGGCGCCTGCGCCGAGGCCCGCTCGACCACCTCCGCCGCGCTGAACTCCCGGCCGGCGACGATGAGCGCCGGCTCCTCCGGATCCACCGGCGCGAACGGAGCGAACCGGTCTCCCTGACCCGGCACCTCCACTGCATAGTCGGCGAAACCGTCCGGCGTGCGCGGGAACCGTCCGCCCCAGGGGCCGCAGCGCCAGCGCCACCCGCTCGCCCCGGCAGGCCCGCGCCGCATCCAGGGTGTCCGGTCCGCTGACGACGACGTCGGCCGCCGCCGGATCCCCCGCGACGTCCGCGACCGCGCCCACCGAGGAACACGCCAGCAGCCACACCGCCGTCTGCCAGTGCGCGGGCAGCAGCAGCGCGACCCGGTCGCCGGGCCCGGCGGAGAGGTCGCCCTGGAGGAGGTTGGCGGTCTTGGCCACCCAGTTGGCGAAGGTGGCCACGGACAGTTCGACGCGTTCACCCGTGGCGTCGTCGTAGAAGGTCACCAGCGGGCGGCCGGGGTCCGCGGCGAGCGCGGAAGTCAGCAGGTCGGCAGGGGTGCGATCGGTGGCGTTCACCCGGCACAGGGTACGCGCGGGCCGGCGCGCGCACCGCGTGGTGAGGCCACCGGTTCGGCCTTCGTCTCCGGTGCCTCCCCGCTCGCCGCCCGCTGGATCGGCGTCACCTGCGCCGCGGTCTCGGGCCGCGGCGGAGGACCGTACGGTTCCACGTGATTTCCGGGCCCGGGACGGGTTCGCCAGCGAGTGCCCCGGCAAGCGTCTCTACGGCAAGCTCGGCACGGCCCGCTCCAGCGCGGCGCGCTGCCAGGGGGGGCGGCCGGGGGAAACCGCGCACCGATCCGACGGGACTCCGCGCGGCCATCGAGGGTGTCGTCGCCTGGTCTGCATACACTGACCGGCCGAAACGACGGTCGACGAGTGGTGCGGCCGGACCCGGCAGGAAGCAGAGACGACAGGTGACAGAAGCGATCCTCCTGGTCGGTGGCAAGGGCACGCGGCTGCGACCGCTCACGGTGCACACGCCCAAGCCGATGGTCCCCGCCGCCGGGGTGCCGTTCCTCACCCACCAGTTGGCGCGGGCCAGGGCGGCGGGCGTCGAGCACATCGTCCTCGCCACCAGCTATCTCGCCGAGGTCTTCGAACCCTGTTTCGGCGACGGCTCCGCGCTGGGCCTGCACCTGGAGTACGTCACCGAGGAGGAGCCCCTGGGCACGGGCGGCGCCCTCCGCAACGTCGCCTCCCGCCTCCACTCCGGCCCCGACGACCCGGTCCTGGTCTTCAACGGCGACATCCTGACCGGCCTCGACATCAGGGCCCTCATCGGCACGCACGAGTCGACGGGCGCGGACGTCTCCCTGCACCTGACGAAGGTGCCGGACCCGCGGGCCTACGGGCTCGTCCCCACGGACGCGACCGGGCGCGTCCAGGCCTTCCTGGAGAAGCCGCAGACCGCGGAGGAGATCGTCACCGACCAGATCAACGCGGGGGCGTACGTCTTCCGCCGCTCGGTCATCGACGCGATCCCGGCGGGCCGCCCCGTCTCCGTCGAACGCGAGACCTTCCCCGGCCTGCTGGCGGCCGGCGCGCACCTCCAGGGCATGGTCGACTCCACCTACTGGCTGGACCTCGGCACCCCCGCCGCGTTCGTCCGCGGCTCGGCCGACCTGGTCCTCGGCCGCGCGCCGTCCCCGGCCGTCCCCGGCCGACGCGGCGACCGCCTGGTCCTCCCCACGGCCACGGTCGCGCCGGACGCGAAACTGACCGGTGGCACGGTGGTCGGCGAGGGCGCGTACGTGGCACCGGGCGCGCGGGTCTCCGGCTCGGCCATCCTCCCCGGCGCCGTCATCGAACCCGACGCCGTCATCACCGACTCCCTGGTCGGCACCCGGGCCCGCGTCGGCGAACGCTCCGTCCTCACCGGCACGGTCGTCGGCGACGGCGCGATCGTGGGCGCCGACAACGAACTGCGCGAGGGAGCACGCGTCTGGTGCGACGCCCACATCCCCCCGGCAGCCCTCCGCTTCTCCTCCGATCAGTAACCACCCCCGAGAGCCCCACCCCGACAGCGGCCAGCCGCACCCCCGCCCCGCTGCGGGCAGTCGTGGCGCTGGGGCGGCCCGGGTGGGCGCAGCGGCACCGGCCGGCGCCGGCGAGCGTCCCTACCCGGTGTCCGGCGGCGCCCGGCCGTCACCGGCGAGCGTCCCCACCGGTGTCCGGCGGCGCCCGGCCGGCACAGGCCCCGCGTCCGGCGGCACCCAGCCGGCACAGGCAAGTGTCCCTACCCGGCGACCGGCGACAGTCACCCGCGTTCGGCGCCACCCACCCGGAGGGACAGCACAGCCCCCCTCACAGCAGCCCGATATCCACCCGAGGCATCTTCGGCACCCGCCGCCCCGGCACGCACCCGCTCAGCAGAATCAGCCGGGCCGCCCGATGCCGCTGCCCGGCATACGGCTCCAGCAGCCGCAGCATCACGGAGTCGTCCGCGTCCCGGTCACCGGCCAGGGCCCACCCCACGATCCCCGGCAGATGCAGATCCCCCACCGTCACCGCGTCCGCCGCCCCGTGGCTGCGCTGCACGACCTCGGACGACGTCCACGGCCCCACCCCCGGCACGACCTCCAACCGCGCCCGAGCGGCCTCCGCCGGCATCCCGACCGCCTGCTCCAGCCGCGCGGCGACGCGTACGGCCCGCAGGATCGTGGACGCCCGCTTGTCGTCGACCCCGGCCCGGTGCCACTCCCAGGAGGGAATCAGCGCCCACGTCCGCGGCGCGGGCATCACGGACATCGGCCGTTCCCCCACCCCCGCGGGCCCCGGCGCCGGCTCCCCGAACCGCCGTACGAGCAGTCGCCACGCCCGGTACGCCTCGTCAGTGGTGACCTTCTGTTCCAGCACGGACGGGATCAGCGACTCCAGCACCAGCCCGGTCCGGGTCAGCCGCAGCCCCGGTCGCCGGTGCCGCGCCAGGGCCACCACCCGGTGCCGCGGTACGAACGCGCCGGGATCGTCGGCGGCACCGAGCAGCTCCGGCAGCCGCTCCAGCAGCCACTCGGCGCCGGGCCCCCACGCCTCGCCGAGCACCTCACCCCGGTACGCGCGCACCCGCAGCGTGCCCGGCCCGGCGGGCGTACGGGTGGCCCGCCACACGGACCCGTCCGCCGTGGCCCGGAACGTCGGGTCGGCGGGCCCGCGCCGGAGCGGTCCGAGGACCAGCCCGAGCTCGACGGGCCCGTCCGGCACCCACCGCCGTACCCGCACCGGCGCGCTCGCCTGCCGCGCCACCCCGGCCGCGGCGCCCGCGGGTACGGCGGCATGCCCGCCGCGTACGGTCGTACGCGTGGGGCGCTGGGGAAAACGTCCTGCCACTGAAGGGTCCTAGAGCTGCCGGGGCTGTCCTACGAGAGTAGGTGGTGTCCGAGGTGTCTCACCGCACCTCTAGGAACGCCCCCGCGTCCCGCTGCGGACGCGGTCCCGGCTCCCCGGCCGGATGGCCGACCGCCACCGCGCCCATGGGGTCCCAGCCGGCCGGCAGCTCCAGCACGTCGCGCACCACGTCCCGGCAGAACATCGTGGACGACACCCACGCCGAGCCCAGCCGTTCCCCGGCGAGCGCGACCAGCAGGTTCTGCACGCCCGCGCCCATCGCGACGACGAACATCTCCCGCTCGGCGCCGTCCCGCCGCGCGTCCCCGTAGGTGTGCGAGCCGTCCATGACGAGGCACGGCACGACCAGACAGGGCGCGCTGCGGAGCACGTCCCCGCGGCGGATCCGCCGGGCGACGGACTCCTCGCTCTTGCCGTCCCGGCGCAGGTCGGCCACCCAGGCGTCCCGCATCGCGTCCAGCAGCCGCGTGCGGGACTCCGCCGACTCCAGCAGCACGAACCGCCACGGCGTGGTGTGGTGCGGGGCGGGCGCGGTGACCGCCGCGGCCACCGCGCGGCGTACCGCGCCGGGGTCGACGGGCTCGTCGGTGAACGCCCGGACCGTGCGCCGCTGGGTCACCGCCTCGCGGACCGCCTCCGAGGTGCCGAGCCGGAACATGTCGTCCCGCGCGGTGCGCACCAGCGCCCGTGCGCCCTCCCCGTTCCCGTTCCCGTCACCGTCCGTGCCGTCCTGGGCCTTGGTCACCAGGTGCGGCAGGCCGCGCACCACGGCCACGGGCCGGCCCGCCGTCTTGCCCTTGACCAGGTCACCGGCGGCGGCCAGCTCGTCCGCCGTGGCGACGACGGTCGCGTTGAGCGGGTTGCCGTGCCCGTCCGTGCCGCCGCGCAGATCGTCCAGCACGCGCACCCCGGCGGCGCCGATGGCCACGTCGGTCAGCCCCGCGCGCCAGGGTCGCCCGAAGGTGTCGGTGACGACGACACCGACGTCGACGCCGAGGGCGTCGCGCAGGCCGGCCCGGATCGCGCGCGCGGACGCGTCCGGGTCCTCGGGCAGCAACAGCACCGTCCCGGCGGGCGTGTTGGAGGCGTCGACCCCGGCGGCGGCCATGACCAGGCCCTGTCGGTTCTCCACGATGCGCAGAGTGCCGCGCCGGGCCACGACCCGGACCGTTTCGGCGTCGATCGCGGCCTCCCGGTCGTCCGCCCGGACGATCCGGCCCTCGGCCTTGGAGACGATCTTGGAGGTGACGAGCAGCACGTCACCGTCGGCCAGGCGCGGCTCGGCCGCGGCGATCAGCTTGGCCAGGTCGTCGCCCGGCTGCACCTCGGGGATGCCCGACAGGGCCCGGACCGAGTACTCCGGGCGCTCGTGCCCCGGGCGCTCCTCGCTCACGCTCCCCGCACCTCCTCGGCCAGCGCCAGCGCCTCACGTGCCATCTGGGCGGTGGCGTCCGGTCCGGTCATCATCAGCGGCACGGCCCGGCAGCGGATGCGTCCGTCGGCCTCGACCCGCTCCACCACGCCGGCGTCCACGGTGTCGACCAGCCAGCCGTCCAGCAGCCCGGAGCCGTAGTGCTCGGCGACCGCGGCGGCCGTGGACTCCACGCCGACCGCGGCGAGCACCTTGTCGGCCATCCCGCGCACGGGCGCGTCGCCGACGATGGGGGACAGGCCGACCACGGGCACGCCCGCGTCGGCGATGGCCTCGCGGATGCCGGGCACGGCCAGGATCGTGCCGATGGACACGACCGGGTTGGACGGCGGGAACAGGATGACGTCCGCGGCGGCGATGGCCTCCAGGACACCCGGGGCCGGCTTGGCCTGCTCCGCGCCGACCGGGACGACCGCCTCGGCCGGGACGGAGGCGCGCAGCCGCACCCAGTACTCCTGGAAGTGGATCACCTTGCGTTCACCCTCGCCCGCGGCGGAACCGCTGCCGGGCAGGGTGACGGCCACGTGTGTCTCGACGCGGTCGTCGGTCATCGGGATCAGCTTCACGCCCGGCTGCCAGCGGTCGCACAGCGCCTCGGTGACCGCGCTCAGCGGATACCCGGCGCCGAGCATCTGTGTCCGCACGATGTGTGTGGCGAAGTCCCGGTCGCCCAGCCCGAACCACTCCGGGCCGACGCCGTAGGCCGCCAGTTCCTCCTTCAGGTGGAAGGTCTCGTCGGTCCGCCCCCACCCCTGCTCCTCGTTGATGCCGCCGCCCAGTGTGTACATCACCGTGTCGAGGTCCGGGCAGACCTTCAGCCCGAAGAGATGGATGTCGTCGCCGGTGTTGCCGATGACCGTGATGTCCGCGTCCGGCACGGCCCGCTTCAGACCACGCAGGAAACGGGCACCGCCGATGCCGCCTGCCAGAACCACAATGCGCATGAGGCCAAGTCTCGCAGGCGGGTACGACAACGCGTCAGGCAGTCACCGGACGCGGCACCGACTGATTCGAGGCAGCCGGGTTCCGTCCGGCCGGGGCTCAGGCAGTCACCGGACGCGGCCCGGTGCGCGCCTCGCAGTGCGGGGAGCCGTGCATCGGCATCTCGGTCAGTCCCGGGAAGTACACGTGCAGGCTGACCGCCGGCTCCAGCGTGTCGTTGACGACCTCGTGGACGTACCCCGGTGCGAAGACCCGACCCCACCCCCCGCCGGACTCCCCGCCGGCCCCGTGCGGCGGCCTGCCCGCCGCGCCGGCCGTCAGCGCGCGCGTGCCGTGCGCGGTGCGCTCGGTGAGCGTGCCCTCCAGGACGGTCAGCACTCCGGAGGAGCGGCCGTGGTCGTGCGGCCCGCTGCCCTGTCCGGGCACCCAGGACAGCAGCCACACCTCGTAGCCGGGGCCGGTGCGCAGCCGGTGGTACCAGCGGCTGGTGGCGTCGTAGCGGACGAGGTGCGCCCACTGGGCGCGGTCGGCGGCGATCGAGCGCGCGAGTCCCACGAACTCGGCGATGGTGGCCGGGTGCTCGCGCGGCGGCTGGAGCAGGTGCGGGACTTCGAGGATGTCGCCGGCGATCTGGAGGTCGTTGTCGCTGTTCATCGGGGTGCGGTGGTCCTCGGCGGAAGAGTGGGGGGGCTGGAGCTGGGGTGTGGAGCCGGGTGACGCGTGCGGTCCGCCCGGGTCACGGGCGGGCGGGTGCCCCGGTGCGGGATCACGGAGCGTGGAACGCGGCCGAGTCGGGATGGACTCGGGGACAGCCGGAGCGGACTCGGCTCAACGGCTGGGACAGCAACAACAGCTACAGCGCGCGCGGGCGGCACCGAGGGACCCGGCGGAGCGGGTCGAGGCGGGCGCCAAGTTCGCGAGCATGCCCACTAGGACACCGGTTCACACCCGCACTGTCAACTCGCCGCCCGGTATGTGGGACATGTTTCACCTCATCCGGTTCTTCTGGCAGGTGAAAGGTTTGTTCACCGGGATGTGGGGACACATGGGGCACATCCGAGCGCTCGAGCCCCGCGGAACGCGATCGAACACGGGGACGTCCTTCTCCGTACAGGGATGTGTGCGGGGTGTCGGCCGCCCCATGGGTCCTGTCTGCGTGTCAAGGTTTATGCCGATTTGAACACTTTCTGCACGGCCTTGGTTCCGCAGAGTGAATAACGGGCCCAATAGCAGATCTCAGCTTGACTCGCCCGGAGCAGCACACTTGTAATTTCACTCGTGTCGTTCAGCCGGAATCGGTAACGGCCACGCACGGGGACGTGAAAGACGGACGAGGGGCGCACATGACCGAGCTGGTGCAGCAACTGCTGGTCGACGACGCGGACGAGGAACTCGGCTGGCAGGAGCGCGCGCTGTGCGCCCAGACCGACCCCGAGTCCTTCTTCCCCGAGAAGGGCGGCTCCACCAGAGAGGCCAAAAAGGTCTGTCTCGCCTGCGAGGTCCGCTCCGAGTGCCTCGAGTACGCCCTCGCCAACGACGAGCGGTTCGGCATCTGGGGCGGGCTCTCCGAGCGGGAACGCCGCCGGCTGAAGAAGGCCGCCGTCTGAGCGCAGCAGCACGCGTACGGCCGCACGCGCACAGCCGTACGCGCACAGCACGCACGCACGCGTACACACGGGAACGTCACGAACGGCCCGGCGCCGGTGGGTTGTCCACAGGCGCCGGGCCGTCGTCATGCCCAGCCGATAGTGTGGTCGCTCGTCCGAGACGCCCCGCCGTCCCCTCGACGCACGAGGAGGCGCGGGCGTCCACCGCAGTCCATCGAACCGGGGCCCGTACCTCGATGTCCGTGCACAGCCATTCGGCGGCCCAAGACGGCACCGCCACCCCTGAGTTCCCGCGTCATGTGGTGACCGCGGTCCTCGTCTCCCACGACGGCGCCCGCTGGCTGCCCGACGCGCTCGCCGGGCTGCTAGGCCAGGAGCGCCCCGTCCAGTACGCGGTCGCCGCCGACACCGGCAGCGCGGACGGCTCCGCCGAGCTGCTCACCGACGCCCTAGGCGACGCCAACGTGCTGCACCTCGCCCGCCGTACCGGCTTCGGCCAGGCCGTCGAGGAGGCGAGCCGTACCGCGCCCGTCCTCACCCCGGAGGACCTGCCCTACCTCAAGCGCCCCAGCGGCTGGGACCCGGTCACGCGTAGCTGGCGCGACGACGCCTACGACCTGCCCGCACTGCCGCACGGCGAACCCGTCCAGTGGCTGTGGCTGCTGCACGACGACTGCGCCCCCGAACGCGACGCCCTCGCCGAGCTGCTCCGGGTCGTCGACACCGAACTCGAACTCGGCCGCGACGACGTCGCGGTCGTCGGCCCCAAGCTGCGCGGCTGGTACGACCGCCGGCAGTTGCTGGAGGTCGGCGTCACCCTCGCCGACTCCGGCCGCCGCTGGACCGGCCTGGACCGCCGCGAACAGGACCAGGGCCAGCACGACCACGTCCGCACCGTGCTGTCCGTCTCCACCGCCGGCATGCTCATCCGCCGCGACGTCTACGAACAGCTCGGCGGCTTCGACCGCCGGCTGCCCCTGATGCGCGACGACGTCGACCTGTGCTGGCGCGCCCACACCGCCGGCCACCGGGTCCTGGTCGCCCCCGACGCGGTCGTCCGGCACGCCGAGGCCGCCTCCCGGGAGCGCCGCACCGTCGACTGCGCGGGCCGCACCACCGCCTCCCCGCACAAGGTCGACAAGGCCGGCGCCGTCTACACCCTGCTCGTCAACACCCGTACGGCCGCGCTGCCCTGGGTGTTCACGCGGATCGTCCTCGGCACCGTCCTGCGGACCCTCGCCTATCTCGTCGGCAAGGTCCCCGGGCAGGCCCTCGACGAGATCCGCGGCCTGCTGAGCACCCTGCTGCGCCCCGAGCGGATCATCGCCGCCCGGCGCCGCCGCGGAGCCGCACAGACCGGCAAGGGCGAACTGCGCGGCCTGTTCCCGCCGCCCGGCGCCACCGTCCGGGCCACCATGGAACAGCTCGCCGGCCACTTCGCCAGCGACTCCGACATCGACACCACCTCGGCCGGCCGGCACGGCGGCGCCGTGGAGTCCGGGCCCGGCGGCGACGACGCCGACTTCCTGGAGGTCGAGCACTTCGCCCGGCTCCGGCGGATCGCCCGCAGACCCGGCCCGGTGCTCTTCCTCGTCCTGCTGCTCGTCTCCCTCGCCGCCTGCCGCGCCCTGATCGGCGGCGACGCGCTCGGCGGCGGCGCCCTGCTGCCCGCCCCGGCCGACGCCGGCGACCTGTGGTCCCGCTACCTGGACGCCTGGCACCCGGTCGGCTCCGGCGGCACCACGTCCGCACCGCCCTACCTGGCGTTCGTCGCGGCCCTCGGTTCCCTCCTGTTCGGCTCCACCGGACTCGCCGTCACCGTCCTGCTGGTCTGCTCGGTGCCGCTCGCCGGATGCACCGCCTACTTCGCGTCCCGCCCCCTGGTCACCTCCCGGCTGCTGCGCGCGTGGGCGGCCATCGGCTACGCCTTCCTGCCCGCCACCACCGGCGCCCTGGCCGGCGGGCGCATCGGCACCGCCGTCCTCGCCGTCCTGCTCCCGCTCATCGCGCGCGCGGGCGTCGCCGCGAGCGGCCTCGCGCACCGCACCGGCGCACCCGGTAGCTGGCGAGCCACATGGGCGTACGCGCTGCTGCTGAGCATCGCCACCGCCTTCACGCCGATCGTCTGGCCCGTCGCGCTGCTCCTCGGCCTCGGTGTGCTCCTCCTGCGCCGCCGCGACTTCGTCGCCCACGGGCTGCGCTTCCTCGTCCAGCTCGGCACCCCCCTGCTGGCCCTCGCGCCCTGGTCGCTGACCCTCCTGCCGACCGGCTTCTTCCAGGAGGCCGGCCTGGAGTACGGCCCCTCGGCGGCCTCCGCGACGGACCTGCTCGGCTCCAGCCCCGGCGGCCCCGGCACCGTGCACGGCCTGATGCTCATCGGCATCGTGCTCGCCGCCCTCGCCGCCCTCCTGCGCTCCGAACGGCAGCTCGGCATCCGTACCGCCTGGGCCGTCGCCCTCGTCGGCCTCGGGTTCGCCGTCCTGTCCAACCGCTCCGCCTGGGCGGGACCGGCCACCCTCGTCTACGGCATCGCCCTGCTGGCCGCCGCCGCGCTCGGCGCCGACGGCGCACGCGCACGCGTGGCCGAGCAGAGCTTCGGCTGGCGCCAGCCCGTCGCCGCCCTGATCGCCTTCGCCTCGGCCGCCGGCCCCCTGCTGGTCGCCGCCGGCTGGATGATCGGCGGCGCCGACGGCCCCCTGGAGCGCCGCGACCCCTCGCAGGTGCCCGCGTTCGTCGCCGAGGACTCCGCCACCGGCGACCAGGCCCGCACCCTGGTCCTGGACAGCGACTCCGCCGCGCGTGTCCGCTACAGCCTGGTCCGCGGCTCGGGCGCCCGCATGGGGGATGCCGAAATCGCCGCCGCCGACGGGGGGAACGCCCGCCTGGACAAGGTGGTCGCCAACCTGGTCGCCGGCTCTCCGGCGCCGACCAGGCCGACGAACTCGGCGGCTTCGCCGTGCGCTATGTCCTCGTGCACCAGGGCGCCCCCCGCGACACCACCCGCGTCCTCGACGCCACCCCCGGCCTGTCCCGGCTCAGCCGGCAGAGCGGCAACGCCCTGTGGCGCGTCGACCAGGAGGTCTCCCGCGCGGCCATCGTGCCCGCCGCCGGGCAGAGCGTGGCCCAGCCGGTCACCGCGGGGCCCGGTGGAGATCCACACCACGATCCCCGCCGGCTCGGGCAGCCGCGTCCTGCGCCTGGCCGACAGCGCCGCCGCCGGCTGGACGGCCACCCTCGACGGCAGACCGCTCACCCCCACCACGGTCGACGGCTGGGCCCAGGGCTTCCGGCTGCCGTCCACCGGCGGCAGGCTCGACGTCACCTACGACGTACCGTTCGCCCACACCGCCTGGCTGTGGGCCCAGGGCGCGCTCGCCGTCGTCCTGGTCGTCCTCGCCCTCCCCGGCCGCCGACGCGACGTCGACGACGACCTGCCCGAGGAGCAGCCACTGCCCGCCCAGGCCACCGCCGGCGAGGGCCGCCGCGCCCGCCGCCTGCGCGCCCAGGCCGAGGAGCCGCCCGCCGGGAACCCGCCCGCCGCGCCCGCACCGCCCGAGCAGCCCCCGGCGGCCGTGCCCCACCAGCAGTCCTACGACGAGTGGGACCCGGGCACGTACGGCGACACCGGCCACGGCGCGGACCCGTACCGCACCGCGACGGGCTACGACCAGCAGACGTACCAGCAGCCCGACCCCTACCAGACGACGGCCCCCTACGACCCGTACGCCTACACCGGCGGCGCCGAGCAGCCGCCGTACGACCCGGCGGCCTACCAGCAGCAGCACTACGGCCAGGGTTACGAGCAGGCCTACGACCCCGCCCACGACCCCGCCCGGCAGGGCTACGACCCGGCCCACCCCCACGGCACCGGCAGCGAGCGCCCCGACGGGAGCCAGCAGTGAAGCGCACCACCCTGTCCCTGTTCGCCGGCACGGCCGCGCTGGCCGCCGTCACCGCGTTCGCCGCGGTCGCCACGCCGGCCGCGTCCGGCGCCGCCGCACCCCGCACGGCCGCCCGACTGCCCGTCGAGCGCACCAGCCTGCTGTGCCCGGCACCCAGCGACTCGGACATCGCCGACACGACGTACACGTCGTTCACCCCGCTGACCAAGGGCGCCGCACACCACGGCACGGCGCGGCTCCAGGCGGCCGACGGGGAGGCGGCCGGGAGCGGGAAGGGCAAGGGCGGCAAGCAGAAGGCCGGCCGGCCGGTGCTCACCCCGAAGGCGCCGGGCACGCCGGTCACCGGCGACACCTCCGGCGCCGCCCCCGCACTGGTCGGCACGGCGGACGGCGGGTTCGCGCCCGGCTGGACCCTCCAGGAGACCACCGAGATCGCCGCCGGCACCGGCCGCGGCCTCCAGGGCGTCAACTGCACCGGCGCGGACACCGAGTTCTGGTTCCCGGGCGCCGGCACGGCCCCCGGCCGCACCGACTACGTCCACCTGACCAACCCCGACGACTCCGCCGCCGTCGTCGACATCGAGCTGTTCGGCAAAGAGGGGGCGATCAAGTCCCCGCTGGGCGAGAACCTCACCGTCAAGCCGCACACCAGCAAGGCGTTCCTGCTCTCCACGCTCACCGACGAGCGGCAGACCGACCTGACCCTGCACGTCGGCGTCCGCAGCGGGCGGGTCGGCGCGGCCGTGCGGGCCCTGGACGACAAGGCGGGCGGCGACTGGCTGGCCCCGGCCGCCGACCCGGCCGGCAGCCTGGTCCTGCCCGGCATCCCGAAGGACGCCACCGACGTCCGCCTCATCGCCTTCACGCCCGGCGACGACGACGCCGACCTGAAGATCCGCCTGGCCTCGCCCGACGGCCTGATCACCCCGGCCGGGAACGAGACCCTGCACGTCAAGTCCGGCATGACCGGCGCGGTCGACCTCGGTGACGTGACCCGCGGCGAGGCCGGCTCCCTGGTCCTGACGCCCACCGGCCGGCCGGTCCCGGTCGTCGCGGCGCTCCAGGTCGTCCGGGGCAAGGGCGACAAGAAGGAGACGGCGTTCATCCCGGCCACCGCCGCCGTCGGCACGCGCGCGACATCGGCCGACAACCGGGCGAAGGGCACCACCCTCGCCCTGACGGCGCCCACCGCCACGGCCACGGTCAAGGTCACCGCGTCGGCCGGCAGCGAGGGCGGAACCCCGGTCAGCAAGACGTACACGGTGAAGTCCGGCACCACCCAGGACATCGCCGCCCCGGTCCCGGCCGGCCTGAGGGGCGCGTACGCCCTCACGGTGGAGCCCACGTCCGGCGGTCCCGTCTACGCCGCCCGCACCCTCGCCGTAACCGGCACGGACGTCGCCGCCTTCACCGTCCAGACCCTGCCGAACGACCGCGGCACGGTGGCCGTCCCCCGGGCGGAGGAGGATCTGGCGGTCCTCCAGAAGTAGGCGGACGCCCGCCGCGGGCGGTGGCGCGGGCGGCCCGCGCGCCGCTGCCCGCGGCGCAGCCGGGCGCCGGCCGGTCGCCCCGGCGAACGCCTAGTCCTCCCCGTACCGCGGATCCACGGTCTCCGGCGTCAGCCCGAGCAGCTCGGCCACCTGCTCCACCACGATCTCGTGCACCAGCGCGGCCCGCTCGTCGCGCCCCTTGGTCCGGATCTCCACCGGCCGCCGGTACACGACCACCCGGGCCGGCCGCCCCTCCCGCGCGGGGACGGTCCCGCCGAGCGGCACGGCCTCGTCGCTCCAGGCGGCCTGCTCCCCCCGGCCCTCCAGCCGGGGCGCCTCCAGCACGAGGAAGTCGATGTCGGCGAGCTGCGGCCACCGCCGCTCCAGACGGTCCACGGAGTCCTGCACCAGGTCCGCGAACACCTCGGCACGGCTGGCCGCGAGCGGCACCTGCGGCGGTGCGATCGGCCCCCGCATGCCCCTCCCGTGGCGATCACGGCGACGGGGTCCGGGTCCGGCGGCACGGGGCGGTACACGGTTGTCCATCACCGGTGAAGCGTAGTCCCCGCGCCCTGCGCCCGTCCGTCTCCACGCGGCAACCGGCGGTGATCACTCGTGTCGCAGGCTGACCGTTCCGGCCAAGGTGTGGCTCGTTCTCGTACCCTTCCCGGACCGCCGAACGCACGACGGCCGGCGGCGTCTGTCCCGGTATGCGACTGACCGTCCCGCCGCCCGGCACCCGTGGGGAGGCCCTCCGCCCAGGTCAGCAGGGGCCCTCAGGAGCGGTGTGTGGGGCGTCTCACAGCCCGACACGGTGGAGTGACCTGGGGGAGAGTCGTCGCGGCCCGCTCAAGAGTGCGGTACCGTCCAACGTCGTGAGCCCTGTACGTCGCTGTTCGCGCACCGCCTGCGGCCGACCCGCCGTCGCGACGCTGACGTACGTCTACGCCGACTCGACCGCGGTCCTCGGCCCGCTCGCCACCTACGCCGAACCCCACTGCTACGACCTGTGCGCCGAGCACTCCGAGCGCCTCACCGCCCCGCGCGGCTGGGAGGTCGTCCGCCTCCTCGACGGTTCCGCTCCCGCGCGGCCCAGCGGAGACGATCTGGAAGCGCTTGCCAACGCCGTGCGCGAGGCGGCCCGTCCGCAGCAGCGCGCGGCCGGGGCGGGCGGCGCCGGAGCCCGCTCGGTGGATCCCATGGAGGTGGCCCGCCGCGGTCACCTGCGGGTCCTGCGCTCTCCGGACAACTGAGCGCCACCCGACGCCACCCCGCCAGGTGTGACGGTTCTTCTCCCGCGAGCGTCCCCGCCGGGGGACCGCCGGGCGTCCACCCGGTGTCCGCGCACCGCCCCGCACCCCGGACGGGTAGTTTGTGGGCACCCATAGGACTTCGGAAGGTTTGGCCGTGACTGCTGATCTGTCGCAGCTCGTGAAGGCGTACGACGTGCGCGGTGTGGTCCCGGACCAGTGGGACGAGCGACTGGCCGGACTGTTCGGCGCCGCCTTCGCTCAGGTCACCGGGGCGGCGGCCATCGTCGTCGGCCACGACATGCGCCCCTCGTCCCCCGGCCTCTCCCGCGCCTTCGCGCGCGGCGCGGCGGACCGTGGCGTGGACGTCACCGAGATCGGCCTGTGCTCCACGGACCAGCTCTACTACGCCTCGGGCGCGCTGGACCTCCCGGGCGCCATGTTCACCGCCTCCCACAACCCGGCCCGGTACAACGGCATCAAGCTGTGCCGCGCGGGCGCCGCGCCCGTCGGCCAGGACACCGGACTCGCGCAGCTCCGCGAGCTGGCCGAGCGCTGGCTGGAGGAAGGCGCTCCCGAGCCCGCCCCCCGGCCGGGAACCCTCTCCTCGCGCGAGACGCTGGAGGACTACGCGGCGCACCTGCGCTCCCTCGTCGACCTGACCTCCGTCCGCCCCCTGAAGGTCGTGGTCGACGCCGGCAACGGCATGGGCGGCCACACGGTCCCCCCGGTCTTCGCCGGCCTGCCCCTGACCCTCGTCCCGATGTACTTCGAGCTGGACGGCACCTTCCCCAACCACGAGGCCAACCCCCTGGACCCGGCGAACCTGGTGGACCTCCGGAAGCGGGTCCCGGCGGAGGGCGCCGACCTCGGCATCGCCTTCGACGGCGACGCCGACCGCTGCTTCGTCGTGGACGAGAACGGCGACCCCGTCTCCCCGTCCGCGATCACCGCGCTGGTCGCCGCCCGCGAACTCGCCCGCAACGGCGGCACGGGCACCGTCATCCACAACCTGATCACCTCCCGCACGGTCCCGGAGGTCGTCCGGGAGAACGGCGGCACCCCCGCCCGCACCCGGGTCGGCCACTCCTTCATCAAGGCCGAGATGGCCCGCACCGGCGCGATCTTCGGCGGCGAGCACTCCGCCCACTACTACTTCAAGGACTTCTGGAACGCCGACACGGGCATGCTGGCCGCCCTGCACGTCCTCGCGGCCCTCGGCGGCCAGGACGGCCCGCTGTCCGGCCTGGTCGCCCAGTACGACCGCTACGCCGGCTCCGGCGAGATCAACTCCACCGTCGCCGACCAGACCGGCCGCCTCGCCGCGATCCGCACCGCGTACGAGGACCGCGCCGACGTCACCCTGGACGACCTCGACGGCCTCACCGTCGCCGCGGCCGACTGGTGGTTCAACGTCCGCCCCTCCAACACCGAGCCGCTCCTGCGCCTGAACGCGGAGGCGAAGGACGAGGCCACGATGAGGAAGATCAGGGACGAGGCCCTGGCGATCATCAGGGGCTGAGAGGCCGGCCCACCAGCGGTACGCTGACCGGGCATCCACAGACACCCGCACGCCCCCGAAGGGACACCCCATGCCGCTCGAAGCCGGCCTCCTGGAGATCCTCGCCTGCCCGGCCTGCCACGCCCCCCTCAAGGAGCAGGACACCGAGCTGATCTGCACGGGCCAGGACTGCGGCCTCGCCTACCCCGTGCGCGACGACATCCCGGTCCTCCTCGTGGACGAGGCCCGCCGCCCCGAGTGACGGAACCCCGCACGCCGTAGCGAGGCCCCCTGCACCCCGCCGCCACGAGGCCCTGTTCCCCGTGGTGGCACGGCGCCCCGCGCCACCCCCTGCAAAGGCTCTGCCCAGGACCCCCGGCGATGGAGGCTGCCGCCCATGCTGGACGAATCGCTGCTCGACACCCCGGAGGGTCTCTCCGAGGCCGACCACCGAGGCCTGCTCCGCGGCGCCGCGGAGGCCGGTGCCCGCGTCCGCACCGCCGCCCGGCATGCCACCGAGGCCGGTGTCGGCGGCCTCACCCCCGACGGCCGCCCGCGCGCCGTCCTGATCGCGGGCCCGGGCGTCGCCGCCACCCACACCGCCGACCTCCTCGGCACGCTGGCCGGCGCCGGCAGCCCCGTCGTCCGGCTCGCCCCCACCGGCGTCGCCCCGGCCCCGGGCGCCCTGCGCTGGGAACTGCCCGGCTGGGCCGGCTCCGTGGACCTGCTGCTGATCACCACCCCGGACGGCACCGAACCGAGCCTCTCCCTCCTCGCCGAGCAGGCCTACCGGCGCGGCTGCTCGGTCGTCGCCGTGGCCCCGCAGAGCACCCCGCTCGCCGAAGCCGTCGCCGGCGCGCACGGCCTGTTCGTACCGATGGCGACCGCGCCCTACGACGAGCAGGAACCGCTCGCCGGGTCCGCCCCGGGCGTCTTCTGGGCCCTGCTGACCCCGCTGCTGGTCCTCCTGGACCGCGTCGGCCTGCTCGACGCCCCGCCGGACGCCATCGAGAAGATCGCCGACCGCCTGGACCGCATCGCGGAACGCTGCGGCCCCGCCATCGCGACCTACGGCAACCCGGCCAAGACCCTGGCCGCGGAACTCGCCGACGCGCTCCCCGTGATCTGGACGGAAGGCACCTCGGCGGGCCCGGCCGGCCGCCGGTTCGCCGCCGCCCTCGCCGAACTCGCCGGCCGGCCCGCCCTGGTGGCCGAGCTGCCCGAGGCGCTCGCCGCGCACACCACCCTGCTGGCCGGTCCACTGGCCGCCAGCGCCGATCCGGAGGACTTCTTCCGCGACCGCGTGGAGGAGCCGCCCGCGCTGCACGCGCGCGTGGTGCTCCTCCGCGACCGCCCGACCAGTGGGCTCACCGCCGCGCCCGCCGCCCGTGACCTGGCCCTCGACCACGACACGCCGATCAGCGAGCTCGAACCGGAGGAAGGCGGCGAACTCGAGACCCTCGCGGAACTGATCGCCGTCACGGATTTCGCCGCCGTTTACCTGGCGCTCGCTTCCGGAGCCTGATCTTTGCTCCGGGCCGGACCAGCCGTGCCCGCACCGGCGCCGCGACCGACGTAGCCCCCGGCGCCAGCCGAGCAGCGTACGTACGGAGACAGAGAAGACACATGGACCGCCTCGACAACACCGTCCGCCCCTACGCCTGGGGTTCCACCACCGCCATCCCGCACCTCCTCGGCACCGAGCCGACCGGGGAACCCCAGGCGGAGATGTGGATGGGCGCCCACCCGGGCGCCCCCTCGCGCACCACGCGCGGGACGCTCGCCGAGGTCATCGACGCCGGCCCGGAGCGCGAACTGGGCTCCCGCGCGGTCGCCAGGTTCGGCCCGCGCCTGCCGTTCCTGCTCAAGATCCTCGCCGCCGGCGCGCCGCTCTCCCTCCAGGTGCACCCCGACCTGGCACAGGCCGGGCAGGGGTACGCCGACGAGGAGCGGCGCGGCGTCCCCGTCGACGCCCCGCACCGCAACTACAAGGACGCCAACCACAAGCCCGAACTGATCTGCGCCCTCACCGAGTTCGACGGCCTGTGCGGCTTCCGCGCCCCCGCCGAGGCCGCCGACCTGCTCGACGGACTCGGCGTCGACTCCCTCAAGCCGTACGTCGACCTGCTGCACGCGCACCCCGAGGACGCGGCCCTGCGCGAGGTCCTCACCGCCATCCTCAGCGCCGACCCGCAGGAGATGGCCCGCACGGTCGCCGAGGCCACCACCGCCTGCGCCCGCCTCGGCGGCGCCTACGCGCCCTACGCCGACATCGCCCACCACTACCCGGGCGACCCCGGCGTCCTCGCCGCCATGCTGCTCAACCACGTCCGCCTGCAACCCGGCGAGGCCCTCTTCCTGGGCGCCGGCATCCCGCACGCCTACCTCGACGGCCTCGGCGTCGAGATCATGGCCAACTCCGACAACGTCCTGCGCTGCGGCCTCACCCCGAAGCACATCGACGTCCCCGAACTCCTGAGGGTCGTCCGCTTCGAGCCGAGCGACCCGGGCGTGCTCCGCCCCGAGGCATCCCCGGACGGCGAGGAGGTCTACGAGACGCCGATCGACGAGTTCCGCCTCTCCCGGTACGTCCTCCCGCAGGCCGGCAGCGCCCACGACCTCACCCGGGACACCCCGCAGATCCTGCTCTGCACGTCGGGTTCCGTCCGGGCCGGGGAACACGAACTGGGCCCCGGTCGGTCGGTCTTCGTCCCGGCCGGCGAGAAGGCGGAGATCTCGGGCGCCGGCACGGTCTTCCGCGCCACTGTGATCGTATGACCGGGGGTGTGGACAGGTGACACGGCGTGGCCCGGCCGGACTGCAACAATGATCCACCGGCAAAGGCCGGGCAAAGCCGGGCACACGTCCTGACGGCACGGACGTACGAGAGCGACAGAGGCGAAGGGACAACGCGGACACATGAGCGCGTCAGGCGGTACCAGGGCGATCGTGGCGGCACTCGGCGCCAACCTCGCGATCGCGGCATCGAAGTTCGCGGCGTTCGCGTTCAGCGGCTCCTCCTCGATGCTCGCCGAGGGCGTCCACTCGCTCGCCGACTCCGGCAACCAGTTCCTGCTGCTCGTCGGCGGCAAGAAGGCACAGCGCGAGGCGACCCCCCAGCACCCCTTCGGCTACGGCCGCGAGCGGTTCATCTACGCCTTCCTCGTCTCGATCGTCCTGTTCTCGATCGGTGGCATGTTCGCCATCTACGAGGGCTACGAGAAGGTCCGTCACCCGCACCAACTGGAGCACTGGTACTGGCCGGTGGGCGTCCTCGCCTTCGCGATCATCGCGGAGGGCTTCTCCTTCCGCACGGCCATCAAGGAATCCAACGAGACACGCGGCAAGCTCTCCTGGGTCCAGTTCATCCGCCGCGCCAAGGCGCCCGAGCTGCCCGTCGTCCTCCTGGAGGACTTCGGCGCGCTCATCGGCCTGGCCCTCGCCCTCGGCGGCGTCGGCCTCGCCCTGCTCACCGGCGACGGCATCTGGGACGGCATCGGCACCGTCTGCATCGGCGTCCTGCTCGTCGCCATCGCCCTCGTCCTGGCCGCCGAGACCAAGTCGCTGCTGCTCGGCGAGTCCGCGGGCCTCGACGACGTCAAGAAGATCGAGGCCGCGATCGTCGACGGGGCCACGGTCACCGGCATCATCCACATGCGCACCCTGCACCTCGGCCCCGAGGAACTGCTGATCGCCGCCAAGATCGCCGTCCGGCACGACGACACGGCCGCCGAGGTCGCGAACGCCATCAACGCCGCCGAGACCCGCATCCGCACCGCGGTCCCCATCGCCCGCGTCATCTACCTGGAACCGGACATCTACAGCGAGGCCGAGGCCGCCGAGGGCCCGGACCCCAAGGCCACCCCGGGCGGCCCGAACCCCCAGCCGACCGGCCACTGAGCCCCGCCGGCTCCGCCCACCCGCTGCATGACGGGCCCGGCGGTCCCGAAGCGATCCGGCGCCGAGGACATCACGACGTCTCCGCGCCGCACCTCGCTGCCGTCCACCCGCTCCTGGACGATCCGGTCACTCCGCTGGTACGTCGGCTCGATGCTCCGGCTCGGCAGGGTGCCGGTGCCGTACGCACCGTGCCCCTACAGGTAGCTCCCACCGGCCGGCACCAGTCCCAGCAGCCCCACCACCAGCGCCGTGATCCCCGGTCCCCGCCCTCTGCCCGCCATGTCCCGTCCTCCCACGTGGCCCGTTTGCGGCGCGGACGCTCTCGGCCCTCCCTGAACCCCGTGCGCCCGGGGCGGAAGGCCACCGCCACCCGCTCCGGCCGGACCGATCACGTCGATCTCCTCACGCTTCCGGCCGCGCCCGCCGCGTCCCGAACCAGCCCGCGAACGGCACCGCACCGCTCGCCACCTCCGCCCCAAGCGTCGAGAAGCCCCAGTTCAGACCGGTGCGCCGGTCCCGGCCGCACGGCTCACTCCCGCCCGCCGACCGCCCGACCCGGCCCCCGGGCCGCCGGCCGCCCGGCCCGAAGGGTTCTGAGGTGGACTGGGGGCGGACGGGCCCTGCGGTGTAGCTTGGGACGGAGCCAGACGTCGCTGCTGATGGCGGTCGGGCGGTCCCGGGTGGACCGGCCGAGGGAGAGAGGGCCTCCGACGGACTGCGCTGCGCGCACGTGGGCATGCCTGTGTCCTCTTCTCGGGCACCCCTGTGTCCGCCGCCGCGCAGACCAGCCGTACCCACCTCGCCCCGATCCCGAGGAGCAGCTCGCAATGACGACTGTCGACAACCGACAGGACTTCAAGGTCGCCGATCTCTCACTGGCCGAGTTCGGCCGCAAGGAGATCTCCCTCGCCGAGCACGAGATGCCCGGCCTGATGGCGCTCCGCAAGGAGTACGCCGAGGCGCAGCCGCTGGCCGGCGCCCGCGTCACGGGCTCGCTGCACATGACCGTGCAGACCGCCGTGCTCATCGAGACCCTGGTCGCCCTCGGCGCCCAGGTCCGCTGGGCCTCCTGCAACATCTTCTCCACCCAGGACCACGCGGCCGCCGCCATCGCCGTCGGCCCGAACGGCACGCCCGACAACCCGCAGGGCATCCCGGTCTTCGCCTGGAAGGGCGAAAGCCTGGAGGAGTACTGGTGGTGCACCGAGCAGGCGCTGACCTGGCCGGACGCCCCCACCGGGGGCCCGAACATGATCCTCGACGACGGCGGTGACGCCACCCTCCTCGTCCACAAGGGCGTCGAGTACGAGAAGGACGGCAAGGTCCCGTCCGTCGACACCGCCGAGTCCGACGAGCACCGCGTCATCCTCGAACTCCTGCACCGCACCATCACGGACGGTTCGCAGAAGTGGACCCAGTTGGCCTCCGAGATCCGTGGTGTCACCGAGGAGACCACCACCGGCGTCCACCGCCTGTACGAGATGCAGCGCGACGGCGCCCTCCTCTTCCCGGCGATCAACGTCAACGACGCCGTCACCAAGTCGAAGTTCGACAACAAGTACGGCTGCCGCCACTCCCTCGTCGACGGCATCAACCGTGCCACCGACGTTCTGATCGGCGGCAAGACCGCGGTCGTGTGCGGCTACGGCGACGTGGGCAAGGGCTGCGCCGAGTCCCTGCGCGGCCAGGGCGCCCGCGTGATCATCACCGAGATCGACCCGATCTGCGCCCTTCAGGCGGCGATGGACGGCTACCAGGTCACCACCCTGGACGAGGTCGTCGAGACCGCCGACATCTTCATCACCACCACCGGCAACAAGGACATCATCCTCGCGTCGGACATGGCGAAGATGAAGCACCAGGCGATCGTCGGCAACATCGGTCACTTCGACAACGAGATCGACATGGCCGGCCTCGCCAAGATCCCCGGCATCGTCAAGGACGAGGTCAAGCCGCAGGTCCACACCTGGACCTTCCCGGAGGGCAAGAAGCTCATCGTGCTCTCCGAGGGCCGCCTGCTGAACCTGGGCAACGCCACCGGTCACCCGTCGTTCGTGATGTCCAACTCCTTCGCGGACCAGACCCTGGCCCAGATCGAGCTGTTCACCAAGCCCGACGAGTACCCGACCGGCGTCTACGTGCTGCCCAAGCACCTCGACGAGAAGGTCGCCCGCCTCCACCTGGACGCGCTCGGCGTCAAGCTCACCAAGCTCCGCCCGGAGCAGGCCGCGTACATCGGCGTCGAGGTCGACGGCCCGTTCAAGTCGGACCACTACCGCTACTGAGCCGGTGACCGCGTAGCCCGGCCCGCCGGGGACGGCACGTCGGCGCACCGACGCACCCTCCCCGGCAGCAGGTCCTTCGAGGCAGGCCCCCGCACCCCCGTGCCGGGGGCCTGCCCCTTTGACCCGCCGCTCCGGCGGCGCGCGACCGGCCGGCTCACGACCGTCAGCCCGTCAAGACCCAGGACGCCCATGCCCCGCGGCCGTTATTCGCTCCACGATCCGCACGACCACACCCCCCTCGCGGAAGAACACTTCCAGTGCGCCCCCGGCCCGTCCGGCTGGCGCTACGTCTCGCGGCTGACGACCCCCGCCGGCGATCACCGGGGCTCGGTCGACCTCACCCTGGACGACCTCGGCCGCCCCATCCGCCTCGAACTCCACGCGGGTGGCTGGCAGGTACGCGGCGCCGCCCTCGACGGCGTCACCTGGGTCCGCACCGACCCCACCGGCACCGATGCCACCGAAGGCAATGCGCGCGCCCACGCCTTCACCGGCACGTCCCCCGCGTTCCTCGTCGCGACCGCCCGTCTCCTGCGCCTCACCCCCTCGTCCGCGGCAACCCGCGTACGCCTCGTGGCCCTCACCGACCCGGTCCTCGCCCCCCGCACCGTGGACCAGTCCTGGGCCTTGGTGAACAGCGAAGCACACGCCACTGACAACGGCCCGCTGACCGTGGACGAATACCAGGTCACAGCCCTGGACACGGGCGAACGGCACACCGTGCACCTCGCCGGCGACGTCGTCCTGTCCGCGCCCGGCATCGAGCTGGAAGACCTCCGGTCACCGCCGTCGACCTTCCCCTGATGACGGCACCGAGCGCCCGGCCGCCGCGGCACCGGTCCGGGGCGCGCGGCGCTTCAGGCCGGCGGCGCGAACCCGGTGGCCGGACGGCCGGCCGCCGGCTCGTCCGGCGCCGGCGCCGCCGACGGAGCGGCAGGAACCTCCGCCTGCCGTGCCCACTCCTGCGGCCCGGCAGCCTGAGCCGAACCCGGTGGCCGGACCGGCGAGGGCTGATGAGCGGAGTGCGGCGGGTAGGCGGCCGGAGGCTGCTGATGCCCAGCCGGAAACGGATGCGCGGCTTGAGGCTGATGGCCGAACGGGACATCGGGCTGTCCCGCCGGCGGGGCGAACCCGCCGCCGACCGCCTTCCTGGCCTCACGGGACTGCCGCTCGTGCAGCACGGCCGCCAGGAACGCGGCCGGAGGAAGATCCACCGGCGTCCGAGCCCCGGTACGCGCCGCGAGGTCGGCCGCGAGCCGCTGCGCCATCCCCGCCGACACCTGCGGATCGAGTTGCCGCATCCGCGTCAGGTACTGCCGTACGGCGAGCCACAGCCCGTCCGGGACCGCCGACAGATCCAGCTCGGCGAAGCGCCCCGCGAGCCACGGAGGCGGAGGCGGTACGAACCCGGTCCGCCCGGCGGGTATCCGCTCGCGCACGACCAGCGTGCCCGCGAACACGTCCCCGAGCCGCCGCCCCCGCTCCGACACCAGCGAGGCGATACAGGCCACGACCCCGAACGTCATCAGGATCTCGATCACCCCGACCGCGCCTCGCACCAACGCGTGCCGGAACCGGATCGGCCCGCCGTCGTCCCGGACCACCCGGAGACCGAGGGCCAGCTTCCCCAGCGACCGCCCGTGGCTGAGCGTCTCGACCGCTATCGGCCCGCCGACCAGCACCAGCAGGAACGACGCGATCGACAGCGCGACCTGCGCCGCCTCGTCCAGGGAAGCGGCCGACATCACCACCACCATGATCACGACGAGGTAGGCGAACACGGCCACCACCAGGTCGAGCAACACGGCCAGCGCCCTGCTCGGCAGCTTCGCGGGCCGCAGCTCCAGCGCCACCGCCTCGCCCGTCACCAGCTCACTCACGCCCGCCGCCCTTCCCTGGTCCGCCCCTGAAACGCAAGTCTGCCAAGCTGTGGGCGCATCGCGTCTCAGTACGACAAGCTGACAACATCCACGAGCATCCACGACGAGCCGTGGACGATCAGCCGAGGAGCAGGCAGACCCGATGGACCTGGACGTCTTCGTCTCCGTGCACCGAGCCGAATGGGACCGTCTCGATGCTCTCCTGCGCCGCCGGCGCCGTCTCACCGGCGCCGAGGCGGACGAACTCGTCGTCCTCTACCAGCGCACCGCGACCCACCTCTCCCTCATCCGGTCCAGCGCCCCGGACCCGCAACTGACGGGACGCCTCAGCCAACTCGTGGCACGCGCGCGCAGCGCCGTCGCCGGTACCCGCCGCGCCTCGTGGCGTGATGTGACGCGCTTCCTGGGCCGGGGCTTCCCCGCGGCCGTCTACCGAGCCCGGCACTGGTGGGTCCCCACGGCGCTCGTCTCCACCACCGTCGCCGTCCTCCTGGGCTGGTGGATCGGTACCCATCCCGACGTGCAGTCCTCCATAGCCGCCCCCAGCCAGCTACGTGAGCTGACCCGCCCCGGCGGCGAGTACGAGACCTACTACTCCAGCCACCCCGCGACCGCCTTCGCCGCCCAGGTGTGGACCAACAATGCCCAGGCGGCGGCGATGTGCCTGGTGCTGGGGGTCTTTCTGGGCCTGCCGGTCCTCTGGATCCTCTTCGAGAACATGCTCAACCTGGGCGTCGGCTTCGGTCTCATGTCCTCGGCCGGCCGCCTCGACACCTTCCTCGGGCTGGTCCTTCCGCACGGCCTGCTCGAACTGACCGCCGTGTTCGTCGCCGCCGGTACGGGACTGCGACTCGGCTGGACCGTTGTGGACCCCGGTCCCCGCACCCGGCGCACCGCCCTCGCGGAGGAGGGGCGAGCCGCCGTCGGCATGGCGATCGGTCTGGCCCTGGTGCTGCTCGTCTCCGGTGCCATCGAAGGCTTCGTCACCCCCTCCGGCCTGCCAACGTGGGCGCGCATCGGCATCGGGATCGCGGCCGAGCTGCTGTTCCTGGCGTACGTCTACGTCCTGGGCGGTCGCGCGGCACGCGCGGGGGAGACAGGCGACCTGGAAGCGGCGGACCGCAGCGCCTCCGTACCCACGGCCGCCTGATGTGCATCCGGCCCGCACGAGCTGCTAGTCTCCTCTTCGCCCCGCAAGAGCCGTTGACACGGAGGGAGTGGGGAGGTAGATTTAAACAGTTGCCTAGAACTGGACAGCGTCCAGCGGCAGCCGATAAAATCTACTAGCTTCTTCGAAAGTCGTGAATGGCAATCGAGAAGCATCCCCCGATTATTCAGAAAAGAGCGGCCGGCCAGTCCGGCTCAGAACTTCTGATAAAGTCGGAGCCGCCGGAAAGGGAAACGCGGAAGCGGGAACCTGGAAAGCACCGAGGAAATCGGGTCGAGAAAAGATCTGATAGAGTCGGAAACGCAAGACCGAAGGGAAGCGCCCGGAGGAAAGCCCGAGAGGGTGAGTACAAAGGAAGCGACCGTTCCTTGAGAACTCAACAGCGTGCCAAAAGTCAACGCCAGATATGTTGATACCCCGTTCCTCTCGGTTACGAGGGGGCGAGGTTCCTTTGAAATAACACAGCGAGGACGCTGTGTGCGAGAGGATCATTCCTCCTCTCGCACCGCTCTCGTGGTGTCATCCCGATTACGGGAAAACATTCACGGAGAGTTTGATCCTGGCTCAGGACGAACGCTGGCGGCGTGCTTAACACATGCAAGTCGAACGATGAACCACTTCGGTGGGGATTAGTGGCGAACGGGTGAGTAACACGTGGGCAATCTGCCCTTCACTCTGGGACAAGCCCTGGAAACGGGGTCTAATACCGGATATGACCATCTTGGGCATCCTTGATGGTTTAAAGCTCCGGCGGTGAAGGATGAGCCCGCGGCCTATCAGCTTGTTGGTGAGGTAATGGCTCACCAAGGCGACGACGGGTAGCCGGCCTGAGAGGGCGACCGGCCACACTGGGACTGAGACACGGCCCAGACTCCTACGGGAGGCAGCAGTGGGGAATATTGCACAATGGGCGAAAGCCTGATGCAGCGACGCCGCGTGAGGGATGACGGCCTTCGGGTTGTAAACCTCTTTCAGCAGGGAAGAAGCGAAAGTGACGGTACCTGCAGAAGAAGCGCCGGCTAACTACGTGCCAGCAGCCGCGGTAATACGTAGGGCGCAAGCGTTGTCCGGAATTATTGGGCGTAAAGAGCTCGTAGGCGGCTTGTCACGTCGGGTGTGAAAGCCCGGGGCTTAACCCCGGGTCTGCATTCGATACGGGCTAGCTAGAGTGTGGTAGGGGAGATCGGAATTCCTGGTGTAGCGGTGAAATGCGCAGATATCAGGAGGAACACCGGTGGCGAAGGCGGATCTCTGGGCCATTACTGACGCTGAGGAGCGAAAGCGTGGGGAGCGAACAGGATTAGATACCCTGGTAGTCCACGCCGTAAACGGTGGGAACTAGGTGTTGGCGACATTCCACGTCGTCGGTGCCGCAGCTAACGCATTAAGTTCCCCGCCTGGGGAGTACGGCCGCAAGGCTAAAACTCAAAGGAATTGACGGGGGCCCGCACAAGCAGCGGAGCATGTGGCTTAATTCGACGCAACGCGAAGAACCTTACCAAGGCTTGACACCGGAAAGCATTAGAGATAGTGCCCCCCTTGTGGTCGGTGTACAGGTGGTGCATGGCTGTCGTCAGCTCGTGTCGTGAGATGTTGGGTTAAGTCCCGCAACGAGCGCAACCCTTGTCCTGTGTTGCCAGCATGCCCTTCGGGGTGATGGGGACTCACAGGAGACCGCCGGGGTCAACTCGGAGGAAGGTGGGGACGACGTCAAGTCATCATGCCCCTTATGTCTTGGGCTGCACACGTGCTACAATGGCCGGTACAATGAGCTGCGATACCGTGAGGTGGAGCGAATCTCAAAAAGCCGGTCTCAGTTCGGATTGGGGTCTGCAACTCGACCCCATGAAGTCGGAGTTGCTAGTAATCGCAGATCAGCATTGCTGCGGTGAATACGTTCCCGGGCCTTGTACACACCGCCCGTCACGTCACGAAAGTTGGTAACACCCGAAGCCGGTGGCCCAACCCCTTGTGGGAGGGAGCTGTCGAAGGTGGGACTAGCGATTGGGACGAAGTCGTAACAAGGTAGCCGTACCGGAAGGTGCGGCTGGATCACCTCCTTTCTAAGGAGCACTTCTCACCAGCTTCGGTTGGTCAGAGGCCAGTACATCGGCGAATGTCTGATGCTGGTTGCTCATGGGTGGAACGTTGACTATTCGGCACACTCGGCCTGCTTCAGGTCACTAGTACTGCTTCGCGTCGTGGAAACGTGAGTTGGGTGGGGTGAGGGTGTCGGGCACGCTGTTGGGTGTCTGAGGGAATGGATTTCCTCAGTCGCCGGCCCCAGTGCACTCGGACTTCTGGTTCGGGGGATGGGTGGCTGGTCGTTGTTTGAGAACTGCACAGTGAACGCGAGCATCTGTGGCCAAGTTTTTAAGGGCGCACGGTGGATGCCTTGGCACCAGGAACCGATGAAGGACGTGGGAGGCCACGATAGTCCCCGGGGAGTCGTCAACCAGGCTTTGATCCGGGGGTTTCCGAATGGGGAAACCCGGCAGTCGTCATGGGCTGTCACCCTTGCCTGAACACATAGGGCAAGTGGAGGGAACGCGGGAAGGGAAGTGAACATCTCAGTACCCGCAGGAAGAGAAAACAACCGTGATTCCGGGAGTAGTGGCGAGCGAAACCGGATGAGGCCAAACCGTATGCGTGTGAGACCCGGCAGGGGTTGCGTATACGGGGTTGTGGGATCTTCTTTTACGGTCTGCCGGCCGTGAGACGAGTCAGAAACCGTTGATGTAGGCGAAGGGCATGCGAAAGGCCCGGCGTAGAGGGTAAGACCCCCGTAGTCGAAACGTCAACGGCTCGTTTGAAAGACACCCAAGTAGCACGGGGCCCGAGAAATCCCGTGTGAATCTGGCGGGACCACCCGCTAAGCCTAAATATTCCCTGGTGACCGATAGCGGATAGTACCGTGAGGGAATGGTGAAAAGTACCGCGGGAGCGGAGTGAAATAGTACCTGAAACCGTGTGCCTACAAGCCGTGGGAGCGTCGGAACGAGGCTTGCTTGTTCTCGTGACTGCGTGCCTTTTGAAGAATGAGCCTGCGAGTTTGCGGTGTGTTGCGAGGTTAACCCGAGTGGGGAAGCCGTAGCGAAAGCGAGTCCGAATAGGGCGTTTCAGTAGCACGCTCAAGACCCGAAGCGGAGTGATCTAGCCATGGGCAGGTTGAAGCGGAGGTAAGACTTCGTGGAGGACCGAACCCACCAGGGTTGAAAACCTGGGGGATGACCTGTGGTTAGGGGTGAAAGGCCAATCAAACTCCGTGATAGCTGGTTCTCCCCGAAATGCATTTAGGTGCAGCGTCGTGTTTCTTGCCGGAGGTAGAGCACTGGATAGGCGATGGGCCCTACCGGGTTACTGACCTTAGCCAAACTCCGAATGCCGGTAAGTGAGAGCGCGGCAGTGAGACTGTGGGGGATAAGCTCCATGGTCGAGAGGGAAACAGCCCAGAGCATCGACTAAGGCCCCCAAGCGTACGCTAAGTGGGAAAGGATGTGGAGTCGCACAGACAACCAGGAGGTTGGCTTAGAAGCAGCCACCCTTGAAAGAGTGCGTAATAGCTCACTGGTCTAGTGATTCCGCGCCGACAATGTAGCGGGGCTCAAGCGTACCGCCGAAGTCGTGTCATTGCAGCATATAGCCCCAACGGGTGCTGTGATGGGTAGGGGAGCGTCGTGTGCCGGGTGAAGCAGCCGCGGAAGCGAGTTGTGGACGGTTCACGAGTGAGAATGCAGGCATGAGTAGCGATACAAACGTGAGAAACGTTTGCGCCGATTGACTAAGGGTTCCTGGGTCAAGCTGATCTGCCCAGGGTAAGTCGGGACCTAAGGCGAGGCCGACAGGCGTAGTCGATGGATAACCGGTTGATATTCCGGTACCCGCTGTGAAGCGTCAAACATCGAGCATCGTGATGCTAAGGCCGTGAAGCCGTTCCGGACCCTTCGGGGAAAGGAAAGTGGTGGAGCCGCCGGACCAAGCGGTTAGTAGGTGAGTGATGGGGTGACGCAGGAAGGTAGTCCATCCCGGGCGGTGGTTGTCCCGGGGTAAGGGTGTAGCCCGAGTGGTAGGTAAATCCGTCACTCATGCAGGGTGAGACCTGATGCCGAGCCGATTGTGGTGAAGTGGATGATCCTATGCTGTCGAGAAAAGCCTCTAGCGAGTTTCATGGCGGCCCGTACCCTAAACCGACTCAGGTGGTCAGGTAGAGAATACCGAGGCGTTCGGGTGAACTATGGTTAAGGAACTCGGCAAAATGCCCCCGTAACTTCGGGAGAAGGGGGGCCATGTCCGGTGATGAGCTTTACGCTCTGAGCTGGGGGTGGCCGCAGAGACCAGCGAGAAGCGACTGTTTACTAAAAACACAGGTCCGTGCGAAGCCGTAAGGCGATGTATACGGACTGACGCCTGCCCGGTGCTGGAACGTTAAGGGGACCGGTTAGCTCACTTTCGGGTGGGCGAAGCTGAGAACTTAAGCGCCAGTAAACGGCGGTGGTAACTATAACCATCCTAAGGTAGCGAAATTCCGGGTAAGTTCCGACCTGCACGAATGGCGTAACGACTTCTCGACTGTCTCAACCATAGGCCCGGTGAAATTGCACTACGAGTAAAGATGCTCGTTTCGCGCAGCAGGACGGAAAGACCCCGGGACCTTTACTACAGTTTGATATTGGTGTTCGGTTCGGCTTGTGTAGGATAGCTGGGAGACTTTGAAGCAGCCACGAGTGGTTGTGGAGTCGTCGTTGAAATACCAGTCTGGTCGTGCTGGATGTCTAACCTGGGTCCGTGATCCGGATCAGGGACAGTGTCTGATGGGTAGTTTAACTGGGGCGGTTGCCTCCTAAAGAGTAACGGAGGCGCCCAAAGGTTCCCTCAGCCTGGTTGGCAATCAGGTGTTGAGTGTAAGTGCACAAGGGAGCTTGACTGTGAGACCGACGGGTCGAGCAGGGACGAAAGTCGGGACTAGTGATCCGGCGGTGGCTTGTGGAAGCGCCGTCGCTCAACGGATAAAAGGTACCCGGGGATAACAGGCTGATCTTCCCCAAGAGTCCATATCGACGGGATGGTTTGGCACCTCGATGTCGGCTCGTCGCATCCTGGGGCTGGAGTCGGTCCCAAGGGTTGGGCTGTTCGCCCATTAAAGCGGTACGCGAGCTGGGTTTAGAACGTCGTGAGACAGTTCGGTCCCTATCCGCTGTGCGCGCAGGAGTCTTGAGAAGGGCTGTCCCTAGTACGAGAGGACCGGGACGGACGAACCTCTGGTGTGCCAGTTGTCCTGCCAAGGGCATGGCTGGTTGGCTACGTTCGGGAGGGATAACCGCTGAAAGCATCTAAGCGGGAAGCCTGCTTCGAGATGAGGACTCCCACCCACTTGATGGGGTAAGGCTCCCAGTAGACGACTGGGTTGATAGGCCGGATCTGGAAGCACGGTAACGTGTGGAGGTGACCGGTACTAATAGGCCGAGGGCTTGTCCATTGATGCTCGCGTTCACTGTGTTGGTTCTGAAACCACGACCACGTCACCCGGGTTACGGGTGTTTCGGTTGAAGTGTTTCATAGTGTTTCGGTGGTCATAGCGTGAGGGAAACGCCCGGTTACATATCGAACCCGGAAGCTAAGCCTTACAGCGCCGATGGTACTGCAGGGGGGACCCTGTGGGAGAGTAGGACGCCGCCGAACAATCTTTGAGAAAACCCCCGCATCTTCGATGCGGGGGTTTTCTGCGTTCAGGGTGACTTCCCGGCCCCAGGAAGGGGCGGATCAAGCGGATAGAAATCATCCGCGGATCAAAATCACTCGCGGAATAGAGTCATCCGCGGGTCAGAGGCGTCCCGCCGCCTTGAGGCCCAGATAGGCATCCGCCAGAGCCGGCGCCAGATCCTCCGGCGTCGCGTCCACCACCGTCACCCCGTGACGACGGAGCTGTTCCGCGATGTGCCGACGCTCGCTCTGCGCCTGAGCCCCCGCCGCGGCCTCGTACACCGCCTCCACACTGCCCCGGGCCCGAACCATGCGGGCGATGTGCGGATCCGCCACCGAGGCGACCAGGACAGTGCGGCGTTTGGTGAGCTGCGGAAGGACCGGAAGCAGTCCCTGTTCGACCGGTGCCGCGTCCAGCGTCGTCAGGAGCACGATCAGGGAACGCCGGGGTGCCGTGCGCAGGACGGTCCCTGTCAGGCCACGCGCGTCCGTCTCGACCAGTTCGGGTTCCACCGTGGCCATCGCGTCGACAAGGGACGGCAGCACGTCGCGCGCCGAACGGCCCTGTACCAGGGCGCGTACCCGGCGGTCGTAGGCCAGCAGGTCGACACGGTCGCCGGCGCGAGCGGCGAGCGCCGCCAGGAGGAGTGCCGCGTCCATTGACGCGTCCAGGCGCGGGGCGTCGCCCACCCGGCCGGCCGAGGTGCGGCCGGTGTCCAGGACGAGAAGGATGTGCCGGTCCCGTTCGGGCCGCCAGGTGCGGACGGCGACGGTGGTCTGCCGTGCGGTGGCCCGCCAGTCGATCGAGCGGGTGTCGTCTCCGGGGACGTACTCGCGCAGGCTGTCGAACTCCGTTCCCTCGCCGCGGGTCAGCACGCTGGTGCGGCCGTCGAGTTCACGCAATCGAGCGAGTTTCGACGGGAGGTGCTTCCGGCTCGTGAACGGGGGCAGGACTCGTACCGTCCAGGGCAGTCGGTGGGTGCCCTGGCGGGAGAACAGGCCGAGGGGACCGTGGGAGCGGATGGTCACGCGGTCGGCCTGCCGGTCGCCGCGGCGGGTGGGGCGCAGCCGGGTCGTCACGCGCCGGCGTTCGCCCGGGGGCACGGTCAATCGGTGCCGGGAGGCGTCGGTCTCGGTGCCTGGCTGCCAGCTACTGGGCGGCCACGCGTCCCGGAGCCCGGCACGCAGCGGACGGGAGGACGGATTGGTGACCGTGAGGGTGACGTCGGCGGTTTCACCGAGGCGGGCGGAGGTGTCTCCGGAGCGGGTCAGAGCGAGACGGCGTACGGGCGCGGCGAGCGCGTAGTCACAGGCGCAGGCCAGGGCCAGGGAGCCGTTGACCGCCAGGATGCCCGTCCAGCCCGGTTCCAGGACGCCGACGGGGATCGAGCCGAGGGCGGCGAGGAGAGCGGCGCGTCCGGTGAGTGCCATCAGCGGGGGACCGGGACGTGGGCGAGGACGGCGTTGATGACCGAGTCGGTGGTCACGCCCTCCATCTCGGCCTCGGGGCGCAACTGGATGCGGTGGCGGAGGGTGGGCAGGGCCAGGGCCTTCACGTCGTCGGGGATGACGTAGTCGCGGCCCGTCAGCCACCCCCAGGCGCGTGACGTGGCGAGCAGGGCGGTGGCGCCGCGCGGGGAGACGCCCAGGGCGAGGGAGGGGGACTCGCGGGTGGCGCGGCAGATGTCGACGACGTAGGCGGTGATCTCGGGGGAGACGGTGGTCTTGGCGACGGCGGCGCGGGCCGCTGCGAGGTCGGCTGGTCCGGCGACGGGGCGTACGCCGGCGGCGCGCAGGTCGCGGGGGTCGAAGCCCGAGGCGTGGCGGGTGAGGACGTCGATCTCGTCCTGGCGGGACGGCAGAGGGACCGTCAGCTTGAGCAGGAAACGGTCCAGTTGGGCCTCGGGGAGAGGGTAGGTGCCCTCGTACTCGACCGGGTTCTGGGTCGCGGCGACCAGGAACGGTTCGGGGAGCGGGCGGGGAGTGCCGTCGACCGTGACCTGGCGCTCCTCCATGGCTTCCAGGAGGGACGACTGGGTCTTGGGCGGGGTCCGGTTGATCTCGTCCGCGAGGAGGAGGTTGGTGAAGACCGGGCCGGGCTGGAAGGAGAACTCGGCGGTGCGGGCGTCGTAGACGAGGGAGCCGGTGATGTCGCTCGGCATCAGGTCGGGGGTGAACTGGACGCGCTTGGTGTCGAGTTCCAGAGCGGACGCGAGGGCGCGGACGAGCAGCGTTTTGGCGACCCCGGGGACCCCTTCGAGCAGTACATGCCCGCGGCACAGAAGGGCGACGACGAGGCCGGTCACGGCGGGGTCCTGGCCGACCACGGCTTTGGCGATCTCGGCGCGCAGGGCTTCCAGGGAGGCCCGGGCGGTGCCCTCGTCCCCGGACCGCCCGGCATTGTCAGTGGTCGGGTCCATCATGAACGGCGTACCTCTCTTTCGAGGGCGTCGAGTTGGTCGGTGAGTGCGATGAGGGCCGCGTCGTCGCGGGGCGGCGGGCCGAAGAGGAGGGGGTGCAGGGCCTGTCCGTCGCCGGTGAGGTGGGCGGACAGGGCGGGGAGCAGGGCCTCGGGCGTGTGCGCCTGGGTGAGGGGGACGCCGACGAGGGGGGCGAGGCGGGTGCGGGTGGTGGAGCGGAGAACGGCGACCGCGCGGTCGCGGGCGTCGGCCTTGCGGTAGAGGCGGGCGCGGCCTTCGGTGGTCTCCGAGGCACGGATCGCGACGGGGAGTCTCTCGGCGACGAGGGGGCCGAAGCGGCGTGCCCGCCAGAAGGCGGCGAGGGTCGCGGCGACGAAGAGTTGCAGGGTGGCCCAGAGCCATCCCGCAGGGAGCAGGTCGAGGAAGTCCTTCCGCTCGCCGGTGCCGGTGGCGGAGGCGTCGGACAGCGAGGGGAGGTACCAGACCAGATGGGGGCGCGAGCCGAGGAGTTGAAGGGCGAGGGAGGCGTTGCCCTGCTCGTCGAGGCGGTTGTTGCGGAGGATGTCGGGCGCGCCGAGGACGACGGTGTCGCCGCTCCCGGAGGCCGCGGGGACGCGCAGCAGGGTGGCGAGGCGCTCGCTGGGGTAGCAGGAGTCGGCGCCGAGGTGGGTGGTGGTGTAGCGGACGCCGCCGGTGTCGGCGCTGCCCGCCCGCCGGGCCTCGGGCAGGCGGCAGTGGGGGGCGAGTGCGGAGTGGAGGCTGGTGGCCGGGTCCGCGGTGACCCCGGGGGCGAGCCGTTCGACGGACGAGCTGCCGGCCGCGACGAGGACGGTCCGCCCGCCGGAGGACGCCGTCGCCGCGTGCAATCGTTCTTGTTGACGGTGTGTCAGTCGGTCGGGTACGGCGACCAGCAGGGTGCTGTCCGGGCCGGCGGCGGCGCGGGCCGCGCCGAGCGTGGTGACCACGCGGGTGGACACGCCGTGCTCGGTGAGGAGCTGGGCGACGGCGCGGCTGCCGTAGGGGTCGGCGGAGCGCGGGTCCAGGTCGCCGTGCCGGCTGGTGGAGCGTACGGCGGCCATGGCGACGGCCGCGGCCAGGATCAGTACGGCGGCGAACGCGAGGCCCCGCGCGCGGGTCCACACCCGGCGTCCGGTCAGCGCGGCGGAGGTGGTCGTGGTGGGGGTGGCCGTGGCCGGAGCCTCGCTGATCACTCTGCGGCCCCCTGGCGGGTGGTGTGGGCCGTGCCGGCGGCGCTGTCGGTGAGACTCGGCCGGGTGCGTTCGAGGTCGCGGTCGAGTTCGACGATGCGGTGGTACGCCTGTGCGCTCGCCCCGCGCCCGCCGTATGTGACGTCGTCGAACTCCCGGGCCGCGGCGCGCAGCCGTTCCGTGTGCGCGAGCAGGACGCGGCCTGCCTCGGCGGCTGCTTCGTCGGCGGTGCGGCCGGGGCGTTCGTCGAGCAGGGCGCGTTCCTCCAGCGAGCGGACGAGGGCGCGCACGCGCTCCTGGACGGCCTGGCCCCAGTGGCCCCGGGCGGCGTGGGCGTCGCCGGCCGCGCGGTGGTCGGCGGCGCTGCGGGGGCGGTCGCCGAACAGGGCGGCGGCGGAGGCGGGCCGGCGGCGCGGGGTGCCGAGGCGCCACCAGAGGGCGGCCAGGACGGCGACGACGAAGAGGATCACCACGAGCAGGCCCACCGTGCCGCCCGGTGTCGCGGAGGCGGCCGAGCCGAACAGCCGGTCGAGCCAGTTCCAGAACGCGTTCAGGGCGCGCTGGAGCGGGCTGGGGTCGTTCTCGTGGTACATCCGCTGGGACAGCTCGCGCCGGGCTGCTTCCCGCGCGGGATCGCGCGGGATGGTCACCGGCGGCTCGTGGCCCGAGCCGCCGGCTGCCAGGACGGCGGTGTCGGCGGTGTCCGTGGCACGCAGCAGGCGTCGTACGGCCGTGGCGGCGGCGCCGGGTGGGGCCGCCGCCGTGAGAACGCCCCCCGAGAGGCTCACCGCATCAGCTCCCGGGGACGGCGCCGGGGGCGCCGGTGCCGTAGGCCTGGACGCCGGCGGCGCGGGCCAGTTCGAGGTCGAGGGCCTCGCGCCGGATGCGCTGGTCGATGTAGAGGAGCACGGTGACGCCCGCGCTGATCGGGAGGGTGAGCGTGGTGCCGATGAGGGAACCGATCCCCCGGATGATCAGGAACGTCCAGCCGACGTGCCCGTTGCCGGTGGTGAGGTAGTCGTCCATGCCGTCGCCGCTCACGGCGGCGCCGATGGCGGCGAAGGGAATCGTGACGATCGCCGAGACGATGCCGGAGATGATCCAGGCGAGCGCCTGGATGCCGAGGACGCGCCACCAGGCGCCGCGTACCAGCTTGGCGGAGCGGCTCATGGCCTTCACGACGCCCTGTCGTTCCAGCACCAGGGCGGGCGCGGCCAGGTTGTAGCGGATCGCCAGCCACAGCGCGACGACCACGGCCACGAGAAGGCCGAGGGCGAGCAGCGCGGATCCGCCGGCGTCGCTGCCGCCGGTCTGCCGGACCAGGAAGCCGGGCAGGGCCCCGGCGACGAACACACCGGCGATGATCAGTCCGAGCAGGAGCAGCAGACCGGCCAGCCCCGGGAGCTGCGGCCGGGCCTCGCGCCAGGCCTCGCCGAAGCCGATGGGCTTGCCGAGCACGGCGCGGCTGGTGATGGTCGCGAGCAGGGCGGTGGCGACGACGATGGCGGCTACGGAGATCACCGTGACGATGCCCGAGCCGATCATCGTCTCGCGCAGGGCGCGGAACACGTCGTCGGGAGTGGCGGTGCGGCTGTCCAGGGACGTCCGGGCGAGGGTGTCGTCGAGGACGAGACCTTGCAGCACGACCAGGCTGACGTCCGTGATCAGGGCGACCGCCAGGGCGATGCCGAGGACCGCGCGCCAGTGCGTGCGCATGGTGGAGACGGCGCCGTCGAGGATCTCGCCGACGCCGAGCGGGCGCAGCGGGATGACACCGGGCTTGGCCGCGGGCGGGGGGCCGCCCCAGCCGCCGCCCCAGGCGGGGTAGCCGCCGGGGGCGCCGTGACCGGCGTAGCCGCCGGGTCCGCCCCAGCCGCCGGTGCCGGGGGCGCCGTAGCCAGCGGGGCCGTAGCCAGCGGGGCCGGGGGCGCCGGGGTGCCGGCCGTCCCGGCCGGGGCCGGGCGGCGGGGGCGGTGGGGCCTGCTCCGGGCTGGGGGCACCGGTGGGCGCGGGCCACTGGCCGGGGGGCGGCTGCTCCTCGGCCCAGGTCGCGCCCGGGCGCCGCGCCTTCGCGCCCGCCTGCGATGCGGAACCGGTGGGATCGGCGGGGCCGGAGGTGCCGGGGCGGGCGGCGGGCTCGCCAGGGCCGGACGCACAGGGTTCCCGCCCCTCGGGCGACGGGGCGGATCCGGGCGAGGCCCAGCCCGGAGTGTCTGTCATCGAAGCTCCTTCTCGGTGCCCATCCGCAGTCGCGGCGGCAGGTTGGCAGCCATCGTGCCATGGGCCGGTCATGGCAGGACCGGCCGCGGTAGGGGGTGGCCACCTTCAATTGTCCGCCGATTCCGGGGCAGACTGACGGCATGGCTGATCAGCAGGTGCGAACCGGTGAGGACAGGCGGCCGACCGAGATACCGGCGATCCGATGGGAGGAACCACCAGAGGGGCCCGTGCTGGTCCTTCTCGATCAGACGAGGCTCCCGGCCGAAGAGGTCGAGCTGGTGTGCACGGACGCGTCGGCGCTGGTGGAGGCGATCCGTTCGCTCGCCGTCCGCGGGGCGCCGCTGCTCGGGATCGCGGGGGCGTACGGTGTCGCGCTCGCCGCCGCGCGCGGCTTCGAGGTGGACGACGCGGCGCGGGCGCTCGAAGAGGCCCGGCCGACGGCGGTGAACCTGTCCGTCGGCGTGCGCCGGGCCCGGGCGGCGCACCAGGCGGCGCTGGCCAGTACCGGTGACCCCACCGCCGCCGCGGTGGCGACGCTCGCCGCGGCGCGGGCGCTGCACCGGGAGGACGCCGAGGGCAGCGTCCGGATGGCCGCGCACGGTCTGGCGCTGCTGGACGAACTGCTGCCCGCCGGCGGGCACCGGGTTCTCACGCACTGCAATACCGGCTCGCTGGTGTCCGGCGGGGAGGGCACGGCCCTCGCGGTGGCGCTGGCGGCGCACCGGGCGGGACGGCTGCGTCGGCTGTGGGTGGACGAGACACGTCCGCTGCTGCAGGGTGCCCGCCTGACGGCGTACGAAGCGGCCCGCAGCGGCATGGCGTACACCCTGCTCACCGACAACGCGGCGGGTTCCCTGTTCGCGGCGGGCGAGGTCGACGCGGTGCTGGTCGGCGCGGACCGCATCGCGGCCGACGGTTCGGTGGCGAACAAGGTGGGGAGCTACCCGCTCGCCGTGCTCGCCCGGTACCACCACGTGCCGTTCATCGTGGTGGCGCCGCTGACGACCCTCGACCCGGACACGCCCGACGGCGCGTCCATCGAGGTGGAGCAGCGTCCCGGCTACGAAGTCACCGAGATCGCGGCTCCGCAGGTGCCGGTGACGGGAGCGGGCGGCGGTATTCCGGTGGCGCCCCTGGGAACCCAGGCCTACAACCCGGCGTTCGACGTGACACCGCCCGAGCTGGTGACGGCCATCGTCACCGAGGCGGGAGTCGTCTCACCCGTGACGGCCGAGGCCCTCGCGGCGCTGTGCACCGGGTCGTGTCAGGTGGCGACCGGCTGACGGCGTGCTGCCGGCTGGGCCTCCGGGGAGCGCCTCCCGGGGCCCGGGCCAGGCCGCCGGAGCGGACGTCCGGCCCGTCGCGGGCCGGGGTCCGACCGGGTGACGCAGGGCCGGGGCAGACAGTGACGGCCCGGTACGACTATCGTCACAGGCCAGTGAGCCTGCTCACCTGCGCCTCTGTCGTCGTTACGAGAATGGGATGATGTCGTTTATGAAGGGACGAGTCCTTGTCGTCGACGACGACACCGCACTGGCCGAGATGCTCGGCATCGTGTTGCGTGGTGAAGGTTTTGAGCCGTCTTTCGTAGCCGACGGCGACAAGGCGCTGGCCGCTTTCCGTGAGTCCAAGCCCGATCTGGTGCTGCTGGACCTGATGCTGCCCGGACGGGACGGCATCGAGGTGTGCAGGCTGATCCGGGCGGAGTCCGGGGTGCCGATCGTGATGCTCACGGCCAAGAGCGACACCGTCGATGTCGTCGTGGGCCTGGAGTCCGGCGCCGACGACTACATCGTCAAGCCGTTCAAGCCGAAAGAGCTGGTGGCGCGGATCCGGGCGCGGTTGCGCAGGTCCGAGGAGCCGGCGCCGGAGCAGCTCACCATCGGTGACCTGGTCATCGACGTGGCCGGGCACTCGGTGAAGCGGGACGGGCAGTCGATCGCGCTGACCCCGCTGGAGTTCGACCTGTTGGTCGCGCTCGCGCGCAAGCCGTGGCAGGTGTTCACGCGTGAGGTGCTGCTGGAGCAGGTGTGGGGCTACCGGCACGCGGCGGACACCCGGCTCGTCAACGTGCACGTCCAGCGGCTGCGTTCCAAGGTCGAGAAGGACCCGGAGCGGCCGGAGATCGTGGTGACCGTCCGTGGCGTCGGTTACAAGGCCGGACCGAGCTGACATGCCCGGGGACAGTGCCGCTTCGGCCCCCGGCAGGTCCGGGACCCGTCCGGGGCGGCCTGTCGGCCGGGCGGCGGTGGGCGCGCGTTTCCGGCGGCTGTTCCAGGGCGGACTGCCGCAGGCCGGCGTCCAGGGCAGCCCGGTGCTGCGGCTGCTCCTGCGCTGGGTGCGCCGTCCGCTGCTGCCGGTGATGCGGCTGTGGCGGCGCAACATCCAGTTGAGGGTCGTCGCCACGACCCTGCTGATGTCGCTGGGCGTCGTCCTGCTGCTGGGTTTCGTCGTGATCGGGCAGGTGCGCAACGGCCTGCTCGACGCGAAGGTGAGGGCGTCGCAGAGCCAGGCCACGGGCGGGTTCGCGGTGGCCAAGCAGAAGGCCGACGAGGCGGCCGGCGGGACCGGTGCCGGTGACGGCACGGTGACCCCGGACGGGCGGCAGTCGCAGAACGTCATCCCGTGGATGAGCGACCTCGTGGAGTCGCTGTCCAGCGGCGGCGCGGGCGCCTTCGACGTGGTGACGCTGCCCGTCGGCGACGACAGCGGCGGCGGACGCAGCCCGCGCGGCTCCGGGAAGGTCAGCCCGACCTCCAGCGTGCCCGCGGATCTGCGTGAGCGGGTCAACAGCGGTACGACGGCCGCCCAGAGCTACACGCGGATCGTCTACTCCAACGGCAAGGAGTCCCAGCCGGCGCTGGTCATCGGCAAGCAGGTCAACGACCCCAACGGGCGGTCGTACGAGCTGTACTACCTCTTCCCGCTCACGCAGGAGGAGAAGTCCCTGAGCCTGGTCAAGGGCACTCTGGCGACCGCCGGGCTGTTCGTGGTCGTGCTGCTGGGCGCCATCGCCTGGCTGGTGGTGCGGCAGGTGGTCACGCCGGTGCGGATGGCGGCCGGGATCGCGGAGCGGCTGTCCGCCGGGCGGTTGCAGGAACGCATGAAGGTCACCGGCGAGGACGACATCGCGCGCCTGGGCGAGGCCTTCAACAAGATGGCGCAGAACCTCCAGGTGAAGATCCAGCAACTGGAGGACCTGTCCCGGATGCAGCGCCGGTTCGTGTCGGACGTCTCGCACGAGCTGCGCACCCCGCTGACCACCGTCCGGATGGCCGCCGACGTCATCCACGAGGCGCGTGAGGATTTCGACCCGGTGACCGCGCGGTCGGCCGAGCTGCTCGCCGACCAGTTGGACCGGTTCGAGTCGCTGCTCGCGGACCTGCTGGAGATCAGCAGGTTCGACGCCGGGGCGGCGGCGCTGGAGGCCGAGCCGATCGATCTCAGGGAGGTCGTCCGGCGGGTGGTCGGCGGTGCCGAGCCGCTCGCGGAGCGCAAGGGCACCCACATACGGGTGCTCGGCGACCAGCAGCCCGTCGTCGCCGAGGCGGACGCCCGGCGCGTGGAGCGCGTACTGCGCAACCTCGTCGTCAACGCCGTCGAGCACGGTGAGGGACGGGACGTCGTCGTCAGGCTCGCCTCGGCGGGCGGGGCGGTGGCCATCGCGGTGCGCGACTACGGCGTCGGACTGAAGCCCGGAGAGGCGACCCGTGTGTTCAGCCGTTTCTGGCGGGCCGACCCGGCACGCGCCCGTACCACCGGTGGTACGGGCCTGGGGCTGTCGATCGCCCTGGAGGACGCGCGGCTGCACGGCGGCTGGCTGCAGGCGTGGGGTGAGCCGGGCGGCGGCTCACAGTTCCGGCTGACGCTGCCCAGGACGGCGGACGAGCCGCTGCGGGGCTCCCCGATACCGCTGGAGCCCAAGGATTCGCGCCGCAACCGCGGCGTCCACGACGCCGGCCAGCTCCGCGGGAACGAGGAGAAGCGGGCGACGGTTCCGGTGCAGCAGGGTGGCGCGCAGGCGCCCGCGCTGCCGCCGCGGGCATCGATCGCGCCGCGGCTGGCCGCCGACAGTCCCGCCGCCGACCCGACCGCCCTGCCCGGCAACGGCGCGCGCGTGGTGCCCCGGCCCACCGGCGGCGCACGGCGTCCGGACGACAGACCGGCCGCCCGCCCGGCACCCGACACGGACACGGACCGGCCGGGCGCGGGCCTAGCGGATGCGGGCCGACCTGACGAGGGTCGATCGGATGCGGACCGGCCGGACAACGGCCGGCCGTCCACGTCCGCTTCGGGCGCGGCCACGCGGGAGGACTCGAACCAGCCAGGGGAGGCATTTCGTGGTCGCTGACCGCACGGGGGGCGCACGGCGGCGGCCTGGGCGCGCGGTGGCGTACGCCGCCCTGGGCATCGTGGTGCTCGCCGGATGCGCCTCGATGCCCGACAGCGGGGACCTGGGGGATGTGGAGTCCACACCACGACAGGACACCGGTGTACGGGTGTTCGCCATGCCGCCCGCCGAGGGCGTCGGTCCCGGCGAGATCATGCAGGGCTTCCTAGAGGCGCTGACCAGCGACGACCCCGGGTACGACACGGCGCGGAAGTACCTGACGGCGGACGCGGCGCGCGTCTGGCGGCCGGAGCGGTCGACGACGGTCCTCGCGAACGGCCCGAGCATCGCGACCAACTGCAACCCGGGAGGCCGGGAGGAGACCAACAGCGCGACCTGCGTGCTGACCGGCGCCCAGGTCGCCACCGTCGACGCGCAGCAGGCCTACCAGCCCGCCCAGGGCCCCTACCGTAAGAAACTGCACCTGACGAAGAACCCCAAGAGCGGGCAGTGGCGCATCGACGGGCTGCCCGACGGCGTCGTCATGGGCAAGTCGGACTTCCAGCGGAACTACACGTCCGTCGACAAGTACTACTTCGCCTCCAATACGGCGGTCGGATCCGGCGGGCAGCCGGTGGCGGTCGCCGACCCGGTGTTCGTACGCAGCAAAGTGGACCCGATGACACAATTGGTCCGCTCGCTGCTGCACGGTCCCACCGCGTGGCTCGGCCCGGTGGTCCGGTCGAGTTTCCCGACGGGTACGACGCTGAGGAAGGGCGTCTCCGGGCTGGCACCGGACGACCAGAACAGGCTGACCGTCCCGCTGAACCTCAAGACCTCCCAGGTCACGACCGGCAAGTGCACCGAGATGGCGACGCAGGTGCTGTTCACCCTGCGCAACCTCGTGCCGACGCTGGAGTCCGTGCAGTTGCAGGGAGCGGGCGGCGACCGGCTGTGCGAGGTGAGCGAGGAGCGCGCGGAGTCCGCCGCCTGGCACGGATCGGCCAGGCGCCCCGAGTACCTGTACTTCCTCGACGGCAAGCACCGGCTGGTGCGGATGCCGACCGGCAGCACCGGTACCGGTGCCGGCGCCGACCGGGTGCCCGGACCGCTGGGTGAGGGGGGCAACCGGTTGCAGTCGGTGGCCGTGTCGCGGGACGAGGACATCGCGGCCGCGGTCGGCGACCAGGGCGCGTCGCTGTACACGACTTCGCTGGCGGAGGGCGGTTCGCTGGGCGACCCGCTGGTGACCAGCGCCGGTGCGGCGCCGACGGAGCGGCTGGCCACGCCGAGCTGGGACGCCCGCGGCGACCTGTGGGTGGCCGACCGGGACCCGCGCCGGCCGCGGCTGTTCGTCCTCGAACAGGGCGCTGACAAGCCGGAGCAGGTCGCGGTCCCGGATCTGCCGGGCCGCATCACGGACGCGCGGGTGGCCGCCGACGGGACGCGGATCGCGCTGGTCGTGGAGAAGGACGGCAAGCAGTCCCTGGCGATCGGCCGGATCCAGCGCGACGACGGCACCGGGCAGGGCATCTCGGTGGACGGACTGCACTCCCCGGCACCGGACCTGGAGGAGGTCAGCGCCATTTCCTGGGCCGGTGACAGCAGACTGCTCGTCGTCGGCCAGGAGCACGGGGGCGTGCAGCAGATGCGGTACGTCCAGATCGACGGCTCCGCGCTCGACAGCCCGGCACCGGACGCGCTCCCCGGCGTGAAGGCGATCGCCGCCTCCGAGAACGAGCGGGTACCGCTGGTGGCCTACTCGGATGACGGGATCGTACGACTGCCGTCCGGCGCGCAGTGGCAGAAGATCGAGAAGGACGGGACGGCGCCGGCCTATCCGGGCTGAGCACGCGGGCCCGGCGACGCCGGCGAGGCGAAACGCGCGCCCGCCGGTGCACGCCCACACGTGAACGCACGCCGACGGGAATGACGCCCGCCGACGTGCGTGTGCGGCCGTGGTGTGCGGTGCTCCGCGTTGTCCACAGGGGGTTTTCCACAGGGGTGGCAGGCCGGCGGAGGCGTTGGCACAGTGGTGGGCATGCGGGGGTGGTGGCAGGACCTCACCGACCTGGTGCTGCCGGCCGACTGCGCGGGCTGCGGGGCACCTCGTACGGTGCTCTGCCCGCGCTGCCGGGCCATGCTGGAGGGACGCGTGGCGCGGCGGGTGCGGCCGGTGCCGGAGCCGGCCGGGCTGCCGGTGGTGCACGCGGTGGCGCCGTACGCGGCGGAGGTGCGGACGTTGCTGCTCGCCCACAAGGAGCGCGGCGCGCTGGCGCTCGCCGGGACGCTGGGCGCGGCACTGGCGGCAGCCGTGCGGGCGGGTCTTCGCGGACAGGCGGCCGGTGGCGGGCCGGGCGGCCGTCCGCGGCGAGGGCCGGTGCTGCTGGTTCCCGTGCCCTCCGCCCGGTGGGCGGTGCGGGCGCGCGGGCACGATCCGGTACGGCGGATGGCGCTCGCGGCGGCCCGGGAACTGCGGCGCACCGGAACACCGGCCCGGGTGGCACCCGTGCTGCGGCAGCGGCGGGCCGTGGCGGACCAGGCCGGTCTGGACGCGCGACGGCGCCTGGAGAACCTCGCCGGCGCCCTGGAGGTCACCGCCGGGGGCGGCCGGCTGCTGGGCGCGGGCCGTGTCGTGCTCGTCGACGACCTGATGACGACGGGCGCCAGTCTCGCCGAGGCGGCGCGGGCCCTGCGGGCGGCGACGGTATCCCGTCTCGATGGAAGGACGGCCGTGTATGCGGCCGTAACCCGGGAAGGTAGGGGAGAACGACGGAACGGTGCACGGGCGGAGGAGAGGAAGTGGGTGCTGGGTGCACCGGAAATGGTGGTACCGAACGCCCCCGGGCGGCTACTCCACGCCGCGGTGGTCGCCGCGCCGTGGGATTCTTTCGAAATGAACAGGAACTGACCGTCGACCTGCGTCGTTGCAGGTAGTGAGAAGGGTGTGAGACGGGTTATTCACTCCGACGGATGTACGTCGGAGTAGAGGGTGACGCCATCCGTCCGGGCGAGATATGTTCGGTTGAGAGGAAAGGCGCAGGCCACGCCTCTCATATCCGAATGCCGTGCTGCGGGATTTTCTCAATCACCCGCACCGGTGGGGTGGAGATCTCGTCCATGGGGGAGGAGGAGGTGGAAGTCACCGAGTCAGCGGTCCGGTGATCACCGGACCTGGTGCGAAAGGGAGACGCTCCGCCGAGACAGCGGAGCGATCCGGGAACGGAGTTCTGCGTGGACATCGTCGTCAAAGGCCGCAAGACCGAGGTGCCCGAGCGGTTCCGCAAGCACGTGGCCGAGAAGCTGAAGCTGGAGAAGATCCAGAAGCTCGATGGCAAGGTGATCAGCCTCGACGTCGAGGTGTCCAAGGAGCCCAACCCCCGACAGGCCGACCGCTGTGACCGAGTGGAGATCACGCTCCGCTCCCGCGGTCCGGTGATCCGGGCGGAGGCAGCGGCCAGCGACCCGTACGCGGCACTCGACCTGGCGGCGGAGAAGCTGGACGCCCGGCTCCGCAAGCAGCACGACAAGCGGTACTCACGCCGGGGCGCGCACCGGGTGTCGCCGGCGGAGATCGCCGACCACGTCCCGGACGTGGCGACGCTGGACGACAACGGCCTCCTCGTCCCGGCGGAGGAGCAGCAGGACGCGGTGCCGACCAAGAGGATCGGCCCGCTGGAGGTCAAGGGCGAAGGCCCCCTCGTCGTCCGCGAGAAGACCCACGTCGCCTCCCCGATGGCCCTCGACCAGGCCCTCTACGAGATGGAACTGGTCGGCCACGACTTCTATCTGTTCGTCGACGCCGAGACGAAGGAACCGAGCGTCGTCTACCGTCGGCACGCCTACGACTACGGTGTGATCCACCTCAGCACGGACCCGATGGTCACCGAGACGGACCCCCACGCGGCGGGTGGCACGCTGGGCGGCTGACCCGCCCGGCCTGAAGCTCGGCCGGTGCCCCTGGAGCGCCTGTGCGCCCCCAGGGGCACCGATGTGCGACCACTTCACGCCCCGCACGGCACCTCGGTGCCGCCCGGGCATGGAATCATGGCCGCACCGGCCCAACCGGTGGGCCGCTGCCTTGGGTTGGCGATGGCACAGGACCACAGGCCACAGCCTTCAGGGGGAGGAACGATGGCGGACACCTTCGGACCCATGCGGGACGGGGGCGCCGGCGACGATGTCATCGGCAGGGGCCCGGACGCGGACTCCGCACGCAAGGAGCCGATCAGGGTCCTGGTCGTGGACGACCACGCCCTCTTCCGGCGCGGCCTGGAGATCGTCCTCGCGGCCGAGGAGGACATCCAGGTCGTCGGCGAGGCGGGTGACGGCGCCGAGGCCGTCGACAAGGCCGCCGACCTGCTGCCCGACATCGTGCTGATGGACGTCCGCATGCCCCGGCGCGGCGGTATCGAGGCCTGCACCTCCATCAAGGAGGTCGCGCCCAGCGCGAAGATCATCATGCTGACGATCAGCGACGAGGAGGCCGACCTCTACGACGCGATCAAGGCGGGCGCGACCGGATACCTGCTCAAGGAGATCTCGACCGACGAGGTGGCCACGGCCATTCGCGCGGTGGCCGACGGGCAGTCGCAGATCAGCCCGTCGATGGCGTCGAAACTCCTCACCGAGTTCAAGTCGATGATCCAGCGCACCGACGAGCGCCGGCTGGTGCCCGCGCCCCGGCTGACGGACCGGGAGCTGGAGGTCCTCAAGCTCGTCGCGACCGGGATGAACAACCGGGACATCGCCAAGGAGTTGTTCATCTCCGAGAACACCGTGAAGAACCACGTCCGCAACATCCTGGAGAAGTTGCAGCTTCATTCCCGGATGGAGGCCGTGGTCTACGCGATGCGGGAGAAGATCCTCGAGATCCGCTAGCCCTGTCCGCTAGCCCTGTCCGAGCAGCACGGACAGTTCCCTGGTGAGGGGCTCGCGCAGCTCGGGCGCGTCCACGCGTTCCACGCGCACGTCCGTGCAGTTCACCCATATCGCCGCCTCGACGAGGGCCTGGGCGACCGCCGGGGCCGCCTTCGGGCCGTCCAGGGTGACCTGCTTGGCCACCAGGGTGTGGCCCTCGCGGGCCGGGTCGACCCGCCCGACCAGCCGGCCGCCGGCGAGCACCGGCATCGCGAAGTAGCCGTAGACCCGTTTGGGCCGGGGCACGTACGCCTCCAGGCGGTGGGTGAAGCCGAAGATCCGCTCCGTGCGCGCCCGCTCCCAGACCAGGGAGTCGAACGGCGACAGCAGCGTGGTGCGGTGCCGGCCGCGCGGCGGCGTGGCCAGGGCCGCCGGGTCGGCCCAGGCCGGCCTGCCCCAGCCCTCGACCTCCACCGGCACCAGACCCGAGTCGGCGATCACCGCGTCGACCTGCTCGCCCTTGAGGCGGTGGTAGTCGGCGATGTCCGCGCGCGTACCCACACCGAGGGACTCGCCCGCCAGCCGGACCAGGCGGCGCAGACACGCGGTGTCGTCCAGTTCGTCGTGCAGCAGTTCCTCGGGGATCGCGCGCTCGGCCAGGTCGTACACCCGCTTCCACCCGCGCCGTTCCACGCACACCACCTCGCCGTACATCAGCGCACGCTCGACGGCGACCTTGGTGCCCGACCAGTCCCACCATTCGCTCGTCCGCTTCGCACCGCCCAGCTCCGTGGCGGTCAGCGGGCCCTCCGCGCGCAACTGCTTGACGACCTGGTCGTACACGCCGGCCGGGAGGTCGTGGTTCCAGTGCGGGCGGTTGCGGTAGGCGCGGCGGCGGAAGGCGAGGTGCGGCCACTCCTCGACGGGGAGGATGCAGGCCGCGTGCGACCAGTACTCGAAGGCGTGGCCGTCCGACCAGTACGCGGCCTCCACGGCCTTGCGGCCGACCGCGCCCAGGCGGGCGTACGGCACGAATTCGTGGGAGCGGGCGAGGACCGAGATCGTGTCGAGCTGCACCGCGCCGAGGTGGCGCAGCACCCCGCGGACACCGGCACGCCGGTCGGGCGCGCCGAGGAGGCCCTGGGCCCGCAGCACGATCCGGCGGGCGTCGTCCGCGGTGAGGGTGGTGGTGGGGCGCGGGAGGGTCGTCATGCGTCGGACGATAGAGGGTGCCACTGACAACCCGCGCCGAGCTGTGGCTGCGTCACGAACGGGCGGGCAGGTAGGGGGTGGTGGAGGGCAGGCCGAGGTCCGAGGGGAGGAGGGAGCCGACCCAGCAGTCCCGGCGTACTCCCTTGTTGTTGAGGGCGGAGCGCAGGGTGCCCTCGACGGTGAAGCCCGCGTGTTCGGCCACCGCGCGGGAGGCGTGGTTGCCCACCTCGGCGCGCCATTCGACCCGGTCGACGCCGACCTCGGTGAAGAGCCACCGGCAGGCGGTGAGGGTGGCCTCGGTCGTGTAGCCGTTGCCGCGGTGTTCCCGGGCCGCCCAGAAGCCGATCTCGGCCGTGCCCAGTGAACGCATCGTCAGGCCGAGCATGCCGGCCAGTGCGCCGCCGGTGAGGAACACGCCGAAACCGAACATCGACGCCTGCGCCCAGCCGTCGGGCACGATCTGCTCGGTGAAGGTGAACGCGTGTTCGGGCAGATAGGGCGAGGGGATCGTCGTCCAGCGCTGGATGTCGGGGTCCTGTACGGCCACGTACACCGCGTCGGTGTCGGCGGGGCCGACGGCGCGGAGCACGAGGCGGTCCGTGGTGAGGGTGACGGGTCGCATCGCCCGATTCTGCTCGGCGCGCCGCCGGGTGGCCATCAGGTTTCGCGTTGTGTGACCGGGTGATCACGTTTCGCGCAAATCCCGGTCAGATGCGGCACTATCCGGCCGCCCCGTCCGTTGTTCCGGGTGAAGCAGCCGTCGCGCCGCCAGGCCTCCCGGCGCAGCCGGGTCCTCGCATACGATGGCCGTTGCTCAGTACGTCACAAGGAACCTCGACCGTCCCAGGCCCGACCGGCAAGGAGACCAGCCCCCGTGTCCGTCCTCTCGAAGATCATGCGTGCAGGCGAAGGCAAGATCCTGCGCAGGCTGCACCGCATCGCGGACCAGGTCAACTCCATCGAAGAGGACTTCGTCGACCTCTCCGACGCCGAGCTGCGCGCCCTCACCGATGAGTACAAGCAGCGGTACGCCGACGGTGAGAGCCTGGACGACCTGCTACCCGAGGCGTTCGCCACCGTGCGCGAGGCCGCCAAGCGTGTCCTCGGCCAGCGGCACTACGACGTCCAGATGATGGGCGGCGCCGCGCTCCACCTCGGTTATGTGGCCGAGATGAAGACCGGTGAGGGCAAGACCCTCGTCGGCACGCTGCCCGCGTATCTGAACGCCCTGTCCGGGGCCGGCGTCCACCTGATCACGGTCAACGACTACCTGGCCGAGCGCGACTCCGAGATGATGGGCCGCGTCCACAAGTTCCTGGGCCTCGAGGTCGGGTGCATCCTCGCCAACATGACGCCGGCTCAGCGCCGTGAGCAGTACGCGTGCGACATCACCTACGGCACGAACAACGAGTTCGGCTTCGACTACCTGCGCGACAACATGGCCTGGTCGCAGGACGAGCTGGTGCAGCGCGGCCACAACTTCGCCATCGTGGACGAGGTCGACTCCATCCTCATCGACGAGGCCCGTACGCCGCTGATCATCTCCGGCCCGGCCGACCAGGCCACCAAGTGGTACGGCGACTTCGCCAAGCTGGTCACGCGCCTCAAGCGCGGCGAGGCCGGCAACCCGCTCAAGGGCCTGGAGGAGACCGGCGACTACGACGTCGACGAGAAGAAGCGCACGGTCGCCATTCACGAGTCCGGGGTCGGCAAGGTCGAGGACTGGCTGGGCATCGACAACCTCTACGAGTCGGTGAACACCCCGCTCGTGGGTTACCTGAACAACGCCATCAAGGCCAAGGAACTGTTCAAGAAGGACAAGGACTACGTCGTCATCGACGGCGAGGTCATGATCGTCGACGAGCACACCGGCCGTATCCTCGCCGGCCGCCGCTACAACGAGGGCATGCACCAGGCGATCGAGGCGAAGGAAGGGGTGGACATCAAGGACGAGAACCAGACGCTCGCCACGATCACCCTCCAGAACTTCTTCCGCCTGTACAGCAAGCTGTCCGGCATGACCGGTACGGCGATGACCGAGGCCGCCGAGTTCCACCAGATCTACAAGCTCGGCGTGGTCCCCATCCCGACCAACAAGCCCATGGTCCGCCAGGACCAGTCGGACCTCATCTACCGCACCGAGGTCGCCAAGTTCGAGGCGGTCGTCGACGACATCGCCGAGAAGCACGAGAAGGGCCAGCCGATCCTCGTCGGCACCACCTCCGTCGAGAAGTCGGAGTACCTCTCGCAGCAGCTCAGCAAGCGCGGCATCCAGCACGAGGTGCTCAACGCCAAGCAGCACGACCGTGAGGCGCAGATCGTCGCCCAGGCCGGCCGCAAGGGCGCCGTCACCGTGGCCACCAACATGGCCGGCCGTGGTACGGACATCAAGCTCGGCGGCAACCCCGAGGACCTCGCGGAGGCGGAGCTGCGCCAGCGCGGCCTCGACCCCGAGGAGCACATCGAGGAGTGGGCCGCGGCCCTGCCGGCCGCCCTGGAGCGGGCCGAGGCGGCGGTCAAGGCCGAGAAGGACGAGGTCGAGGCCCTCGGCGGGCTGTACGTGCTGGGCACCGAGCGGCACGAGTCGCGGCGCATCGACAACCAGCTTCGCGGCCGTTCCGGCCGTCAGGGCGACCCCGGTGAGTCCCGCTTCTACCTCTCCCTCGGCGACGACCTCATGCGGCTGTTCAAGGCGCAGATGGTCGAGCGCGTGATGTCGATGGCGAACGTGCCGGACGACGTGCCGATCGAGAACAAGATGGTCACGCGCGCGATCGCGTCCGCGCAGGCCCAGGTGGAGACGCAGAACTTCGAGACGCGTAAGAACGTCCTGAAGTACGACGAGGTGCTCAACCGCCAGCGCGAGGTCATCTACGGCGAGCGCAGGCGCGTGCTGGAGGGCGAGGACCTCCAGGAGCAGATCCAGCACTTCATGGATGACACGATCGACGCGTACATCGCCGCCGAGACCGCCGAGGGCTTCCCCGAGGACTGGGACCTGGACCGGCTGTGGGGTGCCTTCCGGCAGCTCTACCCGGTGATGATCACCGTCGAGGAGCTGGAGGAGGCGGCCGGCGACCGCGCGGGCCTGACCGCCGAGTTCCTCTCGGAGTCCATCAAGGAGGACATCTACGCGCAGTACGCCTCCCGTGAGGCGCAGCTCGGCTCCGAGATCATGCGGGAGCTGGAGCGCCGGGTCGTGCTGTCGGTCCTGGACCGCAAGTGGCGCGAGCACCTCTACGAGATGGACTACCTCCAGGAGGGCATCGGTCTGCGCGCGATGGCGCAGAAGGACCCCCTGGTCGAGTACCAGCGCGAGGGCTTCGACATGTTCACCGCCATGATGGAGGGCATCAAGGAGGAGTCCGTCGGCTACCTGTTCAACCTGGAGGTCCAGGTCGAGCAGCAGGTCGAGGAGGTCCCGGTCGAGGAGGTCGTGCCGGTCGGCGAGGGCGTGCACGACACGGTGCCGGCGCAGGCGGGCGCGCGTCCCGAGATCCGCGCGAAGGGGCTGGACGTTCCGCAGCGGCGGGATCTGCACTTCTCCGCGCCGACGGTGGACGGCGAGGGCGGCATCGTCGAGCGTGACCTGGAGGACGAGGAGCCGGTGCGGTCCGAGTCGGACGGGCTGACGCGCGCCGAGCGCCGCCGGCAGGCGAAGGGCGGACGCCGCCGCAAGAAGTGACACCGCCGCTCGAACAGGGCCGGTTCCCTCCGGGGGGCCGGCCCTTTCGCGCTTGCGGTCCGCGTGCCGGGTGCCGGGTGCCGGGTAGTCCGCGGGGCAGGGGCGAGCGCGGCCTGTGATGACATCACCCGCACGCGCGCACTCACCCGCACCCGCGCGGTGCCTGTGACCGGGCGGTGCGGCTGCGAAGGGGCGCGTCGGCCGGCCGTACGCGCCCCTTCGCAGCGCAGGACTAGTGCGGCCCCGTTTCCACGGCTGTGCAGCGCCAGCGGAGGTCCTTGCCCCGTTCCAGGCGGAAGGCCAGGGCCCGCATCCTGTTCCCGGCGGTGACGCGGGCGAAGACCTCCAGCGCGCCTTCGCTGGGGACGTAGTAGCCGATGTCGTGGACGACCGGACGGGAGCCCAGGGTGCGCAGGGGGCTGTGTTCGGCGAGGCGGGCCAGGTCGTCGTAGGCGCGGCCCGCTGTGTGCCGGAGCATCCAGTGGACGGGCCGCTGACCGCTCAGGACGGCCAGCAGGCGGTCGGCGAAGAGGTCGGTCGGGCGAGGGGGCCGGGCGGCCGGCGCGGGCCCGGCAGCGGCCTTCTGCGCGCCGGTGAGGGCGGTTGCCGGCCGGCTGGGCGTGCGGGGCGGCGCGCCCCCGGGGCGTCGGGAGTCACGGCGGGTCGGCGGGCGGTGGCGCGGCCGGGGCTGGGCGGCGGCGCGGCTCATGACCTTGTTCATGGGGGGTCCCCGTTCGGGCGGGCAGGTGATACCGGTCGGTAACTAGTTGGTGGGGATCTTGTACGGCCCCCGGCGGGCACGGGCAAGGAGGTGACGGTGGGCGGGGCGGGGGCCGCCAGGTTCACCTATCCGAGGGAGGCGAGGTACCGGCGACCGCGTCAGGGGGCGGCGGGGGAGGGTGAACGGGCGTACCGGAGTGGACGCCCCGGCGGCGTCCGGCAGGGGCTCGAAAGGGGACGGGGCGCACGTATCCTGAAGGCCCGCCGGGAGACGCGCCAGCCGCTTCCTCCCGGGGCCCCAGCGGAGCCTTCGACCAGGAAAGAGCGGCCAGCATGCGCGTCTACGTCCCCCTGACCCTCACCGCTCTCGCCGAGGCGCACAGGACGGGCGAGCTGGCCAGCGGGCCCCTCGTGGCGTACGCCGTCACGCCCGCGCTGCGCGAGTGGTACCTCTCCGACGACATCGAGGAGCTGGAGTACGCGGCGCTCAGCCGTGCGGCCCTCGCCTCGCTGCGGCTGCTGGCGGCGGATCCGGACGCGGTGCGGCGCCGGGTCGTCGTCGCCGTCGACGTGCCCGACGGCGTCGCGGGCGCCGACCCCGACCGCGGGCTCGACCCGGCCGCCCTGGGCGAGGTGACGGTGAAGACGGCGGTGCCGCTCGCGAAGGCGGCTGCCGTGCACGTCGACGCGGACGACGCGGAGCGGGACGTGCGCGCGGCGGCGGACGCCCTCGACGCGGCGGACGGCGGGGACGACGACGCGCAGTTCGTGGTGGACGGGGCGGACGACCACGAGCTGCTGTGGTACGCCACGCAGGAGATCCCCAACCTGGTCGGACGGGCCTGACCTGCGAGGGAGTCGTGACTGTCAGTGGCGGCGGGTACGGTTCTCGACATGGGGACGCAGGGAAGCGCGCACATCGTCTGGGACTGGAACGGAACGCTGTTCCACGACAATGACGCGATCATCGGGGCGACGAACGCGGCTTTCGCCGAGCTGGGCCTCGCGCCGATCACGCTGGAGCAGTACCGGTCGCTGTACTGCGTGCCGGTGCCGAAGTTCTACGAACGGCTGCTGGGCCGGCTGCCGACGGGCGCCGAGTGGGAGCTGATGGACGGGGTCTTCCACCGGTACTACGCCGAGCACCGGGTGCGTTGCGCGCTCACCGAGGGTGCGGCGGAGCTGCTCGCCGGGTGGCGGTCGGCGGGACACAGCCAGTCCTTGCTGAGCATGTACGGGCACGAGGACCTGGTGCCGCTGGTGCGGGGCTTCGGGATCGAGGCGCACTTCCTCCGGGTCGACGGGCGTACGGGGCCGTCCGGTGGCAGCAAGGCGGAGCACATGGTGCGGCATCTGGAGGCGCTGACGGGGCGGGCGGCGCCGGAGCGGACCGTGGTGATCGGGGACGCGGCGGACGACGCGGTCGCCGCACGGCACGTGGGCGCGCGTGCCGTGCTGTACACCGGGGGCTCGCACAGCCGGGCCAGCCTGGAGGCGGTCGGGGTGCCGGTGGTCGACACGCTGGCCGAGGCCGTGGCGGAGGCGCGGAGGATATCGGCGTAGCCCGGCAGCGGTAACGGCCCGCCCCCGGGGGGCGCTGCCGGCGTACCCGGCATGAATGCCGGCCCACCCGGAAGCCGGGCTCATCCGGGAGCCGGGCTCACCCGGAAACGGCCCACCCGGGAGCCGGGCCCCCGGGGGCACGCGGTGTCGTCCGTCACTCCGGTGTGGCCGGTGCCTTCGTGCGCAGGATCTTCAGGAACTCCCGCATCCAGGCCGGGTGGTCCGGCCAGGCGCGGGCGGAGACCAGCGTGCCGTCCACGACCGCCTCGGTGTCCTGGAAGCCCGCGCCGGCGGCCTGCATGTCGGGTTCCAGCGCCGGGTACGCCGTGACCCGGCGGCCCTGGAGGGAGTCGATCGCGGCGGTGAGCAGCGGGCCGTGGCAGATCTGGGCGACCGGCTTGTCCGCGTCGAAGAAGGCCTTGAGGATCTTGCGGAGTTCGGGGTCGTTGCGCAGGTACTCGGGGGCCCGGCCGCCGGGGATGACCAGGGCCGCGTACCGGCCGGGGTCGACCTCGGCGAAGGCCAGGTCGGCGGGCCAGGTGTACCCGGGCTTCTCGGTGTACGTGTCGTAGCCGGGTTCGAAGTCGTGGACGACGAAGCGGAGGGTCTTGCGGGTGGGGGCCGCGATGTGGACGTCGTAGCCTTCCTCGCGCAGCCGCTGGTAGGGGTAGAGCACCTCCAGGGACTCCGCCGCGTCACCGGTGACGATCAGGATCTGGGTGGGCATGGTCGGCTCCTCCGGGCAGACTCCGGGCACACTGGCCACCGTGCCTCCGTCGGAGGCGCTTGCCAAGGGGGCCCGGCGCTTCTCAGGGTGCGTCCGCGTGCGCGGGGGCGCGACCGGATCGCCGGTTACGCCACCCGGCCGCGTACCGCCGCTGTGCAGAACGTCAAACTTCACCCCTCGGTTTTGTACACATACGGCTCATGACGGGTCCCGGGTAAGTGGCGATAGCCTTGTGGCGTGATCAGCGCGATATCTCGCGGGAGCGACGCCGCTCCCGCCCCGCGCCCGGGTTGCACGGAACACCTCCGTGACCGGGCGGCGATCGCCGATCTTCGCGGGCGGGACGGGGGCACCGGTGCCCCCAGGACGCCGAGGACGCTCCGGGACGCGGCGGTGCCGAGAGCAGCGTCACAGTCGACGGGCGTGCCGGAAATGGCCGAATACCCCCCACGAATCTCACCTCGCGGCATAGCGTCGTACCGGACCGGACATCCCGGGCCGTGGCGTCGAGCCGGGGGGAAAGAGACCGTACTTCCTTCTACGTCACGCAACGGCGCGCGACAGGAGCCAGAGGACAATGCAGACCAAGCTGGACGAAGCCAAGGCCGAGCTGCTCGAACGGGCCGCCCGGGTAGCTGAGAACAGCCCGGTCGGGGGGCACCTACCGACCGGGACGACGAGCGAGGGCGGCTCCGGCACCCCGGACGGCGAATCCCTGCTCACGTTCCTCCAGCGCTACTACCTGCACACCGCACCGGAAGACCTGGCCGACCGCGACCCGGTCGACGTCTTCGGCGCCGCGGTCTCGCACCACCGTCTCGCCGAGACCCGCCCGCAGGGCACCGCGAACGTCCGGGTGCACACCCCGTCCGTGGAGGAGAACGGGTGGACCTGCAGCCACACCGTGGTGGAGGTCGTGACCGACGACATGCCCTTCCTCGTCGACTCGGTCACCAACGAGCTGACCCGGCAGGGACGCGGCATCCACGTCGTCATCCACCCGCAGTTCGTGGTCCGGCGGGACCTGACCGGCAAGCTGATCGAGGTGCTGGCGACCCCGCCCACCGGCGACCTCCCGCACGACGCGCACGTCGAGTCCTGGATCCACGTCGAGATCGACCGGGAGACCGACCGCGCCGACCTCAAGCAGATCTCCGCCGATCTGCTGCGTGTCCTGTCGGACGTCCGTGAGGCCGTCGAGGACTGGGAAAAGATGCGGAACACCTCGATGCGCATCGCCGACGGCCTGGCGGACGAGCCTGCCCCCGCCGACCTGGCGAAGCCCGAGATCGAGGAGGCCCGCGAGCTGCTGCGCTGGCTGGCCGACGACCACTTCACCTTCCTCGGCTACCGCGAGTACCAGTTGCGCGACGACGACACGCTCGCCGCCGTGCCCGGCACCGGTCTGGGCATACTGCGTTCCGACCCGCACCACGCCGAGGAGGACCGGCACCCGGTCAGCCCCTCCTTCGAGCGGCTCCCGGCCGACGCCCGGGCCAAGGCCCGCGAGCACAAGCTGCTGGTGCTGACCAAGGCCAACAGCCGGGCCACCGTGCACCGGCCGTCGTACCTGGACTACATCGGCGTCAAGAAGTTCGACGCGGACGGCAACGTCGTCGGCGAGCGCCGCTTCCTCGGCCTGTTCTCCTCCGCCGCCTACACCGAGTCCGTGCGCCGCGTCCCGGTGATCCGCCGCAAGGTCGAGGAGGTGCTGGAGCGCGCCGGGTTCTCGCCGCACAGCCACGACGGCCGCGACCTGCTCCAGATCCTGGAGACCTACCCGCGCGACGAGCTGTTCCAGACGCCGGTCACCGAACTCCAGGCCATAGTGACCAGCGTGCTCTACCTCCAGGAGCGCCGCCGGCTGCGGCTGTACCTGCGCCAGGACGAGTACGGCCGCTACTACTCGGCCCTCGTCTACCTCCCGCGCGACCGCTACACCACCGGCGTCCGCCTGAGGATCATCGACATCCTGAAGGAGGAGCTGGGCGGCATCAGCGTCGACTTCACCGCCTGGAACACCGAGTCGATCCTGTCCCGCCTGCACTTCGTGGTCCGCGTCCCGCAGGGCACCGAGCTGTCCGAGCTGTCGGACGCCGACAAGGAGCGCATCGAGGCCCGCCTGGTCGCGGCGGCCCGTTCCTGGGCCGACGCGTTCGCGGAGGCGCTGACCGCCGAGTGCGGCGAGGAATACGCGGCCGAGGTGCTGCGCCGCTACAACAACGCCTTCCCCGAGGGGTACAAGGCCGACCACCCGCCGCGCACGGCGGTCGCCGACCTGCAGCACCTGGAGCAGTTGGGCGAGGACAAGGTCTTCTCGCTGAGCCTGTACGAGCCGGTGGGCGCCACGCCCGAGGAGCGCCGCTTCAAGATCTACCAGAAGGGCGGTTCGGTCTCCCTGTCCCAGGTGCTGCCCGTGCTCAGCCGCCTGGGCGTGGAGGTCACGGACGAGCGGCCGTACGAGCTGCGCTGCACCGACCGCACCACCGCCTGGATCTACGACTTCGGTCTGCGCATGCCGAAGTCGCTCGGCGGCTCCAGCAGCGACTACCTGGGCGGCGACGCCCGTGAGCGGTTCCAGGACGCGTTCGCCGCGACCTGGACCGGCCAGGCCGAGAACGACGGCTTCAACGCCCTCGTGCTGAGCGCCGGACTGACCTGGCGCCAGGCGATGGTGCTGCGCGCCTACGCCAAGTACCTGCGCCAGGCCGGCTCGACCTTCTCGCAGGACTACATGGAGGACACCCTCCGCAACAACGTCCACACCACCCGGCTCCTCGTCTCCCTGTTCGAGGCGCGGATGTCGCCGGAGCGGCAGCAGGCCGGGCTGGAGATCACCGACGCCCTGCTGGAGGAGCTGGACGCGGCCCTGGAGCAGGTGGCCAGCCTGGACGAGGACCGCATCCTGCGGTCGTTCCTGACCGTCATCAAGGCGACCCTGCGCACGAACTTCTTCCAGGAGGCACTCGGCGGCAAGCCGCACGAGTACGTGTCCATGAAGTTCGACCCGCAGGCCATCCCGGACCTGCCCGCGCCCCGCCCGGCGTACGAGATCTGGGTGTACTCGCCGCGCGTGGAGGGCGTGCACCTGCGGTTCGGCAAGGTCGCGCGCGGTGGTCTGCGCTGGTCCGACCGGCGCGAGGACTTCCGTACGGAGATCCTCGGCCTGGTCAAGGCGCAGATGGTGAAGAACACCGTCATCGTGCCGGTCGGCGCCAAGGGCGGCTTCGTCGCCAAGCAGCTACCCGACCCGGCCGAGGACCGGGACGCGTGGCTGGCCGAGGGCATCGCCAGCTACAAGACGTTCATCTCGGCGCTGCTCGACATCACCGACAACATGGTCGCCGGTGAGGTCGTGCCGCCGCAGGACGTGGTCCGGCACGACGGGGACGACACCTATCTGGTGGTCGCCGCCGACAAGGGCACGGCGACGTTCTCGGACATCGCCAACCAGGTAGCCGGCACGTACAACTTCTGGCTCGGTGACGCCTTCGCGTCCGGCGGCTCGGCCGGCTACGACCACAAGGGCATGGGCATCACCGCGCGCGGCGCCTGGGAGTCCGTGAAGCGGCACTTCCGCGAGCTGGGCGTGGACACCCAGTCCGAGGACTTCACGGTCGTCGGCATCGGCGACATGTCCGGTGACGTGTTCGGCAACGGCATGCTGCTGAGCGAGCACATCCGCCTGGTCGCCGCCTTCGACCACCGGCACATCTTCATCGACCCCACCCCGGACGCGGCCGTCTCCTACGCCGAGCGCCGCCGCCTGTTCGAGCTGTCCCGCTCCAGTTGGGCCGACTACGACACCACGCTGCTGTCGACGGGCGGCGGGATCTTCCCGCGCAGCGCCAAGTCGATCACGCTCAACAACCACATCCGGCAGGCCCTGGGCATCGAGGGGAAGATCTCCAAGATGACCCCGGCCGACCTGATGAAGACGATCCTGCGGGCGCCGGTGGACCTGCTGTGGAACGGCGGCATCGGCACGTACGTGAAGTCGTCGGCGGAGTCCAACGCCGACGTCGGCGACAAGGCCAACGACGCCATCCGCGTCGACGGTGCCGACCTGCGCGTCAAGGTCGTCGGCGAGGGCGGCAACCTGGGCCTGACCCAGCTCGGCCGCATCGAGTTCGCCCTGCACGGCGGCCGGATCAACACCGACGCGATCGACAACAGCGCCGGCGTGGACACCTCCGACCACGAGGTGAACATCAAGATCCTGCTGAACGGCCTGGTCACGGACGGCGACATGACCGTCAAGCAGCGCAACAAGCTGCTCGCCGAGATGACCGACGAGGTCGGCGTCCTGGTGCTGCGCAACAACTACGCGCAGAACACCGCCCTCGCCAACGCCCTGTCCCAGGCCAAGGACATGCTCCACGCCCAGCAGCGGTTCATCCGCCACCTGGTGCGCGAGGGCCACCTGGACCGGGCGCTGGAGTTCCTGCCCACCGACCGCCAGATCCGCGAGCGCCTCGGCCAGGGCCAGGGCCTGACCGGCCCGGAGACGGCCGTGGTGCTGGCGTACACGAAGATCACGGTCGCCGAGGAGCTGCTGAGCACCTCGCTGCCGGACGACCCCTACCTGCGCGGCCTGCTGCACGCGTACTTCCCGACGGCCCTGCGCGAGCGCTTCGCCGACGCGATCGACAACCACCCGCTGCGCCGCGAGATCACCACGACCGTGCTGGTCAACGACACGGTCAACACGGGCGGTACCACGTATCTGCACCGTCTGCGCGAGGAGACCGGCGCCTCGCTGGAGGAGATCGTGCGCGCCCAGACCGCGGCCCGCAGGATCTTCAGCTCGGCGCCGGTGTGGGACGAGGTGGAGGCCCTGGACAACCGGGTCGAGGCCGCCGTCCAGACCCGTATCCGGCTGCACTCGCGGCGCCTGATCGAGCGCGGCACCCGCTGGCTGCTCAACAACCGGCCGCAGCCGCTGCAGCTCGCCGAGACGGTGGAGTTCTTCGCCGAGCGGGTCGAGCGGGTCTGGCAGGAGCTGCCGAAGCTGCTGCGCGGCGCGGACCTGGAGTGGTACCAGCACGTGTACGACGAGCTGTCCGAGGCCGGTGTCCCGGACGAACTCGCCACCCGGGTGGCCGGCTTCTCCTCCGCGTTCCCGGCGCTGGACATCGTCTCGGTGGCCGACCGCATGGGCAGGGAGCCGCTGGACGTCGCCGAGATCTTCTACGACCTCGCCGACCGGCTGGGGATCACGCAGCTTATGGACCGCATCATCGAGCTGCCCCGGTCCGACCGCTGGCAGTCCATGGCCCGCGCCTCCATCCGCGAGGACCTGTACGCGGCCCACGCGGCGCTCACCGCGGACGTCTTCGCGGCGGGCGACGGCACCTCGACGCCGGAGCAGCGGTTCACGGCGTGGGAGGAGAAGAACACCGCGATCCTGGGCCGTGCCCGCACCACCCTGGAGGAGATCCGCGGCTCGGACTCCTTCGACCTCGCCAACCTGTCGGTGGCGATGCGCACGATGCGGACGCTGCTGCGGACCCACTCGTAGCCGTACGGCGGAGAGGGCGCCCCGGGCCGGTGACGGTCCGGGGCGCCTTTCCCTTTCCCGCGTGCGCCGGGTGCCGTGCACCGGTGGGCGGAGGGGTCAGGTGGCGCAGCCGGCCGGCTCTCCGGCCGTCCGGTCGCCGTCGGGGGCGGCGGGTGCCGTGCCTCCCCGCCGCCACAGCCGTTCCAGGGCGAGGGGCAGGCCGATCACGGGAACGAGCCAGACCTGGACGTAGAGCCGGTCCTGCTCCACGGCCAGCGGGTGCGCGGCCATGGTCGCGAATCCGGTCAGGCCCGTCGCGAGGACGCACAGGGCCACCGGCACCGAGCGTTTCCACAGCCCCCACGCGCCGGCCGCGAGGAGCGTGAGCAGCAGCGGGGCGAGGGCCTCCTGCTGGAGCCACTGCCACCAGTAGACGGTGTTCAGCCGGAGCAGGGAGCGCCAGGGGCCGGAGACCTCGGGGTAGGTCCAGTGCAGGGTGAACATGTCCTGCAGCGAGTCGGTCATGCCCGGCAGCCCGAACGCCCCGCTGACGGCGAGCACGGTCACCGTGCCGGCCGTCGCGAGTCCGGCGAGCACCCAGGTGCCGCGCTGCCGTGCGCGCCGGACCAGGAGCAGGATCGCGTACGCGGCCACCGCAGTGAACAGCCCGATGATCAGGAAGCTGGAGTACTTGACGGCGGCCCCTAGGGCGAAGGCGCCGGCGAAGAGCGTCGCGCCCCGGGCGACCCGGCCTTGCAGCAGCAGGACGGAGGCGAGCAGCAGGGCCGTCATCAGGGCCGTCACCGGTCCTTCGGACAGGGGGCGCCCGCCCCACTGCGCGAGCGGTGTGACGTAGTACAGGATCTGGCCGAGGACGGCGGCCGGCGGTGGGGAGCGCAGCGCGCGCAGCAGCAGGTACACGAGCCATCCGGCGGCCGTCGTGAAGGCGAGCGCCACCGCGGTCAGGCCCGCCTTGGCGCCGAGCAGCGCCACGAACGGCGCGGCCATCAGCGGGTAGCCGGGCCGGGTGCGGAAGATGCGCTCGTACTTCGGGCTGGTCGGGGTGAGCCCGTCGCGGTACTTCGTCTCGCAGGTGTGCCGGTACGCCGCCTCCCGCCCCGGCTCGCCGAACCCCCGCTGGTCCAGCAGCCGGTTGCGGTGCACGAGCCGGGCGGTGTCGGCGCAGTAGGCGGCGACGGCCTTCTGCCGGGCCTGCCGGGGGGAGTCACCGAGGAACTCGTAGGCCTCGCGGGCGTAGCGGTAGGAGTCGTTGGAGAACCGGGTCGCCGGATAGGCGAAGACGTGCAGGACGACGAGGACGACGGCGGCGAGCAGGGGCAGCGCCCGCAGGCGGGCGAGGTGAGCCGTTCCGCCGTCCAAGGGTCTCTCCAGTCCGGTCGGTGCGGGAACAGGGGCCGGCAGGCCGAGCGCGACGATTCAGCATATAGCGGCTTTTCCCGGCGTACCGGACGTCAGGGTGCGGGCCGGAACAGCGCGAGCAGTCCGGCCCCGTACCAGCCGGCGAACACCGCGCCGCTCCCGTACACCATCCAGCGCACCTCCCGCCGGGCCCTGGCCAGGGCGGGCGCCGGCGACAGCAGCAGGACGGGCAGGAACGGCAGCATGAAGCGGGGCTTGGAGAACGGGGCACCGGACACGCCGACCATCAGCAGCCAGGCGCCCGCCACGAGCAGCACCAGGGGCCACGGCACCCGCCGGTCCAGCGCCAGCGCGACGGTCCCGACGGCGACGGCGGCGATCGTCGTGAGCACGGCCACGTACCGCATGTCGGGCGAGTGCTCCCCGGCCGCGTGGCGCAGGAACTGGACGGTGCCCCGGCCGAGGTCGAAGGACTGGCCCCAGGCCCGTTGCGCCACGAACCAGCCCGTGAGCGAGCCGATCCTGCTGCCGAGATACAGCCAGCTCCACACCAGGCCCAGCGGGGCCAGCACGGTCGCGGCCAGGGGCCGCAGGCCGTCACGGCGGCCGGCCAGCGCCACCAGCCCCGTCAGGGCGGTCACCGCGACCAGCACCGACGCGGTGGGACGGACCGTCCCGGCCAGCGTGCACAGGAGCCCCGCCGTCACCCACCGCCGGGCGACCAGGGCCACGAGCGCCCACACAAGCACAGCGGTGAACACGGCCTCCGAGTACGGGATCCAGAGCACGAACGCGTACGGCGAACACGCCCACAGCCCCACGCAGACGAGGGCGGCGCGGCTGCCGACGACTGCCCGCGCCAGTGTGTGCACCCCGCTCGCCGCCACCGCTCCGGCCACCCAGGAGACCAGCACACCGGCGTGGGCCAGGGTCAGCCCGGTCACCGCGTGCACGGCGAGGATCACCCCGGGGAACAGGGGGAAGAAGGCGAGCGTGTTGTAGTCGGGCACGCCGTCGGGCCGGAAGGTGAGCCGGTCGGGGTAGCCGTGCGCGGCCACGGACAGGTAGTTGGCCGCGTCCCAGCGGCCGAGCACGCTCGTCACCCCGTGGCCGAGATGCCGGTTCAGCAGCAGCAGGACGGTGAACCCGAGGACGGACAGCGATAGCTGGAGGGCGACGGCACGCCCTGTCTCGCGCGGGGCGAACGTGATGTGCGCGGGCTGCCGGCGCACCGCCTCGCGCAGCCGGGCCCGCAGACCGCCGCCGGGCGGCCGGGCCGGGGTGACGGCCGTCGGAGGGACCAGTTGGGCCACGGTGACTCCACGGGGTGCGGGAACGGCTCGGCGGAACGGTGCCCTGCGCCCGTCTCACCTCAGCAGGCTCGCCACCAGTTGGGCAGCGCTGCGGATCCGCGGCCGGGCCACGTGCCGGACCACCGGCCGGATCACCCGAGCCGTCACCCCCACCGGGCGCCAGCGCAGTTGGAGGCGGCCGGGGTTGCGGCCCTCCGGTTCGAGGACGATCTCGTGCGGGGTGGCGCCGGAGCGGTAGGGCACGCGGATCCTGCGCGTGGGGAAGTCCAGCGGGGCGAGCAGGAGGCCGGTGTGGGACAGCCCCTGCTGGTCGAGTCGCAGCAGCGGGTGCCGTACGCCCTCGAAGCCCTGGAGGGGCGGCTGTGCGGTGGCCAGGTCGAGGCGGACGGTGCCCTCGAACACGCCGGGCCGGACCGGGTCCAGTCGGAAGGGGACCGTCATGCGGTGCCCGCCGGGGGAGAGCAGCAGGCAGGCGCGCTGGGGGCCGACCGGGAGGCGCAGCCCGGGGTCGTAGGTGCGCACGGCGAGGGCCAGGGACGCTCCGGGACCGGAGGTCAGGTCCGTGATCTCGTGGCGGAACTGGGCCGTGGGGAAGGGCCGGGTGTCCAGCTCCAGCTCCGAGAGGTCCAGTTCGCGGCGGGCCCGGTCCGTGGCGGGGACCGTGTCGCCCCAGTACGGGCCGCCCGCCGCGTCGGCCGTGACCCGCCTCGGCGCCACCGCGTGCCCCAGCCCGCGCGCCGCAGGCCGGACCTCGGACAGCCGGTCGTCCCGCAGCAGCTCCAGCACCACCCGCTCGGCGCGGGGCAGCCGGGCGTACGCCTCGGGGGCCAGCGTGTCCAGGTAGGGGTTCATGAGGCCGGCGAAGGCCGTGAGCCACTCCTCGTCGCGGTAGGGCAGATCACCGGCGTACATCCGGAAGTCGTGCTTGAGGAACTTGTAGTCCTTGTCCGCCCGCAGCCCGGCGTGCCCGCTGCTCACCAGGAAGTCGTCGATGAGGTGCTGGACGTGGACCCGGTCGCGGACGTTGGAGATCCGGTGCCGCTGGTTGGAGATGGAGGCGGAGGCCGCGTCGGCGAACGGCTCGATGTACCAGACGTACACCGGGTCGGGGATGATCGTGAACGCCTTCGCCAGGCAGTACGCCTGCGCCGAGAACAGTTGGTCCTCGTAGTGGATGCCCTCGGGGAAGCGGAGCCGGTGGCGGTCCAGGAAGGAGCGGGCGTACATCTTGCTGGTCGACAGGTGCTCGAAGAACAGCCGCGGGTCCGCCCCGATGCCCTCCACCGTGCGGCGCTCGGCGACCAGGTGCGGCATCCAGGTCGAGCGCCGGCCGGTGTCCACCCGGACCCGGCGGACCGCGCCCATGGTGAAGTCGACCTCCCGTTCGCGGTGGGCCGCGAGCAGCGACTCGACCGACCGCGGCGGGAGTTCGTCGTCGCTGTCCAGGAACATCAGGTACGGCGCCCGGGCGATCTCCACGGCCCGGTTGCGCGGGGCGCTGCACCCGCCGCTGTTGCGGGGCAGGCGGAGATAGCGGATGCGGTGGTCCCGGGCCGCCAGCTCGCGGGCCACGGCCGGTGTGTCGTCCTCGGAGTGGTCGTCGCTGATGACGATCTCGATGCCGGGGTGGGTCTGCGCGCGCACGGACGCGACCGCGCGGGGGAGGCGGGCGGCGTCGTTGTAGACGATGACCGTGACCGTGACGTCGGGGCGGGTCATGCCGTGGCCTCCTCGGGGGTGGGGGCGGGAGTGCGGTCCTCGAGCGGGAGTACCGGCGGCAGCGATTCCTCCGGTTCGCCCAGGAACACCCGCCGTACGACCCGTTCGGCGGCGCGTCCGTCGTCGTACTCGCAGAACCGGCGCCGGAACGCAGCCCTCGCCTTGGCCGCGCTCTCGTCGCGCCAGGCACCGGAGGCGAAGATCTCGACCAGTTCCTCCTGGGTGCGCGCGACCTGGCCGGGGTGTTCGGCCATCAGGTCGAAGTAGACGCCCCGGGTGGTGCGGTACGTCTCCCAGTCATCGGCGTGGATCACGATGGGGCGGTCCAGGTTGGCGTAGTCGAACATGATCGAGGAGTAGTCCGTGACCAGTACGTCGGCGGCCAGGCACAGTTCCTCGACGGGATCGTAGGAGGAGACGTCGATGATCCGGCCGGAGCGGCGCAGGCCGGTCAGCGGGGAGACCGCGCCGCCGTAGAAGTAGTGGGCGCGGACGAGGAGGACCGTGTCGTCGCCGAGGCGGTCGGCGAGGGCGGCGAGGTCGAGGCGGGGGGTGAACCCGGCCTCGTAGTCGCGGTGGGTGGGGGCGTACAGGACGGCCGTCGTGCCGGGGGCGATGCCGAGGCGGGCGCGGGCCGCGCGGACGTCGGCCGCCGTGGCCGTGCAGAAGACGTCGTTGCGCGGATAGCCGTGGTCCAGGGACGTGTAGCGGGCCGGGTAGGCGCGCTCCCACATGCGGGTGGAGTGGCTGTTGGCGCTGACGCTGTAGTCCCACCGGTCGATCCGGGTCAGCAGGGCGGCGAAGTCCAGGCCCTTGGCGGCGGCCGGGTGGTCCATCTGGTCCAGGCCCATGCGTTTGAGGGGGGTGCCGTGGTGGGTCTGGAGGTGGATCTGTCCGGGGCGTTTGACGACCGCGTTGGGGAAGTTGACGTTGTTCGTCAGATACGTGGCGGTGGCCAGGGTCTCCCAGTAGCGGCGGGTGCCGGGGACGACGTGGTCGGTGCCGGGGGGCAGCAGGGCCGCGTTCTGGCCGGTCACCACCCACACCGGGTGGATGTGCGGGGCGAGTTCGGCGAGTTTCGCGGCGATCGCGGCCGGGTTGCAGGCGACCCCGCGGTCCCAGTACGCGGCGAACACGGCGAGGTCGGGGCGCAGCGGGCGGTTCAGGGCGCGGCGGTACTGGTGGTCGCGGACCTTCGCGCCCAGCCGCCGTTTGCGCGTCCGTACGGCCTTCCGGGCGGCGCGGCGGGTGCGGTTGGCGGCCTGGAACGCCCGGTAGCGGTGGTACGCGCCCTCCTCCAGCAGCGCGTGCCGTACGCCCTCCAGGCCCGCCGGCCGCTGATGGCCCTCGGGGCGCCAGCGCAGCGCCGCCAGGGAGGCGCGCCGGAAGAACTCGCGGGCCACGGGGTCGGGCAGGTCCTCACGGGCGAAGGTGCGCAGCAGATCACGCACCATCAGGTTGTACAGCACCGTGCGGACGGCGCGGCGCTCCCCGGTGAGCGGGAGCAGGGACTCGTAGCGGTCGACGAGGGCGAGCCGGTCCTCGGGGGCGCGCGGCGGCAGGCTCTCGGGGCGCAGCACGCGGTTCTCGTACGCCGACTGGTTCAGACAGGCGACGCGGCCGGCGTACAGCAGGGCCGCGTGGGCGGCGTGCGGTTCGTCGTCGGTGGTGAGCCGCTCCTCGTGCGCCCGCCAGAACGCGGCGCGCAGCGCGCGGTTGCCGAGCAGCGGGGTGAGCCGCAGCAGATGGGCGGCCCCGGCCAGGGGCAGTGGGGCCCGGCCGACGGCGGCGAGGAGGCGGCCGTCGCGGGAGGGGGTGGCGGCGGTCCGCCAGGTGGTGGTGACGTGGTCGAAGAGCAGCACGTCGACGGGGGCGTCGGGGCCACCGGGCGCGCCGGGGGCTTCCGGGGTGCCGGTGGCGTCCCCGTCGCCGGTGGCGTCCAGTTCGGCGGTCCGTTCGGCGATCAGGCGGGGCGCGCCGGCGGGCAGGCCGTCCTTGGCGTGCACGAAGTGCAGCCAGCGGCCGGAGGCACGGGCGGCGCCGGCCGCCCGCGCCTCCGCGTCACCGGTGCCCTCCGGCAGGGCGACGATGACCGTGTCCGGGGCGTGGCGCTCGGCCGTCTCCCGCGCCCACTCGCCGACCGCGACGACGATCACCTCGGCGTCGCTGAGCGGGTGGGCGTCCAGGGAGCCGAGGAGTTCGGTCAGATGCCCCTGGGTGTTCGGCCCGTAGACGATCACGCTCAACTGGGGCATCGCGGGGGACTCCTTCGGCTCGATGTCTCCGGGCACACCTTCCATCACATACTGTCATTAAACAGATGAAAGGGATATATGTGCCCGGTGAGGGAGCCCGTCCGGGGTCGTTCAGGCCTTGGCGGCCGGCTCGACGGCCGGTTTGGCAACCGGCTTGGCGGCCGGCTTCTTCTCGCCGGTGAAGGCCTCGTACTCCTTCATGACCTCTTCCGTCGGCCCGTCCATGCGCAGCTCGCCGCGCTCCAGCCACAGGACCCGTTCGCAGGTGTCACGGATCGACTTGTTGTTGTGGCTGACCAGGAACACCGTGCCCGCGTGCTGCCGCAGCTCGCGGATCCGCTGCTCGGACCGCTTCTGGAAGGAGCGGTCGCCGGTGGCCAGCGCCTCGTCGATCAGCAGGACGTCGTGATCCTTGGCGGCGGCGATGGAGAACCGGAGCCGGGCGGCCATGCCGGAGGAGTACGTGCGCATCGGCAGGGTGATGAAGTCGCCCTTCTCGTTGATCCCGGAGAAGTCGACGATGTCCTGGTAGCGCTCCTTGACCTGCTCCCGGGACATCCCCATGGCGAGGCCGCCGAGGAGCACGTTGCGCTCACCGGTGAGGTCGTTCATCAGGGCCGCGTTGACGCCGAGCAGGGAGGGCTGGCCGTCGGTGAAGATCTGGCCGCTCTCCACCGGCAGCAGCCCGGCGACCGCCTTGAGCAGGGTGGACTTGCCGGAACCGTTGGTGCCGATGAGCCCGATCGCCTCGCCCTTGTACGCGACGAACGACACCTTCCGCACCGCGTGCACCCGGCGCACACCGGCCGCCTGCTCGGTCTGCCGGCGGCGCAGGATGCGGTTGAGGGCGGCGGTGGCGGAGCCGCGGCCCGCGCCGGTGCCGTTGACCCGGTAGACGATGTCGACGCGGTCGGCGACGACGGTGGGAACCTTCCCGGCCGCCCCGCTCGCCCCGCCCGCCCCGATGGTCCCGGCGGTCTCGATGGTCCCGGTCGTCCCGGGGGTCTGCTCAGCCACGGCCGTACGTCTCCTCAGCCTTCCAGAAGTAGATGAAACCGCCGATGCCGGCGAGCAGGGCCCAGCCGGTGGCCGCCGCCCACACGTGCGGCGGCAGGGACCTGGCGTGGAAGCTGTCGATCAGCGCGAACCGCATCAGGTCGATGTAGACGGCGGCCGGGTTGATCTGGAGCAGGACCGTCACGAGGTGCGGCAGGTGGTCGTGCTTGGTGATCTTGTCGATGCTCCACATCACGCCGGACACGTACATCCACGTACGCAGCAGGAAGGGCATTAGCTGGGCGATGTCCGGCGTCTTGGCGCCCATCCGGGCCACGATCATCGACACGCCGGCGTTGAACGTGAACTGGAGGACGAGTGCGGGGACCGCCAGCAGCCAGGAGGCGGCGACCGGTACGCCGAAACAGAGCAGGATGACGACCAGCGCGGCCATCGAGAACAGGAGCTGCTGGAGCTGCTGGAGCGCGAAGGAGATCGGCAGCGCGGCGCGCGGGAAGTGCAGGGCGCGGACCAGGCCCAGGTTGCCGGAGATCGCCCGGGTGCCCGCCATGATCGAACTCTGCGTGAAGGTCCAGATGAACACGCCCGTGACCAGGAAGGGCACGTAGTCGGGCACGTGCTGCTTGGTACCGAGCAGGACGCCGAAGATGAAGTAGTAGACCGCCGCGTTCAGCAGCGGGTTCATGACCTGCCACAACTGGCCCAGCTTCGCCTGGCTGTACTGCGCCGTGAGCTTGGCGGTGGCGAACGCGCCGATGAAGTGGCGCCGCGCCCACAAGTGGCGGACGTACTCCGGCAGGGAGGGGCGGGCGCCGCTGACCGACAGGCCGTGCCGGGCGGCCAGGGCCGGGAGGTCGTCGTCGGTCCGGGCCCGGGTGGGGGGCGGTGTGTGGAGGACCTGGCTCACATCCGCTGCTTTCGCTCGGGGGGAGGGGGCTGCTGCGTCCGGCTGCCGCCGGGGTCGCCGCGTCCGTGTCCCGTCGCCCGGCGTTTCCCCGCGTTTCTCTTTACGTTCTTTACGTCGGGACGGGACCGTATCGTCGCAACGCGAGCGTAGGCCCAATGGACGTCGGAACGCAACCGTTTCGTCGCTACGGCCTATGCTGTGCGGCATGACGACGAACGCCGAGCCCGCCGACGAGCCGCCGGCGCGTCCGCGCCGCCGGGCCCCCGCCGGGGCCGCCGTCCTGCGCGAGGACGTGACCGAGGCCATCCGCGCGGCCGTCTTCGAGGAACTGGCGGCGGCCGGGTACGCGCGCATGTCCATCGAGGGGATCGCGCGGCGGGCGGGCGTGGGCAAGACGGCGGTCTACCGGCGCTGGCGTTCCAAGCTCCACCTGGTCCTGGACGTCGTCTCGGCCATGGCGGTGACGGGCTTCCCGGTCCCCGACACCGGCTCCCTGGAGGGCGACCTGCACCTGCTGTACGAGGTCACCTCCCGCGCCCTGCGGCACCCCGTCGCCTCGCAGGTCATCCCCGACCTCCAGGCCGAGGCCGCCCGCAACCCCGACCTCGCCGAGGCCTTCCAGAAGGCGCTGCGGGACGGTCAGGAGGGCGTGGCCAGCGGGATCGTCGCGGCGGCGGCGCAACGCGGCGAACTCCGCGCCGGTGTGGATCCCGACCTCGCCCTCGACCTGATCTCCGGCCCCCTGTACTGGCGCTCGGTCGTCATCCGCTCCCCCAAGCCGCCCAAGGGTTACCTGGAGAAGCTGGCCCGGGCCACGGCGGCGGCGCTCAGGGCGCTGTGACGCGCGCCCGTGGCCGGCTCACCGCGCGCCCCGGCCGGCGCGCTCGGCCGGTGGCTGTCTTCGCTGTGTTCGCCGTGTTCCCCGTGTGGCCCGTGTTCCCTACGAGCGTGCCGCCTCCGGGTGGCTGCGCACCCAGCCCTCCCAGGCCGAGGTGATCATGTCCTGGACGTCGTACTTGGCCTGCCAGCCCAGCTCCGTGGCGATGCGGGCGGCGGAGGCGACGACGCGGGCGGGGTCACCGGGTCGGCGGGCGGTGACGGTCGGGGGGCGGTCGTAGCCGGTGACCGCGTTGACGTGGTCGATCATCTCCCGGACGGAGACCCCCTCGCCGCGGCCGATGTTGAGGGTCAGGCCGGTGCCCGGGGCGGAACCGAGGGCGCGGGCGACGGTCACGTGGGCCTCGGCCAGGTCGGCCACGTGGATGTAGTCGCGGACGCAGGTGCCGTCGGGGGTGGGGTAGTCGTCGCCCAGGATGCGGGGCCGCGCGCCCTCGGTGAGCCGCTCGAAGACCATCGGGATCAGGTTGGACACGCCCGTGTCGGCCAGCTCGGGCGTGGCCGCGCCCGCCACGTTGAAGTAGCGCAGCGAGGCGGTGGCGAGGCCGGTCGCCCGGCCCGTGGCGCGCACGAGCCACTCGCCGGCCAGCTTCGTCTCGCCGTAGGGGGACAGGGGACGGCAGGGCGTCTCCTCCGTGACCAGGTCGACGTCGGGCATGCCGTAGACGGCCGCCGAGGAGGAGAAGAGGAAGGAGGGGACCTCCGCCGCCGTCACCGCCGCCAGGAGGACCCGCAGGCCCTCGACGTTCTCCCGGTAGTAGTGCAACGGCCGGTCCACCGACTCGCCCACCTGCTTCTTCGCCGCCAGATGGACGACGCCCGTGATCCCGTGCCCGGTGAGGGTGCGGGCCAGCAGCTCCGCGTCCAGCGTGGACCCGCGCACCAGCGGCACCTCGGCCGGTACCCGCTCGGCGATCCCTGTGGACAGGTCGTCGTAGACGACCGCGCGCTCGCCCGCCTCGGTCATCGCCCGGACGACGTGCGCCCCGATGTATCCGGCACCGCCGGTGATCAGCCAGGTCATGTGCGGCCGTCCCCTCGTCGACTCTTCGGTGGGCCCGGGTCCCAGTGAAGCAGGCGGCGGCGGAGCCGGCCGCGGGCCACGGCGAGCACGCCGCGTACACCGCTCGCCACGCGCAGCGCGAGTGCGCCGGAGTGCGTGGCGTACGGCTGCGCCAGGAGTACGCCGTGCGCGGCGCTCGGCACAGCGCGTCGGCGCAGTCGGCCGGCGCCCGTCCGGGCGTGCGCCGTGACCGCCCGTCGCCCGCCGTCCGCGAAGCGAAGGGTCAGGCGCAGGTCCCAGGTGCCGGAGCCGAGCCCGGCCAGGCCCACGGGCACCTCTGCCGACCAGATGCCGGGACCGGAGGGCGTGAGCGCGGCCGTCGTGCGCCCGCGCGCGCGGCCGTCCTCACGCGCGTGCCACACCACGTCCACCTCGGTCGGGCCCGCCGCGGTCACCCTGCCGTACAGCTCGTGCAGCCGCAGACACAGGAGCGAGGCACGCGCGCGTGGGCGCAGCTCCGCGTCCACCGCGAGGGGGAGCACAGGGACGGGGCGGGTCAGGAGCGGGGCCAGGGAGACCTGGGGCAGGTCGGCGGACCAGACCGGGACGCCGTCGGGGGTGCGGGCGTAGGGCGGGAGCAGCCGCGCCGAGCGGGCGGCGAGTTCACCCAGGCGGGGCAGGTCGCGGGGCTCGGGGGACGCCAGCAGGACCCGCCCGAGCAGCCGGCCGGGGGCGGCGGGGTCCGGCTCCCAGTCGGCGGCGTCGTAGCGCGCGAGGTACTCCCGGGTGAGCGCCCACCACGCGCGCCGGTAGGCAGCGTCCCGCAGCCCCAGCTCGCGCGCGTACATGCGCAGCTCGTGGTCGAGGAACTTGGCGCGCGCCGCCCGGGCCAGCTCCTTCTGCCCGGCACCCAGCAGGATGTCGTACGCCAGCGCACACGCCTCGACGCGCGCCGCCCAGTTCTCGACGTGCTCCCGGTCCAGCGAGAGCGACAACCGCTCGGCAGACCGGCGCACCTGCCACACGTACACCCGGTCCGGTACGAGCACGACGCGCGGGCTCGCGGCCAGCACCCGCGCGGTGAAGACGAAGTCCTCGTAGCGGAAGCGGCCCTCGGGGAAGCGGATGCCGTGGTCGCGCAGGAAACCGGTGCGGTACAGCTTGTTGACGCACAGCGTGTCGTGGACCAGCCGGGGGAGCTGGGCGGGGCGGGCGAGGACGCGGTGCGCCGGGTAGAGGAACGCCTGCCACGGCTGTTCGCGCCCCGACGGCTGTTCCCGGCGCACGCACAGTCCGCTCGCGACCTCGGCGTGCGCCCCGGTGGCCGCCGCGAGCAGCGCGTCCACCGCACCGGGCGGCAGCACGTCGTCACTGTCCAGGAACATCACGTACGGTGCCGTCGCCGCGTCGATCCCGGCGTTGCGCGGGCTGCCGCAGCCGCCGCTGTTCACGTCCCGGCGCACCACCCGCAGCCGCGGCTCGCCGTCGGCCAGCCGGGCGAGCAGCCCGGCGCTGCCGTCGGTGGAGCCGTCGTCCACGGCGATGACCTCGGCGACGGCGGGCCTCTGGGCCAGGGCCGAGCGCACGGCGTCGGCCACATGGGCGCGGTCGTCGTAGCCGATGACGACGACGGCGGCCCGGGGTGCCGGGTGCGGGTCTCGCGGTTCTGGGTACATGGGGTCCACGGGCCGGAACGTACGGGAATGCACGGAATTATCCCGTCACGGCGAGCTGAGCGCCCGCGCGGGGAGCCGGTCGGAACCGGGCCGGGGTTCCACCGGCGGCACGGTCTCCCCGGCCGGCGGCCGCGCGTCCCGCCACAGCCGCATGAAGGACAGCACGGCGGCGACGGCCAGCAGCCCGTTGCGGGCCAGCATCAGCAGACAGCCGGCCCAGGAGCCGTCGATCACCTCCCGGTAGTACATGGGGTACACGAGGGTGCTCAGCGCGGACGCCGCCAGGATCAGCACCGCCACCGGCCGCTGGCCGGTGCGGCGCGAGGTCAGGCACACGGCGGCGAGCCCGATCAGCCAGATCATGTACTGGGGGCTGATGACCCGGCTGGTGACAGTGAACAGCAGCACCGCGCTCAGCGCCGCGTCGTACGGCGTGGCCTCGCTCCAGTGCCGCGCCCGCAGCCGCCACAGCAGCAGCAGTCCGAACGCGAGGGCGGTGAGCGCGAGCGAGGCCGTGGCGACGGCGTGCACGTGCGGGCCGGTGAGTTCGATCGCGCCGTACCGGTAGCGGGTGCGGCCCCGCCAGCCGGCGTGCCGGGCCAGGTTCAGCGCCGTGCCGCCGAGCGACTCG